>NZ_CP074437.1:0-5079954 GCF_018388785.1 Klebsiella sp. A52
GTGCTTCCTCGGCCGCGCCGAGCCCCCCGCCGATGAGCAAGGTCTGCAGTTCGCCCGCGGCACCAAAGAAGCGGCGCTGAAAGCCGTTCTGCTGAGCGGTATTAAGCAAGAGAACCTCGATCTGCATCCGCTAAATCAAGCGCTTATCGCCGAAGTGCGCGCGCAGCTCACGCCGCAGCAGAAATACATTCGCGGCCTGTTCTGCGGCGGTACCCTGTGCGATGAAACCATGTTCGCGGTACTGGAAAAACACGCGGATGTTTATAGCAACATTCAGCCGGATCCGGCTTATCGCCTGAGCGATATCAATCGCAGCATCAAACACACCTTCCTCGATTTCGGCGATGACGATTTCACCAACGGTAAGCCGCACCCAATGATCGACCCGACCAACCGTATCAGCCGCCTGCTGCAGGAAGCGCGCGATCCCGAAGTGGCGGTCATCGTCATGGACTTCGTGCTGGGCTTCGGAGCGCATGAAGATCCGGTGGGTTCGACGATCGCGGCGATCGAAGAGGCCAAAGCCATTGCCGCCGCCGACGGCCGCCCATTGACGATCCTCGCTTACGTGTTAGGCACCGACATCGATACGCCGTCGCTGGAGCAACAGCGCCAGATGCTGCTTGACGCTGGCGTCATTCTGGCCAGCAGCAGCACCAATACCGGTTTGCTGGCGCGTGAATTTATCTGCAAAGGGGAGCAAGCCTGATGAGCCAGTCGTTATTTAACCAGCCGTTGAACGTGATTAACGTCGGTATCGCCATGTTCAGCGACGATTTGAAAAAGCAGCATACCGCCGTCACCCAGCTCGACTGGACGCCGCCGGGCCAGGGCAATTTGCAGCTGGTTGAGGCGCTGGATCGCATCGCCGGCTCGCCGCTGGCCGATAAAATCGCCGCCGCCAACCAGCAGGCGCTGGAACGCATTATTCAGTCGCACCCGGTGCTGATCGGTTTTGATCAGGCCATTAACGTCGTGCCGGGCATGACGCCAAAAACCATTCTGCATGCCGGCCCGCCGGTGGAATGGCAAAACATGTGCGGCGCCATGAAAGGCGCGGTCACCGGCGCGCTGGTCTTTGAAGGGCTGGCGAAAGATCTGGATGAAGCGGCCGAGCTTGCCGCCTCCGGTGAAATTACCTTCTCACCCTGTCACGAACACGACTGCGTGGGTTCGATGGCGGGCGTGACGTCGGCGTCGATGTTCATGCATATCGTCGAGAATAAAACCTACGGCAATATCGCTTATACCAACATGAGCGAGCAGATGGCGAAGATCCTGCGCATGGGGGCTAACGATAAGAGCGTGATCGATCGTCTGAACTGGATGCGCGACGTGCAGGGTCCCATGCTGCGCGACGCCATGAAGATCATCGGCGAAATCGATCTGCGCTTAATGCTGGCGCAAGCGCTGCACATGGGCGATGAGTGCCATAACCGCAACAACGCCGGTACCACCCTGCTGATTCAGGCGCTCACGCCGGGGATTATTCAGGCCGGTTATCCGGTAGAGCAGCAGCGCGAGTTGTTCGAATTTGTCGCCAGCAGCGATTACTTCTCCGGCCCGACGTGGATGGCGATGTGCAAAGCGGCGATGGATGCAGCCCACGGCATTGAATACAGCACCGTGGTCACCACCATGGCGCGCAACGGCGTCGAGTTCGGACTGCGGGTCAGCGGCCTGCCGGGACAGTGGTTTACCGGCCCGGCGCAGCAGGTGATAGGCCCGATGTTTGCCGGTTTTAAACCGGAAGACTCCGGCCTTGATATCGGCGACAGCGCGATTACCGAAACCTATGGCATCGGCGGTTTCGCCATGGCGACGGCGCCGGCTATCGTCGCGCTGGTCGGCGGAACGGTAGAAGAAGCGGTCGATTTCTCGCGCCAGATGCGTGAAATCACCCTTGGCGAAAACCCGAACGTCACCATTCCGCTGCTCGGCTTTATGGGGATCCCGACCGCAATCGACATCACCCGCGTCGGCAGCAGCGGTATTTTACCGGTGATCAACACCGCTATCGCCCATAAAGACGCCGGGATCGGCATGATCGGCGCCGGGATCGTCCACCCGCCGTTCGCCTGTTTCGAAAAAGCGATCCTCAGCTGGTGCGATCGTTACGACGTTTAACGTTGTAGCCCGGGCGAGGCGTTTGCGCCGACCCCGGGAAATCCCCGGCAGCCCTACGCCTGGCCGGGCGACTACCACGACCACACAATAACAATAACTACATCACCTTCTGTAGCGGAAGTCAGATATGAAAGAACTCATCGTCGTTGCCATTGGCGGCAACAGCATTATCAAAGATAACGCCAGCCAGTCGATCGAGCATCAGGCCGAGGCGGTCAAAGCGGTGGCCAGTACGGTGCTGGAGATGCTGGCATCGGACTATAACGTGGTACTAACCCACGGTAACGGCCCGCAGGTTGGGCTGGATTTACGCCGCTCGGAGATAGCCCACGAGCGTGAAGGTCTGCCGCTGACGCCGCTGGCCAACTGCGTCGCCGATACCCAGGGCGGCATCGGCTACCTCATTCAGCAGGCGCTGAATAACCGCCTCGCCCAGCGCGGCGAGCAAAAGGCGGTTACCGTCGTCACGCAGGTTGAAGTCGATAAAAACGATCCCGGCTTTACCCATCCGACTAAGCCTATCGGCGCGTTCTTCAGCGAAAACCAGCGCGATGAACTGCAGCAGGCGCATCCTGAGTGGCGCTTTGTGGAAGATTCGGGCCGTGGCTATCGCCGGGTAGTCGCCTCGCCGGAGCCGAAACGCATTGTCGAAGCGGAAGCCATCAAGGCGCTGACCCGGCAAGGCTTTGTGGTGATCGGCGCCGGCGGCGGCGGGATCCCGGTGGTGCGCAGCCCGCAGGGCGACTACCAGAGCGTGGACGCGGTGATCGACAAAGATCTCTCAACCGCCCTGCTGGCCCGCGAAATTGATGCTGATATTCTGGTTATCACCACCGGGGTGGAGAAAGTGTGCGTTAATTTCGGCAAGCCTGATCAGCAGGCGTTGGGTCGCGTCGGCATCAGCGAGATGAGCCGCTATATGCAAGAAGGACATTTCCCGGCTGGCAGCATGCTGCCAAAAATCGTCGCCAGCCTCGCGTTCCTGCAACACGGCGGCAAGCGGGTGATCATCACTACGCCGGAATGTCTGCCAGCCGCGCTACGCGGCGAAACGGGAACCCATATTGTGCATGACTGACACAAAAGGAAGAAAGAATGAATAAAGACAATAGCCGCCGTGAATTTCTTACCCAAAGCGGAAAAATGGTCACCGCCGCTGCCCTGCTGGCGGCGGGCGCGCCGGCGGCGTATGCCGCAAACAACCCGCCATCCGCGGCCACCTGCGATAATAAAGGCGCGGCCAGGGTCGCCGATAAGCACTACTACCTTGATAACGTCCTGCTGGAAAGCGGCTTCGAATATGAAAACGGCGTAGTGGTTCACACCCGGACCGAGCTGCAAACGCTGGAAATAAAAGACGGCAAAATCGTCGCCCTGCGCAGCAATCTGAGCCACCCGGACGCCACGCTGCCGCGCTACGATGCGGGCGGTAAACTGATGTTGCCTGCCATGCGCGACATGCATATCCATCTGGACAAAACGTTTTACGGCGGCCCGTGGCGCTCGCTGAACCGCCCGGCGGGCACCACCATTCAGGATATGATCAAGCTTGAGCAGAAACTGCTGCCGGAACTCCAGCCTTATACGCAGGCGCACGCCGAGAAGCTTATCGACCTGATTCAATCCAAAGGCTCCTCTATCGCCCGCAGCCACTGCAATATTGAGCCGGTGTCCGGGCTGAAGAACCTGGAGAATCTGCAGGAAGTGCTGGCGCGGCGTAAACCAGGCTTCGATTGCGAAATCGTCGCTTTTCCGCAGCACGGGCTGCTGCTGTCGAAATCGGAATCGCTGGTACGCGAAGCGATGCAGGCCGGCGCCCACTACGTAGGCGGCCTCGACCCGACTAACGTCGATGGCGCGATGGAGAAATCGCTCGATACCATGTTCCAGATTGCGCTGGATTACGACAAAGGGGTGGATATTCATCTGCATGAAACCAGCCCGGCGGGCGTGGCGGCGGTGAACTATATGGTGGAAACCGTGGAGAAGACGCCGGCGCTGAAAGGCAAGCTGACCATCAGCCACGCTTTCGCGCTGGCGACGCTCAATGAACAGCAGGTCGATGCCATCGCTAGCCGCATGGCGGCGCAGCAGATCACCATCGCCTCCACCGTGCCGATCGGCACTCTGCACATGCCGCTCAAGCAACTGCGCGAAAAAGGCGTCTTCGTGATGACCGGTACCGATAGCGTGATTGACCACTGGTCGCCGTACGGGCTGGGCGACATGCTGGAGAAAGCCAATCTCTACGCGCAGCTGTATATCCGCCCCAATGAGCAGACCCTGTCGCGCGCGCTGGCCATCGCCACCGGCGACGTGCTGCCGCTGAATGACAAAGGCGAGCGCGTATGGCCAAAAGCGCAGGACGACGCCAGCTTTGTGCTGGTTGATGCCTCCTGCTCCGCCGAAGCCGTGGCGCGAATTTCGCCGCGCACCGCCACCTTCCATAACGGTAAGATGGTCTGGGACAGCGTCGGCGCCTGATGCCAGCGTCATGTAAAAAACCCCGGCAAGCCGGGGTTTTGTCATTTATCAGACGCGATTACTTCTGCGGACGCATGGCCGGGAACAGAATAACGTCGCGGATGGTGTGGCTGTTGGTGAACAGCATCACCATGCGGTCGATACCGATACCCAGACCGGCGGTCGGCGGCAGGCCGTACTCCAGCGCGGTAACGTAGTCTTCGTCATAGAACATCGCTTCGTCGTCGCCCGCCGCTTTGGCGTTGACCTGATCCTGGAAACGCTGCGCCTGATCTTCCGCATCGTTCAGCTCGCTGAAACCGTTACCGATTTCACGGCCGCCGATGAAGAACTCGAAGCGGTCGGTAATTTCCGGGTTCACGTCGTTGCGGCGCGCCAGCGGAGAAACTTCCGCCGGATATTCGGTGATGAAGGTCGGCTGGATCAGATGCGCTTCCGCCACTTCATCGAAGATCTCCGTGACGATACGTCCCAGACCCCAGCTTTTCTCTACCTGAATACCGATAGATTCCGCCAGCGCTTTCGCCGCGTCGAAGTTATCCAGATCCGCCATATTGGTTTCCGGGCGGTGTTTCTTGATAGCTTCACGCATGGTCAGTTTTTCAAACGGCTTGCCGAAGTCAAACACCTGGTCGCCATACGGCACTTCGGTTTTGCCCAGCACCGTCTGCGCCAGAGTGCGGAACAGCGACTCGGTCAGTTCGATCAGGTCTTTGTAATCCGCATACGCCATATACAGTTCCATCATGGTGAACTCTGGGTTATGGCGTACGGAGATCCCTTCGTTACGGAAGTTACGGTTGATTTCGAACACGCGTTCGAAGCCGCCGACTACCAGACGTTTCAGATACAGTTCCGGCGCGATGCGCAGGTACATATCCAGATCCAGCGCGTTGTGATGGGTGATGAATGGACGGGCGGAAGCGCCACCTGGGATCACCTGCATCATCGGGGTTTCGACTTCCATAAAGCCGCGGGCAACCATGAACTGACGCATGGTGGCAAGGATCTGCGAACGGATACGGAACGTATGACGCGACTCTTCGTTGGCGATCAGATCCAGATAACGCTGGCGATAGCGGACTTCCTGATCCTGCAGGCCGTGGAATTTATCCGGCAGCGGGCGCAGGGCTTTGGTCAGCAGACGCAGCTCGGTGCAGTGAATGGAGAGTTCGCCGGTTTGCGTTTTGAACAGCTTGCCGCGGGCGGCAATGATGTCGCCGAGATCCCATTTTTTAAACTGTTCGTTATAGACGCCTTCCGGCAGGTCATCGCGCGCGACGTACAGCTGAATGCGGCCGCCGACGTCCTGAAGGGTAACGAAAGAGGCTTTACCCATGATGCGGCGGGTCATCATACGGCCAGCAACAGAGACTTCAACGTTCAGGGAAGCGAGTTCATCGTTATCCTTCGCATCGAATTCAGCGTGCAATTGGTCAGAGGTATGATCGCGACGGAAATCGTTCGGGAAAGCGACGCCCTGCTCACGCAGCGCAGCCAATTTTTCGCGACGAGTTTTCAGTTCATTATTAAGGTCAATTGCCTCATCGGCACCTTGTGCTTGTTGTTCAGACATGTTGGTTCCTCATAACCCTGCTTTCAAACTAGCTTCGATAAATTGAACCAGGTCACCATTCAGCGCGGCCTGTCTCTGGTAACACACCAGAGAACAATCTTAACGACTCTGGATTCACTACAAGCTGATCTCACTCAGCTATGGCTTCACTAACGGTATTTTTTATCGTTGGCCTCCGCGCCTGCCAGAATATCCACCTCCTGTTCTCTTGGCTGTGCAACGAACGACTTCGCGCTCCGCTGTTGATGTAATCCCCCCGGTCGCGCTGCGCTTACCGGGGCTACGAATCGCGGCCCGAATAAGGCGTTTACGCCACGAGCCGGGATGAGCATCAGGCGCCGCCGCCGGGAACTTCACCCGCAGCCGCACGGCGTTTGCCCACGCTACAGGCCGCGGCAAAGGCGATAACGACAATCACCGCCACGCAGCCGATAGTCCATTCGCCCATCTGCGAGAAGAAATGCTGATAAGCGGCAATCGCCGTGTCGCTGATTTGCGACTCGGTAGTTTGCTGCGCCACCACCCCGGCCAGCCAGTTGGCGACCGCGCCGGTGGCCAGCATATAAATGCCGGTCAATACGCCGGTGACGCCGGGCATGTTCAGACGGGTTATCTGCGCCATCGCCACCGGATCAATAAACAGCTCGGCAAAGCCCATCATCGCCAGCCCGGCGACCATCATGCCCATCGAGGCCTGACCGTCAGCCGCACCGTGGCGGGCATTCAGCGCCAGCAGCATAAATCCGCCGCCCATCAGCAGCAGGCCGAATGCGAATTTCAGCCACACTTTTAACACCGAGCGGGTTCGCCCTTCCGGGCGGATCAGCCACGCCAGGATCACGCCTGCCGCCATCACCGCTACCGCATTAACCGACTGGAACAGCGCGGTCGGCACTTCAATATTGAACAGTCGACGATCAACAAAGTGGTCGATAAACAGGCTAATTGAGCTTCCGCCCTGCTGCGCCAGCACCCAGAACAGTGTCCCGGTCAACATCAGTAGAACGATTTGCCACAGCGCGCGGCGATGCTGCGGTGATTTGATCATGATCCGCGCCACCATTTGCGCGGCGAACAGGCAGACAATCGCCAGCAGATAACCGGACCAGTTGTTTTCCAACAGCAAGGTGAAGAACACCGGCGCCAGGCACAGCATCACCACCAGCCAGCCCCAGGTCGGCAGCGCGAATTTCACCGCGCACAGCGCCTGTTTATCGACGCCGCGGGTGTCGCGGAAATAGCGGCTACCGCTTAAGAAAATCATCAGGCCGATGAACATGCCGATCCCCGCCAGCGCAAAGCCGATATGCCAGCCGTACCACTGCGCCGCCAGCCCACAGGCAATCGGCGCGGCGATCGAACCGACGTTACCGGCGGCATACAACAGCGAGAAACCGCCATCGCGACGATGGTCGTCAGCGGCGTACAGTTCGCCAAGCAGGCAGCTGATATTGGATTTGAACAGGCCATAGCCGCAGATAATGATCGCCAGCGCCAGATAGAGGCTCCAGGTGGAATCAGATTCGACGCCCAGCACCACGTGGCCGAGAGTCATTAACAACGCCCCGGCAATCACCGCCGTGCGGTTGCCGAGCAGGCGGTCGGCAAGCCAGCCGCCGAGAATGGGGGTTACGTAAACTAAAGATGCGTAGGCGCTGAACAGACTGATGGCGTGGCTATCGTCAAAGCCAAGTTGGTGGGTGAGATAAAGGATGAGTAAGGCGCGCATGCCGTAAAAGCTGAAGTACTCCCAGATCTGGATCGCTACGATGTAGTAAATCGCGCGCGGCTGTGAGGGTGTTTTCATAGGTTCTCCTTGCAGCGTGAAAAAAGGGAAGTGGCAAGCCACTTCCCTTGTGTGCGTCTATTACTTGTTGTTTTCTTCTTTCAGCACTTTAACGGTGTAACGACCATCCGCCTGACGGTATGCGCCGTGGATATCGGTTTCGAAGCCCGGGTAGTGAGCGCCGATTTCGCACAGCATCTGCAGGAACTCCAGTACCGGGCGGCTTTCTTCGGTGATCATTTCACCAGGCATAACCAGCGGAACTCCCGGAGGATACGGCAGGATCATGTTGGCGTTGACGCGGCCTACCATCTCTTCGAGGTAAACCTCTTCAGTCTGACCATGCAGCTCTTTCTGGAACGCGGCATACGGGGTCATCACCATGGATGGCAGCACTTCGAATGCGCGGAACATCAGGTCCGGCAGGTTGTGATGCTCAACCAGTTTATGAATGTTCTGCGCCAGGTCCTGAATACGCATGTTTTCATAGAATTCAGGATCTTCACGGTACAGAGACGGCAGCATGTTTTTCACCCGCAGGTTCAGGTCGAACGCGCGTTTGAAGTCGGTCAGCGCGCGCAGCAGGCTCAGCGCTTTTGTCTTATCGATACCGATGCTGAACAGGAACAGCAGGTTGTACGGACCGGTTTTCTCAACCACGATGCCGTGTTCGTCGAGATATTTCGCCACGATGCTTGCCGGAATACCGAAATCATCCATGGTGCCGTCTTTCTTCATCCCCGGAGTCAGCAGCGTGACTTTGATCGGGTCGAGGTACATGTGCTCGTTATCGATGTTTTTGAAACCGTGCCATGCGCTATCGGAACGCAGCGGCCAGCATTCAGCGCCATCGATATGTTCCGGCTGCCATACATCGAAGAACCAGCCTTCAGACTCGCCTTTCAGACGTTTGATCTCTTTACGGAACTTGATAGAACGTTCGATAGAACCGTCGATCAGGCGTTTACCGGCGTTACCGCGCATCATCGCTGCCGCGGTTTCGGTGGAAGCCACAATACCGTAGTGCGGAGAAGTGGTGGTGTGCATCATGTAGGCTTCGTTGAAGGTTTCTTCGTTAACGTCGCCTTTCACGTGGATCATCGAAGCCTGGGAGAATGCCGCCAGCAGTTTATGCGTGGACTGGGTTTCGTAGATCACTTTCCCTTCAACGCGGCCGCCGCTCATCCCGCATTTGCCTTCATAGATCGGCGAGAAGTTGGTGTAAGGCACCCATGCGGAGTCAAAGTGGATGGATTTCACATCCAGGGTTTTCTTGATGAAGTCGGTGTTATACAGCAGACCATCATAGGTTGAGTTGGTGATAACCGCGTGTACCGGCCAGGTCGCATTCGGCGTCTCTTTCACACGCTTGGCGATAGTCGCGTGCTGGAACTCGCTCTGCGGGATACCGCCGAGGATACCGTAGGCGTTACGGGTCGGACGGAAGTAGATCGGCGTAATGTCGCTCATCATCATCAGGTGAGTCAGCGATTTGTGGCAGTTACGGTCAATCAGTACGGTGCTGCCGGCAGGCGCGGAGTACATACCGACGATTTTGTTAGCGGTAGATGTACCGTTGGTCACCATGTAGCTGCGTTCGGCGTTGAAAACGCGAGCGATATACTCTTCCGCTTCTTTATGCGGGCCGCTATGGTCGAGCAGTGAACCCAGTTCAGAAACCGAAATGGAGATATCGGATTTCATGGTGTTGGAACCAAAGAAATCATAGAAGATGCTGCCTACCGGGCTTTTCTGGAACGCGGTACCGCCCATATGGCCTGGGGTACAGAAGGTGTATTTGCCTTCACGTACATATTTGAACAGCGCTTTGGTCAGCGGCGGCAGAATGGTGTCGATGTATTCGTCAGTGTTCTGTTTGATTTTGTTCGCGATATCTTCAGCGGCGCCCAGCGCATATTCGAAGAAGCGAACCTGCATGCGCAGATCGTTCAGGCTAACGTCCAGGGTGGAGTAGGTGTTAGCGAAAGCGTACAGCGGCATGTACTCGTTCATTTTGCTGATTTCTTCGCACAGTTCGAGATTGTATTTATCCCAGTCGAAGATCACGCCGCACAGACGAGAGTTGTTTTCGATAAGTTTTAATAAGTCGTCACGGTCGTTCGGGTAGACAATACGGAAGTCCAGGCGTTCGAGAGCACGATGCAGTTCACGGATGGGTTCTTCTTTGAAGTAAACACCCATGTGATTCATGATTGCAATAACGTTCATAGTCAAATCTCCAGATGTAGAAAGCCCCTCCCGTCACGATGTGACAGGTGATGGAAGGAGCCTCAGGAAAACGGTTTACTGATTAGTGCGCGTTAGCGGGGCTGTTGTTATCCGCTGCGTTGTTCTGCTGGCGCTGGTGCATTTTGCGACCGTAGAACATCAGGATAATCAGGCTAACGATGAAGGTGCCGGCCAGTTCGAAGGAGCTTGCGCCCATCAGCGCGATGAAGCAGAACACGCAACCCAGTACCGAGCAAATCAGGCTAACGAAGTTGCGAATGTTGATGCCTTCGAAACGAATCAGGTCAACACAGGAGTAGAAGTAAGGCAGCATGGTCAGCAGTACCGCGATACCGGTCAGCTCGCCGAACAGGTCAGATGCTTTACCACCGGCGGAGTTCATCAGGGTAATCAGCACCATCAGCGCGGTCATTTTCACCGCCGCCAGCAGCAGGCCTTTTTTCGGGATACCGTTGCTATCGACTTCGCCATACACTTTCGGGAAGTTACCGTCGTTGGCGGCACGTACACCGGCCTGGCCAACCAGCATCATCCACGAGCCCAGAGAAGTCAGGCAAGCGAAGGCGGTGAAAGCGGAAACCATCGGAGCAGCCCAGCCGCCGAGAATGGTAGAGGCGCTAATTGCGAACGGCGCGCCGGACGCAGCCATCTGAGAAGCAGGATACATACCGGCGATAACCTGAGTCGCGGCGATATAGACGATACCGGCCATCGCAGTACCCAGCATGGTTGCCAGCGGTACGGTACGTTTCGGGTTTTTCACCATCCCGGTACTTACTGCGGCGGATTCTACGCCAACGAAGGCCCACAGGCAGAGCAGGATACTTTTAATGACCGCGTGGCTATCGGTGGTGCTGGAGGTGTTCCAGTTCGCCTGATAGGTTGCCGCGTCAAACCAATGCCAGCCGACGACCGCAGTCATCACCACCGGAATAAGCACCAGTACCAGACCAATGGTGGTCAGACGGCTTACCCAGGTCCCGCCGAGCATATTAACGAAAGTAAAGATCCACACGATGGCAATACAGGCAATACCTGCTGGCACCGGGTTATTTAAAATTGGGAAGAACGTAGAGAGATAAGAGACGGCGGTAATACCGATTGCCAGGTTACCAATCCAGTTTGCATGATAATAAAGGACGCCGGTCTGGAAACCGAAGGCCGGAGAAATTTCCCCTGCGTACGCAATTGGACCACCCTGCTGCGGATTCTTGGTCGCCAGTCGGGCATAAACATAAGCCAAAGACATCGCGCCAATAATAGAAATTACCCAACCCCAAATGGCAATACCACCGATGCTGGCGAGGTTCGCAGGTAATAGTGCAATACCGCTCCCCATCATATTACCGGCGACTACGCCGGTACAGGCAAATAGCCCGATCTTCTTGGCAGAACTCATGGTTGTTTTTCTCCTAAGTTTATTTGGGAGGTACAGATCATGATATAGAACCATTTATTGACCCGACCAACTGCCAACAAGATTACTGATTCGTACGAGATAAATCCTAAAGATAAAGTGAAATAACTACAAACATCAGACAAATGATATTTTGACCTTTTTCGATTAACATATAAACATGACATGTTGATATCAAAAAAAGATAAACATCGTATACTTACAAAGAGTTATAGAGTCACTTCGGTGTTGAAATTGTGTTACCAGGCAGGAAAATAACGCTTATTTCAGGTAACAATCAGAGTGCTCATGAGATACATAAATTTAACCTCATCATACTCAAAACCATGAGCATGATGAGGGTTTACTTATTCTGAAGCGAGGAAATTATCAAGATACGGTACTACGCGGGTGACGGAGGTCTGGAATACTCCGTTTTCAATCCAGTACAAGGTGTTTTCGCCAGGGCGTAAATTAAACGCCGTCAGGTAGGCATCGGCAGCTTCGCGGTTCTGTCCTTTCATCTCATAGACTTTACCGAGCAGCACATAATTCATCCACGACATTTCTAAATCAATGCCCGTGTTGATAGCGCTGTACGCTTCATCTATTTTCCCTTTGCCTAACATATCTACCGTTTTTATCTGGTAGAAGATCGCCATATCTTTAATGCCGGGCATTTCACCTACTTTCCCAACCTCGGCATACAGCGTCGCTAATTGTTTTTCATCCAACGGCTGCTGCGAATGACGTAATACATCCACCAGCGCTTTTTCGGCGTAAGCATAAATAAAGTCCGGCGATTGTTTAATGACGTCATCAAGTATATCGCTGGCTTTACCGAGTGAATCGACATCGCCTTTCATTAATAGCTGATGGGCCTGATAAAGACGGGTTAACGAAGGGCTTTGCGCGGGTTGATACTGTTTCAGCATCGCTTTCATGCGATCCGGCCACGGCTGCATTAGCGCGGTTGATAGACTATCCAGCAGGTCATTCTGGATGGTGAGCTGGTTATCCATGGTAATAAAGTAGCGTTTATCGAGCATCGTCGAGCCGTCGGCGTTATCGACCAGTTTCACCGACATAAAGCACTGCTGGGCGCGATAGTGGCGCTGATTAACGAATTCGATGGTCAACGTTTTACCCGAACTGCTGGGTTCGTTGATGTTGTAGTTGGTTTTATCATGGACCATAAAGGTCGAGAAGGTATTGAGCGAAGTAGTAATCAGGCTGCCCAGCCCAACGGCATAAGCATGCTGCGACGCCCAGTTGTTGCATGAACTGCCGTTTACCAGGTGTATGTCGATATCGCGCGGGTTTAGCAGCAGGCGAGTTTTGGTTTCCGGCGGCCGCGATTCTATCGACGACAAGGCGACTAACGCGACGCAACTGCCCAACGCCAGCAGAAACAGCGTCCACACCCAGAAGGTGGTGATCCGTTTACGTTTTTCCGGCACTGCCGGCGCCGCTGGCGCGACAGATGGAGAAGAGATAGTCGGTGGCGACGTTTCAGGAACGGAGACAGGGGCCGCTGGCGGTACGACCGGCGCCAACTCTTCGCCCTCTTCCGTACACCAAATTACCGGGACCGTTAGCTTGTAACCGCGTTTTGGCACCGTCGCAATATATTCCATGCTGCCGTCATCGCCGTCTTTCAGCGATTTACGCAATTCGGAAATACTCTGGGTGACGACATGGCTGGTCACCACGTTGCGCGTCCAGACGTTATCGATAAGCTCGTCCCGGCTGAGTACCTCGCCAGGATGTTGAGCAAAGTAGACCAGAAGATCGATTAAACGCGGTTCGAGAGTAAGCTGACGTCCGTTCCGGCTAATTTGGTTTACAGAAGGAGTAACGAGCCATTCCCCAACGCGAACAACAGGTTGTTGCATAAAAAAAACCCCAGGACGAAAAGGGAAAGGCGCGATAATACCACATTTCGCCTACCTAATTATGCGGGTGGTCAATACCCCACACGTTTGGCATAAGCTACTCCCTTTATATACAAATCAGTTAACAGTCTATGAACATCGTTGTCATTTAATCCAAAATAGCCAGGGTCTATGCTGCGTCCATCAAGTCGTTAAGGAGACGCATTATGTTATTCGACCACTATTCCTTGCAGGCCCTGCCGTTAAACAACCGTATCGTGATGCCGCCGATGACGCGTTCCCGCGCCGGGGCCGGCGATGTCGCTACCGAACAGATGGCGGAGTATTACGCCCAACGCGCCAGCGCCGGTTTAATTATCAGCGAAGGCACACAGATTAGCCAACAGGGACAGGGTTATGCCTGGACGCCGGGCATCTATAATGAAGCGCAGATCGCCGGCTGGAAAAAAGTCACCGCTGCGGTACACCAGGCGGGAGGCAAAATTTTTGCCCAGCTCTGGCACGTAGGGCGTGTCTCCCATACCGTCCTGCAGCCGGGTAATGCCGCACCGGTTTCCTCATCTGCTATTCAGGCTGAAGGGGTGAAGGTCTTTGTCGATGTCGAAGGCCGCGGTCCGGAAAATGGCGTCGGTGAAATGGTGCAGCACTCAATGCCGCGCGCCCTGACTCGCGCAGAGATCCCGGCGATTATCGAACAATATGCGCAGGCCGCGCGCAACGCTATTGCCGCCGGCTTCGATGGCGTTGAGCTCCACGGTGCAAATGGCTATCTGATTAATCAGTTTATTGATTCTCGAGAAAACCAGCGCACCGATGAGTATGGCGGTTCGTTAACCAATCGCCTGCGTTTCCTGAAAGAAGTGGCGCAGGCCGTTGCCGATGCGATTGGTAAAGAGAAACTGGGTATCCGCCTGGCGCCGCTGACCACCTTAATGGGGTCGAAAGACGATACGCCGGAAGCTACTTATCTGGCGGCGGCCAGCGTCCTTAATGATATCGGCATCGCCTATATTCATATCGCCGAAGCCGACTGGGATGATGCGCCGGTGATGCCCGCCGCCTTTAAAGAAGCGCTGCGTCAGGTGTTCCGCGGCACGATGATTTATTCAGGGAAATACACCGTAGAACGTGCCGAAGAGGCGCTGGCCAAAGGCTGGGCCGACCTGATTGGTTTTGGCCGTCCGTTTATCGCCAACCCGGATCTGCCCTATCGCCTGCAGCACAACCTGCCGCTGAACCAGCCAATCAGAGAGCAGTTTTTCGGCGGTGGTAAAGAGGGCTACCTCGACTATCCTACCGTCGATGCGAAGTAAACGGAGCAAATCGCTTCCTGGAACTTAAATAAAAAACCCGGCAGCGCTGTGGCGTGCCGGGTTAAAAATAAGACTCTCGACGTTTATGTATAATTAATCAATGTGATTAATTATTTATACACTTCCGCCGTTGCTTCAAAGTTCGGCCCGTGTTCGCGCGCCGCGGTAATAATATAATATTTACCGCCCTTCTCATCTGCCAGCTTAGAAAGCTGATCGTGAAGATCAGAAGGTGAAGAGAATTGCCCGCCAGACGGTCCCACAGAAATACTGCCCACGTGAGTCAGTTTGAAATGCGAGGCTTCTTCTTTAGTAATTAATTGCGCTGCCGAGGCGCCAAAGGCAACTGCTGAAAGAGCTAAAGCGACTAATACCTTTTTCATCCTACATTCTCCTTGGATTAGAGCCTTAATTGAGGCTCTTTCAGTATAGACACAAGATTAATAAGCGCGCTATTTATCAGATTATTTTTTTACCATCTGCCACGCTTAGTAACGCGACGGTACCCCTTCCGGACGGGTCTTAAAACGACGGTGCAGCCACATGTACTGTTCCGGCGCCATCAGGATACATTGCTCAATAATTTTGTTCATCCATCTGGCGGTGGTTTCCGGAGAATCCAGCGGCGGCGTCGCCTCAGGCTGCAGCGCAATCAGCTCATACCCGGCGCCGTTGGGCTTTCTTCGCGGAACAAAGGGAACGATAGTGGCTTTTGACATTCTCGCCAGCATCCAGGTACCGGTGGTGGTCGCAGCATTATCAACATTGAAAAAGGGAACAAATACGCTGCTGGCGCGACCATAATCATGATCCGGAGCGTACCAGATGATCTCGCCCTCTTTCAGTGACTTAACCATACCTTTCAAGTTTTTACGATCCAGCATCGTCTTGTTAGAACGCAGTCGTCCCCAGGTTTGCAGCCAGTCGATCAGCGGATTATCGTTTGGCCGGTAAACGCCAATCCCCGGCGTGAACATGCCAAACATCCGCGCGCCGAGTTCCAGGGTCAGAAAGTGAATGCCAATCAGCAAAATACCCTGCTTCTGTTCCTGTAGTTCAACAACTTCATTGACGCCGCTGGTCTCGGTCCAGCGCTCAACGCGATGGGTCGGCCAGAACCATGCCATGCCGGTTTCCATCAACCCCATGCCCAGAGATTCAAAATTCTTAACCAACATTTCATGACGCTGCGCCGGGCTGAGGTGTGGAAAGCAGAGCTCGAGATTACGCTGCGCAATACGTACTCTTCCGCGCAAAAAATGCATGGATAAACGCCCCAGACCATGGCCCAGACGATAGATCAGCGGATAAGGAAGTTGTACCACCAGCCACAATAAGCCAATGCCCAGCCATGCCGGCCAGTAACGCGGGTGTAATAATGAAAGAGAGAATTTGGGTAAATGCGACATCTGACTATTGCTCTTCAGGATCCTTGATTTACATGCCTGCGGGAGGCCTCAGTCCGAATTTGCGGATAAGGTACCCGATCCATAACATTTAGTTTTTTCCTATTCGTGCGGTAATACGCATACAAGTGTAGACTATAACCTGTACGCTGCCCTGGTATTAAACCAACTGTGTAACAAATTTATTATTAATTTTTTCGTACAGTGGCACGCAAGCTAAAGTTTGCGTTATTCATCTTCAACAATAAATAAATAGCCTCCGAAGACACGTCCCCGAAGGCTAAATATCGTTATGAACGAATGAAGGCCAGCAGATCGGCGTTAATCACATCCGCATGTGACGTGTGCATGCCATGCGGTAAGCCCGGATAAATTTTAAGCTCGCTATTCGCTAACAGTTTATCCTGGAGAATGGCGGCATTTTTATAAGGAACGACCTGGTCGTCGTCACCCTGCATTACCAACACCGGCACCGTAATCGCTTTCAGATCTTCTGTCTGGTCGGTTTCAGAGAAGGCCTTAATCCCTTCATAATGGGCTTTCGCGCTACCGGTCATCCCCTGACGCCACCAGTTCTGGATGGTACCTTGCGAAACCTCTGCGCCATCGCGGTTAAAACCGTAGAACGGTCCACTGGCAACATCGAGATAGAACTGTGAGCGATTAGCAGCAAGCGCCTTGCGGAAACCGTCAAACACTTCGATGGGCGTACCGCCTGGGTTATTGTCGGTTTTCACCATTAACGGCGGTACGGAACTGATTAATACCGCTTTGGCTACCCTGCCCTGCGGCTGGCCATATTTAGCCACATAGCGCGCGACCTGACCGCCGCCGGTTGAATGACCAACGTGAACAGCGTTATGCAAATCCAGACTTTCGACCACAGCAGAAGCATCGGCCGCATAGTGATCCATATCATGGCCTTCGCTTACCTGGTCGGAACGCCCATGGCCACGGCGGTCGATAGCGATGACGCGAAACCCTTGCGCGAGGAAAAACAGCATCTGGTTATCCCAGTCATCAGCGCTTAATGGCCAGCCATGGTGGAACACAATAGGCTGAGCCTCTTTCGGACCCCAGTCTTTAAAATAAATATTAACGCCATCTTTAGTTGTTACGAATGCCATATCACGAGCTCCTCTATTGAAAATATGACAACTTCTCATTAACATTCAATTGGTTACATTCAGCGCTGATATGATGTTTTCCCTTTGTTTGCGAAAAACCTCAATGGCAACGGTGCCACAAAGTGTAGAAGATGATGGCTCATTTAGCTCATCCCTCAGCAATTTAATATCATCGCAGAAGCTAAAATACGCCTTGTGCCGTTGAGAGTTAGCTCATATTACCTATTGATTAAATATGCCTTTTCGATATCTTTTATTTTATAGATAAATATCAGCGCGTTATGCCAAAAATAAATAATTAAAATATTTTTATCTTATACTTACGCTCTGCTGTAAATTTCTCTCAAATAGATTTCTTCAGATTATTCTCCGAGAAAAAAGAATAAACCAAATGATCCACGTGCTCATTTTTAAACCGAAGCGGTTGTTCCTCACTGACCTAATCCACGCAGAATGTTCGCCGTTAATTGTGAGCCAGGCAACGTCCTGAGCGATGCCCTTCTGTCAATACTGTACAAACCACAGAAAACCGCCATACTCAGGCGCAAAGCCTGTGATTTTCAAGGGGTAAATTTTGCCTGTAGCAATCCCGGATAGCAAAACGAATAAGAAAGGAATGACTGCGATGCACTACAAATTGGTTAAGCAACTCAAAGATGATAATACATTAAGAAAAAGCTTTATTGATTTAGCCATCAAAACGTTCGATCTATCCTTTGACGCCTGGTATCAGCAAGGGTACTGGAGTGAATCCTATATCCCCTACGCTTTCGTTGATAAGAATAAAGTTATCGCCAACGCCTCCGCGAATATTATTGATCTGGTCTGGCAAGGCCAACCTCGACGCTATATTCAAATAGGTACGGTAATGACCAACATTGATTACCGTAATAAAGGGCTTGCCGGACAGTTGATACAACATATCCTTGATGACTGGCGTGACAAAGCGGATGCTTTTTTCCTGTTTGCCAACTCCACCACCGTCGATTTCTACCCCAAATTTGGCTTTACGCGGACCGACGAATATCAATATGTTGCGCCCGTTTCGCCGACTCCCGGCGACTTCCGTAAACTGGATATGGATAGTGCGCAGGATATTGCCCTGCTTAAGCACTACTACCAGAAATCCAACCCCTTTTCACAGCTACGAGTGGAGAATAACTTCGGTCTGCTGATGTTTTACTGTTCGGCGTTTATGAAGCATTTCGTGTACTACTCGGAGAAAAACCAGGCCGTCGCCATTGCGATGCAAAGCGCCCATGAGCTGATCTGCTTTGATATTTTTTGCGATGCCGGACAATCCATGGCGACCATTATCAATGAACTCGCCCAGCCGCAATCGCAGCAGGCGGTGCTTGGTTTTACGCCGAAGGAAGCGCGCCTTGGCGAGTACGAAAAAATAGACGGCGACGATATGTTGTTTATCTATTCCAACAAAGAGAACATCTTCCACGACAACAAATTGATGTTCCCGCTGCTGGCGCACGCCTGATGCCGGGCCGCAGGTCATCTATTTAACCTGCGGCTGGTCGGCGTTGTTTCTTCCTGGAAAACAAAATAAACAGTACAATCGATTGTTGTTTTTTTGTTAAATCCAGGAGAAGCGCCACTTGCCCCTTTTTGACCTGCAGGATCTCTACGCCTTTTTAGCCCTCAGCGAGCACGGCAGCTTTCGCTACGCCGCCGAGGCGATTTGCATTTCGCAATCGGCGTTAAGCAGGCGAATTGAAAAGCTGGAAACCGCTTTGGGGGTGAGATTGTTTGACAGAACCACTCGCCGGGTGACCCTCACGCAAACCGGGAGAGCCTTTGCCCCAAAGGCGCAGCATCTGCTTTCCGAATTTGAAGATGCTCTGGACGGTATTAGCGACCGCGCCGCTTTCGGCAACGGAATGGTGACGGTTGCCTGTGTCCCCTCTGCCGCCAATTTTTTTATGCCGCAGGTTATCACCCAATTCCGTCAACGTTTTCCTAAGGCGCGGATCAAGGTCATTGATACCAGCGCCGGAAATGTTTATAGCGCCGTGCAGAATCACCAGGCGGACTTCGGCCTGAGTTTTCTCTCCGAAATCGCGTCCGAGGTGGTGTTTACGCCGCTGGTTCATGAACGCTACCTGGCGGTTTGCCGACGCGACGATCCGCTGGCACAACGTCATAGCCTCAGCTGGCAGGAGTTTTTTAATCGGGATTACATCTGGCTCGATAAGATCTCCGGCAATCGTCATCTGCTGGACGGCGCCCTGAGCAACGTAGGGCCGCGACGCACTGCGGTTTGTGAAACCCGCCATGTCACGACGATGCTGGGCATGGTGGATGCCGGCCTTGGTATCGCGGCAATACCGGCGATGGCGCTGCCGGCCTATGCGCACCACGCGTTAGTGAGTATTCCGCTAGTGGAACCTGAAGTGAAAAGACAGGTGGGACTGATAAAAAAAGCGGGCAGAGCGTTACCCCCTCTGGCCGCGGAGCTCGAAAAAGCCATTACCGATTTTTACCATCCCACCGCATGATTAGCCCTCTTCCGGTAATTCACAGGCGTTAGAGGGTAAAGGATCCATGCCTGTGCGACGAATTTCCGCCTGCGCCGGGACTGAAGCCAGATAGCACAGCAGTTGCTTCGCCTGGGACTGCGCGGATGAATCGGCAACCACGGCGCCCGCGAAGCGAGTAACGTATTGCACTTCATCCGGCAGACGACCAACGAACGTCACGCCGCTGACCGGCAACAACTCGCTAACCTGCTGAAACCCTATCGCATAGTCCCCTTTAGCTACCAGCGAAGCTACGGGGATTTTTTCGATCATTTTTGCTTTGGGGCTTGCCTGCGCGGCAATATCCAGTTTTCTGAACAGCTCCTTTTCAACATAGCGCCCGCTGGCGCTATCCGAATAGGCGATGGATTTCGCCTGCAGCAATGTCTGTTTCAACGCGGCGACGCTACTGATATCCGGCACCGGGGCGCCCTTTGGCACAACGGCGCCAATTCGTGAGTCCGCCAGTTCAATACGCGACCCCGGCATCACTTTGCCCTGCTTCTGCAAATCATCCAGGGCGTATCCCACCATGATCACCACATCCGCCTTTTGCCCTGCCGCCAGGCGCTTCGGTATCGCCTCCGCGGATTTCCCCATCGAGGGCCCATGAATGATATGCAAGGTATTGCCGCTTTTTTGCTGATAGTCGGGCGCCAGTTTATCCAACGCCGCGGAGAAGCCGCCGGAGATCATCACCGTGATCTCCTGCGCGGCGGCAACTTGCGCATAGCCGCAGGTAAATACCAGTAACGAGAAAACCCATGATTTACGTTGCATATTCACCTCTTAACCCAAAGAATTTTGCGTTTTCAATGCCTGCCGGGAAACGCGTTGATAGAGATACAGCGTCGCCAGTAGCGCGCAGATTGCCGCAAAACTCATCCAGTAGCCGGGCGCCGCCTTATCCCCGGTAACTTTAATTAACGCGGTGGACATCGCCGGCGTGAAACCGCCAAACAGCGCGGTAGCCAGGCTGTAAGCCAGAGAAAAACCAGCAACCCTGACCGACTTAGGCATAATTTCCGTCAGCGCCGGGATCATCGCGCCGTTATAGATGCCGTAAATGAAGGAGAGCCACAGCAGCACGGACAACATCATGGCGAAGTCCGGCATGCGGGCCAGCAGCGATAACGCAGGCCAACTGGTGAAAATAGCCAGCAGCGTCATGCTGACCAATACCGGTTTACGACCAAACCTATCGGAAAGCATACCGCCGATAGGCAGCCAGATGAAATTAGAGATCGCCACCAACAGCGTGACCAGCAGGCTATCCGAGGCGCTTAATAACAGCACGTTTTTGCCAAAGGTTGGCGCGTAGACCGTGATCAAATAGAACGCGGTAGTGGTCATCGCCACCATTAACATCCCCGCAATCACCACCCGCCAGTTTGCCAGCAGAATCGTCAGCGATTGTCCTAACGTCGGATGTTCCTTACGCTCCGAATACTCCGCGGTTTCATTCAGGTTACGGCGTAAAAAGAAGATAAAAGGTACGATCAGGCAGCCAATCGCGAACGGAATTCGCCATCCCCACTGATGCAGACTCGACTCGCTGAGCAGCATATTGAGCAGATAGCCCAGTGAAGCGGCCACCATAATGGACACCTGCTGACTGGCGGATTGCCAACTGGTATAAAACCCTTTACGTCCCGGCGTCGCCATTTCAGCGAGGTAAACCGAGACGCCGCCCAGTTCCGCACCGGCAGAAAAGCCCTGCAACAGTCGGCCGCACAGCACCAGCGCCGGCGCCCACAAACCGATAGTCTGATAACCTGGCACCAGCACGATCAGGATGGTCCCCATCGCCATAATCGACAGCGTGCCGATTAAACCTTTACGTCTGCCGACCTTGTCAATCCAGGCGCCTAACACCACCGCGCCAACGGGCCGCATCAAGAACCCGGCGCCGAAAACGGCGAAGGTCATCATTAATGAGGCGAATTCATTTTCGGAAGGAAAAAAAGTATGGGCGATATAGGTGGCGTAAAAACCAAATAAAAAGAAGTCAAACTGCTCAAGAAAATTCCCTGAGGTCACCTGCAGGATCACTTTGGCCCTGGCGCGAAATACTGAAGTTGCGGCAGTTGCGGACATCACACTCTCCCTGATTAACTGAATAGTTAACTCTCATTAACATTTAGGTAACCGTAAGAGTGCGGGAAGTTGTAGCCAGGAATAAGCGCATTTTGCGCATCTATTGATGCGTCTGACACATTAATAAAGCCTGCGAGTTAAGCGACATCAACAATGACGGGGCGATGGGTCTCCCCCTCCGCCCCGCCTCTATACGCTGATAGTGTGAACTCCGCTGCATTTCCCCCCAAGGCAATCCGGCTTGAGGGGGAGTTTTAACGAAGATCGCGTACGGCGACGTGATCCATATCGTCGAAGACCTGGTTCTCGCCGACCATCCCCCAGATGAAGGTATAAGCGCGGGTACCCACCCCTGAGTGAATCGACCAGCTTGGCGAAATCACCGCCTGCTCGTTATGCATCACAATATGACGGGTCTCCTGCGGCTGCCCCATCATGTGGAAGACGCAGGCGTCCTCATCCATGTTGAAATAGAAATAGACCTCCATCCGCCGCTCATGGGTATGGCAAGGCATGGTGTTCCACAGGTTGCCCGGCGCCAGTTCGGTCAGGCCCATACTGAGCTGACAGGTTTCCAGTACATCCGGCACGAAATACTTATTGATGGTGCGGCGGTTGCTGGTCAGGTTGTCACCCAACGTCACCGGCGCTACATCGGCAGGGGTGACTTTTTTCGTCGGATAAGTGGTATGCGCCGGGGCGCAGTTGTAGTAAAACTTCGCCGGTTTTGCATGGTCGACGCTGGTAAATACCACCTCTTTCGCCCCCTTACCGACGTACAGCGCCTCACGGTGGCCGATTTCATAGCATTGGCCATCAACGGTAATACAGCCCGGGCCGCCGATATTAATCACCCCTAACTCACGGCGTTCGAGGAAATAGCTTACCCCGAGCTGTTTGCCGACTTCGCCGCCCACCGACACGCCGCGCTGCACCGGCATGACGCCGCCAACAATAATGCGGTCAATATGGCTGTACACCATGGTGTATTCGTCAGCCACAAACACTTTTTCAACTAAAAATTCATTACGCAGCCTCTGGGTATCCAGAGTTTTCGCATGCGCGCTGTGGATACTTTGTCTTACGTCCACGTTAGCCTCCAGGCAGATTCTTGAATGATAAAGCCCTCCTGCGGAGGGCAGAGATTAATGACAAACCTCATGCAATCATTGAGCTTGCAAATTGCACCAGGCAAATAACAAGGAAAATCAATTTATTGATTTTCGGCTGATAACCACAAAGAAGGAAAAACCACGCTTTTTCCTTCTTTGTCAGCAGTCTGAGCCCCCCCTGCGGAGGGCGAGAATAGATTAGTGATTTGCCGATGGCGCCACGCTGGCGCCAGGCGCTTTCACCACCTGCGCATTGCCAAAACGTCTGGCGTACAGGGCGGTAATAATGGGCACTAAAATCGCGGTGACGATGACGCTTGCCGCGACCAGCGCCGTCGCCGAAGCGGCCACCGGTTCAAAGGCCGGATTAATCTGCGCGATGATCACCGGGTTCGCGACCGCCGCGCCCGCTGCGGAAGAGGCCGCGACGCCAGCTGTCCCGTTACCGCCGCCGATAACCCGGTCAGCAATAATCAGCGGGATACCGGTAATGATGATGACCGCCACGCCAAGCACAATCCCCAGCAGTCCGGTATCCAGAATCACGCTCAGGTTGATAGTGTTGCCCAGCGCAAAACCAAAGAACGGAATCAGCACCGGGGTGGCTTTGCTAAAGAAAGCCCGGAAGTCGTGGTCGAGGTTGCCTAAGGCAAAGCCCACCAGGAATGGCAGCACCGCGCCGATAAAATGGTGCGGCTCGAAGGAAGCCAGCCCGGCGGAGCCAAGGATCACCATGGTCATCAGCGGCCCGGACTCCAGCGACATCAGCACAAACGCGCCGGACTCTTCTTTACTGCCGTACTGATTCATCAGGCTGGCATACAGACCGCCGTTGGTCATATCCATAGCCGAGACAATAGCCAGCACCGACAGTCCGGCAAAGAAACCGGTCTGGACGCCATTTTCCGGAATGACCATCGCGGCGATAAAGGCCACAATCCAGGCGACAGCAATTTTGGTGATCACTAACGTGCCGGACTTACGTAATACGGTACCGGTGGCGCGCAAATCGATCGATGCGCCGATACAGAAAAACCACACCGCCAGGATTGGCACCGTCCCACCAATCATGCCTTTAGTGAATGAACCAAAGTAATTACCGGTATCCGGCGCCAGGGTATTAAGCACCGCGCCAAGCAGCAATGGGACCAGCATCATGCCGCCAGGGATACGTTCAATGCTTGCTTTGATTTTCATGTTTTATCCTCATCTCCACCCCACCTGAACGGCAAGGATGTGACTTATTCTTTCAATAGCGTTTGAAAAAATTCTTTCTGTTCATTGCATTACGAACAGATAAGAAAAGTCAGGAGTCTCAGGGTTGTGCGCACCACACTGATACCATGCCGTTATCATTGATCATGTGAAATAATGATTCAACGAAAACAAAACAGTGTTTTAGTTACCGTCATCACATATCAAAAAGAAATCGAACGAAGGATCGTTTATTGAAAACAAAAGGGAGGTGTAGCCACGACGTTGCGGCAATCAAGGGCGGGATGAAATGTTAGATAGATGTTTTAGTGAATTCGGTGACATGCGCCGGGCAAAGCAAGACATGACGGTCTTCGCTTTGCCCGGCCAGGAAAAGTGCGTGGATCAACTACCGCGGTAGGTCGAGTAGCCATACTGGCTCAACAACAGCGGGATATGTAGCTTTTGGTTCTGTTCGGTTACGCTGAAAATAACCGGAATGACGGGAAAGAAGGTGCTCATATTATGACTTTTAAAGTAGTCACCGGTTTTGAAGGTCACTTTATACACCCCAGGTTCCATATTATCGGCCTGCGGATAGAGCGACTTGATACGGCCATCGGCATCCGTTTTACCGCTGGCGATATGCTGCCAGCCGCTGCCCTGCTGCTTATCGAGCTCAATCTGCACCCCTTGAGAAGGCAGACCGGTCTGTTGATTGAGAATATGTACGCTTAGTGTCCCTTCCGGCGCCGCAAGCGCGCTGAAGCTCAACAATGAAATAACGGAAGCGATAATTAACTTCATGAGCGATGACCTTATTAAGCAAGTGAATGTGTCATCACTATAGTCAGCGCGCTGGGAAATAAAATTAAACTTTTCGTTATTAATTAACGGGTAATAGCCGCGCGGATCTACGCCAAAGTCTTGTGTTGGATGGAGGAATAGAACGTAAGAGAAGCGATAATGGCACGCCCTACAGGATTCGAACCTGTGACCTACGGCTTAGAAGGCCGTTGCTCTATCCAGCTGAGCTAAGGGCGCACTGAGAAGCGGGAGCTTCGGGAGGTGCAATCGCGTGAAATTATACGGTCAACCTCCGGTGAGTCAATGCATTTTGCCGGGAAAAGACAGTAGCATAGCGAGCTTGTCGATTATTAACGCGATGTCTGGTTAAGGATTGTTCGCCCCACTCGTTGGCGACTCGTCCATTACGCCGCTATAGCGCGGGAAAATAGCCTGTTTTCCTCCGCCCCGCGGCGGAAAACCGATAAAAACGCAAACGATAACTGACAGCGGGGCTGGCTTCTGACAAAATATCCACATCCCCCTTTCGTAAAGTGACAGATGGAATCCTCTCTCTGATGGCAGCAAAAATTATTGACGGTAAAACGATTGCGCAGCAGGTGCGCTCTGAGGTCGCGGAAAAAGTGAAGGCGCGCGTAGCGGCCGGAAAACGCGCCCCCGGGCTCGCCGTTGTGCTGGTCGGCAGCAACCCTGCGTCGCAGATTTATGTCGGCAGCAAACGCAAGGCATGTGAAGAGGTGGGCTTCGTCTCCCGCTCTTACGATCTCCCGGAAACCACCAGCGAAGCCGAGCTGCTGGAACTTATCGACACGCTTAATGCCGATAACACTATCGACGGCATTCTGGTGCAGCTGCCGCTGCCTGCCGGCATCGACAATGTTAAAGTCCTTGAGCGCATTGCCCCGGACAAAGACGTCGACGGCTTCCATCCGTACAACGTTGGTCGCCTGTGTCAACGTGCGCCGCGTCTGCGTCCTTGTACGCCGCGCGGCATTGTTACCCTGCTTGAGCGCTACAATATCGATACTTATGGCCTCAACGCGGTGGTGATTGGCGCTTCTAACATCGTCGGCCGTCCGATGAGCATGGAGCTGCTGCTGGCGGGCTGCACTACTACCGTCACCCACCGCTTTACCAAAAACCTGCGCCACCACGTCGAAAATGCCGATCTGCTGATTGTCGCGGTCGGTAAACCGGGCTTTATTCCGGGTGAATGGATTAAAGAAGGCGCCATCGTGGTGGACGTCGGCATTAACCGTCTGGAAAGCGGCAAAGTGGTCGGCGACGTGGTGTTTGAAGACGCGGCGGAACGCGCCTCCTACATTACGCCCGTGCCGGGCGGCGTCGGCCCGATGACCGTAGCGACCCTCATCCAGAATACGCTGCAGGCGTGCGAAGAGTATCACGACATTCAGGAGGCCTAAGATGGCGAATTTTTCTCTGGGCAAACACCCGCATGTTGAACTGTGCGACCTGCTGAAGCTGGAAGGCTGGAGCGAAAGCGGCGCGCAGGCCAAAATCTTCATCGCCGAAGGGCTGGTGAAAGTCGACGGCGCGGTGGAAACCCGCAAACGCTGTAAAATCGTCGCCGGACAAACGGTGACCTTTGACGGTCAAAGCATTACCGTGATCGCCTAATCCTCTCTGGCGCCGGTCCCGGCGCCAGCGCTCTCCCGCAGGAAAATCAGAATAATGCGGGGATGTAATCCTCAAATACCCCACGGATAATAGGCTTTTATTTGTGGAATATAAGCCAATGCCAACTATCGTCACTCATGCCGCCGTTCCGCTGTGTCTGGGGTTAGGGCTGGGATGCAAAATCATTCCCCCTCGCCTGCTGCTGGCTGGCGTGGCGTTGGCAATATTGCCGGATGCCGACGTGCTGGCGTTTAAATTCGGCGTCGCCTACGGCAATATTTTCGGCCACCGCGGATTTACCCACTCTTTATTGTTCGCCTTCGTGGTTCCTTTGCTGTGCATGATGATGGTTGGCAGGAGGTTTCACTGCGGGCCGGCGCGCAGTTGGGCATTTCTTAGTGTCTGCCTGTTATCCCATAGCCTGCTCGATGCCATCACCGATGGTGGTAAAGGCGTCGGCTGGCTGTGGCCTTGGTCCGATCAACGCTTCTTCCTGCCCTGGCAGGTGATTAAAGTGGCGCCATTCGCGCTATCGCGTTATGCCACGCCTTATGGCCATCAGGTGATCCTCTCCGAGCTGCAGTGGGTCTGGCTGCCTGGTTGCGTACTGGCGTTACTACTCTGGTTGTATCGTCAATCTACACAACGTTAGGGATTAACATGCATAAAACGACCATCCTTGCCGCTGCAGCACTGCTGGCGGTTTCGTGCCCGATTCACGCCGAGGATCATACCAACGCCTATGCCGTCTCTTCGACCATTACCAGTATCGGCAGTTCGGCGCTGGTGAGCGGCATCATTCTCTCGCCGGTCCTGCTCCCCGCCGCACTGATTACCGCTTCTGTCGACAAAAATAAAGAGCAGAAAACCGCGCTGTTGACCACCAAAGACCCTAAACAGAACACCGTCAAAATGGTGCTGCCGCTGCAGGTGGTGGAAGAGGCGGATCTCAAAACCGGGGACAAGCTGACGCTGGAGAAAGCCCCGGAAGGCACCGGCGCACTGCTGAAAAAAGAAGGTAAGGTCCTGACCCATATGGTGAATCAAGAGGACGCCTCGCTCTCCGCTAACCAACCGCTGTCGGCGAAATGAAGCGCCTGGCGCTCGCCTTGTGCCTGAGCGTGGCGTCAGTAAGCGCGACTGCAGCCAGCACCGATTGCGGCACGGGGTCGCCATCGGCGGAAACCATTGCTGCAACCATGCATCAGGCACAGTTGCTCAAACAACAATTAAATAGCGAACCGGAAGCGGTGGTTATTTTGGTCCGCCAGGGGCAAGATATGTCCAGCCGCGGGTTAACCTGGTCACATGCCGGCTACGCCCTACGGCAGGCCGATAACAGCTGGCGGGTTTATCATAATCTGAATACCTGCGGCACCGCGCGATCGGCGCTGTACGTGCAAGGATTATATGAGTTTCTCGCCGATGAACTGGTTAACCAGCAGATAGCGATTTTACGTCCGAGCGGCGAACTTAACGCTGCGCTACAAGCGCTTTTGCACAGCCCTGTCAAACTGAACCTGTTTCACAGCCCGCGCTATAACCTGATCGCCTGGCCCTTCTCCGGGCCGTATCAAAACTCTAACGGCTGGCTGCTGGAAGTCTTTGCCCGAGCGGGCGATAGCAATATCTGGTCACGCGAGCAGGCCAGACATTGGCTCTTACAGCAGGGTTATCAACCCTCGTTAGTTAAGGTCACGCTTTTCGAACGCCTTGGGGCAAAAATAGTTGCCAGCAATGTTTTTACCGACGATCAGCCGGAACAACTATTGGCAAATGGCAAAGTAGGTTTAAACAGCGGCGATAGCGTCATTCAGTTTATTGCCCGTTACAGCCGCAACATATCCTCCTGCCTGCATCTGAATCTGCCCGAATCCGTATGCGTTTTTCAGCCTACACCACTGGAAGTCAGTCCCTAACGCAAAAAGACCACGCAAGCGTGGCCTTTTCATTAGCAATGGCGCTTACTTACGACGCCAGGTGGTGCCCTGCGGACCATCCTCCAGCACGATACCCATCTCGTTAAGACGATCGCGCGCCGCATCCGCCGCCGCCCAGTCTTTCGCTTTACGCGCATCCAGACGCTGTTGGATAAGCCCTTCTATTTCCGCTACTTCGCCATCATCGGCCTGCGCGCCGCTCTGCAGGAAAGCGTCCGGCTCCTGCTCAAGCAGCCCCAGCACCGAAGAGAGCTTACGCATATGGGCCGCCAGCGCGTTCGCGGCTGCCGCGTCTTCCGTTTTCAGACGGTTTACTTCACGCGCCATATCGAACAGCACCGAGTAGGCTTCCGGGGTATTGAAGTCGTCGTCCATCGCTTCGATAAAGCGCGCTTCGAAGGCTTCGCCGCCGGCAGGCTGCGCGGATTTATCGGTTCCGCGCAGCGCGGTGTACAGACGCTCCAGCGCCGAACGCGCCTGCTTGAGGTTCTCTTCGCTGTAGTTCAGCTGGCTGCGATAGTGGCCGGACATCAGGAAGTAGCGGATGGTTTCGGCATCGTAGTACTTCAGCACGTCGCGGACGGTGAAGAAGTTACCCAGCGATTTCGACATTTTCTCGCGATCGACCATCACCATTCCGGAGTGCATCCAGTAGTTGACGTATTCGCCATCGTGGGCGCAGGTCGATTGCGCGATCTCGTTTTCGTGATGCGGGAACATCAGATCCGAACCGCCGCCGTGAATATCAAAGTGATTACCCAGCTGTTTGCAGTTCATTGCCGAGCACTCAATGTGCCAGCCCGGACGCCCTTCTCCCCACGGCGACGGCCAGCTCGGCTCGCCCTCTTTCGACATCTTCCACAGGACGAAGTCCATTGGGTTACGCTTAACGTCAACCACGTCGACGCGGGCGCCCGCCTGCAGCTGGTCGAGATCCTGGCGCGACAACAGACCGTAGTTCGGGTCGGTCGGTACGTCGAACATCACGTCGCCGTTATCGGCCACATAAGCGTGACCGCGGGCGATCAGCTGCTCGGTGATTTCGATAATTTCGGCGATATGATGGGTGGCGCGCGGCTCGTTGTCCGGGCGCAGAATGTTCAGGGCGTCAAAATCTTTGTGCATTTCAGCGATCATGCGATCGACCAGCGCGACAAAGCTTTCGCCGTTTTCATTAGCGCGCTTAATGATTTTATCGTCGATATCGGTAATGTTGCGCACGTACTTCAGCTTGTAACCAAGGAAGCGCAGGTAACGAGCGACAACGTCGAAAGAGACGAAGGTGCGGCCATGGCCGATATGACAGAGATCGTAAACGGTAATTCCACACACGTACATGCCAACTTCCCCGGCATGAATAGGTTTAAATTCTTCTTTTTGGCGCGTCAGTGTATTAAAAATTTTTAACATCGAAGATTCCGTGTAGACGTGTGTGGATATAAGTCGCTTATTCTAACCCTAATTCAAACCGGAAGCAGCACACATTGCAAGGTGCATCGACCCCCGCGGTTATGCTATAACAGCCACCTATGTCATACCCAACCCTGGGTTCAGCACTACAATCATCGGAACAGGATGCAAAAATGGTTACTTTCCACACCAATCATGGCGATATCGTAATCAAAACGTTTGACGACAAAGCGCCGGAAACAGTTAAAAACTTCCTGGACTACTGCCGCGAAGGTTTCTACGACAACACCATTTTCCACCGTGTTATCAATGGCTTCATGATTCAGGGCGGCGGCTTTGAGCCGGGCATGAATCAGAAAGCGACCAAATCTCCGATTCAGAACGAAGCCAACAACGGTCTGAAAAACACCCGTGGTACGCTGGCAATGGCCCGTACTCAGGCGCCGCACTCCGCCACCGCGCAGTTCTTCATCAACGTAGTAGACAACGACTTCCTGAACTTCTCTGGCGAAAGCCTGCAGGGTTGGGGCTACTGCGTCTTTGCCGAAGTGGTTGAAGGTATGGACGTGGTCGACAAAATCAAAGCGGTTGCCACCGGCCGCAGCGGCATGCACCAGGATGTGCCGAAAGAAGATGTTGTAATCAAAAGCGTCACCGTCAGCGAATAATTCGTGGCGACACTTTTTATTGCAGACCTGCATCTGCAAACAGAAGAACCGGCGATCACCGCCGGTTTTATGCGCTTTTTAGCCGGCAGCGCCCGCGAAGCGGACGCGCTGTATATACTCGGCGACCTGTTCGAGGCCTGGATCGGCGATGACGATCCGAACCCGCTGCATCAGCAAATCGCTTCGGCCATCAAAGCCGTCGTCGACGCCGGCGTTCCCTGCTACTTCATCCACGGCAACCGCGATTTTCTCGTCGGCCAGCGCTTCGCCCGCCAGAGCGGCATGATCCTGCTCGCTGAAGAAGAGCGGCTGGACCTCTATGGCCGTGAAGTGTTGATTATGCATGGCGACACCTTATGTACCGATGACCCCGGTTACCTGGCGTTTCGCGCTAAAGTCCATACCCCGTGGATCCAACGTCTGTTTCTCGCCCTGCCTCTGTTTATCCGCCGCCGCATCGCCGCCAAAATGCGCGCCGATAGCCAAGCCGCCAACAGCAGCAAATCGATGGAAATTATGGATGTGAATCCGCAGGCGGTCGTCGACGCGATGGAGCGGCATCAGGTGCAGTGGCTGATTCACGGCCATACCCATCGCCCGGCCGTCCATGAACTCCAGGCCAACGAGCAGCCCGCGTGGCGCGTGGTCCTCGGCGCGTGGCACAGCGAAGGGTCAATGGTTAAAGTCAGCGCCGACGGCGTCGAACTTATCTATTTCCCGTTTTAATCTCCCAGGCACAATTCCGAAAACCTTCTTCTGAAGGGGGGAATGACTGACGCTATCTGTTCTCCGCATGCTAGCCTTTGGCTAAATCTCACTCAAGGAACGAGTATGAAAAAATGGAACCAGCCCCTAATCTGGGGAATGATCATCGCGATCCTCAATCCGTTAGGGGTAAGCTATATCGCCTTAATCGGCGTCGCTATCGGCAACACACTGGCATTTGTCTGGTGTGCAATGCTGGCATGGGCAATTTATTTTTATGCTATTTATTTGCTCTGTACCCGGCCCCACGATGGGCGGCTGGTACAAATCTATTTACTGATCATGGGTACCCTGATGCTTCCTTGGGGGTTAGTGCTGCTTATCACCTGTATCATGAATGAGATAAAGGCAAATAAACAACGTACTTCATCGTCGGCAAGCGAGACAAAAGACGGCTAACCACGCGTACGCAACCGTTTTCCTTAGCGGGATATCGTGCTATTCTCTGTGGCCTCTAAAGCAGTGTGAAGCACACCCACAGGAGTTTTCAGACGCATGTCTTCCCGCAATAATCCGGCGCGTATCGCCATCGTGATGGGGTCCAAAAGCGACTGGGCTACCATGCAGTTCGCCGCAGAAATCCTTGATACCCTGAACGTTCCGCACCATGTTGAAGTGGTTTCCGCCCACCGTACGCCCGATAAACTGTTTAGCTTCGCCGAAAGCGCCGAAAGCAACGGTTATCAGGTGATCATCGCCGGTGCGGGCGGCGCGGCGCATTTGCCGGGCATGATTGCAGCGAAAACTCTGGTGCCGGTGCTTGGCGTGCCGGTTCAGAGCGCAGCGTTAAGCGGCGTTGACAGCCTCTACTCTATCGTTCAAATGCCGCGCGGCATCCCGGTCGGCACGCTGGCCATCGGCAAAGCCGGCGCCGCTAACGCCGCCCTGCTCGCCGCGCAAATTCTCGCCCAGCATGATGCTGAGCTGCACCAGCGCCTGAGCGCCTGGCGTCAGGCGCAAACCGATGAGGTGCTGGATAACCCGGACCCGCGAGGTGCGGCATGAAACAGGTTTGCGTCCTCGGTAACGGACAGTTAGGCCGCATGCTGCGTCAGGCCGGTGAACCGCTGGGCATCGCCGTCTGGCCGGTCGGCCTGGAAGCCGACCCGGAAGCGGTGCCGTTCCAGCAAAGCGTCATCACCGCCGAAATCGAACGCTGGCCGGAAACCGCTTTAACCCGTGAGCTGGCGCGCCATCCGGCGTTCGTTAACCGCGACGTTTTTCCGATCATCGCCGACCGCCTGACCCAGAAACAGTTGTTCGACAAACTTGGCCTCGCCACCGCGCCGTGGCAGCTACTGGCGGATAAAAGCGAGTGGCCCGCCGTGTTTGCCCGTCTGGGCGAACTGGCTATCGTCAAGCGCCGCGTTGGCGGCTACGATGGCCGCGGCCAGTGGCGTTTACGCGAGAACGAAACCACACAACTACCCAATGATAACTACGGCGAGTGTATCGTTGAGCAGGGTATTAACTTCTCCGGCGAGGTGTCGCTGGTCGGCGCCCGGGGCCGCGACGGCAGCACGGTGTTTTATCCGCTGACCCGCAACCTGCACCAGGACGGCATTCTGCGCGCCAGCGTCGCCTTCCCGCAGGCCAATGCCCGCCAGCAGGCGCAGGCGGAAAGCATGCTGACGGCGATCATGAACGAGCTCGACTACGTGGGCGTGATGGCCATGGAGTGCTTCGTCACCGCCGAGGGACTGCTGATCAACGAGCTGGCGCCGCGCGTACATAATAGCGGCCACTGGACGCAGAACGGCGCTTCCATTAGCCAGTTTGAACTGCACCTGCGCGCCATTACCGATCTACCGCTGCCGCCACCGGTGGTCAACAGCCCGTCGGTGATGATCAATCTGATCGGCAGCGATCTGAACTACGACTGGCTAAAACTGCCGCTGGTGCATCTGCACTGGTACGACAAAGAGGTTCGTCCGGGGCGTAAAGTCGGCCACCTGAATCTGACCGACAGCGATACCGATCGCCTGAGCGCCACGCTGGAAGCGCTGAAACCGCTCCTGCCAGCCGAATACGCCAGCGGTGTTTTCTGGGCGCAATCGCAGCTTAATTAAGCCATTCGTGCCGGGGATTTGATCTATCCCCTTCCCCGGCACGCCCTTCGGCGCGTAGAATCCCCACCTCGCAGTAAGCACATCTGGTTTTAACTCAAAAGGACGACCCATGGAAAATGGGAGACACTATCGCGCCATCCTCAGCGCGGGTACGCCGCTTATCGACGTCCGCGCACCGGTGGAATTTCAGCAAAGCGCGATGCCCGCGGCGATTAACCTACCGCTGATGAACGATGACGAACGCGCCGCCGTCGGCACCTGTTACAAGCGCCAGGGGCCGGAAGCGGCATTAGCCCTCGGCCATAAGCTGGTCGATGGCGACCTGCGAGCCAGCCGTCTCAAGGCGTGGCTGGAGGCCTGCGCCCGCTATCCGCAGGGCTATCTGTGCTGCGCCCGCGGCGGCCAGCGCTCGCATATCGTGCAGCAGTGGCTGCGGGAAGCTGGCGTCGATTATCCGCTGATTGTCGGCGGCTACAAAGCGCTACGCCAGGCGGCAATACAGACTACCGAGGAGCTGGTACAGCGCCCTATCGTGCTGATTGGCGGCTGCACCGGCAATGGCAAAACCCAGCTGGTTTGCTCGCGCCCGGACGGTATCGATCTTGAAGGTCACGCCCACCACCGCGGTTCGTCATTTGGCCGAACGCTACTGCAGCAACACCCGCAGGCGACGTTCGAAAACCATCTGGCGGTCACCCTGCTTAAAAAAGCTGAACAACAGACACGCTGGGTGCTGGAAGATGAAGGCCATATGATCGGCGCGAACCACCTGCCGGAGTGCCTGCGTATCCGCATGGCGCAATCGCCGCTGGCGGTGGTGGAAGATCCGTTTGACGTTCGTCTGGAGCGACTGCGCGAAGAGTACTTCGATCGTATGCATCGCGACTTTATTGCCGCCTATGGCGAAGAGAAAGGCTGGCAGGAATATAGCGAGTATCTGCATCACGGGCTGTTTGCCATCCGGCGTCGGCTAGGGCTACAGCGCTTTGCCCAGCTAAGCGAACTGCTCGACGCGGCGCTGTCGCAGCAGCAGCGTACCGCCAGTACCGAGGCGCACTTCGCCTGGCTGGTTCCGCTGTTAAATGAATACTACGACCCGATGTATCGCTATCAGTTGGGGAAAAAAGCCGGGAAGATTATCTTTCGCGGTAACTGGCAGGATGTCGCCGCCTGGCTGGCGAAGTAGTTCCCCAACCAGACGGCTTCCCGGGTAGCGGCTGGCGCCTTACCGGGGCTACTCCCGCTTAGCGCAGCGCAAGCCGGGGAAATTCCCGGCTTGCGGCGGCTCATCGTTAGAAGTCGTAGCGCAGACGCACCAGGTTCATATCGCCCAGATCATCGGTGCTGGAGGTAAACACGTGCTCGTAATCAACACGGAAACCGTAATCCAGCTGGAAGCTAATACCCAAACCGTTATCAATACGCTGGTAGTTGCGGCCATTCACGTACTCCAGGCGGTCGCCCATAAAGTACGGTTGAATAGATTTAACAGCGTATTGATTGATCGGGAATTTATAGCCCGCAAAGTATTCAATACCCCAGGCATCGCCGGCGAAATAGTTATGAACATCGGTTTTCTTGGTAGTCAGGAAGTTCTGATACCAGCCGCCGCCGAAGGAGAAGGTCCAGTTATCCGGAGTCCAGCTCAACGCGGTACCGACAATATTCTGGTCATAGGTTTTGCTATTGGAGCTTGACGGGTCGCGCATTTCGGCGCGGGTGTAGTTCCACGCGGTACCCCAGGTCAGGTCCTTCATGATGTGGTAATCCACGCCGATAGACCCGCCGCCTTTACGCTTGTAGCGCAGACCATCGCCCGGCAGATATTCGCTATCTTCAAACAGATAGGAGCCATACAGATCGACATCACCGACGGTTTTCTTATATTTCAACATATTGCGTGAACGATAAGAACCATCGTAATCGCCGTTAATACCGTTACCCGGAGCCTGACCGATCATATCGTAGTCCCAGATATCGGTTTTCACGCCGACGACATCATAGTAAATACTGTTTTGCTGACCGTAGGTTAAGGTACCCCAGGTATCGCTCTTCAGACCGGTGAACAACATACGGCGGGTGGTATTATTCGCCCCTTCCGCGTAGTGATTGTCCCAATCGAACAGCGCCGGAATATTGACGCCCAGTTCGTAGTAGCTGATCCAGCTAATATCATCAAAAAGATAGTAATCAGCCGCGAAACGGAAACGGGTGCCGCCATCGAAACCGTTACGCTTGTAGGAACCTTTATCGCCATCGCCGGTCATCATATTGAACTGCGGACGAATACTCCCGCCGACGGTAAAGTTAAGGCGACTTAACGGATCGCCCGCCTGCGGATCTTGTTTCAGCAGCGTAATCTCAGCCTGGGATGCAAAAGAGGTTAACGCTAATGCTGCGCCGATCGAGATCGCCAGCGCTTTTATTTTATGTGCCATGCTTTTTCCTTGAGTAATAAGCAACCTTATATTTGCCAGTTGAATATTAACTGCGAATTAGCACGACGTGTTGTTGGGTTTTTAATGTTTTGTGCGCTTAAAAATCAAGGAATTATCATTTTGTGCCGTTAAAATAAAAGCGCCGCGAAATTGCGCGGCGCTTCATAAAAATGAAATCTATTTACTGGTTAAATTGTCGGAATAACGCTTTACCTTTTAATAAGCGTAATCCCAACCAACCGCCGCACAACGATAATAAAATAGCGCCTGAGAGTGGCAGCATCACCCACAGCCGCCAGTCCGGCGTCCATGGAAAATCAAACACTTTGGTTTGCAGCATCGCCAGCGCCACCTCGGCGCCAATGGCCGCCACCAGCCCCGAAACCACGCCAAGCAGGGCGAACTCCACCCACAACGTGGTGCGCAGCAAGACTTTACCAGCCCCCAGCGTCCGCCAGACGACCAGCTCCTGATGCCGCTGGCGCATCCCGACCTGCACCTGGGCCAGCAGCAATAGCACGCCACAGGCGGTGACCAGCACCACCATGACCTCCAGCGCCCGACTGACCTGCGTCAACACCTGGCCGACCTGGCGCAGGATGGCGCCGATATCCAGCAGGCTAACGGTGGGAAACTCGCGGTTAAGCTGGGTCAGCATCGCGTTGCCATTATCCCAACGGAAGCTGGTAAGCCAGCTTTGCGGCTGCCCATCCAGCGCCCCCGGCGGGAAAATAAAGAAGAAGTTTGGCCGCAGGCTCTCCCAGTCAACTTTGCGCACGCTGGTCACCTTAGCGCTAAATTGCTGGGTATCGCCGGTAAAGGTGACGCTATCACCGATCCTGACGCCTAACCGCTGCGCCAGCCCCTCTTCAATCGACACCTCGCCCGCCTTCGGCGGCCAACTGCCGGCCACCAGCGGATTATGATCCGGGCGCTGCTCGCTCCAGGTGAGATTAAGCTCGCGGTTTAGCGCTTCGTCTTTATTGCCCTCGGTGGTTTGACCGTTAATCTGCGTCAGCCGCGCGCGCACGATGGGATAAAACTCCGCCGCCCGGGTCTGGTGTTCGGCGAGGAATGTCTTCACCGGAACTACCTGTTCGGGAGCGATATTAATCAGAAAGTAGTTCGGGCTTTCCGGCGGCAGCTGCTGCTGCCAGCGTTCGAGCAAATCGCCGCGTAACACCAACAGCAGAGCCAGCAGCATAAACGACAGTGAAAACGCCGCCAGTTGGCTCAGCGTTGACCACGGCTGGCGCAACAGACGGTTCACCGCCAGGCGCAGCGGCAACGCTTTTAGCGTGACGCGCTTGAGCAACCACAGCAAGGCCCAGCCTACCAGCCCGCATAGCAGCGCCAGCACCAAGGCCCCGACCAGCACCGACCACAGTAGCGGGCTACCGCCCATCAGCCAGGCCAGTCCGCTGACAACCACCGCGCAGACCACGGGAATATAGTGTTTTAACGGCCAGACGTTAGCCACCACATCTTGCCGCAATACCCGCAGCGGCAGAGTCGCCAGCAGCAGCCGATAGGGCCGCCAGCCGACCAGCAGCGAAATCACCACCATCGCGCCGATAGCCCACAGCCACGGCCAGCCGCTGGCGGGCGGCAGCGCGGCGGGCAGCACCGGTTTAAGCATCAGCAGCAGGGCTTTTTCCAGCAGCAGCCCCATCGCGCCCCCCGCCGCAACCGCCAGCATCAGCAACATTAGCCACTGACCGACGATAAGTTTACGCAGCTGCGCCCGCCCGGCGCCTAAGGTTTTGAGAATAGCGACCAGATCGTAGCGGCTGCGGCAGTAATGCCCCATCGCGACCGCCACCGCGGCGACCGCCAGCAGCAACGTTAGTAACGCGGACAGCAGTAAAAATTGCTGCGAGCGCTCCAGCGATTTACCCAACGCGCTATCATCCTGCTCCAGGCCAATCCAGCGATGTTCCGCACCGAGCTTCGGCAATAGCCACCGCTCGTAGGCCGCCAGCTGCTGCGCGCTACCGGCGAACTTATAGCGCCAGGAGACGCGGCTGCCGGGCTGTACCGCGCCGGTTTTCGCCACATCGGCGATATTCATCATTAGCCGCGGCGCCATCTGGAAGGGGTTGAAGCCGGCGTCAGGCTCCTGAATGACCTCGCCGGCGATGCGCAAGGTAGCGTCGCCAACATCAATGTTATCGCCGGTTTTTAGATTCAGCAGCGCCATCAGCCTCGGCGCCAGCAGGACGCTGCCGCGCTGCGGTTTTAATCCCGCCGGAGAGGTCTCCAGCGTGCCGTACAGCGGATAAGTATCATCAACCGCTTTGACATCCGCCAGTTGCGGAGTATCTACAGCGAAAGTCATGGTGGCGAAGCTCAGCTGTTCGCCCACGGTTAACCCGAGCGCGCGCGCCTCAGCGATCCACTCGGCGGGCACTTCGCGTGAACTGCGCAAGGTGCGATCCCCGGCCATAAATTCGCGGCTTTGCTGGCTCAACCCTTTTTCCATACGGTCGCTGATTGAGCCCAGCGCCAGCACGCAGGCCACCGCCATGCTCAATGCCAGCCAGACGATGAGCAGTGAAGGCGAGCGCCATTCGCGCCAGAACCAGCGGGCTATCATGCTTCCTCCTGCAACTTGCCATCCACCAGGCGTAAGCGACGATCGCAACGCGCCGCCAGCAGCGGATCGTGGGTCACCAGAATTAGGGTGGTGCCGTGTTCGCGGTTGAGTGAGAACAACAGATCGGCGATTTTATCGCCGGTGTGACGGTCGAGATTACCGGTCGGCTCATCGGCAAATAGCAGCGCCGGACGGCCGTTAAAGGCGCGGGCCAGCGCCACTCGCTGCTGCTCGCCGCCGGAAAGCTGCGCCGGCAAATGGTGCAGGCGTTTGCCAAGTCCCAGCTGTTCAAGCAGCGCGCGCGCATCGCCACGGCTTTGGCTATCGCTGGCGCCGCGCAGCAAGGCCGGCAGCTCGACGTTCTCCAGGGCATTTAGCGTCGGAATCAACATAAACGATTGAAAGACAAAGCCTACGTGCTTCGCGCGTAACGTCGCCCTCGCCTCTTCATCCATCTGATGCAGCGGCTGCCCCAAAAGAAACACTTCGCCGCTGCTGCCGTCGTCGAGCCCGGCAAGTATCGCCAGCAGCGTGGATTTCCCGGAACCGGACTCGCCAATCAGGGCGATGGTTTGCCCCGGTTTGACAACCAGCTCAACTCCGGTAAGGATGGACAACTGATGCTCTCCCTGACCGACGGATTTCTTAAGATGATGAACTTCAAGTATGTTTTCCGCTGGCATTTGCCTTTCCTGTTTATGGTTCTGTTTACCTGCCGCGCGATGGCGGCGGATACGCTGTTAGTGCTTGGCGATAGCCTGAGCGCCGGCTATCGAATGGCGGCCAATACGGCCTGGCCTGCTCTGCTCAACGACAAGTGGCAGGCCAAAACGACGGTGGTCAACGCCAGCATCAGCGGCGATACATCGCAGCAGGGCCTGGCGCGCTTGCCGGCGCTACTGAAGCAACACCAGCCGCGCTGGGTGCTGGTGGAACTGGGCGGCAACGACGGGCTGCGTGGTTTCCCGCCGCAGCAAACGGAGCAGACGCTGCGCACCGTTATTCAGGATATCAAAGCGGCGAAGGCCCAGCCGCTGCTGATGCAAATACGCCTGCCCGCCAACTATGGGCGCCGTTATAATGAAGCCTTTAGCGCGATATATCCGCAACTGGCCAAAGAGTTCGATATTCCTCTGCTGCCCTTTTTTATGGAAGAGGTTTATCTCAAGCCACAATGGATGCAGGACGACGGCATTCATCCTAATCGCGATGCGCAACCGTTTATTGCCGACTGGATGGCAACCCGGTTGGCTCCCTTAGTTAATCATGACTCCTGAACGCCGGGAGTCGTTCACAGGTAAAGTTATGCAAAAATCGGTTTTAGTTACAGGATGTTCCAGCGGAATTGGCCTCGAAAGCGCGCTCGATTTAAAACGCCAGGGCTTTCGGGTACTGGCCGCCTGCCGTAAGGGGGAGGATGTCGCCCGTATGCAGGAACTGGGTCTGACCGGTATTTTGCTGGATCTCGATGACCCGCAAAGCGTCGAAAATGCCGCCGCCGAGGTCATCGCGCTGACCGGGAACCGCCTGTATGGCCTGTTCAATAATGCTGGCTACGGCGTCTACGGTCCGCTCACCACCATCAGCCGTCAGCAAATGGAACAGCAGTTTTCCGCCAACTTTTTCGGCGCCCACCAGCTCACCATGCTGCTGCTGCCCGCTATGCAGCCGCACGGCGAGGGCCGCATCGTGATGACCTCTTCGGTGATGGGGCTAATTTCCAGCCCCGGCCGCGGCGCCTATGCCGCCAGTAAATACGCGCTGGAGGCGTGGTCCGATGCCCTGCGCATGGAGCTCCGCCACAGCGGCATTAAAGTCAGCCTGATTGAACCTGGGCCGATACGCACCCGCTTTACCAACAACGTTAACCAGACCGGCGACAAGACGGTAGAGAACCCAGGCATTGCCGCGCGCTTTACGCTCGGCCCGGAGGCGGTGGTGGAAAAAGTGCGTCACGCCTTCGTCAGCGACAAGCCGAAACTGCGCTATCCGGTGACGCTGGTCACCCACGCGGTAGGCTGGTTAAAACGCCTGCTGCCGGCCCGTGCAATGGACAAAATTATCCAGGGCTGAGTTGAAGCGCTGAATGTCGCCCCCATCTAAAACAGAAATCGACTAACGAGATACGCCCATGTCCGAACAGAATATTGTCAATATTACCGAAGCCAACCTGCAGCAGACGCTGCAGCAATCCATGAACGCGCCGGTGCTGTTTTATTTCTGGTCCGCCCGCAGCCAGCACTGCGAACAGCTGACGCCGGTGCTTGAGCGCCTGGCCGCCCAATACCACGGTCAGTTTACGCTGGCGAAGGTAGATTGCGACGCGGAGCAAATGCTGGCTTCGCAGTTTGGTCTGCGCGCGATTCCGACGGTGTATCTGTTCCAGAACGGCCAGCCGGTAGATGGTTTTGAAGGCCCGCAGCCGGAAGAAGCCATCCGCGCCCTGCTGGATAAAGTACTGCCGCGCGAAGAAGAATTGAAAGCGCAAGAAGCGCTGGCGCTGATGCAGGAAGAAAAATACGCCGATGCGCTGCCGCTGCTGAAAGATGCCTGGCAGTTGTCTAACCAGGATAGCCAGATTGGCCTGCTGCTGGCGGAAACGCTCATTGCCCTGCAGCGTTCCGATGAGGCTGAAAGCGTGCTGAAAACCGTGCCGCTGCAGGATCAGGACACCCGTTATCAGGGGCTGGTGGCGCAGATTGAGCTGCTTAAGCAGGCCGCCGATACCCCGGAAATCCAGCAACTGCAGCAGCAGGTCGAGCAGAACCCGGACGACGCGGCGCTGGCGTCTCAGCTGGCGTTGCAGTTGCACCAGGTCGGGCGCAACGAAGAAGCGCTGGCGCTGCTGTTCACGCATCTGCAAAAAGATTTAGGCGCTGGCGATGGCCAGGTTCGCAAAATGCTGCAGGAGATTCTCGCGGCGCTCGGTACCGGAGACGCCCTGGCGGCGAAATACCGCCGCCAGCTGTATTCATTGCTGTACTAATCAGAGGCGCTGACCCGGATAGCGCTACGCTTATCCGGGCTACAGATTACGCCGTGGTAGCCCGGGTAAGGCGTAAGCCGCTACCCGGGAATGCTTACGGGCGCTTTTTCAACTGCGTCACCACCAGTTGATGACGGGTATTGAAGAACTTCCGGTAGGTCAGATAGCCGGCAATAATCGTCGACAGGCTGGCGGTCGACAGCAACATAAACGTGACCATAATCTGATACTTAATCGCCTTCACCGGGTCAATGCCGGCGAAAATCAGTCCCGACATCATCCCCGGCAAACTCACCAGTCCGACCGTTTTCGCTGAATCTACCGTGGGAATCAACGAAGCGCGTATGCTGTCGCGGATCAGCCGCGCGGAGGCCATCTTCGGCGTAGCGCCGAGGCTTAGCTTCTCCTGAATCTGCTGCTGTTCGCTATTAAAGCGCTGACCCATATTGTTGTAGCACAGCCCTACCGCCACCATAGCGTTACCGGCCACCATGCCGGCAATCGGAATAACCTGCATCGGCACAAAGGCGATCGACCCCGAGAAGACCAGCACCGCCAGGGTTAGTCCGGCGCCGGTGGTAATAGCGATAAACGATGAGACAAAAGCTTTGTCGATATATTTACTGCGCTTCTTCGCATTCCACGCCGCGTTAAAGCAGATGAACAGCACCATCAATAGCGTTAACACCGCATGGTTAACATTAAAGATATATTTCAGCACGTAGCCGACGATGATGAGTTGCACTATCGCCCGGCAAATGCTCCAGATAATATCTTTTTCCAGCGCCAGCTTTTCCCGATAGCTCACAACGATCGCCACCAGCACCAGCACCATCGAGAGCGCCAGCGATTCGTTAGTAATATTATGCCCGTTCATTTTTCCCCTCCTGCATTTTCCCGCCAGCAGGCTGTAGCGTAATCACTTCATCAGCGTGGGCAATTTCGTTCTGGTCGTGAGTGACCCACAGAATGGCTATTCCTTTTTCCGTCGCGTAGCGATGAATAATCTCGTTAACGTTGCGCTTATTGCTCTCATCCAGCGCGCTGGTAATTTCATCCAGCAGCAGCACCTGCGGCAGAAACTGCAGATTACGAATGAGCGAGACCCGCTGTTTTTCGCCGCCGGACAATTCGTTAATCGATTTCTCCAGCGTATTATCCGCCAGCCCGAAGCGTTCGAGATCGGCAATCAGCGCTTTAGGATCCGGCTGTTTGTTGCGGATCTGCCATGGGAAAACCAGGTTGTCGTAGACCGAATCGCCGAATAGCGCCGGAGTTTGCGCGCAATAAGAGACCTGCTGGCGATAGTTTTCCGGCGACAGCGTAGTGATATCGGTATCGTTGAAAAAAATCTCTCCGCTGGTCGGGCTCAGCAGAGAGGCGATGATTTTCAGTAACGTACTTTTGCCGCATCCGGATGGCCCGGTAATTAACTTAAACTCTCCAGCCCTAATCCGGAGATCGATATTATTCAGGATGACCGCGTCGTCGGTTTTAAAACCAACGCCCTCGAGGCGCAAAATCGCGTTATTTTCCTTCATTATATGTCCAATTAATTTCCTAAAACGCAGACAGTTTACTCCAGTTTTCTTTCACCGGAACAAGGAGAAAGTTATACTCTGTTTAAATCTGCGCCATTTCGCTGCGGCGCCCATCAGGCAACAAGACAGGAGGTTTTTGATGCTGATTTTTATCCCCGTTCTTATTTTTGTCGCACTGGTCATTGTGGGGGCGGCAGTAAAAATCGTGCCGCAGGGTTATCAATGGACCGTCGAACGCTTTGGCCGCTACACGCAGACGCTGCAGCCGGGCTTAAGTTTAGTGGTACCGTTTATGGATCGCATCGGCCGCAAAGTGAACATGATGGAGCAGGTGCTGGATATCCCTTCGCAGGAAGTCATCTCCCGCGATAACGCCAACGTCACCATTGACGCCGTCTGCTTCATCCAGGTGATCGATGCGCCAAAAGCCGCCTATGAAGTCAGTAATCTTGAGCTGGCGATCGTCAATCTGACGATGACCAATATTCGTACCGTACTCGGCTCGATGGAGCTGGATGAAATGCTCTCCCAGCGCGATAGCATTAACACTCGCCTGCTGCATATCGTCGACGATGCCACCAATCCGTGGGGGGTGAAAATCACCCGTGTCGAAATCCGCGACGTTCGCCCGCCGGCGGAGCTTATCTCCTCGATGAACGCCCAGATGAAAGCTGAGCGAACCAAACGCGCTTATATCCTCGAGGCGGAAGGGGTGCGTCAGGCGGAAATCCTCAAAGCCGAAGGTGAAAAGCAGTCGCAGATCCTCAAAGCCGAAGGCGAACGGCAGTCGGCCTTCCTGCAGGCGGAAGCCCGCGAACGTTCCGCCGAAGCGGAAGCCCGTGCCACCCAGATGGTCTCATCGGCGATTGCGTCAGGCGACATTCAGGCGATTAACTACTTCGTGGCGCAGAAATATACCGACGCGCTGCAGCAGATTGGCGCCGCCAACAACAGTAAAGTGGTGCTGATGCCGCTGGATGCCAGCAGTCTGATGGGCTCGATCGCCGGGATCGGCGAACTGCTGAAAGAGAGTAGCGCCGAGCGGAAAAAATCATGATCGCCCTGATCCTCGCCCATCCGCATATTTTCTGGCTGACCCTTGGCGGGCTGTTGCTGGCGGCGGAGATGCTCGGCAGCAATGGCTACCTGCTGTGGAGCGGCGTAGCTGGCGTGGTTACCGGCCTGCTGACCTGGGTTATTCCATTTAGTTGGGAATGGCAAGGGACGCTGTTTGCCGTCCTTACCCTGCTGGCGGCGTGGCTGTGGTCAAAATGGCTGCGTAAACGCATGAGGCAGCAGCGCCCCGCCGACGCGCAGCTTAACCAGCGCGGCCAGCAGCTGGTTGGCCGTCGTTTCACACTCGACAACGCGCTGGAAAACGGTCGCGGCCACGTCCGCGTCGGCGATAGCTCCTGGCCGGTGATTGCCGATGAAGACCTCGCGGCGGGCAGCAAGGTTGAAGTGGTCGCCGTCGAAGGCATTACCTTGCGGATAAGAGCCGCCGTCCGCTAAGCCTGCGCTTTGCGGTGACAACAGCCGGAAAGATTATCAATAATCGGGCAATCCGCGCTCTCATCGCCGGGGCAGGCGTCCGCCAGCGCCAGCAGATGCGCGCGCATGTTTTGCAACTCGCGGATATGGTTCTCAATATCCGCGACTTTCTCCAGCGTTCTTTTTTTCACATCGGCGCTGTGCCGCGACGGATCGTTGAATAACGCCACCAGCTCGCGGCACTCCTCCAGATTAAATCCCACCTGCCGCGCCTGGCGCAGCAGCGTCAGTTCATCCAGATGCTTTTGACTATAGGTACGGTAGCCGTTATCGCTACGCAGCGGCGCCGTCACCAGCCCTTTCTCTTCGTAAAAACGAATCGCTTTGCTGGTTAAGCCGGTTTTTTTCGCCACATCGCTAATATTCATTTTTCCCCCTTGACCTTCCCCTTGCTGGAAGGTTTAACCTTCTTAATACTCGATGAAAGAGTGTGTTCGGTCAATCATTAACCGGAAATTATTCAGGAGTTATTTATGTCTAACACTATCGACCTGACGCTTGATGGCCTCTCCTGCGGCCACTGCGTTAAACGCGTGAAAGAGAGCCTCGAACAGCGTCCAGACGTTGAACAGGCGGAGGTCACTGTTACCGAAGCCCACGTCACGGGCAGCGCCAGCGCTGAAGCCCTGATTGAGACCATCAAACAAGCCGGATACGGCGCGGAGCTCAGCCACCCAAAGGCTAAACCGCTGGCAGAATCATCAATCCCGTCGGAAGCACTGACAGCGGCCACTCCCGAGCTTCCGGCAGCCCATGACGAGGATGACAGTCAACAGCTGCTGATCAACGGCATGAGCTGCGCCAGCTGCGTTTCCCGGGTACAAAACGCGCTTGCCGCGGTGCCGGGAGTCTCACAGGCGCGGGTAAACCTGGCGGAACGCACTGCGCTGGTGATGGGCAGCGCGTCCGCCGCAGAATTAGTGCAGGCAGTGGAAAAAGCCGGCTACGGCGCGGAGGCTATCGAAGACGATCTGGAACGCCGCGAACGGCAGCAGGAAACTGCCATCGCCACCATGAAACGTTTTCGCTGGCAGGCGATTGTCGCCCTGCTGGTCGGCGTGCCGGTCATGGTCTGGGGCATGATTGGCGATAACATGATGGTCAGCGACGACAATCGATCGCTGTGGCTGGTCATCGGCCTCATCACCCTCGCGGTGATGGTCTTCGCTGGCGGTCACTTCTACCGCAGCGCCTGGAAAAGCCTGAAAAACGGCACCGCCACCATGGATACGCTGGTGGCGCTGGGAACCGGGGTGGCCTGGCTGTACTCCATGAGCGTCAACCTGTGGCCGCAGTGGTTCCCGATGGAAGCGCGCCACCTGTATTATGAAGCCAGCGCGATGATCATTGGTCTTATCAACCTCGGCCATATGCTGGAAGCCCGCGCGCGCCAGCGCTCCTCGAAAGCGCTGGAAAAACTGCTCGACCTGACGCCGCCTTCGGCACGCGTCGTGACGGCTGAAGGCGAGAAAGATCTGCCGCTCGCGGAAGTTGAGGCGGGTATGACGCTGCGTCTGACCACTGGCGATCGCGTTCCGGTTGACGGCGTGATAAGCCAGGGCGAAGCCTGGTTTGATGAAGCCATGCTCACCGGCGAACCGGTACCGCAGCAAAAAGGCGATGGCGACGCCATTCATGCCGGTACCGTGGTGCAGGACGGCAGCGTGCTGTTTACCGCCAGCGCCGTCGGCAGCCAGACCACGCTGGCGCGGATTATTCGCATGGTGCGCCAGGCGCAAAGTAGCAAACCGGAAATCGGCCAACTAGCAGATAAAATCTCTGCGGTATTTGTTCCGGCAGTGGTAGCCATTGCGCTGATTAGCGCCGGTATCTGGTACTTCTTCGGCCCGGCGCCGCAAATCGTCTATACCCTGGTCATTGCCACCACGGTACTGATTATCGCCTGTCCATGCGCATTGGGCCTGGCGACGCCGATGTCGATTATTTCCGGCGTCGGCCGGGCGGCGGAATACGGCGTGCTGGTGCGTGACGCCGATGCTCTGCAGCGCGCCAGTGAACTCGACACCCTGGTGTTCGATAAAACCGGTACCCTGACCGAAGGCAAGCCGCAGGTGGTGGCCGTGAAAACCTTCGCAGGGTTTGATGAAACAACCGCGGTGCGTCTTGCCGCCGCGCTCGAGCAAGGCTCAAGCCATCCGCTGGCGCGGGCGATCCTCGATAAAGCCGCCGACAGCACTTTACCGGAAGTAAGCGGCTTCCGTACCCTGCGCGGGCTTGGCGTCAGCGGTGAAGCGGAAGGTCATCGACTGCTGCTCGGCAACCAGGCGCTGCTTAACGAGCAGCATATCGCCACCGCGGAACTGGAAAGCGAGATGACGACACAGGCCTCGCGCGGCGCCACGCCGGTACTGCTGGCGATCGATGGTCAGGCCGCGGCGCTGTTCGCCATCCGCGACCCGCTACGTGAAGATAGCGTCGACGCGCTGGCGCGCCTGCATCGGCAGGGCTATCGTCTGGTAATGCTCACCGGGGATAACCCGACCACCGCCAATGCCATCGCCAAAGAAGCGGGCATTGATGAAGTGATCGCCGGCGTGCTGCCGGACGGTAAAGCCGACGCCATTAAACGCCTGCAGAGTCAGGGACACAAAGTGGCGATGGTCGGCGACGGTATTAATGACGCCCCGGCGCTGGCGCAGGCGGATGTTGGTATCGCCATGGGCGGCGGCAGCGATGTCGCCATTGAGACCGCGGCGATCACCCTGATGCGCCATAGCCTTAACGGCGTGGCCGATGCTTTAGCGATTTCGAAAGCGACGTTACGCAACATGAAACAGAACCTGCTGGGCGCATTTGTTTACAACTCACTGGGCATCCCGATTGCCGCCGGGATCCTCTGGCCGCTGACCGGTACCCTGCTGAACCCGGTAGTCGCCGGCGCGGCAATGGCGCTGTCGTCAATCACCGTGGTCAGTAACGCTAACCGCCTGCTGCGCTTTAAACCGAAAGATTAGCGCAGTCACCGGAAAACGGGCGCTGAGGTTACTCAGCGCCCGTTTATTTCCTGGCGACAATAAAAAACCGCGGGAAAGATGACGGCCACCACCATATGCGCTAGCATGAATGCCTCACACTTCGGAGCGCGTATGGGCCTGTTAAACCGAATAAAAATGCTGTGGCGAGCCGCCGTCGGCTCGTCTTATTCCTGGCCTGCAATGGATATCGTCCTGCCCGGCGAACGTTATTTACACCTCGTCGGCAGCATCCATATGGGCACCCGCGACATGGCGCCGCCGCCGGCTAAGTTACTGAAAAAGATACGTCAGGCCGACGCCTTAATCGTCGAAGCGGACATCACCGGTAATGAAACGCCTTTCAGTAATCTCCCCTCTTATCCACCGCTGGCTGAACGTCTGAGCGAAACACAATTAGCAGAATTACGCTCACGCGCCGGCGAGCTGGGTTTATCGGTCGATCTTTTCGATAGCCAGCCGCTATGGCAGGTAGCAATGGTGCTACAAGCTACTCAGGCGCAAAAGCTAGGGTTACGCCCCGATTACGGTATTGATTACCAGTTGCTGATGGCCGCTCGCGAGAGCAACATAAGGGTGATGGAGCTGGAAGGCGCCGATAGCCAAATCGCGCTCCTGCGCAATCTGCCAGACGGCGGTAAGGCGCTGCTGGAAGATACGCTGACCCACTGGCGCACCAACGCCCGTTTACTGCAGGTCATGATTGGCTGGTGGCTGGAGCAACCGCCGTCGCGCGGCGCGGAAACGCTGCCGACGACCTTCAGCCAGTCCTTATATGATGTGTTGATGCATCAGCGCAATGTGGCCTGGCGCGACACGCTGCTTGCCCTGCCGCCGGGGCGTTACGTGGTCGCCGTCGGCGCGCTGCATCTGTATGGCGAAGGGAACCTGCCGGATATGTTGACGTAAAAAAATGGCCAATATTGCTATTGGCCCGTCAAAGAGGAATTTCATCATTATTATTATCCCGGGATATACATCCCGGATCGTCTGATTGTCGCTCAAAGTGACCATCACTGCCAATACTATTGCGCAAGATGGTACTATTTTTTATACAACCCTCACGCGTATGCTGGTCATACGTTAGGTCGGTTGGTAAGAAGGATTACTATGACTCCCGCCGTTAAATTACTCGAAAAAAACAAAATTACCTTTCAGATCCACAGCTACGAGCACGATCCTCAAGAGACCAATTTTGGCGATGAAGTGGTTCGCAAGCTGGGGCTCAATGCGGATCAGGTTTACAAGACGCTATTAGTGGCCGTTAACGGCGATATGAAACATCTGGCGGTCGCCGTCACCCCGGTTGCCGGACAGTTGGATTTGAAGAAAGTGGCCAAAGCGCTGGGCGCCAAGAAGGTAGATATGGCCGACCCAATGGTCGCGCAGCGGATCACCGGATACCTGGTCGGCGGCATCAGCCCGCTTGGGCAGAAAAAGCGCCTGCCGACGGTGATTGATGCCCCGGCGCAGGAGTTTGCCACCATCTATATTTCCGGCGGCAAACGCGGGCTCGATATCGAACTGGCGGCAAGCGATCTGGCGAAGCTTCTGGACGCGAAGTTCGCCGATATCGCCCGCCGCGATTGAGCACACTATCCCGGATAGCGGCGCACGCGCCTTATCCGGGCTACCCAACGGGTAGCCACGGTATGAATAGCCAACCTGAAGCCCAGGCTTACTGCCAGCTGACCTCGCCTTTCGGCTCGTAGGCTGCCGCATCCAGAGGCGAGTTCTTCTCGATGTACTCTTTCAGCACCTCGGCATCGATAAAGCCGGTATTTACGTATCCCGGTTTATTATCGATGTGCGGGTAGCCGTCGCCGCCGGTGGCGTTAAAGCTCAGCGTCGCCATACGGTAAGTTTTCGCCGGATCCACCGGTTCGCCTTTAATTTTCAGATCGTTAAGCTTGCCATCTTTGGCAACGAAACTAACGTTGGCGAACTGCGGATAAGCGCCGGAATCCGGCTTCATCTGCGCGACGGCGGTCAGGTACTCAATCACCTCTTTACCGCTCATATCGACGTAAGTCAGCACGTTGCCGAACGGCTGCACTTTCATCACGTCTTTATAGGTAATATCGCCCGCTTCGATGGAGTCGCGAATACCGCCGCCGCTCATCACCGCGAAATCAGCATTGCTGCGCGCCATCTGCGCCGCCAGCAGCAGGCGCCCCATATTGGTTTGTACGAAGCGGACTTTGCTGCGATCGCCTTCAAGATGGCCGTTGACGCTGCCTATTTTCACCTGTAACTGCGCCTTGCCTTTATTCTGGAACGGCGTTAACAGCGAGAGCATCTGCGGGTTTTCGGCAATCTGCGGCGTATACAACACGCGCTCGCTCTGACCGTTATCCCAGGTGACTTTCTTCTTCAGGTTGACCGGGATCAGCTGATAGTGCACCAGCTTCATCTCACCGTTGCGGAATTCAAAATCGGCGCGGCCGACATATTTCCCCCACTCGTGAGCCTGCACGATCCAGATGCCATTCTGGCGATCCGGCGCGCACGGGGTGCCGGGGACATAATCGACCTGCTTTTTATTCTCCGAGGCCATGCAGACCGGATCCTGCGAATGGCCGCCGACGATCATCGCCAGCGATCCCGCAGGTAAACTCCGCGCCATTTCAACGTCTCCCGGCGCGTTAGAGCCGTGATTACCGTTGTCATAGTGGCCCATGTGGGTGGTCGCCAGAATCACGTCCGGCTTTTCATTTTGCTGCAGTTCCTGAATCACCAGCTTGGCTTCCGCCGCCGGATTACGGAATTCGATATCGGTGAAATATTCCGGGTTGCCGATTTTCGCCGTATCGTCGGTGGTTAAGCCAATCACCGCAATGTTCAGCCCGCCGCGCTTAAACAGCGCCCAGGGTTTAAACAGGCGCTCGCCGGTGCTTTTCTGATAGATATTGGCCGACAGGAACGGGAACTTCGACCACTTCTCCTGCTGGCGCAGCACGCTGAGCGGGTTATCAAACTCATGGTTGCCCACCGCCATGGCATCGTAGCCAATCAGATTCATGCCGCGAAAATCGGGTTCAGCATCCTGTAAATCGGATTCCGGCACCCCGGTATTGATATCGCCGCCGGACAGCAGCAGGACGCTACCGCCTTCGGCCGCCACCTCTTTGCGAATACCGTCCACCAGCGTCTTCTGCGCCGCAAGGCCATATTCGCCGTAGTCGTTGCGCCAGAAATGACCGTGGTGGTCGTTGGTGTGCAGGATGGTGATTTTATAGGTTTTGTCCTGCTCATAGGCCTGCGCTGACAGGCTTCCCAGCGATAAGGCGGCGAATAACGCCAGCGCCACGCCGCGTTTTAAATAATGCATGTTTCACTCCCTGACTTAATAACAAGTGCCGAAAGTATAGCGAGTCAGCCGCTTTGACAAATATGTTTTCAGAATTGCGACTTCCTTCAAACCTTGGGGACAGGTATGTTAGTCTGATAATAATTCTACCCGTCATACTTCAAGTTGCATGTGCGTTGGCAATAACTCGGCCCATCCCTGGGCCTTGCCCTTACGGGCGCAGTGAACTGCGTTCAAATTCGTTCCTGACGAATTTGTCCTCGCTCACCCCAGTCACTTACTAGAGTAAGCTCCTGGGGATTCTCTGTGTCGCCGCCTTCTTGCAACTCGAATTATTTAGGGTATCAACCTGCATTCTCTACAACAAATAGAACTCGCTGAAGTGAACCTATGACAACCAACCAATCCGCTCAATCCTTACCCGGTACCGGCGCGCCGCCGCAAAAAGCGCGCACCTCATTTGGCATCCTGGGGGCAATCAGCCTCTCCCATCTGCTAAACGATATGATCCAATCGCTCATCCTGGCGATTTATCCGCTACTGCAGGCGGAGTTCTCGTTAACCTTCGTGCAGATCGGCATGATCACCCTCACCTTCCAGCTGACGTCATCGCTATTCCAGCCGGTGATTGGTTACATCACCGATAAACGCTCGATGCCGTGGTCATTACCGGTAGGGATGTGTTTCACCCTCTGCGGCTTAATTCTGTTAGCGCTGGCCGGCAGCTTCGGCATGGTACTGCTGGCCGCTGCGCTTGTCGGCACCGGCTCTTCGGTCTTCCATCCGGAATCCTCGCGCGTGGCGCGGATGGCCTCCGGCGGCCGTCACGGTCTGGCGCAATCGCTATTCCAGGTTGGCGGCAACTTCGGCAGCTCGCTGGGGCCGCTGCTGGCGGCGGTGATTATCGCCCCCTACGGCAAAGGCAACGTCGCCTGGTTCGTGCTGGCCGCGCTGCTGGCGATCGTCGTGCTGTCGCAAATCAGCCGCTGGTACGCCGCGCAACATCGGATGAATAAAGGCAAGCCGAAGCCGGTTATCGTTAATCCTCTGCCGCGTAACAAGGTCATCCTGGCCGTTTGCATCCTGTTAATGCTGATTTTCTCCAAATACTTCTACATGGCGAGTATTAGCAGCTATTACACCTTTTATCTGATGCACAAGTTCGGATTATCGGTGCAAAACGCCCAGCTTCACTTGTTCGCTTTCCTGTTCGCGGTGGCCGCAGGAACGGTGATTGGCGGGCCTGTTGGCGATAAAATTGGTCGTAAATATGTAATTTGGGGCTCTATCCTCGGCGTGGCGCCATTTACCCTCATTTTACCGTACGCATCGCTCGAATGGACCGGGATCCTGACGGTGATAATTGGTTTTATCCTCGCATCAGCCTTTTCCGCTATTCTGGTCTATGCCCAGGAGCTGTTGCCGGGGAGAATCGGTATGGTTTCCGGCCTGTTCTTCGGATTCGCGTTTGGCATGGGCGGCCTTGGCGCCGCGGTGTTGGGGTTGTTAGCCGACCATACCAGCATCGATCTGGTCTATAAAATCTGTGCTTTCCTGCCGCTTCTCGGCATTCTGACGATATTCCTGCCTAATAACCATCAAAAAGCCTGAGTATCTGGCGGCCAAAGTGAAAGTTTGGCCGCCGCAATCCCTTATCCCATCAGCATTACCTCACCATGACCTGCCGCCATTTTCCTGTCTGTGCTTTTTTCTGCCGTAATTCCAATTTTTCGCAAATTTCAATAATTATTCATAAACAAAACGAGCAAAAGTGTCATAAACTATTAATCGGTTTTTTGCTTTAAGTAGCGAAAATGGATCGGCTCACCACACGCAAGGAGACGGAATGCATCACGCAACACCGCTAATCACCACCATTGTCGGCGGCCTTGTGCTCGCCTTTATCCTCGGCATGATTGCCAATAAGCTACGTATTTCACCACTGGTAGGATATTTATTAGCGGGCGTGCTGGCCGGTCCATTTACTCCTGGTTTTGTTGCTGATACTAAACTTGCGCCTGAACTGGCCGAACTCGGCGTCATCTTGCTGATGTTTGGCGTCGGGCTGCACTTTTCGCTGAAAGATCTCATGGCGGTAAAGTCGATAGCCATTCCCGGCGCCATCGCCCAGATAGCCGTGGCGACGCTGCTCGGGATGGCGCTCTCTTCCCTGCTCGGCTGGTCGCTGATGACCGGCATCGTCTTTGGCCTGTGTCTTTCCACCGCCAGTACCGTGGTGCTGCTGCGCGCGCTGGAGGAACGGCAGCTTATTGATAGCCAGCGTGGGCAAATCGCCATCGGCTGGCTGATCGTTGAAGATTTAGTGATGGTACTGACGCTGGTGCTGCTGCCCGCTATCGCCGGGATGGTCGAAAAAGGCGATGTCGGGCTGGCGTCGTTGGCGCTCGACATGGGCATTACCATCGGTAAAGTGGTCGCCTTTATCGCCATTATGATGCTGGTGGGACGCCGTCTGGTGCCGTGGATCATGTCGCGCAGCGCGGCAACCGGCTCCCGCGAACTGTTTACCCTGTCGGTGCTGGCGCTAGCGCTCGGCATCGCCTTCGGCGCCGTTGAGCTGTTCGACGTGTCCTTCGCCCTCGGCGCATTCTTCGCCGGGATGGTGCTTAACGAATCCGAACTCAGCCACCGCGCCGCTCACGATACTCTGCCGCTACGCGACGCTTTCGCGGTGCTATTCTTCGTCTCCGTCGGGATGCTGTTTGACCCGATGATTCTGGTCGAACAGCCGCTGGCGGTGCTGGCAACGCTGGCGATTATCATTTTTGGTAAATCCGCCGCCGCCTTCTTCCTGGTACGTATGTTCGGCCACTCGCCGCGTACCGCCCTGACCATCGCCGCCAGCCTGGCGCAAATCGGGGAATTCGCCTTTATCCTTGCCGGTCTCGGCATGGCGCTGGATCTGCTGCCGCAGGCCGGGCAGAACCTGGTGCTGGCCGGGGCGATAATTTCGATTATGCTCAACCCGGTGCTGTTTACCCTGCTGGAAAAATATCTCGATAAAACCGAAACCCTCGACGAACAGACGCTGGAAGAGGTGCTGGAAGACGAAAAACAGGTGCCTGTGGATATCTGCAACCATGCGCTGCTGGTCGGCTTTGGCCGCGTCGGCAGCCTGCTTGGCGAGAAACTGATGGCCCAGGGGATCCCGCTGGTAGTAATTGAAACCTCCCGCACCCGCGTGGATGAGCTACGCGAACGCGGCATCAGCGCCGTGTTGGGCAATGCCGCCAACGAAGAAATCATGAATCTGGCGCATCTCGACTGCGCCCGCTGGCTGCTGCTGACCATTCCTAACGGCTATGAAGCCGGTGAAATTGTCGCCTCGGCGCGGGAAAAATGCCCGAACATTGAGATTATCGCCCGCGCCCATTACGACGATGAGGTCGATTATATTACCGAACGCGGAGCCAATCAGGTGGTGATGGGGGAACGCGAAATCGCGCGGGCGATGTTACGTCTGCTGGAAACGCCGCCAGCTGGCGAGATTGTTACCGGTTGATACGACGCCCCGCTCGCGGGGCGTACTCTTATCGCGGGATTAACGGTCCCAGTAGGCCTCTTCCAGGCTATCTTCCCGCTCCGGCAGGCCGCGGGTTAAACGCGGTGAATGCTGATTCAGCACCTGATAGCTGACGCGGTTGGCGTATTTGCACACCTGCGCCAGCGATGAGTAGGTCAGCCATTTGCACTTATGTTTGCTGGAGTTCGGCACGTTATTACGATGGTAGTTATTGGCGGTGATATCATGCAACAACGCCGCCAGCGCGCCGTCCCCTGCGCCATTGGTGTTCATGATCTTCTCCGGGCCGCCCATATAAGGCGCGATGTGCGAATAGATACGCAGCGGATTAACGCAATCCTGATGGCGCATCGCACGGCTGAATTCATACTGGTTGAACTCGGCAATCGCCCCCGGCAGGAGCGGATGCTGCGTTTTACGCTTCGCTTCCTCTTCGGTGAAGCTCGCCATATACAGGCCCGCCGGACCTGCGGTGCACAGCACCAGGTCGACCCAGTCCAGCGCTTTATCCGCCGCGGTGAGCGGGTCGGCGATACCGGTCAGCGCTTCCGCTTCCTCTTCATTCATCGCCAGAATCGAAACGTGTTCCTTGAGGAACTGCTGCCACCATTGCGGGTTGTCGGCAATCACGTATTTCGTGCCCAGCGTCAGCACCACCGGCACGTCATGCTTTTTGGCATACTCAATGGCTTTCATCGTCGCGTCCGGCATCGGCTCGCCCGGCTTACAGCGCACCAGGTAGGAGGTCAGCACCAGCGCGGAAGCGCCGGCGATCACCTCTTCCGGAATGCTTTCCGGACGCAGTTTGTTCATGTGGCCAGGACTGATGGCAAAGGTACGTTCGCCGCTATCGCTAATCAGCGTAAAACAGCGGCCAATAGCGCCATCGACGCCCTGCAGGTAGTTGAGATCGGTACGGCTGGAGGTATTGCACAGGTAGCGATAAGCGTAGCCGCCGATCTCAATATTGCTGCACATCACGCCGAGCAGCACCGAGCGGTCGTCAGCCAGTACCGAGTAGTTGTGCATGGTATTGCCAATGGTGCCACCGGCAAATTGATGGGTGATCAGGCCGTCGCGTACCAGTTCCTGATACAGCGCTTCGGCGACATCATCTTCAATCACCAGCGAATGACCGGCGCTCAGACCGTAGCGTACGATAAACGCCTCATCCACTTTCGCTTCGATATCCACCAACGTCTGGTCGATGCCAACCACCCAGGAGACGTTGGACTCATTTTCTGGCTGAATTTGTTGCAGCAGCGGATCGCGAGCGCTAACGGGGAAATAGTGTTTAGATTTGCGTTTACCGGGAAATTTCATAGTGGCGATTTAATGACAGGGAACAAGCGGGGAATAGTAGCATATTCCCCGCTACGCGCGCGATCAGCGATACGACGCGGTCAGGTTCACCATCATTTCAATATGCGCCTGATCGGCATTAAGCGCCGGAATATACTCATATTGCTTACCGCCAGCCTCAAGGAAAATTTCCCGGTTTTGCACCGCGATTTCTTCCAGCGTTTCCAGACAGTCAGCGGAGAAGCCCGGACAGATAACCTGAACGTGCTGTGTGCCCTTTTCGCCAAGCATTTTTAGCGTTTCGTCGGTGTACGGCGTCAACCAGGGTTCGCGGCCAAAGCGCGACTGGAAGGTCATCATCACCCGCTCCGGCGGCAGCCCGAGCACTGAGACCAGCTCGCGAGTGGTTACCCGGCAGCGCTGCGGGTAATCATCGCCCTCATGGGCGTAGCGTTGCGGAATACCGTGATAGGAGAGCAGCAGCACATCCGGTTCGCCGTGAACGGCGAACGAAGCGCGCACGCTGGCCGCCAGGGCGTGGATATAGTCAGCGTTATCGGCATAGTCGCGGATAAACGAAACGCCCGGAATAGCGCGCTTTTTCGCGAGGATCCGCGCCAGCTCATCCCATACCGCCGCCACGGTAGAACACGAATATTGCGGATACAGCGGCAATACCACGATATGGTCAACATCCTGGGCCAGTAGCTCATCGACAGCGCTTGCCAGTGATGGCGAGCCGTAGCTCATCCCCAGGGCCACCGGGACATCCGGTAATCTGGCCGCCAGCGCCTGCTGCTGCTGACGGCTATACACCATCAACGGCGAGCCTTCCGCCATCCATACGGACTGATAGAGCTTCGCCACGCGGGGAGCGCGAATCGGCAGTATGATGCCGCGCAGCAGCGGCCACCACAGCAGACGAGGCGTATCCACTACCCGTTTGTCGCTAAGAAATTGTCGCAGATAGCGCTTCACCGCGTCGGGCGTGGGCGCATCGGGAGTGCCTAAATTGGCTAGCAAAATACCTGTTTTCGTCTGATGCATTACCGCCTCTTAACCATTTGAATCGCTGACAATTGTAGCGTAAATGGCGTTAAACGGAACCAATCATAGCAAAAGGTAGAAATGAGAGGTGTTCTCATCCTGCCGCAGCAGGATGAGAAAGGGCTTAATTAGCCGAGGATTTTTTCCAGATCGGCGCGCACGTCAGCCACCGCTTTAGTGCCGTCGACTTTCGCGTACTGGGTGTTACCCGCCTGCGCTTCTTTCTGATAGTAGCCGATCAGCGGCGCAGTCATCTGATGGTATTCCACCAGACGCTTACGTACGGTTTCTTCCTGATCGTCTTTACGGGTGGTCAGCTCTTCGCCGGTCACGTCGTCTTTACCTTCCACCTTCGGCGGGTTGAATTTGATGTGATAGACGCGGCCGGAAGCGGCGTGTACGCGGCGGCCCACGATACGATCGACGATCAGTTCGTCCGGTACCGCGAACTCCAGAACGTAGTCAACGGCGATGCCGGCTTCTTTCATAGCGTCAGCCTGCGGGATAGTGCGCGGGAAGCCGTCCAGCAGGAAACCGTTACGGCAATCTTCCTGGGCGATACGCTCTTTCACCAGCGCGATGACCAACTCATCGGTCACCAGTTTGCCGGCATCCATAATGTCTTTCGCTTGTTTACCGAGCTCGGAGCCGGATTTTACCGCGGCGCGCAGCATGTCGCCGGTGGAGATTTGCGGAATACCGTATTTCTCCATGATGAACTGAGCCTGAGTTCCTTTACCCGCGCCCGGAGCGCCAAGCAGAATAATACGCATTACGAAAATCCCCTCAAATGTCGTTTCAATTTTTCAAAAAACGCTAAACCATACCACCAGAACGGCCATGGCTCAAGGAAGGCGGTGCGGCTGAAACGGTTAATGGTGAGATATTTTACGGTTGGGGAAGATTAAGGCCCTCACCCCGGCCCTCTCCCGCAGGGAGAGGGAGAAAAGCCCCCCAGCTGGGAGCAGTCCCCTCTCCCTTTAGGGAGAGGGTTAGGGTGAGGGTAAAGCTTAGGACGCCAGCAGCTGGTTCATACGACGGATGAACTGGTTAGGATCCTCCAGCGTACCGCGTTCCGCCAGCAGCGCCTGATCCAGCAGCAGCTCAACCCACTCGCCAAACTGCGCGTCGTCCTGGGTATCGGCGGCGCGTTTGACCAGCGGATGCGCCGGGTTCAGCTCGAAGATGTATTTCACTTCCGGCGCCGCCTGACCGGCAGCGGCGAACAGCTTCGCCATCTGGGTGCTCATTTCGTCGGCATCGGTGGTGACAATCGCCGGAGTGTCGGTCAGACGATGCGTTAGACGCACCTCTTTCACACGCTCGCCCAGCAGGCCTTTCACGCGCTCAACGAACGGCTCCAGCGCTTTTTCAGCTTCTTTGGCGGATTCGTCAACTTCGTCCGCCAGTTTCTCCAGCGACTCGTCGGCTTTAGCGACCGACTGGAACGCTTTACCGTCGAACTCGGTCAGGTAGCTCATCATCCACTCGTCAATGCGATCGGACAGCAGCAGAACTTCGATACCTTTCTTACGCAGCAGCTCGAGATGCGGGCTGCTCTTCGCCGCCGCATAGCTGTCGGCGGTGATGTAGTAGATCTTCTCCTGCCCTTCTTTCATGCGCGAGACGTACTCTTCCAGCGACACGGTCTGCGCGGAAGAATCGGTATGAGTAGTGGCGAAGCGCAGCAGCTTAGCAATGGCTTGCTGGTTGGAGGCATCTTCCGCCGGGCCTTCTTTCAGCACCAGGCCGAACTGTTTCCAGAAGGTCTGATATTTTTCGGCGTCGTCTTTCGCCAGTTTTTCAAGCATCTGCAGCACGCGTTTGGTCAGCGCGGTACGCAGGTTGCGGGTGACGTTGCTATCCTGCAGGATTTCACGCGACACGTTCAGCGGCAGGTCGTTGGAGTCTATCAGGCCGCGCACGAAACGCAGGTAGTTCGGCATAAACTGCTCGGCGTCATCCATGATGAAGACGCGCTGCACGTACAGCTTCAGGCCGTGCTTATGATCGCGGTTCCACATATCCCATGGCGCCTGCGACGGAATATACAGCAGGCTGGTATACTCCTGCTTACCTTCGACGCGGTTGTGGCTCCAGGTCAGCGGATCGCTGAAATCATGGGCAATATGCTTATAGAATTCTTTGTATTCGTCATCGCTGACTTCAGACTTGCTGCGGGTCCACAGCGCCTGCGCCTTGTTGATTTTCTCCCACGAAATAACGGTTTCGCCGTCCACTTCTTCGCGTTTTTCAATCTCAACCGGCAGCGCGATATGATCAGAATATTTGCTGATGATCGAGCGCACGCGCCAGTCGTTGAGGAAGTCGTCTTCGCCTTCACGCAGATGCAGCGTAATTTCAGTTCCGCGATCGGCTTTGGTGATATCGGCAACGGTATATTCGCCTTCGCCAGCGGATTCCCAGAACACGCCGTTCTCCGGCTTGTCGCCCGCGGCGCGGGTGCGCACGGTGACTTTGTCGGCAACGATAAAGGCCGAATAGAAGCCGACGCCGAACTGGCCGATCAGCTGGCTGTCTTTCGCCTGATCGGAGCCCATCGATTCGAGGAACGCCTTGGTGCCGGATTTGGCGATGGTGCCGAGATGGTCAATAACCTCATCGCGGTTCATACCAATACCGTTATCGGCGATGGTCAGCGTGCGGTTGTCTTTATCAAACGATACGCGTACGCGCAGCTCGCCGTCGCCTTCATACAGATCCGGCTGGGACAGCGCGCGGAAACGCAGCTTATCCGCCGCATCCGAGGCGTTAGAGATGAGCTCGCGCAGGAAGATTTCTTTGTTGGAATAAAGAGAATGGATCATCAGGTGCAGAAGCTGTTTCACTTCTGACTGGAAACCACGGGTTTCTTGTCCTTTCATGTAAGTCGACCTCAACAATGCCATTTATTATTAATGGAAATAACGTGTTGGGGAGGAGATGGGGATAGAGGTGGGATTTTTCAAGCGGAGGCGGCGAACGCAGCCTCCATTTGTTCAGAAAATAATCTTGTGGCGGCCTGCGAGAGAGTGCGACAGCGTGGTGCCGTCGACCATTTCCAGCTCCCCGCCAACCGGTACGCCGTGGGCGATGCGGCTGGCGTCAACGCCATACTGCGCGCAAAGCTCAGCGATGTAGTTGGCCGTCGCCTCGCCTTCAACGGTTGGGTTGGTGGCGAGGATCAGCTCGCTTATCGACTCCGCTTCAAGACGCTGTTCGAGGCGATCGAGCCCGATGTCATCCGGCCCGATACCGTCAAGCGGCGACAGGTGGCCCATCAGCACGAAGTAGCGGCCGGAATACTGCCCGGTCTGCTCAATGGCGTAAATGTCCGCCGGACTCTCCACCACGCAGATCTGACCGTTTTCCTGACGACGCGGATTGCTGCAAATATTGCACACCTCCTGCTCGGTGAAGGTGCGGCAATCGGCGCAGTGGCCGATTTCCGACATCGCGCGCGTCAGCGCCTGCGCCAGACGCATACCGCCGCTGCGATCGCGCTGCAGTAGCGTAAACGCCATGCGCTGCGCCGACTTCGGGCCAACGCCCGGCAGACAGCGCAGCGCTTCCATAAGCTGAGTTAACAGCGGGCTGGTTTGCATCAGAACGGCATCTTGAAGCCTGGCGGCAGCTGCATGCCGGCAGAAACGGAGGCCATTTTCTCTTTCTGGGTCTCTTCAATGCGGCGCGCGGCATCATTGAACGCGGCAGCCACCAGATCTTCCAGCATCTCTTTGTCGTCTTCCAGCAGGCTTGGGTCGATTTCCACGCGACGGCAGTTGTGCGCGCCGTTGATGGTCACTTTTACCAGACCCGCGCCGGACTCACCGGTCACTTCCAGCTGCGCGATCTCTTCCTGCATTTTCTGCATTTTGTCTTGCATCTGCTGGGCCTGTTTCATCAGGTTACCCAGGCCGCCTTTTCCACCAAACATAGGCTTCTCTCTCAGTAAGTCATCGTTAAGGTACCGATCGCCAGTCCGACTGGCGATCAAATGGGTCGGATACTCTCTTCATCCAGATCGGCATCGAAGAATCTCCGCAGGGTCTGGATGTTGTTATCCGCAATAATCGCCTCGCGCGCCTGCGCGAGCTTCTCTTCATAAATTGCCTGCCGCCACTCCAGCGGCGTGCGCATCGCCAAATTATCGTCTTCAACGATGGTCAATTCAACCGGCGCGCCGTACAACACGCCCAGCGCTTCAGCCAGTTTCTGCTGTGCGCCGGCGGAATTAAGATGCCGCTGACTGGGGCGCAGATGCAGGCAAATGCGATTGCCGTCCTGCTCTTTCCACGCGTTCAGCGCGACCTGCTCAACCAATTTCGGTACCGCCAGTTGGCTCACTTCCGCCGCCCAGCTATCGCGCTCGACCGCTTCAACCGCCAGTTTCGCCGCCAGTTCTGGCGTTTTTTCATGCTCCAGCGCCTTTTTCAGCGCTTTCGGCGTGGCGACCTCGACTAAGGTTTCTTCAACCGGCGCCGTCGATTTCCAGCGGTAGGCTTCTTTCTTCGCCGGGGCCTGCTCAAGCGCGGCCGCCGCCGGACGAGCCTGTACGCGCTCGGTAATCGAACTCAGTCGTTCCAGCGCAGCGTTATTCACCGGCCGCGCGCGGGATGCGGCTGCCGGTTCACTCTTTTTTGGGGTGGTCGCTCCCGGGGTTCGCTGCAGCCGACTGCGCGCCGCCAGCACCTGGCTGGTGCTTTGCGGCAGATTCTGCGGCGGCGCTGATGGCGACGATACGGGCGGTGCCGCTTGTTGTACCGGCGCAGAGGTTGGAACCTGAACGGGCTTCACTTCCGGCTCTGGCAGCGGCTGGCGAGGATGAAACGCCAGCGCGCGCAGCAGCGTCATCTCAACGCCCATACGCCGGTCCGGCGCATAAGGCAGCTCTTTACGGCCAATCAGCAGCGTCTGATAGTAAAGCTGAACGTCGGCCGGCGGCACGGTACGCGCCAGTTCGCGCATTCGTAGCTCGACGGCGGCCATATCCGCCCCCAGCGCCGATGGCGAGAGCTGGACCATCGCGATACGGTGCAGCAGACTTTGCATTTCCACCAGCAGCGCTTCCCACTCAACGCCGCGCGCGGCGGCGTCGCTGACGCCTGCCATCACGCGCTCGCCGTCGGCGGCCACCAGCGCTTCTATCAAGGATAGTGCCTGATCGTCGTCGAGGGTGCCGAGCATTTCGCTGACGGACTGTGCGCTTAAGCGGCCATCGCCGCTGGCGATCGCCTGATCGGTCAGGCTTAACGCATCGCGCAAGCTGCCATCCGCGGCGCGCGACAGCAGTTGCAGCGCGCGCGGCTCAAACGCGATCTGCTCTTCGCCAAGAATGTGTTCAAGCTGATGGCGGATCTGTTCGACATCCAGCGCCTTGAGGTGGAACTGCAGGCAGCGGGATAAAATCGTCACCGGCAGCTTTTGCGGATCGGTAGTCGCCAGCAGGAATTTGACGTGCGCGGGCGGCTCCTCCAGCGTTTTTAATAACGCGTTGAAGCTGTGGCGCGACAGCATGTGCACTTCATCGATCAGGTAGACCTTGAAGCGGCCGCGGGCCGGCGCATACTGAACGTTATCCAGCAGATCGCGGGTGTCTTCCACTTTGGTGCGCGAGGCGGCATCGATCTCGATCAGATCGACAAAGCGGCCTTGTTCTATTTCGCGACAGTTGTCGCAGACGCCGCACGGCGTCGCGGTAATACCGCTTTCGCAGTTTAACCCCTTCGCCAACAGCCGGGCGATGGAGGTTTTCCCTACTCCGCGGGTGCCGGAAAAGAGATATGCGTGATGGATGCGCCCTAACGATAAGCCGTTCGCCAGTGCGGTCAGCACATGTTCCTGGCCGACGACGTCAGCAAAGGTTTGTGGGCGCCATTTACGGGCTAAGACCTGATAACTCATGGGCTGGCTCTGAAACGCTGGAAGGTGAATTCACGAGGGGGTAATGCTATCACAGCCCCGCCGGATCGGCGAGGCTATGTGTCGGGATTTGCTTAGTGGCCCGGGAAAGGCACCAGGCTAAAGCAGTGGATACCCAGTTTTTCCAGGCGCTGTTCGCCGCCCAGATCGAAAAGATTGATAATAAAAGCGGCATCGTGAACTTCGCCGCCCAGGCGACGAATCAGCTTCACGGTGGCGTCAATGGTGCCGCCGGTCGCCAGCAGGTCGTCAACGACCAGCACTTTATCGCCTTCTTTAATGGCATCAACGTGGATTTCCAGCTGATCGGTGCCATATTCAAGCTCATAGCTTTCGGCGATGGTTTCGCGCGGCAACTTGCGCGGCTTACGAACCGGAACAAAGCCAACGCCCAGCGCCAACGCAACCGGGGCGCCGAACAGAAAACCACGCGCTTCGGTCCCCACCACTTTGGTGATGCCGGCGTCTTTATAACGCTCGGTTAGCAGTTCAATGCTAAGCGCGTAGGCTTTAGGGTCTTCCAGCAAGCTGGTGACATCGCGGAAAAGGATGCCCGGTTTCGGATAATCCTGGACGCTTTGGATGCTGTTCTTCAGATATTCAAGCTGCTGTGCAGTTGCGGTCATAAGTTTATGCCTGATTGAAACGGTGTTACCCACGGGCGTGCAAAATGGGCCAAAGAAACATTTGTTTAACCTTTGACCAGGCTTACCCGCGCTCGAAAACGCCAGAATTTACTGGCTGTCGCCAACAATTGCAACAGGCATTATTGCGCATCAGTGCTTTTGTTGCTTTGCGTCAACCACCGGAATGCGCCACATAAATATCAGCAGGCAGGCGAGGATCGCCAGCAGCAGGATGCGCACCCACATAAGCTTAACCAGCCACAGAGAAATGGCAAAGGTCAGTAAAATCATGATAATGGCTCGCGGCTTGGCCCCCGGCGGCATCGCCCGGTACTGCTGCCAGTGGCGAAGATAGCCGCCAAACCACGAGCGATAAAGTAGCCAGTGGTGAAAGCGCGGCGACGAGCGGGCAAAACACCACGCGGCAAGTAGAATAAATGGCGTTGTTGGTAACAGCGGTAAGAAGACGCCCAGCATCCCCAGCACTACCGCCAGCCAGCCAATGATGATTAAAATAATACGTGGCATAATGCGAATCGTTATCAAGCAGATGTCGCTACTGTAGCACAGTTGCTGAGTAGGGAATGGAGGAGTTATTTGAAAACAACCCGGCTTTTACAAACGCTGGAAAGTCAGCTGGCCGAGCTGGCGCTTCAGGTGGCGCCGTTCGCCAATCACGCCACGCTGAGCCCGCGTTTCGACCGCCAGCTGTTCCGTACCCGCGACACGCAGATGCAGGCTTACCTTGACGAAGCGCGGCATAATTTTACCGAGCTCCAGCATGCCGTCGAACATCAGCATCTGCCCCAGGTCGCCTGGCTTGCCGAACGGCTGGTAGCGCAGATTGCCGCCATTAGCCGCGAGACGGCGACCTGGTCGTTACGCCACTGGGATAGCGCCTCGCCGACGCTAAACCGCTGGCAACGCCGCCGCCTGCAGCACCAGGAGTATGAGCGCCGCCTGCTGGCGATGCGCAACGATCGCCAACGTCAGCTGGCGTCGGCAACAACCCTTGCCGAACAGCAGCGGCTGACCAAAGAGGTCGAGGCCTATGCCGGCCGCCTGGCCCGCTGTCGCGATGCGCTGGAAAATATTGAAAACGTACTGGCGCGTTTAACGCGCTAACAGGAGAGGATTATGTCGCTGGAAAATGCACCAGACGAAGTCAAACTGGCCGTCGATTTAATCATGTTGCTGGAAGAAAACCGGGTCAGCGCAAAAACGGTGCTGGGAGCGTTGGATATTATTAAGCGCGACTATGAAAACAAACTGAAAAACGCCCAACCTGACGCGCCTTTGTCTGAAGAATAAAACGATTCGGGGCGGCATATGCCGCCCCGATTAGCGATTATGCGACGTCTGGCGCCGTATCATCCCCTTTATTATCGCGCTTCACTTCCGTCACTTCATCTCCCTTCTCGTTACGCAGATGAACTTCCAGCTGGTTGAAGGCAATATCGATATTGTTTTCACGGCACAGGCGATCGATCGAACGGTTCAGTTCGTCCACCGCGTAGCTGCGATCGCGCAGTTCACGCACGTAGAGGCGCAGTTCATGATCCAGCGTGCTGGCGCCGAAGGTGGTAAAGAAGACCGATGGCGCCGGTTCCTGCATCACTTTCGGATGTTCATGCGCCGCCTGCAGCAGCACCTCTTTCACTTTATCGAGATCGGATCCGTAGGCCACGCCCAGGCGGATCACCACGCGGGTGATGGTATCGGAGAGCGACCAGTTGATCAGCCGTTCGGTCACGAAGGCCTTGTTCGGAATGATCACCTCTTTGCGATCGAAGTCGGTGATGGTCGTCGCGCGAATGCGGATCTTACTGACGGTGCCGGAGAAGGTGCCGATAGTCACCGTATCGCCGATACGCACCGGGCGTTCGAAGAGAATGATCAGACCGGAAACGAAGTTACCGAAGATCTCCTGTAAGCCGAAACCTAAACCAACCGACAGCGCTGCGGCCAGCCACTGCAGTTTATCCCACGATACGCCTAACGAGCCGAATACCGTCATCGCGCCGATGGCGATAATCGCGTAGTTAAGGATCGTCGTTATGGCATAGGAGGCGCCCTGGCGCATATTAAGACGCGACAGCACCAGCACTTCCAGCAGGCCCGGCAAGTTGCGAATCAGCGCCCAGGCGACCATCGAGGCGACAATCGCAAACAGCAGGCTGCCCATGGTCACGCTTTTCACCACGCTGGCCCCGGCCTCGGTGCCGTTGTAGTGCCAGAGCGTAATGCTGTCGAGATAGGCGAACACGGTAATCAGATCGGACCAAATCGCCCAGAACATCACCGCGAACAGCGCCACCATCACCAGCATGGTGATACGTAGCGTTTGCTGGTTAACCTGTTCGAGCGCGATCGTCGGCTCTTCCTGCGGTTCGGCGCCCTCCGCCCCTTCTTTCACCAGATGCTGGCGACGCGCCAGCGCCCGACGCCAGGCAATACGCCGCGCCGCCACGCTCAGGCCGCGCAACACGGTCTGGTACAGCAGGTTCCACATCATCACCAGATAGACGGTCTCAATCCAGCGGCCAGCCAGACGCAGCGTGGTATAGAAGTAACCGGTCGCCGTGAGGACCATCAGCGCGACGGGCACAATCGACAGCACGGTCACCGTTAGCAAGCGCAGGCTATGCGACTCTTTGTCACGCCAGCTTTCGCGGCACATCGGCCACACCAGCACCGCAATCAGCAGCAGGTTGACGAAAATAACGAACTGCCCCAGTACGTCGTCCATCAAATTAAGCGGAGAGAGCTCAGAGACGACCGACCAGAAATTCAGCGGCAGCAGCGCCAGGCTGACGCGGACGATCTGCCGCCGCCAGTGGCTGGTCAGCTGCGCGGGCATATTGAAATGCTTCACCGCCACGCCATCTTTTTCCAGTACCTTCCAGCACAGGCCGAACACCAGCCAGAACATTGCCAGTTTCTTACTGTAAGCCCACAGCAGGTTGCTGACATTCAGCTGCATGGTCAGCAGGATAAGCCCGACGGCGAGGATGAGCAGCACCACCGGCAGCGCTCTGATCAAATCAATCAGGATCGCTTTTGGCGTGTTGAGCTGGGTATCGTTGCGTAACTGACCTACCTGAGAGGCCAGCTTCGCCTGGTAATCGCGCAGCCACTGCAGGCGCCAGCGGATCAGACCGGCAATCAGTAGCAGCGGCAGCCCGGCAAGGAATGCGATAAACACCGCCGGCCAGGCTTTTTCCCAGTTGACGGTGATTTTCATCGATTTGAACTGGCCTTTCAGCGCTTCCGGGAAGGATTTAATCCACTCCCAATCCATCGGCTTATTGCTGTTCACCCAGAAAATCTGCTGGGTCAAGATCGATTTCAGATTGCTGGAGACGCTCATCAACTGCTGCTGGTTAATCTGCAGGTTGATGGCCATCATCAACTGGTTCCCCAGCTGTTTGTTAAACTGGTCGAGCAATTCACGGCGCATGTCCACCACTTCCAACAGGGCGTCGTGAACTTCCGGCGTGACTTCGCTGCTATGGCCTTCTTCCAGCTTTGCCACAAAGGCATCGCTCTGGAATAACGCATCGCGCTGCTGGTTAACCTCAAACTGCTCCAGGCGCAGATCGGCAATGCGGTTGGTCATATCCTGCAGCTCGTCTGCTGATGGCAACGTTTGCTGCTGCTGATAGAGGATACGCGACAGCAGCAGGCTGCCTTTCAATACGGAAATCTGCTCTTTGATATCGCGTTCGGACTGCAGCGCGCGGTCGAGCCAGTTTTTCACTCTGATATTACGCTGCACCAGCTGGTTGCCGTTTTCCGTCGCCTGAATCAGCTTTTCGCTGAGCTGGTGGTTAACTTCAAGCTCCTGCTTGACCAGCGGGTTATTTTGGATCCGCGAGGTCTCCTCCGGCGAGACCGCTTCCTGAGCGGTTTTCTCGGTGAGCGTCAGTCGCTTGCTGTTCACCGCTTCCTGCAACAGTTGCAGCTGATGTTCCAGCCGGTTGCTATGGGCGGTGACGTAGTCGCGCTGTTTCTGCAGCGTATCCTGCAGGACGGTATTGCCTTCCAGGCTCTTACGCTGCTGTTCGATTTCCGCGTTCAGCAACGCCTGCTGCGCCAGCAACAGCCCCTGCTGCGTCGGGCGCAGCGTCTCTTCGCCCGGCGCGGTGCCGTTGAGACGGTTACGAATTTGCTGTAATTGCTGAGAGGCGGAATACATCGCGTTCTGCACGCGTTCCGGCTGCGTCTGCAGCGAGACCAACTGGCTGTTGTAGGTCGCCAGATCGTTCTGCGCGCTTTGCAGGTCGTCGAGCGCCTGCGACACGCGCGACTCTAGCTGTCGCAGCGACAACGTGCTCAGGGTTTTACGGGTGACTTCATCATCAGGAACGTCGCTCAGCGCATTCAGGCTGTCGACCGCCTGACGCATTTTCGCCGGCGCTTGTTCAACCTGCTGACGCAGTTGCACAGTTTCAGACTTTATACGTTCAATCTTATCGAGCGTTTCTAAAGTCTGGGTCAGGTCCTGCTGAACTAATTTTTCCTGCGGCGTGAGTTCTTTTTGCTTATTTAACGTAGTGAGCTGGCTTTGAATGTCAGAACGGTCAGGTAAATCTGCAGCCTGAACCTGGCTGAAGCTCAGAGTGCCAACTATAAGGACCAGTGCAAAGACAATGGTGGAAATAGCATGAGGCCAACGATTTGTATGCTGCATAGTATTAACATGAATGGTTGCAAATGCCGGAGAATACCGGGGGTCGTCGCAGCGCGCAGAATAGCACTTCTCCCCGCGCGCGAATAGCGGCAGAGATAAGTAAAATTTACCTTTATTTACTCCCGGTCGTCAGGCCACAATTGCAGACGGGCTACGCAACGATGGACAGGTTTGATACATCTCAATGAGCGTGTCTACATAAGCGCGAGCTTCCGCATGAAGATTAAAGGTCTCAGGCGCGAAAAGCCAATTCTCCATTAATCCGGAAAGATAACTACGCATCAGAATTGCCGCACGGCGAGTGAGTAAATTCGCAGGTAATTGTTGAGCAGTGATACACTCTTTTAATGTTTGCTCAATACGATCGTAGCTTTCAAGCCATAAACTGCGCTGTGCTTGTTGGACAACGGCCATTTCTCCGACAAATTCGCATTTATGGAAGATGATTTCCATCATCAGGCGTCTACGCTCCTCTACTACCGTCGCTTCGAGGATATAGACCAGTATTTCGCGAACAACTGACAGTGGATCGTTAGGGAATTTTGCCCGATACTCAACTTCGAGATCGCTAATGCTGGCGTCCGAAAGACTCCATATTTCATTAAACAGATCGGATTTGTTTTTGAAATGCCAGTAAATCGCGCCCCTGGTCACTCCGGCAGCTTTTGCAATCGCGGCCAACGAGGTAGATGATACGCCTTGCTGCGAAAACAAACGCAGGGCAACGTCAAGAATCAGTTGCCGGGTTTCAAGTGCCTGTTGTTTGGTTTTTCGTGCCATAGGTTGATGACTTTACAGAGGTTGCGTTTACATACATTTATGAATGTATGTACCATAGCATGACCATAATAGAAAGACTGAAGTGGGTTTGTGGACGTTTGAGCCACTGAAAATTTGAAATTGGACACTCGAGGTTTACATATGAACAAAAACAGAGGGTTAACGCCTCTGGCGGTCGTTCTGATGCTCTCAGGCAGCTTAGCGCTAACAGGATGTGACGATAAACCGGCTCAACAAGGAGCCCAGCAAATGCCGGAAGTTGGCATTGTCACGCTCAAATCCGCACCTCTACAAATCACCACTGAACTTCCTGGCCGTACCAATGCTTATCGTGTCGCAGAAGTCCGTCCTCAGGTAAGTGGCATTATTCTGAAACGTAACTTCGTTGAAGGCAGCGATATTCAGGCGGGGGTGTCTCTTTATCAGATCGATCCGGCAACCTATCAGGCCAGCTATGAAAGCGCCAAAGGCGACTTAGCGAAAGCCCAGGCCGCCGCAAACATCGCTCAGTTGACGGTCAAACGTTATCAGAAACTGCTTGGCACGAAATACATCAGTCAACAAGACTACGACACCGCCGTTGCCGACGCTCAGCAAAGCAACGCCGCCGTCGTCGCGGCAAAAGCCGCGGTTGAAACCGCGCGCATCAACCTGGCTTATACCAAAGTGACTTCGCCAATCAGCGGCCGCATTGGTAAATCCGCGGTCACCGAGGGCGCGCTGGTGCAAAACGGGCAAGCTACCGCGCTGGCGACCGTTCAACAGTTAGATCCTATTTATGTTGACGTTACCCAATCGAGCAACGATTTCCTGCGTCTGAAACAGGAACTGGCAAACGGTAAACTGAAGCAAGAAAACGGCAAAGCGAAAGTCGAACTGGTGACCAACGACGGTCTGAAATACCCGCAAGACGGCACGCTGGAATTCTCTGATGTCACTGTTGACCAGACCACCGGTTCTATCACGCTGCGCGCGATCTTCCCGAACCCGGACCACACCCTGCTGCCAGGGATGTTCGTCCGCGCACGCCTGGAAGAAGGTATTAACCCGGATGCGCTGCTGGTTCCGCAACAGGGCGTTACCCGTACCCCGCGCGGCGATGCCAGCGTGATGGTGGTTGGCGAAGGCGACAAAGTTGAAGTTCGCCAGGTCACCGCGACTCAAGCTATCGGCGATAAGTGGTTAGTGACCGAAGGTCTGAAATCCGGCGATCGCGTGATCGTCGCTGGCCTGCAAAAAGTCAAACCAGGCGTACAGGTAAAAGCGCAGGAAGTAGCTTCAGACAACCAACAGCAAACCGCCGGTAACGCGAACGCTCAGTCTGAACAAACCAAGTCTTAACTTAAACAGGAGCCGTTAAGACATGCCTAATTTCTTTATCGATCGCCCCATATTTGCATGGGTGATCGCCATAATCATCATGTTGGCCGGGGGGCTTTCGATTATGAAACTCCCCGTGGCGCAATATCCAACGATTGCGCCGCCAGCAGTGACGATCTCGGCCACCTACCCGGGGGCTGATGCGAAAACGGTGCAGGATACCGTGACACAGGTTATCGAACAGAACATGAACGGTATCGATAACCTGATGTACATGTCCTCAAACAGTGACTCCACCGGTACGGTGCAGATCACCCTGACCTTCCAGTCCGGTACTGACGCAGACATCGCCCAGGTACAGGTGCAGAACAAGCTGCAGCTGGCGATGCCGCTGCTGCCGCAGGAAGTACAACAACAGGGCGTGAGCGTGGAGAAATCCTCCAGTAGCTTCCTGATGGTTGTCGGGGTTATCAACACTAACGGCACCATGACGCAGGAGGATATTTCCGACTACGTGGGCGCCAATATGAAGGATGCCATCAGCCGTACCTCCGGCGTCGGCGACGTTCAGCTGTTCGGTTCCCAGTACGCGATGCGTATCTGGATGGACCCCACGAAGCTGAACAACTTCCAGTTGACTCCGGTAGATGTCATCAACGCTATTAAAGCGCAGAACGCCCAGGTCGCGGCGGGCCAGTTAGGCGGTACGCCGCCGGTGAAAGGCCAGCAGTTGAACGCCTCGATCATCGCCCAGACTCGTTTAACCTCCGCAGATGAATTCAGCAAAATCCTGCTGAAAGTCAATCAGGATGGTTCACAGGTTCGTCTGCGCGATGTGGCGAAAGTTGAGCTCGGCGGCGAAAACTACGACATCATCGCGAAGTTCAACGGCCAACCGGCTTCCGGTCTGGGGATTAAACTGGCGACCGGCGCTAACGCCCTGGATACCGCCAACGCCATCCGCGCCGAGCTGGCGAAGATGGAACCGTACTTCCCGTCAGGCCTGAAAATCGTCTACCCGTACGATACTACCCCGTTCGTGAAGATCTCTATTCATGAAGTGGTAAAAACGCTGGTGGAAGCGATCATCCTGGTGTTCCTGGTCATGTATCTGTTCCTGCAGAACTTCCGCGCCACGCTGATCCCGACCATCGCGGTACCGGTGGTATTGCTCGGGACATTCGCCATCCTGGCGGTATTTGGCTTCTCGATAAACACCCTAACGATGTTCGGGATGGTGCTCGCCATCGGCTTGCTGGTGGATGACGCCATCGTGGTGGTAGAAAACGTCGAGCGCGTGATGGCGGAGGAAGGATTGCCGCCGAAAGAAGCGACCCGTAAGTCAATGGGTCAGATTCAGGGCGCGTTGGTCGGTATTGCGATGGTGCTGTCTGCGGTATTTATCCCGATGGCCTTCTTCGGCGGTTCAACCGGCGCGATTTATCGCCAGTTCTCGATTACTATCGTGTCCGCGATGGCGCTGTCGGTACTGGTGGCCCTGATTCTGACGCCAGCGCTGTGCGCCACCATGCTGAAACCGATTCAGAAAGGCGGCCATGGCGAGCACAAAGGCTTCTTTGGCTGGTTTAACCGCATGTTCGATAAGAGCACGCACCACTACACCGACAGCGTAGGCAACATTCTGCGTAGTACCGGTCGTTACCTGGTGCTGTATCTGATTATCGTCATCGGTATGGCTTACCTGTTCGTTCGTCTGCCAAGCTCCTTCTTGCCGGATGAAGACCAGGGCGTATTCCTGAGTATGGCGCAGCTTCCGGCGGGCGCGAGTCAGGAACGTACGCAGAAAGTCCTCGATGAGATGACTGAGTACTACCTGACCAAAGAGAAGAACAACGTTGAATCGGTGTTCGCGGTTAACGGCTTTGGTTTTGCGGGTCGCGGTCAGAACACCGGTATCGCCTTCGTGTCGTTAAAAGACTGGAGCCAACGCCCGGGTTCAGAAAACAAAGTTGAAGCGATTACCGGTCGCGCGATGGCCCGTTTCTCGCAGATTAAAGATGCGATGGTCTTCGCCTTTAACCTGCCGGCGATCGTCGAACTGGGTACCGCTACCGGCTTTGACTTCCAGCTCATCGATCAGGGTGGTTTAGGGCATGAGAAATTAACTCAGGCGCGTAACCAGCTGTTTGGTATGGTCGCTCAGCATCCTGACCTTCTGGTTGGCGTGCGTCCTAACGGCCTGGAAGATACGCCGCAGTTCAAGATCGATATCGATCAGGAAAAAGCGCAGGCGCTTGGCGTTTCAATTAGCGACATCAACACTACCCTTGGCGCGGCCTGGGGCGGCAGCTACGTCAACGACTTCATCGACCGCGGTCGCGTGAAGAAAGTGTACGTCATGTCTGAAGCGAAATACCGTATGCTGCCAGAAGACATCGGCAACTGGTATGTACGCGGCAGCGATGGTCAGATGGTGCCGTTCTCCGCCTTCTCCACTTCCCATTGGGAATATGGTTCACCGCGTCTGGAGCGTTACAACGGTCTGCCATCGATGGAAATCCTCGGTCAGGCCGCACCGGGACGCAGTACGGGTGAAGCGATGGCGATGATGGAACAGTTGGCAAGCAAACTGCCTTCTGGCGTCGGCTACGACTGGACCGGTATGTCCTATCAGGAACGCCTGTCCGGCAACCAGGCCCCGGCGCTGTACGCCATTTCGCTTATCGTCGTCTTCCTGTGTCTGGCGGCGTTGTACGAAAGCTGGTCGATTCCGTTCTCCGTCATGCTGGTGGTACCGTTGGGTGTTGTCGGCGCGCTGTTAGCGGCAACCTTCCGCGGGCTGACTAACGACGTTTACTTCCAGGTCGGCCTGCTGACGACCATCGGTCTGTCGGCGAAGAACGCGATACTTATCGTTGAATTCGCCAAAGACCTGATGGAAAAAGAAGGCAAAGGCCTGATTGAAGCGACGCTGGAAGCAGTACGTATGCGTCTGCGTCCAATCCTGATGACCTCTCTGGCGTTTATCCTTGGGGTAATGCCGCTGGTTATCAGCTCCGGCGCAGGTTCCGGCGCGCAGAACGCCGTCGGTACTGGCGTAATGGGCGGGATGGTGACCGCGACGGTTCTGGCCATCTTCTTCGTGCCGGTATTCTTCGTGGTGGTTCGTCGCCGCTTCAGTAAGAAAACTGAAGATATTGAGCATAACCATCCGGTTGAGCATCATTAATCTTGCTTAAGCTAAGGGCCGCATTTGCGGCCCTTTTTCTTTAGGGGTTTTTAAACGCACACATTGTTATTGTTTATTTTACGTTCTGACATATAATATACATTGATGAACGTTGTTCTATCTTTATTAAGATTTCCGTTATTGGCTTCACCATCAGGCTTCATTCAGAATATTCTTAATTACCAACAACCTCCCAACAACCTTTTCGCTGCAGGCAGGCGTCAATCAGATAACCTGATGATATATAAGGCTGACGTTCCAGTTTCGCCAAACATAAAAGGAATTCGTATAATAGGATCTGTTTTTTTAAGATAAATTAACCGTATTTATTGTAATTTTTCGTAATAGCACGGTGAAATGTTTTTGAGACTGGATTATAGTTAAATCACAGGATTACAATGTTTGAGCCTGGTCTTCATCCCACAACGGTGTTTGTTAGTCGTCGTTTAAACCACTTACAAGGGGATGTGTTATGGACGAGTACTCGCCAAAAAGACATGATATCGCGCAGCTTAGATTTCTCTGCGAAACCCTGTATCATGACTGCCTTGCAAACCTGGAAGAGAGCAACCGCGGCTGGGTTAACGATCCCACTTCGGCGGTGAATCTTCAATTAAATGAATTGATCGAGCACATAGCAACTTACGCGCTTAATTATAAAATTAAGTATGCTGAGGATAATAAGCTGATTTCTCAGCTTGACGAATACCTGGATGACACTTTTATGCTGTTCAGTAGCTATGGCATAAACACAAGCGATCTCCAAAAATGGCGTAAATCCGGCAATCGCTTATTCCGGTGCTTTGTGAACGCCAGCCGGGAGAACCCGGTAAGTCTTTCTTGTTAGAATTATTACATTCAAAAGGTGAAATGATGTCTGGTAAACCATTAACTAAAACAGACTATTTGATGCGTTTACGCCGCTGTCAGACAATTGATACGCTGGAGCGCGTAATTGAAAAGAATAAATATGAACTTTCCGACAATGAATTGGCGGTATTTTACTCAGCAGCCGATCATCGCCTTGCTGAATTGACCATGAATAAGCTATACGACAAAATCCCAACTTCAGTATGGAAATTTATCCGCTAGTTCATTTTCTGTCATTAATACCACGGCGCGTCAACAGGGATCACTCGGGATATTAAACGCCTGAGTCCCATATTGCTGCATATGAAACCGGTTTCGCTTTATACTGTTTCTTCTTTAACCAGGAGAAGACCATGAGCGAAGAAAAAAGGAAAATGATCGCCGGCGAACCTTACCTTGCTGGAGACGCAACGCTAAAAGCAGACCGCCTGTATGCAAGGCAGGTACTGCACCGCTATAACCACTCTGCTCCGGATGAACGCGAATCGCGTGCGGCACTGCTGAGCGAACTATTTGGCAAGCCCACCGACGCGTATATCGAGCCCACTTTCCGCTGCGATTATGGCTATAACATCAGCCTCGGCGCCAATTTTTACGCTAACTTTGACTGCGTAATGCTTGATGTTTGCCCGATTCGGATTGGTGATAACTGTATGCTGGCGCCGGGCGTTCACATCTATACCGCGACCCATCCGCTCGATCCGACGGAGCGTAATAGCGGTATCGAGTATGGAAAACCGGTGGTTATCGGCCATAACGTGTGGATTGGCGGCCGGGCGGTCATCAACCCCGGCGTCACCATCGGTGACAACGCGGTTATCGCATCCGGTGCCGTGGTGGTAAAAGATGTGCCGGCCAATGCGGTAGTCGGCGGTAATCCTGCACAAATCATCAAGCTGCTATTAACCGAATAATAGTAACTGTTATGCTTTTCTGTAACTGATCTGTTACTTTAACCCTAGTCTCCGGCAACATAAAATAACCGCCAAACTGAGCCGTAGAGCCTGAAATGCCGGGCTCTGCGAAGAATTCGGGGACTAAAATGACAGAAATACAGCGCCTGCTAACCAACACCATTGAGGAACTGAACGAAAAAGAAAAACGCGATAATCGCCCGCGTTTTAGTATCAGTTTTATTCGCAATCACCCGTGGCTATTTGTCGCCATGTACGCCGCCTTTTTGGCCACGCTCGTCGTCATGCTGCGCTCTGAGACGCTGGTTGATTCCGTATGGCTACTGGTCGTCCTGTTTGTCCTGTTGAATGGCTTCTTCTTCTTTGACGTCTACCCGCGCTACCGTTATGAAGATATCGACGTGCTCGATTTTCGCGTCTGTTATAACGGTGAATGGTATAACACCCGCTTCGTACCTGAGCAGCTAATTGACGGCATTCTGCAATCGCCGCAGGTCGGCCATGAACAGAAAGCCCAGTTGCAGAAAATGATCGCTACCAAAGGGGAACTCTCGTTCTACGATGTCTTCACCCTGACCCGCGTTGCTGCCTGATTAGCCGGTTCAACGTCCGCAGCGACGCGACGAAATGCGCCGCGGACGTATTACCATAACCCAATACCAGGCCGCTACGCGCGGTCTGTGGGTTAAGATAAAAGCGGCTTAGCGCCGCTGGCGCCATTTGATACCGTCGCGCCTGCTCGACAATTTGCACATCGTCGATGCCATCAATGGCGACGGTTAAATGCAGCCCGCCCTCTCCGCCCCAAATCTCATTCGCCAGCTCGAATTCGCTTGCGACCGCCTCGCGTAACAGCTGCTGACGCCGACGATACAATCGGCGCATTGAAGCCAGATGGCGCGCATAATGCCCCTCTTCGATGAACAGCGCCAGCGCGCGCTGTTCCAGTCGATGGCCGCCGCGCAACAGCGCGCCGATCGCCTCCTGCGCCGCCTCGGCCAACGCAGGAGGCATTACCGCAAATCCTATTCTCAGTGACGGGAAAAGCGTTTTACTGAAGGTGCCAAGATAAACCACCGGCGCCTGCGTCACCATGCCGAGCATCGCCTGAATGGGTTCGCCGCTGTAGCGAAACTCACTGTCATAGTCGTCTTCAATAATCCACACGTTATGCTGGCGGGCATACTCCAGCAACGCCAGACGGCGGCCGGCGCTCATCACCGCCCCGCTCGGGTACTGGTGCGAAGGTGAGGTAAAAATAAGCCGTGGCGGCGGCTCGTCCGCGATATCTGGCCGCATGCCATCGCTATCAACCGCAATCCCTTTTATTTGCAATCCGGCTTTAATAAACACGCTTTTGGCGCCGAAATAACCGGGTTCTTCGACCCAGGCGGGATCCCCCGCCTCGCTCAGCAGATGCGTGCAAAGATTAACCCCCTCCAGCGCGCCTTCAGTAATCACAATTTGCCGCGCTGTGCAGCGTATGCCCCGGGATAAGGTCAGATGACGGGCAATCGCCTCGCGCAGCGCTGGTTCACCGGCCGCCTCCCCATACCCAAGAATCGTACTGCCGTTCTCGCGCAGTACCCGATCGAGCAAACGACGCCAGATAGCCAGCGGGAAGTAGTTCACCGCGGGCATTCCGGTAGTCAACAACAGTGCCGGAGAATCCCGTCGACCCGGCTGCGGTAGCGTGCGCAAGCGCTCAGGTAAAACAAACGTTGGCGGCGTCGGCTCGCTTTCCGCCAGCATATTGAGCGCCGCGACATACGTCCCCTGACGACTGCGGTTCAGATATCCCTCTATCGCCAGCTGCTCCAGGGCGCTGTTTACGGTATTGCGCGATACGCCAGCACGTTGAGCAATAACGCGGGCGCCCGGCAACCGGCTATGGCTAAGTAATTCGCCCTGTAAAATGGCCTCGCGCAGCGTCTGATACAGCGCGCGCTGTAGCGTCGCGTCTCCCCGCTGCTGTATCCCGCGCGTCAGCAAGGCAAAAAAAGCATCGTCCGGTATATTCATCATTGCTCCTCGTGGCACCATGAAAAGATACCAGGATGGCACTTTTTATGGAACCAGCAGACGTTTAATCTCAGGACTCTTCCCGCAAACAGGACTTGACTGATGACGCAATACAACCAATTTAACCAACTCGTTGGCGACGCTTTACCTGACTGGCAGCCACGCCCATGGCCGCAGCGCCAGACCTTACAAGGACAGTCATGCCGCCTGGAACCGCTTGCCGTTAAACACGCGCAAGCGCTGTTCAACGCCTATCGACAGGCGCCTGATACCCGCGCCTGGACCTGGCTTTTGCGTGAACCGGAAAACAGCGTTGCCGAGTTCAGCGCCTGGATTGCCAGCATCAGCGAGCTTAACGACCCGCTTCACTTCGCGGTAATTGATGAACAGAGTGGGCAGCCGGTCGGATCGTTAGCGCTAATGCGTATTGACGCCAAAAACGGCGTCGTTGAAGTCGGCCATGTTCACTTTTCGCCGCTGCTGAGCCGCAAAGCGATGGCCACCGAGGCACAGTGGTTGCTGATGCGTTATGTCTTTGAGTCGCTCGGCTATCGTCGCTATGAGTGGAAATGCAATAGCCTGAATGAACCATCGCGGCGCGCGGCGCTGCGCTTAGGCTTTCAGTTCGAGGGGCGCTTTCGACAAGCGCTGGTGATAAAAGGCCACAATCGCGATACCGACTGGTTTTCCATTATCGATAGCGAGTGGCCGCAGGTGGATAGCGCGATGCGCCAGTGGCTGGCCGCCGGTAATTTTGATGCCAACGGCCAGCAATATCGCACGCTGGAGAGCTTCCGCAAGCCTACGAATTAACGCCGTTTTTTACGTCCCTGCACCGCTTTAAAACGCGGATTGCTTTTGCAGATAACGTACAGCCGCCCTTTGCGTTTCACTATCTGGCAATCCGGGTGGCGCTGTTTAGCGCTACGCAATGAGTTCAGTACCTGCATATTTAGCTCCTTTTGGCATCAATAAAACCACCGAAGCGCTGACGGAAACGAGCGGCGCTACCTTCGGTGGCATGCGTTTTCTGCTTACCGGTGTAATACGGATGGGATTTAGACGAAACATCTAAGGTGACATACGGATAGGTCACGCCATCCAGTTCAATCTCACGCTCGGTTTTAATAGTGGATCCCACTTTGAAGTACTCGTTCACGCTCGTATCGTGGAAAACGACGGTACGGTAGTGCGGATGAATATTAGCTTTCATAGTGAACCTCAATCAATATGTTATAACATAACAATTAAGGTACACCGTTGAACGCCAAAGATCAACCACAGGAAATTAGCGGTTTCAGCAAGAACCACGCGGTGTCTCAGGAGGCGATGATTTACCCCCTTCTCCCAAATCGCGGCATTCGCGATCCGGGTCTTTTTTTCGCTTTCGCGTATACTCAGAGCAATTCCCCGTTAAAATAAGGACATACCCATGACGACTCGCCATTTAATGAGTCTGGTTACAGGGGTACTTATTCTCGCCATCGTGCTGCCCATCGCCTTAAGTATCTGGCTGGCAATGCGTCAGGCGCAGGCGCAGTTTTATAGCGAGCTCGACCACTACTCAAAACGCATTGTGATGCGCGTGGAACAGGTCGCCGCTCAGGCCAAAGAAGCATTACAAGAAGCCGATGCGCATAGCGCCACCGCCTGTTCACCAGAACATCTGTTGAATATGCGCCGCATTGCCTACACCCATCGCTATGTGCAGGAAGTACTCTGGCTGCGTAATTCGGTACCGATGTGCTCATCGCTTGAGGATCACCAGGTCTCAGTCACGTTTCCGCCCCCCGACCACGTGACTGCCGACGGTTACAGCACCTGGCTTACCTCGATCAATGACCTCGGCCTGCAGCATCGCATGACCGCTTTCGGCAATAAAAATCATATTGTGATGATCGACCCGGTGTCGTTTATTGATGTTATCGCCACCGGTCAGGAAAAGATCCACACGATATTATTCGGCACCGAGCACGATCAGGTGGTGATCAGTAGCCAACCGATCGATCCCGCGGTTTGGACGCGAATTAAAAACCTCCATAGCGAGACGCTGACGCTGAATGACACCGTCTATCGCGTGCATATCATCCCTGAACTGGGTCTTGGCGTCGCCAGTTGGTCGTCCACGCAGCCACTGGATGCGCGCCTTCGCCAGCAGCTACTGCTATGGCTACCGATTGGGCTCTTTACCAGCCTGTTGACCTCTTTTTTACTTCTGCGCCTGCTGCGCAGATTACGCTCGCCGCGTTATGGCATGCTGGATGCGCTACAGTCTGATGCCATCCAGGTTTACTATCAGCCGATCGTCTCGCTGGAGGATGGTAAAATCGCCGGCGCCGAAGCGCTGGCCCGCTGGCAGCAGCCGGATGGGACCTTTTTATCACCGGATATTTTCATCCCGCTAGCCGAGCAAACCGGGCTTATCACCCGGTTGACCGAGGATATTGTGCGTAAAATCTTTTCCGATCTCGGTCCCTGGCTGCGCCATCATCCGCAGATGCACATTTCTATTAATCTGTCGGTGGATGACCTACGCTCGCCCACGCTACCCAAACTACTCAAGGAGCAGCTGGCGCGCTGGGGAATCAACGCGGAACAGATCCCCCTTGAGCTTACCGAACGCGGCTTTGTCGATCCGCAAACCACCCTGCCGGTGATTATTGGCTATCGCCAGGCGGGACACCGGATCTCGATTGATGATTTCGGCACCGGTTATTCCAGCCTCAGCTACCTGCAGACGCTGGATGTGGATACGCTGAAGATCGATAAGTCATTTGTCGATACCCTGGAATATAAACCTCTCACGCCACATATCATTGACATGGCGAAGGCGCTGAATCTGGCGATCGTCGCCGAAGGGGTGGAAACCCCCGCTCAGCGCGACTGGCTGCGCGCGCATGGCGTCAATTACGCGCAAGGCTGGCTGTACTGTAAGGCGCTGCCGAAAGAGGAATTTATTCAGTGGGCGGAAAATAATATTAAAGCGCATTAATATCATGTGCGGCGCGCTGGCAACCAGTCGCGCCGCCGGATTTACTCGTCAAGAATCGGCGCAAAACCGCCGAAGATCATGCGCTTGCCGTCAAAGGGCAAGCTATCGCTAAGCGCTTTGATCCGCGGGTCGCTCATCATTTTCGCATTGGCCGCGTCCCTGATCTCTTTAGACGGGTACTCGATCCAACTGAATACCACTTCCTCATCCGCCTGCGCTTTAACCGACATGCGGAAATCCGTCAGCTTCCCTTCCGGGACATCATCCGACCAACACTCCACCACGCGCGTGGCGCCAAACTCTTTAAACAACGGCGCCGATTTTGCTGCCAGTTCGCGGTATGCCTCCTTATTTTCCGCAGGGACGGCAACGACAAAACCATCAACATACTTCATGAGTGAGTCTCCGAAGTGAACAGCGCCGGCGGCATATCCGTCGGCGTCTGAGTGATAAGTTTAGTCGCTGCTATTGCGAACGGCGATTTCAGGACGCCAGTTCACGGCTTTTAGCCGCCGCACTGACTGGCCGCGGTTGACGGAACCAGGGCAAAAATAGCTGGATCAGCGGGCCGATAGCAAAGGCGTAAACCACGGTGCCAACCCCGACTTTACCGCCCAGCAGCCAGCCAATTAGCAGCACCGAGACTTCGATGGCGGTACGGATACCACGCAGCGACCAGCCGGTCCGCGCGTGCAATCCGGTCATCAGGCCATCGCGCGGTCCGGGGCCAAAACCGGCGCCGATATACATCCCGGTCGCTATCGCATTCATCACCACCGCGCCGGCTAGCAGCAGGCTACGCGCGGGCAGCGATTCCAGCGGCGGAAGTACCGCGAGCGTGGCATCGGCCGCAAGGCCCAGCACGATGACATTGCTAATGGTGCCGAGACCCGGCATCTGGCGCAGCGGGATCCACAGTAGCAGCACCGCGGCGCCGGTCACAATAATCACCGTGCCGAAACTGATATTAAGCTGTTTCGCCACCCCCAGATGAAACACATCCCACGGATCGGCCCCCAGGTTGGCATGGACGAATAACGCCGTCGACACGCCATAGAGAACCAGACCGATATAAAGTTGTAGCAAACGACGGACCATAAACACCTCAGTATGTATTGCGAATACCCCCATCATCAGCAAAAATGGATTGGTAATTAATGGCCAGTTTTTGAAAAGTGGATCGCTATGTCAGTACGTCGTTTTGGAACACAATCGCTGGTACGCCTGCTCGGCAACTGGCAGGCCCCTTCCTCGCGCGCGCCGCTGTGGCGGCAGCTGGCGGAAGCGCTGCGTCTGTTGATCCTTGATGGACGGCTGGCGCTGGAGACCCGTTTGCCCGGCGAACGAGAACTGGCGACGGCGCTAAATGTTAGCCGCACCACTATCGCCAGCGCGCTGGGGTTATTGCGAGAAGAAGGCTATCTGCAAAGTCGCCAGGGGAGTGGTTCACGCATTGCGCTACCTGCAGGCCCTCTGCTGCCCGGTGAACAGACGCTTTCGGCGCCTTCGGTCAATCTCGCCACCGCCGCCCTCAGCGCCGGACCGGAAATTCATCAAGCCTACAGCCACGCGCTGACGCTGATGCCGCAGTATTTGTCCTATACCGGGTACGATCAGCAGGGGTTAGTCGATTTACGCACGGTGATTGCCCGCCGCTATAGCGAACGCGGACTGCCGACGCAGGCAGATGAAATCATGATCGTAAATGGCGCGCTGAGCGGATTTGCCCTGGTACTGCGTTTGTTAACCGGGCCAGGCGACCGGGTGGTGGTTGACGCTCCCTCCTATCCGATGGCAATTAACGCCATTCGCGGCGCCTCCTGCCGGCCAGTAGGCGTGGCGTTACCGGAAAAGGGCTGGGACTGCGACGGACTGGCGGCAACCATTGCGCAAACCTCGCCGCGGCTGGCCTTTATGATGCCGGATTTTCATAATCCCACCGGCCGCTGCATGGATAGCGAGACTCGACAGCGCGTCGCCAATCTGGCCGCCAGCACGCGAACGACGCTGGTCGCCGACGAGACGATGGTGGATTTATGGTACAACGCCCCGCCGCCGCCGCCGCTGGCGGCTTTCAATCCTGAAGCGCCGATAATCACTATTGGTTCCGCGGGGAAAACGTTCTGGGGTGGACTGCGAGTTGGCTGGATCCGCGCGCCCGCGTCGACTATCGCCTCGCTCATCCAGGCGCGGGATACGCTCGATCTCGGCTCGCCGCTGCTGGAGCAGCTGGCTTGCCGTTGGCTACTGGAAAACGAAAAGGCGTTATTGCCGCAACGGCGTGCGATGCTGGCCGCGCGTCGCGATATGTGCGCCGCATTAATGGCGGAATATTTTCCCCACTGGCGCTTTTGCGTCCCCGAGGGCGGGCTGTCATTTTGGGTCGAGCTGCCGGAAATGTTAGCGACACAGTTCTCAGTACGTGCGGAGAATGCCGGCATTCATATCGGTACCGGTACGCGTTTCGGCCTGGAGGGGGCCTTCGATCGTTATTTACGTTTGCCTTTCACACTGCCGGATACGGAATTGCGCAACGCCTTCAGCATTTTACAACCGCTGTGGCAGTCCCTTACGCAACAGAAAGAAATGACGCGAATGCGTAAAATAATATAATAAAATATCGACGGGCTGGAATCAGCCCGTCAAAAACCACCATCCATGATGAATATGAGATGTTTTATAAAATTGCAGTGCCATCTTGCCTACGCCGCATGTCATTAAAATGACAACCGCGTAATCATTTCATTAATGCTGGCGCGGAATGGGAATACCTTTTAGCGAAATAATAAAGCCATCGTCATCTTTTTTTATTTTTGCGCCGGTTTCACACCAGTCGGAAGCAATGCGAAAAAACTCATCACTACCGATATTCCAGTTCAGGCGCACGTGCTTAACGTACCCGGAACGCAGCAGGTCACAGGCTTCACTGTAACTGCTGGCTGTAGAGAATTGTTGTTTCATCTTTTCTTCTTCAGAAGTTTGCGTAATGCTTTGATTTCTTTAGGGGTTAACGGCGACGCTTCCTCTTCGGTATGCTGGTTATCAATATCCTCATGCGAAACCCCCGCCTCGTCTGCTGAATCAATGGCCGCCAGCGCCAATTGCAGCAGCTTCTCCGTTGCCGTGCCTAAATTCTCGTTATTGACTTCCGCATAATGACGCAGTTTATCTTTTAACTCTGCGTCAATTTTCACATTCAGAACTACTGTGGTCATGATCACGCTTCCCGTGCAATAAAATCATCATAATTAATACACGAAGTTAACATCTTGATCCAGAGATATTATTTATCCTTAATAATATCTGGTAATTCCAGGAAATAATTTGCACATTATATATGACATGAAGATGACATTAGTATGTCATTATTATTTCACATTTATGACAATGCACAATTAAGGAATGAAAAAGCGTCGTTTTAGTAACGTAAAACAATAAATGAAGTGAGATTGCTTATAATAGTAGCAGAGAATAAAAGCACAGCAAATGAAGGGAGATTAAATCAGGGTACCCGGAATTGGGTGGGGGCCCTGCCAGCTACATCCCGGCACACACGTCGTCTGCTCTGGCTGCTTCCTTCCGGACCTGACCTGGTAAACAGAGTAGCGTTGCGGGAGAACCAACAGAGCCCCCATTGAGAGCGTTGATAACCAACGCGCTGGCGCATTATCCCTATAGCACTCCTGAATTGCAAGCCACTCGCGTCCAGCTGCTGGTTTATTATGCAAAACGTCGGATTTCCCGGCAAATAGTGCCTTTACCCGGCCTAACGCCCCAGCAATGAGAGAGATTGCGAGCCCCATCGCGGCACAGTTTACCGCAACCCGCCATACTTGTTCGTCCTGTGTCTTTTCAACGTGTTGTCGCTACGGTAATCGCATGACTCAATCGCCACGCCCCACCACCACCTTGCCCATGCCCGCCATTGATGGCGTAACCGTCCCCTTTCACGGCATGAATTTTCTACGCCCCGAGCTGCTGCTGGATTTCGTCAGCATCAGTAGCGCGCCGCTGCTGTCGGTGACCCCCGTTGCCCTGCTCTTTTCCACGGTGGGCGTGTTGCAACACGTCGAGCTGCGTAAGCTGCCCGTTGAGGTCAAAGGCCGGGTGGTCTATCCCATCTCATCGCTCAAATACCCGACGCTGCGCGGCAAGCTCATTATCAATGCGCAATCGCAGCGGCTAAAATTCCTCGAAAGCCTGATCGCCACCAGCCCGCATGACAATATTCACGGTATGCAGATCCTCGGGCTGGCGCTGGAATTCACCGTCCTGTGACGGCTGTACAGCACGCGGTCAAGCGCTTATTCTGAGCTTTTCTCGCGTGAAGGAGTGATGATGGAGGACGCCCACGACAGCTTTCCCCAGCGGGTCTGGCAGATAGTCGCCTCAATTCCGGAAGGGTATGTCACCACCTACGGCGATGTCGCTCTGCTGGCGGGTTCGCCGCGCGCGGCGCGACAGGTAGGCGGCGTGTTAAAGCGCCTACCGGAAGGCTCAACCCTGCCATGGCACCGGGTGGTGAATCGCCACGGCGATATTTCGCTGACCGGCCCCGACCTGCAGCGCCAACGTCAGGCGCTGCTGGCGGAAGGCGTCCAGGTCTCCGGCAGCGGGCATATCGACCTGCAACACTATCGCTGGGTTTATTAAGGGCAAAAAAATGCCCCTGAACAGGGGCATGAAGACGTTTATTGCGCCATCGGCGCCATATCATTAGCCACCGGCACTGGCGCATGCTGCACCGGCACCAATACCAGATCGGCGCGGTTACCGCCCTGGGTTACCACGGTCTGCACGGTATCGGTAATAAACATCAGCTGGCCATTTACGGTGATCGCCGAACTCAGCAGGATCCGCGCGTTCGGTTTGATATCCGCCTGGTTATACGGCAGAACAAAGTTGAACGGCGCCTGCTTACCTTCTGTGCGGACCGCTTTTTGCGACAATACGCGGGCTGGCGCATCGGCAAGCGACGCATCAGACAACGTCACGGTCAGTACCGCATCCGGCGGTAACGCTACCCGTTGGCGAATATTGATAGTCCCGGAAACATTAGGCTGTTGCTGCGAGGAGCTCAGTGAGGCAATGCCGTAAGGATCGGGTGCCGTCGTCTGATGAGCGGCGTTGCTGTTCGAATTATTCGCACAGGCGGATAAGGCCGCAGCAACGGCGATAGCACTTAACATATAGGCAAATTTCATTATGTTCTCCTTTTCATCCCTTTAGTCACAGGAGTACGTCCTGCCATCACGATGGCTAAGACATTAGTATCGTGAATAAGTGTGGCACAGATCTCAGAATAATTCCCGGAAAGGGGCATTTATTCAGATTATTACACCCATCGGACCACTTGAGATTCCAGGTTATACTTGCCCTCAATATGCGCTGCGTCAGCGCCGCTATCATTAATTGAGGGTATCTATGAGTCAGGCTCTAACCAATCTGCTGGCATTATTAAATCTGGAAAAAATTGAAGAAGGGCTGTTTCGCGGGCAGAGCGAAGATCTCGGCTTACGTCAGGTCTTCGGCGGTCAGGTGGTCGGTCAGGCGCTGTATGCCGCCAAAGAAACCGTGCCTGAGGGCCGCCTGATTCACTCCTTTCATAGTTACTTTCTGCGTCCTGGCGATAGCCAGAAACCTATCGTTTATGATGTTGAAGTACTACGAGACGGCAACAGCTTCAGCGCTCGCCGGGTGGCGGCTATCCAGCACGGTAAACCCATCTTTTACATGACCGCCTCGTTCCAGGCGCCGGAACCGGGCTACGAACATCAAAAAGCAATGCCGGCAGCGCCTTCGCCGGAAGGTCTGCCCTCTGAAACCGATATCGCCCGTAAGCTGGTGCATTTGTTGCCGCCGCAGGCGAAAGAGAAGTTTCTCAGCGACAAACCGCTGGAAATTCGCCCGGTAGAGTTCCATAACCCGCTGAAAGGCCACGTTGCCGAACCCACCCGCCAGGTGTGGATCCGCGCCAACGGCGTAGTGCCGGATGATATTCGTGTCCACCAGTCGCTGCTGGGCTATGCATCTGATTTTAATTTCCTGCCGGTTGCGCTGCAGCCGCACGGCGTCGGCTTCCTTGAACCAGGTATGCAGGTCGCCACCATTGACCACTCAATGTGGTTCCACCGCCCGTTCAACATCAACGAATGGCTGCTGTACAGCGTCGAAAGCACCTCTGCCTCCAGCGCCCGCGGCTTTGTTCGCGGCGAATTCTATACCCAGGACGGTATTCTGGTCGCCTCGACGGTGCAGGAAGGCGTCATGCGTAACCGCAATAACTAATTCGCGACGGGCCCACAACGGGCCCGCTTACCTTTAACGGCCAAGCAATTCGCGCGCATCGGCAATAAAATCCCCCAGCAGTCCGTTGCGACTCTGCCGCCGCCAGCATAACGTGAGCGTCGTTACGGCAAAGGTCTCTTCTAACAGGCAATAACTGACTTCCGACACCAGCATGGCGCTTTGCGTCTCGGGCACCAACGTCACCCCCATCCCCATCGATACCTGGCCAATCGCCGTGGAGACATCACGCGTGTACTGAATCTTACGGGGTGTAAAACCCGCCTGCCGACAGGCGCTGATGGCTGACCATCCCAATCCGACGCCGCTGGGATCCTGCTGAATGAAAAACGTCTCTTCCGCCAGCGCCGCGAGTGGAATTGCGCGCCTGCTGGCGAGCGCATGATGGCGAGGCACCACCGCCACCAGCGGCCGGGTCGCAATATCCAGCGACTCCAGTTCATCATATTGCGCGCCTGGCGAGCGGATAAACGCCAGGTCGACCGTTTCGCTTAATAAACCGGTTATCAGATCGTTAACGTTATGCTCTTCAATTAGCAAATCGGCTTCGGGTTGGCGTTGACGATAATTTCGTATTAACACGCTCAGCGCCGGGTCAAAAATAGCCGAGCCAACGTAGCCAATTTTCAACTGCCCTTTACGCCCCTGTCGCAAACTGCGCGCATTCTCGCGAAATTTATCGCAGTGGCCGAGAATCATTCGCGCCTCGGCCAGTAAAAATTGCCCTTCGGCGGTCAGGGCGACGTTGCGTCGATCGCGAGTGAACAGCGGTAGCTCCAGCGCGCTTTCGAAACTTTTAATCTGCTGGGTCAGCGCTGGTTGCGTGATATGCAGACGCTGCGCCGCCCGGCCAAAGTGCAACTCTTCCGCCAGAACCGTAAATGCCTGTAGTTGTCGATAATCCATCACGCCCTCCCGAAAACACTGATAATAATCTCTTATTAAAATAAGGGGAAATGTGATTGGACTCTTATCGGTATCTGGTGAGAATTAATAGCCATTGCCAGAAAACTGAAGGAAGCACGATGTCTGAACAACATGTAAAAGTAACCGATCTGCGTTCTGCTTTGGCGCTATTAAGTCAGTACGATAATGAACTGATCTACACCGACGAACCCGTCGACCCCATTGCCGAACTCTCCGGCGTATATCGCTACGTTGGCGCCCACGGCACCGTTCAGCGCCCGACCCGCGTTGGCCCGGCGATGATCTTTAACAAGGTCAAAGGCTATGATGATGTCAGGGTGCTCATTGGCCTGCTGTGTTCGCGGCAGCGCGTTGCGCGCCTGTTTGGCACCACGCCGGAAAATCTGGCGTTTATGCTCAAAGACTCCGTAGCGAATCCTATCGCGCCAATCACTATCCCGCGTGAACGAGCGGCCTGCCAGGAAGTGGTGCATCTGGCAAGCGATCCTGATTTCGATATTCTCAAAATATTACCCGCGCCGACTAACACCCCGGAAGACGCCGGCCCCTACTTTACCCTCGGTATGTGCTATGCCGCGGATCCGGAAACCGGCGATCATGACGTCACCATCCACCGCCTGTGCGTACAGAGCAAAGACGAAATCTCAATGTATTTCGTACCGGGTCGTCATCTCGACACCTTCAGGCAAAAAGCCGAGGCTGCCGGGAAAGCGTTGCCCATCTCGATTAGCATCGGCGTGGATCCGGCGATTGAAATTGGCGCCTGCTTTGAACCACCGACCACTCCTCTCGGGTTTGACGAACTCTCTATCGCCGGCGCTCTGCGTAATCAGGCGGTCGAGCTCAGCGAATGCGTGAGCGTCAACGCCCGCGCCATCGCCAATGCCGAAATCGTTATTGAAGGTGAACTGCTGCCTGGCGTGCGGGTACGCGAAGACCAGAATACCAACAGCGGCAAAGCCATGCCGGAGTTCCCCGGCTACACCGGTAGCGCTCAGGCGGAAGTGCCGGTGATAAAAGTTAAAGCGATTACCCACCGCCGCCACCCGATTCTGCAAACCTGTATCGGGCCGAGCGATGAGCATACCAATCTGGCCGGGATCCCGACCGAAGCCAGCATTCTGCAAATGGTAGAGCGCGCGCTTCCAGGCTTCGTACAAAACGTCCACTGCCCCTCTCCGGGGACGGGTAAATATCTCGCCGTGCTGCAGGTGAAGAAACGCACGCCAAGCGATGAGGGCCGTCAGCGCCAGGCGGCGCTACTGGCCTTTTCCGCCTTCTCTGAGCTGAAGCACGTGATGCTGGTCGATGAGGACGTCGATGTATTCGACATCAACGACGTCATGTGGGCGATGACCACCCGCTATCAGGGCGATGTCAGCACCGTGTTTATTCCCGGCGTACGTTGCCATCCGTTGGATCCATCATCCGACCCGGCCTTCAGCCCATCGATTCGCGATAGCGGTATTGCCTGCAAAACCATTTTCGACTGCACCGTTCCGTGGAATATGAAAGCCCACTTCCAGCGCAGCCAGTTTATGGAAGTGGATGTTGATCGCTTTATCCCTGGCTTCAGTAAGAAATAAATTCCACGCAAAGAAAAGCCTCCCGGACGGGAGGCTTTGACGCTTATGGAGATTGCTCGCTTTATCAGGCGTTGTAGGCGTTTTCGCCGTGGCTGTTGACGTCCAGCCCTTCGCGCTCCTGCTCTTCCGGCACGCGCAGGCCGACGGTCATCGCCGCCACTTTGAAGCCGATATACGCGACGACGGCGGACCACACCACGGTAATGCCGATACTTTCCAGCTGTACCAGTAACTGATGCCCCATCGTTACGCCTTCCGCATAGCCGACCCCGCCAAGGGTGGTAGAGGCGAAGATGCCGGTCAGGATACAACCGATGATGCCGCACACGCCGTGAACGCCAAACACATCGCATGGGTCATCGACGCGCAGCCAGCGTTTCAGCACCGTGACGCCCCACAGCCCGGCCAGGCCGGCGATGATACCAATAATCAGCGAGCCGCCAACGCCAACGTAGCCGCACGCCGGAGTAATGCCGACAAGGCCGGCAATCGCGCCGGAGCAGGCACCCAGCAGCGACGGTTTACCGCGAGTGGCCCATTCGCCGAAGGTCCAGGCCAGAATCGCGCCAGCGGTCGCCACGACGGTATTCACGAAGGCCAGCGCGGCAATTTCGTTGGCCGCGCTTGCGGAACCGGCGTTAAAGCCGAACCAGCCAACATACAGAATCGCCGTACCGGTAAAGACCATCGGCAGGTTATGCGGTTTAAACGCTTCTTTGCCAAAGCCCACGCGTTTGCCCATCATATACGCGCCCACCAGCCCCGCCACCGCGGCGTTGATGTGTACGACGGTACCGCCGGCGAAGTCCAGCGCGCCATGGGTCGCCAGCAGGCCGCCGCCCCACACCATATGCGCAATCGGCACGTAGGAGAGCGTGAGCCAAACCACCACAAAAATCAGTACCGCGGAGAAACGAATACGTTCCGCCAGCGCGCCGACGATCAGGCCCACGGTGATACAGGCGAAAGAGCCCTGGAAAGCGACATGGATATACTGATAGAACGACCCCATTAACGCTTTCAGTTCAATATTTTTCAGCATGACCCAGTCGAAGCTGCCAAAGAAGCTACCGCCGCTTCCGAAGGCAAGCGTATAGCCATAGATAACCCACAGCACGCAAACCAGGCCAAAAGTCACAATGACCTGAGTCAGCATTGAGAGCACGTTTTTACCGCGAATCAGGCCGCCGTAGAACAACGCAATGCCGGGGATTGTCATAAACAGCACCAGCGCGGTGCAAATCATCATAAAAGCGTTGTCGGCTTTATCCGCCACCGCCGGTTCGGCCGCCAGCGCCAGTCCCGGAAGCAGCGCCAGCGCTCCCAGAGCCGTTTTCATCGTCGTTCTCATCATCTCTTCATCCCCATCGCTGTGTGGTCAGGCAATTACAGTGCCGCTTCGTCGGATTCGCCGGTACGAATACGAATCACGCGCTGCAGTTCGGCGACAAAAATTTTGCCGTCGCCAATTTTTCCGGTCCAGGCGGCCTTGCCTATCACCTCGACAACCTCGTCCAGCTGATCGTCGGCAATCGCAATATCAATTTTTACTTTTGGCAGGAAATTGACGCTGTATTCGGCGCCGCGATAGAGCTCAGCATGGCCTTTCTGGCGGCCGAAGCCTTTCACTTCCGTGACCGTCAGGCCCTGAATGCCGATGGAGGACAACGCTTCGCGAACGTCTTCCAGTTTGAATGGTTTGATTACCACGGTAACCAGCTTCATAAATCCCCTCCAGTCAGTATTTGATAGTGGCCGCTGCTAACACAGGAGATAAAGCAAGGGATATGCCAAAAATGAAAACGGGCCGTGAATCGGCCCGTTTACGGAGAAAAAAACGCGAGGATGTTACTGGCGAGACGGCAAATGACCGCTAATGCGCAAAAATGCACCAATACGGTGCGCCCTTAGTGAGCAAATTGCACCACTTCATGTCACCCCTGCACCAATGCCTGCTGATGGTGCATCAGGCGCTCAGCGACTCCTCCTCAACGCTGGCGGCTAGCTCTTCGCCAGCCAGCTGTAGCTGGTACATCTGCCAGTAGCGGCCCTTCGCCGCCAGCAATTGCTGATGGTTTCCGCGCTCGACGGCCTGGCCACGGTGCAACACCAGGATCGTATCAGCCTCGACGATAGTCGACAGACGGTGGGCGATGACGACCAGCGTGGTGTGCTCGCGCACTTTCGCCAGCGCCTGCTGGATAGCCTGCTCGGTACCGGAGTCGATATTCGCTGTCGCTTCATCGAGGATCAGCACCTGTGGCGTTTCCACCAGCACGCGAGCCAGCGCCAGCAGCTGTTTCTGGCCCACCGACAGGTTGTTGCCCTGCTCGCCCAGTTGGGTATAAATCCCGTCGCTCATTTCGCGGGCAAGGTCAGCGAGCTGCACCGCCTCCAGCGCTTCCCAGACCTGCGGCTCGCTGATATCGCGCCCCAGCGTCACGTTGGCATAGAAGGTATCGGCTAATACCACCGGATCCTGTTGCACCATCGCGACGCCCCGACGTAAAGCGCTGTGGCTTAACGACGACAGCGGGCGGCCATCGAGGCGAATTTCGCCTTTAGTCAACGGGTAGTAGCCCATCATCAGGCTGGCCAGCGTGCTCTTGCCGCTACCGGTATGGCCAACCAGCGCCACAAAACCGCGCGAAGGAATATCCAGATTGATATCCTGCAGCACCAGCCGGTCGTCGCGATAGGCGAAAGAGACGTTATCAATCGCCACCGCGCCGCTGCGTAACGGCGCGGTATCGCTACCCCAGCTCTGGCGCGGACGGTCCATCAGTTCAAACACGCGCTCGCCCGCCACTACCGCCTGCTGCAGCATCGACTGCTGGGTGGTAAGTTCGATCAGCGGTTCGTTCAGGCGTCCGAGGTAGCTAATGAAGGCGTATAACACCCCGACTTCGATACTTCCGGAAGCGCTAAAACCAAACAGCATCAGCAGGCCGCAGAGGATCAGCGATGAAAACAGGCTTAACAGCGGGCGCAGCAGAAAACCATCCAGACGCAGCGTCTGCATGCGCGCCAGATAGTGACCGTAGCTGGCTTCACGCATCCGCTCGCCGAATCGCGCCTGCTGGCGGAACTGCTGAATAACGCCCATGCCGTTGATGACTTCGTTGAAGCCATCATTGATATCGGCAAGCCAGGCGCGCATGCGACGCACGATCGGCGTGCTGTAGCGCTGATAGATAGCCATGACAATCAGCACCGCCGGGAAGATAGCCACCGCCACCAGCGCCATTCGCCAGTCGAGACTAAACATCGCCACCAGCATCGCGCCAATCAGCGCCGCGCTGCGCAGCACTGTCGCCACGACCGTCACGTACAGGTCGCGAATCACTTCGGTGTCGTTGGTAACGCGCGAAATCAGTTGACCGACCGGTTGTGTATCAAACTCGCTGAGCGGTTGGCGCAGCGCGGCGTCCATCACATCGCTGCGCAACTGCTGCACCACGCCGACCGCCGCCCGGTTAAACAGCAGCGCCTGGTTATAGTGCAGCGTAGCGGCAAGGATCTGCAGACAGATATAGGCCGCCGCCAGGCCGCTGACCAGCTTCACCGGCAGCGATTGTTTCGCCACCATGTTATCAATGAAATAGCTTATCAGCAGCGGGCCGCTGACTTCCGCAGCCGCCGCTATCCACATCATGATGACCGCAATGATAAGCGGCTTACGCCACGGCGAACCGTAGGCCAGCAGACGTTTAAGGGTCGGCCAGAGATGAGCGAAATTACGCATCAACCGCCTCCTCATCCTGCGGCGCATCGTCAAGCGCCGCTTCCAGTTGCTGATAGCGATACATATCGCGATACCATCCCGTCTGGACGACAAGCTGCTCGTGGCGGCCGCGCTGCGCGATATGGCCGTGTTGCAAAACCAAAATTTCACTGGCTTCGGTTAATGCTGAGAGGCGATGGGCGCTGATGATCACCGTCCGCCCCTCCCCCCACTGGCGCAGGTTATGCAAAATATCATGCTCCGTCCGTCCATCAACCGCCGACAGCGCGTCATCGAGGATCAGGATTTCCGCCTCCAGCAGCAGAGCGCGGGCAATGGAAATTCGTTGTTTCTGACCGCCGGAGAGCATCACCCCGCGCTCGCCGACTTCCGTTTCATAGCCCTGCGGCAGGCGCAGAATATCATCATGCACGCTGGCCAGCCGCGCGACGCGCTCGATTTGCTCCCGGCTCGCGTCCGGTTTACCCAACGCAATGTTATTCGCTACGGTATCGGAGAACAGGAATGGGGTTTGATTGACCACCGCCAGTCGCCCTCGCCAGCTATCAAGCTGCAGGCGGGTCAGCGGAATATCATGGAAACGGATATCCCCCTCGGTGACATCAAAATGGCGCTGGATAAGGGAAAGAATGGTGCTTTTCCCGGCTCCCGTCGGACCGCAGATACCGAGCATCTGCCCCGGCCGCAGAGTGAAGTTAACCTTCTCCAGCGACGGTTTCGCCGCCTGCGGATAGATAAATTCACGCACCGCCACGTTAAGCGAACCGCGCCCCTCCGGCACCGTTTCGGTGCCATCGTTGACTACCGGCGCTTCTTCCAGCATCGAACGAATACGTCCGTAGGCGGCGCTACCGCGCTCAACGATATTAAACATCCACGCCAGCGCCAGCATTGGCCAAATCATCAGGCCAAGGTACATGACAAAACTGGTTAACTGGCCAAGGGTCAGCTCGCCCTGCAACACCAGCCAACTGCCGCCGCCGATTGCCAGCAGGTTGGCCGCGCCAATGGCAATATAAATTGTCGGGTCGAAGCGGGCATCAATACGCGCGACCCGCATGTTCTTCGCCCCGGTATCCGCCGCATCGGCGGCAAACTGCGCCGACTGACGATCCTCAAGGCCGAACGCTTTAATCATACGTATGCTGGTCAGGCTTTCCTGCGTTCGATCGTTAAGGCTGGAAAAAGCCGCCTGTGCCACACGAAAGCGCTCATGCAGGGCATCGCCATTACGCTTGATAGCCAGCGCCATAAACGGCATCGGCACCAGCGCCAGTAGCGTTAGCTGCCAGCTGATTTGCGTCGACATCACAATCAGCACCGCGCAACCCATCACCAGTGAGTCCACCAGCGTCAGGACCCCCTCGCCGGCGGCGAAGACGACGCGGTCAACATCGTTGGTCGCGCGGGCAATAAGATCGCCGGTACGGTGACGCAGATAGAAGGCCGGATGCTGGCGGCTGAGCTGACGATAGAAGTCTTCACGCAGTTCAACGGCCAGTTGATAAGAGGCGCCGAATAGCAGCACGCGCCAGACATAGCGCAGCAGATAAATCATCACCGCGATAACGACCAGCGCGCCGATCCACATCCACACCTGCTCTGCGGTGTAATGTTCTTTAGTCACGCCGTCGACCACAATCCCCACTACTTTCGGCGGGATTAGCTGGAGTATGGCAATAACGGCAAGCAGAGCGACGGCGCCGAGATAGCGGCGCCACTCCCGGCGAAAGTACCAGCTAAGTTGAGCAAATAATCGCAAACGGTAAAATCCTGAATGTATAATTCGTGGCGGCAAAAAGCCGTTAATCAATAGGCAAGGCCGTGGTGTATTTTATCTGTTCCATGGCAAAACTCGAAGTGACATCCGACAGCCCCGGCACGCTGTTCACCAGACGTTTATAAAAGTCGTCATAGCGCTTCATATCCGCGACCTGCACCCGTAGCAGGTAATCGTACTCGCCAGCCATACGCCAGAAACCCAGCACTTCCGCCATTTGCGACACTTCGCTAACAAAGCGGCAGTACCAGTCACTGCTGTGATGCTGGGTTTTTATCAAAACGAAGGCGGTTAGTCCGAGCCCCAGCTTTTCCGCATCCAGAATGGCCACGCGCTCGCGCAAGATACCTTCGTCCTCAAGGCGCTTGAGCCGTTTCCAGCAGGGCGTGGTGGTCAGATTAACGGCATCCGCCAGCGCCTGCAAAGAGAGGGTGCAGTCAGTTTGCAGTAACGACAGCAGCTTACGGTCAATTTTATCTAGCATAAGGCCACCAGAGAGAATAATTTACTCCCGTAATTGTAATTGAAAGGCCAAATAGCAACAATTTTTCCCGCACAATCCGCTAAGCTGGGCACAAAATGACAAACAGGAATCCGAGATGAACAGCGCCTGGGTAAAACATGCCATTAGTGAAATTAACGCCGACTACCAGCGTTCCGCCGATACACACCTGATCCGCCTGACGCTGCCTGGTTTTCCGGGTATCCCTATTTATCTGAAAGATGAGAGTACGCATCCAACCGGTAGCCTCAAGCACCGTCTGGCGCGTTCGCTATTTCTCTACGGACTGTGCAACGGATGGATCAAAGAAGGCACTACGATTATCGAATCGTCTTCGGGTTCGACGGCGGTCTCAGAAGCCTATTTCGCTCGCCTGCTGGGCCTGCCGTTTATTGCCGTGATGCCCTCCTGCACCGCGAAACGTAAAATCGAACAGATTGAATTTTATGGCGGACGCTGTCATTTCGTCGACAACGCCTGCGAAATTTACGCCGCTTCTGAAATGCTGGCGCGCGAGTTGAATGGCCACTATATGGATCAGTTCACTTTCGCCGAGCGCGCCACCGACTGGCGCGGCAATAACAATATTGCCGACAGCATTTTCCGCCAGATGACCCACGAGCCGCACCCGCAGCCGTCGTGGATCGTCATGAGCGCCGGTACCGGCGGGACTTCTGCGACCATTGGCCGCTATATTCGCTGTCAGGGCTACGAGACGCAACTGATGGTGGTCGACCCGCAGAATTCGGTGTTCCTCGATTACTGGCAGAGCCGCGACGCCAGCCTGCGTAGCCCGGTCGGTAGCAAAATTGAAGGTATTGGCCGCCCGCGCGTCGAACCCTCGTTTATTCCCGACGTCGTCGATGAAATGTTGCGCGTGCCGGATGCCGCCAGCGTCGCCACCGCCCTGTGGTTGGAAACCCAGCTTGGAAGAAAAGTCGGCGCCTCCACCGGCACCAATATGTGGGGCGTACTGCAGCTGGCCGCACGGATGCGCGATGAAGGACGTACGGGCTCTATCGTCACCCTGTTGTGCGACAGCGGCGAACGTTACCTCGAAAGCTATTATAACCCGCAGTGGGTCGCGGCGAATATCGGCGATATTACCCCGTGGCAGACGCAGATTATGCAACTGAGTGACGCGCAATAAAAAAAGCCGGATAGAACGCTATCCGGCTTGCTGGTAGGGTCTCTCTATTCGGGGGAATAAGGAAGATCAGGATTATCCAGCCAATGTGTTAAAAAATGGGAAACAGCCTGATGACGGCAGTCGCCGATGATCGGTAGATGCGGCAGTTCAGCTTTGAGCTGCGGCATCGCGTTACCCATAATGAACCCTCGCCCTACGCTACCGAGCATCTCGCGATCGTTCATTGCATCACCAAATGCCATACAGTCCTGCAAAGTGAAACCTAAGTGCTGGCTCAGCACCGCCAGCGCGGCTCCTTTATTACAGCCGACCGGCAGTACCTCCAGACAATCCATCGCCGAGAAACAAAGAAACGCGCGATCGCCTAGCACGTCATTTAGCTGGATCCGCAGACGGCGCAGATCGTCATGATCGCCGCAGAAACAGATCTTGGTGACGTGATGCGCCGGCATCCGTTTCGGATCGCGCAGTTGATAATGAAAGCCGCTGAAGGCGTGAGCCCGGAGCAGTTCCGGCCTTGCCTGGCCGGTAAACCAGCCCCCATCATTGAAAACGTGCATACTCGCCTGAGTATCCCACGCGCTGTGCAACACCTCTTCCGCCACTTCCGGATTCAGATCCTGGCGATAAAGCTCTTCACCTTCCAGTGAATGGATGCGCGTGCCGTTACCGGTAATCAGAAAAGCATCAAGGGAAAACTCGCCGATCACATGGTGCATTTCCAGAGCATGGCGACCGGTGGCAAAGGTCAGGGCGATATCGCGTTCACGCAACCGTCTCAGCGCCGTGAGGGTCAGTTCTCCGAGACGATGGTCCGGCATCAGCAGGGTGCCGTCCATATCAAATGCCGCCAGTTTTGCCATGGTATTTTCCCCGATGTGTGATGGGTTTCGCTTGTGTTGCAGTATCGCCTGAGATATACGGAAGTAATAGTGAATAGATATTTTTTATTGTTCCGGGTTTTCCGCAAATGAGATTATTAAACCGTTTAAATCAGTACCAGCGGCTATGGCAGCCGTCGTCCGGCGCGCCGCAGCAGGTGACCGTCGGCGAACTGGCGGAGCGCTGTTTTTGTAGCGAGCGCCATATCCGTACGCTGTTACGCCAGGCCCAGGAGGCCGGTTGGTTAAGCTGGCAGGCCAGCTCCGGGCGCGGCAAGCGCGGAATGCTCTGTTTTCACAAAACTCCGGAAAGCCTGCGTAACGAGATGATGGAACAGGCGCTGAATAAGGGTCAGCAGCAAAACGCGCTGGAGCTGGCGCAGCTGGCGCCGGTTGAGCTGAAAGCGTTGTTGCACCCCTTCCTCGGCGGCCAGTGGCAAAACAATACCCCGACGCTGCGTATCCCTTATTATCGGCCGCTGGAACCGCTGCGCCCCGGTTTTCTGCCCGGGCGCGCGGAACAACATTTGGCCGGGCAGATCTATTCCGGCCTGACGCGTTTCGACGATAGCGATAATACGCCGGTGGGCGATCTGGCGCACCACTGGCAGGTATCACCCGATGGATTACGGTGGCACTTTTATATCCGCTCGACCCTGTGCTGGCATAACGGCGATACCGTGGAAACCTCACAGCTGCGGCAAAGACTACTGTTGCTACTGGAACTGCCGGCTCTCCGCACCCTTTTTGCCAGCATTAGCCGCATCGATGTCACCCACGCCCAGTGTTTGACGATTACGCTGCATCGCCCGGACTACTGGCTACCGTTCCGTTTAGCCAGCTATTGCAGCGTGCTGGCACATCCTGACGATCCGGCAATCGGCAGCGGCCCGTTCCGATTGAAACTTTTTGGCCCGGATCTGGTTCGTCTGGAAAACCATCCCCGCTACCATTTACAGCATCCGCTGATCCAGGCGGTAGAATACTGGATCACGCCGCAGCTATTCGAAAGCGATCTCGGCACCAGCTGTCGCCATCCGGTACAGATCACCATCGGCGATCCTGAGGAGCTCAATAATCTGCGCCAGGTGAGCAATAGCATCAGCCTCGGCTTCTGCTATTTGACCCTGCGTCAGAGTCCACGTCTCAGTAAAGCGCAGGCCCAGCGGCTGATTTCGATTATCCACCGCTCGTCGTTGCTGGAAACGCTACCGCTGGATGAAGATCTGATCACGCCGAGCCATGAGGTACTGCCCGGCTGGTCCATTCCTCAGGGCCCGGAAAACCATGAGGTACCGCTGCCTCGCCAGCTTACCCTGCTCTATCATTTGCCGGTCGAATTACACACTATGGCTGAGCAGCTGAAACGGCGCCTCGCCTCTCTCGGCTGCGAACTGACGCTCATTTTTCACGACGCCAAAAATTGGGACGGCTGCCGATATCTGGCGCAGGCCGATATGATGATGGGCGACCGCCTGATTGGCGAAGCGCCGGAATATACCCTTGAACAGTGGCTGCGCTGCGACACGCTATGGCCTAATTTGCTGACCGGGGCGCAATATGCGCACCTGCAGGCAACATTAGATGCCGTCCAGGCGCAGCCCGAAGCACGTAGCCGCAACGATGCCCTGCGCAACGTCTTCAATACGCTGATGGATGACGCCATCATGACGCCGTTATTCAAATACAATTACCGCATCAGCGCGCCGCCGGGTGTTAACGGCCTGCGCCTCAATGCCCGAGGGTGGTTCGACTTCGCCAGCGCCTGGCTACCGGCATCATCGGCGTGAGAGAGCTGGTCGCCGCGAGCGTCTGACGGTACCATATCGCTCTCACTTATTTAGTCAGGAATTGCTATGAAACGCGCCGTAGTGGTCTTCAGCGGAGGACAAGACTCAACAACCTGCCTGGTGCAGGCACTGGAACAGTATGACGAAGTGCATTGCGTCACTTTTGATTATGGCCAACGCCACCGCGCCGAGATTGACGTGGCTCGCGAGCTGGCGCTAAAACTGGGCGCGGTGGCGCATAAAGTGCTGGACGTTACGCTGCTTAACGAACTGGCGGTGAGCAGCCTGACGCGCGATAGCATTCCGGTACCGGATTACGAGCCGGATGCCGATGGTATTCCGAATACCTTCGTTCCAGGTCGCAATATTCTGTTTTTAACCCTGACGGCGATCTACGCCTATCAGGTTAAGGCTGAAGCAATTATTACCGGCGTTTGCGAGACCGACTTCTCCGGTTACCCGGACTGCCGCGACGAATTTGTTAAAGCGCTGCACCACGCGGTTAGCCTTGGCATGGCAAAAGATATACGTTTTGAGACGCCGCTGATGTGGCTCAACAAAGCCGAAACCTGGGCGCTGGCCGATTATTGGGGCCAGTTGGATCTGGTTCGCCGCGAAACGCTCACCTGCTATAACGGCATCAAGGGCGACGGCTGCGGCCAGTGTGCGGCCTGCAACCTGCGCGCCAACGGCCTGAATCAGTATCTGGGCAATAAGGCCGGCGTGATGGCGATCATGAAGCAAAAAACCGGTCTGGGCCAGGGGCACGAAGCTTAAATTGACCTCCCCGGTGGCGCTTCGCTTACCTGGGCTACGGATTCACCGCATTCCACCAGCCGGTAGCCGGACAAGGCGCGTCAGGCGCCGCCTCCGGGAATCGATTAGCACGAAGCCTGAGTTCAACCTCCCCGGTGGCGCTTCGCTTACCGGGGCTACGGATTCACAATATCCCACCAGCCGGTAGCCCGGAAAAGGCGCGTCAGGCGCCGCCTCCCGGAATCGATTGGCACGAAGCTTAAGTTCAACCTCCCCGGTGGCGCTTCGCTTACCGGGGCTACGAATTCACAACATCCCACCAGCCGGTAGCCCGGAAAAGGCGCGTCAGGCGCCGCCTCCGGGAATCGATTGGCACGAAGCCTGAGTTCAACCTCCCCGGTGGCGCTTCGCTTACCGGGGCTACGAATTCACAACATCCCACCAGCCGGTAGCCCGGAAAAGGCGCGTCAGGCGCCGCCTCCGGGAAACAATTGGCACGAAGCCTGAGTTCAACCTCCCCGGTGGCGCTTCGCTTACCGGGGCTACGGGTTCACCGCGTCCCACCAGCCGGTAGCCGGACAAGGCGCGTCAGGCGCCGCCTCCGGGAATCGATTGGCACGAAGCCTGAGTTCAACCTCCCCGGTGGCGCTTCGCTTACCGGGGCTACGGATTCACCGCATTCCACCAGCCGGTAGCCGGACAAGGCGCGTCAGGCGCCGCCTCCGGGAATCGATTAGCACGAAGCCTGAGTTCAACCTCCCCGGTGGCGCTTCGCTTACCGGGGCTACGAATTCACAACATCCCACCAGCCGGTAGCCCGGAAAAGGCGCGTCAGGCGCCGCCTCCGGGAAACAATTGGCACGAAGCCTGAGTTCAACCTCCCCGGTGGCGCTTCGCTTACCGGGGCTACGGATTCACCGCTCTCCGCGGTCCGGCTGTTGTTAGCGTAAATTCATCTGGTCGAGCTTTTCGCGCAACTCCCCTTCCAGCGGCTGCGCCTTCTGCGTTTTCAGATCAATGCAAACAAAGGTAATCAGCGCATCGGCCACCACTTCACCGTTAGGATTAAGGGTCACCACCTGACTTAAGGTGCCGCTTTTACCGTTCAACTGCTCCAGCTTACTGGTCACGGTAAGTACATCCCCGAGTACCGCCGGGCGGCGATAATTGATATTGATATTGACCACTACAAAAGCGATGTTATGGCTGGTCATCCAGTGAAACGCCGGGCTACTCTCCAGCCCATCCCAGCGCGCCTCTTCGAGAAACTCCAGATAACGAGCATTGTTAACGTGCTGGTAAACGTCCAGATGATAACCGCGAACTTTAATTTGAGTCTGCATAGCGCACATGCCTTACTATTATTGTTGTTAATCAGGTAAGAGGTCACACCAGATGGCATAACCTCTTTAGCATGGCAAAGATTTGCCACTGTGCAAACCAGCGGGTGAAATTAGAGCGTCAGATGTGACAGATTTCTCTCTACCAGCGAACTGCCCATCCCCGGAACCTGTTTAAGATCGTCGAGAGTCTTAAACGGCCCGTACTCTTCGCGGTAGCTGACGATTGCCTGCGCTTTCTTAAGCCCAACGCCGTTCATGGCCTGTGCTAGCTCCTCCGCGCTGGCATTATTGATGCTGACCCGCGCGCCGACGTTATCCGTCGTTTTCCCTTCCTCCGGCATTTTCGTCTGCGGCGCCTGAATAGTCTCTTTTGCCGATGCCGCCTTGCCGCTCGCCGATGCCGCCAGCGCCCCCTGAGAACCCGCCGTACAAGCCAGCAACACGGCGACAATAACCATTTTCATTCCTCTGTTCATGCTGTTATCTCCTTGTTTGTAGACAGCAAGGTCACGATAACGGCTGCGAAAACGGAGTACAAAAGGCAGATTGCGGAAATGGAAAAGGCCGCGAAAGCGGCCTTTGAGTATTGCATCGCGTTACCTCGTTTTGCGAGGCGGCGCGAAATTATTGCTGCTGGTCGACGAGGTCGCCAAGCTTGATTTTGGCGTCTTTACGCAGGTTGCTCATCAGCGCTTCGAATGCGATTTGCGCATTATTCTGGGTAATACCCTGCACCATCGCTTTCTTCTGCTCTTCTGGCATAGAACCCGCTTTCACTTCATCAAGCGCCAACAATACTACGTTGCCTTTGGCATCGTTGCCCACGCCGTAGCTCGCTTTATCTTTCTGCGGCAGCGGCAGGGAGAAGGCTGCCTGGCTCAGCGGATCCTGGCCGGTACGGGACAGCGTCTGCGCCGCGCCGAAGCTCAGGCCGGCGGCTTTCATCGCTTCATCGCCTTTGCCCGCTTTCAGGTCGGCCAACAGTTTATCGGCATCCAGTTTCGCCTGCTGTTCCGCTTTGTTGCGCTTCACGATATCCGTCACCTGCGCTTTCACTTCCGCCAGCGGTTTAACGCTTTCCGCTTTGTGCTCGCTAATACGCAGGACAAAGGCGCGATCGCCGTCAACGGTAATGATGTCGGAGTTATTACCCGGCGCGCCGTTTTCACCCACCAGACCGCCATTAAAGATAGCATCGGCAACCGGCTTGAAGTTCAGCTCTTCCGGTAAGTTGTTACGACCGAACCAGCCGGTCTCAACCACTTTCAGGCCGGCGACCTGCGCGGCCCCCGCCAGGGATTCGTTATCATTGCTGGCCGCGTCGCTGACCTTCTGCTGTAGCGCGTAGTAAGCATCCAGCGCTTTTTCCTGTTTCACTTTTGCCGCGATGTCGTTACGCACGTCGGCCAGCGGTTTGACCTGCGCCGGCTGAACATCGTCCAGGCGCGCCACCAGGAAGCCTACGGAAGATTTGATCACCCCGGAAAGCTGGCCTTTGTCTTTCAGGCCGGCATCTTTCAGCTCAGGCACGGTGGAAGCCTCTTCCATCCAGCCCATATCGCCGCCGTTACGCGCGGAGATGATGTCGGTGGATTTCTCTTTTGCCAGCGTGGCGAAGTCGGCGCCTTTTTGCAGTTCGGCCAGTACCGCTTTCGCATCAGCTTCAGTTTTAGTCTGAATCACGCTGTAGCGATTACGCTGCGGCTGAGTGAACTGATCTTTATGCTGGTCGTACCATGACTGAATTTCTTCGTCAGAGGCGTTTTCCTGCATGCTGGCGGCATCCATCTTGATGTAGCTCACGCGGAACTGCTCCGGCGCCATAAAACGGGCCTGGTTCTGCTGCCAGAAGGCGTTAATCTCTTCATCGCTAACGGTCTGTTTCGCCGCCAGAGCGTTAACATCGATAGTTGCTTCACGAACCACGCGCTGCTGGGAGACCAGCGCCGCCAGTTGATCGGACTCGCCCGGTAACATGAAATCGGTACCGGCTACCGCGTTGATCAGCTGCTGAGTGGTCAGCTGGTTACGCAGCGCTTGCGCGTATTGATCGGTGGTCATGCCCATTTGATTCACGATACCGGTGAAACGTTCGTTATCAAACTTGCCGTTCGACTGGAAGGCCTGGGTCTGGAAGATGGCCTGTTTCACCTGGTCGTCGCTGATGCTAAGGCCCAGTTGACGAGCATACTGGTCCAGCAGCGATTCGTCGATCAGGCGGTTCAACACCTGCTGACGCATGGTCTTCATGTAGTTTTCGTTGGCCGCCAGTTCGGAGAACTGATCGCCTAGCTGCTGCTGCATGCGGTTACGCTCGCTGGCAACGGCATTTTCAAACTGCGCGCGGCCAATCTCCTGACCATTCACTTTTGCGGCATAGTTGTTGCCGCCGCCAATCAGGTAACCACTCACCCCGGTCAAAATGAACGAGACGATAATGATACCGAAAATAATCTTGAGCACGACGCTGTTGGCGGCCGTGCGTAGGTTGTCCATCATGGTGTAACAACGCTCCGCTGTAGATGACTTTTGCTCGCGCAGCATAGCACGTGATGGCTGCCGCGCGTGAGGACGTATTTTGACAAGAAAACGGGGCAATTGTCAGCCCACAAGTGCGCATAAACACACATAAAGTCGCGTTCTGGACAAATAAAAAAGGCACATCTCGCGATGCGCCCTTGTACTTCGTCACATTCCCTGACGGGAGAGCCGATTAGTTTACCGCGTCTTTCAGCGCTTTACCTGCACGGAAGCCCGGTACTTTAGCGGCAGCAATGGTAATTTCTTTACCTGTTTGTGGGTTGCGACCAGTACGGGCAGCACGCTCTTTAACAGCAAAAGTACCGAACCCTACCAGCGCAACATCATCCCCAGCTTGCAGAGATTCAGTAACAGAAGCGATCAAAGCATCTAACGCACGTCCAGCTGCAGCTTTAGAAATGTCCGCACCCGCAGCAATTTTGTCAATCAGTTGAGATTTATTCACTGTTCTCTTCCTCTCTTTATAATTTATATCGCACCAGAATCCTTCATGGCGCGACCGCGCAGCAGTTATATCAGGACTGTCATGCCCTTACAACAGAGTTGTCGATGACCCCTGCCAGCGATCTAAGTTAGCTACACAAAAAAAGGCTGGCAAGTACGAATTTACTTACCAGCCCCACTTTTCTTAACGCTATTTGCGCGATATCACTATTTTGCGCTTACAACCTGCATGCCAAATGGTTCATTTTGCAGAGCAAGTGTCAGAACTTCCTCGATTCGCTGTACCGGATGGATATCCAAATCGGCGATAACGTTTTCCGGAATTTCTTCAAGGTCACGCTTGTTTTCGTAAGGAATCAGAACAGTCTTAATGCCCCCACGATGCGCCGCCAGCAGTTTTTCCTTCAGACCGCCGATCGGCAGCACCTGGCCGCGCAGGGTGATTTCCCCTGTCATCGCCACATCGGCGCGTACCGGGTTACCGGTTAGACAGGAAACCAACGCGGTGCACATCGCCGTACCGGCGCTCGGACCATCTTTTGGCGTTGCCCCTTCCGGCACGTGCACGTGAATATCGCGTTTTTCGTAGAAGTCCGGATTGATACCGAGCTTCTCAGCACGCGCGCGCACCACGGTCAGCGCAGCCTGAATCGACTCCTGCATGACTTCGCCGAGTGAACCGGTATAGGTTAACTTGCCTTTGCCCGGAACGCAGGCGGTTTCGATGGTCAGCAGATCGCCGCCCACTTCCGTCCACGCCAGACCGGTCACCTGACCTACGCGGTTTTCACTATCCGCACGGCCATAGTCAAAGCGCTGCACGCCAAGATAATCATGCAGATTTTCACCGTTAATCTCGATGTGTTTCAGCGATTTATCCAGCAACAGCTGTTTAACGGCCTTACGACACAGTTTGGAGATTTCACGCTCCAGGCTACGAACGCCCGCTTCACGGGTGTAGTAACGAATAATGCCGATAATGGCGCTATCGTCGACCGTCAGCTCGCCTTTTTTCAGCGCGTTGCGTTCGATCTGCTTCGGCAGCAGGTGGCGCTTAGCAATGTTCAGTTTTTCATCTTCGGTATAACCGGAGAGACGAATGACTTCCATACGGTCCAACAGCGGAGCCGGAATATTCATGGAGTTGGAGGTCGCCACGAACATGACGTCGCTGAGATCGTAGTCCACTTCCAGATAGTGGTCGTTAAAGGCCACGTTCTGTTCCGGGTCCAGTACTTCCAGCAACGCTGAGGCCGGATCGCCGCGCATGTCGGAGGACATTTTGTCGATCTCATCCAGCAGGAACAGCGGGTTTTTCACCCCGACTTTCGCCATTTTCTGGATCAGTTTACCCGGCATGGAACCAATATAGGTACGGCGGTGACCACGGATTTCCGCTTCATCACGCACGCCGCCCAACGCCATGCGCACGTACTTACGCCCGGTGGCTTTGGCAATAGATTGACCCAGCGAGGTTTTACCTACCCCCGGCGGTCCAACCAGGCACAGGATCGGCCCTTTCAGCTTGTTAACGCGACTCTGCACCGCAAGATACTCAAGGATGCGGTCCTTGACTCGTTCCAGACCATAGTGGTCGGTATCGAGGATCTCCTGCGCCTGACGCAGATCTTTTTTGACCTTGCTGCGGGCATTCCACGGCACCTGCACCATCCAGTCGATGTAGCCGCGCACGACGGTGGCTTCCGCCGACATCGGGGACATCATCTTCAGCTTTTGCAGTTCCGCTTCGGTTTTTTCTTTCGCCTCTTTCGGCATCTTCGCCGCGTCGATCTTACGCTTCAGCGCTTCGTTTTCGTCCGGGGCGTCATCCATCTCGCCGAGCTCTTTCTGGATGGCTTTCATTTGCTCATTCAGATAATACTCACGCTGAGATTTTTCCATCTGCTTTTTCACGCGGTTGCGAATGCGTTTCTCAACCTGCAGCAGATCGATTTCAGATTCCATCATCGCCATCAGATATTCCAGACGTTCGTTCACGTCGGACATCTCCAGCACGGACTGTTTGTCCGCCAGCTTAAGCGGCATATGCGCAGCGATGGTATCCGCCAGACGTGCGGGATCGTCGATGCTATTCAGCGACGTCAGCACTTCCGGTGGGATTTTTTTGTTCAGCTTGATGTAGCCTTCAAACTGGCTGATAGCCGTACGCACCAGCACTTCCTGCTCACGCTCTTCAATGACCGGAGAAGCAAGGTACTCTGCTTTGGCGGAGAAGTGTTCGCCGTTATCGGACAGCGCAGTAATACGCGCACGCTGCAAGCCTTCCACCAGCACTTTCACGGTGCCATCAGGCAGCTTCAGCATTTGCAAAATTGACGCCACGGTCCCGACGGTGAAAAGATCGTTTACACCCGGCTCATCCGTCGACGCTTCTTTCTGTGCGACCAGCATGATTTTTTTATCATGGTCCATGGCCGCTTCCAGACAACGGATAGATTTTTCCCGCCCTACAAACAGGGGTATGACCATGTGCGGATAAACCACCACATCGCGCAACGGCAATACGGGGATTTCAATGCGTTCAGAACGCTCAGGATTCATAGAGCTCTCTCTTAGTTTAAAGTCCGCCAGGTAGCCGACGACACCTTCATTAACGCGTCGCCGTTAATATGTAATCCAGTATATGGGGATGTATTCCATACATTCAACGGCGGGAACACAGGAAAAATAAAAGGGGGGATAAAATCCCCCCTTTTTGCTTAACTGCTTGTGTCGATTGGCGAATTATTCGCCAGATGCCTGCTGCGCTTCCGGCTTGCCGTAGATCAGCAGCGGTTTGCTCTGACCTTCGATTACCGACTCGTCAATCACCACTTTTTCGACATCTTCCATGGAAGGCAGATCGTACATGGTGTCGAGCAGCGCGGCTTCAACGATTGAACGCAGGCCACGGGCGCCGGTTTTACGCGCCATCGCTTTCTTCGCGATCGCATCCAACGCTTCATCACGGAATTCCAGCTCCGCGCCTTCGAGGCCAAACAGCGCCTGATACTGCTTAGTCAGGGCGTTTTTCGGCTCTTTCAGGATCTGAATCAGCGCTTCTTCACTCAGTTCATTCAGCGTCGCAACAACCGGCAGACGGCCGATAAATTCCGGGATCAGACCAAACTTGATCAGATCTTCCGGCTCGACCTGCGCCAGCAGTTCACCTTCGCTGGCTTTGTCAGATTTCGCTTTAACCGTCGCGCCAAAACCAATGCCGGAGCCGGTTTCTACGCGGTGGGAAATCACTTTGTCCAGGCCGGCGAACGCGCCACCGCAGATAAACAGAATCTTGGAGGTATCAACCTGCAGGAACTCCTGCTGCGGATGTTTACGTCCGCCCTGCGGCGGAACAGCGGCTACGGTGCCTTCGATAAGCTTCAACAGCGCCTGCTGAACGCCTTCGCCGGACACGTCGCGGGTAATCGACGGGTTATCCGATTTACGGGAAATTTTGTCGATTTCATCGATGTACACGATGCCGCGCTGCGCTTTCTGCACATCGTAATCGCATTTCTGCAGCAGCTTCTGAATGATGTTTTCTACGTCTTCACCCACGTAACCCGCTTCGGTCAGGGTGGTGGCATCGGCCATGGTAAACGGAACATCCAACAGACGCGCCAGCGTTTCCGCCAACAGCGTTTTACCGGAACCGGTCGGCCCGATCAGCAGAATGTTGCTTTTACCCAGTTCTACGCCGTTGCTGGTATCGCCGTTACGCAGACGTTTGTAGTGGTTGTATACCGCCACTGCCAGCACTTTTTTCGCCTGTTCCTGGCCGATAACATAATCGTCCAGATGATGGCGAATTTCGTGCGGCGTCGGCAGCGCGCTGCGCTCACGATGCGGAGCGACTTCTTTAATCTCTTCGCGAATGATGTCGTTACATAAATCAACGCATTCGTCGCAGATATACACGGACGGCCCGGCGATCAGCTTACGCACTTCATGCTGGCTTTTGCCGCAAAAAGAGCAGTACAACAGTTTGCCCGAACCATCTTTGCGTTTATCTGTCATGAGTCCAAACCTCTTCTTAAGTTCTTTGTGCCGCAGATGACGACGCAAATGCCATTCTCAGGCGCAAGTCGCGGTGACGCGTTGTGCCGCCCAGTTGTTAAAACAAGTATAGCGGCACCCTTACGCCACGGGCATCAATTACGATGGGTCAAGATGGAATCTACCAGTCCGTATTCCACCGCTTCCGACGCCGACAGGAAGCGATCGCGCTCGGTATCACGCTCGATCTGCTCAAGGGATTGACCCGTGTGATGCGCCATCAGTTCATTCATGCGCCCTTTCACTTTCAGAATTTCACGGGCGTGGATTTCGATGTCCGTCGCCTGACCCTGATAGCCGCCCAGCGGCTGGTGAATCATCACGCGGGAGTTCGGCAGGCAGAAACGCTTGCCTTTCGCCCCAGCGGTCAGCAGGAAGGCCCCCATCGAAGCCGCCTGCCCCATACAGATAGTGCTGACATCCGGCTTGATGAACTGCATGGTGTCGTAAATTGACATCCCGGCGGTGATCACGCCGCCCGGAGAGTTAATGTACAGGTAAATATCTTTTTCTGGATTTTCCGCTTCCAGAAACAGCATCTGCGCCACGATCAGATTAGCCATGTGATCTTCCACCTGGCCGGTCAGGAAGATAACGCGTTCCTTGAGCAGACGGGAATAGATATCAAAAGAACGTTCACCGCGTGAGGTCTGTTCAATGACCATCGGCACCAGGGCCATATGGGGTGCAAAGTTATCTCGTTCGCCACTGTATGACATTTCCGTCTCCTGGATTAATTTTGAAAAAACCTGCTGCACTGATTGTAACCTTATGGACGGATTATCAGCCAGAGTTTCTATCCGCAGGGCACTGATACGTTGAGCTGGTCATTATTCCTGACGCTGCGGATGCAGATACGTCACCCGGTTATGGGGATGGCGCAGCCATAATTCAAGCATAACAACCTTTTGGAGTAACGCTATCACTGAAAATGTGTTTTAGCACTCATCCTAAGCCTATCATTGCAATAAAAAAAACCCGCCGCCTTTCGGCAACGGGCTTTTGCGCGAACTTTAAACAGCCGGACGAAATTACGCCTGCTGGTTCATCAGTTCGTTGAAGGAAGTGGCTTTTTCAGACACTTTAGCTTTCGCCAGCACGGCTTCAACAGCCTGCTCTTCCAGCGCCACGTTGCGCATGTTGTCCATCAGCTCTTTGTTCTTGCTGTAGAACTCAACCACTTCTGACGGATCTTCGTACGCGGAAGCCATCTCTTCGATCAGGCCTTTCACGCGCTCTTCGTCAGCTTTCAGCTCGTTGGTGCGAATCACTTCGCCCAGCAGCAGGCCAACAACTACGCGGCGTTTAGCCTGCTCTTCGAACAGTTCGCGAGGCAGTTCCAGAGCCTGTTTCTCGTTACCGCCGAAACGCTGAGCGGCCTGACGACGCAGTACGTCGATTTCGCTGTCGATCAGGGCAGCAGGAACGTCGATGTCGTTCGCTTTCACCAGGCCTTCGATAGCCTGAGATTTCACGCGGTTACGCACGGCGCCTTTCAGCTCGCGTTCCATGTTTTTACGCACTTCCGCGCGCAGACCTTCTACGGAACCATCTTCAACGCCGAAACGTTTGATGAATTCTGCAGTCAGTTCAGGCAGTTCGCGTTCTTCAACTTTTTTCAGGTTGATAACGAACTTAGCGGCTTTACCTTTCAGGTTTTCAGCGTGGTACTCTTCCGGGAAGGTCACGTCGATGGTGAATTCTTCGCCAGCTTTGTGGCCTTTAATACCGTCTTCGAAGCCCGGGATCATACGGCCCTGGCCCATCGCCAGTACGAAGTCAGACGCTTTACCGCCTTCGAACTCTTCGCCGTCTACGGAACCGGTGAAGTCGATGGTAACGCGATCTTCAGCGTCAACGGCGCCTTCTTTTTCTTTCCAGTTCGCCTGCTGCTTACGCAGGGTGTCGAGCATGCCGTCAACGTCAGCGTCGGTAACTTCAACAACCGGTTTTTCAACTTCGATTGCGTCCAGACCTTTCAGCTCAACTTCCGGATACACTTCGAACTCTACCGCGTAGGTGAAGTCTTCGCCCAGCTTGTATTCGCCCGGAACGTAGTTCGGCGCGCCAGCCGGATTAATTTTCTCTTTGATGATCGCGTCAACGAAATGACGGCTCATCAGGTCGCCCAGCACGTCCTGGCGAACGGAAGCGCCATAACGCTGAGCAACAACATTCATCGGCACTTTGCCTTTACGGAAGCCGTCAATGCGAACTTTTTTCGCTACGTTGACCAGCTCGCTTTTGACAGCATTCTCGATGCTGTCAGCGGCGATAGTAATCGTTACACGGCGCCCAAGGCCCTGAGTGGTTTCAACTGAAACTTGCATCTTGTTACCTCAAAAAAATCACAGTGCTCGGTCAACTCTGGAAGCGCGTGTAGGTGGCTTCGCAGAACCGGGATGCCCTCTTCAAATCAGAAACACATTCCCTGTCGTCAGAATCATCCCGAAGACATTCATATATAAGACGCGGCATTATAGCGGCATCACTTTTGTGAGTCGAGAACGGTTGTCGCCTACTGCTGCGGCGTTTTTCACATTTCCCGCTCAAATTTGTCTGCAAAAGCGCGAACTTTGCGCATTTTCCAGGCAAAAGAAAACGGCCCGCAGGCCGTTTTTGCTAAATCTTCACGCAACATACTGGAAAAGCGCCAGCGGTTGCAAATGTGATTTTTACGCGATGCTCCCCGCTCCGCGGCATGGCGGAGAGGCAAAGACGGTATCCTGTAGCCCTTCCCACTCTTTAATCGTGTAAGTATGCAGCGCCAGGGCGTGCACGGTGCTTGACAGCTCCTCGGTCAACGTACCGTAAATCATACGATGACGATTAAGGAAACGTTCGCCGGTGAAGCGGTCGCTCACCAACACCACTTTAAAATGACTTTCAGAGCCCGCAGGGACGTTGTGCCGATAGCTTTCATCCACGACTTCCAGATACATCGGGTCGAACGCTGCTCTTAGTTTTGCTTCGATCTGCTCACGTATCATCATGAATTTTCTCCTCCGACAACGCTGAGATGCCGCCTTTCCCTTTAAATGTTAGCCGCTTTTACCGCTTCCATTGGCAGAAAACAACAAAAAATTAGCATTCCTCTGATATTTTCACGCAAAAGTATCAGGTTTACTGATGATGAATGCTAAATCTCCCGGCCAAATCGCCACCGGAAATGGGACGAGGTCATAAAACGCACAACACGATGATTTTCCACTCGTAGCCACTTCCCCTCACCGTTGGCGATGTTATGATGGCGGGAATTTTCCTTAAACACCCTAACTACTTCGAGTTGCAGAAAAAAGCGCCCGCGATTCCCCGTAGCGCCTGAAACCTGAATTATGACGGGTATAACAACACCGTGCGTTGAGACCCTGAACATGCTGAAGAAAATTCTATTCCCGTTGGTCGCGATGTTTGTACTCGCAGGATGCGCCACCCCGCCGACGACCATTGAAGTATCGCCGAAAATCACCCTGCCGCAGCAGGATCCGAGCCTGATGGGCGTTACCGTCAGCATCAATGGCGCAGACCAGCGTACCGATCAGGCGCTGGCGAAAGTCACCCGCAACAACCAGTTGGTCACCCTGACCGCCTCTCGCGATCTGCGCTTCCTGCTGCAGGAAGTGCTTGAGAAGCAGATGACCGCGCGTGGCTACATGATTGGTCCAAATGGCGCCGTCGATCTGCAGATCATTGTTAACAAACTGTATGCTGACGTCTCGCAGGGCAACGTGCGTTACAACATCGCCACTAAAGCGGATATCGCCATCATCGCCACCGCAGCTAATGGCAACAAGATGACCAAAAACTACCGCTCCAGCTACTCCGTTGAGGGCGCTTTCCAGGCTTCCAACGAGAACATTGCAAACGCGGTTAATAGCGTGCTGACCGATACCATCGCCGATATGGCGCAGGACACCAGCATTCACGACTTCATCAAACAAAACGCTCGTTAATAAAATAGCAGGCCCGGTATCAGGCCGGGTCTGCTCTATATGCCATGTCCAATCACTATTTGCGTATTTTTCAGCAGCCCAAATCAGCTATTTTGCTGATCCTTGGCTTTGCTTCTGGTTTACCTCTCGCGCTGACCTCCGGCACGCTGCAAGCGTGGATGACCGTCGAAAATATCGATTTAAAAACTATCGGCTTCTTCTCTCTCGTCGGACAGGCATACGTATTTAAATTTTTGTGGTCGCCATTAATGGACCGCTACACGCCGCCGTTTTTAGGCCGTCGCCGTGGCTGGCTGCTGACGACGCAGATAGCGCTACTCGTCGCCATCGCCGCGATGGGCTTTCTTGAACCCGCAACGCAGTTGCGCTGGATGGCGGCGTTGGCTGTGGTTATCGCTTTTTGCTCCGCCTCGCAGGATATCGTCTTTGATGCCTGGAAAACCGACGTCCTCCCGGCGGAAGAGCGCGGCGCCGGTGCGGCCATCAGCGTGCTCGGCTATCGCCTGGGGATGCTGGTATCCGGAGGGTTAGCGCTCTGGCTGGCCGACCGTTGGCTGGGCTGGCAAGGTATGTACTGGCTGATGGCCGCGTTACTTATTCCATGCATTATCGCCACGCTGTTAGCGCCGGAGCCCAGCGACGTCATTCCGGTGCCCAAATCTCTTGAACAGGCCGTCGCCGCGCCGCTGCGCGATTTCTTCGGTCGCAACAACGCCTGGCTTATCCTGCTGTTAATTGTCCTTTATAAGCTCGGTGATGCCTTCGCCATGAGCCTGACCACCACTTTCCTTATACGCGGCGTCGGTTTTGATGCCGGCGAAGTCGGAATGGTGAATAAAACGTTGGGCCTGTTCGCCACCATCGTCGGCGCACTCTACGGCGGCGTACTGATGCAGCGCCTGACGCTGTTCCGCGCCCTGCTGATCTTTGGCCTGCTGCAGGGAGCCTCCAACGCCGGATACTGGCTCCTCTCGGTAACCGATAAACATCTTTATTCGATGGCGGCGGCGGTATTTTTTGAAAACCTGTGCGGCGGGATGGGCACCGCGGCATTTGTCGCGCTGTTAATGACGCTATGCAACAAGTCGTTTTCCGCCACTCAGTTCGCGCTGCTGTCGGCACTGTCGGCGGTGGGTCGCGTTTACGTTGGTCCGATTGCCGGCTGGTTTGTTGAAGCGAACGGCTGGCCGACGTTTTATCTTTTCTCCGTCGTAGCCGCCGTGCCGGGGATTTTGCTCCTGCTTCTGTGTCGGCGTACGCTGGAATATACGCAGCGAACGGAAAGCTTCTTGCCGCGCACGCAATACCCGCAAACTTATGCTCTGGCGCTGGTTATCCTGGCGGTAGGTTGTTTGATGCTGGCGATATGGCTGCTGCTGTTGGCGATGAACGCGCTGGATTACACCTCTTTTTCCTTCCTGCCAGGCCTGCTGGAAGTCGCCGCATTGACCGCTATCGGTGGTATTTTGCTCGGCGCGATTCTGGACTATATGGCGCTACGCAAAACGCAGCTGATTTAATTTTCGCCAAACCGTTAATAGCCGTTTTAATTACCTGAGGTAATTATAACGGCTTATTAGCGATTTTATTTTTCCTGAGAACTGATTTGTTGTTTTGTGCGTTTTAGATTTCTGGAAATTATTGACAATTTTTACGCGATTCTTTAATTAATTTAACCGATTCAGCAGCGTTACTTTATTTTAACGTTTTCTTTATGTCTTTTATTTGATAATTAATTGTTAATTATTTGTGTTATTTTTACGATGTTTATATCCGTATCCCCATAAGCATTCCCTTTCTTATCCCTTTCGTTATAGATCCAGCGTAAATCAGGCTTTGCAAGCAATTACGTCACATTCCGTAACATATGTGACAATCCAAGCAGAACCCGCTAACACAGAACTGACACAGATCCAATCGTGTTTACAGTAATGCAACCTTACCGTAAAATGCCCGTACACTTTAAACGCCACCAGATCCCGTGGAATTGAGGTCGTTCAATGAGACTCAGGAAATACAATAAAAGTTTGGGATGGATGTCATTAATCGCAGGTACTGTATTACTCAGTGGTTGTGATTCTGCACTCCTCGACCCAAAAGGACAGATTGGACTGGAGCAACGCTCTTTGATTCTGACGGCATTCGGCCTGATGATGATTGTCGTTATTCCCGCCGTCTTAATGGCAGTAGGATTTGCCTGGAAGTATCGCGCGAGCAATAAAGATGCGAAGTATAGCCCGAACTGGTCACACTCCAACAAAGTTGAAGCTGTGGTCTGGACGGTTCCTATTCTGATCATCCTGTTCCTGGCCGTTCTGACCTGGAAAACCACTCACGCTCTGGAGCCAAGCAAACCGCTTGTCCACGACGAGAAAGCAATCACCATCGAAGTAGTATCGATGGACTGGAAATGGTTCTTTATTTACCCGGAACAGGGTATCGCTACCGTCAACGAAATCGCCTTCCCGGCGAACGTACCGGTACACTTTAAAGTCACTTCCAACTCCGTGATGAACTCGTTCTTTATTCCGCGCTTAGGTAGCCAGATTTATGCAATGGCCGGTATGCAGACTCAACTGCACCTCATTGCTGATGAAGCAGGCACTTATGACGGTATCTCCGCAAGCTATAGTGGCCCGGGCTTCTCTGGTATGAAGTTCAAGGCTATCGCCACCCCGGATCGTGCAACCTTCGATCAGTGGGTAGCAAAAGCGAAACAGTCCCCGAACTCCATGGACTCCATGGCTGCATTCGACAAAGTGGCTGTGCCTAGCGAAAACAACAAAGTGGAATACTTCTCTAACGTGAAACCGGATTTGTTCAAAGATGTTGTTAACAAATTCATGTCTCACGAGAGCATGAACATGTCTAAACCTGAAGGTGAGCACGCTGCGCACGAAGGGATGGAAGGCATGGACATGAGCCACGCGGAAACCGCTCACTAAGGGGCCGAGGAAGAAAACGATGTTCGGAAAACTTACACTGGATGCAGTGCCCTACCACGAACCAATTATCGTGGTAACGGTTGCTGCAATCATCGTCGGGGGACTGGCGATACTGGCAGCGATCACTTACTTCGGTAAGTGGTCCTACCTATGGAATGAGTGGCTGACGTCCGTCGACCACAAACGTCTCGGTATCATGTACGTTATCGTGGCAATCGTCATGCTGCTGCGTGGCTTTGCTGACGCCGTTATGATGCGTAGCCAGCAGGTGCTGGCCTCTGCCGGGGAAGCAGGATTCCTGCCGCCTCATCACTACGATCAGATCTTTACCGCCCACGGCGTTATCATGATCTTCTTCGTGGCAATGCCGTTTGTTATCGGCCTGATGAACCTGGTGGTTCCGCTTCAGCTCGGCGCACGCGACGTTGCTTTCCCGTTCCTCAACAACCTGAGCTTCTGGTTCACCGTTGTGGGCGTAATTCTGGTTAACCTGTCTCTGGGCGTCGGTGAGTTCGCACAGACCGGTTGGCTGGCGTATCCGCCGCTTTCGGGAATTGAATACAGTCCTGGCGTAGGGGTCGATTACTGGATTTGGGCGCTGCAGCTCTCCGGTATCGGTACTACCCTGACCGGTATCAACTTCTTTGTGACCATTATCAAGATGCGTGCCCCTGGTATGACCATGTTCAAGATGCCGGTATTCTCCTGGGCATCTCTGTGCGCCAACATCCTGATTATCGCCTCCTTCCCAATTCTGACCGTCACCGTCGCGCTGCTGACCCTGGACCGCTACCTGGGCACCCATTTCTTTACCAACGATATGGGTGGCAACATGATGATGTACATCAACCTGATTTGGGCCTGGGGTCACCCGGAAGTGTACATTCTGGTTCTGCCGGTATTCGGGGTCTTCTCCGAAGTCGCAGCGACCTTCTCGCGTAAACGTCTGTTTGGCTACACCTCGCTGGTGTGGGCAACCGTCTGTATTACCGTTCTGTCGTTCATCGTTTGGCTGCACCACTTCTTCACCATGGGTGCCGGCGCGAACGTAAACGCCTTCTTCGGTATTACCACTATGATTATCGCAATCCCGACCGGGGTTAAGATCTTCAACTGGCTGTTCACCATGTACCAGGGCCGCATCGTCTTCAACTCGGCGATGATGTGGACTATCGGCTTCATCGTTACCTTCTCCGTTGGTGGGATGACCGGTGTTCTGCTGGCGGTACCGGGCGCGGACTTCGTACTGCACAACAGTCTGTTCCTGATTGCGCACTTCCATAACGTCATCATCGGCGGTGTGGTATTCGGTTGCTTCGCAGGTCTGACCTACTGGTGGCCGAAAGCCTTTGGTTTCACCCTGAACGAAACCTGGGGTAAACGCGCATTCTGGTTCTGGATCATCGGCTTCTTCGTGGCATTTATGCCGCTGTACGTGCTGGGCTTCATGGGTATGACCCGTCGTCTGAGCCAGGACATCGACCCGCAGTTCCACTCCATGCTGGTAGTTGCAGCATGCGGCGCGGCGCTGATCGCTTGCGGTATCCTGTGCCAGCTGATTCAGTTCTACGTTTCTATCCGCGATCGCGATCAGAACCGTGACCTGACCGGCGACCCATGGGGCGGCCGTACTCTGGAGTGGGCAACCTCTTCTCCACCGCCGTTCTATAACTTCGCAGTCGTTCCTAACGTTCACGAACGTGACGCGTTCTGGGAAATGAAAGAAAAAGGCGAAGCGTACAAGCAACCTGCGCATTATGAAGAAATTCATATGCCGAAAAACAGCGGCGCGGGCATCATCATTGCTGCATTCGCAACGGTGTTTGGCTTCGCGATGATCTGGCATATCTGGTGGATGGCGATTGTTGGTTTCGCTGGCATCGTTGTGACCTGGATTATCAAGAGCTTTGACGAGGACGTGGATTACTACGTACCGGTTGCGGAAGTCGAAAAACTGGAAAATCAGCATTTCGATGAGATTAACAAAGCAGGGCTGAAAAATGGCAACTGATACTCTTGCGCATAATGCCCACGCGCATGAACACGGGCACCATGATACAGGACCGATGAAAGTCTTCGGTTTCTGGATCTACCTGATGAGCGACTGCATTATCTTCGCTACGCTGTTCGCAACCTATGCCGTTCTGGTGAACGGCACGGCTGGCGGCCCGGCGGGTAAAGATATTTTTGAACTGCCGTTCGTTCTGGTTGAAACCGCACTGCTGTTATTCAGCTCCATCACCTATGGCATGGCGGCTATCGCCATGTACAAAAACAACAAGAGCCAGGTCGTTTCCTGGCTTGCCCTCACCTTCCTCTTCGGTGCAGGGTTCGTTGGGATGGAAATCTATGAATTCCATCACCTGATTGTTGAAGGGATGGGTCCGGACCGTAGCGGCTTCCTGTCAGCGTTCTTCGCGCTGGTCGGTACCCACGGTCTGCACGTCACCTCCGGTCTGCTGTGGATGGCGGTGCTGATGGTTCAGGTATCCCGTCGCGGCCTGACCAGCACTAACCGTACCCGTATTATGTGCCTGAGTCTGTTCTGGCACTTCCTGGACGTGGTGTGGATCTGCGTGTTCTCTGTTGTTTATCTGATGGGGGCGATGTAATGAGTCATTCTACCGATCATAGCGGCGCTTCTCACGGCAGCGTGAAGAGCTACATGACAGGATTCATCCTGTCGATCATTCTGACGGCAATCCCGTTTGCAATGGTTATGAGTGGCTCGGCCTCGCATGCAGCGATTCTGGGAACCATCCTGGTCACGGCTGTGGTGCAGATTCTGGTACACCTGGTGTACTTCCTGCACATGAACAGTAAATCTGACGAAGGTTGGAACCTGACCGCGTTTATCTTCACCGTAATCATCATTGCTATCGTAGTTGTCGGCTCCATCTGGATTATGTGGAACCTCAACTACAACATGATGATGCACTAAGAGCGGCGAGTATGTTTAAGCAATACCTGCAAGTAACGAAACCAGGCATCATTTTTGGCAACCTGATCTCCGTGATCGGCGGTTTCCTGCTGGCCTCCAAAGGCCACATCGACTATCCGCTGTTCGTCTGGACGCTCCTCGGAGTATCCCTGGTGGTCGCCTCGGGTTGTGTTTTCAACAACTACATCGACCGTGATATCGATCGTAAGATGGAACGGACGAAAAACCGGGTGCTGGTCAAAGGGCTGATCTCGCCAGAATCATCGCTGGTATACGCCACCTTGCTGGGTATTGCTGGCTTCATGCTGCTGTGGTTCGGCGCCAACCCGTTGGCTTGCTGGCTGGGCGTGATGGGGTTCGTGGTTTATGTCGGCGTCTACAGCCTGTACATGAAACGCCACTCCGTCTACGGCACGCTGATTGGCTCTCTCTCCGGCGCTGCGCCGCCGGTGATTGGCTACTGCGCGGTTACCGGTGATTTTGACAGCGGCGCGGCGATTCTACTGGCGATCTTTAGCCTGTGGCAGATGCCTCACTCCTACGCCATCGCGATCTTCCGTTTTAAGGATTATCAGGCGGCGAATATTCCGGTTCTGCCGGTGGTGAAAGGTATCTCCGTCGCAAAAAACCATATCACGCTGTACATCGTGGCCTTTGCCGTGGCAACGCTGATGCTTTCTCTGGGGGGCTATGCCGGATACAAATATCTGGTCGTAGCTGCCGCAGTCAGCGTCTGGTGGCTTGGCATGGCATTACGTGGGTATAAAGTGGCGGATGATAAAGTCTGGGCACGTAAGCTGTTCGTCTTTTCCATCGTCGCCATCACTGCCCTGTCGGTGATGATGTCTGTCGATTTCATGGTCCCGGATTCACATAATCTGCTGGCTTACGTCAGATAAGATTACGCTTTATATGAAATGATAAAAGCCTCCGCAAGCGGGGGCTTTTTTATCTAGAGAAATTGCCCTCTCCCCTCCCCTTTTGCTTCATTTTCTTCACCTATTACGCTGTTAAAAATTGAGAAAAAAATGAGCATCGCTAACCGCCGCCTATCTCGCTCCATCACTGAAGTTAGTGCTAGCCTTATCTCGTAGGCAAACGCCTACATAAAACATGGATTTAACTGCAAGGAATAACAATGAAAGAATTAACATTCAACGAAATGGAATCTGTCTCAGGTGGTTTCAACCTGGTAAGCGCCGCAACTGGTTTCGCCAGCTTTGTCGCTAATTCCGCGGCAGGGTTTACCTCATTTGCGCTGACCTCCGGTCTGGCGTTTGCCTCTTTCGTCGGCGATAGCGCGATTGAATTTGGCAAGTTCCTTCTTGGGCAGACAAACTGGGAAAGCGTAGTCAGCACCGGTCAGGAAAACTGGGCAAACTTCGTTTCCACTGCTGGAAGTAGCTGGAACACTTTCGTGAATAACGCCGCAACCGACTGGAATAGCTTCCTGGATCAGGCTGCATCCTAATCGGTATAATGATCAGGGCAGATTTCATTTCTGCCCTTTCCTTTGTTTTTAATCTTTTATTTCGCTCTGCCCCCTTTTAGCCTCTGGTTCTCATCCCTTCTTCTATTACGCAACACAGTCGTAATATCTGCTAAACAAACATTTATTTACGCGTCCTTATCCCCCCACTACACTAGTCACAGTTTTTATATTGAGGTGGTAATGAACGATAACAAAATGACGCCAGGAGAACTGCGCGCAACCTGGGGTTTAGGGACCGTATTCTCACTGCGCATGCTCGGCATGTTTATGGTCCTGCCTGTTTTGACCACATATGGCATGGCGCTGCAGGGGGCTAGTGAAGCGCTGATTGGTTTAGCTATTGGCATTTACGGGCTCGCCCAGGCCGTCTTCCAGATCCCGTTTGGCCTCCTGTCTGACCGCATTGGCCGTAAACCGTTAATTATTGGTGGTTTGCTGATATTTGTTATCGGCAGCATCATCGCCGCGCTGACCAATTCCATCTGGGGCATTATACTTGGCCGCGCGCTGCAGGGCTCTGGCGCTATCGCCGCCGCCGTCATGGCACTACTTTCTGATTTAACCCGCGAACAGAACCGTACCAAAGCCATGGCCTTCATTGGCGTCAGTTTTGGCGTGACCTTTGCTATCGCTATGGTGCTCGGCCCTATTGTCACTCACCAGTTAGGGTTGCATGCGCTATTCTGGATGATCGCTATTCTGGCCAGCCTCGGTATTTTGCTGACTCTATGGGTAGTACCAAATAGCCACAATCATGTACTGAACCGTGAATCTGGCATGGTAAAGGGCTGCTTCAGCAAAGTGCTTGCTGAACCTAAACTCCTCAAGCTGAACTTCGGCATTATGTGTCTGCACATCATGCTAATGTCGACTTTTGTTGCGCTGCCAGGACAACTGGAGGCCGCGGGTTTCCCGGCCGCCGAACACTGGAAAATTTACCTGGTGACCATGGTCATTTCCTTTGTCGCCGTGGTGCCATTCATCATCTATGCGGAAGTGAAGCGCAAGATGAAACGTGTGTTTCTGTTCTGCGTCGCTCTTCTACTGATAGCTGAAATCGTGCTCTGGGGAGCAGGTGGCTATTTCTGGGAACTGGTCGCGGGCGTGCAGCTGTTCTTCCTCGCCTTTAACCTGCTGGAGGCATTGTTGCCTTCATTAATTAGCAAGGAATCACCAGCAGGTTATAAAGGCACGGCAATGGGTATTTACTCTACCAGCCAGTTTATCGGCGTGGCCATCGGCGGCGCCCTCGGCGGCTGGGTCGATGGTTTCTTTGATTCACAAACGGTGTTCCTGCTTGGGGCCCTGCTAGCAATGTTATGGCTGCTGGTTGCCAGTACGATGAGCGAACCACCTTACGTGAGCAGTCTCCGAGTTGAGATCCCGGACGAAGTCATCATTAATGATGAACTACAGCGCCGTCTGTTGTCGAAACCTGGCGTTGAGCAGGTCATGATTGTCGCTGAAGAACGTTCAGCCTACATAAAAATCGACAGCAAAGTGACCAACCGCTTCGAGGTTGAACAGGCTATTATCGCAACTTCGTAATCGCCCCCCATTTCTATGCTCTAAACAATAAGTTGAACGCGCGGCAACACAGAAGATACCTTCGGGTATCTTCTCTTATCAAACATGAATTGACGTAATAAGCCCCCGTACTTTTCTAATTCTGTTTTGTGAAGTTTAATTCACATTAAAACTAATAGATCATTTAAATATTCACTATTATATAAAAAACCCTCTGATTAGTATATTGCCCGGTGTGCATAGGCACATCATTAACAATTCATTAATCTAGGATGGAATTAAAAATGAAAGAATTAACCGCAAACGAAATGGAATATGTCTCTGGTGCAGGCCTTATCGACCTGCCTTGCGCTTTGGTTGATTTCACCGTTCAATCAGCGCTGGGCCTGGTAGCAGCAGGTATTAACGCAGGTATGATTCTGGCCTCCTCCGCTCTGGAAACCACTATTGATCTGGTTTCTAATATTCTTGGCGGTTCGCCATCTAGCCTGGGAAGCATTATAACTGACCATATCAACTCCCTGCTGTATGCTGAATCAGGGGTTTGGTCAAACTTTGTTTATAATGCTGCTACTGACTGGGGTGGTGTTGTTGAGGCCCTGCAGAGCTAAATAGCATATGGCCAGTCAGTTTTCTGACTGGCCATATTTTCTGATGTTATTTATTATTTTCGCCACATCTGAGATACATATCACATGCCGTCATGTAATCATCATGCCAGCGCCAGTAAACATGTAAATAAAAGTATCCCATTGCCGGTATCATGCAAAAAATAAAATACACATAAAAATATATTTCCCACCCTAATAATTTCAGCAACAGGCTAAAGATTACGATCCATAACAGTTGAAGAATAAATAAAATAACTAACCGCAACCACAGCGATTTCCTATACATTACGGTAAATGGGATAGTTTTAGCCAGGTTCACATCAAACTCTTTCTGAAAAAGCCGTCCTAAAAAAGTATAACGCCTGGATGGGTGAGCAAAAATCAAATTAACCGCCAGTATCGCTGAACAAAGAATCAACATAGCAACTATCAACTTTGCAGAAAAAAAACCATTGGATAAGGAAAAATCTTCATCCGCGACTAAGGGGCTGATAACCAGAAAACTGGTCATAAAAGTTACTGTAACATTTAAGCAAGCATAGAGATGGAGATTACGGTATCTAAGCGTATACACAGTTGCCTGCTGTAACTGTTTTACGTAACAATTCCTGGCGAACCAGCACATCATATAGACCATTATCGGCACAAAGATGACAATACAGACCATCGCGAGAATGCTTGAAAAGAAGAGTAGAAATCCCTTCACAACCAGATAGCACCCCAGCAAACAGCAAGTTGTAGCAACAAGCGGATGCCATAGTATGGCCTCACATTGCGAATACTTTTTTCCCTGAAACCAAGAAAAGTTGATATTTTTTATCGCATATTTGTAAGCCCAATACGCTTTAAGTTCATAAACAAAGCTAAACATAGTTAACGAAAAAATGGCGCTGACAGGGAATGCATCTTCCACGGTCAAAAGATACCCTCTGTTTTTCACGTAGAATGCAATCAGCATCGTACAAATAAAGTACAAATAGGGTAAAAGCGAACGATCCTGTCGACGAATAAAAGTTAAATAATCCGGAATCATGCTAGCCTCGTTACGCCCCCAATATTTTTCGACAATGAATAAAATACTCTGCCGAGAAATCATCGAAATCATTTAGTAATTGTCCAAGGTACGCTTTATTGCTGATTTCAACGAACCTGACGACGGGAGTGTGTTGTAAAAAAGCAGTCATAGATGCTGTCCATTGTACGGTATGGGTCAAATGCAACGATAAGTTGTTTTTAATTATCTCAGGGTCACCTTCTTCGCACCCGGTAACATTCATTAGTACAGGATAATTTGGCCGTACCATTTCCACCACCTCCAGGGCATCTCGCATAAGCTGAACTCCATCAGCCATTAGTGGCGTGTGCCAGGCACCGCTAACGCCCAACTTTACCGTTTCCAGGCCAGCTCCCATAAGTACCCCGGCGAATTCGCTTAAATCTGGCAGCGTTCCGCCAACCACCTGCTGATAGGGACTATTATCACAACTCACCACAACCGGACTTCCGGAATCGTTAATCAACTGGCTTATCGTTTGATAATCGGCACCTCTCACCGCTAGCATTGCGCCTTTACGAATATGACTTAAATCATCCATGATAGTTGAGCGCGCTGATATTAGTTTGAACACATTCTCCAGCGTTAAAGCGCCGGCCGCGTAGAGTGCGCTATATTCACCAACACTATGCCCACATGAACCCACGATGTGAGCGTCAGAAAATTGCTCAGCATAAAGACTATAGAGCGTAACGTTGATAGCCGTCACCGCTGCCTGCTGTGTCGTCGTTTTCACCAGACGATTCATTGGCCCTTTCAAACATAACCGACGAAGATCCAACCCTGTTACATCACTAGCGCAATCCCAGATTTGTCTGGTGGTTGCGTTAAGATCCCATAAATCTGCTCCCATTCCAATGACAGGATTTCCCTGACCGGCGAAAATAAGCACCAATGGTTGCTCTGATAACTTAGTCATAGACAATATATCCTTATAAATAGTATTTAAATCCAACATAAATTCCGAGGGTCTCGCCAAAAAGTGCAAACTCAGAATCACGATGACCTAATGCACTATAAAACCCCGAATAAATCTCTACCCGTTCGCCCAACCCTTTTACCGGCTTGATATAATGAGTGCCAATTAATGCACTACCATCAACTAAGTTCATCACCAGATAGGGCTGAAAAGTTGAATGATCTGTGTTCTGTAAACTTAGCCACGAATTAATATAATGTCGTCCTTGTAACATCCCTTTATTTCCTGTATTACTTATTTCTGACCCCATCAGATACTTATAATCATCAAATATTTTATCTAAACTGGATAAGCCAGTTTTATTACTTAATAGTTTAATAAAGTCGGTCTGCTCTCGCCATGCCGCTTTTGAGTATCCTTCACTCTGATAATAGTATTCGATACCTAATACAGTAAAAAGGTCAGTGGTATACTGGCCGCCAACGGCTAATTCATAATTTTTTTTATCATCCTGAGCATAAAGCGATGAAGGATATTTCCCAGATAATACTGCATCTCGTTTTTCACGGGAAAAATGCCGCCACTGTTGATTTTTGTGTAAAGCCGCCTCTACGTTGACAACAAACTGCGGAGTTATATTGTAGCTATCCGCGAGGGCCAACGATGGAGAATCGCCAAGCATCACATCTGCTGCCAGTCGATGATTAGCAAGTCGATAATCGGAGTAACTTAATAAATAATACTCACTGCTGTTGCCCCGTTGATTGGCCGTCCAGTTGCTGGATGACTCATAATATTCATCAATACTCGCCAATTTGGGTATGATGGTAAACGAGAATGCATAATCGCGGAACTCTTCTGAGATCCGCCCTCCCCAAAACGGCTCATTATAGGTGGAGTTAAATCCAGGGTCGAATATTCTGGTAGGTTTCAATCCGGCATAATAAGTCGTCAACAATGCTGCAGGCGATCTTAAATGAAAAGCGCCGGAATGCGGTCTAAGTTTTCCTCCTTCGAGACTGACGTTTTCAGATAATGTTGCGTTCAGCGTTAGCCTATCGATTAATATTTTAGAGCGACTATCATCTTCTTCGAAAAGCCCCACCTCGTTCATCGGATGATATCCAAAGCCATATAATGAAAAATCCACAGCCAACACATTATCAATAATATCGCAAGAGCTAGAGACGTTAAGTGAAATATTATTATAGGCGTTATCAGTGGTATACGGGTTAGATCCACTGATACGCCATAGAGACTCATTTTTATGTGTAAAGGATGTTTGCCCTATCAAAACCAATTGACCATTTTGTTGTATTTCATCCGCGGTAAGACAATCTGCCATCCCCAACAACGGTATTAATGTTAGAATTGATAGTAATACGGCCCGAAGCAATTTCACTTTGCTTCCCTCTGAATGAACTCCTTCGTGAAGTGAAATTCTGGTAATGACTCAAGGCGAACATTACTATACTTCATGACAGAATATCCCTTTTCATACCGAGCATTCTGCACAATAATTTCTGTTGGCCGGTACATTCCCAATACCATTTGATAGTTTTTATACAAAACACTCTTGAGTAATTGATTATCAAGTGAGTAATATGATGCCTTAAATGGTCGATACTCGGCGTTTTTTTCTACCAGATAAATCACTTTTGGATAAGTAACGGCCTCAGATTTACGAATAAGAGACAACCGATAGCAGATTTTATCACCACAAGGCTCCTCACCCTCCAGCGTCGAATCATAGGCATATTCGAAGTTCGTTACGATAACATCACCATTAGAGATCTGGCCTATTAAGCGTTGTGAACGCGAAATGGGAACTGGCCTTCGAAGCTCAGGTGTATAAAACCATAAATCATACCAATCAGATAACATGATTTTACCTTTCTCTCGCGGAGGATAAGTAAAGCGTATCAGTGAACGAGCATCAGCTTTAATACCATTTTTCGGCTTAATAAATCGCATTGAAATATCAAGAGATTGTTTATTTTCAGGTTCATCCACTCCCTCTTTAAACTCCAACACGGTCACTTCATAGCGGAAAGGTTCATTTGGTGAACGAACTTCATCCGCCCTGCGAATAATCTCCAGAGCCTGCTGATCAATTTTTGTCGCTTGCACCGCAGCTGAATGCAGTAATACTGCCAAATATAATAAATACCACATGCCAATTCTCATACTGCCCTCTATGAAGATTTAAATGCATCTGTAATATTAAGCCGCGATGCACGATATGCAGGAATGATAGAAGCCAGGGCTGACGTTAAAATTGGCAACATCAAGGTAAACCAAATTAACTCTGCGTCATTGCTTTTAATAAATGCAGTATATCCAACTGACTGCCCTGGAGAAGGAGGCATTGCAATGCCGGAAATATTAATAATCGCAGCAATGGTATAACCAAAAGCAAGGCTACCGATTGCCCCCAAAATGCCTATATATATACCTTCCAACCAGAATAAAAGCGTAACACGACTGGACTGTAAACCGATGGCTCGTAGTGTCGTGATCTCTTTAGTCCGCTCAACGATATTCATGGTCATTGAATTACCGATCATAAATATCACAATAAGTGCTACTATGACTTTAATAAAAAAATAGATACCCGAAAGCATGCCTTCAACTTGCTGGTAAAAAATAGAGCTTTCCTTCCAGTCCTTAACGATAAGGGGTAAATTCTGTTGAGCGATAAACTCTCTCATTTTAATAACAAATGGCGCTACATCATCATGTTTTAATAAGATAACTATTTTACTGACGCCATTCGTACCCATGATTCGCTGAGCGGTATCAAGAGGTATCTTTAGTGCAACATCATCATAATCCTTAATTCCCGACTCAAAGATGCCACGGAGTTTGACTGATATAGCGCCCTGTCCTCCTGCCACATTTACCGCCAGGATATCGAGCCAGTCACCATAGTGGCTATCAAGTGTTTTGGCCAAACCGCTTCCGATGGTAATTTCATTATGTTTTACGCGAGATAAATCGCTTCCAAAGACTATCTTATCAAATGCTCCTAGCTTCAGAGATGGTAATGGTTCAATGCCTTGCGCCGAAAAATAATTTGACGTTTCGCTTTCGTAGTGAGATATAATCCCACTAAACTCTAGCTGACCTGAAATTGTCGAAATTGCATTAGAAAAATAGGCATTTTGTAATATATTATGCTTTAGTGAAATGTAGTCAGAAATAAGGCTTTTATTCTTATTAGCCGTTTCAAAGTAGGATTTATTATAAATTTGCACATGGCCAACATTAGTTCGTATCGTCTGCTCCTTGAGTATCCAAAAAGAGTATTTGATAAAACCGCCATATAGAAATATAGCGCCACCACCTAAAACAATTGCAAAAATAGTAGAAAGGGTTCTACGCTGATGCCGTAGCAAATTAAGGAATGAAAATTTAGCATCACCATAGTTGAAGATGATATTATAAACTACAAATAGCAATAACAACGCCACAATACCATTAATGAATATCACATCCCTTGACATTTAATCACCTTTAATAACCGGAACAATAACCTGCACGACTTCAGCCATTTCCCACGCAGGCGGATTGTTATTTGCATAATCGATTTTAAGGTTTTGCCCTACGCTTCTCAGATACTGAAGGAATTGTTCTTCTTGTGGTTTGCTATGGCACTGATGGAGAGCTCGTAAACGCATCTCGTTAATCTTCCGAACAATCTCGACGCTGAATTTATCTCTATTCCTCATCAGCAAGTCGGTATCTTCAATCGTAATCACGCAGCGCCCCAAATTACCCGGAAGCCAGGCATCAACACGCGCACGCAAATATCTGATTAGCAAATTATCTTCATTGACATCTACCGACTCATCCATATAGAAGAATCCTGTCTTTGCATATTCAGAGGCGTGAATCAGATCATTAACACTCAGGTAATAAGCTGCTTGCCGCAGCATCCCCCATGAATAAAAGATCAGCACGCCAACGTTATTAGTGCGTTCATATTCTTTAAGCAAATTTGCTGTGACCGATGCTAATGCTTTTGGCTCACCTGGTAACCCATCCTGTAAAACACGATCCGAAACAGGTGTGGGTATCGATTCAGCGAATGCTGAAAATATAACCGTGGTTAAACACAGAAGCAAAACTCTACAAAGATTGCTTCGCTGAATCATATATTATTGCTCCATCTTTAATTTCCACTCTCCGACGAGCTCGCTCTTGTAGTTGAGTCGAATGAGTGGAGATAATAAACGTCGTCTCTGTGCGCCGATTAATGTCAAGCAGCAGGTCAAGAATCGCTTCTCCAGTGGCCAGATCCAAATTTCCGGTCGGTTCGTCGGCAACAACGACTTCAGGACTATGCGCTAACGCCCTTGCTATCGCGACCCGCTGTTGTTGTCCGCCTGATAATTGGCCTGGCTTTCGCCCAACTAAGTGGGCTAAGCCCACACTATCGAGGAAATGTAGACTCCGTGCTTTCGCCTCTTTTGCATTGAAATGCCCATTTAGCATCAGGGGATAAAAAACATTATCAAAAACACTTAGTACCGGGACTAAATTGAAAAACTGAAAAATAAACCCTAAATGATGACTACGAAGTCGCGCCAAATTCTTTTCAGACAGCGCATTTAGATTTTTGCCAAGAAAAAAAACATTACCTGCCGTTGGTTTATCAATACCTGAAAGTATATTAAGCAAGGTACTCTTACCGCTTCCCGAAGGGCCACATAATGCTACGAACTCACCTCTTACAATATCCAGATTAATATCATTCAGTGCAATAGTAATGTTATCCTGAGGACCATAAGATTTATGTATACCGTACAGAGATATATCAGGTAATTCTGTTATATTGCTGCGCATAGGGCCTTCTATTCGTACCAGGTATCAAAATAAGCATAGCCACCGACTGCCCCAGGGATAACGGTTCGAAGACAGCCATTATGCAAAGCGTGGTGTGCAATGTATTGCCAGCTCAAAGCAGGGGTCATGCAGCCGCTACAACCATAACGAGTAATGAGATCGACTCCTTTGTTAGAAGGTGGTATTAATTTATTGATACCACCGGCATAGGCAACCAAGTCAATATCATTATTTTTTTCTGATTGTGATACAAACAAGCGGTCTACACCATTAGATATATATGGACCACAGTTCACTCTCATATGACTTTCTCTTCTACTGAATATAAAGCAGCCCACTCTTTCAATTGACACATTCACGCCAGGAACATGCTTATGATATTTTTTCCTTTCGCCTTGGCTAAGGCTTTCTGCGGTAAAAGCCAACAACGGCACCGCACGGTAACCTCCGCAGATAACGACAAAATCAAATACATCCCAAGCAAGATAATCCTGTGTCAATGCCATTGCCTGAAATAGAGCATAGTTTTCACCTCGTATTTTACAGGTCACGTTGTTGATAGAAAATTTCTTAATCAAATTCTTAGGTAAAGTATCAATAGTGGATAAGTTAAGGCTACTTATATTGTATTCAAAAACGCCTGACTCCCCCCATGAATCAATATAGATAAAGGCGGTTCGTGATTTCAGGAGTAGCATCCGTTCTTTTGCTGATAAGCTATGTAGAGCATCGTCCGACACTCTTTCCATGGCATTAATATAGGGTATATGATCTGGTCGCCTTGTGATTTCACGATTATATATTTCGGCACGTGTGCCAAAGCGTTTAAATCGCCAACCATTCGCTCCCGTTGCCTTGAGCGCGGTATTGAATGAATGCGACTCCCATACATTTAACCAGTTTGGATAATATAAATTAAACGGTTCTTCAGGTTCAAGAAATGAATATGAAGACAAATACATCTTACTATTCATATCAACCACAACTCATATTCAAATTTGTCATTAATAACGCAACAACTGAACCATCGACGCCTAACCCGGTCTTCAGAAGATGGTTTTTTTCATGCTTCCTCACACCTCCTTCTACGGAGATATGGCAAGCGACATCATCTATGATTTCGTCATTGATAACAGGAAAAATCAATTCATTCGTGAGCAGTAAATGATAGCCAATAATTAGGTCTATCACCCCAGATCCCGTTGCGGTATAACCAACTTGTCCTTTATAGGCCAATACGGGAAGCGGGGTTTCACCAGCAAACATAGCGATCGCTTTTGCTTCAACTTTATCACTGGATGAGGTTCCATTACCGTGAGGGATGAATCCACAAAGGTCTTCTTTTCTCACCCCAGCATCATTTAATAATGAATGAATCAACTTCAAAATGCTGGTGCTTTGCCAGGATGCATCATTACTTCGACTAGCATTAATTTGCTTATATGCCGAAGTAATACATACTCCCGGACTTTTTCCGCGCATCATTCGGTGTTGTTGACTTTCCAGTAACATAACGCTATAGCCTTCGGCAAAATGCACACCATTGCTGTTTACCCCGAAGGGCTGGACAATTTTACTGTCCAACATTCCCTGGCTTGCAAGGAATACAAGATCCTGATATTTAATTTTTGAAATATTAATAACAAGCCCGAGGTCAATACCTCCACTCTCTATTGCCCTGGTAACCAAATGAATAGCCGTCAATGATGAGTTACTTGTACAGTTCATATTTGGCGGCAAATATTGCAACTCATACTTTAGCCCCAGCGTATAAGAAACATTATCCTGCGACATATTTTTTACAGAAAGATTTTTAATTGAAGATGTTACCGAAACATCTTCCATATCATTGTAATTATAAAAATTCCTGTAATCCATAACATCAACACGAGGGCCTATTCCGGTAATATATACTCTAACTCTGTTGCCTTTCAGGCTGTCATTACTAAGACCAGCCTGTAGTAAGGCGTCATCAATGAGTTTGTACACCAGTTCAAAAGCGCTATCGTTTTCTCGTTGTAGTTTCGCAATGAATATATTCTCTGCAAATCCACATTCTCTAGCCTGGTTATCTGATATAAACCATGGCGACAAATGTACCCGTTTTCCTTGCTGCAGATTTCGAATTAACAGCGAACTATTCTCAGCATATGGCAAGGATACACTGAAGCCAGAAATAATAGCTCTCCCGCTCACCTTGTTATCCTTTAATCACGATAGCGTAATAATTCCCGCCTTCTGTAGCGCCAATTAAAAGCGCGTATTTGATAGCTATTTCTCGTGTTTTCTTTACAAAGTTAATTCTTGCGTCGGCAAAGTTTTGTGTATATGGAATAGCAGGAACCGATTGTCTTTGAATACAATCAAGAATCACCGCCAGGTTTAAAAGCCCTGCAGACGAAGCAACAAAGCCAAAAAATGCGTTATAATTCACCACTGGAACATGTGGATTATGGCTATGGAATGAATCATAGATTGCATTAATTTCTATGATTGAGCTAACTTCGCTGCCACTACTAGTTCCACACACTAAATCAATCTCTTTTGCGGTAATACCCGCATCGGCAAGCGCGCGAGCGATCGCCAGCGACATTGCGGTAGATTTTTCCTCAATCTGCGTCGCATCAAAGTAGGAATTACTGCATGACTTACCATAACCTGCAATTTCTCCCAATATTTCAGCGCCACGGGTAGCTGCTGCACGCGCGTCTTCCAATAACAGCATACAGGCCCCTTCACCAGGAACATATCCATGTTCCTCTTTGGCATATATCTGATAATCAGCGACATTTGACGTCATATGAATCTTGTTGGTCACCGCATCCATATACAGGGACATCGATGGAAAATATTCATCAGCCCCACCAACAATGACCTGTGGCTGTAGTTGCTGGCGAACAATTTCATAGCCATAAGTCAATGCGCCAAGCGCGGCGTTTTCACCGGTCGCTAACGTAGTCGTATATCCCTTTATACCTTCCGAAATCCCACAGAATGTCGTCATCGAGTTCATCAGCGAACCAGGAAACTCTGAAGTACGTACTTTGCGCGGATCGGGCTTTAAACTTTGTAAATACTTATAGGTAGTTTCTTGCGGTCCACGGGCCATTCCCAGAACCATGCCCAGCTCCTCTCCGTCACGTTTAATCTTGCGTTTCGCCCTATTCAGCGCTTCTGAAAGTGCAATCAGCGCAAACGTACCGCCGCGCGTTGCCTTGCGTGGGTCATAGCGGCGTAAATGTTTACGTGGTTCGAGGCCTTTCACCTGGTAAGTTTTAAAGTGCTTTTCTGACTCCGGCTGTCGGTAGGCCGTTTCTCGATATTCTTCGCCAAATATTTCCGCAAACTGATTAGTTTTTTCTACAACATCCAACAGCGCTTTAGCCTCTTCAAGCGTGTCATCAGGAAATACTACGCCGCTCAACTCCAGCGACCTGGCATCTTCATGGATATAGCGAAGAATTTCATTAAGCGTATGTCCAATAGCCGATACGGCACCTATCCCAGTTATAACAACACGTTTGGCATCATAGGCGGTAAGAGGAACTGAACACGGCTTGGTACTGACAATCATGCAGCAATTATTACCGCCGAATGCGTAGTTATTCTTCATAAAGATATTGATATCTTTGTGACGAAACTCATTCGCGACGTAGTCCAGATCGCAGTTAGGGCGCGGCTGCGAAAAATTCAACGTTGGCAGAACATGCTTCTGCGGAAGGGTAACTAAACAAGCGATGAGCTCGACAATACCGGCGGCGCCAATATTGTGGCCAAAATACGATTTAGTAGAACTGATCAATATATTTTCGGCGCCAGAGAAAACTTTCTTCATCGCCAGAGTTTCTATTTGGTCATTAGCCTGCGTTCCCGTACCATGCGCATTAACGTAATCAATTTGCTCAGGTTTGATACCTGCATTCGCCATGGCTTTCTGCATGACCTGCACTGCGCCGCTAGCGCGCGGGTCGGGCCCCGTTTCATGGTATGCATCACACGAGGTGGCGTACGAGAGAATTTCGCCGAGAATCGTCGCACCACGCGCGACCGCATGCTCATACTCTTCCAGGACTATTGCCCCTGCGCCTTCGCCAATAGACATACCTGAATGCCCCGAAAATGGCGAACACGATTGCGGGTGCATAACGTTCAGGGCATAAAAACCGGCAAAGGTGGGTAAATAAATAGGTTCTGTTCCAATAGCCAGCATAGCCTTGCTTTTGCCGTTTTGGATGTAATCAAAAGCCATGCCGACGGCGTTCGGGCTTGCCGTACAAGCCGTTGCAACGAGTTCCACGCCTCCTTTCAGGCCTAATAACGTAGATGCGCTGGAACAACACGATGAAAAGCTGCCTGAAAAAAGAGCCTTCCGTAACGAAAAGTCCTGAATATGCTGCTCAAATAACGGAAGGAATGCTTCAGTGCCTGCAGAAGAAACGCCTACAATCAGCCCCATCTGTTCCAGGCACTCCCGATGGGTCGCCAGTTCTGCCTGCTCTAGTGCTTCCTTACCAACTTTGTAGGCCCAAAGTGCAGCATTATCTAGCGATGAGACAACCTCTTTCGATAATTCGGGACAATGAATTTGATGCAGCATTTCAGCCGCACGGGCGTTTGCAAACCATTTAGAGAAACGCGCACTATCAGCGATGCCATTTTTTTTCTCCAGCAGCGCTTGCCTGAAGTCTGCGATGTTGTCAGCCAGAGACGACAAAATCCCCATACCGGTAATAACCACTCTTTTTCTACTAGTTTTCATAATATTATGCTTTATCCCGATTGTTATTTTCTACCGACCGATGCTGGATATAATATTGTCATCGCTAAACGTTATACCGTGGCAAACGCGCTCTTTGCTTTCGAAGCATCAACAAAGCTATGCGTTGTGGGATTAACCAACAAACTCAAGTTATAAATAAAGGGTAAGTTCTGTGTTTTCGCAGCGATTTCACCATTTGCGGTTTTAAGGCTAAAACCTGAAATATCGGCTAACGCATAACATTCATCAATAAGGGCCAACGCAATCCATGCTTGCCTGGCCGGCGAATATGTTGCATTAATAATAACCCCTACCTGTTGTCCATTAACCATCACAAGATCATCTGAATCGATCTGACAACATTCATCGCATGGAGAGATCCCAATAAGCTTACGTTGTGCGCCATTTCGCGATAACTCCACGACTGCACTCTTACCAATAAAGTCCTCTTTATCATACTGGATAGCCCACTGCATTTGCAGTTCCACCGGATTTGTAGAATAGCGAGGGTAAATACTTTCATCCCATCCTGTATTTTCAATTCTCACCAGACGTTGATATTCTAAGCCACCGGTTTTCAGCGAATACCTGGCGCCTATTTCTTGTAACTTCATCCACATGGTGACAAGCGTTGCTTGTGCACCAATCAATTGATATGCGAATTCGCCATGTTTCCCACAACGAAAAACCATAAGTCCATCATTGGTATTCATATATTCATAGTAAGGTAGGCCAATGATATCAAAACCATAAACCTCTGCCATTACTTCCCAGGCATAAGGCCCTTCCAGCATAATGACGCCCCAGTCATCCTCTCCCATCGATTTTATTTCTGGAATCTCCTGAATATCTAAATCATCCGCCTTAACAAGGATTTCATTCAGGACATTTATCACTTCTTGTGCAGTCAGATTCTCGGATAGAATATAATAGCCTTCAGCGGCGCACAGAACATAAGCATCACCGCGAATAGTTCCATCAGCGTTAAGCAGCAAAGAGTAAATACCCTGCTCATCACGGATGATCGATACATCAGCAGAGACCAAATAGTTTACAAGCGCCCATGCATCCTCCCCCATCACACTGGTAATGGACATATGAGAATAATCTATCAGCAAGACATTTTCACGCACAGCTTTATACTCTTCATAAATATCATGATATGAAGAAGGTACGCATTGGTGATTATAGATACCCATAACCGCATTGTTGTTAAAATGGAGATCAGAAAGTAACTTCATAAAATACCCTTCAATATAACCTTATCAATTCAGGATGTTTTTTTCTTTAGAATGAAAGATGCCAGATTATTTATGCTGCGCATATAGGCTGGATCATCGCCTTCTGAGACCTGGATGTTGAAGGTTTTATCAAGCATAACGATAATCTCCGTTGCATCGACAGAGTCAAGTTTCAAGCCATTGCCAAACAAGGGCGTATCATCATCTATTTGATGAGCCTCACGCTGGACATTCAGGCGTTGAATAATTTCGTTTTTAATCGTAATGATCATTTTTTTTCTTTCATCAATTTCATCATGGATGTTTGTCACACCGGACTCCTTGGATAATTAAATGATTTCTCTAAAGTTAATAATGACGCCCTGGCTAATAATTTTCTTGCCAACATTAGCTGTAACTAAATAATGTTTAAACCCACTATCGTCAGAAAATGAGAGCTTGCTTACCACTTCAATCGTATCTCCCGGGTAAGCCGTTTCTTTAAATTTCAAATTCTGTGATGCTAACACTCCACGCACCGCAGCACGCCTTGTATGTATTATGCTCAACATATCCGGATGCTTGATATAAGCATGGATATCACGCAATGACCTAAGTTCTTTACCCGAGTGTTGTTGATAAATATCACAGATATCAGTGAGAAAAGAATAATACTCGCTTGCCTGGCCAAATATCTCAGAAATGATCGCTCCTGGCATAATGGGATCTTCCGGAAAATGTCCAAGCAGATAAGGATCATTATAAGTTACATGTTTTATAACTTTGATGAAGCCATTCTCTCCGTATTTAAAATCGACTATTTTATCTACCATGAGTAAAGGTTGACGCCAGCCGCCCATAGCAAGAAAAATTTTTGGTGGTATTGAATACTTAGACATATATCACCGCATTACCATGCCACCATCGACGACGATGGTTTGCCCTATGATATAGCTAGATGCTGAAGAACTTAAATAAACAATAACGTTGGCCACCTCGTCACATTTTCCGAGTCGTTTTAATGGAATTGAGTTAGTCACTTCACGAACAACTGTACGTGGAACCTTCTTCGCCATTTTAGATTCAATCATCCCCGGCGCGACCGCATTAACGCGTACTCCCCGCGGCGCCAGCTCAGCGGCAAGTGTCCTGGTAAAACTTAATATTGCACCTTTTGATGCGCTATAGTTTGCCTGACCAACGCTTGGTACAAGAGCAGCCACCGATGCGACATTAATAACAACTGGATTTTCCGCTGAACGTAATAGCATTAATGCTTCCTTCGTTAACCGGAACAGGCTAAGTAAATTAATGCTAATGACAGAATAAAAATCATCAAAGGTCATTGATGCAAAGAGGCTATCCTTAACAATACCCGTATTATTCACCAGCACGTCCAGTCTTCCGGCTTCGACAGTCAAGCGCTCACACAACGCAGTCACTTCTTTCTGGCTTGTGAGATCACATGGCAAAATATTAAGTAAGTTGCCATTAGCATGGTTTCCTTTCAGAGCAATCAAAGGCTCGACATTTGATTTATACAACGCATATACCGTGCATTTTTGCTCAAGAAATTTCTCGCAAATTGCAAGACCTATGTCGCCGCTGGCACCAGTAATCAGCACCTTTTTATTTACAAGATCGCTATACTTATACATTTTACATGAATGCCTTTATTAATAGATTATGGTTGCGGCTATCGCATATGTCCGGCAGTGTGAAATACTCAATGATATATTCATAATTTGTTGATTATTTAGAATCTCCTTAACACTCCCTGACAATATGAATTCAGGTTTTCCATGTTCATCATGAACGACCTCAATGTCATGGAAACGGATCCCCTGACTAAATCCATACCCTATGGCTTTTACCAGGGACTCCTTAGCAGCCCAAAACCCTGATGCCCTCTCATAATTAGGGAAAGGAAAATCAATATCTTTGATCTCATTCTCCGTAAATACTCGATGAAGAAACCCTGACTTATCATTGGCAATGGCTTTTTCTATTCTTGCCACTTCAACAATATCTGTACCAATACGCATTGCACATCCCCCAATGAATTAAATCTGGTACGCAAAGTTGAAATTTAATTTATATTCATCGACATCCAAATTATTAGGATAGATAAAAGGGGCTGATACCGAAGCATCATATTCCAGAGCTCTGACAGCCCCTTTGACACCTAAAATACCACCCATTATTTTTTTGCCACTAAGGTTCTGTGAAGGTAACTTACCAATTATTTGACCGTAATCTGCACCGATATAGGGTATGAGACCTTTATAACCCGTCACTGCATTTAGCGTGTTCTGTAAAAAGAAACCTTTATTGCCATAGATCCCATCACTATTTTGAAAACCACGCACACTCCAACGATCGCCTATCGTGAACTGATCCTGTAACGTCAAATTATCCGGTGAATACTGGGCGCCAAAATTAAGTTCATAATAGGCGTTAACTGGCAACATTGTTAACCATTTCACGTAATTCACATTAAGGTTCACAATTTGACTTTCTTTACTAACAGTGCCAGTGCGCATATCAGGTGTATCGGTACCGCCAAACGCCTTGGTAAACCGCTGCCAGGTTACCGTGGAGTCCAGTGCAGCCCCGGTAAAGTTTCTCTTATAATTTACGCCTAACCGTACATTACCCATATCACGCTTTTGCAATACCAGTTCTGTCCCACCCAATGTGTAGTCATACTTACGTCTGATCAGTTCAGCGCTTGCAGACAATTTTGAGTTCACATTGCGGTATAGCATTCTATTGCCTTTAAGACTGAAGTATTCTGTCTTGCCAATATAGTCAAAAGTATATGCACCAATATCGATGCCTTGATGGGATTTACTTTTACTATAATAGAGACTAAGATCATAATAACCGAATGGCACACTATAATAAGTACTCACGTTCTTATAGCCACCCGTTTGGCTACCTGTCCCTGCAAGATAAAAAAGGTCACTCAAGCCTGTGACATTATATAAATAACTTGTTCCACCGATAAGTTCACTACCAGTACCCTGATCGCCGAAGTTATTATAGGAAGCCCTTAAGCTCCATTTTTTTTTGCGCTGCGTATTTATTACTACTTTGCTCGAACCATTTTCGGAACCTGGCAGAATGTTGATCTTTACATCCACCTCAGGGGTTCTCTGTATGTTTTCCAGGCCTTGTTCTAGATCTCGGATGTTCAGAATATCGCCATCTGAAAAAGGTAAAATCCACTTGCTTATATCATTTCCAGCAACAACGATCTCTGAAATTCTTCCAGGCACTACTGTCAGTTTTAATTTTTTCGTTGATAAATCCTGAGTTGGAATTTCAACTCTGGTAGTAATATACCCTGCGTTTATATAATAATCCTGGAACAGCACCGCAGCCTTTTTGAGCCCATTCATTCCGAGACATTGACCAACTACCTGATTTTTTATTTTCTTTATTTCATTATTATCTAAAAAATCATCACTAAGAATCAATTCATTGATCTGAAAACAAGGTGTTTCTTGCGGGAATGTGCTATCAGCATGTTTCTTTGTTGTGGCATCAGAATATACATCTTTCTGCTCTATTTTTCTGTCTTGTAAGGACGCATTATCGTTACTTTGCTGTTCTTTTATAAGACGACCTAACTGAACATCAGCAGCAGCCACAGGAAGCGCAACCAAAAAAAGAGAAGTAATAATTAATGTATGTCGAATATCCATTTCATATCCTGATAATGTGAAAGCAGTAATCCCTTACTGCTTTCACCTGCTACCTGATTTATTTACCGACCACGGTACCAAAAATGTTTACAATATTAGCAGTAGTCTGAAATCCTTGCGCACCACCTAATACAGCCCAAAAACCAGTATTGACTATTTTCTTGGCATTAATAACAGCTTTACCATTGGTATATAGATTACCGTAATTGTAAATGTTATTACTTGCCGTGACGTTCAATTCGCTGTCAGCAACTAAATTAGCCCAGTTAGAGATATTTTTAGCGGTGACGTTAGTTGTTTTAGCCGAAATGTTCGCGCCAAGATTATTGGTCAGGTCATTTGCTGTAGAAATATTAAGGGTATTTCCAGCAGCAATATCACTGTTATTAGTAATGGTTTTCCCCGTCAGGTTCAAATCACCATCAGCACTAAATGCATGGTTATTAGTCAGATAACCAGAAGCATTTACCGTCATATTACCTTTGGCGTTTACCCAGCCGGTATTATTATAATCTCCATTAATATTAATCAATACATCGCTATCAGAAGAGATGATACCGGTAGCCGTGTTTTTTGCAATAGAGCCACTTGCTTTGGACGATAATCCACTGGCATCAATCTTCATGTTGCCTGAGCTGTAGATTGTTGCATAATCAGCGGCAATTCTCTTCGCTGCAATCGTCATTTTTCCTGAATTCGCAACAATCTGCCCTTTGTTACTGGCAAGATCGCCAGTCAGGTTAATATTTACATCACCGGTTTGCGCAATGATACGACCGGATTCGTTATTCAGGCTTTTCGCCGTAATATCAACACCCTCACCACCAATTAAACCACCTTGTTGGTTTCCATAACCGAAATATTGGCCAACATAGAAACCGAACTTGTCGCTATCGGTGCTGGTGATTTTGCCTGCCGCATTAAGCGCTAGTTTTTGATCAGCAACCATCATAGTATATTTAGCATCGATATCAGCTCCGGAATCGATACTGATATTTTTAGCTTTAATGACTGAACTGTCTGTGCTCACGGTGTTGGCTTTGATAGTAACATCACCGTTTACTGAAGTTATCACCCCCAAGCGGCTGTAGTAATTATCGAGATCGATATTTACACCATCTCCTCCGTTAATACCGGATTGGCTGGTATTGATGTCGCGACCAGTAATTGAAACAGTCTTACTGCTTTCAATTTTACCCATGTAGTTATCGATATCACGGGTCGTTTTGATATTTACATCACCATCTGAGGCAATTTCGCCAGCCCAGTTGAATAAGTAGTCAGCAGCAATCTCGATGCCATTACCTGAGACGATGCCCAAGGATTCACCGCCCGTGGTATCAGCCGATTTGTTGTCGTTGTTTTTAACTGCTTTCGTTGTCGTTAATTTTACAGCACCAGCACTGGAACGGATCAAACCAGTTACGTTTTCAATGTTTCCAGTACTTTCAACTTCGACATTGCCCGTTGAATCAATAGTTCCACCATTATTGGTTAACGATGTATTTTTCAGGCCAACATAGCCAGCATGAATCTGACCGTTGTTATTATTAAAATCACCTGATTCTATTGCAACGACACCCGCCTCAATACCCGCCGTTTTAGCTTTTCCGGTATTGGTAAAAGTATTACCACTGGTATTGACAGCCAGCGTTTGTCCAGCAGCCAGTTTACCATTACTATTATCGAATTCACCGCTGGTAATATAGTTATTCGTGGTTGCTAAAATATTACCACCGTTGATATTACTAACTTTATTACCCGCAGTATCAATAGCGATCATTTTATCGCTGTTGATTTTCCCTGCGCTATTTTCTAAAACACCGTTGGTGTTCAGGGTGATATCGCCACTAGACTGGATAGCTGCGTTTTTATTAACCAACTTCCCATTGCTGGTAAGCTTTATACCGCTATCGCCACCTGCAATCGTCCCCTGGTTTCGCACGCCAACCCCAGTTTCAGTACTGACGAGGTTAATCTTATTCGCGTACATTCCGCCTAACTTTGATACATCCACGCCATAGCTGCTAGCATTGCCAGTAGCAGTCACGGTACCCGTCACCACCCCCTCAGTATTAAGGGCATTATTGCCAGCGACGACATTAAGTTCACTCGCAGAAAGAGCGCCATTCACCACGATACTGCGCGCGAGGATTTCGGTCGGCGAGTCGCTCTGAAATCCACTTACCGTAATCGTTCCGCCATTAACCGAATAGCCATTTAGCAGCCCATCATCACCGATCTTTGGCGTGCCAGTCGTCAATGTCCCTTTTTCAGCGTTGATGAACCCGCCTCCCTGAGTCGTAATGCCATTAGGGTTGGCAATGATTAAGTGAGCGGAATCACCAGCAACTTCCATCATGCCATTAATGGTACTGGCATTTGTTGAAGTTACTTCGTTAAGAATAACCATTGCGCTGCCATCCGTAAGGTTCGGGTTGGCCGCAATCTGCCCTGCCAGCACGGACTGTGCTGCGCTTGTCGCGTTATTAAAAATAACGCCCTCGGCACCAACATTCAGCGTGTCATATACGTTATGCGAAAGGCCATTGCTGTTCGCTTTGGCGATATTAACAACCGGCACGCCATTGGAAGCTTCAGTAACGCTGCCATTTTTAATAGAAATTTCCGCCTGCGCCATTACGGGCATCAGTAGTAATAATGACGCTGCAATCGGGTTTAATTTCACTGACCTTTTTTTGTTTTCGTGGTATTTCATATGAACCTTTCTAAGATAGTATTGATTGAGTGCAGCCAGAAGGAATAATCTGCGCTAATGCAGCAATATTCACCCTGACTATTTTAAGTACGCATCATGCATACAAAATCCCTGTGAAAAGCACGTAAACTCATCAAATGTTATATGCAGTTCTATTCAATAAATTATTTTTAAATATATTAAAAATGTATTTTTGCGCTCGCCTACGCCGAATGCATATACCTACATGGAACAAAGAAAATTGATTCAATTCATACAAAATATGAGACATCCCCTGTCCACGCATCGAGCGTAACGACTCGTTTCAACGCTGTTAGTTCATCAGTTCTCATCTCGCCTGCTAAACCAATTCAAAATTTTTTTAGCGATGCGTAATAAATAATGGCACACACAACGCCGTATCCTTACTCCGTTACAGTTTCACCGATTAAAATAATGAACAAAAAGTGAATTCGTTCCGTGCATAATCAACTTTCCTTATTTCATGATTGAGATCAACGCTGTATGCCCCTCTTCTTCTGGGGTTTATTCACTCTCATGTTTTATCATGTAAGTATGAATTCATCGTTTTGAGGTTCAATTTGAGAAATTAATTAGCAAAACTAACCTGGCGTTGGTCATGAAAAAATATGCTGAATACTTTGTTGAAGGATTACAAAGCAGGACGGAAGGGATCAGTAATGAAATCTAGATTTGCCGGAGAGCGGCTTAAGCCTTCTCCGGCATCGACATCAGCGCAATGCCCGAATGGCGTTGCGCCATCGGGCTTTGCGTGTTAATCGCGGAAGTTTTTGAACTGGAATGGCTGGCCAAGATCGCCACTACGCACCAACGCCATTACCGACTGCAAATCGTCACGGGATTTACCTGTGACACGAATTTCTTCGCCCTGAATCTGCGTTTGTACTTTTAGCTTGCTGTCTTTAATCAATTTAACGATTTTCTTCTGTATTGCGCTCTCAATACCCTGTTTCAGCTTAGCTTCGACAAACCAGGTTTTTCCGCTATGTACAAAGGTTTCTGGTACGTCGAGCGAACTTCCCTCAATGCCGCGCTTGAGCAGCTTCGCGCGTAAAATATCTAATAATTGATTGACCTGGAAATCAGACTCACTCAGCACCTTGATGGTTTTACTGGTTTCATTCAGCTCAAAGGTGGCTTCAACATTACGAAAATCAAATCGTGACTCGACTTCGCGGCTTGCGTTTTCGACCGCATTACGCGCTTCCTGAAGATCGACTTCAGAGACAATATCGAAAGATGGCATCTTTTCCTCTCCTTCCGTTTCTTTTGCGTTGCATAATACCCACAACGCGGCATAACTCAACTTGTTATCCCGGAAGCTTAGCTGATAACGCTATACTTTAGCTACAAGCGCCTGGGAGTCGCAGGTGAGGAGGAATAATGAAAGTAACCGTACTGGGATGCGGTGCACTGGGACAACTGTGGTTAACCGCGCTGTGTAAAAACGGACATGAGGTCCAGGGCTGGTTACGCGTCCCGCAACCATTTTGTAGCGTTAATCTCATTGAGACTGACGGTAGCACCTTTAACGAATCAATGACTGCTAACGATCCTGATTTTCTCGCCTCCAGCGATTTGCTACTGGTGACGTTAAAAGCATGGCAGGTTTCGCAGGCGGTGAAAAATCTGGCCGCTATATTACCGGCTTCGGCGCCTATTTTGCTTATTCATAACGGCATGGGCACCCTGAATGAATTAAAAAACATTAAGCAACCACTGCTGCTGGCGTCCACCACCCACGCCGCCCGACGCGATGGCAATGTCATCATTCACGTCGCACAGGGAACCACTCATATCGGCCCTGCTAAAAGCTATAGCGAAGATTACAGCGGCCTCGCCGACATCCTACAAAACGTACTGCCGGATGTCGCCTGGCACGACAATATCCACCCGGCGTTGTGGAGTAAGCTGGCCGTCAACTGCGTGATTAACCCCCTGACCGCGCTGAAAGATTGCAGAAATGGCGATCTGCGTGATTTTCCGCATGAAATCAATGTTATCTGTCAGGAAGTCGCCGCAGTAATGCAACGTGAAGGCATTCATACGTCGGCAGAAAACCTGTTATTGTATGTGAATCAGGTCATTGAAAGTACTGCAGATAATATTTCATCGATGTTGCAGGACATCCGCGCGCAGCGGCATACGGAAATCGACTATATCACCGGTTTTCTGCTTAATCGCGCCCGGGCCCACGGTCTGTCAGTGCCGGAAAATGCCCGTTTATTTGAACAGGTAAAGCGAAAGGAGAATATTTATGAGCGCGTCGGCACTGATTTGCCTCGCCCCTGGTAGCGAAGAGACCGAAGCGGTCACCACTATCGATTTATTAGCGCGCGGCGGTGTGAAAGTGACCACAGCCAGCGTCGCCAGTGATGGCAATCTAACGATTGTCTGCTCAAGAGGCGTGAAGCTCCTCGCGGATGCGCCGCTGGTCGAAGTCGCCGATGGCGATTTTGATATCATCGTTTTGCCTGGCGGAATTAAAGGCGCCGAGTGCTTCCGCGACAGCCCTTTGCTGGTAGAAACCGTAAGACAATTTCATTTATCCGGGCGCATCGTGGCGGCAATCTGTGCCGCGCCAGCGACCGTTCTGGTGCCACATAATCTGTTCCCTATCGGCAACATGACCGGTTTCCCGGCGCTAAAAGAGCATATCCCCGCCGAACAGTGGCAGGATAAACGCGTCGTCTGGGATCCCAGGGTTAATTTGTTGACCAGCCAGGGGCCTGGAACATCTATTGATTTCGCCCTCAAAATGATTGACCTGCTGGTCGGGCGCGAAAAAGCGTATGAAGTGGCTTCGCAGTTGGTCATGGCTGCTGGCATCTATAATTACTACGAATCCTGATAGCCGGTCCGCGCAGCGGACTGGCCCCCTGTATCTTGAGGAGCCGTAGCATGTCCCGTAGCGCAACCGATTCTCGTGACCTCGTCATTAGCCGCTGGCTCAGCGCGCCCACTTCAGCTCTCTGGCGCGCGTGGTCCGATCCGGCATTACTCAAAACCTGGTGGTGCCCTAAGCCGTGGTATACCGACGTTCTGGCCTTTGATTTGCGTCCAGGTGGGGCTTTTCACACCGTGATGCACGGCCCTGACGGTGAACGTAGCGATAACCCCGGCTGCTTTCTTGAAGTCATTCCGCAGCAAAAATTAGTCATGACCTCAATGCTAACCGAGAACTTTCGGCCGGCCGTTACCCCTTTTGCTATGACGGCTATTATTACCTTTGCGGATGAAAACGACGGCTGTCGCTATACGGCTACGGTACTGCATGCAGATGATGAAACCCGCGAGCAGCATGAAAAAATGGGATTTTTTGAGGGATGGAATATCGTTATCGATCAGTTGAATGCGCTGGCGATGACGCTACGCTGATACGCCAGCCAATAGATGTAAAAAAGCCTTCCCTAAGGGAAGGCTTTTCATAAGTAGTACAGGCGAATTACGGACGATACACTTTCACGTTAGTAAAGCCCTGCTCGCGCAGGTATAGCGCCTGCAGACGGCTCATCACGCCGCGCTCACACCACAACAGCCAGGTTTTGCTTTGATCGAGGTTGCCAAATTGGGTGCTCAGTTTATAGAACGGCAGCGAAACAACATCGACGCCTTCCACTTTTAATGGCTTGTCATCCTGCTCATCGATAGAACGAATATCGAGAATCACGTCATTGGCGCTGAAGCCGCTGACGGTTTCCACTTCCACCACGTCCTGCTGCGTTTGCTGGGCGATATCGCGAATATCGATGTTATTCGCTTGCTCAACCACTTTATCCAGAATGCTGAAGTCGAAGTTCTCTTCTTCCGCTTCGATCTTCGCTTTCACCGCTTTTACGGTTGGGCTCTTCGAGATAACGCCGCAGTATTCCGGCATGGTGCGGGCAAAATCTTCCGTGCCGATTTCACGCGCAAGATTGATGATGTGTTCTTTATCATGCGAAATCAGCGGACGCAGGATCAGCGTGTCAGAGACATTATCGATAAGACGCAGGTTGGTCAGCGTCTGGCTGGAGACCTGGCCCAGCGCTTCGCCGGTCACCAGCGCCTGCACGCCATAACGCTCAGCGACTTTCGATGCCGCACGCACCATCATACGTTTGAGCACCACCCCCATCTGACCATCATCGACTTTTTCAAGAATTTCGCCAACGACCGGCTCAAAATTGATTGCCACGAAACGAACGCGATGGGAGCTGCCGAAGCGGTTCCACAGATAGTGCGCCACCTGACGAACGCCGATTTCATGCGCCGCGCCGCCGAGGTTGAAGAAGCAGTAGTGTACGCGGCAGCCGCGGCGCATCAGCATATAGCTTGAAACCCCGGAGTCGAAACCGCCGGAGATGAGCGACAGCACATCTTCCTGAGTACCAATGGGGAAGCCGCCAATACCTTCATAGCGCCCTTTCACCAGCAACAGGCGATCGTTTTCGATCTCGAGGTTAACCGTCACGTCCGGGTCGGTGAGCTTCACGCGCGCCGATTCGATATGCTGGTTCAGGCCGCCGCCAACGTAGCGCTCAACCTCAATTGAGGTGAATTCATGTTTACCACGGCGCTTCACACGCACGCAGAAGCTTTTGCCTTCGAGCTGCTCGCGCCACAGCGGTAATGTCTGCTCAAAAATGTTGTGCAGCGAGGTGAAAGGTACATCTTCCACTTCCAGAATATGGTGAATGCCCGGGATACGGGTCAGCGCGTCGCGAATAGCCGGACGCTGATTTTCGTCTTTCGCGCGAACTTCGATATGATCCCAATGACGAACGACGGCGAGCGTCTCATCATAGTTTTTGAGAACGTTACGAATGTTCCCGGTTAAAATTTTAATAAAGCGCAACCGCACAGATTGGCTTTTGATGGTGATTTCCGGGAACAATTTAATGATAAACTTCATGGCGACAATAGTTCGTTGGCAAGCCCGACGGGGCTTTAAGCAAAAAAGTTGTACAGGCGCAATACAGCGTCTGCATCCAGGGCGCGGAGTATACCATCATTGTTCGCTTTTCGCCTGGCATTGCGCATTTTCGCAAAAATGTATCCGTAGGGTGAATGCCGCGAGTTTGCTTAACCGCCCGACTCCGTTACCATACTGATAGCCATCGAGACATAACAAGAGTCTATATTCACTATGCCAAAGAAAAATGAGGCCCCGGCCAGCTTTGAGAGCGCTTTAGGCGAACTCGAGCAGATCGTTAATCGTCTGGAAAGCGGCGCACTACCGCTGGAAGAAGCACTCAGCGAATTTGAACGCGGGGTGCAGCTCGCGCGCCAGGGCCAGACGAAACTGCAACAGGCCGAGCAGCGTGTCCAAATCCTGCTGGCCGATAGCGAAGATGCGCCGTTGACTCCCTTTACGCCGGACGCTGAATAAATGGACTTCCCGCAACAATTACAGGCCTGTGTCACCCAGGCCAATGACGCGCTGCGCCGTTTTATCTCCCCGCAGCCGTTTCAGAACACTCCGCTGGTTGAAGCCATGCACTATGGCGCATTATTAGGCGGTAAACGGCTGCGCCCTTTCCTGGTTTACGCCACCGGCGAGATGTTCGGCGTTAGCCGTTCCACGCTGGATGCCCCAGCCGCCGCCGTCGAGTGCATTCATGCCTACTCGCTGATGCATGACGATCTGCCGGCGATGGACGACGACGATCTGCGCCGCGGTCAACCCACGTGCCACATCAAGTTTGGCGAAGGGAACGCTATTCTTGCCGGTGACGCCCTGCAAACGCTGGCATTTTCTATACTGAGTGATACGCCGATGCCGGAAGTGCCGGATCGCGACCGTCTGGCGATGGTTTCCGAACTGGCCCAGGCCAGCGGCGTCGCCGGAATGTGCGGCGGTCAGGCGCTGGATCTCGAGGCGGAAGGCAAACAGGTCGATCTGCAGACGCTGGAGCGAATTCACCGTCACAAGACCGGAGCGCTTATCCGCGCGGCGGTTCGTCTTGGCGCGCTGAGCGCCGGCGAGCGTGGCCGTCAGGCGCTGCCGGCGCTCGATCGCTTTGCGGAGAATATCGGTCTCGCCTTCCAGGTGCAGGATGACATTCTTGATGTGGTAGGTGATACTGCGACTCTTGGCAAACGTCAGGGTGCCGACCAACAGTTAGGCAAAAGTACCTATCCGGCGCTTTTGGGTCTTGAGCAAGCCCAGCAGAAAGCACGCGATCTGGTTGCCGATGCCCGCCAGGCGCTAGATGAACTGGCTGTGCAATCGCTGGATACCACGGCACTGGAAGCGCTCGCGAATTACATTATTCAGCGCGATAAATAAACAATAAATGAGTCTCTGATGAGTTTTGATATTGCCAAATACCCAACCCTGGCGCTGGTAGATTCCACCCAGGAGTTGCGCCTGCTGCCAAAAGATAGCCTGCCTAAGCTCTGCGATGAGCTGCGCCGCTATCTTCTGGACAGCGTGAGCCGCTCAAGCGGCCATTTTGCCTCTGGCCTTGGCACGGTTGAACTGACCGTGGCGCTGCACTATGTCTACAATACGCCGTTCGACCGCTTAATCTGGGACGTCGGTCATCAGGCCTACCCGCACAAAATTCTCACCGGTCGTCGCGACAAAATCGGCACTATCCGGCAGAAAGGCGGGCTGCATCCGTTCCCATGGCGCGGCGAAAGCGAATATGACGTACTGAGCGTCGGTCACTCCTCCACCTCTATCTCCGCCGGGATCGGCGTCGCTATTGCCGCCGAAAAAGAAGGCAAACAGCGACGTACCGTTTGCGTCATTGGCGATGGCGCTATCACCGCCGGGATGGCATTTGAGGCGATGAACCACGCGGGCGATATCAAACCAGACATGCTGGTCGTGCTGAACGACAATGAAATGTCGATCTCAGAGAATGTCGGCGCGTTGAACAACCATCTGGCGCAGTTGCTCTCCGGCAAGCTGTATTCCTCGCTGCGTGAAGGTGGCAAAAAAGTCTTCTCCGGCGTACCGCCGATTAAAGAACTGCTTAAACGTACCGAAGAGCATATTAAAGGTATGGTGGTGCCCGGCACGCTGTTCGAAGAGATGGGCTTTAACTACATCGGCCCGGTAGATGGCCACGATGTGCTGGGTCTGGTTAATACGCTGAAGAATATGCGCGACCTGAAAGGACCGCAGTTCCTGCACATCATGACCAAAAAAGGCCGTGGATATGAACCGGCCGAAAAAGACCCCATCACCTTCCATGCGGTACCAAAATTCGATCACACCAGCGGCGTGCTGCCAAAAAGCAGCGGCGGCCTGCCAACATATTCGAAAGTCTTTGGCGACTGGCTGTGCGAAACCGCGGCGAAGGATGACAAACTGATGGCCGTCACTCCGGCGATGCGTGAAGGTTCGGGCATGGTCGAGTTCTCGAAGAAATTCCCCGATCAATATTTTGATGTCGCCATTGCCGAACAGCACGCAGTCACCTTTGCCGCCGGGATGGCGATTGGCGGCTATAAGCCGATCGTGGCGATCTACTCAACCTTCCTGCAGCGCGCTTACGATCAGGTGATCCATGACGTCGCCATTCAAAAGCTGCCGGTGCTGTTTGCAATCGATCGTGCGGGCATCGTCGGCGCCGACGGTCAGACACACCAGGGAGCGTTCGATCTCTCCTTCCTGCGCTGCATTCCGGAAATGGTGATCATGACCCCGAGCGACGAAAATGAATGTCGCCAGATGCTCTACACCGGTTATCACTATAACGACGGTCCTAGCGCGGTACGCTATCCGCGCGGTACCGGAACCGGCGCCGCGCTTGAGCCGCTGGCGTCGCTGCCGATCGGGAAAGGAGTGGTGAAACGTAACGGCCAGAAGCTGGCAATCCTTAACTTCGGGACATTATTGCCGGAAGCCGCGCAGGTTGCGGAAAAACTCAATGCGACGCTGGTCGATATGCGTTTTGTGAAACCGCTTGATGACGCGCTAATCCTGCAGCTTGCCGCCGAGCACGATGTGCTGGTCACCCTTGAAGAGAACGCCATCATGGGCGGTGCAGGCAGCGGCGTAAACGAGCTTTTGATGGCCCACCGTCGCCCGGTACCGGTGCTGAACATCGGCCTGCCGGACTTCTTTATCCCACAGGGGACTCAGGAAGAAGTTCGCGCCGATCTCGGCCTTGATGCCGCCGGTATCGAAGCCAAAATCCGCGACTGGTTGGCATAATTGCCCATACCGCTCCTGCTATGCTTAAAGGATACCTTTTAAAGTAGCAGGAGCGTCTTATGCACTACATCCCTCTTGGCGATACCCATCTTCGCGTTTCCCGACTCTGTCTCGGCTGTATGACCTTTGGCGAACCTGACCGCGGCAATCACGCCTGGACGCTCCCTGAAGAGAGCAGCCGTCCGCTGATTAAACGTGCGCTGGAAGGCGGAATTAACTTCTTTGATACCTCGAACAACTATTCCGATGGCAGCAGCGAAGAGATACTTGGCCGCGCGCTGCGGGAGTACGCTCGTCGCGATTCGGTGATCGTCGCCACCAAAGTTTATCACCAGGTCGGCGATCTGCCGCAGGGACTATCACGCGCGCAAATCATGCGCTCCATTGACGATAGCCTGCGCCGTCTGGGAATGGACTATGTCGACCTGTTGCAGATCCACCGCTGGGATTACGCCACGCCCATCGAAGAGACGCTGGAGGCGCTCAGCGATGTCGTACGCGCCGGGAAAGCGCGCTATATCGGCGCATCATCAATGCATGCCCGCCAGTTCGCCCAGGCGCTCGCCCTGCAGGAACAGAACAATTGGGCGCGCTTCGTCACCATGCAGGATCACTACAACCTGATTTATCGCGAAGAAGAAAACGAGATGCTGCCGCTATGCCAGCGCAAAGGTATTGCGGTCATGCCGTGGAGCCCGTTGGCGCGCGGCCGACTAACACGACCATGGGGAGAAACGACCGCACGCCTCGTCTCCGATGAGTTCGGTAAATCGCTGTATAGCGCCACCGACGCCAATGATGAGCAGATAGCACAGAAGCTGGAGGAAGTGGCTGAGGAGTTAGACGCCAACCGCGCACAGGTGGCGCTGGCCTGGCTATTAAGCAAGCCCGGCGTGGCAGCGCCGATTATTGGCGCCTCGCGGCAGGAACAGTTGGATGAGCTCCTTCATGCCGTCGATTTAACCCTGACGCCAGAACAGATCGACAAGCTGGAGGCGCCCTATCGGCCCCATCCAATCGTCGGCTTCAAATAACGCCGCAATTTAGACCCCGGCCGCGCCGGGGTGCAGATTTAGAATAGACCTATCGGCCAGTGGTGGCCAATCAGATACAGTACGCCGGCGGAGATCACCCCGGCGACAATATCGTCGACCATAATCCCCATTCCGCCATGAATATTGCGATCGAACCAGCGGATTGGCCATGGCTTCCACATATCGAAGATACGGAAAATAACGAAGCCGGCGGCCACCCACTGCCAGTCCATCGTCGGTAGCGCCATCAGGGTGATCCACATCCCGACAAACTCATCCCAAACGATGCTGCCGTGATCATGGGTGCCCATATCTTTAGCCGTACGGTGGCAAAGATAGACGCCAATACAGATGCTCATCATCACCACCAGCGAATAGAGCTGCCAGGGAAGAAAGGTCATCAGATACCAGAACGGAATCGCCGCCAGCGACCCCATGGTTCCCGGAACCACCGGGCTCAGCCCGCTACCGAACCCGGTCGCCAGCAGGTGCCAGGGATTGCGCATATTGAGGCGGCTTTTCGCCTCGTCTCTACTGCGTGCCAAAATGATCGTACCCCTTTAAATCCAATTTAATCGGCTTACCCTCACGGATAAACTGCAGTCCATCTGCTTCCGCCACGATCTGGCCGATACAGGTAAAACGCGCGCCTAGCTGACCAATCGCGACATCGAGCGCCCCGCGGTTCAGCTCAGGTACGGTAAAGCACAGCTCATAATCTTCGCCGCCGGCGAGCGCCCAGCGCAGCGCCTGCTCAGGATCGACCTGGCGCAGCATAGCATCGGAGTACGGCATCGCATCGAGATCGATACGCGCGCCGCAGGCGCTGGCCTTCAGGATATGACCAAGGTCTGAGATCAGACCGTCGGAAAGATCGATCGCTGAATTGGCCAGGTCGCGCAGCGCCTGCCCCTGCAGCACGCGGGGCATCGGACGCAAATGGCGCGCCAGCAGGTAATCGGCATCCGCTGGCGAATCAACCGTTAACCGGTCCTGTAAAAGCGCCAGCCCGGCGGCGCTGTCGCCCGGCGTGCCGGTGACATAAATCCAGTCGCCAGGCTTGGCTCCGGAACGCTTCATCGCCCGCCCCGGCGGCACAAAGCCGTGGATACCCAGCGTCATCGACAGCGGCCCTCGGGTGGTGTCGCCGCCGATTAGCTGCATATCATAATAGTTAAGCTGGACAAACAGACTGTCGCTAAAGGCTTCAAGCCACGCTTCGTCTGCTTCCGGCAAGGTGAGCGCCAGCGTTAACCACGCCGGTTCCGCGCCCATCGCCGCCAAATCGCTCAGGTTCACCGCCAGCGCTTTATACGCCAGGTCGGCAGGGTCGATGTCGGCTAAAAAGTGGTTGCCCGCCACCAGGGTGTCGGTGCTGATTGCCAGCGTTTTTTTCTCGGGGATATTCAGGAGCGCGCAGTCATCGCCGATGCCGGTTTCAACATCAAGGCGGGCGCTTTTAACGCGATCAAAATAACGGGCAATCAGGGAAAATTCGCCGCATGCCATACGTTATGCCTCAGCAAAGAAAAGAATAAGGCCGGGTTCGCAGGATCAGATCCTGCAAAGCCCGGCCTGCAGTTTACTTTTTGCGGGGACGGATTACCGGGGCCGCTTTATCCAGCACGCCGTTGACAAACTTGTGGCTATCTTCAGCGCCGAAGGTTTTCGCCAGCTCGATAGCTTCGTTGATAGCCACTTTGTACGGCACGTCATCACGCTTCGACAGCTCAAACAGCGCGATACGCAGTACCGCTTTTTCTACCTGACCCAGCTCTTCCAGCTGGCGCGACAGGTATGGCTTCATCAGACCGTCGAGATACGCGCTGTTAGTCGCCACTCCGGACAGCAGTTCGCGGAAATACAGAACGTCGACATCTTTTACATCCTGTTCCGCCAGGAACTGGTATTCAACATCAGCGATGTCGTTCTGGGACAACTGCCAGGAGTAGAGCGCCTGGACGGCACACTCACGGGCGCGGCGACGAGCAGCAGGTTTCACGGAATTCCCCTTACAAAAAATCAGGCCTTGATGGCTTTCAATACGTTAATCATTTCCAGCGCGGTCAGCGCGGCTTCTGCGCCTTTGTTACCGGCTTTGGTGCCAGCGCGTTCGATGGCTTGTTCAATACTTTCAGTAGTCAGAACACCGAAGGCTACCGGGATTTCACTGTCCTGAGCGACGTGCGCCAGGCCATTGCTTGCACCGCCAGCCACATATTCAAAGTGGGCGGTACCGCCGCGAATCACCGTACCCAGCGCGATCACCGCGTCATATTTACCGGTTTTTGCCAGTGCGCCAGCCGCCAGCGGCAGCTCATACGCGCCTGGAACCCAAACAACGGTGATGTTTTCATCTTTTACCTGACCAATGCGCTTGAGGGCGTCAATCGCGCCTTCCAGCAGGCTGTCATTGATAAAGTTGTTGAAACGCGCAATGGTGATGGCGACGCGAGCGTCCGGGGTAGCAACGTTAGCTTCAATAATGTTCATACTCTTCCTTCGGGTTCATGTGCCCCGCAAGGGGGGCGGATTTTATCATAATATTCTGGGCGCTGCTTCCTAATATTAGGAATACATCACGCAGTCGTTAAATGCAGGCAGACATCGGGGCCGACCTGACGTATCTCGTTGAATTTGAAATGGGGGGCCTGGCTCAGTTTCTCAAGCCCCGGCAGCGCGCATAAACCGCGCGCGTCACTGCCTAACAGTTTAGGCGCAATATAGACGATAAGCTCATCCACCAGCCCGGCCTGTAGCAAAGCGCCGGCCAGCGTCGGCCCCGCTTCCACCCAAATGCTGTTCACCTGCTGTTTACCGAGCTGCATCATTAGCAGCACGAGGTCGAGATGGCCGTTATGCTCCGGCACCAGCAGGGTACGCACGTTGTCAGGCCAGGCACGTTCATCGGCATGGGTGCGGGCGAAGAGAGTTTCACCTTGCTGCTGAACAATTCGATGCTCCGGCGTGACGCGGTTTTGGCTATCGATGACGATACGCAGCGGCTGTCGCAGGTTCTCCTGCGGATAGAGCGCCTGCGTATCGGCGCTCAGCTCCTGCCAGCGCACGGTCAGCGCCGGATCGTCCGCCAGCACCGTCGCGCTGCTGGTGAGAATAGCGTGGCTCTGCGCGCGCAGGCGCTGTACGTCGCGTCGCGCCTGCGGCGAGGTGATCCACTGGCTTTCGCCGCTGGCCATCGCCGTACGGCCATCGAGCGAAGCGCCCATCTTCAGCTGGATCCACGGAAAACCGGTACGCATGCGCTTCAGAAAACCTTTATTCAGCGCTTCCGCTTCATTCATCATCAGCCCATGGCTGACGTCAATGCCTGCCTGCTGCAGGCGATACAGGCCGCGACCGGCCACCTGTGGATTCGGGTCCTGCATTGCCGCTACCACGCGCGCCACGCCCGCGGCGATCAGCGCGTCGCAGCACGGCGGCGTGCGGCCATGGTGGCTGCAGGGCTCCAGGGTGACGTAGGCGGTCGCGCCTTTGGCTTTCTCGCCGGCCATGCGCAGCGCGTGCACTTCCGCGTGCGGCTCGCCGGCCCGATAATGGAAGCCCTCGCCGACGATCTCGCCGTCTTTTACAATCACGCAGCCGACGTTGGGATTAGGATGGGTAGTAAAGCGTCCGCGCGCGGCAAGCTTCAGCGCTCGCGCCATGTACATTTCGTCCTGCATGGCTTAGTCCTGTAAACGGGCGATTTCTTCGCCGAACTCTTTAATATCTTCGAAACTGCGATAGACGGAAGCGAAGCGAATATAGGCGACCTTGTCGAGCTTCTTCAGCTGTTCCATCACCAGATTACCGATCATTTTACTCGCGACTTCACGCTCGCCGGTGCCGCGCAGATGGGTTTTAATATGATTTACCGCCATTTCGACGTCATCGGCGCTGACCGGGCGCTTTTCCAGCGCTTTCAACATCCCGCTACGCAGCTTGTCTTCGTTAAAAGGTTCGCGCACGTCGTTGCTTTTTACCACCCGCGGCATCACCAGTTCCGCCACTTCAAAAGTGGTAAAGCGTTCATTGCAGACCAGGCACTGCCGACGACGACGCACGGAGGAGCCTTCGCCGACCAGGCGAGAATCGATGACTTTGGTATCCACGGCGAAACAGAAAGGGCAATGCATGGCGCGTCCTGACAGGTAGTTAATCTGAAGGGTAGTTTACCCTGAAGTCAGCGGACTACAAAGAAAGAGCTTTTGAGACAAAGGATCTATGGTAGGCCAATTCAGTTTAGCTACCATTAATCATCCTCTGTAAACGGAATCCTGACCATGACAAGACGTTACCTACAACTGGCTATCATCGGCAGCCTGTTCACCCTTACCGCCTGCGCCCAGCAAAGCGAAGTTCGTCAGATGAACGAGAGCGTCAGTACGCTGAGCAAAGAGATGACCCAGCTGAATCAGCAAACAATAAAAATCACCCAGCAAAACGCACTGAATGCTAAATCAACCCGCGGCGTTTATCTGCTGCCGGAGGCCAAAACCCCGGCGCGGCTGGAGAGCCAGATCGGCACCCTGCGTATGTCAGTGGGTAGCATTACGCCAGATGGCGACGGTTCGCGCCTGACCTTACGCATCCAGGGCGAGTCTAACGATCCGCTCCCGGCCTTTACCGCAACCGTCGCTTCCGGACAGATTACCGGCACTACCCACAGCTATCAGGAAGTCAACGTCCGGGATCAATTGATTAGCGCCCCGGCCAGCATCCTGGCGCCCAGCGATGTCGATATCCCGCTGCGCCTGAATGTGACGCCTGATAAAGTCGGCTTTATTCGTATCCACGATATCCAACCCGCCAGCGCGCAGTAAGCGCTCACGCCGGGCAAAACGGCCCGGCGACCCGCTTTCATCACTCGATATTATCCATTTACAACTTTTCATAAGAGTTCATTAGAAATCGTTCCTGATGGCGATTTTCAGTAGCATTTTGTCAAGAAATGCATAGAATCGTGAACGCAATCGATTACGCATGTTCTGGTTATGTGAAACAACACGTATTTTTGTGAGCAATGATTTCTATAATAGACCCCCACAGAAAGACGAAATATTTAGCAACGCTTCGGCAATTTTCTTAACGCCTTTTGGCTTAATTTAAACAGTGGCATCAACATGAAAAAAACATTACTGGCAGCGAGCGCTGTTGTGGCGCTTTCCGCTTCTTTCACCGCTGGCGCGGCAGAAACTGAAAAACCGCAGTACCTGTCTGATTGGTGGCACCAGAGTGTGAACGTGGTCGGCAGCTACCACACCCGTTTTGGACCGCAGATCCGTAACGATACCTATCTGGAATACGAAGCGTTTGCTAAAAAAGATTGGTTTGATTTCTACGGCTATATTGATGCCCCGGTCTTCTTCGGCGGCAACAGCACGGCGAAAGGTATCTGGAACAAAGGCTCCCCGCTGTTTATGGAGATCGAACCGCGTTTCTCTATCGACAAGCTGACTAACACCGATCTGAGCTTCGGGCCGTTCAAAGAGTGGTACTTCGCGAACAACTATATCTACGATATGGGCCGTAACGACTCCCAGGAGCAGAGCACCTGGTACATGGGTCTGGGTACCGACATCGATACCGGTCTGCCGATGAGCCTGTCGCTGAACATCTATGCCAAATACCAGTGGCAGAACTACGGCGCCTCCAACGAAAACGAGTGGGACGGCTACCGCTTCAAGGTGAAATACTTCGTTCCGCTGACCGACCTGTGGGGCGGTTCGCTGAGCTATATCGGCTTCACCAACTTCGACTGGGGTTCTGACCTCGGCGACGATAACTTCTACGATATGAACGGTAAGCACGCGCGTACCAGCAACTCTATTGCGTCCAGCCATATTCTGGCGCTGAACTACGCGCACTGGCACTACTCTATCGTCGCGCGTTACTTCCATAACGGCGGCCAGTGGGCTGATGATGCCAAGCTGAACTTCGGCGACGGCGACTTCAGCGTTCGCTCTACCGGCTGGGGTGGTTACTTCGTTGTCGGTTACAACTTCTAATTGCTGATACAGCAAGACAGCGCCCGGGACGCGTTTTACGCCAACCGGGCGTTTTTTTATTGCTCCTCACATCTCACCTTACGTAAGAAATCGCTTAATGAACGGTCGGCGCACTCGCTGAAACGACGCTCGGTCGCCCTTACCTCCAGACAACGATCGAGACGAAAGTTACGATAATCACTGCGCAGTTCGCACCAGGCCACCAGCAGCCAGCGCTCCCCCCAGAAAAACAGCCCCAGCGGCAACACTTCACGTCGCGTCACCTGACCGGATTCATCCTGATAGTGAAGCTGTAATACCTGCTGATTGGATACGGCCTGATGGATAACGTCAAAATGGGTTTTAGCATAGCGATGCGCGCCAAGATCAGGGGCAAACAGCCGGGTCTGCTCCGCTTTGCGCCGCCTCTCCTCCGGCAAAATCGCCAGCATTTTTTCCTGGGCTGACTCCAGCGACTGCGAAAGCGCATCGCCGCCCCAGGTTTTTAACAGTCGAATCGCCGCAATGAGCGCTTCGGATTCTTTAGCGGTCAACATGAGTGGCGGCAGGTCGTAGCCCGCCAGCAGACGATAACCGCTCCCTGCCTCCCCCTCAACCGGGACACCGGAGAGCGAAAGGTCGCGAATATCGCGATAGACGGTACGCTCCGACACGCACAACCGTTCAGCCAGCAACGCCGCGGTAGTTAGCCGCCTGCCGCGCAGGATCTGTACTATCTGAAATAAACGGTCGGCGCGTCGGGTCATTTCTCGTTTCGCTAAATAGTGAGGTTAAGCCGGTTGATGCAAGCCTACGCGGTTGCCTTCGCTGTCGGTAAACAGGGCGATGGCGCCAATATCATTCGGCAGCGTCAACGGGCCAAATACACACGCCCCACCCGCCGAGGCGACGCGATCCAGCGTGGCGGCAAGGTTGTCGGTGTGCAGATAAATAATAGCGCCCTGCGGCGATGGCGCGATCCCGTCAAATTTAGCCAACGCGCCGCCGGGGGTCGGGTCCTGATGCGGGAAGACGGCCAGGTCCGCGCAATCCATGGTTTCACGCCGTAGCGTCACCTGCATTACCGGCTCATAAAACGCGACGGCGCGATCCATATCAGCGACCGGAATTTCAAACCAGTTAATCACGTTGTTCATACTTCCTCCAGCTCGTTAGTGAGTTGAGAAGCAGTGTACGAGAGGGCTCCTGACAGCATACTGTCAGCAGGTTTCTGGCGGGCAAAAAAAATCCCGGCCACAAGGCCGGGATTGCTTTATATCAACTGAACCGGATTACGGCAGAATAGACGGCTGATCCGCCCCTTCTTTTTCGACCTTCTGCTGGATCAGATGCTCGCGCTTCATGCCCAGTTTCAACGCCAGCGCGGACGCGACGTAGATAGAAGAAGCCGTACCGATGGATACACCAATCAGCATGGTCAGCGAGAAGCCTTCCAGAATCGGGCCGCCGAAGAGGAACAGCATCAGGATCACCATCAGGGTGGTACCGGAGGTGATCAAGGTACGGTGCAGCGTCTGGGTTAACGACACGTTAAAGATTTCGTACGGCGTACCGCGACGGATCTTACGGAAGTTTTCACGGATACGGTCCGAAACCACGATACTATCGTTCAACGAGTAACCGATGACCGACATCAACGATGCGACGATGGTCAGGTCAATCTCGATGTGGAACAACGACAGCACGCCCATGGTAATCACCACGTCGTGCGCCAGTGCGATAACCACCCCTGCCGCCAGTCGCCATTCAAAGCGGAAGCCGACATAGATAAGGATACACACCAGCGCCGCAATCAGCGCCAGAGCGCCGGTTTGCGCAAGGTCCGCGCCCACGCTCGGGCCAACGAACTCAATTCGTTTCACCGTCGCGCTTTGGCTGGTCGATTCGTTAATCACGTTAACGACTTTACTGCCCAGCTCCTGGCTGCCGTTGGCATCGTGTACCGGCGGCATACGCACCATGATGTCGCGGCTGCTGCCGAAGTTCTGCAGCTGCGGCTCTTCAAAGCCCGCTTTCTGCAGCGAATCGCGCAGCTGGTCCATATCAACCGGTTTTTCGAGGGTAATTTCAATCACCGTACCGCCGGTGAAATCGAGACCCCAGTTAAACCCGCGGACGCCGATGATGGCGATCGACACAATCAGCAGAAAACCTGAAATGCCGAAGGCCCAGTAGTCCCAGCGCATAAAGTCCCAGACTTTACGGCCGTGGTTCAATTGTTCAACAGTATATTCCTGTGCCACAACGCACTCCTCAGATAGACAGCTTTTTCACGCGCTTGCCGCCGTACAGCAGGTTCACGATGGCACGGGTGCCGACGATAGCGGTAAACATTGAGGTCGCGATACCGATACCGGTAGTAATCGCAAACCCTTTAATGGCACCGGTACCGACCGCGTACAGGATGATAACCTTAATCAGCGTCGTCACGTTGGCGTCAAAGATGGAGCTAAATGCGCCCTTATAACCTTCGTCAATCGCCTGCTGAACGGTACGTCCGTTGCTCAGCTCTTCTTTGATACGCTCGTTAATCAGTACGTTAGCATCGACCGCCACCGCAAGGGTTAAGACGATACCCGCGATCCCCGGCATGGTCAGCGTCGCCCCAGGAATCAGGGACATAATGCCGACAATCAGCACCAGGTTAGCAATCAGCGCAGAGGTCGCAATCAGACCGAACTTCTTATAGAAGAAGATCATGAACAGGATAGAGACCACCAGACCGGCCAGACATGCTTCCAGGCCCTGCTTGATGTTCTGCATACCCAGAGTTGGGCCGATAGTACGCTCTTCAACGATCTGAATCGGCGCAATCAGGGCGCCCGCACGCAGCAGCAGAGAAAGCTGACGCGCTTCGGTCGGGTTGCTGATACCGGTGATACGGAAGCTATTGCCAAGGCGAGACTGGATGTTGGCGATGTTAATCACCTCTTCCTCTTTCGCAAGGATAGCGCGACCGTTGGCATCTTTCTTACCGCTGTCTTTGTACTCCACGAACAGGGTCGCCATCGGTTTACCGATGTTGTCCTTGGTGAAGTTAGACATAATGTTGCCACCTGCGCTATCGAGCGAGATGTTAACCTGCGGCTGGTTGTACTCGTCCATGCTGGAAGTGGAGTCGGTGATATGGTCGCCGGTCAGGATCACGCGCTTATACAGCACCACCGGACGGCCTTCACGGGTGTCTTTCACTTCCGAATCGCCCGGTACGCGGCCAGAAGCGGCTGCGGACTGATCGACGTTGGTGTTCACCAGACGGAATTCCAGCGTCGCGGTCGCGCCAAGGATTTCCTTCGCACGCGCGGTATCCTGGATACCCGGCAGTTCAACCACGATACGGTCGGAACCCTGACGCTGAACCAGCGGTTCGGCCACGCCGAGCTGGTTTACGCGGTTACGCAGAATGTTGATGTTCTGCTGAACGGCGTATTCACGGGCTTCTTTCAGACGTTCGTCGGTCATCACCGCTTTCAGCGCATTGTTACCCTGGCTTGAAATAACCAGATCGCGATGGCGCGGGCTGAGATAAGAGATAGCCTGATCGCGCGCCGCGCTGTCGCGGAAGACGATGCTCAGACCGTAGTTGTCTTCCTTACGCACGGTAGAGTAAGGAATGCCTTTGTCACGCAGCTCGCTGCGCAGGCTATCGATGTTTTGTTCCTGCAGTTTGCCTAATGCGGTGTCCATGTCCACTTCCATCAGGAAGTGCACGCCGCCGCGCAGGTCAAGACCCAGCTTCATCGGCTCGGCATACATCGCCGCCAGCCAGCGCGGGGTCGCCGGAGCAAGGTTTAGCGCCACGACGTATTTGTCACCCAGCAGATTTACCAGCGCTTCGCGCGCTCGCAGCTGAGTATCGGTGGTGTCGAAGCGCGCAAGAATTGCGCCCTCTTCCAGTGCCACAGACTTCGCGGTGATTTTTTCTTCTTGTAAAGTTTTCTGGACCTGGATCAGCGTTTGCTCACTGGCGGCGACGCCGCGCGCGCCAGTGATTTGAACAGCCGGATCCTCACCATACAGGTTGGGAAGCGCGTAAATCAGGCCGACGATAATCACGACGACCAGCATAACGTACTTCCACAAAGGATAACGGTTTAACACGGCAGTTCCCTTAGGGAAAATGGTAATTACAGCGCCTTCATGGTGCCTTTCGGCAGAACGGCAGCTACGAAGTCACGTTTGATAACCACTTCGGTGGTATCGTTCAGCGCGATAGCGATGTAGCCGTTTTCCGCGACTTTAGTCACGCGACCAACCAGACCGCCGTTAGTCAGGACTTCATCACCTTTGGCGATGGAGTTCATCAGATTCTTGTGCTCTTTAGTACGTTTCTGCTGTGGGCGCAGGATCATGAAGTAAAAAATCAGACCGAACACCACCAGCATCAGAATCAGAGACATTGGGCTGCCCTGCGCCGGCGCGCCGGTTGCTGCTACCGCATCAGAAATAAAAAAGCTCATTGAAATTCCCTCATTATTAAAATTAATCAACGTTCAAAGGAGGAACGGAACGCCCCTGACGTTGGTAAAAATCGGTCACGAAGCTCTCTAATTTACCCTCTTCGATAGCCTTGCGTAAACCAGCCATTAAACGCTGATAGTAGCGCAGGTTATGAATGGTATTGAGGCGCGCGCCCAATATTTCGTTGCAACGATCAAGATGATGCAAGTAAGCACGTGAATAATTGCGACACGTATAGCAATCGCACTCGGCATCCAGCGGCGATGTATCGCTTTTATGCTTCGCGTTGCGGATTTTCACTACGCCATCGGTCACGAACAGATGGCCGTTACGCGCGTTGCGCGTCGGCATAACGCAGTCAAACATATCGATGCCGCGACGTACCCCTTCCACCAGGTCTTCCGGTTTCCCGACGCCCATCAGGTATCGCGGTTTATCTGCCGGGATCTGCGGGCAAACGTGCTCCAGGATACGGTGCATGTCTTCCTTCGGCTCGCCGACAGCCAAACCGCCGACAGCGTAGCCATCAAAGCCAATCTCTACCAGACCTTTCACCGAGATATCTCGTAAATCTTCGTAAACGCTGCCCTGAATGATGCCAAAGAGCGCGTTTTTGTTGCCGAGGCCATCGAAACGGTCGCGGCTGCGCTTGGCCCAGCGCAGAGACATTTCCATCGAACGCTTAGCGTAATCCCAGTCCGCCGGGTACGGCGTACATTCGTCGAAGATCATCACGATATCGGAACCGAGATCGTACTGAATCTCCATCGATTTTTCCGGATCGAGGAAAATCGGATCGCCGTTGATCGGATTGCGGAAATGCACGCCCTGTTCGGTGATCTTACGGATATCGCCAAGGCTGAAGACCTGGAAGCCGCCGGAATCGGTGAGGATCGGCCCTTTCCACTGCATGAAATCATGCAGGTCGCCGTGCAGCTTCATGATTTCCTGGCCCGGGCGCAGCCACAGGTGGAAGGTGTTGCCGAGGATGATTTGCGCGCCGGTGGCTTCAACTTCTTCCGGCGTCATCCCTTTGACGGTGCCGTAGGTGCCAACGGGCATGAAGGCTGGCGTTTCAACCACGCCGCGATCAAACACCAAACGGCCGCGACGCGCGCGGCCATCGGTGGTATCAAGTTCAAATTTCATCATTGCTCCTGCGTCAGAAAAACAGTCCGACGTTTAAATACTCGCCACGGAATGATTCCGTGGCTAAAAAATGCGTCAAGGCGTCAGAAAGCCGGCGTGCCGGCCTTTTTAGGGACGCTCAGAAATAGCCTGCGGATTGTACGTGATAAACATCGCGTCCCCGTAGCTAAAAAAGCGATATTTTTGTTCTACCGCAGCCTTATAGGCGTTCATGGTGTGCTGATAGCCAGCGAAAGCGGAGACCAGCATAATCAGTGTGGATTCAGGGAGATGGAAGTTAGTCACCAGCGCATCGATGACTTTGTACTGATATCCCGGATAGATAAAGATCTGCGTATCGGCAAAGAACGGCTCAATCAGGCCATTTTTAGCCGCCTGCGCCGCGCTTTCCAGCGAACGCACGGAAGTGGTGCCGACGGCGATGACGCGGTTGCCGCGCGCTTTCGCCGCCAGAACCGCATCGACCACATCCTGCGGCACTTCCGCATACTCAGAGTGCATGATGTGCTCTTCGATGCTGTCAACGCGCACCGGCTGGAAGGTCCCCGCGCCAACGTGCAGTGTCACAAACGCCATCTCGATGCCTTTCGCGCGCAGTTTTTCCAGCAGCGGATCGTCAAAATGCAGGCCGGCGGTCGGCGCGGCGACCGCGCCCGGCTTGGTGCCGTATACCGTCTGGTACAGCTCGCGATCGGCGTCTTCGTCCGGGCGGTCGATATACGGCGGCAGCGGCATATGACCGATGCTGTTCAGGATATCGAGCACCGGGCGCTCATCGTTGAATTCAACTTCAAACAGCGCGCCGTGGCGCGCCAGCATCGTGGCGTTAATGCTCTCGTCATCGCCTAACAGCAGCTCCGCCCCCGGCTTCGGCGCTTTAGAGGCGCGAATATGTGCCAGAATACGTTTATCGTCCAGCATGCGCTCGACCAGCACTTCAATCTTGCCGCCGCTGGCTTTACGGCCAAACAGACGCGCCGGGATCACCCGGGTATTGTTAAAGACCAGCAAATCGCCAGGGTTGAGCTTATCGAGCAGATCGGTGAAAGTACCGTGCGTCAGCGCGCCCGTCGGCCCGTCCAGCGACAGCAAGCGGCAGCTACTGCGCTCCGGCTGCGGATAGTGAGCAATCAGGGATTCAGGTAATTCAAAGGAAAAATCGGTAACGCGCATGACGATGACTCAGACTAAATAAAGAGGCGGGTAGTCTAGTGCCGGGCGGGTCTTCCTGCAACCGTTACCCTATTCAACGCTGGATATAATAGCGGAATACCATGATTAACCAGCAAGAACGCCATGACCCTGTGAAGGATTGAAGTTGATATGAATTTTCTCGCGCATTTACACCTCGCCCATCTTGCGGATAGCTCGCTGCCGGGCAACCTGCTGGCCGATTTTGTCCGCGGTAACCCGCAGGGCGAGTATCCTGAGGATGTGGTTGACGGCATTTATATGCATCGGCGTATAGATGTAATGACCGACAATCTGGCGGAAGTTAAAACGGCGCGCGAATGGTTTCGCCCCGAGACCCGCCGGGTCGCGCCGATTTCCCTCGACGTGATGTGGGACCATTTCCTGTCGCATCACTGGGCGCAGCTGTCGCCGGATCTGCCGCTAAACGAGTTCGTGCGCTACGCCCACGCGCAGGTGGCGCAAATTCTGCCGGATTCGCCGCCGCGCTTTGTTAATCTCAACGAATATATGTGGTCCGAACGCTGGCTGGAACGTTATCAGGATATGGAATTCATTCAGCGCGTCCTGAACGGTATGGCCAGCCGCCGCCCGCGCCTCGATGCGCTGCGTGATTCATGGTACGACCTTGATAACCACTATGGGCAACTGGAACAGCAATTCTGGCGTTTTTATCCGCGAATGATGGACCAGGCGAAAAAGAGAACGCTGTAAAACCTTGCGCTTTCTCACAAAACTATTATTCTGAAAGCGCTATTGAATAATTATCAATAGGCAAAATCTATCTCATCGATTGTCAGCGCCGCATTGAGTTCCTGCCCGCCTCTGCCTATACTGGCCCGCGTTGCGTTCCAATTAACCTTAGTAATAACAGGAGAATCATATGGTTCTGGTTACTCGTCAGGCTCCGGACTTTACCGCTGCAGCAGTATTAGGTAACGGCGAAATCGTTGAGAAATTCAACTTCAAACAGCACACCAACGGTAAAGCTACCGTCCTGTTCTTCTGGCCAATGGACTTCACTTTCGTTTGCCCGTCTGAACTGATCGCTTTCGACAAGCGCTATGAAGAATTCCAGAAACGCGGCGTAGAAGTGGTTGGCGTTTCCTTTGACTCCGAGTTCGTTCACAACGCATGGCGTAACACTCCGGTAGACCAGGGCGGTATCGGCCCGGTTAAATACGCGATGGTTGCCGACATCAAACGTGAAATTCAGAAAGCATACGGCATCGAGCATCCGGACGAAGGCGTTGCGCTGCGCGGTTCCTTCCTGATCGACGCTAACGGCATCGTTCGCCACCAGGTTGTTAACGACCTGCCGCTGGGCCGTAACATCGACGAAATGCTGCGTATGGTTGACGCGCTGCAGTTCCACGAAGAGCACGGTGAAGTTTGCCCGGCTCAGTGGGAAAAAGGAAAAGAAGGTATGGCCGCTTCTCCGGAAGGCGTAGCTAAATACCTGACCGAGAACGTATCCAGCCTGTAATCGGCTAGACGTTTTAGTCAAAAGGCTCGCAAATGCGAGCCTTTTTTGTGCCTGTTATATTTACTGTAGGCCCGGTAAGCGCAGCGCCACCGGGCAAAAGTATCAGAACGCGAAGCAAGAACAGCCTAATACGCCCCAGAAAGCCTGCTCATCCGCCACCGGAATCGACGACTTGCGCGCAATATCATGCTGATGTCCATGCACGCCGCAGCTACCGCAGCACTGGTGCATCTGCACCACCGCGCCAATCTTCGCGGCCGCAGGCGGCGCCGAGCGATAATGCCCTGGCACTTTTACCACCGGCGACCACTCCGGCAATACCGGAATTGGCGGCGGCGCCAGCGGCGAGAAATGGCCGGCCGCGTACACCACCTTGCCATCAACGATGGTCAATACCGACTCAATACCTTTGATTTCCTCTTCCGCAACGCTGAAGTAGTCTTTTGACAGCACCACCAGGTCAGCCAGTTGCCCTTTCTCAATGCGTCCTTTTTTACCCTGCTCGCTGGAGAACCACGCGCTACCGGCGGTCCATAGCTCAAGGGCGACGTCGCGCGGCAGACGGTTGTTATCATCGTACATCGCCATGCCGCCGACGGTACGCCCGGAAACCAGCCAGTACAGCGCGGTCCATGGGTTATAACTGGCGACGCGGGTCGCATCGGTACCCAGCCCTACCGGTACGTCCAGTTCCAGCATTTTCGCCACCGGCGGCGTATGTTTCACCGCCTCTTTGCCGTAGCGGTCGACAAAATACTCGCCCTGGAAGGCCATCCGGTGCTGCACCGCGATACCGCCGCCTAACGCCTTCACGCGTTCAATATTACGTTCGGTGATGGTCTCGGCGTGGTCGAAGAACCAGTGCAGGCCGTTAAATGGAATATCGCGGTTCACCTTCTCGAACACATCCAGCATTCGGCTAATCGACTCATCGTAGGTGGCATGCAGACGGAACGGCCAGCGATGTTCCACCAGATGACGAACCACCCGCTCCAGCTCATCCTCCATGCCTTGCGGCAGATCCGGCCGCGGCTGCAGGAAGTCTTCAAAATCCGCCGCCGAGAAGACCAGCATTTCACCAGCGCCGTTGGCACGATAGAAATCGGTGCCCTGCCCCGGCTTCAGCATGTCGGTCCAGCGCTCGAAATCATCCAGCTCCTGCTTCGGCCGCTGGGTAAAGAGGTTGTAGGCGATACGAACGGTCATCTGCTCTTTGGCATGCAGTTGCTCGATAATTTCGTAATCTTCCGGGTAGTTCTGGAAACCACCGCCGGCATCGATGGCGCTGGTTAATCCTAAACGGTTCAGTTCACGCATAAACTGGCGCGTTGAGTTGACCTGCAGATCGAGCGGCAGCTTCGGCCCTTTGGCCAGCGTAGCATACAGGATCATGGCATTCGGTTTGGCGATCAGCATCCCGGTCGGGTTGCCGTTGTTATCGCGAACGATCTCGCCGCCCGCCGGATCCGGCGTCTCTTTGGTATAACCAACGGCTTTCAGCGCCGCGCGGTTAAGCAGCGCGCGATCGTACAGATGGAGTACGAATACCGGCGTGTCAGGCGCCGCTTCATTCAGCTCTTCCAGCGTCGGCATGCGGCGTTCGGCAAACTGGAATTCGCTCCAGCCGCCGACTACCCTCACCCACTGCGGCGACGGGGTGCGATCGGCCTGATCTTTTAGCATACGCAGCGCATCCGCCAGCGATGGCACGCCTTCCCAGCGCAGCTCGAGGTTATAGTTCAGGCCGCCGCGAATCAGATGCAGGTGGGAGTCGTTAAGACCCGGGATCACCGTATGGCCTTTAAGATCGACAATTTGCGTCCCCTCGGCGGCGAACGTCATTATTCGATCGTGGCTTCCGGTCGCGAGAATTTTTCCCTCGGCGATGGCCACGGCTTCCGCCAGTGGGTTCGCGCGATCGAGCGTATGAATCTGACCGTGGGTCAGAATCAGTGTGGCAGTTTGCGACATAACACACTCCTTTAAGCTGGTTGAGTTAGTTTTTTTTCAACCAGCCGGCAAAAAGACGGGTCACGATTGGCATCCACAGCCAGACCACCAACGCGACCACCAGGGCATCGTTAATCAGATGCAGTAACAAGCTTCCCCGTAACTCCGGTAGCGCCATGCCGGTCAACCACGGCACCAGGTTGGTACTCGGGAAGATGACCAGCAGGGTTATCAGAAACTGTTTCCAGCGCAGCGGCTGGCGAATGTTGGCAGCAGGCGGGGTAAACCAGAACGCCGGTTCGGTGCGGATTTCGGTACGATCGCCATCGTTGAGATACGGCGCGATTTCCGCGACTAATTCACGACGGGTTTCCGACTGCGTCCAGGCGTAGAGATGTTCAATGGTGTCGAAGCGAATAATCACGCTCCAGAGATTTTGCCCGGCTGCCGGACGGATCACGTTGGCGCCGAGATGGCCGGGAAACTCCGCCGCAACCGGCATGATTTTCCCCAACCATGCTTCATACCGCTGGCCGTTTTGCGGATCGAGATGATGGCTGATGACCAGCGTCACTGATTTCTGTTGCGCCATTAAGTATTCCTTGCTTCAGGGAATGGCGGGATTTCCCCCGCCATCAGCCATAAATGACAATACACAAAATCATTCATGCCGCATTGAGGCGGCAAGATTGCCCTTCCCCGGGAGCTGACATCAGTCAGTGACCGGGGCGGGCAAACGAAGCCAACAAAGAGGCAGCTTGCAGGGTGAAGTGTTTTAGGCTTTACGTTCCGGCGCGCCGTGCACCATGGTATAAGCATAATCCACGCCCATACCGTAGGCGCCGCTATGTTCGCGAACCAGATCCATCACCGCGTCGTAAGTCTCTTTACGTGACCAGTCGCGCTGGTACTCCAGCAGAACCTGCTGCCAGGTCACCGGCACGGCGCCGGCCTGCACCATACGGTCGATGGCGCGCTCGTGAGCGTCAACGGAGGTACCACCGGAGGTATCGGTTACCACGTACACTTCATAACCTGCTTCCAGCGCCATCAGCGCCGGGAAAGTCAGGCACACTTCGGTCCACAGCGCGGAAATAATCAGTTTTTTACGTCCAGTGGCTTTTACCGCATTAACAAAACCGGCGTCTTCCCAGGAGTTCATAGAAGTACGTTCAATCGGTTTCACTTCAGGATGAACCGCCAGCAGTTCTGGCCAGATATAGCCGCTGAAGCTTTTGGTTTCGACAGAGGTATAAATAACCGGAACGTTAAAAATCTTACCCGCTTTGGCCAACGCGACGGTGTTATTTTTCAGCGTCTGGCGATCGATATTGGCCACACCAAAAGCCATTTGCGGCTGGTGGTCAATAAAAATAAGGGTGGAATTAGACGGATCAATCAGTTCACGAATAGACATAACACATCCTATTAATCAATTAGTTAGGAAGATAATACACTGCCGTTGTGCTGTGCTGATTGTGGCCAATAACGCATGATGAGTATAGTCAGTAATTTCTAACGAGTTATTAAAGAATTCTTTCCGTTTTAATTCACTTGAGTAAAAATAATGGCCGTTTGAATATTTAAATAAAGCTAATCAAAAAATTACGGGAAACTGTTCTAATTTATTCACTGGAATTGAACATGGCCCTTCGGTAAAACAACGTTATTATTAGACTGACGGATCGAAACTAATGCGTTTAAACCTTGATGTACTTTTGATTCTTGATGCTCTGGATAGACATGGCTCGTTCGCGCTGGCGGCCGAGTCGCTATTTAAAACCCCCGCCGCGCTGAGCTACATGATCCAAAAACTGGAAAGCGATCTAAACATCAGTCTGCTGGATCGTTCCGGACACCGGGCGAAATTTACCGATACCGGTAAAATGATGCTGGAAAAGGGGCGCCTGCTGCTCAATGCCGCCAACGATCTGGAAAAACAGGCGCAGCTGCTGAGTTCCGGCTGGGAGCGGGATCTGGCGATTGCGCTGGACGACTCTTTTCCTTTCCAGGCCCTATTGCCGCTGATTGAAAAGTTTTACGCGCAATATCCGCAAACCCGCCTCAACTTTACCCACCATACCCTGGCAGGCTCGTGGGAAGAGCTGACTCACAACGGCGCGGATATTATTCTTGGGGCGATTAACGAACCGCCGACTTCAGCGGAATGGTCGTGGAAAATGCTCGGCGCGATGGACAACGTGTTCGTTGTCGCGCCCGGCCACCCGCTGGCGGAAACGACCCAACCGCTGACCAACAAACAGCTTAGCCTGCATCGCGCGGTGGTTATTAGCGATAGCGCCCGCTACTGTCATCCATTGAACAGCAACCTGCTCGATGAGCAGGAGCAAATCCGGGTCGATGATTTCGCCACCAAAGTCGCGCTCCTGCGCGCCGGTTTGGGGTGCGGATTCCTGCCCCGCCACATCGCCCGCCCGTGGCTGGAGAGCGGTGAGTTGCTGGAGAAACCGGTGATTTCGAGCCGTGAGAAAGATATTACCTATATGGCCTGGCGTAGCGGCAATAACGGTCTGGCTCAGCGCTGGTGGCGAGAAGCTATTCTCGAAGACAGCTGTCTGAGCCAGCTCTACCGTTAACGGCTACACCAGACGCTAGCGGAAATCGCGGGCAGACTCAGCACATCATCGTGCATGTCGCCCGCGCCTTCTTTACGCTGCCACGTTTTCCCCTCCAGCAACGGCGATGCGTCGATTACCACCTCGCAGGCGTGACCGCGGTTTATCGCCACCAGCACCCGCTGCTGTTTATAAACGCGAACAAAGACCACCACGTTATCTTCCGCATAGATGACCTGGCAGCCGCCGTAGCGCAGCGCCTGATGCCCCTTACGCAAGGTGGTCATACGTTTATATAACGCCAACAAGGTTTCATCCTGCAGTGCCGGATCCCATGGGAAGGGTTTACGGCAGAAGGGATCGTTGTTGCCATCGACGCCGACTTCATCACCATAGTAAATACACGGAACGCCCGGCCAGCAGAACAGCCAGACCACCGCCAGCGGCAGTCGCGCCACATCTTTACCCAGCAAGGATTTGAAACGCGCGGTATCGTGGCTATCCAGTTGGTTAAACATCCGCAATTGCTGCTGATGCGACAGTCCGGCGCGATAGTTGTCCATCCACGCCATACAGGTCTGCGCATCGATGTGCTGCGGATCGTAGGAGATATCGGTATTAGCGAGGAACCCCCACAGCGGGAAGGTAAAACCGCGATAGTTCATCGCCGCATCTTCGGCATCAGCCTGCAGCCACTGGCGCGCATCGCCGAAATGTTCGCCGAATACAAAAGCCTCCGCCTGCTCCCGCTTCGCCGCCTGGGTGATACCGGCAATATGGCGCAGGTTGTTGCGCGCGCCGCCATCTTCGCCCAGCATATGCACCACGTCCAGCCGCCAGCCGTCCATACTCCACGGCGCTTTTAACCAGTGGCGCACCACGCTGTCTTCGCCAGCATAGATTTCATTAACCAGGCTCGATGAACGGTAGTCAAGTTTTGGCAGACTGGCGTAACCCAGCCAGTTATGCGCTACCCCGTCCGGGGAAAAATTAAACCACTCACGCCACGGTGAATCCGGCCGATGGCAGGCGCCGTTACTCGTCTGCTGGTGGCGATCGAACCACGGGTGCGAGTCACCGGTATGGTTAAACACGCCGTCGAGGATCAGCCGCATCCCTTCACGCTGCGTATTGTGGCGCAGGCGCAGCAGCGCGGCATCGCCACCGAACTGCGGATCGACACGGCGGTAATCAGCGGTATCGTATTTATGTACGCTGGGCGCGACGAATACTGGGTTGAGATACAGCGCGGTCACGCCAAGCTGCTTCAGATAAGGAAGCTTCTCGCTAATACCGTCGAGATCGCCGCCATAAAAGGTCGAACCGCCCGCCTCGCCGGTTAACGGCTCATCCCACGCTTTTAGCACAATATCCTGGCCGGCCGCATGGTGGTAATAAACCTGGTCCTGCCCGGCTTCTCGCGCCTCGCTACGGGCGAAACGGTCGGGGAAAATTTGATAAAAGACCTGATCGGCGACCCACTGCGGGCCGCTATCCGGCACATCAACCGCAAACTGCTCCAGCCTCGCGGGCGGGAAACGCTGGAATCCCTGCGGCGTAAACCACAACTGACGGTCCGCCCACAGCAGCTTAAAGCTATAGCGGCGGCGCGGCTGGCCGTTCATCAGGTTTATCTCTCCACGCCAGGCGACGACATCGGCGTGTGGGGATTGGCGCAGGCGCTGCATGGGCAACGACAGCTCTTCATTGTCTTCTTCCGCGCGCAGCGTAATGCGCTGCGGCATTGTTTCGCCGCTTAGCCACAATGTGATAACGAGTCGTTCCTGCTGCTCTTTAATAAAAGGAGCAACCGGCAGGTGCCAGGCCTTCAACATCATCATTCCTCTTTTTGCGTAATGGCCACACCTTGCCACAGTGAACCGGCGTATAACTCATCATCAATAGAATAATTGGGGGAGGAGAAAGGAGGAGGATGTGATTTTTCCGGGCCGCGGCAAAGCCGGACCCGGAAGAGCGGAGAATTACTGCGCCTGGGCTAACTGACGGTCGCGGCGGGTCTTAATTTTCCAGCCAACGAGCAGCAGCGCGATCCACGCAAAGCCGACGTACAGCGATATGCGGGTATCCGGATGGTAGCCGATAAGCGCGATGATAAAGACCAGGAACAGCAGGCCGACCACGGTGGTGGCCACGCCGCCCGGCACTTTAAACTTCAGCGCCTTAACCTCTTCCGGCGACAGGCGACGACGGAAAGCGATTTGCGACAGCAGGATCATAATCCACACCCACACCGTGGCGAAGGTCGCCAGCGAGGCAATCACCAGGAAGACGTTTTCCGGCATGATGTAGTTGAGATAGACCGCAAACAGCAGCGCCACGGTCATCACCAGCACCGTCACCCATGGCGTACCGCGACGCGACGTTTTGGCGAATACCTTCGGCGCGCTCCCCTGTTCGGCCATTCCGTGCAGCATACGACCAACGCCGAATACGTCGCTGTTAATCGCCGACAACGAGGCGGTTAACACCACGAAGTTCAGGATGCCGGCGGCAAAGGTAATTCCCATATGCTGGAAGGTCAACACGAACGGGCTGCCGTTAGTCCCCACCAGGTTCCAGGGATAGATAGACATAATGACGAACAGCGTCCCCACGTAGAACACCAGGATACGCATCGGCACCGAATTAATCGCCCGCGGAATGGATTTTTCCGGATCCTTCGCTTCACCGGCGGTGATACCGATAATCTCAATTCCTCCGTAGGCGAACATCACCATCTGCAGCGACATCACCATCCCCAGCCAGCCGTTACTGAAGAAGCCGCCGTTACTCCATAAGTTATGAATCCCGGTGGGCTGACCGCCGTTGCCGATACCCCAGATGATGATGCCGAAACCGGCGAGGATCATGACGATAATCGTGGCGACTTTAAAGAATGAGAACCAGAACTCCAGTTCGCCGAACACCTTGACGCTCATCAGATTGACGGCGCAGATAATCAGCACCACGCTCAGTACCCATATCCAGTGCGGCACCGCCGGGAACCAGACGCCCATATAGATACCGAAGGCGGTCACGTCGGCAATCGCGACGATCAGGATTTCAAAACAATAGGTCCAGCCGGTGATATAGCCGGCCAGCCCGCCGAGGTTCTCCTGCGCATAACGCGAGAAAGAGCTGGCGGAAGGGTTATGCACCGACATTTCGCCCAGCGCGCGCATGATGATATACGCCGCCACGCCGCCGATAATGTATGCCAACAATACGCTCGGCCCCGCCATTTTAATGGCGTCAGCCGAACCATAGAACAGGCCGGTACCAATAGCGGAACCAAGGGCCATAAAGCGAATGTGCCGGGTACTTAGCCCGCGCTTAAGCTTGTTACTACTTTCCATCGTGTTCCATGCCGTTTTTCTCGTTTGTGCTTTGCGGGGGCAAAACGCAAAAGGGAATGACCAAAAAAACAAAAAACCACGGGACCTTAAGTCCCGTGGTTAAACACCTGCGTAAAGCGTCGGTTAATGGGCTTTTGAGACCACCGGGCTACCCGCTGCGCGATCGATGATCGCGGCCAGCACGGCCATCACCGCGGTCGGCAGCAGCCACGCCAGACCTTGCGCTGCCAGCGGCAGGCTCGCGGTCCATTGCGGCAGAATATCTGCGAACGCCGATGCTTTAACGCCATCAATGATACCAAACATCAGGCTGATAAACATTGCCGGCGCGATAACGCGGGAGGAATTATGCCACCAACCGCGGGTAAAGCTTAATACCACCAGTGCGATACACGGCGGATAGATAGCGGTTAACACCGGAATCGAAATCTGAATCAGATGGCTGAGCCCCAGGTTAGAAACCGCCATGGAGAACAGGCCGAGAATAAACACCAGCGAACGATACGACAGCGGCAGATACTGCGCGAAGAACTCAGCGCAGGCGCAGGTCAGGCCAACCGCGGTGACCAGACAGGCGATAAATATCAATGCCGCCAGCAGGAAGCTGCCCGCGCCGCCGAAGGTATGCTGCACGTAGGAGTGCAGAATAGCCGCGCCGTTTGCCGACTGATCGACCAGCGTCGCGCTATCGGAACCCAGGCGGAACAGCGCCAGGTACAGCAGCGTCAGGCCCACGCCGGCCATCAGACCAGCCCAGACGGTGTAGCGAGTCAGCAATCGGGCTTCGCTAACGCCGCGGGAACGCGCGGCATTGACGATAACGATACCGAAGACCATCGCCCCCAGCGTGTCCATGGTCAGATAGCCATTGACGAAACCATTAGAGAACGGCGCGGTACGATAGGCTTCCATCGCGTCGCTAATCGGGCCAGCCGGCCAGATAACCGCGGCCACCGCGAGCACGACCAGGGCGATAATTTTCAGCGGCGCCAGGAAATTGCCGACGGTATCCAGCAGTTTGCCCGGATAGAGGGAAACCAGAATCACCAGCGCGAAATAGATAACGCTATAGATAAGCAGCGGCAGCGCGCCGTCGCCGGTCAGCGGAGCAATCCCCACTTCAAATGAAACGGTGGCGGTACGCGGGGTCGCGAACAGCGGCCCAACCGCCAGGTAGCACACCACGGCCAGCAGAATGCCCGCAACTTTGCCGATAGGCGAGCTCAGACGCTCAACGCCGCCGCCGACTTTCGCCAGCGCGACCACCGTTAGCACCGGCAGACCCACGGCGGTGATCAGGAAGCCAATGGCTGCGGTCCAGACGTGTTCGCCGGCCTGTAAGCCAACCATCGGAGGGAAGATAATGTTGCCTGCGCCAACGAACAGCGCGAAGGTCATAAAGCCCAGCGCGATGATGTCGCGAGATTTTAACTGATGGGTCATAAATTCATTACTGCCTGTGGATGTGGTGTTGTAAAAACGGAAAAATACCGTGCCTTCCTTTCGGGATGATACAGCGGCCATTGCCTGTAAACTCAGCGAGATATGCTCTCGAAGCGGCGTGGAAAAGAATTGTTTTTTGAATTACCACGCAAAAGCAGTCTTACCGGGACTGCATAGGGGGCAATTTAAACGCTTATAACGTTTTAAAGCAAGGTGGGATCGTAAAACCAGATGATTATGCTAACTATGATTTTGAACCTGGATTAATTGACCATAACGACGCAAAACGCGTGGCTAATCATGCGAACAATAAATAACCAGGCGTTCGTTTAATACGCAACGTAAAGTTGACTGCAAATGAAAATGACCAGCCGAAGCTGGTCATTGGCAAGGAAAGCTGACAAACGCCACGTCAGGCGACATTTTTGGCAATTAAACGTTCCGGCAGCAGGAAGCTAAAGCGCGTTCCCTTCCCGACCGTACTTTCGATTTCCAGCCGGCTTTCGTGATGGCTGACCGCGTGTTTCACGATAGCCAGCCCTAAACCGCTGCCGCCGGTTTGCCGGGAGCGCGCCTTGTCGACGCGGTAGAACCGCTCGGTTAGCCGGGGTAGATGCTCAGGCGCAATGCCCGGGCCGTTATCCTCAACGCTAAACAGCGCGCCGTGCGGCGCCCGCTGCCAGACGACGCGGATCTCGGTTCCCGCTGGCGTATGGTTTACGGCGTTGTACACCAGATTGGAAATCGCGCTGCGCAACTGCTCTTCGTTACCCATCACCTGGAGCGTTTCGTCGACGCTAAAGTGCAACTGATGCTTACCCTGGCTTAGCGTTTGCGCCTCGCGCTCAACCACCCGCAGCATCATCGGGACGTCGATTTTATCGTTCATCGCCAGCACCGGCGCGGCTTCAATACGCGAGAGCGTCAGCAACTGCTTCACCAACCCTTCCATCCGCTGCGTTTGCTCACGCATGGTATGCAGGGCTTTTTCCCGCGTCGGCCCTTCCAGCACCTGCTCCTGCATCATCTCGAGATAACCCTGCAGTACGGTGAGCGGCGTGCGCAGCTCGTGGCTGACGTTGGCGAAAAAGTTACGCCGCGCGCCTTCCAACTGGTGCATTTGCGTGACATCGCGCGCCACCATCAACCACTGTTTATCGCTATAAGGCATCACGCGAATTTCCAGATGACGGGCGTTATTGAGCACCAGATTAAGGGGCTTGGTGAAATCACGGTTTTTCAGATAGTTAGCAAACTCTGGGTAGCGCAGCAGGTTGAGGATATTCTGCCCGCTATCGTCCGGCCAGCGTAGATTAAGGATTTGTTGCGCCAGGCCATTACACCAGAAGATGGCGCCCTCTTCGGTGGTCAGCACCACCGCATCGGGTAAGGATTCCGCCCCGCTGCGAAAGCGCTTGATAAGGCTTCCCAGCTCGCGGCGACGTTTTTTATTACGCATCTGCATTTGATGCAGACCATACAGCAGCGGTTCCCAACTGCCGCTTCCCGGCGGCGGCGTCATACTGCGATCGACCCACAACCACCATGACAGACGTAACAAATTCCAGAAATGCCAAATAAGCAACCCGGTCACCGCCGCCAGTAAAAACCACGGCAGATGACCGAAAAACGCCCCGAGGATCAGGGCCGGGATACAACATAAGAAAAGCTCAAGCGCCAGCCTTTTCCATGACAGCCGTTCCAGCACGGGTCACACTCCTGTCAAAATTCAGAAACGGGCGGAGAAACGATATCCCGTGCCGCGAACCGTCTGTACCATTCGGTCATGGCCGCTATGTTCCAGCGCTTTGCGCAGGCGGCGAATATGCACATCCACCGTCCGGTCTTCAACGTAAACGTTGGTTCCCCAAACGTGATTCAGCAGCTGTTCACGGCTGTATACGCGTTCCGGGTGGGTCATAAAGAAGTGTAATAATTTAAACTCGGTCGGCCCCATATCCAGCGGATTTTCACCGGTCATGACGCGATGCGAGGAAGGATCCAGGCTCAGCCCCTGCATCTCAATCACCTCTTCAACCGCCATTGGCGAAATACGCCGCATCACCGCCTTAATTCGCGCCACCAGCTCCTTCGGCGAAAACGGCTTGGTAATATAATCATCCGCGCCGGTTTCCAGACCGCGAACGCGATCTTCTTCTTCGCCGCGCGCCGTCAGCATCACCACCGGAATATCGCGGGTCATCGCTTCGCGCTTAAGCTGTTTAATAAACTGTAGCCCCGATCCGCCCGGCAACATCCAGTCGAGGAGAATCAAATCGGGCCAGGGTTCATTGAGTTGATTCACCGCACTGTCAAAATCTTCCGCCTCAACGGGCTGAAAGCCGTTTTGCTCCAGAACAAAGCAGACCATTTCGCGGATTGGAGCTTCATCTTCAACGACCAGAATTCTTCTCGCCATTATTTACCCTGTGTTTTTTAGCCATCAGTATAGAAGTGCGCGGCCATTATGCGTCAGATTTGTGACAGATTTATGAAAAAATGACCGTCTGATGAATGCGGATTTTGAATGATGACACGCACTTAACGCATCCTGTCTCGCCGTAATAGGGCAAAAGGAATACGGGCGGCAGGATCAACGTTATAATGGCCGCCTGGCTTTTATCGCAACGGAATTTTTATGCGCATCCTTCATACCTCCGACTGGCATCTCGGCCAGAACTTCTACAGCAAAAGCCGCGCGGACGAACACGCCGCCTTTCTCGACTGGCTGCTGGCGCGCGCGCAGGAATACGAGGTGGATGCCATTATCGTCGCCGGCGATATTTTTGATACCGGCTCTCCGCCGAGCTACGCCCGCGAACTGTATAACCGTTTTGTCGTTCAGCTGCAGCAAACCGGCTGCCAGTTGGTGGTGCTGGCGGGCAACCACGATTCGGTGGCGACGTTAAACGAATCGCGCGAAATTCTCGCCTTCCTGAAAACCACCGTGGTCGCCAACGCCGGCCACGCGCCCTTTATCTTGCCGCGGCGCGACGGCACGCCCGGCGCGGTCTTCTGCCCGGTGCCGTTTTTGCGCCCGCGCGAACTGGTGGTCAGCCAGGCTGGCCACTCCAGCGGCGAAAAACAGCAGCAGTTGCTCACCGCCATCAGCGACTATTATCAGCAGCAATATCAGCAGGCCTGCGACCTGCGCGGCGAACGCGTATTACCGATTATTGCCAGCGGCCACCTCACCACCGTCGGCGCCAGCAAAAGCGACGCGGTCCGTGAAATCTATATCGGTACCCTTGACGCCTTCCCGGCCAACCGCTTCCCGCCCGCCGATTACATCGCGCTCGGTCATATTCATCGCGCCCAGATGGTCGGCGGCTGCGAGCATATTCGCTACAGCGGTTCGCCGCTGCCGCTGAGTTTTGATGAAACCGGAAAAAACAAAAGCGTTAATCTGGTCTCATTCAGCGAGGGCAAGCTCAGCGAGGTGACGCCGCTGCCGGTGCCGATCACCCAGCCGCTGGCGGTACTGAAAGGTGATTTCGCCAGCATCACCGAACAGCTTCAGCAGTGGCAGGATAGCGCGCAGCAGCCGCCGGTCTGGTTGGATATCGAAATCACCAGCGATGAATATCTGCACGATATCCAAAGAAAAATTCAGCAGCAGACCGAAGCGCTGCCGGTGGAAGTGCTGCTGGTGCGCCGCAGTCGCGCCCAGCGTGAACGCATTCTGGCCGGCGTTCAGCGAGAAACGCTGAGCGAACTGCAGGTGGAAGAGGTGTTTGCCCGCCGCCTGGCGCTGGAAACTCTTGATGCTCCGCAGCAACAGCGGCTGGAGCAACTGTTTACGGAAACGCTGCATAGCCTGAACGGTGAGGAACACCTGTGAGAATCCTGAGCCTACGCCTGAAAAACCTTAACTCGCTGAAAGGCGAATGGAAAATCGACTTTACCGCTGAACCATTCGCCAGCAATGGGTTATTCGCGATTACCGGGCCGACCGGCGCCGGGAAAACCACCCTGTTAGATGCCATCTGTCTCGCGCTGTACCACGAAACGCCGCGCCTGAGCAGCGTATCGCAATCGCAAAACGATCTGATGACCCGCGACACCGCCGAGTGCCTGGCGGAAGTTGAATTTGAGGTCCGGGGCACCGCCTATCGCGCCTTCTGGAGCCAGAACCGCGCCCGCAACCAGCCGGATGGCAATCTACAGGCGCCGCGCGTTGAGCTGGCGCGCTGCGACGACGGTAAAATTCTTGCCGACAAGGTCAAAGACAAACTGGAGCTGACGGCATCAATTACCGGCCTCGACTATGGGCGCTTTACCCGTTCAATGCTGCTTTCGCAGGGACAATTCGCCGCTTTCCTCAATGCCAAACCGAAAGAGCGCGCCGAGCTGCTGGAAGAGCTGACCGGGACTGAAATTTACGGGCAAATTTCCGCGCAGGTCTTTGAAAAACATAAACTCGCCCGCATTGAGCTGGAAAAGCTGCAGGCGCAGGCCTCCGGCGTCGTACTGTTAAATGATGAGCAGCAGCAGGCGTTACAGCAAAGTTTGCAAGTACTTACTGCTGAAGAACAGCAGCAGCTTGCCGAACAGACCCGCCAGCAAAATGCCCTACAGTGGCTACGCCGCCGTCAGGAGCTAAACGCGGAAGCCACCCAGGCGCAGGCCGCTTTACAGCAGGCGTTACTGGCGCAGGAAGCCGCCGCGCCGCAGCTGGCGGCGCTACAAACCGCGCAGCCGGCAGAGCAACTGCGACCATTATGGTCGCGGCTGCAGGAACACAGTACCGCGCTGGCGCAAACCCGCCGTCAGGTTGAGGAAGTAAATACTCGCTTACAGGACAGCCTGCGCCGTCGCGCCGGGATCCGCCTGGCAGCCCAACAACGTCTGGCTCAACTAGAATCCAGCCAGCAATCGTTGCATGAGTGGCTTAAAGCGCACGAGCGATTCCTGCAGTGGAGTACGGCGCTGGCAGGCTGGAAAGCCACCTTCCAGCAGCTTAACCGCGACGCTCAGCAAGAGTTGACGCTACAGCAGCGCCTGCAGGATGCCAGCCGTAAGCTCGGCGAATTGCCGGCCACCGCGCTAACCCTCGACGCGCAGCAGGTCAGCCGCGAGCTGGCACAGCATGCCGCCGCCCGCCCGCTGCGCCAGCAGCTCTCAACCCTCCATCGCCAGCTGCAGCCGCTGTTCCTGCGTCTGCAGCAGCTACAGAGCGCGGAAAACGCCTCACAGCAGGAAAAAGAGAAGCTTGAAGCCGCGCTACAACAGCGCCGCCAGGCGTGGAAGGAAAAAAATCAACAGCTCAGCGATGTAAAAGCCATCTGCGAACTGGAAGCGCGTATCGCCGGGCTGGAAGCCGAGCGCGCCCGCCTGCAGCCAGGCGCGCCTTGTCCACTGTGCGGTTCCGAACATCATCCGGCGGTGGCGGAATACCAGGCGCTGGTGCCCGGCATCAACCAAACCCGCCGCGACGCGCTGGATCGGGAAGTGCGACAGCTGGCGGAAGAAGGCGCGCAGCTGCGCGGCCAGCTTGAAGCGTTGCTTAAACAACAGCAAAAAGACGCTGACGAGAAAACATCGCTTCTGCAGCAGGAGCAAGCGCTCACCTCTCAATGGCAAGCCACCCTCGCGGAATTAGCGATCGCGCTAACGCCGCAGGATGATATTGCCGGCTGGCTTGATAGCCAACAGCAGCATGAACAGCAGCTGTATCAGCATCAACAACGACTGGCCTGGCAGGCGCAACAGCAGGAGAGCCAGCAGCAGCTCCAGCAGTTACAGCAGGATCTCGAACAGCGCCGTCGCGCGCTGCAGGCGGAACTGGAGGTTTATTCCCTGGCGCTTCCGCCTGCCGCGGAGGCTAACGACTGGCTGGCCCAGCGCGAAGCCGAGACCCACAGCTGGCAGGCGAAACAAAATGAAGCCGCCGCGCTGCAGGAGCAACGCCAGCAACTAACGCCGCTGCTTGAGACGCTGCCCGAGTCAACGGAAACCGTCGTTCCCGCGCCGCTGGAGGGCTGGCGGCAGGTGCATGATGATTGCCTGGCGCTACAGAGCCAGTGGCAAACGCTGGGCCAGCAGGAAAGCCAGCAGCAGGCGCAGGTGAAGGAAAGCGAAAAGCAGTTTACCGCCGCGCTGGCCGCCAGCCCGTTTGCCGACCAAACGGCCTTTCTTGCCGCTTTGCTTGACGAGGCTAGCCGCCAGCGGCTGGAACAACTCAAGCAGACGCTGGAAAAAGAAGTTCAGCAGAACCAAACGCTGGCCCTGCGGGCGCAGGCGTCGCTTGAACGCCATCAGCAACAGCCGCCCGGCGATATTGATATCAACCAGCCGCTGGAGCAGCGAGAGAATAGGCTGGAGCAACTGGCGCGCCAGTTGCGGGAAAACAGCGCCCGTCAGGGTGAGATCCGCCAGCAGTTGAAGCAAAACAGCGATAACCAACAGCGCCAGCAATCATTACGCCAGCAGATGGAACAAGCAGCGCAGCAGGTCGAAGACTGGGCCTGGCTGAATGCGCTCATTGGTTCAAAAGAGGGCGATAAGTTCCGTAAATTCGCCCAGGGGCTGACGCTGGATAATCTGGTGTGGCTGGCTAACCAGCAGCTCAACCGCCTGCATGGTCGCTACTTGCTGCAACGCAAAGCCAGCGAGGCGCTGGAGCTGGAAGTGGTGGACACCTGGCAGGCCGACGCGGTGCGCGATACCCGCACGCTTTCCGGCGGCGAAAGCTTCCTTGTGAGCCTCGCGCTGGCGCTGGCGCTATCTGACCTGGTGAGCCATAAGACGCGAATTGATTCGCTCTTCCTTGATGAAGGATTCGGCACCCTGGATAGCGAAACGCTGGATACCGCGCTGGATGCGCTCGACGCGCTTAACGCCAGCGGCAAAGTTATTGGCGTGATTAGCCACGTCGAGGCGATGAAAGAACGCATCCCGGTGCAGATTAAAGTGAAAAAGATAAACGGTCTGGGATACAGCCGGTTGGAGAAAGCGTTTGCGGTGGAGTGAAGTCTTCTCCTCACCCTAACCCTCTCCCCACAGGGGGGAGAGGGAATGAGATTATAGCGGCCACAGCCATGCCGCGCCGCGTACGCCGCTGGAATCGCCATGCATCGCCTGGCGAATCGGCGTCTCGCATTCTCCGCCGAATACCCACTGTTTCATCAGCCCCGGAACCGTTTGATACAGACGTTCGACGTTGCTCATCCCGCCGCCTAACACAATGACATCCGGATCGAGGATATTCACCACGTGCGCCAGCGATTTCGCCAGCCGCTGCTCGTAGCGGCGCAGCGCCAGTTCGGCCTTTTCGTCACCTTCCCCCACCAGGCGCATAATCTCGCTGCCGGTTAACGGTTTTCCGCTTAGCCGCTGAAAGTCGGTGGCGAAACCGGTGCCGGAAATAAAGGTTTCAATACACCCCTGCTTGCCGCAATAACAAGGCACTTGCTGACGATAGCGCAGCTCATCTTCATCCATCCACGGCAGCGGGTTGTGTCCCCATTCGCCGGCTGTACCATTGCCGCCGATATGCGCGCGCCCGTTCAACGCCACTCCCGCGCCGCAGCCGGTACCGATAATGACCGCAAACACGGTTTGCGCCCCCGCGGCCGCGCCATCGACCGCTTCCGAAACCGCCAGGCAGTTAGCATCGTTGGCAAGCCGGACCTCACGATTGAGGCGCAGGCTGAGGTCTTTATCGAAGGGCTGGCCGTTCAGCCAGGTCGAGTTGGCGTTTTTCACCACCCCACTATATGGCGAAATCGAGCCGGGGATGCCCATACCGACGGTGCCGCGCTGCCCGGTCGCCTGCTCGGCCATCTCCACCAGCGAGGCAATGGTCTCGATGGTCTGGCGATAATCCTCCCGCGGGGTTGGCAAGCGGTGGCGAAATAACTGCTGGCCCTGCTCACTCAGGGCGATGACTTCTGTTTTTGTTCCACCTAAATCAATACCAATACGCACAGTCTGCTCCTCACCCCGATTAACAATGCAAGCATAGCGACAATTCGCTATCATGCCCGCCTGATTTAACGACAAAGCCGTGGAAATTATCATGCTGTGGTTCAAAAATTTAATGGTTTACCGTCTGAGCCGCGATATCGAATTGCGCGCCGAAGAGATGGAAAAACAGCTGGCCGAGCTGACATTTACCCCTTGTGGCAGCCAGGATATGGCGAAAACCGGTTGGGTATCGCCGATGGGATCGCACAGCGACGCGCTGACGCATACGGCAAACGGCCAGATCGTTATCTGCGCCCGTAAAGAAGAAAAGATCCTGCCGTCGCCGGTGATCAAACAGGCGCTGGAAGCAAAGATCCTCAAGCTCGAAGCCGATCAGGGCCGCAAGCTGAAGAAAACGGAAAAAGATTCGCTGAAAGATGAAGTTCTACACTCGCTGCTGCCGCGCGCCTTTAGCCGCTTCAGCCAGACGATGATGTGGATCGATACCGTCAACGGCCTGATCATGGTGGACTGCGCTAGCGCGAAGAAAGCGGAAGATACGCTGGCGCTGCTGCGTAAAACGCTGGGCTCGCTGCCTGTAGTGCCGCTGACGCTGGAAAATCCGATCGAGCTGACGCTGACCGAATGGGTGCGCTCCGGTAGCGTGGCTCAGGGCTTCCAGCTGCTTGACGAAGCCGAATTGAAAGCGATGCTGGAAGATGGCGGCGTGATCCGCGCGAAGAAACAGGATCTGGTGAGCGATGAGATCGCCGTACATATCGAAGCAGGTAAAGTGGTCACCAAACTGGCGCTCGACTGGCAGCAGCGTATCCAGTTTGTGATCTGCGACGACGCATCGATTAAACGTCTGAAGTTCTGCGACGAATTACGTGACCAGAATGAAGATATTGACCGCGAAGATTTTGCGCAGCGTTTTGACGCCGACTTTATCTTGATGACCGGCGAACTGGCGGCATTGATTCAAAGCCTGGTTGAAGGACTGGGCGGCGAAGCCCAGCGCTAACGCGCCACCTTCCTGCCGGGCCCGGAAAGTGGACGCGGCAGGAAGGCGCTTAAATTACAGATAACGGCACAGGTAGGAAGTCGGTTCCGCCACCTGCAGGTGGAATTCGCTATTACCCGGCACGTTAAACACTTCGCCTGCCGCGTAAACTTTCCATTCCGTTTCACCCGGCAATAGCACGTTCAGCGCACCGCTGACCACGGTCATCTCTTCCGGCTGGGCGGTGCCAAAGGCGTATTCACCCTCTGCCATCACCCCAACGCTGGCGCGGCCGGTACTGCTGCTGGTGAAGCCGATAGATTTCACTTTCCCTGAAAAATACTCATTGCTTTGAAGCATAAACAAGACCTTATCATCGTTGGTTGAAGCTTCAATATAGGGGGCGCTCCTTGCCCCTGTCACGCAAAATTAATCGATAACGTCAGGTTAAACTAATAGTTCTGCCGCCAGTCGCGAAACCAGCACATTTGACAATAATACCGGGACATCCAGCGCCTTTTGTAATACGTCGCGGTGATGCTGATGATAGCCAAGACAGTCGAGCACCAGTACATCCGCCCCCTGTTCGACTAAACCTCTTCCTGCATCCAGCAGATCGCTGTCGCTGCCGCCCATCGGGTTCGCCAGCGCATAGTAAGGCGTATTTTCTAAAGTGAGCCACTTTTGCCGCTGCAGGGGCAGGACTTCTTCAACGGGTACAATCACACCCACCTGATGGCCATCGACGATCGATGCCACCAGCGGCGGAATAATCCGTTCAGGCTCAAGAAGGATAGCGTTGTGCGTCGCAAGGCCGCTCAACTGTTCGGAACTGAGAAGAAGAATGACATCATATTCCTGCCGATCCAGCATCTCGATAACGCAGCGCAGATCGCGCTCCACCTTTTGGCGGGAGACTTCCACCAGTTGGTTGTCATTGAGTAAGGTCAGCAGCCCCTGGTCACCGGATTCCACGGCATAATCTTCCATAACGTCTTCACGCGTCATTTTACCTAACAGGCTAATATGGGTGATCTGCTCTTCCCTGATATGTTCGGTTAACAGCGGCAAAACTTCCGCCACCGGCGCCACGCCAATGGTCAAAATTGCCATCGTTGCACTCATATCATGTACCTTTTCACTACCACTGCTTCAATACAGGCTTTTCACACACGACATCCGCCCCCCTGGTGAGTAAAAATCAACCGTCGAGAAGCGTAGCAGCTCAGCGGCGCTGCGGAATGTAAAGATTCCAGAAGCTTCAGAGTCGCTCCTGAAAAATCCGTGTGTTAGGTATTCATTAGTACCATTGATGAATTAAAAATGTGAGCTGGGCCCGGTATTGCCATCTTCATGGCACAAACCGGGCCGGGGGATTATGTTTTTTCGGGATCTTCGTAGCGCCGTTTAGCGTCTAACGCTTCCTGCTCGGAGGGATGTTCGCTGATCAGCGAATCGGGTGTAGGGTAATCCGCACGCAGCTGATACCAGGTGACCGTCTGACCCGCGGCGCCTTTTTCGACGGCGACAACGCGTGCTTGTCTCGGATAAGGGGGTCTGTTTGGCATTGTTCTTCCTTTTTCGGCTGTCAGAACAATTAAGTATAGGCTCCGCTTTCCCCCCTGACCCAGGTAAAATCCTAACTTACCGTCACATCGCACAGCATGGTCATAATCTGTTCAACCACCGCGTCCGGCGTCGCGGTGGCGTCTACGGTATGATGGGCGGTTTCGCGGTACAGGGCTTCCCGCTGCGCCAACACTTCGCCGACTTCCTCGCGGACGGGCTTACCGGTCAGCGTTGGACGCTGTTCCGCCTGCGGGTATGCTTCCAGACGCTCAATTAAGGCGTTAACAGAAGCCTGCAGATAAATCACGATGCCGTTTTCACGCATAAACAGACGATTGCGTTCAGCGAGAATAATTCCTCCGCCGGTCGCAATAACCGTATCCGGCAGCGTAACGGCCTTCAGCGACAGCGTCTCCAGTTCACGAAAGCGTTCCCAGCCCTCTTTCTGCACGATTTCCGCTACCGTGCGTTTCTCATGCGCCTGCAAACGATGATCGGTATCGGAAAACTGGAAATGCAGCGCGCGCGCCAGGGCATGGCCGATCGTCGTTTTACCGCAGCCTCGCGGCCCGATGAGAAAAATTGGTTGTGTCATTACCGAAGACCCCCTGGTTCCGCGTGTCGCGGAGAAATAAAGGCGAAAAGTACGCCATGATACCTGCAAATGCCTGCCACGATAACCGTAAAATAATCGTTACATTTTTTAGGGAACCCTATTTACCACAGAGTTTGAATGGATTCCGCATGTAAACTTATCATTGCATTTAGTGTTATGCCAGCTTTACTTAAAGGCGAAGGATTATTTTTTATCCATTCTTTGCCGTAAACGGTAACACATTTCTGCACAGCTTTACGCTGCAACATATTTACAACACCGCCCGACCGTCGCACTCTGACGGTAAATGACCCGTGTGACAGAGGAATGTATCATGCAATCTGAAGAACAACGCCTTATTGATGGCCTGTTTTCCCGTTTAAAAGAGGCCGAGACGCACAGCGCATCGCGCGACGCCAGCGCCGAGGAGCGGATTGCCCAGCACGTAACCCAGCAGCCGGCGGCCCCGTACTATATGGCGCAAACTATCCTGATTCAGGAAGCGGCTATCAAACAACTTAACGACCGCATTCAGGCGCTGGAGGCTCAGGTTAGCCAGCTGCAGGCGGCAAAACCGAGCAGCGGCGGGTTCCTGTCGGGCCTGTTCGGCGGCGGCCAGTCCCGCGGCTCCGATCCGATTCCTGGGGCCGAGCAATATGGCCGCCCGCAGGCCAATAACGCGCAACCGCAGTATGCGCCGCAGCAAAACTATGCCCCGCAGGCGGCAGGCCGCAGCGGCGGCGGCTTTATGGCGGGCGCGCTACAAACCGCGGCCGGGGTGGCAGGCGGCGTAGTGTTGGGCAATATGCTGACCAATATGTTTAGTGGTTCACACCCGCAGGAGATTGTGAACATCATCGATGAACAGCAGCCGCAGCAGCAACAAGACGTCAGCCCGGCGCTGGATAATAACGCCCCCGAGGATCCGTTCCGCCAGCAGGACGATCCTTTCCTGGCGGACAACAACACCCTTGACTCCGATTTCGACGCCGGCTTCGGCAATGACGATGATTTCGGTAGCGATGACGACAGCTGGGTTTAATCCTGCTGACGTTTAACCGCAAGCAGCCACTTCTCCAGCTCGGCGGCGAATAACTGCCGATCGCGCTGCGATAAACTATCCGGGCCGCCGGTCTGTACGCCGCTGGCCCGCATCGTCTCCATAAAATCACGCATCGTCAGGCGCTCGCGAATGGTCGCCTCACTGTAGCGCTCGCCGCGCGGATTCAGCGCCGCCACTCCTTTCGCCAGCACTTCCGCCGCCAGCGGGATGTCAGCGGTGATCACCAAATCGCCCGGTTCACAGAGACGGACAATCTCGTTATCGGCAACATCAAAACCCTGCGCCACCCTTAGCGCGCGGACGTAGCGCGACGGTGGAACCCGCAGCGACTGGTTGGCGACCAGCGTCAGCGGCGTCTGCGTGCGTTCGGCGGCGCGGAATAAAATTTCTTTAATGACATTCGGACACGCGTCCGCATCTACCCAAATCGCCATTTCGGCTCCTGTCGTCGGCAAAGGTTGCGACATTGTCGCCTGCTTTTCTCCCCCAGAAAAGCGCCAGGATGATAAGCTAGTGGGATCGTAACGAAAAATGCAGAGGGGAAAGGTAATGGATAAGAAAATTGGCTTTATCGGCTGCGGCAACATGGGTAAAGCCATTCTCGGCGGCCTGATCGCCAGCGGACAAGTGCAACCGGCGCAAATCTGGGTCTATACCCCATCGCCGGACAAAGTTGCCGCCCTGCATGACCAGTACGGTATTAATGCGGCGGAAAGCGCGCAGGAAGTCGCTCAGGTCGCCGATATCGTCTTCGGCGCGGTGAAGCCGGGGATCATGACCAAGGTATTAAGCGATATCGCTTCCAGTCTGAACAAAGATTCGCTGGTGGTCTCGATAGCCGCAGGCGTCACGCTGGATCAGCTGGCGCGCGCGCTGGGCCACGATCGCAAAATTATTCGCGCCATGCCGAACACGCCGTCGCTGGTGAACGCCGGGATGACCTCCGTGACGCCAAACGCGCTGGTCAGCGCGGAAGAGATCGCCGAGGTATTAACCATTTTCCGCTGCTTCGGCCAGGCGGAAACCATCGCCGAACCGATGATTCACCCGGTGGTTGGCGTCAGCGGTTCCGCGCCGGCTTACGTCTTTATGTTTATCGAAGCCATGGCCGATGCCGCCGTTCTCGGCGGTATGCCGCGCGCGCAGGCCTACAAATTCGCCGCGCAGGCGGTCATGGGGTCAGCGAAGATGGTACTGGAAAGCGGCGAACATCCGGGCGCGCTGAAAGATATGGTCTGCTCGCCGGGCGGCACCACCATTGAAGCGGTTCGCGTACTGGAAGAAAAAGGTTTCCGTTCAGCCGTTATCGAAGCAATGGCGAAGTGTATGGAAAAATCAGAGCAACTGAGCCGTTCCTGATAATCCTCAAAGAGACTACGGGTGAGGCGCCACCGCCCCACCCGTCATCTTATTTCTTCAGGCAGGTACTCATAAACTTATTACGATCGTCACCCTTCAGCGATTTCGACGACGCTTCTTTGCTACAAGCGCTCATCTTCTGCTGTTGAGGCGTCAGCGTCTTGCCGGCCGCTGGCGCATCTTTCTTCAGGCAATTGCTCATAAAGGCTTTACGTTCATCCCCCTTCAGCGACTTTGACGCCGCTTCGGTATTACATACGCTCATTTTCTGCTGCTGAGGCGTTAACGTTTTATCTGCGGCACTTACCGCGGCAACAAAGACCAAACCAAAAAGTAGGGTTACCAGAAATGTTATTTTCATCACACCATCCCTCTGTTAGTGGATCTCTGTAAGTCTGGTCGCTATCAGCAAAAAAACCAGCCGGTAACGTAAATTCGTTACCGGCCGCGGGTTATTTCAGACCCAGCGCGTCTTTCATGGTGTAAAACAGATCGGTCTGGTCGGTAAGACCCACCACGTTGCCCGCATGCGGGCCATAGGCGGCAATACGCAGTTGGGTGCCGGTGTGTTCCATCGACTCTTCTTCAGAGTTGCCATAGCTCATCACCATTACCGCGCCATCTTTGGTCGTCAGCGCCTGGGTCAGGCCCGGCGCTTTCGTGTCGGCCGGGATAATCTGGCTGGAGTGGGCGTGATCGGCGGTGACGATCACCAGGGTATTACCCTCTTTTTTGGCAAATTCCAGCGCTTTCTGTACCGCTTCATCGAGGTCGACGGTTTCGCCAATCTGGCCGCAAGGGTTTGCCGCGTGGTCCTGTTTATCGATAGACGCCCCCTCAACCTGCAGGAAGAAACCTTTCTCGTTGCGGCTCAGGAGATCAATCGCTTTTTCGGTCATCTGCGCCAGCGTCGGTACGGAAGCATCGCGTTTCGGGTTTGGGGTACAGGTTACCGGCGGTTTGTCGATATTGCCGTGATAAGAGGCTTTCGGGCCTTCCCACCGCACCGGCATATTGCCGTCGGAGAACAGACCGAGCAACGGTTTACCCTGATTTGCTTCGCTGATAGCGGCGAGAGAAGCGGCGTCGGTCACAATCTGATAGCCGCGAGCGACCGCCTGCTCATGCAGGGTTTTCCCCTGCCACTCCCCTGCGGTCGCCGTTTCAGCAAAGGTCTTCGCCCCGCCGCCTAAAGAGACATCCGGACGGGCATTCAGCAGTTGTTCGGTGATAGAGCCCTTGCCGCCTTTTTCCAGCGCGTTGCTGGCGCATTTTTCGCTGGTCACGCTGGGACCATAGCATTTACGCGAGGTCACATGGGCCACCTGCGCCGCCGGCGTCGCATCCTGCAGCTCAGCCGTCGAGACATTGCCGGTGGCAAGACCCGCGGCTTTCGCCAGCTCAAGGATGGTCTGATGATCTTTTTCGTGGATATCAACGCCCAGCGCGCCGTTATAGCTTTTCACGCCGGTGGTCCACGCGGTTGCCGAAGCGGCGGAATCCGTCACGTAATCCGGTTTGCCGGTTTTTTTATCCAGAGAATAATGAGTGTACTGGCCCGTCAGCGGCAGGGCATCAATACCTTTAAAGAAACCGCCGGCGCCTTCGGCATAATTTCGAGCGGCGGTAATTTCTGAATCGCCCATGCCATCGCCAATGAGCAAAATAATATTTTTCGCCGGCTTATTGATTAAAGAAGCGCGCAGCGCTTCGGTCTGATCGCCCGTTAAACGGCGCGCGCCGCCTGGGGTCGTGATATCGCCCTGGGCCGCGCGATTTTCCAGCACCGGCGAAGAAGTTGTTTGTGCATGAATAACCGGGGGAGCCAGCAGCGGTAACAGGGCAATAAAGAGGGCAGATAATTTCACTTTGTCGTCTCCATGTAAAAAATACTTAAAAAACAAAACGAGGGAGACTTTATAAAAGTGGTGTGACAGAAAAATGACAGCATCCTTACTGGTCACATGATTAGTTACGAGGATGCCGGAGCAGCTTTTTTATATATTGCTGCAGAAGGTGGGTGTCACGGTCGTCCACCAGCGGTCCGGGCTTTACCTGCTCCATGGCGGTTTCGATATCCTGAATCAAACGTTGCTGCGCATCCTCAGCCATATGGCGCAGCAGCGCGGTGACGACAATTTCCAGCGCCTCAACCTGTACCGTCAGCTCTTTCGCCTCTTCTTCTTTTTGCGCCAGATTGACCAACAGCTCAGCAATGAGATTTTTCATTACGCATTATCCTTAAGCAACATCCATAATGGCCTAGTTATGTCATACATCGGCATATCGATACCAGAATTATTTTCAAATAATAGGGTTATTCCTGCAATAATATTCAGCGAAACGTTTTTATTACCGCCAGGCAACAAAGGGAAAGCCCCTATTATTAATAGCGAAAAGATAATTCTATAACCAAATTTAATAGTAAATAATAAAATGGAATATGTGTCGCACTATTTAAGGATAACTAAAGGTAATGGTTAATAGCTATATCAGCTGATTAATATAAGGCGCCCTTATGAGCGCCCAATATTTTTATTTAAACGGCCGCGCGGCGGCTACGGCGTAACATAATCGCCAGTTGCCAGATATTAATCAGGACAATCAACGCAGTGGCAATAAACACCCAGCGGAACCCCGCCATTGCCGAGACCGAAGCGCCAATGAGCGGCCCGGCGACATTACCCAGATACATAAATGACTGGTTATAACCGAAAATACGCCCGGTGACGTTATCGCTGCAGTATTTCAAGAGCAGCGTCTGAACCGCCGGTAACATCGCGCCGTCGGCAAAGCCCAGCAGGAAGCGCAATACCCCGAGCTGCAGCGGCGAGGTCACGAACGACATCGCAAAGAACATCACCACCGCGCAGCATAACGTCGCCAGCAAAATGCGCGACGTCCCGATGCGATCGCCGAGTTTTCCCAGGCGAGGCGCGGAAATCAATGCCGAAATCCCCGGTACGGCGGCAATCATCCCCGCCAGAAACGCGATATTGTTGCTGTCCGGCGCCATCGACTTGATAAATAACGCCAGAATTGGCCCGATAGAGCCGTTACACAACTGGATAACCAGGGTGGTGAAAAACAGGCTAATCACCAGCCCCGGATGGGTCAATGAAGCAAAGACCGCTTTGCCGCTCAGGCGTTCAGCTTTGCTCACTTGCGGCCGGGCGCCCTCTTTAATCAGAAACAACGTCACGAGGAAACTGACCGTCAGTAAAATCGCGGTAATGAAAAACACCGCCCGCAGGCCGACGTGGTCAGCAAGAAAACCGCCGAGCAACGGGCCGCCGATCACGCCGCTTATCTGCGCCGTCGACAGCGTACTGAGCGCCCAACCGCTGCGTTCACGCGGCACCTGCGAGGCCACCAGCGCCATGGCGTTGGGAATATAACCGGAGGTCAGCCCCATTACCGCACGCAAAATAAATAGCTGCCAGACGTTGTTCGCAAAAGCCTGCAGCAAAATCGCAATCGCCATACCAAGGGAGGCGCGCAGCAGCATGAGTTTGCGCCCTTTGCGGTCTGCCAGGCTCCCCCACATCGGCGAGACAATCGCCGACACCAGGAAGGTGACGCTAAAGGTCAAGCCCGACCACATCGACAGCGCTTCGTGTGAGGTAACGCCCAACTGAGAGACATACAGCGGTAAGAAGGGCAGAATTTGACTGATGGCGAGTCCGGTGAAAAAGCAGCCGAACCAGACAGAAATGAGATTAACCTTCCAGGATTCCATAACTACGCGTATTCATTAGTGTTTCGTTAATTATTACCTAGCTTAGCAATTTCCGTCTTCGCACGTAGTACCAGAGATGCGCATGCCGCGAGTTTGGTGTTTTATCGCCCTGACCGCGGAGTAGACAAACATAATCGAAGATAACCGCATTGTCGTCAGTGGGATGTGCTGAGGCACATCGGCGGATAGTGGCGAATGCGCAGCATTTAACCCTCTGCTGTAAAGGGTAAAGATTCAGGCAGCCATCTCGCTAAAACACATGCTATGTTATGTGTTTTGATGTAATCAGGATGGAAGTTGAAATGGCTAAAATGAGGGTTGGGATCGTTTTTGGCGGTAAGTCGGCAGAACATGAAGTGTCGCTGCAGTCAGCCAAAAATATCGTCGAAGCAATTGATAAGACACGCTTTGATGTTGTGCTGCTGGGAATCGATAAACAGGGGCTTTGGCATATCAACGATGCCAGCAACTATCTGCTGAACCCGCAGGATCCCGCTCATATCGCGCTGCGCCCGTCCGACGTGACGCTGGCGCAAATTCCTGGTCGCGATGCCCATCAGTTGATCAACGCCGATAGCGGCCAGCCGCTGGCGGCCATCGACGTCATCTTCCCGATTGTTCACGGCACCCTTGGCGAAGATGGTTCGCTGCAGGGGATGCTGCGGATGGCGAATTTGCCGTTCGTCGGCTCCGATGTGCTGGGCTCCGCCGCCTGCATGGATAAAGACGTCACTAAACGCCTGCTACGCGATGCCGGTCTGTCGATTGCGCCGTTCATCACCCTGACTCGCGCCAACCGCCAGCAGTTCAGCTTTGCCGATGTCAAAGCGAAGCTGGGACTACCGCTGTTCGTGAAGCCCGCGAACCAGGGTTCTTCCGTCGGCGTCAGCAAAGTGAAGAGCGAAGAAGAGTATCGGCAGGCCGTCGCGTTAGCCTTTGAGTTCGACCATAAAGTGGTGGTTGAACAAGGGATTAAGGGCCGTGAAATCGAGTGCGCGGTGCTGGGCAATGATTATCCCCAGGCCAGCACCTGCGGGGAGATCGTACTCAATAGCGAATTCTATGCCTACGATACCAAGTACATCGATGATAAAGGCGCGCAGGTGGTGGTTCCGGCAGCCATCGCCCCGGAGATCAACGACAAAATCCGCGATATCGCCGTCCGCGCTTATCAAACGCTCGGCTGCAGCGGAATGGCCCGCGTTGACGTCTTCCTGACGGAAGATAACGAGGTGGTGATCAACGAAATCAACACGCTGCCGGGCTTCACCAACATCAGTATGTATCCGAAGCTGTGGCAGGCCAGCGGCCTGGATTACACCAGCCTGATAAGCCGCCTGATCGAGTTGGCGCTGGAGCGCCACGCAGCCGACCGCGCGCTGAAAACCTCAATGAACTAAGCATTTTTCCCGGGTAGCGGCGTACCGCCTTACCCGGGCTACCGCGGTGCCGTTATTTTGTCGGATGGCGGCTAACGCCTTATCCGACCTACGGTCCGTGCGGCCTGCTGTTAATTTCTTCACCACGCTGGCTGACACTACTGGTGCTCTCCCCCCCCCGGTGGCGCTGCTACAGCGCTTTGCGATTTGGTAGCCCGGAGAAGGCGCAACGCGCCGCGTCCGGGAAAAACCCTTAAAAAGTCGCAAACCGATAACAGTATCTACGCCGGCATGTGATCTGTAGGCCCGCGCAAGCGTAGCGCCGCCGGGCAATAACCGCGGGTAAAAAGCCACTTTCGCGCCGGATGGCGGCGGCGACTGGCCGCCCTCTGTGCGCTCCCTGCGCCATGAGAGACATAACGCAGAAGAATTATCGGGAGCGCAATGTGCCTGGAAACACCACAGAACAACCGTTTTTCCAGGGCGAAACGATCGCAAACCGATAATAATAACTACCACGTCTTGCCGGGGATATTACGCCTCTTCTGCCGGACGGCGGCGAATAACAAATCCCGCCAGCCAGAAGCTCACTACCCACGTCACCAAACCGACGGCATAAGATTGCCAGCCCTGCGCGTCAAACCCCAACAGCCCCACCACGCCATTGAGAATAAAAATTAACCCCAGCGCAAACGCGTAGTAGTGCCAGTCACGGCGGATTTTGTCGGTCAGCTTCATAACGACTCCTGCGGAAAAAAAACATCATCGCATAGCCGCCCGCCGCGCCAACAAGATTGTTCGCACAATGCGAAGCCGCTCTCCCTTTTGTGCAATGCGGGCTCGCCGACAGTTTTGTCAAAACAGGATTATTCCTGGCAGAAATTACCAGCAATCTGATACAGGGAAACGCCCGTCGCTGCCAGAATTCCTGTCTATAGAGCTGGAGGAAAAACCAGCGGAACAGGTGTTGCGGAGGTTTATATGGCTGAATTTACGTTTTCTAAAACGCTGATGGGGAGCAACAAAAAGAAGGTATCGATCACCAGCGGTAACATTGCCTACGCGCTTTTTGTTCTGCTGTGCATCTGGGCCGGCGCGCAAATGTTGAGCATGCTGGTACACGCGCCAGGCGTATTCGAACATCTCATTCAGATTCAGGATACCAACCGCCCGCGCATTGAGATTGGGCTCGGCGTCGGTACCCTGTTCGGTTTAATTCCGTTCCTGTTTGGTAGCCTGCTGGTCGGCGCGCTGGGGCTTATCCTGCGCTGGTACCATAACCGTTAACGACGCGCCATACAGCTGGCGCGGCGATCGTCGACCCGCTTAGCAAACCACGCGGTAGTAAGATTGCGGGTGATTTTCGGGCTTTCCAGCTGGATCCCCGGCAACATCTCGCGCGGAAGCGTTTTCCCGGCCTTTTTCTCGGCGATTTTGAATATTTTCTTATACAAATCACTCTCTTCAAACGCCAGGCTATCGCCCTTTTTCAGTTGGCGATGGATATCGCCATCGCTCATCCCCAACTGCCCGGCTAAACGGCGCACCGCCAGCTCAGTCGTTCCGGGTTCATCGCTGTCATAACGAATAAGATCGCCATCCAGCGCCAGCTTAACGCCGGTGGCTTTAACCACCGCATTCTGGAAGGCGGCGTTACGGCTGGCATACCAACCGGCATTGAAATCAGCAAAGCGGTACAGCGGCACGCTATAGTTAGCCGGGTAGTTGAGCAGATGATAGGTGCCGAACCACAACCCGCCGCGCAGGCTGAAGACTTCCTGGCGCACGGTGCCGTCCATTTTCCACGGATAGCCATCGGTGTGCTGCTGGGCAAAGGCGATGCTTACCTGCATTGGTCCGCCGGTATGCACCGGGTTGAGAGAGCCGAACAGCTTCTGGCCCATCGGCACCATGCCGATGAAGTCATCAAAAATCGCGCTTAGCTGTTTTTCCGTTTTGACGTTATCGAGGCGCTCGCTGTAACTTTTACCGTTCGGCGAGGTGATTTTCAGCGCGGTATGCACCAGAAATACCGGGATATGCATTTTTTCCGCCCGACGGTCAATTTCCTGCCAGGCGATTTTATTCAGGCCCGGCACCGCCGGATCGGCCTGATAGTTTGATTCCTGCTGCGCGACCGCCAGCACCGAACAGACGTTTTCTTCCGTCGGCGCCAGCTTCTGGCTGTCAAAGGTTTTGGCAATCGCCTGCGCCCAGGCCTCGCGGTCTTTGACGCTGGCAGGCATTTTTTGCCGCACCACGGCGGCGACATCCACCGGCTTCTCGCCTTCTTTCAACTTAGGCGCCTGCTGGCTGGTACAGGCGCTCAGCACCAACCCGGCCAGCAGCGTAAAAGAGAGTGAAACACCGCGAGAAACCTGCGCCATAAACCTTCCTTGCATTCATTAATTAATTAACGGTTGAAGAGACTTCCTGCAGCCCTTTGTTATCCAGTTCGCGCTCAAAGCTGCGCAGACGTTTATAGATGGACATCAGTTCCACCAGCGTGGTCCACGAACTAATCAGATACTGGAACGAGCCGCGAACCTGACCGAACACGTTGGTGATCTGGGTCATCAGGCCGAGCGTAATCGTACCGGCGACAATCGACGGAAACAGCAGGAACAAGCCGAAAACGTTATCCACCTGCAGGTAAAGAATACGGGCAATATTGAAATACATATAGTGGAAATAGAGGCGGAAGTAGTTGCGGCGCACCGCGCTGAACAGCTCGCGCACGGTCGGCGGCGTGGCGCGGTTGGCGTCATCCTCGCCATACACCAGCTCTTTACGATAGGCGGCTTCTACCCGCTGGTTTTTAAATTGCAGGCCCGGCAGCTTGATCCCGACCACCGCCAGCAGCCCGGTTCCCATCAGCGACCACACGATAGCGGCAATCACCAGCCCATACGGTAAATGGCCAACGATCGGCAGGTCCGGCACATGCGCCGACAGCGAAACCAGCACCGGCAAGAAGGCAATCAGCGTCATTACCGCATTAATAAAGCTTACGCCCATATCTTCAAGCGTCGCGGCGAAGCGCATGGTGTCTTCCTGCACACGCTGAGCGGCACCTTCGATATGGCGCAGATGCTGCCAGTGTTCCATATAGTGTTCGTTCATCGCGGTACGCCAGCGGAACACATAGTGGCTTACGAAGAAGTTATTCAGCACGCCAATCACCACCGCAATCAGCGCGATGCCAAGAAAAATGCCAATCTCGTGGTAGAACTGATTGATGCTGACCTTGTGCGGCGTGGCCAGCGCGCTCTGAATCAAGTCATAGAACGGCGCATACCAGGCGTTGATCGCCACCCCAACTTCCACCAAAAACCAGGTGACAAAAATAATCAACGAGGTGCCGAGAATAGACCAGTATTGCCAGCGATGCGGGCTATAGATAAACCAGAACAGCGCGAAGGCGCCGACGCAGAACAGGTAATACGCGTAAAACACCAAATAGTTGAGCGACCAGAACCGCGCCGCGCTGATGGCGACATCCTGCGATGCGCCGGTTATCCGCAGCAGCCAGTCGCCGCCGCCCGCCTGCCAAAAGATCACCGCCAGCAGCGACCAGATAAAGGCAGAAATAAAAAACGGCCCCGGTTTGGGGAAAAAAGCTTTAAACATCGTACTCTCCTGCTAACTTCTTATCGTTCTGTTTTTGCTGTGTACCACACGTACGCCCGCCGCAACGCGCGGCGGCGAAGTAAAGCGGACCCATGATGAGACCGGATATCAGCGACTTAGTTCGTCTGCCATTCGGCAAGAATTGTTTCTACGGGTTTCACGCGTAAAGGATTATCGGGAAGGGTGAAAGTCCGCCACACCTCGTTATAGTGAGCGATCAGCGTTTTAGCCTCGGCGGCGGCGCGATTGGCGGTGGTATGGGCATCTTCGGCAATGGTGATGGCGTAGCCGCGGCTGGCGCCGTTTTTGATGGTGGTATCGACGCAATAATCGGTCGCGCAGCCGCAGATAACAAAAGCGTGAGTTCCGTTCTCGCGCAGCACCTGTTCAAGATCGGTTTTATAAAACGCATCACAGGCCGTTTTGGTGACGTAGCGCGCCCCGGCGGGTTGCGCCAGTTCAGGCAGCAGCGCGAATCCTTCGCTTCCTTCTTCCAGCCCGCCTGCTTCAGCGTGCTGAATGAAAATAACGCTATCGGCGGCGTGAATCAGGCGATTGATTTGCGCTACGCAGCGTTCGCGATCGACACGCGGCGTCTCGAATACGCCGTTTTGCATATCCACTACCATCAGAACCCGTTGAGATGCCATCACCACTCTCTTTTATAAGATGAATAAGAGCTTAATCATACGCGTCAGGCGGAAAAGCAGATATCTGAAAGCGGAAAAAAGTCATTTTTACGCACCGTTACGCTTTTCTGTGAAATATTGTCGTTATTCCCACTTTGCTCGCCGCGACTTCGTAGTATAAATACGGTGTATATTCCCCTAATAAACGATGGATGCCTCCGTTGAAACGTAGTTTGCTCATTTTTGCTGCGCTGTGCGCGGCGTCGTGGACCTCAGCCCAGGCGGTTCAGCCGAGCGTTGATCCGGTATTTACTTCTGATGTGGTCGACCGCTTCGCCGAACATATTTATTACGGCAGCGGCGCCACCGGCATGGCGATGGTGGTTATCGACGGCAACCAGCGCGTATTCCGCAGCTTCGGCGAAACCCGTCCGGGTAATAATCAGCATCCACAATTGGATTCCGTTATCCGCATCGCCTCTCTGAGTAAGCTGATGACCAGTGAAATGCTGGTGAAACTGCTCGATCAGGGGGTGGTTAAGCTTGACGATCCGCTGAGTAAATACGCGCCGCCTGGCGCGCGGGTGCCAACCTATCAGGGCGTACCGATTACGCTGGTCAATCTCGCGACCCACACCAGCGCCCTGCCGCGCGAGCAGCCCGGCGGCGCGGCGCATCGCCCGGTATTCGTCTGGCCGACCCGCCAGCAGCGCTGGAACTGGCTATCGACGGCTACGCTTAAAACCACGCCGGGTTCGCAGGCGGCCTATTCCAACCTGGCCTTCGACCTGCTAGCCGATGCGCTATCGACCGCCGCCGGTAAGCCCTACCCGCAGCTGTTTGAAGAACAAATCACCCGCCCGCTCGGCATGAAGGACACCACCTTCACCCCATCGCCGGATCAGTGTCAGCGCTTGATGGTGGCGGAGAAAGGCGCCAGCCCGTGTAATAACACCCTCGCGGCCATCGGCAGCGGCGGCGTGTATTCGACCCCGGGCGATATGATGCGCTGGATGCAGCAGTTCCTCTCTTCGGATTTCTATACTCGCGGCCAGCAGGCCGATCGCATGCAGACGCTGATTTATCAACGTACCCAGCTCACCCGAGTGATCGGCATGGATGTTCCGGGTAAAGCCGATGCGCTGGGTCTTGGCTGGGTGTACATGAAGCCGAAAAACGGCCATCCGGGCATTATCCAGAAAACCGGCGGCGGCGGCGGATTTATTACCTATATGGCGATGAACCCGCAGGCTAACGTCGGGGTCTTCGTGGTGGTGACCCGTTCCGCGTTGACCCGTTTCAGCGCCATGAGCGACGGCGTCAACGACCTCGTCAGCGCCTTAAGCGGCGTGCAGCCGAATATGGAAACCGCCAGCCAGTAATCGTTGCGGGATGTTTTGCCACTGATTGTTAAGGATCGTTTTGGCGAAACATCCCGCTGTCGTTTGCGGTACACTACCTTCTTTCATTTCACAAAATCAGGCAAACCATGACAGATTTAATCACTCGCCCACGCCGCCTGCGTCAATCCGCCTCGCTGCGCGCCATGTTTGAAGAGACAACACTGAGTTTGAACGACCTGGTGTTGCCGATCTTTGTTGAAGAAGAAATTGACGATTACAAAGCCATCGAAGCGATGCCTGGCGTCATGCGTATTCCGGAAAAACATCTGGCGCGCGAAATTGAGCGCATCGCCAACGCCGGGATTCGTTCAGTGATGACCTTTGGTATTTCCCACCATACCGACGCGACCGGTAGCGATACCTGGAATGAAAACGGTCTGGTGGCGCGCATGACCCGTATCGCCAAACAGGCGGTGCCGGAAATGATCGTCATGTCCGATACCTGCTTCTGCGAATACACCTCGCACGGCCACTGCGGCGTGCTGTGCGAGCACGGCGTCGATAACGATGCGACCCTGGAAAACCTCGGTAAGCAGGCGGTGGTCGCCGCGGCCGCCGGCGCTGATTTCATCGCGCCATCCGCCGCGATGGACGGTCAGGTGCAGGCGATCCGCCGTTCGCTGGATGCCGCAGGCTTTACCAATACCGCGATTATGTCTTACTCAACTAAATTCGCCTCATCGTTCTACGGCCCGTTCCGTGAAGCCGCCGGTACCGCGCTGAAAGGCGATCGTAAAACTTACCAGATGAGCCCGATGAACCGTCGCGAGGCAATCCGCGAGTCATTGCTCGATGAAGCCCAGGGCGCGGACTGCCTGATGGTGAAACCGGCCGGCGCCTATCTGGATATCCTGCGTGATATCCGCGAGCGCAGCAACCTGCCGCTCGGCGCTTATCAGGTCAGCGGCGAGTACGCGATGATCAAATTTGCCGCGCAGGCTGGCGCTATCGACGAAGAGAAAGTGGTGCTGGAAAGCCTTGGCGCAATTAAACGCGCGGGCGCGGACCTGATCTTCAGCTATTTCGCCCTCGATCTGGCCGAGAAAAAAATCCTGCGTTAAACCTGCCCTCTCCCCGGTAGCGCTGACGCTTACCGGGGCTACCTTATAGCCCGGATGAGGCGTGAGCCGCTATCCGGGAATCAGATTTTGCGTGCTGCTTTCCATCTTCCGTGACGGCTCCTTGGCGAACCTTCTCTTCTCCTTTAACGTCTTAAATCACATTATAAACGCTGGCTACCAGGAGAAGCTGTGGTTGCTTATCGACGCTATTACATCAAGGGGGGAACCTGGTTCTTTACCGTTAATTTGAAGGACCGTAGAAGCATGCTTCTGACTGAAAGAATTGCATTATTTCGCTACTCCGTTTCCGTTGTAAAACAACGTCGCCCTTTTATCATTAATGCTTGGGTGGTATTGCCTGAACATCTCCACTGTATCTGGACACTTCCCAACAATGATGACGATTTTTCTTCCCGCTGGCGCGATATCAAAGGCTGCTTTAGTAGAACATTAAAACGACAACATATCTGGCAACCTCGCTTCTGGGAGCATGCCATACGTGATGAAGAAGATTATCGCCGCCATGTTGATTACATACATATCAATCCATTAAAACATGGCTGGGTTACGCAGGTTATAGATTGGCCATTTTCAACCTTTCATCGAGATGTCCAACGCGGGCTATATCCTGCAAACTGGGCTGGCGAAAGCTTGGATCTTAGCTGCGGCGAACGCCGATAGCCCCTCCCCGGTGGCGCTGACGCTTACCGGGGCTACAAATCGGCGCCGACCGTAGCCCGGATAAGGCGTAAGCCGCTATCCGGGGAGCCTCCCCGGTGGCGCTGACGCTATCCGGGAAACCTCGCCTGCTGAGACCGAATCTTCACCGAATTGTAATCTGAACGACATCTGCGCCTTCTACTGTCTGGGCAGGACAGAGGAGGAGTCACTATGTTTAGTCTCGACAACGTTCTCGATGACCTGTGGCCTCAGGCGAGGCCCGCCCCCTGGCAGAAAAAGGTGTTGAAAAAGCTTCTGCATGAAGAAGAGTTCCAGCAATTTGCCGCCCGCCATCGTCACCTGAAAGGACTGGATACGGTCGAACAGGTCCTCGAACATCTCAATATCCGCTGCGCTATCCCGGCGCATGACCTTGAACAAATCCCCGAACATGGCCCGCTGGTGATTATCGCCAACCATCCGACCGGGACGCTCGATGGGCTCGCCCTGCTCTATGCGGTCTCCCGCGTGCGGCGCGATGTCAAAGTCGTCACTAACCGCATGCTGACCCATCTTGAACCGCTAAGCTCGCTGTTTATTCCGGTCGATAATATCAACGGCCGTACCGCCAAAGCGGCGCTGCAGCAGATGGACCAGCAGCTTCAGCAGGGCGGCGTGCTGATCTTCTTCCCTGCGGGGGAAGTCTCGCGCCTGACCCGCCGCGGCATCCGTGATAAAAAATGGCATCCCGGCTTCATCAAGCTGGCGGCGAAATACCGCGCGCCGCTGCTGCCGGCCTGGATCCGCGCCCACAACAGCCCGCTGTTCTACGCCAGCGCCCTGCTCTCCGAGAATCTGCCGCTGCTGCTGTTAATGCAGCAGATGTTTCGCCGCCGCGATAGCAGCTTGCCCTTACGCATTGGCCAGCAAATCGCGTGGTCATCGTGGCATCAGCCGCAGCTTTCCACCCGCGAACTGGCGGACCGGTGCTACCGCCACGTCGAGCGCCTCGGTAAAGGACACCCCGGCCTGTTTAAAAGCGAAAGCGCGATCGCCCGCCCGGAAGACCGCGCGCTGCTCAAACGCGAGCTGGCAAAAACCGAATGTCTGGGCAAAACCGCCGACGGTAAACTGATTTATCTGTGGCAGCGCAACGGCCAGGAAGAGGCGCCGCTGCTGCGCGAACTGGGCCGTCTGCGGGAGATAGCCTTCCGGGCGGTCGGAGAAGGCAGCGGCAAACGCCGCGATATTGATAGCTACGATGATGACTACCTGCACCTGATTTTATGGGATGAAGAGGATCTGGAGATCGTCGGCGCCTATCGTTTTATGCCTACCGCCATGCAACTTGAGAAACGGGGAGTGGAGGGCATCTACAGCTACAGCCTGTTCCACTACGACGCGCGGATGGACGATATTCTGCAGCACGGGATTGAACTGGGGCGCAGCTTTATTCAGCCGCGCTATTGGGGGCGCCGCGGGCTGGATTATCTCTGGTCAGGCATCGGCGCCTGGCTGGCGCGAAACCCGCACTATCGCTATCTTTTTGGCCCGGTCTCGATTTCCGGCGGCTTGCCGCCCGATGCCCGCGATTTGCTGGTCGCCTTCTACCGCTTATGGTTTCCGGCGACGCATCCGCTGGCCAAATCGCGCCGCCCCTACCCAGCTTCGCTACCCGACGTGCTGGCGCAGTTTGGCGGCGAGGATTACACCGAAGACCTGACGCGGCTGAAGTCGCTGCTCGGTAATCTCGGCTGCGCCATTCCGCCGCTGTATAAACAGTACTCGGAAGTGTGCGAGCCGGGCGGCGTGCAGTTTATCGATTTCGGCAGCGACCCGGACTTTAATCACTGCGTCGATGGGCTAGTACTGGTGGATTTAACCTACCTCAAAGCCAACCGCTACCAGCGCTACATCGGCGCGCATCTCTAGCCGTTTATCCCGCCCGGTAGAACGGCTTATCGCCAAGAATTGTCGCGCGGTGCATGATGCGCCGCTGCGGCAGATAGTCGGCGTTAGCGTAATGCTGCGTCACCCGGTTATCCCAAATCGCCACGTCGTTCGGCTGCCAGCGCCAGCGCACCTGGAATTCCGGTTTAGTGACGTGAGCAAACAGGAAATTCAGCAGCGCCTCGCTCTCTTTCTCGCTGACATCCACAATGCGGGTGGTAAATCCTTCATTGACGAACAGCGCCTGCTTACCGGTTACCGGATGGGTACGTACCACCGGGTGCAACAGCGGCGGGTTCTTCGCCACCGCCTCGCGCCAGCGCTGATGCTCCACTTCCGTCTTGTTGTACTTATACTCCTGGAACGATTTGCGGAAATCGTGCTCCGCGCGTAAACCGCTCAACAGCTGGCGGAACGGTTCGGAGAGCGCTTCCCACGCGGCAATACCGCTGGTCCATAGGGTATCGCCGCCGGTAGAAGGTAACTCCTTCGCCGCCAGAATCGCCCCCGCCGGCGGCGTGTCGATAAAGGTCACGTCGGTATGCCAGTTATCGTTGTCCGGCGGATTATCGTTATGGGTATCCAGTACGATAATTTCATCCACGCCCGGCGCATGCGGATAGACCGGATGAATATGCAAATCGCCGAACCGTAACGCCAGATCGCGCTGCTGTTGCGGGGTGATATTTTGCTCGCGCAGGAACACCACCTGATGACGCAGTACCGCGTGATATAGCTGCTCGAACTGATTGTCGCTTAACGGACGGGTCAAATCGGCTCCGGCCACCTGCGCGCCAATATACGGCCCCAACGGGGTAATGCTAAGACGTTCACTCATTGTACTTCTCCATGCCAGGGCGTCAGGCGGCGCTGCAACGCGCGCAGTCCCAGTTCCAGAACAAATGCGATTATCGCAATCACCGCGATCCCGGCTAACACCACATCGGTCGCCAGGAATTCACCGGCGGATTGCACCATAAAACCTAAGCCGCGAGTGGCGGCAATCAGCTCCGCCGCCACCAGCGTCGACCAACCGACGCCAAGGCCAATGCGCAGGCCGGTAAGAATTTCCGGCAGCGCGCCCGGCAGGATCACCAGCCACAGCACCTGAGCGCGACTGGCCCCTAAAGACTGCGCGGCGCGAATACGGACCTGCTGCGCGCTTTTAACCCCCGCCAGCGTCGACATCACTACCGGGGCGAAAATAGCCAGATAGATCAGTAAGATTTTCGGCGTTTCGCCAATGCCGAACCAGATGATCACCAGCGGCAGCCACGCCAGCGGCGGTACCGGACGATACAGTTCGATCAGCGGGTCGAGGATCCCGCGTACCGTTGGGCTCAATCCCATGGCGATCCCCACCGGCACGCCAACGATCGCCGCCAGTACCAGCGCGATGGCGATACGCGTCAGGCTCGCCGCCAGATGCTGCCACAGGGTCGCGTCCATAAAGCCTTGCGGCCCGGCAATGGTGAGTAGCTTCTGCAATACCTGCCACGGCGAGGGTAAAAACAGCGGGCTAATCAGCTGTAGCGCGGTCACCGCCCACCAGATAGCCAGCAACACCGCCAGCGTCGCTACGCTAAGGGTCAGCTGCCGTGATAGCGGCCAGCGCCACTTCAGCGCGCGCTGGCGCGGTTTATCATTGAGGACCACGCTCATGAGAAAGCCTCCCGTTGTTCGAACACCCGGCTAAGCACATATTCGCGCTGGGCGATAAATTGCGGATCCGATTTAATGCTGCGGCAGGATTCACCGGCGACAAAACGGCGGCCAAACTCCAGCGGCAGGCGTTCCTGCACCCGCCCCGGCCCCGGCGACAGCAGCACCAGCTCGCTGGCCATAAATACCGCTTCTTCGATATCGTGGGTAATCAACAGCACCTGCTTGCCGGTTTCATGCCACAGTCGCAGCAGCAGAGTTTGCATCTGCTCGCGAGTAAAGGCATCCAGCGCGCCGAAGGGCTCATCCAGCAGCAAAAGCTGCGGATCCGCCGCCAGAGCGCGCGCAATACCGACACGCTGACGCTGGCCGCCGGAAAGCTGCCAGATAAAGCGTTTTTCCGCCCCCTGCAGGCCGACTTTTTTTAACATCTGCGCGGCGATTTCCCGGCGTTGGGTCTTTTCAACCCCCGCCAGCTGTAATCCCAGCGCGACGTTATCCAGCACGTTGCGCCACGGCAGCAGGCCTTCATTTTGAAACACCACGCCGCGATCGGCGCCCGGCCCGTCGATGCGACGGCCTTCGAGAGTGATGCTGCCGTGCTGGTAAGGCACGAATCCGGCAATCAGGTTCAGCAGCGTGGTTTTGCCGCAGCCGGAAGGGCCCAGCACCACCAGCAGTTCGCCGCTGTCCAACGTCAGGTTGATATCCGCCAGCGCCGGTTTACCGCCATAATCAGCGGAGAGATGCGAGATTTGCAGCATCGGAGCCTCCTTTTATTTCACGAAACGGTCAGTAACGAACTGGCTATAGTCGGTTCCGGCCGCCGGCACTTTGCCCTGCTCTTTGAGGAATTTCGCGGTATCGATAATCGCCTGGTTCACCGGGCCGTTAAGCTCCTGCGCCTGCTGGGCGGCGGTAAGATAGGTATTACCTTTGACTAACACCGGCACATCCGCCTCCGGCACGCCGCTCAGTCGCGACAGCTTGCTGAGATTTTCCGGCTGCTTCAGCCACGCCTCCGGGTTGGCGATATAGGGCTGCTGCGCGTCGATGGCGCTTTTAGCGAAAGCTTTCACGATTTCCGGATGCTGCTCGGCAAAGTCTTTACGCACAACCCAGACATCCAGCGTCGGCGCGCCCCATTGCCCCACCTGCGCGGAGTCGGTCAGCACCTTGCCCTCTTTTTCCAGTTCGTTAACGGCTGGCGCCCACACGTAAGCGCCATCGATATCGCCGCGCTGCCAGGCTGCGATAATCGCCGGCGGCTGCAGGTTGATAATCTGCACCTGGCCCGGTTTGATTCCCCAATGTTTCAGCGCGGAAAGCAGGCTGTAGTGGGTGGTCGAAATAAACGGTACCGCAATGCGTTTGCCAATCAGATCTTCCGGCTTAGTGATATCTTTCTTCACCACCAGCGCTTCGGAATTACCGAGCTTTGAGGCCAGCAGGAACACTTCAATCGGTACCTGCTGAGTGGCGGCCACCGCCAGCGGGCTGGAACCGAGGTTGCCGATTTGTACATCGCCTGAGGCCAGCGCGCGTACGATGCTGGAGCCGCTGTCGAATTTACGCCAGTCAACGGTGGCGCCGCTGGCTTTGGCGAAGGTGTTGTCCGCCTGGGCGACTTTCGCCGGTTCAGCGGAGGTTTGATAGGCGACGGTGACGTTAACCGCCTGCGCCTGGAAGGCAGCGAAAGCCAGCGCCGCCAGAAGAGTAATTCGCGATGTGAATGCCATAATGTCTGCTTCCCCTTAGTTGTTATGGGTGCAGTATTTCCGGCATCAGCGTGGAGATGAAGTAATTAAAAATTCTGCCTAATAGCGAATCGTTTTTAGAAGAAAAGCGGGATTAGATAGTTAAAAACAGGGATTAAAGAAATGGGTTCCCCCGGCTCGCGCTGCGCTGAGCCGGGCTACCAAAAGTTGCGGATGTTGTCGTTGTAGCCCGGATCAGGCGCGGAGCGCCGCCATCCGGGGGAAAGAAATACAGGTGTTAGCGGCCCGCCGCCAGCGCGGCGATATCCTGCGGCGTGGTGCGACAGCAGCCGCCAATCAGCCTGGCGCCAGCCGCCAGCCACTGCGGCAAATAGGCCGCGAGCGTCGCGCAGGCTTCGCCGTGATGATGCCAGGTCTTGGTCAGCGCATCATAGTGCTCGCCGGAGTTAGGATAGACCACCAGCGGCAGCGACGTCAGGCTGTGCAGATGCTGCAGCGCGGCGGTGGTATTTTCCAGCGCGATACAGTTAATCCCCAGCGCCAGCACCTGCGGATTATCGGCCAATACCGCAACAACCTCGCGCAGCGGCGTACCGTCGCTGAGATGTTCAGCGTCGCGCAGGGTCAACGAGAACCAGGCGCGGGCGCGCGGGTAGTCACGCAGCAGCGCCACCAGCGCCGTGATTTCGGCAAACGACGGCAATGTTTCACAGGCCAGCAGATCCGCCCCGGCATCCAGCAGCGCTTCGACGCGCGGACGGTGGAATGCCTGAAACGCCTCCGCGCTGCGCTGATAATCGCCGCGATACTCAGAGCCATCCGCCAGATACGCGCCATACGGCCCGACCGACCCGGCCACCAGCAGCGTTCCCGCCTGCGGGTTTTCCGCCAGATACGCCTCGCGGGCTTTACGCGCCAGCTCGACGCTTTTACCTATCAACGCCTTCGACTGCGCCTCATCCAGTCCGCGGGCGGCAAAGCCTGCCGGTGTTGCCTGATAGCTGGCGGTGATCGCCACCTGTGCGCCAGCGCGGAAATAGTCGAGATGCACATCGCGGATCAGCTGCGGGTTCTCCAGCAGTACCTTCGCCGACCATAAACTATCGGCCAGATTGCAGCCGCGCGCTTCCAGTTCCGTCGCCATCGCGCCATCCAGCAGCACGAACGGTTGCGTTTCAAGGATGGCGGTTAGCGGATTATTCTGCGACATGTTGCGGCTCCTGAGTTAATTTCCGTGTACGAGTCAGATAGTAAGCACCATAACATAGCGCGACGAACGGGATCCCGCACCACAGCGCAATACGCTGGCTTGGGTCAAAGGCCAGCCCCACGCAGGCCACCAGGCAAAGTACAAAACCCAGCGCCGGCACCAGCGGATACCACGGCGCGCGATAGTGCAGCTCGCTTAACGCTTTGCCCTGTTGCAGATGGCGGCGGCGGAAAACAAAATGCGACGCGCAGATGCTCAGCCATACCGCGACCACCGCAAAACCGGAAATCGCCGACAGCGCAACAAACACCGTATCCGGCGCGACTACGCTGGAAAACAGCGCCAGCACGCCGCCCAGCATGCTTACCGTCAGCGCGGTTAGCGGCACGCCGCGTTTATTCACTTTGGCAAAGCAGGCTGGCAACGTCTTCTCATTTGATAGCGACCACAGCATCCGTCCGGAGGCATACAGGCCCGAGTTGGCCGCCGACAAAATCGCGGTCAGGATCACGAAGTTAAAAATATCCGCCGCGTAAGGAATACCGACCTTTTCAAACACCAGTACGAACGGGCTTTTTTCCACCCCCGCCTGCTGCATCGGGATTAGCGCGGCGAGCACGAAAACGGTACCGATAAAGAAAATAATCAGCCGGGCAATAGTGGTGCGGATCGCGACCGGTATCACCTGATGCGGGTTTTGCGTCTCACCGGCGGCAATACCGATAAGTTCGGTGCCCGAGAAAGCGAAGTTCACCGCCACCATGGTCATCAGGATCGGCAAGCCGCCATGGGGGAACCAGCCTTCGGCGGTGATGTTATGCAGCCCCGGCGCCGGTGAACCGTCGGTCAGCGGAATAAAGCCGAAGATGGCCGCGCCGCCGAGAATAATAAAAGCAATGATGGTGATCACTTTGACCAGCGAGAACCAAAATTCGCCTTCGGCAAAGAAGCGAGTAGAGATAACATTCAGGGCGAAAATCACCGCGCAGAAAATCACGCACCAGACCCACACCGGCACCTGCGGGAACCAGTACTGCATACAGAACCCGGCGGCGGTAAAGCTCGAGCCGAGCGCCACGGTCCAGGTCAGCCAGTAGAGCCACGCCACGGTATAGCCGGTCGCCGGGCCGAGATAACGCGCGGCATACACGTGAAAGGCACCGGTTTCCGGCATCGCCACCGACAGTTCGCCAAGACACTGCATCACCAGCCAGACCACCAGCGCGCCGATCAGATACGCCAGCAGCGTGCCCGCCGCGCCGGTGGTCGAGATAATATAGCCGGTATTGAAGAATAACCCTGTGCCAATGACGCCGCCCAGCGAGAGCATAATCAGGTGGCGCGTTTTCATGGTGCGCTTAAGTTGCCCACCTTGTTGTTGTGATGTTGTTTGCATATTGCCTTCTTTATGTATGGACGTCTAAACATCCAAATGAAGGTCATTTATACCGTGACGGCGGGGAAATTGCAAAACGGAGAAGGGAAAAAAACAGGGAGAACAGGAGTAGGAGCCAGGGTTTAAAGCTGCTTGGGCTGCGGAGCCTCTCCTTTTTACCGCAACCGCAAGCAGCCTTCTGCTACACAGAGCACACCTCGTTCCAGTAGGCTTCGCGCGTCCAGCGCCGCTCAGTATGTTTTGTCATGGCGAAACCACCGGGTTTCCACGTTGCCGAGATCCACGCCATACAGGCTGGCGACCGGCAAGATCGCCTCCATCATCCGTTGACCATCTTGCTGCCCGGCTTCTCCGTTAGATAAAAAAGCCAGCCAGCCGGTAATCCGTTGCCACAGCGCTACTTTCATTTCTCCTCCATCGGTCGGGTTTGCGTTGTTGTTATTTCAACCACAATCGCCGACGGGCGGGAAATATCAATTCCGAATTTGTAATCCTGGAAGATGCATATTCGCCGCTGCGCTTCGGTGACTAACCCCTTCCTGTAAAAGCGATTTGGTTAACAGCAATATCCCCATTTTTATTAAGAGATTTTGGTTATAGATAAGAATTTTTTCTTCTTTGCCGGACGAGGCGCTTTTGTGGGAGCGTGATAAACACAAAACAAAACAGGGATTCAGGGGAATGATGATGCATAAAACTTATACCAAAATCGCTTTTGCGCTGGGCGCGCTGCTGCTGACCGCCCAGGTTCAGGCCGACCAGTTAGCCGATATCAAAGCCGCCGGGGTGGTGAAGGTCGCCACCTTCGACGCTAACCCGCCGTTTGGTTCCGTGGATGCCAAAACCCATCAACTGGTGGGTTACGACGTCGATTTCGCGCAGGCGCTGGCGAAATCTCTTGGCGTCAAGCTTGAGCTGGTGGCCACTAACCCGGCTAACCGTATTCCGCTGCTGCAGTCCGGTAAGGCCGACCTGATCGTCGCCGATATCACCATTACCCCGGAGCGCGCGCAGGTAATTGATTTCTCAACGCCCTACTTTGTAACCGGCCAGCAGTTCCTGGTTCCGGCTAAGTCGCCGGATAAACTGGATGACTACAGTAAAGCGCGCATCGGCGCGGTAAAAGGCACCACCGGCGAACAGGCGCTGCACCAGCGTTTCCCGCAGTCGCGGGTGCTCTCCTATGACGATATTCCATTGGCGCTGACCGCCCTGCGAAACGGCAACGTGCAGGCGATTACCCAGGACAGCACCATTCTCGCCGGGCTGCTGGCGGGCGCGCCGGATAAAGCCAACTTTAAAATTCTGCCGGATTTGCTGAGCAAAGAAGAGATTGGCGTCGGCGTGAAAAAAGGCGAGCCGGCGCTGCTGAAAGCGGTAAACGACGAGCTGGTTAAGCTGGAAAAATCCGGCCAGGCGGCGAAAATCTACGACACCTGGTTTGGCCCTGGCACCGCCTCTCCGCAACCGCGCGCCTTTACCATAGAAGCGAAATAACCCAGATGTTTTCCGCCTTATTTTCACGATCCGCGGCTTCGGCCGCGGATTTCTCGCATCTGCAGCAGGCCAGTATTACCTTTCGCGACGTGGTTAAACGCTACGGCGATCATCAGGTACTTAACGGCGTTAATTTAACGGTCAATCCCGGCGAAGTGGTGGCGATCCTCGGGCCATCAGGATCGGGTAAATCAACGCTGATCCGCCTGATCAACCAGCTTGAATCGTTAAGCGGCGGCGAGATCCTCATCGATGGCAAACCGACCCGCCGCCTGACCGGCAGCGCGCTGCGCCAATTGCGCAGCCGGATCGGCTTCGTTTTTCAACAGTTCAATCTCTACGCTCACCTGACGGCGCAGGAGAATATTACCCTCGCGCTGGAGCGCGTGCACGGCTGGCAACACGATGCCGCCCAAAAGCGGGCGCTGGAATTACTCACCCAGGTCGGTCTCACGGATAAAGCGCGGCAGATGCCCGCTCAGCTCTCCGGCGGCCAGCAGCAACGCGTCGCCATCGCCCGCGCCCTTGCCTCCTCGCCGCAAATCATCCTGTTCGATGAACCGACCTCGGCGCTGGATCCGGAGATGATCGGCGAAGTGCTGCAGGTGATGAAAGCCCTGGCCCACAGCGGTATCACCATGGTGGTGGTCACTCACGAGATGCAGTTTGCCCGCGAAATCGCCGATCGGGTGGTGTTTATCGACGGTGGCGAAATCCTCGAAACCGCGCCGCCGGCGGAATTTTTCGCCCGCCCGCAGCATGCGCGTACTCGCCGTTTTCTGCAGAAGGTGCTCGACCCGCTGCATCAGGAGAGCATTGAGTGATGGCGATTCTCGACTGGCATGGCGTGCTCAGCGGGCAGCCGCTACAGTGGATAATCTCCGGTTTCCTGACCACCGTCTGGGTCAGCTTCGCCGGGATACTGCTGGCCACCGCGCTGGCGGTGCTGCTGCTGGCCCTGCGTCTCGGCGGCGGACGCCCCGGCCGCTGGCTGGTGGCGGCGTGGGTATCGCTGTTTCGCAATACACCGCTGCTGGTTCAACTGCTGTTCTGGTACTTCGCCGCCTGGAACCTGCTGCCGCTGGCGGCGCGCGATTTTATCAACGACTCCCATAGCTGGTCGATTCTACCGGGCGACGTCTGGTGGCTGACGCCGGAATTTCTCTGCTCAATGTGGGGGCTCGGCGTATTTACCTCGGCATTTCTGGTGGAAGAGATTGCCGCCGGACTGCGCGCCGTCAACCACGGCCAGCGCGAAGCGGCGCTGTCGCAGGGATTTAGCCCGTGGGGTGAATTACGTTTTATTCTGCTGCCGCAGGGGCTGGCCAACGCCTGGCAGCCGATTGTCGGCCAGTACCTGAACCTGATGAAACTCTCTTCGCTGGCCAGCGGTATCGGTTTTGCCGAGCTCACCTACCAGGTACGGCAAATCGAGAGCTATAACGCCCACGCGCTGGAGGCCTTTGCTGTCGGCACAGTGCTGTATCTGGCGCTGGGTATCGTTATGGGACTGGCGCTGACGCGTTTCGGTCCGGGATATCGTCAGCCACGGAGCGCACAACATGAACGCTAACCTCGCGGTGATCGCCGACAACCTTGATTATCTGCTGTGGGGACGGCTGGCGGAAGGCCAACCCGGCGGCGTGGCGCTCACTTTACTGATGGCCATCGGCGCGACCGCGCTGGCGCTACCGGGTGGTATTCTGCTGGCCTGCGCCGCCTGGCGCTATGGCGGAGCGGTCCGTCGTCTGCTGTTCCTGTGGGCGGAAATTATTCGCGGTATCCCGCTGATCTTCGTTATTTTCTGGCTGTGGTATCTGCTGCCGATGCTGACCGGCGGCGATCTGCCGGGCGCGGTGACGGTCACGCTGGCGCTGGCGTGGTTCACCGCCGCCTCGGTGATGCACTCGGTGCTGGCGGGGCTGCGCGCCCTGCCCGGCGGCCAGCATGAAGCGGCGCTGACGCAGGGATTCGCCCCCGGCCAGACGCTACGCTTAATCCTGCTACCGCAGGCGCTGCGCAACGTCCAGCCGTCGCTGGTCGGCATTTTTATCGGCCTGCTGAAAGACACCTCGCTGGCGTTTATCGTCAACGTGCCTGAACTCACCACCGTCGCCGGGCAGGTCAATAACCGGGTGCAAATCTACCCGCTGGCGATATTCGTCTTTACCGGCGCGGTTTACTATTTACTGTGCTGCGCCCTCAGCCAGCTGGCGAGCCGCCGTTTTACCAGGCGTAGCGCTGACAGGCGCTTCGCAGCCGATTGAGAAACAGCCGGGCATTGGCGGTGAGCGCCGATTTTTGCGACCATACCGCGCAATACTGCGCCGCCGGGAGCGTGGATACCGGCAGCGTGACCAGCTTATCGCCAAGCTGCAGCGGCTGGCTCATGGCGCGCGCGACGATGGTCAGATAATCGGATTCCAGTACCATCTGCAAGCCGACAATCACCGAGTCGGTGCGTAGCGGGGTAATCGACACCTGGCGATAAAAATGAATCAGCTCGTTTTGTAGCTGCTGGTAGTAGCCCATCGGCGACTCCGGCAGCAGCCAGCGGGCTTTACGCAGCGCCAGCAGATCGCTTTCGTGCGCCAGCGGATGCCCCTTGCGCGCGATAACGCAGAACGGCGCGGTAAACAGCGGTTCCAGCATCACCCCTTCCGGCGGATGCATCGGGTCGACCGATCCGATAGCCAGGTCAATCTCTCCGCTGCGGACGCCCGGCAGCAGCGACGAAAGCTGCCCCTCTTTAACCGTCATCTGCACCTGCGGCAGCGCCTGCTTAAATCCTTCGGCCACCTGCGGAAACACCGTCAGGGCAATCAGCGACGAAAAGCCGACCGTCAGCCGACCGTGGGTGACATGGTTTATCTGTTCCACCTCGTCCGCCGCGCGCCGCAGCTCCTCCAGCACCCACTCCGCGCGCTGTAAGAAAGCGATTCCCGCTTCGGTCAGGGCGACGCCTTCTTTGCTGCGTAGAAAAAGTTGCGTGCCGAGGATTTGCTCCAGCTCACGTAATGTCCGGCTCAGTGCCGGCTGCGATTGCCCCAGTTCACGCGCCGCTGAGCGGATGCTGCCGCTACGCGCCACCTGCCGTAGCGCCTGCAGTTGGTTCAATTTGGGAAGATATTTCACCGCTCACCCCTATCAGAAAAAAGCATCACCTATAGAAAAATTATATCTTCCCGCCGCGCGGGTAAAGCCTGAGGATGCAGTGGGGGGATTCCCCACGACAACACATGCAACCATGAGACACCGGGCGGAAAAAAATGAAAAGTCAGTCTCAGATGATCTTCTTACTGTTTATCGGCTACGTGGTCGTTTATATCGACAAAACCGTCACCGGCTTCGCGCTGCTGCCTATCGAAAAGGAGTTCGGGCTTAACGCCGAGCAGTTGGGCTACATTACCGGCATCTTTTTTCTCGCCTATTCGCTGTTTCAGGTTCCGGCGGGCTGGCTTAACGATCGCATTGGCTACAAAACCATGCTGGTGCTGTCGCTGGCGGCGCTGGGGATCTTCGCGCTGTGCTTCGGCCTGCTGGGAGCGAGCTTCGGCCTGCTGCTGCTGTTCCGCTTTCTGTCGGGCGTCGGCCACTCCGGCTATCCCTGCTCCTGCGCCAAAGCGGTGGTAAGCAACTTCACTCTTGAACAACGTACCTTCGCCCAATCAATATTGCTGTCGTCAGCGGGACTGGCGATGACCATTGGGCCGATTATCGCTGTTAACGCGCTGGCGCTGCTCGGCTGGCATCTGTCGTTCACCGTACTGGGGATCGTTGCCTGCGCTATCGCCCTACTGATCGCCCTGCGCGTGCCGCGCCGACAGCCGACGGCGGTGGTCGCGAAACAGAGCGCCGCTGGCGCCGCCCTGTGGCGTAACCCCACGGTTATCCTGCTCTTTCTGGCTATCTTTTGCGTCAATATTCCCAGCTATGGCCTGATGGCCTGGCTGCCGAAGTTTTTTGTTCAGAGTATGGGAATGTCGCTTTCTGCATCCGGCTACGTGGTGGCCGCGGGGGGGCTGGGGATCTGGATCTCATCGCTCGGTACCGGCTGGCTGGTGGGCAAATATTTTCTTAATCGCGAACCGCTGGTGATTGCCATCAGCGCGCTAATCAGCGCCGTGGCGATCTTCGCCATCTTCCACGCCCGGACGCCGCTTATCGCCAGCCTGCTGCTGTTTATCGGCGAAATTTTCCTGATGTCGACCTTCGTCACCGCCTTTACCCTGCCGATGAAGCGCCTGCCGGAAAATATGATGGGCTCGGCCATCGGTCTGATTAATACCGGTGGTACCCTCGGCGGCTTTGTCTCGCCGATCGTCATTGGCTATCTGGTGGAGAAAACCCACGGTTACGCCAGCGCTTTCCTGTTTCTTTCACTGGCGATGGTTTGCTCCGCGCTGGCGGTGCTGCCGCTCATGAAACGTAAAACCGTCGTCAGTCAGCCCGTTATTGATTGAAGGAGTCACTGATGCAACACGCCACTGAACAATTCATTTCCGCCGCGGCCGAGGAAGCGCTGCGCTGGCGTCGCCATATCCACGCCCATCCGGATCTGTCGTTTAACGAGAAGCCGACCGCCGATTATATCGCCCGCGAGCTGGCGCTATTTTCCGGCCTCGAGATAAGCCGCCCGCTGGAAAATAGCGTGATTGCCGTACTGCGCGGCGCGCATCCGGGCCCGATGTGGGCGCTGCGGGCCGATATCGATGCCCTACCGCTCCAGGAAGAGAGCGGAGAAGCATTCTGCTCAACGAAGCCCGGCGTAATGCACGCCTGCGGTCACGACGCGCATACCGCGATGCTGATGGGGGCGGCGAAAGTCTTGTGCCAGCTTCGCGAACAGCTGCACGGCAGCATTAAATTCATCTTCCAGCCAGCGGAAGAGGTGCCGCCGGGCGGCGCGCGTGAGCTGGTTAAATTGGGTGTGGTTGACGACGTTGAACATATTTTCGGCCTGCATGTTTTCCCCACCAGCCCGGTTGGCGTGATTACCCTGAAAGAGGGAGTGTACGTCGCTTCCAGCGATAACTTTGATATCACCATTCGCGGCAAAGGCGGCCACGGCTCGATGCCGCAGCACTGTATCGATCCGGTGACCATCGGCGCGGAAGTGGTCGGCGCGCTGCAGCAGATCGTCGCCCGCCATATCGACCCGTCCAACGCGCCGGTGCTGACTATCGCCACTTTTCAGGCCGGCGATAGCTATAACGTGATCCCCGACAGCGCGCGCCTGGCCGGGACGCTGCGTACCCATAGCCAGCAGGTGCGCGAGGCGGTACCGCCGCTGATGGCGCGGATTATCGACGGCATCACCGCCGCCCACGGCGCCAGCTACGAAATCAAATGGCAGCAGGGCTATGCGGTGGGAAACAACCACGACGCCACCAATCATATCGCCCGTGAAGCCATAGCCCGCCACTTCCCGGCAGGCACGCTACAGCTGCAGGATAAGGCGCTATTCGGCAGCGAGGATTTCTCCTCCTATCAGGAGAAAATCCCCGGAACCTTCCTGTTTATCGGCTGCGGCAATGCGCAAAAAGGGGCGACGTGGAACGTGCACAACCCGCATTTTCGCATCGACGAAGATGCGCTGGCGGTCGGCATTAAGACCCATATCGCGCTGGTGAGTCAGTTGCTGAACGAGGAATAATTCAGGCGATTGCCCGGCTATTTCACCGGGCAATCATTGCTGATTTTAATAAATTTCTCGTTATAGATAATGTAGTGGTTGCCGGGCTTACGCAGCGACGGCTGGCGAACGACATCGCCGGGGCGCAGATACCAGGCGTCACCCTCCTCTTCCGTGGTGTCGCATCCCGGTTTTATCAGCAGCTTAAACCAGGTATTGCCGGTATTACTGACGCTTCCCGCCGCTTTATCGAACGCCCATTTAAACTGAACCTGCCGCGGACGCACCACCAGAATGGTATCCATCACCACCACCGGCTCCATGCTGATCTGCCCGCCCGCCGGGGCGCGCATCACCAGGTTGCGGGTGGGAATTTCACGAAACGAGACCCGATAGTAGCGTTCGCGGTTATCCTTCGGCCCATGGTAATAGAACTTAAAATATTCACTTTCGCCCGCCTGCAGCGTCAGCTGGCGCGGGGCGAACAGCAGTTCGCCGTCCGCCGGGCGGGCACGAACCTCATGGCCGCCGGGCCGGTCGATACCCACCACCGACACCCGATATAGCCGCGCGCTTTTATTGTTGTTAATCACCCTTTTCGCCGCAAACTCAGCGTCAGAGGCCAGCGAAAAGGTCAGATTACCGACGGAAATCGCCTGCGCCAGCGGCGCGGCCAGCAGCCACAGGCTCGCCAGCGTCAGCTTAATTAATGTTACGCCACGTCGCCTGGACATGAATCTCTCCTGAAGCGCTGACCTCGCCAAACCAGCCGTTGTCGGTGATCGTACGCAACGAGATAGGATCGTCCATGGCGATCGAGAAGCGCACCGTTGTTTTATCCATTTGCCCCACATCGCCGGAAATATCATTCCACGGCGTAGTCAGCCACAGCGCATCGGTCATGTCGTGCCAGCTATCGTCGCAGCCGGCGTCATAGCTTTTCGTTGATCCGCTTTGGGTAATGAAGGAAAGCGATGCCGGGAATGGTACCTTCGCGGTGCCGTCCGCCGAGCTGAACAGGCAATACGAACGTCCGCCAATCGCCTGCGCCGGTCCGCTCACTTTAATCAACACCTCATCGGCGGCGGTTTTTCCACTGGTGGTAACGATGTAGCCGAAATCCAGCGCCGGTTCGCCGCTGCCAACATACCCCTCACGCGTGGGCGCCGAGGTGTACTCATCGGAGATAATGCTGATGCTGAAATCACGAGGTTTGATAATCAGGCTATTGGATGTCGAGAATTCATACCAGCCGGATTCCGGCGAAGTGGTGTTATAGAAACGGAAGTTAAACAAGTCCTTGGTATTGATGTCGCTAATCCCCAGGGCCACCATCTGCTTGAAAAAGTTACTCGAGAAAAAGACGTAGATAGAATCAGAACTTTTCATCTCGTTGAAAGTGTAATACTGGGAAATACCGCTTACCGGTTTCCACGAATTACCATTCAGACTGAACTGCATATCATAGCTGCCTACCGCCGAAGCTAACGCAGAGTTGCTGATTGCCGGGAAGATGTGAATCGAACTGTTGCTCAACCCGTTAGTCTGCAGAGCATAGTTAACCATTTTGCAGCTTAAACCAGAGCGAGAACCAATTGTTTGCGTACGGCAATCGGCATTGCCTTCGCCCAGCGTGGGCACGCCGTCGCTGTTGATAAACACTTCAGCCAGTGAGTGGGTGTTTATCAGGCGTAAGTGCCCCGCTTTGGTATGGGTTACGTCGCGGATATACCAGGTACCTGACGCCTGATCTTTACAACGCTCTCCTTTGCTCGCATCGTAAGCGACCGATGTCTGGCAGGAATTAATCGTCATCGTAAAACTACCGCCGATCGGCATCTGCTGCAGGTATTGATAAAAGGCATCGGACATCATCCCGTGACGCCATTTCGTCCCGCTCCCCGTTGAGACGCCGTAAAATCCATTAGCATCGGTTGACTGGGGTAAAATCAGGCTGGTTGCCAGATCGCATCCCGAGTACCAGTTAATACACCGTAAACCCAGTAAAGGGTGAGAGACCGGCGCATTATCCAGCCACATATCAAACCGGTAATTAGCGGAGATCCCATGGTTGTGACCATCATCGATATAACCCAGACTGACCTGACGGTACGCGGTATCGCCAGAACCGGTTGATTTTAACCCGGTCCAGCGGTTTGAGCCGGTCAGGCGGGGATCCAGCGCGCCGCCAGGGGTGACAAAGAAGTTGTCATCAGAGTTGTTCTCGACAAAGACAAATTCGCGCGCCGGAGCAGCGGCTTCAGAATATTTTGTCACCGCCGCCTTAGCGTTCATCGCCAGCGGCGCAATCGTCAGCGTCGCCAAAGCGAGTAGCCACTTAGCTTTCATTACCTTCTCCTGTCTGCTGCACCGCCGCCCATGAAGAGAGACCGCTGCATACCACGTCCCCTACCCACACCGCGCCGCGCGCCTGGCTGAGCTCCAGCGCCACTTCACAGGTTTTATTTCCGCCGTAGCTAAAATCGATGGTGGGATATTTTTTATCGACATCCATGACAAATTCACCGTTCTCATCGGTACGGGTGCGCCCGATATGGTTATTAATGCGCGCGTTCGCCAGCAGCGTGCCGTCTTCGGCGCGGATGCGCCCGGAGACGGTGACCATCTGCTTCACTTCCGGCTCGATCACCGCCACGTTACCGGGATAAAGCGTCAGGTGGCTCTTACGGCCGCTGACAATGTCGTAGCTGTCGATCGAGTTTTTACTGTTCTGCAGTTCGACTTCATAGCGGCTGTACGGCGACAGCGGCAGGTAGTTGCGTTTACCGCTGAGCTGCACGATGCGCCCGTTAACCTTAGCGCTGAGCTTGCCGTCGTCTTCCAGCCCGGTATTGAAGATCACTCCGGCGTTGCCATCGGTTCTCCCGCTGGCGGCGATGTTTTTCCCCTGCCAGCCGACGCTGCCGCTGGCGGTCAGGTTGGTGTTCACGTAGCCGTCGGCGCCGCTGTTGACGTTCAGCGTGCCGTTGGTGTAGCGCGTTTCGAACTGCGTATAAGCGCCGCCGCTTAAGGTTTTGTCGTCGCCGGTATCGCCGGAAATCGCCCGCGAAATATTGGCGCCGACGGTTCGAATCGCCCCTTCATCAAACTGCTTACGCGCCGAAATGTTGGCCATGGTATAGCCGTTCTGATGGGTCATGCCGGCGCTGAACCAGTTGCCCAGCGGCAGTGATAAATCGAGGGCGATATATTTCCCGGTGTTGGCGTTGCTATCGCCGTTGTTATAGCGCTGTAAGCCCGCGCGCAGGCCTAGCGAGCCAAAAGAGCCGCTATAAATCGTTTGGTAATAATCCGCCGTGTAGTAATGGCTGTTGTAGCGGCGGTCATCGTTGTAGCTGATGCTGAAAGTGCCTAGTTTTGACCACAGGGCGTTCAGGTTCAGCGTGCCGCCGATCGCCCGGTTATCGGCATCGCTGCGGCGCAGCTTATCGCCGATAACGGTCTTTTCCTGGTTAATCCACAGCGAGCTAAAGCCGCCGGGCAAGGTGGCGCTAACGCTGCCGATACTGCTCCAGGAACTGTCGCTGGCCAGCATGTTTTGCAGGTTGATATTCACCGCCTCGGTTAGCGGCAGCGTAATGCGCGTTTCGCCGACGGCGTTGCTATCGTAGCCGTAGCTGGTCGCCGCCCAACTGAGGGTGCTAAACGATCCGGAGGCCGATGCCCCCGCCAGCCAGCTCTCTTTCGCCGGCTGCGTCTTTTTACCGCTTTCCGACCAGCGGTCCATATGGAAACTGCCGCCCCAAATTTGCCAGGCCAGCGGCGCGCCCGCGCCGCGTCCGCGAGTAAACAGCTTGTTGACGCGTTGGGTGCGTTTGCTGACCACTCTTCCGTTTACGATAACTTCGACGTCAACGTCGTAAATACCGTACGGCAGGCCTCGGGTATCAACTTCATGATTCCCCATGACGAAGTTCTGCACGCTTAACAGGCGCCCGTCGCGCATCAGGTGGACCTCGCCTGCCGCCGGTAAGAATGCCACCACCGGCGTCGCCGACTGGCTGTTGTCAAATACCGTAGAGCTGGCCTGGTTTCCCCACGACGCGCCGTAGATTTTACCGGCCGAAATCGCGGTCATCGGCCCCAGCGATTGTAAGTTCCAGGTATCCAGCATCCCGCCGGCAAAACGGTGCCCGGCGAAGTCGCGCTCGTACATCGCTTTATACAGTTCATTGTCCTGGTGGCTGGTGCCGATACCGTACAGCGAGCCGTCGAGCACCACGTGATGCTCGCGCAGCGCGCTAACACTATTGAGTGACAGATAGCTGGAGGTATTGCTGCCGCCGCTACGCATCTGGTTGTTGTAGACCCCGAGGTTATAGGTGAGGTTATTACTGAAAGTTTTAACGCTCGACTGGCCAATATCCTCGCTGCGCGACCGCAGCACGGTTCCCAGCGCCTCACGTTTCACCACCAGTTGCAGCAGCAGCTGGCGCAGACTAAGTTGCAGCTGCGCGGCATCGGTTAAGGGGATCTTCAGCGCGTCGTTGAAAGCCTCATTGGATAAACGGCTGAGCTGTTGACGCGTCTCGTTGCTGACGCGAGCGTTGTCATCGCCCTCTTCAAGGGTGATTTGCCGGACCCGCAGCACATCGCCATCAAGCCAGATATACGCGGCGCCGATACGCTGATCGTTTTGATTATCGCGGCTGCCTTCAAGATGAATAAACAGAGGAATGCTCATGCCGTCCTGCAAAGCCTGGCTGAAAGCCTGCGGGATAATCACGCCGCCGATTTGCTGCACGCGCTCGGCGGCCATGCTGTCGCTATAAGGCGCCAGCAAAAGAACCATGCCGGAGGCAAGTAGCGCGTTCAGTCCAGGGGTGATCCGTCGTAAAGGCATAGTCTTAATCCATCAGCACACATGTCTATTTCACGGGAACAAACTGCTCGCCCTGCCAGAGCGCGACCCGTCCTTTTTTGTCAGCAATATTGACGCGCGTGAAGCGACGCGATTTCCCCGGCATCAGGTAGTAGTTTTCTTTGCACTCTTTGCCATCGGCGATTTTCAGACACGGGCCGTAGGCGATAATGCGCAGGGTGGCGTTACCGGTATTGGTCAGCGTGTCGCCGGCAAACTGATAGCGAAAATTAGCCTGACGCGGCGCCACCACCAGAATGGTGCCGATGCGGGCTGAAGCGGTGGCCACGGCGCTGCGCTGGGAGCCATTGCGCTGGGCATCGCTTAAGGCCTGATCGAACCAGACAATGCGGTAGTAGCGCTCTTTATCATCCGCCGGGCCTTTGTAGAAAAAGCGCACCACTTCACTGGCCTTTGCAGGCAACAACAAACTGGCGGGAGTCAGCAGGATTTCGTCCTGTTTATCCATCGGGATAACCTTGCCGCCTTCCAGCGGTGAAGAGAGACGTTCCAGATGAATGTTGATTAAGCGGCCGCTATCGGTGGTATTTTTGATCTCTTTACTTAGCGTGCTGCTGCCGCTGTTCATAAAGGAAGAGATATCGCCGACATCCAGCGCCAGCGCCGGATTCGCCAGCCCCAGCAGCAGGCCAATGGCCAGAAGATGTTTTTTCATAAGCGTTCAGTCCTTGAAGAGGCAGGGGGAGTCCCCCTGCCCGGTGCTACGAGAAAATCAGCTGGTCCAGGTGGCGTCGAACTGCACGCTCACGTCACCGCTCCAGATCCCTTCCGGCAGCGTGCTGTAATCGGTTACCGCGGTGGCGCCGTCGGTGGTACCGCTGATGATGGAGAAGTTAAAGCCGTCCTGCGCGGTGGTGCGGCCTGCGGTGTTGTAGCCGTTAGACAGCGCGCTGAGGTTGCCGCCCAGCACGCCGTTAGCGGTGTCGATCATAATGGTGTCAGCAGTCTTCTCTACCGCGACGCCGTTATAATCCACGCCCACGCTCAGCGTTGAGCCGGAGGTATCCAGCTGGGTCAGCGTGTTAGTGATAAGACGTGAAGTCAGTTTGAAGGCAGTCGCCGTGGTATCGCCTTCAACCGCAACATCAAACAGACCTTTTTGTGAGTTAAAGCCCTTAATCCCTTCGGCATACTGGAAAGCCAGGCTGCCAAGCGGGGTAACAACCAGTTTGCTTGAAGTGTCTTTTTTCGCGGTTGCAGACCAGGTAGCCACGGCCTGAGCAGTAACATCAGCAGCCTGAGCAACACCCATTCCAGCAAACGCCGTTACCAGAGCAATAGCAATAACCTTTTTTTTCATAGCTTTTTCATCCTGAGTTTAATTAAGGACAAGTCGTCCCGGTGTACCACTAAATAAACGTTACATAACTAATTTATAAATTTTCGAATACAGCTTGGCCTCAGCATTTCGCCGATGGGTGTAAATAGTTTTCACACTGCAATTTTCAATTCTGGCGATAGATTTCGGATGCATTCCCTGGGCCGTCATTCTGATCACCGTCATTTCCCGGTCAGTGATTTTTTCTTTCTTAATATCTTTGCGCAGAAACCGTCCATTAATTACATAGGCCAGTTCTTTTCTTATATCGCGCGCGAGGTCGACATACACCACGCCGCGAATATCACCGTTGTAATACCAATAATTGGCTAACGCTTCTGACTTTCTCGCGGCAATCAAAATGATTTGTTTGCCCTTGGCCTTAGCTAACCAGTCGTTGTCATAGCGAATAAAGTAATTTAATGCATTAGTACTCAGATTGATAAACAAAAAGTCCTTACATATTTTATCCAATGACAAATAAATAAGCTCTTCAATGTCTAAAATGAGTTCCGATAAGCCTTTTAAAAAATAAGTATCATGTGCTGGCCAAATACACTTATCAAGGGAGCATTGATCGTCCATATACTGTTTATCCTCTTCATCCTGGAAATACTACCTTTCACCCCATCGCCGATAGCCAGGCCTGCAGAGTCTAAACCTGCAATTAACCCCTGTTGAAATTATTTATAATAAAATACCAGCGCCATTATTTAATCATTAATAATGCCGAAATTATTTATCGATTTATATTTTTTGTTGGATTCAAATTTAGGTTTTTTCTGATTAAGTGTCAACAAGCAGGATGTGAAGCTAATTCTCATTTATGTCAATTTTTTGCTTTTCCCAGAAATCCTATTTTTTGCTCAAAAACAAAAAACATTTAATTTCATGTGGTTATTGATCGAAAATTCCTACAATCCTAATCGGTTATTATATCGTCCAGGATCATAACCCTATTTCATTAGGAATATTCTTAATAGATAAGATAAATGACTTTGCGAAAAATCTTAATAACACACAAAAGTAAGAATATAATACCATAAAATAGCAAATTATAAGACGATCAACTCAATCATAAGCTGCATGAATGGTTTTAAGCACCGCACAAAATGCCTAAACATAAACAAAAAAACCGCTTGCAGAGGACTATTAATCCCATGAAAGAATGATATCTAAGAGAATGAGATTAGTTCTCATATTTCTTTCTTATTTGCTCTCATTTTCATTAGTGTAGCCCATCACGCTATGTTTGCCGCTGGCATGTTTCTTTTACCTTGCAGATAAGCGTTTCATCACGCTTTCATTATTTTTTCGCCTTACCGTCATCGAAAGTTCACACAAAACGCGATTAATAGTGACCAGTTTATGACGAACCAGGACACTCTTATGAACAGCTCTCTTGCCGCGGTGGCGGAAACCGAATTTTCGCTAATTACGCCCATCGCCCCAACCCGGCAGCGGAAAGTCTTAAGCGTGCGCAACCTGAGTAAATCTTATAATGCGCAGCAAACCGTTCTCGATAACATCAGCTTTGACCTCCATGCCGGCGAGCTGGTGGGAGTGATTGGCCGCTCGGGAGCCGGGAAATCCACCCTGCTGCATGTCCTGAACGGCACTCACAGCGCCACCGGCGGTGAAATTCTCAGCTTTCCGGAAGTCGGTATGCCGCATGATGTTTCACGCCTGAAAGGACGCGCGCTCAATGCCTGGCGCAGCGAGTGCGGGATGATTTTCCAGGATTTCTGCCTCGTACCGCGTCTTGATGTGCTGACTAACGTACTGCTCGGTCGCCTGAGTCAGACCTCAACCCTGAAGTCGCTGTTTAAGGTTTTCCCCGACGCCGACCGGGCACGCGCCATCTCTCTTCTCGAGTGGATGAATATGTTGCCGCACGCCCTACAGCGGGCGGAAAACCTCTCCGGCGGCCAGATGCAGCGCGTAGCGATTTGCCGTGCGCTGATGCAAAACCCCGGGATCCTGCTGGCGGATGAACCCGTCGCCTCGCTCGATCCCAAAAACACCCAGCGAATTATGAACGTACTGCGGGAAATCAGCGGCCAGGGGATTAGCGTGATGGTCAACCTGCATTCGGTCGAACTGGTCAAAGAGTACTGCACGCGGGTGATTGGCGTCGCCAAAGGCCGCATCATTTTCGACGATCATCCCGCACGGCTGACTCAGGATGTTCTGCATCAGCTGTATGGCGATGAAATTAGCCAGTTGCATTAATTTCCTTTAGTTAAAAACACACGGGCAAAATAATGAACAAACATATTAATGGCGCAGTTCGTTTATCCGCAGCAATCGCAGCTCTGTTACTGACGTGGCAAGCGAGCGCCGCTGAACAGCCAAAGGAATTAAATCTGGGGATCCTCGGCGGTCAAAATGCCACGCAGCAAATTGGCGATAACCAATGCGTTAAACAGTTTCTTGATAAAGAGCTGAAGGTCGATACCAAATTACGTAACTCATCCGATTATTCCGGCGTCATTCAGGGACTGCTGGGCGGTAAAGTCGATGTCGTATTAAGTATGTCGCCTTCTTCTTATGCCTCGGTCTATATCAATAACCCGAAAGCCGTCGATATTGTCGGTATCGCCGTTGATGATAAAGATCAGTCCCGCGGCTACCACTCGGTGGTCATCGTCAAAGCTGACAGCCCGTATAAAACGCTGGACGATTTAAAAGGCAAAGCTTTTGGCTTCGCCGACCCGGATTCCACATCCGGTTATTTAATTCCGAACCACGCCTTTAAACAGAAATTCGGCGGCGACGCGGACAATAAATACAATAACTTCTTCTCCAGCGTCACCTTCTCCGGCGGCCACGAGCAGGACATTCTCGGCGTACTGAACGGCCAGTTTGCCGGCGCGGTCACCTGGACCTCAATGGTCGGCGACTACAACAGCGGCTACAGCGTGGGCGCTTTCAATCGCCTGATTCGCATGGATCATCCGGATCTGATGAAGCAAATCCGGATTATCTGGCAATCGCCGCTGATCCCGAACGGCCCGATCCTCGTGAGCAATGCGCTGCCGGCGGACTTCAAAGCCAAAGTCGTCACCGCGCTTAAAAAACTGGATACCGACGATCACGCCTGTTTTGTGAAAGCGATGGGCGGAACCCAGCACATCGGCCCGGGCAGCGTGGCCGATTTCCAGCAGATCATTGATATGAAACGCGAGCTGGTTAGCGCGCGTTAATCCCGCACCGATGCCGCCGCCCGCAAGTCAATGCGGACGGCGACGCTACGTTAAAGACCTTTTCGCCGCATGAATAATACCTATACCGAATTCGAACGTTACTACCAGCAGGTCAGGACGCGGCAAAAGCGCGATACCTTCGGCTGGTCGCTGGTGCTGCTGGCGCTCTACTTTGCCGCCGGGCACGCCGCCGAGTTTAATCTGTTCACCATCTGGCGTTCTCTGCCAAACTTTCTCGACTATATGTTCGAGACGCTGCCGACGCTGCATCCGGGCGTTCTGTTAGCCGATTCACATACCAAAGGCTCGCTGGCGTACTGGGGCTATCGCCTGCCGATTCAGCTACCGCTGATTTGGGAGACGCTGCAGCTGGCGCTGGCTTCCACGCTGGTGGCGGTCGCGGTAGCGACCATACTGGCTTTCCTCGCCGCCAATAATGCCTGGTCACCCGCGCCGCTACGCTTCGCCGTTCGCGTGCTGGTAGCCTTTTTACGCACCATGCCAGAGCTTGCCTGGGCGGTCATTTTCGTCATGGCGTTCGGTATCGGGGCGATCCCCGGTTTTCTGGCGCTGATGCTGCATACGGTTGGCAGCCTGACCAAACTGTTCTATGAAGCGGTGGAAAGCGCGCAGGATAAACCGGTGCGCGGGCTGGCGGCCTGCGGAGCATCGGCGCTGCAGAAGGTGCGCTTTGCCCTGTGGCCGCAGGTGAAACCGATTTTTCTCTCCTACGGCTTCATGCGCCTTGAGATTAACTTCCGCTCATCCACCATTCTTGGTCTGGTGGGCGCCGGCGGGATCGGCCAGGAGCTGATGACCAACATTAAGCTCGATCGTTACGATCAGGTCAGCATGACGCTGCTGCTGATCATTATTGTGGTGTCGCTGCTGGATATGCTTTCCGGCCGCCTGCGCCAGTGGGTTCTGGAGGGGAAAAAATGAGTCAATGGCAACATCAACCGGATATCGCCGCCAGCCGCCGCCAGCATCAGGCGCTGTATAAGACCCAAGGGCGATACCTGCGCTATGTCGGTCTGCTGGCGCTGGCGAGCGTACTTTATTACACCTGGTTCTTTATGCAGTTCGGTATCAGCAGCGAACAACTGGCGACCGGTTTACAGCAGATGGGGCGCTATCTGCTGCGGATGTTCGTCTGGCACGACTTCTGGAACTGGCCGTTTGCCTATTACTTCACGCAAATCGCCATTACGCTTGCCATCGTCTTCGCCGGGACGATTACCGCGACGGTCATCGCGCTGTTACTGTCATTCCTGGCCGCGCGCAATATTATGCGCGGCGTGATTCCCGGCATTATCGCCATGTTGATGCGCCGCTTGTTCGACATGCTGCGCGGTATCGATATGGCTATCTGGGGTCTCATTTTTGTGCGCGCCGTAGGGCTTGGGCCGCTGGCCGGGGTACTGGCGATTATTATGCAGGATACCGGCCTGCTGGGCCGCCTGTATGCCGAAGGCCACGAGGCGGTAGACCGTTCGCCTGGCCGCGGCCTCACCGCCGTCGGCGCTAATGGTCTGCAGAAACACCGCTTCGGCATTTTCACCCAGTCGTTCCCGACTTTCCTGGCGCTGAGTTTATATCAGATTGAATCCAATACCCGTTCCGCCGCGGTGTTAGGTTTTGTCGGCGCGGGCGGGATTGGCCTTATCTACGCGGAAAATATGCGTTTGTGGAACTGGGACGTGGTGATGTTTATTACTTTGTTGCTGGTGGCGGTGGTCATGGTGATGGATACCCTCTCCGCCTGGCTACGCCGCCGTTATATCGGCGGCAGCGTAGTGCCGTTGTATCAAAGCCAGCAATAACCCCCTCTCCCCGGTGGCGCTACGCTTACCGGGGCTACCAATCAGGGAAAACGTCTCGTTATTCGATCCGCCACGCCAGCACCGGCCAGCCGTGCCGGGCGTTGGCTGCCAGCAGCTGCGGACACGGGTTGACCAACCGCACGCGATCCGCATGCAGGCACAGGGGCAGGTCGTTTATCGAATCGGTATAAAAAGTGACTTCGCCAGTATAGTCAGGATGCGCCTCGCGCCACTGCGCCAGGCGCGTCACTTTACCCTGCTGATAACTCGGGGTACCGGCAATCACACCGCTGTAGCCGCCATCCGCCATTTCAACATCAATACCCAACGCCTGTTCAATCCCCAGCTCGGCGGCTATCGCCTGCACCAGCAGCGTTACCGAGGCGGAGATCACCAACATTTTCTCCCCTCGCGCCTGTAGGGTCCGAATAACGTCCCATGCCTGCGGGTAGACCCGCGGCAACACCTTTTCGCGCACGAATCGCGCCACCAGCGTATCCACCTGCGCCTGGGGGATGCCAATCAGCGGCGCCTGAATCAGCGCGACATAATCGGCGATATTCATTTCCCCGCGGTCGTAATCCGCCATCAGCAGCGCTTCGCGCGCCAGATATTCCGGGTCGCTCACCCAGCCTTCGCGCACCATGAACTGGCTCCACAGCGTACTACTGTCCCCTTTAATCAGGGTGTTATCCAGATCGAAAATCGTCACAGCATTAGACATCGGTCATTTTCCATAATCAGCAATATAAGCCTGCGAGAGCATGTATAAAGAAGATGACAGGAGCATGATCCGGCTGCGTTTCAGCCTACCCCGCCAAAGCCCATCGCCAGCAGCACCAGTAGCAATAGTAGCGGGTAGATCCGCACGTGCCAGCGATCGGGAAGTTTTGCCAACCAGCGCGATGCGCCCCGCAATCCCAGCCAGCTCCCGGCCACCAGCAGCCCGGCCGCCAGCCACCAGATATTACCGATGAAACCGGAGGGCAGCGTCGCCATCGGCGCCATCAGCAGCCACGCCAGACTGGCGGTCGCCGCCAGCGGCAGGGTCAGCAGGTTGGCCATCGCCGCGGCCTGCGCCATCGTCGCGCCACGCCGGCGCATCAGCGGCACGGTCATCACGCTGCCGCCAACGCCAAGGAAGGCGGCAATCAGGCCAATCCCGCCGCCAAGGATAGTCTCGCGCCCCGCGCTCGACGGTGCGCAAGCCGCCGACGGCGCCATAAAGCCGGGGCGAACGTAGCAATCCACGATGGTCACCGCCAGGTACAAAATGAACAGCCAGCGGATCCACTCGCCGTTGACCCTCAGCGCCAGCGCCGCGCCGGCAATACCGCCGATGGCGATGCCGCCAAGTATCGGCAGCAGGGAGCGCCAGTGAACCGTTCCGGCGCGCAGGTGGCGGCCGCTTGCCAACAGCGACGTGCACAGCATCACCAGCGCCGACGTCGCTACCGCTATTTGCATCGCCTGACCGCCTACTGCGCCCTGATGGCTCAGCAACAGGTAAAGCAGCGGCACGGTAACAAAGCCGCCGCCGAAGCCAAACAGCCAGGTAGTTACCCCGGACAACAGTCCGCAAACAAAAAGCCCAAATATCATCTACCGTTCCTCCATTCAGGGAGGTAACGATATAGAATAGCGAAATGGCTGACTTACGATTAAAGGCCAATATATTACGATTTTCAGCCAGGAGAGTACGCATGCGCAATATCGCGATTAACGAAGTCGATCATCTGCCGCGCCGGGTATTGGGTCTGGGGAGCGATTATCCGCCTGACACCCTTTTACCGCGCCATCATCATCGACGAGCGCAGTTTCTCTATGCCGTGAATGGCTTGATGAAAGTCGAAACCGATGACGGCCAGTGGCTGGTGCCACCGTTCAGCGGCGTATGGATACCCGCTAACAAACCGCATCGCGTCTGGATGCCGGGCGTGAGCACCCATAGCCTGTATATCGAACCGCAGGACGCGCCGCGCGCCGGGGTACGCTGCGAAGTATTGCAGGTTTCGCCGCTGCTGCATCAACTGCTATTGGCCGCCTGCCAGTTGCCGCTGTTGTATGAAGAGAGCGGACATGATGCGGCGCTTATCGCCCTATTACTGTTTGAACTGCAGGCCGCCCCGCCGCTGCCGATGTTTACGCCGCTACCGCAACATCCGCGGCTGGCTGAACTATGCAGCGCGTTTCTCCGCCAGCCGGAGATTCACAGTACGCCGGAGCTGTGGGCCCAAAAGATGAATAAAAGCCTGCGCACCTTCAACCGCCGCTTTTTGCAGGAGACCGGGATGGCGTTTCGCGACTGGCGTCATAAAGCCTGCCTGATGTACGCTCTCACCGCCCTGCGAGAAGGACGAAGCATTACCGACGTGGCGTTAAGCCTTGGCTATGAGCATCCGGCGGCATTTACCGCCATGTTCCGCAAAGCGATGGGCTATGCGCCAGCCTCTTTTATCCGCCATCTTAAAGGAGGCACGCCTGTCTCTCGCGTCAGATAAATAAGAACATACTGATTCCGGCCTGTTATATTTTGATTTAGATAGTAAACATTTATTAATAAATAAAATCACCGCGTTTACTATCTGAAAAATGTGCTTATTACGGTACCGGCGAATTTATGCCTGCGGTACGTAAGTTTTCGTAAATTTTGCGTTTCATCATTCTGACGTTTCCCTGAATACGCTATAAATGGCGACGGTCGATCCCTAACATGAAAATAACGACATGAAGCCCAAACTCACCCACGCTTTATTACTTGTTCCTTTATTGATTTTGGCAGGATGTTCATCTTCCCCAAAAAAACCGCCCAAGGCGGTGGCGCAGCATCATTACGAGCCAATCGACAGCGGCTCCGACGATCTGATACCGGTGCTGGCCGCCCTGCACGATCAGATGCACACCTGGGACGGCACCCCTTACGAATGGGGCGGCACCGACCAGAGCGGCGTCGACTGTTCCGGCTTTGTCTGGCGTACGCTGAAGGACCGCTTTAATCTGCCAATGGACCGCGTGACCACCGGCGATCTTCTGCATATGGGCGTGCGCGTTAGCAAGCAGCAGCTGCGGCCTGGCGATTTAGTCTTCTTCCGCATTCACGGCGGCATGCACGTCGGTTTCTACGATACCGACCATAACTTCCTGCACGCCTCCGCAAGCCAGGGCGTCATGCGTTCGTCGCTGGATAATCCGTACTGGAACCGCGTATTTTATCAGGCGCGGCGCTTGCCGAAGGAATATAACGCGCAGATCACCATGAATAACGACAATCTGCATCTGGCGAAAAACCGCTAATCCTGACAAATAAAAACCGCGGCGCTCAGGGCCGCGGTTTTTATTTTTCTTGCGCTCAGTTTTATCAGAACTGATAGGTCATCCCCAGCGCGACGATGTCGTCATCGTTAATACCGAGCTTATTATCGCTCTTCAGCTGGTTAATTTTGTAATCCACAAAGGCGTTCATGTTTTTGTTGAAGTAGTAGGTCAGGCCGACGTCAATATAATTGACCAGATCTTCGCTGCCGACACCTTCAATATCTTTGCCTTTCGACAGTACATAGCCCAGAGACGGACGCAGACCGAAGTCGAACTGATACTGGGCGACCGCTTCAAAGTTCTGCGCTTTATTAGCAAAACCACCGCTGATCGGGGTCATTTTACGGGTCTCAGAGTACATTGTCGCCAGGTAGATATTGTTGGCGTCGTACTTCAGGCCGGTAGCCCAGGCTTCCGCTTTGGAGCCCTGGCCGCGCGCCAGCAGGTTCTGATCGTTGGTACGGTCAGAACTGGTATAAGCCGCACTGACGGCGAAATCACTGCCGCCGAAATCATAGCTTAAAGAGGTGCCGAAGCCGTCGCCATTCTGTTTTTTCGCTTCACGGCCTTCGTTTTTGCCCTGGTATTGCAGGGTCATATTCAGACCATCGACCAGGCCGAAGAAATCGGTGTTGCGGTAGGTCGCCAGGCCGCTGGCGCGTTTGGTCATGAAGTTATCGGTCTGTGCGGAAGAGTCGCCGCCGAACTCCGGGAACATATCGGTCCAGGCTTCAACGTCGTACAGCGCGCCGAGGTTACGACCATAGTCAAATGATCCAAACTCTTTTAACTTCACGCCGGCAAACGCCAGACGGGTTTTCTGCGAAGAATCGCTTTCGGTTTTATTGCCGGAGAATTCGGATTCCCAACGGCCATAACCGGTCAGTTGATCGTTGATCTGCGTTTCGCCTTTGATACCGAAGCGAACGTAGGTCTGGTCGCCATCCTTGCTGTCATAATCGCTGAAGTAGTGCATGGCTTTCACTTTGCCGTACACGTCCAGTTTATTGCCGTCTTTATTGTATACTTCCGCTGCCTGTGAAGCCGAAGAAGCAACAAAACCCATCATCATTAATGCCAGTGAACGCTTTTTCATTATGTGGTCCTGGTGATTTATCTACACGCGCTAATCAATTCCGGGCGAAAGCCCCGTCAAAAACTGGAGGTTTTTTAACGCTGTAGTGTTAAATATTTATGACGAAATGGAACTTTTTATAAAAAAGAATGTTTAAATATTTCCGTCATAAATATGTCACCTTGCCTGCGCAGAATGCCCGATCCGCGCAATAAAATGGCTTGACCAATACGCCAGCAGTTGGCAAGCGGCCTGACTCCTGTTACAACATCAGCTCGATCTCGATATTCCTTTTGAACGGCAGAAAATCATGAGTGATAGCCAGACGCTGGTGGTAAAACTGGGCACCAGTGTTTTAACGGGCGGATCCCGACGCCTGAACCGCGCCCATATCGTTGAGTTAGTGCGCCAGTGCGCGCAACTGCATGCCATGGGGCACCGCATTGTGATTGTGACTTCCGGGGCCATCGCCGCCGGACGTGAACACCTCGGCTACCCTGAACTGCCCGCCACCATTGCCTCAAAACAGCTGTTGGCGGCAGTCGGCCAAAGCCGTCTTATCCAACTGTGGGAGCAGCTTTTCTCTATTTACGGCATTCATGTCGGCCAGATGCTGCTGACCCGTGCCGATATGGAAGATCGCGAGCGGTTCCTCAACGCCCGCGATACCCTGCGCGCGCTGCTGGATAACAATATTGTGCCGGTCATTAATGAGAATGACGCCGTCGCCACCGCTGAAATCAAAGTCGGCGACAACGATAATCTTTCCGCCCTGGCGGCCATTCTCGCCGGCGCCGATAAACTGCTGCTGTTAACCGATCAGCCGGGACTCTTTACCGCCGACCCGCGCAGCAATCCGCAGGCTGAGCTTATTAAAGATGTCTACGGCATCGATGACGCGCTGCGCGCCATCGCAGGCGATAGCGTTTCCGGCCTCGGCACCGGCGGCATGGGCACCAAACTGCAGGCTGCGGACGTCGCCTGTCGCGCGGGCATCGATACCATTATCGCCGCCGGCAACCGCCCGGACGTTATCGGCCACGCGATGGAAGGCCTGCCGGTGGGCACCTGTTTCCACGCTCAGGAATCACCGCTGGAGAACCGCAAACGCTGGATCTTCGGCGCGCCGCCGGCCGGTGAAATCACCGTCGATGCCGGGGCGACCCAGGCTATTCTGGAAAGAGGAAGCTCATTGCTGCCAAAAGGCATCAAAACCGTCAGCGGGAATTTCTCCCGCGGCGAAGTTATCCGAATCCGCAGTAGCGAAGGCCGCGATATCGCTCACGGCGTAAGTCGCTATAACAGCGACGCCCTGCGCCTGATCGCCGGGCAGCACTCGCAGCAAATCGATGCCATCCTCGGCTATGAATACGGCCCGGTGGCCGTCCATCGCGACGATATGATTACCCGTTAAGGAGCTGAAAATGCTGGAACAAATGGGCATTGCGGCCAAAGCGGCCTCTTACCAACTCGCGCTGCTTTCCAGCCGCGAGAAAAATCAGGTTCTCAACAAGATTGCTGATTATCTGGAAGCGCAGACCGAAGAGATCCTGCGCGCCAACGCCGAAGACCTCAGCGACGCCCGCGCCAACGGCCTGAGCGACGCCATGCTCGATCGCCTGGCGCTGACGCCGGCGCGCCTGCGCGGCATCGCCGATGACGTGCGTCAGGTGTGTAGCCTGGCGGATCCGGTCGGCCAGGTGATTGACGGCGGTCTGCTGGATAGCGGCCTGCGTATCGAACGTCGTCGCGTGCCGCTGGGAGTGATCGGCGTGATTTATGAAGCGCGGCCGAACGTGACCGTCGATGTCGCCTCTCTGTGCCTGAAGACCGGCAACGCGGCTATTCTGCGCGGCGGTAAAGAGACCTGGCGTACCAACGCCGCGACGGTGAAAGTGATTCAACAGGCGCTGCAGGAGTGCGGCCTGCCGGCTGCCGCGGTGCAGGCAATCGAGAGCCCGGATCGCGCGCTGGTCGGCGAAATGCTGAAGATGGATAAATACATCGATATGCTGATCCCGCGCGGCGGCGCAGGCCTGCATAAGCTGTGCCGCGAGCAATCCACCATCCCGGTAATCACCGGCGGTATCGGCGTGTGTCATATTTTCGTCGACGATTCGGCAGAGATCGCACCGGCGCTGAAGATCATCGTTAACGCCAAGACCCAACGTCCGAGCACCTGCAATACCGCCGAGACGCTGCTGGTACACCGCAATATCGCCGATACCTTCCTGCCTGCGCTGAGCAAACAGATGGCGGAGAGCGGCGTGACGCTGCACGCCGACCCGGCCGCTCTGCCCCTTCTGCAGAATGGTCCGGCGAAGGTGGAGCCGGTGAAAGCGGAGCAGTACGACGACGAGTATTTGTCGCTGGATCTGAACGTGAAAGTTGTTGCCGATCTCGATGAGGCGATTGCCCATATTCGTGAGCACGGCACCCAGCATTCCGATGCCATTCTGACGCGTACCCTGCGCCATGCGAATCGCTTTATTAATGAAGTGGATTCGTCGGCGGTATACGTTAACGCTTCTACCCGCTTCACCGACGGCGGCCAGTTCGGCCTCGGCGCGGAAGTGGCGGTCAGCACCCAGAAGCTGCACGCCCGCGGGCCGATGGGTCTTGAAGCGCTGACCACCTATAAGTGGATTGGCTTCGGCGACGATACCATTCGTGCTTAACGCTAAGCGGGTGATGCAAAAGTAGCCGTTTGATTCGAAAGGGCATTGACGCATCACCCACTTAGTTTTAACCTTCTACCCCGTGCTTCACGCAGGTGAACGCGTCCTTTCAGGGCCGATATAGCTCAGTTGGTAGAGCAGCGCATTCGTAATGCGAAGGTCGTAGGTTCGACTCCTATTATCGGCACCATCTAAGAAAATCAATAGCTTAGGTTAAAATCCCCAAGAGATCGTATCTTCTAAAATCACACCCAAACGCCTGTGTTGTACTGGCTTTGGTATCGTACAACCTATGGGCAGGTAGTTACCGTGCTCAACCCTGTACAGTTATCTATTTGAAGCCGGAAGACGCCCAGCGACTCTAATCCTCATACCAAAACCCTTAGCAAAGTTCCACGCTTCGTGCGGCGCTCAATGATGCAACACGTCGAGATGACGTTGCAGAGAATAAACAGGCGTAATGTTGGGAAGACTAACCGGATCGGGAAAGAATCCGGCTCTGCCACGGTTTCAGCCACCGGATTACAACGGCTACCTGATAAGAGAACATGCTGAGGCTTTAACGTCCCTGTGAAGGGATCATATTACTTGCGGATGTCGCTTCGCTCAGCCCTTTCTTATGTACCCAACACGGCACGTAATGGTCATCTATTATCTGCACCATTGTAACTTTCGTTGTACTGTCTCTCTGCTGTACGTTGAGCGCTGGCAGATTCAGCGGAGGGGATATCATGTCAAAAGCTAACCAAAAAGCAGCTACGAAGCGCAACAACCGTAAGATTCACGCTCGTAAATTCCTGGCAACACCAGAGGGGAAAGCCTGGCTTGAAAGCGAGAGGAAATCAAGCTGGCACGAGCGGCTAACAACATGTTTTAGAGGTGACTGTATGAAAAGCAGCCGTTATGATTGCAATACATTCAGAGTCATAAGGATTTGGACGTGGATACAGTCGAGGAACTTAACGGAACATACTTCTATGCGGGGCGTTCAAACCTCACCGCCTCCGAGCTATTTTTCATGGTCTTCTGTGAAAATGTTGTTGATCAACTTGGTTTAGGTCTTGTTGATTTCGGTGCTGTAGTTGCCATTGTATCTGGGCGTAATACTCTCCCTACAAGGGCAAAACCAAACGGTGCTGAAAAGGGAACATCCTATGCGTCTAAAGCCTCGCGAAAAGTGTTCAAAAAAGCGCAGTTCCCTTTCGGTATCAAACTACCTTCCGTTATTGGTGGTTATCCACCTTCTACAATCAGAATCAGGGCGGTAGCTAACATTGGAACCTTTACGGGCAGGGCTATTCCTGTCGTGGGGTGGGTTATCTTAGCTTCTGATATCTCTCAAATCACCTATCGCACTATCCGAGACTACAACGCTATAGCGCGGGGTAACGATAAGTTATGGTAAACAATGTTGAGCAGCGCGTTTATGAGCTTGTACGGCCTTACGCTGGCACGTACCTATTCAAGTTCAAGAAAGTAGAGCTAACACCTGAAACGGATCTTGATACTGATTTGAGTCTTGATGAGCTTGAAGCTGGTGAGTTAATGGATAAGTTTTTCGATGCGTTCAAGGTTGAACGGGGAAAATTTAAAATAGAAACTTACTATCCCGATCAGCCTGTTTCATGGAATCCATTTAAGAAAACAGAGCCTGTTCCTGTACCAGATTTCAATGTTGGTATGCTGATCGAATCAGCTAAAGCCGGAAGATGGTTGTACGAATAAGGGGCGCACCGCCCCCAGTAAATGCTAACTTATTTATCCGTAATAAAATTAAGAATTCTTTACATGGATTAAAAGGAGATTAAGAAATGATTGAGTTGACATCAGGGGTTGTTAACTTCATTTTAAATAAAATTGGGTTGATTTTTTCCTTAGCTGCATTGATCTCCTCCCTGAAAACAGTACCAGTCTAAACTGAAGTATCCGGTCTTTCTTCCATCTCACAGAGAGGCACATCGCCATGAAAAAGACCCGTTATACCGAAGAACAGATCGCGTTTGCGCTGAAACAGGCCGAAACCGGCACCCGCGTCAGGGAAGTCTGCAGAAAGATGGGCATTTCTGAGGCCACGTTTTACAACTGGAAGAAGAAATTCGCCGGTCTGGGCGTAACGGAACTGCGCCGTCTGCGGCAACTGGAGGATGAAAATCAGCGGCTGAAGAAACTGATGGCAGACCTGAGTCTGGACAAGGAGATGCTGCAGGAGGTACTGAAACAAAAGTTCTGAGGCCGGCTCAGAAGCGCCAGGCGGTGCATTTTCTGCTGGAGGCCTATCATATCAGTGTCCGCCGGGGATGCGGGTTGCTGATGCAGAGCAGAACTGCCTACCACTGGCAGAGCCGGCGTGACGATCGGGCGATAACCCTGCGTATCCGGGAAATAGCGGAAACCCGGATACGGTACGGTTGCCCGCGTATTCATATCCAGTTGCGGCGGGAAGGCTGGCAGATTGACCACAAGAAAACACACCGGATTTATTGTCTGGAAGGCCTGAATTTGCGCAGAAAGCGCCCCCGCAGGCATGTCAGTGCCGCACGCCGCCAGCAGCGCCCGGCCCTGACGCATATCGATCAGTGCTGGAGTATGGATTTCGTGTCGGATAGTCTGTTTAACGGGCGGCGTTTTCGGGCGCTGACCGTAGTGGATAATTTTAGTCGGGAGTGTCTGGCGATCCATGCCGGAAAATCGCTGAAAGGCGAGGATGTGGTCAGCATAGTGGAAGCATTACGGGTGCTGGATAAACGCCTGCCGGTGCGTATCCAGACGGATAACGGCAGCGAGTTCATCTCGAAAAGTCTGGATAAATGGGCGTATGAGCACGGTGTCACGATGGACTTCTCCCGTCCCGGGAAACCGACCGATAACCCGTTTATTGAGTCATTTAACGGCAGCCTGCGGGACGAATGTCTGAACATTCACTGGTTCCTGTCACTGGAAGATGCGCAGGACAAACTCGACAAGTGGCGCAGGGAATATAATCATGAGAGGACGCATTTATCACTAAATGACATGACTCCGGCTGAATTTATCCGGAGTCTGCAAAAAGACGAAGATCTCTGATTTAGCACTGCACTGAATTTGGGCCAAGGTCAAAAAAACGGAACTCTCAAAAAGTGCGTGGAACTAAAACAGGTGTGCTTACAAGATGACGTTGCAAAGCATGGTTAGAACTGAAGAAGGTTGAAGAGGCTGTATTAAAACTTGTCTCTGATGCAAGGAAGTTTATCTAACGGGGCTTGATGGCTGGTATTGTCCAAAACCAGCCATGATTTAGGATTAATCACGCAAGCATCTATTAACTGTTTCTAATATCATCGAATGGCTAATGTTTATGGGGGGTAGGATGGATACTACAGAACAGGTAAACGGATATTATTTTGATGGGAAGTCAAATTTAAGCGAAAGCGAACTGTTATTTTGGTTACTCATGGATGAGAGTTATAAACAGTTTGGTGATTTGCTGGATTACTTTGCGTGGGGCTCAATGATTCTTAGTCTGCCTTTAGTCCCTGTACGAGGTAAGATTGATTACCGCCGTGCAACCAAAGGCACAAGTCCTCTATCTCTTGTTTTCCGTAAGGTGTTCACAGGCTCTTTTGAAACACGTAAAAAGACACTTACCATTAAGTCGATACTCCGCAAGGATTGGGCATACACTACCAGTATTGGCGGCTACATTGGACGTTGGGTACCGTGGATTGGTGTTGTGGTCACTGTTTATGATATTGGTGTCATTACTACTAATGTTGTTCACCGTTATCGATTAATTACGGGGAAATAGGCATGGATATTGATGCTACTGTTCACGGACTGATCGAAAAGCACTTTTGGAAGATGGACAATGATACATCACTGAGTGATGGTGATCATGTAGTACTTCCAGAGGATATGGACTCATTTCTAAATGACTACTCTGAATCATTGAATGTAGATATCCAAAGTTTTAACTTTCGTCGCTATTTTCCCAATACTGGTATTTGGTTTCTTCCAAACGCCATTCTTCCTGAATACCTCAAAACAGACCACCACAAACCAGAACCATTGACGGTACAAATGTTTATTGAAAGTGCTAAAGCCGGGCGCTGGCTCTATGACTGATCGTCCGTGTTAAAGGTTTTGGCATAAAGGCAAGAGCCTTTATTAGTTTTTTCATGGGGATATCCTCATGGAGCTTATGAAGACATTACTAACATCGGTGTGTATTAATCAACGGGAGCAGGTCCCCACCTGATACGCCGCTATCATTCGCGTCGTTCTGGTCAGGCTATCCGCCACCTCCACTTCCGCAGTCGTAATCGCCATTCCCGCAGAACGCAGCGCCGAAATATCCGCGGCGATACGCTGGATACCAAACCAGAACAGCCCATCCAGCGCATTGACCTGCAGGCCACTTTCCAGCGCCAAACGTAACCGCTCGCGCGGCGCCTTTATCTCTTTTGCCAGCTGCTGATAGGGCGCGGCGGAAACCGCATCCGGCCCGCTGCGAATAATCCGGCTCACAAAGCGATAACGAAACTCATCCGGAACGGCGCTGAGATCGGCTTTCAGGCTGTAAACGCAGCCGCGCTTCTTACCATTAATCACCACGTTCTTTTGATTCAGCGCCAGCGCATGGCGTAAGCGATCCACCAGCTGCGGGGCGCGAATAAGCAATAAACGAAACGGCAGTTCGAAGCTGGTGGCGTAGTCGACATTCAGCAATGCAGTACGCAAACGCGTTTCACTGTTCGCCTTTTCCTGCTGACATTCAGCAATAACTTCCGCCCACTGGCGGGTAATACGTGGGGATTCGTTGCGCTCGATGAACTGAAATTTTTCAATCTGATAGTCAATACGTCCAGCCATTGCCGTTCCCTGTGGTTCACCATCTCGCTGATAGTTTTCAGCAGATTGCGTCTATTCGCAAGTAGCAGTTCGCTTTAAATCATCATGTGCTAACTTCACCAGGGAATATTAGCTGAACAAATAAAAATAGATGAGAAAAGAAATTTTTATTAATTGATTAAATGATTTAACAGAACATTTAATAAGAGCTATCTTTCAGAAAACGTTTATATCAACAGTTATTGTTTCCAATAAACCAGGCAGCTACATTGCGTAAAAATAGCATTACTGGGATATAAAAATGGACACAACAGAACAAATTAATGGAACATATTATTACAATGGCAAGTCAAACCTCTCGTCCCATGAACTTCTTTTTTGGGTTTTTCTCGATACTGCAGCCATTCATTTTGGAGTAGATGACATCATGACCATTGCGTTAATCATGCTTGGTCAACCTATAAAAAATACCCGGACAAAACCAGGCGGAGCGACTAAAGGGACGAGCATTTTGAGCCATGAGTTACGGAAGGTTTTACACAATGACTTAAAAGTCAGGCTCCCGACGTTAACCAACCAATCCATCCGTAATCTTAGATGGAGCTATGTCACCAATCTGGGAGCATTCGTTGGACGCTGGATACCCATCCTCGGGATTATTTACCTGACAGGGGATGTAATTTATGTATCAATAAAAGCAACCACTAGATACAACGCCATTGCCAGAGGTGACGATAAATTATGGTAGATCAAGACAATATCGCAGCAGCCGTTCTGGCATGGTATGAAACGCAATGGAACAAGCCGACACTTACCGGCAAAAAGCAGCAGGTGAATGCGGATTTATCACTCAATATGGGCGATTATCCCTGGGCCAGAGAAAGTGGCGATGACATCATGCAATCGTATTTCCGTCAGTTTAATGTAAAGCAAGATGCATTTGATTTATTTAATTATTGGCCTCCCGAACAGGGTTTCCTCCCTAATTTCCTATTACCGAAATCCAAACGCATTTCTCCGCGCACACCGGAGCCGTTAACACTCGCGATGCTCATTGCGTCAGCACAGGCTGGGAGATGGCTGTATCGTTAGTTGTTTGAAAATAAAGAGCCCCTCCCCCGGATAGCGGCGCGCTACGCCTTATCCGGGCTACCGGTTAGTGCCAACTTGTAGCCCCGGTAAGCGTAAGCGCGACCGGGGTTTTTCTCAGTTAGCGCCAACCTTGGCCCCGCTAAGCGCAGCGCAACCGTTCTTACTGCAGCGCCTCAAGAATATGATACGCCGCCTTCACCCGCTCCGGGTTGGGGTAGCTTTTATTCGCCAACATCACGATGCCGAGATCCTGTTGCGGGATAAAGGCCACATAGCTGCCGAATCCGCCGGTGGAGCCGGTTTTATGTACCCACGAGGCTTTCACCGGCGGCGCGGGTGGATTGACCGCCGTTACCGGCATCGCGGCGAGCGCTACCTTATTATCGCTGCCGTTAATTACTACCTCGGCCGACACCGGCCAGTTCAGCATCTCCCAGCCGAGTCCCTGATACATCCCCCCGGCACGCCAGTAGCGCGACTGTGCCAGCTGGATCCCCTGCCGCAGGTTTTTATCCTGTACCGTCTCGCGGTTCATATTCGCCAGCACCCAGTGCGCCATATCCTCAATGCTCGACTTCACGCCGTAAGCCTCAGCGTCCAGCTGCCCCGGCGAAACGTGTACCGCGTTACCGTCGCGATAACCCCAGGCGTAATCCTTGCTCTGGGCGGACGGTACGTTAATCCAGGTGTGGCTCAGTTTTAACGGCTGCAATACCCGCTGGCTCATCGCCTGTTCAAAGCTCATGCCGGAAGGTTTCACCGCCAGCGCGCCGAACAGGCCAATGCTGGTATTGGCGTACTGCCGCTTACTCCCTGGCGCCCACTGCGGTTGCCAGTTCTGATAGTAACGCAGTAATGCCGCTTCATCCGTCACCTCGTCCGGAACCTGCAGCGGCAGACCGCCTGCGGTATAGGTGGCGAGATGCAACAGCGAAATCCCCTGCCACTGCTGGCCGGTGAGTTGCGGCCAGTACTTCTGCGCCGGATCGCTGAGCTTAATTTCACCGCGCGCCACCGCATCGCCGCCAAGCACGCCGGTGAAAGTCTTACTAACAGAGCCCAGCTCAAACAACGTCTGTCGCGTCACCGGACGCTGCCCGGCGACATCGGCCTGGCCCCAGGTGAAATAGTAGGGTTTGCCGTGATAGATCACCGCCACCGCCATCCCCGGTATCGCCTGTTCTTTCATTAACGGGGTGATGGTCTGATTGACCAGTTCGCGCAGCTGCTCCGCCGTTTGCGGCGCGGCAAACGTCGAAAATGAGGCGCCCAGCAGCAGTACGCCTGTAAGGGATTTTTTCATCATGAAGTATTTTTCCATTATCGGTTCTCGCTCAATATCCACTCTCGTCCGGGCCCTTCAGACGCGCTCAGTGTCGGTGTTTTGCACAGCGCTGACAAACTGTTAAATTTAGCAGCAGGCTTTAGTTTTTCTAACGGATAATGTTATGACACGCAGCTATCTTCCTCTCAATTCACTGCGGGCGTTTGAAGCGGCCGCCCGGCATCTCAGTTTTACCCGCGCGGCGATTGAGCTCAACGTCACCCACTCCGCCATCAGCCAGCACGTGAAGACGCTGGAGGAACACCTTAACTGCCAGCTGTTCGTTCGCGTGTCGCGCGGCCTCAAGCTCACCACCGAAGGCGAAGGCCTGTTACCGGTACTCAATGAGTCGTTTGAAAGGATAGCCGGGATGCTCGACCGCTTTACCGGTCACCAGGCGCAGGAGAAGCTCAAGATCGGCGTAGTCGGCACTTTCGCTACGGGCCTGCTGTTCCCGTTGCTGCCAGCCTTCTGGCGCGAGTGTCCGCATATCGATTTGCAGATCTCCACCCATAATAATCGCGTCGATCCCGCCGCCGAGGGGTTGGATTATGTGATTCGCTTCGGCGGCGGCGCCTGGCACGATACCGCCGCGCAGTATCTGTGCGCCGCCCCGCTCTCCGCGCTGTGCGCTCCGTCGTTAGCTGCCCGGCTAAATACACCGAAGGATATTTTGCAGTTCACGCTGCTCCGCTCTTATCGCCGCGACGAATGGTCGGCGTGGATGCAGGCAGCGGGAGAACTTCCGCCTTCGCCAACCCATCGGGTTATTGTCTTCGACTCATCAGTGACCATGCTGGAGGCGGCGCAGGCAGGCTTAGGCGTAGCTATCGCCCCGGTAAAAATGTTCAGCCATCTGCTGGAAGAAAAACGCATTGTGCAGCCGTTTAAGATTCATATCGATCTCGGCAACTACTGGCTGACACGTTTGCAATCACGCACGGAAACGCCCGCGATGCTGCATTTTTCCCGCTGGCTGGCGGAGGCCTTAAAAGGGGTTAATTCGGCGGAGTAATCCGCCATCAGAAGGCGCTCCCGAAGGAAACAGGAAATATTTGGAAATAACGCTTACACATTATGCATAGCGCTGGATAAATCAGCGTTTTTAATTTGCCCTGGCTTGCGCAGAAACGTTTACCCCCCTGAGAAACAAAAACAATAAAACAGTTTAAAAACAACACCTTAATTAATTACCTTTCCCCATAGCATCCTCCCCAGCGCCCCGCTGGCTATAAAATTATTATCGTTGCCGTTATCAGATAAGTCCGATCAAGTGCATCGTTTATGTCTATTAATTTCCTGTAATTAAGTCACCGAAGCAATCAAACCGCGAAAACTGTTGCTGTATATTTCATCGCGATCAACACGCCAACATAGGTTATCTGGATACCCATCTGCACGGTATTCGCTTGCCGTGTTTGATTACCACAATGGTTATCCCCTTAAGTACATGGAGTTAAAATGAATAAGAAATTACTGCCTGTTGTAGCACTGATCCTGTCCGCGTCCGCCACCAGTGCTTACGCAGTTAACGGCAAGGTCAACTTTACCGGTGAAATCATCCAGTCAACCTGTACTGTGACTTCTTCCGACCAGAACAAAGACGTTTTCATCGGTAAATACCCGACTACCGCGTTCAACGCTGTTGGCGATGTTACCGCTTCTAAAGCGTTCACTATCAACCTGGAAAAATGTGAAGCCGGTGATTACTCCCTGCGCTTCGACGGTGCGACCGTTGCCGGTAACCCGAACCTGCTGTCCGTTGATAACGCTGGCGGCGTAGGTATCGAAATCCTGACCAACGACGAAAAAATCGTCCCAATCAACCAGAGCGCAGACGACAACTCCCCGTGGGTTAACGTTGCAGCGTCTGACGACAACAGCGGCACCGCGGTATTCAACCTGAAAGCTCGCTACAAATCCTTCCTGAAGGATGTGACTGCTGGTTCTGCTAACGCAAACGCCACCTTCACCATCGAATACAAATAATACGGATAATCCCGTTTTAGGGTAGACGTTTTGGCCATGGATGGCTGGTAACATTATTTGGAACGTGAAATGAAAAAGTTATTAACCGCTTTATTGTTATTTGTCTCGCTGGATACTTTTGCGGGTATTCAGGTCGATCAGACTCGGGTTATTTATAACGGCGGGGAAAAATCTGCGGCGTTATCCATTCACAATGATACCGATGAAACATGGATGGTTCAGACCTGGCTTGATACCGGTGACGCCACCGCAACGCCAACCAATTTACCGATGCAGGCTATTCCGCCAATTTTAAAACTGGCGGGAAATAAAGACGCTATTTTGCGCTTTGTTTATTCCGGCAGCGGACTACCAACCGACCGCGAATCCGTGTACTGGATCAACGTGCAGGAAATTCCGCCTTCGGCGAAACAAGAAAACGTGCTGCAAATTGCGATCCGCACCCGCGTGAAGTTGTTCTATCGCCCTACCACGCTGAAAACCACCTTGCAAAAGGAAGCGCAGGCCCTGACCTGGCGCAAGCAAGGTAATGAGCTGGTCGTGACTAACAAAGGTCCGCTGCACGTGACTTTCGGCGTACTGACGCTAAAGAGCGGCGCGAAGACCTGGAAAGTGAATGCTGACATGGTTAATCCCATGGACTCTCTGAACATCAAATTGCCAGCCGGCGCGGCGGCAGCGGATCAGATGTCATTCACTTTTATCAATGATTTTGGCGGACATACGGAAATTAAAGATATCCGCATTCAGTAAGAGAGCAATACAATGGCTAGCCATAACAAAATAAGGACGATCCCTGGATGTCTGGCGCAGCATGTTCGCTTTGCTGTTTACGCCTCGACAATGTCATTACTGGCGACACCATTTGTCAATGCCGAAGAGCAATTCAATACCTCTTTCATCCGCGGGGCGAATAACGCCTCGCTGGTGCAAAACCTCTCTACCGGCGACGATATTTTACCAGGTAAATATGCCTTCGATATTTACCTGAATAAAAATCGCGTCGATCACCGGGAAATAGAATTTAAAAAAGATTCGCCTAACACCCCAGGCTATTTCTGTTTAGATGCCGACAGCTATCGTTCATACGGCGTTCTGGTGCCGGACACTGCCGGTAGCAGCGCCTGTTACGATCTGGTAAAAAATATTGCCGGCAGTAGCGTGAGCTGGAACGCCGCGCTGCAGGAGCTGAACATCTCCGTGCCGCAAACCGATCTCGAAGCGCGACCGCAGGGCGAGATTTCGCCGCTGGTCTATGACGACGGTATCAACGCCGGTTTCGTTAACTATGCCTTCAGCGGCAGTCATTCCCGTTTTGCCAGCGGTAGCGGCAAACAGGACAGCGACTACTACTTCCTGAGCCTCAATAACGGCCTAAACGTCGGCGCGTGGCGTTTTCGCAATACCTCTTCCCTGTCAAAACAGACCGGGCAAAAAGAGCAATGGAATCCAATTTCCACCTGGGCGGAAACCGACATCGCCTCCTGGCGCAGCCGTATTCAGATTGGCCAGAGCAACACCAATAATAACGTTTTCGACAGCTTCCAGTTCCGCGGCGCGCAGATTTCCAGCGTCCCGGAAATGCTGCCGGACAGCCGCCGCGGCTACGCGCCGGTCGTACGTGGCGTCGCCAACACCAACGCCCGCGTCGAAGTGCGCCAGAACGGCTACACCGTCTACAGCACCGTGGTGCCGCCGGGGCCGTTCGCGCTGACCGATATTTCGCCAAGCACCCTCAGCGGCGACTTAGCCGTAACGGTTATCGAGGCGGATGGCTCACGCCATAGCTTCACTCTCCCTTACTCCTCCGTGCCGAATATGCTGCGCGACGGGATCTGGGAGTATCAGGTGACCGCGGGTAAATACCACGACGGCACCAATAATTATCAGCCGCAATTTATCCAGGGCACCGTCGCGCATGGCGCCGGCTCCGACTATACGCCATATGGCGGGATTATCATGGCCGAGCACTATCGCTCCGGCGTGGTCGGGCTGGGTAAAAACATGGGCGAATACGGGGCGGCTTCCGTTGACGCTTCATGGTCTGATACCGATCTGGCTTCCGGCGAGAACAAGCGCGGCGCCAGCGTGCGCTTCCTCTATTCCAAATCGCTCAATACCCTCGGTACCGATGTGCAGATCGCCGGCTACCGTTATTCGACCTCGGGCTTCTATGACTTCTCCGATGCGGTAGCTGAACGTAACAACTGGCAGAACGGTTTCTACCACACCCAGTATTACGATCAGAGCGACGATAAAACCGGCGCGCCGGATTGGGCGACGCAAAACCAGCGCCGTCGTTACTACGACTCGCAGCAATACAACAACAAACGCCAGCGCGTCGAAATGACGGTCAACCAGCACATCGCCGGCGCTTCGTTGTACGCGACCTTTATTCGCCAGAACTACTGGAACACTTCCGCTTACGACCGCACCATCCAGACCGGTTTCAACACCACCTGGAATCGCGTCAGCGTCGGCGTGTTTTACCAGAACAGCCGCAGTAACTACGGCTATAGCGACAACAGCGTTAACCTGAACGTCTCGGTACCAATCAACATCTTTGGCCCGGACCACGAAAGCACGGTTAACTTTAACGCCTCTAACAGCAAGCAGAGCGGTAGCGGCTACAGCGCCGGGATGAGCGGTACGTTGCTTGATGACAACCGCATGAATTACTTCGTGCAGAGCGGCCACACCCAGCACGGCGGCGATACCAGCCTGGTCAACCTGGGTTATCTGGGCAGCATGGGTAACGTCGATCTGGGCTACAGCTACAACAACAACTATCAGCAGACTTCGCTGAACGTCTCCGGCGGCGTGGTCGCGCACTCCGGCGGCGTCACCCTGTCGCAGCCGCTGCAGAACACCTTCGTGGTGGTGAAAGCGAAAGGGGCGCAGGGCGTGCGTCTGGAAAACCAGCCTGGGGTAGCGATTGACCGCTTCGGCTACGCGGTGCTCACTTCTGCGATGCCGTATCGTCACAACCGCGTCGCGCTGCGTACTTCGGATATCGGCAACGGCCTGGAAATCCCGCTGGCGGCGAAAGATATCGTGCCGACCGAGCGCGCCATCGGCCGCGTGACCTTTGAAACGCATCTCGGCCAGAGCCTGCTTATCCACGCCAAACTGGCGGACGGCAGCGTGCCGGTGATTGGCGCCAACATCTTCGGCCAGAACGGCGAACATGTCGGCGTGGTCGGTACCCGCGGCGAAGCCTACGTTTCCGGCGTTCAGAGCGGCGACCGTCTGCAGATGAAATGGGGCGACGATGCCGACGCCTCCTGCAGCCTGACGGTGCCAGAACTACCTGCTATTCAAGCCGATCAACCCGGTGGTTATCAGGTCGTCTCCCTGACCTGTAAATAACATGAAAGGACAATTAGTTATGTCGAAGTTTAACCTCTTATCCCGCACCGGGCTGACGCTGCTGGTACTCTCGAGCGCGCTGTTCTCCACCAGCAGCTTCGCGCTGAGCTGTAAGAAGAACGGTACCGAAGTATCGCAGACCATCGCGCTCACCGATCAGATTAACGTTTCGACCGCTAATTTGAAGCCGGGTACCCTGCTGTGGCGTTCGCCGACGTTTACCTCTACCTTTACCTGTACCGATACGGATCACATGCCCAATGGTGAAGATGCATATCTGTACTGGGATCCGGAAACCCGGATGCAGAATATCCACAACTCACTGGAAGTCGGCGTCACCTATCTCAGCACCGATATTAAACCGGTAAAAGGTCAGAAAACGGATATCGGGCCAGGTACGCTCTGCCGCCGCAACCGTCCCGGCGGTGCATGCCAGTCTCCGGCAACCCCGCAGACCGTCACGGTGACCTACTCGGTTTATATTAAAGCCACCGGCAATCCGCCGCCGTCAAACGGCGTGATTAACGACACCAACCGCTACGCTATCTTCCAGGTTGACGGCGTCGGCGGCCTCAACAGCCGCCCGAATAGTAACTTCCGCGCGTGGGTCACCGGGCTTGGCAACATCCGCTTTATCGCCTGCAACCCGAAAATCACCGTCTCGGCGAACAATGGTTCAACGGTAAACTTCGGCAGCATCCCGGCGCGCAACGCGGTCGTCGGCGCCATTGAGAAACAGGTTCCGTTCAGCGTCCGCGCCGACCTGACCGGCGCCGGCCAGGATTGCCAGGGGCAGACCTTAATGGCCAGCTTCAGCACCCAGCAGCCGACCCAGGACACCAATACCATTCTGCCATCCAACGATAGCGGTTTTGGCATCCTGCTCTCGCGCGCCGATGCGCCGACGACCTGGCTTTCCATGAATACCCCGACGCAGTTGGGCATGATTAACGGCAGCGTGGTAGAAAGCAACTTCCTGGCCAGCCTGAAATGGCTAAGCGTTAAGCCAAAAATCGGCACCTTTAATGCGACGGCCAATATCGACGTTACCTTTAAATAGTGAAGCAAAATGCCGCTGACCAACACCGAACCGACCGGGTTACGCTATGTATTTCAGCCGATGTTCAACCGCGAAGGCAAAATGATCGCGGTAGAATGTTTGACCCGGTTTGCTCATCACGAGCCTGCTAGTCCGCAAGAAATAGAACGGTTTTTCAGTGAGGCATCGGAATCACTGCGCGCCCGCATCCTGCTCGAACAGATTGAGCTGGTCAGGCAGCATCAGCAGTGGTTCCGCCACAACGAAGTCATGGTTACCCTCAACGTCGACGAGTCGACGCTGCATATGCTGCATGATGATTTTATCGCCGAGTGTGTGAAAACCATCGGCTGCCTGCATTTTGAGGTTAATGAATTTTCCAACACGCTGGTGAAACGCACCCCGACCATCGACGCCCTGACGGACAAATACTCCTTCTGGCTGGATGATTTTGGCGCCGGTTACGCCGGGTTCGCCGCCCTGACGGCGCAACCCTTTCGTTTTATCAAGACCGACAAGAACCTGTTATGGAGCCTGCTGGAAAAGAAAAACGGCCAGCAGTTGATGGACTCGCTGCTGCACTATTTTCAGGCGAACCAGTATCAGGTGATCGTCGAAGGTATTGAAACCGAAGCCCATCTTCAGTGGCTGGAAAACATGCCGTGGTTTGCCCTGCAGGGGCTCCTCTGGCGGGAACAAACCATTGAAGCCTTAGTGGCCAGCGTCGAAAAATAACCCCTCTTTTCCCCGGATATCCACTCCCCCGCTATCCGGGCTGTCCGTCCTCTCTTCAACTTATTCATTTTCTGACGTTTTTCTTTTTCCACCTCGCCTGTCCTCGCCTTTCATATTGTTAACTTATTGTTGCTAGCGATCACAAAAATTAAACAATATGGTTATTTCATACGCATTTTTCAAAAATGTAGATATTTTTAATTTATGGCTACGAAATGAGCATCACCCCGACTCTCTGACTCTACCCGAGGAATGATTCTGATGAATGCACTGACCGCCGTAAAACCCCATGCTGATGATATGGCCCACAGCTACACCGGTTTTTCCTTCGCTCCGTCCGCGCAATCGCCGCGTCTGCTGGAGCTAACGTTCACCGCCGAAACGACCGCGCAATTTCTTCAACAGGTCGCGCAGTGGCCGGTACAGGCGCTGGAATATAAATCCTTCTTGCGCTTTCAGGTCGGCAAGATCCTCGACGATCTGTGCGGCAACCAGCTGCAGCCGCTGCTGATCAACACGCTGCTCAATCGCGCGGAGGGCGCGCTGCTGATCAACGGTATCGGCATTGACAACGTCGCCCAGGCCGATGAGATGGTCAAGCTGGCTACCGCCGTGGCGCATTTGATCGGACGTTCCAACTTTGATGCCATGAGCGGCCAGTATTACGCCCGCTTCGTAGTGAAAAACGTCGATAACTCAGATAGCTACCTGCGCCAGCCGCACCGCGTGATGGAGCTGCACAATGACGGTACCTATGTCGAAGAAATTACCGACTACGTGCTGATGATGAAGATCGATGAGCAAAATATGCAGGGCGGCAATTCACTGCTGTTGCATCTGGATGACTGGGAACATCTCGACGAATTCTTCCGCGACCCGCTCGCCCGCCGTCCGATGCGCTGGGCCGCGCCGCCGAGCAAAAACGTCAGCAAAGATGTCTATCATCCGGTTTTCGACGTCGACCAGCAGGGCCGCCCGGTAATGCGCTATATCGACCAGTTTGTGCAGCCGAAAGATTTCGAAGAAGGCACCTGGCTGAGCCGCCTTTCCGACGCGCTGGAAACCAGTAAAAACATTCTTTCCGTGCCGGTGCCGGTGGGGAAATTCCTGTTGATAAACAATCTTTTCTGGCTGCACGGTCGCGATCGCTTTACGCCGCACCCCGATCTGCGTCGCGAACTGATGCGCCAGCGCGGCTACTTTGCGTATTCCACGAATCATTACCAGACTCATCAATAAGGGTTCTCAGGCGAAGGAATTGAGCGGATGTATGATTTCGTGATTATCGGCGGCGGCATTATCGGCATGTCGACTGCCATGCAGTTAATTGAGATTTACCCGGACGCCCGCATTGTCCTGTTGGAAAAAGAGTCCGGTCCGGCCTGCCATCAAACTGGCCACAACAGCGGGGTGATCCACGCCGGCGTTTACTATACTCCCGGCAGCCTCAAGGCGCAGTTTTGCCTCGCCGGCAACCGCGCCACCAAAGCCTTTTGCGAGCAGAATGCGATTCGCTACGACGTCTGCGGCAAGATGCTGGTTGCCACCTCGCCGCTGGAAATGGAGCGGATGCGCGCGCTGTGGGATCGCACCGCCGCTAACGGCCTGCAGCGCGAGTGGCTTAGCGCCGGCGAGCTGCGCGAACGCGAGCCGAACATCAGCGGACTGGGCGGGATCTTCGTTCCTTCGAGCGGCATTGTCAGCTATCGCGACGTGGCGGCGGCAATGGCGAAGATCTTCGAATCTAAAGGCGGAACGATCGTCTACGACGCCGAAGTCAGCGCCCTGAAAGAACACGCCAGCGGTGTGGTCGTCCACACCCGTCAGGGCGGCGAATATGAGGCATCGACGCTGATTACCTGCTCCGGACTGATGGCCGATCGGCTGGTGAAAATGATCGGCGTCGATCCCGGCTTTATCATCTGCCCGTTCCGCGGCGAATATTTCCAACTGGCGCCGCAGCACAACCAGATCGTTAATCATCTGATCTATCCGATCCCCGATCCGGCGATGCCGTTCCTCGGCGTCCATCTGACCCGCATGATCGACGGTAGCGTCACCGTCGGCCCTAACGCGGTGCTGGCGCTGAAGCGCGAAGGCTATCGTAAGCGCGATATCTCGCTGACCGATACCCTCGAGATCCTGACCTCGCCCGGCATTCGCCGGGTATTACAAAACAACCTGCGCTCCGGGCTTGGCGAAATGAAGAATTCGTTGTGCAGAAGCGGCTATCTGCGGCTGGTGCAGAAATACTGCCCCAGCCTGACATTGAGCGATTTACGCCCGTGGCCTGCCGGCGTGCGGGCACAGGCGGTATCGCCGCAGGGCAAGCTGATCGACGATTTCCTTTTTGTTACTACCGCGCGTTCCATCCACACCTGTAACGCGCCGTCGCCGGCGGCCACGTCGGCTATCCCGATCGGCGCGCACATCGTCAGCAAGGTGCAAACCCTGCTGGCAAGCCAGAGCAATCCCGGACGCACGCTGCGTGCGGCACGTAGCGTGGAGACACTACACGCCGCTTTTACTCGTTAACCCCTTTAGACAGGAAGCGATTATGCAACTTAAAGATGCAACTCTGTTTCGCCAGCAGGCGCTAATTGATGGCCAGTGGCGCGATGCGCAAAACGGCGACGTGATTGCGGTGACCAACCCCGCCAACGGCCAGCAACTGGGTAGCGTGCCGAAAATGGGCGCCGACGAAACCCGCGAAGCTATTGAAGCCGCCAACCGCGCCCTGCCAGCCTGGCGTGCCCTGACCGCCAAAGAGCGCGCCACCCTTCTGCGCCGCTGGTTCGATCTCATGATGGAGAACCAGGACGATCTTGCCCGCCTGATGACCCTCGAACAGGGGAAACCGCTGGCGGAAGCCAAAGGCGAAATCAGCTACGCCGCCTCCTTTATCGAATGGTTTGCCGAAGAAGGTAAGCGTATTTACGGCGATACCATTCCCGGTCATCAGGCCGACAAGCGCCTGATCGTCATTAAGCAGCCCATCGGCGTTACCGCCGCCATCACCCCGTGGAACTTCCCGGCGGCGATGATCACCCGTAAAGCGGGCCCGGCGCTGGCCGCCGGCTGCACTATGGTCCTGAAACCGGCGAGCCAGACGCCGTTTTCCGCGCTGGCGCTGGCCGAACTGGCGAATCGCGCCGGTATTCCCGCCGGGGTATTTAACGTGGTCACCGGTTCCGCCGGGGCCGTCGGCAACGAACTGACCAGCAACCCGCTGGTACGCAAGCTCTCCTTCACCGGCTCGACCGAAATTGGCCGCCAGCTGATGGAACAGTGTGCGAAAGACATCAAAAAAGTGTCGTTAGAACTCGGCGGCAACGCGCCGTTTATCGTCTTTGACGATGCCGACCTCGATAAAGCCGTCGAAGGGGCGCTGGCGTCGAAGTTCCGCAACGCCGGGCAGACCTGCGTCTGCGCCAACCGTCTGTATGTACAGGACGGCGTCTATGACCGTTTCGCCGAGAAACTGCAGCAGGCGGTGGAAAAGCTGCGCATCGGCGACGGCCTGCAGGACGGGGTCACCACCGGCCCGCTGATCGATGATAAAGCGGTAGCTAAAGTCGAAGAACATATTGCCGACGCCCTTGCGAAAGGCGCGCGCATCGTCACCGGCGGTAAACCGCACGCGCTGGGCGGCAACTTCTTCCAGCCCACCATCCTGGTCAACGTCCCGAGCAGCGCCAAAGTGGCGAAAGAAGAGACCTTCGGCCCGCTGGCGCCGCTGTTCCGCTTTAAAGATGAAGCCGATGTGATTGCCCAGGCCAACGATACCGAATTCGGCCTCGCCGCCTATTTCTACGCCCGCGACCTGAGCCGCGTCTTCCGCGTTGGCGAAGCGCTGGAGTACGGCATCGTTGGCATCAATACCGGCATTATCTCCAACGAAGTCGCGCCGTTCGGCGGTATTAAAGCCTCCGGCCTGGGCCGCGAAGGTTCGAAGTACGGCATCGAAGATTATTTAGAAATCAAATATATGTGTATCGGCCTTTAACAGGAGAGCAGGACATGACCAGCAATAAAGCGTTAATGCAGCGCCGTAGCGACGCGGTGCCGCGCGGCGTCGGACAAATTCACCCTATCTTTGCCGACCGTGCGGAGAACTGCCGGGTATGGGACGTTGAAGGCCGTGAATATCTTGATTTCGCCGGCGGTATCGCGGTGCTGAACACCGGCCACCTGCATCCTGAGGTGATCGCCGCGGTGGAAGGCCAGCTGAAGAAGCTGACGCATACCTGCTTCCAGGTGCTGGCCTACGAGCCCTACCTGCAGCTGTGCGAAATGATGAACCAGAAAGTGCCCGGCGATTTCGCCAAGAAAACCCTGCTGGTGACCACCGGTTCGGAAGCGGTGGAAAACGCGGTCAAAATCGCCCGCGCGGCGACCGGGCGTAGCGGCACCATCGCCTTTACCGGCGCCTATCATGGCCGTACCCATTACACTCTGTCGTTAACCGGTAAAGTGAACCCTTACTCCGCGGGCATGGGATTAATGCCGGGCCATGTCTATCGCGCGCTCTACCCGTGCGCGCTGCACGGCATCAGCGATGATGACGCGATCGCCAGCATCCATCGCATCTTCAAAAATGACGCCGCGCCGGAAGATATCGCCGCTATCGTCATCGAACCCGTCCAGGGCGAAGGCGGATTCTACGCCGCCTCCCCGGCCTTTATGCAGCGCCTGCGCGCGCTGTGCGACGAGCACGGCATCATGCTGATCGCCGATGAAGTCCAGAGCGGCGCGGGCCGTACCGGCACGCTGTTCGCGATGGAGCAGATGGGCGTGGCGCCGGATATCACCACCTTTGCCAAATCCATCGCCGGCGGCTTCCCGCTGGCGGGCGTCACCGGACGGGCGGAAGTCATGGACGCCATTGCGCCGGGCGGATTGGGCGGCACCTATGCCGGCAACCCGATTGCCTGCGCCGCCGCGCTGGCGGTACTCAAGGTTTTCGAACAGGAAAACCTGTTGGAAAAAGCCAACCAGCTCGGCGACAAGCTGCGTAAGGGACTGCTCAATATCGCCGAAACGCATCCTGAAATCGGCGACGTCCGCGGCCTGGGAGCGATGATCGCCATTGAACTCTTTGAAGAGGGCGATCACCGCAAACCCAACGCCAAACTAACGGCGGATATCGTCGCCCGCGCGCGGGATAAAGGCCTGATCCTGCTCTCCTGCGGGCCGTACTACAACGTGCTGCGTATTCTGGTGCCGCTGACTATCGAAGATGCGCAGATCGCGCAGGGGCTGCAGATTATCGCCGATTGTTTTAACGAAGCTAAACAACGCTAACACTCCTGCACCGGATGGCGACGCTCGCGCGTCCCGTCCGGTTGCCTGTCGGCCGGATGGGGCGCAACCGCCATCCGGCAAACGGCGCCAAAAAACAATAAAAGGGGTTAATGATGGGGCAACTGTCGCAATCACATGATTTAGGGGGCGGGCTGAAATCACGCCACGTCACCATGTTATCTATTGCCGGCGTGATCGGCGCAAGTTTGTTTGTCGGTTCCAGCGTCGCCATTGCCGAAGCGGGCCCGGCGGTGCTGCTCTCCTACCTGTTCGCCGGGTTATTGGTGGTGATGATTATGCGTATGCTGGCCGAAATGGCCGTCGCCACCCCGGATACGGGCTCCTTTTCGACCTACGCCGACAAAGCGATCGGCCGCTGGGCGGGTTATACCATCGGCTGGCTGTACTGGTGGTTCTGGGTACTGGTTATCCCCCTGGAAGCCAATATCGCGGCCATTATTCTCAACTCATGGATCCCCGGCGTACCGGTATGGCTATTCTCGCTGGTCATCACCCTCGCCCTCACCGGCAGTAATCTGCTGAGCGTCAAGAACTACGGTGAATTCGAGTTCTGGCTGGCTATCTGTAAAGTTATCGCCATTCTGGCCTTTATCGTACTGGGCGCGGTGGCCATCACCGGCTTCTATCCGTATGCCGAAGTGAGCGGGATTTCGCGCCTGTGGGATCACGGCGGCTTTATGCCTAACGGCTTCGGCGCGGTGCTCAGCGCAATGCTCATTACCATGTTCTCATTTATGGGCGCCGAGATCGTCACCATTGCCGCCGCCGAATCGGATACCCCGGATAAGCACATCGTTCGCGCCACGAATTCCGTAATCTGGCGCATCTCTATCTTCTACCTGTGCTCCATTTTCGTGGTCGTCTCGCTGATCCCGTGGAACATGCCGGGGCTGAAGAACGTCGGTTCATACCGTTCGGTACTGGAGTTACTGCATATCCCCTACGCCAAGCTGATTATGGACGGGGTGATCCTGCTGTCGGTGACCAGTTGCCTGAACTCGGCGCTGTATACCGCTTCGCGAATGCTCTATTCCCTGAGCCGCCGCGGCGATGCGCCAGCCATAATGGGCAAAACCAACCGCAGTAAAACGCCGTATGTGGCGGTGCTGCTCTCCACCGGCGCGGCCTTCTTAACCGTGGTGGTGAACTACTATGCCCCGGCGAAGGTCTTTAAATTCCTCATCGATAGCTCCGGCGCCATCGCCCTGCTGGTCTATCTGGTTATCGCCGTATCTCAGTTGCGGATGCGCAAAATCCTGCTGGCGAAAGGCGGAGAAATTCGCCTTAAGATGTGGCTCTATCCGTGGCTCACCTGGCTGGTTATCGCCTTTATCACCTTCGTACTGGTGGTGATGCTGTTCCGCCCGGCGCAGCAGCTGGAGGTGATTTCCACCGGCGTGCTGGCGATCGCTATCATCTGCACGGTGCCGATTATGTCACGCTGGAAAAAGCTGCTATTGTGGCAAAAACTGCCGCTACAAAATACGCGTTAACCCTGTTCCCGGCGCAAGCCGGGAAATGTATTCAGGAGCATGACTATGACCGCCATTCCCCAAGCGACGGCCATTGATGGATACCGCTGGTTGAAAAACGACATCATCCGCGGCGTTTATCAGCCTGATGAAAAACTGCGTATGAGCCTGCTGACGTCGCGCTATGAGCTTGGCGTCGGCCCGCTGCGGGAAGCGCTCTCGCAGCTGGTGGCCGAGCGGCTGGTGACGGTGGTCAACCAAAAAGGCTATCGCGTCGCCTCGATGTCCGAGGCGGAACTCCTCGATATCTTCGATGCCCGCGCCAACATGGAAGCCATGCTGGTGCGCCTCGCCCTTGAGCGCGGCGGCGATGAGTGGGAAGCCGAACTGCTGGCTCGCGCCCATCTGCTTAATAAGCTGGAATCCAGCGAAGCAAGTGAGCGCTTACTCGATGAATGGGATCAGCGCCATCAGGCGTTTCATACCGCCATCGTCGCTGGCTGTGGTTCGCAGTATTTACTGCAGATGCGCGAACGGCTGTTCGATCTGGCGGCGCGCTACCGCTTCATCTGGCTGCGCACCACCGTGCTGTCGGTAGAAATGCTGGAAGATAAACATGTCCAGCACCAGACGCTGCTGGAAGCCATTCTGGCGCGCGACGCCGAGCAAGCCAGCGCGCTCATGCGCGAGCACTTATTGACTCCCATCCCGATTATCCAGCAGGCGATGGCCGGCAAACTGCAGGCGCAGCAATCCTGATTCAGGCGGCGGGCTTTTTATAATACGGCAGCTGCCTGACCGGATACTCATAATGCTCCTCCACCACGCAGCGGTCCGGCGTCGCCATTCCCGAATAGAAGAAAAAGTACTCCTGACTGTCCGGGAAAAAGACCAGATCGTCGCCGTTACGAAAGCTGGTCACCCGATAGGGAATATTATTTTTAGTGTGCGCCTGACGCATGCCGGAAGCCACCTGGAAATGGTCGTCCCACTTCATGGTTGATAGCTGGTAATGGAAACGTGAGATAGTCACGTTTTTACGTAAAGAGCAGGACAATTTTACCGCTGTGCCGGCGAAAGCCGGAGAAAGGAAGAAGCTTAATAAACTGATAGATAATACAAATTTCATGAAGGTCTTATAATTTTAGGGTCAATTATTTAACGGTAACATGAATTGGCCGTTCAAACAGGGATCGCGGCGGATTTTCTTCCCACCGCGCCCGACTCCAGGAATATTCCTAATTATTCTCGCCGCGTAACACCTCGCGAAAGTGCATCACCAGCGGGCGCTGGTTAGCTTTGTGCCATACCGCCCACAGCTGGGTCGAATAGCTCATCCACGGAATTTCCCGCAGCACGACCCCTTCAGGGGCGTTATGCCGCAGGCTGTGCTGGATCAGCGCCACGCCCAGCCCCGCCGCCACCAGCCCCAGAGCCGTTAATGGCTCTCCGGCTTCCAGACGAATATCCGGATTAAAGCCCGCACGTACGCAGGCGGCGACGAACTCATCGCGTGAATGGGCATCGTCGTTATGGATAACCGCGATCCACTGCTGATCGGCCAGCTGCGCCGGCTGCAAGTTTTCCGCCGCGGCCAGCGGATGATTCTGCGGCAAAGCCAGCAGCATCCGGTCATCAAGCACCTGGGTATACTCCAGATCCTGTTCGCCCGCCGAAGGCGGCATGTCCACCAGCGAGAAGTCCAGGCTGCGCTGGCGCAGGCCCTCAATCTGCGTAGCGGGCGGCTGGCTATACAGCGCGATATGCACGTCCGGGCGCGACGTTCGCAGGGTGCGCAGCGCGGTAGAAAGCACGCCGGAGTGCATGGCGTTTTCGATATAACCGATACACAACCCGCCATCTTCGCCGCGCCCCAGTCGTTTACCTAACGATTCGAGACGGTTGGCGTGGGTCAGCAACGAGCGCGTTTCGGCCAGAAACGTCTGCCCGTCCGCCGTCAGGCGAATACGCTGCTGGTTACGTTCAAACAACATCAGCCCAAGGCGCTCCTCCAGCTGGGCTATCTGGCGGCTGAGCGGCGACTGCGAAATATGTAAGCGTTCGGCGGCACGGCCAACGTGCTCCTCTTCCGCCACCACCACAAAGTATTTCAACTGGCGTAAATCAATCATATGAGACCTCAAAGGACTTAAGTCAGACGAATTATGTCCTATCAAGTCATAACACCGCAAGGTATTGTGATCTCCGTCACAGGGCGACAGCACAAGTCGCTCGCAAAGAACCCTTCCCAAAACGGGAACCCTATATCGAGGACATCTTAGATGAGCATCAAACATATTCTGCCAGGCAACATCGGTTTAGGCGGCGCGCCGCTGGGCAACATGTTCCGTAACATCCCGGAAGACGAGGCGCACGCCACCGTCGCCGCCGCCTGGGATCTGGGCGTTCGTTACTTCGATACCGCGCCGCTGTACGGGTCCGGTCTTTCTGAAATCCGGATGGGCGAAGCGCTCTCACAGTACCCTCGCGATCAGTTCGTTCTGAGCAGCAAAGTCGGCCGCATCATGCTTGATGAAATGGAAGACCCGGCCGCGCGTGATTTCGGTGAGAAAGGCGGTCTTTTCGAATACGGCCTGAAAAACAAAATCCTCAACGATTACTCGGCAGACGCCACCCTGCGTTCTATTGAAGACAGTTTAAAACGGCTGAAAACCGACCATCTCGACATCGTATGGATCCACGATCCAGCGCAGGATTTCTACGGCGACAGCTGGCTGGAGCAGTTCAACATCGCCCGTACCGGCGCCTTCCGCGCGCTGACCCGCCTGCGTGAAGAAGGGGTAATTAAGGCATGGGGGCTGGGCGTGAACCGCGTCGAACCTTGCGAACTGACCTTAGCGCTCGACGAGCCGAAGCCGGATGCGTTCCTGCTGGCTGGCCGCTACTCGCTGCTGGACCACAAACGCGCCCTGCAGCGCCTGATGCCGGAAGCGCTGGAACAGAATGTCGATATCGTTGTCGGCGGCCCTTACAGCTCGGGCGTTCTCGCCGGCGGTGAACACTTCGAATACCAGAAAGCCTCTGCGGCGATCCACCAGCAGGTGGCGCAGATCAAGGCCGTTGCCGCTCGTCATCAGGTGGATGTGAAAGCCGCGGCGCTGCAGTTTGCCCTGGCTCACCCGGCGGTGGCCGCCGTGATCCCAGGCTCCAGCCGTCCGGGCCGTATGGCGGAAGATCTGGCCGCGCTGAAAGCAACCATCCCAGCCCCTTTCTGGGAAGAGATGCGCAGCCAGAATCTGGTGGCGGATAACGCGCCGCTACCGATTCGTTAATTTTAGCGGGGCCACAGGGCCCCTCTTAAAACAAGAGAGACACCATGAAACTGGATCTAACTCATAAAGTCGCCGTGGTGAGCGGCTCCACTTCCGGCATCGGGCTTGGCATCGCTAAAGGCCTTGCTCAGGCGGGCGCGACCGTGGTCATCGTCGGCCGTCAACGGCGCGGTGTTGATACCGCCATGGCGGCGATTAATGCCGAACTCCCGGATGCGCAGCTGCGCGGGGTGGTCGCCGACCTCAGCACCGAGGAGGGCGTCAGCGCGCTGCTCGCCGCCGAGCCGCATGCTGATGTGGTGGTTAACAACCTCGGCATCTTTAACGATAAAGATTTCTTTAGCGTACCGGATAGCGAGTGGATGCACTTTTATAACGTCAACGTGCTTTCCGGCGTGCGGCTGTCGCGCCACTACGCCCGGGGGATGATCGACAACGGCTGGGGACGCATTATTTTCGTCTCCTCGGAATCCGGCGTCGCGATTCCTGCCGACATGATCAACTACGGCGTGACCAAAAGCGCCAATCTCGCGGTCTCCCACGGTCTGGCGAAACGTCTGGCCGGTACCGGCGTCACCGTTAACGCCATTCTGCCCGGCCCCACCTTCACCGAAGGTTTGCAGGAGATGCTGGCGGAGGCCGCCGCGCAGTCTGGCCGCAGCCCGCGTGAACAGGCTGATGAATTTGTGAAGACCGCGCGCCCAAGCTCGATTATCCAGCGGGCGGCGGACGTCGACGAAGTGGCGAACCTGGCGGTGTATCTCGCCTCGCCGCTCTCGTCGGCCACTACCGGCGCTGCGCTGCGCGTCGATGGCGGCGTCGTCGACACCCTGGCAATGTAATTCTAATCATCTGCAATAAAGAGAGAAATAAAATGGCTAATACCACTGTATCTATCGAAATCCCGGCTTCTGTCGACCAGGTCTGGCAACTGATGGGCGGCTTTGACTCGCTGCCCGACTGGCTGCCGTTCATCCCGAAAAGCGTAGTGAGCGAAGGAGGACGCGTGCGTACGCTGACCACTTCCGATGGCGGCACGGTCATTGAGCGTCTGGAGGCGTTTGATAACCGCCAGCGCAGCTATAGCTACTCGATAATCCAGGCGCCGTTCCCGGTAGTGGATTACCTCTCCACGATCGCGGTAGTGGCAACTGCCGATAGCAATATCACCCGCGTTGAGTGGTCCGGCAGCTTCACGCCGGTTAACGCCAGCGACGCGGATGCCGAAGCGCTGTTCAGCGGTATTTATCGCGACGGCCTGCAGGCGTTGAAAAATAACTTTAGCGCCTGATTGTTGCCAGGAATGGCCAGGCCATTCCTTTTATGAACAAAAGAAGAAAAGTCTATTGCCCGTTGCCGTCTTTTTCAGACAACGGGCGGGGCCTATCCTTTACGCCATCACGTTGCAACGGGCAACGTTAACGAAACAACTTACCAGGATTATGAACATGAAAACCGTATCGACTCTTTTTTCCGCAGCCGCACTTTCACTTTTTGCCTTTACTGCTTCCGCACATAGCGTCACTGCGACCGGTAATACGCTTGACTCCGCTGAAGCGGTGATTGCCAAAAAAGCGAAAGAGCTAAATGCGACTGATTATAAAATCACCAGTGCCCATATGGGGAATAAGGTGACGATGAGCGCGGAACTGTACAAGTAAAGTCGGGTCCCCTTCAGAGCCCCGGCGACTCAGCATTTTGAGTTGGCCGGGGGCTAAGAATTCTCACTCTCCCACTTTCGATTGTTTCACCTGCAATTAACCCTACACCCTGCATTTCTCTCTGCTTTTACGCTCAACAACACATAATACTTCGGTAGTAATACTTTTCTCTGCCACTTAAATAAGTCTCATAAAGAACATTAAAAAGCAGTTTTATTTTTAAACTGAGATTTGTCGACACTACTCAACTCATAGTCTACAATGATGATTGATAACCATTTATTGCAAATGTGAATGATTATCAGGCTTTCCAGTTAGTTAAAAACAATAGCATAACGATGTTTAAATAACTCATTTTAAACGAGCAAAAAATGGCAGATAACAATATAAAAATTTATCACTCCCGTTATAGCAAGTTGATAAAACTACTGGACTTCCTTACCGTCAACATTTTGATTTTCATCTATTTAAAGTATTTTTACACCGAACCCTCTACCGCTTCCGCGCTCGTTGGAATTATCTATTCATTAGTATTCATAAGAATTAATGAGTATTTTCAATTGTACTCCGGGCAATTTAAAGGCCACTATTTCGCAAAATCAGCCGCGCTCATATTAAGCGTATGCCTAAGCAGTATTGTTTCATTTTTATTTTTCGTCGTTGCCGAGTGGTTAATTAACACGCAACCAGTGGTTAATTTTATCCCGCTGGCCGTCAGTCTGGCGAAATGCTCAATATTTATATTTCTGATTGTCTTCGTGGTGCGGGCAATCACTGCCCATTATCTGTTTAACTCGGTGTTACGGGTGGCGATTCTTGGTATTACGCCCGCGGGCCTGGCCATCGAGCAGGCTTTACAAAAAGAGTACTCACAGCGCGGTATCATCATCAGCTATTTTGAAGACCGCAACAACCATCGCGATAGCCGGTTGATGAGTATTGAAAGAAAAGGTAACTCGCGCGATCTGCTGGCCCTGGCGAAGACAGGCGGCGTTGATGAAATTTATATCGCGCTCCCCATGGTTGCACAGCAGCGTATTAAGCAGTTTCTAAATGAATTCTCTGATACGACAGTCGATGTATTCCTGGTACCGGATCTATTCTCTTACAGCTCGCATATTTCCCAGCTGCGCATGTTCGGCAATCTGCAGACTATCAGTATCTTCACTTCGCCTTTTGATGGCGAAGGGGCGATCATCAAGCGTATCGAAGATATCATTCTCGGCTCTTTCTTTACCTTAATTAGCCTGCCGGCGATGCTGTTCGTGGCGATTGGTATCAAGCTCACCTCGCCGGGGCCAATTTTATTTAAACAGAATCGTTATGGCCTCAACGGCAAGCAAATAGAAGTGTGGAAATTCAGGACCATGCGGGTCATGGAAAATAGCGCCGTGGTCACTCAGGCGACCCGCAACGATCCGCGCATCACCAAATTCGGCGCTTTTTTGCGTAAAACCTCACTGGATGAACTGCCGCAGTTTTTCAACGTGCTTCAGGGGCGGATGTCGATCGTCGGCCCGCGCCCGCACGCGGTGGCGCATAACGAGCAGTATCGCGTGCTGGTGGAGAACTACATGATTCGCCATAAGGTTAAACCAGGGATCACGGGGCTTGCGCAGATTAACGGCTTCCGCGGCGAGACCGACACGCTGGACAAGATGGAGAAGCGAATTCAGTACGATCTGGCCTACATCCAGTCGTGGTCGCTGTTCCTCGATCTCAAAATCGTCTTTTTGACTTTCTTCCGGGGCTTTGTTGGCAAAAATGCGTTCTAGGTTCGCCGTTCTGGCCGGTTTGCTGTCTGTGCCTTACGCACACGCCGACCTGCAGGCAAAACCGCATACCGGGGTTGCCGGCATCGATTTCGAGAGCCAGTTGGGTTATGACATCGGTTACGATGACAACGTGACCTGGCAGCGCTACGACCAAAATAAAATCGGTTCCAGCTACCAGAATATTAAACCTATCGTCAAAGCCATCGGCGAACGTTATGAAGACCGCTACCTGTTGATGTATTCCGGCGATTACCGCAACTATGGCAACGATAGCGCGGATAATCGCAACAACCATTTTTTTATGTTTAACGGCAAATGGCGATTTGGCAGCATGCACGGGCTGTCGCTGGATCTCGATGAGACGCTGGGTCATGAAGAGCGCGGCCGCGACACCACCGAAGGCTTTTTGCCCGAGCAGTTTAAAGAGTTTGGCATCAACAAGCCGATCGGCACCCGCTTCTTTAACAGCGAGCTGCGTTACAGCTACGGCGCGCCGGAAGGCCGCGGTAAAGTTGAAGTCGCGCTACTGCATAAACAATTGCGCTTTCGCAACCTCGACAGCATCAAAGACGCCAGCGATGACTTTAACTATTACATGCACGATCAGGAGTGGCATGAAAACAGCCTGGTAGCCGAACTGTTCGACCAGAAAGCCAAAACGCTGCGCTATCGCTATAGCTTTATCACCAACCAGCGCCGCTACGAGCTGAACCCGTTAAAAGACAGCAATGAGTATTATCTGCTAGTCGGCATGAAGAATCGCCTGTCGGGTAAAACGGAGATTAACGGTAACGTCGCCTGGCTCTACAAAGACTTTATCCATAACCCGGACTCGCAGGGTTTTAACGGCCTGAACTGGGATATCAACGCCGACTGGAAACCGCTGGAGCAAATGAAAGTTAATCTACACAGCTCCCAGCGCATCAAAGACCCCACCGACTCCGGCGGCTATATCCTGGTGTCGAATTTCGGCGTCGGCTATGAGCATCACTGGCTGGTGGATCGTTTCTCAACTCTGGTCGATTATTCATATATTACCGAAGACTATAAGCATCAGAGTAATAAGCGCAAAGATAAGTCCAATCTGCTGTCGCTGACCTTTAACTATGATTTCCGACCATCGGTTAACTTTAAGCTGAAGCTGCAATGGAACACCATGCACTCAAATAAAGATACGGACACTTTTTATATTGGCCCGGACTACTCGCATGCGGTTGACCGCACCCTGGGCTACGACGATTCGGCCATTATTTTTATGACGCAGGTACAACTATGACCTTTTTAAACAGGACCCTGGCGATGCTTCCGCTGCTGGCGCTACTGCTGGCAGGCTGTTCGACGCCGCCGCAGACCATTAAAACTCCGCCGGACGCCGTCTACCTTTTGGACCAGGGCGATGAAGTGAATATTGCGGTCTCCGGGGAGCAGGATCTGACGATGCGGATAAAAATCGATAATAGCGGCAGCATTGATTACCCCTATATCGGATCGCTGCTGTTAAAAGGCAAAACGCCAGAACAGGTGAGTAATGAAATCGCCGATAAACTGCGCGGTAACTACCTACAGGCGCCGATGGTCACGGTGAGCATCGCCGAATACCGCAAAGTTTATCTGCTCGGTGAAGTGAAAAAACCGGATGGATATGCCTGGGAGCCGGGTTTAACGGCGGAAAAAGCCATCGCCCTGGCCGGCGGTTTTACCGACCGTGCCGACCGTCATGATATTCAAATTCGACAGGCCCGCGGCGGAAGGCTGCTGGAAAATGTCGCCGCCGACTCCTCCGTGCAGGCAGGAGATACCATCATTATTGGCATGAGTTTCTTCTGATATGGCAATTTCACTGGTCGAAAACGCGAAAAAGAAAGAAGGCTTTATCGACTTCACGCCTTATTTCAACAAAATTAAGCACAAGCTTATCTGGTGCCTGGCGGTGGTGATTGTCGCCGCCGTGGCGTCATTTATTCTGACGCGCTTTATGTCTTCCAGCTACACGGCGACCGCTACCGTGCTGTTCAAAGCGCAGTCGCAGGACGTCTCTCCTCTGCCGCGGCTGGAAAACTACGATTCCACGCGCAGCGATTACTACGAGACCAAGTATGCGTTAATGGGGTCACGAGTAGTGCTCGATGCCGCGGTGCGTAAATTAAAGCTGGAGCAAGATAGCGAATTTAACGGCGGCGATAATCTTGATGAAGCCGCGCGCATCAATAATGCCATTCAGGCGCTGCAAAAAAACCTGACCATTTCCGGCGTGCGCACCACCCAGCTGGTTGCCGTATCGATGGAAGCGAAATCACCGCAGAAAGCCGCCGATATCGCCAACGGCGTCGCCCAGGCCTTCATCGATTACAGCCTGCAGCAGAAGCAAAATACCTTGCTTCAGGCGCAGGGCTGGAACGAAAAAATGATGGACGACCTGAAAACCAAAATGGATCAGCAGAAGGCGGACATCGATAACTTCCTCAAGCAGAACGGATTACTAACCTTCCGCAGCATGGATGGTTATGAGACCGAGCGGCTGGGGATTGTGATTAACCATCTGGCCGACGCCACCCAGCGTCGTCTGAAAGCGCAGACGGTATGGGACAAGGTCCGTCGTCAGCAGGGTAAACCGGTAGAACAGATTATCTCGCTGCCGGAAATCTCTGGCCATCCGCAGGTGCAGGATTTACGCATTGCGCTCATCCAGACGCGGCGCAATCTTTCCGAAGCGGCCAAACACTACGGCCCGCAGCATCCGAAATATCTGCAGGCTCAGGCGCAGCTGCAGGCGGTCAATGCCCAGCTTGGCCAGGTGCTGGGCGAGCTGTTTAACGGCCTGCGCCAGCAGTATCAAATTGCCCTCGACGATGAGCAGCACTACCAAAAAATGCTCAACGATCAGAAGGCTGATTTCCAGGCGCTCGGCGCCAAGCGCGACCAGTACAACACCATGACCACCGCGCTGAATAAAACCGAAGAGCTTTATAAGTCGCTGTACCAGCGCGCTAACGAGCAGAAATTATCGGAGACCTTCTCGGTAGCGGATGAAGTCATTTACGACGCCGCCGTGCCGCCGGACCGCCCGTCTAAACCCCAGCGCGGCCTGTTGATCGTGATGATTACCCTGATGGCGCTGGCGCTGTATATCATGTACCTGATCGTCAGTACCGCGCTGGATAAAACGGTGAATAGCCTCAGCGAGCTCAAAGCGAAAACCGCCCTCGATGCCAGTGGCGAATTTCCGCTCCTGGCGCATCCGGAAAACGCGCAGCAGATTTTCCATAACGTGCTCTACGCCGATATGATCCACAGCCTACGGCTGGCGTTGCTCAATCAGCGCGATAAACCCGCCACCATCCTGGTGACTTCGGTGCAATCCCGTTCCGGCAGTTCGTTTATTGCCGAACTGCTGGCCTGCTCAGCCAGCAAATCGCGTAAAACGCTGCTGATTGACCTCGACTACCTGGCCACTCAGGGATTATCGGCGAAGTTTCCGCAACATAAACAGGGCTTCAGCCAATTGCTGAACGGCGAGTGCATGCCGGAGCAGTCCGTCGTCAAACTGGATGATCGGCTGGACTTTATGCCTCGCGGCAAACTCAGCGACTCTTCGCTGCTGTTACTCACCTCTGAACGCCTGCCGGCGCTGCTGGCAACGTTGCATCAGACTTACGATACGCTAATCATTGACGCTCCGGCGCTCAATCAGGCGCAGGATAGTTTGCTGCTGGCGGCACAAAGCGATATGACTCTGCTGGTGGTGAAGGCCGGCGAGCTGGCTCCGCGGATCCGTAAAGCGGAACAACGTCTGCAGAGCGCGGGCAATAGCCGGGTGGCAAACGTGCTCAACCAGGTGCGCGAAGAACATCTGGAAACGCAGGAAGGTAAACGCCTGCTTGAGCGCCAGATGCGCGAACTCATTGCTCCGAAATAGCGCCTATGAATCTGATTAAGAGTATTTCATCCATCGCCAGTTCATCGGTGCTTTCGCAGCTGATCGGCGCCTTTTCGGTCTGGCTTATCTCTCATCGCTACGGTATGGCCGAGGTCGGCCATTACGCGATGATCTACAGCAATGTGCTGATCGGCGCGCAGGTTTGTACCTTTGCCTCGCAGTTGCTAATCCCCCGTCAGGAGGATCACGAGCTTGGGCAAAACGTGGTGTTCTGCCTGCTGCAGAGCCTGGTGATGGCCCTCCCCTGGGCGGTCATTACCGGGCTTATCTTCGAACTTAACATTGCGTTTCTCTATTTGCTGACTTTTGGCTATGCGCTGGTGCTGGTGGCGGAAAACCTTTCCCTGCGCGGCGGCAACTATCCTTTCCTGACTTTCCAGCGCATTGCGGTGTCGCTGGTAGTGGCCATTGCGCTGCTGGTAATGCCCAACCCAACGCTGTTTTATCTGGCGTGGATGGTCGGGATCCTGCTGCTATTGATCGCCTGCCTGATTCGCCTGTTTAACTTCAAAAGCTTAACGCTGCGCCACTTTTCGATTGCCACGAATCTGCGTTTTTTACGCGAGCACTGGCAGCATATTAGCCGCGTCGGCAGCGCCGAGGTGCTGGCGATGGCCAGTAATAACCTGCCGACGATGCTGATTAACATCTGGTTCTCGCCGCTGGTCGCCGGCTACTTTTCGGTGGTCAGCCGTTTCTGCCTGTCGCCGGTGATGATTATCGGTAACGCCGTGCGCAACTCCATCTTTTCTAAATGGTCGATGGATTTTCGTAACCGCACCTTTAACTATCCGGAATATAAAAAAGTTCGCCTGCTGCTGCTAGGCGCCGCCGCGGTGTGCATCCTTGGTATCTGGATTTTCTATCCGCTGGTGATGCGCCTGGGCTTTAGCGAGGAGTGGCTGAATTCGATCCCCACCTCGCGCTACATGCTGCCTTATCTGTTCGCCGCGCTGGCGGTCAGCCCGCTGACGGTGATCGAACTGATCTTCGGCTCCCGGCGCTACTTTTTGCGTATTCAGATTGAGCAGTTGCTGATTATCGTCATCGCCTTCATCGCCTTACCGTACTTTGGCGTCAGTTATGAAATCGCCCTGCTGGCCTTCTCGTTCCTGACCTTCGCGCGTTACTTATTCATTTTGCTCAAAATGAATCAGCGGGCGAAAACGCTTTCGCTGCAGGAGCAGAAAATATGCAGCTAAACACCGGCCGCTATCTCGAAGCCTATGCCCTGATGACGCTGGTGTTCTGCGGTACGGTCCAGTATTTCACCGGTATCGCGGCCGTGCTGTGGCTGCCATTTTTTCTGGTGCTGGTGATGGCGGTGCTGCTCCTGATGCAGAGCCACCCGCAGCCGCTGGCGCTCACCGGGCGGGAAAAGCTAATACTGGCGCTGTATCTGACCTTTATCGTACTCGGGCTGGTCTCAACGGTACTACAGTCAGGGGTCGTCACCGCCATCGTCGGCTTTAAAAACGAGCTGGCGCTGTCGCTACTGATGTTCTGCATGCTGTTGGGCATGTTTAGTGAATCACAGCTGTACCGTCTGACGCGGCTTTTCTACTGGATCTACTATGTGCAGATCCCGGTCGCTATCTATCAGGTGATTTTCGTGGTGCCTAAACGGGTGGCATTTCGCGGCGAAGATGAGAAATGGGACTCGGTGGTCGGCACTTTCGGCGGCGACCCGATGGGCGGCGGCAACACCGCGGCGATGGGGATGTTCTGTCTGCTGATCATGCTTATGAAAGTGTCAGAGTTTAAGCACGGCATCTGCTCATTTAAATCGCTGGTGATCCACATCGCGCTGGGTTTCTTCCTCTGCGTGGTGGGGGAAGTAAAATTCGTCATTCTGCTGTCGCCGTTCCTGCTGGCCCTCCTGTGGATCCTGCCCGGCTACGTGAGTGGCGTGAGTAAAGTTAGCCTGCGATCGCTGTTGATCATCGCTGCCGGCATGGCGCTATTAATTTTTGTCGCCATTACCGTGTTGGCTTCTAACTATTCCTCAGCCTTCGGCGGCGACCCGACCAAAAGCGCGCTATCGGTATTTATCGATTCGCTGGGCTATATTTTTGATACTAACTACATTATGCCAAGCGGCGAACTGGGGCGTTTTACCACCCTCTTCTTCTGGCTGCAGCATAACGAACTGTTCGGCCCGGGCGGCATGCTGTTTGGTTACGGCCTTAACGCCACCAACAGCGGCAGTACCGTCTCGCCGGGCTATATCGGCGCCTGGTATCACCTGATCCTCGACTCCACCGCTTTAAGCATGCTGCTGTGGGAAGTGGGGATTATCGGCATCATTCTGTTCATTGGCACCATCGCCTCCATCCTGGTCGCCATGCGGCCGAAAGAGACCTTTTCGCGCCACGATCTCAAGCTTGAGGATCTGCAACTCCTTAGCTCGGCGCCGGCGTTCTACGTTTTTGTCATCGGCTGTCTGCTCAGCCTGCCGTACAGCCAGATCCTGATGATCATTCCCATGCTACAGTTTTTATTATGGTTAGCCCTCGGGGCGCTGATTGTCATCCACCGCGCTGTCCGTCTTAACTCCGGTACCCACTATGAATAAAACGCCATCAATTACCGTCAGCATCAAGACTCTGAATGAAGCGCAGGGCATCGAAAAAACCATCGATAGCGTGCGCAAACAGCTGCAACCGTACCCGCATCAAATCATCGTCGCCGACAGCTTATCAACGGATAACACCCGCGAACTGGCTATCGCGAAAGGCGCGATGGTGGTGTGCCTGGATAACGCCGCCGACCGCTGCTGCGGTATCGGCCACCAGCTGGGCTGGCTCTATAGCGAAGGCGATTATCTGCTGCTGCTGGATGGCGATATGGAGCTGGAGCCGGGTTTTCTCGATACCGCGGTCGAATTCCTGGAGACGCATCCGGAGTACGCCGGAGTCGCCGGCAGCGTCGAGATGGATGATGCCTCGAACTACGAGTTCAAATCGCGCAAGCAGCGCCTGCATCTGATCTATCCGCAGGGCGACACCGATCATCTGGGCGGCGGCGGCCTGTATCGTCGTGAAGCGATCGAGAAAATCGGCTATTTGACCAACCTCAACCTGCACGGCTACGAAGAAGCGGAGCTGGGCATTCGTTTACAGGCCGCAGGTTACAAGCTGCATCGCCTGGCGGCGCCCTACTTTAGCCACGCCTCTTACACCATGCCGACCTTTAAAATGCTGGCCTACCGTTGGAAAAACGGTTTCCTGTGGGCGCCGGGCGAGTTGCTCCGAAACTGCTGGGGTAAAGCCCATTTCCCGGCGGCGCTGCGGATTGTACGTAATGAGCTGATCTTCACCCTCTATCTTCTGGTCTTACTGATCTGCCTGCTGACCTTCAATGGCAAGGTTATCGCCATTGCCCTGCTGCCGCTGCTGGCGTTTATCGCTCTGAAGGCCATCAAAAATAAATCGCTGCGCGATGGCGTGCAGAGCGCCATTAACTTATCGCTATTTTCAGCGGGGCTGCTGCGCGGGGTGATTAATTCCGTGCGCGATCCGATGAAACGCCCGGCGGTGACCGTCTCGAATCCACAGCATATTGATACTGAAAATGAAAATTCTCTTCGTTAACAAATTCTTCTTTATCAAAGGCGGCGCGGAAACCGTTTATTTTCAGGAGCGCGACGCGATGCTGCAAGCCGGCTACCAGGTGGTCGACTTCAGCATGCAGCACGCGGAAAATAAACCGTCGCCGTGGGAGGAATTTTTCGTCCATAACGTCGATTATCACGACAGTCACGGCCTGATGAGCAAAATCAAAGCCGGGGTGGACTTTATTTATAATGCCGAGGCCTGCGCGAAGCTCAACACGCTTTTGTTGCGCGAGCGGCCGGATATTGTTCATTTTCATAATATCTATCATCAGCTTACGCCTGCCGTTATCGGCGTGGCGAAACGCTTTGGCTGCAAAACGGTGCTCACCGCCCACGATTACAAAATCGTCTGTCCTTCGTACACCATGCTGCGAGATGGTCATGTCTGCGAAGAGTGTCTCACCGGGTCGGTGATCAACGCCTTTCGTCACCGCTGCCAGCAGGGCGATACTTTTAAAAGCCTGCTGCTATCGCTGGAAGCCTACTGGCAGAAGTTCGCCAGGAATTACGCCATGCTCGACTGTATCATCGCCCCGAGCGAGTTTATGCGCCAGACCCTGCTGCGTAAGCTGCCCGACGCCCGCATTGAAGTGATCGTTAACGGTATCGATGCCGACAGCACCGTGCCCGGCGACACCGCAGGCGACTATTTTCTCTATATAGGCCGCCTGAGCCGGGAAAAAGGCGTACCGACGCTGGCGCAGGCGCAGCAAAAAATGCGGGAGGCGATGCCGCTTAAGATTGTCGGCGACGGCCCATTGGGCGCAGACCTGCGCGCGCGTTTCAGCGGCCCGCAGTTCCTTGGCTATATGAAACACGGCGAGGAGCTGAATAACCTTATTCGCGGGGCCCGCGCGGTAGTCGTCCCCTCTGAATATTATGAAAACTGCTCCATGTCGGTGCTCGAAGCCATGGCTTTTGGCCGCCCGGTGATCGGCGGCAATATTGGCGGTATCCCGGAACAGATCCGTGACGGCGTCGACGGCTATCTGGTTGAACCCGGCAATAGCGACGCGCTGGCGCAACTGATGGACAAACTGGCTGCAGACCCTGAGCTGGCCCGCAATATGGGAATTAACGCCCGCCGGCGGCTGGAAGAAAAATACGATCTCGCCCGCCACATGCAGGTGCTGCAGGCGCTTTATCAGCAACTTGTCGGGGAGAAAAAATGACCATCAACGTCACGGTTCTAGGCACTCGCGGGATCCCCGATGTGCAGGGCGGCGTCGAAACGCACTGCCAGAATTTATACCCGGAAATCTATCGCCAGGGCAGTGCGGAAGTCTGCGTGATCGCCCGCTCGCCGTATGTGAACTACCGCCGCAGCGAATATCAGGGCGTTAAACTCAAGAGCCTGTGGGCGCCGAAAAGCCGTAAATTCGAGGCTATTATTCACTCGACGCTGGCGGCGTTCAGTACCTTATTCGACGGCTCCAACGTGGTTCACGTTCACGCCGTTGGCCCCGGCCTGGTGGTGCCGTTGCTGCGTCTGCTGGGAAAACGCGTCGTCTTTACCCATCATGGCCCGGATTACGATCGGCAGAAATGGGGCCGGATGGCCAAAGAGATGCTGCGCCTTGGCGAAAAATGGGCGGTGAAATACGCCAATGAAGTGATCGTCATTTCCGAGGTCATCAATAATCTGATTAAGCACAAGCATGGACGATATAACGCCCACGTTATCTACAACGGCGTACGCCAGGTCGAACTGCCGCCCGCGGATCGGCAGGCGGCGATCCTCGATAAATACGCTTTAAAACCGGGCCAGTATATCGTTGCCGTGGCCCGTTTTGTCGAAGAGAAAGGACTGCACGATCTCGTTGCCGCCTATGCCGCCGCCGGGTGTTCGGTACCGCTGGTGCTCATTGGCGATGCCGACCACGCCGATGAATATAGCGAGCGCCTGAAGCAACAGGCGGCCGCCACGCCAAACGTCATCCTCACCGGCTTTATCAGCGGCGCGCCGCTGCATACGCTGTTCTCGCAGGCCGGGCTATTCGTGCTGCCCTCTTATCATGAAGGATTACCAATCGCGCTGCTGGAAGCCATGTCGTGGTCGCTGCCGGTGGTGGTCAGCGACATTCCGGCCAACCTTGAAATTGGTCTGCCGCCAGCGGACTACTTTCCCGTCGGCAACGTTCCGGCCCTGACGCAGAAACTGCAGCAGTGGGTCGCAGGAGAAAAAGCGGATTACGGTGAGTTTATGCCGAAGTACCGCTGGCCGGAAATTGCCGCGCAAACTGCGCAAGTCTATCAGCGCTTAACGTAAGCAGGTTACTCGTGCCGAAATCTACAGCTGAACTGGTGGTCGAGCGCTTTTATGCCGCGCTTGACCAGGAGGTGGAAACCTCATTAACCGCGGAGCAGAAACGGGGAATCGAGCAGGCGCTGGTGCGCGCCAACCTGGCGTCACGCCATCGCATCGATTTTCGCCACAGCTTTCCGTTCCTGCATCGCCGCTATTTTGTGGTGTTTCTTTTTGGTCGCGATCTACGCAAAGTTTCGCGTGAAAGCACCCTATTCGGACGCATCTTCGCGACTCTGCTGATTACGCTTGGCGTGGTATTCGCCCTGCTGTCGATCCTGCTGGCGCTCTATATGCTGAAATCAGCATTAGGCATTGATGTATTTAAAAATTTCCACGTCGGTATCTGGACGTGGTTTGTTAATCTTCATGACCACATGACAAAGTGAATTGAGTATGGCGATATCATCTTTGCGTAGAGCTCCTCTGTTTCGCGCCCTGCTGCTGGCCTGCACGCTGGCGTCAGCGTCCGTTGGCGCGCAAACCACGGTCATCACCCCGCCTCCTTTCGACGGCCTGCTCACCAATCCGGGCATCGGCGTCGCCAGCTTTCATGATGGCTATGGTGAAAAACCAACCCGCGCCGAGTATCCCGATACTGGTTTTGAGTACGACCGCTTCTACTGGAGCGAGCTGGAACCACAGGAAGGGGTCTACAATTTCGCCCCGATCGATAACGCCTTTAGCGTCGCCGCCAACCATCAGCCAGCCATGAACGTCGGCCTGAGGGTGATGGCGCTTGACGATCCGCAAACGGGATCGAAAATTCCCGACTGGCTGATCGCCAAAGGGATCAAAGGACAGTGGGTCGCCGACGGCAAAACCTTCGTGCCGGATCTCAGCGATCCAACTTTTATCGCCTATGCGCAGAAACTGCTGAATGCCCTCGGTCAGCGCTATGACGGCAATCCGGAACTGGCCTTTATCGATATCGGCATGGTCGGCTCCTGGGGCGAATGGCACAACTCCAACTTTAGCGAGATTCCACCGTTAATGGAGAAGTACACGCCGGAGCAGCTCAATCGCTATGTTGATATGCATTTCGATAGCTTCCCGAAAACGCCGAAAGTCATGCTGATTAGCGGCGGCGATTCGCTGGCCTGGGCCAGCCGCCGCGGCGCGGGCTGGCGGGCGGACTGCTGGGGCGACTGGCATAACTTCTCCAGCGAGTGGAGCCATATGCGCGATGATTATCCGCAGCGTCTGGCCGCCGCTCAGGCCGCGGCGCCGGGGTTTGTCGATAGCTGGAAACGGGCGCCCGTCAGCCTTGAGATCTGCGGCTATATGAGCGAATGGCAGAGCGTACAGCACTACACGCGTGAAGAGGTGCAGGCCACCTTCGACTGGGCGCTGCAGCAACACGCCAGCAGCCTGAATCTGAAATCGCGACCGATTCCGACGGAATACCGCGATATTGTCGATAAAGCCTTACTGCGAATCGGCTACCGTTTCCGGGTCAACAAACTCGCCTTCGAAACGCCGGTTAAGGCTGGTAAGCCGTTAGCGGTCAGTGTTACCTGGCGTAATGATGGCGTCGCCCCGGCCTACCTGTTCTACCCGGTACAATGGCGGGTGGTCAACGCCGCCGGCGCCACGGTTACCCAGGTAAAAACCCAGGATGACGTGCGCCGCTGGCTGCCGGGGGAAATGCAAAGCACTGTCACTCTGACGCTACCCGCCGCGCTGCCCGCCGGCGATTACGCGTTGCAGACCGCCATCACCGATGCCCAGGGCAAGCCGCGGCTGCTGCTGGCCAACCAAGGCAAAACCGCCGACGGCTGGTATCAACTGACCACCTTTTCCCTTAAGTAAACGGAGAATTCATGCCTAATGCCATCAGTCAGGTCCGCCGCGAGATCAAACATACCGGCAGTATGAAGGCGAAAATCGCGATTCTGCTCTATCGCCTCGCGACGCTGTATCGCAGCCGCAACCCGTTTTACAAGCTGCTCGGCATTCCATTCGTTATTCTCAATAAACTGATTAACGAGTGTCTGTTTTGCGTCGAACTCCCCTGGCAGACGCGGATCGGCTACGGGCTGAAGCTATATCATCCGCACTGCATTGTTCTCAACCGCGGCACCGTCATCGGTGAAAACTGTATCCTGCGTCAGGGGGCCACCATCGGCAGCCTGACGGATAGCGAAGGCCGCGAAGGGGCAAGCCCGGTAATTGGCAATAACGTCGAGTTCGGCGCCCACGTGGTGGTCATCGGCCCGGTGACGTTGGGTGATAATGTTAAAATTGGCGCGGGGACCGTGGTGACGAAAGATCTGGCCGCCGGTCAGGTAGTGGTCGGCCAGCCGTTCCGGGTGTTGTCAACTCATCGCGAAGCGCAGGAATAACGGCTGAAGCGCCGTGACCTGATGACCAGAATGATCGTTGGCGGTCATCCGCTTCCCACAGCAGGAAGCGGATGCCAAAAGCAGAGCTTACGCGCGCAGGCGAACCGGTTCGCTGAAATCGTCAGCCGGTTCGAGTTTTAGATTGAATGTCGTCAGCAGCGCCGCGGCGCGCTCGTGGAACTCACGCAGCGTTTTTTCGAGTCTTTCGCGAACCTCAGGATCGTCGATGGCGACCGCTTGCCAGTTGCCCTCTTTATCAAACAGGCCGAACTGGTAGCTATAAGTGAAACGAGATTCCTGTGCTTCCATTTCCATCCACCAGCCCCAGAATTCCCGCTTCTCCGGCGCTGGTTTAACGTTGACGCAAACTGCCAGGCAGTCGAAAAAAAAGCGGTTCTCTTCACACTGCCCTTCACGGATATAGGGGCCTAGCGCCGTGAATTTTTTAATCAGCTTACTTTTCAGGTGTCCACTCGGTAACGTCATTGCGATCTCCTTTAGTGATGCAACTGTTTTACCAAACCAATAAAATTTAGCAATATATTAACCAAATCTATGATTGATCCAGCGGGCAATCTGACGCAATGCGTGATCGAAATTACGGTAAACCGGCTTAAACGGTACCTCAAGCAGCTTCCCGTCCGACGAAGACGAGGTGATTAACCGCGACTCCTCTTCGGGGCTAAAGGGATCGTCTTTCCAGTAGCCGGAGAGCATCGGCGTAGGGCAACGGCGGCCCAGCAAGCCCTGAGTTTTTAATGAATAACGGTTAAGTTCGACACGCAGCGCTTCGTCGGAAGCATCGTGCATACCAAGACGCGATGCCAGCACATCGAGGAACATCTCCGGCACCCGCGCCATCAGCTGCGGATCCACCAGCAGGTTATGCACCACCGGCCCCAGACAGGCCACCGCCTTCAGTCTCTGCGATTCCAGATACCCCAGACGAACCGCAATATTGGCGCCGAAGCGGAAACCAAATGCCGCCACCCGGGTATGGTCAACCCAGGGGACATTCTGCAGATGCTGCAGCACGTACTGATGCAGCATGCTGGTGTCCTGGCTCAGCGTCCACTTGGTTGAGAAACCGATGGACGGCATGTCCAGCGTCAGCATGGCGATACCCAGCGGGGCAAAATACTTCTCATACAGGCTGTAATAATCGGTTTGCAGCGAATCCAGACCGCCGCACATCAGCACCGTCGGGAACGGGCCTTCGCCTTTCGGCATATGCAGGAAGCCCGTCACCGGGGCGCCGCCGGGGATAGCGAACTCCAGTTCACGCAGCTCGCCCGGCAGGCGTTGCGCCGCCTCTTCATAGGCGCGATTGGCCAGCGTCTGCGCCTGATCGGCTAATCCATCGCCCTTGATATGCGGGTAGGCGGCGATGCTATAGAGGTTGGAGGCGTGCAGCCAGTGGCGGCCGCTCTGCAGAGGATCGGCTTCCTGAGTCGCTTTTTGCTGCCACATCATCGCTTGTTTAGTCCACTCATACACCCAGTTGCCGCCGCGATAGCCGATCACCGTATCGTAGAGCTCCGGGTCGGAGCGCTCGGCATCGCTCATCACGATGCGCGCCTGGACATCCCATATCTCCTGCGGCGAAACGCCGCGCCAGATCCACATCAGGCGATTGATTAAGCGATACCAGTGATCGACGTGATTACCGCTCAGAGCGGTCTGCATGCCCTGATGCTGGCCGGAGGAAAACCGACGGACCAGCGTTGAGGTTTCCGGGTATTTGAATCGGGGTTTAAACAACGTTTCGCTAAGGTTAGCCTGTGACATGTGCCGCCTCCATCATGTTGCTGCTTTCGCTATTGTAACCTGCGTCAGGGTAAAAAAAACCACGCCCGGCATAACCGGGCGTGGTAATTATTCACTATTGGCGGGAATTAACGGCCAGCGATTGGCGGGACGAAGACGACGCCCATATCCCACGGCTGTTCAATCCAGGTATCCTGCGGGATATCAACCACATAATCATCAACCAGCGGACGGCCAGCCGGCTTGGCGAAAATGGTGACAAAGTGCGCTTTAGGATACATTTCGCGAATAGCGACGGCGGTGCCGCCGGTATCGACCAGGTCATCAATAACGATGAAACCTTCGCCATCGCCTTCAGCGCGCTTCAGTACTTTCAGCTCGCGCTGGTTGTCGTGATCGTAGCTAGAGATACATACGGTATCAACATGACGAATACCCAGTTCACGCGCCAGTAAAGCTCCCGGTACCAGACCGCCACGGCTAACGGCAATGATGCCTTTCCATTGTTCAACCGGCAGCAGACGGCTTGCCAGTTTGCGGGCGTGAATCTGCAACATGTCCCAGGTGACGACGTATTTTTCGCTCATGTGAATTGTCCCAGCCTGTGTATAACGGCTTAAATATTGTTCGAGGGGGAAAATGGTTGCGCGAGATTATAGAGACCTGACGCGCTAAAAACCAGTATTAAGCGCCTCCGGCAACGCTTTTTGCGTGCTTTACACTAGCAGAGCGCGCGGAAAGTGGTATTCTCAACCACATCGCGCAAGCCCGAGCTTGTAGTGAATCTTATTGCTAACCCTCGACCTGTAAACGACTTTTGCAGGTGACTGTAAGGAGACTCATCGTGTCTGAATTGTCTCAATTATCCCCGCAACCGCTTTGGGATATTTTTGCCAAAATTTGCTCCATCCCGCACCCGTCCTATCACGAAGAACAGCTCGCCGAGCACATCATGGGTTGGGCAAAAGAAAAAGGCTTACACGCGGAACGCGACCAGGTTGGCAACATTCTGATTCGTAAAGGCGCGACCGCCGGTATGGAAAACCGCAAGCCGGTGGTTCTGCAGGCGCACCTCGATATGGTGCCGCAGAAAAATAACGATACCGTCCACGATTTCACCAAAGACCCGATCCAGCCGTACATCGACGGCGAGTGGGTCAAAGCGCGCGGCACCACCCTGGGCGCGGATAACGGCATCGGTATGGCCTCCGCGCTGGCGGTGCTGGCCGACGATAGCGTTGCCCACGGCCCGCTGGAAGTGCTGCTGACCATGACCGAAGAAGCCGGCATGGATGGCGCGTTCGGTCTGCAGGCCAACTGGCTGCAGGCGGATATCCTGATCAATACCGATTCGGAAGAAGAAGGCGAAATCTACATGGGTTGCGCCGGCGGTATCGATTTCACCTCTAACCTGGCGCTGACTCGCGAAGCGATTCCTGCCGGTTTCCAGAGCTTTAAACTGACCCTGAAAGGCTTAAAAGGCGGCCACTCCGGCGGTGAAATCCACGTCGGCCTGGGCAACGCTAACAAGCTGCTGGCGCGCTTCCTGGCGGGCCATGCCGATGAACTGGATCTGCGTCTGGTCGATTTCAACGGCGGTACGCTGCGTAACGCTATCCCGCGTGAAGCCTTCGCGACCGTCGCCGTCGCCGCGGACAAAGCGGATGCGCTGAAAGCGCTGGTGAATACTTACCAGGATATCCTGAAAAACGAACTGGCGGCCAAAGAGAAGAATCTGGTCGTCCTGCTGGAAGCGGTCGCGAACGATAAAGCGGCGCTGACTCAGGCTTCCCGCGACGGTTTCGTGCGCCTGCTGAACGCGACGCCGAACGGCGTGATCCGCAACTCCGACGTCGCCAAAGGCGTGGTTGAAACCTCGCTGAACGTCGGCGTCGTCACCATGACCGACGACAACGTACAGATCCACTGCCTGATTCGCTCGCTGATCGACAGCGGTAAAGACTATGTCGTCAGCATGCTGGATTCACTGGGCAAACTGGCCGGGGCGAAAACCGAAGCCAAAGGCGCTTACCCAGGCTGGCAGCCGGATGCCAACTCTCCGGTTATGCACCTGGTGCGCGAGACCTATCAGCGTCTGTTCAACAAGACGCCGAACATCCAGATTATCCACGCTGGTCTGGAATGCGGTCTGTTCAAAAAACCGTATCCGGACATGGACATGGTCTCCATCGGCCCAACCATTACCGGCCCGCACTCCCCGGATGAGCAGGTTCATATCGAGAGCGTCGGCCAGTACTGGACGCTGCTGACCGAACTGCTGAAAGCGATTCCGGCGAAGTAAGCCATGCACCGGCGGCGTGATGCCGCCGGTTGTTCCTCCGGGCCCCGGTTATGACCTGTATTGTCTGGTGGTGGCTAACGCCTTATCCGGCCTACCGTTAATTTGTTCACCACGCAGCCTCAAAATCCCCGGTGGGGCTACCGCTTACCGGGGCTACAGTAATGTGCAGTTTGGTAGCCCGGACAAGGCGCAATGCGCCGCCTCCGGGAAAATCCCTGCCAGCGACTGGACCACAACAGACTCTCAGCGTTATGAGATGAAAGCTTTTCTCAAGCTAAAACAGCCGCAAACCGATAACAGTATCTATTCAGCCTTCCCCGAACCGCGTTTTTCCATTCGATAGTTGGTGAACCACTCTCCACGCGATTCTACTCGCTGCTCAGCGACGACACGAAATCCCTGACGAAGAAAACTGGATCGTGCCGTTATGCTCGCATCGACCGACAGTACCTTTCCCGGATGGCTGGCGCAGACCGCGCCGATGAGCGCATGACCGATTCCACGACGGGCATAATCCGGCGAGACGAATAAAAGGTCGATATAATCATTAACGGCGGTGATAAATCCAACCGGCTGATTATCAATAACCGCCACCAGCACTTGCGAATCGGCAAGTTTCTGCCGCCAGCGGGATTCATCAACCTGCGCCCAGGCGGCAATTTGCGCGGGAGAATAATCCCGGCTGGCGGTCTCTCTCACCGCGCGTAAAAAAATGGCGCACAGCGCCGGAAAATCATCTTCTGAATACGCCCTGATCGTTAACATCGTTATAGTCCAAGCACCAGTTGTCGTTCGAGCTGTGGGTCGAGCAGCGTCACGTGTAACCCCACTAGCCGCACGCCGCGGCTGCCCCGACGTTCGAGCCAGGCGTTGCGCGCGGTCGCGATTAAATCCTCTTTGTTTAACCGCGGCCAGACGTGCTCCTGAGTAGTGAGCTGAAAATCGTTAAACTTCAGTTTAATGCCCTGACGCGCGATCAGCAGATCCGGTTTTACCTTCGCCAGACGACGTTCCAGCTCGGGATAGAGATTTTCGATAATCGCTTCGCAGTCTGACCACTCGTGAATATCTTCCGCCAGAGTGCGCTCGACGCCGACCGATTTGCGCTGACGATCGTTATGGATTTCGCGCTCGTCAATGCCGTGGCTGCGCTCCCACAGGATACGGCCAAACTTACCAAAGCGTTTAAGCAGCATCGCCAGATCGCTGTTCTGCACGTCGCCACAGGTACGCAGCCCCATATTTTCCAGCTTCGCCGCCGACACCTTCCCGACGCCGGGGATTTTCGCCAGCGGCAGAGACCGCACAAATTCCGCCACCTGGTGCGGGGCAATGACGAACTGGCCATTCGGCTTGTTCATATCTGAGGCAATTTTCGCGAGGAATTTTACCGGCGCCACGCCCGCCGAAGCGGTGAGATTCAGTTCACGCTCGATGGTCTGGCGGATCTCCTGGGCCATCAGCGTGGCAGAGCCGTGGCAGTGTACGCTGTCGCTCACGTCAAGGTAGGCTTCATCCAGCGACAGCGGCTCGATTAACGAGGTATAGCGGGAGAAAATTTCGCGGATGTGGTTCGAGGCTTCTTTGTAGGCATCAAAGCGCCCCGGCAGCAGCGTGAGGTGCGGACACAGTTTAAGCGCCGTCGCCGTCGGCATCGCGCTGCGCACGCCAAACTTACGCGCAGGATAGTTCGCGGTACTAATCACGCCACGCTGTACCCGACTGCCGCCAATGGCAATGGGGATATCGCGCAACGCCGGGTTGTCACGCATTTCCACCGCTGCGAAGAAGCAGTCCATATCGACATGGATAATTTTACGCATCGCCTTGCCCAACACTGTATACCCATACAGCATAGCAAAACTACGCGCAAATTTTATCTTTTTTTAATTCAACCGCCAAAAAAGCTGTTACAACATAAAAGTGAAACAAATCACGTTTATTTTCATACATTTAAATAATGAATCAGGAAGATACAATCATGAAGAAAATACTCACGGTACTCTGCCTGCTGGCGACCGGCAGCGCTTTTGCCAACCCGCAGTTGATTGCCCACCGCGGCGGTACCGGCGATGCGCCGGAAAATACCCTACCGGCCATCAAACTGGCGCTGGAAAACCACGCGCAGGCCATCTGGGTCACGGTACAGCTAAGCCGCGACGGCGTACCGGTGCTCTATCGCTCAAGCGATCTCTCCGCCCTGACCAACGCCGAGGGCAAGGTCTCAAGCTTAACCGCCGCCGAGCTGGCGAAAGTCGATGCTGGCTGGAAATGGGGCGATGACAGCCATCCGTGGCGCGGCAAGCAGGCCACGATCCCGACCTTACAAAGCGTGCTGCAGCAGTGGCCGCAGACCTTCTTCTACATCGATATAAAATCACCGGATGCCGATCCAACGGTGATGGGCGAACGCCTGCTGGAGGTGTTAAAAAACACCCATAGCCTCGAGCGGGTGCGCGTTTATTCCACCGAAGACCGCTATATCGCCGCTCTGCCGCAACCAATCCCACGCTTTGTTAGCCGCAGCGAAACCCGAACCAGGCTTGCAAACGTTTCGCTCAGCCACCAGTGTCAGAAAGACAGCCAGCGCGATGGCGATAAGTGGTACGGGCTGGAACTGAAGCGCAAGGTGGAGGTAGTCGAGAAGTTTACCCTTGGTGAAGGCGTTTCTCCGGCGACGCTCACCTGGGATAAAGAGGCGATGGATTGCTTCCGCTCGCAGGGCCAGGCCCACATCATTTTCTTCGGTATCAATAGCGCGGAAGATTATCGTACGGCGAAAGAACTGGGCGCCGACGGCGTGATGGTGGACTCTCCGGCGCAGGCGAAAAACTGGCAGTAAGATAAAAAAGGCCGCGAAAGCGGCCTGAAAACGCAAGCGTAGCGCCGTCGGCGCATTAGAGAATGCGCTGCTGCTGGCGCTGCGCCTCGCGGGCGAGACGTTTCTTACGCGCGTCGCACGGTTCCGGACAGTCGCAGACTTTCTCCAGCCCCAGCGAGGAGATCCCGCCGCAGCTGCCTTGAATACTCTTATGCTTCACCAGGTAGCCCAGGGACATGCCGAGGATCACCAGCGCAAAAATCACAAAGGTCGCGACAAATACCGTCCACATCATCAGCCTCCAAAGTCGTCGAGCATGATGTTCTCATCTTCGACGCCCAGGTCTTTGAGCATTTTAATCACCGCGGCGTTCATCACCGGCGGCCCGCACATATAGAACTCGCAATCTTCCGGCGCCGGATGGTCGCGCAGATAGTTTTCATACAGAACATTATGGATAAAGCCCGTATGCCCGGTCCAGTTATCTTCCGGCAGCGGATCGGAGAGCGCGACGTGGAAGGTAAAATTGGGGTTTTCACGCGCCAGCTGTTCAAACTCATCGTCATAGAACATTTCACGCAGCGAACGCGCGCCGTACCAGAAGCTGATTTTACGCGTGCTGTGCAGGCGCTTAAGCTGGTCAAAGATGTGCGAACGCATCGGCGCCATGCCCGCGCCGCCGCCGATAAACACCATCTCGGCGTCGGTCTCTTTGGCAAAGAACTCACCAAACGGCCCGGAAATCGTCACCTTATCGCCAGGCTTCAGCGACCAGATATAGGACGACATTATCCCCGGCGGCGCATCCGGAACCTTCGGCGGCGGCGTGGCGATACGCACGTTGAGCATAATGATGCCCTCCTCTTCCGGATAGTTAGCCATCGAGTAGGCGCGCAGGGTCGGCTCTTTCACCTCAGAGACATAGCGGAACAGGTTGAACTTGTCCCAGTCTGAGCGATATTCATCGGGAATATCAAAGTCGGCATAGGCCACTTTATGCGACGGGCATTCGATCTGAATATAGCCGCCGGCGCGGAACGGCACCGCTTCACCATCCGGCACCCGTAATTTGAGCTCTTTAATGAAGGTCGCTTTGTTATCATTAGAGATAACCTCGCACTCCCATTTTTTCACGCCGAAAATCTCTTCCGGCAGCTCAATTTTCATATTCTGCTTCACCGCCACCTGGCAGGCCAGGCGGCACCCTTCTTTGGCTTCGCGTTTGGTGATATGCGAAAGCTCGGTCGGCAGAATATCGCCGCCGCCTTCTTTGATGGTCACCCGGCACTGGCCGCAGGAGCCGCCGCCGCCGCAGGCGGAAGAGACGAAGATACCGTTGCTGGAGAGCGTGTTCAGCAGTTTGTCACCCGCCGGCGTGCGGATCTGTTTATCCGCTTCGTTATTGATTTCAATAACCACGTCGCCCGCGTTCACCAGCTTCGAGCGCGCCACCAGGATGAGCCCCGACAGGACCAGCACGATCAGCGTGAACATCACCACGCCAAGAATAATTTCCATACTTTTCCGCCCTTATAGCTGCACACCGGAGAATGACATAAAGCCGAGCGCCATCAGTCCGGTGGTGATAAAGGTGATCCCTAACCCGCGCAGACCGGCGGGCACGTTGGCGTACTTCATTTTTTCGCGGATCCCCGCCATCGCGACAATCGCCAGCATCCAGCCGATGCCGGAACCAAAGCCGTAAACAATCGATTCCGGGAAGTTGTAATCGCGCTGCACCATAAACGACACGCCGCCGAAAATGGCGCAGTTAACGGCGATAAGCGGCAGGAAGATCCCTAACGCGTTATAGAGTGCCGGGAAGTACTTATCGAGGATCATCTCAAGTATTTGCACCAGCGCCGCAATTACCCCGATAAAGGTGATGAAGTTAAGGAAGCTGAGGTCTACGCCTTCCATCAATGCGCCGTCGCGCAGCACCAGGTTATAGACCAGGTTGTTGATCGGTACAGCAAGACCCAGCACCACCGTGACCGCAACGCCGAGGCCAAACGCGGTGGAGACCTTTTTCGACACCGCGAGGAAGGTACACATCCCGAGGAAGAAGGCCAGCGCCATGTTCTCAACGAACACCGCGCGGACAAACAGGCTAATGTAATGAGCCATAATCGGTTACTCCTTTTCCTGCTGTTCAGGCTTCCAGCTACGCAGGGCCCAAATCAGCAAACCGATAATGAAGAACGCGCTCGGCGCCAGCAGGAACAGGCCGTTCGGCTGATACCAGCCGCCGTTCTGCACCGTTTCCAGTACGGTGATACCGAACAGCTTGCCGCTGCCGATAAGCTCGCGCAGGAAGCCGACGATAATCAGGATCGCGCCGTAACCGAGACCGTTACCGATACCATCCATAAAGCTGGCCAGCGGCGGCGATTTCATGGCATAAGCTTCGGCACGCCCCATCACGATACAGTTCGTGATAATAAGCCCGACGAACACCGACAGCTGCTTAGAGGTCTCATAGGCGAAAGCCCGCAGCAGCTGATCCACCACGATTACCAACGAGGCGATGATCGCCATCTGCACGATGATACGTACGCTATTGGGAATATGGTGGCGAATCATAGAGATAAACATGCTGGAAAACGCCGTCACCAGCGTCACCGCAATGGTCATCACGAAGGCGGTTTCCAGTTTGGTAGTCACCGCCAGCGCGGAGCAGACGCCGAGCACCTGCAGGGCGATGGGGTTATTGGCGATAAGCGGCCCCACCAGCACGCGCTTCACCTCTTTCATATCGCTCTGTTCAGCCATTATTCAGCTCTCCCTCACGAACCTTTTTCAGGAACGGACCAAAGCCCAGTTCGCCCATCCAGAAATCAAAGCTATGCTGCACGCCGTTTGACGTCAGCGTGGCGCCGGATAAACCGTCTACCGCGTGGAGATCGCCTGCGCGCGCGCCGCCTTTTACCACCTTCAGCGACGGCATACCGTTGTCATCCAGCACCTGTTTACCGACAAACTGCTGACGCCAGTTCGGATTTTCCACCTCACCGCCCAGCCCCGGCGTTTCGCCCTGGTCGTAGTAAGTAATGCCTTTCACCGTACGCCCATCAACGTCCAGCGCCACGAAGGCGTACATCATGGACCACAGACCGTTGCCATAGATAGGCAGCACAACTTCCTGAATCTGCTGCTGCGCGTCGCGCACCAGGTAAATCTCCGCCAGGTTGCTGCGGCGTTTAATCCCGGCCGGATCCTGGCTGGCGTCGAGCGCGATGCTCTGCTGCGGATCTTTCAGCGCCTGGGCCTGATTAAATTTACCCGGGTCTTTATCCAGCAGTTCGCCGGTCGCCAGATTGACCAGCCGAGGGGTAATGCGCGCGGCGAAGGTTTCCGCCACCGCGTCAGCATCCATCCCCTGCTGCATCAGGCCGGCGACCGCCAGGATATTGCGCTGTTTATCCAGCGCGCGTTGTTCCTGCTGACGCGACTTGAGGCCCACGGCGGAACCGGCGACCACAATGGAGCACACCAGACAAAGCACCAGCACCACCAGCAGCGTTTTGCCGATGCTATCGTTACTTTTCTTCTCAGCCACGCGACTTCCTCCGCTTGATATTGGCCTGCACCACCAGGTAATCGAACAGCGGCGCAAACAGGTTGGCGAACAGAATCGCCAGCATCATCCCTTCCGGATAGGCCGGGTTGACGACGCGAATCAGCACGCACATCACGCCAATCAGCAGGCCGTAGCTCCATTTACCTTTATCGGTAAAGGAAGCCGAGACCGGGTCAGTCGCCATAAACATCATGCCGAAGGCGAAACCGCCGAGCACCAGATGCCAGTACCACGGCATCGAGAACATTGGGTTGGTATCGGAACCGATGAAATTAAACAGCGTGGCGGTGGCGATCATACCGACCATCACCCCGGCGACGATGCGCCAGGAAGCGATACGGGCAAAGATAATGAACGCGCCGCCGATGAGGATCATCAGCGTCGACACTTCGCCAATCGAGCCAGGAATGTTGCCGAGGAAGGCGTCCATCCAGCTCACCGGGATGCCGGTGGCGACGTTAACCAGCGCTTCACCGCCGCCGCTGGCCCACTGGGAGAGCGGCGTCGCGCCGGAGAAACCGTCCGCCGCCGTCCATACCAGGTCGCCGGAAATCTGCGCCGGGTAGGCGAAGAACAGGAACGCGCGCCCCGCCAGCGCCGGGTTGAGGAAATTGCGCCCGGTGCCGCCGAAAATCTCTTTGGCAATCACCACGCCAAAGGAGATCCCCAGCGCCGCCTGCCATAGCGGCATCGTTGGCGGCACAATCAGCGCGAAGAGAATCGAGGTAACGAAAAAGCCTTCGTTGATCTCATGTTTGCGCACAATCGCGAACAGTACTTCCCAAAAACCGCCGACGATGAATACGGTGAGGTAGATAGGCAGGAAAAACACCGCCCCCAGCGTCATCATGCTAAGCCACCCGGCATCGGCGCTGAAGCTCACCCCTAACCACTGGGCAACGCTATAGTGCCAGTTGTTGGCAATGACCTGCTGCAGCTGTTCGGCGCCGTATAGCTTGTGCAGCGCCGGAATTGTCTGCAAGCCGACGTTGTACATGCCCCAGAACATCGCCGGGAACACCGCAAACCAGACGAGGATCATCATCCGCTTGAGGTCAATGGCGTCACGTACGTGCGCGGCGCCGCGGGTGACTAAACCCGGGGTGTAGAAGATCGTCGCCGCCGCTTCATACAGCGGGTAATATTTTGCTAACTTGCCGCCGTGCGTGAAATGCGGCTCAAGTTTCTCAATCAGGTGCTTTAAGCCCATCTCTTATCCTTCCTGCTCAATCTGGGTTAACACGCTGCGCAGCGCCGGGCCGTATTCATATTTGCCCGGACAAACGTAGGTGCAGAGCGCCAGATCTTCTTCATCCAGCTCCAGACAGCCCAGCGCCTGGGCGCTATCGCTATCGCCGGCAAGCAGATCGCGCAGCAATATGGTGGGCAGAATATCCAGCGGCATTACCCGCTCATAGTTGCCGATCGGCACCATCGCCCGCTCGCCGCCGTTAGTATCAGTGGAAAAATTAAAGCGCTTGCGCTTAAAGAAATGACCAAGGGTGGTGCGGGTAATCGAGAACTTCTCTTTGCCCGGCATCACCCAGCCAAACAGCTCTTTTTCACGGCCTTCTCGTACCACGCTGACCTGCAAATGGTAGCGCCCGAGGAAAGCGTGAGGGCCGCAGGCATGGGTGCCGCTCAAGACTGAACCGGAAATTACCCGGTTTTCATCATCCACCAGCTCGCCCGCCAGCAGTTCATCGAGGCTGGCGCCGAGACAGGTTTGCAGCAGCCGCGGCTGTTTTACCTGCGGGCCGCCAAGGGCAATGACGCGTTCGCTGTACAGCTCGCCGTCGAGGAACAGTCTGCCGATGGCGATGACCTCCTGATAGTTGAGATGCCAGACCTGTTTGGTCAGGCTGACCGGCTCAAGGAAGTGAATGTGCGTACCGGCAAGCCCTGCCGGATGCGGGCCACTAAACTGGTTGAATGTCACCTGCCCGGCGGGATGGCCGCCCAGCTTGCCGCCGCTGGCCTGACAGACGTGGACTTTACCATCCGTCAGGCGCGTCAGCACCGTCAGACCGGCGTCGAAGGCTTCACGCTGGGCCAGGATAATCGGCTGCGGTTCAGCCGCCAGCGGGTTGGTATCGATAGCAGTGACGAAAATAGCCGCCGGAACGCTACCCGGCGCGGGAATTTTGCTGAAAGGACGGGTACGAAACGCCGTCCACTGCCCGGATTCCAGCAGCTGTTGCTGCACCGCTTCCCGTGGCAAATCATTAAGATCTTCTAATGCATAGCGGGTAAACGACACCGCCTCATTGCTGCCGTCGATATCAATCACCACCGATTGCAGCACCCGGCGCTCGCCGCGATGAATGGCGCTGACCACCCCACTGGCTGGCGCGGTAAAACGTACCCCGGCGTTCTTTTTATCTTCGAACAGCACCTGGCCTTTTTGCACCCGATCGCCTTCGCTCACGGCCATCGAGGGGCGCATGCCGACGTACTCCTCGCCGAGCAGCGCGACGCGTTTCACCGCAGGCCGGGGCGAGATCTGCTGTAATGGCATGCCAGCTATGGGCAAATCCAGCCCTTTCGTGATTTTAATCATATCGTTAGCAGGTATCCGTAACCTAAACCCCGGCTCAAGCCGAGGCCAGCATTATTGATGGAATATCAGAATAAGAAAGGAATAGCGGTGCCACGGGGGCACAAGACGGGAGAGAAGCATCCTTTCTTACCCTGGTCATAAACGGCGGGAGTGTAACATTTTGTGAGTGGCAGAAGTAGGAAAAGCGCCAATAAGTGCTTCTAAAATGCGAGCTATTGCGCAAAGTTCTCACTGCGCTTTGCGGCAATATTCGCTATAAAGGAACATTAAATTGTAAACGCAGCCACACCGTGCTTGCGAAAAACTGCCGTGATGCTAATGTGAGCGCTCTAAATCCAGAAAACTCTGATTTCGGGTATCTCTTGCCGTCCTGGCATGTGGTTTTTTGTTTTATCAAGGAACAAGCAGTATGCGCAAAATCGCATTCTTTATTGCGATGCTTCTGTTGCCGTGCGTGTCATTTGCTGGGTTACTCAGCAGTAACAGCCCGACAACGCCGGTTAGCAAAGAATATAAACAGCAGTTAATGGGCTCCCCCGTTTATATTGAGATCTTCAAAGAAGAGCGGATGCTCGATCTCTACGTCAAAATGGGCGAAACCTACCAGCTTCTCGATAGCTACCGGATCTGTAACTACTCCGGCGGCCTCGGGCCGAAGCAACGCCAGGGCGATTTCAAAAGTCCGGAAGGATTTTATAACGTCTCGCGCAGTCAGCTAAAACCAGACAGCCGCTTTTATAAAGCGATCAATATCGGCTTCCCGAATGCCTACGATCGCGCGCACGGCTATGAAGGTAAATACCTGATGATCCACGGCGCCTGCGTTTCCGTCGGCTGCTACGCGATGACCGATACCGGCATTGACGAGATCTTCCAGTTTGTCACCGGCGCGCTGGTATTTGGCCAGCCAAGCGTGCAGGTCAGCATCTATCCGTTCCGCATGACCGATGCCAACATGGCGCGACATAAGTTCTCGTACTATGCGGATTTCTGGAAGCAGCTGAAGCCAGGCTATGACTACTTCCAGCAGACCCACAAACCGCCGGTGGTTTCGGTGATGGATGGCCGCTATATCGTCAGCAAGCCGCTCAGCCACGAGGTTATCCAGCCGCAGCTGGCCTCAAACTATACGCTCCCCGAGGCAAAATAACGCCCACTCGCCTGGCATGATTTTATTCCAGGCCTCATTGCCGGTCAGCGGCTGAGTGGCGATAACGGAGACCACATCATTTGGTGTGGTCTCACGTTGAAAATCAATTTCCACATCCTGATCCAGCAGCTTCGCCACGCCAAACGGCGCCCGACGGGTGATCCAGTACAGGTTGGTTGAACAGTACGCCATTACATAGCGCCCGTCCGATAACAGCATATTAAACACGCCCTTCTCGCGCATTTCGCCCGCCAGCGTCGCGATGTACTTAAACACGCCGACCATATTGCCAGGCGTGCGCGGATAGCGCTCGGTTAAACGGTGCAGCAGCCAGCAGAAAGCCGTTTCGCTGTCGGTCTCGCCCACCGGGCGGAAATTTCCGGTCTTCAGCGATTTATAGCCTTTGAGCTGGCCGTTATGGGCGTAGGTCCAGTGACGGCCCCACAGTTCGCGGGTGAACGGATGGGTGTTCTCCAGCGCCACCTCGCCGCGGTTGGCCTGACGGATATGGGCAATGACGGAACAGGATTTGATGGGATAATCCTGTACCAGTTTGGCTATCGGCGACTGAAAGCTCGGCTGCGGATCTTTAAATGTGCGACACCCTTTCCCTTCGTAAAAGGTAATGCCCCAGCCGTCTTTATGCGGCCCGGTGCCGCCCCCGCGCTGAACCAGCCCGGAGAAGCTAAAACAGATATCGGTCGGCACATTGGCGCTCATCCCGAGCAATTCGCACATAGATCACCTCATACAACTTACTGAAACATAAAAGGCGTTATTGGTGCAGTCAGTTTGGACACGGCCAGCGCGCAAAAACCGGAGCGTACTTCATGTACGTGAGGATGATTCGCTACGCTCCCCCTTCGGGCCGCCCTGAAGGGCGTTCAAAACTCGGTGAGTTTTGTCTGAGCACTGGCCGGGTTCAAAATGGCTAACAAAATAGCCTTTTAAGCTTTAACCATCTCTTTTTCGATCAACATAATCAGAATATGAATCACCTTAATGTGAATCTCCTGAATGCGATCGGCGTAACCGAAATGCGGTACGCGGATTTCCACATCGGCGGAACCCGCCATTTTGCCGCCGTCTTTACCGGTCAGGGTGATCACTTTCATTCCCTGCGCGCGAGCGGCTTCAATCGCTTTGATCACGTTGCCGGAGTTGCCGGAGGTGGAGATCCCCAGCAGAACATCGCCTGCGCGGCCAACCGATTCAACGTAACGTGAGAAGACATACTCATAGCCAAAATCATTACTCACGCAGGACAGATGGCTGACGTCAGAGATAGCGATCGCCGGATAACCAGGGCGGTTCTCGCGATAACGCCCGGTCAGCTCTTCCGCAAAATGCATCGCATCGCAATGAGAACCGCCGTTGCCGCAGGAAAGCACTTTACCGCCAGCTTTGAAGCTATCCGCCAGCAGTACCGCCGCGCGCTGGATAGCATGAATGTTGGCCTCGTCCTGCAGAAAGTTGGCCAGCGTTTCCGCGGCTTCGTTCAGTTCGTTACGAATAAGATCCTGGTACATGAGGATAATCCTTCAGTATTGGTTGGAATAACCCTGGCAGTGTACCGGATAGCCGCCGAAGCGAGAAGCAGCAGGCGACGTTATCCCCCGTCCTTTTGATTTTACGTGCCGCTTTTCCAGCCAACAATGTGAGCAAGGTTGTAATTATTTTGTAAACACATTGCTAAAACAAATTACATCCACTACAACCAATACATCACAAGTGGTCAGACCTCCTACAAGATAAGGGAGCATTTCTCTATGATGATTTTGAGTATTGTTGCAACCGTAGTGTTACTCGGCGTGCTCTTCTATCACCGAGTCAGCCTGCTTCTCAGCAGCGTGATTTTGCTCGCCTGGACCGCGGCGCTCAGCGTGGCGGGGCTATGGAATATCTGGCTGCTGCTGCCGCTGGCGATTATCCTGCTGCCGTTCAACTTTGCGCCGATGCGTAAATCGCTTTTCTCCGCCCCGGCGTTCCGCGCTTTCCGTAAAGTCATGCCGCCGATGTCGCGTACGGAGAAAGAAGCCATTGATGCCGGTACCACCTGGTGGGAAGGCGATCTGTTCCGCGGCAATCCGGACTGGCACAAGCTGCATAACTATCCGCAGCCGCGCCTCACCGCCGAAGAGCAGGCTTTCATCGACGGCCCGGTAGAAGAAGCCTGCCGCATGGCGAACGACTTCGAAATTACCCATGAGATGGCGGATCTGCCGCCGGAGCTGTGGGCGTACCTGAAAGAGCATCGCTTCTTCGCGATGATCATTAAGAAAGAGTACGGCGGGCTGGAGTTTTCCGCCTATGCCCAGTCTCGCGTGCTGCAAAAGCTGTCCGGCGTTTCCGGGATCCTGGCGATCACCGTCGGCGTGCCTAACTCGTTAGGGCCGGGCGAACTGCTGCAACATTACGGTACTGAAGAGCAGAAAAATCACTACCTGCCGCGCCTGGCGCGTGGTCAGGAGATCCCATGCTTCGCGTTGACCAGCCCGGAAGCGGGCTCCGACGCCGGCGCGATCCCGGATACCGGCGTAGTCTGTATGGGCGACTGGCAGGGTCAGCAGGTGCTGGGGATGCGCCTGACCTGGAACAAGCGCTATATCACCCTCGCGCCAATCGCCACCGTGCTGGGCCTGGCTTTCAAACTCTCTGACCCGGACCGTCTGCTGGGCGGCGAGGAAGAGCTCGGTATCACCTGCGCGCTGATCCCCACCTCAACGCCGGGCGTGGAAATTGGCCGTCGTCACTTCCCGCTGAACGTACCGTTCCAGAACGGCCCCACTCGCGGTAAAGATATTTTCGTACCGATCGATTACATCATCGGCGGCCCAAGCATGGCCGGCCAGGGCTGGCGCATGCTGGTTGAGTGCCTGTCCGTGGGTCGCGGTATTACTCTGCCGTCCAACGCCACCGGCGGCCTGAAATCCGTCGCTATGGCGACCGGCGCCTACGCCCACATTCGCCGTCAGTTCAAAATCTCGATTGGTAAAATGGAAGGTATCGAAGAGCCGCTGGCGCGTATCGCAGGCAACGCCTACGTAATGGACGCCGCCGCTTCGCTGATTACCTACGGTATTATGCTTGGTGAGAAGCCGGCGGTGCTGTCGGCAATCGTTAAATATCATTGTACCCACCGCGGCCAGCGTTCAATCATTGACGCTATGGATATTACCGGCGGTAAAGGCATCATGCTGGGCGAAGGCAACTTCCTTGCCCGCGCTTATCAGGGTGCGCCGATCGCCATTACCGTTGAAGGGGCGAATATCCTCACCCGCAGCATGATGATCTTTGGTCAGGGGGCGATTCGCTGCCATCCGTATGTCCTGGATGAAATGGCCGCCGCACAGAACAATGACGTTAACGCCTTCGACAAGCTGCTGTTTAAACATATCGGCCACGTTGGTAGCAACAAAGTACGCAGCTTCTGGCTGGGCCTGACTCGCGGCCGCACCAGCAGCGCGCCGACCCGTGACACCACGCGCCGCTACTATCAGCACATGAACCGCCTGAGCGCCAACCTGGCCCTGCTGTCGGATGTATCAATGGCGGTACTGGGCGGCAGCCTGAAGCGTCGCGAACGTATCTCCGCGCGTCTCGGCGACGTGCTGAGCCAGCTTTACCTGGCATCGGCGGTGCTGAAACGTTATGACGATGAAGGCCGTAATGAAGCGGATCTGCCGCTGGTCCATTGGGGCGTGCAGGATGCGCTGTATCAGGCGGAGCAGGCTATCGATGACCTGCTGAAGAACTTCCCGAACCGCTTTGTCGCCGGCGCGCTGCGTCTCGCCATCTTCCCGACCGGCCGTCACTACAATGCGCCGTCCGATAAGCTGGATCATAAAGTGGCGAAAATCCTGCAGGTTCCGAGCGCGACCCGCTCTCGTATCGGTCGCGGTCAGTACCTGACGCCAAGCGAACATAACCCGGTTGGCCTGCTGGAAGAGGCGCTGCTGGATGTGATGGCGGCGGATCCAATCCACCAGCGCATCTGCAAAGAGCTGGGTAAAAATCTGCCGTTCACCCGCCTGGATGAGCTGGCCACTAATGCGCTGGCGAAAGGGTTAATTAATCAGGAAGAAGCCGCAATCCTGACCCGTGCGGAAACCAGCCGTCTGCGCAGTATTAACGTTGATGATTTCGCGGCGGATGAACTGGCGACCAAACCGGTAAAGCTGCCGGAAAAAATCCGCAAGATTGAAGCGGCATAATAAAAGCAATACTGCACATCACGACAAAGGCGGGGAATTTCCCCGCCTTTTCTTTTGCCGTTACTCGCCGTAGATAGCATTTTTTTAACAAAATATTCCATGCCGCCTCCGGCTGCTGATATGGTATTAAAATTAGCTTAATGCCCTCTTCATAATGGAGTTCACCACTGTGCCTGGCTTGAAAATTACGCTGTTGCAGCAACCGCTGGTGTGGATGGATGGTCCCGCCAACCTGCGCCATTTCGATCGTCAACTGGAAGAAGTGAGCGGGCGCGACATTATTGTGCTGCCTGAGATGTTTACTACCGGATTTGCCATGGAAGCGGCGAAACAATCGATGCCGCAGGGAGAGGTCGTTGAGTGGATGCTGGCGAAAGCGGAGCAGACCAACGCGCTGATTGCCGGTAGCGCGGCCTTGCAGACCGAACGCGGCCCGGTGAACCGTTTTCTGCTGGTAGAGCCCGGCGGTAAAACGCACTTTTACGATAAGCGTCACCTGTTCCGCATGGCGGATGAGCACCACCATTATGAGGCAGGTACTGAACGAGTGGTCTTTGAATGGCGCGGCTGGCGGATTCTGCCACTGGTGTGCTATGACCTGCGCTTCCCGGTATGGTCGCGTAACCACAACGATTACGACCTGGCGCTGTATGTTGCTAACTGGCCTGCCCCGCGTTCGCTGCACTGGCAATCGCTGCTGGTCGCCAGAGCAATTGAAAACCAGGCCTACGTCGCCGGCTGCAACCGCGTCGGCACTGATGGAAACGGCCATCACTATCGGGGCGATAGCCGTATCATCAGCCCGCAGGGAGAGATTATTGCTACCGCCGAACCGCATCAGGCGACGCGGCTCGATGCCGATCTGTCGTTGGCCGCGCTGCAGGAGTATCGCGAGAAATTTCCGGCCTGGCAGGATGCCGATCCTTTCACGATCGGCTAAACACTTTTCGGGAGCCGCTGCGCTCCCTTTTTATTCCACCACGATCCGCAAAGCGCAGTAGACCAATAACGCTGCCAGCCCCCAGTTCAGTTGGCGCCCGTACAGCAAAAACAGGCGCTGAAACAGATGCCCCGCCAGCGCCCAGCACAGGTTTCCCAGCGCGCCAATCGCCGCCAGCAGCAGACTCACGCTGATGAGCCAAACCGGCTCGCGGGTAACGGGCAGGACAAAGGTAGAGAGCGCGGTGATGCCATACAGAATAATTTTTACGTTGACGAACTGCAGCCCCAGGCTCGCCCAGAACCCCACCGGCTCTGTACTCAGCGCGCCTGCCCCCGGTTTGCTTTTGGCTATCTGCCAGGCCAGCCACAGGATATACGCCGCGCCAATCCATCCCAATATCCGGGTAAATCGCGAGTCGAGTTCCACCAGCGAAAAGGTTAACGCCGCGCAAATCAGCATGGTGATAATAAAACCGACGCTCATCCCCGCCAGCACCCGCAGGCTGCGGCGTAAGCCATGGGAGGTGACGCTGCTGAGGGCAAGAATATTATTAGGGCCGGGAGTCAGCGCGGTTATCAGGGTATAAGTCAAAAAAGCACTAATCAAAGCTGGGGTCACTTGTCTTCTCCTTCGTTTTGGCAGACAGTACCCGATGCCATTCATTTAAAAAAATGAATGTTTTTTGATTCTGAATTCGATGTTTTCGATAGTTGGTGGCGATATGGATCTGCGGCGTTTTATTACTCTCAAAACGGTAGTGGAAGAAGGCTCGTTTTTACGCGCGGCGCAAAAGCTATGCTGTACGCAATCCACGGTGACCTTTCATATTCAACAGCTTGAGCAAGAGCTTGCCGTTCAGCTGTTTGAAAAAATTGGCCGCCGCATGTGCCTGACCGAATCCGGTAAAAAGGTGCTGCCGCACGTCCATGAACTGGCGAGGGTGATGGAAACTATTCGTGAGGCGGCTCGTGAAGATGGAGAACCGGCTGGCGAGCTGCGCGTTGCCTGTGGGGAAACCCTGCTGGCCTATAAAATGCCGCAGGTGCTACAGCGCTTTAAACAACGGGCCCCGCAGGTACGCTTATCGCTGCAGTCGCTCAACTGTTATGTCATCCGCGACGCACTACTCAACGATAGCGCCGATTTGGGCGTGTTTTATCGGGTTGGCAACGATGACGCGTTAACCATGAAAAGCTTTGGCCAGCAGTCGCTGACGCTGGTCGCCTCGCCGCAGCATCCGGCGGTCGATTTTACCCACTGCGGGCAACATATTCCGCTGAGCTTTGTTATCAATGAGTCACAGTGCGTATTTCGGCAAATTTTTGAAAGCACGCTGCGCCAGCGCGCTATTACCCTGGAAAATACCATTGAGCTCTGGAGTATCGAAAGTATTAAGCAGTGCGTGGCGAGCAATCTTGGCGTCAGCTATCTGCCACGTTTCACCGTTGAGGAAGAGCTTAAGCGCGGTACGCTGGTTGAACTCCCGTTCAGCGATATTCCACTCACTATTAACGCGATATGCGCCCATCACGCCGGTAAAGTGGTCAGCCCGGCAATGCGGGTATTTATGCAGTGTGTTGAGGAGGTATTATCAAGCGGAACAACAGGCCACAGCGATAGAGCAGTAACTGACGGGTGTATAAAGTAAAATGCTGGCACGATGACCGGGATTTTCTGAAAGTAATATCATGAGTAAAAAAGATATCAGCAAGTTAGCTGCAAGTCAGACCACTGCTGACGCTGTTCTGCGTACTGTCGTAGTGGTCGCTGTCCTGCAGCGCTATCCTATGCCTGAACTGCACCTGGATAGAAGGGTACCGGCTAATAGCTGAAAAATCGGAAACCTAAAAAAGCGCGTGGAAGTTAAACAGATGTGCTTACAATCCCACCACCGACTTTCAGTGGATCGCCATCTGCACCTTCAATCCCGACTTTCAGCATCGGGTTTATGTCAAAGATCTTATCCTTGCTCAGCGAGTTATTCTCAACAACAACTTTGTCCGTTGCGAAGTCTGCCGCCGCAACAGCATTTCCCCTGTACTCTCAGCAGGTTACAACACATTTTTCCGGTGCATTCCGTTGAACCGGACGCAACGCCCCGATACGCGGTTTTGCTCCCCGTAAGCCACTTTTCTCCAAAACTGTTAAAGAGCCTGTCTTACAAGATTACCTACTATTCCCGCGGCCTCAGACAACGACTACGCCTGAACGATAAGTGGCTGGCAGAAGCCGGATTTTGCACCGATTCGTTGGTTAGTGTGCCTGTTGAACACGGGCAACTGGTGATCCGTCCTGCGACTAAATGGCTGATAAAAGTAAAAATTCTGCCCAACTACGGACGAAATTTTTACTATACGCTTATGAAAGCCACTTTTTAAATTGCTCTAACACAAAATCGTAGGCTTTTTCTTCCAATAGAAACGAAGAAATAAGTGATGGCTGATCCCTTTCAACGTAATAAACATTCCATTGTGTATCTTCGTGAATAACACATAAACAATCGCTATTTTTCAACGTTCCCAATGAGTAACTATTAGGATGGACACCAAGAATATCCAATTGGTTTTCAAGTTCTTTTTTAGTCATTTATCTGCCTTTTTCATATAGTCGTTATCCAAATACCATTGAACAGGTTTTGGTAACTCATACTGCGTACCTTGCCCTTTCTGCCCAAACCAAGGCAAGATTTTCCCCTGAGAGACATCATCTATAGGCTTCAGAATCTCATATTGAAAATATGGCTTTGTAGTTTCATATGAAGATGGAAGAGCTCTTTGTTCAAAAGGAACTCCTAATGGAGATACAAAACTACCTCCAGGATATCCATATCGATCAATCATTGTTCCTGTTGGCAACGTTACATTCTCTATTGGACCATAAGCTCCACGATTAGGCGGCCAAATACCCAAGCTTTCCTGAACTGTCCCTTCAGCTTTGCTGTATTGCCCAAAATTCGATGATGCTCTGGCCGCCTGACTGGCTGCAACATTATCCTTAATCGTACTGGCTATTGCCTTCGCCGTTGTCACTTCAGCAACTGTCTTGCCGATACCTATCGCACCGCCTGCCCCCACACCGCCCGGCACTATCGCTTCCGAGGCCATTATCCCGGCATTATTCAGGCACAGGACGGCATTACTTGTGCAGGCCGCTATTACTGCTCTCGCTGCCGCCGCTATTTCCGGCGTTGCTGCTGCCAGTACTCCACCGCCAAGACCCGCCGGAAGCGCCACCATCAGCGCATCATTCATCGCCAGACCTTTCTGGCAGGATGCTGAACCCGGATCCGTTCTACAGGACGCTATATTCTTACTATGTTCCTGCACGAACTTCGTCTGGGTATCTTCGTTACCACCCAGAAGATTATTCTCAACAGCATTCTTCCCGGCAGCCGCTCCGGTAGCCACACCCGCAGTATTCCCACCTGCAATACCACCCGCCATGCCTGCTGAGATACTTGCCAGCGTACTTAGCGTCTGCTTCTGGTCCTCGGTCAGCTTCGACAGGTCTTTCACATCCGGATATAAAACCTTCGCGATTGCACCTGCGATAAGTTCACCGCTCACAGCACCGACGGCACCTGCTGCGGTATTATTCCCCTGAAGAGCCGCAGTCACGCCGCCGAGAATGGCATGAGCAATGGCTTTCGCTGCATCGTTATCATTAATTCCAGCATTGTGCCCTATGAAGTTTGCCAGTTCCGGAGCCGAAGCCCCCGCCAGTGCACCCGCTAAATTACCGCCCGCGAGCCCCTGAAGCGCTGCAGTTGCTGCCTGGATGCCGCGCTGAATGTCGCTGCCGGTGCCATACTTTTCCTGTTCCTTTTTGTATTCCGGCGTATCACGCAGTTTTGCCAGATATGCCTGCCGCTGTTCTTCCGTCGCATCCGCAGGAACAGGCCCGTATTTATCCTGCGCAGCCTTCAGCGCACTCAGCTCCCCCTGCGTCCGCGCGATATCCGCCACCTGACCGCCGATATCGCTGATCATCCCGATTTCCTTCAGACGGTTCTGCTCCTTCTCCTTGTCGAAGATCGGGCTGATGCTGTCGTTGGCATGTTCGGTGTCGCGGCTCAGGTTCGCCACATCCTGCTTCTGATTATCCTTGTCGCGAATGATGATGGTGCCGTCAGCCACAGCGGCCTGAGTCGTGCCTTCGGCATGCCCACTGTTGCCCGCCGCCGCAATCATCCCGCCCGGCATATTGCCCTTGAACTGGTCACCGAAGCTGCCCGCGCCGCTGATACTGATGCCTGAGTGCTGGGTTTTGAAGTCCGCTTCGTTGTGCAGGTCGCTGAAGCCCAGCGTACCGGTATCGAGGCTGTTTTTGTCCGCCGTGGCCGTGGAGGCAATCAGGTCTGCGCCGCCGATGTGCGCCTGGTTTCCGGCAGCGATAACCACGTTACCGCCCGTAGATCCGATGGTGCTGAAGCTCTGGCTCTGCGTGGTGCCCGCCTCGCGTAAATCGTGGGTAGCTTTGCTACTGCCGATACTGATCCCGATACCGCCGGTGCCCATCAGACCGGATTTTTTCTCTTCCTTAGCCCCAGCCGGCGCCTGAACGGCAACTAGCTGGCAGAAGCGGGATTCAGCACCGATACGCCGGTGATGGTCAGCATGGAACAGGGACGACTGGTGATCGAGCCAGTCAGGGGCTGACGGGTAAAAAGATCCCGGCGTGGTGGCCGGGATTATTTATAGATTTAAGGTTATTATTTTTCTGGATTTATATATGTATACCTACTATCTATTTCCAGACCAAGATCATTCGCTATTTTAAGCACCTGTGTGTACTCATCTTTACTGATCACAACATCATGATCAGCGATGTGATCACATAGCGTTTCGAACGCTAATACATTCTCTGAGAACCCAATATAATCAAGAGCAAAGTCAACTAACGAAGGTTCCAGCCGATCCTTTAATCCTTCACCTAATGATCTAATTTTGTCATTAATATCCATTACACCCACACTATTTCTAAATAGGTTTTAAAGTTGGAGGAGTCGGATTACTATCCGGGAACGCCGTTACTATTTTACCACTAGCTGGCTCGTATACCACACGAACTCTAACACCACCTCGTTCTTCCCAAGCAACCCATCTTGCCGGTCTTCCTGCGTTTGTATACGCTCCGCCAGTTCCTGTCTGGGCAAACCATTGAGTATCGGGTGAAGTAGCTATGTCGCCCACAACATGGACAACCTTGTCTGCTGACCAGCTTTGAGGAAAGACGGTTTTTCCTGGATTCCCAGGACAGCCGGGCCGTGCATAACGCGATATTTTTGCGCGGCGAGTGGATACCGCAGGCGGGATTTACTGACGGGATGCCGCTCCGGACCCGGGTGACGCCGGACTGCATCATCATTACCGCCCAGAACACCCGCGAGCTGTACGGCTGCGCCGAAGGCTTAAGCGTCGCGGGCGTCAACCGGGCAAAGATGCTTCAGTGGCTGAAGACCTTCCCCGGCGCGCTTAACGACACCGGCGATCTGCCGGTGATCAAGCGTGGCAAGGGACATTTTTCGGGAGCATAGCCGCTGATAACACGATCCCGGCGCTGGGGCCGGGATCGTCATGTTATATAGCCAGCTTATTCCACTCATGAGATATTTTCAGGTGAGATATAAATAACTCCTTTTATATCATCTGGTAATACACTATATCTCAACGGGTATAGAGGTTTTGATATTAACTTATACTCGCCATTCCTATAGTCATAACTAAATAATCCTTTACGTGACATTTCTATGAATGACTTCAAATAGCGAGAGCGCTGTTCCTCATCTGAAAAATCAGGAAGATTGTATTCAATAACCTCGACGTCAGATAAAGGCTCCAGAGAATAGAAGTAATCATAAATTAATTCATAATTATCAATAGATTCTTTAATTTTATCTGGAACTGGGCCTTTCCCACCAGTTGCAAAGTGAGCTAAAAAGCCATCCTGACCGGATAAAAACCAGTCCAAATCATTTTCTAAAAAATCATCATCCATATACATCATTATTCAGCACCAAAGATGTTTTTACAGTTTTCACAACGAGGAACCACTTCTCCGGTTCTTGGTCGAATCGCAGGAGTGAACTGAATATCTTTAAGTTTTAAACTTGGATTTGACAATAAAAGCTCATTTGCTGCTCTAAACTCCGCACAACGGCCTAATGTTTTTCCACACACAGTTTTTACTCCCAACCCGCCTAACTTATCAGCATAGGCCTGCAACTCTGGAGCAACTACGGTAGGTACAGCGCCATTAGATGTCGTCACTATTTTTCCTGTTAGAGGATCAACGGCACCAATTGCTGTCGCTGGTTTGTACTTGCTACCCGCAAAAGAATTTACATATTTATCTAATTGCTTGCTGGCATCATTAAGAAGTGCAGTTTCGCTTTTAGCAAGATTTTTCCCCGCCTGTTCACCTCCCTTAACAATACTATCAATAGCTGACGTACCAGACTTACCCGTAGCTGCTGTTCCCTGAGAAGCCTTTCCGTTTCCTGATGATGGTTTATCTAGTGTAAACGCCACAATCACCGACGCAAGAACCGCTTTGCTCAGGTTGTTTTTATGCAGTTCTGTATTATTCGCTACTGGCTCCAGTTCAGAGATTGAATAAGCAACCAGTTGCTGGCATTGAGCATTACAGTCAGGTGAAGCTTGCAGTACTTTCAGTTTTTCCAGCTCTGCTTTCTGCTCGTTAACCGGAATAGCTGTAGCAAGGGCTTGTTTTTGCTTATCTGCATCCAGTTTTTTCAGGTCAGACAGAAGCTGCTCTCTCTCAGCATCCGTTTTCGCATTCGCATACTTTTCGGTGAAAGTCGTGATGTCCTTATCACTCAAAAAGTTATTCTCCACCGCATTCTTCCCGGCACCGGCACCCGTCGCTGCTCCAGCTGTATTCCCTGTAGCGATCCCTCCAGCCATACCCGCAGATATGCTCGCCAGCGCACTGACTGTCTGCTTCTGTTCTTCAGAAAGTTTATCTACATTAGGGTACGCGTTTTTGCCCCACGACACGCTACCGCCCCGCCGTGGTGTCTGTACCTGTAACTCCCGCATCATAGCAGCGGCGTCAGCTTCTGCCATTACCTGTTTCCTTACTGGACCGGGTTCGCATGCAAAGGTTTAAGCAGGGAGGCCCTCGGCGGGGCCGCACGGGGCGGAGATGGCGAGCACGGGAACGAGCAAGGAGCACTGCGGCTGCGAGCCGCGCGCAGCCAGTGCAGTAGGGGTGAGGTGGGGGTGAGGTGGGGGTGAGGTTATGCCCGACTGCATCGTTATCACCACCCAGAACACTCGCGAGCTGTACGGCTGCGCCGAGGGCTTAAGCGTTGCCAGCGTCAACCGACCCAAATTAACCCAGTGGTTCAAGGCATCTCCGGGGCGCTGAACGACACCGGAGATGTGCCGCTGATCAAGCGCGGGAACGGGCATTTTGGGTAAGGCTGATGGCTAATAAAACGATCCCGGCGCTGGGGCCGGGATCTTTACTCAGGATGGGATTTTAGCCAGTAACTCGTTTACTTTTTCAGTATCTTCAGGGTGTAACTGAAGATATTTTTCACAGGCCAGACGAACATATTTAAATCCTATTGGCTCAGGAACAATAATTTCTCCTCCCCAGACACCAAATATTATCCCTTTAAAATGACATTCAGGATCTGGATCTTCCCAATCAGGAAAAGTGCAATAAGTTTCGTCGATTACAAAACCAATTTTATTTACAACATATTGAATTCCAAATATAAATTTTCCATAAAGATTTATTGAGTTAAAAAAATCCTTAATAGCCCATTCTGGATCGTTGTCATAGTCTATATGTGTAAAAATATATTCATTCATTTTACTGTCACCGGGAAGAAATTCTCTATTGTTCCTGTTTTAGGGTCAAGATAGACTCTAAAATTCACTCCGCCAGCATTTGCCGTGTATTCTCTTGCCCCTGAGGCCAGAGCTGCTTTGTACCCATTAGCAGCCGCCTGCTGACCTAAATCAAGAATTTTCTGCTCCGAAAATACTTTGGGATCATAGATAGTTTTAGTGAGTGGTTTTTCTTTATAACCAATCACGTTACCAGCACGATCATACGCAGGTATCTGATACTGAATTTCTGTTATTCCCTTCACACCAGTTTGAGATTCACCTACGATTTTTACTCCTTTTTCACTTACAGTTGAATAAAAAGCGTCCGCATTATGTGCACCTGTGATCCCTTTTTTCTGTGAGTAGCCTGCAAGTTGAGACAGATGTTCAGGCTGTTCAATTTTAAAGCTGAGTCCATCGGGATAAGTCACTTCAGTAACTTTCCCTTTCGTTGCCATACTGACTTTTTCACCAGAGGCTACTTCAACGACAACAGTTTTACTTACTGAACCAATCCCTTTGAACCCTGCAATCGCTCCGACAATAGCCTGTGTTTGTAGCGCCGTATCATAACGTTCTGCCGCTGTTTCCCAGCTTACCCCTGACGCTTTCGCTATCTCGGTGATAGCCTGATCGCGGGTGATACTGCCGGCATCCAGTCCCTGAAGCACCGTTTCCAGGTTCTTCGTATCCTGCGGATACAGGTCTTTATACAACAACGAGTAAGTAACGTTTTCGCCATACTCGGCCAGCGCTTTTTGCGCCGGGCCAACTAGTGCGCCACAGGCACCACTGCTCTTGCTTCCCGGCGGACATGCCGCCGCTATCGCTGCATCACGCGCTTTATCTGTTTCATCAAGCTGGCCAAGCCGCGCTTCAGCTTTAGTTTTATCATCGCCGGATAGCAAGCCATTTTTCAGCTTGTATTCCAGCGAAGCCTTCTCGGCGGCCTCATCACGGCTCAGATAGTTATTCTCAACCGCATTCTTCCCGGCACCGGCACCCGTCGCGGCCCCAACTGTATTCCCTGTAGCGATCCCTCCAGCCATACCCGCAGATATGCTTGCCAGCGCACTGACTGTCTGCTTCTGTTCTTCAGAAAGTTTATCTACATTAGGGTAGAGCATATTGGCAATAGCACGTGCCGCCAGCTCTCCGCCCCCTGCACCAATCGCGCCCGCTGCCGCACTATTTCCCTGAAGCGCAGCAACCGCGCCACCAAGGATCGCGTGTGCTATGGCATTGACAGCAGGGTTATCTTCTGTCGATTTCAGCAGATGCGCCAGTTCCGGAGCCGAAGCCCCCGCCAGTGCACCCGCTAAATTACCGCCCGCGAGCCCCTGAAGCGCTGCAGTTGCTGCCTGGATGCCGCGCTGAATGTCGCTGCCGGTGCCATACTTTTCCTGTTCCTTTTTGTATTCCGGCGTATCACGCAGTTTTGCCAGATATGCCTGCCGCTGTTCTTCCGTCGCATCCGCAGGAACAGGCCCGTATTTATCCTGCGCAGCCTTCAGCGCACTCAGCTCACCCTGCGTCCGCGCGATATCCGCCACCTGACCGCCGATATCGCTGATCATCCCGATTTCCTTCAGACGGTTCTGCTCCTTCTCCTTGTCGAAGATCGGGCTGATGCTGTCGTTGGCATGTTTGGTGTCGCGGCTCAGGTTCGCCACATCCTGCTTCTGATTATCCTTGTCGCGAATGATGATGGTGCCGTCAGCCACAGCGGCCTGAGTCGTGCCTTCGGCATGCCCACTGTTGCCCGCCGCCGCAATCATCCCACCCGGCATATTGCCCTTGAACTGGTCGCCGAAGCTGCCCGCGCCGCTGATGCTGATGCCTGAGTGCTGGGTTTTGAAGTCCGCTTCGTTGTGCAGGTCGCTGAAGCCCAGCGTACCGGTATCGAGGCTGTTTTTGTCCGCCGTGGCCGTGGAGGCAATCACTGCGCCATCCAGTTGGGTATGGTTGCCCGCGGTGATATCAAAGCCGCCATCACCGGCGAACATCCCGGTTTGTTCGGCAACAGAGTCAAAGCGGCTCTTCATCTTGTCCTGGGAGGCAGAGATATAGCCGGAGCCCGTCATGCTGCCGAAGGTGAAGCTGCCGCCCGCCGCCACGCTGCTCTGCTTGCTGTCGTATTTGTTGCTGTCCTGCTGGCTGCTCATCAGCAGGTCGTGCCCCACATTGGCGACAATTTTATTGCCGCTAACCTGTGCCCCATTGAGCACGGTGTCATTCTCGCTCTTAATGGTGACGGTCTTGCCGCTGTCGATAGTGGTTTCAGTCCAGTCGGTACCGTTACCTTTATCTTTGCCATTGGCTGCGTTGACATTGGCAAACACGCTGATACCGGCGCCTTTGCCTGCACCAATACTTACGCCGACACCGCCTCCGCTGCTGCTGTTCTTGCCGCTGGACTGTTGAGTGTTAGCAGCCCCACTGAGAATGACGTCATGCTTGGCGTCCAGCAGCGTGTCGCCGCCCGCTTTCACCTGGCTTCCGGCAATAACGATATCGCCGCTGTTCGGGCCCTTACCTTTTCCATTCGCGGTAATGGAGAGATTGTTGCCTGCATTCAGCGTGCTGCCCGTTATCGTATCGCTCTCAGCGTGCTGCTGCGATTTGGATTTCTGCGTGGTCAGCGAGAGGCTGACGCCCATCGCGTTCGGGTCGGCCGTCAGGTCAGCCGCCTCAGCCGCCTGTCCGGCCTGCACACCGGAGAGCACAGTTTTAGTGGCCTGAAGCGCTTTGAGCCGTCCGTCACTTTCCTCTTTGGTATCCTGTGCCGCCGTAACCGCATTATTAATCGCGCTGCCGACAGTGCCCGAAAGCGCCAGCGTCAGCCCACTTTTCTTCTGCTCGAAAGTTTCATCGCGGGTACGTTTGTCGTGGCCCGGGTCGATGATGACGCTACTGCCGCTGAGACTCATGTCCTTCCCGGCAATCAGGTCTGCGCCGCCGATGTGCGCCTGGTTTCCGGCAGCGATAACCACGTTACCGCCCGTAGATCCGACGGTGCTGAAGCTCTGGCTTTGCGTGGTGCCCGCCTCGCGTAAATCGTGGGTAGTCTTGCTACTGCCGATACTGATCCCGATACCCCCGGTGCCCATCAGGCCGGATTTTTTCTCTTCCTTAAAGCGCCAGGAGGTATCCGTGTTGGTCGCGGCCACGATATCGACGTTATTACCTGCATCGAGCGCCACGCTGTTATCGCCCACTACGGAGGAGCCTTTCACCAGCAGGTTGTTGCCCGCCTGCACGGTGACGCTGTCGCCGGAAAGCAAGGTACCTGCTTCACGGGTCGCACTGTCTTCCTCGATGGTGTGAGTCGTTTTCTTGCTAAGGAACCCTTTTTTGGTCTTTGTCTCTTCCCTGTAGTGGTAATCACTTTCCGTCGCCGTGGTCAGGTTCACATCGCGGCCTGCCGCCACGCCGATATCCCCGCTGGCGGTCACCTGCGCCGCTTCGGCGTTGACGTCGCGTCCGGCGACGATGGTGGTGTTGCCGGAGCTGGCGATTTCGGTCCCCTGCTGGCGCACGGATTCATCGATAACGGTTTTCTTTTTCGAGTGTGAGCTGCTGCCGGTCACAGACTCTTCCGCCAGCAGATTAACGTCGCGCCCGGCCTGGATCCCGACATTCCCTTCCGCCGCGAGGCCTGCCGCCTGGCTGGTCACGTCCCGTCCGACAACCAGCGTTACGTTGTCGCCCGCTGAAATCGTTGTTCTGTCGGCGCTGCCCTGATGACTTTCACTGCCGCCCGTGCGGCTGGTCTGCCCGCTGTCCGCCGCGTTCAGGTTCAGATCATTTTCCGCCACCAGCTGCGCGGTTTTACCCGCATTGATAGCGCTCGCCGTCACGTTCAGATCGTTGCCCGCCTGCATTACCGCGTTACCGCCCGCCGTAATGCTGCTGCCCTGATTTGAGGTGGAGGATGTACTGGTGTTTTTCTGGCCCCAAACACCTGATCGGCTGCTGCTGTCGGTTATCTGGTTAGCGGCGATATTGATGCTATTGCCGGCATCCATGGCGAGGTCGCCGCCCGCGTTTACTTTCGCGCCGGTGATATTGATGTCGTTCGCCGCTGCCATATAAAGACCATCGCTGGCGCTGATGGAGGCGGTTTGTCCGACATCGGTGCCACTTATGTGGACACTTTCGCGACGGCTGTCACCGCCCACGCTCCACAGCTGCGTACGGGTGATGTTGTTGATGCTGCCATCGGTGCTTTCCAGCTGCACCGTCTTACCGCTGATGACGGAGCCGATATTGTTAATATCGGCCAGCGCGCTCAGGTCCAGCCCGCCGCCAGCCCGGATGAGACCCGCGTTGAGGTTGTTAATGCTGTTGCTGCTGTCGATGGTAAGGCCATTCTGCGCCAGCAGAGCACTGCCGCTGTTGGTAACGTTACCGCCCGCTAACTGCACGTTATTGCCGCTAATCACGCTACCGCTCTGCACCGTCACATCTTTTGGCGACAGATAGACTTTTGGCACCATCACCGTCTGTCCGTTAATCGTGGCGCTTTCATACCAGAGAATACTGTGGTCGAGCGCCGCCACCTGGTCGGCGGTCAACGCCACGCCAAACGTCAGACCGAGCGCGCGTTGCGCGCTGGCGGCGTTGTCCATCAGGTAACGCATCTGGTCGAGGTCTGACCCCAGCCCATTGATGTAGCGCTGCCCGGTCTGGTTCAGTACATAGTTTGACGCATAGCGGGTATCAAACGCCGCGTCGCCAAGGAAGCGGTAATCCTTGTCCGGATTCAGGTTGAGGCGGCCAAGCATGTACGAAGAACCGAGGAACTGACTGACATCGGTATACTGGCTACCCGTCTCACGTGGGGCCGTGCCCGGGTTCATGCCGAGCAGGTTGTACAGGTCGCCAAACAACGACGGATCGAGCTGACCCAGACCGTCGAGTTTTGGGTTAACGGTGATGAGATACGGGCTGTCCGGATCGGTCGACGGCACAAAGTAGCCATTATTACCGGAAGGCAGTGGGTAGTTGCTATCCATGCCGCCGGGGGCGAGTACGGTACCTTCGCCGATAGTTTGGCTGGCGGTACTGTCTTTCCAGTCTGGAGCGGTGATAGCCGGGGTTGCAGCCTCCACAAGCGCCTGCTGGCTCGCGTCGCTACCGATGCTTTGCGCTGAAGGCGTATTCAGGTTTGGGGCAACGATGGTGTTGCTGATCTTGTCGGCATTAGACATCGTATTGGTATTGCTGATGTCACTGTTGAAGTTGGCTGAGACGTTGCCGCCCGCCTGAATAACCGCGCGGTAAATTTCGCCGAGCTCTGTACTTGAATCATGTCCTTTAAGCGTAAACGCAATGGACGTGCTTTCAGGCATAACATCATGATACTTATTTCCGTCCGTCGGATAACGCCCCCCCGGCTCGACTGCGTATCCATATCGGCGTGAATCGTACTGATAGACGAACCAGTCAGTAACTGTACCTGACTGCCAACTCTGATTATTAAGGGTGCCCCCGGTCAGACTGACATTACTATTCGCCAAAATATTACTGGCAAAATTCTCCAGTGAGCCTGCATCGATCGTGAGATTTTTGCCGGAGCCAATTCTGGATGCTCCGCCGTTGCTGGTAACGTCAGTTCGCGTCTGACTACTGATGAACTTTTGCTCTGCCGAACCGGCATACATTGCATAGTAAAACTGATTCCAGTGGACATAGTTACAGGCTCCATGGCCGTTACATGGCCCCACCTGTCTTTCTGCCACCCGGCTGGTCATTCCATAAGTACCGTCGGCAAGCTGGCTGATATCGACGTTAATCATCGAATTCCCCATCCCCGGAATACTCTGTCCACCATCGATATGCGTTGTTTTTGTCGTTAGCCCATCCCGCGTATTCAGCAAATGCCCGGTCTTGATGGTGATATCACCGTTAATAGTCTCAATATTACCGGAGCTATTAATCACTTCGGCATTCGCCGCGCCGCTGGCGTCTTTCTGCATCACCAGGTTATTGCCTGCCAGCATATCGCCATGCAGGTTCTGGATGCTGTTGGCGTAAAGGGCGAGATTATTACCCGCATACAGCAGGGCGGTGTTGACGATCGCACCTGTCGCGTTCAGGAGCAGATTGCCCGCCGTGCCGGTAAAACCGTCGAGGATGATACTGCCCCGGCTGGCCAGGCTGACGTCCCCGCCCGCCTGCAGAGTGCCGCTGGCGTTCATGGCAATCTGGCTGCCGGAAAGCGAAGCGGTACCACCGCCTGCCGTAAGCTGGCCGTTATTCGTCAGCTTACCCGCCGCGTCCAGGGTAATGCCGTCACCCTGCAGGGTGGCATTGTTGGTGATATCCCCCCGGGTACTGACAGAAAGCTGTTTGTTCGAGGCCACAACCCCCTGTGACGTCCAGCTGTTGACCAGCTTCAGCGCCAGGTTACCGAGCGCCACAATCTGGCCCGCGCCGCTGAGGGAGACCGTTTCGGCCAGCAGGTCACCGCCGCTGAATAATTTGCCATTCTCATTATTGATGGTGCTGGCGTTGATGCTCAGCCCCTGATTACCCAGCAGCGTGCCGCCGTTGTTGACGAATTGCGCGTTTACGTTCAGCTGTGCGGCCTGGAAGGTACCGCTGTTGGTCAAACTGTCACCTGTGAGCGTCGCCTGGTTCGCCGCCAGCACGGTACCGCTGCTGGCAAACTTCGCCACGTTCAGCACCAGGTTCGTGGCCTGTAGCCAGCCGCTGCCGCTGTAGTCCGGCGTGGTGAATACCAGGCCACCGCCGGAGAGAATTTTGCCGTCGTTGCGGGCCTGCGTTGCCGCGCTGAGCGTGGTTTTACCGTTGCCCTGAATCGTGCCGTCATTCATGAGCGATGGCGCAGTGATGCTGAGCGCATCCTGGCTGAGGATAACGCCGTTCGTCTGGTTGGTGAGTGCGTTCAGCAGAGTGAGCGTCAGAGCGCTATCGCCCTGAATGCGACCGCTGTTGATCAGTGTACTGGCGCTGAGTTGGATATCAGCCCCCTGAAGCTGCCCGCTGTTGCTGATGTTACCGGCTTTCAGCGCCAGCTTACCGCCAGTCAGCAGTTTGCCCTGCTGCTGCAGGCCGCTATGCAGCGTGACGCTCAGGCCGTTAACACCGCTGATTTCACCGTCGTTGCTGAGCGAATCCCCTTCCACCTCCAGCGTTTTCGCATTGATTAATCCCTGGTTACTCAGCGCCTTACCGGTCAGGCGAGCATCGCCCAGGGCGGTGATTTTACTGCCGGTAACGGCAGTGATGTCATCGCTCAAGGTCAGCGCTAAATCGATCGCGCTCTGGATGGCCCCGTGGTTAGTCAGCCGGGCGCCATCAAGAAGGATGTTCTGCCCCTGTATTCGTCCGCCGTTGGTGATATCGCCGGCGGAGAGAGTCAGCTCACCTTGACTCAGTAAATCGCCAGTATTAGCGAATGCGCCAGCGCTGTTCAGCGTCAGCGCGTTCAGCCCGATAATGGTCCCCTGGTTACTGATATCGTCCTGGGTCAGGCTCAGGGTTTTCCCCTGAAGCGTACCATTGCTGCTGATCTGGTTACCGCTAAGCGCCATGTCGCCGGATGCAAGCAGGCGACCATGGTTCGTCAGCGCCGGCGCAGTCAGGGCGAAACGCCCCTGACTCATCAGGTCGCCGTTATTGTTCAAGGAAGCGGTGAGCGTGCCTTCAAGTTCGCCCGTTGCCAACGCCGATCCGCTGTGGATCCAGCGGTCTGCATCAACCGAGACATCCCTGCCCTGGGTTATCCCGCCGGTGACCAGCGTGTTGGCATCAAGGGATAAATGACCCGCCGTCAGCCAGCGTCCGTTTGCCCCCTGCGAAAGGCTGTCGCCGGAAAGGGTCAGTGCGTGACGGCCCTGAAGCAGGCCGTCACTGCTCAGCGTGGTCGCCTGAATATCCAGCGTGTCAGCGATGATTTTGCCTGAATGACTTAGCACGTCCGCCGTCATTATCAGACCGCTGTCACTGCTAATAAGCCCGCTGTTGCGAATATCCGGCACAGACAGCGCCAGGTTTGCCGCGCTGTACAGCGTGCCGTTCAGCTGGTTGTCCAGCGCTTGCGTGTTAATCAGCAGTGCGCTGGCGCCCTGGATCAGCCCGCTGTTGGTCAGGGTTTGCGACTGCGTGTTCATGCTGGAAGCAACGAGTACGCCGCTATTGGTCAGCGCAGGCGCATTCAGGTTGATTTCGGCCGCGCTGCTTTTGCCGCTGTGGTTGAGCTTTTCGCGGGCATTCACCGTCATGGTTTTTTGTGCCGCCTGCGTGCCCGAAAGCACCATTTCCCGCGCGCTGAGGCTGAGATTATTACCGCTTTGAAGTTGCCCGCCCGCCACGGTAGCAAGCCTGTCGCCCTGCAGCAGAAGATCGCTTCCGGCGCTGGTTTCACCGTCCAACGTCGCCGTGGCGGTATTCAGCGTCATGGCGGCATCGCTATGGATCAGCGAATTTTTGCCGGAGGTCAGATTCTGCGTAGCGATCGTCAGCCCCTGGGCACCGGACAGCACGCCGTTCTGCGTCACATCCTGCGCCTTCAATGCCAGCACCGCATCGCTCACCAGCGAGCCCGTGTTGATAAGCTTCCCGCTGGCGGTGATGTCCGCTTTTCCCTTCGCGCCGATACTGCCGCTTTGGGTAAAATCGTGAGTATTGACGGTCAGGTCGCTACCGCTCAGCAGCGAACCGGCATTGCTGAGCGTAGAGCTGCCCACGCTTAGGGAAGCGCCCTGAACGGAACCGCTATTATTCAGCGCGCTGGCATTCAGCTGAGCGCTGTTACGCGCCAGCAGCTTGCCCCCTACCGTCAGGGTGTTGCTGCTTACCGTCAGGTTTTGCCCGGCTATCATCTGCCCTTGCGTTTTCAGCGTATCGCTGGCTTTAGCCTCGATATGGCGGGCGGCGTTAATCTGGCTGGAGGTATCCAGGCTAATATTTTTCGCGGTAAGCGTCGTATCGCGTCCGGCAGTCAGCTTTTCATTAGCGTTTGAAATCGCGCCATTGGCATTCAGTACCAGGTCGCCGTCGCTATTGAGTGAACCGTTGCTCAGGGCAATGTCGCCCTGGCTGCTCAGCGATATATTGCCGCTGGCTTTGTGATCGCCCGTCAGGGTCAGGTTTTCACCTTTAGCGGACAGCGCACCGCCGGTGAGGCTTTGGTGTACGCTGAGACTGCCGCTGGCATCCAGGGTGATATCGCCCTGGCGCGCGTTAAGATTGCCGAGGTTAACCCCGACACCTTTCTCACTCGACACCATCCGGATGCGATTGGCGTACATACCGCCGAGTGCGCCGGTATCGACCGCCACCGATGGCGCTTTACCTTCTCCCTGCTGCGCCTGTACGCTGCCGTCTGTACCAACGCGGTTGGCCCCGGCCACCACGTTTAAATCCTTAGCGTGAATGGCGGCATTCACTTCGGTTGCGCGTGAAATGATCGACAACGCATCGCTGCCGCTGGCATCAAGCCCCTGCCCCTCAATGGTAATGCTGCCTTTTTTCACGTCCAGCGCCTGTAAATTGCCGCTGGCGTCAAAAACAGGTTTTCCCGTGGTCAGCGTTGCCTGGGGGGTATTGATAAACCCGCAGCCATTACAGGTGATGCCATACGGGTTAGCGACCATGACATTCGCCGCTTTGCCCGCGACTTCCGTATACCCCTGCAGATGTGAGCGGTTGCCGCCGGTCACTTCGTTGATGATGCCCTTTGCTTCTTTGCCCGCTTGCAGGTTGGCGTTACCGTTAATCAACCCGCCAAGCTGCGTCTGATTGAGCTTACCCGTGGCGTTATTGAGGATCAGTCCCTCTTTGCCGACGTTGTAATCCTTAAACCGGTTGTGCGAAATTCCGGCCCCGTTCGGTGTGGCAATATTCACGACCGGCACGCCATTCGCCGCTTTATCCGTGGAGGTATTGCCCGTTGGCGTCAGCGTGGCGGAAATCGCAGGTAGCAAAGGTTGTCCGGCGAGCAGGACGCTTAATACATAGCTGAGCACGCGGTAGGCAAAGCGGACGGGAGGCTGTTTCATGACGATAATCCCTTAAAACGCGACGGCAACGCGATAGTAAATATTGACGTGATCCGGGCCAAGCCAGTCCGGGTAAACAAGGGGCAGTCCGACGGTAAACGCGGTGGAAACGTGGCCATTGGCGGTATTGAGCCCAACAGCCGTGCCCCACAGAGTGCCAGCTGAATAGCGATCCAGCTTGTCGGAATGCAGCCAGCCGCCATCAACAGCAGCCAGCGCGCTGACCTGGCCTATCACCGGCAGTATGAACAGGGTGTAGTTGAGCTCATTTCGCCAGTACGCGCCGTTATCGCCGGAGATACTTTGTTCTTTAAACCCGCGCACCGAGCTTTCGCCGCCGATGGTCATGCGTTCGCTACCGTAGAGGCGGTCCGGTGACCACTGCCCGTAGGCGCTCGCCAGCCACCACAAGTTTTCAGCTAGCGGGCGCTGGAAGCTGGCGTTCAGGCTCCATTTACGGAACTGCGCTTTCGGTAAATCACCATTTTTACTGCCGTCGCTGTCGGCATCCAGCCATGGCATACCGCGGCTGAAGGTAGGGTTAAACGTGGCTACGCCACCAAATATTTTCTGAGTATGGTTCAGGCCAAACAGCAGGCTGGTCAGTTTGCGACTGCTGCTTTGCAACAGGACATCGTCCAGATAATTATGATTGATGCGATGGCTCAGGCCCAGGGAGATACCCGTCTTGATATTACCGTTGCGGAACAGCACGTGTGACAGATTCACCCGGTGTGTTTCGGTATCGCCGGTCGAACGCCAGCGGTAGCCGTTGTTATCGATGGTGCTGAGATAGTTGTTCCAGCTGTAGCTATAGTCCAGCAGGCTGTAGCCGTAGGGCACGCTGACGCCCGCAGCAAAATTTTGTGCATCTTTTGTATTCGAAAACGCGCTGCTGCGTCCACCGTAAACAAACCAGTTATCGGCCAGACCTAACAGGTTGTTACCGCTCAGCCCTGCGTTAATTTGCCCGACGCCCGTATTCTTCTGGCCGCTATTATCAAAACTGGCTGAGCCGGAAAGAGGAAATTCTGGCGTGGCGGTCAAATGAACAATCGACCATCCCTGCTTATCGCCCGGTAATATTTCAATCTGCACCGGCGTGGTACGGGTGCGGTTAATTTGCTCCATACCCTGTTCAATATCACGCAGATTTAGAATACGCCCTTCCAGCCCTGGAAAGGTCATTTTCAGCTCACGCTCGGGCGCGCCATCCATGTGTATTTTCTCCAGCCGACCTTCCAGAATAGCCAGATGCAGCTCACCAGAACGTAAATTCTGTTCCGTCAGAAAAGCACGGCTGGTTATATATCCGCGGCTGATATACCAGTCCGAAACTGTATTAGTAAGCTGATTAATACGGGCCATATTCAGGCATTGGTTCACCCAGGGCGCAAGGAGTTTTCGCTGCCTGCGATCATCAATAAGGGTGGTCCCTTCCAACACAATGCGATTGATGGTGAAACATGGCCCGGATGCTGGCACAGGCGGTTCAGCCGTAGAGGGGCGAGCCAGCGGCGCTGTGCGCTCCAGCGATTCACGCTGCTGTTGGTTCTGAAGAAGCAATTGCTGCTGCTGCTGTTCGATGCTGTTGCGGTCTGCTGGCGATAACGGGGCTGCGAAAACTGGCTGACTCAGAACCAGCAATATCCCTGCCAGATATAAAACCTTCATCCCTGTTCCTGTATGCCTTTGTTATTTACGTTATGATTGTATTTTGTGACATTAACTTACATTTCTGGTCACATTACACCCAATGGCGGATGAATAAAACAGCAAGAGCGCAAACTTGTACTATTTTCAGTATATTGCAGTCTTTTCTCAGAACTATTCTTAATAAAAATAAAAACGGGTTATTGAAAACGGAATATATTCGGGACAGAGCCGAAATGAAGGGGCATGAACAGAATGAATATATCGACAGGTCGTCACTTCTGAAGCGACCGGTAAATATCAACCTGGTCACTTCCATAAATCAGGTAAAGCAAGTGCTATGAAAATGGGAACGTTGTGATTAACGGCTTTCAGATGAGGCGGCCTATCTTAAACAGCTAAAGCGGGTCGATACACTGAATGCTCTGCTGGAGGCCATATTAGAAAGCGTTAGAAAGCAAAAAGACCATGCTAATGAATAGCATGGCCTCGAATAGTGGCGGAACGGACGGGACTCGAACCCGCGACCCCCTGCGTGACAGGCAGGTATTCTAACCGACTGAACTACCGCTCCGCGTTGTTGTTCCGTTGGGAACGAGGCGAATATTACGGTTTCCCTACATCGTCGTCAACGCTTTTTCTTCACTTTTGAATCGTTTGCTGCAAAATTAGCCCACCCGCCTATTTTTAGCGCATATTGTCGGCAATCAGGCGCGCCACAGGCAGCTTCCGCCCTTCTTCTGCACCAGATCGAGACGCGATTCATGGTCCGCCAGCTCGCTGTCAGAAGCATAAACCACGCGTAATTTACTGGCGGCGCGGACAACGCGCTGTATTCCAATATCGCCGGCCTGCTGTTGGCCTTCCCCTTCCATCGAAAACGCCATGCTGGTCTGCCCGCCGGTCATCATCAGATAGACGTCAGCCAGAATCTGGGCATCGAGCAACGCCCCGTGCAGCGTACGCTTGCTGTTGTCTATTTCATAACGTGAACAGAGCGCATCGAGGCTGTTACGCTTGCCGGGGAACATCTTACGTGCCAGCGCCAGGCTATCGGTGACCTTACAAAAGGTTTCCGTTTTCTCAATGCCGCGGTTCAGCTTTTTGAATTCATAATCCATAAAGCCGATATCGAACGATGCGTTATGGATGACCAGCTCCGCGCCGCGGATATACTCCATGAACTCATCGGCAACGTCGGCAAATGTCGGCTTATCCATGAGGAACTCATCGGCAATACCGTGAACGCCGAAGGCCTCAGGGTCCACCAGCCGATCGGGCTTCAGGTAAACATGGAAGTTATTACCGGTGAGGCGACGGTTGATCACCTCTACGGCGCCGATCTCGATGATCTTATGCCCTTCATAATGGGCGCCGATCTGGTTCATACCGGTGGTTTCGGTATCGAGAACAATCTGTCGTGTAATTGCAGTGCTCATAGCGGTCATTTATGTCAGACTTGTCGTTTACATATCGATTTCAATTACAGGAAGTCTACCAGAGATGCTCAAACAGGTAGAAATTTTCACCGATGGTTCTTGCCTGGGGAATCCAGGGCCTGGCGGCTACGGCGCTATTATGCGCTATCGCCAGCATGAAAAAACCTACAGCGCGGGCTACCGCCTGACGACTAACAACCGCATGGAACTGATGGCTGCCATCGTCGCTCTCGAAGCGCTTAAAGAGCATTGCGAAGTGGTGCTAAGCACCGATAGCCAGTACGTCCGCCAGGGGATAACCCAGTGGATCCATAACTGGAAAAAACGCGGCTGGAAAACCGCGGACAAAAAGCCGGTTAAAAATGTCGATCTGTGGAAACGTCTTGATGCCGCTCTCGGCCAGCATCAAATTAAGTGGGAATGGGTCAAAGGCCATGCCGGGCACCCGGAAAACGAACGCTGTGACGAACTCGCGCGCGCTGCGGCGTCTAACCCCACGCTGGACGACGTCGGCTACCAGCCGGAAAGCTAATTTCCCCCGTCGCGCCACTGCCTGGTGGCGCCAACGGCCGGACGCAGCTGCGTCTTCGCCTTCCCGGACTTCATCGGATTTAGCGTCAGCGGAATGGTTCTTTTCCGCGCGACGATCATCTGCAAACACCCCAAAGCCGGCAGATGTGTACTTAACATTTTTCCCCCCAGCTTCGACCAGGGCAGCACCTGATAGCGACCGTAGTGCAGCACTTCAAAATTGAGCAGCGCCAGCCAGTCAAGCTGTCGCGTCATGGTAAACATGCGGCTGTTATAGGGGATAGTTTTTCGCAGAATCGGCGTCACCTTGCGCAATCCGACGAGGCTCATCGGATTAAAGGCGGTCAAAATCATCCAGCCATCGTCAATCAGCACGCGGTCAGCTTCCCGCAACAGCCGGTGCGGATCGCTGCACCATGGCAAAGTATGCGCCAGTAAACAGGCATCCACAGATTTGGCGGCGAAAGGAAGATACAGCGGGTCGGCTTTGACCTGGATAGGACTCCCCCCCAGCGAAACGTTCACCTGATGGGAGATCGCGCAGGCTTCGGTATTGATTTCCGCGCTCAGATTGCCAATCTTAAGTAGATGAAAGCCATATAATTTAGCCAGCCACGGTTTCATATGCCGTTCCAGCGACTCGCGATAGTACTCACCCCACGGCATACTGGACCAATGCTCTGGAGCTGTAATTGTATGAGGTATCCTTGCCGGCTTCATCGCAACCTTCCGCAACGCTTTGAGAGGTAATTTATGAATCTTATCAGTATTCCTGCATTTCAGGACAACTACATCTGGGTTCTTAGCGACGATAGCCATCGTTGTGTGATAGTCGACCCGGGCGAAGCCGCGCCGGTACTCGCGGCCATTGAAGAAAACAACTGGCAGCCAGAAGCGATTTTGTTAACCCACCACCACCACGATCATGTTGGCGGCGTGAAAGAACTGCGGCAAAAGTTCCCGCAACTTGTGGTTTACGGGCCGGCAGAAACCCAGGATAAGGGAAGCACGGATATTGTATCTGATGGCGATAGCATTACTGTTTTGGGCCGCGAATTTTCTATTTTCTCCACTCCTGGTCACACATTAGGACATATCTGTTTCTACAGCGAACCTTATCTATTTTGTGGCGATACAATGTTTTCCGGAGGCTGTGGCAGACTGTTCGAAGGTACAGCAGACCAAATGTATCAATCATTTATGAAAATAAACGCCCTTCCCGCTGACACACTAATTTGTTGCGCACATGAGTACACTTTAGCAAACATGAAGTTTGCATTGAGTATCCTGCCAGATGATATGGATATAAAGGATTACTACCATAAAGTTAATGAGTTACGCGCAAAAAACCAAAAGACACTACCCGTTACTCTGAAAAATGAACGCCGTATAAATTTATTTTTACGTACGGATGACAATGATTTAATTAAAGAAATAGCCAAAGAAACAAATTTGCAACACTCTGCGCAGAGATTTGCATGGTTAAGGTCAAAGAAAGATGACTTCTGAGATTTAACGCTTGTCATCCTCGGCCTTCACCGTTATCCTTGCTCGTCTTTTAAGCAACTATTGACACACACATGAAGGCACGAGCGATATTACTCGCCTCTGTCCTGCTGGTAGGGTGCCAGGCGTCGAAGCACGACGGCACCGTAGAACAGCGAGCACAGAGCCTTTCTGCAGCTGGTCAAGGGGAAGCAGGCAAGTTCACAAGTCAGGCGCGATGGTTAGATGATGGAACCCTCTACGCGCAAGACCAGGATCTGTGGACTTCCATAAGCGACGAGCTAAAGATGGGAATTCCGGAAAACCCCCGGATTCGCGAACAGAAACAGAAGTACTTACGTAATAAGAGCTATCTCCACGATGTAACTTTACGGGCTGAACCGTATATGTACTGGATAGCCGGGCAAGTTAAGAAACGTAACATGCCAATGGAACTGGTATTACTACCCATAGTGGAGAGCGCTTTTGACCCACACGCGACGTCTGGCGCCAATGCCGCAGGCATTTGGCAGATCATTCCGAGCACAGGGCGCAATTATGGTTTAAAACAGACCCGCAGTTACGATGCGCGTCGTGATGTCGTCGCGTCTACTACCGCGGCGCTGGACATGATGCAACGTCTGAACAAAATGTTCGACGGCGACTGGTTACTGACCGTCGCAGCCTATAACAGCGGCGAAGGCCGGGTGATGAAGGCCGTGAAGGCGAACCGTTCGCGTGGTAAATCCACCGATTTCTGGTCGCTCTCGCTGCCGCATGAAACCAAGGTCTACGTACCAAAAATGCTGGCTTTGAGCGATATTCTCAAAAACAGCAAGCGTTACGGCGTGAAGCTGCCAACGGCTGATGAAAGCCGGGCGCTGGCGCGCGTTCGCCTCGATAGTCCGGTTGATATTTCTCAACTCGCGGACATGGCAGGAATGCCGGTTAGCAAGCTGAAAACCTTCAACGCTGGGGTAAAGGGGTCAACGCTTGGCGCTAGCGGGCCAAAGTACGTCATGGTGCCTCAGAAGCACGCAGCTCAACTGCGTGAATCTCTGGCCTCTGGCGACATTGCCGCCGTACAGCCGACGCTGCTTGCTGACAATACGCCGCTGACCAGCCGTAGCTATAAGGTACGTTCTGGCGATACGATTTCCGGGATTGCTTCGCGTCTCGGCGTCACCACCAGGGATCTACAGCAGTGGAACAACCTGCGCGGTTCTGGGCTTAAAGTCGGGCAAAATCTGGTTGTCGGCGCAGGCAGCAGCGCGCAACGTCTGGCGAACAACAGCGATAGCATCACCTATCTTGTTCGTAAGGGCGACTCGCTGTCGAGCATCGCAAAACGCCACGGCGTCAATATCCGCGACGTTATGCGCTGGAACAGCGATACAGATAACCTGAAGCCAGGGGATCAGCTGACGTTGTTTGTGAAGAACAACGACAGACCTGAATCCTGATTTCAGGATAATGAGAAAGGCACCGATTCCCCGGTGCCTTTTTTATTGCCAGCGTTACACTGCTTTATGCGCTTCAAACATGATGGTATCGCTGGTAAACGATCCGTCCTGCTGTAATTCGAAGTAGGCTTTAACCTCCGCCGATGCGCTCTGCTGATATAAGCGAATCGCCTCCGCCAGCGCCTCGGGCGTGCGCATCCGCGCGACCCAGGAGCTAAACTCCAGCGGCAGACGGTCGGTCAATAAATGATTAATCGCCAGACCTGCGTCGTTGGCCAGCGCCAGCCACTCGCCGCTGGAGTAATTACGCACGTGTGAAGTGTCGCGCAGGGCTTCTACGGTTTGCAGCCAGACATCACGTACCGGATGCCCCGGAGACATCACGTCCATGATGATCATCACCCCGCCCGGCTTCAGCACGCGTTTCACCTCGCGCAGCGCCTGGCCGACATCATGCCAATGGTGAGCGGAGTAGCGGCTAATCACCACATCAAAACTGGCATCGGCGAACGGCAACGTTTCAGCATACCCCTGCTGAGTCACAATGTTGGTAAAGCCTTTGTCTTTTGCCGCCTGAGCGACAACCTCCAGCATCTGGCTCGATAAATCATACGCGGTAACCTGCGCTACCTGGCCGGCAGCGGTAAAGCTGGCGTGCCCTGCCCCGCATCCCATATCCAGCAACGTTGCCTGCGGGAAATCCGCCAGCCGTTCCGCCAGACGCTGCAGATCGCGCCCGGAGGCGTGCACGGCGCTGGTCAGATAGGCGCTTGCCTGTGAGCCAAACTGCTTTTCGACGTTGTCATGATGAGAGCGTGTTGTCATTGTGTTGTCCTTCGGTGGTTTGAGTAATAAAGGGCAGCATCGTGCTGAACGCAGGCCTGCCCGATGGCAGGCCTGACATACCTTAATTAATCAGGCTTGCCGGGACTGAATTCGACTAGTAGCGGGTTGTGATCGGAGGCGCGGGTCACCAGCACGGAAGCATCGTGCACGCTTAATCCACGGTAGAACACAAAATCGAGCGGGCGACCAAACGCGCGGCGGCGCTGATCGTCAGAGAAACGAACTTCGCGTAACGACATCTCACGCGCAAAGCGGTACAGCGCGTTCATCCGCGGGCGGCTCCAGGCGTTGAAATCACCAGCCATGATTACCGGCCCGCTGTGATGGGCAATCTGATCGCCAATTGGCAGCAGCTGTTTACTGTAAACATCGACGCCGAGACTAAAATTAACCGCGTGAATATTCACCACCATCAACAGCCGCGCATCGGGCAGCGGATAAACGGTCACTAACGCCGATTTAGGCAAACGTAAAATAGGTTCGCGCTCGCGCAACGGACAGCAATAGATGGGGTGAGCGGAGGCCAGCGTCATCACGCCGGAAGGATGCTGCGGCAATACCAGGGCCGGCACCTGATCGGCGGCCAGATAGTTTGAAGTCGCGAACCTGACCAGTTCCGGGGTAGTTTGCGCCTCTTGCAACAGGACCAGATGCGCGTCTTTGCCGAAATTTTTGAGTACCGACTGCCATTCAGCACGCTGCTGCTTAAAAATATTCCACACCAGCACGCGAATTTTCTCATCGCTGCTTAACGGCGCGCCGGCGGGATAAACCGGACTGACGCCCGCAAACGCCCCCGGAGGCAAGATTCTCTCCGCAGGTTGTCCGGCGACATAGCGCATGGCATAGGTATTCTTTCGCAATTTGGGCATTGAACCTCGATAACAGGAAACCAGCCCGACTGCGGCTGGTTCTTCTGTTATAGGGATTTTCCCATACACTTTCAATGCAATTTGCGAGAAAGCCTTATCCTTCGAGAGAAACGGCTGCCGAACGGCGTGGAGATTTATCTAAACGACCGCTCAGTACGACCAGCAGCAATGCGACCAACACAATTACCGCGCCGATCCACGGCGTCTGGGCCAGACCATACCATTCAACCGCCTGTCCACCAATGACCGACCCAAGGGCAATACCGATATTGAAGGCGGCGATATTCAACCCAGAGGCGACATCAACGGCGCCCGGCGTGTACTGTTCTGCCTTTTGCACCACATAGACCTGCAGACCCGGAACGTTGCCGAAGGCGAAAATCCCCATCACCAGCACCGTTGCCAAAGCAGCGTAGTGCAGGCTGGCGGTGAGCTGGAAGATCAGCAGCAGCACGACTAATGCGGCAAAGATGAATTTCAACGCGGCGACAGCGCCATGTTTATCAGCCAGTTTACCGCCCCATACGTTACCGATAGCGACGGAGATACCGTAACCCAGCAGGATCCAACTGACCGCCGACGGGCTAAAACCAGCCAACTCCTGCATCATCGGCGCAAGGAAAGTAAATGCGGTAAACACGCCGCCATAGCCCAGCGCGGTAATCGCGTAGATCATCAACAGGCGTGGATGGGTCAAGACTTTCAGCTGATCGCGAAGGCTGGCGCCGGCGCGGCCCGGAATATTATTTGGCACCAGAATCAAGCTGCTGATAAGCGCAATGACGCCAAGAATCGATACCGCGAGGAACGTTTCCCGCCAGCCAAAATGCTGACCGATGAAAGTCCCGAAAGGCACCCCGGTTACCAGCGCGACCGTCAGGCCGCCGAACATGATAGCAATGGCCGAGGCGGCTTTCTCTTTTGGCACCAGGCTAGTGGCGATCGTCGAGCCGATTGAGAAAAACACGCCGTGCGCCAGGCCGGTCAGCAGGCGGGCCACAATTAAAGTGCCATAACCCGGTGCCTGCCACGCCAACAGGTTGCCGGCGGTAAACAACACCATTAGCGCCAGCAGGAGTTGCTTACGCGGCATACGGCCGGTCAGGGCAGTCAGTACCGGCGCGCCAACGGCCACACCCAGTGCATAGATGGAAACCAGCAGGCCCGCAGACGGCAGCGAGATAGCCAGTTGTTCAGCGATGGTCGGTACCAGGCCGACGATCACAAATTCGGTAGTGCCAATAGCAAAGGCACCGATGGTTAATGCAAGTAGCGCCAGTGGCATAATTTACTCCGTAGCATCAGGATTAAGATGACACGTAGTATGCAGGGATGTTTAAATAACAAAAACCATCAAAATCTCAATAGAATTTTGCTATAGGTGCAACAATGAGAGCCACGTCAGAAGAGATCGCTATCTTCGTCGCCGTAGTGGAAAGCGGCAGTTTTAGCCGGGCGGCCGAGCAGCTCGGGCAGGCAAACTCTGCCGTCAGCCGGGCAGTCAAAAAGCTGGAATCAAAGCTAGGCGTTAGTTTATTAAACCGGACCACGCGCCAGCTGAGCCTGACAGAAGAAGGCGAGCGTTATTTCCGCCGCATGCAGGTGGTGTTGCAGGAGATGGCGGCTGCTGAAAATGAGCTTTTAGAGACCCGTACCACCCCTCGCGGCTTACTCCGCGTGGATGCCGCTACGCCGGTGATGCTGCATTTTTTAATGCCGCTGGTAAAACCGTTTCGTGAACGTTATCCGGAAATGACGCTCTCGCTGGTTTCCTCGGAAACCTTCATTAATCTTATAGAGCGTAAAGTCGACGTCGCGATCCGCGCGGGTACCCTAACCGATTCCAGCCTGCGCGCCCGCCCGCTATTCAATAGTTATCGCAAGATCATCGCCTCACCTGATTATATCGCCCGCTACGGCACGCCGGTGAATGTGGAAGATCTTGCGGATCACCTCTGTCTGGGGTTCACCGAACCCGTCTCGTTAAATACCTGGCCTATCGCCGCCAGCGATGGCCAATTACTGGAAGTCGGTTGTGAACTTACCTCTAACAGTGGCGAAACGCTAAAACAGCTCTGTCTTAGCGGCAATGGTATTGCCTGCCTATCGGATTATATGGTGGATAAAGAGATTGCCAGCGGGGAGTTTGTGGAGCTACTTGCCGACAAGCGCTTGCCGGTGGAGATGCCTTTCAGTGCGGTGTATTACAGCGACAGAGCCGTCAGCACGCGCATCAGGGCATTTATTGACTTTCTTAGTGAGCACGTCAAACAGCTCCCGAAGGAGCTGTAAAATAACTATCGTCCGGCAGCGGCATCAACCGCCTGCCGGAATCGGTGGATTAATCCCACTTCGGCGCCAGACCTTCCGGACTTACCAGACGGTCATTGCAATCCAGTGCGGCAATCGCTTTACGATCTTCATCATCCAGCTTCAGATCCAGCGCTTTCAGGTTGCTCGCCAGATTTTCACGCTTGGTGGAAGATGGAATAACCGCATAACCTTCGCCCATCGCCCACGCCAGGATAACCTGTGCCGGGGTCGCATTATGTTTCGCCGCGATACGGGCAATCACTTCATCTTTCAGCGCCTTACCGTAGGCCAGCGTCATATAAGAGGTGATGTGGATACCGTGTTCACGCGCCCAATCTACCACTTTACGGTTCTGCAGGTACGGAGACAGTTCAACCTGATTAGTCGCGATATTTTCAGCGCCAACGGCGGCGATCGCACGCTCCATCAGCGGAATGGTGAAGTTAGAGATACCGATCTGACGGGTCAGACCCAGTTTCTTCGCTTCCATCAGCGCAGCCATAAACTCTTCGACAGCAACCGCATCGTTCGGCGACGGCCAGTGAATCAGCGTCAGATCAACATAATCGGTGCGCAGCTTCTGCAGACTTTCTTTAAGGCTGGCGATCAGCTTGTCTTTGCTCAGGTTTTCGATCCAGATTTTGGTGGTGATGAACAGTTCATCACGCGGCACGCCGCTTTCCGCGATAGCCTGACCAACAGCGGCTTCGTTTTCATAGATCTGTGCGGTATCGATAGTACGATAGCCCAGCTCCAGCGCCATTTTTACAGAGTTGATGACTACGTCGTCTTGCAGACGGAAAGTGCCAAGACCAAATGCAGGGATTGCCATGATAGATGTTCCTCGTTAATTATTCGTTTCGCTTAACTGAGGCCATTATGGTTGAAGGTTGGGTTGGGAAAAAGATCGATAAATGCAGAGGATTTTTGCTGATTTAGCAATAATTGGAGATGAAGAAACAAAAAAGCCCTGAGCAAATGCTCAGGGCTTTTAATAAGTGGCGGAACGGACGGGACTCGAACCCGCGACCCCCTGCGTGACAGGCAGGTATTCTAACCGACTGAACTACCGCTCCACCGAATTTTTTCTACATCTACCGGTTTAATGCCCCGGTTTTACTGCAAATTTGATGCCTGGCAGTTCCCTACTCTCACATGGGGAGACCCCACACTACCATCGGCGCTACGGCGTTTCACTTCTGAGTTCGGCATGGGGTCAGGTGGGACCACCGCGCTATCGCCGCCAGGCAAATTCTGTTTTATCAGCCCGTCATACGACGCACTGATTAATCTGTATCACGCTGAAAATCATCTCAAATCCGCCAAAACACCTTCGGCGTTGTAAGGTTAAGCCTCACGGTTCATTAGTATCGGTTAGCTCAACGTATCGCTACGCTTACACACCCGACCTATCAACGTCATCGTCTTTAACGTTCCTTCAGGAGACTTAAAGTCTCAGGGAGAACTCATCTCGGGGCAAGTTTCGTGCTTAGATGCTTTCAGCACTTATCTCTTCCGCATTTAGCTACCGGGCAATGCCATTGGCATGACAACCCGAACACCAGTGATGCGTCCACTCCGGTCCTCTCGTACTAGGAGCAGCCCCCCTCAATTCTCCAGCGCCCACGGCAGATAGGGACCGAACTGTCTCACGACGTTCTAAACCCAGCTCGCGTACCACTTTAAATGGCGAACAGCCATACCCTTGGGACCTACTTCAGCCCCAGGATGTGATGAGCCGACATCGAGGTGCCAAACACCGCCGTCGATATGAACTCTTGGGCGGTATCAGCCTGTTATCCCCGGAGTACCTTTTATCCGTTGAGCGATGGCCCTTCCATTCAGAACCACCGGATCACTATGACCTGCTTTCGCACCTGCTCGCGCCGTCACGCTCGCAGTCAAGCTAGCTTATGCCATTGCACTAACCTCCTGATGTCCGACCAGGATTAGCTAACCTTCGTGCTCCTCCGTTACTCTTTGGGAGGAGACCGCCCCAGTCAAACTACCCACCAGACACTGTCCGCAACCCCGATTAGGGGCCAACGTTAGAACATCAAACATTAAAGGGTGGTATTTCAAGGTTGGCTCCACGCAGACTGGCGTCCACGCTTCAAAGCCTCCCACCTATCCTACACATCAAGGCTCAATGTTCAGTGTCAAGCTATAGTAAAGGTTCACGGGGTCTTTCCGTCTTGCCGCGGGTACACTGCATCTTCACAGCGAGTTCAATTTCACTGAGTCTCGGGTGGAGACAGCCTGGCCATCATTACGCCATTCGTGCAGGTCGGAACTTACCCGACAAGGAATTTCGCTACCTTAGGACCGTTATAGTTACGGCCGCCGTTTACCGGGGCTTCGATCAAGAGCTTCTCCTTACGGATAACCCCATCAATTAACCTTCCGGCACCGGGCAGGCGTCACACCGTATACGTCCACTTTCGTGTTTGCACAGTGCTGTGTTTTTAATAAACAGTTGCAGCCAGCTGGTATCTTCGACTGATTTCAGCTCCACCCGCAGGGGCTTCACCTACATATCAGCGTGCCTTCTCCCGAAGTTACGGCACCATTTTGCCTAGTTCCTTCACCCGAGTTCTCTCAAGCGCCTTGGTATTCTCTACCTGACCACCTGTGTCGGTTTGGGGTACGATTTGATGTTACCTGATGCTTAGAGGCTTTTCCTGGAAGCAGGGCATTTGTTACTTCAGCACCGTAGTGCCTCGTCATCACACCTCAGCGTTAATAAGGTACCGGATTTACCTGGAACCTCCGCCTACATGCTTAAACCGGGACAACCGTCGCCCGGCTAACATAGCCTTCTCCGTCCCCCCTTCGCAGTAACACCAAGTACAGGAATATTAACCTGTTTCCCATCGACTACGCCTTTCGGCCTCGCCTTAGGGGTCGACTCACCCTGCCCCGATTAACGTTGGACAGGAACCCTTGGTCTTCCGGCGTGCGGGCTTTTCACCCGCATTATCGTTACTTATGTCAGCATTCGCACTTCTGATACCTCCAGCAACCCTCACAGGCCACCTTCGCAGGCTTACAGAACGCTCCCCTACCCAACAACACATAGTGTCGCTGCCGCAGCTTCGGTGCACAGTTTAGCCCCGTTACATCTTCCGCGCAGGCCGACTCGACCAGTGAGCTATTACGCTTTCTTTAAATGATGGCTGCTTCTAAGCCAACATCCTGGCTGTCTGTGCCTTCCCACATCGTTTCCCACTTAACTGTGACTTTGGGACCTTAGCTGGCGGTCTGGGTTGTTTCCCTCTTCACGACGGACGTTAGCACCCGCCGTGTGTCTCCCGTGATAACATTCTTCGGTATTCGTAGTTTGCATCGGGTTGGTAAGTCGGGATGACCCCCTAGCCGAAACAGTGCTCTACCCCCGAAGATGAATTCACGAGGCGCTACCTAAATAGCTTTCGGGGAGAACCAGCTATCTCCCGGTTTGATTGGCCTTTCACCCCCAGCCACAAGTCATCCGCTAATTTTTCAACATTAGTCGGTTCGGTCCTCCAGTTAGTGTTACCCAACCTTCAACCTGCCCATGGCTAGATCACCGGGTTTCGGGTCTATACCCTGCAACTTAACGCCCAGTTAAGACTCGGTTTCCCTGCGGCTCCCCTATACGGTTAACCTTGCTACAGAATATAAGTCGCTGACCCATTATACAAAAGGTACGCAGTCACACCATAAAGGTGCTCCCACTGCTTGTACGTACACGGTTTCAGGTTCTTTTTCACTCCCCTCGCCGGGGTTCTTTTCGCCTTTCCCTCACGGTACTGGTTCACTATCGGTCAGTCAGGAGTATTTAGCCTTGGAGGATGGTCCCCCCATATTCAGACAGGATACCACGTGTCCCGCCCTACTCTTCGAGTTCACAACCTGTGCATTTTGGTGTACGGGACTATCACCCTGTACCGTCGGACTTTCCAGACCGTTCCACTAACACACAAGCTGATTCAGACTCTGGGCTGCTCCCCGTTCGCTCGCCGCTACTGGGGGAATCTCGGTTGATTTCTTTTCCTCGGGGTACTTAGATGTTTCAGTTCCCCCGGTTCGCCTCGTTAACCTATGTATTCAGTTAACGATAGTGCAACGAATTGCACTGGGTTTCCCCATTCGGACATCGCCGGCTATAACGGTTCATATCACCTTACCGACGCTTTTCGCAGATTAGCACGTCCTTCATCGCCTCTGACTGCCAGGGCATCCACCGTGTACGCTTAGTCGCTTAACCTCACAACCCGAAGATGTTTCATTCTGTCCGGTTCGTTGCGCATCGTGAATCCTGCGTTGTTCCGTACTCGCGATGCTCATGGACATATAGTCCACTCCGCTCGCTGCGTGCGGTACGCCTTGGCTTCACTTTGCTCACGTCACCTTTTACAGTGTCATCTTCTGATTGCGAAAATTTGAGAGACTCGAACACACATTGACTGTGTGTCGTTTCAATTTTCAGCTTGATCCAGATTTTTAAAGAGCAAAACTTCGCAGTGAACCTTTTCAGGTACACTCTGAAGTTTTCTTGTTTTTTGCAGTAATAATGGTGGAGCTATGCGGGATCGAACCGCAGACCTCCTGCGTGCAAAGCAGGCGCTCTCCCAGCTGAGCTATAGCCCCATCGTAGTTATCTCTTTACCGGTAATTTTTCCTGAGACAAGGCGTGGTGAAGCGAAGCATACTGAAGTATGCGAGCTTTGCCACAACGCAGTATTCAGGGAAAATTTGGTAGGCCTGAGTGGACTTGAACCACCGACCTCACCCTTATCAGGGGTGCGCTCTAACCACCTGAGCTACAAGCCTGCAGAGATTACTTACTGCTGTATTTTCATCAGACAATCTGTGTGAGCACTACAAAGGCAGGTTCTTTAAGGTAAGGAGGTGATCCAACCGCAGGTTCCCCTACGGTTACCTTGTTACGACTTCACCCCAGTCATGAATCACAAAGTGGTAAGCGCCCTCCCGAAGGTTAAGCTACCTACTTCTTTTGCAACCCACTCCCATGGTGTGACGGGCGGTGTGTACAAGGCCCGGGAACGTATTCACCGTAGCATTCTGATCTACGATTACTAGCGATTCCGACTTCATGGAGTCGAGTTGCAGACTCCAATCCGGACTACGACATACTTTATGAGGTCCGCTTGCTCTCGCGAGGTCGCTTCTCTTTGTATATGCCATTGTAGCACGTGTGTAGCCCTACTCGTAAGGGCCATGATGACTTGACGTCATCCCCACCTTCCTCCAGTTTATCACTGGCAGTCTCCTTTGAGTTCCCGGCCGGACCGCTGGCAACAAAGGATAAGGGTTGCGCTCGTTGCGGGACTTAACCCAACATTTCACAACACGAGCTGACGACAGCCATGCAGCACCTGTCTCAGAGTTCCCGAAGGCACCAAAGCATCTCTGCTAAGTTCTCTGGATGTCAAGAGTAGGTAAGGTTCTTCGCGTTGCATCGAATTAAACCACATGCTCCACCGCTTGTGCGGGCCCCCGTCAATTCATTTGAGTTTTAACCTTGCGGCCGTACTCCCCAGGCGGTCGACTTAACGCGTTAGCTCCGGAAGCCACGCCTCAAGGGCACAACCTCCAAGTCGACATCGTTTACGGCGTGGACTACCAGGGTATCTAATCCTGTTTGCTCCCCACGCTTTCGCACCTGAGCGTCAGTCTTTGTCCAGGGGGCCGCCTTCGCCACCGGTATTCCTCCAGATCTCTACGCATTTCACCGCTACACCTGGAATTCTACCCCCCTCTACAAGACTCTAGCCTGCCAGTTTCGAATGCAGTTCCCAGGTTGAGCCCGGGGATTTCACATCCGACTTGACAGACCGCCTGCGTGCGCTTTACGCCCAGTAATTCCGATTAACGCTTGCACCCTCCGTATTACCGCGGCTGCTGGCACGGAGTTAGCCGGTGCTTCTTCTGCGAGTAACGTCAATCGCTAAGGTTATTAACCTTAGCGCCTTCCTCCTCGCTGAAAGTACTTTACAACCCGAAGGCCTTCTTCATACACGCGGCATGGCTGCATCAGGCTTGCGCCCATTGTGCAATATTCCCCACTGCTGCCTCCCGTAGGAGTCTGGACCGTGTCTCAGTTCCAGTGTGGCTGGTCATCCTCTCAGACCAGCTAGGGATCGTCGCCTAGGTGAGCCATTACCCCACCTACTAGCTAATCCCATCTGGGCACATCTGATGGCATGAGGCCCTAAGGTCCCCCACTTTGGTCTTGCGACGTTATGCGGTATTAGCTACCGTTTCCAGTAGTTATCCCCCTCCATCAGGCAGTTTCCCAGACATTACTCACCCGTCCGCCGCTCGTCACCCGAGAGCAAGCTCTCTGTGCTACCGCTCGACTTGCATGTGTTAGGCCTGCCGCCAGCGTTCAATCTGAGCCATGATCAAACTCTTCAATTTAAGTTTGATGCTCGTGAATTAAACTTCGTAATGAATTACGCATGTTCACTCAGAGACTTGGTATTCATTTTTCGTCCGAGGACGTTAAGAATCCATGTCACTTTGAGTGCCCACACAGATTGTCTGATAAATTGTTAAAGAGCAGTTGCGACGCGCTTTAGCGCTCTGTCGCGAGGTGGCGTATATTACGCTTTCCTCTTTCAGAGTCAACCCTGAATTTCAGAATTTTTCTCTTCAACCGAACCGGCTGTTTGTGTGAAGTGATTCACATCCGCCGTGTCGATGGAGGCGCATTATAGGGAGCCCGCCGGGAATGACAAGCGGAAAAATACATTTTTATTTCAACCGCTCATCTTTTATACGTAACGCTTATTTTTGCTGCTTTTTGATAGCCGCAGGCAGGTCCGCCAGGCTATTTAGCACCCAATCCGCGGCGCTTTCCGCTTCTGCGGTAACCGGCTTACCGGTACGCACCAGCACTTTCGTTCCGACATTCGCCGCCGCAGCCGCCTGCATGTCTTCGAGTTTATCGCCCACCATATAAGAAGCAGCCATATCAATATGCAGGAAATCGCGTGCGGAAATGAGCATCCCCGGATGCGGCTTACGGCAATCGCAGGTCTGGCGGAACTCTTCAACGCTCCCCTGCGGGTGATGCGGACAATAATAGATACCGTCGAGATCCACGCCGCGGTCTGCCAGCGACCAGTCCATCCATTCGGTGAGGGTCTCAAATTGCGCTTCCGTGAATTTACCGCGCGCGATGCCTGACTGGTTGGTCACCAGCACTAACGCAAATCCCATCGCTTTTAGTTCACGCATGGCATCAATGACGCCGTCGATAAACTCAAAGTTGTCGATTTCGTGGACGTAACCATGATCGATATTAATCGTGCCGTCACGGTCGAGAAAAATTGCGGGTACAGACTTTGCCACCGGTTTGCTCCTGATAAAGGCTAATGCCGTTAGTATCGCATGTTTCGCCATGCAAGAAAGTGCTCATTATAAAGAGTCAGATTGATTTAGACGTCTGGATGCCTTAACATCCATTTCATTGACAGGCATCGCCTGCACACGGCAGAAGAAAATGCCACGGCAAACGGCTAAACGATAATAAATAACTGATGATTAAACTTTCGAATATTACCAAAGTGTTCCAGCAGGGGAACCGCACCATACAGGCGCTGAACAATGTCAGCCTGCATGTCCCTGCCGGGCAAATTTACGGCGTGATCGGCGCTTCCGGCGCAGGTAAAAGTACGCTGATTCGCTGCGTTAACCTGCTGGAACGCCCAACCGAAGGCAGCGTGCAGGTTGATAACCAGGAACTCACCGCGCTGACTGAAAAAGAACTGACTCGCGCGCGCCGTCAGATTGGCATGATCTTCCAGCACTTTAACTTGCTTGCTTCACGTACCGTTTTCGGCAACGTGGCGCTGCCGCTTGAGCTGGACAACACGCCGCCGGCGGAAATCAAACGCCGCGTTAATGAACTGCTGGACCTGGTTGGTCTTGGCGATAAGCACGACAGCTATCCGGCAAACCTCTCCGGTGGCCAGAAACAGCGCGTGGCGATTGCCCGCGCGCTGGCCAGTAACCCAAAAGTGCTGCTGTGCGATGAAGCCACCAGCGCGCTCGACCCGGCAACGACCCGTTCGATCCTCGAACTGTTAAAAGACATCAACCGTCGTCTGGGGCTGACCATTCTGTTGATCACCCATGAAATGGACGTGGTTAAACGTATCTGCGACTGCGTGGCGGTCATTAGTAATGGTCAACTGATCGAGCAGGACACCGTGAGCGAAGTCTTCTCGCATCCTAAGACGCCGCTGGCTCAGCAGTTCATTCAGTCTACCCTGCATCTGGATATTCCGGACGACTATCAGGCACGCCTGAAGCCCACCCCGCTGCCTGACAGCGTGCCGATGTTGCGTATGGAGTTCACCGGCCATTCCGTCGATGCGCCGCTGCTGTCGGAAACCGCCCGCCGCTTTAATGTGAATAACAACATTATTAGCGCGCAGATGGATTACGCCGGCGGAGTGAAGTTCGGCATCATGCTGACCGAAATGCACGGCACACCGGAAGATACTCAGGCGGCGATCGCCTGGCTGCAGGAACATCATGTAAAAGTAGAGGTACTGGGATATGTCTGAACCAATGATCTGGCTGCTGGTTCGCGGCGTGTGGGAAACGCTGGCTATGACGTTTGTCTCCGGCTTCTTTGGCTTTGTGCTCGGCTTGCCGGTCGGGGTACTGCTGTACGTTACCCGTCCGGGGCAGATTGCCGCCAACGCCCGACTGTATCGTACGCTATCGGCGCTGGTTAATATCTTCCGCTCGATTCCATTCATTATTCTGCTGGTATGGATGATTCCGTTTACCCGCGTGATCGTCGGTACCTCAATCGGCCTGCAGGCAGCGATTGTGCCGTTAACGGTCGGCGCCGCGCCGTTTATCGCACGTATGGTGGAAAACGCGCTGCTCGAGATCCCGACCGGGCTTATCGAAGCCTCACGCGCGATGGGCGCAACGCCGCTGCAGATCGTCCGTAAGGTCCTGCTACCTGAAGCATTACCGGGTCTGGTGAACGCCGCTACCATCACGCTTATTACCCTCGTGGGCTATTCTGCGATGGGCGGTGCGGTGGGTGCCGGTGGTCTGGGTCAGATTGGCTATCAGTACGGCTACATCGGCTATAACGCGACGGTAATGAATACCGTGCTGGTATTGCTGGTTATTCTGGTTTATTTAATTCAATTCTCAGGCGATCGTATCGTCCGGGCTGTGACTCACAAATAACGTTATTGACACACAACACTAATTCTTACAGGAAGGAAATAACATGGCCTTTAATTTCAAAACCTTTGCGGCAGTTGGCGCATTAATCGGTTCTCTGGCTCTGGTGGGTTGCGGTCAGGATGAAAAAGATCCTAACCATATTAAAGTCGGCGTGATCGTCGGTGCGGAACAGCAGGTTGCTGAAGTCGCACAGAAAGTGGCAAAAGAGAAGTATGGCCTCGACGTTGAGCTGGTGACCTTCAACGACTACGTGTTGCCGAACGAAGCGCTGAGCAAAGGCGACATCGACGTTAACGCCTTCCAGCACAAACCGTATCTCGATCAGCAGATTAAAGACCGCGGTTATAAACTGGTTTCCGTCGGCAACACCTTCGTCTATCCGATCGCTGGCTACTCGAAGAAAATCAAATCTCTGGACGAACTGCAGCCGGGCTCACAGATTGCCGTTCCGAACGATCCGACCAACCTCGGCCGTTCTCTGCTGCTGCTGCAGCAAGTGGGCCTGATTAAACTGAAAGAAGGCGTAGGTCTGCTGCCGACGTCTCTGGACGTGGTTGAGAACCCGAAAAACCTGAAGATCGTTGAGCTGGAAGCGCCGCAGCTGCCGCGTTCTCTGGACGACGCGCAGATCGCTCTGGCGGTCATCAACACAACCTACGCCAGCCAGATTGGCCTGACCCCGGCGAAAGACGGTATCTTCGTTGAAGACAAAAACTCGCCTTACGTAAACCTGATCGTCGCCCGCGAAGATAATAAAGACGCGGAAAATGTTAAGAAATTTGTTCAGGCTTACCAGAGCGATGAAGTTTACGAAGCCGCTAACAAAATCTTTAACGGCGGCGCAGTGAAAGGCTGGTAATCTGCTTTCAGCGTAATATCATTCAGGACGGGCTTTATGCCCGTCTTGTCATTTATGCAAGCACCTGATTCAATAGCGCCCTGTTTATAATTCATTGAGGAAATACTATGCGTGCTTTACCGGTCTGTTTGTTAGCACTCATGTTAAGCGGTTGTTCTATGCTAAGCAGATCCCCCGTTGAGCCTGTTAAAAGCACCGCAACCACGCCAGTCCAGACGGAAACGGCTAAACCAAAAGTCTCACGTCCCGCGCCGGTCAGAATCTATACCGATGCCGCCGCGCTGGTAGGCAAACCCTTCCGCGATCTGGGTGAAGTGAGCGGCGAATCATGTCAGGCTTCAAACCAGGACTCCCCGCCGAATATCCCGACCGCCCGTAAACGCATGCAAATCAACGCGGCCAAAATGAAGGCCAACGCCGTGCTGCTGCACAGCTGCGAAGTGACCAGCGGTACGCCAGGCTGCTACCGTCAGGCCGTTTGCCTGGGTTCAGCGCTTAACGTCTCGGCACAATGAGTGCATTTCAGTTCGCGCAGATAGGCGTCATCCGCTCGCCGTATAAAGAGAAGTTTGCCGTTCCTCGCCAGCCAGGCCTGGTTGAACACGGCGGCGGAGAGCTGCATCTGCTCGCGCCTTATAACCAGGCTGACGCCGTGCGTGGGCTGGAAAACTTCAGCCATCTGTGGGTCCTGTTTGTCTTTCATCAGACCATGGCTGGCGGCTGGCGCCCGACTGTGCGCCCTCCCCGCCTTGGGGGCAACGCGCGCATGGGCGTCTTTGCAACCCGCTCGACGTTTCGCCCCAACCCTATCGGCATGTCGCTGGTTGAACTAAAAGGCGTTCGCTGCCAGAAGGATCAGGTGATACTGGAACTTGGCAGCCTCGATCTCGTAGACGGTACGCCGGTGGTTGATATCAAACCTTATCTTCCCTTTGCCGAAGCCCTGCCGGACGCCAGCGCCAGTTATGCGCAGCAGGCGCCGCTGGCTGGCATGAATGTCAGCTTTACGCCGGAAATAGAAGCACAGTTACTGACTCTGGAAAAACGCTACCCGCATATCAAAGCGTTTATCCGTGAAGTACTGGCGCAGGATCCGCGTCCGGCTTATCGTAAAGAGGAAGAAGCAGGGAAAAACTACGCCGTCTGGCTGCTCGATTTCAACGTGCGCTGGCGGGTAATCCCCTACGGTTTTGAAGTCTTTTCTCTCGAACCGCGCTAATTTTATTTTCCTCTCTTTTGGCATCTTTGCCACACTGGTAAACTAAACCACTTTTTTTGTTTCAGGCTGGCTCTCCAGCCTGTTCCGATCGTCCAAATGGAACCGTAACAACATGCGTACTAGCCAATATCTGCTCTCCACTCTAAAGGAGACACCTGCCGACGCCGAAGTCATCAGCCATCAGCTGATGCTGCGCGCCGGGATGATCCGCAAGCTGGCCTCAGGGTTGTACACCTGGCTGCCGACCGGCGTGCGCGTTCTGAAAAAAGTCGAGAACATCGTGCGTGAAGAGATGAACAACGCCGGTGCTATCGAGGTGTTAATGCCGGTAGTTCAGCCTTCTGAACTGTGGCAGGAGAGCGGTCGCTGGGAGCAATATGGCCCTGAGCTGCTGCGCATTGCCGATCGTGGCGATCGCCCGTTCGTTCTCGGCCCGACTCACGAAGAGGTCATTACCGACCTGATTCGCAACGAGCTGAACTCTTATAAACAGCTGCCGCTGAACTTCTATCAGATTCAGACCAAGTTCCGCGATGAAGTCCGCCCGCGTTTCGGCGTGATGCGCTCCCGTGAGTTCCTGATGAAAGATGCTTACTCTTTCCATACCTCTCAGGAATCGCTGCAGGAAACCTACGACGCGATGTATACCGCTTACAGCAAAATCTTCAGCCGTATGGGGCTGGATTTCCGCGCGGTACAGGCTGACACCGGTTCGATCGGCGGTAGCGCTTCCCATGAGTTCCAGGTGCTGGCGCAGAGCGGCGAAGATGACGTGATCTTCTCTGACAGCTCCGACTACGCGGCGAACATTGAGTTTGCCGAAGCCGTCGCGCCTAAAGAGCCGCGCGCCGCCGCGACGCAAGAAATGACGCTGGTAGACACGCCGAACGCAAAAACCATCGCCGAGCTGGTTGAGCAGTTCAATCTGCCAATCGAAAAAACCGTGAAGACCCTGCTGGTGAAAGCGGTGGAAGATAGCAGCTACCCGCTGGTCGCCCTGCTGGTACGCGGCGATCACGAGCTCAACGAAGTGAAAGCGGAAAAACTGCCGCAGGTCGCGAGCCCGCTGACCTTCGCCAGCGAAGAAGAGATCCGCGCTATCGTTAACGCGGGACCTGGTTCTCTCGGTCCGGTTAACATGCCGATTCCGGTGGTTATCGACCGTACCGTCGCGGCCATGAGCGATTTCGCCGCCGGCGCTAACATCGATGGCAAACACTATTTCGGCATTAACTGGGATCGCGACGTCGCGACTCCGGAAGTTGCTGATATTCGTAATGTCGTTGCCGGCGACCCGAGCCCGGACGGCAAAGGTACCCTGCTTATCAAACGCGGTATCGAAGTCGGCCACATCTTCCAGCTGGGCACCAAGTACTCTCAGGCAATGAATGCCGCGGTGCAGGGCGAAGATGGCCGTAACCAGATTCTGACCATGGGTTGCTACGGTATTGGGGTGACCCGCGTAGTGGCCGCAGCCATTGAGCAGAACTTTGACGATCGCGGGATTATCTGGCCGGACGCCATCGCGCCGTTCCAGGTCGCTATTCTGCCGATGAACATGCACAAGTCCTATCGCGTGCAGGAGCTGGCCGAGAAGCTGTACGCCGAGCTGCGTGCGCATGGCATCGACGTGCTGATGGACGACCGTAAAGAGCGTCCGGGCGTGATGTTCGCCGATATGGAGCTGATCGGTATTCCTCACACCATCGTGCTCGGCGACCGTAACCTCGACAACGATGATATCGAATACAAACATCGTCGCAACGGCGAGAAGCAGCTGATTAAGACCGGGGATATCGTGAATTACCTGGTGCAGCAGATTAAGGGTTAATTTCCCCTTAAAAGCTAAAAGGCCTCGCAATAGCGAGGCCTTTTTTATAGCAACTGCAAGAATTAATTACCGCAGTCTTTACCCGGAATAAATTTACTGTCTTTATCCGTCATTAGCGTTTTCATCATCTCGCCGGTATCCGGGTTTGCTTCGAGAGTGAAGTGCCCTTCTACCACCAGCAGCACCGGACGAGTATCGGTCCCGCGCGCGGCGGCATAATCGCGCTCAAGCTGGGCGTTATTCGCGACCGCGATCGTTTTACCGGTCACGCAATCGGTAAAGGTTGCCGCATCCGCCATATAGAAATACATCCCGCGCATCGCCATTGGCGTCGTCGGCAGGCTGGCCTTCACAGGCTCAAGCGTATAATTTAGCGTTGATTTAATCGGATTGCCGTCGCGATCGAGCATTTCCAGCTTGTCGCCTTTCGCCCGATAGTAAGATTTCTCGCCTTTGCTGTTGGTCAATACCAGTTTATCGGCGGTACGCGCCCAGGTACCATATGAAGCGAAAGATGACGGCTCGCGGCTAACGCCCTGATAACGTTCGTTCATAACCCAGGTGCCATCTTTCTCAAGGAACAAAGAGGTCTCAATCCCTTCGCAATCCGCGCAAGGCAAAATACCGCGCCAGCTTTGCTGCATCGGTTTCAGCTCTTCCATCGCCGCCGGCTGAACCGTCTCCATCTCAGCGCGATGATTGCAGCCAAACAGCGCAAAGAGCGAACAGGCCGCTGCGAGCGAAAATACAATTTTCTTCACTGTGAATTCCTTATAATCCATTCCACCCGTCCGCCACGCCGCTCAATGGCGAACCTTCCCACGCAGCGCTTTGACTGAGGACTTTTGCGCCTTGGAGGCAAGTCGTCGCTCTTTTGACGCCCGAGTCGGTCGCGTCTCCCGGCGGCTTTTTTGCACTGCGGTTAATTCTTTTATCAGCGTAACCAGCCGCGAGATCGCCGCTTCGCGGTTCATCTCCTGGCTACGATATTCCTGAGCCTTAATGATAACCACACCGTCAGCAGAAATTAAGTGGTGACTGGCGGCGAGCAGGCGTTCTTTATAAAACTCAGGCAGGCTCGATGCTTTAATATCAAAACGTAAGTGAATCGCCGTCGAGGCCTTATTCACATGCTGACCGCCCGCCCCCTGTGCGCGGACCCCGGTAAGCGAGATCTCCTCATCCGGGATGGAAACGCTGCGGCTAATCGTTATCATGCCGGCTGCTGCCAGGCCGTTAAATGAATTTCCAGATTATTCCGATCGTCAGATAACCAGATACCGCCGTCCTGCAGGGTTGCCTGCAGCGTCATAGTGCGATCGGCAAAAGCGCTTAGCTGCGCCAGCTGCGTATCATCAAGATACCAGATAGTCAGCTTCGGATACGCCGCAAGCTTGTTCTGATTTTGCTGCCACCAGATTTCAGCCGCCCGGCTATTATAGGCAAACAGCGCCACCTCCTGCGCCCGCGAGCAGGCTTTCTTGAGGCGCTTCTCGTCCGGCAGCCCCAGCTCAATCCACAGATCAACACCCAAATGGTCGTTCAACTGCCACAGCTCCGGTTCATCATCCGAGGACAACCCGCGGGTAAACTGCAGACGTTCGTTGGCATATTTAATCCACGCCAGCAGACGCAGCATCATACGCTCCTGGGTTTCTGAGGGATGTTGCGCCAGCGTCAGGTTAGCATCCAGAAACTGGTTGCGATCTAAATCGGCAACATTAACCACAGCTTTATAAATCGTCGCTTTCAGCGCCATGAATAAACTCCTGAAAAAAATGGCGTACATTGTAGCGAAACTGGCGACAAAAGGCTGTCGGCAATCGCAGGTACTCCTTTCATCCTGCTGATATTGCTTAGATGACTATGGTATAGTCACCTTGCTAAACAGAGTTTATCTTCGTAGGCTTAAACTTGCATCCCACGGTTAAGTCAGAACGCTGACAGGAGGGCATGTGGATCAATATTGTGAGTTAATACGCAAGCGGTATGCGGAAATAGCCAGCGGAGACTTAGGGTATATCCCGGATGCGCTGGGCTGCGTGTTGAAAGTATTAAATGAGGTTGCGGCGGATCAGGCCCTTTCGGAGTCAGTCAGGGAAAAGGCCGCTTATGCGGCGGCAAACTTATTGGTGAGCGATTATGTCAATGAATGATACTTATCAACCCATTAACTGCGATGATTATGACAACCTCGAACTTGCCTGCCAGCATCACCTGGTGCTGGCGCTGGCCCTGAAAGATGGTGAACAGCTACAGGCCAAAGCGAGCGATCTTATCTCGCGTAAAAATGTCGAGTATCTGGTGGTAGAACTTGCCGGTAACGTCCGCGAGCTGCGCCTGGATAAAATCGCCAGTTTCAGCCACCCGGAAATCGGCACCGTGGTGGTCAGCGAATCCTGAAGCCCACCGGGCGGCTTAGCCGCCCGTTTTTCGCCATATCAGCTGTAACCCTTCGCCTTCCTGTACTTGCCCCTCTCTGGTGACAAACAGCCCATCGGCTGCGGCAATCAAGGTTTCGCCATAAAACAGAAGCGGCGTGGCGTCGCGACGCCAGGGCGCGACCGCCATTTCCTGCCAGATTTTCTTAAGCTTACGGCCACCCTGACGCCCAACAATGTGCAGATTACCGCTGGCGCGAAAACGTATCGATACCGACTCATCCGCGCGTGGCGCGCGTAGCGGCCCGCCGGACTGCAATGCCAGTTCTCCCAGCGCTTCCGGTAGCGTCAGCGCTTTAGTCGCATCGCCCCAAGGTATTTCCCGTTCCGCCAGGCTTGCCAGATGCTTTACCCAAAACAGGCGCTGCTGGTAGCGCCGGACGGCAAAACCGCCTAACCGCAGGCAAGGCGCGGCGTCTTCACGCGCCAGCGCCACTTCCTGCCAGATGCGCTCCGGCATTTCGCGCGACGGCATCGGCGCCTGTTGGGATGCCAGCCAGCGGCGCAGCAACGCCGCACGACGCGGCGCGCTCATCGCGCTCAGCGGTTCTATCGCCAGAGAACCACGCTCATCAACCAGCGCGGCAAGTTCTGCCGACAGCATTTCATCGAGCAACTGTTCCTGTTCGCCACATAAGCTGGCACTGCGGGCGACAGCCTCGGCAAAATGCGGCCAGCGCTCGCTCAGCAGCGGTACCACCCGCAGACGCAGAAAGTTACGATCGTACGCATCGTCCTGATTACTTTCGTCTTCAATCCACCGCAGTTGATGAGTCAGCGCCCATTGATGCAGGGATTCACGGCTCTCACTGAGCAGCGGACGCAGCAATTTTCCGCCAGCGAACTCGCTACTGGCGGCCATCGCCGACAAGCCGGTCGGGCCGCTACCGCGCTTAAGCGCCAGCAGGAAGGTCTCGCATTGGTCGTCGAGATGTTGTGCCGTCAATAACGCCTCGCCTGGCAGCAGCGCCTCACGGAAAGCCTGATAGCGCGCCTGGCGAGCATGCGCTTCGATCCCCAACCCCTCATCCGCCAGCGTCACGCGCACCACCTGTAACGGTACCTGCCATTGCTGGCAAATCTGTTCGCAATGCTCAACCCAATGGTCAGCGTTGGCACTCAGGCCGTGGTGAATGTGAATCGCGCGCAGCTGAATCGCTGGCTCGCGCTGGCGCCAGCGTACCAGTCGGTGCAGTAGGACGGTTGAGTCCAGGCCGCCGCTGAAGGCCAGCAGAAACTGACGATGTGGTCGAAGCGATGAGGCAATATCCGGCATCATGATCGTGCGTACGCAGCTAAGAAGAGATAGCCCGGCACGTTACGCGCCAGGGCTGGTTCTGGCAAGTATTACTGTTGGTAAATCTCCAGCGGCAGGCCGTCGGGATCGTTGAAGAAGGTGAAGCGCTTATCGGTAAACGGATCGATGCGGATAGCCTCGCAGGCGACGCCGTGCGCCTGCAGATGCGCAACCGCGGCATCAATATCGTCGACGCTAAACGCCAGGTGGCGCAGACCACAGGCCTCCGGACGGCTGGGGCGCGCAGGAGGGAACGGGAACGAAAACAGCTCGATGACATACTCGCCGTTCAGCGCCAGGTCGCCCTTCCACGAATCACGCTCGGCGCGGTAGAACTCGCTCTGCAGCGTAAACCCGAGGATGTCGCAATAGAACGCTTTGCTCTTCGCGTAGTCTGTCGCGATGATGGCAATATGGTGAACTCGTTTTAAACCCAGCATGGTTGCTCTCCTCCTGTTGAAGCCCAACACGTTACTCGCGCCGCCCGCCGCCGCGCAAGCCCCTAATTATTTTTTAAGACTCGTACACGGTAGACGCCGTCTTCGTCGCGTTTGGCCCCGTGGATATCGGTTTCAAAACCTGGGTAGTGGCGACCGATCGAACAGAGCATCAACAGGAAGTCGAGCACCGCGCGGCTCTCTTCGGTGATCATCTCCCCCGGCATCAGCAGCGGCACGCCAGGCGGATACGGCAGGATCATGTTTGCCGAAATACGCCCCACCAGATTCTCCAGTTCGATGGTTTCGACTTCGCCCTTAATCTGTCGCTGCCAGGCCTGATGCGGAGTCATTTTCATCTCCGGCAGCACGTCAAAGGCCCGTAGCATCAGCTGTGAGAGCTGATGCTGGCGGATCAGGCGGTGGATCCCCTGCGCCAGATCCTGGATGCGCATATTGCGGTAGAAGTCCGGATCCTCAGCATAGAGATCCGGCAACATATTTTTCACCCGCAGGTTGAGATCGTAGGCGCGTTTAAACTCGGTCAGGCCGCGCAGCAGGCCCATCGCCCGGGTTTTATCGATACCGATACTGAACAAGAACAGCAGATTGTACGGCCCGGTTTTCTCCACCACTACGCCGCGCTCGTCGAGGAATTTCGCCACCAGCGCCGCCGGGATCCCCTCTTCCGCCATATTGCCCTGCTCGTCCATCCCCGGCGTAAGAATGGTAACTTTGACCGGATCGAGGAACATATGGTCGGCATCGGCGTCCTGGAAACCGTGCCACGTTTCACCCGGCGAAACCGGCCAGCACTGCGCCTCCTCGACCTCTTCCGGCTGCCAGATATCAAAGAACCAGCCGTCGGCCTCTTCACGCAGGCGCTGTACCTCCTTACGGAAGTGCAGCGCACGCTCGATGGAGCGCTGAATCAGGCGTTTTCCGGAGTTACCGCGCAGCATCGCCGCCGCGGTTTCTATCGAGGCGACGATCGGATAGCTTGGCGAGGTAGAGGTATGCATCATAAAGGCCTCGTTGAAGGTATCTTCATCGTAGCTGCCTTTAATATGGATAAGCGACGCCTGCGACAGCGCCGCCAGCATTTTATGCGTCGACTGGGTTTCGAAGATCACTTTCCCCGGTACGCGGTCGCCGCTCATGCCGCTTTTGCCCTGATAAATCGGGTGGAAGTGGGTATAAGGCACCCAGGCGGAATCAAAGTGGATCGACGGCACGTCGAGAGTCTGTTTAATCCAGGTGGTGTTATACAACAGGCCGTCATAGGTGGAGTTGGTGATCACCGCATGCACCGGCCACTGCGCGCCGCGAGTTGTCTCTACTTTGCGCTGGACGCTGTCGCGGGTAAATTCCCGTTTCGGAATGCCGCCGAGGATCCCCAGCGCGTTACGCGTCGGTTTTAGCCATAGCGGCACGATATCGCTCATCATCAGCAGATGCGCCAGCGATTTATGACAGTTACGATCGATAAGCAGCGTACTGCCGGCAGGCGCCGAATACATGCCGACAATTTTATTTGAAGTCGAGGTACCGTTGGTCACCATGTAGCTCTGCTCGGCGCCAAAGGCGCGGGCAATATACTCTTCCGCTTCCAGATGCGGGCCGGTATGGTCCAGTAGCGATCCCAGTTCGGTAACGGAGATAGAAACATCGGCCTTCAGCGTATTACCGCCGAAGAAATCATAAAACAGGCAGCCGACCGGGCTTTTCTGGTAGGCGGTTCCCGCCATGTGTCCGGGAGTGCAAAAGGTATATTTCCCCTCCTGCACATAGTTAAATAACGCTTTGGTAAATGGCGGCGTGATGTTGTCCAGATACTCGTTGGTATACTGACGAATACGAGTAGCGATATCTTCCGCCAGCCCCAGCGCATATTCAAAGAACCATAGCGCCATACGCAGGTCCTGGCTGCTGACGTCCATCGTCGAGTGCGTATTAATAAAAGCATACAGCGGCAGGTATTCGTTCAGACGATTGATATCGCTACATAAATCAACGCTGTACTCATCCCAATCGAAGATAACGCCGCAGATGCGCGGATTGTGTTCGATAAACTGCAGCAGGTCGGCGCTGTTTTGCGGCCAGATAGTCTGGAATCCTTGCTTCCGCAGAGCGGCTTCCAGCTCTTTGATCGGTTCGTCTTTATGGTAGACGCCGTGGGGCCCCATGATGGCGATGATATTCACGCTTTCCTCCTGGATTTACCTAAGGTAAGCATAATATCAATCGCGCCAGTGCTTAGCACTGGCGGATTTATCTTAGTCCTGAATCAGAGTAAAACGATAATTACAGCGCCTTCCACGCATCTCCCCAGGCCAGACCTGCGCCCGGTTCGTAGTAGGTTGGCGCCACGTTGCACCAGGCCCCTTCCGGCAGCGGTTTACACTGGAAAAGCGCGCCGTGGTTATTGACGATATCACCCGGTTTCCAGCTCTGGCTGGCGCTCCATGCCGGATAACTGATGGCGCCGCTGTCGCCAGCCGGCTCATCCTTCGCTTCATCCGCCGCCTTCGCCTTCACATTGAGAGTATAGGTGGCCGTACTGGATAAACTGCCATCGCTAACGGTCAGGCTAACCACATACTGGGCATCTTTATCGCTCTGTGGGGCGCTGAAATTGATCACCGCTTTATCCGCGCCGCTTAACGTCTGTCCATCCTGCGACATCCAGCGATAGTTCAGCTTGTCGCCGTTAGCATCGGTAGACCCTTCCCCGCTCAGCGACACCAGGCTGCCAGCTTCAACAGAGCCCACCGGGCCGGCAATACGCGCTACCGGCGCGACGTTCACTTGAGGCGCTGGTGTCGTGTCATCTGTCTTATCAGATGCGCCATCGCTGCCCGCATCATCAACCACGGTCACGTTGAAGTAATGCTGAACGCATTTGCTGTAATCCCCCTCTTTGAACGCGCTGTACGGTGTCTGATAGCTCACCAGCTGGCAGGCATTGGTTTTGCCGTCTGCGCTGTTCGGATCCCATCCCCAATCCTGTTCCCAGTAGATGGGCAGCGCGCCGGCTCCGCCTTCATCAAACTGCTTCATGTTCTTACAACCCAGCACTTCATCATCGGCAATAGGCACTTTGAGGTAGTTGGCGAACTCTTTGTAATAGGCAATACGGTTAAGCGACTGGGCGTTTTCCGTTGCGCCGCCGCACTCGACGCCGCCGTTGATGATCTGGATGCTCACGCCAAACCCCGGCACCAGGCCATTGCTCTTATCACGATCGTTCGGCTGCCAGGTGCCGTCAATGACGTGCAGCATGGAAGGTTTCGGCGGCTGCGGATAAACAAAGAAAAAGACCGCGCTGGCGAGGTTCATCCATGAGTCCGCCACCAGCTCAGGTTTATCCAGCAACGGGCGGACGTCGCCATACATTGCCTCGGAGAACGGGCCGTAGTTGTAGTTATAGGAGAGCTGTTTAGCCCCTCGGCCAAAGTAGCTGAGGAAATCACCATCGGCATCTTTACCGCAAGGCCAGGTCTGTCCCTGCCAGACATCCGGGTTACATTCGCCGTTATAGCCGCCTTTTTGTCCTTCGGTCCAGCCAACTTCGCGCAGATAGACCAGCGCCTGCCGCCATTCCGGGATATCGCGCCAGCTTTCGTGGCCGCCGGTTTCCTGGGCGAAGTGGGCAAACATGGTGGCCAGCGATTTACGACAGATAGCATCGCTGTCACGGCCATCGGTGTAGGTGCCGCAGACCGCCGGGAATTTACCGATCGCCTTCAGGAAGTTGCTGTAGGTATATTCCGGCGCGCGCATCGGGAACAGATAATCCCAATCCTGCTCGCTGAGCATGCCTTCGACGCGTTTAACGTTTTCCGGGTTAGCCGCCCTGCCAGGCTCAATCTTTTCGACTGAATCGTTATCAAGGGTACGAATGGAAGACTTCACCGCATCCATTAACGGAAAATCGGTTAATGCTTTTTCTTTCGCCGCCAGCTCGCTGGCTGTCATGGTGGTGGCTTCAGTAGCGCTGAGCAGTGGCGCGGCCTGTGCGGCGCTCAGACTTAACATGATCCCTGCGGCCACGGCGCTCAAGGCGACAGTTTTATGAATTGCCATAATATTATTCTCCTTTTCCTTGTGAACGGTCTGCCCAGGCGTTGTCCCCGGCAGTTAGCGCAGTGTCGCGGGAGAAGGACATCATCGGCTAATCACATCACCTCATTGGCGCATCATCTTGCCTCAGTAAAAAAATGATAAAAAAAGGGGCCGGAAATCCGGCCCCTTAGAGAAAATATGATGCTGAATAATCAGGCGTAGCCGTAGCTCATCAGACGCTGATAGCGGCGGTTACGCAGCTCTTCTTCGCTGAGAGTATCCAGGTCAGCCAGGTCGGCCAACAGTTGTGCCTTCAGGCTCGCCGCCATCGCTTCCGGGTTACGGTGGGCGCCGCCCAGCGGTTCCGGAATGATGGAATCAATCAGCTTCAGCTCTTTGAGGCGCGGCGCAACGATACCCATCGCTTCCGCGGCCAGCGGCGCTTTATCCGCGCTTTTCCACAGAATAGATGCGCAGCCTTCCGGCGAGATAACCGAATAGGTGCTGTACTGCAGCATGTTGACCTTATCACCTACGCCAATCGCCAGCGCGCCGCCGGAGCCGCCTTCGCCGATGACGGTGCAGATAACCGGCACGCTCAGACGCGACATTTCACGCAGGTTGCGGGCAATCGCTTCCGACTGGCCGCGCTCTTCCGCGCCAACGCCCGGATAGGCGCCAGGGGTGTCGATGAAGGTAATGATCGGCATTTTGAAACGCTCAGCCATTTCCATCAGACGCAGCGCTTTGCGGTAGCCTTCCGGTGCCGGCATACCAAAGTTACGACGGATCTTCTCTTTGGTCTCACGGCCTTTCTGATGGCCGATGATCATCACCGGGCGACCATCAAGACGCGCAATACCGCCAACGATAGCTTTATCGTCAGCGTAGGCGCGATCGCCTGCCAGCTCGTCAAACTCGTCGAAAGCCAGGCGGACATAATCCAGGGTATAGGGACGACGTGGATGGCGCGCCAACTGGGCTACCTGCCATGCGCCAAGATCGGCGAAGATTTTGCGCGTCAGCTCTACGCTTTTTTCGCGCAGACGATGCACTTCTTCATCGATGTTAATATCCAGTTTCTCATCCTGACGGCTTACTGCAGTCAGGGAATCGATTTTCGCTTCCAGCTCTGCGATAGGCTGTTCAAAATCTAGGAAATTCAGACTCATAGTATTCCTGTATTAGTCAAACTCCAGTTCCACCTGCTCCGAGCCGATAAGGCCACGCAGATCGTTGAGTAAACGATCGCTCGGAGAGACGCGCCATGTTGCGCCAAAACGCAACCGCGCGCGCGCATCCGCCCTCTGATAATAGAGGTGTACTGGAATGGTTCCCGAACGGTGGGGTTCCAGAGACTGACGGAGTCGGTTTAAAAGCTGGTCATCAATTTGCCTGTCCGTCAGCGAGATAGCAAGCCCGCGAGCATATTTTTCCCGGGCTTCGTCAATATCCATGACTTCACGGGCGGTCATTTTAAGGCCCCCGCTGAAGTCATCAAAGCTGACCTGTCCGCTGACGATAAGTATGCGGTCTTTTTCCAGCAACTGCTGGTATTTATCCAGCGCGTCGGTGAATAACATCACCTCCAGACGCCCGGAACGGTCATCCAGCGTACAGATGCCGATACGATTGCCGCGCTTGGTGACCATTACCCGCGCAGCAATAACCAGACCCGCCGCCGTGGTCACTTTACCACGATCGGTCGGGTGCATGTCTTTGAGTCTCACGCCGCCAACGTAGCGTTCGATCTCTTTCAGGTATTGGTTAATCGGGTGGCCGGTCAGATACAGCCCCAGCGTTTCCCTTTCACCATCCAGCACCACCTGCTCCGGCCACGGCTGGCAGCTGGCGTAGGATTGCTCAATTTGTTCCGGCTCTTCCGCCAGCACGCCGAACATATCCGCCTGGCCGATGGCTTCGGCTTTGGCGTGCTGATCGGCGGCTTTCAGCGCATCGTTGAGCGAGTTCATCAGCGCCGCGCGATGCGGGCCGAGGCGGTCGAACGCCCCGGACATAATCAGCTTTTCCAGTACCCGGCGATTGAGTTTTTTAATATCGGTACGGGCGCACAGATCAAACAGCTCGCGGAAATAGCCGCCATTGTTACGCGCTTCAATGATCGCTTCAATCGGGCCTTCGCCGACGCCTTTAATGGCGCCAATACCATACACGATTTCCCCGTCATCATTGACGTGGAAATGATACAGGCCGGAGTTAATGTCCGGCGGCAGGATTTTCAGGCCCATCCGCCAGCATTCATCAACCAGACCCACCACCTTCTCGGTGTTGTCCATATCGGCGGTCATCACCGCCGCCATAAACTCGGCCGGATAGTGCGCCTTCAGCCACAGCGTCTGGTAGGAGACCAGCGCATAGGCGGCGGAGTGAGACTTGTTAAATCCGTAACCGGCGAATTTTTCCACCAGGTCAAAGATTTTCATCGCCAGTTCGCCGTCAACGCCGCGCTTTTTCGCCCCTTCTTCGAAGGTGCCGCGCTGCTTGGCCATCTCTTCCGGCTTTTTCTTACCCATCGCACGACGCAGCATATCCGCGCCGCCGAGGGTATAACCGGAGAGCTCCTGGGCTATCTGCATGACCTGTTCCTGGTACAGGATGATGCCGTAAGTCGGCTCCAGTACAGGTTTCAGACATTCATGCTGCCACTGGACGTCCGGGTAGGAAATCTCTTCACGGCCGTGCTTACGGTCGATAAAGTTATCTACCATCCCCGACTGCAGCGGGCCCGGACGGAACAGCGCCACCAGCGCGATCATATCTTCGAAGCAGTCAGGCTGCAGACGCTTAATCAGATCTTTCATGCCGCGCGATTCAAGCTGGAAGACCGCGGTGGTTTCCGAGCGCTGCAGCATGTCGAAGCTTTTCTTGTCATCCAGCGGGATCGCGGCGATGTCCAGCGGCCCTTCGCCGTTCTTCGCCCGCCGCTTGTTGATCATCTCCAGCGCCCAGTTGATGATGGTCAGCGTACGCAGGCCGAGGAAGTCGAATTTTACCAGCCCGGCGTATTCGACGTCGTTCTTATCAAACTGGGTAACCGGGTGTAGCCCCTGCTCATCGCAGTACAGCGGCGCGAAATCGGTGATTTTGGTCGGCGCGATAACCACGCCGCCCGCATGCTTACCGGCGTTACGCGTCACGCCTTCCAGCTTACGCGCCATATCAATCAGCGCTTTAACTTCTTCGTCCGCTTCGTAGATTTCCGGCAGCTGTGGTTCCGCTTCAAAGGCTTTCGCCAGCGTCATGCCAGGATCCGGCGGCACCAGCTTGGAGATACGGTCAACAAAGCCGTACGGGTGACCCAGCACGCGGCCCACGTCGCGAATAACCGCCTTCGCCGCCATGGTACCGAAGGTGATGATCTGCGATACCGCGTCGCGGCCATACATATCCGCAACGTGCTCAATAACCTGGTCGCGTTTCTCCATGCAGAAGTCGACGTCGAAGTCGGGCATCGACACACGTTCCGGGTTAAGGAAACGTTCGAACAGCAGGTCAAACTCCAGCGGGTCAAGGTCGGTAATTTTCAGCGCGTAGGCCACCAGCGAGCCGGCGCCGGAACCACGTCCCGGCCCTACCGGCACGCCGTTATCCTTCGACCACTGGATAAATTCCATGACGATCAGGAAGTAGCCCGGGAACCCCATCTGGTTGATAACCTGCAGTTCGACATCCAGACGTTGGTCATATTCCGGGCGACGCTTAGCGCGCTCTTCGGGATCCGGGAACAGGAATTCGAGACGTTCCTCCAGCCCCTCTTTCGACTTCATTACCAGGAAGTCTTCGGTGGTCATGTCGCCAGTCGGGAACTGCGGCAGGAAGTATTCGCCAAGGCGCACGGTAACGTTGCAGCGTTTGGCGATCTCAACGGTGTTTTCCAGCGCTTCCGGGATATCGGCAAATAGCTCGCACATCTCCTCTTCGCTACGCATATATTGCTGCGGCGAGTAGTTGCGCGGTCGCTTCGGATCGTCGAGGGTGAAGCCATCGTGAATGGCGACGCGAATTTCATGGGCGTCGAAGTCGCCGGTTTCCAGGAAACGCACATCGTTGGTCGCCACTACCGGCAAACCATGCTCCTCCGCCAGTTGAACCGCGGCGTGAAGATAGCTTTCTTCGTCCTGACGACCAGTACGGATCAGCTCCAGATAGTAGCGATCCGGGAAATGTTGTTCATAGAAGGCGAGACACTGCTCCACCAGCGGCATATTTCCGCGGATCAGGCTGACGCCAACATCGCCTTTACGGCCGCCGGACAGCAGAATCAGCCCTTCCTGATGCTCAACCAGCCAGTCGCGATCGATCCACGGCCCCAGCGCGCCATAGCCGCGCTGATAGGCGCGAGAAATGAGCAGAGTCAGATTCTGATAGCCGGTATTGTTGGCCGCTAAAACCGTCAGTTCGGTGAATTCATCGCCCAGCAGATCGCACTGAACATGGAAGTCAGCGCCGACAATGGGCTTAATCCCGGCGCCATGGCCCGTTCCGTAGAACTTAACCAGACCGCAGAGGTTGGTAAAATCGGTGATCGCCAGCGCAGGCATGCCCAAAGCGGCCGCCTTTTTCACCAGCGGCCCGGTTTTCGCCAGCCCATCGATCATGGAATAGTCGCTGTGCACCCGCAGGTGTACGAAACGTGGTTCAGACATCTTTAGATCCCAGTGACTTAGTTGGACGCCAGACCCAGCGCGCGTTTCACCGGGCCGAAGCTACGCCGGTGGTGCTCTGTTGCGCCGTGTTCCTGCAGCTTTTGCAGATGTACAACGGTAGGATAGCCTTTGTGCTGGGCAAAGCCGTATTGCGGAAATGCGATATCCAGCGTAGCCATTTCGGCGTCGCGTGTGACTTTAGCCAGAATAGACGCTGCGCTGATTTCCTCCACCCGGCTATCACCTTTCACCACCGCCTGCGACGGCATCGGTAGCGATGGACAGCGATTGCCATCGATAAGCACGAACTCGGGGGTAATACTCAGGCCAGCGACGGCGCGCTGCATTGCCAGCATCGTGGCATGCAGGATGTTCAGCTCGTCAATTTCATGCGGCTCGGCGCGGCCCAGGCTCCAGCATAGCGCTTTGTCTTTGATTTCATCGAACAGCGCCAGGCGGCGCTTTTCGCTCAATTTCTTTGAGTCATTCAGCCCAACAATCGGCTTGCGCGGATCAAGGATCACCGCCGCAGTGACCACTGCGCCGACCAGCGGCCCACGGCCAACCTCATCGACGCCGGCGACCAGATGGGTATGTGGATAGACGAACTCCATCATTTTGCTAACTCCAGTACTGCGTCCGCCGCCTGCTCATCCGCGTTGCAGCGGATCTGCTGATGCAGCGCGCGGAAAGTATCATGCATATCGTGGCTGGTTTTGCCGTCGGCCAGCAGCGGCTTCAACGCGGCGGCCAGCGCCTGCGGCTCGCATTCATCCTGCAGCAGCTCTTTCACCAGCTCGCGCCCGGCCAGCAGATTTGGCAAGGAGACATAATCGGTTTTCACCAGCCGCTTCGCCAGCCAGAAGGTAAACGGCTTCATGCGGTAGCCAACGACCATCGGGCATTTCGCCAGCATGCACTCCAGCGCCGCCGTCCCCGAGGCCAGCAGCGCGGCATCGCTGGCGATCATCGCATCGCGCGCCTGACCATCCAGCATATGCACCGTCATGTCGGGCGCCGTTTCAGCTTTAATTCGCTCAAACTGTTCCCGCCGTTTGGCGTTGACCAGCGGCACCACGACCTGCAGGTCGGGATAGGTGTTACGCAGAAGCTGCGCGGTTTTCAGGAAGTCGGCGCTGAGCATTTCGACCTCCGCGCCGCGGCTACCGGGCAGTAAAGCCAGACAGTGAACGTCATGCGGGATGCCCAGACGATCGCGCGCCGCGCCTTTATCAGGATCCAGCGGCATCGCATCCGCCATGGTATGGCCGATAAAGCGGCAGGGGACGTTAAATCTGTCGTAAAACGCTTTTTCGAAAGGCAGGAATGCCAGAACCAGATCGGTGGATCTGCCAATTTTGAAAACGCGTTTTTGTCGCCATGCCCAAACGGACGGGCTGACGTAATGAATGGTTTTGATGCCCTGCTTTTTCAGATTACCTTCGAGGGTAATATTGAAATCAGGGGCGTCGATGCCAACGAAGACATCGGGACGCAGCTCGCCGAAGCGGCGCGTTAAATCGGCGCGAATATGCAGTAAGCGGCGCAGGCGACCAAGCACTTCAACAATGCCCATCACCGCCAGCTCTTCCATTTCGTACCAGGCTTCACATCCTTCCGCCTGCATCAGCGGCCCCGCCACGCCGACAAAGCGCGCATCAGGGATGCGAGCTTTGAGGGCGCGAATGAGACCAGCGCCAAGAATATCGCCGGAAGTTTCTCCGGCGACCAGGGCAATCGTCAGGGGACGCTGTTCGGCCATTAACGAATCAAGCCGCGAGTTGAACGGGCGAAGAAATCGACAAACGGCTGAACTTCAGGGTGCTGAGCCGCCAGTTCGGCAATTTCCGGTTTGGCTTCGTCCAGCGTTTTGCCGCTGCGGTACAGCAGTTTATAGGCGTTACGAATCGCGGTAATCGCTTCACGGCTAAAGCCGCGGCGTTTCAGCCCTTCGATGTTGACGCCAAACGGCGTGGCGTGGTTGCCCTGGGCAATCACGAACGGCGGAACGTCCTGAGCGACGCCGGAGCAGCCGCCAACCATTACGTGCGCGCCGATGATGCAGAACTGATGTACTGCAGTCATGCCGCCGATGATGACGAAATCATCCAGAGATACGTGACCGGCCAGCGTCGCGTTGTTGGCCAGAATACAGCGGTCGCCAAGCGTGCAATCATGCGCCACGTGGGCGTTGATCATCAGCAGGTTATCGCTGCCCACCTTCGTTAATCCACCGCCCTGTACTGTACCGCGATGAATGGTCACGCTTTCGCGAATGCGGTTGCGATCGCCAATTTCCACTCGGGTCGGCTCGCCAGCATATTTCAGATCCTGGTTGACTTCGCCGATAGAAGCGAACTGATAGATCTCATTGTCGCGACCAATTTTAGTGTGGCCATTCACAACGACATGAGACTTCAGTACGGTGCCCTCGCCAATTTCGACGTTGGCGCCCACGATACAAAACGGACCAATGTGAACGTTAGCGCCAATAACGGCGCCTTCTTCTACAATGGCGGTAGGATGAATAAAGGCGGTTTTATCAATCACGTATCAGGCCTCCCGGCTACGCGCACACATCATCGTCGCTTCGCAAACCACTTTACCGTCAACCAGCGCAACGCCTTTGAAACGGGTCAGGCCGCGGCGGGTTTTCTCGAAAGTGACTTCCATAATCATCTGATCGCCTGGTACTACCGGACGTTTGAAACGCGCTTCATCGATACCCGCGAAGTAGTACAACTCGCCCGGCTCAAGTTTTCCAACGCTTTTAAATGCCAGAATACCGGTGGCCTGCGCCATCGCTTCCAGAATCAGAACGCCAGGTAAAATCGGCTTACCAGGGAAATGCCCCTGGAAAAACGGCTCGTTTACGGAAACATTTTTTACTGCGCGCAGAAAACGACCTTCTTCAAAATCCAGCACGCGGTCTACCAGCAGGAACGGGTAACGGTGAGGCAGAAGTTCCAGAATCTCTTCAATGTGCAGAGTATGAGTGTCAGTAGTCAAAATACTCTTCCTGTCTAAATATACTAAAAGGCAATAATAACACGGCCTGCGGCAATCTTATTAACGAATGCAACAGGCCGGGAATGTACGTGACCAAATGAGAAATTAGTCTTGTTGATTAACCTTGCGCTCAACGGCTTTCAGGCGCTTGCTCATCTCGTCAATATTCATCACCAGCGCCGCGGTTTTACGCCACGCCTTGTTCGGCTGTAGCGGAATACCTGAGGAATAGACGCCAGGTTCAGAGATAGGACGCATAACCATCCCCATCCCGGTAACGGTGACTTTATCGCAGATTTCCATATGGCCGTTAATCACGCTGGCGCCGCCAATCATGCAGTAACGGCCAATTTTCAGGCTGCCGGCCATAATCACGCCGCCAGCGACGGCGGTATTGTCGCCAATCACCACGTTATGCGCAATCTGACACTGGTTATCAATGATAACGCCGTTACCGATCACGGTATCGTCCAGCGCGCCGCGATCGATAGTGGTACAGGCGCCGATCTCCACGTGATCGCCAATAATAACGCGACCAAGCTGCGGGATCTTCACCCAGTTACCGCGATCGTTAGCGTAACCGAAACCGTCCGCGCCGATCACCGTACTGGACTGGATCAGGCAATTTTCACCGATCTCAATCTCATGGTAAACGGCAACGTTAGCCCACAAACGCGAGCCGGCGCCGATTTTACTATTTTTGCCAACGAAGCAGCCCGCGCCGATAACCACGTTATCGCCCAGCACCACGCCGGATTCGATAACGGCGTTCGCGCCAACGGAGACGTTGTTACCCAGCTTCGCCGTGGGATCGATCACCGCGCTTGGCGCGATGTCTTTCGCCGGCTGCGGCGTGGTATCTAAAATTTGAGCCATGCGCGCGTAGGTCAGGTAGGGATTACGCACTACCAGCGCGGCGCTATGGGCAAAGGGTAAATCGTCCGGCGTCATCACAACGGCGGAGGCCTGGCAAGCGGCCAGGTGTTCACGGTATTTAGGATTTACCATGAAAGTAATTTGGCCTGCTTTAGCGCTCTGCATGGACGCAACGCCGGTGATGACGATATCGCCATCACCGTGTAACTCTGCATCCAACTGCTGTGCTAAGTCAGCCAGTCGAATTGAAGGCATTACTTATTTAACCTGTTTCAGTACATCAGCGGTAATGTCTTTAACATCGCTGCTGTTGTATGCCACGGCATTAGAGTCAACAACCAGATCGATGCTCTGATCTTTCGCTACGCTCTGAACGGCGGTCTGGATACGGGTAACCAGTTTGCCACGTTCTTCGTTGGAACGACGTGCGCGATCCTGCTCAAAAGCCTGTGCTTTCTGCGCGAAGGACTGACGCTGAGACATCACGTCTTTTTCCAGCTTGCTACGATCTGCGCCCGGTTTCATAGACTGCAGACGCTGCATTTTGGACTGCAGATCGCCTTCCATACGCTGCAGTTCGCTAGCGCGGCCTTTGAACTCGTTTTCCAGCGTGTTGGAAACGCCAGTTTTCTGGGCTACCTGTTGGAACAGGTTGTTCATGTTAACCATTGCAATTTTATCTGCCGCCTGAGCGGAAGTTACCATTGCTAAACCCAGACCTGCAGCTAATAACCACTTTTTCACAATTGACTCCTTACCATCCCATGAGTACCCAGGGGTACCGTTATTTGCGTGGCCAGGCGATAGCATCCGCTATCGCCTACAGTCAGCGCTATACTGCACTTACATTCCGTTGTTGCCAACAATTACCAGGTTTTACCAATGTTAAACTGGAACTGCTCGGCTTTGTCTCCATCGTACTTTTTAAACGGTTGGGCGTAGGAGAAGACCAACGGCCCCAACGGCGACATCCACTGTACCGCGATACCCGCAGACATACGAATGTTGTTCGGATCGCTGTAGTCAGGCACGCCTGCTGCTCGAGTCGCCGCAGTATTTTCCCAGTTTGTATCCCATACGGTACCCATATCCCAGAAAATGGAGGTACGTACCGAGTTCGCGTATTTATCACTGATAAACGGCGTCGGGGTAATCAGCTCAAGACTGGCGACCGCCATGGCGTTACCGCCGACCGCATCGTCTGATTTACAGTATGAACCGTCAGAGTTGGAACATTCTTCGTAGTCGTTATTATCTCCGGCATAAGCCCCGGATTTATAGACCGCTTTCGGACCGATGGTGTTCGACTGGAAGCCACGCACGGTACTTGAACCACCGGCGTAGAAGTTCTCATAGAACGGCATCTCTTTGCTGCCGATACCATCGCCATAACCCAGTCGGGTACGTCCCAGCACAACCCACTGGTGATCGTCATCGATCGGCACGTACGTCGCGGTATCCAACGTCGCTTTGTAGTATTCGTTGTCAGACCCCGGAATGGTCACTTTGCCGTTCAGGTTGACGCGCGAACCTTCCGTCGGGAAGTAACCACGGTCCAGCTTGTTATAGGTCCAGCCGTAGTTAAAGGTGAAGTCATTCGCGGTAAAGCTGCCGGTGCTGTCTGAACCTACAGAGTCAAGGTAACGATCCATCGCCACCTGCGGCTGCATGTTGGACAGGGAGTTATGAACGTAACCTAAGCCTGCGCGCAGCGAGTTGTATTCGTTGATCGGGAAGCCGAGGGTGACGTCTGTACCATAGCTTTTGTTGGTATAGTCAGACAGATCCGCGTCATTCGCATCAAAGTCGTTATAGAAGAGGCGGCCGCCGAGGCTCACGCCGTCTACGGTGAAGTACGGGTTGGTGACCGACAGTTCAGCGTAGGTCTGGTAGTCGTTTTTGGTCCCGTTGATGCCGACGGAGTAGCCGGTACCTAACCAGTTATCCTGCTGTACGCCCGCCTGGAAGCTGACGCCGCTTTCGGTACCGTAACCGATACCGAAGTTCAGGCTACCGGTGTTACGCTCTTTCACCTTGTAAACGACATCGACCTGATCCGGGCTACCCGGCACGCGCTGGGTATCGGTATCGACGGTTTCGAAATAACCTAAACGGTTAAGACGGTCTTTACCCTGGTCAACCAGGTCGCTGCCCAGCCACGCCCCTTCCATCTGGCGCATTTCGCGGCGCAGAACGGAATCTTTGGAGGTGTCGTTACCTTCGAAGCGAATTTTACGCACGTAGTAACGGTTACCAGCATCAACGTTAATGTGCAGCTTCACGGTTTTATCCGTGTCGTTGATTTCCGGCTGCGACTGGACGCGTGGATAAGCGTAACCATAGCGACCGAGGAGTTTCTTAATGTCATTCTCCATTTTGGTCACTTTGGTGCCGTTATACAGCTCGCCCGGCTCAATTTTGGTCAGCGATTCGATTTCCGCAGAATGGCCCGCCAAATCGCCCGTTATCTGCACGCCGGAGAGCTTGTACTGCTCGCCTTCGGTGATGTTAACGGTGATGTAGATGCCTTTCTTGTCCGGCGTCAGGCTAACCTGCGTCGAATCGATGTTGAAACGCGCGTAACCGCGATCCAGATAGTAGCTGCGCAGGGTTTCAAGGTCGCCCGCCAGTTTCTGTTTCTGGTATTTGCGATCGCCGACCACGTTCCACCACGGCACTTCATCGCGCAGTTGGAAGTGAGAGATCAGTTCGTCAGTGGTGAACGCGTGGTTACCGACAATGTTAATCTGCTGGATTTTCGCCGAGACGCCTTCCTGGAACACCAGTTTCAGGTCGACGCGGTTCCGCGGCAGCGGCGTCACGACAGCTTTTACGCTGGCGCTATATTTACCGACGCTGTAGTAGAAATCTTCCAGCCCTTTTTCGATATCGGCAAGCTTGGTGCGATCGAGAGATTCCCCAACGCGAACGCCGGATGCCTCAAGGTTTTGCTTGAGCATGTCATCCTTCACCGACTTGTTGCCGGAGAAGGTAATGCTCGCAATTGTTGGGCGCTCTTTCACCTGCACCAGCAGGGTATCACCATCGCGCAGGACGCGGACGTCCTCAAAGTTGCCAGTGGCAAACAGAGCGCGAATGGTGTTACTGATATCATCATCGGTCACCGTATCGCCAGGACGCACTGGCATGCTGAGGAGGGCCGCACCAACAGCGACACGCTGCAAGCCTTCGAAATGAATGTCCTTCACCACGAACCCTTCAGCACCGTATACAGTCGCGCTGCTAAACAGCAGCGACGCTATGAGCAACTTTTTCATCGCCATCGTTATTATGCGTTCTTCCTAACAAACTCTCTTACAACCGAGAGAAATCATTGAAAAGTGCAAGCCCCATTAACAGCACCAGCAGTATTGAGCCAATGCGATAACTAAAGTCTTGAACTCGCTCGGATACCGGCCCGCCCTTCAGCTTTTCAATCGCCAAAAACAGCAGATGCCCCCCGTCGAGGACGGGTAACGGGAACAAGTTGATTATTCCAAGGTTCACGCTAATCAGCGCAAGGAACATCAGATAGTAAATCAACCCAAATTCCGCTGACATTCCAGCCCCCTGAGCGATAGAAATCGGCCCACTGAGGTTGTTCAGTTTGACATCACCGGTTATCAATTTGCCCAGCATCCTGACCGTTAACGACATCAGTTGCCAGGTTTTATCCGTGGCTTCGGCGATGGCGGCAAACGGCCCGTACTGACGCACTGTCTTGTATTCATCAGGTAGCGGGATAACTTTTGGCACTACCCCTGCAAACCCTTCAGCCTTGCCTTTCACCGACTTCGTATCCGGAGTCAGGGTCAACGACAGCGGCGTACCTTGTCTGTCGACCTCCAGAGCCAGCGCCTTGCCCGGATTATCACGCACCAGATTAACAAACGTCATCCACTGCGTTAACGGTTGACCATCGACTTTAACGATCCTGTCTCCCGCTTGCAAACCTGCTTTCTGCGCGGCCGACTGAGATTGAACCTCAGCCAGCGCGGTATCAATCTGCGCGCTACGCGGCTTGATGCCTAACGAGGCCACCGGATCTTGCTTATCCGGCTCAAACGCCCAGTGCCGCAGATCGAGGATTTTATCCTGACGTTGGTTCGTCCCGAAAGGGGCGACGGTAAGTATTGTTTGTTGGTCGCCAATCTTCGCGACTAACGCCATACGTACTGCATCCCAATCAGGCGTTTCGATGCCATCTATCGCTTTAAGTTCCATTCCTTTTGCAATTTGTGCTTGCGCAGCGATGGAATTGGGCGATATTTCATCAACAACCGGACGCACGCCAGGGACGCCGATGATAAACACCAGCCAGTAGGCAAAGATGGCAAAAATGAAGTTGGCAATAGGGCCTGCGGCGATGATGGCCGCGCGCTGACCGACGGTTTTATTATTGAAAGCGTAGTGACGCATTTCCGGCGCCACCGGTTCGACGCGTTCGTCGAGCATCTTCACATAACCGCCGAGCGGGATCAGCGCGATAACAAACTCGGTCCCCTGCTTATCCACGCGGCGCCACAGCGCTTTACCAAAACCAATGGAGAATCGTTCAACGCGCACGCCGCAGCGACGAGCCACCCAGAAATGGCCGAACTCGTGCACGGTGATCAGTACGCCAAGCGCAATAATAAAAGCGGCCAAATTCCAGAGAACGCTCAGCATAAAACCTTCCGTCAAATCGTCCTGAAGACTAACAACAGCAGACAAGCGAACACCGGTACCGCAGCCGTCAGGCTGTCGATACGGTCTAAAATACCGCCATGTCCAGGGATCAGATGCCCGCTATCCTTGATGCCGGCTTCACGCTTAAACATACTTTCCGTCAAATCACCCAGCACTGAAGCCAGCGCCGCCACCACCGAGCAGATCAGCAACACGGTTGGGGTGACATCAAGATGAGCCCACACGCCATAAGCCCAGGAGATAACAGCTGCCGTCAACAGGCCGCCGAAGAAACCCTGCCAGGTTTTACCCGGAGAAACCTTCGGCGCCAGCTTATGCTTACCGAACATTTTACCAAACATGTAGGCGCCGGAATCCGCGCCCCACACCAGAATCATGACGTACAGCAGCCACACCGCGCCGCTGTAGTGGTTATCGGCATAATGCCATGCGCGCAGCGCCAGCATGCCCCAGAAAAACGGGACGATAGTCAGCAGGCCGAAGATCAGACGTAACGCTTTGGAATGACGCCACAGCGCCGCCGAGGCCGGATAAGAGAGCACCAGCAACAGCGCGACAATCCACCAGCCAAATGAGGCCCATAACGATCCTTCAACCATCGGTTGATGCGCGTCATAGTGGTATTCAGGCAACATAAAGAGCATCAGCGCCAGCAGCAGGCCGCAAAGCACCGCAAGCCACACGCGCTGCGTCGTTGAGGTAAAACCGCTTAATTGCCCCCACTCCCACGCGGCGAGCATACAAACGACCAGGGTGACGATGGCAAAACCCGCGGGCGGCAATAGAAAAAGCGCCGCAATAACGACGGGAATTAAAACGAAAGCGGAAATCAGGCGATACTTCAGCAAAAGTGACCCCCATCAGGCATGACTGCCACCCGGCTCTTCTGTGCCGCCAAAACGACGCTCTCGACTAACGAATGCATGGAGTGCACCTTCAAAGTCCTGTTCAGCAAAATCGGGCCAAAGAACATCCGTAAAGTAAAGTTCGGCATAGGCAATTTGCCAAATCAAAAAGTTACTTATTCGGTGCTCTCCCCCGGTCCTAATAACTAAATCAACGGGAGCCAGTTCATGCATACACACCCGCTGGCTAAGCATCTCTTCCGTGATCTCTTCAGGTTTTAACAACCCGTTTTGTACCTGTTCGGCCAGTTGACGCGCGCCCTGGACAATATCCCAGCGGCCGCCGTAATTAGCGGCGATATTCAGCGTTAACCCGGTATTGTTTGCCGTTAGCGCTTCCGCCTTACGGATACGCTCCTGCAGCCGAGCATTAAAGCGCGTCGTCTCGCCGATAATCCGCAGGCGGACATTGTGACGATGCAGGCTTTTGACTTCGCTATCCAGCGCCCAGACAAACAGTTCCATCAGCGCGCTCACTTCCTGCGCCGGACGGTTCCAGTTTTCACTACTGAATGCGTAAAGCGTTAATGCTTCAATACCATTATTCGCCGCGAAGGAGACCGCGCGACGAACAGATTTCGCTCCAGCTTTATGGCCAAAGGCGCGAATTTTACCTTGTTGTTTCGCCCAACGACCGTTGCCGTCCATGATAATGGCGACATGGCGACAACCATGTGCAGGCGACATTTTGCTGACAGTTTGATTAGCAGACAACATAACGCGTTTTAAGTCCATAATAAGGATTAGCTAAGCCACATCACACACGCCGCCGGGCAGCGCTGAATACGCATTTTTATCCGGCGCCGGAGCTACAGCCAATCGCAGAGAACAACCAAAAGCTTTACGCAAAAAAGCCGTGTCTTGCCACGGCCACCGTAATCTTTCACAACAAAATGCAACGATCGGGTGGCGCAGACTATATCACTGAAGCCCAGCGCCCACAAATATCACAACGCGTTGTAGGGGCTCCCCTGCGCCATGTGTTATCGAAGTTGTCGCTGTGCGGCGACGCGCGCTTCGGCATCAATTGCAACCACTTCATCAATACTTTGCGGTTCATTGAGCGCCATACTATCCAGCACTGCCTGGTTCACCGCCGCAATATCGGTAAAGCGGATTTCACTATTCAGAAACGCCGCCACTGAGACTTCGTTAGCGGCATTCAACGCCGTCGTCGCCGCCTGGCCGACATCAAAAGCGTCCATCGCCAGCTTGAGGCACGGATAGCGGTCGTAATCCGGCGCCGAGAAGCTCAGGTTGCTCAACTGGCAGAAATCCAGCGGTTTAACGCCAGAGTTCAGGCGCTGCGGCCAGCCCATGGTATGGGCGATCGGCGTGCGCATATCCGGCTCGCCCAATTGCGCCAGCACGCTGCCGTCTTGATAGCGAACCATGGAGTGAATCACCGATTGCGGATGAATTATGACTTCCATCTGCCGAGCAGAAGCATTAAACAGCCAGCGGGCTTCGATATACTCCAGCCCTTTATTCATCATCGTGGCGGAATCAACGGAAATTTTGCGTCCCATTGACCAGTTCGGATGGCGGCAAGCCTGATCCGGCGTCATTGCCGCCAGCTCAGAAATCGCCGTTTCCCGGAAAGGACCACCGGAACCGGTCAGCAGAATCGACGAGACGCCGTTCTGCGTCAGGTCAGCGTATCCCAGATGATTTTGAATTGTTTCCGGCATACTCTGAAAAATCGCGTTATGTTCGCTATCAACCGGCAACAGGCGAGCGCCATACTGCTGAACCGCATCCATAAACAGGCGGCCGCAGGTCACCAGAGACTCTTTGTTCGCCAGCAATACCGTTTTGCCGGCGCGAATTGCCGCCAGCGTCGGCGCCAGGCCTGCCGCGCCAACGATGGCCGCCATCACCTGATCGACCTCATCCAGCGCCGCGACGTCGGCCGCCGCCTGCTTGCCGCTCAGCACTTCCGTGCGGCAGCCCTGTTCGCGCAGCAGCGTACGTAAACGCTCAGCGCTTTGCGCGTCATCCATCACCGCGAATCGGGGGGAAAATTCCAGACATTGTTCAACCATACGGTCGACATTTTTCCCCGCGACCAGCGCGGCGACGGAAAAGCTTTCGGGATTATGGCGCACCACGTCCAGCGTGCTGCAGCCGATTGAACCGGTCGAACCGAGAACGGTTAATTGCTTCATGAGACGTCCAGAAGAATTGTGACAGGATAAAAAGCAAAACGCCGCCAGCAAGCCCTTTACGCATCAATTCTCGGGGCTAAAACGGCGGCGAATGACCTTCGGTATAAACCTGAAGGCTACAAGGCCAGCTATTTTAACGCAATCCCAAATATTGAGCGTACGGTCTTCTGTACAGCGTTTCAGACTTTACGCAGCCCCGAATGCCCCGGGCCTGCGTAGCGGCAGAAAATCAGAACTGCATCAGTTCCGCTTCTTTCTCTGCCAGCGCCGCATCAACTTTCTTAATGGCGGCGTCAGTCATTTTCTGCACGTCGTCCTGAGAACGGCGATCGTCATCTTCGCTGATCTCTTTCTCTTTGAGCAGAGCTTTAACTTTGTCGTTCGCGTCACGACGAACGTTACGCACGGCAACACGCGCCTGCTCAGCTTCGCCACGCACGATCTTAGTCAGATCTTTACGACGTTCTTCAGTCAGCGGCGGCAGCGGAACGCGGATATCGCTACCCGCAGAGCTCGGGTTCAGACCCAGGTCAGACGCCATAATCGCTTTTTCAACGGCCGGGCTCATGGAGCGGTCGAAGACGTTGATTTTCAGCGTACGGGAATCTTCTACCGTAACGCTTGCCAGCTGGCGCAGCGGGGTCGGCGTGCCGTAGTATTCCACGATGATGCCATCCAGCAGGCTTGGAGAAGCACGGCCCGTGCGAATTTTGCTGATTTGGTTTTTGAATGCTTCTACGCATTTTTCCATGCGTACTTCAGCATCTTTTCTGATATCGCTAATCACGTTACGAATCCTTGAAAACTTGTCTCAGACAGACCACACGGTCGCCCACTGCAAAAGTGAGCTAAGTATAGTCCGGATTAATTCTATTAACCGGGCAACTTCCCCGCTAAAGTAAAGCGGAATATTACCCGGAATTAGCGCCGACGGGAATTATTCCGTAATCAATGTGCCTTCTTTTTCGCCCATGACCACGCGACGCAGCGCGCCTGGCTTGTTCATGTTAAATACGCGAATCGGCAGTTTGTGGTCGCGCGCCAGGGTAAAGGCGGCAAGATCCATCACTTTCAGCTCTTTATCCAGCACTTCGCTGTAGGTGAGCTGATCGTACATGGTAGCGGAAGGATCTTTCGCCGGGTCAGCGGTAAACACACCGTCAACCTTGGTCGCTTTCAGTACCACGTCGGCTTCGATTTCAATACCGCGCAGGCAGGCTGCGGAGTCGGTGGTAAAGAATGGGTTGCCGGTACCCGCGGAGAGGATCACCACGCGATTGTTACGCAGCAGGCTAATCGCCTCCGCCCAGCTGTAGTTGTCGCACACGCCGTTCAGCGGGATTGCGGACATCAGGCGAGCGTTCACATAGGCGCGATGGAGCGCATCACGCATTGCCAGGCCGTTCATGACCGTTGCCAGCATGCCCATGTGGTCGCCCACAACGCGGTTCATACCCGCTTTCGCCAGACCAGCACCACGGAACAGGTTACCGCCACCAATCACTACGCCAACCTGAATACCCAGTTCAACCAGTTCTTTGATTTCCTGAGCCATACGGTCAAGTATGCTTGCATCAATACCGAAGCCTTCTGAACCCTGCAGAGCTTCGCCACTTAACTTCAGCAGAATACGTTTGTAGACGGGTTTTGCATTGGTAGCCATGTTTCTTTCCTGAGACTGTCAACGATTGAGATGAGTTAATTCTGACGACATTGTATGTCATCGTTCAGCGCAGTCACTATAAGCGATTGGCTGATTTTACAAGAGAGGCGCAAAAAGAAGCCGCCCTCAGGCGGCTCCTTTTTTTAAAAATTAAGACTGCTTGGACATCGCAGCAACTTCTGCTGCAAAGTCAGTCTCAACTTTCTCAATGCCTTCGCCCACTTCAAAGCGGATGAAGCCAGTAACGTCGGCGTTGTGCTCTTTCAGCAGCTGACCAACAGATTTGCTCGGTTCCATAACGAAAGGCTGACCAGTCAGAGAAACTTCGCCGGTGAATTTCTTCATGCGGCCTTCAACCATTTTCTCTGCGATTTCTTTCGGCTTACCGGACTGCATCGCGATGTCCAGCTGAACCTGGTACTCTTTTTCTACTACTTCAGCAGAAACGTCTTCCGGCTTAACGAATTCCGGCTTGCTTGCAGCAACGTGCATTGCCAGCTGCTTAACCAGCTCTTCGTCAGCGCCTTTAGCGGCAACCAGAACGCCGATGCGAGCACCGTGCTGGTAGCTGCCCAGAACGTCGCCTTCCAGGATAGCGATACGACGGATGTTGATGTTCTCGCCGATTTTAGCAACCAGGGCAACACGTTCTTCTTCGAACTGCGCTTTCAGAACTTCAACGTCGGAGATTTTACCAGCAACAGCGGCGTCCAGTACTTTGTCAGCAAATGCCTGGAAACCACCATCTTTAGCAACGAAGTCAGTCTGGCAGTTAACTTCCAGAATGTAACCGTAGTTGCCGTCGATTTTGGTTTTGATCACGCCGTCAGCAGCAACGTTGCCTGCTTTTTTCGCCGCTTTGATCGCGCCGGATTTACGCATGTTTTCGATTGCCAGCTCGATGTCGCCATTAGCTTCAGTCAGTGCTTTTTTGCAATCCATCATGCCTGCGCCAGTACGTTCGCGCAGCTCTTTTACCAGGGAAGCGGTAATTTCAGCCATTCTAAAATCCTCGGGAGATGTGGAAACTGCCCGGCCTGCGGCCAAACAGCATAAATTGAAAAAAGGGGCCTAAAATTGGCCCCTATTCATACACGGTACTAATAAGGGCTTAAACCTTATTATTCAGCTTCTACGAAGCTTTCTTCCGCCTGAGAAGCCAGGTCCTGAGAGCGACCTTCACGAACGGTAGCAGCAACAGCGCCCAGGTACAGGCTAACTGCGCGGATTGCATCGTCGTTACCCGGGATAACGAAGTCTACGCCGTCCGGATCAGAGTTGGTATCAACGATAGCAAATACCGGGATACCCAGGTTGTTTGCTTCTTTGATAGCGATGTGCTCGTGGTCAGCGTCGATAACGAACAGTGCGTCCGGCAGGCCGCCCATGTCTTTGATACCGCCCAGGCTGTTTTCCAGCTTGTCCAGCTCACGAGTGCGCATCAGCGCTTCTTTCTTGGTCAGCTTCTCGAAAGTACCGTCCTGGGACTGAGTTTCCAGGTCTTTCAGACGTTTGATGGACTGACGAACGGTTTTCCAGTTAGTCAGCATACCGCCCAGCCAGCGATGGTTCACAAAGAACTGGTCGCAGCTGTTAGCAGCTTCTTTTACCGCTTCGCTTGCAGCGCGCTTAGTACCAACGAACAGGATCTTGCCTTTACGGGCAGAGATTTTGTTCAGCTCAGCCAGAGCTTCGTTGAACATCGGTACAGTTTTCTCAAGGTTGATGATGTGAACTTTGTTACGCGCGCCGAAGATGAAAGGCTTCATTTTCGGGTTCCAGTAACGGGTCTGGTGACCGAAGTGAACACCAGCCTTGAGCATGTCGCGCATGGAAACAGTTGCCATGTTTAAAACCTCTATAGATTAAATTGGGGTTATGCCTCCACGTATCCCATATTACCGACCCCAAAGGGCACCCCGGAATATGTGCCGATACGTGTGTGTTATTTACACAATATGAGTATGTCGCTTACGTCCATCCTTGTGTATCTGAGATGGAACGGAAGTCCGGCGCGCTTTATACCACAAAACCTGGCCAGACACCAACTCTTGTTGACGTCGCGTGCTGTTAATGATTCTCAATTTGGCACCAGCGTACCCGGACTGTTACCATTGACAGGACTTAATCTATTATTGTCGAAAAAATCGACACTGCTGGACATATTCCATGGCTATCTCTATCAAGACATCTGAAGACATCGAAAAAATGCGCGTTGCCGGCCGCCTGGCCGCCGAAGTGCTGGAAATGATCGAACCCTACGTTAAACCGGGCGTCAGCACCGGCGAACTGGATCGCATCTGCAACGACTACATTGTTAATGAACAGAAAGCGGTCTCCGCCTGCCTCGGCTATCACGGCTTCCCGAAATCGGTCTGTATCTCTATTAATGAAGTGGTGTGCCACGGCATCCCGGATGACGGCAAACTGCTGAAAGACGGCGACATCGTCAATATCGACGTGACCGTGATTAAAGATGAATTCCACGGCGATACCTCAAAAATGTTCATCGTCGGCAAACCGACTATCCTCGGCGAGCGCCTGTGCCGCATCACCCAGGAAAGCCTCTATCTGGCGCTGAAGATGGTCAAGCCGGGGATTAACCTGCGTGCGATCGGCGCGGCGATCCAGAAATTCGTCGAAGCGGAAGGTTTCTCCGTGGTACGTGAATACTGTGGCCACGGTATCGGCCGCGGCTTCCACGAGGAACCACAGGTACTGCACTATGATTCGCCGGAAACCGACGTGGTGCTCAAGCCGGGTATGACCTTCACTATCGAACCGATGGTCAACGCCGGTAAGAAAGAGATCCGCAGCATGAAGGACGGCTGGACGGTGAAAACCAAAGACCGTAGCTTGTCTGCGCAGTATGAGCATACTATTGTGGTAACTGATAACGGCTGCGAAATTCTGACGCTACGCAAGGATGACACCATCCCGGCGATAATCTCGCACGAAGCATAATGAAAAGCCGGCGCCCGCCGGCTTTTTTATTAGATAGTTTTTTCTTATGGTGACGCGATGAGCAACTCTTTACCTGACACAGCCTCCCCTCTTCTGCCCATCCCGCCGGAACATCCCGTGAGCTGGCCGCAGGGCGATCTGAACTGTGCCGCCATCAAGACGCATCTCGATACCTTCCAACACTGGCTGGGCGAGGCTTTCGATCGCGGTATCGCCGCGGAACGGCTGATAGCAGCACGCACCGAGTTTATCGACCAGTTGCTGCAGCGGCTGTGGGTCGACTACGGTTTTGGCGCGCAGAGCGATATGGCGCTGGTAGCCGTCGGCGGCTATGGGCGCGGCGAGCTGCACCCGCTCTCCGACGTCGACCTGCTGATTCTGAGCCGTAAAAAGCTGCCGGACGAGCAGGCGCAAAAGGTCGGCGAACTGCTGACGCTATTGTGGGACGTCAAGCTGGAGGTGGGCCATAGCGTGCGCACCCTCGAAGAGTGTCTGCTAGAAGGGCTTTCGGATCTCACCGTCGCCACCAACTTAATCGAATCCCGCCTGCTGATCGGCGACGTCGCGCTGTTCCTTGAACTGCAAAAACATATTTTTAGCGACGGCTTCTGGCCGTCGGAGAAGTTCTTCGCCGCCAAGGTTGAAGAGCAGAATGTCCGCCACCAGCGCTACCACGGCACCAGTTACAACCTGGAGCCGGACGTCAAAAGCAGCCCCGGCGGCCTGCGCGATATACATACCCTGCAGTGGGTGGCTCGCCGCCACTTCGGCGCAACCTCGCTTGATGAAATGGTCGGTTTCGGCTTCCTCACCGAAGCCGAGCGCAACGAGCTTAACGAGTGCCTGCACCAGCTCTGGCGCATCCGTTTTGCCCTGCATCTTGAAGTGAATCGCTACGATAACCGCCTGCTTTTCGATCGTCAGCTGAATGTCGCCCATCGCCTCGGCTATGAAGGCGAAGGCAATCAGCCGATCGAACATATGATGAAGGATTTCTTCCGCGTTACCCGTCGGGTAAGCGAACTCAACAATATGCTGCTGCAGCTGTTTGATGAGGCGATCCTCGCTCTCACCGAGAATGAAAAGCCGCGGCCTATTGATGATGATTTCCAACTGCGCGGTACTCTGATAGACCTGCGCGACGACACCCTGTTTATTCGCGAGCCGCAGGCGATTCTGCGGATGTTCTTTATCATGGTGCGTAACAGCAGCATCACCGGTATTTACTCCACCACCCTGCGCCACCTGCGCCACGCGCGCCGCCACCTGACGCAGCCGCTGTGCTATATCCCGGAGGCACGAACCCTCTTCCTCAGCATGCTCCGTCATCAGGGCGCGGTGAGTCGTGGTCTGCTGCCGATGCATCGCCACAGCGTACTGTGGGCCTATATGCCGCAGTGGTCGCATATTGTCGGTCAGATGCAGTTCGACCTGTTTCACGCCTATACCGTCGACGAACACACCATACGGGTCTTGTTAAAACTGGAAAGCTTCGCGAAAGAAGAGACCCGCAGCCGCCATCCGCTGTGCGTTGAGCTGTGGCCGCGGCTGGCCCATCCTGAACTTATCCTCATCGCCGCCTTGTTTCACGATATCGCTAAAGGCCGCGGCGGCGACCATTCGATTCTCGGCGCCGAAGACGTGCTGAAATTCGCCGAGCTCCACGGGCTCAATTCGCGTGAGACGCAGCTGGTCGCCTGGCTGGTACGCCAGCATCTATTGATGTCGGTAACCGCCCAGCGCCGCGACATTCAGGACCCGGAGGTCATTAAGCAGTTCGCCGAAGAGGTACAGACGGAAAATCGCCTGCGCTATCTGGTATGCCTGACCGTCGCCGATATCTGCGCCACCAACGAAACGCTGTGGAATAGCTGGAAGCAAAGCCTGCTACGCGAGCTCTATTTCGCCACCGAAAAACAGCTGCGTCGCGGTATGCAGAGCACGCCGGATATGCGCGAACGCGTACGCCACCATCAGCTGCAGGCGCTGGCGCTGTTGCGCATGGACAATATCAATGAAGAGGCGCTGCATCAGATCTGGAACCGCTGCCGGGCGAACTACTTTGTGCGGCATACGCCGAATCAGCTCGCCTGGCACGCCCGCAACCTGCTGAAGCACGATCTCAGTAAGCCGATGATCCTGCTGAGTTCGCGGGCCACCCGCGGCGGTACCGAGATCTTCATCTGGAGCCCCGACCGCCCTTACCTGTTCGCCGCCGTCTGCGGCGAACTGGACCGCCGCAACCTCAGCGTTCATGATGCGCAGATATTTACTACCCGCGACGGCATGGCGATGGATACCTTTATCGTCCTTGAACCCGACGGCAGCCCGCTTTCCGCCGATCGCCACGAGGCTATTCGCCACGGTCTGGAGCAGACGATAACGCAGCGCAGCTGGGAGCCGCCGGCCCCGCGTCGTCAGGCGGCGAAACTGCGTCACTTTTCTGTCGCTACTGAGGTGAATTTCCTGCCGACCCACACCGACCGGAAATCATTTCTTGAGCTCATTGCGCTCGATCAGCCGGGGCTGCTCGCCCGCGTCGGTCAGGTGTTCGCCGACCTCGGAATATCGCTTCACGGAGCGCGAATTACGACAATTGGTGAGCGAGTAGAAGATTTATTTATAATCGCCACCGCCGACCGGCGTGCCCTTAATAATGAGCTGCAACAAGAAGTGCAACAACGGTTGACAGAGGCCCTCAATCCAAACGATAAAGGGTAACGTATTTTTTTTAAGTGAATGGAAAGAAACAATGCAGCAGTTACAGAACGTTATTGAGTCCGCCTTTGAGCGTCGCGCCGACATCACGCCGGCAAATGTGGATACCGTCACCCGCGAAGCGGTGAACCAGGTTATTGCCCTGCTGGATTCCGGCGCGCTGCGCGTCGCTGAGAAGATCGATGGTCAATGGGTGACGCATCAATGGCTGAAGAAAGCGGTACTGCTCTCTTTCCGTATTAACGATAACCAGGTTATCGATGGTGCGGAAAGCCGCTACTTCGATAAAGTTCCGATGAAATTCGCCGACTACGACGAAGCGCGCTTCCAGAAAGAAGGCTTCCGCGTAGTGCCGCCGGCGGCCGTTCGCCAGGGCGCGTTCATCGCGCGCAATACCGTGCTGATGCCGTCCTACGTCAACATCGGCGCTTACGTTGATGAAGGCACCATGGTTGATACCTGGGCCACCGTCGGTTCTTGCGCGCAGATCGGTAAAAACGTTCACCTGTCCGGCGGCGTCGGCATCGGCGGCGTTCTCGAACCGCTGCAGGCTAACCCGACCATCATCGAAGATAACTGCTTCATCGGCGCGCGCTCTGAAATCGTTGAAGGCGTTATCGTTGAAGAAGGCGCGGTGATCTCCATGGGCGTGTACATCGGCCAGAGCACCAAAATTTACGATCGCGAAACCGGCGAAGTCCATTACGGCCGCGTGCCGGCGGGCTCGGTTGTCGTTTCCGGCAACCTGCCGTCGAAAGATGGCAAATACAGCCTGTACTGTGCGGTGATCGTGAAAAAGGTTGATGCGAAGACCCGCGGTAAGGTCGGCATCAACGAACTGCTGCGTACCATCGACTAAGCAGAACAAAAAGCGGGAGATATCCCGCTTTTTTTATATCTGACGCTGGCGAAGATGGATTTTTTCGTTAATTATTCAATGGTTATGATGATATCAAAGGTACCGTTATGTACGATAATCTGAAAAGTCTTGGCATTACCAATCCTGATGAAATCGATCGCTATAGCCTGCGCCAGGAAGCTAACAACGACATCCTGAAGATCTATTTCCAGAAAGATAAGGGCGAGTTCTTCGCCAAAAGCGTGAAGTTTAAATACCCACGCCAGCGTAAAACCGTGGTCGCCGACGGCGTCGGTCAGGGTTACAAAGAAGTGCAGGAGATAAGCCCAAACCTGCGCTATGTGATCGACGAGCTGGACCAGCTCTGCCAGCGCGACCGTACCGAAATCGACCTCAAGCGTAAGATCCTTGACGATTTACGCCATCTGGAAAGCGTCGTCACCAATAAGATCAGCGAAATTGAAGCCGATCTGGAAAAACTGACGCGTAAATAACCCAGACTGCTACGGGCCAGCTACTGGCCCTCTTCCCCTGCCCCAACCTCTATTTCCTCAGCCATAGATCATCTTCGCCATCAGCAAACCTCAGTTATCCCTCACTGATATCATTTCACATCACAACCCTATCCATATGAATTACTTACTATTTTATTTCGTTTATGTTCAGTTTCCGCGAAAAAGGAGATAGCTCTATGACACAGGAAATTGAACAAAAATGTTATACCCTGCAATCCGCAACCTGGCTGGATAACGCAGGCTTTGAAAAAGGACGAAAACACGATCGTCAGGCGCTTGGCTTTATTCTGCCCGCCAACACGGTGCTGAAAATTCGGCAAACGGACCTCAGTAACGGCATCTCGACCCTGCGCCTGATGTGTGATGATAGCGCTCTGGAGAAAACCAGCGCTCTGACCACCTCCTGGACAACGATTAGCACCACCGTCGATTCTGTGCCGTTTGTCGATACGTTGTTTACCGACAGCCCCTGCGAGTTCTCCGTGATTTACCAACAACCTGCGGCGACGAAACCGCTCCCCTGCTGGAAATCAGGACAGTCTGAAGAAACGTTTTTCCTCGACTGGGAGAATAATAAATCGTCGTTCGCACTGGTGGATCTGGATGTTATCAACCTGCTGCTGCCTTATGCCGACCACGACAATGCGATGAAAGCGGGATTAGCGTCGTTACACCGTTTTTATAACCACCTTTTCACCTGCTATAACGATTGGGCCGGATTAAGCGATAATTCAGATTCGCAATGGAATCAGAATGTTGCAAACCGTTATTTTCTACGGCCGGATAAACATGGCGTCGGATCAGCTTATTACAATAGCACCTGGTGCGCGCAAACTGCCGCCACGGTTGGCGAAGGCTGGCTGGATAACGTTGCCACGCAGTGGGTTATCCTGCATGAAATTGGCCACGGTTATCAGGGTAAATTTATGCAGGACTCCACCCTGTCCGTCAGCGAAGTGTGGAACAATATCTACGCCTCTTTCTATCAGCAGCTCACGCTAAGCCAGGATAATCATCTGTATACCGATGGCTGGTTATACAACTATGGCAAGCTGGCCGCCCAGGAAGCACAGCTGGTAAACTACATTACCGAGCAGACGCCGGTCACCAGCTGGGGTTTACGTCCTCGCCTGCAATTCCTGATGCTGATGTTATTGAAAGCTGGTGTCGCATCCTTCCGCGTCTTTAACCAGAATTATCGCCAACTCGCCAATAGCGAGGGCTTCCAGCCGACCGATCATCAGCTTGCCGATATGCTGGCAACCGCTATTGCTACCTCTGCGGGATATGACGTCACGCCGTTTATCGAGCTCTGCGGCTTAACGCTGAAACATGCCACCCGGGAAAATATCGTCTCGCTGACGACAAAACCACTCTATCCACTGTATCGTTTTCTGCCACAAAGCGAATGGGATAGCGCGCGCCAGCAGTTAGGGCTGGATTCCTTCTTCTGGCTGGTGGATAACAGCGAACTGGCGAAATTGAACAAAACGGGTAACCTGACCCTGACGTTGAATATCGACCAGCTGCAACAAATTTACGGACAAACGCTGACTATTCAGGATAATTGCGGTACGCATTATTCACTGATTGTTGATGGTGACACTTTTGTCCTGAATAACATGCCAATGGGTGTATACCAGCTCGTACTGCCTAAAGGTCGTTCGCAAAAATATCGCCCGGATATCAACTATATCACCGTAAAAGAAGGCGCCAATGCGGTTGCCGTTAACTACGCTCGGCAAAACGATACCAGCGAACGTAACGTGACGATCACCTTTTTAGGGCTGAATGATGCGCCTTTCGCGCGCCTTGATATCGACTACGAAAATCAGCAGCTTATTCTTAATGTCACCAGCGCCACGCCGCACACCTACTACCCAGGCGCGTTGTATGCCGCAGTAAACGTACTTTCCGCCAGTGGGGAAAAAGTATTTGAACGCAAAATGACCGGCACCAATTGCGCTACCGGAAAAGTGGTCATTCCATTCAGCCCCCACTATCACCTATACATCACTCACGTGGAGCCTGGCCGGCTGAAAGCCTCTCTCGGATATTTAACGTTAGTCGCTCGCGAGAAATACCAGCTGATACGCATTGATGATAATGGCGTGTATAACTTTATCCTCAATAATAATCCGGCGGCTGATTTACAGGCTATTTTCGAGCATAACGCTCAGGCGATCCGTAACCAGCCCTCGCTGCTCGCGCAGGAAGAGTGCGTCTGTAAAAACGACCTCTGGCTGATGCTCCCCCATATTGAAGAAGCCCAACGCAGCAGCTTGCTGAAAACCTATGCCGATGTCCTGCCTCAGGATAATAGCGATCCGGGGGAGTTGACGGGCAAGAGCGTAACCCTCAATCTCCGCGGTCAGGGCAATAACGAGTTTTGCCAGATCGTTATTGATAATCAACAACGTGCGATGACGGTCGCCACGCGCGCCGGCACGCCGCACTCGTATTACACCTCCCATACCTACGCCAGCATTATGGTTACCGGCGCGGACGATACGGTTGTTTATCAACGCAGCTACGCCGGCGCCACCAGCAATCTGGCAAACAGTGAAACTATCGCCCTCGCAGAGGGAATGATCATCGATATCTTCCATGATGAACCATTCCGCTCCAGCGCCACGAATGGCACGAGCCAAAACGCCGTTCCCCTTAAGCAGCACAACCGCTGGCGCGTGGTGAAAACGGGCCTCGAAGCCTTTGCGCTCGCGCCTGATGAACCGGATGAGGAAGCCGCTGATACAGAAGAGGACACTCAGGAGGCCACCGCACTGTATGGCGATAGCTTCAGTTGGCAACTGCTTGGCGATGGTGATGTTCGCTTTGCCACGATGGAGATGGATATTGGCAGCGGCGCGTTGACCTTTACCGCGAGTCCAGTGGTGCCGAACAAGCACTTCACGACCACTTACGCCACGGTCAATGTCTACAATACGCGTGGTTCGGTGGTGTATCGCCAGTCGATTAAAGGATCGTCGCAGCTTGGCGACTATATTGATACCGCTATCCTGGATGAGGGCTATACCATTGAAGTCTTCCATGCCGAAGCGGGGAATCGCTCCGTCATTATTAATCCGCTCAATGGCAATAGCTGGCACCAGCCCAATACTGTTACCTGGCAAGTGACCGCTCGCGGACTACAGCGCCTGTAGCCCGCCATTTCCTCTCCCGCCGCCTGCGGCGGGAGTTTTAGCGTTGCTCATCCAGCTGCAGCGCAATGTACAGCAACAAGCGGTCGTCAAAACTACCGAGGTCTAACCCGGTCAGTTCCGAAATCCGATTGAGCCGATACTCCAGCGTATTACGATGAATAAACAACGCCTTTGAGGTCGCCAGCGGCTGCACGTTATGGCGAAACCACGCCTGCAGAGTACGCCGTAGCAGACCATTGTTATCCATCGCCTTTAGCCGCGTCAGCGGGCGCGCCAGCTCGTTAGCCTGCCAGCCGCCCCGTAGACTATCCAGCAGCACAGGCAGCATCAGATCCTGATAAAAATAGCAGCGGCTCTCCGGCATCCGCTGCTTACCAACCATCATTGTCGTACGCGCGGTCCGGTAAGAACGCGCAATACTGCCGGGGCCGGTGAAGAAATTGCCTAACGCAACGCGGAACTGCAGTTGGCCATTCTCTTTCATACGGGCAATCAGTTGCTCAACGCGTCTGCAGTGGTCATCGGCATCCCAGCGACCAAAGGCGTTTAACGCCGGTTTCAGCACCACCATTTCGGTCAACGAGACAATCGCCACCAGGTTGTTGCGATCCGGCGTGGTCAGCGCCGTCTGCAGCTGCTGCAGCTCCGCCATCGCGCTATCGACGCCGAGCTGACCGCTATCGACCTCAATCATCGCCACCACCCGCGGTTGATTGAGATCGATACCCAGTCGCTGCGCCCATTCGTTCAGCGCCGGGGTATTCTCTTCCGCCTGAATCAGGTTCATAACCAGTTCTTCACGCAGGCGGCTATCCTGGGCCAGCAAATGCATCAGCCGCGACTGCTCGAGCATCATCTCAGCGGTCATACACACCAGCTCACCGTACTTGCGCAGCGATTCGGGCTCGCCGGTTAACCCGATTACGCCGACGATTTCCCCTTCGAGACGCAGCGGCAGGTTGATCCCCTGGCGCACGCCGTGCAGATGGCGAGCAACCGCATCATCGATATCAACCACCCGTCCCTGCGACAGCACCAGCAGCGCGCCTTCGTGCAATTCACCAATACGCTCACGATCGCCGCTGCCGATAATGCGCCCGCGGGCATCCATTACATTAATATTGGTATCAATGATGCGCATCGTACGCGCCACGATATCCTGCGCCATTTTGGTATCAAGATGCCAGCCAGCCATAAACCCCTCCCCTGAGCAGGGCATCAGCATAAAAGAGTGACGAAGAGGACGCACTGTGCATATGCACAAAGCATGACAAAGAAGTATGGAGTTGTGGCGGGAATCACAGAACCGGCGGGCAGAATAAAAAAGCCCCCTTCCCTTACCGGGAAAGGGGCATTCACGCTAGTATCAGTTACTGCATCAGCAGATAGATAGAAGTATCACCACGCTGAATATTCAGCGCCAGCACGGACGGTTTCGCGTCGAAGATTTTGCGCAGGTCGGCGATATTTTTCACCGGCTGCTGGTTAGCGCCGACAATAATGTCGCCTTTCTTCAGACCAATTTGCGCCGCCGGGGTGCCCGCTTTCACGTTGCTCACCACGACGCCTTTATCCTGGCCTTTATTGCTCATTTCCGCGCCTTCAATACCGTTAAAGATGCTGCTGGAGTCAACCTGGTTCTGGTTGCTCTGCTGTAGTTCAACGGTAACGTTAACCGGCTTGCCGTCGCGCAGCAGTCCCAGCTCGACTTTGCTGCCGATAGGCATCGTACCAACCTGCGCACGCAGCGCCGCAAAGCTACTGATCGCCTTACCGTTGAGGGTAGTAATCACGTCGCCGGCTTTAATACCCGCTTTCGCCGCCGCCGAGCCCGGCATCACCTGGCTTACGAACGCGCCGCGCTGGGCATCGACTTTCATCGCCTTCGCCAGCTCGGAGTTCAGCTCGGTACCCATGATCCCCAGTTCGCCGCGTTTCACCTGGCCGAACTTGACCATCTGCTCGGTCAGGTTTTTCACCATGTTGCTCGGAATAGCAAAACCGATACCGATGTTGCCGCCGTCCGGAGCAAGGATCGCGGTGTTGATACCGATCAACTCACCGTTGAGATTCACCAGCGCGCCGCCGGAGTTACCGCGGTTAATAGCCGCATCGGTCTGGATAAAGTTTTCATAGTTTTCCACGTTCAGGCCGCTGCGGCCCAATGCGGAGACGATACCAGAAGTCACGGTTTCGCCGAGGCCGAACGGGTTACCGATCGCCACGGTATAGTCGCCGACGCGCAGCGCGTCAGAGTCGGCAAGCTTAATCGCCGTCAGGTTTTTCGGATCCTGAATTTGAATCAGCGCGATATCGGAGCGCGGATCTTTACCTACGACTTTCGCGTCAAACTTACGACCATCGCTCAGTTGAACTTTAATCGTGGTGGCATTATCGACCACGTGGTTGTTGGTCACTACGTAGCCTTTGGCCGCATCAATGATGACCCCGGAACCGAGCGCCATAAATTTCTGCTGCTGCGCATTATCGCCAGGCGCGCCCTGGCCGCCGCCCTGACAGAATGGGGAGCTCTGGAATGGCGAACCGTCCTGGCAGAACGGCGAGTTGTCACCGAAGAACTGCTGGAAGTTACGCGGCATCCGCGGCGTGTTAACAGTCGTGCTGCCTTCAACGTTGATGCTCACCACCGACGGCATCACTTTTTCCAGCATCGGCGCCAGGCTCGGCATCTGCTGCGCAGTGGTCGCCGAGGAAGCCGTTTCAGCCGCGCTCGCAGAGAGCGGGGACAACGCCAGACCTAAACTCAGAGCCAGAGCACTCATTGCTAACGTGGTTTTTTTCATAGGTTTCAATCTCAATTTCAAATTTCGGATAACGAAAAAGTTGCTGTGTACGCACTCTCAGAGTCATTTTATAGCGCGAAGTTCCAGAGTTAAGTTTCGGTAAAAGTAAAAATTTATTGTCCGTCTTTACAAAACTCAGACTTATTCCACCGCCATCAGACGACGATATTCATCCCACGCATACAAATCCGTCATTCCGCTGATATAGTCCTGAATCAATCGACAACGGTAATAATACTCCAGCACGGGATATTCTTCGGTATTGCGCGAAAGCTTATTTACCGCCTCCACATAGGCCAACCGATGTCGGGTCGAGAGTTTCTGGAACAACCTCGAGGCAATAGGTAAACTGCGTACCCGCTCTTGTTCCACCAATTGGCTGAACTCCTCCAGCGATAATTTCAGTAGCGGCTCGTAGATATCAAGCAGCCCGCTGATAACGCGGTAACCCTGCAATTCCAGCTGTTCAACATCAGGATGGCTAAACACCTGTTTTATGGCGACGTTTTTATAAAGTTCAAGTAGCTGACTACAATCGCTATCATCCTCTAACAGCGCGTGATTAAAGTCGCCGCTAAAAATGGCCGGTAAGTTTTCGATAAATCGATGCGCCGCATAAGGCACCAGTTTATTCAGCGTATTGACCCGTAAATACATAAAGAACTGATCTTCAGTGCTGCGGCTGAGTGAATTAGCGCGCGATTTCTCCCAGGCATTTTCTACGACTTGAGCGAACAACGATCCTTTTTCATGAGCGCCCCATGCGTCATACAGATGCTGATACAATTGTTCCGCGCTGAATATCCGTTTTTCTACCGCATCTTCGAGGTCAGCAACGCAATATGAGATATCATCGGCAGCTTCCATAATCCACGTTAATGGAAAGCGATTGTAAGGCGCCAGATCCAATTCTTTACGCAGCCGCGCGATATACTCTTCTTCGGCTAAATAATAACCAGGCTTTTTCATTAAATAGCTATGGCTGGCTGGCGTCTCTCCCCGCCACCACGCCGGTCGCGTATATTTCAGAATGCAGCCGACCTGGGTCCAGGTCAGGTTCATACGCATCAGCGTGTGCACCAGACGGATCCCCTGCGCATTGCCTTCAAAGCAGCACAAATCCTGACGCACTTTACGCCGCAGTTCGTTGAGCAACCCTTCGCCATCGTGCAGACGCAGCGCGTCAACCTGGCAGCGATCCTGACTTAACGGCTGGCTGGCGGCATCTTTCGGCGCCAGCCGTTTGCTGAACCAATCGTTAATTGCCGCTTCGCCAAAATGGCCAAATGGCGGATTGCCGATATCGTGCATCAGGCAGGCCATCTCCACGACGCTTTCAAACGGGCCGCTCAGTTCATCCAGTCCGTAGCGTTCCAGCAGCTTTTGCTCCTTTAGACGGCTTAACACCTCTTTGGCGATGTAGCGCCCGACCTGCTGGACTTCGAGCGAATGGGTGAGCCGGGTGCGGACCGCCGCATTGCGCTCAAGTGGAAAGACCTGGGTTTTTTGCTGCAGGCGGCGGATGGCCGGTGAATTGATAATGCGTCCGCGATCGCTTTCAAACACCCGCAGGATCTCGCGTTCCGTCTCTACCCCCTGCGGCGAACGGTAGCGCCGACGCCAGTGAATCTTGTTGCGAAAATCAATATTTGCCATAGCCTCTCCCGCGCGAGCAATACGCTTCCCCTTAAGCGCATGATAGACTATGCAGCTAATCCTGACACATCGCGAGTAAATCTATGAAAATTGGCATTATTGGCGCCATGGAAGAAGAAGTTACCCTTCTGCGCGACAAAATCGAGAACCGCCAGACTATCTCTATCGGCGGTAGCGAAATCTATACCGGCCAACTTCACGGTACCGAGGTTGCTCTGCTGAAATCCGGCATTGGTAAAGTGGCCGCCGCCATGGGCGCCACCCTGTTGCTGGAGCGCTGCAAGCCGGATGTGATTATCAATACCGGTTCCGCCGGCGGGCTGGCGCCGACGCTGAAAGTTGGCGACATCGTGGTCTCTGACGAAGCGCGCTACCACGATGCCGACGTCACCGCGTTTGGCTACGAATACGGCCAACTGCCGGGCTGTCCGGCCGGTTTCAAAGCTGACGACAAACTGATTGCCGCGGCGGAAACCTGCATCAAAGCGCTGAACCTCAACGCCGTTCGCGGCCTGATCGTCAGCGGCGACGCTTTCATCAACGGCTCGGTAGGGCTGGCGAAAATTCGCCATAACTTCCCGCAGGCCGTTGCCGTTGAAATGGAAGCCACCGCCATCGCCCACGTCTGCCATAACTTCAGCATTCCTTTTGTGGTGGTGCGCGCAATCTCTGACGTCGCTGACCAGCAGTCGCATCTCAGCTTCGACGAGTTCCTCGCCGTCGCCGCCAAGCAGTCCACCCTGATGGTGGAAAATCTGGTGCAGAACCTGGCGCGTGGCTAAGTCGTTACAGAAGGCGTTAACCGCCCTGCTGTTGCTCGCCCCGGCGTGGCTTTTCGCCGCGCCGCGGGTGGTGACGCTCTCCCCGGCCAACACTGAATTGGCCTTTGCTGCCGGCATTACGCCGGTCGGCGTCAGCAGTTATTCCGATTACCCTCCCGCCGCGGCTAAAATCGAACAAGTCGCCAGCTGGCAGGGAATGAATCTTGAACGTATCGTCGCCCTGAAACCCGATCTGGTACTGGCGTGGCGCGGCGGCAATGCCGAACGCCAGGTGAATCAGCTCAGCTCGCTGGGAATCAAGGTTATCTGGGTTGAAACCGGTTCGATTGAGCAAATCATCCATGCTTTGCAGATGCTTGCGCCGTGGAGCCCGCAGCCGGAAACAGCCCGGCAGGCTGCGCAGGCGATGCAAGACGATTACGAGGCGCTAAAAGCCCGCTATGCCAACGCGCCAAAAAAACGCGTATTTCTGCAGTTTGGCGCCAACCCGCTGTTCACCAGCAACAGCGCCTCGATCCAGAATCAAGTATTACGCCTGTGCGGCGGAGAGAATATTTTTGCCGCCAGCCGCGTTCCCTGGCCGCAGGTTAGCCGCGAACAGGTGCTGTCACGGCATCCGCAGGCAATCGTCATCACCGGCGATCCGGATAAAATTCCCGCCGTGGACCGCTATTGGCAAAATCAGCTCACAATTTCGCTCATCGCCTTACATAGCGACTGGTTTGAACGCGCGGGCCCACGTATTATCCTTGCCGCAAAACAACTCTGTACTGCGCTTGAGCAGGTAAAATAACCGCCTGGCAGCAGGCTTTTAGCGGGAACTGACGATGCTTGTCTATTGGCTGGATATTATTGGCACAGCCGTATTTGCTATCTCCGGCGTATTGCTGGCGGGGAAATTACGCATGGACCCTTTCGGCGTGCTGGTATTAGGCGTAGTGACCGCCGTGGGCGGCGGGACGATTCGCGATATGGCGCTGGCCAACGGCCCGGTGTTCTGGGTTAAGGACCCTACCGATTTGGTCGTGGCGATGGTCACCAGTATGTTAACGATTCTGCTGGTCCGCCAACCGCGGCGCATGCCGAAATGGGTACTGCCGGTACTGGATGCCGTCGGCCTGGCGGTGTTTGTCGGCATCGGCGTGAATAAAGCCTTTATTGCCCATACCGGCCCGCTGGTGGCTATTTGCATGGGCGTGGTCACCGGCGTCGGCGGCGGGATTATCCGCGACGTGCTGGCGCGAGAAGTACCGATGATTCTGCGCACCGAAATCTACGCCACCGCCTGCATTGTCGGCGGTATCGTGCACGCAACGGCGCACTACACCTTTCAGCTGTCGCTGGAAAACTCGGCGATGTTAGGCATGGTGGTGACGCTGGGGATACGCCTGGCGGCGATTCGCTGGCACCTGAAGCTGCCTACCTTTGCGTTGGATGATAACGGACGGTCATAAAAGCAAAACGGTAACCCTGAGGTTACCGTTTTTCGTGTTTGCCGCTCTCTTTGTGGAAGAGGGCTGGAGTCGCTTGCGTTAAACGCTGAACGAGGAGCCGCAGCCGCAGGTGCTTTTCGCGTTCGGGTTAGTCACGATGAAACGTGACCCTTCCAGGCCTTCGGTATAATCGACGGCGCCGCCAACCAGATACTGCAGGCTCATTGGGTCAACCACCAGGCCGACGCCCTGTTTCTCGATGGTCATATCGCCTTCGTTGACCTGATCGTCAAAGGTGAAGCCATACTGGAAACCGCTGCAACCGCCGCCGGTGATGTACACGCGCAGTTTCAGGTTCGGATTGTCTTCATCCGCAATCAGATGTTTTACTTTGTTCGCTGCGGCTTCGGTGAACTCCAGCGGCAACGCTACGTCATCACTCATTTTTTGCTCCCATTGATACTTCCGGCCGATTAAAGAATAACCGGACCTTTTGAGCCATTATCTAATACCCTGGTAAATCGTTCAAGTATTCTCCCGGGGTACCTGCTGCGCTTTCGCCGCCTCTTCGGCCTTCTGCTTTGCCAGGGTACGCTGCAGAATGGTCGAATACAAAGGTTTACCGCCGAGGAACTGTGCCAATAGTGTTGCCCCAAGGCAGGTAATAATCATTGGCAAAATGAGCTGATAGTTATCGGTCATCTCCAGCACCAGCACAATCCCGGTGAGCGGCGCGCGCACCGAAGCCGCCAGCAGCGCCCCCATCCCGGCGATAGCGAAGGTACCGGCATCCAGATGATAGGACGGAAACAGCGGAATGGCAGCCATGCCGAATGCCGTCCCCAGCAGCGTGCCGAGCGCCAGCATCGGGGCAAAAATCCCCCCCGGCGCGCCGGAAGAGAAGCACAGCAGCGTGGTGATGACGCGGGCAATAAAAATGAACAGCAGCAGCCCAACCGAGAAGTTGCCGGCAGCGGCGATCGGGATAAGGTTAAAACCGCCGCCCACCGCGGTCGGCTGCATCAGACCCAGCAGGCCGCACAGCCCGCCGATAAGCCCGCCAATCAACACCCATTTTTTGATATTGCCGCCGTGGAGGCGCTGGAACATATCCTGCGTCCGCAGCACCAGGGTATTAAACAATGGCCCGAAACAGCCGAAAATCATGCCCAGCACCAGGTACAACCACAGGGTATTCACCGGCGCATTGCTCAGCTTGCCGACTTCGATAATCGCCCCTTCGCCGTTAAAAATACGGAACACGATGCTCGACATGATCACGCCGGTAAACACGGCTTTAATCGAAATCAGGTTGTAGCGGAACTGCGGGCGCATCTCTTCGATGATAAACAGAATGCCCGCCAGCGGCGCGTTGAAGGCAGCGGAGAGGCCCGATGCCGCACCGGTGGCCAACAGTGTATGCCGCGCTTCCGGGCTACGCAGACGAAACACATCCACCACCATGCGCCCGATATTACCGCCAAGCTGTACCATCGGCCCTTCGCGCCCCAGCACCATCCCGGCGCCCAGCGTCCCCATGCCGCCGATGAATTTTACCGGCAGCACGCGCCACCAGCGTACCGGACGCAGCTCTTCCAGCGCGCCTTCGATTTCCGGGATCCCGGAACCGCCGGCTTCCGGCGCAAAGCGGCGCACCAGAAAATAGCCGACCATCGCCAGCAGCGCCGACAGGATGAAGGCCAGCGGCCAGACGAGATACCAGTGGTCCGCCACCTGCACCAGGGCGCCAATTCGCTGGTTCTGCACCCAGTTCACGCTCTTTTCAAACGCCACGCCCACCAGCCCGGCCAGCGTGCCGACCACCGCCGCCATCAACAATACCGCCAGCGGCGTTTTATCGCGTTGAATTAAACGGCGGACCGCATCGCTACGGCGCACGCGAACGAACTGATGTGCTTCAAAAGAGGGAGTTTCTGATTTCATGCCATTATCATTTATTGGTAATACAAATGAGAAGAGAGGCATTCTAGCCGCCTCCGCGCCGCGCGTCGTCAAAAAATTGTTTCGTCTGCTTAATGTTTCAATTGGGCAAAACTTTCATAACCTTCATGGAATAACTTAGAATAGCCCGATAACTTTATTCACGAACCAGGATCCTGGCCATGAGCAAATCTGAAAATCTGTATAACGCCGCCCGCGAACTTATCCCCGGCGGCGTCAACTCGCCGGTCCGCGCCTTTACGGGCGTCGGCGGCACCCCTCTGTTTATTGAACGTGCGGATGGCGCCTACCTGTACGATGTCGATGGTAAAGCTTATATCGATTATGTCGGTTCCTGGGGGCCAATGGTGCTGGGTCACAACCATCCGGCCATTCGTAACGCGGTGATTGAAGCGGCAGAGCGCGGGTTAAGCTTCGGCGCGCCAACCGAAATGGAAGTCAAAATGGCGGAACTGGTTACTGAACTGGTACCGACCATGGATATGGTGCGCATGGTGAACTCCGGCACCGAAGCCACCATGAGCGCCATTCGCCTGGCGCGCGGCTTCACCGGCCGCGACAAAATCATCAAGTTCGAAGGATGCTACCACGGTCACGCCGACTGCCTGCTGGTGAAAGCCGGTTCCGGCGCGCTGACTCTCGGCCAGCCGAACTCGCCGGGCGTACCGGCCGATTTCGCGAAGCATACCCTGACCTGCACCTATAACGATCTTGCCTCGGTACGCGCGGCGTTTGAACAGTATCCGCAGGATATCGCCTGTATCATCGTCGAACCGGTGGCCGGCAATATGAACTGCATTCCGCCACAGCCGGAGTTCCTGCCGGGCCTGCGCGCGCTGTGCGACGAGTTTGGCGCGCTGCTGATTATTGACGAAGTGATGACCGGCTTCCGCGTCGCGCTGGCGGGCGCTCAGTCCTATTACGGCGTGGAGCCGGATCTGACCTGTCTGGGTAAAATCATCGGCGGCGGTATGCCGGTGGGCGCTTTCGGTGGTCGCCGCGAGGTCATGGACGCGCTGGCGCCGACTGGTCCGGTGTACCAGGCCGGTACGCTGTCAGGCAACCCTATCGCCATGGCCGCAGGCTTCGCCTGCTTAAGCGAAGTGGCGCAGCCGGGCGTGCATGAAACCCTGACCGAGCTGACCAATCAACTGGCGGATGGCCTGCTGAACGCGGCGCGCGAAACCGGGATCCCGCTGGTGGTGAATAATGTCGGCGGCATGTTCGGTATCTTCTTTACCGATGCCGAAACCGTCACCTGCTATCAGGACGTGGTGAAGTGCGATGTTGAACGTTTCAAGCGTTTCTTCCACCTGATGCTGGAAGAAGGGGTTTACCTCGCCCCGTCGGCGTTTGAAGCCGGCTTTATGTCCGTCGCCCATAGCGAAGAGGATATCAACAACACTATCGACGCCGCGCGCCGGGTGTTTGCCAAACTGTAAGGTACTTGAATGCCTGGTGGCGCAGGGATTTTCCCGGAGGCGGCGCATTGCGCCTTGTCCGGGCTACCAAATCGCACAGCCTTGTAGCCCCGGTAAGCGCTAGCGCCACCGGGGATTTTCCCGGAGGCGGCGCGCTGCGCCTTGTCCGGGCTACCAAATCGAGCAGCACTGTAGCCCCGGTAAGCGCTGGCGCCACCGGGGATTTTCCCTGAGGCGGCGCATTGCGCCTTGTCCGGGCTAGCAAATCGAGCAGCACTGTAGCCCCGGTAAGCGCTGGCGCCACCAGGGATTTTCCCGGAGGCGGCGCATTGCGCCTTGTCCGGGCTAGCAAATCGAGCGGCGCTGTAGCCCCGGTAAGCGCTGGCGCCACCGGGGATTTTCCCGGAGGCGGCGCATTGCGCCTTGTCCGGGCTACCAAATCGCGCGGCGCTGTAGCCCCGGTAAGCGCTGGCGCCACCGGGGATTTTCCCGGAGGCGGCGCATTGCGCCTTGTCCGGGCTACCAAATCGCGCGGCGCTGTAGCCCCGGTAAGCGCTGGCGCCACCGGGGATTTTCCCGGAGGCGGCGCATTGCGCCTTATCCGGGCTAGCAAATCGAGCGGCGCTGTAGCCCCGGTAAGCGCTGGCGCCACCGGGGATTTTCCCGGAGGCGGCGCATTGCGCCTTGTCCGGGCTAGCAAATCGCGCAGCCTTGTAGCCCCGGTAAGCGCTAGCGCCACCGGGGATGTTGAGGCCATCCGGGATCGTTAGCGGCTCTGCTTTCTCAGCAAATAGATAAAGTACGGCGCGCCGATAAACGTCGATAACAGCCCCGCCGGGATTTGGTAGGGGAACATGATCATTCGCCCGCACCAGTCGGCGAACACCAGCAGCATCCCGCCAATTAGTCCGGAAATGACCATATGCGGCATCGTCCGGCGGAATCCCATCATCCTCGCAATATGCGGCGCCATTAAACCAACGAAACTTAACGGCCCAATGGTTAGCGTCGCCGTTGCCGTCAGGCTCGCCGCCAGCAGCAGCAACCCAATACGCGATGGCGTTAATGCCATTCCCACCGCCCGCGCCGCCTCGCCGCCGAGCGGCAGGATGGTCAGCCAGCGGCGACAGAGCGGCGCCAGCGCCAATAGCGCCAACATTACCACCCCGCTACGCAGCACCATCTCCGGCGTCGCGCTATAGGTCGAACCGGACATCCACGTCAGGATTTGCGCCATTCGCGGATCGCCGCTGGCCTGTAGCATCATCAATAGCATGGTGAAAGCGGTGCTCAGCGCCATCCCCGCCAGCAGCATCCGGTGCGGCGAGAACCCCCCGCGCCCGGCGGCGACCAGGATGACCAGCAGCGTCGCCGCCGCGCCAAGACTGCCGGCTGGCAGCAGCCAGACAAAAGCGTTGCCCGGTACGAAGAATAGCATCAACACCACGCCGAACGCCGCGCCAGAGCTGATACCCAGCACTTCCGGGCTGGCCATCGGGTTACCGGTCAGGCGTTGAATAATGCAACCCGCGACGGCCAGCATCACCCCGGCGAACAGCGCCGAGAGCACCCGCGGCCAGCGCCATGGCATTAATTGCTCCAGCAGATCGCCGCTGGCCCATTGCCACCCCTGCGCATCACGGCCAAAGGTCAGCGCGGTGGTTACCGCCAACAACATCAGCGCCAGTCCGCCCAGCGCGAACCACTGCACGTTGCGGCGCTCAATCAACGCCTTATCGCCGCCGTTCATCACCGGCGCGCTGATACTACGCAGCCGCGGCAGTAGCCACAGTAATAAAGGCGCGCCAATCAGCGCGGTGACTGACCCGGTCGACACTTCCCGCCATACCCGGCTGAGCCAGAGAATAATTTGGTCGGAAAGCCACAGGATCAGCGCGCCAAGTAGCGCCGCCAGTACCAGCCGCGATAGCAGGCGGCGGGCGCCGAGCATTTTCGCCAGCAGCGGCGCGAACAGACCGATAAAGCCGATAATGCCGACCGCGTTGACCAGCAGCGCGCTTATTACTATCGCCAGAGTCAAGACGCCAAGGCGCGCCAGAGAAAGCGCCAGCCCGAGATTTCGCGCCACGCCATCATCCAGCCCCATCAACGTTAACGGGCGTAGCAACAGCAGCGTCAATATTGCGCCGCCAAGCAGCTGCGGCCACAGGCGCTGCGCCACGCTCCAGTCGGTCTGCGTCAACGTCCCGGTACTCCACAGGAACATGCTTTGCAGCTGGTCGTGATGGAAAATCACCATCAGCTGATTGACCGCGCCGCAATAGAGACTCACCACCAGACCGGCCAGGATCAGCGTCACCGGCGACAGACGTTTGCCCCACGAGACGCCGAACACCAGCGCGCCGACCAGACAAGCGCCTGCCAGCGCGGCAAACTGCGACGCCAGCACGCCGGGAATCGCCCATAGCGTCGTCACCGTCATTCCGAGCTGCGCGCCGGTGGCAACGCCGAGCGTGGTCGGCTCCGCCAGCGGGTTACGCAGCACCTGCTGGAACAGTACGCCGACGAGCCCCAGTCCGGCACCGACCAGCAACGATACAGCCAGCCTCGGCAGCAAGCTGTAATGGAACAGCATCTGGGCGATATTATCGCTATCCGGCTGCCACAGCGCCTGACGCCACTGCGCGTAAGGTAAAGCAACCTGAAGGTTGATGATGCTCAGCGCGAAAGCGGCAACCAGCAACACGACCAACAAGATAATGGCTAACGGCGAGAAACGCGCCTTCATACCGCCCTCCCCTGCGCATCGGCCAGTACGCGGGCGAAATGCATCGCCGACAGCGTCGCACCATAGAACCATACCGCCGGAAGGCGCTGGAAACGCCCGGCGCGCACGAAAGGCATCGCCTGCCACAGCGGGGTCGCCATCAGCTGGGCCATCTCCCGATCGTTGCCGTGATCGAAACAGATAACATCGGCCTCTTTAAATTCCGCCAGCCGATCGATGCCTACGGTGATACTGCCCCAGAATGCCGCTTCACCGCGCCAGGCGTTTTTGATGCCAAAACGATCGAGCACTTCCTGGAACAGGCAGTTCTCGCCGAAGACCAGCACATGGCGAGCATCAAGTAGCGAAATCATCAGCAGCGGGCGATCGCCACGCTCGGCAAATCGCGGACGCAGGCTTTCCATCAACGCGTCGAACTCCACCAGATGACGCTTCGCCTGCTGTTGCTTACCCAGCAGGTCGGCCATTTCCAGCAGCGAACGCTGGGCCATCGCCAGCGGCCGTTTGCCGTCGCTGAAGGTGAAGCCGCGACCGGGCGCAATGCGCGCCAGCTTTTCCGGCGACGGGCCATAGCCTGCCGACCAGACGATAAACGACGGTTTCATCTGCGTCAGTAATTCAAGATTGGGTTCAGTGCGCAGGCCGACATCAATCACCGAAGCGGGTAACGCCGGCTCATTGACCCACAGGTTGTAGTTGGGAATATCGGCTACGCCGTAGGGCGTAACGCCGAGCGCCAGCAGCAGCTCGGCCGGTAGCCACTCCAGCGCGACGACGCGCTGCGGGTCAACGTTCGCCGCCTGCGCGCCGCGCATCTGCCACAGCAGCGGCGACAGCGCCATTGCCGTCAACAGGCGTCGGCGTGAGAAGAAGTTCGAATTTTCCATCAATAGACAAAACTTACCGGCGCTGCGCCCGCCGGATGCGGCAGGATCCCCATCGGGATGCCGTAGATTTGTTCCAGCGTTTCGCTGCGCATCAGTTCCGCCGGCGTCCCCTGGGCGATCATTTCGCCGCCGCGCAGCGCCACCAGATAATCGCAATAGCGGGCGGCCATATTAATATCGTGCAGGACCGCGATCACCGTCAGGCCACGCTGCTGGCTGAGACGATGCACCAGCGCCAGCACATCGACCTGGTGGGCGATATCCAGCGCCGACGTCGGTTCATCGAGCAGCAGACAGCGGCTATCCTGCGCCACCAGCATGGCGATCCACGCGCGCTGGCGTTCGCCGCCGGAAAGGCTGTCCACCAGCCGATGCGCCAGCGGTTTCAGCCCCACCAGCGCAATGGCCTCTTCTACTTTTTCGCGATCCGCCACGCCGAAGCGCCCCAGCGCGCCGTGCCACGGATAGCGGCCAATCGCCACCAGTTCGCGCACCGTCATCCCTTCCGCCGCCGGCAGTTGTTGCGGCAGATAGGCCACTTTGCGGGCAAACGCCTTGCTGCTCCAGCTGTCCAGCGGCTGGCCGTCCAGCAGCACATCGCCTTCGGAAGGCGGCTGATGGCGGCCAAGCATTTTGAGTAACGTGGATTTGCCGGAACCGTTATGGCCAATCAGGCCAGTGACTTTTCCTGCCGGGAAGGTCAACGAGAGGGGATGAAGCAGCGTGCGGCCAGGCACGCGAAAGGTCACGCGATTTAACGCAAACGTCGTCTCAGAGTGCGGAGTCTGTTCCTGCATAGCAACAACCTGATATTGGGCGCGGCGAACCGCGCCCGTGAGTAGTTAGAAGCGGAAGGTTGCGGTAGCAACAACCTGACGTTCCGCCCCCCAGTAGCATGCGTACTCGCTATAGCAGCTGGAGACATATTCGCGGTCAAACAGGTTGTTGACGTTGACGCCGACCGAGGACCCCGGCAGGCCAAAGCGCGCCAGATCGTATTTCACCGTCGCATCCATCAGCGCATAACCGGCCACATTGAAGGAGTCATTCTTCTTACCGGTACTGGTGTCATTTTTGTAGTAGCTGACCGTCGAACCGATATAACGCGCGCCCGCGCCAATGGTCAGCCCGCTAAGCGCGGTTTCGTGGAAGGTGTAATCCGCCCACAGTGACGCCATGTTACGCGGCACTTCCGCCGGACGCTTGCCTTCGAAGACGGTGTCGTGAGTGTATTCGGCATCGGTATAGCTGTATGCCGCGGTCAGGTTGATATTGGCATTGACCGCCGCCTTCGCCTCCAGCTCAAAGCCGCGGGAGCGGATTTCGCCGGTTTGTACGCTGAACAGTCCGGTCGGATCGTTCGGGTCTGCCGTCAGGTTCTTATCTTTAGTCAGCTGATAGACCGCCGCGGTCACCACCACCGGCATATCTTTCGGCACGTATTTCACGCCGGCTTCATACTGCTTACCGCGCGACGGATCGAACGGCTTGCCGGTGCTATTGGAACCCGATACCGGTTCGAACGATTCGCTGTAGCTGAAGTACGGGGAGATACCGTTATCGAACAGATAGTTGATCCCGCCGCGCCAGCTGAACTGCTGGTCGTGATTTTCCGCCATGCTGCTGGTGGAACGGGTGAAGGTAGACGTGGTGGCGTAATCGTAGCGGCCGCCTAAGGTCATCACCCATTTGTCCCACTCCATCTGATCCTGCGCGTACAGGCCCGTCTGCTCCATACGGTTAAGGACCGCGTACGGGAAGTTGACGTTCACGTTCGGGTTGCCGTACTGCGGATTGGTCATGCTAATGGCATCGGCTGTACCGTAGTCCGCATCAACGTCGTTACGCATCCGCGAGTAGTCCACGCCGGTCAGCAGCGTGTGGTTCACCGCGCCGGTAGCAAAATCAGACTGCAGTTGCGTATCAACGGTAAAGGTATTCAGGTGCTCATCGGAACGCACGTAGGCACGATTGATTTTCCCCGGCTCCTGGTAACCATTGCCGTAGACCGAACGATACAGCGTATGCACATCGGCATAGCGCAGGTTCTGACGCACGGTAAAGGTGTCATCGAACTGATGGGAGAAGCTATAGCCAACCATCTGCTGGCGACGCGACATCTTGTTATCGGACTCGCCTTCGTTGAAGTCGGTTGGCAGCTTGTGGGCCTTGCCGTTGGCATCGTAATACGGCACCACGGTGCCTTCGCGCGGCAGCCAGCCGTAGTAACCCGCATCCGGGTCATTCTGGAAGTTGCTCAGGAAGGTGAAATCGGTTTTATCATCCGGACGCCAGCTGAAGGACGGAGCGACGGCGTAACGGGTCGATTTCGCCATCTGCTGCTGCGCATCCTGGCTGCGGCCTAAACCGGTCAGACGGTATGACCACACGCCGTCATCATCAATGGCGTCGCTGAAGTCGAAACCGGTTTGCCACAGGTTATCGGTGCCCATTTTAAACTGTACTTCTTTCAGCGGCTCGGTGGTCGGACGCTTGCTGACCATGCTGACGATACCGCCCGGGTTGCTGTTGCCGTACAGTACCGAGGTTGGCCCGCGCATCACTTCCACGCGTTCCAGGAAATACGGGTCCATCGAGACTTCAGAGTAGTTGTTACCCTGCAGCTTCATGCCATCCAGATACTGGTTGGTGTTCACCGTGCTGGAGGTGGTGAATCCACGAATGGTGACCACATCATAGGTGGTCGAGCTACCGCGAGTGGAGAAAACGCTCGGCGTGTAAGAGAGCGCTTCTTTGACCGTTGTCGGCTGCTTCATGTCCATCTCTTCGCGGGTCACCACGGAGATAGACTGCGGCGTTTTTTCAATGGGAGTATCGGTTTTGGTGGCCGTGGCGGAACGCTTCGCGGCGATAGTCGGTGCCGGTCCCCAGGCGCTCTCCTGGCTGGCTGGCGCCGCGGTAACGACGAGGGTTTCTTCTTTCGGTTGTTCCGCAGCCTGTGCATAAACAGACATGCCGCTAACCGCCGTGGCTACTACGACTGCGATTTTACGCAGCGAGTGATTTGGCTGAGCAGTTTTAAGACGCGCCATTGGTATATCTCTGATGAAAGTGAATGATAACGTAAACGAGAATTATTATTATGACGGGTGACATAATAGGCGAAACGCGGAATCCAAGGCAAGCGCTATGCCGAACAGGAAGCGCCAAGGGATTAATAAATAACCAGACGGTTATTAAGGAGTTATCACCGTGTTAAGCAGATACCCTAAATAAAAAAGCCCCCTAATACCTTCGTATTAAGGGGCTGTTCAGACGTTCAGCTTAAACGGTTTTAGTTGCCGCCAAACATATCTTTAATCCAGCCGGCCACGCCATCGCTCTTTTCCTGCTTCGCAGGCTGCTGCTGTTGCTGCTGCGGTTGGTTAGCAGGCTGCTGCTGCCCGGACTGGTTGAACGGGTTATTGGCTTCCTGCTGCTGTTGCTGCTGTTGCTGCAGGGCTTCGCCCTGGCGGCACAGCGCATCCGGCGAGGTAGTCCACACCGGCAGCGTACGCATACCGCCGCTACACTGGAAGTAACCGTTGCTGTCCACGCCCATATCCACGACGTCTTCCGGCGGCGTCAGCGCCAGCGGCGTCGGGGTCTGGTTAGCCAGGTAGCGCTGATAAATCGACATCGCGCCGCTGGCCCCGTACAGCTTGGTCGGCTGGTTGTTATCGCGGCCAACCCAGGTAATCGTCACCTGGCTGCCATCGATACCGGCAAACCAGGTATCCACATTGTTGTTGGTGGTCCCGGTTTTACCCGCCAGATGCAGGCCAGGATACTTGGCGCCAAGCTGACGGCCGGTACCGCGCTGCACCACCTGCTGCATGGTCCACAGGGTCATATAGGCTGCCTGCGCCGGAACGGCGCGTTCCGCCTGCGGGTAGCTCTGGTACAGCACCGTACCATCTTCAGCAATAACGGAACGCAGCGCCGACAGCGTTGCGCGGTTACCGCCGCTGGCGATGGTCTGGAATGCCTGCGCGACTTCAATTGGCGTCAGGTTAAGGGCGCCAAGGATCATCGCAGGAACCGCATTCAACTGGTCTTTCGGCACGCCCAGCTTCTGCCAGGTATCGGTGATCGCCGGCAGACCCAGCGACATCCCGAGGTTAACCGTCGGCACGTTCATCGAACGGGTCAGGGCATCCACCAGCATCACCTGACCGCTAAAGCGACGATCGTCGTTCTGCGGCGACCAGGTCTGGCCGTTCGACAAGCGAATCGTCACCGGCGCATCGGCAATCCACGTATTCAACCGATACTGATTCGGCTGGCTCAGCGCGGTCAGATAAGTGGCCGGTTTTGCCAACGAACCAATCGAACGACGCGCCTGCATCGCGCGGTTGTAGCCGGCAAACTGCGGCTCCGCGCCGCCGACCATCGCCCGGACTTCGCCGGTGAAGCGATCGACCACCACCATGGCGGTTTCCAGATCCGGCAGCTTACGCTGTTTCTTCAGTGCCGGGATACCTTCGATGGCCGCTTTTTCCGCCGCATCCTGAGCCACCGGGTCAAAGGTGGTGAAGATCTTCACGCCGGAGAGATCTTTTACTTTATCGCCCAGTTTCGCCTGCAGCTCCTGGCGCACCATCTGCATGAACGCCGGCTGCGGAGAAATCACCCCGCCGCGCGGCTGCACGCCCAGCGGACGGGCGCTCAGCATATCGTACAGCTCCTGGTCGATAATGTTCTGCTGCTGCAGCAGACGCAGCACCAGGTTACGCCGCTCCAGCGCCAGTTTCGGGTTACGCCACGGGTTATAGATTGACGCCCCTTTGACCATCCCGACCAGCAGCGCCTGCTGATCGAGGCTCAGCTCTTCTACCGGGCGGCCAAAGTAGTACAGGCTCGCCAGCGGGAAGCCGCGGATTTCGTTGTCGCCGCTCTGGCCGAGATACACTTCGTTCATGTACAGCTCAAGGATACGATCCTTGCTGTAACGGGCGTCAACGATCAGCGCCATATAGGCTTCGTTGGCCTTACGCCAGTAGGAACGCTCGCTGGACAGGAACAGGTTCTTCACCAGCTGCTGGGTCAGGGTACTTGCCCCCTGCACCGTACGCCCCGCCGTCAGGTTCGCCAGCACCGCACGGCCCATTGAGTACAGGCTGATACCGTCATGCTCATAGAAGTGGCGGTCTTCGGTCGCCAGCAGCGTATCCACCAGCAGATCCGGGAAACCGCTACGCTTAACGAACAGGCGCTGCTCGCCGTTCGCCGACTGCAGCATGGTGATCAGGCGCGGATCAAGACGGAAGAAACCGAACTGACGGTTGTTATCCATATTCTCGATGGTATCCAGATGATCGCCATCGAAGGTCAGACGCGCGCGCACCTGCCCCTCTTTGCTATCCGGGAAATCGAACGGACGACGGATCATCTCGATGCTGTTAGCCTGTACGGTGTATTCGCCAGGACGCGTCATTGCGCTGACCTGACGGTACTGGGTCGCATTAAGCAGGCGCACCATCTCGTTTTTGCTGATCTGCATATCCGGCTCAAGGTTGACCATCCGGCCATACACTGCCGCCGGCAGTTCCCAGACTTTACCGTCAATGCGGCTGCGAATTTTCTGGTCGAGGTAGACGCCATAGGCGGCGATAATTACCGCAAAGACAATCCCCAGCTTAACCAGCAGCCACAGCCAGCTGCGCTTACGACGAGGCTTATTGCCTTTGCCCTTTCCTTTCTTCGGCATCGGTCGTTCATCCTCATAATCGTCATCGTAATCATCGTCGTAGTCCTCTTCCCGGACCCGGCGACGGGTGACTTTTTGTTTTGCCGGGCGTGAAGGTCTCCCTTTACGTCCGATAGGCTCGCGGTCATCTCCCGCCATGCTTTTTCTCCGCAACTTTCAGGCGTAAAGGCCTGATTCTCAATACTTCCTCTTGAAGGAGGAAGAAGATATCTCTCAATTTAACACCCGCCGCGCTGCCGCGGCCGACGTCTTTCATATCATCTTCGAAGAATAATTCATTAAACAAATCATATAATTATCTGTTTAAGCTGAAGAATATCTCCGGACATAGCACGAATTGTCCAGGCCACAGAGAATAGCACTAATCCGCGACATTCTTAACCAGCATTTTACAACCGCAAAACGCGATAAACGGTAAAATATGATGTTTTTTAATAACATAAATATTGCGCCGTGTGACTCAGGCCGCCGATTTTCAGAACCGCGCCCACAGCAAGGGCGCGGCGCCTCAGGAGTATTTTTTCGTCCGCCGGGTCGGCGCGGTATTCGCCGGGTCATCCGGCCAGACATGTTTCGGATAGCGTCCTTTCATCTCTTTTTGCACCTCGCGGTACGCCCCTTGCCAGAAGGCGCTCAAATCGCGGGTAATTTGTAACGGTCGCTGCGCCGGCGAAAGTAATTCCAGCACCAGGGGAACCCGCCCTTCGGCAATGCGCGGCGTCGTCGCCTCGCCAAACATCTCCTGCATCCGTACCGCCAGCGCCGGCGGGTTATCTTCATGATAGCGAATAGCGATACGGCTGCCGGTCGGCACCGTGTAATGGGTCGGCAGCTCGCTATCCAGCTTCTGGCGTAACGTCCACGACAGCCAGTTTTGCAACGCCTGTCGCAGGTCTACCGCCTTGAGCGCCCGAAGCGAATGCACCCCGGTCATCTGCGGCAACAGCCACGCCTCCAGCGAAGCTAACAGCGATGCGTCATCAACGGCGGGCCAGTCCGCTTCCGGCAGCCACTGCGCGGCGCAGTGCAGCCGCAGGCGCAGTTGTTCAGCCTCCGGCGTCCAGTTCAATACCCCGAGCCCCTTATCGCGGATACCGTTGAGCATCGCCTGGTGCAGCTCCGCCTCCGACGGTTTCGCCAACGGCTGAGTTTTTATCACCAGCTGGCCAATGCAGCTACGCCGCCAGGCTTTTAGCGTCCCCTGCGCTTCATCCCACTCCACGGTATCGGAGCGTTGTATCAGCTCAGGACGCTGCGCCACCAGTTGGTCAATATCCAGCGGCAGCGCCAGCAAAATTCGCGCATCGGGCGCCGAACTGCCCTGTAGTAGCAGCGGCGCAATTAGCCATTCGTGACGGCCGAGCGCGTCATCGGCATCCAGCATCGCCCCCATGCCGTTAGCCAACTGATAGCGCCCTTCCTGGCCGCGTCGACGGGCGATCCGGTCGGCAAACGCTGGGGCCAGCAACGCCGCCATCCGCTCAGCATCAGGCTGACCGCCGCGGCTGGCCAACCGCTTCAATAACTGCTGCGCTCGCTGCTGCCAGTTGCCCTGCTGGCGCGCAAACGCGGCGCCTAAGTCACTATTGCCGCCGCGCGGCGGCTCCTCAAGAATAGCCGCCAGTTTCGCCGCCGTCGCCGCGTCATCCGCGGAATCGGCCGCCGTCAGCATGGCCGCCAGACGCGGGTCGTTACCCAGCGCCGCCATTTGGCGCCCGTGAGCCGAAAGGCGTTCGCCCTCCAGCGCCGATAGCGCCGTCAACAGACGCCGCGCCGCCGCCAGATTGATCGCCGGCGGTAGGTCCAGCCAGCGAAGCTCGGCCGGATCGCGGCAGCCCCACTGCAACAACTCCAGCAGCAGAGCCGATAGATCGCTTTGCAGAATTTCCGGATCGCTCTGCGCCGCCGCGCGCTCCGCCTGCTCTTTCGCCAGCAGATGCAGGCAGATCCCCGGCTCCAGACGCCCGGCACGACCGGCGCGCTGGGTCATTGACGCCTGGCTTATCCGCTGGGTGATTAGCCGGGTCAGGCCGGTGCGCGGATCGAAGCGCGCGACCCGCTCCTGAGCGCTGTCGACCACCAGGCGAATGCCTTCGATCGTCAAACTGGTTTCAGCGATATTGGTCGCCAGCACCACTTTGCGCATCCCGGCGGGCGCCGGGAGAATCGCTTTGCGCTGTTCGCTCAGCGGCAGCGCGCCGTACAGCGGGCATAACAGCACATCGCTGGCCACACGCTCGCTTAATTGTTCCTGTACGCGCTGAATTTCGCCAACGCCCGGCAGGAATAACAGCATCGAGCCCTGCTCCTCACGCAGCAGATCCGCGGCGGCGATCGCTACCGCTTCGGCAAAACGCTGATGGCTCGCCAGCGGCGTAAAGCGACGTTCAACCGGGAATGCACGCCCTTCGGAAACTACCACCGGCGCTTCCGGCAACAGGCGCTGCAGACGATCGTTATCCAAGGTCGCCGACATGATCAATAACTTGAGATCGTCACGCAGCCCCTGCTGAACGTCCAACAACAACGCCAGCGCCAGATCGGCCTGCAGGCTACGTTCATGAAATTCATCGAGGATCACCAGTCCCACGCCGGAAAGTTCCGGATCGTGCTGCAAAGTACGGGTTAAGATCCCTTCGGTGACCACTTCCAGACGGGTATTTGGCCCAACGCAGCTTTCGGCGCGCATCCGGTAGCCTACCGTTTCTCCCGGTTTTTCTCCCAGCAGCTCCGCCAGACGCTGAGCGACGTTACGCGCCGCCAGCCGCCGCGGCTCCAGCAGAATAATCCGGCCATCAATGTTGCCATCGGCGAGGATCTGTAGCGGCAGCCAGGTTGATTTACCCGCGCCGGTAGGCGCGTTAAGCAGCACCTGCGGCGCCTGCTGCAGGGCGGAAAGAAGTTCGGGAAGAATTGCGGCAACCGGCAATGAGGACACGAAAGGCTCCGGAGGTTAACATTCGAGGGCAAGCATTGTAGCATCCCCGTAATTCATTACCGAGTCTCTATCATGTCCGAGCCGAAACGGCTGTTTTTCGCTCTTGAACTGCCGAAAGCGATACAGAAACAGATTATTCACTGGCGCGCCGCCCATTTTGCCGACGATGCCGGAAGGCCGGTCGCCGCCGATAACCTACATCTGACGCTGGCGTTTCTCGGCGACGTCAGCGCTGAAAAACAGCGCGCGCTGTCGGCAATGGCCGGACGCATTCAACAACCGCCATTTACCATGACGCTCGACGACGCCGGCCAGTGGCTGCGTTCGCGCGTAGTGTGGCTCGGTACCCGCCAGCCGCCGCGCGGCATGCTGCAGCTGGCAAATATGCTGCGCGCTCAGGCAGCGCGCAGCGGCTGCTATCAAAGCCCGCAGCCGTTTCATCCGCATATCACCCTCCTGCGCGACGCCCGCCACGCGGTGCCAATCCCGCCGCCGGGTTTTTGCTGGCAGGTGCCGCTCAACGAATTTGTGCTTTATGAGTCCAGCTTTCTCCGCGGACGCACCCGCTACAACGTGCTGGAACGTTATCCATTTACCAGGGAACTCTGATGCTGTTCACTCCGCCTTTGCAGTCCGCCACTTTAATTAAACGTTACAAACGGTTTCTGGCCCATGTCGTCACGCCGGAGGGCCAGGAGCTGACGCTGCACTGCCCGAATACTGGCGCCATGACCGGCTGCGCCGCGCCGGGCGATACCGTCTGGTATTCCACTTCCGATAATCCTAAACGTAAATATGCGCATACCTGGGAATTAACTGAAACCCAACAGGGCGCGGTCATCTGCGTCAACACGCTGCGGGCCAATACCCTCGCGAAAGAGGCGGTACTCGCCGGAAATATCCCTGAGCTTGCCGGGTATAACATTCTGAAAAGCGAAGTAAAATATGGCGAAGAAAATAGCCGAATCGACCTTATGTTACAGGCAGAAGGCCGCCGTAACTGCTATATTGAAGTGAAATCGGTTACGTTGGCGGAAAAAGAGTACGGTTATTTTCCCGATGCCGTTACCGCACGCGGTCAGAAGCACCTGCGGGAACTCATGAGCGTCGCGGCCGCGGGCCATCGGGCCGTGATTTTATTCGCCGTGCTGCATTCGGCGATAGACCGTTTCTCACCCGCGCATCATATTGATGCCAAATACGCACAGCTGTTGATAGAGGCGCAGGAAAAGGGGGTAGAAATTCTCGCCTGGAAAGCGGAACTTTCTACCAAAATGATGACTCTGAATAAGCCGATTGCCGTGGCGTTAACCCCCGGTAATTAAAAGGCTAAATTGTGTCCGGTTCGCGAGCGCAAATACGCTTTTCTTCACAGCGTTGTCAAGTGTAACGTTTAGATAATTGCTATCCGGAAAAGCATCTGCTATTTATAGCGGCCTGATTTTTCCCCCACATGGGGATCGATAGTGCGTGTTAAGGAGAAGCAACATGCAAGAAGGGCAAAACCGTAAAACATCGTCCCTGAGTATTCTCGCCATCGCTGGGGTGGAGCCGTACCAAGAGAAGCCGGGCGAAGAGTATATGAACGAAGCCCAGCTGGCGCACTTCAAGCGCATTCTTGAAGCATGGCGTAATCAACTCAGGGATGAAGTGGATCGCACCGTAACGCATATGCAGGATGAAGCAGCTAACTTCCCGGACCCGGTCGACCGTGCCGCGCAGGAAGAAGAGTTCAGCCTGGAGCTGCGTAACCGCGACCGCGAACGTAAACTCATCAAGAAGATTGAGAAAACACTGAAAAAAGTCGAAGACGAAGACTTCGGCTTCTGCGAATCCTGTGGCGTGGAGATTGGCATTCGCCGTCTGGAAGCGCGTCCAACAGCTGACCTGTGCATCGACTGCAAGACGCTGGCGGAAATTCGCGAAAAACAGATGGCGGGTTAAGTCCCAGCTACCTCACTCTCTGGCGGGAGTTTCTCCCGCCTGATTCCCCTTGTGTTTAACATGACCGACTCAGACTATATCGGGCGCTTTGCTCCCTCACCTTCCGGCGAACTCCACTTCGGCTCATTAATCGCCGCCCTCGGCAGCTATCTACAGGCGCGGGCGAAAGGCGGTATCTGGCGCGTACGCATTGAAGATATCGACCCGCCGCGGGAAGTTCCCGGCGCCGCCGACACTATTTTGCGACAGCTCGATCGCTACGGTCTGCACTGGGACGGCGAGGTACTGTGGCAATCCCAGCGGCACGAAGCCTATCGCGAGCGCCTCGCCTGGCTGCGCGATCGGGATCTCTGCTACTACTGCACCTGCACCCGCGCGCGCATTCATAGCGTCGGCGGGATCTACGACGGCCACTGTCGCGATTTGCGCCTTGGCGGCGAAAACGCCGCGCTGCGCCTGCGTCAGACCCGTCCGGTACTGGAATTTTATGACCAGTTGCGCGGAACCATCGTCGCCGACGAACCGCTGGCGCGGGAAGATTTCATCATCCATCGTCGCGACGGGCTGTTCGCCTATAACCTGGCGGTAGTGGTTGACGACCATTTTCAGGGGGTCAGCGAAATCGTCCGCGGCGCCGATCTCATCGAGCCAACGGTACGACAAATTTCATTGTATCAGCACTTTGGCTGGCCTGTGCCAGACTACGTGCACCTGCCGCTGGCGCTGAATGCCGAAGGTAATAAGCTCTCAAAACAAAACCACGCCCCGGCCCTGCCGGAGGGCGATCCGCGCCCGGAAATTGTGCGGGCATTAACATTTTTGAATCAGGATGTCGTCGAGGATTGGCAAGCGCTGAGTATTGAAGATTTACTCAAACAAGCGGTAGCCAACTGGCAGCCTGCAAAAATCCAGCATTCTCAAATGGCTCCCGCTGAGCTATGATTAGCCGCTATTTTTGCTCGTCGCCCTTCAGGTTGCCCCTGAATTTGCCGTTTAAATGCAACCTGAAGCCCATAGAGTAATGTTTTATCCGAAGTTCGTCTGACACTACGAGGTGCACCATTTTTACCCGAGTCGCTAATTTTTGCCGCAAGGTGCTAAGCCGTGAAGAGCGCGAGGCAGAGGCTGCCGCCGTCGAACAAACGCATATGACGGTGATCCCGCGTGAACAGCATGCAATTTCCCGCAAAGATATCAGTGAAAACGCGCTCAAGGTGCTCTATCGACTGAACAAGGCGGGCTACGAAGCTTACCTGGTTGGCGGCGGCGTTCGCGACCTGCTGCTGGGCAAGAAGCCAAAAGATTTTGACGTCACCACCAGCGCGACCCCGGACCAGGTACGTAAACTGTTCCGCAACTGCCGCCTGGTTGGCCGTCGCTTCCGCCTGGCGCACGTGATGTTCGGGCCGGAAATCATTGAGGTCGCCACCTTCCGCGGCCATCACGAAGGCCACACCAACGACCGCGTCACCTCCCAGCGCGGCCAGAACGGCATGCTGCTGCGCGATAACATCTTCGGTTCTATCGAAGAAGATGCCCAGCGCCGCGACTTCACCATCAATAGCCTTTATTACAGCGTGGCGGACTTCACCGTACGCGACTACGTTGGTGGAATGCGCGATCTGCAGGAAGGGGTGATTCGCCTGATTGGCGACCCGGAAACCCGTTACCGTGAAGATCCGGTGCGCATGCTGCGCGCGGTACGTTTCGCCGCCAAACTCCATATGCGCATCAGCGCCGAAAGTGCCGAGCCAATTCCGCGTCTGGCCCCCCTTCTTCACGACGTCCCCCCGGCGCGTCTGTTTGAAGAAGTGCTGAAACTGCTGCAGGCGGGTTATGGTTATGAAACCTACCAGCTGCTGCGCGAATACAGCCTGTTCCAGCCGCTGTTCCCGACGATCACCCGCTACTTCACCGAGCGCGGCGATAGCCCGATGGAACGTATCATTATCCAGGTGCTGAAGAATACCGATAACCGCCTGCATAACGACATGCGCGTTAACCCGGCGTTCCTGTTCGCGGTCATGTTCTGGTATCCGCTGCTGGAAATGGCGCAGAAAATCGCGCAGGAGAGCGGGCTGGCCTATTACGACGCCTTCGCGCTGGCAATGAATGACGTGCTGGATGAAGCCTGCCGGACGCTGGCGATCCCTAAACGCATCACCACCCTGGTGCGCGATATCTGGCAGCTGCAGTTGCGCATGTCCCGTCGTCAGGGCAAACGCGCGTGGAAACTCATGGAGCATCCTAAGTTCCGCGCCGCCTATGACCTGCTTGAACTGCGCGCAGGCGCCGAGAACAATCACGAACTGCAGCGCCTGACCAAATGGTGGGGCGAGTTCCAGGTAGCCGCGCCGCCGGAACAGAAAGATATGCTCAACGACCTCGGCGACGATCCGGCTCCGCGCCGCCGCCATCGCCGCCCGCGTAAACGCGCGCCGCGTCAGGGTAACGCATGACCCTGGTCTATATCGCCATTGGCAGTAATCTCGCCTCGCCGCTCGAGCAGGTGAATGCGGCTATCCGCGCGCTGGCCGACATTCCGGACAGCCGCGTGGCGAGCGTGTCTTCGCTGTACCGTACGCCGCCGCTGGGGCCGCAGGATCAGCCCGACTATCTCAATGCCGCCGTCGCGCTTGAAACCGCGCTCGCGCCGGAAGCGCTGCTCGATCACACTCAGCGCATCGAACTGCAGCAGGGACGGGAGCGGAAAGCCGAACGCTGGGGACCGCGAACGCTGGACCTCGATATTATGTTGTTTGGCGATGCGGTCATTAACAGCGAGCGTCTGACGGTGCCGCACTACGATATGAAAAATCGCGGTTTTATGCTCTGGCCGCTGTTTGAAATCGCCCCACAGCTTCACTTCCCCGATGGCCTCGCCCTTCGCGCCGCGCTGGAAAATCTGGGCGCCGAAAAACCCGCTCTCTGGTAACCCCTACTCCCTTTTTTAGCATTTCCGGCGATAGTGGTAATCGGTTGCCCAAAATCATTGCCCCCCTGAATGCTGCTGTTAGAATGCCGGTTAATATGACTTTCATCATCAGGAAACGTTATGAAACCGACCACCATTGCCCTGCTGCAGAAATGCAAACAGGAGAAAAAGCGCTTCGCCACTATCACCGCCTACGACTACAGTTTCGCTAAGCTTTTTGCCGACGAAGGCATTAACGTTCTGCTGGTGGGCGATTCTCTGGGGATGACGGTACAGGGCCACGACTCCACGCTACCGGTGACCGTTGACGATATCGCTTACCACACCCGCGCGGTGCGCCGCGGCGCGCCGAACAGTCTGCTGCTCGCCGACCTGCCGTTTATGGCCTACGCCACGCCGGAACAAACCTTCGAAAATGCCGCCGTCGTGATGCGCGCCGGCGCCAATATGGTCAAGCTCGAAGGCGGCGCCTGGCTGGCTGATACCGTCAGGATGCTGGCGGAGCGTGCGGTACCGGTTTGCGGTCACCTCGGTCTGACGCCGCAATCGGTGAACGTGTTCGGCGGCTATAAAGTACAAGGTCGCGGCGATGCGGCGCAGGCGCTGTTTGATGACGCATTAGCCCTGGAAGCCGCCGGCGCCCAGCTGCTGGTGCTGGAGTGCGTGCCGGTAGAGCTGGCAAAACGCATTACCGAAGCGCTGACGATCCCGGTTATCGGCATCGGCGCAGGCAACGTGACCGACGGGCAAATTCTGGTGATGCATGACGCTTTCGGGATCACCGGCGGCCACATTCCTAAATTCGCGAAAAATTTCCTCGCAGAAGCGGGCGACATCCGCGCCGCGGTACGGCAGTATATTGCCGAAGTCGAATCCGGGACCTATCCGGGCGAAGAACATAGTTTCCATTAAGGAGTCTTGTTGTGCTGATAATTGAAACCCTGCCGCTGCTGCGCCAGCATATCCGTCGTTTACGCCAGGAAGGCAAGCGCATTGCGCTGGTTCCCACCATGGGCAACCTGCACGATGGTCATATGAAGCTGGTTGATGAAGCCAAAGCCTGCGCGGATGTCGTGGTGGTCAGTATCTTCGTGAATCCCATGCAATTTGACCGTCCGGACGATCTGGCGCGCTATCCGCGTACCCTGCAGGAAGATTGCGAAAAGCTGAACAAGCGCAAGGTCGATTTTGTCTTTGCTCCGGCGCCGGCGGAAATTTATCCGCAGGGTACCGAAGGGCAAACCTTCGTTGATGTCCCGGGCCTGTCGACCATGCTGGAAGGCGCCAGCCGCCCTGGCCACTTCCGCGGCGTCTCGACCATTGTCAGCAAGCTGTTCAACCTGGTGCAGCCGGATGTCGCCTGCTTCGGCGAGAAAGATTTCCAGCAGTTGGCGCTGATCCGCAAAATGGTCGCCGATATGGGTTATGACATCGAGATCGTCGGCGTGCCGATTATCCGCGCGAAAGACGGCCTGGCGCTGAGTTCGCGTAATGGTTATCTGACCGCCGAGCAGCGTAAAATCGCCCCGGGTCTGTATAAAGTGCTGAGCTCGGTGGCGGAAAAACTTGCCGCGGGCGAACGTCATCTTGAGGAAATCATCGCCATCGCCGAGCAGGAGCTCAACGAATCAGGTTTTCGCGCCGACGATATCCAGATCCGCGATGCCGACACCCTGCTGGAGCTCACGGATGCCAGCAAACGCGCGGTGATCCTGATGGCGGCATGGCTGGGCCAGGCGCGTCTGATTGATAACAAAATCGTCGAGCTGGGCCAGTAGTCCGGAACGAAAAATCGGGTTATTTTCTCAAAGCGGATGCCGTGTCCGCTTTGCTACTTAAAGGTTGGAAGGTAGAAGTTATGATGCGTAATATGCTGCAGGGCAAGCTCCACCGCGTTAAAGTCACGCAGGCTGACCTGCATTACGAAGGTTCCTGCGCTATTGACCAGGATTTCCTCGAAGCGGCCGGTATTCTGGAAAATGAAGCCATTCATCTGTGGAACGTGACCAACGGAAACCGTTTCTCGACTTATGCGATCGCCGCCGAGCGTGGTTCGAAGATTATCTCCGTCAACGGCGCTGCGGCGCACTGCGCAAGCGTCGGCGATATCCTCATTATCGCCAGCTTCGTGACCATGTCTGACGAAGAAGCCCGCACCTGGCAGCCGAAAGTGGCCTATTTCGAAGGCGATAACGAAATGAAGCGCCTGGCGAAAGCCATCCCAGTGCAGGTCGCCTGATTCTTACGGCGCTGCGCTCAGCCGCAGCGCCGGTTTATCCTTGCGGCTGGTTGCTGATAAGCCGCGACATCGTCTCCAGCGAATCGGTGCGTAAGATATACAACCGCTTCAGCAAGAACGGATTATCCCCCGGTTTCACCTTCCCTCTCACCGTCGTTACCGCCAGATGAAAACCGGCATCGTTCGCCGCTTTGACCGCCGTGGCGTTATAGCCGCCGAACGGATACGAAAGATACAGCACGTGTGGATTAAACTGGCTCAGCGCCCGCCGTGAACGCTCGAAATCAAAGAGAATGTTGTGGTAATTACGGCTGAGTAATATCGGATGACGGGCGGCATCGACCCGGTGCAGAAAATGGGTATGCGACTGCACATCAAACACGTCCTGAATCTGCCTGAGCTCAGAGATACTCATAAACTGCAGCGATTTCGGATCCCACTTTTGCGGATGACGTTTGATCCGCGATGAGATAATAAATGCCGTAGCGTGGAATCCGTACTGCTTGAGGATCGGATAAGCGTAGCGATTCACCGACTTGAGGCCGTCATCAAAGGTAATCACCACCGAGCGCGCAGGCAGATTAACCTTGTTACGTAAATACCCTTCCAGTTGATACATCGTCAGCGTGGTATAGCCCTGGTCACGCAGCCAGGTCATCTGGTTACTGAAAGCGCGCACCGAGGTGGTGGTCGAGGTATGGCGGAAACGGCTATTTTCTTCATCACGCAGAATATGGTGATAAGTCAGTACCGGAATGCCGTTATCTTCCTGCGCGTCCAGGCTGCTTACCCACGCCAGCCGGTTGCCGATACGAATTTGATACCAGGTCTGATTAAGACGGTCTTTCAGCTTGCTGATAATGGGATAGCGCAGGTTATTGGCTAATGTGCCAAACGGCGGGCTGCCCGCTGACGGCGCATCGTAAACCGGCGTATCTTTCCAGGTCAGCAGGTTCTGGTTGCTCAATGGCTGGTGTAAATCGCCCAGGTTATCCTCAACCCGCTTTGCGCCCTGCACCGGCCCCAGGTGCCCTTTATCAATAAAGCCGGTACCGAAACCAAAATTGAATTCGTAATAGTCTGCCGTGGTTGGCACCACGGCAAGGATTTGCCCGGCGCGAACGTTGCCGACGCTCACTACATGGTTGCCGACCTGCGCCCAGATATCGGCATCTTCCGTGATTTGCATATAGCGTGCGGGGACGCCCTGTTGGCTGAGCAGGCTGGCGGAAACGCTGACTGACGTCAGCAAAAGGAATAGTGTTATGACTCGGGCAAACATGCGCATCGAACCGGTAAACCTGAATGCCGCCATTGTAACAAAAGCGGCATCAATGCTAATGCCTAATTTCCGAACGTGTCATGCAGGAGACGAAAAGGCGGATTTTTTTGCTGCTGATGCCACAGGCTGCTCACCGTGGGGCCTCCAGCGCGAACAATAGCATTACGGAAGGCGTCGCTGCTGAGGGTATAGCGCTGTAAATACATTTCTTCCAGCAATGGATAGCGAATGCCGGAAATCACTTCACAGTGAGTATGCTTGTGGCTCATCAGCGCGGCGGCGCGATACGGCGCGGCACCGGTTTTATCGGTGAGAAAAATCACCCCATCGCCGCAGTCTGTGGCATGCAGCGCGTCGCACATCATGCGGCTCAGCATATTGACGCTCAGATTACGCCAGTAATTCACCGCCCGGCATTGCGCCAGCGGGCCAAACTTTTTCTCCAGACGATCCAGCATCTCCTGCGCCAGCTCATCATGGCAGGTAATTACCCAACCTAACATCGCCTACCTCCTTAGCAGGCAAACAATTTAGCAGGGCAAGCGTTGAGGTAGGGTGATGGGTATCAAAAATTACCGCATAGCGCCCCGGCAAAGTGAAATTAGCGGGGGCGCTAACAGAGAGGATTAGCTACGCAGGCCGCGCCCGCGCTGGATCAGGTACCAGCACAGAATATAGAAGACCACGATGAACACCACCAGTACGCCAAAGGTGGTCGCCAGCGGGACGTCATGAATGCCGAGGAAACCAAAACGGAAGCCGCTAATCATGTAGACGATGGGGTTGAGATGCGACAGCGCTTGCCAGAACGGCGGCAGCAGCGTCAACGAATAGAACACCCCGCCAAGGTAGGTCAGCGGCGTCAGCACGAAAGTCGGGATCAGGCTGATATCGTCGAAGGTTTTCGCAAACACCGCATTGAGCAGGCCCGCCAGCGAGAACAGAATTGCCGTCAAAATCAGCGTCAGGGCGACAAACAGCCAGGAATGAACCTGGAACGGGACGAAGAACAGCGAGATTGCCGTCACCAGAATCCCGACACACAGCCCGCGCGCCACCCCGCCGCCGACGTAACCGGCGATCACCACGTGGGTTGGCACCGGCGCCACCAGCAGTTCCTCAATATTGCGCTGGAACTTGGCGCTAAAGAATGACGAGGCGACGTTGGCGTAGGCGTTGGTGATCACCGCCATCATAATCAGCCCCGGCACGATAAACTGCATGTAGGTAAAACCGTGCATCTCGCCGATCCGCGAGCCGATCAGGTTGCCAAAGATGACGAAATAGAGGGTCATGGTGATCACCGGCGGCACCAGCGTCTGAACCCAGATACGCATAAACCGGTGGATCTCTTTGGTCCAGATGCTTTTCAGCGCGACCCAGTAAAGCTGCATCATGCTGATTCTCCTTTTTTGTCGTGCACCAGCGTGACAAACAACTCTTCCAGACGGTTGGCCTTGTTACGCATACTTAATACCTGCACGCCCTGGGCGCTTAGCTGGGCGAAAACGCTGTTAATCCCCTGCTCGCGCAACACTTCAACTTCCAGCGTCGAGGTATCAACCAGCCGGTACTGATACCCGTCGAGGGTTGGCAGCGGGCTTTTCGGCGCTAGATCGAGGATAAAGGTTTCCGATTTCAGCTTAGCCAACAGCGCCTTCATTGAGGTGTTTTCCACCAGCTCGCCGCTCTGGATAATACCGATATTACGACACAGCATTTCCGCCTCTTCCAGATAGTGGGTCGTGAGGATAATGGTGGTGCCTTTATCGTTCAGATCTTTGAGGAAACCCCACATCGAGCGACGTAGTTCAATATCAACGCCAGCGGTGGGTTCATCAAGAATGAGCAGCTTCGGCTCATGCATCAGCGCGCGGGCAATCATCAGGCGGCGCTTCATCCCGCCGGAGAGCATACGCGCGCGTTCATTGCGCTTTTCCCACAGATCGAGCTGTTTCAGATACTTTTCGCTACGCAAAATTGCTTCTTTACGCTCAACGCCATAGTAACCCGCCTGGTTAACCACGATCTGCTGTACGGTTTCGAATGGGTTGAAGTTGAACTCCTGCGGCACCAGCCCTAACTGGCGCTTGGCGTTCACCACATCTTTTTCCAGGTCGTAGCCAAATACGTTAACCTGGCCGGAGGTTTTATTAACCAGCGAACTAATGATGCCGATAGTCGTGGATTTCCCCGCGCCGTTAGGGCCCAGCAGCGCATAAAAGTCGCCGGCTTCAACCTGCAGGTCAATGCCTTTCAGCGCCTGAACCCCGCCGGGATAGGTTTTCTTGAGCTGTTTTAATTCCAGAGCAATGGTCATTAAATATCTCTTCTCGTGTCATCACACGTGATGTAATGTTTTCAAAAAGGTGAGCTTACCCTATATTAGCGCAACGCACTTACTTGGTTACAGGCCGTAAACGTCCATGAATGATATAGATACACTCATCAGCAATAATGCACTATGGTCAAAAATGCTGGTGGAAGAGGACCCCGGCTTCTTTGCGAAATTGTCGCAGGCGCAGAAACCGCGCTTTCTGTGGATTGGCTGCTCCGATAGCCGCGTCCCCGCGGAGCGCTTAACCGGCCTGGAACCCGGTGAGTTATTCGTACACCGTAACGTCGCCAATCTGGTGATCCATACCGACCTGAACTGCCTGTCGGTGGTGCAATACGCCGTCGACGTGCTGGAAGTCGAACACATTATTATCTGCGGCCACTACGGCTGCGGCGGCGTACAGGCGGCGGTCGAGAACCCGGAACTGGGGCTCATTGATAACTGGCTGCTGCACATTCGCGATATCTGGTTTAAACACAGCTCGCTGCTCGGTGAGATGCCGGAAGATCGGCGTCTGGATACGCTTTGCGAACTGAACGTGATGGAGCAGGTATACAACCTGGGACACTCGACGATCATGCAGTCGGCGTGGAAACGTGGCCAAAAGGTGACGATCCACGGCTGGGCTTATGGTATTCACGACGGACTGCTGCGCGATCTTGATGTCACCGCCGTCAGCCGGGAAACCCTCGAGCAGCGCTATCGCCACGGGATTTCCAATCTCAAGAGCAAGCACGCCAACCATAAATAGCCGCCGCGCTCACCGCCCCGGATAAGGCGCTCACCCTATCCGGGACCGCAACAATAATTACTCGTCCAGCAGGATCACTTTACCGACGTACGGCAGGTGGCGATAGCGCTGAGCGTAGTCGATGCCGTAGCCCACCACGAACTCATCCGGAATGGCAAAACCGACAAACTCAACCGGGACGTTCACTTCACGACGGCTTGGTTTATCCAGCAGCGTACAGATAGCCAGCGATTTCGGCTCGCGCAGGCTGAGGATTTCGCGCACTTTAGACAGGGTGTTGCCGGAATCGATGATGTCTTCGACGATCAATACGTCCTTACCGCGAATGTCTTCATCAAGATCTTTAAGGATTTTGACATCACGGGTGGTGGACATGCCGCTGCCATAGCTGGAGGCGGTCATAAAGTCGACCTCATGCGGCACCTGAACCTCACGGCACAGGTCAGCCATAAACATAAATGAACCGCGCAACAGACCCACCAGCACCATTTCGCTGCCGCTGTCTTTGTAGCGTTCATTAATTTGACGACCCAGTTCGGCGATACGCGCTTTGATCTCGGCTTCCGGGATCATCACTTCTACAGTATGTTTCATTAAACTAACCATTTGATTCTTAGGATAAATCTTCAAAGCCGCTGCTTTCACACCGACGTTGACCGGCAAGCGATACAGTATACCAGCAAAACGAAATCTTCGGTGCAGTGAATAATAAAGCCATATTTGTGATTCCGATCACAGTTGTTAAATCCTATAATTAATTGCAGTTAAAAAATTAACAACTGAAGAGTGTCTTTCTATGGCAGAAACAAAATCTCAACAATCACGGTTACTTGTCACGCTGACGGCGCTGTTTGCCGCCTTCTGTGGCCTGTATCTGTTAATCGGTGGGGTATGGCTGGCCGCTATCGGCGGTTCCTGGTACTACCCTATCGCAGGCCTGGTGATGCTGGCCGTCACCGTCATGCTGTTCCGCGGCAAGCGCGCAGCGCTGTGGCTGTATGCCGCCCTGTTGCTGGCAACCATGATTTGGGGGGTATGGGAAGTCGGCTTCGACTTCTGGGCGCTGACGCCGCGCAGCGACATCCTGGTCTTCTTCGGCATTTGGCTGATTCTGCCATTTGTCTGGCGTCGCCTGCCGGTACCCTCCGCTGGCGCCGTGGGCGGTCTGGTTATCGCCCTGTTGATTAGCGGCGGGATCCTGACCTGGGCCGGTTTCAACGATCCGCAGGAAGTGAACGGTACGTTGAGCGCTGACGCGACGCCGGCCGCGCCGATTTCTACCGTCGCCGATAGCGACTGGCCGGCCTATGGCCGTAACCAGGAAGGCCAGCGTTATTCGCCGCTGAAACAGATTAACGCTGACAACGTGAAGAACCTGAAGGAAGCCTGGGTATTCCGCACCGGCGACCTGAAGCAGCCGAACGATCCGGGTGAAATCACTAATGAAGTGACGCCGATTAAAGTTGGCGACACGCTGTATCTGTGTACCGCGCACCAGCGTCTGTTCGCGCTCGACGCGGCCACCGGTAAAGAGAAGTGGCATTTTGACCCGCAGCTGAACGCCGATCCGTCGTTCCAGCACGTGACCTGCCGTGGCGTCTCCTATCATGAAGCGAAAGCGGATAACGCCCCTGCCGACGTCGTCGCCGACTGCCCGCGCCGTATTATTCTGCCGGTCAACGATGGCCGTCTGTTCGCGGTGAACGCCGACAACGGTAAGCTGTGCGAAACCTTTGCTAATAAAGGCATTCTCAACCTGCAGACCAACATGCCGGTGACCACGCCGGGCATGTATGAACCGACGTCGCCGCCGATTATCACCGACAAGACTATCGTCATTGCCGGCGCGGTAACCGATAACTTCTCCACCCGCGAGCCATCAGGCGTGATCCGCGGCTTTGATGTGAATACCGGTAAACTGCTGTGGGCCTTCGACCCGGGTGCGAAAGACCCTAATGCGATCCCGAGCGATGAGCATCACTTCACACTCAATTCACCTAACTCCTGGGCGCCTGCCGCCTATGACGCGAAGCTGGATTTAGTCTATCTGCCGATGGGCGTTACCACGCCGGATATCTGGGGCGGCAACCGCACACCGGAACAGGAACGTTACGCCAGCTCTATCGTGGCGCTGAACGCAACCACCGGTAAACTGGCGTGGAGCTACCAAACCGTACACCACGATCTGTGGGATATGGATATGCCGTCGCAGCCGACATTGGCCGACATTGATGTGAACGGTAAAACCGTACCGGTGATTTACGCTCCGGCCAAAACCGGCAACATCTTCGTGCTGGATCGTCGTAATGGCGAACTGGTGGTCCCGGCGCCGGAAAAACCGGTTCCGCAGGGTGCGGCGAAAGGCGACTATGTTGCTAAAACCCAGCCGTTCTCCGAGCTGAGTTTCCGTCCGAAGAAAGACCTGACCGGCGCGGATATGTGGGGCGCCACCATGTTTGACCAGCTGGTGTGCCGCGTTATCTTCCATCAGATGCGCTATGAAGGTATCTTCACGCCGCCGTCCGAACAGGGCACGCTGGTATTCCCGGGTAACCTGGGGATGTTTGAGTGGGGCGGCATCTCCGTCGATCCTAACCGTCAGGTGGCTATCGCCAACCCGATGGCGCTGCCGTTCGTCTCTAAACTGATCCCACGCGGCCCGGGCAACCCGATGGAACCGCCAAAAGACGCGAAAGGCTCCGGTACCGAGTCCGGCGTTCAGCCGCAATATGGCGTGCCGTTCGGCGTTACGCTGAACCCGTTCCTGTCGCCGTTTGGCCTGCCGTGTAAACAACCGGCATGGGGTTATATCTCGGCGCTGGATCTGAAGACCAACGAAGTGGTGTGGAAAAAACGCATCGGTACGCCGCAGGATAGTCTGCCGTTCCCGCTGCCTGTCCCGCTGCCGTTCAATATGGGTATGCCGATGCTGGGCGGTCCGATCTCAACCGCCGGTAACGTGCTGTTTATCGCCGCCACCGCCGATAACTATCTGCGCGCTTACAACATGAGCAATGGCGAAAAACTGTGGCAGGCGCGTCTGCCGGCAGGTGGCCAGGCGACGCCGATGACCTATGAAGTGAATGGCAAGCAGTACGTTGTCATCTCTGCCGGCGGTCATGGCTCGTTCGGTACGAAAATGGGCGACTACATCGTTGCCTACGCGTTACCGGATGACGCGAAGTAAAACGCAAAACGGCAACGAAAGTTGCCGTTTTTTTTGCCCCTCTCCCCATGGGAGTGGGCGGCAGGCTGTACAGTCCTACACGGTGAACCCCAACATCATCCCGGTATCTTCATGCTCCAGCAGATGACAGTGTGCCATATAGGCGAACTCCTTTGGCGCCTGATGATCGAACTTCACCAGCACTTCGCTCACCCCGCCCTCCACTCTTACCGTATCCTTCCAGCCGCGCCGATGCGCCGCCGGCGCCTGGCCATTTTCACTCAGAATACGGAATTGCGTGCCATGAATATGGAAAGGATGCAGCATCATGTCGCCCTTACCGGAGATCAGCCAGCGCTCGTACTGCCCCCTGGCCGCGGCAAACATCGGCACATTCATATCAAAGGCCTTGCCGTTGATGCGGTTGGCGTTATGGAAATCAAAACCCTTGTCTGATGAAGCGCCATGCCCCATGCCGCCGCCGTGGTTCATATTCTTCATTTCACCATGATTCATATTTCCCATATTGTTCATGTCGCCATGCCCCATCATTCCATGATTCATACCGGACATCGCCTGGTCGCCATATTTCTTCATTAGCGCCTGCATACCCATCATGTCGAGCATAGGATCCATCGACAGCTGCAGCGTGCGCTGCGTCAGCCCCTCCAGTGACGGCAGCGCGGGTATCGCGGCCAAAGTATCGGGTAACTTACCGGAGGCCGGGATCAATAGCGGCTGTATACGGAGAACCGGCTGCGGCTTATCAAATGGCGCAATCGCCATCCCCATTTGGCTCACCGGCATCGTCAGGAGATCAAATGCCTTCCCGTCGCGGGTATCAATTAAAACCTCAAAGCGCTCGCCCATCAGCACCGGCAGTTCGCTCACTTTGACCGGTTCCGCCAACAGGCCGCCGTCGCTTGCTATTACGTACATTGGGCGGCGATCGCTGGTAGCGAAATTCAACGAGCGGGCATTACAGCCATTAAGCAGACGCAGGCGTAACCAACCGCGCGGCGGAGCGTGTTCGGGATACAGCGCGCCGTTCGTCAACAGGGTATCGCCAAACCAGCCAACGGCGGCGCTCATGATATCGAGCTGATAATCTATTTCGCCATTGGCATTGAATCTTTTGTCCTGCACGATCACCGGAACATCATCGATTCCCCACTGCTTCGGAAGCAGTAATTGCCCGCTTTCGACATCTTCAATCAGCACCAAACCCGCCAGCCCCATGGCAACCTGACGGCCGGTTTTACCATGCTGATGAGGATGGAACCAGCAGGTCGCCGCTCGCTGCGTCGGCGTAAAACTCACCGTCCTTGAGGCTCCTGCGGCGATGACGCCCTGCGGACCGCCATCGACTTCGCCTGGCACTTCCAGCCCGTGCCAGTGGACCGTGGTCTCCTCCGCCAGGCGGTTGTGAATATCTACCGTCACCGCTTCACCTTGCTTCAGCTTCAACGCGGGCCCGAGGAGGTTGCCGTTATAGCCCCAGGTCGTCGCAAGATGCGGGCCAAACTGCGTCTTTCCGGCTTGAATCGTCAGCGTAATGCGATTGCGCGCGTCAGCGGTCAATAAATCCGGAACCGGCAAAGCCGGACGGCCGGCAGCGAATACCGCACGGCTCCAGAGCGGTAAGGCGCTGACCGCGCCAAGCGCGGCGCCTAATTTGATAAACTCACGACGTTGCATTTTCACATCCTTTTATTCTGCTGGTGAATATTTAAGCTTAAACCCTCCCGCAACGGGAAGGTCAAGCAGAAGCTTGTGAATAAAGCTCTGCGTGGTGTAAAGAAGTATGCTAACTTTGATTGTCCGTGTTTCAATGGTAGAAAAAATGAAGACGTTTTTCAGAACAATGCTGTTTGGCAGCCTGCTCGCCCTCTCCGCCAATAGCTATGCATTAAGCGAGTCCGAAGCGGAAGATATGGCTGATTTAACGGCGGTATTTGTATTCCTGAAAAATGATTGCGGCTATCAAAATTTGCCAAATACGCAAATTCGCCGCGCGCTGGTCTTTTTTGCCCAGCAAAACCAATGGGACCTCAGCAACTACGATAGCTTTAATATGAAAGCATTAGGTGAGGACAGCTATCGCGATCTCAGCGGTATCAAAATCCCAACCGCCAAAAAGTGCAAAGCTCTGGCGCGTGACTCCCTTAGCCTGCTGGCCTATGTGAAGTAAACGTATCTGCAGCCGCCGCGATGCGGTTGCAGAATGCTATATTATTCTTTTCCCCTGTGATTCATTTACTATGAATTCATTGCGCGATACTTTTATTTCACATGCAGCTAATATGCTTTATATTCATTAATTAGACGACGGCTTAATTTATCAAAAAAAATCATATTCAGGAGAGAATAATTCAACTCATCGTTTATTGCAAAGACCTGCTGGCTAATTAAAATCGCCTGCAACCTCTCTTATTGCAATGGAATGACATTTTGAATATCTCACCTGTTTTTCGCTTACTTCCGTTCGCTGTTCTCATGTTAGCTGGCTGCCAGGCGCATCGTCAGGCTAACGCACCCATAACGCCACCAATCGCCATTGCCACCGACGCGCAACAGAATGAAAAGCTGCGACTGGCCGCTGAGCAGGAGCGACTTAATGCCTGTCGCCAGGCGTTGGATTCGTTAAAAGAAGTCAATCCGAAAGAAGCCTCAAGACTGGGTAGTGAATTCACCGCTCTGATAGGCGCGGCGTCGCAATATAACTCAGTGCGTACGAAAGTCGCCGATCCCACCCGTCAGGGCATAGATTCTATGTATCAATTTAAATCTATTAAGCTTTGCGCCGATATTGAAAAGTCGCTGATCGATAGCCTGGTCATGCGCGGCGATAATGCGGTGAAGTGACAGGCGCCATGATAAATCGCCTTAATATATTGACGCTGGCCTTCATTTTGCTGGCGTCCCTTTTTATTGCTTATGCGCAAGCGGATGACGATGCGCCTGCATTTCTCAACTATGTCCAGCAGCAGGAGAAAAAAGAGAAGAAAGAGATATCTCCGGCGCCGGAGGTCAGTAAACCCTCCAGAGCCCGCGAGAACAACACCGCAGCGCTGCAAAAAAAGCTGGCCGCGCAAAAAAGTCTCATCGCCGACAAAGATAAGATCATCCGCCAACTGCAGGCACAGCTGAAATCGCCACCTCCCGCCACGATGCCAGCGCCGGTAGATAATGCAGCGTTGAATAAAACCATCGCACAACTCCAGAGCCGGATCGTTGCTTTGGACACGGAAAACAAGCGGCTTGTGCAGCAAGTCGGTACCGTTCAGCAGGAAAAAGCCGACGGCGCGGATAATCTCAAACGCTCTGCCGCCGCTCTGCAGGCGCAAACGGTAAAGCTCAACGCGCTGGAGAGAGACAAGCAGGCCCTGAGCGATAAGCTGGCTGCGGCAATGGCGGAGCAGCAGAAACTGAGCGCCGAACTCACCGGCGTAAAAACCACCGCCGCCACGACAGCCAAATCACCCACGCTAAACCTCAGCAGCGCTCCACAGCAGCAGGCATATTCGGTTGGCGTGTCGATAGGGCAAGATGCGCTTAAAACGCTGTCCAGTCAGGCAGCGAAAGGGTTAAACCTGCAACAGGAAACCGTTCTTAAGGGGATTAACGATGTTTTTGCCGGTCAGCCGGCGCTGGATGAAAAAGCACGCAATAAGGCGCTTTTCGACGTCTCACAGCGGTTATACAAAAACATTGATAAGCTTGAGCAGCAAACTCTCCGTGAAGGTAAAAAGTATCAGCAGCAATTCGCCGCGCAGAAAGGCGCAGTGCTTAAAGAGGGTATTTATAGCCGTATAGACTACCCCGGTAAAGGTAAGGTCGCTGATAACGATATCGTCACCGTCGTTATCAAAGAAAGCTTGATCGACGGTACCGTGATAAACGATATGGAAGCCGAAGATAAGGTCTGGACCCAGGCGCTAAGTCAATATCCCGAAACCTTCCGTGAACCGCTTAAACGTCTTAGTAATCATGGCGCCATCACTATTGTTGTTCCGCCGGAGCGGGCCTACGGCAGCAAAGGAATCCCTGGAAAAATTCCGCCTGGCGCGACGATGGTGTATAGCGTGCGAATTGTTGACGCCAGACCCAACAGCGACCAACAATCCAGAGCATCTGCGCCGAAAACCTCACGCTAAGCGAGAGTTCATCTAAACAATAGAAGGTTTACTATTCGCCATATCAATCTCTATCTATAGTTGGCTATGATGTGGTGCCCGCGTTGCGGGCGCGACAGAAGTTAACAAAGGAGGAGTAAGCCATGGCCGAGAGTAATCACTGGCATGAGACGCTGCACGACCATTTTGGTCAATATTTTACCGTTGATAACGTGCTGTACCATGAGAAGACCGATCATCAGGATTTAATCATCTTCGAAAATGCGGCATTTGGCCGCGTGATGGCGCTTGATGGCGTGGTGCAAACCACCGAGCGCGATGAGTTTATTTATCATGAAATGATGACCCACGTTCCGCTGCTGGCGCATGGTCACGCAAAGCACGTGCTGATCATCGGCGGCGGCGATGGCGCGATGCTGCGTGAAGTCTCCCGCCACCAACATATCGAAACCATTACCATGGTGGAAATCGACGCCGGGGTGGTCTCGTTCTGCCGTCAGTATCTACCAAACCATAACGCCGGCGCCTATGACGACCCGCGCTTTACGCTGGTGATTGATGACGGCGTGAACTTCGTCAACCAAACGTCACAAACCTTTGATGTCATTATCTCCGACTGTACCGACCCGATCGGCCCCGGTGAGAGCCTGTTTACCTCGGCGTTTTATGCCGGTTGTAAACGTTGCCTGAATCCCGGCGGAATTTTCGTTGCCCAGAACGGCGTAAGCTTCCTGCAGCAGGATGAAGCGGTCGGCAGCCATCGCAAGCTCAGCCACTATTTCACCGATGTCAGTTTCTACCAGGCGGCGATCCCGACCTACTATGGCGGCATCATGACCTTTGCCTGGGCGACCGATAATGAAGCACTGCGTCATTTGTCGACGGAAATTATTCAGGCCCGCTTCCATAGCGCCGGGCTGAAATGCCGTTATTACAATCCGGCAATTCATACCGCGGCTTTCGCGCTACCGCAGTACCTGCTGGATGCGCTGACCGCCAGCTAACCTGAAACGAGGAGGTGAACCAAATTGAAAAAGCTTAAGCTGCACGGCTTCAACAACCTGACTAAAAGCCTGAGTTTTTGTATTTACGATATCTGCTACGCTAAAACCGCCGAAGAGCGCGATGGCTATATCGCCTATATCGATGAACTCTATAATGCCAATCGCCTGACGGAAATCCTTTCCGAGACCTGTTCAATCATTGGCGCCAACATACTCAACATCGCACGCCAGGATTATGAACCGCAGGGCGCAAGCGTCACCATTTTGGTTAGCGAAGAGCCTATCGACCCGCAGCTTATCGATCAGAGCGAGCATCCGGGCCCGTTGCCTGAGACCGTGGTCGCACATCTCGATAAAAGCCACATCTGCGTACATACCTATCCGGAAAGCCATCCGGAAGGCGGCCTGTGCACCTTCCGCGCCGATATTGAAGTCTCCACCTGTGGCGTGATTTCACCGCTGAAGGCGCTGAACTACCTGATTCACCAACTGGAATCCGATATCGTAACCATTGATTATCGCGTGCGTGGGTTCACTCGTGATATCAACGGCATGAAGCATTTTATCGATCATGAGATCAACTCTATTCAGAACTTCATGTCAGAAGATATGAAGTCGCTCTATGACATGGTGGACGTGAACGTCTATCAGGAAAATATGTTCCATACCAAAATGATGCTGAAAGAGTTCGATCTGAAGCACTACATGTTCCATACCAAACCGGAAGAGTTAAGCGAACAAGAGCGCAAGGTGATTACCGACCTGTTGTGGAAAGAGATGCGGGAAATTTATTACGCCCGCAATATACCTGCGGTGTAACATCTGAAATGCCCGGCGGCGCTTTTGCCTGCCGGGCCTACGGTTCCGCGCCGCCCGGCACAAAACGAATCATTAACGCTGCTGCATAAATTCACGGTATGCGGCAACCACCTGCAGGAAATCCTCCACGCCGCAAAGAGAGAGGCTCTCTTCGTCGTAGTAGTTCATCCCCTCTTCCATTTCATCGCCGGAAAATTCCAGTTGGTTGGCGCGGATCATCACTTCTTCGCCATCCAGCCACAACGTATATTCATGGCCGGCCCGCTGCCAGGAACGTTCACTGCCTTTCACGGTGCGCGCTGCCTGCTCCACTTCATCCAGAAGGGCCAGGTTATCTTTCACCTCTTCGTTGAACCAGTGACCAATCGCCTCGTGGTCCATCGACATACGCACCTTTACCACACCGGTAATATCGCGCAGAAATTCGTAATCCATAATCTTTTCCTCTGCAAGGGCAATGCGTCACCGCTGCACTGTACCCATGGAGTAATTATCGCAGCAGACAGGAAGAAAAAAAGCGCAACGGGTGGGAGGTTTAAAAATAAAAATGCCCGCTGATGCAATGTTCAGCGGGCATTGGAGAGTTTGTAGCCAAACGGTCAGCCAGGCTGACCGAACGGATTACACAGCAGTCTGGAAGATCACGCCGTCAGCTTTTTCGGTGTACTGATCCAGCTGGTTAAAGTTCAGATAGCGATAGGTATCTTCCGCCGTCTTATCAACCTGAGCGACGAAGGTCTGGTACTCTTCCGGCGTCGGCAGTTTGCCCAGCAGAGAAGCGACCGCCGCCAGTTCGGCAGAGGCCAGATAAACGTTGGCGCCGGTACCTAAACGGTTCGGGAAGTTACGGGTAGAGGTCGACACGACGGTCGCGCCGTCAGCCACGCGCGCCTGGTTGCCCATACACAGGGAACAGCCAGGGATTTCGATACGCGCGCCGCTCTTACCAAACACGCTGTAGTAGCCTTCTTCAGTCAACTGCGCGGCATCCATACGGGTTGGCGGCGCCACCCACAGGCGAGTCGGCAGTTGGCCTTTGTGGCTGTCCAGCAGTTTACCTGCAGCACGGAAGTGGCCAATGTTGGTCATGCAGGAACCGATAAACACTTCGTCGATCTTCTCACCCTGCACGTCCGACAGCAGACGCGCATCGTCCGGATCGTTCGGCGCGCACAGAATAGGCTCTTTGATATCCGCCAGATCGATGTCGATCACTGCCGCGTATTCCGCATCAGCGTCGGCTTCCAGCAGTTGCGGATCCGCCAGCCATTTTTCCATGCCCTGGATACGACGCTCCAGCGTACGGCGATCGCCGTAACCTTCCGCGATCATCCACTTCAGCAGGACGATGTTGGAGTTCAGATACTCAACGATCGGCTCTTTGTTCAGCTTGATGGTACAACCAGCAGCAGAACGCTCAGCGGAAGCATCGGTCAGTTCAAATGCCTGCTCGACTTTCAGATCCGGCAGACCTTCGATTTCAAGGATGCGGCCAGAGAAGATGTTTTTCTTACCTTTCTTCTCAACGGTCAGCAGGCCCTGCTTAATGGCATACAGCGGGATGGCGTGAACCAGGTCGCGCAGGGTAATACCCGGCTGCATTTTACCTTTGAAGCGCACCAGTACTGATTCCGGCATATCCAGCGGCATCACGCCGGTCGCGGCGGCGAAGGCCACCAGACCAGAACCCGCCGGGAAGGAGATACCGATTGGGAAACGGGTATGGGAGTCGCCGCCGGTACCGACGGTATCAGGCAGCAGCATACGGTTCAGCCAGGAGTGGATAACGCCATCGCCCGGACGCAGTGAAACACCGCCGCGGTTCATGATGAAGTCCGGCAGAGTGTGGTGCGTGGTGACGTCAACCGGCTTCGGATAAGCCGCGGTGTGGCAGAAGGACTGCATCACCAGGTCCGCGGAGAAGCCCAGGCACGCCAGGTCTTTCAGCTCATCGCGGGTCATTGGACCGGTGGTGTCCTGAGAACCGACGGAGGTCATTTTCGGCTCGCAATAAGCGCCCGGACGGATACCGGCAACGCCGCAGGCGCGGCCAACCATTTTCTGCGCCAGAGAGAAGCCGCGGTTGCTTTCCGCCACATCTTTCGCATGACGGAAAACGTCGCTGTGCGGCAGCCCCAGCGCTTCGCGCGCTTTGGTCGTCAGGCCGCGACCGATGATCAGCGGAATACGGCCGCCGGCGCGCACTTCGTCGATCAGTACATCGGTTTTCAGTTCAAAGCTTGCCAACAGCTCGTTGGTTTCGTGGTTACGCACTTCACCTTTGAACGGGTAAACGTCAATGACGTCGCCCATGTTGAGGTTGCTCACGTCCACTTCGATAGGCAGCGCGCCCGCATCTTCCATGGTATTGAAGAAGATAGGCGCGATTTTGCCGCCCAGGCACAGGCCGCCGCCGCGCTTGTTCGGTACGTTCGGGATATCGTCGCCCATGAACCACAGCACCGAGTTGGTGGCGGATTTACGCGAAGAACCGGTACCAACAACGTCGCCAACGTAGGCCAGCGGGAAGCCTTTCTGCTGCAGCGCTTCAATTTGTTTAATCGGGCCGACCGCGCCCGGCTGATCCGGCTCAATTCCTTCGCGAGCGTTTTTCAGCATCGCCAGAGCGTGCAGTGGGATATCCGGACGGGACCAGGCATCAGGTGCCGGAGACAAGTCATCGGTATTGGTTTCGCCGGTAACTTTGAAGACGGTAACGGTGATTTTTTCCGCCAGTTGCGGACGGTTCAGGAACCACTCGGCATCAGCCCAGGATTGCATAACCTGTTTAGCGTACTCATTACCCGCTTTGGCTTTCTCTTCTACGTCATAGAAGTTATCGAACATCAGCAGGGTATGGGACAGCGCTTTCGCGGCAATCGGCGCCAGTTTGGCATCGTCCAGCGCTTCAATCAGGGGGTGAATATTGTAACCGCCCTGCATGGTGCCCAGCAGTTCAACGGCTTTTTCAGGGGTAACCAGTGGGGAGGTCGCTTCGCCTTTGGCGATAGCGGCAAGGAATCCGGCTTTAACATAGGCGGCTTCATCGACGCCCGGCGGTACACGGTTGGTAAGCAGATCTAACAGGAATTCATCTTCACCCGCTGGCGGGTTTTTCAGCAGTTCTACCAGCGCGGCCATTTGGGTTGCGTCTAAGGGTTTGGCAACAATCCCCATGGCGGCACGCTCAGCTACGTGCTTACGGTATTCTTCTAGCACGACGGTTCTCCTCGCTCTCATTGTAAAATGCGGTAGGCGATTTTCTTCACGCTCCTGTGAGACAGCAGTTTGTAGGGTAAATGCCCGATACCGCGAGGGCAGCATAGCAGGATTTTTGAAGGGTGTTAATCTGTTTACAAAAAAGCAACATTAAAATTTAGCTGAATCGTTAAGGGCAGGATATTGCAGGCTTTCTGTTCAAATGCTGGTAGATAAATTTATTTCTGTTACAGATTTAATGTCAGGATCCCAACAAAAATCAAAAAAAACAATATCGTCTTCATATACTCCCCTAACGTACCGTTTTCGCCGATACTTTAGCGAGATGGGTAACATTTCTGTGTCAGGAGCTTCCATGTCACTACCGTTCAAACCCCATATTATCGCCCTGCTCTGCAGCGCAGGCTTACTCGCAGCGGCAGGAACGCTCTATGTTAAAAGTCGTACCCCAGAGACTATCGCGGAAGCGCCGGTGACGGCACAGCCCACAACGGTACCCGCGCCGGCGTCCCCGACTGCGCCGGCGGCGGGACAAGCGGTCACAGCCACCTACACACAGGCGCAAATCGACCAATGGGTCGCGCCAATCGCGCTCTATCCGGACAGTTTACTCTCGCAGGTACTGATGGCCTCCACCTATCCGGACAACGTTATGCAGGCGGTACAGTGGTCGCAGGATAACCCGTCGATGAAAGGCGACGCGGCCGTTCAGGCCGTTGCCAGCCAGCCGTGGGATCCGAGCGTCAAATCCCTCGTCGCCTTTCCCGCCCTGCTGGCAATGATGGGCGAAAACCCGCCGTGGGTGGAAAACCTTGGCGACGCATTTTTAGCCCAGCCGCACGACGTCATGGACTCCGTACAGCGCCTGCGCGCCATTGCCCAGCAAACCGGGACATTAAAATCCACGCCGCAACAGAAAGTGACCGTCACGGCCGCGGCGCCAGCCTCTTCGAGGTCATCGAATAGCAGCGCGGTATCAACCTCGACAACCTCAACGGCTTCGCCAGCGCCTTCGCAGATCATCAAAATTGAACCGACCAACCCGCAAGTGGTATACGTTCCAAGCTATAACCCTTCGACCGTCTACGGCAGTTGGCCGAATAGCGCCTATCCCCCGGTCTATCTGCCGCCGCCTCCCGGAGAGCAGTTCACCGATAGCTTCGTCAAAGGTTTTGGCTACAGCCTTGGCGTCGCCACCACCTGGGCGCTCTTCAGCAGCATCGACTGGGATGATGATGACCATCATCATGATGACGATTACCATCACGGCGGTTACCAGCATAATGGCGATAACATCAATATTAATGTGAATAATTTCAACCACATTACCGGTCAGAACCTACCGGGTAACCGCGTTAACTGGCAGCACAACCCCGCCTATCGCGGCAACGTGCCTTATCCGAATAATAATGTCGCCCAGCGCTATCATCAGACCAATGTTCCCGGCGGACTCAGCGCGACCCAGCATGCGCCGGTCGATCGCAGCGCTCAACGGCAAGCGGCGATGACGCAGCTTCAGCATCCCAACGCGCCAGCAGCCAGCGCAGGCACGCTGGCTGCCACTAGCGCCTCGCGCGATGCGCAGCGTCAGGCGGCTTCTCAACAATTGAAGCAGGCCACCCAGCGCAGCAGCTACCGTGGCTACGACAGCACGCCGACACCTGCCAAACAGCAGCGTCGCGAAGCGGCGAAAACGCAGTTGCAACACCCAACGCCGCAGCAGCAACAGCATCGCGAGGCCGTGAAGAGCCACGTGCAAAATCCTACGCCTCAGCAACAACAGCGCCGTCAGCAGATTCACTCCGCGACGCCGGCCCAGCGTCAGCAGGCGGTGAGCACGGCACGCGCCAATGCCTTAAGCGGCAACGAAAGTCGCTCCCCCTCCTGGCAATCGCAGCAGGCGCGCGGGCTGCAAAGCCGTAATATTTCCGGCTTGAGTAGCGAACAGCGCGGCGCCGCCAGAGAGCGCCTTTCCGAACACCATGAATTGCGTCGTCGCTGAGGATGAGCAGATGAGAAAACCATTACAGATCGCCCTATTAACGCTAATGCTGTCGCCGCTCGCCGCCTTCGCCCAGCAACAGTTTCCCACGCCGGAGAAAGCCGCAAGCGCGCTGGCCGATGCGCTCAATCATCGTGATAAAGCCGCGCTCAATAATCTGCTCGGCGATAACTGGCAGCAGTTTTTACCCACCGATGGTATTGATCCCAATGCCGTCGACCGCTTTCAGCGTGACTGGCAGGTGAAACACGTCATTGTGCAGCAGGGTAATAACGCCTGGCTTGATGTCGGCAGTGAAGCGTGGCGATTGCCAATTCCGATTGTCAAAGATGAACAGGGCTGGCGATTTGATATGGCGGCCGGGGAAGATGAAATTCTCACACGCGCCATCGGCCGCAATGAACTGTCGGCAATTGCCGCCATGCACGCCTACGTTGATGCCCAGCAGGATTACTATCAAATGAATCATCGCTGGGCGCAAAAAATCATCAGCAGCGAAGGCAAAAAAGATGGTCTGTACTGGCCAACCTCACCGGGCGAAACGCCAAGCCCGCTGGGGCCGGCCTTTAGCCCGACGGAGCCCGGCGCCGGTTATCATGGCTACCGTTTCCGCATTATCGCCGATAGCGATAGCCAAGGCGTCGCCTTACTGGCATGGCCGGTAGAGTGGGGAGAAACCGGGGTGATGAGCTTTATGATCGATCAGAACGATAAGGTCTGGCAGGCGAACCTGGGCGAAGAGAGCGCGACGAAAGCGCAGGCAATTACGCATTTTGCCCCCGATTCAGCGGCGGGATGGCAGCCGGTCAATCAATAAAAAATGCCCGGTTGCGCAATAGCAACCGGGCACTCTCTGGTGCTTAGCCCTGGTGCGGCATCAGCTCCGGATAACCGGCAAAAGCAGGTTTCTGACTGGTCAGCGCCGCTTCATCCGAGCTGATGCTCCCGGAATTCGCCGCCCACACCCCTTCATTCGTCTTCGTCACCAACTGATGCTGCGCATTCAGATCCTGACCCATCGCCGCAATATGGGTACTTTCGGTACCGCCGCTGTTCGCCGCCCATGGAATTGTCGCATCAGCCGCGCAGGCCATACCGGATACTAACGTCGTGGCTAACAGCGCCGTGGTCAATAAGCGTTTCATCTCACACCTCAGATACATAATTAACTGACTATTAGTTTACTTAGTGACTATTTTCAAAGTATGTATGAGGTGTAGCGGTTTGTGAACAGGGACATAGTTCTAAACATTAGCGATAAAAAAAGCGGCTCTTAGAGCCGCTTACGCATTTTTAGCTGAAAGAAAAAGTTACTTTTTCTTCGCTTTCGCGTTTGGCAGGTCGGTAATGCTACCTTCGAAGACTTCTGCCGCCAGGCCAACGGACTCGTGCAGAGTCGGGTGAGCGTGGATAGTCAGCGCGATGTCTTCCGCGTCGCAGCCCATTTCGATAGCCAGACCGATTTCACCCAGCAGCTCGCCGCCGTTGGTGCCGACAATCGCGCCGCCGATAACACGGTGGGTCTCTTTGTCGAAGATCAGTTTGGTCATACCGTCTGCGCAGTCGGAAGCGATAGCACGGCCGGAAGCAGCCCACGGGAAGGTGGCGGTTTCGTAGCTGATGCCTTTCTCTTTCGCTTCTTTCTCAGTCAGGCCAACCCATGCCACTTCTGGCTCGGTGTAGGCGATAGACGGGATCACTTTCGGATCGAAGTAGTGTTTCAGGCCGGAGATAACTTCTGCGGCAACGTGACCTTCGTGTACACCTTTGTGCGCCAGCATCGGCTGACCGACGATATCGCCGATAGCAAAGATGTGCGGCACGTTGGTGCGCATTTGTTTGTCAACGCGAATGAAGCCGCGATCGTCAACTTCCACGCCGGCTTTGCCTGCGTCGAGGTTTTTACCGTTCGGCACGCGGCCGATAGCTACCAGCACCGCGTCGTAACGCTGCGCTTCCGCCGGGGCTTTTTTGCCTTCCATGGAAACGTAAATACCGTCTTCTTTTGCTTCAACGGCAGTCACTTTGGTTTCCAGCATCAGGTTGAATTTCTTGCTGATACGCTTGGTGAAGACTTTAACCACGTCTTTGTCGGCAGCCGGGATAACCTGGTCGAACATTTCAACCACGTCAATCTCTGAACCCAGCGCATGGTATACGGTACCCATTTCCAGACCGATGATACCGCCGCCCATAACCAGCATGCGTTTCGGTACAGATTTCAGTTCCAGAGCGTCGGTGGAATCCCAAACGCGCGGATCTTCATGCGGGATAAACGGCAGCTGAATCGGACGGGAGCCCGCCGCGATGATCGCGTTGTCGAAGTTAATCACGGTTTTGCCGTTTTCGCCTTCAACTTCCAGGGTGTTAGCGCCGGTGAATTTACCCAGACCGTTAACCACCTTCACTTTACGACCTTTGGCCATGCCAGCCAGACCACCGGTCAGCTGAGTGATGACTTTTTCTTTCCAGGTGCGGATCTTGTCAATGTCGGTTTTCGGTTCGCCGAAAACGATGCCGTGTTCGGCCAGCGCTTTCGCTTCTTCGATAACTTTTGCAACGTGCAGCAGTGCTTTAGAAGGGATACAACCCACGTTCAGGCAAACGCCGCCCAGCGAGCTGTAACGTTCTACGATGACGGTTTCCAGACCTAAATCAGCGCAACGGAAGGCTGCAGAGTAGCCTGCAGGACCTGCCCCAAGTACCACGACCTGAGTTTTGATTTCAGTACTCATCATGACCTCTGTAATTTATATCCGGCGGGTCTGACGCTTTTATTATTACGCCCAAGTCCACCGGGACGTTCTATCCGCGTGTATTTTACAAAATTGTTAACAATTTTTAAACAACAAACGGCAAACGATTTTGTCCTTTGTTGCTGATAATCCCCAACAGCCTGAGGTTATCAGAAAAAAGCCGGCCGTCAGGCCGGCTTTTTCGCTTACATCACCAGGCGGCGAATGTCGCTCAAGGTGTTGTTAATGATGGTAATGAAGCGGGCACCATCAGCACCGTCGATGACGCGGTGGTCGAAGGACAGAGAGATCGGCATCATCAGACGCGGAACGAACTCTTTACCATTCCATACCGGCTCCATCGCGGACTTAGACACGCCCAGGATGGCCACTTCCGGCGCGTTAACAATCGGCGCGAAGTGGGTAGTACCCAGGCCGCCGATGCTGGAGATGGTGAAGCAACCGCCCTGCATTTCGCCAGCAGTCAGCTTGCCATCGCGCGCTTTCTTCGAGATGGTGGTCAGCTCGCGAGACAGCTCGGTGATGCTCTTCTTGTTCACGTCTTTAAAGACCGGAACCACCAGACCGTTCGGAGTATCTACCGCCACACCGATGTTGATGTATTTCTTCAGCGTCAGGCGCTGACCGTCTTCGGACAGCGAGCTGTTGAAGCGCGGCATCTGCTCAAGCGCAGCGGCAACGGCTTTCATGATGAAGACCACTGGGGTGAATTTCACGTCCAGTTTGCGCTTCTCAGCTTCGGCATTCTGCTGCTTACGGAACGCTTCCAGATCGGTGATATCGGTTTTGTCGAAGTGCGTAACGTGCGGGATCATCACCCAGTTACGGCTCAGGTTAGCACCAGAGATTTTCTGGATACGACCCAGTTCCACTTCTTCGATTTCGCCAAACTTGCTGAAGTCAACTTTCGGCCATGGCAGCATGCCCGGCAGACCGCCGCCTGCGGCAGCAGCCGGTGCGGATTCAGCGCGTTTAACCGCTTCTTTCACGTAAGCCTGAACGTCTTCGCGCAGGATACGACCTTTACGGCCGGTCCCTTTCACTTTCGCCAGGTTTACGCCGAACTCGCGCGCCAGGCGGCGAATCAGCGGAGTCGCGTGAACGTAAGCTTCGTTTTCAGCGAATTCGGTTTTACCTTCTGCTTTCGCAGCCGGCGCGGCAGCTTTCTGAGCCGGTGCAGGTGCAGCAGCCGGTGCCGCAGCCTGAGCCGGAGCAGCAGCAGGCGCTGCGCCTTCCACTTCGAAGACCATGATCAGAGAGCCGGTAGACACTTTGTCACCGGTGCTGATTTTGATCTCTTTAACGGTACCCGCGAACGGCGCCGGAACTTCCATAGAAGCTTTGTCGCCTTCGACGGTGATCAGTGACTGCTCAGCGGCAACTTTATCGCCGACTTTTACCATCACTTCGGTGACTTCAACTTCGTCGCCGCCGATATCCGGTACGTTAACATCTTTCACGCCAGCCGCAGCAGCCGGTGCCGCTGCAGCCGGAGCGGCAGCCTGTGCCGGAGCGGCTGCAGGCGCAGCGCCCGCCACTTCGAAGATCATGATCAAGGAGCCGGTGGACACTTTGTCGCCGGTGTTGATTTTGATCTCTTTAACGGTACCCGCGAACGGCGCCGGAACTTCCATAGAAGCTTTGTCGCCTTCGACGGTGATCAGGGATTGCTCAGCGGCGATGGTGTCGCCCACTTTAACCATGATCTCGGTGACTTCAACTTCATCGCCGCCGATATCCGGTACGTGAACTTCTTTCGCTGCGCTTGCCGCCGGCGCTGCTGCCGGTGCCGGAGCAGCTGCTTTCTCTTCCTGCGCAGGTGCAGCGGCTGCTGCACCCTCGGCGGAATCGAAAATCATGATCAGTTTGCCAGTCTCGGTTTTGTCGCCGACGGAGACTTTAATCTCTTTCACGACGCCAGCCTGCGGAGACGGAACTTCCATAGAGGCCTTGTCGCCTTCTACGGTGATCAGCGACTGTTCAGCTTCCACTTTGTCGCCAACTTTGACCAGGATCTCGGTGATTTCAACTTCATCAGCCCCGATGTCCGGTACTTTGATTTCGATAGCCATTATTCTCTTACCTCTTACGCCAGACGCGGGTTAACTTTTTCTGCATCGATGTCGAATTTAGCAATGGCGTCAGCCACAACTTTCTTATCGATTTCACCACGTTTAGCCAGTTCGCCCAGCGCCGCAACGACCACGTAGGAAGCATCGACTTCGAAGTGGTGACGCAGGTTTTCACGGCTGTCGGAACGACCGAAGCCATCGGTACCCAGTACGCGGTAGTCATCAGCCGGTACGTAAGTACGAACCTGCTCGGCGAACAGTTTCATATAGTCAGTGGATGCCACAGCCGGAGCGTCGTTCATCACCTGAGCGATGTACGGTACGCGCGGAGTTTCCAGCGGGTGCAGCATGTTCCAGCGTTCGCAATCCTGGCCATCACGCGCCAGTTCGGTGAAGGAAGTGACGCTATACACGTCAGAACCCACGCCGTAGTCTTTCGCCAGGATCTGCGCTGCTTCACGAACGTGACGCAGGATAGAACCGGAGCCCAGCAGCTGAACTTTACCTTTGCTACCTTCGAGGGTTTCGAGTTTGTAGATACCTTTACGGATACCTTCCTCGGCGCCTTCCGGCATGGCCGGCATGTGGTAGTTTTCGTTCAGCGTAGTGATGTAGTAGTAAACGTTCTCTTGCGCTTCGCCGTACATACGAACCAGACCGTCATGCATGATGACAGCGACTTCGTACGCGTAAGACGGGTCGTAGGAGATGCAGTTCGGGATAGTCAGCGACTGAATGTGGCTGTGACCATCTTCGTGCTGCAGACCTTCGCCGTTAAGCGTAGTACGACCGGAAGTCCCGCCGATCAGGAAGCCGCGAGCCTGCTGATCGCCAGCCGCCCAGCACAGATCGCCGATACGCTGGAAGCCGAACATCGAGTAGTAGATGTAGAACGGAATCATCGGCAGGTCGTTGGTGCTGTAGGAGGTCGCAGCAGCCAGCCAGGATGCGCCTGCGCCCAGCTCGTTAATACCTTCCTGCAGAATCTGGCCTTTCTCGTCTTCTTTGTAGTATGCAACCTGCTCACGGTCCTGTGGGGTGTACTGCTGGCCGTTCGGGCTGTAGATACCGATCTGACGGAACAGACCTTCCATACCGAAAGTACGCGCTTCATCGGCGATGATCGGCACCAGACGATCTTTGATCGACTTGTTCTTCAGCATCACGTTCAGGGCGCGAACGAAAGCGATAGTGGTAGAGATTTCTTTGTTTTGCTCTTCCAGCAGCGCGCTGAAGTCGGCCAGGGTCGGCAGCTCCAGTTTCTCAGTGAATTTCGGCTGACGAGTCGGCAGGTAGCCGTTCAGCTTTTCACGTTGAGCGTGCAGGTAAGTGTGCTCTTCGGAACCTTCCGGGAAGGTCACGTACGGCAGTTTTTCGATATCGGCATCAGCCACCGGCACGTTGAAACGATCGCGGACGTAGCGAACGCCGTCCATGTTCATTTTCTTAACCTGGTGCGCGATGTTTTTACCTTCCGCGGTGTCGCCCATACCATAACCTTTAATGGTATGCGCCAGAATCACGGTCGGCTGGCCTTTGGTTTCCTGCGCTTTTTTCAGTGCAGCGTAGACTTTCTTCGGATCGTGACCGCCACGGTTCAGGGCCCAGATCTGCTCGTCAGTCCAGTCGGCAACCAGTGCGGCGGTTTCCGGATATTTACCGAAGAAGTGCTCACGAACGTAGGCGCCGTCTTTGGATTTGAAGGTCTGGTAGTCGCCGTCAACGGTTTCGTTCATCAGCTGAATCAGCTTACCGCTGGTGTCTTTACGCAGCAGCTCATCCCAACGACCGCCCCAGATAACCTTGATAACGTTCCAGCCAGCACCACCGAAGATGCCTTCCAGTTCGTTAATGATTTTACCGTTACCGGTGACCGGGCCGTCCAGACGCTGCAGGTTGCAGTTGATGACGAAGACCAGGTTATCCAGTTTTTCACGGGTCGCGATGGTGATAGCGCCTTTAGATTCCGGCTCATCCATCTCGCCATCGCCCAGGAAGGCGTAAACAGTTTGCGCAGAGGTGTCTTTCAGACCACGGTGTTCCAGATATTTCAGGAATTTAGCCTGATAGATAGCGCCCAACGGCCCCAGACCCATCGATACGGTCGGGAACTGCCAGAATTCCGGCATCAGTTTCGGGTGCGGATAAGAGGACAGACCATTACCGTGAACTTCCTGACGGAAGTTGTTCATCTGCTCTTCAGTCAGACGACCTTCCAGGAAGGCACGTGCATATACGCCCGGAGAGATGTGGCCCTGGAAGTAAACCAGGTCGCCGCCGTCTTTCTCAGTGCGCGCACGGAAGAAGTGGTTGAAGCAGACTTCGTAGAAGGTAGCGGAAGACTGGTAGGATGCCATGTGGCCACCCAGTTCCAGATCTTTCTTCGATGCGCGCAGAACGGTCATGATGGCGTTCCAACGGATCGCTGAACGAATACGGCGTTCCAGCTCCAGATTGCCCGGGTATTCCGGTTCATCTTCAACGGCAATAGTGTTGACGTAATTATGCGCTGCCGCACCGGCCGCTACTTTCACGCCGCCTTTGCGGGCCTCAGAAAGAAGCTGGTCGATCAGATACTGAGCACGCTCAACACCTTCTTCACGGATGACCGATTCGATCGCCTGTTGCCAGTCGCGAGTTTCGATCGGATCCACGTCATTCTGGAAACGTTCTGACATGGGGGTATTCCTTATCTATCTAATCGTTGATTTAACTGGAACCTGTCCCATTGAACTCTTTAGCGTTTCACTCTGATGAACAACCAAAAATTCAATAAGACAGGTTCTGCGTTTAGTTGCCGCGCTCTAAAAAATGGCGCTTAAGAACCGGAGTTCTCGTCCTTTCGTTGCTGTAAACGACGCAATGAACGTTCTCTACGACTCTGTTCACGGCTACGATCCAGCAAAATTTCCTCAATGAACGCCAGGTGACGGTGCGACGCCTCACGCGCCTGCTCCGGCTCCCCGGCCATTATCGCCTCGAAAATGCGAGTACGATGGTTGCTGACCAACGGGAGCATTTCCCGGCGGGCATACAGCAATTCAAAGTTCTGACGAACGTTCTGTGCCAGCATCGGCTCCATACACCTTAGCAGATGGAGCAACACCACATTGTGCGCCGCTTCGGTGACGGCGATTTGGTACTGGACGACAGCGCCGGATTCGGCGTCGAGGTCGCCGGACTGTTGGGCCCGCTCAATGGCTTGATGCAGTTCGCGAATACGGTCGCGATCTTCATCATTGCTGCGCAGCGCCGCGTAATAAGCCGCGATGCCTTCCAGCGCGTGACGGGTTTCCAGCAAATCGAATTGGGATTCAGGGTGGTCGGACAGGAGCTCGACCAACGGGTCGCTAAAGCTCTGCCACAGGCTGCTTTGTACAAAGGTTCCACCGCCCTGGCGACGAAGCAACAGGCCCTTGGCTTCGAGGCGTTGAATCGCCTCACGGAGCGAGGGACGGGAAACGTCGAACTGTTTTGCCAGTTCGCGTTCAGGCGGGAGTTTTTCACCGGGGCGCAACGTCCCCTCAAGAATCAGAAACTCCAGCTGCTGCTCTATCACATCAGAAAGTTTTGGTTGGCGGATCTTGCTGTAGGCCATATTCCCTGTCTCTGCCATTCGCCCGGAGTCAATTGGTCTTACCAATTTAAAGTTCGTAGCGCTAAAGTAACAAAGTATTCACCTCCTGTCCATACAGGTTTTGATTGAAATCAGTAAACCTGGCCTTTTTTAACAACCTTACAGAAATAACGTTTCAGAAATGTAACCTTGCACAAAACTTACATTTACCCAGCAAGGGGTAGCATTAACTTTATATAAACGAAAAATTACGCTTTCTGAACCGATTCAAGAAGCAAAAAAGTGCATTTATAAACCAATAAAGTGAATAGATAACCAATTAAGGGTAGCGGCGGCGGTGGTAAGAAAAAATGACAAACGGTGTCTTTTTGTTCGTTCCGTCATCATCCCTTCATAAAGCAGGTGCATTCGCACGCCCTTACCATTATTCTTCATCAGGCGAAAGGTCTTTGAGGGAATTTCCGCTTTGCTTTCCGTAAAGAAATAAATACAAAAATGGAATTTCATAATTACACAAACACAACAATGTGTGCGTTGCGTCACTCGGGTAAAAACTGGCCTCAAACGCCTTGAAATTAGCTAACTATGCTATTTGGCAGAGACGGACAGCAAAGCAGCAACCTGAAGGATGAAGCGTATAAACATAATAACCATACACGAGGTTTCATGATGGAAGGTCAACAGCATGGCGATCGACTCAAGCGCGGCTTGAAGAACCGCCATATACAGCTCATTGCGCTAGGAGGCGCTATCGGTACGGGCTTATTCCTGGGTAGTGCGTCAGTGATTCAATCTGCAGGTCCTGGTATTATTCTCGGCTATGCTATCGCCGGGTTTATCGCCTTCCTGATCATGCGTCAACTCGGCGAAATGGTCGTCGAAGAACCGGTAGCCGGTTCATTCAGCCATTTTGCGTATAAGTACTGGGGCGGCTTTGCAGGCTTTGCCTCCGGCTGGAACTATTGGGTGCTGTATGTGCTTGTCGCCATGGCGGAGCTGACCGCCGTCGGCAAATATATCCAGTTCTGGTGGCCGGAAATCCCTACCTGGGCTTCGGCAGCAGTCTTCTTCATCGCTATTAACGCCATTAACCTGACCAACGTAAAAGTGTTCGGCGAAATGGAATTCTGGTTCGCGATTATTAAAGTCGTCGCGGTAGTGGCCATGATTCTGTTCGGCGCCTGGCTGCTGTTCAGCGGCAACGGCGGCCCGCAGGCGACGGTCAGTAACCTGTGGGATCAGGGCGGTTTCCTGCCGCACGGCTTCACCGGGCTGGTAATGATGATGGCGATCATTATGTTCTCCTTCGGTGGCCTGGAACTGGTGGGTATCACCGCGGCGGAAGCGGACAACCCGGAAAAGAGCATCCCGAAAGCCACCAACCAGGTTATCTACCGTATCCTTATTTTCTATGTAGGCTCCCTGGCCGTGCTGCTCTCACTGCTGCCGTGGACGCGCGTCACCGCCGATACCAGCCCGTTCGTCCTGATCTTCCACGAACTCGGCGACACGCTGGTGGCAAACGCCCTCAACATCGTGGTGCTGACCGCCGCGCTCTCGGTTTACAACAGCTGCGTATACTGTAACAGCCGTATGCTGTTCGGCCTGGCGCAGCAGGGTAATGCGCCGAAAGCGCTGCTGACTCTCGATAAACGCGGCGTACCAGTCAACACCATTATGGTATCCGCCGTAGTCACCGCGCTGTGCGTGCTGATCAACTACCTGGCGCCGGAATCGGCGTTCGGACTGCTGATGGCGCTGGTTGTCTCCGCGCTAGTGATTAACTGGGCGATGATTAGCCTCGCGCACATCAAATTCCGTCGCGCCAAGCAGCAGGAAGGCGTGAAAACACGTTTCCCGGCGCTGTTCTACCCCTTGGGTAACTGGGTATGCCTGCTGTTTATGGTCGCGGTACTGGCCATCATGCTGATGACCCCGGGGATGGCGATTTCGGTGTGGCTGATACCGGTATGGATTGCCGTTCTCGGCGTTGGCTATCTGTTTAAACAGAAAAGCGCCGGCGTCGTAAAAGCACAATAATACATCTCGTCACGCCGTGTCCGTCCTTTAGCGACGGGCACGGCGCATTGTTATCTGCTTCACACTTTCCTTCCTGTAACAGTTTTATCCATATCGATGACGGATTACTGCAACGTAATTCCCGACGCTAAGACCAATAATTCTCTCCAGACTGCAATGGAGAGTTCCAGGATGACAGGCAATAAACTTTCGCTGAAAGAAAAGATTGGCTACGGGATGGGCGATGCCGGATGTAACATTATCTTTGGCGCCATCATGTTGTTCGTTAACTATTTTTATACGGATATTTTTGGTCTTGCCCCGGCGCTGGTTGGGGTGTTGCTGCTTTCGGTGCGCGTCATCGACGCCGTCACCGACCCGATCATGGGGGCGATGGCCGACCGCACACGCAGTAAATATGGCCGCTTTCGCCCATGGCTGCTGTGGATGGCCTTCCCCTACGCCCTGTTCAGCGTGCTGATGTTCACCACCCCGGAATGGACCTACAACAGCAAGGTTATCTATGCCTTCGTCACCTACTTCCTGCTGTCGATAACCTATACCGCGATTAACATCCCCTACTGCTCTTTGGGGACGGTGATGACATCCGACCCGCAAGAACGTGTCGCCTGCCAGTCATACCGCTTTGTGCTGGTCGGTATCGCGACGCTTCTGCTCTCTCTGACTCTGCTGCCTATGGCGGAGTGGTTCGGCGGCGCTGATAAAGCCAAAGGTTATCAACTGGCGATGACCGTATTGGCATTCATCGGCATGTGTATGTTTTTGTTCTGCTTCGCCACCGTACGCGAGCGCATCCGCCCGGCGGTCCAAACCAACGACGAGCTGAAAAAAGATCTCAAAGACGTGTGGAAAAACGACCAGTGGGTTCGCATTTTGCTCTTAACCCTGTGCAACGTTTGCCCCGGCTTTATCCGCATGGCCGCCACCATGTACTACGTCACCTGGGTGATGGGGCAAACTACCCACTTCGCCACCCTGTTTATCAGCCTTGGCGTGGTCGGCATGATGATCGGCAGCATGCTGGCGAAAGTGCTGACCGACCGCTGGTGTAAACTGCAGGTCTTTTTCTGGACCAACATTGTACTGGCGGTCTTCTCCTGCGCGTTCTACTTCTTTAATCCGCATGCCACGACGCTGATTCTGGCACTCTACTTCCTGCTCAATATCCTGCATCAAATCCCGTCGCCGCTGCACTGGTCGCTGATGTCCGACGTTGATGACTACGGCGAGTGGAAAACCGGTAAACGGATCACCGGCATCAGCTTCTCCGGCAATCTGTTCTTCCTGAAAGTGGGGCTGGCGGTCGCCGGGGCCATGGTGGGTTTCCTGCTGTCGTGGTACGGCTACGATGCCGGCGCGAAGCAGCAAAGCGCCTCGGCGCTAAACGGTATCGTGCTGCTGTTCTCTGTGATCCCCGGCGTTGGCTACCTGATTACCGCAGGCGTCGTACGCCTGCTGAAAGTTGACCGCAATCTGATGCGCCAAATCCAGAGCGATCTGGAAAAACGCCGCAGTAACTACAGCGAACTGAATGAACTCCAGGAATTGAAAACCAGTGAACACGTAAGGAAAGCCTGATGAACAACTGGCCTAACCCCTTTATTGAACAACGCGCGGACCCTTTTATCCTGCGCCATAAAGACCACTACTATTTTATTGCCTCCGTACCGGAATACGATCGGCTGGAGATCCGCCGCGCCGCTACGCTGGAAGGCCTGCGTGAAGCCGAGCCGGTGACCGTCTGGCGCAAGCCGCAAAGCGGGCCGATGAGCCAGCTGATCTGGGCGCCGGAGCTCCACCCCATCGACGGCAAGTGGTATATCTATTTCGCCGCCGCCCCGACCCATGACCTCGACGCCCAGGGGATGTTCCAGCACCGGATGTTCGCCCTTGAGTGTACCGACAGCGATCCGCTCAGCGGCCGCTGGCAGGAAAAAGGACAAATCGTCACCCCGTTCGATACTTTCGCCCTCGATGCCACTACTTTCTGCCATCAAGGGAAACGCTGGTATTTATGGGCGCAGAAAGACCCGCAGATCGCCGGCAATACCAATCTCTATCTGGCGGAGCTGGAAAACCCGTGGACGCTAAAAGGCGCGCCGCTCATGCTGAGCAAGCCGGAGTTCGCCTGGGAATGCCGGGGATTTATGGTCAATGAGGGACCTGCGGTGCTGGTACACGGCGATAAGCTGTTTATCAGCTATTCCGCCAGCGCGACCGATGAAAACTACTGCATGGGATTATTATGGATCGACCGTGAAGCCGACCCGCGGATGCCTGAAAACTGGCATAAATCCCCACAGCCGGTATTTCGTACCAGCTATGAAAACCGCCAGTATGGTCCCGGCCATAATAGCTTTACGCAAACGCCGGAGGGGGAAGATGTGCTGGTGTACCACGCGCGCAACTACACCGAAATCGAAGGCGACCCGCTGTACGATCCTAACCGTCACACCCGGCTAAAGCTGGTACGCTGGCAAGAAAACGGGATGCCCGATTTCGGCATCCCGCCTGCTGATACGCTGTAGAGAATGAACAGCAAGCCGTCCGGGATCCAACGCCACCGCTGGGATTTTCCCTGCTTGCGCTGCGCTTAGCAGGGCTACCGCTTCTGGCTTACCGGGCCGCGGACCGTAGGCCGGATTAGCGCAGCGCCATCCGGCGACATGAGTGCGCCAAGCCCGTCAGCGCCTGGCTTCGGGCTGTTAAATCAAAGTCCCGTAGATGGTCAGCAGCGCCATAATCACCACCACCACCAGCGAAGTTTTCTTCGCCATGGAAACCGCCGCTTTTGGCGTCTCAACCGCATCGACGTGCGGCTCGCGGGCCAGCGAGAACTGGGCCAGACGAGTTAATACCTGATACTGTGAAGAGTGACGGTCGCCTAACGAGGCAAACCACGCTGGCAGCGCTTTTTCGCCGTGACCCAGCAGCGCGTATACCACGCCAACCAGGCGCACCGGCACCCAATCGATAATATGCAGAATACCGTCAATGCCGGACTGTAAACGATGGCGCGGCGTCTGATAGCGCGCAAGCCAGGTCTGCCAGGCGCGCAGGACGCTATAGGCCGTCAACGTCAATAACCCCCACGGGCCGCCGACCACCAGCCAGAACAGCGGCGCGAGATAGTAGCGATAGTTGATCCATAGCAGCGCGTTCTGCAGTTCACGAAGATACTCCTGGCGATCGCAGCCCGGCGGCACGCCGTGAATAAGCGTTAGCTCGCTGGCCATCGAATCGCAGGCGTGGCTATCGTTGTTCGCCGCCGCCTTCAGATAGGCATGATAATGCAGGCGCACCTTACCCGCGCCAATACACAGCAGGCCAAGCAAAATCCAGAACACCAGCAGCGGTACGTTAAATAGCTGCCCTTGTAGCAGGCGTTGAATAACATATACCACCGCCACCGCGACGACGGTCATCAGCACGGTGCCGAACAGCGAGAAATGCTTCACGCGGCGGAACAGTACCTCCAGGCGATGATCGAGCTGCCAGTGCTCGCCAAGCTTGAACAGACGCTCGGCGATGAGAACCAGCAGCGTAGTAAACAACGTCATGGTATCTCCTTATGTGACGATGCGGCCAACATACCGCGGTATTTTGCCCAATCAAAGGCCGGGCCGGGATCCGTTTTGCGTACCGGCGCGATATCGCAATGGCCGGTAATATTATCAGCAATACCAGGATAACGCTGGATAAGCGCCCGGGTAATCGCCGCTAGCTGCTGGTACTGCGCCTCGGTGTAGGCCTGAGTATCCGTCCCTTCCAGCTCAATGCCTATCGAAAAATCATTGCAGCGCTCGCGGCCGTGATAGCTTGAGACGCCCGCATGCCATGCGCGCTTATCAAAGGGCACATATTGGACTATTTCGCCATCGCGGCGAATCAGACAATGCGCCGAAACGCGCAGATGAGCAATCCCGGCGAAGTAAGGATGCGCGTCGGCATCCAACGTACCGGTAAATAGCGCGTCAATCCACGGGCCACCAAACTCCCCCGGCGGCAGGCTGATATTGTGTACCACCAGTAAAGAAGGGTTTTCATCGTCCGGACGGCAATCGTGATGCGGCGAAGGCACCCGACGCGCGCCCACCAGCCATCCGCCATTCAACTGCATGGGGAATCTCCTTTCGCAAACGTGGATCCCGGCGGCCCCACAGGCGACGCGAAATCCATTGGGTATGTGTGGTACAGAAACGTGGTTCAGGTTAGCATGTTTCCCACTTCTGAATCTTATCTATCTGGAGCTTTATCATGACGCCTCGTCGCTACAGCCCCGACCGCCGCCGTGACGCGCTGCTGGAACGTATTAATCTCGATATTACCGACGCCGTCGCGCAATCACTACGCGAAGATCTGGGCGGCGAAGTTGACGCTAACAACGATATTAGCGCGCAATTATTGCCGTCGGACGCGCGCTCTCACGCCGTCGTCATCACCCGCGAAGATGGGGTATTCTGCGGTAAGCGTTGGGTAGAAGAAGTTTTCATTCAGCTTGCCGGCGACGATGTCAGCATCACCTGGCACGTGGCTGACGGCGATACGGTTAAAGCCGATCAGCCGCTGTTCGAACTGGACGGCCCGTCGCGGGTGCTGCTGACCGGCGAGCGCACCGCGCTAAATTTCGTGCAGACCCTCTCTGGGGTAGCAAGCGAAGTGCGCCGCTACGTCGACCTGCTCAAAGGCACCAAAACGCAGCTGCTTGATACGCGTAAAACGTTACCAGGCCTGCGTACCGCACTGAAGTATGCGGTGCTGTGCGGCGGCGGCGCGAACCACCGTCTTGGCCTCTTTGACGCCTTCCTGATCAAAGAAAACCACATCATCGCCTCCGGTTCGGTACGCCAGGCGGTGGAAAAAGCCTTCTGGCTGCACCCGGACGTACCGGTGGAAGTCGAAGTCGAAACGCTGGATGAGCTGGACGAAGCGTTAAAAGCCGGCGCTGATATCATCATGCTCGACAATTTCACCACCGACCTGATGCGCGAGGCGGTGAAACGTACCAACGGCCAGGCGGCGCTGGAAGTCTCCGGCAACGTCACCTTCGATACCATTCGCGAATTCGCGGAAACCGGCGTTGACTATATTTCCGTCGGCGCACTCACTAAGCACGTGCGGGCGCTCGACCTGTCCATGCGTTTTCGTTAATTCTCTCCCCGATATCCACCGGGTATCGGGGCTATTTTTGCGAGACGCCTCGCACGCTTCGCATGCATCTTTGAAAGCACTACCGAAAAGCTGGATGCCTGCATCCTAAGCGTATTTTTCCTCCTCGCCGCCGCAACGTAATCGCGCCAAAGTCACCCCACAACCAACAAGGAGTGACTTATGGATAAGCAACGTGGTTTTACCCTGATCGAATTAATGGTGGTTATCGGCATTATCGCCATCCTCAGCGCCATCGGCATCCCTGCCTACCAGAACTACCTACGCAAAGCCGCCCTCACCGATATGCTGCAAACCTTTGTGCCCTACCGTACGGCAATAGAACTGTGCGCGTTGGACCACGGCGGACTAACCAGCTGCGATGGCGGCAGCAACGGTATTCCCTCGCCGTCGACTACCCGCTATGTATCGGCGATGAGCGTCGCCCAGGGCGTGGTCACCCTGACCGGGCAGGAGAGTCTGAACGGACTGGCCGTCACCCTGACCCCTTCCTGGGATAATGCCAACGGCATCACCGGCTGGCAGCGCGTCTGCGCCATCGGCGATGACAGCGCGCTAAAGCAGGCCTGCGAAGATGTCTTCCGCTTTAACTGAGGTGACAGCCATGAAAAGCGAACAGCTACTCTCACTCTGTCAGCGCCATCACGCCATTTTGTTGAAAAGCGATGAGCAGACCATCGTTATCGCCGTCGTGGATACGCCGGCGCCAGAACTGATGGAAGCGCTGCGCTTCGCTACCCAAAAGCGTATCGATATTGAATGCTGGAGCCAGGATCGAATGGATAAGCATCAGCACGAGGCGCAACAGTCAGCATCAGAGTCCGCCACGGGTAACACCCGGGGCGTAACCGATCTGCTGAATCAAATTCTGGAGCAGGCGCTGCGCCAGCGTGCCTCTGATATTCATATTGAGCCGGCGGAAAAACAGCTGCGGATACGCCTGCGTGTCGATGGCGTGTTGCATGCCCTGCCGTTACTTGAGGCCGCGCTGGCTGCGCCAATGGCCGCACGGCTTAAGGTGCTGGGCAACCTCGATATTGCCGAGCATCGTCTACCGCAGGATGGACAGTTCACTCTGACGCTGGCCGGGCGCACGGTCTCCTTTCGCATTGCAACCCTCCCCTGCCGCGGCGGGGAGAAAATCGTCCTGCGTTTATTACACCAGGTGGAGCAGGCGCTGGATCTGGAAGCTCTGGGGCTCTCCTCTCGTCAGCTTGCTTTTTTCCGCGCCGCATTGAACCAGCCGCAGGGGTTGCTACTGGTTACCGGGCCGACAGGTAGCGGCAAAACCGTCACCCTGTATAGCGCGCTGCAGGCGCGGAATCGCGAAGAGGTTAATATCTGCAGCGTGGAAGATCCGCTGGAGATCCCGCTAATCGGTCTCAACCAAACGCAGATCAATCCGCGATCCGGCCTCACCTTCCAGAGCGTCCTGCGGGCGCTACTGCGTCAGGATCCGGACATCGTCATGGTTGGAGAAATTCGCGATGCCGAGACCGCGGAAATCGCCATTAAGGCCGCACAAACCGGGCATCTGGTGCTCTCTACATTACATACTAACTCCACCAGCGAAACGCTGATTCGCCTGCAACAAATGGGCGTGGCGCGCTGGATGATCTCCTCAGCGCTTTCGCTGGTGGTCGCCCAGCGGCTGGTGCGAAAACTGTGTCCCCACTGCCGGCGCGATGGCGGCCGCCCTACCGAAGTGCCGCACAGTCTTTGGCCACGCCCATTGCCCGGCTGGCTGGCGGTTGGCTGTCCGCAGTGCTACCACGGTTACTACGGCCGCCTGGCCTTATTCGAACTGCTGCCGGTGGATAGCGCGCTACGCGAGGCCATTAATCGCGATCTCAGCGCGGCGGAAATCGAAACGCTGGCCCGCGAAGCTGGCATGATGACGCTGTTTGAAAGCGGCTGTGAAGCGGTGGAGCGCGGGTTGACCAGCCTGGAAGAAGTCGTGCGCGTTCTGGGGATCCCACATGGCGACTAAGCAGCTTTGGCAGTGGCGCGGGATGGATAAGCAAGGAATGCCGTGCGAAGGGGCACTCTGGCAAGAGACGCGCGCACAGGCGCTGGCATCACTGGAACAGCAGCGGATACTGCTGCTGGCGCTGCGGCGCCAAACGGTACAGGGTTCACTGTGGCGTCCGCGCTATAGCTGCGAGATTATCCGCCAGCTTGCCACGCTGCTGCAGGCTGGCTTACCGTTGGCCGAAGGGCTGGAGCTGCTGGCCCAACAACAGCTGTACAAACAGTGGCAGGCGCTGCTGCGAATGCTGGCGCAGGAACTGGCGCAGGGTGTTTCTCTCTCCAGCGCCCTGACGCAATGGCCGCGGGTCTTTCCGCCGCTCTATCTGACGATGATCCGCACCGGCGAGCTCACCGGTAAGCTGGAACGTTGCTGCTTTCAGCTCGCGCTACAGCAGCAGGAACAGCAGCGTCTGACAGAAAAGGTAAAGAAGGCGCTGCGCTACCCAATGGTGATTCTGACTTTGGCGCTGGCGGTGGTCATGGCAATGTTGTTTTTCGTGCTGCCGGAATTCACCGCTATCTATCGGACCTTCAATACGCCGCTCCCCTTGCTGACGCAAATGGTCATTCACATCGGCGATGCATTGGCCCGCTACTGGCCGTTGCTGCCGCCGCTTTTTGCTATTCCGCTATTTCTCAACCGACTGGCCCGGCATCGGCCACGCTGGCTGCTGTTAAGGCAAAAGTTACTACACGCGATTCCGATTGCCGGTCGGCTAATCAACGGCCAACAGCTGAGCCAGATATTTACCATTCTTTCACTGACCCAAAGCGCGGGCATCAGCTTTGTACAAGGGCTGGAGAGCGTGGAGGAAACCATGGGGTGCCCGCTGTGGCGGCAGCGGATTGCACAGGCGCGCGCAGATATCATCCACGGCCAACCAATCTGGCAGGCGCTAACGAATTGCGGCGGATTCACCTTACTGTGTCTGCAGCTCATTCGTACCGGCGAGGCATCGGGATCGCTGGATACGATGCTCGATAACCTGGCGCGCCATCATAGCGAGCAAACTCATCAACAGGCGGATAATCTGGCGACGCTGCTGGAGCCATTACTGCTGGCGGTGACCGGAACGATCGTTGGCGTACTGGTGGTAGCGATGTATCTCCCCATTTTTCATTTGGGAGACGCGCTCGGCGGGATGGGAAGTTAATGGCTGGCGCTAAAGCGCCAGCCATCGTCCTTACAGGCTGTTGAACACGCGGTTCTCTTGTTCCTGGACGCGGATAAAGGTTGTGCGTTTGGTCAGCTCTTTCAGGCGGGAAGCGCCGACATAGGTGCATGCTGAACGCAGGCCGCCGAGGATGTCGCGCGCGGTATTATCAACCGGGCCGCGCAGCGGCAGCTTAACGGTTTTGCCTTCCGCCGCGCGGTACTTCGCGACGCCGCCGACGTGGCGAGTCATCGCCGATTCAGAGCTCATACCGTAAAACAGCATGAATTTTTCGCCGTTCTCTTCAACCACGGTACCGCCGCTCTCTTCGTGGCCCGCCAGCATCCCGCCGAGCATCACGAAATCGGCGCCGCCGCCAAAAGCTTTCGCGACATCGCCCGGCATAGTGCAGCCGCCATCGCTGATGATCTGGCCGCCGAGACCGTGCGCGGCATCGGCGCATTCAATCACCGCAGACAGCTGCGGGTAGCCAACGCCGGTTTTCACGCGGGTAGTACAGACGGAGCCAGGGCCGATGCCGACTTTAACGATATCAGCGCCGGAAAGAATCAGTTCCTCACACATCTCACCGGTCACTACGTTGCCGGCAATAATGGTTTTTTGCGGCCAGGCGGCGCGGGCTTTCGCCACGAACTGAACAAAGTGCTCAGAGTAGCCGTTAGCCACGTCGATGCATACGAAATTCAGTTGAGGGTTCTGTGTCAGGATCTGCTGAGTTTTTTCAAAGTCCGCGTCAGAGGTGCCGGTGGAAACCATCACATGCTGCAGCACTTCTGCGGATTCGCTCTGCGCAAACGCCTGCCATTCTTCAACGCTGTAGTGCTTGTGCACGGCGGTCAGGATTCCAAAAGCGGACAGGGCTTTCGCCATGCTGAAGGTGCCGACGGTATCCATGTTAGCGGCGATAATCGGTACGCCGGACCAGGTCTGGCCTGAATGCTTAAAGGTGAATTCACGTTCCAGCTGAACATCAGAACGGCTTTTGAGGGTAGAGCGCTTCGGGCGGATAAGAACGTCTTTAAAACCTAGCTTCAGATCTTCTTCAATACGCATGTGCGAATTCCTGGGGTTAATTGCATTAATGTGAGAGCACAACTCCAGTGACGCTATCATACGCACGAATCATAGCCGCGCAAGACTGCGATTTTCACTTTTTTTACGCTACAATCGTTTAAATTTACCTGGTGAATAGCGAAAAACACGCTCGTGTGCTTTCCTTACCAGTGCATCATTTTTAACCAATTGATTTTCATATATAAAGAAAGTAACGATTCACATTATGGATACTTTTTCGATTTAGCAAAATCTCGATTAAGCTATCCCCGGCGCCTGACGGGCGTGGTGAATCGCCAGGGTTTTGAACAATAATGTGACATCGGGATTGAAGTGTATGGGGTATACGGTAGCGTTAACAGGCGGCATCGGTAGCGGTAAAAGTACCGTTGCCGACGAATTTGCTCACCTGGGCGTAACCGTTATCGACGCCGATATTATTGCGCGCCAGGTTGTAGAACCCGGTACACCTGCCCTGCTCGCCATCGCCGAAAGATTTGGTCCACAGATGATCAACGACGATGGCTGCCTGAATCGCCGCCGCTTGCGCGAGCGTATTTTTGCTCATAGCGAGGACAAGGCCTGGCTTAACGCGCTGCTGCATCCGCTGATTCAGCAAGAAACGCGCCGTCAGATGCAGGCCTCAACCTCGCCTTATCTCCTCTGGGTCGTACCCTTGCTGGTCGAAAACCGCCTGACCGATAAAGCCGATCGCGTACTGGTTGTCGATGTGCCGAAAGAGACGCAAATCGAGCGCACCATGCGCCGCGATGGGGTCAGTCGCGAACACGCTGAACATATTCTTGCCGCCCAGGCGACGCGCGAACAGCGTCTTGCCGCAGCGGATGATGTTATTGAAAACATGGGCTCCGCGGATGCCGTCGCATCCCACGTCGCCCGCCTGCACGAAAAGTATTTAATGCTGGCATCGCAGGCCGCCTCACAGGAAAAATCGTAATGCATACCCCTGTTCTCTTCGAACATCCGCTCAATGAGAAAATGCGCACCTGGCTGCGCATTGAATTTTTATTTCAGCAGCTCTCTTCTCGCCCCACCATCGCCAGTTACGCGGACGCCCTCCATTTTTTCCGCAATACCGGCGATCTCCTGGACGTGCTGGAACGCGGTGAAGTGCGTACCGATCTGCTGAAAGAGCTGGAGCGACAACAGCGGAAATTACAAACCTGGGCCGAAGTGCCCGGTGTCGACCAGCAGCGTATTGATGCTCTGCGTCAGCAGCTTAAACAGTCCGGCAGCACCTTGATTTCCGCTCCGCGCATTGGCCAGTTTCTTCGTGAAGATCGATTGATTGGCCTGGTGCGCCAGCGTCTGAGCATCCCCGGCGGCTGTTGCGGCTTTGATTTACCAACGCTACATATCTGGCTGCATATGCCGCAGGAATATCGTGATGAGCAGGTGGCGAGATGGTTAGCGAGCCTGACGCCGCTGATGCAGTCGCTGGAGTTGATCCTTGATTTGATTCGTAACTCTGCGCCTTTCCGTAAGCAAACCAGCCTCAATGGCTTTTATCAGGATAACGGCGACGATGCCGATCTGCTGCGCCTGCGCCTGGATCTCGCAAGCCAGCTGTATCCGCAAATTTCCGGCCATAAAAGCCGCTTCGCTATCCGTTTCCTGCCGCTGGACAGCGAGCATGGCATCGTGCCGGAACGCTTTGATTTTGAACTGGCTTGTTGCTAAGGAGATACTATGTCAGAAGAGACTATCGTTAACTGCCCAACCTGCGGTAAAAACGTCGTCTGGAGCGAACAAAGCCCGTTTCGCCCGTTTTGCTCGAAGCGTTGCCAGCTTATCGATCTTGGCGAGTGGGCGGCGGAAGAGAAACGTATACCCAGTTCCGGCGACTTGTCTGATAGCGATGACTGGAGCGAGCCGCAGCAGTAACCTTCCCTATCGCTAATCCGGGACGATCCGGATTAGCATTTCAGGCCAGCGCCGGGTTGCACGGCGCTCAGGCAAGCGTAATAAGTTTATTGATAATCGGCTCGTTCGCCGGCGGAAATGCCTGCGGATCCAGCGCCTGCTGCGCCATCCACTGCCCCGGTTGCCCTTCTTTGCCCCACGGCTCGCCTTGCCAGTTTTCCACCAGGAAGAACCATAGCGTGATATGGCGGTCAGGGAACTGATAATCCAGTTTGTCGAACAACGTGGACGTCGTCACCGTAATCCCGACTTCTTCCTGCAGTTCACGTACCAGCGCCTGTTTCGGCGTCTCACCTGATTCTATTTTGCCGCCGGGGAATTCCAGTTTATTAGCCATATGCGCGTCTGCGGCACGCTGGGTAATAAAAATTTCGCCTTGCGGATTGCGAATTATCCCGACGGCGATTTGCAGTTTTTTCATTGAATCAGCTCCATAAAAAAGGCGCAGAAATCTGCGCCCTGGTTTGCTTTTTATCAGCCCTTAGCTCAGACGGCCGTGGCACTGTTTGTATTTTTTACCGGAACCGCACGGGCACGGATCGTTACGCCCGACTTTACGGTCGCCGGTCTGTTCAGCCAGCGAGGCGGCAGCCAGTGTATCGTCATCCTGATGGCTCAGCTGCTGCATCTGCGCGAGACGCTCCGCCTCTTCGCGACGTTGCTGTTCCATCTCTTCGACTTCTTCCGGCATCCGCACCTGTACCTTGCTCAGCGTGCTGATAACTTCATACTTCAGCGATTCGAGCATAGCGGCAAACATCGAGAAGGATTCGCGCTTGTACTCCTGCTTCGGATCTTTCTGCGCGTAGCCGCGCAGATGGATACCCTGGCGCAGGTAGTCCATCGCCGCCAGGTGCTCTTTCCACAGGGAATCCAGCGTTTGCAGCATGACGCCTTTCTCGAAGTGACGCATCATTTCGGCGCCGACCACTTCTTCTTTACGCTGGTAGGTTTCTACCGCGCTCTGCAGAATACGTTCACGCAGGGTCTCTTCGTGCAGCTCCGGCTCTTTATCCAGCCACTCTTTGATTGGCAGCTCAAGGTCGAAGTCGTTTTTCAGACGTTCCTGCAGGCCTTCAATATCCCACATCTCTTCCAGCGACTGTGGCGGAATATGCGCATCAATAGTGGCTTTGAAGACATCTTCGCGGATGCTGTTGATGGTTTCGCTCACGTCGGAGATATCCAACAGCTCGTTACGCTGGGTATAGATAGCGCGACGCTGATCGTTGGCGACGTCATCATATTCCAGCAGCTGTTTACGAATATCGAAGTTGCGGCTTTCCACTTTACGCTGAGCGTTGGCAATCGCTTTGGTCACCCAAGGGTGCTCGATAGCTTCGCCCGGCTTCATCCCCAGTTTACGCATCATGCCGGATACGCGATCGGAGGCGAAGATACGCATCAGAGCATCTTCCATCGACAGGTAGAAGCGGGAAGAACCGGCATCACCCTGACGGCCAGCACGGCCACGCAGCTGGTTATCGATACGACGGGATTCATGACGCTCGGTACCGATGATGTGCAGACCGCCTGCGGCCAGGACCGCATCGTGGCGCACCTGCCAGTCAGCTTTGATTTTTTCAATCTGCTCCGGCGTTGGATTTTCCAGCGCGGCGACTTCTGCCTGCCAGCTACCGCCGAGCATAATATCGGTACCACGACCCGCCATGTTGGTGGCGATGGTAACCGCAGCCGGATAACCCGCCTGGGCGACGATATCCGCTTCGCTGGCGTGGAACTTGGCGTTCAGGACGTTGTGCTTGATGCCGGCTTTCGTCAGTTCACGGGAAACCACTTCAGATTTTTCGATTGAGATAGTACCGACCAGCACCGGCTGACCGGCAGCGGTACGATCTTTAATATCCTCGATAATCGCCTGAATTTTTTCCGCTTCGGTCATGTAGACCAGATCCGCCATATCCTTACGGATCATCGGACGGTTAGTCGGGACGACAACGGTATCCAGTTTATAGATGGAGCTGAATTCAAAGGCTTCGGTATCCGCGGTACCGGTCATCCCCGCCAGCTTCTCGTACAGGCGGAAGTAGTTCTGGAAGGTGATGGATGCCAGAGTCTGGTTCTCATTCTGGATCTCCACCCCTTCTTTGGCTTCTACCGCCTGGTGGAGGCCATCGGACCAGCGACGCCCCTGCATCGTACGGCCGGTGTGTTCATCGACGATGATGACTTCGCCATCTTTCACGATGTAGTCAACGTCGCGGGTAAACAGCGCGTGGGCGCGCAGCGCGGCGGTAACATGGTGCATCAGCATAATGTTGGTCGGAGAATACAGCGATTCGCCTTCCTCCATGATGCCTTCCTGCACCAGCAGCTCTTCGATCAGTACCAGACCGCGTTCGGTCAGGTTAACCTGGCGAGCTTTCTCATCCACGGAGAAGTGGCCTTCACCGGTAAAGGTGTCGGAGTCTTCCTTTTCCTGGCGGATCAGGTGCGGAATAATTTTGTTCACCTTGCGATACATTTCGGAGCTGTCTTCAGCCGGGCCGGAAATGATAAGCGGGGTACGCGCTTCGTCGATCAGGATGGAGTCCACCTCATCCACCAGCGCATAGTGCAGTTTACGCTGTACGCGCTCTTCCGGACTGAACGCCATGTTATCGCGCAGATAATCGAAGCCGTATTCGTTGTTGGTACCGTAGGTGATGTCGGCCGCGTAGGCTTCACGCTTCGCCGGCGCAGGCAGGCCGGACATATTGATGCCCACGCTCATACCGAGGAATTCGAACAGCGGACGGTTGTTTTCGGCGTCACGCTGCGCCAGATAGTCGTTGACGGTAACGACGTGAACGCCTTTACCGGTCAGCGCGTTAAGGTAGGCAGGCAGGGTCGCGGTCAGGGTTTTACCTTCACCAGTACGCATTTCCGCGATGCAGCGGTCGTTCAGTACCATACCGCCCAGCAGCTGCACGTCGAAGTGGCGCATACCGAAGACGCGTTTACTCGCTTCGCGCACCACGGCAAAAGCTTCCGGGATCAGGCTTTCCAGGCTTTCACCTTTCTCCAGACGCGCGCGGAATTCTCCGGTTTTGGCTTTCAGCTCATCATCAGAGAGCTTTTCCATCGCCGGTTCCATACCGTTGATGATATTGACGACTTTGCGCATACGACGCAGCGTACGGTCGTTACGGCTACCGAACACCTTAGTTAACATTTTAATTAGCATAATAAAATCTCAAACGCCCCGCGGTGCGGAGTAAAAAAATAGGATGGTCCGTGTTTATTTTCAGCTGAGACGTTGAGGCCCTGCGCGGATCCCCGCTACCTGGCTTATCCAGGCGCTGACGCGGAAGACAGAATAAGAGGAAGGGATATAAGCTGCCTGGCGGATAACCACTGGCGGTCTGCTGTCCTGGGTCAGCAGCGCGCTGAGCGTATCGAGCAGGGCCAGATGCTGAGCCTGAAGCGGCGACGATTCTTCCGCCACCGGCAAAGCCTGCGGCGCCATCGCGAACGACAGATGGCGAATGACGGTGCGAATCGCATGCTGATGCCAGTAATCGACGGTAAAGTTCGGCCGACGGTTGGCCTCCAGCAGCGCCAGCTGGGAGAAGTTAACTTTATTCGGGTTATGGTTGCTGGCCGTGGCTTTCGCCGGCGTAGTGGTTTCGTGGCTGTTGTTAAGCGCAGGCAGGCCGAGGCTAGCCGCGACCATCCCCAACAGGAGATGCGGCCAAAAATACCGTCTGCCAAACTGTCGCCAACGCGTCAGCAATCCACTCACTTTCTTTACCTTTAGTTGGTATTCCTGCGTCCTTTCAGGCGGTCCATTTTATTGGCGGTCTTCGCAGTACAGCCTGAAATCGACAGGATAAAGCAACCCAGAGAAAAATTTTGCGCCCAAATACTAACATTAATACCGCGCCGAGACAGCAGGAATGAACGCTAATGCTGCGGTAAAACGCTTAATAAAGCAGCGAACGCGCACAGGTTATTGCCAGCGAAACGCAGTGAAAAGCGGTTTGGGGAGGCTAAAAAGAAAAACGACTGGTTCCCTGGACGGAGAGAGTACCAGGTTACCAGTCGAATTTACTGAATGGTCAGGCTTACGCCAGAACCATTGACGGTGCGCGGAATGCCAGCGGCAGTTTTGCGTCGTCTTCGAAGGTCACATACTCCCAGGCTTCCTGTTTTGCCAGAACAGCCTGCAGCAGTTTGTTATTTAACGCGTGACCGGATTTGAACGCCGTGAATGCGCCGATAATGTTGTGACCACACATAAACAGATCACCGATCGCATCCAGCATTTTGTGGCGTACAAACTCATCTTCAAAGCGCAGACCGTCTTCGTTCAGTACGCGATAATCGTCAACAACGATGGCACAATCGAAGCTGCCGCCCAGGCACAGGCCACGGGACTGCAGATATTCGATATCACGCATGAAACCGAAAGTACGAGCACGGCTAATCTGACGCATGAACGCATCGGCCGAGAAGTTCAGCGCATAGCGTTGGGTGCTGGAGTCAATCGCCGGATGGTTAAAGTCGATGGTAAAGTCCAACGAAAAACCATTGTACGGCTTAAACTCAGCCCATTTGTCGCCATCTTCAACGCGAACCGTCTCTTTGATACGCACAAATTTCTTGGCGCTGTTCAGTTCATCGATGCCGGCATCCAGCAACAGATAAACGAACGGAGCGGCGCTACCGTCCATAATCGGGATTTCCGGCGCATCGACTTCAACAATAATGTTGTCGATGCCCAGGCCAGCCAGTGCAGCATTTAAGTGCTCGACTGTAGAAATCCGCACGTCATGCTCGTTCACCAGGCAAGTACAGAGCATGGTATCACGCACAGATTTGGCATCAGCCGGAAAATCAACCGGTGGATTCAAGTCGGTGCGACGATAGATGACCCCGGTATTTGCCGGCGCAGGGCGTAAAGTCAGCGTGACTTTCTTGCCGGTATGCAAACCGACACCAGTCGCCTGAACAATACGTTTAAGAGTCCTTTGTTTGATCATCGTATAATCTCGCCAAGTTACCTATCCAACCGAAGTGTACTATACATTCGGCAGGGCAGTTTAGCACAAAGAGCGCAGATGCCCAACTTCCAGCCAATTCTTAATCGGCTTGCTTACGCAGGAAAGCTGGAATATCCAGATAATCCGGCTCTTTCGCGGTTTGCGGCGTATTGTCGTTCACCACTTTCGCGACCGGTTTCTGCTCTTGAGTTAATGGAGCCATACCGTGCTGCTGGTAGCGATCCATTACCGGCTGCTGTACCTGTTTGTTGGTCACCAGGGTAATTTCCGGACGCTTGTCCATACCGATACCGGTGGCAACAACGGTTACACGCAGTTCATCGTTCATATCCGGGTCCAGAGAGGTACCGATAACCACGGTCGCGTTATCCGAAGCAAAGGCGCGGATAGTGTTACCGACGGTCTCGAACTCATCCAGACGCAGGTCGAAGCCAGCGGTGATGTTGACCAGTACGCCGCGCGCGCCGGACAGATCGATATCTTCCAGCAGCGGAGAAGAGATAGCCATTTCAGCCGCTTCTTCCGCACGGTCTTCACCGCTCGCCACGCCGGAGCCCATCATTGCGTAGCCCATTTCCGACATCACGGTACGAACGTCCGCGAAGTCGACGTTCATCAGACCCGGACGGGTAATCAGTTCGGCAATACCCTGCACCGCGCCTTTCAGTACGTCGTTCGCCGCGCCGAAAGCGTCGAGCAGAGAGATACCGCGACCCAGTACTTTCAGCAGCTTGTCGTTCGGGATGGTGATCAGTGAGTCAACGTGCTTGGACAGCTCGGTGATCCCCTGCTCAGCAAACGCCATGCGCTTCTTGCCTTCGAAATTAAATGGCTTAGTGACGACCGCAACGGTCAGGATACCCAGATCCTTCGCCACTTCCGCGACCACTGGCGCCGCACCGGTACCGGTACCGCCGCCCATACCCGCCGCGATAAAGACCATGTCCGCGCCATCAAGCGCAGCGCGCAGCGCTTCACGGTCTTCGTCAGCCGCATTGCGGCCAACTTCCGGGTTCGCGCCTGCACCCAGACCTTTGGTAATACCGCTACCGATCTGGATAGTCTGGCCAACAGCCGTTTTACGCAGCGCCTGCGCATCGGTGTTCACCGCGAAGAATTCAACACCCTCAATGCGCTCGCGCACCATGTGTTCAACGGCATTACCGCCGCCGCCACCGACGCCGATGACTTTAATCACCGCGTCGTTGGTCAGTTCCATAGGTTCAAACATAGTTTCTCTCCGTCTTGTGCCTGTCGCCTGAGAACGCTAATTGTCTGCGTTCTCTTAAAAAATTAAAACTCTTTTCGCAGCCAGCTGTTGAGTCGCTTAATCCACGAGCCCACTGACGCCGTCACGCGTTTTTCGACTTCTGCTTCACCACTGAGATGTGACTCTTTTCCGTAGTGCAGCAGCCCAACCGCCGTCGAATAATACGGCTCCTGAGCGTAATCCGTTAAACCGGTAATGTTCAGCGGCGCGCCAATGCGTACCTGCGTATGGAACACGCGCTGCGCGCAGGCCGCCAGGCCTTCGATTTGCGCGGCGCCGCCGGTTAAAACAATCCCCGCCGCCAGATGGTGTTTGACCCCTTGCTGACGGAGCTGTTCCTGCAGCTGCAGGATTTCTTCGTTAACCAGATTGAGCAGTTCGGTATAACGCGGTTCAATCACCTCTGCCAGCGTCTGACGCTGCAGGCTACGCGGCGGACGTCCGCCCACGCTCGGTACTTCCACGTTTTCGTCTTTACCGACGATTGAACCTAATGCGCAACCGTGACGAACCTTGATGGCTTCGGCGTCGCTCGGCGGCGTACCGAAGGCATAGGCGATGTCGCTGGTCACCACGTTGCCCGCGTAAGGGATCACTTTGGTGTGACGCAGCGCGCCGCCGGTATACACGGCGATATCCATTGTACCACCGCCGATGTCCACTACGCAGACACCCAGCTCACGTTCGTCTTCCGTTAATACGGAATAACTGGCCGCTAAACCGGCGAAAATAAGTTGGTCAACTTTCAGACCACAACGTTCAACCGCTTTAACAATGTTTTTCGCCATATCGTTATGGCAGGTAATCAGATGTACCTTCGCCTGCATACGCACGCCGGATAACCCTACCGGGTTTTTAATACCTTCCTGGTAGTCGATGGCGTATTCCTGCGGGATGACGTGCAGTACGCGATGCTCGTCGCGTACGCGTACCGATTTCGCGGTATGAACGACGTTTTCCACGTCATCCTGCGTCACCTCTTCTTCGGAGATAGGCACCATGCCAATCTCATTTTGACAGCTAATATGCTTGCCTGAAAGCGCCAGATACACTGATGAGATCTGGCAATCGGCCATCAGTTCAGCCTGGTCGATAGCGCGCTGTACGCATTTCACTACCGACTCGAGGTCATTCACCCCGCCTTTATCCATGCCGCGCGATGGGCAACTGCCCACGCCAATGATATTAATCATACCGTCGGGCAGAACTTCCCCTACTAAAGCGGCAACCTTCGCGGTGCCAATCTCCAGTCCAACTACCAGTTTTCTGTCCGTCGCCTTGATCATCGTTGTTCTGCCTGTGCCTGATTCTGTTGTTGATTATTTTCCTCTACGGGAGCAGGTACCCAACCTACCGCCGCACCCGAGTCATAGCGCAAATCAACGTAGCTTATCCGTTTGCCGTCGGTCTGTGCCTGCTGCTGAAGAACCGGGTAGAGTTCCATAAAGCGCTGAAGCCGTTTCATGGTGTCGCCGCGGCCAAGGTTGAGCTTAATATCGTTATTAAGCGTCAACTGCCAGGAGCGACGCGCGGTCATTGCCGCCACTTTCAACGTGAACTTATTCTTTGCCAGCACCTGCCCCATGTCGCGGTATCCCTGCAGCACTTCATTTTCGCTGCCTTCAGGGCCGTATAACATCGGTAAGTTCTGTTTGCTGGTACGATCCGCCGGCACGCTGAAAGAATTTCCTTCGACGTCTACCATATGTTGATCATTCCAGCGCGCAATCGGCACATATTCAACCAGATGAATCTTCAATTCATCGGGCCATTGTTTTCTTACGCTCGCCTGTTTAATCCACGGCAGGCGCTCAATTTGACTCTGGATGATATTGACGTCCTGAGTCATAAAAGTGCCCGGCGAGCCCAACGCCAGAATAGCCTGACGGATATCATCGTTACGCGTGTAGTGACGTTCGCCGGTGACGACCATTTTCGACAACGGCAGACGCTGCGCATCTTCCATCCATCCAAGAACCATCCATCCGCTGACCAACACGGTACACAACACCGCCAGCAGGAAAACGATACCTGCCAGCCGGGTTCCATTATTCCGACGCGAAGAAGCAATCGACTCTTCTTCCTGGTTCCGCGTATTCAGCGCCGCCTGCGACATATCACCCCGCCAGGTCCAGAATTCGTACAACAAGCTGCGAGAAGCTCATCCCCGCCTGGCGGGCCGCCATCGGCACCAGACTATGGCTGGTCATCCCCGGTGAGGTGTTCGCTTCCAGCAGATAAAACTGGCCATCGCTGTCCAGCATCACGTCAATACGTCCCCATCCTTTGCAACCCAGAACATTCCAGGCTTTAAGCACCAGGCTCTGGATTTCTGTCTCGCGGGCAGGTTCCTCAAAACCAGGGCAGAAATATTGCGTCTCATCAGAGAGATACTTCGCCTCATAATCATAGAAGGTTCCAGCCGCCTGGATACGAATTGACGGTAAAATTTCTTCACCGACGATAGCGACGGTAAATTCCGGGCCACTAAGCCATTTCTCAATCAGAACTTCATCATCATGCTGAAAAGCCAGCGCCAATGCATCCTGCATTGCACAACTTTCGCTAACTTTCGACATGCCGACGCTGGACCCTTCGCGGCTCGGCTTGATGATAACCGGCAGCCCCAGCGCCGCAATCTGCTCACTAACGCCAGCAGAAAGTCCTGCGTTGAACTGGGCGCGGGTCAATGCAACCCACGGCGCGACCGGTAATCCCGCCCCCTGCCACAGTAATTTGCTGCGCAGTTTATCCATCGAAATGGCGGAAGCCATTACGCCACTACCGGTGTACGGCAGTTGAATGAGCTCAAGAAGGCCTTGCAGCGTGCCATCTTCGCCGCCGCGCCCGTGCAGGGCAATAAACGCTTTCTGAAAGCCCATGTTTTTTAGCTGGGTGATATCAACGTCGCGCGGATCGACCGGGTGGGCATCCACCCCGCCTTCACGCAGCCCGGCCAACACCGCCGCGCCTGAATTCAGCGAGACTTCACGTTCAGCGGAGGTTCCGCCGAAGAGAACCGCGATTTTATCAGCCATGGCGGTCCTCCTCCGTTTTTTGCGGTACCAGTTTGATTTCAGCCAGGTGACGTGCGATTTTTCCTATGTTGCCGGCGCCCTGCACCAGCACCAGATCGTCGCCGGTCAATACCGACGCCAGCATCTCCGCGGCCTGCGCCGGATCGGAAACCAGAATCGGGTCAACTTTGCCGCGACCGCGGATCGTACGGCACAGCGAGCGGCTATCGGCGCCTGGGATCGGCGCTTCGCCCGCCGGATACACATCCAGCATCAGCAGCGCATCGACCTGGGTCAGCACGTTGGCGAAATCATCGTACAGATCGCGAGTACGGGTATAACGGTGCGGCTGGAATACCATCACCAGATTTTTATCCGGCCAGCCGGCACGCGCCGCTTTGATAGTGGCGTCGACTTCCGTCGGGTGATGACCGTAATCGTCGATCAGCATCGCGCTACCGCTCTTGCCGTTGACTTCCGCCAGCGGATATTCGCCAAGGAAGTCGAAGCGGCGGCCGGTGCCCTGGAAACTTTCTAAGGCTCGCAGAATCGCCTCGTCTTCAATGCCCTCTTCCGTCGCGACGGCAACGGCCGCGGCAGCGTTAAGCGCATTGTGGCGACCCGGCGCGTTCAGCGTCACCTGCATGACCTCTTTGTCCTGGCGTACCAGGCGGAAATGGCCCTGCGCGCCGACCTGACGATACTCTTCAATGCGTACGTCGGCGTCATCGCTAAAACCATAGGTGGTGATTTGGCGGCCGACGCGCGGCAGCAGTTCACGAATCACCGGGTCATCCACGCACATCACCGCGCGCCCGTAGAACGGCAGGTTGTGCAGGAAGTTAATAAAGGTCTGCTTCAGGTTCTCGAAGTCGCCATGATAGGTATCCATATGGTCAGCTTCGATGTTGGTCACAATGGCGACCATCGGCTGCAGATGCAGGAACGACGCATCGCTCTCGTCCGCTTCCGCAATCAGATAGCGGCTATGGCCAAGACGGGCATGCACGCCCGCCGCCTTCACCAGCCCGCCGTTGACGAAGGTCGGATCGAGGCCGGCCTCGGCGTAAATGCTGGATACCATCGCGGTGGTGGTGGTTTTGCCGTGAGTACCGGCAATCGCAATCCCGTGACGGAAACGCATGAGTTCCGCCAGCATTTCCGCGCGGCGGATCACCGGAATGCGCGCTTCGTGCGCGGCGACGATTTCCGGGTTATCCGCGGAGATCGCGCTGGACACCACGACAACGCTGGCATCGCGCACGTTCTCCGGGCGATGGTTGAAATAAATGGTGGCGCCAAGCTGCGACAGCTGCTGAGTCACCGGATTCGGCGCAAGATCGGAGCCGCTAATCTGGTAGCCTTCATTCGCCAACACTTCGGCAATACCGCCCATACCGGCACCGCCGATGCCGACAAAGTGAATGTGCCGGACGCGACGCATCTCGGGCACTATGGAACGCAGTTTTGCCAAATCTTGTGTATTCATTCTTTACGCCATCAACTTCTTTATTCGGGCGGTGAAAATCACCGCGATTAGCGCGCCAAAGCTACGGCGCTGACCTCTTCCGCTACCCGCTCGGTAGCATCCGGAATCGAAGCGCCACGCGCTCGTTCCGCCATATCCATCAGGGTTTCCCGATCCCAACCGGCCAGAGTGGCCGCCACGGCATCCGCCGTGAACTCGGGTTGTTCGAGAATTTTCGCCGCGCCGGCTTTTTCCAGCGGCAGCGCATTCCAGTACTGCTGACGATCTTTGTGCTGGAACGGGACGAACAATGCCGGTAAACCTGCGGCAGCGATTTCGCTGACCGTCAGCGCGCCGGAACGACAAACAACCACATCGGCCCACGCATAGGCTGCCGCCATATCATCAATAAACTCAGTCACTTTATGCTGTGGCTGACCGGCGGCGGCGTACGCCTGGCGCACGGTATCCATGCCGCCTTTCCCGCTCTGATGCCAGATGGTCACCGCATCGCCGAGCTTCGCGGCCACCTGCGGCATAGTCTGGTTCAGCACGCGCGCGCCCTGAGAGCCGCCGACCACCAGCACGCGAATCGGCCCCTGCCGGCCCACCAGACGCTGTCCCGGCAGCGGTAGCGCGAGAACGTCAGTACGCACCGGATTCCCCACGACATCTGCGTGCGGGAAGGCGCCGGGAAACGCCTGCATCACTTTCTTCGCAATCTTCGCCAGCCATTTATTGGTCAGGCCGGCAATCCCGTTTTGTTCATGCAGCACCACAGGGATCCCGAGCGACCATGCCGCCAGACCGCCAGGCCCGGAAACATAACCGCCCATGCCCAGCACCACATCCGGCTGGAAACGCTTCATGATCGCCCGCGCCTGCCGCCAGGCGTTGAAGATCCGCACCGGCGCTAACAGTTGCGCTTTTATCCCTTTGCCGCGCAGGCCGGAGATGCGAATAAAATCGATATCAATGCCGTGTTTCGGCACTAAATCCGCTTCCATACGATCGGCGGTGCCGAGCCAGCGAACCTGCCAGCCCTGGTCCATTAAATGGTGCGCGACCGCCAGCCCCGGGAACACATGTCCGCCAGTGCCGCCCGCCATCACCATTAACCGCTTTTCCTGACCGCTCATCGAACACCCCGTGTAAACGCCTGCGCTTTCTCGAGGCGCGTTTCATAATCTATTCGCAATAAAAACATAATGGCCGTCGACATAATCAGCAGACTGGACCCACCATAACTAATCAATGGCAGGGTCAGACCTTTGGTCGGCAGCATTCCCGCCGCCGCCCCGACGTTAACCAACGCCTGGAAGCTAAACCACACGCCGATAGCACAGGCCAAAAAGCCGGAGAAGCGGTGGTCAATCTCCAGCGCTTTGCGGCCAATCGACATGGCGCGAAAGGCGACGAAGAATACCATTAAAAGCGCGAGTACCACACCGATATAACCGAGTTCTTCGCCGATAATGGCGAAGATAAAGTCGGTGTGCGCTTCCGGCAAATACTCCAGTTTCTGCACCGAGTTGCCGAGGCCCTGCCCCCACATCTCGCCGCGGCCAAAGGCCATCAGCGATTGGGTCAGCTGATAGCCGCTGCCAAACGGGTCTTCCCACGGGTTCCAGAAGGAGGTGACGCGGCGAATACGATACGGTTCGGCGAGGATCAGCAGCACCACCGCCGAGATCCCCATGCCGATAATGGCGATGAACTGCCAGAGTTTCGCGCCGGCCAGGAACAACATCGCCAGCGTGGTCACGAACAGTACGACTACCGTACCGAGGTCAGGCTGCGCCAGCAGCAGAATCGCCAGTACGAAAATCACGCCCATCGGTTTTAAGAAGCCGCGCAGGTTGTTACGCACCTCATCCGCTTTACGCACCAGATAGTTGGCGATGTAGCAGAACAGCGATAGCTTGGTAAACTCCGCTGGCTGAATGCGCAGCGGCCCGAGCGCGATCCAACGCGAGGCGCCGTTAACCGAGCTCCCCACCACCAGTACGATCAGCAGCATCACAATCGAGGCGATCAGCATCGCGGTACTGTGGCGCTGCCAGAACTCCATCGGCAGACGGAGCGTAATCATCGCCAGCGCGAAAGCCAGCACAATATACAAACCATCACGCTTAGCAAACAGGAACGGATCGTTCGCCAGGCGCTGTCCGACCGGCATCGAGGCCGAGGTCACCATGATAAAACCGATAGCCGCCAGGCCGAAGGTCAGCCACAGCAGCATCCGGTCATACATGACCAGGCTATCGTTATCTTTCGGGCGCGAGCCCATCACCCAACCTTTCAGCGCGGCGAACAGCCAGGCGAAAATAAACATCCCCGGCAGTCGCGGCAGCTTCAACCGGGGCAGGCCCAGCTGTGGCATTCTCAGGCGTGGGAGAGAGAAACGCATCAACCTAACTCCTTCGCCAGACGGGTAAAGACATCACCCCGTTGTTCAAAGTTTTTAAACTGGTCCAGGCTCGCGCAGGCCGGCGACAGTAAGACCATATCGCCTGTTTTAACCTGCGAAGCGATTTGCCGCATCGCCTGTTCCATGGTTTCGGTTTGTACCGCGATTTCCGGACGCAGCGCCGCCAGTTGAGCGCCGTCGCGGCCGAAGCAGTACAGACGAACGTTCTCGCCGCCAAGATAGCGCTTCAGCGGCGTGAAGTCGGCGGATTTACCGTCGCCGCCCAACAGCAGATACAGCGTACCGTCGAGATGCAGGCCGTTCAGCGCCGCCTCGGTACTGCCGACGTTGGTCGCCTTGGAGTCATTGATCCAACGCACGCCGTTATGCTCCAGCGCCAGCTGGAAGCGGTGCGCCAGGCCGGTGAAGGTAGTCAGCGCCTTCAGGCTACTGGCGCGCGGCAAGCCCACGGCATCCGCCAGCGCCAGCGCCGCCAGGGCATTGCTGTAGTTGTGCTGGCCGCTGATGGTCATTTCTTTCACGTTCAGCACTTTCTCACCCTTCACCCGCAGCCAGGTTTCGCCCTGCTGGCGGTTAAGGTGATAGTCGCCGACATCGACGCCGAAGCTGACGCAGCGTTCGTCAGCGCCGCGTACCGGCATGGTCAGCGCATCATCGGCATTCACCACGCAGGTTTTAGCATTTTCATAGACCCGCAGTTTCGCCGCGCGGTACTGCTGCAGCCCCAGCGGATAGCGGTCCATATGATCCTCAGTCACGTTGAGGATGGTGGCCGCGACGGCTTTCAGGCTGGAGGTGGTCTCCAGCTGGAAGCTGGAAAGTTCAAGCACGTACAGTTCGCGCGCCGGATCCAGCAGCATCAGCGCCGGCAGGCCGATATTGCCGCCAACGCCGACATTCACGCCCGCCGCCTTCGCCATCTCGCCCACCAGGGTAGTAACAGTGCTTTTTCCGTTAGAGCCGGTAATGGCGATAATCGGCGCCTGCGCCTCGCGGCAAAACAGCTCGATATCGCCGACGATTTCCACGCCGGCATCCGCCGCCGCGCTCAGTGAAGGGTGCGCCAGAGCAATCCCCGGGCTTGCGACAATCAGATCCGCCGCCAGCAGCCAGTCGTCGTTAAGGCCGCCCACGTGGCGCTCAACGGCTTCCGGCAGCTTATCAAGCCCGGCAGGGGCGACGCGGGTATCCATCACGCGCGGAATTACGCCGCGCGCCATGAAAAAGTCCACGCATGACAGGCCGGTCATGCCCAGCCCAATAATGACGACTTTTTTACCCTGATAATCTGCCATGATTAACGTACCTTCAGCGTCGCCAGGCCAATCAGCACCAGCATCAGCGAAATAATCCAGAAGCGCACGATAACGCGTGGTTCCGGCCAGCCTTTCAGTTCATAGTGGTGGTGAATCGGCGCCATACGGAAGATGCGCTGGCCGCGCAGCTTGAACGAGCCGACCTGCAGGATCACCGACAAGGTTTCCACGACGAAAACGCCGCCCATAATCACCAGCAGGAACTCCTGACGCAGCAGTACGGCGATAATGCCCAGCGCGCCGCCGAGCGCCAGTGAACCGACGTCGCCCATAAAGACCTGCGCCGGGTAGGTGTTGAACCACAAGAAGCCCAGGCCCGCGCCGACAATCGCCGTGCAGACGATAACCAGCTCGCCGGCGTGACGCAGATAAGGAATATGCAGGTAGTTGGCGAAGTTCATGTTACCGGTGGCCCACGCTACCAGCGCAAAGCCGGCGGCGACGAAGACGGTAGGCATAATCGCCAGGCCGTCGAGGCCGTCGGTGAGGTTGACCGCATTGCCGGTACCGACGATAACGAAGTAAGCCAGCAGGATGTAGAACAGTCCCAGCTGCGGCATCACATCTTTAAAGAACGGCACTACCAGCTCGGTCGCCGGGGTGTCTTTCCCCGCCAGATACAGCGCGAACGCCACGCCCAGCGCGATTACCGACATCCAGAAATACTTCCAGCGGGCAATCAGGCCCTTGGTGTCTTTACGCACGACTTTACGGTAATCATCGACAAACCCGATGATGCCGTAGCCGATTAATACCGTCAGCACGCACCAGACGTATGGATTTGACGGATAAGCCCACAGCAGGACGGAAACGGTAATCGCGGTGAGGATCATAATCCCGCCCATGGTCGGGGTCCCGCGTTTGCTGAAGTGGGACTCCGGGCCGTCGTTACGAACGACCTGACCGAAGGACAGTTTTTGCAGACGGGCGATCATACGCGGGCCCATCCACAACGAGATGAACAGCGCGGTCAGCAGGCTGACGATGGCGCGAAACGTCAGATAGGAAAAGACGTTAAAGCCGGAATAATATTTGACCAGATGTTCGGCCAGCCATACTAACATGTCGCAATCTCCTGTAATGCGCGTACTACCTCTTCCATAGCGGCACTACGTGAACCCTTCACTAAAATGGTCATGATTTTATGCTCTGCCAGCAGCTCGCGCAGGCGAGCTACCACGGCGGCTTTATCGTTAAAATGTTCGCCCACGCCGCTGGCGCTGCTGATATCCGCGCTCAGTGAACCGACGCTGAGCACGCAATCCAGGCCCGCCGCTTTCGCCGCTTCGCCCACTTCGCGATGACAGGCCGCGCTTTCCGCGCCGAGTTCAGCCATATCGCCGACCACCATCGCCCGGAAGCCCGGCATTTCCGCCAGCACCTGTACCGCGGCGGTCATCGAACCGACGTTGGCGTTGTAGGAGTCATCCAGCAGCAGCTGGTTTTCCGCCAGTTGGATCGGGAACAGACGTCCCGGCACCGCTTGCAGCTGCGCCAGCCCAGCTTTCACCGCGGCCAGATCGGCGCCTACCGCCATCGCCAGAGAAGTTGCCGCCAGCGCGTTAGCGATGTTATGGCGCCCCGGCAGCGGCAGCAGTACGTCGACGTTGCCGAACGGGGTCTGCAGCGTAAATTCGGTGCCATGACTGGTGATATGAACATTGGTCGCCGTGAAGTCGCTGTTCGCCGCGTTCGGCGAGAAGCGCCACACTTTGCGATCGCCAATCACGCTCTGCCAGTTCAGCCAGTCGTTATTGTCGGCATTCAAAATCGCGATGCCGTTTTGCGGCAGGCCGGTGAAGATTTCGCCCTTGGCTTTTGCCACGCCCGCCAGCGAGCCGAAGCCTTCGAGGTGCGCGGCGGCGAGGTTGTTGACCAGCGCCGCTTCCGGACGCGTCAGGCTGACGGTCCAGGCGATTTCGCCCTGGTGGTTGGCGCCAAGTTCAATCACCGCATACTGGTGATCTTTGTTCAGACGCAGCAGCGTCATCGGTACCCCGATATCGTTATTCAGGTTACCGGCGGTATACAGCGTATTACCGCACTGGCTGAGGATCGCCGCGGTCATCTCTTTGACCGAGGTCTTACCGGACGAACCGGTGAGCGCCACCACGCGGGTCGGCACCTGCTGACGCACCCAGGCCGCTAACTCGCCAAAAGCCAGGCGGGTATCTTTCACTACGACCTGCGGTAAATCGCAGGCCAGTTGGCGGCTAACCAGCAGCGCGCCAGCGCCCGCCGCTTTCGCTTGTTCGGCAAAATCATGCGCGTCGAAACGTTCGCCTTTCAGCGCCACAAACAGGCAACCCGCCGTGACTTTGCGGGTATCGGACGTCACGTCATCGATAGCGATATCGCTACCCTGCAGTTCGCCGCGGGTGATATCGGCGAGCTGGCTTAATGTAAAGCGAATCATGCTACCGCTCCCAGCAGACGCGCGACGGTAACGCGGTCGGAGTAATCCAGACGGCGGTTGCCGACTATCTGATAGTCTTCGTGGCCTTTGCCCGCGACCAGCACAACGTCGTTCGCTTTCGCCTGCATCACCGCGCTGGTCACCGCTTCCGCGCGGCCTTCCATCACCTTCACCTGCCCGGCATCAAGCATGCCGGCCAGAATGTCGTTAATAATCGCCCGCGGCTCTTCGGTACGCGGGTTATCGTCGGTAACGACCACGATATCGGCAAACTCTTCCGCGATAGCGCCCATCAGCGGGCGTTTGCCCTTGTCGCGGTCGCCGCCGCAGCCGAAGACGCACCACAGCTTGCCGCTACAGTGCAGACGCGCGGCCTGCAGCGCCTTTTCCAGCGCGTCAGGCGTATGGGCGTAATCGACCACCACGGTCGGTTTGCCCGGCGCGCTGAACACTTCCATGCGGCCGCACACCGGCTGTAAACGCGAAGAGGTTTTCAACAGGTCCGCCAGCGGATAGCCCAGCGCCAGCAGCGTCGCCAACGCCAGCAGCAGGTTGCTGACGTTAAAAGCGCCCATCAGGCGGCTTTCGATTTCGCCCTTGCCCCAGCTCGAGTCAAACTGAATGGTCGCGCCGCTGTCGTGATAGTTGACCGCGGTCGCCTTCAGCCAGCGGCCGTGGCAGTTCGGATTGATATGATCTTCCATCGACACCGCCACCGCATCCGGCAGTTTCGCCAGCCAGCGACGCCCCACTTCATCGTCAGCGTTGACGATGGCCTGGCCGCAATGGTGGGTGGAATAGAGCAGCCATTTCGCCGCTTCGTAATGTTCCATGTCGCCATGGTAGTCGAGGTGGTCACGGCTCAGGTTGGTAAACACCGAGGCGGCAAACTGCAGCGCCGCCACGCGGTGCTGAACCAGCCCGTGAGAAGAGACTTCCATCGCGCCGAAAGTCGCCCCCTGCCCTACCAGACCGGAAAGCACGTGCTGAACATCAACCGCAGAGCCGGTGGTGTTTTCGGTTGGCACCACTTTATCCAGCAGGCCGTTACCGACGGTACCCATCACCGCGCTGGTTTCGCCGAGCAGTTTCGCCCACTGCGCAAGCAGTTGAGTCGTGGTGGTTTTACCGTTAGTACCGGTAACGCCCACCAGGCGCATCTGCTGCGAAGGTTGATGATAAAAACGCCCGGCCAGCGCGGATAACCGCTCGTTCAGTTGGCTAAGGTAGATGACCGGCACGCCGTGCATCTCGCGAACTTCGCCGTCTGCGGCCTCGCCCTGCGCCTCAGCAATAATGGCAGCAACACCTTGCGCTATCGCCTGCGGGATATAACGACGCCCGTCCGCCTGATGACCCTGTACCGCGACAAAGAGGTCGCCGGACGCCGCCACGCGGCTGTCCAGCGTCATCTCTCGCAGAATTCGCTCCGGCGCATTTGGCACCCACGGAGCGAGAAGGTCGCGCAAATTACGATCTGCCACCTGTTCCCTCGCCTTGATTAATCACAAATTCACTTTTTTCGCCCGTTGCCAGCGCATCCGGTTCGATGTTCATGGTGCGCAGTACGCCGCCCATGATGGCACCGAATACCGGCGCGGAAACGGCGCCACCGTAGTATTTACCTGCCTGCGGGTCGTTGATCACCACCACCAGCGCGAAACGCGGGTGGCTGGCGGGCGCAACGCCTGCGGTGTAAGCAATATATTTGTTGATGTAGCGGCCATCCGGCCCCACTTTTTTCGCCGTACCGGTTTTAATGGCGATGCGATAGCCTTTAATCGCCGCTTTCACGCCGCCGCCGCCGGGAAGCGCTACGCTTTCCATCATGTGAACGACGGTACGAACGAGCGAGTCCGGGAACACGCGCTCGCCCGGAACCGGTGGATCAACTTTGGTAATCGACAGCGGGCGATAGATGCCATAGCTGCCAATCGTTGCGTAGACTCGCGCTAACTGTAACGGAGTTACCATTAGCCCGTAGCCGAAAGAAAAGGTGGCCCTCTCTATGTCAGACCACCGTTGTTTTTGAGGATATAAGCCACTGCGTTCTCCGACCAACCCCAAATTGGTCGCCTTTCCAAGCCCAAAACGTGAGTAAGTATCTACTAACGCTGAGGACGGCATCGCTAACGCCAGCTTAGAAACGCCGACGTTACTCGACTTCTGTAGCACCCCGGTCAGGGTCAATTCGCTGTAGCGCGCCACGTCTTTGATTTCGTGGCCGTTAATTCGATATGGAATGGTATTCAGCACGGTATTTTCATTGACGATGCCGCGCTGCAGCGCCGTCATCACCACCATCGGCTTCACCGTTGAACCCGGTTCAAATACGTCGGTGATGGCGCGGTTACGCATGGTATCTTTGGAGGTACCCGCGAAATTATTTGGGTTGTACGACGGGCTATTCGCCATCGCCAGCACTTCACCGGTGTTGACGTCAACCAAAACGGCGGTGCCTGATTCCGCTTTGTTGAACGCCACCGCATTATTCAGTTCGCGATATACCAGCGCCTGCAGGCGCTCGTCGATGCTCAACGCGAGGTTATGCGCCGCCTGGCTGTCGGTGGAAGAAATGTCTTCAATCACGCGGCCATAGCGGTCTTTACGCACGATACGTTCGCCCGGCTGACCGGTCAGCCATTTATCAAAGCTTTTCTCAACCCCTTCAATCCCCTGGCTATCGACGTTGGTGAAGCCAATGAGGTGAGCGGTTACTTCGCCTGACGGATAATAACGGCGAGACTCCTCGCGCAGATGGATCCCCGGCAGCTTCAGTTTTCTGATGTAGTCGGCCATGTCAGGGTTCACCTGACGCGCCAGATAGATAAAACGCATCCGCGGGTTGCTGTTGATGCGCGATGCCAGCTGATCCAGCGGCATATTCAGCGCATCGGCTAGCGCTTTCCAGCGGTTATCGAGCGTCACACCGCCCGCATCATGCAGCTCTTTCGGGTCGGCCCAAATCGCTTTTACCGGAACGCTGACCGCCAGCGGGCGGCCGGAGCGGTCGGTAATCATGCCGCGCGCGGTGGAGACTTCCTGTACGCGCAGGGAACGCATATCCCCCTGACGCACCAGCATGTCCGGGCTGACAACCTGCAGCCACGCGACGCGGCCAAGCAGGAAGGCGAGAGCGATTAAAATACATCCGCACAGCAACGCAAAACGCCAACTGATAAAGTTGGCCTGTTCTTCCTGACGTTTTGCTTTTGGCGTTTTCGGCGCTGCTTTCATGCGTCGCAATAATCCTTATTTCTGTACCACTATATTTTCTTGTGATGGATCAACGTGTTGCATCTGCAACTTCTCTGTCGCGATCCGTTCAACCCGACTGTGATCGCCAAGGGCGTTCTCTTCGAGGATCAGGTTGCGCCATTCAATATCCAGAGCGTCACGCTCCAGAACTAATTGTTCACGCTGCGCGGTTAACAGACGGGTATGGTGCGCCGTCGTCACCACGGTCACTGCCGTTATGATGATGCAAATGAACAGGCAGAGTGGCAGCTTCCCAAACCGCAGAAGATCGTCCCCGATGACGCCAGGCAAGGCATGGCGCTCGTTGCTTCCTAACGATCCTTTAACTTTGCTTAAGGCTACTGTCACTCTGCCGATCATGCGTTCGTCCTCTCTGCGATACGCAGCACTGAACTACGGGCGCGTGGATTCTCTGCCACCTCTTCTTCGCCCGGCATCAACTTGCCTAGTGCTCGCAACTGACGGCCGCCCAGTTTCCTGAGCTGCTCTTCAGTCATCGGGATCCCTGCTGGAACCTGCGGACCGCGGCTTTGCTCACGCATAAAGCGCTTCACAATACGGTCTTCCAGCGAATGGAAACTGATAATCGACAGCCGACCACCGGGGGCCAGCACGCCGAGCGAGCTTTTTAGCGCCTGCTCTATCTCCTCCAGTTCACTGTTCACCCAAATGCGCACCGCCTGGAAGGTACGGGTCGCGGGATGTTTGTGCTTATCTTTCACCGGCGTCGCCGCCGCGATAACTTCCGCCAGCTCTTTGGTACGGGTCATCGGCTCAATGCGGTTACGCTCAACGATCGCGCGCGCGATACGTTTACCGAAACGCTCCTCGCCAAAGGTTTTGATGACCCAGGCGATGTCGGCTTCTTCGGCGGTCTGTAACCATTCGGCGGCGGACTGACCGCGAGTCGGATCCATGCGCATGTCCAGCGGACCATCGCGCATAAAGGAGAACCCGCGTTCCGCGTCGTCCAGCTGCGGTGAAGAAACGCCAAGATCGAGAAGAATACCGTCGATCTTGCCGGTAAGATTGCGCTCGGCGACGTAGTCAGCCAGCTGCGAGAAAGGACCATGTACGATGGAAAAGCGTGGGTCATCGATGGTTTGCGCAACGGCAATAGCCGTCGGGTCGCGATCGATTGCCAGCAGGCGCCCTTCCGCCCCCAGTTGGGAGAGGATCAGACGCGAGTGACCACCGCGGCCAAAGGTTCCATCAATGTAGATACCATTTGGACGAATATTCAGGCCGTTAACGGCTTCATCCAGAAGTACCGTAGTGTGTTTAAAATTTTCCATCATTTTATAAAGACAAATCCTGCAGGCGCTCCGACAGTTCACCGGTAGCGGACTGCTCAGCGTCGATATCTTCCTTGACCCGTTGATACCAGGTCGTTTCATCCCACAGTTCAAATTTATTAAACTGTCCGACCAGCATCACTTCTTTTGTCAGCCCGGCATGTTGCCGCAGCACCGGCGCGATTAGCAATCGTCCGGCGCTATCCATCTGACATTCGCTGGCATGCCCCAAAAGCAGGCGCTGTACGCGCCGCTCAACGGGATTCATGCTCGACAAACGCGACAATTTTTGCTCGATGATTTCCCATTCAGGCAAGGGATAAAGCAGCAGGCACGGGTGATGAATGTCAATGGTGCACACCATTTGACCAGAAGCATCCTCGATCAGCCCGTCGCGGTAGCGCGTCGGTACGGCCAAACGGCCTTTACTGTCGAGATTGACTAACGTTGCTCCACGGAACATGCCAGCCTCACCCCTTTTCGCCACTTTACCCCACAAATTCCCACCTAAAGGAGTTTACGGAGCGGAGGAAAAGCTTGTCAAGCCAGCACTAATGCCAACGGAGCGCAAAAACCCATTATTTACAGCCGATATTAGCCCTGATGAATAAATCACCAACAAACGAGGCAAATTAACGTTATGAATACGTGTAAGAAAATAACCAACAAACTCGTAACAGTTAAAAGCGACAAAATATCTTCAGCGGGAAAATATAAAGTGTCAGTTTGCGACGCGAGCGGCATTTTAGGCCATTCTGATGTCCGTTAACAGTGCCTGTTGTGGACGGAGAAGCACTTGTGCCGCGGCCTGACGCTCTCAGATGCGATGAAGGTAGGATAAAGCGATTGTTAATTCAGCAATTATTCCGATGAATGTAACAAAATAATACTAACAAGGGGTATTGCGCATTTTCTTGCACCATTTGGATACAAAAAAATCTTTCTCAGGAATAAAACAAAATAAGGCGTAAAGAAGTTTAGGGATTTGTCTGAAAGCGAATAGATTTACGAATCTCTACGTAAATTGTATGGAATATCGCCAGATGCTGATCCATCTGGCGAATAACCTACGAAGAATCTTAACCTTTTTTCGCTAATGGATCAGCGGCGATTCAAACTTCCGCGATGATAAAGGTTACGACGAATACGGCTTAAGCCTGGTTTTGGCTTACGCGGTTCATCCAGGCTTGCCAGTACAATCTCTAAAACACGCTCGGCAACGTCGCGGTGACGCTGCGCGACCGCCAGCACCGGACACTGCAGGAAATCGAGCAGTTCGTTATCGCCGAAGGTGGCGATGGCGAGTTCGGATGGCAGTTTGCCTTCACGGCGCAGCGTGACGTCCATCACACCCTGCAGCAGCGGGAAAGAGGTGGTGAACAGCAGTTGCGGCATCGGATGCGTTTCCAGCCATTTCTCGAAAAGATGGGCCGCAGCTTCGCGTTCGTAGCTGTTGGCATACAGGAAGTTCACTTCCCGCGGGTCATCCTTCCACGCCGAACGGAACCCCTGCTCACGCAGGAAACTCACCGACAGCTCCGGCAGCGCTCCCAGATAGAGCACTCGGTCACCGGGGAATTTGCGCAGCTCGGCGGCAAGCATCTCGGCGTCGTCCTGATCGGCGCCGACGACGCTGGTAAAGTGTTCACGATCGAGCGCGCGGTCGAGCGCGACAATCGGGAAAGGATCGTTCGCCCAGCGCTGATAGAACGGGTGCTCCGGCGGCAGCGAAGTCGAAACGATAATTGCATCCACCTGACGCTGCAGCAGATGCTCAATACAGCGCATTTCGTTATCCGGCTGATCTTCCGAGCAGGCGATCAGCAACTGGTAGCCGCGCTGACGCGCCTGGCGCTCCAGATAGTTCGCAATACGGGTATAACTGGTATTTTCGAGATCCGGGATCACCAGACCGATTGAACGCGTGCGTCCTGCGCGCAGGCCAGCAGCGACCGCATTCGGGTGGTAGTTATGCTCGCGCACCACCGCCATCACCTTCTCGACCGTTTTATCGCTGACGCGATACTGCTTCGCTTTGCCATTAATCACATAGCTCGCGGTGGTTCTTGAAACACCGGCCAGCCGGGCGATTTCATCCAGTTTCACAATTGCCCCTTGGGTAAGAAGTACAAAAAACAACCATTAAATAGATATACTCATTAGAGTATAGAGATCCATTTTTATAACATCTAAACGCAGAATAGTTAGCGCGGCAACCGCTTTCGTCCACAGTTCCTACGGAATTCGCAAAAAAATAACCCGACAGTTTGTGTCGGGCTATTTTTACGTCATTTTTTCAGCGTTTAGCGCATAATTTTATCACCACGCGACAGGCCGACGACACCGGAGCGCGCCACTTCAACAATGCGCGCGACGTCGCGCAAGGAGGCCAGGAAGGCATCCAGCTTATCGCTGGTTCCTGCCAGCTGCACGGTATAGATAGAAGGCGTCACATCAATAATCTGCCCGCGAAATATCTCGGTGTTGCGTTTCACCTCTTCACGGCCATAACCGCTGGCCTGCACTTTAACCAGCATGATTTCACGCTCGACGTGGGAGCCCTGGCCCAGTTCGCTGACCCGCAGCACATCCACCAGCTTATGTAACTGCTTTTCGATCTGCTCAATCGCTTTCTCGTCGCCCACCGTCTGGATGGTCATGCGGGACAGCGTCGGATCGTCGGTTGGCGCTACCGTCAGGCTTTCAATATTGTAGCCGCGCTGCGAAAAGAGGCCGATCACCCGGGATAATGCCCCCGATTCGTTCTCCAGTAATACAGATAATATCCGGCGCATAATCAGGTTCTCTCCGTTTTGCTCAACCACATTTCGTCCATGCCGCCGCCGCGGATCTGCATGGGGTAAACATGCTCGCTACCATCAACCGTAACATCAACGAACACCAGACGGTTATTACGTACCTGCTCCAGCGCTTCCGCCAGTTTAGCTTCCAGCTCTTGCGGCTCGCTGATGCGAATACCGACGTGGCCATACGCCTCGGCGACGCGCACGAAGTCCGGCAGCGATTCCATGTAGGACTGCGAATGGCGGCCGGAATAGAGCATATCCTGCCACTGCTTTACCATTCCGAGGTAGCGGTTATTCAGGTTCAGCACCAGCACCGGCAGTTCATACTGCAGGGCGGTGGAAAGCTCCTGAATGTTCATCTGGATGCTGCCATCGCCGGTCACGCAGATAACGGTTTCTTGCGGTAGCGCCATCTTCACGCCCAGCGCCGCAGGCAGGCCAAAGCCCATCGTGCCGAGGCCGCCGGAATTAATCCAACGTCTTGGTTTATCGAATGGATAATAGAGCGCGGCGAACATTTGATGCTGGCCAACGTCGGAGGTCACGTAAGCATCACCGTTGGTCAGGCGCCAGATAGCCTCGATTACCGCCTGTGGTTTAATCTTGCCGCTTTGCGTGTCGTATTGCAGACAATGACGGGAACGCCACTGTTCGATCTGCTGCCACCAGTCGCGGATCTCATCCAGCGGCTGCTGGCTCTCTTCCTGCTCAAGCAGATCAAACATCTGGTCGAGCACCTGCCGCGCATCGCCAACGATCGGCACATCCGCAGGGACGGTCTTGGAGATCGACGTGGGATCGATATCAATATGCAGCACCGTGGCGTTCGGGCAATACTTAGCCAAATTGTTGGTGGTGCGATCGTCAAAGCGTACGCCGACTGCAAAAATAACGTCGGAATGGTGCATGGTCATGTTGGCTTCATAGGTGCCGTGCATCCCCAACATGCCAAGCGCCTGCTGATGAGTCGCCGGAAAAGCGCCTAAGCCCATTAATGAAGAGACAACCGGTAACTTCAGCTTTTCGACCAAGGGACGCAGCTGTGCTTCGCACTGCGAATTGATCGCCCCGCCACCGACGTATACGACCGGTTTTTTCGCCGCCACCAGCGTTTGCAACGCACGTTTGATCTGACCTTTATGCCCGCTGGTTGTCGGGTTGTAAGAACGCATGCTGACCGCATCCGGCCAAACGTAAGGCAGCTTTTTCGCCGGATTGAGAATATCCTTCGGCAAATCGACCACTACCGGCCCCGGTCGGCCGCTGGCCGCCAGCCAGAACGCTTTCTTTAAAATGCCGGGAATATCTTCAGTCTGTTTCACCAGGAAGCTGTGTTTGACCACCGGGCGCGAGATACCGACCATATCGCACTCCTGGAAGGCATCGTAGCCAATCAGCGAGGTGGCGACCTGCCCGGAAAGAATGACCAGCGGAATAGAATCCATGTAAGCCGTTGCGATACCGGTAATAGCGTTAGTCGCTCCCGGGCCGGAGGTCACCAACACCACCCCGACTTCGCCGGTCGCGCGCGCCAGCCCGTCAGCCATATGCACCGCCGCCTGCTCATGGCGCACCAGCACATGGTCTATGCCACCGAGGGTATGTAATGCATCGTAGATATCGAGGACCGCGCCTCCGGGATAGCCGAATACTTGCTTGACGCCCTGATCGACAAGCGATTGGACGACCATCTCGGCTCCTGACAACATCTCCATGGTTTGCCTCCAGGCTTTTTGTTTTCACGACGGCGGAAGTCATTTTCCGCGCGCGTCGTATGATGCGCCGCCATCGGCAGCGCATTGAAGTGAACAACTTGCTGTGCATTACCATAACTGCTCGCCAACAGGCAGGCAATTCGCCTGGCGGCGTCTGGAGCGCGTCTCAAAAGCAGAAAAGAAAGCATATGGAGAAATATATGGAGGATTGCTTCAGGAATAGAAAAATGAGACAGCCAATACTCGGGGAAAATGGCTTACGGCAGAAAATCATCCATTTTTCACCGTCGGGTTGCGAGAACCCGCGGTGATAAACAGAATAATATTCTGCTTTTTTAATGTTTACTCAGATAAGCTGGAACTTCCGTTCCCCTTTGTGGATGAGGACAATTAGCGCTGGCAGATATTCGCCAGTAACTCTTCCATCCATTGATGGCCTTTATCACGACCGGCCGCTTCGTGCCATGAAAGGAAGCAGGTGCGGCTATTTACCTTCAGCGGCAGCGGTAATATCTGCAGGTCTAATTTATCCGCGAATTCATTGGCTAACCAGCGTGGCGCTATCGCCACCATGTGGGTTTGCGAAACCACGTTTAATACGCTAACCATGGCATTACCCTGATAGGCAATACAGGATTGTTTATCCACGGAGTCATACCACGGCTGGCTAAACGAAGCATAACGATCCAATGCGACGACCGCGTGCTCTTCCTGATAAATATCCGCTTCCGTTAACGGCCCGGAAATACGCGGATGTTTACGGCTGGCAACCAGAACCATTTCATCTTTGAATAAAGGTATGCAGGCGAATTCCGGACGACGGAACTCTTCATAGCCGATAACAAATTCAATTTCCTGATAACGCAGCTGATGTTCGGTGTTTTGATGTAGCGCTGATTTAAAGACCAGATGAATATTTGGCGCGATTTCACCAACTTTATTAAATATTAGCGAGGTTAAGTAATTATCCAATGGGCTACAAACGCAGAGGTTAAATACGCGCTCGCTGCTCAGTGGTTCAAAGCCGGAACCCGGCAGCTCATTTTGCACCAGTTGCAATGCCTGGCGTACCGAGCCGAACAGCTGATAGGCCCGCGCCGTTGGCTGAATGCCGCGCCCATAGCGAACAAACAGTTCATCATTAAACATCACCTTAAGGCGAGAGACCGCGTTACTCACCGCCGGTTGGGACATCCCGAGAGTATGGGCCGCACGGGTAATATTTTGTTCCTGCATCACCGCATCAAAGACGGTCAGCAGGTTGAGATCCACCATCCGCAGTTGTGGTTTGACGACTTCCTGTCCCGGGGCTGATTTATATTCAGTATTTTCAATTAACATATCTAACTCCACCGTCACGCTAAATTCCTTTTACCAAAGTGCAGTAATTAATTAAGACAATATCATTTATCATGCATATTAAATCTGCAAAAGGGCAAAATGGAATTTTAGGAATATATCAAGGTTATGAGTAGCGACGAAAAACCTCACTGGATATCACCGGAACCCGCCTAAAACATATCATTTACTTGATGATATAAAGTGTACCCATAGATCACAGGAATAAACAACACCACCAATAGTTAATTGCAATTTAAGTATTAATTAACTATCTAGTTTATCCCTGCGATTAATTAACACTTTGTTATCCTTTCTTTTGTCTAACCCCCTCAAAATCAGCAATGAGAATGCCATTAATCTCTTATCTTTCATTAAGATAACAATGGAACCCTCTCTCATATTTTTCATCCCCTTTATGATAAAAAATTTTTCTAATTGTTTTATTTTTCCAGGGGCAGATGAATGTCTCAAATAGGATCGTCGGTAAAACAAGGGATAATCCAGCACAATTAGCTAATTCACCAGGCTGGTGAAAAACAGTTTTTATCTTGCCTGGGGTTGACATCAAAACCGCTATCCAGTAACTCTAAAAGCATATCGATTTCAACTGGAGTATGACGCATGATTCGCACCACTCGTTTCACCAGCCTACTACTACTAAACGCATCCATTGTGCGCGGTAGGCTGTTGGGCGACGTTCAGCGTTAAGTCATCTTCCAGCAAGACACTAAACCCGCGCCATTGCGCGGGTTTTTTTATGCTCGAAGCAAGGCGCCAGGCAACAGATTAAGGATCTAAACCATGAGCCAGAAAGTCATTATTTTCGATACGACCTTACGTGATGGGGAACAAGCGTTACAGGCCAGCCTGAGCGTGAAAGAGAAGCTGCAGATAGCCATGGCCCTCGAACGTATGGGCGTCGATGTGATGGAAGTCGGTTTCCCGGTTTCTTCCCCAGGCGATTTTGAATCGGTGCAGACCATCGCTCGCACCATCAAAAATAGCCGCGTGTGCGCGCTGGCTCGCTGCGTTGAGAAAGATATCGACGTGGCGGCGGAATCCTTAAAAGTGGCCGAAGCGTTCCGCATCCACACCTTCATCGCAACGTCTCCGATGCATATCGCCACCAAGTTGCGCAGTACGCTGGATGAAGTCATTGAGCGCGCTATTTACATGGTGAAACGCGCACGTAACTATACCGATGACGTCGAATTTTCCTGTGAAGATGCAGGTCGTACGCCGATCGACGATCTGGCTCGCGTCGTCGAAGCGGCTATCCGCGCCGGCGCCACGACCATTAATATCCCGGATACCGTCGGCTACACCATGCCGTTCGAATACGCCAACATCATCAGCGGTCTGTATGAACGCGTACCAAACATTGATAAAGCGATTATTTCAGTCCACACTCATGATGATTTAGGCATCGCCGTCGGTAACGCCCTCGCCGCCGTCCACGCTGGCGCGCGTCAGGTAGAAGGCGCGATGAACGGTATCGGCGAACGCGCCGGTAACTGCGCGCTGGAAGAGGTGATCATGGCGATCAAAGTGCGCAAAGACATTATGAACGTGCACACCAACATCAATCACCACGAAATCTGGCGTACCAGCCAGACCGTCAGCCAAATCTGCAATATGCCTATCCCGGCTAACAAAGCCATCGTCGGCACCGGCGCCTTCGCCCACTCTTCCGGTATTCATCAGGATGGCGTGCTGAAGAACCGCGAAAACTACGAAATCATGACCCCGGAATCCATCGGTCTGAACCAGGTACAGCTGAACCTGACCTCACGCTCCGGTCGCGCGGCGGTGAAACACCGTATGGAAGAGATGGGCTATAAAGAGAGCGACTACAACCTGGATCATCTGTATGACGCGTTCCTGAAGCTGGCGGATAAAAAAGGCCAGGTCTTCGACTACGACCTGGAAGCGCTGGCGTTCATCAATAAGCAGCAGGAAGAGCCAGAGCATTTCCGTCTCGACTACTTCAGCGTCCAGTCTGGCTCGAGCGATATCGCTACCGCCTCTATCAAGCTGGCCTGCGGTGATGACATCAAAACCGAAGCCGCCAACGGCAACGGCCCGGTTGACGCTATCTACCAGGCTATTAACCGCGTGACGGACTACAACATCGACTTAGTGAAGTATGGCTTAAGCGCCAAAGGTCACGGCAAAGATGCGCTGGGTCAGGTTGATATCGTCGTGGAATACAACGGTCGCCGCTTCCACGGCGTCGGCCTGGCGACCGATATCGTCGAATCGTCAGCAAAAGCGATGGTACACGTGCTGAACAACATCTGGCGCGCCGCCGAAGTCGAAAAAGAATTGCAACGCCAAGCTCAGAATAAAGAGAACAACAAGGAAACCGTGTAATGTCGAAGAATTATCATATTGCCGTTTTGCCGGGTGATGGAATTGGCCCGGAAGTGATGAACCAGGCGATGAAAGTACTGGAAGCCGTTCGTAACCGTTTTTCAATGCGTATCACCACCAGCCAGTACGACGTTGGCGGCATCGCCATCGACCGTCAGGGCATGCCGCTGCCGCAAGCCACCGTTGATGGCTGCGAGCAGGCAGACGCGATTCTGTTCGGTTCCGTCGGCGGTCCGAAGTGGGAACATCTGCCGCCGGCCGAACAGCCGGAACGCGGCGCGCTGCTGCCGCTGCGTAAGCACTTCAAATTATTCAGCAACCTGCGCCCGGCTAAACTGTATCAGGGGCTGGAAGCGTTCTGCCCGCTGCGCGCCGATATCGCCGCCAACGGCTTCGACATTCTGTGCGTGCGCGAACTGACCGGCGGCATCTACTTCGGTCAGCCGAAGGGCCGCGAAGGCAGCGGCCAGCATGAAAAAGCTTTCGATACTGAGGTATACCACCGCTTTGAAATCGAGCGTATCGCGCGTATTGCCTTTGAATCAGCGCGCAAGCGTCGTCATAAAGTGACGTCAATCGATAAAGCCAACGTCCTGCAGTCTTCTATCTTGTGGCGCGAAATCGTCAACGAGATTGGCAAAGAGTATCCGGATGTCGAGCTGGCGCATATGTATATCGATAATGCCACCATGCAGCTTATCAAAGATCCGTCGCAGTTCGACGTCCTGCTGTGCTCGAACCTGTTTGGCGACATCCTGTCCGACGAGTGCGCGATGATCACCGGCTCTATGGGCATGTTGCCGTCCGCCAGCCTCAACGAGCAAGGTTTTGGCCTGTATGAACCAGCGGGCGGCTCGGCGCCGGACATCGCGGGCAAAAATATCGCCAACCCGATTGCGCAAATCCTGTCGCTGGCGCTGCTGCTGCGCTATAGCCTGGATGCCGGCGACGCGGCGAGCGCCATTGAACGCGCTATCAACCGCGCGTTAGAAGAAGGCATTCGTACCGGCGACTTAGCGCGCGGTACGGCGGCGGTCAGTACAGATGAAATGGGCGATATCATTGCCCGCTATGTCGCGGAAGGGGTGTAATCATGGCGAAGACGTTATACGAAAAATTGTTTGATGCGCATGTGGTATACGAAGCGCAGAACGAAACCCCGTTGCTGTATATTGACCGCCATCTGGTGCACGAAGTCACCTCTCCGCAGGCGTTTGACGGCCTGCGCGCGCACGGTCGTCCGGTACGCCAGCCGGGCAAAACGTTCGCCACCATGGATCACAACGTCTCAACGCAGACCAAAGATATCAACGCCTCCGGCGAAATGGCCCGTATTCAGATGCAGGAGCTGATTAAGAACTGCAAAGAGTTTGGCGTTGAGCTGTATGACTTAAATCACCCGTTCCAGGGCATCGTACACGTCATGGGCCCGGAACAGGGCGTCACCCTGCCGGGGATGACCATTGTTTGCGGTGACTCCCATACCGCCACACACGGCGCGTTTGGCGCGCTGGCGTTCGGTATCGGCACCTCCGAAGTGGAGCATGTGCTGGCGACCCAGACCCTGAAACAGGGTCGCGCGAAGACCATGAAAATCGAAGTTCGTGGCAAAGCGGCGCCGGGCATTACCGCCAAAGACATTGTGCTGGCGATCATCGGCAAAACCGGTAGCGCCGGCGGTACCGGTCACGTGGTCGAATTCTGCGGCGAAGCCATTCGCGACCTGAGCATGGAAGGCCGTATGACTCTGTGCAATATGGCAATCGAAATGGGCGCCAAAGCGGGTCTGGTCGCGCCGGACGAGACGACCTTCAATTATGTGCAGGGCCGCCTGCACGCGCCGAAGGGCCAGGATTTCGCCGACGCGGTGGAATACTGGAAAACGCTGAAAACCGACGATGAGGCCACCTTCGATACCGTAGTCACGCTGCAGGCGGAAGAGATTGCGCCGCAGGTTACCTGGGGCACCAATCCAGGCCAGGTCATCTCGGTCACCGATATTATCCCGGATCCGGCATCGTTCAGCGATCCGGTCGAACGCGCCAGCGCCGAGAAAGCGCTGGCCTATATGGGGCTGAAATCCGGCGTACCGTTGACCGAGGTCGCGATCGATAAAGTCTTTATCGGTTCCTGCACTAACTCGCGAATCGAAGATTTACGCGCGGCGGCGGAAATCGCCAAAGGGCGTAAAGTGGCGCCGGGCGTACAGGCGCTGGTGGTTCCCGGCTCCGGCCCGGTGAAAGCGCAGGCGGAAGCCGAAGGTCTGGATAAGATTTTCATCGACGCCGGTTTTGAATGGCGCTTACCGGGCTGCTCCATGTGCCTGGCGATGAACAACGACCGCCTGAATCCCGGCGAACGTTGCGCCTCTACCAGCAACCGTAACTTTGAAGGCCGTCAAGGCCGCGGCGGACGCACCCATTTAGTCAGCCCGGCGATGGCCGCGGCGGCAGCGGTGACCGGCCATTTCGCCGATATCCGTAACTTGAAATAAGGAGACCATCATGGCAGAGAAATTTACCCAACATACTGGCCTGGTGGTTCCGCTGGATGCCGCAAACGTCGATACCGATGCGATCATTCCTAAGCAGTTCCTGCAGAAAGTGACGCGTACCGGCTTTGGCGCGCACCTGTTTAACGACTGGCGTTTCCTCGACGACCAGGGGCAGCAACCGAACCCGGAGTTCGTGCTGAACTTCCCGCAATATAAAGGGGCGTCTATCCTGCTGGCGCGTGAAAACTTCGGCTGCGGCTCCTCGCGCGAGCACGCGCCGTGGGCGTTGACCGATTACGGTTTCAAAGTGGTGATTGCGCCAAGCTTTGCCGATATCTTTTACGGCAACAGCTTTAATAACCAACTGCTGCCGGTGACGCTCAGCGATGAGCAGGTGGACGAGCTGTTCAAGCTGGTACAGGCGAGCCCGGGCATTAGCTTTGAAGTAGATCTTGAAGCGCAGGTGGTTAAAGCCGGGGATAAAACCTACAGCTTTAAAATCGACGACTTCCGCCGCCACTGCATGCTCAACGGTCTGGATAGCATCGGCCTGACGCTGCAGCATGAAGAAGCGATTTCTGCCTACGAGCGTCAACAGCCCGCCTTTATGAACTAACCTTTAAGCCCGGCGAGCAAGCCGGGCTTTCTCTTTATGCTCCTCTCTGGCGCACATGACTACGTATAATTTATAGATAAATTTATTCTTCCCGTCCTTTATCGTGCATTTATAACGGCGTAACCGGGCTATTTTTGTTTATATCCACAATGACAAGTAAATAATCAGCAGAAGTATTTAAAACAAACCGCCCAATATGTGAATTAACGGTTAACTCCATAGAAAACCCCTATAGCTCAGCACAAAAAAAAGCATTATTTTTCCCCTCCCCGGCTCGTTATCTTTCCTGACAGAGAAATATTAACTTTAGATACGTCACGTCGCCTGCCTCACATCGTGGGCCGCCTGCCGTTCTTGTGGAGAGCCTAAATGAGCCACTATCCTCATCTATTCAGCCCGCTAACCATCAACGGGATGACCATAAAAAATCGCATTATCATGCCGCCGATGGGTACCAATATGGCCACCCTGAATGGCGAAGTCTCGCAGGAGCAGCTTGAATACTACGAACTGCGGGCGAAAGGCGGCACCGGGCTCATTACCGTGGAAAATATCTGCATTGATTTTCCCTTCGCCTCCAATGGCACGACGCAGTTACGTATCGATAACGATCAATATATTCCGCGCCTGTTTAAATTAACCGAAACCCTCCATAAACACGGCGCTTGCGTAGCGATTCAGCTAAATCACGCGGGCGCTTCGGCTTATGCTTATCGCCTGAATGGGCAGACGCCGCTTTCGGCATCCAGCACGCCGTCGAAAAAGCACGGTAATATTCCGCGGCCAATGACTCACGAGGAAATTTATCACGCGGTAGACAAATTTGGCGACGCCGCTGAGCGCGTACGCCGCGCCGGTTTTGACTGCGTAGAAATTCATGGCGGCCATTCCTATTTAATTAGCCAGTTTTTGTCGCCGCTATTTAATAAACGTACCGACGAATTCGGCGGCAGTATCGAAAACCGCACCCGCATATTAAGCCTGATTATCGATAAGGTTCGCGCCTGCGTTGGACCACGTTTCCCGATAAGCCTGCGCATCAGCGCCGACGATTTCTTAAAGGGCGGCAACACGCTGGAAGATTCGCTGCGCATCCTCGAGCTGTGCCAGGATAAGGTCGACATTATTAACGTCTCTGCCGCGCAGAACGATAACCTGAATTTACAAATCGACCAGATGTCGCTGGAAGACGGCTGGAAGCGCTACCTCTCTCGCGCGGTACGCGATAAATTCCATAAGCCGACGGTCATCGCCGGCAACATTCGTTCGCCAAAAATCGCCGAAGATATCCTCGCCAGCGGCGATGCCGATCTGATCGCCATTGGTCGTGGTTTGATTGCCGAGCCTGAATGGGTACAGAAAGTACAAAGCGGCAATGAGCGTCTGATGCGTAAATGCATCTCCTGCAATATCGGCTGCGCGGATCACCGCATCGCCCGTTCTCGTCCGCTGCGCTGCTCGATCAACCCGGACATCATCCACGGCGACGCTTACAAGCAGCAGCGTGTTTCGCGCGAAACCAACGTTGTGGTAATCGGCGCCGGCACTGCAGGAATGGAAGCCGCCTGCACCGCCGCGGAAGTCGGCTGTAACACCTGGCTGCTGGAAGAGAAAAGCCACGTCGGCGGACTGGCCAGCACCATTGCGCTGCTGCCGGAGAAAAAGCGCATCGCCGATTTCCCGCAGTTTATGAAAAACCGCCTTTCCGGGCTCAGTAATCTGATGCTGCAGGTCGGTAAACGCGCCGATGTCGCTTCAGTCGCCGCGCTGCATCCACAGCTCATCGTCAACGCCACCGGCTCGGTTCCTCTGCTGCCGCCTATCGAAGGCCTGCGCGAGAACATTGACGCCGAAGGTGGCCGCCTGTTTTCAATAACCGGCATGATTGAACACCTTGACGCCTTTGCCGATGCCGCAGGTAAACGCATCGTCGTGGTTGGCGGCGGCGCCGTCGGCCTGGACGTCATTGAATACTTCTCAGCGCGCGGCGCCGAGACGGTGCTGATTGAAATGCAGGACGCGCCGGGACAGGACCTCGACATTATTACCAAAAACGCGATGTTGACCATGCTGGAAGAACACCAGGTGGAGCAACACATGCAGACCCGATTAACCGCCGTCGCTCCAGACCATTTCACCGTTAATACCGTCAACGGCACGTTCGACATTCCCTTCGACTATGGCTTTGTATGCCTGGGAATGCGCGCCAACCGCGCAGGTCTCGACGATATCGCCCAGTGGGCCGCCGCCAACAACGTAAAAATCATGAATATCGGCGACAGCCTGTCGGCCCGGAGAATTATCGACGGCGTGCGCGAAGGCCGCAACGTGCTGGAGATACTCGAAGACATGGGCGTACTCGGCAATCGCGAAGCGCAACAGATTCCATTTTTAACATATTGAGGATATTTATCATGGCAGAACGTCTTACCGGTCATACCGAACTGATTGGCCTAATCGCTACCCCGATTCGTCACAGCATGTCGCCGACCATGCACAACGAAGCCTTTGCCCATCTTGGCCTCGATTACGCCTACCTGGCGTTCGAGGTCGATAACCAGGAGCTAAAAGATGTCGTGCAGGGTTTCCGCGCGCTAAAACTGCGTGGTTACAACGTCTCGATGCCGAATAAAACCGAAATTTGCCAGTATCTCGACAAGCTTTCGCCGGCGGCGCAGCTGGTCGGCGCGGTCAATACCGTCGTCAACGATAATGGCGTGTTAACCGGCCACATTACCGACGGCACCGGCTATATGCGCGCGCTGTCAGAAGCCGGTATCGATATCATTGGCAAGAAGATGACCATCCTCGGCGCAGGCGGCGCGGCTACCGCCATCAGCGTACAGGCCGCGCTCGACGGCGTGAAGGCCATCTCGATCTTCAACCGTAAAGACAAGTTCTTCGCCAATGCCGAGCAGACCGTCGCCAAGATCCGCGACAACACCGACTGCGAGATCCATCTCTTCGATCTCGACGATCATGACAAGCTGCGCGCCGAAATCGACAGCAGCGTGATCCTCACCAACGCCACCGGCGTCGGTATGAAACCATTCGAAGGCCAGATGCTGCTGCCAAACGACAGCTTCCTGCGCCCGGACCTGATTGTCTCCGACGTCGTCTATAACCCGCGTAAAACCCATCTGCTGGAAGTGGCGGAGAAAAAAGGCTGCCGGACCCTCAACGGCCTGGGAATGATGCTGTGGCAAGGCGCGCGCGCGTTCGAAATCTGGACGGGCAAAGAGATGCCGGTTGACTACGTCAAGAGCATTCTGTTCTAAGAGGCAAGAGATGAAAAACAAATACATCCCTACTGCGGCAGGGCTGTATCTCAACTACCTGATCCACGGCATGGGGGTGCTTTTAATCACCCTCAACATGGCCCATCTTCAGGAACAGTGGGGAACAGACGCCGCTGGCGTATCGATCGTTATCTCCTCATTAGGTATCGGTAAGCTGGCGACGATCGTGACCGGCTTTTTGTCGGATCGCTTTGGTCGTAAGCCCTTTATCTATCTTGGGATCCTCAGCTACCTGATCTTTTTCGTCGGCATTCTGCTGACCAAAAATATCTATCTGGCCTACGTGTTTGGCATCATGGCCGGTCTGGCGAACAGCTTCCTCGACTCCGGAACCTATCCGGCGCTGATGGAGTCGTTCCCGCACTCCGCCAGCCGCGCTAACGTACTCATCAAAGCCTTCGTTTCCGCAGGGCAGTTCCTGCTGCCGTTCATTATCAGCCTGCTGATATGGGCGAATCTGTGGTTCGGCTGGTCGTTTGTGATCGCGGCGGCACTGTTTGTACTGAGCGCAATTTATCTGCTCAAGATGCCGTTCCCCGACAGCCAGGCGGCCAAAAAGGAAGAGACTCCAACGGCGCAGACAGAAGCTTCCGCTAAGCCGCAAGCCAACAAACTGGATATGGTTGTCTTTACCCTGTACGGCTATATCGGCATGGCAACCTTTTACCTGGTCAGTCAATGGCTGGCGCAATATGGTCAGTTCGTGGTCGGCATGCCTTATGCCTCGGCGATCAAGCTGCTGAGCATCTACACCGTCGGTTCGCTGGTCTGCGTCTTCGTGACCGCCGCCTTTGTCAAAGAGGTGTTCAGCTCAGCGGTGGCCATGATCATCTATACCTGTCTGTCGATGGTCTCGCTGCTGTTAGTGTGCCTGTTCCCGACACCGGTGATGGTGACCGGCTTCGCCTTCGTCATCGGCTTTGCCGCTGCCGGCGGGGTACTGCAGTTGGGAGCGACCATCATGGCGATGAGCTTTCCGAATGGCAAAGGCAAGGCGACGGGGATCTTCTACACCGCTGGCAGCATCGCGAGCTTCACGATCCCGCTTATCACCGCCAGGCTTTCGCAGATTAGCATTGCCAGCATTATGTGGTTTGATTTCCTGATCGCCGTCATCGGCTTTGTGATCGCCCTGTACATCGGCTATCGTCAACTTCAGGCGCGCGCGGCGCAAAGAGTGTCCCGCACCAGCGTCACCGCCTGAGGTTCAACGACAACAATAATGGATACCTAGATGACAACTGCAGTAACCGTAAAGAACATCACCTTCAAGGAAGGCGAAACCTTAATTTGCGTACCGCTGATCGGAAAAACGCTGGATGAGCTGCTGACTAATGCTCAGGGCCTGGTTGACGCCGGCGCTGATATTATCGAATGGCGCGTTGACCATTTTACCCACGTCCGGGAAATCCCCCAGGTGCTGGCCGCGCTGGCGGAAATCCGCCATACGCTGAAAGCTCTGCCGCTGCTGTTCACCTTCCGCAGTAAGAAAGAAGGCGGCGAAACGGAAATCAGTGACGAAGCGTACTTTGAACTTAACCGCCAGGCGGCGCTAAGCGGATTCGCCGATGTTATCGACATCGAGCTGTTTAACGATGAAGCGCAAATTCGCGCGCTGGTGAACGACGCCCATCAGGCCGGCGTAAAAGTGATCATGAGCAACCATGATTTCCATAAAACGCCGGCACAGGAAGATATTATCTATCGCCTGCGTCGAATGCAGGATCTGGGTGCCGATCTGCCGAAGATCGCGGTGATGCCGCAGTCGCCTCAGGACGTACTCACTCTGCTTTCCGCCACGCTGACCATGAAAGAGAAATATGCGACGCGCCCGCTGATCACCATGTCGATGGGCAAATCCGGCGGCGTGAGCCGGGTAACCGGTCGCTTGTTCGGTTCAGCGATGACCTTTGGCACCGTCGGCCAGGCCTCCGCGCCGGGCCAGATTGCCATTGCAAAGCTGCGTGAGCTGATGGACATACTGTCCTGATAACCATGCCGCCCGGAGCCAGTCTCCGGGCGCTTACTCAGTTGATTCTCTGGCTATCATTAATAATGACGTTTTTAAATGATTGAATCGCTGAGGAAAGTACCCTTTCCTTCATCGTTGCCAGGTAGATATAACGAGGGGGAATCTCATTTTTTATTTTCAGAATGTGCACGTTATAATTTGCCAGCGCGGAGATCCTCGGCATAATCGCAATGCCATAATCGATGCTAACTAACCCCGCCATCGCGGTATCTTCATCGACGTAGCAGGCGATATCCGGCACCAGTTTTTGCTGCATGAAGACATTATCAATAAAAGGCCGCAGACCGCTGTTTTCTGAGAAGTAGATATAGGGATAGTGAATCGTCTCAACCAAATCGACCTCATTTTCATACAATCGGGCAAGCGGGTGATCTTTCGCCGTCACCACCACCAGCTCCTGCTGAATGATGGGAATAAAATCGATGTCTGGTTCATCGGCAATATATGAGCAAATCGCCAGATCGGTTTTTCCTGCCTTTAATGCTTGTAATAACGAAAGTGAAGTGCCTTGCGTGAAGGAAAAAGTCACCTTGTGACTGGATGGTGAATTAGTGTATTTATTAATTAACTGCGGAACAACAAATTCACCCATCGTATAAATAAAGGCGATACGAATATTCTCTTTCTTTTCACTATCATTGTTTTGCAGCGTCAGGCGCCCATTCTCTAAAGAAGCGAGCGCATCTTCCACATAGGGTAAAAAACGTTTACCGCTTTGCGTAATTTTGACGTTGCGGCCTTTTCTGGCGAACAGCGCCACACCCAACTCCTTCTCCAGCTCAGATATGGCGTGGCTTAACGAGGGTTGAGTGATGAACAGGCTGGATGCCGCCTCGGTGTAATGTTCCGTCTCGCTCAATCGCTTAAAATAATAAAGTTGCTTCAGGTTCATTATTTTTGTCCGTATAATATAAGAATAAAACCACTGCGCCTAATATACCATGCGGCAGGTGGATAATACGCTACAACGAGCCAATATCAGATTCCCATCAAATATTATTTGATATTTTCTTTTGTGCGTAACAAGGCGTTGTCATTCATAGACACAGTCTATGAATCATTAGAGTATTTCTGCATGCATTAATACATGCAAAAATATTTTAAACTTTAAAGGAAATCTATATGTGTATACCTGACTCTCAGGGTAGCCTGGCGTCATCGCCCGGCGCGCTAAAAAGAAGCAGAACGCGTATTTTTATTTTATCGCTCTTATCGCTGGGTACGATGATTAATTATCTCGATCGTACCATTCTTGGAATCGTTGCTCCAAAATTAACCACTGAAATCCATATCGACCCGGCGATGATGGGCATTGTTTTTTCCGCTTTTGCCTGGACTTATGCGCTGGCGCAAATTCCTGGCGGCATGTTTTTAGACCGTTTCGGTAATAAATTGACCTACGCCCTGTCCATCTTCTTTTGGTCGCTGTTTACCCTGCTGCAAAGCTTCTCGCTGGGGCTGAAATCATTGCTCCTTCTGCGTCTGGGGCTAGGCGTCAGCGAGGCACCCTGCTTCCCGGCCAATAGCCGCATCGTCAGCAAATGGTTCCCCCAGCATGAACGGGCCAGAGCCACCGCTACCTATACAGTAGGCGAATACATTGGGTTAGCCGCCTTCTCGCCATTGTTATTTTTAATCCTGGAACATCATGGCTGGCGCACCTTATTTTTTCTAACCGGCGGGCTAGGAATTTTATTCACCTTCGTATGGTGGCGTTTTTATCATGAGCCGCATGAATCGAAAACGGCAAATAAAGCAGAACTGGATTATATTGGCGCCGACCAGGTTGCCAATAAGAGTGAAAACATTCCATTTAACTGGCGTGATGCCAGGCGGCTACTGTGCTGCCGACAAATTATCGGCGCCAGTCTGGGGCAGTTTGCTGGTAACACTACGCTGGTCTTTTTCCTTACCTGGTTCCCTACTTATCTGGCCAACGAACGCCACTTGCCGTGGTTTCACGTGGGCTTTTTCGCCACCTGGCCATTCCTGGCCGCCGCGGTTGGCATCATCTTCGGCGGCTGGCTTTCCGATAGGCTACTTAAGCGTACGGGCTCAGCCAATATAAGCCGAAAACTTCCAATAATTTCTGGATTATTGCTTTCCAGCTGCATTATCGCCGCCAATTGGGTGAGCGCGAATTCGACGGTAATTATTATTATGTCGATCGCTTTCTTTGGTCAGGGAATGGTTGGTCTGGGCTGGACGTTAATATCTGATATTGCCCCGGATAATATGGCTGGGTTGACCGGCGGTATATTTAATTTCTGCGCCAACCTGGCATCAATTATCGCGCCACTCATCATTGGCGTGATTATATCAGCCACCGGTAACTTCTTTTACGCCCTCATTTACGTTGGAGTGACCGCCCTGATCGGGGTGATTGCCTACATCTTTATCATCGGCGACATCAAGCGAATCGTACTGAAGTAACGCTCTCTCCGCGCCGGGCCAGCATGGCCGGCGCGGAAGATTGACTTAAATATCTTTCACCCGGCTGGTCAAAAACAGCGTCAGCAGCGAAATCGCCGCGATTGTCCAGTAGACGCTGGCGTGACCATAGCTTTGCGACAGCGCCCCCTGAATCACCCCGGCCAGAATAACCCCGGTGGAGATACTGTTGGTAAACAGCGTGGTCGCCGCCCCGGCGCGCCCCGGCATCAGGTCCTGGAACCACAACATGCCGATCCCCGCGATGATACCAATAAAGATGGCGTTGAATAGCTGCAGCGCCAGCAGCGCCGTGCGGCCATGGAACATAATCAGCCCCACATAGAACAACACGCCGGCGGCGACTGCCGCCACCATCATTTTGCGTTTACCCCAACGCTTAACGTAGTAGCCGGCCAGGATCATCGCCGGAATTTCAAGACCGGCGGCCGTGCCCATCAGTATCCCCGCCAGGCTATCCGGCAGGCCAAGATCGCTACTGATCCACAACGGCATATCGATGATATACATGGTGTTGCAGGTCCACATCAGCGTTGAGGCGATAAATAGCATGCGGACGTTTTTATCGCGCCAGCCGCCTTCCAGTTCCGGCAGGCTGCTGCCTTCCTGCAGTTGCGTCACTCGCGCCACCGAAGGCAGCTTAAAGGCAATCAGCGCCAGGCTGATGACAAAAATCCCGGCGGCGATGGAAAACATGGTCGTAAAGCCATAATTCAACGCCAGCATAAAAGCCAGCGGCGGGCCAATGACCCACGCCAGCGACAGCTGGGCGCGCATCACCGAGCTGAACATCACCACTTCGCGAGCAGAGCTATCAGCGTATTCGCGGGCAAGAGCAAACAGCTGCGGCATTGCCGCATTGGCGACCGACGCCAGCATCACGCCACAGGTGATAAGCGTCAGATAATGGCGGTTGAAAGCGAACAGCAGCGCGTTACCCACCGCCATCAGGCAGCAGAACATAATTAACCGCCGACGATCGCCGCGGCTATCGGATCGTTTGGCCAGCGCCAGGCTCACCAGGATACCGGCAATCGCATTCACCGTATAAAACAGGCCGACCCAGAACGGCTGCGCGCCGACTTCACGACTAAGAAATAGACTGAGCGTCGGCGCCTGCAGCGCCCCGGCCACGCCCATCATAAAAGCCACCAGCATAAAGGCGGCGTAGACGCCGTTTAACCGTCGCCCCATCGTCATCAACCACAGCATGAAATATCCTTAACACACGCGAAGTAAACGAAAAAAGCCAGCAGAAGCAATCTGCTGGCGGGTGATTCTATACTCTGTGGATTTCGAGTTGCAGCCAATGCGCTTGCAGCCTGAAAGACGGCGAGTATAACACCAATACTCAGTCACACATGATGTCGGCAAGTCAACGATCGGAGGTCGGCGACGTAACTCCCCACTGCATCAATTCCTCCAGCATTTTCTGCTGCCTTCCTGCTAACTGGCGGGCCAGCCAGGACGCGCCCTGCGTCGCAGAAAAGTACCGTTGATAGAACTGCTTAGTGGTTGACCTCGTCATATTCATCTCCTTACTTCATCGAGGTTCATTATTGGCTTAATATAGGAACTCATAAATTGCTGAGTTTTCGTCAGGAGTTCCTCTTTTATGCCTTCCAGCCGTCTGCAACAACAGTTCATCCGCCTGTGGCAATGCTGCGATGGCAGGTCGCAACAGACCACCCTCAACGAACTGGCGGAAATGCTCAGTTGTTCGCGCCGCCATATGCGCACCTTGCTCAATCTGATGGAAGCGCGCGGCTGGCTTGCCTGGGAATCCGAAGCCGGGCGTGGCAAGCGCTCCAGGTTGACCTTCCTTTATACCGGTCTGGCGCTACAGCAGCAGCGCGCCGAAGATCTGCTGGAGCAGGATCGCATCGATCAGCTGGTACAACTGGTAGGTGATAAAACGGCGGTCAGGCAAATGTTGATCTCCCATCTGGGACGCAGCTTCCGCCAGGGGCGCCACATCCTGCGCGTGCTCTACTATCGGCCGATGAAGAATCTGCTGCCCGGCAGCGCGTTGCGCCGTTCGGAGACCCACATCGCGCGGCAAATTTTTAGCGCTTTGACGCGGGTAAATGAGGAAAATGGGGAACTGGAGGCCGATATTGCCCACCACTGGCAACAAATTTCGCCTAATCACTGGCGCTTTTTCCTGCGTCCCGGCATTCATTTCCATCATGGCCGCGAGCTGGAGATGGCCGACGTTATCTCTTCGCTACAGCGCAGCAGCGAACTGCCGCTATTTTCCCATATTGAGCGCATCGTCTCGCCGACCGCCTGGACGCTGGATATTCACCTCAGCCAGCCGGACCGCTGGCTGCCCTGGCTGTTAGGGCAGGTCCCGGCAATGGTGCTGCCGCAGGAATGGCGCACGATGGATAATTTTTCCAGTCTCCCCGTCGGTACCGGCCCTTACGCGGTCGCGCGCAATAATCAAAATCAGTTGAAAATCCATGCCTTCGAAGAATATTTCGGCTACCGGGCGCTAATCGATGAGGTTAACGTCTGGGTGCTGCCGGAAATTAGCGAAGAACCCAACGGCGGTTTAACCCTGCAGGGCAATACCGAAAGCGAAAAAGCCGTAGAGAGCCGCCTGGAAGAGGGGTGCTATTACCTGCTCTTTGATAGCCGCAGCCCGCTGGGCGGCAATGATGACGTGCGCCGCTGGTTAAGTTATCTGTTCCAGCCCGCCAACCTGCTGTATCACGCCGGCGAACACTATCAAGGCAACTGGTTTCCGGCCTACGGTCTGCTGCCGCGCTGGCACCACGCCCGCAGCCATGCCTGTGAAAAACCAGTCGGCCTCGAGTCAGTTACCCTCACCTACTATCGCGATCACGTGGAACATCGGGTCATTGGCGGGATCATGCGGGCGCTGCTGGCGGAACATCAGGTAAAGCTGAACATTCAGGAGCTGGAGTACGATGACTGGCATCGCGGCGAAACGGTGAGCGATATCTGGCTAAACAGCGTCAACTTTACGCTGCCAATAGATTTCTCCCTGTTCGCCTATTTATATGAAGTGCCGCTCATACATCACTGTATTCCCATCGACTGGGAGGCAGACGCCAACCGCTGGCGCGCAGGCGAGTTCAACCCGGCGACCTGGAGCCAGCAACTGCTGGAGAAACAGCATATTGTCCCGCTGATCCACCACTGGCTAATGCTTCAGGGCCAGCGCAGCATGCGCGGCGTGCGCATGAACACTCTCGGCTGGTTTGACTTTAAATCGGCGTGGTTCGCCCCGCCGGAGCCCTGAATGCTTTGCGTCAACTAACAAAATCATTACACTATCGCCGTTCTCAACGGGGTGCTAATAAACATACGCAATATCATTCAAGTTGCATCAAGGCAGCAAGCGGGTGAATCCCCTGGAGCATAGATAACTATGTGACTGGGGTGAACGCGCGGAGCTAACGCAGATGCGGCTTGAAGGATGAAGCGTATGGGCTGAGAAAATACCCGTCGAACCTGATCCGGATAACGCCGGCGAAGGGATTTGAGGCCTACTCAAAATCCTTTGCCTCCCCATATACTGAGGTGCAAAGTGTTGAAAAAACTGCTTCCCCTGCTGGCGCTGGTCGCCGCCCCGGTCTTTGCTAAACCGGTCCTGACCGTATACACCTACGATTCATTCTCTGCCGACTGGGGTCCTGGCCCGGCGGTTAAAAAGGCATTTGAGGCCGATTGCGGCTGCGAACTGAAATATGTCGCCCTCGAAGATGGCGTCTCGCTGCTTAACCGGCTGCGAATGGAAGGCAAAAACAGCAAAGCCGATGTCGTGCTTGGCCTTGATAACAATTTGCTGGCAGCGGCGGCGCAGAGCAAACTGTTTGCCAAAAGCGGCGTGCCGGCCAGCGCAGTCACCGTACCCGGCGGCTGGGATAACGATACTTTCGTGCCTTACGACTACGGCTACTTCGCCTTCGTGTATGACAAAAACAAGCTGAAAAACCCGCCGAAAAGCCTGAAAGAGCTGGTCGAGAGCCCGCAGAAATGGCGCGTGATTTATGAAGACCCGCGCACCAGTACGCCGGGGCTCGGCCTGCTGCTGTGGATGCAAAAGGTGTATGGCGATAAGGCGCCGGAAGCCTGGCAGAAGCTGGCGGCCAAAACCGTCACCGTCACCAAGGGCTGGAGCGAAGCCTACGGCCTGTTCCTGAAAGGCGAAAGCGACCTGGTGTTGAGCTATACCACCTCGCCGGCTTATCACCTCATCGAAGAGAAAAAAGATAATTATGCGGCGGCGGACTTTACCGAAGGCCACTATCTGCAGGTTGAAGTCGCCGCGCGTACCGCCGCCAGCAAGCAGCCGGAACTGGCGGAGAAGTTCCTGAAATTTATGGTCTCGCCTGGCTTCCAGAACGCGATCCCCACCGGCAACTGGATGTACCCGGTAACTCAGGTCGCGCTGCCGGCCGACTTCAATAAGCTAACCAAACCGCAAACCACGCTGCAGTTCACCCCGCAGCAGGTCGCCGCTGAACGTCAAAACTGGATCGGTTCATGGCAACGCGCCGTCAGCCGCTAAGTTTCGGCTGGCTGATCCCCGGCGCCGCGGCGGCCTGCTTACTGGTCATCGTGGCGCTGGCGGCGTTTCTGGCGCTGTGGCTGGAAGCGCCGCAGGCCCCCTGGCAGACGATCCTCAGCGATAGCTATCTCTGGCACGTCGTTCGTTTCTCTTTCTGGCAGGCTTTTTTGTCGGCGCTATTTTCGGTGGTGCCGGCGATATTCCTTGCCCGCGCCCTGTATCGCCGCCGCTTTCCGGGGCGCACGCTGCTGCTGCGCCTGTGCGCGATGACGTTGATCCTGCCGGTTCTGGTGGCGGTGTTCGGCATCCTCAGCGTCTATGGCCGCCAGGGGTGGCTCGCCGCGCTGTTCCACGCCCTCGGCTGGCAATGGGATTTCTCACCATACGGCTTACAGGGCATCCTGTTGGCCCATGTGTTTTTTAATATGCCGATGGCGACCCGCCTGCTGCTGCAGGCGCTGGAAAACATTCCCGGCGAACAGCGGCAGATCGCCGCACAGCTCGGCATGCGCGGTTTCGTCTTCTTCCGCCTTGTGGAATGGCCGTGGCTGCGTCGGCAGATCCTGCCGGTGGCTACGCTGATTTTTATGTTGTGCTTCGCAAGCTTCGCCACCGTGCTGTCACTTGGCGGCGGGCCGCGGGCCACCACCATTGAGCTGGCTATCTATCAGGCGCTAAGCTTTGATTACGACCCGGCGCGGGCGGCGCTATTAGCGATTATTCAAATGGTCTGCTGTCTTGGGCTGGTGCTGCTGAGCCAGCGCCTGAGCAAAGCCGTGGCGATCGGCGCCAACCAACTGCAGGGCTGGCGCGACCCCGATGACCGTCTGCATAGCCGCCTGTGCGATTGCGCGCTGATCGCGCTTGCTCTATTGTTGTTGCTGCCGCCGCTGTTAGCGGTAATCGTCGATGGCCTCAACGTCAATCTGCCGAAGGTGCTCGGCCAAGCCGCGCTATGGCAGGCGCTGTGGACCTCGCTGCGTATCGCCCTCGCCGCCGGTCTGCTTAGCGTTATCCTGACCATGATGCTGCTATGGAGCAGCCGCGAACTGCGGGCCCGCAATCTGCCGCTGGCCGGGCAGACGCTGGAGCTCAGCGGCATGCTCATCCTCGCCATGCCGGGGATTGTGCTGGCAACCGGATTTTTCCTGCTGCTCAATAACAGCGTCGGCCTGCCGGAATCCGCCGACGGCATCGTCATCTTTACCAACGCGCTGATGGCAATCCCCTATGCCCTGAAGGTGCTGGAAAACCCGATGCGCGATATTGCCGCCCGCTACGGCGCTTTGTGTCAGTCGTTGGGGCTACAAGGTTTTAACCGGCTGCGGGTAGTGGAGCTACGGGCGCTGAAACGGCCGCTGGCGCAGGCTTTGGCTTTCGCCTGCGTGCTGTCTATCGGCGACTTCGGCGTGGTGGCGCTGTTCGGCAATGAATCCTTCCGCACGCTGCCTTTCTATTTGTATCAACAAATAGGCTCCTACCGCAGCCAGGACGGCGCGGTCACCGCGCTCCTGCTACTGTTGCTGTGCTTTATCCTTTTTACCTTGATCGAGAAACTACCGGGACGCGATGCTAAAACTCAATGATGTCACCTGGCTGTATCAGCATTTGCCGATGCGCTTTACGCTCAGCGTCGAGCGCGGAGAACGCATCGCCGTGCTCGGTCCCAGCGGCGCCGGCAAAAGCACGCTGCTGAATCTGATCGCCGGTTTTCTGCCGCCGGCCAGCGGCAGCCTGCTGATCGACGGCGAGAAGCATAACGCCACGCCGCCGGCGCAGCGTCCGGTTTCCATGCTGTTTCAGGAGAACAACCTGTTTAACCATCTCACCGTCCGGCAGAATATTGGCCTAGGCATCCACCCCGGCCTGAAGCTGAACCGCGAGCAGCACGCGCAGGTCACGGCGATAGCCGGGCAGATGGGAATGGATACGCTGCTGGATCGCTTGCCTGGCGAGCTTTCCGGCGGTCAGCGGCAGCGAGCGGCGCTGGCCCGCTGTCTGATACGCCAACAGCCGGTGCTGCTGCTTGATGAACCCTTCTCGGCGCTCGATCCGGCGCTGCGTCAGGAGATGCTGACGCTGGTCGCCGATGTCTGTCAGCGGCAACAGTTGACGCTGTTGATGGTGTCGCACAGCGTGGAGGATGCGGCGCGCATTGCGCCTCGTTCCATCGTAGTGGCCGAAGGGCGCATTGCCTGGGACGGCGCCACTGACGATCTGTTGAGCGGCAACAGCAGCGCCTCGGCGCTGTTGGGAATTAACGCGAAATGACCTTATGCAGGATCTCAAGGTAGACCGGCATCAGGGGATGGCGGAAAACAAACGTTAGCGCCGCTACCGCCAGCGCCGCCATCAACGGCGCCAGCCACAGCAGGCGTCCGCGCGGTAGCCAACGGGTCAGACGATCGCCGGAGGTTTTCGCGCTCCGCCACAGTCGCCAGCACAGCCAGCCCGCCAGCCACGCCAGCAGCGCCGCGCCCAGCAGCAGCCATTTGAAGCTGGCGCTGTTTTCATCGGCAGGAATATCAATCGCCGCCCCCGCCAGAATACCGGGGAGGAAATAGAGCGGCGGCCAGAGCAGGCAGCCAATAATATTCGGCAGCACAAACTTCGCCACCGGCAGGTCGAGCATCCCGGCGACCATTGGCACCAGCGGCCGCGTCGGCCCGACAAAGCGGCCGATCAGTATCGTCACCATGCTGTGCTGGTGCAGCGCGTGTTCGGTTTTCTCCAGCAGCGCGCGATTTTTTTTCATAAACGACCAGCGGTGTAACGGCTTTTTAAAGCGCCAGCCGAGCCAGAATGAGATCCAGTCTCCCAACAGGCAGCCGACAATCCCCGCCAGCCACGCCTGCCAGAAGTTAACTTCGCCGCTGCCGATGAGCGCCCCCAGGCCAGCCATCATGACCGTGCCGGGTAAAATAAGCCCCACCAGCGCCAGCGACTCAAGAAATGCCACCAGCATCACGGCTATCAACGAGTAGACCGTGGATTGGGTGATAAAGTGTTCCAGCAATGCCTGCATAATGTACCCGGTTAAAAAACGAAGCCCGGATTCTCCGGAGCCGTCACGTCGTCGTCAAGCCACCAATTGTCTTAATAGTTTACTGGCTGTGACATTTAAGCGGGTCATCATTTCACTTTCTTTACTTTTTATTCACATCCTGCGCGAAATTCACTGGGGCTGGCCCCGGTACATTTTTTAAAGACCCGCGAAAAATAGAGCTGATCTTCGAAGCCAACGTTGCGGCCGACGCTGGCAATTGGCATCCGGGTGGTACTCAACAGCAGTTTGGCCTGGCTAATTCGCTGATCTTCCCGCCAGCCAAGTACGCTTATCCCCAACTGCTGGCGAAACAGGTGCGACAGACGCGAAGGCGACAGGCAGACATGTTGAGCGACGCTGGCGATATCAAAATGGCTGTCCGCCAGATGGTCGCTGATGTACTGGCAGGCATCGCGCACCCGGTTATCCAGCGGCGGATGCAGCGATTCGTTAATCGCCTCCATGCGCCGCAGTAGCAACTGTTCCAGCAGGTTAATCGCCAGCAGTTCGGAATAACGTCCCGCCCCCTGACCGGCATCGACAATCTGCCCGAAGAGCTCGCCAAACCGCGCCTGCCACTGTTCATCCGGGCGGAAGAAACCGGTCTGAGCGAAGATCGTCGGCCAGTTAAGCCATTCGTGCCAGTAGGCGCGCGGACGGAAATAGACCCACTGGTGATACCACTCGCTGGCGTCGGGATGGCGGCCATAGTGATGAATCTCCCCCGGCGGAAACAGCAGCATATCGCCGGGGCGACAAACGAACTGTTCGCCGTGGTTGTTAATCACCCCCTCGCCGCGGATCGTCAGGTTGAGAATATAGCCTTTCATGCCCAGCGGGCGGTCGATAAAGAAATCGAGATAACCCTGCGCCTCAATCGGCGTCAGGCCGGTGACCAGATGAGCGTTAAAGGAATAGCCCGGAAGCAGCGGATCGTTTTGCGTTTCGGCCATAAGCGTCGTTCTCCACGAGGTATTTTTGACACCAATTGTCCATATTCATCATTTTATCGCCATCCGCGCCGTTGCGACTGCGATACCGGTGGGAATTTAGACAAAAACCCGCACAGTGAGCGAAAAAAGCGCTACCAGCACGCATTTCGCGTTGATCCAGCGCATAACAAAAGTGTCTATAAATACGGCAGGAAAGTCCACATCGAATATTTGCACGGCGTCACACTTTGCGAGGTGACAGCAATATAGTCCATAAGATTAGCGAATACGGCCTGACGGATTTGGCCGGGGATATCTACTGTTGCTGCATGAATGATTTCAGCATGGAGTAACAAGATGGCAATTGCGATTGGCCTCGATTTTGGTAGTGACTCAGTACGCGCGCTGGCGGTGGAATGCGCTACCGGCGCGGAGCTGGCCGCGAGCGTAGAGTGGTATCCACGCTGGCAGGAAGGGCTGTTCTGCGATGGGCCGAATAACCGCTTCCGCCATCACCCGCGCGATTATATTGAATCGATGGAATCGGCGCTAAAAAGCGTCCTGGCGGCATTAAGCGCAGAACAACGAGCGATGGTGGTCGGTATCGGCGTCGACAGCACCGGTTCAACCCCGGCGCCGATTGATGCTGACGGTAACGTGCTGGCGCTGCGCGAAGAGTTCGCCGACAACCCGAACGCCATGTTCGTACTGTGGAAAGACCATACCGCGGTGGAAGAGGCGGAAGCCATCACCCGCCTGTGCCACACGCCGGGTAAAGAAGATTACTCGCGCTATATCGGCGGCATCTACTCCAGCGAATGGTTCTGGGCCAAGATCCTCCACGTCACTCGCGAAGATAGCGCCGTCGCGCAGGCCGCGGCATCGTGGATTGAGCTTTGTGACTGGGTGCCCGCCCTGCTCTCCGGCACCACCCGCCCGCAGGATATCCGCCGTGGTCGCTGCAGCGCCGGGCACAAATCGTTGTGGCACGAGAGCTGGGGCGGACTGCCGCCCGCCAGCTTCTTCGACGAACTCGACCCGATTATCAACCGCCACCTTGCCTGGCCGCTATTCCGCGACACCTGGACTGCGGATCTCCCCGTCGGCAACCTGACCGCCGAATGGGCGCAGCGCCTCGGCCTGCCGGAGACAGTGGTGATTTCCGGCGGCGCCTTCGATTGCCATATGGGCGCGGTCGGCGCCGGCGCACAGCCTAACGCATTGGTTAAAGTTATCGGCACCTCCACCTGCGACATCCTGATCGCCGATAAACAGAGCGTGGGCAACCGCACGGTGAAAGGTATCTGCGGCCAGGTGGACGGCAGCGTGGTGCCGGATTTCATCGGTATGGAGGCCGGTCAGTCCGCCTTCGGCGATATCTATGCCTGGTTTGGCCGTATCCTCGGCTGGCCGCTGGAACAGCTGGCCCAACAGCACCCTGAATTGCGCGAGCCAATCAAAGCCAGTCAAAAACAGCTGCTGCCTGCGCTCACCGAAGCCTGGGCCAATAATCCGTCCCTCGATCACCTGCCGGTGGTGCTGGACTGGTTCAACGGCCGCCGCACGCCGAACGCCAACCAGCGGCTGAAAGGCGTTATTACCGATTTAAATCTGGCCACCGACGCCCCGGCGCTGTTTGGCGGGCTCATTGCCGCCACCGCCTTCGGCGCCCGCGCCATTATGGAGTGCTTCACCGATCAGGGCATTCCGGTCAATAACGTGATGGCGCTCGGCGGCATTGCGCGTAAGAACCAGGTCATCATGCAGGCCTGCTGCGACGTCCTGAACCGCCCGCTGCAGATTGTCGCCTCCGATCAGTGCTGCGCGTTAGGCGCCGCCATCTTCGCCGCCGTCGCCGCGGGCGTCTATCCGGATATCCCCGCCGCGCAGCGCAACATGGCAAGCGAGGTGGAAAACACCCTGCAGCCGCGCGCGCAGCAGGCGCAACGTTTCGAACAACTGTATCAGCGCTACCAGCAGTGGTCGGCTAGCTCGGAACAACACTATCTCCCTTCGGCTGCAAAGGCGGAAAACGCCCCGCAATCTCCGGCAGCGCTCACCCATTAAGGATACGAAAATGACGATTTTTGATAACTATGAAGTGTGGTTCGTAATTGGCAGCCAGCACCTGTATGGCCAGGAGACCCTACGCCAGGTGACGAAACATGCCGAACATGTGGTGAATAGCCTGAATGCGGAAGCAAAACTGCCGTGCAAGCTGGTGCTGAAACCGCTCGGCACCACGCCGGATGAAATCACGCATATTTGCCGCGACGCCAACTACGATGATAAATGCGCCGGATTAGTGGTCTGGCTGCATACCTTCTCACCGGCGAAAATGTGGATTAACGGCCTGACGCTCCTCAACAAGCCGCTGCTGCAATTCCATACCCAGTTCAACGCCTCTCTGCCGTGGGACAGCATTGATATGGACTTTATGAACCTCAACCAGACCGCGCACGGCGGCCGCGAATTTGGCTTTATCGGCGCGCGCATGCGCCAGCAGCACAGCGTCGTCACCGGCCACTGGCAGGATAAAGAAGCGCACCAGCGCATCGGCGCGTGGATGCGTCAGGCGGTTTCGAAGCAGGATACCCGTCATCTGAAAGTGTGCCGCTTCGGCGATAACATGCGCGAAGTGGCGGTAACCGATGGTGATAAAGTGGCGGCGCAGATTAAGTTCGGCTTCTCGGTCAACACCTGGGCGGTCGGCGATCTGGTGCAGGTGGTGAATAGCATCAGCGACGGCGATATCAACGCGCTGGTCGATGAGTATGAAAGCAGCTACCGCCTGACGCCAGCGGCGCAGGTGCACGGCGATAAACGCCAGAACGTACTGGACGCCGCGCGCATCGAACTGGGGATGAGGCGCTTCCTTGAGCAAGGCGGTTTCCACGCCTTTACCACCACCTTTGAAGATCTTCACGGCCTGAAGCAGCTGCCGGGTCTCGCCGTACAGCGCCTGATGCAGCAGGGTTATGGCTTTGCCGGCGAAGGCGACTGGAAAACCGCCGCTCTGCTACGCATCATGAAAGTGATGTCGACCGGTCTGCAGGGCGGCACCTCTTTTATGGAGGATTACACCTATCACTTCGACAACGGCAACGATCTGGTGCTGGGCTCGCACATGCTGGAAGTGTGCCCGACTATCGCTACCGCCGAGAAGCCGATCCTCGACGTCCAGCCGCTGGGAATTGGCGGTAAGGCCGATCCGGCGCGTCTGATCTTCAACACCCAAACCGGCCCGGCGATCGTCGCCAGCCTGATTGATTTAGGCGATCGCTTCCGCCTGCTGGTCAACACCATCGAAACCGTCGCGACGCCGCACGATCTGCCGAAGCTACCGGTGGCCAACGCGCTGTGGCAGGCACAGCCGGATCTGCGTACCGCGTCGGAAGCCTGGATCATCGCCGGCGGCGCGCACCATACCGTCTTCAGCCATGCGCTAACCCTCGACGATATGCGCCAGTTTGCCGAGCTGCAGGATATTGAGCTGACCGTCATCGACAACGATACCCGCCTGCCGTCGTTCAAAGACGCGCTGCGCTGGAATGAAGTCTATTACGGTTCAAAACGCTAAGAGGCCGCCCCTCACCCTAACCCTCTCCCCAGCGGGGAGAGGGAACCGACCGAGCGCGGTGTCGCCTTTATCCCACTCCCTTTGGGAGAGGGTCGGGGCGAGGGAACCGACCCTCGCGGTGTCAACTTTCTCCCTCTCCCTTTGGGAGAGGGTCGGGGTGAGGGAACCGACCGGCGCGGTGTCAACTTTTTCCCTCTCTCTTTGGGAGAGGAGTGGGGAGAAGGAACCGACCGGCGCGGTGTCATCTTACTCCCTCTCCCTTTGGGAGAGGGTCGGGGTAAGGGAACCGACCGGCGCGGTGTCATCTTTCTCCCTCTCCCTTTGGGAGAGGGTCGGGGTAAGGGAACCGACCGGCGCGGTGTCATCTTTCTCCCTCTCCCTTTGGGAGAGGGTCGGGGTGAGGGAACCGACCGGCGCGGTGTCAACTTTCTCCCTCTCCCTTTGGGAGAGGGTCGGGGTGAGGGAACCGACCGGCGCGGTGTCATCTTTCTCCCTCTCCCTTTGGGAGAGGAGTGGGGAGAAGGAACCGACCGGCGCGGTGTCATCTTACTCCCTCTCCCTTTGGGAGAGGGTCGGGGTGAGGGGAACCCAACTCACCTGCTATTCGGAGCACACTATGTTAGAAGATCTCAAACGCCAGGTGCTGGAGGCCAACTTAGCGCTACCGCAGCATAATCTGGTGACCTTAACCTGGGGCAACGTCAGCGCCGTCGATCGTGACAAAGGGGTATTGGTTATTAAACCCTCCGGCGTGGATTACGCAGTGATGACCGCTAACGACATGGTCGTCGTCAGTCTGGAGACCGGTGAAGTGGTGGAAGGCAACAAGAAGCCCTCTTCCGATACGCCGACCCATCGCCTGCTGTATCAGGCATTCCCGACGCTTGGCGGGATTGTGCATACCCATTCGCGCCACGCCACCATCTGGGCGCAGGCCGGGCAATCTATCCCGGCGACCGGCACCACCCACGCTGACTATTTTTATGGCCCGGTCCCCTGCACCCGGTTGATGACCGATGCGGAGATCAACGGCGAATATGAGTGGGAAACCGGCAACGTGATTGTCGAAACCTTCCGTCAGCAGGGCATCGACCCGGCGCAAATGCCCGGCGTGCTGGTGCATTCCCACGGCCCGTTCGCCTGGGGAAAAAATGCCGAAGACGCGGTGCATAATGCCATCGTGCTGGAGGAGATCGCCTATATGGGAATTTTCTGCCGCCAGCTGGCGCCGCAACTGCCGGATATGCAGCAGACGCTGCTCGATAAACACTATCTGCGTAAACACGGGGCCAAAGCCTACTACGGCCAGTAACGGCCGCTGGTTGGGCCAAGTTGTAGAAACTGTTGTCGGTTTACAACTGTTTTGGTCCGGGAAAAACGTGTGTTTTGTGTTAATTCCGAGCATATTGCGCTCCCGATTAATTTTTCTGCGTTATGTCTCTCATGGCGCAGGGAGCGCACAGAGGGCGGCCAGTCGCCGCCGCCCTCTGTACTCCCCGGCTCTGGCCACCAAAATCGTCACTTCGTGGTGCCTTCGACTTATCCCTGCAGGCTTCGGGTCGGGCCGAGGCAGCGTCCTTGCAAATCACGGCCCTCAGCCCGCATCCATGCGGGCTGCCCCGGCCTTCCGGGAACGTCTCAGCGATTTTGAGGCCACCAACACCGGCAGTTTCAGTAGCCACAGGTACAAGGTAGAGACCTTAAGCTCACAATGGCACGAACCGTAGCCCGGATGAGGCGCAAGCAGAAATCCGGGGCAACCGCGGCGCTGAATGCCTGTATAAAACCCCAGCACCTATCGTGAAACCAGGCTATAATCAGGCCTGGTTTTTTATCGTTGAGAGCACGCGTGACGCAGCCGCAAGCAGGATTTTTACTCACCCGTCACTGGCGGGATACCCCGCAGGGAACGGAACTGGCCTTCTGGCTGGCGACCGATAACGGCCCGCTGCAGGTCACGCTGCCGCCGCAGGAATCCGTCGCGTTTATCCCCGAAGTGCAGCGGCAGCAGGCTGAAAGCCTATTGCAAGGTGAAAACGGCTATCGCCTGGCCCCGCTTGCGTTAAAAGATTTCCACCGCCAGCCGGTTTTCGGCCTGTACTGCCGCGCCCATCGCCAGCTGATGCGGCTGGAAAAAAAGCTGCGTGAAAACGGCGTCACCGTTTACGAAGGCGATATCCGCCCGCCGGAGCGCTACCTGATGGAGCGCTTTATCACCGCCCCGGTCTGGGTGGAAGGAGAAAGGCGCGGTTCGCAGTTGGTTAACGCGCGCATGAAACCTAATCCGGATTACCGCCCGCCGCTGAAATGGGTCTCGTTGGATATCGAAACCAGCCGCCACGGCGAGCTCTACTGCATCGGCCTGGAAGGCTGCGGCCAGCGGGTGGTCTACATGTTAGGCCCCGAGCCCGCTACGCCGCCGGATGTGGGCTTCAGCCTGGTCTATGTCGCCAGCCGCCCGCTGTTGCTGGAAAAGCTCAACGCCTGGTTTGCCGAACACGATCCCGACGTGCTGATCGGCTGGAACGTGGTGCAGTTCGATCTGCGGGTCCTGCAAAAACACGCCGAGCGCTACCGCATCCCGCTGCTGCTCGGCCGCGGCAATAGCGAGCTGGAGTGGCGCGAGCACGGTTTTAAGAACGGCGTCTTTTTCGCCCAGGCCAACGGCCGGCTGATTATCGACGGCATCGAAGCGCTAAAATCGGCGTTCTGGAACTTCTCCTCATTTTCACTCGAGGCCGTCGCCCGCGAACTGCTCGGCGAAGGTAAAGCTATCGACAACCCGTGGGACCGGATGGACGAAATCGATCGCCGTTTCCATGAAGATAAACCGGCGCTGGCAACCTATAACCTACAGGATTGCGAGCTGGTGACGCGGATCTTTCATAAGACAGAGATCATGCCGTTTCTGCTCGAACGGGCGACGGTCAACGGCCTGCCCGCCGATCGCCACGGCGGATCGGTCGCCGCCTTCAGCCATCTCTATTTCCCGCGCATGCACCGGCTGGGCTACGTGGCGCCGAATCTCGGCGAAGTTCCCCCGCAGGCCAGTCCCGGCGGCTACGTCATGGACTCCCGCCCCGGCCTGTATGACTCAGTGCTGGTGCTGGACTACAAAAGCCTGTATCCGTCGATCATCCGCACCTTTTTAATCGATCCGGTCGGCCTGGTTGAAGGGCTGGCACAGCCCGATGACCGCCACAGCACCGAAGGGTTTCTCGGCGCCCGCTTCTCGCGCGAAAAGCACTGCCTGCCAGGCATCGTCGGGCAGATCTGGCACGGCCGCGATGAAGCTAAGCGTCAGCATAATAAGCCGCTGTCGCAGGCGCTGAAGATCATCATGAACGCCTTTTACGGCGTGCTGGGGACCAGCGCCTGCCGCTTTTTCGATCCACGGCTGGCGTCGTCGATCACCATGCGCGGCCACGCGATCATGCGCCAGACCAAAGCGCTGATTGAAGCCCAGGGCTATGACGTTATCTACGGCGATACCGACTCCACCTTCGTCTGGCTCAAACGCCCGCATAGCGAAGCGCAGGCGGCGGAAATCGGCCGCAAACTTGTTGCCTATGTTAACGACTGGTGGGCGCAGGAACTGGGCAAAAGCCAGCTGACCAGCGCGCTGGAGCTGGAATATGAAACCCACTTTTGCCGCTTTTTAATGCCGACGATCCGCGGCGCCGATACCGGCAGTAAAAAGCGTTATGCCGGAATGATTCAGGAGGGCGATGCCCAGCGCATGGTGTTCAAGGGGCTGGAGACGGTACGCACCGACTGGACGCCGCTGGCCCAGCAGTTTCAACAGGAGCTGTATCTGCGCATCTTCCGCCATCAGCCGTATCAGGATTATGTACGGGAGACTATCGCAAGACTAATGAACGGCGAGCTCGACGAGCAGCTGGTTTATCGCAAGCGCCTGCGCCGACCGCTGGCGGAGTACCAGCGTAACGTGCCGCCGCACGTGCGCGCCGCGAGGCTTGCCGATGAACACAACGCGAAGCTTGGGCGGGCGCAGCAGTATCAGCAGCGCGGCACCATTAAATACGTCTGGACTACCGGCGGCCCGGAGCCGGTGGATTACCAGCAGTCGCCGCTCGATTACGATCACTATCTGTCAAAGCAATTGCAGCCGGTGGCGGAAGGAATCCTTCCCTTCGTCAACGACGACTTTGCTACAATAGTGACAGGGCAACTGGGGCTATTTTGACAGGTGACTAACACCGCGGCATCCAGTACCATAGCGCCCTTTCCATTCCTGGACCCAATTTTGATTCCTCAGCGTAACTATGCTGAGGATGCACTATTGCCTGCAATTAAAGAACAAAGAGCCGAACACATATGCCTTTTACACTTGGTCAACGCTGGATTAGCGATACAGAGAGCGAACTAGGACTAGGGACAGTGGTAGCGCTGGATGCGCGCATGGTCACTCTCCTTTTCCCCGCCATCGGCGAAAACCGTCTGTACTCTCGCAACGATTCCCCGATCACCCGCGTGATGTTTAACCCGGGCGATACCATTACCAGCCACGAAGGCTGGCAGCTCCACGTTGACGAAGTAAATGAAGAGAATGGGCTGCTGTCCTACACCGGCACCCGCCTGGATACGCAAGAAGAACATGTTACCCTGCGCGAAGTCCTGCTCGACAGCAAGCTGGCCTTCAGCAAGCCGCAGGACCGCCTGTTCGCCGGGCAAATCGACCGGATGGACCGCTTTGCCCTGCGCTACCGCGCGCGTAAGTTCCAGAGCGAACAGTACCGCATGCCGTGGAGCGGCCTGCGCGGCCAGCGCACCAGCCTGATCCCGCATCAGTTGAACATCGCCCACGACGTGGGCCGTCGTCACGCGCCGCGCGTTCTGCTGGCCGATGAAGTGGGCTTAGGTAAAACCATCGAAGCCGGGATGATCCTCCATCAGCAGCTGCTCTCCGGCGCCGCCGAGCGCGTGCTGATCGTGGTCCCGGAAACCCTCCAGCACCAGTGGCTGGTGGAAATGCTGCGCCGCTTCAACCTGCGTTTCTCGCTGTTCGACGACGAACGCTACGCCGAAGCGCAGCACGACGCCTACAACCCGTTCGAAACCGAACAGCTGGTTATCTGCTCCTTAGACTTCGTGCGCCGCAGCAAGCAGCGCCTGGAGCACCTGTGCGACGCCGAATGGGACCTGATGGTGGTCGATGAAGCGCACCACCTGGTGTGGAGCGAAGAGGCGCCGAGCCGTGAATATCAGGCCATTGAACAGCTCGCCGAACGCGTGCCGGGGATACTGTTGCTGACCGCGACGCCGGAACAGCTGGGCATGGAGAGCCACTTTGCGCGCCTGCGTCTGCTGGATCCAAACCGCTTCCACGATTTTGAACAGTTTGTTGAAGAACAGCAAAACTATCGCCCGGTCGCCGACGCCGTCGCCCTGCTGCTGGCAGGCAACAAGCTCAACGATAATGAACTCAATACCCTTGGCGATCTGATCGGCGAACAGGACATCGAGCCGCTGCTGCAGGCCGCTAACAGCGATCGTGAAGATGCTCAGGCCGCGCGCCAGGAGCTGGTTTCAATGCTGATGGACCGCCACGGCACCAGCCGGGTGCTGTTCCGTAACACCCGTAACGGCGTGAAAGGTTTCCCGAAACGCGAGCTGCACACTATTCGTCTGCCGCTGCCGACCCAGTACCAGACGGCTATCAAGGTCTCCGGTATTATGGGCGCGCGCAAAACCGCGGAAGAGCGCGCGCGCGACATGCTCTATCCGGAGCAGATCTATCAGGAGTTTGAAGGCGATACCGGCACCTGGTGGAACTTCGACCCGCGCGTCGAATGGCTGATGGGCTACCTGACCAGCCATCGCTCGCAGAAGGTACTGGTGATTTGCGCCAAAGCCGCCACCGCGCTGCAGCTGGAGCAGGTGCTGCGCGAGCGCGAAGGTATTCGCGCCGCGGTATTCCATGAAGGCATGTCGATTATCGAACGCGACCGCGCCGCAGCGTGGTTTGCCGAAGAAGACACCGGCGCGCAGGTGCTGCTGTGTTCCGAAATCGGCTCCGAAGGGCGTAACTTCCAGTTCGCCAGCAACCTGGTGATGTTCGACCTGCCGTTTAACCCGGATCTGCTGGAGCAGCGTATTGGCCGTCTCGACCGTATCGGCCAGGCGCACGATATCCAGATCCACGTGCCGTATCTGGAGAAAACCGCGCAGTCGGTGCTGGTGCGCTGGTATCACGAAGGCCTCGACGCCTTCGAACATACCTGCCCGACCGGCCGTACCGTCTACGATAGCGTTCACGACGACCTGATTAACTACCTTGCCGCGCCGGAATCCACCGATGGCTTCGACGATCTGATCAAATCCTGCCGCCAGCAGCATGAAGCGCTGAAAGCGCAGCTGGAACAGGGCCGCGACCGTCTGCTGGAGATCCACTCCAACGGCGGCGAAAAAGCGCAGGCTCTGGCTGAGAGCATCGAAGAGCAGGATGACGATACCAGCCTGATCGCCTTCTCGATGAACCTGTTCGATATCGTCGGCATCAACCAGGATGACCGCGGCGAAAACCTGATCGTCCTGACCCCGTCCGATCATATGCTGGTGCCGGATTTCCCGGGCCTGCCGGAAGATGGCTGCACCATCACCTTCGAGCGTGACGTGGCGCTGTCGCGTGAAGACGCGCAGTTCATCACCTGGGAACACCCGCTGATTCGCAACGGTCTGGATCTGATCCTCTCCGGCGATACCGGCAGCAGCACGATTTCGCTGCTGAAGAACAAGGCGCTGCCGGTCGGCACGCTGCTGCTGGAGCTTATCTACGTCGTCGAAGCGCAGGCGCCGAAGCAATTACAGCTTAACCGCTTCCTGCCGGCGACCCCGGTTCGCATGCTGCTGGATAAAAACGGCAACAACCTCGCCGCGCAGGTGGAGTTCGAAAGCTTCAACCGCCAGCTGAGCGCGGTCAACCGCCACACTGGTAGCAAGCTGGTCAATGCGGTGCAGCAGGACGTTCACGCGATTCTGCAGCAGGGCGAAGCGCAGATCGCCAAAGCGGCGCAGGCGCTGATCGACGCGGCGCGTAACGAAGCCGATGATAAACTGACGGCGGAACTGTCGCGTCTCGAAGCGCTGAAGGCGGTGAACCCGAATATCCGTGACGACGAACTGGCGGCGATCGAAAGCAACCGCCAGCAGGTGATGGATGCGCTGGCGCAGGCCGGATGGCGTCTGGACGCGCTGCGTCTGATCGTCGTCACTCACCAGTAACGGAACGCGAAAATGGCGATGGAAAACTACAATCCGCCGCAGGATCCCTGGCTGGTGATTCTGTATCAGGATGAGCACATTATGGTGGTCAACAAGCCGAGCGGCTTGTTGTCCGTGCCCGGCAGGCTGGAAGAGCATAAGGATAGCGTGATGACGCGTATCCAGCGCGATTTCCCGCAGGCCGAATCGGTGCATCGCCTGGATATGGCCACCAGCGGCGTGATTGTGGTGGCGCTGAATAAGGCCGCCGAGCGTGAACTGAAGCGTCAGTTCCGCGAGCGCGAGCCGAAGAAGCAGTACATCGCCCGCGTCTGGGGCCATCCGCAGCCTGCGGAAGGTCTGGTGGATTTACCGCTGATTTGCGACTGGCCGAACCGGCCAAAGCAGAAGGTGTGTTATGAAACCGGCAAAGCGGCGCAAACCGAGTATGAGGTGCTGGAGTACGCGGAGGACAACACCGCCCGCGTGCGCCTGAAGCCGATTACCGGGCGCTCACATCAGCTTCGCGTGCATATGCTGGCGTTAGGGCATCCGATCCTCGGCGACCGCTTTTACGCCACGCCGGAGGCGCTGGCGATGGCCCCGCGCCTGCTGCTGCATGCCGAAACGTTAACTATCACCCATCCCGCCTACGGCAACGCGATGACCTTCCGCGCGCCGATCGACTTTTAAGTCGTTATCCGGACGCCCCGGTCGCGCTACGCCGCCGGGGAAATCTCTAACGCAGACGCGATTAATCGCGGGCGAACCACGCATCGATCATCTGCTCAACGCGAGCGACCACCAGCCCGGTGTCGTGACGACGGCTGCGCGCGCAGGCGTGGGCCGGCTCATCGCACAGCAGGCAGCGGCGCATCGCTTCGCCCTGCGCCTGGCGGCTAATCAGCCCCGCTTGCGGACAAATGACGTCGATATCCCACAGACGTCCCAGCGGATGATTCTGTTCCAGCTCGCTGCATAGCGCTTTGATCTCTTCCGCGGAGTGCTCAACGCACCACATCGCTTCCGGGCCGGTAGGCAGCCACAACACCTGGCGGTCGAGCGTTTTCCAACGCTGCTGCCACAGAAGTTGGTCACAGGCCTGCAGCGCAACACCCATCATATTGCGATAGCGAATACTGTCTTTTACCGCCCCTGGCGTTACCAGAGTGAGAGAAATAACCGGTTGTTGATAATGGTTGAGCCAGTCTTGTTGACGGGCTGCGCGCTGCTCTTTCGCCGCCAGCAGATTTTCCATGCTGACGCCCGCCCGGGCGGGAGTATGCACTGACATTCTTTCCTCTCCTTTAATGATCAAAAAGGCAGCTCGGGGCTGCCGTCGCTATCGCGGATAACGCCGCCTATTGTATCGCTAATTGCACAGAATTTAGGACGCAGGACAAAGAAATTTTCTTCGTCCTGCGGAGGGAAATGGCAGTTTTTGCTGTTAGCGCAGAACTAAATCACGATAAGAAATGACTTAAGAACAGCAGCCCTAACGACACATTAATCGCGCCGCCGATACGGGTAGCTATCTGAGCAAACGGCATCAGGTTCATACGGTTGCCGGAAGTCAGGATGGCGACGTCGCCGGTACCGCCCTGCCCGCTCTGGCAACAGGAGACAATCGCCACGTCGACCGGATGCATCCCCATTTTTTTACCGACGAAGAACCCGGTGGCCACCAGCGCCGAGACGGTGCAGACAATAACCAGCAGGTTGGTGAGCGTGAAGGCATTTACCAGCTCCTGCCACGGGGTAATCGCCACGCCGACGGCAAACAGAATCGGATAAGTCACCGCGGTGCGGAAGAATTTATACACCACCTGCGAGCCCTCCTGCAGGCGCGGCGAAACCACATTCGCCAGCTTCAGCAGCACCGCGAGGAACAGCATGCCAACCGGCGCCGGCAGGCCAATCAATTTATGTCCGAGCATGCCCATCATATACAGCAGCACCGCCAGCAGCGCGCCAGAGGCCAGCGTCGCCACATCAGTTTTACCGCCAAATCCTTCGCTTTCGCTCAGGCTGCGGGTTTCATTACTGCGGTTCGGCATTAGCTGGCCTTCGCCGGTCAGATGCGGGAAGCGTTTGCCAAGCTGGTTCAGACAGCCGGCAATGACGATCGCCGTCAGGCTGCCCAGCATCACCATCGGCAGCACGCGTCCCAGCGCAACTCCCTGATCCATATGCATCAGCGCCGCATAGCCAATCGACAGCGGGATCGCCCCTTCGCCCACGCCGCCGGCCATAATCGGCAACACGATAAAGAAGAAGACCTGGAACGGATCCATTCCCAACAGGCTACCCACGCCGACGCCTACCAGCATGCCGACAACTTCGCCGCACAGCATCGGCAGGAAGATCTTAAGGAACCCCTGAATCAGCGTGGTGCGGTTCATGCTCATAATGCTGCCAACGATAATGCAGCAGATGTAGAGATAAAGAATATTGGTCGATTTATAGAATTTGGTGGTGGATTCAACCACCACATCCGGCAGCAGGCCGTAATGGACCAGCGCTGAAGGAATAAAGGTGGCGCAAATCGCCGCCGCGCCAAGCTTACCGAGTACCGGCAGACGCTTGCCGAACTCGCCGCAGGCAAAACCGAAGAAGGCCAGCGTCGCCACCATCACCACGATATCGCTCGGCAGCTTGCCGCCAAGGCAGTCCAGCGCGATAAGACCACCGGCCAGCAAAAATAGCGGCAGCGGGATAATCCCCACTTTCCAGCTATCCATCACGTGCCACCAGCGCTGCTTCAACGAGGCTTTCGGTTTGTTAATAGGTTCAAGGGTTGCAGAGAATGCGTTGTCTGTGGTGCTCATAAATTCAGCCCTGTAGTTATTATTCCTGTTCAGGGTAGAGGGGCTGGCACGGCGTTAATGTGAGAAAAGGCAGATTAAAAAAGAAGTTTTAATGGTCATTATGGTTTTTATGGTTTCTATACCCTAAATAATTCGAGTTGCAGGAAGGCGGCGACGCAGGGAATCCCCGGGAGCTTACTCCAGTAAGTGACTGGGGTGAGTGAGGACAAATTCGTCAGGAACGAATTTGAACGCAGTTCACTGCGCCCGTAAGGGCGAGGCCCAGGGATGGGCCGAGTTATTGCCAACGCCCATGCAACTTGAAGTATGACGGGTATATTAATCAGCGTGATACATATCTGATTTCTAAACGTGGTTTTTATGGTTTTTTTATTAACCGGATAATTACCCTTTATAAATAGGCGCCAGTAGATAAATTGTTCTTCTGGCCGCTGACGATATCGTTGCCGCATCTCAAATACTGTGCGCATAACTATGAAAGTTTCATTTCAATTTAAGCTGTTCATCTCCCTGGTGGCCTTTTTCTCCATCTTATTCGCTCTGCTTGGCGTTTATTATTATCTCGACGCCAGCCGCCAGCTGTATCAGGAAATGAGCTCCAGGGCGAAAATTCAGGCCGAAGAGATTGCGCTGATGCCCAATCTACGCCAGCAGGTCAGTCTGCACGACCCGCAGGCTATCGGCGCCTTCATGAGGCAAATCGCCGCCCACAGCGATGCCAGCTTTATCGTCATCGGCGATGATAAAGGCGTACATCTGTTTCATTCCGTGCACCCGGAATGGGTCGGCACCCGCTTAGTGGGCGGCGATAACCAGGCGGTGCTGGAAGGCAAAACTATCACTACCATCCGTAAAGGCGGTTTGGGCATCTCGCTACGCAGTAAAACGCCCATTGTCGATGACAACGGGCGGGTGATCGGCATCGTCTCCGTCGGCTATCTGACCAGCTATCTCGACAGCATCACCGTGCAAAAGGTAGTGAATATTTTTGTCGCCGCCATCCTGTTGCTGATCGCCCTGTTTATCTTCTCCTGGTATTTTACCCGCAGTATTAAAAAGCAGATTTTTTCGCTGGAGCCGCGCGAAATTGGCCTGCTGGTTCGTCAGCAAAAAGCGATGATGGAATCGATTTTCGAAGGGGTTATCGTTATCGACAGCCAGCGACGAATTGAGGTGATTAACCACGCCGCCCGCAGCCTGCTGGGGCTTAAGCAGCCCGCGCATCTGCTGCGCGGCAAATCGATTGATAGCGTGATCGCCCCGCAGCCGTTCTTCGCCAGCGGCGCGATGCTGGCGAACGATACGCACGATGAACTGTGTCGCTTCAACCAGCTGACGGTACTCGCCAGCCGGGTGCGCATCATGCTGGAAAACTCGCTGCAGGGCTGGGTGATCACCTTCCGCGACCGCGATGAAATTAACGCCCTCACCGCCCAGCTCAGCCAGGTGAAACGCTATGTCGATAACCTGCGCATAATGCGCCACGAGCAGCTCAACCGCATGACCACGCTCTCCGGCCTGCTGCATATGGGCCACTACGACGAAGCTATTCGCTATATACAGGCGCAATCGGAACATGCTCAGGAGCTGCTGGACTTCATCTCCTCGCGTTTCCGCTCGCCGACGCTGTGCGGCCTGCTGCTGGGTAAAGCCACCCGCGCTTATGAAAAAGGCGTTGAACTGAGCTTTGATCCGGCCTGTCGTATCGATCGCCCGCTGTCGTCGCTGATGGAGTCGGAACTTATCTCGATCATCGGCAACCTGCTGGATAACGCCATTGAAGCGACGCAGCGCGCTGAACTCCCTCACGAGCCGGTCGAGGTACTGATTCAACTCAACGCCCGCGAGCTGATGATTGAGGTGGCCGATCGCGGCGTCGGAATTCGCCCGGATATCCGCGAACGTATTTTTGAGCGCGGGGTGACGACAAAAACCCGTGGCGATCACGGTATTGGTCTGTATCTTATTGAACATTATGTGACTCAGGCTGGCGGCACGATTGAAGTCGCCGATAACGCGCCGCGCGGAACGATATTTACCCTGTTTATTCCCGCCGACCCGCCAGCCCATCCGCAACCGGAGGCCAACGATGCATCATGATCTGGTCGATGTGCTGATCATCGAAGATGAAAACGAGCTGGCCCGCCTGCACGCCGAGCTGATACAGAAACACCCGCGCATGCGGCTGGCGGGAATGGCCGCCTCGCTTTCCCAGGCGCGGCAGATGCTCAACGCCAGGCCGCCGCAGCTGGTCCTGCTGGATAATTATCTGCCGGACGGCAAAGGCGTTACGCTGATGACCGACCCGATTCTGGCCAATGCCAATTGCTCGGTCATTTTCATCACCGCCGCCAGCGATATGGAAACCTGCAGCCAGGCGATACGCAACGGCGCCTTCGACTACATTCTCAAGCCGGTTTCGTGGAAACGGCTGAGCCAGTCGCTGGAGCGCTTTATTCAGTTTTACGATCAGCAGCGGGAATGGAAAATCGTCGATCAGCAAAACGTTGATTCCCTGTATCAGCTGCAGGCTAAAAATTTTCGCGCCGATAACGGCAGCAAGGGCATCGAAGAAAAGACCCTGGCGCTGGTACAAAATTTATTTCATGGCCGCGAAACGCACTGTTTTTCGGTTGACGAAGTGGTCAGCGAAACCGGGCTGAGCAAGACCACCGCCCGTCGTTATCTCGAGCATTGCGTAGAAGTGAGTTTTCTGGAAGTGGAAATGCTGTACGGAAAGATTGGCCACCCGCGGCGGATGTATCGCCGCGCGCAGGGCGCGAACTAAGGCTTCTCCATGAAGGAGAAGCCCTACGGGATTCAGAAGCCGCGCTGCTCTTTGATGAGCTCCCAGGCTTTCTGGATTTCCTGCGCTTTCTGTTTCGCCATTTCCATCATCTCCGGCGGCAGCCCTTTGGCCACCAGCTTGTCCGGGTGATGTTCGCTCATTAGTTTACGGTAAGCGCGCTTGACGGTTGTAGCATCATCGGTCGGCTTGACGCCGAGAACGTTACAAGCGTCTTCAAGCGTCGGGCCGCGCTGTGCCTGCTGCCAGCCGCCATTGCCGCCGCGCTGACCATAGGATTGCTGCTGCGAGCCGCCGCCGAACTGCGCGCCGCCCTGCATCATGCGCAAGAACTGCTCAAACTGCGCACGCGAGATACCAAGCTCGTCGGCGATAACAAACAACACTTCGCGTTCATTGGGATGTAATTCGCCGTCGGCGAAGGCCGCCTGCAGCTGAATTTCCAGAAACATCCTAATTAAATCGAAGCGACCAAAACAGACGCTGCGCAGTTGACGCATTTTTTCGCGCAGCGGGTAATTATCGGCCTTGCCGGCGCGAAAAGCCTGCTGCGCCGCGGTACGCGACTCGCCGTGCAGATTCATACGATCCATCAGCACATTCGCCACATGAATATCGGCTTCCGTCACGCGCCCTTTAGATTTAGTCAGATGCCCCATCACTTCAAAAGTGGTGGAAAAGAACAGCGACTGCCGCTCCTGCTGGTTGGCAAATAAATTCAGCCGACGGCTACGGGCCCGGTCAAACATATGTCCGACTAAAAAGCCAAGCACCACGCCCCAGAAGCCGCCGCCCATCAATAATGCAACCGCGACACCAATCACTTTACCCAAATACTGCATAGACTCCCCAATCTTTCTGCTACCAGTTAAGCTATATCTGACCGCACGTTACCAAGCGTTGACGCCACGGTCATGTGGGACATCGCCTATAATTTGCTTTATCATACTCGCCATTCTACACGGTGCCTAACGCTCAGAAACGAAACGAGCGGATTAAGACTAGCGCGATTAAGATGAGTACGTTAGGCTCTGACCGTTTGCAAGCCGCTGCCACAAGATGACGGAACAACAAATAAAACGTATGAAAAAACGTATCCCCAGCCTCCTGGCCACCATGATCGCCAGCGCCTTGTATAGCCAACAGGGCATGGCCGCCGATCTCGCCACGCAATGTATGCTTGGCGTGCCAAGCTATAATCGTCCTCTCGTTGAAGGGAAGCCTAACGATCAACCGGTAACGATTGACGCCGATCATGCGAAAGGCAACTACCCCGATAATGCCGTGTTTACCGGCAACGTTGATATTAATCAGGGGAATAGTCGCCTGCAGGCCGACGAGGTGCAGTTGCATCAGCAGCAGCCGGCGGGCCAACCGCAGCCGGTGCGTACCGTTGATGCGCTTGGCAACGTTCACTATGACGACAACCAGGTCATTCTGAAGGGGCCGAAGGCGTGGTCAAACCTGAACACCAAAGATACTAACGTCTGGAAAGGCGACTATCAGATGGTTGGCCGTCAGGGGCGCGGTACCGCCGACCTGATGAAGCAGCGCGGCGAAAACCGCTATACCATTCTGGAAAACGGCAGCTTTACCTCCTGTCTGCCGGGTTCTGATACCTGGAGCGTCGTCGGCAGCGAAGTTATCCATGACCGCGAAGAGCAGGTTGCCGAAATCTGGAACGCGCGCTTTAAGCTGGGTTCCGTCCCTATTTTTTATAGCCCGTATCTGCAGCTGCCGGTCGGCGATAAGCGCCGTTCCGGCTTCCTGATCCCCAACGCCAAATACAGCACTAAAAATGGCGTTGAGTTCTCGCTGCCCTATTACTGGAATATCGCGCCGAACTTCGACGCCACCATTACGCCGCACTATATGAATAAACGCGGCGGCGTAATGTGGGAAAACGAATTCCGTTATCTGACCCAGGCGGGCGCAGGTTTATTCGAATTCGATTACCTGCCTTCCGATAAAGTGTACGAAGACGATCACTCCAACGACAGCAATAGCCGCCGCTGGATGTTCTACTGGAACCACAACGCGGTTATCGATCAGGTGTGGCGTCTGAACGCCGACTACACCAAAGTCAGCGACCCGGATTACTTTAACGACTTTAGCTCTAAGTACGGTTCCAGTACCGACGGCTACGCGACGCAGAAATTCAGCGCCGGTTACGTTAACCAGAACTTTGACGCCACCGTGTCGACCAAGCAGTTCCAGGTCTTCGACCGTAGCTCAAGCAACTCCTACGCTGCTGAGCCTCAGCTCGATATTAACGCCTACCAGAATGACGTCGGTCCGTTCGATACTCATCTGTATGCGCAGGCGGTGCACTTCGTCAACACCAACGGCGATATGCCAGAAGCAACGCGCCTGCACATGGAGCCGACGATCAACCTGCCGCTGTCTAACGGCTGGGGAAGCATCAATACCGAGGCGAAGCTGCTGGCGACCCACTATCAGCAGAGTAATCTCGATCAGTACAACACCGCTAACGGTACCGATTACAAAGATTCGGTTAACCGCGTGATGCCGCAATTCAAAATCGACGGCAAAATGGTCTTCGAACGCGATATGCAGGAAGGGTATACCCAGACCCTGGAACCGCGCATGCAGTACCTGTACATCCCGTATCGCGACCAGAGCCACATTGGCGTCTACGACTCGACCCTGCTGCAGTCCGACTATAGCGGCCTGTTCCGCGACCGCTCCTACAGCGGCCTTGACCGTATCGCGTCAGCCAACCAGGTCACCACCGGCGTCACATCTCGCGTATATGATGACGCGGCCGTTGAACGTTTTAATATTTCCGTTGGTCAAATCTACTATTTCACCGAGTCTCGCACCGGTGCGGACAACATCAACTGGGAGAATAACGACACCACGGGTTCACTGGTCTGGGCCGGCGATACTTACTGGCGTATCACCGATAACTGGGGTTTACGCGGGGGGATCCAGTACGATACGCGTCTGGATAACGTCGCAACCGGCAACGGAACCATTGAATACCGCCGCGACGAAAACCGCTTAGTGCAACTGAACTACCGTTACGCGAGTCCGGAATATATTCAGGCGACGCTGCCTTCGTATTCCACCGCTCAGCAGTACAAAGAAGGTATTTCTCAGGTGGGTATGACCGCCAGCTGGCCGATTGTCGATCGTTGGTCAGTGGTCGGCGCGTACTACTTCGATACCAATACCAAAAAAGCGGCTAACCAGATGTTAGGGGTACAGTATAACTCTTGCTGCTACGCTATCCGCCTTGGCTACGAACGTAAGATCAACGGCTGGGATAACAACAACGGCGGTGAGAGCAAATACGACAACACCTTCGGTATCAACATCGAACTGCGTGGTCTGAGCTCCAACTACGGTCTTGGCACCCAGCAGATGCTGCGCTCGAACATTTTGCCGTACCAGAGCTCGCTGTAAGGCGCCTGGTTTAAAACGTAATCCGCATTTGCGGTTAATTGAAATGGAAAAAGTATGAAGAACTGGAAAACGCTGCTTCTCGGTATCGCCATGATCGCGAATACCAGTTTCGCCGCCCCGCAGGTGGTCGATAAAGTAGCGGCTGTCGTCAATAATGGCGTTGTTCTGGAAAGCGACGTCGATGGTCTGATGCAGTCGGTGAAGCTCAACGCTGGTCAGGCGGGACAGCAGCTGCCGGATGACGCGACCCTGCGTCATCAGATCCTCGAAAGATTGATCATGGACCAGATCGTTCTGCAAATGGGTCAGAAAATGGGCGTGAAAGTCAGCGACGATCAGCTTGACCAGGCCATCGCCAACATCGCCAAACAGAACAACATGTCGATGGATCAGATGCGTAGCCGTCTGGCCTATGAAGGCATCAACTACAACACCTACCGTAACCAGATCCGTAAAGAGATGCTGATTTCGGAAGTACGTAACAACGAAGTGCGCCGCCGTATCACCGTGCTGCCGCAGGAAGTTGAAGCGCTGGCCAAGCAGATTGGCGATCAGAACGATGCCAGCACCGAGCTGAACCTGAGCCACATCCTCATCGCGCTGCCGGAGAACCCGACCTCCGATCAGGTTGCGGCTGCGGAAGAGCAGGCGAAGTCCGTCGTTGAACAGGCCCGTAACGGCGCTAACTTCGGCAAACTGGCTATCACCTACTCTGCTGACCAGCAGGCGCTGAAAGGCGGCCAGATGGGCTGGGGGCGTATTCAGGAGCTGCCGGGTATCTTCGCTCAGGCGCTGAGTACCGCGAAGAAAGGCGATGTTGTCGGTCCGATTCGTTCCGGCGTCGGCTTCCATATCCTGAAAGTTAACGATATGCGCGGCGGCAGCCAGAACATCTCCGTCACCGAAGTCCATGCCCGCCACATCCTGCTGAAGCCGTCGCCGATCATGAACGACGCGCAGGCGCAGGCGAAGCTGGAACAGATCGCCGCTGACATTAAGAGCGGTAAGACCACTTTCGATAAAGCGGCGAAAGAGTTTTCCCAGGATCCGGGTTCCGCCAATCAGGGCGGCGACTTAGGCTGGGCGACGCCGGATATCTTCGATCCCGCGTTCCGCGATGCGCTGATGCGTCTGAACAAAGGCCAGACCAGCGGCCCGGTTCACTCCTCCTTCGGCTGGCACCTGATCCAACTGATGGATACCCGCAACGTCGACAGAACCGACGCCGCGCAGAAAGATCGTGCTTACCGCATGCTGATGAACCGCAAATTCTCTGAAGAAGCGGCAACCTGGATGCAGGAACAGCGCGCCAGCGCTTACGTCAAAATTCTGAGCAACTAAAGTTCTCCCCTCTCCACGCCTTAAAAGCGTAGCGGGAGGGTAGACCGGTCGCCCCAGCAACGGCTGGGGTCGACTGCGCAGCCGGGCCCCCCTGGCCCGAAGGAACGTTTCTATGCAACGTGTTGTTATCACTCCCGGCGAGCCCGCGGGGATTGGTCCCGATCTTGTCGCCGAGCTTGCACAGCGCGACTGGCCGGTTGAACTGGTTATCTGCGCCGATGGCGCACTGTTAACTGACCGAGCCCGCCAGCTCGGTCTTCCTTTATCGCTCCTCCCTTACGATCCAACCCTTCCTCCACAGCCGCAGCGGGCGGGCACGCTCACGCTACTTCCCGTTGCCCTCAACGCGCCGGTACAGCCGGGCGTGCTTAATGTCGCTAACGGCAACTATGTGGTGGAAACCCTGGCGCGCGCCTGCGATGGCTGCCTTAAGGGAGAATTCGCGGCGCTGATTACCGGGCCGGTGCACAAAGGCAACATCAATGACGCCGGTATCTCCTTCACCGGCCATACCGAGTTCTTTGAAGAACGCGCTCACGCCAGCAAAGTGGTGATGATGCTGGCGACCGAAGAGCTGCGGGTCGCGCTGGCCACCACCCATCTGCCGCTAAAAGCAATAAGCGAGGCAATTACGCCAGAGCTGCTGCGCGAAGTAATTACCATCCTCGATGCCGATCTGCGGCATAAATTCGGTATCGCTCAGCCGCACGTGCTGGTTTGCGGCCTGAATCCCCACGCCGGCGAAGGCGGCCACATGGGAACGGAAGAGATCGATACCATTATTCCCGTGCTGGAAGAGATGCGGGCAAAGGGCATGAATTTAAGCGGTCCGCTGCCTGCGGATACCCTTTTTCAGCCAAAATATCTCGATAATGCCGATGCAGTACTCGCGATGTACCACGATCAGGGCCTGCCCGTGCTAAAATACCAGGGCTTTGGCCGCGGCGTGAATATTACGCTCGGTTTACCTTTTATTCGTACCTCCGTTGACCACGGGACCGCGCTGGAATTAGCCGGTCAGGGGAAAGCGGACGTCGGCAGTTTTATCACGGCGCTTAATCTCGCCATCAAAATGATTGTTAATACCCAATGAATAATCGAGTCCATCAGGGCCATTTAGCCCGTAAACGCTTCGGGCAAAACTTTCTCAACGATCAGTTCGTGATCGACAGCATTGTTTCGGCCATCAATCCTCAGAAAGGCCAGGCGATGGTCGAAATCGGCCCGGGTCTCGCCGCGCTGACCGAACCGGTCGGCGAACGCCTCGACCAGTTAACCGTTATCGAGCTGGACCGCGATCTGGCGGCCCGCCTGCAGACGCATCCGTTCCTCGGCCCTAAGCTGACCATTTACCAGCAGGATGCGATGACCATGAACTTCGGCGAACTGTCGGAGAAAATGGGCCAGCCGCTGCGCGTCTTCGGCAACCTGCCGTACAACATCTCAACGCCGTTGATGTTCCACCTCTTCAGCTATACTGATGCCATTGCCGATATGCACTTTATGCTGCAGAAGGAAGTGGTTAATCGTCTGGTTGCCGGGCCGAATAGTAAAGCGTATGGTCGATTAAGCGTAATGGCGCAGTACTACTGCCAGGTGATCCCGGTACTTGAAGTCCCGCCGACCGCCTTTACGCCGCCGCCAAAAGTGGATTCCGCCGTCGTGCGCCTGGTGCCGCACCGCACCATGCCGTACCCGGTGAAGGATGTCCGCGTGCTGAGCCGTATCACCACTGAAGCCTTCAACCAGCGCCGTAAGACCATCCGTAATAGTCTCGGCAATCTGTTTAGCGTTGAGGTGCTGACGGAGCTGGGCGTCGACCCGGCGGTACGTGCGGAAAATATTTCTGTAGAGCAGTACTGTAAGATGGCCAACTGGTTATCCAACAATCTGCCTTCGAAGGAGAGCTAACCATGATTAATTCGCCTCGTGTTTGCGTCCAGGTGCAAAGCGTCTATATCGAATCGCAATCTTCTCCGGAAGAAGAGCGCTACGTCTTCGCTTACACCGTCACTATTCGCAACCTGGGGCGGAGTCAGGTTCAGCTTCTCGGCCGCTACTGGCTCATCACCAATGGACACGGTCGCGAGACGGAAGTCCAGGGTGAAGGGGTGGTCGGCGAACAGCCGCACATCCCTGCCGGCGAAGAGTATCAATACACCAGCGGCGCGGTTATCGAAACGCCGCTGGGCACCATGCAGGGTCATTATGAGATGATTGATAGCAACGGCGCACCGTTCACTATCGAGATCCCTGTCTTCCGTCTCGCAGTTCCAACGCTTATACATTAAAAACAATGGCTACATACCTTATTGGCGACATTCATGGTTGCTACGATGAACTGATCGCATTGCTGGAGCAGGTGGAGTTTAATCCTGATACGGATACCCTGTGGCTCACCGGCGACCTGGTCGCGCGCGGCCCCGGCTCTCTGGAAGTGCTGCGGTTCGTGAAAACGCTCGGCGATAGCGTGCGCATCGTGCTGGGCAACCATGACCTGCATCTGCTGGCGGTATTTGCCGGCATTAGCCGCAACAAGCCCAAAGACCGTCTGACGCCGCTGCTGGAAGCGCCCGACGCTGACGAACTGCTCAACTGGCTGCGTCGCCAGCCGCTGATGCAGGTCGATGAAGAGAAAAAGCTGGTGATGGCTCATGCCGGCATCACGCCGCAGTGGGATCTGGAAACCGCCAAACAGTGCGCGCGCGATGTCGAAGCCGTGCTGGCGAGCGACTCTTATCCGTTCTTCCTCGACGCGATGTATGGCGATATGCCGAACCACTGGAGCAATGAGCTCAGCGGCCTGGCGCGCCTGCGCTTTATCACCAACGCCTTCACCCGCATGCGCTATTGCTTCCCGAACGGCCAGTTGGATATGTACAGCAAAGAGGCGCCGGAAGACGCGCCAGCCCCGCTTAAGCCATGGTTTGCCATTCCGGGCCCGGTCGCCCGCGAGTACAGTATCGCCTTTGGCCACTGGGCGTCGCTGGAAGGCCGCGGTACGCCGGAAGGTATCTATGCGCTGGATACCGGCTGCTGCTGGGGCGGCGACCTGACCTGCCTGCGCTGGGAAGATAAAACGTATTTCACCCAGCGTTCCAACCGCCAGAAAAGCCTCGACGAAGGCGAAGCGGTCGCCTCCTGAGTCGATCCCGGATGGCGGCGCGCTGCGCCTTATCCGGGCTACCTCCGGTACGGGAGATTCCTGATAAAATAAAACCCCGGTCACGCCTGACGCGACCGGGGTTTTTCAATCCACGCTATGTTAGCTTAACGACGCTCGAGGATCTCGAAGCAGTAGCTGTGGGAGTTTTGCGCGTCGGCATCGTGGAACTCACTGAACACCGATTCCCACTCGTCCGGATCGTAATCCGGGAAATGGGTATCTCCTTCCACTTCCGCATCAATATGGGTCAGGTAGAGTTTGTGCGCTTTTGGCAGGAACTGCTCGTAAACGCGGCCACCGCCGATCACCATAATCTCTTCCGCGTCGCCGCAGGCGGCAATCGCTTCATCAACAGACTTCACCCACTGCACGCGATCGTCGCTGCCTGGCTTGCTGCTGATAACGATATTTTTACGTCCTGGCAACGGGCGACCGATGGATTCCCAGGTCAAACGCCCCATTACCACCGGCTTGTTTAAGGTGTTACGTTTAAACCAGGCGAGATCGGCAGGCAAGTCCCATGGCATAGCGTTCTCCATGCCAATTACGCGATCTACAGCTAACGCCGCAATCAGACTAATCATTGAAAATATCCCGAATGCAAAAAATTGCCGCCACTATACGGAAAGCGTAATACTTCGTCGACTGAACGAAGAGTAAAGAATAAGAAAATTTTTAGATTTGCTGGCGAGCCCACGTAAGCCTCATGAGCCGCCAGATCAGGAACTAAATTGAAAACAAAATGTTAGCTGTAAAGTTAACGCAACATTTGCTTACCACCTCAGGTTGAAGGCTTATTCTCCGGCTCATCGCGGACGTCTCCGGTGTGCCGTCCTTCTTCAGTACCTTGCCAGCCGTGACGCTGTACTAGCGACAGATGATTACGGTCCTCATTAATGATGCCGGTAAGCATATCGCTGGTACGCTTGAACACTGCCACCCGCGAGGCAGCGTCATTTTCCGCCATCGCCACCATCTCTTCCACCATCTGCTGGTTAAAGCGGCGGAACAGATCGGCGCGCTCGCGGGCCTCATAAGCGCCCAGACCTAAGGCTTCCAGCGTCATGCGGCCGCTTTTCAGCGCCGATTCGAAGGTCTCGCGCTCCGGCGCTTCTACCCCGGCCTGGCGCAGCTGAATGTAGTGATCGACATCGCGGGCGCGCGAAATGATCTGCAGATGCGGGAAATGTTCTTTCGCCAGCTCCACCAGTTGCAGGCTGGCCTGCGGATCGTCGATGGCGTTAATCAGCACTTCCGCCTTAGCCGCCCCCGCCGATTCCAGCAGATCCACCCGCGTGGCATCGCCGTAAAACACCTTCATATCGAACTTGCGAAGGGTATCAACGTGGTCTGGATCGTGATCGAGGATAACCATTTTCACCCCGCTGGAAAGCAGCACACGGCCGGCTATCTGCCCATAGCGGCCAAAACCGGCGATAATTACCCGCGGCTGCTCTTCATCAATCTCGTCCGCTTCGCGCTCCTGGTTACTGGCGGATTTCTCCATTCGCGTCAGCAGCACCAGCAGGATAGGCGTTGCCGCCATCGATAGCGCCACCGCCAGCGTCAGCGCTTTCGCCCACTCGCTATCCAGCACATCGGCCATTTGCGCGGCGCCGAAGACCACGAAAGCGAACTCACTCCCCTGCCCCAATAATACGGCAAACCAGCGGCGCTGCGCGCGCGGTACACCCAGTGGTTTAGCAATCAACCATAGCATCAAGGCCTTAATCGCCAGGAAACCCACCAGCAGGATCAGGATACGTAGCGGATGGGTGACCAGGGTCCCAAAGTCGATAGACATACCGACGCCGATAAAGAACAGCCCCAACAGCAACCCTTTAAACGGTTCGATATCGCTCTCCAGCGCATGGCGGTATTCAGAACTAGCCAGAAGCACCCCGGCAAGAAACGCGCCCATCGCCATCGACAGCCCGACTTCCTCCAGCAGCAATCCGAAGCCGAAGACCAGGAACAAGGCCACGGCGCTGAACACTTCGCGCAGGCCGGAACGGGCAACAAAGCGCAGCACCGGCCGGGTCAAATAGCGCCCTAACAGCACCACCAGCGCCAGCGCGCCGGCCACTTTTAACGCCGACAGCGCAAACGCGGCCAGCGTGGTTGAACCGCCGCTGGCCGCCAGCAGCGGAATCATCGCGACCAGAGGGATAGCGGCGATATCCTGGAACAACAGCACGGCGAAGGCGCTGCGTCCCAGCTGCGTCACCGTCAGGTTACGTTCGTTCATCGCCTGCATCGCAATCGCCGTCGACGACAGCGCCAGCGTCATCCCGATCAGCTCCGCAACCTGCCAGCGCAAGCCAAGCAGCATGCAGAACAGGCCGATAAACGCGCCGCACACCACCATTTGCAGCGCACCGCCGCCAAATACCGAGGCGCGCAGCTTCCATAAGCGCTGCGGATCCAGCTCAAGACCGATGACAAACAGCATCAGTACGACGCCGATTTCGGCGAAATGCAGAATCGCCTCTGCGTCAGTGACCAGTCGCAGTCCCCACGGGCCGATAACGCAGCCGGCGATCAAATACCCCAGTACCGACCCCAGCCCCAGACGCACGGCGATCGGCACGATAAGCGCAGCGGATCCGAGGTAGATCAGCGCCTGTATTAGCGTATGGCTATCCATTGTTATGCGCCTCCTGCCATTCGATTAAGCGTTGACGATAATGACGGGCCTGCGCCTGCAGCGTTTCGTCATCGCAGATAAAGGTACAGTGCATGGCAAACGGCGGCAGCCATTTCATGCCACAGTACAGCGCCGTCGCCTGCAGAGGCTGCGCCAGCACGTCAAAGCCGGGGAATGAACCAATATCGAAATGGCTTTCGCCGCCGCCGGTAGTAACCGCCCACATCAGCGATTTACCATGCAACGCAATACCATTGTGGCCGTACGCCCAGCCGTGAGACAGCACTTTATCCATCCACAGTTTTAGCAGCGGCGGTACGCTGTACCACTGCATTGGATGCTGCCAGATAACCAGATCGGCGCGCGCCAGCGCCGCCTGCTCGGCAGCGATATCGATATTGAAGTCGGGATATAGCTCATAGAGGGAGCGTATCTCTACGCCATCAAGCGTCCCTGCTTGCTCAAGCATCCGTTTATTCGCATGCGAGTGATGCGGATAAGGATGCGAGTAAATTATCAGAATCATGAATGGGCCTGTCTTTTGTATTCTTGTAGCAGTGAGTGTAGACAGTTAACTCGCTCACTGAAAGGGGGTAATGACGAGAGAAAAGTCAATCGCAGCAGATGATCAACCTGTTGGTCATTACAAAATTTAGGCTAAAAAAAGAGAATTAAAGGAAAATAAAGGTAAGAAGAATTCGCCATACGAATTTATCATTAGGAATAATACAACCACAATATATTTTAAGATGGAATTAATACATTATTTAAAAAATAAAACTATACACCCTGCATTGAGCAACCAATAATTTTACGCTCTTCATTTTGAGCCCCGCGACTTTATACTAAAAACAATCTCTAATAGATAGCGTTATCCGGAAACGCTATTCACGCAATGGATGTGTATATGAGCAACAAACATTTTGAACTAAACAGAACAACCAAAACGCTGGCAAGGATATTTCCCACCTTATTAATGGTTACGCCAATAGTCGTCAGCGCAGCCACAATTGACCAGTCAACCTCCGTGCCGCAAGACTTCTCGGCTGATACCGAATACGTTATTAATCGGGATGTCACCGTCTCATCCACGGAGAACACCCCGGCAGTTTCCGTTAGCGGAATGAACGTCAAAAAAATCACCAATGATGGCAATATTTCCGGAATGGGAATCGGATTGAATATTAACATCGATGGGCAATCCGTTGAAATAAACAATAATGAAAATGCAATTATTTCATCTGAAACCGATAATGCCGTTAACATGCAATCAATGGCGGGTACCTTTAATAATAGTGGTATCATTACTGGCGCCAACAACGGTATTTTCATTAGTGAAGAGTCATCGGCAATTAGCATCACCAATACCGATACCGGCGTGATCACCGGGAAAAACGGCCTGAGTTCGCAAATTGCCGTCGGATTAGATAACATCGGCGCCATCACCGGTACCGCAGGCGATGGTATTGCGTTAAGCGACGGCAACAGCAAAATCAACAACAGCGGCACCGTGCAGGGCAGCGAGAACGGGATCAACGTTGTTGATAGCGCGAAAGCCGACATCATTAACAGTGGATTACTTGGTGGCGGCGGCGCGGCCGTCATGTTTGCCAGCAGCAAAAATAACAGCCTGGTGCTCAATACCGGCTCTTCCCTCATCGGCGATGTCATCTCCACGGGCTCTGCGGGTAACGCACTCTCACTGGTGGGTTCTGGTTCGGAAGACAGCAACTTTGTCGGCCTTAATGACGGCGACGGCTTTGCCTCAGTGAAAATGAACGGCGAAAACTGGACGCTCACCGGCAACCTCGACATCATCGGCAGCGGCGATTCCCTCCAGGTTAATAGCGGCCAGTTAACGCTGGCGGGCGCTGTCGCGAATAGCGGCAACACGCTGGTAGCGGAAGCGGCCACGCTACAGTTGGGGAACGGGCAGAAAACCGCGACCCTCACCGGCAGCATGACCAACAACGGCACACTGATCTTCAATCAGGGAAGCGACTCTACGTTTGCCACCAGCATCATCGGTAGCGGCAACGTGGAAAAAGTCGATACCAATACCCTGACCTTAACCGGCACCAATAGCTACACCGGTAATACCCTTCTGAAAAGCGGCACCACTCTGGTCGCGGAAGGCGCCACTCTCGGCGTCGCCGGCAGCGACGCCACCATCACCATCGAAAATGGCGCGCAATTTGCCAGCGCCGGCGAAGTGAATAACAACATTGATATCCTCAGCGGCGGTATCCTCGCGGCGTGGAATGCGGTTGACGGTAACGCAACGCTAAGAACATCCGGCGTCGATACGATTAACGGCAATGTGACCAACAGCGGTACGCTGTTACTCAGCGCCGCCGATAATAGCGTTGGCAACAATTTTACCATTAACGGCGACTATACCGGTTCCGCCGGCAGCCAGATCGTAATGAACAGCACCCTGGGCGAAGACAGCGCGCCGACCGACCATTTATCAATTACCGGAAGCAGCTACGGCCAGTCTGGTGTCAGCATCGCCAATATCGGCGGGCTGGGCGCGCAAACCGTTAATGGTATGGAGGTTGTCAGCGTCGGCGGCAGTTCAGAAGCACAGTTAACTTTATCCAAACCGGTTGTCGCCGGGGCTTATGAGTATGGTCTGTATCAACACGACAACGGTAACTGGTATCTGGAATCCAAAGCGACCCCGTCAGACGATCCGTCGGATGATACTGACGATGGTGACAGCGGTACCGATGGCGGCAGCGGCACTGATGGCGGTAGCAACACCGATGGCGGTAGCGGCACTGATGGCGGTAGCGGCACCGATGGCGGTAGCAACACCGATGGCGGTAGCGGCACCGATGGCGGTAGCGGCACCGATAATGGCGGTCAACCCCTGCCAGAAGTAATGGCCCCGGAAGTTGGCGCTTATCTGGGTAACTATCTCGCGGCGCAGAGTATGTTCCTGCATAAACGTGACGATCGCGACCAGCTCACTTTCCGCAACGAAGACGACCTGAATACCTGGATGTACGTGAAGGGCCGCTATCATGAGAACGATGCCGGCGGCGATAAAGTCAGCTACGACACCACCACCACCGTGCTCCAGGCAGGCAGCGACTTCATGAGTAAGCCGATGGACAAAGGGATACTGCGCGCGGGCAGCATGTTTGGTGCAGGTCAGGCGAAAACGGATTCAGATGCAAAACACAATGTGCGTACCGCGCAGGGTAAAGTTGACGGTTTCAACGTTGGCCTGTACGCCACCTGGCAGGAAGACCCGAAATTGCGTCTCGGCAGCTACATCGATACCTGGGCATCATACAGCTGGTATAACAACACCGTCACCAGCAATCGCAATAATGAAAAGTATGACAGTAAAGGTTTTGCCGCCTCTGTTGAAGTCGGCCATGCGTGGGTGATCCCTTCAGAAAGCGCGCGTACGTGGAAGATCGAACCTCAGGCGCAGGTGATCTACAGCTATCTCGATCAGGAAAATCATACCGACCCGGATGGCGTGCGGGTATCAACCCTGGACAACAACAGCCTGTTTGGCCGTCTCGGCGTGAAGACCAGCTACTTTGAGCAGCGAGATGTTAAAGCCTGGCAGCCGTATGTCGCGGTGAACTGGCTGAAAGGCGCGGGTCAAAACGATTTGGCGTTCAATGGCGAAAAAGTCAGCAACGATACGCCGGACGACCGCGGTCAGCTAGAGCTGGGCGTAACCGGCAATGTGAACGAGACGACCACAATCTCGCTGCGCGCCAGCGGCGAATGGGGTGAAAACAGCTACGCCGCTTATGGCGGCCACATTCTGCTGAATCACCGCTGGTAATCGCCGTACAATGAAAGGTAAAAAGCAGTGGCCGGAGCCACTGCTTTTTTTTAGTTATCCAGCTCGTCCATTGACTTCACCTGGTCGCGATTAATCTGCTCCACGCGACCGGTTTCCGCATTTTTGTAGGATACCAGGCCAGTATCATCATCAACCTGCGGCTTACCGCTGGTCACAATTGTTTTGCCATCTGTCGTTTTGAGCGACTGATTTGATGAGCAACCTGCCACAAATACCATCGCCGTTGCCGCCAGCGCGGATGCCACCAGAATTTTGTTCCGCATTGTATCCTCCTGTCTTTTCATCAATTGGTATCGTTATCGTGCTAACTATAGTTAGCCTGACCTGGCAGGCAGATAAAAGCAGAACTCTCCGAAGATGGTTGCCGTAAAAAAAAAGGGCTGACGATATCGTCAGCCCCTCTGTTTCGCTTTCCGGCCCGGCCGGTGCGCTTATTTGGTGATTTGCGCGTGCATTTCCTGCACCGAAATGACCTTCTCGGTCGCATCGGCATTCAGCGCCATCGCGGTGGCGAAACCGCCGTTCAGGGTGGTGTCGTAATGCACCTTGTACTGCAGCGCGCTGCGGCGAATCAGCTTGGAATCCTCAATCGCCTGACGACCTGCGGTGGTATTGATGATGTAGGTATATTCGCCATTCTTGATACGGTCCTGAATGTGCGGACGACCTTCATGTACCTTGTTCACCAGACGCGGGTTGATACCGGCTTCACCCAGTACAATCGCGGTACCGTGGGTTGCATCCAGCTCGAAGCCCTGTTTCAGCAGTTTTGCCGCCAGGTCGACAACGCGCTCTTTGTCGCCTTCGCGAACGGAGAGCAGCGCGCGCCCCTGTTTCTTCATCGTGGAGTTGCTGCCCAGCTGCGCTTTGGCGAACGCTTCCGCGAAGGTGCGGCCCACGCCCATCACTTCCCCGGTAGAGCGCATTTCCGGCCCTAACAGCGGGTCAACGCCCGGGAATTTGTTGAACGGCAGCACCACCTCTTTTACCGAATAGTACGGCGGGATGATTTCTTTAGTGACGCCCTGCTGCGCCAGCGTTTTACCGGCCATTACGCGCGCCGCCACTTTCGCCAGCGGTACGCCGGTGGCTTTCGAGACGAACGGTACGGTACGCGCCGCGCGCGGGTTCACTTCAATCAGGTACACTTCGTTGTTCTTCACCGCGAACTGTACGTTCATCAGGCCGCGAACCTGCAGCTCGAAGGCCAGCTTCTGTACCTGCTCGCGCATCACATCCTGAATTTCCTGGCTCAGGGTGTAGGCAGGCAGAGAACAGGCGGAGTCGCCGGAGTGCACGCCCGCTTGTTCGATGTGCTCCATGATGCCACCAATCAGCACCATTTCGCCGTCGCAGATAGCGTCAACATCGACTTCAACCGCATCGTCGAGGAAGCGATCGAGCAGCACCGGCGCATCGTTAGAAACGCTCACGGCGGTCTGGAAGTAACGGCGCAGGTCAGCTTCGTCGTAGACGATTTCCATCGCGCGGCCGCCGAGCACATAAGACGGGCGTACCACCAGCGGATAGCCGATCTCTTTTGCCTTCTCAACCGCTTGCTCAAGCGCGGTCACGGTGGCGTTCGCCGGCTGCTTCAGCTTCAGACGGTCAACCGCATGCTGGAAGCGCTCGCGGTCTTCGGCGCGGTCGATAGCGTCCGGGCTGGTGCCGATAACCGGTACGCCCGCGGCTTCCAGTTCACGCGCCAGCTTCAGCGGGGTCTGGCCGCCGTACTGCACGATAACGCCTTTTGGCTTCTCGATACGCACGATTTCCAGTACGTCCTCAAGCGTTACCGGCTCGAAGTACAGACGGTCGGAGGTGTCGTAGTCGGTCGAAACGGTTTCCGGGTTACAGTTGACCATGATGGTCTCGTACCCGTCTTCGCGCAGCGCCAGCGAGGCGTGTACGCAGCAGTAGTCAAACTCGATACCCTGGCCGATACGGTTCGGGCCGCCGCCGAGAACCATGATTTTATCGCGGTCTACGGACGGGTTGGATTCGCACTCGTCTTCATAGGTGGAGTACATGTAGGCGGTATCGGTGGCGAATTCCGCCGCGCAGGTATCCACGCGCTTGTAGACCGGGTGCAGGTTGTACTGGTCGCGCAGCTTGCGGATTTCCGCTTCGCGCACGCCCGCCAGCTTAGCCAGACGCGCATCGGCAAAGCCTTTACGCTTCAGGTGGCGCAGGAAGTCAGCGTCGAGGCCGTTGATGCCCACTGCCGCCACTTTCTCTTCCAGGCGCACCAGTTCTTCGATTTGTACCAGGAACCAGCGGTCGATGTTGGTCAGGTTGAAGACGCCGTCGACGGAGAGACCGGCGCGGAAGGCATCAGCGATGTACCAGATACGCTCGGCGCCCGCGTCTTTCAGCTCGCGGCGGATTTTGGTCAGCGCTTCCGGATCGTCGAGGCTGACTTTCGGGTCGAAGCCGGTGGCGCCCACTTCCAGGCCGCGCAGCGCTTTCTGCAGCGATTCCTGCTGCGTGCGGCCAATCGCCATCACTTCGCCAACGGATTTCATCTGCGTTGTCAGACGGTCGTTAGCGCCAGCGAATTTTTCAAAGTTAAAGCGTGGAATTTTGGTCACAACATAGTCGATGGACGGTTCGAAGGAGGCCGGAGTACGGCCGCCGGTGATGTCGTTCATCAGCTCGTCAAGGGTGTAGCCCACCGCCAGCTTCGCCGCCACCTTGGCAATCGGGAAGCCGGTCGCTTTCGAGGCCAGCGCCGAAGAGCGGGATACGCGCGGGTTCATTTCGATAACGATCAGGCGACCATCTTTCGGGTTCACCGAGAACTGTACGTTAGAACCGCCGGTTTCCACGCCGATTTCACGCAGCACCGCCATCGAGGCGTTACGCATGATTTGGTATTCTTTGTCGGTCAGGGTCTGCGCCGGGGCGACGGTGATGGAGTCGCCGGTGTGAATCCCCATGGCATCGAAGTTTTCAATCGAGCAGACGATGATGCAGTTATCGTTCTTATCGCGCACCACTTCCATCTCGTACTCTTTCCAGCCGATCAGCGATTCATCAATCAGCAGTTCGTTGGTCGGAGAGAGATCCAGGCCGCGTTCGCAGATTTCTTCGAACTCTTCGCGGTTATAGGCGATACCGCCGCCGGTGCCGCCCATGGTGAAGGACGGACGGATGATGCATGGGAAGCCAACGTCAGCGGCCACCGCCAGCGCTTCTTCCATGGTGTGCGCAATGCCGGAACGCGCGGTGTCGAGGCCGATTTTCTTCATCGCCACATCGAAGCGACGACGGTCTTCCGCTTTATCGATCGCATCGGCGGTCGCGCCAATCATAGTCACGCCGAACTCAGCCAGCACGCCCTGACGTTCCAGCTCCAGCGCGCAGTTCAGCGCGGTCTGGCCGCCCATAGTCGGCAGTACCGCGTCCGGGCGCTCTTTTTCGATAATTTTACGTACCACTTCCCAGTGAATCGGCTCGATATAGGTCGCATCGGCCATTTCCGGGTCGGTCATGATAGTCGCTGGGTTGGAGTTCACCAGAATAACGCGGTAACCCTCTTCGCGCAGGGCTTTACAGGCCTGGGCGCCCGAGTAGTCAAACTCACACGCCTGACCGATAACAATCGGGCCCGCGCCCAGAATCAGGATACTTTTTATGTCTGTACGTTTTGGCATGGCTCTTTTACTCCTGATTATTTCGCGGACTGACGGTATTGCTCAATTAACTCGATAAAGTGGTCGAACAGCGGCGCGGCATCGTGCGGGCCCGGGCTCGCTTCAGGGTGACCCTGGAAGCTAAACGCCGGCTTGTCGGTACGATGGATCCCCTGCAGGGTGCCGTCGAACAGTGACTTGTGGGTCACGCGCAGATTGGCAGGCAGCGTCGCTTCGTCAACGGCAAAGCCGTGGTTCTGGGCGGTAATCATCACTACATTGTTATCGATATCTTTAACCGGGTGGTTGCCGCCGTGGTGACCAAATTTCATCTTAATGGTCTTCGCGCCGCTCGCCAGCGCCAGCAGCTGATGGCCAAGACAGATGCCAAAGACCGGAATATCGGTGGTGAGGAATTTTTCTATTGCCGCGATGGCGTAATCGCACGGCGCCGGGTCGCCAGGGCCGTTGGAGAGGAAAATACCGTCCGGATTCAGCTTAAGCACATCTTCTGCCGACGTTTGCGCCGGTACGATAGTCAGGCGACAACCGCGATCGACCAGCATCCGCAGGATGTTGCGCTTGGCGCCGAAGTCATAAGCCACGACGTGGAACGGCAGCTCGCTTTCCGCCTTCGCTTCCGGCAGGTCGCCCGCCAGTGTCCAGCTCCCCTGCTTCCAGGCGTAAGTTTCTGCAGTAGTGACCTCTTTCGCCAGATCCATACCGTTCAGGCCAGGGAACGCCTGGGCTTTTTCCAGCGCCAGCTGGGCATCAAGATTATCGCCGGCGATGATGCAGCCATTCTGCGCGCCTTTCTCACGCAGTAAACGCGTCAGCTTACGGGTATCGATATCGGCAATGGCCACAATGTTATGGCGCTTCAGGTAAGAAGAAAGGTCCTCGGTATTGCGGAAGTTGCTGGCAATCAGCGGCAGGTCGCGAATGACCAGGCCTTGTGCATGTACCTGAGAAGATTCTTCATCGGCGGCGTTGGTGCCGACATTTCCAATATGGGGATAAGTAAGAGTGACGATTTGGCGGGAATAGGAAGGATCAGTGAGGATTTCTTGATAACCGGTCATTGAAGTATTGAAAACGACTTCCCCAACCGCCGTGCCGGTTGCCCCGATGGCCCGACCGTGAAACTGGGTTCCGTCTTCCAGAACCAAAAGCGCTGACTTAATCAAAACACCCTCCAGAGAATATTCACTCACTTTATTTGCATATTAATTCAGACATAGATCTGAATCAATGCAAATTTTTGCCCGCAGAATTTTGGCAAACGGCGGCATTCTGGAGAGATGTCAGGTAAAAGTCAACTTAAAGCGGATATTTTTAACCTTATTTTACGTCACTGGCGCGCAATGGGCTATTTTCACGGTAAAAAGATCAACTAACCTGGTTGAGAAAACGCTTGCGGGCGAGGAAAACTGTAAAATCAGCCAGCGGAGGGTAAAAAAGTGGACCAGATGGTCAAAATTTACAATTCAATAACCAAAAACATCAGGAAGATATAGTTTTTTAAAGCCTTCATAAGAAAAAAACACAAAAGCAGTCAAAATAAAAAAGGGCAATAAAATATTGCCCTTTGCAATCAATTACATATTGAATGCAATAACCACATCACGATGGGTAATAATCATTATAAAGCATTCAGTTCAAGCACATCACGCATATCGAAAAGACCACTTTTCTTATCTTTCAGCCACAAAGCTGAACGAACAGCACCATTGGCAAACGTCATCCGGCTGGAGGCCTTATGGGTAATTTCGATACGTTCGCCGATATCAGCGAACATCGCCGTATGTTCGCCGACGATGTCGCCCGCGCGAACGGTAGCAAAACCAATAGTACCCGGAACGCGTTCGCCGGTATGGCCTTCGCGGCTATAGACGGCGCAGTCCTTCAAATCTTTGTTCAATGCCCCGGCGATCGCCTCGCCCATCGCCAACGCGGTACCTGATGGCGCGTCCACTTTATGCCTATGGTGCGCTTCGATGATTTCGATATCGGTATAATCGCCCATTACCTTTGCCGCCTTTTCCAGCAGCTTTAACAACACGTTGACGCCAACGCTAAAGTTAGCGGCAAAGACGATGGCGATTTCCTGTGCGGCATCGCTAATCGCCTGCTTTCCGGCATCATCAAAACCGGTGGTGCCGATCACCATCCCTTTGCCGTGTTGACGGCAGAAAGCCAGATGGTTAAGCGTGCCTTCCGGGCGGGTAAAATCGATTAAAACATCGAAATCATTGCTTACCGCCGCCAGGCTGCTTTGGACGGTAACGCCTGATTTGCCTGCGCCCGCCAGCTCGCCCGCATCGCTGCCCACCAGGCTTGAACCCTCGCGCTCCAGCGCCGCGCCAAGCGCCACGCCTTCCATCTGCAGCGCAGCCTGAATTAACTGGCGTCCCATCCGGCCGCCCGCGCCGGCGATGGCCACGCGGATTTGTGCATCTTGCATAGCTATTCTCTTTTGTTAACTTCACGTGAATTGTTTTCAGAGTAACCAGCCCATTGCATAGCCGCTACTCAAAAACGCCGATAATTAGAAATTTATGACAAACGGCGGTCGATATCAGTAAAAACTATATGATTGTGCCGCGATTCGGCGTTTATGTAGTGAAAATTGGGAGGGGACACGGTAGCGCCCCGCCCGCGCGACGCGGGCTAAGGCGTTGTGTACTCAATCAAAGGGGGAAAAGCGCACCTGCGGGGAAAGCGGATAAAAACCAGGTTACCGCCAGTAAATCGGCGCTGCCGCCGGGGCTGAGATGGCGAGCAATCAGCTCGTCGTCGAGTTGGCGTAGCGCCTCCAGCCCGCCGTCAGCCATGACGCCGCCCTGCCACAACAGCCGCTGCGCCTCCTGCTGCACATAGTTCAGGCCCGCAAGCCCGCCGCGCGAGACCAGATTGGTGTCATCATTCCACGCCATCAGATGCAGCAAGGTTTGCAGCAGCGCCAGGTTGCTGTCGCCGGTCTCTTCCATCATGCGATTGAACACCGGCAGCGCCTGGGTACGCACGGTACGAAAGCCGCTCTCGGCCTCGCCGCGGGCGCCGGAGAGTCCATAACGTAAAAAATGGGCCTCGCCTTTGCTTAACTGTTCGCCGCTGGCGGAAGAGAGTTCTTGCATAACCATGCCGCGACAGAATCGCGCCACCTGATCGCAAAGCCGATGCTGTTCAATCGGTTCGCCTTTCGATACCAGCCTTCCCGCCGCCGCGCTCAGCAAACCGAAAGCGAAGATTGCCCCGCGATGGGTATTCACTCCACCGGTGGCCTCCAGCATATCGTTCTCGCAGGCCATCCCTACAGGACGCAGCATCATTAACACCTGTTCCGGTACGATAGCCGCGGTATCGTGGCCCATGATGAAAAATTTCTCCATCCACGGAGCCACGACCGCGGTGCTGGCCTCAAAAGAGGCCAGGTCCATATCGTGATGGGCGCCTGTGTTACGAATGTCCACCAACCCGGGCTTTGGGGTCAGGCGAACTTCGGTTAAAAGCGCGCGTTCTACCGCGCTGACCACCTCTTCAGCGTTCAGCGATGTCACGCGCAGAGAACGCGGCGGATTGATTAACACTTCGCTCATTGCCCTTCCCCCTCTGCGTTTAGTCGCTGTTTTTCACCTGACGAATGACATCAAGAACGGAGCCATCACGATAGCGCACCACCGCCACCACGCGATCGGTAAACTCGATCGGCTGCGGTTTGCCGGTTAACAGTTCCGCACGCTGCTGCAGTTCCTCAATAGTCATCAGCGGAATGCCCGCGTTGCGCAAATTGTCGATCAGATCCTGGCGGGCCGGGTTTACCGCAATGCCGTGGTCGGTGACCAGCACATCTACGCTGGCTCCCGGCGTGACGCGGGTCAGCACTTTTTCCACGACGCAGGGAATACGGCCGCGAACTAATGGCGCGGTAATGATGGTCAAATCCGCGCCGGCGGCGGTATCGCTATGGCCGCCGGATGCGCCGCGCAGCACGCCGTTAGAGCCGGTCATCACGTTAACGTTAAAGTCGGTATCGATTTCCAGCGCGCTGAGCATCACCACGTTTAAGCGCTCGCAGGAGGCGCCTTTAGAGCCCGGGCTGGCATACTGGTTGGTGGAAATCTCTACGTGATTCGGGTTCTGCGCTAATGAACGCGCCGCGTCGCCATCAAACGACTGGGTATCGAGCAGCGTTTTAATCAACCCTTTTTCGTGCAGGTCAACCATCGTCCCGGTGATGCCGCCGAGGCCGAAGCTGGCGGTAATGCCGTTACGGCGCATTTTATCTTCGAGGAAGCGGCTCACCGCCAGCGAGGCGCCGCCGGTACCGGTCTGCAGCGAGAAACCGTCTTTAAAGTAACCAGAATGCTCAACCACTTTCGCCGCCTGACGGGCGATCAGCAGCTCGCGCGGGTTGCTGGTCAGACGGATCGCGCCAGCGGTGATTTTTTCCGGATCGCCGACTTCGTCCACCTGAACAATCAGATCGACCTGATCCTGAGCGATGCTGGCCGGGTAGTTAGGGTAGCCCACCCACTCTTCGGTCAGCAGCACCACGCATTTGGCATGTTCCGCATCAACGCGCGCATAGCCCAGCGAACCACAACGTGATTTACCGCTAAAGCCGTTGGCATTACCAAACTCATCGCAGCAGGGGACGCCAAGAAACGCAACATCAATCGACAGCTCGCCGCTTTGAATCAGCTGTACGCGACCACCATGGGAGTGGATCTGCACCGGGTTTTCCATCAACCCGGCGGAGATCTCCTCGCCCAGCTTGCCGCGCAGGCCAGAGGTATAGATCTGGCGGATCACGCCGTTTTTAATATGCTCGATCAGCGGCCAGTGGGCGTCGATCAGCGAACTGGACGCCAGCGTCAGATCGCGAAAGCCCATTTCCGCCAGCTTCGCCACTACCATATTGACGACTTTGTCACCGCCGCGAAACGCGTGGTGGAACGAAATGGTCATGCCGTTTTGCAAGCCGGAGCGACGGATCGCCGTTTCCAGCGAATCGCAGATTTTACGCTGACGTTTTTCGCTTTCGCTGGCCAGCCACGGGCTTTTCGCCGTCACGCCCGCATAAGGCGCTAACCCTTCCGGCATCACGTACTGCTGATTAAGCATTGTTACTGTCTCTTTCATCTTATTCCCCTTAATCACGAATACCGGAAGCCGAGAGCGCCACCACTTTGCGAGCATGGTCGATAATCGGTCCATCGATCATCTTGCCGTTCAGCGATACCACGCCAAGACCGCGCGTTTCGGCTTCTTCCGCCGCGGCAATCACCTCCAGCGCGTGATCGACCTCTTTGCGCGTCGGGGCATAGACCTGATGCAGGAGTTCAATTTGTCGCGGGTTAACCAACGATTTGCCGTTAAAGCCGAGATTTTTGGCCAGATTCGCTTCCGCCAGGAAGCCCTCTTCGTTGTTGATATCCGACCACACCACGTCATAGGCGGCGATGCCGGCAACGCGCGCGGCATGCAGCACGGCGCAGCGGGCATAGAACAGTTCAGTACCGTCACCACGGGAGGTGCCCATATCCATGACGTAGTCGAAAGCTGCCAGCGCGATCGCCGCCAGACGCGGGCTGGCGCGGGCAATCTCTACCGCATTCACCACGCCCAGCGCCGACTCAATAGCCGCCATTAGTTTGGTGCTGCCCACTTCCCGGCCGCATTCGCGCTCAATCCGCTCAACATGCGCTTCCAGCTCATGGATATCTTCTTTACTGTCGGTTTTCGGCAGACGCACCATATCCACGCCCGCGCGGACCACCGCTTCAAGGTCGGCAAGACCAAATGGCGTATTTAACGGGTTAATACGCACCACGGTTTCGATATCCTGATACAGCGGATGCTGCAGCGCCTGATGTACCAACAGGCGAGCGGTATCTTTTTCACGTAGCGAAACGGCATCTTCAAGGTCGAACATCACCGCATCAGCGCCGTAAACAAATGAAGTGCTTAACATGGCGGCATTGGCGCCAGGGATGAACAGCATACTGCGACGTGGTTTCATAGCTGGCTCCATTGTAATTGGGACTGTTGCGCCGCCCGCAGCGCTGCGGCCTGTACGCGGGCCCGCAGTACGCATTCCAGCGCGCCTTTATCATCGACCACCACGTTGGCCTGGTTCACGCCAAGCTGCGCCAGCGTTTCTCTGACCACCTGCTCAATCGCGGCGCCAAACTGTTGTTTCACAATGCTGTCGATTTCCAGCTGAATGCCCGGCTGCGCAGCCGGTCCAATCCTGACCATTACATCGCTGGATTCCAGCGTGCCGGCCAGGGCGTCAATCTTCATTTCCATAGGGGAAAATCCTTAGTTAGGGCATAAAAATCAGGCGGTTTGATGTTCGCTTTCCGCCAGTTTCATCAGAAAAGAGAGGGTTCCCGGCGGCACCAGCGCCGCGACCGCCTGCCAGTTGCGCTGCCGATAAAGTTCGCGCACTCGGGAGGCCGACACGGGCCCGCCATTTTTTTCGATTCGCGTCAGCTCAACCACTTCAATGGGCGGCGCCTCGCCTGGCGCTTCCAGCAGTGACTTCATGCGTTGGTTGTAATTACGAGTCAGGGGACATAGCGGCTCGGTGCCGACAAAACGATGGGTAATCTGCAGCGCCGGGGCCAGACGTTCGCGAAAGAGCTGCAGGTCAATCTGGCTGTGACAGTCATCGACCACGCCCTGCTCTTTCAGGAAATAGCCGGGGAACGTCGCCCGCGAAATCAGATACGCCGAACCGGGGTGCAGCGTCACTTTGTCGATACCGGTAATCCCCTGTTCGATCAGCTTGAAGCGATCGTGATAGGAAAAGCAGGACGCATCTTCTTTGACCACAAACAGATGCAGCCAGTCGCACTGCCGTGCCGCCTGTTCCACCAGCCAGCGGTGACCAAGGGTGAAGGGATTGGCGTTCATCACAATAGCGCCGATTTTTTTTCCCGGTTGACGGTACATTGCCAGCTGACGGCAGTAACGAGTCAGACGTTCGCGGCTGTTTTCCATCAATACGGCGCGATCGCCCGCCTGGGCTATCGGCCAGAAGCCGGCGCCGGAGAACAGCGCGGCATTGCTCGGCTTAGTAAATAAAAACAGTTCGCTACGCCCAAGTTCATAGGCCAGCGTCAGGAGTTCGGTCAATAATTTAAGGCTCAGCCCCTCCCCCTGTAGCGAGGGATCGACGGCGATGCATTTCAGTACATTACCGGCAATGGCGCCGCAGCCGACCAGCCGTTGCCGATACTCCGCAACGATTGCCATCTCGCAATCGGTTTCTAACGACAACTGATGCTGATGAAGAAACCGATCGATCGCCTCTCGCCGCGGTTGATCCTTTAATAGCTGAACGCGTTTTAATATCAGAGTCATTTTTTAGCGCTTCGTTATTCTAAAACGAACTGTATTTCGCCAGCGTTCGACTATTGATACTTGTATTTAAGTCACAGTTTTCCCCGTGGCTTAATTAGCTTTATGGTTTTTATGTTGTTAATTAATTCAGAATAATAAAAATAATTAAATTAATAAAAAACACGAGTATTCAGTGAAGGCAATCACACCTTACCACTAAGTCTATTTATTACTATGCGCCGGTATTACTACTCCATCAATAAACAGGAAAACGTTTATGACCAACATGAGTCAGGCTCCGGCAACGGAGAAAAAGGGCGTTAGCGACCTGCTGGGATTTAAAATCTTCGGCATGCCGCTCCCCCTTTACGCGTTTGCGTTAATTACGCTATTACTTTCACATTTTTATAACGCTTTACCCACCGACATCGTTGGCGGCTTTGCCATCATGTTTATTATCGGCGCCATATTCGGCGAAATTGGCAAACGTCTACCAATATTCAACAAATATATAGGTGGCGCCCCGGTAATGATTTTCCTGGTCGCCGCTTATTTTGTTTATGCCGGTATTTTCACGCAAAAAGAAATCGATGCTATCAGCAACGTTATGGATGAGAGTAACTTCCTTAACTTATTCATCGCGGTATTAATTACCGGGGCGATTCTGTCGGTAAACCGCCGTCTGCTGCTGAAATCGCTGCTCGGCTATATTCCAACCATCCTGATGGGCATTGTCGGCGCGTCGATTTTCGGCATCGCTATCGGCCTGGTGTTCGGTATTCCGGTAGATCGCATCATGATGCTGTACGTCCTGCCGATCATGGGCGGCGGCAACGGCGCGGGCGCGGTTCCGCTGTCGGAGATTTATCACTCCGTCACCGGTCGTTCACGTGATGAGTACTACTCAACCGCCATCGCTATTCTGACCATCGCTAACATTTTCGCCATCGTCTTCGCCGCAGTCCTCGATATCATCGGCAAAAAATACACCTGGCTGAGCGGCGAAGGCGAACTGGTGCGTAAAGCCTCGTTCAAAGTCGAAGAAGACGAGAAAGCGGGACAAATCACGCATCGTGAAACCGCCGTCGGTCTGGTGCTTTCCACGACCTGTTTCCTGCTGGCATACGTCGTCGCGAAGAAAATCCTGCCAAGCATTGGCGGCGTTTCGATTCACTACTTCGCATGGATGGTACTGATCGTTGCGGCGCTGAACGCCTCCGGCCTGTGCTCACCGGAAATCAAAGCCGGCGCCAAGCGTCTGTCTGATTTCTTCTCTAAACAGCTGCTGTGGGTACTGATGGTCGGCGTCGGCGTTTGCTACACCGACCTGCAGGAAATCATCAATGCCATTACTGTCTATAACGTCGTTATCGCCGCCGTAATCGTTATCGGCGCAGTGCTCGGCGCGGCGATCGGCGGCTGGATGATGGGCTTCTTCCCGATTGAATCAGCGATCACCGCAGGCCTGTGTATGGCTAACCGCGGCGGTTCCGGCGACCTGGAAGTCCTTTCCGCCTGTAACCGTATGAGCCTTATCTCTTATGCACAAATCTCCTCCCGTTTGGGCGGCGGTATTGTGCTGGTCATCGCCAGCATCGTGTTCGGCATGATGATTTAACCCACACGCACGATGGCGCCGTTGAGCGGCCGAAGAAGTTGACCCAGTCAGGGACCAGCGCCGGGGGCGGCTGCGGGAAATCCACCCTGCTCCTTAGCCGGAAGCGTCGACAACCTCGCCAACCAACGCGTCATCGTGCCCTTATACGAGATTTTGTATGACTGATGCTGCGCTGTTAGGCGAGGGCTTCACCCTGATGTTTCTTGGCATGGGCTTCGTGCTGGCGTTCCTGCTGCTGCTCATTTTCGCCATCCGGGGGATGTCTCTCGCCGTTACCCGTCTGTTCCCTGAGCCGCCTGCCGCGTCCAAAGCGGCGCCGGCCGCCGTCGCGCCCGCCGACGACTTCGCCCGCTTAAAACCGGCGATTGTCGCCGCCATTCACCACCATCGCCGCCTTAATCCTTAATTCACGGAGGAATTCATGACCGTTGCCATTACCGATGTCGTCCTGCGCGACGCCCACCAGTCCCTGTTCGCCACCCGTCTGCGCCTTGACGATATGCTCCCCGTCGCCGCTCAGCTGGATGACGTCGGCTACCGCTCGCTGGAATGCTGGGGCGGCGCCACCTTTGACGCCTGCATCCGCTTCCTCGGCGAGGACCCGTGGGTCCGCCTGCGCGAACTGAAAAAGGCGATGCCGAAAACCCCGCTGCAGATGCTGCTCCGCGGCCAGAACCTGCTCGGCTACCGCCACTACGCCGACGACGTGGTGGCGCGCTTTGTCGAGCGCGCCGTCAAAAACGGCATGGACGTGTTCCGCGTTTTCGATGCCATGAACGACCCGCGCAACATGAAAGCCGCCCTGCAGGCGGTGCGCAGCCACGGCGCCCACGCCCAGGGCACCCTCAGCTACACCACCAGCCCGGCGCACACCCTGCAGACCTGGCTCGACCTCACCGAACAGCTGCTGGAGACCGGCGTCGACTCCATCGCCATCAAGGACATGTCCGGTATCCTCACCCCGCATGCCGCCTTTGAGCTGGTCAGCGAAATCAAAAAACGCTTTGCCGTCACCCTGCACCTGCACTGCCACTCCACCACCGGCATGGCGGAGATGGCGCTGCTGAAGGCTATTGAAGCCGGCGTCGACGGCGTCGATACCGCCATCTCCTCGATGAGCGCCACCTACGGCCACCCGGCCACCGAAGCGCTGGTGGCCACCCTCGCCGGGACCCGCTACGACACCGGCCTCGATATCCACAAACTGGAGAGCATCGCCGCGTACTTCCGCGAGGTGCGCAAAAAATACCACGCCTTCGAAGGCCAGCTGAAAGGCACCGACAGCCGTATCCTGGTCGCCCAGGTGCCGGGCGGGATGCTCACCAACCTTGAGGGCCAGCTTAAACAGCAGAGCGCCGCCCACCGTCTGGATGAGGTGCTGGCGGAAATCCCCCGCGTGCGCGAGGACCTCGGCTTCATCCCGCTGGTGACCCCGACCTCGCAGATTGTCGGCACCCAGGCGGTGCTTAACGTGCTGGGCGGCGAGCGCTACAAAACCATCGCGAAGGAGACCGCCGGTATCCTGAAAGGCGAATACGGCCACACCCCGGCGCCGGTTAACGCCGCCCTGCAGGCGCGGGTGCTCGATGGCGCCGACGCCGTCACCTGCCGCCCGGCGGACCTGCTGAAGCCGGAGCTGGCGGAGCTTGAAGCCGACGTGAAACGCCAGGCGCAGGAAAAGGGCATCACGCTTGCCGAAAACGCCATCGACGACGTGCTCACCGTGGCGCTGTTCCCGCAAATCGGCCTGAAGTTCCTCGAAAACCGCCACAACCCGGCGGCCTTTGAGCCCGTGCCGCAGGTGGAAGAAGCAAAATCTGCCGCGCCGGCAAAAGCCGCCGCCTCCGGTGTCTACACCGTGGAAGTGGAAGGCAAAGCCTTCGTGGTCAAAGTCAGCGACGGCGGCGACGTCAGCCAGCTGACGGCGGCCACTCCGTCTTCCGCACCGGTTCAGGCAGCCGCCCCGGCCCCGGCAGGCGCCGGCACCCCGGTGACCGCGCCGCTGGCGGGTACTATCTGGAAGGTACTGGCCAGCGAAGGCCAGGCGGTGGCGGAAGGCGAGGTGCTGCTGATTCTGGAAGCCATGAAGATGGAAACCGAAATCCGCGCCGCGCAGGCCGGTACCGTACGCGGTATCGCGGTGAAATCCGGCGATGCGGTGGCGGTCGGCGACACCCTGCTGCAGCTGGCGTAAGGACGAGGAGCACAAATGGAAAGTCTGAACGCCCTGATTCAGGGCATGGGGCTGATGCACCTGGGAGCCGGCCAGGCGGTGATGCTGCTGGTCAGCCTGCTGCTGCTGTGGCTGGCGATTGCGAAAAAGTTCGAGCCGTTACTGCTGCTGCCGATTGGCTTCGGCGGCCTGCTCTCCAATATCCCGGAGGCCGGGCTGGCGCTGAGCGCGCTGGAAAACCTACTGGCCCACCACGACCCGGTCCAGCTGGCGGTGATTGCCGCGAAGCTCAACTGCGCGCCGGACGTCCACGCCATCAAGGAGGCGCTGGCGCTGGCCCTGCCGTCGGTGCAGGGGCAGATGGAGACGCTGGCGGTGGACATGGGCTACTCCTCCGGAGTGCTGGCCATCTTCTATAAGGTGGCGATTGGCTCGGGTATCGCGCCGCTGGTGATCTTTATGGGCGTCGGGGCGATGACCGATTTCGGCCCGCTGCTGGCCAACCCGCGCACCCTGCTGCTGGGGGCGGCGGCGCAGTTCGGGATCTTCGCCACCGTGCTCGGGGCGCTGACGCTGAACTACTTCGGCTTCATCTCCTTCACCCTGCCGCAGGCAGCGGCCATCGGCATCATCGGCGGCGCCGACGGCCCGACGGCCATCTACCTGTCGAGCAAGCTGGCGCCGGAGCTGCTGGGAGCCATCGCGGTGGCCGCCTACTCCTACATGGCGCTGGTGCCGCTGATCCAGCCGCCGATCATGAAGGCGCTGACCAGCGACAAAGAGCGAAAGATCCGCATGGTGCAGCTGCGTACGGTGAGTAAACGCGAGAAGATCCTCTTCCCGGCGGTGCTGTTGCTGCTGGTAGCGCTGCTGCTGCCGGACGCCGCGCCGCTGCTGGGAATGTTCTGCTTCGGCAACCTGATGCGCGAAAGCGGGGTGGTGGATCGTCTGAGCGATACGGTGCAGAACGCGCTGATCAATATCGTCACCATCTTCCTCGGGCTGTCGGTGGGGGCCAAGCTGGTGGCGGACAAGTTCCTGCAGCCGCAGACGCTGGGGATCCTGCTGCTGGGTGTGATCGCCTTCTGCGTGGGCACCGCCGCCGGGGTGTTGATGGCCAAGCTGCTGAACAGGTTCAGTAAGAACCCAATCAATCCGCTGATCGGCTCGGCGGGGGTGTCGGCGGTGCCGATGGCGGCGAGGGTGTCCAACAAGGTGGGTCTGGAAGCGGACGGGCAGAACTTCCTGCTGATGCACGCGATGGGCCCGAACGTGGCCGGGGTGATCGGCTCGGCGATCGCCGCCGGGGTGATGCTCAAGTACGTGCTGGCGATGTAGGCCGGCATCCTTCCCGGATAGCGGCTGGCGCCTTATCCGGGCTACCCGTCCGCTCCGGTTTGTAGCCCCGGTAAGCGCAGCGCCACCGGGGAGAGGTTCCCGGATGGCGGCTGGCGCCTTATCCGGGCTACCAAACCAGCGCCCGACTCAATGGCTTTTGAGCGGGCGTTTTTCTGAATTTTTTGGATCTGTGCGCCATCTGCAGGTACCCGGACCGCCAAACGAGGAAACTAGCCATTTAATGTCTATCGGCCCTATGTACACCCGAAAAATAACCCACTGGTTTGCGCGGCGGTCCTTTCAGAACCGCATCTTCCTGCTGATATTATTTACCTCAACTGTCGTCATGCTGGGTATGTCCTGGTATCTAACAGATATTACCGAAGAACGTCTTCATTACCAGGTCGGGCAACGGGCATTGATTCAGGCGATGCAGATTTCAGCAATGCCGGAGCTGGTAGAAGCGGTACAGAAGCGCGATCTCGCCAGAATTAAAGAGCTTATCGACCCCATGCGTTCATTCTCAGACGCCACCTACATCACCGTCGGCGATGCCAACGGACAGCGTCTTTATCACGTCAACCCGGACGAAATCGGTAAATCAATGGAAGGTGGCGATAGCGATGAGGCGCTGTATAACGCCAAAAGCTATGTCTCGGTACGCAAAGGTTCGCTAGGTTCATCATTACGGGGTAAATCGCCGGTGCAGGACGCCACCGGGAAAGTCATCGGCATCGTGTCGGTCGGTTATACCATTGAACAGTTAGAAAACTGGCTCAGCCTGCAGATAAGCTCGCTACTGATCCCGATGGCGATTATCCTGCTATTGCTGCTGTACTGCGCTCGGCGCTTCTCGCTGCATATCAAAAAGCAAATGCTCAATATGGAGCCCCAGCAGCTCTCGCAGCTGCTCATCCAGCAAAGCGTGCTCTTTGAATCGGTGTTTGAAGGGCTCATCGCCATCGACTCAAATTATAAGATAACCGCCATTAATCAGACCGCCCGTCGTCTGCTTAATCTAAGCCAGCCGGAGCCCGTACTGATCGGTAAAAAGATCAGTAGCGTCATTGCGCAAGAGGCCTTCTTCTACGATGCGCCGCATGAGAATAAGAAAGACGCGATCGTCACTTTTAATCAGATCAAAGTGATCGCCAGCCGGATGGCGGTGATCTTAAATAATGCCCCACAAGGTTGGGTCATCAGTTTTCGCAGTAAAGACGATATCAACACCCTCAGTCTGCAGCTCAGCCAGGTACAGCAGTACGCCGATAATCTGCGCGCCGTGCAGCATGAACACCGCAACCTGATCTCGACCATCGCCGGACTGTTGTTTCTTAAACGCTACGATCACGCGCTGGATCTGATTCAGCAACAGTCAGAAAGCCACCAGAAGGTGCTCGATTTTATTGCGCGTAATTTCCAGGATAACCACCTTGCCGGGCTGCTGATCGGTAAATATTATCGGGCCAAAGAGCTTGGTCTTGAACTGGTATTCGACCCCGCCTGCTTCGTCGATATCCTTCCCACCGCGCTTTCTCCCAGCGAATGGATCTCGATCGTAGGGAATCTGCTCGATAACGCCTACAATGCCTCGTTACGCCAGCCGCAGGGATCGAAGCAGATCGAGTGTTTAATAAATAGCGACGGTCATGAACTGATCGTCGAGATCGCCGACCAGGGATGCGGCATTGACGAGACGCTACGCGATCGCATCTTTGAGCGTGGCGTCACCAGTAGCGCCAGCGCCGAGCACGGTATTGGGCTCTGGCTGGTGCGCAGTTACGTAGAACAAGCAGGCGGCACTATCGTCGTCGAAAATAACATTCCCTTTGGCACCATCTTTACCCTTTATATCCCCCTGACCCGAGATGAACATCATGGATAGCATTACTACTCTTATCGTTGAAGACGAACCTATGCTGGCGGAAATCCTGGTGGATACCATCAAACAGTTCCCCCAGTTCAACGTAATCGGCATCGCGGATAAACTGGAAAGCGCGAAAAAGCTGATGCGTCTCTACCAGCCGCAGCTGATCCTGCTGGATAACTTTCTCCCTGACGGCAAGGGGTTGGATCTGATTCGCCACGCTGTCAGCACTAACTACAAAGGGCGAATCATTTTCATTACCGCCGATAATCATATGGAGACCATCAGCGAAGCCCTGCGACTGGGAGTATTCGATTACCTGATTAAGCCCGTACACTATCAACGTTTACAACATACGCTCGAGCGTTTCGCCCGCTACCGCAGCTCATTGCGTTCGAGCGAACAGGCCAGCCAGACCCACGTCGACGCCCTGTTTAATATCCAGGCTCGCGAGCACACTGAACCTGCTGACGCGCCGCTGCGCGGGATCGATGAAAGCACCTTTCACCGCGTGCTGCAGCTGTTCTCCGACCCGGAAGTCGTGCATACCGCCGACTCTCTGGCCCGCATCCTCGGCAGCAGTAAAACCACTGCCCGCCGTTATCTCGAACAAGGCGTTAAAAACGATTTTCTGGAAGCGGAAATCAGTTATGGCAAAGTCGGCCGGCCGGAACGCATTTATCGCGGCAAACATCCCTACCCTGAGCACGTCTGAAACGCTTATTCGAGGGTATAGCTGACGATCATCTGCCCTTTTTTCATTTTCAGCTGGCTGATGACGATATTTCCCAACGCCGCCAGACTAGCGACATGGGTACCGCCACAGGGATAAGCTGCCAGTTCGCCGAATCCTACGGCGCGCAGGCCATTAGCGAAGGTGATGCGGCGCGGTAAATCTTGCTTCTGCCACGCGCTCACCTGCGCCAGCAGCGCGCTGGCTTCCGGTAACGCGGCGCCAGCGCCGGCAGCAAACGTAATCCGTCCCTCTCCCGGCCAGTGATGCGCCTTCACTGGTCGCCAGCCGAACTGCTCGCCGGCCAGTCCCAGCAAGTGACCAGCAGAGTGCAAACGGGCATGCCGTTGCCGCACAGGCGCATCAATTCGTAGCTCCACCTCGCCTAACGGCAGCGGCTGGGCAACGATATGCAGGACACTATCGCCGCGCGTCGTGACCGCCATTACGGGCTGCTCATCGATCCAGCCGCGATCGGACGGCTGCCCGCCGCCCTGCGGATGGAACAACGTGCGATCAAGTTCAATGGCATAACCACCATCGGCTTCAGCGCTGCAGCTGATAATGTGTGCGCACCCTTCGGTGGCGTCGCTGGCGTAATAAATACGTTCAGTCATGATTGTTCTCCTCTCTGTCAGCACAGTATATTGATAATATTGACCGCGATAATGGCCTCCACAACCAATGCACTTTTGCTTTGAGGGCACAAATGAATCTGAACCTTCTCCCCGACCTCGCCCTCTTCGTACAGATTGTCGAACAAGGCAGCTTTTCCGCCGTCGCCCGTCAGAGCGGGATTACGCCATCCGCCGTCAGTCGCAGCGTCTCGCGGCTGGAACAGGAGATGCGCTGCAAACTGTTGCACCGAACCACCCGCAAGCTGCGGCTGAGCGATGCCGGGAAAGCGGTGTATGAACATGCGCTGGAAATGCTGGAAGCGGCGCGCCAGGCTATGGACTGCGCCGGAAGTACCCAGACGGTGGCGCAGGGTAAACTCACGCTGAGCGTACCAAAAGCCGTCGGGCGCTTTGTCATCCATCCGCTAATGATCGACTTTTTCAACCGTTATCCGCAGGTTGACGTCTGTTTACGTTTAGAAGATCGCGATCTCGACTTTATTGATGACGGCATCGATCTCGCGCTGCGTATTACCCATACCCCTTCCCCTGGACTGCATGGCAAACCGCTGATGCCGATCGTTCATGTCATCTGCGCCACTAAAGAGTACTTACAGCGCCACGGAATGCCGCGTACCCCGCAGGATCTGCGCGCGCATAGCTGTATCAGTCTTGGCGAAACGCCCGCCGACGCGCGTTGGAAATTTCGCCGCGAAGGCAAAAACGAAACGGTGCAGACGTACGGACGCTACGCCGCTAACCACACTGCGGTGCGTCTTGATGCGGTTAAACAGCATCTGGGGATTGGCAGTCTGCCACTGTTTACCGCCCGTGAAGCGCTGGCAAAGGGTGAAATCGTGCAGGTGCTGGCGGAGTGGGAGTTTATCAGCAGCTACTCTGGCAATCTGTGGCTGTTATGGGCGGGGCATAAGCATATGCCCGCCAGAATGCGGGCAATGATTGATTTTCTTAGCGAGACGGTTCCGGCGCTGAACGCAGGCAGCACATTGCCAAAGATAAAATAATAAACACCGGGAAAACGATCCCCGGTAAAAACCAGAAACCAGAGCGGCCAATATCATGCATCCGGCGAAAACCTACCGCCAATATTGGGATAATCATCGGTAAATGAAGCACAAAAGCCAACGGGAAGAGAAACAGACTCAAAACGCCATACCGGTAGTCATAAAGCGTAGCCAGATACCAGATGAGTAAAGGGGTTGCCACAATCAGGGCGTTGATAAGAAAAAATGACCAGAACTCACGGCGGTCAGAGCGTCCAACGAAATTAAAAGCCTGTTTCCAGCCTTTAAGATAGGCCTGTCCATAGGTCATGATATTCTCTCCATGAGAACGAATTAATGACAGCGGGGCACATCGGAGCCCCCTTCAAACCAAACACTCCTTAGCCTAAACAACGCTTCAGCATAATTTAATGTGCTGGCACAAGAAACGACATATTAATGTTGAAAAGATTGCTGGCAGAGAAACACTGCCAGCATGACCAGATATTAATTAGCGAGGATTAATTGATTTCTATTATAATTAATAAGACCACCGGCCTTAATAATCTCCTGCTCCGACGAGGTTAATTTCTCCATATAAAGCGTTATCTGCTTCACAGGTCGATTATCGCTGACGACAAAAGCGGTGATATCACTAAACTCACCGGTTAGTGCGCTTTTTATTGCCGGGATATAGATAAAATCGCCGACCTCGAAATCAGGCGCCTCTTTCATCTGCAGCGGCAGCATCCCCCAGTTAATCACGTTGGAACGATAGCGCTTGGTCGCATACTCCTGGCTAATATTGGCCAGCCCGCCAAGCACGCGCTGGCAGCTAGCGGCCTGCTCTCGCGCTGAGCCATCACCGGGTTTGACCGCATAGATCATGCTACCTATCTCAGTCTGTGCCGCGCTAATATTTTCCTGACCCGGTAGCAGACGTATCTGGGAAAATATATTTTCCAGCTGTGGATTTAAACGGCAAAGATCTTCACCCTTAACGCGTTGTTGCTCCATAACGGCAATTTTTTTAGCCCGCCCCACATACTGCGGATCGCGACGGGAGAGCGTAAATTCCGCCAGCCCCAGGGGGTTCGAACGAAACGATGATGTTTCCCCTGACGGTATCAGCTCGTCGGTAGTCGTTACCGGATCCATTATCTTTGCGGCGACCACTAACAGAACATTATCCGTTAATGCATTCATTTCCGGCCAATCTTTTATATTCGGGCCATAGATTAGCGGCTGCTGCGTAGCGCCTTTAACGAATCCCTGATAAACCCGGTTTTTATAGGGGGAAACATCAAATTCATATTCCGGAGCATCATGCCAGCAATCGAGCTCCGCCGCCGAGGTTAACAATCCCCCGTTAGCGGCCGTCGCGGCAATTGAACGCGCGTCCATCAATGCCACCGCCGACATCTGCCCATTTCCCGGCTTGGAACCTTCACGGTTCGGAAAGTTACGCGTCGTATGACGGATACTTAAGCCATTATGCATCGGGGTATCACCGGCGCCGAAGCAAGGACCGCAGAACGCGGTACGAATAATGGCGCCCGCACTCATTAAGTCATTGATCATTCCCTTCTTCGTTAACGCCATCAGCACCGGTTGTGAGGAGGGGTAAACGGAAAGCGAGAAAATATTATCGCCACAGGAGTGATGCCTCAGGGCATTCGCCGCCTGTACGACGTTGACATAGTTTCCCCCGGCGCAACCAGCAATAATACCCTGCTGAACGCGTAATTTACCGTTCTCTATTTTGTCTAACAGAGACAGCTTCGCGCGCCCCAGCGAGATTTTCTCAGCTTCAATTTCAACCTGGCGTAAAATGTCCGGTAAATTCTGATTAAGTGTATCAATTTCATAGACATTGGCTGGATGAAACGGTAGCGCGATCATCGGCTTGATGGTACTTAAATCGATTTCGATACAACCATCGTAGTAGGCCATCTCTTTTGCTGACAGCGCACGATAATCTTTCTCTCTACCATGAAGGCGTAAAAAATGCCGCGTCTCTTCATCGGTCTGCCAGATAGAGGATAAGCAGGTCGTCTCAGTAGTCATGACATCAATACTGTTTCGATAGTCGGTCGACATACTGGCCACGCCGGGACCAACGAATTCCATCACTTTGTTCTTCACATAACCGTTTTTGAATACCGCGCCGATTAATGCCAGCGCAATATCCTGAGGGCCAACGCCAGCGGCAGGTTTGCCAGTTAAATACACCGCGACGACATCGGGATAATCAATATCCCAGGTGTTTCCCAGCAGTTGTTTAACTAGCTCACCGCCGCCTTCACCGACGGCCATCGTCCCCAGCGCGCCATAACGCGTATGACTATCCGATCCCAGTATCATTTGGCCGCTACCAGCCATCATTTCACGCATATACTGGTGAATAACCGAAATATGTGGCGGAACGTAAATCCCGCCATATTTCTGCGCGGAAGTGAGACCAAAAATATGATCGTCGCTGTTAATGGTTCCTCCCACCGCACAAAGTGAATTGTGGCAGTTGGTTAAAACATACGGCAATGGAAAGCGGGTCATGCCGGAGGCTTTTGCCGTCTGGATGATGCCAACAAAGGTAAGGTCATGGGAGGTCATAGAATCAAATTTAATTTTTAATTTCTGTTCATCTCCCGAGTGGCTATGAGATGACAAAATTGACCATGCTATGGTTCCCTTTCGTGCAATCTCTTTGGCGACAGGATTGGCGCATTCCTGTTCTGGGATAATCCCATGCTGATGGGATAAATATACCCCACTATCATGTAATTTAATCATGACTTGTGTCCTTCAGATAGATTAAATAATTAGGCGATGCTTTTATCCGTATTATTACGAATAGAAAGGAAAAAATATCGGCAGTAAAATAAAGCTCACCACCACAGATATAATAATCAGCGGTAATCCGACCCTGACATAATCCATAAACCGATATCCTCCGGCGGAAAAAATCATCATATTCGCCGGCGTCCCCACCGGGGTCGCATAAGCACATGAACAACCAATGACAATAGCCATTAGCACCGCTCGCGGATCGGCCCCCATGGAATTCGCAATAGACAGACCAATAGGAATCAGCAAGGCCGCTGTTGCGGTATTCGACATGAAGTTCGTTAATACACAGGATATGATTAACACAGCACTTAACAGTAAGAACGGCGAAGCCTGTTGACCCAGCAGATCGATAATAGAACGGGCCATGATTTCACCCGCGCCAGTGGTTTCGAGTGCTTTCGCTAAAGCTAAAGTACCGCCAAACAGAAAAATCGTCTGTGAGTCAATTGACTGGTAGGCCTGTTTTTCAGTAATCACTCGCGTAATAACCAAAAATAAGGCGCCAATTGAACCAATAATTGCAATTGGCAAACCAATGACGCTCTCAAAAATCATGCCCAGTACGGTAAATACCAACACTAAAACCGCAATAACTTGCTTATATTTAGGACAGTCAACTTTCCTGCTCTTTTCTGCTTTTCCCTCGGTACGCACAGATTGTGCCGGTAACAATTTATAACCTATTGTCAAAAAGTAGATGATCCCGCAAAGCAGCATAGGGATACCCAGTTTGGCATACTCGAAAAAACCGAAGCGTTGCCCGACTTGTTCCAGCGCCGACTGGGCGATCAAATTACCCGGCGAGCCAATAAGCGATAAGTTTCCACCCAGCGCCGACGCAAACGCTAATGGCATCAACAAACGAGATTGCGCATAGCCAGACTTCACCGCGGCGCCGATAACTACGGGGATCAGTACCGCGGCCGTTCCCGTGTTAGACAGAAAGCCGGAGAGTATTCCGCAAACCAACATGATAATAACGATGAGTTGCTTCTCCGAGCGTGCGTAACGGGTAACTATTCCTCCAATTTTATCTGTGACGCCAGTTTCGAATAAGGCGCCGCCAACCACAAACATGGCGACAAATAAAATGACATTCTGGTTAATAAACCCCGAGAAGGCCGTTTTCACATCAAACACGCCGGTTACGACCAGGACAATGCATACGATCATCGCGGTCGCCGCCAGCGGGATCTTCTCCCAAATAAACATCACAATTGAAAATAACAATAGTGACAATGTAATTGTTACTGGAGACATAAAAATGCGACACTCCATTTAGCGTTTTTAAAATATATCCTTGTTCCATGAACGCAGATTATAAAAAAGGTCAAAATCAAGATTTAATTTATTAGATTACCTTCCAGTACATTAATAACTCCCACCACCATACCCCGATGGTGATATGCAGGATGAACGTCAGCAGCGCCAATATACCGCCGACAATCCACCACGATTTAATATCATTATAACCAACGCCAAATATCACCGGGCCAGCGGCCCCGCCATAATGGGTGACCATACCGCCATACGAATTACTAAACAGCAGGGCTAATGCGGTTAACATCACTGGCGCACCGGAAACATTCGCCAACATAGCGAAGACCGGGACCATCGCCACAATATAAGCGCTGCCGGAGGCGAAGAAATAACGCACTAATATACTTAATGCTACGATAACGACAAAAGCCAGCGTGCTATGAGTGCCAAACGATATATTGTCCTTCAGCAATTCAGCTAACCACAAGAAAAAGCCCACTTTAGATAATAGTGAACTCAAGCCAATGATCCCGCCGTACCAAATCAGGGTATTCCATCCCCCTTTATTTTTTATCACATCATCCCAGGTGACGATTTTTAACACCAGCATCAATGCCATGACACAAATAGCTACCGTTGATTCGTTAACGCCAAGCGACTTACTAAATACCCAACCGGCTAATGCCATGACAAACAGGCAGGAGAGCATTTTTTCACGTAAGGTCATCGGCCCTAAAGACTCAAGACCCTCTTTGGCAATTGCCTTATTATCCACTTTCTTTAACTCTGGTGGATATAACTTATAGGTAATGAGCGGTGTTAATAACAGCATAATAATGCCAGGTAATATTCCGGCTAATGCCCATCCGCCCCAGCTCAATTTGATATGACAAATATCTTCAATCATTTTGAGCGCCAGTATATTCCCAGCCATTGCGGTAAAGAACATATAACTGGTCGTTTTGGTAACCATATAGACGTTAATCATCAAATAATGGCCAACGCGTTTTGCCGTATGCTCCGGTTCCGAGCCTAACGCAACAGCCACGCTATTGATGATAGGTAAGACGATACCGCCGGCGCGAGCCGTATTCGACGGTGTCGCGGGGGAAAGGATGAGATCAAGAAAGGCGGTAACATAGCCTAAGCCAAGCGTGGTACTCCCTATCTTGCCAATAAGAATATAAGCAATCCGCTTACCTAAACCAGTAATAACAAAGGCAGCACTTAAGGTAAACGCTGAGAAAACCAGCCAGGTAGTTCCCGATGCATAGCCACTTAATACACTCGATGATTTTATTACGCCATCACCTAAATTACCAATAACGACCATTGATGTGGCGACAGCGACTAACAATATTACCGGTTCAGAAAACGGCTTAATAACCAAACCAACAATCGCCGCCAGATAAATCCCTGATAGCACCCAAGCCAGTTTGGTCAATCCCGCTGGAGCCGGAAATAGACTAATAAGCAATGGGATGGCGACAAGCACTAATAGCTTGCATACTGTTTTTTTATCCATTTCGATCCCTTACCTGAATAAAATTATAGAAGAACACTGATTAAGTTATTCAGGGAGATAAACCATGCCAGAAAGAATCTTACGTGCGGTACGAATAACCGATGCGCGAATATTTTCAGGATTTCCATTCGCGTTACTTAAGTTCACCTCAATGCTGCCGCTAGGGTGTTCAACGCTAATTAATCCTTCACCAGACATTCGCGTAAGCTCATTAACCACGGTGTCGGCGATAACACAAGAACTCGCCAGACCGATAGCACCCGTAATCGCCAGAGACTTATGGCAGCTGTGGGGCATGAAATAACGCACGCTCATTGTTCCGCCGTGTTGCGGTGGAGCAACCAGTACCGGTTTAGGTATAACCATGTTGGATACATCGCCAAACCCCATTGCCGCGCCAGCTTGTTGACGTATAGATTCAAGACGCTGGAAAAATGCACTGTCCTTGTCTAATTCAGCAGCAGATTCATATCCGGTTTTACCGAGACTGTGTGCAGGGATAATCACCATCGGCATCGCCATATCAATACACGTGACGCGAATATCATCAAAAATATCGACCCGGTTACCGGTGGGGAAAAGTTGGCCCGACTTCGCCCCGGCGGCGTTTAGAAATGTCAGAGCAACGGGAGCCGCCTGCCCGGGAACGCCATCAATATGGGTATTCCCTTCATAAACGACCTGGCCGTTCGGTGTTTGAATGTCAGCATCGACAAAGGTATTGGTATTTACGTTTCTGATACGCACCCGCGTTACCGGTGAACTCGCCGCGATGAGACCTTTTTCGATAGCAAATCCACCTACCGCGCACAGCATATTACCGCAATTAGGCGTGGTATCGACCCGCCGTTCATTGACAATGACCTGCACAAATAAATAGTCAATGTCTGCTTGTGGGCTGGACGATTGACTGACAATAGCCACTTTACTGGTTTGCGGGCTACCACCGCCAATACCATCAATTTCCAGTTCATGGCCTGAACCCATGATGGTTAATAACGCCTCATCACGTTTTTGAATATCTTCAGGTAGATCATCCGCTAAAAGGAAAGCCCCTTTTGACGTTCCTCCACGCATGAGAACACACGGAATTTGTTTCATAACACGCTCCTTACAAATATAGAAGAAAAAGAATAAATAAACGGGGCTTGAATTTAATGAACTTAATGTATTTAAAGTTTTTTATTTACTTTATTATTCATTAATCGCACAACCGTTCACCATCTGATTCTACTTGCAAGGCGGATAGTGATTGATAAAATATGAAAATAAGACTTATACCTACAAAACATTAATAATAACTATCGGCACGGTAATAATTAACAAGGCCATTCTACATATTAATAATTCATCTCAGATTACGGAGTAACAATGAACAATGAACTATCCGGTATGAAAGCCTTTGTCACTGTTGCCGAACTGGGTTCATTTAGCAAAGCCGCTGAAGTACTTAACCTGACGCAACCCGCCCTAACCCGAAAAATACAGAAAATAGAAAGTAATCTTAATACCCCGCTTTTCGAACGAACCACCCGAAAAATCATGCTCACCCAGGCAGGACAAATGCTTCTTCCTAAAGCGAAATCACTGATTGCCAGCCTAGATGCCGCCATTTTCAACATCAGCAATCTGACTTCGAATGTGCATGATACGGTAACGCTTTCTTGTATCCCGACGGCGGTATTTTATTTTTTACCACGTGCTATCGTTCAATTTAATCAGCGCTATCCCCACATCAAAGTTCGAATTTATGAACAAGGTATAGAAAATTGCATGACTTCGGTGAGAAAAGGCGAAGTCGATTTTGGAATAAATATGAACTTCATCACACATCCCGACATCGAATTTAGCCCGCTGGTCAACGAACCCTTCGTGCTGGCTTGCCGGCAGGATCATCCGCTCGCCAGTAAAAAATTAGTGGAATGGCGCGAGCTCGTCTCGCAGAGATTAATAGGCGTCAGACGCTCAAGCGGTAATCGGCAACTTATTGAAAGTTGCCTGCAGGATAAACCGTGGAGGTTAGATTGGTTTTACGAAGTCAGACATTTATCCACCTCTCTGGGTCTGGTCGAGGCGGGGCTTGGCATATCGGCTCTGCCCTGCCTGGCCATGCCGCATCACGCTAACAGCGCTGTCGTCAGCGTGCCGCTGGTTGAACCGGTCATCAGGCGCACGCTTGGTATGATTCGCGTTAAAAACCGTCCTCTTTCCGCGGCGGCTGAACGCTTCGCTTCATTATTGCTACTCATGTGGACGGATGAAGCGAGCGAGTTATGGTGTAATGTGGTCGATTCACACTAGCTTTACCTGTCACGGCGCGAGAGCGAAAACCTCCGCCGCCCAACGTTGAAAACCAGTGATATCCAAATCCAGCGCCACTTGGGCGTTGGCCGGTTGTCCCAAACGCCCTTCGATATCCACCACGGTGGTGCCGGCCGTCCAGGTCCCCTGCGTCTCCACCGCTACAAAGCAGGGTTTGAGCGTAAATAGATCCGGGCGAACCAACCACGCGATAGCGCAGAGATCGTGCATTCTCAGGCCGCCGCTCATACTGCCGCTGCGATAGTGGCTAAACAGCGCATGAAGCATTTTACCGGTTTGATTGAGCGTCGGCAGGGTTGCCAGATAGTCCGCACTCAGCAGCGCCTTATTGGTGACATCCAGTCCGCACATCACAATGTCCAACCCACTCTGGAAGACTTTCGCGGCGGCTTCCGGATCGATGGCGATATTAAACTCGGCGTTAGGGGTAAAGTTGCCGCGACCGGCCGAGCCGCCCATCAGCACCAGTCGACGAATATTAAACAGGCACTCAGGATACTGCGTAATCAGCAGAGCAATATTGGTTAGCGGGCCGATGGCCACCAGTGTCACGGGTTCCGGCGCGTGCATCAGCGCATCGCGAATTGCCTGAAAAGCCGGTTTAGCCAGCGGCTGGCGGTTATGCTCGACGAAATCATAGCCCTCCATGCCGGATTCGCCGTGCACCGAGGCGGCATCGCGCAGCGGACGCACCAGCGGCATCGATGCCCCTTGCGCCAGTGGTACATCAGCATTCCAGAAATGCAGCAACTGCAGCGCATTGCGGGTCGTCTTCTCCACCGAGACATTACCCGCGACCGTCGTCATGAGTTGCAAATCCAGCTGCGGTGAGAAGAGCGCGGCGGCGATCGCCGCCGCGTCGTCAATACCCGGATCGGTGTCGAGAATAATCGGTAAGCGCATGGTTTTCTCCCAAAAAAAATGCCAGACGTTAAGTCTGGCATCTTCTCATACTGATGGATGAAAGAACTTACTCTACTTCACGGACATCCACACGCAGCTCTTTCGGTACTTCAAAAACGATATTCTCTTCACGGCCTTCCAGCGGCACCGCTTCGCCGCCGCCCAGCTCCTGCAGGCGGGCAATCACGTTCTGCACCAGGATATCCGGGGCCGATGCGCCCGCCGTTACCCCAACGCAGGCAGCGGATTTCACCCACTGTTCCTGAATATCGGTGGCATCGTCGATAAGATAAGCCGCTTTCCCCATCCGCTGCGCCAGTTCGGCCAGACGGTTAGAGTTAGAGGAGTTTTTCGAACCGACCACCAGCACCACGTCAGCCTGTTCCGCCAGCGCGCGTACGGCTTCCTGACGGTTAGTCGTGGCGTAACAAATATCGTCTTTACGCGGGCCGACGATTTTCGGGAAGCGCTCGCGCAGCGCGTCGATAACGTCAGAAGTATCGTCGACGGAGAGCGTGGTCTGAGTCATAAACGACAGTCGGGCATCGTTTTTCACTTCCAGCGTCAGCACATCTTCCGGCGACTCAACCAGGTACATGCCCCCTTCCGGGTTATTGTACTGACCCATGGTGCCTTCAACTTCCGGATGCCCGGCGTGGCCGATCAGAATCGACTCTTCGCCGCGGCGGCTGGCACGGGCGACTTCCATATGGACTTTGGTCACCAGCGGACAGGTGGCGTCGAAAACCGTCAGGTCACGACTCTTCGCTTCATTGCGTACCGCCTGTGAAACGCCGTGAGCAGAGAAAATCAGGATCGCGCCGTCCGGCACTTCGCTAATCTGTTCGATAAAAATCGCTCCACGCTGACGCAGGCTATCGACGACGTAGCGGTTATGGACGACTTCGTGACGAACGTAGATTGGCGCGCCGTACAGCGTCAGCGCGTTTTCGACAATGCTGATAGCGCGGTCAACGCCGGCGCAAAAACCGCGCGGGTTAGCCAACAGGATCTGCATCTTACCCCTCCAGCGCCGGATCGACTTCCAGCACTTCAATATCAAAATGAACGGTGCGCCCGGCCAGCGGATGGTTGAAATCAACGGTAATAGAGTCGCCGTTCACTTCGCGGATCACACCGGGCATTTCGCTGCCATCCATTGCGGTAAAGAGCATAATCGCGCCGATTTCCGGCTCGCCGGCGTCGATAAACTCGCGGCGAGAGAAGTACTGGATCAGATCCGGGCTAGGTACGCCAAAGGCGGCGTCAGGTTCCAGCGAGAAAGTGGTTTTATCGCCGGCTTTCAACCCCAGCAGATGCTGTTCCAGCCCTTCGGAAAGCGAGGCGTCGCCGAGACGAAACAGCGCCGGTTTACCGTTGCCGCGCGTGGACTCGGCGGTGGAGCCATCATCCAGTTTTAGCGTGAAGTGCACCAGCACCGCGCTGTTGCTCTGTACAGAGTTAGACATGCAGGTTTGCTCTTTTACATTACCGCCGCTTGTTTGCCCGGTGGCGCTGCGCTTACCGGGCAACAAGGGCCGATGTATACTGTAGGCCGGATAAGACGCTTTAGCGTCGCCATCCGGCAATTTTTTATGCTGTTTTTTTATCACTGGAAGGCAAGAAGCCTTCCAGCACAATCAGCGCCGCGCCGATGCAGATGGCGCTATCGGCAAGGTTGAAGGTGGCGAAATGCCAGTCGCCGACGTAAAAGTCGATCATATCGACCACAAAGCCGTGCCACAGGCGGTCGAACAAATTCCCTAACGCGCCGCCAATGATCAGCGCGTAGGCAATGTTGTTCAGCTTTTGCGTCGCCTTCGAACGGTACATCAGCACCGTCAACACCACACAGATGCCGACCGCAATCCCGGCGAAGAACCAGCGCTGCCAGCCGCCGCTATCGGCGAGGAAGCTAAAAGCCGCGCCGTAGTTGCGCGCATAATGCAGATTAAGCGATGGAAACAGCGATACCGTCTCCCCCAGAGCGAAGTTCTGGAGGATCAGGAATTTGCTGCCCAGATCGATAATCAGCACGGCTACGACGACCCACATCCAGCGTAGCCCCGTTGAACAGATCGATTTACTCATCAGGCGAATTTACGTTGCTCGCCGTCACCGGCGACGTTACTGACACAGCGACCGCAGATTTCCGCGTGTTCCGCCACCTTGCCGACGTCGCTGGTGTAATGCCAGCAGCGTGGGCATTTCTCGCCTTCGGCTTTGCTCAGGACCACTTTCAGCCCTTTCAGCAGATCGCTCTGCCAGGCATCAGCCGGCGCCTGTGCATAATCGGCAACGTTAGCGCCGGAGGTCAACAGGACAAATCGCAATTCTTCGCCCAGCGCGTTGAGCTTGGCCGCCAGTTCGGCATCGGCATACAGCGTAACCGCCGCTTCCAGAGAACCGCCAACTTTCTTGTCCGCACGCGCCTGCTCAATCACCTTGTTGACTTCGCCGCGCACTTTCAGCAGTTCATCCCAGAAACCGTCGTTCATCGCTTCGTCGTCGGCCAGGCCGAACAGGCCTTCATACCACTCGCCGGTAAAGACGTATTTTTCACGCTCGCCCGGCAGGTAGCCCCAGATTTCGTCCGCGGTGAAGGACATGATCGGCGCCATCCAGCGCACCAACGCTTCCACAATGTGGAACAGCGCGGTCTGGCAGCTGCGGCGCGCCACGCTGTCCGCTTTCGCGGTGTACTGGCGGTCCTTGATAATATCGAGGTAGAACGAACCCATCTCGATGGAGCAGAAGCGCATCAGGCGCTGTACCACTTCGTGGAAGTCGTAGGATTCGTAGGCTTTGAGGATATCTTCCTGAGCCGCCTGCGCGCAGCCGACCGCCCAGCGATCCAGAACGACCATCTCTTCCGGTTTGACCATGTCTTTTGCCGGATCGAAACCGTTAAGGTTCGCCAGCAGGAAGCGCGCGGTGTTACGGATACGACGATAGCTGTCCGCGGCGCGTTTGAGGATCTCATCGGAGACCGCCATTTCGCCGGTGTAGTCGGTGGAAGCCACCCACAGACGCAGAATATCGGCGCCCAGTTTGTTCATCACGTCCTGCGGGCTAACGGTGTTACCGATAGACTTGGACATTTTGCGGCCCTGACCGTCGACGGTGAAGCCGTGGGTCAGTACCTGACGATATGGCGCTTTGCCTTTCATCGCCGTGGAGATCATCAGCGAAGACATGAACCAGCCGCGATGCTGATCGGAGCCTTCCAGATACATGTCCGCGGCGTGACCGGCGAATTCCGGACGCACATCAACCACCGAAGAGTGGGTAGACCCGGAGTCAAACCACACGTCGAGGGTATCCGGCACTTTTTCATAGCTGTCGGCGTCATCGCCCAGGATGTCGCGGGAATCGAGATCCCACCATGCCTGGATGCCGTCAACTTCAACGCGTTTCGCCACTTCTTCCATCAGTTCGAGGGTACGCGGATGCAGTTCGTGAGTTTCTTTATGCACGAACAGCGACATCGGCACGCCCCAGGTACGCTGACGGGAGATACACCAGTCAGGACGGTTGGCTACCATCGATTCGATACGCGCCTGGCCCCAGTCCGGGATCCACTGCACGCCCTTGATCTCTTTCAGAGACTGCGCGCGCAGGCCTTTCTGATCCATGCTGACGAACCACTGCGGGGTGGCGCGGAAGATGATCGGCGATTTGTGGCGCCAGCAGCACGGATAGCTGTGCTGCATTTTTTCCACGTGCAGCAGCGCGCCGCTGTCACGCAGCATCTCAACGATGATGTCGTTGGCTTTGAAGACGTTGATACCGTCCAGAGACGGGTAAGTACCTGGCAGGTAAGAACCGTCCGGGCCAACCGGGTTGGCGATTTCCAGACCGTATTTCTGGCTGATAGTGTAGTCGTCCGGACCGTGGCCGCCGGCGGTATGCACCGCACCGGTACCCGCGTCCAACGTCACGTGGTCGCCAAGGATAGCCGGCACGTCAAAATCGAGGAACGGATGCTTGAAGCGCATCAGTTCAAGTTCGGAACCTTGTACCGCCGCCAGGATGGTGTAATCCGCCACGCCAATGCGCTGCATCACGCTTTCAACCAGGTCTTTCGCCAGGATCAGCGCCTGACCGTCAACCTGCACCAGCGCATAGTCGAACTCAGGCGACAGAGAGATGGCGCGGTTAGCCGGCAGGGTCCACGGCGTTGTGGTCCAGATAACCAGCGAAACCGGGCCAGTGGCGTCGACTACGCCGAATTTGGCCAGTACCGCGGCTTTATCTACCGCGTGGAACGCCACATCGATAGACGGAGACGTTTTGTCATAATACTCAACTTCCGCTTCCGCCAGCGCGGAACGGCAGTCAACGCACCAGTGAACCGGCTTAGCGCCTTTATGCAGGTGACCGTTGCCGATGATTTTACCCAGCGCGCGGATGATATTGGCTTCAGTTTTGAAGTCCATGGTCAGGTACGGACGCGACCAGTCGCCCAGTACGCCCAGGCGGATAAAGTCTTTACGCTGGCCGTCGATCTGCTCGGCGGCATATTCACGGCACTTGGCGCGGAATTCTGCGGCGGTGAATTTCTCGCCCGGCTTACCGTATTGCTGCTCGACTTTCAGTTCGATCGGCAGACCGTGGCAGTCCCAACCCGGAACGTACGGCGAGTCAAAACCCGTCAGTCCTTTGGACTTAACGATAATGTCTTTCAGAATCTTGTTAACCGAGTGACCAATATGAATGCTGCCATTCGCATAAGGAGGGCCATCATGCAGAATGAAGGTTTTTTTGCCTTTTTTCGCCGCACGGATGATGCCGTACAGGTCATCATCGGTCCAACGCGCCAGCATTCCCGGTTCGCGTTTGGCGAGATCGCCACGCATCGGGAACCCTGTTTCCGGCAAATTCAGGGTGGATTTATAGTCACTCATCAGATTCTCGGTTCCGTTATTTCGGTTTGATAAATACCAGTAGGATTATCCCTGCCTGGTGAGCCCAAAGTACTCGCGGGCCGTTAACTCATCTCGTGCGATTTGCGCTTTTAGCTCATCCAGCGACGCAAAACGCTGCTCGTTACGTATTTTTTTACGCAGTATTACATCTATATGGCGACCGTAGAGGTCCATTACAACGTCCAGAAGGTGAACTTCCAGCTGCTGCCGCACGCCGGAGACCGTTGGACGAGTGCCAATGTTGGCGACGCCGGGTAATGGCTTATCGCCGAGCCCTGCCACTTCTACCGCAAAGACCCCTTTAACCGGGGAAACCTGACGACGCAGCGGTAAGTTCGCCGTCGGGAAACCTATGGTGCGCCCCAGCTCATCGCCGTGGACGACGCGACCAGAGATGGTAAACGGATGCCCCAGCAGGTTTTCCGCCTGCGCGAGGTCATCGTCGGCCAGCGCCTGACGCACCGCGGTGCTGCTAATACGTACGCCGCCTTCACAGAAGGTCTGAGTGCTGGTGACGTCAAAACCGTACTCCGCCCCGGCCTTCTGTAATAACAAGAAATCCCCCTGACGACCAGCGCCAAAGCGGAAATCATCCCCCACAGCAAGGAACTGCACGCCAAGCTGGCGCACCAGCAGTTCGCTGATAAAATCTTGCGCCGTCAACGCGGCGAAACGCCGGTCGAAACGGACACACAGCACGTAGTCGACGCCGCTTTCCGCCAGGTAACCCAGCTTTTCACGCAGCCGCGTGATCCGCGCCGGCGCTTTATCGGCGGCAAACAGCTCCAGCGGCTGCGGCTCAAAAATCATCACCACAACCGGCAGACCGAGCTGGCGGCCCTCTGCGCGCAGGCGCTGCAGCAGCGCCTGATGCCCGCGATGCACGCCGTCGAAATTTCCAATGGTCAGCACGCACCCGTGCGGGGCCTGACTGAGATTATGTATGCCGCGTATCAGCTTCATGTCTGGCTCAAAACAGTGAAAATCGTCCGAGTATACCTTGTACAACAGGCGACGTTAACCAGCGATTGCACCTCGATTACGAAAGATCCTGCTAATTCATTCACTCAGCGTAAGAATGCAGGAAAAACTATACGCGGCCGTCGATTTTTATGGTGGAAAGACTGTATTCGACTACAACAAGCTGGTAGAATCTTGCGCCATCACTACGTAATGAAGCCTCGTTATCTTAAACGGCGCTTATTTGCACAAATCCATTGACAAAAGAAGGCTAAACGGGCATATTCCTCGGCCTTTGAATTGTCCATATAGAACACATTTGGGAGTTGGACCTTGGCTAATATCAAATCAGCTAAGAAGCGCGCCGTTCAGTCTGAAAAGGCTCGCAAGCACAACGCAAGCCGTCGCTCTATGATGCGTACTTTCATCAAGAAAGTATACGCAGCTATCGAAGCTGGCGACAAAGCTGCTGCACTGAAAGCATTTAACGAAATGCAACCAATCGTGGACCGTCAGGCTGCTAAAGGTCTGATCCACAAAAACAAAGCTGCGCGTCATAAAGCAAACCTGACTGCACAGATCAACAAACTGGCTTAATCGCCCGCTTGCTGAACTTTGTTAAAGAAACCCGCGAAAGCGGGTTTTTTTATGTCTGTTGTTCGTCTGGGCCGACCTCTGTCGGCCATAGTCGCGCTTAACTTTGCGGCTGCGCAAACAGCGATGAATAATCGCGATTGCAGATACGCTGTACCGCAGGATGCTGAATCATTCGTTCGGCAAAAATAGCGTGATACTCCTCCATCACGTTCTCCATGCGCCCGATTTCCACAATCGACTCATCGGCATAAAAATCGTGAGCATAGAGGGTTGGCGCCACAAAAATCGCGTTATGCGCCGCGCCGAAGGCTTTCATGAGCGCCGCATCGTCGAACTCGCCGAGAATTTCCACCTGTAGCCCCTGCGAATTAAACCAGTTCAGCAGCTTGCGCCCGAGCATTGAACGACGGCCGGGAATAAGCAGGCGACGCTCCTCAAGACAGGCGGGAAATGCTTTTTCCGGCGGCGGATTCATACACCAGAAGCTGACCCCGCACTCGCCGATTTTCACCGAGAACAGCCCTTCCTGCTGAGTAGAGTCAATTGGGCAATCGGAGATAATCATATCCAGCTTATGCTGGCTCAGTTGCTCCAGCAGCATCTCGTGGGTGGATTCAAAACAGCGCAAATGAATTTGCTCATCTTCCACTACTGCCGCATCCAGCACGCCGCTCACTAACCGCTTGGAAAGCGCATCGGCGACGCCGACATCAAATAGCAGGTTCGACTCTTTGCGGTAATTGACGATATCGAGCATCTCCTGGCTCAGCGTAAACATGCGATCCGCGTAGCGAAATACCAGCTCACCCAATTCGCTCGGTTCCAGACCTCGCCCTTTGCGTTTAAAGAGCTTTCCCTGCAGTCGCTCTTCCAGCGCTTTTATTTGCCCGGTGATCGTCTGCGGCGTCAAATAGAGCGCCTCGGCGGCGCCGACGACCGAGCCTTCACGGTAGACGTGCCAAAAGTAGTACAAATGGTTGTAATTGATATGCGACATGCATCCCTCCCTGATATGTCCGGGAGAGCCCACAGGCCCTCCCGATGAAGTTACACGCTGTGAGTAAGATCCGTTTCGCGCTTACGCAGAATCATGTAGCCGATGACGGCAGACAGGATAGACCCTATCAGAATGCCCAGCTTAGCCCAGTTGATCAATCCGGGATCCACGCTGCTAAAAGCGAGCGTGGCGATGAAAATCGACATGGTGAAGCCGATTCCGCACAGTACGCCGACCGCCATAATCTGCGGGAAGCGGGTTCCTGGCGGCAGCGAGGCCCACTTAAACTTCAGCGCCAGCCAGCAGAACAGGCTGATGCCAAGCGGCTTACCGACAAACAGCCCGGCGATAATCCCCAGCGGCAGCAGTGAGGTCAGCCCCGCGAATGTGACGCCCTGCAGCGAAACTCCGGCATTGGCAAAAGCAAACAGCGGCAGGATAAGAAACGCGACCCACGGATGCAGCACATGTTCAAGCTGCTTCGCTGGCGATTTGCCATTCTGCTCCTTCAACGGAATCATAAAACCGACGATAACCCCCGCCAGGGTCGCATGTACGCCGGATTTCAGTACCGCCGTCCACAGCACCGCGCCTACCAGTATATAGATACCGGTGCGCCGCACGCCGCTCAGATTAAGCGCCGCCAGCACCACAATCGCGCCTGCGGCGACGGCCAGCGATAGCACCGATAGATCGTTGGTATAAAACAGCGCAATAATAACGATCGCCCCAAGGTCATCGATGATAGCCAGCGCCATCAGGAAAATTTTCAGCGCCGTTGGTACACGGTTGCCTAATAGCGCCAAAACGCCAAGCGCGAAGGCGATATCTGTCGCCGCCGGGATCGCCCACCCTTCCCGCGCAACGGGATCCTGGGCATTGAAGGCTAAGTAGATAAGCGCAGGCACCACCATGCCGCCAATCGCGGCAACCACCGGGAACACCGCCTGGCGGCGGCTGGCAAGCGCCCCCTGGATCATCTCACGTTTAACCTCCAGACCAATTAACAGGAAAAACACTGCCATTAGCGCATCGTTGATCCACAACAGCATGTTTTTGTTAATTTCCAGCGCACCGACGCGCAGCTGTACCGGCGTTTCCAAAAAAGCATGATACAGACCGCTGGTGACGCCGCTATTGGCCATCATCATCGCCAGCGCAGCGGCGCAGATTAAGATAATGCCCCCGGAAGCATCGCTACTGAAAAATCGTTGCAGATGTTTCACTTTTACTCTCACCTTGTTGGTCAATAACTCGATAAAAGTATGATACAACCGCTAACACATCGAAAAAATCAGATTTAAGTTGCCATTACACTCATTTTTTCCGAGCTATAAGCGCCTCTCGTTAATCATAGACCACCCGTAGCAGGGTGAGCTGCTTGTCGGTATCGAGATAGCTTTTTTCCACCGTCGCGTAAGCTGAGGCCAGCGAAGTCGTGATATTTTCCACAATCACGTGGCGTTCGATGCGATCGGCGCGCTGGCAAAAAATCTCGCTACTTTCCGTTTCGTTCCAGCAGCTTTCAGTAACTACGTTGCCAAAAAATTGGATATTACCGACAGTGTGCGCCCGCACGCCGCCGATCGTGAACAGTGAAATGGCCGCCAGCCCTAACCAGCGTTTCTTGAATTGCATACGCGAAATCCTCGGTCGGAGGAAGCAGATGACCGGGAACCGCGCCCCGGTCGCTGAGACTTAGCCTTTAGCTTTCTGAATCGCCATCTGCAACGCATCCTGCGACGTACTGCCCGGCACTACCGAGATACGACCGGCGTCCGGAGCGGCAGCCTGCGGCATGACCACAAAAGCCGGAGTACCGGAAAAGTTCATATGTTGAGCCAGCGCCTGATTGCTCATCAGCGCGTCATGCACCGCCCCGCTCTGCTCGGCGGTTTTTACCGCCGTCATTTGCGGCTGGGTGAGATAATGCGACGCCAGCGTGTAAACATCCTGCTCGGTTAACTGCCCCTCCACTTTGCCGGTAGCGTACAGCGCATTATGCCAGGCCAAATATTTCGTGCCGCCATCCTTCAACCACACTTGTTCACCGACCCTCGCCGCCAGACCTGACACCGGCCAGCGGGATGAAAAAATCGGGAACTCTTTAAAGATAAAACGCGTGTCAGGATTGGATTTCACGAGCTCCTCCACCACGGGCGACATCTTGCTGCACCAGGAACACTGGTAATCAAAAAACATCACCACCGCTGCTTTGGCATCCGCCGGGCCAACGGAGGGAGAGCTATCGCTCAGCAGCTCAGAGCGGTACTGCAGCGCCAGCTGCGCATAAGCCTCCTTCTGGGCGACCTGCTGGCGCTGATGTAGCGTTTCGCTGGCGGCAATCAGGAATTCCGGATGATCCGCCAGATACGTCGCCACCGCTTCGCCGACTTTATCAGGATGGCTGGCGATATAGGCTTCCGCGGCCGGTCCAATATCGCTGGCAGCTGGAGTGGTATTCGCCGCCAGTACGGAAAAAGAGATGACGCCGCCAAGCGCCATGCACACCGCCGATTTACAGGAAAGTTTGCGCATTATTGAGTTCTCATTATTAAGTTCAGGGGATGCCCACAGGGGCTGAGTAAAATCGTCATCACCGTTGCGCCGTTACCGTAACCGGCGGCATTACTCCTCCGGCATCGTTGAGACTTTGCCAGCGCACGACGCAGCGTGTCGCCTGTCGACACCACGACGTGCGGCGGGTAGAAAAGGGCGCGACCACCCCCGCGGCGTCTATAGGCGCACCGTTGACGCGGGTTGAAAAGAGCGTGACGTAGTACGGCCCGGCATTGCGTACCGCCAGACCATCCGCCGTTAAGCTCCAGGCTAATTGGCGATAAGCCTGCTGCGGATCGCCGGTTAGCCCTACGGGCCGATAAATCAGCTTTAACGCCGAGCGAAAGGCCATCTGCACACTATTGACGCCGGTTTTTCCCGATGGAATAGCGGCAATACTCAGGGTGAACAAAGTTTCACGATCCTGCGCCAGCGCCTCGCCGCTCCACGCGACACGCAGCGTGTTCTCCTGCCCTGCGCGCAATAAGAAGAGCGGCGGCGTGACCACGAATGGCGGTTTACGGGGTGACAAATTATCAGCGCCTGGCCAGCGTCCACCGCTCAGCACGTGGCTGTCCACCAGCCAGTCGCTCTCAGAGGTATTGCGTAGCGGAACGCTCAGCGTCGTCCGCTCAGCGTGATAAATAAAACGCGTGCCGCCAATCACCACGCCCGCATGACTTATTCCAAAGGGCAACAGCCAGAGCCAAAACCAGCAGAAAAGTCGTCTATTCATAACTCAGCACAAAAGTCGCGGAAGCATCGGCTACACCCGGCGCCACCGGGGCGCCATCAGCCACATAGCGGGCATAAAACTGTAAACGTTGGGACGCTGCGCCCGCGCTTAGCGCCTGCACATCGCTTTGCGCCCCCGGCGCGATCTGTTGTTTGTTCTTGTCGTATAACGCAATCCCGATACCAGAGGCCGCGTTCGCTCCACTATCCAATGCGAAAAGGTCGCCGCTTTGCGAATCGCTGACGCCGTTAAAGCTCAGCGTTACGCCGCTGGCGGTGCTACCGCAATTTTGCAGCGTGATTGAAAATGGCTGCCATTCCGCGCCGGCCCCGGTTTGATAAAACTGGCGGTTGCTGACGGTTCCCATATCGACCTGAATGTTTTCGGAATCCGACGACAGCGTGCAGGTGTTGTCGGTAATCGTTCCCGTCACATAAACCCTCCCGTCATGCGCCAGCGCGCCGCTTACCGCCAGAAGAAGCCCACAGCAGAAGCACAGTTGTTTGATCATTGCCGCGCGCCTATTCATATTGCAGATCGAAATACATCACCGCCGTCGCATTGCCGGAGGTCACGGTTGGTCGGGTAGATTTGTAGCGGATATAAAACGATAAGGTGTTGCGGCCCGTTTTCAGCGGATAGACCACCGAGCTGGTGTTATTGATGCTGACGGCATCCTGGTCCTCATCAAGGATCTCCACGCCAACGCCGCCAGCCAGCATTTTTTCGCTACCCATCCCGGTGTCACTCAGCGCCAGTAACGCCGGGTTGTCGCTGTCGGCAATGCCGGTAAACCAGATTTTGCTGCCGGTAATGCCCCGCGAGCAGTTTTTTAGATTAATGTTGAACGGCTTGAACTTCGTCGTCGTACCGGTAGAGGGGAAATCCTCCACCGAGAACTGACCTAAATCGATACTCTGGCTGAGGCTGGAAATTTCGACATCGCAGGTTTGCGCGACAATCGTGCCGGTAAATTCCAGGTTGTAACCGCTATCGTCGGCGTAGCAGCCGTTACCGCACAGCAGGATAAGTAAGATGAAGTACTGAAACAGGCGCATTAATCGAAATCCACCCGTAAGTTAGCCAACGCGGTAAAAGCGCCTTCCGCCGGCGTCTGGCCGGTGGTGCTGACCGGATACGCTTGCAGGGAAAGGGTCGCCTGTCCGTTTTCATCGGTAGTAAAAGGCTCGACGCTGCTGGCGTCATTGGGTGTTAATACCGTGCCATCGCTGCTTTCGACCACCACGCCAACATCAGGATTATCGGTGGCGATAGCCTGGCTTAAGTGGCTATCGGCGGTGGCTATCAACCGCAGACTCAGGCTAACCTGTGAATCCACCCCACTGCACTTCACCGGCACGGTGAATCTTTTATTACGGACACCGGTTGGTTTTTCTCCGACGCGATTGAAACCACCGCTGTACAGCGAGCCAAAATCAACGAGGATGGTTTGTCCGGCGTTAATCTCGCAGCTTTGCGGCACGGTCACGCTGCCGCTGTAGACAATGCTGTATACCACGGTACTCAGCGGATCATCCCCGGTGGTGGTGACATAAACGTTAAACATGGTCTTCGGTTCGATATTTACCGTGCCAATAAATGGTTTAACCACCTTAAGCTGAAATACCAGGTTTGAATCATGTACCGGGAATGGTGAGCCATTGTTAACGTTGGCGTCATAACCCATATAGACATAATCAATCGGCGGATAAAATTCCCCTGCCGCCGAGTCTTCGATGCGCATCGCCCCTTCAAGATAGGTGCCGTCCAGCTGCATATATTTCCAGTCGCCGTTGGTTTCCACTATCGATGAAGAAGCGACATACGAACGAAACGTCCGCCCGGAATCTGAAGAACCCGCAGGGCAAATCGCCTGCACGTTTACATCCTGGTTTTTACTCAGCTGAGTGGTCGAACCGGCCTGATTTTGCGCTGCCGTCAGCGTCGTCGTCAGGTCATAATCGACCGTCGCAGGCGAGCCATTGGTATTCTGGCAAATGGCTGCCAGACTACCGCGGGCCAGCAGCAACCCCATGAACAGAACAAGAAAAGAGACAGGCTTCATTTAGCGACATTCCAGATGCTGACGCGCCAGCGGTTGGCTCACGTCGGGGAGATGATAATGAGTGAGGCATTGTTGGTCAGGCTGCGGCCCCCACTGCGCTTTCAGCGTGCCCTGCGGGCTAAGGCCGGAAAGATACACTTCACCGTCGTCGCCAACGATGCCTTCTTCAGGCGCGCCAGCAATAGTGACCGTGGCGCCGAACGGTAGCGGTTTTCCTTCATGGTTTAGCGTCAACAGCGCGCGCTCGCCGATTCGAGCGGTAAAGTTCGCCAGCACCAGCGCCCCTTGGGTGGGAACGACATTGATCACCGCATCATCAATATCGACATCGTCTTTTAGCGAATTAACGTCCAGCGCCATGCGGTTCTGGCGATAGGTCGTGGCATACGGCACCACCGCATAGCCGCGACCATCGGTGTGGATCCCCGGCTGATCTTCGATATTAACGTTGCCAGCCCCCGGCACGGCGATAAGAACATTGGTATCGCCCAACGGCTGGCTGAGGGTAAGACCATGAGCATGCGCGACCATGCCGCCGCTGAGGCCATAGTTCAGTTGTCGATAATCGCCATGATTGCTGTTGTTGTAGCCGACATTCAGGTTACCCTTCGCGCCATCGTATTCCAGGCTGGCGGAACCGCTCTCGCCAACGCCCTGATTCTGGTAGCCCTGCTGCACGCTGTAGCTCAGATTGTTTTGATCCAACAACGTGCCGCTGATACCGCTATTTTGCGTTACGCCGCCGTGTCCATCGCTACTGGTGGAAAACGTCGCATAAACGTTATGACGACGCTGGGTGATATCGTCGCCGTGGGTAAGCCACTGGCTGAGCGGTAGCGAGATATTAAGCGCCAGAGCCTGGTCGCGTTCCTCCTCGCCGGGCGCGCGGCTGCTGCTATATGACAGGCTCCACGAGACCCCGGCCAGCGTGTCGCTGTAGCCAATTTGCAGTAATTTATTGCTTTCATCGGTGTGCCAATAGCTCTGTTGACTGCCGGTGATGTACAGCGAGCCAAAATGCCCGAACTGCTGAGAGATATTGACCTGTACCTTGCCGCGTTTGGTGTAATAGAGGTTGTATTCATCGCCGGCATCGCGCTCGCCGTCGTCGTCCTGCTGGCCGTTATAGCCTGACATTCGCTTCCACGCAGTATCATCGAGCGTATAAAAACCAGAGGTCGAGTAGCGATAGCCCAACAGTTGAAAATGGGTGCCCAGGTCGTTCAATGATTTGGCATATAAAAAGCGCAGCGATTGTCCCTGATGTTCGCTCTCATCCGCCAGAGTGCTGTAAGCCTGGGTAAGATCGACAGAAATCGCTCCCCAGTCGCCGAAGTTAGCCCCTGTACCCAGCGCCAGCGCGCGGTAATCGGAGGCAAACTGCGTTCCGCCGTACAGCGTAAAGCCGTGGGGCAACCCCCACATCAGGGTCGCCTGGCCGAAACTCACATCCCGCTTCTGGCTGCTATCGCCGCGATAGGTCGCCGCGGTGGCGGCGTATTTCACCCGCCCCTCGCGTTGCAAAACCGGTACGGCGGCATAAGGGACGCTATAACTGGAAATGCTGCCATCGGACTCCTTGATCTCGACGTTGAGATCGCCGCTGGAGGAGGTCGGATAGAGATCGTCAATAGTGAAGGCGCCAGGCGGTACATAGCGCTGGTCGATGGTGTAGCCATTCTGGCGAATCGTCACCTGGGCATTGCTTTTCGCGATGCCGTGGATAGTCGGCGCGAAGCCTTTCATGCTGTCCGGCAGCATATTGTCATCAGACGCCAGCTGTAGCCCGCGAAACGGCAGGCTATCGAAAACGCCTGCAGGGGTATAGCTGTCGCCTGCCGTCAGTTCGCCTTTTAACTTCGCTACATCACGTTCAACGTAGGTGCTGATGTGCTGCAAGTCGCTTTTATTCTGCTGATTACCGCTGTTGTAGTTCCATGTCGAGTAATCACGTAAACGCCAGGCGCCAAGATTTAAGCCGCTGTTAAGCCCCAGGAAGTAGCTGTCGCTATTGGTGCCGCCAGCGCTACGGTCCCGGCTATTCGCGCCGGTAAACGTATAGTTGAGCAGCAATGCATTGATACCTTCATCCCAGTTTTGCGGCGGAATATAGCCCCGCGCCCGGGTGTTCAGCGCCGCCTGCGGAATGCTGATATTCAGCCGCTGCTGATTAAAGTCAAAAGCGCTGGAGGCGGCAGGGATCGCCGCCGCGAGATCGACGCAGTCCCCCACGCTTGCCTTCGCCAACGGTGGAAACGCGCTGATATTCACGTTCATGCCGTTGAGCATTTCGGGCGTCAGGCAGGCGCGTAGACCTGAGCCATCGGTAGCTTGCGGGTTCGCGCGAAAAGCGATATCGCGCGTCGTCAGCAATGCGCCATTAAGGTAGACATCGACCCGATAAACTCCCGGCGCCTGACCGTTACCCTCAAAATGCGACAGGTCAGCGATTTTCGACGGGTCGTCAGATAAAAAGGCAGGGTTAAAATAGTTTTCCGCCCAGCCGCGCGGCAGCGTACATACGCTTGCCGAGATTAGAGCCAGGCTGATAAGCGCAGGTAGTCTACCCACCGTCAACTGGCGAGCGGCGACATCGAGTTTCAACACAATCTTACTGGCTCAGACAGGTTTGCTGCGGCGTGGTGGCGCCGAAATCGTTAATCGACTGGAAAGTCACCTGCCCTGTTCCGCCGTGCAAGTTTATCTCGCTTTTCGGCGGCACCATCGCATTGGCTAATTTCTGCCCGCCCACATGAATATCAACCAGCGAGACATAATACGGGGAAGGATTGGCGATACTGAGGCGGTCACCGGCACGCTGACAGCGTAACATTCCCGGCGCGTCTACCGAGGCAACAGACAAGTGTTTAGGGCGAATAAACAGTTTAATGACGCTTTGCGTGGCGATTTGCAGCGAATTCGCCGCCAGTTTACTTTTATTAACCGAGGGAATGGCCTTACTGTTGAGATAAAAAACGCTTTCCCGATCTGTCGGCAGGGAGGGGCCAACGTACATAATACGCAGCAGATTTTCTTTCCCCGGCTGAATGACGAACAGCGGCGGGGTAACGACAAAATCGGCGCTTCTGCCGCCATCGGCGTTCGCCACCCACGACTGGATTAAAAATACATTATTGCTGGAAGAGTTAATCACCGGCAGAGAAACCTGTTTATCGCCCTGCGGATAAATAACCCGGGTCGAACCCAGCGCTATGCCACCCGCATGGGCCAGTTGAGTCATTCCCAACGCCGCCAGCAGCAAGAACGAAAATAAAATCGGGGTAATTCGCGTACTCATTATTTGATAACCAGGGAGAAGATGAAATGCATCCCTCCGCTGACAACAACGGAGGAGATGCGGATACCAATCAGGAATAGACCATGCTGAAGGTCGCGGTCGCTGCGACGTTACCCGCCGTGGCCGCGCCGGTAGCGACATAATCCACGCTCAGCGGCACGGTGTTTTCACCATCAATCAGGGTGATGGTGCCGGAGGTATCGCCGATATTCAGAACCTGCCCATCCGGTCCGTATAACTGCAGCGCAACGTTAGTCGCCGCACCCGCGCCAGCGGTGTTCGCCAGCGAACCCGCGAGCGTGCTGTCCTGCTGACCATTAAAAATCACCGCCGCATTCTGGCTGACGGTGGTATCGCAATCTTCCAGTTTGATTGAGAAATCTTCTTTCTGATTAGCTACCATTCCGGCTGCAGTCAGTTTGCTGGTGCGAACCTGGCTCAGGGTAACGGTTTGATCGATAGAGTCAGCAGAAACGGAGCATGCGGCATTCACAACCTGTCCCGTAAAATTCACCGTACCACCGGAGACCGTCGCGGTATCCGCATTCGCCGCGCAGCTCATACCGCCCGCCGTCATGGCAGTCATGGCCATCACTAAAAGATGTTTTTTCATAAATAACCTTTTAAATACACAAGTCGAAAATAGAATTAATAACGAATTTTAGTACCGAGCTCTCTTCACAGAGATCTCTTGCTGGTACCGGGCGCAAAAACGTTAAAGTTTGTAGCGTACAGAAATACTATATTCAATGAATAGCAAACCAGCGCTTATTTATAAGCGCCGATAGATAATTAATTTCTGCCGTTATTTAATTATTATAAATTGGCCAGAGAGTTGCAATCGACAAAAACTGTTTTTATAGGACCACCATTAACTGACTGTTTTTACAGTAAATAAATCGTTATAGCTGTTATTTAGATACAGCAACTAGTAAGCCAGTGGCAGTTTTTTAATCCCTAACAGACGTCCACCATCAATATTGATATATCCGCCCTTTCGCAATTCAGAAAGAAGCTTCATGGTACGACTCCGCGATATTCCGGTACGACGTTGAATAAAGTTCAGAACATTAATGCTCTGGCGATATTCGTCGTTGTAGGCGGCAATTTCGATTAATAACGCACGAACCTTAAGATAAGAATCAACGCCAACCAGCTCCCGGTCGCGAACGTTCATCACCATCAGACGATAAGCGAGAAAACGAGCTACGTCGTGCCAAAGATTGCACTCATCCGTCACCTTAATAAAATCCGCTAACGAGACGGCACGACCACGGCATTCTGTTTCAGCAATCAAAAAATGCTCCGGGCGGGTGGGAACATCGTATGTCACACCGTAGCTATCTATCAGTCCAGCAATTGACGGGGCGAAAACCGATAGCACGTTCAAGCCTCGATCACTGCGGCAAATTGAGAAGATACCGGACTCCAGCAACACAATGCGGCTGCTCTGCTCTGTGTATAGTGAAAATTCTTCACCCGACTGCACGACGAAAGATTTACCAAAGGGCAAGAGCGCTGAAAATAAGGCGTCAATCGCTGCATGCGGTTTAGCCTGCTGAGAGAAAATATATGAGTGCAAGACATTCTCATTATCATTTTCGAAACTAGTTAATTTCATTATATCTTCATTAAATATCCATAATCATATGAGAAATAAAGATATACGCACATTAGTTAGCCTTCAATTAATAATAAATAAATACTAAATATAGAATAAATGTATGATGAAAGCACAAATAATCAATCATTTATTGAATAAGGTAATTCTCAAACAAATAACCAACAAAGATCTCAAAATATCAATAACTATTTTTAACATCGCACACTATTACAAATGAAATTATTTTTTATGATATAACAAGAAAGTGAAAAGGCGGCGATCCAGAATAGTACCTCTTCTGAATCACCGCCTTAACGCTACATGAAATACAGGGAATTAACTAAAGTAGCGGGGCGCCGCGTAGTACTCCACTATTTTCTCCGCCAACCAACCGCCATCTTCACCGTTGGAATGAATAGTGGTGATACTGACGGTCGAACCGCCGCCCCACAGCACGGCAAAAACGTTATAGTCCGGCAGATTTAACGCCTGCATCTGGCTCCAATCGTATCCGCCATCGCGGCGCAGAAAATCACCCACCGTCGCGACGCCATAGGTCGTGCTGTTCACCTCGGTATTTAACAGCGCCGGGGTAATGGTGTCGATATCGCTGCCAATCCGCGAATCCCCCATGAAGAAAGTACCGCCTGACGCAAAATGCGCCGCAGCGATTTTACTGGTCCCTTCCGCAACCGTCGGCATATGGCCGCCGGGGATCTGCCACAACATCGCCGGTTTCTGCAATGCTCTGGCGGTCTCCTTCACCATGCCCAGATAGTTCATCCAGCAGGTAGCGTTCCAGCCGTAGTGGGCTAAGGCATCCGGGCTGAAGCAGTCGCGTTCAAATTTATCAAATGCGATAAAGTCTGGCGCATAGTCGCCGCCGTACACGCCCAGTTCATTAATGAAGTCAGCGATCGCCGCCCCTTGTTCCCGCGGCGCGGCATTGGCGCGCAGCAGCCAATCTGCCGTGCCCGTCGCCCAGACGTTGGTCTGCCAGCCGAAAGCGATGTCCGGCGCGAACTGGCGAACGATATAGTTAATCGCCTGTACGTAGCCGTACAAATCGTTGCTGAAAGTCGGCAGCGTCGGCGCGCTGAACCCTGGCATCGAAGGAAGCGCATTAATCGCCGCCGCCAGTTGGACATTGACCTGTACGTTATTGGCCTTACGCAGCGCGGTATAGCCATAAGGCTCCTGCTGCATGGCGCCAAGGAAGTCTGGATTCAGGACAAAGGTTGCCGGAACCGGATGCTGGTCATCTTTCCAGGATTGCGCCGCCAGACACTGGGTAATGAAGCTACCAAAGTGATTGCGTAGACGCTGTTCGTCCTGCAGGTCCGATACCGCGCTGCCGCCGCTGGCATTGGCGGTATAGACCACCATCACCGGCATCACCGCACGGCCGGCGTCGGCCTCGATCTCGCGAACCAAAGGCACGGTTTTATGGATCGGTAGTGAGGCATAATCAAGGAAGCCATCGCCGTTAGTGTCCACTTCCGCCGCCGGAATCGGATCGCCGCCGCCATCAAAACCATCATATTTAAACAGCGCGCTGAACGGCACGCCACGATAAAGATCGACAGTCTCCGCTGCATTCACCGTCACGCCGCCGTGCGCCAGATAATTCGGCCATCCTTTTACCTGCAGCGGAACGCCCTGGATAAACTCAAGCGCGGCATTATTAACGCTTTGCAGCAAACGCAATGGCGCGCTGACATCACAGCGCCACGGCGTACCGGCGATATACACATCCGCGACCTGCACGCTATATTCCCCGGCAGATAAACGCAGCGGTAATTTCTGCTGACGAGTATCGCTTGCCAGCACGAAACTGTACTGGTAGCTGCCGCAGCAGAAACGATAGCGTTGAGCAGCTGCGCCCTGCGGTAAGCCTAATACCGTCACCGCGACTTCAACAAAGTTGTCGCTCGCAACGGGCGTTTTTTGTAGCGCAACGTCTGCCTGAGCCGTCGTGCCTACCTTCGGCACGAAGGTCGCAGGCTGCGCAGACGTTGTCAGCAACTGGTTGTTCATCGTCGTCGGCTGCAGGCAAATAGCATATTGATGATTTGCTAATAGCCGAGTGACGCGCTGCGGTTGGTTCGCCATCAGCGTCAGGGTACGTTCGCGTACACCTGCTTCCGACCACAGCTCAACGACGACTTCCGCGCCTTCCAGTTCATCATCCGCAAGCAGCAGCTCGATCGCGGCAAAGAGCACCGCTGGCTGATAAGCAATCGGGCACCGTTCAACGGCGTTACCGGACGAGAGTGTCAACGCATAGTTTTCAGTAACAGGTGAAATCCTCATTTCATCGTTACACAACTCCAGTACCGTCATACCATAACGACCAGCGCTCAGATCGCCGATGGTTAGCGAAGCGCCCCATTCGCCGGCAAAGCGCTGCTGGCGGCCATCCGGATACTGCAGCTCAATCTCCGGCTTCAGCGAGGTGCTCTGCGCCTGCGTCGGGAATTGCACAATGATTTGCCCCTGGCGTCCAGGATCATGGGCCAGCGTCGCCGTCAGATCGCTAAGCGCGACGGGCGTTTGCGTGGCCGAAAGATAAAACTCCAGCACCGCCGATTTACCGGAAGCCAACAGATACTCGCCGTCGTTATTGATTGTGATGGTATTTTTTTCAATCGGCCAACCGCCATCGCTGGCCAGCGTTACCGCCTGATTCCCCAGCATGGTGCCGCTAAATGGGCTGTACGGATCGGGATGCGCTGTCGCCGTGAAGCCTAATTTCAACTGATTAATATCGACGGACTGCGAATACTGATTCGTCAGCGTCAGGGCTATGCGTTGATACCAGCTGGCGGCTTTCACCTCCCCGGAAACCAGGGTCAGTCCTGCGCCGGTAATCGCCTCATCGGCGGGCGCTTCAGGTTCAACTTCATCAGCGGTATCATCCGCCGGTACTTCAGGTTCTGGTTCAACCTCATCAGCGGTGTCATCCGCCGGTACTTCAGGTTCTGGTTCAACCTCATCAGCGGTGTCATCCGCTGGTACTTCAGGTTCTGGCTCAACTTCATCAGCGGTATCGTCAGCCAGAGTTAACGTAAAGGTGGACATTTTTACCGGTACCTGGGTGGCAGCCAGGCTAAAAAACAGGGTACCGCTTTCCCCTGCCTGCAGCAGCAGTTCACTACTGTTGTTAATGATGATTTCATTGAATTCCAGGGTTCCCTGGGCGGTGTCACGCAAAGTTAACGAACGATCTCCTTTTAGCGTGCCTCCCGTATTGCCCCACGGATCCGGATGCCCGGAGGCGGTAAAGCTAATTGTCGCCAGATTCAGATCTAGCGGGCGGTTACTTTCGTTTGTGAAGGTTAAAGTGACTTTCTGGTACCAGCTATTCACATCAATCTGGCTATTTTTAATTGCAATGGTCATCAACGCGATTCCTCATTCCCTGGTGGAAAAAAGCCCCGGAAAACCGGGGCTTTGTCATGGAGCCCATACCTCGTTAAGCGCAGAAGTATTAGTAAGCGCCTAAGTCAGTCCATGCGCCGCTCTGACCGCAGTTCAGGTCAGGCTGGTCGCCCTGGGACCACCATTTCACCTGGTAGTTGTGACCTTTCCAGCTCACGGTTTCGAAGGTACCCCAGCTTGCGCCGTATACGGTGTTAGCATCCCACAGCGCGTGTGGCGCATCCTGGTCTGCCGCATCATCGGTAGAGGCGTCATCTTCAGCCGGTGTAGTATCTTCGTCTGGAACCGGAATAATGTCGGTTTCATCTTCTTCTTCATCAGCCGGTTCAGGTTCGCCCTGAGATGCTAATGCTGGCACCGCCGTCAGCACAAAACGTTGCTGAGTGGAAGGTTCGTTGTAGCAGTCACGCACAAACAGAGTGAACTGGAAGGCCGTTTTCGCGCTCACTTCAGGCACCACAAACTCAATCACTTCCGCAGTTTTATCCGCGACGGTAATTTCAGACGGTACGCCCCAGCTGTAGCTCAGTTCATCATCATCTTCATCAGAAGAATTCGCGCCTGACAGCTGGACGGTAGAACCGCCGACAACCAGCAGCTCGATAGCGGCTTTTGGCGCATGATTGACATCAGTTGCCTTATCGTCTTCTTCAGATTCATCTTTTTCTACGTTGATGCCTTCGAAGTAGAACGGTTCCATATCGATGACTTCAGATTCAATTTCATAACCCAGACCTTCACGAGCCGCGTTCAGCAACACGCCATTGTCCTGATCGATAGTCCAGGTAAACATACCACCCAGACCCAGGCTTGCTGCATATTCGCCCTTCGCTTTTACTGAACGTGGAGTATCCAGAGACATGAACAGCTTGGATTCCGGGTTATACAGGTAATCAGCATCAGCGACCTGGTCGGTGTAGACGTTGAAACCGTTACGGCCTTTCTGGTTTTCCAGATCCAGGTAGTTGTAGATCACGTCATACCATTCATTAGTGCCGGATTCGAAAGTACCGGTGGTATCGCCGTTACCTGGGTTATAGGTGCCTTTCAGCGGAGACAGCGACTCCAGCTCAACGTTACGGCCATTACGGGTATAGCCGGCATAACCAATGTTGATATTTTCAGCAGGGAAACCTTCAGACAGCAGATGCTCCACGATAGTGTTGACACCCCAACCGCCCTCTTCCAGCGCATTCAGGTTGGTGTGATGGGCAACGCTTTCCGCCCACGGGGTACCGAAGAAGTCATAGGTCATCAGGTTGATGCCATACAGACCTGCTTTAATCAGCGCTTTCACGTTGGAGTAATCAAAGGTCTTCACGACCGCGGAGCTGGCGATGGAGATTTTCACATTGCTCAGGCTGGCGGAATCCAGTTGCTTACGCAGTTCGCCAATAAGCAACGCATAGTTTTCACCATCTTCCGGGCCGAATGGGTTGCCAGCGCCTTCGGCGTTCGGGTATTCCCAATCGATATCCACTTCGCTGAACATCGGGAACTGTTTGAACAGTTTCACCACGCCTTTGGCGAAGGTTTTACGTGCGGAATCAGACGCTGCGGTTTCATGGAAGCCGTTACTCATGGTCCAGCCGCCGATGCTCATGGACAGCACCAGGTTATGGCCCTGCTGTTTCGCTTTCGCCTGCAGATCGCGCAGACCGCCAAGCAGACCTTTACAATTTTCTTGAGTCACGGTCTTCGGATCAACATCCCAGCCGCTAACGCTATGTCCAACGTTGACGTAAGACTGGAAATCACCCCATGGATCAAGGAAAGTCGGTTCGTACTTAACTTTACCGCACTGTTCCGCGCCTTCAGCCACGACGTCACGATATTGGCCATCATTTTTATGGAAACCGGTCACGCCAACGAAGCCGAAAATAATTTTATCGTAAGCCGTCGGGGATATATTGGTCAGGTCGTAGCCGCGACCGCGGTTATCTTTAGAATCGTCCCCTTGCAGGCGACCATCATACTGAGACCAGTCGGTATAATAGCCAAATACCTTCGGCTTAGTGGTTGCTGCTTTATATTTGTTATAGACCGGCTTTGCGACACGAGCTGATGTATAGCTATAGTTGCTAACTTCAGTTGCTGGGTTAAAACCATCAGCGGCGTTGCTGGTTTCGGTAAGAGTATCGCCTTTAATCAGTTTGCTGGTAGCCATTTTAAATTTCCTTTTAAGTTTAAAATTTATCGCAGTTCGTTCTGCGAGACCAATAATCCATTACTCACCCCAAATTAGCTAATCACAAAACCTCAGCAATTCATCAGCACTAAAAAATTATTTTAATGATGTCTACTCAGGAAACATCAACGTGGAATCATTGGGCAAATGAGGCCCGCCTTCCAGCAGGAAAGATAAAAAACAGACAGCATATTAAATATAATTTAGGTAGTAATTAACCGTCATTTAATTTACATGAGATTATGTGACGAAGGTCTCCCCAACAAATGGCAATACAATAAAATCGATGACAAAAAATGGATTGAGCCATTTCTTGTGCAATATATTCACCAACGACAATCAGGATGTGCAAATCTAAAGGAAGACGTTATGAAAACTTATCTCATCAATAACAACTGCATCTACAATGAACAGAAATATGAACTAAGAACGAGCTCAAACTCGCAAGTTATTAGAATGACAGCAATGCGTTCTAAATGTCTTAGCTTCATTATTGAAAACGCTCATCTGGAGATTATCGAACGCCAGAAAATCACTAATGAGCTATGGGGTAGCAGAAGTCATTTTGTGAATGATGCCAATCTAACGCAGATACTGTATTTAATCAGACGAGACCTCAAGGCGTTGGGCATAAACGATCTCTTCATTACCATCCCGCGCCAGGGATTACAGGTCAATAAGGATATCGCCATTGAGAAAGTCGAGCCAAAAAAACCAAGAGCCAGGAAGCAGTTTTTCCGTAAAACGCTGGCAGCCCTGACCACCGTCTTTTCAGTCACGCTAGGTACAATGATGTGCATGCATATTCATTAATTCAGGGAGAAAAAAATGAATCCAATTATTGATGGAATTCTGGGGCTGGAAGGCGGTTACAGCACCAACCCGAAGGATAAAGGCGGAGAGACTAACTGGGGTATCACAGAAGCAACGGCGCGAGCGCATGGTTACCAGGGGAAAATGAGTGAACTTTCTCACAATGAAGCCTATGCAATCCTGGAAACGGATTACTGGATCAAACCCGGCTTTGAACAAGTATCGCAACTTTCCTGGGCGGTAGCATTTGAACTCTGCGATGCCGCCGTGAATATTGGTCCCCATCACCCTTGCACGTGGCTACAGCGCTGGCTTAACGTGATGAACCGAGAGCAGCAGTATTATCCGGATATAAAAGCAGATGGCAGTATCGGCCCGCAAACCCTACATGCGCTAAATTCCTATTTATCGCAACGAGGTAAAGAAGGAGAAGCGGTGTTAGTGAAAGCGCTCAACTGTAGCCAGGGCGCTTATTATCTGGATATCTGCGAAAATCGCCGACAAAATGAAGAGTTCATTTACGGCTGGATTAAAAACCGAGTGACATAGTTGAGACAAACAAATCCGTAATAAAAGACTCAAGGATGAGCCTTTTATTACCTGATAATGCTATTTGAGTTTCGAACCGCCAACAGCACTTTTAACTTTTTCTCCGAGGATTTTTAAAATCGGGCCGGCAAATACACCGCCTAAACCAGCGGCTAACAGCACCATATTAAAGCTAAACCCTTTTTCGATAGCAATAGCGCTAAGGAGAAAACTGGTAAAACAAGATATGACTACCTGCGTCAGGCAGGTCATAATTCCCTGATGGGCTTCGCCAGCCTCTTCTTTATTCCTGCGAAGCAGGAAACTAACAAACCCGCCCCAGGCGCCGATAGAAATAATGGTCAGAAGTATTTCTACTTCCAGTAGTACAACTTCCGTTGTCTCTAAATGATTAGGAATAGACATAATCGCTCCTGAATAACTAAAGTTTAAAAAAGATTCATCAGGAGTGTAAGCGGCGGAATAGTGGAAAGGTAATCAAAGAACATCATGACTAACCACATCATATTAATGACGGTAAGATGAGGAAACTTACCGTCTGAATGAGGACAGCGTATGTAACATGGAAACCGTTTCATTTATCGCTGATATATTTCTACTGCTTTTGTTCCATGAAGCATAAACCTGCACGGATTTAAACATCAACTCAGGGGGCGGTTGGATAAAATTTATATCATATTTACGCTGATTTTTATAAAACAACGCCAGTTTCAAAGGTAACAGTGCAATCAATGCGGTTCTTTCTACCATGCTAACCAGCCCGGTGATAGAATCGCTACAATAGCCCATAGTACGTGAACCGTTATAATAAACATCATCTTTAAATAATCCGTTATCAGTGATGATGGTGAGTGAAGTAATCCCCGGTTGATACATGGCATGGCGGGAAGAGTAGAATTGATGCAAAGAAAGCTGCGACAGCTCGCTGAATAAATGACCTTTGGCACAAATACAGACAAAGTTTCTGAAGCTATCAATAATTTGATTATCGAGTCCGGGCTCAACCAGCGGTTCAGAACCGATCGATAAATCACATTGAGCGGTCAATAAAAGCTCTTTAGCTTTATCGCAGCTAATGTTGCGGGATGAAAAATGGTTGATAACGCCCTGCTCGAAAAGCGCGCTACCGTACAGTTGGGAAAGGTAATAACTTTCGATGAAATCGCTTCCAAGGATCGTAATCCGGGTGTCATCATCCTTGTTTTCCGGCAGAAAAGTATTGTCGACAAGCGACATGGCCTGACGGAAACTTTGGTGTATTTCGAGTGCTTTCGCCGTTGGCAGTAAACCATCTTTGCTTCTGACAAACAGCTCCTGCTGATAGAAGTTTTGCAGACGTCTTAATGCCAAAGAGACCGCGGCGGGAGTGATGGCCAATTTTTTCGCCGCCTTCGCGGCATTTCCTGCCGAAATGACAGCGTCAAGAACCTTGATTAAATTATAATCAAAGCCCTTATTGGCACCTTTCGATCCCATCCACTGTCAGCCTCTTTTATCGAAAAAAGCAATATAGATAATACTCAAAATAAATCAAATCCGGACATGCTAAACAAAGTATAGCGTTTCTATTCAAGGCTGAGGTTGGGACAGAAAAAAGCCTGAACAGGGATATTCAGGCTTGTGCTAATAAGGTGATTAAACGCAATTAACGCGTTAAATCATCAAAGAATTTTTTCACGCCATCGAAGAAGCTTTTGGAACGCGGGCTGTTTTTCTCACCCGTCGGACCGCCAAAAGTTTCCTGCAGCTCTTTAAGCAATTGCTTCTGCTTGTCATTGAGGCCCACTGGCGTTTCTACCACCACGCGACACAGCAGATCGCCCTGAGCACCGCCGCGAACGGATTTAACGCCCTTGCCGCGCATGCGGAACAGTTTGCCGGTTTGCGTTTCGCCAGGCACTTTCAGGTTAACGCGGCCATCCAGCGTCGGTACTTCAATCTCGCCGCCAAGCGCAGCCATGGTGAAGTTGATCGGTACTTCGCAGTACAGGTTATTCCCCTCACGCTCGAAGATCGCGTGCTGTTTAACCTGAACCTGAACGTACAGATCGCCCGACGGAGCGCCATGCTCGCCGGCTTCGCCTTCGCCAGCCAGACGAATGCGATCGCCGGTGTCGACGCCAGCCGGGATTTTCACCGACAAGGTTTTGGTTTTTTCAACGCGACCGTGACCGTGGCATTTATTGCACGGATCTTTAATCAGCGTACCGCGTCCCTGACAGTGCGGACAGGTTTGCTGAACGGCAAAAAAGCCCTGACGCATCTGGACCTGACCGGAACCGTGACAGGTTGGACAGGTCTGCGGCTGAGTGCCGGATTTGGCGCCGCTGCCGTGGCAGACATCGCACTCTTCCAACGTTGGAATGCGGATTTCTTTGGTAACGCCGCGGACCGCTTCTTCCAGCGTCAATTCCATGTTGTAACGTAGATCTGCGCCGCGCGCCGCGCGTTGACGACCACGACCGCCGCCGAAGATATCGCCGAACACGTCGCCAAAGATATCGCTGAAATCCGCGCCGCCGCCGAAGCCGCCGCCGAAACCGCCGCCGCCCATGCCGCCTTGTTCAAACGCGGCGTGGCCGTACTGATCGTAGGCTGCACGCTTCTGGGCATCAGTCAGGACTTCATACGCTTCTTTGATTTCTTTAAATTTGGCTTCGGCCTCTTTGTCACCCTGGTTACGGTCCGGGTGATACTTCATGGCCAGGCGCTTATACGCCTTTTTGATTTCACGCTCTTCCGCTGTTTTGGAAACGCCTAAAATCTCGTAATAATCTTGCTTTGCCATTGGTGTTTTTCAGCCCCTTAACATGCGTGCACGGGCGGAGAGGAAACCTCTTCGCCCGTGCCAGTGTTTTACCCGTTCAAAGGGCGATTATTTTTTGTCTTTCACTTCTTCGAACTCAGCGTCGACAACATCGTCGTCCTTCGCGCTGTTCTCTTGAGCGTCAGCACCGCCAGCCTGCTGCTGTGCATGCTGCTGCTGAGCGATTTCCATCAGCTTCTGGGAAGCCTGGGCCAGCGCCTGCATCTTCGCTTCGATGTCCGCTTTATCTTCACCTTTCAGGGAAGCTTCCAGCGCGGTCAGCGCAGACTCGATTGCAGTTTTGTCATCAGCCGGCAGTTTGTCGCCTGCTTCTTCAACCTGCTTACGGGTGCTGTGCAGCAGATGGTCGCCCTGGTTACGGGTCTGAACCAGCTCTTCGAACTTACGGTCAGATTCAGCGTTAGCTTCCGCTTCGCGAACCATTTTCTGAATTTCTTCTTCATTCAGACCGGAAGAAGCCTTGATGGTGATCTTCTGCTCTTTACCGCTGTTTTTATCTTTCGCGGAAACGTGCAGGATACCGTCAGCATCGATATCGAAGGTTACTTCGATCTGCGGCATACCGCGCGGCGCTGGGTTAATACCATCCAGGTTGAACTGACCCAGAGATTTGTTATCAGAAGCGCGTTTACGCTCACCCTGCAGCACATGGATGGTTACCGCGGACTGGTTGTCTTCCGCAGTAGAGAACACCTGGCTGTGCTTGGTCGGGATAGTGGTGTTTTTGCTGATAAGCGCGGTCATCACGCCACCCATGGTTTCGATACCCAGCGACAGCGGGGTAACGTCCAGCAGCAGAACGTCTTTAACTTCACCAGTCAGAACACCACCCTGAACCGCTGCGCCGATAGCCACAGCTTCATCCGGGTTAACGTCTTTACGCGGTTCTTTACCAAAGAACTCGGCAACTTTCTTCTGCACCATCGGCATACGAGTCTGACCACCAACGAGGATCACGTCGTTGATATCGGAAACGGACAGACCGGCATCCTGCAGGGCAACTTTCAGCGGCTCGATGGAACGGTTAACCAGATCTTCAACCAGGCTTTCCAGTTTCGCGCGAGTCACTTTAATGTTCATGTGTTTCGGACCGGTCGCGTCTGCGGTGATATACGGCAGGTTAACGTCGGTCTGCTGAGCGGAAGACAGCTCAATTTTCGCTTTTTCTGCAGCTTCTTTCAGACGCTGCATCGCCAGCGGGTCGTTGCGCAGGTCAATGCCCTGCTCTTTCTTAAACTCGTCAACGAGGTAGTTGATCAGACGAGTATCGAAGTCTTCACCACCCAGGTGGGTATCACCATTGGTTGCCAGAACTTCGAAGGTTTTTTCGCCGTCAACTTCGTCGATTTCGATAATAGAAATATCGAAGGTACCACCACCGAGGTCGTATACCGCGATAGTACGGTTGCCGACTTCTTTATCCAGACCGTATGCCAGCGCAGCGGCAGTCGGTTCGTTGATGATACGTTTGACTTCCAGACCCGCGATACGGCCGGCATCTTTGGTTGCCTGACGCTGAGCATCGTTGAAGTACGCAGGTACGGTGATAACAGCTTCAGTTACCGGCTCACCCAGGTAATCTTCAGCGGTTTTCTTCATTTTTTTCAGCACTTCAGCAGAAATCTGCGGCGGCGCGGTTTTGGTGCCTTTCACATCAAGCCAGGCGTCGCCATTATCTGCGGCAACGATTTTGTACGGCATGATGGAAACGTCACGCTGAACTTCTTCATCCTGGAAGCGGCGACCAATCAGGCGTTTAATCGCAAACAGGGTGTTTTGCGGGTTTGTCACTGCCTGACGTTTAGCCGGCTGACCAACCAGAGTTTCACCATCCTGGGTATAGGCAATAATAGAAGGCGTGGTGCGATCGCCTTCGGCGTTCTCCAGCACGCGAGCGGTAGTGCCATCCATAATCGCTACACAAGAGTTGGTAGTACCCAGGTCGATACCAATAATTTTACCCATCTAAACGTCTCCACTAAAAATTCGATCAACATGTGGTTGTGAACCTGTAATAAGGGCGAAACGTGCGGTTTCAACTGCCCTGACATCATTTTTTTTCAGGTTCTTCACTGCGGTTGACTACAAGATGGGGTCGCCCTGGTTTTCATCAAGGGGCAGGCCAAAAAAAATTTTTCTGGCAAAACGCAGGCGCGAGAGCAAACGACACGCCAGACGATAAAAATAGCCGGTATAACCCATACAAAAAATAAATAGTAAATAAGAACATATTCATTGGATATCGCACTCGTTCGCCGAAGAGTTGGCCATTATCGCCGCGAAAGGTAAATTGCTGAAAAATACCCCGCCAGATCATAGACAGCCTCTGCGCGCCTCATTATTATGCCGCGCCCCACCGCAAGTGGCGGGGTAATGCTTCCCTTTCTAATCATTATTTTGAGGAATTATGGGCAACACTAAGTTGGCTAATCCGGCACCGCTGGGCCTTATGGGTTTCGGCATGACCACTATTCTGCTTAACCTGGCGAATAGCGGCCTTTTCGCATTCGATGTAGCTATCCTGGCGATGGGCATTTTTTACGGCGGCATTGCGCAAATTTTTGCCGGCCTGCTCGAGTATAAAAAAGGCAACACCTTTGGTTTAACCGCTTTTACGTCCTACGGCTCCTTCTGGTTGACGTTGGTCGCGATCCTCCTGATGCCGAAAATGGGCCTGGCTGATGCGCCGAATCCGCATTTCCTGGGCATGTATCTTGGCCTGTGGGGTATCTTTACGTTGTTCATGTTCTTCGGCACGCTGAAAGCCGCGCGCATGCTGCAGTTCGTGTTCCTGAGCCTGACGGTGCTGTTCGCGCTGCTGGCGATTGGCCACCTGGTTGATAACGAAGGCATTGTTAAAATTGCCGGCTGGATCGGCCTGGTATGCGGCGCGAGCGCTATTTACCTGGCGATGGGTGAAGTGTTGAACGAGCAGTTCGGCCGTACCGTCCTGCCGATTGGCGAGCCACGCTAATGGCCTGCCGCCGCCCACAACGCGGGCGGCGGCGTTAAATTTAACGCTGCAGTTCTCCTTGCGGTAAAACCGCCTGCGCCGTCAACCCCTGACGCAGCCAAATACCCAGACCCAGCCCCATCAGCGACAGCGCCAGTACGTACCAGGCCGGCGCCATCGGCGAAACCCCCATCAGCATCGTGACGGCAATCGGCGTCAGGCCGCCGAAAATGGCGTATGACAAATTGTAGGAAAACGAGATGCCGGTAAAACGCACTTCCGCCGGGAAGGCGCGCACCATTACGTAAGGTACCGCCCCCACCACGCCGACGCACAGCCCAACCGTGCCATACAGCAGGAACAGCCGCTGCGGGCTGGCGCCGGAAAGGTGGTAAAAGGCCCAACTGGCCGCCGCTAACAGCAGGCTACCGACGATAAAAGTGCGGCTGGCGCCGAATCGGTCTGCCGCCAGACCGGCGAGTAAACAGCCAATACACAGCATAATCGTGGCGATGCTATTGGCCTGCAGGGTAATCGCCGGCGCAAAGCCATAATGTTTTTGCAGCCACACCGGCGACATCAGGATCACCACTACCACCCCGGCGGAAAGCAGCCAGGTGAGTAGCATCGAAACGATAACGGCCTTCTGGTGCTTGAGCGCCACCGCCTTCACCGGCAGCTCCTGCGCCAGCGCTTTGCGCTGTTGCATCTCAAGAAATATCGGCGTCTCCTGCAGCCAACGACGCAGGTACATGGCTACCAGACCGAACACGCCACCCAGCAGGAAAGGAATACGCCAGCCGCCGTCGTGGATACCCTGCGGCGTCATGCTGGTGTTGATAAGCGTCGCCACTACCGATCCCAACAGGATCCCAACGGTCAACCCCGCGGTCAGGGTGCCGCAGGCGATACCGATGCGTTTTTCCGGGACATGTTCGGCTACAAAGACCCAGGCACCCGGCACTTCACCGCCAATCGCCGCCCCTTGTAAAATACGCATGAGCAGTAATAGCAGCGGCGCAACGATGCCCATTGAGGCATAGGTCGGCAGCAGGCCGATCGCCAGCGTCGGCAGCGCCATCAGCAGAATACTGAGGGTGAACATTTTTTTGCGACCGACCAGGTCGCCAAAGTGGGCCATGATAATGCCGCCAAGAGGGCGCGCCAGATAACCCGCGGCAAAAATACCGAAGGTCTGTACCTGACGTAGCCATTCCGGGATATCCGCCGGGAAGAATAGTTCGCCGACGACGGCGGCGAAGAAGACAAAGATGATGAAGTCATAAAACTCCAACGCCCCGCCGAGGGCGGCCAGCGTCAGAGTTTTATAATCTTGTCGATTCAGTGCTCGGGTGTGTTGTGACATAACTGACGTTTCGTCCGCAGTAATATTACGCAATGTGTAAAGTAAAAAACACTATACCGTAAATAAAACAGCACACCACCGGCAATACAGGTTATATCAGCAATGCATTAAATTCAGGATAAAGTTTCACGCCGTGCGCTTTTCGGGCGAAAAGCTGCTACAACGCTCGCTTCCGTCTCCACATACGGCCCCTCAAGCAACTGTACACAATAAGGTACACTTGCAAAGACACCATGCACCAGCACGTTACCTTCAGCGTCTTTCACCCCTTCGAGGGTTTCCTGAATGGCTTTCGGCTGGCCTGGCAGGTTGAGGATCAGCGCCTGCTTGCGGATGACGCCAACCTGCCGGGATAGGATAGCCGTCGGCACAAAGTGTAGGCTAACCTGGCGCATTTGCTCACCGAAACCAGGCATCACACGATCGGCAATGGCTAGAGTTGCGTCCGGGGTCACATCACGACGCGCCGGGCCGGTGCCGCCGGTGGTTAACACCAGATGACAGCCCATCTCGTCAACCAACTCGCACAGCGTCTGTTCAATGATGGGCTGTTCATCGGGAATCAGGCGAGTCTGCAGTTCAAAGGGCGTTGTCAGCGCACGCGACAGCCACTCTTCCAACGCAGGAATACCTTTGTCCTGGTAAACGCCGCTGGAGGCGCGGTCAGAAATAGAAACTAAGCCGATGCGTAATTTATTCATATTCATTCCGTTCAAATAGTGCAATTAAGCGAAATGATACACGCTGGAGAGAATTACAGACAGGATTCAAAAGAAGTAGCGTGACCGGCAGCCCGGTCACGCTGGGATGATTACAGCAGGTCGCCGATCATTTTTTCCAGTTTTTCCTGGTCGATGGCAAACTTACGGATACCTTCCGCCAGTTTGTCTACCGCCATCGGATCCTGGTTGTGCTGCCACAGGAACTGGGATTCAGTAATGCGTTCCGGACGCGCTTTCACTTCGCCGCTGAACGCCAGTTTACGTTCGATAGCGCCTTCGCTTTCCGCCAGCTCTTTCAGCAGCGCAGGGGCGATGGTCAGACGGTCGCAGCCGGCCAGCTCAAGGATTTCGCCAACGTTACGGAAGCTTGCGCCCATTACCACGGTTTCATAGCCGTGCTGCTTGTAGTACTCGTAGATTTCGCTAACGGAAACCACGCCCGGATCTTCTGCCGGCGCGTACTCTTTCTTATCCGTGTTCGCTTTGTACCAGTCGAGGATACGGCCAACGAACGGAGAAATCAGGAAGACGCCCGCTTCGGCGCAAGCGCGAGCCTGAGCGAAGGAGAACAGCAGGGTCAGGTTACAGTTGATGCCTTCTTTTTCCAGCTGCTCAGCGGCGCGAATGCCCTGCCAGGTCGAAGCCAGTTTGATCAGGATACGATCGTTGCCGATACCGGCATCGTTATACAGTTTGATCAGGCGTTTCGCTTTCGCGATAGAGGCGTCGGTGTCGTAAGACAGACGGGCATCAACTTCGGTAGAAATACGGCCCGGGATCAGTTTAAGGATTTCGAGACCGATGTTCACCGCCAGTTTGTCGGAAGCATCGATAATCTGCTGCGCGCGATCGCTGCTCTGGCTGCGAGCCCAGGCAACAGCGTCGTCAATCAGCTTACGGTACTCAGGGATCTGAGCCGCGCCGAGGATCAAAGAAGGGTTGGTGGTGGCATCCTGAGGCTGATACAGCTTCATTGCCGCGATATCTCCGGTGTCAGCTACGACAGTGGTGTACTGACGCAGAGAAGTCAATTTATCCGTCATGATAGTGTTTCTCTTAAACAGCAGTTAAGGGGATGTAACCGGTCTGCCAAGATGATAACACGCCATAGGGTCAGCGCAACCGCCGACAATGCAAGAGCGCAGAGTGTGATAAACTCGACATATTAATTATCTGAATGCTAAAGGATTGTCACCGGAGTGGTAGCGCTTACACCGCGCGCCGGCATGGACAAGAGGACGTTTAATGCCTGATTTTCTCTCGTTTATCAATGAAATACTCTGGGGCTCGGTAATGATTTATCTGTTACTGGGCGCCGGTATTTGGTTCACCTGGCGAACGCAATTTGTGCAGTTCCGTTATATTCGTCAGTTTGGCAAAAGCCTTAAAAAAAGCCTCCGCCCGCAGCCCGGCGGCTTAACGTCTTTTCAGGCGCTGTGCACCAGTCTGGCGGCGCGCGTCGGCAGCGGTAATCTGGCGGGAGTGGCGTTAGCGATTGCCGCCGGCGGCCCCGGCGCGGTGTTCTGGATGTGGATCTCCGCGCTACTCGGTATGGCCAGTAGCTTCGCTGAATGCTCGCTTGCCCAATTGTACAAAGAGCGCGATAGCGCAGGCCAGTTCCGCGGCGGCCCGGCGTGGTATATGGCTCGCGGCCTTGAGATGCGCTGGATGGGCGTGGTCTTCTCGATTCTACTTCTGCTTGCCTACGGGGTGATTTTCAATACCGTGCAGGCCAACTCGGTGGCGCACGCCATGGCCTATGCCTTCGATTTTCCGATGGTCGCCGTCGGCGCCGCGCTGGCTGCCGCGACGCTGTTGATTATCGTCCGCGGTTTACGCGGCGTGGCGCGATTGATGCAGTGGTTTGTCCCGCTGATGGCCCTGCTATGGGTGGGCGCCAGCCTGTTGATTGGCCTCTGGCACTTCTCCGCCCTACCCGCGGTCTTTGAAACCATCTTCCGCTGCGCTTTCGGCTGGCAGGAAGCGGCGGCGGGCGCGGTGGGCTATACCATCAGCCAGGCGCTTACCGGCGGTTTTCAGCGCGGGATGTTTTCCAATGAAGCGGGGATGGGTTCCACGCCAAACGCGGCGGCTACCGCGGCTTCATGGCCGCCGCATCCGGCGGCGCAGGGCATCGTCCAGATGATTGGCGTCTTTATTGATACCATCGTTATCTGTACCGCCAGCGCGGTGATTATCCTGCTGGCGCCGCGCGAAAACCGCGATAATGTGGTCAGTGGGATTCAAACCATGCAGCACGCGATGGGCGATCTCATTGGCAGTTGGGGTCCTGGTCTGGTGGCTGCCGTACTACTGCTTTTCGCTTTCAGTTCGATTGTCGCCAATTATATTTATGCCGAAAATAATCTGATCTTCCTGCGGCTCACTAAGCCGCTGCATATCTGGACGCTCCGGGTCATTACCGTATTCATGGTACTGGTAGGCACTCTGGTAAGTCTGCCGGTGGTCTGGCAATTGGCGGATATTATTATGGCGCTGATGGCTATCACTAACTTAACGGCGATTTTGCTGCTGTCGCCAACGGTACGGATCCTCGCCAGCGATTATCTGCGCCAGCGTAAACTCGGCGTACAGCCGGTCTTCGATCCCGCTCGCTATCCGGAAATTCAGCAACATCTGGCGCCAGGCGCCTGGGATGAGATACCGCGTGAATAGCGCGGTAATCGCAGCAATCGCTCCCACCGTACTCTTTTTTTGTTAAAATTCGTCGAAATTCCCTGCAAGGACTGGATATGCTGATTCTGATTTCACCTGCTAAAACGCTCGATTATCAAAGCCCGCTGGCAACGACGCGCTATACCCAGCCCGAACTCCTGGAGTATTCTCAACAGCTTATCGGTATCGCCCGTAAGCTGACGGCGCCGCAAATCGGTAAGCTGATGAGCATCAGCGATAAGCTTGCCGACCTCAACGCCACCCGTTTTCACGACTGGCATCCGGACTTTACCCCGCAGAATGCCCGTCAAGCGATTCTGGCCTTCAAAGGCGACGTTTATACCGGCCTGCAGGCTGAAACCTTTAGCGAAGCGGATTTCGATTTCGCCCAGCAGCATCTGCGTATGCTATCCGGGCTTTACGGCGTGTTGCGTCCGCTGGATTTGATGCAGCCTTATCGTCTGGAGATGGGCATCAAGTTGGAAAATCCGCAGGGCAAAGATTTGTATCATTTCTGGGGCGATGTCATTACCGATAAGCTCAATCAGGCGCTGCAGGCGCAGGGCGACGATATCGTTATCAACCTGGCATCCGATGAGTATTTTAAATCGGTAAAACCGAAAAAATTGCAGGGACAGTTGATTAAGCCGGTATTCCTCGATGAGAAAAACGGCAAATTCAAGGTGATCAGCTTCTATGCCAAAAAAGCGCGCGGCCTGATGAGCCGCTTTATCATAGAGAACCGTTTAACCCGTCCGGATCAACTGCAGGAGTTTGATAGCGAAGGTTATTTCTTTGATGCGCAGGCATCGGAGAACGGCGAACTGGTGTTTAAACGCCACGAGCAGTAAGCCTGAATGCCCCCGGTATGGCGCCGGGGGCGGCACGATTAGTCGTCGTGGTGATGCCGCTCGTGGCCATGACCATGATGGCCTTGATCGTCATCGTCATCGCGATCGTGGCGGCGATAATCATCATGCGGACGCCAGCGGTCGTCGCGCCAGTCATAATGGCTCGCCCACCAGTCATGATCGCGCCAGCGATCGCCGTCCCAGTAGCGTCCATAATCATCACGGTCGCCGATTTGCAGCTTCACCGCCGGGATCAGGGTAATTTCATCTGCATGAACCAACGCAGGAGCGACCAGCAGCAGAGAAAGCGCCAGCAAAACAGGTTTCAGCATTGTCATAAGCAACCCCTTCTATTCGCCCCCATTATGGGTCGATAACAAAATATTAACCCTGCAAAACTACCCTGTTTATTCTCCGCAATCTGAATTTATGCTCTTCCGCATTTATTGGTCAGTTATACACAATCTCTCCATTTTCGGGCGTAATAAAACCGGGCGCGGAGCCCGGTTTAACGAACAGCGGAATGGCAATGCTAGCCCATCATCAGCTTACGCAGCGCGGCGAAGTCGGCTGGGAGATTGTGCGAGAGCAGTGGCAGGTCGGCGCGGTCGGCCAGTTCTTTCGGCAGCGGCAACGTCTCCTGTAGGATCTCTTCTACGCTCTCTTTGAATTTAGCCGGATGCGCCGTTCCGAGGAATAACCCATACTCTCCCGGCTGCAGCTGGTCGCGCAACGCGCGATAGGCAATGGCCGCATGCGGTTCCGAGGTATAGCCGATGGCTTTCAATTCACGCATGGTCGCTTTAGTAGTTTCATCATCCACCGCAGCATAGCCCAGTTCATTCAGACGCCATATTTTACGGCGGAATAACTCCTCCACGCGCGGCCAGTTGTTCGGTTGGCTGACGTCCATCGCGTTAGACAGGGTCGCCTGCGTCGCCTTCGGCGCCCAGTTGCCATCCTGCAGGAAGCGCGGCACGGTGTCATTGGCGTTGGTCGCGGCAATAAAACGCTTAATCGGCAGCCCCAGCGATTTCGCCAGCAGGCCGGCAGTAAGATCGCCGAAGTTGCCGCTTGGCACCGACACCACCAGCTGATTGCGGGCTTCCTGCGGCAATTGCGCGACCGCCTCGAAGTAGTAGCAGATCTGCGCCAGCAGGCGGCTGATGTTAATCGAGTTGGCGGAGTTGAGGCCGAGCGCCACCTTCAGCTCTTCATCGTCAAACGCCTGCTTAACCAGCGCCTGACAGGCGTCGAAGTCGCCGTCAATCGCCACGGTTTCGATATTGCCGCCCAGGGTACAGAACAGCTTCTCCTGCAGCGGGCTGATCTTACCGCGCGGATAGAGGATAACCACTTTGACGTTCGGCAGGCCGTAGAAGGCGTGCGCCACGGCCGCGCCGGTGTCGCCGGAGGTAGCGGTCAGAATCGTCACCGGCTTATCGCCCGCGATATGCGTCAGCATTTGGGCCATAAAGCGGCCACCAAAGTCTTTAAACGCCAGCGTCGGACCGTGGAACAGTTCCAGGCAGCCGATATCATCCTGTACTTGACTTACCGGCGCCGGGAAGGCGAACGCCGCGGCAACGCGGGCCTGTAGTTCATTCTGCGGGATCTCGTCGCCAATAAAGGCCGACAGGATTTTCGCGCTGCGGTTCACGAAATCCTGTTCCAGCATTTCGTCGATTTCGGTCAGGTTGAATTCCGGCAGATCGTGCGGAAAGAACAGCCCCTGTTGTTTGCCAAGCCCTTGCGTCACGGCCTGCGCGAAGCTGACCTGTTCGTTATGATCTTTTAAGTTATACAGTTTCATCACTTATCCCACTACTCGAGCGCCCGCCGTGTCCAGCCGGCAAATATGAACGAAGCCTTCCTGATTTTGCAGATAATGCGCGGCCAGCCAGTCGGCGACGCGCTGCGCGGTGTCCGGTTTATCGCACAACGCGAACAGCGTCGGGCCGGAGCCGGAGATACCGCAAGCCTGCGCGCCGATCTCCATCGCCGCCTGACGCGCTTCACTGAAGCCCGGCAGCAGTTTGGTACGGTACGGTTCGGCGATAACATCTTTCATTAACTTTGCCGCCAGCTGCGGCTGACGGCTATAGCAGGCGTGAATAAACCCTGCAAGGTGACGACCGTGGGCGATACAGTCCTGGCGGCGATACTGCGCCGGAAGAATCGCACGCGCTTCGGCGGTAGAGACCTTAATCCCCGGATAGGCCAGCACCCACAACCATTCATCAAAACCCGGGATCTGCTGGCTGATGATGCCATTTTCTTCGATCATCAGTTGCATACCGCCAAGGTAGCACGGCGCCACGTTATCATAGTGAACGCTGCCGGAGATGCGCCCTTCCATCTCGCCCATCAGCGCCAGCATTCGGGTTTCATTCAGCGGCTTACCACAAAACTCATTCATTGCCACCAGCGCGGCGACCACCGAACAAGCGCTGGAGCCAAGGCCCGAGCCGATCGGCATATTTTTTTCCAGGGTCATCGCCACCGGAACCGTTTTACCGATCTCGCGGCAAAAGGCTTCCCAGCATTGATAAACGATATTTTCCTGCGGCGCCGACGGTAATTTGCCGGCGAAGCGGCCTACATTACGTAGGCTAAACTCCGCCGCCGTCTCTACCGAGACGTTATCCCCCAGCAAGGTGCCGTCAACCGGCGTCACCGCGGCTCCCAGCACATCAAAACCGACGCTCATATTGGCACTGGAAGCCGGGGCGTATACTTTGACCATCTTAAACTCCTAACTTCCATGACAGGGTGCGTAGCAGGTCGGCGAACACGCCAGCCGCCGTCACGTCATTCCCCGCGCCATAGCCGCGCAGCACCAGCGGCAGAGGCTGATAATAGTGGCTGTAAAATGCCAACGCGTTCTCGCCGTTTTTCACCTTGAACAGCGGATCGTTGCCGTCGACTTCGGCGATTTTCACCCGGCAGACGCCATCTTCTTCAATATTGCCGACGTAGCGTAAGACTTTACCCTCGTCGCGCGCTTTAGCAACCCGCGAGGCGAATTGATCGTCAAGCGTCGGCAGTCGCGCCATAAAGCTTTCGACATCGCCGCTGGCGTCAAAGTCGGCAGGCAGCGCAGGCTCAACGATAATATCCGAGAGCTCCAGCTCGCGCCCGGTTTCGCGGGCAAGGATCAGCAGCTTGCGCGCCACATCCACGCCGGAAAGATCGTCGCGCGGGTCCGGTTCGGTATAGCCCATCTCGCGCGCCAGTTTAGTGGCTTCAGAAAGGCTCATGCCCTCATCCAGCTTACCAAAAATAAAGGAAAGCGAGCCGGAGAGGATCCCGGAAAAATGCACCAGCTCATCACCAGCGTTCAGCAGGTTCTGCAGGTTTTCAATGACCGGCAGACCCGCGCCGACGTTGGTGTCGTAGAGGAACTTGCGCCGCGAGCTGCTGGCGGCGTGACGCAACTGGTGATAGTAATCCAGCGAAGAGGTATTGGCCTTTTTATTCGGCGTCACCACATGGAAACCTTCACGCAGGAAGTCAGCGTACTGATCGGCCACCGCCTGACTGGAGGTACAATCGACGATAACCGGGTTCAGCAGGTGATACTCTTTCACCAGACGGATTAAACGGCCCAGATTAAAGGGCTCTTTCGCTTCCGCGAGTTCGCTACGCCAGTTTTCCAGATTCAAGCCATGGACGTTCGTCAGCAGCGCCTGTGAATTGGCGACGCCGCATACGCGCAGATCGATATGCTTGCCCTTCAACCAGCTCTGCTGGCGCTTAATCTGTTCGATTAACGCGCCGCCGACGCCGCCGACGCCAATCACGAAGACTTCGATGACCTGGTCGGTGTTAAACAGCATCTGATGCGTGACGCGCACGCCGGTAGTCGCGTCGTCGTTGCTGACGACCACCGAAATTGAACGCTCGGAAGAGCCCTGGGCAATCGCCACGATATTAATATTGGCGCGCGCCAGCGCGGCGAAGAATTTCGCCGAGATACCGCGCAGCGTGCGCATTCCATCGCCCACGACGGAGATGATCGCCAGCCGCTCCATGATTGACAGCGGCTCCAGCAGCCCTTCTTTCAGTTCGAGATAAAATTCCTCTTCCATCACTCGCTTCGCCCGCGCGCTGTCGCTTTGCGGCACGCAGAAGCTAATGCTGTATTCCGAAGAAGATTGGGTAATCAGCACCACGGAGATACCGGCGCGGGACATGGTGGCGAAAACGCGCGCCGCCATACCGACCATGCCTTTCATTCCCGGCCCGGAAACGTTGAACATGGCCATATTGTTAAGATTAGAGATCCCTTTTACCGGCAGGCCGTCTTCATCAAGGCTGGCGCCGATAAGCGTACCCGGCGCCTGCGGATTACCGGTATTTTTAATCAGGCATGGGATCTGGAACTGGGCAATGGGAGCAATAGTGCGCGGATGCAGCACCTTAGCGCCGAAATAGGAGAGCTCCATCGCTTCCTGATAAGACATGGATTTCAGCAGCCGCGCATCCGGTACCTGACGCGGGTCGCAGGTATAAACGCCATCAACGTCGGTCCAGATTTCGCAGCAGTCGGCGCGCATACAGGCTGCCAGCACGGCAGCGGAGTAATCAGAACCATTACGCCCGAGAACCACCAGCTCACCCTTTTCGTTACCGGCGGTAAAGCCGGCCATCAGCACCATGTGGTCTGCCGGGATTTGGCTGGCGGCGATACGGCGGGTAGATTCAGCAATATCAACAGTGGATTCAAGGTAGTGGCCGACGGCCAACAGTTTTTCGACCGGATTAATCACGCTGACCTTGTGGCCGCGCGCTTCCAGCAGCGCCGCCATGATAGCGATAGAGAGCTTTTCACCGCGGCAGATCAGCGAGGCATTAACGCCGTCCGGGCACTGGCCCAGCAGGCTGATACCGTGCAACACGTGTTTAATCTGCGCGAATTCCTGGTCTACGAAAGTTTTCAGCTGTGCGAGCGGGAAGCCTGGTTGAATGTCGGCCAGTCCCTGCAGCAGGTCGGCAAAAATGCGTTCAGCGTCGGCGATATTGGTAAGAGCGTCCTGACCGCTAATGGTTTTTTCAATCATTGCGACCAGATGGTTGGTGATTTTCGCCGGGGCAGACAGCACGGTCGCAACCTGCCCCTGCCTGGCATTGCTCTCCAGGATATCGGCAACCCGCAGAAAACGTTCTGCATTTGCCACTGATGTACCGCCGAACTTCAACACTCGCATGGTTCTTACCCCTTGATCTCTTGTCAAAAAAAAAGCCCGCACTGTTCAGGTGCGGGCTTTTTTCTGTTGTTTCCTGTACGCGTCAGCCCGCACCGTTACCTGTGGTAATGGTGGTGGTGATAATGGTGGTAATCATGCCGATGCGATTCATGGATGTTGTGTACTCTGTATTTTTATCTGTCTTGTGTCCTGCCTATATTGGTTAAAGTATCTGCCTGCTTAAGTCAACGAATTTCTAAATTGGCGACTTTTCAACCAACACCGTCATTACGCCACAGCGCCCCGATATTTCCGCCGCATTGCCAGACGGTTGCCGTTGAAATTAGTACATTCAACCATAAAAATTACTTATAACAGGATTTTATTCAGATAGTTTTTTTTCAATATCATGCAGCAATCGATGCAACATGGCGGTGTCGCGCTGTTGTAACAGGCCGATCCGCTGCTGTAGCCAGTCGGCCAGTTTTATGTCGTCATCGACACCCAAGCGTCCAAGTAGCGAAAGCGTCCGCTGACGTAGCGCCTGCAATTGTTTTTCGTCGGTTTCAGGCGCCTGAACCGCAGTCTGCTGCTGCAGCGAGCTCAGCTGATAGCAATACACCATTACCGACTGCCCAAGATTCAAGGAGGGATAATCGGCGACCATCGGCACGCCGGTAAGCACATCGGCCAGCGCCAGTTCATCGTTAGTTAATCCGGAATCTTCACGGCCAAAGACCAGCGCCGTATGTTTCATCCATTGCGCTTTTTCTTCCAGCAGCGGTAGCAACTGCTGCGGCGTGGCGTAGTAGTGAAAACGCGCGCGACTGCGGGCGGTAGTGGCGACGGTAAAGTCGACATCGTGCAGGGCCTGCTCAAGCGTCGGATAGGTTTTTATATTATCTAAAATATCTCCCGAACCATGCGCAACCCAGCGCGCGGCAGGCTGCAGATGCGCTTCGCTATCGACAATCCGCAGTTCGCTGAATCCCATGGTTTTCATCGCTCGCGCCGCCGCGCCGACGTTTTCAGCCCTCGCGGGGGCCACTAAAATGATCGATAAACGCATTATGCTTCCCTTATCCACTTACGCGGCGTGACTCTGCGGTCTCCCCCATTTTACGCGGCGAAAATTTACAAATTTGCAACAAAAATCACTAAAAATGAGCTTTATTACTCTTAAAAAAAACTAAACTGTTCACATTGGACACCAATACGGAGTATGTTAACAGAACGCATTTATCCATATGTTTGGCAATGATATTTCAGTTTTCATTTGTCTACGGGCTTTGGATTCATTGCATTTATTAATTCATAGCTGCAACTAATTGAGCTGTGTAAGAAATGTGACGATAAATCGCAAATCGATGCAATGATTTCACAAGACTGTTAACGTGCTACAATTGAACTTGATATATGTCAACGAAGCGTAGTTTTATTGGGTGTTCGGCCTCTCTTAGCCTGTTATGTTGCTGTTAAAATGGTTAGGATGACAGCCGTTTTTGACACCGTCGGGTCCAGAGGGAAAGTACCCACGACCAAGCTAATGATGTTGTTGACGTTGATGGAAAGTGCATCAAGAACGCAATTACGTACTTTAGTCATGTTACGCCGGACATGTTAATTTGTGGCATGTACCAGGCAGGTCAGGGACTTTGGTACTTCCTGTTTCGATTTAGTTGGCAATTTAGGTAGCAAACATGCAGACCCCGCACATTCTTATCGTTGAAGACGAGTTGGTAACACGCAACACGTTAAAAAGTATTTTCGAAGCAGAAGGTTATGATGTATTCGAAGCGACCGATGGCGCGGAAATGCATCAGATCCTGTCTGAAAATGATATCAACCTGGTGATCATGGATATCAACCTGCCAGGTAAAAATGGTCTTCTGCTCGCGCGTGAACTGCGTGAGCAGGCTGACGTCGCGCTGATGTTCCTTACCGGCCGCGACAACGAAGTTGATAAAATTCTTGGCCTCGAAATCGGCGCCGATGACTATATCACTAAACCGTTTAACCCGCGTGAACTGACTATCCGCGCGCGTAACCTGCTCTCCCGTACCATGAACCTGGGTACCGTGAGCGAAGAGCGTCGCAGCGTTGAGAGCTACAAGTTCAACGGTTGGGAACTGGATATCAACAGCCGTTCATTGGTGAGCCCAAACGGCGAGCAGTACAAGCTGCCGCGTAGCGAATTCCGCGCGATGCTGCACTTCTGCGAAAACCCGGGCAAAATCCAGTCACGCGCAGAGCTGCTGAAGAAAATGACCGGTCGCGAGCTGAAGCCGCATGACCGTACCGTGGACGTGACCATTCGTCGCATTCGTAAGCATTTCGAATCCACGCCGGATACTCCGGAAATCATCGCCACGATTCACGGTGAAGGTTACCGTTTCTGCGGCGATCTGCAGGAATAATTCTGGTTATCCCGCAGCTATAATGCAAAAACAGCGCCTTCTGGCGCTGTTTTTTTATGCTACTTTTACTTCCAGATACGTAGCGTGTCGTCATCCTTGCTTTGCGGTTTTTCCGGTTTGCTCTGCGGTAGAGATAAGGCATACCAGTCCACGCGGCGGGTCAGGAACATCAACGCGCACAGCGCCAGCAGTAGTACCCCGGTGCCGAGCAGCAGCGCGCTATCCTCAGAACGCAGCAGTAGCCACATCACGCCATCCAGCAGCAGCAGCGCCACGACGAATAACAGACTATTACGCCACCCTTTCAGTACCGCCTGTAAATAAATACCGTTGATTACCGCGCCAATCAGGCTGGCTATCGCCCAGGCTCGGGTAAAGCCAATATGCTCAGAGAGCGCCAGCAGCACGAGGTAGAACATCACCAGCGATAAGCCGACCAGCAGATACTGCATCGGGTGCAGACGACGATGCGTCAGGCTCTCGAAAACGAAGAAGGCCATAAAAGTCAGTGCGATTAACAGGATGGCGTATTTAGTCGCCCGGTCGGTGAGCTGATATTGATCGGCCTGCGACATCACGTCCACGCTAAAGGCGGGTAAACGCGACCACTCAATATCGGTGTCATCGGCGAAATAGTTGCCCATATTGTTGGCAAACCAACTGCTCTGCCAGTGCGCGCTATAACCCGAGGCGCTCACTTCGCGTTTCGTAGGCAGGAATCTGCCAAGGAATCCTGGATGCGGCCAGTTACTGGTTAGCTGCAGCTCGCTGTTGCGGCCCAACGGTACAACGGAGAAGCCGCCGGTACCGTTAAGATTGAGGGTAAAAGCAATATCCAGCGGTTTATTGTCTGCGTTTAACGCCGGCATCGGCATATGAATACCTACCCCGCCGCCGTTCAATCCCAATCCCGGTTCAACGGTCAGTGCCTTACCGTCAATTACCGGCGCGTTGATCACGCCGATGCCGCGGGCATCGCTCACGCTAAGCACTAAAAACGGTTTTCCTAAATTGATATTTGCCTTTTGCAGCTCTTTCAGCCGCGAAGGATCGAACTGCGCCTGAATTTGCAGGGCATTATGCCAGACCTGCCCACTGTATATGCCGACTTTTCTCGACTCCACATTTTGCACACCGTTAACCGTCAGCGTTTCCGGTAGCCAGTAGTAGATCCAGCGACGCTGATATTCGACCTCTTTTTGGTTCTCCATACGAAATAGCGTCTCGGTCACCGGGATAGCAACCAGCGGCCCCGTCAGCTTTTGTGAACCGCTGGTACTGTGCTCTATCGCATCCACTACATCGCTGCGATAGTCCGCACGCTCGCTAATAAGCGCTCTGACCATCATCAGCGGCACGGACAACAGCAAAATACAGCCCAACAGCGTACTAATTTTCCAGAATAATGGTGATTTCATCATAGCCTTCTCCCTATCGTGATGGGCTCACTGTAGGGCGGCTATGTGCAGTGTGTTTGAAGCTATGTGAAGGGACGGTGAAGTTGTAGCGTCGCGACAACGCCGCCTTCAGGGCGATTACGCAGGCTAATATCACCCTGATGCAGACGCGCCACCTCACGCACAAACGCCAGTCCTAAACCGCTGCTCTTATGGCCATCTTCCCGCGGCAGCGAGTAAAAGCGTTCAAAGACGCGCGCCAGCGCAAAGTCAGGAATACCGCGACCGTTATCCGTCACGCTTAGCTGCGCCTCTTCGTGGCACGTCTCCACCGCCAGAGCGATTTCACCGCCGCGGGGGGTAAAGTCAATCGCATTATCGATAAGATTGCCCAGCGCCTGCGCCAGTAGTTCGCTATCGCCATTCACCGTTACCCCGCTCTTCTGCCAGCGCAGGGTGATGGCTTTCGCCTCCAGAGCAATGTCGCGTTCATCCGCCAGACGTTGGAAAAGCGCATCAACCGAAACCAACTGCGGCGTTATCTCCAGCCGATTTTCCAGCCGCGCCTGTTGCAGCAGTTTTTCCACCAACAGCTGCATGCGGGTATTCTGCGCAAGAATATTTGCCGTGAAACGCGCGGCGACCTCAGGCGGCGGCCCCTCGCGCAAGATCTCTGCCGCACCGCGGATCGCCGCCAGCGGGCTTTTGAGTTCATGAGTGAGATCGTAGACATAGTTTTCGATCGCGTTCTTGCCTTCTAGCTTCACGCGCATGCTCTCCAGCGCCTGCGCCAGCTTGCTTAACTCGCTACTGCCGACGTTCGGCAGAGGCAACGGACGCTCGGCAGTCACCGAATCGGCGTAACGCACCAGTTTGCCAATAGAGAAGTTAATCCACCAGACCATCCCGGCGCCGATCAGTAAAGCAATCCCCAGCAGCGCGCCACCGGCCCACAATATCCGCCGCTCGCTGCGTTTAATCACCGGCGTCATTGCCAGATTAGGTTTACCGACGCTGACCACGCCGATGATACGCCCGTTATCCATCACCGGCGCGGCAATGTACATGACGGAGCTATTATCATCATTGGGGTCACTGCGCGAACTGCGGGCGCCGTACTGGCCGCGCAGGGTCAGCCAGACGTCATTCCAGCGCGAATAATCCTGGCCAACCGCCTCCCCGCTGGAGTCAAACACCACTTTCCCCTGAGCATCCGTCAGATAGACGCGATACTCATTGCGCATTTTCCTGATACCGCTGATATTGGCGTTGATGGGCTGCTGATTAAGCGACTGAAAGGCCTGCGCCAGCCGCCCCTGCTGCGGATTTACCGAAAGAAGATCCTCCCGGGCCAGCGCCGCCAATAGCGTTGCGGTATCGTTAAGCGTGCCTTCCGTTGCCCGGCGCACGCCCGGTTTGACTTCCTGCACAAAGATAGAGAGCACAAACCACGCGGCAATGCCGACAATCAAGAAATACCCCAGTAACAGGCGCATCCCGATACGCATCAATAGCCCCCCAGGCTATAGCCCAGACCGCGATGCGTATTAATCGGGTTAATATCAGGATTCACCGCCCGCAGCTTGGCGCGTAGGGTTTTGATATGGGTATCGACGGTACGATCGATACTCTCGTAAGCATCGCTCCACACTCGCTCCATCAACTGCTGGCGAGAGAACACGCAACCGGGGGCGTTAATGAGGGTTTTCAACAGCAGGAATTCGTAACGCGTCAGGCTCAGCGGTTGACCATACCAGCTAATTGTCATCGCCAGCTCATCCAACACGAACTCGCCAACGCGCACCACCGGCGAAGGGGTAGAAAATTTCTGCAGGCGACGCAGAACGGTACGCACCCGCGCGCAGACTTCGCGCGGCGAAAACGGTTTGGCGATGTAGTCGTCAGCGCCAATTTCCAGCCCCAGCAGCTTATCAACCTCTTCGCTGCGTGCGGTCAAAAACAGTACTGGCAATGCCTGATGGCGCGCCAGCAGTCGTCGGCATAGTTCAAAGCCGCTAATATCCGGCAAGCCGACGTCGAGGATCGCTAAATCCGGGCTCTGATGCAGCGCCGCATCAAGCGCGGGCAACCCGCGCTCGAAGACGGTCACGTCGAATCCTTCCTGCTGCAGCATGTAAACAAGGGTATCGGCGATACTCTGTTCATCCTCAACTAACCAAATCCGTGGCTGTTGCATTGTGACTCCCGTTTATTTATTCCACGGCATGATCGGCACGGCGCTGATGGCATTCTTCGGCGAGCCGTCGACCACTTTATCCGAATAGGTCAGGTACACCAGCGCATTGCGTTTAGCGTCATAGAAGCGTACGACCTGCAGTTTTTTGAACACCAGCGAGGTACGTTTCTGGAATACCACATCGCCCTGGCTTTTGCCGTTTTTGATTTTATCCGTCAACTCAATCGGCCCGACCTGCTGGCAGGAGATGGCGGCGTCTGAGGTATCTTCCGCCAGCCCCAGCCCGCCTTTAATGCCGCCTGTTTTTGCCCGGCTAATATAGCAGGTGACGTTTTGTACATCGGGATCGTCGAAGGCTTCGACCACGATTTTATGATCCGGCCCCAGCCATTTAAATACCGTATCGACGGAGCCGATTTGCTCGGCGTGCGCCAGTTGGCCTGCGGCCAGCAAGAACAAACCTGCCACTAACTTCTTGTATTTCATATTGTTACCATTTCTTAAAATTCCGCTGCGTGATAATCACAAACGCTGTGGAAAAGGTTTAAAGATCACAGCTTTACAAAATTACCAACGATATCCACCAGATAATCGCATTTATAAGCAAAAAAAACACTGAATGCTAAAACATCAAAAAATGCTATTATCCGCTACCTTAATATAGGTACCTGAGTTTAAAGGATGGGGACATTTTATGGATCAAGCTGGGATTATTCGCGATCTCCTGAGCTGGCTGGAAGGTCACCTGGATCAGCCCCTCTCGTTGGATAATGTGGCGGCGAAGGCAGGTTATTCCAAGTGGCATTTGCAACGTATGTTTAAAGACGTCACGGGTCAAGCCATCGGTGCCTATATTCGCGCACGCCGTCTCTCCAAATCCGCCGTGGCGCTACGCCTGACCGCACGCCCGATTCTCGACATCGCGCTGCAGTATCGCTTCGATTCTCAACAGACGTTCACCCGCGCCTTTAAAAAACAGTTTAATTTGACCCCAGCGCTCTACCGCCGTTCTCCGGACTGGAGCTCGTTCGGTATGCGTCCGCCGCTGCGGCTCGGCGAATTTACCATGCCGAAGCATGAGTTTGTGACCCTGAGCACCACGCAACTGGTCGGCGTGACCCAAAGCTATACCTGTAAGCTTGAAGAGATTTCTGAATTCCGTAACCAGATGCGCGTTCAGTTCTGGCGCGAATTCCTCGGTAATGCGCCCAGCATTCCGCCAACGCTGTACGGCCTGCATGAACCGCGTCCAAGTCTGGAAAAAGATGACGAGCAGGAGGTGTTCTACACCACCGCGCTAACGCCGGAGATGGCGAACGGGCACCTGCATAACTCTCATCCGGTGATTCTGGAAGGCGGCGAGTATGTGATGTTCACTTACGAAGGATTAGGCACCGGGCTGCAGGAGTTTATCCTGACGGTATACGGCACCTGTATGCCGATGCTGAACCTCACCCGCCGCAAAGGCCTGGATATTGAGCGCTTCTATCCGGAAGATGATAACCGGAACCAGGCCACGCCAATTCAGCTGCGCTGCGAATACCTGATTCCGATTCGTCGTTAACGCTGTAGTTCGTCCATCGCGGGGGCATCGAGATGCGAAACGTCCCCCGCGGTCTCCACCACCCATCCTGACGCCAGCCACGGGCTCTGCTGATAATCAACGCGTGAAATCGAACAGTTGCGCAGGCGCAGACGGCGCTCCGCATAAGCAGGCAGCCCGAGGATTGTGCTCACCAGACAGCCCAGAGCCATCCCATGACTCACCAGCAGCGGCCGGCTACCTGGCGGTAATTCCAGACAGGATGATAGCGCCGCGCGCATACGCTCGCTCAGCTCCTGCATGGATTCGCCCTGCGGTATGCGCCCATCCGGCGTACCGTTGACCAACTGACGGCGCCAGCCCTCTTCTTCCTCACTAAGCGAGTCGATATGGCGCTTCTCCAGCACCCCCATATCCAGCTCGCGCAGGCGCGGATCGGTAACGACGCCGCAGCCGCAGGCTTCAGCGATAATTTCTGCCGTGCGGCGGGTACGTCCGAGGTCGCTGGCGATAATATGGGTGATCCCCAACGTTCTGGCGCGCTCGCCCACCTGCCATGCCTGGCGCTCGCCGTGAGCGGTCAGTGGGCTATCGGACTGGCCTTGAATACGTCGCTCGGCGTTCCACTGCGTTTCACCGTGGCGAACAAGGTATACCTGTAACATGCTTATTTTCCGTTCTGAACCCTTCATCAATCGACGATCGGCGCTATCGGCTACCGCCAGAGTGATTTAGAGTATACTGCGATGACGTTAATTAATTCTGAGTTGTTTTGATTATGCACCATGTTGTCTCAGCTACCACTAATCCCGCCAAAATTCAGGCAATTCTGCAGGCTTTTAACGAGATCTTCGGCGAAGGATCCTGCCACATTGAGTCCGTCGCCGTCGAGAGCGGCGTGCCGGAACAGCCCTTCGGCAGCGAGGAAACGCGGGCTGGCGCACGAAATCGCGTCGCTAATGCCCGTATCGCGCAGCCGCAAGCCGATTTTTGGGTGGCGATAGAAGCCGGGATCGATGAAGGCAGCACCTTCAGTTGGGTGGTAATTGAGAGCCAGCAGCAGCGCGGCGAAGCGCGCTCGGCAACCCTGCCGCTGCCGGAAGTCATTCTTGCGCAGGTTCGCGCCGGGGAAGCGCTGGGGCCGGTCATGTCGCAGCATACCGGTATCGATGAGATAGGCCGCAAAGAGGGCGCTATTGGCGTCTTTACCGGCGGCAAGCTGACGCGCAGCAGCGTCTACCATCAGGCGGTCGTGCTGGCACTCAGCCCATTCCATAACGCTATTTATCGTTAAGCAGGGTCTGTTCCAGCCACTGGCGTAGCTCTACCGGCGCCGATTTCAGGCTATTCGAACCGCGGGTAATGGTGGCAATACCGGCGCCGAGTTCGTTTTTGAGCTCGCGCTGGCTCATCTCGCCGCGCAGCAACTCTTCAATAATACGCACCCGGGTGCCCAGCGCTTCGCGCTCGTCGGGCGTCAGCATCAGCTGCAGTAACGGCAGGTGAAGGTCTTCGGCGTAAGCTTGCTGCAGCAGCGCCACGAAACGTAGCCACTCCTGATGACGTTGTTCGGCCACGGCCGCTGAATAGGGAGATTGTTGGGTCATGTTACGTCGCCATGTTGAGACGGGCAGCCAGGCTGCCCGTCGAATGTACTCATCAACGAGTACAAAGAATAACATACTTCCGAACAATCAGTAACGCTGTTGCCATTCGGCGTCGCTCAGCAAGTTATCCTGCTTGCCCATAAAGTAGCGGTAATAGGCATCGTAAGAGAGGACGTTTTTTACATAGCCGCGGGTTTCCGAGAACGGAATACTCTCGACAAATGCCACCGCATCGATGCGCCCGGCGCTATTGCCCTGCCAGGTTCGCACGCGTCCAGGCCCGGCGTTATAGGCGGCGGAAGCGTAAATACGGTTATTGCCGAACTGCTGGTAGACGTACTGCAGATAGCTGGTACCAATGTTGATATTGGTTTCCGGATCCAGCAGCTGCGACGGACCGCTATAGCCAGGAATGCTGAACATGCTAACGGTATGCGTCGCGGTGCCCGGCATAATCTGCATCAAGCCGCTGGCGCCGACCGGTGAACGCACTTTCGGGTTCCAGGCGCTCTCCTGACGCGCAATCGCCATCGCGTAGCTCTGCGGAATATCTTTGCCGCTAATATAACGCGCGAACAGATCGTTGTACGCCAGCGGGAAGCGCTCTTCCAGCTGATCCCACAATTTACCGGCGATCGTCGCCTGTACGCTAAGATCCCACCAGTGTTGATCAAAAGCGTAACGCGCCAGCTGCGCCTGCTGCGATTTGGTCCGGCTACTCACCAGGTTCGCCCATTCGCTGCGCGCGGTGTTGTCCATGTTCCAGTACATCAGCTCGCGAACGCGCGCCATCTCAGGGCCAGAGGCCAGCGCCGGGTCGATAGTGCCGGAGGCTTTATCAATGCGGAAGGTGTACTCTTCACCCAGACGCTGAGCGGCAACCATCGGATAGAAGCCGCGCTGCTGCATCAGCGAATGCAAGATGGCTTTCGCTTCGTCATCGCGCCCGCGCTCCAGCAGCAGATCCGCCTGCCAGTAGCGCCACTCGTCTTTCTCTTTCGCCTCCATCGGCAGACGCGCCAGCCAGGTGTTCAGCCCATGACGATCGCCGTTGCCAAGCGCCATACGAACCCGGCGTTCCACAAGCGGGGTCGATTGCGAACGCATGATCGCGTCATCGCGCCACTCCGCCTGCGCTTCGGTCACATCGCTGCCCATCAGACGCCAGGCGACGATATCGCGCAGCTCCTGGGTTTGATCCTCATTCAACTGCTGCGCCTGCACCAGCGATGGGATCATCAGACGGGCGTTTTCCACATCCTGACGCGCGACGCTGGCAAAAGCGACCGCCGCCATCTGGCGGGTAAAGTCGGTGGCCCCGGTGGTGCGGGCAAAGGTCATCACGCTATTGGGGTCGTTGGCCAACGCCACCACCGCCGAAGAGATGCTCTGATAGTTTGACGGCATCTGCTGAGCAAGCACGCGGACCAGGCTGGTATTGCCGGCCTTCATCGCCAGGCGGATTCGTTCGAGATAGGCCAGTGGATCCTGCTGCCCGGAATCGCGCCATGCGCTGAACAGCGGATCGCAGGCATTTGGCTGGCTCTTACCAGTCAGCCACAGCTCTTTCGCCCCGCTCCACGCCTCCTGCGACTGGCCGACGCTGAGTTTGGCGTAGTAGTAGTTACACTGCGCTTCGGTTGTCGCCGGTTTATCCGGGCTGAACGCCAGTAAGCCTCGCCAGTCGGTGCGCCGCGCCAGCTCATTAACAAAGCGTGATTTCAGCGAACGCGCCGCCGGTAGCGTCGGGTTCGCCGCAATGAAATTAGTGACCACCAGCGGCGGCTGGTTCATCAGGTCATCGGTAATTTGTCGATATTGCAGGTAGGGATACAGCGGATAGCTGCTGAGCGTGGGCATCAACTGGTTGACGACATCCATCTGGCGGTTGTCCCACGCCTGTTTAATTTGAGCATAGCGGCTGCGCTGTTCATCCAGTGAATCCGCATGCGCCAGCTGGCTTAGCGTCAGCAGACTCACGCCGGCAGCCAGAAGACGCCATGCCGTAGTTTTGGCTTTTTCCACAAGCTCTTCCTCTAGTTTGGTGCATCACCGCGGCATCGTGCCGCTTCAAAAAAATCAGGTATTGCTTAGTTATGCTAATCAGACAACTGAAAACATGCCATGTCCTGAACATTTTTTTACGCTTCTGTGAATCCTGTCGCCTCGCTGGGATTACCGCGCGAAAAAGGCTACACTTCGCCTTTGAACTATCTATCAGAATAGAAAGAGGCGAAGTCCAACGTGGCTCAATTCGTTTATACCATGCATCGTGTCGGCAAAGTGGTTCCGCCGAAACGTCATATTTTGAAAAATATCTCCCTCAGTTTCTTCCCTGGCGCGAAAATCGGTGTTCTCGGTCTGAACGGCGCCGGTAAATCTACCCTGCTGCGCATCATGGCCGGTATCGACACCGAGATCGAAGGTGAAGCGCGCCCGCAGCCCGGGATCAAAATCGGCTACCTGCCGCAGGAGCCGCAGCTGAATCCGGAGCACACCGTACGCGAATCCGTTGAAGAAGCGGTCGCCGAAGTGGTTAACGCGCTGAAAGGCCTGGACGAAGTTTATGCCAAATACGCCGAGCCGGATGCCGACTTCGATAAGCTTGCCGCGCAACAGGGCAAGTTCGAAGAGATCATCCAGGCGCACGACGGCCATAACCTGAACGTGCAGCTGGAGCGTGCGGCCGATGCCCTGCGCCTGCCGGACTGGGATGCGAAAATCGCCAATCTTTCCGGTGGTGAACGCCGCCGCGTCGCACTGTGCCGCCTGCTGCTGGAAAAACCAGACATGCTGCTGCTCGACGAACCGACCAACCACCTCGACGCCGAGTCCGTCGCCTGGCTGGAGCGCTTCCTGCACGATTTCGAAGGCACCGTAGTGGCGATTACCCACGACCGTTACTTCCTCGATAACGTCGCCGGCTGGATCCTCGAGCTTGACCGCGGCGAAGGTATTCCGTGGGAAGGCAACTACTCCTCCTGGCTGGAGCAAAAAGATCAGCGTCTGGCGCAGGAAGCTTCTCAGGAAGCCGCACGCCGCAAATCTATCGAGAAAGAACTCGAGTGGGTTCGCCAGGGCGCGAAAGGCCGTCAGTCTAAGGGCAAAGCCCGTCTGGCGCGCTTTGAAGAGCTTAATAACGTCGAATACCAGAAACGTAACGAGACCAACGAACTGTTCATTCCGCCAGGAGCGCGTCTGGGCGATAAAGTTCTGGAAGTCAGCAATCTGCGCAAATCTTACGGCGACCGCGTACTGATTGACGATCTGAGCTTCTCCGTACCGAAAGGCGCTATCGTTGGTATCATCGGTCCGAACGGCGCGGGTAAATCTACCCTGTTCCGCATGATGTCCGGCCAGGAACAGCCTGATTCCGGCACCATCACGCTGGGTGAAACCGTTAAGCTGGCCTCTGTCGATCAGTTCCGTGACGCGATGGACAACAGCAAGACCGTTTGGGAAGAAGTGTCCGGCGGCCTGGATATCATGAAGATCGGCAACACAGAGATGCCAAGCCGCGCCTACGTTGGCCGCTTTAACTTCAAAGGCGTCGACCAGGGCAAACGCGTTGGCGAGCTGTCCGGCGGTGAACGCGGTCGTCTGCACCTGGCAAAGCTGCTGCAGGTCGGCGGTAACGTACTGCTGCTCGATGAACCAACCAACGACCTGGATATCGAAACCCTGCGCGCGCTGGAAAACGCCCTGCTGGAGTTCCCGGGCTGCGCCATGGTTATCTCGCACGACCGCTGGTTCCTTGACCGTATTGCGACCCACATTCTGGATTACCAGGATGAAGGTAAAGTTGAGTTCTTCGAAGGTAACTTTACCGAGTACGAAGAGTACAAGAAACGCACCCTCGGCGCCGATGCGCTGGAGCCGAAGCGTATCAAGTACAAACGTATCTCAAAATAAAATACAAAAAGGCAACGCAAGTTGCCTTTTTTAGTGTTTGCTCCCTCTCCCAATGGGAGAGGGCCGGGGTGAGGGTAAGGTAAATGCAAAAAGGCAACGCAAGTTGCCTTTTTTAATGTTTGCTCCCTCTCCCATTGGGAGAGGGTCGGGGTGAGGGTAAGGTAAATGTAAAAAGGCAACGCAAGTTGCCTTTTTTAATGTTTGCTCCCTCTCCCATTGGGAGAGGGCCCGGGTGAGGGTAAGGTAAATGTAAAAAGGCAACGCAAGTTGCCTTTTTTAGTGTTTGCTCCCTCTCCCATTGGGAGAGGGTTGGGGTGAGGGTAAGGTAAATGCAAAAAGGCAACGCAAGTTGCCTTTTTTAGTGTTTGCTCCCTTTCCCATTGGGAGAGGGTCGGGGTGAGGGTAAGGTAAATGTAAAAAGGCAACGCAAGTTGCCTTTTTTAGTGTTTGCTCCCTCTCCCATTGGGAGAGGGTTGGGGTGAGGGCTACAGCCCGCAGAGCCTCTACCCCTGCTCGCCCATCAGCTGCTTCACCAGCTCAACGCAGCGCAGGAACCGGGCGTCGTAATCCGACTCTTCCACGTGCACGAACTCGATGCCGTTTTCTTTCAGCAGTGACACCAGCAACGTCTGAAACTCTTTGCGATCTACCGAACTACCGAGGCTACGCAGCCCATCGGCCACCCAAGGCGTGTTGTTCTCCAGCAGGATCACCAGATCAAAGCGGTATTCATCGATTAACGCCTGCACGAACGGATGCTCGCGGCCTTCGTACTTCAGGCAGAAGGCCTGAGTGCTGACGAAGTCGGTATCGATAAACGCCACCTTATTGGCATACTTCACCGCGAAATCAATGTACTGTGCGTGCCCCAGCGCGATTTTATCGTAATCGGAATACTGCAACGCCATTTCATCGCCGCCGAGGTGTGAAAAGACGTAATCGCGGCCGTATTCCCAGGCGCTGGTGGTATTGAAGATATTGGCGAGCTTATTCACCAGCGTCGATTTACCGCTCGACTCGCCGCCTAGGATCGCCACCGTACGCACAAAGAACGGTTTTACTTCGGTCGGAATATATTCCCAATAGCGGAACGGGTTTTCGCGGATCTGGCCGCCGCTGATACTCATGAAGGTTCGCTTCGGATCGATAAGCACGGTTTCGATCCCCAGATGCTCCAGATACTGCGGCGCATCGGCCTCTTCCGAGGTGTAGATCCAGTTAGGTTCGATCCCTTTCTCGCTCATGAAGGCGCGGATCCCGCGGCTCCAGACGTCCCAGCCGTGCGGGTACGGCTCCATCCCCTCTTCGTTGAAGGCGTGGATGCGAATGTTTTTTTGATATTTAAAGGTTTGCAGCAGCCAGCGCAGACGATCGGGAACCGTCGGCTGTTGCGACATGGCGCTCTCCTCGAACAGCTCGCGGTCACGAGTGTCGTCATAGCCCATGATGATATGAAGCTCATCGACCTGGCTACAGGCGCGCTGAATCAGGTAAATATGCCCGGTATGCAGCGGATAAAATTTACCAAAAACCACCCCGACGCTTTTCTGTTTGCGCGGGAATTCAAGGCCGAGGAAGCGGTGTAAGGCTTCGAGCTTCTGGGCGCTCGGGCTTTTGATTTTCGCGTTTAATAGCTGACTGAGATAACCTTTGGTCATCCCGCTGGCTTCCGCCACCTGCTGCAGCGTACAACCCTTTTGCTTAATGGCGTTTTTCAGATAGTCGAATGACGACATAGTTTATGCGTGCCTCCTGCAAACTCGGGTTTGATACCCGTCATACCCTGAAGTATGACGGGTATCATTATAAGTCGTCAAAAACGCTCAGCGCATCGGCCAGTTTTTTCACGCCAAAGATTTGCATCCCTTCCGGCGCTTTTTTAGGCACGTTTGCCGCAGGTACGATGGCGCGACGGAACCCGTGCTTCGCCGCCTCGGAAATACGTTCCTGGCCGCTTGGCACCGGGCGAATTTCACCGGCTAATCCGACTTCGCCAAAGACCACCAGATCCTGCGGCAACGGGCGATCGCGCAGGCTCGAAACCATCGCCAGCAGCAGCGCCAGGTCGGCGCTGGTTTCAGTGACTTTGACCCCGCCAACCACGTTAACGAAGACGTCCTGATCGGCCATCTGCAGGCCGCCATGGCGGTGCAGCACCGCCAGCAGGATCGCCAGACGGTTCTGCTCCAGGCCTACCGCGACGCGACGCGGATTAGACATCATCGAGTGATCGACCAGCGCCTGGATCTCAACCAGCAGCGGACGGGTGCCTTCCCATACCACCATGACCGAGCTGCCAGAGGTGACTTCATCGCCGCGGCTGAGGAAGATGGCGGAGGGGTTGCTGACTTCGCGCAGGCCCTGCTCGGTCATCGCGAAGACGCCGAGTTCATTGACCGCGCCAAAGCGGTTTTTATGGCTGCGCAACGTGCGGAAACGGGAATCGGCATCGCCGTCCAGCAGCACCGAGCAGTCAATACAGTGTTCCAGTACTTTCGGACCGGCCAACGAGCCGTCTTTGGTGACGTGGCCAACCATCACAATCGCCACGCCGCGAGTTTTGGCAAAGCGCGTCAGATAGGCCGCGGTTTCGCGTACCTGGGCCACGCTCCCCGGCGACGACTGGACATCAGCCATATGCATCACCTGGATGGAGTCGATGACCATCAGCTGAGGCTTTTCTTCATCGGCGATCTGACAGATTTGCTCGATGCTGGTCTCCGAGAGCATATTCAGATTCGCCGTCGGCAGCCCGAGACGATGCGCGCGCATCGCGACCTGCTGCAGGGATTCTTCCCCGGTGACGTACAGCGTTTTCATTCCTTCCGCCAGCTTGCAGAGGGTTTGCAGCAGCAGCGTCGATTTCCCGGCGCCGGGGTTGCCGCCGATTAGAATGGCGCTACCCGGTACCACGCCGCCGCCGAGCACGCGGTCGAACTCTTTAAATCCGGTGGAGAAACGCGGCAGCGCCTCCAGGCTTATCTCCGACAGCTTCTGTACCTTCGACACGCCGGCATTACCGGCGTAGCCTGACAGACGCTCGTTTCTCGCCACCTGCGGCGAGGCGGCGATGCGCATCTCGGTGATGGTATTCCAGGCATGGCATGCGCTGCACTGCCCCTGCCAGCGCGGATAATCCGCACCACATTCATTACAGACAAATGCGCGTTTTGGAGCTTTCGCCACGTTAACCTCTTACTTTTGATTCATGCTGCCGGAGAGAATACAGAATACCCCCATCAGGTCAGCGTGGCGGATGGTGACTTCCGCCTGTTCATTGACTTTTGGTTTCGCATGATAGGCAATGCCGAGGCCTGCCGCCTTGATCATCGGCAGATCGTTGGCGCCATCGCCAATCGCCACGGTTTGCGCCGGCGGAATCTCATATTTTTCCGCCAGTTTACGCAGAGTATTGGCTTTATATTTGGCATCGACAATGTCGCCGATAACGTTGCCGGTGAGCTTGCCGTCCATGATTTCCAGCTCGTTGGCGAATACCGCGTCGAGATGCAGCTTATCGCGCAGGTATTCGGCAAAGAAGGTAAAGCCGCCGGAGGCGATGGCTACCTTCCAGCCCAGCGTTTCCAGCTTCAGCACCAGTTGCGTCAGCCCCGGCATCAGCGGCAGCGCTTCCCGCACCTGCAGCAGGATGTTCGCGTCGGCGTCTTTCAGGGTGGCGACGCGCTGGCGCAGGCTGGCGGTGAAGTCGAGCTCGCCGCGCATCGCGCGTTCGGTCACTTCCGAAACCAGCTCGCCGGTGCCGGCAAGCTTAGCAATTTCATCAATACATTCGATCTGAATCGCCGTGGAGTCCATATCCATCACCAACAGGCCCGGCGTGCGCAGATGCGGGATTTTGCCCAGCGGCGCGACGTCCAGCCCGGCTTCATGGGCCAGGCGCGTGGCGCGCTGCGTCAGCGAGCCCGCCAGACGGATCACCTGATAGTCTTCCACGACCCAGGAAGAGACGATAACCAGCGCCGCGCCGAGTTCGCGCTGCCACGCCGTCAGCCGACGTTTATCGAGACCGCGACCATACAGCAGCCAGCCGCTGCGCCCGGCGTGATAATCCAGCGGCATGACCTCGTCGCCGCTCAGGGAAAGCGGCAACCCAGGCCACAAGGAAACATCTTCGGGCAGGTCGCACCAGGTCAAACTGTTAGGCATTACGGCTCCACATCTCTTCATTCAGGCGAGGAAAATAACGCATGAGGCTACCTTGTAACCAGCGCTTCTGGCAACATTAAGCTGCAAATTTTCAAAGGTGGAATATGGTACGAGCAAAACTGAAATTCCGACTGCATCGCGCCGTCATTGTTCTGATCTGTCTCGCGCTTCTCGTCGCGCTGATGCAGGGCGCCTCGTGGTTCAGTCAGAATAGCCAAAAGCAGCGTAATCCGCAGCTGGAAGAGCTGGCGCGGACGCTGGCGCAGCAGGTTACGCTGAACCTGGCGCCGCTGATGCGCAGCGAAACGCCCGACGAAAAGCGCATTACCCGCTTGCTGGAACAGCTGACGGATAAAAGTCGGGTGCTCGATGCCGGGGTATATGATGAACAAGGCGATTTGGTGGCTCGCTCCGGCGAAAGCGTTGATGTGCGCGACCGCCTGGCGCTGGATGGCAAAAAAGCCGGCGGCTACTTTAACCAGCAAATCGTCGAGCCGATCCTCGGCAAAAACGGCCCGGTCGGCTATCTGCGCCTGACGCTGGATACCCACACGTTGGCGACCGAGGCGAAACAGGTGGATAATACCACCAATATCTTACGCCTGATGCTGCTGTTGTCGCTGGCCATCGGCGTGGTGCTGACCCGCACGTTGCTGCAGGGCAAACGTACCCGCTGGCAGCAATCGCCCTTCCTGCTCACCGCGAATAAGCCCGTCCAGGACGAAGATAAAGATTAACCAGACAAGGATATCCTATGCCGACGCTCCGCCTGCTGCTCTCCGACTCCTACGACCCCTGGTTTAACCTCGCGGTCGAAGAGTGTATTTTCCGCCAGATGCCGGCCACCCAACGGGTGCTGTTTCTGTGGCGCAACGCCGACACCGTCGTTATTGGTCGCGCGCAGAATCCGTGGAAGGAGTGCAATACCCGGCGCATGGAAGAAGATAACGTGCGGCTGGCCCGGCGCAGCAGCGGCGGCGGCGCGGTATTCCACGACCTCGGCAACACCTGCTTTACCTTTATGGCGGGTAAACCGGAATACGACAAAACCGTCTCCACCGCTATCGTGCTGGCGGCGTTGAATTCGCTCGGCGTAACGGCCGAAGCCTCCGGGCGCAACGATCTGGTGGTCAAAACCGACAACGGCGACCGCAAGGTGTCTGGATCCGCCTATCGCGAAACGATGGACCGCGGTTTTCATCACGGCACCCTGCTACTGAACGCCGACCTAAGCCGTCTCGCTAACTACCTCAATCCGGACAAGAAAAAGCTGCAGGCCAAAGGCATTAGCTCGGTGCGCGGGCGCGTAGCGAACCTGGTTGAACTCCTACCGGGCATTACCCATCAGCAGATTTGCGAAGCCATTCAGGAGGCATTTTTCAGCCATTACGGCGAACGGGTAGAGGCGGAAGTCATTTCGCCGGACAACACGCCGGATCTGCCGAATTTTGCCGAGACCTTCGCCCGCCAGAGCAGCTGGGAGTGGAACTTCGGCCAGGCGCCCGCTTTCTCCCACCTGCTGGATGAGCGCTTTCGCTGGGGCGGCGTCGAGCTGCATTTTGACGTCGAGAAGGGCCATATCACCCGCGCCCAGGCTTTTACCGATAGCCTGAATCCGGCGCCGCTGGAGGCGCTGGCGGCACACTTAGCCGGCTGTCAGTATCGGGCGGAGGTCCTGCAGCAGCAGTGTGAGGCGTTGATTAGAGATTACCCTGAGCAGGAAGCGGAACTGAAAGAACTGTCGGCGTGGATGGCTGGCGCGGTGCGCTAATAAAAAAGCCCGCTGCGCTTAGCGGGCCTGGGAAACCGTAGGCCGGGTCAGGCGAAGCCGCCACCCGGCACAACAGGTCTTACTCTTTATCGCCCAGCAGTACGGATTCCAGCGCGATTTTGATCATATCGTTGAAGGTCGTCTGACGCTCAGCGGCAGTGGTCTGCTCGTGGGTACGAATATGATCGGAAACGGTGCAGATAGTCAGCGCTTTCGCGCCGAACTCCGCCGCGACGCCATAGATGCCGGCCGCTTCCATTTCCACGCCCAGAATGCCGTATTTTTCCATCACGTCGAACATAGACGGGTCCGGCGTATAGAACAGGTCAGCAGAGAAGATGTTGCCGACGCGCGCGTCAACGCCCAGCGCTTTCGCCGCGTCTACCGCGTTACGCACCATGCCGAAATCAGCAATCGCCGCGAAATCATGGTCTTTGAAGCGCAGACGGTTGACTTTAGAGTCGGTGCACGCGCCCATGCCGATAACCACATCACGCAGTTTGACATCTTCACGTACCGCGCCGCAGGATCCAACGCGGATGATTTTTTTCACGCCGAAATCGGTGATCAGCTCTTTGGTGTAGATAGAGCAGGATGGGATACCCATACCGTGGCCCATCACGGAGATTTTGCGGCCTTTGTAGGTACCGGTGAAGCCCAACATGCCGCGCACGTTGTTTACTTCACGCACGTCTTCAAGGAAAGTTTCGGCAATGTGCTTCGCGCGCAGCGGGTCGCCCGGCATCAAAACTACGTCAGCGAAATCGCCCATTTCTGCGTTAATGTGTGGGGTAGCCATCGTTTTATCCTTATATAAATTGTTCGTGCCTGATGGCGGCTACGCCTTATCAGGCCTACAAAACGTATTCAAATACCCTAAGGATTTCGCGTTGTAGGAAGGCGACGAATTCGTGAATCCCCGGGAGCATAGATTAACTATGTGACCGGGGTGAGCGAATGAAGTCAACGCATCTACAGCGCGAAAGACAACGGGTATCACAGCATGTTTTTACCGTATTCCATTGGCGACGTACCAAAGTATGTCGCCAGCGTCTGGCCGATATCGGCGAAAGTTTCGCGGTGGCCTAACGAACCCGGCTTCACTTTCGGGCCGTACACCAGCACCGGAATGTGTTCGCGGGTGTGGTCGGTACCGGTCCAGGTCGGGTCGCAGCCGTGGTCGGCAGTGAGGATGAGAATGTCGTCTTCCCCAACCAGCTCCATCAGCTCCGGCAGACGACGGTCGAACAGCTCCAGACCCGCCGCGTAGCCAGCGACGTCGCGACGGTGGCCCCAGGAGGAGTCAAAATCGACGAAGTTAGTGAAGACGATAGTCTCGTCGCCCGCTTCCTTCATCTCTTTGATGGTCGCGTCGAACAACGCGTCCAGCCCGGTGGCTTTCACTTTCTTAGTGATGCCGCAGTTGGCGTAGATGTCGGCGATTTTACCCACGGAAACCACGTGGCCGTTTTTCTCGTCGACCAGCTTCTGCAGCACGGTCGGCGCCGGCGGCTCGACCGCCAGATCGTGACGGTTACCGGTACGCTGGAAGTTACCGGCTTTGTCGCCAACAAACGGACGAGCAATCACGCGGCCAATGTTATAGCCGCCTTCGGTCAGTTCTTCACGGGCGATTTCGCACAGCTCATACAGCTTGTCGAGGCCGAAAGTCTCTTCGTGACAGGCGATCTGGAATACCGAGTCAGCAGAGGTATAGAAAATCGGTTTCCCGGTTTTCATATGCTCTTCACCCAGCTGGTCCAGAATCACGGTACCGGAAGAGTGGCAGTTGCCGAGGTAGCCCGGCAGGTTCGCGCGCTTAACCAGTTTATCCAGCAGTTCCTGCGGGAAGCTGTTTTCATGATCGCTGAAGTAACCCCAGTCAAACAACACCGGCACGCCGGCGATTTCCCAGTGGCCAGACGGCGTATCTTTACCGGAAGAGAGTTCATGCGCCCAGGCGTAAGCGCCAACGACTTCAGCATTACCGTCCATACCGGCGGCAATTTTACCGGTAGAACCTTCATGCGCTTTCACCAGGCCCAGGCGGGTCAGGTTAGGTAAATTCAACGGGCCTTTACGACCATTGTCAGCTTCACCTTTGGCGCAGGCTTCCGCAATGTGGCCCATGGTATCGGCGCCCACATCGCCAAAGCGGTCAGCGTCTTCCGTTGCGCCAATCCCAAAGGAGTCCAGCACCATAATAAATGCACGTTTCATCTTGTTCTCCATACATCATGCGCTGCAAAAAAGCGATCAGATCAGTATATCGCTACTTGGTGATTCGGCGATAGACCGTCGGTGTAATTTCTGGGGCTTGAGCGTCCAGTTTAATTGCCGCTTTCACGGCTTTGGCCGCCTCCTGCCAGCTGGATTCATCTTTCGCATGAATCACCGCCAGCGGACGTTCGCCATCGACTTTATCGCCAAGGCGCGCCATATCAGTAAAACCAACGCTGTAGTCAATGGTATCGGATGCCTGACGACGACCGCCGCCCATCGACACCACCGCCATCCCCAGCGCGCGGGTATCCATATCAGAGACAAATCCGGCGCCTTCAGCATAGACCGCTTTGCTCAGCATTGCCGTCGGCAGGTATTTCGCATAGTTTTCGACAAAGTCGTTCGGCCCTTTCTGCGCCGCCACCATGCGGCCAAAGACTTCCGCCGCTTTACCGTTATCCAGCACCGCCTGCAATTTCGCGCGCGCCTCGGCGTCATCCGCCGCCAGCTTGCCGGAAATCAACATTTCCACGCACAGCGCCATGGTGACGTCGTACAGACGCGGGTTACGGTATTCCCCGGTCAGGAACTGTACCGCTTCGCGAACTTCAACGGCGTTACCTGCGCTGGAGGCCAGCACCTGGTTCATATCGGTTAACAGTGCGGTCGTGCGCACGCCGGCGCCGTTGGAGACGCCAACGATCGCTTCGGCAAGCGCTTCTGAAAGCTCATAAGTCGGCATAAAGGCGCCGCTGCCGACTTTAACGTCCATCACCAGCGCATCCAGACCTTCCGCCAGTTTCTTGGCCAGGATCGATGCGGTAATCAGCGGGATGGAATCCACCGTCGCGGTAATATCGCGGGTGGCATAGAAACGTTTGTCAGCCGGCGCGAGCGAGCTGGTCTGCCCGATGATCGCCACGCCGACATCTTTAATAATTTCGCGGAATCGCGCGTCGTCCGGGAAGATATCGAAGCCCGGGATCGCTTCCAGTTTATCAAGCGTACCGCCGGTATGGCCGAGGCCGCGCCCGGAGATCATCGGTACGTAACCGCCGCAGGCGGCAACCATTGGCCCCAGCATCAGCGAGGTAACGTCACCCACGCCGCCGGTCGAGTGTTTATCAACGATCGGGCCGTTGAGGTTAAGGCTTTTCCAGTCGAGAACGGTCCCTGAATCCCGCATCGCCATGGTCAGCGAGACACGTTCCGGCATAGACATATCATGGAAGAAGATGGTCATCGCCAGCGCGGCGATCTGTCCTTCAGAGATAGTATTATCGCGGATGCCGTTGATGAAAAAGCGAATTTCTTCATCGCTTAATGCATGACCATCACGTTTTTTACGAATAATTTCTTGTGCGAGAAACACGGTAACCTCCCAACGGGTATAAATTGCCGGATAGCGGCGCGGGCGCCTTATCCGGCCTACAGGCATCAATTCGTAGGCCGGATAAGCGCATTACCATCCGGCATATCAAGGGATTAGTAGCTGCTGGCGCTCTTACCGTCGCCGTGACCCAGGGCTTTCAGCAGGCTAGCCAACAGGCTTGATGCGCCAAAACGGTAGTGACGGGAATCAGCCCAGTCGGCGCCGAACAGTTCATCGGCAATCGCCAGGAACTGCTGCGCGTCTTCCGCGCTGCGCACGCCGCCGGCAGGTTTGAAGCCAACGGTTTTCTCAACGCCCATATCGCGGATGACTTCCATCATGATGCGCGCGCTTTCCGGCGTCGCATTCACCGGCACTTTACCGGTAGAAGTTTTGATGAAATCCGCGCCCGCTTTAATAGAGATTTCAGATGCCTTACGAATCAGCGCTTCTTCTTTCAGCTCGCCGGTTTCGATGATCACTTTCAGCAGCACATTCGCCGCCGCACAGGCGTCTTTACAGGCTTTCACCAGATCAAAACCCACCTGCTCGTTACCAGCGATCAGCGCGCGGTACGGGAAAACCACATCCACTTCATCCGCGCCATAGGCGATTGCCGCGCGGGTTTCCGCCAGCGCGATATCGATATCGTCGTTACCATGCGGGAAGTTGGTCACCGTCGCGATACGGATGTCCGGTGTTCCTTGCTCATTCAGCGTCTTACGGGCAATCGGGATAAAACGCGGGTAAATGCAGACTGCAGCGGTATTGCCCACCGGGGTTTTTGCCTGATGGCACAGCGCGATCACCTTCTCATTGGTGTCGTCATCATTCAGGGTGGTCAGATCCATCAGTTTCAACGCGCGCAGGCTGCTTGCTTTTAAATCAGTCATTTCATACTCCGACGGCGTGTTGCCGGTTCAATAGTTTGTTCACCATGCGAGCCTGTTACTATTGTAACATCTGCTCGCCATTACACTTCGACATTCATCACAGTTAATAAAAACTAGTTACTAATTTGCATTACTGTAACGTGATTCAAATCACAATTACCTACCATTTACTTCGATCCTCACCGTGAGGTCCTGTTTAAGCATAATTGGCAAATCGAAGCTCATGATGATGTTATTATTCTAACATAACGAAACGTATTATCTCGACGTCGTGGCGCACAAATTGTGCAATACCGGGACATAAAAACACTTTCGTATTGAAATTTAATAGATTTTATATATACCAAAAATGATGGGATTGTCACAATCCGTCAAAACCGGGACGATTTTGTCCAGAATGTGGGGGCGTTAGAGGGTTAGCGCGGTAAAGAGGCTTTTGGTATTCGCCAGTAGCGCCGCTTCAATTTCCTGCGCCGGTTCCGCGCGCAGTTCACAGAGCGCGTCAAAGACGCGGGCCGCCTGTTCCGGGCGGTTCGGCTGCCCCTGAAAACCATTGAGCGGCATATCCGGAGCATCGGTTTCCAGCAACAGCGAAGAAAGCGGCAGACGCGCCATGACATCACGAGTTTTGCTGGCGCGGGGATAGGTAATGGTGCCGCCGACGCCAATCTTATAGCCCAGCTGTACAAAACGTTCCGCCTGCTGCAGGCTGCCGGCAAAACCATGCACCACCCCGGCGCGCGGCAGGTTATGTTTTTTTAGCAACATCGCCAGCTTATCGTGGGTGCGCCGCGAATGCAGGATCACCGGCAAATCGTAACGCTTCGCCAGCCGCAGCTGCGCTTCCAGCAGCGCCTGCTGGCGATCGAATTGCGGATCGTCGCGGTAGAGATCGAGGCCAATCTCTCCGACGGCCACGAGTTTCGGATGACGCTGTGCAAGATAGCTTTCCAGTTGCGCTAATCCGCGGTCATCATGCTGTTCGATAACAATAGGATGCATCCCTAGCGCGGCATACAGCGGCTCGTGTTGCTCCGCCAGCGCCAGCACGCGAGCAAAGCGCGCGGCGGATATCGACGGCACGATAATACGCCCAACGCCGGCCTGCGCCGCCCTCGCGATACTTGCGGGTTCATCCTCTGTAAACGGGGGAAAATCGAAGTGACAGTGGGTATCAATAAAGCGTAACGTCACGCCAGATCCTCGTTATTAAAGCTGGGGTCATTAGCCTGCGGCGCGGTGATAATCGCCTGTTGCGGCGTTTCGTTAGCCACCGGCAGCGGCGGCACCACCACCGGCGTCGGCCTTGCCACACGCGGCGCATGGCGTAACAGAGGCGGTTGTTCGGTCAGCAGCTTCCCTACCGTGGCGAGGAAGTAGCGGCCGCACTGGCGCCCGGTTTTATAATCTTCCAGCAGCGCCGGCAGACGGCTGCCAAGCGCCATACTGCGCAGCGGCCGCTGCGGATAAATTTCGAATATCCGCAGTTTACCCGGCGGTTTTTCAATAAACTGCTGCGTCGCGCGATAGGTGGTTTCATGGTGCTGTACCAGGTTCACAAAAGGCTGCAGGCTGCTTTCTCCCAGCCAGCGTTCCATTCGTTTAAACCACTGCGGCGTGTAGAACATCTGCGAAGGGACGGTACGGATCACCACGATAGTCTGCGCGCCGCGGCGCGCCGCCTCCTGCACAGGGATCGCATCGCTGACGCCACCATCGAGGTAGCTCACGCCATCCAGCAGGACGCCGCTACGATAGAAGCCGGGAATGGCGCTGGAGGCGCGGATCAGGTCGAGCCAGGTCTGGCGGGTGGGGGAAAAATAGTTTGCCGTGTAGTCGTCACCGCGGCAGGCGCACATCCACAGCTCTTTACCCAGCGCAAACTGCTCCTCGGCATAGTTCATCGCCAGCGGCATTTGTTGCGAAGTGGAATCGACCAGCCAATCGAGATCGATAAGATTGCCGCCGCGAACAAAGCGCATCGGGTCGAAAAACTGCCTTGAGGTGGTATAACGCGTAATGACTTTGCGGGCGTAGCCCTGCTGATTACAGATATAAGCGGAGATGTTTTGCGCGCCAGCGGAAGTGCCAAGCATCAGGTCGAAAGGGTTAAATCCGGCGCGCATGAATTCGTCCAGAACCCCGGCTGTGAAAATACCTCGCTGACCACCGCCTTCGCACACCAGAGCAAGTTTGCCTGGACGGAAGGGTTTTACCGCTAACGGGGCAATATTGCCCAACGTCACGGGAATGCGCTGCCCCACCCTGCTTTCCTGTTTGTTTATTTTCTGTCATTAAAGTAACGCAAATTGTCGTCCCCTGAAACCGCAAAAGCCAGTCACATTGACTGGCTTTATGTAAGACGTTATGTCATCACTGCGCGGTTATTGATTCACGCCTTTCGGCATATCGCCTCTAGGGTCGTTTTCGACCGGTAAACAGGCTGACCAGGAAAATGATAATACCGACAACAAAGACGATTTTAGCCGCCCACGCCGCGGTACCCGCCAGACCACCAAAGCCCAATGCGGCGGCAATCAACGCGATGATCAGAAAAATAATGCCCCATCTAAACATACTGTTCTCCTTACCATATGATTAACGGTCGCTTTTCTGCGCGCTCAGGCCGCGCATACATCAACCCTGCGTACAACTCGCTCAGCGGTCTCGCCGCTGGCGAATATCTTTTAATGAATACCCTTACCGCACTTTAAGATCGTTCTTCACGCCCTTAACACCGGTTACCGCTTTGGCAATGTCTGCCGCGCGATCGACCTGCTTGCTGGATTCCAGCGTCCCGGAGAGATGAACTACCCCGTTGCTGGTCTCCACCGTAACCTTACGCGACGGAACGATATCGTCCGCCAGCAGTTTGGCTTTGACTTCGCTGGTGATTGCGGTGTCGCCAGCATAGCCCTTCAGGCTGGCTGATTTTTCCCCCGCCACGGTCAGCTTATCGCTTACCGAACTCACTCCTTCGACGCCTTTCGCCGCGCTGACGGCCTGTGATTTTTGCTCAGCGCTCTCCACGGTCCCGCTTAAGGTCACGACTTTGTTTTCCGTTTTCACCGAGATATCGGTGCTACGGATACTTTTGTCATCAATCAGCGCCGCTTTAACACGGGCAGTGATCGTGCTGTCATCCATAAAATCGCCAACCTTGTTGATCGACTTATCGACGCTTTCTCCGGCGCTGGTCGCGGCAGCCTTCGCGCTATCGGTTGCGGTGGTTTCCGCATAGGTCGAGGCGCTTATCAACGCTGAGCCTAAGAAGAGAGGCAGCAATAGCCTGGCGCTCTTTAGTCTGGTCATTGGTATGCCCTCACGATGTCTGCTTTGGTAAAACAAATGGCTATTTATTCAGCCAGGTTTCTGAAAAGTGCTTAATAAATATAGTAGATGAGCGGAGATGCGGCGGAGGGTTTGAATAAAAAAGCTACGATTTGCGCAGATTTAAGAACTTTCTATGGTAAGGATGAAGGCGGACAAAACGGGCTGGAGCGCAGCATCGCCGCGCTCCAGAGAGACATTAGTGCTCGCGCGTTTTGCGGAACACCACATCAGGATAACGCTCTTGCGTCAGGTTCAGGTTAACCATCGTCGGGGCGATATAGGTCAGATTATCGCCGCCATCCAGCGCCAGCTGAACTTCGTTCTTACGCTTGAACTCTTCGAATTTTTTCACGTCAGTTGATTCAACCCAGCGCGCGGTGGCCACGTTGACGGATTCGTAAATCGCTTCAACGTTATATTCGCTTTTCAGACGCGCAACTACCACATCGAACTGCAGCACGCCGACGGCGCCGACGATCAGATCGTTATTAGCAATAGGACGGAAGACCTGTACCGCGCCCTCTTCAGAGAGCTGAACCAGCCCTTTCAGCAGCTGTTTCTGCTTCAGCGGATCTTTCAGGCGAATACGACGGAACAGTTCCGGCGCGAAGTTCGGAATACCGGTGAACTTCATCATTTCGCCCTGGGTAAAGGTGTCGCCAATCTGAATGGTGCCGTGGTTATGCAGGCCGATAATATCGCCCGGGTAGGCTTCTTCAACGTGCGAACGGTCGCCCGCCATAAAGGTCAGCGCGTCGGAAATCACCACGTCTTTGCCGATACGCACCTGACGCAGCTTCATGCCTTTCTCGTATTTGCCGGAAACCACGCGCATGAACGCCACGCGATCGCGGTGTTTCGGGTCCATGTTGGCCTGAATCTTAAACACGAAGCCGGTGAATTTCTCTTCTGCGGCCGTCACTTCACGGGTATCAGTATTACGCGGCATCGGCGCCGGCGCCCACTCCACCAGGCCATCCAGCATATGATCCACGCCGAAGTTGCCTAATGCGGTCCCGAAGAACACTGGAGTAATTTCGCCCGCCAGGAACAGATCTTTATCGAACTCGTTCGATGCGCCCTGTACCAGTTCCAGTTCATCGCGCAGCTGCTGCGCCAGATCGTCGCCCACCGCGGCATCGAGTTCAGGGTTATTCAGCCCTTTAACCACGCGCACTTCCTGAATGGTGTGCCCTTTACCGGTCTGATAGAGGTAAGTTTCATCTTTATAAAGATGATAAACCCCTTTAAACAGCTTGCCGCAGCCGATAGGCCAGGTAATCGGCGCGCAGCCGATTTTCAGCTCATTTTCGACTTCATCCAGCAATTCCATCGGATCGCGGATATCACGGTCGAGTTTGTTCATAAAGGTGAGGATCGGCGTATCGCGCAGACGGGTAACTTCCATCAGCTTGCGGGTACGATCTTCGACGCCTTTCGCCGCATCGATAACCATCAGACAGCAGTCAACCGCCGTCAGGGTACGGTAGGTATCCTCGGAGAAGTCTTCGTGCCCCGGGGTATCCAGCAGGTTAACCAGGCAGTCATGATACGGGAACTGCATCACCGAGGTGGTAATCGAGATCCCACGCTGCTTTTCCATTTCCATCCAGTCGGATTTTGCATGCTGGCTGGAACCACGGCCCTTCACGGTACCGGCGGTCTGAATCGCCTGTCCGAACAGCAGCACTTTTTCAGTGATGGTGGTCTTACCGGCATCCGGGTGAGAAATAATGGCAAAAGTGCGGCGTTTGGCCACCTCTTGCAGATAAGGAGACAACGTCATAATTCAATCTTCTAAGTAAACGCGGCAATGGGCCGCGCATGTGGAATACGAAAAATTGCGGCTATTTTACCCATCAATGGGGGGGAGGCAATTAGTGTTTACACAGGAGTTGCTCCAGTTCGCTTAAAGAGGTCACCGTCCAGTCGGGCTGCAGGTCTGCCGGCAGCGTTTGCTGGTGCGCATTCAGCCAACAGGTGGCAAGCCCGGCATTGACGCCGCCGCGGATATCCGACTCGGCGGTATCGCCGACCATCAATACCCTGTCGCGCGACGGATTACCCGCCTGCGCCAGGGCATAATCGAAGATACGCGCATCCGGCTTCGCGACGCCGACTTCCTCAGAAATAATCAGCAAATCAAAGTGATCGCGCAGGCCGGTACGCTCCAGACGAGTCTGCTGCAACGAGGTAAAACCGTTGGTGATGATGCCCATTTTTACCTTGCCTTGCAGCGCATCCAGCAGCGATACGGCGCCCGGCAGCGGCGCGCAGATTTCGGCCATCGCATTCATGAAAGCGTCGTTCAGTTCGCCCGGGGGGACGTTCAAACGTTCCGCCCAGCTATCAAAACGCTGATGCTGTAATTGTAGCGAGGTGATGGCGCCGTTTTGATAATCCACCCACAGCGGCTTATTAACGGCCTGATAGTCCTGAAAATCTTCGGCGGTAAATGTCACGCTATAGTCGAGAAACATCCGCTGTAAGCCGCTGAAAGAGTCAAACGTAAACAACGTTTCATCGGCATCAAAGAAAATCCAGTCCCATTTCATCGTTTCACCTTGTCTTACATACTGATTGGCAGAGCCATGATAATTGCGTCCTCACGCCCATCGGCCGTAGGGTAGTAATTGCGGCGGATAGTCGCCTCGTTAAAGCCTAAGCTTTCGTAGAGCGCGATGGCGGCGACATTCGATGCCCGCACCTCCAGCCACAGCGTAACGACGCCGAGTTTTTCGACTTCATCAATAACATGTTCCAGCAGTTCCCGTCCCAGGCCGCGGCGCTGGTATGCGGGGTCGACGGCGATGTTAAAAAGCGTCGCTTCATCAAGGACAATTTGGGTGATGGCAAAGGCCGCCATTTCCCCATCAACTGCTAGTTGGTAATTCAGATAACGTTCACCCTGATTGCTGGCAAAGGTTTGTTCGCTCCACGGAAAAGCGTGGGCGCGTTTTTCGATTTGCCAGGCTTTGGATAAATCAGCCGTGCTGAGGGTAGAAATCGTGTTCATGTGCGCAGATTTGTTGCCAGAGCGCGATGCGAGCCGGCACGCTGCTCTGAAGTTCATCAAAAACGGGCGTCGAGACCTGGGCGCCCGCCAGCGACAGCGGCGTCTCGCAGCCCAGTCGCCAGCTGTTGCAGCGGCTATTTTGCGGCAGCATGGCTACCCGATCCGGCGTAAGTTGCAGCACCTGATCGGCATTAATCGAGAGCGCGCGCAGAATATCGCTAATTAGCGGTTCAGTCAGCGACGGCGGGGTTTCCGCCACCATCACCAGACGAATATGTTCAGGAAGCGAGATAGCGATTTCGCCCTGCAACGCCCCCGGGCGACGCAGCGACCACTGGGTAATCCCCAGTTGCTGTAATTGCCAGTCTCGTCGGGAAGTCATAGCGAAACACTCCTGTTAAACAAGCGCGCAATATAGCAAATCCGTCGTATCTGCGCCAACAAACTACTATAATCGGCGCCAGTCTTATTGAAGGAGTGTTTCATGTCAGCTTTTACCCCGGCAAGTGAAGTCTTGCTGCGCCACAGTGATGATTTCGAGTCCGCCCGCGTTCTGTTTGCCGGTGACCTGCAGGATGACCTGCCTGCACGTCTGGATACCGCGGCCAGCCGCGCTCATACCCAACAATTCCACCACTGGCAGGTCCTGAATCGCCAGATGGGCGATAACGTTCGTTTTAGCTTAGTCGCCGAGGCCGCCGACGTCGCCGATTGCGACACCCTGATCTACTACTGGCCGAAGAACAAGCCGGAAGCGCAGTTCCAGCTGATGAACCTGCTCTCTCTGCTGCCGGTGGGGATCGATATTTTCGTGATCGGCGAAAACCGCAGCGGCGTGCGTAGCGCCGAGCAAATGCTCGCCGAATACGCGCCGCTGAATAAAGTGGATAGCGCCCGCCGCTGCGGTCTCTACCACGGCCGTCTGGAAAAACAGCCCTCCTTCAACGCCGAACAGTACTGGAACGAGTACGCGCTCGATAACCTGACCATTAAAACGCTGCCGGGCGTGTTCAGCCGTGACGGCCTTGATGTTGGCAGCCAACTGCTGCTGTCGACTCTACAACCGCATACCAAAGGCAAAGTGCTCGATGTCGGCTGCGGCGCTGGGGTGCTGGCCGCGGTACTGGCCAGCCATTCGCCGAAGGTACGCCTGACGCTATGCGACGTCAGCGCTCCGGCGGTCGAAGCCAGCCGCGCGACGCTTGCCGCGAATGGTTTTGAAGGCGAGGTTTTTGCCAGCAACGTCTTCTCTGAGGTCAACGGCCGTTTTGACATGATCATCTCAAATCCGCCATTCCACGACGGCCTGCAAACCAGCCTTGAAGCGGCGCAGGCGCTGATCCGCGGCGCGGTCCGCCATCTGAACAGCGGCGGCGAACTGCGTATCGTGGCCAACGCCTTCCTGCCCTATCCGCAGGTGCTGGATGAGACGTTTGGTTTTCATGAAGTGATCGCCCAAACCGGCCGTTTCAAAGTTTACCGCACGGTGATGACTCGCCAGGCGAAGAAATAATCTTCGTTTCTCATCGGCGGCATGCTCGACGTGCCGCCGGTACTTCCCTACGCTCTGAATAGCCCATTTTTGCAGCAATCGAGAAAACCTGCATAATTAACTATTGACGTGTCGCCGAAAACCACTAGAATGCGCCTCCGTGGTAACGATACTTTTATAGTGTCGATGGTATGCGAAGGTGGCGGAATTGGTAGACGCGCTAGCTTCAGGTGTTAGTGTCCTTACGGACGTGGGGGTTCAAGTCCCCCCCCTCGCACCATAATCCACGTTGATATCGCTCGCACTGTGCGAAGGTGGCGGAATTGGTAGACGCGCTAGCTTCAGGTGTTAGTGTTCTTACGGACGTGGGGGTTCAAGTCCCCCCCCTCGCACCAACGAGGCGATATCAGATTAAGAATACTGTGCGAAGGTGGCGGAATTGGTAGACGCGCTAGCTTCAGGTGTTAGTGTCCTTACGGACGTGGGGGTTCAAGTCCCCCCCCTCGCACCAATATTCTTACCCTTCTCTGTTTTATCCCATCAGCTTCAAATTCAACATTATCAGCATCATTCCACCGATCAGCGCTACGCTTGACGGCAACAGTACGAAATGACGCAACTGACGGTGCCAGATCATTGCCGCCGATAGTAGTAATCCCAGAGCAATCATCACGCGCCAGGCTTCTACCGGCAGGCCAATTATGCCTAACGCCATCACCAGTACGCCCGGCAGCAGAATTCCCCAACCACTCCCTAAAGCTCGCTGCAACATGGTTTCGCCTCTCACAACGATAATGATAACCAATATCATATGATAATTTTTATCATTTGTCATGCCGAGCCGTTTAACTTTTATTACTCTTGCACTCAGGAGTAATGACATACATTCATTGGGATGATAAATTAAGCAAATTAAATCTATATATTAAATTGTCTGATCATTTGCGCAGATAGCCTTATATTACGTGTTGTTTTATATTTTTCCCCTTTGGCAGCCATCATCTTGAAACTTAACTACTAATAATGATAGTACCAATATGACTGCACAAACCTGGCGGGCTCATTACGAGCAAAAATATCAGTATTCCTTACGACTTTTTTTATTACTTAATTGTGTTTCTGCCGCTCTGTCGCTGCTCAGCCCGCTGTTTACCATTGTCACCGTCACGCTACCGTGTGCGCTGATATGCGCGGCCAGCCTGGGCCTCTTGTTATGGAATTGGAAATTCCCACAACAGAAAATAAATATTCCTGTTATTTCTCTGTTATTTGGCATGCTATGGGCCTGGCACATCGTAATAAAAGCCTCATTGTTACCGCCACCGCATTTTAACTTCCTGGTTATCGCCTTATTAAGCATTCTGTTTATTGGAACTATCGCTTTTTCTAACAATATCATTGCCTTTACTCTACATTCCCTACCCACTTTTATTGTGTGTCTGGCGCTGGCTGGCGGAGAACAATGGATGCGGATGTTTTACTGCTTTGTCCTGCCGGTTGCCGGAATTACGTTGCAGAACATTATGCAAAAGCGCAGCGATAATTTTACCCAAGGGCTAATGGATAAACTGCTGCAAGAGCGTAACACCCTGAACGATCTCAGTATGCTTGATCCATTGACCGGCCTGTATAACCGTCGTGGCCTGCAAAACCGGCTGGATAACATCCTGACAGTGGATTCGCGCGAACATTTCATCCTGCTGTTGGATATTGATCACTTCAAAGCCTACAACGATAACTATGGCCATATGATGGGCGACCAGGCGCTAATTCAGGTATCGGCGGCGATTCGTAATTCCGTGCGCTCGCGCGATATCGTCGCTCGCTTTGGCGGTGAAGAGTTTATGGTGGTACTGACCAGTAGCACGGCGGAAACCGCATTCCAGACAGCAGAGCGTATTCGCCAGCGGGTTTACGATTTAAAAATCGCACACCGTTTTAATGAAAGCGTCGCCACCAATGTCACCATCAGTATCGGTATGACCCCGTTGGTGAATGGCGATATCGACAGTGCGATAAAACGCGCCGATAGCGCGCTATATGAAGCCAAAAACCAGGGGCGTAATATCATTCTCGTCAACTAACCCCTCCAGCCCGCCGCGAGGGATATGCGGCGCTGACAAATCGCTTGCGCTCCCTGCAACGAACAACTAGTATCAGCAATCATTATCATTTAGATTTGTATCTGGAAATCTGATGGCTTACCGTACCTTCTCCTTCAGCGATGAAATCATCTGGCGTGCGCCGCTTGCGCCCGTCGAGCATGCATTGGCGAATGCGGTACGGGAAAAGATCGTGGCGGTACGCCCGCATCTGCTGGATTTCCTGCGTCTGGATGAAGAAGCGCCGCCGCGTGCCCTAACCCTCGCGGAATGGTCACAACCTACTACCCTTACTTCGCTGCTGGCCACCTATTCCGACCATATTTACCGTCACCAACCCAGCCAGCCGCGCGAACAAAAACCCCTGCTTTCACTGTGGGCGCAGTGGTATATCGGCCTGCTGGTGCCGCCGCTGATGCTGGCGTTACTCACTGAAGAACAGGCTATTAGCCTTGAACCGGAGCATTTCCGCGTTGAATTCCATGAAAGCGGGCGCGCGGCCTGCTTCTGGATTGACGTGCATGCCAACCATGATGCGTTGACGCTTTCCGCACAAGCGCGTATGGATATGTTGGTCAATAAAGCGCTGAAACCGGTGGTGGAAGCGCTGGAAGCGACCGGCGACATTAACGGTAAGCTTATCTGGAGCAATACCGGCTATCTGATTAACTGGTATCTCGGTGAAATGAAAAATCTGCTTGGCGACGAGCGGGTGAACGCGTTACGTCAACACTGTTTTTTTGCAAAGCAGCAGACCAGTGGCGAGGATAACCCGCTGTGGCGAACGGTGGTCTTGCGTGAAGGTCTACTGGTACGCCGAACTTGCTGTCAGCGTTATCGCCTGCCGGACGTTCAGCAATGCGGCGACTGCACGTTAAAGTAATCATCTGACGGGCGGCAATATGCCGCCCGTTGTTATTTTACGCGGTCTGCTCGTTCTCCTGCGCCGCGCGCTGCGCCTCTTCAGCTTCCTGCGCCAGCAGCTGCTTTTCGTACACCTTAAAAAACGGGAAGTAGATGATAGCCGACACGCAAGCGAGAATAACGACCAGGATCGCCGCACGGAAATCCCATCCCAAAGCCCATGCGCCGCCAATCGGCGCCGGCGCCGTCCACGGCACAACGGAGATAACACGGCCGATCAGATCTAACTTCATGGCCGCCCAGGCAATGACTGCGTTAACCATCGGCGCCAACAGGAACGGAATAAAGAATACCGGGTTCATGACGATGGGCGTGCCGAAGATAACCGGTTCGTTAATGTTAAACAGGCTTGGCACCACGCTTAAACGACCGATCGAGCGCAAATGCGCAGAACGACTGCGCAAATAACAGAACACCAGCCCCATCGTGGCGCCGGAACCGCCAACGACAATAAAGAACGTCCAGAACGCTTCCATAAAAATATGCGGCAGCGGTGCGCCCTGTGCCAGTGCTTGCTGGTTCATCCCCAGATTAGTGAGCCAGAACATCTGCAGCATACCGGAGACTATCGCCGCCCCGTGAATCCCGGCAAACCATAGCAGGTGGCCAATCAAAACAGCCAGTAAAATAGCCGGTAATGAATCTGCGGCAGAGACCAATGGCTTAAAGATAGCCATGATTGCCTGCGGGATCAGCATGTCGAAATGATGTTGGATAAACAAGCTCAGCGGATAAAGCGTCAGTACCACCACCAGAACTGGGATCAACAGATCAAATGAGTTTTTAATCATCGGCGGCACCTGATCCGGCAGACGGATCCCGATGTTGTGCGCCTTTAAGAAACGCATCATCTCTACACAGTAAATCGCCACCAGGATCGCGGTAAAGATCCCGGTGCCTCCCAAACTATCAACCGGCAGATTACCATTGGTTTTTGGCGCAGCGATCAGCAGGAACGCCATGATCGACAGCATGGCGCACATGAAAGGATCGAGCTGGTGCGCCTTTTCATAATGTTTGCCCAGGTTGTAGGAAATTGCCGCGCAGATATAAATGGACATGATGCCCATGGTCATATCAAAAGGCGTCAGAATGCGTCCTTCGAACTCTTTGGCTAAATCCAACCAGGCACGGGCGAAGCCCCAGGTGGTGTCCGGTGAAAAAGGCGGATAAGCGAAGACTAAGAGAAAGGAACCTACGATCATAAACGGCATGGCCGAGATAAATCCGTCACGAATAGCCATGACGTGGCGCTGCGAAGAAATGCGCCCGGCAACGGGACTTATATAGTTCTCTACAAAGCGAAATATCAGATTAAACGCAGCATGGTTTGCAGACATAGCAGCCCTCCTGACAGGCTATCGAAACAGGCCCAACAACGGTAATCTTGCCGCTATGCTGAAATTAACTGCCTACGGATTGTGGCTGACCGGGATGTCAGGTCGCCATATTGTCAGCAGGAACATCTCATGCGCGGCTGTTAGTTATCTTTGGAACAGGGAGTTACCCTGTCAGTATTCATCGACGAGCGCGATCCTGCAACCGGTTACAGTAACCGGTTGCGGCGATTGTGAAGAAGATCCAGAAATCGGAATAATTCCTGATTATCCATCGACAATATTTACAGATTTCCGGCCTTGTGACAGATTTAAGCGGATAACTACCAGGAGAACCCCATGAGTCTGCAGTCCGTGAGGCAGTTTTTTGCTGAACATGCCCCCGATATTGAAATCATCGAGTTGAATCAAAGTACGGCGACCGTTGCGCTTGCCGCCGCCGCGCATCGTGTCGAGCCGGGGCAAATCGCTAAGACTTTATCTTTAAAGGTAAAAGATCGGGTTATATTGATCGTCGCTAAAGGCGATGCTCGCCTTGATAACAAGAAGCTGAAAGACGCCTTCGGCGCAAAAGCGCGGATGCTCAGCAGTGATGAAGTTGTTACGCTAACCGGCCACCCCGTCGGCGGCGTCTGTCCGTTTGGCCTGGAAAACCCTCTGCCGGTCTATTGTGATGTTTCACTCAAGCAGTATGCCGAGGTTCTACCGGCAGCAGGTGCCATTCATAGCGCGGTACGAATTTCGCCTGAGCGCATGGCACAACTGACAGAAGCCGACTGGGTTGACGTCTGTCTGTAAATTGCCAGTTATTGCGCCAGGCACATTCCCTGCCCATCGTCGTTATTCGCCGGCAGACACAGCAGAATGTCCGCCGCGCTGAGCAGGCCAATATCAGAGTTAACGCCCAGTTTGGTCATCGCGTTAAATTTATGCGCGCGAATAGTTTTGATATTTCTATCAAGCTGGGTAGCGATTTCGGGCAACGAATAACCATAGGTCATATAACGAAGTATCGTATGCTCCGTCGGGCTAAGAATTTGCCCGCAGGAGCTATTGCTACGCTCCAGAATGCTTTCTTTATCCAGCGGCGCCTGCTCGATCAGCTGCAGTAAACGCTCCTGCAAACGAGTAAGACAAGATGATTTATTCAAAATAGTTTGCGGGCTTGAAGGTGTCAGATGACTGATTAGACGCATTTCCGCAGTATTATCCGCCAGTACAATTCGCTGTATTTCGGGGCGTGTTTGCGCTATTTCATGTAAAAAAAGCAGGCTTTCCAGACGAATACGTCGACTACCGGAAAGGGAAAAGATAACGGCGATAAAGTTTTTGGAAGCGAATTCACGCTTTAAGGCCTGAGTATTTTTATAAAAATGAATGCTATATTTTTTACCTGCTTCGTTATCTAAAATATAACGAAGCGCCATTTCAGTCATTGCGCATTTTTCTACGATAGCGACACATCGTGTTGTGAGATTTTTTTCCATTCCGTGTTATCTCCATAGGCTGAATACAGATTCAGTTCCTTCATTCCTTGAGCGCTATTGATCCAGGCATACATTTCTGCATTACTGCGTAACGACAGTCGGCGCATGGCGCTATTTTTCTGCGCGCTTATCGTTTTATTGCTTTTTTTCAGCAAGGCAGCAATTTGGTTAATTCCCCACCCTTTTGCCAGTAGCCGCAAAACTTTACGCTCTGAAAAGGTTAAGATGACCGTATCACTAGCATCATCACCTAAGTTGTCCATCTCGGGTGAAAAAAGTGTCTGACTAATTCTTTCGGCAGAAGCTTTACCAGCACGGATGACCTCGATGAAACGTTTAACCGGCTCGCTATCAGAAATCAGAGAGCTTTCCGGCCGCATCAAAAACTCAACTGCCAGTGGAAAGCAGGAGTGACCAACCATAAAGATCCAGTGAATGTCCCGGTATTGATTCATTAATGAATAATAATGCTCACAAATATCTCGCGGGTGTTCAATGTGACCGGAGAGGTCGACGAGGATCAGCACGGCGCGCCGAAGCTGAAGTAGCGTGAGTTCATCCTGTGAAGCACAGAAACTCAAATCGTAATCAGGGAGATGCTCCCTTAAAATAGCGTTCAAACCCGATTGCATAACCGGTATTCTACTAATGATGACGCCAAACTTACCTTGTCCTGGCAACATAAAACCTCCACCTCCTGTCAAAGATTCAAACCCAAATAAGTAATGGATTAATGGCTACAATAATATTATTTGCCAATTGAATCTTTATCGTCCCTGGCGGGCATGACGTATGCCCTGAACTTCATTCCATAACCATGAGAGATATATTAGCATTACTCTCACCAGCGATTTACCCTAACACAAAATGATGTCATCAATAAATTAGAAAAAATTAAAACCCTCATTAGTAAAATTACCTTAAAAATTAAATAAATAACTTATTTAATTTCTTTCCTAAATGCTTTCGGTGAGATCCCGCTATAGCGCCTAAAGAATCTCGAAAAATAAGCAGCATCAGTAAATCCTAAATAATCAGAAAGTTGGGTGATAGTCATGCTGGTATATTGTAGGTTACGCCGTGCTTCTAACATTAAACGTTGATGTAATACGCCTAATGCGCTGCAGCCATGAAATTCACGACACAAATAATTTAAATGCGTTGTGGAGAGCCCCACTAGCCTTGCATATTCAGCCAGCGGCAGATGTTCCCGATAGTGGCTTTCAATCAGACGTGAAAAATGCCGCATGACGCTGCGCTTACGCTCTGCTTTGTCCTCTGTCATTGGTGTCGGCTGGCACTGGCGATTTAACCATACCAATAGTGCTCCCAGCAGCGAATGCAGCATCATTTCGCGCGCATCATGCTCCTCGCAATACTCTTCACGCAAGGCGGTAAACAGTGAACGAATATGGCCGCGGGAGCGTTTCACCGCAACGCATTGCGGCTGCGATAGCACATCAAGCGTACGCCCAAACTGGTTTTCAAAGCGGCTCAGCAACGGCTGCGACAGCGACAGGACAAACCCTTGGGTACCGGGCGAGAAACGAAAGCCGTGGATGCATAATGCCGGCACGACCTGAATACAGGCTTCGGTCATCACCCTGGTGACGCCTTCAATTTCAATTTCAGCACGCCCCTTATGCAGATATAACAGCTGTACCATTTCGGCATGTTGATGTACGCGGATATGCCACTCATAAAGGCTGCTGCGCTGCAAAATGGATTCGCAATGCAGCAGATCCGGCGTCGGCCAACCGCGCTCTTCGCCATACAAGGTAAAAACGGGAATCGTGTTCGCGGTTAACATGGTCTCTCCAGTTTTCGTTTGTCGTTACGTGACGCGCTCCATCGGCAACCCCACATAGTTTTCGGCAATGGTCGTTAGCCCAGCGCGAGAACCCAGATAGTAGCGGCGGTCGGCGGCCTGCATTTTTTTATCGAATTCATTCTGTTCAGGAAAGTCGTGCAACAGGCGAGTCATAAACCAGCTGAATCTTTCTCCTTTCCACACGCGGTCGAGAGCAAAGCGTGAATAGCTGGCGATCAGGTCCTCGCGGCCATGGTGATAATATTCACGCAGGATCCGCCATAAATAATTGACATCCGACGCCGCCAGATTCAGCCCCTTTGCGCCGGTTGGCGGCACGATATGCGCGGCATCGCCGACCAGAAACAGTCTGCCGTACTGCATCGGCTCAACGACGTAACTGCGCAGCGGCGCAATACTTTTCTCAAGTGAGTGACCAGTCACTAACTTATTTGCCAGATCCTCCGGCAGACGGCGTTTTAGCTCATCCCAGAAGCGTTCATCAGACCACGCCGAGACGCTATCGCTTAGCGGCACCTGCAGGTAATAGCGGCTGCGGGTGAGTGAGCGCTGACTACACAATACAAACCCGCGTTCATGATGGGCGTAAATCAGTTCCGGATTCACCGGCGGCGTATCCGCCAGCAAACCTAACCAACCAAACGGCCACACGCTTTCATACTCTTTGAGAATGTCACGTGGAATGGTTTGCCGCGAAACGCCGTGGAAGCCATCGCAACCTGCAATAAAATCGCACTCCAGGCGACATTTTTCGCCGCCGCTTACGTATGAGACTGCCGGCCGATCGCTTTTAACATCTTCGAGTGCAACCTCGCTAACGCCATAAATAATCGGCGCGCCACTGTCGCGTCTTGCCGCCATCAGGTCACGGGTGACTTCGGTCTGACCATAGACCATCACGCTTTTACCGCCGGTCAACTCGCTGAGCGGTACCGGCACTCGTTGGCCTTCAAATAAAAACTCTACGCCATGATGAACCAGCCCTTCCGCGTCCATTCGCTTTGCCACCCCTGCTTCGCGCAGTAGCTCGACGGTACCATTTTCCAGTATCCCGGCGCGGATGCGCCCCAGCACATATTCCGCACTCTGACGCTCAAGGATAACGGTATGAATACCAGCGTTATGCAGCAGTTGGCCCAACAGCAGCCCCGACGGGCCCGCGCCAATAATGGCAACCTGTGTTCTCATAGGGTACTCGCTCTCGAAAGTTAATTATTTGTTTGTTTTTTGTTTATTAAAAGTTCACAGATGCATTTTTGATAACTCAAACGGGAAAAAGAAGGGATGAATGGCGGTAAAAATTGCACTTTCCAACGAAGTGACGAAAGTGTGGCGCGGTTCAAATTTCAGCCAACGCCATTGATGGAGCAATTTTTGCACATTGTTTGATCCCGCACGCCGCACAACGGGGTGGAGTTCAGGTAAAAGTATCAATAGAGACGCGGACAGCAGGTACTTATGCAGGTAGATAAATCAGAACAGCGCGCCATCACCCGGCTGTGTATTCAGTGTGCCCTTTATTTACTCCAGCACGGCGCGGAAAGCGCGCTGGTTGAGGAGCTTTCTACCCGTCTTGGGCGGGCATTAGGCATGGATAGCGTTGAGAGCGCCATCTCTTCTAACGCGATTGTGCTAACGACGATTAAAGATGGTGAATGCCTGACGTCCACGCGCAAAAACAGCGATCGCGGAATTAACATGCACGTGGTGACGGAGGTACAGCATATCGTGATCATGGCCGAACATAAGCTGCTGGATTATAAAGACGTCGAGAAGCGCTTCGCGCAAATTAAACCCCTACGCTACCCGCGTTGGCTGCTGGTGTTGATGGTTGGCCTTTCCTGCGCCTGCTTTTGTAAATTGAACAACGGTGGTTGGGATGGCGCGGTGGTCACCTTCTTTGCCAGCACCGTCGCCATGTATATTCGCCAGTTGCTGACCCATCGCTCCATGCATCCGCAGATTAATTTCTGCATTACCGCCTTCGTCGCCACCACGATTTCCGGGCTGATGCTGCGCCTGCCGGCATTTAGCGACACGCCGACTATCGCCATGGCCGCCAGCGTGCTGTTGCTGGTTCCCGGCTTTCCGTTAATTAACGCCGTCGCCGATATGTTCAAGGGCCATATCAATACCGGGCTGGCCCGCTGGGCGATCGCCAGCCTGCTGACGCTGGCGACCTGTATCGGGGTGGTGATGGCAATGACCGTGTGGGGGCTACGCGGATGGGCATAATCTCTTTTCTTTTCGACCTGGCGCAGGATATGGCGCTGGCAGCCATCCCTGCTGTCGGTTTCGCGATGGTGTTCAACGTCCCACAGCGCGCGCTGCGCTGGTGCGCATTACTGGGCGCTATCGGCCACGGCTCGCGGATGGTAATGATGAGCGCAGGCTTCAACATTGAATGGGCCACCTTTCTCGCCGCGTTACTGGTCGGCAGTATCGGCATTCAGTGGTCGCGCTGGTATCTGGCGCACCCGAAGATTTTTACCGTCGCCGCGGTGATCCCGATGTTCCCCGGGATTTCGGCCTATACGGCGATGATCTCGGCCGTCAAAATTAGCCATTTTGGTTATTCCGAGGAGATGATGATTATGCTGCTGAGCAATTTTTTAAAAGCCTCCTCCATCGTCGGGGCGCTCTCTATCGGGCTTTCTATCCCTGGGCTGTGGCTGTACCGCAAACGCCCGCGCGTGTAACCGGCAGCGCTGCTTCCTGGCCTCGCACTATGCTACTATGTCAGCAATTCCCCCACTCTTTGCTGTTCAGAGTTGAGATAGCGTTATGTCTTCACGAATTTTAACCACCGACTTTTGCGGTCTTGACGATTTCGTCGAGAACCACGCGGCCAGGCTGCAAAAATCAGCCAGCGGCGCCGTCGCCGTGTTTGCCAATAACGCCCCGGCGTTTTACGCGCTGACGCCGGAGCGCCTGGCGCAGCTGCTGGAGCTGGAAGCGAAACTGGCGCGCCCCACCAGCGATATCGCGCTGGATGCGCAGTTCTTTGACGAGCCGAACGCCGCGCCCGTCGCCGTGCCGATGGGTAAATTCGCCATGTATGCCGGCTGGCAGCCGGATGCCGATTTTCAACGTCTGGCGGCGTTATGGGGCATCGCCCTGACGCAGCCGGTCACCCCGGAAGAACTGGCCGCCTTCGTCGCCTACTGGCAGGCGGAAGGCAAAGTTTTCCACCACGTGCAGTGGCAGCAAAAGCTGGCGCGTAGCGTGCAAATTGGCCGTGCCAGCAACGGCGGGCAGCCGAAGCGCGACGTAAACGCCATTAGCGAACCCGATAACCAGATCCCGCGAGGTTTCCGAGGATGAGCATGAAAAACGTTGGCGATCTTATGAAGCGCCTGCAAAAAATGATGCCAGCCCACGTGCAACCGGCGTTTAAAACCGGCGAAGAGCTGTTGGCCTGGCAAAAAGAACAAGGCAAGCTGCGTTCGGAGGCGCTGGAGCGGGAAAACCGGGCGATGAAAATGCAGCGCACCTTTAACCGCTCCGGGATCCGCCCCTTACATCAAAATTGTTCATTCGATAATTACCGCGTCGAAAACGACGGACAGATGATCGCCTTGTCCCGCGCTCGTCAGTACGTTGAAGAGTTTGACGGCAACATCGCGAGCTTCATCTTCTCCGGCAAGCCGGGCACCGGTAAAAATCATCTTGCCGCCGCTATCTGCAACGAGCTGCTGCTGCGCGGTAAATCAGTATTAATCATCACCGTCGCCGATATTATGTCGGCAATGAAAGATACCTTCGGTAATCGGGAAACCAGCGAAGAGCAACTGCTAAGCGACCTGAGCCGGGTCGATCTGCTGGTTATCGACGAAATCGGTATGCAAACGGAATCGCGCTACGAGAAAGTGATAATCAACCAGATTGTCGATCGTCGCTCCTCCTCGAAACGCCCAACCGGCATGCTGACCAACAGTACGATGGACGAAATGAACAAACTGCTCGGCGAACGCGTCATGGATCGCATGCGCCTCGGCAATAGCCTGTGGGTGAACTTCACCTGGGATAGCTACCGCGATCGCGTTACCGGTAAAGAGTATTGAGAGATTTCCGAGCTCAAGCGGCGTTATACTGAAGAGATTCTTAAGTAACGACGAAGAGTACGTTTATGAAATCTTTGCAGACAGCTTTTTGCGCCGCTATCGCAGCCGGCGCGTTGATGGCGGCCCCCACCTACGCCGCCTCCTGGCAGGACTCACTCAATAGCGCCGCCAGCCAGCTCAGCAGCAGTTCCCAACAGAGCGGCGGCGGTATGTCTATGTCGTCCTTAACCAGCCTGCTCAATGGCGGCAACCAGGCGCTCACCTCCAGCAGCATGAACAATGCCGCCGGCGTTCTCTCTTACTGCGCACAAAAAAAACTGACCTCGGTCACCAACGCCGACAACGTGAAAAACCAGGTACTGGATAAGCTTGGCCTGAGCACGCCGGAGAAACAGAAACAAGATACCGGTTATCTGGAAGGGCTACAGGGATTGCTGAGCAGCAATAACGGCCAGCAGTTGAATCTCAACACCCTCGGCAGCAGCCCGCTGGCTGAAAAAGTGAAGACCAAGGCCTGTGACCTGGTGCTGAAACAGGGCGTTAACTTCCTGTCTTAAATTTCCCCGCCGATGCCGCGTTTGGCGCTTTAGCGTTGCCAGCGCGGCCGCAATCGCTATTTTTACTTTTCTGCTCCTGTTTTCCGCGCTATGACAGGATGAGACATCGTACAAAAAAGAGGCTTTCTAAACCAATTCTGAATCACAGCACACTTTCATGACACTACAATTGCAGCAGAAAGACGCTGCCATTACAGTGTAGCGTGAAAATCGATCTATCCGGCCAGCCCGCCGCTGGCGCACATGAGGGTTAGCTGTGTCAGAGTTGTTATCCATCGCCTTGTTTCTCGCCTCGGTGGTGATCTATGCCTGGAAAGCCGGTCGCAATACCTGGTGGTTTTCTGCCACTCTTGCGGTGCTGGGGCTGTTTGTTGTGCTCAATATCACCCTCTACGCCAGCGACTACTTCACCGGCGACGGTATTAACGACGCGGTACTTTATACCCTGACCAATAGCCTGACCGGCGCGGGCGTCAGTAAATATATTCTGCCAGGTATCGGTCTGGTGCTGGCGCTGGTCGCCGTATTTGGCGCTCTCGGCTGGATATTACGCCGTCGCCGCCATCATCCGCATCACTTTGGCTACAGCCTGATTGCGCTGGTACTGGCGCTGGCCTCCGTCGACGCCAGCCCGGCGTTCCGCCAAATCACCGAACTCGTGAAATCGCAGTCCCGCGACGGCGATCCGGACTTCACGACTTACTACAAAGAGCCGTCGAAAAGCATCAACAATCCGCATCTGAATCTGGTCTATATCTACGGCGAGAGCCTGGAACGCACCTACTTCAATAACGAGGCTTTCCCGGAGCTGACGCCGGAACTGGGTAAAATCAAAAGCGAAGGGCTGGATTTCAGCAACACCGCGCAGCTTCCCGGCACCGATTACACCATCGCCGGTATGGTCGCTTCCCAGTGCGGTATTCCGCTGTTCGCGCCGTTCGAAGGCAACGCTTCCGCGGCGGTATCCAGCTTCTTCCCGCAAAATATCTGCCTTGGCGATATCCTGAAAAACTCCGGTTACGAAAACTACTTTGTGCAGGGCGCCAACCTGCGTTTTGCCGGTAAAGACGTTTTCCTCAAATCTCACGGTTTCGATCACTTGTTCGGCGCGGAAGAGCTGAAAACAACGGTGGCCGACCCGTCCTACCGCAACGACTGGGGCTTCTACGATGACACCGTGCTCGACGAAACGTGGAAAAAGTTCGAAGAGCTCTCCCAATCCGGCAAACGCTTCTCGCTGTTCGCCCTCACCGTCGATACCCACCACCCTGACGGCTTTATCTCGCGCACCTGCGAGCGCAAACGCTATGACATGGATGGCAAAAAGAACCTCTCCTTCAGCGCCGTGGCCTGTAGCCAGGAGCACATCGCCGCGCTGATTGAAAAGATTAAGGCCTCGCCGTACTTCAAAAATACGGTCATCGTGGTCTCGTCCGATCATCTGGCGATGAAAAACAGCGCCTGGGATTATCTGAACAAACAGGATCGCAGCAATCTGTTCTTTATCCTGCGCGGCGACCAGCCTCAACAGGATGTGCTGGCCGTGAAGCGTAATACCATGGATAACGGCGCAACGGTGCTGGATATTCTCGGCGGCGATAACTATATCGGCCTCGGCCGCAGCAGCCTTTCCGCCGAATCGCTTTCAACCATTTTCATGAATATGAAAGAGAAAGTGCTGGCCTGGAAGCCGGATGTCATTCGTCTGTGGAATTTCCCGAAGGAGATTAAGAGCTTCAGTATCGACTCGCAGAAGAACATGATCGCATTCTCCGGTAGCCACTTCCGTCTGCCGCTGCTGCTGCGGGTCTCGGATCAGCGCGTCGAACCGATTCCGGAAAGCGAATACTCGGCGCCGCTGCGCTTTCAGCTGGCGGACTTCGCCCCGCGCGACAACTTCGTATGGGTCGACCGCTGCTACAAGATGGGCCAACTGTGGCGGCCGGAACTGGCGCTGTCCACCGACTGGTGCGTCTCTCAGGGTCAACTGGGCGGCGAACAAAAAGTACAGCATGTCGATAAGCCGCAGTGGCAGGGCAAAACCGCCTTCAAAGATACCGTCATCGATATGGAGCGCTATAAAGGCAACGTCGATACGTTGAAAATTGTCGATAACGATATTCGCTACAAAGCCGACAGTTTCGTGTTTAACGTCGCCGGCGCGCCGGAAGAGGTCAAACAGTTCAGCGGCATCTCGCGACCTGAGCTATGGGGACGCTGGTCCAACGCCCAGCTCGGAGACGAGGTGAAGATTGAATATAAAGAACCACTGCCGGAAAAATTCGACCTGGTGATCACCGCCAAAGCCTTCGGCCCGAACGCCAACCAACCGATACCGGTACGCGTCGGGAAAAGTGAGCAAGTACTTACTTTAGCCAATGAAGTGACCACCACAACGCTGCATTTCGACAATCCGGCGCGCAGCAACACCTTAACTATCACTCCGCCGGAACCGCAGTCCACCAACGAAGGCAACATTGTCGGTCACGCGCCGCGCCAGTTAGGCATTGGCATGGTGGATATTAAAATCGTCAGCCGCGAAGGCTAATACCCGTAGCCCGGCTCCGCCGCCGGGCTAGTTCAACGGCAGGCACATCTCGTACTGCTGCAGCGCCAGCGGCGCATAGCCCGCCGATTTAAACAGCGGCGTGAAGGTTTCCGGGATGGTCACCGAAGTGCTTAGTCCAGGAAACTGTTGAGCCAGCGCGAGCAGCATTTCTCGCCCCAGCCCGCGTCCGCGCGCCGCCGGCGTCAGCCATAAAAACTGTAGCTGCGGCTTGCTGGCGGTGGTTGCCAGCACGGCGAAGGCCTGCTGCTGCAGCGTCAACGCCCGACAGGGCAAGGTAATAAAGGTCAGCGGATCCAGCAGCCACGGCAGTTGTCCTTCCAGCTCTACGCTTGCATGACGCAGCAGGCTCAGCAAATCGTAATCCTCCAGGGTGGACTCACGCGGGTCCGCTTGCGCCGCGCTGAGATAGCCGCACAGCCCGTGACGCACGGTAAAACCCAATGACTGATACAGCGCCACCGCCCGATGATTATCGCGGATCACTTCCAGCCACATTCGCTGTACGCCCTGAGCGCGTAAATCGGCGATAAGCGAAGTCATCAATTGTCGCCCTCGTCCTTTGCCGCGAAAGCCGGGATGAATAGCAAAAGCCGCCAGCCGCGCATCGCGCCCGCGGCGGGCGATGAGCCCGATAGCGGCCGGTTCATCTCCTGCCAACCACACTTTAGACTGCAACAGGTTTAACCCTTCGGCGCTAAAGCGTTGTACAAACAGATCTACCGACATCGACACCGGCACCAGATAATCGGCAAAGCAGTCATTCAAAATCGTAGTCAACTGCGCGCCGCTAAACTGGACGGCAGGAACGGCGGTGAACTCCATGCATTTCTCCCTGAGGCTGCTATGCTGAGGCAATGAAAACTAACACTATAAACCCCACCATCACTTTTCGCCTGACCGAAGAACGCGATCTGCCGCAGCTGCCCGCGCTGGAACGTTCGGCGGCACAGTCCTTTGCGCGCATTCCCGCTTTCGCCTGGCTGGCGGAAAGCCCGGTGATGAGCGTTGAACAGCACCGGCAATACCTGGAAACCGGCCACAGTCTGCTGGCGCTCGCTGACGACAGGCCCGTCGGTTTCCTGCTGAGCGAGCCGCTGGACGATGCGCTATTTATTGTAGAAATCTCCGTCCATCAGCAGTGGCAGGGCCAGGGCATTGGCCGCGCCTTGCTTAGCCAAACTATCGACACCGCCCGCCACGACGGCTTCCCGGCGGTGACGCTCACCACCTTTCGCGAGGTGCCGTGGAACGCGCCCTTTTATATCCGGCTGGGCTTCACCATCCTCAATGAACTGCACCTACCCGAAGGGCTGGCGGCGAAACGCGCGCTGGAAGCAGAGCACGGCCTGACGGCGGAAACCCGCTGCGCGATGCGCCTTGATTTTTAACGCCGCGAGAGGCGCCGCGCTGATTTTGTCACCGGTATATGGTACAAAGTACCATTCCCAATACATAACCTGATACCCGGAATGGCCTACTCGATCGATATCATCTCCTGCATCACCGACCGCTTTATGGCGCTGACCGCGACCGAAAAGCGCATTGCGCAGTTTATTCTCGACGACGTCGCCGCCGCGGCGGAAATGCCGATTGCCGAACTGGCGCGCCTGACCGACACCAGCCAGGCATCGGTGACGCGCTTTGCGCGTGCGCTGGGCTGTAAAGACGTGCGCGAACTGAAAATGAAGCTCGCCCAGTCGCTGGCCATTGGTCAGCGCTTTATTCTCGATGTGCCGGATCTGGAAGGCGTACAGGGAATTTATGAGTCGATCATCAGCGTGCTGGAAACCAACCGCCGGGCGCTGGATCTTGCGGCGCTGAAACGCGCGGTGGAATGGATTAGCGACGCCCGTCAGGTGCTTGCGCTGGGTATGGGCGGCGGTTCGACCATCTGCGCGCAGGAGATCCAGTATCGCCTGTTCCGCCTCGGGTTGCCGGTAGTCAGCCAGAGCGATGGCCTGCTGGTGCGCATGATGAGTTCAGCGGTGACGGCGAAAGATGTGGTGATTGTGCTGTCGCTCGGCGGCTATACCAAAGAGATGATCGAAAGCGCCGCCATCGCCCGGCAATACGGGGCGAAAATTGTCGCCATTACCCCGCCGGAAACGCCGCTGGCGGCGCAGGCCGATATCGTGCTGCCGCTACTGGTGAGCGAAAACGACTATATCTTTAAGCCCAGCGCTTCACGCTATGCGATGCTGGCGATGGTAGATGTGTTGGCCACCGAGCTGGCGATGGCCAATAAACCGCAGGCGAAAGACCGTCTGCGCCGCATTAAGCTGGCGCTCGACGACCACCGTGACGGCGTCGACCGACTGCCGCTCGGCGATTAATCGCCGCAGGCGGCGATAAAGCGTTGCGCCTGCTGGCGGGTACGCGCCAACGGCTGCCCGGCGCGGTAGAGATCGCTGCCTAATCCCGCCCCCGCGCAGCCCGCCTGACGCCAGCTGTGCAGATTTTCCGGCGTCACGCCGCCTACCGCCAGCACCGGCACCTCCGGCGGCAACACCGCTTTCAGCGCGCGGATATAGTCCGGGCCGAATGCCGATGACGGAAAGATTTTCAGCCATTGCGCCCCGGCATCCAGCGCGCTAAACGCCTCGGAGGCCGTCGCGCAGCCGGCGCACACCAGCATCCCCTTATCTACCGCGCGGCGGATCACCGCCGGGGCCGTATTGGGCGTCACGATAAGCTTCGCCCCGGCTTCAGCCAGAAAATCAACCTGTTCAACCTTCAGCACCGTCCCTGCACCAATCACCGCCCGCTCGCTAAACTGGCGCACCATCGCTGGAATACTCTGCTGCCAGTCCGGCGAATTAAGCGGAATTTCAATATAGCGAAAACCCGCATCGATTAGCGCGGCGATATGCTCCGCCGCCTCATCGGGTTGAATACCGCGTAAAATCGCCACCAGTTTAACCTTGTCCATCTATCATCCTCGCCATACCCGAAAGAAACGCCGCCTCGCCGGAACAACAAGAAACGGCCAATCCGCGTGCCACCATCGCCTGCTGATAACGTGCGCTGAGCGAGCGCTCACCAACCAGTACCACGCGGCTGGCGCGATAGCGTTCGCTGAAGGTCGCCACCTCCGCGCCAATCAACAGCCCGGAGAGATAATCGCTCACCGAAGTCGCCGCCAGCGCCCCTAACACCCGCGCGGCGCGGGCGCTGAATAACCCGTCCAGTATCGCCGGCTGATTTAGCCCTTTTTCCATACCGAGAGCGAAAGCGGCGTCATCAGGTTGTTGTGCCGGCAGTTGCTGGCCGAGCAGCGAATGGTTAAGCAGCAGGTGATGCAGTTCGCCGGTCATCGCGGTGGCGAACTGGCGCACCACGCCGTTCTGCACCTGCACCCATTTGCAGTGGGTGCCGGGCATCACGTAACACTCCGCGGGCATCCGTTGCCAGGCCCCCAGCAGCTGGGTCTCCTCGCCGCGCATCACGTCGTACTCTGCGGCCTGCGCTACTTTCAGCCCCGGCACGATCCACACTTTTTCCGCCACCTCATGTAACTGACCGTTGAGCGCCTCCAGCGCCAGCGGGCAGGCCAGATAAGGCACCGGTTGCCAACCGGCATCGCTACCGATCATGCCCGCCATCACTACCGGCAGCGCGGGGTCGCCGCGCCACGGCGCCAGCTGCTGCTGAAAAACCGCTTCGGCGCGCTGCCCGTTCAGGCGCGTGATGCCGTAAGGCAGCTTCAGCTTGTCGATGCATTCGCCATCGCGCATCCGCCATGCCCGCAGCTGCGTAGAGCCCCAATCGACGGCAATATACTCGTTCATGATGGCCCCTTACCCGCGTGAGGTATGACGTTTGCCAATCGGCAGCGGCGGCGGCGTTGGGCGGCTTTCACGTTCGTGGGTAATCATTTCCAGCGCCTGCTCGCGGCTCAGGCTGCTGGCCGGGGTCAGTAACGTCACCACAACCGAAGCCACCAGGCTCGTCAGTACCGCCGGAATACACGGGTTGCCCCAGAACGCCAGCCAGTCGCTATCCACCAGCACCGCAACCGATGCCCCGGCGCCGCCGGCCAGCGCAGCGACCGCGCCCTGCCAGTTAAAGCGTGTCCAGAAACGGCCAAGCATGGTGCAGATAAACATCCCGGACATAATCATCGAGATCATTTTGGTGATATAGCTGATGATGTCGTTGGAGGTCAGGGCAAACAGCAGCGCCAGCGCAATCACCAGAACCAGGAAGATCCGCGACAGGCGAATCGCTTTCTCCGGCGCGGGCATATGGCCGGTCACCAGGGTGTAGAGGTCGCGCAGCATAATGGACACCGCGGCGATGGCATCAGAGCTGCCGGAAGACATATTGGCCGACATGCCGGCAATCAGGATCGCCATCGCCAGCACCGGCGGCAGCACTTGGGTGGCAAACAAGAAGGCGAAGCCGCTGTTCTCCAACTGCGGGTTCATGGTCCATACCGCCATACCGATGATCGCCGGCAGGAAGGAGAAGCCCAGATACAGCAGGCCGGTAATCGTGAAGGACTGACGTACCGAGGAGACGGTCTTCGCCGAGTAAATACGCTGGCGATAAGAAGGGGTCGCCAGCACGCCGACACCGATCACCATCGCCAGCGATAGCGCCGGCAGTACGCCTAATTTATCGACCGCGAACAGGCTTTGCGCCGCCGGATCGACGGCCTGCTGAATATGGCTCCAGCCGCCAACGTGATGGACTGCGAGTACCGCCATTAAAATAAAGCCGACGAACAGCACGATCGATTGAATAGTATCGATCCACACCACCGCGGAATAGCCGCCAATACCGACGTAAACCACAAAAGCCAGCGCGATAATAATTTTCGCGACATTAATATCAATGCCGCTGGCCCACGCCAGATATAATCCGCCACCTAATATATGCGCTCCCAGCCAGCCGATAGAGGCAATAAAAATAAGTATCGCGACGAGGTTTTTAATTATTTTACTGCCGCCAGTGTAATACGACATTTCTTCACTCATGGTCATGAAGCGAAGTTTACGTACCGGAGCGAATAACCATGCCACCAGCAGAATCCCCACCGCGCCGCCGAGGCCGTAAAGCATCCCGGCCCAGCCGTTGCTGTAGCCAAAGCCGACGGCGCCGACGCTGGAGCCGGTCCCCACCATGGTGCCGACCGTCGAACCGAGAGTGAGGATCATCGGCAGCGAACGGCCGCCAAGTAAAAAGTCTTCGCCGGTTTTCTGTTTGCGCGAAACGTACCAGCCTAAGGTAATCATCGCGCAGGCATAAACGGAAAACCAAATCATAAATGACATATTATTCATGGCTCACATCCAGACGTAATAAATAATATTCGTGCCGCTGAATATTATGAGTTAACAGGAACCATGCCTGAAAAAAGGCATAGCGAACCCAGTGGCACCGATTTATTTATTCACTCTGGTGCCGATATCACACTTTTTTGATGCTCCCTCCCGCAAAGGGAGGGATTTATTTTTAGGTTTCGAGCGTTATTGTCGCGCAGCGTTAAAACAGGTCACATCCACTTCAACTTTGCAATCCACCACCAGGTCCGCCACGCAGCAAATGCGCGCTGGCGGATTATCGCCAAAGAACTCGCGAAAAACCTTATTGAACGACTGAAAATAGCGCGCGTCGGTGAGGATCACTTTCACGTGCACCACGTCCGCCAGGCCGTAACCTGCTTCGCTCATGATGTCGACGCAGTTCTGGATCGCCAGCCGCGATTGTTCGACGATGCCGCCTTCCACGACTTCGCCATTTTTCATCGGCGTCTGCCCGGAGACATATAGCCAGCCGCCCGCTTCCACCGCGCGGGCGAACGGCAGATGCTGACCGCCGGTTCCGGTACCGCCTTCTACGCCATAACGTTTGATACTCATACTCAACTCCTTAGTCCATCCGACGGCGCAGGAAACGCCCTGCCCGCCCGGTAATTTTCTTATCACTGCCGTAGCTCATCACGCCGTTGACCATCACCGCCTCAATGCCGTCCGCCGGGCGTTTCGGGTCGGAGAAACTGGCGACATCGCGCACCGTCTGCGGGTCAAACAGCACCAGGTCGGCGAAGTAGCCAATTTTCACCAGCCCGCGATCCGCCAGCTGGAAGCGCGCCGCCGACAGCCCGGTCATCTTGTGTACCGCGGTAGTCAGCGGGAATAGCTGCTCGTCGCGGCTATAGTGACCAAGTACCCGCGGGAAGGCGCCCCACAGGCGCGGATGCGGCATCGGATCGTTCGGCAGCCCGTCAGAGCCAATCATGGTGACCGGATAGCGCATCACCCGCCGTACGTCCTGTTCATCCATGTTGTAGTAGATAGCGCCCGCCGGCATCAGCCGCGCCGCGGCCTCGTGCAGGCTCACCTGCCACTCATCGGCGATCTGCTGCAGCGTTTTCCCCGCCTGCTCCGGCTGCGCTTCGGACCAAGTGATCACGATATCAAACTCATCGGTCACCTGTTTCATATCCAGCGTCGACGAGCTGGCGGAGTAGGGATAACAGTCGCAGGCGATATCCTGCTGCTGGCGCATCTCATCGAAAAACGTCAGCGTCTCTTTGGTACGCCCCCAGTTTTTCGCCCCGGCGCACTTGTGGTGCGAAACCACCACCGGCACGTTGCCGTGACGGCCGATACGGAAGGCTTCGTCCAGCGCCTCAAGAATCGGCTCGAACTCTGAACGTAAATGGGTGGTATAGACGCCCTTCCCGGCGGCTAACTCTTCCGCCAACGCCATCACCTCTTCGGTGGTCGACTGGAAGGCGCTGGCGTAGGCCAGCCCGGTACTGAGCCCTAATGCCCCCTGGCGCAGCGCATCGCGTAGCTGTACGCGCATGCCGGCGATTTCCGTCTCGTTCGCCGGACGAAACAGATCGTCCATATGGTTATTGCGCAGCGCGGTGTGACCGATTAACGTGCCAACATTCAGCGACGGCCGCGCCGCTTCAACCGCATGGGCATAAGCCTCCACGGTGGGATAGATAAAGTGCTGCTGCTCGCCGAGGAGATTCATCGGGTCCGGCACTTCGCCGCGCATAGTGGCGGTCGCCGCGCTAATCCCGCAGTTGCCGACGATCACCGTCGTCACCCCCTGGCTGAGCTTCGGCAAGTACTCAGGCATGCGGATAACGTTGATATCATCATGGGTATGCACATCAATAAAGCCCGGCGCCAGTACCCGCCCCTGGCCATCAATTTCCTGCTCCGCCGCGACGTCCAGCGCCGGGGCGATAGCGATTATTCGGTCGCCCTTCACCGCCACATCGGCACGGTATTGCGGCCCGCCGCTCCCGTCGATCACCGTGACGTTTTTGAAAAGCCAGTCAACTTTCATAGCAATTACTCCCTTTCGACATGCCGATAAGTTAACCATTTACAAGCGCAAAAAACAGTGGAAAACTACGCAAAACCCAGATCATTTTGTGATACTTTTATTCAAAAAAAATAACATTTTTATATTAAAAATATATTTATCAAATAGTTATAAATGATACCCAGCGACTAACCGATTATAAACCCTGAAAGGATAGTGTTATGAAATACCATTCAGCACCGCTCATCCCGCACAAATCCGCCCTCATGTCCGCGCCGGCTAATCTGCTGGCGGAAGAGGTCTGTCTGCCCGCCGCGCTGTTAAAAAAGTCGGCGCTGGAAAACAATATTTCATGGATGCAGCGCTATGCCGACGCCCGCGGCGTGTCGCTGGCGCCGCATGGTAAAACGACAATGACGCCATGGATATTTCAGGCGCAGCAGCGAGCGGGAGCGTGGGGGATCGGCGTGGGTAGCGCCTGGCAGGCCAGCGCGGCGATGGCCAGCGGCATCCAACGCGTCCTGATGGTCAATCAGCTGGTCGGCAAGGCCAATATGCAGGTGGTCGCGCAGCTAAAAGCCCACTATCGGGCAGTAGATTTTATCTGCTGCGTCGATAGCGAGGCCAACGTGCGCACCCTCTCCGCTTTCTTCACCGCCCAGGGACAAACGCTGGATGTGCTGATTGAACTTGGCGTGCCGGGCGGGCGCTGCGGCTGTCGTAGCGTCGATGACGCGCTGGCGCTGGCGCAGCGGGTAAGCGACCTGCCGGGGTTACGGCTACGCGGACTGGAATTGTATGAAGGAGTGTTGCACGGCGACGATCCGCAGCCGCAGGTAGAAGCGTTATTACAACAGGCCGCGGCGCTTGCCTGCCGCATGGAGCCGCTGGTTGACGGCGAATTTATTCTCACCGGCGCGGGCACCGTCTGGTATGACGTGGTGTGCAACATCTGGCTGGCGGCGGCAAAACCGCGCCGCTGCCGTATCGTCATCCGCCCTGGCTGTTATATCACCCACGATCGCGGGATCTACGATCTCGCACAACAAGAGCTGATCGCACGCGATCCGATTGCCTGCGATCTCGCCGGCGATCTCACTTCAGCGCTGGAGCTGATGGCGATGGTGCAATCGGTGCCAGAGGCGGATCGCGCAGTGGTGAATTTCGGCAAGCGCGACTGCGCTTTCGACGCCGGGCTGCCGCAGCCGATCGCCCATTATCGTAACGGCCAGCAGTTAGCGCTGCGCGCGGAGTCGATCGTCAGTATCGGCATCATGGATCAGCACTGCATGCTGCGCCTGGCGCCGGGCAGCGATGTGCAGGTCGGCGATATTCTGCTGTTCGGCACCTCGCACCCGTGTCTGACCTTTGATAAGTGGAAGACGTTGCTGCTGGTCGATGACGACTACAACGTGCTGGACGAGCTCGACACGCTGTTTTGACAGATATCCCGGGTGGCGGCGCTTCGCGCCTTACCCGGGCTACACAACCCGCGACGTTCGGTAGCCCGGCTAAGCGTAGCGCAAGCCGGGGAATGTACCGGATGGCGGCTGCGCCTTACCCGCCCTGGCGCAAGGCGCAAATCTCATCATGCAATGAACGGCTGATGACGACCCCCTGCCGCTCACTCTGCTGGCGGCAGGCGAAACGCCGCTCGCCCGGCAGCCGCGCCCCCTGATCCTGCATCGCATTGAACAACGTTTCGGCGCGCGCCAGCTGCTCTGGTGCCTGCGCGCCGAGAAAGCGCTGCGGATCCAGCGCCAGGATAAGCTCGCCGCCGTAGGGGAGACCGCCCGCGCCGTTATCCCACGCCAGCGATTCGGCGCTGGTCATATCGCCAATAAGCGGCCCGGCCAGCAGCTCAACCATTGCCGCCAGCGCCGAGCCCTTATGGCCGCCAAAGGTTAACATCGCGCCGTTCAGCACCTCTGCGGCATCGGTCGTTGGCTGTCCCTGACTGTCGATTCCCCACCCTTCAGGTAGCGCTTTGCCGGCGCGCTGATGCAGCTGTATCTCGCCGCGCGCCGCGGCGCTGGTCGCCATATCAACAATAAACGGCGGCTTATCCCGCCGCGGCCAGCCAAAGGCGATAGGGTTGGTGCCGAACAGCGGACGCGTGCCGCCCGCCGGGGCGACCCAGGCGTGACTTGGCGTGCAGGACAGCCCCACCAGCCCTGCCTCGGTCAACGGCTCAATATCGGCAAACAGCGCGGAAAAATGGACGCAGCGGTTAATCGCCAACGCCGCAATGCCGCTGTGCCGCGCCTTCTCCAGCAGTAACGGCAGCGCGCGCTCGTAGGCCAGCAGCGAAAAAGCGCCGCCGGCGTCCGCCCGCGCAATCGCCGGCGCCTGATCGTGGATTTGCGGCTCGGCATCAGGCGATACCTTGCCTTTACGCAAGGTATCGACAATGCCCAACAGCCGCCACAGGCCGTGGGAAGCGCAGCCGTCGCGCTCCCCGGCGGCCACATTACGTGCAATGGCCGCCGCGTGGTCGGCGCTAAATCCATTGGCGCTGAGTACCTCCAGCGCCAGGTCATAAGCTTCAGGTAACGATAGAGTTACCGACTCCATACTGTTCTCCTTTACTCTTCTTCGTCTCCGCTAAAGTTAGCCTGCGGCAGGCAGCTGCGCGCGCCCCAGTAGTAAATCCCCAACGACATCGCCGCCACCAGCACCGTATCCCAGGGGTGACCTATGACATTAAGCCCGCCGAAGCTGCCCAGCCAGGAAAAGAGGATAATCAACGCATAAAAAACGATCAGCCACAGCGACGATTTCACCTGCTGCGCCAGGCTCACGGTATGTTCCGGCACCTTACCTTTGCACATCACATAGACGACAAACATCACGATTTGCAGCCCCAACAGCCACGAGAGCGTATTCCAGCCGGACCAGTAGACAATCAGCGCCGAGATCATAAACGATACCGGGCCGATGATGCCGAAGGCGCGCACGCGGAACGGCCGCGGCAGATCCGGCGCGTTGCGGCGCAGCCCGGCGGCGGTTACCGGGGCGATGGCGTAGCTCAGCACCAGGGCAGCCGACACCACACTAATCAGCTGTTCCCAGGATGGGAACGGCAGCGTCCAGAAAATCGACAGTCCAAAAGTCAGCCATAGCGCCGGGCGCGGAATACCTGACTCTTTATCAATATGGGTAAAGGCTTTAAAGAAGGTACCCGCCTTCGCCCAGCCGTAGATCACCCGCGGCGTCGCGTTCATATAGATATTGCCGGTGCCGCTCGGGGAGATGATCGCATCGCTTATCACCATAAAGGCCAGCCAGCCCATGCCGAGGGTAATAGCGATATCGCGATACGGCAGCGAGAACTGTTTGCTCACCTCGGCCCAACCGCCGCTTAGCATCTCGGTGGGGATACTGCCAAGAAACGCCAGCTGCAGCAGCACGTAGATAATCGTCGACAGCACCACTGATAAAATCAACGCGATAGGGATAGTGCGCTGCGGCTTTTGCACTTCGCTGGCTACCGAGATAATCGGCGTCAATCCCAGATAAGCGAAGATAATTCCCCCCGCACTGATCGCCGCTTCCACCCCGGACATGCCGAATGGCGCAATACCCTGAGCGTGCAGGTTCTCCGGTTTAAAGAAGGCGAATAGCGTCACCACCACCAGCAGCGGCACCAGAAACTTGAGCACGCTGATGAAGTTGTTCGATCGGGCGAAGGTCTTGACGCTGTAGTAGTTCAGCGCAAAGAAGAAACAGAGCAGCAGGAACTGCACCACCCACCCCAGCAGCGTCGGCGAACTGGAACCCGGCTGGGTCAACGCCGGAAACCAGGCCGCGGCATATTGCCGGGCGGCGACGATTTCAATCGAGATCAGGCTGGAGAAAGCGATCAGGGTGATGAACCCCAGCAGATAGCCCATCAGCTCGCCGTGGGAAAAGACCGGGTAGCGAATAATGCCGCCGGCGCGCGGCAGCGCCGCCCCCAGTTCGCAGTAGACAATCCCCAACAGCAATACTGCAAAACCGCCGATCACCCACGACGCGATCCCGGCCGGACCGGCGATGGAGGCCACGTGGCTGGCGGCGAATAACCATCCGGAGCCGAAAATCGCGCCCAGGCCGATAAACGTGAGATCCGTTAGGGTCAGCTGTTTTTTAAACTTACCCGACTCTGCAACGCGGGTTTGACTGTTATGCGTAGAGTGAATGGTCATGGTGATGCCCTTGCGTCAATGAGAGGAGGAAATCGCTTCCCGGGTCCACTGGCCGTTGACCAGGCGCAGCAGGTTCAAAGGGTTCGCATCCTGCAGCGCCGGCGGTAACAGGGCGGCGGGCGCGTTCTGCAGACAGACCGGGCGCAGAAAGCGTTCAATCGCCCGGCTGCCAACCGAAGTCCCGCGCGCGTCGGTGGTCGCCGGCCACGGGCCGCCGTGGACCATCGCATCGCACACTTCCACGCCGGTGGGATAACCGTTAAACAGTACCCGTCCGGCCTTTTCGCAAAGCAGCGGTAGCAGGCTCGCCGCCAGCGGGCCATCATCCGCCTCGGCATGCAGCGTCGCGGTGAGCTGCCCCTGCAGCGCTTTCACCACCGCCTGCAGCTGGGCCACGTCGTCCACTTCCACCAGTAGCGATAGCGGGCCGAAAACTTCGGTCTGCAGCAGCGTATCCTGCGCCAGCAGATCCTCGACCTGAGCCTGCCATAGCAGGGTCTGCGCCTGCCCGGCGCCGGCGGCGATGCCGTTCGCCAGCTTCTCGATACGCGGGTGCGCCGCAAGCGCCGCCACGCCCTGGCGGTAGTGCTGAAGGGTCGGCGCATTGAGCAATACCTGCGGCGGGGAGCCCGCTACCGCCGCGCACAGCGCCGACTTAAAGCGTTCCAGCCCGGCGCCGCGCAGCGCCAGAATCAGCCCCGGACGGGTACAGAACTGGCCGCCGCCGAGGGTGAATGACGCCACCAGCTCGTTTGCCAGCGCCTCGGCCCGCGTTTGCAGCGCCTGCGGCAGAATAATCAATGGGTTAATCGCCGACATTTCAGCAAACAGCGGGATTGGCTGCGGGCGCTGCTGCGCCAGCTGATACAGCGCCTTACCACCGGCCAGCGAACCGGTAAAGCCAACGGCCTGAATCGCCGGATGGCGGACCAATTCGGCGCCAATATCGGTCCCGAAAATCATATTGAATACGCCGCCGGGTAAACCGCACCGCACCACCGCCCGGACGATCGCTTCAGCGGTCAGCTCGGCGGTGGCCATATGGCCCGGATGGGCCTTCACCACCACCGGGCAGCCAGCCGCCAGCGCCGAGGCGGTATCGCCGCCGGCGGTGGAAAAGGCCAACGGAAAGTTGCTGGCGCCAAACACCGCCACCGGCCCTAACGCCTGCTGATACTGGCGCAGGTCCGGGCGCGGCAGCGGCTGACGGTCGGCTAAGGCGGTATCAATACGGGCGGCGAAGGTATCGCCGCGCTGGATCACGCCAGCAAACATTCTCAGCTGGCCGCTGGTGCGCGCCCGTTCACCCTGCAGCCGCGCCAGCGGCAGCGCGGTCTCCTGTCCGGCGATAACAAAAAACGCCTCGCCCAGCGCATCCAGTTCATCAGCAATGGCGTTGAGAAAGCGCGCCCGCTGCTGCGGCGTGGTTTGTGAATAGACGGCAAAGGCCTGCTGCGCGGCTTCTGCGGCCTGAGCGGCTTCCTCGCGTGAAGCCGGATAAAAGCGGTGGCCGGTGGCTTCGCCGTCCACCGCCCGCAGGCTCAATAGCGTCGCCTCACCGCTGGCAATGCGGCGTCCGGCAATAAACTGCCGTCCCGCCGTGGTCTGAGATGCATTCATATTGACTCCTGTGCTCAGAGGCCGACATCCGGCAGCGTCGGACGAGTCGCCAGCGCCTGTTCAACGATCGCCACTACCTGCTGGCGCGTTTCGCCTTCCAGCGCCAGACGCGGCGGACGAGTGATGGCGCTGCCGCGACCCAGCAACTCTTCACACAGCTTGATGCACTGCACCAGATCCGGACGCGCATCGAGATGCAGCAGCGGCATGAACCAGCGGTACAGCGCCATCGCCTCTTCGTAACGCTGCTGACGGGCGAGACGGAATAACGTTTCCCCTTCGCGCGGGAAGGCGTTGGACATCCCGGAGATCCAGCCTTCCGCGCCGACGGCGATGCTTTCCACCACCACGTCATCCAGCCCGGCAAACAGCACGAAGCGGTCGCCAACGGTGTTACGCAGGTCGATAAAGCGGCGGGTATCGCCGGAGGAGTCTTTAAAGCAGACGATGTTGTCGCAGTCGGTCAGGGTGGCGAGAATGTCCGGCGTCACGTCGTTTTTGTAAATCGGCGGGTTGTTGTAGACCATAATCGGCAGGTCGGTAGCGCTCGCCACGCTGCGGAAGTGGGCCGCGGTTTCATGTGGTTTTGAGGAGTAGACCAGCGCCGGCATCACCATGATCCCGTCGACGCCGACGCGCTCCGCCTCTTTCGCCATTTTCTGGGCAAAGGCGGTGGTGAACTCGGCCACCCCGGCGATGACCGGAATTTTGCCGCCGGCGGCATCCTTCGCCACCTCGATAATCTGCAGTTTTTCATCGGTGCTCAGCGAGGTGTTTTCACCTACGCTTCCGCACACCACCAGCCCGGAAACGCCATCTTTCACCAGGTTTTTCATCACCGCGTGAGTGGCGTCTAAATCGAGGGAGTAGTCGCTACGAAACTGCGTGCTGACCGCCGGGAATACGCCGCTCCAGTGAATCGCTTTTTTGCTCATGCTCGGTTCCTTGTCGTCATTTTGTTAAGTCAAAGTGAATGAATGGTGAATATTCACTGACAGATTGACGTGTCGCGGAACCGGCGGCTTGTCGGTTTTCCCTCAATACGATGACGAAATTAGCACAGTCGGCAAAAGTGTGAGCCAGCGTTTATCCGAGCAGCGTGAGGCGAAAATCGCGCGGCGTCGAGCCGGTCATCGCCTTGAACTGGCGGCTAAAAGCGCTGTGATCGGTATAGCCGCACTGCAGGGCGATATCGGTAATCGGCGTATCGCCAGCCAGCAGTTCGGTGGCTTTTTCCAGCCGCACTTTATGGATCATCTGCCGCGGGGTGAGATGAAAGATCCGCTTGCAGTAGCGTTCGATCTGCGCAATCGACATCCCGCTTAAGGCGGTTAACTCTTCCATGGCGATCGGCCGGTGATAGTGGCGGCGGATATGATCGTCGACGATCGCCAGCCGCTGCCATGCCGGATGGCGGGCGTGGGCCTCCTGCAGATCGTGCGAGATCCCGGCCATGCCGATCACCTGGCCGCTGATATCGCGTAGCGCCAATTTCTGCGTCAGGCACCAGCCGCGCTCGCGGCCATTGTAGAGATGCATTTCCAGCTGATCGCGCAGGGTCACGCCTTCCCGTAGTACCCGAAGATCCTGCTCGGTATAACCCTGACCCAGCGCGGAAGGAAAGACATCGGCGGAGGTTTTGCCCAGCAGCGAGGAGACGCTTTTGAAACCACAGCGGCGGGCCAGCGTCAGGTTCGCCAACAAATAACGCGCCTGGCGATCTTTGATAAAAAAGACCACATTAGGAATGGCATTGAGCAGGGGCGCAATCAGCGCCAGCGCATTCAGCAGCGCCGGCATATTTTCCGGCCGCTGGCGCGCCAGCCCTTCGCAGATCTGGCTCAGCTCATCGACGGCCAGCTCAGGTTGGTTAACCGCGCGCGGCGGCGCCGCATCAGAAACACCGATCATAAGGCCTCCTCATGGTAAGTGACCGAGGGATATTTATTCACTTTCCGTTAACACCACAAGCAGCAAGCGCTGGATTTGCGATCCTGGATCCGCTTTACGCCTTCCCCTGATTTAGCCACTGGCGCAATGGTCACTTTCGGTTTACCACAGCATTAAACAAATGATTAATAAGAAATAACTATGTGAAATAGAAATATACCGCGCTCAGTACTATGCAGATTTCGTCATTTTCTCTGACGAAAGCGCTCAAGCAGGCCGGGAAAGGTTGCGCCAGCATGATGAAACATGTTGTTAACTTCCGGAGAGTCTGATGACCGCGCCACGCCCCCCTATTACGCTGAGAGCTATCGATTCACATACCGGCGGCGAACCGACCCGCCTGATCGTTGACGGCTTCCCCGGCCTCGGCGACGGCAGCATGGCGGAGCGCCGCGACCGCTTCGCCCGCGACTTCGACCATTGGCGTCAGGCGGCCATTCTCGAACCGCGCGGCAATGACGTACTGGTCGGCGCGCTGCTGTGCAAACCGGTCTCGGCGGCGGCTACCGCTGGGGTGATTTTCTTCAACAACGCCGGTTTTCTGAATATGTGCGGCCACGGCACTATCGGGCTTATCGCCTCGCTGGCCTGGCTTGGGCGTATCAAGCCCGGCGTACACCTGATTGAAACGCCGGTCGGCGACGTAAGCGCGACGTTGCACGACGATGGCAGCGTATCGGTGCAAAACGTCCCGGCCCGTCGCTGGAAAAAACAGATCCGCGTTGAAACCGCGCTGGGTCCCGTCATCGGCGATATTGCCTGGGGCGGCAACTGGTTTTTCCTGATTAACGACCACCCGTTCGCCATTACCCCCGAACAAATTCCACAGCTCACCGACTACGCCTGGGCAGTGCGCGAGGGGCTGGAAGCAGCGGGGATCCGCGGCGACGACGGCGGCGTTATCGACCATATCGAACTCTTCGCCGATGACGATACCGCCGACAGCCGCAGCTTCGTACTCTGCCCGGGAAAGGCCTGGGATCGCTCGCCGTGCGGTACCGGCACCAGCGCCAAGCTGGCCTGTCTGGCGCAGGATGGCAAGCTGCAGCAGGGGGAAATATGGCGTCAGGCCAGCATCATCGGCAGCCAGTTTACCGCCAGCTACCAGCGCACCGCTGAAGGCATCATCCCAACGATCCGCGGCGAAGCCTGGGTCTGCGGCGATAACCAATTGATCCTCAACCCTGACGATCCCTTCTGCTGGGGGATCGCGCAGTGAAACAGAGCGATGTCATCGTGATCGGCGCCGGGATCATCGGCGCCGCCTGCGCGTGGCAGTTGGCGAAGCGGGGGCAGAGCGTGACGCTTATCGATAACGGTCAGCCCGGCGCCACGGCGGCCGGTATGGGCCATCTGGTGTGCATGGATGATGACCCCGCCGAGCTTGCCTTGTCGGCGTGGTCGCTGGAACGCTGGCGCGCTATCACGCCGCGGATGCCCGACAATTGCGCCTGGCGCGGCTGCGGCACGCTGTGGCTGGCGGAAAGCGAAGAAGAGAGGGCCGTCGCCGACGAAAAACAGCGGCGGATGGCCGGCCATCAGGTGCACAGCGAACTCCAGACTCCGCAGCAGATCGCCGGACGCGAGCCGCTGCTGCGCGGCGGGCTGGCCGGCGGGCTATGGGTGCCGGGCGATGGCATCGTCTACGCGCCGAACGTCGCCCGCTGGTTGATTATCGATGCCGGAGACCATCTTACCTGCCTGCGCGATAGCGTACAGACGATTGAAGAGCCGCAGGTGCTGCTCGCCAGCGGCCAACGGCTACAGGCGCGGGCGATCGTGGTGGCCTGTGGCCTTGAAGCCAATGTGCTGTTAGCGGAAAACTGGCTGCGACCGAAAAAAGGCCAACTGGCGATAACCGATCGCTACCGGCCGCTAGTGCAGCACCAGCTGGTTGAACTGGGCTACGGCGCCAGCGCCCACGGCGGCGGCACCTCGGTGGCGTTTAACCTTCAGCCGCGGCCCACCGGCCAACTGCTGATTGGCTCTTCGCGTCAGTTTGATAACCGCGAGCGCGAGTTGGATCTGCCCCTGTTGGCGCAGATGCTCGATCGCGCCCGCCACTTCGTGCCGTCGCTGGCGACGTTGAATATTATCCGCTGCTGGAGCGGTCTGCGCGCCGCCTCGCAGGATGGCAACCCGCTGATCGGCCCGCACCCCGCTCGCCGTGGCGTATGGTTAGCGCTGGGCCATGAAGGGCTGGGCGTCACCACCGCTCCGGCCACGGCCGAACTGCTGGCGGCGCAGATCCTCGATGAACGCTGCCCATTGGCGCCCGACGTCTGGCTCCCGGCTCGTTTGTGTCAACAGGAGGCGATTGCATGAAGGCCACTCTCAACATCACCGTCGATGGCCAGCCTCTGACGGTGCCGGAAGGGATCAGCGTGGCGGCGGCGCTGGCGTTGACCGGCGACCCCACCACCCGCCAGGCGGTTAACGGCGAGCTCCGCGCGCCGTTTTGCGGCATGGGCGTCTGCCAGGAGTGCCGGATCGCCGTCGATGGCCTACGGGTGCTGGCCTGCCAGACCCTGTGCCGGGCCGGTATGCAAATAGAAAGGAGCCGCGATGAACACGCTGCGCTGTGACATTTTAATCCTCGGCGCCGGCCCCGCCGGCATGGCGGCCGCGCTCTCCGCCGCCGCCTGCGATAAACAGGTCATCATCCTCGACGATAACCCCGCCCCTGGCGGACAAATCTGGCGCGCGGGTCCGCAGGCGACGCTGCCCGCCCTGGCCCGGCGCTACCGCGACGCCATCGCCGCGTCTGCCGCCATCCGGGTAGTGAACGGCGCGCGGCTGATTGCCCGCCCCTCCTCGCACAGCGTGCTGTTTGAAACCGCCGACGGCGGCGGCGTGGTTTACTGGCAGAAACTGATCCTCTGCTGCGGCGCGCGCGAGCTGTCGCTGCCCTTTCCCGGCTGGACCTTACCCGGCGTGACCGGCGCGGGCGGCCTACAGGCGCAAATCAAACAGGGGCTGTCGCTGAAAGGTGAAAAGGTGGTGATTGCCGGCAGCGGTCCGCTACTGCTGGCGGTGGCGGATACGGTGAACAAGGCCGGAGGCGAAGTGACGAATATCATTGAGCAAGCGCCGCTCCCGGCGCTGCTGCGCTTCGCCAGCGGTCTGTGGCGCTGGCCGCAGAAGCTGCGCCAGTTAGCGACGCTGGCCCCGAAAGGCTATCTTAGCGGCGCGCAGGCGATCCGCGCTCACGGTACAACGCGGCTGGAAGCCGTTACGCTTCGCCAGCGCGGCGTCGAGTGGACTATCGCCTGCGATCGGCTGGCTATCGGCTACGGGCTGATACCCAATATCGAGACGGCGCTGCTGTTCGGCTGCGCCACGGCGCAGGAGGCGATACAGGTTAACCGCTGGCAGCAGACCAGCATCGAGGATATCTACGCCGCCGGCGAGTGCACCGGTTTCGGCGGTAGCGAACTGGCGCTGGCGGAGGGCGAAATCGCCGGTTTTGCCGCCGCCGGGGCCAGCCATCAAGCGCAGGCGATTTTTGCCCGTCGCGCCCGCTGGCAGCGCTTCGCCGAAGCAATCAACCGTACCTTCCGGCTGAGGGAGTCCTTGAAAAACGCCGCGACGCCGGAAAGCCTGCTGTGCCGATGCGAAGATGTACGCTGCGGCGACGTTGACGCCGCCGGAGGCTGGCCGCAGGCCAAACTTAACCTGCGCTGCGGAATGGGCGCCTGTCAGGGGCGCACCTGCGCCGCCAGCGCCCGCTGGTTGTACGGCTGGCCGCTGCCGCAGCCAAGAGAACCGCTGGCCCCCGCCCGCGCGGAAACGCTTATTGCCCTCGCCCGGCCGAGCGCCGAGCCGTAACCGCTACTCTTCTTCATCACCGCGCGCGGCAGGGACGCCAAGCGCAATAAACTCCTCCAACAGCGTGGTCAGCTGGCGCATCTTTTCCGCCGTAAACTGCGCTTCTATCTGCCGGTAGGCCTCTTCCACCTGCGCCTGGGCGCTCTCATACAGCGCCAGCCCGGCGGGCGTTAACGACAGGTAGAGCTTGCGCTGATCGTTGACCGGTTTTAAGCGCAGCACTAAACCGTCGCGTTCCATGCGCGTCAAAATCCCGGTCAGGCTGGGGCGCAAAATGCAGGCACGCCAGGCCAGGTCGTGAAAATCCATCGATGGGTTTTCCGCAAGGATACGCACAATACGCCACTGCTGTTCGGTCAGGTTGTGGCGTTTAACGATCGGCCGGAAATGGCCCATCGCCGCTTCTCGCGCCTGCAGCAGCGCAATGGTTAATGAATCATGCATGGTATCCCCTCAACAACGCTCACCAAAACTTATTAACAATTTAATAATTAGCCCTAATCCTGCCATGTACAACCGGTTTCTGCACCTGAAAAGTACCAGTCGCTATCAAAAATAAATATATATAGTTGATATATAAGATATAAATAAAAAACATGTAAATATTGTGTTAATCCGATCACAAAACATTCACTTCTATTTGCCAAACCTTCGCGCAAAGAATAAAAGATGATCATTAACATATTAATGAAATCCCTTCGAATCCGAAATCAGTACCAGAGGAGTGGTGAATGAAAGGTACCATCTTCGCCGTTGCGCTCAATCATCGCAGCCAGCTCGACGCCTGGCGCGAAGCGTTTCAACAGGCCCCCTACAAGACGCCGCCGAAAACCGCGGTCTGGTTCATCAAACCCCGTAATACCGTGATTGGCGATGGCGAAGCCATTCCCCATCCGCAGGGCGAGACCGTACAAAGCGGCGCGACGGTGGCGCTGATTGTCGGCAAAACCGCGCGTAAAGTGGCGGCGGAAGAGGCGGCGAACTATATCGCCGGCTACGCGCTGGCTAACGACGTTAGCCTGCCGGAAGAGAGTTTTTATCGCCCGGCGATCAAGGCCAAATGCCGTGATGGCTTCTGCCCCATCGGCGCGCTGTCGGCGGTGCGCAACGTCGATAACCTGACCATCATCACCGAAATCAACGGCCGCGAGGCGGATAGCTGGCATACCGGCGATCTGCAGCGTAACGCCGCGCAGCTGCTGAGCGCCTTAAGCGAGTTCGCTACCCTCAATCCCGGCGACGCGATCCTTATCGGCACGCCCCACTCCCGCGTCACGCTGCGCCCCGGCGACCGCGTACGTATTCTCGCCGACGGTTTCCCGGCGCTCGAAAACCCGGTTGTCGCAGAAGGAGAGCTGGCATGAAACAGGCACGTATTGAATGGCAGGGACAGGTACGCGACGTGCTGGTCGATGAACGCGACCAGGTGCGCCTGCCCGATGGCACGGTATTGAAAGAAGGCGAATTCCGCTGGCTGCCGCCCGCCGACGGCACGCTGTTCGCGCTGGGGCTCAACTACGCCGACCACGCCAGCGAGCTGGAGTTTAAACCGCCAACCGAGCCTTTGGTGTTCATCAAAGCGCCGAACACTTTTATTGGCCACCAGCAGCAGTCGGTACGCCCAGATAACGTCGAATACATGCACTACGAAGCCGAACTGGTGGTGGTGATCGGGAAAACCGCGCGCCGCGTCAGCGAAGCCGAGGCCATGGACTATGTCGCTGGCTATACCGTGTGCAACGACTACGCGATCCGCGACTATCTGGAAAACTACTACCGCCCGAACCTGCGGGTGAAAAGCCGCGACACCCTGACGCCGATCGGCCCGTGGATCGTCGCCAAAGAGGCGATCCCGGATCCGCATAATCTGGCCCTGCGTACCTGGGTCAACGGCGAACTGCGCCAGCAGGGCACCACCGCCGATCTGATCTTCAGCATCCCGTTCCTCATCGCTTATTTAAGCGAATTTATGACCCTGCAACCGGGCGACATGATCGCCACCGGCACGCCGAAAGGGCTATCCGATGTGGTGCCGGGCGATGAGGTGATCGTTGAAGTCGAGGGCGTGGGCCGCCTGGTCAACCATATCATCAGCCAGCAAGCGTATGAGGAGACACTGTCATGAAAAAGATTAACCATTGGATCAACGGTAAAAACGTTGCCGGCGCAGACTATTTTCATACCACCAACCCGGCCACCGGCGAGGTACTGGCTGAAGTCGCCTCCGGCGGCGAAGCCGAAATCAACCAGGCGGTAGCGGCGGCGAAAGAGGCCTTCCCGAAGTGGGCTAACCTGCCGATGAAAGAGCGCGCGCGCCTGATGCGCCGCCTGGGCGATTTGATCGATCAGAACGTCCCGGAGATCGCGGCGATGGAAACCGCCGATACCGGCCTGCCTATCCACCAGACCAAAAACGTGCTGATCCCGCGGGCGTCGCATAACTTCGAATTTTTCGCCGAAGTATGCCAGCAGATGAACGGCAAGACCTATCCGGTCGACGACAAGATGCTTAACTACACCCTCGTGCAGCCGGTTGGCGTCTGCGCGCTGGTGTCGCCGTGGAACGTGCCGTTTATGACCGCAACCTGGAAGGTGGCGCCGTGCCTGGCGCTGGGCAATACCGCGGTGCTGAAAATGTCCGAGCTGTCGCCGCTGACCGCCGATCGTCTGGGCGAACTGGCGCTGGAAGCCGGGATCCCGGCTGGCGTGCTCAACGTGGTGCAGGGCTATGGCGCCACCGCTGGCGACGCGCTGGTACGCCATCATGATGTGCGCGCCGTTTCCTTCACCGGCGGCACCGCCACTGGCCGCAACATTATGAAGAACGCCGGCCTGAAAAAGTACTCCATGGAGCTCGGCGGAAAATCGCCGGTGCTGATTTTTGAAGACGCCGATATTGAGCGCGCGCTCGACGCCGCGCTGTTCACCATTTTCTCGATCAACGGCGAACGCTGCACCGCCGGTTCACGCATTTTCATTCAGCAGAGTATTTATCCGGAGTTCGTCAAGCGCTTCGCCGAGCGCGCCAACCGCCTGCGCGTAGGCGATCCGACCGATCCGAATACCCAGGTCGGCGCGCTGATTAGCAAGCAGCACTGGGAGAAAGTGTCCGGCTACATTCGCCTCGGTATCGAAGAGGGGGCCACCCTGCTGGCCGGCGGCGCGGATAAGCCGTCCGATCTGCCGGCGCATCTGAAAGCCGGCAACTTCCTGCGCCCGACGGTACTGGCGGATGTCGACAACCGCATGCGCGTCGCCCAGGAAGAGATTTTTGGCCCAGTCGCCTGCCTGCTGCCGTTCAAAGACGAAGCGGAAGGGCTGCGCCTGGCCAACGATGTGGAATACGGCCTGGCGTCGTACATCTGGACCCAGGACGTCAGCAAAGTGCTGCGTCTGGCGCGCGGTATTGAAGCCGGGATGGTGTTCGTCAACACCCAGAACGTGCGCGACCTGCGTCAGCCGTTCGGCGGCGTGAAGGCCTCCGGCACCGGCCGCGAAGGCGGCGAGTACAGCTTTGAAGTGTTCGCCGAAATGAAAAACGTCTGCATCTCGATGGGCGACCATCCGATCCCGAAATGGGGAGTCTGATATGGGTAAGTTAGCGTTAGCAGCAAAAATCACTCACGTGCCGTCGATGTATCTGTCTGAGCTGCCGGGGAAAAACCACGGCTGCCGTCAGGGCGCGATCGACGGACATAAAGAAATTGGCAAGCGCTGCCGTGAAATGGGCGTCGATACCATTATCGTGTTCGACACCCACTGGCTGGTCAACAGCGCCTACCACATCAACTGTGCCGACCATTTCCAGGGCGTCTACACCAGTAACGAACTGCCGCATTTTATTCGCGACATGACCTACGACTACGACGGCAACCCGGAACTGGGTCACCTGATTGCCGACGAGGCCGTCAAGCTTGGCGTACGCGCCAAAGCGCACAATATTCCGAGCCTGAAGCTGGAATACGGCACCCTGGTGCCGATGCGCTACATGAATAGCGATAAGCATTTCAAAGTGGTGTCCATTTCCGCCTTCTGTACCGTTCACGATTTTGCCGACAGCCGCAAGCTGGGCGAGGCCATCCTCAAGGCCATCGACAAATATGACGGCACCGTGGCGGTGCTGGCCAGCGGTTCGCTGTCGCATCGCTTTATCGACGACCAGCGCGCCGAAGAGGGCATGAACAGCTATACCCGCGAGTTTGACCATCAGATGGATGAGCGCGTGGTGAAGCTGTGGCGCGAAGGCAAATTCAAAGAGTTCTGCACCATGCTGCCGGAGTACGCCGACTACTGCTACGGCGAAGGCAACATGCACGACACGGTGATGCTGCTCGGCCTGCTGGGTTGGGATAAATACGACGGCAAGGTGGAGTTTATCACCGAGCTATTCGCCAGCTCCGGTACCGGCCAGGTTAACGCCGTGTTCCCGCTGCCGGCGCAGGCGTAAGGAGGCCCAATGCCGCATTTTATCGCCGAGTGTAGCGACAATATCCGCGAACAGGCCGATTTACCGGGGCTGTTCGCCAAAGTCAACGAGGCGCTGGCCGCCACCGGCATCTTTCCGATTGGCGGTATTCGCAGCCGCGCCCACTGGCTGGATACCTGGCAGATGGCCGACGGCAAGCATGATTACGCCTTCGTGCATATGACCCTGAAGATCGGCGCCGGCCGTAGCCTGGAGAGCCGTCAGGAGGTGGGCGAAATGCTGTTCGCGCTGATCAAGGCCCACTTTGCCGCGCTGATGGAGAGCCGTTATCTGGCGCTGTCGTTCGCCATGGAAGAGCTCGACCCGACGCTGAACTACAAACAGAACAACGTGCACGCGTTATTTAAATAATGTGCAAATTGCCCGGTGGCGCTGCGCTTACCGGGCCTACAACGGCCATGAATTTGTAGGCCGGATAAGCGAAGCGCCATCCGGCAATACAATGCCACAGGAATCACTATGCTCGATAAACAGACCCGGACCCTGATTGCCCAGCGGCTGAACCAGGCCGAAAAACAGCGTGAACAGATCCGCGCGATCTCGCTGGATTATCCGTCGATCACCATTGAGGACGCCTACGCCGTCCAGCGCGAGTGGGTCGAAATGAAGATCGCCGAAGGCCGCGTGCTCAAAGGCCATAAGATCGGCCTGACCTCTAAAGCGATGCAGGCCAGTTCGCAGATCAGCGAGCCGGACTACGGCGCGCTGCTCGATGATATGTTCTTCCACGACGGCAGCGATATTCCCACCGACCGCTTTATCGTGCCGCGTATCGAAGTCGAGCTGGCTTTCGTGCTGGCCAAACCGCTGCGCGGCCCGAACTGCACGCTGTTTGATGTCTACAACGCCACCGACTACGTTATCCCGGCGCTTGAGCTTATCGACGCGCGTTGCCACAACATCGACCCGGAAACCCAGCGCCCGCGCAAAGTGTTCGACACCATCTCCGACAACGCCGCCAACGCCGGGGTGATCCTCGGCGGCCGGCCGATTAAACCGGACGAGCTCGACCTGCGCTGGATCTCCGCCCTGCTGTATCGCAACGGCGTGATTGAAGAGACCGGCGTCGCCGCGGGCGTGCTTAATCATCCGGCCAACGGCGTGGCCTGGCTGGCCAACAAGCTGGCGCCGTACGATGTCCAGCTCGAAGCCGGGCAGATTATCCTCGGCGGCTCGTTCACCCGCCCGGTCCCGGCGCGCAAGGGCGATACCTTCCACGTCGACTACGGCAACATGGGCGCCATCAGCTGCCGCTTTGTTTGAGGAGAGCAACATGAACAACGCATTTAAAGAGGCGCTCAAGGCCGGGCGTCCGCAAATCGGCCTGTGGCTCGGGCTGTGCAGCAGCTACAGCGCCGAACTGCTGGCCGGCGCGGGCTTCGACTGGCTGCTGATCGACGGCGAACACGCGCCCAACAATGTACAAACGGTGCTGGCCCAGCTTCAGGCCATTGCGCCCTACCCCAGCCAGCCGGTGGTGCGACCGTCGTGGAACGATCCGGTACAAATTAAACAACTGCTGGATGTCGGCGCACAGACCCTGCTGGTGCCGATGGTGCAGAATGCCGAAGAAGCGCGGCTGGCGGTCAGATCCACCCGCTACCCGCCAGCCGGCATCCGCGGCGTCGGTAGCGCGCTGGCCCGCGCCTCGCGCTGGAATCGCGTCCCGGACTATATCCACCGGGCCAACGACGCCATGTGCGTACTGGTACAGATTGAGACCCGCGAAGCGCTGAAAAATCTGCCGCAGATCCTCGATGTCGACGGGGTGGACGGCGTGTTTATCGGTCCGGCGGATCTCAGCGCCGATATGGGCCACGGCGGCAATCCGCAGCACCCGGAAGTGCAGGCCGCCATCGAAGATGCCATCCAGCAAATCCGTCAGGCCGGCAAGGCGCCGGGGATCCTGATGGCCAATGAACAGCTGGCGAAACGCTATCTCGAACTGGGCGCGCTGTTCGTCGCCGTCGGCGTCGATACCACTCTGCTGGCCCGCGGCGCAGAAGCGCTGGCGGCCCGTTTTACCCACACCGCAACGACCACAACCGATAACAATAAATCCGTCTATTGAACGGATAATGTGGAGCGCAACATGACTACCTCTACCCTGCAACACAATGATAATAAAGCCGTTGAAGTAGAAAACCGGGTGATCAAAAAGCTGTTCCGCCGCCTGATCACCTTCCTGTTTGTTCTCTTTGTTTTCTCATTTTTGGATCGAATTAATATCGGTTTCGCCGGCCTGACGATGGGCAAAGATCTCGGCCTGACCTCCACCATGTTCGGCCTGGCGGCGACGCTGTTCTACGTCACCTACGTGCTGTGCGGGATCCCCAGCAATATCATGCTGGCGAAAGTCGGCGCGCGCCGCTGGATTGCCGGGATCATGGTGGTCTGGGGGATCGCCTCGACCTGTACCATGTTCGCCACCAATCCACATACGCTATACATCCTGCGCATGCTGGTCGGCATCGCCGAGGCCGGCTTTCTGCCGGGGATCCTCGTCTATCTGACCTGGTGGTTTCCGGCCTACCATCGCGCCCGCGCCAACGCCCTGTTTATGATCGCCATGCCGGTGACCATGATGCTCGGCTCGATACTTTCCGGCTATATTCTGGCGCTCGACGGCCTGTGGAACCTGAAAGGCTGGCAGTGGCTGTTTCTGCTGGAAGGCCTGCCGTCGGTGGTACTCGGCGTCGTCACCTGGTTCTTCCTCAACGACACGCCGGATAAAGCCAACTGGCTGGACAACGAAGAGAAACAGGCGCTGAAGGCGATGATCGATCGCGAACGGGAACATGCGGCGATCGTCCCGGCTTCGCCGCGTTCCACGCTGCGTGAAGTACTGACGCCGGCGGTGCTGATGTATACCCTCGCCTACTTCTGCCTGACCAATACCCTCAGCGCCATTAATATCTGGACGCCGCAGATCCTGCAGAGCTTCAACACCGGCAGCAGCAACATCATGATTGGCCTGCTGGCGGCGATCCCGCAGTTCTGCACCATCTTCGGCATGATCTGGTGGAGTCGCCGATCCGACCGGCGCAAAGAGCGCAAGATGCATACCATCCTGCCCTACCTGTTCGCCGCGGCGGGTTGGCTGCTGGCTTCGGCAACCCACCACAGCCTGATCCAACTGATCGGTATTGTTATGGCCTCGGTGGGATCCTTTACCGCGATGGCCATTTTCTGGACCACCCCGGATCGGGTGATCAGCCTGCAATCGCGCGCGGTGGCGCTGGCGGTGATCAACGCCATCGGCAACGTCGGCTCTGCCGTCAGCCCGCTGTTGATCGGCATTTTGCGCGATACCACCGGCAGCTTTAGCTCCGGGCTGTGGTTTGTCGCCGGGCTGCTAATCGTCGGCGCGCTGGTGCTCACCCGCATTCCGATGAGCCAGCGCGATGATGCCGCCGCCGCGCCGGGCTTAGCGGCGCAAAAAGGCCACTAAGGAGCGGGTATGTGTCAGCATTCAATCGCCAACATCGATATCAATAAAGATTACGACGAGAGCCTGGGTACCGAAGAGGTGCACTATCAGTCGTTTGCCCGTATGGCGGCCTTTTTTGGCCGCGACATGCAGGCGCATCGCCACGACCGCTATTTTCAGATGCACTTTCTTGATACCGGGCAGATTGAGCTGCAGCTTGATGACCATCGCTACTCGGTGCAGGCGCCGCTGTTTGTGATAACGCCGCCTTCGGTGCCGCACGCCTTTATTACCGAGTCCGATAGCGATGGTCACGTGTTGACGGTGCACGAAGAACTCATCTGGCCGCTGCTGGAGGTGCTTTATCCCGGCACGCGGGAGACCTTCGGCCTGCCGGGGATCTGCCTGTCGCTGGCGGATAAACCCGACGAGCTGGCGGCGCTGGCGCACTACTGGCAGCTGATTCGCCGCGAATCCACCGCTCAGCTGCCGGGGCGCGAGCATACCCTGGCGCTGCTGGCGCAGGCGGTATTTACCCTGCTGCTGCGCAACGCCAGGCTCGACGATCATGCCGCCAGCGGGATGCGCGGCGAGCTGAAATTATTCCAGCGCTTTAACCAGATGATCGACAGCCACTTTCATCAACACTGGACGGTACCGGATTACGCCAACGAGCTGCATCTGACCGAATCGCGGTTGACCGATATCTGCCGCCGCTTCGCCAACCGCCCGCCGAAGCGATTGATATTCGACCGCCAGCTACGCGAGGCGAAGCGGCTGCTGCTGTTTTCCGATAGCGCGGTCAATGAGATAGCCTGGCAACTGGGGTTTAAAGATCCCGCCTATTTTGCGCGCTTTTTTAGCCGCCAGGTCGGCTGCTCGCCAAGCAGTTACCGGGCGCAAAAAGTACCGGTGTCGTAATACCCCGGCGGCGCCGCGCTTGCCGGGGCTACGGTCCATAGGGCGGGTCAGCGCCGCGCCGCCCGCCAAAAGCTGCAGAGATCACAAAATTCACTCCCGCCTGAAAAGTACCCGCCGTTGTCGCAAACGTCCCTTCACGACAAGCGCAATAACCGCTTCAATTAAACAACAAAAACAAAACATATATTTAACATTATTATTCCGATAAATACTGAAGAGGCCCCTATGAAACCTGAAGATTTCCGCGCCGACGCGAAACGCCCGTTAACTGGCGAAGAGTATTTAAAAAGCCTGCAGGATGGCCGCGAAATTTATATCTACGGCGAGCGCGTGAAGGATGTCACCACGCATCCGGCCTTCCGTAATGCCGCGGCTTCCGTCGCTCAGCTGTACGATGCGCTGCACAAAGCGGAGATGCAGGATTCCCTGTGCTGGGGCACCGATACCGGTAGCGGCGGCTACACCCATAAATTCTTCCGCGTGGCGAAAAGCGCCGACGATCTGCGCCAGCAGCGCGACGCCATCGCCGAGTGGTCGCGCTTAAGCTACGGCTGGATGGGCCGCACCCCGGACTACAAAGCCGCCTTCGGCTGCGCGCTGGGCGCCAACCCGGCGTTTTACGGCCAGTTCGAGCAGAACGCCCGCAACTGGTACACCCGCATTCAGGAAACCGGCCTGTACTTTAACCACGCTATCGTCAACCCGCCGATCGACCGCCACAAGCCGGCCGATGAAGTGAAGGACGTCTACATCAAGCTGGAAAAAGAGACCGATGCCGGGATCATCGTCAGCGGCGCGAAAGTGGTCGCCACCAACTCAGCGTTGACCCACTACAACATGATCGGCTTCGGCTCCGCGCAGGTGATGGGCGAGAACCCGGACTTCGCGCTGATGTTCGTCGCGCCGATGGATGCCGAAGGCGTCAAGCTTATCTCCCGCGCCTCCTATGAGATGGTCGCCGGTGCGACCGGCTCGCCGTACGACTATCCGCTTTCCAGCCGTTTCGACGAGAACGACGCGATTCTGGTGATGGATAAGGTGCTGATCCCATGGGAGAACGTACTGATTTATCGCGACTTCGACCGCTGCCGCCGCTGGACCATGGAAGGCGGTTTCGCCCGCATGTACCCGCTGCAGGCCTGCGTGCGCCTGGCGGTAAAACTGGACTTTATCACCGCCCTGCTGAAGCGTTCTCTGGAATGTACCGGCACCCTCGAATTCCGCGGCGTGCAGGCCGACCTTGGCGAAGTGGTGGCGTGGCGCAACATGTTCTGGGCGTTAAGCGATTCTATGTGCTCGGAAGCGACGCCGTGGGTCAACGGCGCATGGCTGCCGGATCACGCCGCGCTGCAGACCTATCGCGTGATGGCGCCGATGGCCTACGCCAAGATCAAGAACATCATCGAGCGTAACGTCACCAGCGGCCTAATTTATCTGCCGTCCAGCGCCCGCGATCTGAACAACCCGCAGATCGACCAGTATCTGGCGAAGTACGTGCGCGGCTCCAACGGTATGGATCACGTTGAACGTATCAAGATCCTCAAACTAATGTGGGACGCGATCGGCAGCGAATTCGGTGGCCGTCATGAACTGTATGAAATCAACTACTCCGGTAGCCAGGATGAAATTCGCCTGCAGTGTCTGCGCCAGGCGCAGAGCTCCGGCAATATGGACAAAATGATGGCGATGGTTGACCGCTGCCTGTCCGAGTACGACCAGAACGGCTGGACGGTGCCGCATCTGCACAATAACGCTGATATCAACATGTTGGATAAGCTGCTGAAGTAATTCACAGCGGGAGGTCATAATGCAATTAGATGAACAACGCCTGCGTTTTCGCGATGCCATGGCCAGCCTGTCGGCGGCGGTTAACGTTGTCACCACCGCAGGCGAAGCAGGCCGCTGCGGCATTACCGCCACGGCGGTTTGCTCGGTGACGGATACGCCGCCATCGGTAATGGTTTGTATCAACGCCAACAGCGCGATGAACCCGGTCTTTCAGGGCAACGGCAAGTTGTGCATCAACGTGCTGAACCACGAGCAGGAAATCATGGCCCGTCACTTCGCCGGGATGACCGGGGTGACGATGGAAGAACGGTTTGCCCTCAGCGGCTGGCAGCAGGGCGCGCTCGGGCAGCCGGTGCTGAAAGGCTCGCTGGCCAGCCTCGAAGGCGAGATAAGCCAGGTGCAAACCATTGGTACCCACCTGGTGTATCTGGTGGAGATCCGCAATATTACCCTGAGCCCGCAAGGGCACGGCCTGATTTACTTTAAACGCCGTTTCCATCCGGTGATGATGGAAATGGAAGTCGCGGTGTAATGGCCTCGTCTGCTCCTCTCCGCCCGGGGAGGAGCCTTATCTTTCATGACCATCTTCCCGGTCATAATACCCTGTGATCTCAATCACATATTTATCTCCTGTTCACTTCATAGCCAACCGCTTACCCCAGCTAGCGACCGCTTAACCCCCCATACAACCACTCACTCATTTACCCAACTTTACGCGCGCGCAGTTCTGGCAAGATCGACGCTAGCCTAGCTAATCAATACCTCCACCAACCCAAACACAAAACCAGACGGCTTCGGCCAATTATTAATCTAATTAACGCCAGGTTTTACTATGGATACCAAAAAACTACTCAAGCACATACCCTGGGTGATTCTTGGAATCATCGGGGCATTTTGCCTCTCAGTCGTCGCGTTGCGCCGCGGTGAGCACGTCAGTGCTCTGTGGATCGTCGTCGCGTCGGTTTCCGTGTACCTCGTCGCCTACCGTTATTACAGCCTGTATATCGCGCAGAAGGTGATGAAGCTTGACCCAACGCGCGCGACGCCGGCGGTCATTAATAACGATGGCCTGAACTACGTGCCGACCAACCGCTACGTGCTGTTCGGCCACCACTTCGCCGCTATTGCCGGCGCCGGCCCGCTGGTCGGCCCGGTACTGGCCGCGCAGATGGGCTATCTGCCGGGCACCCTGTGGCTACTGGCCGGCGTGGTGCTGGCGGGCGCGGTACAGGACTTCATGGTGCTGTTTATCTCCTCGCGGCGCAACGGCGCCTCGCTGGGCGAGATGATTAAACAGGAGATGGGGCCGGTACCGGGGTCTATCGCCCTGTTCGGCTGCTTCCTGATTATGATCATCATCCTCGCGGTGCTGGCGCTCATCGTGGTGAAAGCGCTGGCGGAGAGCCCGTGGGGCGTCTTTACCGTCTGCTCGACGGTGCCTATCGCGCTGTTTATGGGTATTTATATGCGCTTCCTGCGCCCTGGCCGCGTCGGTGAAGTCTCGGTTATCGGTATCGTGCTGCTGGTGGCGTCTATCTGGTTTGGCGGCATCATTGCCCACGACCCGTACTGGGGCCCGGCGCTGACCTTTAAAGACACCACCATCACCTTTACCCTGATTGGCTACGCGTTTATCTCCGCGCTGCTGCCGGTATGGCTGATTCTGGCGCCGCGTGACTATCTGGCCACCTTCCTGAAAATCGGCGTGATCGTCGGCCTGGCGCTGGGGATCGTTATCCTCAACCCGGACCTGAAAATGCCGGCAGTGACCCAGTACATTGATGGTACCGGCCCGCTGTGGAAAGGCGCGCTGTTCCCGTTCCTGTTTATCACCATCGCCTGCGGCGCGGTCTCCGGCTTCCACGCGCTGATCGCCTCCGGTACCACGCCGAAGCTGCTGGCCAACGAAACCGACGCCCGCTTTATCGGCTACGGCGCGATGCTGATGGAGTCGTTCGTCGCCATCATGGCGCTGGTCGCGGCATCAATTATCGAACCGGGTCTCTACTTCGCGATGAATACCCCGCCGGCAGGCCTTGGCATCGTCATGCCGAACCTGCACGAAATGGGCGGTGAAAACGCGGCGATGATCGCTGCGCAGCTGAAAGAAGTGACCGTCCACGCGGCGGCTACCGTCAGCTCCTGGGGCTTCGTAATTTCACCTGAGCAGATCCTGCAGACGGCGAAAGATATCGGCGAACCTTCAGTACTGAACCGCGCCGGCGGCGCGCCGACGCTGGCCGTCGGTATCGCTCACGTGTTCCACAAAATCATCCCGATGGCGGATATGGGCTTCTGGTACCACTTCGGTATCCTGTTTGAAGCGCTGTTTATCCTCACCGCGCTGGATGCCGGTACCCGCGCAGGCCGCTTTATGCTGCAGGATCTGTTGGGTAACTTCGTGCCGTTCCTGAAAAAAACCGACTCGCTGGTCGCCGGTATTATCGGTACCGCCGGCTGCGTCGGCCTGTGGGGTTACCTGCTGTATCAGGGCGTGGTCGACCCGCTGGGCGGCGTGAAGAGCCTGTGGCCGCTGTTCGGTATTTCTAACCAGATGCTGGCCGCGGTGGCGCTGGTGCTCGGCACGGTGGTGCTGATCAAAATGCAGCGCACCAAATATATCTGGGTTACCGTTATTCCGGCTGCGTGGCTGCTGCTGTGCACCACCTGGGCGCTGGGTCTGAAACTGTTCAGCACCAACCCGCAGATGGAAGGCTTCTTCTTTATGGCTCAGCAGTATAAAGAGAAGATTGCCGCCGGCGGCGAGCTGACCGCGCAGCAGGTCGCCAACATGAACCATATCGTGGTTAACAACTACACCAACGCCGGCCTGAGCATCCTGTTCCTGGTGGTGGTGTATAGCATCATCTTCTACGGCATCAAAACCTGGCTCAATGTCCGCAACAATAAGGTGCGCACCGACAAAGAGACTCCGTATGTGCCGGTACCGGAAGGCGGCGTGAAAACTTCGTCACATCATTAACCCTGATGCCGGATAGCGCTACGCTTATCCGGCCTACCAAAAGCGCATTAACGTAGGCCGGATATGGCGCTAGCCGCCATCCGGCTTTATTCGTTATCTGGAACTCACAATGTTTGGTAACTTAGGTCAGGCAAAAAAATATCTCGGTCAGGCGGCAAAAATGCTGATCGGCATTCCGGATTACGACAACTACGTCACCCATATGCAAACCAACCATCCGGATCAGCCGTACATGACTTATGAAGAATTCTTCCGCGAACGCCAGCAGGCCCGCTACGGCGGCGACGGCAAAGGCGGCGTACGCTGCTGTTAATGGAGGCAATAATGGCACCGATTGCAGTCACCCTACTCACCGGTTTTCTCGGCGCGGGAAAAACCACCCTGCTGCGCCACATCCTTAATGAGCAGCACGGTTTCAAAATCGCCGTGATTGAAAATGAATTTGGCGAAGTGTCCGTTGACGACCAGCTGATCGGCGATCGCGCCACGCAGATTAAAACCCTGACCAACGGCTGTATTTGCTGTACGCGCTCCAACGAACTGGAGGATGCCCTGCTCGATCTGCTCGACAGCCGCGATCGCGGCGAGATTGCCTTCGACCGACTGGTGATTGAGTGCACCGGCATGGCCGACCCGGGGCCGATTATCCAGACCTTTTTCTCCCACGAGGTGCTTTGCGAACGCTATCTGCTGGACGGCGTGATCGCCCTGGTCGACGCCGTCCATGCCGACCAGCAGATGGATCAGTTCACCATTGCCCAGTCGCAGGTCGGCTACGCGGACCGGATTTTGTTAACCAAAACCGATGTCGCCGGCGACACCGAAAAGCTGCGCGAACGGCTGGCGCGCATCAACGCGCGGGCGCCAATTTATACCGTCATCCACGGCGATATCGATTTAAGCCTGCTCTTTAATACCAGCGGTTTTATGCTCGAAGAGAAGGTTGTCAGCGCCACACCGCGCTTTCACTTCGTGGCGGAAAAACAGAACGACGTCTCGTCGATTGTGGTCGAGCTCGACTATCCGGTGGATATCAGCGAAGTGTCACGGGTGATGGAAAACCTGCTGCTCTCTTTCGCCGAGCAACTGATGCGCTATAAAGGCATGCTGTGGATCGATGGAGAGCCAAATCGCCTGCTGTTCCAGGGCGTGCAGCGCCTCTACAGCGCCGACTGGGATCGCCCGTGGGGCGATGAAACTCCGCACAGCACGCTGGTGTTTATCGGCATTCAGCTGCCGGAAGAGGAAATCCGCGCCGCGTTTGCCGGGCTACGCAAATAGCCGCGGCAAAAAGGTTACCCTCTCCCGATGGGAGAGGGATATTGCGCGCAGGGTGGTTTAGCGGCGAACGACCACCAGCTTCTGATTCACAAACTCTTTGATACCGAGGTCGGAGAGCTCGCGGCCAAAGCCGGAACGCTTCACGCCGCCAAAAGGCAGCTCCGGCGCGGTATCCGTTAACCAGTTGATATAGACCATGCCGGTTTCAATCCCCGAAGCCATGCGCTTCGCCCGCTCAATGTCCTGACTGAACACCGCGCCGCCCAGGCCGTAGTGAGAGTCGTTGGCGAGCGCAATCGCCTCATCATCGTCTTTCACCACGTAAATCTGCGCCACCGGGCCAAAGAACTCCTCGAAGTACGCCGGGTTATCACGGGTAATTCCCGTCAGAATGGTGGGTTCATAGAAGTTGCCTTCGCCGGAAACCGGCTTGCCGCCAAGGTGTAATTTGGCCCCATGTTTCACCGCCTCGTCGACCTGCTTGCTTAAGGTTTCCAGCGCATCTTTCGAGGAAAGTGGGCCAAGCGTAGTGCTTTCATCGAGCGGATCGCCGATCTTCACCTGGCGGAAGGCATCGCTAAACTTGCTCAGGAACGGCTCGGCGATCTTTTCATGCAAAATAAAGCGCTTGGCGGCGGTGCAAACCTGCCCGGCGTTGTTCAGCCGCGCCTGTACGCCAATTTTCACCGCGCGTTCCAGGTCGGCATCGTCGAGCACCACAAACACATCGTTGCCGCCCAGCTCCAGCGTCGCTTTCTTGATATGTTTCGCCGCCTGCGCCGCCACGATGCCGCCCGCTTTTTCCGAACCGGTCAGCGCCACGCCCTGCACCCGATCGTCGGCGATGATTTTCGCCACCTGATCCTGGGAGATAAACAGATTGGTCCACGCCCCTTCCGGCGCGCCAGCCTCGCGCACCAGATGCGCGAAGGTCTCGGCGCAATGCGGAACGATGCTGGCATGTTTGGCAATCACCGGGTTACCGGCCGCCAGATTTGGCGCCAGCACGCGCATTAACTGGTAATAGGGGAAGTTCCACGGCTCCACCGCCATTAAGACGCCGATGGGATGATGCTCAACCCAGGCTTCGCCAGACTCGGAGGGATACTTCACCGGCGCCAGGAACCGTTCGGCGTTGTCGGCGTAATAGCGGGCGATCTGCGCGCAGAGTTTGACCTCGCCGCGGCTTTGCTTAATGAGCTTCCCCATCTCCTGGCTGGCGATTTTCGCCAGCTCCTCCGCCCGGCTGTCGATAAGATCGGCAAGCTTATGCAACACCGGCAGACGCTGCGCAATATCGCCTTTCGCCCACGCAGAATGATAAAGCGCATCGGCCTGTTTTAGCGCCGCCTCCACGTCCGCATCGCTGTGTGCGGGATAGCTCTTAATTAGCTGGTTATTCGCAGGATTCACTGTCTGATAAGCCATATCGCATGTCTCCTTGTTATCGCTATTAACGCAGTCAAAAATGCCGCTAAGGATATTAAGGGTAGTCGAGATAGCTGACGATGCGGGTAAAGTTAGGTATATCCGGAATATTCCATGAGGGCAAAAAGCGTTTTCACGAGCCGTGCCGAAAGCTAATTTCTGCGTGCTGCAATCGTTATCCAATATTGGCAGCCCACTCGCAAATTGACCCGCAGGCACAGGAAGTGCTGCCAATTTTTGCATGACCTCGCCGTCAGGTTATATGCTTAAACCTATGGAAAAACTCGCTGAATTAAAACGCGCCAAACTGCTGGCGCTGTCGCTGCTGCTCATTGCGGCGGCGCTGTTTATCACTACGCTGCTGCTACCGCCGACGCCGTGGGTCAGCGCGCTAAAGGCTATTTCCGAAGCGGCGATGGTCGGGGCGCTGGCCGACTGGTTTGCGGTGGTGGCCCTGTTTCGCCGCATTCCGCTGCCGTTTGTCGCCCGCCATACGGCGATCATCCCGCGTAATAAAGACCGGATCGCCGATAATCTCGGCCATTTCGTGCAGGAGAAGTTTCTTGATACCCCATCTCTGGTGGCGCTGATCCGCCGCTATGAACCGGCCCTGATGCTCGGCAACTGGTTCAGCCAGCCTGAAAACGCCCGCCGTGTGGGTCAACATCTGCTACAGGTGATGAGCGGTTTTCTCGAGCTCACCGATGACACCCGTATTCAGCGTCTGCTGCGGCGCGCGGTGCACAAGGCTATCGATAAGGTCGACCTGACGCAGACCAGCGCCATGATGCTGGAGGGGCTAACCCGCGATAACCGTCATCAAAAGCTGTTGGATTCACTAATAAGCCAGCTGATCGCCCTGCTACAGCGCGACAGCTCCCGCGCCTTTATCGCCCGCGGTATCGTGCACTGGCTGGAGACCGAACATCCGCTGAAGGCCAAACTGTTACCCACCGAGTGGCTTGGCGAGCACAGCGCCGAAATGGTGACTGACGCGGTGAATACGCTGCTCGATGAGGTCACTCAGGACCGCACGCACCAGATTCGTCAGGCCTTCGACCGCGCGGCGCAGAAGCTTATCGACAATCTGAAATCCGACCCGCAAATGGCGCAAAAAGCCGATAACATCAAAGCGTATCTGAAAAACGATGAGACCTTTAATCGCTATCTCGGCGAGGTGTGGGCGGATCTGCGCGGCTGGGTGAAAAACGATATCAGCAGTGACGATTCGCGCATCAAGCAGCGGATCGCCGAGGCCGGTCAGTGGTTCGGCGAAACGCTGGTGCGCGACGACGCGCTGCGTGAATCGCTGAATGAGCATCTGGAGCAGGCGGCGCATCGGGTGGCGCCGGAATTCTCCGCTTTCCTCACTCGCCATATCAGCGATACGGTCAAAAGCTGGGACGCGCGCGATATGTCGCGACAGATCGAGCTCAACATCGGCAAGGATCTGCAGTTTATTCGCATCAACGGCACGCTGGTCGGCGGCACTATCGGCCTCGGCCTGTGGCTGTTATCGCAAATTCCGGCGCTGCTGCATCTGCATATCGGCTGACAATGGTAGCATCATAACCATTCGAACGATGAATACCCGACGGCAAGGAGAAGGTTATGTCATGGATTTCGCGATTGAGCGCCCGCTACAGCGCATCGCTGTTCTTTCCGATGGCGCTGATCCTGTATGACTTTTCCGCCTACCTGACCACCGATCTCATCCAGCCGGGGATCCTGCACGTAGTACGGGATTTTAACGCCGATGTGGCGCTGGCTCCGGCCTCGGTGAGCCTGTATATGGCCGGTGGGATGGCGCTACAGTGGCTGCTGGGACCGCTTTCCGATCGTATTGGCCGCCGACCGGTACTGCTGAGCGGCGCGCTGATTTTTACCCTCGCCTGCTTCGCCACCCTGTGGACGACCTCAATGACCCAGTTCCTGATTGCCCGCTTTGTGCAGGGCACCAGCATCTGTTTTATCGCCACCGTCGGCTACGTCACCGTGCAGGAGGCCTTTGACGAAAAGCGGTCAATCAAGCTGATGGCGGTGATTACCTCCATCGTGCTGGTGGCGCCGATCGTCGGCCCGCTTTCCGGTGCGGCGTTGATGCATTTTATCCACTGGAAAGCGCTGTTTGGCATTATCGCCGCGATGGGTCTGGTGGCCTGGCTGGGTTTACTGTTTAACATGCCGGAGACGGTGCGTCGCGGCGACGTGCCGTTTAGCCCGCTCGGCGTGATGTGCGATTTTCGCGACGTCTTCCGCAACCGCATCTTTTTACTCGGCGCCGCCACGCTGGCGCTGAGCTATATTCCGCTGATGAGTTGGGTGGCAGTATCGCCGGTGATTTTAATGGACGCCGGCGGGCTCACCTCCAGCGAGTTTGCCTGGAGCCAGGTGCCGGTCTTCAGCGCGGTGATTATCGCTAACCTGTCGGTGGCGCGCTGGGTGAAAGACCCGACTCGCCCACGCTTTGTGTTAAGCGCCGTGCCCATCCAGATGGTTGGCCTGGCGATCCTGATTATCGGTAATCTGACGTGGCCGCACGTCTGGCTGTGGTCGGTGCTCGGCACCTGCTTCTACGCCTTCGGCATCGGGCTGATTTTCCCGACGCTGTTCCGTTTTACCCTTTTTTCCAACGACTTGCCGAAAGGCACCGTTTCCGCCTCGCTGAATATCGTGATCCTTAGCGTCAGCGCATTGTCGATTGAAGGCGCGCGCTGGTTATGGTTCCATGGCGGCAGATTGCCGTTCCACCTGCTGGCGGTAGCCGCCGGGATCGTCGCCGCCTGCTGTCTGGCGGGGTTACTCCGTAATTTGCGCCAGCGTTCAGAGGCGGTCATCGAAGCCCGGCAATCCTGACTAACTCACCGAGATTAACCACGCATGAGCGATATTGAACTCAGCCCGGCGCAGCGCGATCTGCTACGCGAGCGGCTAAGCAAGTACTGCGAAGAGACCTTTAACCTGGAGCTGGAACAGTTCGACGCCGAGTTTTTTGTCGACTTTATCGCCACAGAGCTGGGGCCTTTGTTCTACAACGCCGGTATTGAGGAAGCCATCCGCACCCATCTGGCATGGAGCGAGCGCATTCAGGAAGAGATGGATTTGAAGAAGGTCTATTAACGCCGTCAGGATGGGCGGGAGATCAATAAACACGCACAAATAACAAGGTTATAATGGCGACTCTTTCATCATCTCCCGTGTACGGGGAAGGAAAATCATGTCGCTCATCACCGATCTACCCGCCCTCTTCGATCAATTCTCAGAAGCTCGCCAGAAAGGCTTTCTCAGCGTAATGGAACTCAAAGAGCAGAACGTGCCGCTGGTCGGTACCTACTGCACTTTTATGCCCCAGGAGATAGTCATGGCGGCGGGCGCCGTGGTCGTCTCACTGTGTTCCACTTCTGATGAAACCATCGAAGAGGCGGAGAAAGACCTGCCGCGCAATCTCTGCCCGCTGATTAAAAGCAGCTACGGCTTTGGCAAAACCGATAAATGCCCCTACTTTTATTTCTCCGATCTGGTGGTCGGCGAAACCACCTGCGACGGCAAAAAGAAGATGTACGAGTACATGGCCGAATTCAAGGCGGTACACGTAATGCAACTACCGAACAGCGCCAGCGACGCCGCCTCCCGCGCGTTGTGGAAAGCGGAAATCAAACGCCTGCAGCAGGTCGTTGAAACCCGGTTCGCCACGCCCATTAGCGAAGCGGCGTTGCGTGAAGCCATCGTACTGAAAAATCGCGAACGCCGGGCGCTGGCCAACTTCTATCGCCTCGGGCAACTCAATCCGCCGGCGCTTAGCGGCAGCGATATTCTAAAGGTGGTTTATGGCGCCACCTTCCGCTTCGACAAAAGCGCGCTGATTGACGAACTGAACGCGATGGCGGAACGTATCCATCAGCAATGGCAAGGAGGCCAACGGCTGGCGTCTCGTCCGCGTATTCTGATCACCGGCTGCCCGATCGGCGGCGCGGCGGAAAAAGTCGTCCGCGCTATCGAAGAAAACGGCGGCTGGGTGGTGGGCTACGAGAACTGTACCGGCGCGAAGGCCACCGAACGCTGCGTAGCGGAAGATGGCGACGTCTACGATGCCTTAACCGATAAATATCTCGCCATCGGCTGCTCCTGTATTTCACCTAACGACCAGCGCCTGCAATTGCTAAGTCAGATGGTTGAGGAGTATCAGGCCGACGGCGTGGTCGATGTGATTCTGCAGGCTTGCCATACCTACACCGTGGAATCGCTGGCGATCAAGCGCCACGTTCGCCAGCGGCACGACATTCCTTATATCGCGATTGAAACCGACTATTCGACGGCGGATCTCGGCCAGCTCAGCACCCGCGTCGCCGCCTTTATTGAAATGCTATAAGGAGCAAGCGTGATCTACTCGGTAGGTATTGATTCCGGCTCCACCGCCACCAAAGGTATCCTGCTGGCAGACGGCGCCATCGTGCGCCGTTTCCTCGGCCCGACGCCCTTTCGCCCCGCCGATGCCATTCACGAGGCCTGGGAGACGCTGCGCGCGGGCCTCGCGGCAACGCCTTTTTTAACCCTCACCGGCTATGGTCGCCAGTTGGTCGATTTCGCCGATAAACAAGTCACCGAGATTTCCTGTCACGGGCTCGGCGCGCGTCTGCTGGCGCCGAAAACCCGCACGGTAATTGATATCGGCGGCCAGGACAGCAAAGTCATTCAACTGGATGCGCAGGGCAATCTCAGCGACTTTCTGATGAATGACAAATGCGCCGCTGGTACCGGGCGCTTTCTGGAAGTGATTTCACGGACCCTCGGCGCCAGCGTCGAACAGCTTGACGCCATTACCGAAGGTGTAGAACCGCACGCTATCACCAGCATGTGTACGGTTTTTGCCGAATCGGAAGTCATCAGCCTGCGTTCCGCGGGGGTTGCCCCGGAGGCGATTCTGGCCGGGGTGATCAACGCCATGGCGCGGCGCAGCGCGAACTTTATTGGCCGTTTATCGGCGCAGGGACCGCTGCTGTTCACCGGCGGCGTCAGCCACTGCGCCGCCTTCGCCCGCATGCTGGAGACGCATCTCGGCATGCCGGTCGCGACCCATCCCGATGCCCAATTTGCCGGGGCGATCGGCGCGGCGCTGATCGGCCAGCGCCAGCGGAGGCGCGGATGAGCAAATATCTATTCTTATTCCATTCAACAGTGGGCGTCGTGCGGATGCGCAAAGCCCTGCAGGCGGCAGGGATAACCTTCGAGGTAAAGGATATTCCCCGCCAGCTGCGCAGCGGCTGCGGCCTGTGCATATTGATTGAGGGGAGCGAAGAAGCGGCGCGAAGTTGGATAATCGCCGGGCATACTGCGGCGCTTTATCAGCAAAACGGGGAAGCGTGGCGCTGCATCGCCCGCTTCCCGCAGGAGGATTAATCGGTAACCACAAAACGCGTCGGCGCGAAGCAGTTCAGTACCCGATGGACCAGAAACACCATGGTCAGCGTCGCCACCAGCGAGACCGTGACCGAAGTAATACGGTACAGGTCGCTGAACACCAGATCCTGATTCGGATGCAGGTTCTGGCCAAACATAATACCGATAGTAGTAATGCTGGCGAAACCCACGCCCGCGCCCACTTTTTCCATCACGTGCAGGCGGGCGCTAAAAGCCAGACCAAGACCAATCAGCGGCATCATCAGGATCATGTGGTTGCTGAAATCATAGATAATCAGCTGCACCACCAGAATGTAAAGACAAGCCAACACGACCCCCGCCACACGCCAGATCGAGCTTATCACCGCGCCGCGATAGTGCATCGGAAACAGGATCAGCACCCCGGCCATTAGCGCCGATAGCGAATCGCTCAGATCGCAGATCTGGAAGATCACAAAGATAATGGTCGCAACCGTGCCGGAAAGCAGCGATTCATGACGGATCCGCGCGGCGTCTTTCTCAATGCGCGGCGGCGGCTTACGCGGTTCGACATCCGGGATCAGGTAATGGAGCAATGCGCTCAGCGCCACCGCCATCACGCAGGCCTCCATATTGGAGAACATCAGCGTGTGCCAGTTGCTGGAGGGATAGCTCATAAAATTGAGCATCGTGCTCTGGCACACCACGCCCATCGACCCCAGCAAGAACAGCGGCCCCTGGCTCATAAAGCGAAAGCGCATCACATACAGACCAAAGACAACTAATGTCATTATCACCGGCCACTGCGACAGATAGCCGACGATGAGCACCATTTCGACGCAATTCACCGCCGCGCTGAACACAAACTGTCGGGCGACGTGACGGTTAAACACCGGCACCAGCGACATCAGCATCAGCGGATAAACGACGAAAAACACGCCGTACTGCACGTCGTAGAAAGTCGAAATACTCAGCGCGATGGTCCCGGCGACGGCAATGCGTACCGTCTGACGAAAATCATTGGCCGTGTAGACGATATTGCCATGCGGGGTAAAGACGTGCGCCAGGGTATTAATAGACATAGTGCAACCAGCTCACCAGGTGGATCTGCAGGCCGGCAAAGGTGCGGGCGAAAGGGCCGTCGCTATTGTACAACTGCACCGTAGCGCGGGCGCCGGTCGGCAGCGGCTTATCCAGCGGTTGATCCAGTGCGACGTGGATCCGCATGCGCTGCGCATCACGCACCCAGCGGCTGGACTGCTCAGGCTGCGACAGTTGGCCATTCACCGCTTCCTGACCGGCAAGAATACCGGCGTCGCTGCTGGTCACGTGCGCCGGGAAGACTTTACCCGGCAGGGCATCGAACACTACCGCCGCATCGGTATTCACCGCCGTGTGGCGCAGGCTTTTTTCACGGAAGTCGGCGACGATATCGGTGTTGTTGTTAACCAGCGCCAGCACGGCGGTGGCGGCGGTGGCGTAAATTCCCGGGTTAAGCTGCAGGTTGCTGACCATACCGTCGGTCTCGGCGCGAACCTGGGTCCAGCCGAGATTGAGCTGCGCCTCTTCCAGCGCGTTGCGGTATTTCTGCAGCGTCACGTTGCGCTTATCGTCGCGCTCGCCGCGCTGGATCAACAGGTTCTGAATTTGCGCATTCAGGGCGCTGACCGATTGTTCGCTGGTCTGCCATGTCGTGCGCACCTTATCGAGATCCGATTGCGACACGTTTTGCATGGTGCTCAGGCGCTGGTAGCGGTCGAGGGTGACTTTGTCATTACGCGCGGTATATTGCGCGGTGCGCAGGTTGGCGCGAGCGGCGGCGATTTGCGCATCCAGCTGCTGGTTGCTCAGTTTGGCCTGTTGAAGAGCGATTTGCGCCGCTTCAACTTTATTAATGAATGGCGTGGGATCGAGCTCATACAGCAGGTCGCCCTTTTTGACCTGGCTATTGTTGTGCACGTAGACGTGCGAGACGTAGCCGGAGACCCGCGACGAGACCGGAGTCACCACGCGCATCACGGTGGAGTCCGGGGTCAACGGGATCCAGATATCGGCAACGATAAACCAGGCGAATATCACCAGGAAAGCGGCAATACTTACCCTTACCCAGCGGGCAAATTTTTGTTCTGGCGTCATCATAGTGTTTTAGATCTTGTTATCTTCTTCGCGGATAATCCGCAAGTTGCAGGCGATTTGATTTAACGTGGCGCTGAAGGTGTCGAGGTCCGCATCGGGGATGGTTTCCGTCACGCGCCGTTGATAGGTTTCAATCACGCGGTTCAGCTTTTCCAGGACTGTACGGCCTTCTACCGTCAGCGTAAGCAGACGAATGCGCTTGTCGTATGGCGATGTTGAGCGCAGTAGATACCCCTGCTTTTCCAGCTGCGTGAGAGTGCGCATCAGCGGCGGCAGCTCAATACCCTGCACTTCCGCCAGTTCGCTTACCGAGACGTTGCACCCCAGTTGATGCAGCTGCATCAGCACCGTCCAGCTTGACTGGGTCAGGCCGGTATCGGTAATGGCGCTGTCGATAATCGCGCGCCACTGGCGCACCACCATCGCCATGCGCATCCCCATCGGGCGGCGGGCAAACAGTTCGTCTTCGGTCATGTTACTTTCCTCACTTAGCTGTGGGGAAAATAATACTTATCATGGTAAGTATCAAGAAACGATGGGAGTAGAAGCATCAATTGATAAATTTTGTGAATGTAATTCCCCGGTAGCGCTGACGCTTACCGGGGCTACAAAAAAGCACTCTTTAATTGATCTGATCCCGGCGCAACCCGACATCTTTCAGCTGTTCGTCGCTCATTCGCTGCAATACTTTGCGCGTTTGCCCACGAAGCCACCATTTTCTAATTGCTCGCGCCAGAAATACCCAGCCGATAAACGGCTGTTTTGCCCGATTCTCGTGAAATTCCATCCTCTACCTCCTCGCCTTGCCAGAGGCTTTATCTTCACGGATCCGGGCCTGAACAATACAGATTCACAAAACACTTTTCTTTAACATACAGATTGGCTAAAACGTACACCATGCCCCATTTTTGACCGCCATCTGTACTGGTTTATCTATCTGTATGGCAATTACTAAGGATACAGCATGACCCGTTATCAACATCTGGCCAGCCTGCTGGCTGAGCGTATCGAACAAGGGCTGTATCGCCAGGGCGAAAAGTTGCCGTCGGTGCGCAGCCTGAGCCAGGAGCATGGCGTCAGCATCAGTACCGTTCAGCAGGCCTACCAGACGCTGGAACAGCAACAGCTGATCGTGCCGCAGCCGCGCTCCGGCTATTTCGTCGCCCCGCGTAAAGCTCAGGCGCCGGTACCGACGATGTCGCGCCCGGTGCAGCGCCCGGTGGAGATCACCCAGTGGGACCAGGTGTTGACCATGCTCGATGCGCGCAATGATAAATCGATCATTACCTTCGGCGGCGGTTCGCCGGACGTCACCCAGCCGAGCCTTAAGCCTATCTGGCGCGAACTGAGCCGGGCAATTCAGCACAACCTCAGCGAAGTGCTCAACTACGACGAGCTGGCCGGGCGTCGCGAACTGCGCGAACAGATCGCCCGCCTGATGCTCGACGGCGGATCGGTCGTCACCGCCGACGATCTGCTGATCACCAGCGGCTGCCACAGCGCATTATCGCTGGCGCTGCTGTCGGTGTGCCACCCCGGCGATATCGTCGCTGTCGAATCCCCCTGCTACTACGGCACCATGCAGATACTTCGCGGCCTGGGGCTGAAAGCCATTGAGATCCCAACCGATCCGGAATCCGGGATCAGCATCGAGGCCTTAGAGCTGGCGCTGGATCAGTGGCCAATCAAAGGGGTGATCCTGGTGCCTAACTGCAACAATCCGCTGGGATACATCATGCCTGACGCGCGCAAACGCGCGGTGCTGTCCCTTGCTCAGCGCCACGATATCGTGATTTTCGAAGATGATATTTACGGCGAGCTGGCGACGGAATACCCGCGCCCGCGTACGATTCATTCATGGGATATCGACGGTCGGGTGATACTTTGCAGCTCGTTTACCAAGACCATCGCCCCCGGCCTGCGCATCGGCTGGATTGCCCCCGGGCGCTACTACGATCGTCTGCTGCAGATGAAGTACGCCGCCAGCGGCACTAACGTCCCTTCAACCCAACTGGCGGCCTGTAACTTTATTCGCGAAGGCCATTACCACCGCCACGTGCGGCGGATGCGGCAGATCTATCAGCGTAATATGGAGATCTACACCTGCTGGCTGCGGGAGTTTTTCCCCTGCGGCATCTGCGTCACCCGGCCAAAAGGCGGCTTTATGCTGTGGGTCGAGCTGCCGGAGCAGGTAGATATGGTCTGCGTCGCCAAGCAGCTGTGTCGGCTGAAGATCCAGGTCGCGCCAGGATCGCTGTTTTCGGCATCCGGGAAGTATCGCAACTGCTTAAGGATCAACTGCGCCCTGCCGCCGATCGAGAAGCATAAAGAGGTGATGGTCAAGCTGGGGGAAGCGGTGAAGGTGGCGATGGAGTGAGGCTCTGGCGTCCCCACCGTCTACGAACCGGTAGCCCGGAAAAGGCGCGGCATGCGCCGCCTCCGGGATAAACACACTCACCATAAGCCAGGCGAGCAATAGAATGAAATTAAAAGAATTTAGTGATAGTCGGCCCGCCATTAGCCTTTATAAAATGGCATGATGCCGTACATTGCTTTAGCGAAGGAATTGCCATGCGAAATTATAAAGTCATCACGCCATTGTTTCCGACCTACGACCAAACCCGAGCGATGATGAAAGCCGTAACAGGATGCTCAGTAAAATCGGTCCGTAATATGATCTCCGCCATTCAGGAACAGACCGGCACCCCGCAGAACCCGGTAGACTGGTCAGAACCGGACCACTGGATTAAGGAACGACTGAGCGGAGAAGATGCAAAAATAGCCTGGCAAATCTGGAATACCGATAACCATATACTTAATCCCCGCCACAGCTATGGCTGTTATATGTTTATCAATAATCCGCTATTCGATTTGATGCAGACCGATGAGAATGGTGGCTGGCATCCCAGTGAACAGGGACGCTTATTCCTCGCTCACGATGAAGCGACGCTGCGTAAACTGGACGATATTGAAGGCATGCTGCAGCTACTGGAATTGCTCGCCGGTCGCGAACAGGCCCGGCGCGCCGATCTGCTTCCGGAATGGCTGGCTTTCTTGCATCAGCACTCTAAATTCGCCTCTCCAAGTTCAGTTAAAACAACGCTCTATGCCCGGCTTTACAATCTGGTCGAGCGCGAACTTATTACTCGTGAAGGCATGAGCTACAAAATCACCGAAGCAGGAAGAAAGTGGCTTGGCAAAGCGCTGCCAGAACGGCAAACCGACCCGCGCAAAGAACTTCTGGATGCAGTGAAGCGCTACAATCAACAGCAAAAAGAGCTGTTGCGTGAACAGATCTCCACGATTAATCCCTACAAGTTTGAGCATCTGGTCGGCCAACTACTGGAAGCGATGGGCTATGAGCAAGTCGAAGTGACCAAAGCCTCCGGCGATAAAGGTGTGGATGTGGTCGGTAAAGTGCAGGTTGGCATCACCACCATTACCGAAGTGGTGCAGGTGAAGCGGATGCAAAATACCATTACCCGCCCGTTTATCGATCAGCTGCGCGGCGCTTTGCCCTACCACAAAGCCATTCGCGGCACGCTTATCACTACCGGAAAATTTGCGGCAAAATGCGCAGAGGCGGCGCTATTCCCCGGAGCCGCGCCGATTACGCTGATCGACGGCGATCGCCTGCTGGAACTGTTGATTGAAAACAACGTCGGGATCAGACGCAGTAATGCCGTTGAATTACTCGACGTAGACTTACAGCTGTTTGATGAGCTGGAGATTGAGTAGAGGGCGAACTTCACCGCTTTTACCGTTACAATAGCCAGCAAATTTTTCCAGAACGAGTTCATCATGGCCAAAGCACCAACTAAAAAAGCCAAAGCAAAGAAAGGCTTTGAAGACACATTATGGGATACCGCGAACCAGCTTCGCGGCAGCGTAGAATCCTCCGAGTACAAGCACGTGGTGCTGAGCCTCGTGTTCCTCAAATTTATTAGCGATAAATTTGAAGCCCGCCGTCAGAAGATGAAAGACGAGGGACAGGGCGATTTCCTTGAGATGGAAGTCTTCTATCAGCAGGACAACATCTTCTATCTGCCGGAAGAGGCGCGCTGGTCGTTCATCAAGCAAAATGCCAAGCAGGACGACATTGCGGTACGCATTGATACTGCGCTCTCCACCATCGAGAAGCGCAACCCGACGCTGAAAGGCGCGCTGCCGGACAACTACTTCAGCCGCCAGAATCTGGAAACCAAGAAGCTGGCGTCGCTTATCGACACCATCGATAACATCGAAACGCTGGCCCACGAAACCGACGTCGAAGCGCTGTCGAAAGAAGACCTGGTCGGTCGCGTGTACGAGTATTTCCTCGGCAAGTTTGCCGCCACCGAGGGCAAAGGCGGCGGCGAGTTCTATACGCCAAAATGCGTGGTGACGTTGCTGACCGAAATGCTCGAACCGTTCCAGGGTAAAATTTATGACCCGTGCTGCGGCTCAGCGGGGATGTTTGTCCAGTCGGTGAAGTTTGTCGAAAGTCATCAGGGGAAAAGCCGTGATATCGCCCTGTACGGTCAGGAGCTGACGGCCACCACCTACAAGCTGGCGAAGATGAACCTTGCCATTCGCGGCCTTTCCGCCAACCTCGGCGAACGCCCGGCGGACACCTTCTTCAGCGACCAGCACCCGGATCTGAAAGCCGACTATATTCTGGCCAACCCGCCGTTTAACCTGAAAGACTGGCGTAACGACGCCGAGCTGACCAAAGATCCGCGCTTTGCTGGCTACCGTACGCCGCCGACCGGTAACGCCAACTACGGCTGGATTCTGCATATGCTTTCCAAGCTGTCGGCCAACGGCACCGCCGGTTTTGTGCTGGCGAACGGCTCGATGAGTTCCAACACCAGCGGCGAAGGCGAGATCCGCGCGCAGATGATCGAAAACGATCTGATCGATTGCATGATTGCCCTGCCCGGCCAGCTGTTCTTCACCACCCAGATCCCGGTGTGCCTGTGGTTTATGACCAAGTCGAAAGCGGCCGATCCAGCCAAAGGCTATCGTAACCGTCAGGGCGAAACGCTGTTTATCGATGCGCGTAACCTTGGCACCATGATCAACCGCACCACCAAAGAGCTGACGGCGGACGATATCGCCACTATCGCCGACACCTACCACGCCTGGCGCAGCACGCCGGAAGAGCTGGCCGAACGCGTTAAGCGCGGCGACAGCAAGCTGGCGCAGTACGAAGACCAGGCCGGGTTCTGCAAGGTCGCGACTATTGAAGAGATCAAGGCTAACGACTATGTGCTGACCCCGGGCCGCTACGTTGGCGCCGCCGAGCAGGAGGACGACGGCGTGGCGTTTGAAACCAAAATGCGCGAGCTGTCGCAGACGTTGTTTGCGCAGATGAAGCAGGCGGAAGAACTGGATAAAGCCATTCGCCAGAACCTGGAGGGGTTGGGTTATGGTGTTTGAAGGCAGCGTTCCTAATGGTTGGAAATTAGTAAAATTAAGTGACTTAGGTGAAGTAAATAGAGGAAAGTCTAAGCATAGACCTCGTGATGCTGCTTTTTTATATGGTGGTAGCTATCCCTTCATACAGACAGGAGATGTGAAAGCTTCTGATGGAAGAATAACGTCCTATAACCAAACTTATAGTGAAGCAGGATTGAAGCAAAGCCGCCTGTGGCCGTCAGAGACAATGTGTATAACAATTGCAGCGAACATCGCCGAAACGGGTATACTAACATTTCCTGCTTGTTTCCCTGACAGCATCATCGGTTTTATCGCAGATAAAAAACAATGCGATGTATACTTTATTGAATACCTGTTTCGCCTTTTAAAAAAACGGATTCAAGCCCAAGCAAATGGAAGCGTTCAGGATAATATAAATCTACAAACTTTAGAGCGCATAATATTTCCCGTACCAGAAATAAGAATACAAAAAAACATATCTAATTTCCTGAAAAAATTAGATGACAAAATAATTCTTAACAAAGAAACCAACCAAACCCTGGAACAAATGTCCCAAACCCTGTTCAAATCCTGGTTTGTGGATTTCGACCCGGTGATTGATAACGCGCTGGATGCGGGAAATCCCATTCCGGAAGCGCTGCAATCTCGCGCTGAGCTGCGTCAAAAAGTACGCAATAGTGAAAATTTCAAACCACTTCCGGCGGATATTCGTACATTGTTCCCGGCTGAATTTGAAGAAACAGAGTTGGGTTGGGTGCCGAGAGATTGGTATTATGTACCACTAAAAAATCTCGGTAAAATAATTTGTGGAAAAACGCCAGACAAAAGTAACAAAGAATATTATGGTAAAGATTACCTTTTCATCAAGATTCCCGATATGCATGGCAAAGTTTTTGTCACAAACTCCACTGACAAATTAAGTACATTGGGAAGTGAAACACAAATTAAAAAATTAATACCCAAAGGCAGTATTTGTGTTAGCTGCATTGCAACTGTAGGTATTGTTGCTATCAATTCAAAAGACTGTCATACAAACCAGCAAATAAACAGTATTGTACCAAATAGTTCAATACTGAGAAACTATCTCTATTTTTCTATGTTAGAAAAAAACAAAACATTTCATGACTTGGCAAGTGGTGGAAGCGCTACTTTAAATATGAATACTGGCATATTTTCAAATGTTTTAACCTTAAAGCCAGAAGATTCTGTGCTTGAACGTTTCCAGCAAACATCAGAGCATTGGTTCGGAAGAATATTAGCAAATGAGAATGAAATTCATACACTAACCGCCCTTCGCGACACCCTGCTCCCCAAACTTATCTCCGGCGAGCTCTCCCTGGAGGATCTCCCGGATTTAGTAACCCAAACCGAACCCGCTTAATGCATTTTGCCCCTGTTAAATCAGGGGCTTTCTGGTAAGGTTTTCTTTCGTTACAGGAACCTTTACCAGAAAAACAGCCAGGGCCGGAGCGAGATATGCATCTCTCATTCAGTGAAGCGAAGTTAGAACAAGCCATTATCGAACTGCTACAGGAACAGGGCTATCAGCACCTGATCGGCGATGATGTGCCGCGTTCAAGCCTCGATCAGGTGATTATCGAAGACGATCTTCGCCACTATCTCGCCTCTCGCTATCAGATTGACGGCATCACCGAAGCGGAAATCCAGCGGCTGATTAAGCAGCTCACCACGCTGCCCGCTTCCGATCTTTACGAAAGCAATAAAACCTTCTGCGCCTGGCTGGCGAATGGTTTCTTGTTTAAACGCGACGATCGTCAGCAGAAAGATCTCTATATCGAACTGCTCGATACCCGGCATCTTTCTGCGGCACTACGTGAATTATTCAATGCCGAAGAGGTTCCGCTGCAACAGGCAGCAGAACCGTCGGCGACCTATCTTGTCAAGCCGCTGAACCGTCTTAAGGTCGTCAATCAACTGACTATCTCCGGCAAAGAAAACCAGCCGCGTATCCCGGACGCCATTCTGTATATTAATGGCCTGCCGCTGGTGGTCTTTGAATTTAAAAGCGCGGTGCGCGAGCAGGAAGCCAATATTGGCGATGCATATAAGCAGCTCTGCACCCGCTACCGTCGCGATATTCCGCAGCTGTTTGTCTATAACGCGCTGTGCATTATCAGCGATGGAGTCAATAACCGCATGGGCAACCTGTTTGCGCCGTACGAGTATTTCTACTCCTGGCGCAAAGTTACCGGCAATGAGAACCGCGAGCAGGACGGCATCCCTTCCCTGCACTCAATGATTCAGGGGCTGTTTCATCCGGTCCGCCTGCTGGACGTGATCAAAAACTTTATCTGCTTCCCGGATAAAGCCAAACACGAAGTAAAAATTTGCTGCCGCTACCCGCAGTACTATGCGGCGCGCAAGCTGTACTACAGCATCGAACGGGCGCGTAAACCTTTCGGTGACGGTAAGGGCGGCACCTACTTTGGCGCGACCGGCTGCGGCAAGAGCTACACCATGCAGTTCTTAACCCGCCTGCTGATGAAAAGCGTCGAGTTCGCCAGCCCGACGATCGTGCTGATCACCGATCGCACCGATCTGGACGATCAGCTCTCGGCGCAAATGTGCAATGCCAAAAACTATATTGGCGACGACACCGTGGTGCCCGTCACCAGCCGCGACGATCTGCGGGAGAAGCTGGCTGGTCGCAACAGCGGCGGCGTCTTCCTGACCACTATCCATAAATTTACCGAAGATACCGAACTGCTCTCCAGGCGCAGCAATATCATCTGTATTTCCGACGAAGCGCACCGCAGCCAGGTCAACCTCGATCAGAAAGTGATCGTCGATAAAGAAAACGGCAAGGTGCGCAAAACTTACGGTTTCGCCAAATATCTGCACGACTCGTTGCCACAGGCTACCTATGTTGGCTTTACCGGTACCCCTATCGACGCCACGATGGAAGTCTTTGGCAACATCGTCGACAGCTACACCATGACCGAATCCGTGCAGGATGAGATCACCGTGCGCATCGTCTATGAAGGCCGCGCCGCGAAGGTCATCCTCGATGCCCGCAAGCTGGAAGAGGTGGAAAAGTATTACGAAGAGTGCGCCAATGCGGGCACCAACGAGTGGCAAATCGACGAGAGCAAAAAAGCCAGCGCCACTATGAACGCCATTCTCGGTGATGAAGACCGCCTGAAAGCGCTGGCGGAAGACTTTGCTAAACACTATGAAAAGCGCGTCGCCGAAGGCTCCACGGTGAAAGGTAAAGCGATGTTTGTCTGCGCCAGCCGGGAAATTGCCTGGGATTTCTATCGTCAATTAAAAGACTTTCGTCCGGCATGGTTTGAGGTGAAACAAGCGCCAGACGGTATAGAGCTTACCGAGCAGGAGCTGAAGGAACTGCCGCCATCCGAAATGGTCAAGATGGTAATGACCCGCGGCAAAGACGATAGCGTACAACTGTACGATCTGCTGGGCAGCAAAGAGTACCGCAAAGAGCTGGATAAACAGTTCAAAAACGACAAATCGAATTTCAAAATCGCCATCGTGGTGGACATGTGGCTGACCGGTTTTGACGTGCCGGAGCTGGACACCATTTATATCGATAAGCCGCTGCAAAAGCATAACCTGATCCAGACCATCTCCCGCGTTAACCGCAAGCTGGAAGGCAAAAGTAAAGGGCTGGTCGTCGACTATATCGGCATTAAGCGCCAGATGAACCAGGCGCTGGCGATGTATTCCCGCATTGACGCCACTAACTTTGAAGATATCCAGCAGTCAGTGATTGAGGTGAAAAACCATCTCGAACTGCTGGCGCAGGTTTTGCACGACTTCGACAGCCGGGCTTACTTCACAGGAGAACCGCAGGCGCAGCTGGCCTGCCTGAATCAGGCGGCAGAGTTTGTCATGCGCACTCAGAAGACAGAGCGCCGCTTTATGGGGCTGGTGAAGCGCCTGAAAGCGGCCTACGACGTCTGCTGCGGCAGCGAAGCGCTTTCGCAGACCGAGCGCGACTACATTCACTTTTATATTGCCGTGCGCTCCATCGTCTTCAAGCTGACCAAAGGCGACGCACCGGACGTGACCCAAATGAACGCCCGCGTACGCGAGATGATTGCCGATGCGCTGAAGGCCGACGGCGTGGAAGAGTTGTTTTTCCTTGGCGACAAAAAAGCGGAGTCGATCGATATTTTCGACGACGATTATCTGGCGCGTATCAATAAGATCAAACTGCCGGCAACCAAAATTCAGCTGCTGCAAAAGCTGCTGGAAAAAGCCATTAGCGACTTTAAAAAGATCAACCAGCTTCAGGGGATCAATTTCACCCGCCGTTTCCAGTCAATTATGGATAAATATAACGAACGCCGGGAGGATGATGTTCTCAATGGTGAAGAGTTCGATACCTTCAGTCAGGAAATGACCGATATTATCTACGATATTAAAACCGAAATGGGTACCTATGCCGAAATGGGGATTGATATCGAAGAGAAAGCTTTTTACGACATTCTGGCGCATATGCGCGATAAGTATCAATTCACCTATGAGGATGACAAGATGCTGGCGCTGGCGAAAGAGATGAAGGCGGTGGTCGATAATACCTCGAAGTATCCGGACTGGAGCAAGCGTGATGATATCAAGGCGAAACTGAAGGTGGAGTTGATCCTGCTGCTGCACAAACACAAGTTCCCGCCGGTGGCGAATGATGATGTATATATGGGCGTGCTGGCGCAGGCGGAGAATTTTAAGCAGCACCATAGTCATACGCTGCACTAATTTCATTGCCGGATGGCGCTTTGCTTATCCGGCCTACTTTATATTTCCCTTCAATTTAATCCCCGTATTTATATTTCCAGTAACACCTTTATTATTGTCCATTTTTAGCTGGCTTTATTTTTATTTACTGGGTAGATTTACAGGTGTTATTTAACGCGGTGTGGCCGTGCTGCAACACGACCACATCGCTAATCACAACCACTATTCTCGGAGAATAGCCATCATGACTACCCCGCATTCTATTGCAGAATTCACCGATCCAGAAGTCTCCCCGGCCGTTAGTCGTCAATTAACCGTGAGTTATGCGACTCGTCATCCTGATTATCAGCGTATTCCGGCGTTGACCATGAAGGGTCAGTGGCTGGAGGCGGCAGGTTTTGCCACCGGTACCGCAGTGGATCTCAAGGTGATGAACGGCTGTATCGTGATTACCGCCAAACCAACAGAGCCGGAGCTCACCGCCGCTTTGCGTCAGGTCAGCAAGCTGTCGGCGCGTAAGCAAAAACAGGTACAGGCGTTAATCGACGCCATCGTCGGGCAAAAGCAGAAGCTGGCATAGTTTATTCTCCCCGGTGGCGCTGCGCTTACCGGGGCTACAGGTTCCCAGTTACCACTTACTCATCCTCAAAAAACACCATCCCCTTATACGGCTGCTCGCGACAGGCGGCCAGGCGCTGGGCGAGGCTGCCAACATGTAGCTCCAGCTTGTGACCGTCGGGGTCAAGGAAATAGTGCGATTCGCCTTCGCTACGGTTTAGCTTCCATACCGCTACGCCAGCGGCCTCAAGGCGGGCGGCAAAGCTGGCGAAATCCGCCTCGCTGATGCTAAACGCATAATGGGTGTAGTCGCTCTCCTCCGGCGGAGTGACGCGCCGCTGCGGATCCAGCGACAGGCACAGCCACAGATCGCCGCAGGAAAGATACGCGCCGCTATCCCAGCGCGCGTGCAGCGTCATGCCGAGTAGCTGATGATAAAACGCCACGCTCGGCGCCAGCTGGCTGACCGCCAGGGTCAGATGATTTAATCCGCTCAACATATCTGTTCCTCCGGTGAGATGCGCTAACCATATCCAATCCCACCCTAAACCACCATTGTGGCAGCGAAAGGACACTCTGTAGATATCGTTTAGACCGCCAACTTCGCCCCCGGTCTCTTTCTGACGCCGCGTAATAGTGTATGTTCTCAACTATCGACATTGAACAACCCGGTAACGAGATGAGACGTATTGAGATAGTACTGCGGGAGCTGGAGAGGCTGAGCCAGGCCGTGACGCTGGAGGATTTAGCCAGGGGCTCGAACGCCTTCACCGCAGAGCAAATCGGCTTTAACCTCGGGCTGGCGCGCAACTCGGTGAGTAAAGATCTCAATCAGCTGTGGAGTGACGGGCTGGTGATTAAAACGCGCGGCCGCCCGGTGTTCTTTTTACATCGCCGGACGACGGAAACGCTGCTCGACCGTACGCTGACGGAAAGCGAACGCGAGCTGGCAACGCTCGCCGATCTCCTGCCGCAGCCGCAAGATAACAATGAGGCTGTCGACCCGTTCGCCATGCTGATCGGCCACGATCGCAGCCTGCACGATGCCGTGGAAAAAGGGAAAGCCGCAGTATTGTATCCCCACGGGCTGCACGTCCTGCTGACCGGCCCTTCCGGCGTGGGTAAAACCTTTTTTGCCGAGCTGATGCACCGCTACGCCTGCGAGCATGCCGGTGAAAAACGGCCGCCGCTGGTCTACTTCAACTGCGCGGAATACGCCAACAACCCGGAGCTGCTGTCATCGCATCTCTTTGGCCACCGTCAGGGCGCCTTTACCGGGGCGACGGAAAACAAAAGCGGGCTAATCGAACAGGCCGACGGCGGCTATCTGCTGCTGGATGAAGTGCATCGCCTGCCCTATGAAGGGCAGGAAAAGCTCTTTTCGCTGCTGGATAAAGGCGAATATCGCCCGCTCGGCGCCAGTGGTCCGGCGCGCAATATCGCCGTACGTCTGATCTGCGCCACCACCGAGCCCGTCAGCTCATCGCTATTACGTACCTTTCAGCGGCGTATCCAGGTCGCCATCGATCTACCCGGCATCCGCCAGCGTACGGTAGAAGAGCAAATCGAACTGATCATCGGCTTTTTACAGCGTGAAAGTCGCAAGATCGAACGCACGGTAAGCGTAGATAAACCTTTGCTGCTGTGGCTGCTGAACAAGCCGCTGGAAGGCAACATCGGTCAGCTCAAAAGCGATATCCAGTTTTTATGCGCCCAGGCATGGGCGTCGGGAATGGCGGCCAATAACGAAGTTTTGCTGCTGGACAGCAAACTGGCGGACGGCCCGATCAATGCCACGCCGGAGCAACGACAGCTGGTCGATGCGCTGTTTAACAGCCGTCCCCTGCTGAACATCGATGCCCGAACTCTTCCGCAGCTGAAAAGTTCGGCGGCCGATGACAGCGTCGAGGAGAGCGATCTGTTCTACAGCTTCCTGACCCGCGAATACGTTAACCTGCGCAATAGCAACGTGCCGCCCGCCGAGACGCTGGCGATTCTTAAAAATAAGCTCAGCTCGATTTTTGAATATGGCCTCTACAGCCGCGATAACGCCAGCCACGCGCCACGCTATGGCGATCGGATTGAGGAGCGCGTGACCCTGCTTATCGGCTACGTTGAGCAGGTACTCGGCTTCGCCCTGCCGGAAAACCTGGTCAACCCGCTGCGTAAACACTTTCTCGCTCTCATCAGCTACGTACAACGCGGCCTGATCCCGCAGTTATACTCTTCGAGCCTGATCCTCGATCGCTGCAAAGATGAATACGATAATGCCACTCTGTTGTGCAAGAAGATCAACGACCTGCTGCATATCCAGTGTCCGGCCACCGAGGTGGTCTGGCTGTGCCTGTTCCTCAAAGAGTGCCGCCATTACCGCCAGCGCATCACCGCCAGCCCTGACTGCGGGGCGATCCTCATTGCCCATGGCGCCACCACGGCCACCAGCATGGCGCAATACGTCAATCGGGTGCTGGAGCGCGAATTGTTCAACGCTATCGACATGCCGTTCGAACAATCGGTGCACGATACGCTGGAAAAGCTGATCCAGTTGATCCACAGCAAAGGCTGGCAGCGGCTGATCCTGATGGTCGACATCGGATCGCTGGTCCATTTCGGCAGCACCATCAGCAAACTGTTCCAGATCGATGTCCTGCTGATGCCGAATATCACCCTGACCAGCCTACTGGAGATCGGTCTCGATCTCAGCTACGAAACTGGCGACCTGCCGCGGTTGGTCAATCTGATGCAGGAAAAAGGCATCGCCAGCCAGCTGTGCACGCCGCAGCAGGAGAACGCCGGCAAGGTGCTGGTGATCTCCTGCATTACCGGCATGGGCACGGCGGAAAAAATCAAAAAGGTGCTGGAGGAGAGCTTTGGCGAGCTGATGTCGCAGGATACCCGGATGGTTATCCTCGATTACAACGAAGTTCGCAGCCCGGAGCGCCTACAGCAGGCAATCAGGGCGCATGAACGGTTGGCGGGTATTGTCGGGACATTCCAGCCGGGGCTGCCCGATATCCCGTTTATCTCGCTGGAGGAGCTGTTTTCCGAGCAGGGGCCGGAGCTGGTGCTCAGCCTGCTGACCCCCGATCTGTCCAGCAGTGAACGTCGTCTGGAGATGGAGCGCAGCGCTTCACGGTTTATCAGCGCCCTGACCATGGAAAGCATTATCAACCATATTTCGGTGCTCAATCCGCAGCGCATATTAAAAGAAATGGAAGGGATCCTGAACCAGCTCAGGAACACGCTGGCCATCGCGCCTAACCGCCAGGTGACACTACGCTTCCTGATCCACTGCTGCTGTATGGTCGAGCGTATCGTGATTAACCGGAAACCGTTACAGATGGCGCTGGAAACGCGGCCGGATATGGACGCTCAGGCATTTAGTGTCATTAAATCGGCTTTCCATCCGGTTGAGGAGGCCTACGCCATCCGTTTATCCGATGCCGAGTACATTTATATCTACGAATTATTATTTAGTTAACGCCTGTTCTGGCGCGGCTTTGCGGCCCGCCAGCCTTTTCCTCTTCGGTAGATGACACAAATTGTGGCACGCGCTTTGCTCTTATTAGTGCGTCAATGATTCGGCGCCAGGAGGCCACTTTGTCATCCACTGAACCTACCACCCAGTTACCCCAAATTCTGCTGCTGACGCACGGCGGCTGGGGCACGCAACTTTGCGACAGCCTGCGCATGGTGACCGGCGAAATCGCCGGCGTCAGCGAAATCGCGCTTATGCCGGTCGATACCCTCGGCGAGTTTTATCAGCGCGTCGAAGCGGCCGTGCAGGCGATGCCAGCAGGATCGCTGATTTTGACCGATTTTCTCGGCGGCACCACCTCCAACGTCGCCGCGCGCCTGAGCGCGGATTACCCCATCGCCGTCGTCTGCGGGCTCAACGCCTCGCTGCTGCTGGAGGCGTTGGATCTGCGCGAACAGGGTCCGCTCACCGGCTGCGTTGATGCGCTGGTCGAAGCAGGACGCAGCAGCTGCCGCGACGTTGTCGCCCACGTGAACCAGTTAACCTCTTAAGGAGCCCATCATGGCAAAAATCGTTTTATGTCGTATCGATAGCCGTCTGATCCACGGTCAGGTCGTCACCAAATGGGTCGGCCAGTCTCAGGCCAATCGTATCGCCGTGGTCAGCGACGAGCTGGATGCCGATCCGTTTATGAAAAATATCTATTTAATGGCCGCGCCGCCGAACATCAAAGTCGACTGTTACGGCAACGCCAGCTTCGCCGCCGCCTGGAAAGAGAATCAGCTCGGCGATGGCAATGTGCTGGTGCTATTCCCGTCGCTATCAGCCGTTCAGGAAGCCGTCCAGTTGGGCTTTGACGTGCAGACGATTCAGGTTGGCGGGCTGGGCGGCGGGCCGAACCGCAAGGCCGTGTTCCAGAACATCACCCTTGATGAAAAAGATGTCGGCATCCTCGGCGCTCTGAAGGATAGCGGCATTCAGGTGTTCTTTCAGACCATCCCGGAAGATAAACCACAGTCACTGGACGACATCCTGAAAAAATTCTAACCAGTTGATAAAAAGGTAAAAAACTATGGATACCTTACTTTTTGCGAGCCTGATGGGGTTGTATTACTGGTTCGCCCGATTACGTTTAGGCTATACCTTCTCCGCCATGTTGCTGCAACCCGTGGTGATCGCAGTATTCGTCGGCCTGCTGCTGGGCGATATGAAAACCGCGATGATCATCGGCGCGGGTATGCAGCTGGTCTATCTTGGAGTGACCTCCACGCCGGGCGGCAACGTGCCGTCGGACCCGGCGCTGGCCGCCTGTATCGCCATTCCGATCGCCGTGAAGGCCGGGATGGAGCCCAACCTGGCGATCGCGCTGGCGATCCCGTTTGGCGTCATCGGGGTATTCCTCGATCAGCTGCGCCGCACGCTCAACGCCGCGTGGGTGCACATGGCCGACAAACACGCCGAAAGCGCCAACATGGCGGGCATCATGCGCTGCGCCTTTATCTATCCGGCGCTGCTGGGGCTGGTGCTGCGCTTCCCGGTGGTCTTCGCCGCCAACTACTTTGGCCAAAGCGTAGTGGAAAAATTCCTCAAACTGATGCCGCACTGGCTGACCCACTCCTTTGAAATTATGGGCGGTATCCTGCCGGCGCTGGGCTTTGCCATCACCATCATGGTGATCGGCAAAAAGAGCCTGCTGCCGTGGTTTATCGGCGGATTTTTCGCGGTGCTCTACCTGAAGGTGGACATCATGGCGATGGCGATTTTCGGTACCTGCGTCGCCTTCCTGATTAAAGGCCTGGCCAAAAATGAAGGAGCTGCATGATGAGTAGCGATGTAATGGAACATGAACTGGTTGAACGCGCCCGCGAAACCCAGGCGCTGAGCAAAGCCGATATCACCAAAGCCTGGCTGATTTACTGGCTGGGGGCGGAGGTATCCAGCTCCTACGAACGTCTGCAGAGCCTGATTTTCTGCGCCTCAATGACGCCCATTATCAAAAAGCTGTACCCGGAAAAAGAGGAGCAGGCCGAGGCGCTCAAACGCCACCTGAACTTCTTTAACTCGGAACAGACTTTCGGCTCGGTTATCCAGGGTATCTCCATCGCCATGGAAGAGCAGAAAACCCGCGGCGAGCCGATCAGCGACGCTTCAATCACCGGGATAAAAACCGGCCTGATGGGCCCGCTGGCCGGGATGGGCGACTCGATTATCTGGGCCGCGGTGATGCCGTTGCTGATTGCGATTTTCATCCCCTTCGCCGCCAGCGGCAGCGCGTTCGGCGGGATCGCCCCGCTGATCCTCTACCCGGCGATTACCATGGCGATAAGCTACGGACTGGTGCATAAAGGCTACACCCTGGGCCGTGACTCCATTATCGGCCTGCTGCAAGGGGGGCGAATTAAAGAATTGATTTACGGCGCCAACGTACTGGGTCTCATCATGATGGGCGCGCTGTCGGCAAGCTACGTCAAAATCACCACCCCGCTGAAAATCAGCGCGCTTAAAGGCTCGGAAGTGGTGGTCCAGCAGATCCTCGACTCAATTGCCCCCGGCCTGCTGCCGCTGGCGGCGGTGTTCGCTATCTATTTCTACTTACTGAAAAAAGGGCCGCGCTACACCACCATTTTACTGTCGATAGTCGCTATCAGCATCGTCTGCTCGCTGTTGGGAGTGCTGTAAATCATGAACGGCAATATCTACCAGCAACTGGGCTTAAAACGGGTGATTAACGCCTGCGGCAAAATGACCATCCTCGGCGTGTCCGCCGTCGACCCGCAAGTGATGCAGGCCACCGCGCAGGCGGCGGGAGCCTTCGTCGAAATCGATAAATTAACCGACCGCGCGGGCGAACTGGTTTCCGCCCACACCGGCGCGGAAGACAGCTATATCACCTCCTGCGCCTCCGCCGGTATCGCCATCGCCGTCGCGGCGGCTATCACCCGCGGCGAGCCGGAAAAGGTGGCGCAGATGCCGGACAGCAGCCAGTGGCCGAACGAGATAGTGATACTGCGCGGGCATAATGTCGATTACGGCGCACCAATCACCAGCGCTATCCGCCTCGGCGGCGGGCGCATTGTCGAAGTCGGCTCCAGCAATCTGGCGGCACGCTGGCAGCTGGAGAGCGCGGTGAACGCACGCACGGCGGCGCTACTGTATGTGAAATCCCACCATTGCGTGCAAAAAGGGATGCTCGGTATTGACGATTTCGTGCAGGTCGCCCGCCAGCATAATCTGCCGCTGATCGTCGATGCCGCCGCCGAAGAAGACTTGCGCCAGTGGGTCGCCAGCGGCGCGGACATGGTTATCTACAGCGGGGCGAAAGCCTTTAACGCCCCAACCTCAGGCTTTATTAGCGGCAAGCGTAACTGGATCGCCGCCTGTAAAGCCCAGCATTACGGCATCGCGCGGGCGATGAAAATCGGCAAAGAGAATATGGTCGGTCTCGTTTACGCGCTGGACCGTTACCGGACGGCGGCACCGGCGCCCGACGCCGCCGCGCTGCGTCCATTCGCCGAGGCGATCTCCGCGCTACCCGGCCTGCGCGCCGATATCGAGCAGGATGAGGCCGGGCGCGCCATCTGGCGCATTCGTGTCAGCGTCGACGCCAATGAACTGGGACTCAGCGCCCATGAGGTTGAAGCCCAGCTACGCGGCGGCGATATCGCCATTTACGCCCGCCGCTACTATCTGCATGAGGGCCATTTTAGCCTTGACCCTCGCACCGTCGGCGAAGGAGAAATGTCGCTCATCGTCGCGCGCTTACAGGAGATTACGCAGCATGCAGCGGATTAACTTTTATCGCCAGCGGGTGGCGATTAACGTGCTGGCGAAGGACATCGCCAACGCCCGGGAAATCTATGACGCCGCTGAAGGGCACGCGGTGATTGGCGTACTCTCGGCGCAATTTACCAACGTCGAACAAGGCGTTGCAGAAGTGCGCCGCTGGATGGCGGAAGTGCCTTCTATTTCCGTCGGTCTCGGCGCCGGCGATCCGGCGCAGTTTTACAAAGCGGCAATGATCGCCGCGCAGGTCCACCCCGCTCACGTCAACCAGACCTTCACCGGCAGCGGCTTTGCCGCCGGGGCGCTGGCGGCGACCGGAGGCCAGCAAACCTTTATTAATGCGCTGGTCAGCCCCAGCGGCACGCCCGGTGAAGTACGCATCTCCACCGGCGTGCGCAGCGCCCAGGGCATTCCGGCCCAGGTATCCTGCGATGCGGCGGTCAGAATGATGCAGGATATGGGCGCGCATGCGGCTAAATTTTTCCCGATGGACGGCGAAAAGTCGCTGGCGGAGCTGAAAGCGCTCGCCCAAAGCGCGGTAGAAAACGGTATGACGCTGATTGAGCCCACCGGGGGCATCGATCTCGATAACTTTGCGCTGATTCTACAAACCTGCCTGCAGGCCGGCGTCGCGCAGGTCATGCCGCATATTTATAGTTCCATTATCGATCCGCAAAGCGGCAATACCCGCCCGCAAGATGTCCATGCTCTGATGAACATCGTCAAGGAACTGGTCGATTAACCCCCCCGCGCGTGCGGTGTAGGCCACTATTACCGCACGCGCTAACTTCCTGATCTGCTGAAGGTCACTGTCAATCTGTGAGCCTCCACGCAATAACGACATCCCGCCGTCCGAAGCGCCCTCTCATATTGATAGCGATCAAGAATAATCATACCGTCTGGTCGGTATGATTCGGGCCATGAACATGGAAGCCCAGCATCGTAAAAAAGACCCCGTCCGTCTGCATCGTCAACTGCTTGAATCCGCAGCGATGATCGCCGGTCGGGATGGTATTGCCGCCCTGTCGCTAAACGCCGTCGCCCGCGAGGCTGGTGTCAGCAAAGGCGGGCTCATGCACCATTTTCCCAATAAACAGGCGCTGATTTTCGCCCTGTTCGCCCGGCTGTTGGCGATTATGGAAAAGGCGATTAGCGAGCTGATGGCCGCCGATAACATCGCTTACGGACGCTTTACCCGCGCCTATTTGCGCTATCTGTCCAACCCGGAGCTGACGGATACCCACGAGAGCCGCCAGCTGATGGTGCTGTCGTTGGCGATGCCGGACGAACCGGTGCTGCGAAAATGCTGGCGCGACTGGATGCTGGATCATCTGGCGCAGGGCGATGCGCTCGACAACGGCCCGACCGGTACGCTGGTGCGCTACGCCGCCGACGGCATCTGGTTATCGGAACTGACCGAAGGGCGCACCATGAGCAGCGAACACCGCCAGGCGCTGGTAAACGATCTGACAAAAATGACGCTTCCCGCGTGAAGCGAGTAGAGTGAGGCCGCGATGCGCTACAACATCAATGCCCGTCTCATTTATGACGCAACGGACGGCACCCTAACATTACCGGGCGGCAATGAGCCGGATAGTCAGCTATCCATTACCGCCAACGCGCTGCTCTATTTCTTTCTTCGCCATACCGGCGTTGTCAGTCGCGATGAAGTGTTGAAAAAGGTCTGGGACGATAACGGCTTAACCTCATCCAACAGCAATCTCAATCAATACCTGAGCATGCTGCGCAAAACCTTCCGCCACTACGATATCGATAACATTATTGTCACCGTGTCGCGCGGCATGCTGCAGCTGAATCAGGATCTCAGCATCGAACTGCTCGACGCCGAGCCGACGCCCGCCGATGCCGTTCTCACATGCGATACGCCTGATGAAGCCGCCCCCGCTGCGGCGCCAACGCCGCCCACCGCTTCTCTACATGCGCGCGGTATGTGCTGGTATCTGGCCGGCGGCTGTCTGTTGCTCATCGCCCTGCTGCTGGTGGCATTTAGTCTCGCCGGCACCCACGTCGCCCGGCCAATCAATCTGACGCTGATGAGCCACAGCCAGTGCGAACTGCTGGCCAGCGATGAAATGCTGCGTTCGGTCTCGGCCACGGCCTATGGTAAGAATTTTGATGAGGTGCGTCAGCGGCTGAAGCTCAGCTGCAAGCCGGGGGAGCGTTTCGTTTTCTTCTACGGCGACCGGCTGGAGACTAACGGCCTGGGCCGGGTATTTCTCGCCCACTGCGCGATGCACGAAGACAACCCATTTAGCTATTGCGATAACTACTTTTACTACTCCTGGAAGCCGCAATGAGACTCGCGCCCCGCACCTTTTTCGCCCTCTCCGCCCTCGCATTTATCGCCGCCGCCGGGTTTAGCACCTGGCGCCTGCTGCCGGATGCCAACGACGGCGTGATGAGCTGCTCCACCAAAGCGATCATGCGTTTTGAAAACATGGAAAAAGAGAATGTGAACGGCAATATCCATTTTAATTTTGCCGCCAACGGTAACGGTTCGATGGTGGTGGAAGGCTATACCGACTCCGCCGCCGGCTGGCTCTACCTGCAGCGCTACGTCAAATTCAGCTACACCAGCCAACGTATCTCGGCAACCGAACGCCACTACCGCATTAAAAAATGGGAATCCAGCGCCTCATCCATCGACGAATCGCCGAATGTCATCTTTGACTACTTCATGCGCGAGATGTCCGACAGCCACGATGGCCTGTTCCTCAACGCGCAGAAGCTTAACGACAAAGCTATCCTGCTGAGCTCTATCAACTCACCGCTCTACATCTGCACGCTGAAATCCGGCAGCACGCTTAACTAACCCGTCCCCTCTGTATCGCCGCGAGGAAAATGCGCCCTCGCTCACGCTCCGTTATTGCCCCCTCTTTCCACGATGCTAAAAGCGCACGTTTTGCATTTAGCTTCGACGTCAAAACTTGCACATAACCACAATTATCACGCGGCTATATTACCGCCTGCTGGCAAGTAATTAGCATCTTATTAACATTCACCTCTCGCCGATAAATAGTCTAAAAAAGCGCCATATCATCATAAAAATCAACACGCATAAAACAGAACGAAAAGATAAATGGAAGGCTAAATAAGGCTAAATCACAGAGTAAAAACCTAAAATATTCATCTCCACGGATTTAAATTTCACTTCTTTCCCCATTCCCTATAGTGAACCCCGAACGCCGCTTCCGCGTGTTGATGCCGTTACGCGGACGGTTTTCCCGAATAACAAAACCTGTTCTGGAGGAAATCACGATGGGTGATGCATTGGGGCTTATCGAAACCAAAGGTCTGGTGGCCTGTATTGAAGCAGCGGACGCGATGTGTAAAGCCGCCAACGTCGAACTGATCGGCTATGAAAACGTCGGCTCTGGCCTTGTCACCGTGATGGTGAAAGGCGACGTCGGCGCGGTGAAAGCGGCGGTGGATTCCGGTGTGGAATCCGCGCAGCGCATCGGCGAAGTGGTGACCTCGCTGGTCATCGCGCGTCCGCATAACGACATCAACAAAATCGTCATTAAACACAAGGCCTGAAGGCCAGGAGAACGCAAATGGGTGATGCATTAGGTCTGATTGAAACCAAAGGTCTGGTGGCCTGCATTGAAGCGGCGGATGCGATGTGTAAAGCCGCCAACGTCGAACTTATCGGCTATGAAAACGTCGGCTCTGGCCTGGTCACCGCGATGGTGAAAGGCGACGTCGGCGCGGTGAAAGCGGCGGTGGATTCCGGTGTGGAATCGGCGCAGCGCATCGGCGAAGTGGTGACCTCGCTGGTTATCGCCCGTCCGCATAACGACATCAACAAAATCGTCTCGCATTACAAGATTGCGGACTAACGGAGAATCCTGATGAAAGAAGCGCTTGGTCTTATCGAAACCAAAGGTCTGGTGGCCTGCATTGAAGCCGCGGACGCGATGTGTAAAGCCGCCAACGTCGAGCTTATCGGCTATGAAAACGTCGGTTCCGGCCTGGTTACCGCGATGGTGAAAGGCGACGTCGGCGCGGTCAACGCGGCGGTCGACTCCGGCGTGGAAGCGGCGAAACGCATCGGCGAAGTCGTCAGTTCTCGCGTCATTGCGCGTCCACATAACGACATCGAAAAAATCGCGGCGCAGCACAAAGCATGACCTGACAGGGCGCGCCCCGTCTCCACTCTTTTCGTCTGATGAAGGATAGACTCATGATTGAACTGGATAACGATTTGCAGTCCCGGCAGAACGCGCGGGAACTGGTGCGCAACGCCAAAAAGGCGCAGGCGATTCTGGCCACCTTTTCGCAACAGCAAATCGACGCCATCGTGAAAAACGTGGCCCAGGAAGCAGCGCACCACGCCGAAGCGCTGGCGAAAATGGCCGCGGAAGAGACCGGTTTTGGCAACTGGCAGGACAAAGTGCTGAAAAACCGTTTCGCCTCGCTGCGCGTCTACGACGCTATCAAAGAAATGAAGACCGTTGGCATCATTCATGACGACCCGGTAAAAAAAGTGATGGACGTGGGCGTGCCGCTCGGCGTGATTTGCGCGCTGGTCCCCTCAACTAACCCAACTTCTACGGTTATCTACAAAGCGCTGATCGCCCTCAAGGCCGGCAACGCCATTATCTTCTCCCCGCATCCGGGCGCGCGTCAGTGCAGTTGGAAGGCGATTGAAATCGTCAAACGCGCGGCAGAAGCGGCCGGCGCCCCGGCTGGCAGCGTTGACGGCATCACCCAGTTAACGCTCGAAGCTACCTCCGAACTGATGCACAGCAAAGACGTGTCGCTGATCCTCGCCACCGGCGGCGAAGGCATGGTGCGGGCGGCCTACGCTTCCGGCACCCCGACCATCAGCGGCGGCCCGGGTAACGGCCCGGCGTTTATCGAACGCAGCGCCGATATCCACCACGCGGTGAAAGATATCGTCACCAGTAAAACCTTCGATAATGGCGTGATCTGCGCCTCCGAGCAGTCGATTATCGTCGAACGCTGCATTTACGACGAGGTTCACCGCGAGCTGGAAGCGCAGGGCGTCTACTTCATGAATGAAGATGAGGCGGCGAAAATGGCGGCGCTGCTGCTGCGCCCGAACGGCACCATCAACCCGAAAGTGGTCGGCAAAACCGTGCTATACCTCAGCCAGATGGCGGGATTCTGCGTACCGGCCAGCACTAAAGTGCTAATCGCCGAGCAAACCACCGTATCGCCGAAAAACCCCTACTCGCGCGAAAAACTGTGCCCGGTACTCGGCCTGTACGTGGAAGAGGACTGGAAAGCCGCCTGCCACCGCGTGGTGGAGCTGCTGACCAACGAAGGACTCGGCCATACGCTGGTGATCCACACCCGTAATCAGGACGTCATCCGCCAGTTCTGCCTCGAAAAACCGGTCAACCGCATTCTGATTAACACCCCAGCGGCGCTCGGCGGTATCGGCGCGACCACCAACATCTCTCCGGCGCTGACCCTCGGCTGCGGCGCGGTCGGCGGCGGCTCCAGCTCCGACAACGTCGGCCCGATGAACCTGCTCAATATCCGCAAAGTCGGCTATGGCGTGCGTTCGATTGACGAGCTTCGCGCGCCGGGCAGCCGCCCTGAGCCCCAGCCGACCATCGTTACTCCGGCGAGCGATCCGCAGCGCAGCATTCTTGATGACGTGCGTTTCAACGCTCCGACCAATGCCGCGCCAGCGTGCTCCGCAGGCAACGATGACCGTTTCGCCAGCGCAGGCGCCGCCAGTATGGAAGGTGAAATCAACGAACAAAACGTGGAACGCATGATTCGCCAGGTGCTGGAGCGCCTCGCTAAGTAACGCACTGATATAAGGCGATAAACGATGATTCTCGCAAAGGTAACCGGCCATGTCGTCGCCACGCAAAAATGCGATGAGCTACGCGGCAGCAACCTGCTGTTGATCACCCGCTTAGATGACAAACAGCAGCCGATGAAAGACCAGACCTGGGTCGCCGTCGATAACGTCGGCGCCGGCATGCACGACATCGTGCTGGCCGAAGAGTACTTCGCGCTCAATAAAGACCGCTACAAAGCGATGTCGGTGGTCGCCATTGTCGAGAACGTGTTTCGGGACGCCTAACAGGAGTGAATAGCCCAATGAGTGAATTTTTACTGAAACCGCGGATTTGCTTCGGTCAGGACGCCCTCTCGGTGCTGAACGAACTTTCCGCCCGCAGCGTACTGCTGGTGACCGATAAAGCGATGGTGAAGTTTGGCCTCGCCGGGCGCGTCACCGCCCTGTTGCGCCAGCGCGGGATCGCCTGGCAGATGTGGGACGACGTAGTGGCGGATCCGGATATCGCCACCGTGGTGCGCGGCATGAAGCTGATGGATAACCACTATCCGGATCTGGTTATCGCGCTCGGCGGCGGTTCGGTAATCGATGCCGCCAAAGCGGTTATTTTCTCCCTGGCGCAGACCCGACCGCAGGGCAACCGTCCCCGTCCGTGCTTCGTCGCCATCCCCACCACCAGCGGCACCGGCTCGGAAGTCACCGCCTTTTCGGTGGTGAAAGCCAATGCGGAGAAGCTGGTGCTGGTGGATGCGTCGCTACTACCGGATATCGCCATTCTTGACCCGGCGCTGGTGGCTTCGGTGCCGCCGGCAATTACCGCCGACACCGGCATGGACGTACTGTGTCACGCTCTGGAAGCCTACGTCTCTCGCGCCGCCAGCGACTTTTCCGACGCGCTGGCGGAGAAAGTGGTGCAGCAGGTATTCCGCTATCTGCCGACCTGCTGGCGCAGCGGCGACAACCTGCAGGCGCGCGAAAAGATGCATAACGCCTCCTGCATGGCGGGGATGGCCTTCACCAACGCCTCGCTTGGGATAACCCACAGCCTGGCCCACGCCCTCGGCGGCGTCTTCCGCGTACCCCATGGCCGCGCCAACGCCCTGTTGATGGCGGAAGTCGTCGCCTGGAACGCCGATTTCAACGGCCAGTGCGACACCCTTGCGGCAACGAAATATGCCCGTCTGGCGCATCTGCTGGATCTGCCAGCCGCCTCGCCGCGCCAGGGCGTCGCCAGCCTGCTGGTCGCCATTCAGGCTTTAAAAGAAGAGATGAGCATGCCCTCCGGCATTAGCGACACCGGCATTGAGGTGGCTGAATTCGAACGCCGTTTGCCGGAGATGGTCGGCCAGGCGCTGCGCGACAGCTGTACCCCAACCAACCCACGCGCGCCGGACGCTAACGCGTTAACCGAGCTTTATCGCCGGGCCTGGTCCGGTTGCCTGGAATCGCCCGACGGCGCTCCGCTTGCACGGGCCTACGGGTAACAAATAACCGGGTGATCGCTGAGTTATTTGTAGGCCGGGTAAGGCGTCAGCCACCACCCGGCAGGAATACGGACACTGTATCCACAACCGGGTTGTCATCAGCCGCGGAAAAAGAACATCTGGAGAATACTACATGGCACACTACAGCTTAACGCCGCGCGTCAAAGTGCTGGCAGACCGTTTACGCTCACAGGCAAGCACCCTGTGCACCGAACACGCCGCGATCCTCAGCGCGCTGGATAGCGATATCGCAGGCATTCCCGCCGCCGTCAAACCGGCTCGCCGTTTCTATGAACTGATGCGCCAGCTGCCGCTGACCATCAGCGCCGACGAACTGATCGTCGGTAACCAGACCCGTAAACCGCACGGGGCGATTTTCCATGATGAAAGCGCCGCGCATCGGCCATCCGTATTCCAGTTCCTCAACCTCAACAGCGATCTCGATTCACCGGACTACAACCTGGTCGTCGAAAAAGGCGTGCTGGCGATTAAGCACCAGTTGGAAGAGAAAACCCGCGCCCTCGGTAGCGCCGTTAGCCGCAGCGGTATGGATGAAGTCAACGGCTGCCGCGCCGCCATCTACGCCTGTGACGCCCTGTTAGCGCTGGCGCAAAATCTGGCCAACAGCGCCGAGCAGCTGGCGGCCGCAGAAACCAATGCTTATCGCAAAGCCGAGCTGCTCGATAGCGCGGCCATTCTGCACCACGTTCCGGCCCATCCGGCGCGTAATTTCAAAGAAGCCTGCCAGGCGTTCTATCTGTTCCAGCTGGCGCTACAGCTGGATAACGGCAGCTATGCGGTTAACCCGCACGGGGCGGATAAAGCGCTACTGCCTTACTTCCAGCGCGATATCAACAGCGGCGCGCTGAATACCCAGCAGGCCTATGAAATCGTGGAGTGCCTGTGGTTCAAGCTGGCGGAACTGAGCGAAGTCCGCGCCGCCTGCGCCATTGACGGCTATCCGATGCTCGACGCCATGCTGCACGGCGCCTCTTTTGATAACGCCGAAGTGAACGAACTCTCGGCGATGTTTATCAGCGCCCAACGCAACCTCAGCGCGCTGAATCTGCCGGTGCGTCTGTTTAGCGGCGCACAACAGGTCAGCCACGCGCCGTTCGCCGCCTGTGCCGACACGCCGGCGATGGAAGGCTTAACTCCGCGTATGCAGCGCCTGCGTAACCACTACCTGACGGTACGCCCGAGCGTCTCTATCTACCGCGCGCTGGCCTTTACCGAAGTGGTCAAAGCCAACCCGGGCATGCCGACCATTCTGCTGCGCGCCAAAGCTTTCCGCCACGCCTGCGAAACCGCGCCGATTCTGATTCAGGACGATGAGCTGATTGTCGGCCATCCGTGCGGCAAGCCGCGCGCGGGCGCCTTCTCGCCGGATATCGCCTGGCGCTGGGTGCGCGATGAGCTCGACACCATGAGCACCCGCCCGCAGGATCCGTTTGAAATCAGCGAAGCGGATAAAAAAACCATTCGCGAAGAGATCGTCCCGTTCTGGGAAGGCCGTTCGCTGGATGAGATTTGCGAAGCGCAATACCGTGAGGCCGGCGTCTGGGCCTTCAGCGGCGAGACCTTCGTCAGCGACCTCTCCTATCACCAGATTAACGGCGGCGGCGATACCTGTCCGGGCTACGACGTGCTGCTGTTCACCAAAGGGATGAACGGCATTAAAGCCGATGCCGAGGCGCATCTGGCCGGCCTTAGCATGGAAAACCCGGAAGATATCGACCGTATCTACTACTACAAAGCGGCGATTGAAACCTGTGAAGGGGTGGTCAACTACGCCCGCCGCATCGCCGCCCACGCCCGCGAACTGGCGGCTAAAGAGCAAAACGCCCAGCGCCGCGCCGAACTGCTGACCATCGCCGACGTCAACGAAAACGTGCCGGCCAATCCGCCGAAGACCCTGCAGGAAGCGCTGCAGAGTATCTGGACCGTCGAGTCACTGTTTGAAATCGAAGAGAACCAGACCGGGCTGTCGCTGGGGCGCGTCGACCAGTACTGCTACCCGATGTTCGAAGCCGATATCCGCGAAGGCCGCCTGACCCACGACAGCGCGCTGGAGCTGCTGCAGGCGTTCATCATCAAATGTGCCGAACTGATGTGGATGTCGAGCGAGCTGGGAGCGAAATATTTCGCAGGTTATCAGCCGTTTATCAACCTCACCGTTGGCGGCCAGAAACGTAGCGGCGGCGATGCCTGTAACGATCTGACCTACCTGATTATGGACGCGGTGCGCTTTGTGAAGGTTTATCAGCCGTCGCTGGCCTGCCGTATCCACAACCAGTCGCCGCAGAAATACATGGAAAAAATCGTCGACGTGGTGAAAGCGGGAATGGGCTTCCCGGCCTGCCACTTCGATGACTCCCACATCAAGATGATGCTGCGCAAAGGCTTCGATTTTGAAGACGCCCGCGACTACTGCCTGATGGGCTGCGTTGAGCCGCAAAAATCCGGGCGCATCTACCAGTGGACCTCCACCGGCTACACCCAGTGGCCTATCGCTATCGAATTCGTGCTTAACCGCGGGCGGATGGTGCTGTTCGATAGCTATCAGGGGCTGGATACCGGCGACCTGCGCGACCTGCGCACCTTCGAAGATTTCGACGCGGCGGTGAAACAGCAGATCGCCCACATCGTGCGCCTGTCGGCCATCGGCACCGTCATCAGCCAGCGCGTCCACCGCGATGTGGCGCCGAAGCCGCTGATGTCGCTGCTGGTCGAAGGCTGCATGGAGAGCGGCAAAGATGTCGCCGCAGGCGGCGCGATGGTCAACCACGGTCCGGGGCTGATTTTCTCCGGTCTGGCGACCTACGTCGATTCGATGGCGGCGATCCGCAAGCTGGTGTTCGAAGAGAAGAAATACACCCTTGAGCAGATCCGCGATGCGTTGCTGGCCAACTTTGAAGGTTACGAAGCGCTGCGCCGCGACTGCCTGAACGCGCCGAAATACGGTAACGACGATAACTACGTCGACCAGTACGCGCTGGATATTACCGAATGGACCGAGAAAGAGTGCCGTAAATACAAAATGCTCTACTCGACCCTGAGCCACGGCACCCTGTCTATCTCCAACAACACGCCAATCGGCGAGCTGACCAACGCCACGCCTAACGGCCGCCTGGCGTGGATGCCGCTCTCCGACGGCATCAGCCCGACTCAGGGCGCGGATAAACAAGGCCCGACGGCGATTATCAAGTCGGTCAGCAAGATGAACGTGGAAACCATGAACATCGGCATGGTGCACAACTTCAAGTTCCTCAAAGGGCTGCTGGATACCCCGGAAGGTCGCCACGGCTTGATTACCCTGCTGCGTACCGCCTCGATTCTTGGCAACGGCCAGATGCAGTTCAGCTACGTCGATAACGAAGTACTGAAGAAGGCGCAGCAGGAGCCGGAGAAATACCGCGACCTGATCGTTCGCGTCGCCGGCTACAGCGCCTACTTCGTTGAGCTGTGCAAAGAGGTCCAGGACGAGATCATCAGTCGTACGGTGATTGAGAAGTTCTAGTTCTCTTAAAGAGAATTAAATGAGCTGTATTTGAGAAATAACCGGAAGTTCTCCGTCCCGTAACGGGACGGAGCGGGAGGCAAGCGTGATCGCAAAACAAGAATTAACGGGCCGAATTTTCAATATCCAGAAATATTCGATCTATGACGGCGATGGCATTCGCACGCTGGTGTTTTTTAAGGGCTGCAACATTCGCTGCCCGTGGTGCGCCAACCCGGAAGGGCTGAGCAGCCAGTTCCAGGTGATGTTCTCGCACGACAAATGCATTAACTGCGGCGACTGCGTCAGCGTCTGTCCGGCGGGTATTCATTATCGGGCGGAAGAAAACGGCGAAATGAAGCACTTCGTTGACCGCAACAAAGACTGCATCGGCTGTCGCAAATGCGAAGAGATTTGCACCCAGAACGCGCTGGACATTATGGGCAAGGACGTCACCGTCAGCGAGCTGATGGAGATCATCATGCAGGACTACGACTTCTACATCTCCTCCGGCGGCGGCGTGACCATCGGCGGCGGCGAGATGAGTCTGCAGACCGATTTTGCCGTCGCCTTATTTAGCGAATGCAAAAAAATGATGATTAACACCGCCGTCGAAACCCAGGGCACCACCCCGCTTGCCAACTACCAGAAGCTGGCGCCGGTCACCGACACCTTCTTGTTCGACATAAAGCAGATTAACAGCGAACACCACAAGGCGATGCTCGGCATCGGCAACGAAGGGATCCGCCGCAATCTCGAATGGCTGGTGGATTCCGGCGCCAATGTGATTGTGCGCATGCCGCTCATTCGCGGCTACAACGACTCATTCGACGCCATTACCGGCGCGATTGATTACGTACAGAAGCTGGCGAAGCGCGGGAATATCCGCCGCATCGACATGCTGCCGTACCACCAGTTGGGGCGCAAAAAATACGAACGCCTGGATATGCCCTACCCGATTACCCAGGACCCGTCTTATTCACCGGACGAACTGGACCGGCTGGAAACCTTCTTCCAGCAATTTGATTTTGATATTCGCTTAGTCCGCCATTAACAGGAGCCGACCATGAAAAGTTTAGGCGTAATTGAAACGCGAGGATGGGTCGCCGCCATTCAGGCCGTCGACGCCGCCTGTAAAGCCGCGGGAGTGACCTGCATTGGCTATCGCAAACCAGGCTCCGGGCTGGTGAGCGTCTGCTTTGAAGGGGAAATCAGCGCCATCCACACCGCTATCGAGCGCGGCGTGGCGGTGGCTGGCGCCGAGCACACCGTGAAGTCGCTGGTCATTGCCCGCCCGGAGCGCTGCGTGGTTGAAGCGTTAAGCAACCTCAAAGGCAACCCGCCGCCTGCGAAAAAAGCGGCCGAACCTGTGGTTATCGCCGCCCCGGAACCCATCGTTCCGCCTGCCGCCCCGAACGAAGCGGAAGATAAGCATCCGGCGCTGAAGAAAGGGAAGAAGTCATGATCGACACCTTGCTTCGCGAAAAAATCACCGTTCGCCTGAACGCAACGGCGCCGGTAATCCCGGTGGGGATCTCCAACCGCCACGTTCATCTCGCGCAACAGGACGTCGAGGCGCTATTCGGCAAAGGCTACAGCCTGACGCCGTTCAAACCGCTGCGCCAGCCGGGGCAGTTCGCCGCCCAGGAGTGCGTGACCGTTGTCGGGCCGAAGGGCTCGCTGACCAACGTCCGCGTGCTGGGGCCAACCCGCCCGCTATCGCAGCTGGAAGTGTCGCGCGCCGACTGCTTCACGCTCGGGATTAAGGCGCCAGTTCGTGAGTCCGGCCAGCTGGAGAATGCCGGCAGCGCGCTGCTGATTGGGCCCGCTGGCCACGTTGAACTCCATTCGCAGGTGATCTGCGCCTGGCGCCATATTCATATGTCGCCGCAGGACGCGCGCCGACTCAACGTTAGCAATGGCCAGAAGGTCAGCGTGCGCAGCAACGGCGAGCGCCAGCTGACTTTCGATGAAGTGGTGGTGCGGGTGCGCGATGACTTCGCGCTGGAGTTTCACATTGACACCGAAGAAGCCAATGCCGCCGGGTTGAAAAACGGCGCGCAGGTGACGCTCATCGGCTAACGGAGGCTCGCCATGACCGACGAACAGATTGAAGGTTTAGTCGCGCGGATTTTACAGCGCCTGCAACCGCCGGTACTGGTGATGGTGACCGCCGCTGACGGCTACCGCGCGGCAATCCGCCAGCGCCTGACAAGCTGCGGCTACCCGCTGCGCCTCGCGCTGGAGGATGGTCTCGCCGACGCCGCCGCATGGCGAGAGGTAGGCGAGATTATCCCGTCATCGGCCTGGCAGGATGCCCTGCCGTCAGCGCCGTGGCGGGCGGTACTGCTGCCGTTTCTCGATTACCCGCTGGCTTCAGACCTGCTGAACGGCACGCGCAGCAGCCCGCTCGCCCGCTGCGCGCACGAGGCGCTGCTGAAGGGTATTCCCGTGCTGGCGCTGCGCTATCACTGCGATCCGCTTAGCGAACTCAACCAGCTACGCGGCGCGCAGGCCGACAGCGCCTATACCGGGCATCTGCTGGCCACGCTGGCTCGTCTGGAAGCCTGCGGCGTCTTCCTCGGCACGATGAATGAGCTGCTGGCGACGCTGGACGCGCCCACCGCGCCTGCCGCCACCAGCAGCGAACCGCGCCGTTATCTCACCGTCACAGACGTGGTGAATAATCCGGCGCTGGCGGCGGCCCCGTACGCGCAGCTGACCGATGCGGCCATTGATTATTTAAAAAACAGAAAGATATGACCTTACCCAACTATGAACCTGGAGCTTAACGATGTCTTCGAAAACAAAATGCTGGTTATGGATGCTGCTGGTTATCCTCTCCGAAACCTCGGCAACCTCGACGTTAAAAATGTTCGGTAGCAGCGAAGGCAGCAGCAAAATGCTGTTGCTCGTACTGCTGATTGCGCTCTACTGCACCTGCTATTACTCGCTCTCAAGGGCGGTGAAAGATATCCCGGTCGGCCTGGCGTACGCCACCTGGTCCGGCACCGGTATCCTGGTGGTTTCGACGCTGGGAATGGCATTCTACGGCCAGCACCCGGATACCGCCGCCATCATCGGCATGGCGGTGATCGCCAGCGGCATCGTTATCATGAACCTGTTCTCGAAAATGGGTTCCGAAGAGAGCGAAGAACCCGCGCCAGTCGCCTCCATGGATAAGAAAATCGCCAACTAACAGGAAAGGAATACCCTATGTTTAATCTCGGATTTTTATGGCTGGCGCTGTCTATCGGCTCCGAAATCACCGGCACCTCGATGATCAAAAAAACCAACGGCTTCAGCAAGCTGGCGCCTTCAGTGCTGGTGGTCTGCGCCTACGGCCTGTGCTACTTCGCCCTCACCCGCGCGATGAGCACCATTCCGGTGGGCGTAGCCTACTCGCTGTGGTGCGGCTTCGGTATCGTCGGCGTGACGATCTGCTCCATGATCCTCTATAAGCAGAAGCCGGACCTGGCGGCCATTATCGCCATGGCGCTGATTATCTCCGGCGGCGTGATCATGAACGTCTTCTCGACCATGTAACAACGGTTTGTTTATCTTGCCGGGCGGCGGCTACGCCTTGCCCGGCTCATTCACCATGCTGGGTGAGAGCCGTGATTTACATGGACATCGCCTCGGCATTTGTCGGTAGCGCGATTCCGGGCACCATCAGGCCCCTCAGAATATGACATAATCAGGGAAGTATCTTTTGGCTTAATTCAATCGCTTCCATTCACTGGGCTCCATTGCTCCACAATGATGAAATATATTAAGAAGAGCCTCGTGTTGAGCGCTATCATCAAGAAAAAACTGGCAACCAGCGATCTGCAACACCTGGAACAACTAAAGGATCGGTTAAAAAGCCGATTCGGCGCGGCGCCTGGTATACACATGGCCGGTATTCCTATCGCGATCAGCATGATACTTGCTATCTTTTGCTACGCGATGCCCCAGGTTTATGTATGGATGCTACTCTTTCGCTGGTTAGGAATACCTGAATACAAAGTACTGATGGGCGTTTTTTTTGCAGCGATCGTATATTGCGTAGTTATCATGACTACAACGTTACTGACTGCTCGAGGCTCTTTAAACGGATATAAATTACATCTGATTATTATCACGATGACAGGAATAACTAGCATTATCTACTTTATCGGTTCCTGGTTTTCATTTTTATTCGGCACGGTAGACAATTATACGCCACAGATAACATCTGCTTTAGGTTTGATGTTTTTCTGCCTGAATATCATGTGGATGAATTCATCATCATTTTACCAGTCGATCGTCTTGACGTTACATAACCGCGTATGGCGTAAGCAATTGAAAATTGAAGAACAGCATATGTGATCCTCCCAGTCAGAGGTACCAAATTCAGCAAAACCTGCTTACGAGCAGGATTTCAGATTGCTGAGTAATACTTTGTACGCAACAGGTTTACCCCGCCGTGATTTCGTGGCAGGATAAAAAGATGAACAGAAACGTTATCGTTACCTACCCCCGTCGTTGGTGGCTGCCTGCATAACAGGCGGCACGATACACGTTTCCATTTTCAAAGCCGCCGGAAGGCGGCTTTGTTATTTTCAGGACGTCTTTCGGCTGAACAGTCTGATAAGGAGTCCCTGATGAACCATCCACAAACCATCCTCACCGGCGACCGCCCGACCGGCCAACTACATCTTGGCCACTACGTCGGCTCGCTGCGCCAGCGCGTCGCGCTGCAGCACGACCACCAGCAGTTTATCCTGATCGCCGACCTGCAAGGGCTCACCGATAACGGCAGCAACCCGCAAAAAATCAGCCACCATATCCTCGAAGTCATGGCCGATTATCTGGCCGTCGGCATCGACCCCAGGCTCACCACTATTTGCCTGCAGTCCGCTCTGCCCGCGCTGGCGGAGCTCAGCGCGCTGTATATGAATATCGTCACCGTCGCCCGCGTGGAACGTAATCCGACGGTAAAAAATGAGATTGCCCAGAAGGGATTTGCCCGCTCGCTGCCGGTTGGCTTTCTCGCCTATCCGATTAGCCAGGCCGCCGATATCACCGCCTTCAAGGCCGAGCTGGTGCCGGTGGGCGACGATCAGCTACCGATGATTGAGCAGACCAACGAAATCGTCCACAAAATGAATAGCCTCACCGGCGAACCGGTACTGCGCCACTGCAAAGCGCTACTCAGCGAAGTGAGCCGCCTGCCGGGCGTCGACGGTAATGCCAAAATGTCGAAATCGCTGGGCAATACGCTGACGTTATCGGCCAGTGAAGAGGAGATTCACCGCGCGGTCAGCGCGATGTATACCGACCCGACACACCTGAGAGTCAGCGATCCGGGGCATGTCGACGGCAACGTGGTGTTCACCTATCTAGACGCTTTCCATAGCGATAAGGCGCTGGTTGCTGAGATGAAAGCCCACTATCAACGCGGCGGGCTGAGCGATCGCCAGTGTAAGAATGAACTGGAAACCTGCTTGCAGGAGCTACTGGCGCCGATCCGCGAACGCCGGGCCACTTACAGTCAGGATAAAGGAATGCTGCTGGAATTGTTGCGCCAGGGCAGCGAACGCGCCCACCAGCTCACGCAGCGGACGCTGCATGAAGTGAAGCGCGGGCTGGGGCTGCCGGTGCTGTTCTGAGCTTCAGAGCCCTGCCCCGGTCGCGCTACGCTGCCGGGGCTCGTTTTACACCCTGCCTTTATGCATCTTCACGCAGTTGCGCCCTTCGCGTTTGGCGGCGTACAGCGCATTATCGGCATCGCGCAACAGCAGGTTGTAATCGGGATGGCCGGAGTGCACGGCATAGCCAATGCTGGCGGTGATTGGGATCTGCGTATCGCCGCCAACGTTAAACGCCAGTTGGCTAATTTTTTTCCGCAGGCGGTCGAGGATGGTAAACGCCTCTGACACGCCGGTCTCCACCAGCACCAGCAGAAACTCTTCCCCGCCGTAGCGGAAGATATAGTCGCTGGAACGGATATTGTCGCTGAGCAGTTCCGCGACATGTTTAATCGCCCGGTCGCCCACCATATGGCCCCAGTTATCGTTAATGCCTTTGAAATGATCGATGTCGACGATCGCCACCGTCATCGGCAACTCATGCTCCATCGCCAGCGTCACTTCATGCTTGAGCACCACCGGCAAATAGCGGCGGTTAAGCAGGCTGGTTAATGCATCTTTGCCGTTTTGCATCTGCGACAGGCTGCTAAAAATTACGCCCAGTTGGCTGCCGATTTGCTGGCAATGAATATGGATCCCCTGAATCAGGTTTTGTGTATTTTTATAATCCATGGCAGAGGCTGATGCCCGCCATCCTATTAATAAGTCGTCGACCTGCGAAATTAATGCGGCGATTTCGTCCATCTGGCTATTTTTGTTAAAATAGCGCACGCATTTATGGCGGAACCAGAGACCAAATTCCGATTCAGATAATAACGTAGCGTTAGTATGCGCTTTATTTTCGCTAACAATATTAAAAATTGCCGTATTTTCCCAACCGGAAAGCGCCGCCTGCTGTTTGCCATATTCCATCGGGACATTGTCCATCAAACTATACAGGCGATAAGCCTCTTCGTTTTTGGTCGCCCGATAGTGCGATAAGGTATAGGCATGGCACATCATCTCAACGGCCATATTAATCGCCATAATAGCGTAATAGATGGCATCGACGGCAATCTGGCGGTCGTTAACGTGGCTGCGGATATACTCAATAAGCCCGGCCTTAATTTGCCGGGCGCCGCGCAGCACCGCCTCCGCCGGGATACCGATCCGCGCGTGGATGCTGCCAATCTGATATTGCCGTTCCGCCAGCGCCGGCAACTGCGCTTTGTCGCTGGTCAGGATCTCCTTCACCCATAGCGCCAGCGAGCGGCTCAGTCTTTCCTGAACTAAATCATAAGTCAGGTGGCGGGCAATATCCGGATCCTGAAAAATAAAATCATAAAACCGGGCCGCTAACGCTTCCGATTGCTCCTCTGCGATATTTTTAAGTACCTCCTTAACGGCTGGCGTCAGGCTGTCATACAGCGGTAGCCACTCCTTAAAAATAACAGAGATATATTTTTTGCTTTCATCGTTCATGAATAAAGCGCTCGCCGGGCGTTAGTCTATTTCGGGGGTGCCGATCATACATGAGTTGCCGCAGGTCAACCAGACGAAGAAAATCATAGGGATAGCGTATTTCTCAGTCATTATAGCGAGGGGGTCGCAATTCCATAGTTTATATATGGACTTTGACGCTACCGATGTTAGTATCCAGATTATAAATATGCGTGTTTCATTTAAGGCCAGGATTGCTGATGATGACCACTCTAAAAGCACATCTTCCCCACCGGTTGGCAACGTAACAGGATTTTGCGCCGGACGGCCTTATCTCCCTTTTGTTTTATCGTCCCGCCGGGCGAAATAGCGAAACGCGCACCACTCAGCAATATGGAACAGAGCGAGTCGCGTATGGACAAGAACAAACGACGTTGGACCGGGTATATCGTAGTTGCAGCGGTGGTCATCGCCGCCGCATGGTGGATGTTGCGCCAGGCTGGGCTACCGCCGGGCTTCGCCGCCAGTAATGGCCGCATCGAGGCGACGGAAGTCGATATCGCCACCAAAATTGCCGGGCGTATCGAGACGATTCTGGTCAAAGAGGGGCAGTTCGTCCATAAAGGCGATGTGCTGGCGCGGATGGATACGCGGGTACTTAACGAGCAGCGCCTCGAAGCCGCCGCGCAAATCAAAGAAGCGCAAAGCGCGGTTGCCGCCGCCAACGCGTTACTCGACCAGCGGCAGAGCGAAATGCGCGCCACCGAAGCGGTGGTGAAACAGCGCCAGGCGGAGCTAGACTCCACCGCTAAACGTCACGTCCGTTCCAGCACTCTTTCACAGCGCGGCGCCGTCTCCGCTCAGCAGCTGGATGACGATCGCGCGGCCGCTGAAAGCGCCCGCGCGGCGCTGGAATCGGCGAAAGCGCAGGTCTCCGCCGCCCGCGCCGCCATCGAGGCTGCCCGCACCAGCATCATCCAGGCTAAAACCCGCGTTGAAGCCGCCGAAGCCACCGAGCGGCGGATCCTCGCCGATATTGACGATAGCCAGCTGAAAGCGCCGCGCGACGGCCGCATCCAGTACCGCGTCGCCGAACCAGGCGAAGTGCTGGCCGCCGGGGGGCGGGTATTAAACATGGTCGACCTGGCAGACGTCTATATGACCTTCTTCCTGCCAACGGAACAGGCGGGTCTCCTGGCGCTCGGCAGTGAAGCGCGCTTGATCCTGGATGCCGCGCCAGATCTAGTGATCCCGGCAAATATTAGCTTTGTCGCCAGCGTCGCGCAATTCACCCCAAAAACGGTAGAAACCAGCGACGAGCGGCTCAAGCTGATGTTCCGCGTCAAGGCGCGCATTCCGCCAGAGCTGCTGGAACAGCATCTGGAATATGTCAAAACCGGCCTGCCTGGGATGGCCTGGGTACGACTGGATAAGCAGAAAAGCTGGCCTGAAGCGCTGACGGTGAGGTTGCCGCAATGAAACTCACGCCGCAGGATACTTCGCCTCCCGTCGCCCTGCTGGAAAACGTTGGCCAGCAGTTTGGCGCCACCATCGCGTTGCGCGATATCAACCTGGCGATCCCGGCGCGGCGTATGGTTGGCCTGATTGGCCCGGACGGGGTCGGCAAATCAAGCCTGCTCTCGCTTATCGCCGGGGCGCGGGCCATCGAGCAGGGTAACGTGATGGTGCTCGGCGGCGATATGCGCGACGTTCATCACCGCCAGCAGGTATGCCCGAAAATCGCCTGGATGCCGCAGGGCCTGGGGAAAAACCTCTACCATACGTTATCGGTCTATGAAAACGTCGACTTCTTCGCCCGCCTGTTTGGTCATGATAAAGCCGAGCGTGAACTACGCATCAACGAACTGCTGCAGAGCACCGGGCTGGCGCCGTTTCGCGATCGCCCTGCCGGTAAACTCTCCGGTGGAATGAAACAAAAGCTCGGGCTGTGCTGTGCGTTGATCCACGACCCGCAGCTACTCATCCTTGATGAACCGACTACCGGCGTCGACCCGCTCTCCCGCGCGCAGTTCTGGGATCTAATCGACAGCATTCGCCAGCGCCAGCCGGAAATGAGCGTACTGGTCGCTACCGCCTACATGGAAGAGGCCGAGCGCTTCGACTGGCTGGTGGCGATGAACGCTGGCGAGATACTGGCGACCGGTAGCGCGGCGGCGCTCAAAAAACAGACCGGCAGCCAGACCCTGGAGCAGGCGTTTATCGCCCTGCTGCCGGAAGCGCAGCGCCTGGCGCATAAAGACGTGGTCATCCCGCCGCGCGACGGCAGCGAGGAAGAGATCGCCATTGAAGCGCGCGGCCTGACCATGCGCTTCGGCAACTTTGTCGCCGTCGACCACGTTAACTTTCGTATCGCCCGTGGCGAAATTTTTGGCTTCCTCGGCTCTAACGGCTGCGGCAAATCCACCACCATGAAAATGCTCACCGGCCTGTTGCCCGCCAGCGAAGGCGAGGCCTGGCTGTTTGGCCAACCGGTCGACCCGAAAGATATCGCCACCCGCCAGCGAGTGGGTTATATGTCGCAGGCTTTCTCGCTCTATAGCGAACTGAGCGTACGGCAAAACCTGGAGCTGCACGCCCGCTTGTTTCACATTCCGGATCATGAAATAGCCGGCCGGGTCGCTGAAATGAGCGAGCGTTTTATGTTGACCGAGGTTGAAGACGCGCTCCCCGCCGCTCTACCGCTGGGGATCCGCCAGCGCCTGTCATTAGCGGTCGCGGTAATTCATCGCCCGGAGATGCTGATCCTCGATGAACCCACCTCCGGCGTCGACCCGGTGGCGCGCGATATGTTCTGGCAACTGATGGTTGACCTGGCGCGGCAGGATCGCGTCACCATCTTCATCTCCACCCACTTTATGAATGAGGCGGAACGCTGCGATCGCATCTCGCTGATGCACGCCGGCAAAGTGCTGGCCAGCGATACGCCGCAGGCGCTGGTTGAGCAACGTGGCTCCGCCAGCCTCGAAGAGGCGTTTATCGCCTGGCTGCAGGAGGCGGCGGATGCCACACAGCCGACCGTTTCTGCCTCTACAACGCCCGCGCCGCCTGCTGTCGCATCACACCACAAGAACGCGTCCCCACGCCAGTCATTCAGCCTGCGCCGCCTGTTTAGCTATAGCCGCCGCGAAGCGCTGGAACTGCGCCGCGATCCGGTGCGATCGACGCTGGCGCTGCTGGGAACGGTGATCCTGATGTTTATCATGGGCTATGGGATCAGCATGGATGTCGAGGATCTGCGCTTTGCCGTCCTCGACCGCGATCAAACGATCAGCAGCCAGAACTGGTCGCAGAACATTGCTGGCTCACGCTACTTTATCGAGCAGGCGCCACTGCAGAGTTATGACGAATTGGATCGTCGAATGCGTAACGGCGAGCTGGCGGTAGCGATAGAAATTCCGCCGAACTTTGGCCGCGATATCGCTCGCGGTACGCCGGTGCAGATTGGCGTGTGGGTGGACGGCGCAATGCCAAATCGCGCCGAAACGGTGCGCGGGTACGTGCAGGCGATGCATCTGGCCTGGCTGCAGGAGATGGCCGGGCGGCAAAGTAGCCCGAATCGTGATACTTCGCTCATTTCCATCGAGACCCGCTATCGCTATAACCCGGACGTGAAGAGCCTGCCGGCCATCGTCCCGGCGGTGATCCCGCTGCTGCTGATGATGATCCCGGCGATGCTCAGCGCGCTGAGCGTGGTGCGGGAAAAAGAGCTTGGTTCGATCATCAACCTGTACGTGACGCCGACCACCCGCAGCGAATTCCTGCTCGGCAAACAGCTGCCTTACATCGTGCTGGGCATGTTTAACTTCTTTCTGCTGTGCGCGCTGTCGGTCTTCGTGTTTGGCGTTGCGCATAAGGGGAGTTTCCTGACCCTCACCCTGGCGGCGCTGCTGTATGTCACCATCGCCACCGGGCTGGGATTGCTGATCTCGACATTTATGAAGAGCCAAATCGCCGCCATTTTCGGTACCGCGATTATTACGCTGATTCCGGCCACCCAATTCTCCGGGATGATCGACCCGGTGGCGTCTCTGGAGGGGCCAGGTCGCTGGATCGGACAAATCTACCCGACCAGCCATTTCCTGACCATCGCCCGCGGTACCTTCTCCAAGGCGCTGAATATTAGTGATTTGTGGTTTTCGTTCATTCCACTATTGATTGCGGTGCCGCTGGTGCTCGGGCTGAGCGTGTTGCTGCTGAAGAAACAGGAGGGATGATGCGCGGATTACGCAATATTTATAACCTCGGCATCAAAGAGCTGCGCAGCCTGCTCGGCGATAAAGCGATGCTGGCGCTGATCGTGTTTGCTTTTACCGTGTCGGTTTACTCCTCGGCCACGGTAATGCCCGGCTCTCTACACCTGGCGCCTATCGCTATTGCCGATATGGATAAATCACAGCTCTCATCGCGGATCATTAACGGCTTTTATCGGCCATGGTTTTTAACGCCGGAGTTGATCAGCGCCGATGAAATGGATGCCGGGCTGGATGCCGGACGATACACATTCGCCATTAATATTCCGCCAAACTTCCAGCGCGATGTGCTAGCCGGTCGTCAGCCGGAGGTGCAGGTCAACGTCGACGCCACGCGAATGAGCCAGGCCTTTACCGGCAACGGCTATATCCAGAATATTATCAGCGGTGAAGTGAACAGCTTTGTTGCCCGCTATCGCGACAACAGTACGCTGCCGGTGGAGCTGGCGGTGAGGATGCGCTTTAACCCTAACCTTGAACAAGAGCGCTTCGGCGCGGTGATGGCGATTATCAACAACATCACCATGCTGGCCATTGTCCTCACCGGTTCGGCGCTTATCCGCGAGCGAGAGCACGGCACCATTGAGCACCTACTGGTGATGCCGGTAACGCCGTTTGAGATAATGATGGCCAAGATATGGTCGATGGGGCTAGTGGTACTGGTTGTCTCCGGGCTGTCGCTACTGCTGATGGTGCAGGGAATTTTGCAGGTACCGATTGAGGGGTCGATCCCGCTGTTTATGCTGGGGGTAGCGCTCAGCCTGTTCGCCACCACCTCCATCGGCATTTTTATGGGCACGCTCGCCCGTTCTATGCCGCAACTGGGGCTACTGATGATCCTGGTGCTGCTGCCGCTGCAGATGCTCTCCGGCGGATCCACGCCACGGGAGAGTATGCCGCAGCTGGTTCAGGACATTATGTTGACCATGCCAACCACCCACTTCGTCAGCCTCGCGCAGGCGATACTGTACCGCGGCGCCAGCTTTGCCATCGTCTGGCCGCAGTTTTTAATTTTGTTCGCTATCGGCAGCGCTTTCTTTACCATTGCGCTGCTGCGTTTTCGCAAGACAATTGGTGAGATGGCATAAACCTGAACCAGGCGCTGCGCCGATGGCTTATTTTTGACGATTCATAAAGCGGCGTAACCCCCAGGTGAAGGCCATCGCCATACTGAAAAGGATGAATAACAGCACAATCCAGCTGATAGAAATGCGCAGCAACGTGCCCGGCGTCATAAATGGCTGAAGATAAACAGTGAAAGAGTGGGCTGGCGATTTTCCCAGCAGTTGATAGGCGCTATCGGTAAGCCACACGCCAACCCGGCAGAACAGCCAGATAATCGCCGGCCAGCAGAGCAGAACCAGAAAGGTAAAGCGCTCCTGAATGTAAGTAACGATCTGGCGCAGCGGCGGCCAGTTAAGCAGGATTTTCATTTATATTCTCATATTGCCAGCCGATGACCTGCAACATTCATCGCAAGGCATTCCGGGCAGCGTCCGTACAGGCAATCTACCCTATTTGTATATCAAATTTACCGTCACTTAAACCAGATCAAGTTAACAAAGTGTTAATGATGTATCGCATCAATCCCAAAAAGAGCGGAAAACCCTGTCGTTCATGGAAATAAGCGGGGGGAGAAGTATTAAGCGGCGGGAATAAATTTTCAAGCCCACAAATGGCTGATTTTTATGGCTGATAGCAGCGCGCCATTATTTCGCCGCTGGGCAATATAATGGCGCGGAAATATAAGTGGGTGATTAATCGTAGCTGCTGATAATTATTTTCCTGTTCGCATCATTCGGTAAATTCACCGTTTGGGTAACCACCCCATGAGAAGGGACTGCCATATTTTGCGTGTTAATGAGGTAAGTATTTTGCCCGCAACGCTGTTGAGCTTTTTCATTAATGATATTGGTACTGCAGGTAGGTGTCGCCACACGCCCGGAGATGGTTAATGTAGCGGTATCAGCAGCGAATGCAGGCAAGCTCAATCCATAAGCTAATGTCAGAATCCCAATTAGCGGTTTTTTCATTGAATTTATAACCAGTTAACAGGATGAGAAATAAGCGATTTGCTTTCTATTTTTCTCCCTCAGGAGAAGTGATGCGTTGATGTCATCACGCAGGAAAGATAATCCATATAATTAATAAGGACAATTATACTGAGAGCTATTAGTGTGATAGGTATTACTGATGTTAGCGGACCAGGCGGCTGGGCAGGGTGTTTCCCCGGAGGCGGTGTAGCCCGGGGAAGGAGCGGTAGCCCCGGTAAGCGCAGCGCCACCGGGGAAGACGGCGGCGCGTCTGGCCGCAAAACACAAAAACAAAAGGCCCAGTCTTCCGACTGAGCCTTTCGTTCTATTTGATGCCTGGCAGTTCCCTACTCTCACATGGGGAGACCCCACACTACCATCGGCGCTACGGCGTTTCACTTCTGAGTTCGGCATGGGGTCAGGTGGGACCACCGCGCTATCGCCGCCAGGCAAATTCTGTTTTACCAGCCCGTCTTATCGACGCACTGATTAATCTGTATCACGCTGAAAATCATCTCAAATCCGCCAAAACAGCTTCGGCGTTGTAAGGTTAAGCCTCACGGTTCATTAGTATCGGTTAGCTCAACGTATCGCTACGCTTACACACCCGACCTATCAACGTCATCGTCTTTAACGTTCCTTCAGGAGACTTAAAGTCTCAGGGAGAACTCATCTCGGGGCAAGTTTCGTGCTTAGATGCTTTCAGCACTTATCTCTTCCGCATTTAGCTACCGGGCAATGCCATTGGCATGACAACCCGAACACCAGTGATGCGTCCACTCCGGTCCTCTCGTACTAGGAGCAGCCCCCCTCAATTCTCCAGCGCCCACGGCAGATAGGGACCGAACTGTCTCACGACGTTCTAAACCCAGCTCGCGTACCACTTTAAATGGCGAACAGCCATACCCTTGGGACCTACTTCAGCCCCAGGATGTGATGAGCCGACATCGAGGTGCCAAACACCGCCGTCGATATGAACTCTTGGGCGGTATCAGCCTGTTATCCCCGGAGTACCTTTTATCCGTTGAGCGATGGCCCTTCCATTCAGAACCACCGGATCACTATGACCTGCTTTCGCACCTGCTCGCGCCGTCACGCTCGCAGTCAAGCTAGCTTATGCCATTGCACTAACCTCCTGATGTCCGACCAGGATTAGCTAACCTTCGTGCTCCTCCGTTACTCTTTGGGAGGAGACCGCCCCAGTCAAACTACCCACCAGACACTGTCCGCAACCCCGATAAGGGGCCAACGTTAGAACATCAAACATTAAAGGGTGGTATTTCAAGGTTGGCTCCACGCAGACTGGCGTCCACGCTTCAAAGCCTCCCACCTATCCTACACATCAAGGCTCAATGTTCAGTGTCAAGCTATAGTAAAGGTTCACGGGGTCTTTCCGTCTTGCCGCGGGTACACTGCATCTTCACAGCGAGTTCAATTTCACTGAGTCTCGGGTGGAGACAGCCTGGCCATCATTACGCCATTCGTGCAGGTCGGAACTTACCCGACAAGGAATTTCGCTACCTTAGGACCGTTATAGTTACGGCCGCCGTTTACCGGGGCTTCGATCAAGAGCTTCTCCTTACGGATAACCCCATCAATTAACCTTCCGGCACCGGGCAGGCGTCACACCGTATACGTCCACTTTCGTGTTTGCACAGTGCTGTGTTTTTAATAAACAGTTGCAGCCAGCTGGTATCTTCGACTGATTTCAGCTCCACCCGCAGGGGCTTCACCTACATATCAGCGTGCCTTCTCCCGAAGTTACGGCACCATTTTGCCTAGTTCCTTCACCCGAGTTCTCTCAAGCGCCTTGGTATTCTCTACCTGACCACCTGTGTCGGTTTGGGGTACGATTTGATGTTACCTGATGCTTAGAGGCTTTTCCTGGAAGCAGGGCATTTGTTACTTCAGCACCGTAGTGCCTCGTCATCACACCTCAGCGTTAATAAGGTACCGGATTTACCTGGAACCTCCGCCTACATGCTTAAACCGGGACAACCGTCGCCCGGCTAACATAGCCTTCTCCGTCCCCCCTTCGCAGTAACACCAAGTACAGGAATATTAACCTGTTTCCCATCGACTACGCCTTTCGGCCTCGCCTTAGGGGTCGACTCACCCTGCCCCGATTAACGTTGGACAGGAACCCTTGGTCTTCCGGCGTGCGGGCTTTTCACCCGCATTATCGTTACTTATGTCAGCATTCGCACTTCTGATACCTCCAGCAACCCTCACAGGCCACCTTCGCAGGCTTACAGAACGCTCCCCTACCCAACAACACATAGTGTCGCTGCCGCAGCTTCGGTGCACAGTTTAGCCCCGTTACATCTTCCGCGCAGGCCGACTCGACCAGTGAGCTATTACGCTTTCTTTAAATGATGGCTGCTTCTAAGCCAACATCCTGGCTGTCTGTGCCTTCCCACATCGTTTCCCACTTAACTGTGACTTTGGGACCTTAGCTGGCGGTCTGGGTTGTTTCCCTCTTCACGACGGACGTTAGCACCCGCCGTGTGTCTCCCGTGATAACATTCTTCGGTATTCGTAGTTTGCATCGGGTTGGTAAGTCGGGATGACCCCCTAGCCGAAACAGTGCTCTACCCCCGAAGATGAGTTCACGAGGCGCTACCTAAATAGCTTTCGGGGAGAACCAGCTATCTCCCGGTTTGATTGGCCTTTCACCCCCAGCCACAAGTCATCCGCTAATTTTTCAACATTAGTCGGTTCGGTCCTCCAGTTAGTGTTACCCAACCTTCAACCTGCCCATGGCTAGATCACCGGGTTTCGGGTCTATACCCTGCAACTTAACGCCCAGTTAAGACTCGGTTTCCCTGCGGCTCCCCTATACGGTTAACCTTGCTACAGAATATAAGTCGCTGACCCATTATACAAAAGGTACGCAGTCACACCCGAAGGTGCTCCCACTGCTTGTACGTACACGGTTTCAGGTTCTTTTTCACTCCCCTCGCCGGGGTTCTTTTCGCCTTTCCCTCACGGTACTGGTTCACTATCGGTCAGTCAGGAGTATTTAGCCTTGGAGGATGGTCCCCCCATATTCAGACAGGATACCACGTGTCCCGCCCTACTCTTCGAGTTCACAACCTGTGCATTTTGGTGTACGGGACTATCACCCTGTACCGTCGGACTTTCCAGACCGTTCCACTAACACACAAGCTGATTCAGACTCTGGGCTGCTCCCCGTTCGCTCGCCGCTACTGGGGGAATCTCGGTTGATTTCTTTTCCTCGGGGTACTTAGATGTTTCAGTTCCCCCGGTTCGCCTCGTTAACCTATGTATTCAGTTAACGATAGTGTGACGAATCACACTGGGTTTCCCCATTCGGACATCGCCGGCTGTAACGGTTCATATCACCTTACCGACGCTTTTCGCAGATTAGCACGTCCTTCATCGCCTCTGACTGCCAGGGCATCCACCGTGTACGCTTAGTCGCTTAACCTCACAACCCGAAGATGTTTCACTTCTGATTGCGAAAATTTGAGAGACTCGAACACACATTGACTGTGTGTCGTTTCAATTTTCAGCTTGATCCAGATTTTTAAAGAGCAAATATCTCAAACGTCACCCGAAGATGAGTTTTGAGATATGTCGGCGCGCGTCTTTCACTCACGAACCAGCAAGTGGCGTCCCCTAGGGGATTCGAACCCCTGTTACCGCCGTGAAAGGGCGGTGTCCTGGGCCTCTAGACGAAGGGGACACTGAAGTCTCAATCGCAAGACGCCTTGCTTCTTTACTTTCATCAGACAATCTGTGTGAGCACTACAAAGGCAGGTTCTTTAAGGTAAGGAGGTGATCCAACCGCAGGTTCCCCTACGGTTACCTTGTTACGACTTCACCCCAGTCATGAATCACAAAGTGGTAAGCGCCCTCCCGAAGGTTAAGCTACCTACTTCTTTTGCAACCCACTCCCATGGTGTGACGGGCGGTGTGTACAAGGCCCGGGAACGTATTCACCGTAGCATTCTGATCTACGATTACTAGCGATTCCGACTTCATGGAGTCGAGTTGCAGACTCCAATCCGGACTACGACATACTTTATGAGGTCCGCTTGCTCTCGCGAGGTCGCTTCTCTTTGTATATGCCATTGTAGCACGTGTGTAGCCCTACTCGTAAGGGCCATGATGACTTGACGTCATCCCCACCTTCCTCCAGTTTATCACTGGCAGTCTCCTTTGAGTTCCCGGCCGGACCGCTGGCAACAAAGGATAAGGGTTGCGCTCGTTGCGGGACTTAACCCAACATTTCACAACACGAGCTGACGACAGCCATGCAGCACCTGTCTCAGAGTTCCCGAAGGCACCAAAGCATCTCTGCTAAGTTCTCTGGATGTCAAGAGTAGGTAAGGTTCTTCGCGTTGCATCGAATTAAACCACATGCTCCACCGCTTGTGCGGGCCCCCGTCAATTCATTTGAGTTTTAACCTTGCGGCCGTACTCCCCAGGCGGTCGACTTAACGCGTTAGCTCCGGAAGCCACGCCTCAAGGGCACAACCTCCAAGTCGACATCGTTTACGGCGTGGACTACCAGGGTATCTAATCCTGTTTGCTCCCCACGCTTTCGCACCTGAGCGTCAGTCTTTGTCCAGGGGGCCGCCTTCGCCACCGGTATTCCTCCAGATCTCTACGCATTTCACCGCTACACCTGGAATTCTACCCCCCTCTACAAGACTCTAGCCTGCCAGTTTCGAATGCAGTTCCCAGGTTGAGCCCGGGGATTTCACATCCGACTTGACAGACCGCCTGCGTGCGCTTTACGCCCAGTAATTCCGATTAACGCTTGCACCCTCCGTATTACCGCGGCTGCTGGCACGGAGTTAGCCGGTGCTTCTTCTGCGAGTAACGTCAATCGCTAAGGTTATTAACCTTAACGCCTTCCTCCTCGCTGAAAGTACTTTACAACCCGAAGGCCTTCTTCATACACGCGGCATGGCTGCATCAGGCTTGCGCCCATTGTGCAATATTCCCCACTGCTGCCTCCCGTAGGAGTCTGGACCGTGTCTCAGTTCCAGTGTGGCTGGTCATCCTCTCAGACCAGCTAGGGATCGTCGCCTAGGTGAGCCATTACCCCACCTACTAGCTAATCCCATCTGGGCACATCTGATGGCATGAGGCCCGAAGGTCCCCCACTTTGGTCTTGCGACGTTATGCGGTATTAGCTACCGTTTCCAGTAGTTATCCCCCTCCATCAGGCAGTTTCCCAGACATTACTCACCCGTCCGCCGCTCGTCACCCGAGAGCAAGCTCTCTGTGCTACCGCTCGACTTGCATGTGTTAGGCCTGCCGCCAGCGTTCAATCTGAGCCATGATCAAACTCTTCAATTTAAGTTTGATGCTCGTGAATTAAACTTCGTAATGAATTACGTATGTTCACTCAGAGACTTGGTATTCATTTTTCGTCCGAGGACGTTAAGAATCCATGTCACTTTGAGTGCCCACACAGATTGTCTGATAAATTTTTAAAGAGCAGTTGCGACGCGCTTTAGCGCTCTGTCGCGAGGTGGCGTATATTACGCTTTCCTCTTTCAGAGTCAACCCTGAATTTCAGAATTTTTCTCTTCAACCGAACCGGCTGTTTGTGTGAAGTGATTCACATTTGCCGTGTCAGTGGGAGCGCATTATAGGGAGCTGCTGAGATATAGCAAGCCTTAAAATACAAAAAACTTATCAAGCGCTCATTAATTAAACTTTTCACGTTTATCCTCGTTAAGACAGAACCGATAAAACCCAGTATTCATGCGGCCTGCAGCGCATTCTCTACCGAAACTACTTTTTTGCGAAAACGCGATTTTTCTCGTTCACCCACCGCCGCTATCACGCCAATGGTGAATTAAGCACCACTCTTGACCCATGACAAAGCGCTCAACTTCCTCTCCTTTCTATAATCAGAGCCGTTTCTTCCTATTGGTAATAATCTATGGCTTATCAACTCAACATTAACTGGCCCGAGTTTTTAGAGAAGTACTGGCAAAAGCAGCCGGTCGTATTAAAGAAGGCGTTTCCGAACTTCATCGACCCCATTACGCCAGACGAACTGGCCGGGTTAGCCATGGAGCCGGAAGTCGATAGCCGGCTGGTCAGCCTGGTTAACGGTAAATGGCAGGCCAGTAACGGTCCATTTGAGCATTTCGACGGGCTGGGCGAAAGCGGCTGGTCATTGCTGGCCCAGGCGGTAAACCACTGGCATATGCCGGCCGCCGAACTGGTGCGCCCGTTCCGCGTACTGCCTGACTGGCGTTTAGACGATCTGATGATCTCCTTCTCCGTCCCCGGCGGCGGTGTGGGCCCGCATATCGATCAGTATGACGTCTTTATTATTCAGGGCATGGGCAGCCGCCGCTGGCGCGTGGGCGATAAGCTGCCGATGCGTCAGTTCTGTCCGCATCCGGCACTGCTGCACGTCGATCCGTTCCCACCGATCATTGATGAAGATCTGGAGCCGGGCGACATCCTCTATATTCCACCGGGATTCCCGCACGACGGCGTGACCCACGAAACGGCACTGAACTACTCCGTCGGCTTCCGCGGGCCAAACGGCCGCGACCTGATCAGCAGCTTCGCCGACTATGTGCTGGAAAACGACCTCGGCGGCGAACACTACAGCGATCCTGATCTCACCTGCCGCGAGCATCCGGGCCGGGTTGAAGAGTATGAACTCGAACGTCTGCGCAACATGATGATCGACATGATTCGCCAACCCGAAGACTTCAAGCAGTGGTTCGGCAGTTTCGTCACCACGCCGCGTCACGAGCTGGACATTGCTCCGGCGGAACCGGCATATGAAGAAGCGGAAGTGGTCGATGCGCTGCTGGGCGGCGAAAAGCTTTCTCGCCTGAGCGGCCTGCGCGTTCTGCATATCGGCGACAGCTTCTTCGTACATAGCGAACAGCTGGATACCACCGATGCCGGAGCGCTGGATGCATTGTGCCGCTATACCTCATTAGGTCAAGAAGAGCTCGGCAGCGGCCTGAAAAATCCGGCATTCGTTAGCGAACTGACGCGCCTGATTAATCAGGGCTACTGGTACTTCGAAGAGTAAGAGAACGGCAATACTGCGGGCAGCCGCCTGGCGCTGCCCGCTATCTCTCAGACATTATCCAGACAACTCGCCCCCATCACCTCCACCACTGATTAGAGAGCTGGAATTTGTTGGCGATGCGCTTTTGCTTCCGCCTGATGGGCAAACGCCTGGCCATTATTCAGCGATTCATGAAATACCGCAGCCTGTTCATGTTCATTCATTTGTGAAAAAGAACGCGGCTGTTTCGGGGAGGCAAGATTGTCGCCCACCTGCGCAAGATGCCCCTGCGCCATCTGCTGATGGGCCGGCGACTGCCCGTTGTTCATCATCTCATGCGCCAACGCCGCGTTGTGATGGGTCATTTCCGCAGCATTCGCCACACTTGCTGCAAAAATAACGCTGATAGCCACGATAGTGCGTACTGTGTTCATTCTATTACTCCCTGAAGATTAACAAATAGTGAGTCATCAACAGGAAGGATAAAATAATGGCTCTGTCGCCAGCGTGACCGCATTATGACGAAGCCGTCAGATGAGGTCGTTATTGCGCATATTTTGGTAATACCACAATAAAACGCGTAGATCGTTGATCGGACTGCACCGCCACGCTACCGTGATGGGCGCTGACAATCGATTTTACAATCGCCAGACCGATACCGCTGCCCTCGCCTTTGCGCTGGCGTGACGGGTCGACGCGATAGAAACGGTCAAACAGGCGCGGCAAATGTTCAGCAGCAATCGGCGCGCCGGGGTTCTCCACCACCAGGCGAATCTTCTCGGCGCTTTCGCTCAACTGAATGGTCACCGCCTGTCCGGCCGGCGTATAGCGGATCGCGTTCGACAGCAGGTTACTGATTGCCCGCCGCAGCATCAGCGGGTCGCCAATCACCCGGCAGTGGCTACCGACAAAACGCAGCGCCACCTCTTTCTCTTCCGCCCACGCTTCAAAGAACTCAAACACCTTATTCACTTCCTCGGCCAGATCCAGCGCCCGTTGTTCAGGGATTAACTGGTTATTATCCGCCTGGGCGAGGAACAACATATCGCTGACCATCCGCGACATGCGCGAAAACTCTTCGAGATTGGAATAGAGCACCTCTTCCAGCTCCTGCTGGCTGCGGCTTTGGCTCAAGGCGATTTCGGTTTGCGTCACCAGGTTGGTAATCGGCGTACGGATTTCATGGGCGATATCGGCGGAGAAATTAGACTGGCGGGTAAAGACATCCTCTATCCGCTCCAGCATATGGTTAAACGACAGCGCCAGCCGTTCCAGCTCGATGGGCACCGCCTGTGGGTCAAGGCGTACATCGAGATCCCGCGAGGTAATATTCTGGATCTGGCGGCTGATCTGGCGAATCGGCTTATGCCCCTGATAGACCACAAACAGCACGATGGCGATAATCAACAGGCTGATTATCGACGCCGCGGAAATCAGCTTTGCTTTGAGCTCATTAATATAGTGCAGGTGAAAGTCGATCGATAAAGCCATCAGCAGATGCCAGGCCGGTTTACCGTCCGCCTGTTTGCCCAGCGGCAACATGATTAGCCGCCAGGAGCGGGTCTCCATTTGATGATTATCATGAACCATTTCCCGCGGCTGCGGGTCGGTCCATGAAATCACATTACCGTCGCGCAACTTCATCGCCAGCCCCGGCGTGCTCATAATATGGCTGAGTTCCGGGCCGTCTGGCGACTGAAACAGAATATTGCCCTCGGCATCATCCAGACAGATAAAGACGTTAGCGTAGCCGCCGATCACGTTTTTTAAGATCTCCAGCCGCCGCTCCTGCGGATAGTCGGCATGGTTGAGCACCGTCTCAAGCGTGGTACTGAGCTGCTTGAGGTCGTGAACGTCGCGCTCTTCAAAGTGAGCCTTCACCGAATGGATCATGATCCAGGTGAAGGCAAAGAAAGCGATGATGGTGGCGAGGCTGATAAAGAAGGTCAGCCGGGTGGCCAACGAAAAGGGGCGCTTAGCGGCCATCCGGCACCTCAAGCATATAGCCGACGCCGCGCACGGTCTGGATAAGCTTCGGCTCGAAGTCGTTATCGATTTTGGCGCGCAGCCGCTTCACCGCCACGTCGATGGCGTTAGTGTCGCTGTCGAAATTCATATCCCACACCTGCGACGCGATCAGCGAGCGGGGTAGCACCTCGCCCTGATGGCGCAAGAAGAACTCCAGCAGAGTGAATTCTTTACTGGTCAGGGTGATACGAGTCGCGCCGCGCATCACCTTGCGGCTGACCAAATCAACGCTGAGATCGGCCGCCTGAAACTGGCTTTCTACTATTACCGCCGCCCCGCGACGCAGCAGAGTACGTACCCGCGCCAGCAGTTCCGCAAAAGCAAAGGGCTTCACCAGATAGTCGTCGGCGCCCAGCTCCAGCCCCTTCACCCGATGCTCGATAGTGCCAAGCGCGGTGAGCAGCAGGATCGGCATCCCTTTATTGGCGGCGCGCAGCATGCGCACGATATCCCAGCCGTTGACGTCCGGCAGCATGATATCGAGGATCAGCAGATCGTAATCGCTGGTCATTGCCAGGTGATAACCGTTAAGGCCGTTGTCGGCCAGGTCGACGACGAATCCGGCTTCGGTAAGCCCTTTGGTCAGGTACTCCCCGGTTTTCTTCTCATCTTCGACAATCAAAATCTTCACGGCTGGCTCCTTCACGCGCGCTCTGTGCGGGTATTCAATTTTAGAGGAGCCCCTCCGGATAGCAATGAAATATCAGGAAAATGACAGCTTTGTCATTTTCCTGTCACGCGTTGAACAGAGCCCGCTGCGTAAAGTATCCGCCATTGATAAATCGCCGAAAACCGTCTGTCGCCATGCGCCCAATTAAGCTTCTTTCTCTCAGCGTGATATTCGCCTTAACAGGCTGCCTGTCACTTGCTCCGGACTATCAGCGCCCCGCAGCGCCGGTGCCGCAGCAGTTCTCTCTCAGCCAGAACAAACTGGTTACTGCGACAGCGGGCTACCAGGAGACCGGTTGGCGCACCTTTTTCGTCGACCCACAGGTAAAAAGCCTGATTAGCACCGCGCTGACCAACAATCGCGATCTACGGATGGCGACGCTGAAAGTGCAGGAGGCCCGCGCCCAGTACCGGGTGACCGACGCCGACCTCTACCCGCAGCTTAACGGCGACGGCAGCACCACCTATGGCGGCAAGCTCAAAGGCGACACCACCACCAGCAGCGATTATGCCGCTGGCTTGAATCTCAGCTACGACCTCGACTTCTTTGGCCGGTTGAAAAACCTTAGCGAGGCCGACCGACAGAACTTCTTCGCCAGCGAAGAGGCTCGGCGCGCGGTGCATATCCTGTTGATTGCTAACGTTTCACAAAGCTACTTCAACCAGCGGCTGGCGGCGGCGCAGTTGCAGGTGGCGAACGACACCTTACAGAACTATCAGCAGTCTTACGCCTTCGTCGAAAAACAGCTGCTGACCGGCAGCACCACCGTTCTGGCGCTGGAACAGGCGCGCGGCATGATCGAAAGCACCCGCGCCGATATCGCCAAACGGCAGGGCCAACTGGCGCAGGCTAATAACGCCCTGCAGCTACTGCTCGGCAGCTATCAACGGCTGCCGGACGATAGCGCCAGCAGCGCGGTGGACCTGAAAGGCGTAACCCTGCCGCCGTCGCTCTCTTCAGAGATCCTGCTGCAGCGGCCGGATATTTTAGAGGCCGAACACAGCCTGTTGGCAGCCAACGCCAATATCGGCGCCGCGCGGGCGGCCTTCTTCCCGTCGATTACCCTGACCAGCTCGCTCTCCGGCAGCAGCAGCGAGCTCTCCAGCCTGTTTAACGCCGGCAGCGCGATGTGGAACTTCATCCCCAAAATCGAACTGCCGATTTTCAACGCCGGGCGTAATCAGGCCAACCTCGATCTGGCGGAGATCCGCCAGCAGCAGCAGGTGGTCAACTATGAGCAAAAAATACAGTCCGCCTTTAAAGAGGTGGCCGACGCGCTGGCCTTGCGCCAAAGCCTGGCCGATCAGATTGCCGCCCAGGAACGCTATCTCGCTTCACTAAATATCACCCTGCAGCGCGCGACTGCGCTCTATCGTCACGGCGCGGTCAGCTACATCGAAGTCCTGAGCGCCCAGCGCGACATTTTCACCACCCGACAAACCCTGCTGGAACTCAACTATTCCCGTCAGGCTAATGAAATCACCTTGTTCACCGCTCTCGGCGGCGGCTGGATGGAATAACCCGAGGAATCTTGATTATGAATTCACTGTCTAAAATCGCCCTGTTCACCCTGTTCTCTGGCGCAGTGTTCGCGGCCCAGGCCGCCGACCCGCACGCCGGTATGGCAATGCACGAACAGCCCGCAGCCACGCAGACGCAAAGCATCACTGGCAAAGGCGTCATTAAAGCCATTGATATGGATAGCAAAAAAATCACTATCGCCCACGACGCCATCCCGGCGGTGAACTGGCCGCCGATGACCATGCGCTTCACCATCACCCCGCAGACGCAGCTTAACAATGTGAAGGACGGCGACAGCGTGGACTTCACCTTCGTTCAGCAGGGCAATCTGTCGCTGTTACAGGATATCCGCGCCCAATAACGGCCCGGCGACGGTAGGCTCCTCAACAACTGAATGGACGACACATGGCATCCCTGACACTGAAAAATACGGCGCTGATCCTCGGCAGCATGGTAATTGGCGGCGCGCTTACCGCGGCGCTGTATACCCGACTGACGCCGCCCCTGACTAGCGCATCCGCGACCGAGCAGCAGCGCAAAGTGCTGTTCTGGTACGACCCGATGTACCCGAATACTCGCTTTGATAAACCGGGTAAATCGCCGTTTATGGATATGGATCTGGTGCCGAAATACGCTGATGAGGAGAGTGCCGCCGCCGGTGCGCCGGGGGTGCGTATCGACCCGACGCAGACCCAGAATCTCGGTGTAAAAACCGCCGCGGTCAGCCGCGGGCCGCTGCGCTACGCCCAGACCTTCCCGGCCAACATCAGCTATAACGAGTATCAGTACGTGATTATGCAGGCGCGGGCGGCGGGCTTTATCAATAAAGTCTATCCGCTGACCGTCGGCGACAAAGTCAAGCAAGGCGCCCCGCTGCTCGAGCTGACCATCCCGGACTGGGTGGAAGCCCAGAGCGAATATCTGTTGTTGCAGGAGACCGGGGGCACCGCCACGCAGGTCGAGGGGATCCTCGAGCGTTTGCGCCTCGCCGGAATGCCGGATGACGATATCCGCCGCCTGAAAACCACACGTAAAATCCAGACCCGCTTTACCCTCAAAGCGCCGATCGATGGCGTTATTACCGCCTTCGATCTGCGCGCCGGAATGAATATCGCCAAAGATAATGTGGTGGCGAAAATTCAGGGCATGGACCCGGTGTGGGTCAGCGTGGCGGTGCCGGAATCCATCGCCTGGCTGATTAAAGACGCCTCGCAGTTCGCCATTCAGGTTCCCGCCTGGCCGGGCAAAACCTTCAGCATCAACAAATGGACCATTCTCCCCAGCGTCGATAGCACCACCCGTACCCTGCAGCTACGCCTGCAGGTCAACAACCCGGATGAAGCGCTGAAGCCGGGGATGAACGCCTATCTGAAACTGACCAGCGAAAGCGCGCCGATGCTGCTGATCCCATCAAAAGCGTTGATCGACAGCGGTAGCGAGCAGCGAGTGATTACCGTGGATAACGAGGGCCGCTTCGTGCCGAAGCTCGTACAGGTATTCCATGAATCCGCCGGCGTTACGGCCATTCGCAGCGGTCTGCAGGAGGGCGAAAAAGTCGTCGCCAGCGGTCTGTTCCTGATCGACTCGGAAGCCAATATCTCCGGCGCGCTGGAGCGCATGCGCGCGCAGGCTCCTGATGGCACGGCTCCTGCCGCCCACGAGCACTGAGGAACGGAACAATGATTGAATGGATTATCCGCCGCTCGGTGGCCAACCGTTTCCTGGTGATGATGGCGGCGCTGTTTCTCAGCATCTGGGGAACCTGGACCATCATCCACACCCCGGTAGACGCCCTGCCGGACCTCTCCGACGTGCAGGTAATCGTCAAAACCAGCTACCCGGGGCAGGCGCCGCAGATCGTTGAAAACCAGGTCACCTGGCCGCTGACCACCACCATGCTGTCGGTGCCTGGCGCCAAAACGGTGCGCGGCTTCTCGCAGTTTGGCGACTCCTACGTGTACGTGATTTTTGAAGATGGAACCGATCCTTACTGGGCGCGCTCGCGGGTGCTGGAGTATCTCAACCAGGTGCAGGGCAAACTGCCCGCCGGGGTCAGCGCCGAAATGGGCCCTGACGCCACCGGGGTTGGCTGGGTCTTCGAGTACGCGCTGGTCGACCGCAGCGGCAAACACGACCTCGCCGAACTGCGCTCGTTGCAAGACTGGTTCTTAAAATATGAGCTGAAAACCATTCCTAACGTCTCGGAAGTGGCTTCGGTAGGCGGCGTGGTCAAGGAGTATCAGATTGTCGTCGACCCGATGAAGCTGACCCAGTACGGCATCAGCCTCGGCGAGGTGAAATCGGCGCTGGACGCCTCTAACCAGGAGGCAGGCGGCTCTTCCGTCGAACTGGCGGAAGCGGAATATATGGTGCGCGCCAGCGGCTACCTGCAGACGCTCGACGACTTCAAAAATATCGTACTGAAGACTGCTGATAACGGTGTGCCGGTCTATCTCGGCGACGTCGCGCGGGTGCAGATTGGCCCGGAGATGCGCCGCGGTATCGCCGAGCTTAACGGCGAAGGCGAAGTGGCCGGCGGCGTGGTGATCCTGCGCTCCGGCAAGAACGCCCGCGAGGTGATCTCGGCGGTCAAAGAGAAGCTGGCGTCGCTGCAAAGCAGCCTGCCGGATGGGGTTGAAGTGGTTACCACCTACGACCGCAGCCAGCTTATCGACCGCGCCATCGACAACCTCAGCCACAAGCTGCTGGAAGAGTTTATCGTTGTCGCGCTGGTCTGTGCCCTGTTCCTGTGGCACGTGCGCTCGGCGCTGGTGGCGATTATTTCGCTGCCGCTCGGCCTGTGCTTCGCCTTTATCATGATGCATTTCCAGGGGCTCAACGCCAACATCATGTCGCTGGGCGGGATCGCCATTGCGGTGGGGGCGATGGTCGATGCCGCCATCGTGATGATTGAGAACGCCCATAAGCGGCTGGAGGAGTGGGAACATCAGCACCCGGGAGAGAAGCTAAGCAACGACATCCGCTGGAAAATCATTACCGATGCGTCGGTGGAGGTCGGCCCGGCGCTGTTTATCAGCCTGCTGATCATTACTCTGTCGTTTATCCCGATTTTCACCCTCGAAGGCCAGGAGGGCAAACTGTTCGGCCCGCTGGCCTTCACCAAAACCTGGGCGATGGCCGGGGCGGCGCTGCTGGCGATCGTGGTGATCCCGATCCTGATGGGCTTCTGGATCCGCGGCAAGATCCCGGCGGAGAACAGCAACCCGCTGAACCGCTTTTTGATCCGCATTTATCACCCGCTGCTGCTAAAGGTGCTGCACTGGCCGAAGACTACCCTGCTGATCGCACTCCTGTCGATCCTGACGGTGATTTGGCCCCTTAACCGGGTCGGCGGCGAGTTTCTGCCGCAGATTAACGAAGGCGATCTGCTGTATATGCCGTCAACGCTGCCGGGGATTTCCGCTGCGCAGGCGGCGGATATGCTGCAGAAAACCGATAAGCTGATCATGACGGTGCCGGAAGTGGCGCGGGTGTTCGGCAAAACCGGCAAGGCCGAAACCGCCACCGACTCGGCGCCGCTGGAGATGGTAGAGACCACGATTCAGCTCAAGCCGCAGGATCAGTGGCGACCGGGGATGACCATGGAGAAGATCGTCGAGGAGCTGGATAAAACCGTGCGCCTACCGGGGCTGGCGAACCTGTGGGTGCCACCGATCCGCAACCGCATCGACATGCTCTCCACCGGCATCAAGAGCCCGATCGGCATTAAAGTTTCCGGCACTAATCTGGCCGATATCGACGCCATCGCCGAACAAATTGAAGTGGTGGCGCGCACCGTGCCGGGAGTCACTTCGGCACTAGCCGAGCGGCTGGTCGGCGGGCGCTACCTCAACATTGATATTCATCGTGAGAAGGCGGCCCGTTACGGCATGACCGTCGGCGACGTGCAGCTGTTCGTCTCGTCCGCCATCGGCGGCGCGATGGTCGGCGAAACGGTAGAGGGCGTCGAGCGCTATCCGATCAACATCCGCTACCCGCAGAGCTATCGCGACAGCCCGGAGACCCTCCGCCAGTTGCCGATCCTCACGCCGCTGAAGCAGCAGATCGTGCTCGGCGACGTCGCCGAGGTTAAAGTCGTTACCGGGCCATCGATGCTGAAGACCGAGAACGCCCGCCCGACCAGTTGGATCTACATCGACGCTCGCGACCGCGACATGGTGTCGGTGGTGCGCGATCTGCAGCAGGCCATCGGCAAAGAGGTGAAGCTGAAGCCGGGCATCAGCGTTTCCTACTCCGGGCAGTTTGAGCTGCTGGAGCGCGCCAATCAGAAGCTGAAGCTGATGGTGCCGATGACGCTAATGATAATCTTCGTGCTGCTGTACCTGGCGTTCCGCCGCTTCGGCGAGGCGTTGCTGATTATCACCAGCGTGCCGTTCGCCCTCGTCGGCGGGATCTGGTTCCTTTACTGGATGGGGTTCCATCTGTCGGTGGCCACCGGTACCGGCTTTATCGCCCTGGCCGGGGTGGCGGCAGAATTTGGCGTGGTGATGCTGATGTACCTGCGCCACGCCATCGAGGCGGAGCCATCGCTGGAGAATCCGCAGACCTTCAGCGCCGATAAGCTCGACGAGGCGCTGTATCAGGGCGCGGTGCTGCGCGTGCGGCCAAAGGCGATGACCGTGGCGGTGATTATCGCCGGCCTGCTGCCGATTTTATGGGGCACCGGCGCCGGGTCAGAAGTGATGAGCCGTATCGCCGCGCCGATGATTGGCGGGATGATCACCGCGCCGCTGCTGTCGCTGTTTATCATTCCGGCGGCATACAAGCTGATGTGGCTGTATCGGCATCGGGGCAAGCGCGGAGAATAAATAAAGGCAGGCCCGTTGGTATTTCACCGGCGGGCCTTTTTATTATTAGACCCACAAGCAATTACCTCATTTAACCCTCACCCGCTCTCATATTATCTCATCCTCTGCGCCAATCGACCTTCACTCCTCGTTCTCCCCTTTAGCTTCATTGATTTTCCTGCTCACCCAGGCTGCGTATTTATCACGCGGAGAAAAGGTGGGCCTTAAATTAATGAGCGCTATCGATGAACCTGAATCCTTCTCCACCCTGTTTATTTTTGCTGTTATTACTTTCCACCCTGAGCACGATATCCCCCTGCCATGCCGCGACAGTAAAGGTGGATAATTGCGAAGTTGGCTGCCCGACCGGCGGCAGCCAACAGACGCTTTTCCGCGCGGCCTACACGCTGAACAATAACCCCAGTCGTAAACTGGCCAACTGGGTAGCGTATAAAATCACCCGTGCCAGCGAGGCCAGCAACCGGGCAAGAGTGTGGAAGCAGGACCCCGATTTACCCGCAGCCGATACCCTGGCGCCCGCCGACTATCGCCGGGCCAACACTTTACTGGCGGTCGATCGCGGCCATCAGGCACCGCTGGCGAGCCTCGGCGGCGTGGAGGACTGGCCTGCGCTGAACTATCTGTCGAATATCACCCCGCAGGAAGCGGCGCTGAATCAGGGAGCATGGGCGCGGCTGGAAGACGCGGAGCGCGCGTTAGCCGAGCGCCCGGAGGTGACGGCGGTTTATACGGTTACCGGGCCGCTGTTCGAGCGGCATATCGCCACCCTGCCCGCCGCGCCGGGCGTGGAGATCCCCAGCGGCTACTGGAAGATTATTTTCCTCGATAATGGTCCGCAGAGCGGCCAGTACGCGGCATTTGTGCTGGACCAGGCGACGCCGCGCGATGCTAATTTTTGCGACCATCAGGTGACGGTGGCGGAGATTGAGCGCCGAACCAGTCCGCATTTGACGCTGTGGTCGGCACTGCCGGCGGCCGTTGGCGCAACGTTAAAAACGCAGCCGGGGAGGTTGGCGCGGGAAATGGGTTGCCGGTAAGGAGCAAGGGGTAAAGTTGTCGACCTGTCGCGATTAACAATCGGCGTCTTACCGCCAGCCAGCAAACCAGATATAGTTGCCCTCCCTGCCACCGCTAAGCGCTGTTGATATTGTATGAAGCTCGGTTATTTTTGTTACTTCCTGCTGGCCATCGCCGCCGTCGGCAGCCTGTTGCTGCCCTATTCCATCGCCATGTGGTTCCTGCTGGCGAACGTGCTAACCTGGCTTATCTACGGCATCGATAAATTAGCCGCCCGTAAAGCCTGGAACCGGATCCCGGAATCCACCCTGCTGACGTTCGGCCTGCTTGGCGGATGGCCCGGCGCGATTGCCGGGCAGCAGTGTTTTCGCCACAAAACCCAGAAGCAGCCATTCAGAACGTATTTCATTATTAGCATCGTGCTGAATGTTGTGCTGCTGGTTGGCGGGTATTGGCTGTACCGGGATTATGGGGTGTAGGGTTGGTGTAATTTATTATCACTACATACATGCTCAATATGCTCAACACCAGGTCTGAAAACGCAGCGTTGAGCAATATCTTTTACTACCTATTGCTCTACTTTTTCAATAATAAAACCATCGCGTCGTAAAAAATCAATTACTCGCTGGATATTACCAAGCCCCCATTGGTTCGATATTGCGATAACTTCGCCAGATTGAAGCTCAATTACCGCATCTTCACTCAAATGATATCGATTCTTTCGCCCATCAGGAACTTGATCAGCCAAAACAATTGTTCGATTTTTGAGAATTTCACCCAGCTTAGTATAAATGTCCTCAAGGCTGTGGGGATTATGCTTATTTATCCAATCAGTAAATAGTTCAAGGGCTAACTTACGCTTATTATAAACACCACCATTATACCTATATTCAGAGTAATCTTTTTCAGACTTCTGGCTACTTATATTTTGCTCAACCAGTTTTTCTCTGAACTTAACTTGATATTCTTCTAATTCAGGAACCGGAATTATTTGCTCTGCATTTATTAGTATATCATCGTTAAACTTGTAAGGTGTAAGACGAACACAACGAATATCAACACCTTTATCTCTCAGCCAAATCGATGTAGTGGTCAGTTCTTTACCAAAATCAGCTGAAGCAAGAACAATTCTAACATCCTTACCAAAGTCAGAGAGCTCATTCTCCTCAAGACCAATAAATTCTAATATTTTTGCTTTAGCATTAACATCTGAATCAGTACCTAAATATGACTGATAATATTCGCATGCTTTTGTAAAACTCATTGTAGAAATCATAGCTGCATAGCGCAATGCTTGTAATTCCATATGAGCGCCGATTTCATCTCGCTTTAACTCTATTACGACAAGATTAGCCTGCTTATCAATCGCTAATAAGTCAATCCGTCTTCTGCTGTCCGCCCAATCAGAAAACTCCTCAGCAATGACAAGACAATCAGGTGCAAGGATATCAATATTATTTTTTATAGCTTCTTGCAAATCGTAACGTTCCTGAAGCCCCTCTATTGAGTAGGTAGTTTTTTCCAGCGCAACTAAATTTTTATCAGCAATATTAAATAATGCCATTTTTCAAATCCGTTTATGAAAGTATTACTATGATTGTATCAGAGCTTTTAATTCATCCGGCGTATATGGCGGGTTTCGCCGATGCAGCATCGCGTGACAGTTGGGGCAAACTGGGATCAGGTCAGTTTTCGGATCCAGACGATAATCCTGTTTAATCTCCGATAGCGGCACCAGATGATGAATGTGGATAAAGCCCTGGCCGATATCACCGTAGCGCTTAGCCATATCAAGGCCGCACACCTGGCACTGAGGGCCGTGATAGCGCAACGCGGCCTCGCGGGCCTGGCGATCGCGCTCATAGCGGTTAACCATAACCTGAACCGCAGCCCCTTCCACAAACTCACTTTTCGTCTGTAGCTCGTCGGGAAAAAGGGTAATGCCGGCATCATCTACTCGCTCCTGAACGATCTTGAATCCTTGTTCCAGCAACAGACGGACGCATTTGGATTTGATCCCACCGCTGAAATCCGCCGGCGTGAACTCCGTTTTTGTCGCCATGGTGGCCGCTATCCCAACGATAGCTTTAGAGGGATAACGACGTCCTTCGAATTCGACTTCATACAGACGCGCGTCTTTAAACTGATGCGCTATACCCTCGTCGTACGCGCGGATGGCTTCGATGATGCATTCTCGCGATAGATGATCTGGCAACCGTTTCATATGGCTGAGCTATTTGATGATGAGTGACCTCATTATAGATAGAAAGCGGAATAAATTTCGAATAGATAAATCATGGTGATAGTTGAAAAGAGACTTGGGTTGGATATCGAATCCCGGTGGCTTGATCGACAGCAGTTTTGCGAGCATCATCGCAATTATTTAGCAAAATACGTAACGCGATGCCTTCTAGTAAAACTCTGCAACAAGCGATCGCCAATATCACTATCTGGCGCAAAGGCGAACAGCGCGCGCCGCATAAACCTCTGCTGTTGTTGCACGTGCTGTCGCATTACCAGCACGGACATCCGCGGATGTTCGATTACGCCTCAGAGGTTCGTGATGAGTTACATAGCCTGCTGGAGCGTTTTGGTCCACAGCGCGCGCAATACCGCCCCGATATGCCTTTCTGGCGTCTAAAAGGCGACGGCTTCTGGGAATTACGCAACGCTGAGCAATGTTCAACTGAAGGCAGCAGACAGCCACCCTCTAAAGAACTGGAAACCTATCACGTCGCGGGCGGCTTTGACGAAGAGCACTTCGCGCTGCTGAGCAAGAATAAGAGGCTGATTAACACCCTGGCGCATCAGATCCTGCAGGCCCATTTCCCGGAGAGTATTCAGGAAGAGATCGCCGACGAGATGGGGTTTGATATCCAGCAAATTCGCAAAGAACGCGACCCGCTGTTCCGCCAGCAGGTGCTACGCGCTTATAACTATGAATGCGCTATCTGCGGCTTTAATATGCGCCATGACAACACCTCCGTCGCGCTGGAGGCTGCGCATATCAAATGGAAGCAGCACGGCGGCCCATGTGAAATTCCCAACGGCCTGGCGCTATGCGCCATTCACCACAAAGCATTTGATAAAGGTTCGATTGGCCTGGATGAGCATATGCGGGTACAGATTTCTCCCGCGGTTAACGGCGGCGGGATTGTCGGAAAGCTGTTCTGGGATTTTGATGGTAAGCAAATTGGATTGCCTCAGGGGAAGGACTGTTACCCGAAAGAGGGATTTGTGGAGTGGCACAGGAGAGAGGTATTTAGGGGGTGAGGTAAGGCACGCGACTATATGTCACGGAGTCACCCCTCCGCTATTTAGTCAACGTCCCAGCACTATCAATAAAGAATTCATGAACATATTTTTTATTATTTAAACCGTAGTTAATGACATAAGTATGATTCTTCTTCCATTCAATATCGATGCAATTGTCAGGATATGATGATATTAACTTGTCATAACCAGAACTCATTACCGTTTGCGTCTTACCGTTTTCGCCTGAATCAATAGTGTAGTAATTCAATACATCCCTTTTATCCAAACTAAAGCAAAGATGCTCTCCATTAATAATGGTATCTCTTGGGTGTGGCGCAGGATTACCACCAGGACAACCGGAAATAAGAAAAGTTAAAGGTAAGATAGCGAATCTCTTCATTGTGGAAATCCCTTCATAACTAATTTATATTTTTGAAGCAATGTATAGTCAGATTCTTTATGATCATAATCTCGTAATGCAGGCAGATACAGATAATTTTTAAAACCGTAAGCTTGCAACAACCAGTAATAACTAACTAATGAAGCCTGCTGTTCTAAGCTATAATGTCGTATGTTTTCCTTGTCTAAACTATAACTGTAATCAGCAAATCGGGAGAAAAACCCTCTGGTTCTGACAAACATTCCGTGCTGCGCTTGCCATACATGCATTAACTCATGCATGAATCTATGTTTTTTCTGCACATCAACTTCCATTGAAAAATCATGGGAGTAGGTGTCTTCCCTAAACCACATTTCTCCGTTAGGACTCATAGCAATATCAGTAGGCTGCAGATTGAACGGCAAATAACTTTCCCGATGAATCCACACTGTATTGTACCGGAGACCGTAGCTAAATAGCGTTCTTGCTAACCCAATCTCACCAGTGGTTATAAGCCTCGTTCCACCGGGCTTAATACGTGTCCCGGATGTCGCGTTAATCCTCTCGTTTACAGGCATTCAAAATCCCTCTGAATTGCAGCGGTATTGTTTATTTATCGTACGCCAATGCAATCGACAAGGGAAAGATTTTATCCGAAAAAATTTGCAGCTGACTTAGCATAGTTAATGGGAATACAATACTCACATTCGTTACACGAAGTGTTTAAACAGATACTGAATTTCCGGCACAAAAAGATGCCTTCAGGTGAATTGGTTGCCGATTGGGTGCGAAGGCCGGACTCGAACATCGCATTTAACCCTATGTTAAAAAATAATAAAATTTAATAAATGATTTTCAGTACCAACAAATATACCAACAGTCCCATTCAGTGATTATCGAACAGCGTCATAACTCATCAGTATCACTACAGCTTAAATCTCTTAACGGCTAATTGGCAAGAATAACTCTGACATTCCGTGTAAGGAGGCTAAAGTAATATTAGATAGAAATGGCGTGTCAATTATTGTCCCCTAAGTCATGCGCGAAGTCAGTGTTCCACTTCATACCCGGAACCGTATCGATGTGGTTGCGTACGGAAACTCTCTCCATGATGCTGACAGCTATTACCTCATACGTGCTTTTGAAAGTGAAGAACAGATGAAAAGCGTTCTTGATGATTTCTATGCGAGTGCGGGTTGGCGCAGTGGCCCACGAGAAGCAATCATCAGTCGAAATGAACTCAGTTTAAAATCAGTTCTATCACTACCACAAAGCGTTATTGATGGTTTGAGATAAAGTGAGCAAAGGGGGATCCGCTGTTAAGTGGGTATCCTCCGCAGTACAGAATTTAAACTGAATTATCATAATTCGTTGATAAATAGCTACATTTTTAAAATCCCTTTCCCGCTTCTAAAAATAGCACTTTTTGCTAAAGCCCTCTAAGCCCCGTCTTGTAACAGCATTCAATCTATTCCTTTCTGTTTTGTACAAAAAACACTCATTCACGCAATAATTCCGAAAAAACAGGTGTTGATTGTCATAAGCGATATTCGAATAATAGCCTCATCAAAACAACGGCGAGGAAATATATGAACGAGAGAAAAAGATTTATCCGTTTACCTGAAGTACTAAACAGAACTGGCCTTTGTAAGGCTTGGATTTATCGCCTGATTAGTCGTAATGAATTCCCGGCCCAAGTAAAACTTGGTGAAAGAGCAATAGCATTCTTAGAGAGTGATATTGATAAGTGGATTGATGAAAAGATTTCTTTATCACGGAATAAAGTAGCATAAAAAGCATAATCATAATGATTTCGCTACAGCCGGTTAGTCTATTAACTAAAAAATATAAACGTGGGAGGTCATATGTAAAAACAACCGAACTTAGTATCAGCATAAAACAAAAAATATAAACAGCTCTCAAATAATGCATGAAAATGCAGGGGGTTATACATTTAAAAAATAAGGAGTAACTATATGAATACTGAAAAACTAAATAACATTAAGGACTCATCAACTAAAGTTTTTACTGCTATGGCGAAGAATCTTTATATCACAGGAATACGCATATATAAAGAGCAGGAAGAGTATGAGGTATTGGAAGCCATAATGTTAGATAGTAATAGAACTGAATCATATCTTTTACATGTTAAAGAATATCTGGAAAAACGCTTTGATGAACATATGGAAGAGGCAGGTAAAAGAGAAAGACTGATTTATGTTGATATGGATAAGGTTATGCATGAAATGAGATATGTACATACTCAAGCATTACTTTTTAGTATGAGTTAATAACCGCGTATTCGGCCCCGGAAGGGGTTAATAAAAAACACAATGAATTAAATAAGCATTTAACTATGAGGATATAAATATGTCTAAAGAAAAGATAGGTATTAATAAATCAACCGAACTGTTCTATGACCTTGCTTGCAGATCATTTACCGCAAGCTGGAATATGTTCATGGAAGTCAATGGTGATGGGGATGCCAATGATTATCTGGATGATCCAGAGTTTATGAGTCCATTTATTATTTATGTTATTGACCATATTCAGAATAACTTTAAAAGATTCACCGCTCAAGAAGGAAACAATGGTGATATTCATGAGGTTAACTTTGAAAAAGTCGCTGCCATGTTAGTAGGATATTCAGAAAGCTTTAGAAAATGACGTTTGATCTTGTCCCGCAAGGGGCTAACCAAAAAATATAAGAGGAAAATATTAATGACAAATAAAATATCTGTAGTAGTAAGTATGCTGTGCGAAGGAACCCCGAAATTAATGAATACCATCCAAGAAAGCTTTGATGTGTTTGTTGCTCTGAGCGGGTATTCAGTAGAAGAAATCATAGAGGATAAAAATTTAGTTGATGCATTAAATCGACATATTAATAACGATTTAGTTGATGAGTTAGATCTGGAATATGGATCTGTCATTATCAATCTTGTTTATAACGACTAGTATTTTGCTAACTATTAACTGAAAAATAAGGATAAGAAAATGAAAGAGATTGTATTGAACAGTTATGATAAAACAAAAAACGCTCTTGTCGCTAACATCTTACAAGGATTCTGTGATGAGATATATACCATTTATGAAGAAGAACCTGAAACAGCAATCTATATTATGAGTTGGGGCAAACTTTCAGAAGTTATTTATGATGTGGTTATAACTCGTGAGATAATGAAATACTCTATCAACAATAATATATATGATATCGATAAAAATGATTTGAAGGAAGAGATCTTACATTGGCATCTGGAGCATATCATTGAACTTGTGTTTAAAAATATAAATCAGAATGAAAATCAAGATCCTACTTATTGGAAGTTAAAAATAACACTTATTTAATATTTAGATGTAATGATTATTCCCTCGAAAGAGGGAAATAATAAAACTAAGAGGTTTAAGATGATTGATGAATTCCACGTAATGTATATGTATAGAAAAATCCAAGCTGAAGCGGCTACTACCGACATCAAAACACTGGAACAGCTTTTGAAGAAGTTCCGTAAAGTTGTTGCGGAGCGCCGGGAAGAATACTATCGGGAGATTGGTGAGAAAAAGGCTCAGAATTTGAGGGCTAAGAGATTGCAAAAGTTGCTTGAGAAAATGGGGCGTGATCGTGTATCACCGGTGGATCTCATTGACTGGCAATAGCCAGTCATAATATTGTATCTTCATCAAGCAACGGAGGTGTCTATGGGCTGGGAACTTCATATAATAAGAACAGATAATTGATTCGATAGCGCAAGCAATCCAATCAGTAGTGAGGAATGGCTCCAGCTTGTTGATGATGATAAAGAACTATCAATAGATCGCAAGAATGGGGAGTTTTTTGCTATATGGAGTGTTCAAAGTAAACACAATGAACCTTGGCTTGATTGGAATGATGGAAGGATTTCGACTAAGCATCCAGACGAGGCGCTTTATTGTAAGATGTTGCAGATAGCTGATAAGTTAAATGCTGTAGTTGTTGATGAGGATGACCATAAATATTTACTACCAAGCGATCTTATTAATCCTTCAAGGGCGACCTCATTACCTACTAGTAAAAAACAATCATTATGGGGCTGGTTAATTTCAAAGCTTAAATGATGTTTCTATAATGTGCTAGCAGAGTCATTATTAATCTCTAGATTTTTTAAAGCGTTGAGTTCAGAAGTATAAGAGTCCCAAAGTTGAATGCATTCTCTGGCTAAATCTAAAGCATCATATAATTGTCCATCACATAAAATAGTATATTTGCATGTCATTACTTCTCCACCACCTGTTCCTGAATACCAAGTAGATGTTTGTTTTTGTTTAGCCGCAATATGAGGTTGGCGTCCAGTCCGTAATGAACGAGTTAACTTACAGTGTTTAGAACCATTAGCTAAATCAGCGCAAATCTTCAACGCTTGGTGTTTATTGATGAATATATCCACCTGACCTGACTTTATATTCAATGTGTTAAGTTCGATAATCCAATCTCTTACGTGATAACAATGGATGAAAAAAGAAACTACATCATCATCGTAGTCTTCTTTATCATGACCCGAAGAAGAAAATATTCCTGAGTATATTTTTTCCATTCTGGTAAGATATCTTTTACTTCTTTCTATTTGTTCCATTTATCTCCCTTCGCTTCATTTTCAATTCATCAGATTTCCAGCATTATATTATGAAGATATGCATTTAGAAAGGAATTTAACTACGTTTTGAACATGATGATTTGAACATCTGATAAGATATTATACAGTTTTTCAAGAGTATTTTTATAGGATTGAAAAAAGCGAAAGTGACTGTTATAAACTATTCATCTAAGTTTTGGCGTCGGGGGAGGTTATCCCCCTAATATGCTAAATAGGGGCAAGGTCATTTTCTTCTAAATAGATTATAGCATTTTTACATTCATCATGTTTTTTTAGATAATAAAATAGATTTTTAGATTGTTCATAATCAATTAACGTTAACTTCCCAAAAATATAATCAAGAGCGACTAGGTTGTTTAACTTGCTTGTATTTTTACATAGCTTAGTCATTATTTTATAATTGGCCCTATTGCTATCTCTAATTACAAGTTTGCGTGGATCTCTTTTATCTTCAGAATGAACAATCTGTAAAAAAAGCTCTTTTGACGAGCTAATTTCTTTTAAAAGATAGTTAATATCTTTCTCACTAATTACATTAAGAATAAATGGTTCTCTATTAAAATCTATATCAAAAATTGCAATTTCACCCTCAGGCATCAAGCTATGGGTATAATAATTATTTGCAAGAAATGATGAACTTAAATCAGCCTTAACTAAAATTGTTGATACTAAGGTATTTCCTGTAAAAACAGATGATGTTAAGTCACTTTCTTCAAAATTTGTGAAAGTTAAATTTGAATCATCAAAAATTGCCCCCCTTATGGTGGCTCCTCTTAAATTAGCATCGGTTAAGTTTGCATTAAAAACATAAGCACCATCAAGATTAGAACCTGACAAATTTGAGCCTTGCAATTGAGTCTGATTTAAAACCACGCCTTGTAACTGTGATAACAATAAATTAGCACCTTGAAGGTCAGAATTAGTGAACCATGCTCTAGCTAAATTCTGCATTGGAAGAGCGGCATATCGTAATGATCTATTTCTTAGATCAATGGACATTCCTCTATTAATAAAGGAATGTAACGAGCTGGTATCCTTTTTTAGATTAAGAGAACCGAAATAGTTGGAATCCTCTTCTTTAGATAATTTTGTTGTCCTATCAATTTTTATAATTGGTAAAAATCCGTATAGGTCATCTATAGAACCATCATCATCGGTAACGTTATAATAATGATAAATGATATCTTTGGACACAGAGTCGCGCCAATCCCTTATAAATACGTCCCAGCAAACGACTATTTTTATTATCAAGAGGGAGAAAAACAAATATATTAAACATTTAATTGCTTTATTGTCCCCAAAAGGAAACCCTATAGGGTTATTACAATGTCCCGTCTCGGTGTTTGTTTTTTGCTGTAATCTCCCAAAATATATTATAAAAATAAAATCAATCATTATCATCAGAATATGAAGACAGAATATTGGAGTACTTTGATAATCAGAAAATCTGAACAGGATAATAGATAATGCGATCGGGGATGAGTAAATATATAGGATGTTTGCAAGTGCTTGGTATAATCTTTTTATTGAAGAATCTTTTCCTAGTATTGCAATGTCCAGTATGTTATTTTTAACTTTTATATTTGGAACTTTTTTTGAGTAAATTAAGCTAAGATATTTTAATGAACTATATGTTATAGAAGAATGTAATAATAGATTAATGTGTACAGCTGTAATTAAAATAGGTGCTATTACGTAAAAGCCCACGAGTGAGACATTAACATTTAGGATCGGTAAAACGATACCTTTGTCTTCCAATAAAAGTTGTAGATCAGTTGTTGACGAAACTATAACAAGGACATAGGAAAGCAGAAATACATAAGCCAAGAAAAAACGATGAGTTTTTTCAGAAGAATCATTGGCTTGTATTTCTGCTTCTTTTTTATTTTCTGCGTTTAGCCTGTTTCTTTTTGATAAGACCGTTTTTCCATTCAGCATGTTTTGTTCCTTTCGGAAATATCCAAACCAGTAGGGCAAATTAATAGTATAGTATTTATGTTTATACAACTTCAAGGGAAAAGTGCAATAAAAACGGTCTGTAGATGACATGAACAATACTTCAGCAAGTCAATAGTTAAATTTTATATTTTTACTTATGAAACTTGTAGTACGACAGCATATATATAAATAATACTTTATCATTTTTATTTGAGAATAGTTATCAACTTAAGTACCGGGATTCGGGACTTTAACTCCCTGATATCGGTACTTAGTTTTAAGCTATAGCTGATCTGAGCGCATTCTTCTTCTTCATTATTCAATTAGCGAAGCTGATAACAACTATGCAGAGGTATTTTAGAGGGACAGTTTTACTTTTTATTGCATTGGTTTCTTTTCTACAATGAACCTGTTATATAACTTGTCATGATTTTTCATTTTTTTATATTTCAGCGAAGTGATTGTTTTGAACAATCACGAACCGCTGCTTATGTCGTTGTACAGATGAAATTGTTTATCCTTTACTTCATAGCAGCTATCGCCGCAATTCTTTATGAATAAATCCATTATTAACAGGGATGAACCCTGTTCCAGCAATGTGATTGTCTTGAGCAATCACTAAGTGCTGCTAATGAAAATATAATTTTCCTATTCGTTTAAGGGAAAATGCTATATGTTATTGCGGTAATGCTATGTTCAAATATAGGATCAATTTTATTTTTTTATGATGAAATGATCTGGAAAAGATCTTTCCTCTTTTTACTATCAATATTAATAAGACACCTCATCAAGATAAAAATATATATTTCAGAGTTAGGGCGTAGCCGTGCGTCAGCACATGAGCTTCAGCTCATAGATGGTGGTGATTTTCAAAAAAAAGATGTTAGTGAAATAGAAAGAAATGCTTCGCAATAAAAATAAATATTGCACTCAAAAAAACTAATCATTTAAAATGTTGAAACCATGTATGGCGATTATAAAAAACGCCCGGTTTCTTTTAATCCTATTAAGTATTATCTCTTACTTCTTGCAAAATTAAATTAAAAAAACCGGCCTGTAGCCCTTACGGCATAAGGCTTAGAACGAAAATATACGACTGACCGTACAGTCAGTGTTCCTGACTCTATAGTCAGCATTCCTGACTGCACGGTGAGCTTTCCTGACTTTGCAGTCAGTTTCTATATCATTTTTAGATTAAAAACGACAGTGCTTTAAAGTATCGTCACTGGAATAGTTGCGATTTTGAAAAAATTTTCGCAAAAAAATATGCAAAAAACTTGATATCTTTTTTGTGCATGGTATTTAATTATAAATAAGATAACAAGAGGTAATAATAAAATGAATGAAATAGACGTTGACTTGGATTTAGGATTAAATCCTTTTTGCTTTGAGACAGAGCTAAAGATTGAAACACGAAAGAAAAATCTGACCGTTTCAAGAGGCACAGAACTTATCGAAAAGAAAAATACAGGTAAAAGCTACTTCGCCAATATCGTGCATACGCAAGAGGTCGATAAAGAAGAGTTCATTAAACTCTATACCTCTCAGATAAAAGCATACTTTGATCTCACGAAAACAGCATACAAAGTGTTTTTCATATTTTTACGAATATATCAGGATGCGATAGGCAAAGATCATTTCTACCTGAGCTGTAAAAAGGCAATGTCTCTTGCGGAAAAGATAGATCACTTTGTCTTGTCTGAATCTATCTTTTACAGAGGGATCAAAGAACTCATCGAAAAACGTATTATTGCTAAAACCAATGAGAAAAACTGGTATTTCATAAACCCTGCTATTGTCTTCAATGGTGATCGTGCTCGCTTTGTTTCAGAGATTATAAAAAAGAAAGAAGCAATGGAAGAACAACCCGAAAGCATAGTCGTCAATGGCGGCGGCAATAGCACACTTAAAGATAAAAACAGGTCAATTGAAGCAGTTATACGAGAAGTTAATAACCAAGATGACATAGATTTGTTAATCGCAAGATTGCAGGCTAAAAAGTCTCAAGGGTTAGTGAAGAGTCAAAGTATAAATAAAATCCCTTCTGTAGAGAACACAAGTCTTGTGCCACCAGAAGAACCGTTAGATTGGGATAATATTTAGTGATCCATTAACGCGACTTCTCTGAACTTTTTATACACATATATTCATATTTTAAACGTTGGGATGTGGAAGATGAAATCCTTATTAAATTAAAAGAAGCCAGATGAACTGGCCTCTTCAGAGTATTGTAATAAATTTTTTGGAGTAATCATTTATTTACTTTTAAACAGTAATCAAAAATAAAGTCATTGTCAAATTAAATTATCACTCTCTTGATTAATTCCATTTTATTTAATATATATTAATAAGGCATTGTATTTTTATTTAATCAGAAGAAGAAATATGGTGAATAAAATGTAATAAATCAAAGGAGTATCAAATGAATAAACTTAATAAAAACAAATGGCGAACAAATGTCTGTGTCCGCATTTTCAAAATAATCCTTCCCGCAACAATATTAATTTCAGCAACCACAGCTAACGCAGCAGTCTGTAGCCCGGATGTCAGCTCATCATTAAAACAAGCGCAATATAACGCCATGAAGCAGGATGCGGCTCAGTTAGAGCCGGTAGCGAAGAATTTCATGGATAACATCAATCAGTCACTGGAGACGATTGGTTGTACGGACGCTTGGCCTGTGGGAAACCTCGGCATCAGCCTGCCATCTGTGGATTTAATAATAAAAAAAACGAAGGAGGCTGCAATAAGTAAAGCCTGTTCGATTGCGAGAGAAAAAGTCGCTCAACTGACCGGAAATATATCCGAAAGCATTTCCATTGATATGCCCGTCCTTGGGAATATCGCAAATGGAAGTGTTTCTGCAGGAACTGGCTATACATCAGGATCGGCAGCAACAGTCAATGGAAACGATGTCTGGAGCAGCATCAGTAATTCAATGAAGTAAGAGGCAAAGGAATGTAATGATGATAAATATAAAGAAAAAAAAAGTGTCGATATTATTAGCAACATTAGCTTGCCTGTTATTAACTCAGTCAGCTTATGCCGCCGATTTATTTACTGTCCCGGATACAGACAAATCAAAACTGTGGTTTCTGGATATTTTATTTCCGGACAATTTAGCGGAAAGTCCCTTAGCCAGCACAATGACAATCCTTAACAGCGCCGTTTTGCTGGTTGGTGGTATTTTAGCTGCCTACACGCTGATTGCCGGAACCATGTCAACGGCACATGATGGAGAAATGCTGGGTAAGAAATGGTCTTCCATGTGGTTGCCCGTTAGAACCGCATTAGGCACGGCAATGATACTCCCCGCAGCAGGTGGGTTTTGCGCAGCTCAGGTTATGGTGCTGTGGATGATTAATCAGGGAGTCGGTCTGGCAGATACCGTCTGGAATACCTATGCATCCAACCCCTCAGATGGGGCTGTTATTACCACATCTGCATCTTATCAGGAGCTTGATCGTATAGCGAAAACCGCCTTTATCAATAACGTCTGTATGTTAAAGGCTGGAGAATTATGGAAGAAATCAGCAGCAGCCGATCCCTTCCCACACGTCACGCCTGCGTTTGAAATGACACCGGAGAAAGGTGCCTATTTATACACATACAGTTATGGAGCCAGTAATGCCGGTAATGATATGAATAAAAATTTACTGGTATCCAAGGCTGCATGTGGAAGCATCACGCTTACAGACCCGAAGGCCAAAGCTTCTTATGACGAACAGGCTAAAGCTCAGGCAACCATCGCTGCCGGGGGCATGTACATGGCCTATATGCCACAGGATATAAAGACGAACATTTCAGATGTTATTGAGGCACACAATGCCGCATTCATCGGCCTTGATAATAGTATGCAAATGCTGGCTGAACAGTATGTAGCTAATAATAATATTGATATTCAGACCGGAATAAACAGCGCTACAGCCTCATATGTATCCATTATTGATACTGCAGTACGAACAGTTTTCTCCACTGGCGACCAGTGGGATGATTTCAAAGAGAATGTCCAGAAAGACGGATGGTTTATGGCTTGCGCATGGAGTATGAAACTGATCCGTGTGCAGGATGCGATTAATGGAGCAGCTCATAATCTTCCTGTAGGTGGGCAAGCGACAATGGAATACGGAGATATATTCGATAACAGCCTGAACGCGATTATGGCAAAAGTGGCTCAGGATATGGCGAAATCAACGACAGCTTCAAGATATGCGAATGGTATTGATGCGCAAAACCGAACGGAAGCCAATACCAGTGGTAAAAGTGGCGCTGGCCCTAAAACAGATGATGCTGGAAAAATAGTTTCTTCTCTTCAAAGTGAAGCCAATAAGAGTATTTCTGGTGCAATGGCGGGTTTTCTCAGTTCCAGCGTTATTAATGGAAGAAAGCAAGGGAAAATTGTTTCATTTTCAACCGACACAACCGCTGCCAATTTACAGGCGATAAACCCGTTATTAGCCGTTAAAGGGCTTGGGGATACAATCAGTGCCGCTGGCTGGACGTTATTAGGAAGTTCTGCGGTTGTTGGCGCAGGTCTTGGCGCATGGACATCAGCGACTGCAAGCTGGGTATCAGGTGCATTTGGCGCTATGGGGATTGTTATGCCACTGGTTATTCCATTATGGATAGCTGGCGATACTTTAGCCGTCGTTATTCCTATGTTGCCTTATGTCATGTGGTTTGGTGTTTGCGTCGGCTGGATGATCCTGTGCCTTGAAGCAATGGTCGCAGCACCATTATGGGTAATAACACATTTACATCCAGACGGTGATGGCGTAGTGGGTCGTGGTGGCGCTGGTTATGGTCTGGTTTTATCGTTAACCATGCGACCAGCGCTAATGATAACAGGATTGATAGCAGCCTATACGATGCTCCCTATCCTTGGTGGGATCGTCAATGAAACATTCTCCGGCGCGTTTGGCATGATGTCAGCCAATGCCGGGATAGGTATCATCGAGTCACTGGCTCTCATTGCTGTTTATATTGCGATGATGTTCACGGTAGTGAAGAAATCACTTTCACTGATTCACATCATCCCTGATGAAATTATGAAGTGGCTTGGTGTTCATGGTGGTCAGAGCATGTCGGGTTACGCACAGTCGGCATCAAAAGGTGTCGAAGGTGCTATGTTTACCAAAACCGTGTTGGATCAGGTTTCTCACACCTCAAATGCGATGGGTAATCAGCTCAGGAATGCGCAAATCAACAAAGACCGTGAACAGCAACGTGAGCTTCAGCAGCATCAACAAGCTCAACAGGGGAAAGCACAGGCAGCTAATAAAGCCAATGATACGGGATCTGCATTCAGAACTCATATGAGTAATGCTGGCCCACTGGATCAGCAGGATGAATATCAGTCTCTTGAAAGTGCTAACTCTGCTTATAATGCGGCTGAGGCAGCAGATGCTGTTGGTGATACAGCTGGCGCAGCGGGTTATATGAATGTAGCTCAAAAGGCTGCTGACAGGGCAGTCTCATTTGGTGAGCATAACAGGCCATTGTTGCCTATAAATTTACAAGCCCAAGCATCTTCAATAGAGAATTTCAAGGCTCCTGATAGAAAAGGGAGCGAGGATGATAAAAATAGTGCTACAAGTGGCAGCAGCATTAAATGATCAACGCGATGTAATGATAAGACACCCACTCATACTCATGTAGTGGGTTTCTAAAGTTTATTTATTATCAAGAGCATTACTCAGTTTGTCTGTTGAGATAACGTAATTTCTGCTACTGCTCGTATGTTCTTCAAAATCGAATTTAAGTGCAAATGCTTTACTGTTTTGATTAACACTTTCGATACCGATAGACTGGTAATTTTTTAATTTCGCAATTCTCACTAAAAGTTTTAATAAATTAGTGCCATGACCGCTACGTTGCTGATCGAACCCTATCCTTGCAACTACTATGGATTTTATGTTATCGGAAATCCATGTTTTTCCGAATCGTATGTATATGTCATATTTCTTTCTTTGAGCCATGATACGAAAATGGGGTTCGGAGAACTCAATAGAATCGCAAAGATATGCAGGTGATTTTTTATAAGGATAGACTGTGTTAAGCCATCCATTTATTTCATCCAGAATCTGTTGTTTTTCTTGCAGCAAAATAACTTCCACAACCATGACACTCACTCCGTTTAATTTATAACCGTCTGGTTATACTACTTTTCCGCATCAATGCCAATAAATTAATTTTTCAAAATTGACAGTCCATATTTAATTGGTTAAATAATAAGAAAGGTAATAAGTTAACAGGAGTATTGTAATGAGGATCAATAAATTTAAAGTAAAGAGAATAGCAGTGGTTTCGGGTTTATGTTTTTCTGTGTTATATACAAATACAGCTTTTGCTGTCTGGCCCGTCACAGAAGAGGTTTTGACACCGTATCTTATGGGGGCTTCACCCCAATCTATGGGCAATGGAATAATTGAAACATTAGTTTCAATGAACGACAAGCTGGCACAAGCAACCATAACAGCAAATGAGAATCAGAAGAATGCTGTTGTCAGTAATGCCAGTCAGGCAATCCAAGAACAGCGCATGAAAAATATCTTAAACAGAATACCTGATGCCAATGCCTGTGAAGAAGTCACGAGCGCAGGTGGTCGTGGTGCAGCAGGATCGAATACAAGCTCAGCGAAAGAGGCTTTATCTGAAAACAGCGTTAAGATGTTTACACAAGCAAATACCGGAATAAATGAGGCCAAGAAAAACATCATGGGCAGAGTATCAATAAATGTTTGCTCTGAAGATGATGTGAAATATAACAGAGGTGGGTGCAATACTATAGGTCAGTATCCTGATAAAGACAAATCGGCATCAAGCCTAATTACACCACCATTATCTAAATCCGATGCATTGTCTAATAAGGTTTCGAATCAGTCCTATTCTGTTGAGCAGATTGAGGTTTCTGAAGCAGCAAAAAGAAATCTTATAGGGAACTTGCCCGTTGAACCATTGAAGAACAAAGGATTAGAAGACACAAATGAAGGTCGAGAATATTTATCTGCCTTTTCGAGCTTTGTCTCCAGAAGCACTGCTGGAACAAACGCCATTGATTCCGTACTGGCAATGAAAAAAGCAAGTAATGTATCAGTGAACTCCAGAGGGGCCAAAATAGGATCCACATTAGGCTCTACGCAGGGAGCAAATCTTGCTTGGTCAGATGCTTCCGTAAAAAACAAGTATGCGACCTTATTTCCCGGCACAACATTCCCGGATAATCCTTCAGAGTGGGAAATGTTAAGATATGAGATCTATTCACGCTATGCAGATACAACAGGCGCTGACGCTTGGCAGGTAAAAATCAGTAGTGCTGATGAAAAAGAAACTGCGCATGAGCAGGCAAGAATGCAGGCACTTGATTTAAGATTACAAATGCTTCAAATCGAAAGAACAGAAGACACAAATATTTTGCTTGCGGCTCTGTTAGGACAACAACTGCAACCGGTTGATAAGCAAATGCTGAATCATTTAAAAACTAATGCTACAAGAGCGACTCAGGCAACAAAATAATTGAAAGTCATGGTAAAACCGCCAGCGACGGGCCAGCGGATTTGGTAGACATATGGTATGAAGATTACTTGATCTCGAAATCTTCCAGCGTCTTACCGGCTTCGAGCGCAGCAGCGATAGCACGAGGAGTTCGGCCCTGACCTGTCCACGTCTTTTCCGAACCATCGGTATCAACATATTTATACTTAGCTGGACGTGGGGCGCGTTTCGCTCCTGTCTTGGAAGAAGATGGGCTAACAGTTGAAAGCAACTCTGCCGGGTCTATGCCATCTTCCAGCAACTTCTGACGGAATGCTTCCAGCTTGGCCTGTTTCTCTTCCTGCTGTTTGAGAAATGAGGCTTCTTCTTCACGACGTTCTTCTACAACGATAGTGAGTTTTTCTAACATCTCTTCCAGAGTATCGAGTGTCAGTTCACGAGCCTGAGCACGGAGAGTGCGAATATTGTTGATAACCTTTAAAGCATCAGACATGCGATTTCCCTAATGGTAGTGATGAAAAGACATCATAGTTCTAAACCTTTTGACCTGAAAAATCAATCCGTTGAGTTTTTTGTAGTTAATATTGGTACAGTTGATTCGTGCTTCATTTTATTATCGCCATATACTAATGCGTAACATCTCACTACTATTTTAGTATTATATAACCATCATCAGAAATCCGATAATAAATATGGTGAAGAATATCATATAGCGCTGCCATAATGGAATGGTATTCAACCATCGCACTAATTTTTTAGCTTTTGATAATAGTTTTTTTGCTCTTAATGTTTTTATGAAAAATGAGTCTTCATTATATTCTTCTATTTGCCTTGTTTTCTTTATTGTTATAGCCAATGAAAAAACCATAACAATAAGAAAGGTGATTGATGCGTTATTTAATTGTTTTCCTAGAGTGAAGTATTCATATATGGCAACAATTAACAGGATTAATACAAAAACGATCAATGCCAGTATCTTACACTTTGGTTTCTTTTTGCTCTTCGAGTCTGAGGGTAGAGTATCTTGTTCCTTGAGGTTAGATGTGTTGATTTCTTGAGTTTTTGGTTCGTCATATGGAGTATTCATCGATATTATCCAGATAAAAGACGAGTTGGCAGGAAGCACAATAAAAGTGCTTTAATATACGTAATCGGATGTTATGAAGAAATACTTGGGTTCTTCTTATGGCTTATGTTTTAGTTCCCTGTCGGGAAATGGAAAATCAAGATAACTATTATCTGAAGAAGGATCGTTCTGACTTATCCAACCCCACCAGTTGTCTCTGTATTCTTGTGTTGTGCAGTGATTTTTTTGACGTTGAATCTCATCTAAAATATTTCCCTTTTTATCAGGCCACTGATCTTGGAGTTGAGTTAATGTTCTTTCAAATATATTAGAACGAATAGCTAATTTAAATGCTACCGTTTTAGTCTTCTGTAGACGTTGCTCATAATCAGCGACAACCTTCTTATGGCTATTAATTGTGTTATTCAACTGCATCTGTATTCTACTAACCCTGTCATTAGCCATAGACGCTTCAAACTGCGACTGTTGAGAATCCAGCCTTGCCTCATTTGCCTGTTGGTAAGAGTCTACAATTTCTCTATTACGTTGCGCCGCATTATAATCATAATTCCAAAACGGATTTTTTCCAGACATAAATATACCTCGATATCAATTATTCTATGTGTATATAATTAAACATTAATTCACTTAAAAGCAAATAATTCTATTGATTAATATCATTAGTCAGATGTTTATTTTCCTTTTGTTTAATACTTTGTTTATGAGTCAAAGAAAATATGGTTATTAAATACTTCCACCCATTGCTCGCAAATATAATGTGCGTGAGATGGAACCCTGAACGTCCAGACTGGATTTAATACATCATCAGTCATAATACAGATCTCGGCATCATCGGATCTGCAATCAGGCAGCGAGTAGTTGATTTCCCTGATGTTGCTATATGGATATATAAATGTGCTGTTCATATTTTTACGCAATATCGAAGATATTACGTTTTTCTTTATATTATTTTTACGCAACTGCTTGGCAGTTACGTTTTTCTTTATATTATGGTTAAAGAGAAGAACCGAGCGTTGCATTAAATTAATGGTGAAGCCCGTCTGTTCGTATTCGTAAGACAAAGCAGCATCGCTGAACAAGTCAACAAAAGCGATTTTTTGATCTTTTTCGAAGATTTCCATAGAGCTTCGCTCGTTGTTGTTTTCCATGCTCATCCCTCGCTGTTTTACTGCTTTATCTCAGCCCAGCATAGTCGCCACTGTCAGCATACTCAAGCAAAATGATCTGTAAAATCGATCGATAAATTTATATTGATAGCTATCAACGATTAAAAAGGATTTATCGATCGGTTTCTTAATTGATTTAATCGATCGATATATAACTTATGATAGTTTGTGGCTATCATTTATTTTGTATCGATCGATTTAAACGATGTGACGAACACTAAAAATAATTCAATTCTATCAATTGATTAGACGATAACTCCTGATCTTTCGGTGAGAACGCCGGGATTGGGGTATACGAATCTGACTAAATCCTTGAGGGATAAATGAAAGGACATAACTTCTTACCACTGGCGGTCTCTCTGATGTTTCTTTCTGGCTGCCAGCAGCTCAACGAAAGCGTGAATAGCGTTAATGGGGCAATTAACTCTTCACTGTCATCATTGAACAGCACCGTTGATAAAGCGCTGGGGGTTTCAGCTTCCGGTCAGGATAGTGGTCCAGCGACGTCCATTACTGGCCTTGGTGCTGTCTGCAAAGACTATGAAGAAAATGCGATGGCAGCAGAAAAAAAATGGACAGGCAAAAGGATCGCTATCACCAATGCCACTGTTCTTGAAGTAACAAAGGGCAGAAGTGCCAGCGACATGATGACGGGAATGCCCAAATCGGCCCCTAACTATTATCTGCTCTTCAAAACAGCAGATACCAGCTACTGCGGTGGAATGGTATGGCTGGATTACTACTCTGGTATTGATGATGCAGTTCTTACCTATAAGAAAGGCCAGAAAGTCAGCGTCACCGGAACGGTAAACAATTTCGAAGTCCGTGGATTCGCTACCGTCAACAATGCCGATATGCCAGTTCGTCTGGTTGTTCTGAGAAACGGCACGAACAATCATAAAAAGGGATAAGAACCATGCGTAAATTTTTAGCCATCGCGGGTCTTGCCGTGTTGTTATCAGGCTGCGGTGAAAAAGGGGATTTTGAGAAAGCGATCAACGCCAAGATTGGTCAATCGAAAACCTGTTTCTCACTACGAAACAACGATGTCACATTCCCAATCCAGCTCTCTAAACCGCGCTTCGATGAAACAGGCACTGGAACAGGGTCTGTGACCCTCGACGGCCTCGTAGAACAGGGCTTAATGGCTTTTGTAAAAGGCTGGGATAACAATACGCTTGGGATAACAGATGAAGGTAAACAAGCCAAAATCTGGGATGCCAAAGAAGGTGTTTGTATTGGTCGCCGAGTTGTTGATGAAGTCAAAGAATGGACTGAACCGGGCAACGGTAATCAGAAAGTTGTTCGCGTGTCTTATACATGGAAGCTGGCAGATGTCCCTTCATGGGTGGACAAAAGCGCGTTCTCTGGAGTGAAAGGGATGAATGAATCTGCTGATGGTGCCATGAATCTTGTTAAAACCAGCAATGGTTGGAAAGCGAACTAAGGGACTATTATGGAAAACAATACCATCAAGTGTCCATTTTGCTTAAAGGAAAGCCAGAGAGGTGTTCATGTCTGCACCGGTTGCATGGCGACTGTTTTATATGGAGCCTACCCCGGCTGGTATGCTTTCGTGGTTATATTATTAACCTTCGGCCTGTCTATACTGATCGGAATGTCTACAGGCATGGCGGGAACTACTATCAGCCTACCAATCATTGCGGCTGTAGGGTTTGTCGCAGGTAAGGCAATTTTCTCTGATAATGTTGTTTTCAGGAGAAGGATGTAAATATCGTTTTTAATAAATAAGCCACATTTTAATCAAAGATGTGGCTTTCATAAAAATCGATTTAATTTACATAATTCAATAAATCTTATAGTAAATAAATTGTAAATGAGCAACTTATCTATTCCCTACAAATTAAAGAAAAGATATAAATGTTATTAAAAATGATTGGGTTTTTATTGTTTAAAATTGATGTTTTTTATGTATATATCTTTTTCATTTCCATATTTTAGATGAAAAGTGAAGTAAGCATATATATTTGGCTTATCTTCTCTTATCTGCATATCTATATGTACGGTGGCAGAAGCTATCTACCAACCTATAAACGCCATTGCGATAATTAAAGTGAATAAGTCACTTGATTTAGGAAGGTTGTTTAAAAAAACATAAGAACAATAGGTAGAAGTAAAATACTAATTTTAGAAATATTGTGTAAAACGTCTTACTCTTTACTGGTCATCCCTCAGTCGTGGAAAAAACACACTGTTCTATATAGGTTTTATTTGTGATATAATAAACAAGTTCTTATTTAAGAAACCTATAAATATTAAGCGACGGAAATATATCATGAAAATAGTCAGCAATACCGTTTGGGATGGACTTAAACTGCCTGATTATAGGGCTCGTTTTTTTATAGAAGTTTGGAAGGAGATTTTGTACGTCAACACTCCTTCATTTTATCAATCTAAAATGATTAATACGATGTCAGGTGCCGAGGAGTTAGTCGAAGCCATTGATGATTACATACAAGATGATAAGAGTAAAAAAAGCTTATTATCAATGATAGAAGATTACAAAGGTAATTTAAAAAAAGACTCTATAGCAAAAGACACTTTTAAAAACTTGCATGCAACGCTGTTAAAAAAAATTGAGACTGTTCCTGACCCAATATCTAGTAATTATATTTTAGAATTAAAAACAATTGTTAAATTAGTATTATCCAAAGAAAGTGACTATTATCACGAACTTAAAAAGCAGCTAAAATCATCTATTTTGTCTAATGCTGATTTGAAGAAAAAAGCCCGTTTAATGGACTCCATTTATCAATTAACTAAAAGCTTTATTGGCTATCTCCTGTGGAAGGGGTATTCACCAACTTATTTATATAATAGAATGGAGTATCTTACGAGAATTAAAAATTATGGCAGTAGAGACTTTCCCGCTCAATTTAATAGTTGCCTTGATAAATTAACTATTAGGATTCATGATTATACAGTTTATTTTCTTATTACCCCCTTATCTAAATATCTGATTGAATTGAATAATATCCTTGATGTTAGCTTTATCAATCGAGAAGGTATTATTAATGAAAAAAACTACAATAAAATTTCACAAGGGGTTGAATCTTCGGTATTAGCCAAAATTGTTGTTAATACAACAGACTACGTTTCCGCGGCGTGGCAGGCAAATGAAAAACTGGATAAAGTCATAGATTATTTAGAAATAGAGAAGCCAGAATATAATATTAGATATTCTCCTGTATGTCTTACAGAGTTTTCAAATGGTGGATTCACACACCGTCAGACTATAAACATAGGCAGATTGAAACAATTCATTACAAGTAAAAATTACAGCATTCTTGAAAATATACCTAACGAGTCCAAGGTACTATTACGAGAGTCTATAAAACTAGACAGATATGATGTACTGACAAGATCTTTAAGGTATTTAAGAGTTGCAAAAGAATCAACTTCACTTGAGCAAAAATTGCTGGGCGTATGGATAGCTCTTGAATGTATTTTCGAGAGCACATCAGGTAATATCATTTCTGGAATAACTAACCATATCCCTACGTTCTATAGCACTCAAAGTCTAGAAATTAGAATTAGATATTCTAAGGATTTATTAGAAGCCCGATTGAAGCCTATTTCAGATAGCCTTTTAGAGATTACAGCCAATCAGAAATCTAAATTTCGAGACCTTTCTTTAAAAGAATACTTTGACATAGTGAAAATCGAAAAAAACAGGCATAAAATTTTCGATGAGTTAGTTTCCAAGGGGGATGAGTTTGCCGTTTTTCGACTAATAAAAATATTTGAATCATTCGGAACGTCAAAGAAAATAAATGATAGATTTAATGATACTAAAAAGGATGTTGAGTCTCAGCTTTATAGAATTTACAAGGTAAGAAATAAAATAACTCATAGAGCATACTACGGAAATATTAGGCCCCAATTAGTGGATCATCTTTATAGCTATTTACTAAGTGCATATAGCACACTAATTTATAGTTTAAGATATAATACAATAAATAAATTTGAACCACAAGATATGTTTAATGCATATATTATCTCGTGCGAGAGTTTAATATTCAATGTTGAAGAAGAAAAAACACTTGAAAATATAACTATGGATGAAATAATTTTCTCATAGTGAATGTTTTCTAGGTGTCGTATTCAGAAAAAATCATAAGGCCATAGTAATTATGGCCTTATATTCATCGATAGCCGGTGAATATCCAATTTTATAGAGCTATCACTATTACGTTTCTCTAAATAATGTAAAGCTGAAAGAAGAAATGATTGTTTTCATCAACAAATACATTTTTAATGAGGATTCCCCACCAAATAATTAGTATTGCAAGCGCTGTCCTCATACATACCTACAATCTTATCAATATCTTGGTGGTTTCAATTTAGATACTGATTTCCTATCTTCCGGGCTTGTTGGTGTGCATTCAAAATCATTTACAGGAGGTATAGGGTTGAGATGACGATCCGGAAAACGCTGATTCTCATTAGGTGGTTGTTCGTCATTTTGACAATTGAAACTAGACATTTTCTCAAATTTAGTTCGAGAAATATGACGGCCTAATACCTCGTCAAAGACGTAGTTTTCAGCAATACGTTTATCATGTTCCTCACTGATAAAATCAACTTTAGATTTATCTTTTTTAGACCATCTTAATTTACCCCTCATAAAATCGAATAAAATGGTAGTGATACGTTTAAAAACATTATCTTGATGTGTAGTAGTCTGTTGCCTCTTAATATGTTCAGGGGCGCTTCTGGATGCCCTGTTTGGGTTTTGAGAGGAGGATGTTTTCAGAATAGTATTTGTTCCAGAATCAGAAATACTTGCCGATGGTTTCTTACCAGCAATGACCTTACTGACTTTGGATTTATCACGGTAAGATTTAACACTACGCACACGATTATGAGGAACTGGTGCTACCAATACAGGCCTTTGTGTTTCATGAGTAGAAGAGCCGGAGTGCTTTTCTGGTAATACGATCTCTTCTGGTTCAGCAAGAACAGCCACAGTAAAGCTTCTGACATCAACAATGATTTCAAGATCAAGTTCACTGAATGTTTTGTAGACTTCAACCGCTTCCTGCTTAGCTGCATCACGAACAGCCTGTTCTGCGGCCCTTTGCTCCTGAGCAGCCTTACTACGCCATTTAGCGCTGTGGATACGTTTCATTGCAGGACGATTTGTTTCAGCGGCCTTAGCAAGCCATAACGCTTTTTCTTCATTATCTAAAGCTACTGCTGCTTTTTCTAACGCTTCCTCGTGCTGGGCCTGAAGAGAACGATGATCAATACGTTCTGATGAACCAGCAGCAGCAAGATAGCTGTTCGCCATAGCTGACCATGACTCACGCCAAAGGACAGACATTTTTCGGTCATTCCAGCTTCTTTCTTTTTTACCAAAACCCTCCGGGCCTATGGTTTTTAATGTCAACATAACGTGAGCATGAGGATTATCACTATCTAGATCGTGGAAAGCGATATCAGCAATCATTCCCTTTTCTACAAAGTTTTTCTGACAATATTCAAGAACAAGTTTTTTCTTGTCATCATTATTTAACTCGGCAGGAATGGCAACATCGAAATAACGGGATGTTTGACCATTGTTTTGGCGCTCAACTCTTTCAACTTCATTCCACAATGCTGTGGAGTCTTTTACTATATGTTCTGGTGCATTAACGGGTGCTAATATGAAATGCCCATATAAATCGGTACGGCGGCTATAATCATAGGTATCACCTGTTCTTTCATCTGTGATTCTGCAGCGAGCATGATAAGCAGCCTTCGCAACGGAAGATCTGCCCTCACTTCGTTTCACAATTTTAAAATCCAGATGAAAAATAGCCATACAATAAAAACAACCTCAATATAAAATTAAATATCAAACCAAAATATAAATCTCCAATGCGACTATGCTGGTTTTAGTTTTTCGTAAGAAAAACTCTGGTGTTGACGTTGACCTTGTTTCCGAAGGAAACGGTGTTAGCCTGCGGCAGGCAACCGTCGGTAGACCCCACACGCTCACGAAGTGAGTGTATAAGTGGGCATTGCTTTATTTTTATATCTCCTAAAGGAGCTAAAAATAACGACAATGTAAAAATTTTTCTTACTCTTAAATAATAACGCTAGTTTTACAGGCTGTGAAATTAAATGAGGGTGAAATCGGATGAACGGCTGAGGTATTACACAAATATCAAGAGTTTTTGTTTTAGATAGCGCCCGCAAGGGCAAAAAAAGTATTTTTCCTCCCGCAGTAAGGCGGGAAAACAAAATTTAAGAGAAATGGTGAAAATTACAAAAGATTTTATCTGTTGCACAATTCACAGGTTAGGTTCGGAAATCAGAGTCAAAAAACAAGATGTAAAATTGTTTTCATTGATTTGATAAAATAAGTAACGGGGAGAGTATCAGGTATTTAATGTTAGTGGTTGCACTAGTATGTGTTGCATGTTTTTATTTTGAGCTTACTGACATATCATTTTTAAAACCAAAACACTATTTTTCGGGATGAATCCCATCATTAACAGGGCAAGCCTGTTCAGCTACTGATTGTCTGAAACAATCATCTCGCGCTGCGTAATTCAATCTGGAATGCAAAGCATTCAAACTTCTGCCTATGGTTTGACCTTTTCTTTTTTTAATTGTATTTCATGTTTTTGACACCAAAAGGAAAAGTAATTATGAATACAGATGATAAAAACAGAGAGCCAAGAACAGAAAAAACAATTAAGCAAAAAATAGCATCAGCGCAGATGCGTTTGAATCGTCTCAAGACCAAAGAGAAATCGTTATCCAAGATTGCTGAAACACGTCTGAAGATTATTTTAGGGGCAGAAGTGGCTAAAGCTGTTGGCTGTAAAGTAGAAGATGTCGATAAGGAATTTGTATTGGGAATGTTATTGCAGGCTTCGAATATTAATGCGGAGGCTAAAGCAAGAATTAAGTTACGAGGGAAAAGATTTCTTGTGGATATGATTGGCAGGCAGAAATAATTTTTTCGGCATAAAACAGAACACATTAGGAATAATAAAATCAATCATCTAATTAAACCTAAGAAAATTTATCTTTGAGAGAGTATTTAAAGGGCTTTTCAGCCCTTTAAATACTTTAAATACTTTAAATACTTTAAATACTTTAAATACTTTAACTCCTTTAACTCCTTTAACTCCTTTAAATATTTATTAAAGGAGTTATAAACTCCTACTCTTCATCATATAGGGACTCACTTTCCAATCCTATAATTGGAGAGTTTAGTATAGCCTTTTTATCTTCATCAGCCCACATATTTTGAAAAAGATCATTCATTTGCGCGGTTAAACTGGACCATGACTGTACTCTCTTTGTGATCTCATCAATATCATGTTGAGTCGGCAATGGAATTAATACATTTTTTATTTGCTCAAGTGTTAGCTTACCATAACTGGTTCCGCCTGATTCAGTCCAAAATTGCAACCGGCATTTTTCAGTTCTTAGAGTATGGAATATCCACTCAATTGGGTATTTTTCTATTAATTCAGCTTTGGCTCTTACGACAGCAACACCATCGGAACTGGCATACACGTTATTTAAATTATAATTATAGAGGCCGATATTTCTTCTTTCTGGTCTAACAAGACCAACAATAACATCATTTTTTTTAAGCTTGTATCCTTTATTGGTTTTTCGAACCTCAACCTGCCATCGCTTTTCACTATCCTTAAGCACAACTATACCTTCTACCGCGCGAATATCTTGTCCTTCTACAAGATATATTTCCTCATCCACTTTTTCATTAAATAACTCTGTAGTTTCTAAGACCTCAGCGACTTCCGATAACTTTACATATTTCCCGTTAGTTATGCTTCTTATGTTAGATAACGCTTTTTTATTTAATCTACGAGGTTTCATATCCAATAATGGATGAGAGGTTATATCACTGAGGTATGCCCCATCCCAATCTTTATCGATCGGCTCATTGATATATTTTATAAACTGCAGGAAGTTTTCACGGACACGTAGAAAATCCGTATCAATTATGACATTATTGTCTAAATCACGCATTTCAATACCAGTACCCGGATCCCTCAATGGTATTGGAAAAAAGCCTTTACCTAATTTGTACCCTACTTTTCTAACTAACTCGGTATGTACCGGATAATCTTCACTCTCTTCATTATTATACTTCTTATATGCGAAAAGTATATTTGATCTTAAATCTGCCTCAGACTTTAAAAATATTCTTCGAGGAAGTTCAACTAGTCCTATAATTCTGAAATTTTCAATAATCCATTGCCTAACATAGCCATAACTTGCAGTACATAAATAACCTTCTGGCAAAATTATTCCCATTCTGCCACCTTCTGCTAAAAGTTTAAAGCACCTTTCAATAAATAATATTCCCAACTGCTGTGATTCTTGGATTTTATCTGTTTTATACCATTTACCATCTTCATACTCCCAAACATATCCTAAATCAAATTGTTTTAAGACATCCTCTCTTGTTTCAACAGTTTTAGCTCCAAACGGGGGATTACAAAAGGCAATATCCATCATTTCTGACCATCGATAATATTCTTCGATAGTATCGACATTTAGCAAGTTGGTCTGGCCATCTTTATTTAAAATCATATTTATGACAGCAAGTTCGTATGCTTGAGGATCTTTATCTGATCCATAAACACGGTTAATTACTTGACCATCGTTATGATTAAATCGATATTGCATTGATGCTGTTAAAAAATCAGCTGTCCCCATAGCAGGGTCAGCAATTTTATCATTTGGACCCGGTTTCAATATTTCAACCATGCAATTAATTAACGTTAAAGGTGTGAAGTATTGGTCTAAATCTTTTTTAAATACAGCAGGGACAAAATTCATAAATACTTGCTGCATCGAATCACTTGATGAATTAAGCAAATCAAGACCTTGCACTTTTGAGACGATTTCTCGTAAAGGCTTTTCAGACAAATAATTAATTGTTTCCTTGCTAAAAATAGATTTTGCTTTAGAGTAAATCCTTGCTGTTCTGGAATAGAGATTTTGTACTCTTGATACAAAATTCGGATCTTCTCCGGGTAAGACCTGAAGAATCAAAGGTTCTTTACTTTCTTTAGCCTCTTTTTCATCAACATACTTTGCCAATAGGAGCTTTACCGTCTCCCTATATCTTGTTGCTTCATCATTTATATGATTTGACCTAAGGATATTTGCAATATCCATCAGAGTTGTTGATATATCCTCAGGGCTAATAAGTTTATCGTACGTTAATCTATTGTATTTATAGGGTAAACCATAGTCAGGGATATTACCTAACTCATCTTTTTCAATAGTTACTTCATTATCATTAAATTTCTTAATGAAGAGAAGTCTATTAACATCATCCCAATAAACTCCAAATGCATTATTTCTATCTATTTGTCTCAAGGCAGGTTCTAATTGATAGGTTAATGCCTTTTTCTTGGACTTACTCTCTCTTTTTATCTCGGCGATAAGTAATATATGTTTGTTTCTTTCTTCTTCCGAAAGCTTATTAATAAGATTTGTTGGTTTATCATATATAACAATATCCGCTCTAAGAGAGTTTCTTCCTGCATTGCCAATTCTTTTTATAATTGTTGTTTCACAGGCAAAGTTTTCTTTGGGATATTTTTTCTTACATAAATATTTAATGCATTCTATGCGTCTGGCTTCTTCTGTAACAGTAAAGCCATCTGCAGCAATATAGTTAGACTTCAATTTACCACGGATAGGACATATTAAGATAGTATTCATAATCATCGCTATTTCAAAGAATATTTTTTGCAAATTCAAAAGGGACAATAAATTTTTTTGACAATGCATTCAGATAGTCTGCCCACCACTGCACCATTAGACGTCTCTCATCTAAATGTTCAGCCTTATGTATGTAAGCAGCACGAACTGAGTTACGCTCTTGATGACTCATCTGTCGCTCAACAGCGTCCCTTGACCATAAACCTGATTCAATCAGTGCACTACATGCCATCGCCCGAAAACCATGGCCGCAAACTTCTGCTTTTGTATCATATCCCATTAAGCGAAGAGCCTTGTTGACAGTGTTCTCACTCATTGGCCTATCCGGCTGGTGATCGCCTATGAAGACCAACTCGTAATCCCCACTGATTTTTTTTATCTCTTCCAACACTTTCAATGCCTGACGGCTTAGAGGAACGAGGTGAGGACTACGCATTTTTGAACCCCGATGTGAGTGCTTAACGCCCTTCAAAGGTTCTCGCTCTGCAGGTATCGTCCAAAGCGCATTTTTGAAATCGATTTCTGACCATCTGGCAAAACGTAATTCACTTGAACGAATGAAGACCAACAGCGTTAATTTCACCACTAGCTTAGTCAAGCTTCTTCCCTTATAACGCTCAATACGTTCAAGTAATTCGGGAATGCGTTCAAAATCCAGAGCTGGACGATGCACACGTTTTACCACGGCTACCGCACCAGCCATGTCTTGGGCCGGATTATAATCAAGCAGACCATTTTGTACTGCAAAACGCATGATAGCAGTTGTACGTTGTTGAAGACGAGAGGCAACTTCATATCGCCCGCTCGCCTCGACTACCTTTATCGGGGCGAGTAGATCCCTTGTCTTCAGTTCCGAAAACTTACGTTTACCTAACGCAGGGAAAAGATTATCCACTAAACTTTTAAGCACTCGTTCACTATGGGACACCGACCATTTTTTACTACAGGATGCATGCCAATCTCTTGCTACAGCTTCAAAGGTTAGTGCTCCGCTTTCTTCAATCTTGTCCTCTTTTTTCTTTTGAGAGGGATCGATACCATCAGATACCAGTTTCTTTGCGGCATCGCGCCTCTTACGAGCCTCTGCCAACGAAACTATTGGATAAACCCCTAACGCCAGCATCTTCTGTTTGCCACTGAAACGGTATTGAAGACGCCAGTATTTTGAGCCATTGGGGTTAACCAGCAGGTGCATCCCCTCACCATCGGTAAGTTTGTAAGGTTTGTCTGCAGGCTTAACCGTTCTGACTTTGATATCAGTAAGAGCCATAGATCCCCCTCCCCGTGTTGGTATCAATTTCAATCGAACCGAAGCTACCAACAGTTATACCATCATTTGCTGGTAGATGTTGATATACAACAGTAGACTTTAATAGTCCTGAAACAAGGGATAGGATATCTAACTTACTGATTTTGTATACGTAAATAGACTTTAGTTGACGAAAAAAAAGACTTGATTGGTGCCGAAGGCCGGACTCGAACCGGCACGTATTTCTACGGTTGATTTTGAATCAACTGCGTCTACCGATTTCGCCACTTCGGCACTGAAGGGATACGGAAAACGTTTTGGATTATACCTGTCGATAGCCGCCATGCAAGCGACAGCGTGCATCAGTAGTGCTAAGTGTTGAAAAAAACAGCGCAATCCCACAAACGAGCGGTGCGGCGTCACATTTTTCAGTCATCAATGCGCAGCAAACCGGCTCCCTGGCCTTCGCTTCCCTGCCCCTACGACCGACACATCACCAATTCCGCCCCAACTTTTCTCAAATCCATCTCACATTACCCCCTCATCGCGCCAACGTTTTATCGCCGCCAACCATAAGCATTTACGCTTCCTCAAACACTCAATATAAGATTCCAGAATAATTAAAGTAATTAATTTATATATTCCATAAAAAACTATCCCATCGCTTTTTCTTATTACCGCAATCCTTAAGAATTTATTAATTACGTCAATATTTTTATAACTTTACATTAATGAAAAGTTTTGTTTTCGCTCTTTATTCCAGGATTTTCCTCAGGCGTGAAAGTTCCGGTAAATACTATTTTTACTAGTCGCTGTACGAGTCTCGATGGACATCTTCACTCGGTGAATTTACTCAGGAGAAAGACTGTGACTACCTTAAAACCTTTACTGGCGCGTAACCGCAGCTGGGCGCTGCAGAAGTGCCAGCATGACCCGGAATATTTTGAAAAACTGGTAGCCGGGCAGCAGCCACATTCGCTGTGGATTGGCTGCTCCGATAGCCGCGTTCCCGCCGAAGTACTCACCGGCAGCCATCCCGGCGAACTCTTCGTCCACCGCAATATCGCTAACATGATTGACCCCGCCGACGACAACTTTATGAGCGTACTGCAATATGCCCTCCACTATCTCGAGGTCGAACGGGTGGTGCTCTGCGGCCACTACGGCTGCGGCGGCGTACAGGCGGCGCTCTCGTTGCCGGAGATGCCGCTGGCCCACGAGTCCTCGGCGCTGGCCCGCCGCATCGGCTCGCTGCGCGATACCCTGCAGGGTGATATCGCTGCTCTGACGCCCGCTGACACTGACACCGACGCGACCGCGGCGCTCAACGCCCTGGTGGAGGCCAACGTTCGCGCCCAGTTCAGCCGCCTGCTTGACTGTGAACCCGTACAGACGCTGCTCGCCAGCGGACGGCCGCTCAGCCTGCACGGCTGCGTCTACGATCTGGCATCCGGCCATTTGACCACTCTCGTCGAACACCTCTCACTTCAGGAGCATGCCCCATGAATACTCTTCGTCAGGACTCTCTCGCAGGCATTGTCGTCTTCCTTGTCGCCCTGCCGCTGTGCCTCGGCATCGCCCAGGCCAGCGGCTTACCGCCTTTTGTCGGTCTGCTAACCGGCATCATCGGCGGCCTGGTCGTCACCGCCCTCAGCCCTTCCCGCTTCGCCGTCAGCGGCCCCGCCGCCGGACTGGTCACCATCGTCGTCGCCGCCATTGAATCCCTGGGTTCCTTCTCCGTCTTCCTGATGGCGCTGGTGCTGGCCGGCGTGCTGCAGCTGCTGTTCGGCATCCTGCGGGCCGGGCGCTTTATCTCGCTGGTCCCCGCCAGCGTCATCAAAGGTATGCTGGCGGCGATCGGCATCCTGCTGATTATGCAGCAGATCCCCGTCGCGCTTGGCAGCGCAGATGAGACCGGGCTCGCCGATATAGCGCAGGGCAACGCCACCTTCTCCCTCAGTGCTATCGCCGTCGCCCTGGGCGGCCTGCTGGTGCTATGGCTGTGGGGTTCGCCGCTTATCCGCCGGGTGAAGAGCCTGCGCTGGATCCCCGGCCCGCTGATCGCTGTCCTGCTCGGTTGTGCCACCACCGTATTAATGACCCAGGCCGCGCCGCAGCAGCTTGCCTCCCTGCCGCGCATTACCCTGCCGGAGTTCGGTAGCCTCGGCGATCTGCTGGGCGAGCTGGAGTCTCCTGCGTGGAGAGCGTGGCGTAATCCGTCGGTGTGGGTGGTGGCGCTGACCCTCGCGCTGGTCGCCAGCCTCGAAACCCTGCTCAGTCAGGAGGCGCTGAAAAAACTGCGTCCGCAAAATCCGCCGCCTTCGCCGAACCGCGAAATGGTCGCCCAGGGCGTCGGCAACCTGCTCTCCGGCGTACTCGGGGCGATGCCGATCACCGCGGTCATCGTCCGCAGCTCGGTCAACGTCAGCAACGGCGCGCAGAGCAAACTGTCGATCTTTATCCACGGCGTGCTGCTACTGATCTGCGGACTGTGGTTTAGCGGCCTGCTGACGTTAATCCCGCTCGCCAGCCTCGCTGCCGTGCTGCTGTATACCGGCTATAAGCTGGCGACGCCGCGGCTGTTCATTGAACAGTTCCGCCAGGGCGCCGCACAGTACGTCCCCTTCCTTGCCACCATTGGCGGAATTATCGGCTTCGGCATGCTGGCGGGGATCGGCATTGGCCTCGCCCCCCAGGTGGCGTTCAGCATCTGGCGTAGCCATCGCCATTCGCTGCAGCTGGCGCGCTACGACGACCACTACGTGCTGCGCATCCAGCAGAACCTGACCTTTTTACACAATCCGCATCTGCTGGCGCTGCTGGCGAAAATTCCGGAAAAGAGCGTGGTGATCGTCGAGCACGATAACGTCGGCTATCTTGACCCGGATGTGCAGGCGGTGCTGGATGATTTTGCCGAGAGCGCGCCGCAGCGCGGTATCCGCCTCAATCAGTGGCCGCTTGCCAGCCGCTGACCGTCTCCCGGGCGGCTGGTCCGCCCGGTTATCCACCCCTCCTAATGCCAAGCGACGCCTGTTGCCATGCTCTACACTTTCTTCGTTACTACGCCAACCCCAAGGAAACAAACATGAGCATCATTAAAAGTTACGCCGCCAAAGAAGCGGGCGCCGATCTGTCGCTGTGGGAGTACGATGCCGGCGAACTGTTGCCGGAAGATGTTGAAGTCGAAGTGGAGTACTGCGGGATTTGTCATTCGGACCTGTCGATGATCGACAACGAATGGGGCATGTCGAGCTACCCGCTGGTCGCCGGTCACGAGGTTATTGGTCGGGTGGCGGCGCTGGGCAGCGCGGCGCAGGATAAAGGGCTGAAGATTGGTCAGAAGGTCGGGATCGGCTGGACGGCGCGCAGCTGCGGCCACTGCGACGCCTGTATCAGCGGCAATCAGATCAACTGCCTGGAAGGCTCGGTACCGACCATCATGAACCGCGGCGGCTTCGCCGATAAGCTGCGCGCCGACTGGCAATGGGTGATCCCGCTACCGGAGAGCATCGATCTGGCTTCCGCCGGCCCGATGCTGTGCGGCGGCATCACCGTCTTCAAACCGCTGCTGACCCACCACGTGACCGCCACCAGCCGCGTCGGCGTGATTGGTATCGGCGGCCTCGGCCATATCGCGATTAAACTGCTGCGGGCGATGGGAGCGGAAGTGACCGCTTTCAGTTCCAACCCGGCGAAAGAGCAGGAAGTGCTGGCAATGGGCGCCGATCGCGTAGTGAACAGCCGCGATCCGCAGGCGTTAACCGCGCTGGCCGGTCAGTTCGATCTGATCATCAACACCGTGGCGGTAGACCTTGACTGGCAGCCGTACTTCCAGGCGCTGGCCTACGGCGGCAACTTCCACACCGTCGGCGCGGTGATGAAGCCGTTCCCGGTACCGGCCTTTACCCTTATCGGCGGCGACCGCAGCATCTCCGGCTCGGCGACCGGTAACCCGTCCGAACTGCGTAAGCTGATGAAATTCGCCGGGCGTAGCAAAGTGGCGCCAACCACCGAACTGTTCCCGATGTCGCAAATTAACGAAGCGCTGAAACACGTGCGCGAAGGTAAAGCCCGCTATCGCGCGGTACTAAAAGCCGACTTCTGATTGGTATTTACCGCCGGGCGTCCCGCTCGCCCGGCGTTTTTCTCCTTGCTTCATCAAACCGTCATCTCCCCGCCATTCCCCTGTAGTCATCGCTTCCCACAATCCGGGCTTCCATAAACGCCTGAACGAGACGCCCGTCACCATGAATAAACGCTGGCTCCCCTGGCTGATACTGTCGCCTTCCCTGTTGTTTTTACTGCTGTTTACCTGGTTTCCGCTTGGCCGTTCGGTCTATGACAGCCTGTTTGATACCCGCATGGCCAGCGATGGCGCGCAGTACGTCGGGCTGGATAACTTCGCCCGCCTGTTTGCCGACGGCGTTTTCTGGCAATCGCTGGTCAATAATCTGCTCTATATCCTGCTGACGGTGGTACCCGGCGTGACGCTCGCCCTGCTGCTGGCGGTGGCGCTGAGCGAGAATCACCGCGTCAACCGCTGGCTGCGCACCGCCTTTTTCTTCCCGATGATTATCCCGATGGTCAGCGCCGCCGCGCTGTGGCTGTTTATTTTTATGCCCGGCCTCGGCCTGCTCGATCACTATCTGGCGAAGCTATTTGGCCCTCAGAACAACAACTGGCTGGGGCGCAGCAACAGCGCGCTGCTGGCGCTGGCGCTGATTGGCGTGTGGAAGTTCGCCGGTTATTACATGCTGTTTTTCCTCGCCGGGCTGCAGAGCATTCCGGCCTCGACGCGGGAAGCGGCGCTGATGGAAGGGGCCAGCCGCACCCAGGTGTTTTTTAAGGTGACGCTGCCGCTGCTGCGCCCGACGCTGAGCTTTGTTATCACCACCGCGCTGATTTACTCCATTACCCAAATTGATCACGTCGCGGTGATGACGCGCGGCGGGCCGGATAACGCCACGACCGTGCTGCTCTATTACATCCAGAATCTCGCCTGGGATACCCACGACCTCGGCAAAGCCTCCGCCGCCACCTTCCTGACGCTGGCCGGGCTGTTTGCCTTCTCGCTGATTAACCTGAAATTGCTGGAAAAAGGAGCCCACTATGAGCGCTGAAATCTCGCCGCTGATGGTCCGCTCGCCCGCCGCTTCGCGTCCGCTGTGGTTGCGCCTACGTCGCTCGCAGCCCTTTACCCTGACGGTAATTATGTGCTGCCTGGCGCTGCTATGGGTGAGCCCGTTTATCTGGATGCTGGCGACCTCGTTCAGCGCCACCACCTTCGGCGAAGATATGGCCTCATTGCTGCCCCGTCTGCCGCTGACCCTCGATAACTTCCGCGACGCCTGGGACAGCGCCGACTGGCTGAGCCTGTACACCAACACCCTTATCTTTACCTTCGGCACTTTCTTCGTGCAGCTACTCACCATCACCACCGCCGGCTACGTCTTCGCCTGCCACGAATTTCGCGGCAAGAAAACGCTGTTTCTGCTGTTCCTCGTCCAGTTGATGATCATGCCGGTGGTGATGATGGTGCCGAACATGCTGACCCTGAAAACCTTCGGCCTGCTTAACACCCTGACCGGCGTAATGATGCCCTACTTCACCTCGGCGTTTGGCGTGTTTCTGATGCGCCAGGCGTTCCTCGCCATTCCGAAAGAGCTGGAAGAGGCGGCGCTGATGGAGGGCTGCCGCTGGTGGCAGGTGCTATTCCGCGTACTACTGCCGATGTCCTGGCCGTCGGTGCTGGCCTTCGCCACCGTCAGCATTACCTACCACTGGAACGAGTACCTGTGGCCGCTGATGATGCTCAACGATCCCGATAAGCAGGTGCTGACGGTCGGGCTGGTCTCTTTCGCCATGGGCGCTGAATCCGGCGGCCAGTGGGGCACCATCGGCGCCGGAACGCTGATGGTCTGCCTGCCGCTGATGCTGGCGTTCATCCTTTTCCAGAAACAGTTCCTGCGAAGCTTCGGCTTCTCCGGGATCAAATAAGGAGTTATTCATGCTGTTAGCGCACATTTCCGATACCCATTTCCGCAGCCGCGGCGAGAAGCTGTACGGCTTTATCGACGTCAACGCCGCCAATGCTGATGTGGTTTCTCAACTTAACGCGCTGCGCGAACGCCCGGATGCGGTGGTGGTGAGCGGCGATATCGTCAACTGCGGCCGCCCGGAGGAGTATCAGGTCGCCCGCCAGATCCTCGGCAGCCTGAATTATCCGCTGTATCCGATCCCCGGCAACCACGATGATAAAGCGCTGTTTCTGGAGTACCTGCAGCCGCTGTGCCCGCTGCTCGGCAACGATGCCAATAATATGCGCTATGCGGTTGACGACTTCGCTACCCGCCTGCTGTTTATCGACTCCAGCCGCGCCGGCACTTCAAAAGGCTGGCTGACTGACGAGACCATTAGCTGGCTGGAAGCGCAGCTGTTCGACGGCGGCGACAAACCGGCAACGGTGTTTATGCACCACCCGCCGCTGCCGCTGGGCAACGCGCAGATGGACCCGATTGCCTGCGAAAACGGCCACCGTCTGCTGGCGCTGGTGGAACGTTTCCCGTCGCTGACGCGCATCTTCTGCGGCCATAACCATAGCCTGACCATGACCCAGTATCGCCAGGCGCTGATCTCCACCATCCCCGGCACCGTCCATCAGGTACCGTACTGCCACGAAGACACTCGGCCGTATTACGATCTCTCGCCGGCTTCGTGCCTGATGCACCGCCAGGTCGGCGAACAGTGGGTGAGCTACCAGCACTCGCTGGCCCACTACGCCGGGCCGTGGCTGTACGACGAAAACATCAGTTGTCCAACGGAAGAGCGCTAACCGCCATGCTCAGTCTGCAAAACATCAGTAAACATTTCGACGGTAAACCGGCGCTCAGCGCGCTGTCGCTTGATATCCACGAAGGCGAATTCGTGGTGCTGGTCGGCCCGTCGGGCTGTGGTAAAAGCACCCTACTGCGCCTGCTTGCCGGGTTGGATCAGGTCAGCGAAGGCGAAATCTGGCTGCATGATGAGAACATCACCGACACCACGCCGCGCGAACGCAATTTTGCGATGATCTTCCAGAACTATGCGCTGTTTCCACATCTCTCTGTGCGCGACAACATCACCTTCGGCATGAAGGTACGCAAGGAAGAGAAAAGCGGCTGGCAGCCGCGGGTAGATAAAGTCGCGCAGATGCTGCAGCTGGAGGCGCTGCTCGATCGCAAACCGGCGAAGCTCTCCGGCGGCCAACGGCAGCGGGTAGCGATGGCGCGGGCGATCGTGCGTAATCCGCGGCTGTTCTTAATGGATGAACCGCTGTCCAACCTCGACGCCCGCCTGCGCAGCGAAGTCCGCGACAGCATTATGGACCTCCACCAGCAGTTGAAAACCAGTACCGTCTACGTCACCCACGATCAGACCGAGGCCATGTCGATGGCCGACCGCATCGTGGTGATGAACGGCGGCCACGTGCAGCAGGTAGGACGGCCAGAATATCTGTATGCCAACCCAGCCAATCTGTTCGTGGCCAGATTTATCGGTTCGCCAGCGATGAACCTGCTATCGCTCCCCTGCGTTGACGGCAACGTTCAGCTTGGCGAACTACGCCATCCGCTACCGCCGCGCCACCGCAGCCAGACCCGCGTCTGGCTGGGCATTCGCCCGGAACATATTACCGACCGCGTGGAGCAAGGCCATCTGCGCCTGCCGGGCACCGTCCTGCAACGAGAACTGATGGGAGCCGATTATCTGCTCCACGTCAGCACCCCGATCGGCACCCTGCGCTTTAGCCGCCGCCACCGCGGCGCAGTGCCGGAAAAAGGCGAATCGCTGATCCTCGGCTTCTCGCCTGCCGATGTGCATCTTTTTCATGCTGAGACCCAGCATAATTTACTGATGGAGACAGACCATGTTTAACCCCCTCACCGCCCTGACGGTTGGGCTCAGCCTCGCCCTGAGCGGCGCGGCGCTGGCGAAAGAGAAAATAGACTTCATGTTCCCGGCTCCGGTAGACGGCAAGCTGACGATGGAGATGACCCGCGTTATTAAAGCGTTCAACGACTCGCAGCAGGATGTCGAAGTACGCGGCATCTTCACCGGTAATTATGACACCACCAAGATCAAAGCCGAATCCGCACAGAAGGCCGGGCAGCCGCCGGCGCTGGTGATCATGTCCGCCAACTTCACCACCGATCTGGCGCTGAAGGATGAGATCCTGCCGATGGATGAGCTGTTTAAATACGGCGATCAAAAGGCCGGTGATTTTCTGCAAAAGGAATTCTGGCCCGCGATGCATAAGAACGCCCAGGTGATGGGCACCACCTATGCGATCCCATTCCATAACTCGACGCCAATTCTCTACTACAACAAGACGCTGTTCGATCGGGCCGGGATCGCCCAGCCGCCGCAGACCTGGGCCGAGCTGCTGGCCGATGCAAAAAAGCTGACCGACGAGAGCAAAGGCCAGTGGGGGATCATGCTGCCGTCGACCAACGACGACTACGGCGGCTGGATCTTCTCGGCGCTGGTGCGCGCCAACGGCGGTAAATATTTCAATGAAGACTATCCGGGTGAGGTTTATTACAACTCGCCGACCGCTATCGGCGCTCTGCGCTTCTGGCAGGCTCTGATCTACAAAGACAAAGTGATGCCTTCCGGGGTACTGAATTCGAAGCAGATCAGCGCCGCATTCTTCTCCGGCAAGCTCGGAATGGCGATGCTCAGCACCGGCGCGCTGGGCTTTATGCGCGAGAACAGTAAAGATTTTGAACTCGGTGTCGCCATGCTACCAGCCAAGGAGCAGCGCGCGGTGCCGATCGGCGGCGCCAGCCTGGTAAGCTTTAAAGGCATCAACGACGCGCAGAAGAAAGCGGCCTACCAGTTCCTGACTTATCTGGTAAGCCCGCAGGTGAACGGGGCGTGGAGCCGCTTTACCGGCTACTTCTCGCCGCGTAAGGCTTCGTATGATACGCCGGAGATGAAAGCATATCTGCAGCAGGACCCGAGGGCGGCGATCGCCCTTGAACAGCTGAAGTACGCGCATCCGTGGTACTCCACCTGGGAGACCGTCGCCGTGCGTAAGGCGATGGAGAACCAGCTGGCGGCGGTGGTCAACGATGCCAAAGTAACGCCGGAAGCAGCGGTACAGGCGGCGCAGAAGGAAGCTGACGCGCTAATGAAACCTTATGTTGATAAGACCGCGCTGGAAGAAGTGAAGTAGCGCAGTTCTGTAGCGGGGCGCCCGGCTTGCGGCGTAAACGCCCAGGCCGGGTGACCAACCGCCCCCAGCGCAGGATGCGCCGGGGAGATTTTGCGAAGCCTTAGATTTTATCCGCCTGCGACGAAGCCCAGGATTTACGCGCGTAGGCTTTTCCCGCCGGGCTGGTATCCAGCTTCTCGCGCAGGTAGTGCTCGATCTGCTCAAGGCTGCGGTTGCGCGTTTCCGGCACGCATTTGATCACGAAGATCGCGCCGAAGATGCCGATTGCCGCAAAGATAAAGAAGGTTCCGGACAGGCCGACCCACGACAGTAGCATCGGGAAGAACAGCGAGATCAGGAAGTTGGCAATCCACATTGAGAACACCGCCCCGCCCATAAACATCCCGCGCATCCGGGTTGGGAAAATTTCCGACAACAGCAGCCAGGTCACCGGCGACAGCGCCCCCTGCTGGAAGCTCAGGAACAGCAGCATTCCCGCCAGTACCATATAGGCGCGCAGCGCATCCGGCTGACCATTGACCGTTTCCGGCAGCAGGTAGCTCACCGCGCCGATAAACACCAGGCAGGCGGTACAGCCGAACTGGCCGATCATAGTCATCGGGCGACGGCCTATCTTCCCCAGCATCCAGATGCCGACAAAGGTCATCAGTACCGAAACCACGCCGTTGGCAATGGTGGCGAACAGCGCGGCGTTATCGGTCATACCGACCGAGGTCAGCACCGTCGGCGCATAGTACATAATGGTATTGACGCCGGTAAGCTGCTGAATAACCGCCACGCCGATACCGATCATGAACAGCTTAAACAGCCACGGGGTCATGATTTCACGAATTTTTGGCTTACCGAGATTGCGCTGCTCGTCGAGAGTTTCCGTAATCTCCATTAGCTCCCATTCGACATCATCTTTACGCCGCGTACGCTCCAGCACCCGGCGCGCTTCCGCCAGTCGGCCTTTCATCGCGTACCAGCGCGGGGTATCCGGCATAAACATCATGCCAAACCACAGCAGCACGGCAGGCAGCGTCGCCACCGCCAGCATCCAGCGCCAGGTGCTTTCTCCGCCCCACAGCTCATGGAAGGTGGCGTTAGAGATATAGGCCAGCAGTTGGCCGGAGACGATCATCAGTTCCTGCAGCGTGACCAGTTGCCCGCGTTTGTTGGCGGGCGCCATCTCAGCGATATATACCGGCACCGTTGCCGCCGCGCCGCCAACCGCTACGCCGAGAACCAGGCGGAAGAAAATCATCCAGTTGACGTCCGGCGCGAGGGCAGTACCCACCGCGCCGATAGCGAAGATCACCGCCAGCCAGAGGATGATTTTCTTTCTGCCTGCGGCGCTGGCCAGATGGCCAGAAAGCAGTGCGCCGAATGCGGCGCCGAACAGCAGCGAGCTAGTCACCAGCCCGGTGGTAAACGGAGTGAGATGCAGCTCCTTACCCATAAACAGCAGGGCGCCGGAAATCACCCCGGTGTCGTAGCCAAAGAGTAAACCGCCTAAGGTCGCAATCAACGCAACGATCTTAACAAACGGCGTTGCCGGGGCGTCGCTATTCGGCCCCGACGCTTTATTGAGTGTGAGATATTGTTCCTGTGACATAGAAGACTCCAGTAACCTACCTTGTAGGGGGAAGATATGCTCTTGTCTGAATACAGAGGCCTCCTGCCTCACGGACGTGTCGTTCTCGTGTGGTTCTCTTGAGGTTTAGAAAAAGCAGGCCACGCAGCTGTGTGGCCCGAAATGCATCAACGATCAGATTCCTGCCGTTTCGCGGATGTACTTACGCGCCTTTACGGCGTATTCGAAGGGGTTCGCCAGCGCGGGGTCTTGTTCGGCTTCCACCACCATCCAGCCCTTGTAGCCGTAGTCATCCAGCAACTGGAAAACCGGACGGAAATCGATGGCGCCATCTCCCGGTACGGTAAAGGTGCCTTTCTTGACGCCGTCGAGGAATGAGAGCCCTTCGCGGCGCACCTGCTCAATCACCGCGGGGCGGACGTCTTTCAGATGCACGTGGTTGATGCGCGGCAGATATTTTTTCAGGATCGCCAGCATCGGCGCCTCGCCGCCCTCTGAATACCAGGCGTGACCGGTGTCATAGAGCAGGAAGACGCGTTCGTCCACCAGCGACATAAACTTGTCGATCTCCGCGGTAGTCTGAATGCCGGTGCCCATATGGTGATGCAGACAAACCTGCATCCCCTTCTCTGCCGCCAGTTTGCCAAGCGCGTTATAACCTTCGGCTACCCGCTGCCACTCTTCGTCGCTAAAGCACGGTTTTACATCGCCGAGGATCGGTTTATCGAGCCCCTGGATACTGCCGCTTTGTTCAGAGCAGCCAATCACCTTCGCGCCCATCGCATGGAGGAAATTCATGTGGTTAACGAATTCATCGATGGTTTTTTCTCTTTGGCCATTCGCGAAGAAGGTGCTGAACCAGGCGTTGCAAATCTGCATGCCGCGAATATCCAGCATCGGCTTCAGCACCGCCGGGTCGCGCGGATATTTGCTGCCGACTTCGCTGCCAGTAAACCCGGCCAGCGCCATTTCGCTGACCGTTTGCTGAAAGGTGTTTTCGCTTCCCAGCTCAGGCATATCGTCGTTAGTCCAACCGATAGGGGCGATAGCTAGTTTGACGTTGTCTTTGTTCATTTTGATGCTCCTGCCGCCGCGCCTTACCGGCGCAGCAGTTCACGTTCGATAAGTTCACGCGTTTCCACGGCCTGGTATTTCATCTTTTCCGGGTAACCAAACAGCGAGGTGCAGACGATCGGTTCACCGCCAACTTTGAAGGTCTGTTCAGCGAAGCGCATATCGCGCAGGGTGCTAAACAGAGCATTGAAATCGACATCCCCCTCGCCGACGCCGACGTGCTGGTGTACGGCGGCGTCAACGCCCGGCGGATTAACGATATAGCGGCAGTGTTTGGTGTGATTGCGGGTATCGGCAATCAGCACGTGCGACAGGTCCTGACCGGCATAGCGCAGCATCTTCTCGACTTCACCTTTACCTTTGTCGTAGAAGAAGGTGTGCGGCACGCTGTAGACGTACTTCACGTTGTCGCTACGGAAGGATTTCACGATATCCACCGTCTCGTTGTTTTCTTCGCAGAAGTCCCACGGGTGGGCCTGGATTTCGACGCGGATACCTTCACGTTCGAATATCGGCAGTAATTCTTCCATCGAGCGGTAGAACATTTCTTCGCAAATTTCCGGCTGGTTAGGATCGCCAGAAAATTCGGTGTTGATAACCTGCACGCCCATCTCTACCGCTATTTCGATGAGCCGCTTCCAGTTCTTCACCGCCGCCTGACGGCGCAGCTCATCCGGGCCGGACCAGCGATAAACGCAGATGAACGAGGAGAGTTCAACGCCGTTGTCACGCAGCGCCTGCTTATACTCGGCCATGATCTCCCGGCTGGCGCGCGGATGTTTGTAGAATGGGTTAATCTGCGGGTGCGGCGACTGTTCAATGTATTTGTAGCCCCACTCCGCCACCTGCTGAACCATTCTGGTGATCCCGAGATCGCGAATCACATCGACATCAAAAGCAATTTTCATCGTCGTTACCTGTTTGAAACGTTACGTCGGTGAAGGAGGATTTAGCGTTGGTAGAATGCCGGGCACTCAGGTAGCGATACCGCTACCGGTTCGTTGCACTCTTGCGCCTTCAGACAGGCGTCGGCGGCAACCGATGCCGCATAGCCGTCCCAGGCTGAGGGGCCCTGCAGCTTGCCGGCTTTCACATCATTGATAAATGCCTGCAGTTCGACGTCGTAGGCTTTGATGAAACGGTCTTTCCAGTCGGTGAGGATAGCTGTCGACAGGCTGGCGGCTTTACGCATCTCCACCGCCGACGGTTCCGGCAGGCGCGCAATGCCCGTTTCGCCAACGACTTCGCACTGGATGTCGTAGCCGTACTGGCAATTTACGAAGACTTCGACGTCGATCAGGGTGCCCTTTTTCGTTTCAAACGAGACGATCTGTGGGTCTTTCAGCCGCGCATGGGTATGGGAGGTCGAGCGCGGGAAGCGTACCTGTACGGAGCGGTAGTCGTCATTTAGCAGCCAGCGCAGCACGTCCAGTTCGTGGATCAGGGTGTTGGTAATCGCCATATCGGTGGTGTAGTTCTCACCGACCGACTGGTTGCGGTGGGCGCAGCGCAGCATCAGCGGCGCGCCGATATCGCCGTCATCAATGACTTTCTTCAGCGCCAGATAGCCTTCATCGTACGGGCGCATAAAGCCGACCTGAACGAGGCGACGCCCGGCTTTCATTTCAGCATCAACGATGCGGCGGCAGCCTTTCGCGCTCATCGCCAACGGCTTTTCGCAAAATACGGGCTTACCGGCCTCAATAGCCGCCAGGGTGTACTCTTCATGGGTTGGATCCCAGGAGGTCACCAGCACGGCGTCAACGTCGCTGGCTTTAATCACATCATGACCATCGGCGTAGACTTCCGCCTGCACGCCCGGCAGCGCTACTGCCGCACGGGCGTTATCGGCGTTGATATCGGAAACGGCGACCACGGTCGCCCCCTGTAAGACCTGGGTGCAGCGACGGATATGTTCTTTACCGATGGCGCCTGCGCCGATGACACCTAATTTGAGTGACATGATGGTTCTCTCCGTAGTTCTGTAGGGTTCAGGGTTCGTGTTCTTTGTTAGTAATCCCGCGCCTGGGCGCGTTTTTCATTAATCATTTCAGCGACTTTACGGATGCGTTCCGACAGCGCCGTCTGCGCCACGCCGACGTTCCACCAGCTCCCGTATTTGTGGACCATGGTTTTCGGCAGCACTTTAATGTCGATAAGCGTGCTGACGGTTTCACGGCGAGCGGCATCCAGCGCGTGGCGAAGCTCATCGAGGGTGGTGACCCGCCAGGTCTTGCAGCCGTAGCCGGAAGCGATCGTGGCGAAATCCACCGGCACCAGCCCGCCCTGCAGCTGGCCGTTTTCCGCCGAGCGGTAGCGGAACTCGGTGCCAAAGCTATCCATACCGTGTTCCAGCTGCAGGTTGTTGATGCAGCCGTTCGCCATGTTGTCGAGCAGAATGACGTTGATCTTCGCCCGCTCCTGCAAGGAAGTGACCAGTTCAGAGTGCAGCATCATGAAGGAGCCATCGCCGACCAGCGAATAGACCTCGCTCTGCGGCTGCGCCAGCTTCACGCCGAGAGCGGCGTTGACTTCATAACCCATGCATGAGTAGCCGTACTCGACGTGATAGGTATTCGGCGCCCGGTTGCGCCAGACGCGTTGTAAATCCCCCGGCAGGCTGCCCGCCGCCGCCACAATGACCGCATCCGCCGCCAGCGACTCGTTCAGCAGGCCAAGAACGCTGCTTTGCGTCAGGGTAGAATCCGTGATTTGACGGAATTCGCGATATACCGATTCGCGGTCAATATGGTCATCAATTTCTGGTACGAAATCCGTTTCCTGCCAGACCGCCTGATAGACGCGCTGGGTCTCTTTCATCTGCCGGCTCTGGACGCTTGCAATCTGCGCGCCCCATTCTGCCTGCCAGGGCTCGTTCGACAGCGCAGCGCTGAGCGTGCTTAGCGCCTCGCGGGCGTCCGCCAGCATTGGGATGCCGTCCAGCTTCCAGGCATCAAAATTACTGACGTTAACGTTAAGAAAGCGCACGCCAGGGGATTGGAATATCCATTTCGAGGAGGTGGTGAAATCGCTAAAACGTGTGCCGATACCGATGACCAGATCGGCCTCTTTCGCCAACAGATTGGCAGCCAGACAGCCCGTTTCGCCAACGCCACCGACGTTCAGCGGATGCGATGAAACCACCGTGCCCTTACCGGCCTGCGTTTCCGCAAACGGAATGCCGTAACGTTCGGCGAAGCTCACCAGCGCATCGCCTGCCGCGGAATATTTCACGCCGCCGCCGCAGACGATAAGCGGTTTACGGCTGGCTTTTATTGCCGCTACCGCATCAGCCAGCTGCGCCGCGCTTGGCGGACGGCGATCCAGACGGTGGACGCGGCGGGCAAAAAAGGACTCGGGATAATCCCAGGCTTCACCCTGCACGTCCTGCGGCAGACACAAGGTGACGGCGCCGGTTTCCGCCGGATCCGTCAGCACGCGCATGGCATTAATGCAGGCGCTCATGAGCTGTTCCGGGCGGGTAATACGATCCCAGTACTTACTCACCGCGCGAAACGCGTCGTTAGTCGTGATACTCAGATCGTGGCTCTGTTCGATTTGCTGCAGTACCGGGTCCGGCTGGCGGGTAGCGAATACATCGCCCGGCAGTAATAACAGCGGGATGCGGTTGGCCGTAGCCGTCGCCGCGGCGGTGATCATGTTGGCCGCCCCGGGACCGATGGAAGAAGTGCAAGCAATGATCTGCCGGCGCAGTGATTGACGGGCAAAGCCGGTGGCCGCATGGGCCATGCCTTGTTCATTACGCCCCTGGAAAACCCGCAGTTCGCCGCTGTTCTCTTCCAGCGCCTGGCCTAAGCCCAACACGTTGCCGTGACCAAAGATAGCGAAAATCCCTTTCACGAATTTCTGCGCTTCGCCGTCCACCTCCAGATACTGGTTATCAAGGAACTTCACCAGCGCCTGCGCCATTGTCAGTCTCAGTTTGCCCATGTTGCCTAATCCTTATCGTTCAGTATTTGTCGTGTGAGTTAGCGCTTTGCTCGCCAAAGAAGATGGCGTAGGTGCGGGAAAGCCGTTAACGTCCACTGGAATATTTTTGGATTATAGGCAAACATTTTTTTCATTAAACACAAATACAGAAGAAATGTTTCATTTTGCGAGAAGGATCAAACTCTCTACCCATTTCACACGTTTCACTTACATCTCCTTCGCGAGAAGTCTTCCAAACAAAAGAGGAAAAACAAGATTATCTACATGAAAATTATGGATAATATTGATATTAAAAAAAGGGGGACATGGGTAAACGGGACGCAGACAGCATGTATGAGCAGGCAGCTGCTCAGCCGCGCAGAGTGGTAGATCCTTCACACTTTTGGTTTTTTAATTTCGATTAGATTTGAAAATGAAATATTTATTTCTCAAACTAGAGATAACCAATAACCATCAGGCTGTTCACGGCAGACCGTCACTCGAGCGACCTTCTCCTGGCAGCAAATATGCAAAAGGAAACCCAAGCGATGAATGCAGCAGTTAAGCGGCTCGACGTCATCTGTATTGGCCGGGTGGCCGTCGATCTCTACGCCCAGCAGATAGGGGCAAGGTTGGAAGATGTGGCGAGTTTCGCCAAATATCTCGGCGGCTCCTCAGGCAACGTCGCCTTTGGCACCGCGATTCAGGGGTTGAAATCAGCGATGCTGGCCCGCGTTGGCGATGAACACAACGGTCGCTTCCTGCGTGAAACCCTCAGCCGCGCAGGTGTCGATACCGAATATCTGATCACGGATAAAGAACGGCTGACCGCATTGGTGATGCTGGGCATTAAGGATCAGGATACCTTCCCGCTGATTTTCTACCGCGACAACTGCGCCGATATGGCGCTGACGCCTGACGATATCAATGAGGAGTACATCGCCTCTTCACGCGCTCTGGCGGTGACCGGCACCCACCTTTCACACGCCAATACCCGAGACGCGGTACTGAAGGCGCTGGAATACGCCCGCCGCCACGGCCTGCGTACCGCGCTGGATATCGATTACCGTCCGGTGCTGTGGGGGCTTACTTCGCTGGGCGACGGTGAAACGCGTTTCATTGAATCCGGACCGGTGACCCGCCAGCTGCAGGAAGTTCTGCATCTGTTCGATTTAGTCGTGGGCACCGAAGAGGAGTTTCATATTGCCGGCGGCAGTACCGACACCCTCACCGCGCTGAAAAACGTGCGCCACGCCACTAACGCGACGCTGGTCTGCAAGCGCGGGCCGATGGGTTGCGTGGTGCTGGAAGGCGCGATCCCGGATAGCTGGGATAGCGTCCCGCTGCAGCAGGGCGTTCGCGTCGAGGTGCTTAACGTGCTCGGCGCCGGCGACGCCTTTATGTCCGGCCTGCTGCGCGGCTGGCTGAATGATGAAGGCTGGGAACAGGCCTGCCGCTACGCCAACGCCTGCGGCGCGCTGGTGGTTTCGCGCCACGGCTGCGCGCCGGCGATGCCGACGAAAGTCGAACTTGATGATTATCTATCGCGGGCAGATGCCGTTCCGCGCCCGGATATCGATGCGCGGCTCAATCACTTGCACCGGGTGACCAGCCGCCGCCAGCCGTGGCCAGAGCTATGTATCTTCGCCTTTGACCACCGCAAACAACTGGCGGACCTGGCGTTAGAAACCGGCCGCGATCCGGCCTGCATTCCCCGGCTCAAGCTGCTACTGTTGGCAGCCGCCGAAGCCGCAGCCGCTGAGGCCGGGCTTGAACAGCGTAGCGGTATCCTGGCCGACGGCACCTACGGCCAGCGTGCGCTTAACGCCATTACCGGTAAAGGCTGGTGGATCGGCCGGCCGATCGAGCTCCCCAGTTCACGTCCGCTGCGCCTTGAGCATGGCAATATTGGCTCGCAGCTGATCGACTGGCCGCTGGAGCACGTCGTCAAATGTCTGGTCTTTTACCATCCGGACGATCCGGCGGCGCTGCGCGCCGAGCAGGACGCGCTGCTGCTGGAAGTATGGCAGGCCTGTAATAAGTCCGGACACGAGCTGCTATTGGAAGTGATCCTGCCGGAGAACGGACCGGACAAAGACGAACGCCACTACCACACTATGCTGGAGCACTTCTATCAGTTGGGGATCCAGCCGGACTGGTGGAAACTGCCGCCGCTGGCCAGCGCCCAGTGGGAGCGGATCTCAGCGCTTATCGAGCGCGAAGATCCATGGTGCCGGGGCATCCTGCTCCTGGGGCTGGATGCCCCATCGGATCGCCTGCGTTCAGGTTTCGCCGAAGCGGCCGGACACCCGATGATCAAGGGTTTTGCCGTCGGCCGCACCATCTTTGGCCAGCCTTCGCGCCGCTGGATGCAGGGCGAACTGGATGACGCCGCGCTAATCGATGAAGTGAAGCGTAACTATTTGCGGCTCATCGGCTACTGGCGCGAAGCGCGCGGCTAACCTCCTTCAGGCCCGCCTCTTCCTTGAAAATGGCGGGCCTGCGGTTTCTTCGTGAAATGAATCGCGTATTTCATCGCAAAAAATGAAAAATTCGCTTCATTTGGTACACTGGAAGCCATATTCCTTCCATTTTCTCAGAGCGCAACTTATGGCTAATAATCCGACCCAACTGACCATCCTGCAGGATGAAATCAGACGGCGCTACGACACGCTCAGCAAACGTCTGAAGCAGGTGGCGCGCTATATACTGGATAACAGTAATAGCGTTGCTTTCGATACCGTAGCCTCCATTGCGCAACAGGCTGACGTTCCGCCCTCAACGCTGATTCGCTTCGCTAACGCCTTTGGCTTCAGCGGCTTTAACGAAATGAAGCAGATGTTCAGGCAGCATCTGATGGAAGAGACCGCCAACTACACCGAGCGCGCGCGTCTGTTCCGCCAGACCACTAACGACGAAACGACGCCGCCGGAAACGCCGACGGAAATCCTCAACATGTTCAGCATGGTCAATACCCAGGCGCTGCAGCAACTGGCAATGCAGACCTCCGGCGAAGACCTCAACCGCGCGGTAGATTTACTGGCGGATGCGGAAAATATCTATGTCATCGGCCTGCGTCGCTCGTTCAGCGTCGCCTCTTACCTGACCTACGCGCTGCGCCATCTGGATCGCAAAGCCTTCCTGATCGACGGCCTCGGCGGGATGTTCACCGAGCAGCTCAGTCTGGTGGGGCCGAAGGATGTGGTTGTGGCGGTGAGTTTCTCGCCCTACGCCCGTGAAGTGGTGGAGCTGGTTGAGCTTGGCGCCCAGCGCAAGGCGCGACAAATCGCCATTACCGATAGCCAGGTAAGCCCGCTTGCCGCCTTCAGTGATGTGTGCTTTGTGGTGCGTGAAGCGCAGGTAGATGGTTTCCGTTCGCAGGTGGCCTCGCTGTGCCTGGCGCAGACGTTGGCGGTATCGCTGGCATTGAATAGCAGCAAAGAGCCGCAGCAGCACCGCGCCTGATTACCCGTTGCGCTACGATGTAAACAACGGCAATCAACAGACAAAAAAGCCGGGACATCCCCGGCTTTTCTCGTTTATCGCGCACTATGAATAGCGATCGCTGTTGATCCAAGCGTGATCGTCTTCCCAGGTAAATAGCCACTTACGATCCGGCCCCGCCATTACGTTCAGATAGTAGCTGTTGTAACCGGCGATCGCCGCTACCGGATGATAGCCGCGCGGCACCATCACCACATCATGGTTATAGGGCGCCATACAGGCATCCAGGCTGCGGTCATCGGTGTACACTCGCTGAAAGGCAAAACCTTGCGGCGGATCGAAGCGGTGGTAGTAGGTCTCTTCCAGCTGGGTTTCCTGCCCCGGCAGCGCGGTATCGTGCTTGTGCGATGGCCAGGAGCTGGTCGCCCCTTCTTCGGTGTAGACTTCCACCACCAGCAGGCAATCCGCCTGCGCATTATCCGGCAGAATATTGTGCACCAGGCGCTGGTTGCGCCCTTTACCGCGATGCTCTACGCCGACATCCTCAGGCCGTATCACTCGCGCCGGGAAGCTGCCTTTGCCCGGCGCGCTGCAAACCGCCAGCTCAAGATCGGAATCTGCAGTGACCTCGACCTTATCGTGCGGCGGCACATAGACCGACCACGGCGGCGTACGCTCGAATGGCGACATGCGTTTACCAAGGTCGGGAAAATCGGCGTGCTGAGTTTTGATCGAGGCCAGCCCGGAAACCAGTACCAGACATAGCTCACGCTCGCCGCTCTCCAGGGTCACGGTTTGCCCCTGTTTTAACATCCAGACATCAAAGCCAATATACTGCCACCCCGCGCTCTGCGGGGTGATGTGCTGGATATGTCCCTCTTTTTGCGCTTTAGCCAATAACGACATAGCGTTCTCCTTCGCCGATTAACCTAACGTCGGCATACTGAATTCAGATACGGTTTGCTGCCCCTGCGGCCAGCGCACGGTGGCAGTTTTCATACGGGTATAGAAGCGGACGCCGTCCGGCCCGTGGACGTTCAGCGCGCCAAATACCGAGCGCTTCCAGCCGCCGAAGCTATGGAAGGCCATCGGCACCGGCACCGGTACGTTGACGCCAACCATGCCGGCCTGTACGTCATGGACGAACTCGCGGGCGGTATGGCCGTTGCTGGTAAAGACGGCGCTGCCGTTGCCAAATTCATGGCTGTTAACCAGCGCCAGCGCGCTTTGGTAATCAGCGACGCGGACGATCCCCAGCACCGGGCCAAAAATCTCTTCACGCCAGATGGTCATTTCCGGAGTGACATGGTCAAACAGCGTACCGCCAACGTAATATCCGTCCTCATGCCCGGCCACGCGAAGCCTGCGGCCATCCACCACCAACGACGCCCCTTCGCTGACGCCCTTATCAATATAGCCAAGTACTTTTTTCTGATGCGCTTCGGATACCACCGGCCCCATTTCGTTTTCGTCTTTACCGCGCAGGCAGCCGGGACCGACTTTCAGCGACTCGACTAATGGTTTCAGGCGGGCGATTAACTTATCTGCGGTCTCGTCACCGACGGCCACCACTACCGGCAGGGCCATACAGCGCTCGCCAGCGGAACCATACGCGCCGCCCATAATGGCATTCACGGTCGCATCAAGATCGGCGTCCGGCATCACGATGGCATGGTTTTTCGCCGCGCCAAACGCCTGGACGCGTTTTCCGTGAGCGCTGGCGGTTTTATAGATATATTCCGCCACGCCGGAGGAGCCGACAAAGCTGACGGCGGCAATACGCGGGTCGGTATAAAGCTGCTCGGCATCTTCATTGCTGCAATGGATGACGTTAAAGACGCCATCCGGCAGACCGGCTTCTTTCAGTAACTCAGCCATGCGTACCGCCGCGGTTGGCGCCAGCGCCGGTGGTTTCAGCACGAAGCTGTTGCCGCAGGCCAGCGCGATGGGGAACATCCACATCGGCACCATCGCCGGGAAATTAAACGGCGTTATCCCCGCCACCACGCCCAGCGGCTGCATGAGCGAATAGCTGTCGACGCCGGTACCCACGTCGGAAGAAAACTCACCTTTAATGAGATGCGGAATACCGCATGCGAACTCAACCACTTCCATGCCGCGGGTCAGCTCGCCCAACGCATCGGACCACACTTTGCCGTGCTCGCTAACGATAATTCCCGCCAGTTCATCGACGTGCTGTTCGAGCAGCATTTTAAAATTGAACAGCACGCGGGCGCGGCGCAGCGGCGTGGTGCGGGACCAGCTGTCAAAAGCGTCGCGAGCGACCTGGATTGCGTCGGAAACCTCCTGCGCGGTGGAAAGCGTGACTTCGCGAACTACATCGCCAGTGGCCGGGTCGTACACCGGCATCGTTTCGCGGCTGCTGCTGGTTAACGTTTTCCCACCAATAAAGTTACCTGTGATAGTCATCTTCTCGCCTCATAGTGTAGAAGGCCGTTCAAGTTACGGCCCGTCGCTGATTGTGCTGTGCTATAACCGTAGTAAAATGAAATTTATATTTCAATAAACAGATAAAATGAAATTCCACTTTGGTGATAGCTGTCGCATTTTTCAGCAAGCCTCTCTCTATGTGATTTCATATCACAGCAGTATAGAAGGTGAGATTTTATGCGGTTAGCTTTGATGTAAACCATGAAATGGCGCAGCAACTATTTTGCGATCGTGCTCAAATAACCATCATTTCATCCATTGCCAATGATGAAATAAACATTTTAACTATCTGGCAATCGAACTAAACCAGTCAACATCTTGTCAGGAGTGTCAAATGGCCATTGCCCTGCAGCGTTTCTGTATCAATCGTAAAATTGCGCCGTCGCTCAGCATTGAGGCGTTTTTCCGTCTGGTGAGCGAACTCGGGCTGCATAAGGTCGAGCTGCGTAATGATTTACCCAGCGGTAAAGTCACCGACGCGCTCACCTACCAGCAGGTGCGCAGGCTGGCCGACCGTTACCAGCTTGAAATTCTGACGATCAACGCCGTCTATCCCTTCAACCGCCGCAGCGCTGAAGTACGTCAGCTGACGGAGTCGCTGCTAAAAGAGGCGCAGGCTATTGGCGCCAAATCGCTGGTGATGTGCCCGTTAAATGATGGCACCGTTGTAGCGCCGCAAGAAACGCTTGCTGCTATGCGCGAGCTGGCGCCGCTGTTCGAACAATATGGCATTCAGGGCCTGGTCGAGCCGCTTGGGTTCCCACAAAGTTCGCTACGCTCTGCGGTTCAGGCTCAGGCGCTCATTCGCGACGCCCAGGTGCCGTTTAAACTGTTAATTGATACTTTCCACCATCACCTCTATCCACAAGCTGAAGAGGAATTCAGCCAGTTGGACATTACTGATATAGGCCTGGTGCATCTCTCCGGCGTCGACGATCCCCGCCCGCGCGAACAGTTGACCGACGACGAGCGCATCATGCTGACACCACAAGATAGGCTGCTGACCTGCCAGCAGGTAAAACATCTCGAAGCCCGCGGATATCGTGGCGATTACGCCTTCGAGCCTTTCGCCCCGCAGCTGGCGTCATGGCGTGAAGAGGATATTCGCCACGAGATTGAACAGAGCATTGCGCTGATTCAACGCCACTGCGCGTGAGATTAAACGTTGAGAGTTATCGATTTCCTCCCTCTTTTTGCTGTCAGGTTGCCTATAATCGACGCAGGATAAATGGAGGAATCGATCATGAGCTCACCCCTGCTAATTGCACGCACGCTGGACAAACAGCTCCATCTGCTGCCTGCAATGGCCAACCGTCACGGCTTAATTACCGGCGCCACCGGCACCGGTAAAACCGTTACTCTGCAAAAGCTGGCGGAGTCGTTTTCTGAGATCGGCGTGCCGGTCTTTATGGCCGATGTGAAAGGCGACCTGACCGGTATCGCGGAGGCAGGCCAGAGCTCTGAGAAACTTCAGGCGCGTCTGGAAAAAATCGGCGTTACCGACTGGGAGCCGCACGCCAACCCGGTGGTTGTTTGGGATATATTTGGCGAAAAGGGCCACCCGGTGCGCGCCACGGTGTCGGACCTCGGCCCCCTGCTGCTCGCCCGCTTACTCAATCTTAATGAAGTACAAAGCGGCGTGCTGAACATTATTTTCCGTATCGCTGACGATCGCGGTCTGCTGCTGCTCGACTTTAAAGATCTTCGCGCCATTACCCAGTTTATTGGCGATAACGCCAAAGCCTTCCAGAACCAGTATGGCAATATCAGCAGCGCGTCGGTCGGCGCTATCCAGCGCGGGCTGTTAACCCTGGAGCAGCAGGGCGCAGAGCACTTCTTCGGCGAACCGATGCTGGATATTCAGGACTGGATGCGTGTCGATGCCAGCGGTAAAGGGGTGATTAATATCCTCAGCGCTGAAAAGCTCTATCAGATGCCGAAGCTGTACGCCGCCAGCCTGCTGTGGATGCTCTCCGAACTCTACGAGCGCCTGCCGGAAGCCGGCGACCTCGAAAAACCGAAGCTGGTGTTCTTCTTCGACGAAGCCCACCTGCTGTTTAACGATGCGCCACAGGTACTGCTGGATAAAATCGAGCAGGTGATTCGCCTTATCCGTTCTAAAGGAGTCGGCGTCTATTTTGTCTCGCAGAATCCGTCGGATATCCCGGATGCCGTGCTCGGCCAGTTGGGCAACCGCGTGCAGCATGCCCTGCGAGCCTTTACCCCGAAGGATCAAAAAGCGGTGAAGACCGCCGCCCAGACCATGCGCGCCAATCCGGCGTTCAGTACCGAGCAGGCCATTCAGGAGCTCGGTACCGGCGAAGCGCTGATCTCCTTCCTCGACGAAAAAGGCAGTCCGTCGGTAGTAGAGCGTGCGATGGTCATCGCCCCATGTTCACGTATGGGGCCGGTCAGCGATGATGAGCGTAATGGCCTGATTAACCACTCGGCGCTGTACGGCAAGTATGAAGAAGAGATTGACCGCGAGTCGGCCTTCGAAATGCTGCAAAAAGGGGTGCAGGTCGCCACAGAGCAGCAGTCGGCGCCGCCGGCAAAAGGCCAACAAAGCGGCGATGACGACGGGCTGCTCGGCGGACTGAAAGATATTCTGTTCGGCACGACTGGCCCGCGCGGCGGTAAACGAGACGGTATCGTACAGACCGCGGCCAAAAGCGCCGTACGTCAGGTCACCAACCAGATTGTCCGCGGCATGCTGGGCAGCCTGCTTGGCGGAAGGCGCCGTTAACGTCAGTGTCGAGCCCCGGATTGCGGCGCGCTGCGTCCGATCCGGGCGACAACAATACAGGGCATTACATTGCGGATAGCCACTCAAACGGCAGGCATAAAAAACCCGGCGTTGCTTGCGCTTGGCCGGGTTATTTATCGAACTACGCTTTTCTCATCATCAGCCAAAGGCTTATCAGGAAGAAGCTTGCGCTTGGCAGCAGCGCGCCGATGATTGGCGGTATGCCGTAAACCAGCGTCAGTGGGCCAAATATCTGATCGAGGACGTAGAAGATAAAGCCGAAGCTAATCCCGGTAACGACCCTCACGCCCATCGCCACGCTCCGCAATGGACCAAAAATAAACGACAGCGCCATCAGCATCATCACGGCCACCGACAGCGGCTGGAAGATTTTGCTCCACATGTTGAGCTGGTAACGGCCCGGATCCTGACCGCTGGACTTCAAATAGGTCACGTAATTATGCAGGCCGCTGATTGACAGCGCATCCGGATCCAGCGCAACCACGCCGAGTTTGTCCGGCGTTAGTTTGGTCTTCCAGGTACCGCTGACCATCTGGGTACCGGTTACCTGCTTCGGATCGGTCAGGTCGGACTCATCAACCTGCGACAGACGCCAAACCTTAGCTTCATTATCAAACTTAGCGGAAGCGGCGTAACGGACAGATTGCAGACGACGGTTATCGTTAAACTGGTAGATGCTCACCCCGCCCAGCTCATCGTTGCCCTTCACCCGCTCAATGTAGACAAAATTATGCCCGTCTTTCGCCCACAAACCCTGCTGGGTCGACAGCAGCGAACCGCCGTACATCTGCTGCGCTCGGTAGTTACGCGCCATCTGTTCGCCCTGCGGCGCCACCCATTCACCCATCGCCATGGTCAACAACACCAGCGGGATCGCCGTTTTCATCACCGCCAGCGCCACCTGCATACGGGTAAAGCCGGAAGCCTGCATCACCACCAGTTCGCTACGCTGCGCCAGCATCCCCAGCCCCAGCAAAGCCCCAAGCAGGGCCGCCATTGGGAAGAAAATTTGCACATCTTTTGGTACGCTGAGAATGGTATAGAGTCCTGCTCCCAGCGCATCATAGCTGCCCTGCCCGGCTTTTTTCAGCTGGTCGACAAACTTAATAATGCCGGAGAGCGACACCAGCATGAACAGCGTCATCATGATGGTGTTAAAAATGGTTTTACCGATATAGCGGTCAAGTACGCCAAACGCCTGCATCACACCGCTCCTTTATTAAACCGGGCACGGAAACGACGCATCGGCACCGTATCCCACAGGTTAAGCAGCACCGCCAGCGCGAAGTAGAGCAGGTTCACGCCCCACATCCAGATGGCGGGGTCCATTTTGCCTTTACCCGCGTTCGATTTGATCGACGTTTGCAGCAGGAAGAACACCAGATACAGCAGCATCGCCGGCAGCATAGACAGCACGCGGCCCTGACGCGGGTTCACCACGCTGAGCGGGACAACCATCAGCGCCATCATGAACACCGCCGCCACCAGCGTGAAGCGCCAGTGCAGTTCGGCGCGGGCGCGATCGGTGTCGGTACGCCACAGGGTGCGCATATTCATCTGTTCGGTGTCGCTGGGATCGGCCGCTACCGCCTGATGGCCAATAACCGCCTGGTAGTTTTTAAAGTCGGTAATACGGAAATCGCGCAGCATCGCCGTGCCTTCAAAACGCGTCCCCTGGGTCATGGTGACCACCTGGGAGCCGTCTTTTTTCTGCGACAGCTCGCCGGAGTCCGCCACCACCACGGAAGGACGCGCGTTGCCTTTAGGCCGCAGTTGCGCCAGGAACACGTCGTTGAAGCGGTTGCCGTTGACGTTTTCGATAAACAGCACCGCGCTGCCGTCGCTGGCCTGCTGGAACTGGCCCTGAGCCAGCGCCGCCATTCCAGGGTTAGCTTTGGCTTCCGCCAGTACTTCGTCCTGATGGCGCGACGACCACGGCCCCGCCCACATCACGTTGACCGCCGCGACGGCGCCGGTAAACAGGGCGAGGATCATCGCCGCCTTAATCAATACGGCTTTACTTAAGCCGCAGGCGTGCATCACCGTAATTTCACTTTCGGTATACAGTTTGCCGAGCGTCATCAACAGCCCGAGGAAAAGACTCAGGGGCAGAATGAGCTGCGCCATTTCCGGTACGCCCAGCCCTAACAGCGAGAGCACCAGGTTGGTCGGGATATCGCCATCTACCGCGGCGCCGAGGATCCTGACGAGTTTCTGACAGAAGAAAATCAGCAACAGGATGAATAGGATCGCCAACTGGCTTTTCAGCGTCTCACGAACCAGATATCTTATGATTATCACTATAAATACGCCCGTAAAAACCCGTCTTATTGCAGGAAAATTGCTTGTTTCATGGCTTAAACGTCATTTATTCTCTTTTGTCGTCGAAAACATCGCTAAGATTAAATGACTCATCGGTTCTGCGTATCAGGATCTTTTCTGACGAACCAAAGCCGTAATAACGTTAAGATTAACACGAAGTCACCGCAACAGCGGACATGAGTTACGAAAGCTTGCAATTATATACTCAATGGATTTCGAGTTGTAGAAAGGCGGCAGGACTGTGAAGCCCCGGTGCGGCATCAGCCAGCGTCAGGGGTAAGCAGGCGTAGCCAACGCATCTGCAACTGGAAAGGCGACGAGTATAGCCGTAGCCACCACTGTTGTCTTTAAGATTCAGGAGCATAGTGCATGGAGTTCAGTGTAAAAAGCGGTAGCCCGGAGAAGCAGCGGAGTGCCTGTATCGTGGTCGGCGTCTTCGAACCACGTCGCCTCTCCCCCATCGCCGAACAACTCGATAAAATCAGCGACGGTTACATCAGCGCCCTGCTGCGTCGCGGCGAGCTCGAAGGCAAGCCTGGCCAGACCTTGTTACTGCACCATGTGCCGAACATCCTGTCTGAGCGCATTCTGCTCATCGGCTGTGGTAAAGAGCGCGAACTGGATGAACGTCAGTATAAACAAGTTATTCAGAAAACCATTAATACTCTGAATGACACTGGTTCGATGGAAGCCGTCTGCTTCCTGACCGAACTGCACGTTAAAGGTCGCAACAACTACTGGAAAGTTCGCCAGGCCGTTGAAACCGCCAAAGAGACGCTGTACAGCTTCGATCAGTTGAAGACCAACAAAAGCGAGCCGCGTCGTCCGCTGCGTAAAATGGTCTTCAACGTGCCGACTCGCCGCGAGCTCACCAGCGGCGAACGCGCCATTCAACATGGCCTGGCGATCGCTGCCGGTATCAAAGCGGCGAAAGACCTCGGCAACATGCCGCCGAATATCTGTAACGCGGCTTACCTTGCTTCCCAGGCGCGCCAGCTGGCCGACACCTACAGCAAGAACGTCATCACCCGCGTAATCGGCGAGCAGCAGATGCGCGAGCTGGGGATGAACTCCTATCTTGCCGTCGGCAACGGCTCGCAGAACGAGTCGCTGATGTCGGTCATCGAGTATAAAGGCAACCCGTCTGAAGACGCGCGCCCTATCGTGCTGGTCGGTAAAGGCCTGACCTTCGACTCCGGCGGTATCTCCATCAAGCCTGCCGAAGGCATGGACGAGATGAAGTACGACATGTGCGGCGCGGCAGCGGTTTACGGCGTAATGCGAATGGTGGCCGAGCTGCAGCTGCCGCTCAACGTCATCGGCGTGCTGGCGGGCTGTGAAAACATGCCTGGCGGCCGCGCGTACCGCCCGGGCGACGTTCTGACCACCATGTCCGGACAGACCGTTGAAGTGCTGAATACCGATGCCGAAGGCCGTCTGGTGCTGTGCGACGTATTGACCTACGTTGAGCGCTTCGAACCAGAAGCGGTTATCGATGTCGCAACGCTGACCGGCGCCTGCGTGATTGCCCTCGGCCATCACATCACCGGCCTGATGTCGAACCATAACCCGCTGGCTCATGAGCTGATCGGCGCCTCCGAACTGGCCGGCGACCGCGCATGGCGTCTGCCGCTGGCCGACGAGTTCCAGGATCAGCTGGAGTCCAACTTTGCGGATATGGCCAACATCGGCGGCCGTCCTGGCGGCGCGATTACCGCTGGCTGCTTCCTGTCACGCTTCACCCGTAAGTACAACTGGGCACACCTCGACATCGCCGGTACCGCCTGGCGTTCCGGGAAGGCCAAAGGCGCAACCGGTCGTCCGGTGGCGCTGCTGTCTCAGTTCCTGCTCAATCGTGCGGGTTTTAACGGCGAAGAGTGATTGCCGTCTGATGCCCGGTGGCGCTACGCTTACCGGGCCTACGGAAAGATGCCGTTTGTAGGCCGGGTAAGCGTAGCGCCACCCGGCTTTGCATTTAAATCCACAACAAGAAGCCCCATATATGAAAAACGCAACGTTCTATCTTCTGGACAACGAAGACACCGTCGACGAGCTCAGCGCCGTCGAACAGCTGGTGTGTGAAATTGCCGCAGAACGTTGGCGCAACGGCAAGCGCGTACTGATCGCCTGTGAAGATGAACAGCAGGCTATTCGCCTCGACGAAGCGCTGTGGACGCGGCCGCCGGAGAGCTTTGTGCCGCATAACCTGGCGGGCGAAGGCCCGAGAGGCGGCGCGCCGGTAGAAATTGCCTGGCCGCAAAAGCGCAACAGCAGTCCGCGGGATATTCTTATCAGCCTGCGGCTAAACTTTGCAGATTTTGCCACCGCTTTCACAGAAGTGATAGACTTTGTCCCTTACGAAGATTCTCTGAAACAACTGGCGCGCGAACGCTATAAAGCGTACCGCATGGCTGGTTTCAACCTGAACACGGCAACCTGGAAATAATGGAAAAGACATACAACCCACAAGATATCGAACAGCCGCTTTACGAGCACTGGGAAAAGCAGGGCTATTTCAAACCGAATGGTGATGAAAGCCAGGAGAGCTTCTGCATCATGATCCCGCCGCCGAACGTCACCGGCAGTTTGCATATGGGTCATGCCTTCCAGCAAACCATCATGGATACCATGATTCGCTACCAGCGCATGCAGGGTAAAAACACCCTGTGGCAGGCCGGTACCGACCACGCGGGTATCGCCACCCAGATGGTGGTTGAGCGTAAGATTGCCGCTGAAGAAGGTAAAACCCGCCACGACTACGGTCGCGATGCCTTCATCGATAAAATCTGGCAGTGGAAAGCGGAATCCGGCGGCACCATTACTCGCCAGATGCGCCGCCTCGGCAACTCCGTAGACTGGGAGCGCGAGCGCTTCACAATGGACGAAGGCCTGTCCAACGCGGTGAAAGAGGTCTTCGTTCGCCTGTACAAAGAAGACCTGATTTATCGCGGCAAGCGCCTGGTGAACTGGGACCCGAAACTGCGCACCGCCATTTCCGACCTCGAAGTGGAGAACCGCGAATCGAAAGGTTCCATGTGGCACATCCGCTATCCGCTGGCCGATGGCGCGAAAACCGCTGACGGTAAAGATTACCTGGTGGTCGCCACCACTCGTCCGGAAACCCTGCTGGGCGATACCGGCGTGGCCGTAAACCCGGAAGACCCGCGCTACAAAGACCTGATTGGTAAATTCGTGGTGCTGCCGCTGGTTAACCGCCGCATTCCGATTGTTGGCGATGAACACGCCGACATGGAAAAAGGCACCGGCTGCGTGAAAATCACCCCGGCGCACGACTTTAACGACTACGAAGTTGGCCGCCGTCATCAGCTGCCGATGATTAATATTTTGACCTTTGATGGCGACATCCGCGAAAGCGCGGAAGTCTATGACACCAAAGGCAACGAATCCGACGTTTATTCCAACGAGATCCCGGCTGAATTCCAGAAGATGGAACGTTTTGCCGCGCGTAAAGCGATGGTTGCCGCTGTCGACGCGCTGGGCCTGCTGGAAGAAATCAAACCGCACGACCTGACCGTGCCTTACGGCGACCGCGGCGGCGTGGTTATCGAACCGATGCTGACCGACCAGTGGTATGTGCGTGCCGACGTGCTGGCCAAGCCGGCAGTTGAAGCCGTTGAGAATGGCGACATTCAGTTCGTGCCGAAGCAGTACGAAAACATGTACTTCTCCTGGATGCGCGATATTCAGGATTGGTGTATTTCCCGTCAGCTGTGGTGGGGTCACCGCATCCCGGCATGGTATGACAACGACGGCAACGTCTATGTTGGCCGTAGCGAAGACGAAGTGCGTCAGGAAAACAACCTGAGCGCCGACGTTGCCCTGCGTCAGGACGAAGATGTTCTGGATACCTGGTTCTCTTCCGCGCTGTGGACCTTCTCCACCCTCGGTTGGCCGGAAAACACCGACGCGCTGCGTCAGTTCCATCCGACCAGCGTGATGGTCTCCGGCTTCGACATCATCTTCTTCTGGATTGCCCGCATGATCATGATGACCATGCACTTCATCAAAGATGAAAACGGCAAGCCGCAGGTTCCGTTTAAGACCGTCTACATGACCGGCCTTATCCGCGACGACGAAGGCCAGAAGATGTCCAAATCCAAGGGTAACGTCATTGACCCGCTGGATATGGTTGACGGTATCACCCTGCCGGAGCTGCTGGAGAAACGTACCGGCAACATGATGCAGCCGCAACTGGCGGAAAAAATCCGCAAGCGTACCGAGAAACAGTTCCCGAACGGCATCGAGCCGCACGGCACTGACGCCCTGCGCTTTACCCTGGCGGCGCTGGCCTCTACCGGCCGCGACATCAACTGGGATATGAAGCGTCTGGAAGGTTACCGTAACTTCTGCAACAAGCTGTGGAACGCCAGCCGCTTCGTGCTGATGAATACCGAAGATCAGGATTGCGGTTTTAACGGCGGCGAGATGGTGCTGTCCCTGGCCGACCGCTGGATCCTGGCTGAATTCAACCAGACCGTGAAAGCGTACCGCGAAGCGCTGGATAACTTCCGCTTCGACATCGCCGCGGGCATCCTGTATGAGTTCACCTGGAACCAGTTCTGCGACTGGTACCTCGAACTGACCAAGCCGGTCATGAACGGCGGCAGCGAAGCGGAACTGCGCGGCACTCGCCATACGCTGGTGACCGTGCTGGAAGGTCTGCTGCGCCTGGCGCACCCGATTATTCCTTTCATCACCGAGACCATCTGGCAGCGCGTGAAGGTCATTTGCGGTATTAACGCTGACACCATCATGCTGCAGCCGTTCCCGCAGTATGAGGCTTCTCAGGTTGATGAAGCGGCGCTGGCGGATACCGAATGGCTGAAGCAGGCGATCGTTGCCGTACGTAACATCCGGGCGGAAATGAACATTGCTCCGGGCAAGCCGCTGGAACTGCTGCTGCGCGGCTGCAGCAGAGATGCCGAGCGCCGTGTTAACGACAACCGTAGCTTCCTGCTGAACCTGGCGCGTCTGGAAAGCATCACCGTGCTGCCTGCCGATGATAAAGGTCCGGTTTCCGTGACTAAGATTATCGACGGCGCCGAGCTGCTGATCCCGATGGCGGGCCTTATCGACAAAGAAGCCGAGCTGGCGCGTCTGGCGAAAGAAGTGGCGAAAGTCGAAGCGGAAATCGGCCGTATCGAAAGCAAGCTGTCCAATGAAGGTTTTGTGGCCCGCGCGCCGGAAGCGGTTATCGCCAAAGAGCGTGAGAAGCTGGAAGGCTATGCGGAAGCGAAAGCGAAACTGATTGAACAGCAGGCGGTGATCGCCGCGCTGTAATAGCTCGCCAAAGCATAAAAAGCCGGAGCTTGCTCCGGCTTTTTTACATTATAAGAACGGCAGGTTAGGTAAAAAACCGCTGAACAATTTGCCAGGTACTGGTGGTTTATGGGCCTCATCTTGCTGCAGGTCGAGCGTTTCAACGTCACCCATTACCTCGGTGTTGGCGGCAATATAGCGCATCAAATTAATCTTTAACCAGGGGTACGCCAGACCCAATGTCAGCAGAGAAAGAAACGTCAGAGCCAATAAACGCGGGGCAAGACCAAAAAACGTCAGAGTAGAACGAAAATGAATGCTGTCGCCAAGCACCAAATTATTCCACGCGTGATTACGTAAAGCTACCCGGATATACGTCATGGCTAACACGATGCCGATGGTGAGAAATAAATTTCCTCCTGCCACCGTTCCAAGATGCCGTAATGCCATAAACAGAACCGTATTTTCATTACACAAGCCGAACATACATCCTGTAATCATTTGCATGAATGCGGAAATGAAAAACCCGAAAAACAGTATAATAAATGGCAATATAATTACCATTGCCCATAAAAAAGCCACGACGCAACGCTTAGTGCTAATATAAATATTAAATTTATTTTTGCCTAAGCTTGCGCCTTTGCCGATCAGTTCAAGCCAGTGGCTGTAAACCACCCCGCTGGCGACGGCCATCACACACAGCGCCAGTAAAACCAGCGCAACGAAACCCACTAGCATGTCATTTATGCCTGAACCTAACCAGATACGACTTCCAGGAATAGCGAGGATCAACACCGTTAGTACGACTATCAGCAAAGGTAACCCAAGCATAATCCACCATGCGCGCAGCAGATTACATTTAAACCCGAAACGAATATTAGCGAATGAGGTCATATTCGCGTGGTAGCTTAACCCCTTCATTACCATGACTGGCAGCAGGATAAGATATGCTAACGTCACCCATTCTTCGCTGCCGTGAGAGAAAATGGCAAGCGCCAGACTGAGTAAAACCAGCACGATAAACATTAGCAGCCAGCTAAGTAAAATCGTGAAACCCTTCCCGTGGTAAGCAAAACGGTTACCGTTAACCTCCATATTTTCACAAAGGTAACGGCGACTACGTACCCATGCCCAGGGAATGAATATCCCTAAAGTAATTACTGACAGTATAATATTGACCAAACAAATAAAGAAATAGGCGCGAGCCCGTCCGTGAAAGACAAAATAATGACTAGCACGCGGCTTCTTCCCTAAAGTAATATCCATAACCCCGCCATCCTTGTACTTTAAATTATATATATAAATAATAAGCCAGAATAACCATCATTAAATATGCAGAATATATTATTTTGAAATTACTCGGCAATATATTTATGCACGCCTTGCGTCGGTTAAAGAATAATGGTATTAAAACAATGTATGGTTATTTAAGCTAAAATTGAGTGATTCTATGAATCTTGCTGCGCCACAGACCTTTACTTTACGCCGCATTACGGCGGCAGATAATGCCGCCATCGCCCAAGTTATCCGCCAGGTCTCCGCGGAATACGGCCTGACCGCCGATAAAGGCTATACGGTCGCTGATCCCAACCTGGATGAACTCTATGAACTTTATAGCCAACCGGGCTCCGCCTATTGGGTTGTGGAGCAAAATGGCGAAGTGGTTGGCGGCGGCGGCGTGGCGCCGCTCTCGTGTAGCGAGTCCGATATCTGTGAGCTGCAGAAAATGTACTTTATGACCGCGGCGCGCGGCAAAGGGCTGGCGAAAAAGCTGGCGCTGATGGCGATGGATCACGCCCGCGAGCAGGGTTTTAAACGCTGCTATCTGGAGACCACCGCTTTTTTGAAAGAGGCGATTGCCCTTTATGAACATCTCGGATTTGAACATATCGACGGGCCGCTGGGCTGCACCGGCCACGTCGATTGTGAAGTGCGGATGTTGAAAACGCTGTAACGCCTTGATAGCGCTACCGGGGCTACAGTTTGGTAGCCCGGCTAAGCGTAGCGCTAGCCGGGGGATGTCCCGGGCTCGCGGTGCCGTTTTTTTTGTCGGGTGGCGGCTAACGCCTTACCCGACCTACGGCCTGTACCATTACGAGCTGAAGCTCTCAACGCTATCTCTCCCCATGACTACTGAAACTGCCAGTATTAGTGGCTACCGGGTCCGAAAATCGCTGACTACGGCGCCGTCGGTACGCCGCTGTGAAAGCGGAACTCAGGCTCCGGGCGGAGAATCAATGCCGCTTCCGCCTCGCCAAGGTGGCGCACCCGCTCGCTGATATCTTCCCCCGCTATCTTCTGCGCCAGGTCCAGGTAGTCCTGATAATGACGGGCCTCGGAGCGCAGCAACGACAGATAAAACTTCTGTAAATCATCATCCAGCCACGGCGCCAGCGCGGCAAAACGCTCGCAGGAGCGCGCTTCGATATAAGCGCCGCAAATCAGCTTATCGATCAGCATCACCGGCTCGTGCGATCGCACCTCCCGGCGCATACCGCGGGCATAGTTGCTGGCGGTGATTTTGACGTAAGGGATATCCCGCGCCAGCATGATCTCACGCACCTGCCAGAAGTGATGCAGCTCCTCTTTGATCAACAGAATCATGCTGTCGAGCAACTGGCTGCTCCACGGGTCGTTGGTTCGCGGCATAGCGCTTTTGTTGATCCGTTTATGCAGAGCGACAAAATCCGGCTCCGGCCCACGGCGATAGGTAAAGTCTTCGTACGGTTTCAGGCATTCCAGCAGCTCGTCGGCGCCGTCTTTATCGGCGACGTAGCGGCGTACCAGCAGCATGGCGTTTTGCGCCGCTTTCAGCTCGCATACCATATGGTCGGTCAGCAGCAGCGGCAGGTTTTCCGGTTTACGGGCTTCGTCAATCCACGCCTGCGGCGTAGGACAGTGAAGAAATGCTAAAATCGGGGAGAGTATTTGCGGGTAATCCATTGAAGCTCCAGGCTATACCCTAATCAGGACGGGTATATACGGCGGCAGACGCCGCCGTATCCGTTGACGACTTAGTGGCGTACGCCGTTGTCGTCTTCGTCAATTAAATCTTCGTCATCTTCGCCGTCATCGTCTTCGCCGTTCGGGTCTTCGTAGTAGGTACCCCAACCGTCATACTCAACGTTGAATTTTTCCGCCAGGTTCATCAACTGTTCAACCTGGGCGTCGATCAGATCGGCGTTGAGCGCGCTTTCGCTCAGGATATCGCAGCAGATCACCACTTCGCCTTCTTCGACTTCCAGCTCTTCCGGCTCGGTGACTTCATAACCCATCTTGAAGGCCTCTACCGCCACTTTTTCCAACGTTTCGAAATCATCGGCAGAGAGATGATGCTCAATGGTATACAGCGCGTCCGGATCGCTGCCATCTTCCAGCAGCTCTTCGATAATCAGACGCGTTTCCTCACGCTGTTCTTCCAGTAGTTCCGGGTTTGCCATGGCTCGTTCCTCATAATGTGCGGCAGATACTCCTATTGTCACATACCGCCGTGATTGCCTCCACCTTCTGTGTAAAAGATTTCTAACTCGGGGTTGCAAATGAATATTCATACATATAAAGTGAATTTTAATTCAATAGTGGCGTTTGCCAGGTGAGGGAATTATGTCCGCGTTATATCAGAAGCATTTCTTGAGATTACTGGATTTTACTGCTGCAGAAATTACCGGCCTTGTCGACCTGGCCGCGCAATTAAAAGCCGATAAGAAAAACGGCATCGAAGCCCAGAAACTGAAGGGCAAAAACATCGCGCTCATCTTCGAAAAAGACTCAACCCGCACACGATGCTCTTTCGAAGTTGCCGCTTACGACCAGGGCGCCCGCGTGACCTATCTCGGTTCCAGCGGAAGCCAAATCGGCCACAAAGAATCCATGAAAGATACCGCCCGCGTGCTGGGCCGCATGTATGACGGTATTCAGTATCGCGGCTACGGCCAGGAGCTGGTGGAAACCCTGGCGGAGTACGCCGGCGTGCCGGTGTGGAACGGCCTGACCGATGAATTCCACCCAACGCAGCTCCTGGCCGACCTGCTGACCATGCAAGAGCACCTGCCGGGTAAGGCATTTAATGAAATGACGCTGGTCTACGCCGGCGACGCGCGTAACAACATGGGTAACTCCATGCTGGAAGCCGCCGCGCTGACCGGGCTGGATCTGCGTCTGGTGGCGCCGAAAGCCTGCTGGCCGGATGAAGGTTTAGTGGCGGAATGCACTGCGCTGGCGAAAAAGCACGGCGGCAATATTACCCTGACGGAAGAAATCGCCGCGGGCGTAAAAGGCGCCGATTTCATTTATACCGACGTGTGGGTGTCGATGGGCGAGGCGAAAGAGAAATGGGCGGAGCGTATCGCCCTGCTGCGCGGTTACCAGGTGAATAAAGCCATGCTGCAATTGACCGGCAACCCGCAGGTGAAATTCCTGCATTGTCTGCCCGCGTTCCACGATGACCAGACCATTCTCGGCAAACAGATGGCGGCGGAGTATGGACTGCACGGCGGCATGGAAGTGACCGATGAAGTCTTTGAATCGCCGGCGAGCATCGTCTTCGATCAGGCGGAAAACCGTATGCACACCATCAAAGCGGTGATGGTGGCGACGCTTGGAAAATAGCCATTAACCAAGGTAGATTCCCGGATAGCGCCAGGCGTATCCGGGCTACCCGTTTTAAGCCATCAATACCTTCACCACCGCTTTACGCACCTTCGCCGGCGCCCCGACCGCACAGAGCGGTTTATGCACTTCGCCTGGATAAAACACCACAAAATCCCCCTCGTTAAGGATAACGGTTTTCTCCTGCGCTCCCTCGGCGAGGAAGGCGATGTCTTTGTCCGCCAGCCAGTCAGTCTGCGGCTCGCCTGCGGGTAAGGTGCTGAAGGTCATCCCTTCCTGACCACGCAGCACAATCTGGATATCCAGATAGCGGGCGTGATACTCGGCGCGACGTTCGGCCTGCGGTTCGGTGCTGTCTTCAGAAATCAGATAGAACAGATTGTTGCCGTCGATATCGTGCTTGCCGAGCGGCGTCGCCTCGTTGACGTGAGCCTTAACATGCTCAATCGCCTGACGCAGCGCGTCCGGCAGCCAGGATTGCAGATGATGAATATTGCCGATAATCATAAGAGCCCTCAAATATAAAACAGCTTTTCATTTTTGTTTTATACGCCGCTTACCACTGCCAGACCACATTTTTATCGCGGTTTTTTGCGCTGGCGCAGCCTGCGCAGGCAAACGTTTCCCTGATTGTGGATTAATCGCTTGATTGCTCATCAAAGCTGCGTATAATGCCAGCCGTTTTGCCGGGAGGAAATATGGTCAATTGCGTACGACATTGCTGTGTCTTACCGCGTCTGAAAGCAGGCGCTGGCCTGGCGTTTTTCTTTCCGTTGCTCAATGAATTCTCGAAGCCCCTTATTTAAGGGGCTTTTTTTTTGCTCAGGCGTCAGGAGATAAGCATGGCTAACCCGCTATATCAAAAACATATCATTTCCATAAACGATCTCAGCCGCGAAGACCTCGAACTGGTGCTGGCGACGGCCGCAAAGCTGAAAGCCAATCCGCAACCCGAGCTGCTGAAGCATAAGGTTATCGCCAGCTGTTTCTTTGAAGCCTCCACTCGTACTCGTCTCTCTTTTGAAACCTCCATGCACCGCCTCGGCGCCAGCGTGGTCGGCTTCTCCGACAGCAGCAACACCTCGCTCGGTAAGAAAGGCGAAACCCTGGCCGACACCATTTCGGTTATCAGCACCTACGTCGATGCTATCGTGATGCGCCATCCGCAAGAAGGCGCCGCGCGTCTGGCAACCGAATTCTCCGGCGGCGTGCCGATTCTCAACGCCGGCGACGGCGCCAATCAGCATCCGACACAAACCCTGCTCGACCTGTTCACCATTCAGGAAACTCAGGGCCGCCTTGAGAATCTTAATGTCGCGATGGTCGGCGACCTGAAATATGGCCGTACCGTACACTCGCTGACCCAGGCGCTGGCCAAATTCAACGGCAACCGCTTTTACTTCATCGCCCCGGACGCGCTGGCGATGCCGCAATATATTCTCGATATGCTGGATGAAAAAGGCATCGCCTGGAGCCTGCATAGCGCCATCGACGAAGTGATGGCAGAGGTCGATATTCTGTATATGACGCGCGTGCAGAAAGAGCGCCTTGACCCATCGGAATACGCCAACGTGAAGGCGCAGTTCATACTGCGCGCCGCGGATCTCGAAGGCGCGCGCGCCAACATGAAAGTGCTGCACCCGCTGCCGCGCGTTGATGAAATCACCACCGATGTCGATAAAACGCCGCACGCCTGGTACTTCCAGCAGGCCGGCAACGGCATCTTCGCCCGCCAGGCGTTACTGGCACTGGTATTGAATAGCGAGCTGGCACAGTAAGGGGGAATGAGAGATGACACACGACAATAAACTGCAGGTAGAAGCCATTAAGCGCGGCACCGTGATCGACCATATCCCGGCCCAGGTCGGCTTCAAACTGTTGACCTTGTTCAAGCTGACCGAAACCGACCAGCGCATCACCATCGGCCTGAACCTGCCATCCGGTGAGATGGGCCGTAAAGATTTGATTAAAATCGAGAACACCTTTCTGACCGATGAGCAGGTCAATCAGCTGGCGCTGTATGCGCCGGACGCAACGGTTAACCGTATCGATGATTACGAAGTAGTGGGCAAATCCCGCCCGAGCCTGCCGGAGCGCATCAACAGTGTGCTGGTCTGCCCGAACAGCAACTGCATCAGTCACGCTGAGCCGGTTTCGTCGAGTTTCGCAGTGAAAAAACGCGCCGATGACATTGCACTCAAATGCAAATACTGTGAAAAAGAGTTTTCCCATTATGTGGTGCTGGCCAACTAATTGCGGTTGGTATTAATACCGGCCCTCCCTATAATGGCTACGACCTAATTACTGCAGTTCATCTGGAGATATTATGAGCAAAACTATTGCGACGGAAAAGGCACCAGCAGCTATCGGCCCATATGTACAAGGTGTTGATCTGGGTAGCATGATCATCACTTCCGGCCAGATCCCAGTAGACCCGAAAACCGGCAGCGTGCCGGAAGATGTCGCCGCGCAGGCGCGTCAGTCCCTGGACAACGTAAAAGCTATCGTTGAAGCCGCTGGCCTGAAAGTGGGCGATATCGTGAAAACCACCGTTTTCGTGAAAGATCTGAATGATTTCGCCACCGTGAATGCCGCGTATGAAGCGTTCTTCACCGAGCATAACGCCACTTTCCCGGCGCGTTCCTGCGTAGAAGTCGCGCGTCTGCCGAAAGACGTGAAGATTGAGATTGAAGCTATCGCGATCCGTCGCTAATCGCTTCTCTGCCCTCACCCCAGGCGCTTGCGCCATCCGCGGGGTGAGGGAAATGCCCTATTTTATCTTCGTTGCCCGCAGCAGTTTCTCCAGCGGATAGACCGCCGCAATCACCAGCTCATCCTGGGTTTTCGCCGCCGTATCCAGTTGCGCCTGGATTGAGGCGTACTCTTTATCATCCAGCGTTCCCTGCCGCGCAACCAGATCGGTCAAGCGCAGCCCGAGGCTCGCCAGCTTATCAACCTGCTGCACCACCGGTTTAATCGCCGCCAGCTGATAGTTATTGTCGGTCAGCGCCAGCGCATCGCCGCTGTTGTTCTGCCAGCGGGTAAAGACGTGGCGCAGCGCATCGGCGCTCTCAGTGTCTTCGGCATCGCTGATCAGCCGCTCCGCCCACTGGTTCAGGCTGCGTACGGTGTCGCTCTCCGCCGGTAACGCATCGGCCAGCCGGTTAAGCGGTTCAAATTGATGGTAATTGTTCGCCTGGAACTTGAGATGCTGACGGGTGTAGTAATGCGCCGGCTCCAGCGCCTCGGCGAGGATCTGCAACGCCAGCGTATGGCTGCTGTTCGCCAGCCGGGTGAACTGCTCCAACTGCTGAGCGTGCTGCTGCAGGCCGACGGAGACCGTTGACCAGCTGTCCATCGCCTGCAGGCGCTGATACATATTGTCGCTGTCTTTGACGTCCTCGGCCGACCACAGACGCTCCGCTACTGCAAAAGCGCGCGGCCACAGCTTGATATCGATGACCGGCGCGGCGACGTTCTCCGCCCACAGCGCCGCTTCGCCGCCCAGCAGATTCTTCTGTTGCTGCGCGTCGGGAAGCGTCGGCTGAATGCCCTGCGGCACGGCATCCAGCCGCTTGCCGTCAATGGGATAACGGGTGTTGCCAAGCAGGAAGTAACCTGCGAGCTTGTCATCGTTAATGGTCAGCACCGGGCGGGTTTCGCCCATCCAGGTATCGACGCGGAACGTAACCTGATTGTCGCCGAGCCATTCAATCTCCTGCACGGCACGCCGTGATTTACCTTTAAAATCAATAAACCCTCGCCAGCCGCTATCGCCTTTTACCAGCGTAAAGCTGCCCTCAACCGCGCTGCCCTTCAGCCGCGGCATCGAAAACTGCCAGCTCTGGGCGCTGTCGCTATCGGTAATCGTATCCACGCCGTTAAGCCCCTGCGGGATAATTTCATTACGATAGTGATAGGCGGTGTACTGCGGCTGGTCGAGGTAAAAACCGGTGGAGAGAATACCGCGATAGCCGTGTTTGGCGACGTCGCCTAATGCGTCCTGCCCCTGCCAGGACTGGATCAGAATGCTCTTCGGTAAATCAGGGTGGTAGATCTCATCCCAGCCGACCATCTGCCGGTGATGTTTCTCGAGCAGCTTCTCCAGGCGCCGGTTGAAGTACGCCTGTAGCGCGTGGCTGTCCGCCAGCCCCTTCTCTTTGAGGAATTTCTGAATGGCCGGATTGGCGCTCCACTGGCTGTCATCGACTTCATCACCGCCGATATGCAGATACGGATCGGGGAAGATAGCCGCCAGTTCGCTGACCATCGCCTCGGCAAACGCGTAGGTGGCCTCTTTTGTTGGGTCGAGTACCGGTTTCAGCACGCCCCAGTGGCGCTCCATCGCGTAAGGCCCCGGCGCGCTCATCAGTTCCGGATAAGCCACGGCGATCGCCGAGGCGTGGCCGGGCATATCGATTTCCGGCACCACGCGAATACCGCGTTCAGCCGCGTAACGCACAATGTCTTTCATCTGCGCCTGGGTATAAAACAGGCCGTCGCTGGCCTGCTGCTGCAGCTTCGGATAGCGGCTGGAGGCGAAACGCCAGCCCTGATCGTCGGTCAGATGCCAGTGCAGTACGTTAAGCTTCGCCGCCGCCATACCGTCAATCTGCCGTTTGATCGCCGACAGCGGCATAAAGTGACGGGCGGAATCCAGCAGCAGTCCACGCCACGGGAAGCGCGGCGCATCGTCAATGGCGACATAAGGAATGGTGGTGCCGTCAGGACCGTTTTGTACCAGCTGTAGCAGCGTTTCCATGCCGCGCAGCGCGCCAAAACGCGTATTGGCTTTCAGGGTCGCGCCGTCTGCGTTAACGGTTAGCTGATAGCTTTCGTCGCTATCCGGCTGCGGCAGGAAAGGCACTTTTTTACTGACGATCACGTTAATGGTTGGGCTTTTCGCCGGCGCCGTCTGCGGCTGGAGCGTCCAGCCGGTTTGTCGCGCAAGACGTTCGCGCCAGCGGTTCGCCGCTTCGCCAAGATCGTCGCCGCTGACGTTGATCGTCAGCTGATTATTTAGCGCCAACGCCCCCTGCGCCTGCGGGCGCTCCACATGGGCGGGCCACGGCATCAGCGGCAGATCGCCCGCCGGGGCGGCAAGCGCCATGCTGCTCAGTAATATTCCGCTGGTCAGCAGACTGTAACGCACGGTGTTAATCATCAATGTTCCTTTTTATGACGGGCCAAAAAAAGCAAAACATTGGGTTAACATGCGCACAAAATTGCGTCAATACATGGCGTTGACGGGCTTCACAACTTGATGAGATTTAAGAGAAATACCGGTAAGCCCCTCTGCCCTACGGCAAAGGGGCGAAACCTCTACTGCCAGCCGTAACGACGGCTGTAGAAGCCTTTAACGGTCTGGGTCAACACCATGTAACCCGCCAGAATCGCCACCAGCCATGGGAAATAGCTGAGCGGCAGCGCCTGCAGCTGCAGGTAGCCCGCCAGCGGCGAGAACGGCAGCGCGATACCCACCGCCATCACCAGCAGCGTCATCGCGAACAGCGGCCACGCGGCGCGGCTCTGGACGAACGGAATGCGGCGGGTACGGATCATATGCACAATCAGCGTCTGCGACAGCAGCCCTTCAATAAACCAGCCGGACTGGAACAGGGTCTGCATCTCGACGCTGTTGGCGTGGAACACCCACCACATCAGGCTGAAAGTGAGGATATCGAAAATCGAGCTGATCGGCCCGAAGAAGACCATAAAACGCCCGAGATCGGCCGGGTTCCAGCGCTGCGGTTTACGGATCTGCTCATCATCGACGTTATCAAACGGAATCGCCACCTGGGAGACATCGTACAGCAGGTTCTGAATCAACAGGTGCAGCGGCAGCATCGGCAGGAACGGCAGGAAGGCGCTGGCCACCAGCACGCTGAAGACGTTGCCGAAGTTGGAGCTGGCGGTCATTTTGATGTACTTGAGCATGTTGGCGAAGGTGCGGCGGCCTTCGATAACCCCCTCTTCCAGTACCATCAGGCTTTTTTCCAGCAGAATGATATCCGCCGCCTCGCGGGCGATATCCACCGCGCCGTCAACGGAAATGCCAATATCCGCCGCGCGTAGCGCCGGGGCGTCGTTAATACCGTCGCCCATAAAGCCCACCACGTGACCTTCGCGTTTCAGCAGCGTCACGATGCGCTCTTTATGCAGCGGCGCCAGGCGCGCGAACAGCGTGGTGCGTTTCGCCAGCGCCGCCAGTTCGTCGTCGCTCATGGCTTCAATCTGGCTGCCAATCACCACTTCGCCCGCATCCAGCCCCACTTCATGACACACTTTCGCCGCCACCAGTTCGCTGTCGCCGGTGAGGATTTTTACCGTAATGCCGCTGGCCTTCAGCGCTTTCAGCGCCGGGGCGGTAGTCTCTTTCGGCGGATCGAGGAAGGCGATGTAGCCTTCGAGGATCAGGTCGGACTCATCCGCACGCTGATAGTCGCCTTCCCGTGCCGGCAGGTATTTGGTCGCCACCGCCACCACCCGCAGCCCCTGACGGTTCAGGGTATCGGTCACCCGGCGGATGCGACGCAGCATGGTGTCGTCCAGCGGTACGATTTCGCCGTTGTAGCGCACCTGGGTCGAGACGTTGAGGATCTCCTGCAGCGCCCCTTTACAGATCAGCTGATGCGCGTCGTCCTGCTCTTTCACCACCACCGACATGCGGCGACGTTCAAAATCAAACGGGATCTCATCCACCTTCTGCCAGCGTTCCGCGAGACCGCGAGCGGCATCCAGCTCCACGCCTTCCAGCACCGCGGTGTCGAGCAGGTTTTTAAGCCCCGTCTGGTAATGGCTATTGAGCCAGGCGGTGTGCAGGACTCTCTCGCTGGATTTACCGGAAACATCGGTGTGGTTCTCCAGCACGATTTTGTCCTGGGTCAGGGTGCCGGTTTTATCGGTGCAGAGGATATCCATCGCGCCAAAGTTTTGAATGGCGTCGAGGTGTTTGACAATAACCTTTTGTTTTGACAGCTTCACCGCCCCGCGCGCCAGCGTCGAGGTGACGATCATCGGCAGCATCTCCGGCGTCAGGCCGACCGCCACCGACAGCGCGAACAGCGCCGCTTCCCACCAGTCGCCTTTGGTGTAGCCGTTGATCAACAGCACCACCGGCGCCATCACCAGCATAAAGCGGATCAGCAGCATGCTGACCCGGCTAATGCCTTTCTGAAAGGCGTTCGGCTCGCTTTCCTGCTCGCTGACGCGCCCGGCAAGCTGGCCGAACCAGGTGTTGCCGCCGGTGGCGTAGACGATGGCCTGCGCCGAGCCGCTCACCACGTTGGTCCCCATAAAGCACAGGGTGTCGCATTCCAGCGGATTGGTTTGTAGCGGATCGCGGGTGCGCGCGACTTTTTCAACCGGCAGCGATTCGCCGGTCAGCGAGGCCTGAGCGACAAACAGGTCGCGCGCCACAATGATGCGCAGGTCCGCCGGGATCATATCTCCCGCCGATAGCCTGACGATATCGCCCGGCACCAGTTGGTCGATAGGCAGTTCGAGCCAGCGGCTCTCGCCCTGCTCGTTGATAACCCGCAGCACCGTGGCGGTATTGCTGACCATCGCCTTCAGCGCATCCGCCGCTTTGGTCGAGCGCGCTTCCTGGATGAAGTTAAGCAGCGTCGAGATGCCGACCATCAGCGCGATAACGCCCGCGGCGAACAAATCTTCAGTGGAATAGGAGACGATGCCGAGCACCGTCAACAGCAGGTTGAACGGGTTGCGATAGCAGGTCCACAGATGAACCCACCACGGCGACGGCTTCTGCGCCGGGATTTGGTTATCGCCGTGCAGGGCGATTTTCGCCGCCACTTCGACGTCGTTCAGCCCTTCAGGGTGGCTGTCGAACGCGCGCCAGATTTCATGCTCATCCATGGCCGCCACGTCCAGGCAGCGCTTGCCGAGTGAATCCGGGATCGGCGCGCTGGCCAGGTTACGGGCGTCGGGCAGCGGATCGCGCTGGATCAAACGATGGGGTAAATGACGGCTAAGCTGCGCGAACAGCTGCCGGGTAAAATTTTTCAGCATAAACAGTGCCTCCGCGCTCGCGCGAGCGAACGCAGCGTTGCCAACAGGCGTGGCAAAGCCTTACCTGTCAGGCATTATTTTTATAGGGCAGGGACATCGTGGACGTCACTGCTTTACGCTTTCCGGTAAAGCAGTGCTAAACAGGCTTACCGGAAAGAAAGGTTGCTCCATCGAGGATGAGGAGTGGGATCGGGGTCCATAAAATTCTCCGGTAAGTAACTCAAGACGGCGCGGAGTATACCGCGACCAGGAAACTATTTGTGGCTATTATGGCTATCATACCGTCCGGCAACTAAACCGGACCTCAACCAGTCTTTGCTCATTGAGGATTCGTTGAGTAGCATTAGACTCACTCAAATCGGACGACGGCGAGAACCTCGTATGCAAAACCGGCTAACAATCAAAGATATCGCGCGTTTAAGCGGCGTCGGAAAATCGACGGTGTCGCGCGTGCTGAATAACGAAAGCGGCGTCAGCGAGCGCACCCGCGAACGGGTGGAAGCGGTGATGCAGCAGCACGGTTTCTCCCCTTCCCGCTCCGCCCGCGCCATGCGTGGTCAGAGCGATAAGGTGGTGGCGATTATCGTCACCCGTCTGGATTCGCTGTCGGAAAATTTAGCGGTGCAGACCATGCTGCCCGCCTTTTATCAGCAGGGCTACGATCCGATCATGATGGAGAGCCAGTTTTCTCCGGCGCTGGTGGAAGAACATCTGGGCATGCTCGCCCGCCGCAATATCGACGGCGTGGTACTGTTCGGCTTTACCGGTATTCGCGAGGAGATGCTCGCGCCGTGGCGCGAAACGCTGGTGCTGCTGGCGCGCGACGCTCCCGGCTTCGCTTCGGTGTGTTATGACGATCATGGCGCGATCAAGTTACTGATGCAGCGTCTCTATGAACGCGGACACCGGCATATAAGTTTCCTCGGCGTGCCGCACAGCGACGTTACCACCGGGGAACGCCGTCATCAGGCTTATCTCGATTTCTGCGCGCAAAAGAAGCTCACGCCGACCGCTGCCCTGCCGGGACTGGCGATGAAGCAGGGTTATGAAAGCGTCGCCAGCGTACTGACGCCCGAGACCCGCGCGCTGGTCTGCGCCACCGATACTCTCGCTCTCGGCGCCAGTAAATATCTACAGGAACAGCGTATCGACACGCTACAACTCGCCAGCGTCGGCAGCACGCCGCTGATGAAGTTTCTGCATCCGGAGATCCTCACCGTCGATCCCGGCTACGCCGAAGCCGGACGCCAGGCGGCGCAGCAGCTGATCGACCAGATCGCCGGCCACGCAGAACCCCGCCAAATCGTCATTCCTGCTGCCCTGAATTAATCTCGTTCGGGCGATTTATGTGATCTTCGCCGAGTTTCGGGAACGTTCCCATTTTGCATTCCCAACGGAACGGTTAGGATGCATGCAAGGTAAAAACGGCATCTCTCCCCTCTGTTTTTGAGGCTTCATCATGAGCAAAGTAAACCAGCAGGACATCGATAAACTGATCGAACTGGTGGGCGGGCGCGGCAACATTGCCACCGTCAGCCACTGTATTACCCGTTTGCGCTTTGTGCTGAACGATCCGGCCATCGCCAAACCGAAAGATATTGAGCAGTTGCGCATGGTGAAGGGATGCTTCACTAACGCCGGGCAGTTCCAGGTGGTCATCGGCACCGAAGTCGGCGATTACTATAAGGCGCTGCTGGCCACCACCGGCCAGGCGTCCGCCGACAAAGAGCAGGCCAAACAGGCCGCGCGGCAAAACATGAAGTGGCACGAACGGTTGATCTCGCACTTTGCCGAGATCTTTTTCCCGCTCCTGCCGGCGCTGATCAGCGGCGGTCTGATCCTCGGTTTCCGTAACGTCATCGGCGATCTGCCGATGAGCAACGGCCAGACGCTGGCGCAAATGCACCCGTCGTTGAAAACGATTTATGACTTCTTGTGGCTGATTGGCGAGGCTATCTTCTTCTATCTGCCGGTGGGGATCTGCTGGTCAGCGGTGAAGAAAATGGGCGGCACGCCGATCCTCGGGATCGTGCTTGGCGTCACGCTGGTCTCTCCGCAGTTGATGAACGCTTACCTGCTCGGCCAGCAGGTGCCGGAAGTGTGGAACTTCGGCCTGTTTACCATTGCGAAAGTCGGCTATCAGGCGCAGGTGATCCCGGCTCTGCTGGCGGGGCTGGCGCTGGGCTTTATCGAAACGCGCCTCAAGCGTATCGTGCCTGACTACCTCTATCTGGTGGTGGTGCCGGTGTGCTCGTTGATTCTGGCGGTGTTCCTCGCTCACGCTTTTATCGGCCCGTTTGGTCGTCTGATTGGCGACGGCGTGGCCTTCGCGGTACGCCACTTGTTAACCGGCAGCTTCGCGCCGATCGGCGCCGCGCTGTTCGGCTTCCTGTATGCGCCGCTGGTGATAACCGGCGTACATCAGACCACCCTCGCTATCGATATGCAGATGATTCAAAGCATGGGCGGCACGCCGGTATGGCCGCTGATTGCGCTGTCGAATATTGCTCAGGCGTCGGCGGTGGTCGGCATTATTATTGCCAGCCGTAAACAGAATGAACGCGAAATCTCGGTACCCGCGGCGATCTCCGCCTATCTCGGGGTCACCGAACCGGCGATGTACGGCATCAACCTGAAGTACCGCTTCCCGATGCTGTGCGCGATGGTCGGATCCGGCCTTGCGGGCCTGCTCTGCGGCCTGAACGGCGTGCTGGCGAATGGCATCGGCGTCGGCGGCCTGCCGGGCATCCTGTCGATTCAGCCAAGCTACTGGCAGGTCTACGCCACGGCGATGGCCATCGCCGTGGTAGTGCCGATTATCCTCACCACCGTGGTTTATCAACGCAAGTACCGTCAGGGCACCTTGCAGATTATCTAACGTCTTCTTTCGGGGCGCCGCTTGCGCCCCCTTTATTCGCAGGAACGTAATATGAATACCCTTCCCCGCTGGTGGCAAAACGGCGTTATTTATCAAATTTACCCGAAGAGTTTTCAGGACACCACCGGCAGCGGCACCGGCGATTTACGCGGCGTCACCGCCCGTCTCGACTACTTGAAAAAGCTCGGCGTCGACGCTATCTGGCTGACGCCGTTCTACGTCTCACCGCAGGTGGACAACGGCTATGACGTGGCGAACTATACCGCTATCGATCCCTCATACGGCACGCTGGAAGATTTCGACCAACTGGTCGCCGGAGCGAAAGCGCGCGGTATCCGCATCGTGCTGGATATGGTGTTTAACCATACCTCGACGGAACACGAATGGTTCATCCAGTCGTTAAATAAGGTAAGCCCGTACCGCCAGTTCTATATCTGGCGCGACGGCGAGCCGGGAACATTGCCGAATAACTGGCGTTCGAAATTCGGCGGTAACGCCTGGCAGTGGCATGCGGAAAGCGAACAGTATTATTTGCATCTTTTCGCCACCGAGCAGGCGGATCTCAACTGGGAAAACCCGGCGGTACGCGCCGAGCTGAAAAAAGTCTGCGAGTTCTGGGCCGATCGCGGCGTTGATGGCCTGCGCCTCGATGTCATCAATCTTATCTCCAAGGATCAGAACTTCCCGTCCGATAGCGTTGGCGATGGACGTCGCTTCTACACCGATGGCCCGCGGGTTCACGAGTTCCTGCAGGAAATGAGCCGCGATGTCTTTACCCCTCGTGGCCTGATGACCGTCGGCGAAATGTCTTCCACTTCGCTTGAACACTGCCAGCAGTATGCCGCGCTGGACGGACGCGAACTGTCGATGACGTTTAATTTTCATCACTTAAAAGTCGATTATCCCGGCGGCGAAAAATGGACCCTCGCCCGTCCGGACTACGTGGCGCTGAAAGCACTATTCCGCCACTGGCAGCAAGGGATGCATAACCGGGCATGGAATGCGCTGTTCTGGTGTAACCACGATCAGCCGCGCATCGTGTCACGCTTCGGCGACGAGGGCGAGTACCGGGTGCCGGCGGCGAAGATGCTGGCGATGGTACTGCACGGCATGCAGGGCACGCCCTATATCTATCAGGGCGAAGAGATTGGCATGACCAACCCGCATTTCAGCAACATCAGCGATTATCGCGACGTGGAAAGCCATAACATGTTTATCGAGCGCGCGGCGCAGGGGCAAAGCCCGGATGAACTGCTGGCGATTCTGGCCAGCAAATCGCGCGATAATAGCCGCACACCGATGCCGTGGCACGACGGCGAGAACGGCGGCTTCAGCGATGGAGAACCCTGGATCGCGTTGGGTGATAACTATCGCGAGATTAACGTCGAGGCGGCGCTAGCGGATCCGGAATCGGTGTTTTACACCTATCAGCAGCTGATCGCGCTGCGAAAAACCACGCCGGTGCTGACCTGGGGGGATTATCAGGATCTGCTGCCGGACCATCCGTCGCTGTGGTGTTATCGCCGCCAGTGGCAGGGGCAGACGCTGGTGGTGGCCGCCAACCTGAGCCGTGAGTTCCAGCCGTGGCAGCCGCCGGAGATGTCCGGCGACTGGCGGGCGCTGATTGGCAACTATGCGGAAACGGCCAACCGTCCGGCGGCAATGACGCTGCGGCCGTTCGAAGCGGTATGGTGGGTGCAGGCGTAAAGCTTTTCCCCGGTGGCGCTACGCTCACCGGGACTACCGGTTCGTGGCACTGGAGATTACGCGCGGTCAGCGTCAGGAAGGATAACGCTCTCCTGCGGCTGCGCTGAGGCATGCTCCTCTTTGGCCTTCAGCCGATCCCAGGCGCGGAAGAACGGATAGTAAACCACCAGCGAAATAGTTAAATTCACTACCTGCAGTACGGTGCCGGAAATATGGCCGCCGGTCGCCAGATAGCCGCTGATGAAAATCGGCGTGGTGAACGGCAGCGCGATTCCGGCCGGCGGCGCCACCAGCCCGGTCGCCATCGCGGTATAGGACACGATCACCAGCAGCACCGGCGTTAAAATAAACGGCAGGAAGAAGTAGGGGTTCATCACCAGCGGGATGCCAAACACCATCGGCTCGCTGATGTTAAACAACGCTCCCGGCGCGGCAATTTTCCCCAGCTGTTTCATCTGCTGACTACGGCTGCGCAGCAACATAAAAATCACCAGCCCCAGCAGCGCGCCGGTGCCGCCGGGCGCAATCCACAGGTCGTAAAATTGCTGGGTAATAATATGCGGGATCGGCTGGCCGTTCTGAAAGGCCGTCAGGTTCTCTGACATATTCGACAGCCACACCGGCTGGATAAATACCAGCACAATCGCGTCGCCGTGCAGGCCCAGCGTCCACAAAATACCGATCACAATCACCGAAATAATCATCCCCGGCAGCGTACCGCCGACGTGATGCATCGGAATACCGATCAGGGTGGCGATCATGCTGTTGATGTCGCCGAACGGCGAGGCCTCAACCGCCAGGCGCAGCGCCAGCACCACCGCCAGTACGCAAAAACCAGGGATCAGCGCGAGGAATGATTTCGCCACTGCCGGCGGCACGCCGTCCGGCATGCGGATAACGAGATTGCGACTGGCGACCAAACGATAAATCTCCGTCGACAGCAGCGAAATGACAATAGCGACAAACAACCCCTGGCTGCCGACCATGCTCACCGGGATCACTCCTTTAATCACCTCCGCCGCGCCGTGTACCGGGGTAAACAGGGTGTTTTGCGGGATAGTCATCACAAAGGCCACCAGCGACATCGCCCCGGCGCTCAGCGGGTCGATAGTGCGGTACTTCTCAGCCAGCCGATAGGCGATGCCGAAGCTGGAAATCAGCGCCATAATGTCGTAGGTCGCTTTCACCGGGTACAGCATTTTATCGCGCCAGACCTCGCCAAACAGGCCGCTCATCATGTCGGCATAGCCGGGGATCGGCAGGTAGGCGAAAATCAGGAAAAACGAGCCAATCAGCATAAACGGCATATTCAGAATGATGCCATCGCGTACCGACAGGACGTGCTTTTGCCCGGCGATTTTCAGCGCCGCCGGCATGACGTAATGTTCAATCCAGCTTGTATTCGACATGGTGTGCTCCCGAGGGAAATAGCGGTCAGTTAAATTGCGTCAGCCATTGACGGTTTATCGTTAACACTTCATCCAGCAGCGCCTGGGCATCGGTGACGTTACCGACCAGCGGGTTAGCCACCAGCGCCAGCAGCGCGCTCTCGCGGCAGCCGTGTACCGCGGCTTCAATCGTCAGCCGTTCAAAGGCTTTCACCTGCTGCGTCAGGCCGTTCATCGCCGGCGGCAGCGGGCCGAATGCCAGCGGCCGCGCCCCTTGCGCATCGATAATGCTGTTGGTTTCCACCACCGCATCATCATCCAGGCCGTGAATCGCGCCGTTGTTGCGGGTGTTTACCACCATCTCCGCGCCCAGGTTGTTGTGAATCGCGTTGATAAGCTCAACGGCCACTTCCGAGTAGTAAGCGCCGCCGCGAAAGCTCAGTTGCTCTGGTTTTTCTTCCAGCTGCGGGTCGGCGTACAGCGCAAACAGCTCCTGCTCGACCTTCATCACCTGCTCGGCGCGGGTGCCTTTGGTTTTCGCTGCGGCGATCTCTTCCGCCAGCATCGCCGGCGTCAGCCAGAAATAACGATGATAAGGGCACGGAATCGCCTTCAGCGCGCGGAGGAATTCCGCCGGCCACGGCAGTTCTTTAATGTTGTTCATCGACAGCGCCTTACCGTCGCACAGCATATCGATCACTTTGCCGGTGACATCCTCGCGCCCCTGTAGCACCTTATGCACCCAGACCATATGGTTGAGCCCGGCAAAGCGCAGTTTCACTTCGGACTCCTGCGCGCCCAACATGCCGACGATCATGTGCTGCATGTTGATCGGTACGTTGCACAGGCCGATGATCTTCGCCTTGCTGTAGCGGCTGACCGCCTCGGTGACGATCCCCGCCGGATTGGTAAAATTGAGAATGAACGCTTCCGGCGCCAGCTGTTCCACTTTGCGCGCAACTTCGAGGATCACCGGGATCGTCCGCAGCGCCTTGGCGAACCCGCCGACGCCGGTGGTCTCCTGGCCCAATAGTTGATATTTGAGACCCAGCCGTTCATCGGCGGCGCGCGCCGCCAGTTGCCCGACGCGTAGCTGCGTCAGCACAAAGCTGGCGCCGCGGATCGCCTCATCGAGCGTAAAGTGGACGCTGACCGCCACCTGCTCCAGCCCTTTATGTTTCAACATCCGCCGGGCCAGCGCGGCAATGATCTCAACTTTTTCCCTGCCGGATTCGACATCCACCAGCGCCAGCTCGGTGACCGGAAGCTGCTCATAACGAACGATAATCCCTTCAATAAGCTCCGGCGTGTAGCTGCTGCCGCCGCCGATAACGGCGATTTTCAGTGCTTGCATAGTGACCTCTATTCGCATTTTCGGCATGCAGATCGCCGCGCGCGATCGCCAGGACCGCACGTGAGGGTGATAAAAAACGGGATTAGAAAATTAGCGTTCGAGCAGGGCCAGTGCTTTATCCAGCACCGCGGCGCCGCGCATCATGCCGTAGTCGGCCATATCGATCACCGCTACCGCTTTGCCCTGCGGCGCCGCCAGCGCGGTTAGCCGTCCGGCTTCGTATTTGACCTGCGGCCCGAGGAGGATGACATCGGCGTTCGGCAGTTCACGTTCAAATTCTGCCACCGCCACCGCGTAGATTTCCAGCGCCAGCGCGCGCTGCTGGGCTTCCGCTTTCATTTTATTTACCAGCATGCTGGTCGACATGCCTGCGGCACAACAGAGTACGATTCGTGGCATTGCGCTTCCCCTTTGCGTGTTTATCGCTTCAGCCTTAACGACCTGTGCGACTATATTGTTAATATTGTGTGATAGTGAAGGCTATATGAAAATAATTTTCACCGATGTGATCGAGGCTCAATTTTTGCGCATTATTTCCTCATGTCATTGCCAAACATCGACGCCAGACATAGGAAATCGCCTGCACAGATGCTATAAAAACGGCTATTCACTAATTGAAAAATATTTTCAATTCCGGGTACTGCCAAAGGGAACATCAGGATGGATATCGTAGGTCAGCTACAGGAAGGATTGATCCGCTTTAGCGCTCAGGAGTCGCGCGTTGCCGCCTTTATTCTGGAAAATCTTAGCTTTACCGCCAGCGCCTCCATTGATGAGCTGGCCGCCAGCGCGGGGGTCAGCCCGGCCACCATCACCCGCTTCGCTCGTTCAGTGGGTTGTGATGATATTCGCGATTTACGTAAACAGCTGGCGCAGGCCAGCGAACGGCGCGCCAGCTGGCTCACGCCGGATAGCGCCGCCCTGCCCGTCGCCTGGCGCGACAAACTTAGCAGCCTCGGCGATACGCTAACCCGCCAGCTCGGGCACACCGCCGAAGCGGCGGTGGAAAAGTGCAAATCGCGCCTGCTGAGCGCCCGCGCGGTGCATTGCTTCGCCCTCGGCGCGCAGGACGTGGCGCTGGCGGCGCTGCTGCAGCACCAGCTGCTGCCATCCGGCATCGCGATTAATCTCTGTCAGGAGGCGGCGCTGATGCGAATGACCGCCAGTACCCTCAACGACGATCATCTACTGCTGGTACTGGCCACCGCCGAAGCCAGTACGGTATTACAGAGCGCGACGCTGCAGGCGCGTACGCAGGGAGTGACGATTATCGCACTGACCCCGGAACAGCATGCGCTGGCCGATATGGCCAGCGCCGTGCTTCCGCTGCCCGCCAACCCGCAACATGCCCGCTACGCCCTGCTACTGCTGGTCGATCTGCTTAACGATACATTGATAGCCTGAATGTTTTGCCCGTTCCTTTAGCGTTCGGGCCCAATTTTTGCTTATATTTTAAGCGCCTAAATTTACATTTACGCCAGCGCCCATCATCCGTACTCTCACCTTTTTACCTTGTTCTGGGTCAATAAAATCGCAAACATCTTTGATGCAAATCACTACATATAGAACTTAAAATGCGCCCCGGCCCTACATATTGTATTAATCGTCTATTATGTCACCATATCTTGTCGTTGTTGGGCGGTGATGAGATGTGGATAAAAAGGGCCGGATCCGAAGGCAAACGCCGCTAGTCGTAGCGTGGCGCGCTTTTGGGAGACCTTCCGCCTCTGTGGATAACCTGTTCTATATATGGAGTGATCATGACACCGCATGTGATGAAACGTGATGGCTGTAAAGTGCCGTTCAAGTCAGAGCGCATTAAAGAAGCAATTCTGCGTGCAGCTAAAGCAGCGGGAGTCGATGACGCAGACTATTGCGCCACCGTCGCAGAAGTCGTTAGCCAGCAAATGCAGGGCCGCGCGCAGGTCGATATCAACGATATCCAGACCGCCGTGGAAAACCAGTTGATGTCCGGCCCGTGGAAACAGCTGGCGCGCGCCTATATCGAATATCGCCACGATCGCGATATCGAGCGTGAAAAGCGCGGCCGCCTGAACCAGGAAATTCGCGGTCTGGTCGAGCAAACCAACTCATCGCTGCTCAACGAGAACGCCAACAAAGACAGTAAAGTGATCCCGACCCAGCGCGATCTGCTGGCCGGTATCGTGGCCAAACACTATGCCCGTCAGCATCTGCTGCCGCGCGATGTCGTACAGGCGCACGAGCGCGGCGAGATCCACTACCACGATCTCGACTATTCGCCGTTCTTCCCGATGTTCAACTGCATGCTGATCGACCTGAAAGGCATGCTGACGCACGGCTTTAAAATGGGCAATGCCGAAATTGAGCCGCCGAAGTCTATCTCTACCGCCACCGCGGTCACGGCGCAGATTATCGCCCAGGTCGCCAGCCATATTTACGGCGGCACCACCATTAACCGTATCGATGAAGTGCTGGCGCCGTTCGTCACCGAGAGCTTCAAAAAGCATCGTAAAATTGCCGAAGAGTGGCAGATCCCGGATGCCGAAGGCTATGCCCGTACGCGGACCGAAAAAGAGTGCTACGACGCGTTCCAGTCGCTGGAATATGAGGTCAACACGCTGCATACCGCCAACGGCCAGACGCCATTCGTCACCTTTGGTTTTGGCCTCGGCACCAGTTGGGAGTCGCGCCTGATCCAGCAGTCGATTCTGCGCAACCGCATCGCCGGTCTCGGCAAAAACCGCAAAACGGCGGTATTCCCGAAACTGGTCTTCGCCATTCGCGACGGCCTGAACCATAAATTCGGCGATGCGAACTATGACATCAAACAGCTGGCGTTAGAGTGCGCCAGCAAGCGCATGTACCCGGATATTCTCAACTACGATCAGGTCGTGAAAGTTACCGGGTCGTTTAAAACGCCGATGGGCTGCCGCAGTTTCCTCGGCGTGTGGGAAAACGAGAACGGCGAACAGGTACACGATGGGCGCAACAACCTCGGCGTTATCAGTCTGAACCTGCCGCGTATCGCGCTGGAAGCGAAAGGCGACGAAGCCGCCTTCTGGGCGCTGCTGGACGAGCGCCTGCTGCTGGCGCGCAAAGCGCTGATGACCCGTATCGCTCGTCTGGAAGGGGTGAAAGCCCGCGTCGCGCCGATTCTGTATATGGAAGGCGCCTGCGGCGTACGTCTGAAAGCCGACGACGACGTCGCGGAAATTTTCAAAAACGGCCGCGCGTCCATCTCCCTGGGCTACATCGGGATTCACGAGACCATCAACGCGCTGTACAACAATCAGCATATGTACGATAGCGAAGCGCTGCGTGAAAAAGGCATCGCCATCGTGCAGCGTCTGCGCGACGCCGTTGAACAGTGGAAGGAAGAGACCGGCTACGGCTTCAGCCTGTACAGCACGCCGAGCGAAAACCTGTGCGATCGCTTCTGCCGCCTCGATACCGCCGAATTCGGCGTGGTACCGGGCGTGACCGAGAAAGGCTACTACACCAACAGCTTCCATCTCGACGTCGAGAAGAAGGTTAACCCGTACGACAAGATCGATTTTGAAGCGCCGTATCCGCCGCTGGCCAACGGCGGCTTCATTTGCTACGGCGAATATCCGAATATCCAGCATAACCTCAAGGCGCTGGAAGACGTGTGGGATTACAGCTATCAGCACGTACCGTATTACGGCACCAATACGCCGATCGATGAATGCTACGAGTGCGGGTATACCGGCGAGTTCGAGTGCACGAGCAAGGGCTTTACCTGCCCGAAATGCGGCAACCACGACGCCGCCCGCGTATCGGTGACCCGCCGGGTATGCGGTTATCTCGGCAGCCCGGACGCGCGTCCGTTCAACGCTGGCAAGCAGGAAGAAGTGAAGCGCCGCGTGAAGCACCTGGGCAATGGGCAGATCGGTTAAGTTCTGCACAGGGTTCTCACCCTCACCCTAACCCTCTCCCTCAAGGGAGAGGGAACCGTTCGAGCCCGGCATTAAGCCCGGCGCTGGTTTTCCCCTCTCCCCTTGGGAGTGGGAACCGTTCAAGCCCGGCGTTGAGCCCGGCGCTGGTTTCCCCCCTCTCCCCTTGGGAGTGGGAACCGTTCAAGCACGGCGCTGGTTTTCCCCCTCTCCCCTTGGGAGTGGGAACCGTTCAAGCCCGGCGCTGGTTTTCCCCCTCTCTCCTTGGGAGAGGGCCGGGGTGAGGGTATCAGCCCCTGGTAGCCCGGCCGAGCGCAGCGACGCCGGGAAATGGCAGCACTCCTTCGTTTTCGCAAAGCAATTAATGTCAGAGCAAGGCGGCAAACGAAGGAATCTCCAGGAGCGTACATTCAGTACGTGACTGGGGTGAGTGAGCGCAGCCAACGCCGCTATGACGTTAATTGAGAAGCGAAAATGAATTATCACCAATACTACCCCGTCGACATCGTCAACGGCCCCGGCACCCGCTGCACCCTGTTTGTCTCCGGCTGCGTCCACGAGTGTCCCGGCTGCTACAACAAAAGCACCTGGCGGGTGAATTCCGGCATGCCGTTCACGACCGGGATGGCCGACCGCATCATTGCCGACCTCAACGATACCCGCATCAAACGCCAGGGGCTTTCACTCTCCGGTGGCGATCCGCTGCATCCGCAAAACGTCGCGGAGATCCTCAAACTGGTGCAGCGCGTACGCGCCGAATGCCCCGATAAAGATATCTGGGTCTGGACCGGCTATAAGATTGATGAACTGAACGCAGAGCAGATGGAAGTCGTGAACCTGATTAACGTGCTGGTCGACGGTAAGTTTGTGCAGGATTTAAAAGACCCGGCGCTTATCTGGCGCGGCAGCAGCAACCAGGTCGTGCATCATTTGCGATAGCGTTTAGAGCCGTTTATTCGCCTGATGATAAACGGCCGCTTTCTCTCTTTTGCCAATGGCAATAACGTAAACCACCACCACACTATCTCGTACTTGATACACCAGCCGATAACCTGACGCCTTAAGCTTGATTTTGTAGCAATCCGGCAAATCGCTCAGCCTGGCCGACTCAATTCGCGGATTCTGCACAACCTGCTGGAGCTTATTTTTGAACTGTTTTTTGACCGTCTCGCCAAGCTTCTGCCATTCGCGCCAGGCTCGTGGATCAAACTCCAGTTCATAGGTCATCCAGACTCACCTTAACCCCCGGCCGTGGGTTCTCCAGCCGCTCGCGAACGGTGCGTAACAACGCCGCTTCGCCATCGCTGATGGTCATACTTTTCACCGGCATGCGGCCATTTTCCGCAATGTATTGAAACAGCAAGCGTACCGCCTCCGTTGGCGTCATATCGAGTTTCTCCAGCACGGCATAAGCCTCTTTTTTGAGTTTATCGTCCAGTCGAACATTGAGCGTGGCCATTATGCCTCCAGAAAGGGGAATTTTGTAATGCAGTATAGCATTACATTTGAATTACATTCGAATTACATTCGAATCTGGAAAACACCTCTCAAAACCGACTGACGCACTCCATCGCCACCGTTTTAAACTCATCGAAGCTGCGGGTCGCGGCGAGGCGGCTCATGGCCCGCTCGCGCAGGAACGTCACGAAAATATCGTAGATCGCCATCGCCTCTTCATACTCGCTCTTGCTGATAGCGAGCAGGAAGATGATATGGGCGATTTCGTCGCCCCAGGCGATGCCCTGCGGAGCAATAACGGTATAGACCACCGTCTTTTTCGCTAACAGACCGAGGGCGTGCGGCAGCGCAATGCCATCGCCCAGCATGGTACTGACGATCGCTTCACGCTCGACCACCGAATCATGAAACTCCGCATCGACAAAACCCTCCTGCTGCAGCTGCTGACACAGCTCGGCGAACAGCGTTTGCTGATCTATCGGCTTATCGATCACCCGGAAGTGGGCGGCATCGAAGTACTTATTCAACATCCACGGACGGGTGCGATCCACCAGCACCAGCTTGCCAATCTGATCTAACTGGTAATCGGTGGGGAACGGCGCAATGGTCACCACCGGTTTGTCTTTTTCGCCGATCCGCACCGTTGAGATAACAAAATCCTCATCGATCGCTTCTCGCTGTTCGTACTCGCGCTGGGAAATGGTGGCGGCGATCTCCAGTTGCGGATATTTACGCTGCAGGATCGCTTCGATCATCCGCACCATCGCATTGCTGGTATCGCACACCAGCAGCACGTGCGGCTGGCGCTGGTAGCCGATGTTGTAGTGGCGTTCCAGCCCGACGCCGATATGCAGCACCAGAAAGCCGATTTCGTTTTCGCTGATGGTATAAGGCGTGTATTTTCCCCAGCTCGATACCGCGGCGAGGGTCATATCCCATGCCATCGGATAGTGCTGTTTGATGTTATCGAGCAGCGGATTGGGGATCATTATCTGATAGCGCACGCGGGTGATCATGGTCTTAATGTGGGTCAGCAGATCGGCGTGCAGCTGGGCGTCTTCCAGCAGGTTATAGTTATATTGGCTGTTAATGTAACGCAGAATGTAATTGACCAGCGCTTCGTCATCGTCGGCGCTGATGGTTTCCGGATCGACATCCTGTACCTGGCGGGCGGCGATATGCACGCACAGCCACTCTTCCTCGGCGGGCGAGAAGGGTTTTCCGGCCAACCGCTGTAGCTCTCCCGCCAAATCGCGCGCGGCGTCGCGGACGTTTTGCGCCACATCTTCAGCGCTAAAATCGGCCAGCGGATAGCCTTCACTAACGCGGCGTACCACGACCGCGCCGTACAGGCAGATAAAACGCTCGCCGACATCGGTGAGGCGAATATGATGCCGCGTGAGCGTCTCCTGCAGCACCGGCTCCAGTTGCGCCGGGACATCCGCTTCCAGCGCCTCGGCGCTAATCAACGGATTAATGCCGCCCTGCAGCGTCAGCTCCCACAGTAGATCGGTCAAGCAGGCGCGAATCGATACCTCGCTGCCGAACAGCTTCATGCCGTGGCGCGGGCGGGTTTCGAGGGTAAGCTGATAGCGCTGGAAGCGCTCGCGCACCTCGACCATATCATTCTGCAGCGTGGCGCGGCTGATGAACCATTCATCGGCCAGATCTTCCAGCTTGATAGAGAATGCCGAGGTCAGGAAACGCACCAGCAAAAAGTGGATGCGCTCCTGGGCGGTACGCGGCACGTGCTGCGTCTTCGGCGCCGTCTCCTCCAGCGCCTGAAAACGCGATCGGTCGTCAATCTTCAGCTGATAACCGCTACCGCGGTTGAGCGTAAACTGCGCGCCATACTGTGCCAGCAGCGCATTCAGCGCGGTAATATCGGCGCGCACGGTACGGGTAGAAACCGACAGCCGCTGCGCCAGTTCATCCTGCGGCAGCGTTTCATTTCGCAGCAGGGTGAAGAGTTGCGCTAAGCGTTGGTTGGGAAATCGCATGTCAGTTCCTTGTTGTTACGGCTCAGGGTTGGGCGGATATCACCATCTGCGATGGGCTACCGACCGGCGTGTAGTCTGAGGCAAAGGTTAATTTGCCATCCTTCGGCGCCACGCTAAAACGGGTAATATTATCGCTACGCTGGTTCATGACGTACAGCCACTGCCCCTGATTATCCAGGGTCAGCGTACGGGGGTAATCCCCACGCGTCCAGATATCCTCCTGGTGGCTCAGGCTGCCGTCAGCCAGCACGCTAAAGTGGGCAATGCTGTTATGCAGGCGGTTGGCGACGTATAGCTGTTTGCCATCGTTGCTCAGCACAAGGCCGGCGGCAAAGCTGGTGCCCTTATACTCTTTTGGCAGCGCGGAGACGGTTTTGCCTTCGCGCAGCAGGCCGCTTTGCTTATCAAGATGATAGAAGGTTAGCGTCGACGCTTCTTCGTTAATCAGCCACAGGCCGTCGCCCTTTGGCGTAAAGACGAAGTGCCGCGGGCCGGCGCCCGGCGACGAGGCGGCGATAAACGGCGGATCGTTTGGCGTCAGTTTGCCGCTGGCGCTATCCAGACGGTACTGATAGATCCGATCCAGCCCCAGATCGGTGGAGTAAACAAACTTCCCGCTGGGATCGGCGGCGATCATATGGGCGTGCGGGCCATTGTGATCGCTAATGGCAAAGCTGCCCTCGACGGCCGCCGCCGGACGTTCGGCGCCGGCCGGACCTTCATCCTGATGCACATCTACCGCCTCGCCCAGGCTACCATCTTCTTTCACCGGTAGCACGGCGGCGCTGCCGCTAACGTAGTTGGCCACCAACAGATATTTACCATCCGGCGTCAGGGAGAGATACACTGGCCCGGCGCCGCCAGAGGCAACCTGGTTGAGTTCCGCCAGCTCGCCGTTCTTGTCAATTCGCCACGCCTGCACCACGCCTTTTTCGACTTCACTGGCGGCATACAGCGTTTTGCCATCGCGCGACACGGTCAGCTGCGCGACGTTCGGCAACGAGCTCACCAGCGCCTTATCGCGCAGGGCGCCGGTTTTGGCATCGACGGTAAAGCGATACAGACCTTCGCCATTAGGATTATAGGTGCCAATCCAGGCGTAGTGGGTTTGCGCGGCGGCGCCGGCGGCAAGCAGAGACAGTGAAGCAACAAGCAGGTGACGAGCGGTTGGCATGGTAACTCCTTGATGGTTCGGTGGGATAAGTTTCCCCTCACCCCGGCCCTCTCCCAAAGGGAGAGGGAGAACACCAGACGGTCCCCTTCCCTGAGGGAGAAAACCAGATGGTCCCCTTCCCTGAGGGAGAAAACCGGACGGTTCCCTCTCCCCTTGGGAGAGGGTTAGGGTGAGGGACAATGGCACTACTTCACTAACTGTTTGGTCATCTCCAGCAACTGGCGAACATCGGCCGGGCGGGTGTTGCCGCTGGCTTTATCGATAATCGAGCTGTAAATATGCGGGATGATTTTACTCACGCCGGCATCCAGCGCGATTTTCAGGATCTCGCTGTAGTTTTCCAGATCGATACCGCCGGTCGGCTCCAGCCAGAAATCGTGTTCAGCGCAGGCTTTGGCGACGGCTTCAAATTCGGCGCGATGCTTCAGGCCGCCCATCGGGAAGTATTTGATAGAGCTGCCGCCCATATCTTTCAACAGCGCGATGGCGGTTTCCAGCGGAACAATCCCATCCGCCGCGCCGCTGCTCAGCGGGCCGGTTGAGATCTTCACCATTCCCGGCGTACCGGTCGGCGAGACCAGACCATTCACCACGGTCTCGTTCTGCCCGAGCAGCGCGCGGCTGGTAGCCACGCCGGTGAAGACCTGGTTGACGTGCTGCGGCTGCACCTGGCGAGAAATCTCGCTCACCATCGCCGACTGGTTTGGATCCCCTGCGCCCAGCCCGACGGAGAGCGCGTTATCAATCAGCTTCGCGTATTCACGCATATCGGCCACCGCGCTGGCGACGTCCGGATAGTTTTTGGAGAGCACGCCGACCAGTACATGACCTTCCGCCGCGTCGTAAATTTCACGAGCGTTGTCTTTGCTGCCCGCCAGTACGTTCAGGCACACGCGGTCACGGTAAAAATTTGGGGTCAGTTTCATGCTTGTTTCTCCTTATTCAGAACTTCTGCGATGCGGCGAGCGACCACCTCCAGCTGCTGCGCGTTCACGCTGCGGACATCGGCTTCAATAATGCCTTCATTCGCTTTATAGCCGCGGAAGTAAATGGCGTATTCGCCCTGCTTGAGCGCGTTAACCAGATCGCCGGTATTCACGCCGGTAGTCGCTTCATCAAATTTAATTTCGGCACGGGCGATATCGCGGCCCGCGCTATCCCACACCACCCGCGCGGTCACGCCGTTGAGAGTGTTGAGCTGTTCGATAAACGGCGTCATCTTGTCCACCATCTGCTGACCGCTCTCTTTGGTCGCCGTCAGGTAGTGTTCAATGGCGCAGGTCAGGCCGAGAATGCCCTCTTTACCCACTTTCATCGCCCGGCCAATCCCCATCGACTGGCGCTTAACCCACTCGACGTACTGCGTTTTGCCGATGACCAGCCCGCTGGTCGGCCCTTCAATCGCTTTCGCGCCGCTGTAGATAACCAGGTCTGCCCCCATGCGGTAGTAGCACTGCAAATCTTCTTCCGCCGCCGCATCGACGATCAGCGGCAAGTTATGCTGGCGCGCCACTTCCGCGGCCTGCGCGACGTTGAGCATGCTTTTCTGCACGCAGTGGTGGGATTTGATGTACAGAATCGCCGCGGTGCACGGAGTGATCGCCGCCGCCAGCTGTTGGGCAGAACATTCGTTGGCGTAGCCCGCTTCCACCAGCTTACCGCCGCCCAACGCCACCATGGTGCCTACCGGCGCGCCAAAGTTGACGTTGTGGCCCTTCGGCAACACGATTTCGTTATTTTCAATCGGGGTAACGTGCAGGTTCTCCAGCAGCCAGTCGCTGTCTTTCACCAGCACCGCCGCTACCGACTGGGCAATCCCCGCCGACGCGCAGGAGACAACGGTCGCCCCTTCCACATCCAGCAGTTTGGCGATGTACTCGCCGGTTTTATTCACCAGGTCTTTCATTTCAAAGTACTGGTTCATACCGGCCATCGCGGCTTCAACCACTTCCGGGCGCGGCGTGGAGACGCCCAGCGCCGTCATCCGGCCTGAAGTATTAATAACTTGTTTTAAATGGTATTTCTCAAAAATCGAAGGCATGTTCCGCGCTCCCTTGTTCGGTCAGATAGCCCTTGCCCGCGCGAATCGCGGCCAGCGGCACCAGAATGTTGTCAGCCTGCAGGCTCTCTTTTTCGGCATCCACCAATAACGTGGGCTGATGCTGCAGGCTAAATAGCGTTAAATCGGCATCGAAGCCCTCTTCCAGGCGCCCTTTACGCGCCAGGCGCAGCCCCTCGGCGGCGCTGACGGTCACGCAGTCAATCACCTGCGGCAGGGTCATGCCGATGGCGAGGAATTTCGACATCACCAGCGCCAGCGAGCGCACCGGGCCGTCAATACGGTTACGGCAGTAAATATCGGAGCTAATGGTATGCGGCAGAATACCCATCGCAATCGCCCGCCGCGCCACTTCAAAGCTGAAACTGGCGGTACCGTGGCCGACATCGAGGCGCACGCCGCGCTGCAGCGCGCGAGTAATGGAGCTGCGCAGCTCGCCGGCAGGATTCAGAATGCGGTTCGGCTTGCCGTTATAGCAGTGGGTAATGATGTCGCCGCTGCTCAGCAGATCGGCGATTTCATCGAGGTTCGGCGGGTTATTGCCGATGTGCACCATCAGCGGCAGATCGCCGTTTTCCTGCTGAATGGCCTTGGCGCGCGCCAGCGGCGTGATGCCGTTTTCGCCGACGACGCTGCTGCTCATCCGCGCCTTCAGGCCGACGATAAAGTCAGGATGACGCTGCACCGCCTGCTTCACCGCGGCGGCGTCGATATTGGCCATATTCGCCAGCTCATTCTGCGCAATCAGCCCGACGCGGGAGATGTTGAGCAACGCATAAACTTCCGTCGCCGCTTTACGGGTCAGTTGATAGAAGTCATCGACGTCGTCGGCGCCGGTGCTGCCGGCATCGATCACGGTAGTGACGCCGGTGGCGATGCCGACGCTATCCGGCTCATCGTGATAAATCGGTGAATTCGGGTAGCAGTGAACGTGAGAGTCAATCCAGCCAGCGCTGACGTAAACCTTGCCGTTCAGTTCGATGGTCTTACGGGAGGGCGCGCTAATCTCGCCCAGCGCCGCGATTTTCCCGTCCTGGATGGCGATATCAGTCAGGGTATCGTCGACGAGGCGCGCACGGCGCAGGAGTAAATCAAACATAGCTATCTCCTGATGAAAGAGTGAATCTGTTGCCGGATGGCGGCGTACCGCCTTATCCGGCCTACAAATCGCGCTGACTTGTAGGCCGGATAAGCGCAGCGCCATCGGGCGATTAGCTAATCGCAATCGGGAAGATGGAACCGAGGATCATCGCGCCGAGGATGGCGCCGCCGGTGATCGGTTTCTGCCAGATGTAGAACAGCAGTGCGCCAACCAAAGAACCAATCCCGATAGGAATAGACGCCGTCATCGCGCTGAGGATGATCAATGGACCGAGGAAGCGGCCGGAGGCGTTACCGGCCCCCATCATCACGTCGGCGCCGTAGGTGGAGTCGCTCTGGTTGATGGTGAACTTACGCGCCAGAATGATGATGTAGCCGACCGCCAGGCCGAGGATCAGGCCGGTTGCCAGCGACGCGGCGAAGTTCGCCACCGGGAAGACAAAGCCCGCGCCAAGCAGTAGCGCCGGCACGCCGAGGCCGATACCGGTCTGGATGGCGCCGCCGATATCCAGAATCCCCACCAGCGAACCTTCGATGATGCGGGCGAACAGGAAGCTCGCGCCGAATGCCGCCACCGCGCCGTACGCGCCGGTATCAATCCCTGCCTTCAACATCGCCACGAAGGCCACTTCGTTAAATGCGCCGATGCCGTACAGGTAGTACATGTGCGTCCCGGCGAAGACGCCGGAGGAGAGCAGGCCAACAAAGATCGGGAACGACCAGTCGGCATACCAAAAACCTTTATTCTGTTCCATTATCAGGCTCCCGTTACTTGCCGCTGAGTGAGTTGTGGATCATGTCCAGCCAGTTCGGCACGGTCAGATGGAAGGATTCGAGCATCTTCATGTCGAAGCCGCGGAAGAAGCCGCTGAGGACGAACAACGCGACAATGGCGATCATCATCACTTTGGTTACCCGGTTCCAGCCGCTCTCTTCTACGCCTTTACCGATCAGGATCCCCAGTACCAGACCCGGTACGGCGTTCCCCATAATCAGCTGCGCCGCGCCGCCGAAAATCGTCGCCCAGAAGCCTGATTTCTTACCGGCATCGATAGCCGCCAGCCAGAAAATCACCGGCATCACGGTGTTCACCAGCAGGTTTGCCGCCGGAACCAATACCTTAACGGCGGTGACCTGCAGCGCTTCCGGTACGGAAGAGGCGGTCAGGTTAAGGAAGGCGACGACGATCATGCCGATGATGCCGCAGGCAATGGCCATTTTTTTCGGATCGTGTAGCGTTTCGCCAACGTTACGATTTTTCACCATCAACGCCGCCGCTCCCCAGTTCGGGATAATGCGGTGGTCAACGTCCTGGGTGAAGGAGCCTGCTGCAACGGAAGAGGCCCAGGCGTTAAAGAAGAAGCCGAGACCAAAAGAGAAGTGAGAAGCCGGATCGCCTTCGCAGGAATTCAGCTCGCCCAAGGTACGAAACGCCCCCATCCCTTGCGTGGTGGGCGCGTGAAACATGCGTGCCGCTCCGGCGCCCACGCCGACGCCGACCAGGCCGCCGATGATGAGCGATTTTATTAAAATTATCAGGAACATAGTCTGACCCTTTGGTAACAATCAGGTTTGCGTGACGAAATCCACTTTATCGAGATCGATGGCGGTCACGTTGACGGTGACGTCCAGCTCCACGCTGTAGGTCCGTCGTTCACGGCGCAAAAAGATGAACAGAAACGCCTCTTTTCGTACCGCTTCGCGCGCATGAACAACCGTCACGTCCTGTGGCTCAATACGCAGTAGGATGCGCGATGATGATTTCATCACCGCAGCCTGCACATGGTTCAGGGCATCGGCGAAGGCCCGTGATTTGCTTTCGCCTTTGCCTGCAACCCTCACCGTGGTGGTGAATTGCTCTTTCATACTTATGCGCCGTATTTCTTTTTCCAGGCTTCAACCAGGCGCTCGCCCAGCTCTTCTTTATCCATGAAGCCGAAGCCCAGTACGTTGCAGCCTTCGTTGATGGCGGTGACGCCCTCTTCAATAGAACGCATGCCGTATTTTGCTTTGTAACCGTACTTGGTCTGTGCGGTGATGGCGCCTGCGCCGCCGCTACCGCAGAAGGAGATGCCGAAAGAGGCGTTTTCCGCTTTCATCATGTCGCCAAGTTTCATATCTGCAGCAACGCCAGGGACGACCACTGCACGTGCGCCGGCTTTTTCTGCGCCTGCCGCGACTTTTTGTCCTTTACCCAGACGGTCGCCAATAACTACGGTGATTTGTTCCATGTTTTGCTCCTTACAGGTTTTCTTTTGCGACTTCGAAGTGGACGGACAACAACCAGGCCTCTTCATCAGGCAGGTTGCCGAACTGTGCGACCACTTCGCGGGCCAGCATCATTGAATCTTCAGAAATTTCTTCGAACAGACTGGCATCCACTTCCGGTAGCGGTTCGCCGCTGATTGACCGGTGGGCCATGGCCCGCACGTGGGAAGTCAGCATTTGCTCCTGAACGTCGTTAGGGACGATGTCGTGACGGCTTAACAGGGCGAATACCTGCTGTAACATCTTGTCAGCCAGGCGTTCGGTCTGCGCCGCCTGCTCCCCTACGTCGTTTATTACCGCTCCGTTATTCACTTGTGTTACCCCGCTGATGTCTCTGGAATCCAAAGTAGCGCCGGGGGTCAGGAGTTTGTAGCGAGTTGTTTTCCACTTCGAAGTGGAAAGGGAGAAGGCTTAGGTGATCGACTCCACATATTCGCCGGATAAATGTAAAAACAGGCGATATGACGTGATGCGCATCACAACTATGATCGAGGTTTAGCGGAAAACGACCGCAGAAAGACCGGAAAAAGAAAAGGGAAAAATGTGATACAGGTAGGTTTTTAGGCGGGAGACATCGGCTGACGCCTCCCGAAAACGGCGATTAGCGATACTTCTTATGGTAGGTATTGCGGGTAGTTTTGAAGTCCTCCGCGGCGGCCTGCGCCTCTTTCAGCTTACCGGCGTCAGCTAACTTCAGCGCGCCGTCGATCTGGCCGACCAACGTCTCCAGACCGTGGCGGAAATCTTTCATCTCCGGGCTATCGGCCGCTTTGCCTTCCAGTTTTGGCGGCGTCTCTTTCTGGGCGTCAACCGCAGCGGTACGCATCTTATTCAGCGCCGCTTTCAGCTCGCCAATGTCTGAGGTTTTCTGTACCACCTGCAGATTTTCCGCAAGGGTGTCCATGTCTTCGCCAAGGTCGGCGAACGCCGATGCCGAACCGAGCGCAAAAGCAGAGACGGCCAGCATCGCTAACAGTTTTTTACGCATTGCTCACTTCCTTTTTATTATGAAGATATCAAGCGGGCGCGGCAGGACGCGCCCGGCACACAGGTCATTGACCGGCGATTTTCATCTCCGGCAGCAGCACGGAACCACACTGAATATTGCTGCGCGTTTCGATATCGTCGCCGACGGTGACAATATTACGCCACATTTCTTTCAGATTTCCGGCGATGGTGATCTCACTGACCGGATACTGAATCTCGCCGTTTTCTACCCAGAAACCGGATGCGCCGCGCGAGTAGTCGCCGGTCACGCCACTGACACCCTGCCCCATCAATTCGGTGACCACAAGCCCGGTGCCCATCTCTTTAAGCATCTTTGCAAAACTCAGGCCGCGGCCGTTGATGCGCCAGTTATGGATGCCGCCGGCGTGGCCGGTGCTTTTCATACCCAGCTTGCGCGCGGAATAGTTGGTCAGTAGCCACTGGGTCAGCACGCCGTCTTTGATGATGTCGCGACGTTCGGTGCGCACGCCTTCGCTGTCGAACGGCGTGGAGGCCAGCCCCTTCAGCAGATGTGGATGTTCTTCGATGGTCAGCCACTCCGGCAGGATCTGTTTGCCGAGGGAGTCGAGCAGGAAGGTCGATTTACGGTAGACCGCGCCGCCGGCAATCGCCCCGACCAGATGGCCAAACAGCCCGGTCGCGACTTCGTTGGCGAAGATAACCGGCGCTTTCATCGTCGACAGCTTACGCGGCGCCAGGCGCGACAAGGTGCGGCGGGCGCATTCGTTGCCGACCCACTCCGGGGTCTGTAAATCGCCAAGGGCGCGGCCAATGGTGTAGGCGTAGTCGCGTTCCATATCGCCGTTTTCTTCGGCAATCACGCAGCTGGAGAGCGAGTGGCGGGTAGAGCAATAGCTCTGGAGCATGCCATAGCTGTTACCGAACACTTTAATTCCATAGTGGCTGTTGAAGCTGCCGCCTTCGGTATTGGTAATGCGTTTGTCGGCCTGCAGGGCGGCCTGCTCGGCGCGGGCGGCCAGCTCGATGGCTTCATCGGGGGAGACCTCCGCCGGATGGAACAGGTCCAGATCCGGGGCGTCAAAGGCCAGCAGTTCTTTATCCGCCACGCCGGCAAACGGGTCCGGCGAAGTGTAACGCGCGATATCCAGCGCCGCCTGCACGGTACGCGCGATAGCGTCCGGGCTCAGGTCAGTCGAAGAGGCGCTGCCTTTACGATTTTGATGATAAACGGTGATGCCAAGCGCGCCGTCGCTATTGAATTCAACATTCTCCACCTCACCGTAGCGGGTGCTGACGCCGATGCCGGTGGTCTTGCTGACGGAGACTTCCGCACCGTCGGATTTGCCTGCCGCCAGTTCCAGTGCCGTACTAACGGCTTCTTCCAGCGTCTTACGCTGCTGTGCAACTTGAGAGATGACTTTCATTGCTAATGCCATAATGTAAGAAGGAGTTAACTGAAGTCTAACAGAGAACCGTTTTTCAGTGCGCGCCTTAACTGGTAACATTAGCCTCTTTTTTAAGGAGCCTGAGATGACAAAGCAGCCCGAAGACTGGCTCGACGACGTGCCCGGTGATGACGTTGAAGATGAAGATGATGAAATTATCTGGGTCAGCAAGAGTGAAATTAAGCGCGACGCGGAAGAACTGAAGCGTCTTGGCGCGGAAATGGTAGACCTCGGTAAGAACGCGCTGGATAAGCTGCCGCTCGATACCGACCTGCGCGACGCCATTGAACTCGCCCAGCGTATCAAGAAAGAAGGCCGCCGCCGCCAGCTGCAGCTGATTGGTAAAATGCTGCGTAATCGCGACGTCGATCCGATTCGCCAGGCGCTGGATAAGCTGAAGAACCGTCACAACCAGCAGGTGGCGCTGTTCCATAAGCTGGAACAAATCCGCGATCGCCTGATTGATAATGGCGATGATGCGGTCGTAGAGGTATTGAACCTGTGGCCAGACGCTGATCGTCAGCAGCTGCGCTCACTGATCCGCAATGCCAAAAAAGAGAAAGAAGGCAACAAGCCGCCGAAATCCGCGCGCCTGATCTTCCAGTATCTGCGCGAACTGGCCGAGAACGAAGGCTAGTTCCCACGCTAACCGCCATCTCCCGGATGGCGGCGCGTTGCGCCTTATCCGGGCTACGAATCGGTATCCGGTGGCTAGCTCCGGTCAGCGCATCGCAAACCTTACCTCATGACCTCGTGCCCTAAATCCTCGGCAAACTGCTGATACCGCGCCACATCGATCGGCTGCGGATAGCTCAACACCAGCAGTTCATGATCGTCGATCCCTTGATGATAGGTCGGATGGCGGTGCGCCCAGGCATTGGCATGGAATCCCATCGACTGGTAAAAGCGCAGCCGTTTATGGGCGATTTCGCTGGTGAGCGGATCGATTTCCAGAATAGTCAGCGGCGCGCGCGTCAGGATCTGCGCCAGCAGTTGTTTGCCATAGCCGCGCGAACGCAGGGTGTCGTCAATCGCCAGATGTTCGATATAGCTATAACCGGCAAACTGCCAGCAGCCGCTCAGGCCAATAAATACCCCGTTATCAAACCACGCTTCCAGCGCATAGTGCGGGTTGCTCAACGCCTGAAGTTTGGCGTCGCTTTCACGCTGTTCGTGCCACGGAAAGGCACGGGCGTACAGCGCGTCAAGCGCGGCGAAATGGGGCGAGTCGGTAGAAATGACTTTTTCACAGGTCAGCATCACACAATCCCTGGTGGCGAAAACAAAACTGCCCTCACGCGGAGGGCAGTAACCGGAGGCGTTCGCGCTTACTCTGCCGCGGCCGCTTTTTGCGCCAGTTTATCCAGCAGCTTCTGATGAATACCGCCGAAACCGCCGTTGCTCATCACCAGAATATGGTCGCCCGGATGCGCGGTTTTCACGATCATATCCACCAGCGTATCAACGTCGGCGCTCCAGTGCGCCGGCTGTACGCAGGCTTCCGCCACTTCCGCCACCTGCCACGGGATATGCTGCGGCTGCAGCAGGAAGACTTCATCGGCGCGGCCGAGAGACGGCGCCAGATCGTCTTTACAGACGCCCATTTTCATGGTGTTGGAACGTGGCTCCAGCACCGCCAGAATACGCGCGGTGCCGCCGACTTTGCCGCGCAGCGCCTGCAGCGTCGCGAGAATGGCCGTCGGATGGTGGGCAAAATCGTCGTAGACGGTCACACCGTTGGCTTCGCCGCGCAGCTCAAGGCGGCGGCGGGCGTTGATAAAGCTGCCCAGCGCGTTAGCGGCATCCGCCGGCACCACGCCGACATGACGCGCCGCGGCAATCGCCATCAGGCCGTTGTGCATATTATGCTCGCCGACCAGCGCCCAGTTCACCTCGCCGACCTTTTCGCCGTCGAGCAGGACTTCCCACTGCGAGGCATCGGCGTTGAGTTTCTTCGCCTGCCAGTGCCCCTGTTCGCCCACCTGCTCCTGTTCGCTCCAGCAGCCCATCGCCATCACCTGCTTCAGGTTGATGTCGCTCTCCGGCAGAATAATCTTGCCTTTGCCCGGCACGATGCGCACCAGGTGGTGGAACTGTTTCTGAATCGCTTTCAGGTCGTCAAAGATATCCGCGTGGTCAAACTCAAGGTTATTGAGGATCAGCGTGCGCGGGCAGTAGTGAACGAACTTAGAACGCTTGTCGAAGAAGGCGCAGTCATATTCGTCGGCTTCAATCACGAAGAACGGGCTGTCGCCCAGGCGTGCGGAAACATCGAAGTTCCCCGGTACGCCGCCGATAACGAAGCCCGGCTTATAGCCGCAGGCTTCGAGGATCCATGTCGCCATGCCGGCGGTGGTGGTTTTACCGTGGGTACCGGCAACGGCCAGCACCCAGCGGTCGCGCAGGACGAAGTCGTGCAGCCACTGCGGGCCGGACATGTACGGAATGTTGTTTTCCAGCACCGCTTCGACGCACGGATTACCGCGGGTCATGGCGTTACCGATAATCACCAGGTCCGGCTGCGGGTCCAGTTGGCTGGCGTCGTAGCCCTGAATCAGATCGATACCCTGATTTTCCAGCAGGGTGCTCATTGGCGGATAAACGTTAGCATCCGAGCCGGTTACTTGATGCCCGAGGGAACGTGCCAGCATTGCCAGCCCCCCCATAAACGTGCCACAGATTCCTAAAATATGAATGCGCATTCGTTACTTCCCTCATTAATCTGACCCGCATTTTACCCATATGTATGCCCCCTGAGAAATGCATTTCAGGCAAATCTGCATTTGCTGGCGCGATTCACCTGTGCGCAGTTTTTTTATTATTTGTTAAGATTGTTGCGTTCGTTTTACTCAACATAAAAATGCAGGGAACGAGTTATGAAAACGTTAGGTGAATTTATTGTCGAAAAGCAGCACGAGTTCTCCCACGCTACCGGTGAGCTGACTGCTTTGTTGTCGGCAATAAAACTGGGCGCCAAGATCATCCACCGCGATATCAATAAGGCCGGTCTGGTCGATATCCTGGGTGCCAGCGGTGCGGAAAACGTTCAGGGTGAAGTTCAGCAGAAGCTGGACCTGTTCGCGAATGAAAAATTAAAAGCTGCACTGCGCGCACGTGATATCGTCGCCGGTATCGCCTCGGAAGAAGAAGATGAAATCGTGGTCTTCGAAGGGTGCGAACACGCCAAATACGTTGTGCTGATGGATCCGCTGGATGGCTCCTCCAACATTGACGTTAACGTCTCCGTGGGGACTATCTTCTCTATCTACCGCCGCGTCACGCCGGTCGGTACGCCGGTCACCGAAGAAGACTTCCTGCAGCCGGGTAACAAACAGGTTGCCGCGGGTTATGTGGTTTACGGCTCCTCCACCATGCTGGTCTACACCACCGGCTGCGGCGTGCACGCCTTTACCTACGACCCGTCACTCGGCGTCTTCTGCCTGAGCCAGGAGCGGATGCGCTTCCCGGAGAAAGGCAAAACCTACTCCATCAACGAAGGTAACTACATCAAGTTCCCGATGGGCGTGAAGAAGTACATCAAGTACTGTCAGGAAGAAGATAAAGAGACCCAGCGCCCGTACACCTCGCGCTATATCGGTTCTCTGGTGGCCGACTTCCACCGTAACCTGCTGAAAGGCGGCATCTACCTGTATCCGAGCACCGCCAGCCACCCGCAAGGGAAACTGCGTTTACTGTACGAATGCAACCCGATGGCGATGCTGGCGGAACAGGCGGGCGGCAAAGCCAGCGATGGTAAAGAGCGTATTCTCGATATCATCCCGGAAAGCCTGCACCAGCGCCGTTCGTTCTTTGTCGGCAACGACCACATGGTAGAAGACGTCGAGAACTTCATTAAAGAGTTCCCGGACGCTTAATTTCTGCCTTCCCTTCCCGCCTTGCGGGAAGGGAGCTCCCTGTCAGCGATTCACCGCCCCACCCACGCGAGTCACCGCCGCATTCTGGCGATTTTCCCACAGCACCGTCAGCCCGCGCTGCAGCGCAATGAAGATAAACAGCAGGATACCGATGGCAATCTTCGTCCACCATGAACTGAGCGTACCGTCAAAGTTGATGTAGGTCTGAATAAGCCCCTGAATCGCCACGCCGAACAGCGTCCCCAGCACCGTTCCGACGCCGCCGCTCAGCAGCGTGCCGCCTATCACCACCGAGGCGATAGCGTCCAGCTCCACGCCGACGCCCGCCAGCGCGTAGCCCGCCTGGGTGTAGATAGAGAAGACGATGCCGGCAAGCGTCGCCAGGCCGGTCGACAGCATATAGATGCGAATAGTGGTACTACGCGTGGAAATGCCCATCAAATTGGCCGACGTGGCGTTGCCGCCGATAGCATAAACCTGATTGCCAAAGCGGGTACGGTGGGCGAGGAAAATGCCCAGCACCACCACCAGCAGCATCAGCAGCCCCATCGCGCTCAGGCGGCCGCCGCCGGGGATGCTCCACGCCAGCCCGGACAGAGTGTCATACAGCGGATGGTTAATAGGAATCGACTCTTCCGAGACCAGATAGCTCACGCCGCGCAGGAAAAACATACCGGCGAGGGTGATGATAAATGCCGGGATCTTCAGCGCATCGATCAGCAATCCCATAAACGCGCCAAAGGCGCAGCCCATGGCCAGTACCAGCGGAAAGGCCAGCAGCGGCGAGATCCCCCAAAAGCCGATCGCTTTGGCGAGAAACACGCCGGTGAAGGCAATCACCGACCCGACCGACAGATCGATTCCGCCGCTGAGGATCACGAAGGTCATGCCAACGGCGATAATGCCAAGGAAAGCGTTATCGGTCAGGATATTGCAAATCACCCGCGTCGAAGCAAACCCCGGAAACTGGGTCAGGCAGTAGAGATAGCCCAGCACGAATACCGCGAGGGTAATCATCAAAGGTAAATTACGTTTTATCACGGCCGCGTACCCCTTTCAGTAGACCGATAAAGCGCGGCGACTGAACGATCAGTACGCACAGCACCACCACCGCTTTCACCACCTGGTTGAGCTCCGGCGGGAAACCGGAGAGTAAAATCCCGGTGTTCATCCCCTGGATAATCAACGCCCCCACCACCGACAGCAGCAGATTGAAGCGCCCGCCCATTAGCGAACCGCCGCCGATCACCACCGCCAGGATGGCGTCCAGCTCCAGCCACAATCCGGCGTTGTTGGCGTCGGCGCCGCGGATATCCGCCGCCACGATAATGCCGGCAATCGCCGCGCAAATGCCGCTTAGTACATAGGCCAGCATCACCACGATGCGGGTGTTCACCCCGGCATTTTTCGCCGCGCGGATATTGATCCCCACCGCTTCAATAAACATGCCGAGCGCGGTCCGGCGGGTAAACAGCCAGAACAGCAGCAGCGTTGCGACGGCGATAATCACCGGCGTCGGCAGTAGCAACAGGGAGCCGCTGCCGAGCCAGGAAAGCGCCGGCGAATCAAAGGTGACTATCTGCCCGGAGGTAATCAGCTGCGCGACGCCGCGCCCGGCAACCATCAGGATAAGCGTGGCCACGAAGGGCTGGATCTTCAGCACGGCCACCAGAATGCCGTTCCACAGGCCGGCCAGCGCGCCTGCGCCTAACGCGGCGAGCAGCACTACCGGCAGGCTGTGCCCGGCGACGGTCATCGAGGCGGCGGTCGCCCCGGCGATGGCCATCACCGCGCCAACCGACAGATCGATGCCGCCGGTGGCGATGACCAGCGTCATGCCAATCGCCAGCAGCGCCACCGGCGCCGCGCGGTTGAGAATGTCAATCGGGCTGCCGAACAGCCGCCCATCCTGCAGCAGAATCTGGAAGAAATGCGGCGCCACCAGGCTATCCACCGCCAGTACCAGCAATAGCGCGATAATTTGCGGCATTCCTTTCGGCCAGCTAAAGCGCCGTTTTGGCTGTCCGCTTTGTGAAACAGTTCTGGGCATCATGCTGGGCTCCTTATGCCGCAATCGCGTTCATGATCGCCGGGACCGATAGCTCGGCGAGCGGGATTTCCGCTACCTGCTGGCGATCGCGCATGATAATCACCCGGTCGGCGTAGCCCACCAGTTCTTCAAGCTCCGAGGAGATAACCAGTAGCGCCAGGCCATCGGCGCAGAGGGTTTCTATCAGACGAATAATCTCGGCGTGGGCGCCGACGTCGATACCGCGTGTCGGCTCATCGAGGATCAAGAACTGGGGTTTGGTCAGCAGCCAGCGCGACAGCAATACCTTCTGCTGGTTGCCGCCGGAGAGAAATTCGATTGGCTGTTCAGCGCTGGGCGTCCTGATACCTAACTGGCGAATAAAGCGTTCGGCAATCTCATGCTGTTCACGACGCGGGATCGGCCGCAGCCAGCCGCGCTGCGCCTGCAACGCCAGCACGATATTTTCCCGCACCGAAGCAGCGGCGATGATGCCGTCGGTTTTGCGGTCTTCCGGGCAGAAGCCAATGCCGAGGCAGGAGGCCTGATGCGGCGAGCGCAGCGTTTGCGGCTTGCCCTTGATCCACGCTTTACCGCTGTCGGCGGGCTTGATGCCGAAGATGACCTCCGCCGTTTCGGTACGACCGGATCCCAACAGCCCGGCCAGGCCGACGATCTCGCCCGGCCGCACCTGCAGAGTAAACGGCGCAATCGTGCCCTTCTTGCCAAAATCTTCAAACGCCGCCACCGGCTTATCGCTGAGCAGCGTGCGCCCGGCGCGCTGCAGCGCCTGATGGTCCAGCTCGCGCCCCAGCATCATTTTGACCAGTTCGATTTGCGGCAGCTCGCGGGTCTCCCGACAGCCGACGAAGCTGCCGTTGCGCAGCACGGTAATACGGTCGCTGACGGCATAGACCTGGTCGAGAAAATGGGTCACAAAAATCAGGCTGACGCCGTTATCGCGCAGCTGGCGCATCAGGGTGAACAGCATTTCCACTTCCTGAGTGTCGAGGCTGGCGGTCGGTTCATCGAGGATTAGTACTTTCGCCGACAGGTCGATGGCCCGGCAGATAGCGACGATTTGCTGCATCGCCACCGAAAAACGGTTCAGCGGTTCGCGCACGTCGAGCGAGAAGCCGTAAGAGGCCATCAGCGCGGTGGCGCGCTTTTCCATCTCTTTGCGCCGCAGCAGGCCAAAGCGCTTCGGCTCGCGACCAATAAACAAATTATCCGCCACCGACATATTCGGCAGCAGGTTAACTTCCTGGTAGACGGTACCGATACCCAACTGCTGAGCGTGGGCGGTGTTTTTCGGCGAAATTTGCTGGCCTTCCAGCCAAATCGCTCCGCGTTCGGCATGGTACACGCCGGTGAGCGCTTTAATCAGCGTCGATTTTCCGGCGCCGTTTTCGCCCAGCAGGGCCATGATTTCGCCACGCCGCAGGCTGAAATTGACGTTATCCAGCGCCTTCACGCCGGGGAAGAATTTACTGAGTCCTTCGGTACGAAGGATCTCCTGGTGTTGGTCGCTGGTCATGGTTCCCCCTGCATCACGCCGGATGGCGCTGCGCTTATCCGGCCTACAAAAGAGCGAAATGTAGGCCGGGCAAGCGTAGCGCCCCCGGCATTTTCATGAAGGCTTAGTAACCCATATTTTTCTTCTTCTCTAACTCTTCTTTTGCCGTATCCGGCAGGTAGAGGGTCGATTTGGTAATGGTCAGCTTCTCAGGCAGGGTGCCGTCTTTTTTGTATTTTTCCAGCGCATCAAACGCCGGACCGGCCATATTCGGCGTCAGCTCGACGCTGGCATTCGCCTCGCCGGCGATCATGGCTTTATAAATATCCGGCACGCCGTCGATAGAACCGGTGAGGATATCTTTGCCCGGCTTCAGCCCGGCCTCTTTAATGGCCTGGATCGCGCCAATGACCATGTCATCGTTGTGGGCGTAGACCATGCAGATGTTCTTGCCGTTATTCTCCGCTTTGATAAAGCTCTCCATCACCTCTTTCCCCTTACTGCGGGTGAAGTCGCCGGACTGCGAGCGGATAATCTTGATGTTGGGGGCTTTGGCAATCGCCTCGGCGAAGCCTTTCTTACGATCGATAGCGACGCTGGCGCCCACGGTGCCCTGGAGCTCCACAACGTTACACGGCTTGCCATCGACGGTTTTCACCAACCAGTCGCCAATCAGTTGCCCTTCCAGCACGTTGTTGGCGGTGACCGTGGTCATATACAGCGACTTATCTTTAACGTCGATCGAACGGTCGAGGAGGAACACCGGGATATTGGCCTCTTTCGCTTCTTTCAGTACCGGCTCCCAACCGGTCGCCACCACCGGCGCGATAAAGATCGCGTCCACGCCCTGGGCAATGAACGAGCGCACGGCTTTAATCTGGTTTTCCTGTTTTTGCTGACCGTCGGCAATCTTCAGAGTGATGCCACGCTTCGCCGCTTCTTCCTTAGCAACATTCGTTTCGGCCGCCCGCCAGCCCGACTCAGAGCCGACCTGCGAAAATCCTACGGTCAGGTTGGCGGCCATCGCCATAGACGACATAGCTGCCGAAACCGCGGTGACAAGAAGTAAGCGCTTCCACATAAGATGATCCTCGTAGGGTTATTGTTGGTTAAATGCTCACCTGCGAACAAACTATAGACAATCCGTTATGTAACTGAATGCGTTACATCACACTTCGAAAAAGTAAATAAAATGTTAATTACTGCGATTTATCTGAGCTGAGCGGCGATAAGGCTTCCCGCCCAACGGCATGGCCTGCGCCAATGGCGAAAATTTGTCTTCTGGATAACCGCCGTTCGCGATAATGAAAGCGTTTACACAATTTTATTCAGAATGTAGCTATCTTTATGGATTTTAGGGTTATCTGATGAGGAGAAATTCAGACGCTTCCCCCTGCATCAGGGCAAAAAGAAGCGAAGACATTCGATGTGAGTTGGCTATAATACCGGGCACTTGTTTGCCAAACATTTTTAAAGGAAACAGACATGAGCTTACTCAACGTACCTGCGGGCAAAGAGCTGCCGGAAGACATCTACGTCGTTATCGAAATCCCAGCTAACGCAGACCCAATCAAATACGAAGTTGACAAAGAGAGCGGCGCGCTGTTTGTTGACCGTTTCATGTCCACTGCGATGTTCTATCCGTGCAACTACGGCTACATCAACCACACCCTGTCTCTGGACGGCGACCCGGTTGACGTGCTGGTCCCGACCCCGTACCCGCTGCAGCCAGGCTCAGTTATCCGCTGCCGTCCGGTTGGCGTACTGAAAATGACCGACGAATCCGGTGAAGATGCCAAGCTGGTTGCGGTACCGCACACCAAGCTGAGCAAAGAATACGATCACATCAAAGATGTGAACGACCTGCCGGAACTGCTGAAAGCCCAGATCACTCACTTCTTCGAGCACTACAAAGATCTGGAAAAAGGCAAGTGGGTTAAAGTCGACGGTTGGGACAACGCTGAAGCGGCGAAAGCTGAAATCGTTGCTTCCTTCGAGCGCGCTAAACAGAAGTAATTCTGTCTCAGGCAGGGTCATCCCCTGCCTGACTGCGGCACGGATTGCCGCAATATCACCATGGAGGGTACCCCGTGAAAAGCACTCGCTATTTCACCCTGAACTATTCCGGTTTCACCACAGCAGCCTCTGAAGGGCAAACCTATTTGCGCCTCATTGCTGGCGAGCATGTCTTTTATACCAATAAACGCCATTTTAGCGATCCCACGCTTTTTGACCGCCTGCAGCTTAACTACCCCCTGCACATCGGCGCCCGCCGCTTGCGTAACGGTTGCTACTGGATCCACTGGTTGAGCGACGGCACAACGCTACTTGAACCTGACCAATTAGCAAAGCCATGGGCCCGGCCGCTGCTGTTGGTTAGCCTACTGGTCCTCATCGCAACGCTCATCCCTGTCATTTACATCGATTCAGAATGGGGAAAGATGGGCTTCGGCATTATCGCGGTACTGGCGTTAATCGCGCTGCTGTCTGGCCTCTGCGAGCTACTGTTTCGCCCGGCGTTAAAACGCCTCCCCGATATGCGCGATCTGCTGGCGAAGATGAATTTGGCGCGCCGCGGCGACTTCTCATTTTGTCAGGCGATACAGGCAACGCCGCCGGTCGATCGTCAGTGGCGCTGGCTTTTACCGAAACGCTTCCGCAACGCTATGCCCTCAGGACGGGAAAAATTAGCAATATCATTTTTAAGAAGTGGTTCACGGGAACCCCAACGCGGGAATACCACGGTGTTGGGATGCAATGCGATGCTGCGCCGCTGGCTTTCTTCTGGCAGATCGGTTTCGCCAATTTCGGCCTGCATCCCCTTTTTTACCGCCGTCAACCGCCCTTTCTCGCTATCGGCGATCGGATAGTCGCCGTTTACCAACGGGAAAATAACGACATCCATGCGTTATACAACGTCAGCGACGGGGGCGCTTTTCTGAAAAATCATTCCTGTTATCCCGGCGACCGGCAAATGTCGCTACTCTATAACCTGTTCTATGGCATCGCGCTGGTGCTGTACTTACTCGTACTTGGCATGGAGTTAAATAACCCCTACAAGTCAGGCAGGGATTTTTGGTGGTTGCTTCGCGATTCACTGGACATGTTGTCTCTCTTACTACTTTGCTTCAGCGGAACGCTGGTAATCCTGGAGCTTATCGGCCCAGTTGCCCGCTGTTTGTCACAAAGCGTACGTGACTGGCTGGCGCTGCGAACGGCGGTAAGAGGTTACCTCACGCGAGTCGCCGCCAACACCCCATTACAGGAGATAACATAATGTTCAGCACCCTAACACGGCGGTTGTCGTTTCTCGCACTCACCACGCTGGCGGCCCTTCTGTTGCTTGTCAAGAGTCATTTTCATTTGTGGTAATGGTATAGCGATTAAACGAGGAATATACGCTGACAGCTGATGGCCACAAGGTAAAAAAACAACGCCACCCGAAGGTGGCGTTGTCGTTTTCAATTACTGGTCTCTGTCCAACCAGTTTCCGCTCTCAATCTGCGCAAACCCCTCGACGGAGCGCTGGTAGACATACATCCACGCGCTGCCGTAAGGCGTTTGGATCAGATGGCGCGCGTATTCACCGCCCTTGGTGCGCAGCGCATCCAGCTCGGCCAGCGTTGATGCGTCGATACGATACACTTCACCATGTACTGTGCCCTCGCCCGGCACCGCGCCTGGATAGTGGCCCAGGCTGTACAGCTGATAATCGTCGACACTATGAGCGCCCAGCAACTGGGCGTTGGTCATCCAGTGGCTGTTGCCTTGTTTGCGTCGTAAACTGCCGTAAACAAATATTCGCATTGCTAAAACTCAAACTGATAGAGCAAATCGAGAGCCTGGTCTACGCCAGACACCGCTTCCATATATAGCTTAGGCATCAGGCGATAACGCAGGGTAAGCGTCGCCAAAGAGTCGAAGATGCCGACGCCGTATTTTACCTGAAGACCCGGCAGCACATAGCCGCTGACCACCACCTGGGAGGAGTCGCCTACCCCCTGGGTATCCAGCGCCAAATTGCTTACGCCAAACGTCTCGCCGATTTTACCCACAACCTGACCACTTTGTGCAACCCCCATTCCAATAAGCATTGAGGTCATCGCCGCACTATCGCTCTGTTCGCTGCCTAAACCCTGACCGCGCAGCAGATAAGAAAGCGCCTCCTGCTGCGACATTGCCGGGTCGGAGAAGATCTCGGCCTTCGGCTGATCGGCAGAACCGGTGACACGAACGCCGGCGATCACGTCGTCTTCGGTGGCTTCCGGGTTACGAATCGCTTCGATATTAAGCAGCGGCTGATCCGGCGGCCCGGAGAACAGCAGCTCGCCTTTACGCACGATCAGGTCCTGACCGTAAGCGTGGAAACGGCCTTCCGGAATATTAATCTGGCCGTTGAGCCCCAGCCCCTGCTTATCCTGCGCCACTTTCAGATCGCCGGTCAGACGCGCTTTCAGGCCGAAAGCGTCCAGACGCACGTTGTTGCCGACGTGAATCGTCAGGTTGCTGTTGATCGGAATACCGGCGCTCTGCGGCTTGATCGGTTTCAGATCTTTATCCAGCATCACCTCATCGGAAGAGACGCCCACCGCGCTCTCCGGCACCTCGTTCACGACGATGCGCGCCCACGGTACGTCAACGCGGCCATCGAGGTTAAACAGGCTTGGCGTCGCGGTAAACACCACATCCGGAGAAACATCCAGGCGGACCATCGGCGGCACGGTAATGCGCACCCGGCTGCCCTTCGCCGCAATCTGCGCGCGCCAGTTATCGATTTGCGTCCAGTCGGCGTTGCCGCTCAGCGCAATCTGTCCCTGTTTGGTATTCACCGTCCCCTGCAGGGTCGAGCGAGTCCCGTTGAAGTTCATCGCCAGCTGGCTCGGCTGCATATCAAACGGCATAAAGTTGCCGTCGATATCGACGCCGCTCAACTGCATCTGGCCAAACAGCTGCGGGCTCTGCAGATTACCGCCCAGACGCAGACGGGCATTAAGCTTGCCTTCCGCTTTCTCGCCGCGAGCGAAGATCGGGTTAATCATCGCCAGCGAGAAGTTGCTGATGTTGACGTTGCCGCCAAGGTTACGCCGCCCCTGCGGGTCGGTCACTTCCACCTGGCCATCAAGCTGGCCGTTATTGGTCAGGCGTATCAGCCAGCCCAACTGCGCCCGGTTGTTATGCAGGTCGGCGCTGAGGTTAAGCGTATCGAACGCCACCGGCAGCGGCGCGTCGTTGACCGTCTGGGTAACTTTGACGTTGCGCCCGCTGAGGGTGACTTTGCCCTGAGGCAGTCCCTCTTTGGTGGTGTCCCAACTGACATCGGCGTTACCGCTAAACACGCCGCTTGCCTGGGTCGCCTCCGGCATAAACGGCTTCAGCATCGCCAGATCGAAACGGTTGAGATTGACCACCGCGCGCCCGCTGGCGCCGGCATCAATGGTCTGCGGTACGCACAGTTCGGCGTTCGGGTTGCTCCAGCAGTGCGGCCCGATGCTGATTTTCTGCTCCTGATTACGATAATCCAGCGCAATGTTGCGCGTCAGCGCTACCGGCCCGACCGGCGTCTGGAAACGGGTATTACTCAGGGTGCCCTTCCAGCGCTCCTCTTTACGATCGAAGCTGCCCGCCAGCGTCAGCTGGCCCGACACCGGCTCACCCTGTACGCGCAGCTGTAAATCATGCTGCTTCTCGGTACCTTTGGCATTCAGCTGCACCAGGCTGATGTTGACGCCCGGCTGGCTGATGCGATCGACGCGTACGTCAAGATTACCGCCAATCTGGTCGCTGGACTTCACGTCGCCTTTGACGTTGACCTGGGCTACCGTCAGTTCCTGCCAGCGTAAGGCGCGAGCGGTGATATCCGCCAGCAGCTGCGGCGCGTCGATGGTGCCGCGCACCTTCAGCAGACCTTTCGCCGTGCCGCCAAGCCCCGGCAGCGCGTTGTCGAGATGCGGCGCGTCGATGGTGGCGTCAAGGTTGAGGTCTTTCACTCCCAGCTCGCCTTTTACGTCGGCGCTGTTTGGGCCAAGCGCCAGATGCAGTCCCGGCACTTTCCACTGCATATAGCTGTTACCCTGCAGCGAACCGTGGACATCCACTTTATTCTGTTTCACGTTGCCGGTAATTTTCAGCTCGGGAACCGCCATCTGCCAGCTGCTGCCATACAGGCTACCCTGGGTTTTGATAATCCCGTTCAGCTTCGACGGCCAGTCCGGCACCTCTTTGGCGGTATTAATGCCATCGAGCGTCAATTCACCGCGCCAGCTGATCGCCTGCTGCCAGTCGATCAACGCTTTTAGTTCAGTTTTCCCCTCCAGCGCCGCCACGGTCAGCTTATCGAGATTTACCTGCTGTTCGTTGCCTTTAGCATTAAGGGTAATTTTAGCCGGCGGCAGCGACTGCCCTTTCACCGCGGTACTGAACGCCATGGTGTAGTCGGTCATTTTGCCGCTGAATTTCAGCTGCAGATCATCCGCCTGGAACTGTTTCTCGCCGGTAAACGGCCAGTACAGCTGTTTACTCTTCACTTCCATATTCAGCGGCAGACCGGCTTCCGCCAGCTGCGCTTCGGCGCGCAGGGTCATGGCCACCGAGCCGGCTAAATCCACGCCGACCTGCAGTTTTTTACGCAGCTCGCCGCCTACTTTCAGCTTCACCTTCTCGCCTTTCAGCGGGTCGATGTTCAGCGTGCTGTCGAGGGTGATATCAACCGGCCAGTTATCCTGCAGTTGCGCGGTGCCGGAAGCGGTAACCTTGCCCTGGTCGGAATCGACGTCCAGCGCATCGAGCTTCATCTGCCCGTCGATGCTGCTGACCTTCAGCAGCAGGTTGTAGACGGTCATATCGGTGTCGCCAGTCAGGCGCAGCTGTTCGCCGTGGAACTCCTGAATATTAAGATTCAGCGGCAGATGCACATCGACCATTTCCGGCAGCACCGGCTGCGAGAACAGATCTTTCATCGTCTCGCCGAGCGGTTTCTCTTCCGGTTTCGGATGGTCGATTTTCGGCTCCACGACCTGCTCCTGCGCCACTTTCGCCACCTTCGGCAGGGCGATGAGCAAGCCCTGGAGCGAAGTCGGCGTCAGGGTCAGGTTTTTCTCCTGCCAGTTCAGGCCGGTGGAGAAATCGCGCAGCGAAACGGCGGTGTCGTCGATTTTGACATTGACGTTATGCAGCGCCACGCGGCTGAGGGTAATAGGATATGGCGTCGACAGGTTCAGCGGGCCGGAATCTTCTTCCTCTACCGGCGTCGAAGGCGGCATCTTTTTGGTATCGATAGCGACGTAGATATCGCGCAGCGAGATATCATTAACGCACAGGCTGCTATCCCACAGACAGCGCAACTTGACGCCGAGATGGAACTGGCCGGCCGTCACCGCCACGCCCGGCTGTTCGAAGCGTACGTTCTGTAAGGTCAGGTCGCGCCAGCCGCCGGTGACCTTGCCAATCTCCAGTCCCGGCACCCAGCGGTCCGCCGCTTTCAGTACCAGATGCAAACCGGTAGTGGTGCCGACTAAAAAGCCGACCGCGCCGATCAGCAGCACTAAAAAGAGTAATACGCCGAGGCTTATCTTCTTCCATAAACTCATAATTCAGGCCCCAGACCGATGTAAAACTGTAAACCGTGTTCTTCTTTGTCGCCGATGGGTCGGGCGATATCCAGCTTGATCGGCCCAACCGGCGACTGCCAGCGCACGCCGACGCCCGCGCCGGTTTTAAAATCGCTTTTGCGGATATCGCTCACCGCTTCGCCGCTATCGATAAACGCCGCGCCCCACCATTTCCCGGTGACGTTGTATTGATACTCCAGCGAGCCTGTCGCCAGCTTTGACGCACCGATCAGCTTGCCGTCGTCGTCTTTCGGCGAAATCGACTTGTATTTATAACCACGAATGCTGCGGTCGCCACCGGCGAAGAAACGCAGATCCGGCGGGACTTTGCTGAAGTCATCGGCTTCAATCCAGCCGAGGTTGCCGCGCACCACGAAGCGGTGGCGGTCATAGAGGGTGCGGATCCACACGTCCTGCGCCTGCATGACGATAAAGTTAATGTCCGAGCCCCACATGGTGTTGGAGTAGTCCACCGAATAGCGCTGAGAATCGCCCCAGGTCGGCATCAGGCCGCCGCGGGAACGGGTGCGGTTTACCGAGACGCCGGGATAAAGCAGCATGGTGGTATTGGTGACGTTGGCCTGGGTAAAGTGGTCCAGACTCCAGCGCAGGTTAATCGCGCGCTGCCAGCCGCTCGACATCTCCCAATAGCGCGACAGCGCCAGGGTGGTGGAGTCGGCCTTGGTATCGTTAAGGTCGGTACGCTTAAAACCGCCCTGCATCAGGTAATACTGCTCAAGCGGGCTTTTTAACAGCGGGACTTTGTAGCTGAAATCGAGCTGCTGTTCCGGCGCGGAGAGGCTGACGCTGGAGGTCAGGCTGTGGCCGTAGGAGTTCATCCACGGCTTTTTCCACGTCGCTTTCACTCGCGGTCCGACGTCTGTCGAATAACCGATCCCGGTTTCCACGGTGTTCTCTTTGCGTGGCGAAACGACGCCCTGCAGAGGCAGCACCTTGGTTTTACGTGATTTATCAAACTGCGGCGCGACGACCACCGAGTTAAACCAGCCGGTCGCCGCCAGGCGGCGGTTCAGCTCCGCCAAATCCTGTGAGGTGTAATAATCACCCTGTTTAAAGGGCACCAGGTTTTGCAGGTACTCTTCGCGGATCTGCGAACCGGTAAAACTTACCGGGCCAAAGCGGTAACGCTCGCCGCTGTTGTAATCGATGTCCCAGAAAGCCTGATGGCGATCGAGCGATACGCCAAGCTGGCTTTTATTGAACTCGCTATCGAAATAGCCTTTGCGCAGCGCCACCTTGGTGAGCGAGCTCTTGAAGCCGTCATAGTCGCTGTGATTGAGCACCGTGCCAATTGCCGGACGCGTTTTCAGCAGATCCAGGTAATCGTGGTCGGTGCGCGCGCCGCCGCGCAGGATCACCTCGGTACCGCCAATGCGCACCGGCTCGCCGGGAGTTACTTTGGCAATCAGTACCTGGCGCCCTTTCTTGGGCGGCGGACGTAGATCGAAATCGATGGTGGGTTCATAGTAACCCAGCGCTTTCAGCCCCTCGCGGATGGCGTCATCGACGCGCGCGCGAAAACGACGGTCCGGCGTGACTTCATCGCTCTGGATCGTGGATAGTTGGGCGCGGACGTTTTTTTCCAGTTCCCCGGATAACCCCTCAACCTGCAAACGCACATTCGCTGCGCTGGCGACCCCGCTGACCAGCAAAAGGCTGGTAACGCATATCTGGCGGATTTGTTGCACGTGTTCTCCTGAATATCCTTGTTTCCCCCCGAAGGAAACGCAAGTGCCGCTCCACGGCTTAACAAAACCCTAACAACTAAGGGTTGAAAAAGTGACGGTAACCCAAATAATTCTTATGTTTAAATTTAGACGTATTGAGCGTGTTTATTGTCTAAAAAGATACGTGACGTTACAACCTTAACCACAAATTGCGAGGCCAACCGTGAGTCTATTTGATAAAACGCATCTTGTCGCCCAGGCGGATGCGCTGCCGGGGCGCAACACGCCGATGCCGGTAGCAACGCTCCACGCCGTTAACGGCCACTCAATGACCAACGTTCCTGAAGGAATGGAGGTAGCGCTGTTCGCGATGGGCTGCTTCTGGGGCGTCGAGCGTCTGTTCTGGCAATTGCCGGGGGTCTACAGCACCGCGGCGGGCTATACCGGCGGTTACACGCCAAACCCGACCTATCGTGAAGTGTGCAGCGGCGAGACCGGGCACGCGGAAGCGGTGCGCGTGGTATATGACCCGCAGGTCATCAGCTATGAGCAGCTGCTGCAGGTTTTCTGGGAGAATCACGATCCGGCGCAAGGGATGCAGCAGGGTAACGACCACGGCACGCAGTACCGTTCGGCTATCTACCCGCTGACGCCGGAGCAGCTTGAAGCGGCGCAGGCCAGCCTGGCGCGCTTCCAGAAGGCGATGCACGAGGCCAACGATACCCGCGAGATCACCACCGAGATCGCCACGGCAAAACCGTTCTACTACGCCGAGGACGATCATCAGCAGTACCTGCACAAAAACCCGTACGGCTACTGCGGTATCGGCGGGATTGGCGTTTGCCTCCCCCCGCAGGCGTAATCCTGAAGAATAAGGCCGCTGGCGAGAATAATTATCGCTCTGGTGGCTTTACAGACATTTACGCTATACTACGCTGTGTCATAGCCGGTCCAGCGCCTTCGGACCGGTTTTTTATGTATTCCACATTAAAAGAGTTATCCACTTCCCTTCCGAGGATCTGGCCTCAACGGTCAGAAAAGATATGTTAAACAGTATTTTAGTAATACTTTTCCTTATTGCCGTCAGTGCGTTTTTTTCGATCTCTGAAATCTCACTGGCCGCATCGCGTAAAATCAAACTCAAATTGCTGGCTGATGAAGGCAATGTGAACGCGCAGCGCGTTCTCAAAATGCAGGAAAACCCTGGCACCTTCTTCACCGTCGTGCAGATCGGCCTCAACGCCGTGGCCATTCTGGGTGGTATCGTCGGCGACGCCGCCTTTTCCCCTGCTTTCCACAGCGTGCTGAGCCGCTACATGTCGCCGGAGCTTTCCGAGCAGCTGAGCTTTATTTTCTCCTTCACCCTGGTCACCAGCTTATTCATCCTGTTTGCTGACCTGACGCCGAAACGCATCGGTATGATTGCGCCAGAAGCCGTGGCTTTGCGCATCATCAACCCGATGCGCTTCTGTTTACTGGTCTTCCGCCCGCTGGTGTGGCTGTTTAACGGCATGGCGAACAACATCTTCCGTCTGTTTAAAATCCCGATGGTGCGTAAAGACGACATCACCTCCGATGATATCTACGCGGTGGTGGAGGCCGGAGCGCTGGCCGGGGTGCTGCGTAAACAAGAACACGAATTAATTGAAAACGTCTTTGAGCTGGAATCCCGTACCGTTCCCTCTTCAATGACGCCGCGCGAAAACGTGATCTGGTTCGATCTGCACGAAGACGAGCAGAGCCTGAAGAATAAAGTGGCGGAGCATCCGCACTCCAAGTTCCTGGTGTGTAACGAAGATATCGATCACATCATCGGCTACGTCGATTCCAAAGACCTGCTGAACCGCGTGCTGGCAAACCAGAGCCTGGTGTTAACCGGCGGCGTGCAGATCCGCAATACGCTGATCGTGCCGGATACCCTGACGCTCTCTGAAGCGCTGGAAAGCTTTAAAACCGCCGGCGAAGACTTCGCGGTGATCATGAACGAATACGCGCTGGTGGTAGGGATCATCACCCTCAACGACGTCATGACCACCCTGATGGGCGACCTGGTCGGCCAGGGGCTGGAAGAACAAATTGTCGCCCGCGATGAGAACTCATGGCTGATTGACGGCGGTACGCCAATCGATGACGTAATGCGCGTGCTCGATATCGATGAGTTCCCGCAGTCCGATAATTACGAGACTATCGGCGGCTTTATGATGTTTATGCTGCGCAAGATCCCGAAACGCACCGATGCGGTGAAGTTCTCCGGCTACAAGTTTGAAGTGGTGGATATCGATAACTACCGTATCGACCAGCTGCTGGTCACCCGTATCGATAACAAACCAACGGTGCTGGTACCGAAACTGCCTGATGTCGAAGACGCGGCAAAAAAAGAGAAAGGTGCGGCGTAAGCGGCCCTGAAAACATCAACGGCTCCCATCGGGAGCCGTTTTTTTTCGTGCCGTCATACCACGTTATGCGGTCTCTGTTTGCAGACGCATAACCTGACGATTGACCTCGGACATCACTGAGAAGTGCAGCTTGTCCTTAACCTTCGGGATAAGGATTTTGCCCTTATCAAATTCAAAAGCGCCAACGTCCTTGATGTACAACCGTCCACGAAACAGGATCTTCACGTACTTCGCCACTTGCAGCGGATTGTAGCGTTGGAAAATTTTCATTGTTGTCTCCTGCCAGGGTTACGCTCCTGCGGTGCCACAGTTAGCCCGCGTATCGGGAGCGCAAATTTTAATGCCCTAAAACTATAGTCCAGATTTCCGAAGTCACCCAGTCTGTAGAAGTTTTTTTACCCTTTGATGACAATAATTCAGAATTTTCGTTTCAGGCATACGTAGTTGTTAGTATAAGTTTCCGTTTTTTATTGAATGTGTGCGTTGGCACGCAAACTGGCATCACGCTTGCGGGTAATGGCGACAATTCGCACTTATCATTAAACAAGACCAAGTGGTCGGATCACCTGCATATAAAAAAGGATATCTCATGACCCTACGTAAGTTGCTGGCGGTTTCCGCCCTCCTGTTGCCGTTAATGGCTTCGGCACATAATTTTGTCGACGGTCAACGCGTCGCGCCGGTAGGCATCGCCGACCGCGGAGAACTGGTACTGAGTAACGATAAGTTTAGCTACAAAAACTGGAATAGCTCGCAGCTGGCGGGAAAAGTGCGCGTCATCCAGCATATTGCCGGGCGCACCTCGGCAAAAGAGAAAAATGCCAATCTGATTGAAGCGATTAAGGCGGCTGGCCTGCCGCACGACCGCTACCAGACCACCACCATCGTCAATACCGATGACGCGATCCCCGGTTCCGGGATGTTCGTGCGCAGCAGCATTGAGAGCAATAAACAGCTCTATCCGTGGTCGCAGTTTATCGTCGACAGCAACGGTCTCGCACGCAAAGCCTGGCAGCTCGATGAAGGCAGTTCGGCGATTGTGGTGTTAGACAAAGACGGACGCGTTCAGTGGGCAAAAGACGGCGCGCTGACCCAGCAAGAGGTACAGCAGGTCGTCGACCTGCTGCATAAGTTGCTTAATAAATAGAGACGCGGAAGCCGGGGTTGAGGAAGGATTCACGCGGCGTATAGTCGAGGGTTTTACCCTGCCAGTCGTGAACGTGCGCCCCGGCGGCTACCGCGACCGCATGACCGGCGGCGGTGTCCCAGGTGCTGGTCGGCCCGAAGCGCGGATAGAGCTGCGCCTGGCCTTCCGCCACCAGGCAGAACTTCAGCGACGAACCGATTGAGGTGGTCTGGTGCTCGCCCAGTTGCTCCAGATACTCCTGCAGTTCCGGGTCATTACCGTGGGAGCGGCTAATCACCACCAGCGGCGGGCGAGCATCGCGAACCTGAATCTGCTTGCGCACGCCGCACTCTTCTTTCCACGCCTTGCCATTTTGCGCGCTGTACATCACTTTCATCACCGGCGCGTACACCACGCCCAGCGTTGGTTTGCCGTTTTCAATCAGCGCGATATTGACGGTGAATTCGCCGTTGCGCTTGATAAATTCTTTGGTGCCGTCCAGCGGGTCCACCAGCCAGTAGCGCTGCCAGTGCTGCCGCACTTCCCACGCCGGCGGATCTTCTTCCGACAGGATGGGGATTGCTGCATCCAGCGCCTGCAGGCCGCTGACAATGACTTTATGCGCGGCGATATCCGCCGCGGTAACGGGAGAATCATCCTTTTTGCTGCTCACATCCATCGGCTGGTTCCCATCGTAGACATCCATGATGGCATCGCCCGCGGTCCGTGCAAGCTGACATACTTGTTCTAACATTCTCCACCTCTTCTGGTTACAGTGGCGTTAACTCGTTGTTTTATTTATATCGCATCATCACCAGTTCCGCTATCTGTGATAACACTAGCGGTTTCCATTCACGCTTTTCTGGCAGAATTCACAATTCTGTAAGCAACAGAATGTAAATACATTTTCTTTTGTGCCATTGCTCATAAAAAAGGACGCCTCTGATGATTAAGTTTAGCGCAACGCTGCTGGCCACGCTGGTGGCGGCCAGCGTCAACGCGGCGACGGTCGACCTGCGGATCATGGAAACCACCGATCTGCACAGCAATATGATGGATTTCGATTACTACAAAGATGCCGCGACGGAAAAATTCGGCCTGGTCAGAACCGCCAACCTGATTGAAAAAGCCCGCGCGGAAGCGAAAAACAGCGTGCTGGTGGATAACGGCGATGTTATTCAGGGTAGCCCACTGGGCGACTATATGGCGGCAAAAGGACTCAAAGAGGGGGATGTGCACCCGGTTTATAAGGCGATGAACACCCTGAATTACGCCGTCGGCAACCTGGGCAACCATGAATTCAACTACGGTCTCGACTTCCTGCACAAGGCGCTTGCCGGGGCGAAATTCCCCTACGTTAACGCCAACATTATCGATCTCAAAACCGGCAAACCGATGTTTACGCCCTACCTGATTCAGGATACCCAGGTTCAGGATAGCGATGGTCAATCCCATACCCTGCGCATCGGCTATATCGGTTTTGTGCCGCCGCAGATCATGACCTGGGATAAAGCCAACCTCAACGGCAAGGTGAAGGTCAACGACATCACTGAAACCGCGCGTAAGTACGTGCCGGAGATGCGCGCGAAAGGCGCTGATGTGGTGGTCGTGGTTGCGCATTCCGGCCTCTCCGCCGACCCCTATCAGGCGATGGCGGAAAACTCGGTCTACTACTTAAGCCAGGTACCCGGCGTTGACGCCATTATGTTCGGCCACGCCCACGCGGTGTTCCCCGGTAAAGACTTCGCCACTATTAAAGGCGCGGATATCGCCAAAGGTACGCTAAACGGTATTCCGGCGGTGATGCCGGGAATGTGGGGCGATCATCTCGGGGTGGTCGATTTGGTGCTGAATAACGACAGCGGTAAATGGCAAGTGACGCAGGCCAAAGCCGAAGCGCGGCCTATTTACGACCCGGTGGCGAAAAAGTCGCTGGCGGCGGAAGATAGTAAAATGGTGGCGGTGCTGAAAGCCGATCACGACGCTACTCGCGAATTCGTCAGCAAACCTATCGGCAAGTCCGCCGACAACATGTACAGCTACCTGGCGCTGGTGCAGGACGACCCAACGGTGCAGGTGGTCAACATGGCTCAAAAGGCCTATGTCGAACACTACATCCAGGGCGATCCGGATCTGGCGAAGTTGCCGGTGCTTTCCGCCGCCGCGCCGTTTAAAGTCGGCGGACGTAAAAACGATCCGGCAAGCTTTGTCGAAGTGGAAAAAGGCCAGCTCACCTTCCGTAACGCCGCCGACCTCTATCTCTACCCGAACACGCTGGTGGTGATGAAGGTAAGCGGTAAAGAGGTCAAGGAGTGGCTCGAATGCTCCGCCGGGCAGTTTAATCAGATTGACACCGCCAGCAGCAAACCACAGTCGCTGATTAACTGGGACGGGTTCCGCACCTATAACTTCGACGTGATTGACGGCGTAAACTATCAGATCGACGTGAGTCAACCGGCGCGCTACGACGGCGAGTGCCAGATGATTCACCCGCAGTCAGAGCGCATCAAAGACCTGACCTTTAACGGTAAGCCTATCGATCCGCAGGCCACCTTCCTGGTCGCCACCAATAACTATCGCGCCTACGGCGGCAAATTCGCCGGTACCGGCGACAGCCATATCGCTTTTGCCTCCCCGGACGAAAACCGTTCGGTGCTGGCGGCGTGGATTGGCGCGCAGTCGAAGAAAGATGGCGCGATCCATCCGGCGGCGGATAACAACTGGCGTCTGGCGCCGATTCACAGCAAAACGCCGTTGGATATTCGCTTTGAGACCTCGCCAGGCGACAAAGCCGCGGCGTTTATCAAAGAGAAAGCGCAGTATCCGATGCGGCAGGTAGCGACCGATGATATCGGCTTCGCTATTTATCAGCTGGATTTGAGTCAGTAATACCTGCTCCCCGGTGGCGCTGCGCTTACCGGGGCTACAAAGCGGAGCTGGCTGGTAGCCCGGATAAGGCGTAAGCCGCTATCCGGGTATAGCCCGTACGGCCTGCCGTTAATTTATTCACCATGCAGGCTGAAACTGCCGGTGTTGGTGGCCTCAAAATCGCTGAGACGTTCCCGGAAGGCCGGGGCAGCCCGCATGGATGCGGGCTGAGGGCCGTGATTTGCAGGGACGCTGCCTCGGCCCGACCCGGAGCCTGCCGGGATAAGTCGAAGGCACCACGAAGTGGCGATTTTGGCGGCCAGAGCCCGGGAGTACAGAGGGCGGCGGCGACTGGCCGCCCTCTGTGCGCTACCCGCGCCATGAGAAACATATCGCAGGAGACAGTTCGGGAGCGCAATGTGCTCTGAATGAATACAAAACAACGGTTTTTCCCGGACCAAAACAGTTGCAAACCGATAACACCGGGTACCCCGGTGGCGCTGTGCTTATCAGGGCTACAAAGCGGAGCTGACTGGTAGCCCGGATAAGGCGCCAGCCGCTATCCGGGTACAGCTCCCCGGTGACGCTGCGCTTACCGGGGCTACAAAGCGAAGCTGGCTGGTAGCCCGGGATACATTTTCACTCCCCGTGGTTAGCCAGCACCGCGGGGAGATTCAGCTCGATCCAGTCCGCCAGCGCCGCCACCTTCTCGCTCACCTGCAGGCCGAGCGGCGTCAGACTATATTCAACATGCGGCGGCACCACCGGATACGAAACGCGGTCGATAAAGCCATCCTGTTCCAGCGCCTGTAAGGACTGCGCCAGCATCTTTTCACTGACGCCGCCCATTTTGCGCCGCAGATCGCTAAAGCGGTGGGTCCCCTCGCGTAGCGCCACCAGAATCAACACGCCCCAGCGGCTGGTCACGTGTTTTAGCACATCACGCGACGGGCACTGTTCAGCAAACAGATTCCCGTTGCGCAGTTTGTCGCTCAGCGTCGGTTCGGCCATTTTATACTTACCTTTTTGTACGTACTTACTAAAAGTTAGTTAAGGTGTTAGCTTACCACAACTGCCAATGAACACGAAGGAGAAGACCTATGATCGCGATTACCGGCGCTACCGGCCAGCTTGGCCAGCACGTACTGCATGATCTGTTAAAAACCGTCCCCGCCAGCCAGATTGTGGCGATTGTCCGCAACCCGGCAAAGGCGCAAGCGCTCAGCCAGCAGGGCGTCGTCGTGCGCCAGGCCGAGTACGGCGATGAAGCCGCGCTTACCGCCGCGCTGCAAGGGGTTGATAAACTGTTATTAATCTCTTCAAGCGAAGTCGGTCAGCGCGCCGTTCAGCACCGTAACGTCATTAACGCCGCCAAAGCCGCTGGGGTGAAATTTATCGCCTATACCAGCCTGCTGCATGCCGATACCTCACCGCTGGGCCTGGCCGGTGAACATATCGAAACCGAACAAATGCTGGCCGATTCCGGTATTCCTTACGCGCTGCTGCGCAACGGCTGGTATACCGAAAACTATTTGGCCAGCGCGCCGCCAGCGCTGGAACACGGCGTGTTTATCGGCGCCGCCGGCGAAGGTAAAATCGCCTCCGCCACCCGTGCCGATTATGCCGCCGCCGCCGCTCACGTTATCGCCGGTGAGGGCCATGCCGGGAAAGTTTACGAACTGGCGGGAGATAACGCCTGGACCCTGAGCGAACTGGCAGCCGAGCTGAGCAAGCAAAGCGGGAAAAATGTGGTTTATCAAAACCTCAGCGAAGCCGATTTCGCCGCCGCGCTGAAAAACGTCGGCCTACCGGCCGGGCTTGCCGATATGCTGGCGGATTCCGATACCGGCGCGTCGAAAGGCGGACTATTTGACGACAGCCGCACCCTGAGCAAACTGATTGGCCGCCCGACCACGTCGCTTGCCGATAGCGTAAAAGGCATCATCTAATCGCTCCCTGTCAGTTTTTGCGGTTGCTTCCCGGCGCTTCATCTCTAATATTGAAGGGATGAATCGTCGGGAGACACGGCATGCAGGGCGTACCACCACAATTTAGCGATGAAAAAGACCACGCGCGCTTTCGCCATCTCGAACAACTCCCCGGCGTTGAGCTCTATCACGCCCATATTTCCCGCTATGCCTTTGAACCGCATACCCACGAAGCCTTCGGCATCGGCGTGATTGAACAAGGCGCCGAACGCTTTCGCTATCGCGGTAGTCAGCACGTCGCCTCAGCCAATTCCATCGTCACCATGAATCCGGATGAGCTCCATACCGGCGAGGCGGAAACCGCCGAAGGCTGGCGCTACCGGATGATTTATCTGGAGCCGGATCGGCTGGAAGCCTTCACCGGCGTTCGCCACTGGTGGTTCAGCGAGGTCGTGCGCCAGGAGCCGCAGCGCGCCCGGCAAATCGGCCAACTGATTTACGGCCTGTGGCACGCAGACGATCCGCTGGCGCAGCAGGGGATACTGCTCGACCTGGTTGATACCTTCCGCCCGCTGGCTCACCATTCGCCAATGGCGCCGGAAGCGGCGCATCGCTTCGATCGGGTACGCGACTACCTGCACGATAACTATATGCGTGCCGTCAGTCTTGATGAACTGGCGCAGGTCGCGGCGCTCAGCCCCTATCACTTCCAGCGCCAGTTTAAAGCCCACTTTCACGTTACTCCGCACCAGATGCTGATGGCGATTCGCCTGTGGCGCGCCAAGGCGTTTTTGACCCACGGCATGCCCGCCGCCGAAGTGGCCATCGCCGCCGGGTTAACCGACCAATCGCACTTAACCCGCGCCTTCACCCGCCGCTACGGCATTACGCCGGTGCGTTATCAAAAGCAGGTCGCCGGGCGCTAAAGCGCAATCTCATACAATATTCTTTCCCCCACGCCCTTCTACACTTGGCGCAAGCAAACTGAAGATGGATGTCATCATGATTAGCGGCGTGTTGTATGCCCTGCTGGCGGGGTTAATGTGGGGGCTGATTTTCGTCGGCCCGTTGCTGGTGCCGGAATACCCGGCGGTGCTGCAGTCGATGGGGCGCTATCTGGCGCTGGGACTTATCGCCCTGCCGCTGGCGTGGCTCGGCCGCGCGCGTCTACGCCAGCTGAAGGGTAAGGACTGGTGGACCGCGCTGGCGCTGACCATGATGGGGAACCTGATCTATTACTTCTGTCTGGCCAGCGCCATTCAGCGCACCGGCGCGCCGGTATCGACGATGATTATCGGCACCCTGCCGGTGGTACTGCCGGTGTGCGCCAACCTGCTTTATAGCCAGCGCGATGGCAAGCTGCCGTGGCGGCGGCTATTTCCGGCGCTAATCTGTATTGCGCTGGGGCTGGTATGCGTCAACGTAGCGGAGCTGCAGCACGGGCTTCCTGATTTCAGCCCGTGGCGCTATGGTTCGGGCATTCTTCTCGCGCTGATCTCCGTCGTCTGCTGGGCGTGGTATGCCCTGCGCAACGCTCGCTGGCTGCGTGAAAACCCGGATAAGCCGCCAATGATGTGGGCTACCGCGCAGGCGTTGGTCACCCTTCCGGTCTCGCTGGTCGGTTATATCGCCGCCTGTGGGTGGCTGCAGAACCAGCATATCGACTTCCCGCTCCCCTTCGGCCCGCGCCCGGCGGTGTTCATCGTCCTGATGCTGGCGATCGCCGTACTCTGTTCATGGGTCGGCGCACTGTGCTGGAATATTGCCAGCCAGCGTCTGCCGACGGTGATCCTCGGGCCGCTGATCGTCTTCGAGACGCTGGCCGGTTTGCTGTACACCTTCCTGCTCCGCCAGAGCCTGCCGCCGCTGCTGACGCTCAGCGGTATCCTGCTGCTGGTGCTCGGCGTGGTGTCGGCGGTTCGCGCCCGCCCGGAGAAACCGGTCCTGCAGGAACTGCGCGTTGAGCCAAAAAAATAGCCTGGTATCCCAAAGGGGTATTCCCATCGATATAAGATGCATTTAATATGCATCTTATATTTTTGATGACGAGGTAATTGCTATGGCTTTCCGTGACCAACCTTTGGGCGAGCTGGCGCTGAGCATCCCGCGCGCCTCCGCGCTGTTCCGTCAATACGATATGGATTACTGCTGCGGCGGCAAACAAACCCTGGAGCGCGCGGCGACGCGCAAAGCGCTGGATGTTGCGGCGATTGAAGCCGAGCTGGCGAAACTGGCCGAGCAGCCAGTCGAGCGCGACTGGCGCGCCGCGCCGTTCGCCGACATCATCGACCACATCATCGTTCGCTATCATGATCGCCACCGCGAACAGCTGCCGGAATTGATCCTGCAGGCAACCAAGGTTGAACGCGTCCACGCCGATAAACCGAACGTACCAAAAGGGCTAACCAAATATCTGACCATGCTGCACCAGGAACTCTCCAGCCACATGATGAAAGAGGAGCAGATCCTGTTCCCGATGATCAAGCAGGGCATGGGCGCTCAGGCCGGTGGTCCTATCAGCGTAATGGAAAGCGAGCATGACGAAGCGGGCGAACTGCTGGAAGTGATCAAGCACATCACCCATAACGTGACGCCGCCGCCGGAAGCCTGCACTACCTGGAAAGCGATGTACAACGGCATTAACGAGATGATTGACGACCTGATGGAGCACATCAGTCTGGAAAATAACGTGCTGTTCCCGCGTGCCCTCGCCGGAAAATCATAAAAAAAGGCGCCCGCAGGCGCCCTCTCGACATTGTCAGTTTATTGGCCACTCCGGGTGGCCTTTTTTATTTCGCCAGACGTTTTTTACCGGCAAACAGCCAGCCCGCGCCCAGCAGAACAAACCACAACGGGGTGACCATCAGCGCTTCGCGGGTATCATCTTCCAGCGTCAACAGCACCAGTACGAAGACGAAGAAAGCCATGCACACCCAGCACATCACTTTACCCAGCGGCATCTTATAGATGGACTTCTCGTGCAGCTGCGGACGCTTTTTACGATAGACCAGATAAGAGCAGAGGATAATAGTCCAGACGAACATGAACAGAATCGCCGACACCGTGGTGATCATGGTGAAGGCGGCAATCACGCTCGGGTTGACCATCAGCATTACCACGCCGCCCAGCAGACACATGCAGGAGAAGGTTAAGCCCTTCGCCGGCACCGCGCGCTTCGACAGCTTGGCGAACATTTTCGGCGCCTGACCTTCCTGCGCCAGACCGAATAGCATACGGCTAGTGGAGAACACTCCGCTGTTAGCGGAAGAGGCGGCGGAAGTCAGTACCACGAAGTTGATCAGGCTGGCGGCAGCCGGCAGGCCGACCAGTACAAACAGCTCAACGAACGGACTCTTGCTCGGCACGACAGAGCTCCACGGCGTCACCGACATAATCACAATCAGCGCGAAGACGTAGAACATAATGATACGTAGCGGGATGGAGTTAATCGCCCGCGGCAGCGATTTTTCCGGATCCTTGGTTTCCGCCGCGGTGGTACCAACCAGCTCAATACCCACGAAGGCGAATACCGCTATCTGGAAGCCGGCAAAGAAACCGCTGAGGCCTTTCGGGAACCAGCCGCCGTCATTCCACAGATGCGCGAATGAGGCTTCGACGCCGGTCGGCGATTTAAAGTGCATCATCACCATCACCAGGCCGACCACAATCAGCGCCACAATGGCGACGATTTTGATCATCGCGAACCAGAACTCCATTTCGCCAAACATCTTCACGGTTGCGAGGTTCAGGCCCAGCAGCAGCAGGATAACCGCTAACGAAGCGACCCAGTCAGAAAGTCCGGGGAACCAGAACTGCGCGTAGGCGGTGATGGCGACAACGTCCGCCATCCCGGTGACCACCCAGCAGAACCAGTAGGTCCAGCCGGTAAAATACCCCGCCCACGGCCCTAACAGGTCGGAGGCGAAGTCACTGAATGATTTATATTCGAGGTTCGACAGCAGTAATTCGCCCATCGCACGCATGACGAAGAACAGCATAAAACCGATGATCATATAAACAAAAATAATGGATGGCCCGGCGAGACTGATGGTCTTGCCAGACCCCATAAACAGCCCGGTGCCGATCGCCCCGCCGATAGCAATAAGCTGAATATGCCGGTTAGTGAGATTTCGCCGTAGCGATTGTTCAGTCGTCTCCTGCTCGTCGGCAACGACTTTGACCTGATCTACCATGTGATTTTCTTCCTGTTGTACCTGTCTGTGTTGTTCAGGCTCTGTTGGCCTGTCATTTGTCGCAACCCTGGCAAGAGGGTTTATCGATATTAGGTAAGAATCGGAGGGATGAATACTATGATTTAGATATAATGTTAATTTTATGTTTAAAGTGAGTGTTATATCACCAATGTAACGCGAAACAGCTCACAAAAATACACTCAACGAACTTATATGCAATACAAAATTCCAATAAATTTATAACTTAAGGATTTTACACTGTTTTTATTGGCTCCCTCCCCCTGACAGGAGAGGAAGCCCCTGGTGCTTAAATAATGTCCAGCAGCTCAACTTCAAAGATGAGGGTGCTGAATGGCGGGATAGAAGCACCCGCGCCGCGCTCGCCATAAGCCAGGTTGTGCGGAATAGTCAGTTCCCATTTGGAACCCACCGGCATCAGAGTCAGCGCTTCGATCCAGCCGCCGATCACGCCGGTCACCGGGAATTCAGCCGGTTCGCCGCGGGCCACGGAGCTATCGAACACGGTACCGTCGATAAGTTTGCCGGTGTAGTGAACGCGTACGCGGTCGGTGCGCGCCGGGATCGGGCCTTCGCCCTGCGTCAGTACGCGGAACTGCAGACCGGATTCAGTGCTGTTCACGCCTTCTTTTTCACGGTTTTCATCGAGGTATTTCTGGCCATCGGCGGCCATCGCCTGGAAGCGCTCGCGACGCACGGCGTCAGCGCGTTCATGGATTTCACGCAGCGCGCGGTGTACGGCTTCAACCGGCACCTGCGGCTGATTGCCTTCCAGCGCATCGGCAATGCCGGCAACCAGCGCTTCCGGCAGCAGCCCCTGCAGGCCGGATTCGCTCAGTTGTTGTCCAACCTGCAAGCCGATACCGTAACTTGCCTGCGCTTCGATAGTGTCAAAAGTCGGGGTTGCCATCTTTGTTCCTTTTTTGGGTGATAAACATCTTGAGAAAAGCGTTCGAAAGCATAACAGCCATAGAGGAATGGGTAAAACTTTGTCGGCGGATGATGACAAATCTCAGCGAAACAGAAACAATAGGCGATATCAGGTTAACCTCTACCTTCAGGACGTTAGCCGTCTATACTCATAAGCAGGATAAAAATATGCGGAGCAGGAGGAAAGCCATGCCCGGGCGCTTTGAACTGACATCTACCCTGGCGAAGATCTGGCACGCCCCGGATCAACTTCGTCTCATGGATCCGCTACCGCCCATGCATCGCCGCGGCATCATCGCCGGCTTCCTGCTGGTGATTATTGGTTTCCTGCTCCCCTCCGGCGATAACAGCACGCCGACCCAGGCAAGCCGTGAAGCCAGTCTCGATTTGCAGTCCCAGTCTCAGCCGCAAGGTTCGGGTAATCAGGCCGTGCCGCTTCCGCCAATCACCAATACGCCGACGGTCAGCGATGCCGATCAGGTTGCGCCTGTGGCGCCTGAAGCCATTCAGGATGAACAGCCTGACCAGCCGCAAACGTCTTCCTCTTCTCAGCCGTATCAACAACCGGCGCAGCAGCAGTCTGCGCCGGGTATTGAACAGCAGTGGCGCACCTACCGGATTGAATCGGGCAAAACGCTGGCGCAACTGTTCCGCGACCACGGTCTGCCAGCCACTGACGTCTACGCCATGGCGCAGGTCGAAGGCGCCGGCAAACCATTAAGCACCTTGCAGAGTGGACAGACGGTGCAAATTCGCCAGAACGCCAACGGCGTCGTCACCGGCCTCACTATTGATACCGGCAACGGCCAGCAGGTGCTGTTCACCCGCCAGTCGAACGGCAGCTTCGTGCGTGCGCGATAAACGCTTCGCTTAGGCCGGGTTGTACGCCCGGCCTAACGCGCCTGGCTTTTGTTCACCCAGCGGATCCCTACACACACCAGGACCAGCGCGATCGCGTACTTCCACTCAAAGATATTCTCGCCAAGAAAGATCGCCGACAGCACCGTCCCGGCCACCGGGATAACAAAGTTAAACGGCGCAATCATACTGACGCGATTGTGCTTGAGTAGCACGCTCCATAGCGCAAAAGCTATCGACGACAGCAGAGTTAAATAGCCAAGGATCATCGCTGCGGTCAGGCTGTGCATCCGTAGCTCCCCGCCGGTCAGATACCCGCCCGCCACCAGCACCAGACCGCCGAAGGCCAGCTGCCAGCCGGTCATCACCGTCGGGTCGACGGTTTGCGAGATGCGTTTGCCGTAGAGCGTCGCCGCCGAGAGGATGAACGCCGCCAGCACGACAAAGCCATCGCCCTGCCAAACAAAATTAAAATCGCCCAATGAGGCGTTGAAGTTCACCAACATCACGCCGACGAAGCCAAGCACGCAGCCGATAGTTTTGTTGTAGCTGAGCCGGTCATTCTGATAGATAAAATGCGCCAGCAGAACGCTGAAGAACGTCCCGGTGGCATTCATGATCGATCCCTTCACTCCAGTGGTGAACGCCAAGCCGACGTAGAAGAAGGCGTACTGGATAGCGGTCTGCGTTAGCCCCAGCATCGCCAGCTGCCCGCACTGGCGGCCATTGAGCCGGGCGATGGGTTTGCGCTGCGCCAGCGCAAACAGCAGCAACAATAAGCCCGCAAACAGAAAGCGATATCCGGCAAAAACAATTTTTGAGGGAACATCATCGGTGGCGATGTGCAGAAGCTCATACCCGTTTTTTATCGCCGGATAAGAACTGCCCCACAGCAGACAGCATAGCGTCGCGCAGACATAAGCAACTTTTTTATTGGCAAAAATCGAAGAGGTTGGAGAGGAAGCGTCCATTAGCTTTACCGGAAATAAAATCGTGTTTTATTTTATTATCCAGAAAGCGGCGAGAATAGCTACCATACCAGATAAAAATCAGGCAGGCGCTAAAAAGCAAAACGCCGGCACAAGGCCGGCGCATCGACGTGAGTTGAGTAAAAAATTACTCAGCTACAACGTTAACAACCAGTTTAGCGAAGACTTCGCTGTGAACCTGGAAGTCTACTTCGTGCTCACCGGTGGTGCGCAGAACGCCGTTCGGCAGGCGAACTTCGCTCTTCGCAACGGCAACGCCAGCTGCAGAAACAGCGTCAGCGATGTCGCGAGTACCGATGGAACCGAACAGTTTACCTTCGTCGCCAGATTTGGACGCGATGGTAACGGTGCCCAGTGCGTTGATTGCTTCAGCACGTGCGTTAGCAGCGGCCAGAACGTCAGCCAGTTTGGCTTCCAGTTCAGCGCGGCGCGCTTCGAAGAACTCAACGTTTTTCTTGGTAGCTGGAACAGCTTTACCCTGTGGTACCAGGAAGTTACGAGCATAGCCCGCTTTAACGTTTACCTGATCACCCAGGCTACCCAGGTTTGCTACTTTATCAAGCAGAATAACTTGCATTACCTTATCCTCTCAAAGTCGTATTAATGGACCGTGACCGATTACTGATGACGATCAGTGTACGGCAGCAGGGACAGGTAGCGTGCGCGTTTGATAGCGCGAGCCAGCTGACGCTGATATTTTGCACGGGTACCGGTGATACGGCTTGGGACAATCTTACCGCTTTCGGTGATGTAGTTTTTCAGCGTAGCGATATCTTTATAGTCGATCTCTTGAACGCCTTCCGCGGTGAAACGGCAGAACTTGCGACGACGGAAATAACGTGCCATATGGCTAGTCTCCAGAATCTATCAATTCAATCTGCTCGGCATGCAGAACCATTTTACTCAAGCCGTTCTTTGCCTTATGGCAACTAATGAACCCTTGAACGGTGACTGCGCTACCGACCGTTATACTGTGAGTAATGGCCTGGTTCTCGTGTCCGCTAATAATAACGGGCATTTGGCACCACGCCTGCCGGTGAAAACCGGCTTCCTCCTGCACAGAACGATGCTCAAGCACGAACTGGCAATGAGGAATTCCTGACGGGCTGACCTTTCGAAGGGGCATCCTGCACACGGTGCCGGACAACACCAGACGGTTGGTCATCAGGATTACTCTTCAGAATCCCCAGCTTCAGAATCATCTGCGGTTTCGTTAGCGAAATCTTCACGACGCTCACGGCGCTCGTCTTTCGCTTTAACCATCGGAGATGCTTCGGTAACAGCGTGCTTAGTACGCATTACCATGCTGCGGATAACGGCGTCGTTGAAGCGGAAGTTAGTTTCCAGCTCATCGATCGCTTCCTGCGGCGCTTCAACGTTCAGCAGAACGTAGTGAGCTTTGTGCAGTTTGTTGATCGGATAAGCCAGCTGACGGCGGCCCCAGTCTTCCAGACGGTGGATCGTACCTTCTGCTGCAGTGATTGCACCAGTGTAACGTTCGATCATGCCCGGAACCTGTTCGCTCTGGTCAGGATGGACCATAAAAACGATTTCGTAATGACGCATCGAATTGCTCCTTACGGATTATTCAGCCTCCTGTCTGGGTCAGCCGCGGCCCATGGAGGCAAGGAACGTGTTAAAGGGCGGCTGAAAAATTGACGCGTCATTCTAATTGCGCCCCCCCAGGAACACAAGCGCATTTGCACAAATAATTCGCACTAAGCGCCAAGCTGGGCTAAGTGGGTGATTTAAAATTAACCAATAAGGAACGCGGCATTTTTTTGAACAACTGCATCAGAAAAGGTCGCTATCAGGCGGCACGCCAGCGATTACAATTTAATCAATAGCCAGACACCAGCAAGAGGAGTCCAGCGTTTTACCCGTACTGTCAGTAAGGAGCGTTCTATGAAAAGCATTATCATCGCCGTAATGGCTGCGCTACTCCTTAGCGCCAACGCGCTGGCAGCCATCAAAATCGATGGGCGTCAGGCTCGCAACATGGACGATGTGCAGAGTCTGGGCGTAATTTATATCAATCATAATATGGCTAGCGAACAAGAGGCCGAACAGGCCCTGAACCAGGAAAGCGATGCCCTGGGAGCGAAGTACTTCCAGCCAATCCTGATTCACGAACCGCAGAGCAATGGCCTTATTCATGCCAGCGCCGCTATTTACCGCTAGCCCAGGTCGATGCTTCGCCTCTCCTCACGAGGGGCGAAGCGAATAACCGATGTAAACGCAATTGAGAATTATTTTCCCAACTGACTTACCAGCGTCATCGCAACCTGATTTAATCATCAATTCACCGTTTGATAATCAGGAGTGATTGATGGTCCCGCGTTTCGCGACCTTAGGTCGTATCCCGAAAGGAGTGTGGGTGCTCGGCGGCGTCAGCCTGCTAATGGATGTCTCGTCAGAGATGATCCACAGCCTGCTCCCGTTGTTTATGGCCACCACGCTCGGCGCCAGCGTCATTATCATCGGTCTTATCGAAGGGCTGGCCGAAGCCACCGCCTTAATCCTCAAAGTCTTCTCCGGCGTCATTAGCGACTACGTTGGCAAACGCAAAGGGCTGGCGCTGCTTGGCTACGGGCTGGGGGCGCTGAGTAAACCGCTGTTTGCCCTCGCGCCGAGCGCCGGGGTGGTATTTAGCGCCCGCATGATCGACCGCGTCGGAAAAGGCATCCGCGGAGCGCCGCGCGATGCGCTGGTCGCCGACGTAACGCCGCCGGAGATCCGTGGCGCGGCCTACGGGCTACGCCAGGCGCTGGATACCGTCGGCGCCTTCCTCGGCCCGCTGCTGGCGGTGCTGCTGATGTTTATATGGCATAACGATTTTCACGCTATCTTCTGGGTGGCGGTCATTCCCGCCGTACTATCCATTGCTCTACTGGGCTTTGGCCTGCAGGAGCCGAAATCCGCCATCGCGCACAAACGTAGCAATCCGCTGAAGCGCGAAAACCTGAAAAAGCTCTCCGCCGCCTACTGGTGGGTGGTCGCGATTGGCAGCATTTTCACCCTCGCCCGCTTCAGCGAAGCCTTTTTGGTACTGCGCGCCCAGCAGATGGAGATCCCGCTGTTTACTATTCCACTGGTCATGGTCGCGATGAACCTGGTCTACAGCCTCACGGCTTACCCGTTCGGTAAGCTCTCTGACAGCATGAGCCACAGCAAACTGCTGCAATGGGGGCTGCTGGTGCTGATCCTCGCCGATATCGTGCTGGCGCTCAGCGGCCACTGGAGCACGCTGCTAATCGGCGTCGCGCTGTGGGGGATTCACATGGGGATGACGCAGGGGCTACTGGCGGCGATGGTTGCGCATACCGCGCCGCCGGAACTACGCGGTACGGCATTCGGCATGTTTAACCTGATGAGCGGCCTGGCGCTGCTGCTGGCCAGTACCGGCGCAGGAGTACTGTGGGAAACCTTCGGCGCTGCCTCGACGTTTTACGCCGGCGCGATGATTTGCGTGCTCACGCTCATCGGCATGCGCTGTATGCCATCGGCCTATCGTCAGGGTTAAAAACGGCTCCGGGGCCAGACCAGTTGCTTCACCCTGAGGTGAAAGCCCCGGAGCGCGTAACTTACTTCTGCCCGTAGTAGGCGTCAGGCCCGTGTTTACGCAGAAAATGTTTCTCCATTAGCCAACTGTCGATGGGCTGTAGCTGCGGATTAATGCCGCGGGCGATCCACGCCATTCGCGCCACTTCTTCCATCACTACCGCATTGTGCACCGCCTCATGGGCATCTTTCCCCCAGGAGAACGGCCCATGCTGATAGACCACAATCCCTGGCGTATGTAACGGGTTGGCCTCGCCCAGCGTTTCGATAATCACCTTTCCGGTGTTCAGCTCATAGGCCTCTTCCACCTCCTGTGCGCTGAGCGCCCGGGTACAGGGGATATCGCCGAAGAAGTAGTCCGCGTGGGTGGTGCCGAGCGCCGGGATTGCCAGCCCCGCCTGCGCCCAGGCGGTAGCGTGCGTCGAGTGGGTATGCACCACCCCGCCGAGGCCGGAATAGCGACGATAGAGCGCAAGATGGGTCGCGGTATCGGAAGAGGGACGCCAGCGCCCTTCCACCACGTTGCCCTGTAAATCGACCACCACCATATCATCGACGGTCATTGACTCGTAGGCTACGCCGCTGGGCTTGATCACCACCAGCCCACGCTGCCGGTCGATTGCGCTGACGTTGCCCCAGGTAAAGGTCACCAGCCCGTAACGCGGCAGATCCATATTAGCTGCAAATACCTGCTGTTTAAGTTGCTGCATTATGCCGCCTCCGTCAGGCCCGCGCGCGCCATCCGCGCTTTCACCCAGTCGCGAGCCTTTGCGACTTCCGCCGCCGGGTCATCGGTGGTTTCACTCCACATCTCAATCAGATACGGGCCGCAGTAGCCCGTCTGCTTGAGCGTTTCGAAGCAACGTTCAAAATCGACGACGCCTTCACCGAACGGTACGTTTTTAAAGACGCCGGGCTTCGTATCTTTGACGTGCACCGCCACGATATGCCCCATACCGGCCTGCAGCTCCATCTGTACGTCGTTATCCCACGCCGACAAATTGCCAATGTCCGGATAAAGCTGAAACCATGGATTATTCAGGTAGTGGGCATAACCCAGCGCCTTGCTGATCGAGTTCATCAGCGGATAGTCCATGATCTCCATTGCCAGCGTCACCTGGGCCCGGCTGGCCATCTCGACGCTCTCTTTCAGGCCCTCGCGAAAACGGCGGCGCGTTTCATCGTTCGCCTGCTGATAATAAACGTCGTAGCCCGCCAGCTGGATCACCCGAATCCCCACATCCTGCGCCAGCTGGATGGCTTTACGCATAATTTCCAGCCCCTGATTACGCACCGCGTCATCTTCGCTGCCGAGCGGAAAACGACGATGGGCGCTGAGGCACATCGATGGCACCCGGACGCCGGTTTCGGCTACCGCCTTGACCAGCGCCAGGCGCTGCTCCTGGCTCCAGTCCAGCCGCGCAAGGCGGGCATCGGTTTCATCAAGCGACATTTCAACAAAATCAAAACCCAGCGTTTTCGCCAGCTGTAACCGCTCCAGCCAGCACTCCCCGGCGGGGAGCGCTTTTTCATAGATACCGAGCGGAATGTGTTTCGACAACATAGCCGCTCCTTAACCCCACAGCTGGGCGATAGAGCGTTTAAACTGGCGAGCCGCTTCCACCGGCGAAGCGGCATCGCGGATGCTGCGACCGGCAATAAAGACGTGAATAGGAATACCAGCGAACAGCGGCAGGTCTTCCAGCGCCAGTCCGCCGGTCACGGTGACTTTGAAGCCCATATCGGAAAGACGCTTAATCGCACTGATATCCGCCTCGCTCCACGCCACGCCCGCGGCCTGCGCGTCGCGGCTGCGGTGATAGACCACCTGCTGAATGCCCGCATCGCGCCACGCCTGCGCCTGCTCCCAGGTCCAGAAGCCGGTCAGCTCAATTTGTACGTCGCCGTTGAACTCTTTGGCGACATCCAGCGCCCCCTTGGCGGTGTTGATATCGGCGCAGCAGATCACGGTCACCCAGTCGGCGTTGGCTTCAAAGCACATCCGCGACAGGATTTTACCGGCATCGGCGATTTTGGCATCCGCCAGCACGATTTTATGCGGATACAGCGCTTTCAGATCGCGCACCGCGCGCACCCCTTCGCCGACGCAGAGAATCGTGCCCACTTCAATGATATCCACCTCTTCGGCGATCAGGCGGGTGGTCTCATAGGCGTGAGACAGGGTTTGGTTATCCAGCGCAACCTGCAACATTGGTAACTGAGACATCGTATCAACTCCCTCTTAAACAGCCGCCGCAGTGGCGTTTTCAATTAAATCCAGCACTTCCTGCTCGGTGCGGCAGGCGCGTAAACGGTCGAAATTGGCTTCATCATCAAACAGGTTAACGATCTGCATGATGCCCACCTCCTGGTGGGTGGTGGCGTCAACTGCCGCCATGGTGATCAGAATGTCGACCGGGTCGTTATCTTCGTGATTGAAAATCAGCGGTTTTTTTAGCGTCACCAGCGCAAAGCCGGTTTTCTTAACGCCCTCTTCCGGACGCCCATGAGGCATCGCCAGGCCCGGCGCGATAACAAAATAGGGGCCATGCTGCGCGACGCCATCGAGGATCGCCTGGTAGTAACGCGGTTCCACTACGTCGGCGGCCACCAGCAGATCGACGCCGATTTTCACCGCCTCCTGCCAGCTTTCCGCCTCCGCCTGCAGGCGTATGGAGTGGTTCTGCGCCAGAGAATCATGAAGTTTCATGGCGGCTCCTTATTTCACATCCTGCGGGAAGTGGGCTTTGATCACTTCAAGCAGTTTTGGGCCGAAATCCGCAGGGGACAGCATATTGCGCACGCCAACCACGTATTTATTGCCAGTGACGGTGATTTCGCCGGCGATGTGGGTCGAGGCAATAATGATATCCGCGCCGTTTAGCTCGCTTTTATACTCACCTACCGCGCAGCTGTTCACCGTGTGGTCGATGTTTGATTGCGTCAGGAACTGGTCCACCTTCATTTTCATGATCATGGAACTACCTTGCCCGTTGCCACACACAGCCAGAATACGTACGGTCATAATCAGAACTCCTTATTGAGCAGAGGCTTCTGCCAGTTGTTTTTCCGCGTCTTCCTCGGCGCGCAGCGCGCGGCCGGCGAAGAACATATAAGCCAGTGAAATCAGAATAATGACGGCCATAAACGCCAGCCCTATCGAGGCGAAACCCTGCATCATCGGCGGCGCCAGGATTGACCAATCCGCCATGCCCATCCAGGCGCTCATTCCGGTCAACTTCACCGCCCACACGCAGCCGAAGATTTCAATCATGCCCATCACCAGACAGATCTTGAGGGCCGCGCGCCAGCCGCCGAAGTGATTAGCAAAGACGCCAATCGTCGCGTTAGAGAAGAACATTGGGATAAAGCCCGGGATGATCAGAATGGAGGAGCCAACGCCGACGAGAATACCAACGGCAATCAGTTGGCCGATGGTGCCCCACATAAAGCCCCAGACCACGGCATTCGGCGCGAAGCTATAGATAGCGGCGCAGTCGATCGCCAGCACGGCGCCGGGGATCAGGCGCTGTGAGATACCGTTGAAGGCTTCGGACAGCTCGGCAACGAACATACGCACGCCCTGGGTAATGATGAAAATGGCCACGGCGAAGGAGAAACCGGTCTGCAGGATATAGACCGTCCAGTGGGTTTTGCCCGCCATCGCCTGTACAACATCGATGCCAAAGGAGAGCAGAATGGCGCCAAAGAAAATGGTCATCACAATCGCGGTAGAGACGATGTTGTCGTGGAAAATATTGAGCCAGCCCGGCAGCTTGAGGTCTTCGACGCTCTCCTCTTTTTTCCCCAGATACGGCGCCACTTTATAGGCAATCCACGAGGCAAACTGCTGTTGGTGACCGATAGAGAAGCCGCAGCCGTCGGTAACCAGTTGAGTCGGCTTAAACATCATGTTGGAGGTGATACCCCAGTACAGGGAGACCAGCACCGCGGTGCAGATAATGGTCGTCCACATGGAGTAGCCGAAGATGAAGAAAGAGACCGCAATCAGCCCCGCCTGCTGAAACATAATATGGCCAGTCAGCATGATAGTGCGGATGCCGGTAATGCGGCGCAGCAGGACGTAACAGATATTTAGCGCCAGGGCCAACAGCACCGCATACCCCACCCAGCTATAGGCCTCGCCCATCCGGTCGATGGTCGCCATCATTGAGGCGTAGGTATCGGAAATCGCGCCATTGATGCCATAAACCTCTGACATTTTCGCCACCACCGGCTTAAAGGTGCTGGTAAGAATGCCGGAGCCAGCTTGTAACAGCATGAAACCAATGATGGTTTTGATCGTGCCTTTGATAATCACGCTGACGCTTTTACGCAACAAGATATAGCCAAGGCAGGTCACGATACCCAGCAGCAGCGGGGCATTAGTCATTACCTGATTAAAGAAGACGGTAAAGATGTTGTAGAGGATCTCCATAACACACTCCAGAAGAGGAAGGCTTTGAACGCGCATGACGCTCAGCAGTTGTCGTCGCCCTCACTCTAATAATCAAAAACAATCACAACAAGATTGAATTTGATTAAATGTGACGCATCACGCAAATAATCATATTTTTTGTGCGTGTATTTTCCACTACGTCACGACATAACCAAACAAACCACTAATATCAACAATATACATACATGCCTGATATTAAATTCAGGGTTTATCAGCGCGTTAGCGCAACGCTCTCACCGCTTTTTATTGAAAATAGCCGATTGCATTCCTGAAAAAACAGTGCCAGTATCAATCAAAACAAATCACCAATTGATTACTTTTGAAAATAAAAGAGGAAGAGATCGATGAGTAAAGTGCAAACCATCACCCGTGAATCCTGGATTTTGAGCACTTTCCCGGAATGGGGTAGCTGGCTGAATGAAGAGATCGAACAAGAGCAGGTTGCGCCGGGCACCTTTGCCATGTGGTGGCTGGGATGCACCGGCATTTGGCTAAAATCGGAAGGCGGCGCTAATATTTGCGTCGATTTTTGGTGCGGTACCGGTAAGCAGAGCCACGGTAATCCGCTGATGAAAACCGGCCACCAGATGCAGCGCATGGCCGGGGTGAAAAAACTACAGCCGAACCTGCGCACTACGCCATTCGTGCTCGATCCTTTCGCCATCCGCCAAATTGACGCCGTGCTGGCGACGCACGATCACAACGATCATATCGACGTTAACGTCGCCGCCGCGGTGATGCAAAACTGCGCCGCCGATGTGCCGTTTATTGGACCAAAAACCTGCGTTGATCTGTGGATTGGCTGGGGCGTGCCGGCAGAACGCTGCATCGTCATGAAGCCGGGCGATGTGGTGAAGATCAAAGACATTGAGATCCACGCGCTCGACGCATTCGATCGTACTGCGCTCATTACCCTGCCAGCCGATCAAAAAGCCGCCGGCGTGCTGCCGGACGGAATGGACCAGCGCGCGGTCAACTATCTGTTCAAAACGCCGGGCGGCAACCTGTACCACAGCGGCGACTCACACTATTCCAACTACTATGCGAAGCACGGTAACGAGCATCAGATTGACGTCGCCCTCGGTTCCTATGGGGAAAACCCGCGCGGTATCACCGACAAAATGACCAGCGCCGATATCCTGCGCATGGCGGAATCGCTAAATGCCAAAGTGGTCATTCCGTTCCACCATGATATCTGGTCCAACTTCCAGGCCGACCCACAGGAGATCCGCGTACTGTGGGAGATGAAAAAGGATCGTCTGAAATACGGCTTCAAGCCGTTTATCTGGCAGGTCGGCGGTAAATTTACCTGGCCGCTGGATAAAGACAATTTCGAATACCACTACCCACGCGGATTCGATGACTGCTTTACCATTGAGCCAGACCTGCCGTTCAAATCCTTTTTGTAATCCTATTCCGGCGGGCGCGCCCGCCGGAATTCCCTTTCCACATTAGTATTTAGCGTTAATTTCAAATATCATCTTTGCTTGTCACTTTTAATCGGATTCGCTCATGACTGAAGCGCAAAGACATCAAATTTTACTGGATTTGCTGGCGCAAACGGGATTCGTTACCGTTGAACAGGTAATCTCCCGCCTCGGCATCTCTCCGGCGACGGCAAGACGCGATATCAATAAGCTTGATGAAAACGGCAAGCTGAAAAAGGTCCGTAATGGCGCGGAAGCCATCAGCGAACAGCGCCCACGTTGGTCGCCAATGAACATTCATCAGGCGCAAAACCACGATGAGAAAGTGCGGATTGCCCGCGCCGCCTCGCAGCTGGTTTCTCCGGGCGAAAGCATCGTTATCAACTGCGGCTCCACCGCCTTCCTGCTCGGCCGTGAATTATGCGGCAAACCGGTGCAGATCATCACCAACTACCTGCCGCTGGCCAACTATCTGATTGACCAGGAGCATGACAGCGTGATCATTATGGGGGGGCAATATAACCATAGCCACTTCATCACCCTCAGTCCGCAGGGTAGCGAAAACAGCCTGTATGCCGGGCACTGGATGTTCACCAGCGGCAAAGGGTTAACCGCCGAGGGATTGTACAAAACCGATATGTTGACCGCGATGGCCGAGCAGAAAATGCTTAACGTCGTTGGCAAACTGGCGGTACTGGTCGATAGCAGCAAAGTCGGCGAACGCGCCGGGATGCTGTTCAGCCAGGCCAGCCAAATCGACCTGGTCATTACCGGTAAGCAGGCCGATGAAACGATCCTCAAGCAGCTTGAGGATCAGGGCGTGCAGGTTATCCGCGTTTAAAGATGCTGCCGGAAAAAGGCGATGGTCGCGTCCAGCGCTTCAGGGGTAATGCGATGGCGCACGCCCTTTTGCCACTGGCAGGTCAGGTTAGTTGTCAGGCCGCTCTGCGTTAACGCCTGCTGGAGGCGGAAAGTTTCGCCGGGCGGAACCACGTCGTCTGCGTCGCCGTGCCACAGCAGCAGCGGCTTGTCGGCTAGCACCGCTAACTGATGAGTCACGTCCCACTCCTCCAGGCTTGCCGTATCGAATCCGGGCGACGGAAACAGCGTCTGCGCGAGGCTGCTGAAATAGCCCGAGCCCATCAGGCAGGCCACGCATTTTAGCTCCGGATGATGGGTCATGATACCGAGCGCGGTCATGCCGCCCATTGATGCGCCGGCCACCGCCAGCCGTTCATCTTCCAGCCATCCCTCAGCGATAATCGCGTCTCGCAGGGCGGGAAATTCAAGAAAATTCTGTCGCAGGATCGGCCAAAAACGCTGCATTCGCCCCTCCTCGTCGCCGCGAAAACGCGCGCCATGTTCGGCGGCATCCGGCATAATCACCCGGAAACCGGCTTCAGCCAGCGCGACGGCGAAGTAGCTGTAGACCAGCTTAGAAGAGGTAAAACCGTGATAAAAGACGATAACCGGCAGAGGCTTATCCGCCATCCCAGCCGGACAGGCATGGATCGCTTCACCGCCTGCCAGATTGCGCATTTCGAGTGTAATCAACTATCGTCTCCTTCTTTATAGTGGCACGGCGTCTCGCACCAAAACATTCGTCAAAGCTTTGCGTTGAGCACGATTTATAATGTTGAGAGCTCGGTTACGCTTTCATAACATTTTCATTCGAAAATCGCGCGATAGATAACAATTCGGGAACATTCCCCAGAAATGATGTTCAGGCTACCACTACACTATCACTATCAGGAAACGAGATATGGTCATGCGTAGGTTTACACCGTGGTTACTGGCTCTCGCCTTAAGCGGATGTAGCGTCCTGCAGGGTACGCCGGAGGCGCCGCCGCCGGCAAGCGATCATCCGCAGGAGATTCGTCGCAATCAGACTGAGGGCCTGCAAAAGATAGGTACCGTCAGCGTGCTGATGTACGGTTCGCCGATGGATGTCGAGACCGCGTTGAAAGCCAAAGCAGAAGCCGCAAAAGCGGATTACTACGTCATCGTTATGATCGATGACACCATGGTTCCCGGCCAGTGGTATTCGCAAGCGATTCTGTATCATAAATAGCGGTGTGATGCGTTTTTAACCAGCTTTACACTGCTTTGCGTCCATTCACGTTCTCCTGCGCATAATAACGTTCGGCCAGCCTTTTTGGCAGAACGTTAGCAAACGGACTGCCCTCGGGATTACGTGAAATGGAGCTGACGATGAAACGATCACTGACCTTACCCAGCCTGTTGCTGACCACCACGACGGCCAATACTTCCGCTCAGTCAGCCGAATTCGCCAGTGCGGATTGCGTCACTGGCCTGAACGAAATTGGTCTGATTTCCGTCAATAATATCTCCGGCAGTCAGCAGGATGTCGAGCACGCCATTGCCGTAAAAGCCGATGAGCAGGGCGCTTCCTGGTATCGTATCGTTCAGATGTATGAAGAGCCGCAGCCGGATAGCTGGCGGGTGCAGGCCATTCTCTACGCCTGAGACGGCTGTCGTCCGCGCCCCATCGCCCGTAGCAGCGCATCGTCCAGCAATTGAGCGTCCAGGCGGATACCTCCTCGCGGATCCAGCATCATCCGGCACCACGCCTGGGCCAGCGGCGGCGATGCAAAGCGCAGCATCTGCGCCCCCGCCCCCAGGCAATACACCAGACGCGCTATTTCTCGTCCCTGCGCCTCAACCGGCCGCCGCAAGAGTTGCTGAAGCTGTCGCCACGCGCGGTCATAATGCCGGTTCTGCCCCTTGACCTCAGCGCACTCCGTCGCCAGCATTTCTAACGCCGCCGGCTGCTTGCCAAGCACCCGCATCACGTCGAGGCACATAATATTGCCGGAACCTTCCCAGATACTATTCACCGGCATCTCACGATATAAGCGCGGGAGTTCGCTCTCTTCGCAATAACCGATACCGCCCAGCACTTCCATCGCCTCGGCGACAAACGGTATACCGGCACGACAGATAGCAAACTTGGCGGCCGGGGTAAATAAACGAGCCCATAGCACTTCATGCGCATCGTCGCGCCGATCCCAGGCGCGAGCCAGACGGAACAGAAAAGCGGTTTGTCCTTCAAGACGCAGCGCCATCTGGCCCAGCACCTGACGCATCATCGGCTGATCGGCCAGATTCTTGCCGAACGCCTGACGCTGCAGCGCATGGTAAAGCGCCACCGAGTATGCGCGGCGCATCAGGGCATGGCTGCCGGCCGCGCAGTCGAAGCGGGTCAGCGCGCCCATCTTGAGAATTTGCCGCACGCCGTCGCCCTCTTCGCCTATCAGCCACCCGCAGGCGTCAAAGAATTCGGCTTCGCTACTGGCGTTAGAGCGGTTGCCTAATTTATCTTTCAGCCTCTCCAGGCGCACGCCATTGCGTTGGCCATCGGGTAAAAAGCGCGGCACAAAGAAGCAGGAGAGCCCGCCCGGCGTCTGGCCTAATACCAGATGCGCATCGCTCTGCGGCACCGAGAAGAACCATTTATGGCCCACCAGCCGATAGAATCCTTCCGCCGTTTTTTCCGCTCGGGTGGTATTGCTGAGCACATCCGAACCGCCCTGTTTTTCGGTCATTCCCATGCCAATCAGCAATCCACGTTTCTGATCGCCCGGTGCGAGATGCGGGTCATAGCGATCGCTGAGCAACGGCGGCAGCCAGTCGCTAAAGACGGTGGGCAGCGCGCGCTGTAGCAGCGGCGTTGCGGCGAAGGTCATGGTTATCGGGCATAACGTTCCCGCCTCCACCTGGGCATGCAGCATAAAGCGGGCAGTACGGGCAACAAACGAACCCGCGCGGGCATCCTTCTGCCCGGCAAGATTATGCACCCGGTTGGCGCACAGTCCCTGCATTAGCAAATGCCAGGCGGGGTGAAACCGCACGTCATCCAATCGGGCGCCGGTGGCGTCGTAGCGTAGCAGTTCCGGCGGATTACTATTGGCCAGACGCCCCAACTCCAGCGATTCCGCCGTGCCTAACTGCTGGCCGATGCTGGCGAGCAGATCGCTATCCCAGCCGGCGCCTTCACGCGTCACTGCCTCACAAAGCGCGGTATCGGACAAAAACAGATTACTGTTACACAACGGCGTCGGTTGATTGAATACGGTATGCGTTTGCCAGTGCATGATGTCTCCCTCCGTCAATGGCTCTGACAGTAAGTATGGTCGGCCGCATAGACGCTCACAAAAAAACCGCTACGCCTTCGTGAAGCCCATCACAGGCATAAGAATTTAAAATTTTCTCATTAAAAATGTATGGAATAATTTATTCATTCGTTACTGTTTTGTATCAGTCGGGGCTTCCTATGCACACCGCCAGCACAACATCGGCAGCGCAAAAACGCGCGCTGATCGCCGGTTCTATCGGTAACTTTATTGAATGGTACGAGTTCGCGGTCTATGGCTTTCTGGCGACCGTAATTGCGAAAAATTTTTTCCAAATGACTGGAGAAGCGCCGCTGACCGGGCTGATTCTGACTTACGCCTCTTTCGCGATAGCGTTCTTCTTTCGCCCGCTGGGCGCCATCGTTTTTGGCCGTCTCGGCGACCGCATCGGCCGCAAGCCGACGCTGATTATCGTGTTGGTACTGATGACGCTCGCCACCACGGCTATCGGACTGGTACCGGTTTACGCCAGCATCGGTATTGCCGCACCGCTCATTCTGACCGGATTACGTATTCTTCAGGGATTGTTTGCCGGCGGCGAGTACGGAGGTGCGGTATCGCTGATGACCGAGTTCGCCCCTAAAGGTAAGCGTGGGCTGTATGGCGCATGGCAATCTTTTACCGTCGCGCTGGGGCTGCTGGCAGGCGCAGGCGTGGTCGCGCTGATTTCCGCCGCGCTTAGCCCCGAATCGCTGCATGACTGGGGCTGGCGCATCCCCTTCTTTCTCGCCATACCGATGGGCATCGTCGCGCTGTGGCTACGCGTTAAAATGGAAGAGACGCCGGGCTTTTTACGTCAGCAGCAGGCTACACCGCCCGCGGAAACCCGCGCCAGTTGGCGCCAGACGCTCAAAGCGATTTTCACCGGCATTGGCCGGCTGATGGTATGGTCGGCGGCGGGTTATACCTACCTGGTGATCATGCCCTCATACCTCCAGTCCGCGCTGCACACCGGTTTTAATCAGGCGCTGCTGATTGCGGTGATCTCCAACATTGGCTTCGCCATCACCATCTTGCCTGCCGGGATGCTCAGCGATAAGTTGGGACGTCGGCGGGTGATGGTCGCGGCTGCGGTATTGCTGCTGGTACTGGCGCTGCCGCTGCTGAAAATATTGCAGGCGGAAAGCAGCACGCTGCTGGTGAAAGGTATCGTGGTGCTGATTGCGGGTGGACTGGTGGGGATTCTGGCCGGGCCTGGGCCGGCGATGCTGGCGGAGATGTTCCCTACCAGGGTGCGTTATACCGGGCTGGGGTTAGCCTATTCGCTATCAAATGCCGTGTTTTCCGGCTGCGCCGGATTGATTATTACCGGCCTGATTAAACAGACCGGTAATCTGGATATTCCGGCGTACTACGTGATGGCGACGGCCGTCGTCAGTATTGCCGCGCTGATGACGCTCAATAAGAACGATCATTTGCGGGCGCTGGACGACTAACCTACCGCGCCCGCGGCGGCTTAGCTGCGCTGGCGCACCGCTTCAAACAGGCAAATACCGGTGGCGACGGAGACGTTCAGCGAAGAGACGCTACCTGCCATCGGGATACTGATCAGTTCATCACAATGTTCGCGGGTCAGACGACGCATACCTTCGCCTTCCGCGCCCATCACCAGCGCCATCGGGCCGGTCATTTTGCTCTGGAACAGCGTATGGTCGGCTTCGCCGGCGGTACCAACGATCCACACGTTTTCTTCCTGCAGCAGACGCATGGTCCGCGCCAGGTTAGTGACGCGGATCAGCGGCACGCTTTCCGCCGCGCCGCAGGCGACTTTCTTCGCCGTAGCGTTGAGCTGAGCGGAACGATCGCGCGGCACGATCACCGCATGCACGCCGGCGGCGTCGGCGCTACGCAGGCAGGCGCCGAGGTTGTGCGGATCGGTGACGCCGTCGAGGATCAGCAGGAACGGTTGATCGAACTGCGCCAGCAGATCCGGCAGATCGTTTTCCTGATACTGACGTCCCGGCTTCACGCGGGCAATGATGCCCTGATGCACCGCGCCTTCGCTTTTCTCATCGAGGAACTGGCGGCTGGCAACCTGAATCACCACGCCCTGCGCTTCAAGGGCATGAATCAGCGGCAGCAGACGCTTATCCTCACGGCCTTTCAGAATAAAAACTTCCTGAAAACGCTCAGGGGCGCGTTCCAGCAGTGCCTGCACCGCATGGATGCCGTAAATCATTTCACTCATTGATGTACTCGTTTTAGGTTCTGTTATCCGTTCCCTTCACCCCGTTCTGCGCCAGCAGACTTCAGGGCGAAGGGACGTCAATCACTCGGCGATCTTCTTTTTCGCCGCGCGCTTGGCTTTGGTTGCCGCGGCGATTTTCTGCGTTTTCGCCGACGGTTTTTTCGCTTTCTTTTCGCCTTTCGGTTTGGCTTTAGCTTTCTCTTTTTCCTTACGGAAGGCGCTATCCGGCTCGAAGTTTACCTGCTTGCCGACCTGGCGACGACGGCCGCCGCCGTTTTTACCCGGCGCGCCCTTCTTCGCTTTTTCGCGTGCGGTTTTGCCGACATTACGCGGGCCGCGTTCACTGGAAATCAGGCTGAAATCAATCTTACGCTCATCCATATTGACCGCTTCGACGCGCACTTCCACGCGGTCGCCCAGGCGGTAAGTCTGGCCGCCGGACTCGCCGATCAGCCGCTGTCCTACCTGGTCGAAGCGATAGTAGTCATTATCCAGTGAGGAGACATGTACCAGACCATCGATAAACAGATCGTTCAGGCGGACGAAGAAGCCAAAGCCGGTGACGCTGGCGATCACGCCGGAGAAGGTGTTGCCCACCTGATCCTGCATGAAGTCGCACTTCAGCCAGTCTGACACTTCGCGCGTTGCTTCATCGGCGCGGCGCTCGGTCATCGAGCAGTGCTCGCCCAGCTGCAGCATCTCTTCCATGCTGTAGTGCCAACCGCCGGTCTCGGTGCTATTGCCTTTATGTCCCTGCTCTTTCGCCAGTAAATACTTAATAGCGCGATGCAGCGACAGGTCAGGATAACGACGGATCGGCGAGGTGAAGTGGGCGTATGACTGCAGCGCCAGGCCGAAGTGGCCGCGGTTTTCCGGATCGTAGACCGCCTGCTTCATGGAACGCAGCAGCATCGTCTGCAGCATTTCCGCATCCGGGCGATCGGCGATGGAAGTCAGCAGCTCGGCGTAATCGCGCGGCTCCGGTTTGTTGCCGCCCGGCAGCTCCAGCCCCAGCTCCGCCAGCACGGTGCGGAAGGCGGTAATCGCTTCGGTGCTTGGCTTATCGTGAATACGGAACAGCGCTGGCTCCTGCGCTTTCTCAACGAAACGCGCCGCGGAGATGTTCGCCAGAATCATGCACTCTTCGATCAGCTTGTGCGCATCGTTACGCTGAGTCTGTTCGATACGCTCGATACGACGCTCGGCGTTGAAGATGAATTTAGCTTCTTCACTTTCAAATGAGATACCGCCGCGCTCTTCACGGGCGCCATCCAGCACCTTATAGAGGTTATGCAGCTCTTCAATATGCTTCACCAGCGGCGCGTAGTGTTCGCGCAGCTCTTGATCGCCCTGCAGCATATGCCAAACCTTGGTGTAGGTCAGACGGGCGTGAGAGCTCATCACCGCTTCATAGAATTTAAAGCCGGTCAGGCGACCTTTTGACGAGATCGTCATTTCGCAGACCATACACAGGCGATCGACCTGCGGATTCAGCGAGCACAGGCCGTTGGACAGCACTTCCGGCAGCATCGGTACGACCTGCGAAGGGAAGTAGACTGACGTCCCGCGGCTGCGCGCTTCGCCGTCCAGCGGCGTACCGGGACGCACGTAATAGCTCACGTCGGCGATAGCCACCCATAGACGCCAGCCGCCGCCGCGTTTTTTCTCGCAGTACACCGCGTCATCAAAGTCGCGGGCATCTTCGCCGTCAATAGTAACCAGCGGCAGAGAGCGCAAATCAACGCGCCCGGCTTTCGCCTCTTCCGGCACCTGCTCTTTGAGGCCGGAGACCTGTTTTTCCACCGCCGGCGGCCAGACGTAAGGGATCTCATGGGTACGCAGCGCCATATCAACGGCCATGCCGGTGCCCATATTGTCGCCCAGCACTTCAACTATTTTGCCGACCGCCTTGGTACGACGGGTTGGACGCTGGGTCAGTTCGACCACCACCACGTAACCCATGCGGGCGCCCATGATCTCTTCAGGAGGGATCAGGATATCGAAGCTTAGACGGCTGTCGTCCGGCACCACGAAGCCCACGCCGGCATCGGTGAAGTAACGGCCGACGATCTGGCTGGTTTTCGGCACCAGCACGCGAACGATGCGCGCTTCGCGACGGCCCTTACGGTCCGCGCCCAGCGGCTGGGCCAGCACCTGATCGCCATGAATACACATTTTCATCTGCTCAGATGAAAGATACAGGTCGTCTTTGCGCCCTTCGACGCGTAAAAAGCCGTAGCCGTCGCGGTGGCCAATAACGACGCCTTTAACTAAATCGAGACGTTCCGGCAGCGCATAGCACTGACGGCGAGTGAAGACCAGCTGGCCATCGCGTTCCATTGCCCGCAGGCGGCGACGCAGCGCTTCAGTTTGTTCTTCGCCCTCGATATTTAACTCAATCGCCAGCTCGTCGCGGCTGGCCGGTTTTTCACGTTTGGTTAAATGTTCGAGGATAAATTCACGGCTCGGGATGGGATTCGCGTACTTCTCAGCTTCGCGTTCCTGGAATGGGTCTTGTGACATATCGGTTCCTCCGTTGTCATCTCCGATGAAAGTCTGACTGCGTTTTACGCCGCCGCTTTGTGGGTTCTCTTTACGCTGCGGCGCAAATCATTCAGCGCTTTTCTTCCACCAGTAATAATTTATATAGCGGTTGATTCTTTTCAACCAAATCGGCCAGCGTGTAGTTATCCAGTTCCTTCAGGAAACTTTGCGCGGCTTCGGCAAGTGCCTGTTTCAGGCGGCAAGCGGGAGTAATGTGGCAAAATTCGCTGCTGCAATTCACCAGCGATAGCGGCTCCAGATCGCGCACAACATCACCCACGCGAATCATTTTAGCCGGCTTGCCAAGGCGAATCCCCCCATTCTTTCCCCGCACGGCCGTCACATAGCCAACACGGCTTAACTGATTGATTATTTTGACCATATGATTACGGGAAACGCCATAGACATCCGTCACCTCGGAAATACTGGTCATTCGGTCATCCGGCAACGACGCCATGTAAATCAGCGCGCGTAATCCGTAATCGGTGAAACTCGTTAACTGCACATCAACCTCAGGGTAAGGGGAAAGCGGTGAATCCGCGGGTATTAACTCTATTGATGATAAACCAGCCAGCGCTCAGGCCGCTAATTTATTTGAAATGGGGCGGGCGAACTGCAAAAACAAGGGCGCCCGAACGGCGCCCCTGGATGATGATTACGCGTCGAACGGATCGCGCAGAATCATAGTCTCAGTACGGTCAGGACCGGTAGAGATGATATCAACCGGCACGCCGGTCAGCTCTTCAATACGCGCGATGTAGTTCAGCGCTGCCTGCGGCAGGCCGCTACGCTCTTTCACGCCGAAGGTGGTTTCGGACCAGCCCGGCATGGTTTCGTAGATAGGCTCGATACCTTCCCAGTTGTCGGCAGCCAGCGGAGTTGTGGTCACTTCACGGCCGTCCGGCATACGGTAACCGACGCAGATTTTCACTTCTTTCAGGCCGTCAAGGACGTCCAGTTTGGTCAGGCAGAAGCCGGACAGGGAGTTAATCTGCACCGCACGGCGTACCGCGACAGCGTCCAGCCAGCCGGTACGACGACGACGGCCGGTAGTGGCGCCGAATTCGTTACCCTGCTTGCACAGGAACTCGCCGGTTTCATCAAACAGCTCGGTCGGGAACGGGCCCGCGCCTACGCGAGTCGAGTAAGCTTTGATGATACCCAGAACGTAATCCACATAACGCGGGCCCAGGCCGGAACCGGTCGCCACGCCACCCGCGGTGGTGTTGGAGGAAGTTACGTACGGATAGGTACCGTGGTCGATATCCAGCAGCGTGCCCTGCGCGCCTTCGAACATCACGAAGTCGCCGCGCTGACGCGCCTGATCGAGCAGATCGGAAACGTCAACGACCATGCTGGTGAGGATGTCGGCAATCGCCATCACATCGTCCAGCACTTTCTGGTAGTCAACCGCTTCTGCTTTATAGAAGTTCACCAACTGGAAGTTGTGATATTCCATCACTTCTTTCAGTTTGTCAGCGAAGGTGGCTTTATCAAACAGGTCGCCAACGCGCAGGCCGCGACGGGCGACTTTATCTTCGTAAGCCGGGCCGATACCGCGACCGGTCGTACCGATAGCTTTCGCGCCACGCGCTTTTTCACGCGCTACGTCCAGCGCGACGTGATAATCGAGAATAAGCGGGCAGGCTTCAGAGAGCAGCAGACGCTCACGAACAGGGATACCACGGTCTTCCAGACCTTTCATCTCTTTCATCAGCGCAGCCGGAGACAGCACAACACCGTTTCCGATGATGCTGGTTACATTCTCACGGAGAATACCTGATGGAATAAGATGGAGGACGGTTTTTTCACCGTTGATTACGAGAGTATGGCCTGCGTTATGGCCACCCTGGTAGCGCACAACATATTTAGCCCGTTCTGTCAGGAGATCGACGATCTTCCCTTTACCTTCGTCACCCCATTGGGTGCCCAGTACGACGACGTTGTTACCCATTTTTTCAAAATCACCGTTTGCTTAAAAATGGATTCTACCATCGCTTTTTCAGAGTTACAGCACTTTTTGCACTCAAAATGAGGTTAATCCGATTATTTTTTGATCAGCCAATCGATTTCCTCAACATGTAGTAGATGACAATGCCAGCCACCACAAGACCGCCGCCAAAGCGACGCAATAAATTATCCGGCAGTTGGCTCATTGTCGCTACCATCTTGCGCCAGGCGCGGGGATAAAGCAGTGGGCCAAGACCTTCGAGAACTAAAACCAGCGCCAGTGCCAGCCAAATTGTTGCATTCATTATTGATGACCCTTATAGAAAAACAAAACCGCCGCCAGTTGGCGCCGGTGAGTATTACCGCAAACCCTTTTTCTTTCTTCACATTCTCCGGCATTTCACAGGCAATATGAAACCACTAGCTGAGAGAAAAATCACAATCTATGGCATGAAAAAAGGCGCCTCTTGCAAGGCGCCTTATGATTTCACACTGGCCCGGCTTATTTACGCACGGAATCCGGTGACTTCATGTAACGGAAGAAATCGCTATCCGGGCTGAGGACCATCACGTCCTGGTTGCTCTGGAAGCTCTTCTCATAGGCGCGCAGGCTACGGATAAAGGCATAGAAGCCCGGATCCTGACTGAATGCATCGGCAAACAGTTTTGCCGACTCGGCATCGCCTTCACCGCGCAGAATACGCCCTTGACGCTCGGCTTCCGCCAGGGTCTTGGTCACTTCATAGTCCGCGGTAGCGCGCAGTTTTTCCGCTTCTTCCTGACCTTGTGAACGATGGCGACGAGCAACCGCTTCACGCTCGGCGCGCATACGGTTGTAGATCGCTTCAGACACTTCAGCCGGCAGGTTGATCTGCTTGATACGTACGTCAACGACTTCAATACCCAGCGCCGCCATACTGTTCGGGTTGATCACCTGAACCTTACCGTTAGTTTCAGCTTCTACACGCTCTGCCGCTTTAGCGATAGCGTCATCGGCTGCCGGCGTCGAGACTTCATCTTCTGTACCAGCAGAACCGGAGTTCAGCGCATCACGCACCTCCAGGGTCAAACGACCGCGGGAATCAGTCACGATGTCTTTCACGTCCAGACGACCAATCTCAGAGCGCAGACGGTCAGAGAACTTACGCTTCAGCAGAACTTCGGCCTGGGAGACGTCGCCGCCGCCGGTCGCCAGATAGTAACGACTGAAGTCACTGATGCGCCACTTGATATAGGAGTCGACGATCAGATCTTTCTTCTCTTTGGTAACAAAGCGGTCAGCCTGGTTGTCCATGGTCTGGATACGCGCATCCAGCATTTTCACGGACTCAATAAACGGGATCTTGAAGTGCAGACCCGGCGCATACACCAGCGGCTTGTTCTCATCGTCGCGCAGAACTTTGCCGAAGCGCAGCGTAATGCCACGCTCGCCTTCTTTCACCACGAAGACAGACATGTAGAGCACTACCAGCACGACGACAATGATCGCGATAACAGATTTACGCATCGTTATTCCCCCTGACGCTGGTAGTCGTTACGCTGCGCGTTGGCGCGGCGTTGGTCCATAATGGTACCCCCGGTTGAACTCGAGGTTGATGAGGTGCTGGCGCTGCTTGAGCTGGACGCAGGCGGCAGACGCAGCAGATCGCTTGCGCCACTGCTATCGCTCTTTGCCGGCGCGCCGGTGGCGCCTTTCAGCATCTGATCCAATGGCAGAACCATCAGGTTGCCGCCCTTGCTGTCATTAACCAGCACTTTGCGGGTATGGCTCAGCACTTTTTCCATGGTTTCGATATACAGACGCTCGCGGGTAATTTCCGGCGCGGCTTTATATTCCGGCAGGATCTTCGCAAAGCGAGCGACTTCACCCTGCGCTTCCAGTACGGTCTGGGTTTTATACGCACGCGCCTCTTCGAGGATACGCTGCGCCTGACCGTTAGCACGCGGCTGAACTTCGTTGGTATAGGCTTCCGCTTCGCGGATGTACTGCTGCTCGTTCTCACGCGCGGCAATGGCATCATCAAACGCGGCCTTCACCTCTTCCGGCGGACGCGCCGTCTGGAAGTTAACGTCCAGCAGGGTGATACCCATGTTGTACGGACGAATGGTCTCTTCCAGCTCGCGCTGGGTATCGCTACGGATAACGGTACGACCTTCGGTCAGGATACGGTCCATGGTGTACTTACCAATGACGCCGCGCAGGGCGCTGTCGGTGGCCTGACGCAGACTATCGTCGGCGCTGGTCACGCTAAACAGGTAGCGCTCCGGATCGGTCACCCGGTACTGTACGTTCATCTCAACGCGCACGACGTTCTCATCGGAAGTCAGCATGACGCCGGACGCTGCCAGTTCGCGAACCGACTCGACGTTCACCGCTTGCACATTATCGACAAAGGTTGGCTTCCAGTTCAGACCTGGCTCAACCAGATGGCTGAACTTGCCAAAGCGTGTCACCACACCACGTTCCGCTTCCTTGATGGTATAGAAACCGCTGGCTGCCCAGATAATCACCGCCGCTGCAGCAACGATGCCGACAATGCGCCCACCCATCGGACCGCGCGGGCCCTGAGTCACATTACCGCCACCCTGGCCGCCTTTACCGCCGCCGAGACCGCCAAGTTTTTTGCTTAACTTGCGGAAGATATCATCCAGATCGGGCGGCCCCTGCTCGCGACCGCCTTTGTTGCCATTTCCCTCAGAGTTGCCGCCATTTTTGCTGCTTCCCCACGGGTCGCGGTCCTGTCCGTTATTACCGGGCTGATTCCACGCCATGTATATGCTCCATATTTGTTTTTGATATCCCCACAGGGGTTAATATCTTCAGGCCAGGTCAAACCACGTAGTCGACCAACGCAGGCTCTTGTTTGCAGAGGCGACGCCAGTCCACGATGGGCATGCGCACTTGCAGGCTTACGCTGCCGTCATCCTCCATCCACTCTTTTTCTATCGCCTGAAGCTGATAGAAACGGCTTCTCAGGCGACCTTCCTGCGGCGGTAAGCGCAGCGTATGCTGCGCCACTTCGCCGGAAAGACGCTCTGTTAACGCCTGAAAAAGCAGTGGTACGCCAATCCCGGTCTGGGCGGAGAGCCAGACCCGAATCGGTTTATTCTCTTCATCCCGATCGATGCGCGGTTCAAAATCGTCAAGCACATCGATTTTGTTCATCACCAGCAATGACGGAATTTCATCGGCCTCGATTTCAGCAAGGACCGTATTTACTGCATCAATATTTTCCTGCACGCGGACATCCGCCGCGTCAATCACATGCAGCAGCAGCGTCGCCTGACGCGTCTCCTGCAGCGTCGCTTTAAACGCCGCCACCAGGTCGTGCGGCAGATGACGAATAAAGCCTACGGTGTCTGCCAGTACCGTTTCGCCGACGTCGGTGACGTTAATACGGCGCAGCGTCGGGTCCAGGGTGGCGAACAGTTGGTCCGCGGCATAGACTTCCGCTTCGGTTATCTGGTTGAACAGCGTTGATTTTCCGGCGTTGGTATATCCCACCAGCGAGACGGTAGGGATATCGGCCTTGGCGCGTGACCGCCGACCTTGCTCGCGCTGTTTTTCTACTTTTTCCAGTCGCGACAGGATCTGCATAATACGGTTACGCAGCAATCGACGGTCGGTTTCGAGCTGGGTTTCACCCGGTCCGCGCAAACCAATCCCGCCCTTCTGCCTTTCAAGGTGGGTCCAGCCGCGTACCAGACGCGTGGCCAGATGGCGCAGCTGCGCCAGCTCAACCTGCAGTTTCCCTTCGTGGGTACGCGCTCGCTGGGCAAAAATATCTAAAATCAGACCGGTGCGATCGATAACCCGGCATTCGCATAGCTGCTCCAGGTTACGTTCCTGGGCCGGACTCAAGGCATGATCGAACAGCACGACCGAGGCGCCGGTCGCTTTTACGGCTTCCGCAATTTCAACAGCCTTACCTTCACCTACAAAATACTTCGGGTGCGGTGCTTTACGGCTACCGGTAATCACCTGCATTGCTTCGACACCGGCGGAAGAGACCAGGGATTCAAACTCCTGGAGATCCTCCATATCTTTGTCTTGCGAAAAATAGATGTGTACCAGTACCGCCTGCTCACCGGCATCATAACGGTCAAACAAGCGTAAACCCCTTATAAAATACCAGCGGGGAACGCAGAAAACCTGGCTCCCCGACGTGGAAAAACAGCATTAGCCTTATTCGGCGTCGTCGCTGTCTTGCTGCGGCGCAGAAGAACCTTGCGCGCTACCACCGTGGTGATAGTTGCTTGCACCGCCGCCAGCATTATTGCTGTGGTGAGACACCGGGCGGGACGGGACAACAGTAGAAATTGCGTGCTTATAGACCATCTGACTGACCGTGTTCTTCAACAGGATCACGAACTGATCGAAAGACTCAATTTGCCCTTGCAGCTTAATACCATTCACCAAATAAATAGAAACCGGAACACGTTCCCGACGCAAAGCGTTCAGGAACGGATCTTGTAAAGATTGCCCCTTAGCCATTCTCTCTTTTCCTTATATGTATGCTTGTTTTGTACTCAGAACCTTACGATTCTTAAAAAAAATTACGCACGATACCGTTCAATTGTACACGTTCAGTTCTGGCTAGCACCAACAACCTGTAATACTTTGTTGAGCGCTTGTTCAGGTTGCTCACTGTCTAACCAGTGAACATCTTCCCAACCGCGCAGCCAGGTGACCTGACGTTTAGCTAACTGTCTCGTCGCGCAAACACCTCGATAAACCATTTCATCATACGGGACCTCGCCTTCAAGGTATGACCACATCTGGCGGTATCCGACACAACGAATGGAAGGCATATCCGTATGCAAATCTCCACGGGCAAATAGCGCCCGCACTTCTGCTTCAAAACCTGAAGCCAACATCTGATGAAAACGCTGCTCAATGCGTTGATGTAGCAGTTCACGGCTCGCCGGGGCGATGGCGAACTGATGCACCTGATACGGCAGAGCCTCTCCTGACGTTTGCGTCAGTTCAGTTAAAGTTTTACCCGAAATGAAAAAAACTTCCAGTGCTCGGGAAAGTCTTTGCGGATCATTTGGATGAATACGCGCGGCGGCCACGGGATCGATCTCCTGTAACTGCCGGTGCAATGCGTGCCACCCCTGCTCTGCCGCTTGTTGCTCAATTCTGGCCCTGACTGCGGGATCCGCCGAAGGCAGCGGCGATAACCCTTCCAACAACGCTTTGAAGTACAACATCGTCCCGCCGACCAACAGCGGGATGCGTCCGGCGGCGACGATATCCGCCATTTCCGCCAACGCATCACGACGAAAATCCGCCGCCGAATACGACTCTGCCGGATCAAGAATATCCAGCAACCGATGCGGCGCAGCGCTAAGCTCCGCGGCATCGGGTTTGGCCGTGCCGATATCCATTCCTCGATAGATGAGGGCGGAATCGACGCTAATCAACTCTACGGGCAAAACTTTACGCAAGGCGATAGCTAATGCGGTTTTACCGGAGGCCGTCGGCCCCATTAAAAAAATTGCCTTAGGCAGGCTCGCCTCAGTTACATCACTCATCTTTCAGGGCTGTCATTGCCGAATGTAAATCAACAGGTTGTAACAGACCACCCGGCGGCGCTTTAATCAGCTGCGGACATAAACGCTCAACGTCCGCCAGAACCGAAATCGCCTGCGCCATGCTCCACTGCGCGTGCTCGCTCGCCAGATTACGCGCTGTCCATTGGGCGATGTCGCCGACGTCGAATGCCGTTAGCTGCGCCAGGTAGCCTATCAGTTCAGGAATCAAGATTTGTAAATTTTGTTGTCTTAAGGGTAAAGGCACCGCGCGGACCGTCACGTGCTGGGAATCTGCTTGTAAATCGATACCCAATTCCGCCAGCGCCGGCTGCGCCTTTTCCAACGCTTTGCGTTCTGCTTCACTCACTTTAAGACGCAGCGGGATAAGCAGCGGCTGCGCGCAAACCGCTTCCGCGCCCGGCGTTAGCTGCGCCTGACGTAGCCAGCGTTCCGCCACCGGCAGCGCCAGCAACGCCAATGCGCCGCCGCGCTCAAGCAGCGCGCAATCGCCGCCGATAATAGTTAGCACCCGGCCAAAGCTTTGGCTGTGGGCTGCCAGACTTTCCGCAGGCGTCGGCGCAGGTTGTTTTTTTTCCGCCGCCGGGGTTTGCAGCAGTTGACGATAAAGCGCTCCCTGCTGTTTCTGATAGCCAGGCTGGGCGTGCGGCCAGCTGGCGCCGCCTGAGCTATAGGCGCCACCGGCGGCGGCAGGTTCCCGCGGCGCGCGAGTATCATAACCAGGCGCCGCCGGTTCGCGAGCAGGCGATGGGCGAGCGAAATGGTTCGCGCCCGCCGCTACGCGGTTTTCCGGCACCTGCCGCGGCGCGGGCGCTTCGTCTTCTTCCGCCAGCGGCGCATCAAGCTGCTGCTGAAGCACGCTCAGTACGCCCTGATAGATAAAGTCATGAACCAGCCGCGATTGATGGAAACGCACTTCGTGCTTCGCCGGATGCACATTGACATCAACCTGATGCGGGTCAATCTCCAGATACAGCACAAACGCCGGCTGCTGGTCAGCGCCCAGTTTATCTTCACAGGCCTGGCGAATAGCATGGTTGATCAGCCGGTCGCGCATCATACGCCCATTAACATAACAGTACTGGATTTCCGCTAACGCCGGATTAGTATGCAACGGGTCGGCAACCCAGCCGCGCAGCGTCAGATCGCCATGCTGCCACTCAATGGCCAACGCGTGTTCCAGAAACGCCGCGCCGCAAATCGCGCCCAGGCGGCGCTCGCGCGGGCCGCCTTCCGCCACGGCACGATACTGGCGCATCATTTTGCCGTTATGGCTGAGATTAATCGTTACATCAAAACGCGCCAGCGCGATGCGGCGGACGATTTCATCAATATGATTAAACTCGGTTTTTTCGGTGCGCATGAACTTACGCCGCGCGGGGGTGTTGTAAAACAGATCCAGCACTTCCAGCGTGGTGCCAATCGGATGCGCCGCCGGTTTCACCGTTACCGCCTGGTCTCGACCTTCAGCATAGGCCTGCCAGGCTTCCTGCTGCTCCGCGGTACGCGATGTCAGCGTCAGGCGAGCGACGGAACTGATACTGGCCAGCGCTTCGCCGCGAAAGCCAAGACTGATGATCGCCTCAAGGTCATCCAGCGAAGCGATTTTACTGGTGGCGTGACGAGCCAGCGCCAGCGCCAGTTCGTCTTTTTTAATCCCGCAGCCGTTATCGCGAATACGGATAAGCTTCGCGCCGCCGCGTTCAATATCAATGTCGATACGGGTCGCGCCGGCATCAAGGCTGTTTTCGACCAGCTCTTTCACTACCGACGCCGGACGTTCCACCACCTCGCCAGCGGCAATCTGGTTGGCGAGTTGCGGTGGCAGGACCTGAATCGGCATGACCTTCTCCTTAGTTAATCAACGACCCGCCAGGCGAACTGGCGCTGGCGGTTTGCGCAGCCGTGCCGCGCGGCGCTGATTGCAGCGGGTGCTGCATATAATAGTTACGCAGCCCTTTATAAATCGCCTCTGCAATCTGCTGTTGGTAATCATCGCTACCCAGCAGGCGCTCTTCGCCGTTATTACTGATAAAGCCGGTTTCGACAAGGATCGACGGAATATCCGGCGAGCGCAGAACGCCAAGGCTGGCGTGCTCCGGACGGCGTTTATGCAGATTGCCGATCCGCTGCAGCTGGCTCAGTACATCGGTTGCCACATCATAACCGACGCGCTGGGAATGGCCGAACTGTAAATCCAGTACCGCCTGGCTCAGATAAGGATCCGACTGGCTATTCGCCAGCACGTCGCCCGCGCCGCCCAGGAGTTCCGATTGTTTCTCATGCTGTTCAAGCCAGCCGGCCATTTCGCTGTTAGCGCGGCGGTTAGAGAGCACCCACACCGATGCGCCGGTCGCGTCGCGATTCGGAGCCGCATCGGCATGGATAGAGACCAGGAAATTAGCGTTTTGTTTCCGCGCCACGTCCGAACGCCCCATGACCGAGATGAAGTAGTCGCCATTACGGGTCAACACCGGTTTAAACTGCGGATCGTCGTTAAGCAACGCTCGCAGTTTATGGGCGATAGCAATCGTGACGTTTTTCTCTTTGGTGCCGCCAGGCCCGATAGCGCCAGGATCCTGGCCGCCGTGCCCGGCATCAATAGCGATAATAATCTTATCGTCAGAAGAGACGGTACGCGCCGCCGGACGGGTAATAGTCTGGTTGTTGGTCATCGCCGGCTGACTGCTGGTCACCACCGTGGTTCTGTCGCTGCCTGAGCTTTTAAACGGATTGCGCGGCGGCTCGCTCGGACGCGGCGACACTACCGGCGCTTCGACCCGCTTCGCTACCACTGGCGGCGGCGGAGGTGGCGGCGGCACATCGGCATTAATGGTAAAGACGACGGTATAGTTGGCGCCGTTTTGCTGCTTCACCGCCCGCGTTTTTCCATCTTCCGTCAGATCGACCAACAGACGCAGAGATTGCGTATCCTGAGGCGAGCCGGAGCGAATGCTTTTGACCAGGTTATTACCGCTAAACTGCAACGGCAGCCCCTGAAGCACCCCGGTTTGTTTGATATCCAACGCCACCACGCGCTTACCTTGCGGGGTGAAGGAATATTCGGGATCGCCGACAAAACTTAGCGTTATGCGGGCCTGCCGATCGCCGTTTGAGACCTGGATATCGGATAAACTTGCCGCGGATGCCTGAGTGCCGAACAGCATCAGAGCGGCGGTCAGCCAACTGGTTATACGATACTTCATCCCGTCATCCTATAGGCTAAATGGCTAAACGCGCCAATAAAGACTCACCCAATGAAGAGACCGCCGTTACGCGCGCCTCACGCCCTTGCGCCTGGTAATCCAGGTGAATTTCGACATCCGGGTCAGGCAGTACACCCGCGCCTTGTTGCGGCCATTCCACCAGGCAGATGGCATCGTTAGCGAAGTAATCGCGGATCCCCATAAATTCGAGCTCCTCAGGATCCGCCAGGCGGTACAGGTCGAAGTGATACACCATCAGATTTTCGAGGGTGTAAGGCTCTACCAGCGTATACGTTGGGCTTTTGACATTGCCGCGGTGGCCAAGGGCCTGTAGAAAACCGCGGCTGAAGGTGGTTTTACCCGCGCCTAAATCGCCATACAGATAGATAACCGTCGCGCCGCTACAGGCCTGCGCTACGCGGTTGCCAAGGTCTAATGTCGCCTGCTCGTCGGGTAAAGGAATCACACGGTTAATCATGGTCTAGGTCAATCACATCCGGGTTAACAACACGCCTTAGCGTGCAAAAAAGATCGGTCGCCAGCATCCCGCGGGCGCCATCTCTGGCGGCCAGCCGGTCTGCGGCTTCGCCGTGCGCCACGCAGCCTGCGCAAGCGGCATCATACTGGGTCAGCCCCTGTCCCAACAGCGCGGCGATAATGCCGGTGAGCACATCGCCCATCCCGCCGCTGGCCATTCCGGGATTACCGGCATCAATGATACCGATTTCGCCCGCGTCATTCGCCACTACGGTTCCTGCGCCTTTTAGCACCACCACGCCGCCATACCGTTTTACCAGACGCTGTACAGAATGTAAGCGATCGCTTTCAACTTCTGCCACGCTGATATTCAATAAACGGGCGGCTTCGCCAGGATGAGGGGTTAACACGCGATTGTGACGTTTATCGGGATTGATTGCCAGCAGGTTCAACGCGTCGGCATCCCAGACCATCGGTTTGCGAAAATTCTCTACCTGTCGCAGCGCCGCTTTACCCCACTCGCTTAGCCCAAGACCGGGACCAATCGCTACGACATCCGCCCACTCCAGGCTTTCGGTAAGAGAGTCACCGTTCAGCTCATGGACCATCAACTCCGGCCTGGCAGTCACGATCCCCGCGATATTTTCCGCCCTGGTCAGCACGCGTACTAAACCCGCGCCGGCACGCAGCGCGGCCTCGCCCGCCATACGAATGGCGCCAGCGGTGCCGCGATCGCCGCCAATAATCACCAGCCGACCATGCGAACCTTTATGCGACGTCGGACGACGCGGCGGCAGCCAGCCTGCCAGCTGCGCCGCAGAAAAACGGCGAATAGCGGTGTTTTGCCCGGCAAGCCAGCGCTCCAGACCGAGCGCATGATGATGTAAGCGCCCGACAACGTCGCGGGCATTACCGGTCAGCAGACCGGGTTTTAGCGCGATAAACGTCAGGGTATGGGCGGCGTGGATCGCCGCGCCAGGCGTCGCGCCGGTTTGCGCGTTCAGCCCGGAGGGAATATCAAGCGCAATAACCGGCGCGGGATAGGCGTTCGCCAGTTCAATCAGCCCGGCGACATTAGCGCGCGGCGCGCTATGCAGGCCGGCACCGAGCAGACCGTCAATAATCAATGAGATATCATCCGGCCAGGCGCTATCGGCGGCGTGGATGACGCCGCCGGCATTGAGCCACTCTTCCCGTGCGGCCTGCGCCTCTTCCGGCAGCGGCTTATCGCTTTCCAACGCCAGTAGCGTTACCGCGATGCCCTGCGCCTGCGCCAGCCGCGCGACCACGTAGCCGTCGCCGCCGTTATTGCCGTGGCCGCAGAGGATTAACCAGCGCTGGCTGGCGGGATAAAGGCTGCGGGCCAGCTGGAACGCCGCCTCGCCGGCGCGGCGCATCAGTTCAAAAAGCGTCAGCCCGAGACTATCCGCCGCCTCTCTTTCCGCCTGGCGCAGCGTCTCCGCTGGCCACACGATGTGTGGTATACTGTCAGGGTTTTTCGTCATTGTATGGTCCATCATGTCACAGCCCCTCGATCTCAATCAGTTAGCGCAACAAATCAAACAATGGGGCACCGAGCTTGGCTTCCAGCAGGTTGGTATTACCGATACCGATCTCAGCGCCAGCGAACCTAAGTTACAGGCATGGCTGGATAAACAATACCATGGCGAAATGGAATGGATGGCTCGCCACGGCATGATGCGCGCCCGGCCGCATGAACTGCTGCCCGGTACGCTACGCGTGATTAGCGTGCGTATGAACTATCTGCCCGCCAATGCTGCTTTCGCCAGCACCCTGAAAGATCCCGCGCTGGGTTACGTTAGCCGTTATGCCCTGGGGCGTGATTATCATAAGCTGCTACGTAACCGCCTGAAAAAACTTGGCGAGATGATTCAGGAACAGTGTGCTTCGCTCAATTTTAGACCGTTTGTCGATTCCGCGCCTATCCTGGAGCGGCCCATCGCTGAAAAAGCGGGGCTTGGCTGGACAGGTAAGCACTCACTTATCTTAAGCCGCGACGCCGGATCGTTTTTCTTCCTCGGCGAATTGCTCATCGATCTTCCGCTGCCGGTAGACCAGCCGGTTGCCGAAGAGTGCGGGCGCTGTGTCGCCTGTATGACTATCTGCCCGACCGGCGCCATCGTCGAGCCCTATACCGTCGACGCGCGGCGCTGCATCTCCTATCTGACCATCGAGCTGGAAGGCGCCATCCCGGAAGAATTTCGTCCGCTGATCGGCAACCGTATTTACGGCTGCGATGATTGCCAGTTGATTTGTCCGTGGAACCGTTTTTCGCAGCTTACCGATGAAGAGGACTTCAGCCCGCGTAAAGCGCTACATGCGCCGCAGCTGATTGAGCTGTTCGCCTGGAGCGAAGCCTGGTTCCTGAAAGTCACCGAGGGGTCGGCGATACGTCGTATCGGCCACTTACGCTGGCTACGCAATATCGCCGTCGCGCTCGGTAATGCCCCGTGGAATGAAGCCAATCTGGCGGCGCTGGAAAGTCGCCGAGGTGAGCACCCACTTCTCGATGAACACATTGAATGGGCGGTTGCGCAGCAGATCGAAAAGCGAAATGCCAACGTTGTCGAAGTGCAGTTGCCGCAGAAACTACGCCTGGTCCGGGTGGTCGAGAAAGGATTGCCGCGCGACGCCTGATTCATTCACAGGCTGTGAATAAAAACAAAAACACATTGCGTTTCAACGGACAGACGTACGTCAAGTGATCGAATTAACAGTTTGAAATGAAATTTAAATGTTAAATTTCAATCAGATACAACAATACTATTTACAAAGTGAAGCATTTGTCGCGCAGTCAGCCAAACGACAGCCTGTGGATAACTCTGTTTACAGTATTTTGGGATAGGCAATGAAAATCATCCCCGGCGCGATTTCGCACTGTGGATAAATTGGATAAAGGAAGAAATTTGGAGCGGGAAACGAGACTCGAACTCGCGACCCCGACCTTGGCAAGGTCGTGCTCTACCAACTGAGCTATTCCCGCTTACATCGGTTTCCAATTTACCTGCTGGTAACCTGAAAACTATGCTTTGGTATGGTGTGTCTTTCAAATTTTGGAGCGGGAAACGAGACTCGAACTCGCGACCCCGACCTTGGCAAGGTCGTGCTCTACCAACTGAGCTATTCCCGCTTACATCGGCTTTCAATCTACCTGCCGGTAGCCTGAAAACTATGTTTTGGTATGGTGCTGCTTTCAAATTTTGGAGCGGGAAACGAGACTCGAACTCGCGACCCCGACCTTGGCAAGGTCGTGCTCTACCAACTGAGCTATTCCCGCGTTACTGCTTTTTTGCCATATTTCGATGGCGTCGTAATTTGCATTTCTGCGTCGTTACGGGAGGCGCATTATACGAGAATTCGATTCACCTGCAACCCCCTGGCGAGCACTTTTTTTCGTTTTTTGTTTGAATGGACATTTTCTCGCCACACAGCCCACTGAATTGTATAAATAACCGCCATAATTAGCAAAATATCTTTTTCCCCCCGCGCGAATGGCGCAAAATCGCCCGCATGACACCGCGGTGGCTATCCGCGAAAAGGTCCACCATGACGACTATCAGGGATTCAGAATGAAAAAAGCGCTTTCCGTCCTGCTGCTGACCACATCGATTATCGGAACGGCTTCCGCCGAGACGCTCCATTTTGGCACCACAACCGCCAATCCGCCGTTTGAGACCGTCAAAGGCAAAGGTCAACCTACGGGTTTTGACATTGATTTGGCCAATGCGCTGTGTAAACAGATGCAGGCGGAATGCAAATTCACGCCGCAGCGCTTTGATACCCTCATCCCGGCGCTACGCTTTAAAAAGTTCGACGCTATTATTGCCGGCGTTGAAGTATTGCCGATGCGTGAAAAGCAGGTTGCCTTCAGCCAACCTTATCGCCAGGAGCTCTCCGGAGTGGTAGTCACGGCAAAAGACGCCGCCCACGGGTTTGCCGACCTGCAGGGTAAAAAGCTCGCCGTCGTCAAAGGTAGCGTCCACCAGCGTTATCTACGCGATAAACAAAAAGGCATTCAAACCGTCGCCTTTGGCAACGATAGCGACGCGCTGGCGGCGTTGAAAAGCGGCGAAGTCGACGGCGCGATCGGCGACTTAGCGACAATGGACCAGTGGCTGGCGGATAATCCTGATTACGCCGAGATGAAAGAGCGCGCCAGCGACCCGGCCTACTACGGCAAACAATATGCGATCGCGGTACGCAAAGACGACCCGGAATTGCTTAAGCAGATTAACGACGCGCTGGAGGCAGTGAAGGCGTCGCCGGAGTTCCAGCAGATGGAACAGAAATGGTTTAAGTAAGGCAGCAAAAAGAACGGGGCCATGTCGGCCCCGTTTACGCTTCAGAGCTTAATAAAATGCTCGCGATAGTAAGCCAGTTCGGCGACGGATTCGCGGATATCGTCCATCGCCTGGTGAGTGCCCTGCTTTTTAAAGCCATCGAGGATTTCCGGCTTCCAGCGGCGCGCCAGCTCTTTCAGGGTGCTGACGTCGAGATAGCGATAATGGAAGTAAGCTTCCAGTTCCGGCATATATTTGAACAGGAAGCGGCGGTCCTGACCGATGCTGTTGCCGCAAATTGGCGATTTTCCCGCCGGCACCCACTGCTTGAGAAACTCAATAGTGGCCAGTTCCGCTTCGCGGTCGCCCACGGTACTGGCCTTCACGCGATCGACCAGCCCGCTGCCGGTATGAGTGCGCACGTTCCATTCGTCCATTAGCGCCAGCTGAGCATCAGACTGGTGCACGGCAATGGTCGGGCCTTCTGCCAGAATATTAAGATTCGCGTCGGTGACCAGGGTGGCGATTTCGATAATGCGATCGCGCTCGGGATCCAGCCCCGTCATCTCAAGATCGATCCAAATCAGGTTGTTTTCATCTGCACTCATGCTATTTTCCACCCTTCTTGCGTGACTATATTCATCTAAAATAGCGTGTATCATAGAGGTTTTGCCCCATCAGGGCGACCAGGAGCCAGTTCGATTGAGTAAAAATAAGCTCTCCAAAGGCCAGCAGCGCCGCGTCAAGGCCAACCACCAGCGCCGCCTGAAAACGACTTCGGAGAAGGCCGACTACGATGACAACCTGTTTGGCGAGCCTTCTGAAGGTATCGTCATCAGCCGTTTTGGTATGCATGCCGATGTCGAATCCGCGGATGGCACGACCCACCGCTGCAACATTCGCCGGACCATTCGTTCCCTGGTGACCGGCGACCGCGTGGTCTGGCGGCCAGGTAAAGACGCCGCCGACGGGGTCAACGTCAAAGGTATCGTCGAAGCGGTACATGAACGCGCCTCGGTGCTAACGCGCCCGGACTTTTACGACGGCGTGAAGCCTATCGCGGCAAATATCGACCAAATCGTCGTGGTTTCGGCCATTTTACCCGAACTGTCGCTCAATATTATCGATCGCTATCTGGTGGCCTGCGAAGCGCAGAATATCGAACCGTTACTGGTACTGAATAAGATAGACCTGCTGGACGATGACGGCATGGCCTTCGTCAACGAGCAGATGGATATCTATCGCCAGATCGGTTATCCGGTATTGATGGTGTCCAGCCATACTCAGGACGGCCTGAAGCCGCTTGAAGAGGCGCTGACCGGGCGCATCAGCATCTTTGCCGGCCAGTCCGGGGTGGGTAAATCCAGCCTGCTGAACACGCTGCTGGGACTGCGGGATGAGCAAATCCTGACGAACGACGTCTCCGATGTGTCAGGGCTCGGCCAGCACACCACCACCGCCGCGCGTCTTTATCACTTCCCGCACGGCGGCGATGTGATTGACTCTCCGGGCGTGCGCGAGTTCGGGCTGTGGCATCTTGACGCGGAACAAATCACCAACGGCTTTGTCGAATTCCATGATTATTTAGGCCATTGCAAGTATCGCGACTGCAAGCACGACACCGACCCAGGTTGCGCCATTCGCGAAGCGGTAGAAAAAGGCGCTATCGCCGAAAGCCGTTTCGCCAACTATCACCGCATCCTGGAAAGTATGGAACAGGTGCAGGTAAAAACGCGTAAAAGCTTTTCATCAACCGACGACTGACATTTAAGCTGTCGTCGCTATACGTACTCGCTTTGCCAGCAAGACGGCGCGGATACAATTCGCTGAAGTTTACGTATAGAATCGTCCCCCTTTTCAGTACCCCGCGCCAAAGCGGGGTCAGGAACGACAATTAACGGCCTGGAGGCTACCTTGTTAAACTCGTTTAAACTCTCACTGCAATACATTCTGCCTAAACTGTGGCTCACCCGCCTCGCAGGCTGGGGGGCAAGTAAACGAGCAGGCTGGCTGACTAAACTGGTTATCGATCTGTTCGTTAAATACTACAAGGTCGATATGAAAGAGGCGCAGAAGCCGGATACCGCCGCTTACCGCACCTTCAACGACTTCTTCGTCCGCCCGCTGCGTGATGACGTTCGCCCGCTGAACACCGATCCCAACGTGCTGGTGATGCCGGCTGACGGCGTTATCAGCCAGCTTGGCGCTATCGAAGATGACAAAATTCTGCAGGCCAAAGGCCACAATTACACCCTGGAGGCCCTGCTGGCAGGTAACTACCAGATGGCCGACCTGTTCCGTAACGGTAGCTTCGCCACCACCTACCTGTCACCGCGCGATTATCACCGCGTGCATATGCCGTGCAACGGCATCCTGCGCGAGATGATCTACGTTCCGGGCGATCTGTTCTCGGTCAACCACCTGACGGCGCAAAACGTACCGAACCTGTTTGCCCGCAACGAGCGCGTCATCTGCCTGTTCGATACTGAATTCGGTCCAATGGCGCAAATTCTGGTGGGCGCAACGATTGTTGGCAGCATCGAGACCGTCTGGTCCGGCACCGTGACGCCGCCGCGCGAAGGCATTATCAAGCGCTGGACCTGGCCTGCGGGCGAAAGCGAAGGCTCCGTTGCGCTGTTGAAGGGTCAGGAGATGGGGCGCTTTAAGCTGGGCTCAACGGTAATTAACCTGTTTGCGCCAGGCCAGGTGAAGCTGGTTGAACAGCTGCAAAGCCTGTCAGTCACCAAAATCGGCGAACCGCTGGCAACGGCCGTAGAAGCGGACATATCCGCGGAACCTGCGCCGTTGCCGGAAGAAGAGATCCGCGCCGAACATCGCGCCAGCCCGCTGGTTGACGACAAACAAGACGAAGGTTAATTCCTGACGACAAAGGGTTACGCCGTGCGCCTGATATACACTTTTCTGTTGGCCTTGAGCCTCAGCTTCGGGGCGTACGCAGCGACGGCCCCGGACGTCAAACAAATCACCCAGGAACTGGAACAGGCGAAGGCGGCGAAACCCGCCCAGCCTGAAACCGTTGAGGTCCTGCAAGCCGCGTTGAATGCGCTGGAGGAACGCAATGCCTCCGTTGAGCGTGCTCGCCAGTACCAGGATGTCATCGATAATTTCCCCAAACTGTTTCAAACTCTCCGCACCCAGTTAGCGAATGTCAGCGAAACGCCGCACCAGGTACCTACCGCCCTCACCGCCGACGCGCTGAATCAGGAGATCCTGCAGGTCAGCAGCCAACTGCTGGAAGCCAGCCGCCAGGCGCAGCAGGAGCAGGATCGGGCGCGGGAAATTGCCGACTCTCTCAACCAATTGCCTCAACAGCAAACCGATGCCCGCCGCAAGCTTAATGAGATTGAACGCCGCGTCGGCGCGCAGCCCGGCAATACGCCGCTGGCGCAGGCGCAAAATCTCGGCCTGCAGGCGGAGTCCGCGCGTCTGAAAGCGCTGGTCGACGAGCTGGATCTGGCCCAACTCTCCGCTAACAACCGCCAGGAGCTGTCGCGCATCCGCTCTGAGCTGGCGCAGAAACAGAGCGAACAACTCGATGCCTACCTGCAGGCGCTGCGCAATCAGCAGAACAGCCAACGCCAACGCGAAGCAGAAAAGGCGCTGGAGAGTACCGAGCTGTTGGCGGAAAACAGCGAAAACCTGCCGCCGGGGATCATCGACCAGTTCAAAATCAACCGCGAGCTGTCGCAGGCGCTCAACCAGCAGGTCCAGCGCCTTGATCTGGTTGCCTCGCAGCAGCGGCAGGCAACCAATCAAACGCTCCAGGTGCGTCAGGCGCTGAACACCCTACGCGAACAGTCGCAGTGGCTGGGATCATCGAATCTACTCGGCGAAGCGCTTCGCGCCCAGGTCGCCCGTCTGCCGGAGCGCCCGCGCCCACAGCAACTGGATACTGAAACGGCCCAGTTGCGCGTGCAGCGCTTGCATTACGAAGACCTGCTCAGCAAGCAGGCGCAATTACGTCTGATTCGCCAGGCCGACGGCGAACCGCTTACCGCGGAACAAAACCGCATCCTGCAGGCGCAACTGCGCACCCAGAGCGAACTGCTTAACTCGTTGCTGCGCGGCGGCGATACTCTGCTGCTTGAACTGACGAAACTGAAAGTCGCCAACGGCCAGTTAGAAGACGCGCTGAAAGAGATTAACGAAGCAACCCACCGCTATCTGTTCTGGACCTCGGACGTCAGCCCGATTGGCTTCTCCTGGCCGCTGGAAGTGGTGCAGGATCTGCGTCGTCTGATCTCGCTTGATACCATCAACCAGCTCGGCAAGGCCAGCGTCATGATGCTGACCAGCAAAGAGACGCTGTTCCCGCTGTTTGGCGCGCTGGTACTGGTGGGCTTCAGTATCTATTCGCGCCGCCACTTTACCCGCTTCCTTGAGCGCTCCAGCGCGCGGATCGGCAAGGTGACTCAGGATCACTTCTGGCTGACGCTGCGTACCGTGTTCTGGTCAATTCTGGTGGCATCTCCGCTGCCGGTATTGTGGATGACGCTCGGCTATGGATTGCAGGCGGCCTGGCCCTTCCCGCTGGCGGTCGCCATTGGCGACGGCGTGACCGCCACCGTGCCGCTACTATGGGTGGTGATGATTTGCGCCACCTTCGCCCGGCCGAATGGATTGTTCATCGCCCACTTCGGCTGGCCGCGCAACCGCGTCGCCAAAGCCATGCGTTACTACCTGATGAGCATCGGGTTGATCGTACCGCTGATTATGGCGCTGATCATGTTCGATAATCTCAACGACCGTGAATTCTCGGCCTCTCTGGGCCGCCTGTGCTTCATGCTGATATGCGGCGCGCTGGCGCTGGTTACCTTGAGCCTGAAGCACGCCGGGATCCCGCTGTATCTTGATAAAGCGGGCGACGGCGAGAACATGGTGAACCGTCTGCTGTGGAACCTGCTGCTCGGCGCGCCGCTGATCGCGATGCTGGCGGCGGCAGTGGGCTATCTTGCCACCTCGCAGGCGCTACTGGCGCGACTGGAAACCTCGGTCGCCATCTGGTTCCTGCTGTTGGTGGTCTACCATATCATCCGCCGTTGGATGCTGATTCAGCGTCGGCGTCTGGCCTTCGATCGCGCCAAACACCGCCGGGCGGAAATCCTCGCCCAGCGCGCCCGCGGCGAAGAAGATACCGCCCACTCCACCAGCACCGAAGGCTCGGTCGAAGCGGAAGTCAGCGAAGTCGACCTCGACGCCATCAGTACCCAGTCCCTGCGCCTGGTCCGTTCGCTGCTGATGCTGATAGCCCTGCTGTCGGTGATTATCCTGTGGTCGGAAATTCACTCGGCATTCGGCTTCCTCGAAAATATCTCGCTGTGGGACGTGACCTCCACGGTACAGGGGGTCGAAAGTCTTGAGCCCATTACCCTCGGCGCGGTATTGATCGCCATTCTGGTGCTGATTATCACCACCCAGCTGGTGCGCAATCTCCCGGCGCTGCTGGAACTGGCGATTCTGCAACATCTGGATTTGACGCCGGGTACCGGCTACGCCATCACCACCATCACCAAATATCTGTTGATGCTGATCGGCGGACTGGTTGGCTTCTCGATGATTGGTATTGAGTGGTCGAAACTGCAGTGGCTGGTGGCGGCGCTCAGCGTCGGTCTAGGTTTTGGTCTACAGGAAATCTTCGCCAACTTTATCTCCGGCCTGATTATCCTGTTTGAGAAACCGATCCGTATCGGCGATACGGTCACTATCCGTAGCCTGACCGGTAGCGTGACGAAAATAAATACCCGCGCCACCACCATCAGCGACTGGGACCGTAAAGAAATCATCGTGCCGAACAAAGCGTTCATCACCGAACAGTTCATCAACTGGTCGCTGTCGGATTCGGTCACTCGTGTGGTGTTGACTATCCCGGCGCCCGCGGAGGCCAATACGGAAGAGGTTACACAGATTCTGTTGACCGCCGCTCATCGCTGCTCGCTGGTGATTGATACCCCGGCGCCGGAAGCGTTTCTCGTTGACCTGCAGCAGGGGATTCAGATTTTCGAGCTGCGTATTTACGCCGCCGAGATGGGCCACCGCATGCCGCTGCGTCATGAGCTGCATCAGCTGATTCTTGCCGGTTACCGCGCGCACGGTATCGACATGCCGTTCCCACCGTTCCAGATGCGTCTGGAAAGCCTGGATGGTCTGCGCAGCAGTCAGCCGCTGAACTCAGCGGGTAAAAGCAGCCGTACCCCAGGAAGTTTGTAAGCACTAACTAGCCCGGTGAGCGATTCACCGGGCATTCTCTTTCTTAACCCTCCGCCAGGGCTACCTGTACCGCCGTTCTCTGACGATAGTTCTCGTAGATCCCTAATGCCAACAGCGAGAAGAAAATCGGCCCGCCGACCATCCATAGCGTACTGTTCCAGTCACCGGAATCCATCACCGGCTGAATAACGGTGAAGATATTGGCGAACGCTACCACCAGTACCACTATCGTCGTTGCCAGCAGCGTACTTATGCGGCTTTTGAACATCACAAATGGACGATCGAGCTCGGCTTTGGCCTTAAAGAACGGGAACGCGATCGCCAGGAACAGATACGGCAAGGTCATCGAGACGTTAGCCATCAGCGTTAGCTTGTTATAAAACGCCGAGGCGGTATCGCCACCGAAAGAGACCAGCAGAATAAACAGACTCACCAGCAGGCATTGCAGCCACATGGCGTTAGCCGGCATACCGTTAGCGTTGACTTTGGTCATCATCGTCGGCCACAGCGCTTTCGGCGTCCCCTGAATGATCGCCTTCAGCGGTGAATAGCTCAGGGTGAAGAATGCGCCGGTATAGGCGAGGAACATCGACAACCCGGTAATGCGCGCAAACCATACGCCGGTCAGCGCCGCCGCCTGCGGCGACAGATGCAGCGCTTGTCCAAGCGTTGCGCCAAGGCTGGTCATCAACACGTAGGTGATATTGCCGAGGTTGGTACTGTGGTTGCTCAATACCTGCTGCCAGTTGGCGCTGACGCCCCACAGCACGATGGCCAGCGAGTAGCCGATCGAAATCACCAGCGCGGCGATAATAATGCCTTTGGCAAAGTTCTTTTCCGGCTTCTCGGTTTTATCCACCAGCCCACCGACCGCTTCAATCCCGCCATAGGCGAAAATGGCGAACACCACGAAAGACAGCATCGCCAGACCCGATTGATATCCTGGATTCGGCGACGCGGTGAAATCCAGCGGCTGGGCGAAATGGCCGCCGTTCAGTAGCAGAATCGCCCCGCTCACCAGCAGCAGTACCAGATTCAGGCACATCACCGCGATACCGCCGACGGCGGTAATTTTGGCAATCTTATTTATCCCTTTCGCCGCCACCAGCGTCACCAGCACCATCCAGCAGGCGGCCAGTACGCCGACGGTTTGCGTCGAGGTTAAGCCGGCAAAAGCCCAGCTCTGAGTTTTATCCGCGCCGAACAGAAAGGTCGAAAACGGGACCCAAATTTTCGCCGCGGTGCTGACCATCCACACCACATAGGATGAAAACCACATAAAGGTGCCAATAAATGCAAAGCGCGGCCCGACGCTACGGTTCATCCACGAATAGATCCCGCCCTCTTCCTTACGATAGGCCGAGCCCATCTCCGCCATCATTAAGGCGAAAGGAATAAAGAAAAACAGCGCCGAGAAAAGATAAAACGGCATCGCGCTATAACCCATCAGATAAAACGCCGAAGGGCTATTGGCAAAGCCAAACACCGAAGTGAAGATCATTAATATCAGCCCAATCAGGCTCATCTTCTTGATTTGTTGAGGCATAAACCGATCCAAACGTGAGCGTCGCCGAACGACGTCGCCAGGTAAGCAGAAATAGAACGCGGATCCTAGCAATATTCCAGTTTGAAATTGTGGTTATTAGGGCTAATGCAGTCGGGAGAACTGTAAAAATCTTTGAATGAAGGGGATAACGCTAACGGCGGGAAACGGCTTCCCTCTCCTCATGAAAGGGAAGCGCAGTTAATCAGGCGCGATCGACGGTGAACGAGATCACTTCGCCGATGGTCTCTACCCCCAGTGCCAGCATCACCAGGCGGTCTACGCCCAGCGCGACGCCGGAACAATCCGGCAGGCCGGCTTCCAGCGCGGCCAACAGGTTATAGTCGATGGGCTGCTCCGGCAGGCCGCGGGCCGCACGTTTGCGGTTGTCCTGCTCAAAACGCTGCTGTTGTTCGCGCGCGTCGGTTAGTTCATGGAAACCGTTCGCCAGCTCCATCCCCTTGTAGTAGACCTCAAAGCGCTCGGCGACGCGGTGATCTTCGGTGCTAATCTGCGCCAACGAAGCCTGGCTTGCCGGGAAGTGATAGACGAAAGTCGGACGTTCTTTACCGATGTGCGGCTCTACGCCCATGGTGAACAGCAGCTGCAGCAGCGTATCGCGATCTTCTTCCGTATCAGCGATATTACTGAGATCGAGTTTTGCCGCCACTTCACGCAGCTGGGTTTTGTCCGCCGACAGCGGATCGATCTCCAGATAGCGCTGGAAGGCCTGTTGATAAGAGAGGCTTTCCGCGGGTTGGCACTCGAGCACCTGCTGCAGTAAATCGTCAACTTCGTTAATCAGACGATACATGTCGTAGCACGGACGGTACCACTCCAGCATGGTGAACTCTGGATTGTGGTGACGGCCCATCTCTTCATTGCGAAAGCTACGGCACAGCTGAAATACCGGCCCGCACCCGGCGGCCAGCAGCCGCTTCATGTGGTATTCCGGGCTGGTCATCAGATACAGATTCAGACCCTGAGAGTGGCCGGGACCGACGAAACGGGTTTCAAACGGGAACATGTGGATATCGGTCACCGTTGCCTGACTCATACAAGGCGTTTCCACCTCCAGCACGCCGCGGTCGGTAAAGAAACGGCGAATTTCCGCCATTACAGCCGCACGTTTTAACAGATTTGGAATGGATGCGCTCGGCTGCCAGGTTGCCGTCTCGCTCATGGTACTTTTCTCCGATTTCATACAAGGGCACGAAGTCTACTCGCAACCGTCGAGTGAAACAAATTTTGTGCAATCCGGCGGCGATATTACATCCTGATAATTTATTGCTAACTTAATTGCATAAATAAAATTGATAAATCAGCGCACGGATTGATAAAAAAATCGAACGCGTCAATTTTCCCCAACATCCCTATGGCTATACTCATTTACCTATAAAGGAGCAGTGATACTTTTTCGCCAGCCCGGCGGCGAAATACACAAAAACTGGAGGAATGTCGTGCAAACTTTTCAAGCCGATCTTGTCGTCATTGGCGCAGGCGGAGCAGGTCTTCGCGCAGCCATCGCCGCTGCGCAGGCTAATCCAAAAGCCAAAATCGCACTGATTTCAAAAGTCTATCCAATGCGTAGCCATACCGTCGCCGCCGAAGGCGGTTCTGCGGCGGTCGCGCAGGATCACGATAGCTTTGAATACCATTTTCACGACACCGTCGCCGGCGGCGACTGGCTCTGTGAACAGGATGTCGTAGACTATTTCGTACACCACTGCCCCACGGAAATGACCCAGCTTGAGCTGTGGGGCTGCCCGTGGAGCCGCCGCCCGGACGGCAGCGTCAACGTTCGCCGCTTCGGCGGGATGAAAATCGAACGTACATGGTTCGCCGCCGATAAAACCGGCTTCCATATGCTGCATACCCTCTTCCAGACCTCCCTCCAGTTCCCGCAAATTCAACGTTTCGACGAGCACTTCGTGCTGGATATTCTGGTCGATGACGGCCAGGCCCGCGGCCTGGTGGCAATGAATATGATGGAAGGCACGCTGGTGCAAATTCGCGCCAATGCGGTCGTCATGGCTACCGGCGGCGCTGGCCGCGTCTATCGCTATAACACCAACGGCGGCATCGTCACCGGCGATGGCATGGGCATGGCGCTGGGCCACGGCGTCCCGCTGCGCGACATGGAGTTCGTCCAGTATCACCCAACCGGCCTGCCGGGCTCGGGGATCCTGATGACCGAAGGCTGCCGCGGCGAAGGCGGTATTCTGGTGAATAAGAACGGCTATCGCTACCTGCAGGATTACGGCATGGGGCCGGAAACGCCGCTCGGCGAGCCGAAAAACAAATACATGGAACTCGGCCCGCGCGATAAAGTTTCTCAAGCCTTCTGGCACGAGTGGCGCAAAGGCAACACCATTCCGACGCCGCGCGGCGACGTGGTTTATCTCGACCTGCGTCATCTCGGCGAGAAGAAACTGCTTGAACGCCTACCGTTCATCTGCGAACTGGCGAAAGCCTATGTTGGCGTCGATCCGGTGAAAGAGCCCATTCCGGTGCGCCCGACCGCCCACTACACGATGGGCGGCATCGAAACTGACCAACAGTGCGAAACCCGCATCAAGGGCCTGTTCGCCGTCGGAGAATGTTCCTCCGTCGGTCTCCATGGCGCCAACCGTCTGGGATCCAACTCGCTCGCCGAGCTGGTGGTCTTTGGCCGCCTTGCCGGTGAGCAAGCCATGCAGCGCGCAATGGCCGCGGGCGAAGCCAACAACGCGGCGCTGGATGCGCAGGTCAACGACGTTGAAAACCGTCTTAAAGATCTCGTTAACCAGCAGGGCAATGAAAACTGGGCCAAAATCCGCGATGAAATGGGTATGTCGATGGAAGAAGGCTGCGGTATCTATCGCACGCCGGAGCTGATGCAGAAAACCATCGATAAGCTGGCCGAGCTGCAGGAGCGCTTTAAGCGCGTGCGTATCACCGACACCTCCAGCGTGTTTAATACCGACCTGCTCTACACCATTGAGCTGGGCCATGGTCTCAACGTCGCCGAATGTATGGCGCACTCCGCTATCGCGCGTAAAGAGTCACGCGGCGCCCACCAGCGCCTCGATGAAGGCTGCACTGAACGCGACGACGTCAATTTCCTCAAGCATACGCTCGCCTTCCGTGAGGCCGACGGCAGCACGCGCCTGGAGTATGGCGATGTGAAGATTACCACTCTGCCGCCTGCTAAACGCGTCTATGGCGCCGAAGCGGAAGCCGCTGAGAAGAAGGAGACGACCCATGGCTGAGATGAACAAACTGAAAGTTGAAGTGGTGCGCTACAACCCGGAAGTCGACACCGCGCCGCACAGCGCTTTCTATGAAGTCCCCTACGACGAACAAACCTCGCTGCTCGACGCGCTGGGCTATATCAAAGATAACCTCGCGCCGGATTTAAGCTACCGTTGGTCGTGCCGCATGGCGATCTGCGGCTCCTGCGGCATGATGGTCAACAAGGTGCCCAAACTGGCCTGTAAAACCTTCCTGCGCGATTATACCAAAGGGTTGAAGGTCGAAGCGCTGGCCAACTTCCCGATTGAGCGCGATCTGGTGGTCGATATGACCCACTTTATCGAAAGCCTGGAAGCGATTAAGCCGTATATCATCGGAAATAACCGCACGCCGGATCAGGGGCCAAATAAACAAACTCCGGCGCAGATGGCGAAATACCATCAGTTCTCCGGCTGCATCAACTGCGGTCTGTGCTATGCCGCCTGTCCGCAGTTTGGTCTGAATCCGGAGTTCATTGGCCCAGCGGCGATCACCCTCGCCCATCGTTACAACGAAGACAGCCGCGACCACGGCAAAAAGGAACGTATGGCGCAGCTCAACGGCCAGAACGGCGTGTGGAGCTGTACTTTCGTTGGCTTCTGCTCCGAAGTTTGTCCGAAGCATGTCGACCCGGCGGCCGCCATTCAGCAGGGTAAGGTAGAAAGTTCGAAAGACTTCCTGATCGCCACCCTGAAACCACGCTAAGGAGTGCACTATGACGACTAAACGCAAACCCTACGTGCGGCCCATGACCTCCACCTGGTGGAAGAAGCTGCCGTTTTATCGCTTCTATATGCTGCGTGAAGGGACGGCGGTGCCGACGGTCTGGTTCAGCATCGTGCTAATTTACGGCTTGTTCGCCCTCAAGCACGGCGCCGAAAGCTGGGATGGCTATGTGGCCTTCCTGCAAAACCCGATTGTGGTGATCCTCAACCTGATCACCCTCGCAGCCGCGCTGCTGCACACCAAAACCTGGTTTGAGCTGGCGCCGAAAGCCGCCAACATCATTGTTAAAGGCGAGAAAATGGGGCCTGAGCCGCTGATTAAAGGGCTGTGGGCGGTTACGGCGCTGGTTAGCATCGTGATCCTGTTTGTCGCGTTGTTCTGGTAAGGAGGCTGATATGATTAATCCCAATCCAAAACGTTCTGATGAACCGGTGTTCTGGGGGCTATTTGGCGCGGGCGGTATGTGGGGGGCGATTATCGCGCCGGTGATGGTGCTGCTGGTCGGCATTCTACTGCCGCTGGGGCTCGCGCCTGGCGATGCTTTCAGCTACGAACGCGTTTACGCCTTCGCCCATAGCTTCATCGGTCGCCTCTTTATCTTCCTGATGATTGTTCTGCCGCTGTGGTGCGGCCTGCACCGTATCCACCATGCGATGCATGACCTGAAAATCCACGTGCCGAACGGCAAATGGGTCTTCTATGGCCTGGCGGCGATTTTAACCGTCGTCACCCTGGTCGGCGTGTTATTTATCTGATGCAACATCTCGCCCGGTAGCAATCTGTTACCGGGCTCGCTTATCGACAAAATCACCCTACTTTTTTCCTGCCGCTATCTACACTTAGAAAAAAAGCGGTAAGGAAAATACCTATGCGTCTGCTGCCAGTGTTAACCGTGGTTATCGCGTCATTGCTGAGCGTTGCGTGCAGCAATCCCGTTCCTCCCGCTGGCGTGACCGTCGTCAGCCCATTTGAAAGCCAACGCTTCCTCGGCACCTGGTATGAAATCGCCCGCTTCGATCATCATTTCGAAAGCGGGCTGGAAAAGGTTACGGCGACTTACAGCCTGCGCGGCGATGGCGGCATTGATGTGGTCAATAAAGGTTATAACCCTGACCGCGGCATCTGGCAGAAAACAGACGGCGTTGCCTGGTTCACCGGCGATCCCAACCGCGCGGCGCTGAAGGTCTCTTTCTTCGGCCCCTTCTATGGCGGCTACAACGTCATTGCGCTGGATAAAGAGTACCGCCATGCGCTGGTTTGCGGGCCGGATCGCGATTACCTGTGGCTACTGGCGCGCACGCCGAAGATTTCGCCGCAGGTGAAACAGCAGATGCTGGATATCGCCACCCGACAGGGCTTCGACGTAAGCAAACTGATTTGGGTTAATCAGCGCTATTAATGCGCGCTCATTTTCAGCCCGATAATGCCGATCACAATACAGGCCAGGCTCGCGATACGCATCGGGCTTGCGGATTCGCCCAGCAGCACAATGCCGGTTATCGCTGCGCCAACGGCGCCGATCCCGGTCCACACCGCATAAGCGGTACCCACCGGCAGTGATTTCATCGCCCACGATAGCAGCGCCATACTGACGACCATAGCAGCAATAGTAATCACGCTTGGCAGCAGACGGCTAAATCCATGGGTATATTTGAGGCCGACGGCCCACACGACTTCCAGCAAACCGGCGATAAAGAGAATGATCCAGGACATAAGGCTCCAGTAATGGGGCCGTCCCCGAATGAGATACGCTCACGGGTCGTCCCGCAAGGTGGTTGAAAACGCCGGGATTATAAACAACGGCGCCGTGAATGTGAAGACCGGTACGGCGCAAGGCCGTACCGGTAATGTTTAATTCTGAGCTTTGGTCGCCGCGCCAGAGATAGCGCTGCCGCCGTCAGAGATGTCTTCACCGATACCACGCGTGGTGTTACATGCGGTGAGCACAGAGGAAAGGACCAAAACAGTAAAGAACGCCGCAATCGTTTTTTTCACCATAATATCATCCTTATAAACAGTTTTTGTTTTCTTGCCCTATAAGCATAGCCAAACTGATTCAGAATGAAGGGATAGTCGCGTTTTTTAAGAGAAAAAGAGGTTCAGGGTGAACTGAGCAAAATGAATTGCAGGGAAGGCAGATGAAATGAGACTAGCTAACGGCGTGAGAAATCGCGTGCCCCAGCCCCTGGATATCCTCGCCAATACCGCGGGCGGTATTGCATCCAGTAAGCAGCGCGCCGCTGAGCAGCAGCAAGGCAAGAAGTTTGAGCATCTGGTTCATGTTAGTTCTGGCGCGAAACTGAAGGCGCAGCAGCAAGGCTGCGCCCACCGTCTCAAAGCATGAATTACTTCACGCGAGATACGTATTCGCCGGAGCGGGTATCTACTTTGATGACTTCGCCAATCTGAACGAACAGCGGAACTTTAACCACAGCGCCAGTGGATAGAGTCGCCGGCTTGCCGCCAGTACCTGCGGTGTCGCCTTTCAGACCCGGATCGGTTTCAACGATTTCCAGTTCAACGAAGTTAGGCGGGGTCACAGCGATAGGCTGACCGTTCCACAGGGTTACGATGCACTCAGCCTGATCCAGCAGCCATTTAGCATTGTCGCCGATAGCTTTAGCATCAGCAGACAGCTGTTCGAAGGTTTCGTTGTTCATGAAGTGCCAGAACTCACCGTCGTTGTACAGGTAAGTCAGGTTCATATCGACAACGTCCGCGCCTTCTGCAGAGTCGGTGGACTTGAAAGTTTTTTCTACACGGGTGCCGGTCAGCAGGCGACGCAGCTTAACGCGTGCGAATGCCTGACCTTTACCTGGTTTAACGAATTCGCTGGCTTCAACCGCATACGGTTCGCCATCCATCATGATTTTAAGACCAGCACGAAAATCGTTGCTATAGTAAGTCGCCATAAGGCCCTCTGAAATTGTTTAACTTGGTAGCTAAGCCACAAAATGGCGCATATTGTAACCCTAAATACCCCATCCAGAGAAGATTGGATCACGCAACTTGCCGATGTTGTGACCAGTCCCGATGAACTATTGCATCTTTTAGATCTGGAAACAGATGCAAACCTATTGGCGGGACGTGATGCGAAGCGTCTCTTCGCGCTGCGCGTGCCGCGCGCGTTTATTGCACGAATGGAGAAAGGAAATCCCCACGATCCTCTTCTTCGTCAGGTACTTACCGCGCAAGAAGAGTTTATTGCCGCTCCTGGTTTTTCCACCGATCCGCTGGAAGAGCAACACAGCGTGGTGCCCGGCCTACTGCATAAATATAGCAACCGGGCGCTATTGCTGGTGAAAGGCGGCTGCGCGGTCAACTGCCGCTACTGCTTCCGCCGTCACTTCCCCTATGCCGAGAACCAGGGTAATAAACGCAACTGGCAGGCGGCGCTGGAGTACATTGCCGCCAATCCGCAATTAGATGAGATTATTTTCTCCGGCGGCGATCCGTTGATGGCGAAAGACCACGAACTGGAGTGGCTGCTGACGCAACTGGAAGCTATCCCGCATATTAAACGGTTACGCATCCATAGCCGCTTGCCGATTGTCATTCCGGCGCGGATCACCGAAGGGCTGACGGCTCGCTTTAGCGCCTCCTCGCTGCAGATATTGTTAGTTAACCATATCAATCATGCCAACGAGATCGGCCCGGAATTCCGGGCGGCAATGGCGCTGCTACGGCAAGCGCGCGTGACGCTGCTCAACCAAAGCGTCCTGCTGCGCGGTGTTAACGACAATGCACAAACCCTGGCGAATCTCAGTAATGCGCTGTTCGATGCCGGGGTAATGCCCTACTACCTGCACGTGCTCGATAAAGTCCAGGGCGCGGCTCATTTCATGGTAGAAGACGAGGAAGCTCGTGCCATCATGCGTGAGCTATTAACGCTGGTATCCGGATATATGGTGCCAAGATTGGCACGTGAAATAGGCGGCGAACCGAGTAAAACGCCGCTGGATTTAGGTTTAAAGCAACAAAACTAAGTTTTTCTGCCGGCCCTGTCCGGCAGATACCTAAATGACAAATGCGTTTTCCTGGCAAATAATAGATATAAAATTTTTCACCAGCGTTATCCAGAAGGCAGTGTTTGCTTAACATTTATAATTATATATACGCGTATCTATTAAATGATGCGCTAATAAGACATCTAAAAAAGCAGTGAAAGTATATTGGTTGCAACCATAACAATAAACATCACCACAATCCATCTGGGTAATTTAAATGCTGTCCCTCTGCGACTTTCGATTCGATTATCACTTACAGTATCTATAACTTCGTACCTTTCACTCTCCTCGCACTCTCTATCACTTACAGGATCCTCTACATTCGCCGATGGACTCGCTTTCACCTCTTCCGCTTTGGTCACTGGTGTGATCACTGCATCCGTAGCAAGGATAAATCCGCGTTGTCTGACGGTAATAATGATATCCTGAGATAATCCAGCCTTTACCAGTGATTTTCTGAGCAATGATATATTTTGGTAAAAGGTGTTTTGCGCAACTATTACACCCCTTGTTTTCCAGACTGTTTCCAGAAATTCCTCACGTGAAATGATCCTTCCATTACTTTCTATTAGCAACAATAAACAACGAGCGGTCGGCCCATTTAAGTTAACGGTAGTGCCATTTTCATTAACAGTTCGCAACTCACTCATATTCACATCAAAAATAACTTCATCGTTAATGATGAATTCACTAAATGCCATAATGTCTTCCCTTTTTCATTAGCTATGTGAAATAAACATGAAATTAATGAAATTCCATCTTTAATGTTGAGCGAATAGCCTTGAACAGGCCTGCTATTAGATGGCTTCACATATCAATCATTGAGTCTCGATTTTGCATCCAGGATAAGACTAACATGATATTTAAACTGAATGGAAGCCAGAGACACCGCACAACATTCATCGAATCAACGCTATCACTTATAGTTCAAATAAAAATGTGAATCGTTCCTTTGAACATTAAAAAATTTATTCAATTAAAATTCACATGCATTTTCCCTAACGGCGAATTAGATTCCTCAGTGCTCCCGTCTTAAGCTAAATGCAGGCCACCATCTGCTTATTAGCCTAAGGGACAACAAGGAGTACAGAGATGGGATAGTGTAGTTCTTGGGCAATTATCGGATAATTAGACAAACCAATAATTAGCAATTAGAGCGATATCTATTTCAAGGATTACGTATTTATACATGGACAAATAAATGAAAAAAACAATCGTAGCTGTTATGGTTGCTGCATCTGCAGTTCTGAGCGCTCAGGCAATGGCAGCTAACACTGCTGAAGTGACCGTTCTGGGTGAAGTCAATGACTCCTCCTCTTCTTGCGTAGTCACCCCGACAGGTACTCTGAACAACGGCATCGTTCGTCTGACTTCTGTTACCACCAGCGAAGCGAACGCGCAGGCTGCAAACACCCTTTTCAAAAGCCAGAAGTTTGGTTTTGATGTTTCTGATTGCGCCAAAGGCAGCAGCGATCCGGCAACTGGCCTGACTGTTGCTGTTACTGGTACAACCAGCAGCGATGCGGCCATTCTGGACAACACCGCTGACGACGGCGCAGCTGGTATCGGTATCGGTATCGCGAAAGTAAGCGACGGTTCTCGTGTTAAGTTCGATGGTTCCAGCACCATGTCTGAAACCTACACTGACGGTTCCGTCACTTCCCTGAACTACTATGCTGGTTATGTGAAAGTAAATGCCACAACTGCTGTAACCGAAGGTCCAGTTAAAGGCGTTGCAACCTTTACTATCGATTACACCATCTAATTCTATTTTAAAGGGCTCGCCGTCTGGCGAGCCCTTTTTTCCGTTTAGAGAAATGCTATGTTAAGCACCTTATTTAAACTTCTCATTCCCTTTTTTTTATTGATTAGCGGTTTTGCACATGCCGGTATCGTTATTGAGTCAACTCGCTATCTCTACAAAGAGGGTGCCCGCGAAATCACCGCCCAGATAGAGAACAAAGACGGTATTCCTTACTTAATTAAGTCCTGGATTGAGACACAAAAAGGGCAAACACCATCTTTCACGGCTACTCCGCCGCTATTCCGACTTGAAGCAAAACAGCAAAATACCGTGCGTTTGTTTTCAACCAATAATGTCACAGCGCCAACCGATCGTGAATCTGTATTTTATTTCAACGTTATGGCTATCCCGCCAGCGGATGAGACCAACGCCAAAAACAATACGATTCAGCTAGCTGTTCGCCACCGTATGCGTCTGGTGTATCGGCCAAAATCGCTGTTTGATATGAAACCGAATGAGGAAGCGGCAAAACTCCAATGGAGTAAATCAGGCAATAAATTGTTCATTAAAAACCCGACACCTTTCTTCTATTACTTCAACACAATAAAAATTGGCAGTGCCGAAATAAAAAATGAAGTAAACACGGTCCCACCGATGGAAACAAAAGAAGTAACGTTAAAGGGAAATATAAACGCATCAAGCGTGACATGGAAAATAGTTAATGATTATGGTGGGGCTGGATCGCTCTATTCATCACCGTTGTAATTGGGAACTTTTATTAACGTTATAGGGATGTGTTTATGCAAAATAAAAATAAAGAGCTATTCAAACTATCAACGCTCTGCATCACTTTGTTGCCAGCGTTTTTTTGTGGTTTGGATAACAAAGCGCAAGCACGTGATTTCTTCGATCCCTCATTCATCAATTCATTGAATGGTAGCGATCCTTCAAACGCCCCAGATTTATCTATTTTTGAAGCCAGGAACGCTCAGGCGCCCGGGGATTATCGGGTGGATATTGTCTTCAATGGCCAATATCTGGATACCCGTACCATCAAGTTTGTTATTGATAGTCATACTGCCGACAAGAGTGATGATATCAAATTAGCCCCCTGTTTCACTCTTAAAGACCTTGCGGAATATGGTGTCAGAGTGAAATCCTTCCCAGCGCTGAAAGAAGATGCCAATAACTGCGTTAACCTAACAGCAATACCGGATACAAAAGCGGATTTCGATTTTACTGCACAACGGTTAAATATCTCTATACCACAGGCAGCATTATCCACCGTCGTGCAAGGCTTTATTCCGGAAGATCAATTTGATGAAGGTATTAACGCGCTGTTAATGAATTACCAGTTCAGCGGCTCGAATGATTTCGAATCAGAAGATGAATACTATAGCCTTAACCTCCAGTCCGGTTTAAATCTTGGTCCATGGCGTATCCGAAATTTGAGCACCTGGAATAAAACGAAAGGTGAATCCAGCAACTGGGAATCAGCTTACCTGTACATGCAGCGCAGCATTCGCCCTCTTAATAGTAATCTGGTAATGGGTGAAAGCTCCTCGCTTTCCAGCATCTTTGATAGCGTACCGTTTACCGGGATTCAAATGGCAACGGATACTTCCATGCTGCCGGAGAGCCTTCGCGGCTATGCGCCAATTATCCGTGGGATTGCAAAAACCAACGCCAGGGTGATCGTTAAACAGAATGGCTACCAGGTATATCAGACCTACGTCGCGCCCGGCGCCTTTGAAATCACCGATATGTACCCAAGCGGCGGTAGCGGCGATCTATACGTTACGGTAGAAGAATCGGATGGCTCAAAGCAAGAATTCATCGTGCCGTTCGCCACGCTGCCGGTGATGGTACGCGAAGGCCAGCTGCAATATGAAATCACTTCAGGTAAATATCGTCCATATGATGACGGTGTCCATGAAACGCCATTCACCCAAGCAACGATAAGCTACGGTGTATCCAGTAGCCTGACGGCCTACGGCGGGATGCAAATGGCCTCACATTATCAGGCATTGTCATCCGGTCTCGGCTATAACCTCGGCGATTTCGGCGCCGCGTCAGCGGATGTCACCCAGGCCTGGTCAAAAATGCAGGATCGGGAAAAGACTTCGGGACAGTCCTGGCGAATCCGCTACGGTAAAAACATCCTTGATACCGGAACCAACATTACCATCGCTGGCTACCGGTACTCTACTGAGGGATTTAACACTTTATCCGAGGTGCTGGATAGCTATGCTAATGACGGTAGCTATACCACCCGTTCATTACGCAATCGAACCAACCTGACACTCAACCAAAGCTTGGGTAAAGGGCTCGGAAGCCTCTCTATTAGTGGTCTGGTAGAGGATTATTGGGATGATAAACGCACCAATAAATCTATCAGCGTTGGCTATAACGGTGGGTTTAAAAACGTGAACTTCTACCTGGGTTATAGCTATAGCCGCTACACCTGGGGCGGCAATAGCTCTAATAAAGATGCCCAGGACGATCAGCGTATAACCCTGACCGTTACCCTACCGATCAGCAACTGGCTTCCTGGCACCTATACCAGCTACCAGCTCACAAATAGCAATCCAGGCTCAACGGATCAATCGGTTGCAATCGGCGGCGTCGGGCTGGAAAACGATAGTCTGGACTGGAGTATTCAGCAAGGATACAGCAACCGCGAATATTACAGCGGCGACATGCGCGCCACTTATAACAGTTCTCAAGGAAGTGTTAACGCCGGTTATAGCTACGATCGCGATAGCCAACGCATTGATTATGGTGCCAATGGTAGCATTATCGCCCACGCCGACGGCATTACGTTAGGGCAGGACATCACCGATGCCGCCGTACTGGTTAAGGCTCCAGGGCTGGATGACGTCAAACTGAGCACCGATAACACCATTTCAACCGACTATCGCGGCTATGCCATTGTGCCTTATGTTACCCCTTATCGTCGCACCGATATCACACTCGACACCGCCACGCTTGGCGATGATATGGAACTACCGGAAACAACGCAAACCGTGGTGCCGACTCGCGGCGCTATCGTGCGGGCCAACTACGACGGCAAGATTGGGCAGCGCGCCTTTATTCACCTGAAAACTGTCAGCGGCAATGATGTTCCTTATGGCGCTATGGTCTTACTGGCTGGTGATACGAAAAGCCAGGCCAGTATCGTCAGCGATGCCGGGATGGTCTATATGTCCGGGCTGCAGCCAACCGGAACGCTCAACGTGCAGTGGGGAAAAAGTTCTAACCAACAATGTAACGCTCCATTCACGCTGCCACCGCGGGAAGGCAAAACCGCTGGCTTAAACCAGGTCGAAGCGGTGTGTCGCTAGCAATTATTTAAGGACGAATATTGATGAAGAGAATGTTTATTCTATTAATGCTTTTAGTTACCTGTGGTGAGGCGGCTGCAAAATGTAGTTACTCAGGTAGCATCCAGCGGCAAGCATTTACTATTAGAGCAAAAATATCGACAGACGACTCAATTCCAGTGGGCAGCATATTATATTCGACTAAATACGGCACTGGTAACTATAAAAACTTCACATGCAGCCAGAAAGATAACGATCAGTATATTACGACTATCAGTACTGCGGAGGTCGCTGGCGTTACAGGAATACATGGAATGCCGGTGTATGAAACCGGAATTGACGGTATAGGATTCCAGGTATCCGATCTGCTGGAAAGTAAAAATGGCGCACTGGTTCCTGCCGTTGCGGGTTCGGTACTGGTACCGTTTGAGAAAACCTCAGATAACTACTATAAGTTTGTTACCGTGTGGTTTATCAAAACAAAACAGGTCATTGATACTTCAGGATCGGATTCAAACCCGTCAATAAGTTTCTCTGTCGGCAACCCTACAACCAACCCAAGCGCCAGTGATAGACTTTTATACACTACGACCATCAAACTGAAAAATACTACCTATCAGGCAACATCCTGTGATATATCGCCCTCCAGTTCACAGATAACACTCGGTCGGATTAAAAAAAGCACGCTAATGTCAGTCTCCCGCGGCGGTGTGACACCAGAGCAAAAAAATATTTTATTAACTATTAACTGTCCAGCCGGTTCTATCGGGAATACGTTAATGTACTGGTTTAATCCAATAGGTACCTCCAGCACATCTGGCGATGGCATCATTAATAATATGATAACCGATAATAGCGGCGCCAAAAATGTCGGCATTATTTTCAAACAAACTGGGACGCCTTTAGTTTTCTATGATATGGATAGCTATAGCTTCAACAGTGCAGCAACTTCGCAGGTCATCAATCTTACCGCTGACTACTATCGCCAAAGCAATAGTGTTGACGATATTACTAACGGTAAAGTTAAGGCAATGTTAGAGGTGGTAATACAGGAACAATAACATTAAGAAAATAGACATGAATTCACAAACAATTCATGTCTATTACATTGCTTAACAAGCAATCGTCGCTTACATTTCTGTCCGATCTGTAATTAGATCAATCCGTAATAATATTAATTTAAAGGAATAAATATGAAGCAATTAACAGTATTTGAGATGGAAGAGATCTCCGGAGGCTATTCATGGGATTTCTCTTCTATTTCTTCTACCGTGACATCTTTACTTGGTAATGCGGCTGAAGCCGCAGGCTCCGCAATCCTCGGTTCCGTTATTGTCGGTGCAATTGGTGCTTCTGTTGGAGGAACATTAGGTGGGACAAATGGTGGGCTTTTAGGTTTCGGCCTGTTGGGTAACTTGGTTGGATTATTTGCTGGTGCAGCCGTCGGTGCAATTGCAGGTGCTGTCGGCGCCGTGGCAGTAGGCTGGGATAAGTGCATTGATTATTTAGGTCAACTTATCGACGCCGGGCTTGATGGTACCTTTGTACCTTGGCCATCATCGTAAATATTTTTTTACATAAACAAAGGCCATATTGGCCTTTGTTTCCCCGACTACTATAATCAGAATCATCATTCATGAATAATAAGCTTTATCGCAAGGAAGCGATCGAATACAAAAGAAATCACTGGAAGGGTAAAGCCTTATTGCTCGCTGGCTTACCTGCATGGTTGATTGCATTGTTATCGGCACTATTTCTCATTGCGCTTATTTGCGCATTGATTTTTTGTAAATTTACCCAGCGTGTCGATGTGCGGGGCGAGGTAATTACTCTCCCACACTCCATTAACGTATTTGCGCCCCAGCAGGGATTTATCGTTAAGCAGCATGTTAAGATAGGCGACATGGTTAAAAAAAACCAACCGCTCTACGAAATTGATGTTTCGCGCAGCACTACCAGCGGTAATGTCAGCGCGGCACAGATAGAAGTCATCAATGAAAAAATCGCCAACTCAGAAGATATTATAAAAAAACTGGAAGACAATAAAAGCCAAACATTAAATGCGCTGAACGAGCAATTAAAAACCACCACAGACTCCCTGAAGGAGACCAACCGTATGCTGGTCAACACTCAGGTAGGTCTGAAAAAAATGCACGACAATCTTTCCAGCTATGATAAGTATCTTAGCAATGGTCTGATAACCAAAGACCAATATAATTATCAGCACTCTCTGTATTTTCAGCAACAGAGCGCCTATCAGTCTTTAGTTAGCCAGAAGATGCAACTGGAATCGCAAATTACCCAGCTTAATAGCGACAAAATTACTAAAGCCGCTGATTTTGACAATCAAATATCCAGCCAATACAACCAGTCCAACGATTTTAAAAATCAGCTAGTCGAATCCAATGCTAACGGCAATATAATTATCAAATCAACCAGCGATGGCAGAATTGAGTCACTCTCTGCTACACAAGGGCAAACCGTTGATAATGGCAGCAGTCTGGCACAGATAAAACCGACCGGAAACGTTGAGTATTATCTCATTCTATGGCTACCCAACAATACGATTCCATATTTAAAAGTAGGGGATGTTATAAATATTCGTTACGATGCTTTCCCATCGGATAAATTTGGTCAATTCCCAGGAAAGCTCATATCCATTTCTTCCATGCCAGCATCACGGCAAGAAATGTCTGAATACACCAACGTCAGTAACGGTTCCAATCAGCAGCAAGAACTGGCGCTGTATAAAGCAATTGTCAAAATTAAAGATAAGCAGTTCGAATATGACGGAAAAAAGCTAAGTCTGTCCAATGGGCTTAAAGCGCAGGCCGTTGTCTTCCTTGAAGAACGCCCTCTCTACATGTGGATGTTTACTCCGGTTTATAAGATTACTCAAAGCGTGAGCGGCCCGATTCATGACTAATGAACTGTTTGAAAAAATTACGGCGAAAGTTAATTTTTCAATCTTGAAAAAGACGCCGGTAATATTGCAATCTGAAGCCGCCGAGTGTGGCATTGCCTGCCTGGCAATGATTTGCGGCCATTATGGTCTCGATATCGATCTCTTCAATTTCCGCCAGCGCTTTGGCAGCCCCTCTCAGGGGGTCACGCTAATGTCATTAAGCAAAACGGCAGAGCATGCAGGTTTAAAGAGCCGGGCGCTATCGCTCGATCTGGATGAGATCAGACAATTAAAGCTGCCCTGTGTTATCCACTGGGGAATGAACCACTATGTCGTTTTGACCAAAGTGCGTAAATCCAGCTTTATCATCCACGATCCGGCACTGGGTAAACGCATAATCGGCATCCAGGAAATGTCGAATAATTTTACCGGCATCGCGTTAGAGCTATGGCCCGATCAGAACTTCCAGCAGGAAAAAGCCAAATCTCGCCTGCGTTTGTTAGACCTGATGCGCAATATCGTTGGCTTAAAATCTGCGCTGCTGAAGATTTTCGCTTTTTCCGTCGTCGTTGAAGCCATTGGATTGCTGCTGCCGATAGGCACGCAGTTAGTCACAGACCACGTGATCATGGCCCACGATCAAAGCCTACTCTCGGTTATCTGTATTGGCCTGGTTTTCTTTACCCTCTTCCGCACCTTTATCAGCATGCTACGCGCATGGACCTCGCTAACGCTGAACACGCTGACCAATATTCAGTGGAAAACCACTCTTTTCGATCATTTGGCCAGCCTACCGCTGTCTTTTTTTGAAAAGCGCCATCTGGGGGATATTCAGTCACGTTTTTCATCGCTGGACACGATTCGCTCCACGTTCACTAACAGCATCGTCAGCGGCATTATTGACTCCATCATGACGATCGGCCTGCTGATTATGCTTACACTTTATGGCGGCTGGCTGACATGGGTCGTCGTTGGCTTTACCTTGTGCTACGCGCTCATGCGTTTGGGAACCTACCGCTTCTATCGCCGCGTTGCGGAAGAGCAGGTAATCAAAGGCGCGCGCTCCAGTTCGCATTTTATGGAGTCGCTGTATGGTATTTCGACCATCAAAGCGCTGAATCTGAAAGAGCGTCGCTCTCAGCACTGGCTAAACATCAATATCGACGCCTGTAATGCGGGGATCAAACAAACCCGTTTCGACATGATGTTTAGCGGTATCAATACCTTCATTACCGCTATCGATCAGGTAGCGGTACTGTGGCTGGGCGCCATTATGGTCATTGATAATGAAATGACCCTCGGTATGTTTATGGCCTTTAACGCCTACCGAGGCCAGTTCTCCCAGCGAGCATCCAGCCTGGTTGACCTGACCATGCAGCTGCGCATGCTCTCGCTGCATAACGAACGTCTTTCTGAAATCGTCTTCAGCGAACCCGAGCAAGAGTTGCCATCACGGGACGTCTTTTCGAAAGATGCCGGCGCCAGGCTTGAAGTCAAAAATCTTAGCTATCAGTACGATCCATTTTCACAGCCAATTTTCTCGAACCTGAACATCACCGTTGAGCCCGGTGAATCCGTCGCGCTGGTCGGCCCGTCCGGCGTCGGTAAGACCACGCTATTGAAAGTGATGTGCGGGCTGCTCTCCCCCACCAGCGGAGATGTGTTTGCCGATAATCTCGATATCCAGAAAATAGGTTTAAATAACTATCGGCAAGGAACCGCCTGCGTATTGCAGGAGGATAGGCTCTTTTCCGGTTCGCTTATTGATAATATCAGCGGCTTTGAAGACAACGCCGATCTGGGTTTTGTCGTAGAATGCGCCAAACGCTGCAACATCCATGACGAAATCATGAAAATGCCGATGGGCTATGAAACCATCATCGGTGAGTTAGGCTTAGGGATTTCCGGGGGCCAGAAACAACGTATTTTGATTGCTCGCGCGCTTTACCGTAAGCCGAGCATTCTGTTTATGGATGAGGCCACCAGCCATCTCGATTTAAGAAATGAGTCGGTCATTAACCAATCGATTTCAGGGCTCAGTATTACCCGCGTCATCGTTGCCCACCGCCCGTCAACTATCGCCTCTGCCGATCGGGTTATTGATTTGTCGCAGTCCAAAATACCAATGCCAGCGTAAGGAGAAGAATATGCAAGGAACGTTTATTGGTTTTAACACCGCCGGAATTACCTATGAAGACCATTTCATGGCGCTGCTGCTGAAAGTACAAAACCAGAATGGCCTGTGTCGGACGTTCTATTTACAGGCGCCGGCGCTGGCTGACCTGCTCATGGTCCTGACAACTCGAATGTCTGTTTTCTTACAGCGCTTGCAGCAAAGCGACGACACGCTGAAAGAGGAACTTATTGCCTACAATAATGAGCTCATCGCCAATACCCCAGCAGTCGATATGGCAGAGGTACAAAACCCGAATCCGGAGCTGCGGATCATGTCGATCACGTTGAAACCGGGGGTAAATGAGTCAACGCTGATCCTGATGCTGCAGAACGAGCAAATCGCGACATTACGCATTGAAGACCGACAGGTAGAGGCATTGATTCTGGGTATCAATCAATCTCTAAAAATGGTTGCTGATACGAAATTAAATGAGTACCTGGCGCTGGCTTTGGATTATGTACTGCTGTATACCGTCGATTTAACGACCCAACCTAACATTGAGTACCAACAATATGCTCAGGAAGAGTGGAAGCTGAATTTGTTTAGCCACCATCTGGCCGTGTTATACAGCTACGAGCAGGAGGAGGGTAAAAAAGTACTCTCCGGTGCGGTGATTAAAACCAGCGCCGCGCATCAGTCCGATGTTGAAAAGAGTATCGTGCTGCGTCTGCTTGAAAAGAGTCAGAAGCTAAAACAGGTCCACAGCCAGCATACGCCGTATCAAATCTTCAGTAAGGTAATTCCATCCGCCCCGGGACAAATGCTGACCAGAGATGAATGTATGCTGTCGCTGCGTGAATTCTACGTGGCTACCAGAGCAGCGCTAGAGGCATAAATTGTTAAGCACTCTCTGCACAGGCAGAGAGTGCTTAACGCATCAGTTCGGGCACTTATAAACCTGGCCGTTCATCTGGCTATCGGTCGGAACAAAGCTCGACAGCAGGTTTTGCGTCGGGCTGCTCACGCCATAAATGACGTTACCGCCCATGGCCGCCGCCTGGTTACGCAGAGCATTCGCCGCGCCGCGCATCGAGCCGCCTTCATCGCCATTCTGGCCTGACAGCCAGTTGCTTTGCGTGCCGGTAGCCGTCCCTAACAACTGGCATTCCGTTCCCGGTTTATCTTCAACAAAACGCACGCTCTGGCCGCCTGCGGTTAATTCGTTGCTGGAACTGCAACCCGCTAACAATAATGCTGCGCCGACAATCCCTGCTAAATATTTTACCTGCATGTTATTCCCCAATGAGCTGGACGCACTGGCCCGGATGTAAACCTTATACTAAAAAGCCAGCAAAAAGAAAAACCCCCAGCCATTTCTGACCGGGGGTTTCTGCATTTTTACGCCGTATAGCGCACGATTACATCATGCCGCCCATACCGCCCATGCCGCCCATACCACCAGCAGCACCTAAGTCAGGCGCGTCGCCTTTCGGCAGGTCGGTCACCATGCACTCGGTGGTGATCATCAGACCAGCAACGGATGCCGCGTACTGCAGCGCAGAACGGGTTACTTTAGTTGGGTCCAGGATACCGAAGTCGATCATGTTGCCGTACTCTTCGGTAGCCGCGTTGTAACCGTAGTTACCGTCGCCAGCTTTCACGTTGTTAGCAACAACAGACGGTTCTTCGCCGGCGTTGGAAACGATCTGACGCAGCGGCGCTTCCATTGCGCGCAGCGCAACTTTGATACCGACGTTCTGATCTTCGTTCTGACCGGTCAGGCCAGCGATTTTCGCCGCAACGCGAACCAGCGCTACGCCGCCGCCAGCTACCACGCCTTCTTCAACCGCAGCACGGGTCGCGTGCAGGGCATCGTCAACGCGCGCTTTTTTCTCTTTCATTTCAACTTCGGTAGCAGCACCGACTTTGATTACCGCAACGCCGCCGGCCAGTTTAGCCACGCGCTCCTGCAGTTTTTCACGGTCGTAATCAGAGGTCGCTTCTTCGATCTGCTTACGGATCTGAGCAACGCGGCCCTGAATCGCCGCTTCTTCGCCAACGCCATCGATGATGGTGGTGGTGTCTTTGTTGATAACAACGCGTTTCGCCTGACCCAGGTCTTCCAGAGTCGCTTTTTCCAGCTCCATACCGATCTCTTCAGAGATAACGGTACCGCCAGTCAGAGTCGCGATGTCCTGCAGCATAGCTTTACGACGGTCACCGAAGCCCGGCGCTTTAACCGCAGCAACTTTCACGATGCCGCGCATGGTGTTAACCACCAGGGTCGCCAGCGCTTCGCCTTCAACGTCTTCAGCGATGATAACCAGCGGTTTGCCAGCTTTCGCTACGGCTTCCAGAACCGGCAGCATTTCGCGGATGTTGGAGATTTTTTTGTCAGCCAGCAGGATGAACGGGCTTTCCAGTTCAACGGCGCCGGTGTCCGGCTTGTTGATGAAGTATGGGGACAGGTAGCCGCGGTCGAACTGCATACCTTCAACCACGTCCAGTTCGTCTTCCAGACCGGTACCGTCTTCAACGGTGATAACGCCTTCTTTACCGACTTTATCCATCGCTTCAGCGATCAGTTTACCTACGGTTTCGTCGGAGTTAGCGGAGATAGTACCAACCTGAGCAATCGCTTTAGAGTCGGAGCACGGTACGGACAGCGCTTTCAGTTCTTCAACGGCGGCAACGACAGCTTTGTCGATACCACGTTTCAGATCCATCGGGTTCATGCCCGCAGCAACGGCTTTCAGGCCTTCGTTAACGATAGCCTGAGCCAGTACGGTTGCGGTGGTGGTACCGTCGCCTGCAGCGTCGTTCGCTTTAGAGGCAACTTCTTTCACCATCTGCGCGCCCATGTTTTCGAATTTGTCTTCCAGTTCGATTTCACGAGCAACGGATACGCCATCTTTAGTGATGGTCGGCGCGCCGAAGGATTTGTCCAGAACAACGTTGCGGCCTTTCGGGCCCAGGGTCACTTTAACTGCATCTGCCAGTACGTTTACGCCGCGCAGCATTTTTACACGAGCGTCGTTACCGAATTTTACGTCTTTTGCTGCCATTTCTTTTATTCCTCAAATTCGTTCAGGGTCGTGCGAATTACGCTTCAACAATTGCCAGAATGTCGCTTTCGGACATGATCAGCACTTCTTCGTTGTCGATCTTCTCAGACTTCACGCCGTAACCATCGTTGAAAATCACGATGTCACCAACTTTAACGTCCAGCGGCTGCACAGTTCCGTTTTCCAGGATGCGGCCTTTACCGACAGCGATGATTTCGCCACGAGTTGATTTAGCTGCCGCAGAACCGGTCAGAACGATGCCGCCTGCAGATTTGGTTTCAACTTCTTTACGTTTGACGATCACACGATCATGTAACGGACGAATACTCATTGATAGCTCTCCTTCGAGAAAGTCATTATCAGTTATGGATGGCGCCGGGCCGTAAACGGTTTCCGACTAGTGCAGAGAGAGATGGGGATGGCCATTTACCGCTTCAAGGGGAAAATTAAAAAAAAATTTCCGCCTGTGCGCTGACGCGCAAAAATATTCCCGCGGCGGCCGCGCTTTCTGGCGCAAGGGGTTGTGATAACATCGTTTTTTTGCCGCGCGCAGGATTGAGTCATGAGTGGTTTAAAACAGGAGCTGGGGTTAGGTCAGGGAGTCGGGTTACTTTCAACATCACTACTGGGAACCGGCGTATTCGCCGTACCGGCGCTGGCGGCGCTGGTCGCAGGCGATAATAGCCTGTGGGCGTGGCCGGCGCTGATTCTGCTGGTCTTTCCCATCGCTATCGTGTTTGCCGTGCTTGGGCGCCACTTTCCCAGCGCTGGCGGCGTGGCTCATTTTGTGGATATGGCGTTCGGCCCGCGTCTGGCGCGGGTAACCGGTTGGCTGTTTTTATCGGTGATCCCGGTGGGCTTACCCGCCGCCCTGCATATCGCCACCGGTTTTGGCCAGGCGCTGTTCGGCTGGCACGATACTCAACTGCTGCTTGCCGAGCTCGGCACGCTGGCGATCGTCTGGTGGGTGGGTTCGCGCGGCGCCAGTTCCAGCGCCAATCTACAGACGCTGGTTGCGGTAATGATTGTCGCGCTGATCGTCGCCATCTGGTGGCGCGGCGGCATAAACCCGGCACAGATCCCTTTCCCGCAGCCTAAAGATGTCGACACGTCGCAGCTGTTTGCGGCCCTATCGGTGATGTTCTGGTGCTTCGTCGGCCTGGAAGCCTTTGCTCATCTGGCATCAGAGTTTAAACGTCCGGAGCGCGACTTCCCCCGAGCGCTGATGATTGGCCTGGTGCTGGCTGGCACCGTTTATTGGGGCTGTACGGTGGTCGTTCTACATTTTCGCGCCTTCGGTGAGGAAATGGCGGCGGCGGCTTCGCTGCCAAACATCGTAGTGCGACTGTTCGGCGTGCAGGCGCTGTGGGTTGCCTGCGTAATCGGCTACCTCGCCTGCTTCGCCAGCCTTAATATCTATATCCAAAGTTTTGCCCGCCTGGTCTGGTCGCAGGCGCAGTTCAAACCGGAGAGCTATCTGGCCCGCCTGTCGCCGCGCCAGGTACCGCGCAACGCGCTGAATGCGGTCTTAGGCTGCTGCGTACTCAGTACGCTGTGCATTTACTGGCTGAACATTAATCTCGATGCGCTTATCGTCTATGCCAACGGCATTTTCATCATGATTTATCTGCTGTGCATGCTGGCGGGATGCCGACTCCTGCACGGTAAATACCGTGTGCTGGCCACGGTGGGAAGCGTGCTATGCCTGCTGCTGTTGGCCATGGTCGGCTGGAAGAGTTTGTACGCCATCATCATGTTGGCGGTGCTGTGGTTCGCCTTGCCAGCACGCTCACCTTCAGCAAACAGATAACAAAAAACCGGCGCAGGCCGGTTTTGTCGTTTTAGCGGTCGTCTTTGTGATCCAGACGGTCGCGTTCGTCGTCTTTGCGCTGGAACTCCCCTTCGAAGGTGTCTCCGTTGCCGGCGCCGGCGCTAAAACCGCCGCCCGGCATCCGGCTAAAGCGCAGATACGGCATCAGTTTTAAGGTCATCAGCTTTTGCACCGGCGGCAACAGCAGCAGCAGGCCGAGGAAGTCGGTAAAGAAGCCTGGGATCAGCAGCAGAAGCCCGGCGATAATCAGCGATACGCTTTTAATCATTTCTGCGGCAGGGCTTTCGCCAGCCGCCATTTTCTGCTGCATCAGCATCAGGTTTTTGAAGCCCTGGTTGCGCACCAGCGACATCCCCACCACCGAGCTAAAGATAACCAGGATCAGCGTCAACAGCACGCCGAGCACATGCGCGACCTGGATAAAGATCGAGATCTCGACGTAAACGTATAAGAAAAAGGCAATAAATGGGATCCAACGCACCGGCGTCTCCTTCAATCGGCCGTCGTCGCAGACGCCCGTAGTGATAAATTTGCTATTCGCGTCATAGGAATGTGGGGTTGGCGCGCCATTTTTCAATCAACGGCAACGGCATTTTTTTCAAAAATAGTAAAGCGGTGACTCATTTCACAGATTAATAATTCTTATCCGCCGCGCTATATAATAAGTGATCAAGGTTACTGAACTTCGCTATCATCAGCATATGATCGTGGGCACCGGGCCGGTTAAGGAAATAATCTTCGGTCTGAAAATACGCTAAATCCTATAAATTCTGTGTATTTGGTGAATTCATTGGCAGCTTGAAAAAGAAGGTTCACATGTTAAACAACATTCGTATCGAAGAAGATCTGTTGGGCACCAGGGAAGTTCCAGCTGACGCATACTATGGCGTTCATACTCTGAGAGCGATTGAAAACTTCTACATCAGCAACAACAAGATTAGCGACATCCCTGAGTTTGTTCGGGGCATGGTGATGGTGAAGAAGGCCGCCGCGCTGGCTAACAAGGAACTGCAAACCATTCCTAAAAGCGTAGCGAACACTATTGTCGCCGCATGCGATGAGGTGCTGAACAACGGTAAATGCATGGACCAGTTCCCGGTTGATGTGTTCCAGGGCGGCGCGGGCACCTCCGTCAACATGAACACCAACGAAGTGCTGGCGAATATCGGTCTGGAACTGATGGGCCACCAGAAAGGTGAATACCAGTTCCTCAACCCTAATGATCACGTCAACAAATGCCAGTCCACTAACGACGCCTACCCAACCGGTTTCCGCATCGCGGTCTATGCTTCGATTCTCAAACTGATCGACGCCATCAAACAGCTGGGCGAAGGTTTCCAGGCAAAAGCCGTCGAGTTCCAGGATGTCCTGAAAATGGGCCGCACGCAGTTGCAGGATGCGGTGCCGATGACCCTCGGCCAGGAATTCCACGCTTTTAACGTTCTGCTGAACGAAGAAACCAAAAGTATTCTGCGTACCGCAGAACTGCTGCTGGAAGTAAACCTCGGCGCGACCGCTATCGGGACTCGCCTGAACACCCCTGACGGTTATCAGCAGCTGGCGGTACAGAAACTGGCGGAAGTCAGCAACCTGCCGGTCGTTCCGGCGGAAGACCTGATTGAAGCGACTTCTGACTGCGGCGCGTATGTGATGGTTCACAGTTCGCTGAAACGCCTGGCGGTCAAACTGTCCAAGATTTGTAACGACCTGCGCCTGCTCTCTTCCGGCCCGCGCGCTGGGCTGAATGAAATCAACCTGCCAGAACTGCAGGCCGGTTCCTCCATCATGCCGGCAAAAGTTAACCCGGTGGTGCCAGAAGTGGTTAACCAGGTGTGCTTCAAAGTTATCGGCAACGATACAACCGTAACCATGGCCTCCGAAGCCGGTCAGCTGCAGTTGAACGTTATGGAGCCGGTGATTGGCCAGGCGATGTTTGAATCTATCCACATCCTGACCAACGCCTGCTACAACTTGCTGGAAAAATGCGTGAACGGCATTACCGCCAACAAAGCGGTATGCGAAAGCTACGTCTACAACTCCATCGGTATCGTGACCTACCTCAACCCGTTCATCGGCCACCACAATGGCGATATCGTCGGCAAGATCTGCGCCGAAACCGGTAAGAGCGTACGTGAAGTGGTACTGGAGCGCGGGCTGCTGACCGAAGCCGAGCTGGACGACATTTTCTCTCCGCAAAACCTGATGCATCCGGCTTATAAAGCAAAACGGTATACCGATGAAAGCGAACAGTAAGCTTTCAGGGTAAACTAACCAAAGGCATGTCAGTGATGACATGCCTTTTTGCTTTTTTGGGTTTACGAAACGACAACAATTCAATATCAACTTGTTAAAAAACAAGGAAGGCATATATGTTTGGTGCAGAGCTCGTGGTTGTCTTGCTGGCAATCTATTTGGGGGCCCGACTGGGGGGCATTGGTATCGGCTTTGCCGGTGGCCTCGGCGTCCTCGTCTTAACCTTAATTTTTCAAATTCCACCCGGGGCAATCCCCTTTGACGTCATTGAAATTATCATGGCGGTTATCGCCGCTATCGCCGCGATGCAGGTCGCCGGAGGGATGGACTATCTGGTCAGCCTCGCCGAACGTATGCTACGCCGCCATCCCAAGTACATTACCTTCCTTGCGCCGCTGGTCACCTGGTTTATGACCGTGCTGGCAGGCACCGGTCATACCGCGTTCTCTACCCTGCCAGTGATTACCGAAGTGGCGAAAGAGCAGGGTATTCGCCCTTCCCGCCCGCTCTCCATAGCCGTTGTCGCTTCGCAGATTGCGATTACCGCCTCGCCGATCTCCGCGGCAGTGGTCTTCTTTGCCGGTATTCTCGAACCGCTTGGCGTCAGCTACCTGACGCTGCTGGCGATCTGTCTGCCGGTTACCCTGATTGCCGTCATGCTGACCGCCGTCGTCTGTAACTTCCTCGGCTGCGAGCTGAAAGACGACCCGGTATACCAGGAGCGACTGGCAAAAGGGGAAGTGAGCCTGCGCGGCAGTCAGGTCTTCGAGCTGAAGCCGCATGCTAAACGCTCCGTTCTGCTGTTCCTGGTGGGCATCGTCGCGGTCATGTTCTACGCTACCGCCATCAGCGACACCGTCGGCCTGATCCAGAACCCGGTGCTGCCGCGTAACGAAGCGATCGTGGTCTTCATGCTGACCATCGCTACGCTGATTAGCATCACCTGTAAGATCGATACCGGCGAAGTGCTGAACGCCAGCACCTTCAAGTCCGGGATGAGCGCCTGCGTCTGCGTGCTCGGCGTCGCCTGGCTTGGGGATACCTTCGTCAAAGCACATATTGCCGATATCCAGACGGTGGCGGGCGATCTGCTGCACAACTATCCGTGGCTGCTGGCGGTGGTGCTGTTCTTCGCGGCTACGCTGCTCTATTCACAGGCCGCCACGACTAAGGCGTTAATGCCCGCCGCACTGCTGCTCGGCGTCACCCCGCTGACGGCAATTGCCTCATTCGCCGCGGTCTCAGCGCTGTTCGTGCTGCCAACCTATCCGACCCTGCTGGCCGCGGTCGAAATGGACGACACCGGCTCCACGCGTATCGGCAAATATGTCTTTAACCACGCCTTCCTGATCCCGGGCGTCATCGCCATTACGCTTTGCGTGATCCTCGGATTCATCTTCGGCGGCCTCATGCTGTAAGATCGTTAAAAAGGGGCCAGTGAAGTAACTGGCCCCTTTGGTTAATCTCTCCGCATCATGCATGCTATAGTGCCTCTTTTCGCTGATACGAGGTTCACGATGACTACGCCTGATGCTGTTGTTGTACTCTGTACCGCGCCGGATGAAGCGACCGCCCAGGATCTGGCGGCCAAAGTGCTCGGAGAAAAACTCGCCGCCTGCGCCACCATCCTGCCGGGAGCGACGTCGCTCTACTACTGGGAAGGGAAGCTTGAGCAGGAGTATGAAGTCCAGATGCTGCTCAAAACCAATCAGACCCATCAGCAGGCGTTACTGGACTGCCTGAAGTCCCATCACCCGTATCAAACCCCCGAACTACTGGTCCTGCCGGTTACTCACGGAGACAACGATTACCTCTCATGGCTCAACGCATCATTACGCTGATCCTGCTACTGTGCAGCGCATCGGCCAGCGCCGGGTTGTTTGACGCCCCCGGGCGCTCAAACTTCGTGCCTGCCGATCGGGCTTTCGCCTTTGACTTTCAGCAGAATCAACACGACCTCAACCTGAGCTGGCGCATCAAGGATGGTTACTACCTCTACCGTAAGCAGATCACGCTGACGGCAAAAGATGCGGCGATCGTCGAACCTTCGCTACCGCCTGGCGAATGGCATGAAGACGAGTTTTACGGCAAAAGCGAAATTTATCGTCAGCGCCTGACCTTGCCGATTACCCTTACGGAAGCCAGCAAAGCAGCCACGCTGACCGTCACCTATCAGGGCTGTGCCGACGCCGGATTCTGCTATCCGCCGGAGACCAAAGTCGTGCCGCTCAGCGCGGTGCTCGCCGATTCCGACAAGGCGCAAGCGGCCAAACCATCAGCGCCCGCCGCGCTCCCGGCCAGCGGCAGCCAAACCGGCGCGGAGCCCGCGTCGCTGCCATTTTCGGCGCTATGGGCGCTGCTGATTGGTATCGGTATTGCCTTTACGCCTTGTGTGTTACCGATGTATCCGCTGATTTCCGGGATTGTCCTCGGCGGTAAGCAGCGCTTATCGACGGCACGCGCCCTACTGCTGGCCTTTATTTATGTCCAGGGGATGGCGGTTACCTATACCGCGCTGGGGTTGGTCGTGGCCGCCGCCGGTCTGCAATTCCAGGCCGCGCTGCAGCACCCTTACGTATTAATCGGGCTGTCAGTGGTATTTATCGCGCTGGCGCTGTCGATGTTCGGCCTGTTTACGCTGCAGCTGCCTTCATCGCTGCAAACCCGACTGACGCTAATGAGCAATAAGCGCCAGGGGGGCTCGCCTGGCGGCGTGTTTGCAATGGGCGCCATCGCCGGGCTTATCTGTTCCCCTTGCACTACGGCCCCGCTTAGCGCCATTCTGTTGTATATCGCTCAAAGCGGTAATCTGTGGCTTGGCGGCGGCACCCTGTATCTGTACGCGCTGGGAATGGGGCTGCCGCTGATCCTGGTGACCGTGTTCGGTAACCGTCTGCTACCGAAGAGCGGGCCGTGGATGGCTCACGTCAAGACCGCGTTTGGCTTCGTGATCCTCGCGCTGCCGGTCTTTTTACTGGAGCGCGTGATCGGCGAAGCCTGGGGTTTACGCCTGTGGTCTCTGCTTGGCGTCGCCTTCTTTAGCTGGGCATTTATCACCTCGCTTGGCGCGAGCAAACCGTGGCTACGGCTGGTGCAAATCGTCATGCTGGGCGCCGCGCTGGTTAGCGCGCGTCCGCTGCAGGATTGGGCCTTTGGCGCACCAACCGCCCAGCAGCAGGCGCATCTGGAGTTTACCCGTGTCAGTACCGTGGATGAACTCAACCAGGCGTTAGCGCAGGCCAAAGGGAAACCGGTCATGCTCGATCTGTATGCTGACTGGTGCGTGGCCTGTAAAGAGTTCGAAAAATATACCTTTAGCGCTCCTGAAGTGCGACAGGCCCTAAAAGAGACCGTTCTGTTGCAAGTGGATGTCACTAAGAACAGCGCGCAAGACGCGGCCCTGCTGAAGCATTTACAGGTGCTCGGCTTGCCGACGATTCTGTTCTTCAACGCGCAGGGAGAAGAGCAGCCCGCGCAGCGCGTCACCGGGTTTATGGATGCTGCGGCATTCAGCGCCCATTTGCGCGATTGGAAACCGTGAACGACACTTGAGGAGGATAAATGGAGGAGACTACCGTGCAACGTGAAGATGTCCTGGGTGAAGCCATACAAATTCTCGAAATCGAGGGTATCGCCAACACCACGCTGGAAATGGTCGCCGACCGCGTCGCATATCCGCTTGATGACCTCAAGCGCTTTTGGCCCGATCGCGAAGCGTTGCTCTATGACGCCCTGCGTTATTTAAGCCAGCAGGTAGACGCCTGGCGTCGCCAACTGTTGCTGGATGAGACGCTGAGCGCAGAACAAAAGCTGCTGGCGCGCTATAGCGCGCTGACCAAATGCGTCAGCAACCACCGCTATCCGGGCTGCCTGTTTATCGCCGCCTGTACTTTCTATCCGGATGCTCAGCACCCGATTCACCAGTTAGCGGAACAGCAGAAGCAGGCGTCACTGGCCTACACACATGAGCTGCTGACCCTGCTTGAGGTGGATGATCCGGAAATGGTCGCCAGGCAGATGGAATTAATCGTCGAAGGCTGCCTGAGCCGCATGCTGATCAAGCGCAGCCAGGCCGACGTCGATACCGCCCAGCGTCTGGCGGAAGATATTCTGCGCTTTGCCCGCTGCCGGATGGGCGGCGCACTCACGTAATTCGGATTTCCGAACCCCTGCAAGGCGCATATAATTCCCTGACACTTTCTGTGGCAGGGATTTCTATGCGTCCACTTCTCTGGGCCGCCGTACTGGGGCTCTGTTCGACCTCGCTGATGGCCGCCCCTCCTTGCGGTTTCTCTTTCGCCTACAAAGACTGGGAAGTCGCCTGCGATAATACCGGCACCTGCCGGGCTGCGGGCTATGGCGCGACAATGGGCGAGGTCAGCGTTCTGCTGACCCGTAGCGCCGGCCCCGGGCGGCAGGTAACCGCGCAGGTCACGTTTGCGCAGACCGAGCACGATATTCCGCCAGATGCCAGCGTAAATCTGTTTATCAACGATAGCGATCGCGGGACGCTTGAGGCTATCGACGATAACCATTTTCACTTTGACAGTACGCAAACCAGCGCGCTTATTACCGCCCTGGAGCAAAACGCGAAAATCGAACTGGCGCTCAATGGCCAGCGCAAACGCCTATCTAACGCGGGCAGCAGCGCGGTATTCCTTAAGGTCGATGAATTCCAGCAGCGGATTGGCACCGCCGATGCCCTGTTACGTAAAGGCGACAGCGATGAGAGTGCCGTCCTGCACGCCATTCCCGCGCCGGAGATCCTTAGCGCGCCGTTTATTCACAACGCCCAGCCCGTTGCGTTAACAGCTAAACAACAGCAGAAATGGCTGCCGCAATTGGAAAGCGCGCTCAACAGCCGTTGTGATGACTGGCAAAACGCCGATATTCCGGCCAGCGAACGGCAGATCACCGTCACCCCGCTGGATAAAAATCACTCGCTGCTGCAGACTCTGTGCTGGCGCGCCGCCTATAACGACGGCTACGCGATGTGGGTTGTCGATAACACACAGGCCGCCAGGCCACAGCTGATAACCACTGATGCCTCCAGCTATAACGATGGCGTAATGACCTTCTTCAACAAAGGGCGCAGCGTCGCCGACTGCGTTAATGGGGAAGAACGTGTGTGGGATGGCAAAACCTTTGTGCAAAGCCTCAAGTACAGCACCGGCATGTGTCGGGAAATCACCCCAGGCGGAACCTGGCAGCTTCCCACCTTCGTCAGCAAGGTTATTCCCCGCAAGCAACGAGAGGCCGATATACTCGCGCTGAAGACGTTGCACGACGCGCTCCTAAAAGAGCAAAAACGCAATCCGGAACTCGCATTAGAGAACATTGCGGAACAGTTTCCGCTCAGCGGACACATCAGCCACTTTACCCTCACCTATGCCGACGACGCGCCGGTCTCAACCACCAAGCCAGCGGCGGATATCAGCGACGATGAGTGGCAGGCGTTTTTACATTCCGATATCAGCGCCGATTCGGAAAACGGCAAAGTCAGCTTCACGCTTATCGACCTCGACGGCGACGGCAAACGCGACCTCATCATCGATAGCTATGTTGGCGGTACCGGCCTGTTCAGCTATACCGGCGTGCTGAAACGCGGCGATAGCGCCTTTGAATCGGTGAACGATGCCGACAGCAATGACGACGATAACTTCGATGCCGGCGTGCCCGGCGCCCTTTACTCTATTAACGATCGCGGAGCGAACCAGTGGGGCCGCTGGGTCAGAATCAACGGCCAGGTTTACGCCCTGTGGTTTAACGGCGTGTTTGGGGAAGATAACCTCTATCTGCTGCGTCCGTTTAACCAGAGCGACCTGACGCCGGCCATCACCATCCGCTACCGTTATAACCTCAATATCATCAGCGCTGCGGAAAACGGGCAGTCACCCACCCCAGCCTTAAACGATAAAGATAAAGCGGGCTTATTGAAGTCATTGGACGTCATGCAAGGTAGCCTGCTAAAGGATAAACCTGCTGACGATAACGATGAGCCGATTTGTCCTGTTCCCCCCGGTACCGCTAAAGATGATGCGGACAACTACTATGGCGGCGTTGCGGGGCACTACACCGTTGAAACGGTGGCATGGATCCCGGTGTGGCTCAACGATAAATGCTTTATCGGCACGATCTTCAGCCATCATGGCGCCTATCGCCACGGAGTAGATGCCATCCTAACCATCAGTTCGCCACGAGATGATGAAGAGATCGTTGGCGATTACGACATCTCCGGAAAACGCCATGCCATCGCCATCACCAGCGGCTGGAAAGTTCGCGAAGGCGATAACGGAGTGATGTGATTTTAAGCAAAACGCGCCTTTTGGCGCAGAATTGCCGCAAAGATAAGCAATCAAACAATAAATAGAGAAATTTCATTGACGCAGTGGGCGGATTACGGTTTAATGCGCCCCGTTGCCCGGATAGCTCAGTCGGTAGAGCAGGGGATTGAAAATCCCCGTGTCCTTGGTTCGATTCCGAGTCCGGGCACCACTTATTCAGAGAACCCAGCCTATGGCTGGGTTTTTGCTTTTCTACGGCCTACCGCGAACCGTATGCCTGATAAGCACAGCGCCATCAGGCATTCAATGCCCATCGTTTTTACCTTTAACTTCAGCCATCGGTTATTCATCACTAACGCAGGCCTTCAGTTCGGATGTGACATACTGCATTGAGTCACATAAAAACGTTAAGATGAATCTTCGTTTCAGCCGCCCCTCTTTATAAGCCACTTACGCAAAATAATAGTGCCAATTTATCTTCAACCCACTCTAATCAGAACGTATCTGAGAAAAATAAGAGCAATAGCAGCTTATCCGGTAATAAAAATTCATGCTAATGACTGTTATGATAGTGTCGAATATTTAATCACAACAGGAAGTCTGTGATATGCAAGAGAATAACGGAATAAGAATGGCTCTTTCTCCCGTACAACTTGCCGCCGTTCTGGCCGATAAATCCGTCAGTGAGGGGAAACACTTAGTAATCGCCTCTGGGGTGGTCTAGGATTGGCCAACGGTCTGGTTGAAATGTTTGGTGCCGGAGTCATGTGCATAGCCCCCGAACCAACAATACTCACTAAAATCGGGTGTGTCATCGTAGGAACCCACAGCCTGGATACGATACAGGCTTCCTTTCGTCAGGTATGGAGCGGTAGGCAGGTCAGTACCGATACATACAATTCTGTAGTATCTCTGGCCGAAAGTCTGGGTTCCGATCACCAAACTGCCGTGAACGTTGGAATGACTCTGGATCTTGCGATTCCTATGGGATTTGCGCTGACAATGGGTGCTATCCGCGTTGCTTCTATACGTGGAGGACGGATAAAACTGGCTGAACATGAATTTTTGAGGAGTCGCTCATCAGGTGGCCATACTCTCCAAAATCATGTTGGCAAAACGCCAGAAGGGCTGAGAATGAGACTGGATACTACTCCCCGATTAAAGTCTGTCAGTAGTTTCAAAAGTACCAGTGAAGCTGAGCGCTTAGTATCTGCCGTTATTCAGGACAATAAGACTCAGATAGAGATGTGGGAAAGACATCTACCACCAGGGATGAATGCAAAAATGCAGTTGGATCGCATGTTTGCAAACCAAACAGGAATATTATTATTCAAAGGTGCGAAAGAAGTAACTACTTGCTACAAAGTCCGGGTAGTCATCGAGTTTACGCACTGGCATGGAAAACCCTATTTTGTATTGACAGCCTTTCCTCTACCCTGAACACGGTTTGTACATGACAAAAATGAACCTGAATGAACTTAACAGCTTTATCACGGTTTACTTCGGGCAAGATTATGATCTTATCGATGATAGTGATGAGATCGAGCCCAAAATTGACGCATTTATCGCCGATAGTCATCTCGCCATAAAGTATGGCCTTATCGCAGACATTGACCTTCTGCTGAAGGAAGCAGATAACCCGGAAGAGGAATTCAGGATGCGCTATGGTTCAGACTTTGATCCTCACCTGTGGGGAACAGATGCCCTTAGCTTCCTGAAACGGGTAAGAGATAGAATTAGTCATTCCCTGAATGAGGCGGAGCCGACAGGCCGTCAGTAACCCGCGGCTTCCTTACCACACTATCGGTTTGATCTGATTCAGCGAGATGTCGCCGAAAACGCTAGCGCCGCGTCGCTTTCTTTTTAGCGGGAAGGCGGAACACTTCGCCATTCGGCTTGGCAATTCCCATACGGTACTGCGTCTCTCTGGCAGCCTTATGGATATCAGCAAACTCCTCTTTACGCGCCGGCGGCAGCTTCGCTTTTTTCAGGCATTTATTGCGGTGCATCCTTATCCATTCGCGATCGTTGTCATCGACGCACGTCTGCATCACATCCACCCAGCGCGAAGCAGCCCGGCGATACAATCCGCGAGCTTCCAGAGATTCGGCGATACTGTCCTTGATCATTCGATAATTTCTCTCACATATGCTAGCTAATTTGCGTATATAAATATAACCACGCCATTCGAAGAAATAATGAAAGAAAACCCCGGTAATTTGATCCACGATAAATCTATGCCAACTCAACATTGAGAGCATTTATAATATTAATTGCTGTGTGCATTAAAACTGCCGAAGCAGTAAGTACTTCCAAAGAGCATTTTTATCATATACCGCGGGTTATCATCTGAGTCATTCCTGAACTACGGTTATACCTATCAATGATTGATTAAATTAAAATAATACCGTTGTTTAGTGGCTTGTATGTAGATAGCTTACTCTGCATTCATTTCCCTTTTTATCGCTTCGGCGCGGGACACTCGAGCAGTCTATTTTTAAAAATAAACAGACAGGCTTCATTAAAGTTAGCCAGCCCCAGACGTTCATAAAGCTCAATGCGCTTGCGATACAGGCTTTTCACCGAAGTATTAAGTACCCCAGCTATTTGCTCCATGGTCATCCCCGCTCTGAGTAAAGTCAACGTCATATGTTCCTGCGGTTTCAGGCTGAAATTCTTGAGCCATTCTCGGGTCAATCGCTTACTCTTCACGTCAAGAAACAGGCTAAATAAATTAGCCATATCCGTCGGCGTCAAAGACATGTTGAGAAACCACTTTAAGCTCAGCAAATGCTCTTCCCGATGGCGCATATCAAGCATAATACAGCAGATACGTTTACCCGCTTCCGCTGCGCCAGGAATAAGATAATCGTAAAAACAAAGCGGCGCCCGACTATCCACCAGCACCGAAAACTCCTCGGCATCACTCTCAAAAAGCTTACGCTCTATCGAATGTAACTGGATGATATCTGGAAAGAAAATCCTCACCCCTTCAAAGAGATAGTGATCCTGAGTTACTAAAAACATTGTCGTTGCCACAAATCATCCCTTTAACAATAAAGCAACAAAACCCCTCCAGGGAGAATATGCACAGCGCCTGGTAGCGTGCTGACTATGGCGAGCCAAATAAAGCATGTGATTGTCTTTTAGTAATCCCCCAATCTCTCCATCTATAGTGAACGCTCCACTCCACTATCCTTACGTCATTTCTTAATTATCTGTGCTCAGGCTAATTATAAATAAAAAACTCGCACAAAAAAGAAGCTTTTCTACTATTGAGAATTTTTGTCAAAAATCGTCTTAAATATCTACAGCAACCGCCTGACATTATGCATGAAAAAGCCAACCAAAAACATTAAAACAGAATTTCGGACACCATTTAACTTTTTTCAATTCAGTTAGTTATGCGTAACATAAGACAATTAATTAATTCATTAAAGGTCAATTTCCAGATTTATCTTAAAACTACAGGCCTATTATTTGGCATATTTTCAGGCAAACATATCAGGTGTACATTAATCGCCACCCCGTTATCGCGAGGAGATATTTTATTACCTTAAATAAGTAATCGCAGTCGCGTACCGTCAGGTAAAAACTCATTACCCCATCCTTTTGCATTCAGCTAAAAGGCCGACGTGTTGTGCAATGGATTCTTGATGGACATATGGTAAATAGTTATGGGAAGATCAACTCGTTTCAATAAGTTATTCTTTTATCGCCGCACGACATTCTCGCTTTCAATTAGTTTATTGTTGTTAACGCCTATTCTGGCTCAGGGGGCTGAGTCGATATATGATCGGCATGTGCTACAGGCGCGTGAAGGTAATTACTCCCCTTTTCTCGATTATCTTCAGCAATATCAACAACAACATGCTTTGACGCCTGAGCAAGTCGCCGACTGGCTTCAAATTGCCTCCTGGGCTGGACGTGATGAGGAAGTAATCCAGGTCTGGCAGCGTTATCAGGTTTATATGGCGCTACCGGCACGCGGTACGGCGGCAGCGGCACAGGCTTTCCGTAATCAAAAACGGTGGTCTTCAGCGCTGGCGCTCTGGGATCAGGCAATTGGCCAGCAGCCGATGAACGACGATTATCTTATTGGTCGGATTAAAACGCTGGCCGATGCGCGCCATGACGGGCAGGCGCTAAGTGAAGCCCGCCGCTTGGTCGCCACCACGCCCAGCGCCGCTCACCTGCAGACACTCTCCTACGTCTATTTACGTCAGGGAAAAAGCTGGGACCAGCTGCTCACCGATATGCGCGCGCAGGAACTCGCGCCGCAAAACAGAGAAACGCTCAATAGCCTGATTGATAGCCTGAGCAGCAATCGCATCAATTCGCCTGCGCTGCAATGGTCAGCGAAAACCACCTTAACGCCCGCGCAGCAGCGAAAGCTGGAAATGGACGCGGCGGCGGAGTGGGTACGGCTGGCGCACACCCCGGCCCGCGGTGAACAGGAGCGCTTTCGCCTCGCGCAAACGGCGCTCAACCGCTACGACGCGCTGTTCGCCCGTTGGCGTCAGGATCCGCAGGCTGCAGAGGATCTTGCCCGCGCGCGTATTGACCGCCTCGGCGCGCTATACACCCGCGGCTATTACGCCAAGGTCATTAAGGAATATCAGTCGCTGACCGCCGCTCAACAGCCCGTCCCTGACTGGGCCATCGGCTGGGTTATCTCCTCTTATCTTGCACAACAAAACGTCGAGGCCGCGCTGGCGATCGCCCGCCAACATCCACTTTACCGGCCTGACCCGCAAGATGATCAGCATGAATTATTTTATGCGCTGCTGGATAGCGGCCAGTATCAGGCCGCCCGCGAGTATCTCGCTAAAGTGACGAATGGCGTTCCCTACACCCGCCGCCTTTACGGCTCGCCGACGCCGCAGCCAAACGACCCGTGGCTGAACGCTCAATCGCTGAAGGTACAGTATCTACTGAGTACTAACGCGCTGCCGGAAGCCGAACGGCTCTCCGACCGACTGGCCACCACCGCGCCCGGTAATCAGGGGCTGCGCATTGACTACGCGGCGATACTACAGGCGCGCGGTTTACCCCGCGCCGCCGAACGGGAACTGAAAGCGGCGGAAGCGTTGGAGCCTTCGAACATCCCCCTCGAACGTCAGCAGGCCTACGTGGCGATGGATCTTCAGGAGTGGCGGCAGATGGAGCTATTAACCGATGACCTGCTGGCGCGCAGCCCCGAAGATCTGAGCACGCAAAAATTAGCTCGCGCTCGCGAGGTGCACCATATGTCGGAATTGCGCCTTAACAGCACGCAAGGGATCCACTCGGATAACCCGGTCAGCGGTAGCCACGACTTTAGCTGGGATGCGGCGATTTACGGCCCGCCAATCGCGGATAACTGGCGACTTTTCGCCGGTTATCGCTTCGCCAAAGGGAATTTTGATGAAGGAAAAGGCTCCAGCCGCCAGCTATTTGGCGGCATCGAATGGCGCCCGCGCGATGCCTGGGCTGAACTGGAAATCTCCAACAACAATTTCGCCGGCGACAACAAACCCGGCGCCCGACTTTCCGCCTGGCAAAGCTTCAACGACAGCTGGCAAATTGGCGGCGAGGTCGAACGTCTGTCGCGGCAGACGCCGCTGCGCGCGCTGCGTAACGGTATCAGCGCCAACCGCGGCGAGGGCTGGGTTCGCTGGTATCAAAACGAACGACGCGAATATCGCTTCAGCGCCGCCGCCACCCGCTTCTCCGACCACAACCGTCGTCAGGAATATACATTCTCCGGCAAAGAGCGGCTCTGGCAATCGCCAACCATCACGCTCGATCTGGAACCTGGGCTCTCCGCCAGCGTCAACAGCCGGGCGGATACCCTGTACTACAACCCGAAACGCGACTTCGCCGCCACCTCGGCGCTGGTCGCCGATCACGTCATGTATCAGCACTACGATACCGTCTGGAGCCAGCAGCTTGCGGCAGGCGGCGGCGCCTACTGGCAAAAAGCGTATTCGACCGGCGCTATCGCCATGCTCGGCTACGGCCAGCGTATTCGCTGGAACAACGTGATCGACACCGGCGTGATGCTGAACTGGGACAAGCGTCCCTACGACGGCAAACGCGAAAGCAATCTCTCCATTGCCCTTGATGCGAATTTACGGTTTTAAGGATAAACATGGTCAACAAAAGTATCCGCATCAGCCTGATGGTTATCGGCTGGCTCCTGATGACCTGCGCGCTTCGCGCAGAAACGATTCCTTTTCTGCCGCCGGACGCGCGGCCGCAGCCGGAGGCGAATAAGCCCTGGCCACAGAATAAGTTTCTGGTATTGGCCTATCACGATGTAGAAGACGATGCCGCCGATCAGCGTTATCTGGCGGTGCGTACCAGCGCGCTCAACGATCAAATCGGCTGGCTGCTGCACAATGGTTATAAGGCCGTCAGCGTGCAAAATATTCTCGACGCCAACGCGGGGTTAATCACCCTGCCGCCAAAGGCATTTCTGCTGAGTTTCGATGATGGCTACAGCAGTTTTTACACCCGGGTCTGGCCGCTATTAAAAGCCTGGAACGTCCCGGCGCTGTGGGCGCCGGTAGGCAGCTGGGTCGATACGCCGGAGCAGAAAAAAGTCGATTTCGGCGGACTGATGACCCCGCGCGAGCGTTTCGCCACCTGGGAGATGGTGCGCGAGCTCGCGCAATCGCCGCTGGTTGAAATCGGCGCGCATACCTGGGCTTCGCACTACGGTATTCAGGCCAACCCGCAAGGTAGCCGCGAACCGGCGGTTGCCAACCGCTTTTATGATAAAGCCAGCGGACGCTACGAAAGCGACCAGCAGTTTCACCAGCGCATCGATACCGACGTGCGCAAAGTGAGCGACAAAATCGCCGACGTCACCGGCAAAGCGCCGCGCGCCTGGGTATGGCCCTACGGCGCCGCCAACGGCACATCGCTGGCTATCGCGAAAAGCCGCGGCTATCAACTGGCGTTTACCCTCGGCGATGGTCTGGGCGATGTGCGGGATTTGGATAACATTCCCCGTCTGCTTATCTCCGGCAATCCGTCGATCAAGGCCTTCGCCAGCCAGGTGACGCAAATCCAGGAGCGTGAGCCGGTTCGGGTGATGCACGTCGATCTCGATTATGTCTACGATAAAGACCCGGTTCAGCAGCGCAAAAATATCGATAAGCTGATCCAGCGTGTCTACGACATGAAAATCACTCACGTTTTCCTGCAGGCCTTTTCCGATCCGCTCGGCGATGGCACGGTGAAAGCGCTCTACTTCCCCAACCGCCGCCTGCCGATGCGCGCCGATCTCTTCAACTTCGTCGCCTGGCAATTACAAACGCGCGGCGGCGCCAAAGTGTATGCGTGGATGCCGGTGCTGGCGTTCGATCTGAACGGTTCGCTACCGCGCGTACAGCGCTGGGATGCGCAGAGCAACACGCTGCGCCAGGCCACTCGCCCCTATGTACGGCTGTCGCCATGGAATAGCCAGGTGCGCGATCAGATCCGCGATATTTATCAAGACCTTGCCCGCTACGCGACCTTTGACGGCGTGCTGTTCCACGACGACGCGGTGCTGACGGATTATGAAGATGCCGGCGCCGGGGCGATGGCCGCCTGGCGGGCGGCGGGCCATTGGGAGGATATCGCGCAGATCCGCCAAAATCCCGCCACGCTGCATGCCTGGACGCGGTTTAAAAGCCAGGCGCTTATCGACTTCACCCGCACGCTCAGCCAGAGCGTAAAAGAGATCCGCGGCCCGCAGGTGAGAACCGCGCGCAATATCTTTGCCCTGCCGATCCTGCAGCCGGAAAGCGAGGCCTGGTTCGCGCAGAATCTCGATGATTTTCTGACGGCCTACGACTGGACGGTGCCGATGGCGATGCCGCTGATGGAATCGGTTCCGGTTGCGGAAAGCGATGCGTGGCTGGCGCGTCTGGTGCGCGCCGTCAGCGCCAGACCGGGCGCATTGAAGAAAACCATTTTTGAGCTGCAGGCTAAAGACTGGACTCTCCCGCAGCAGAACGCCATCCCTGACCAACAGCTGGTTGACTGGATGCGGACGTTACAGCTCAACGGCGTCAACAATTACGGCTACTACCCCGACGATTTTCTTAATAATCAGCCTGATATCTCAAAAATCAGGCCCCTGTTTTCATCGTACTGGTATCCCAACAATGACTGATCGCATTATCGCATTTTCGATTTTATGCCTGGTTTTCGGGCTACCGCTGGGCGTGGCCGCCGTTTTCACCGGCGAGTTGATACTGGATTTCGTCTTCTTCTGGCCGCTGTTTATGTCGGTGCTGTGGATAACCGGCGGGCTCTACTTCTGGTTTCAACTGGAGCGCCACTGGCCATGGGGTAAAGAGACGCCGCCGCCGGAGCTTGCGGGCGATCCGCTGATCTCCATTTTGATTCCCTGCTTTAACGAGGAGAAAAATGCCCGCGAGACCATCGAAGCCGCGCTGGCGCAGCGCTATCGCAACATTGAGGTGATCGCCATCAACGACGGTTCCTCCGACGATACCGCCAGGGTGCTTAATCAACTGGCGGAAGAGTACGCTCTGCTGCGGGTGATTCACCTGGCTGAAAATCAGGGGAAAGCGGTAGCGCTGAAAGCCGGCGCTGCCGCCGCGCGCGGGGACTTACTGGTGTGTATCGACGGCGATGCCCTGCTCGACCGCGATACCGCCGCCTACCTCGTGGCGCCGCTGATCCAATACCCCCACGTCGGCGCGGTGACCGGTAATCCGCGTATTCGTACCCGCTCGACGCTGATTGGCCGCATTCAGGTCGGCGAGTTCTCTTCGATAATCGGGCTGATCAAGCGCACCCAGCGTATTTATGGCCGGGTGTTTACCGTCTCCGGGGTGATTGCCGCTTTTCGTCGCCAGGCGCTGGCGGACGTCGGCTACTGGAGCCCGGATATGATCACCGAAGATATCGATATCAGCTGGAAGCTGCAGCTACGTCATTGGGCGATTTTCTTCGAGCCGCGGGCGCTGTGCTGGATCCTGATGCCGGAAACGCTGAAGGGACTGTGGAAACAGCGTTTACGCTGGGCGCAGGGCGGCGCCGAGGTTTTCCTGGTCAATCTGCGCCGCCTGTTTCGCTGGGAACACCACCGAATGTGGCCGCTGTTCCTCGAATATGCGCTCTCCACGCTGTGGGCCTTCGCCTATGCGGTCACCATTTTTCTGTTCATCGCCAGCCATTTTGCCCCGCTGCCGGAGAACCTGACCGTCCGCAGCCTTTTTCCGCCGGAATTTACCGGGCTACTGCTGGGGGTGATGTGTCTGCTGCAGTTTATCGCCAGCCTGTACATCGAAAGGCGCTATGAACGCGGCGTCGCCGGCTCGCTGTTCTGGGTGATCTGGTTTCCGATGGTGTACTGGATGATCGGCCTGTTAACCACCATCGTCGCCTTCCCCAAAGTCATGTTGAAACGTAAACGCGCCAGGGCTCGCTGGGTCAGCCCTGATAGAGGTAAAGGAAGAATGTCATGAACGAACAAACTCTGATATTAACCGAGCATCGCATGTTGCCGCGGATCTTTGACGGCGTGTTAACCGCCATCGCGTGGGCCGGCTTCGCCTTTTTTCTGTATGCCAACCTGCTGATGCAGTTTACCGAGCGCGGTAACGACAGCTGGGACGCAATTATGGCGTCGTTTAATACCGTGCTGGTCTATTTATTGGTGGCGGCAATTAACGGCTGGCTGCTGATTTTGTGGTATCAGTACAATCTGCGCCGTTATAACGCCCGGCGGCACGGCAGCATGGCCTCGCTGCGCCATGAAGAGCTGGCGGAGAGCTTTAATATCGCGCCGCAGATCATTTCCGAGATGAGCCAATATAACCTGCTGACGGTATACCACGACCAGATTGGCAGAATTATTGATTTGAAAATCAATCAGAACGAGGAGGTCGAACGGTAACGGCCCCCCCAAAAAAGGCCGCATCACGTGCGGCCTTTCCTCTTTCAGCCCGGTGAGATTACTGACCGCCGGCTTTCTTAATCGCCGCATCCAGCGAGGCTTTGTCAGCCAGTCCCGGGAAGACGGTAATGGTCGCTTCGGTCGCGCCGGTAGTCGGCATGACAATCACGCCAGGCGTACCGCTTAAGCCAATCTCCTGCGCCAGCTGGTTAATGTTTTCCAGCGCCGGTTCGACATCCGCCGCTTTTTTGGCGTCAAAGTTCACCTTTTTCGCCTGCTGCTGGATGTCCTCCGCCGTCAGTTTGCCTTCGTTATGCCCGGTAGCGTAAACGCCGTTGTGGTAAGTCAGATAGGCCTCAGCCCCTTTCTGTTGATAAATCTGCAGGCCGGTTTTCGCCGCGTCCAGCGAGGTTGCCCAGCGGCTGCCGAAAATCGGCCACTCTTTAAAGGCAAAACGGGATTGCGGATGATCTTTAATCACCTGCTCCATAACCGGTGCAAGGCGGCTACAGTAGATGCATTGATAATCGAAGAATTCGATAACGGTGACTTTACCGTTAGCCGGGCCGTAGGTTGGCGTGGCCTTATCCTGCGTCAGCTTGTCGGCATTCTTGATTACCGCCTGAGTAGCGGCGCTGGCCTGCTGCTCCGCCTGAATTTGCTGCAGCTTTTGGCTGGCCTGCAATAGCACTTCCGGATGGGCGACCAGATAGTCAGCGGCGATTTTGCCGATGCGCGCTTCCTGCTCCGCGGTGAAAGTCGCGGCCGGCGCGTCAGCGGCGCTGGCCAGCGCCGGCAGCAGGGAAGCGCCCGTCAGGGCGAGAATAAGTAAATTCTTGATGCCAGACATATTGAAAAGTCCTTACGAAAAAGTAGACGGCAGGTGAGCTTAATCGGACAAAATATCATCCTTTGGCGGCGAATCATTGTCAGTCTATGCATTGATTCGTAACTTTATTTGTCAGACGCCACTATTCTCCCTACGGCTTGAAGGGTGGTCAGGGGCGAAGAACGGGAGTACCCTGCGCCCATCTTTTTTTGATCGACATTATTTGCAATACGAGCCAGGCATGAACGAAATATTGAGTCAGTGGGACTTCGCCGTTATTTTGCTACAAATCATCGCCATCGATTTGTTATTAGGCGGCGATAACGCGGTGGTCATCGCCATGGCCTGCCGCAAGCTGCCGGCGCATCTGCGCACCAAAGCCATTGTTATCGGTACTCTCGGCGCGATTATCGCACGGGTCGTGCTGCTGGCGGTGGCGATTTATTTGTTGTCGTTGCCGTGGCTAAAAATCGTCGGCGCGTTACTGCTACTGTGGATTGGCGTTAAGCTGGTCGCCAACGAAGAAGAAGAGAGCGATATCAGCAGCTCAAGCAGCCTGTGGCGCACCGCCGTCACCATCACCGTCGCCGATGTCATCATGTCGCTGGATAACGTACTGGCCGTGGCCGCCGCCGGTAAAGGCCATCTGTTACTGGTGGCGCTGGGGGTATTAATCAGCATTCCGATTATTGTCGCCGGTAGTAAGCTGGTGTTGGCAATCCTGACTCGCTTTCCCTCGGTCGTATTACTGGGCGGCGCGCTGATTGGCTGGATTGCCGGTTCAATGATGATAACCGATCCGACCCTGGTTCAGCTGTTCCCCAATTCCCCGAATTATCTACATTTTGTTGCCGGGGCCATTGGCGCGGCGTTGGTGCTGCTGGAAGGATGGCGCCGCAACTACCGCTCCGGCACCCCGGAATAATCACTGGACGCCGTCACCCCCGACGGCGTCAAGTTTTCGCCACTTTTCTCCGCCACCCTTTCTCATTTGCCCTACTCTTAATAGAGCCGCCTGATCCAGGGATTCTGTGACCAGATTTTTGAGCATAAATGAGATAACACCATGGAATTAAAGGATTATTATACCATTCTAGGGGTTAAGCCAACGGACGATCTGAAAACCATCAAGACCGCCTATCGCCGTTTGGCGCGTAAATATCACCCCGACGTCAGCAAAGAACCCGATGCCGAAGCAAAATTCAAAGATCTCGCCGAAGCATGGGAAGTTCTCAAAGACGATCAGCGTCGCGCCGAATATGATCAACTTTGGCAGCACCGCAACGATCCGCAGTTCAACCGCCAGCAGCACGCCCACGAACAAAGCTACAGCCAGCAGGACTTCGACGATATCTTCTCCTCGATGTTCGGCCAGCAGGCGCATCACGCCCGCCGCCAGCGCGCCGAGCGCGGCCACGATGTCGAAATCGAAGTGGCGGTGTTCCTCGAAGAAACCCTCACCGAACAGACTCGTACCATCAGCTACAAGCTGCCGGTCTATAACGTCTTCGGCATGGTTGAGAGTGAAACACCGAAAACCCTGAATGTGAAAATTCCGGCGGGGGTCAGCGATGGCCAGCGTATTCGCCTGAAAGGCCAGGGGACGCCGGGCGAAAACGGCGGCCCGAATGGCGATCTGTGGCTGGTGATTCATATCGCGCCGCATCCGCTGTTCGACATCAACGGTCATAACCTGGAGATCGTACTGCCGCTGGCGCCGTGGGAAGCCGCGCTGGGGACAAAAGTCACCGTACCGACGCTGAAAGAGAGCATTCTGCTGACAATTCCAGCGGGTAGTCAGGCGGGACAACGGCTGCGTATCAAGGGCAAAGGGTTGGTGAGCAAAACCCACACCGGCGATTTGTTCGCCGTCATCAAAATCGTTATGCCGCCAAAACCAGATGAAAAAGCGCGTGAGCTCTGGCAGCAGCTCGCCGAAAGCGAAGCCAGCTTCGATCCGCGTAAGACATGGGGGAAAGCCTGATGGCTAAAGTAACAGTGACGTTTACCATCACCGAGTTGTGCCTGCGCACCGGGGTGTCGGAAGAGGAGCTGACGGAGATCGTCGGCTTAGGGATGATTGAGCCACACCAGCCGCAGGCTGAAACCTGGCTGTTTGACGACAGCGCGGTGACGATTGTGCATCGCGCGGTGCGCCTGCGTAACGAGCTGGAGCTGGACTGGCCGGGGATTGCGGTGGCGCTGACGCTGCTGGATGAAAATGCGCGCCTAACCCGCGAGAATCGCCTGCTGCAGCAGCGACTGGCCCGCTTTTTGACCCACAGCTAAGCGGAGTTCCCGGGTCGCGGCGTTCCGCCTTACCCGGGCTACCTATGGCACTGGGCCCACCATTGCACTGGATCTTTAGGCCCGCGCAAGCGCAGCGCCGCCGGGCAATATCCGCGGATAAGGAACCGCTTTGCGCCGGATGGCGGCTACGCCTTATCCGGCCTACGGTCTGTGCGGCCTGCCTTTAATTTATTCACCATGCTGGCTGCAACTGCCGGTGCTGGTGGCCTCAAAATCGCTGAGACGTTCCCGGCAGGCCGGGGCAGCCCGCATGGATGCGGGCTGAGGGCCGTGACTTGCAGGGACGCAGCCTCGGCCCGACCCGAAGCCTGCCGGGATAAGTCGAAGGAACCACGAAGTGGCGATTTTGGCGGCCAAAGCCCGGGAGTACAGAGGGCGGCGGCGACTGGCCGCCCTCTGTGCGCTCCCTGCGCCACGGAAAACATATTGCAGAAAAATTAACCGGGAGCGCAATATCCTCCGGAGCGAAACGAGATAAACGCTTTTCTCAAGCTAAAGGTTGCGAACCGATAACAGTATCTACAAATGGCATTGGGCCCACCCATTGCACTGGAAGCGCAAACCGGCAAAGCGCTTAATCCGGCAGCGAGCCGGCGAGATTACGCGCGGAGACGCTCTCGCTCACCGGGGCTGGCGGCTCGGGCGCCTTAACCGGCGCAGCCGCTGGCGCGGATGCCGGAGCGGAAGACGCTGGCTGAATCTCAAGAAACGAGGCCAGCATTCTACGCAACGTCTCCGGCGGCGTATCTTCCGCCAGCAGCGCCGCCAGCATTGACGGCAGCCGGCTATCAACTTCACCCAACGCTAACCCCGCCAACAGCGCCGTACGCGACATATCCCCGCGATCGCCGCGATGATGGGCCTCAATTTTCGCGTCCGCAAAGCGCTCGCTGGCGCTGATATCCGGGCGCAGGTAAATCAGAACCTTTCTGCGGTCCAGAGTCATAGACGCTCCTTAACCAATAATTTTCAGACCACGCACGAGGGCGAACTGCGGCTCGTCGGCCACCACAAAGCGATCTTCGCGCAGACCCATGCGTTCGCGAATCGCATCGGCAACCAGCGGCGCGCCGCCGCCAATCACGATGGCGTGCGAATAGCCTTTAAAACTATCAATCGCCGTCAGAACGCGAGTCGTCAGGCGTTCGATGCTATTAGAGATAACCTTTTTCACCTCCGATACCGCATCCGGATCGTTGATGTTATCGGTCAAATACTCTTCGTCGTGGCGGTTGATGATTATCTGGTCAACGTTATAGCTCGAGGTATCGGTATTCGCCCGGGCCAGCGCCAGCTTAACGGCGTCGGTCACCAGCGATACGCCCAGCTTCGGGTCGCCATAAATGCGCGAAACCGAGGTCATCTGCCCGGCCACCATCGAAATATCCAGCGTGGTGCCGCCGAGGTCGACAATCAGCACCGAATGCGATGGTTTCAGCTCATCGCACAGGCTAATACCCGCCGGAATGGATTCCGGACGCACGGTGACTTTGGTGATATTGAACACCACGCCTTTATTCAGTTTAACTTCGCGCAGCAGGCTCTTTTTCTTACGCTCAATGTTATCAAGACGATATTGCGCATCTTCATCATAAAATTCGGTCAGCGGCAGGGTGACCACAATCTCGACATCCTGCGGTTCCAGACCACTGGTCAGCAGCGCATGATGGACAGCGATGGAGTTCAATGGGCTGTATTGCCAATCAATATTGTTGGTGGGTAACGCATCGGGGGTGATCAGGTCGAAAGAGTACTTTTCATCATCCACGGTGTAGTTAAATGGCTTCCCGGCGCCGAAAGTGGCAGACCAGCCGCGCTTGAAACTATTGGGGCTGATATGGGTGAAAGTTTCGCCATCTTGCTCCCACAGCATTTTGATATTGGTTGAACCATCATCGATAAAAATGCGCATCGCATTGCTCCATCACTGAGACAAATAAGAGAAAATGTAAGACCCAAAAAGAGTAGCAAGAGTTAAAAAGCAGCGCAAGAGCACGAAAAAGAGACAATTCTGAGTTTTATTTGAGAAACAATAGAGATTTCAATTAACCTATTGAGCTCAAAGAGAGAACTATAAGAGACAAATCAGAGAAGTTAAAATTTTCATTTCTGTCTGTTTTAAACGCTATTTTTGCGCAAAAAGAGAGCATCCCTCCCCTCTTTCGCCAGCGGTTTTCGCACGCTTTTTACACCTGATTGGGTACCACAATCGGCCGTTCCGGCTCGACGACATTTTCCGGTACCCGACGATATTTATCCAGCAGGTGAATCTGAATACGTCGCAACATATCGCCATTCAGCTTGTAATAACGGAAATAAAGAAACAGCGTCAGGGCAAAAAAGAGCGTCGGCAGCGCAATCATAATCGCCTGCATCCCCAGCAGCGTGTGAGGCGATTGCGCCGTATTCGGCACGTAGCCAATGATACCCAGCACGATGGCGATAAACCAGGCCGCAAACGCCGAACCGGCTTTGACCACCAGCGTCTGCACCGAGTAGGCGATGCTTTCGCAGCGGATATTCATCGTATATTCGCCGTAATCAACGGTATCGGCCACCATAATGACCTGTAGCACCCAGAACAGCGCGGTGCCGATATTCAACAGCACCCCGGCAAGCGAAATCAGCACGATGTTGTAAACGCCGCTCAGCGCCATCAGCAACAGCACGCCGCAGCCCAGCACCGGCATGATAGATGCTCCCGCCCACAGAATGCGCCGCGACAGCCCTTTCACCAGCCGTGGGAACAGGATCAGCGTCAGCAAATTCGCCGCCCCCGCGTAGGACATGTAATACGGGAACATCTCCGCGCTGCCGATAACGTAGGTAAAGTAATAAATCGCGAAGCCGGCGATAATATTCGCCGCCGTGTTATAGGCCAGCGCCATGCCCAACAGGCAGGCCAGCTGATCGTTTTTATAGATGAGCGCCACCATCTGGCGCAGTGAAAGATGGCTGGAATCCTCGCTCACGCCGCTATCCGACGAGTAAACCTCATGGACGTTGCGTAAGGTAACGAGGGTGGAGACCACGAAGAAGGCAATCAGCACCAGGGTAAACATCTGGAAACCGAAGCCGCGATCGGCGCCGCCGACGGCGCTGACAAACGGCAGCGTGACGCCGGCGGTCACAAACCCGGCAAGGCTGGCGAAAAAGCGCGGGTAAGGCACCAGTTGTTCACGTTCGCGTTTATCAAGGGTAATGGTCGGCACCAGCGACCAGAACGGCACATCCATGATGGTATAGGTGAAGCCCCACAGCAGGTAGGTCAGCCACACCCACGCCAGTAGCGCTCCGCCGCTGAAGTGATGGGCGCTGAACAGCATATACAGCACCACCGAGTTGGTGATAGTCCCGATCAGGATCCACGGCTTGAACTTCCCCCATCGCGATCGCGTGCAGTTGACGATCCATCCCATGATCGGATCGGCTATCGCATCGAGGATCCTCGCCACCAGGAACAAGGTGCCAACCACCCCAACCGATAAGCCAACAATATCGGTGTAGTAATACATCAGATACATGTAAACGATACCGATAGCGAAATCTTTACCAAAGGCACCAAATCCGTAGCTGAGCTTTGTTGTCATTGAAATACTCATAGGGTACAGGTCGCTGTCGCCAGCGCCTCCTTTAGCGTTTGATAGAGCATGGCAGGCGCCGCCGGGCCAGATCCCCCGGCGGCATGAGAAAATTAACGGTGCAGCCAGGCCGGCAGCCAGTCGCCGTGGCTGGCGATCAGATCGTCCACCAGCGCGTAGATCTCTTCGATCCCCAGCACCGCGGCGGTGTGCGGATCCATCATCGTGGCGTAATAAACGTAATCGCGATTTTCCGTCAGGATGGCCTCCGTTAGCAGCGTCTGCACGTTGATGTTGGTCTGCATCAGCGCCGCCAGATGCGCCGGTAGCACGCCGATTTTCGTCGGCTGGATACCGTTAGCGTCCACCAGACAAGGGACTTCGACGCAACAGCCCTGCGGCAGATTGTCGATGAGATCATCGTTGCGTACGTTGCCATACACGACGCTCGGCTCGCCGGTCCAGATAGCGTTCATGATGGTGCTGGCATACTCGCGTGAAGGTTTAACCTCGATACGCTCGCCGCTCTTATAGCTCTCCAGCTCTTTATGCCAGTTGGCCAGCTGCTCGACGCAGCGTTTAGGGTACTCATCCAGCGGCACTTTATAACGGGCGATAAGATCGTCGCGCCCCGGCTTGATAAACCATGGCGTGTATTCGGCGAAATGCTCCGACGATTCGGTGACAAAGTAGCCCAGCTTTTTGAACATCTCATAGCGGACGATGTTTTCGCAGCGCGGATTGCCATGCAGGTTCGGCTTCGGCGCCAGTCCTTCGGCGTAGGCCTGCAGCAGGTCGGGATAGATACTGACGTAACTGCCGTCCGCGAGCTTTTTCTCCAGCGACAGATAGAACGCCATATGGTTAATGCCCGCGCAGCGGTAACGTAAATCCGCCGGGTCGAGGTTAAGGTCGCGCGCCAGCTCTTCCGCTGTGCCTTGCACCGAATGGCACAGACCCACCTGCTTGATATGCGGGTAGCGGGCGTACATCGCCCAGGTGTTCATCGCCATCGGATTAACGTAGTTAAGCATGGTGGCGTCCGGGCAGACCTCGCTCATATCGTCGCAGATAGCCCACAGGTGCGGGATGGTGCGCAGCGCGCGCATAATGCCTCCCGGCCCCAGCGTATCGGCAATGGTCTGCTCAAGCCCGTGGCGTTTACACACTGCAAAATCGGTGACGGTACAGGGCTCATAGCCGCCAATCTGGAAGGCGACGACGACAAAATCGGCGTCCCGCAAGGCGGTTTTACGATCGCGATGGCAGCTAATTTCGCCATTCGCGCCGACGGAATCCATCAGTTTGCGCACCACGATATGCGACTCTTCCAGTCGGGTTTCATCGATATCCATCAGCGCGATATGCGCCGATTTCAGCGCCGGGCGCTGGAACACATCACCGAGAATATTTTTAACAAACACCGTCGAACCGGCGCCGATAAAGGTAATTTTGGGGGCAGACATCGCGCTCTCTCCATCAGGTCATTGAACACTTTCAGAGTGGCATGCCGCTCTCCGCTGCGCTGCCCCGTTCCCGCCGGAGCATTCCCGGAAACTCAGATCGGCCATTAAGCGCCACAAAATCTGAGTTTTTGGGAATAGATCGGCTTAAAAGGAGAGAAAACGGGCCGATGATTCCGCTAAGCTGTAATCAGTTCAGGCTAAAAACGCAGCCACTCTGACGATCCAGGAATCCGCCCATGATGGAACACCGCTTCACCTCCCTGCCCCCCGACCCGCACATGTGCAGCAGCGATGAAAAGCAGAGCCGCAGCCCGCTGGCGCTCTATTCCGAGTATCAGCGCATGGATATCGAACTGCGCCCGCCGCACGCCATGGCCACCAGCCACTGGCACGGCCAGGTAGAGGTCAACGTGCCGTTCGACGGCGACGTGGAGTATTTGATTAACAATGAAGTGGTGCGCATTGAGAAAGGCTATATCACCCTGTTTTGGGCCTGTACGCCGCATCAACTGACCCGCCCGGGCGACTGCCAGCAGATGGCGATATTCAACCTGCCGATGCATCTGTTTCTGTCGTGGCCGCTGGATCGCGAACTGATAAATCACGTCACCCACGGGATGGTGATTAAATCTCTCGCCGCCCAGCAGTTAAGCGCTTTTGAAGTACGGCGTTGGCAGCAGGAGTTGAATCACGAGAATGAACAGATTCGCCAGTTGGCGATCGATGAAATCGCCCTGATGCTCAAGCGGCTGAGCCTCGCCGGCTGGCAGCCTATTCTGGTCAATAAGACCTCGCGCACCCACAAGAACAGCGTCTCGCGCCACGCGCAATTTTACGTTAGCCAGATGCTGGAATTTATCGCCGCCCATTATGACCAGGCGCTGACCGTCGATGCCGTCGCCGAGCACGTTAAACTTAACCCAAACTACGCGATGGGCGTTTTTCAGCGGGTAATGCAGCAGACCATGAAGCAGTACATCACCGCCATGCGCATCAATCACGTGCGCGCGCTGCTGAGCGACACCGATAAGACCATCCTTGATATCGCCCTCACCGCCGGGTTCCGGTCCAGCAGCCGCTTCTACAGCACCTTTACCCGCTACGTCGGCATGCCGCCGCAGCAGTACCGTAAATTGAGCCAACAGCGCCGCCACAGCCTTGCGTCGCCGCAGCCATAAAAAATGCCGCCGGGGTATCCCCAGGCGGCATCGTGAACAGTGAAAAGCGGTTAGTCGTTGATACGCGGATGCTGCTGTACCAGACGGGCGCGTTTTTCCTGCAGGTCGGCGATTTCCTGATCGATATCTTCGATTTTATGCTCGATATTATCGTAGTGCTCGCCCAGAATTTCTTTCGCTTCCTGGATATCAGATGCCGCCGGCGTCGCCCCTTTCAGCGGACGGTTAGCGGTCTCTTTCATCGACAGGCCGGTAATCAGACCAATCACCGCAATCACCATCAGATAGTAAGCCGGCATCATCAGGTTCTGGGTGGTTTCCACCAGCCATGCCGCCAGCGTCGGCGTCAGACCGGCGATCAGCACCGAGATGTTAAAGGCGCTGGCCAGAGCGCTGAAGCGGATGTGGGTCGGGAACATCGCCGGCAGCGATGAGGCCATCACGCCGATAAAGCAGTTCAGCACCACCGCCAGCAGCAGCAGACCGGCGAAGATCAGGCCAATCACGTTACTGTTAATCATGATAAAGGCCGGGATAGACAGCGTGAACAGCGCGACGCTACCCACCAGGATAAACGGACGGCGGCCAAAACGGTCGCTCAGCATGCCGATAACCGGCTGGACAAACAGCATGCCGACCATAATGGCGATAATAATCAGTACGCCGTGATCTTCCGAGTAGTGCAGGTTATGCGACAGGTAGCTCGGCATGTAGGTCAACAGCATGTAATAGGTCACGTTGGTGGAAATCACCAGGCCAATACAGGTCAGCAGGCTGCGCCAGTGCTTGGTGGCAATCTCTTTAAAGGAGACCTTCGGACCTTCCTGCAGACCTTCGCGGTCGCCCTGTTCAAGGGTATCCACGTGCTGCTGGAACGCCGGCGTCTCTTCCAGCGCGTGACGCAGGTACAGGCCGATAATCCCTAGCGGCAGCGCCAGGAAGAACGGGATACGCCAGCCCCAGTCGAGGAAGTTCTCTTCACCCACCACGCTTGAAATCAGTACCACCACGCCTGCGCCCATTACGAAGCCGGCAATCGAACCGAAGTCCAGCCAGCTGCCCATAAACCCGCGTTTACGGTCAGGCGAGTATTCGGCCACGAAGATCGACGCCCCGGTATATTCGCCGCCCACCGAGAAGCCCTGCGCCATTTTACACAGCAGCAGCAGAATCGGCGCCCAGATACCAATGGTGGCATACGACGGAATAAGACCGATACAGAATGTACTTATCGACATAATAACGATGGTGATCGCTAAGATTTTTTGTCGACCGTATTTATCGCCGAGCATCCCGAAGAACAGGCCGCCGAGCGGACGAATCAAGAAGGGAACCGAGAAAGTACCGAGCGCGGCAATCATCTGCACGCTGGGATCGGCATCGGGGAAGAAGACTTTACCAAGGGCATAAGCCACAAAACCATACACACCGAAATCGAACCACTCCATCGCATTACCGAGCGAGGCCGCGGTGATGGCTTTTCGCAACTTACCATCATCGATGATGGTGACATCCCTAAGCGTAATCGGCTTTATTTTTTTCCTTTTAAGCATACTTTTCCTCTGTGCTATCGCCTTGAGCGCACGACTCCTCGCCAAATGACGAGGTCATTCGCGACGTACGTTGGGAGCGGCGAAGTGCTGTGCTCCACATTTCAAGCGTAGCAGGTTTGCCTGCACTGTCTTTCTGACAGAGTGTACAACCGAACCTGTTGACGCCTGCTCTGGCCTTAAATTAATAATTCACTTACCAAATAAGCAGTGACGAATTTACTTACATCCCTTTTTACCCTACCAGCGTTTAAATTTGGGATCAACTTCACGAAAAATTCGCCCAGCTTAATTACAGAGCCAAATAAAATGAATAAGTTCAATCTCTGTTTCGCCGCTGATGTTTATTTATGGACTTTATTAACGTCTGTTTTTCAGCATATTCTCCGTAAAGCCAAAATAATTACCCTGCGTTATTTCCTGGAAAAAATACCCGACAAAAGTGCGGGATTGCGCTATAATCAGCCGCACTTTCGGCTCACAGCCGCTGTTTAACGGACCAACGTCCTGTTTTTCCCAGTAATCACGAGGAACGCCATGCAACTTCCACACTGCCCAAAATGCCATTCTGAATACACATATGAAGATAACGGCATGTACATCTGCCCGGAATGCGCCCACGAGTGGAACAATGCCGAGCCGGCCGATGACGCCGACGCGCTGATCGTAAAAGACGCTAACGGCAACTTACTTGCCGATGGCGACAGCGTGACCGTGGTGAAAGATCTGAAGGTAAAAGGCAGCTCTTCCATGCTGAAAATCGGCACCAAAGTGAAGAATATCCGTCTGGTCGAAGGCGATCACAACATCGACTGCAAAATTGACGGTTTTGGCCCGATGAAGCTGAAATCTGAATTCGTCAAAAAGAACTAATTAAATTTTTTCACGCCAGCGCTATTATTTTTCCGGCGCTGGCGGCAACCTCGCCGGCGCGTCCGAATATCAGCGGCGGATCGTCGCCAAATTATATCGCTCATTTCGCCAAAATTATTCCCGGAACCTTCCAGCCAAACCGCGCGATCAATTCTCATTTCGTCTCTGCCTTCCCGCCACGCGGCGACGCATTTTCAGAAAAATTCACCCCGCTTTGCCGCCTGGCTTCTTTTGCCCGTCACCAACTACGCTTTATGGGTCACTGGTTATCTGAGGTCATGGTTATGTCCCTGAGTCCTTACATTGCTTTTAGCGGCAACTGCGCTGCCGCCATCGCCTTCTATCAGCAGGCGCTGGGGGCGCAGCTTATCCACCAAATCACCTACGGCGAAATGCCGCAGAGCGCCCAGGATGCCGACGATGGCTGCGCCTCCGGGCAGCATCTTGCCGCCGACTGCATCGCCCATGCCAGCCTGCAGGTCGCCGACAGTATTCTGATGCTGAGCGATAGCCCCAGTAGCGACATGGAACATTACGCGGGATTCGTCCTCGTGCTGGAGCCGAAAGATATTGCTGAAGGCAAACACTGGTTTGAGGCGCTGGCCGATGGCGGGCGCATCGAAATGGCGTGGCAGGAGACCTTCTGGGCCCACGGTTTCGGCAAAGTCGTCGATCGCTTCGGCGTGCCGTGGATGGTTAACGTCGTCAAACAACCCTAATCTTCTCTCCAGGGCGGCTTCTCCGCCCTGTCATCTCACCGGCATTAACTCTTCATCCTGCGGTCATCGTGACTTAACAGGAATGTAACAAAAACGCGTCAGTATCGGCCCACGCTCAACGGGGATCCCCAAGGTGCTTAGTGAGGCTCGATAACCATGTACTTATCCAGACATCCGACCAGTTACCCCACCCGGTATCAGGAAATTGCCGCCAGGCTTGAACAGGAGCTGCGCCATCACTATCGCTGCGGCGATTATTTGCCTGCGGAACAGCAGTTGGCGGCGCGCTTTGAAGTCAACCGCCACACCCTACGTCGCGCCATCGATCAACTGGTGGAACGCGGCTGGGTCCAGCGCCGCCAGGGCGTCGGCGTGCTGGTACTGATGCGCCCCATCGACTACCCGCTCAACGCCCAGGCACGCTTCAGCCAGAACCTGCTGGAACAAGGCAGCCACCCGACCAGCGAGAAACTGCTGTCGGTGCTGCGCCCGGCCAGCAGCCATGTCGCCGAAGCCTTTGGCATTGCCGAAGGCGAAACCGTCATTCATCTGCGCACCCTGCGCCGGGTCAACGGCGTGGCGCTGTGTTTGATTGACCACTACTTCGCCGACCTGCGCTTCTGGCCGGTGCTGCAAACCTTCACCCACGGTTCGCTCCACGACCTGCTGCGCGACCAGCTCGCCGTCGATCTGACCCGCGTGCGCACCAAAATCAGCGCCCGTCGCGCGCAGGCGAAAGAGAGCAAGCTGCTGGAAATCCCCAATATGGCACCGCTGCTGTGCGTACGCACGCTCAATAGCCGCGAGGGCGAGACAGTCACGACGGAGTACTCCGTCAGCCTGTCCCGCGCCGACATGATTGAATTCACCATGGAGCACTGAATGCACTTCGATACCGCCACCCGCCAGCGTTGGATGTCTGTGCTGGCCCACAGTGAACCGCAGGACCTTCTGGCGCGCATGCAATCGCTGCGGCTGGCGCCGGAGTATGAATTAATTCGCGCCCCGGAAACCGGGCTGGTACAGCTCCAGGCGCGTATGGGCGGCATCGGCGATCGTTTCTTTGCCGGTGACGCCACCCTGACCCGCGCCGCCGTGCGCCTGGCCGATGGCACCCTCGGCTACAGCTGGATTTTAGGCCGCAATCGCCCACACGCCGAGCGCTGCGCGGCGATCGACGGCCTGCTGCAATCGCCTCACTATTTTCACACCTTAATGGAAACCCTCATTACCCCGCTGGAAGCACAACGCAGCGCGCGCCTCGATGCTCGTCGCGCCGAAGTCAACGCCAGCCGGGTCGACTTCTTTACTCTGGTTCGCGGAGATAACGCATGACATTACAAACCGCCTTTACCCTACCGGTGCAGGATGCCCAACACAGTTTCCGCCGCCTGCTGAAAGCAATGAGCGAGCCGGGAGTGATTGTCTCTCTGCAGCAGCTTCAGCACGGCTGGCAGCCATTGAATATCGCCTCCACCAGCTTGCTGCTGACCCTGGCCGATCACGACACCCCGGTATGGATGGCCGCCGCGCTGCATAACGATCTGGTCAGCCAAAATCTGCGCTTCCATACCGGCGCGACGCTGGTGGAACAGCCGCAGCAGGCGGTATTTGCCGTCGCCAGCGACACCATCAGCGCCGAACAGCTTAATGTCCTTTCCGCCGGTACCGTGGCGGCGCCGGAAACCGGCGTCACGCTGATTGTTCAACTAGCCAGCCTGAGCGGCGGACGCATGCTGCGCCTGACCGGCGCGGGCATTGCCGAGGAGCGAATGATCGCCCCACAGCTGCCGGACTGCATCATCGACGAATTAACCGAACGCCCGCACCCGTTCCCGCTGGGCATTGACCTGATCCTGACCTGCGGCGAGCGCCTGCTGGCTATCCCGCGTACCACCCACGTGGAGGTGTGCTAAATGTATGTTGCCGTCAAAGGCGGCGAGAAGGCGATTAGCGCCGCTCACGCCTTGCAAGAGCAGAAACGACGGGGCGATGGACGGCTTCCCGAACTGAGCGTTGACCAGATAAGCGAACAGCTCAGCCTGGCGGTGGACCGGGTGATGACCGAAGGCGGAATCGCCGACCGCGAACTGGCGGCGCTGGCGCTGAAGCAGGCCAGCGGCGATAACGTCGAAGCCATTTTCCTGCTGCGCGCCTACCGCACCACCCTGCCGCGGCTGGCGGTCAGCGAACCGGTTGATACCGCTGGAATGCGCCTCGAGCGCCGCATCTCCGCGGTGTACAAAGATATCCCAGGCGGCCAGCTGCTGGGCCCCACTTACGACTATACCCACCGCCTGCTCGATTTTACCCTGCTGGCCAACGGCGAACCGCCGTCGGTGCAGAAAGCCGGTAGCGAAACGCAGCCGACGCCGCACGTCTTCAACCTGCTGGCGCAACAGGGGCTGGCCAAAGCGGAAGCGGACTGCGGCGCGCCGCCTGACGATATCACCCGCACCCCGCCGGTCTATCCCTGCTCGCGCTCCTCGCGGCTGCAGCAGCTGGTACGCGGCGATGAAGGCTATCTGCTGGCGCTGGCCTACTCGACCCAGCGCGGCTATGGCCGCAATCACCCGTTTGCCGGCGAGATCCGCAGCGGCTACGTGCAGGTGGAAATCGTGCCGGAAGAGTTGGGTTTTAGCGTCAATATTGGCGAGCTGCTGCTGACCGAATGCGAAATGGTCAACGGCTTTGTCGATCCAGAGGATGAGCCGCCGCACTTCACCCGCGGCTACGGCCTGACGTTTGGCATGAGCGAGCGTAAAGCGATGGCCATGGCGCTGGTCGACCGTGCCCTTCAGGCGCCGGAATACGGCGAAGAGATAAGCGGACCGGCCCAGGACGAAGAGTTCGTGCTGGCGCACGCCGATAACGTTGAAGCCGCCGGTTTCGTCTCGCATCTGAAACTGCCGCACTATGTCGATTTCCAGGCCGAACTGGCGCTGTTGAAACGCCTGCAACGGGAGAACGAACGTGGCTAACCCACTGACTGGCTATAACTTTGCTTATCTTGATGAGCAAACCAAGCGCATGATCCGCCGGGCGATACTGAAAGCGGTGGCCATTCCCGGCTATCAGGTGCCCTTCGGCGGCCGCGAAATGCCGATGCCCTACGGTTGGGGTACCGGCGGGATCCAACTGACCGCCAGCGTTATCGGCGAGAACGACGTACTGAAGGTCATCGATCAGGGCGCCGATGACACCACCAACGCGGTGTCGATCCGCCAGTTCTTTAAACGCGTAACCGGTGTCGCCACCACCGAACGCACCGAAGACGCCACCCTGATCCAGACCCGCCACCGGATCCCGGAAACGCCGCTGGTGGAAGATCAGATCCTGATCTATCAGGTGCCGATCCCGGAGCCGCTGCGCTTTATCGAACCGCGCGAAACCGAAACCCGCACCATGCACGCGCTGGAAGAGTACGGCGTAATGCAGGTGAAGCTGTATGAGGATATCGCCCGCTTCGGCCACATCGCCACCACCTACGCCTATCCGGTGAAGGTGAACGGCCGCTACGTGATGGACCCTTCGCCGATCCCGAAATTCGATAACCCCAAAATGCACATGATGCCGGCGCTGCAGCTGTTCGGCGCCGGGCGCGAAAAGCGTATCTACGCGGTGCCGCCCTATACCGCAGTCGAAAGCCTCGATTTCGACGATCACCCGTTTAGCGTGCAGGAGTGGGATGAACCCTGCGCCATTTGCGGTTCGCGTCACAGCTATCTTGACGAAGTGGTGCTGGATGACAGCGGCCAGCGGATGTTTGTCTGCTCCGATACCGATTATTGCCGCCAACAGAGCGAGGCGCAGAAAAAATGAGCCAGCCGTTACTTGCAGTCAATCACCTGACCCATCTCTATGCGCCGGGCAAAGGTTTTAGCGATGTCTCTTTCGAGCTGTGGCCGGGCGAAGTGCTCGGTATCGTCGGCGAATCCGGCTCCGGTAAAACCACGCTGCTGAAAGCGATTTCCGCTCGTCTGGCGCCGCAACAGGGTGAAGTGCGGTATCAACAGCGCTCGCTGTACGCCATGAGCGAAGCCGAACGCCGCCGCCTGCTACGCACCGAATGGGGCGTTGTGCATCAGCACCCGATGGACGGCCTGCGTCGCCAGGTCTCGGCGGGCGGCAACATCGGCGAACGGCTGATGGCGACCGGCGCCCGCCACTACGGCGACATTCGCGCCACCGCCGAACGCTGGCTGCAGGAGGTGGAGATCCCGCCTTCCCGCATCGACGACCTGCCGACCACCTTTTCCGGCGGTATGCAGCAGCGCTTGCATATCGCCCGCAATCTCGTGACGCAGCCGAAACTGGTGTTTATGGATGAACCCACCGGCGGGCTGGACGTCTCGGTACAGGCGCGCCTGCTCGATCTCCTGCGCGGGCTGGTGGTGGAGCTGGGTCTGGCGGTGGTGATCGTCACCCACGATCTCGGCGTCGCTCGCCTGCTGGCGAACCGTCTGCTGGTGATGAAACAAGGACAGGTGGTGGAAAGTGGCTTAACCGACCGGGTGCTCGACGATCCGCACCATCCTTACACCCAGCTGCTGGTGTCGTCGGTGTTGCAGAATTGATGCTGTTTTGCCGGATGCGGCTGCGCCTTATCCGGCCTACAGGTGCGTTATTCGTAGGCCGGGTAAGCGAAGCGCCACCCGGCACTCCAACCCCGAGAGGGCTAAAATGATCCGCGTTGAAAACATCCATAAAACCTTTGTTCTGCACCAACAGCACGGCGTACGTCTGCCGGTGCTCGCCGACGCTTCGCTCTCCGTTAACGCCGGGGAGTGCGTGGTGCTGCACGGCCATTCCGGCAGCGGCAAATCGACGCTGCTGCGCTCGCTGTACGCTAACTATCTGCCGGACAGCGGTCATATTCATATCCGCCACGGCGACGAATGGGTGGATCTGGTGACCGCCACGCCGCGCAAGGTGCTGGAAGTGCGTAAAACCACCATCGGTTGGGTCAGCCAGTTTCTGCGGGTGATCCCGCGGATATCCGCGCTGGAAGTCGTCATGCAGCCGCTGCTTGAGCTCGGGACGCCGCGCGAAGAGAGCGCCGCTAAAGCCGCCCGTCTGCTGAGCCATCTCAACGTGCCGGAGCGTTTGTGGCATCTGGCGCCATCCACCTTTTCCGGCGGCGAACAGCAGCGGGTCAACATCGCCCGCGGTTTTGCGGTCGACTATCCGATTTTACTCCTTGATGAACCCACCGCCTCGCTGGATGCCAACAACAGCGCCGCGGTGGTGGCGCTGATCCAGCAGGCTAAAGCCCGCGGCGCGGCCATCGTCGGTATTTTCCATGATGAAACGGTACGCGGTCAGGTCGCCGACCGCCTGCACCCAATGGGTATCACAGTATGATAATCAATAACGTAAAGCTGGTACTGGAAGACGAAACCATCGACGGTTCGCTGGAAGTGCAGGAGGGGCGGATTTACGCCTTTGCCGAAAGCCAGAGCCGGCTGCCCGGCGCCCTCGATGGCGAAGGCGGCTGGCTGCTGCCGGGGCTTATCGAACTCCATACCGATAACCTGGATAAATTCTTCACCCCGCGGCCAAAGGTTGACTGGCCTGCACACTCGGCGATGAGCAGCCATGATGCTTTGATGGTCGCCAGCGGCATCACCACCGTACTCGACGCCGTGGCGATTGGCGACGTGCGCGACGGCGGCGACCGCCTTGAGAATCTGGAAAAGATGATCAACGCGGTGGAAGAGACGCAAAAACGCGGGCTTAACCGCGCCGAGCACCGCCTGCATCTGCGCTGTGAACTGCCGCACCACACCACTCTGCCGCTGTTTGAAAAGCTGGTCGACCGCGAGCCGGTCACTCTGGTGTCGCTGATGGACCATTCGCCGGGTCAACGCCAGTTCGCCAACCGCGAAAAATATCGCGAATATTATCAGGGCAAATATCAGCTCAGCGGCGAGCAGATGGAACGCTTCGAAGAGGAGCAAATGGCGCTGGCGGCGGCCTGGTCGCAGCCTAATCGCCAGGCTATCGCCGCGATGTGCCGGGAACGCCAAATCGCTCTCGCCAGCCACGACGACGCCACTCATGAACATGTCGCCGAATCCCACCAGCTTGGCAGCGTGATCGCCGAATTTCCTACCACGTTGGCCGCCGCGCAGGCTTCGCGCCAGCACGGAATGAATGTGTTGATGGGGGCGCCGAATATCGTGCGCGGCGGCTCGCATTCCGGCAATGTCGCCGCGCATCAACTAGCCGCCAGCGGCCTGTTAGATATTCTCTCTTCCGACTACTACCCCGCCAGCCTGCTTGATGCCGCTTTCCGTATCGCCGATAGCGACGACAACGCTTTCACGCTGGCGCAGGCTATCCGTCTGGTCAGCAAACATCCGGCGCAGGCGCTGGGTCTGCATGACCGCGGCGTCATCGCCGAAGGCAAACGCGCCGATCTGGTACTGGCGCACCGCCGCGGCGAGCACGTCCATATCGATCACGTCTGGCGTCAGGGAAAGAGGGTCTTTTAATGCCTGGAAAACTGATTTGGCTGGTCGGCCCTTCCGGGTCGGGAAAAGATAGTCTGCTGGCCGCGCTGCGCCAGCGTGAGCATCCGCAACTGCTGGTCGCGCATCGCTACATCACCCGACCGCACCAGGCGGGCTGCGAGAACCATATTGCGCTGAGCGAGCATGAGTTTTTCACCCGCGCCGAGCGTAATCTTTTCGCCCTCAGCTGGCATGCCAACAATAATTACTATGGCGTCGGCGTGGAGATCGACCTCTGGCTGCATGCCGGTTTCGATGTCGTCGCCAACGGCTCGCGCGCGCATCTGGCGCAGGCGCGGGAACGTTACGATGACGTACTGGTACCGATTTGTCTCGAAGTCTCACCACAGGTGTTGCGCCAGCGGCTGGAACAGCGCGGCCGGGAAAATGCCGTGGAAATCGACCAGCGACTGCAACGCGCCGCGCGTTATAAACCGGCCGATTGCCTGACGTTGAATAACGACGGCAGCCTTGGGCAATCGGTAGAGCGTTTCTTCCAGCTGTTGCGCCAGCACGCCGGGCGTGAAGAGAATCAGCATGCCTGAGGATAAGGTAATACGATGAGCCTGACGATCCGCCTGACCGGCACCGGCGGCGCCCAGCAGGTGCCGGTCTTCGGCTGCGACTGCGCCGCCTGCCAGCGCGCCCGCGCCGATGCGCGCTATCGCCGCCGCCCCTGCAGCGCGGTGGTGCGCTTTAACCATGCGGTCACGCTGCTCGACGCCGGGCTGGCAGACCTGGCGGAACGCCAGCCCGCGGGTAGCTTCCAGCAGATTTTATTGACGCATTACCATATGGACCACGTACAGGGGCTGTTCCCCCTGCGCTGGGGCGTGGGCGATCCGATTGCGGTGTACGGCCCGCCGGATGACATCGGCTGCGACGATCTGTTTAAGCATCCCGGCATCCTCGATTTTAGCCACACCGTTACCCCCTTCACGGTATTTGAACTACAGGGGCTACAGGTCACGCCGCTGCCGTTAATCCACTCAAAGCTGACCTACGGCTATCTGCTGGAGTCGGCGCACAGCCGGGTGGCCTGGCTTGCGGATACCGCCGGGCTGCCGGAGAAGACGCTGAAGTTTTTACTTAATAATCAGCCGCAGGTGATTGTCATCGATTGCAGCTACGAGCCCAGAGCACAGGCGCCGCGCAACCACAGCGACCTGAATACCGTGCGCGCGCTGAACCAGGTACTTGGCTGCCCGCGGGTGATCCTCACTCATATCAGCCATCAGTTCGACCAGTGGATGATGGATAACTCGCTGCCGAAAGGTTTCGAGGCGGGATACGACGGTATGGAGATCGTGCTCGATTAGCCGGCAGCGTGACCGGGAAAATCAATAATCGTTGTCGAGGCGGCGCTGATCGCTTTCCAACTGGCGGCGATCGCTATCGAGCTGGCGCTGGCGCTCATCCAGCTGGCGACGGCGGTCGTCAAGCTGGCGCTGGCGATCGTTATATTGCTGCTGATTATCCCTACGCTGCTGGCGGCTGCCCTGATAGCTGCCGTCATCGTAGCGTCCGTCGTCATAGCGCCCGTCATCGTCGTCGGAACGGCTGCTGCCCGGATTGTAGGCATCGTTGATGGCTTGCTGAATATTGCCAATAGCGTCATCAATAATATCGGCGTGGGCCAATTGGCTGCTCAGCGCCAGCGTGCAAAAAAACAGAGCGGTTGCGTAACGTTTCATCGGGGCCGGTCTCATCAGGGTACTGGCGATACCTTAATCAACCCTATTTGCCGCGTGTAGCGGAGGAATCTCAAATCCGCGCCATCGCCGTACGCAACGCCTGCGCCAGCTGCATACGGGTAAAAGGCTTGCGCAGCCGTTCCACCTCCGGCAACGCCGGGTTATGCGCCGGGCGCAAATCCTGGCCGCTAATCAATAGCAGCGCCACCGCCGGGAAACGGCGTTGCGCTTCGTGAATAACCTCGGCGCCGCTCAGCCCGCCGGGGAGCATTAAATCGCTAATCAACAACGCGATATCCCCGGAGGCCGCCAGCATCTGCAGCGCCTGCTCGCCGCTTTGCGCCTCCAGCGTCAGCCAGCCCAGCTGATGCAGCTGCTCGCATAACGTCTGGCGCACATCGGCTTCATCCTCCAGCACCAGCGCTAGCCGCTCGCCGATCGCCATCGGTTCGCTATCCAACGGCGGTCGCTCCTCCTCCACCGCTGACGTGGCTCGCGGTAGCTGTAAACGTACGGTGGTGCCCTGCCCCGGCGCGCTTTCAATCGCTACGCGCCCGCCCGACTGGCGCACAAAACCGTACACCATCGACAGCCCAAGCCCGCTGCCGCTGCCGGTCTGTTTGGTAGTAAAAAAGGGCTCGAAGACCTGCGCTTTAATTTCCTGCGACATGCCGCTGCCGTGGTCAATCACCTCCAGCGCCACCATATCCTGACGTCGTCCATCGCTACGGGTGACCCGCTGGTTCCAGGTGCGTAGCGCGATAATGCCTGACCGCCCCTCCATGGCGTCGCGGGCGTTCATCACCAGGTTGATGATGGCGTTTTCCAGTTGTCCGACATCGATCCATGCCGGCCAGGCAGGCGACTGCGCTTCAATTTCGAGACGCAAAGAGGCAGGCAGCGAATGGCGCATCAGCTCGCAGACGTTCTCCAGCAATGGCTGTAGCGCCACCGCCTGCGGGTTCAGCGCCTGTTTACGCGAAAAGGCCAGCAGCCGCTGAGTGAGTAAGGCGCCGCGTTCGGCAGCCTTCAGCGCCCGCGATATCCGCGGCGCATCGCGCTCATCCGGCTGTACCAGTTCGAGGCTGCCGATAATAACCGCCAGCAGGTTGTTAAAATCGTGCGCCAGGCCGCCGGTAAGCTGGCCGACGGCTTTCATTTTTTGGCTATGCAGCAGCGCCTCCTCCAGCCCCTGTCGCTCAAGGCGGTCAATCTCCATCTGGGTGGTTTTCTCCCGCAGCAGGCGGGTAGTGTGTTCAAGGGAAGCGGTATTGCGGGCGAAAACGTTAAAGGCGCGCGCCAGTTCGCCAAGCTCATCGCGCCGCTGCAGAGCCGGCACCGTCACATTCTGCTCGCCGTGCGCCAGCCGCGACATCGCGCCGGATATCGCGTTCAGATTAAGGCCGAGATTACGATAGATATACCAGCCCGCACAGCCGGTAATCGCCAGCGCCAGCAGCGCCGCCAGCAGGATAAACGCGCTGATGGAGCGCAACTGCTGGTGGCTTTGCGCCGCTCGCGCCTCAGATGCCTGGGCAACTCTGGCAACATACTGATTAATATCATCATTAAGCAGCGCAACCAGCGCTTTAATATGAAACATATACCAGCCGATCGCCAGATCGCTCTCTTCAAGCTGCGCCGATAGCGGCGCCAGCCGCGCCAGCTCGGCATTGAAATCCGGCAGGATAAACGCCCGCTCAGAATCGCTATCATTACGCGGTAAAAAGCGTCTGATGTCATCGAGCTGCAGAACGATCGAGCGCGGCGTGGCGGTGTGTATCGCGGCGACGATCAGCCGGTCCATTTCGTTTAAACGCTGAGGATCGATCGGCGGTTTACCCTCGCGATCGTTGAGATCCTGCAAATGGCGCAAATAGCTCTGGTTTTGATACAGCGCGCTCAGCAGTTCATTGCGCTGCAGGTGGCGGCGCTGCCCGCGCTCCAGCATGCCGGCGACGCTCTGCTGCAGCTCGTTGCTGCGGCGAATAATGCTCGCCACCAGCGTCTGTTCCTGCCGCGCCAGCGGCGCCGAAGCCAGTTGGCTCAGCGAATGCTTCAGCGCCTGTTGGGTTTCCAGCAGACGTTCCGCTTCGCTTTTATACTCCAGCGCGCCTACTACCTGCGACAGTCGCACCGCCGCGGTAGCGACATTCGCGGTATCGCGCGCCAGATTCATACTGCCGCTCATGTCGCTGAGCGTTTGCTGCTGTACCTGCTCCTGCAACTGGCTGGCATGGCGAAAACCAAATATCGCCACCCCGGCGACCATTAACGTCACCGCCACCATCAACAAGTTAAATGACAGCAGGCGACCGCGGGCGCTAACGAAAAAATGCGGGTGATGGGAAGACATAGCGGCTCCGGTCAGGCGTTTTCTCCCATCATTCCCGGACCGTCGCCGAAGGTGAAGAAAATTTCACTGCGTAATTGTGATCTGCATTAACTATTCAAAAATATGACAATTATGAATGGCCGATGACATCACTCATTTACGTTGCGGTGATGAAGTGCCGATATCGACAACGCAGCCAGGAGAGCAGGCATGCAGGGAACACCGGTGCTATCCATGCGCAACATCGCCAAAGTTTTCGGCAAGTTTTATGCGCTGAAAGGGGTGGATCTGACGGTCTGGCCCGGCGAGATCCACGCGCTGATGGGCGAAAACGGCGCGGGAAAAAGCACGTTGATGAAGATCCTCGCCGGCGCCTATACCGCCTCCAGCGGCGAGATCCTGATCGACGGACAACCGCAGACGATCAGAGGCCCGAAAGATGCGCTGGCGGCGGGGATCACCTTGATCTATCAGGAGATGCAGCTGGCGCCGAACCTCACCGTCGCGGAAAACATTTTCCTCGGCAGCGAGCTTTCCCGCGGCGGTCTGGTACAACGCAAAGAGATGGAGTCCCAGGCGCAGGCGGTTATCGACCGGCTCGGCGCGCAGTTCAAAGCCAGCGACCGGGTGATGAAGCTGACTATCGCCGAACAGCAGCAGGTGGAAATCGCCCGCGCGCTGCATCGCAACAGCCGCATTCTGGTGATGGATGAGCCCACCGCCGCCCTCTCCTCGCGGGAAACGCAGCGCCTGTTTGAGCTGATTTTGCGCCTGCGCGATGAAGGGATGGCGATCATCTATATCAGCCACCGCATGGCGGAGGTGTATGAACTCTCCGACCGGGTCAGCGTGCTGCGCGATGGCCAGTACGTCGGCAGCCTCACCCGCGATCGCCTTAGCGCCCCCGAATTAGTACGCATGATGGTTGGCCGCCCGCTCAGCGATCTGTTCAATAAAGAGCGCGATATCCCGCGCGGCCAGCCGCGCCTGCGGGTGCAGGATCTTAGCGACGGCGGCAAAGTGCATCCCAGCAGCCTGGTGGTGCACGCCGGAGAAATCGTTGGCCTGGCCGGGCTGGTCGGCGCCGGGCGTTCCGAACTGGCGCAGCTGATTTTCGGCGTCCGCAAAGCCACCGCCGGGGTGATTGAAATCGACGGCGAACCGGTGGTTATTCACTCGCCGCGCGAAGCTATCGACCTCGGGATCGGCTTTCTGACCGAAAACCGTAAGGAACAGGGGCTGTTTCTCGAACTGGCGGCGCAGGAGAACATCACCATGGCGACGCTTGAGCGCGACGCCAATTGGGGAATGCTCGACCGTAAGAAAGCGCAAACTATCTCCGATGACGCCATCCAACTGCTGAACATCCGCGTCCCGCATGCTCAGGTGCGCGCCGGCGGGCTTTCCGGCGGCAATCAGCAAAAGCTGCTGATTTCACGCTGGGTGGCGATCGGCCCGCGCATTCTCATCCTGGATGAACCGACCCGCGGCGTTGACGTCGGCGCCAAAAGCGAGATTTACCGCATCATGAATCAGATGGCCCGCCAGGGCGTCGCCATTTTAATGATCTCCAGCGAATTGCCGGAAATCGTAGGCATGAGCGACCGGGTATACGTGATGCGCGAAGGCGCTATCGCCGGCGAGTTGCAGGTTGGCGAGATTAGTCAGGAAAGCATTATGACGCTGGCGACCGGCATGAACGATTCTCACCTTAAGGCAGGACAAGCATGAGCATACCGAAAGAGACCTCCGCGCCGGCGGCGAAATCCGCCTCGGCAAAAAAAATGCTGATGGGCGACCTGATGCAAACCGTCGGCATCCTGCCGATTTTAATCCTGATCGTCGCGGTGTTCGGCTTCGTCGCGCCGAACTTCTTTACCGAAAGCAACCTGCTGAATATTACCCGCCAGTCCTCTATCAACATCGTGCTGGCGGCGGGGATGACCTTTATTATTCTTACCGGCGGTATCGATCTGTCGGTGGGGTCAATTCTCGGCACCACCGCGGTTGCGGCGATGGTGGTATCGCTCATCCCGCAATTCGCGATGCTGTCGATTCCGGCGGCCCTGATGCTTGGTCTGCTGCTTGGGCTGTTCAACGGCGCGCTGGTGGCCTTCGCCGGGCTACCGCCGTTTATTGTCACCCTTGGCACTTACACCGCGCTGCGCGGCGCCGCCTATCTGCTGGCCGACGGCACCACGGTGATTAACTCCGATATTAGCTTTGAGTGGATCGGCAATAACTATCTCGGCCCGGTGCCGTGGCTGGTGGTGATTGCGCTGGCGGTCGTGGCGGTATGCTGGTTTATCCTGCGCCGCACCACCCTCGGTATTCATATCTACGCCGTCGGCGGCAATATGCAGGCGGCGCGGCTGACGGGAATTAAAGTCTGGCTGGTGCTGCTGTTCGTCTATGGCATGAGCGGGCTGCTTTCCGGGCTCGGCGGGGTGATGAGCGCCTCGCGGTTGTACAGCGCCAACGGCAACCTCGGCGTCGGCTATGAGCTGGACGCCATTGCCGCGGTGATCCTCGGCGGCACCAGTTTCGTCGGCGGTATCGGCACCATCACCGGTACGCTGGTAGGAGCGCTGATTATCGCCACTCTTAACAATGGTATGACGCTGATGGGCGTCTCCTACTTCTGGCAATTGGTGATCAAAGGGGCGGTGATCATCATAGCGGTGCTGATCGACAAATACCGTACCCGACACCATCAAAGTGCATAACAACATCTTACCTGCGAGGAAAAGCGAATGCGTTTAAAACCGATAGTGACCGCGCTATGTGCCGGCGCGCTGCTGGCCACCTCCCCTTTTGCGTCGGCCAAAGATCTACAAGCGATAGGCGTGACGGTGGGCGACCTCGCCAACCCGTTTTTCGTGCAAATCACCAAGGGGGCCGAGCTGGAAGCGCGCAAGCTGGCGGGGGACAAAGTGAAGGTCACGCTGGTGTCGAGCGGCTACGACCTGGGACAGCAGGTAGCGCAGATCGATAATTTTATCGCCGCCAAAGTCGATATGATCATCCTCAACGCCGCTGATTCAAAAGGTATCGGCCCGGCGGTGAAGCGGGCGAAAGAGGCCGGGATCGTGGTGGTGGCGGTTGACGTCGCCGCCGAAGGCGCCGATGCCACCATCACCTCCGATAACACCCAGGCGGGCGCGATGGCCTGTAAATACATTAGCGATCGCCTGAACAACAAAGGCAACGTGGTGATTATCAACGGACCGCCGGTTTCCGCGGTGCAGAACCGCGTCGAAGGCTGCGAAACCGAATTCAAAAAACATCCGGATATCAAAATCCTCTCCGCCAACCAGAACGCTAAAGGCAGCCGCGAAGGCGGGCTGGAAGTGATGACATCGCTGCTGGCGGCGAATCCGAAGATTGACGGCGTGTTCGCGATTAACGATCCAACGGCGATTGGCGCCGATCTGGCGGCGAAACAGGCGCAACGTAATGAGTTCTTTATCGTGGGCGTCGACGGCAGCCCGGACGGCGAAGAGGCGCTGAAGCGTAAGAATTCGCTGTTCGTCGCCACGCCGGCGCAGGACCCGCAGGTCATGGCGGCGAAGGCGGTGGAAATCGGTTATGACATTCTGCAGGGCAAGCCCGCGCCAGCCGCGCCGGTGCTGATCCCGGTGAAGATGATCGATAAAAATAACGTCAGCAGCTACAAGGGCTGGACGGTGAAATAACGCAGCAAAGCGGCTGACGGGTCTCTTTTCGCCCTACGCCGCTTTGTCGTTATGGATAACGTCAGCGGCGAAAACGTAGCCCAGCCCGCGCAGGGTTTTAATCAACGTGGGCTGATGCGGATTGACCTCAACTTTACGCCGCAGGCGCATGATCAGCACATCGATCGTGCGGTCGAATACTTCCATGCTCTCATTATGGGTCAGCGCCAGCAGCTGTTCACGGTTCAGAACCCGGCGGGCGTTTTGCGCCAGCGCCAGCAACAACCCATACTCCCCCTGGGTTAACGCCACGCTCTGCTGCTGGGGATTAAACAGCTCACAGCGGCGGGTATCCAGTCGCCAGCCGTTAAACAACAGCCCATGCTCCCCGCCCGGCACGAGGCTTTCCGCGCCGATCGCCCCGCTGCGCCGCAGCACCGCCTTTACGCGCGCCACCACTACCCGGGCATTAAACGGTTTGGCGATGTAATCGTCGGCGCCCATTTCCAGCCCGACCACCACATCCGATTCGCTTCCCAGGCCGGAAAGCATTATCACCGGTAGCTCAGGCCGCGTGCGCTGCAGCTGTTGTAACACCAGCAAACCATTGGTATCCGGCAGGATCATATCCAGCAGCGCCAGCGCGATATCTGCGCGCCGGGCGACCGTCGCCAGCGCTTCGCCGCCGTTCTGGCAGGCCACCACCTCGAACGCGTGGGCGCCGAGCACGTCGCCCAGCAGCTCGCAGATCGCGGTGTCATCATCAATCACTAAAATGACCGGTTTCATGGTTTACCTCTGCCTGGCGGGAATAGTGTCAGTCTGGTCGATTGTGCAAGCGGGCGACGACAAATCCATTTTTCGCTGCCGTTTTTATAATCGGCGTCACATCTCCGGGCTTTTCGTCACGTCAAAACTGACGATGACCTGTTTTTCGTCAGCATTTCGCCCAAAAAAGCCGCGTACTATCCGTTAATACCCACAATGAAAACATGGCATAGAAGATGCATAGTGACGGTCGATTGCGCGTCAGCGCTAATTGATTAACTGGAGCAAAACCGATGAAAAAAGTCGTCACGGTTTGCCCGTATTGCGCATCAGGTTGCAAAATCAACCTGGTGGTCGATAACGGCAAAATCGTCCGGGCTGAGGCGGCGCAGGGGAAAACCAATCAGGGAACCCTGTGTCTGAAAGGCTATTATGGCTGGGACTTCATTAACGATACCCAGATCCTGACCCCGCGTCTCAAAACCCCCATGATCCGTCGCCAGCGTGGCGGCAAACTGGAAGCCGTCTCCTGGGACGAGGCGCTCGATTACGTCGCCACCCGCCTTGGCGCCATTAAAGAAAAATATGGCCCGGACGCGATCCAGACCACCGGCTCCTCCCGCGGGACCGGTAATGAAACCAACTACGTGATGCAAAAATTCGCGCGCGCCGTTATTGGTACCAATAACGTCGACTGCTGCGCTCGCGTCTGACACGGCCCTTCGGTTGCAGGTCTGCACCAGTCGGTCGGTAACGGCGCCATGAGTAATGCCATCACGGAGATTGATAACACCGATTTGGTGTTTATCTTCGGTTACAACCCGGCGGATTCCCACCCTATCGTGGCGAATCACGTCATTAACGCCAAACGCAACGGGGCGAAAATCATCGTCTGCGACCCGCGCAAGATTGAAACCGCGCGCATCGCCGACATGCACATTGCGCTGAAGAACGGCTCGAATATCGCGCTGCTCAACGCCATTGGCCACGTTATTATTGAAGAGGATCTGTACGATAAATCCTTCGTCGCCAGCCGTTCCGAGGGCTTCGAGGAGTATCGCAAAATCGTCGAAGGCTACACGCCGGAGTCGGTGGAAGAGATAACCGGCGTCAGCGCTCAGGAGATCCGCGCCTGCGCCCGGATGTACGCCAGCGCCAAATCCGCCGCCATCCTGTGGGGCATGGGCGTCACCCAGTTCTACCAGGGCGTGGAGACCGTGCGGTCGCTGACCAGCCTCGCGATCCTCACCGGCAACCTCGGCAAGCCGAGCGTCGGCGTCAACCCGGTACGCGGACAGAACAACGTTCAGGGCGCCTGCGATATGGGCGCGCTGCCGGATACCTATCCGGGCTACCAGTACGTTAAGTTCCCGGAAAACCGCGAGAAGTTTGCCAGAGCGTGGGGCGTCGACAGCCTGCCGGAGCATACCGGCTACCGCATCAGCGAGCTGCCGCACCGCGCCGAACACGGCGAAGTTCGCGCCGCCTACATTATGGGCGAGGATCCGCTGCAGACCGATGCCGAGCTTTCCGCGGTGCGCAAGGCGTTTGAACAGCTGGAACTGGTTATCGTCCAGGATATTTTCATGACCAAAACCGCCGCCGCGGCCGACGTCATCCTGCCATCCACCTCGTGGGGCGAGCACGAAGGCGTTTATACCGCAGCGGACCGCGGCTTCCAGCGCTTCTTTAAAGCGGTGGAGCCGAAGTGGGACCTGAAAACCGACTGGCAGATCATCAGCGAAATCGCCACCCGGATGGGCTATCCGATGCACTACAACAACACCCAGGAGATCTGGGATGAGTTGCGGCATCTGTGCCCGGACTTCTACGGCGCCACCTATGAGAAAATGGGCGAGCTCGGCTACGTCATGTGGCCATGCCGCGATGAGTCCGACGCTGACCAGGGGACGTCGTATCTGTTTAAAGAGAAGTTCGATACCCCCAACGGGCTGGCGCAGTTCTTCACCTGCGACTGGGTCGCGCCGATCGATAAGCTCACCGACGAGTACCCGATGGTGCTCTCAACGGTGCGCGAGGTCGGTCACTACTCCTGCCGTTCGATGACCGGCAACTGTGCGGCGCTGGCGGCGCTGGCGGATGAACCGGGCTATGCGCAAATCAACACCGCCGACGCCGAACGGTTAGGCATCGAGGATGAAGCGCTGGTGTGGGTCAACTCGCGTAAGGGGCGCATCATCACCCGCGCGCAGGTCAGCGATCGGCCGAATAAAGGCGCGGTATACATGACCTACCAGTGGTGGATTGGCGCCTGTAACGAGCTGGTGTCGGAGAACCTGAGCCCGATAACCAAAACGCCGGAGTACAAGTACTGCGCGGTTAACGTTGAGCGGATTGCCGATCAGCGCGCGGCGGAGCAGTACGTGATCGACGAGTACAACAAGCTGAAAGCCCGCCTGCGCGAAAGCGCGATGGGTTAAGGTTCGGCGGCCATACCAACCCTCCCCCGGTAGCGCTTACGCTTACCGGGGCTACTAACCGACTACCGAACCGTAGCCCGGATAAGGCGCTGTGCGCCGCTACCCGGGAATCCTCCCCCGGTAGCGCTTACGCTTACCGGGGCGACCAACCGAATACCGAACCGTAACCCGGATAAGGCGCTGTGCGCCGCTATCCGGGAACCCTCCCCGGTGGCGCTTACGCTTACCGGGGCTACTAACCGACTACCGAACCGTAGCCCGGATAAGGCGCTATGCGCCGCTATCCGGGAACCCTCCCCGGTGGCGCTTACGCTTACCGGGGCTACCAACCAACTACCGAACCGTAGCCCGGATAAGGCGCCATGCGCCGCTATCCGGGAACCCTCCCCGGTGGCGCTTACGCTTACCGGGGCTACCGACCGACTACCGAACCGTAGCCCGGATAAGGCGCTGTGCGCCGCTATCCGGGTATTCACCCCGCTAATTCCCGCCATTTTCTTCTTTTCCGTCGCCCTTTATACTGCGGGGGTCTTCCTTACTGATAATAAAAAAATGAAATACCTCTATTTACTGCTGGCGCTGACAAGCTTCGCCGCAGACGCTGCGGATCCGGGCAGCCAATACCAACAGCAGGCCGAAGCCGGCGACCCGCGCGCGCAGTTTTATCTGGCGGATACCTGGGTTAGCTCCGGCAACTACCAACAGGCCGAATACTGGGCGCAGAAAGCGGCGGCGCAGGGCGATGGCGACGCAATGGCGCTGCTGGCTCAGCTTAAAATCCGTAACCCGCAGCAGGCCGACTATCAACAGGCGCGACAGCTAGCGGAAAAATCCGTGCAGGCCGGCAGCAAGGCCGGCGAGATTATCCTCGCCCGGGTGCTGGTCAATCAGCAGGCCGGACCCACCGATTATGCGCACGCCATCAGACTGCTGCAGGATGCGGCCAAAGATGAAGAGAGCGACTCCGCCGTCGATGCGCAGATGCTGCTGGGGCTTATCTACGCCAGCGGCGTGCTGCCGCCGGAAGATGACCTCAAGGCCGCGCAGTACTTCAAAGGCAGCTCGGCGCTTTCACGCACCGGCTATGCCGAATACTGGGCAGGGATGATGTTCCAGCAGGGAGAGAAAGGTTTTATCGAACCAAACCCGCAAAAAGCGCTGCACTGGCTTAACGTCAGCTGTCAGGAGGGGTTTGATACCGGATGTGAAGAGTTCGACAGGATAACCAAAGGCTAAAAAAAGCCCGGCGCGAATGGCCGGGCTCTGACATCTTATTGGGCGGTTTTATCAAACTTGCCCAGCACTTCGCGTTCATACGCCAGCGCTTTCTTACGGTCAAACTTGTGTTCCCACTTGGCGATAACCAGCACCGCCAGCGCGTTGCCGACCACGTTCAGCGCGGTACGCGCCATATCGAGGATACGGTCGACGCCGGCAATAAACGCCAGCCCTTCCAGCGGGATCCCCACGCTACCCAGGGTCGCCAGCAGCACCACGAAGGAGACGCCCGGTACGCCCGCGATGCCTTTTGAGGTCACCATCAGCGTCAACACGAGAGTGATTTCCTGCCACAGGGAGAGTTCGATACCGTACAGCTGGGCGATGAAGATCGCCGCGATGCTTTGATATAGCGTCGAACCATCGAGGTTAAAGGAGTAGCCGGTCGGCACCACAAAACTAGTGATTGAGGCCGGCGCGCCGTAGGCTTCCATTTTCTCAATGATACGCGGCAGTACGCTCTCGGAGCTCGCGGTGGAGTAAGCCAGAATCAGCTCGTCTTTGAGGATACGAATCAGGATCCAGATGCTCAGCCCACATACCCGCGCCACGATACCCAGCACCACTAGCGCGAAGAACAGAATCGCGAAGTAAACCAGGATAACCAGCTTAGCCAGCGGCCACAGCGAAGCGAAGCCGAAGGTGGCGACGGTCACCGAGATCAGGGCAAAGACCCCGACCGGCGCATAGCGCATTACCATGTGCGTCACTTTAAACATGGTTTCGGAGATAGAGCGGAACACGGTCACCAGCGGCTCGCGGTGAGTAGACGGCAGGGAAGAAAGCCCCAGGCCGAACAGCACCGAGAAGAAGATAATCGGCAACATATCGCCTTTCGCCATCGAGGCAACGATGTTGGTCGGCACCAGCGACAGGATGGTTCCCATCAGGCCATGCGCGTGACTCTGCACTTCCGCGGTGGTGTTCTGATATTTCGAGATATCGACCGCCGCCAGCTGCGACATATCAATGCCGCTGCCCGGCTGGAAGACGTTCGCCAGGGTGATCCCCAGTACAATCGCCACCGTGGTGATCACTTCAAAATAGATGATGGTCTTGGCGCCGATGCGGCCCAGTTGCTTAGCGTCGCCTACGCCCGCAATGCCCACCACCAGCGTCGAGATGACAATCGGAACGACAATCATTTTAATCAGGTGGATAAAGATATCGCCCGCCGGGGTCAGGAGGTTTGAGATTAACCAATCACGGCTTTCGGCGTGGTAATGCAGGTAGCTGCCCAGAAGTATGCCAAGCACCAGGGCTAGCAAAATCTGCCAGGCCAGGCTGACTTTTGTTTTTTTCATCACTACTGACTTCCTCAATGAAAGGCACCATTCCGGGAGGTAATGGCACCCACTGAAAGGGGTATGAATTGTGTTGCGTTGCTTTATGGGGTTATTTAACGCGCAATATCAGTATCATTTGCACGGCATGCTGCGCAAGCCTTTAAGAACAGCGCTTTCCTCTGGTTTTCTGCATAAATCCGCCCATTTCAGCGCATTACATTGCATAAGTATTTGTTATAAAAAATATTTAACACATTCAGTTTCTATAAATACAGCAAATGAATTATTTCATTTCAAAGTTTCATTTGATTGAATTTCATTCAGTTTAATCAATGCGTGATCTGCCCCCCAAATAGTAAACAAAGCTCATAAAGCCCCTATTCTTAACGGTTATTTGACATATATTTAACAAGTTAAAGGAGAAAAAAAGCCATGAGCCAAATACATAAACACCCTATTCCCGCAGAGATTGCGGAACATTGCCTGATGAATCCGCAACAGTACCAGGTGAACTACCAACAATCCATCACCAACCCAGATGCCTTCTGGGGCGAGCAGGGCAAAATCCTCGACTGGATTAAGCCCTATACGCAGGTAAAAAATACCTCTTTCGCGCCGGGAAACATCTCCATCAAATGGTATGAAGATGGCACCCTGAACCTCGCGGCCAACTGTCTCGACCGCCACCTGCACGAGCGCGGCGACCAGACCGCGATTATCTGGGAAGGCGACGACGCCAGCCAGAGTAAAAACATCACTTATCGCCAGCTCCATCGCGATGTTTGCCGTTTTGCCAACGTATTGCTCGATCTGGGCATTAAAAAAGGCGATGTCGTTGCTATCTATATGCCGATGGTGCCGGAAGCCGCCGTGGCCATGCTGGCCTGCGCGCGCATCGGCGCCATCCACTCGGTAATCTTCGGCGGCTTTTCGCCGGAAGCGGTTGCCGGACGCATTATCGACTCCAGCGCTCGCCTGGTGATCACCTCTGACGAAGGATTACGCGCCGGTCGCGCCATCCCGCTGAAGAAAAACGTCGACGATGCGCTGAAAAATCCGCACGTCACCAGCATCGAGCACGTGGTGGTCCTCAAGCGCACCGGCGGCAAAATCGACTGGCAGGAAGGTCGCGATCTGTGGTGGAGCGATCTGATTGAAAAAGCGGATGACCAGCATGAAGCGGTGGAAATGAACGCCGAAGACCCGCTCTTTATCCTCTATACCTCCGGTTCGACCGGCAAGCCGAAAGGCGTACTGCACACCACCGGCGGCTACCTGGTGTATGCGGCGACCACCTTCAAATACGTCTTTGATTACCATCCGGGCGATATCTACTGGTGCACCGCCGATGTGGGCTGGGTCACCGGTCACAGCTACCTGCTGTACGGCCCGCTGGCCTGCGGCGCCACCACGCTGATGTTTGAAGGCGTGCCAAACTGGCCGACCCCGGCGCGCATGTGCCAGGTGGTGGACAAACATCAGGTCAATATTCTCTACACCGCGCCGACGGCGATCCGCGCGCTGATGGCGGAAGGCGACAAAGCTATCGAAGGTACCGATCGTTCTTCACTGCGCATTCTCGGCTCGGTCGGCGAGCCGATTAACCCGGAAGCCTGGGAGTGGTACTGGAAGAAGATCGGCAACGAGAAGTGCCCGGTGATGGACACCTGGTGGCAGACCGAAACCGGCGGCTTCATGATAACCCCGCTGCCGGGCGCCACCGAACTGAAAGCCGGTTCCGCCACGCGTCCATTCTTTGGCGTCCAGCCGGTACTGGTGGACAACGAAGGGACGCCGCTGGAAGGCGCGACCGAGGGCAATCTGGCGATTGCCGACTCCTGGCCTGGCCAGGCGCGTACCCTGTTTGGCGATCATGAGCGCTTCGAGCAGACCTATTTCTCAACCTTTAAAAATATGTACTTTAGCGGCGACGGCGCCCGTCGCGACGAAGATGGTTACTACTGGATCACCGGTCGCGTCGATGACGTACTGAACGTCTCCGGCCACCGTCTGGGCACCGCGGAAATTGAATCCGCGCTGGTCTCGCATCCGAAAATCGCCGAAGCGGCGGTGGTTGGTATTCCGCATAATATCAAAGGCCAGGCCATCTACGCTTACGTGACGCTGAATCACGGCGAAGAGCCGACGCCGGAACTGTATGCCGAAGTACGTAACTGGGTGCGCAAAGAGATTGGCCCGCTGGCGACGCCGGATGTACTGCACTGGACCGACTCGTTGCCGAAAACCCGCTCCGGCAAAATCATGCGCCGTATTCTGCGTAAGATTGCCGCTGGCGATACCAGTAATCTCGGGGATACCTCGACGCTGGCCGATCCGGGCGTAGTGGACAAACTGCTCGAAGAGAAGCAGGCCATTGCGATGCCTTCTTAACACGATACCTACCCCCCTCTCCCTCTCTGGAGGGAGAGGTTAAAAACATAAACTCCCCCCAAGGATTCTGTTCAGCAGGAAAGCGGTAAACCAGCGGCTACTCGACGTAATAACGTCGGGCGGGTCACTGTTGCCGACGGATAGCCGATGGATGACATAAGGGTTACCTCTGGAGACGCTAAGATGAATGAACAAATTTGTCAGCGGATAGAAAATAGTGCGCATTTCAGGGAGTTAGTTGCATCACGGCAACGGTTTGCCGCCATTCTGTCAGTCATTATGTTGGTCATTTACGTAGGCTTTATTTTGCTTATCGCCTTCGCGCCCGGCTGGCTTGGGACGCCGCTGCATGAAGGCACCAGCGTCACCCGCGGCATCCCTATTGGTATCGGCGTCATTATCATCTCCTTCGTTCTGACCGGCATTTACGTCTGGCGGGCAAACGGCGAATACGACAAGTTGACCAAAAGCGTGATTAGCGAGGTGCAAGCATCATGAAAAAAGTCCTGACGGCGCTTGCCGCCACGCTCCCTTTCGCCGCCAACGCCGCCGATGCCATTACCGGCGCGGTGCAGCGTCAGCCGACCAACTGGCAGGCGATTATCATGTTCGTGATTTTCGTCGCCCTGACGCTGTATATCACTTACTGGGCGTCAAAACGCGTGCGTTCGCGCAGCGATTACTACACCGCGGGCGGCAATATCACCGGTTTCCAGAACGGTCTGGCGATCGCCGGCGACTTTATGTCCGCGGCCTCGTTTCTCGGCATTTCCGCGCTGGTGTACACTTCCGGCTACGACGGTTTGATCTACTCGCTCGGCTTCCTTGTCGGCTGGCCGATTATCCTGTTCCTGATCGCCGAACGCCTGCGTAACCTCGGTCGCTACACCTTTGCCGACGTAGCCTCTTATCGCCTGAAGCAGGGGCCGATTCGCACTCTCTCCGCCTGCGGTTCGCTGGTGGTGGTGGCGCTGTATCTGATTGCGCAGATGGTTGGCGCCGGCAAACTCATCCAGTTGCTGTTCGGCCTCAACTACCACGTTGCGGTGGTGCTTGTCGGCGTGCTGATGGTGTTGTACGTGCTGTTTGGCGGCATGCTCGCCACCACCTGGGTGCAGATTATCAAAGCGGTCCTGCTACTGTTCGGCGCCAGCTTTATGGCCTTTATGGTGATGAAGCACGTTGGTTTCAGCTTCAATAATCTGTTCACTGAAGCGATGGCGGTGCACCCGAAAGGGGTGGCGATCATGAGCCCCGGCGGGCTAGTGAAAGACCCGATATCGGCGCTATCGCTCGGTCTCGGCTTGATGTTCGGTACCGCGGGCCTGCCCCATATTCTGATGCGTTTCTTCACCGTCAGCGACGCCAAAGAAGCGCGTAAGAGCGTGTTCTACGCCACCGGTTTTATGGGTTACTTCTATATCCTGACCTTTATCATCGGCTTCGGCGCGATCATGCTGGTGGGGGCGAATCCGGCGTTTAAAGATGCGGCAGGACAGCTCATCGGCGGCAACAACATGGCGGCGGTGCATCTGGCGGATGCCGTCGGCGGTAACCTGTTCCTCGGCTTTATCTCGGCGGTGGCGTTCGCCACGATTCTGGCGGTGGTCGCCGGACTGACGCTGGCGGGGGCATCGGCGGTCTCTCACGATCTTTACGCTAACGTGTTCCGCAAAGGCGCGACCGAACGTCAGGAGCTGAAGGTATCGAAAATTACCGTGCTGATCCTCGGCGTGGTAGCGATTCTGCTGGGGATTTTGTTCGAAAACCAGAATATCGCCTTCATGGTCGGCCTGGCGTTCTCTATCGCCGCCAGCTGTAACTTCCCGATTATCCTGCTGTCGATGTACTGGTCGAAGCTGACCACCCGCGGCGCGATGATCGGCGGCTGGCTCGGCCTGCTGACCGCGGTAATTTTAATGATCCTTGGCCCGACCATTTGGGTACAGATCCTCGGTCACGAGAAAGCCGTCTTCCCGTATGAATACCCGGCGCTATTCTCCATCGCCATCGCGTTCATCGGCATCTGGCTATTCTCGATTACCGATAACTCCGCAGAAGGGATGCGCGAGCGCGAGCAGTTCCGCGCCCAGTTTATCCGTTCACAAACCGGTATCGGTATCGAACGCGGCCAGGCGCACTAATGGTATCGGCCTCTTCCTCGCGCTGAGGAAGAGGCTATATTTTAGTTATAGGTAAAGGTTATCACCCCGCTCGCATTTGCCGATCCCGCCGTCACCGTCTCCGCTGTTTTGTAATAATTGGTGGTAAACATGAGCGACTGCATAGCATATGCGCCGCCGGGGAAATCAGGATTGGTAAAAATGGTATAGCCAGCATCCGCGCCGTTATTGGTCACCGTCGTGCGGCTTGAAGAATATAAGCTGATATCCGTATTCAGCGGCAGCGCATTGTCCTTCAGATTAAGCTGTACGCCAACGCCGGTGGCAGCATTACCATCCGCAGTTAAGGCCATCACCGTATGGTTCGGGTTATCGCCGCTCGCTTCCGCAGCCGTCACCCGCATTACAACGTTAGTCCCCGGCTCACAGGAGAGCGTCACCGATTGAGTTGCAGAGCCGGCTTTCCCCGCGGAATTGAATGCCGAAGCGCTTACCGTCCCCATCGCGAAATTCAATCCTGAGCTACTGACCATGCAACCCATCGGGGTGAGCTGAATAGTCGTGGTGCCGCTAATATGCAGCTGGGAAATTACGATAGTACCTGAACTGTCTTTCGCAGAGACCGTCGCCACCGGATCGTTCAACGACAATTTACTATTTGTCGCTATTGGGCCGCCGGTCGCCACCAGCTGTAGCTGGTAAGCCGGTGAGTAATTGGTTGAAGCATAATAATCCAGTAAGCCGGAAGGTTTGCCAAGGTAGTAATTAACATCACCAATAAAATGCTGCTGATAATCGCTATTGAAATCGTCGCTATCACCATCATATTCGCCGGTAACGTTTAACCAAACTTTGACTCTCAACCCTACGCCTTGTAACGAGGTGGTATAGATATTATCGCCGATTAAATTTCCGGTGTTATTTGATGCCCACTGAAAGTTAGCATATATATCACCTTGACAGTTGAGTAGCGCGGCCTGCGAACGAGTTATCTTACCTGAGTCATATAATACTGTTCCGGCCGAGTAATTCCCGGCACTAAGTAAAATCTTCTCAGGCAAATTAGTCATCGATACATCGCCAGAATTCACCCCCTCACAAGCCCAACTCAACACAGGGAAAATCAGCAGCAACATTAATAAATATTTATTCATACCGTTCCTTGTATATCTGACTATTTATAGGTGACATCAAAGGTTACGGTAAACCCCACAATGCCAGCACTAATTTTTCCGTAGGGTGAATACATTCTGGCGATCATGTTAAATGTATGAGAGCCAGCACTATCATCAAACGTATAAACATACCGATCGTTTGGCCCTAACGACTCGTTATCCGCCTGACTAAGGAGCTGCATCCCAACGCCGCTGGCGCCATCGCTACCGGTTTGATTATTTTTATAAATTGAAGTATGGGTATCATCAAAATAGGAGCCACTGAAGGATAAGGTGACCGTAGAGGTTCCCGCGGAGCAGTTGCTAAACTCAAGCTTGACCGGCGTGCTTTCCCCACTGGATCCTGCTTTACCGGTTAACGTTTGATACGACACCGTGCCTAAATCAATGGTGGCAGAGGGTTTTATTGCAACGTCACAGGATGGTTCCTCAATATTGCCAGAAACGTTAAAATTGATCGTGCTTGAATCCTCATAGGCCAATGCTGGCGTCGAAATAACAAAAAGCGCACAGATTAAATAGCCAAATAAACAGATTAAGATACCGCCGATACATTTAACATCACCCATATTCAAACCTCATTCCTTTGAGCAACCATCTAAGTTAATGACACAGTGCTTGATAGAAAATAATCTCCTGATTTTTTTCCTTCACGGTCAAATCATAATCTGCACGGCATTGTTCATTTCGCCCCTCGCCCCATTTCACCAGCATGGTTCCTTTTTGCTGAAGCCCTGTCATATAAACCTGCCCGTCATCACCAACAATATTGCCGCGAATATCCTGGCGCCGTTGCGGCTGTTTTTCTAAAGTCACAATAGCGCCAAATGGCGCGACGCCGGTCGCCGTCTTTAAAGTGACCATGGCCTTCGCTCCAATATAGGTATCGTATTGCACTCTGACTATCGCGTTACGCGTCGGTACCACGTTTCTCACCACATTATCAACCTCCGCACCCGTAATCTGCTGTTCATCTAATGACAGGCTATTGACATGATATGGCCGAATATATGGCACGATAGCGTAACCTGAGGAATCGGTTGTGACATTGGTTTGTCCGCGGACCGCCACATCACTCACGCCAGGTGTTTCAATCAGAGCGGAACTCTCTCCGAGGAATCGGGAAAGGGTGAGTCCGCCCGCGTGAGCGATCATGCCTCCACGTAATGAATAGTTATAGTGATTGCTATAATGGTCATAGCCGTAGCCGGCGGAAATATCCCCTTTGGAACTCTGATAATCCACACCAATATTTCCGGAAGTGCTTTTATTACTGGCGTTATAACCTTGCTGAACATTCCAGTTAAGCGATCGATCCGCCAGCATCATGCCGTTCAATCCTACGCTGTGGGTGGTGTCGCTTGCACGGCCAGAACTCATGCTGTAATTAGACGAGAGCCTTTCGCCTATCGGTATAGACAGCGTTAACGACACAATAGTATCGCTGCCAGGTTTCGTCTCTCCATGACTTTCACTACTTTGTACGTTACGGTTATATGAATAGTTAATGAAATAAGAAACTTTTCCCAGCGAACCGCTATAGCCAATGCCCAATGAATCCATTCGCGAACTATCCCAGTAAGTTTCATTCACTAAGGAAAGCGACAGAGAACCATACCCAAACAGCGATTGCGATATTGAGGCATCAAAGCGCCCTTTTTTCCGACCAGTTAATGTACAACAATCCTGGTCATCTGAGGTCTTATCGATAAAATCCTGAAAGGAATAATATCCCGCAGTAGAATAGCGATAACCCGCCACCGAAAAATTAGTTCCCGTCTGCAAAAAGCTTTTACTAAAACGCAGGCGTAAGGATTGTCCCTTTTTTTGCGATAACGTAGAGCGGGCTTCGTTTTGCTTAATATTGACCAATGATTGAGAAGCATCAAACGACAACGCACCAATGCTCCCTAAATTAAAACCAGAACCCATTAATATATTAGTATATTTATCTTCAGCCTGCTGTAGTCCCGCATATAACGTAATATTACTTGAAACGCCGTATGCCACCGTCGACTGGACAAAATTATATTCTTTATCACCGGAACTGGAGGCACGCGTTTTTCCGCTACTAAAGGCATAGTCCAACTGCCCCTCGCGTTGCAAAATAGCCAACGAGGCATAAGGCACGACAAAATTTTGCTCGCTACCGTCGGACTCTTTAATATTAACGTTGAGATCGCCGGCGCTCCCGGTTGAATAAAGATCCTTAATCTCGAAAGCCCCGGGAGCAACCGTTGTTTTATAGATACTGTAGCCATTCTGATAAACAGTGACCTCGGCGGTGGTGCGCGCGATACCTTTAATCGTTGGCGCGAAGCCGTGAAGACTGTCCGGCAGCATTTCCTCATCCGAGCTCAACTGCAGGCCAGTAAAATTTATGCTGTCATAAATACCCGACGAGGTATAGGTATTACCCAGAATGAATTGGCTTTTCAGGATATGGATATCGCGCGCCAGATAGCTATACACCGATTGCCAGTGACTACCGTCATCGCCGTGATCAAACGTACTATAGTTGCGAAGACGCCACGGTCCCAGATTTATACCAGGCTGCAAACTCGCAAACTGGCTTTCGGTAGCGCTACCGCCATGCCGCGGCGTATTCCATTGCCCCGACAAACTATAGTTAAGCAAACCCGCGTTGATTCCTTGTTGCCACTGCTCCTCCGGAACATAGTCTCCAGGGCGATTGAGCAGCGCCGCCTGGGGCACGGAAAGTACCAGGCGCTGCTGCGGCAACGACACTGAATATTCAAGACCAGGGATCGCTGACAGAGAGGCACACTGCGTTGCCATATCCGCAAGCTGCGGATAGCGCGCGGTATTAATTGACCATGATTTTAGCAGTCCAACGCCAATGCAGGGTTGAACCCTGGTCTCTTGTTTATCCGTGTTTTCTTTAAATTCAATCACCTCGGTAGATATATATTTATCATTAATATAAATATCCAGATTATAGCTACCGGGTGGAATCGTATCCTGAGATAACCAGGATAAGTCCACGGCGGTAGCGCTACTTTCAGTCACTTCCAGTAAATGCGGGTTGAAGTATTCTCCGGCCTGCGCACCAAAACTTAGGGTAGTGGCGTATAGCAAGAATGCTACTCCGATATACCCTGGAGTATGAAATAGAGTAACGCTACTGTATGATTGCGGAATATTTTTTCCCTGCCATACCATAATCATTAATCACGCTCCATGTGATTTCTTTGTTCCTCGCAGAGGATAAAACATCTTTTGCCGGTATCTTTAACGTAGAAAATGGTGCTGCGAACCATATTCCAGATACATTCTTACCGTTAATCTTTATTTGTGAAAAATTCATATATAACGGTGAATTATTTGTTACGCTATAAAAGTTGCTATCGTGACGCCATTGTAATTTAGCAGCATAATTTTCTGGGATTTGTCCCTGCAGCTCTTTGGGACGATAAATAAGTTTAATTTTAGAATTAATAGCGAACTGCACCGTGTTCTTATCGGGCACATTATCCATTGCGGGTATGCCTTTAACATTTAGCCAAAGCATGGACTCCCGACTGGTTGGTAATGGCTTCCCAGAACGCACTATCCGGACAAAACCTTTCTCACCAGAATTTAAACGAAATAGCGGTGGCGTTATAATAAATGAGTCTTTTTCAGGTGATGAGGTATCAACGACAGAAAGCCAGGACTGGACAATATTAGTGGTATTATCTTTATTATCAACAGCCACTACCGTACTCTCTTTGGCGCCATCAAATATCACCCGAGTCGCGCCGACCACTACGCTCGCTTGCGCATTCGAAAGGGTTAGCAATAAGCTAATAAAAAATAAACGATATCTCATATACCCATAATAAAGGGGAATCTACATACCGCTCCCCTTTCTCCATATAAAATTAATTAATAGTAAGTCACGTTATAAGTCACGGTCGTTTTAACTGCCCCTTTCGTTGGATCAGAAGCGCCTGACTTGACCATTTTCACGGTAAATGGAATAGTCGCAGCCCCTGATGAAATATCCACATCGGCGCCTTCTTCATTATTTTTCAGCAAATTACCTGCGTTATCAAAGATGGCGACCGCAACGCCAGAAGCTGCAGAAGTTGAGGCCTGGTTTTTGAAGTAATCACTGTTCGCAGCATCTGCCTCGCCACCGAAGGTAACGCGGGCGATAGCGTTGCCACCCTCTTCAGTAGCAGGACAGTTAGCCAGGGAAAATGAAAAATTCTTCGCAGCACCATAGGTATTCGCTTTCAAATCCGCCACTGAAGTGGTACCCATTTCGATAGACGTCACCCCCCCATCAATTGTTGCGGTACAGGTGGTATCAGAAACGGTACCGTTGAAAGTAATCGTATTCGATGCAGCTTGCGCATAGGTCGACAGCATGCAGGAGGCAGAAATTGCCAGCGCGCTGAACACATATTTCTTACTGATTTTCATATGAATTCCCATATCCATTGTAAACGACAATCAATCCGTCAATTGCTTGATGCAGGTATATTAAAGAATGGAATTCAAAATTAGCGCCGTCAGATTTTTATAAAAACAACATGCAATGTTTTATAAATAATTTAAAATTGACCAGGCAATCGCTTATTGAATCCATTCAATAATAGCATCCCGCATAAAAATAATATCTTGAGAAAAATATTTTTCAATAAGTATTGCTAACATCATCCATTAGAATGAATTAATCACCTATTATAAAAACAAACCAAATACACATATTATCAGCATGTTATGCATTCATATAATTCACAGCACAAATTAATAATTGTTTAATCATTATTAAATTCATTAAATAACCCGTCATTTAGAAATATATTTTTACAAATTAAATGACATAAGATCTTTCCAAACAGCATTCAACAAAAACATCCCACAATGAAATTAAGAATATAACCTAAACACATTTCATACTAATTAAGATAAATAGCCTATGGATACGTAATATTTTACCGGGGTGAACTCAGCAGTCTTACCCGTTGTCCTTCGAGGTAAGACTGCGGAATCTTAAAATATCGCCCAACGAACTAGCGGCGCCGCCAGCACCATGACTACGCCGGAAAGCATCATCACCAGGCTGGCGACCACGCCCTCCTGCTGGCCCAGTTCATAGGATCGGGCTGTTCCGGCGCCGTGTGACGCCGCGCCGAACCCCGCCCCTTTCGCCATACCGGCGCGGATTGACAGGCGTAAGAACAGCACATCGCCAATCGCCATGCCAAATACCCCGGTGACCACCACAAAAAGCGCTACCAGGTCGGGCTGGCCACCGAGCGGTTTCGCCGCCGCCAGCGCAAACGGCGTGGTCACCGAGCGTACCGCCAGGCTACGCTGAATTTCGTCAGGCAGAGTGAAGAGACGCGCCAGCCAAACGGAAGTGGTAACGGCGACCACCGACGCCGTCACCACTCCCGCGGTCAATGACATCCAGTGACGCTTAATAATCGCCATGTTGTCATAGACCGGTACGGCAAAGGCGATGGTGGCCGGCCCCAATAACCATAATAGCCAGTGCGACTCGCCCATATAGCTCTGATAGGAGATATGACCAAAGACGAGGATCAGCACCAACAGTACCGGCGTCAGCACCAGCGGCATTAACGGCAGTTTATGGAAGCGGCGATAGAGACGCTTATTGGCGAAATAGAGCCCGAGGGTGACCGCCAGGCACAGCATGCTCAGGATAAAATCACTCATTTTTCAGCCTGCTCACTTCGTAGCGATACACCTTATCCACTACCCACGCCGTGGCGCCCAGTACCATAGTGGTGCTTAACGCGATGACGAGGAAGATGCGCCAGCCGTCCACCATCAGCAGTTGCGCATAATTAACGACGGCAACCACCGCCGGGACGAAAAACAGCAGCATCTCCGCCAGTAGCCAGCGCGCGCCTGCGCGCACCCAGTTGAGCGGTATCACCCGGCAGACGATAAGCATCAGCAGCATCAACATGCCGACAAGATTGGCAGGAAGCGGGAGATGTAGCCAATTAACCAGATATTCAGCGCAGACAAACAACCCGGCATAGAGCAGTACCTGAACCGGTACCTGAAGACGTTGCATCACGAAAGGCGCAACACGTGCTGGCGCGAAGGCCATGAGCGGAATTCCCTAAAAATAAGTCAGGGGTGCAGTATAGAGAGCCGCCCTTGTGGACAGAAATGAATTAAAATCATCACAGGTATAGTCTCAGGGAATAATCATGGATATACGTACGTTGCGGTATTTTGTCGAAGTCGTCCGCCAGCAAAGCTTTACCCGCGCGGCGGAGAAACTCTTCGTCACGCAACCCACCATCAGCAAGATGCTCAAAAATCTGGAAGATGAGCTCAACTGCACCCTGCTTATCCGTGATGGCCGCAAGCTGTTATTAACCGATACCGGCCGGGTAGTCTTCGAACGCGGGCAGGCGATACTCGGCGAATTCAGCCAGTTAAAAGCCGAACTCAGCGATATTAACCATCTGAATAAAGGCGTACTGCGCCTGGGGATCCCGCCGATGGTCGGCATGTTGATGGCTGAGCCCATCAGCCGCTTTCGCCTGCGTTATCCCGGCGTGGAGCTGAAAATTTCCGAGTTCGGCGGGTTGACGGTGCAGCAGGCGGTTAGCAACGGCGAACTCGACCTGGCGATGACCGCGCTACCGGTCGATGAGTCCAGCGGCCTGACCACGCTGTCACTCTTTAGCCACCCGCTCTGCGTCCTCGTGCCGAAGACAGCGCAGTGGCAGGATATCACCTCGATCTCGCCGCAAAAGCTGGCGCAGCATCCATTGGTTATCTACAACGAAGATTTCGCCCTCAGCCAACAGCTGATGCGCCTGTTTGCCGAGCGTGATGTCAAGCCGCGTATCGCCGTGCGCAGCGGTCAGTGGGATTTTCTGGCGGCAATGGTGCAGGCGGGCATTGGCGTGGCGATTTTGCCGGAGCCGATTTGCCAGCGTCTTGATGCCGAGGATTTTTATTGGATCCCGCTGGAGAGCGAATTACGTTGGGAATTAGGGATGATCTGGCGGGAAGGGGTGTATATGTCGCGCAGCGCCGAGGCGTGGCTGGAATGCAGTAAAGCGTTCTGGCTGGAGTAACTCCCCGGTCGCGCTAACGCTTACCGGGGCTACATATAGACTGTCGATACTGTTATCGGTTGGCAACTTTTTAAGGGTTTTTCCCGGACGCGGCGCGTTGCGCCTTCTCCGGGCTACCAAATCGCATCGTGCTGTAGCCCCGGTAAGCGTCGCGCTTACCGGGACTTAAGGTTACTGATCTTCGATTAACAACGCTTCTAACAGGTCGAGATCGTGCAGCAGCTTCTGCAACGTCTCGTTGCTGATTTGCCGCGTCGCGCGCAGGTGGTACAGCTCACCGCGTTCCGAACGTAGCGCCGCCAGACGGAAACGGCGCTCAAGGCTCTCTTCCAGCATCGAGGTTTCGACATCGTTACGCCCATCCACACGGCGACGCAGGTTACCGATGACGCGCGAACTCACCTCGGTCAGCAGCTGGTTGTCGATATTCTCTTTGGTATCCGCCGCCAGGCGTTCTTCCATTTTCTGAATCGCGACAATCGCCACATCCGCCGTCGCGGCGCGCGCCAGACGCTCTTCTTTGCGCTGCTGTACGTGGTCGGTGGACTCAATACGCCGCAACAGAATCGGCAACGCGATCACCCCGACGAACAGGGAGAAAAGAATCACCCCGGCGGCCAGGAAGATAAGCTCGTAACGCGCCGGGAAGACGTTACCGTCCGGTAAGAGTAGCGGAATCGACAGCACACCGGCGAGAGTAATCGCCCCGCGCACCCCGGCGACGGAGGAGATCAGCAGCTCGCGGGTGGTCCAGGAGCCAAACTCCATCGGTTTCTTCTTCAGGAAGCGTTGGCTGAGCTTACGCATCGTCCACAGCCAGCCGAAACGCACCAGCATCAGCGCGGCGTAAATCAGCACGATATCGGTGAACAGCATCCAGGTTTCAACGTTCGGATCGGCTTCCGCCGCCACCAGCGAGCTCGACAGGATATCCGGCAGCTGCAGGCCCAACAGCAGGAACACCATGCCGTTAAACACGAACTCCAGCATGGCCCAGGTACTGTTGGCGCGCAGGCGCATAGCCAGCGGCGCGGTACGCATCACCCCGGAACGGGTGATGGTCATCCCCGCGGCCACCGCCGCCAGGATCCCCGAGAAACCGATATGTTCGGCAATCAGGTAAGAAGCGAACGGCAGCAGGAACAGCAGCACAATTTGCGTTGCCGGTTCATCGCCGCCCCAGCGGCTGAGGAAACGCATTGAGCGGCCATACAGCCAGCTGACCACGAAACCGGCCAGGATGCCGCCAATCGCCACCTTCAGAAACTCAACGGTGGCGCCGCCAATGGTGAACACCATCGTGCCCATCGCCACGGCAACGGCAAATTTTAACGACACCAGGCCAGAAGCGTCATTCATCAGCGCTTCACCCTGCAGGATGCCCATGATTTTCTTCGGTATCCGCCCTTCGCCGACAATACCGGACAGCGCCACGGCATCGGTCGGCGACAGCACCGCCGCAAGAGCAAATGCCGGAACCAGCGGGATCCCCGGCACAATCCAGTAAATCAGGAAGCCGATACCGACCACGGTGACCACCACCAGCGCCAGCGCCAGGCCGAAGATTTCCCGGCCGTGCTCGATAAACTCGCGGGTCGGCGTTTTCCAGCCATCGGCAAACAGCAGCGGCGGGATAAACAGAACGAGGAAGAGTTCAGGGTCGAACTCAACGTGCAAACCAAAGGTCGGCCAGGCCAACAGCGCGCCGATGGCGATTTGCATTAACGGTAGTGGGACCTGAAAGGGCAGTACACGTGTAACCACCCCTGAGAGAGAGACCACGAGGGTCATGATGAGTATGGTGAAGAATATTTCCATGTGTTCCCTGTTTGCTGCGTTTTCTTTTTTTACATCTGAGGCGTCATGTCTCGAAATGATACGCTACTCAGATTAACGCAAAAGGAAACAGGATGTGGCTTAAAAATTAAACGGGCGGCCAAAGCCGCCCGTCGTTAGCAGGAAAAGTTAAATCGCCCATCCGCCGGCGTAGAAGATGACCAGCGCCGCCGCGATGATCACGGTGCCCGCATTGAGCTTGCGCCATTCGCCGGATACCACGCGGCCAATCACCAGCGATGCAAAACCGATCATGATGCCGGTCACGATGTTGCAGGTCAGCACGATGAACACCGCGGTAATCAGCCCCGCCATCGCATCAACGAAGTCATTGAAGTCGATTTTCGCCACGTTGCTCAGCATCAGCAGGCCAACGTACATTAGCGCTGGCGCGGTCGCGTAGGCCGGTACCAGATAGGAGAGCGGAGAAAGGAACAGGATCAGCAGGAACAGCACGCCAACGGTGACTGCCGTCAGACCAGTTTTACCGCCCGCCGCCGTACCGGCTGCCGATTCGATATACACCGCCGCAGGGGCTGCGCCCACCACGCCGGAGAACACGCTGCTCAGGGAGTCGGTAGTCAGCGCTTTGCCGCCGTTGATGATCTGCCCGTCTTTATCCAGCAGGTTAGCCTGGCCGGCCACCGCGCGAATGGTACCGGTGGCGTCGAATACCGCAGTCATGACCAGCGCCAGCACGCTTGGCAGCACCACCGGGTTCAGCGCGCCGATGATATCAAGGCTGCCAATCAGCGAATTGCCTTTGTCGTCGCTCAGCGACGGCATGGCGAAAATCCCGGAGAAATGGACGTTCGGATCGAAAATCAGTCCGATAATGGAAATACCGATGATGGTCAGCAGAATGCCGCCAGGCACTTTCAGTTTTTCCAGACCGATAATGACCGCCAGGCCAATCAGCGACATCATCACCGGGAAGCTATCGAAATTGCCCAGCGCAACCGGCAGGCCGTCCAGCGGGTTTTTAATTACCAGACCGACGCCGTTGGCGGCGATCAGCAGCAGGAACAGGCCGATACCGATGCCGGTGCCGTGCGCCACGCCCTGCGGCAGGTTGCGCAGGATCCAGCTACGAATACCGGTAGCGGAGATAATGGTGAACAATACCCCCATCAGGAACACGGCGCCTAATGCCACCGGAATACTAATGTGCTGCCCCAGCACCAGGCTAAAAGCGGTAAACGCGGTCAGCGAAATCGCGCAGCCGATAGCCAGCGGCAGGTTAGCCCACAGGCCCATCACTAATGAACCGACGCCCGCTACCAGGCAGGTCGAGACGAACACCGCCGCAGGCGGAAAGCCAGCTTTACCTAACATTCCCGGCACCACGATGACGGAGTACACCATCGCCAGGAAGGTCGTTAATCCGGCAACAATTTCCTGACGTACGGAGCTGCCGCGAGCTGAAATTTTAAACCAGGCGTCTAAAGAACCACCGGTACGCGCTGAAGGCGTAGACATAGAAAACTTCCCCTGAAAATTTTGATCGTTCGCTTGCATGCGTGATGGACCGTCCACTGCCAGTTAAACGCCATCTCCTTGTGCTGTTTCCCGGCGCCAGGAGGGAGGCTGAGAAAAAGCAAACGTTTAACTCCGCGCATACAATGCGGTATATGGAATGTCTTTGCTCCCCCTGTCGGCAGGGGAAAAAACGAGCAAAGTAAAAAGGCAAACGATTATCCTGTCTTTAGCTGGCCCTTTTCAACTGAAGTTTGTCGTATTTTGCCAAATTTCGCCGCCAAAGCTCAGGAAATAGACAAACGATGCGCAAACGTTATCGTCAGTGCGCAATGCATTAACATTTTTATATGTTTTAATCCTCTTTCTGGCGTATTAACCGCCAGGCAGGGTAAATGGCCCGCCGCGCTCAATAGCGTTAATCCACCCCGGACGTGACTCCACCTGCTGCTGCCAACGCCGGGTGTGCGGCAGGTGTTGAATGCCGCCGCGCGCCAGTAAGGCCATCACCGGGAAGCTCATCTGAATATCCGCCATGCTCAGCGTGCCGCCGGCAAACCACGGCTGACGAGCCAGATGCTGTTCAATATATGCCGCATGTGTCGCCAACTGTCTATCCAGCCACGCTTTTTGTACCCCTTTGCCCAACGCCCCGCCCAGGGTGCGCATACCAAGCGGCACCGGCGGCTTGCCGAGGCTGGCGAAGATAAGCTTCATCAACAGCAAGGGCATTAACGATCCCTCGGCATAATGGAGCCAGAAGCGATATTGCAGTTTATCTTCCCTCCCCTGCGGCCTCAGCTGCTGGGCGCTATCGTAGGTTTCCTGCAGATATTCCAGAATCGCGCCGGACTCTGCCAGCACCACCCCCTGATCCTCAAGCACCGGCGATTTACCCAACGGGTGAATTTTTTTCAGTTCCGCTGGCGCCTGCATGTTTTTTTCACGCTGATAGCAGACGACCTGATAAGACAATTGCAGTTCTTCCAACGCCCACAGCACGCGCTGCGAGCGGGATTGGTTGAGGTGATGGACCGTCAACATGGCGCTCTCCTGTTGTTCGTTCAAATTAACTATAGAAACAGGCGACCAATGACGGAAAAATTTCGGCAACGCCAACAGGCAAAATCATCAGGCTGTGCCACAATTACATTGTCGACGCAATCCGGAACCTCCTTCAACACATTGCGCAATACCTGAGGGGAGTCGACGTCGGGGGAAACCCTCCCGTGAGCCAGCGGGATAATGCGAAAGACAAAGACCGGAAAACAACTAAAGCGCCCTGTTGTGGCGCTTTAGTTTTTTGCAGGTATCACGATTAATCCTCTTCCAACAGGCGTGCGCCGGTTCCCTCTTCACCCAACTTATCCCCAGGGTTGCGTAATGGACAATCGCGGCGCGATAAACAGCCGCAGCCGATGCAGCCGTCGAGCTGGTCACGTAGCGCGGTCAGGGTGTGGATACGCCGGTCCAACTCCTCCCGCCATTGCGACGACAGCTGTTTCCACTCTTTGGCGCTCAGATTATGCCCTTCCGGCAAGACGCCGAATGCCTCGCCGATGGTCGCCAGCGGAATACCAATACGTTGCGCAATCTTGATGATCGCCACTGCTCGCAGCACATCACGGCGATATCGCCGCTGATTGCCCGCGTTGCGCTGGCTGCGGATAAGCCCTTTGCTTTCATAAAAGTGTAGCGCCGAGACGGCGACGCCGGTTCGTTTCGCCACCTCCCCAGGGGAGAGCAGCATTTTGATGCGTGCTGGTTTATTTTCCATAAAGCTCTTTACCTCAAGTTAACTTGAGGAATTATACTCGCCGACAGACAAAACGACGAATCGAGAATTGAGAGAGGCCGCTTTATGTCCCATCAGGATATTATCCAAACGCTTATTGAATGGATTGATGAACATATCGATCAACCACTTAACATTGATGTAGTCGCTAAAAAATCGGGATACTCGAAATGGTATCTGCAGCGAATGTTCCGTACCGTTACCCACCAGACGCTGGGTGATTACATTCGCCAGCGCCGGCTACTGCTCGCCGCTGAAGCGCTGAGAACCACGCAACGTCCTATTTTTGATATTGCGATGGATTTGGGATACGTCTCGCAGCAGACGTTCTCGCGGGTATTCCGCCGGGAGTTCGATCGCACTCCCAGCGATTACCGTCATCAGATTTCCGCCTGACGACCGTCGTGCGGCGTACGCAGTAAGATCGGGGACTTGGCGAGCCACTGCATAAACTCCTGTGGCGGCATAGCCCTGGCAAAATGCCATCCCTGACAAAACTGCACGCCGCGCTTAAGCAACCAATCCACCTGATCCAGCGTTTCTACCCCTTCGGCGATGGTTTTTAAACGCAGGCTACGCGCCATATCAATGATATGCTCGGCAATCAGATGGCTGGTACTGTTGGTGGTCAGCGTATCGATAAAGGATTTATCAATCTTCAGAATATCGACATTGAGCGAATAGAGGTTATGCAGGTTGGAATAACCGGTACCGAAATCATCAATGGCTATTTCGTAGCCCGCTTCGCGGAACGCCTGAATCACCGGTGTGGTTTTCGGCACATCGATAAATCCTCTTTCGGTGACTTCAATTTTAATTTGCTTCACGCAAACCGCATAGCTGCGGGCCTTCTCAGTGATCTGCGCAATTAATCGCGCGGAGTGGAAGTCCGATGCCGAAAGATTAATCGCGATATAGAGCTGTGGATGTCTGGCCAGATATTCGCCAAGATCGTTGAACAACTCGTCGACCACATAATCCGTCACCTGAGCAATCATGCCCGAGTTTTCCGCCAACGGAATAAACTCCGCCGGGCTCATCACCGGACCGTCAAACCCCGGCCAGCGTAACAGCGCCTCGGCGCCGACGCAGCGGTTATTCTTGATGTCGATAATAGGTTGGTAATGCAGGCACAGCTGCCGGTGGCTTAACGCTCGCTGCAGTTTATTGCGCGGTGAATGATACTGCTGACGGCTTCGCGACCAGACCATCAGAATCAAAATGCTGCAAATAATGCCTAACGGCAGGGTCAAGGTAATCTGGTCGTAGAGGCTGGCATAATAGCTGGCGCGCGAGGTGGACATGATGACCGCAATCGGTCGAATCGACGAATGGGCGACGGTATAAACCCGGCCATCCTGGTTGAAAAAAGCGTCTTCGTGGCGAATAAGACGATGTAATTCCCTGGCATCAACGTTTTTACTCACGGAGAAAAACATGTTCGTTTTGGTGTCGAAGACGCCGTAAGCTAAATCTTTATCGCTGGAAATAACCGAACTATAAGAGAGAGGGTTAACCACCACGGCATAATGCCCGCGCTGCATATAATTCATATCATAGCCGGGATAAAACGGCGTATCACGATAGTAGTAAATGGAGACGTCGGGCTTTCGAGTATAATTCGCGGCAGCTATTCTCCAGCCCTCTTCGGGATGGACCGCGGTGGAACAGAGGAAAGTGTTACCGCTCGCATAAATCAGGTCATCAACATACAGTAGCCCGCGCACGATATTTAACATGTACTGCTGATGCTGCGGGGAACACATTGCCCCGGTAAAGTGCATGGCTTTTTCGCGCGCCTGCTCGGATTCATGAATGACCATTTCCGTTTTTTGCAGCGCCAGCTGCGAAAACGATTGCAGTCTATCTGAGATTTCTTCCCGGGCTCTGATTTGCGCAAACCACAACGCCAACACCACCGGCAGCACAACCACCAGTATGATGAAGAATATTCTTAACGCCTTATGCGGCGCGTTACGACTCATTTCCGCTTTTTATCCATGCGATACGCCTCAATCACGGTATAAGGACAAAAACCAGGCATTACCGACTGTTATAAAAAACAGCGAATTTCAGCAACGAACACGTTTATGTAAAAACCTCACACCTAATAATGATGAATCATACTTACTTATAGATGGATCGAGAAACATTCTCGTAATAATTAAGACACTAGCCACTTACTAATTCGGTTTCTCCGTACAATTACTCGTAATAAGTAACAAAACCCGTTGAACAATTATCGGCAGTCCAGGTCCAGTCCTTAACGGTGTCGAAAAACAGACACCAGACATGCTGGCGCGCATTCCGCCGCCATTAACCCTATTAATAACGTGGTTTAAAATGTCAAAAAAGGTCATTTTTTGTCTGGCGAATAAATCAGCAAATGTGATATAGTTCACACAAGTTGATGAAACAAAATCGTCGTTTCATCACTCCCTGAAGTGCCCGCCGATAGCCAGAGCGTCTCATTATTGATAATCGCGCCAGGTTGTCTAAGGCTCCCGACTTTCTTTGAGAGATAGGATAAGTTAATGGCTTCCATTACTACCAGTGTCGTACTTTTGCGCTGGCCCCTGGTGAGCGCGGTATTGATGTTCCTGGCCAGTTCGTTGAATATTCAATTACGTAAAAGCGACTATGCCGGCTTAGCGATTATTTGTAGCTGCCTGGGTCTGGCTGCCGCCTGTTGGTTTGCTACCGGCTTGTTAGGCATCACCATGGTGGATGTTGCTAAAATCTGGGGCAACATTAAAGATGTCATGGTTGAAGTCATGAGCCAGACGCCGCCAGAATGGCCAATGATGATGACCTGATAAAAAAGCTTCCTGCGGGAAGCTTTTTTATTTTCAGCAACAGCGATGCTCTTCCCGGCCCCTGCTAATATTGTTCGCATAACATCGGTCGTAGACGCTCGTTTGGGCAGCGCTTAACCGCACAATACGATTGATAAAGACAAGATTCCTGCTCCGCGACCTCGAAATTGTACGGGCAGGTTGGCCGCTCTCTTAAGGTTTCCCACTGTTTATCGTCGTAACGCGTGATGTTATAAATTTTTAATGAATGATATCGATCATTAATTAAAACTTTAGATGAATAAAGTTTCATGGTTTCGCCGGGAATTAATAAAAGCTCAGCCTCATACCAGATAATAAACTTGAGAAACCGTAGCCCAGATATTGACGAAAAGGCAACGCCAGTATGCGGGCAGATAAGGGTGTTAAGAATCGTCCATTTCATCTTCCATCCTTGTAAGTAAAATCTGAGAGAGAATTTAGTGATAGCACTCCAGGCCGTTATCTGCAAGGCAGGTTATTAATAGTGTGATATAGACCAACCCTGACACACATCGGCCATACCACTCTTGAAGTAAGCTAATCCGGGCATTCTACGAATTATGTATTAATACTAAAAAAACATAACCATGCAAAGGTTATAAATAACCTTACAATATATTTTAAATAGCAGACAAAAATATCATTTTGATATTCACCTGGATGGGATAAGCAATTAGCGATCGCAAAGCGAAAATATTCTATGGTAGGAGAAGCGTCACTTTCTTTTGTATTCTCGCAATCAGGACAATACCACCTACGTCGCGCTGAACCCGGGAGAGGTAAGTAGAAAAAGGCACAGGGGCGCGTTTGCATTGACTAAAATATAACCATCTCCCTGCAGAGTGCCGCATCATGAACATCTTCGGTTTTCAACGTCGCCTGGCGATGGTTTCCGGCTGCCTTCTGGCCATCGTGTTTGCCTTCTCCGCTTCAGCGGCTTCGACGGATAAATCGCCGCCGGCGCAAAAGGACAAAGCGGAGCTGGCCATCAATATGGATCACATCATGCAGCCGCAAAAAGGCGATCTTCCCGACATGATCAACCGGCGGGCGATCCGGGTATTAACGACCTACAGCAAGACCTTCTTTTTTATCGATAAGGGGACCCAGCGCGGCGCCACCCACGATCTTTTCATCGCTTTAGAAAAAGATCTCAATAGCAGACTGGCAAAAGAGAAGAAGCTGAAGCAGAAACACCTCAAAGTGCGGATCGTTTTCATCCCGGTGACGCGGGATAACCTGTTCAAGGCGTTGAATGAAGGTAAGGGGGATATCGCCGCCGCCAATCTCACCATTACTTCATCGCGTCAGGAGCAGGTCGCCTTTACCACCCCGCTCTATAGCGATGTCAAAGAGCTATTAGTTTCTGGGCCATCATCGCCCAACGTGAAAAGCCTGGAGCAGCTTTCCGGTAAAACCGTGTTTGTTCGACGCTCCTCCAGCTATTACGAAAGTTTGCAGGCGCTTAACGCCCGCTTTGCCAAAGCGTCGCTGCCGCCGGTCATTCTGCAGGAGGCGCCGGAGGCGCTCGAAGATGAGGATCTTCTCGAAATGCTTAATGCCGGCCTGATTCCTCTGATCGTGATGGATCGCCATAAAGCGATTTTCTGGAAACAGGTGTTTCCCAAAATTCAGGTGCATGAAGACATTGTGTTACGAGATGGCGGTAGCATCGCCTGGGCGGTCCGCAAAAATAACCCACAGCTTCTCGCGGTGCTAAATACCTTCGTGAAGAATAATCGTCAAGGCAGCACCCTGGGAAACACGATTCTGCTGCGCTACCTGAAAAGCGCGACCTACGTTAAAAATGCCGCAGCCAACAGAGAACGAGCTAAATTTTTGCAGATGGTAGACATCTTTAGAAAATATGGCGAACGCTATGATGTCGACTGGCTGCTGATGGCAGCCCAGGGATATCAGGAGTCGCGGCTCAATCAATCGGTACGTAGCCACGTCGGCGCAATCGGCGTAATGCAGGTCATGCCCGCCACCGGCAAGGAGCTGAAAGTTGGCGATATTAAGAAAATCGATCCCAACATTCATGCCGGCGTGAAGTATATGCGCTGGATGATTGATCATTACTATGGCGATCAGCCAATGACGCCGCTGAATAAAGCGCTATTTTCGTTCGCGTCCTACAATGCGGGCCCGGCGCGCATCGCGCGTCTACGTACGGAAACCCAAAAACGCGGTTTTGATCCGAACATCTGGTTTGGCAACGTTGAGAATCTCGCCGCGGAAAAAATCGGCGCTGAGACGGTAACCTACGTCAGCAATATCTATAAATACTATATTGCCTATCGGCTGATAATGGATGATATCGCCCGTAAACAAAAAGCGACTGCCGCGCCGCTACCCGAGCCAGGAACGGGCAAGCCGCAGCCCGACGCGGCTACGCCCACAACGCCTCAAATTCCGACGCCGGCGGTCTGAGAGCCTGAAATGAAAAAGCCCCGAACAATCGGGGCTTTTTGTTGGCTTACCGCACAGGCAGCACGTAATAAGGAAAACCTTAGAACGGGATATCGTCGTCGAAGTCCATCGGCGGTTCGTTAGATGGCGCTGCCGGAGCCTGCTGCTGCGGACGAGACTGCGCGCCGCCGCTGAACTGGTTGCCGCCCTGCGGCTGCTGAGGCTGACCCCAACCGCCCTGCTGCTGGCCGCCGCCTGCCGGTGCGCCGCCGCCCTGACGGCCGCCCAGCATCTGCATGGTGCCGCCGACGTTTACCACGATTTCAGTGGTGTACTTGTCCTGACCGGACTGATCGGTCCATTTGCGGGTACGCAGCTGGCCTTCGATATAAACCTGAGAACCTTTACGCAGGTATTCGCCAGCGACTTCCGCCAGTTTGCCGAACAGCACAACGCGGTGCCATTCAGTCTGCTCTTTCATTTCGCCGGTTTGCTTATCGCGCCAGGATTCGGAAGTTGCCAGCGTGAAGTTGGCGACAGCGCCGCCACTTGGCATGTAGCGTACTTCCGGGTCCTGCCCCAGATTACCGACGAGAATCACCTTGTTTACGCCTCTGCTGGCCATGATCGAATCTCCTGAATAATACGTTTTGTATAAGTGTAAACCGGGAATTCTAACATCACAAAGGGGCAATTTGATAGCTGCGAAGCCAATTCCAGAAAACATCCCGCCGCTATGCAATTTTTCACCCTCTTACTGCAGCGCCATTCCAATACTGTATATCCAGACAGGTTAAGTTGTGTCATAATTAGCCGTTTCTGCCGTTTGTCCTTCAAACAAACCAGGCAATCCGTGTATCTACCTACCGGGAAAGGTGAATGGATAAGATCGAAGTTCGGGGCGCCCGCACCCATAATCTCAAAAACATCAACCTCGTCATCCCGCGCGACAAACTCATTGTCGTCACCGGGCTTTCTGGGTCTGGCAAATCCTCACTCGCTTTCGACACCCTGTACGCCGAAGGCCAGCGTCGCTACGTCGAATCGCTCTCCGCCTATGCGCGACAGTTCCTGTCGCTGATGGAGAAACCAGACGTCGATCATATCGAAGGGCTGTCGCCGGCGATTTCTATCGAGCAGAAATCGACCTCCCACAACCCGCGTTCGACGGTAGGTACGATTACTGAAATCCACGACTATCTGCGCCTACTGTACGCCCGCGTCGGCGAACCGCGCTGTCCGGATCACGACGTGCCGCTGGCCGCACAGACCGTCAGCCAGATGGTCGATAACGTGCTCTCTCAGCCGGAAGGTCAGCGCCTGATGCTGCTGGCGCCCATCATTAAAGAGCGTAAGGGCGAGCACACCAAAACGCTGGAGAACCTTGCCAGTCAGGGCTATATCCGCGCGCGGATCGATGGCGAAGTCTGCGATCTTTCGGATCCGCCGAAATTAGAGCTGCAAAAGAAACATACGATCGAAGTGGTTATCGACCGCTTTAAAGTACGCGACGATCTGGCGCAGCGTCTGGCGGAGTCTTTCGAAACCGCGCTGGAACTCTCAGGCGGTACCGCCATTGTTTCCAATATGGATGACAGTAAGGCGGAAGAACTGCTGTTCTCGGCAAACTTCGCTTGCCCGATTTGTGGCTATAGCATGCGCGAGCTGGAGCCGCGCCTGTTCTCCTTCAACAACCCGGCAGGCGCTTGCCCAACCTGCGACGGCCTTGGCGTTCAACAGTATTTCGATCCCGATCGGGTAATTCAGAATCCTGAGCTATCGCTGGCTGGCGGCGCCATCCGCGGTTGGGATCGCCGCAACTTCTACTACTTCCAGATGCTCAAGTCGCTGGCGGATCACTATAAGTTTGATGTCGAAGCGCCATGGGGCACCCTCAGCGCTAATGTGCATAAAGTCGTGCTGTACGGTTCAGGTAAAGAGAATATTGAATTCAAATACATGAACGACCGCGGCGACACATCAGTACGCCGCCATCCGTTCGAAGGCGTGCTGCACAACATGGAGCGCCGTTACAAAGAGACGGAATCCAGCGCGGTGCGCGAAGAGCTGGCGAAATTCATCAGCAACCGTCCGTGCGCCAGCTGTGAAGGCACGCGTCTGCGTCGCGAAGCGCGCCACGTGTTTGTGGAAAACACGCCGCTACCGACCATTTCCGACATGAGCATCGGTCATGCGATGGACTTCTTCAACAACCTGAAGCTGTCCGGACAGCGGGCGCAAATCGCCGAGAAAGTGCTGAAAGAGATTGGCGATCGTCTGAAGTTCCTCGTCAACGTCGGCCTGAACTATCTAACGCTCTCTCGTTCGGCGGAGACCCTCTCCGGCGGTGAAGCGCAGCGTATTCGTCTGGCGAGCCAGATTGGCGCGGGGCTGGTTGGCGTGATGTACGTGCTGGATGAGCCCTCTATCGGCCTGCACCAGCGTGATAACGAACGCCTGCTCGGTACGCTCATCCACCTGCGTAACCTGGGTAACACGGTCATTGTCGTTGAACATGACGAAGACGCCATTCGCGCCGCCGACCACGTGATCGATATCGGCCCCGGCGCTGGCGTTCACGGCGGCCAGGTGGTGGCCGAAGGGCCGCTGGACGCCATTATGGCGGTACCAGAATCCCTGACCGGGCAGTACATGAGCGGCAAACGCAAAATCGAAGTGCCGAAACAGCGCGTCGCCGCCGATCCGGAAAAAGTGCTGAAACTTACCGGCGCGCGCGGCAACAACCTCAAGGATGTGACGCTGACGCTGCCCGTCGGCCTGTTTACCTGCATTACCGGCGTTTCCGGTTCCGGCAAATCAACGCTGATTAACGATACCCTGTTTCCCATCGCCCAGCGTCAGTTGAACGGCGCGACGATTGCCGAACCGGCGCCGTACCGCGATGTCCAGGGGCTGGAACACTTCGATAAAGTCATTGATATCGACCAGAGCCCGATTGGCCGCACGCCGCGCTCAAACCCGGCAACCTATACCGGCGTGTTCACGCCGGTGCGCGAACTGTTCGCCGGAGTACCGGAATCACGTTCACGCGGCTATACGCCGGGCCGCTTCAGCTTTAACGTGCGCGGCGGTCGCTGCGAAGCCTGTCAGGGCGACGGGGTGATCAAGGTTGAGATGCACTTCCTGCCGGATATCTACGTACCGTGCGACCAGTGCAAAGGCAAACGCTATAACCGCGAAACGCTGGAGATTAAGTACAAGGGCAAAACCATCCACGAAGTGCTGGATATGACCATCGAAGAAGCGCGCGAATTCTTTGATGCCGTGCCGGCGCTGGCGCGTAAGCTGCAAACCCTGATGGATGTCGGCCTGACCTATATTCGTCTCGGCCAGTCGGCAACCACGCTCTCCGGCGGTGAAGCCCAGCGCGTGAAGCTGGCGCGCGAACTTTCCAAGCGCGGTACCGGCCAGACGCTGTATATCCTTGATGAACCGACCACCGGTCTGCATTTCGCCGATATTCAGCAGTTGCTGGACGTGCTGCATCAGCTACGCGATCAGGGTAATACCATCGTGGTCATTGAGCACAACCTCGACGTGATTAAAACCGCTGACTGGATTGTCGACCTCGGCCCGGAAGGCGGTAGCGGCGGCGGGGAGATTCTCGTTTCCGGCACGCCGGAAACCGTTGCCGAATGTGAAGCCTCGCACACGGCGCGCTTCCTGAAGCCCCTGCTGAAGTAACCTCTCAGGCCTCTTCCTTCGCGGAAGAGGCCTCATTTCATCTCATTTCATCTCATTTTTTTACGCTGATACTTCGTGATTTGCCCGGTGCGCACACTCTGGCGTCTGATAGTCGCTATCGCCCACCGATGTCGGGAAAACTATGCGAGTACCACGCCTCATTCCGTTATTTGTTATCGCCGCCGCGCTATGTGCGGTAAGCGCCTGCTCATGGGTTGGCCGCTACAGCGATACGGCCTATCAGCAATTGCTCACACTCAAGCAATTGCATTTGCAGTTCATCGCCACCGCAGCGACGGAGGACGATCAACAACTGAACGCAGAAGATGAACAGGTTCGCCAGCAGTTCGCGCAGGCGATGGATCACAGCGATGCGTTGCGCCAGGAAAATTTCAGGATACTTGAAGGTAACTATCTGCGCGTTTACGCCCATCGCCAGATGCTGGGCGCGCCCTTTACTCCTGCCGAAGCGCAATATTTATCGCGGCAGACCCTTTATCTTTATCAACAGGCTATCGCTGGCGAATGTCAGCGAACAGGGAGGGAATAATGCCGACAACCATGGAGATTCGCGCGCTGTTGTCCGCTTGCGCGATTGATAGCGCCGAATGGATGCCATTACTGAATAAAGTACTTGGCGATGAGTACCGTGAAGTACGCGATAGCGGACTCTTTTTACTGCAGGCATTGCAGCAAAAAGCCCAGGGCTGGCTGACCGAAGACGATCTACGGCTACTGCTGGAAGGTCAGCGCGATATTGCCCGCATTCGCGCTAACAACCAGAGTATCGCACGCCAGGCGCAGCTGCAGTCGACATTATTACGTCTGTTCGATATCACGTTGCTGGCGCTGGCAGGGGGGTTATAAGCTAGGCTAACTGCCGCCGCTTATCCTCCGACAGCAGGTCGACCGCCTGCTGGTAGGAGGCATCCACCAGGTAGTAAATCTGCGAGTCTGGCAAGGAGCCATCAAGGAAGACCGTGCTCCAGTGAGCTTTATTCAGGTGCCTGCTGGGGCGTACATCGCGATGTTGTTCCCGCAGCAGCTCGGCAAGCTCCGGGCTGGTCTTTAACGCAACGGCCGGCCGCTTATCCTCCACTTCTTTTACCATGGCGAATAGCACGTCCGCGACCTTGATTTGCGTTGCTTTCCAGTCGCTATGAACGCTTTGTTCCGCGCCCGGCTTCGCCATGCAGTACTGCAGTAGATCCGATATAGTCATTTTTTATTCTCCCGTGAGCGTGGCGACGATATGCCGCGAGCCGCCGTGAATGCGATGCTCCCCCAGCCAGATCCCCTGCCAGGTCCCCAACATGACGTTGCCGTTCTGCACCGGCAGCATCAGTGAAACGCCCAGCAGCGAGGATTTAATGTGCGAGGGCATATCATCAGGACCTTCATAATCGTGTTCATACGGCGCGTTGTCTGGTACGGCGTTGAGAAAATGCTGTTCCATATCAAAACGAACCGTGGGATCGCAGTTCTCATTCAACGTCAGGGAAGCGGAAGTATGCTGGAGTAACAGATGCAGCAGGCCAACCTTGATATGCGACAGTTCGCGGATTTGGCCAATAATTTCGTTAGTCACCAGATGGAAACCACGAGATTTCGGCCCTAATGTCAGGGTTTGCTGATGCCACATAAACGACTCCTGTAATGTGTGAATCCTTCTAAGTTTGCAGCAAGAAGCGAAAAGGTAAAACCTCAAACGCTGAAATTCGTATAAAAAAAAGACAGCCTGCGGCTGCCTTCTCATGTTCAGATGCGTCGAGTTTCGCGCGCCTTAATATTCTGAATTCACAATCACCTCTTCCCCTTGCGATCCGGCCATCGGCAGCGGTTTGTAGGAGGAGTTTGCCGCGCGCAGCACGCGAATTCCGCGCGCATCGGCATCGCGAGCCGCCGAGATGTCGTTGTCCGAGTCACCGTAGAAGACTTTGATATTCTTCTCCCGTAACCACTGAGTTTTCGTGTTCTGGCCTGGCTTATCGCCGGCAAAAATCACCGGGTTCATATTAGAGCCGGGGATCAGGAAATCATCCTGCAGGGTTTTGGAGACGGTCTCAGTTTTGGTCTGGCTGCGGCCGGTCACGAAGTAGATGCTGTCGCCGCGCTTTATATGCATCGCAATCAGCTGGCGGCCCACTTCTTTCGGCATGCTGAACTCGTCCCAGCCGTTATTCATCTTTTCCCAAAACTCCGGGTTCTTTAGATAGGCTTCGCTGCCGGGAGAATAGGTTTTTTGCCCGCGCCAGAAACCGGGGCTGGAAAACAACACGGTGTCATCGATATCGAAACCCACCGCCATCGGCGCGCGGCCCAGCAGGCTATTTTCGATTTGCGCTACCGATACCCAATGGATCGGCGCCTGTTCGGCAAGTATCGCAACATTCGTCCCCTCCCAAATGGGCTGCGGAGTAGAAGCGCGAGCGACAACGGAGCTATTCAGAGCGAACAACAGACAGGTGGCGCTAATGGCCAAAGTTAACTTACGCATATTTATCCCTATGCCCCTCATGCGCCAGGCCGCTTAGCGGCAACCTGAGTTATTTTGGGTCTAAATAATCGATTCGTTATTATTTTTAATAATGAGTGAGCTCATTAATGTAGCAAGACCTTAACGCCTGACCACACAGATAGAAAGGATTTTCTGCTCAGATATCATATAAAAAGAGCATGATCACACTTCGGGGGTAATATTACCCTCGCCTTAACGCTGACGAGGGTAAATTAGTAAGTAAGCACTTACATTACAGCGGCAAACGCCTGAGCGACGCGCTGGACGTTACGCGAGTTAAGTCCTGCTACGCACATCCGGCCGCTGGCAATCAGGTAAACGCCAAACTCTTCGCGTAGACGATCCACCTGTGCCGCGCTCAATCCGGTGTAGCTAAACATGCCGCGCTGCTTCAGCAGGTAGTCAAAGTTCTTGCCGGGAACGGCCTCTTTCAGCGCATCAACCAGCGTCTGACGCATCGCCAGAATGCGGGTACGCATCGCTTCCACTTCCGCCAGCCATGAGGCTTTCAGCGCCGCGTCGTTCAGCACCGCCGCGACCACCTGCGCGCCAAAATTCGGCGGGCTTGAGTAGTTGCGGCGCACCGTCGCTTTCAACTGACCCAGCACGCGGCCTGCGGTTTCCGCGTCATCGCAGACAATCGACAACCCACCGACGCGTTCGCCGTACAGTGAGAAGATTTTGGAAAATGAGTTGCTGACCAGCATCGGCAGGCCGGCGCTGGCAATCGCACGAATAGCGTAGGCATCGTCTTCCATACCGGCGCCAAAGCCCTGATAGGCGATATCGAGGAAAGGAATTAAATTACGTGCTTTCAACACTTTAACGACTTCATCCCACTGCGCGTTGCTCAGGTCGGCGCCCGTCGGGTTGTGGCAACACGGATGCAGCAGCACGATATCGCGCTCAGGGAGCGTCTGTAGTTTGGCGAGGAAGGCTTCAAAACGCACGCCGTTGGTCTCATCATCGAACCAGGGGTAAGTACTTACTTCGAATCCAGCCCCTTCAAATATGGCGATGTGGTTTTCCCAGGTCGGGTCGCTAACCCATACGCGCGACTGCGGGAAGTAGCGCTTGAGGAAATCGGCGCCAACCTTCAGCGCGCCGGAGCCACCCAGGGTTTGAATTGACGCTACGCGGTTTTGTTTCAGCACCGGATGGTCAGCGCCAAATAACAGCGGCGCAATGGCGTGGCGGTAGCTATTGAGCCCTTCCATCGGTAAATACAGCGAAGCGCCGTGCGGCTGGGCATTGAGTCGCGCTTCGGCATCCGCCACGGCCTGTAGTTGCGGAATAATGCCGTCTTCGTTGTAGTAAAGACCGATGCTGAGGTTCACTTTGTCACTACGCGGATCTTCTTTGAAACGCTCCATCAAGGAGAGAATGGGGTCGCCGGCGTAGGCGTCAACTTTTTGAAACACGAGATGTATCTCCAGGTTTACGAAAGCAGGTATTTACACAATAAACCGGAAGTTGGGGAAGGTCGAGGGGATGTTGGTAAGTTATCGACAAAGATCGCTGCAAACATGGGCGACGCCGCGCGCCGCCCCTGCTCATTACCCCGATAAGCGTAGCGTAATCGGGGAAATATGCCACTGACCGTAGTTAGTCGAGGTAACGGATAGCCAGCCTGGAGGTCAGGCGAGTGATAAGTTCGTAAGCACTCACTTTCGTTATTTCCGCGATGCGCTCAACGGGGAGCCCTTCTCCCCATAACACAACCGGATCGCCGGCTTGATCCTGCGCCTGAGGGCCGAGGTCGACGCAAATCATATCCATCGCCACGCGGCCGACAATCGGCACTTCGCGGCCGTTGACCAGCACCGGCGTGCCGGAGGGCGCAGCGCGTGGATAGCCATCGCCATAGCCCATCGCCACGACGCCGAGGCGGGTATCGCGCTCGCTAATCCAGGTGCCGCCGTAGCCCACCGGCTCCCCGGCTTTATGCTCGCGCACCGCAATCAGGCTGGAGGTCAGCGACATGACCGGCAGGCAGCCGAAGTCCGCACCGGTAGAGTGATTCTCCAGCGGAGAAACGCCGTAGAGAATGATGCCCGGCCGCGCCCAGTCGAAATGCGACTGCGGCCACAGCAGGATCCCGCCCGAGGCGGCAATAGAACGCAGCCCCGGCTTACCTTCGGTAAAGGTGGTGAAAATATCCAGCTGACGCTCGGTCGCGCCGCATTCAGGCTCATCGGCGCGAGCGAAATGGCTGACGATATTCACCGGCTGGCGGATATTTTTGCACCGGCTTAGCCGCTGATAAAACGCTTCGGCCTGTTCCGGCAGTACGCCAAGGCGATGCATACCGGTATCCAGCTTCATCCAGACGGTAATCGGTTCGGCCAGTTCTGCTTGTTCGAGCGCCGCCAGCTGTTCCGGGCTATGTACCACGGTGTGCAGGCGCTGCGCGGAAATCAGCGCCAGATCCGCCGCTTCAAAGAAGCCTTCCAGCAGCAATATCGGTTGGGTAATGCCCCCTTCACGCAGGCGCAGCGCCTCTTCCAGGCGGGCGACGCCGAAGGCATCGGCGTCGGTCAGCGTTCGCGCGGTCTCTAGAAGGCCGTGTCCGTAGGCGTTCGCTTTCACCACCGCAACCAGTTTACTGGCGGGAGCCAGTTCACGCAGGCGTTGCAGGTTGTGTCGCAGAGCGCGGCGGTTGATAACTACAGTTGCCGCTTGCATTTGAATTCCTTAAAAAAAGACTGACGGAGGTTTACTCATCGTCATACTGAGGACCGGCATAATTATCGAAACGCGACCACTGGCCGTTAAAGGTCAGTCGTACCGTACCGATCGGGCCGTTACGTTGTTTACCAATGATAATTTCAGCAATACCTTTTAAATCACTGTTCTCGTGATAAACCTCATCACGATAGATGAACATGATTAAGTCGGCATCCTGTTCAATAGAGCCAGATTCACGCAGGTCGGAGTTGACTGGGCGTTTATCGGCACGCTGTTCCAGAGAGCGGTTCAGCTGCGACAGCGCGACCACCGGCACCTGCAACTCTTTTGCCAGCGCCTTCAGGGAACGGGAGATTTCGGCGATTTCCAGGGTACGGTTATCAGAGAGCGACGGTACGCGCATCAGCTGCAGGTAGTCGATCATAATAAGACCGATACCGCCGTGCTCGCGGGCGATACGCCGGGCGCGCGAACGCACTTCCGTCGGCGTCAGGCCGGAGGAGTCATCGATATAGATGTTCCGTTTTTCCAGCAAAATACCCATTGTGCCGGAGATCCGCGCCCAGTCTTCATCGTCCAGTTGGCCGGTACGGATACGGGTCTGATCGACGCGCGATAGCGAGGCCAGAGTACGCATCATGATCTGCTCGGATGGCATCTCCAGACTGAAGATCAACACCGGCTTATCTTGCAGCATCGCCGCGTTTTCCACGAGGTTCATCGCAAATGTCGTCTTACCCATCGACGGACGCGCGGCGACGATAATCAGATCCGAAGGCTGTAGCCCGGCGGTCTTTTTATTGAGGTCGTCATAGCCGGTATTCACCCCGGTGACGCCATCATGCGGCTGTTGGAACAGCTGTTCAATACGGGCGACGGTGGCATCGAGCACATCGGCAATGTTCTTCGGCCCTTCGTCTTTATTGGCCCGGCTTTCGGCAATTTTAAATACCCGGGATTCCGCCAGATCCAGCAGGTCCTCGCTGGTGCGCCCCTGGGGGTCGAAACCGGCTTCGGCGATCTCGTTGGCCACCGAAATCATTTCACGCACTACCGCGCGTTCGCGTACGATGTCGGCATACGCGCTGATGTTCGCCGCGCTTGGCGTATTTTTGGAGAGTTCGGCCAGGTAGGCGAAGCCGCCGACGCTATCCAGTTGCCCCTGACGCTCCAGCGATTCCGCGAGGGTTATCAGATCAATCGGGCTGCCTGACTCTTGCAGGCGCGCCATCTCGGTAAAGATATGACGATGCGGACGGGTATAGAAATCTTCCGACACCACCCTTTCGGCGACGTCGTCCCAGCGCTCGTTATCCAGCATTAAACCGCCCAACACCGACTGTTCCGCTTCAATCGAGTGCGGCGGGACTTTCAACCCTGCGAGCTGCGGATCGCGTTCGCGAGGTTCTGTCTGTGGTTTGTTGAAGGGTTTATTTCCTGCCATAGTGAATGGAGTTACCTGTAAATGAGAGACACAAAATTATAAAGGAGTTCACATGGCAACACGAATTGAATTTCCCGCGCATGGAGGCCCCGAGGTTCTGCATGCGGTTGAGTTTACCCCCAACGATCCTGCCGAACACGAAATCCAGGTAGAAAACAAAGCTATCGGTATCAACTATATCGACACCTACATCCGCAGCGGCCTGTATCCACCGCCCTCGCTGCCGAGCGGACTGGGAACCGAAGCCGCCGGTATCGTGAGTAAAATCGGCAGCGGGGTTAAACATATCAACGTTGGCGACCGCGTGGTATACGCCCAGTCCGCGCTTGGCGCTTATAGTTCGGTGCATAACGTGCATGCCGACAAAGCGGCAATTTTGCCGGATGCGATTTCCTTTGAGCAGGCCGCCGCCTCGTTTCTTAAAGGGCTGACCGTCTGGTATCTGCTGCGCAAAACCTATGAAATACAAGCCAATGAAACCTTCTTGTTCCACGCGGCGGCGGGCGGCGTGGGGCTGATTGCCTGCCAGTGGGCGAAAGCGCTGGGGGCGAAACTTATCGGTACCGTCGGAAGCGAGCAAAAAGCGCAGCGCGCCCGGCAGGCCGGCGCCTGGGAAACCATTAACTATCGCGAAGAGAATATTGCCGAGCGCGTCAAGGCGCTAACCGGCGGCAAAAAAGTCGCCGTGGTTTACGATTCCGTGGGTAAAGATACCTGGGAGGCCTCGCTCGATTGTCTTCAGCGGCGTGGGCTGATGGTCAGCTTCGGCAATTCATCTGGCCCGGTAACCGGCGTGAATTTGGGTATCCTCAATCAGAAAGGATCGCTGTATGTGACCCGCCCTTCTCTGCAAGGCTACATCACCAACCGGGAAGAGCTGACGGAAGCCAGCAACGAGCTATTTTCGCTGATCGCCAGCGGCGTGATCAAAGTCGATGTGGCGGATAATCAGAAATACGCCCTGCGTGACGCCAGACGCGCGCATGAGATCCTGGAAAGCCGGGTGACCGAAGGCTCGAGCCTGCTGTTACCGTAACCGGATGAGATCGCCAGAAAAGTTTAGGGCCTCCTGACGGAGGCCCTGACTTTTTTTGTTCGGCTGTATGTAGGGTACAGCACGATGAATTCGTTATCGCGCTAATAGTGACAGATTTAATACGCAATGCCTACGCTGTTTTATGCAAAATTACTCAGGTTGTGACACACCGCTCAATCCCCAAAATGATGGCTTAGTAGCGCCAACGATCTTCGCGGCGATAGCGGGTTGTGGTCGGCGATTTTATCGCCCGAATAACCCATACGACGGCCACCGCCAGCAGCAACCAGGGTAGCAGCTTAAACATTAATGCGAACAGGCCGCCGAAGAACATCAGCGCGGTGGCGACGACCAGCGCGGCAATAATGCCAAGCAGCGAGATGCCGGTGACCAGCAACATGACAAAAAAGCCAATAACAAATAAGAGTTCCAGCATGGTCTTCTCCCGAAATAAATAACCAGATAGCTGATTGGCTATTTCAAGAATCATGCCAGGTATAACTCATTGAATTAAAACAAAACGCCCCGCAGCAGTGCTGTAGGGCGTGGCGAAATAGACCAGTTTTTAGCGAAAAGTTTAACGCTTATCGGCAACCAGCTTCAGCGCGTGTTCCAGCACGTTGATATCAGCGCCCGCTTTGTGGGCATTTTCACTCAGATAGCGACGCCACTGACGCGCGCCGGGGATCCCCTGGAACAATCCCAGCATATGGCGGGTGATATGGCCAAGATAGGTACCGTTGCTGAGCTCTCGCTCGATATAGGGGTACATTGCGCGCACCACCGCCACCGGATCGGCATCCGCGCCGTCGACGCCGAAAATCTCGCGATCCACAGAAGCCAGAATACCCGGGTTTTGATAGGCTTCACGCCCCACCATCACGCCGTCCATATGCTCAAGCTGCTGTTTAGCCTCTGCCAGAGATTTAATTCCGCCGTTAATCGCCATCGTCAGATGCGGAAAATCACGTTTCAGTTGCCAGACGCGCGGATAATCCAGCGGCGGAATTTCGCGGTTCTCTTTCGGACTCAGGCCGGAAAGCCAGGCTTTACGAGCGTGAATGATGAACATTTCACACTCCCCTTTGCCGGAGACGGTCTCAATGAAATCACACAGGAATTCATAGCTATCCCGATCGTCAATGCCAATACGGGTTTTTACCGTTACCGGGATCGACACCACGTCGCGCATCGCTTTGATGCAGTCCGCCACCAGCGCGGCGTTACCCATCAGACAAGCGCCAAACATCCCGTTCTGCACGCGGTCAGAGGGGCAGCCGACGTTGAGGTTAATCTCGTCGTAGCCGCGCGCCTCGGCGAGCTTCGCGCATTGCGCCAACGCCGCAGGATCGCTACCGCCCAACTGCAGCGCTACCGGATGTTCTTCTTCGCTATAGGCCAGGTAGTCGCCTTTACCGTGAATTATCGCGCCGGTGGTGACCATTTCGGTGTACAGCAGAGTATGGCGCGACAGCAGACGCAGGAAGTAGCGGCAATGTCTGTCGGTCCAATCGAGCATGGGCGCGATAGAAAAACGGTGGGCAGCAAAAGCGGTAGATGTGGATTCTGGCATCATGGCGAATAAATAAGCATCCGGGTAAAAAGGGGCGCTACTATAGCACAAACACCAACCACGGCGCATAACGTCGAACGCCACGCGCCATGGTCAAAATGCGGCCTATATTTTCCGCGGTTTGCCGTCGTGCGGGCCAAAGAACTGCGGAGGGTGATCCACCCAGCGATCCTGGCGAGTCGCGGCATAGCCTGGGTTCAACGGATAGTAGATGCGGTTGTGTTTTTTATTCGCCTCGCCAACGACCAGCAGCCGCACCTCCTGCTCGGTATTATTCAGGAAGGTATGACACACGCCAGTCCCCGCCGGAAAGCCGACGCTATCGCCCGGCTCCAGCTTCCATAGATAGCCATTGATCCAGACTTCCGGAAAGCCTTCCAGCACGTAGATGAACTCTTCTTCATCGCTTTCCGCATGTGGATAAGAGGTTCTGCGCCCCGGCGGTAAGCGTTCATGATGGATGCCCAGCCGATTTAGCCGCAGGCCGCGGGCAAGAGGCGCGCCAATAGAAAACAGCTCGTGACTATCGGGGTAGGTGGAATCATCCGCACCTTCCAGTTCGCGCCAATGTCGAATGCAATCAGGTCGTTTCATCGTTTTCTCCCGAAAATGAGATACATCAGGTATAGCAAAGCTTGCAGGATCTCGGCGTTTTACCTGGTTCGTGATAAAGTAACAGTTTCAACATCACGCAACCAGAGGATGCTCATGGATAACACCACTTCGCAAGAAATGTTAGCGCAGGCTGAAAAGCTTTGCGTGCAACGTGGCGTACGCCTGACCCCGCAGCGTCTGGAAGTGTTGCGTCTGATGAGCCTGCAGCAAGGGGCGATTAGCGCCTACGATCTGCTGGATCTGCTGCGAGAAAAAGAGCCGCAGGCGAAGCCGCCCACGGTCTATCGCGCGCTGGAGTTTCTGCTGGAGCAAGGTTTTGTGCACAAAGTGGAATCGACCAACAGCTATGTACTGTGCCACCTTTTCGATCAGCCGACCCACAGTTCGGCGATGTTTATCTGCGATCGCTGCGGCGTGGTCAAAGAAGAGTGTGCGGAAGGCGTAGAAGATATTATGCATACGCTGGCGGCCAGAATGGGCTTCGCTCTACGGCATAATGTGATTGAAGCGCACGGCCTGTGCGCTGCCTGCGTGGAAGTCGAAGCGTGCAGCGCCCGCGAACACTGTCATCACGATCATACCATCCAGATTAAAAAGAAAGCCCGCTGAGTCGGGCGACATCAGCGGGAAGCTACGGCATATCACTATGCCGTTAGACAGGCATAAACAGGGGGTCAAAACCACATTTGCTACCAGCGCGTATCGTTCTTACGCTCCCAGTCAGACACCTCTTTTTCGGCCTGATCTTTCGCGTAGCCGTAACGTTCCTGAATTTTACCGACTAGCTGATCGCGCTTCCCTTCAATGACCGTCATATCGTCATCGGTCAGTTTACCCCACTGTTCCTTGGCTTTACCTTTCAACTGTTTCCAGTTACCGCTGATTTCGTCTTTATTCATCATTACGTCCTCATGATTCGGTGGGTTAACAGCCCGTTTTGTTCCGGACATGGTAATAACTATAGATGACAATGCTGACACCGATTAGTTATTCGGAATTTTTAACCATCAGGCCAATTGAACACGCTGGGAGAATTTTCCCGGCTCGCGCTGCGCTCGGCCGGGATATTTGCATTCAGGAGGGTGAATTAAACCAGGTGCCACGCTGCCAGTGGCGGCGCCAGATGAGCGCCAGCGAAAGCCCACGCAAAGCTAGGAACACGGCCAGCGCCAGCCACAGGCCGTGGTTGCCGAGCACGGGCACAGAGAGCAGCGTCACCGCAAATCCCGCGGCGGCCACCGCCATGCTATTACGCATCTCCGCGCCGCGCGTTGCGCCGATAAACATGCCATCCAGCAGATAACACCAGACGCCAATCACCGGCAGGATCATCTGCCAGAACAGATAGCGGTCGGCCAGCTGCTGCAATGATGGGATAGAGGTCAATAGCGCGATGATATGCTCACCGGCCACGCTGTAGATTAACGCGAACGCCAGCGCGACCATTCCCGACTGCCGACAGGCCGCGCGCCAGACTTCCAGCAGTTGGCTACCGTCACGCGCGCCGTAAGCCTGTCCGGAATGGGCTTCGACGGCATAGGCAAAACCGTCCAGCGCGTAAGCGGTAAAGGTCAGCATGGTCATCAGTACCGCATTGACCGCCACCACGTCGCTGCCCAGACGGGCGCCGAAGACGGTGATGGCGCCAAAGCAGAGCTGCAGTAGCAGCGAACGCAGCATGATGTCGCGATTAAGCGCCAGCAGGCGCCGCATATTGCCGCGCCAGGCTTCCTTCAACATGGCAAGCGTCACGCCGCGCAGCGCCAGCACCCGTTTCGCCATTAGCAGGCCGATGATAAAGGTAGCGTATTCCGACAGCGCCGTCGCCAGTGCCGCCCCCTGCACGTTCATATGCAGCCCCATTACCAGCCACAGGTCGAGCACGATATTCAGCAAGTTGCCGACCACCAGCAGGATCACCGGGGCGCGGGCGTACTGCACGCCAAGCAGCCACCCTAACAGCACCAGGTTAGCCAACGACGCCGGGGCGCTGAGCCAGCGGATTTCGAGGAACCGCCTGGCCTGCTCCAGTACCGCCTCGCTGCCGCCGACAATATGTAGCGCGAGGTCAATGAGCGGCATGCGGAACAGAACAATGAGCAGCCCGGCGGCCAGCGCCAGGATCAGCGGTTGCACCAGAGCGCGCGCCAGCCGCTGCGGATCTTTGGCGCCGTAGGCCTGAGCGGTTAAGCCAGTGGTGCTCATTCGCAGGAACAACAGCAGCATAAAGAGGAAACTGGTGGCCGTCGCGCCGACGGCGACGCCGCCAAGGTATACGGGGCTATCAAGATGGCCGACAACGGCGGTATCGACCAGCCCCAACAGCGGAACGGTAATGTTCGAGAAAATCATCGGTAGCGCGAGGCGCCACAGTGCTTTATCGGCGGCGTTGAGCAGCATGCAGAGGGACCAGACAGAGGAGGAACATCGCAGCGTCATGCATCATGATGACGCTGCGTTAGGACGGGAGTTACAGCCACTCACCGTTACGGATCACGCCGACGGCCAAACCTTCAATGGTGAAGCTCTGCTGGCGCAGATCGACGACGATCGGGGAAAACTCGCTGTTTTCCGGCAGCAGTTCAACGACGTTGCCCTGCTTTTTCAGACGTTTTACGGTGACTTCTTCATCGATACGCGCGACGACGACCTGGCCGTTACGCACGTCCTGAGTTTTATGCACCGCCAGCAGATCGCCGTCGAGGATACCGATGTCTTTCATCGACATCCCGCTAACGCGCAGCAGGAAGTCGGCATTTGGTTTAAACATCGCCGGGTCAACCTGATAGTGACCTTCAATATGCTGCTGCGCCAGCAGCGGTTCGCCTGCGGCGACGCGGCCGATCAGCGGCAGTCCGTGTTCTTCTTCCGTCAGCAGACGAATGCCGCGTGAAGCGCCGGAGACGATTTCAATCGCGCCTTTACGCGCCAGCGCTTTGAGGTGTTCTTCCGCCGCGTTTGGGGAACGGAACCCCAAGCGCTGAGCAATTTCCGCACGCGTCGGCGGCATGCCCGTTTGGCTGATGTGATCCCGGATGAGATCAAACACCTCTTGCTGCCTGGTCGTTAACGCTTTCATTCCGCCCCCTGGGTGTATATACAGTTATGCTGTGAGTATATACAGCTAATGGTGATTTTGGAACCACATATCATATAAAAATCAGGAGATTCTTTGCGTTTTGCGAGCGTTGCCGACAAGACTTAGCGGTAATGCGACCACAACAGCATAGTCCAGGTGATCAACGCGATGATTATCGCCAGCAGTACCGCCGCCGAGCCCATATCCTTGGCGCGCCCGGAAAGCTCATGATGCTCAGGCCCGATACGGTCAACCACCGCTTCAATCGCGCTGTTAAGAATTTCGACTATCATCACTAACAGGACCGAGCCAATGAGCAGGACTCGCGTAATGATATCGACATCCAGCCAGCAGGCTATCGCCACGGCCACAATGGCGGCGACGCCTTCCTGGCGGAAAGCGGCTTCGTTCACCCACGCCGCGCGGAAACCTTTCCAGGAATAACCTGCTGCTTTAATGATTCTGGTTAACCCAGTGGTATTATTGGCCATCAAAAAGAACCTTTTAATGTAAATGACGTCGCTGAGTGTACGTGTTTGCCGTGTGACAACGGAAATTTTGTACGCTTTCTGTTATTCTTGCCGCGCATTTGCATGATTAACCAGAGGCTTCACATCGTTTATGTCCGGCTGGCAACGAATTTACTATAAATTACTGAATTTACCATTACGGGTGCTGGTAAAAAGCAAGTCTATTCCGGCAGAACCTGCTCAGGAATTAGGGCTCGATACCTCGCGTCCGATAATGTACGTCTTGCCTTATAACTCCAAGGCGGACCTGCTGACCCTGCGCGCCCAGTGCCTGGCGCATGACTTACCCGACCCTTTTGAACCGCTGGAAATCGACGGCACCCTGCTGCCGCGCTACGTTTTCATCCACGGCGGCCCGCGCGTGTTTACCTACTACACGCCGAAAGAGGAGTCCATTAAGCTGTTCCACGACTACCTGGATCTGCACCGTAATCATCCCGATCTCGACGTGCAAATGGTGCCGGTCTCGGTGATGTTCGGCCGCGCCCCGGGTCGCGAAAAAGGCGAAGAGAATCCGCCGCTACGCATGCTTAACGGTATTCAGAAATTCTTCGCCGTCTCCTGGCTTGGCCGCGATAGCTTCGTGCGTTTCTCGCCTTCTGTCTCTCTGCGCCGCATGGCGGATGAGCACGGTACCGATAAAATCATCGCCCAGAAGCTGGCCCGCGTGGCGCGTATGCACTTCGCCCGTCAACGTCTGGCCGCCGTCGGCCCGCGTCTCCCTGCCCGCCAGGATCTGTTCAATAAGCTGCTGGCATCGAAAGCTATCGCCCGCGCGGTAGAAGATGAAGCGCGCAGCAAGAAGATTTCTCACGAGAAGGCCCAGCAGAACGCCATCGCGCTGATGGAAGAGATTGCCGCTAACTTCTCTTATGAAATGATCCGCCTGACTGACCGTATTCTCGGCTTCACCTGGAACCGTCTGTATCAGGGGATTAACGTGCATAACGCCGAGCGCGTACGCCAGCTGGCGCATGACGGCCATGAGATTGTCTATGTGCCCTGTCACCGTAGCCACATGGACTACCTGCTGCTCTCTTATGTGCTTTATCATCAGGGGCTGGTGCCGCCGCATATCGCCGCCGGCATAAACCTCAACTTCTGGCCGGCCGGGCCGATTTTCCGCCGTCTGGGCGCTTTCTTTATTCGCCGTACCTTTAAGGGCAACAAGCTCTACTCCACGGTATTCCGCGAATATCTTGGCGAGCTGTTCAGCCGTGGCTATTCGGTGGAATACTTCGTCGAAGGCGGGCGTTCCCGTACCGGCCGTCTGCTGGATCCGAAAACCGGCACCCTGTCGATGACTATCCAGGCAATGCTGCGCGGCGGTAGCCGCCCCATCACCCTGGTGCCGATTTATATCGGCTACGAGCACGTGATGGAAGTCGGTACCTACGCCAAAGAGCTGCGCGGCGCGACAAAAGAAAAAGAGAGCCTGCCGCAGATGGTGCGCGGCCTCAGCAAACTGCGTAATCTCGGCCAGGGCTACGTTAACTTCGGCGAACCGCTGCCGCTGATGACCTACCTCAATCAGCACGTGCCGGAATGGCGCGAAGCCATCGATCCTATCGAAGCTGTCCGCCCTTCCTGGCTGACGCCGACGGTGAATAATATCGCCGCCGATCTGATGGTGCGCATCAACAATGCCGGGGCGGCCAACGCCATGAACCTGTGCTGTACGGCGCTTCTGGCGTCGCGTCAGCGTTCTTTGACCCGTGAGCAGCTGACCCAGCAGTTGGATTGCTACCTCGACCTGCTGCGTAACGTGCCGTACTCCACCGATTCGACCGCGCCGACGGCTTCCGCCGGCGAGCTTATCGACCACGCACTGCAGATGAACAAGTTCGAAGTCGAGAAAGACACCATCGGCGATATCATCATCCTGCCGCGCGAGCAGGCGGTGCTGATGACCTACTATCGCAACAACATCGCCCATATGCTGGTGATGCCGTCGCTGCTGGCCGCTATCGTGACCCAACATCGCCGCATCACCCGTAGCGAAGTGCTGCGTCATGTCGAGATGTTCTATCCGTTCCTGAAAGCCGAGCTGTTCCTGCGCTGGGAAAAAGAGGAGCTGGCGGGCGTTATCGATGCGCTGATGGCAGAGATGCAGCGTCAGGGCCTGGTGGTGCTGAATGGCGATGAGATGAGCGTCAACCCGGCGCACTCTCGTTCCCTGCAGCTGTTGGCCGCCGGCGCGCGCGAGACGTTACAGCGCTACGCGATCACCTTCTGGTTGTTGAGCGCCAACCCGTCCATCAACCGCAGTACGCTTGAGAAAGAAAGCCGCACCATGGCGCAGCGTCTGTCGGTACTGCACGGTATCAACGCGCCGGAGTTCTTCGATAAGGCGGTGTTCAGTACTCTGGTGCTGACCCTGCGTGACGAAGGCTACATCAGCGATACCGGCGATGCCGAGCCGGCAGAGACCCTGAAGGTCTACCAGATGCTGGCGGATTTGATTACGTCGGATGTACGTTTGACGATTGAAAGCGCCGCTCAGGACGACGCATAACGTTGCGGCTTCTGTTCCCCGGCTCGCGCCGCGAGTCGGGGAAAGAAGGATTTACTGCAGATAGCTCATCGCCAGACCGAGAAACAGCACCAGCCCAACGTAGTTATTATTCATAAACGCTTTGAAGCAGTTATCGCGTTCGCGCTTGAAGATAAGCTTCTGCTGCCAGACAAACAATCCCGCCGCGATAAACAGCGACCAGTAGAATTCCCAGTTCAGCCCATTTAGCCAGCCCACCGCGCCCATTAATACCAGCACGGCAACCTGCAGAATACCGATAATCAAACGATCGTTTTCACCGAACAGGATCGCCGTCGACTTAATGCCAATTTTGACATCATCGTCGCGATCGACCATCGCATACTGGGTATCGTAGGCTACCGCCCACAAAATATTGGCGAGGAACATCAGCCAGCAGCTGAGCGGCAGCGCTTCACTTACCGCCGAGAAAGCCATCGGGATCGACCAGCCAAAGGCCGCGCCCAGCACTACCTGCGGCAGATGGGTATAGCGCTTCATAAAGGGGTAGACCCAGGCTAGCGCCAGCGCCGCAACCGACAGCAGGATGGTCATGGTATTGAGCGTCAACACCAGCAAGAAGGAGAGCCCCACCAGTACCGCGAACAATATGCGCGCTTCTTTTTCCGTGACCTCGCCGCTTGGTAGCGGGCGACGAGCCGTACGCTTAACGTGACCATCAAATTTACGGTCGGCATAGTCATTCACCACGCAGCCGGCGGCGCGCATCAACCAGACGCCAGCGACAAATACCGCCAGTATCCACAGCGGCGGCACCCCGGGTGATGCCACCCATAGCGCCCACAGCGTCGGCCACAGCAGCAATAGCGCGCCGATTGGTTTGTCAGTACGCATCAGGCGGTGAAACGCCAACAGCTTATTCTGCGTCAGACTCCACTCCATTTTCTCTTCCTCTTAATACAATGGCGATGCAGGCAGAAAAAGCTCTGTCAGCAGCAGCGGTTTGCCGCTCAGCCGGAGACGGGAACGTCGCCCCCACAGCTGTGCACTACGGCCAATCTCAATAAAATCACGGGTTAACGTCGACGACGTAAACAGATACCGGCCCAGCGGCGTCTGCCCCAGCTGCTGCAGGGCTAATTCCGGGCCGCATAGCGTCGATTCCGGCACGAGGGTACGACCGGCAAGCCAGGGTTCGCCATCGGCGCAAAGAATGATTTCCCGCAGCCAATAACGCGCTTCTTCCGGCAATAGGGCTTCTTCGCCCGCCAGCGCGTCGCGCCCGACGAAACCTTCGTTAATCATGGTCACGGTGACCTTTTTCCCTTGTTGCTCAAAGCGCTTGGTCATTGAGTCTTCCAGCAACAGCCAGTCGCGCAGCGGCGCGTCCAGCTCGGGTATGGCGGCAAAATAGCGCAGCGCACGCAGTTGCGTAAGCGCAGGATGTGGCATGCCTGATTCTCCGGTACAAAACGTGCAGGCATTGTATCGCAGAATAGCGTTTTGAGGGCGGGCAAACGTCAATATACGATCATCCGCGCAACAGGCATGCAACAGTTGCCGCTGCGCGAGAAAAAAAAGTGCGTCCAGGCGGACGCACCTAAAGGCTGTGCCTAAACATCAGCATTGTGGGGAGACGGTCACCCCTTGCCTTTTACACTGCTGATAAAGGTGGAACGAGCAGATTTCGAGCCGAGACGTTCAGCTTCGTTCATCAATTTAAGGGCTTTATCGATATCGCCTTGTTTAACCGCTTTCTTGATACCGTTGTTGAAGTAGGTTTCGGTATCGTCAAGCATCGGTTCGCTTTTCGCCGCAGGGGCGGCAGCGACCGGCGCGACAACAGGCGCAGCGGCCGGGGCGTTATAGACCGGCGCCGCGGTATTGCCGACGGTCACCGGGCCCGGGCCGGAAGATCCAAACAGCGGGCCCACCAGCACGCTGGAACTCGAAGACGTTTTCACCTTCAGGCTCAAGGTGCCGTCAGTGGTATGTTTAGCGATCGGATCCGGAATGTCCGGCACCGCGTTACCGGTGCCTTTCGCGTAGGCTTTCGCCGGGTCGATTAATTTGGTGGTCTGCTGCAGATCCTGCGGAGTGGTAAACACCAGCACATAAATTTTCTGCTGTCCCAGCGCCGGCGTCAGGCGCATTACCCCTTCCAGGCGGTCGGCGCTCATCACGCCCGGCTCCAGATAAGTGAAATAGCTGCTCGGGAAGAAGGCGGACGGCGTCATGCTCTGATCGAGGATCAGCACGTTTGGCGCATAGACGCTGGTCTGTTTGTCGACCTCGCTGGTCAGCGTCAGGGTTAACTCGCCGATATTGGCCGGTACGCTATAGGCCACCACCGGCCCGGCGATACCGGGAACATTCAACGTTTGGCCGGCGATCGCCACTTTAGAGGTTTGGGTTTTCGATTGATCGACCGGCGTCCAGGTCAACTGCTGCAGCGAGGAGGCCGGGATGGACGGCGCGGCAGAGGTATTCTGCGGCACGAAATTGACATCAGCAAAACTGACTGCGGGTACGCTGGCCAGCAGGCCGGCGGACAGGCAGAGGGCAACGAGACTTTTCTTCATATTCATTGTTATCACCTCAATTCCTATGGCCGAGCGTTAGCCAGGCAATAGCGCGCTGGGCCGAAAATAGAGGGGCTGATGCCCCTCTTTTACTCATCATGATGCGGATAGCATTACCACCAGATTTCCATCTGGGCGCCGAAGGTCCACTCATCGTCGTCGCCGCGGCTGGAAGTGTTGATACCGGTACCAGAGGTATCGCGCATGGCGACGCCGCTATCGGTGTAACCCCACTTCTCATCCCACTTCGCGTAGGTGGCGAACAGACGAATTGCCGGACGGGACCAGATGCTGTCGCCCGCCTGCCACTGTTGCGCCAGGGTGATTTTGTACTGGTTGTTGCTGTCGCCGGTTTTCTGCGATTTGACGTTGTCGTAGCCGACTTCCAGCAGGGTGCTCATGATCGGCGTCCATTTGTACATAGGACGTACGCCGACGGTCCACCATTTGGTACCGTTGTTGTTGTCCAGGTTGACGTCCTGGTACATGGCGACGTACATCATGTCCCAATCGTCCGCCAGAGAGACCGCGCCGTGGTCAAGCACACGCCACATGGAACCATCGTTATTAATGCTGCCGCCCTGCGGTACGCCTTTACCGTTGGAGGTCATGGCATCGGTCGCGTACTGCAGAACAAATTTGTTGTAGCCTTTCAGGATGCTCTGGGTATGTTCAGCGGTGAACATCCAGCCATCTTTCGATGCATCCGGCTGCAGGTAATAGTCATCCGGCACGTTGGTGTGACCATAGTCCACGCCCAGCTCCAGCGTACCGCCCGGGTTGGTTTCCATCTGCGCTAAACGCACGTCGAAGACGTCGTTCGGTACCAGATGATCGTAAACGCGTTCGCCAGTCAGCGGATCGCGGTCAGCATAGGTTGCCGAGCCGCCGGATTCAGAAGAACGAGTGGCGGCCAGAGAGAGTTTACCGAAGCCCAGATCGATGTTTTCGATACCGGCGCCAGGACCGGAAATATCCCAGTAGTAGAAGTCGATCATGTGAACGTCATGACGCTGATAGAAGCGCTTACCGGCCCACAGGGTTGAACCCGGCAGCCAGTCGATCAGGTTTTTACCCTGCACGTTAACTTCACGGAAGGCCGGGCTGGTAGATTCCCAGTCGTTCTGCTGCGATACCGAGTAGGCAACGTTGGTATCGAAGTAGAAGCTCTTATCGCCCTCTTTCCACACTTCCTGGCCCAGTTTCAGTTCAGCGTAAGTTTCACATTCGTTACCGAGACGGTATTTACTTTGAGCGCCGGTGGCCTGGAAGCACTGCTGTTCGCCGCCGCTGCCGGTCCAGCCAATACCGGAACGAGCGTAACCGTGGAAATCGACAGCCAGCGCCTGGGCAGACATCACGCCCGCCGCAACGGCTACCGCCAGTGGAAGTTTGCGCAGAGTAATCATCATTCTATCTCCTGAGATCATTGCTTTTCTTTGAACACTTCCCCGTCGGCCGCCGCATGGTTGGCTGCACGCTGGGTTCGCGTCTTCTTTTAATGGGGAACCTTATACGCCCGGCTCTTTATGCAACCGACGACAAGCGGTGCCATCCTCACGGAATAAATGGCAGCGCTCCGGCGGCAAACCGATGGCGAATGTGGCTCCCTCTTCTACCAACACCACGTCATTCTGGCGGTACACCAGGTTCTGACGGATGGCGGGGATCTGGATATGAATTTGCGTTTCGTGACCAAGCTGTTCGACCACCTGCACTTCGCCCTCAAGGGTGACATCGGCGATGTCGCTCGGCAGCAGGTGTTCCGGGCGGATGCCCAAAGACATATTGGCGCCGACCTGAACGTGAGCGCTGTCTACCGGCAGCCAGACCTGCTGGCGGTTCGGTAGTTCGACTTGTACCTGTTCGATGGCGGTCGCGGTGACTTTGACCGGCAGGAAGTTCATCTTCGGCGAACCGATAAAACCCGCGACAAAGCGGTCTGCCGGATAGTGATAAAGTTCCAGCGGTTTTCCGACCTGCGCGACGCGGCCGGCGTCCAGCACCACGATTTTGTCGGCCAGGGTCATGGCTTCCACCTGATCGTGGGTGACGTAAATCATCGTGCGACCGAGGCGCTTATGCAGACGGGAGATTTCGATACGCATCTGCACGCGCAGCGCGGCATCGAGGTTGGACAGGGGTTCATCAAGCAGGAAAACCCGCGGCTCGGCGACCAGGGTACGGCCGATGGCCACGCGCTGACGCTGGCCGCCGGAGAGCGCTTTCGGCTTACGCTCCAGCAGGTGCGCCAGCTGTAAGACCTCAGCGACTTGAGTTACGCGCTGGTTAATCACCTCTTTTTTCGCCCCGGCCAGCTTCAGGCCAAAAGACATATTTTCGGCAACGGAAAGGTGGGGATAGAGCGCATATGACTGGAATACCATGCCGATGCCGCGCTCGGCGGGCGGCACGTCGTTCATTCGGGTATCGCCAATAAACAGATCGCCGCTGGTGACCGTTTCCAGTCCGGCGATCATACGCAGCAGGGTGGATTTGCCGCAGCCCGACGGTCCTACAAACACGACGAACTCCCCATCCTGGATCTCGAGATTGATATCTTTAGATACCACCACGTCGCCCCAGGCTTTCGTTACATTTCGTAGCTGTACGCTCGCCATGCCCTTCTCCCTTCGTTACAACCTGTCACTTAAAGACACATTCAAGATGGGCTGACTATGCGGCATTCATTACGTTGGCAAATCCTCCACCCCCCGGGTTTTTGATGGGGGAGGAGACGGGAGGATGAGAAACCGCCTCTCGCCGCCGGAAGTTCCCGGCACAACGTCATTTCGTGATCGAAGCGACAAAAACGGTGGCTTTTTTATGTGCTCCAGGGCCCATTACCGGCATTTCTGCAATGCGGATCACATAAACGGCGGGCGGGGCGTAGACATAGGGAGGATGGAAAGAGGTTGTTAAAAAAGGAAACTCATCAGCGTTAAACCACTCAAGTGTATCCACGAGCACATCACCAAATAGGACGGGTATATGAAAATCAAAACTGGCGCTCGCATCCTCGCGCTGTCTGCATTGACGACGATGATGTTTTCCGCCTCTGCCCTCGCAAAAATTGAAGAAGGTAAGCTGGTTATCTGGATTAACGGCGATAAAGGCTATAACGGCCTCGCTGAAGTGGGTAAAAAGTTCGAAAAAGATACCGGCATTAAAGTTTCCGTAGAACATCCGGATAAGCTGGAAGAGAAATTCCCGCAGGTTGCTGCCACCGGCGACGGCCCGGATATCATTTTCTGGGCGCATGACCGTTTTGGCGGCTACGCGCAGTCCGGCCTGCTGGCGGAAATCAGCCCGGATAAAGCTTTCCAGGACAAACTCTATCCGTTCACCTGGGACGCCGTACGCTACAACGGCAAACTGATCGCTTACCCGGTGGCGGTGGAAGCCCTGTCGCTGATTTATAACAAAGACCTTGTCCCGAACCCGCCGAAAACCTGGGAAGAGATCCCGGCGCTGGATAAAGAGCTGAAGGCGAAGGGTAAGAGCGCGCTGATGTTCAACCTGCAAGAACCGTACTTCACCTGGCCGCTGATTGCCGCCGATGGCGGATACGCGTTTAAGTTTGAAAACGGCAAATACGACGTGAAAAACGTCGGCGTTGATAGCGCCGGCGCGAAAGCCGGCCTGACCTTCCTGGTCGACCTTATTAAGAATAAACACATGAACGCCGACACCGACTACTCCATCGCGGAAGCGGCTTTCAACAAAGGCGAAACCGCGATGACCATCAACGGTCCGTGGGCGTGGTCCAACATCGACAAAGGTAAGGTTAACTACGGCGTCACTCTGCTACCAACCTTCAAAGGTAAACCGTCTAAACCGTTCGTTGGCGTCCTGAGCGCCGGGATTAACGCCGCCAGCCCGAATAAAGAACTGGCGAAAGAGTTCCTCGAAAACTACCTGATGACCGATCAGGGTCTGGAGTCGGTCAACAATGATAAACCGCTGGGCGCCGTGGCGCTGAAATCCTTCCAGGAGAAGCTGGAGAAAGACCCGCGTATCGCCGCCACCATGGCTAACGCCCAGAAAGGCGAAATTATGCCGAACATCCCGCAGATGTCCGCATTCTGGTATGCCGTCCGTACCGCGGTTATTAACGCCGCAAGCGGCCGTCAAACCGTCGATGCCGCGCTGAAGGATGCACAGGGCCGTATCACCAAGTAATACCGTCGCACACGTGCCGGATGGCGGCATAAATGCCTTATCCGGCCTACACGCCTTGTAGGCCGGATAAGTGCAGCGCCATCAGGCACTTTTGTCGACAGATATTTAACGTTGTAGAGGATGATCCCCATGGATGCCGTTAAAAAGAAACACTGGTGGCAAAGCCCGCAACTCACATGGTCTGTGATTGGTTTGCTGTGCCTGCTGGTGGGTTACCTTGTTGTTTTAATGTACGCCCAGGGGGAGTACCTGTTCGCCATCATGACGCTGATTTTAAGCTCGGTTGGCCTGTATATCTTTTCCAATCGCAAGGCCTATGCCTGGCGCTATGTTTATCCGGGTCTCGCCGGGATGGGGCTGTTTGTTCTGTTCCCGCTGATCTGTACTATTGCCATCGCCTTCACCAACTACAGCAGCACCAACCAGCTCACCTTCGAACGTGCCCAGCAGGTGCTGATGGACCGTTCTTTCCAGGCCGGCAAAGCCTATAACTTCTCACTCTATCCGGCGGGTGACGAGTGGCAGCTGGCGCTGACGGACGGTGAAAGCGGTAAAAATTATCTCTCCGAGGCCTTTAAATTCGGCGGCGAGCAGAAGCTGACGTTAAAAGAAGCCGATGTCCTGCCGCAAGGCGAACGCGCGAATTTACGCGTAATCACCCAGAACCGCGCCGCGCTGAACCAACTGACCGCCGTGCTGCCGGATGAAAGCAAAGTGATTATGAGTTCGCTGCGTCAGTTCTCCGGTACCCAGCCGCTGTACGCGCTGGCCAACGACGGCACGCTCACTAACAACCAAAGCGGCGTGAAATATCGCCCCAACGACAACATCGGCTTTTATCAATCCATCAATGCCGACGGCAGCTGGGGCAATGAAAAGCTGAGCCCGGGTTATACCGTCACCATCGGCTGGGATAACTTCACCCGCGTTTTCCAGGACGAAGGGATCCAGAAACCGTTCTTCGCCATTTTCGTCTGGACCGTGGTGTTCTCGGTGCTGACGGTGATTTTGACCGTCGCCGTGGGAATGGTGCTGGCCTGTCTGGTGCAGTGGGAAGCGTTGAAGGGCAAAGCGATTTACCGCGTGCTGTTGATTCTGCCGTATGCGGTGCCGTCATTTATCTCAATCCTGATTTTCAAAGGGCTGTTTAACCAGAGCTTTGGTGAAATCAACATGATGCTGAGCGCGCTGTTCGGCATTAAACCGGCCTGGTTTAGCGACCCAACCACCGCGCGCACGATGATCATCATCGTCAACACCTGGCTGGGCTACCCGTACATGATGATCCTGTGCATGGGACTGCTGAAGGCGATTCCGGACGATCTGTACGAGGCGTCGGCGATGGATGGCGCGGGGCCGTTCCAGAACTTCTTTAAAATTACGCTACCGCTGCTGATCAAGCCGCTCACGCCGCTGATGATTGCCAGCTTCGCCTTTAACTTTAACAACTTCGTGCTGATTCAACTGTTAACCAACGGTGGCCCGGACCGTCTCGGCACCACCACGCCGGCCGGTTATACCGACCTGCTGGTGAGCTACACCTATCGCATCGCCTTTGAAGGTGGCGGCGGTCAGGACTTCGGCCTGGCGGCGGCTATCGCCACGCTTATCTTCCTGCTGGTTGGGGCGTTAGCGATTGTGAATCTGAAAGCCACGCGCATGAAGTTTGATTAAAGGAGATAACGATAATGGCTATGGTCCAACCCAAATCGCAGAAGCTACGTTTATTTACCACGCATCTCCTGCTGCTGATTTTTATCGCCGCGATTATGTTCCCGCTGCTGATGGTTATCGCTATCTCGCTGCGCGAAGGCAACTTCGCGACCGGCAGCCTGATCCCGGATACCATCTCCTGGGAGCACTGGCGTCTGGCATTAGGCTTCAGCGTCGAACACGCCGATGGCCGGGTAACGCCGCCGCCATTCCCGGTCCTGCTGTGGCTGTGGAACTCAATTAAGGTGGCCGGGATTACTGCGATCGGCATCGTCGCCCTCTCCACCACCTGCGCTTACGCTTTCGCCCGTATGCGCTTCCCGGGTAAAGCGACGTTGCTCAAAGGGATGTTGATTTTCCAGATGTTCCCGGCGGTACTGTCGTTGGTGGCGCTGTATGCGTTGTTCGACCGCCTCGGTCAGTATCTGCCTTTCGTCGGCCTCAACACTCACGGCGGGGTGATCTTCGCCTATATGGGCGGTATCGCGCTGCACGTCTGGACGATTAAGGGCTACTTCGAAACTATCGATGGTTCACTGGAAGAAGCGGCCGCGCTGGATGGCGCCACTCCGTGGCAGGCCTTCCGCCTGGTGCTGCTGCCGCTGTCGGTGCCGATTCTGGCGGTCGTGTTTATTCTGTCGTTCATCGCCGCGATTACCGAAGTGCCGGTGGCCTCGTTGCTGCTACGCGATGTGAACAGCTATACCCTGGCGGTGGGGATGCAGCAGTATCTCAATCCGCAGAACTACCTGTGGGGTGACTTCGCCGCGGCGGCGGTACTGTCGGCGATTCCGATTACCGTCGTCTTCCTGCTGGCTCAGCGTTGGTTGGTCAACGGCCTGACGGCGGGCGGGGTGAAAGGTTAAGTTTCATCATGTTAGACCCTTGTTTTATCGCCCCAAATTTCAGAGAGGGTGGGATGTGGTACACGACCCCAACCGGGTACGGCAGCCCACCTCTCCCTGAAAAAGTAGGGCAAATGCCACTGCAATCCTCTACTGGACCCTACATAAATTTCATTTGTGATTGTCGGTCAAGCGGCCCTGGAGGCCGCTTTTTTTATTCCCGTTTCAGGCGGTTGGAATTACACAACCACAGGGTAATCACCAGGATAAGGATCGCCGCAGAGTAAATCAGCACCGCCATTGGCGACTCATGGTCGACGATAATAAGCCGTACAATCGCGGTAATGCCGATATAGACGAAATAACGCAGCGGGAAGTGAAAACCGGACTCAAAGTATTTCACAATCAACGCGATAAATTCGAAGTAGAGAAAATAAACCACCAGCCCTTCGACCAGCTTGTACTTACTCACCGGCTCCGGCGTAAACAGCACGTGCGCCAGATGCAGGGTCTCCTTTCCCAGGAACACCACCAGAATAATTCCCAGGCACAATAGCGCCAGGTTGAGCACGGCCTGCATGGCCTTCGCAACAAAATTAACCAGCGGACGATATACCGACGGCATAGTGACACCTCAAATGCATGAACGTTATTGATCTGTATAGCGCAAAAGTGTGATCCAGATCTACTTCACTTTGCGAGCAGCATCGGTCCTTCAACGCGGTAAATGCAACTAAGAGAAAATTTTACTTCCTACAATGCTGTGAGCAAGTTAACTAAATCATCCGTTACGCTTAGGACAAAACCAAATAAACAACTGAAATTTAAAGAATTTACCATTTGAAACAGTTATATCTTAAAACCTGCCACAAGATAAATTTTTTCTCTAATCCGCATTATTTATATGGCTATTAGGGTAAGATTTTTCTCATCCTTTGTCTTAGCATTATCGCAGCTGAATAAAATTTAATTTTGGACATTAAATCATTATGAACACCGATAACGCTTCCCTGTACGTAAAATGGCTCAAACAAGAAGTTGCCCCGGCATTAGGTTGTACTGAACCCGTCGCTATTTCCTTCGCTGCCGCCTACGCCGCACAATATCTGGATCAGCCTTGCACCAGAATTAGCGGTTTTATTTCCGCCAATCTCTATAAAAACGCGATGGGTGTTACTATTCCCGGCACCACCGTTTGCGGTGTAGCGCTAGCCGCCGCAATTGGCGCATTTGGCGGCGATCCGCAAAAGGGATTAAAAACGCTGGAAGATATCACCCCGCTACACGTCGAAATGGCGCAGAAGTTGATCGCCAATCATGCCGTTGATATTACCGTCAAAGAGACCCCGGACTTTATTCATCTGGATCTAACTCTCTCTGATGGCGAAAACACCTGTCGTGTCGTAGTAAAAGGAACCCACACTAACGTGGTCGAACTTTATATTAATGGCCAGCCGCAGCCACTAAGCGAAAAACAGAATGCGCGCGCCCGGCACGAAACGCTGCCCAATTTTTCGCTACAACAGGCTTACGACTTTATTAATAGCGTCGACTTTAATGATATTCGCTTTATTCTCGAAGCCGCGCGCTTAAACTCCGCGCTGGCGGCAGAAGGCAAAACCAAAAAATATGGCCTGAACATTAACGGTACCTTTTCTGACGCCGTGAAAAATGGCCTGATGAGCAACGATCTGTTAAGCAAGGTGATCATCAACACCGTCGCCGCTTCAGATGCCCGCATGGGCGGCGCGCCGGTGGTCGCAATGTCTAACTTCGGCTCAGGCAATCAGGGCATTACGGCAACCATGCCGGTAGTGGTGGTTGCTGAGCATCTCGGCGCCGATGAAGAGACCCTGGCGCGCGCTTTGTCTCTATCTCATCTCACCGCCATCTCAATTCATTCTCGTTATACGCGCTTATCTGCGCTATGCGCGGCCTCAACCGCCGCCATGGGCGCCGCCGCCGGGATGGCCTGGCTATTTACTCGCGACATCAACACCATTAATACCGCGATTATTAATATGGTCAGCGATATTACCGGCATGATTTGTGATGGCGCCTCTAATAGCTGTGCGATGAAAGTCTCATCTGTGGTATCCAGCGCCTTTAAGGCGGTACTGATGGCAATGCAAAATAGCTGCGCTGGCGCCAATGACGGTATTGTCTGCGCTGATGTCGAGCAGACTATTAATAACCTGTGCCGCCTGGTGATTAAACCAATGACCCTCACAGATAAAGAAATCATCAGTATCATGGTCGCTAAATAACAATATTTAACGGGCCTGAACAATCAGGCCCCGATTAACCTACCCTACCCACACTATTATTTATAAATTAGCAGGTATAGCAGATGAATAAAAAAGTCATCTTACGCGGCGCCAGCGCTATTATGCCGCTGTGCATCGGCGACTTTCCATTTTCATTTATTGTCGGCGCATTAAGCGTTAGCGCGGGCATGAGCGTCTGGCAGAGCACGGCGTGGTCGGCGATTGTTATTGCCGGTTCGGCGCAAATGCTGGCATTAAATATGCTTAAAACCGGCGCCACGCTCGGGGTTATTATATTCACCACATTAATAATTAATCTACGTCATGTACTGTACAGCGCCTCTATTTCCGGTACCGTCCGTGAAGCATCATTCTTTAAAAAATGCTTTATGTCCTACGCGCTGACCGACGAAGTGTACGCCACCACCGTCAAAGAGATGGAAGGCAATAAGCAGGATAAGTATCTGTTTTATGGTTCGGCGATGATCACCTTCTGGGCAATTTGGGTACTGGCGGATTTCCTCGGCGCGCTGGTCGGCGCTTCCTTCCCGAACATTGAAAAGTACGGTCTGGATTTCGCCATGGTCGCCGCTTTTATCGCTATCGTGGTGCCGCAAATAAAAAGCCAGGCCTGCACCGTCGCCGCCGTGGTGGCCGCCGTCTCCGGCGTGCTGTTGGTCATCCTGCCCTACTCGCTGGGCATTGTCGTCGCGTCAGTGCTTGGCGTGCTCGCCGGACTGTGCGTCGACCTGGCTGAAGAACGTAAACAGGCAGCAAAAGCCAAATCCGGGATGCCGCTCGTGGAGGCGCTGGAACATGAATAATAGCTACTTTATCGCCCTGACTTTGGGGATGGCCGCCGTGACCTTTCTGATCCGATTTTCGTTTATCGGCCTGGCCGGAAAAATCCAGATGTCCGAGCGGGTGACCAAAACGCTGCGCTTCGTCCCGGTCACCGTCCTGCCGGCCATTATCACCATTCAGATCCTGAGCGTGAATTCCAGTATGGAGTTTGACTTAAAGAATCCGAAGGTGATTGCCGCCATTATCTGCACGCTCGCCAGCTTCCGTTTAGGCCTGGTATGGGTGGTAGTGAGCGGCGTCGGCTCGCTGGTGTTGTTAAATTATTTTATGTAACCGTTTGAAGGATAAACCGTATGATTATTACCACCGCTGACGCGCCTGCCGCTATCGGCCCGTACGTGCAGGGCGTTAATCTCGGCGCGATGACCATCACCTCCGGTCAGCTGCCGATTAATCCGCTGGACGGCACCATGCCAGGCGATATCGCCGAACAGGCGCGGCAATCGCTGGAAAATGTGAAAGCCATCGTTGAAGCTGCAGGACTCACGGTCGGGCAGATCGTTAAAACCACGGTGTTTGTCAAAGACCTGCAGGATTTTGCCGCCATCAACGCCGCCTATGAGGCCTTCTTTACCGAACATCAGGCCGCTTTTCCGGCGCGTTCCTGCGTAGAGGTCGCCAGACTGCCGAAAGACGCCGGTGTCGAAATCGAAGCCATCGCCTTCGCTCGTTAATCACCCGGCTGGGGGGAAACCTCCAGCCTCCTTCCCCACCGTTTTTCGCCGTTCCTCCTTGCTCATTTTACAGGCACTATACGATGAGATCTGAATGAGGAACGCAGTATGTCGAATAAGCCAAATATTCCCCCTTTTACGCTTCGCGATACCGGCGTTCACAACGTCATCTGCGGCGAAAACGTGGTCATATACCAGCCCGCCAACCTCTATGGTTGCCAGCTCGGCGATAACGTCTTCGTCGGGCCGTTCGTCGAGATTCAGGGACACACGCGCATCGGCGCGGACAGCAAAATCCAGTCCCACAGTTTTATCTGCGAGTACGTCACCATCGGCCAACGTTGTTTTATCGGCCACGGCGTGATGTTCGCCAACGACTTGTTCCGCGATGGCAAACCGAATGCCGACCGCGACAGTTGGGGGCGCATTGAAATCGGCAATGACGTGTCTATCGGCAGCGGCGCCACCATTCTGGCGGTGAGTATCTGCGATGGCGTGGTCATCGGCGCCGGGAGCGTGGTGACAAAATCCATCACCGAGAAAGGCGTTTGGGCGGGCAATCCCGCGAGGCTGCTGCGGCGGCTATAAATAAAAATGCCGACCCGAGGGTCGGCATTCAGGCTTAATTGCGCAACACTTACGCGCGCCAGGCTTTATAACGGTTAATCAGGCCGTTGGTAGAGCTGTCGTGGCTGCTAACGTCTGCGCCATCTTTCAGTTCCGGCAGGATACGGTTAGCCAGCTGTTTACCCAGCTCAACGCCCCACTGATCGAAGGTGAAGATATTGAGGATCGCGCCCTGGGTGAAGATTTTGTGCTCATACAGCGCAATCAATGCGCCCAGGCTGAACGGGGTGATCTCACGCAGCAGGATGGAGTTGGTCGGACGGTTGCCTTCGAACACTTTGAACGGCACCACGTGCTCAAGCTGAGCCGGGTCTTTACCCTGGTCGCGATATTCCTGCTCAACCACTTCGCGGGATTTACCAAAGGCCAGCGCTTCAGTCTGGGCGAAGAAGTTAGACAGCAGTTTCTGATGGTGGTCAGACAGCGGGTTATGGGTGATAGCCGGCGCGATGAAATCGCACGGTACCATTTTGGTGCCCTGGTGGATCAGCTGATAGAACGCGTGCTGACCGTTAGTCCCCGGCTCGCCCCAGATGATTGGGCCAGTCTGGTAATCCACGACGTTGCCGTTACGGTCAACGTACTTACCGTTGGATTCCATGTTGCCCTGCTGGAAGTAAGCGGCAAAGCGGTGCATGTACTGATCGTACGGCAGAATCGCTTCGGTTTCGGCGCCGAAGAAATTGTTGTACCAGATACCGATCAGCGCCAGCAGTACCGGCAGGTTTTTCTCAGCCGGGGTGGTGGAGAAGTGTTTGTCCATGGCGTGGGCGCCGGACAGCAGCTGGACGAAGTTATCGAAGCCAACGGACAGAATGATAGACAGGCCGATGGCGGACCACAGGGAGTAACGACCGCCAACCCAGTCCCAGAATTCAAACATGTTAGCCGTATCGATACCGAACTCGCCAACCGCTTTACCGTTGGTGGAGAGCGCCGCGAAGTGTTTCGCTACGTGTTTCTCGTCACCCGCGGTCGCCAGGAACCAGTCACGCGCGCTGTGGGCGTTGGTCATGGTTTCCTGAGTAGTGAAGGTTTTGGAAGCCACCAGGAACAGCGTGGTTTCCGGATTCACCGCTTTCAACACTTCGGCGATATGGGTGCCGTCTACGTTGGAAACGAAGTGCATGTTGAGATGGTTTTTATACGGGCGCAGCGCTTCGGTCACCATGAACGGGCCGAGGTCTGAACCGCCGATACCGATGTTCACCACGTCGGTGATCGGTTTGCCGGTGTAGCCTTTCCAGCTACCGGAGATAATTGCTTCAGAGAAGGCTTTCATCTTCTCCAGCACCGCGTTGACTTCCGGCATCACATCTTTGCCATCAACCACAATCGGCGTATTGCTGCGGTTGCGCAGCGCGACGTGCAGTACCGCGCGGTCCTCGGTACGGTTAATTTTTTCGCCGGAGAACATCGACTTGATAGCACCGGCCAGATCGGTCTCTTTCGCCAGATCCTGCAGCTTAGACAGTGTCTCTTCAGTGATGCGGTTCTTGGAGAAATCCACCAGCATCAGATCGTCAAAAGTGGCGGAGAATTTAGAGAAACGATCGCTATCTTTGGCGAAAAGCTCGCTGATAGTGACGTCTTTCATTTCATCGAAGTGTTTCTGTAATGCCTGCCATGCAGCGGTCTGCGTTGGGTTGATATTTTTCATTAGCAATACTCTTCTGATTTGAAAATGTGACTTCGGTCGATTGTAGCCTCAGCGGCGGAAAATTGTGATGATTTTTGTGTTATGCCGTTGACGGGGGTCAGAAATAGGGTAAAGAGCCCCCATATTATAGCGATCATTAGGCATTTTTCTGTTATCCGCCGATGCATGAAAAATCCGCATAACCCTGTCGTTGACATACCCGTCCGGAAGCCTTTATATAGCTGAACTGCCTACGGAACCGTAGGTATGTATTGCTCGCGCATTTCACGCTACAGCGAAGAGTATCGTTGGGGGGTATAATGACCAGTCTCTCCCCAGGCATAGTGAAAGACGTCAGTAATTGCCAGAAGAGGTGCGTTGCCCAGGTAACCGTATTGGAGGAACCAGTCCGGGGAAAATACGTGAGGGGGAGCAACGCCGAGGCGCACAGGCATCTGGTTAAGTCTGTCGCCGGCCACAGGGGCTGAATCCCCTGGGTTGTCACCAGAAGCGTTCGCAGTCGGGCGTTTCATACTCGCGAACCGATGCGCGTCATCGGCGAACGGGTCTACAAGGTGGAGCACTTCTGGGTGACATCGTAGTTTGTTTATCGCTCTGCGCCCACCCTACTTTTCGCTCTTCCCTTGTGCCATGGCTGAGTTAATTTGGCCTGGCTTATTAAGACATTTTGTAGCGCTCCGGTTATTTCCAGCCCGAACCAGGAGCGGTTGTTCAGGAATCGTTTTAATAAGTCAGGCCCCCTGACACGAGGTTGTTATGACAGATTTAGTTGTTGCTAAGTTCGGCGGCACCAGCGTGGCCGATTTCGACGCGATGAACCGTAGCGTCGACGTCGCGCTGCTGGATGCGAATACCCGCGTAGTGGTGTTATCCGCATCGGCTGGCGTTACCAATATCTTAGTTGCTTTAGCGGCAGGGCTGGAACCCACCGAACGCTTCGCTAAGCTCGATGAAATGCGCCAAATCCAGTTCAATATTCTGGAGCGTTTACGTTATCCCAACGTTATTCGCGAAGAGATCGAGCGTCTGCTGGAAAACATTACGACCCTGGCGGAAGCCGCCTCGCTGGCCAGCTCGGAAGCCTTGACCGATGAACTGGTGAGCCACGGGGAACTGATGTCCACCTTACTGTTCGTTGAGATCCTGCGCGAACGCGGTATCGCGGCGCAGTGGTTCGACGTACGCAAAGTGATGCGTACCAACGATCGTTTCGGCCGCGCCGAACCGGATATCGCCGCGCTGGCGGAACTGACGCAACAACAACTGGCGCCGCGCCTGGAAGAAGGCCTGGTGATTACCCAGGGCTTTATCGGCAGCGAAGCCAAAGGCCGTACCACCACCCTTGGCCGCGGCGGCAGCGATTACACCGCAGCGCTACTCGGCGAGGCCTTAAACGCCAGCCGTGTCGATATCTGGACCGATGTCCCTGGCATCTACACAACCGACCCGCGCGTCGCGCCAGCGGCGAAGCGCATCGATGTGATCGCTTTCGCTGAAGCCGCGGAGATGGCCACGTTCGGGGCCAAGGTATTGCATCCGGCCACCCTGCTGCCCGCCGTACGCAGCGATATCCCGGTATTCGTCGGCTCCAGCAAAGAACCTAAAGCCGGCGGCACGATGGTCTGTCATAAAACCGAAAATCCACCGCTGTTCCGCGCGCTGGCGCTGCGTCGTCGTCAAACGCTGCTGACCCTGCACAGCCTGCATATGCTGCACTCCCGCGGCTTCCTGGCCGAAGTGTTCGGTATTCTGGCGCGGCATAATATTTCCGTCGATCTGATCACCACTTCGGAAGTGAGCATTGCGCTGACCATGGACACCACCGGTTCAACCTCCGCTGGCGATACCCTGCTGACCCAGGCGCTGCTGACCGAGCTCTCTTCGCTGTGCCGCGTCGAAGTGGAAGAAAACCTGGCGCTGGTCGCCCTGATCGGCAATGAATTATCGAAAGCCTGCGGCGTCGGTAAAGAGGTATTCGGCGTACTGGAACCGTTCAATATCCGCATGATTTGCTACGGCGCCTCCAGCCACAACCTGTGCTTCCTGGTGCCTGGCGACGACGCGGAGAAAGTGGTGCAGAAGCTGCATCATAATTTGTTTGAATAATATTCTTTTGCGCGATAAAAAATACCTATAGCCGGGCTCGAACCCGGCTTTTTTATAACAACATCAACACAACAAACACTGTCGCAAGGAATACACTATGCTCGCCACGCTTACGCGGCTGTTCCCGTTATGGGCGCTGCTGCTCTCCGTATTGGCTTATTACACGCCAACCACTTTTACCCCTATCGGCCCGTGGGTCACCACGCTGCTGATGCTGATTATGTTTGGCATGGGCGTCCATTTGAAGCTGGACGATTTCAAGCGCGTGCTGTCACGACCTGCGCCGGTCGCAGCGGGAATTTTTCTGCATTACCTGGTGATGCCGCTCGCCGCCTGGGTACTGGCGCTGCTGTTCCACATGCCGCCAGAGCTCTCCGCCGGGATGGTGCTGGTCGGCAGCGTCGCCAGCGGAACCGCTTCCAACGTCATGATCTATCTGGCGAAAGGCGATGTCGCGCTGTCGGTAACCATCTCTTCCGTTTCGACACTGGTTGGCGTGGTCGCCACGCCGCTGCTGACGCGCCTGTACGTTGATGCGCACATTCAGGTCGATGTGATGGGCATGCTGCTAAGCATCCTGCAAATCGTGGTGATCCCAATCGGCCTCGGTCTGATTGTCCATCACCTGTTGCCAAAAGTGGTAAAGGCGGTGGAACCCTTCCTTCCCGCCTTCTCCATGCTGTGCATTCTGGCGATTATCAGCGCCGTGGTCGCCGGTTCCGCATCGCATATCGCTTCGGTGGGGCTGGTGGTTATCGTGGCGGTGATCCTGCATAACGCCATCGGCCTGCTCGGCGGCTACTGGGGCGGGCGCCTGTTCGGTTTTGATGAATCCACCTGCCGCACCCTGGCGATCGAAGTGGGTATGCAGAACTCTGGCCTCGCCGCGGCCCTCGGGAAAATCTACTTCGGCCCGCTGGCCGCCCTGCCCGGCGCGCTGTTCTCGGTATGGCATAACCTTTCCGGCTCGCTGCTGGCAGGTTACTGGTCCGGTAAGCCGACGACCAAAAAAGGCAACCAGAGCTAATCGGTATACGTCCGGGCCATATGCCCGGACGTTTGGTTTATCCCACCAGTAAACTCACCGGCTTGCCTAACTTCATTAACATCATGACCAATGCATCAAGGGTAAACTTACTGGTTTTCTGGTTTACCACATCTGAAATACGCGGGCGTGAAATATTCAACTTCGCTGCGGCATCCGCTTGCTTCAATTGATTTTCATCTATCCACTCAGCAATTTCCTGCATGAGTTGCCGCTTCAGGAGCATCAGTTGTTCGACTTCTTGTTCCGCTTGCGTCCTTAACCGCTCCGCTTCACAGTCATCAAAGCCGAGTTCACTGAAAATATTCGTCTCTGCTGTCGTCACGTGACGGATGCCATCCACTGTCTTACGATTCATTTACGACTCCTGTGTTCCTGCGGTATAAGCTGCAAACGGCTTCTGACAATTTGTTTTTCATGTTCGGCGGTACGTCGAGTTTTTTTGTTAAAACAGTGCAGGACGTAAACCTCTGCCTCAAAACGAGCCAGGTAAATCACCCGATAAGCGCCGGAATAATGGCGTAACCGTATTTCCTCCACACATCTCCCCAACTGAGGCATCGCTTTCCAATCAGCAGCTTCTAACCCCGCCTGTAAACGGTAAAGCTGGAAACCGGCATCCCGGCGGACCTCCTCAGGAAATTGGCGCAAATCATCAAAGGAAGACCCCATCCAGACAATACTTCGTAAACTTTGCCCCTGATTCAACATACCACATCCTTGTATAAAATTTTATACACAAATCGCGCAAAAATAAGTTTGCGGATGACCACATAAACCATGCTGCTACGCTAATCCAGACAACGTCATCGGTCACCCACTCAGCAAATATTCTGCGAGGCATTTTCCGGATTAGTTCTATTTTGCGCCGATTGCCGTACACTGGACTCTCTGGTCTGATTGAGGGCACCACCATGGCACTCCCCCGCATTACACAAAACGAGATGACCGAGCGCGAACAGCGCGAATTGAAGACGCTGCTGGACCGCGCGCGTATCGCGCACGGCCGCCCGCTGAGCAATGCGGAAACGAACAGCGTGAAAAAGGAATATATCGATAAGCTGATGGCGCTGCGCGAAGCGGAAGCGAAGAAAGCCCGCCAGGTGAAAAAGCAGCAGGCTTACAAAGTAGACAAAGAAGCGACATTTTCGTGGTCGGCGAATACGCCGACCCGCGGCAGGCGTTAGCGGCCTTTCTTTTTACGTCCCGGCTGAGCGAAACGTTTACCGTTCGAGGCCGGGCGGCCTTTCTCGTTGGTTTTTTCCATCTTCACCACCGGGCGCTTGATGCCGGCGGTCGCCGCTTTGGCCTTCGGTTTAGCTTTTGGCTTCGCTTCGGAAGAGGAGTTTTCAATCAGCTTGAAAAGATCGATCAGCTCATCATCGGTTAAATCGCGCCACTCGCCCAGCGGAATGCCCGTCAGGCTAACGTTCATAATGCGCGTCCGCTCCAGCTTCATGACTTCATAGCCGAAATGCTCGCACATGCGACGGATCTGGCGGTTTAACCCCTGAACCAGCGTGATGCGGAACACGAAAGGCGCTTCTTTCTTGACCTTACATTTTTTGGTCACGGTACCGAGAATCGGCACTCCCGCGCCCATTCCACGAATAAACTCATCGGTAACCGGCTTATCGACGGTGACCAGATACTCTTTTTCATGATCGTTGCCGGCGCGCAGGATTTTGTTCACCAGATCGCCATGGTTGGTCAGGAAAATTAACCCCTGAGAGTCTTTATCGAGACGGCCAATCGGGAACACGCGTTTACTGTGGTTCACGAAGTCGACGATATTATCGCGCTCGCCATCTTCGGTAGTGCTGACGATACCCACCGGCTTATTCAGCGCAATCAACACCAAATCATCGGCTTCTCGCGGCTCAATCAGCTGACCGTTGACTTTCACCACATCGCCCGGCTTCACCTGATCGCCAATGGCGGCGCGCTTACCGTTGATAAAGACGTTGCCTTGTTCAATAAAGCGGTCCGCTTCGCGACGCGAGCAAATCCCGCTTTCGCTGATGTATTTATTTAATCGAGTAGATGAGTCGGTCAGCATAGTTTCTCCTTTGACAGCGAAATATACCTCACCTTACTGGCGATAAAAAACAGGGATGACGTTATTCATTACCCCATTGATTGAGGAAATTGGCGATATCGTCGATACGCTGTTCGGCAATGCCTGCTTCACGGGCCATCTCCTGCTGCGCTTCCTCGCTGATCTCCTCATTATTCATTAAGCGCGTAATCAGCAGTTGGAAGTAATGCGCCAGACAATCGCGCTCGGACTCTTTTACCGCTTCCGCGCACTCCGTCGAGTACTCATCCACGATGTCATAATATTTCAGCGGTATTTCATTGTTCATAGGTCGTCTCCGGGGTGGTTAGCATCTGCGCTTTCGGCCCCGATAATAACATTCAGCTTGCCTGCACCGTGAGCCATATCAGCGCCTCAAGGCCGGGCCAATGATAGAATCTGCGTCAAATGACATGCTTACACAGGATGAAAAGATGGAACTGCTGTTACTGAGTAACTCAACGCTACCGGGCAAAGCCTGGATGGAACATGCGCTGCCGCTGATTGCCGGCCAGGTCAAAGGCCGCCGCTCGGCGGTATTTATTCCCTTCGCCGGGGTGACGCAAAGCTGGGATGATTACACCGCCAAAGCCGCCGCAGTCATGGCGCCCATGGGCGTCAGCGTGACCGGTATTCACAGCGTCGCCGACCCTATCGCCGCCATTGAAAGTACCGAGATGGTCATCGTCGGCGGCGGGAACACCTTCCAGCTTCTGAAAGAGTGTCGCAGCCGCGGGCTGCTGGCGCCGATTGTCGATGTCGTCAAACGCGGGGCGTTGTATATCGGCTGGAGCGCGGGTTCTAACCTCGCCTGCCCGACCATTCGTACCACCAACGATATGCCGATTGTCGATCCTCAGGGGTTTGACGCGTTAGGGCTGTTCCCGCTGCAGATTAACCCGCACTTCACTAACGCGCTGCCGACCGGGCATCAGGGTGAGACCCGTGAGCAACGTATTCGCGAATTGCTGGTCGTGGCGCCGGAATTAACGGTGATTGGCCTGCCGGAGGGGAACTGGATTCAGGTCAGCGACGGACACGCCACGCTCGGCGGCCCGAACCCGACGCTGTTGTTCAAAGCGGGAGAAGAAGCGGTAACCCTGGCCGCGGGCCACCGTTTCTAGACTAGTTTGACGAACATTACCCGGATAGCGGCGCGTTGCGCCTTATCCGGGCTACCCAGCGTAAATCCTGCTAATAATCATCCCGCTCGTCGTCTTCATCCGGCTGCTCCATCACGCTATAGGCAACAGCGCAGAACAACGAGTTCAGACGCTTCATATCGCCCAACAGCGCCAGATGCAACGTACTGGTTTCGATACTCTGCACGTTTTGCTGATGCAGGCGGTCAACATGCGCATGCGAGTAACGGCGGTTAAGAATACGAAAACGGTGCTTACTGCGGCGCAACCGACGGGCGCTCGGCACGTCGCCGGAAAAGAAGACCGACATTGCCAGCTGCAGGTTACTGAGCAGCAGCTCGTATAACGCATCCAGCTCTTTTAGCCCCTCGACGGAAAATGCGCGCCGCGCCGCCAGTGATTTATCGGCGATCTCGCTGCCCATTCGCTCGACGATGTCAGACGCCTGCTCCAGGTTGAGCGACATCTCGATAATTTCCGCCCAGCGGCGAGACTCCTCTTCCGCCAGCTCGTCCTTCGGCATCCGCGCCAGGTAGAGCTTGATAGCCGTATACAGCACGTTGATATCGTCCGCCATCCGCCGCAGCTCTTTCTCTTCGCGCGGCTCGCCGTGCATCACCTTGCGCAGGCTTTCCAGCATCTGCTCCATGGCGTCGCCGATACGCAAGGTCTCACGGGCGGCATTGGCCAACGCCAGCGCCGGCGTATCCAGCGCCGAGGGATCCAGATGCTTCGGCTTGAGATGGTTATCCAGCTCCGGCTCATCGCGGATCAGGCGCTTACACAGGTTCGCCATCGGCCCGGCGAACGGCACCATCGCCACGCAGCGGATCAGGTTGTAGAAGACGTGGAAGTAGATAACCAGCTCCGACTCTTCCAGCGGCAATTTGTGCATGACATCAGCCAGTACGTGCACAAATGGCAAAATTATCAAGCTCCCCACCAGCTTGAACAGCAGGCTGCCGAGCGCCACGCGCCGCGCCGCCGCATTGGCGCCGCTGTTGTTGAGCATCGCCAGCAGGCCTGAGCCGAGGTTAGCGCCGATGACCAGGCATAGCGCCACCGGGAAAGAGATCACCCCGGTGCCGGTTAACGTTGCGGTCAGCAGCACGGCCGCCAGGCTGGAGTAACTGATAATGGCGAACACGGCGCCAATCAGCGCATCCAGCATGATATCGCCGGTCAGCGAGGCGAAAATCACCTGTACACCGTTGGCCTGGGTAATCGGATGCACCGCCTGGACGATGAGCTCCAGCGCCAGCAGGATAAGTCCAAGGCCGATACCGACCCGCCCAAGCTGACCCGCGCGGGTCTGTTTACGGCCGAGGAAGAAAATAACGCCGATAAATATCAGCAGCGGCGATAGCCAGGAGAGGTCGAAGGTCAGTACCCTCGCCATCAGCGCCGTCCCCACATCCGCACCCAGCACCATAACCAGCGCTGGCGCCAGCGCGACCAGATCCTGAGCAACAAACGACGTCACCAGCATGGTGGTGGCATTGCTGCTCTGCACCAGCGCGGTGACGCCAATCCCCGCGCAGAAGGCGAGCGGTTTTTTCTCCACGCTGCTGCTGAGCACGGTACGCAGGCGCGCGCCAAAGACGCGCATCACGCCGGTGCGCACAATATGGGTACCCCACACCAGTAGGGCTACGGCGGAAAGTAGGTGTAACAGCGTTAACACAGAATCAGCTTCTCCTTATCGTTATAAGTGTTCCTGAGGTTTAAACCTCCCTTCAGTATAAGGGGTTAACTTCAATAAAGAGACAAGGCGCTCAAAGAGCGCCCTGTTTGTTGTAACGAAACATATTTCGTTAGTCAGCATCATAGCCGAGGTTAGGTGCAAGCCAACGCTCAACTTCCGCCGCCGTCATCCCTTTACGCAGGGCGTAATCTTCCACCTGGTCGCGCTGGATCTGCGCTACGGCGAAGTACTTACTATCAGGATGGCTGAAGTACCAGCCGGAAACCGATGCGCCAGGCCACATGGCGAAGGACTCGGTGAGCTTCATGCCGGTATGCGCTTCCACATCCAACAGTTCCCAGATGGTCGCTTTCTCGGTGTGTTCCGGGCAGGCCGGATAACCGGGCGCCGGGCGGATCCCCTGGTAATTTTCGCGGATCAGCTCTTCATTGCTGAGGTTCTCATTGGCCGCATAGCCCCAGTAAACCTTACGCACTTTCTCATGCAGATACTCGGCGAAGGCTTCCGCCAGACGGTCGGCGATGGCCTTAACCATGATCTTGTTATAGTCGTCGTGCTGCGCTTCATAGGCTTCCGCCAGCGCGTCTTCTTCCAGCCCGCCGGTTACCGCGAAAGCCCCGATGTAGTCCGCTTTACCGCTCTGCTTCGGCGCGACAAAATCGGCGAGGCAGTAGTTCGCGAAGCCGACCTTCTCGGTTTGCTGGCGCAGGTGATGGCTGACCGTTAGCACGTGGGTACGGGTTTCATCACGATAGATTTCCACATCGTCGCCAACGCGGTTAGCCGGGAACAGCCCGACCACGCCGCGCGGGTTTAGCGTTTTTTCGGCGCTGAGTTTATCCAACAAATCGTTGGCGTCTTTAAACAGGCGCTGCGCCTCTTCACCCACCACTTCATCTTCCAGGATACGCGGATATTTGCCCGCCAGCGACCAGGTCATAAAGAACGGCGTCCAGTCGATGTAGTTACGCAGCGTTTCGATGCTGGCTTCCACCTCCTGCACGCCCAGACGATGGGCCACCGGCGGAGTGTAGCTCTCCCAGTCAAACGCCAGATCGTTTTCCCGCGCCGCCTGCAGAGTCACCGGCGGCGTGCGCGGTTTTTTACGCCCGTGCTGGATTCGCACGGTTTCATACTCTTTACGGGTACGGGCGACAAAATCATCGCGCTGGGTTGCCGACAGCAGGGCTGAAACCACTCCTACGGTACGCGAGGCGTTCTGCACGTAAACCGTCGGGCCACTGTAGTTCTGCTCGATTTTCACCGCGGTATGGGCTTTCGAGGTCGTCGCTCCGCCAATCAGCAGCGGGATAGTGAAGCCCTGACGCTCCATCTCTTTAGCCACGTTGACCATTTCGTCCAGCGACGGCGTGATAAGCCCGGAGAGGCCAATCAGATCGGCGTTTTCTTCGCGCGCGGTACGCAGGATTTTCTCTGCCGGCACCATCACGCCGAGATCGATAATTTCGTAGTTGTTGCACTGCAGCACTACGCCGACGATGTTTTTACCAATATCGTGCACATCGCCTTTCACGGTGGCGATCACCATCTTACCGTTGCTGGAGCCCTGTTCTTTGCTAGCTTCGATGTAAGGTTCGAGGTAGGCCACCGCCTGTTTCATCACCCGCGCGGATTTTACTACCTGCGGCAGGAACATTTTGCCTTCACCGAACAGGTCGCCGACGACGTTCATGCCATCCATCAGCGGCCCTTCAATCACCTCGATTGGGCGTTCGGCCTGCTGGCGCGCCTCTTCAGTATCCTGCTCGATAAATTCGGTAATGCCTTTGACCAGCGAGTATTCAAGACGCTTTTTCACGTCCCAGCTGCGCCATTCCGCCTGCTGAGCGTTCGTGCTATCGTCCGCTTTGCTGCCGCGATATTTTTCCGCCAGCTCAAGTAATCTTTCGGTACTGTCTTCGCGGCGGTTAAGAATTACATCTTCGACCGCATCGCGCAGCTCGCCAGGCAGATCGTCGTATATTGCCAGCTGGCCGGCATTGACGATGCCCATATCCATACCGTTGCGGATAGCGTAGTAGAGGAAGACGGCGTGGATCGCTTCACGTACCGGATCGTTACCGCGGAACGAGAACGACACGTTGGAGACGCCGCCGGAAATCAGCGCATGCGGCAGCTCGCGTTTGATGTCTTCACAGGCGCCGATAAAGTCCTGAGCGTAGTTGTTGTGCTCTTCAATACCGGTAGCGACGGCAAAAATGTTAGGGTCGAAGATGATATCTTCCGGCGGGAAGCCGACCTCTTCGGTGAGGATTTTGTAGGCGCGGCGGCAAATTTCGATTTTGCGCTCGCGGGTATCGGCCTGGCCTACTTCATCAAAGGCCATGACCACCATTGCCGCGCCGTAGCGGCGAACCAGCTTAGCGTGATGAATAAAGGGTTCGACGCCCTCTTTCATCGAGATCGAGTTAACGATGCCCTTGCCCTGAATGCACTTGAGCCCTTTTTCGATGACTTCCCACTTGGAGGAGTCGATCATAATCGGCACGCGGGCAATATCCGGTTCACCCGCTATCAGGTTGAGGAAACGCACCATCGCCGCTTCGGCATCGAGCATCCCCTCATCCATGTTGATATCGATAATCTGCGCGCCGCTTTCCACCTGCTGACGCGCCACGTCCAGCGCTTCGCTGTATTTCTCTTCTTTGATTAAGCGCTTAAATTTAGCGGAGCCGGTGACGTTGGTCCGCTCACCCACGTTGACGAACAAACTATCATCGCCGATGTTCAGCGGCTCCAGGCCAGACAGACGGCAGGCGACCGGCAGTTCCGGCAGCTGGCGCGGCGGTAAGCCTTCTACCGCCCGGCTCATGGCGGCGATATGTTCCGGGGTGGTGCCGCAGCAGCCGCCGACGATATTAAGGAAACCAGCCTGCGCCCATTCGCGAATCTGCGCCGCCATGGTATCGGCATCCAAATCATATTCACCGAAGGCGTTCGGCAGGCCGGCGTTCGGGTGCGCGGTAACGTAACACTCGGCGATCCGCGAAAGCTCCTGCACGTACTGGCGCAGCTCATCCGGCCCCAGCGCGCAGTTTAAGCCGAAGGTCAGGGCATCGGCGTGGCGCAGCGAATTATAGAACGCTTCGGTCGTCTGCCCGGACAGTGTACGTCCGGAGGCATCGGTGATAGTGCCGGAAATCATAATCGGCAGCTCGACGCCGAGCGCCTCAAATTCTTCTTTTACCGCGAAAATCGCCGCTTTGGCGTTCAGGGTGTCAAAGACCGTTTCAATCAGAATCAGGTCCGAGCCGCCTTCCACCAGCGCTTTGGTGGATTCACGATAGGCGGCCACCAGCTGATCGAACGTGATATTCCGAAAGGCCGGATCGTTGACGTCCGGAGAAATAGAAGCGGTGCGGTTGGTCGGCCCAAGCACCCCCGCCACATAGCGCGGTTTTTCCGGCGTACGCGCGGTCCACGCGTCGGCGCTGGCGCGGGCCAGTTTTGCGGCGGCAAAGTTGATTTCCGCCGACAGGGATTCCATCTGGTAATCCGCCATCGCGATGGTTGTCGAGTTGAAGGTGTTGGTCTCGATAATGTCCGCGCCGGCGGCGAAATAAGCGTCGTGGATCTCGCGAATAACCTCAGGCTTGCTGAGGACCAGCAGGTCGTTATTGCCTTTCAGGTCGCACGGCCAATCGGCAAAGCGCTCGCCGCGGAAATCCTGCTCACTCAGACGATAGCCCTGGATCATGGTGCCCATGCCCCCGTCCAGAACCAGAATGCGTTCTTTTAACTGCTGATGTAATTGTTCTACTTTGTTACTCACACAGACTCCCGACAGCGCTCAACTCAGACCAAAAAGCCAACAAACCATACTGGCATAAACCACCCTGCTGGAAAAGGAAACCTGCAGCAACATGAGACAAGTTCAACTTCACTCCTCCGATCAGTCTGGTTGTGATTGCATTATCGCCAAATAAAACGAAAATCATTTCCACGATACAGAAAAAAGGAGTTCATCATGGCTACCCCGGTTCCCGCCAAACGCGGCAGAAAACCCGCTGCTGCCGCCCCTGCCGCACAGGCTGGCGGGCAAGTTCAGTCGCTTACCCGCGGTCTGAAACTGCTTGAATGGATTTCTGAATCGCATAGCAGCGTCGCGCTCACCGAACTGGCGCAGCAGGCGGGGCTACCTAACTCCACGACCCATCGTCTGCTCACCACCATGCAGCAGCTAGGTTTTGTGCGCCAGGTCGGCGAGCTGGGGCACTGGGCGATCGGCGCGCATGCGTTTGTCGTCGGCAGCAGCTTCCTGCAAAGCCGCAATCTGCTGGCCATTGTCCATCCTATCCTGCGCCAGCTGATGGAAGATTCCGGCGAAACGGTCAACCTGGCGGTGCTGGATAAAAGCGATCATCAGGCGATTATCATCGACCAGGTGCAATGTACACAGCTGATGCGCATGTCGGCGCCGATTGGCGGTAAACTGCCGATGCACGCGTCAGGCGCCGGAAAAGCGTTTCTGGCGCAGTTGAGTGAAGAAGAAGTCACCACGCTGCTACATCGGAAAGGGCTGCATGCTTACACTCACGCCACCCTGGTTTCTCCGGTACATTTGAAAGAGGATTTGGCCCAGACGCGTAAACGCGGCTATTCATTTGATGATGAAGAACATGCGCTGGGGCTGCGCTGTATCGCCTCCTGTATTTACGACGAACACCGCGAGCCGTTCGCCGCTATCTCCATCTCCGGGCCAATTTCACGCATGACCGACGATCGGGTGACCGAGCTTGGCGCATTGGTTATTAAGGCTGCAAAAGAAGTCACGCTGGCGTACGGCGGGGTTAAATAATAAAAATGCCCCAAAGGGGCATTTTGAGTAGGCCTGATAAGCGTAGCGCCATCAGGCAGATCGGCGCACCTTGCCGGATGGCGGCGTAAACGCCTTATCCGGCCTACTGTCGGCGCCATAGCGCACGCTAAAACGCTGCTTACGCCGGTAAGCGAACACATCTTCCACATGCCCGTTTTTAATGCGCGTCTGCAGTTCACGCCAGTAATCGGCACGCAGTAAATCGGCGTGCATCTCCTCCAGTAGCGGTCCGATCCGCGGATCGGCGCACAGCCAGTGGCGGAACTCTTCCGGGAAGACATCGCCCGGGGACACGCTATACCAGGGTTCACTGGCCAGCTCATCTTCCGGATAGCGCGGCGGCGGAATATCGCGGAAATTCACCTCGGTCATGTAGCAAATTTCATCATAATCGTAGAATACCACCCGCCCATGGCGCGTGACGCCGAAGTTTTTAAACAGCATGTCGCCGGGGAAGATATTGGCGGCCGCCAGTTGGCGAATAGCATTCCCGTACTCTTCTACCGCGTCGCGTAGCGCCTGGCCTTCCACCTGCTCCAGCCAGATATTAAGCGGCACCATCCTTCGTTCAATATAAAGATGGCTGATGGCAATGCGATCGCCGAGGTCGGTCAACTTATTCCCCGCTTCCGCCTGCAACAGCGCCATCAGCTCGGGCGCGATTTGCCGCTTATCGAGCACGAAGTTTTCAAACTCCTGGGTATCCGCCATCCGCCCGACGCGGTCGTGTTCTTTGACCAGCTGATAGCAGGCGCGGACGTGGGCGGCGGTCATCTCTTTTTGCGGCGCAAAGCGGTCTTTAATCACCTTAAATACCCGGTCGAATCCCGGCAGGGTAAATACCAACATCACCATCCCACGGATGCCCGGCGCTTCGATAAACTGCTCATCGCTGCGGGTAACATAGTGCAGATACTCGCGATAACTTTCTGTTTTAGCATGCTTCTGACAGCCAATCGCCATATACAGCTCGGCGGTAGTTTTTCCCGGCAGAATCTCGCGCAGCCATTCAACCAGCGCCGCGGGCAGCGGCGCGTAGACCATGAAATAGGAGCGGGCGAAACCAAAGACGATACTCGCCTCGGCGTGGGTCGTCAGGCAGGTATCAACAAATAGCTCTCCGTCATCGCTACGATGTATCGGCAGCAGGAACGGCAGCGTCGCCATCGGCGTAACCAGTTTACCCACCAGCCAGGCGGCTTTATTACGATAAAACAGCTCATTCGCCACCTGCAGATACGACTGCGATAACAGTTCTCCACCGAGAGCTTCACGTAAATGACTGACGATATAACCGATATCACGCCCTTTGTTTTGCCACGGCAGGCGCAGCGGCAAATCGGCAAGCAGGTTATGCATCAGGTATTCCCAGCCGCGTTCGGGATAAAAATCCTTCGCCAGCGGTCGCGAAATCGTGCGAAAACGACGTTCCGGCTGGGAGCTAAAAATAAAGAGCCGCTCGGGGGTCAGCGAGCGGTGGTCAAACAGTCTGCAGTAGACCGAGTTGAAAAAGCTCTCCGCAATTTCAAAGCGAGGGTAATCCGGCAAAAGTTGGGTGTACTGCTGTTTCACCCGCAGAAGAAAATCGACGTCGGTACTTTTCCCTTCGGTAATACAGCGCAGCTGTTCTACCACCAGACCCACGTGGTGATCGTAGAGGTGGATACGCTGCTTCATCGCCTGCTGCACGGCGTGCCAGTCCGCTTGTTCGAAGCGCTGCTGTGCGCCGGAAGTGACTTCCAGAAAACGCCCGTACTGGGCGTCGAATCCCTGTAAAATGGTTTGGGCAATCAGTAGTTCCAGGCCACGCGTCATCGCTTTCCCCCATCCGGCACAACATCATGCCGGATGGCGCGTTAGCTTATCCGGCCTACACCTTTGTAGGCCCGGTAAGCGCAGCGCCACCGGGCATTGCTTAAAACTGCGATTCTTCGGTCGAGCCGGTCAGCGCCGTTACCGACGAGGTCCCCCCCTGGATAATGGTGGTCACTTTGTCGAAGTACCCGGTGCCCACCTCCTGCTGATGCGAGACGAAGGTGTAGCCTTCCGGCCCGGCGGCAAACTCCGGCTGCTGAACCTTTTCGACGTAGTGACGCATGCCTTCGCCCTGCGCGTAGGCGTGAGCCAGGTCGAACATGTTGAACCACATGCTGTGGATACCCGCCAGGGTAATGAACTGGAATTTATAGCCCATATCCGACAGCTGCTGCTGGAAGCTGGCGATGGTTTTATCGTCGAGATTTTTCTTCCAGTTAAAGGATGGCGAGCAGTTATAGGCCAGCAGCTTGCCCGGGAAGCGGGCGTGGATCGCCTCGGCGAAACGGCGTGCCTGTTCAATGTCCGGTTTAGAGGTTTCACACCATACCAGATCGGCATAAGGCGCGTAGGCCAGGCCGCGGCTGATTGCCTGTTCGATTCCGGCATGGGTGCGATAGAAACCTTCGCTGGTGCGATCGCCGGAGATAAACTCGCGATCGTATGGATCGCAATCCGAGGTAATCAGGTCAGCAGCATCGGCGTCGGTACGAGCGATAAGCAGCGTCGGTACCCCCATCACATCCGCCGCCAGACGCGCGGCGACCAGCTTCTGAATCGCCTCTTGCGTCGGCACCAGCACCTTGCCGCCCATATGTCCGCACTTCTTCACCGACGCCAGCTGGTCTTCGAAATGCACGGCCGCTGCACCGGTCGCAATCATCGATTTCATCAGCTCAAAGGCGTTCAGCACGCCGCCAAAACCGGCTTCCGCATCGGCGACGATCGGCAGGAAATAGTCGATAAAACGCGGATCGTTCGGCTCAATCCCCGCCGCCCACTGGATCTGATCGGCGCGACGGAAGGTATTGTTGATCCGATCAACTACCGACGGCACCGAGTTAGCCGGGTATAACGATTGATCCGGGTACATACTGGAGGCCAGGTTGGCGTCGGCGGCGACCTGCCAGCCAGACAAGTAGATGGCTTCAATGCCCGCCTTCGCCTGCTGCAGCGCCTGGCCGCCGGTTAACGCGCCAAGGCTGTTGATATAACCCTTTTTCGCTTCACCATGCAGCAGACGCCACATTTTCGCCGCGCCAAGCTGCGCCAGCGTGCATTCCGGGTTCACCGAGCCGCGTAACTTCACCACCTCTTCCGCGCTATATGGGCGGGTAATGCCTTCCCAGCGCGGGTTCGTCCACTCTTTGTTTAATTCTTCGATTTGTTGGGTACGGGTTTTCATGTGCAGATGCTCCATATTGTGATGGGGTGAATTACGCCAGCAGGCGGTAACCTGGCAACGTCAAGAAGTCGATCAGTTCGTCGGAAGTGGTGATTTGCTCCATCAGTCGCGCCGCATCGTCAAAGCGACCGTGGCTGAAGCGGTGTTCCCCCAACTCTTCCTGAATCACCATCAGCTCTTCAGCCAGCCACTGGCGGAACAGCGCCTTGGTAACCGGTGTGCCGTCGTTCAGGGTTTTCTGGTGATGGATCCACTGCCAGATAGAGGTACGCGAAATCTCAGCCGTCGCCGCATCTTCCATCAGGCCGTAAATCGGTACGCAGCCGTTGCCGGAGATCCAGGCCTCGATGTACTGCACCGCCACGCGGATATTAGCGCGCATGCCGGCTTCGGTGCGCTCGCCCTCGCAGGGAGCCAGCAGCTGCTCGGCGGTAATCGGCGCGTCGTCATTGCGGGTAACAAACAGCTGGTTAGGATGTTCGCCCAGTACGCGGTTAAAGACGCCCATCGCCGTATCCGCCAGTCCCGGATGCGCAATCCAGGTGCCATCGTGGCCATTGTTGGCCTCCAGCTCTTTATCGGCGGTGACTTTATTCAGCACCTGACGATTGCGCTCGGCGTCTTTGCTCGGGATAAAGGCCGCCATACCGCCCATCGCGAAGGCGCCGCGTTTATGGCAGGTCTTAATCAGCAGGCGTGAATAGGCGCTGAGGAAGGGCTTATCCATCGTCACCACCTGGCGATCCGGCAGGACGCGGTCTGGGTGGTTTTTCAGCGTCTTGATATAGCTGAAGATATAGTCCCAGCGCCCGCAGTTCAGGCCAACAATGTGGTCGCGCAGCGCATGCAGGATTTCATCCATCTGGAACACCGCCGGCAGCGTTTCAATCAGCAGCGTGGCCTTAATGGTGCCGCGCGGCAGTTCAAAGCGATCCTCGGTAAAGCTGAAGACTTTGCTCCACCATGCCGCTTCCTGCCAGGCCTGGGTCTTCGGCAGATAGAAATAGGGGCCGCTCCCTTTCGCTAGCAGCGCCTGGTAGTTGTGGAAGAAATAGAGCGCAAAATCGAACAGACTGCCGGGTATCGCCTCACCCTGCCAGGTGACGTGCTTTTCCGGCAGATGCAGGCCGCGAACGCGGCAGACCAGTACCGCCGGGTCGGGCTGTAGCTGATAAATTTTCCCTGCTTCGTTGGTGTAGCTGATGGTGCCGTTGACCGCATCGCGCAGGTTGATTTGGCCATCAATCACTTTGTGCCAATCCGGCGCCAGCGAGTCTTCGAAATCGGCCATAAAGACTTTGACGTTAGCATTCAGGGCATTAATCACCATCTTGCGTTCAACAGGACCGGTGATTTCAACGCGGCGATCCTGTAAATCGGCCGGAATACCGCGTATTTTCCAGTCGTCATTACGAATGGAAGCTGTTTCCGAAATAAAATCAGGAAGCTTGCCGCCATCAATGGCCTGCTGTTGCTGGACGCGCGCTGCCAACAGTTGATTACGCTCAGGCGTAAAACGGCTCACCAGTTCCGTCAGGAACTCCACCGCTTCCGCAGTCAGAATTTGCTTCTCCTGCTCGCCATAAGGCTGGCTGAATGCCAGTTCATCGGTCATTGTCGCCTGTTGCGTCATTGTGCAGCTCCTCTTGGTTGATCCTGGTAGCGCGAGCGAAAGATCGTTGTTTGCTTTTCGCTCAGCACAATTAAGACTACTCAAGAATTTTTCAAAATCAAAAACAATTTCCATTTTTAATTTAATATTGCATCAACATACTGATAACAAAAGAATTAAAGTTAAAATAGAAGGGGAAGTTATTTTCGGAAATAAAAAAGGCACCCGAAGGTGCCTGAGGCGAGATGCTGAAACGCTTTAGGATCGTACGCGCTGGTAGATTAATCCAGCGTTGGATTCATATGACGCAGATCGTATGGTGTGATTTGGTAGACGTAATAGTTAAGCCAGTTGGCAAACAGGAGATTGCCATGGCTGCGCCAGGTCGCCCGCGGTTTATTATTTGGATCATTATTCGGGAAGTAGTTGTCCGGAAGCTGTGGCGCTAAACCTGCCTCCAGATCGCGGAAGTATTCACTTGCCAGGGTATGCGGATCGTATTCAGGATGACCCGTCACAAAAGCGATGCGCTTATCTTTGCTGGCGAACAGATAGGCATCGCCATCTTCGGTTTCGGCGAGAATGTCGAGGTCGGTGTAGTCCCGAATCAGCCCGGCCGGGAAGTCGGCATAGCGCGAATGAGGCGCAAGGAAGGTGTCATCAAACCCGCGAGTCAGCAGCGCATGCGGGTGCAAAATATGGTGTTCATAAACGCCAGAGATCTTTTCGGTACGAGTTTGCTTGGGGATGCCATACAGAATATTTAACGCGGCCTGTACCGCCCAACAGACAAATAACGTTGACGTGACGTGATCCTTTGCCCACTCCAGTACCTGTTTAATCTGCGGCCAGTAGGCAACATCGTTAAACTCGACCAGCCCTAACGGCGCGCCGGTAACAATCAAACCATCGAAATTCTGTTCGCGAATATCGTCGAAGTTGCAGTAAAAGTTGTTCAGGTGCTCCGTCGGCGTATTACGTGATTCACGCGCATCGATGCGTAGCAGCTGGATATCAACCTGCAGCGGCGAGTTCGACAGCAGCCGCAGAAACTGATTCTCCGTCTCGATCTTCTTTGGCATCAGATTGAGAATTAACACCTTCAGCGGGCGGATTTCCTGAGTTGTAGCACGCGATGTGGTCATCACGAAGACGTTTTCATCGCGCAAGAAATTGACGGCCGGTAGCTCGTCCTGCACCCGAATTGGCATAGCTGTATCACCTCATTACATACGTATAAACGTTTAGACATCCAGATAGCTGACAATAACCAGGAATAAGCAAAATGTCGAGTCTGCAAGCGTAAGGTGAGAAAGTTTCAATATCGACAACAGCCGTCAGGACGTGGAATTAGCCAGCAACGCACGAACTTCAACATCGTTGCGTACATGGCTGCTGCAGCGAACTTCAAGCTGGCGGTAACGCATTGATACGGCGCTGGCAACCATTTCCATTATTGCGCGCTCTTCGACTTGTGATAACCCTCCTTCATTTAACTCCATGGCATCGACCAGAATGCGAAAGCGCTTTCTTTTCAGCAAACGCGCCAGCCAGTTTTCGCCTTTTTGTTGTTGGATCAGGGGATATAAGACGTCATGCGCGGCAAAAAACTGTGCCACGAGGAGACGTTGATTGCTAAATGCCCCGCTGCCACTGTATTCGCGGCTATCATCGAGGTTGCGTACGGTCATTCGATTTTTATACAACGAGATATATAAGATGGTCACGCGTCCTTTCCTGTTTCAGCAAGATCCTGAGAGGATAATAACAGCTGACAGGAGACTTTAGACGCTCCGTATCAAGTTTCGGAATAGGGCGTGGGATTTCCCCGGAGGCGGCGCTGCGCACCTTTTCCGGGCTACGGGCCTGTAGCCCCGGTAAGCGCAGCGCCACCGGGGGTGATGGCGGCGCGTCTGGCCGCAAAACACAAAAACAAAAGGCCCAGTCTTTCGACCGAGCCTTTCGTTCTATTTGATGCCTGGCAGTTCCCTACTCTCACATGGGGAGACCCCACACTACCATCGGCGCTACGGCGTTTCACTTCTGAGTTCGGCATGGGGTCAGGTGGGACCACCGCGCTATCGCCGCCAGGCAAATTCTGTTTTACCAGCCCGTCATATGACGCACTGATTAATCTGTATCACGCTGAAAATCATCTCAAATCCGCCAAAACAGCTTCGGCGTTGTAAGGTTAAGCCTCACGGTTCATTAGTATCGGTTAGCTCAACGTATCGCTACGCTTACACACCCGACCTATCAACGTCATCGTCTTTAACGTTCCTTCAGGAGACTTAAAGTCTCAGGGAGAACTCATCTCGGGGCAAGTTTCGTGCTTAGATGCTTTCAGCACTTATCTCTTCCGCATTTAGCTACCGGGCAATGCCATTGGCATGACAACCCGAACACCAGTGATGCGTCCACTCCGGTCCTCTCGTACTAGGAGCAGCCCCCCTCAATTCTCCAGCGCCCACGGCAGATAGGGACCGAACTGTCTCACGACGTTCTAAACCCAGCTCGCGTACCACTTTAAATGGCGAACAGCCATACCCTTGGGACCTACTTCAGCCCCAGGATGTGATGAGCCGACATCGAGGTGCCAAACACCGCCGTCGATATGAACTCTTGGGCGGTATCAGCCTGTTATCCCCGGAGTACCTTTTATCCGTTGAGCGATGGCCCTTCCATTCAGAACCACCGGATCACTATGACCTGCTTTCGCACCTGCTCGCGCCGTCACGCTCGCAGTCAAGCTAGCTTATGCCATTGCACTAACCTCCTGATGTCCGACCAGGATTAGCTAACCTTCGTGCTCCTCCGTTACTCTTTGGGAGGAGACCGCCCCAGTCAAACTACCCACCAGACACTGTCCGCAACCCCGATAAGGGGCCAACGTTAGAACATCAAACATTAAAGGGTGGTATTTCAAGGTTGGCTCCACGCAGACTGGCGTCCACGCTTCAAAGCCTCCCACCTATCCTACACATCAAGGCTCAATGTTCAGTGTCAAGCTATAGTAAAGGTTCACGGGGTCTTTCCGTCTTGCCGCGGGTACACTGCATCTTCACAGCGAGTTCAATTTCACTGAGTCTCGGGTGGAGACAGCCTGGCCATCATTACGCCATTCGTGCAGGTCGGAACTTACCCGACAAGGAATTTCGCTACCTTAGGACCGTTATAGTTACGGCCGCCGTTTACCGGGGCTTCGATCAAGAGCTTCTCCTTACGGATAACCCCATCAATTAACCTTCCGGCACCGGGCAGGCGTCACACCGTATACGTCCACTTTCGTGTTTGCACAGTGCTGTGTTTTTAATAAACAGTTGCAGCCAGCTGGTATCTTCGACTGATTTCAGCTCCACCCGCAGGGGCTTCACCTACATATCAGCGTGCCTTCTCCCGAAGTTACGGCACCATTTTGCCTAGTTCCTTCACCCGAGTTCTCTCAAGCGCCTTGGTATTCTCTACCTGACCACCTGTGTCGGTTTGGGGTACGATTTGATGTTACCTGATGCTTAGAGGCTTTTCCTGGAAGCAGGGCATTTGTTACTTCAGCACCGTAGTGCCTCGTCATCACACCTCAGCGTTAAAAAGGTACCGGATTTACCTGGAACCTCCGCCTACATGCTTAAACCGGGACAACCGTCGCCCGGCTAACATAGCCTTCTCCGTCCCCCCTTCGCAGTAACACCAAGTACAGGAATATTAACCTGTTTCCCATCGACTACGCCTTTCGGCCTCGCCTTAGGGGTCGACTCACCCTGCCCCGATTAACGTTGGACAGGAACCCTTGGTCTTCCGGCGTGCGGGCTTTTCACCCGCATTATCGTTACTTATGTCAGCATTCGCACTTCTGATACCTCCAGCAACCCTCACAGGCCACCTTCGCAGGCTTACAGAACGCTCCCCTACCCAACAACACATAGTGTCGCTGCCGCAGCTTCGGTGCACAGTTTAGCCCCGTTACATCTTCCGCGCAGGCCGACTCGACCAGTGAGCTATTACGCTTTCTTTAAATGATGGCTGCTTCTAAGCCAACATCCTGGCTGTCTGTGCCTTCCCACATCGTTTCCCACTTAACTGTGACTTTGGGACCTTAGCTGGCGGTCTGGGTTGTTTCCCTCTTCACGACGGACGTTAGCACCCGCCGTGTGTCTCCCGTGATAACATTCTTCGGTATTCGTAGTTTGCATCGGGTTGGTAAGTCGGGATGACCCCCTAGCCGAAACAGTGCTCTACCCCCGAAGATGAGTTCACGAGGCGCTACCTAAATAGCTTTCGGGGAGAACCAGCTATCTCCCGGTTTGATTGGCCTTTCACCCCCAGCCACAAGTCATCCGCTAATTTTTCAACATTAGTCGGTTCGGTCCTCCAGTTAGTGTTACCCAACCTTCAACCTGCCCATGGCTAGATCACCGGGTTTCGGGTCTATACCCTGCAACTTAACGCCCAGTTAAGACTCGGTTTCCCTGCGGCTCCCCTATACGGTTAACCTTGCTACAGAATATAAGTCGCTGACCCATTATACAAAAGGTACGCAGTCACACCATAAAGGTGCTCCCACTGCTTGTACGTACACGGTTTCAGGTTCTTTTTCACTCCCCTCGCCGGGGTTCTTTTCGCCTTTCCCTCACGGTACTGGTTCACTATCGGTCAGTCAGGAGTATTTAGCCTTGGAGGATGGTCCCCCCATATTCAGACAGGATACCACGTGTCCCGCCCTACTCTTCGAGTTCACAGCCTGTGCATTTTGGTGTACGGGACTATCACCCTGTACCGTCGGACTTTCCAGACCGTTCCACTAACACACAAGCTGATTCAGACTCTGGGCTGCTCCCCGTTCGCTCGCCGCTACTGGGGGAATCTCGGTTGATTTCTTTTCCTCGGGGTACTTAGATGTTTCAGTTCCCCCGGTTCGCCTCGTTAACCTATGTATTCAGTTAACGATAGTGCAACGAATTGCACTGGGTTTCCCCATTCGGACATCGCCGGCTATAACGGTTCATATCACCTTACCGACGCTTTTCGCAGATTAGCACGTCCTTCATCGCCTCTGACTGCCAGGGCATCCACCGTGTACGCTTAGTCGCTTAACCTCACAACCCGAAGATGTTTCACTTCTGATTGCGAAAATTTGAGAGACTCGAACACACATTAACTGTGTGTCGTTTCAATTTTCAGCTTGATCCAGATTTTTAAAGAGCAAAATTTCACAATGCACTTAACAGTACATTTTGAAATTTATCATTTATCAAACAATCTGTGTGGACACTACAAAGGCAGGTTCTTTAAGGTAAGGAGGTGATCCAACCGCAGGTTCCCCTACGGTTACCTTGTTACGACTTCACCCCAGTCATGAATCACAAAGTGGTAAGCGCCCTCCCGAAGGTTAAGCTACCTACTTCTTTTGCAACCCACTCCCATGGTGTGACGGGCGGTGTGTACAAGGCCCGGGAACGTATTCACCGTAGCATTCTGATCTACGATTACTAGCGATTCCGACTTCATGGAGTCGAGTTGCAGACTCCAATCCGGACTACGACATACTTTATGAGGTCCGCTTGCTCTCGCGAGGTCGCTTCTCTTTGTATATGCCATTGTAGCACGTGTGTAGCCCTACTCGTAAGGGCCATGATGACTTGACGTCATCCCCACCTTCCTCCAGTTTATCACTGGCAGTCTCCTTTGAGTTCCCGGCCGGACCGCTGGCAACAAAGGATAAGGGTTGCGCTCGTTGCGGGACTTAACCCAACATTTCACAACACGAGCTGACGACAGCCATGCAGCACCTGTCTCAGAGTTCCCGAAGGCACCAAAGCATCTCTGCTAAGTTCTCTGGATGTCAAGAGTAGGTAAGGTTCTTCGCGTTGCATCGAATTAAACCACATGCTCCACCGCTTGTGCGGGCCCCCGTCAATTCATTTGAGTTTTAACCTTGCGGCCGTACTCCCCAGGCGGTCGACTTAACGCGTTAGCTCCGGAAGCCACGCCTCAAGGGCACAACCTCCAAGTCGACATCGTTTACGGCGTGGACTACCAGGGTATCTAATCCTGTTTGCTCCCCACGCTTTCGCACCTGAGCGTCAGTCTTTGTCCAGGGGGCCGCCTTCGCCACCGGTATTCCTCCAGATCTCTACGCATTTCACCGCTACACCTGGAATTCTACCCCCCTCTACAAGACTCTAGCCTGCCAGTTTCGAATGCAGTTCCCAGGTTGAGCCCGGGGATTTCACATCCGACTTGACAGACCGCCTGCGTGCGCTTTACGCCCAGTAATTCCGATTAACGCTTGCACCCTCCGTATTACCGCGGCTGCTGGCACGGAGTTAGCCGGTGCTTCTTCTGCGAGTAACGTCAATCGCTAAGGTTATTAACCTTAACGCCTTCCTCCTCGCTGAAAGTACTTTACAACCCGAAGGCCTTCTTCATACACGCGGCATGGCTGCATCAGGCTTGCGCCCATTGTGCAATATTCCCCACTGCTGCCTCCCGTAGGAGTCTGGACCGTGTCTCAGTTCCAGTGTGGCTGGTCATCCTCTCAGACCAGCTAGGGATCGTCGCCTAGGTGAGCCATTACCCCACCTACTAGCTAATCCCATCTGGGCACATCTGATGGCATGAGGCCCGAAGGTCCCCCACTTTGGTCTTGCGACGTTATGCGGTATTAGCTACCGTTTCCAGTAGTTATCCCCCTCCATCAGGCAGTTTCCCAGACATTACTCACCCGTCCGCCGCTCGTCACCCGAGAGCAAGCTCTCTGTGCTACCGCTCGACTTGCATGTGTTAGGCCTGCCGCCAGCGTTCAATCTGAGCCATGATCAAACTCTTCAATTTAAGTTTGATGCTCGTGAATTAAACTTCGTAATGAATTACGCATGTTCACTCAGAGACTTGGTATTCATTTTTCGTCCGAGGACGTTAAGAATCCATGTCACTTTGAGTGCCCACACAGATTGTCTGATAAATTGTTAAAGAGCAGTTGCGACGCGCTTTAGCGCTCTGTCGCGAGGTGGCGTATATTACGCTTTCCTCTTTCAGAGTCAACCCTGAATTTCAGAATTTTTCTCTTCAACCGAACCGGCTGTTTGTGTGAAGTGATTCACATCCGCCGTGTCGATGGAGGCGCATTATAGGGAGTTCTCGAGCACCTGCAATAGAAAAATTGCAGAAAAATGACTGACTGCTGCATTCCCCAGCAAAACCCCGCTTTATACCCTTTTACACACAGAATTATCCACAGGCACACGGCAAAACACGGCTTAAACCCCGGTACATCCATTGCCATATAAGGAGAGAACCATCGGCTTAAAGAGAAAGATAAAAATTCGCGAGCGTTGCGCAAACGTTTTCGTTACAATGCCGCGCTATGACACGGATGCCCGGTTGGGTGCGTTAGGTGAGTTTTTAGGCAAAAACTCACCTAACGCTCTCTGTAATGTTCAAATCCTGGGGATTTAATACCATGCAACAACGTCGTCCAGTCCGCCGCGCCCTGCTCAGTGTTTCTGACAAGGCAGGTATCGTCGAATTCGCGCAGGCGCTTTCCGCTCGTGGTGTCGAGCTGCTGTCCACCGGCGGCACCGCTCGCCTGCTGGCAGATAAAGGCCTGCCGGTTACCGAAGTCTCTGACTACACCGGTTTCCCGGAAATGATGGATGGACGCGTGAAGACCCTGCATCCGAAAGTACACGGCGGCATCCTCGGTCGTCGCGGTCAGGATGACGGTATCATGCAGCAACACGGTATCGCGCCTATCGATATGGTTGTCGTTAACCTCTACCCGTTCGCCCAGACCGTCGCTCGTGAAGGATGCTCGCTGGAAGACGCGGTGGAAAACATCGATATCGGCGGCCCGACTATGGTGCGCTCCGCGGCGAAGAACCATAAAGATGTCGCCATCGTGGTTAAGAGCAGCGACTACGACGCCATCATTAATGAGATGGACGCCAACGAAGGTTCTCTCACGCTGGACACCCGTTTCGACCTCGCGATTAAAGCCTTCGAACACACCGCCGCTTACGACAGCATGATCGCTAACTACTTCGGCAGTATGGTTCCGGCCTATCACGGCGAAAGTAAAGAAGCCGCTGGCCGCTTCCCGCGTACCCTGAATCTAAACTTCATTAAGAAGCAGGATATGCGCTACGGCGAAAACAGCCACCAGCAGGCTGCCTTCTATATAGAAGAGAATGTAAAAGAAGCCTCCGTGGCGACCGCCACCCAGCTGCAGGGCAAAGCGCTCTCGTATAACAACATTGCCGATACCGATGCGGCGCTGGAGTGTGTGAAAGAGTTCAACGAGCCGGCCTGCGTTATCGTTAAGCATGCCAACCCGTGCGGCGTTGCCGTCAGCGACTCGATCCTCGACGCCTACGATCGCGCTTACAAAACCGATCCAACCTCCGCCTTCGGTGGCATCATAGCCTTTAACCGCGAGCTGGATGCTGAAACCGCGCAGGCGATCATCTCTCGCCAGTTCGTCGAAGTGATCATCGCGCCATCCGCCAGCGAAGAAGCGCTGAAAATCACCGCCGCTAAGCAGAACGTTCGCGTGCTGGTCTGCGGCCAGTGGGATGCTCGCGTCGCGGGTCTCGATTTCAAACGTGTCAATGGCGGCCTGCTGGTTCAGGACCGCGATCTCGGTATGGTCACCGCGGGCGAACTGCGCGTGGTCAGCAAACGTCAGCCGAGCGAGCAAGAGCTACGCGATGCGCTGTTCTGCTGGAAAGTGGCGAAATTCGTCAAATCCAACGCCATCGTTTATGCCAAAAATAATATGACCATCGGTATCGGCGCCGGTCAGATGAGCCGCGTCTACTCGGCGAAAATTGCCGGGATTAAAGCCGGTGACGAAGGTCTGGAAGTGAAAGGCTCCGCCATGGCTTCTGACGCCTTCTTCCCGTTCCGCGATGGTATTGATGCCGCCGCGGCCGTCGGCATCACCTGCGTTATCCAGCCGGGCGGCTCTATCCGCGATGAAGAAGTAATTGCCGCCGCGGACGAACATGGTATCGCCATGATCTTCACCGACATGCGCCACTTCCGCCATTAATTCACGGAGCAGCAGATGAAAGTATTAGTAATCGGCAACGGCGGGCGCGAACACGCGCTGGCCTGGAAAGCGGCCCAGTCGCCGCTGGTTGATACCGTCTACGTCGCGCCGGGCAACGCGGGCACCGCTCTGGAGCCGGCGCTGCAAAACGTCGCTATCGGCGTTACCGATATTCCGGCGCTGCTACGTTTCGCGCAGGATGAAAAAATCGACCTGACGATCGTTGGCCCGGAAGCGCCGCTGGTCATTGGCGTAGTGGACGCGTTTCGTGCCGCAGGGCTCGCCATCTTCGGGCCAACCGAAGGCGCCGCGCAGCTGGAAGGTTCAAAAGCCTTCACCAAAGATTTCCTCGCTCGTCATCATATCCCGACGGCGGAATACCAGAATTTCACCGAAGTTGAGCCTGCGCTGGCTTACCTGCGCGAGAAAGGCGCGCCGATCGTCATCAAAGCCGACGGTCTGGCGGCGGGTAAAGGCGTTATCGTGGCGATGACCCTTGAGGAAGCCGAAGCGGCGGTGAAAGATATGCTGGCCGGTAACGCCTTTGGCGATGCAGGCCACCGCATCGTGATTGAAGAATTCCTCGATGGCGAAGAAGCCAGCTTTATTGTCATGGTCGACGGCGAGCACGTCCTGCCGATGGCCACCAGCCAGGATCACAAGCGCGTCGGCAACGGCGATACCGGCCCGAACACCGGCGGTATGGGCGCTTACTCCCCGGCGCCGGTAGTGACCGATGAAGTCCATCAGCGCACCATGGAGCGGATTATCTGGCCAACAGTTAAAGGTATGGCCGCTGAAGGCAACACCTATACCGGTTTCCTGTATGCCGGTTTGATGATCGATAAGCAGGGCAACCCGAAGGTTATTGAGTTCAACTGCCGCTTTGGCGATCCGGAAACTCAGCCGATCATGCTGCGCATGAAATCCGATCTGGTAGAGCTGTGCCTCGCCGCCTGCGCGGGCAAGCTGGACGAGAAAACTTCCGAGTGGGATGACCGCGCCTCGCTGGGCGTTGTGGTGGCCGCCGGCGGCTATCCGGGCAACTACAACACGGGCGATGAGATCCACGGTCTGCCGCAGCAGGAAGCGGCAGACGGTAAAGTCTTCCACGCCGGCACCAGGCTGTCTGACGACCAGCGCGTAGTCACCAACGGCGGACGCGTGCTGTGCGTAACCGCGCTGGGTGACACCGTGGCGCAGGCGCAGCAGCGCGCCTATGAACTACTGACCGATATTCGCTGGAACGGCAGCTTCAGCCGTAACGATATCGGCTGGCGCGCCATCGCGCGTGAAAAAACTAACGGCTGAGTTTTGCCAGCAGCGTTTTACGCGTAATGCCTAACTGACGGGCGGCTTCAGTTTTGTTGCCGCCCGTTTTTTCCAGCGCCGACAGTATGACCTCTTTTTCGACTTCCACTAACGGCTGAATCAACGCCTCATCGTTGCCAGTAACCGGCTGCGTCGTACCTGCTATCGCCAACGGCAGTTCACGCTCGGAAATGTATTCTCCGGTCAGTAGCACCACCGCCCGCTCCACCGCATTTTCCAGTTCGCGGATATTCCCCGGCCAGCCGTAGTGAATCAACAGGTCCATCGCCTGCGGCGTAAATCCCTGCACCGTTTTACGATTGCGTTCGGCATAGCGCTTAAGAAAGTGCTGCGCCAGCGGTGGAATATCTTCACGCCGCTGACGCAGTGGCGGCATATCAATGGTTACGACGTTCAGGCGATAATAGAGATCCTGGCGAAAGCGCCCGGCGCTTACCTCCTCCGCCAGATTACGATGGGTGGCGGCAATTAGCCGCACATCGACAGAAAGCGTCTGATTACTGCCAACGCGCTGCACTTCGCGTTCCTGAATCGCCCGCAGCAGACGCACCTGCATCAGCGGCGAGATATCGCCAATTTCATCAAGAAACAGCGTGCCGCCATCCGCCTCGACAAAACGCCCTTCCCGCCGCCGCTCCGCGCCGGTAAAAGCCCCTTTTTCATGACCGAACAGCTCGGACTCCAGCAGCGACTCATTGAGCGCCGCGCAGTTTAGCGTCACCAGCGGCTTCTCGCGGCGCTCGCTGCAAGCGTGGATGGCGCGCGCCACCAGTTCTTTACCGGTTCCCGATTCGCCGCAGATCAGCACCGTCGCATCCGAGGGCGCCACCAGCGTAATATTGTTGATAAGCGCCTGCATTGCCGGGCTATCGCCAATCATGCCCCATTGCGAATCCGTCGCGGCGCTGGAATCGCCTTCACTCTGCCGGGTATGCGCCAGCGCCTGAACCAGCGTCTGCTGTAGAGTGTCAAAATCCAGCGGCTTGACCAGATAATCCAGCGCGCCGGACTTAATAGCCTCAACCGCCGTGCCGACGCTGGAGAACGCCGTCATGATTAATACCGGAATCGCCGGGTTATAGGCTTTGATCTCTTTTAATGTCGCGATACCGTCCATCTCCGCCATGCGGATATCGCATAGCACCAGGTCGAACACCTGCCGATGGATCTGTTCCAGCGCCTGCAGGCCGTTGTGGGCTAACGCCACTTGATAGCCCCAGCCACGCAGCAGCGCCTGCAAAATCGTGCAGTGGCTAACGTCATCATCGACGACCAGAATCTGTATTTTATCGCTGCTCATCTTCCCTCCGTTGAGCATCCACCGGTAACCAAAGCGTAAATATCGCTCCGGCCCCCGGCTGACTTTCGGCGCGGATTGTCCCGCCATGTTGTTCGATAATATTCTGTACTACCGCCAGCCCCAGCCCCGTGCCGTCCGCCTTGGTGGTGAAATAAGGGGTAAAGATGGCCTGCAGTTCTTCATCGCTCATCCCCTTACCGCTATCCTTGACGACAATTTTCACACGTTGCCGATCGGCTTCGCTTGCCGATACGTGAATGACGCCGCCGCGGCCAATAGCCTGCATCGCGTTCAGATACAGATTCAACAGCACCTGGTTCAGACGGTCGGGGTCGGCTTTAATAGAGGTTAATTCAGGGCGTGGAGTAAATTGCAGCGCGATCCCGCGACTCTGCGCATCCTGGCTTACCAGCTGCAATGAGTGGTGGATAAGCGCGTTGATATCGACGGGCTGGTAGTTTAAATGGGCTGGACGAACCAGCTCCAGCAGCTCGCTGACGACCCGGTTCAGGCGATCGGCCTCTTTGGCCATCACCAGCGCTAACTCCTGCGCCTCGCCGCCCGGCGGCGTACGCTCGGCAAAATACTTCGCCAGTCCTTTAATCGAAGAAAGCGGATTGCGGATCTCATGCGCGACTCCCGCCGCCAGATGCCCAAGAGCCAGCAGTTTTTCTTTGCGGGCCATCGCCTCCTGAAGCTGCTGGCGTGAGAGACGGTAGCGGCGGAACCAGAACTGAGCGAGGATCGTCGCGACGATGACCAGCGCCGCGGCCGCCAGCATGATCATCATATTACGCAAGCCGCGAGCCTGCGCCGCATCCAGCTCGCGGCTATCAAAGGCGATAAAAATCACCTGTGGAACATTGGGCTGAGCCAGCGCGCTGTTGCAGCGCTTCATCATCCCCATATGGTGACCACGAGCAGGGTTAAGCGGGCGAAACTGGCGATAAATCTCCAGTGCCGGTTGCGGCTCGGCAAGCCGGCGCCAGCGCTCCTGTTCCCCCACCTTGAGTTCACGCATTTGCGCGGGACTGTACAGCGCCTTATCCACCTGCTGCGGATCGCTATGGGCGATAATTTTACCGTTTTCATCGGTCACCGCGAACCACAGCACACCGGGCTGCCAGGCCATCTCCTCCAGCAGCGCCTGCAGCTGCGCGTGATGCATTCGCATCCCCATGCCGACACGCGTGCCGGACTCCAGCGCGCGGATCAGCACCTCCCCTTTTTCTTCGATAGTTTGCCGGGCGGCGGCGGTTTCCCGGCCATAATCGCGGACAATCATCGCGGAAAACAGAATAACCAACAGGATAACCGTGCCGGTCAGCAACCAGCTCAGGGTGTCCCGGGAAAATGAGGTAATGCGCGGCATGGGCGGGTCCTTATCGTGTCCTTATTCGCTATCACCAGGATCCATCAGCAGGAATCATGCCATTTTTCCACACCGTGAAACCTGTCCTCAGACATATCGCCGGTGATTTAGCGAGTAAAAATGACTCGCAGGCCCCAGCCGGAACGGGTCATTTTTACTCGCCAGGATAATGTTCGCCGCGGACAGGCCTGTATTCACGCGCTTTTTCAGGCTGGCATGGAAGATGCAATACCGAGGGAAACCACACAGGAGATCACGCTATGAAACGGAAACCGACTTTATCCCTCGTCCTCGTGGCGCTTGCCGCACTGACCTTTGGCAGTCACGCGGCCTGGGCCGGACATCACTGGGGTTATAACAACGGGATGGGCGCGCAGGGTTACAGCCAGCTCACCCAGGAACAGCAAGCGACCGTGCAGAAGCTACATGACAATTACTATGCGCAAACCAGCGCCCTGCGCCAGCAGCTGCAGTCCAAACGCTACGAGTACAATGCGCTGCTTACTGCGCCAAAACCAGAAAGCGGAAAAATTGAGGCCGTGGCGAAGGAAATGGAAACATTAAGCCAGCAGCTGGATCAGCAGCGGGTAAAATTTGATATCGCCCTTGCGGAAGCAGGCGTTCCTCGCGGCGCGGGTATGGGTTACGGCGGCTGCCGCGGTAATGGCGGTGGTCATATGGGCATGAACCACTGGTAAAACTCAGAACGATTTTTCGTTCGGCTGCCAGGTACAGAAGTTTTCGTTAGCCACCAGCAGCAGTTGCGAACCTTCCGGTGCTTCCAGCCACGCCACGCTCACCTCTACGGAGGAGTGATTCTGGCGGCGTTCAATATGCGCTAATGCCCGCTCATCAAGGTCAGGCTTCACGGTCTGGCCTTCACAGGTGGTCACGGTACGATCGGCATGCCAGCGCCCCTGGCGTAATACCACTCGTCCTTGACGCAAGGCGTCACTGGTTTCGCGGATTTGCTGCGCCCGATAGCGGTACAGCGCGACCTGGTCGTTTGAAAGCTGCTGTTTTTCACCATCTACTTCACGCTGCATAAAACTCAGCTCGCCCTGGGCGTCAAAGCGGGCGCGAATATGTTCCGGCGGTTTGCCGTACACGTTGAGCTCAATAAGCGTTAGCTGGCCATCCTGCCAGCGGTACTCGCTGGTTGAGGTGTCGCCGCGGTGCCATGGACTAAAAGCGGCAAGCAGGTGAACTTCATCGCCGGCATCTTTGCGCCAGATGCGCATCGCGCCCTGGTTATCGGCGTAGCCGCTGGCGGTGAAAGGAGGAAGAGAAGAATCGTGACTGCAGGCAGTGAGCAATAGCGCGCCTGCCAGCGTCAGCGTGCGACGCCAGTTAGACAAAAGGGGCTTAAAAGCCCCTTCGTTAAAACTGGACACTGCCACGCGGTCTTACTTGACTGCGTCTTTCAGCGCTTTGCCAGAAACAAATGCTGGCACGTTAGCTGCAGCGATTTTGATTTCTTTACCGGTCTGCGGGTTGCGGCCAGTACGCTCAGCACGGTGGTTCACTTTGAAGGTACCGAAACCAACCAGTTGAACAGCATCACCTTCTTTCAGAGACTCGGTAATTGCAGCCAGGGTGGATTCCAGGGCAGCTTTTGCCTGTGCTTTAGACAGGTCAGCTTTGTCCGCAATTACATCAATCAGTTGAGTCTTGTTCATAAGTTATCCTTACAATGTGTTTATCGCTTGCTAAGCATCGAGTGCGACGGAAATGCCAGAAAAGCACTCTCCTGCATACACGCACCGATAGCCACTTTTTTTCGCCCCCCAAATGTAGACCAGACAGGGGGCGGAATGGAAGTCTTCAGACGCTACAATTCAGGCGGTAAATCACGTTTTCTGGTCTCATTGCTGAAAATTTATACCAATATTGCTCTCACCGGCCTCTCGCAGGTCTGCGCGCAGCCCTTTAATCAGTTCAATGTCGCGTTCTTCGCAGTCGGCCAACAGGCGGAAAATCTCCCACTGAATGTCCCATTCTTGTTCTACCGCCGGGTTAGCTTTGAGCTCTTCATCGGTCATTTCGCGACCTTCCTGGGTCATTTCCAGCATCGCGACGGTAGTAATGGAAGTCTTACTGACCTCGATAGCATGTTCCAGCGTTTCACCGCTCAGGCGTGAGTGGATTAATTCGCTCAGCGCGACGCAGGCATCGATAGCCGGATAGACGCCGTACATGTCGTAGTCATCTGCGGACGGAATCGCCTCTTCCAGCTTTTCCAGCTGACTATCGAAATTCACCTTCGCATCTTTTACCGTCAGCGTTTCCCAGATCAGGTCAAGGATACGACGATATAACTGGCCGTCGCCAAACTCGGTTTGCTTGCAGAACATGGCGTAGTTGGGGTACATACGCTCGCACAGGCAGGCCATAAAGGTGACGTGCTGCCAGCTCTCCAGTTTCTCCAGGCGCAGATGAATCGGGTTTTGTAACATGATGAATTCTCGAAGTCAGAAATTAGGCGCAGTGTACCTGAATCAGCCGTGATTTGCTTGCCAACGCACAAAGGAAGGCCGACGGGATGCCACGGCATCGGCCCAACGCGTGGGTTCGGGTAGCCGGTAGCCCTGCATGCAGCGTTCCACCCACATTAACGCGCTATCCATCCCTACGCGGTGGCCGGTACTGATAAACAGTGGGTTGCAGCGTGCTTTGCTGCGCCAGACCCAGGCCAGCTGATCGCCCTTGTCGATTAATGGCGCCAGCGCGCCGGGCTCGGCGCCGAGCGGTTCAAACTTCCCGCATAAGCGTTTTTTCGCTACGCCAATCGTTGGCACATCAACCATCAGGCCAAAATGGCTGGCGACGCCAAGCCGCCGGGGATGTGAAATACCGTGGCCGTCGACGAACAACAGATCGGGCTTTTGCGATAGCTGTTGCCACGCCGCCAGCAGCGCGGGGGTCTCGCGAAAGGAGAGAAAGCCGGGGATGTACGGCATCGTGGTGGCGACGCGCGCCACCTGATACTCCACCAGCTCAAGGCCCGGATAAGTTAGCAGCACCATCGCAGCGCGGGTAATGTCCCCTTCCTGCTCAAACCCCACATCGGCGCCGCCGATCAGCACCGGCGGGTCGCGATCCAATCGGTCCGCACGTTCTACCGACGCGGCTAAAGATTGCTGTTGGGTTCGTAGCGCAGCTAAATCCATCATGCTTATCTCCTATTGGTGATATTGCGCGGAGAGACGATGCACCGCCTCAACAAAGACTCCTGCATGCTGTGGGTCGACGTCCTGATGGATGCCGTGACCAAGGTTAAAGACATGGCCTTCGCCCTGGCCGAAGCCGGCGAGAATGTTCGCCACTTCGTCTTCAATACGGGCGGCAGGCGCATAAAGCATCGACGGGTCCATATTGCCCTGCAGCGCCACTTTGTGACCTACGCGACGGCGAGCGTCGGCAATATCGGTAGTCCAGTCGAGACCCAGCGCATCGCAGCCGGTCTCCGCCATCGCTTCCAGCCATTGTCCGCCGCCTTTGGTGAACAGCGTCACCGGTACGCGACGACCTTCGTTTTCCCGCAGCAGGCCATCGACGATTTTATGCATGTAGTAGAGCGAGAACTGCTGATAGTCGCGGCCGGTCAACACGCCGCCCCAGGTGTCGAAAATCATCACCGACTGCGCGCCCGCTTTGATCTGCGCGTTCAGATACAGGGTGACGCTTTTCGCCAGCTTGTCCAGCAGCGCGTGCAGCGCCTGCGGTTCGGCGTACATCATCTTTTTGATGACGGTAAAGGCTTTGCTGCTGCCGCCTTCAACCATGTAGGTCGCCAGCGTCCATGGGCTGCCGGAAAAACCAATCAGCGGCACTTCGCCTTTCAGTTCACGGCGAATGGTGCGCACGGCGTTCATCACGTAGCCTAATTCTTGTTCCGGGTCCGGCACCGGCAGTTTGTCGACGTCGGCTTTGCATTTCACCGGCGAGGTGAAGCGCGGGCCTTCGCCAGCTTCAAAGTACAGCCCCAGCCCCATCGCATCCGGAATCGTCAGGATGTCCGAAAAGAGGATCGCCGCATCCAGCGGGTAACGGCGCAGCGGCTGTAGCGTTACTTCGCAGGCCAGCTCGGCATTTTTACACAGCGACATGAAATCGCCCGCTTGCGCGCGGGTGGCTTTGTATTCCGGGAGATAGCGGCCCGCCTGGCGCATCATCCACACCGGGGTGACATCAACCGGCTGGCGCAGCAGCGCGCGCAGGTAACGATCGTTTTTCAGTTCGGTCATTTTTACATTCCTTTAGCGTTGATGCGCCCAGTGTAACATGTCACTCGTACTCTGCCCGACACATCGCCACCGTATCTTCGATCAGGCGTCGCGCCACCGTGCCCGGCGGCGGCAGTAGCGGCAAATCGTCATAGCGATACCACTCTGCGCTCAGCAACTCTTTCTTATCCACGACAATATCGCCGCTATCGTATTCAGCCATAAAGGCGGTCATCAATGATTGCGGGAAGGGCCACGGTTGGGAGGTCACATAGCGCAGGTTTTTCACCTTAATGCCGCTCTCTTCCATCACTTCGCGGGCGACCGCCTGCTCAAGGGTTTCACCCACTTCGACAAACCCGGCCAACACCGTATGGACACCATTACGATGGCGGGTATGCTGCGCCAGCAGAATTGAATCGTCGCGACGAATGGCGACGATAATGCAGGGGGCAATTTGCGGATAATAGCGCTCGCGGCAGTGGCCGCACAGCATCGCCCACTCGGTTTTACTGACATGCATCGGGTGGCCGCAGTAGCCGCAGAATTTATGCGATCGATAAAACTCGGCCAACTGGATCCCGCGCCCTGCTAACTGGAAAAGCCCAGGATCCTGATCCAATACCTGGCGCAGCGATCCCATATCACGCCGACGATCCTGACGCACCAGCCACACCGCTTCGCCTTGCCACTCGCCGAGATGTAGCGCGCGTTCACCGACAAGATCAAAATTTACCGCTTCGCCATGTGGTAATTCCCCTGCGGGAAGCCATAATTTTTGTTCGTGACTGACGATCCACCAGCCGCGATCTAATTTTTCAATAATACGATCCATATCTATTGCGCTACCTTCGTTTTACTGGCACTTTTAACATTATATTTACATTTGCTGAGCAACGTTATTTTTAATCTTGCGGAGTCAATCATGTTAAACCAGCTGGAAAACCTGACGGAACGTGTTGGAGGCAATAACAAACTGGTCGATCGCTGGCTGCTTGTGCGTAAGCATTTGCTCGTGGCTTACTACAACCTGGTTGGCCTGAAACCCGGCAAAGAGTCCTTTATGCGGCTTAATGAAAAGGCGCTGGATGACTTTTGCCAAAGCCTGGTGGATTACCTCTCATCCGGTCATTTTAATATTTATGAACGTATTATCGGAGAAATGGAAGGGAGTACCCCTCTTTTAGCCGCTACCAAAATCTACCCGCAGCTGGAAGCCAATACCCAGCAGATGATGGACTACTACGATACCTGCCTCGAAAACGCCATCGATCATGATAACTATCTCGAATTTCAGCAGGCGCTGTCGGATATCGGCGAGTCGCTGGAGGCACGCTTCGCGCTTGAGGACAAGCTGCTGGCGCTGGTCGTCGCTCACGATCGGAAAGACAGCGTTGGCGACAATATCGCGCCGACCGCTTGAGTTGTGAACCGTTAACGAGTAATTTACATACATTATCCCTCTGCGGAGGGATTTCATCTTGTCGGAGTGCCTATTTTCCACACGAAAGCTGAAGTGGAAAAGGCTGAGACCGTTTATTCGGGATCCGCGGAACCTGATCAGGCTAATACCTGCGAAGGGAACAAGAGTAAACTGCTGGTCGCACCTGCCCGTTACGGGTTGGTCGCATCTGTTACTCCATCCGTCGTCTGACAAGCCATCTCCTTTTTTTGTAACTGGAATGCGCTATGTCTACTACCAAACTGACCCGCCGGGAACAACGCGAACACGCGCAGCGATTCATCGATACGCTGGAAGGCACCGCTTTTCCCAATTCGCGCCGCATTTACATTCAAGGCTCACAGGCTGATATCCGCGTCCCGATGCGTGAAATCCAGCTCAGCCCGACGCTCATCGGCGGTGATAACGATAACCCCCAATACGAAGCCAACGAACCAATACCGGTGTACGACACCTCCGGGCCTTACGGCGACCCGGAGATCAACATCGATGTCCGCCAGGGACTGACAAAACTACGCCAGCGGTGGATCGACGCACGTAACGACTGCGCGCCGCTCAGCGAACGCAGCTCGGCATACACTAAAGCGCGGCTGGCCGACGATGGCCTCGATGAACTGCGCTTTGGCGGCCTGCTGACGCCTAAACGCGCCGTCGCCGGCAAATGCGTGACGCAACTACACTACGCCCGCCAGGGGATCGTCACCCCGGAGATGGAATTCATCGCCATTCGCGAAAACATGGGCCGTGAGCGTATCCGCAGCGAGGTGCTGCGCCAGCAGCATGCCGGAGAAGGCTTTGGCGCCCGCCTGCCGGACAACATTACCGCCGAGTTCGTCCGCGATGAAGTCGCTGCCGGGCGAGCCATCATCCCGGCCAATATCAATCACCCGGAATCCGAACCGATGATTATCGGCCGCAACTTCCTGGTGAAAGTGAATGCCAATATCGGCAACTCGGCGGTGACCTCTTCCATCGAAGAAGAGGTCGAGAAGCTGGTCTGGTCAACCCGCTGGGGCGCCGACACGGTAATGGACCTCTCCACCGGCCGCTATATCCACGAGACCCGCGAATGGATCCTGCGCAACAGCCCGGTGCCGATTGGTACCGTCCCGATTTACCAGGCGCTGGAGAAAGTTAACGGCATTGCCGAGAACCTGACCTGGGAAGCCTTCCGCGATACCCTGCTGGAACAGGCCGAACAGGGCGTCGACTACTTCACGATTCATGCCGGGGTGCTGCTGCGCTATGTGCCGATGACCGCGAAGCGGTTGACCGGTATCGTCTCGCGCGGCGGTTCTATCATGGCCAAGTGGTGCCTGTCGCATCATCAGGAAAACTTCCTCTACCAGCACTTCCGCGAAATCTGTGAAATCTGCGCCGCCTATGACGTGTCGCTGTCCCTCGGCGATGGTCTGCGCCCCGGCTCGATTCAGGATGCCAACGACGAGGCGCAGTTCGCCGAGCTGCATACGCTGGGCGAGCTGACTAAAATCGCCTGGGAGTATGACGTTCAAGTGATGATTGAAGGCCCCGGCCACGTGCCGATGCAGATGATTCGCCGCAATATGACCGAAGAACTGGAGCACTGCCACGAAGCGCCGTTCTACACGTTGGGGCCGCTCACCACCGACATCGCGCCGGGCTATGACCATTTCACTTCCGGTATCGGCGCGGCAATGATTGGCTGGTTTGGCTGCGCCATGCTGTGCTACGTCACGCCAAAAGAACATCTCGGCTTGCCCAACAAAGAGGATGTGAAACAGGGACTCATTACCTACAAAATCGCCGCCCACGCCGCCGACCTCGCTAAAGGCCACCCCGGCGCGCAGATCCGCGACAACGCGATGTCCAAAGCGCGTTTCGAATTCCGCTGGGAAGACCAGTTCAACATCGCGCTCGATCCCTTTACCGCGCGGGCCTATCACGATGAAACCCTGCCGCAGGAGTCCGGCAAAGTCGCCCACTTCTGCTCCATGTGCGGGCCAAAATTCTGTTCGATGAAAATCACCCAGGAGGTCCGCGACTACGCCGCGAAGCAAAGTATCGAGGCCGGCATGGCCGATATGTCAAATAACTTCCGCGCCCGCGGCGGTGAAATCTACCTGAAAAAGGAAAATGCCTGATGTACCAGCCTGACTTTCCGCCCGTACCGTTTCGTCTCGGGCTTTATCCGGTTGTCGATAGCGTGGCGTGGATTGAGCGCCTGCTGGAAGCCGGCGTGCGCACCATTCAGTTGCGGATCAAGGACCAGCGCGACAGCGATGTAGAGGATGATGTCATCGCCGCCATCGCGCTTGGCCGCCGCTATCACGCGCGGCTGTTTATCAATGATTACTGGCAGCTGGCGATTAAGCACCGGGCGTACGGCGTACATCTGGGTCAAGAGGACCTGGAAACCACCGATCTGAGCGCCATCCGTAAAGCCGGACTGCGCCTTGGCGTCTCCACTCACGACGATATGGAAATTGACGTCGCGCTGGCGGCGCGCCCTTCCTACATCGCGCTGGGCCACGTCTTCCCGACCCAAACCAAACAGATGCCTTCGGCGCCGCAGGGCCTCGAACAGCTTGCCGGGCATATTCATCGTCTGGCCGATTATCCGACGGTAGCGATAGGCGGCATCAGTCTGGAAAAAGCGCCGGGCGTACTGGCCACCGGCGTCGGCAGCATCGCGGTCGTCAGCGCCATTACCAAGTCAGCAGACTGGCGGGCTGCCACTGCACAACTGTTAGCGCTGGCGGGAGCAGGCGATGAATGATCACGATTTCATGCGCTACAGCCGCCAGCTATTGCTGGAAGATATCGCCATCGAGGGACAGCAGAAACTGTTAGCCAGCCGGGCGCTGATTATCGGCCTGGGCGGCTTAGGTTCGCCGGCCGCGCTATATCTGGCGGGGGCCGGCGTCGGAACGCTGACCCTGGCCGATGACGACGCGGTGCATCTCAGCAACCTGCAGCGGCAAATTCTGTTCACCAGCGACGATATCGACCAGCCAAAAGCCGCGGCGGCAAAGACGCGGCTCAACCAACTCAATCCGCAAATCCGCCTCGTGGCGCTACAGCAGCGCTTAAGCGGCGAGTCGCTGCGCGCCGAAGTGGCGAAAGCCGACGTGGTGCTGGACTGTACCGATAACATGATCGCCCGCCAGGCGATTAACGCCGCCTGCGTCGCCCTTGAGACGCCGCTGGTAACCGCCAGCGCCGTCGGCTTCGGCGGCCAGTTGATGGTGCTGACGCCGCCCTGGGCGCAGGGCTGCTACCGCTGCCTGTGGCCGGACACCGCCGAACCACAGCGTAACTGTCGTACCGCGGGGATCGTCGGCCCGGTCGTCGGCATGATGGGGACGCTGCAGGCGCTGGAAGCCATTAAGCTCCTTAGCGGCATGGCGACGCCGCGCAACACGCTACGGCTGTTTGACGCCCGCACCAGCAACTGGCGCAACCTTACGTTGCAAAAGGCCCGGGGCTGTCCGGTTTGTGGAGGACATCATGCAAGTCTGGTTTAACGACGAACCGCTGGAGTGCGCGGACAACCTCAGCGTAAGCGCCCTGCTTAGCCAACTGGAACAGCTCCAGCCGGGCGTTGCGCTGGCGCTCAACCAACTCATCCTGCCACGCGAACGGTGGGAAGATCATCTCTTGCAGGAAGGCGATCGGGTCCTGCTTTTTCAGGTTATCGCCGGAGGCTGACATGTTACGTATTGCTGATAAGACATTTGAATCCCACCTTTTTACCGGAACCGGCAAATTCGCCGCCCCGGAGGTAATGGTCGAGGCGATTCGCGCCTCGGGAAGTCAGCTGGTGACGCTGGCGATGAAGCGCGTCGATTTACGCCAGCATAATGACGCGATTCTCGCGCCGCTGCTGGCGGCGGGCGTTAACCTGCTGCCGAATACCTCAGGCGCCAAGACGGCGGAAGAAGCGGTTTTTGCCGCCCGCCTGGCGCGGGAAGCCTTAGGTACCCACTGGCTGAAACTGGAGATCCACCCGGACGCCCGCTGGCTGCTGCCTGACCCCATTGAAACCCTGAAGGCGGCGGAGCTACTGGTGCGCGAAGGGTTTGTCGTCTTGCCCTATTGCGGCGCCGACCCGGTCCTGTGCAAACGGCTGGAAGAGGCTGGCTGCGCGGCGGTGATGCCGCTGGGTGCGCCGATAGGCTCCAATCAGGGGCTGGAAACCAGGGCCATGCTGGAGATTATTATCGAACAGGCGACGGTACCGGTGGTGGTTGATGCCGGGATTGGCGTGCCGAGCCACGCGGCGCAGGCGCTGGAAATGGGCGCTGATGCGGTACTGGTCAACACCGCCATTGCCGTCGCCGACGATCCCGTCGCCATGGCCCGCGCCTTCCGCATGGCGGTCGATGCCGGATTACTGGCGCGTCAGGCCGGACCGGGGGCGCGCAGTACTCAGGCGCAGGCCACCAGCCCGCTGACCGGCTTTCTGGAGGCACTGGCATGAAAACTTTCAGCGATCGCTGGCGGCAGCTGGAATGGGATGACATACGCCTGCGCATCAACAGCAAAACCGCCGCCGACGTCGAACGGGCGCTGGCGGCAAAACAACTCACCCGCGATGACATGATGGCCCTGCTCTCACCTGCCGCGGCCGATTATATTGAACCGCTGGCCCAGCGCGCGCAGCGCCTCACCCGGCAGCGCTTCGGCAACACCGTCAGCTTTTACGTACCTTTGTATTTGTCCAACCTGTGCGCCAACGACTGTACCTACTGCGGCTTCTCAATGAGTAACCGCATCAAGCGCAAGACACTGGATGAAGCGGAGATTGCCCGCGAATGCGCCGCAATCCGCAATTTAGGCTTTGAACATCTTCTGCTGGTCACCGGCGAACATCAGAGTAAGGTCGGAATGGATTATTTCCGCCAGCACCTGCCAGCCATTCGCCGCCAGTTTGCCTCGCTGCATATGGAAGTGCAGCCGCTGGCGACCGAAGAGTATGCCGAACTAAAAACGCTGGGGCTTGATGGGGTGATGGTCTATCAGGAGACCTACCATGAAAGTATGTATGCCCAGCACCATCTGAAGGGTAAAAAGCAGGATTTCTTCTGGCGCCTTGATACACCGGATCGTTTAGGCGAAGCGGGGATCGATAAGATCGGCCTCGGCGCGCTCATTGGCCTTTCCGACAGCTGGCGAGTGGACTGCTTTATGGTCGCCGAGCATCTGCTATGGCTACAGCAGCGCTACTGGCGCAGCCGCTACTCTATCTCCTTTCCGCGTTTACGCCCTTGCGCCGGCGGTATTACGCCAGCTTCGCTGATGGACGAGCGTCAGCTGGTGCAGACCATTTGCGCCTTCCGCCTGCTGGCGCCGGAGGTTGAGCTGTCGCTCTCGACCCGTGAATCACCGTGGTTCCGCGACCGGGTGATCCCGCTGGCGATTAACAACGTCAGCGCGTTCTCCAAAACCCAACCCGGCGGCTACGCCGACGATCATCCGGAACTTGAGCAATTTGCTCCCCACGACGATCGCCGCCCTGAAGAGGTTGCCAGCGCGCTGGCCGCCCGTGGCCTACAGCCGGTATGGAAAGACTGGGATAGCTGGCTGGGACGCGCCTCGCAATCATCATGAAGTATGCTGCAAGCCGCTGATTATTTTGCGTGCCTGCACGAGAGATGGAAAACGGAGGCTCGCCCAACTGCCGCCATTTTTCTATTCTGCCAGGGTCAGCAGCGGACGCTGACCAGGGCGAGTTTTTCTTTCCTCTCTTCGCCCTGCCTCTACCGTCCGCACTGCCGCAAACATATTACTATCGAATATTAATCACGATGCTGAGCGCACTCAGCGTTATAATTTAGCGATAGTTACCTGATTCGCTAAGCAGGCATGCTGGCTTAACCTGCGTCTAAACCCACGGTTTATACCCTAAATAATTCGAGTTGCAGAACAAAACGGCTAGCCGTTTTGAACAGCGCTTGCGCTGGCCCCGTAAAGGCGAGGCCCAAGGATGGGCCGAGTTATTGCCAACGCACATGCAACTTGAAGTATGACGGGTATATTGATTCTGGACGATTAACAACTTATGGCACGCCACAACAGAAAGCTTTCTTTTACTACGCCGATCGTAGTGGGCTTTGCGGGGATTTTGCTCAGCTTTTTACTGATCGCAATCTTTGTTACCGCGACGCAGAAGAAAAATTTTCTCGAAGATTATCATCATATTAACCGCAACTTTACCCATAATCTTGCGGTGAACTACACCGAATCTCTGCTGCGCGAGAATGACTACATTCTGGCGCGTGCAACGAAATACTTCGCCCGCGACGATGCGCTCAATATCGCCGTAAATGTCAATCCGCAAAAGGGTCTGGACGATCTGATGCGTTTGCAGGAACTGATGCCGACGGTCTCCTCCATTTCGCTTGCCGATACTCTCGGCCATTATCTGCGCGCTCCCGAGGTGATGGAAGGCGATGAGAGCCGCTCGTTTGATCCTAAAACGCGTCCCTGGTTTATTCGCCAGGCGGAAGCCAGTACCTTCAGTCTCTATACCACTCCTTACCTTGACTACTTCACTCACCATCCTACCGTCACCGTCTACCGGCCTGTCATTTCACCGCAGGGGCGGCTCAAAGGTAGCCTGGCGTTTCATATGGATCTAACGTCGATGGGCTACGCGTTACGGCAGATTGTCTCACCGGTGCAGGGCGAGTTTTTTGTCGTGCAACGCGACGGCAAAGTGGTGATCCATCCCGATACCGGCGCGCTATTTAAAACCTACATTAGCGCGGAACTCATGGACAAAATGACCAGTGCGGAAGGCCAGCTTTATGATGAGGAGCATAAGGCCTGGTACTACTACTATTCCTTTACCAATCCTGACTGGTTCGTTATTTTCCGCGTTACCGATGCCACCCTTGACGACCTGACGCGCTATGAAACCGATATTGTCGCCTGGGGTTTCGCTCTTGCCGCTATCGTCATTGTTCTGTTCGGGCTTTATCTGCGTCACGCTTCGCGTACCGTACTGATGAACATCATTAACGCCATCAAGACCGGCGACGTCAAACGCGCGCCGCGGCTGGAAGCCATGCTCAGCAAAGCGATCGAGAGCAATAAACAGCGTGAGCTCACCTATGTCCGCCAGGCCACCATCGATGCCCTGACCGGCTGCAAAAACCGCCGCGCCTTCGACAGCGATATCGCCGCACTGATGAACGATCACCAGCCTTTCGCCCTCGCGTTGGTCGATATCGACAACTTCAAATCGATTAATGATACCTGGGGCCATCTCAATGGCGACATCGTGCTGCGCAACGTCGCGCGTGAAGGGTTACAGATCCTGCAACCCCAGGAGATCTCGCTTTACCGCTACGGCGGCGAAGAGTTTGCCGTAATCTTCCCTGCCGAACATATCGACAACGCGCTCACCATTCTGGAGAGCTGGCGCCTTAACGTTGCCAGCCGAACCTGGCGCGAAGAAGGATTAACCGTCACCTTTAGCGCCGGCCTCGGAGAGTGGAATATGGAGCCGCTGGAAAAACTGGTCGTTAGCGTGGATGAAGCGTTGTATAAGGCCAAACAGCAGGGCAAGAACCGAATCGTTCGCGCCTGAGCGTAACCCTCTGATAGCCCGCTTTTGCGGGCTTTTTTATCTCTGCCGCTGCAAAATTGAAACCGGTTTCATTTTTTGTGATGTTTTACACACAATCATGGTGAAGCGGTTGTGCCACGCCGCCGCCCGCGATAAAGATGGTATATCAAGGAACATACATAAGGGCGATGAAACAATGAAGAATATCGTTTTATGCTGTGCCGCAGGAATGTCCACCAGCATGCTGGTGCAACGTATGAAAGACGCCGCGCAGAAGAAAGGCGTCGAAGTGTCTATTAAAGCCGTGCCGGTAGCGGAGTTCAAAGATAACCTGGCCACGGCAGATATTATCCTGCTCGGCCCACAGGTGAAGTATGAACAGGCAAAACTACAGGCGCTAGCCGACCCGGTTGGTAAAAAGGTCGCCGTTATCGATATGATGGATTACGGCATGATGAAAGGCGATGCCGTTCTTGATAAAGCCCTGAAGCTGATGGAGTAAGGCATGGAAGATTTAGAGACGATTATCATGGAGCTGCTGGTCAACGCCGGCTCCGCGCGCAGTTCTGCCCTCACTGCCCTACAGCAGGCGCGTAAAGGGGATTTCGCCGCCGCCGAGCAGGCTATGGCCGACTCCCACGAATTTGTAAAGCATGCGCATAAAATCCAGACCCAGCTTATCGGCATGGATGAAGGCAGCGGCAAGCTGCCGGTGAACCTGATTACCGTGCACTCCCAGGATCATCTGATGAACGCGATGGTGATTCAGGATTTAGCGACCGATATGATCGAACTGTATCGCCGCCTGCCGCCCGCACAATAATCCCAATGAGCTAGCAGGCGCCGCCAGCGGCGCCTGTCTCACTTACAGAAAACCGTACATCGCCGCGAACACCCAGCCGAAGACGCAAGAAACGCTCACGCCAATTAATCCCGGCAGGATAAAGCTATGGTTAATGACAAAGCGGCCAATATGGGTTGTGCCTGAACGGTCAAACTGAATCGCCGCCAGATCGCTTGGGTAAGTCGGCAGGATGTAATAGCCATAGCAGGCTGGCGCGGAAGCTACGATATAGGCCGGGTCAACGCCGATCGCCAGCGCCACCGGGACAATCGCCGCCAGCGCCGCCGCCTGAGAGTTGACGAACTTCGATACCAATAACAGCACGATAGCGTAGGCCCACGGGTACTCCTTCACCATTTCTCCGAGTACACCTTTAATCTCGGTCATGTGCGCGCCGAACATGGTTTCCGCCATCCACGCGATACCATACACCGCGACGATAGCGATCATCCCCGAGCGGAAAACCTCATTTTTAGAAATCGAAGCCGGATTGGTTTTGGTAATAATAATGATAAGCGCCCCGGAGAGCAGCATGAACATCTGGATCACCAGAACCATTGAGAGAGGCTTTCCGTCGAACGCCGGACGCAATTCAGAAAACGCGCCAAGCAGCGCCACCACGGCAATTGAGGCAAGGAAGATCCACATCGCAATCCAGTTGCTGGTCGGCAGCTTTTTATCCAATAGCGTGGCCGTATCGCCATAAACATAATGACGGTTTTCCGGTATCGCAATAAACGCCTGGAAGGTCTCGTCTTTATCAAGATCTTTACCGCGGAACCAGCTGAAGATACCAATCGCCAGGATCCCCAGCAGCGTTGACGGAATGGTTATCGCCAGCAAATCGAGAAACTCAAGGTGCTTACCGTTAAAGGTAAAATTCCCGAGCATCGCCACCAGCGAGACCACCGCCACCGAAACCGGGCTGGCAATGATCCCCATCTGGGCGCCAATTGAGCTCGCCGCCATCGGTCGCTCCGGGCGAATATTATTTTTGATAGCCACATCGTAAATAATTGGCAGGATCGTATACACCACATGGCCGGTACCGCACAGGATCGTCAGCGTACAGGTGACGAATGGCGCGACGATAGAAACGTATTTGGGATTGCGCCGCAGGAGCTTCTCGGCAATCTGCAGCATCACGTCTAAACCGCCGGATGCCTGTAGCGTCGCCGAGGCGGCCACCACCGCGATAATCACCAGCATGACATCAACCGGCGGCTTTCCCGGTTTAAGATGAAAGACAAAAACTAAGATAACTAACCCAATGCCGCCTAAAAGGCCGAGCGCAATACCCCCCTTTTTCGCGCCGTAGAACAGACAAATTAAGATAATGATGAGCTGTATAGCAAATTCCATGTATCCCCCAGAAGCTATCCATTAAATAACGACAATACTCTCCGCCTTATTTTTATTTTTGCTCACCTCCTCCATTGCCTTTTAACAGGCGCAGCGAACCCCTCAGTTGCGGTAAACCGAAAAGGATGGGGAAAAGTAATCACATGATTCTTTGAGTGTTTTGACTATATAGCGTTTACGGGGCTTATTTTTTGATACATGTAGAATTTTTATCCATCGATTAGTGATGGCATAAAGAAATAGCAAATTGATAATTACCAGGCATGTTTAATTTGCTAATTAATTGCGGCAATTACATTAAATAAATGTAATTTATTTTAGGTGAGATAAATCGACAGGTAATAAAAAAGCCAGTCAGGAAACCTGACTGGCTTTTAAGCGCTTAGCGCATCAACGATTAATCGTTGTCAGAACCGCCCAGGCCTGCGTTCAGCAGTTCTGCCAGGTTGGCAGACGCTTCTTCTACGCTCACCTGCGGCGCAGCCGGCTGTTCGCCCGCTGCGCGACGGCGCATACGATCCTGGTGGTACGCATAACCGGTACCCGCCGGGATCAGACGACCCACGATGACGTTCTCTTTCAGACCGCGCAGTTCGTCGCGTTTGCCCGCAACGGCTGCTTCGGTCAGCACGCGAGTGGTCTCCTGGAACGAGGCCGCGGAGATGAAGGACTCGGTTGCCAGAGACGCTTTGGTGATACCCAGCAGGTCACGGGAATAGGTTGCCGCAACTTTGCCATTCGCTTCAAGCTCGCGGTTAGCGATCTTAACGCGGGAGTATTCAACCTGCTCGCCTTCGAGGAAGTCGGAGCTACCAGCACTTTCGATGGTCGCTTTACGCAGCATCTGACGAACGATAACTTCAATGTGCTTATCGTTAATCTTAACGCCTTGCAGACGATAAACGTCCTGCACTTCGTTGGTGATGTAACGCGTTACCGCGTGTACGCCACGAAGACGCAGAATGTCGTGCGGCGCTTCCGGACCGTCGGAAACCACGTCACCACGTTCTACACGTTCACCTTCGAACACGTTCAGCTGACGCCATTTCGGAATCATCTCTTCGTACGGTTCGCTACCGTCTACCGGGGTGATAACCAGACGACGTTTCCCTTTGGTTTCTTTACCGAAGGAAATGATGCCGCTGATTTCAGCCAGGATTGCCGGCTCTTTCGGACGACGTGCTTCGAACAGATCCGCAACGCGCGGCAGACCACCGGTGATGTCCTTGGTACCGCCAGATTCCTGCGGAACACGGGCCAGGGTGTCACCAGAGCTGATCTGTACGCCATCTTCCAGCTGAACAATCGCTTTACCCGGCAGGAAGTACTGAGCAGGCATATCTGTGCCTGGGATCAGAACGTCGTTGCCCTGAGCATCAACAATTTTCAGCGCCGGACGCAGATCTTTACCACCGGAGGTACGTTCTGCGGAATCCAGAACCACCAGCGAAGACAGACCGGTCAGCTCGTCGGTCTGACGAGTAATGGTCTGGCCGTCGATCATGTCAGTGAAGCGGACGAAACCACTCACTTCGGTGATAACCGGCATGGTATGCGGATCCCAGTTTGCAACGGTTTCACCGCCAGCAACCTGTTCCCCGTCGCCTTTCGCCATAACGGAACCGTAAGGCACTTTATAGCTTTCTTTCGTACGACCGAATTCGTCGATCAGCTTCAGTTCGGTGTTACGAGAGGTGATAACCAGTTTACCGCTGGAGTTCACAACCGACTTCGCGTTGCTCAGACGGATGCTACCTTTGTTTTTCACCTGGATGCTGGATTCAGCAGCCGCACGAGATGCCGCACCACCGATGTGGAACGTACGCATCGTCAGCTGTGTACCCGGCTCACCGATGGACTGTGCCGCGATAACGCCGATAGCCTCACCTTTGTTGATGATGTGGCCACGCGCCAGGTCACGACCGTAGCAGTGCGCACATACACCAAAGTCGGTGTCACAGGATACAACGGAACGAACTTTGACGGAGTCAACGGAGTTCTCTTCCAGCAGGTCACACCAGTGCTCGTGCAGCAGCGTGTTGCGTGGAACCAGAATGTCCGCGGTACCCGGCTTCAGAACGTCTTCAGCAGTCACACGACCCAGTACGCGATCGCGCAGCGGCTCTTTAACGTCGCCACCTTCGATAACCGGCGTCATGGTGATGCCTTCCAGGGTGCCACAGTCGTCTTCAGTAACAACCAGGTCCTGCGCAACGTCAACCAGACGACGAGTCAGGTAACCGGAGTTCGCTGTCTTCAGTGCGGTATCCGCCAGACCTTTACGAGCACCGTGGGTGGAGATGAAGTACTGGAGTACGTTCAGACCTTCACGGAAGTTCGCGGTGATCGGCGTTTCGATGATGGAGCCATCCGGCTTCGCCATCAGACCACGCATACCAGCCAGCTGACGAATCTGTGCCGCAGAACCACGCGCACCGGAGTCGGCCATCATGTAGATGCTGTTGAAGGAAACCTGCTGTTCTTCCTGACCGTCACGGTTAATAACGGTTTCGGTTTGCAGGTTATCCATCATCGCTTTGGATACACGATCGTTCGCCGCAGCCCAGATATCGATAACTTTGTTGTAGCGTTCGCCCGCAGTAACCAGACCAGACTGGAACTGTTCCTGAATCTCAGCAACTTCAGCTTCCGCTTCGCTGATGATTTCGTATTTTTTCTCCGGGATGACCATGTCATCGATACCAACGGATGCACCTGAACGCGCTGCGTAAGCAAAGCCGGTGTACATCGTCTGGTCCGCAAAAATAACGGTCGGTTTCAGACCCAGAATACGGTAACAGGTGTTCAGCATCTTGGAGATCGCTTTCTTACCGAGCGCCTGGTTCACGATAGAGAACGGCAGACCTTTCGGTACGATCATCCACAGAATGGCACGGCCAATGGTCGTGTCTTTCAGGCTGGTCTTCGCGACGAATTCACCATTGTCGTCTTTTTCGTATTCGGTGATACGCACTTTGACGCGCGCATGCAGAGAGGCCAGACCGGCGCGATAAATACGCTCCGCTTCTTTCGGGCCAGTCAGCACCATGCCTTCGCCTTTGGCGTTAACACAGTCACGGGTCATGTAGTACAGACCCAGTACAACGTCCTGAGACGGAACGATGATTGGTTCGCCGTTCGCCGGGGACAGGATGTTGTTGGTAGACATCATCAGCGCACGCGCTTCCAGCTGGGCTTCCAGCGTCAGCGGTACGTGAACAGCCATCTGGTCACCATCGAAGTCGGCGTTATATGCCGCACAAACCAGCGGGTGCAGCTGAATAGCTTTACCTTCGATCAGAACCGGTTCGAACGCCTGAATACCCAAACGGTGCAGTGTTGGCGCACGGTTCAGCAGTACCGGGTGTTCGCGGATAACTTCGTCCAGGATATCCCAAACGACGGCTTCTTCGCGCTCAACCATTTTCTTAGCGGCTTTGATGGTGGTGGCCAGGCCACGCAGTTCCAGCTTGCCGTAGATGAACGGTTTGAACAGCTCCAGCGCCATTTTCTTCGGCAGACCGCACTGATGCAGACGCAGGTATGGACCTACGGTGATTACAGAACGACCGGAGTAGTCAACACGCTTACCGAGCAGGTTCTGACGGAAACGACCCTGTTTACCTTTGATCATATCGGCCAAAGATTTCAGAGGACGTTTGTTGGAACCGGTGATCGCACGACCGCGACGACCGTTATCCAGCAGGGCGTCGACCGCTTCCTGCAGCATACGTTTTTCGTTGCGTACGATGATGTCCGGCGCAGCCAGATCCAGCAGACGTTTCAGACGGTTGTTACGGTTAATGACGCGACGATACAGATCGTTCAGGTCAGAAGTCGCAAAACGACCGCCATCCAGCGGAACCAGCGGACGCAGATCTGGCGGCAGAACCGGCAGAACGGTCAGGATCATCCACTCCGGCTTGTTGCCAGATTGAACGAACGCTTCCAGCAGCTTAATGCGCTTGGTCAGCTTTTTACGCTTGGTTTCGGAGTTGGTTTCGTTCAGCTCTTCACGCAGCTGCTCGCACTCTTGCTCCAGGTCCATGCTTTTCAGCAGGGCCTGAATAGCTTCGGCGCCCATCTTCGCGTCGAATTCATCACCGAACTCTTCCAGCGCGTCCAGGTACTGCTCTTCAGTCAGAATCTGGTTGCGTTCGAGGTTGGTCATGCCACCTTCGATAACAACATAAGATTCAAAGTACAGTACGCGTTCGATATCACGCAGCGGCATATCCAGCAGCAGACCGATACGGGACGGCAGAGACTTCAGGAACCAGATGTGGGCAGTCGGAGACGCCAGCTCGATGTGGCCCATGCGCTCACGACGCACTTTGGTCTGGGTCACTTCAACGCCGCACTTCTCACAGATAACACCACGGTGTTTCAGGCGCTTGTACTTACCGCACAGGCACTCATAGTCTTTTACTGGCCCGAAAATACGAGCGCAGAACAGACCGTCACGTTCTGGCTTGAACGTACGGTAGTTAATGGTTTCCGGCTTTTTAACTTCACCGAAAGACCATGAACGGATCATGTCTGGCGATGCCAGAGCAATTTTGATCGCATCAAACTCTTCGGTTTTAGTTTGCGCTTTCAGAAACTTTAATAAGTCTTTCACGGATTTGCTCCCGTCGGAGTTAGCACAATCTGGCGCCGGGTTTTACCCCGGCACCAGTGACCTGTTTGAGCGAGAGTTACTCGTCTTCCAGTTCGATGTTGATGCCCAGCGAGCGGATTTCTTTCAACAGTACGTTGAAGGATTCCGGCATGCCCGGTTCCATCTGGTGGTTGCCGTCCACGATGTTTTTATACATCTTGGTACGACCGTTCACGTCATCAGACTTAACGGTGAGCATTTCCTGCAGGGTGTAGGCCGCGCCGTATGCTTCCAGCGCCCACACTTCCATCTCACCGAAGCGCTGACCACCGAACTGCGCCTTACCACCCAGCGGCTGCTGAGTAACCAGGCTGTAAGAACCGGTGGAACGAGCGTGCATTTTGTCGTCGACCAGGTGGTTCAGTTTCAGCATGTACATGTAACCCACGGTTACCGGACGTTCGAACTGTTCACCGGTGCGGCCGTCAAACAGAGTGATCTGACCGGAAGTCGGCAGGTCGCCCAGCTGCAGCAGCTCTTTGATTTCAGCTTCTTTCGCACCGTCGAATACCGGCGTTGCGATTGGCATGCCTTTACGCAGGTTTTCAGCCAGACGCAGAACTTCTTCATCGCTGAAGGTATTCAGGTCAACTTTCTGGCGAACGTCAGCGCCCAGATCGTAAGCACGCTGGATGAATTCGCGCAGTTTCGCGACTTCTTGCTGCTGTTTCAGCATGGCGTTGATCTTATCGCCGATGCCTTTCGCAGCCATACCCAGGTGAGTTTCCAGGATCTGACCGATGTTCATACGAGACGGTACGCCCAGCGGGTTCAGTACGATATCTACCGGCGTACCGTTAGCATCGTGCGGCATATCTTCGATCGGGTTGATCTTAGAGATAACACCCTTGTTACCGTGACGACCCGCCATCTTATCACCAGGCTGGATACGGCGTTTAACGGCCAGATATACCTTAACAATCTTCAGCACGCCCGGTGCCAGATCGTCGCCTTGAGTGATTTTACGGCGTTTCGCTTCGAGTTTTTTCTCGAACTCGTGTTTCAGTTCGTCATACTGCTCAGCCAGTTGCTCCAGCTGATTTTGTTTCTCTTCGTCGGTCAGGCCCAGTTCCAGCCAGCGATCGCGCGGCAGTTTGTCGAGCTTGTCAGCTTCAACGCCACCGGCAACCAGCACAGCGTAGATACGGCTGAACAGACCAGCTTCGAGGATCTGCAGTTCTTCAGACAGGTCTTTTTTAGCCTGCTTCAGCTGCATCTCTTCGATCTCAAGAGCACGCTTGTCTTTTTCTACGCCGTCACGGGTAAACACCTGAACGTCGATAACGGTACCAGAGACACCGTTCGGTACGCGCAGAGAAGAGTCTTTAACGTCAGACGCTTTCTCACCGAAGATCGCGCGCAGCAGTTTCTCTTCCGGAGTCAGCTGGGTTTCACCTTTCGGGGTTACCTTACCAACCAGAATGTCGCCGCCGGTCACTTCCGCACCGATATAAACGATACCGGATTCATCCAGTTTAGAGAGCGCGGCTTCACCCACGTTCGGGATGTCAGCGGTGATCTCTTCCGGCCCCAGCTTGGTGTCACGGGACACGCATGCCAGTTCCTGAATGTGGATGGTGGTGAAACGGTCTTCCTGGACAACACGCTCGGATACGAGGATGGAGTCTTCGAAGTTGTAGCCGTTCCACGGCATGAACGCTACGCGCATGTTCTGACCCAGCGCCAGTTCACCGAGGTCGGTGGACGGGCCGTCGGCCAGGACGTCGCCGCGTTCAATTGGTTCACCCAGGGACACGCAAGGCATCTGGTTGATGCAGGTGTTCTGGTTAGAACGGGTGTACTTGGTCAGGTTATAGATGTCGATACCTGCTTCGCCCGGGTACATCTCGTCTTCGTTAACTTTGATAACGATACGGGAAGCATCCACGTACTGAACGGTACCGCCACGTTTAGCCACCGCAGTAACACCGGAGTCAACGGCAACAGCACGTTCCATACCGGTACCAACCAGCGGCTTATCAGCGCGCAGAGTCGGAACCGCCTGACGTTGCATGTTCGCACCCATCAATGCACGGTTGGCGTCATCGTGTTCCAGGAACGGGATCAGGGACGCACCGACGGATACCACCTGCTGGGTGGATACGTCCATGTAGTCAACCTGGTCGCGGCTGAACAAGCTGGATTCGCCTTTACTACGGCAGGTAACCAGATCTTCAACAAAGTGGCCTTCGTCATCCAGGTTGGAGTTCGCCTGAGCGATGACGTAGTTACCTTCTTCGATAGCAGACAGGTAATGAATTTCGTCGGTAACAACACCGTCGGTCACTTTACGATACGGGGTCTCAAGGAAACCGTATTCGTTAGTCTGTGCGTACACAGACAGGGAGTTGATCAGACCGATGTTCGGACCTTCAGGCGTTTCGATTGGACATACGCGACCATAGTGAGTCGGGTGTACGTCTCGAACTTCGAAGCCTGCGCGTTCACGGGTCAGACCGCCTGGGCCGAGTGCGGAGATACGACGTTTGTGCGTAATCTCAGACAGCGGGTTGTTCTGGTCCATAAACTGGGACAGCTGGCTGGAACCAAAGAACTCTTTCACTGCTGCGGAAATCGGCTTGGCGTTGATCATATCCTGAGGCATCAGGGTATCCAGATCGCCCAGAGACAGACGCTCTTTAACCGCACGCTCTACACGCACCAGGCCAACGCGGAACTGGTTTTCCGCCATTTCGCCAACGGAACGGATACGACGGTTGCCGAGGTGGTCGATATCATCGACTTCGCCTTTACCATTACGGATATCGATGAGCTTCTTCATCACTTCGATGATGTCGTCTTTGCTCAGGATACCGGAACCTTCGATTTCGTCGCGCAGCAGAGAACGGTTGAACTTCATACGACCAACCGCGGACAGATCGTAGCGGTCTTCGGAGAAGAACAGGTTCTCAAACAGGCTTTCAGCCGCTTCACGAGTCGGCGGCTCACCCGGGCGCATCATGCGGTAGATTTCTACCAGCGCGCTCAGACGATCGTTGGTTGGGTCGACGCGTACAGTTTCAGAAATGTACGGACCGTGGTCCAGATCGTTGGTGAACAGCGTTTCGATACGCTTGTGGCCGGACTGGCTCAGTTTAGCCAGCAGATCCAGGCTCAGCTCCATGTTCGCCGGGCAGATCAGTTCGCCGGTCGCTTCGTCGATGTAGTCTTTAGAAGCAACTTTACCCGCGATGTACTCAACCGGAACTTCGATATGTTTGATATCGTCTTTTTCCAGCTGGCGAATATGGCGCGCGGTAATACGACGGCCTTTCTCAACGTACACTTTACCGTTGGCTTCGATATCGAAGGAGGCGGTTTCACCGCGCAGACGCTCCGGTACCAGCTCCATCTGCAGCTTGTTGTCGCGAATTTCAAAGACCACTTTCTCGAAGAACAGGTCAAGGATCTGCTCAGTGGTGTAATTCAGCGCGCGCAGAATGATGGTTGCAGGCAGTTTACGACGACGGTCGATACGAACGAACAGGTTGTCTTTCGGGTCGAATTCGAAGTCCAGCCAGGAACCACGGTAAGGAATGATACGTGCGTTATACAGGACCTTACCGGAAGAGTGAGTCTTACCTTTGTCACTGTCAAAGAAGACGCCCGGGCTACGGTGCAGCTGAGAAACGATAACACGCTCGGTACCGTTGATAACGAAGGTACCGTTGTCGGTCATGAGCGGGATTTCGCCCATGTAGACTTCTTGTTCTTTAATGTCTTTAACGGTGCCTTCCGGCGCTTCGCGCTCGTAGATCACCAGACGCAGTTTCACGCGCAGCGGTGCGGAATACGTCACGCCACGGATCTGACATTCTTTAACATCAAAAACAGGTTCGCCCAGACGGTAGCTGACGTATTGCAGCTCTGAATTACCGCTGTAGCTCTGAATCGGGAATACGGAACGGAAGGCTGCTTCCAGACCATACTGCCCTTCAGGATCTTGCTCGATAAACTTCTGGAACGAGTCAAGCTGGATAGAAAGGAGATAAGGCACATCCAGAACTTGTGGACGTTTACCAAAATCCTTACGAATACGTTTTTTCTCGGTATAGGAGTAAACCATAGGGTTCCTCAGCTCGCTGACAAGTCGACCCATCTGCCCGGAAAGGGCAGTTTTTTATGCAACACTATTTTGTTGACCGGAAAATGGAACACTTTCCGCAATGCCTGTTGCTATCACGCTTAAACCATTTCATTGCGATTTACACAGCCCAGGAACCCTAACCTGTCGCAGTATATTAAGTCGTCGATAGAAACAAGCATTGTGAGGCAAACCAGCAGTCAAACAGTGTGAAATGCTACTGGCGCCTTACAGCGCAAAAAGGCTGGTGACTAAAAAGTCACCAGCCTCAGCCTAATTTCTCAGGCTGCAACCGGAAGGGTTGGCTTATTTAACTTCAACTTCAGCGCCAGCTTCTTCCAGAGATTTTTTCAGAGCTTCAGCGTCGTCTTTGCTGATGCCTTCTTTCAGTGCAGCCGGTGCAGATTCTACCAGGTCTTTAGCTTCTTTCAGACCCAGGCCAGTCGCGCCACGTACTGCTTTGATAACAGCAACTTTGTTAGCGCCAGCAGCTTTCAGAATTACGTCGAATTCAGTTTTTTCTTCAGCAGCTTCAGCCGGGCCAGCAGCTACAGCTACAGCAGCAGCAGCGGAAACACCGAATTTTTCTTCCATTGCAGAGATCAGCTCAACAACGTCCATTACGGACATAGCGGATACTGCTTCAATGATTTGATCTTTAGTGATAGACATTTAAATTGTTCCTGAATATCAGAATAAGTTTATACGTAAGCGAGTGCTTTACAAAGATAACTGCGATTAAGCAGCTTCTTTCGCATCGCGTACAGCAGCCAGAGTACGAACCAGTTTGCCAGCCGAAGCTTCTTTCATGGTTGCCATCAGGCGTGCAATTGCTTCTTCGTAGGTCGGCAGAGTTGCCAGGCGGTCGATTTGCGACGCCGGGATCAGCTCACCTTCAAAGGCAGCGGCTTTGACCTCAAATTTTGCATTCGCTTTCGCGAACTCTTTGAACAGACGAGCAGCAGCGCCCGGGTGTTCCATAGAGTATGCAATCAGGGTCGGACCAACAAACGTGTCTTTCAGGCACTCGAACGGAGTACCTTCAACGACGCGGCGCAGCAGGGTGTTACGAACAACACGCATGTAAACGCCAGCTTCACGACCTGCTTTACGCAGTTCAGTCATTTTATCTACAGTTACGCCACGGGAATCCGCAACTACTGCAGACAGCGCGCCTTTGGCTACTTCGCTGACTTCAGCAACAATCGCTTGTTTGTCTTGAAGATTTAAAGCCATTAGCTTTGCTCCTGGATGTTTGCCAGAGCTTATGCTCTGGAACTCACTTCACTCTATTCAACGAATAGAGCGTCTTAATACGGTGAGCAGAAACAAGCCAGAGTATCCAAAAAATAATCTTAGCGTTCTGTCACCGTCTACGCAGGGGATTAAGTTTCTTACGAAACACCTGCGGTCTTCGACGGAGGCCTGGATAGGCCAGGCTCCAACGAACAAATTCTTCCTATGACTTCGTCCTTCGAACCGTAGCGGCGTTAGCTGCTCTCGTTCACACCGGTCATGTAGTTAACTACACTCCCGCTGATTCACTCGATTGCTGCCTTGCTGCAATTCAAATGACTCGCATAGCGTCTGTCTTATTGACAGAATCGTGGGGGTAAGATTGTAGACAAAATCACCGCCCACGTAAAGGCATTAGTTTGCAGAAGCGTTCAGGCCAGCCTGATCTACTGCAACACCTGCACCCATGGTGGTGGAGATGCTAACTTTCTTGATGTACACGCCTTTAGCCTGAGTCGGTTTTGCTTTTTTCAGCGCAACCAGCAGAGCTTCCAGGTTTTCTTTCAGTTTGTCAGCGTCAAAGTCCACTTTACCGATGGTGGTGTGGATGATGCCGTTTTTGTCGTTACGATAACGAACCTGACCTGCTTTAGCGTTCTTAACCGCTTCAGCAACGTTAGGAGTTACGGTACCAACTTTCGGGTTTGGCATCAGGCCGCGCGGGCCCAGAACCTGGCCCAGCTGGCCAACAACGCGCATTGCATCCGGGGAAGCAATAACAACGTCAAAGTTCATTTCGCCTTTCTTGATCTGGTCAGCCAGATCTTCCATACCTACCAGCTCGGCGCCTGCAGCTTTAGCAGCTTCAGCGTTCGGGCCCTGTGCAAATACGGCAACGCGAACAGAACGGCCAGTACCGTGCGGCAGTACAGTTGCACCACGTACGTTCTGGTCAGATTTACGAGCATCGATGCCCAAGTTTACAGCAACGTCAACGCTTTCAACGAACTTAGCGGTCGCCAGTTCTTTCAGCAGAGAGATGGCTTCGTTGATGTCGTACTGTTTAGTTGCATCAACTTTCTCACGAATCACGGACATGCGCTTGGTCAGTTTAGCCATTTCTTAGTCCTCCACTACCAGGCCCATGGAACGTGCAGTACCTTCGATGGAGCGAGTCATCGCTTCAATGTCGGCACCAGTCATGTCGGCAGCTTTGGTCTGCGCGATTTCCTGCAGCTGAGCGCGGGAAATTTTACCAACTTTCTCTTTGTTCGGCTTACCGGAGCCGGACTTGATACCAGCCGCTTTTTTCAGCAGAACTGCTGCCGGCGGAGTTTTGGTAACGAAAGTGAAAGAACGGTCAGCGTAAACGGTGATAACAACCGGGATTGGCAGACCTTTTTCCATGGATTCAGTTTTTGCGTTGAACGCTTTGCAGAATTCCATGATGTTAACGCCCTGCTGACCCAGTGCTGGACCAACCGGCGGACTCGGGTTTGCCATACCAGCTGCAACCTGCAGCTTGACGTAGGCTTGTACTTTCTTAGCCATTCTTAAATCCTCGAATTGGGTATTAACGCTTCAGAGAAGCTCCCCGTGATTAAACATCGTTTTACGGGCCAGGCCCGTAAAAACAAAAGGCGCGAAATTGTATTCCAATTTCGCGCCCTATGCAACGATTAAATCGCTGCTTTTTTGATCGCCGGCTTACGCCTTCTCAACCTGACCGAAGTCCAGCTCTACCGGAGTCGCACGACCGAAGATAGAAACGGAAACTTTCAGGCGGGACTTCTCGTAGTCCACTTCTTCAACAACGCCGTTAAAGTCAGCAAACGGACCGTCGTTAACGCGAACCATTTCGCCCGGTTCAAACAGCGTTTTCGGACGCGGCTTATCGCCAACCTGCTGCAGACGGTTCATGATGGCATCGACTTCTTTGTCGCTGATCGGCGCCGGACGGTCGGAAGTACCGCCGATGAAGCCCATCACGCGCGGGACGCTGCGCACCAGGTGCCAGCTCGCGTCGTTCATGACCATCTGAACCAGAACGTAGCCTGGGAAGAATTTGCGTTCGCTTTTGCGACGCTGGCCGCCACGGATTTCAACCACTTCTTCGGTCGGAACCATGACTTCGCCAAACAACTCTTCCATGTTGTGTAATTTGATATGTTCACGCAGCGAAGTAGCTACGCGACCTTCAAAACCGGAAAACGCCTGAACGACGTACCAGCGCTTTTTAGGAGCTTCAGACATCTCAGAACCTCAGGCCAGTGATAAAGGATACCAGGCGAACCAGAATACCATCCAGTCCCCACAGGATCAGTGACATTACTGCAGTTACGGCAGCAACAATCAGCGTGGTGTGCAGCGTTTCCTGGCGGGTCGGCCAGATCACTTTGCGGACTTCGGTTCTCGCTTCGCGGGCGAAGGCGACAGTCGCCTTACCTTTTGTCGTTAACAGAGCGACGCCACCGGCAGCAGCGATAAGAATCACCACGGCCAGCGCACGGATCGCCAGCATAATGTCGCGATAAAGGAAGTTGCCTACGATGGCTACGATCAGCAGCACGGCAACGATAACCCACTTCAACGCTTCCAGGCCGCGCCCGCTCCCTTGAGCTTCGGTATTCGCACTCATAAACCAACCTGTCACAAGAATTCAGACAAACATCTTCGCCCCGCATTAAATGCGAGGCGACCAAACCGAAATGCTCTGCTGCGTTTCGGACTTTACGCCCTCTTCAGAGCCTGTCTCAGCAATGATTATGACAAAAAAAATCACTGATGAGCCAGGTTCTGGTGTGAAAGCGTGCAAAAAGGGCATCAAATGATGCCCTTTTATTGCGCATTGCGTCAAATGTTATCAGCGATTAGCCGAGAACTTTAGCAACCACGCCCGCGCCAACGGTACGGCCGCCTTCACGGATTGCGAAACGCAGACCGTCGTCCATCGCGATCGGGTGGATCAGGGTAACAACCATTTTGATGTTGTCGCCCGGCATTACCATCTCTACGCCTTCCGGCAGTTCGATGGTACCAGTCACGTCAGTAGTACGGAAGTAGAACTGCGGACGGTAGCCTTTGAAGAACGGAGTATGACGGCCGCCTTCATCTTTGGACAGGATGTACACTTCAGATTCGAACTTGGTGTGCGGCTTGATGCTGCCCGGCTTAGCCAGTACCTGACCACGTTCGATTTCTTCACGTTTGATACCACGCAGCAGAACGCCTACGTTCTCACCAGCACGGCCTTCGTCCAGCAGTTTGCGGAACATTTCAACGCCAGTACAGGTGGTTTTCGCGGTGTCTTTGATACCAACGATTTCAACTTCTTCACCAACTTTGATGATACCGCGCTCTACACGACCGGTAACAACGGTACCACGACCGGAGATGGAGAATACGTCTTCGATCGGCAGCAGGAACGGCTTGTCAATCGCACGCTCTGGTTCCGGGATGTAAGAATCCAGGAAGCCAGCCAGTTCGATGATTTTCGCTTCCCACTCTGCGTCGCCTTCCAGCGCTTTCAGAGCAGAACCACGAACGATCGGAGTGTCGTCGCCCGGGAAATCGTACTGAGACAGCAGTTCACGAACTTCCATCTCAACCAATTCCAGCAGCTCTTCGTCATCAACCATGTCGCATTTGTTCAGGAACACGATGATGTACGGAACGCCTACCTGACGACCCAGCAGGATGTGCTCACGAGTCTGCGGCATCGGGCCGTCAGTCGCAGCAACAACCAGGATCGCGCCGTCCATCTGAGCAGCACCGGTGATCATGTTTTTAACATAGTCGGCGTGGCCCGGGCAGTCTACGTGCGCGTAGTGGCGAGTCGGGGTGTCATATTCAACGTGGGAAGTGTTGATGGTGATACCACGAGCTTTTTCTTCCGGCGCGTTATCGATCTGGTCGAATGCGCGAGCAGCACCGCCGTAGGTTTTAGCCAGTACGGTAGTGATTGCAGCGGTCAGCGTTGTTTTACCATGGTCAACGTGGCCGATAGTACCGACGTTAACGTGCGGTTTTGTACGTTCAAACTTTTCTTTAGACATCGATTGTCCCTCTAAGACACGGATAAATCGGTGATATCACCACATCAACCAGGCAACATGCCCGACTTGTTGAATGCAATAAACAGAGAGAAACAGGGAAGGAGAGATAAAGAAGTGGTGCTGATACCCAGAGTCGAACTGGGGACCTCACCCTTACCAAGGGTGCGCTCTACCAACTGAGCCATATCAGCACGTCTGGAGCGGGCAGCGGGAATCGAACCCGCATCATCAGCTTGGAAGGCTGAGGTAATAGCCATTATACGATGCCCGCATCCTGAAACTCGGCTACCCAGTTCTTTCTGTAACAAAAAAGAGATTACTCTCTTTAATGTTGAGCTGATTAGTTTACCCAACCAACTCCGGCTACGCAAAGCGTCGCCCGAAAGTGGTGGTGGGGGAAGGATTCGAACCTTCGAAGTCGATGACGGCAGATTTACAGTCTGCTCCCTTTGGCCGCTCGGGAACCCCACCCAAATTGTTATGGTGCCGACTACCGGAATCGAACTGGTGACCTACTGATTACAAGTCAGTTGCTCTACCTACTGAGCTAAGTCGGCATCAAGTAGCGCGCATTCTAGGGAGACCTGCGAGTTCATGCAACTAAAAATTTGCATAAAACGTTCTCTTGCTCACATTTTGTGCTCTTACGCGAAAAAACGGTGTAATTTCAAACAATGGAGTGCAAAAAAAGCGCATTCCTCAACGCAGAATTTGTTTCGCTGCGCCTGTCAGATACAAGAATGACGGTTTTTTCACCTGGAAATCCTGGTGGCAGGCGCGATCGCTAACCTGCAAAGATAGCAGACTCGCTTTCTCCCCTCTTTCTACTTATTCATCACTTGTGATGCTGCTATGAGAAAGCGCCCTTCGATGAGTTTTTTTCTTATTATTCCCGGCATTCTGGTGTTACCCTCCTGCCCATTGTCCTGATTAACTAGTGTGAAGCATCACCGCTACCTCTTTTTCGGTGATAGTAAGAACATGCTTATGAGCAAAAAAGAGCAGACGTTAATGACACCCTATCTACAATTTAACCGCAACCAATGGGCTGCACTTCGTGATTCCGTTCCGATGACGCTGACAGAGGAAGAAATCGCGCGGTTAAAAGGCATCAACGAAGATCTTTCGCTGGAAGAAGTCGCCGAGATCTATTTGCCGCTGTCACGTTTGCTCAATTTCTATATCAGTTCCAACCTGCGTCGCCAGGCGGTGCTTGAACAATTCCTTGGTACCAACGGCCAGCGTATCCCTTACATCATCAGTATTGCAGGTAGTGTTGCGGTTGGTAAAAGTACAACAGCGCGTGTTTTACAGGCGCTGCTTAGCCGCTGGCCTGAACATCGCCATGTAGAACTGATTACTACCGATGGCTTCTTACATCCTAACTCGGTGTTAAAGGAACGCGGCCTGATGAAGAAAAAGGGCTTCCCGCAGTCGTATGATATGCATCGGCTGGTGAAGTTTGTTTCTGATCTGAAATCTGGCGTACCCAGCGCAACCGCGCCGGTCTATTCCCATCTGATTTATGATGTTATTCCTGATGGCGATAAAACCGTTGCTCAACCGGATATTCTTATTCTGGAAGGTTTGAACGTTCTGCAGAGCGGAATGGATTATCCACACGATCCCCATCATGTATTTGTTTCTGACTTTGTCGATTTCTCTATTTACGTCGATGCGCCGGAAGACTTATTAAAGAACTGGTATATCAATCGCTTCCTGAAATTCCGTGAAGGAGCTTTTACCGATCCGGATTCTTATTTCCATAATTACGCCAAACTTTCAAAAGACGAAGCGGTTAATATTGCCACTTCATTATGGAATGAGATCAACCTACTGAACTTAAAAGAAAATATATTACCAACCAGAGAGCGTGCCAGCTTGATTATGACGAAGAGCGCAAATCACTCGGTCGATCAAGTTCGCCTACGGAAATAAAAAAGGGAGCGCAAGCTCCCTTCTGTTTATTCTGCGCTACGCAGCGATATCTCGCCCCCAACCCATGGTTTAATTACCCCATCCTGCTCGAGTAATAATGCCCCTTGAGCATCAATTCCGCGAGAAATACCAAATATTTCCTTATCGCCAATAATCAGCTTCACCGGCCGATTGATAAAGTTATCCAGTTTTTCCCAACGTGGCAGGTAAGGTGTTAAACCTTCCTGCTCGAATAGTTGCAAACCGCTACGTAATGCTTTCACCAGACGCGCCGTCAGGGTGTTACGGTCAATGAAGACTCCCGCCTCCTGTAAGCTGATCCACCCCTGATTGACAACATCAGACTCAACCCGGCGCATCACGAGATTGATACCAGCACCGCTGACGATCTGCGCGGCATCACCGGTTTTGCCTGTCAGTTCTACCAGGATACCGGACAACTTGCGGTCCTGCAGATAGATATCATTCGGCCATTTGACCCGAACGTTATCCGCCCCCAGGCTCTGCAGTACTTCCGCAATCACAATACCGATTACCAGGCTCAAACCAATCGCAGCGGCAGGGCCTTGCTCCAGACGCCAGTACATGGAGAGATAAAGATTGGCCCCAAACGGTGAGAACCACTTACGCCCGCGGCGGCCACGACCAGCCTGCTGATATTCAGCGACACAGGCATCACCTGACTCCAGTTCGTCCAGACGATCCAGCAAATACTGGTTGGTGGAGTCAATCACCGGCAGCACGGTAACACGACCTTGTTCAATCTGGCCGGCAATCTTTTGCTCATCCAGCAATTCAATCGGCTCAGGGAGGCTATAGCCCTTCCCTGGTACGGTAAACACATCAACCCCCCAGTCGCGGAGCGTCTGCATATGCTTGTTAATTGCCGCGCGGCTCATCCCCAGGCGTTCGCCGAGCTGTTCGCCAGAGTGAAACTCGCCATCCGCCAGAATAGAGATAAGCGTCAGGGGTACGGTATTGTCTTTCATGCAATCACCTCTTCCGCGTTCACTTCACCCTGCTCTCCGATGAAGCGCACTTCAGGCTGTAGCCAAACGTTAAATTTCTCGCCAACCTGCTGGCGGACATAGTGGGCTAACCCTACGACATCATCGCTTGTCGCCTGGTTATCGTTGATCAGCACCAACGCCTGCTGACGGTGAACTGCCGCCCCGCCGATAGTTTTACCTTTTAGCTGGCACTGATCGATAAGCCAACCGGCCGCCAGCTTAACGCTGCCGTCAGCCTGTGGATAATGTGGCGCGCCAGGGAATGCAGCCAGCAATTCCTGAGCAACCTGAGCACTGACGACCGGGTTCTTAAAGAAGCTGCCGGCATTACCATTTACTTTCGGATCCGGTAACTTGGTCATACGCATATGGCAAACCGCATCAAATACCTGGCGGGGGGTAACAGTTTGCGCATCGAGACGAGTTAAATCCCCGTAGGTCAACACGGGACGCCACGCTTTTTCCAGCCGTAGTCCAACAGCCACTATCGCGTAACGATCCTGATATTCATGTTTGAAAATACTGTCGCGATAGCCGAAACGGCACTCTGCGGCAGAAAGGCGCTGCTTGCGACCTGTTTCGAGTTCGATACAGTCTACGTATTCACATACTCGCTGCAGTTCGACGCCATAGGCACCAATATTTTGAATTGGTGAAGACCCCGCGCAGCCAGGAATTAAGGCCAGGTTTTCCAGCCCAGGCATTCCATTTTCCAGCGCAAATTGCACCAGTTGATGCCAGTTTTCGCCGGCGCCAACGTGCAAACGCCAGGCTTCAGACGTTTCGCTTACCTCGATCCCCATGATGCGGTTGATGATCACCGTGCCGGAATAGTCTTTCAGGAATAGAACGTTGCTTCCTTCTCCAAGGATCAGACAAGGTTGGTGTTCTGCAGCGGCGGCTTGCCAGGCAGCCAGCAACTGTTGTTCATTTTCAGCAAGTACAATTGCTTTGGCAGAATGGTTAATGCCAAAGGTATTCCAGGGTTTGAGGGAGAGGTTCATAGTGGCTTCCTGATGCAAAATCAGCATTAGTTTACCGTATATAGCGAGGGAAGGCTTGCCTGAATAATACCGGTTCAGGGCCGGGTTCTACTCATGATGGGCGTTAATGAATGGCGCTGGCAGGGAGGATGTTTCCCCGGAGGCGGTGCTGCGCACCTTTTCCGGGCTACGGAGTCTGTCGCCCCGGTAAGCGCAGCGCCACCGGGGGAGATGGCGGCGCGTCTGGCCGCAAAACACCAAAACAAAAGGCCCGGCCTTCCGACTGAGCCTTTGTTTACGTTGCTATGGCAGCGGCTTTCCCCGGAGGCGGTGCTGCGCACCTTTTCCGGGCTACGGGCCTGTAGCCCCGGTAAGCGCAGCGCCACCGGGGGTGATGGCGGCGCGTCTGGCCGCAAAACACAAAAACAAAAGGCCCAGTCTTTCGACCGAGCCTTTCGCTTTATTTGATGCCTGGCAGTTCCCTACTCTCACATGGGGAGACCCCACACTACCATCGGCGCTACGGCGTTTCACTTCTGAGTTCGGCATGGGGTCAGGTGGGACCACCGCGCTATCGCCGCCAGGCAAATTCTGTTTTACCAGCCCGTCTTATCGACGCACTGATTAATCTGTATCACGCTGAAAATCATCTCAAATCCGCCAAAACAGCTTCGGCGTTGTAAGGTTAAGCCTCACGGTTCATTAGTATCGGTTAGCTCAACGTATCGCTACGCTTACACACCCGACCTATCAACGTCATCGTCTTTAACGTTCCTTCAGGAGACTTAAAGTCTCAGGGAGAACTCATCTCGGGGCAAGTTTCGTGCTTAGATGCTTTCAGCACTTATCTCTTCCGCATTTAGCTACCGGGCAATGCCATTGGCATGACAACCCGAACACCAGTGATGCGTCCACTCCGGTCCTCTCGTACTAGGAGCAGCCCCCCTCAATTCTCCAGCGCCCACGGCAGATAGGGACCGAACTGTCTCACGACGTTCTAAACCCAGCTCGCGTACCACTTTAAATGGCGAACAGCCATACCCTTGGGACCTACTTCAGCCCCAGGATGTGATGAGCCGACATCGAGGTGCCAAACACCGCCGTCGATATGAACTCTTGGGCGGTATCAGCCTGTTATCCCCGGAGTACCTTTTATCCGTTGAGCGATGGCCCTTCCATTCAGAACCACCGGATCACTATGACCTGCTTTCGCACCTGCTCGCGCCGTCACGCTCGCAGTCAAGCTAGCTTATGCCATTGCACTAACCTCCTGATGTCCGACCAGGATTAGCTAACCTTCGTGCTCCTCCGTTACTCTTTGGGAGGAGACCGCCCCAGTCAAACTACCCACCAGACACTGTCCGCAACCCCGATAAGGGGCCAACGTTAGAACATCAAACATTAAAGGGTGGTATTTCAAGGTTGGCTCCACGCAGACTGGCGTCCACGCTTCAAAGCCTCCCACCTATCCTACACATCAAGGCTCAATGTTCAGTGTCAAGCTATAGTAAAGGTTCACGGGGTCTTTCCGTCTTGCCGCGGGTACACTGCATCTTCACAGCGAGTTCAATTTCACTGAGTCTCGGGTGGAGACAGCCTGGCCATCATTACGCCATTCGTGCAGGTCGGAACTTACCCGACAAGGAATTTCGCTACCTTAGGACCGTTATAGTTACGGCCGCCGTTTACCGGGGCTTCGATCAAGAGCTTCTCCTTACGGATAACCCCATCAATTAACCTTCCGGCACCGGGCAGGCGTCACACCGTATACGTCCACTTTCGTGTTTGCACAGTGCTGTGTTTTTAATAAACAGTTGCAGCCAGCTGGTATCTTCGACTGATTTCAGCTCCACCCGCAGGGGCTTCACCTACATATCAGCGTGCCTTCTCCCGAAGTTACGGCACCATTTTGCCTAGTTCCTTCACCCGAGTTCTCTCAAGCGCCTTGGTATTCTCTACCTGACCACCTGTGTCGGTTTGGGGTACGATTTGATGTTACCTGATGCTTAGAGGCTTTTCCTGGAAGCAGGGCATTTGTTACTTCAGCACCGTAGTGCCTCGTCATCACACCTCAGCGTTAAAAAGGTACCGGATTTACCTGGAACCTCCGCCTACATGCTTAAACCGGGACAACCGTCGCCCGGCTAACATAGCCTTCTCCGTCCCCCCTTCGCAGTAACACCAAGTACAGGAATATTAACCTGTTTCCCATCGACTACGCCTTTCGGCCTCGCCTTAGGGGTCGACTCACCCTGCCCCGATTAACGTTGGACAGGAACCCTTGGTCTTCCGGCGTGCGGGCTTTTCACCCGCATTATCGTTACTTATGTCAGCATTCGCACTTCTGATACCTCCAGCAACCCTCACAGGCCACCTTCGCAGGCTTACAGAACGCTCCCCTACCCAACAACACATAGTGTCGCTGCCGCAGCTTCGGTGCACAGTTTAGCCCCGTTACATCTTCCGCGCAGGCCGACTCGACCAGTGAGCTATTACGCTTTCTTTAAATGATGGCTGCTTCTAAGCCAACATCCTGGCTGTCTGTGCCTTCCCACATCGTTTCCCACTTAACTGTGACTTTGGGACCTTAGCTGGCGGTCTGGGTTGTTTCCCTCTTCACGACGGACGTTAGCACCCGCCGTGTGTCTCCCGTGATAACATTCTTCGGTATTCGTAGTTTGCATCGGGTTGGTAAGTCGGGATGACCCCCTAGCCGAAACAGTGCTCTACCCCCGAAGATGAATTCACGAGGCGCTACCTAAATAGCTTTCGGGGAGAACCAGCTATCTCCCGGTTTGATTGGCCTTTCACCCCCAGCCACAAGTCATCCGCTAATTTTTCAACATTAGTCGGTTCGGTCCTCCAGTTAGTGTTACCCAACCTTCAACCTGCCCATGGCTAGATCACCGGGTTTCGGGTCTATACCCTGCAACTTAACGCCCAGTTAAGACTCGGTTTCCCTGCGGCTCCCCTATACGGTTAACCTTGCTACAGAATATAAGTCGCTGACCCATTATACAAAAGGTACGCAGTCACACCCGAAGGTGCTCCCACTGCTTGTACGTACACGGTTTCAGGTTCTTTTTCACTCCCCTCGCCGGGGTTCTTTTCGCCTTTCCCTCACGGTACTGGTTCACTATCGGTCAGTCAGGAGTATTTAGCCTTGGAGGATGGTCCCCCCATATTCAGACAGGATACCACGTGTCCCGCCCTACTCTTCGAGTTCACAACCTGTGCATTTTGGTGTACGGGACTATCACCCTGTACCGTCGGACTTTCCAGACCGTTCCACTAACACACAAGCTGATTCAGACTCTGGGCTGCTCCCCGTTCGCTCGCCGCTACTGGGGGAATCTCGGTTGATTTCTTTTCCTCGGGGTACTTAGATGTTTCAGTTCCCCCGGTTCGCCTCGTTAACCTATGTATTCAGTTAACGATAGTGTGACGAATCACACTGGGTTTCCCCATTCGGACATCGCCGGCTATAACGGTTCATATCACCTTACCGACGCTTTTCGCAGATTAGCACGTCCTTCATCGCCTCTGACTGCCAGGGCATCCACCGTGTACGCTTAGTCGCTTAACCTCACAACCCGAAGATGTTTCACTTCTGATTGCGAAAATTTGAGAGACTCGAACACACATTGACTGTGTGTCGTTTCAATTTTCAGCTTGATCCAGATTTTTAAAGAGCAAAACTTCGCAGTGAACCTTTTCAGGTACACTCTGAAGTTTTCTTGTTTTTTGCAGTAATGATGGTGGAGCTATGCGGGATCGAACCGCAGACCTCCTGCGTGCAAAGCAGGCGCTCTCCCAGCTGAGCTATAGCCCCATCGAATGAATCTCTTTTAACCTTAATTCGTTTTCGGGCGCGGCGTGGTGAAGTGAAGCATACTGAAGTATGCGAACTTTGCCACAACAAAGCACGAGAGCGAATTTGGTAGGCCTGAGTGGACTTGAACCACCGACCTCACCCTTATCAGGGGTGCGCTCTAACCACCTGAGCTACAAGCCTGCAGAGATTACTTACTGCTGTATTTTCATCAGACAATCTGTGTGGACACTACAAAGGCAGGTTCTTTAAGGTAAGGAGGTGATCCAACCGCAGGTTCCCCTACGGTTACCTTGTTACGACTTCACCCCAGTCATGAATCACAAAGTGGTAAGCGCCCTCCCGAAGGTTAAGCTACCTACTTCTTTTGCAACCCACTCCCATGGTGTGACGGGCGGTGTGTACAAGGCCCGGGAACGTATTCACCGTAGCATTCTGATCTACGATTACTAGCGATTCCGACTTCATGGAGTCGAGTTGCAGACTCCAATCCGGACTACGACATACTTTATGAGGTCCGCTTGCTCTCGCGAGGTCGCTTCTCTTTGTATATGCCATTGTAGCACGTGTGTAGCCCTACTCGTAAGGGCCATGATGACTTGACGTCATCCCCACCTTCCTCCAGTTTATCACTGGCAGTCTCCTTTGAGTTCCCGGCCGGACCGCTGGCAACAAAGGATAAGGGTTGCGCTCGTTGCGGGACTTAACCCAACATTTCACAACACGAGCTGACGACAGCCATGCAGCACCTGTCTCAGAGTTCCCGAAGGCACCAAAGCATCTCTGCTAAGTTCTCTGGATGTCAAGAGTAGGTAAGGTTCTTCGCGTTGCATCGAATTAAACCACATGCTCCACCGCTTGTGCGGGCCCCCGTCAATTCATTTGAGTTTTAACCTTGCGGCCGTACTCCCCAGGCGGTCGACTTAACGCGTTAGCTCCGGAAGCCACGCCTCAAGGGCACAACCTCCAAGTCGACATCGTTTACGGCGTGGACTACCAGGGTATCTAATCCTGTTTGCTCCCCACGCTTTCGCACCTGAGCGTCAGTCTTTGTCCAGGGGGCCGCCTTCGCCACCGGTATTCCTCCAGATCTCTACGCATTTCACCGCTACACCTGGAATTCTACCCCCCTCTACAAGACTCTAGCCTGCCAGTTTCGAATGCAGTTCCCAGGTTGAGCCCGGGGATTTCACATCCGACTTGACAGACCGCCTGCGTGCGCTTTACGCCCAGTAATTCCGATTAACGCTTGCACCCTCCGTATTACCGCGGCTGCTGGCACGGAGTTAGCCGGTGCTTCTTCTGCGAGTAACGTCAATCGCCAAGGTTATTAACCTTAACGCCTTCCTCCTCGCTGAAAGTACTTTACAACCCGAAGGCCTTCTTCATACACGCGGCATGGCTGCATCAGGCTTGCGCCCATTGTGCAATATTCCCCACTGCTGCCTCCCGTAGGAGTCTGGACCGTGTCTCAGTTCCAGTGTGGCTGGTCATCCTCTCAGACCAGCTAGGGATCGTCGCCTAGGTGAGCCATTACCCCACCTACTAGCTAATCCCATCTGGGCACATCTGATGGCATGAGGCCCGAAGGTCCCCCACTTTGGTCTTGCGACGTTATGCGGTATTAGCTACCGTTTCCAGTAGTTATCCCCCTCCATCAGGCAGTTTCCCAGACATTACTCACCCGTCCGCCGCTCGTCACCCGAGAGCAAGCTCTCTGTGCTACCGCTCGACTTGCATGTGTTAGGCCTGCCGCCAGCGTTCAATCTGAGCCATGATCAAACTCTTCAATTTAAGTTTGATGCTCGTGAATTAAACTTCGTAATGAATTACGTATGTTCACTCAGAGACTTGGTATTCATTTTTCGTCCGAGGACGTTAAGAATCCATGTCACTTTGAGTGCCCACACAGATTGTCTGATAAATTGTTAAAGAGCAGTGCCGCTTCGTTTTTCGCTGCGGCGCGGGGTGTGCATATTACGCTTTCCCGCCTCAGAGTCAAGCATTTATTTTTGCTTTTCTCCGCGAGGTTCTCACCGGAACCCCGCTGACCCGGCGGCTTGTTTGCCGTTGTTCCGTGTCAGTGGAGGCGCATTATAGGGAGTTCTGAGACGTTGACAAGCCCTGTTTTCAAAAAACTTTTCAACCGTCTTTTTTTTGCGCAAAACGCCATTAAAGCGGTAGTTTTTCCAGCGTTTCAAAGCCGTAACGCTGTAAAACGGGTAAAAGCTGTTCAGTATCCGGGGTCATCGCCATGCAAAAAGCCTTATTGGCATCATTCGATTTGGCATCCGGCGCTTCATGCTCCAGCAGCCAGGCGGTGCGTCGAGCAATCGCCGCGCCGGAATCGATAAACCGCGTTCCTTCCGGCATAACCTGTTGCAGTTCTTCCGCCAGTAGTGGGAAGTGCGTACAACCTAATACGACCGTATCGGGCGGTTCCTGCATCCGTAGCCACGGGCGCAGAATTCGACGCAGCTCTTCTAACGGTACCGCTTCGCCGTGCAGCTTCGCCTCTGCCAGTTCCACCAGCTCAGCGGAACCCAGCATTTCGATGCGGCACTCATTGGCAAAGCGGTCAATGAGTTCACGGGTATAAGGACGCTTGACGGTACCGCGCGTCGCCAGCAGGCCAACAATGCCGTTTGCCGTTAAGCGCGCGGCAGGCTTAATTGCCGGCACCACGCCGACCACCGGGAAAGCGAACTTTTCACGTAGGGCTGGCAGGGAAACGGTACTGGCGGTATTACAGGCGATGACCGCCAGCGCCAGAGGATAGCGTTGCTGAACGGCAGTCACGATCTCAACAACACGCTCAACGATAAACTCTTCGCTCTTCTCGCCATACGGGAAAGCAACGTTATCGAAAGCATAAATGTAATGTAGATCCGGCAGCAGCTGCCGAATCTCGTTATATACCGACAACCCACCGACGCCGGAATCAAACACCAGCACGGTGGGACGTGGATCAGAAGGTGTAGCTGCCAGACAAGGTGTATTCCCGTCCTGCAGTTTGGTAGCCATATACTGTCTCGTAATCTTTATCGAACAGGTTGGCTATTTTACCACGAACTGTGAGATGTGAGGTGACTGGATACGAAACTGCGAGATCCCACAAGCTTACGCCGCCCAACTTAACGCTCTCAGGCGCATAGGTTACCGGGTCGTAAGTGTTGTCATAACGGGTGCCAAGATAATGATAGGTCACACCCCAGTCGAAATCATAAATCTGCCAGTCCAGCTGGTATTTCACCTGCTGTTTTGCCCGGCGCACCAGCAGCTCGTTGGTTTTCGCATCACGCGCATCGACATAGTCATAGCTGATGCTGTGCGCCAGCGGCCCGGTATCAAACGACGCCGTCGCTTCAATACCTTTAATACGCGCCTTGCCGACGTTGTAATATTTCATCAGCTGCGAGTCGTAGTCGATCAGATTGTCGATGTCGTTACGATATCCGGACAGGCGCCATGTCACCCCAGACGTCAGGCCTTCAAAGGCCCCTTCCCACTGCTTGCTCTCTTCCGGGTCGAGATTCTGATTACCATAGAAGCCGTACAACTGGCCGAGATTCGGCGCTTTGTAGGCGGTGCCATAAGAGGCGATAAAGCGGTAGCCGTCGATAAACTCCCACGCGGCGCTGCTCTGCCAGGTACCGTGCTGGCCAAACTGCGAGTTATCATCGCTACGCGCCGCCCCTTCCAGGGTGAAATCGCCCAACTTTTGCAAGCCGGTGATAAACAGGCCGGTATTACGGATTTCATAGCCATCGGTCACATAGTTCGTGCCAGGCTCGGTGGTTTGTTTCTGCCAGTCGATTCCGGCGCCCACGTTGCCGTGGCCAACATCGACCGTGTTCGCCCACTGCACATTGTACTGTTTCACTTCATCCAGCGTCGCCGAGGTGTCATAGCGCCCCAGTCGCGGATCGTAATTGTAGTCCTTGCTGTGGCTATAGCTGGAAGTCAGCTGCGAGTGGAAGATATCCTGATTAAAACGCAGGCCGGCATCCCAGGTCTGGCTATACAGCTGGCGAGTGTCGACTAATACGCCGCCATAAGGAGAGCCATCATAGGCCGTCCGGTTGTCATAACCATATCCGCGCACAAAGCCGCTCCACTCATTGGAGAAGCTATGCTCCAGCGCGCCGTAGATCGTTTTGCTCATAAAGCCATCGCGATCCGGCTGGCGAACGCCGCCGGTATTGCCTTCCGCGACAACATCAAAGCCTTTGGTATAGGTATAGTCGCCCGCCAGGGTGACGCGGGTATGACCGCCGAAAGTCTGCTGCGTGCTGCCGCCGTAGTTCTGGTAGCCATTTGAACCCACGCCGGCATTGAGCGTGGTGCCGTCCTGGTCGCGAGTGGTAATAATGTTCACCACCCCGCCAATCGCGTCTGAACCGTAGACCGCCGAGCGCGGGCCGCGAACGTATTCAATGCGCTGTACCAGAGCGATAGGGAACTGGCTTAAGTCGGAAGAGCCGCTGACGCCCGCCTGATTCAGACGTACGCCATCCACCAGGATTAAGACATGGCTGGAGTTGGTACCGCGTACGAAAAGAGAGCTCTGCTGCCCCATGCCGCCGTTTTGCGCGATGTCCACGCCCGGCAGGCGGCGCATCACATCGGTGAGAGAGGTTGACTGCCAGCGATCGATATCCTGCCGCGTCACCACGCTCACCGGCGCCAGCACGGTCTCGATAGGTTGCGCCACACGGTTTGCCGTCACCACTAACGTATTTGAATTGCTGTCCTGCGCCCAGCCGGAAAATGCCGTGACGGATAAAGCCGTCATCAGCGAAGCTTTTTTAATCATTGTAAAAGCATCCATAATATAGAGAGGATGCCGCCGGCTCTATCAGTAGCTCGCGATGATAGAAACCAAATGCGACGTATCCGGCAGGTCTTCGGGCTTGGAGGCGGTTTCAAGAAATAATGACTTCCCACGGCTAACCGCAGTGTCTGCACCGAGTGCGCTTATTTCTCGCCTTTCCTTACCGCTGCGCGTCAGCTCCAGATTCGCACTGGATTCCCTATTAACTCAGAGGACCGGTTGCAAGATGCTACAATTAGAAACATATAGATGTCCAGACTGCTATAACGATATTTCATCCGCAACCAGGACTGGACATCCCCAATGCTTTCCCTACAATCCCCGCGTACTTATTTTATTCAGGATGCATCATGACCCCCGAACACCTCCCTACCGAGCAATACGAAGCGCAACTGGCAGAAAAAGTCGTCCGTTTGCAGAAAATGATGGCCCCTTTTGCCGCGCCGGTTCCGGAGGTATTTCGTTCGCCGGTCAGCCACTACCGGATGCGCGCTGAATTTCGCCTGTGGCACGACGGCGACGACCTCTATCACATCATCTTCGATCAGCAGACCAAGTCGCGTATTCGCGTCGATACCTTCCCGGCCGCCAGCGAGCTCATCAACCAGCTGATGCCGGCGATGCTCGACGGCGTGCGCCATAACCCGGTCCTGCGCCATAAGCTTTTCCAGATTGATTATCTGACGACCATGAGCAACCAGGCCATCGTCTCGCTGCTCTATCACAAGAAGCTCGACGACGAATGGCGCCAGCACGCGGAAGCGCTGCGCGATGCCCTGCGCGCGCAAAATCTCAACGTGCAGCTGATTGGCCGCGCCACTAAAACCAAAATCGAGCTCGATAGGGATTATGTCGATGAACGTCTGCCGGTTGGCGGGCGCGAAATGATTTATCGTCAGGTAGAAAACAGCTTTACCCAGCCAAACGCGGCGATGAATATTCAGATGCTGGAGTGGGCGCTGGACGTCACCAAAGGCTCCACCGGCGATCTGCTGGAGCTCTACTGCGGCAACGGCAACTTCTCGCTAGCGCTGGCGCGTAACTTCGATCGCGTGCTGGCGACGGAAATCGCTAAACCGTCAGTCGCCTCCGCGCAATACAATATTGCCGCCAACCATATCGATAACGTGCAGATTATCCGCATGGCGGCAGAAGAGTTTACTCAGGCGATGAACGGCGTGCGAGAGTTTAACCGTCTACAGGGTATCGATCTGCAAAGCTATCAGTGCGAAACCATTTTTGTCGATCCGCCGCGCAGCGGGCTGGATAGCGAGACCGAAAAAATGGTTCAGGCCTATCCGCGAATTCTGTATATCTCCTGCAACCCGGAAACACTGTGCCAGAACCTGGAAACCCTCAGCCAGACGCACAATGTCACCCGCCTGGCGCTATTCGATCAGTTCCCGTATACCCACCATATGGAATGCGGCGTGCTGTTAACGAAGAAATAAACGCATAAAAAAACCCGGCGAACGCAACGTTGCCGGGTTATTGCCTGGCGGATTACTCCGCCGCGGTATCTTTGCGGTTGCGCATCTTGTAACCGATCCAGAACACCATCACGACGGACAGCACCGCCGGGAAGAAGTTAGAGCCGATATCCGGATATTCTGCGCGCACCACGGTGCTATACAGCAATACGCCGAGAATAAAACAGGCGGCGGAAAGCCCCGGCAGCCCGACCGGCATACTGCGGTTCTGATAGCGCTGGTGCAGGCAGTACACCGTCAGCAGCAGCGACAGAACCGGGAAGATGGAAAAGGGAACGATTGAGCTGAACAGCGCGGCGAAGGTGCCATTAATGGACAGACCCGCGATCAGCGCCAGCAGTAGCGTACCTTTATCTTGAACTGAGTGTTTCATTGCTCGTCCTTCACGTTATTCGGAATGATGTGACATTTTTTCTTGTTCACGGCGATACCAGTAATACGCGCCTTTTGAAATCATTCTGAGCTGCAGTACCAGCCGCTCTTCCAGCTGTCGGCGCTGTTCCGGACTGACGTCCAGCGCTTCCGCACCGGCGTTGAATACGATGGTGACCATAGCTTCAGCCTGCGCTTCGGTAAAGGCGCGCGGCATATGATTTTCGAGTTCTAAATAGTCGGCAAGTTCCGCGATGAAATGCTGGATCTCGCGCGCTACAGCGGCTCGAAACGCCGCGGATGTGCCAGAACGCTCACGCAACAGCAGGCGAAAGGCGTTCGGGTTGTTACCAATAAACTCCATAAAGGTAGAGACGGAGGTGCGGATCACGCTGCCGCCTTTGGCAATGCGCTGGCGCGCCTGGCGCATCAGCTGGCGCAGCATTAGCCCGCTTTCGTCTACCATCGTCAGGCCTAACTCATCGACATCGCGAAAATGACGATAAAAGGACGTCGGCGCGATCCCTGCTTCCCGCGCAACCTCGCGCAAGCTCAGGCTGGCAAAGCTTCGCTCAGCGCTAAGTTGGCTAAATGCCGCTTCCACCAGCGAGCGGCGGGTTTTTTCTTTTTGTTGTGCTCTTACGCCCATCACGATGTATGAATCCTTCCAATAGCCCTGTCGGCACTATACCAGAGATTAAAACTAATCGGTTTGTACTGGATTGTGAATGATTGTTTATGAGCCGTTTCTGCTTTTATGCCGCAAAAAAGCACAACGATAATTGGGTTAAAGCTCGCCAAATGTTATCATCGTGTTTATTTTGTGTATAAAACAGGTGAGTAATGCCATGTCACACTCTTGGGATTATGATGCAATAGTGATTGGTTCCGGTCCTGGCGGCGAAGGCGCCGCTATGGGACTGGTGAAACAGGGAGCTCGTGTTGCCGTTATCGAGCGCTACCATAACGTCGGCGGTGGTTGTACCCACTGGGGAACCATCCCGTCAAAAGCGCTTCGCCATGCCGTCAGCCGTATTATCGAGTTTAACCAAAACCCCCTCTACAGCGACCATTCCCGTCTTCTCCGTTCTTCCTTCGCCGACATCCTCAACCATGCCGACAGCGTCATTAACCAGCAAACCCATATGCGTCAGGGTTTCTATGAGCGCAACCACTGCGAAATTCTGCAGGGCAACGCCCACTTTGTTGATGAGCACACGCTGGCGCTGGAGTGTCACGATGGCACCGTAGAAACGGTCACCGCCGAGAAATTCGTTATCGCCTGCGGCTCGCGCCCGTATCATCCGGCCGACGTCGATTTCCACCACCCGCGCATTTACGACAGCGATTCCATTCTTAGCCTGCACCACGAACCGCGCCACGTGATCATTTACGGCGCCGGGGTGATCGGCTGCGAGTACGCATCGATCTTCCGCGGTATGGAAGTTAAGGTCGATCTGATCAACACCCGCGATCGTCTACTGGCGTTCCTCGATCAGGAGATGTCCGATTCGCTCTCCTATCACTTCTGGAACAGCGGCGTGGTTATCCGCCACAACGAAGAGTACGAGAAAATCGAAGGCGTCGATGATGGCGTGATCATGCATCTGAAATCCGGTAAGAAGCTGAAAGCTGACTGCCTGCTGTACGCCAACGGCCGTACCGGTAACACCGACACCCTGGCGCTGGAAAATATCGGTCTGCAAACCGACAGCCGCGGCCAGCTGAAAGTGAACAGCATGTATCAGACTGCTCTGCCGCACATCTATGCCGTCGGCGACGTTATCGGTTATCCGAGCCTGGCATCAGCGGCTTACGATCAGGGGCGCATCGCCGCGCAGGCGCTGATCAAAGGCGAAGCCTCCGCGCATCTGATTGAAGATATCCCGACCGGGATCTACACCATTCCGGAAATCAGCTCAGTGGGTAAAACCGAGCAGCAGCTAACCGCCATGAAGGTGCCTTATGAGGTGGGTCGCGCGCAGTTTAAACATCTGGCGCGGGCGCAAATCGTCGGTATGAGCGTAGGTACGCTGAAGATTCTGTTCCATCGCGAGACGAAAGAGATCCTCGGTATCCACTGTTTTGGCGAGCGCGCGGCCGAAATTATTCATATCGGCCAGGCGATTATGGAGCAGAAAGGCGGCGGTAACACCATTGAGTACTTTGTTAACACCACCTTTAACTACCCGACCATGGCCGAAGCCTATCGGGTAGCGGCGTTAAACGGCTTAAACCGCCTCTTTTAACGCCTTATCGAAGTGGCCATCCATAGTACTACGGATGGCCTCCGCCAGATGCTCATAGCGGCTACGCAGCGGCGAACCAGGACGATAAACCAGCCCGATGGTGCGTCTTGGTTCCGGCTTAATGCACGGAATATAGACCACGCCATCGCGTTTTCTCTCCTGCGGTACCGCCAGCGCAGGCAGTAGTGTAATACCACTTCCGGCGGCAACCATGTTGCGCAGCGTTTCAAGGCTGGTCGCGCGGAAGTGGGTATCTTCGTCCGCACCCGCTTCAAAGCAGAAGCCCATCGCCTGGTCGCGCAGACAGTGTCCGTCTTCCAGCATCAACAGCTTTTCACCCGCTAAATCCGCCATCGGCACGCGATCGCGCTCCGCCCACGGATGGTCTTCATAGATAGCCAGCATCATCGGCTCATCGAACAGCGGCACTTCGATAAAGGCTTCACTCTCTTTGACCAGCGCGAGGATCGCGCAGTCGAGCTTACCGCTATCGAGCTGCGCCAGCAGCTGATGGGTTTGCGCCTCATGCAGATACATTTCCAGCTTCGGGAAAGTCTGATGCAGCATCGGGATTATGTGCGGCAGCAAATATGGCCCCACCGTCGGGATCAGGCCGATATGCAGCGGCCCGGACATGGTTTCCCCTTGCTGGCTTGCCATCTCCTTGAGCACTTTTACTTCGCGTAGCACGGTACGCGCCTGATCCACCAGCAGCAAACCCGCCTGAGTGAACAGAACCTTACGGCTGGTGCGCTCCAGTAACATCACCCCAAGTTCATCTTCCAGCTTGCGAATTTGTCCGCTGAGCGTGGGCTGACTGACGTGGCAGGAATCTGCCGCACGTCGGAAGTGGCGATGTTCAGCCAGCGCTACCAGGTATTCAAGATCGCGAATATTCATTATTCATCCTCCATCGCCACGATAGTCCATGGCGATAGATAGAATAGCAACGAACGATTATCCCTATCAAGTTTTCTGTTCAATAATAACCACAGAAACGAGGAGAACATCTGAAAATCATTGAGTCGCCTCACAGTTTCCCTACCCGAACAACTAAAGCCAACGTGAACTTTTGCGGACCTTGTGTCCGCTTTTTTTTGCGTAAAAAAGCCCGGGAGTTACCCAGGCTCATTCACTCACGCGCAATCTCTTACACCAGGCGCTGTCTGGCGTCGGCAATCGCCTGCGCCACCTGCTGCGGCGAGACGCCGCCTTTGGCCGCACGTTTATCAAGGCAGGACTGCAACGACAGGATCGGGTAGACGTCATCGCCGATAACGCTGCTGAACTTTTGCAGGTCGCTTAACGGCAAATCTTCCAACGCTTTGCCCTGAGCAATCGCTTCAACCACCGCTTCACCGACGATATGGTGCGCTTCGCGGAACGGAACGCCTTTTGCCACCAGGTAATCCGCCAGCTCGGTAGCGTTGGCGTAGCCCTGCTGCGCCGCTTCCGCACAGCGCGGACGTTTCACCTGAATACCGTCCAGTACCAGCGCCGCCATGTGCAGGCAGTCGAGCCAGGTGTCCAACGCATCGAACAGCCCTTCTTTGTCTTCCTGCATATCTTTGTTGTAGGCCAACGGTAGCCCTTTCAGGGTCATCATCATGCCGGTCAGCGCGCCCTGCACGCGGCCGCATTTACCGCGGATCAGTTCCAGCGCATCCGGGTTTTTCTTCTGCGGCATCAGCGACGAACCGGAAGTAACGCGGTCAGACAGTTCAACAAAACCCGCTTCGCCGGTATTGAAGAAAATCAGATCTTCGGCAAAACGCGACAGGTGCACCATGCCGATTGAGGCATCGGAAAGCAGCTCCAGCACGTGATCGCGATCGGAGACGCTATCGAGGCTGTTACGGGTCGCCGATGCGAAACCCAACCAACCGGCCAGCTGTTCACGGTCGATTTCATAAGCGGTTCCCGCCAGCGCGCCGCAGCCCAGCGGGCTGACATCAAGGCGCTTGAGCGCGTCCTGCAGGCGGCTTTCATCACGGGCCAGCATTTCAACGTAGGCCAGACACCAGTGCGCAAAGGTCACCGGCTGGGCGCGCTGCAGATGGGTATAGCCCGGCATCACCGCATCCTGATTGTTGCCTGCAGTTTCCACCAGCGCGCTTTGCAGTTGGCGGGTCGCGGACAGCAGTTCGGTGACGGTCTCTTTGCACCACAGCTTGAGATCGGTGGCGACCTGGTCATTACGACTACGTCCGGTATGCAGTTTTTTGCCCAACTGGCCGACTTTATCGATCAGTTTTCCTTCGACCCAGCTATGGATATCTTCGGCATCGCTTTCAAGGATTTGCTGCGGGTTGGCGCGTACCTCTTCCAGCAGAACGTTCAGCGCCTCTTCCAGCTGCAGCTGCTCATCGGCGGTCAGTACGCCTACGGTTACCAGCGCTTTGGACCAGGCGACGGATCCCACGATATCCTGTTCCGCCAGACGATAGTCAAAGCGTAAAGAGTCGTTGAATTGTTTGAACCGCTGGTCTGCTGCCTGTGTAAAACGCCCGCCCCAAAGTGCCATAACATGCTTCCTTTATTCGTGAGTTCTGCCGGGTCGCGCTGCGCTTACCCGGCCTACGGTCTTGTTGCCCCGGCAAACAACGCGCCGCCGGGCATTCAATCTTAAGCCAAAATACGCGTACCGATCGGCGTACCGTTAAATAATGCCGGCAGCTGCTCGGCATGACGCCAGGAGGCGATATCCACCGGGCGACCCAGCTCGCGCGCCGCGTCCAGCGCCGCGTTTACTTTCACGATCATACCGTCGGTAATGATGCCCTGTTCAATCAGTTGCTCGGCCCTGGAGGCGGTCATTTCCGCAATCCGCTGACCTTTGCCGTCGAGAATGCCGCTCACATCGGACAGCAGGATAAGATCCGCGCCCAGCGTCGCCGCCAGCGCCGTCGCCGCCTGATCGGCGTTGACGTTCATCAGCTGTCCTTCGTCAGTGACGCCAATCGAGCTCACCACAGGCAGGTAGCCGCCCGCCAGCAGCGTATTGATAAGCGTCGGCGAGCCTGCCTGCGCTTTACCAACGTGGCCCAGTTCTTCATCCAACTGAGTCACCTTCACGCTATCGCCATCGCCAAGGAACAGCCCTACCGAGGAAAGACCATGCTTTTTCGCCCATGCCAGCAGCGTTTTGTTGGCGGTTCCCGCCAGCGCGCCGGTAATGATGTCAATCTGATCGGCAGGCGTTACGCGCAGGCCATTTTTCTTTTTCACCGGCAGATTAAGCTGTTTCATCAGCTCATCCACCACGCAGCCGCCGCCGTGGACGATAACCAGCGGACGCTGGTGTGTTTCGCGGTAATGCACCAGCGCGGTAAACAGGCGCTCCAGCGCTTCTTCGCTATCCAACAACACGCCGCCAAGTTTGATAATCAATGGATTGTTCATCATCACACCTTAAATTAAAGACTGCGTCTCAGCGAAGCCGAAACGAATGTTAGCGCACTGCACAGCCTGCGCTGCCGCGCCTTTCAGCAGGTTATCCTCTGCGGCCACGACGATAATATGTTCGTCCTGGACGGCAAAACCGATATCACAGAATGGCAGCCCAACTACGTTTTTCAGCGCCGGTACGCCTTTATCGTATAAACGGACCAACGGCTTATTGGCATAGGCCTGCTGGAAGACCTCAGCAACCTGCTCTTTACCGACGCCCGGCTTCAGGCTGCAGGTAATGGTTTCCAGAATACCGCGTTTAAAATTGCCCAAATGGGGAGTGAAGATCACCTCTGCGCCCAGATGGGTAGAAATTTCCGGATGGTGGCGATGATTGAAAACACCGTACGGCTGCAGGCTGACTTCGCAGAAGCTATTGCTCATCGCCGCCTTACGCCCGGCGCCGCTGACGCCGCTGGTGGCGTTGATCACCGGCCATTGCTTCAGCTCCAACAGACCGGCATCGATCAGCGGTTTTAACGCCAGCTGCGCCGCTGTCGGGTAGCAGCCAGGCACCGCGATCAAATTCGCCTCTTTCAATGCTTCGACGTTCCACTCGGCCAGACCGTAGACCGCCTGTTTGAGCAGGTCCGGATGCTGATGCGTGAAACCGTAGTATTTTTCGTAGAACGCCCCATCGTTGACGCGAAACGCGCCGGATAAATCGAACACCACGCAGCCCGCGGCCAAAAACTGCGGCGCCAGATCGTGGCTGACTTCATGCGCGGTGGCGAGGAACACCACATCCGCGCCGGCGCTAAATTCGCTGATATCGGACATTGCCTGCAGCGGCAAATCGACAATGCCTTTCAACTGCGGATGTATATCGGAAATTAACTTTCCAGCATCATTGCTTTGCGCGGAGACGGTCAAAGCGGTTATGTTCATATGAGGGTGGCGATTTACATAGGCCACCAGCTCTGCGCCGGCATAGCCGCTAGCTCCCACGATCAGCGTATTTAGCATTGGAAGAGCATCTCCTTACATTCGATGGGTTTTATTGCGCTCAACGATATTGTATTTTTATTCACAAATACTGCATGAATATTGATACTATCATGACCAGAGGTGTGTCAACAATGAAAAACAATTTACCGCCCTTTATCGAGATTTACCGCGCATTGATCGCCACACCCTCCATCAGCGCGACCGAAGAAGCGCTGGATCAAAGCAATGAGTCTTTAATCAATTTACTCGGCGGCTGGTTCCGCGATCTGGGCTTTAACGTCGAGATCCAGCCAGTACCGGAGACGCGTAATAAATTCAATATGTTGGCCAGTACCGGCCACGGCGCTGGCGGCCTGCTGCTTGCCGGGCATACCGATACCGTGCCTTTCGACGATGGTCGCTGGACTCGCGACCCGTTTACGCTTACCGAGCACGACAACAAACTCTACGGCCTCGGCACGGCCGATATGAAAGGCTTCTTCGCGTTTATCCTCGATGCCCTGCGCGACGTTGACGTCAGTAAATTGAAAAAACCGCTGTATATTCTGGCCACCGCTGACGAAGAAACCAGCATGGCGGGCGCGCGCTATTTCGCTGAAACCACACAGCTACGCCCGGACTGCGCCATCATCGGCGAGCCGACCTCGCTGCAGCCGGTGCGGGCGCATAAAGGCCACATTTCAACAGCGGTACGCGTACTGGGCCAGTCAGGCCACTCCAGCGACCCGGCGCGCGGCGTGAACGCTATCGAACTGATGCACGATGCGATTGGCCGCATCATGCAACTGCGCGATGACTTAAAAGAGCGTTACCACTACGCTGCCTTCACCGTGCCTTATCCGACGCTCAACCTGGGCGCCATTCACGGCGGCGATGCATCCAACCGCATCTGCGCCTGCTGCGAGCTGCACATGGATATTCGTCCATTGCCGGGTATGACGCTTAACGACCTGAACGGTCTGCTGGATGAAGCGCTGGCGCCGGTTAGCGAGCGCTGGCCAGGGCGTCTGACGGTCTCTGAGCTGCATCCGCCGATCCCAGGCTATGAATGCCCGCCGGACCACAAGCTGGTCGAAGTGGTTGAAAAACTGCTCGGCGCGCAGACCGAAGTGGTGAACTACTGCACCGAAGCGCCATTTATCCAGACGCTGTGCCCTACGCTGGTGTTAGGACCGGGCTCCATCAACCAGGCCCACCAGCCGGATGAATATCTGGAGACGCGGTTTATTAAGCCAACGCGCGAGCTCATCACCCAGGTTGTCCATCACTTCTGCTGGCATTAATTGCCGCCGTTTTCCCGCCTTCACGTCCGGAGGCGGGAGAGTGACGATCGTCACACTTCCATAAGTAATGCTTATCCGCCGACCGCTGAGTTAACTTTCGCAAATTATCGCTATTTATTCGTTTGCTGAAGCGATTTCGCAGCAATTGACGCGGGGGTATTTACGTGGCTTTATAAAAGACGGGTTGCTTATCCACTGCTCAATTCACGGAGCGCCGGATATAACAAAATAAAATGAGATGGGGTGTCTGGGGTAACATGAACGAACAATATTCCGCTTTGCGTAGTAATGTCAGTATGCTCGGTAAGGTGCTGGGCGACACCATCAAGGATGCGTTAGGAGAAAACATTCTTGATCGAGTCGAAACTATCCGTAAGTTGTCCAAATCTTCTCGCGCGGGCAATGAAGCCAATCGCCAGGAGCTGCTCACCACGCTGCAAAACTTGTCCAACGACGAGCTGCTGCCGGTGGCGCGCGCCTTTAGCCAGTTTTTGAATCTGGCCAATACCGCTGAGCAATATCACAGCATTTCGCCCAACGGCGAAGCCGCCAGTAATCCGGAAGTTATTGCGCGTACCCTGAGAAAACTCAAAGACCAACCCAATCTCAACGAAGACACCATTAAAAAAGCGGTGGAATCCCTGTCGCTGGAGCTGGTGTTAACCGCTCACCCGACCGAGATCACCCGCCGGACGCTGATCCACAAAATGGTGGAGGTCAACAACTGCCTTAAGCAGTTGGATAACAAAGATATCGCCGACTATGAGCACAATCAGCTGATGCGCCGCCTGCGCCAGCTGATCGCCCAATCCTGGCATACCGATGAAATTCGTAAGCACCGCCCTTCTCCGGTCGATGAAGCCAAATGGGGTTTCGCGGTAGTTGAAAACAGCCTGTGGGAAGGCGTGCCGAACTATCTGCGCGAGCTGAACGAACAGCTGGAAGCCAACCTCGGCTACCAGCTACCGGTTGATTTTGTGCCGGTACGATTCACTTCCTGGATGGGCGGCGACCGCGACGGCAACCCGAACGTCACCGCCGATATCACCCGCCACGTGCTGTTGCTCAGCCGCTGGAAAGCGACCGATCTGTTCCTGAAAGATATCCAGGTGCTTATCTCCGAGCTGTCGATGGTCGAATGCACCGACGAGCTCCGCGATTTGGCCGGCGCGGAAGGCGCGCAAGAGCCGTATCGTTATCTGATGAAAAAACTGCGTAGCCAGTTGATGGAGACCCAGGCCTGGCTGGAAGCGCGTCTGAAAGGGCAAAAACTGCCGAAACCAGCGGGTCTTATCACGCAAAACGAACAGCTGTGGGAACCGCTGTACGCCTGCTATAAATCGCTGCAGGCCTGCGGCATGGGCATCATCGCCAACGGCGAACTGCTCGATACCCTGCGCCGGGTGAAATCTTTCGGCGTACCGCTGGTGCGTATCGATATCCGTCAGGAAAGCACTCGCCACACCGAAGCGCTGGGCGAAATGACCCGCTACCTCGGGATCGGCGATTATGAAAGCTGGTCGGAAGCCGACAAGCAGGCCTTCCTGATCCGTGAACTGAACTCCAAACGCCCGCTGCTGCCACGCCAGTGGGAACCAAGCGAAGAAACTCGCGAAGTCCTCGACACCTGCAAGGTGATCGCCGAAGCGCCGCGCGGCTCGATCGCCGCCTATGTTATCTCGATGGCCAAAACGCCGTCCGACGTGCTGGCGGTTCATCTGCTGCTGAAGGAAGCCGGTATCGGCTTTGCCCTGCCGGTCGCGCCGCTGTTTGAAACGCTCGACGACCTGAACAACGCCAACGACGTTATGACTCAGTTGCTGAATATTGACTGGTATCGCGGCTTTATTCAGGGCAAACAGATGGTCATGATCGGCTACTCCGACTCGGCCAAAGATGCCGGCGTGATGGCCGCCTCCTGGGCTCAGTATCAGGCCCAGGACGCGCTGATCAAAACCTGCGAAAAAGCCGGTATTGAACTGACGCTGTTCCACGGTCGCGGCGGCTCCATCGGTCGCGGCGGCGCTCCGGCCCATGCCGCGCTGCTCTCGCAGCCGCCGGGTAGCCTGAAAGGCGGCCTGCGCGTCACCGAACAGGGCGAGATGATCCGCTTTAAGTACGGCCTGCCGGAAGTGACCATCAGTAGCCTGTCGTTGTACACCAGCGCGATTCTGGAAGCCAACCTGCTGCCGCCGCCTGAACCAAAACCGCAGTGGCGCGAAATCATGGCCGAGCTGTCCGACGTCTCCTGTAAGATGTATCGCGGCTATGTGCGTGAGAACAAAGACTTCGTCCCTTATTTCCGCTCCGCGACCCCGGAACAGGAACTGGGCAAACTGCCGCTTGGCTCGCGCCCGGCAAAACGTCGCCCGACCGGCGGCGTCGAGTCACTGCGCGCTATCCCGTGGATCTTCGCCTGGACCCAGAACCGCCTGATGCTGCCGGCCTGGCTGGGCGCCGGCGCCGCGCTGCAGAAAGTGGTCGAGGGAGGCAAGCAGAGCGAGCTGGAAAGCATGTGCCGCGACTGGCCGTTCTTCTCAACCCGCCTGGGCATGCTGGAGATGGTCTATTCAAAAGCCGACCTGTGGCTGGCGGAGTACTACGATCAGCGGCTGGTGAAACCGGAACTGTGGAAACTCGGCGAAGAGCTGCGTCAGCTGTTAACCGCCGATATCAAAGTGGTGCTGGCCATCGCTAACGACTCCCACCTGATGGCAGACCTGCCGTGGATTGCCGAATCAATCCAGTTGCGTAACATCTATACCGACCCGCTGAACGTCCTGCAGGCCGAACTGCTGCACCGTTCACGTCAGGCCGAAGAGGCTGGCGAGGAACCGGATGCGCGCGTTGAGCAAGCGCTGATGGTCACCATTGCCGGCGTCGCGGCTGGGATGCGTAATACCGGCTAATCATCGTTTCCCCCGGCCGCCCGGCCGGGGGAATTTCCCATTCATTTTAGTGATGCAACATCTCATCGACGATCTGCTCTTTATGCAGCGCATACGGATAATAGGTCGGCCAGTTATCCATCTCTTTCAGCAAGGCTTCCTGAGATTCATTCCCCATGAAAATATGGAAATGCTGCGATTTGCGTGGGCCAATAATATGGTCGCTGAACTGGACGAATTTCGGCGCTTTGCCATCAGCCTGCTGGCACTCAAACAGGTAGCGAACGCCCTTCTTGCCGGAGGCATATTGCAGGATTTTGTAGCCTGAGTAGCGATATTTGCAGCTATTAACGGTCTTGCCGACGTGGAACTCTATCACGTTATCTTCAATGCCAATCTGCTCTACGTCGGTGGCATAGCCCTTCTTATAATAGGCGCGATACTCTTCCACGCTCTTGCCGCCGGGCTTTTTCGCTTTTTGTTCCAGAACCGGGTCAAGGTCGCCATTCAGCAGGTACGGATTGACTGACTGCCAGACGCCATCCCAATCGCTCAACGCGCGATCCTTCACATCTTTATCGGCAAAAATGCCTTCGCTGGCCCGGCGTTCCGTTTCAGTTAACGCCGGGCCATGATGATGGCTACCGTGGGCGAATGCCTGAACGCTGGCAAGCGCCATGCCGAAGCCAAACGCGAGCATGGGGATCTTTCGGGTCATTACTCTCTCCTGAGTTGAATATTGATTGCGACAAAATGTTACGATATAACATTTCACAACCGAGAAGCAATAACGACGAGTTCGCGCTTTTACCGCTGGAAAAATGTCCGGTATGATGAACCGCGTGACGTATTTGACGGGGCAATGATGGACAACAGCATCAATCAACTCATTGATTCATTGATAAAAAAAACGAATAACATTGCGGAGGTGCATTTTGCCGGCGCAATGCGACCGCCTGCTGAAGCCGTGATACAGCTCGATTTCCCCCGTCTGAATATCGTCATTGAGGGGCAGTTGCGCGATCTCGCCTTAGGGGAAAACGCCGCGCCGCTGCAGGCGCGCGACGTACTGTATATTGCCGGCGATGGCTGGAACTGGCCGCAGTGGCAGACGCCCTGTCTGCTCTTAAGCATCCTGTTTGGCAAACAGCAGTTGGAATTTACGCTGCAGCGCTGGAACGGAGAAGCGCTAACTCTTGTCCAGAAGATCCAGGTACCACGCCGCGGGCCGCGCGTGGGTTCATTCCTGCTACAGGCGCTAAATGAGATACGCATGCAACCGCAGGAGCAGCAAACCGCCCGCTGTATCGTGATTAGTCTGCTCAGCCACTGTACCGATCTGCTGGGTAGCCAGGCGCAAACCTCATCGCGCAGCCAGGCGCTGTTCGAGGCGATCCGCCAGTATATCGATGTCCATTTCGCTGAGCCGCTGAGCCGGGAATCCGTAGCCCAGGAGTTTTATCTCTCTCCCAACTATCTCTCACATCTGTTTCAGAAGTGCGGACCCATGGGCTTTAACGAATACCTCAATCATATCCGCCTCGAACAGGCGCGCATGCTGCTGAAGGGTCATGATATGAAAGTAAAAGATATCGCCCACGCCTGCGGCTTCGCCGACAGCAATTACTTCTGCCGCCTGTTCCGCAAGAATACTGAACGTTCTCCTTCCGAGTATCGCCGCCAGTACCATAGCCAACTGACGGAAACCCCCTCTGCGCCGTAAAACTAGATTTTTGTAAGTTACTGATTTCCACCTGCAGGCTATTTCAGCCTGGATGCACTATTGCGTGGACAAATGTGATCTAAATCACTCTTAATCGTAATGCGTACATTTATCCAGTTTTTGGCAAAATTGTCATCTGGCGAGCAGGCAAACGGAAGCCGTATCCTTACCTCAACATCATTGAATTACACATCGAGGAATGGTTATGGAACTCTATCTGGACACCGCGAACGTCGCTGAAGTTGAACGTCTGGCCCGTATTTATCCGCTGGCTGGCGTCACCACCAACCCGAGCATCATCGCCGCCGGCAAAACCCCGGTCTGGGATGTGCTGCCTCGCCTGCAAAAAGCCGTCGGCCCGGAAGGTATTCTGTTCGCGCAGACCATGAGTCGCGATGCGCAAGGTATGGTGGCAGAAGCCAAACGCCTGAGTAACGCCGTACCAGGAATCGTGGTTAAGATCCCGGTTACCGCCGAAGGTCTCGCCGCCATCAAACTACTGAAAAAAGAAAGCATCCCTACGCTTGGCACCGCCGTCTATAGCGCTTCCCAGGGGCTGCTCGCGGCGCTGGCCGGCGCGAAATACGTCGCGCCGTACGTCAACCGCGTCGACGCCCAGGGCGGTGACGGCATTCGCATGGTGCAAGAACTGCAATCCCTGCTGGAAATGCACGCCCCGGAAAGCAAAGTCCTGGCCGCGAGCTTCAAAACCCCGCGTCAGGCGCTGGATTGCCTGTTAGCCGGCTGTGAAGCTATCACCCTCCCCTTAGACGTAGCGCAACAAATGCTCGGCACCCCTGCGGTAGAGTCAGCCATAGAGAAGTTTGAGCAGGACTGGAATAACGCATTTGGCACGTTGAACCTGTAATCCGATCGTCGGCCGCCAACAGGCGGCTTGCACGGTCATCGCGGAGGAATCGAAATGGATCGCATTATTCAATCACCCGGTAAATACATCCAGGGCGCTGGCGCCATCAAGCGCCTCGGCGAATATCTCAAACCGCTGGCTGAACGCTGGCTAATCATCGGCGACAAGTTCGTTCTCGGCTTCGCCGAAGAGCAGCTGCGTACCAGCCTGAGCGGCGCTGGTCTGGTGGCCGAAATCGCCCCGTTCGGCGGTGAATGTTCGCAAAATGAAATCAACCGCCTGCGCGATATCGCCAGCAGCGCCCAATGCCATGCAGTGCTCGGCATCGGCGGCGGCAAGACGCTGGATACCGCGAAAGCGCTGGCTCACTATATGCACCTGCCGGTGGTCGTGGCACCGACCATCGCCTCCACCGATGCGCCGTGCAGCGCGTTGTCTGTTATCTATACCGACGATGGCGAATTCGAAAGCTATCTGATGCTGCCGCACAACCCGAACATGGTGGTTGTCGATACGCAGATCGTCGCAGGCGCGCCAGCTCGCCTGCTGGCCGCCGGGATTGGCGATGCGCTGGCGACCTGGTTTGAAGCCCGCGCCTGCTCGCGCAGCGGCGCGACTACAATGGCGGGTGGTAAATGCACCCAGGCGGCGCTGGCGCTGGCGGAGCTATGCTACAACACGCTGGTTGAAGAAGGCGAAAAGGCGATGCTTGCCGCCGAGCAGCATGTGGTTACCCCAGCGCTTGAGCGGGTGATCGAAGCCAACACCTACCTGAGCGGCGTCGGCTTTGAGAGCGGCGGGCTGGCGGCGGCGCACGCGATTCACAATGGCCTGACCGCCATCCCGGACGCCCATCACTTCTACCACGGAGAAAAGGTCGCATTTGGTACCCTGACGCAGCTGGTGCTGGAAAACGCGCCGGTGGAAGAAATTGAGACCGCTGCGGCGCTTTGTCACAGCGTCGGTCTGCCCATCACGCTGGCGCAGCTCGATATTAAAGGCGATATCCCGGCCAAAATGCGCACGGTCGCGGAAGCCGCCTGCGCCGAAGGCGAAACTATCCACAATATGCCGGGCGGCGCCAGCGCCGACCAGGTGTACGCCGCGCTGTTGGTGGCCGACCAATATGGACAGCGTTTCCTGCAAGAGTGGGAATAACCTTTCCCGTTACGCCCGGCGTCAGCCGGGCGTGTTCTTTTATGTTCCTTTGATCGCCGATTGCCAGCACACGGGATGTGTTTTATAGTGCGTTTTTCCTTTGGGCAAATCGTTGTTATGCAATCATCAGACAGAAGAATGAGCATTTACGCCATTCTGCAACAGGACAAAAAAGTCGTTGTAAACGAACTGGCCGAGAAGTTCGGCGTCACCAAAATGACTATCCGCCGGGATCTGTCATTCTTCGAAAAACAGGGAATCGTCAAAACGACCTATGGCGGCGCCTACCTGACCAGCGGCGCCAGCGTCGAGCCAAGTTTTCAGCTTAAATCCGTGCAGATGGTTGACGATAAACACCTGATTGGCCGTAAAGCGGCAGAGCTGGTTGAGGACGGCGACACTATCATCATTGACTGCGGGACCACGCTGCTGGCGCTAGCGCAATCAATTTTCGATAAAAAAATCATGGTGATCACTAACTCAGTACCGGTAGTGAACCTGCTAAAAGGAAGAAAAAACATCAAGTTAATCGTCGCTCCGGGAGAATATGAAGATGATACCCAGGGGATGATCTCTTTCAGTACCGCGGAGTTTTTTAGCACCATTCATGCCGATAAGGTCTTTATCAGCACCCAGGGTATTAACCACCACGGCGAGCTAACGGTCCCTAAAATGACCGATGCCCACGTCAAGCGAGCGCTGCTGCGCGCCGGACGGCAAAAAATCCTCCTCGCCGATAAAAGTAAATTCGAGCAAACTTTCCTTGCCGGCCATGCCCGACTGGACGATTTTGACATCGTTATCAGTCAGGATGGCCTCCCAGCCGATATCCTCTCCCTGCTTACTGCGCAAAAAACCGAACTGTTGCTGGCCGACAGCGCAGCGTAACTTCACGCCCGGCAACGGGCGTCTGTGCTTTTCCGTTTTTTCTAAATGTTCTTTTTAGATTTATTAATGGTAAATAGAACGCAAAAGATCATAAATAAATTGACAAAAGAACACCTCAAGCGTGGAATAGGGATACCCCCTCCAGAATTGAGGTCTTTATGAACGGATTACTGAGCTTCAAACCTACCAACGACGATTGCGACTTCGCGCGTATCGCTAAAAAACAGGATCAGATGTTCCATCGCGTGGCGACGCTATGCCCGGAACGAGCAGAGATCATCACCGAGTCGTTTAAACGCTCCGAAGGCCAGTCCATTGTGATTCGCCGGGCTTTGGCGTTAGCCGATATTCTGGAGAAAATGACCATCTATATCGAACCGGATATGCTGATTGTCGGCAACCAGGCGAGCGCCAATTTTGCCGCGCCGGTGTTCCCGGAATACTCCTTTAACTGGGTTATCGATGAACTGGACGAATTTGATAAGCGTTCCGGTGATAGCTTCCGCGTGTCCGAATCCACCAAAGCCCGCTTGCGTGCCCTGCAGGATTACTGGCAAGGAAAAACCCATCAGGATGAAGTGCTTGCCAACCTACCGCAAATTAACCGTCTGGCGGAAAAACAGGGCGTGCTGCACCGCGGCGGCATCAGCATGTCCGGTGACGGCCATATCATTCCGAACCACGATTTCGTACTGGAAGTTGGCTATGGCGGTATGCGCGATATCGCCAAACAGCACCTGGAAAATGACGACAACCTGACCGACGAGCAAAAAGATTTCTATCAGGCGGTCATTATTACCATGGAGGCCGCGCTTAAATACTGCAAACGCTTCTCCGCGCTTGCTAAAACCGAAGCGGCAAGAGTGTCCGATGCTAAACGCCGCGACGAACTGCTGGCCATGAGCGACATGTTCGCCCATCTGATGGAAGGCAAAGCCCGTAGCTTCTATGAAGCCGTGGAAACCGTCTACCTTACCCATTTGCTGATGATGATTGAAAGCAACGGCCACTCTTTCTCCTTCGGCCGCTTCGACCAGTACGTCTGGCCGTATTACGAAGCCGATATCAAAGCCGGGAAAATCAGCAAAGAAAAGGCGCTGGAGATCCTGACCCACTTCTTCATCATGACCAACAGCCTGAACAAAGTACGCCCGTGGGGCCATACTCAGTACAGCGGGGGCTATCCTCTCTATTCCAACCTGATGGTTGGCGGCATGAAGCCTGACGGCAGCGACGGTACCAACGATCTTTCCTATCTGTCGCTGGAAGCCATGGCGCTAACCGGCCTGCCGGAACCAAACCTCAGCGTTCGTTTCTCAAAAGATACCCCGCATTCGCTGATGCAGGATGCCGCAAAGCTCATTCGTAAAGGCTTCGGTATGCCGTCGATCTTCTGCGATGAAGTGGTTATCCCTGCCATGATGACGCTGGGCCTGACAGAAGAAGTCGCCCGCGAATATGCTTCAATGGGTTGCGTAGAAACCGCGATCCCAGGCCGCTGGGGGCACCGCGCCACCGGCATGACCTATGTGAATTTCGGCAAGATCCTTGAGCTGGTGATGAACAACGGCTGCGATCCGGCGACCGGCGTGCAGTTAGTGAAAATCAACGGTAAAGAAGGCCGAGAAATAAACTACCAGTCTTACGATGAAGTATGGGCGGCGTGGAACCAGCTGCTGGAGTTCTACTCCGATCTGGCGGTAGATTGCGATCTGGTCTGCGACCGGGCGCTGAAATACCACGATGCCGATGCCTTTGCCTCCGCCACGATTAACTGCTCGCTGGAACGCGGTAAAACGTTGAAAAACGGCGGCGCGGAATATGACTTCGTGAGTTCCTCCAACATTGGCCCTTCCGTGGTCGGCGATAGCCTGGCGGCAGTGAAAAAACTGGTCTTCGACGATAAAGTCCTGACGCTTCAACAGCTACGCGACGCCATGGATAGCAACTTTGAAGGTCTGGAAGGCGCGCGCGTACGCAAACTGTGCCGCAATGCGCCGAAGTTTGGTAACGATATCGACTATGTCGACCATATCGTCGCCGATGTCTTCGAGTCTTATCTCAAACTGTTGCCGAAATACAAAACCGATCGCTATGGTAAGGGGCCAAAAGGCTGCGGTTATACCATGTCGACCTCTAATATTACTTCATACGTGCCGAATGGTTTTGACGTCGGCGCCACGCCGGATGGTCGCCTGGCGACGCTGCCGCTGAACGAAGGCGCCTCTCCGTGCCTCGGCGCGGATAAAGAAGGCCCGACGGCGGTCATTAACTCGGTTGCGAAACTGCCGAACCAGAAAATCGCCGGCGGCCAGCTGCTGAATATGAAGTTCACGCCAAGCGCGCTGGAAGGCGACGACAATCTGGAGAAATTTACCGCCTTTATGGAAGCCAACCGTGAGAAAAACATCTTCCATAATCAGTTCAACATCATTGATTCCAATATTCTGCGCGCCGCAAAGGCGAATCCGCAGGATTACCCGAATCTGATGGTGCGCGTTGCCGGGTATTGCGCGCTGTTCTCAACGCTGATGCCGGAAGCGCAGGATGCGATTATCGCGCGCACCGAACTGAGCTGGTAAGAGAGAAACGCGATGAGAACTGGCCTGATTTCCCGAATTCAACGTTATTCCACCAAAGATGGCCCAGGAATACGCAGCACCGTCTTTATGCAGCAGTGCAACCTGCGCTGCCAGTGGTGCGCGAATCCGGAAACCATCGGGCCAGGCCATAACGTTTTCTGGTTTAAAGAACGCTGCCGCCAGTGCGGTACCTGCGTACAGGCGGCAAACAACCACGCCATTACCCTTGCTGAACCGGGCAATGGCGTCAATATAGACCGTAGAAATTGCAGCAATCTCCTGGATATGGTCGATCTCTGTCCCTACGACGGCTATGAAAAAATCGCTAAAGAGATGACCTCGCACCAGTTGGCGGAATTACTACTGCGCGACAAGACATTTTACGACTCAAGCACTGGCGGCGTGACCTTTTCCGGCGGCGAGCCGGCGCTGCAGGCGGAGTTCGTCAAAGAAACAGCGCAAATATTGAAAGCGCAGGGCGTACACGTATGTCTCGATACTGCAGGCAATATCCGCTGGGAAAAGCTGCGCCCGCTGATTGAAACGGTCGATCTGGTCTCTTACGACTTTAAAGCTTTCAACCCCGAGACTCATCTTGCCTGTACCGGAGTAGACAATCGGCGGATCCTCGATAATGCCAAAGCGATCGCCGCTATGGGCAAGCCGATCCTCGCGCGAATGGTGATCGTGCCGACGCGTAACGACGATCCTGAGGATATTCGCCAGCGTCTCGACTTTATTCGTAAACTCGGTCCGGCGGTTTTACAGGTTGATATTCTCGAATACCATATTTATGGCATTGGGAAATATCAAAAGCTTGGTATGCCCTATTTTCTACACAACATTCCGACATGCCAACGCGACGTAACAGAACAAATTAAACAATACGCTGAAGATATTGGATTAAAAGCCACCATTGGCGGTTAAGGATTAACATGTTGAACTTTATTATTACCGACACCTACGAAAAAATGAGCGCCCTGGCAGCACAACATATTGCCCAGGAGCTGAATAAAAAGCCGGATTTAGTATTGGCCTTGCCGACTGGCGGAACCCCCGTCGGCCTCCTGGCCGAAATGAGCCGAATGGCGAAAGATGGAGAAGCCGATTTCTCCTGCGCCCTCTCGTTTAATATCGACGAATATATCCCGCTGGCCAAAAACGATCCGCAAAGTTATTATTACTTCCTGCAACAGCACTTTTATCAGCATGCCAACATGGCTGAAGAAAATACCTTCGTACCGGATATTCTGGCGCCCGACCTGCAGGCCGAATGCGCTCGCTACGAACGCCTGATTCAAAGCCATGGCGATTTCGATATTACCGTTCTCGGCATTGGTCACGATGGTCATATTGGTTTCAATGAACCCCATGCTACCCATAGCCCGGTATGCCATATCATCGACCTTAACGAAGAGACCATTGCGGCGAACGCCCGCTTCTTCGCCAGCCAGGACGAAGTCCCCCGGCAGGCTATCACTTTGGGCATGGGCACCATCTTGCGCAGCAAAAAGATCGTGCTGATTGCCAACGGTAAATCAAAAGCGGAAATTATCAAGCAGTTGCACCAATGCACACGCATCGATCCGCAATTCCCCGCCTCCTTCTTACTGATGCATGCGGACGTCACCATCATATGCGACCGTGACGCGGCATCGCTTATCAGCGCTTAAAGGTGAGCATATGATAATCCAGAGCGAACGAGTGTGGCTTGCCGGGGGTTTTTACCCGGCGCAAATAACCATTGAAAATGGGCTTATCAGCGCGATCACGCCCGGTCTTAGCTCCCGCGTGGATAAGGATTTCGGGGCGCGGCGCATTATACCAGGCCTTATCGATAGCCATGCGCACGGCGCCTGGGATTACGATACCAACGAAAACGACCCACAGGGGCTACGCCGCTGGGCCTCCCGCCTACCGGAAGAAGGCGTCACCGCCTTTTGCCCGACTACCGTTACCGATGAAAACGCGACGCTACTGGCGGCGCTGGACAATATTTCCCACGTTATGGACGAAGGATATAGCGGCGCGGAAATTCTGGGCATCCATCTCGAAGGCCCGTTCCTGAGCCAACTTTACCGCGGCGCGCAGCCGGAAAAACAGATTCGCCCTGCCGACGTCACCCAGTTTCAGGCTTTCGAAAAGGCGGCGCGCGACCACATTATCGCCATTACCCTTGCCCCGGAAGAAGACCATCAGTTTGCGCTGACCCGCTACTGCGCGAAGAAAGGGATTGTGGTCAATATGGGCCATTCGGATGCTTCTTTCGAGCAGGCGCTGGCGGCGGTCGCCAACGGCGCTAAAAATGTCACCCATGTCTATAACGGCATGGCGAAATACGTCAATCGCGAGCCCGGCCTGCTTGGCGCCGCCCTGAATCTTGATGGCCTGTACGGCGAGGTGATTGCCGACGGTATCTTTGTCAGCCTGGTTTCCGCCGCCCACCTTTATCGCAGCAAAAATGATAATGACATCATCATGATAAGCGACTCGATGAAGGCGAAAGGTTGTCCTCCGGGGCGCTATATGTTCGGCGGAGAGCCAATGGTACTTGGCGATGATGGCGCAACCAGACGGGATAACGGCGTCCTGGTCGGCAGCACGCTACAGCTCAATCGCGGCTTATATAATATGGTCGAAAGAGCAATGGTGCCGTTTAGCGCGGCATTAAAATCCTGCACCATTAATCCGGCACGGTTATTAGGTTTTGATAGTCGAAAAGGGAAATTACAGCGCGGATACGATGCCGATATTGTTGTCCTTGAAGATAATTATCAGGTGAATACAACCTATTGTCGCGGTACGGTAGCCTGGTCAATAAGTTAATTAATTCACCTCCGTATCATTTAACAATGGCGGTTATTGAAAAATAACCGCTGCTTTGTTATTCATTCTATTTATTAATAACCCAAGTCCTTTTTAATATTTATTAAAATGCGACCTGGCTAACATTAAACACCTCCTGAAACCCCTTAAAAATAACCCACAATAAAAATAAGACTGCTTAATTTTAACTGCCCATCGTTATACAGGTCAGTCGCTTTATTACATGCGGCTTCAGGATTTATTATTTTAAGGGAATTCATATGAATATTTTGGGTTATCTACAAAAAGTCGGCCGGGCATTGATGGTGCCCGTCGCTACTTTACCTGCCGCCGCCATTTTAATGGGCATCGGTTACTGGATCGATCCCAACGGCTGGGGTAGTTCTAACGCGCTGGCCGCACTATGTATTCAGTCCGGTGCGGCCATTATAGATAATATGGGCGTCCTGTTTGCCGTCGGGGTAGCCTACGGCATGTCGAAAGATAAAGATGGCGCCGCCGCGCTGGCCGGGTTTGTCGGCTTTCTGGTATTAACCACGCTCTGTTCGCCGGCAGCTGTCGCCATGATCCAGCAGATCCCAATCGAGCAGGTGCCTGCGGCCTTTGCGAAGATTAAAAATCAGTTTATCGGCATCATGGTCGGCATTATTTCAGCGGAACTCTATAACCGCTTTAGCAGCACGGAGTTACCGAAAGCGCTCTCGTTCTTCAGCGGACGCCGACTGGTGCCGATCCTCACTTCATTCACTATGATTGTGGTGGCGTTTGTCCTGATGTTCATCTGGCCGGTGGTCTTTAGCGGGCTGGTCAGCTTCGGTGAACATATCCAAAAACTGGGCTCACTGGGTGCGGGTATCTATGCTTTTTTCAACCGCTTGCTCATCCCGGTCGGCCTGCATCACGCCCTGAACTCGGTATTCTGGTTCGACGTCGCCGGGATTAACGACATCCCGAATTTCCTTGGCGGCGCGCAGTCCATCGCCTCCGGTAAAGCGGTGGTTGGCATCACCGGTCGTTATCAGGCGGGCTTTTTCCCGGTCATGATGTTCGGCTTGCCGGGCGCGGCGCTGGCCATGTACCAGTGCGCCCGAGCGGAAAATAAAGCGAAGGTGATGGGTATTATGATGGCTGGCGCGTTCGCGGCCTTCTTCACCGGCATTACCGAACCGCTGGAGTTTTCCTTCATGTTCGTCGCGCCGGCGCTATACGTCATCCACGCCTTTTTAACCGGCGTGTCCGTCTTCATCGCCGCCAGCATGCACTGGATCGCCGGATTCGGCTTCAGCGCCGGTCTGGTCGATATGGTACTGGCATCGCGCAACCCGCTGGCCACCCACTGGTATCTGCTCATTCCCATGGGGCTGGTGTACTTCGCGATTTATTATCTGGTCTTCCGCTTCACCATCACCCGCTTCAACCTGCTGACGCCGGGCCGCGAGCTGTCCGTTGCCGGCAGCGCCGCCGATGGCGAAGATGTGAACCTGAGCGCCGCGAAACAGCAGGATATCAGCGCGCTGGCGCGCCAGTACATTGCCGCTATCGGTGGTTCCGATAATCTCACCAATATCGACGCCTGCATCACCCGCCTGCGCCTTGGCGTTAAGGATGCAACGCTGGTCGATGAAGCGCTGGCCCGCCGCCTGGGAGCCAGCGGGGTCATTCGCCTCAACGCCAGCAACGTGCAGATAATCGTTGGCTTCGTGGCGGAAAAAATCGCCACCGCCATGAAAACCGCGGGTCACGTCGATGCCGCGCAGGCGCTGCCCAATGCGGCCGTACCGGCCAACACGAGTCCACGCAAGGCAGCAAATTCATTGCGAGTTATCGAGCTCGTCGCCCCGGTGAGCGGCGAGCTGGTCGCGCTGGAGCAAGTCCCTGACGAAGCTTTCGCCAGCGGCGCCGTTGGCGGTGGTGTCGCCATCCTGCCGGCCAGCAACATTGTGGTTTCACCCGCGGCGGGTACTCTCATCAAGATTTTCAACACCGATCATGCCTTCTGTCTTGAGACCGAAGACGGCGCTGAGATCGTGGTGCATATGGGGATTGATACCGTTGCGCTGGCGGGTCAGGGCTTTACCCGTCTGGCGGAAGAAGGCGCTACTGTTGTCGCAGGTCAGCCGATTCTCGAAATGGATCTCGTGTACCTCGAAGCTAACGTGCGTTCGATGGTTAGCCCGGTGCTCTGCAGCAATATAGAGGAGTTCGCGCAGCTGGAAATCAAAGCGCACGGTCAGGTGAAAGCGGGTGAACCGCTGTACCACATTAAGGGATAAGATTGATAGACGGTGTGGCCGCGCCATGCGGCCACATGTGACGATTATTTTGCCGCCGTCGCCGGCCGATCAACGTGTTGCCCATGAGCGTGGCGCTTTTTAAGGCTGATAATCGCCAGCGCCGCGACAATCAGCACAATGCCGGCGCCTTCCACCAGCCCCGGATTTTCACCCAGCAGCCACCAGGAAAACAGCACGCCGCAGACCGGCACCGCCAGCGTACTCAGGCCGGCGACGCTGGCAGGCAGATTACGCAGGACATACAGCCACAGACTCCAGGCCACCGCCGTGGCCAGAATCGCGCTATAGCCCAATGCCCAGAAAACCCCAGGCTGCCAGTCAATACTGCGCTGCGGCACCAGCCACGCCACCACGCTCATCACCAGCGCGGCATACAGCATCTGCCAGGCGGTTAACGACAGTAAATCGAGGCGCGGATAGCGGCGATACATGCGTTTGGCGACAATCGCGCTCGCCCCCCAACTGATACCGGAGAGGATCGCCAGCAGCGCGCTTTTCATCGAGGAAAAATCCAACTGCCACGGCTGCAGCACCAGCAGTAGACCACACGCCGCCAGGACGATAGCGGCATACTGCAGCCGCCGCATGCGCTCGCCTAAAAACAGCGCCGCCATGATAACTACCCAGAACGGCATGGTGTAGCTGAGAATAGCGACTTTACCGGCGCCGCCGCTCATCAGCGCCCACTGCGCCAGGCCGACCATGCCGCAGGTTTGCAGCAGCGCAATCGCCAGGGTATAGCCAAACGGCGTCGGCCGCATGCCGCGCCCGCGCAGCGCCAGCACCGCCATCAGTACAATCGCGCCGAAGATACAGCGCAGCGCGGTAAAATCGAAGGCGCCGATATAGAGCGTTACCTGTTTCATCGCAATCCAGCTGTAGCTCCAGATAAGCGTCAGCAGGACGAGGCCGCAACCGGCCAGGAGATTGCTGTTCCTTGCAACCGTCATAACTTCTCCACCGTCATGATTTTTGCGGGCACTATACTCGCTTTGGCGGAAGGTTGCTTAAAGGCAGAGCGCACTTTTCGTGCTAAAAAAGGGGGCGGTGAATTGCAGTTCACCGCCCCGATAAGGATGAAACAAGAGGTAAAGCAGGTGATTACGCCGGGCGCACGCCCAGGGTATGGCAGATGGCGTAGCTCATTTCGGCGCGATTCAGGGTATAGAAGTGGAAATCTTTTACCCCTTCCCGGCTTAAAATTTTCACCATGTCCATGGCGATATTCGCCCCTACTAGCTGGCGCGTTTCGGCATCGTTATCCAGCCCTTCGAACATTTTCGACATCCAGGTTGGGATACGCACGTTCGTCATATCGGCAAATTTCTTCGCCTGTTTAAAGTTGGAGACCGGCAGAATGCCCGGAATAATTTCCACGTCGATACCGGCGGAGACGCAGCGGTCGCGAAAACGCAGGTAGCTTTCGACATCAAAAAAGAACTGAGTGATCGCGCGATTAGCGCCCGCTTCTACTTTACGTTTCAGGTTCAATAAGTCGGCCTGCGCGCTTTTGGCTTCCGGATGCACTTCCGGATAGGCGGCGACGGAGATGTCAAAATCACCGACGTCTTTTAGCAGCGTCACCAGGTCGGCGGCGTACATCTCCGGCTTGCCGCTACCCGGCGGCAGGTCACCGCGCAGCGCGACGATATGGCGAATACCGTTATTCCAGTAATCCTGGGCAATCGCGCGCAGTTCATCGCGGCTGGCGTCGATACAGGTCAGGTGCGGCGCCGCTTCCAGACCGGTGCGGTCTTTAATGCCCTTGATAATGCTATGAGTGCGGTCGCGCTCGCCGGAGTTCGCCCCGTAGGTGACGGAAACAAACTTCGGCTTCAGGCTGCTTAAGCGATCGATGGATTTCCACAGGGTTTGCTCCATTTCACTGGTACGCGGCGGAAAGAATTCAAAGGACACATTAATCTGGCCCTGGACTTCCGCCAGGCTCTGATTCAGGGCTTCCCGCTGATTGGCGTGAAAAAAGCTCATACCTTACCTCATCAATCGCATTATATTTATCAGTCGTGTTGCGAACTTCTATACGTTTAGACGTCCAGATGTAAAAATGACGGAAAAGCGTGCGGGCGTCAATAGAAAAATCTGCGTAAACAGTGAGGAATTTTCAGTCAAAGTGAAAAAAGTTCATCTCGCGTCAGGCCAGGCGCGCCCTGGCGTTGTTTTCAGATTTTGTCCGCAGCGTAATTTGAAGTAGTTCAAAAAATCGCACATATCCCCCCCTGGCACGCCGATTACTATTGCAGCAACGTCAACCTTGATCCACAGTGAGTAGAACGTTCTACTAGAACGTTCTACTTAACACGTTTTCGCCAATAATATCTATTCGGGGTAATCAGCATGAGTCTGTGGTCAGGGTTCATAAAATCATTATCAAAACTGTCGATGATCGGCCGCGCCTTGATGCTGCCGATTTCGCTCCTCCCGGCCGCCGGCCTGTTGTTGGCCTTCGGGGATAAATTCCATTTACCGCTGATGATGAATGCCGGCGGTATTATTTTCGATAACCTGCCGATGCTCTTCGCTATCGGCTCCGCGGTCGGCCTCGCGTCGGAATCCGGCATCGCCGCGCTATCGGCAGCGGTCTCGGTCTTCGTCACCAACATCACCATCGGTACCGTACTCGGCATTACGCCGGAAATGGCCGCACAGGGCGGCAAATACGCGATGGTGGTCGGCATCCCGACGTTACAGATGGGGGTTTTCGGCGGGCTTATCTGCGGGATACTCGCCGCCTGGTGCTACAACCGCTTTCACACGCTGCAATTGCCGGAATTCCTCGGTTTCTTTTCCGGTAAGCGTTTTGTGGCGATCGCCACCGCCTTCCTGTCGTTCATCCTCGGCCTGTTGCTACCTTACATCTGGCAGCATATCCAGGCCGGTATTGATTCCTTGTCGATGGTGATTAACGGCGATAACCAGGCCGCCTCCACCTTTATTTTCGGCCTCGTTGAACGCGCGCTGATCCCGCTTGGCCTGCACCACATCTGGTACCCTTCCTTCTGGTACTCCTTCGGCGATTACACCACTCAGGCGGGCCAGATGATCCACGGCGACCAGACCATCTGGTTTAAAATGCTGGAAGAAGGGGTGAAATCCTTTAGCACCGATAGCTATCAAAACGCGGGCAAATTTATGCAGGGTGAATTCCCGCTGATGTTGTTCGCTCTGCCGGCCGCCTGTCTGGCGATGTATCACGAAGCGCACACTAAAAATAAAAAAATCGCGGCCGGTATTCTGTTCTCCGCCGCGCTGACCTGCTTCCTGACCGGCATCACCGAACCCGTCGAATTCACCTTTATCTTCGTGGCGCCGATTCTGTACGTCTTTAACGCCATTATGGCGGGGCTCTCGTACATGACCATGTACCTGCTGCACGCGCATATTGCCAAATCGTTCTCCGCCGGACTTATCGACTATATCTCCTTCGGTATTCTGCCTTCCATGAACGGCTATCAGACAAACTTCCTCAGCGCGGTGATTGTTGGCGTGCCGATGGCGCTGATTTATTATTTCACCTTCCGTTTCGTGATCCGCCGCTTCGATGTGAAAACGCCGGGACGTACCGATATCACCGTAACGGCCAATGATAAAACCGACGCCGAACTGGCAACTGAAATTGTCAGCTTACTCGGCGGTTCACAGAATATTGACTCGGTGGGCGCCTGCATCACCCGTCTGCGTCTGGAGGTTGCCGAACGCGATGCGGTAGATAAAGACGGCCTCAACAGTATCGGCGCGCGCGGCGTAGTCTTCGTCGGTGATAACGGTATCCAGATAATTTTTGGCGCCAGGGCGCAATTTATCGCTCAAACCATGTCGGGGATGATTGGCAAATAACCAGAAGATGTTATGGTGTGGAAGATCGCTTGTCTCAGAGAAGCGATCTTCTGCTATCTGACTGTCATACAACAGTTTTCATGGAGCGATTTTGAAGAAAGTCAGCATTATAGATGTGGCGAAACTGGCCGGCGTTTCCGTTTCTACGGTCTCGCTGGTATTACGTCAGAAGGGAAAAATTTCCGACGCCACCATCGAAAAAGTCAATGCTGCCATCCAGGAGCTCGGCTATGTGCATAACGTCGCCGCCGCCAACCTTCGCGCCAACACCACCAATCTAATCGGCCTGATTCTTCGCGACTTCAACGACAGTTTTTCCATCAAAGTGATGGCCAACATCGTGCAGGAACTGGAGAAACAGGGCTATATGGTATTTCTCGGCCAGCCGCTTAACGATAGCGACTATCTGGATCGCTGCCTGCTGTCGTTTAAACAACAGGGCGTCGCCGGCGTGATTTATCTTGATGCCGATACCACCAGCAATACGCTGCCAGCAGCGCTGCTGCGGTGCCCGCTACCGCTGGTGGCCGTCTCGCAAACGCCGTTAATCGACAACCGCGATCGCGTGGTCCGCGATAACCGTCAGGCCGCCAGCATCGCCGCGCGTTATCTGATCGAGCGCGGCCATCGCTACATTGCCTATATCGGTGGTCAGGAAAACGATCTCATTCGCCAGCAGCGATTGCTCGGCTTTTACAGCACGCTGGAGAAAAACGGCATGACGGTGCGCGAAGAGTTTGCGCCTGCCTGCCACGACAACACCCAGGCCGCCAGTATCGCCACCCGTCAGCTACTGGAACAGAACAACGCGATTACCGCGCTGCTCTGCCATTCGCCGGACGCGATGATTGGCTGTCTTAACGGCATTCATCAGGTGGGACGGACGGTGGGCAAAGATGTCTTTCTTACCCAACAAGTGGCGCTGGTGGGCTTCGAAGATATGATGCATGTGAATTTGACCTCGCCGTCCTTTACCTATGTCTCTTCCGCCAGCGAAGAGACCGGCCGTCAGGCTGCCGCGTTAATTATCCGCAAGATCAAAGAACCCACGCTGCCGACGCAGCATATCACCCTCTCCGGGCAGCTCGTCGCGCGTGAGTCCGCATAATGAAGGCCGGCCCGGCGGGCCGGCTTGAGAGATTACAGCAGCTGCGCCAGGCGGTTAATATCTGACTGAATAGCCCCGGCGGTGACATCGCGACCCGCGCCTGGCCCGCGGATCACCATTGGGTTATCGCGGTACCAGCGACTCTCGATAGCGAAGACGTTATCGCACGGCAGCAGCGCCGCCAGCGGATGTTCCTGACGCACCGCTTCTACTCCGACGCGCGCTTTACCGTTGGCATCAAAACGCGCCACGTAACGCAACACCAGCCCCATTTCACGGGCGGCTTCAAGGCGCTGCAGCATCTGTTCATTCAGCTCTTCGCCGTTCTCAAAGAAGTGGTCAACCGAGCCCTCTTCGCAATGCGCCGGAACCAGCGATTCCACGCGCACCTGATCCGGCTCGATATTGTAACCAGCTTCGCGCGCCAGGATCACCAGCTTGCGCATCACGTCTTTACCCGACAGGTCAACGCGCGGGTCCGGTTCTGTCAGCCCTTGTTGCCAGGCCTGATCCACCAGTTCGGTAAAAGGCACCGTGCCATCAAACTGCAAGAACAGCCAGGAGAGCGTACCGGAGAAGATACCGCTCAGCCCCAGGATGGTATCGCCGCTGTCGATGAGATCGCGCACCGTATGGTTAACCGGCAAGCCTGCGCCGACGGTGGCGTTATACAGCCAGTGACGTCCGGTCTTTTCGAAGGCGTCGTGGATCTGGCGATATTTATCGCTGCTGCTGGCGCCCGCCAGCTTATTGGCGCTGATCACGTGAAAACCGTGGCTGGCGAAATCCAGATACTGATCGGCCAGCTGTTCGCTGGCGGTCACGTCCAGCACCACTAAATCATCATAAGGGTGCGCGCGCATCCACAGGAATAGCGATTCTTCATCCTGCTCAACCGCTTCATCTTCAAAGAATGCCAATGCGCGACTGGCATCCAGACCTTCATAGTTCAGCAGGCTACGGCGGCTATCCACCACCCCAGCCAGCAGGAACTCAAAGCCGGTGCGGGCGGAAAGCGTGCTCTGCTCGCGAGCGAACAACTCCAGCCAGCGGGAGCCGATATTACCTTTGCCAAACAGCACCAGACCGATGCGTTTCTCAGCGCGGAACACGGAATGATGCAGCCCCTGAATCAGGCTCTCGGTTGGGCCGGCGCGCAGCACCGCCACCAGGCTGATGCCCTCTTCCGATTGCCAGGTAAACTCTACTGGCTGCCCTTTCAACTGCTGCCAGAAACGGTGGCAATGCAGCGGATTGCGGGTCACGCCCGCGCCGACCATCGCCACCAGCGCCAGCTTCTGGCGCAGACGCAGCTCGCCCGGCAGGCCCGCCTCGTCCAGCAGCTTCAGCGCGCTGTCGGCCACTTCAGAGGTGTAACAGAACTGCAGCAGCTTACGGTCGGCATGCACGCCCACCGCTAGCGGGCGCAGCTGCGCGCGTTTGAAAATCTGATCCAGCTCTTTATGCGCCAACTTGAAATCCTGACCAGCCGGCACCTGGAATTCAATCAGGCAGACGTCGTCGTGACTGGTGACAATACGCGCGCCGGTGCCGGATGCCAGCACGCGCTCAATGCGCGTCGAACCCTGGTCCGGGGTATAGCTGCAGCGCAGCTGTAAATCGATATCGCTGCCGGAAACCGGCTGTAGCGTACGCGCGTGCAGCACCGGCGCCGCCAGGCGAGCCAGCTCGCTGGCCTCATCAAGGCGCAGCAGCGGCAGCAGGCACGCATCTTTCACTTTACGCGGGTCGGCGCTATAGACCCCGGCCACATCGCTCCAGATGGTGACGCGGGAAACGCCGGCCAGCGCGCCAATTTGGGTGGCGGAGTAGTCGGAACCGTTACGGCCCAGCAGCACGGTTTCTCCGGCATTGTTGCGAGCGATAAAGCCGGTCACCACCAGCCTTTTGTTGGGGTGCTGCGCCATCAACTGTTGTAACAACGGGTAGGACAAGCCTTCATCAACCTGCGGCTGCGCGGCGCGTTCCGCGCGCAGGAAGGCGCGCGCGTCCAGCCAGGCGGCTTCAACGCCAAGGTGATTCAGTACCGCCGCCATCAGGCGCGCGGACCACACTTCGCCGTGGCCGACGACTTCAGCATATACCGCATCGGTGATGCCGCTATCCAGCAGGCCCGCCAGACGTTCAAGATCGTGAATAAACGTCGCGATCAGCGCGTCAGCGGCGTCCGCCGGCAACAGGCTGGCGATCAGATCCATTTGATAGCGACGCAGCGCTTGTTGCACCTGATGCGCAGAAAGACGATCGGTCTGGCTTAGCTGCAGCCAGCTAATCAGCTGGTTGGTGGTGCTACCGGCGGCAGAGACGACCATCATATCGCCTGCCTGCGCATAGTCGGTCATGATCCCGGCGACGCGCAGGTAACATTTCGCATCCGCTAAACTACTCCCACCAAATTTGTGCAGCTGACGACCCTTCGCCCCTGCCTGCGCAATCACACTCATCTTTATTCCTCGTTTGCTGCCCGGAAGCCATTTTCCAGGTCGGCAATTAAATCTTCACCATCTTCAATACCGGTCGAAATACGCAGGAGCGTTTCCGAGATCCCTGCCGCCGCACGCGCTTCCGGCGCCATGCCCGCATGCGTCATCGTCGCCGCATGGGAAATCAGGCTCTCAACGCCCCCCAACGATTCCGCCAGCGTAAATAGCGATAAACCGCTCAAGAAGCGACGCAGCGTCTGCTCATCGCCATCGAGCTCGAAGCTTAGCATCGCCCCAAAACCTTTTTGCTGACGCGCCGCAATCTCATGCCCCTGGTTTTCCGGCAGGGACGGATGATACAGCTTTTTCACCAGCGGCTGGGTTTTCAGATAGTCGACTATCGCCTGCGCGTTGCGCTGCGCCACTTCCATTCGCGGAGAAAGGGTACGCAAACCACGCAATAACAGATAGCTATCAAACGCCCCGCCGGTGACGCCGATATTATTCGCCCACCATGCCAGTTCGGTGACAGTTTCAGGATCTTTGGCAATCACCACCCCGGCGACCACATCAGAGTGGCCGTTGAGATATTTGGTGCACGAATGCAACACCAGATCGGCGCCCAGCGCCAGCGGATTTTGCAACGCCGGGCTCAGGAAGGTGTTATCCACCACGCTCACCGCGCCGGCTTCACGCGCCAGCCCGCAGATTTTCGCAATATCGACCACCCGCAGCAATGGGTTGCTCGGGCTTTCGACCAGCACCAGCTTCGGTTGTTCCGCTAGCGCTTCACGTAATGCCTGTTCATCGCTTTGATCGACAAAGCGCACGCGATAGCAGCCGCGTTTCGCCAGGCTGTCAAACAGACGATAGCTGCCGCCATAACAGTCGTGCGGCGCCACCAGCAGATCGCCCGGTTTCAGGAACACCGTGGTCACCAGCAGAATAGCCGACATTCCGGTATTGGTCAGTACCGCGCCCGCGCCGCCTTCCAGTTCCGCCAGCGCGCGCTGTACGACATCGCGAGTCGGGTTGCCGCGACGGGAATAATCGTGGGCGCGAGGTTCATTGAAACCGGTGAAATTATAGGTGCTGGAGAGGTGGATCGGCGGGACAACGCAACCGTACTGTTCGTCGTCATTTAAACCGCTACGCACTGCAATGGTGGCCTGTTTACGCGTCATGTTGGACAGTTCCTGGGCTGTTCGGTGAGAAGTCAGGCCTCAGAGTAATCATTGTCACAATAGACGTCAATACATCTGGACATCTAAACTTCTTTGCGTATAGATTGAGCAAAAGACAAATAGCCGTTAAAATTATATGCATTAGCGCACGTCGGCGGCGGCTTATCTCATGTCAGAAAGCACGCTCATACGGTAAACTACGCGCAATTATGGCCGGGCGTAATGTTCTGGCCCTTAACTAATAAACAGAGGATTAAGGTATCTCATGGCTGAATGGAGCGGCGAATATATCAGCCCATACGCTGAGCACGGTAAGAAGAGTGAGCAAGTAAAAAAAATTACGGTTTCCATTCCTCTGAAGGTGTTAAAGATCCTCACCGATGAACGCACGCGTCGTCAGGTGAACAACCTGCGTCACGCCACGAATAGCGAACTGCTGTGCGAGGCGTTCCTGCATGCCTTTACCGGTCAACCGTTACCTAACGATGAAGACCTGCGTAAAGAGCGCAGCGATGAAATCCCGGAAGCGGCGAAAGAGATTATGCGTGAACTGGGCATCGACCCGGATACGTGGGAATACTAAGACATAAAAAAAGCGGAAGATATCTTCCGCTTTTTTATTCCTCGCGTTGCCAGACGAAGGATACAAAAAAGCCGCCCTGAGGCGGCTCTTTCTGGCAACTTACTTGCTGCCCGGGATGCTGAAGCGCTTGTTGAAGCGGTCAACACGGCCACCGGTAGCAACATCACGCTGTTTGCCGGTGTAGAACGGGTGGCATTTACCGCACACGTCGAGGTTCAGGTCGTGACCAACGGTGGAACGGATTTTCATGACATTACCGCAAGAACAGGTAGCAGTAATTTCGTCGTAATTTGGGTGAATACCTTTTTTCATGGGAGAACCTCAGTTAAGGCCGCGTCGCTCTTCCAGCCCTAACGCCAGACACCACGCGATATTAATAATTTCCCGACGACCTTCGCACAGCTGGCGTAAACCGGCTTAGCGAATTTCCCGGGTTTTGGGAGTTTGATGCGGCATAAAGCGCACCAAAGGCGGCGAATCATACAGAATTTGACCAGCAGATGCAAACTTATCCGCGCCGCCTTCGGTAATGTGTATACTAACCCGCCAGATTTCAAGTCAGGAAGATTCCATGTCCGTCGCTCATGTCGCCCTGCCCGTTCCGCTGCCCCGCACCTTTGACTATTTGTTGCCTGAAGGCATCCCGGTCAAGGCGGGCTGTCGCGTACGCGTGCCGTTCGGCAAACAGGAGCGGATCGGTATCGTGGTGTCGGTCAGCGAGCGTAGCGAACTCCCGCTCGCGGAACTCAAACCGGTCGCCGAAGCGCTGGATAGCGAACCGGTATTCTCCTCTACCGTCTGGCGCATGCTGCTATGGGCCGCGGATTACTATCACCACCCCATCGGCGACGTGCTGTTCCACGCGCTGCCGATTATGCTGCGCCAGGGCAAACCGGCCAGCGCCGCGCCAATGTGGTACTGGTTTGCGACGGAACAGGGACAAGCGCTGGATATCAATAGCCTTAAACGCTCGCCGAAGCAGCAGCAGGCGCTGGCGGCGCTGCGCCAGGGCAAGATCTGGCGCTATCAGGTCGCAGAACTTGAATTCAATGACGCAGCGCTACAGGCGCTGCGCGGCAAAGGGCTGGCGGAATTGGCCAGCGAATCCCCAGCCATTAGCGATTGGCGGACCAGCTTCGCTGTGCCCGGCGAACGGCTGCGTCTGAATACCGAGCAGGCGACCGCCGTCGGGGCAATTCATAGCGCCTCGGACCGTTTTTCCGCCTGGCTGCTGGCGGGTATTACCGGCTCAGGGAAAACGGAAGTCTATCTTAGCGTACTGGAGAACGTGCTGGCGCAGGGTCGACAGGCGCTGGTGATGGTACCGGAAATCGGCCTGACGCCGCAGACCATCGCCCGCTTCCGCCAGCGTTTTAACGCCCCGGTGGAGGTGCTGCATTCGGGTCTCAACGACAGCGAGCGCCTCGCATCATGGTTAAAGGCGAAAAATGGCGAAGCGGCGATCGTTATCGGCACCCGCTCGTCGCTGTTTACGCCGTTTAAAGACCTCGGCGTTATTGTCATCGACGAAGAACATGATAGCTCCTATAAACAACAGGAAGGCTGGCGTTATCACGCTCGCGACCTGGCGGTATGGCGCGCCCATAGCGAACAGATTCCGATTATCCTCGGCTCGGCGACCCCGGCGCTGGAGACGCTCTATAACGTGCGCCAGCGCAAGTACCGGGAGTTAAAGCTGACCAAACGCGCGGGCAACGCCCGCCCGGCGCAGCAGCACGTGCTGGATTTAAAAGGCCAGCAGTTGCAGGCGGGCCTATCGCCTGCGCTGATTAACCGCATGCGACAGCATCTGCAGGCCGACAATCAGGTGATCCTGTTTTTGAACCGCCGCGGTTTCGCCCCGGCGCTGCTGTGCCACGACTGCGGCTGGATAGCGGAGTGCCCGCGCTGCGATAGTTACTACACCCTGCATCAGGCGCAGCATCATCTGCGTTGCCACCACTGCGACAGCCAGCGCCCCATTCCGCGCCAATGTCCTTCCTGCGGGTCGACGCACCTGGTGCCAGTGGGTCTCGGGACTGAACAGCTGGAGCAGGCTCTGGCGCCGATGTTCCCTGATGTACCAATCTCACGTATCGACCGCGATACCACCAGCCGTAAAGGGGCGCTGGAGCAATATCTTGCCGACGTCCATCGCGGCGGCGCGCGCATTCTGATTGGTACCCAAATGCTGGCTAAGGGACATCATTTCCCGGACGTCACCCTGGTGTCGCTGCTGGATGTCGATGGCGCGCTGTTTTCCGCCGACTTCCGCTCGGCGGAGCGTTTTGCCCAGCTCTATACCCAGGTCTCCGGCCGCGCCGGACGCGCGGGCAAACAAGGTGAAGTGATCCTGCAAACCCACCATCCGGAACACCCGCTGCTGCAGACCCTGCTCTATAAAGGCTACGATGCGTTTGCCGAGCAGGCGCTGGCGGAGCGGCAAACCATGCAGCTACCGCCGTGGACCAGCCACGTTCTGATCCGCGCCGAAGACCATAATAACCAGCAGGCGCCGCTGTTTTTACAGCAGCTACGTAACCTGCTGCAGGCCAGCCCGCTGGCTGATGATAAACTGTGGGTACTCGGCCCGGTTCCCGCGCTGGCGCCGAAGCGCGGCGGGCGCTGGCGCTGGCAAATTCTACTCCAGCACCCTTCCCGCATACGTCTACAGCATATCGTCAGCGGTACGCTGGCGTTGATAAACACCCTGCCGGAAGCGCGTAAAGTGAAGTGGGTACTGGATGTCGATCCTATTGAAGGCTAACGCTTCTCTTGCGAGGCGGATCGAAAAATTCAACAACCGTCACGTTTTTCATGAAAATTCTGTAACTCTCAGGCTGTACTATCTGTTAAAAATGTTGCTGATGTCAGCACGCAAGGGATGTGTCTGCGCAGTCAGCGAGGAGAAACCAGGTGAAGCCCAAAAAACAAATGGTTGCCGCCACCATGAAAGACGTCGCCCTGAAGGCAAACGTTTCAACGGCAACCGTATCCCGTGCGCTAATGAATCCCGACAAAGTGTCGCAGGCAACCCGTAGTCGGGTGGAGCAGGCGGCGCAGGAAGTCGGCTATTTACCGCAGTCGCTCGGGCGTAACATGAAACGCAATGAGTCGCGGACGATCCTTGTGATCGTGCCGGATATTTGCGATCCCTTCTTCAGTGAGGTGATTCGCGGTATTGAAGTGACTGCCGCCGACGAAGGCTATCTGGTGCTGATCGGCGATTGCGCCCATCAGAATCAGAAAGAAAAAACCTTTATTGATCTCATTATCACCAAACAAATTGACGGTATGGTGCTGCTGAGCTCGCGCCTGCCGTTCGACGCCAGCGTCGAAGAGCAGCGTAATTTGCCGCCGATGGTCATGTCGAACGAGTTCGCGCCGGAGCTGGAGCTCCCTACCGTGCATATCGATAACCTGACCGCCGCGTTTAATGCCGTCAATTATCTCCACGAACTGGGGCATCAACGTATCGGCTGTATCGCCGGGCCGGAGGATATGCCGCTGTGCCATTACCGGCTGCAGGGATACGTTCAGGCGCTGCGCCGCAGCGGTATCACCGTCGATCCGCACTACATCGCCCGCGGCAACTTTACCTTTGAAGCCGGTGCCAACGCGCTGGAGCAACTGCTGGCGCAGCCGGTGCCGCCGACCGCGGTCTTTTGCCATAGCGACGTCATGGCGCTGGGCGCGTTGTCGCTGGCCAAACGCCGCGGCCTGAGGGTGCCGGAGGATTTATCGATTGTTGGGTTTGATAACATCGCGTTGTCTGAATTTTGCGATCCGCCGTTAACCACCGTTTCACAGCCGCGTTTTGATATCGGCCGTGAAGGAATGCTGCTTCTACTCGAGCAAATGCAGGGCCGTAACGTCAACAGCGGCTCGCGTCTGCTCGATTGCGAACTGATCGTTCGCGGCAGTACGCAAAAAATCAGACGATAACCATCAGGCTTTCGGGCCTGCTCTTCTGGTCAAAGGCCCGCCGCTTAAGTAACATGGCGGGCTGACGAACGAATATAAGACAGCGAAACGATAGTGGCACAACGAGATTATGTACGCCGCAGCCAACCGGCTCCTTCGCGGCGCAAAAAGAGCAGCCCCCGAAGCTCAAGGAACAAGCAAAGTAGCCTTCCGGCGATTTCACCGACTATGGTTGCGATCGCGGCGGCCGTGCTGGTGGCCTTTATCGGTGGTCTGTATTTCATTACCCATCACAAGAAAGAAGAAGCGGAAGCGCTGCAAAACCGCCAGGCGGCAGGCAACGGTCTTCCGCCGAAGCCGGAAGAGCGCTGGCGCTATATTAAAGAGCTGGAAAGCCGCCAGCCGGGCGTTCGCGCGCCGACTGAGCCGACCGCTGGCGGCGAAGTGATGAAACCCGAGCAGCTAACCGACGAGCAGCGCCAACTGTTGGCGCAGATGCAGGCGGATATGCGTCAGCAGCCCACGCAGCTGACCGAAGTGCCGTGGAACGAACAAACGCCGGCGCAACGTCAGCAGACGCTGCAGCGTCAACGTCTGGCACAACAACAGCAGCAGGCGCAGCAGCAACAGTGGGCGCAGACTCAGCAGCAGACCGCGCAGCAACAGCCGCGCGTCCAGCAGCCGAAGCCGGTGCAGCAACAGCAGCCGAAGCAAACCGCGTCTAACCAGCAGCCGTATCAGGATCTGCTGCAGACGCCGGCGCATAACACCACCGCGCAGCCGAAAACCCAGGCCGCCGCGCCGGTCGCCCGTGTGGAAGAAGCGCCGAAAGCCGCAGCCGCCGAGAAGAAAGACGATCGCAGCTGGATGGTTCAGTGTGGTTCCTTTAAAGGCGCCGAGCAGGCCGAAACCGTGCGCGCTCAGTTGGCCTTTGAGGGCTTTGCTTCGCACATCACCACCAATAACGGCTGGAATCGGGTGGTGATTGGGCCGCTGAAAGGCAAAGAGAACGCCAACGATATGATCAACCGTCTCAAGATGGCCGGACACGCAAACTGCATCCGTCTCGCCGCCAGGGGTTGAAACCCCAAAAATCCCCCCCATCTATAATTGCATTCTGCCCCGCGTAACGCGCGGGGCCCCTATTCCGCTTTTGCAACCAAGGGGTCTGCTCGTGACAACAATAGTTAGTGTTCGCCGTAACGGCCATGTCGTTATCGCCGGTGATGGCCAGGCCACGCTGGGCAACACCGTGATGAAAGGCAACGTGAAGAAAGTGCGTCGTCTGTACAACGACAAAGTGATCGCTGGTTTCGCTGGCGGCACCGCTGACGCCTTCACCCTGTTCGAACTTTTCGAACGTAAGCTGGAGATGCATCAGGGCCATCTGGTGAAAGCCGCCGTTGAGCTGGCGAAAGACTGGCGTACCGACCGCATGCTGCGCAAGCTGGAAGCGCTGCTCGCCGTCGCTGACGAAAACGCGTCGCTTATCATCACCGGTAACGGTGACGTGGTTCAGCCAGAAAACGATTTGATTGCGATTGGCTCCGGCGGGCCATATGCCCAGGCCGCCGCTCGCGCGCTGCTGGAAAACACCGAAATGGGCGCTCGCGACATCGCCGAGAAAGCGTTGGATATTGCAGGGGATATCTGCATCTATACCAACCACTTCCACACCATCGAAGAATTACCTTCTAAAGCGTAAGGATCTCCCATGTCTGAAATGACCCCACGCGAAATTGTCAGCGAACTGGACAAACATATTATCGGCCAGGACGCAGCCAAGCGTTCTGTTGCTATCGCCCTGCGTAACCGCTGGCGCCGTATGCAGCTTAATGAAGAGCTGCGTCATGAAGTCACACCGAAAAACATTCTGATGATTGGCCCGACCGGCGTCGGTAAAACCGAAATCGCCCGTCGTCTGGCGAAACTGGCCAACGCGCCGTTCATCAAAGTTGAAGCGACCAAGTTCACCGAAGTGGGCTATGTTGGTAAAGAAGTGGACTCTATCATCCGCGATCTGACCGACGCCGCGATCAAAATGGTCCGCATGCAGTCCATCGATAAAAACCGCTATCGCGCCGAAGAAATGGCCGAAGAGCGTATCCTCGACGTGCTGATCCCCCCGGCGAAAAACAACTGGGGCCAGGCTGAACAGCCGCAGGAGCCTTCAGCTGCGCGTCAGGCATTCCGCAAGAAATTGCGCGAAGGCCAGCTTGACGACAAAGAGATCGAAATCGACCTCGCCGCGGCGCCAATGGGCGTTGAAATCATGTCCCCTCCGGGCATGGAAGAGATGACCAGCCAGCTGCAGTCCATGTTCCAGAACCTGGGCGGCCAGAAACAGAAACCGCGTAAGCTGAAAATCAAAGACGCGATGAAGCTGCTTATCGAAGAAGAAGCGGCGAAGCTGGTTAACCCGGAAGAGCTGAAGCAAGAAGCTATCGACGCCGTTGAACAGCACGGTATCGTGTTTATCGACGAAATCGACAAGATCTGTAAGCGCGGCGGCAACTCCTCCGGCCCGGATGTGTCTCGTGAAGGCGTTCAGCGCGACCTGCTGCCGCTGGTTGAAGGCTGCACCGTCTCCACTAAACACGGGATGGTGAAAACCGATCACATTCTGTTTATCGCCTCCGGCGCGTTCCAGGTCGCCAGCCCATCCGATCTGATCCCGGAACTGCAGGGCCGTCTGCCGATCCGCGTTGAGCTGAAAGCGCTGACCACCCATGATTTCGAACGTATTCTGACCGAGCCGAATGCTTCCATCACCGTGCAGTACAAAGCGCTGATGGCCACCGAAGGCGTGAATATCGAATTCACCGAAGATGGTATCAAGCGTATCGCTCAGGCCGCATGGCAGGTTAACGAAACCACCGAAAACATTGGCGCGCGTCGCCTGCACACGGTGCTGGAACGTCTGATCGAAGATATCTCTTATGATGCCAGCGAAATGAACGGCCAGACGGTGACCATCGACGGTGATTATGTCGGTAAACACCTGGATGTTCTGGTGGCAGATGAAGATCTGAGCCGTTTTATCCTATAATCCGGTTCAATGCATTTTCATCACACACGATGGGGCTATGATAGCCCCATTTTTTTGGCTGAAAGAAATGACTGAACAACCGATAACACGCACCAGGGCCTGGCTTGAAAGCCTGCGTCCCAAAACATTACCTCTGGCGTTCGCCGCTATCGTCGTCGGCACCGCGTTGGCGTGGCAGCAAGGCCACTTCGATCCGCTGGTCGCGCTGCTGGCGCTCATCACCGCCGGTTTGCTGCAAATTTTATCTAATCTCGCCAATGATTATGGCGACGCCGTTAAAGGCAGCGATAAACCTGACCGTATTGGGCCGCTGCGCGGAATGCAAAAAGGCGCCATCACCCAATCGCAGATGAAACGCGCGCTGATCGTAACGGTAGCGCTGATTTGCCTTTCCGGCCTGGCGTTGCTGTTCTCCGCCTGGCAGACAATGGCGGACTTCATCGGCTTTATGGTGCTCGGCGGGTTGTCGATTATCGCGGCTATCACTTATACCGTCGGCACGCGTCCTTACGGCTATATTGGCCTTGGCGATATCTCGGTGCTGGTTTTCTTCGGCTGGCTGAGCGTTGTCGGCAGTTGGTATCTACAGGCGCACAGCATCGACGCGGTTATTTTTCTGCCCGCTACCGCCTGTGGCCTGCTGGCCGCCGCGGTGCTGAATATCAATAACCTGCGCGATATCGATAGCGACCGTTCGAACGGTAAAAATACGTTGGCGGTCCGTCTGGGGCCAATTAACGCTCGCCGTTATCACAGCGTCCTGCTGCTCGGCGCTCCGCTGTGCCTGGCGCTGTTTAACCTGCTGGCGCTGCGCAGCCTGTGGGGCTGGCTGTTTATTCTCGCCATTCCGCTACTGGTGAAGCAGGCGCGTTTCGTCATGCGTGAGCGCGAACCGGTGGCGATGCGTCCGATGCTCGAACGCACGGTCAAAGCGGCATTATTAACCAACCTGCTGTTTGTCATCGGGATTATCGGCAGTAAGCTGGCGGCATAACTGACAAATATCAATTAACAATTGATGATTTTGCAAACAATGCAGTTCACGGGATATACTAAAAATTCTCGCAGCAACTGAACGTTAAGCCTATGAAATACGATACTTCCGAGCTTTGCGACATCTACCAGGAAGATGTCAATGTCGTGGAACCGCTGTTTTCCAACTTTGGAGGGCGGTCGTCGTTTGGTGGACAGATCATTACGGTAAAATGTTTCGAGGATAACGGGTTGCTCTACGATCTGCTCGAGCAGAATGGCCGTGGTCATATTCTCCTCATCGACGGCGGCGGTTCCGTGCGACGCGCGTTAATTGACGCAGACCTGGCGCGTCTGGCGGTACAAAACGAATGGGAAGGGCTGGTGGTCTATGGCGCGGTGCGCCAGGTTGACGACCTGGAAGATTTAGATATCGGTATCCAGGCGTTAGCCGCCATTCCAGTGGCCGCTGCAGGGGAAGGTATCGGCGAAAGCGACGTGCGCGTCAATTTCGGCGGCGTCACCTTCTTCTCCGGCGATCATCTGTATGCCGACAATACCGGTATCATCCTTTCCGAGGATGCGCTGGATATCGAATAACGCTTCGGCTACGCCGTAATAAAAAAGGCCTTCTCACTGAGAAGGCCTTTTTGCTATGCCGAGAAACTTAGTACAGTTTCTTCGCGCAATCCATCCAGTCAGACTTGAACGGACGCTTCATATTTTCGATAGCATCGATGATGTCGTGGTGAACCAGCTTCTCGTTCTGGATACCGACACAGCGGCCGCCAAAGCCCTGCAGCAGCAGTTCAATAGCATATGCGCCCATGCGGGAAGCCAGAATACGGTCGTAAGGAACCGGAGAGCCGCCGCGCTGAATGTGACCCAGCACGGTCGCACGGGTTTCACGGCCCGTTTCTTTCTCAATGAAGCTAGCCAGTTCGTCAACGTCGCACATGTGCTCGGTGATGGCCACGATCGCGTGTTTCTTACCTTTCGCGATGCCGGCTTTGATTTCAGCCACCAGATCGTCGCGGGTATATTCTACTTCCGGCACCATGATGAACTCACAGCCGCCGGCAATCGCCGCCGCCAGCGTCAGATCGCCACAGTAGCGGCCCATCACTTCCACCACAGAGATACGCTGGTGCGAAGAGGAGGTGTCACGCAGGCGGTCAATAGCTTCAACAACGGTACTCAGCGCGGTAAAGAAACCGATGGTGTAGTCAGTACCTTTGATGTCGTTGTCGATGGTGCCCGGCAGGCCGATGCAAGGGAAACCCATCTCGGTCAGACGCATCGCACCCATATAGGAACCGTCGCCGCCGATAACAACCAGCGCGTCCAGGCCGCGCTTTTTCATATTTTCAATGGCGACTGCGCGAATATGCTCTTCGCGGAATTCCGGGAAGCGAGCGGAGCCGAGGAAGGTACCGCCACGGTTGATCATGTCTGACACGCTGTAACGGTCAAGCTGAACCATACGATCTTCATACAGGCCGAGGTAACCGTCATAGATTCCAAAAACTTCCAGACCTTCCGTTAATGCCGCGCGCACAACGCCGCGAATTGCTGCGTTCATGCCCGGCGCATCACCGCCACTTGTCAACACACCGATTTTCTTAATCATGACTACCTCTGAACTTAGGAAGCAAAAAATAATCCTGTTGCCTGAAGCGCTCCCATACCAGGAGTGCACGACGATAATTGCAATAGTATATCAAACGCTTCTGGCTGAATTGATTCAGGTCAGACCAAATGGCGGTAATTTATACAAAAAATGCCTACCCGCCCCACATTTTTACATCGAGTTTACAGACTATAACCGAAAGCTCAAAAAACGCCCTGCTGCGCCGGCGGCACCACAGAACAGGGATCCTGATGGATAATCACATCCGATCCCGGGAAACGGCGCAAAATAGCCTGCTCCACCTGGTCGGCGATCACGTGCGCCTGCACCAGCGGGAGGTTATCTTCCATTTCCAAATGTATTTGAATAAAGCGAGTCGGCCCTGACTGCCGCGTTCGTAGATCGTGCGCGCCGCTGACGCCGGGCCAGCTGTTCACGATACTGATGATTTCCTGACGTTCCTCATCCGGAAGCGCGCGGTCTAATAACGATTGCACCGCGTCGTAACCCATACGCAGCGCGCTATATAAAATATAGATGCCAATCCCTAATGCAAACAGCGCATCGGCACGGTGCCAGCCGTACCAGGAGAGGCCGAGGGCGATAAGAATAGCGCCGTTCATCATAACATCAGACTGATAATGAAGCATATCCGCGCGCACGGCCTGGCTCTGGGTTTTTCTGACCACCCAGCGCTGAAAGGTCACCAGCATCAGGGTGCTTATCAAGGCGATCAGCGTCACCACCATCCCGACGCCTGCCGCCTGCATCGGTTCAGGGCGAATCAGATGCTGGATCCCGGTCAGGAACAGAAACAATGCCGAACCGGAGATAAACATGCTCTGCGCCAGCGCCGCCAGCGATTCCGCTTTCCCATGGCCAAAAGTATGTTCTTCATCAGCGGGTTGTAGCGAGTAACGCACCACCAGCAGGTTGGTCAGCGAGGCGGCAATATCCACCAGCGAATCCACCAGCGCCGCCAGAATACTCACCGAACCGGTATACCACCACGCAAAAATTTTGATCAAAAGTAACACGGAGGCCATCGCCGTCGCGGCAATAGCCGCGCGACTTACCAGCCGCCCATAAGATTGATTCATAAACGCTCCTTTTCCGGCGATGCGCTTAGTATAACCTGAACTTTTACCCTGAAGATGAACGGGCATGCGGCGGCTGAGGCGAAAAAAAGACAAAAAAAACCCCCACATCATGTGGGGGAAGACAGGGATGGTGTCTATGGCAAGGAAAACAGGGTTTGTTACTTGGGTTGCACGGTACTGCTACTACTGGAAAGCATCATGGCTGAGCCTTTCTGCATCCTTGCAACCTCACGCAACTGATCCATACGCTGCTGGTGCTTAGCATTTAAAACCGCTTGCTGCTCAGGGGTTAGCAGGTGGTACATCTGGTTGCGGACTTTCGCCATTTCTACCTGGCGGGCAACCTGTTCCTGCGCCATCTTTTCTGCCTGAGCGCGCACAGCGCTTTCATCAAATTTATCTGCGGTGACAAGGCTATGCATTGTCTCCAGTTCGCTAACATTAACAGGGAGCCGGTCATGGCGCGCCCGTTGCATAAGATCCCGTAACTGCTGTCGTTGCTGTTCGGTTAGACTTATGCCGTCAAACATATGGCTCTGGCCGCTGCGCTGGGCTCCCTCTTCACCGTGGAGCCAGTTAACGCCGGTAACGACTTCAGCGGCTTGGCTAGTAGCACTTAGCGCCAGCGTTGAGGCCATGACGGCAGCGATAACATTGCGCATCACATACTCCCAAAACGTTTGTGTCGCGATTCAACGAGAGACAGTTTACGATTCAGGCTGCAAACATGCGTCAGGGGGTGTAAAACAACGTAAAGTCATGGATTAGCGAGCCTTGATGACGTAATTTCTGCCTCGGAGGTATTTAAACAATGAATAAAATCCTGTTAGTTGATGATGACCGGGAGCTCACCTCCCTGTTAAAAGAGCTGCTCGATATGGAAGGTTTTAATGTGCTCGTTGCCCATGACGGTGAACAGGCGCTGGCGCTTCTTGACGACAGCATTGATCTCCTTTTGCTTGATGTGATGATGCCGAAGAAAAACGGTATCGACACGCTTAAAGAATTACGTCAGACACACCAGACCCCGGTTATCATGCTAACGGCGCGCGGAAGCGAGCTGGATCGCGTTCTCGGCCTCGAACTCGGGGCGGATGACTATTTGCCTAAGCCGTTTAACGATCGCGAGCTGGTGGCGCGTATACGCGCGATTCTGCGTCGTTCTCACTGGAGCGAGCAGCAGCAGACCACCGAATCCGGTTCTCCGACCCTGGAAGTGGATGCGTTAAGCCTCAATCCGGGCCGTCAGGAGGCCAATTTTGATGGGCAAACGCTGGAGTTGACCGGCACCGAGTTCACTCTGCTGTATCTGCTGGCGCAGCATCTTGGTCAGGTGGTGTCACGTGAACACTTAAGCCAGGAAGTGCTGGGCAAGCGGCTGACGCCGTTCGACCGCGCTATCGATATGCATATTTCCAACCTGCGGCGTAAGCTGCCGGAGCGTAAAGACGGCCATCCGTGGTTTAAAACATTGCGCGGACGCGGCTATCTGATGGTTTCTGCTTCATGATTGGAAGTTTAACCGCACGCATCTTCGCCATCTTCTGGCTCACGCTGGCGCTGGTGTTGATGCTGGTACTGATGTTGCCCAAGCTGGACTCGCGCCAGATGACCGAGCTGCTGGAAAGCGAGCAACGTCAGGGCATCATGATTGAGCAACACGTCGAGGCCGAACTGGCGAACGACCCACCTAACGACCTGATGTGGTGGCGACGCCTGTTTCGCGCCATCGATAAGTGGGCGCCGCCTGGGCAGCGGCTGTTGTTGGTCACCAGCGAAGGCCGCGTGATCGGCGCAGAACGCAACGAAATGCAGATCATTCGTAACTTTATCGGCCAGGCCGATAACGCCGATCATCCGCAGAAGAAGCGTTACGGACGCCTGGAGATGGTCGGGCCGTTTTCCGTCAGGGATGGTGAAGATAATTATCAACTTTATCTCATCCGCCCTGCCAGCACTTCACAATCCGACTTCATCAACCTGCTGTTTGACCGTCCGCTATTACTGCTTATCGTGACGATGCTGGTCAGCGCCCCGCTGCTGCTATGGCTGGCGTGGAGCCTGGCGAAACCGGCGCGCAAGCTGAAAAACGCCGCCGATGAAGTGGCCCAGGGTAACCTGCGGCAGCATCCGGAGCTGGAAGCCGGTCCGCAGGAGTTTCTGGCCGCCGGGGCCAGCTTTAACCAGATGGTGACCGCGCTTGAGCGAATGATGACCAGCCAGCAGCGGCTGCTGTCGGATATCTCGCACGAGCTACGCACGCCGTTAACCCGTCTGCAGTTAGGCACCGCGCTGCTGCGCCGCCGCAGCGGTGAAAGCAAAGAGCTGGAGCGGATCGAAACCGAAGCGCATCGGCTGGACAGCATGATCAACGACCTGCTGGTGATGTCGCGTAATCAGGCGAAAAACGCGCTGGTCAGCGAGACGGTGAAAGCGAATCAGCTGTGGGGCGAAGTGCTGGACAACGCGGCATTTGAAGCCGAGCAGATGGGGAAATCCTTTACCGTTGAGTATCCGCCGGGCCCCTGGCCGCTATACGGTAACCCCAATGCGCTGGAAAGCGCGCTGGAAAATATCGTGCGCAACGCGCTGCGCTACTCGCACACGAAAATTTCGGTCAGCTTCTCGGTGGATAAAGACGGAATCACGGTCAACGTCGATGATGACGGCCCGGGCGTCAGCCCGGAAGATCGCGAACAGATTTTCCGTCCGTTCTATCGTACCGACGAAGCTCGCGATCGCGAGTCCGGCGGCACCGGTCTGGGGCTGGCGATTGTCGAAACGGCGATCCAGCAACATCGCGGCTGGGTTAAAGCCGACGATAGCCCGCTGGGTGGTCTGCGTTTAACAATCTGGCTGCCGCTGTATAAACGCACCTGAGCCTGTCCCGGCTTGCGCTACGCTGAGCCGGGCTACGGGTTGCAACGTTCAATATGGGGGAATTATTTCCCCCATAATCTCCGCGAATTATCCTCGATTTGCCCGCTTAAACGCCGCTTCTGCATCGTTCTGCTCCAGCTTACCGACAGGCCCGCCGCCGATAACAGACGGTGATACTGGTCGTCGTCAAACGGCATATGCCAGGCAATTGCTCCGGCCTCATGTACGCTCACATCGCTTAGTCGCGATACCAGCTCCAGCGGCGCATCGCTGGAGACCTGGCCGCCGGCGATAATGCGGTAGAGCCAGCCAACCTTGCCGCTGTTTTGCATCAGTTGCGCCATGTCGCTAATACCGAAATGGTAATTCAGTTTGAAGCAGGGAGAGCGCGGTTGAGTGACCTGAATCAGCGCCTCGCCCCAACGAAAGATATCGCCGATATAGACGTTTTTTTCCGTTAGCCCTTCGGTAGAAAGGTTTTCGCCGAATGCGGGTGCGCAGAACAGATCGGCCTGCTGCGGGAATTCGCGGATCCAGTCGAGATAATGCTCGCGGGGGTAGTGGCACAACGCACGATCCGGCCCGCCGTGAATTTTCTTTTCCGCCTGCTCGTCCCCTTCCAGTCCGAGCTCGCCGAGCTGTAATTCGCCATCGACCTGGATTTTACCAATTGCGCTGGGGCGGCTACCGTCGTAGTCCCTGATTTTGCCGACAAAGACATTCACCGGATAATGCATTGCTGCTCTCCTTGCTACGGATATAAAAAAAGCGAGTCATCAGACTCGCTTCTCTCTTAGCACAATGCAACCTTATTTTTTGGCGGCAAAACGCGCTGCTGCTTCGTCCCAGTTAACCACGTCCCAGAAGGCTTTGATGTAGTCCGGGCGACGGTTCTGGAATTTCAGGTAGTAAGCGTGTTCCCACACATCCAGGCCGATAATCGGGAAACCGGAAGCGCCGGAAATGGCTTCGCCCATCAGCGGGGAGTCCTGGTTAGCGGTAGAAACGACGGCCAGTTTGTCGCCTTTCAGCACCAGCCACGCCCAGCCGGAACCAAAGCGGGTTGCTGCCGCTTTTTCGAATTCAGCTTTGAAATTGTCCACGGAACCGAAATCACGCTCGATAGCGGCTTTCAGGTCGCCCTGCAGGGTGGTGCCGGTTTTCAGGCCTTTCCAGAACAGGCTGTGGTTAGCGTGGCCGCCCGCGTTGTTACGCAGTACGGTTTTTTTGTCAGCCGGCAGTTGATCCAGTTTGGTGATCAGCTCTTCCGCGGACAGGTTAGCGAATTCCGGCAGGCTTTCCAGCGCTGCGTTAGCGTTGTTAACGTAGGTCTGGTGATGCTTAGTATGATGGATCTCCATCGTCTGCTTGTCGAAATGCGGTTCCAGAGCATCGTAAGCGTACGGCAGGGATGGCAGTGTATAACTCATAATCATCTCCATTATTATCGGGCGGCAGAGGGTGTTAACGCCGCGTAAGCAGTCGGTTCATTATAGTTAATTAAATGATATTGAAAATGATTATCAATGCCGTAGTTTTACTAAGGTTATACCCAAAATAGATACACCCCAGTTTGTGAGCCAAAACAACTCATTAAGCCCCTGATTGCCAGAGTTTCGCCTGGCGTGGCAACAGCTCAAAGGCGTAAAAACTGCGCAATTTTTACACTCATCGCATCGGAGAGAGTCTATCCAACCCAAAAACAGATGAGGGTAAAGGCAATGAATCATGCGATTACGATGGGAATTTTTTGGCATTTAATCGGCGCCGCCAGTGCCGCCTGTTTTTATGCCCCTTTCAAGAAGGTGAAACACTGGTCGTGGGAAACCATGTGGTCGATCGGCGGGATTGTCTCCTGGCTGATTCTGCCGTGGGCGATAAGCGCCATGCTGCTGCCCGATTTCTGGGCCTACTACCGCTCGTTTAGCGCTTCCACGCTGCTGCCGGTGTTTTTGTTCGGCGCGATGTGGGGCATCGGTAACATCAACTATGGCCTGACCATGCGCTATCTGGGGATGTCGATGGGTATCGGTATCGCTATCGGCATTACGCTTATCGTCGGTACCTTAATGACGCCGATCCTCAACGGCCACTTTGATGTGTTGATTCACACCAAAGGCGGACAAATGACCCTGCTCGGCGTGCTGGTGGCGGTGATTGGCGTGGGTATCGTTACCCGCGCCGGCCAGCTTAAAGAGCGCAAAATGGGCATCAAAGCGGAAGAGTTCAACCTGAAAAAAGGGCTGATGCTGGCGGTAATGTGCGGTATTTTCTCCGCCGGCATGTCATTCGCGATGAATGCCGCTAAACCAATGCATGAAGCCGCCGCGGCGCTGGGCGTCGACCCGCTGTATACCGCGCTGCCAAGCTACGTGGTGATCATGGGCGGCGGCGCGCTGGTTAACCTCGGCTTTTGTTTTATTCGCCTTGCCAAAGTGAAGGATTTGTCGCTAAAAGCCGACTTCTCACTGGCAAAACCGCTTATCATCAGCAACATTCTGCTTTCCGCATTGGGCGGGCTAATGTGGTATCTGCAGTTCTTCTTCTATGCCTGGGGCCACGCCAGTATCCCGGCGCAGTATGACTACATGAGCTGGATGCTGCATATGAGCTTCTACGTACTGTGTGGCGGGCTGGTTGGGCTGGTGCTGAAAGAGTGGAACAACGCCGGACGCCGCCCGGTCAGCGTGCTCAGCCTCGGCTGCGTGGTGATTATCATCGCCGCGAATATCGTCGGCCTGGGAATGGCTAACTGATTTCCCCTTACGCGGCGGCGCGACTGCGCTGCCGCCACTGTCCCGGCGTCATGCCAATTTCCCGATTAAACACCACCGAAAAATAGTTACTGTCCTCAAACCCGCACTGCATGGCGATCTCGCCGATTAACCGCTCGGTATGCTGCAGTAAATACTGCGCATGGCAGATCCGCAGCTGGCGCAAATAGTGAGTTATCGTCATTCCCGTTTGCTGACGAAACTGCTGGCGTAGCGCGCGTTCGCTGCAGCCTTCATGCAGACAGAAGCTATCCAGATTAAAGGGGCGATTCAGACTTCCGGCCAGCGCCGTTAGCAGTTTATCGAGCTGTGTTTCGCTTTGCGTCGCCGCCAGATTATCAGTGGCGTAGCGATAGCGCTGGAGCGTTAGCGCCAGTTGGGCAAACAGCAGTTCCGCCATGCTATCCGCCTGCGCATCCTGCCGCGCGCTTTCGTGCTCCAGCTGGTTAATCACCTGCCTGACCTGCGCCATCCCGCTGCTGCCGATCCGCCAGTGCGGCTGCCACGGCGTGCCGAATAATCCCGGAATATGCGCCGCCCAGTCAAAATTGAGCCGCAGCCGATCCGGACAATAAATAATATTCTGCAGCACCAGGTCATTGACCGACGCATAAGAGTGTTTATCTTCCGCGCGGATATAAAAGAGATCGCCGCGGGTAATCCGCCACGGGCGATCGTTGAGGATATGCAGACCGTTGCCGCGCCACACCAGCACCAGCTCGCAAAATTCATGGGTATGCTCGGCGAAGACGTTTTGCGGGTAGCGGTCAGCCACCGCCACCGCCTGCGTGGGGGAGGCAAAAAACTCATCTTTGCGAAGCACCAGCTGACCTGCCACAACTTTCACTCCCGACGCGGAAACCAACCATTATTCGCATTTTGGTGAGGCAATACGTTGACTCTTCTCGCGTTACTGAAGAATAGCGTCGCGCCCCTGGCGAATATCGCGCGGCGACCAGTCGAATTCACGGCGAAATAGCGTCGAAAAATGGTTACTGTCGCCGAAACCGCAGCGATAAGCGATTTCTGTCACGCTATCATCGCTGTGGCGCAGCAGGTGCCGCGCTTTCATCAGGCGCACCCGGTTGAGATAGCGCTGGGGCGTCAGCCCGGTTTGCAGCTTTAACTGACGATGCAGGGTGCGTAAAGAGAGCGAAAACTGCGCCGCCACCTCCTCCCAGCATATCTCTTCGGCAAAATGGTCTTCCAGCCAGGCCATTAGTTGATTCAGCCGCGCCTCGTGGTTGCCGGCGCCTTCCGCCAGGCTGTTGCTGTGCAGCAGCACCAGTAGCTGCATAAAAAGGATCTCACGGCTGGCGATGGTATGCGGCTCGACGCCCGGGCCGATCTTTTCCATCTGACCGACGATTTGCCGCACCTGCTGTAGCACCGTTTGGTTGACCCGCCAGTGTGAAAGATAGTTGCCGTCCTGTTCTTGTGGCAGCAGCTGGTTCACGCCGGTCAGAAAACGAAAAGCATCCGGCGCGCGGTAAAGCACGTTGGTCAGACACAGGTTATTGGTGTGTTCGTAAAGATGGCGATCGTGATCGCGAATAAAGCAGACCGAACCGCCGCTGATGGTATAGGGCTGGCCGTTGAAAACGTGGATGCCCGTCCCCTGCTCAACGATAACAATTTCATGAAAATCATGATGATGCTCTGGAAAGGCCGCTTGTGGAAGGCGCGGTTCAATCGCCACCGCCGAGACGCCGGCCTTAAAAAAATCCGTACAGTGCAACACGGTCATAGCAGCCTCCACGAATGAGAAAAATTATCAACCGTCGTCGCAAATAGTAATTAAGGGCTGGCAATCCGGCCTTCAATTTTTGACCGCAAACCGCGTAAAGCCTGCCGTTTTTTCAAGAACCAGCCGGAAATATCCGGAACTGCGGCCAGCATCACACCCCGCCTCACGCCGCCTATAAAACGAAACTGTGACGCTTCTCACGGTCACCTTTGCTTTGTTGCCAGCCACCCGCTTTCGCTGTCAGTAGCGAGAAGGTGACGCAGAGACGCCTTTTTTAGACTGCCTGTAATGATTTTAAGAAGGGTCGTGCCATGAGTATTCGTCATTGTGTCGCCGTTGATTTAGGCGCTTCCAGCGGTCGGGTCATGCTCGCGAATTATGCAACCGCGACGCGATCGCTGACGCTGCGCGAGGTTCATCGTTTCACTAACCGCCTGCAGAAAGTGGATGGCTACGATTGCTGGGATATCGATAGCCTGGAAGCGGAAATCCGCCGCGGGCTGGTGAAGGTGTGCGAACAGGGGATCCTGATCGACAGCATCGGTATCGACACCTGGGGCGTCGATTTCGTCTTGCTGGATAAGCACGGCCAGCGCGTCGGCCTGCCGGTTTCCTATCGCGATAGCCGCACTCACGGCCTGATGGCGCAGGCAATCGAACACCTCGGCCGCGCCAATATCTACTGCCGCAGCGGCATCCAGTTTCTGCCGTTCAACACCCTTTATCAGCTGCGGGCGCTGGTCAGCCAGCAGCCGACGCTGGCGGAACAGGTCGCCCACGCGCTGCTGATCCCGGACTATTTCAGCTACCGCCTGACCGGCGCAATGAACTGGGAATACACCAACGCCACCACCACGCAACTGGTCAATATTAATAGCGATAGCTGGGATGACGAGCTGCTCCGCTGGAGCGGCGCGAAACCGGACTGGTTCGGTACGCCGACGCATCCGGGCAATGTTATCGGTCACTGGATCTGCCCGCAGGGTAACCGCATCCCGGTCGTTGCCGTCGCCAGCCACGATACGGCCAGCGCCGTCATCGCCTCGCCGCTGGCGGATAAAAATGCCGCCTATCTCTCATCGGGCACCTGGTCGCTGATGGGCTTTGAAAGTAAAACGCCTTACACCAGCCAGCAGGCGCTGAAGGCGAATATCACTAATGAAGGCGGCGCCGAGGGGCGCTATCGGGTGCTGAAAAATATCATGGGCCTATGGCTGCTGCAGAGGGTACTGCAGGAGCACAACATTAGCGATCTGCAGGCGCTGATTGTCGACACGGAGCAGCTGCCGGCCTGTCGTTACCTGATTGATTGCAATAACGATCGCTTTATCAACCCGGCCAATATGAGCGCCGAAATTCAAGCCGCCTGCGCGGAGTCCGCTCTGCCGATCCCGGTCACTCCCGCCGAACTGGCGCGCTGCATTTTCGACAGCCTGGCGCTGCTGTATGCCCGGGTATTGGACGAACTGGCCGCACTCCGCGGCCACCCTTTCAGCCAGCTGCATATCGTCGGCGGCGGCTGCCAGAACGCGCTGCTTAACCAGCTGTGCGCCGATGCCTGCGGCCTGCCGGTGGTGGCGGGCCCCATTGAAGCCTCCACGCTTGGCAATATCGGCATCCAGTTGATGGCGCTGGATGAACTCCAAAACGTCGATGAATTCCGTCAGGTGGTACGCGACAACGCGTCGCTCATCACTTTCGCCCCGCATTCAGATAGCGAAATTGCCCGCTTCGTCGCGCAATTTCAGCCACAACCTACAAAGGAGCTTTGCGCATGACCACTCAACTTGAACAAGCCTGGGAAATTGCTAAGCAGCGCTATGCCGCCGTCGGCGTAGATGCCGAGGAAGCTCTGCGTCAGCTGGACCGCCTGCCGGTATCAATGCACTGCTGGCAGGGCGATGACGTGGCGGGCTTTGAAAACCCGGAAGGAAACTTAACCGGCGGCATTCAGGCCACCGGCAACTATCCCGGCAAAGCGCGCAATGCCCAGGAACTACGCGCCGATCTCGAACAGGCGCTCAGCCTGATACCGGGGCCGAAGCGCCTTAATCTGCACGCGATTTATCTCGAATCCGCCACGCCGGTAGCGCGTAATGAAATCAGGCCGGAACACTTTAAGCACTGGGTGGAATGGGCCAAACGCCACCAGTTGGGGCTCGATTTTAACCCTTCCTGCTTCTCGCATCCGCTCAGCGCCGACGGCTTTACGCTGTCGCACGCCAACCCGGAGATTCGTCAGTTCTGGATCGATCACTGTAAAGCCAGCCGCCGTATCTCCGCTTATTTCGGCGAGCAGCTTGGGACGCCATCGGTAATGAATATCTGGGTGCCGGACGGCATGAAAGATATTACCGTCGACCGCTTCGCCCCGCGCCAGCGTCTGCTGAACGCGCTGGATGAGGTCATTAGTGAAAAGCTCGATCCGGCGCACCATATCGACGCCGTTGAGAGCAAGCTGTTCGGTATCGGCGCCGAAAGCTATACCGTTGGCTCCAATGAATTCTATATGGGCTACGCCGCCAGCCGTCAGACCGCGTTGTGCCTGGATGCCGGCCACTTCCATCCGACGGAAGTCATCTCCGACAAAATCTCCGCCGCCATGCTCTATATCCCGCGCCTGCTGCTGCACGTCAGCCGCCCGGTACGCTGGGACAGCGATCACGTGGTGCTGCTGGATGACGAAACCCAGGCCATCGCCAGCGAAATTATCCGCCACAACCTGTTCGACCGCGTGCATATCGGCCTCGACTTCTTTGATGCCTCCATCAACCGCATCGCGGCGTGGGTTATCGGCACCCGCAACATGAAAAAAGCCCTGCTGCGCGCGCTGCTGGAGCCGACGGCACTGCTGCGCCAGCTGGAAAACGACGGCGATTACACCGCCCGGCTGGCGCTGCTCGAAGAGCAGAAATCGCTGCCGTGGCAGGCGATCTGGGAAATGTACTGCCAGCGTCACGATACGCCGGCAGGCAGCCAGTGGCTGGAAAACGTGCGGGCCTATGAAAAAGACGTGCTGAGCCAGCGCGGCTAATGCCTGACTTTCCCCGGATTGCGCCGTATGGGGTTTATTCGGGGAGTCACACCTATTACGAATCAACAGGAAAGACAAGACTATGCACAACATCATCAATTCATGGTTCGTTCAGGGCATGATCAAAGCCACCTCCGACGCCTGGCTTAAAGGCTGGGACGAACGTAACGGCGGCAATCTGACGCTGCGCCTGGATGAAGCGGATATCGCGCCCTTCAAAGCCGATTTTCACCCCCAGCCGCGCTATATCGCCTTAAGCCAGCCGATGCCGGAACTGGCTAATCAGCCGTTTATCGTCACCGGTTCCGGTAAATTCTTCCGTAACGTGCAGCTCGATCCCGCCGCCAACCTTGGGGTGGTGAAAGTGGACAACGACGGCGCGGGCTACTTCATTCTGTGGGGGCTGACGGAAGAAGCCGTGCCGACCTCGGAACTGCCGGCGCATTTCCTGTCGCATTGCGAGCGCATCAAAGCCACCGGCGGCAAAGACCGCGTGATCATGCACTGCCATGCCACCAACCTGATCGCCCTGACCTACGTGCTGGAGAACAACAGCGATCTGTTCACCCGCAAGCTATGGGAAGGCAGCACCGAATGCCTGGTGGTGTTCCCGGACGGCGTCGGCATTCTGCCGTGGATGGTGCCGGGTACCGACGAGATTGGCCAGGCGACCGCCGGCGAAATGCAGAAACACTCTCTGGTGCTGTGGCCATTCCACGGCGTCTTCGGCAGCGGCCCGACGCTGGATGAAACTTTCGGCCTGATCGATACCGCCGAGAAATCCGCCGAGGTATTGGTGAAAGTCTATTCGATGGGCGGCATGAAACAGACGATAAGCCGCGAAGAATTGATTGCGTTAGGCCAACGCTTTGGCGTCACGCCGCTGGCCAGCGCGCTGGCGCTCTAAGAAAGCGAGCCGCCTTGTAAGGAGAATCATCATGAGCTTTATGTTGGCACTACCGAAAATCAGCCTGCATGGCGCGGGCGCGATCGGCGATATGGTAAACCTGGTCGCAGACAAGCAGTGGGGAAAAGCGCTGATTGTCACCGATGGTCATCTGGTGGAAATGGGCCTGCTCGATAGCCTGTTTCAGGCGCTGGAAGCGCATCAACTGTCTTATCATCTGTTCGATAAGGTCTTTCCGAACCCAACCGAGGCGCTGGTTCAGCAAGGTATCGCCGCATTCCGTGCGGCGCAGTGTGACTATATTATCGCCTTTGGTGGCGGCAGCCCGATCGATACCGCTAAGGCGGTGAAAATCCTCAGCGCTAACCCGGCGCCATCGACGGCCTATTCCGGCGTGGGCAAAGTGAAAAATGCCGGCGTGCCGCTGGTGGCAATTAACACCACCGCCGGAACCGCCGCCGAAATGACCAGCAACGCGGTGATTATCGATAGCGAACGTCAGGTGAAAGAGGTCATCATCGACCCGAACATCATCCCGGATATTGCCGTCGACGACGCTAGCGTCATGCTGGATATTCCGCCGTCGGTTACCGCCGCGACCGGTATGGATGCGTTAACTCATGCCATTGAGGCGTTTGTCTCCGTCGGCGCCCATCCGCTGACCGACGCCAACGCGCTGGAAGCGATTCGCTTAATTCACCAGTGGCTGCCGCTGGCCGTTGATGACGGGCACAATCTGCAGGCCCGCGAGCAGATGGCATACGGCCAGTATCTGGCAGGGATGGCGTTCAACAGCGCAGGTCTTGGTCTGGTACACGCGCTGGCGCACCAGCCGGGCGCAACCCACAATCTGCCGCACGGCGTTTGTAATGCCATCCTGCTACCGATTATCGAAAACTTTAACCGCCCGAACGCGGTGGCGCGTTTTGCCCGCATCGCCCAGGCGATGGGCGTCGATACGCGCGAAATGAGCGATGAAACCGCCAGCATGGCGGCGATTAACGCGATTCGCGCGTTGAGCAAACGAGTCGGTATTCCTGAAGGTTTTAGCCAGCTTGGCGTGAGTAAGGCTGATATCGAAGGCTGGCTGGATAAAGCGCTGGCCGACCCCTGCGCGCCCTGTAACCCGCGTAGCGCCAGCCGCGACGAGGTGCGCGAGTTATACCTGGAGGCGTTATGATCCGCAAAGCCTTTGTGATGCAGGTCAATCCCGACGCCCACGAGGAGTATGAGCGCCGTCATAATCCCATCTGGCCGGAACTGGAAGCGACGCTGAAAGCGCATGGCGCCCACCACTATGCGATCTATCTCGATAAACAGCGCCATCTGCTATTCGCCACGGTGGAAATTGAATCGGAAGCCCGCTGGAATGCGGTGGCGGAAACCGAGGTCTGCCAACGCTGGTGGCGCTATATGCGCGAGGTGATGCCGACGAATCCGGATAACAGCCCGCTAAGCGCTGAACTGAGTGACGTGTTTTACCTTGCGTAATAAAGAAAACGCCTGAGCAATCAGGCGTTTTTGCTACCAGAGGGATTAGGCATTTTTGCGCACAAAGAAACCGTAGCAGCAGGCGCCCATAAATAGCAGTATTCCACCGAGAATAAATACGTTGGTAAAGTGCCCGGTAGCATCAAGAATAATGCCGGTGATAATCGGCGCCAGCGCCGCGCCGAGAAAGCCGCCAAAGTTCTGGATAGCACCCAATGAGGCGACCTGTTCTTTTGGCGCCATATCGGTCGCTAACGTCCAGATCACGCCGGAAGGCATTTGTGAACAGAAGTAGCCCAGCGTCAGCAGGGCGATCGCAACGCCGCTATTATCAACAAACGGAATCGGCATCACGAAGCAGGCCGCCAGCGCGGCTCCCGCCACAATCGGCACTTTACGCGCGGTAACGGCGTTCATCCCTTTACGCACCAGTCTGTCAGAAAGCATCCCGCCACACAGCACGCCGATAATACCGGCAAAGAAAGGAATAGAGGCGATAAAACCGGTCTGTTTGAGGCTAAAGCCCAGCGAGGTTTCCAGATATCCCGGCAGCCATGTCAGATAAACCCAAATGGTAAACATGATGCAGAAGTTACCGGCAATCATGAACCACGTGGTTTTCCGGCGAAACAGTTCGCCCCAGCTGACCTTCGGCTGCTCACCTTCGGGACGCATGACTTTGCCGGTGTTTATCAGCATCGCCTCGCGCGCGTCCGGGTCGCGATAAAATTTAAGCCACGCCAGCAACAATGGCAGTCCGAGCAGGCCGACAACCATGAACATGCCGCGCCAGCCGATCCATAACAGCAAAATAGTCAGCACCGGCGGCGCTATCGCATTGGCGATTTGCGAACCGGTATTGATAATCGATGTCGGCAGCCCGCGCTCTTTCTCCGAGAACCAGCTCTGGGTGATCTTGATACCGGAAGTGAAGAACGGTGACTCCGCCACGCCCAGCAGCATGCGCAAACCATAGAAGAAGCTATAGGTGTTCACGAAGCCCATTAAGAACGTCACCGCTGACCATAACCCCAGCGCGCCGCTGAACATTTTCTTCGCGCCAAAGCGGTCTACCAGCCAGCCGGCGGGTAAATTCGCCAGCGCATAGGGCCAGAGAAACGCTGACAATAACAGCCCCATTTCAGTACCAGAGAAGCCAAACTCCCTGGCGATGGTGGTGTTCGCGATACTCAGGTTGGCGCGATCGAGGTAATTGACCACCGCGGCCAGCAGCAGGATTAAAATAATGCCCCAACGTCGACGCGAGAGTTTCGGCGCCGCAATCGCTTCAGCCGCCGTTTGATTAAGCGAACTCATAAACCCTCCTCCAGCAAGGCGCGATCGATTTTCATCACTGCTTTACGGATATGTTGCCGCTCGCCATCGCGCGGATGGCAGCACGGACGATGGATGTCCTGTGGAAAGAAAATGGCGAACATGCCAGGCTTCAGGGTTATCTGCGTCTCCTCTTCTTCAACCTGCCAGAACAGGATGTCCTGCTGCGGCGTCCGATCCTCGGTAACGCAATGACTGCCGCTTTCAGCGCGGCTGACACCCATCCGCTCCTCGCCGAAAATCAGATACTGAATATCAATGAACTGCTTGTGCGACTCCGGCCGCGCCTGCGCGAAAGGCACGCTCTCCATCTCCTGTAGCAGGCAGAAAAGTTTCCCCGGGATCAGGTCGATTTTCCCCGGCGCGAAGCGCTGGAAATCCTGGCTGGCGATAAACGCCAGCGCCTGGCGGATCGCCGGATGAAACGCGGCATGTTGCGCAGACCACGCCTGCAGACTCGATACGATCATAACGATCCCTCCCTTAGCTGGCGATCCGCTGCTGCCACAGTTCAGTCCCGGCGCGGATCTGGTCGAGGATCACCGTCAGCCCCCAGAATTTGCTCAGCACATCGTCTTTATTAACCCGGCAGGCATCGCTGTCGAAGGTCCCCAGCCGTTGATGGTAAATTTTGGCGTTTTTCGGGTAGCCCAGCGTTTCGGTTACCGCACCCAGCGACAGAAATATCGCCAGTTCATCGGCCAGCGCCCGCTGATTTTTGCCTTCCCGCCACAGCCAGCCGTACAGTTCGGGATGGAAGTTGGTGAACACGCCGCTGAAACCTTCGGCGCCCGCCAGCATCGCCGGCCAGGCGATCGCGGCATTGGCGTTAATGACCTTCAGCGGGGTTCCCTGCGCCAGACGCACGCGGCGCTCAACGGTTGGCAGATCGCAGCTCACATCTTTCAGCACCACGAAACGACCACTGTTGGCGCACCAGGCGAACTCGTCGTCGCTAAGCAGGCGGCGATACGGCGCCGGGCACTCGTACAGCCCCAGCGGCATGGAAGAAGGCAAAGCCGCTAACAGCGATTGCAGGGTAGCGAAAAAGACTTCACTGCCCTCATTACGCGGATCGAGATGATTAGTGACCAGCACCAGCGCATCAATGCCGGTCTGCGCCATTGCCAGCAACTCCTCTTTTTGCGCCGCCAGATCATCGCTGATATGGCCCGAGGCAATGACTGGAATGCGTCCCGCCACGCGTTGCACCACGAAACGCGCCAGCTCGACACGCTCCTGTAGGCTGAGATATTGCATTTCGCTGGACTGGCAGACGGCAAAAAGCGCATCCACGCCCTTTGCCAGATACCAATCAATCAGCTTCGCCAGCGCCGGATAATCAATCTGGTCGTCAGCGGTAAAAGGGGTCAGCATGACGGGTACAACACCGTTAATCGTTTTCATCTTATTTTTCCTGGATTAGAGGGTACGGAGTCGGGCACTTGCCTGCGCAAAGTCAGGCATGTTGGAAGCCCCCTCCAGCTCGACGGCCAGAGAGGCGAAAGCAGAGGCCCAGGTCGCGGCCTGAACCAGGGTGTTGCCGGCAGCCAGCGAGGCGGCGAGCGCGCCATTAAACGCATCGCCAGCGCCGGTGGTATCGACGGTGACCGCCGGAAAGGCGCGAATTTGGCTAAACTGGCGATTATCCAGCAGCAGCGCTCCGCGCGACCCCATGGTAATCAGAACTTTCTTTACACCTAATTCAGCGATGCGCAGCGCGGCTTCTTTGGCAGTATCAACATCGTGAATGTCGATACCGGATAATAATGAAGCCTCGGTTTCATTCGGTGTAATCACATCGATATAAGGGATGCTTTTGATTATTTCCGCCGAGTATGGCGCCGGATTGAGAATGACTGTCTTACCGAGTTCCCTGGCGATCTTTATTAGCGAATGGGTGGCGTCAAAATTATTCTCAAGCTGAACAAGTAAAACGTCGGAGGCGGACAACTCTGGAATAATCGCCTCAATCTCATTATGCGTTATTGTAGTATTGGCGCCAGAGTAAATAGCAATCATATTTTCGCCATTTTCCTGCGAAACATAAATAATGGCATTGCCGGTAGGTTCGCTCTCAGATTGATAAAGCGTATAGGAGTGTATTTCTGAACGAGTGAGATGATCGGCCGCCAGGTGACTAAACTGATCCTTGCCCACCTTAGCGACAAAATGGACCTGCGCGCCGGCTTTACTGGCCGCCGTCGCCTGATTCGCCCCCTTGCCACCGGGCCCAAGGCTGCTGGCGAGCGCCAGTAGCGATTCTCCGCCGCGCGGAAAACGCTCCACTCGAGCCACGATATCCACATTAAATGAGCCGAATACACACACTTTGCCGTTCATCGATTTTCCTTTCTGCTGACCGCTCGCCGTAGGTTTCCGATGGTTAATCGGCTGCAGCAGCACGCCGAAACTATCACCGGTTTCAGAAATAAGTTCAGCCTTTAAATTGTGCCGGGAAATAATCGCTCCGCCATAACAACGTTGCACCAACCCCATTTCTGCAAGAATATTTAAATCACTGCGAATGGTTTCTTTTGAAACACTAAAATAAGCAGCAAAATAATTAACAAAACCACGCTCATGATCGTTTAAATATTTCAGGATATGCTTTCTACGTTCTTCTAAAAACATAATAGGCCCCAATGTCACGAATTAAGTATACGAACCCCTTCCGGAAGGAAGAGTGACATCAATCCCATGTTTTCAGGCAAAACGGAAGGAAACAAAAATGGAAAAACAATGAAGAAATTGAGTGAATAAATAATTCACTCAATCATTAATGGGAAATGAAATAATCTTCTGCGCATCAGAATAAAATGCGCAGATTCTGACTAATTTTGCTCTGCCACCAGCAGCGCCTGGGTATCCGGCTCCAGCGCCTGAAAGAGGTGTTCCCGATCGGCCGGGTAGCAGATGTAATCCCCTTCTCCCAGCTCTTCCGGCGCTTCGGTAAGACCAACGCGCGCGCGCCCCTGAGTGATAATAATATGTTCGACCGACCCGGGCGGGTGCGGGTGCGAGATCCGATCGGCGCCGGGCTGCGTCAACAGCAGATAGATGTCGCGACGCGCGCCGGGGGGACAAGCCGCCAGCAAAATGGCCTGATAGTTGGCCTGCTCAGCAACCACTTTGGTGCCTTCGCCGCGGCGAATCACCTGGGTCTGGTTGGCCTGCGGCTCCAGTAAGCGGGCGAAGGGAATGTCCAGCGCCACGCACAGCGCCCATAATGTTTCCAGGCTAGGGTTGCCATTGCCGGATTCCAGCTGTGACAGGGTCGATTTGGCTATCCCGGCGCGGCGCGCCACCTCCGCCAGTGAGAGCCCGGTGCGCGAGCGCTCGCGCGTCAGGCTTTTAGCAATTACGCTGATGGGCTGTGTCATACACCGCTCCTCGTATTTTATATCGAACGAATCGTTCGTCTTGAAAAACCATTCTGTTGCGTTCATTATAATGGAAATTCGTTCGATATGGCTAAAGCGTATGCGTTACAAATTTTCCTGTCTCAGTGGAGACACCATTAAAGCAATCATTCTGGTATGCCTGGCGGTCGGCGTGGTTGGCATGTCTTACGGTTCATTAGCGATGGCCTACGGTTTTCCACTGTGGGTGCCGTTTGTCCTTTCCATTACGGTGCTGGCCGGCGCCTCTGAGTTTATGTTTATCGGTATTGTCGCCAGCGGCGGTAACCCGCTCGCCGCGGCGGCGGCAGGTTTACTGGTGAACGCCCGCCACGTTCCTTTTGGCGTCACCGTGCGCGATCTGGTCGGCGCCCGCGCCGCCAGCCTGCTCGGCTGCCATATTATGAATGATGAGAGCGTGGTGTTCGGCCTGTCGCAGAAAACCCCGGAGCAGCGTAAAGCCGCCTACTGGCTCTGCGGGCTGGGCGTGGCGCTCATCTGGCCGCTCGGTACCCTGCTGGGCGCCGGCGTCGGTAAATTATTACCCGCACCGGAAACCATCGGCCTGGATGCGGTATTCCCGGCTATCCTGCTGGCGCTGGTGGTACCAGCTTTTAAAAAACGTACCACACTGATTCGTGCCTGCAGCGGCGCGGTTATTTCGCTGGCCGCCGTGCCCTTCGCGCCGGTTGGATTACCGGTTCTGCTCTCATTGTTTGGCTTACTGGCGAGGAAAAAATAATGGGCAATATGACGCTGTTTATCGCCGGGATCGCGATTCTGTCGATCGGCACATATCTGATGCGTTTGGGTGGGGCAAAGCTTGGCAGTCGTTTAGCGTTTTCCGAGCGCTCGCAGGCGCTGCTTTCTGATGCCGCGACGGTGTTGCTATTTTCCGTGGCGCTGGCGACCACTTTTTATGAAGGCGAGCATTTTTCCGGCATGGCGCGGGTACTGGGCGTCGGTTTTGCCGTCTTCCTTGCCTGGCGCAAGATGCCGCTTATCGTGGTGATTATCGCCGCGGCGGTGGTGACGGCGTTGCTACGCCTGGCGGGTATAAACTAAAAAAGCGCCCTGAGGCGCTCTTTCGACGGTAGTGGGTTGCCAGCTTATTTATTCAGCTCAGCGGTCATATGCACGCGGTTACCGCTAAATGCTTCGGTAATGGTGTAAGAAGATGCGCCGGCAGCCTGCGCCTGAGCGGCGATTTTCGCTTCCGCGGCGTCCATGGTGGAAGCGGTGGCGGTCACAGATTGCGCGGCGAAAGAACCGAAAGAAGCGGCCAGAGCGATAACAGCGACAAAAGTTTTGATGCTTTTCATGATATAAACCCTTTCATTTAGTTGTTTGGATAAGGCGCCGTGCCTTGATGTGATAAATAATAGTCTTCACATCCCGTAACTAAAAGCGGAAGGATTTGCTGTCATCTTTCAAAAAAACTGACCAACAATTAACCTGCAATCAGGCGCTGCGGATGAGTATAAATCGTCGCTCTGCCTGGCCTGCAGAAGCCCACCAGCGTCAGATTACAACGCTCGGCGACTTCAACCGCCAGGGTCGTCGCCGCGGAAACGGCAAACAGAATTTCCACCCCACACATTGCGGCCTTCTGTACCATCTCATAACTGGCGCGGCTGGAGACTAAGGCCGCGCCCTGCTGCCAGCCCTCTCCTTCTTCACTACGGCGCCCCAGCAGTTTATCCAGCGCAACGTGACGGCCTACATCTTCATGCCCGCCCGCCAGTTCGCCATCAGGGCGCACCCACGCGGCGGCGTGCGTACAGCCGGTCAGACGGCCGATAGGCTGAACCTCATTTAACTGTTTGAGCGCGCGATCGAGATGAGAGAGCGCAAAGGTCTGGCTAAAGGGCAGCGGCTCGACGGGCTTACCGATATCATTTAGCTGCTCGACGCCACATACTCCACAGCCGGTACGCCCGGCGAGCGCCCGGCGGCGCTCTTTCAGCCCCATAAACCGGCGGCTGGAGAGTTCGATTTGCACTTCTACCCCGTTACAGGCCTGCACCACGTCCATCCCGTAGATCTCTTGTCGACTTTGAATAATCCCTTCCGACAGGGAAAAACCGACGGCGAAATGTTCCAGGTCACGTGGCGTCGCCATCATGACAACGTGCGAGATGCCGTTATAGACCAGAGCGACGGGTACCTCTTCAGCTACCTCGTCTGGCTGAGGATGTTGTAAATCCTCGCGTTTCCAGAGGGTAATCTGGCGATAACCTGTGACATCTGTCACATTTTTGATTTGTTCAGGAAGGTTCTTATTCACTTTCATTTAACCGTATTGGAACAGGCATACACACAATGTGGTATTCTGTTTTTATATCCCTCCAGGACCGAGGGAAATTAACTCAATTCTGAACCTTTGCGGCCTTCACCGCAAAGTAAATAACTACATGTGACAATGTCGAAACAAGGAGCGAACCATGCAGGTCAGCAGAAGGCAGTTCTTTAAGATCTGCGCTGGCGGTATGGCAGGCACGACGGCAGCAGCGCTGGGCTTTGCCCCGGCTACTGCGCTCGCGGAAACCCGGCAGTACAAACTGCTGCGTACTCGCGAAACCCGCAACACCTGTACGTACTGTTCCGTTGGCTGCGGGCTATTGATGTATAGCCTCGGCGACGGTGCGAAAAACGCCAAAGCATCCATTTTTCATATCGAAGGCGATCCGGACCATCCGGTAAACCGTGGTGCGCTCTGCCCGAAAGGGGCCGGTCTGGTGGACTTTATCCATTCTGAAAGCCGCCTGAAATTCCCGGAATATCGTGCGCCAGGTTCTGATAAATGGCAACAAATCAGCTGGGATGAAGCGTTCGATCGCATCGCGAAGCTGATGAAAGAGGACCGTGACGCCAACTTTATCGCCCAAAACAGCGCCGGCACCACCGTTAACCGTTGGCTGACCACCGGTATGCTGTGCGCCTCCGCTTCCAGTAACGAAACCGGCTATTTAACGCAGAAATTCACCCGCGCCCTCGGGATGCTGGCGGTGGATAACCAGGCGCGTGTCTGACACGGACCAACGGTAGCAAGTCTTGCTCCAACATTTGGTCGCGGTGCGATGACCAACCACTGGGTTGATATTAAAAACGCCAACCTGATCGTGGTGATGGGCGGTAACGCCGCAGAAGCGCATCCGGTGGGGTTCCGCTGGGCGATGGAAGCCAAAATTCATAACGGCGCCAAGCTCATCGTTATCGATCCGCGCTTTACGCGTACGGCGTCGGTGGCTGATTTCTATACCCCGATTCGTTCCGGTACCGACATAACCTTCCTGTCGGGCGTCATCCTGTACCTGCTGAATAACGAAAAATTCAACCGTGAATACACCGAAGCCTATACCAACGCCAGCCTGATCGTGCGTGAGGACTACAGCTTTGATGATGGTCTGTTCAGCGGCTACGATGCCGAAAAACGCCAGTATGACAAAACCAGCTGGAACTACGAGCTGGATGAAAACGGCTTCGCCAAACGCGATACCACGCTACAGCATCCACGCTGCGTCTGGAATCTGCTAAAACAGCACGTTTCCCGCTATACGCCGGATGTGGTTGAAAACATCTGTGGTACGCCGAAGGCCGATTTCCTTAAAGTTTGCGAATATATTGCAGAAACCAGCGCGCACGATAAAACCGCGTCGTTCCTGTATGCCCTCGGCTGGACCCAGCACTCCATCGGCGCGCAGAACATTCGCACCATGGCGATGATCCAGCTGCTGCTTGGCAACATGGGGATGGCAGGCGGCGGCGTCAATGCCCTGCGCGGTCACTCCAACATCCAGGGTCTGACCGACCTCGGCCTGCTCTCAACCAGCCTGCCGGGATACATGTCGCTGCCTAATGAAAAACAGGCCGACCTGCAGACCTACCTGAGCGCCAACACGCCGAAACCGCTGTTGAAAGACCAGGTGAACTACTGGGGCAACTATCCGAAGTTCTTCGTCTCCATGATGAAAGCCTTCTTCGGCGATAAAGCTACGGCCGAGAATAGCTGGGGCTTTGACTGGTTGCCGAAGTGGGATAAGAGCTACGACGTTCTGCAGTATTTCGAGATGATGAATCAGGGCAAAGTGAATGGCTATATTTGCCAGGGCTTTAACCCGGTCGCCTCGTTCCCGAACAAAAACAAGGTAGTGGCTTCCCTGTCGAAGCTGAAGTTCCTTGTAACCATCGACCCGCTCAACACCGAAACGTCCACCTTCTGGCAAAACCACGGTGAGTCCAACGATGTTGACCCGTCAAAAATCCAGACCGAAGTATTCCGTCTGCCGTCCACCTGCTTCGCCGAAGAAAACGGTTCTATCGTCAACTCCGGCCGCTGGCTGCAGTGGCACTGGAAAGGCGCGGACGCCCCGGGGATCGCCGTGACCGATGGCGAAATCCTCGCCGGTATCTTCTCGCGTCTGCGTAAGATGTATGCCGAAGAAGGCGGCCCGACGCCGGAGCCGGTGCTCAACATGACGTGGAACTACTCCACGCCGCACGAGCCGGCATCTGAAGAAGTGGCGATGGAAAGCAACGGTAAAGCGCTGGCGGATATTACCGATCCGGCAACCGGCGCGGTAATCGTTAAGAAAGGGCAGCAGTTGAGCTCCTTCGCACAGCTACGCGATGACGGCACGACTTCCAGCGGCTGCTGGATCTTCGCCGGTAGCTGGACGCCGGAAGGCAACCAGATGGCGCGCCGCGATAACGCCGACCCGTCAGGCCTCGGCAATACGCTGGGCTGGGCCTGGGCATGGCCGCTGAACCGCCGCATTCTGTATAACCGCGCCTCCGCGGATCCGCAGGGTAAACCGTGGGATCCGAAGCGTCAGTTGCTGAAATGGGACGGTGCGAAATGGGGCGGTGTGGATATTCCGGATTACAGCGCCGCCGCCCCTGGTAGCGACGTCGGTCCGTTTATCATGCAGCCTGAAGGGATGGGGCGTCTGTTCGCTATCGATAAGATGGCTGAAGGGCCGTTCCCGGAACACTACGAACCGTTTGAAACGCCGCTGGGGACTAACCCGCTGCATCCAAACGTGGTCTCGAACCCGGCCGCTCGCGTCTTTAAAGGCGATCTCGAGCAGATGGGCAAGGCCGAGAAGTTCCCGTACGTCGGCACCACTTACCGCCTGACCGAACACTTCCACTACTGGACCAAACACGCGCTGCTTAACGCCATCGCGCAGCCGGAACAGTTTGTGGAGATCGGCGAAAAACTGGCGAATAAGCTCGGCATCGGCCACGGCGATACCGTGAAGGTCTCCTCTAACCGCGGCTATATCAAAGCCAAGGCGGTGGTGACCAAGCGTATTCGTACGCTGCAGGTTCATGGTAAAGAGGTGGATACCATCGGTATTCCTATTCACTGGGGCTACGAAGGCGTGGCGAAAAAAGGCTTTATCGCCAATACGCTGACGCCGTTCGTCGGCGACGCCAACACGCAGACGCCGGAGTTTAAGGCCTTCCTCGTGAACGTGGAAAAGGTGTAACGGAGACGACTTATGGCTTATCAATCGCAAGATATTATTCGTCGTTCCGCGACTAACGGTTTCACTCCCGCGCCTCAGGCGCGGGACCACCAGCAGGAAGTGGCGAAGCTTATCGACGTTACCACCTGCATCGGCTGTAAAGCCTGCCAGGTGGCCTGTTCCGAATGGAACGACCTTCGTGACGAAGTGGGTAACAACGTCGGGGTGTATGACAACCCGGCGGACCTGACCGCCAAGTCATGGACGGTCATGCGCTTCTCGGAAGTGGAACAAAACGACAAGCTGGAATGGCTTATTCGTAAAGATGGCTGCATGCACTGCGCTGACCCGGGCTGCCTGAAGGCCTGTCCGTCAGAAGGCGCGATCATTCAGTACGCTAACGGCATCGTCGACTTCCAGTCTGAGCAGTGTATCGGCTGCGGCTACTGCATCGCAGGTTGCCCGTTCGATGTACCGCGCCTGAACCCGGAAGACAACCGCGTCTACAAATGTACGCTGTGCGTAGACCGCGTGACCGTCGGCCAGGAACCGGCCTGCGTGAAAACCTGTCCGACCGGCGCTATCCACTTTGGTTCGAAAGAGGATATGAAAACGCTGGCCGGCGAGCGCGTCGCAGAGCTGAAAACCCGCGGTTACGACAAGGCGGGCCTGTACGATCCGGCTGGCGTCGGCGGCACCCACGTGATGTACGTGTTGCACCATGCCGATAAACCGAATCTGTACCACGGTCTGCCGGAGAATCCGGAAATCAGCCAAACGGTGAAATTCTGGAAAGGTATCTGGAAACCGCTGGCGGCGGTCGGCTTTGCTGCGACCTTCGCAGCCAGCATCTTCCACTACGTCGGCGTCGGTCCAAACCGCGCAGATGAGGAAGAAGACAACCTGCATGAAGAGAAAGACGAGGTGCGCAAATGAGAAAACGTGACACCATCGTGCGCTACACGGCGCCGGAACGCATCAACCACTGGATAACCGCCTTCTGCTTTATTCTGGCGGCGGTAAGCGGGTTAGGCTTTTTCTTCCCGTCGTTTAACTGGCTGATGCATATTCTCGGTACGCCGCAGCTGGCGCGTATTCTCCACCCGTTCGTCGGGGTGGTGATGTTCGCGTCGTTTATCATCATGTTTTTCCGTTACTGGCACCATAACCTAATCAATCGGGATGATATCTTTTGGGCGAAGAATATTCGTAAGATCGTCGTCAACGAGGAGGTAGGCGATACCGGGCGTTATAACTTCGGCCAGAAATGCGTATTCTGGGCGGCAATTATTTTCCTGGTGCTGCTGCTGGTAAGCGGTGTGATCATCTGGCGTCCGTACTTTGCGCCTGCATTCTCAATCCCGGTGATCCGATTCGCGCTGATGCTGCATTCTTTTGCCGCAGTCGCGTTAATTGTGGTTATCATGGTGCATATCTACGCCGCCCTCTGGGTGAAAGGCACCATTACCGCGATGGTGGAAGGCTGGGTTACCAAAACGTGGGCGAAGAAACATCACCCGCGCTGGTACCGTGAAGTCCGCCAGAAACAGGAAAAATAGACTGCATGAGTATTCGCATAATCCCGCAAGACGAGCTGGGTTCGAGCGAGAAACGCACGGCGGAAGCAATTCCGCCGCTACTGTTCCCCAGACTGAAGAATCTGTATAACCGCCGCGCGGAGCGCCTGCGCGAGCTGGCCGCCAATAACCCGCTGGGCGATTACCTGCGCTTTGCCGCGCTGATCGCTCATGCGCAGGAAGTGGTGCTGTACGACCATCCGTTGCAGATGGATCTGACTGCCCGCATTAAAGAGGCCAACGATCAGGGCAAGCCGCCGCTGGATATTCACGTATTGCCGCGTGATAAACACTGGCACAAGCTGCTGCATTCGCTGATCGCCGAGCTGAAACCGGAGATGAGCGGCCCGGCGCTGTCGGTTATCGAGAACCTGGAAAAAGCTTCTGGGCCGGAACTGGAAGAGATGGCCAGCGCGCTGTTTGCTTCCGATTTCGCCTCGGTCAGCAGCGACAAAGCGCCGTTTATCTGGGCCGCGCTGTCGCTGTACTGGGCGCAAATGGCCAGCCTGATCCCGGGGAAAGCGCGCGCCGAATACGGCGAGCATCGCCAGTTCTGCCCGGTTTGCGGCTCGATGCCGGTCTCCAGCATCGTGCAAATCGGCACCACTCAGGGGCTGCGCTATCTGCACTGCAACTTGTGTGAAACCGAATGGCATGTGGTGCGCGTAAAATGCAGCAACTGCGAACAGAGCCGCGACCTGCACTACTGGTCGCTGGATAACGAGCAGGCGGCGGTGAAAGCCGAAAGCTGCGGCGACTGCGGGAGCTACCTGAAGATTATGTATCAGGAGAAAGACCCGAAAGTCGAAGCCGTTGCCGACGATTTAGCCTCGCTGGTACTCGATGCTCGCATGGAACAGGAAGGCTTCGCCAGAAGCTCAATTAACCCGTTCATGTTCCCCGGCGAAGGGGAGTAAGTTCTGCGCTCCTGTAACGGGCGACTCAGGTCGCTCGTTATCATTCATACGGCGTGACCACGCCGGAAATGCTCTCCTTATCCCGATCCTGCTTCTCCAGATATTGTTCAACAGAAGAAGCAGATCTTTGCTGAGAAATACGCTTTTGCGAGCCGCTTTCCACAATGCGATCGCGGCTTTATTCGGTATATCTTTTTCGCAAAAACCAGGCTATAACACTGGATATTAATCCAGTAAAAGGGACTTACCATGACGTTGGAAAAAGGTATTGCTTCGCTGGTTGAGGAGTTTATTGCTGCGGGGCGGCCATCAGCACGAGAACAGAGTATTGATGACCGGAGAAACGGCTATCTCGCCAGCGCCGTTCTCGCAGGGGAAACGGAAACGCGTGTGCAGGTTGAAGACATCACGCTCGATGGCATAACCTTTCGCGTCGTCTCGCCGCCAAAAAGCAACGGCTTGCTACCCACCATGGTGTATTACCACGGCGGCTGTTTTGTGAGCGGCGGCTTTGCCACCCATGACAACCAATTGCGCCAGCTTGCCTGGTGCAGTGGGTGCCGGGTGATCGCCGTGCAGTATCGCCTGGCCCCGGAGTACCCTTTTCCGGCGGCGCACGATGATACGGAACGAGGCGCCAACATTATCCATCGGTATGCGCGGCGGCTTGGCGTTGACGCCGCGCGCATCACGCTGGCCGGCGACAGCGCCGGCGGCCACCTCGCCCTGGTCACGGCTCTGCGCCTGAAAGCGGCGGGAGCATGGCAACCTGCGCAGGTTATCCTGATTTACCCTATGCTCGACGCTACCGCCAGCATGGCAAGCTACGCCAGCAACGGCGAGGATTACATCATTACCCGGGATACGCTGCTTAGCGGCTACGAAATGTATTTAGCGGCCACACCCGCTACCCATCCGGAAGCCAGTCCGCTGTGGCGCGAAGATTTTAGCGGGCTGCCGCCGGTTCATATCCTGACGGCCGAATTTGACCCTTTGCGCGATGAGGGAGAAGCGCTGTACCAGCGGCTAATAGCACAGGGAATAGAAAGCACCTGTCAGCGCTATCTGGGCGTCATTCACGGTTTCTTTCAGTTAGGCGGGATAAGCCTCGCGGCAAGGCAGGCGATGCGCGATATCGCCTGGCGTACGCAAACGCCAGGCCAATAATAATGCCGGAGGCGGGTTACTCTTCCTCGTTCCCGCCCTCTTCATAAGAACCAAACGGCTTTGCGGGCAATACGATATAGGTACCCTCAAAAACGGCGCCCAGCTTATCGTTACCGAACAGTTCGACCTGAAGCTGCACGCGAGCCTTGCGCCCTCGCGCCAGGCGATCGAGATCGCCGCTTAGCGAGCCCAAATCGGCCACCGCATTCGGCCTACCGCTGATCGGCTTGCTGTAACGGATATGCGCATCGGCAAGGATAATCGTGCCGCCAAGGTGCCGCTCGCGCAGCATTAACCAGATAAGCCCCCAGCCGGTTAAGGTGGCGAGCGAAAACAGGCTGCCGGCAAACAAAGTATGGTGCGGATTCTGATTCCCCGCTTCGGGCATGGTGGTGATAAATTTTTGCCCGGTGTACTGCTGGATGCGCACGCCCATCTTTTCGCTCAGCGGAATGTGCTGATACCAGGCCTGCTGCAGCTGGCCGCACCAGTCACCGCGGTGCAGGATATCATCCAGTGAAGCAATGGGTTTAATCATCAAAAAGTGGCGAATCGGCGTGGTTGTCGGCGTGGTGATTTCTCCCTGGTTCACAAAGCCCAGCTTAGAGAAAAACTCCATCGCGTCTTCACGGGCGCTACAGGTCACCCGCTTCACCCCTTCCTGACGGGCGACTGACTCAAGGGTCATCGCCATAAGGGTGCCTAAACCTTTATCCTGAACGGAAGGATGAACGGCCATAAAACGGATCGAGGCTTCATTCTCCGCATTGATATACAGCCGACCGACGGCAACCAGATTGCCCTCTTCATCGACGACCATCTGGTGATGCGCCATGGCATCCCAGGCGTCGCGTTCCGACCCTTTAGGCTGATGCAGCGGCTTACGCAGCATCTCCCAGCGGAACTGATAATAGCTTTCTAACTCTTCTTCTGTTTGCGGTACACGAAGGTGATACATAGCTGTACTCTCTTTTGTTACCCGCAGCCTGCCCGGAAGCTGACTCATACCTGCAACCAAAAGGTCACGGGACCATCGTTTACCAGCGAGACCTGCATATCCGCAGCGAATCTCCCGGTCTGAGTATTCATCTCTTGCTGACGGCAGCGCTCAACAAAGTATTCATACAGCGCTTCCGCTCTGTCCGGCGCCGCGCCTTTGGAAAAACTCGGGCGCATGCCGCGCTCGGTATCGGCCGCCAGCGTAAATTGCGAAACCACCAGCACGCTGCCGCCCGCCTGCTGGACATTAAGATTCATTTTGCCTTCGGCGTCGCTGAAAATGCGATAGCCGAGCACCCGTTCACACAGACGATTGGCCTTCTGTTCGTCATCGTCTTTCTCGACGCCCAGCAGCACCAGCAATCCCGGACCGATTTCACCCGTCACTTCACCCTCCACGGTAACGCTTGCACGGGATACGCGTTGAATTAATGCAATCATGGTTGTTCTGTTTCTTCTTTTTTGAGTTTGCGGTATTCACCGAGAGTGACAGTTATTTCAGCGCCAAGCAAGACGATACACCAGGTCCAGTAAACCCAGACAAATAAAATGGGCACTACCGCTATCACGCCATAAATCAACTGGTATGACGGAAACATGGTGATATATAGAGCAAAAGCCTTTTTACCGGCTTCAAAAAGCAGTGCCGCCACCAGCGAACCGATTACCGCATCGCGATTGCGCACCTGGGTGGTGGGCACGATGCTATAAAGCATCCAGAACGCCGCCCACGATAAGATTAGCGGGAATATACGTAGTACATCGTCAATGACGCTATTGAGATCGCTGGCCCAGCGCAGTGAGAGAAGATAGGAACTGATTGCCAGACTGGCGCCGGCCAACAGCGGACCAAGAGTCAGGATCATCCAGTAGACCGCAAATGAATAGATTTTTGGCCGCGTCCGACTGCTGCGCCAGATGGTGTTCAACGCGCTATCAATCGAGTACATCAGCAGTAATGAGGTGACGATTAACCCGAAGGCGCCGACGGCCGTCATCCTGCTGGAGTTCGCCACAAACTGTTCGATATACCCCTGAATGACATCGCCGGTCGCCGGAATGAAGTTGGCAAAGATAAAATGGCGGATCTGCACGCTGACGTCGGAGAACATCGGGAAGGCGGCAAACAGGGCAAAAACCACGGCGATCAGCGGCACCAGCGCAAGTAAAGACACGTAGGCCAGATTCCCCGCCAACGTCGTCATGTTGTCTTCTTCAATTCGCCGCCACAGCAGCTTAAGCCAGGCCACCAGAGGCCTGGTATGGTATTTGGTTTTTTGATGAACGCTTTTTAGCATAGCTGCTTCGCAAAGTAATTGGGGATGGTCTCCTTACCCGTGACCAGAATACTGGTGATCCCCAACTGATTAGCCCCAGCTATATTATCGGCGTTATCGTCAAAAAAGACCGCTTCTTGCGGCGAAAATCCTTCTGCCTGCAGCACGCTTTGATAGATACGCGTTTCGGGTTTGCGCATCCCCATCTCTTGTGAGAGGTATACATGATCGGCGGCAGCACGCACTTGCGGATATTCACTTGGCCAGAAAGTGGTATGTAATCGGTTGGTGTTCGAGAGCACTACCACGCGATGCCCCTGGTCGCGAAGTTTTTGCATGATGTCGGTAACTTCTGGACGCAAGGCGACAAAAACGGCCTGCCAGCCGTGGGCGAACTGTTCATAGCTCAGCGGCATGTTCATTTCGTGGCACATCGCGGCGGCAAACTCTTCGTCGCTGATCTCCCCGCGTTCATGCTGGTGGAAGGCATCGCCCATGATAAAGTCTTGCTTTAGCGTCGCCAGCGGGATGCGGGTCAAATCGCTCCACGTTCCGAGCACCCGGTTGAAGTCAATGTCGACAATCACATTACCTAAATCAAAGATATAGAGCATTTTTGTCTCCTTCCGCGCCGTTGAAGATTAACTGTAGCGGGAAAGAAGAGGTTTGACTATGAACAAACCGGAAACGATTCAAGACATCTCAGGCGCAAAAACGACCAAAGCCGCATATCTGCGGCTTTGGTGAAATGGCAGATCCCTTAAAATCAGACCAATGCGGTTTCCAACATATTCTTTCTGCGGTTGATGCGTTTAACCAGCATCACCGAAACGAACGCGCCGGCGCAAGCGAAGCAGGCCATGATGCCAAAGACTATCTTGTACCCCACCAGACCCGGATTGAGATCGAGAATGTAGCCGTACAGGCTGTAGCAAAACATCGCCGGTGCATAGCCAATGAAGCTCCCCAGCGCCATCGCCGCGCCCGTCTGGTTTTCAGCGATTTTCGCTTCCCCAATCGGGGCAAAAAACACGGCTCGTTGCGTAAAAACAATTGCGCCGAACCCGAGAGTACACACCATACCCAGATAGACCGGCATACTTTCGTGCGGTAACAGAATTAACGCGACTAAAGCCATCGTACTGATACAGAAGGTATAAAAGAGATATTTACTTGGCGATTTGAGGATCTTATCGGCAATTAAACCGCCAATTGGACCACCGATCATTTTTAAACAGTACTGGTTAATAATGCCGTAGGCGCCAACCAGGGCTACTGGCAGCATGTAGATGTTCTTCAGGAACGGGATAAAGAAGGTGAGGCCACAGTAAACGGCGTAAACAAAGAACACATTGAAGGCAATCAGCCAGATAGTTTTGTCTTTCAGCACCGAAGAGATGCTGGTTTGTTGCTTTGTGGCGCCTTCATCAGCGGCGGGCGTCGGCTCATCCTTTTGCTTAAGCATGAAAAACAGCAAGATGCCTACAACAATGACAATAATGGCATAGAACCAAATGCCGGCTTTAAAACCCAGTAAGCCACTGCCAAACCAGGTGAAAATAGCTAATGCGGAAAATGCGATAACGGTATCGACAATTCCGCGCCCCGTTTCGAAGAAGCCAAATAAACGCCCCTGCTGTTCGCTATTCCCTAACCGACTCACCGATTTTAACAATACCGGCCAGTTCATCATGTCGCAGGTGACGCCAAATAATGCCCAGACAAATAGAATGCCCCAATAGCCAGGCATCGTTGTCAGATAGATACCTAATAATCCCGTCGCTATCAGTGAAAATGACATGGTGTAGCGACGCGGAAGTTTATCAGCAAAGTAAATTGACAAGAAAAAACCGATGGTTGTCACTACTGAGTTTACCGACATGGCATTACCAATCTGACCGTTGGTCAAATGAAAATAATCCTGCATCGGTATATAAAATGCGTCTTTTAATGAAGGCAGTTTATAAATGGTACCACCACAAAGCGTTAACAGGCTAAATATAGCCCATTTCTTTCTTGTGAGCATAAGATCCCCTGATGACTTAACATCATTTTATTTAAGGACATGGAACATTTCGCCATTCTAAAAAATAGCGATCATAAATACCAAATGTAATTAAAAGTTAGCGTGCAAGAACTTTCAGTGCATCATTTTTTATATCGCGTAAAGTGTCCATGACAAAATTTAACTGGGCGATCGCATCCTGTTTTTCTTTATCCAGCCGGGTTTCAAGTTGCGTTGTATCAGGCAGAGGCGTTTCGCTCATTTGTCGCCACGGGATCCACGGGTTATCGCCTTCAGTCGCAAAGCGGAAAGGTGGCGCGTAATAATCAACTTCTTCTTCCAGTCCGTACGCCATCACCTGTGGTTGCTCCTGGCCCAGACAAATTAACTCAGTCAGCAGCGCCTTAAACGGCATATCACCCAGACCTGAGTTACAGGCCCGGTGCCCAAGCCCACCGTTTTCCGCAATGATACAGGCATCTTTAATGTGAACCTGAGTGACATAGGGTGACATCACTGCCAACGCCTCAAGCGGTCGTTCATTGGCATTGATCATATTGGCAAAATCAAAAAGCAGCGATAGCGACGGCATCTCGCTTTGTTTAATCAGATTGACCAACTCGGCGCTTTTTAAATCTTCATGTTGTTCAATGGTAAAAGTGAGTCCAGATTGGCTATACGCCTCTTTAATATATTGAATATCAGCCGTAATTCTTGCCAGAACTTCCTTTAAAGGCCCTTCGTAACGGGGATAAAAACGAACGGAGGTTGCCCCGGTCTTTAATGCGATAGCGACGGCTTGATCGATGGTCTCTTTATCGGAGGCGCTGGTTTCTATATGGATATCCAACCGTAACGCTTTTGCCTGCTCGCCAAAAGCGGCCAACTGCATATTATCCATACAGCTAAGAGAGTAACGCTCGCCATCGAGGACATGAATTTTCACACCTTTTAAATGATGGCTATTCGCAATTTTCAGTAAATCAGCCGGTAAAATTCTCTCCAGCCGCATATTCAGGTGATATGCATATGCATGAAGATAAAGAGGAATATTATCAATGCGAGAAAGGATCTTCTCAGCGTTATCTTTAGTGAGCATAAAATACCTACAAGTTAATAAAGAGATCCACAGCCTCAAATCGCCAATACTCGAGATCTATTTGCACGATATTACCTGCACTATCGGCACGATGTTTTTCTATCAGAATAGCGGGCATACCGGCAGAGCCGCCAATGAATTTACTTACATCGCCGGGCATTCTTACTGGCCTGAAGGCTAATTTTTTAATAACAACATTTTTATGATAATTCTTCTCCCAAACGGAAGAAAAAGATTGGTTCTTTAGCCTGGTAATAAACTCCGGCGCAACATTCGGGTTGATAAACGTTTCATGATAAAAAACTTTATGTCCTTCTAATGCCCCCCAGCCGGTTATCAGATATAAATCATGCGCAGGACAGGTGGCAACAAGAGCTTCTGCGACGTCGGGATACTCCGTCGTCCGTACCTTTTCGATAAAACCCCACGACGGTTCTCTGCCCTGTTCAATCGCTGCCCGCTGAAAGCTGGCGGAAAGCTCCGGGCTATAGTTAAAACGCGGCTGGGCGACAAACCAGCCTTTACGGTCTTTACGAAATATTCTTGATTCCGCCTCCAGGCTGAGCAGCGCCTGGCGCAGGGTCATACGCTTGATACCGAGCAACTCGCCCAGCTCGCGCTCGGACGGCAATTTTCCACCCGATACCGTCAGCCCCTGCTTTAACCACAGGTCCAGTTTCTCTTTCGCATTTTCCACAGTGGATGGGTTATTCGTCATTGTTTAATCCATTTGGTTTAAACCAGATAACTCATCTTACTCTTGAGCAAAAAAAGAAAGCAATTGCTGTCGCAAGCTTTAAGAATAATTGTGACCGAGCTCTCTCCCGGAGCGACACTGGCGCCGCCCAGGTGATAAGCATGAGGAACAGGCATAAAAAAACCCCGCCGGAGAGGCGAGGTTTGAAGGGTAGCAAGAAGGGTAATTACTCTTCTTTTGCACCGCGCATAGCGCGTTTACGGTCGTTCTCGGTCAGGTGACGTTTACGGATACGGATAGACGTCGGAGTAACTTCTACCAGTTCGTCGTCATCGATGAACTCCAGAGCCTGCTCCAGGGTCATCTTAACCGGCGGAACCAGAACCGTTGCTTCGTCAGTACCGGACGCACGCATGTTAGTCAGTTTCTTACCGGTCAGGCAGTTTACCGTCAGGTCATTAGAACGGCTGTGAATACCGATAATTTGACCTTCGTAAACTTCAGCGCCGTGGCCGAGGAACAGCTTACCGCGATCCTGCAGGCCGAACAGTGCGAACGCAACCGCTTTACCCTGACCGTTAGAGATCAGTACGCCGTTGTTACGCTGGCCCACTTCGCCCGGACGAACGTCGTCGTAGTGGCTGAAGGTGGAGTACAGCAGACCGGTACCGGAAGTCATGGTCATGAACTCTGAACGGAAGCCGATCAGACCACGGCTTGGGATCACGTAGTCGAGACGTACGCGGCCTTTGCCGTCTGGATTCATGTTTTTCAGGTCGCCTTTACGCTCACCCAGCGCCTGCATGACAGAACCCTGGTGCTGCTCTTCGACGTCCAGCGTCACGTTCTCGAACGGCTCTTGTTTACGGCCATCGATTTCGCGGAAGATAACTTTCGGACGGGAAACCGCCATCTCGAAACCTTCACGACGCATGTTTTCAATCAGAACGGACAGGTGCAGTTCACCACGACCAGAAACGCGGAACGCATCGGCGTCTTCGGTTTCTTCAACGCGCAGCGCAACGTTGTGCACCAGCTCTTTGTTCAGACGGTCCAGGATCTGGCGAGAGGTAACGAACTTACCTTCTTTACCGCAGAACGGAGAGGTGTTGACGTTGAAGAACATAGATACGGTCGGCTCATCAACAGACAGCGCCGGCAGCGCTTCGACGTTCTGCGGGTCGCAGATGGTGTCGGAGATGTTCAGCTCGCCCAGACCGGTGATCGCGATGATGTCGCCAGCTTCGGCTACGTCGCTCTCGATACGCTCGAGACCCAGGTGAGTCAGTACTTTACCAACTTTACCGTTACGGGTTTTCCCTTCGCTATCGATGATAGTGATCTGCTGGTTCGGCTTCACTTTACCGCGCTTGATGCGACCAATGCCGATTACGCCAACGTAGTTGTTGTAGTCGAGCTGGGAGATTTGCATCTGCAGCGGACCGTCAAGGTCAACGTCCGGCGCCGGTACACGGTCAACAATCGCCTGGTACAGCGGGGTCATGTCGTCAGCCATGTCTTCGTGGTCCAGACCCGCGATACCGTTCAGCGCGGAAGCGTAAACGATCGGGAAGTCCAGCTGTTCGTCGGTCGCGTCGAGGTTAACGAACAGGTCGAATACCTGGTCGACAACCCAATCCGGACGCGCGCCCGGACGGTCAACTTTGTTGATGACCACGATCGGCTTCAGACCGTGAGCAAACGCTTTTTTGGTAACAAAGCGCGTCTGCGGCATCGGGCCATCAAAGGCATCAACCACCAGCAGCACAGAGTCAACCATGGACATAACACGCTCAACTTCACCTCCGAAGTCGGCGTGCCCTGGGGTATCAACGATGTTGATACGGTAATCATTCCATTTGATTGCAGTGTTTTTAGCGAGGATGGTAATCCCACGCTCTTTCTCCAAATCGTTGGAGTCCATCACACGTTCTTGTGCTTCAGTACGTGCGTCGAACGTACCGGATTGCTGTAGCAGCTTATCAACCAGGGTAGTTTTACCATGGTCGACGTGCGCGATGATGGCGATATTACGCAGATTTTCGATCACAACTTTGCCTCAGGCATTAGAAATAGCGCGTTATTGTACACGTATTAAGCGAAGGACTGAACAGGATCACAAAGATCCTCCGCAAACAAGTATTGCAGAGTTTGTTTGTGATCGCTTTCACGGAGCGATAAAAGGGCACCGTAATAAAAATTGCACCAAAATGGTGCTCAATGTTCACATCGAGGCACTATTTTGGTGCATTATCTCCATCATGGTGCAGTCCTTTTGCACTATGGTGCGCATGATACAGCGTTTTACCGTACTTTTAAAAGTTGGCACAGATTTCGCTTTATATTTTTTAAGGCAACAACGCCACTTTTAAGTAGTAAGAAGTTCGTTACCACGACGACAATGACCAATCCGGGAGAGTTTAAGTATGTCCGCTGAACACGTTTTGACGATGCTGAACGAGCACGAAGTGAAGTTTGTCGATCTGCGCTTCACCGATACCAAAGGTAAAGAACAGCACGTCACGATTCCTTCCCATCAGGTAAATGCCGAATTCTTTGAAGAAGGCAAAATGTTTGATGGCTCCTCGATTGGCGGTTGGAAAGGTATTAACGAATCCGACATGGTCCTGATGCCGGATGCCACCACGGCGCTGATCGACCCGTTCTACGAAGAACCTACGCTGATCATCCGCTGCGATATCCTGGAACCAGGCACCCTGCAGGGCTACGACCGCGACCCGCGCTCTATCGCCAAGCGCGCTGAAGAATACCTGCGCGCCACCGGCATCGCCGACACCGTTCTGTTCGGGCCGGAACCAGAATTCTTCCTGTTCGATGACATCCGCTTTGGCGCATCCATCTCTGGTTCCCACGTAGCCATTGACGATATCGAAGGCGCATGGAACTCTTCTACCAAATACGAAGGCGGCAACAAAGGCCACCGTCCGGGCGTGAAAGGTGGTTACTTCCCGGTTCCGCCGGTAGACTCCTCTCAGGACATCCGTTCTACCATGTGTATGATCATGGAAGAGATGGGCCTGGTTGTTGAAGCTCACCACCACGAAGTGGCAACTGCAGGTCAGAACGAAATCGCCACCCGTTTCAACACCATGACCAAAAAAGCGGACGAAATTCAGATCTACAAATACGTTGTACACAACGTCGCTCACCGTTTCGGTAAAACCGCGACCTTCATGCCAAAACCAATGTTTGGCGATAACGGTTCCGGCATGCACTGCCACATGTCCCTGTCCAAGAACGGCGTAAACCTGTTCTCCGGCGACAAATACGCGGGCCTGTCTGAGCAAGCGCTGCACTACATCGGCGGTGTTATTAAGCACGCTAAAGCGATCAACGCCCTGGCGAACCCGACCACCAACTCCTACAAGCGTCTGGTCCCGGGTTACGAAGCGCCGGTCATGCTGGCTTACTCCGCCCGTAACCGCTCTGCTTCCATCCGTATTCCAGTGGTCGCCTCGCCGAAAGCGCGTCGTATCGAAGTACGCTTCCCGGACCCGGCTGCCAACCCGTACCTGTGCTTTGCCGCGCTGCTGATGGCCGGCCTCGACGGTATTAAAAACAAAATCCATCCTGGCGATGCGATGGACAAAAACCTGTACGATCTGCCGCCGGAAGAAGCGAAAGAAATCCCGCAGGTTGCCGGTTCTCTGGAAGAAGCCCTGCAGGCTCTGGATGCAGACCGCGAGTTCCTGACCGCAGGCGGCGTCTTCACTGACGAAGCTATCGATGCTTACATCGCCCTGCGCATTGAAGAAAACGACCGCGTACGTATGACTCCGCACCCGGTTGAGTTCGAACTGTACTACAGCGTCTGATTTTGCTGTAAATCCATGGTGTTCCCGTGTTGTGGCACGGGATACCAGGGATGTTTTGTTGCCGTGGAAACTTTCAGCCCATCTCAGGATGGGCTTTTTTCACCAGCAACACGCTGATCTCTCGCGCTTTTTACCAATAAAAAGCTATACTGCACTAAAATAGTGCAACCATTTCAGGAGACTGTCAGATGGCAACAGGCACACAGCCCGATGCTGGGCAGATCCTCAACTCGCTGATCCACAGTATCTTATTAGTCGATGACGACCTCGCGGTGCATTATGCCAACCCGGCAGCCCAGCAGTTACTGGCGCAAAGCTCGCGTAAATTATTCGGTACGCCGCTGCCAGAATTGCTGAGCTACTTTTCGTTAAACATTGGCCTGATGCAGGAGAGCCTGCAGGCGGGTCAGGGCTTCACGGATAACGAAGTGACGCTGGTGATTGACGGCCGCTCGCACATTCTCTCCCTCACCGCTCAGCGCCTGCCTGAAGGCTATATCCTGCTTGAGATGTCGCCGATGGATAACCAGCGTCGTTTGAGCCAGGAACAGCTGCAGCATGCTCAGCAGGTGGCGGCGCGCGATTTAGTGCGCGGTCTGGCGCATGAGATTAAAAACCCGCTCGGCGGCCTGCGCGGCGCGGCGCAGCTATTGAGTAAAGCGCTACCGGATCCCGCGCTGATGGAATATACCCAGGTGATTATTGAACAGGCCGACAGGTTACGTAACCTGGTCGATCGCCTGCTGGGGCCGCAGCATCCCGGTATGCACATCACGGAAAGCATTCATAAAGTCGCGGAGCGCGTGGTGGCGCTGGTCTCCATGGAGCTGCCGGATAACGTCAAATTGATCCGCGATTACGACCCGAGCCTGCCTGAGCTGGCCCACGACCCGGAACAAATCGAGCAAGTGCTGCTGAATATCGTGCGCAACGCGCTGCAGGCCCTGGGGCCCGAGGGCGGCGAAATCATCCTGCGCACCCGAACCGCCTTTCAGCTCACGCTCCACGGCGTACGTTACCGTCTGGCGGCGCGTATCGACGTGGAAGATAACGGGCCCGGTATCCCGCCCCATCTGCAGGATACGCTGTTTTACCCCATGGTCAGCGGCCGCGAAGGCGGTACCGGTCTTGGGCTTTCCATCGCCCGCAGTCTTATCGATCAGCACTCCGGCAAAATTGAATTTACCAGTTGGCCTGGCCATACCGAGTTCTCGGTATACCTGCCTATTCGGAAATAGAGGTGTTTATGCAACGAGGGATAGCCTGGGTAGTCGATGACGATAGCTCCATCCGTTGGGTGCTTGAACGCGCACTCACCGGAGCGGGTTTAAGCTGCACCACGTTTGAGAGCGGCAATGAGGTGCTTGATGCCCTCACTACCAAAACGCCGGACGTTTTACTTTCCGACATTCGCATGCCTGGGATGGACGGCCTGGCGCTGTTAAAGCAGATTAAACAACGCCATCCGATGCTTCCGGTCATCATTATGACCGCGCACTCGGATCTCGATGCCGCCGTCAGCGCCTATCAGCAGGGGGCCTTTGATTACCTGCCGAAACCTTTTGATATTGATGAGGCTGTCGCGCTGGTTGACCGTGCGATTAGCCATTATCAGGAGCAGCAGCAGCCGCGTAATACGCCGGTCAGCAGCCCGACGGCCGATATTATTGGCGAAGCGCCGGCGATGCAGGATGTGTTTCGCATCATTGGCCGACTGTCACGCTCCTCAATCAGCGTACTGATCAACGGCGAATCAGGTACCGGTAAAGAGCTGGTCGCCCACGCGCTGCATCGCCACAGTCCACGCGCCAAATCGCCGTTTATCGCCCTTAACATGGCGGCCATTCCGAAAGATTTGATTGAATCGGAACTATTCGGCCATGAAAAAGGAGCTTTTACCGGCGCCAATACCGTCCGTCAGGGGCGTTTTGAGCAGGCCGATGGCGGTACGCTGTTCCTTGATGAAATTGGCGATATGCCGCTGGATGTTCAGACGCGACTGCTGCGTGTGCTGGCTGACGGTCAATTTTATCGCGTTGGCGGTTATGCGCCGGTGAAAGTCGATGTGCGGATTATTGCCGCGACCCACCAGAACCTTGAGCTACGCGTGCAGGAAGGAAAATTCCGTGAAGATTTGTTCCATCGCCTGAACGTGATTCGCGTACATTTGCCGCCGCTGCGCGAACGCCGGGAAGATATTCCGCGCCTGGCGCGCCACTTCCTGCAGATTGCCGCCCGCGAACTGGGCGTCGAAGCCAAGCAGCTGCATCCGGAAACGGAAGCGGCGCTGACGCGGTTGGCCTGGCCCGGTAACGTACGACAGCTGGAGAACACCTGTCGCTGGCTAACGGTGATGGCAGCAGGCCAGGAGGTATTGACCCAGGATCTGCCGTCTGAGCTGTTCGAAACGTCGATTCCCGATAGCCCAACGCAGATCCAACCGGATAGCTGGGCGACGCTGCTGGGGCAATGGGCTGACCGCGCCCTGCGTTCCGGTCATCAAAACCTGCTATCAGAAGCGCAGCCGGAGATGGAGCGTGCATTGCTCACCACCGCGCTGCGTCATACGCAAGGGCATAAGCAGGAAGCCGCTCGCCTGCTGGGCTGGGGGCGAAATACGTTAACACGGAAGCTAAAAGAGCTGGGAATGGAATAACACCGGTCTTAGCGGCGAAATGAACGCCCGGTGAGCTGGCTCACCGGGATTCGCTTAAATAACGCGAGAGAACTGCTGCAGGCGCGCTTTCTGCCGCAGATAGGCATCGAAGCACATACAGATGTTACGAATCAACAGACGGCCTTTTGCCGTGACCTGTATTCCTTTTTCATCCACATCCACCAGCCCGTCTTTCGCCAGCGGCGCCAGCAATTTCATATCTTCGGCAAAGTAATCGTTGAAGATAAGATCCCACTGCGCTTCAACCGCCGCGAACTCAAGACGGAAGTTGCAAATCAGGGCCTTAATGACATCCCGGCGGATACAATCATCGCGGGTTAACGCAATACCCCGCCACAGCGCGGTACCGCTTTCATCGACCTGTTGGTAATACTGTTTCAGCTCTTTCTGGTTCTGCGCGTAGCAGTCGCCAATCATACTGATCGCCGACACGCCCATTCCGAGCAGATCGGTATCGCCCTGGGTGGTGTATCCCTGGAAGTTGCGGTGCAGCGCGCCTTCGCGCTGGGCAATCGCCAGTTCATCGTCCGGCCGGGCAAAGTGGTCCATGCCGATAAACTGATAGCCAGCGTCGGTAAGCGAAGCGATGGTTTCCTGCAGGATATCCAGTTTCTGCTCTGCGCTCGGTAAATCCGCGTCTTTAATTTTGCGCTGCGCAGCGAATAACGTTGGCAGATGCGCGTAGTTAAAGACGCTCAGACGGTCCGGGTTGAGTTCAGCCACTTTCTGCAGCGTGAAGGCAAAGCTTTCCGGCGTTTGCTTCGGCAGACCGTAAATCAAATCGATGTTGGTCGATGTGAAGCCAATCTCACGCGCATGACGCAGCAGCGCAAAGATGAATTCTTCATCTTGTTCACGGTTCACCAGGCGCTGTACTTCTTTATTGAAATCCTGCACCCCCATGCTCAGACGGTTGAACCCTGCGGATCGTAAATGATCCAGTACATCCAGTTCGATTTCACGCGGATCAACCTCAATTGAGATTTCCGCATCGGCGTTGAAGTTAAAGTGGTCGCGCAGCAGATTCATCAAGCGGCTGATTTGCGCTTTGTTGAGATAGGTTGGCGTACCGCCGCCCCAGTGCAGCTGGCTAACCTGACGGCCGGCAAAAAGCGGCGCGCGGTGAATAATTTCCTGCTCAAGGACATCAAGATACTGATCGGCCTTATGCTGCTGACGGGTGACAATCTTATTACAGCCGCAGAAATAGCAGAGCTTATGGCAGAACGGGATATGGACGTACAGCGACAGCGGGCGCTGCGGGTAGCGGGCGACGGCGGCGGCAAAATCAGCAGCGCCGAACGCCGGAGAAAACTCCAGCGCGGTGGGATACGAGGTATATCGCGGCCCGGAATAGTTATATTTCTGGATAAGGGCCAGATCCCAGTCGATTAACTGCTCAGACATGCTCACTCCTTCCGATGATGCCGCCGACGGGTACGTCGTGCCGGCCCAACCGCACCTCGGGTCATGAGCCGGTTGCGCAGCCATTTTTGACGCCGCGACAACCGTCTTAGTTTAACGAATAACCACAGCAGATAACATATAACCAGAAGGGTTATAAGCAGGACCGGGAATCCGATGGGATGCAAACGTTAGTTTCCACCCTTCAGCAGACGCATCATATCTTCCTGACGCTCTTCTTCTTCCTCGTCCTCGTCGTCGTCATAGGAGAGGCCAAGCTGCTGCATCAGCGCGTCAATACGATCCAGTTTGGCATCGACCCAGGCCTGCTCTTCAGCATTCAGGGTACCGCCCTCTTCCAGACGTTCCAGCAGCGCGTCCAGGCGCTCATCATTCTCCAGCAAATCCAGCTCAGCCTGCGGTGAAAGCATAGGTTTCTCGCTCTTCGGTTTGTGCTGCTTAACGGCCGGGGTGCTTTCAGTCACGCCCAGCGGGATCGGTTTTTTGCTGCCAATACGTGGGTCCTGCTGCTGGCTGCGACCTTTGCTTGCTGAAGCAGCATCGCCGCCGCTGGCGCGGCTGCCTGCGGCATGGCCGCGGTGTTTTTTCTGACGTTTACGGTCGCGTGCTTCCTGGTTCAACTCTTCACGCGACTTACCACGTGCTTTACCGCGCGATGCGGATGCCGGTTTTTTCATGATGTGTGATCTTCAGACAGTTTTCTTCAGTATAGAATTGAGGCGGAATCTAGCAGAAAGCAAGCAAAGAAAAAAGGCGACAGATTAATCTGTCGCCTTTTTCCGCACTCACAACCCTTAACGGGTTTCCACTTTCCATGTCAGCTATCGACTTACCCTGTCTTTCCCTTAGCTTCCAACGGTCCTTGTTCTATCCCTTTCCCTTTTAAAACGTCTCCAGACGTTTGTCATCCTGACAATCCTGGTCTTCGCCTCCTGGCGCTCCTGACCCCTCGTCCTGAGTCGTAATCCTCTGGCTTCCTCGCCTTTGCCCACTACTTTACCGTTTTGCCGGAAATCGACAACCACCTGTAGGATGAAAAGATAGCTTAAGGATATGGAGTTTCCTGTAACAGCATGATTTAACGGTGATCTATGAATTTGACGTCAGGTTTTTCTCACAAATTTCGTATAGTCCTTATGGGCAATGTCTCACAAAGCGTATGGTTTTTACTTACAGTAACGGCGTGCGGTAAAAACAGCCTTTTTCTGCCTTTCAGGTATAATCCCCGCTATAGCCTGATTTTACGGAGACGACAGTCTTGACCAACTGGAATTATCAACAGACGCATTTTGTTACGAGCGCGCCTGATATCCGCCATCTTCCATCCGATACCGGAATCGAAGTGGCATTCGCTGGCCGCTCAAATGCGGGCAAATCCAGCGCCCTTAATACGCTGACTAACCAGAAAAGCCTGGCGCGTACGTCAAAAACGCCGGGTCGTACCCAGCTTATCAACCTGTTTGAGGTTGCGGAAGGTAAACGCCTGGTCGACTTGCCGGGTTATGGCTACGCGCAGGTGCCGGAAGAGATGAAAATCAAATGGCAGAAAGCGCTGGGTGAGTATCTTGAAAAACGTCTGTGCCTGAAAGGCCTGGTGGTATTGATGGATATTCGTCATCCGCTGAAAGATCTCGATCAGCAGATGATCGAGTGGGCGGTAGAAAGCGATATTCAGGTGCTGGTGCTGCTAACCAAAGCCGATAAGCTCGCCAGCGGCGCGCGTAAAGCGCAGGTCAATATGGTGCGTGAAGCGGTACTGGCCTTCAATGGCGATATCCAGGTTGAACCTTTCTCTTCGCTGAAAAAATCTGGCGTGGATAAGTTGCGTCAGAAGCTGGATAGCTGGTTTAACGAAATCCCGCCGCAAGAAGCCGCCGAAGACGCAGAGTAACCCCCGCTTTTTCCGGATAATGGCGCCCAGCGCCCTATCCGGACGTTCATTTTGCGCTGTTGTCAGCACGTAAAACTTTTCTTTCGCGCAATAAAAAACGCCCCGGTCATAAATGACCGGGGCGGCTAAAATATTCAGCCAAATCCGATTACGTGAAGTAAAAGGTCTGAAAGATAGAACATCTTACCTCTGTACCCTACGCGAATAACTTTACTCTTCTTTCGGTTATGGATAAAGCACTTTTTGTAGTTTTTTTTCACTATTTACATAACAAATTCAAATGACCATCACAAAAATCTATAAGTTATGTTGCTTACTTACAAAAAAGAGCCTTACAGATTGCCCACTTAGTGCGCTTGATCCCAGTTTTCGCCGCTACCGACTTCCACTAATAACGGCACGGCCAGGGTGGTACTGTTTTCCATTAACTCATGCACCTTCTTCGATACGCTGTCCAGATCGTCTTTGTGCACTTCAAACACCAGTTCATCGTGCACCTGCATGATCATCCGCACGCGCGGTTTTTCGCTCAGCAGCCAGTCATCAACGGCAATCATCGCCCGCTTAATAATATCCGCCGCCGTTCCCTGCATCGGAGCGTTGATAGCCGCTCGTTCCGCGCCCGCGCGGCGGGCGCCATTGCTGGATTTGATATCCGGCAGGTACAGACGGCGCCCTTCCAGCGTTTCGACATAGCCCTGCTCTTTCGCCTGCGCGCGGGTACGTTCCATATAGTCCAGTACGCCCGGATAGCGCTCGAAATAGAGGTCCATATACTTCTGCGCTTCTTTACGCGGAATATTCAGCTGACGCGCCAGCCCAAATGCGCTCATGCCGTAAATCAGGCCGAAGTTAATCGCCTTCGCGCTACGGCGCTGTTCATTACTGACGCTTTCCAGCGGTAGGCCAAACACCTCTGCCGCGGTGGCGCGGTGAATATCCTTACCTTCCGCAAAAGCCTTCAGCAGCCCTTCATCGCGCGACAGGTGCGCCATGATGCGCAGCTCAATCTGCGAATAGTCGGCAGACACAATCAGGTAATCCTCAGGCGCGATAAACGCCTGACGAATGCGGCGTCCTTCGTCATTACGCACCGGAATATTCTGCAGGTTAGGATCGGTCGAAGAGAGCCGCCCGGTCGCGGTTACCGCCTGATGATAAGAGGTATGAACACGGCCGGTTTTTGGGTTAATCATCAGCGGCAGCTTATCGGTATAAGTCGATTTCAGCTTCGCCAGCCCGCGATACTCGAGGATCACCTTCGGCAGCGGATAATCCAGCGCCAGTTCCTCCAGCACCTCTTCAGAAGTCGACGGCGCGCCGCCTGGCGTTTTCTTCAGCGGCTTGATGCCCTGCTTTTCAAACAGGATGGTTTGTAACTGTTTGGTAGAAGAGAGGTTGAACTCCTCACCGGCAATCTCATGGGCGCGTTGTTCCAGCTCAACCAGACGCTTAGCGATCTCCTGCGAATGCGCATGTAGCACCGCCGGATCGATCTTCACGCCGTTGCGCTCAACCCGCGACAGCACCGGCACCAGCGGCATCTCGATATTTTTAAAGATATTCAGCGGGCCTTCATGCTGCTGCAGTTGCGGCCACATCTTCAGATGCAGTTGCAGCGTCACGTCTGCATCCTCCGCGGCGTAACGACCGGCCTCTTCCAGCGCGATCTGATTGAAGGTAAGCTGATTTTTTCCCTTACCGGCAATCTCTTCAAAGGTGATGGTTTTGTGTTTCAACCAGCGATCGGACAGGCTATCCATATCATGTCGACCCGCGACGCTGTCGAGGGTGTAGGATTCCAGCATGGTGTCGAAGGCAATACCACGCAGTTCAATGTCGTAGTTGGCCAGGATGCCGCGATCGTACTTCAGGTTTTGCCCTACTTTTAGCACCTTGTCATCTTCCAGCAGCGGCTTGAGCAGCTCCAGCACGCGTTCACGTGGGATCTGATCCGGCGCGTCGAGATAATCATGGGCCACCGGCACATAAGCCGCGACGCCAGGCTCAATCGCGAATGACAGACCAACCATATTGGCGGAAATGTTATCGAGGCTATCCGTTTCGGTATCAAAAGCGAATAGCGGCGCTTTCTTCAGTTTGGCAATCCATTCAACCAGCGTCGCTTCATCCAGGATCGTCACATAGTGCTCGGCAGAGAGCGTCGCGGCGGCCTCTTCTTCCACAATCACCGCAGCTTCAGCTGGTTTCGCCGCTGGTTTAGCGCCTTTCCCCTGTAGCCATTTGCCGGATTCGACATCGGTGATCCAACGTTTGAATTCATATTGCTTAAACAACGCCAGCAGCTCATCTGCCGCCGGCTGCGCAACTAACAGCTCTTCGCAGCCGAGATCCAGCTCCACATCGGTTTTTATTGTGGCGAGTTGATAAGAGAGGTAGGCCACCTCTTTGTTCTGCTCCAGCTTCGCCGCCATCGTTTTCGCGCCGCGGAAGGTCAGCCCGGCGATTTTTTCTGGTTCCGCATAGAGCGCATCCAGACCACCCAATCCCTGCAGTAGCGCCTGCGCCGTTTTTTCCCCAACGCCCGGGACGCCAGGTATGTTATCTGAGGAGTCGCCCATCAGCGCCAGGAAATCAATAATCAGTTCCGGCGGTACGCCGTACTTATTCACGACCTCTTCCGGGCCGAGAATAGTGTTGGTCATGGTGTTGATTAAGGTAATGCCCGGTGTCACCAGCTGAGCCATATCTTTATCGCCGGTGCTGATCAGTACCGGACGGCCCACTTTTTCCGCTTCGCGAGCCAGTGTGCCGATAACGTCATCCGCTTCAACGCCAGGCACCGCCATCAGCGGCAGCCCCATCGCCTTCACCATCTTGTGCAGAGGTTCGATCTGCGCGCGTAGATCGTCCGGCATCGGCGGACGATGTGATTTGTAGTGCTCAAACAATTCGTCACGGAAGGTTTTCCCTTTGGCATCAAATACCACGACGGCATGCGTCGGCTGATACTGCAGGATCAGGCTACGCAGCATATTCAGCACGCCGTACATTGCGCCGGTAGGCTCCCCTGCGCTATTGGTTAGCGGCGGGAAGGCGTGGTAAGCCCGGTATAGATAAGAGGAGCCGTCGACGAGGATGAGAGGGTTTTCTGGGATCTGAACCATAATTTCCGTGCCTGTTTATCAGATTATGGGTAAAGGATGCCACAGACGGGCATGAAATCCTGAATTTTTCCCGCATTTAGCCGAAAAGATTCATCGCAGAGGTGAATCGCTGCACAATATTATCTGTGGATAACTTTGTGCATAGTTTTATCGCCTCAGCCAAAAAAGCCTAAACCATGTAACAAAGAATCTTATAAATCATTATATATCAATGCATTAATTATGCACCCAAGGCTATATATGCTTCATGATGACTCAATGTTCCATGTGGATATAAGATTCGCGTTTTTTTCTGTTCTGGTAAGACCCGTTATTTGCCGCGTTTTCTGGTAAAATCAGCCCCTTGCGCGGTTTAAGAACGTTCTTTGCCGGCCTAACTTTCTGAATAAACTAACTATGTCGAGATTTCTCGCTGCGATAACACTCCCGCTGAGTATCGCCCTTACCATCTTAGTCACCATTATCTGTTCCGTGCCGATTATCATCGCCGGGCTGATTAAACTGCTGGTACCTATCCCGGCGGTTTGGCGTTCTATTTCTGTTTTTTGCAATTTCATGATGTATTGCTGGTGCGAAGGACTGGCGCTGCTGCTGCATCTCAACCCATGGTTGAAATGGGATGTTCAGGGGCTGGAAGGGCTGAATAAAAAGAACTGGTATCTGCTTATCAGCAATCATCACAGCTGGGCGGATATCGTGGTACTTTGCGTCCTGTTTCGCAAACATATCCCAATGAATAAGTATTTTCTCAAGCAGCAGTTGGCCTGGGTACCGTTTATCGGCCTGGCCTGCTGGGCGCTTGATATGCCTTTTATGCGCCGTTATTCGCGCGGCTACTTACTGCGCCATCCGGAACGCCGCGGTAAAGACGTCGAAACGACTCGCCGCTCATGTGAAAAATTCCGTTCTCATCCGACTACCATCGTCAATTTCGTCGAAGGCTCAAGGTTTACCGCAGAAAAGAAGCGCGAGACGCGCTCGCCTTACCACAACCTACTGCCGCCTAAAGCTGCGGGCATAGCAATGGCGTTAAACGTCCTCGGCGCACAGTTCGATAAGCTACTGAACGTTACGCTGTGCTATCCGGACAATAATACCAGGCCGTTTTACGATATGTTAAGCGGTCGCCTGACGCGTATCGTGGTACGTATTAATCTGGTGCCGATTGGCGAGGAATTACACGGTGATTACGTCAATGATAAAAACTTTAAGCGTGGTTTCCAGCGCTGGCTGAATGGGCTTTGGGAAGAAAAAGATCGTCAGCTCACTGACATTATGCAGGGTAACGAAAAGTCGTAACTATTTAGTCGATAAAAAAAGCCGGTCAGTGACCGGCATTTTTTTTATTTCTTTTCAACCAGTTGTTTCACAGTATCTGCGTACTGAGAAACAAACGCGTCCATGTTGCTGGTATCCATACCCTGCGGGTTCAGCTGGTATTTACCATTAACAAACATCGCCGGAACGCCCTGCAGCTGTAAATCGGCTGCGGCTTTCTCTTGCTGTGCGACCAGAGACTTCACCACAAAGCTGTTCCATGCCGCGTCGTAATCTTCACCTTTAACGCCCGCATCAACGAAGACTTTACGGATGTCAGCAGTGGACTGAACGGTTTGAGTTTTCTGTACCGCTTCAAACATCGGCGCGGTAATTTTATCTTCAACGCCCAGCGCGATCGCCACAGCCCACGCTTGGGTCAGGTCTTTACCCAACGGGCCCAGGAATTCAACGTGATACTTGGTCATTTTGGTGCCTTCCGGCAGTTTCTGACGTACGTTGTCGGAAACGTGCAGCACTTCTTCAAACTGATAGCAGTGCGGGCAGTAGAATGAGAAGAACTCAAGGACCTGAGGTTCGCCTGCAACCGGCTTATCAAGGGTGGTGTACTGCTTGCCGTCGGTGATCTGGGCAGCGGATGCACTGAAAGCCAGAATCATACCAGCCAGCGCCAGCCAAATTTTTTTCATGATTATTTCTCTCCTGATATATCACATTAATACATTGGCGTTAACTGAAGAGGGGGTTCCTGCAGAACCTTCACCTGCTCAAGAAATGTTGCAGTCTGCCCGCGCCAATAATCTTCCCCGGTTAACCATGGGAAATTTATAGGGAAAGCAGGATCGTCCCAACGCCTGAGCAGCCACGCCAGATAATAAACTAAACGCATGGCGCGTAAAGGTTCGATGAGAGCGATTTCGTCCGTGTTGAAGGGACTGAATTCTTCATAGGCCTCAATGATGGTCTCCAGCTGCATGCGCTGTTCGGCTTTATCGCCATTCAGCAGCATCCAGAGATCCTGTACTGCCGGGCCGGTGCGGGCATCATCTAAATCAACAAACAGCGGCCCATCGCGCCACAGGATATTGCCGGCGTGGCAGTCGCCATGCAGACGAAGCGTATCCGCACGCCCGTGCCACTGCGACCGGACGGCATCGATGAGTTTATCAGCCGCACCCAGGAAATCAGCCTTCAGGCCAGATGGAATAAGCGTCGCCTGTTCAAATACCTGGCGTGGTTCCAACAGATATTCTTGTACGCCAATTTCCGGACGCGCATTAAAACGCTGCTTACGACCGGTCTGGTGCAGGCGGCCAAGATAGCGCCCGACCCATTCTATTTGGTCAAGATTATCTGCTTCGAACTGGCGGCCGCCGAGGCTTGGGAAGACGGCAAAGAAGAATCCCTGATGTTGATGTAGCGTGCTGTCGTTAAATAAGAGCGGCGCGGCAACGGGCACTTCATCCTCTACGAGCTGAAGCGCAAACTGGTGTTCTTCGAGGATCTGTTCTGCAGACCAGCGTTCAGGACGATAGAACTTCACCACGTAGCGGCGGCGATCTTCGTCCTGAAACTGGTAAACACGGTTCTCATAGCTATTAAGCGGAGTCAGACCGGAGTCGACCCGCATTCCCAGATCGAATAATCCATCAATGATGGTATCCGGGTGAAGCGTCTGAAAAGTAAAAGCCTTATCGTGCATCCTGACATCCGATAATCGTACGAATGCTTCAGGATATCATCTCGTAGCCGGTTTCGCGGCAGCACTTACAACCTTTTACTCTTTAATAACACCGCGCGCGCGTAGTAGTGCGGTTTTGAAATCCTCTTCATAATCTTTCTGTATACCCGGGATGACGGCCTCTTTCGATGAATCACGCATCTTCAGGTGATAAATCAGAATATCATCAGAAAGATCGGCCAGTTCACCTTTGTAACCTGCTTCAGCCGCCAGTTTCTGCAAGAATTGCATCAGGTTCAGTTCAGGTTCTTTTTGCCAGGCAGGCTGGAGAAGCTCAATTACTTCATTCAGGCGTTTACATTTCATAGTCATGCTCCTTACTCTTGATAGGGACAAGTTAACAGGGTCAATCCCACAATGAAAGAGGCGATATTAATATGCAAAGCGAGGCAATAACCGGCGTCGTGCTGGCGGGTGGAAGAGCTACGCGCATGGGCGGTGTTGATAAGGGATTGCAGCTGCTGAATGGTCGTCCTCTCTGGCGTCACGTTGCGGATACATTAGAGCCGCAGGTAGCAAGGTTAGTGATTAGCGCTAACCGTCATCTTGAGCGCTGGCATGCCAGCGGATATCCGGTATATCGCGATACGCAGAATGATTACCCAGGTCCACTGGCCGGAATGCTTGCCGTTATGCAGCAGGTAGATAGCCCCTGGTTTGTTTTTTGCCCCTGCGACACGCCGTTCATCCCCTCTTTTCTGGTCGAGCGTTTTGTACAACAGAAAGCCTCGTCACCGGTGGTTTGGGCACACGATGGCGAGCGAGATCATCCCGCCGTTGCATTAGTTCATCGTCAAATCATACCGGAACTGGAGACTTATCTTGCTCATGGAGAACGCCGGGTGATGGTCTTTATGCGCCAGGTGGGTGGGCACCCGGTGAATTTCAGCGATGTGAAATCAGCATTCATCAATGTGAATACGTTGGATGATTTACAGCAGATGCAGGAGCCATCATGATCCCCTTACTGGCGATCGCCGCATGGAGCGGTACCGGGAAAACAACATTATTAAAGCGTCTTATTCCTGAACTCTGCGCCAAAGGGTTGCGGCCGGGGCTGATTAAGCACACTCATCACGATATGGATGTCGATAAGCCGGGCAAGGATAGTTATGAGTTGCGCAAAGCTGGCGCTTCACAAACCATTGTCGCCAGTAAGCAGCGCTGGGCGCTGATGACAGAAACCCCAGATGAGCCTGAATTAGACCTTCAATGGCTGGTAAGCAGAATGGATTCGAGCAAGTTGGATTTCGTTTTGGTGGAGGGCTTTAAGCATGAACCTGTGCCGAAGATCCTTCTTTTCCGGCAAAACAGCGGACATCGTGTAGAAGAGTTGGTGGTTGATGAACATACGATCGCCGTGGCCAGCGATGTGCCCATCGCGACGTCACTTCCGCTGTTGGATTTAAATAATATCCCACAGATCGCGACGTTTATTGCGAGTTGGTTAGAAAAGCAATCGTAGTTTAGAGATAGGATGTTTTCCCGGAGGCGGTGTAGCCCGGGGAAGGAGCGGTAGCCCCGGTAAGCGCAGCGCCACCGGGGGTGATGGCGGCGCGTCTGGCCATAAAACACCAAAACAAAAGGCCCGGTCTTCCGACTGAGCCTTTGTTTACGTTGATATGGCAGCGGCTTTCCCCGGAGGCGGTGCTGCGCACCTTTTCCGGGCTACGGGACTGTAGCCCCGGTAAGCGCAGCGTCACCGGGGAAGACGGCGGCGCGTCTGACCATAAAACACCAAAACAAAAGGCCCGGTCTTCCGACTGAGCCTTTCGTTTACGTTGCTATGACAGTGGCTTTCCCCGGAGGCGGTGCTGCGCACCTTTTCCGGGCTACGGGTTGGTAGCCACGGTAAGCGCAGCGCCACCGGGGGAGACGGCGGCGCGTCTGGCCGCAAAACACAAAAACAAAAGGCCCGGTCTTCCGACTGAGCCTTTCGTTTACGTTGCTATGACAGCGGCTTTCCCCGGAGGCGGTGCTGCGCACCTTTTCCGGGCTACAGGACTGTAGCCCCGGTAAGCGCAGCGCCACCGGGGGAGACGGCGGCGCGTCTGGCCGCAAAACACAAAAACAAAAGGCCCAGTCTTCCGACTGAGCCTTTCGTTCTATTTGATGCCTGGCAGTTCCCTACTCTCACATGGGGAGACCCCACACTACCATCGGCGCTACGGCGTTTCACTTCTGAGTTCGGCATGGGGTCAGGTGGGACCACCGCGCTATCGCCGCCAGGCAAATTCTGTTTTACCAGCCCGTCATATGACGCACTGATTAATCTGTATCACGCTGAAAATCATCTCAAATCCGCCAAAACAGCTTCGGCGTTGTAAGGTTAAGCCTCACGGTTCATTAGTATCGGTTAGCTCAACGTATCGCTACGCTTACACACCCGACCTATCAACGTCATCGTCTTTAACGTTCCTTCAGGAGACTTAAAGTCTCAGGGAGAACTCATCTCGGGGCAAGTTTCGTGCTTAGATGCTTTCAGCACTTATCTCTTCCGCATTTAGCTACCGGGCAATGCCATTGGCATGACAACCCGAACACCAGTGATGCGTCCACTCCGGTCCTCTCGTACTAGGAGCAGCCCCCCTCAATTCTCCAGCGCCCACGGCAGATAGGGACCGAACTGTCTCACGACGTTCTAAACCCAGCTCGCGTACCACTTTAAATGGCGAACAGCCATACCCTTGGGACCTACTTCAGCCCCAGGATGTGATGAGCCGACATCGAGGTGCCAAACACCGCCGTCGATATGAACTCTTGGGCGGTATCAGCCTGTTATCCCCGGAGTACCTTTTATCCGTTGAGCGATGGCCCTTCCATTCAGAACCACCGGATCACTATGACCTGCTTTCGCACCTGCTCGCGCCGTCACGCTCGCAGTCAAGCTAGCTTATGCCATTGCACTAACCTCCTGATGTCCGACCAGGATTAGCTAACCTTCGTGCTCCTCCGTTACTCTTTGGGAGGAGACCGCCCCAGTCAAACTACCCACCAGACACTGTCCGCAACCCCGATAAGGGGCCAACGTTAGAACATCAAACATTAAAGGGTGGTATTTCAAGGTTGGCTCCACGCAGACTGGCGTCCACGCTTCAAAGCCTCCCACCTATCCTACACATCAAGGCTCAATGTTCAGTGTCAAGCTATAGTAAAGGTTCACGGGGTCTTTCCGTCTTGCCGCGGGTACACTGCATCTTCACAGCGAGTTCAATTTCACTGAGTCTCGGGTGGAGACAGCCTGGCCATCATTACGCCATTCGTGCAGGTCGGAACTTACCCGACAAGGAATTTCGCTACCTTAGGACCGTTATAGTTACGGCCGCCGTTTACCGGGGCTTCGATCAAGAGCTTCTCCTTACGGATAACCCCATCAATTAACCTTCCGGCACCGGGCAGGCGTCACACCGTATACGTCCACTTTCGTGTTTGCACAGTGCTGTGTTTTTAATAAACAGTTGCAGCCAGCTGGTATCTTCGACTGATTTCAGCTCCACCCGCAGGGGCTTCACCTACATATCAGCGTGCCTTCTCCCGAAGTTACGGCACCATTTTGCCTAGTTCCTTCACCCGAGTTCTCTCAAGCGCCTTGGTATTCTCTACCTGACCACCTGTGTCGGTTTGGGGTACGATTTGATGTTACCTGATGCTTAGAGGCTTTTCCTGGAAGCAGGGCATTTGTTACTTCAGCACCGTAGTGCCTCGTCATCACACCTCAGCGTTAAAAAGGTACCGGATTTACCTGGAACCTCCGCCTACATGCTTAAACCGGGACAACCGTCGCCCGGCTAACATAGCCTTCTCCGTCCCCCCTTCGCAGTAACACCAAGTACAGGAATATTAACCTGTTTCCCATCGACTACGCCTTTCGGCCTCGCCTTAGGGGTCGACTCACCCTGCCCCGATTAACGTTGGACAGGAACCCTTGGTCTTCCGGCGTGCGGGCTTTTCACCCGCATTATCGTTACTTATGTCAGCATTCGCACTTCTGATACCTCCAGCAACCCTCACAGGCCACCTTCGCAGGCTTACAGAACGCTCCCCTACCCAACAACACATAGTGTCGCTGCCGCAGCTTCGGTGCACAGTTTAGCCCCGTTACATCTTCCGCGCAGGCCGACTCGACCAGTGAGCTATTACGCTTTCTTTAAATGATGGCTGCTTCTAAGCCAACATCCTGGCTGTCTGTGCCTTCCCACATCGTTTCCCACTTAACTGTGACTTTGGGACCTTAGCTGGCGGTCTGGGTTGTTTCCCTCTTCACGACGGACGTTAGCACCCGCCGTGTGTCTCCCGTGATAACATTCTTCGGTATTCGTAGTTTGCATCGGGTTGGTAAGTCGGGATGACCCCCTAGCCGAAACAGTGCTCTACCCCCGAAGATGAATTCACGAGGCGCTACCTAAATAGCTTTCGGGGAGAACCAGCTATCTCCCGGTTTGATTGGCCTTTCACCCCCAGCCACAAGTCATCCGCTAATTTTTCAACATTAGTCGGTTCGGTCCTCCAGTTAGTGTTACCCAACCTTCAACCTGCCCATGGCTAGATCACCGGGTTTCGGGTCTATACCCTGCAACTTAACGCCCAGTTAAGACTCGGTTTCCCTGCGGCTCCCCTATACGGTTAACCTTGCTACAGAATATAAGTCGCTGACCCATTATACAAAAGGTACGCAGTCACACCCGAAGGTGCTCCCACTGCTTGTACGTACACGGTTTCAGGTTCTTTTTCACTCCCCTCGCCGGGGTTCTTTTCGCCTTTCCCTCACGGTACTGGTTCACTATCGGTCAGTCAGGAGTATTTAGCCTTGGAGGATGGTCCCCCCATATTCAGACAGGATACCACGTGTCCCGCCCTACTCTTCGAGTTCACAACCTGTGCATTTTGGTGTACGGGACTATCACCCTGTACCGTCGGACTTTCCAGACCGTTCCACTAACACACAAGCTGATTCAGACTCTGGGCTGCTCCCCGTTCGCTCGCCGCTACTGGGGGAATCTCGGTTGATTTCTTTTCCTCGGGGTACTTAGATGTTTCAGTTCCCCCGGTTCGCCTCGTTAACCTATGTATTCAGTTAACGATAGTGTGACGAATCACACTGGGTTTCCCCATTCGGACATCGCCGGCTATAACGGTTCATATCACCTTACCGACGCTTTTCGCAGATTAGCACGTCCTTCATCGCCTCTGACTGCCAGGGCATCCACCGTGTACGCTTAGTCGCTTAACCTCACAACCCGAAGATGTTTCACTTCTGATTGCGAAAATTTGAGAGACTCGAACACACATTAACTGTGTGTCGTTTCAATTTTCAGCTTGATCCAGATTTTTAAAGAGCAATATCTCAAACGTCACCCGAAGATGAGTTTTGAGATATGTCGGCGCGCGTCTTTCACTCACGAACCAGCAAGTGGCGTCCCCTAGGGGATTCGAACCCCTGTTACCGCCGTGAAAGGGCGGTGTCCTGGGCCTCTAGACGAAGGGGACACTGAAGTCTCAATCGCAAGACGCCTTGCTTCTCTACTTTCATCAGACAATCTGTGTGAGCACTACAAAGGCAGGTTCTTTAAGGTAAGGAGGTGATCCAACCGCAGGTTCCCCTACGGTTACCTTGTTACGACTTCACCCCAGTCATGAATCACAAAGTGGTAAGCGCCCTCCCGAAGGTTAAGCTACCTACTTCTTTTGCAACCCACTCCCATGGTGTGACGGGCGGTGTGTACAAGGCCCGGGAACGTATTCACCGTAGCATTCTGATCTACGATTACTAGCGATTCCGACTTCATGGAGTCGAGTTGCAGACTCCAATCCGGACTACGACATACTTTATGAGGTCCGCTTGCTCTCGCGAGGTCGCTTCTCTTTGTATATGCCATTGTAGCACGTGTGTAGCCCTACTCGTAAGGGCCATGATGACTTGACGTCATCCCCACCTTCCTCCAGTTTATCACTGGCAGTCTCCTTTGAGTTCCCGGCCTAACCGCTGGCAACAAAGGATAAGGGTTGCGCTCGTTGCGGGACTTAACCCAACATTTCACAACACGAGCTGACGACAGCCATGCAGCACCTGTCTCAGAGTTCCCGAAGGCACCAAAGCATCTCTGCTAAGTTCTCTGGATGTCAAGAGTAGGTAAGGTTCTTCGCGTTGCATCGAATTAAACCACATGCTCCACCGCTTGTGCGGGCCCCCGTCAATTCATTTGAGTTTTAACCTTGCGGCCGTACTCCCCAGGCGGTCGACTTAACGCGTTAGCTCCGGAAGCCACGCCTCAAGGGCACAACCTCCAAGTCGACATCGTTTACGGCGTGGACTACCAGGGTATCTAATCCTGTTTGCTCCCCACGCTTTCGCACCTGAGCGTCAGTCTTTGTCCAGGGGGCCGCCTTCGCCACCGGTATTCCTCCAGATCTCTACGCATTTCACCGCTACACCTGGAATTCTACCCCCCTCTACAAGACTCTAGCCTGCCAGTTTCGAATGCAGTTCCCAGGTTGAGCCCGGGGATTTCACATCCGACTTGACAGACCGCCTGCGTGCGCTTTACGCCCAGTAATTCCGATTAACGCTTGCACCCTCCGTATTACCGCGGCTGCTGGCACGGAGTTAGCCGGTGCTTCTTCTGCGAGTAACGTCAATCGCCAAGGTTATTAACCTTAACGCCTTCCTCCTCGCTGAAAGTACTTTACAACCCGAAGGCCTTCTTCATACACGCGGCATGGCTGCATCAGGCTTGCGCCCATTGTGCAATATTCCCCACTGCTGCCTCCCGTAGGAGTCTGGACCGTGTCTCAGTTCCAGTGTGGCTGGTCATCCTCTCAGACCAGCTAGGGATCGTCGCCTAGGTGAGCCATTACCCCACCTACTAGCTAATCCCATCTGGGCACATCTGATGGCATGAGGCCCTAAGGTCCCCCACTTTGGTCTTGCGACGTTATGCGGTATTAGCTACCGTTTCCAGTAGTTATCCCCCTCCATCAGGCAGTTTCCCAGACATTACTCACCCGTCCGCCGCTCGTCACCCGAGAGCAAGCTCTCTGTGCTACCGCTCGACTTGCATGTGTTAGGCCTGCCGCCAGCGTTCAATCTGAGCCATGATCAAACTCTTCAATTTAAGTTTGATGCTCGTGAATTAAACTTCGTAATGAATTACGCATGTTCACTCAGAGACTTGGTATTCATTTTTCGTCCGAGGACGTTAAGAATCCATGTCACTTTGAGTGCCCACACAGATTGTCTGATAAATTGTTAAAGAGCAGTGCCGCTTCGTTTTTCGCTGCGGCGCGGGGTGTGCATATTACGCTTCCCCGCCTCAGAGTCAAGCATTTATTTTTGCTTTTCTCCGCGAGGTTCTCACCGGAACCCCGCTGACCCGGCGGCTTGTTTGCCGTTGTTCCGTGTCAGTGGTGGCGCATTATAGGGGGTAATTCTGAAGTGACAAGAGGAAATTCAAAAAAACTTTTCGTTCGCTCGATTTTCCACCATAACGCGAGTTTTACGCGCTATTTGCTCGTCATTTGCGCGATTTCTTGAGCGAATCTGGCCACCTGCGGCCAATCCGTATAAACCACTTCTTTACTGGTGTCCGTTTCGCCGCCGGTCATCTTCATAATTAAACGAATCATAAAGCGATCGTACCAGCGATAGCGCGGATAACGCAGCGCGCCGGCAAATACCGCGCAGCTCTGCGGCTGCCACGGCGAATTAAGGAGAAACTTGCGCGTATAGCTGTTGGTTTGCGGCGTCCGCTTTTCCGCTTTGCGCGCCACCAGGTTTACCGAGAAGAATGCTCCCGGCAACGCCTGCAGTGATGCCAGGTGCTTTTTCACAAAGCGGTCCAGCGCAGGATGGAAGTGCCCATAGCGTATAGAGGCGCCAATCACGACGCGATCGTAGTGATGCCACTCAACCGTGTCGGTACGGTTCAGGTTCACGGTATCCGCATCAATTCCCAGCTCCTTAAGTTCGGAGGCCAGGTATGAGGCAATTTCACGGGTCTGCCCGTCACGGGTGGAGAAAAGAATTAAAGTTTTCACGAGCACTCCTGTTATTCGCGCCAGAAAGTGGGGGTAAAGAGCACCAATAAGGTGAACACTTCCAGACGACCAAACAGCATATTAGCAATCAGGATCCATTTCGCGACCGGGTTCATTGTCGCAAAGTTATCGGCAACGACCCCAAGCCCTGGCCCCAGGTTGTTCAACGTCGCCACAACTGAAGCAAAAGCAGAGAAGTCATCAACGCCGGTAGCGATAATAGCCAACATACTAATGATAAAGACCAGCGCATAGGCGGAGAAGAACCCCCATACGGCTTCCAGAATACGTTCCGGCAGCGCGCGGTTACCTAACTTAATGCTATAGACGGCGTTTGGATGCACCAGGCGTTTAAGTTCACGATTCCCCTGTTTAAACAGCAACAGAATACGAATGACCTTCAAACCACCACCCGTTGACCCGGCGCAGCCGCCGATAAATGCAGAGCAAAGTAACAGCACAGGCAGGAACAACGGCCAGCGCGCAATACTGTCGGTGGTAAACCCAGCGGTCGTCGCCATCGACACCACCTGGAAGAACGCCTGGTTCAGCGTCGTTAACACCGAGCCGTAGACATTATGTAGCCACAATACCAGTGTACAGACGATAACCAGGGTTAGCTGAACACCGATAAACATTCTGAATTCCGGGTCACGCCAGTAAACCCGCAAACTGCGTCCACTTAATAGCGAAAAGTGCAGGCCATAGTTACAGCCGGAGATCAGCAGGAAGATGGCGATGATGGAGTTAATCATCGGGCTATTAAAGTAGCCGACGCTGGCATCGTGAGTTGAGAAGCCGCCGATAGCGATGGTCGCAAAGCTATGGCCAATCGCGTCGAATGCCGGCATTCCGGCAAACCACAGCGCCAATGCGCAGGCGACGGTTAATAAGACATAAATAAGCCACAGCGTTTTTGCCGTCTCGGCGATACGCGGGCGCATCTTATTATCTTTCAACGGGCCCGGCATTTCCGCCCGGTAGAGCTGCATCCCCCCGACGCCGAGGATAGGCAAAATCGCCACCGCCAGCACGATGATCCCCATACCGCCGAACCACTGCAGCATCTGGCGATAGAACAGGATGGCATGAGGCAGTGAGTCCAGCCCCACCAGCGTCGTCGCACCGGTAGTGGTTAAGCCGGAGAAGGATTCAAAAAAGGCATCCGTCACCGTCAGATTAGGCTGTTCAGCAAAGATAAACGGTAACGCACCGACGCTGCCCAGCACGGTCCAGAACAGCACGACAATCAGAAACCCTTCGCGGGATTTCAGTTCGCCTTTTTGCTTACGGTTCGGCCACCACAGCATGGAGCCGATCGCCAGGGCAACAAAGAAGGTTTGGGTGAAAGCTCGCCCCGCGCCATCGCGATATATCAGGGCCACTAATCCCGGGACAATCATCGTCCCCGAAAATAAGATGACCAACAGTCCAACGATTCGGGTTATCGCGCGAAAATGCATCTGTGGCGCTTCCTTTGGGTTACAAAAAAATCAGGTGGGGATTATTCGTCAATCTTCAGTAATTGCAATGAACCACGACTAAAATCAGCCAGTTTTGTTGAAAAAGGGGCCACTTCAGCTTGCGGAAGCGCGACACGCAGTTGCACAGACGCCTGATATTCGCTTTCCACAATAATGCCCGAGAACTGCGCCAGCAGCGCTTCTACCCCGGCTAGCTGTCCGTATTCACATTGCAAAGTATATGCGGTTAACGGCGTCTTGCGCTGCGTTTTCAACTGCGCAAGCGCCTGATGGACGCCGCCGCCATAGGCCTTCACCAGGCCGCCGGTACCCAGCAGAATACCACCGTAGTAGCGCACCACCACCGCGGTTATCTCGCCGACGCCGCTGCCCATCAGCTGCGCCAGCATGGGTTTACCTGCCGTTCCCGCCGGTTCGCCATCGTCAGAGAAACCCAGCTGCTGTGAATCATCAGGAGGCCCGGCAACCCATGCCACACAGTGGTGACGAGCGTCCGGGTGCTCAGCCCTGACCGATTCGACAAACGCTTTCGCCGCCGCCACGCCGTCGGTATGCGCCAACAGCGTTATGAAACGGCTCTTTTTGATCTCTTCAACAACGCTCACCGGCGCGGCCGGCACCAACCAACTTTCCATTACGCCAGTTTCAGATCGCGCGTCATATTTTCGATACTGTTTTCGTGAACCACCACGTTATCTTCGATACGGATCCCGCCAAACGGCTTCATGGCTTCAATTTTCTGCCAGTTGAAGTGCTTGCTGAACTGCCCTTCACGCCATGGCGCCAACAGCGACTCAATAAAGTAGATGCCTGGTTCGATGGTCAACACCATACGCGGTTCAAGAATACGGGTGCAGCGCAGGTAAGGATACTTCGACGGCGCCGCCAGATGCGTACCGGTATCGTCCTGCATGAAACCGGCGACATCATGAACCTGCAGGCCCAGCGGATGACCAATCCCGTGCGGCATAAACGGCCCGGTCAGATCGTTTTCCACCATCGCCTCTTCGCTCATGCCGGTCACTAACTGGTGTTTACGCAGCAGCTTTGCGATGCGCTGATGGAACTGAATATGGTAATCAACGTAGCTGGTGCCGGCCTTCATGGTGCTGATCAACGCCAGCTGTTCGTCGTTAACGTCTTTAATCAGCTGCGCGAAGTCGTTGTCGCTGTGACCTGCCCAGGTACGCGTCAGGTCCGCGGCATAGCCGTTGTACTCTGCGCCGGCATCCAACAGGAAGCTGCGCATCTCGGTTGGCGCACGGTGATCCAGCTTGGTGTAATGCAATACGGCCGCATGCTCATTCAGCGCCACGATGTTGCTGTAAGGAACATCGGTATCGCGATGACCGGTCGCCGTCAGGTAAGCCTGATTAATATCGAACTCGCTCATCCCCGACTGGAAAGCTTCGTGGGCCGCGCGATGGCCGTTGACCGCCGATTTCTGCGCTTCACGCATACAAGCCAGCTCATAGTCGGTTTTGTAAGCGCGATAATAATGCAGATAGTCGATAACGCCTTTCGGGTTGATTTTGTCTGCCGCGATCTCCAGACCGATAGCACGCTCCGGCACCGGGCCGATATACGCAATATTGCCACGCGCCGCGGGCAGTTGACCACCAATGCCGTCGGCTTTCGGCAACGCAATCACGTCCACTTCTTCGGTCCAGAAAGAGGTCGGCAGCGGCTCAACGTTGTGCCAGTAATCGACCGGCAGATAGAACCACAGCTTCGGTTTATTCACGCCATCCACCAGCAGCCAGCAGTTTGGCACCTGGGTCACCGGCACCCACGCCTTAAATTGCGGGTTAACTTTAAACGGATACGGATGATCGTCGAGGAAGACATTAATCAGCTCGCCGGAGTGGATCAGCAGAGCATCCAGCTTGAAGCGGTCTAATACTTTGCGGGTACGTTCTTGTAGGGTAACGATATGATTTTTATAAAGCGCGGCCAGTGATTCCATCTTTTATCCTTTGCTTTTATTGGATCGTGATTCTCCGCATCTTAGCACATTGGTTCCAGGCCGGGTGATTTCTACCGGATGTGATCCGACCAGCAATTATTTAAAGAGTAATTTGCATTTTCTTAACATAAATTCCACACTCCGATTCATCTGGTATGACCAGATCATATTGCTGGATTCAGGAGACTGACATGCTCTACAAAGGCGACACCCTGTACCTCGACTGGCTGGAAGATGGCATTGCCGAACTGGTTTTCGACGCCCCCGGCTCGGTTAACAAGCTTGATACTGCAACCGTTGCCAGCCTCGGTCACGCGCTGGACGTACTCGAAAAACAACAAGATCTCAAAGGGCTGCTGCTGCGCTCTGAAAAAGCGGCCTTTATCGTCGGCGCCGATATCACCGAATTCCTTTCGCTATTCCTGGTGCCGGAAGAACAGTTGAGCCAGTGGCTGCACTTTGCCAATAGCGTCTTCAATCGCCTGGAAGATTTACCGGTTCCTACGCTGTCAGCGGTTAACGGCTATGCGCTGGGCGGCGGCTGCGAATGCGTGCTGGCGACCGACTATCGCCTCGCGACGCCGGATCTTCGCATCGGCCTGCCGGAAACCAAGTTGGGCATTATGCCTGGCTTCGGCGGTTCCGTACGTCTGCCGCGCCTGCTCGGTGCCGATAGCGCGCTGGAAATTATTGCCGCCGGTAAAGACGTCGGTGCCGATCAAGCGCTGAAAATTGGCCTCGTTGACGGCATTGTTGCCGCGGAAAAACTGCATCACGGCGCGCTGGCGATTCTGCGTCAGGCGATTAATGGCGATCTGGACTGGAAAGCCAAACGTCAGCCGAAACTGGAACCGCTGAAGCTCAGCAAAGTTGAAGCCGCCATGAGCTTTACTATTGCCAAAGGCATGGTCGCGCAAACCGCTGGAAAACATTATCCGGCGCCGATCACCGCGGTAAAAACCATCGAAGCCGCCGCGCGTCTTGGTCGTGACGACGCGCTGAAGCTGGAAAACCAGAGTTTTGTCCCACTGGCGCACACCAACGAAGCGCGCGCGCTGGTCGGCATCTTCCTTAACGACCAGTACGTCAAAGCGAAAGCGAAAAAGCTGACCAAAGATGTCGAAACACCGAAGCACGCCGCCGTATTAGGCGCCGGCATTATGGGTGGTGGCATTGCTTATCAGTCAGCCTGGAAAGGCGTGCCGGTGGTGATGAAAGACATCAGCGACAAATCGCTGACCCTTGGCATGACCGAAGCGGCGAAGCTGCTGAATAAACAGCTGGAACGCGGAAAAATCGACGGCCTGAAGCTGGCCGGAGTGATTAGCACCATTCAGCCAACGCTGGAATATAGCGGTTTTGACCGCGTGGACGTCGTCGTTGAAGCGGTGGTGGAAAACCCGAAAGTGAAGAAAGCGGTACTGGCGGAAACCGAAGAGAAAGTGCGTCCGGACACCGTGCTGGCTTCCAACACCTCAACGATTCCTATCAGCGAGCTGGCCAGCGTTCTGCAGCGCCCGGAGAATTTCTGTGGTATGCATTTCTTTAACCCGGTACATCGCATGCCGCTGGTTGAAGTGATCCGCGGTGAGAAAACTTCGGATAAGACCATTGCCAAAGTCGTGGCCTGGGCCAGCAAAATGGGCAAAACGCCGATCGTGGTGAATGATTGTCCCGGCTTCTTCGTCAACCGCGTCCTGTTCCCCTACTTCGCAGGCTTCAGCCAGCTGCTGCGCGACGGCGCGGACTTCCGCAAAGTCGATAAAGTAATGGAAAAACAGTTTGGCTGGCCGATGGGCCCGGCCTATCTGCTGGATGTTGTCGGCATCGATACCGCGCACCATGCCCAGGCGGTCATGGCGGCGGGGTTCCCACAGCGAATGCAGAAAGATTATCGCGATGCGATCGACGCGCTGTTTGACGCCAACCGTTTCGGCCAGAAGAACGGCCTCGGTTTCTGGCGTTATAAAGAAGACAGTAAAGGCAAACCGAAAAAAGAAGAAGACGCCGCGGTCGATAGTCTGCTGGCCGAAGTCAGCCAGCCGAAGCGCGATTTCAGCGATGAAGAGATTATCGCCCGTATGATGATCCCAATGGTTAACGAAGTTGTTCGTTGCCTGGAAGAAGGCATCATCGCCAGCCCGGCGGAAGCGGATATGGCGCTGGTATACGGCCTGGGCTTCCCTCCGTTCCACGGCGGCGCATTCCGCTGGCTGGACACCATCGGCAGCGCAAAATATCTCGATATGGCGCAGCAATACCAGCACCTCGGCCCGCTTTATACCGTGCCGGAGGGTCTGCGTAACAAGGCCCGTCATAACGAAGCGTATTATCCTCCAGTAGAACCAGCCCGTCCGGTTGGCGAACTGAAAACGGCTTAAGGAGTCACAATGGAACAGGTTGTCATTGTCGATGCAATTCGCACCCCGATGGGCCGTTCAAAGGGCGGCGCCTTTCGCAACGTGCGCGCGGAAGACCTCTCCGCACACCTGATGCGAAGCCTGCTTTCGCGTAACCCGTCCCTTGAGGCGAGCGCGATTGACGATATTTACTGGGGCTGCGTGCAACAAACGCTGGAGCAGGGTTTCAACATTGCCCGTAACACCGCGCTGCTGGCGGAAATCCCGCACTCGGTACCAGCGACAACGGTTAACCGCCTGTGCGGTTCCTCCATGCAGGCGCTGCATGATGCCGCCCGAATGATCATGACCGGCGACGCCAGCGTCTGCCTGATTGGCGGCGTTGAGCACATGGGCCATGTACCAATGAGCCACGGTGTCGATTTCCATCCGGGCCTTAGCCGTAATGTGGCGAAAGCCGCCGGTATGATGGGGCTGACCGCGGAAATGCTGGCGCGTCTGCACGGCATTAGCCGCGAAATGCAGGATCAATTCGCCGCACGCTCTCACGCTCGCGCCTGGGCGGCGACGCAATCCGGAGCATTTAAAGCGGAGATCATCCCGACCGGCGGTCACGATGCCGATGGTGTGTTGAAATCCTTCAATTACGACGAAGTGATCCGTCCGGAAACCACCGTCGAAGCGCTGGCGGCGCTGAGACCGGCTTTCGATCCGGTGACCGGCACGGTAACAGCGGGCACCTCTTCCGCACTTTCCGACGGCGCGGCGGCGATGCTGCTGATGAGCGAAAGCCGCGCCCGTGAGCTGGGGCTGAAGCCACGCGCTCGCGTCCGCTCAATGGCGGTAGTCGGCTGCGACCCGTCCATTATGGGTTATGGCCCGGTTCCGGCTTCAAAGCTGGCGCTGAAAAAAGCGGGATTATCCACCAGCGATATCGACGTCTTTGAAATGAATGAAGCGTTTGCCGCGCAGATCCTGCCGTGTATTAAAGATCTGGGGTTAATGGAGCAGATTGACGAGAAGATCAACCTTAACGGCGGCGCGATCGCGCTCGGCCACCCGTTGGGCTGTTCCGGGGCGCGTATTAGCACCACCTTGATCAATCAGATGGAACGTAAAGACGCGCAGTTCGGTCTGGCAACCATGTGCATCGGTTTAGGCCAGGGGATCGCCACCGTATTTGAGCGGATGTAGGTAAAAAACTCGATGCCATTATTGCCTGCCAGCCAACAGGCAATAATGGATTAGAGGGGGTTTAGTTGCCGTTCTTCCCGCCTGTCAGGGGCGGGTTTTTTATTTTCAGATAAAGGCAAACGCATCGCCAAACAGGCGGTCTTCGCGCGCGCCGCGTTCATTACAGAACAGGTCGCGGGCAATCTTGGCCATCTCAAAGCGACCGGCAATGTAAATATCATGCTCGGCCAGCGTACCGTAATCCTGCAGCACCGCAGTCAGTACCGTACCGGAACGGCCGCGCCATCCTTCTTCCGGCTGCTCGACCACCGGCTCGATGCGCAGATTCGGATGCTTGATGCTTAACGCTTCCAGCTCGGCCAGATCGTACAGATGTTTAGCCTCGCGGCCGCCCCAATAAATGGCGATATCGCGATCCGGGTTACGCGCCAGCGCGGTTAACAGAATAGAACGCACATAAGAGAATCCGGTACCACCGGCGATCAGAATCAGCGGACGATCTTCGTCATCGCGCAGCCACGCTTCGCCATGCGGAATATCAACCTCAATTTCACGCTCTTTCAGAATGCGATCCATCACCGCCATCGCATACAGATTGAGTTCAGAAGCACCGATATGCAGCTCGATAAACTCATGCTCTGACGGCGTGGAAGCCATAGAAAACGGACGCTTGTCGCGCTCGTCCATCACCACCATCAGATACTGGCCGGCGCGGAAAGAGAATGCCGCTTCCGGTACTAATCGAACGCGATACACGGTATCGGTAATCGCCTCCACCGAGGTCACTTTACAGCTTAAGGTTGTCATGCGTCCCCTCTGTCGGGTCTATAGAGCAAAACAGCGGCGTTAGCCCCGCTTACTGTTATTTAAAGATGGCCAGTTCATCCCAGATGGCGTCGATGCGCGCCGTCACCTCAGGATCTTTTTTGATTGGACGACCCCATTCACGCTGGGTTTCGCCAGGCCATTTATTTGTGGCATCCAGCCCCATTTTTGAACCCAGGCCGGAAACCGGCGAGGCAAAATCCAGATAATCTATTGGCGTATTTTCTACCAGTACCGTATCACGAGCCGGGTCCATACGGGTAGTAATAGCCCAAATCACGTCGTTCCAGTCGCGCGCGTTCACGTCATCGTCGCAAACAATCACGAACTTGGTATACATGAACTGGCGCAGGAACGACCAGACGCCCATCATCACGCGCTTGGCATGACCGGCGTACTGTTTTTTCATGGTGACCACCGCCAGGCGATAGGAACATCCTTCCGGCGGCAGATAGAAGTCGACGATTTCCGGGAACTGCTTTTGCAGAATCGGCACAAAGACTTCGTTCAGTGCCACGCCCAGCACCGCGGGTTCATCCGGCGGGCGACCGGTATAGGTCGAATGATAAATCGCGTCTTCGCGCTGGGTAATATGGGTCACCGTAAATACCGGGAAGCTGTCCACTTCATTGTAGTAGCCGGTATGATCGCCGTACGGCCCTTCCGGCGCCATCTCGCCGGCCTCAATATAGCCTTCAAGCACAATTTCCGCGCTAGCCGGCACTTCAAGGTCATTGGAAACGCACTTCACCACTTCGGTCTTGGTGCCGCGCAGCAGGCCTGCGAAAGCATATTCCGACAGGGTATCGGGCACCGGCGTCACCGCGCCCAGAATGGTCGCTGGATCGGCGCCAAGCGCCACGGATACCGGGAAACGCTCGCCGGGATGCGCCGCGCACCACTCCTGGAAATCCAGGGCGCCGCCGCGGTGGGACAACCACCGCATGATGAGTTTATTTTTGCCGATCAGCTGCTGGCGATAAATACCCAGATTTTGCCGCTCTTTATGCGGGCCTCGGGTCACCGTCAGCCCCCAGGTAATCAACGGCGCGGCATCTTCCGGCCAGCAGGTCATAATCGGTATTTTGTTGAGATCGACGTCATCGCCCTGGATGATTTTTTGCTGACAAGGCGCGCCGCGCAGACGTTTGGTCGGCATATTCAGCACTTGCTTGAACTGCGGCAGCTTATCAAACAGATCGCGGAAGCCTTTTGGCGGCTCCGGCTCTTTCAGAAAGGCCAATAGCTTCCCGACTTCCCGTAGCGAACTGACGTCTTCCTGGCCCATCCCCAGCGCCACGCGGCGCGGCGTGCCAAACAGGTTGCACAGCACCGGCATTGAGTAGCCTTTCGGGTTTTCAAACAGCAGCGCCGGGCCGCCAGCACGCAAAGTGCGGTCGGCAATTTCGGTAATTTCCAGATGCGGGTCGACCGGCAGGGCTATCCGTTTTAGCTCGCCCTGCTGCTCAAGTAATGTCAGAAAGTCGCGTAGATCGTGGTATTTCATGGAGTTATTATTGACCTCTATACTAGCGGCTGATTATACGATTTTCGCCGCAACGATGCTGTACTTTTGTTAAATAAGCGTAAATGAACAGGCTATTTACGCTTTCGCTTATAATGGTTTTCGCGATTGTTCCAGGCTTTTGTTATGCTTGCAGGTAGTAAAGCGGAAAGAGTCATTATGCAAGCCTGGTACTTACTTTATTGCAAACGTGGGCAGCTTCAGCGCGCCCAGGAACACCTTGAACGTCAGGCAGTCAATTGCCTGATGCCGACGATCGCGCTGGAAAAAATCATCCGTGGTAAACGTACTACGGTCAGCGAGCCCCTGTTCCCAAACTATCTGTTCGTCGAATTCGACCCCGAGGTTATCCATACCACCACCATCAGCGCCACCCGCGGAGTGAACAGTTTCGTCCGTTTTGGCGCCCAACCGGCAGTGGTGCCTTCAGAGGTGATTCACCAACTTTCCATTTATAAACCGGAAGGCATTACCGACCCGGAAACGCCTCATGAAGGCGACAGCGTGTTAATCACCGACGGCGCTTTTGAAGGACTGCAGGCTATCTTCACCGAGCCCGACGGCGAAGCACGCTCCATGCTGCTCCTCAATCTGTTGAATAAACAGGTCCTGCAAAGCGTTAAAAATACCGACTTCTATAAAATCTGACGGCGCGGTTAAAAGCGCACGCCAAACAGCTTCCTGACGTTCGCATCCGTAACCTCCTCCAGCCATTGCGCTTCCTCGCCTCGCCAGCCCGCTACGCTTGCCAGAATATGCGGCAGATAAGCGGGCTCGTTGCGCCGCGAGGAGGGCTTCGGCTTCATGTCGCGCGGCAACAGATATGGCGCGTCGGTCTCCAGCAGCAAACGTTCCGCCGGGATCGCCGGCAACAGTTCGCGAAGCTCCAGTCCCCGCCGCTCATCGCACACCCAACCGGTGATACCGATAAATAAACCTCTATCAAGACACTGAAGCACTTCCGCGCGGCTTCCGGTAAAGCAGTGCAACACGGCGCCGGGCAGTTTATTGAGCCACGGCTCCAGCAGCGCAAGGAACCGTTCATGGGCGTCGCGGCAGTGTAAAAATACCGGCATTGAGAGCTCGGCCGCCAGCACCAGTTGGGCGCTGAACGCCTTCTCTTGCTCCTGCGGCGTTGAGAAATTACGGTTGAAATCAAGACCGCATTCGCCAATCGCCGCCACCTGCGGCTGGCGGGCCAGCGCGTGAATTTCTTCGGCCACCGACTCCGTCCAGGTGCTGCTATCGTGCGGATGTACACCCGCGGTAGACCAGCAGTTGGCGTAACGGCCAGCCATCTGCTGCGCCTGCTGGCTTTCATGCAGATTGGTGCCGGTCAGCAACATCCCCTGGACACCCGCCGCCTGCGCGCGCGCAACCACCTCGTCGTGATCGCGGGAAAACTGCGAGCTGGTCAGATTTACGCCAATATCAAACATCATAACTCCCATATGACAACCGCCCTGACGGGCGGTTGGCGTTGTTACTCTTCTTTGCTCTCCGCCTCTTCGGCGGCGGCATCTTCGTCACGCGTCAGGCGTTTCCCGGTGTAGAAACGGGCAAAGAACACCCCGACTTCAAACAGGCAATACATGGGGATGGCCAACAGCGTTTGCGAGAACACATCCGGCGGCGTCAGCAGCATACCGACCACGAAGGCGCCCACCAGCACGTAGGGCCGTTTTTTACGTAAATCTTCCGGCGTCGTGACGCCCATCCAGCAGAGCAGGACGATGGCGACCGGCACTTCAAACGACACGCCGAAAGCCATAAACAGCGCCATGACAAAATCGAGGTAGCTACGGATATCGGTCGAAACTAATACCCCTTCCGGCGCGGCGTGGGTCAGGAAGCCAAATGCCAGCGGGAACACGACGAAATAAGCGAAAGCCATACCGATATAGAACAGCAGCGTACTGGAAACCAGCAGCGGCATGACCAGCCGACGTTCATGCTTATACAACGCCGGCGCGACGAACGCCCATACCTGATAAAGAATGACCGGTACCGACAGGATCACCGAGACCATAAAGGTCAGTTTGATCGGCGTGAAGAAAGGAGAAGCGACATCGGTGGCGATCATCGTCGCGCCTACCGGCATTTTGCTGATAAGCGGAGCGGATACCAGTTGATAGATATCATTGGCGAAGTAAACCAACGCCAGGAAGATCACCAGGATGGCAATAATGCTGTTGAGCAGGCGCTTACGCAGCTCAATCAGATGAGAAATTAACGGTTGAGTCTCGTCTACGCCCATTTTTTACGCTTTATCACTCGATGCGGGGGAAGAATCTGGCACTGCCGCGGCGGCTTTTTCCTTAGCTGCCGGGGCTTCAGCCGACGAAGCGGATAGCTCATCGACAACGGGTTCCGGCGCATGTGCCGGAGCGCTGACCTGGTGTTCCGCCGTCGCCGGCGTGACATCCTGGCGCTGCGCTTCGCTACCTTTGACGACCGGATTATGAATGGTGTTCGCTTCGTCGCTGGCCTTTTCAGGATCGTGGGCGGTATAGGAACGCTTCATGGATTCAGCCGCTTCGCGCAGTTCATCCATCGAGGCTTTGAGCTCCGGAGTCAGATTATCCAGGCTGGCCTTTTCCACCTTCTTCAGGCTCTCCTGAAACTCCTGCAGTTTTAGCTCCTGGGCAAGCTCATTTTGTACGGTGGTCGCCAGCGAGCGCAACGTACGGATCCAGCTGGCCACCGTTTTGACGGCGACAGGTAGTCGCTGTGGCCCCAATACGATGAGGCCAATCACGAACACCAGCAATAGTTCACTAAAACCGATATCGAACACGAATTACACCTGCTCTTTGTCGTGGCGTTTTGTCTCGTCTTTTTTCGCATCATCTTGTTTATCAGCGATAGTTTTCGCTGCAAAATCTGCATCGGCTGAGGACTTATCAGATTTTTCGTCATCGCTCATCGCTTTTTTAAAGCCCTTGATCGATGCGCCTAAATCCGAACCCAGCGAGCTCAGCTTCTTCGTCCCGAAAAGCAGAACTACGATGACGACAACAATTAACAACTGCCAAATACTGATACCACCCATACACGTTCCCCTATGACAGATGATGAATGATGAGAGCGCATTATACACGTCATCCGGTGAGACACCTCTTTGTCAGGCCGCTCACATGACTTCGCGCAAGAATCAATGCGCCAGAATAAACGCGAAACCTGTTAGCGCGTTTTTCGCCAACCAATAAGCCAGGTTACGACGCCGCCGGCCATCAGCCAGCCAGGCATCATGCCCCACTCCGGGCGGTGGATAAATAACAGCGTACCGCTTAAAAGCAAAACGGCGCCTATACCAAACAGATAACGGGACTGCCCCTGGCGCACGTGGCGCACCTGGAAGTCGCGCACGATGGTATCGACGCTGGTCTGCAGCTGTTTGCTCTGCTGCAGGCTTTGGTACACCAGCTCAGGAATTTCCGGCATTCGTTCAATCCAGAACGGCGCTTTTTCTTTAAACGCACGCACCAGCGCGGGAATACCGACCTGATCCTTAATCCACGACTCGAGAAAAGGCTTCGCCGTTTTCCACAAGTCTAACTGAGGATAGAGCTGACGACCTACCCCTTCTACGTAAAGTAATGTCTTCTGAAGCAAAACCAGCTGCGGCTGGACTTCCATGTTGAAACGCCGCGCGGTATTAAACAGATTCAGCAATACGTGGCCGAAGGAGATTTCCGCCAGCGGCTTTTCAAAGATGGGCTCGCACACGGTGCGAATCGCAAACTCAAACTCTTCAACGTTGGTGTCAGGCGGCACCCAGCCGGAATCGACGTGCAGCTCGGCAACCTTACGATAATCGCGGTTGAAGAAAGCGATGAAGTTTTCTGCGAGATAACGCTTATCGTCTTTGTTCAGCGAGCCGACGATACCGCAGTCGATACCGATATATTGCGGGTCATGCGGATGATCGTAGCTAACGAAAATATTACCCGGATGCATATCCGCATGGAAAAAGCTGTCGCGGAACACCTGGGTAAAGAAGACCTGCACCCCACGCTCCGCCAGCAACTGCATGTTGGTGCCCTGGGCTTCCAGCGCGGCGACATCGGAAACCGGAATACCGTAGATCCGCTCCATCACCATCATGCCTTCGCTACAGTAATCGGAATAGACTTCCGGCACGTATAGCATTGGGCTGTCTTCGAAATTGCGCCGTAGCTGAATAGCATTAGCCGACTCGCGTAGAAGGTTCAGCTCGTCCATCAGCGTTTTTTCATATTCGCGGACGACTTCCTGCGGACGCAGACGGCGGCCATCCGGCAGCAGACGAGGCACCCAGCGCGCCAGGCGGTAGATTAATTTCATGTCCGCTTTGATCACCGGCAGGATATCCGGGCGGATGACCTTGATGACAACCTCTTTGCCGTTGTCTTTCAGACGCGCGGTATGGACCTGAGCGATAGATGCGGAGGCGAGCGGCTCAATGGCGAAATCATCGAACCAGGCTTCAATGGGCAGCCCGCCCATCGCTTGTTCGATCTGTTGTTTTGCCAATTTGCCATCAAAAGGCGCGACGCGATCTTGCAGCAGCGCCAGCTGATCGGCGATTTGCGGCGGGAACAGGTCGCGGCGGGTGGAGAGCATCTGGCCGAACTTAATCCACACCGGGCCCAGCTCCTGCAGCGCCAGGCGTAAGCGTTGACCCAGCGGTTTATCTTTGTGGCGATTCGGCATCCAGAACAACATTCGCCGCCAGATGCGCAGCGGCAACGTGATACGCATTTTGGGAATGAGCTCATCAAGCCCGTAACTCAAAAAGGTGCGGATGATAAAATACAGGCGCCGTAATTCTCCTGGCGTCATTTGCCCTCCAGCGTTTCCAGCCGTTTTTCCAGTGCGGCCAGCGCGCGTTCCACGGCGGCGGATTCTTCAGCAAACCAGGCCATCTCTAACGGGCCCGGCGCCAGTCGCCACTCTTCGGTAATCGCTTCAGCGACGTAGCGCTGCTGGCTTTGCGCGCCCTGCAGCAGGAAGCGCGCGCCGCCGCGAAGTACCTTGCCAACCCCTTCAGCGACGATATCGCCGGTATACGGCGCCAGCAGCTCTGCCGGATCGAACTCCGCCAGATCGCAAAGCGCGACCATGTTCTGCACAACCTGCAGGTCGCCCTGCACTTCCAGATCGCCGCTGCGAATCAGCGCGGTCAACTGCTGGCGGTTACGCAGCTGCGGCAGCACGCTCAGGCGGGTAATTACGGTACAGTCAGCTTCGCCTTCCCATGCGCCGAGCACGTCGATTTGCTGCTCGCTATAGGCCAGCACGACAGGCGCCGACAGCTCTTTGAGCTCTACGCGCAGCACTTTCCCCAGCAGGCGTTGACGCGCCGGTTTAAGCGCGCGGTCGCGCCAGAGAAAAGTATTAAGAACCGTTTCGATGCCAGCGGTAACCAGTGGTGCGAAAGGCATAGCGTCCCTCCTGTCAGAACTTATAGCCGCGGTGTAGCGCGACAATACCTGCCGTCAGGTTGTAGTAGTCGACGCTTTCAAAACCCGCCTCCTGCATCATGCCTTTCAGGGTCTCCTGATCGGGATGCATGCGGATGGATTCCGCCAGATAGCGATAGCTTTCCGCATCGTTTGCCACCAGTTCGCCGACTTTCGGCAGCACGTGGAAGGAGTAAGCGTCGTAGGCTTTGCTCAGTGGTTCGAGAATCGGTTTGGAGAACTCCAGAACCAGCAAACGTCCGCCCGGTTTCAGCACGCGGTACATTGAACGCAGCGCTTTGTCTTTATCGGTAACGTTACGCAGGCCAAAGGAGATGGTGATGCAGTCAAAGGTGTTATCCGCAAACGGCAGCGCTTCGGCGTTGGCCTGAACGTATTCGACGTTACCGACAATACCGATGTTACGCAGTTTTTCGCGGCCCATTTTGAGCATCGAATCGTTGATATCGGCGAGCATCACGCGACCGGTTTCACCCACCAGACGGGAAAACTTCGCCGTCAGGTCGCCGGTACCGCCCGCTAAGTCCAGCACGGTTTGCCCACGACGCACGCCGCTGCAGTCGATGGTGAAGCGCTTCCACAAGCGATGAATCCCGAACGACATTAAGTCGTTCATCACATCATATTTTGCAGCGACAGAATGGAATACATGCGCCACCATGTCCGCCTTCTGCTCTTTGGCTACCGTTTGAAAGCCAAAATGCGTCGTTTCTTGTGAATCCTCAACCATCTCTATGCCCGCTTACTTATCAAGAAAATGTTCAGCGAGTGTAACAGATTCAGGCCATTTCCCATACGTTTCAGCTTGGCCTGACGTGCTCGTTTGCTCTCGCTACAGACGCGGAATCGGCACTAAACACATCTTCCTGCGGTAAATTTTCATCTTCCTCAAGGCGGTATTCGTCATCCTGCGCCGTGGCTTGTTCGACTAAATCAGGATTAATCTCGCGTTTAACCTCGACGCCCAGGCCACGGAATGACTCGGCCTGTACCAGCAGGTTGCCGCGCCCCGAGGCGAGCTTTTTCATCGCCTGGCGATAGTTATCCTGCGCTTTATCAAGGCTTTGGCCGATGGCCGACATATCGTCGACAAACAGCCGCATCTTGTCGTACAGGCGCCCGGCGCGCTCGGCGATTTTCTGCGCGTTACGGCTTTGATGCTCATAGCGCCACAAATTAGCGATAGTGCGCAGCGCCACTAACAGGGTTGTTGGGCTAACTAACATAATATTGTTCTTCAGCGCCTCGCTGATAAGCTCAGGCTGACGGTCGATAGCCAGCAGGAACGCCGGCTCGACGGGGATAAACATCAATACATAGTCGAGCGAACGTAACCCCGGCAGTTGTTGATAATCTTTGCGGCCCAGCAGGCGAATATGGTTACGTACCGAGGCAATATGCTCCTGTAGCGCCGCTTCGCGGGTGTAGTCGTCGTCAGCGTTGAAATAACGCTCATAGGCGACCAGCGTCATTTTGGCGTCGATAACCACGTCTTTGCCCTGCGGCAGGCGCACGATAACATCCGGCTGCATCCGCGAGCGGTTATCGGTTTCGATGCTGACCTGTGTTTGATACTCATAGCCTTCGCGCAGGCCGGAGGCCTCCAGCACGCGGGTTAGCACCACTTCTCCCCAGTTGCCCTGGGTTTTGTTATCGCCCTTCAGCGCTTTCGTCAGGTTTAACGCCTCTTGCGCCATCTGTGCGTTCAGCTGTTGCAGGTTGCGGATTTCGTGCGCCAGCGTGTGGCGCTCACGCGCCTCCTGGCCGAAGCTGTCCTGAACCTGGCGACGAAAGCCGTCGAGCTGTTCCCGGAGCGGCGTCAGCAGGCCATGCAGGCTCTGCCGGTTTTGTTCATCAACCCGGCGGTTGCTGTGTTCGAATATGCGATTCGCCAGGTTTTCAAACTGCTCGCTCAGGCGCTGCTCGCTGTTGACCATCTGGCGGATTTTATCTTCGGCGTGTAGCTGTGTAGATTCCAGACGAGTGGTCACTTCCCGCAGGTCGGCCTCCAGCGAGGTGTTGATATCACGCAGGCTGCGCAGCTCGTTGTTGAGAAGTTCGCACTCATCGCGCCAGTGCGATTCCTGCACCAGCTGCTGACGTGCGGCGCTAAGTTCGATATCCAGCTCGCGGCGCTCTTCAATGAGATCGGCACGGATTTGATCGGCGCGGGCTTTTGTCGCCAGCCAGCCAACGACTAACCCTGCCGCCAGCGCCACCACGGCGCTTATCACAATAGAGATATCCACAACGCCTCCCCGGCAACCACTTACGACACAAAATAGAATTGTGCTGTACAAACGTCCAGTTGAAAAGGATTTTCCTGCGAGGCGCTACGCAAAAAAGAAAGGCCGGAGGGTCCGGCCTTGCGAGAAAAAGTGAAGAACTACAGCAGGCGGCGCGCCGCTTCCACAACGATTTTCACCGCGTGGCTTTCGGTTTGCTTCATGGTTTCGGCGTTAGGGATCTCTTGCTGGGTACGGTTGACGATAACCCCTGCCACCATCCCGGCGCGCAGGCCCTGGCTGGCGCACATGGTCAGCAGCGTAGCGGATTCCATTTCATAGTTCATGACGCCCATTGCCTGCCACTCTTCCATTGAGCCTTTGAAGCGGCTCACGACACGGCCGGAGAAGGTGTCGTAACGCTCCTGGCCTGGATAGAAGGTATCAGAGGAGGCTGTTACACCGATATGGGTGGTCGCACCAATTGATTTCGCCGCTTCCACCAGCGCGGTGGTACAAGCGAAGTCAGCAACGGCCGGAAACTCCATCGGCGCAAAGTGCAGGCTGGCGCCATCCAGACGGACAGAACCGGTCGTCACCAGCACATCACCAACGTTGATGTGCGGCTGAATCGCCCCGGTGGTGCCGATACGCAGGAAGGTACGAACCCCCAGCTGCGCCAGCTCTTCCACGGCGATAGAGGTCGACGGGCCACCGATACCGGTGGAGCAAACAATCACCGGTTTGCCATCCAGCTCAGCGCGCCAGGAGGTAAATTCACGATGTGATGCCAGCTTAACCGGCTTATCCATCAGCGCGGCGATCTTTTCCACACGCTCCGGATCGCCAGGGACGATAGCCAGCGTAGCCCCTTGTAAATCGTTCTTAGTGAGGCCGAGATGAAAAACATCAGACTTGGACATAAAAAACTCCTCTGTGGGTCGAAGTATCAGCAGAAGCAAAAGGGTACTTTACAGAAGCCACTCGCTTATTTTTGTGATTATGGTCACCATGCATAACAATGATTGCATTTGTTTTTCAACAAATAGTGATTTACATCACATTAACAAGTTATATTCACGGTCACAGAACAAAAGATAGCCGCTTTCAGGCACTGTGCTTTATTACCGCCCGAACTAAAGGGTCTATAGTTAGTGTTGCGCTAATAAATAAGGGTACGGAGAATACCATGACCACCACCAAGCAACCTGGATTCGCACCTGCAGCCTCGCCGCACGCCTCGACCGCCGTCCATACGTCGGATGAGCAGATTGTCGCCGGAGAAACCTCGATCCCATCGCAGGGCGAGAATATGCCAGCCTATCACGCCCGCCCGAAAAACGCCGACGGCCCGCTGCCGATCGTTATCGTGGTGCAGGAGATTTTCGGCGTACATGAACATATTCGCGATCTGTGCCGCCGCCTGGCGCAGGAAGGCTATCTGGCGATTGCGCCAGAACTCTACTTCCGCCAGGGCGATCCGAATGAGTACAACGATATCCCTACCCTGTTCAAAGAACTGGTCACTAAGGTGCCGGACGCACAGGTGCTGGCGGATCTCGACCACGTCGCCAGCTGGGCGGCGCGCCACGGCGGCGATGCCCATCGTCTGCTGATCACCGGTTTTTGCTGGGGTGGGCGCATTACCTGGCTGTATGCCGCGCATAACCCGCAGTTGAAGGCAGGCGTCGCCTGGTATGGCAAACTGGTGGGAGAAAAATCGCTGAATTCGCCAAAACACCCGGTGGATATCGCGGTCGATCTCAACGCGCCGGTACTTGGCCTGTACGGCGCTAAAGACGCCAGTATTCCGCAGGATACCGTCGAGACCATGCGCCAGGCGCTGCGGGCGGCAAATGCGAACGCCGAGATCGTGGTCTATCCCGAGGCCGATCACGCCTTTAATGCCGACTATCGCGCCAGCTATCACGAAGAGTCAGCCAAAGATGGCTGGCAGCGGATGCTGGCCTGGTTTGCTCAATATGGCGGTAAAAAAGGGTAACTCGCCTGATACATGAAAAGAGGAGGCCGTGGCCTCCTCTGTTGTTTTCCGCGTATCTATCAGGCTGATTCGCGCAGATTTTGCGCCGCTTGCACCATGTTCGCCAGCGCGGCGCGGGTTTCCGGCCAGCCGCGGGTTTTCAGGCCGCAGTCCGGATTAACCCACAAGCGCTCCGCCGGGATACGCTGCGCGGCTTTCTCCAGCAACCCTTCAATCCACTCCACGCTCGGCACGTTTGGCGAGTGGATATCATAAACGCCCGGGCCGATTTCGTTTGGATATTCAAACTCTTCAAACGATTCCAGCAGTTCCATGTCGGAACGCGAGGTTTCAATGGTGATCACATCGGCATCCAGCGCGGCGATAGAGTCCATGATGTCATTGAACTCGCAATAACACATGTGGGTATGAATCTGGGTGTCATCCTTAGCAACCGCGGCATTGATGCGGAAAGCTTCGACGCCCCACTGTAAATAAGCATCCCAATCGCTGCGTTTCAGCGGCAGACCTTCGCGCAGTGCCGGTTCATCAATCTGGATAATACCGATACCGGCCGCCTCCAGATCCGCCACTTCATCGCGCAGCGCCAGCGCAATCTGCTTCGCGATTGTTTCGCGGCTGACATCCTCGCGCGGGAAGGACCAGCACAGAATGGTTACCGGACCGGTCAACATGCCTTTGACCGGCTTGTCGGTAAGAGACTGCGCGTACTTCGCCCATTCGACGGTGATCGCTTGCGGACGGCTGACATCGCCGATAACCACCGGCGGCTTCACGCAGCGAGAGCCATAGCTTTGCACCCAACCGTTTTGCGTGAAGATGAAACCGTCCAGATGCTCACCGAAATACTCCACCATGTCGTTTCGCTCGGCTTCTCCGTGCACCAGCACGTCTAAACCCAGACGTTCTTGTTCGACGATCGCCTGCTTAATATGTTCGGCAATACCCGTCCGATAATGGCTGGCGTCAAGATTGCCCTTTTTGAAGTCCAGACGTAGGGTACGAATTTCGGTTGTCTGCGGGAATGAACCGATCGTCGTCGTCGGCCATGCTGGCAGGTTAAAGCGTTTGCGCTGCGCCTGTGCGCGCTCGGCATAAGGGCTGGTGCGCTGGCTGTCCTGAGCAGTGATTGCCGCCAGCCGTTTTTCCACTGCCGCGTTGTGTACGCGAGTCGAATGGCGACGAGCCTGAATTGGCGCGCTCCACGCCTCGATCGCCGTCGTATCACCGCTGTTCAGCGCGTCGCGTAGCAGCGCCAGTTCGCCACACTTCTGCAGGGCGAAAGCAAACCAACTTTTTACTTCGGCATCAAGACGGGTCTCTACGCTCAGATCGATCGGGCTATGCAGCAAGGAGCAGGAAGAGGCGACCCATAGCTCACGTTGACCGACAAGCGACTTAATTTGCGCATATTTTTCCGTGAGATCGGCGCGCCAGACGTTACGACCATTGATCAGCCCGGCGGATAACAGCCAGTCGGCCGGCAGGCGTTTATGTAGTTCAGCCACCTCATCTTTGCCGTGTACCAGATCGACGTGTAGCCCCTGTACCGGCAGCGCGGTGATAACATCAAGGTTGTCGGTGATCCCTTCAAAATAGGTAGTCAGCAGTAGTTTTACCTGCCCCTGCAGGGCTTCATAAGCCGGTTTAAAGGCATCCAGCCATGCTTGCGGCAGCTCCAGAACTAGCGCCGGCTCATCAATCTGCACCCACTCAATGCCGCGTTTCTCCAGCTCGCCCAGTACCAGCTGGTAAACCGGAAGGATATCGTTCAACAGGCTTAGACGATCAAACTGTTCGCCTTTTACTTTGCCCAGCCACAGATAGGTTACCGGCCCCAGTAGTACAGGCTTAATCTTGTGGCCCAGCGCCAGCGCTTCGTCCACTTCATCCAGCAGTTGGGTCCAGCTCAGCTTGAACTGTTGGCCCTGGACAAATTCCGGCACCATGTAGTGATAGTTGGTGTTGAACCACTTGGTCATTTCCGCGGCGGCAGCGGGTTGACCGGTCGGCGCGCGGCCGCGACCAATGCGGAACAGGGTATCGATATCGACGGTGCCGTCTTTGTTCTGATGACGAGCCGGCACGTTGCCCAGCAGCAGGCTGGTGGTCAGAACATGGTCGTACCAGGCAAAATCGCCCACCGGCAGCAGATCAATGCCCGCCTGTTTCTGCTGCTCCCAGTGACGAGCGCGCAGATCGCGACCTACCGCCAGCAGCTCTTCACGCGTGGCGTTGCCCGCCCAGTAGCTCTCTTGCGCTTTTTTCAGCTCGCGGCGAAGGCCAACGCGAGGAAAACCGAGGGTGTGATTGAGGATTGTCATGTTATGCCCCTTATGGAATTTTTTATATTTAGCCATCCAGATGTTTACACCGCTATAATTCGCAAGTACTGTATATTCCTCAAGCGCAAATTATTCATGCCGAAGTGAAGGACATTCATGATCGAGATTAAACACCTGAAAACGCTACAGGCGTTGCGGAACAGCGGTTCGCTGGCGGGCGCGGCGGCAGCCCTGCACCAAACCCAGTCGGCCCTGTCCCACCAGTTTAGCGATCTGGAACAGCGCCTTGGCTTCCGTTTATTTGTGCGTAAAAGCCAGCCGCTGCGCTTTACGCCGCAAGGGGAAATTCTGCTGCAGTTAGCCAATCAGGTGCTGCCGCAGATCGCCCGCGCGTTGCAGGACTGCAACGAACCTCAGCAGACCCGTCTGCGGCTGGCGATCGAGTGCCATAGCTGCATTCAGTGGCTCACCCCGGCGCTGGAAAGCTTCCGCGCCCGCTGGCCGCTGGTGGAGGTTGATTTTCAGTCCGGCGTCACTTTTGACCCGCAGCCTGCCCTGCAGCAGGGCGAACTCGATCTGGTGATGACCTCAGATATTTTGCCGCGTAGCGGCCTGCACTATTCACCGATGTTTGATTATGAAGTTCGTCTGGTGTTAGCTCCGGAACATCCGCTGGCGGCGAAAACGCGCATCTCGCCGGAAGATCTGGCTGCGGAAACGTTACTGATTTATCCGGTACAGCGCGGGCGACTGGATATCTGGCGCCACTTCCTGCAACCGGCGGGGATCAGCCCGCAGTTGAAAAGCGTCGATAACACGCTGCTGCTGATTCAGATGGTCGCCGCGCGAATGGGTATTGCCGCCCTGCCGCACTGGGTGGTGGAAAGTTTTGAACGCCAGGGTTTGATTGTCACCAAAACCCTGGGAGAAGGACTGTGGAGCCGGCTGTACGCCGCGGTGCGCGATGGCGAGCAACGCCAGCCGGTAACAGAAGCGTTTATTCGCTCAGCGCGGAATCACGCTTGCGATCATCTGCCGTTTGTACGGAGTGCGGAGCGACCCAGCGGCGATGGACCCATAGCGAAGCCAGGATTACCAGCGCGCCAATGATAAAGCTCGGCCAGTGAGGCTGCTCCTGCCAGATAGCAAGGTTAACCAGCAGCCCGGCGGGGACGTGAACGTTATTCATGATCCCCAACGTACCGGCATCCACCTGCGTCGCGCCGTAGTTCCACATGAAGTAACCCAACCCGGAAGCGACCACGCCCAGCCATACCAGAACCCCCCACTGCAGACCGGTGGACGGCAACCTCTGCGGATTGCCCAGCATAAACCACGCCGCTACCGCCACGATAAAGGCGCCGGCATAGAACCAGGCAAAGGCATTGTGTTGCGGCATTGGACGGACTTCCATCAGACGCTTGTAGCCCACCATACCGATGGCGAAACAGATATTCGACAGCTGCACCAGCAATAGCCCGGTCCAGAAGTGATCGCTGACTTTGTCATAGCGGATGATCGCCGCCCCTAACACCGCCAGCGCCGCGCTAAGCAGATAGCCCCAGCGTAGTTTACGGCCGCTGATCAGATCGTAAATCAGGGTGATATACAGCGGGGTAAAGACCGTAAACAACAGAAATTCGGAGACTGTCAGATAGAGATAGGCGCGGAAAGCCAGCAAATACATAATCCCAAGCTGCATCGCTCCTACCAACATGTAGAGCACGATGGTACGCGGAGGCTGGCCGCGCGTACGCAGAAAAGGCAGGAACACCAGCGCTGCCAGGCCCACGCGCATCAGCACGGAAAAATAGCTATCGACGCTACCGGCAAGGTATTCGCCAATCAGGCTAAACGAAAAGGCCCACAGGATAGTGGTGATAATTAATAGCGCCACAATGGTCGTCTCATTGAATAAAGAACAGGCATTGTAGCGGAGAGAGAGGTTGACGACTGACCAGTTATTAGCCAATCGTCAATCTTTATCAATCGAGGTACAGCTTGCGCAGGTAATGCGGTACAGCATCATCGGCGTTGCTGCCGATCACTTCCAGCTCCGGATGCAAGTCCTTCAACCGCTGATGGGCGTTCGCCATGATGCAGCCTTTACCGGCCATCGACAGCATCTCGGCGTCGTTCATGCCGTCGCCAAAGGCGATACACTCTTTGAGGCTGTAGCCAAGCATTTTCGCGACGGCCTCCAGCGCATGCCCTTTCGATACACCGCCGGCCATCACTTCAAGGCAGGTCAACGTGGAGAAACTCACATTCACGCGGTCGCCCCAGCGCGCGTTGATAGCCTGCTCAAGCGGCAGCAAATGTTCATGATCTTCACAGGTGAAGAAAACTTTGCTGATGCCATCCGCATCCAGCTCGCCCGGTTCATAAAGCTTGTAGTTGAATACCGCCTCTTTGAAGAAGCGCATCTCTTCCGGGCGATGGCGATTCATAAACCATTCATCTTCACGATAGACGTTGGTCACAATCTTCACATCGTTACGCACCATCTCAAACAGATCGCTGGCGATATCGCGGTCGAGGTTATGGGCGAAGATTTGTTTTCCTTCGCTATCGTGTACGCGGGCGCCGTTAGAGGTGATCATGTACGACTTAATGCCGAGATTATCGCGGATCTGTCCCACATCGATATAGTGACGACCAGTGGCGAAAACGAAATTTATCCCGCGCGCGGTGAGTAGCTTCAGCGTTTCTTTGGCATAGGGGGTGAGGAAATGGTCGGGGGAAAGCAGCGTGCCATCTAAATCAGACGCAACAACCTGGTACATAAAAAATTTAACCTCTAAGCAGGGCGACGAGATCTATCGTCGGATTAAGTATGTCGATTGAAAAAATCGACGATGGCATTTAGCGCGACTGAGCGCATAGCGTCCTTTTCAAAAAGGATCTCGTGATATGCCCCTTCAATAACGAGCGGCTTATCGCCTTCACAAGGGTGTCCGGCAGCGGAACGGAGTTCGCAATAGCGGTCGTGCATCAGGTTATCGACCACCCTTTCATCCTCGGCCTGAATCAATAGCGTCGGAGTCGTATCTTTCTCGACGCCAGCCAATATCTCTTCACCGGCCAGAATACCTTCGCGCACCCAGTGATAGGTCGGCCCGCCGACGCGCAACCGCGGATCGTCAGCATAAAAACGCAGGTTGCGACGATAGCGCTGACGGCTATGAGTCAATACATTGAGCGAAAACGGCAGCGCCCGCCAGCGGCCCGTACCGATGGCATACTCTTCACGAATACGCTGATGGCCCTCAGCCCAGTCGAGAATATGGCGCACCATCCAGTCCGGCAGGCGCATGATGATGCCAAACATTGGCGCGCATAAGGCAATGGCGTCGCAATGCTGCCGGTGACGCTGCAAGAACAGCGTGGCAATGGCGCCGCCCATCGAGTGGGCGAGAATAAAACGTTTACGCCAGTGGCCGGGCACCACTTCCTGCTGCCAAAGCGCAGCCAGATCGTCAACATAGTCGCTAAAGCGCACAACATGACCGCGGTGGGTATCAGACAGCAACCTACCTGAGCGCCCCTGACCGCGGTGATCGATAATCATTACGTCAAAGCCGCTGTGGAAGAGATCGTAGGCTAGTTCGGCGTACTTCACGTAGCTTTCGATGCGGCCGGGGCAAATAACCACCAGCCGGTCATTATTTGCGGCGCAAAAGCGCACAAAGCGTACCGGAACCTTATCGACGCCCGTAAATTCAGCTTCTTCCCGCTGATGCCAAAAATCCGTCAGCGGCCCCATGGTAAAGGCCGCAAACGCGTTTTCTCGTGTGTCCCAGTCCTTTTGCTGCCCAAACATCGGGTTTACACCCCTGTTAACCGCTGAAAATCGTTTTTTTGTCGCACATCACACAATGCTGATGCAATAGCGTATTGTGGCATAAAAATAGACAATCAGGGAGATTCTCATGACCTTCGAGTGGTGGTTCGCTTATCTGCTGACATCAATCATTCTCAGCCTGTCGCCGGGTTCCGGCGCGATTAATACCATGACCACATCCATCAACCACGGCTATCGCGGCGCGGCAGCCTCTATTGCCGGCCTGCAAACCGGATTGGCCATTCATATCGTGCTGGTTGGCGTCGGTCTGGGCACGCTCTTCTCACGCTCGGTACTGGCATTTGAAGTGTTGAAATGGGCGGGCGCGGCTTATCTTATCTGGCTGGGGATCCAGCAATGGCGGGCGGCGGGTTCAATCGACCTGAATACGCTGGCGCGCACTCAAAGCCGCGGTAAGCTCTATAAACGCGCGGTGTTCGTCAATCTGACCAACCCCAAAAGTATCGTCTTCCTCGCCGCGCTGTTTCCCCAGTTCATCGTCCCGCATCAGCCGCAGGTGATGCAGTACCTGGTACTTGGCGTCACCACCATTGTGGTCGATATCATTGTGATGATCGGTTACGCGACGCTGGCGCAGCGCATTGCGGCCTGGATTAAAGGTCCGAAGCAGATGAAGGCGCTGAATAAAGTGTTTGGTTCGCTGTTTATGCTGGTGGGAGCGCTGCTCGCTTCCGCCCGTCATGCCTGAAACTGGAATGGCGCTCGCACAGCTCGAGGCCACTTGCGGCCGTAGTCGTATTATCACGCGTGCTGGCGCGAAAAGATGAAAGAGACTTTATCCGCGCGCTGTCGGCCCCGCCTTTTCAGTGCCAGAATGCCACCATTGGGTTTCTTCACGGATGAACGAAAATGGCGGAAACGGCAACCCCTCATGATGCAGTCTTTAAGACCTTTTTGTCGCGGGTCGAAACGGCGCGCGATTTTATCGAGATCCACCTTCCGCCGGCGTTAATTCAGGTTTGCAAACTGGATACGCTACGACTGGAATCTGGGAGTTTCCTGGAGGATGACCTGCGGCCCTATTACAGCGACATTCTGTATTCACTGGAGACAACGCGCGGCCAGGGTTATGTCCATGTTCTGATAGAACACCAAAGTTCACCCGATAAACTGATGGCATTCCGTCTAATGCGCTACGCCATCGCCGCCATGCAGAGGCATCTGGAGAATGGTCATAAAACGTTACCACTGGTGATTCCCATTCTCTTTTATCAAGGACGCCGCAGCCCCTATCCCTGGTCGTTAAACTGGCTGGATAATTTTGACGACTCGCTCCTTGCTCATCAACTCTACTCTGGCGCTTTTCCGCTGGTCGATATTACTGTGATTCCTGATGATGAAATCATGCAACACCGCAGCATGGCGGCCCTGACGCTGGTGCAAAAACATATTCGCCAACGCGATATGGCACAACTACTGGACAAGTTGACCCACCTCTTAATGTTGGAGCAGATGAGCGGACAACAAATCGCCGTGCTGATAAAATATATGGCTCAGGCGGGGGAAGCACAGGATATTCGGGCGCTATTTTATGGGCTGGCACAGCGTGTGCCGCAGCATGGAGGAATGCTAATGACTCTGGCAGAAACGTGGCTCGCAGAAGGCAGAGAGAAAGGCATTAAAGAAGGCATCAAAGAAGGCATCAAAGAAGGAAAACTACAGGCCCTTTTACAGGTCGCCGCAGCGATGCTCAATCGCGGCATTGATGACGATGCGATCCTGGAAATGACCGGTTTGACCAGCGATGAGCTACAGCGTCTTCGTCACTAATATCAACCCCACCCGGCAACAAACCGGGCGGGGAATCGCATAACACGTTAACGCGAAATAATCAGATGGATGCCGAAACCGGCAAACAGGGTTCCCGCGATGCCGTCTATCCACTTTGCCATCCGCTGATAGCCGCGGCGCATTTGCGGCAGTGCGAACAGGCTGGCCACGATGGTGAACCACGCCAGCGTTTCAAGAACGATCAGCAGGAAAATCCCCCAGCGCGCGCCGGCGCCAATGTTATCGCCAACGAACAGCGAGAAGACCGAACCAAAGTAGATAATCGCTTTCGGGTTGGCGAGGTTAGTCAGCAGGCCCTTCAGGAAACTGCGCCCACTACGCGCCAGCTCAACTTGCGGTTCCGCCGCGACAACGTCGGTTTTCTTTAACGCGCCGCGCAGCATTTGATAGCCCATCCAGCACAGATAGAGACCGCCGCCGACCATAATCAACGTATGCAGCCAGGCCATTTTCTCGATAATCAGGTGCAAGCCGAGCAGCGCGACGCCCGCCCAGACCATCACGCCGCCGGTGATCCCCAGCACGCCCATCATCGCCTCTTTGCGCGAACGGCTCACTGCGGTTTGCGAAACGAAGAAAAAATCCGGCCCCGGGCTCATTAGCGCAATGATGTGCACCAGCGCCACGGTGAGAAAAAGCATCAACATGTTTAACTCGCAGGGAAATAGTGAAGAAGGAAACTATTCTGGCACCTTTTCCCGCGGCTGACTACTCATCATCGCCATCGACATGAGCACGTATCAGCGCCATGAATTCTTTACCGAAGCGCTCAAGCTTACGGGTCCCCACGCCGTTGACGCTAAGCATCTCCCCGGCGGTAAGCGGCGACTGTTCGGCCATCTCAATCAGCGTCGCGTCGTTAAACACGACATATGGCGGGATATTCTCCTCGTCGGCGATCGCTTTACGTAATTTACGCAGCTTGGCGAACAGCTTGCGGTCGTAATTGCCGCCGAAGGATTTCTGCATCGCTTTCGGTTTTAGCGCCACGATACGCGGCACGGCGAGCTGCAGCGGGACTTCACCACGCAGTACAGGACGCGCGGCCTCGGTGAGCTGCAGCGCGGAGTGCTGGGCAATATTTTGCGTCACCAGTCCGAGGTGGATTAACTGGCGAATCACGCTCACCCAGTGCTCGTGGCTCTGCTCGCGACCAATGCCGTACACCGGCAGTTTATCGTGGTTCAGGTCGCGGATACGCTGATTGTTGGCGCCGCGGAGTACTTCAACCACGTAGCCCATCCCGAAGCGTTGATTCACCCGGTAAATAGTTGAAAGCGCCTTACGCGCGTCCATTAAACCATCGTACTGCTTTGGCGGATCAAGACAGATATCACAGTTGCCGCACGGCTCCTGACGCCCTTCGCCAAAATAGTTCAGCAGCACCAGACGGCGACAGGTCTGCGCTTCGGCAAATGCCCCCATCGCATTCAGCTTATGACGTTCAATATCCTGCAGCGGCCCGGCGGGCTTCTCCTCCAGGCAACGGCGCAGCCACGCCATATCCGCCGGATCGTAAAACAGCATCGCTTCCGCCGGCAGCCCGTCACGCCCGGCGCGCCCGGTTTCCTGATAATAGGATTCAATATTGCGCGGGATATCAAAGTGCACCACAAAGCGGACGTTCGGCTTGTTAATGCCCATACCGAAAGCCACCGTCGCCACCACGATCTGCAGATCGTCGCGCTGGAATTTCTCCTGCACATCGGCTCGAATATCATTTTCCAGACCAGCATGGTAGGCCGCAGCGCTGATGCCGCGGCTTTGCAGCCTGGCGGCGGTGTCTTCAACCTTAGAACGGCTGTTGCAGTAGATAATCCCTGATTTACCGCGCTGATCCTGGACGTATCGCATCAACTGATCGAGCGGCTTAAATTTCTCCATCAGCATATAGCGGATATTGGGGCGATCGAAGCTACTAACCTGAATCAGCGGATCGTTAAGTCCCAGCAGGCGAACAATATCGCGACGGGTGGTGTCATCAGCGGTGGCGGTGAGCGCCATAAACGGAATATGCGGCATCCGCTGGCGCAGCTGGCCCAACGCGGCATATTCCGGGCGGAAATCATGGCCCCATTGCGAGATACAGTGCGCCTCATCCACCGCCAGCATCGCTAAGTTCCAGTGGCTCAGATGCTCCAGAAAGTTATCCAGCATCAGGCGTTCCGGCGCGATATACAGCAGACGAATCTGCCCGCTGCGGCAGCCCGCCATCACCTCTTGCTGCTGCTCGCGGCTCTGCGTCGAGTTAAGACAGGCCGCGGCGACGCCGTTTGCCAGCAGCTGATCGACCTGGTCTTTCATCAGCGAAATCAGCGGCGACACGACAACCGTCAGGCCGCCGAGGACCAATGCAGGTACCTGGTAGCACAGCGACTTACCGCCGCCGGTCGGCATCACCACCAGGCAATCGCGGCCTTCCAGCGCCGTGGCGATAATCGATTCCTGGCCCGGGCGGAACTGCTGGTAGCCGAAGGTCTCTTGTAAAACCTGCTTAGCCAGCGATTCCTGATTTAATACTTCCGCCTGTGCCACGTTGACCCCATTCGCCTGAAAAGAAAACAGGCGCTATTTTCAGCGCCTGAGCGCCAGAGTGCAACGATTAAAACAGATCGTTGAGCATCACGCCGACGCCGACGCGCGTCTGATTGAAGTTATAGTCGATGAGCGACTCGCCATAACCGCTGTACACCTGAGTATAGGCGCGCACGTGCTTGGTAATAGGGTAACTGACCCCGATTTCCGCGCCGCCGTAGCCGGTATTCCAGTTATACTGCCCCTGAGCGCTAAAAATAGCCTCCCCCAGTTGGTAGCCAATCTTCAGGCGGTAGTAACCCATGTATTTGGTGATATCGGGGTTATCATCGGTACTGCCGACCACATACCACGGCTTCACTTCAACCAGCCAGTTACCGTTTTGCGCCATCAGGCGAGTATACAGGCGGTTCCAGCTACGTGACGTTGGATCGGAACGGCCATTGGAATCGTGGTTATAGCCGACTTCGATATCGCGCAAAGTCCAGCCGGCAAACTCATAATCCGTCGCGAAGCCAAGGAAGAGCTGAGGCTCGTAGTTGGTTTCGCGAAACGGCGCCGAGCCTTTACTGTTAGAGAGCTGCCACCAGGATTTTTGCGTATAGGAGGCGCCAAGCAGCGAATTATCGCCAAGGATGCCGCGCCATAACGGGAATGCCAGGCTGAGCTGGAACTTCACCTCATCCTTACGCGCGTCATCGGCCCAGTCGTAACTGCGGATGGCCTCTTTATTGAGATCGCTGGTCCACGTATAGAGCAGATAGTTGCTCTCATAAGGATAAAGCAGGAACGGATTATCATGGTCCTGCAGCAGGTTGGCGATAATGCTGCCCCGCACCGCGGGTTTGTCATGAACGGCTTGATTAAGCGGCGCGTCCTGCGCCAGAACGCTGGCCGGCAGCGCGCTAAGCGCCAGCAGCCAGGTCAAAGAGATACGCATTACTGTTCTCCTGAAGAAGGGTTCTTATTAATGTTTTGTCCTGCTGCCATTCTACCTGTTTATCCGCCTCCCGCTGCGTTATCGCCTCCGAAAGTGGAAATCAATATTTTTGAAGCATAAAATCAACATTTCATTAACGAATGGACTTCTGCTATGTCTGAACTGACCGCCGCCGCCGCGCTAAAGCTGGTGGGAGAGATTTTTGTTTATCACATGCCTTTTAACCGTGCGCTGGGGCTTGAGCTGGAACGTTATGAAAAAGAGTTTGCCCAGCTCAGCTTTAATAATCAGCCGATGATGGTAGGCAATTGGGCGCAGAGTATTCTGCACGGCGGCGTTATCGCCTCTGCGCTGGATGTCGCCGCTGGACTGGTCTGCGTCGGCAGCACCCTGACTCGCCATGACACTATCAATGAAGAAGAGCTGCGCCAGCGCCTCTCGCGGATGGGAACTATCGATTTGCGCGTCGATTACTTACGCCCTGGCCGCGGCGAGCGTTTTACCGCCACCAGCAGCCTGCTGCGCGCCGGAAACAAAGTCGCCGTGGCCCGCGTCGAGTTGCATAACGAAGAGCAGGTTTATATCGCCAGCGCCACGGCTACCTATATGGTGGGTTGATTGCCGCAGATCGAGTAACATCACTCTTTTTGGCAATGGATTATACCAATGGACGCAAAACAAACGCGGCTGGGCGTTATGCTGGCGCTGGCCGCCTACTTTATCTGGGGTATCGCGCCGGCGTACTTCAAACTTATTTACTACGTTCCCGCCGATGAAATCCTGACGCATCGCGTGATCTGGTCTTTCTTTTTCATGGTGGCGCTCATCAGCGTCAGCCGCCAGTGGCCGCAGGTAAAAAAACTGCTTAAAACCCCGCGCAAGATCTTCCTGCTGGCGCTCTCTGCGGTGCTGGTCGGCGGCAACTGGTTGCTCTTTATCTGGGCGGTCAATAACCACCATATGCTGGAAGCCAGCCTCGGCTACTTCATTAACCCGCTGGTGAATATTCTGTTGGGAATGATTTTCCTCGGCGAACGCTTTCGCCGTCTACAGTGGTTGGCGGTGATCCTCGCTTTTTGCGGTGTGCTGGTGCAACTTTGGACCTTCGGTTCACTGCCGGTAATCGGCCTTGGGCTAGCCTTCAGCTTTGCCTTCTACGGACTGGTACGTAAGAAAATCGCCGTCGATGCGCAGACCGGCATGCTGGTGGAAACGCTATGGCTGCTGCCAGTGGCGGCGATCTGGCTTTTCGGCATCACCGATAGCCCAACCAGCCATATGGGAGACAACCCCTGGTCGCTCAATTTACTGCTAATGGCAGCGGGTGTGGTAACCACCATCCCCCTGCTGTGCTTCACCGGCGCGGCGACCCGCCTGCGCTTGTCGACGTTGGGTTTTTTCCAGTATATCGGCCCGACGCTGATGTTCCTGCTGGCGGTCACGTTCTACGGTGAAGTGCCGGGCACGGATAAAATGGTCACCTTCGCCTTTATCTGGGTGGCGCTGGCGATATTCGTGATGGATGCGGTATATACGCAAAGACGGGGGCGTCGGGGATAGGATATTACCCGATGTCGGCTACGCCTTATCCGGCCTACAAAAGCACAACACGTAGGCCCGGATAAGCGAAGCGCATCCGGCACAACAACTACAGCCAGTTTTTACGCTTGAAGTAGAGATACGGCGCCAGGCCGGCCAACATCATAAACACGATGGCTCCCGGATAACCAAAGCTCCAGTGGAGTTCCGGCATAAACTCAAAGTTCATCCCGTAGCTGGACGCCACCAGCGTCGGCGGCAGGAACACGACCGAAACCACCGAGAAGATCTTGATAATGCGGTTCTGCTCGATATTGATGAAACCCATCGCCGCCTGCATCAGGAAGTTTACCTTCTGGAACAGCGATTCGTTGTGCGGTAGCAGGGATTCGATATCTCGCAGGATCTCTCGCGCCTGTTCCAGCTGGCCTGCCGGCAGACGCGCCTTGCGCACGAGGAAGTTGAGCGCGCGCTGGGTATCCATCAGACAGAGACGTACTTTCCAGCCGATATCTTCCAGTTCCGCCAGCGTCGACAGCGCTTCGTCATACTCATCGCCCTGATGGCCTTCCATAATGACGCGGCTCAGCTTTTCCAGGTCGCTGTAGATGTTTTCTATCTCATCCGCTAACTGTTCGATTTTGGTCTCGAACAGATCTAACAGCAGCTCGTAGGCGTTGCCATCAATCAGCGTCTGATTACGCACGCGCATGCGGTACAGGCGGAAAGCGGGCAGTTCACGCTCGCGCAGGGTAAACAGGCGGCCTTCGCGGATAGTGAACGCCACGGTTGAGTTACCGGCGTGATCGTCAGCATCTTCGAAAAAGAAAAAGGAGTGGATGTGTAAACCATCTTCGTCTTCAAAGAAACGCGCTGACGCTTCGATGTCTTCCAGTTCCGGGCGCGTCGCCAGGTTCTGGCCTAACTCCGTTTGCACACGGCTACGTTCATCATCGTCAGGCTCGACCAGGTCGACCCACACCGAGCTGGCAAGATGCTTGATCTCATCGGCCTCAAGGCGCGTTAAACGATTATTTTCCAGTTGAAATGCGCTCAGCATGACCGGGACTCCCAATACAAAAAATTTATCGGACAGTTCGATGGGCACACAGAAACTATTTGGGTTTCAGACCATTAAGCCTGACTCAGAGCGACGGGAATGGGACGGGTCGCCGACAACCGCTAAGGCTATCGGCATAAGGGGATAGCCTTAGGAGTTGTTCCTGAATGACAGGAAGTTGAGCCAGCATCTACTGGGTGTGTCCAAGGCGAATGTCCTCTTAGCGTAATCGTGCGCGCATGTTACGCCAGCGCCAAAACGGCGTCAACACGCAAGGGAACGCTAAAGAGCAAATCCTGCCCTTTAGCATATAAGGCTAGCAGATTATTACAAAAAAATTATATTTTTCTTAAAGTTACACCGTTTCCAGGCGTGCGTAGGCGGCGACCAGCCATTTAATTCCCTGCCCCTGAAAAGCCACCTGCAGCCGGCTATGCTCACCGCTGCCCTCAAGGTTGACGATGGTGCCTTCACCGAACTTCGGATGCCGCACTCGTTGGCCCAGCTTATAGCCGGTATCGTTCTCCGCCACCGGGGTACCGAGACGCTGATGGTTAACCGGGCGGCTCACCGTCGCTCGCAGCCGCACCTCTTCCACGCACTCTTCCGGCAGCTCGCCGATAAAGCGCGATGGGCGATGGTAAACCTCTTTACCGTACAAACGGCGGGTTTCGGCGTAGGTCAGCGTCAGTTTTTGCATCGCGCGCGTCACGCCGACGTAGGCCAGACGACGCTCTTCCTCCAGACGACCGCCCTCATCAAGCGCCATCTGGCTCGGGAACATCCCTTCTTCAACGCCGACAATAAACACCTGCGGGAACTCCAGCCCTTTCGCCGAGTGCAGAGTCATCAGCTGTACCGCATCCTGCCAGGTATCCGCCTGCCCTTCGCCCGCTTCCAGCGCGGCGTGGGAGAGGAACGCCTGCAGCGGCATCAGATCTTCATCTTCTTCGTTGTAGCTGAACTGGCGCGTCGCCGTCACCAGTTCCTCTAAGTTTTCGATACGGGTCTGGCCCTTCTCGCCTTTTTCCTGCTCGTACATCATACGCAGGCCGGAATCTTTAATGACCCGGTCAGTCTGGACATGTAGCGGCATATCGGCGGTTTCCTGCGCCAGCGCGTCGATAAGCTCCATAAAGCGCTGCAGAGCGCTGGCAGCGCGGCCTGCCAGCACTTTCTCTTTCAGCAGCTCGCGGCAGGCCTGCCACAGCGTCAGCTGACGATCGCGTGAGGTCTGGCGCACCACATCCAGGGTCCGATCGCCGATGCCGCGGGTAGGCGTATTGACCACACGCTCAAACGCCGCGTCGTCGTTGCGGTTGGCAATCAGGCGCAGATAAGAGAGCGCATCTTTGATTTCCTGACGTTCGAAGAAGCGCATGCCGCCGTAGATACGGTAAGGCATGCTGGCCTGCAGCAGCGCCTCTTCCAGTACGCGCGACTGGGCGTTGCTACGGTAGAGAATGGCGCACTGCTCCAGCGCCCCGCCGTTCTCCTGCCAGGTTTTAATTCGGTTAACCACGAAACGCGCTTCATCAAGATCGTTGAAGGCGCAGTACAGCGAAATGGGCTCGCCGTCGGCGCCGTCGGTCCACAGTTTTTTGCCCAGCCGCCCGTTGTTGTTTTCAATCAGGGCGTTGGCGGCGCTGAGAATATTGCTGGTTGAACGATAGTTCTGCTCCAGACGAATAGTTTCCGCGCCCGGGAAGTCATTCAGGAAGCGCTGAATGTTTTCGACCTGCGCGCCGCGCCAGCCGTAAATCGACTGGTCATCATCGCCGACAATCATAACTTTGCCGGTATCGCCCGCCAGCAGGCGGATCCAGGCATACTGAATGTTGTTGGTATCCTGGAATTCGTCGACGAGAATATTGGTGAAGCGCTCGCGGTAGTGCTGCAGGATATGCGGTTTGTTCAGCCACAGTTCGTGCGCGCGCAGCAACAGCTCGGCGAAGTCCACCAGCCCGGCGCGATCGCAGGCTTCCTGATAGGCCTGATACACCTTCTGCCAGGTCTGTTCGACCGGGTTGCCGTAGCTCTGAATATGGTGCGGGCGCAGCCCTTCATCTTTTTGGCTGTTGATGTACCACATCGCCTGACGCGGCGGCCATTGCTTCTCATCCAGGTTCATCGCCTTAATCAGGCGCTTCAGCAGGCGCAGCTGATCTTCGCTATCGAGGATTTGGAAATCCTGCGGCAGGTTGGCATCCAGATGATGGGCGCGTAGCAGGCGATGGGCCAGGCCGTGGAAGGTGCCGACCCACATACCGCCCTGGGTGGTGCCCATCAGTTGGCCGATACGGTGGCGCATCTCCGCCGCCGCTTTGTTGGTAAAGGTCACCGCCATAATGGAATACGGCGAGCAGTTTTCCACGCTCAGCAGCCAGGCGATACGGTGCACCAGTACGCGCGTCTTACCACTGCCCGCCCCTGCCAGAACCAGCATATTGGTGCGCGAGGCCGCTACGGCTTCACGCTGTTTGTCATTAAGGCTGTCGAGCAGGTAAGAAACGTCCATTGGCACCGCCGGAAGAGAAGGGGTTCCACGAACCCCTGTTAATATATACAGAGTTACTGGTGATTATATCAGCGAGGTCAGAGATGCCAACCGTGAAATTTCAATATGCGGCAGCAGGCGGCTATCGGCGGTTTTCATCAACGAGGCGTCCTGTGGCTTGATCCAGCAGGCCTGCATTCCACAGCGAATAGCGCCCGCCACGTCGGTGGTCAGATCATCGCCGACATGCAGAATCTGCCCGAGCGGCAAATCCAGACGCTCCGCCGCCAGATGGTACATATCGGCAAACGGTTTGGAGCGGCCATCCGGACCCGCGCGCAGCACGAAACGGAAATAGTCATTCAGCCCGAACAGTTCCGGCTGAGCGTTACCGTTGGTGATAGCCACCAGCGGCCATTTCTGCGCCAACTTCGCCAGCGTATCGTGCGTCTCCTGCGGCACATCGACGCGGCTGCGCCAGTGGGCGAAATTTTCCATCGCCGCATCGGCGCCGGCTTTCGCCTCGGCGGCGGAGAGCCCGGCATTACGCATCCCTAACTCCAGCGCGCGATGGCGCCAGACGGTGACATCGTGATAAATCTCGGGTTCTGAGGTCAATAACGTTTGGCGCAGGCGGTTGAGATCGCTTGCATCAAACTGGCTCAGCGCCGGATGGTAATTACGCACAAACGTCAGCGATTCCTGCATCGTCCGGTCAATCACCGGGCGGTTATCGTAAAGGGTGTCATCCAGGTCGAACGTCAGCGCGGAGATCGGGCCCAGAGGTCGGTAAAAACGCATTATTTCCCCCGTTTAGCGCGCGGATGCGCGGCATCGTACACCGAGGCAAGGTGTTGAAAATCGAGATGGGTATAGATTTGGGTAGTGGAGAGATTGGCATGCCCCAGCAGCTCCTGCACGCCGCGCAGATCGCCGCTCGACTCCAGCATATGCGTCGCGAAGGAGTGCCGCAGCTTATGCGGATGCACGTGGCTATTGAGCCCTTGCTTGATTCCCCACTCGGCAAACCGCTTCTGCACGTTGCGCGCTGAAATGCGCTTACCCAGCTTCGACAAAAACAGCGCATCGTCATCGCCGCCGAACAGGCCGCGCAAATCCAGCCAGTGTTCGATCCACGCTACCGCGTTGCGCCCAATTGGCAGGCGGCGCTCTTTGCTGCCTTTCCCCATCACCCACACTTCCCCTGACTCAAGGTCAAGGTGCTTAATATCAAGGTTAACTAACTCAGAAAGACGCAGCCCCGCGCCGTACATCACTTCCAGCATCGCCCGGTCGCGCACCGCGAGCGGGTCGTTGAGGTCGATATCCAGTAGCCGATTCACATCATCAACGTCGATATTTTTCGGCAAATGGCGGGGGATCTTCGGCGCCGCAATCCCTTTCGCCGGGTTAGCGGCCAGCTCGCCCTGGCTGACCATCCAGTCGAAAAAGCTGCGCAGGGCGGAAAGCCGCAGCGCCAGACTCGCCGGGCCTAAGCCCGCACGGCGGCTACGCACCGCAAAGCTACGTACCTGAGCGGCGTCACACTGCTGCCAGCGTTTTAATCCGGCATCATCCGCCAGCGCGATCAGCGCTTCCAGCTGACGCTGGTAATTCGTGAGCGTAATCGGGCTAAGCTGGCGCTCTACGCCGAGATAGCGCAGGAAGCGGTCGACACAGGCGAATAGCGGGGAGTCGGTCATGCGCGTTCAATCCAGCGCTCCAGCAGGCCGGGCAGCATGCGCGCAATCTCCTGCAGTAGCTGGGTTCCCTGGCCTTGCTGATAATGTTGTGGATCGCGGCTGCTGAAGAACATCACCCCCGGCGCGTCATCATCGCCCAGTAGCGACATCGCCACCGAGCCGATAGCTTTCGCATCCGGCAGCACCACCAGCAGCTCTGGCCCGTTCAGCGGACCAAGATAGTGACGTGCCTGGCCCAGCCGCTGAATACGAATGGGTTCGAACGCCTGCCGGCTCAGCGCCAGATGGGTGAATTTAGACGGCGCGCCGAGATGCCAGCTGTCCGGAAACAGGCGCACCGTTGCGCCCGCCAGGCCAAGCTCGCGCGCCCAACGATGAAAGCGGTTGAGCATTTCATCCAGGCTATCGGCGGACGCCAGCCGCGTCTGCAGATGGAACAGGCGCTGAAACAGGCTTTGATTGGCCGTCGCCTGTTCCATCAGCAGCGTCATATTCTCTTCCAGCACGTTGATATGGTTACGCGCCCGCAGCATATGCCACTCTACCAGCGAGATGGTGCCGCGCACCGGATGCGGGACGCGGATATGCTCTACCTGCGCCGCATTACGAATAAAGAACTCAGGATTTTGCAGCAGATAATCTACTACCGCGCTGTCGTCGAGCGCTGTGGCGAGTTCCTGCTGTTCTTCCCCGATCTGTTTCATAGATGAATAAATCCGTCGTAGACGTGTGCCGCCGGGCCAGTCATATACAACGGTTGACCCGGACCTTTCCAGGCGATGTCGAGACGCCCGCCTGGCAATTCCACGCGTACCTCTTCGGCGAGTAACCCCTGTTGGATACCGACCGCCACCGCCGCACAGGCGCCGCTGCCGCAGGCCTGCGTTTCGCCTGCGCCGCGTTCATAGACGCGCAGACGAATATGGGAGCGTTCCACTACCTGCATAAAGCCGATATTGGCGCGTTCCGGAAAACGTTCGTGGCTTTCCATTACCGGACCGAGGGTTTCAACCGCGGCGGTGTCCACGTTATCGACCTGAATCACGCAGTGCGGGTTGCCCATTGAGACGACGCCGCACAATATTGTCTGTTCAGCCGCGCGCATAATATAGGTCTTTTCCGCTTTGTTAGCGCGGAACGGGACCTGAGACGGCTCGAAATTCGGCTCGCCCATGTTAACGCGCACCAGATCATCTTCCGTTACGCTTAATACCATACGCCCGTTGGCGGTGCTCACGCGGATATCACGTTTATTGGTCAGGCCTTTTAAACGGACAAAGCGGGCGAAGCAGCGCGCGCCGTTGCCGCACTGCGAGACTTCGCTACCGTCAGCATTGAAGATACGGTAGTGGAAGTCCAGATCGGGATCGTACGGCGGCTCGACAACCAACAGCTGGTCGAAGCCAACGCCAAGATGCCGATCCGCAAGGCGACGAATCAGCTCCGGTGAGAAGAAAACATTCTGCGTTACCGCATCAACAACCATGAAGTCGTTGCCGAGGCCATGCATTTTAGAGAACTGCATTATCTACTCCAATTGCGCGGAACAGAACGTTATCGTTAATAGTTAACCTGGGTCGGACCGCCATTATCGCCGCGATCGTTACGATCCGGCGTCGCGCTCTGAATGCCTGGGTTAACCGGCTTGGTCGGCGGCGGCGCGGTTTTGTCTGCCGGCGGGAAATACAGCGGCCCTTTCAAACCGCAGCCGGTCAGGCTGAAGATTGCAAACAGAACGGCAAGCGTGGGTAAAACGTTTTTCATTGATAGTTGCCCATGATTCATTCGTTACTGCTTTCTATCATCGCAGGAGAAGACGTAAAAGCAAGCGTTTAGCATCTGACTGCGCGCGCTTTTGTTTCGCGCTATACTGCGGCCATCTTCAAAAAAGCAGGATAGAACCATGAACGACAGTGAATTCCATCGCCTGGCCGATAGCCTGTGGATGACCATCGAAGAACGTCTGGACGACTGGGACGGCGACAGCGATATCGACTGCGAAATCAACGGCGGCGTGCTGACCATCAGCTTCGAAAATGGCAGTAAGATCATTATTAACCGTCAGGAGCCACTGCATCAGGTTTGGCTGGCGACCAAGCAAGGCGGCTATCACTTCGATCTGCAAGGCGACGAGTGGATCTGCGATCGCAGCGGCGAACGCTTCTGGGATCTGCTGGAGCAGGCGGCGAGCAATCAGGCCGGCGAGACGGTGAGCTTCCGTTAATGACGTCTTTCCCGGATGGCGGCGCATCGCGCCTTATCCGGGCTACCCGACGACATAGAACCGTAGCCCTGCTAAGCGCAGCGCCAGCAGGGAATATCTCCGGATAGCGGCTAGCACCTTATCCAGGCCAAATCTACGAGTAGCGCTGCTGCAGCACCGGTGAGGCGACCGCTTCCTGGCCCGGCGGCACCGCGGCGGCAATCGCCTGACTGCGGAACGGAATCACCTGCGTGCGTCCGTCAACTTCGACAATCTGATAGAACTGCGGCAGGTTGAAGTTAATGAAGCTTGAGCCGTAGGTGAAGCGATCGTGCGATGACGAGTAGAAGCGGCTAACGTCGCGCACCAGCTCTTCTTTGCTGCCTTCGCAGTGGTGATAGACCTCGGCGCGGTTGCTTTCGTCGAGAATGTAGATGTTAAAGCCGCTGTCATTATTATCCGCATCTTCAAAGAAGAATTGAATTATCCCTTCGCTGGCGAAGCCATCCACCACCGCCGGCAGCTTAACGTGATTGGTTTCTACCTGTACCGACAGGCCGTGGAGCTTGTTGTGCGAGATAGCGCCGTAGAACTCAATGGCGTTTTCCAGCTTCTGCACCGACACGTTCAGGCGCTCGAAGAACAGGCCCCAGGTCTGGCCGGAGACGCGCAGCGCTTTGAAGCGCCCGGTATCCTGACGGGTACTGGAGAGACGCAGTTCGATGCACTCGGAGACCATCTGTTGCACGCGGGTGCGGATAAGGCCGCGCAGGTGCTGGCTATAGCAGAACACCTCCACGCTATCCGGCGGCGCGGCGTCCTGATGCATTTTGCCGAGAATAGTTTTCAGCGCTTCGATCATCGCCTGCTCACCGTTAAAGTGCAGCGTGCGCACTTCGTTCCACGAGTTGCGATACAGCAGGTCGACGCTGCCAATCAGGCATTTTTGCTCTTCGCCGAAGCTGAAAACATCGAGCTTACGGAAGTCGAAATGCACCACCTGATTACGGAATGCCGCCGTCGGGTCATATTCGAGGTTGACGATAATCGCCAGGTGGCGAATTTCGCACGGGCTGTACAGCGCTTTTGGCGTCGGCGCCGGCAGGCGCAGCGGGAAGTGGTGCGACACGTCGGCCACCATCTCCTGCAGCTTCGGTAAATCGACGATACCGTTGCCCTTAATAAACAGACGGGTGCGTGAGGTCAGCAGGCCGTTAAACCAGGCCCAGGCCACCAGCTTATTAAGGTAACGGTTATATTCCAGCGGCTGATGGCTGATGATCGATTCCATATCCGGCGCGCGGTTATACAGATACCAACCGGTACGGTTAGCGCGGCCCGGCGGCACGTGGATAAAGGTCAGATTAGGTTCCGACAGGTCCGGTGAAATTTGCGGGTTTACCAGGGTAACTTTGCCCGGCAGGGCTTCAAAGGCGGCATACAGCTTACGCGTCAGCACGCCGATATCCTGCGGGCTGGCGGAGACGCTGAGGTTATTGCGCCGGGCGAAACGGATCAGATTACGATAGCTCTGCATCATCGCGTCGAGCAGTTCGTTGTGCGCTTTGCGCACTTCATCGATTTTCCAGTTAGCGCGGTTATCAAGCATCATCAGACGCTTTTCATCCCAGCCCCACTCTTTCACCAACTGGCTGACGACTTCACGACGCCAGCCCACGCAGGCGCGCTCGCGGCTGAGTTTTTCACAGACTTTCAGGTAGAAGCAGCGGCGTACCAGATCGAGACGGGTGTCGTCTTCGATAGCCTGCAGATAGGCGGTAACGCGCTCCAGCATCATGCAGTAGGGGTCGAGACCGAACGAGACAATCTCGCCATCGTGCAGGCGCTGTTTAATATCTTTCGCCAACAGGCGGTTGTTGGGGTATTCCCAGGAGTAGGCTTCCAGCAGCAGCGTTTTCAGCACCGCTTTATACGGGGAGTCGATACTCTTATACAGCTGCCACAGGCTGGCGCCGAAGTACTCTTCCGCCGACAGCGAACTGAGGCCGCCGAGATCGAGCCATTCGTTTGGCGTCAGCACGCCCTGGGCATACAGCCCCATCACGTAGTCATCGTAATGGTCTTCTTCATCACCCGGCACCATATTCCACAGAATACGCTTCCCGGCGAGACGCACGGCGGTGCGGTAAAATTCATCGAGCAACAAAATATGCTGGGTCGAACCGCAGTCTTCGCCGCCGAGGCTGCCGCTTTCGTTATGGCGGAAGCGGTTTTCGTCGATCAGGAAGAAACTGACCTCGACGCCGAGCGACGCCGCCCAGCTTTCAAGCAGGCTGCATTTACGCTGCAGCAGCTGGCGTTCTTCGTTATCCAGCCAGGCCTGATGGCATACCCAGATATCCAGATCGGAAGAGCAGCTTTGCCCAACGGAGGAGGTACTGCCCATCGAATAAACGCCGGTAATCGGCAGTTCGCCTTTCGGCGGCTCCTGCGTCAGCAGGCCGCGGTGCAGTTCGAGTTCGTCAAGATAGTGGCGTTGGGTTTCATCAGGCGTGTAGAGGCAAATGCCGCGGGGAACGTTACCGTCAAGGTAACCCGGCATCAGCGGGTGATGATAATGTAGTAATGTCGGCAGAAGACTGTAAACCTGCTGGAAAGCGGGTCCCATGGCAGCAAGCGCGCGATCCACGCGCAGTTGGTTGATGGCATCCAGTCTCTGTTTCAGTGTCTCAATATAGAGGTACAAGACATATCGCCTGATGTTCAAAAATCCGACGTACAATAGTACGGAGGATTTCAGTATTTCAACAAGAACCGTCACCATTCGTCATCGGTGTGGTTGTGATGAACTGCTGGCTGACAAATGGTTTAAAACGTGATCAATTTAACACCTTGCTGTTTGACCGTAAAGAAAGATGCGCTACATACAAGTGTAGCACCGTTTGCCGGGTGTAAATTCCCCACTACGCTTGCGGCAACCGCAGCCGCATGAAACGCTAAAGGACATCGTGCCAGCATCCCACATTAACCGTGAAACTAACATCCCTAAAGCAACAATGTTAGGATGGCTCGTGGTCGACAATGACGGTAACAAGCATGTTAGACAAAGTTTTGAGAATTGCCACACGGCAAAGCCCGCTTGCGCTATGGCAGGCACATTATGTGAAAGAGCGCCTGGAGTCGTGTCATCCGGGGCTTTCCGTTGAGCTGGTGCCCATGGTCACCCGCGGCGACGTGCTCCTTGATACCCCGCTGGCAAAGGTGGGCGGCAAGGGCTTATTTGTGAAAGAGTTAGAGCTCGCCATGATTGAAGGACGCGCCGATATCGCCGTCCATTCGATGAAAGATGTCCCGGTCGAATTCCCGGAAGGCCTGGGGTTGGTCACCATCTGCGAGCGTGAAGATCCGCGCGACGCATTTGTTTCCAATCACTATGCCTCAATTGACGATCTGCCGGCCGGCAGCATCGTTGGCACGTCAAGTTTACGTCGCCAATGCCAGTTGGCGGCAGAGCGCCCCGATCTGGTGATCCGTTCGCTACGCGGCAACGTTGGCACGCGATTAGGCAAACTCGATAACGGCGAGTATGACGCTATTATCCTCGCCGCCGCCGGGTTGAAGCGGCTGAAACTGGAAGCGCGTATTCGCCAGCCGCTCTCGCCTGAGCAATCTCTGCCGGCCGTCGGCCAGGGCGCGGTAGGTATCGAATGCCGCCTTGACGATGAATGGACCAAAGCGCTGTTAGCGCCGCTTAACCATACGGAAACCGCCGTGCGCGTGCGCGCCGAGCGGGCGATGAACACCCGTCTCGAAGGCGGTTGTCAGGTGCCGATTGGCAGCTATGCCGAACTGCGCGATGGTGAGCTGTGGCTACGGGCGCTGGTGGGCGCGCCGGATGGGTCGCTGGTCGTGCGCGGTGAACGCCGCGGCCGGCCGGAAGAGGCAGAGGCGCTCGGCGTCTCGCTGGCGGAAGAGCTACTGGATAACGGCGCCCGCGATATCCTCGCGGCGGTCTATGATGGAGAAGCCCCACGATGAGCATCCTGGTCACCCGTCCGCTACCGCAAGGTGAAGAGTTAGTCAGCCGCCTGCGCGCGCTGGGACGCGTGGCCTGGAGCTTTCCGCTGATTGAGTTCACGCCGGGGCGGGAGCTGGCAGCGCTCCCGCGCCAGCTGGCGGCATTAGGCGCGGACGATTTGTTGTTTGCGCTATCGCAGCATGCGGTGGAATTCGCCCATGCCCGTCTGCTGCAGGAGAGCCAACGCTGGCCCTCCGATCCGGCCTATTTCTCGATAGGCCGCACCACCGCGCTGGCTCTGCATACGGTCAGTGGTAAAAATATCCGTTACCCGTTAGATCGGGAAATCAGCGAAGTCTTGCTACAATTACCTGAATTACAAAACATTGCGGGCAAGAAAGCCCTGATTCTGCGCGGCAACGGCGGGCGGGAATTATTAGGCGACACGCTGCGTGAACGCGGCGCCGAAGTAACATTTTGTGAATGTTATCAACGTTGTGCAAAGTACTATGATGGTGCGGAAGAGGCTATGCGCTGGCAATCTCGTGGAGTCACTACGCTGGTGGTCACCAGCGGCGAGATGCTGCAGCAGCTGTGGTCGTTAATACCCCAGTGGTATCGCGAACGGTGGCTGCTGCACTGTAGCCTTGTCGTTGTCAGCGAACGTCTGGCCCTTCAGGCCCGGGAATTGGGCTGGCAGGATATTCAGGTTGCCGATAACGCCGACAACGATGCGCTGCTACGCGCATTACAATAACTCTCAACATTGGAAGCCATAATGACGGAACAACAAAATCAATCCGCCGTGGTTGAAGAGACCAGGGAGGCCGTGGAAACCACACCACAGCCAGAAAACAACGAGAAGGAAAAGGCCGGCAACAAAACCAGCCTGGCGCTCAGCGCGATTGCTATCGCTATCGCCCTCGCCGCCGGTATTGGCCTGTATGGTTTGAATAAACAGCAATCCACGCGCCAAAATGAAACCAGCTCGGAATTATCAAGCCAGATCGCAGCGCTGCAAAAAGCGCAGGACAGCCAGAAGAGCGAGCTGGAAGGCATTATCAAACAGCAGGCCGATCGGTTGAGCGAGGCCAAACGCGAACAGGAAACCCTGACGAAACAGCTTGATGAGCTACAGCAAAAAGTCGCCGTGATTTCCGGCAGCGACGCCAAAACCTGGCTGCTGGCGCAGGCTGATTTCCTGGTTAAGCTGGCGGGGCGTAAGCTGTGGAGCGATCAGGATGTGACGACCGCCGCCGCGCTGCTGAAAAGCGCCGATGCCAGTCTCGCCGATATGAACGACCCAAGCCTTATCGGCGCGCGCCGCGCCATCACCGATGACATCGCTTCGCTGTCGGCGGTAAGTCAGGTCGATTACGACGGCATTATCCTCAAGGTTAACCAGCTGGCGAACCAAATCGACAATCTGCGTCTGGCTGATAATAACGACGATGATTCTCCGATGGATGCCGACAGCGACGAGCTCTCCAGCTCCATTGGCGAATGGCGCGTTAACCTGCAGAAAAGCTGGCAGAACTTTATGGATAGCTTCATTACCATACGTCGCCGTGACGAAACGGCGGTGCCGCTGTTAGCGCCGAATCAGGATGTCTATCTGCGCGAAAATATCCGCTCTCGTCTGCTGGTTGCCGCGCAGGCGGTGCCGCGTCATCAGGAAGAAACCTATAAGCAGGCGCTGGAAAACGTCTCCACCTGGGTACGCGCCTATTACGATACTGAAGACGCCACTACCAAGGCTTTCCTTGAAGAGGTGGATAAGCTCAGTCAGCAAAGTATCACCATGAGCGTACCGGAAACGTTGCAGAGCCAGAGCCTGCTGGAAAAGCTGATGCAAACTCGGGTGCGTAATTTAATGGCCCAGCCTGCGGCAGCCGCTCCGACGCCGACGCCAGCACCGACCGCGCCAGCCCCTGCGCCGCAAGGAGAATAACCGATGCTGAAAATTCTCCTGCTTTTCGCACTGCTGATCGCCGGGATCGTCGTCGGCCCGATGATCGCGGGCCACCAGGGCTACGTTCTAATCCAGACCGATAACTATAATATCGAAACCAGCGTGACGGGCCTTGTGATCATCCTGATCCTCGCAATGGTGGTGCTGTTCGCCATTGAATGGCTGTTGCGCCGCATTTTCCGTACCGGCGCGCACACGCGCGGCTGGTTCGTCGGCCGTAAGCGCCGCCGCGCGCGTAAGCAAACCGAGCAAGCGCTGCTGAAACTGGCGGAAGGCGATTACCAACAGGTTGAAAAGCTGATGGCGAAAAATGCCGATCACGCCGAACAACCGGTAGTGAACTATCTGTTAGCGGCGGAAGCGGCCCAACAGCGCGGCGATGAAGCTCGCGCCAATCAGCATCTTGAGCGTGCCGCCGAACTGGCTGGCGATGACCTGATCCCGGTTGAAATCACCCGCGTGCGCCTACAGCTGGCGCGTAATGAAAACCACGCCGCCCGTCACGGCATCGATAAGCTACTGGAAGTGACCCCGCGTCATCCGGAGGTGCTGCGTCTTGCCGAGCAGGCCTATACCCGTACCGGCGCGTGGAATTCGCTGCTGGACATCATTCCATCCATGGCGAAAGCCAACGTGGGGGATGAAGAGCACCGCGCCGCGCTGGAACAGCTGGCGTGGATTGGCCTGATGGACAAAGCGCTGGCCGACGGCGGTAGCGAAGGGCTACGCGAGTGGTGGCGCAACCAGAGCCGTAAAACGCGCGCCCTGATACCGCTGCAGGTGGCGATGGCCGAACGCCTGATCGAGAGCGACGATCACGACACCGCACAGCAGATTATTATCGATGGCCTGAAGAAACAGTACGACGACCGCCTGGTTATGCCAATCCCGCGGCTGAAGACCAATAATCCTGAACAACTGGAGAAAGTGCTGCGCCAGCAGATCAAAGCCGTCGGCGACCGTCCGCTGCTGTGGAGCACCCTGGGCCAGTCGCTGATGCGTCACGGTGAATGGCAGGAGGCCAGTATCGCTTTCCGCGCCGCGCTTAAGCAGCGCCCGGATGCCTTTGATTACGCGTGGCTTGCCGATGCGCTCGACCGCCTGCACCAGCCGGAAGAAGCGGCGACCATGCGCCGTGACGGCCTGCTGTTGACGCTACACAATAACCCTCAGCAGTAATTCACGATAACGCTATCGCCTCGTTCGGGGCGATAGCGCCCTTCTCTCGCGAAAAAATAGCCTACCCCTGAAAGAAAAAAACGCCTGCGCTGAAATCAGGGCAGGCGTTAAAACAGGTCTGTTTGACAACAAATTGGGTGCTTCACTCAACGTTATGTCCATGGTGTTTGATGAGACATATGAAATGCGACATCTATCAGTGGACGATAAGCACCGTAAGTACGGCTCTGCATCATTCCTGAGTTTATGAGGCACAAAGGCGAACATAAGAGATGGAATGAGCATCTACCCGGTTATTATCGCACAGGATCCAGCGAGATTGCATCTATCGCAGCAATCATTTGGGACAATTCCGGACAATAATTCGCAGACGTGGAACCTATTTTTTACGAGGAAGATCAGCGGGATAAAAGACGACTGGAGAAAACCGGAAAACAAAAAACCCCGCCGAAGCGGGGTTCAAAATTGGTCGGCGAGAGAGGATTCGAACCTCCGACCCACTGGTCCCAAACCAGTTGCGCTACCAAGCTGCGCTACTCGCCGAAATACTGCTTTTTGAATTTTTAGTTCAATTCTTTAAAGTCGTGGTGCGAGGGGGGGGACTTGAACCCCCACGTCCGTAAGAACACTAACACCTGAAGCTAGCGCGTCTACCAATTCCGCCACCTTCGCAATTCACAACTCTATCAAATAATGGGGTGGCTAATGGGATTCGAACCCACGACAACTGGAATCACAATCCAGGGCTCTACCAACTGAGCTATAGCCACCACAACAATTCTTTTACGCGGTATTAAAACCACCGCAGCTCCAGCACCGGGTAAATGGTGCGCCCGACAGGATTCGAACCTGAGACCTCTGCCTCCGGAGGGCAGCGCTCTATCCAGCTGAGCTACGGGCGCTTAGCGCCGTTGCGGGGGTGGATAATACGGACTTCCCCCACCCCTGTCTAGTGCCTTTTTAAATAAAATTTCTATTTGCTCACAGTTTGTGCGCTTTGGCGCTTATTCCGCCGTTTTATCGAGATTTCCCCGCTTGCCGAGGCCGAAAACCTTATAAATAAGGGTCACTGCGGCAAGGAAAATAATCCCGACAAAGAGCGACATCCGGGTTTCATCGTTGATTCCCATGCCGATCAGCACACAAACGAGGAATGCCATCGTCAAATAGTTCGCCCACGGGAACAACAGCGAACGGAACGGATGGCTGGCCATCGCCTGCTGATGCTCGCGGCGGAAACGCAGCTGGCTTATCAGGATCACAAACCACGGCACCATCCCCGGCAACACGCTGGCGCTATAGACATAGACAAACACGCGCTGCGGGTTAGGAATAATGTAGTTCAGGCACGAACCGATTAGCAGAATCACGATCGACAGCGCAACGCCCGCTACCGGTACGCCCTGACGCGACACTTTGGCCATTGCCGCCGGTAGCTGACGATTACGCGCCAGCGCATATAACATGCGTCCACAGCTATACATCCCGCTGTTACAGCCCGACAGCGCGGCGGTCAGCACCACGAAGTTGATAATCCCCGCCGCCGCGGTAATGCCGATTTTGGCGAAGGTGAGAACGAATGGGCTACCGGTCGAGCCAATCTGGTTCCACGGGAAGATAGTCACGATAACGAAAATCGCCCCCACGTAGAAAATCAGGATACGCCACAGCACCTTGCCTACCGCGCTACGCAACGTGACCTGCGGGTTTTTCGCTTCCCCGGCAGTGATACCGATAAGTTCAACGCCCTGATAAGAGGCGACGACAATACACAGCGCCGTCAGGAAGCCTTTCCAGCCGCCGGCGAAGAAGCCGCCATACTCGGTCAGGTTGCCAAAACCGATCGACTGTCCGCCGTTGCCGAAACCAAAGAAGATGACGCCCAGACCGATGACAATCATCACGATAATGGTGGTGACTTTAATCATCGCAAACCAGAACTCGATCTCGCCGTACAGACGCACTGCCGCCAGGTTAGCCAACGCCACCAGTCCGACGGCAATTAGCGCCGGGATCCACTGCGCCATCTCCGGGAACCAGAACTGCACGTATACCCCGATGGCGGTGATCTCAGATATCCCCACCGCCATCCACATAAACCAGTATGACCAGGCCGTGAGATAGCCGAAGAACGGGCTCATGTAGCGATGTGCGTAAACGGCGAATGAGCCGGTTACTGGTTCGAGGAACAACATCTCGCCCATCGAACGCATGATAAAGAAGACAAATAAACCGGCGATAATATACGCCAGCAGGACGGACGGACCGGCCCACTTCAGCGTACTTGCCGCACCCATGAATAACCCTACGCCAATCGTCCCGCCTAGCGCGATTAGCTCAATATGCCGGGCCTCCAGTCCACGCTGGAGTTCCGCTTTTTTCTCAGTCATAAAGCCTCTTGTGTTTGCTGTACTCCGGGTACTCCCGGTTATTGTTATTCATTGAAACCATAGCCTTGCCGACGCGCAGGTCTCCCCCACGCGTTTGAAGCATGCGAATGGTTAATTAATTTTACGGAAATGGCAAATAAAGTATCAGGCGAGTGAAGAGATTACACAGAATATGTATGCAATCTCGTCTGGTTGCAGTGGAATATCAGAGCTTGCCGGAATAATGCCAACGTAAATAGCGCAGTAGACGGAACTGTCTTTTGATGCGGCTCGGCTGCAGGAGCAGGCGATAGAACCACTCCAGCCCCAGGTTCTGCCAGAATTTTGGCGCCCGGTGAACGTGGCCGGTAAAGACGTCATAAGTGCCGCCAACGCCCATATACAACGCGGCGGGATACACCAGTCGACAGTCGCGCATCAGAATTTCCTGGCGCGGCGATCCCATCGCGACGGTGACAATTTTCGCCCCGCTGTCGCGTACCCGTTCAAACAACTGCTGGCGCTGATCGGCGGAAAAATAGCCGTCCTGACTGCCGACGATATTCACCTTCCAGCGTTCACGTAGCTTCGCTTGCGTCTCCGCCAGCACCTCGGGCTTGCCGCCAATCAGAAACACCGGCGTTCCCTGCGCCCCGGCGCGCTCCATTAAGGCTTCCCACAGATCGGCGCCGGCAACGCGCGACACCTCAGCCTGCGGATATTTTTTGCGTAATGATCGCACGACGCTGATGCCGTCGGCATATTTAAACTCGGCGGCCTCAATCAGCGCACGCACTTCCGGGATATCTTCTACCGCCAGCATTTTTTCGGCGTTGATCGCGACCAGCGTTCCCTGACGCAGTTCGCCGTCGGCGAAGAGATAGTTGAGCGCATGCTGCATGTCGCGCCAGCCAATAAGCTGCAGCCCTCGCAGCGCATACTGCGGCGCGGAAGTGTTATCAGTCATGTTCATCCTTATCATACCTGCGGTTGCGAAAGCGGCTTCACCCGCTTATGAATCAATCCTGCGCTGTCCAGGAGCCAGTACAGCAATTTCGCCGCTAACAAGCAGATACCAAAGATCACGAGGAAAAACACCACGCGGGAGCCGAACGAATCCAACCCTTCGCGTGCCAGCACTATCATGTTGAAGATAGCGCCGAAACAGAAACTGTGCAGGATAGCCGCTTTGTAGCGATTGCTCTCCCGATTGCCAAGTTCGTACAACCAGTCAAACCATTTAATGATAAGCCCTACCGCGACGGCGCCCAGCGGTACGAACCATACGCCGCCCATTACCACCAGCGAACCGATCAGCGTCGGCGATATCGCCAGCCCCGAATGGTTGTTTAATACTTCCCACGTGAAGTAATTGGCGGTATTCAGCACCATTGTCGGGCGACCGTGCCACATCCAGCCGGGGATAAAGACGTAGAAGTCGCGGATCATCGGCGCCAGCCCCTGGAACTCAATCTTGTCGTAATTCTGCAGCAGCAGCGCCAGGTTCTCCCACGGCGAGAAGGTATCACGCGTGAGATAGAGGAAAGTATAAAACGCTTCATCGCCGCTAACGTTCATCCCGTAGCGCTTCAACGCCAACCAGAACATGCCGACAATACCCAGCACGCCCGCCGCCGCCAGCATCCACAGGCTGATCCAGCCGCGAATAATGCCGATAAACAGGAAGATAGCGAAAGCGATTATGATATTAGCACGGGTGCCGCCAACGATCGCGTAGGTCAGCAGGCCAAAGGCGACGGTGCTCACCAGGAAGAAAATCCACGCCTTGTAATCCTGACGCAGGAAATAGATCACCAGCATCGCCGGAATAAAGAAGTAGAAGAAGCGTTTTAACGCCACGCCGGACACTTCCGCAGAGAATATCTGGCTGTATGAATTGAGCTTAAATAGCAGAAAACCGTTGTGGGCGAAGAAGATACCGACGCACAGCAGCGCCAGCCCCATCAAAATCCCCCAGGCCAGATGGGTTTCAACCCGGTTCATGGTGAACAGCGGGCGACGTGGAACATCACGCGATGCCGGACGCAGTCGCGTTTTGTAGGTCACGTAGTAGATGGCGTAGAAGCACACCGCAACCAGCAGCGTCTGCAGCAAAATCTCCGGCGGCGCCACGCTGACGTCAAAGCGGAACACCAGGATACTGGTTAACGGGAAGCCGAAGAAAAAGGTGAGCAGGAACAACAACGAGAAAAAGACGTTGAAGTTAAAGCGCACGCGGCGGAACTCAAACCAGGTGGCGGTGGCGATAAACAGCGTCGACAGCAGCCAGACCACCAATAGCCCGCTAAATTGCATTAACGTCATACCCGATCCTCCGCTGCCAGCTGTAACGCCCGCTGCCAGCCCGCCAGATAGTTCGGGCGGAAGAAAGCGATTTGCGTTTTATCAACGCTCGCTAACTGGCGCTGTGCTTCGCGCACCACGTCGACATTCAGAGTATCGCTGGTAAACAGCACCGGGATCTGTTGTTCGGTCATATCCTGCCAGAACGGATTTTCGCGATTGAGCACGCAGGGAATACCCGCCTGAACCAGCAGGCACAGCGTGCCGATACCCTGCTGGCGCGCAAACAGGAAATAACCCAGATCGCAGCGGCGCAGCAGCGCCAGATAATCATCAAACTCAAGCTTCTCGCTGAGGATCTGCAGATGCTCGCGACTAAACAGCGCCGCTCCCGCCTGACGAACTTCATCAATGTAGGCTTCATTGTTGGCCGGATAGCCCATCGGTACGATGACATTCACCGTATCGCCAAACTGCTGATAAATCGCCTTTAGCGCTGCAATATGCTCATTACTACGATCGCCGGAATTTCCGACCAGAATGGTCAGGGTGTCACCGCGCGGGGCGGTATCGGCAAGGGAATTTAGCGATGGATCCATGCGGGTCGGGAAGTACAGCAGTTCGCCCGGCACTCGCGGATGGCGGTTCGCAAACCAGCTGAGATCGCCGCGGGTGGCGAAAACGCGTCCTACTCGCCCTTGCGCCATGCGGCGCAGAGGATAAAACAGACGGAATTTCAGGCTGGCTGAGTTTTCATACAGATCCGCGCCCCAGATATGCCAGTTAAACTGCGACGGTCGGATCCCGCCGCTCAACAGCGCCAGCCACAGACCGGTATTAAACTGACCGTGGAAAAAAAAGCGCTGCTGGCGATCGGCTTTCGCTTTGGCGATCGCCGCCTGCGCCAGCGATTTTTTACCCGGGTAGCAGGTAATTTCCAGCGCCGGATACGCCTCGCGCATACCTGTCGCATCACCCACGACCATAAACGTCCTGGCCCGCGCGTCGGCGGCCAGTTCGTCGTTAAAGAACCGCAATACGGTCTGGTTGTGGTGCGGGATATCCGATCCCAGTACGTGTATCAGTGCTGTCATGCCCGTTTACGCCAGAGTAAAAACACGCCACTACAAAGGGCGAAATAAACAATATAAGTGGCCATATACGCCTGCGCCGCGCCAAGTGCGCCGTGCGCCGGAATAAGCCAGTGTGAAAATGCGGTCAGCAGCGTGAACTGGCTGATTTCCGTCAGAATATAAAAACGCAATGACGCTTTGGCGATCACCAGATAGCCGTAAACGTAAGCGCCAACTTTTAAAACATCGCCCACTAACTGCCAGGCGAACAGGTCGCGCATAGCGGTGAAGCGCGCGGAAAACAGTAACCAGATGGCAAAATCGCGCAGCAGCCAGACCGTCAGGCTCGCCGCCGCCACCGCCGGCAGGACGAATTTCAACGACTTCACTATTTCACGCGTGATGTCCGTTTTGGCGCTCAGCCGCGACAACGTCGGCAGCAGATATACGCTAAAGGAAGCGGTAATAAACTGCAGGTAGGCATCCGAGATACTGCTCACCCCCTGCCAGATGCCGACCGCCTCCCAGCCGTAATGCGCCGCCAGCAGATTACGCATCATCACATAGGCCACCGGCAGCGTCACCGAGGTAATCAGCGCCATCAAGGTAAATTTCGATAGCTGCCCTGCAAGGCCGTTATCCCAACGCGGACGTAGCGCGCTCAGCGGGATCGCGCCACGTCGCCATAGCATAATGGCGGCAGGAACCACCACCAGCGCGGGGACTAACGCCAGCCCTAACAGCGCCCCCTGATAACCACCGAAGTAGTAACAGGCGTAATAGGCCGCCACGCCAATCAGGCTACCGGCAATCAGCGAAAAAGCGTTACCCGCCGCATCGCGAAAACCTTTCATCAGCGCCAGCAGATAGTTGGCCCACGCGATCCCCATCTGCACCAGCGCCACCAGACGTACCAGATTCTGATAGTGCGAATGCCCGAACAGCGCCTGGCTTATCGGCGCCGCCGCCAGCAAAAAGACCAGCGCCAGCAGAGTGGAAAAACCGAGCACCATTGATGACGACGTCCCGACCACCTGCTTCAGGCGTAGCGGATCGTCGTGATGTTGGGCAACCAGCTTAGTGACGCCATTAAAAATCCCGGCGCCAGCCAGTACGCCAAGGACGGTGACCAGTTGCCGGAAGTTACCGGCCTGGCCTACGCCCGCCGGGCCGAATGAGACCGCCAGCAGCTTTACCACCAGCAGACCGGCGCCTATTTTGACTAACGTGGACGCCGCGGTCCACAGTGATGCTTTTGCCAACGACATATCAGGAGAAGTAGCTCAGCAGCGAGTTAATCACCGTCCGTTGGTTTACCGCAGACAGGTTGTAGAACAGCGGTAAACGCAACAGGCGTTCGCTCTCCTGGGTGGTATAACGATCTTCGCCGCAGAACTCGCCGAACTGTTCGCCAGCCGGGCAGCTATGTAGCGGAATGTAATGGAACACCGCCAGAATTTCTGCCTCTTTCAGCCAGTTAATCAGCGCCGCCCGGTCATCGTTATCCCGCAGCTTAATGTAGAACATATGCGCGTTTTGCCCGCAATCCGCTGGCACCGCCGGCAGATCGATACGGCCCGCGCGCGCCAGCGGCAGCAGCGCGTCATAATAATTTTGCCACAGCATCAGGCGCTGCTGGTTAATCCGCTCAGCGGCTTCCAGCTGCGCCCAGAGATACGCGGCCTGCAGATCGGACATCAAATAGCTGGAACCGATATCGCGCCAGGTGTACTTATCCACCAGACCGCGGAAGAACTGGCTACGGTTAGTGCCTTTTTCGCGAATGATCTCCGCGCGTTCCACCAATTTAGGATCGTTGATAAGCGTTGCGCCGCCTTCACCACCCGCGGTGTAGTTTTTCGTCTCATGGAAGCTAAAGCAACCGATATGGCCGATGGTGCCCAGCGCGCGGCCCTTATAGGTGGACATCACGCCCTGCGCGGCGTCTTCCACCACGTACAGGTTATATTTGGCGGCGAGCGCCATGATGGTGTCCATCTCACAGGCCACGCCCGCATAATGCACCGGCACGATCGCCCGGGTTTTATCGGTGATCGCCGCTTCTATCAACGACTCATCAATATTCATCGTATCGCGACGGATATCGACGAAGACGATTTTCGCCCCGCGCAGCACAAAGGCGTTGGCGGTGGAAACAAAGGTATAGCTGGGCATGATGACTTCATCGCCCGGCTGAATATCCAGCAGCAGCGCCGCCATTTCCAGAGACGCGGTGCAGGATGGCGTCAGCAGCGCCTTCGCGGTGCCGAAGCGCTGTTCAAACCACTGCTGGCAGCGACGGGTAAAACCGCCGTCGCCGCAAAGCTTGCCGCTGTTCATCGCCGATTGCATGTAATCGAGCTCGGTTCCCACCACCGGCGGTGCGTTAAATGGAATCATCGTGTCACCTGTATAACCAGTACGCGGTGCTTTCCACATTCGCACCGCTGAGAATATAACGTTTAAGCGCGGCGGTGTTGCCCATTTGGGTCGCCACCCGCAGTGTAGAAAGCCCGCGTTGCGCCGCCCAGTGGCGCGCCGCCTGCATAAGCTCGGCGCCAGCGCCGCGCCCGGCCAACAGGCCGATACGCGCGTCGGTGTCATTGAGCTGACGCAAAGAAACAAATGCGCGGATGTCGCCATCGGACGCGCGAAATAACAGACACTGGTGATCAAAGGTTCCCAGTACCGCGTTTTCAATCCATTGCGCGTAGAAACGGCCGCTGGCGTCAGCGGCGTACCAGGGAGCGCGAAAACGGCTCATGGCAAAGGCCTGCGCCGCCAGTTCGCGCAGTCGCGCAATATCGCCTTCGACGGCCCATTCGGCGCCAGCATCAGCCGGCTCGCCTACCGGCAACGCCAGATCGACCTCGCCTTCCACCAGTTGAAAACCGATCTCCTGTAGCGCATCCAGCCGGGCGGTGTCGCTGGCGGCGACTTTCGCCTGCACTCGCGACCATCCCGCCAGGGCTTCAGCGGTGAGCAGCGGCGCGCGTTCGTCAAAGCGAACGATGCCGCTATTAACGGCGAAGAAGCGGTTTTCCCACTCCAGCGCTTCAATACTGGCGCGGGCGGGCACGGAGGAGATCCAGCAAGTATTGGCCATAGCCGGTTTTTTCCAGCCGCTTCGCGGCGCGTTTGACGCCGTCATCATCAAGCCAGCCGTTACGCCAGGCTATTTCTTCCAGACAGGCGATTTTAAAGCCCTGCCGCTTCTCTACCGTCTGCACAAACATGCTGGCTTCAATCAGGCTATCGTGCGTGCCGGTATCCAGCCACGCAAAGCCGCGCCCAAGCAACTCGACGGTTAACGCGCCATCCTCAAGATACATCTGGTTGATGGAGGTAATTTCCAGCTCGCCGCGCTCGGATGGTTTGACCCGTTTGGCGTATTCGGCCACTTTTCCATCGTAGAAATAAAGCCCTGTGACCGCCCAGTTCGACTTGGGTTGTTTCGGCTTTTCCTCCAGCGACAAGGCGCGGAAGTTGTCATCAAACTCCACTACGCCGAAGCGCTCAGGATCCATCACCTGATAGCCAAATACCGTCGCCCCTTCGGTGCGGGTTGCGACGCTACGCAGCTTAGGGCTAAAGCTCTGGCCAAAGAAGATATTATCGCCCAACACCAGGCACGCCGGTTCGCCGTTGAGAAACGCTTCCCCGATAATAAATGCCTGGGCTAAACCATCAGGCGTCGGCTGAACGGCATAATGCAATTGGATACCGAACTCGGAGCCATCGCCGAGCAGGCGTTGGAAATCGCGCTGATCTTCCGGCGTGGTGATGATAAGGATTTCACGGATCCCGGCCAGCATTAACACCGACAGCGGGTAGTAAATCATCGGCTTGTCGTAAATCGGCAGCAGCTGTTTCGACACGCCGCGCGTGATGGGATGCAGGCGCGTACCGGAACCGCCTGCCAGAATAATACCTTTCATCATGCCCTCCTGGGCCAGTTAGCCGTGCAGCCCAAGACGCTCGCCCTGATAGCTACCGTCCTGAACCTGCCGCCACCATGCCTCATTTGCCAGATACCACTGGACGGTCTTGCGCATGCCGGAAGTAAAGGTCTCATCCGGCGTCCAGCCCAGCTCGCGTGCAATCTTCGCCGCATCAATCGCATAACGCAGATCGTGGCCCGGCCGGTCAGCAACGAAGGTTATCAAATCGCGATAGTGCGCCACGCCCTGCGGCTTTTTCGGCGCCAGCTCTTCGAGCAATTCGCAAATGGTTTCCACCACCTCGATGTTTTTGCGCTCGTTATGGCCGCCGATATTGTAAGTTTCGCCCGGTTCGCCGCGGGTCGCCACCAGATACAGCGCTCTGGCGTGGTCTTCGACATACAGCCAGTCGCGAATTTGTTGGCCGTTACCGTAAACCGGTAGCGGTTTTCCCGCCAGCGCGTTGAGAATAATCAACGGGATCAGCTTCTCCGGGAAGTGATACGGGCCGTAGTTATTCGAGCAATTAGTGATAAGCGTCGGCAGGCCATAGGTACGCTGCCAGGCGCGTACCAGATGGTCGCTACTGGCTTTCGAGGCCGAATAGGGGCTGCTTGGCGCATAAGGCGTGGTCTCGGTAAAGAAATCATCGCTGCCGTGCAGATCGCCATACACTTCGTCCGTCGAGATATGATGGAAGCGAAACGCCGATTTTTGCTCCGCCGTCAGCGTATTCCACCAGCTGCGCGCGGCTTCCAGCAGCGTATAGGTACCGACGATATTGGTTTCGATGAACGCCGCCGGGCCATCGATGGAACGATCGACATGGCTTTCCGCCGCCAGATGCATCACCGTATCGGGTTGATGCTGGCGAAAGACGCGATCCAGCTCGGCCCGGTTACAGATATCCACCTGTTCAAAGGCAAAACGCGCATCCTGCGCCACCGGCGCCAGCGACATCAAATTGCCGGCGTAGGTCAGCTTATCCACGACCACGACGCGATCGGCGGTGTGCTGGGTGATTTCACGCACTACCGCGGAGCCAATAAAGCCCGCGCCGCCGGTGACCAGAATCGTTCTCACCGCCACACTCCTTTGGTGTCGATGATATAGGCCTGAGCAACGCTATCGCCGCTAACGGCTTTAAACTCTTTGTGATCGACCAGCATCACCAGCACATCGGCGCTCGCCAGCGCGTCATCAAGTGTCGCCAGCGTACACAGGCCATCAAGTTTCTTCGGCAGCGCGTGAATGTTGGGCTCAACCACCTGCGTCGCGCCGCTGTGCCAGCGGGCGATCTGCGCGGCAATTTCCATCGCCGGGCTTTCACGTAGATCATCAATGTTAGGCTTAAAGGCCAGGCCGAAGCAGGCAATAGTCAGTTCGCTGGCGCGTTTATTGCTGGCATTCAGGCACTCGGCAACCTGTGCTTTCACCCGTTCGATAACCCATTCCGGCTTGTGGTCGTTTACCTCGCGCGCGGTGCGAATCAGACGCGCCTGCTGCGGGTTTTGCGCCACGATAAACCACGGATCGACAGCGATACAGTGGCCGCCGACGCCCGGACCCGGCTGCAGAATATTGACGCGCGGATGGCGGTTCGCCAGGCGGATCAGTTCCCAGACGTTGATCCCCTGATCGGCGCAAATCAGCGATAGTTCGTTAGCAAAGGCGATGTTGACGTCGCGGAAGCTGTTTTCCGTCAGCTTGCACATTTCCGCAGTGCGCGAGTTAGTCACTACGCATTCGCCTTCAAGGAAAATTTTATATAGCTCACTGGCGCGCGCCGAACAGACCGGCGACATACCACCAATTACGCGGTCGTTTTTGATGAGTTCAACCATCACCTGCCCCGGCAGCACGCGCTCCGGACAGTAGGCGATATTAACGTCAGCCGCCTCGCCCACCTGCTGTGGGAAGCTGAGATCGGGGCGCATCGCCGCCAGCCACTCGGCCATCTGTTCGGTCGAACCGACCGGCGAAGTGGATTCCAGGATCACCAATGCCCCTTTCTTCAGGGTCGGCGCAATAGATTTAGCGGCGGATTCGACAAAGGCCATATCTGGCTCATGTCCGCCTTTAAACGGCGTCGGGACGGCAATCAGGTAGGCGTCAGACTCCACCGGCACGGTGGTGGCGCTTAAATATCCCTGTTCAACCGCCGTTTTTACGACGCTCGCTAAATCCGGCTCGACGATATGAATCTCACCACGGTTAATGGTCTCTACGGCGTGTTGATTGATGTCCACGCCAACCACCCGCCGTTGCCGGGACGCAAATGCGGCAGCGGTTGGCAGACCAATGTATCCAAGGCCAATCACTGAAATGGTAGAAAAACTCATAGCGTTACCTGATTATTTTTAAGGGCGGATAAAATACGATCGCATGCCTGTCCATCGCCGTAAGGATTATGGGCCCGGCTCATCGCCTGCCAGGCGGCATCATCCTGCAGCAGCCGGGTGACTTCATCAACGATACGCTGTCTGTCGGTGCCGACCAGCCGCACGGTGCCGGCGGCGACCGCCTCCGGACGTTCCGTCATTTCGCGCATCACCAGTACCGGTTTACCCAGCGACGGCGCCTCTTCCTGAATCCCGCCGGAATCGGTCAGAATCAGCCACGCGCGATTCATCAGCCAGACGAACGGCAGGTAATCCTGCGGTTCAATTAATTTCACGTTGGCGACATGGCCGAGAATACGGTTAACCGGTTCACTGACATTCGGGTTCAGGTGAACCGGGTAAACAATCTGCACATCAGGATGATGGCTGGCGATATCCGCCAGCGCATGGCAAATGTGCTCGAAGCCGAGACCAAAGCTCTCGCGACGGTGGCCGGTCACCAGAATTAATTTCTTATCCGCTTCGAGGAACGGGTAGCGCTGCATCAGTTCATTGCGCAGCGCCTCATCGCCAAGGACACGATCGCGAACCCAAAACAGCGCATCGATCACCGTATTACCGGTGACGGTAATACGTTCTGCGTCAATATTTTCCCGCAGCAGGTTATCGCGCGAGGTGGCGGTCGGGGCGAAATGGTACATCGCCAGGCGCCCGGTCAGCGTGCGGTTGCCCTCTTCCGGCCACGGCGAGTTCAGATCGCCGGTACGCAGGCCCGCTTCTACGTGGCCCACCGGGATACGCTGATAAAACGCCGCCAGACTGGCCGCCATCGTCGTCGTGGTATCGCCATGTACCAGCACCACGTCCGGCTTAAACGACTCCAGTACCGGCTTTAAACCTTGCAGAATACGGCAGGTAATCTCGGTTAATCCCTGCCCCGGCTGCATAATGTTCAGATCGTAGTCCGGCGTAATCGAAAACAGTTTCAACACCTGATCGAGCATCTCCCGATGCTGCGCGGTTACGCAAACCTTTGCCTCAAAATGAGGATCCTTTGCCAGCGCATGGACCAGCGGCGCCATCTTGATGGCTTCTGGTCTCGTGCCAAATACAGTTAGTACTTTCACATCGATTCTCTTCGATTAGGTGATGATGGCGCGGAGCCTTCATCACAGGCCCCATTCACTGGACACGACGACGTGCTAACGCCACGCCTGCGCCGATGAGCGCGCCCACAATCCCCCACATGATCATCAGAAATACGCGCCGCGGGCTATCGCGTTTTACAGGTTCTTCCGGCGTACGCAAATATCTGTAAGTCTGAAAACGTGGATCCAGCGTCGGGCCAACGTTTAGCGTGTTCAGCATGGCGCGGTTCTGGTCATAGTCGAGATCGTATTCCGGCCCTACGGCCTGCAGATTTTCGAGGCGCGCCTGCAACATCGGCCGGCCCAGTAAGAAGAGTTCGGAGGCCGGCAGCTGCTCCGCTGGAACATCGGTCTCGCTGCGTGAAATGTTATGCTGCTGGGCGATTTTCAACGCCTGCTCGACGCTCTGCACGCGGCGGTTGTAGATCTCGCTCGCCACCTCTTCCTGACGCTTCACCTGCGCTTTCATCTGTACGGTACGCGCCGCCCAGGCGCCCTTCAGCTCATCATTAAGATGACCGGCGGCACGCTGACTGGCGAAAGCGACGTACTGACGCAGCAGATTATTGGCATCTGGCGCGGTCTCCGCCGTCAGCTTGATGCTGTCATTGACGCTTTTCAGCGGGTCGCCCGGGATAAACTGAATATCGTTAATCAGATCGTCAAGCATCGCGGCATCCGCGCGCGCGTTGCCTGACTGACGCTGCTTGTAGTAGTCGGTCTGCAGCCAGAAGTCACGGCGGGTATCCCATGACGCCTGTTGCATAATAAACTCTTTGTATGCCTCATCCATGGCGGAAGGTTGGTCTACCGAAGCCAGATCGGCTTTGATATCCAGGTTACGCAAGAACTGCTGTTGCGAATAGTATCCACCCAGCATATTGACGGTCGGCCGGTCGGTAATTGCCGTCGCGCTCCACTCCTGGCGAGCAAAAAAGGAATAAATAAGAACGATCAGCGCGAATAGCACGGCGATGCCGACTATCCAGCCTTTTCCTGCCCATAAGGCGCGAAACAGCCCGCGAATATCCAGTTCGTTCTCAACGTTCACTGCTTGTGCTCCCGGTAATGGTTGAGTCATCACGTCCCCAGTTTTACTTGGTTAAATTTGGATTATTGCCGCTGTGTCGCCGAATTCTGCGTCTAATGCGCTTAACCAGACGCGCCACTTTCCATGCGCGCTTAATGCAGTAGCCATAAAGTAAAAAAGCAAACAAAAAGAGTATTAACATCACCCATTCAGGAACAATACGGGTGTATTCCGCCACTACGCCGACCAGCGCCAATAAAGCGGCAGCCAGCGTAATCAGGACAAAGGCCTGCCGGGAAGTAAACCCGGCACGCATGATCAAATGATGAATATGCTGACGGTCTGGCGAGAATGGGCTCATCCCCTTTCTCAGGCGGCGATACATAATCGCCACCATATCCATCAATGGAATCGCAATAATCCACAGCGCCGTCACCGGGCTGATGGGATGCGTTTTGCCCTGCGTCGTTTCCAGCAGGATCCAGATAATGGTGAAGCCAATCATGGTGCTGCCGGCATCACCCATAAACACTTTATAGCGACGTCCAAGCGCGCCGAGATTAAGTAAAATATAGGGCAGAATGGCGGCAATCATCGCAAAACACCACATTGCCAGGCTGTACTGGCCGTCAAACCACAGGATGATGCCGGTTGCGGCAAAGGAGACGGACGATAACCCGCCGAGCAGTCCGTCAATGCCATCTACCATATTGAAGGCGTTGATTGCCGCCCAAACGGCGAAAAGGGTGAGGAAAAAACCAAAGGGGCCGAGGACTAACTCCCACGAACCGAAAATATAGCCGAGACTGCTGAGATGCAGATTACCCGCCGTCATCATGATAACGGCTATCGCGGCCTGAATAACCGCACGAATTTTTACGCTGATATCAAATCGGTCATCTAATGCGCCGACCAACACCAGCACGCCCGCGCAGGCCAGATACAGCGTGGCATGAGGGATATAATAATCGGCAATCGCAAAGGTAAAACAAATACCGGCATAAACTGAGATACCACCAACTAACGGAATCAAACCTTGATGCCGTTTCCGATAGTTTGGCTTATCCACTAACCCAATTTTTTTCGCTGCTTTACGGGCAACAAATATAAAGAGGGTCGTGAATAAGAAAACACTGATTAATTCAGTAATAGCAGTGAGTAAATTCACAACACATGTGCTCTCAGCATAGTTAATCCGGGGAGTATAACGATGATGTCTCCACTCCTGAAGGGGAAAAGCAGAACATTACAAATTTATTGTATATATTTTAGACTGTTAAAGTCCTTTCTGCCTTACCCGCCGCGCATATCATACGGCAACGCTAGCGGCGCTTTTCCCGCCTGGATCATACAAAGCTACAAAACAAAACGCCACGCAATCGCGTGGCGTTTTTTCGGCGTATTCCGTCTTACGAACGCTTCATCATATCGAAGAAGTCGTCGTTAGTTTTGGTCATCGCCAGCTTATTAATGAGGAACTCCATTGCGTCGATTTCACCCATTGGATGGATGATTTTGCGCAGGATCCACATTTTCTGCAGCTCTTCCTGGGTGGTCAGCAGCTCTTCTTTACGGGTACCGGAACGGTTGTAGTCGATAGCCGGGAAGACGCGTTTTTCCGCAATCTTACGGGAGAGGTGCAGTTCCATGTTACCGGTGCCTTTGAACTCTTCGTAGATAACTTCATCCATTTTAGAGCCGGTATCGATAAGCGCGGTAGCGATGATGGTCAGGCTGCCGCCCTCTTCCACGTTACGCGCCGCACCGAAGAAGCGCTTCGGACGATGCAGGGCGTTGGCGTCCACACCACCGGTCAGTACTTTACCGGAAGCCGGAACCACGGTGTTGTAGGCACGGGCCAGACGGGTGATGGAGTCGAGCAGGATGATAACGTCTTTTTTGTGCTCAACCAGACGTTTCGCTTTCTCGATAACCATTTCGGCAACCTGCACGTGGCGAGATGCGGGTTCGTCAAAGGTAGAAGCAACAACTTCGCCTTTAACCAGACGCTGCATCTCGGTTACTTCTTCCGGACGTTCGTCGATAAGCAACACCATCAGCACGCAGTCAGGATGGTTGTACGCGATGCTCTGCGCGATGTTCTGCAGCAGCATGGTTTTACCGGCTTTCGGCGGCGCGACGATCAGGCCACGCTGGCCGCGACCAATCGGCGATGCCAGATCCAGTACGCGAGCGGTTAAGTCTTCGGTAGAACCATTACCACGCTCCATACGCAGGCGCGAATTCGCATGCAGCGGCGTTAAGTTCTCGAACAGAATCTTATTACGCGCGTTTTCCGGCTTGTCGTAGTTAACTTCGTTAACTTTCAGCAACGCGAAGTAACGTTCACCCTCTTTAGGAGGACGAATCTTACCGGAAATGGTGTCACCAGTGCGGAGGTTGAAGCGGCGGATTTGGCTGGGGGATACGTAGATGTCGTCTGGACCGGCGAGGTAGGAGCTGTCTGCTGAGCGGAGGAATCCAAATCCATCCTGCAGTATCTCCAGTACGCCATCGCCAAAGATATCTTCGCCACTCTTTGAATGCTGCTTAAGGATGGCAAAAATAATATCCTGCTTACGCATACGAGCCAGGTTTTCCAGCCCCATATTTTCGCCGAGAGTAATCAGCTCAGAAACCGGCGTATTCTTTAATTCGGTAAGATTCATAGTGGTGTGGGTTCTTAAACTCGGGGTAAATCTCGAACTTAATGTTGTGAATGGTATGGCAGGAACATCCATGCCTGTTAGCGGCTTCATCTCGTGTCTGTACGTTGCCTGGTCACAGGAAAGAACGCAGAACTGAAACGACAAGACGGAATGAGTGATAAGCCCAGAATTATTAGCCTCACGCGCATAGTCTGCGGGACGCTTTGGGTAAAACAAGATTCAAACAATAGGTATGTTTAAAACGAAGTCTGGAATTAACTTAGCACGACTCAGGCCGGGCGTCCAGAGTTCCACAAAAAATAGGAATCCGGACGCCGGAATGGCAAACCGATTACGCCAGGTTGGCGTCGAGGAACTCTTTCAGTTGGCCTTTGGACAGCGCGCCGACTTTGGTCGCCGCGACTTCGCCGTTCTTGAACAGCAGCAGCGTCGGGATGCCGCGGATGCCGTACTTCGGCGCCGTGCCCGGGTTCTGATCGATGTTCAGTTTAGCCACGGTCAGTTTGCCTTGATACTCTTCAGCGATCTCATCCAGAATCGGGGCGATCATTTTGCACGGACCACACCACTCTGCCCAGAAATCGACGAGGGTCAGCCCGTCAGCCTTGAGTACGTCCGTGTCAAAACTGTCGTCAGTCAGGTGAATAATTTTATCGCTCATATATAACTCCACAGGAATAAGCCTGGTGTGTTGGTGTCGCAGTCATCAACGACGTGTTGATGCTACGTTATGCACGCTATTCTTCAGGATGCCTCTTTTATAAGCTACCTGCGGAAATGGATCCACCATGGACCACCACCGCCGATGCTTAAGCGCACTGTCTGCAAATCTACCTGCGGCAGATTTACCGCCCCCGTTGCGCTTAGTAGTCTAAGCTTTCCGGGATCCGTTCAGTAGCCGGAGACGCACCTTGAATAATTTCGTATATCGCCAACGAAAGGTTGACGTTATTTCACCGGATACGCTTTCTTAATGCAATAGTTAGCTGATATTCTACCACACTATGAGCAAAACACATTTGACAGAACAGAAGTTTTCCGACTTCGCCCTGCACCCGGCAGTTGTCGAAGCCCTTGAAAAAAAAGGGTTTCATAATTGCACACCCATTCAGGCTCTCGCCCTTCCGCTAACGCTGGAAGGTCGCGATGTCGCCGGGCAGGCGCAAACCGGTACCGGTAAAACGATGGCGTTTCTGACGTCAACGTTTCATTATCTTCTCTCTCACCCGGCCATCGCAGACCGCCAGGTTAACCAACCGCGCGCGCTGATCATGGCGCCGACGCGCGAGCTGGCGGTGCAGATTCACGCAGACGCCGAACCGCTGGCGCAGGCAACGGGCCTGAAACTGGGCCTGGCTTATGGCGGCGACGGCTACGATAAACAGCTGAAAGTGCTGGAAAGCGGCGTCGATATTCTGATCGGCACCACCGGTCGCCTGATCGATTACGCCAAACAAAACCATATTAACCTCGGCGCCATTCAGGTTGTCGTGCTGGACGAAGCCGATCGCATGTACGATCTCGGCTTTATTAAAGATATCCGCTGGCTATTCCGCCGCATGCCGCCAGCCACTCAGCGCCTGAACATGCTGTTCTCCGCTACGCTGTCTTATCGCGTACGCGAACTGGCGTTCGAACAGATGAACAACGCCGAGTACGTTGAAGTCGAACCGGAACAGAAAACCGGCCACCGTATTAAAGAAGAGCTGTTCTACCCTTCCAACGACGAAAAAATGCGCCTGCTGCAGACGCTGCTGGAAGAAGAGTGGCCCGACCGCGCTATCGTTTTCGCCAACACCAAGCATCGCTGCGAAGATATCTGGGGCCATCTGGCCGCAGACGGACATCGCGTCGGCCTGCTGACCGGCGACGTAGCGCAGAAAAAACGCCTGCGTATTCTCGAAGAGTTCACCCGCGGCGATCTCGATATTCTGGTTGCAACCGACGTAGCCGCTCGCGGCCTGCATATCCCAGCCGTCACCCATGTCTTTAACTATGACCTGCCGGATGACTGCGAAGACTATGTCCACCGTATCGGCCGTACCGGCCGCGCGGGCGCCAGCGGGCATTCTATTAGCCTGGCCTGCGAAGAGTACGCGCTGAACCTGCCGGCAATCGAAACCTATATCGGCCATTCGATCCCAGTCAGCAAGTACAATCCGGACGCGCTCATGACCGACTTACCTAAGCCGTTGCGTTTGACGCGCACCCGCCCAGGTAATGGCCCGCGCCGTAACGGCCCGCCACGTAATCGTCGTCGTTCAGGTTAACATCTATGCCATACGCGAAATCTTTCAGGATGCGCCATGGAGATAATCCCAGGCAATGCGTTCAGGTAAGTGGAATGGGCAACGACGCCCAGTCGACACAGGAGCGGCCTGAAAGATGAAGAGTATGAGTTCCACCTCGCTGTATGCCGCCATCGACCTTGGCTCCAATAGTTTTCATATGTTGGTGGTGCGCGAGGTGGCCGGCAGTATTCAAACGCTGAGCCGCATTAAGCGCAAGGTGCGTCTGGCCGCTGGCCTGAATAGCGATAATGCGCTCTCCGCGGAAGCGATGGAGCGCGGCTGGCAGTGCTTACGCCTGTTTGCCGAGCGTTTGCAGGATATTCCTTCAGCGCAAATTCGCGTCGTGGCTACCGCCACCCTGCGGCTGGCGGTCAACGCCGGCGAGTTTCTGGCGAAAGCGCAGGAAATCCTCGGTTGCCCCGTCCAGGTGATTAGCGGTGAAGAAGAAGCCCGCCTGATCTACCAGGGTGTAGCCCATACCACCGGCGGCGCCGATCAGCGCCTGGTGGTGGATATCGGCGGCGCCAGCACCGAACTGGTGACCGGCACCGGCGCGCAAACCACTTCTCTGTTCAGCCTGTCGATGGGCTGCGTCACCTGGCTTGAACGCTACTTCGCCGACCGTAGCCTGACTAAAGAAAACTTCGATCTCGCTGAAGCGGCGGCGCGCGATGTGCTGCGTCCGATCGCTGATGTCCTGCGCTACCACGGCTGGAAAGTGTGCGTTGGCGCCTCAGGCACCGTGCAGGCGTTGCAGGAAATCATGATGGCGCAGGGAATGGATGAACGCATCACCCTCAGCAAACTGCAGCAGCTTAGGCAGCGCGCTATCCAGTGCGGTCGGCTTGAAGAGCTGGAAATCGAAGGGCTGACGCTCGAACGCGCACTGGTTTTTCCGAGCGGCCTGGCCATTCTGATTGCTATCTTTAGCGAACTGAATATTCAGTGCATGACGCTGGCAGGCGGCGCATTACGCGAAGGGCTGGTCTACGGCATGCTGCACCTTTCCGTCGATCAGGATATTCGTAGCCGCACGCTGCGTAATATTCAGCGACGTTTTATGATCGATACCGAGCAGGCGCAACGGGTAGCGAATCTGGCCACCCATCTGGTGGATCAACTGGACAGCGGCTGGGAGCTGGATCCGCTAAGCCGCGATTTACTCGTCAGCGCCTGCGCGCTGCATGAAATTGGCCTGAGCGTCGATTTCAAACGCGCGCCGCAGCACGCCGCCTATCTGGTCAATAACCTCGACCTGCCCGGTTTTACCCCGGCGCAAAAGAAGCTCATCGCCACGCTGCTGCTCAACCAGACTAACGCCATCGATCTTTCTTCGCTCCATCAGCAAAACGCGGTACCGCCGCGCGTTGCCGAACATCTGTGTCGCCTGCTGCGACTGGCGATTCTGTTTGCCAGCCGCCGGCGCGACGATCTCCTGCCAACCATCCAGCTTACCGCCGACGACGAAAAACTGACGCTGACGCTGCCGGATGACTGGCTGGAAGAACACCCGCTGGGCCGGGAAATGGTCGAGCAAGAGTGCCAGTGGCAAAGTTATGTCCACTGGGGGCTGCTGCTCGACGACGACGCGGCGAGGTAATTTCCGGCCAGGAGGGCGCATGCGGGAAGAACTGGATTTCAAATCACTACGCTTTTTCTCCGCGCTCTACCGATTGGGGAATGTCTCTCCGGCGGCGGAAGCGCTCGATATCAGCCAGCCAACCGGTAGCCTGCTGCTAAAAAAGCTACGCGAGCACTTTGACGACCCGCTGTTTGTGCGCGTTGGTCAACGAATGGCGCCAACGCCGCGCGCGGACGCTATCGCCCCCACCATTTTTACTCTTTTGCAACTGGCCGATACCGATCTGGCGGCTAAGCCGGAATTTATCCCACAAGAGAGCAACCGTAACTTCACCATCGGCATGACCGATATCAGCCAGATGACGCTTCTTCCTTTGCTGCAAAGCCAGCTCCAGCGGCTGGACGCCAGCGGCATCACCTTTACGGTGCTGAATATTGACGATCAGACGCTTAGCGCGCTGGAATCCGGGAAATGTGATTTGGCGATCGGCTATCTTACCCAACTGCCGGATAGCGTCTATCAGCAGCATCTGTTCGATCAGTCGTATGTTTGTCTGGCAGCGGACAATCACCCGCGCATTCGTCATCGGTTCAGCGCCGAAGACTGGCGTCAGGAAAAGCACCTTGCGGTTCGCGTCAACGGCACCGCCCACGGCGACATTGATAAACTACTGGCGGAACACAGTATGCCGCGGCGCATCGCATTGACGCTGCCCAGCTTTTTAGGCGCGGGCGAGTTGGTTGCCGGCAGCGAGATGCTGGCGGTGGTGCCGGAACAGCTGGCGCGCCACATCACCAGGCGTTACCCCTGCCGCAGCTGGCCGCTACCTTTCTCACTGGCTAACATCGCGATTCGCCAGGTCTGGCACCAGCGTCTGCACCGCGATCCCGGGCATATCTGGCTGCGCACGCAGATTGTAGCCCTTGCCGCCTCAGGCGGTTCTATTAGCATTTAAATCATAAAATAATCGGCTGTATTAGGATTTCTGATACGCCATATTCTATTTGGTTTATTGCTGTCAATACGTCAAACATTTTAATCTCCTCGCATCAGTTCATATCGACAGAATAAATAGAGGAACCTATCATGCGCGGAAAAATCGCTTTAGAAGAACATGTATCCACTCCTGAAAATAATCGTTTGTGGGATTCGACCGGCGAAGCTAATCGTAACGGTAGCGAATATATGCAAGACGTTGAACGCCGTCTGCTTGACCGCAGCATTCAGCTCGAAGAGATGGCGCAACGTAATATTGACCACGTCATTCTTTCTCTGACTTCGCCCGGCGCGCAATCTATTTTAGATAAAGCTAAAGCGGTCTCTTTCGCTCGCGACACTAATGATTTTATTGTTGATAATTATGTAAAACCGAATCCAGATAAATTTAGCGCGTTCGCCACGCTGGCGTTACAAAACCCGGAAGCGGCGGCGGAAGAGCTGGAGCGCGCGGTGAAAAAACTGGGCATGAAAGGCGCGCTGATTAACGGCTATACCAACGTCAAAGACAGCGAACATGGCCTGTATCTTGATGATGAATCCATGTTGGTATTCTGGGATAAAGTCAACGAGCTAAACGTGCCGGTGTACCTGCATCCGCGTGAACCGCTGGAAGGCCCGGCGCGCGGGATTTATACCGGTTACGAAAGCCTGATCGGTTCCGCCTGGGGCTTTGCGCAGGAAACCGCCGTTCACGCTATTCGCCTGATGATGAGCGGCCTGTTCGACCGTTATCCGAATCTTAACCTGGTGCTGGGACACCTCGGTGAAGGGCTGGTACACATGCTGCCGCGCACTCAGCATCGCCTCTATCGTCAGCGTTTCGGCTGCGGTTTGGGTAAGGCGGAAAAACCGTTAATGCACTATCTGCAAAATAACTTTATTGTCACCACCAGCGGTCATTTTAATACTCACTCGCTAAATAATGCGATTGAAGTAATGGGTGCCGATCGCGTGATGTTCTCCGTAGATTACCCTTATGAAGATATTCATCAGGCCTGCGACTGGTTTGATCCGTTAGAAATGGATGCGGGGCTGAAAGATAAAATAGCCTGGGGCAATGCCAGCCGCGTATTTAATATCAAATAATAAAAAATAAATCGACAGGGCCTGTTCTCAGGCCCTGATTTTATTACAGGGAGAATATACTATGCCGGTAGGTATTTTTGTTTGCAGCGGTTCATTACTCGTCGGCGCGATTGCAGGCGCCTCGCTCAACCGATTTATCCCGGATCACTTTAAGAAAACGCTACCGCTTATTTCCGGTTTAATCTCTATCAGTATGGGCGTGTTCTTCCTTAACAAACTCATCAATCTGCCACCCATTGCGCTGGCGATGATTATCGGCACTATTATTGGCGGCCTGTTGAATATTGAGAAGTGGATTGAGCGGGCGGGCACCAAACTACGCACGCCCATCAAGCGTATTTTTCCAGCTCAAAACAACGCAGGCGTAGAAGCCGGGGATTTTATGAACCAGTTTATCGCGGTGCTGATCCTCTTCTGCGCCAGCGGTACCGGTATTTTTGGCGCCCTAACCGAAGGGATGACCGGCGACCCGACCATTCTGCTGACCAAGTCGATACTCGACTTTTTCACCGCCGCTATTTTCGCGTCCACGCTGGGCTACATTATCACCGCGATTTTTATTCCCCAGTTGATCATCTTCGTGATTCTGTTCTTCGCCGCCACGTTTATTATGACGTTGATAAGCCCATCGATGATCGCTGATTTTACTGCTTGCGGCGGAATTATTATGCTGGCGACCGGTTTTCGGCTTTGCGGTATGCGCCATTTCCCTACCGCCAACATGCTACCGTCACTGCTGCTGGTGATGCCATTTTCCACCGCCTGGCAGCAGTTTGTCGCCTGAAGCGTTAGCCCTTTTTCGCCTTCGCCAGCATCGCCTTGATATTCGCGACGTTGGCCTGGCCTTTATGCATACGTTCTTCCGCAGAGATGACTTTTCGCTCCTGCTCCCAAATCAGATCGTCTTGCGGGAGCTCGAGCAGGAAACGGCTCGGTTCCGGGCGCACCAGCTCGCCATACTGTCGGCGCTCTTTGCACAACGTGAAAGTCAGCTCTTTCTGGGCGCGAGTGATACCGACGTAGGCCAGCCGCCGTTCTTCATCGACGTTATCTTCATCAATACTGCTCTGATGCGGCAGCAATCCCTCTTCCATTCCCACCAGGTAAACATACGGGAACTCCAGCCCTTTTGAGGCATGCAGGGTCATCAACTGCACCTGATCCAGCTCTTCATCCGATTCGCCGCGTTCCATCATATCGCGCAGGGTAAAGCGGGTAACCACCTGCGTCAGCGTCATCGGCTCGTCTATCTCACTGCCTTCCAGCATCTCGGTCATCCAGGTGAACAGCTGGTTGACGTTTTTCATCCGCATTTCCGCGGCTTTCGGGCTCGGCGAGGTTTCATATAGCCAGGACTCATAATCAATCCCGCGAATTAAATCCCGCACGGCATTGACCGGTTCACGCTCGGCCAGTTGCTGAATTTCCCGCAGCCAATGGGTGAAACGAGTGAGAGATTCATACCCGCGCCCGGTCAGCGTCTGGCTTAACCCCATATCAAAGCTGGCGGTGAATAAGCCTTTGTTACGGCTCATCGCCCATTCGCCCAGCTTTTGCAAGGTCGCCGGGCCAATCTCGCGTTTCGGCGTATTGACGATGCGCAGGAAGGCGCTGTCGTCATCCGGGTTGGTAAGTACGCGCAGATAGGCCAGCAAATCTTTAATTTCCGGGCGCGAAAAGAACGATGTGCCGCCCGAGATTTTGTACGGGATGCGGTTTTGCATCAGCATCTTTTCAAAAACCCGCGACTGGTGATTACCGCGATAAAGGATGGCGTAATCTTTGTAGTTGGTTTTATTAATAAAGTGATGGGCTATCAGTTCGCCAGCGACGCGCTCCGCTTCATGATCTTCGTTATTGGCGGAGAGCACTTTCAGCTCCGTGCCGTAGCCAAGTTCAGAGAACAGCCGCTTTTCAAAGACGTGTGGGTTATTGGCGATCAAAATGTTGGCGGCCTTCAGAATACGCCCTGATGAACGGTAGTTCTGTTCAAGCTTGATCACCTGCAGCGCCGGAAAATCCTGGCTTAGCAGCACCAGGTTCTGCGGCCGCGCGCCGCGCCATGAGTAGATCGACTGGTCATCATCACCCACCACGGTAAAGCGCGCGCGCTGCCCCACCAGCAGCTTCACCAGCTCATACTGGCTGGTGTTGGTATCCTGATACTCATCCACCAGCAGGTAACGGATCTTATTCTGCCAGCGCTCGCGCACCTCTTCATTACGCTGCAGCAGCAGCGTCGGCAGCAGGATCAGGTCGTCAAAATCGAGGACGTTGCAGGCCTTCATATGCGCATCATAGAGCCCATAGCAGTGGGCGAAGATGCGGTCCCGTTCGCCTTTCGCGCCAGCCGCCGCCTGCGCCGGCGTTTTCAGATCGTTTTTCCAGTTGGAGATCGTCGAGATCAGCTGCTGCAACACCACTTTGTCATCTTCGATCAACCCTTCGGTGAGTTCTTTCAGCAGCGCGACCTGGTCGGTATCATCGAACAAAGAAAAGTTGGATTTCATACCCAGCGCGGCGTATTCGCGTTTGATGATATCCAGCCCCAGGGTGTGGAAGGTGGAAATCATCAGCCCGCGCGCCTCTTTGCGCCCCAGCGTTTGCCCGACGCGCTCTTTCATTTCGCGCGCGGCCTTGTTAGTAAAGGTGACGGCCGCGATATGGCGCGCCTGATAGCCGCAGCCGCGGATCAGGTGGGCGATTTTATTTGTAATAACGCGGGTCTTACCGGAACCGGCGCCCGCCAGCACCAGGCACGGTCCGGTAACGAATTCGACGGCTTGTTGTTGGCCAGGGTTTAAACGCATGGGAATATTGCTCAATCTTCGAACGGGGTGTGGATTGTAGCAGAAAGCGAGGCCGAGATTTACCGGCTGATGGTAAAGTGTCAGCCACGCAATTCATCCTGAGGCTCCGGTAATGGCAAAAAGCGCAGCGGCCCTGCATATTCTGGTCAAAGAAGAAAAACTGGCACACGAGATCCTCGCCAAGTTGGAACGGGGCGTCAGCTTCGATCATCTGGCGAAGCGCTACTCAAAATGTCCGTCCGGACGCCATGGCGGCGATTTGGGGGAGTTCCAGCAAGGCGCGATGGTCGCTCCGTTTGATAAAGCCGTGTTCAGCTGTCCGCTGCTCAAACCCTATGGCCCGGTACAAACCAAATTTGGCTACCATATCATCAAGGTGCTGTATCGCCGCTAGCGCGTGTTACTATGGCGCCCTGATTTATCCCAACTCAATCAAGGCGCAATCATGGCTAAAACAGCGGCAGCACTGCATATCCTGGTAAAAGAAGAGAAACTGGCTCTCGATCTGCTTGAGCAGCTCAAAAACGGCGCCGACTTCGGCAAGCTGGCGAAAAAACACTCTATCTGCCCGTCAGGAAAACGCGGCGGCGATCTGGGCGAATTCCGCCAGGGCCAGATGGTTCCGGCATTCGATAAAGTGGTTTTCTCCTGCCCTGAACTGGAGCCAACCGGCCCGTTGCATACCCAGTTCGGTTACCACATCATCAAAGTGCTGTACCGGAAATAATAAAAAACCCGGGGATCTTAATCTCCGGGTTTTTGCCTGATGGCGCTTCGCTTATCAGGCCTACTAAACAAATCCATTCCTCTATGGATTTCGGCTTGCCGGAAGGCGGCAAGGAAGTACATCCCCAGGAACATAGATTCCTATGTGACTGGGGTGTACGTACCGTAGCCAACGCATCGGCAAGTCGAAAGACGACGAGGAATCAGCCGGCAACCGCGATACGCTTCATATCGGTCATATACCCGCGCAGTTTTTTACCCACCGCTTCGATAGCGTGGCTGCGAATCGCTTCATTCACGTCGCGCAGCTGAGCGTTATCTACCGCGCCTTCGGCAATCGCTTTGCCCAGGTCGCCGGTCTGCAGAGTGGTCATGAACTCTTTCAGCAGCGGTACGCATGCATAAGAGAACAGATAGTTACCGTATTCTGCGGTATCGGAGATAACCACGTTCATTTCATACAGACGCTTACGGGCGATTGTGTTGGCGATAAGCGGCAGCTCGTGCAGCGATTCGTAATAAGCGGACTCTTCGATGATGCCGGAATCAACCATGGTTTCGAAGGCCAGTTCAACGCCCGCTTTCACCATTGCAATCATCAGTACGCCTTTATCGAAGTACTCCTGCTCGCCGATTTTACCTTCATACTGCGGCGCGGTTTCGAACGCGGTTTTACCGGTCTCTTCACGCCAGGTCAGCAGTTTTTTGTCGTCGTTCGCCCAGTCAGCCATCATGCCGGAAGAGAATTCGCCGGAGATGATGTCATCCATATGTTTCTGGAACAGCGGCGCCATGATCTCTTTCAGCTGTTCGGACAGTGCGTAAGCGCGCAGTTTCGCCGGATTAGACAGGCGATCCATCATCAGGGTGATACCGCCTTGCTTCAGCGCTTCGGTGATGGTTTCCCAACCGAACTGAATCAGTTTTTCCGCGTAGGCCGGATCGGTACCTTCAGCCACCAGCTTATCGAAGCACAGCAAAGAACCCGCCTGCAGCATGCCGCAGAGGATGGTCTGCTCGCCCATCAGGTCAGATTTCACTTCCGCCACGAAGGAGGATTCCAGAACGCCCGCACGATGGCCGCCGGTCGCCGCTGCCCAGGCTTTGGCAATCGCCATGCCTTCGCCTTTCGGATCGTTTTCCGGGTGGACGGCGATAAGCGTCGGTACGCCGAAACCGCGTTTGTACTCTTCACGAACTTCGGTACCCGGGCACTTAGGCGCCACCATCACCACGGTGATGTCTTTGCGGATCTGCTCGCCCACTTCAACGATGTTGAAGCCGTGGGAGTAACCCAGCGCCGCGCCGTCTTTCATCAGCGGCTGTACGGAACGCACAACGTCAGAGTGCTGTTTGTCCGGAGTCAGGTTGACGACCAGGTCAGCCTGCGGGATCAGCTCTTCATAGGTACCCACTTTGAAGCCGTTTTCCGTCGCTTTACGCCAGGATGCGCGCTTCTCGGCGATCGCTTCTTTACGCAGCGCATAGGAGATATCCAGGCCGGAGTCACGCATGTTCAGACCCTGGTTCAAGCCCTGCGCGCCACAGCCGACGATGACTACTTTTTTACCCTGAAGATAGCTTGCGCCATCGGCAAATTCATCGCGCCCCATAAAGCGGCATTTGCCCAGCTGAGCCAGCTGCTGGCGCAGATTCAGTGTGTTGAAGTAGTTAGCCATGGTGATACCTCGTGATGTTGTGTTGTCGTGCTTATTGTTCGGTTCGCGTTTTGCGAGAATGAACCCACTATATGACAGGAATTTCGTTGCGAAAATTGATATATTCACAACATCACATTGCAATAACTGCAACGTTATTCTCAGGGGATTGAGCCATGGATTTACGCGATCTGAAAACCTTTCTGCATCTGGCGGAAAGCCGCCATTTTGGCCGTAGCGCGCGGGCTATGCATGTCAGTCCCTCCACGCTTTCGCGGCAGATTCAACGCCTGGAAGAGGACCTCGGCCAGCCGCTGTTCGTTCGCGATAATCGCACCGTGACCCTAACCGAGGCCGGCGAAGAACTCCGCACCTTTGCCCAGCAGACTTTATTGCAGTATCAGCAACTGCGCCACGCCATCGACCAGCAGGGGCCGTCACTCTCCGGCGAGCTACATATTTTCTGCTCCGTGACCGCCGCATACAGCCATCTGCCACCGATTCTCGACCGCTTTCGCGCCGCGCATCCTTCGGTAGAGATAAAGTTATCGACCGGCGACGCCGCTGATGCGATGGAAAAAGTGGTCACTGGAGAAGCCGATCTGGCCATTGCCGGTAAGCCGGAGACGCTGCCGGGCTCGGTGGCGTTTTCGATGCTGGAAAATCTTGCGGTGGTGCTGATCGCCCCGGCGTTACCCTGCCCGGTGCGCAATCAGGTCACGGTCGAGCATCCCGACTGGGCAACGGTGCCGTTTATCATGGCCGATCAGGGCCCGGTGCGCCGCCGCATCGAGCTGTGGTTCCGTCGCCATAAAATCAGCAATCCATCCATTTACGCCACCGTCGGCGGCCATGAAGCCATGGTATCGATGGTCGCCCTCGGCTGCGGCGTGGCGCTACTGCCGGAAGTGGTGCTGGAAAACAGCCCCGAGCCGGTCCGCAATCGCGTGATGATCCTCGATCGCAGCGATGAGAAAACGCCATTTGAGCTGGGCGTCTGCGCACAAAAAAAGCGGCTGTACGAGCCGCTTATTGATGCGTTCTGGAAAATCCTGCCTAACCACTAGCCCGCGAGGAAAAAGCGGAACGCCGGGTTATGGGTTTCGTCATGACACTCGTAGCCCAGTTCATTAAGACGGGTTTCGAAGTCCGGCTCATGCTCGCCAAGCTCAAACGCCGCCAGAACGCGGCCAAAATCGGTGCCGTGGCTACGATAGTGGAACAGCGAAATATTCCAGTGGGTGCCGAGCGTGTGCAGAAACTTGAGCAGCGCGCCTGGTGATTCCGGGAACTCGAAGCTAAACAGGCGCTCCTGCAGCGGTTTAGACGGCCGTCCGCCGACCATATAGCGCACGTGCAGTTTCGCCATTTCGTCATCGGAAAGATCGACCACGCTGTAGCCGCCTTCGCTCAGTAAATCGAGGATCTCTTTACGCTCATCCAGCCCGCGGCTCAACCGCACGCCAACGAAAATACAGGCATCTTTGGCATCGGCAAAACGGTAGTTGAACTCGGTGACTGAACGGCCGCCCAGTAGCTGGCAGAACTTAAGAAAACTCCCCTTCTCCTCCGGTATCGTCACCGCCAGCAGCGCTTCGCGCTGCTCCCCGAGCTCGCAACGCTCAGAAACGTAGCGTAGTCCGTGGAAGTTAACGTTGGCGCCGGACAGGATGTGAGCCAGACGCTCGCCGCGGATGTTATGCTGGGCGATATACTTTTTCATCCCCGCCAGCGCCAGCGCGCCGGAGGGCTCCGCTACCGCCCGCACATCTTCGAACAGATCTTTCATCGCCGCGCAGATAGCATCGCTATCGACGGTGATGATGTCGTCCAGATACTCCTGGCATACACGGAACGTTTCATCGCCGATGCGCTTCACCGCCACGCCTTCAGCGAACAAACCGACGCGCGGCAGATCCACCGGATGACCGGCATCCAGCGCCGCTTTCAGACACGCCGAATCTTCCGCTTCGACCGCTATCACTTTAATCTGCGGCATCAGCTGCTTGATAAGCACCGCCACGCCTGCCGCCAGACCGCCGCCGCCAACCGGGACGAATACGCGGTCAATGTGGGCATCCTGCTGCAGCAGCTCCAGCGCCAGCGTTCCCTGACCGGCGATGACCATCGGGTGATCGAACGGCGGCACCCAGGTAAACCCCTGCTGCTGCGCCAGCTCAATCGCGCGGGCTTTCGCTTCGTCAAAGTTGGCGCCGTGCAGTAGCACTTCGCCGCCAAAGCCGCGAACGGCATCGACTTTGATATCGGCGGTCGCTACCGGCATCACGATCAGCGCCTTAACACCCAGCCGGGAGGCAGAGAACGCCACGCCCTGCGCATGATTACCCGCCGAAGCGGTGATCACGCCATTTGATTTTTGTTCCGCCGTCAGGCCGGACATCATCGCGTAGGCGCCGCGCAGCTTAAAGCTATGCACCGACTGGCGGTCTTCGCGTTTCACCAGAATAACGTTATCCAGCCGCGAAGAGAGCTTATCCATTTTTTGCAGCGGCGTTTTCTGCACCGCTTCATAAACCGGCGCGCGCAGTACCGCCCGGAGATACTCCGCCCCCTCAGGGGCGGCGGATAGGGGTTGCGACTCGGCCATGATTAACCCCCAAGTTTTGATTTATCGCGCACGGCGCCCTTGTCGGCACTGGTCGCGAGGCTGGCGTAAGCGCGCAGCGCGAAGGAGACCTGGCGCTCGCGGTCTTTCGGCGTCCACGCCTTATCGCCACGCGCTTCTTGCGCTTCGCGACGGGCGGCGATTTCGGCATCGCTGAGCTGCAGCTGAATACCGCGGTTCGGAATATCGATAGCAATCATGTCGCCATCTTCGATGATCGCGATGTTGCCGCCGCTCGCGGCTTCCGGCGATACGTGGCCGATGGAAAGCCCGGAGGTGCCGCCGGAGAAACGGCCATCGGTGATCAACGCGCACGCTTTGCCAAGACCCATGGACTTGAGGAAGGTGGTCGGATAGAGCATCTCCTGCATTCCCGGCCCGCCTTTCGGCCCTTCATAGCGAATAACCACGACGTCGCCTTCCACGACTTTGCCGCCGAGGATAGCCTCAACCGCTTCGTCCTGGCTTTCATAAACTTTCGCCGGGCCGGTAAATTTCAGGATGCTATCGTCGACGCCAGCGGTTTTGACGATACAGCCGTTTTCGGCAAAGTTACCGTACAGTACTGCCAGGCCACCGTCTTTACTGTAGGCATGTTCCAGAGAACGGATACATCCCTCAGCGCGATCGTCATCCAGCGTATCCCAGCGGCAATCCTGCGAGAACGCCTGGGTAGTACGGATCCCCGCCGGACCGGCGCGGAACATTTTTTTCACCGCGTCGTCCTGGGTCACCATCACATCGTACTGTTCCAGGGTCTGCGGCAGCGTCAGGCCAAGGACGTTTTTAACATCGCGGTTGAGTAACCCCGCGCGATCCAGCTCGCCGAGAATACCCAGCACGCCACCGGCGCGGTGCACGTCTTCCATATGGTATTTTTGCGTACTCGGCGCCACCTTACACAGCTGCGGCACTTTGCGGGACAGCTTGTCGATATCACTCATAGTGAAGTCGATTTCGGCTTCCTGCGCCGCCGCCAGCAGGTGCAGTACGGTATTGGTTGAGCCGCCCATTGCGATATCGAGAGTCATGGCGTTTTCAAATGCCGCCTTGCTGGCGATATTGCGCGGCAGCGCGGAAGCGTCGTCCTGCTCGTAGTAGCGTTTGGTCAGTTCAACGATACGTTTACCGGCGTTGAGAAACAGCGCTTTACGGTCGGCATGGGTCGCCAGCAGAGAACCATTACCCGGCTGCGACAGGCCTAATGCTTCGGTCAGGCAGTTCATTGAGTTCGCGGTGAACATCCCCGAGCACGAACCGCAGGTCGGACAGGCGGAACGCTCCACCTGTTCGCTCTGATCGTCAGAGACTTTCGGGTCTGCCCCCTGAATCATGGCATCAACCAGATCCAACTTGATGATTTTGTCAGACAGCTTAGTTTTCCCGGCTTCCATCGGACCGCCGGAAACAAAGATCACCGGAATATTCAACCGCAGGGAGGCCATCAGCATCCCCGGGGTGATTTTGTCGCAGTTGGAGATACAGACCATGGCATCGGCGCAGTGGGCGTTAACCATGTACTCGACTGAATCGGCGATGAGCTCGCGGGATGGCAGTGAATAGAGCATACCCCCGTGCCCCATGGCGATCCCATCATCCACCGCGATGGTGTTGAATTCTTTAGCGACGCCGCCCGCAGCTTCAATCTGCTCGGCAACCAGTTTGCCGAGATCGCGCAGATGCACGTGCCCTGGAACAAACTGGGTAAAGGAGTTAACAACGGCGATGATTGGTTTGCCGAAATCGGCATCGGTCATCCCGGTTGCGCGCCACAGCGCGCGGGCGCCCGCCATATTGCGGCCATGTGTGGTGGTGGCGGAACGGTACTTAGGCATGCTCTTTTTACTCCCATCTCTGTTTATGCAATGGGACGGTGCGTGCCGTCCCATTTTTAATCACTTACTTACCGGATCCAGCCAGCCCCATTTATCTTCCGTTTCACCGGTGAAGAGGCCAAAGAAGGCTTCCTGAATGCGTTTGGTCACCGGACCGCGGCGGCCTGCGCCGACCTGGATACCGTCAACGCTGCGTACCGGCGTGATTTCCGCAGCGGTACCGGACATGAACACTTCATCCGCCAGGTACAGAGATTCGCGGGACAGCACCTGCTCGCGGACTTCGATACCGAGATCTTTCGCCAGCTTGATGATGGCGTCGCGGGTGATACCCGGCAGCGCGGAAGAGGTAAACGGCGGAGTAAACAGCACGCCATCTTTCACCTCAAACAGGTTTTCGCCTGCGCCTTCGGAGATATAGCCGTTAACGTCCAGCGCGATACCTTCCTGATAACCGTGACGACGCGCTTCGCTGCCGACCAGCAGAGAGGAGAGATAGTTGCCGCCCGCTTTCGCTGCGGTTGGGATGGTGTTAGGCGCCGCGCGGTTCCAGGAAGAAACCATCGCATCGATCCCCTGCTCCAGCGCTTCTGCGCCAAGGTATGCACCCCACGGGAACGCCGCGATGATAACGTCGGTTTTGTAACCGTCCGGCGGGTTAACGCCCATGCCAACATCGCCAACAAACACCAGCGGACGGATATAAGCGCTGGTCAGTTTATTGGTACGGATAACTTCGCGGCAGGCTTCCATCAGCTCGTCAACGCTCTGAGAAACCGGGAAACGGTAGATTTTGGCTGAATCATGCAGACGCTGCATGTGTTCACGATGGCGGAACACCACTGGCCCTTTGTGAGAATCGTAGCAGCGGATACCTTCGAATACCGAAGTCCCGTAGTGCAGCGCGTGGGACATGACGTGTACTTTCGCCTCGCCCCATGGAGTCATCTCGCCATTGAACCAAATGTAATCAGCTTTCTTCGTCGTCATTTTTTTTATTCCTCTGCGCTCAGGCGCGGATTTGTTGTGATGTGGGTTGCTGGATCTCGACGCAGGCGACGTCGACCAGTTTGCGTAACTGACTAAACAGTAATTCGACGGGCCGCTGGCTGGCAACGGTCAGTTCGATATTTATGTTTTGCGCATCCGACGCGGTTTCCATATTCATTGAGCAGATTTGAAAACCGCGATGGCGCACCACGCGCAGCACGCGTTCTAAGGTTTCGGGGTTGAAGCGAGCCTGTAAAGCGACCTGATGTTGCATCATGATAATTTCTCCAGCATTTCTGCATTACTGGCGCCGGGCGGCACCAACGGCCAGACATTCTCAAGTTCATCGATTGAGACATGAAGCAGGTATGGCCCCTGGCTCGAAAGCATGGTGTCGAGTGCCGCTTCAACCTGGTCTTTACGGGTGATGTGCTGGCCTGGAATGCCGAAAGCGCTGGCCAGCGTAAGAAAATCAGGATTATCGGTAAGCGTGGTTTCGCTGTAACGCTCCTGGAAGAACAGTTGCTGCCACTGGCGAACCATACCTAAACGTTGGTTATCCAGCAGCACGATTTTCAACGGTAACTGCTTGCGCTTAACGGTGCCCAGCTCCTGCACGTTCATCATGAAAGAGCCATCGCCGGAGATACAGATAACCGTATCGTCCGGGCGGGCCACCTGCGCACCGACGGCTGCCGGCAGGCCGAAGCCCATGGTGCCCAGGCCGCTGGAAGTGATGAAATTTTCCGGACGGGTATAGGTCATGTGCTGGGCCGACCACATTTGGTGCTGGCCGACATCGGTCGTCACGACGCAATCCGCCGGTTTGCGATCGGAAAGCTGCTTGAGCAACAGCGGCGCGTAGATCGCCTCGCCGGGATGATCGTAACGCCAGGCGTGCTCCGCGCGCAGCTGCGCGTTGTGCTCGCGCCACGCATCGATGGCCAACGGCTGCTGCAACGCTGGCAGCATGGCGTTTAAATCTCCAGTTAAAGCGACGTGCGCCTGGCGCAGTTTGTTCAGCTCGGCCGGGTCAATATCCATATGGATTACTTTGGCGTGCGGGGCAAAGGTATTCAGCTTGCCGGTCACCCGGTCATCAAAACGGGCGCCGACGGCAATCAGTAAATCGCACTCCTGCACCGCCAGATTTGCCGCCTTGGTGCCATGCATACCGAGCATGCCAAGGTAATACGGATAATCCGCGGCAACGGCGCCCAACCCTTTCAGGGTGCAGGTGACAGGCATCTTCGTCACCGCCAGAAATTTGCGCACGGCCGGTACCGCTTGCGCCATTCCGACGCCGCCGCCCACGTACAGCATCGGCTTATGGGACTGCGCAAGCATCGCTAACGCCTGCTCGACTTCTGCGTGAGGAAACTCAACATCGTCAGGAACGGTAGAGAAATGCGGATCTAATTCGCCTTTAGCCAGCTGGATATCCTTAGGGATATCAACCAGTACCGGGCCAGGACGGCCTGAGTTTGCCACCTGGAAAGCCTCCGCGATCACGCGCGGCAGCTCTTCCAACGACTGCACCAGGAAACTGTGTTTGGTGCAGGCCAGCGACAAACCGAGAACGTCCACTTCCTGAAAAGCATCGGTGCCGATAAACGGCGCCGCCACCTGGCCGGTGATCGCAACAACAGGCACGGAATCAAGTAACGCATCCGCCAAACCGGTGATCAGGTTGGTGGCGCCAGGGCCGGAAGTGGCGATGCAGACTCCGGTTTTGCCGGTCGCGCGGGCATAACCGATAGCGGCCATTGCGGCACCCTGCTCGTGTCGACACAGCAGGTGTTCCACGCCGCCGTCATACAATGCATCGTAAACCGGCATAATCGCGCCACCCGGATAGCCAAATACCGTATCGACACCCTGTGTTCGCAAAGCATGTACCACCCACTGCGCCCCGTTCATAGTTACTTCCCCGTCATAGATCGGGAGAAACAGAATTTTATGCTAAAACCCATCTTCTGCTCCTCGCTTATGTTTTTTAAGTTATAAAAAAACCCCCGGACCTTTCGGTGCGGGGGTCTTAGTTCGTTAAGGCTTGATTTCTAAGCCTTTCCTCGTCCAAGTGCAGCCCCGCACGGTGGGATAATAATCACCACCACGCTAATCACGACCAGGCTAATCACTCGTAGAAGGGCTGTCATTTTCTGTTCTTTCTGGCTTCTTGTTCGAAGGAATACCTAAAGAGTTACCACAGACATCACATTAAGCACAAGATTTTTTTATGTTCCATTTTCTGATCTTGCTAACGATTTTTATTAAACCAGTTGTTTTTAAAAAGAAAAAAATAAAATGAAAAAAATTCAGCTTATTCTCGCGTTTGCTGCAGTGTTTCACGGCATTAAAACGGCTTCATGACGGATTTGCGCGCGTACTCCCAAGACAATGAAAATGCAAAACTTTGCAGGTAATTGTCTGGAACAGGCAACGTAAAGTTAAATATTCACAGGTTTATGAAACCGTTTGAATAGACATAATCATTCCGCTCAGGAGGCGTTATGTCACTCGCAATTGTCTATACCCGCGCGGCGCTCGGGGTCAGCGCGCCGCTAATTACTGTCGAAGTCCATATCAGCAACGGACTCCCCGGCTTGACGATGGTCGGTCTACCGGAAACCACGGTAAAGGAAGCCCGCGATCGGGTGCGTAGCGCCATTATTAACAGCGGCTACAGCTTTCCAGCGAAGAAGATAACCATCAATCTCGCACCCGCCGATCTGCCCAAAGAAGGAGGGAGATATGATTTACCTATTGCTCTCGCGCTCCTGGTCGCTTCGCAGCAGCTTGCCGCACCGAAACTTAATCAGTATGAGTTTATTGGCGAATTAGCCCTTACAGGCGCGTTACGCGGCGTTCCAGGGGCTATATCCAGCGCTATGGAGGCAATAAAAGCCGGGAGGAAGATCATCGTTGCCGGAGATAATGCCGAAGAGGTCGGTTTGATTGGCGGCAATGAGTGCCTTATAGCCGGACACCTGCAGGAAGTTTGCGCGTTTCTGGAGGGGAAACATACTCTGCAACCGCCAGCTGGCGAAATCGCGACAGACGACAATGATTATGACGATCTCGGCGATGTCATTGGCCAACAGCAGGGAAAACGCGCGCTGGAGATAGTCGCAGCTGGCGGTCACAATTTGCTCTTGATGGGTCCGCCGGGGACAGGAAAGACGATGCTCGCCAGCCGTTTACCGGGGCTTTTACCGCCGCTAACCAACCAGGAAGCGCTGGAAAGCGCGGCTATTCTCAGCCTCGTCAATGCTCATTACGTCACGCGCCAGTGGCGTCGGCGGCCTTTTCGCGCCCCTCACCATAGCGCTTCGCTAGCGGCGATGGTCGGCGGCGGCTCAATCCCGGCCCCTGGAGAGATCTCCCTTGCACATAACGGTATTCTGTTTCTTGATGAACTACCCGAATTCGAACGTCGGGTTCTGGATGCACTACGAGAGCCCATCGAATCAGGAAAAATTCATCTTTCCCGCACTCGGGCTAAGATTGATTATCCCGCAAGATTTCAGCTGATTGCCGCCATGAACCCCAGCCCAACAGGACATTATCAGGGTCAGCATAATCGGGCCACGCCGGAACAGACCCTACGCTACCTGGGCCGATTATCAGGGCCATTTCTCGACCGCTTCGATCTTTCGCTTGAAATTCCGCTCCCTCCGCCGGGCGTATTAAGCCGGGGTGGCGGCGGCGAAGAGCGAAGCGCCACCATCCGATTACGGGTATTAGCGGCGCGCGACAGACAGCTCGTACGGCAGAATAAACTGAACGCGCAACTGGATAGCGGGGAGATAAAAGTCTGGTGCAAGCTGAAAGAAGACGACGCGATATGGCTGGAACAGACGCTGTCACTATTAGGGCTTTCAATCCGCGCATGGCAACGTTTACTGAAAGTTTCGCGTACTATCGCCGATCTTAATGAGGATAGGGATATTGAACGTCATCATTTGCAGGAGGCGCTAAGCTACCGGGCTATCGACCGCATGTTAAATCACCTGCAGACGCTGATGGCATAAAAAAAGGGCTTTCGCCCTTTTTTTAATCGTCGCTTTCAGTGTAGTCTTCAGCGCCTTCAACCTGCGGCTTGCCGCCAGATAAGGTATGAAAACGCTTCGGACGTTTGATTCGCGCCATATACTTAATCCAAACGCGTTCCGCGTCGGTTACTGGCTCACGTTCGCCGTGACATACCGCAACGAACTGTTTTTCATCTTCGGTAACAGGCTCGCGTTTACCCAATTCCAGCTCATTAAAGGCGTAACCATGACGTTCAAGCAGTTGCGCCTCTTTGATGGTGAAATCACCGTGACGGGAGAACCCGCGTGGATAATTTTTATTGTCGAAAAAACGATTAGTCGTCGTAAAGCTTTCCGCCATCCTACACGCTCCTGATTCTTTGGCCGAGCTATTTATGGCGCGGAGTATTAGTTACGCTTGACAGAGCGTCAAACAAAACATTTAAATCATCACGACAAATAATTTTGCGGAGAAGAGTGTGGACACGGAATTGCTCAAAACTTTCCTTGAAGTGAGCAGAACTCGCCACTTTGGACGGGCAGCGGAAGCGCTTTATTTAACACAATCAGCGGTTAGCTTCCGCATTCGTCAGCTGGAGAACCAGTTGGGCGTGAATCTATTTACCCGCCATCGTAACAATATTCGCCTGACGTCAGCCGGCGAGAAACTATTGCCCTATGCCGAAACGTTGATGAATACCTGGCAGGCCGCGCGTAAGGAGGTCGCCCACTCTTCTCGCCATAATGAATTTTCGATCGGCGCCAGCGCATCGCTGTGGGAATGCCTGTTGAACGGTTGGCTGGGGACACTCTACAACGATCCCTATAACCTGCAATTTGAGGCGCGGATAGCCCAGCGCCAGTCATTAGTAAAGCAGTTGCATGAACGCCAGCTTGATCTCCTGATCACCACTGAATCACCGAAGATGGATGAATTAAGCAGCCAGTTATTGGGTCATTTCACCCTGGCGCTCTATTGTGCCGCGCCGGGAAAAAATAAGAATGATTTGAACTACCTGCGCCTGGAATGGGGACCAGACTTCCAGCAAAACGAAGCGGGTTTGATCGGTAGCGATGATGTGCCGCTGTTGACAACGAGCTCCGCCGAACTGGCTTATCAGCAACTCAGTACGCTGAACGGTTGTACCTGGTTACCCGTTAGTTGGGCACAGCAGAAAACCGGCCTGCACACGGTGACCGATAGCGCGACGCTTTCACGTCCTCTGTATGCCATCTGGCTACAAAATAGCGATAAGCAGGCACATATTCGCGAGATCCTGAAAAGCAGCATCCTGGAATAGCGATCTGACTCCATGGATGGAGTGACCAAAAGGCAAGAAAGGCAGTGTGAGGGAAGAAATTAAAGACAAAAAAAATCCTTTGCCGAAGCAAAGGATTATATATGGCAGGGGCGGAGAGACTCGAACTCGCGACACCCGGTTTTGGAGACCGGTGCTCTACCAACTGAGCTACGCCCCTAAATCTTTCTCGCTATTAAGCCCGCTAATATAGCAGGCTTAATATAAATAAGTGGCGGAACGGACGGGACTCGAACCCGCGACCCCCTGCGTGACAGGCAGGTATTCTAACCGACTGAACTACCGCTCCACCGAATTTTTTCTACATCTACCGGTTTAATGCCCCGGTTTTACTGCAAATTTGATGCCTGGCAGTTCCCTACTCTCACATGGGGAGACCCCACACTACCATCGGCGCTACGGCGTTTCACTTCTGAGTTCGGCATGGGGTCAGGTGGGACCACCGCGCTATCGCCGCCAGGCAAATTCTGTTTTACCAGCCCGTCTTATCGACGCACTGATTAATCTGTATCACGCTGAAAATCATCTCAAATCCGCCAAAACACCTTCGGCGTTGTAAGGTTAAGCCTCACGGTTCATTAGTATCGGTTAGCTCAACGTATCGCTACGCTTACACACCCGACCTATCAACGTCATCGTCTTTAACGTTCCTTCAGGAGACTTAAAGTCTCAGGGAGAACTCATCTCGGGGCAAGTTTCGTGCTTAGATGCTTTCAGCACTTATCTCTTCCGCATTTAGCTACCGGGCAATGCCATTGGCATGACAACCCGAACACCAGTGATGCGTCCACTCCGGTCCTCTCGTACTAGGAGCAGCCCCCCTCAATTCTCCAGCGCCCACGGCAGATAGGGACCGAACTGTCTCACGACGTTCTAAACCCAGCTCGCGTACCACTTTAAATGGCGAACAGCCATACCCTTGGGACCTACTTCAGCCCCAGGATGTGATGAGCCGACATCGAGGTGCCAAACACCGCCGTCGATATGAACTCTTGGGCGGTATCAGCCTGTTATCCCCGGAGTACCTTTTATCCGTTGAGCGATGGCCCTTCCATTCAGAACCACCGGATCACTATGACCTGCTTTCGCACCTGCTCGCGCCGTCACGCTCGCAGTCAAGCTAGCTTATGCCATTGCACTAACCTCCTGATGTCCGACCAGGATTAGCTAACCTTCGTGCTCCTCCGTTACTCTTTGGGAGGAGACCGCCCCAGTCAAACTACCCACCAGACACTGTCCGCAACCCCGATAAGGGGCCAACGTTAGAACATCAAACATTAAAGGGTGGTATTTCAAGGTTGGCTCCACGCAGACTGGCGTCCACGCTTCAAAGCCTCCCACCTATCCTACACATCAAGGCTCAATGTTCAGTGTCAAGCTATAGTAAAGGTTCACGGGGTCTTTCCGTCTTGCCGCGGGTACACTGCATCTTCACAGCGAGTTCAATTTCACTGAGTCTCGGGTGGAGACAGCCTGGCCATCATTACGCCATTCGTGCAGGTCGGAACTTACCCGACAAGGAATTTCGCTACCTTAGGACCGTTATAGTTACGGCCGCCGTTTACCGGGGCTTCGATCAAGAGCTTCTCCTTACGGATAACCCCATCAATTAACCTTCCGGCACCGGGCAGGCGTCACACCGTATACGTCCACTTTCGTGTTTGCACAGTGCTGTGTTTTTAATAAACAGTTGCAGCCAGCTGGTATCTTCGACTGATTTCAGCTCCACCCGCAGGGGCTTCACCTACATATCAGCGTGCCTTCTCCCGAAGTTACGGCACCATTTTGCCTAGTTCCTTCACCCGAGTTCTCTCAAGCGCCTTGGTATTCTCTACCTGACCACCTGTGTCGGTTTGGGGTACGATTTGATGTTACCTGATGCTTAGAGGCTTTTCCTGGAAGCAGGGCATTTGTTACTTCAGCACCGTAGTGCCTCGTCATCACACCTCAGCGTTAAAAAGGTACCGGATTTACCTGGAACCTCCGCCTACATGCTTAAACCGGGACAACCGTCGCCCGGCTAACATAGCCTTCTCCGTCCCCCCTTCGCAGTAACACCAAGTACAGGAATATTAACCTGTTTCCCATCGACTACGCCTTTCGGCCTCGCCTTAGGGGTCGACTCACCCTGCCCCGATTAACGTTGGACAGGAACCCTTGGTCTTCCGGCGTGCGGGCTTTTCACCCGCATTATCGTTACTTATGTCAGCATTCGCACTTCTGATACCTCCAGCAACCCTCACAGGCCACCTTCGCAGGCTTACAGAACGCTCCCCTACCCAACAACACATAGTGTCGCTGCCGCAGCTTCGGTGCACAGTTTAGCCCCGTTACATCTTCCGCGCAGGCCGACTCGACCAGTGAGCTATTACGCTTTCTTTAAATGATGGCTGCTTCTAAGCCAACATCCTGGCTGTCTGTGCCTTCCCACATCGTTTCCCACTTAACTGTGACTTTGGGACCTTAGCTGGCGGTCTGGGTTGTTTCCCTCTTCACGACGGACGTTAGCACCCGCCGTGTGTCTCCCGTGATAACATTCTTCGGTATTCGTAGTTTGCATCGGGTTGGTAAGTCGGGATGACCCCCTAGCCGAAACAGTGCTCTACCCCCGAAGATGAGTTCACGAGGCGCTACCTAAATAGCTTTCGGGGAGAACCAGCTATCTCCCGGTTTGATTGGCCTTTCACCCCCAGCCACAAGTCATCCGCTAATTTTTCAACATTAGTCGGTTCGGTCCTCCAGTTAGTGTTACCCAACCTTCAACCTGCCCATGGCTAGATCACCGGGTTTCGGGTCTATACCCTGCAACTTAACGCCCAGTTAAGACTCGGTTTCCCTGCGGCTCCCCTATACGGTTAACCTTGCTACAGAATATAAGTCGCTGACCCATTATACAAAAGGTACGCAGTCACACCATAAAGGTGCTCCCACTGCTTGTACGTACACGGTTTCAGGTTCTTTTTCACTCCCCTCGCCGGGGTTCTTTTCGCCTTTCCCTCACGGTACTGGTTCACTATCGGTCAGTCAGGAGTATTTAGCCTTGGAGGATGGTCCCCCCATATTCAGACAGGATACCACGTGTCCCGCCCTACTCTTCGAGTTCACAGCCTGTGCATTTTGGTGTACGGGACTATCACCCTGTACCGTCGGACTTTCCAGACCGTTCCACTAACACACAAGCTGATTCAGACTCTGGGCTGCTCCCCGTTCGCTCGCCGCTACTGGGGGAATCTCGGTTGATTTCTTTTCCTCGGGGTACTTAGATGTTTCAGTTCCCCCGGTTCGCCTCGTTAACCTATGTATTCAGTTAACGATAGTGTGACGAATCACACTGGGTTTCCCCATTCGGACATCGCCGGCTATAACGGTTCATATCACCTTACCGACGCTTTTCGCAGATTAGCACGTCCTTCATCGCCTCTGACTGCCAGGGCATCCACCGTGTACGCTTAGTCGCTTAACCTCACAACCCGAAGATGTTTCACTTCTGATTGCGAAAATTTGAGAGACTCGAACACACATTGACTGTGTGTCGTTTCAATTTTCAGCTTGATCCAGATTTTTAAAGAGCAAAACTTCGCAGTGAACCTTTTCAGGTACACTCTGAAGTTTTCTTGTTTTTTGCAGTAATAATGGTGGAGCTATGCGGGATCGAACCGCAGACCTCCTGCGTGCAAAGCAGGCGCTCTCCCAGCTGAGCTATAGCCCCATCGTAGTTATCTCTTTACCGGTAATTTTTCCTGAGACAAGGCGTGGTGAAGCGAAGCATACTGAAGTATGCGAGCTTTGCCACAACGCAGTATTCAGGGAAAATTTGGTAGGCCTGAGTGGACTTGAACCACCGACCTCACCCTTATCAGGGGTGCGCTCTAACCACCTGAGCTACAAGCCTGCAGAGATTACTTACTGCTGTATTTTCATCAGACAATCTGTGTGAGCACTACAAAGGCAGGTTCTTTAAGGTAAGGAGGTGATCCAACCGCAGGTTCCCCTACGGTTACCTTGTTACGACTTCACCCCAGTCATGAATCACAAAGTGGTAAGCGCCCTCCCGAAGGTTAAGCTACCTACTTCTTTTGCAACCCACTCCCATGGTGTGACGGGCGGTGTGTACAAGGCCCGGGAACGTATTCACCGTAGCATTCTGATCTACGATTACTAGCGATTCCGACTTCATGGAGTCGAGTTGCAGACTCCAATCCGGACTACGACATACTTTATGAGGTCCGCTTGCTCTCGCGAGGTCGCTTCTCTTTGTATATGCCATTGTAGCACGTGTGTAGCCCTACTCGTAAGGGCCATGATGACTTGACGTCATCCCCACCTTCCTCCAGTTTATCACTGGCAGTCTCCTTTGAGTTCCCGGCCGGACCGCTGGCAACAAAGGATAAGGGTTGCGCTCGTTGCGGGACTTAACCCAACATTTCACAACACGAGCTGACGACAGCCATGCAGCACCTGTCTCAGAGTTCCCGAAGGCACCAAAGCATCTCTGCTAAGTTCTCTGGATGTCAAGAGTAGGTAAGGTTCTTCGCGTTGCATCGAATTAAACCACATGCTCCACCGCTTGTGCGGGCCCCCGTCAATTCATTTGAGTTTTAACCTTGCGGCCGTACTCCCCAGGCGGTCGACTTAACGCGTTAGCTCCGGAAGCCACGCCTCAAGGGCACAACCTCCAAGTCGACATCGTTTACGGCGTGGACTACCAGGGTATCTAATCCTGTTTGCTCCCCACGCTTTCGCACCTGAGCGTCAGTCTTTGTCCAGGGGGCCGCCTTCGCCACCGGTATTCCTCCAGATCTCTACGCATTTCACCGCTACACCTGGAATTCTACCCCCCTCTACAAGACTCTAGCCTGCCAGTTTCGAATGCAGTTCCCAGGTTGAGCCCGGGGATTTCACATCCGACTTGACAGACCGCCTGCGTGCGCTTTACGCCCAGTAATTCCGATTAACGCTTGCACCCTCCGTATTACCGCGGCTGCTGGCACGGAGTTAGCCGGTGCTTCTTCTGCGAGTAACGTCAATCGCTAAGGTTATTAACCTTAGCGCCTTCCTCCTCGCTGAAAGTACTTTACAACCCGAAGGCCTTCTTCATACACGCGGCATGGCTGCATCAGGCTTGCGCCCATTGTGCAATATTCCCCACTGCTGCCTCCCGTAGGAGTCTGGACCGTGTCTCAGTTCCAGTGTGGCTGGTCATCCTCTCAGACCAGCTAGGGATCGTCGCCTAGGTGAGCCATTACCCCACCTACTAGCTAATCCCATCTGGGCACATCTGATGGCATGAGGCCCTAAGGTCCCCCACTTTGGTCTTGCGACGTTATGCGGTATTAGCTACCGTTTCCAGTAGTTATCCCCCTCCATCAGGCAGTTTCCCAGACATTACTCACCCGTCCGCCGCTCGTCACCCGAGAGCAAGCTCTCTGTGCTACCGCTCGACTTGCATGTGTTAGGCCTGCCGCCAGCGTTCAATCTGAGCCATGATCAAACTCTTCAATTTAAGTTTGATGCTCGTGAATTAAACTTCGTAATGAATTACGCATGTTCACTCAGAGACTTGGTATTCATTTTTCGTCCGAGGACGTTAAGAATCCATGTCACTTTGAGTGCCCACACAGATTGTCTGATAAATTGTTAAAGAGCAGTTGCAACGCGGCTTTCAGCTCACCGTTGCGAGGTCCCGTATATTACGTTTTCCTCATTCAGAGTCAAGCGTTTATTTTCACTTTTCTCTGTCGGTTTTCAGCGTCGTATTTTACTGCTGAAACCCTGCTGACCCGGCGGCTTGCTTGCCGTTGTTCCGTGTCAGTGGAGGCGCATTATAGGGAGTTCTGAGACGTTGACAAGCCCTGTTTTCAAAAAACTTTTCAACCGTCTCTTTTTTCGCCAAAGCGGATGTTGAAATCGTAAAAAATGGCCCTTTTGCTGTTTTAACCACCGAAATAAGCCGTCAGGTGGCATACTGATGAAGTAGAAAAGAGAAAGGAACGGCATTCATGTCTATAAGCGCACAGCAGCTGGCGGCACAAAAAAACATCTCCTGGGTCATCGCGGAGAAGATCGCCCAAAAAATCCTCACTGGCGAATATCCGCCAGAGAGCATCCTTCCCGGTGAAATGGAGCTGGGCGAACAGTTTGGCGTCAGCCGGACGGCAGTACGAGAAGCGGTAAAAACGCTGGCGGCTAAAGGCATGCTGCTTCCGCGTCCGCGTATCGGTACTCGCGTTCTGGCGCGCAGCAGCTGGAACTTTCTGGATAAAGAACTACTCGCCTGGTGGCTGACGGAAGATAATTTCGAAGAAGTGGTTAGCCATTTCCTGGTGATGCGTAGCAGCCTGGAGCCTCAGGCCTGTTTTCTGGCGGCGATTGCCGGTACCTCCGAGCAGAAAGCGCAGCTCAATACGTTAATGGAAGAAATGATCGAGCTGAAAAGACATTTTATCCGCGAACGCTGGATTGAAGTCGATATGGCCTGGCATGAACATATTTATGCGATGAGCGGCAACCCGTTTCTCACCTCTTTCGCGTCGTTATTCCATTCGGTATATCAGACCTATTTCACCTCGATTACGCAAAATGAAGTCGTTAAACTGGACCTGCACCAGGCTATTGTTGACGCCATTCAGGAAAGCGATGGTCCGCGCGCGCAGCTTGCCTGCCAGACATTGTTGAATACCCCAAACCACACAGGTAAATAAAGAAGGAAAAGGCATGACCGGGAAGAAAGGGCGGAGTATGGCCGGACTGCCGTGGATTGCGGCCATGGCTTTCTTTATGCAGGCGCTGGACGCCACTATTCTTAATACCGCGCTTCCCGCTATTGCGCATAGCCTTGGTCACTCCCCGCTGGCGATGCAATCCGCCATTATCAGCTACACCCTGACGGTAGCGATGCTGATCCCGGTGAGCGGTTGGTTGGCCGACCGCTTCGGCACCCGCAAAGTCTTTATCATTGCCGTCAGCCTGTTTACCTTAGGTTCCCTTGCCTGCGCGCTTTCCACTTCGCTACCCGAACTGGTTGTCTTCCGCGTCATCCAGGGGATCGGCGGCGCAATGATGATGCCGGTTGCGCGTCTGGCGCTGTTACGCGCCTATCCGCGTAGCGAACTGCTGCCGGTACTCAACTTCGTTACCATGCCTGGCCTGGTCGGCCCCATTCTCGGTCCTGTACTCGGCGGCGTGTTAGTCACCTGGGCCAGCTGGCACTGGATTTTCTTGATTAACATCCCGATTGGTATCATCGGCATTCTCTACGCCCGCAAATATATGCCGGACTTCACCACGCCCCGCCGTCGTTTCGATACCAGCGGCTTTGTTCTTTTTGGGTTAAGTCTGGTGCTGTTCTCCAGCGGTATTGAACTCTTTGGCGAGAAAATCGTTGCCAGCTGGATGGCGCTGTCCGTCATCGCCCTGAGCGTCGTGCTCATGCTGGCCTATATTCGCCATGCTCGTCGCCATCCCACGCCGCTGATTTCACTCTCCTTATTTAAGACCCATACCTTCTCTGTCGGGATCGCCGGCAACCTGGCCACACGGTTAGGAACCGGCTGCGTACCGTTCCTGATGCCTCTGATGCTACAGGTCGGTTTCGGCTACCCGGCCATTATCGCCGGCTGCATGATTGCGCCGACGGCCATTGGCTCGATTATCGCCAAGTCGACCGTCACACAGATACTACGCTGGTTTGGTTATCGCAAAACGTTGGTGGGGGTCACTATCTTTATTGGTTTGATGATCGCGCAGTTTGCGTTGCAGTCGCCAGGAATGCCGCTGTGGCTGCTACTACTGCCGCTATTTGTGCTGGGGATGGCGATGTCCACGCAGTTCACCTCGATGAACACCATTACGCTTGCTGATTTAACCGATGACAATGCCAGTAGCGGCAACAGCCTACTCGCGGTAACCCAGCAGCTGTCCATTAGCCTTGGCGTGGCCATCAGCGCGGCAGTTCTGCGTTTTTATGAAGGATTTGATAACGCCAGCACCATCGAACAATTCCACTATACCTTTATCACGATGGGTGCGATCACCGTGGTATCAGCGCTGATGTTTATGCTGCTCAGAGCTAAAGATGGCCGCAACCTGATAACGGAGCGGCACAAGCACTAAGCTGAACCGCGAACCACCAGTTCGGGAGTAAGCTGCACGCGCTGCTGTTTTTGCCCGGGATCCGCCATGCGGTGAATCAGCACATCGATAGCCAGCTCCCCAAGTTCATCTTTGGGTTGATGAATAGTGGTGAGCGGCGGGGTCATATAGCGCGCCAGTTCAATATCGTCATACCCCACCAGCGCCATATCCTGCGGAATACGCAACCCGGCCTGATACAGCGCCTGATACGCGCCGACCGCCATCGCATCATTACCGACAAATACCGCCTGCGGCCGTGGCGTTAACGCCAGCAGTTGCTGCATCGCGGTAAAACCGCCGCCAAATTCAAAATCGCTGGTAATGACATAACCTTCGGCGACATCCAGCCCGGCGCGCGCCATCGCCGCATGGTAGCCTTCCAGGCGAAGTCGCGACGGCGTCTTATCCAGCGGCCCGGCAATGCAGGCAATACGGGTATGACCGCGATCGATCAGATACTGGGTCGCCATATCGCCACCGAGCAACGAATTATCCTGAATGAGATCGCTGTCGCCGTCGAACGGCGCCCAGTCCATCATCACCGTCGGCACCGACGGATAACGCTGCATGATCTCCTGGGAAGGTTGATGCGTTTCGGTGCACAGCAGCAGCAGACCATCGACGCGTTTTTGCATCAGCGTTTCCAGATTGCGATTCATCCGCTGCTCATCGCCTTCGGTATTACATAAAACCAGGCTGTAGCCGCGCTCGAAACAGCTGCGTTCCACGCCGCGCACCAGCTCCGAATAAAACGGGTTAGTACTGGCGGTGATCAACATGCCGATGGTTCGCGTCTGATTTAACTTGAGGCTACGCGCCAGCGCCGAAGGTGCGTAGTTAAGACTTTTGATCGCCGCATCAACTTTGGCGGTAATCGCCTCGCTGACAAAGCGGTCTTTATTAATGACGTGAGAAACGGTCGAGGTGGAAACGCCCGCGACGCGGGCCACATCCTTCATGGTAGCCAAGCATTACCCCTGTTGACGCAAGAATTCGTCGATCTCTTTGCGCCACGGCACAGACGGTTGCGCTCCCTTACGGGTGACGGCAATCGCGGCGGCAGCATGGGCAAAACGGATGGCGTCTGCCACTTCACGGCCTTCCAGCAGCGCGGTGACAAATGCGCCATTAAAAGTGTCGCCAGCGGCAATCGTATCGATGGCCTGAACTTTAAATCCGGGGACCCGGCGGCTTTCGCCCTCGCAGCTTAACCACACGCCGCGGCTGCCGAGAGTAATCATCACCGTACCAATCCCTTTCGCATGAAGCGCACTGGCGGCTTTCGCGGCATCGTCGTCGCTTTCAACGCGAATACCGGTCAGCTTTTCCGCTTCGGTTTCATTCGGCGTAATGACATCCACCAGCGCCAGCAGTTCATCTGAAAGTTCGCGCGCCGGGGCAGGGTTAAGCACCACGGTAGTCTGATGCTGATGAGCGATTTTCGCAGCGGCCATCACGCTCTCCAGCGGCGACTCCAGCTGCATTAACAATGCCTGCGCGCTGGCAATTCGTTCTTTTTCCGCCTCAACCTGAGAAACAGAAAGCGCCGCATTAGCGCCGGCATGAATACCGATGACATTCTCACCTTCCGCGTTAACGAAAATTAACGCGACGCCGGTTGATTCGCCAGCAACGGCACGCACAGGCGCCACGTCGATGTTATCGCTCGCCAGCTGGCGGCGAACGCGTTCGCCGATATCGTCATCGCCAGTACAAGCAATGAAGGCAATATCCGCGCCGCTACGCCCGGCAGCGACAGCCTGATTGGCGCCTTTACCGCCGAAAGCCACTTGATAGTGGTTTCCGGTAACGGTTTCACCTGGAGTAGGGAAGGATTCAAGGTTAAGAATGTGATCGGCATTGATGCTGCCAAGGACGACAAGTTTGCCTGCGGTTTTCATCATCTTTGTTCCCGGGAAAGCGCGCCACCGGACTCCGGTGGCGCATGCCCTGCTTTTCTTTTTTATGTTGTCCCTCGGACCGTTGCCGGCCCGAATCGCATTTTACTGCTTAATGACCAGTTTCAGCTCAACCGGATAGCTGGCATCCACTTTTTCACCCTTCAGCACTTTATCAGCGGTTTCGACGCCTTTAACGCCGATCTGCTCCGGCAACTGGGCGATGGTCGCTGCCAGTTTGCCACTATTTACTGCTTTTTCGCCATCCGGAGTGCCGTCAAATCCAACCACCATCACATCAGATTTTCCAGCAGTCTGCAGCGCACGCAGCGCGCCCAGCGCCATTTCGTCGTTCTGCGCAAACACCGCCTGCACGTCCGGATGCGCCGTCAGCAGGTTCTGCATCACGTTCAGACCTTTGGTACGGTCGAAGTCAGCGGGTTGGCTGGCCAGTACGTTGAACTTATGCGCCGCCACGGCCTGTTTGAAACCTTCGCCGCGCTCGCGCGCCGCAGAGGTACCGGCAATGCCTTGCAGCTCAATGACTTTCGCATTTTCCCCGACTTTCTTCGCGATATAGTCGCCGGCCATTTTACCGCCCAGCACGTTATCGGAAGCAATATGACTCACCACATCGCCTTTTGAAGCCTGGCGGTCCAGGGTAATAACCGGGATTTTAGCCTGGTTCGCCATCTTCACCGCATTGCCGACAGCATCGGAGTCGGTTGGGTTAATCAGCAGCAGTTTGGCGCCGCGAACCGTTAAGTCCTGTACGTTCGCCAGCTCTTTCGCCGGGTTATTCTGGGAATCCAGCACCACCAGGTTGTAGCCCAGCTTATCGGCTTCTTTCTGCGCGCCGTCTTTCAGAGAAACGAAGAAGGGGTTATTCAGGGTAGAGATAACCAGTGCGATGGTATCTTTCGCCATCGCGTTTGCGCTAACGGTCGCGCTTAGAGCAACAGCAGAGACCAGGGTCGCCAGTTTTTTCATATTCATAGTTAAGATGTCCTGTAGAGTTCTCAGTTACTGCTTTTTGTTATCTACCAGTACCGCCAGCAAAATCACCACCGCTTTGACGATCATCTGGTAATAGGAAGAAACGCCTAAAAGGTTCAGACCATTGTTCAGGAAGCCAAGAATCAACGCGCCAATCAGCGTGCCGACGATACGACCTTTACCACCTGCCAGGCTGGTGCCGCCAAGTACGACCGCTGCGATCGCGTCTAATTCATAGCCCGTCCCCGCCGTCGGCTGCGCAGAGGAAAGACGCGCCACTTCGATGATCCCGGCCAGTGAAGCCAACATTCCGCACAGCGCATAGACGATGATTTTCACTCTATTCACGCTGATGCCGGAAAGCCGCGTCGCCGCTTCGTTACCGCCCAGGGCATAAATATAACGGCCCAGGCGAGTATGGTGCAGCATGTACCAGGCCGCCAGGAAGACAATCGCCATAATCCATACCGGCGTCGGGATCCCAAGCGGGCGCCCGATACCGAACCAGCCAAACAGGTCGGCGTTATCGCTAAAGCCGGTGTTGATCGGGCTGCCGTTGGTGTAAACCATCGTCACGCCGCGCAGCAGCAGCATCATCACCAGGGTGGCGATAAACGCCTGCACGCGCCCTTTCGCGACAATTACCCCGGTCACCGCGCCAATAGCCGCACCGAGCGCCAGCGCGGCGGCAACGGCCACCAGCGCATTCACTTCGATACCGACGATAGACGCCGCGACGGCGCCGGTCAATGCCAGCAGAGAACCGACGGACAGGTCGATCCCCGATGTCAGAATGACCAGCGTCATCCCGACCGCCATGATGGCGTTAACGGAAGTCTGCTGCAGAATGTTGAACAGGTTATTAACGGTAAAAAAGTTAGGGCTCATGGTCGAAACGATCGCGATCAGCACCAGCAGGGCGATCAGCGATTTTTGCTCCATCAGCCACGCTTTAGTGAAATAGCGGCGACCAGTAACAGCCTGGGTAGTCATCTTTTTTACTCCTGATTCACACGGTTAAGCTTGCCCACAGCGGCAGCCATCAATACTTCCTGGGTGGCCTGCTCGCGTGTGAATTCACCGCCGAGATGCCCTTCATGCATCACAATGATGCGATCGCTCATGCCCAGCACTTCCGGCATCTCAGAAGAGACAAGGATGATGCTCAGGCCATCGGCTTTAAACTGGTTAATCAGCTGGTAGATCTCTTTCTTCGCCCCGACGTCGACGCCACGGGTTGGTTCGTCGAGGATCAGCACTTTCGGCCGGGTCATCAGCCCGCGAGCGATAGCGACTTTTTGCTGGTTCCCCCCAGAAAGCAGGCCAATTGCCTGCTCCATTGAAGGCGTCTTCACATTAAAAAGCCGAATGAAATCGCTGACCGCCTGCTGTTCATCTTTATGCTTAAGGCTACCGCCCGCCCTGCTGAAGTAGCGCAGCGCGGTTAATGACATGTTTTCTTTGACCGACATCCCAAGCACCAGTCCATCACGCTTACGGTCTTCAGAGATATAGACAATGCCGTTCGCCAGGCCATCCTGCGGCGAACGGGTGACGACTTCATGGCCATCCAGCGTCACGGAACCGCTGCTACGCGGCAGCGCGCCGTACAGCACCTTCATCAGTTCAGTACGCCCGGCGCCCATCAGCCCGGCAACGCCGAGGATTTCGCCCTGACGCAGGGTAAACGTCACGTTTTCCACCCCGGATCCGCAGAGATTATCGACCTTCAGACGTACCGCGCCGGGTGCCTTATCGAGATGCGGATATTGATCTTCCAGCTTACGGCCAACCATCATCTCGATCAGTCGGTCTTCATCCAGCGAAGCCACTTCACGCTCGGCAATAAATTGCCCGTCGCGAAATACGGTGACGTCATCGCAGATTTCGAAGATCTCTTTCATGCGGTGGGAAATATAGACAATGCCGCGCCCCTGCGATTTCAATTCGCGGATGACGCGGAACAGCGATTCGGTCTCGGTGTCGGTCAGGGCATCGGTGGGCTCATCCATAATGATGACCTTCGATTCGAAGCTCAGCACTTTGGCGATTTCCACCATTTGCTGATCGCCAATCGACAGATCGCCCACCAGCTTCTGGCTGTTAAAACGTAAATTCAGCTTCGCCAGCAGCTTGTCCGCTTCGGCATACATCTTTTTCCAGTCGATTTTGCCAAAGCGGTTAACGAACTCGCGGCCAAGGAAGATGTTCTCGGCAATCGTTAATTGCGGGATCAGGTTGAGTTCCTGGTGAATGATGCCGATACCGGCTTCCTGTGAGGATTTTGGGCCGTTAAAGGTCGTTTCTTTACCTAACCACAGCAAAGAACCGGCATCACGGGTATAGATACCGGTGAGTACCTTCATCATTGTCGATTTACCGGCGCCATTTTCCCCTACCAGCGCCATTACCCGGCCAGCATAGACATTCAGCGCCGCGCCGGAGAGCGCTTTGACGCCAGGGAACGCTTTATCGATCCCTTTCAGCTGTAATAAAGCTTCCATGGCGGCGACCTCAGAAAGTGACGCCGGCACAGAGAATAATATTCGCATACGGGGAACACTCCCCGCTGCGAATTACCGCCTGACTATCTGCGGTTTGTTTTTTGAACTGCTCATGACTGGTGTAACGAATTTCAATCGTATTTCCCTGGTGCTGCTGCAGCTGCTCAAGATGATTGAGCAACGTCGCGTGGAGTTGCGGATTATGGGTTTTAATCTCTTCCGCGATGACCGCCGCCTCAACCTGCATTTCCGTCGTTACGACCTCCAGAACCTGCATAAATGAAGGTACGCCCTGAGTAAGCGCCATATCGATTCGCGCGCTGCTGCGGGGAACCGGCAACCCGGCGTCGCAAACAACCAGCATATCGGTATGACCGAGGCGGGAGATAACGGAAGAAATATCAGCGTTAAGTACGGTGCCTTTTTTCATTTTTTCTCTTTTGCTCCACTAGCGAAACGTTTCGCTAACATTAGTATTGTAAATGCAGGAGCAAAAAACCATCATCAAAAGAGATAAATGTGATCGCCATCGAAACGTTTCGCAAGGCGTGGGCAGGAAATTGCATCGAGATGTGAGAGACAAAAAAGCCCTTCATTATTGAAGGGCTTTTTGACATCAGATTTCTACCTGAGTACCGAGTTCGATAACCCGGTTCGGCGGGATTTCAAACTGATCCGGCGCGCGCAGAGCGTTACGCTGCAACAGCAGATACAGTTTGCCGCGCAGGCGCAGATACCATGGCCGTTTGCCGATAATCAGCGACTCGTGGGACATAAAGAACGACGTTTCCATCATTCGGCAGCTCAGCCCTTCCAGGCCGCAGCGATGGAACACCTCTTCGACGTTCGGCGTTTCACGCCAGCCATAGCTTGCTACAACGCGCCAGAACGACGGCGACAGTTGCTCAATCTGCACGCGGCGAACGTTATGCACATACGGAGCATCTTCGGTGCGCAGGGTCAGCAGGATCACGCGTTCATGCAGCACCTTGTTGTGTTTCAGGTTATGCAGCAGCGCAAATGGGATCACGTTCAGGGCGCGAGACATATAGACCGCGGTACCCGGCACGCGCACCGGCGGCGATTTCTCCAGCGAGGAGATCATCGCTTCCAGCGAGTTGCCATGCTCATGCATCCGGCGCAACAGGCGGAAACGCTCGCTCTTCCAGGTGGTCATCACCGTAAACATCACCAGACCCAGTGATAACGGCAACCAACCGCCGGAGACGATTTTATCGAGGTTCGCCGAGAATAGCGGAATATCGATACACAGGAAGGCCACCAGCATCAGGCCGACAAACAGCTTATTCCAGTGCCAGTTTTTGCGCGCCACGGTCGCCGACAGAATGGAGGTCAACACCATGGTGCCCGTTACCGCAATACCGTACGCCGCCGCCAGATTAGAAGAGTGCTCGAAGCTGACAATGACGATGACCACAGAAACGTACAGCAGCCAGTTAATGAACGGGATGTAAATCTGCCCGGACTCCATTTCCGAAGTATGGATAATGCGCATTGGCGACAGATAGCCCAGACGCACGGCCTGGCGAGTCAGCGAGAAGACCCCGGAAATCACCGCCTGCGAGGCGATAACCGTCGCCAGGGTCGCGATAATCAGCATCGGGATCAGCGCCCATTCCGGCGCCAACAGGAAGAACGGGTTTTTAATGGCTTCCGGGTGCTTCAACAGCAGCGCGCCCTGGCCAAAATAGTTAAGCACCAGTGATGGCAGTACTACCGAGAACCACGCTACGCGAATCGGTAGTTTGCCGAAGTGACCCATATCGGCATACAGCGCTTCCACACCGGTAATCGACAGCACCACCGCGCCGAGCGCAATAAAGGAGACCGTTTTGTACTGCAGGAAGAAGTTCACTGCCCAGTAAGGGTTCAGCGCCTGCAGAACTTCCGGGTTATCGAGAATACTGCGCGCGCCAAGCACCGCCAGCAACAGGAACCAGATAAGCATAATTGGCGCGAACAGCTTGCCGACCATCCCGGTTCCGTGTTTTTGAATAGCAAAAAGCAGGGTCAGCACAATAATGGAGATGGGGACAATCCAGGTATCCAGCTGTGGGGCGATAATTTCCAACCCCTCTATCGCCGACATCACCGATATTGCCGGGGTTATCACCACTTCACCATAGAAGAAGCTACCGCCAATCAGGCCGAGGATCACCAATACGGAGGTCATCTTTGCCGAGGTGTTGCGCCCCGCCAGCGACATCAGCGTCAAGATCCCGCCCTCGCCGGCGTTATCCGCCCGCATCACGAAGGTGATGTATTTTATTGATACGGTAAAGATCAACAGCCAGAAAATCAGCGACAGAAAGCCAAAAACCGCATCGCGTTCAACGCCAAAGCCAAACTGGCCTGACAGACATTCGCGAAGGGTATACAGTGGACTGGTACCGATATCGCCGTAAACCACGCCGATTGCCGCCAGCGTTATTGCCGGCAGCGATTGTTTATTATCAGTGCTCATAGACTAGTCTTTTCGTTTATAAAACAAATGTGTGCCTAGTCCCTTGGCCCACAAAAAGCGCACAGTATGCACGATTATTTGCTGAATCGTACCCCTAACTGACACCATATTAACTTAGCTCAAAGAAAATAAATCGATTCTTCAGGCTATTACCACCCCTAATCAAACATCTATACTCGACGCAATAACGACACACGACAAAGCACGCAACTCTATTATGGCTCAATCACATTTACTGGCAGAAAGAATTTCCCGACTTAGCGCCGCCCTGGAAAAAGGGCTCTTTGAACGCAGCCACGCAATACGCCTGTGCCTGTTGGCCGCGCTTAGCGGCGAGAGCGTGTTCCTGCTGGGGCCGCCCGGCATCGCGAAAAGCCTGATCGCCCGCCGCCTTAAGTTCGCTTTCAGGCAGGCGCGCGCTTTTGAATATCTGATGACCCGCTTCTCCACGCCGGAAGAAGTTTTCGGCCCGCTGTCGATTCAGGCGCTCAAAGATGAAGGGCGCTATGAGCGTTTAACGGCAGGCTATCTGCCAGAGGCGGAAATCGTCTTCCTGGATGAAATCTGGAAAGCCGGCCCGGCTATCCTAAATACCCTGCTGACGGCCATCAACGAACGCCACTTCCGCAACGGCGCCCATGAAGAGAAAATCCCAATGCGCCTGCTGGTCGCGGCGTCGAACGAACTGCCCGAAGCGGACAACAGCCTCGAAGCCTTATATGACCGCATGCTGATCCGCCTGTGGCTGGATAAAGTACAGGATAAAACTAACTTCCGCTCGATGCTGGTCAGCCAGCAGGATGAAAACAGCAATCCGGTTCCTGAAAACCTGCAAATCAGCACCGAAGAGTTCACCCAGTGGCAGCATGACATTGGTACCGTGAAGTTGCCGGACAATGTCTTCGAGCTGGTTTTCCAACTGCGCCAACAATTAGATGCCTTGCCTAATGCGCCTTACGTTTCCGATCGCCGCTGGAAAAAAGCCATCCGTCTGCTGCAGGCCAGCGCCTTCTTTAGCGGCCGCGACGCCATCGCGCCTATCGACCTGATCCTGCTGAAAGATTGCCTGTGGCATAACATCGAAAGCATGAATCTGATGTCGCAGCAGTTGGAATCCCTGATGACCAGCCATGCCTGGGGCCAGCAGGCGATGCTGACTAAACTGGGCGCCATCATCCAACGCCGTATTCAAATCCAGCAGCAGCACAGCGATAAAACCGCGCTTAAAGTCACGCGCGTTGGCGGCATGTTCAGCCGTAAGCCGCATTACGAACTGCCAGACGGTGTTGAAGGCGAGACGTTGACGCTGCTTCTCCAGCAACCGCTGAAACTGCACGATCTCGAAGTTATCCATATCGCCTTTGAACGCCAGGCGCTGATCAACTGGCTGGAGAAAGGCGGCGAGATCCGCGGCAAGCTCAACGGTATCGGTTTTGCCCAGCCATTAACGATGGATGTCGATGCCAGCCAACACCTGGTGGTGCGCGACGTCAGCCTGCAAGGCTCGCGCCTGTCGCTGCCCGGCAGCGAATCTCAGGAAAATATGCCTGCCGAGATCCGCCAGCAGCTGGAAGCGCTGGATGACGAGTGGCACCAGCAACATAACCGCTTTAGCGAACAGCAAAAATGCCTGTTTATTCCCGGCGACTGGCTGGGGCGTATCGAAGCCAGCCTGCAGGACGTCGGCGCGCAAATTAAACAGGCGCGCCAGCCATGACGCTCGACATGCTGAATGTCATGCTGGCGGTCAGCGAAGAAGGGATGATCGAGGAGATGCTGCTGGCGCTGCTGGCCTCGCCTCAACTGGCGGTGTTCTTTGAAAAATTTCCGCGGCTGAAAAATATCATCGCCGCCGATATTCCGCGCTGGCGAGAAGCGGTTCGCGCCCGGCTCAAAGAGACGCAGATCCCTCCCGAGCTGGACGCCGAAGTGCAGATCTATCAGCAGGCCCAGCTGCTTTCAACATCGCAATTTATCGTGCAGCTGCCGCAGATCCTCGGCAAGCTGCATAAGCTCCAGTCGCCCTTTGCCGCCCAGGCGCAGCAGCTGGTGGACGATAACGCAACCTTCACCCCAGCGCTACATACTCTGTTCTTACAACGCTGGCGCTTAAGTCTGGTGGTACAGACCACCACCCTCAACCAGCACTTATTAGACGATGAGCGCGATCAGCTGCTCAGCGAGGTGCAGGAACGAATGACGCTGAGCGGGCAGCTAGAGCCGGTGCTGGTGGAAAACGACAACGCCGCCGGCCGCCTGTGGGATATGAGCGCCGGCGAGCTTAAACGCGGCGATTACCAGCTGATCGTGCGCTATGGCGATTTTCTCAGCCAACAGCCGGAACTGATGCAGCTGGCTGAGCAGTTGGGCAGATCGCGGGAAGCCAAACTGGTGCCGAAGAAGGATGCGCCGATGGAGGCCTTCCGCGCGATGGTTCGTGAACCGGCAACGGTACCAGAGCAGGTCGATGGCCTGCAGCAAAGCGACGATATTCTACGTCTGTTGCCGCCAGAGCTGGCAACGCTCGGCATCACCGAACTGGAGTTCGAGTTCTACCGTAAGCTGGTGGAAAAACAGCTATTAACTTATCGCCTGCACGGCGACGCCTGGCGAGAGAAAATCACCGAACGCCCGGTAACCCGGCAGGATTTTGATGAGCAGCCGCGCGGGCCATTTATTGTCTGCGTAGATACCTCAGGTTCGATGGGCGGTTTTAACGAACAATGCGCCAAAGCCTTTTGTCTGGCGCTGATGCGCGTCGCGCTGGCGGATAACCGCCGCTGCTACATCATGCTGTTCTCCAGCGAAGTGGTGCACTACGAGCTAACCGGCCCGCAGGGGCTGGAGCAGGCGATCCGTTTTTTAAGCCAGCGCTTTCGCGGCGGCACCGATCTGGCCAGCTGTTTTCGCGCGATCGTTGAACGTTTGCAAAGCCCGCAGTGGGTCGATGCCGATGCGGTGGTGATTTCCGATTTTATCGCCCAGCGGTTGCCGGATGAGGTGGTCAATAAGGTGGGGGAGCTGCAGCACAAACATCAGCATCGTTTTCACGCGGTGGCGATGTCGGTACACGGCAAACCCGGCATCATGCGCATCTTCGATCATATCTGGCGCTTTGATACCGGATTGCGTAGCCGCCTGCTGCGTCGCTGGCGGCGTTAATCTTTACAGCAGAGCGGCGACGCTTTCCCGCACCTGCGCGGGCCATACGCCGCACTGTACCTGGCCGATATGGTCAAGCTGCAGCAACAGCATGGTTAAACGCGACTGGCCAATACCGCCGCCAATGGTCTGCGGCATCTCGCCGCGCAGCAGCGCCTGGTGCCATTCAAGCTGCAGACGGTCTTCATCGCCGGTCACCGCCAACTGGCGCTTCAGCGCCTCGGCGTCAACGCGGATCCCCATAGAGGAAAGCTCAAAAGCGTCTTCCAGCACCGGGTTCCACACCAGGATATCGCCGTTCAGGCCGGCAAAGCCTTCCGCCGATGGCGAGCTCCAGTCATCATAATCCGGCGCGCGAACATCGTGGCGCTTACCGTCAGACAGTTTACCGCCGATACCGATTAAGAAGACGGCGCCAAGCTCTTTAGCGATCGCCCTCTCGCGGCCTTTAGCATCCAGATCCGGATAACGGCTCAACAGTTCCTGACTGTGAATAAAGTGGATCTGTTCCGGCAGGAATGGCGTCAGACCAAATTCCTGACTTACCGCCAGCTCGGTGGCTTTGATCCCAGCGTAAATCGCCTCAACCGTCGCTTTCAGCGTGCCGGTATGGCGTTCGCCGTCGCCCATGACGCGTTCCCAGTCCCACTGGTCAACATAAACGGAATGAATTGGGGTGAGGCGGTCTTCATCGGGGCGAAGGGCCTTCATGTGCGTGTATAGCCCTTCGCCCGCGCTGAAGTCGTGTTGTCCCAGGGTTTGACGCTTCCACTTCGCCAGTGAATGAACCACTTCGAATTGGGCGTCTGGCAGTGTTTTCACTTTTACCTGAACCGCTTTCTCGCAGCCGGACAAGTTGTCCTGCGTCCCATCTCCTACGCGGCTTAAGATCGGCGCCTGCACTTCAATCAGGCCAAGCTTCTCTTCCAGCTGACGGGAAAAATGGGATTTAACGAAACTAATCTGGCGTTGTTTTGCGATGTATGCGGTTTTCATTTTTTATCACTCCTGCGTCCTGTTGATATTGATTAAGCAACAGAAATGGCACTGAATTCAACAATCAATCAATAAAAAGACGTCTTGAGTTTTGATTCATTAAATTAACAAGCTAAAATAGTAAGAATCATCAAACATCATAAGAAAAAACAATGGAAAATTATCAGATCGACAATCTGGACCGCGGCATTCTTGATGCCTTAATGGCCAATGCGCGCACTGCCTATGCCGAACTGGCCAAACAGTTCGGCGTGAGCCCAGGTACGATTCACGTACGCGTAGAGAAAATGAAACAGGCGGGCATTATTACCGGCGCGCGAATTGACGTTAGCCCGAAACAGCTCGGTTATGACGTCGGCTGTTTTATCGGCATCATTCTTAAGAGCGCTAAAGACTATCCTTCCGCCCTCGCCCGGCTGGAGAGCCTGGAAGAGGTGACAGAGGCTTACTACACCACCGGCCACTACAGCATCTTTATTAAGGTGATGTGTAAATCCATCGATGCCCTGCAGCAGGTACTTATCAACAAGATCCAAACAATCGATGAAATTCAGTCCACTGAAACCCTGATCGTGCTGCAGAACCCGATCATGCGTACCATCAAGCCCTGATCGCTTTTTTTAATCCCACATTTTTCCACAGGTAGATCCCAGCTCGCTCACAGCGTACAATACGCCACTCAGAATAGTTGAGCGAGCGATCGGCGATCATGGCAGACATTACACTTATCAGCGGCAGCACCCTGGGCAGTGCGGAATATGTAGCAGAACATCTGGCAGAAAAGCTGGAAGAAGCGGGCTACAGCACTGATATCCAGCACGGTCCGCTGGTTGACGATCTGCAGGCTGAAGGGATCTGGTTAGTTATCTCTTCTACCCATGGCGCCGGCGATATTCCGGACAACCTGGTCCCCTTTTATGAAGCGTTGCTGGAGAAGCAGGTCGAGCTTTCTGCCGTTCGCTTTGGCGCGGTGGGCATCGGTAGCCGCGAATATGACACTTTTTGCGGCGCAATCGACAAACTCGAAGCGGCATTAAAGGCCAACGGGGCAAAACAGATCGGTGAAACGCTGAAAATTAATGTCCTCGAACACGAGATTCCTGAAGATCCGGCCGAGGTTTGGGTGGGATCCTGGAAAGATTTACTCTGAGTTTTGTAAAGATCCACACTTTCTTCTGTGGATAAACCTGCTCAAAAGCTTGGATCAACCGGTAGTTATCCAAAGAATAACCGAAGTATGCTTTTTGAGCTGTGCATAACCCTTCATTCTGATCCCAGCTTATACGGAACAGGATCACCGATCATTCACAGATTGTGATCCTTCTTAAGCGTTTGATCTTAAATCGTGGATCCGACTTATCCACAAAGAGAGTCGATCCTAATAAGAGATCACAATAGAACAGATCTCTAAATAAAAGATCTTCTTTTTAATACTCAGGATCCCGGAGTCTTTCTCGAAAGAGCAAAGTTGAGTAGAATCCACGGCCCGGGCTTCAATCCATTTTCAAACCGCGTTATGCGAGGCAGATCACCATGTTTTATCAGGATCCTTTTGACGTCATCATCATTGGCGGGGGTCATGCAGGCACTGAGGCCGCGATGGCAGCAGCGCGAATGGGCCAACAAACCCTGCTTTTGACACACAATATCGACACGCTGGGGCAGATGAGCTGCAACCCGGCGATTGGCGGCATTGGGAAGGGACACCTGGTAAAAGAAGTGGATGCGCTCGGTGGTCTGATGGCGAAAGCGATCGATCAGGCAGGCATTCAGTTTAGGATACTAAACGGCAGCAAAGGCCCAGCAGTCCGTGCGACCCGCGCCCAGGCCGACCGGGTGTTGTATCGCCAGGCGGTACGCACCGCGCTGGAGAACCAGCCGAACCTGATGATCTTCCAGCAGGCGGTGGAAGATCTGATTGTCGAAAACGATCGCGTCGTCGGTGCGGTAACCCAAATGGGTCTCAAGTTCCGCGCTAAGTCGGTGGTATTGACCGTCGGCACCTTCCTGGACGGTAAAATTCACATTGGCCTGGACAACTACAGCGGCGGTCGTGCCGGCGATCCGCCGTCGATCCCGCTGTCTCGCCGTCTGCGTGAACTGCCGCTGCGCGTAAGCCGCCTGAAAACCGGTACTCCGCCGCGTATCGACGCGCGCACCATCGATTTTAGCGTGCTGGCGCAACAGCACGGCGATAATCCGATGCCGGTCTTCTCGTTTATGGGATCCGCGGATCAACATCCGCGCCAGGTACCGTGCTATATCACTCACACCAACGAGAAAACCCATGATGTGATCCGCAGCAACCTCGATCGCAGCCCAATGTACGCCGGGGTGATTGAAGGTATCGGCCCACGTTACTGCCCGTCGATCGAAGACAAGGTCATGCGCTTTGCCGATCGCAACCAGCATCAGATCTTCCTTGAACCGGAAGGGCTGACTTCAAACGAAATTTATCCAAACGGTATCTCCACCAGCCTGCCGTTTGATGTGCAAATGCAAATCGTCCGTTCAATGCAGGGGATGGAAAACGCGAAGATCGTTCGCCCTGGCTATGCCATTGAGTACGATTTCTTTGACCCGCGTGACCTGAAGCCGACGCTGGAGAGCAAATACATTCAGGGTCTGTTCTTCGCCGGCCAGATTAACGGCACTACCGGCTATGAAGAAGCCGCTGCGCAGGGTTTGCTTGCCGGTCTTAATGCCGCCCGCTTCTCAGCGGAAAAAGAAGGTTGGGCGCCGCGTCGCGATCAGGCCTACCTTGGCGTGCTGGTGGACGATCTGTGCACACTTGGCACCAAAGAACCGTACCGTATGTTTACCTCCCGTGCGGAATATCGCCTGATGCTGCGTGAAGACAACGCCGATCTGCGCCTGACCGAACAGGGGCGTGAGCTGGGGCTGGTGGACGATGAGCGCTGGGCGCGTTTCAACGAGAAACTGGAAAACATTGAACGTGAACGCCAACGCCTGAAAACCAGCTGGGTCAACCCGCTGGCGGAAAGCGCTGCCGAAGTGAACGCTCACCTGACCGCACCGCTATCGCGTGAAGCCAGCGGCGAAGATCTGCTGCGTCGTCCGGAAATGACCTACGAACAGCTGGTTCAGCTTTCTCCGTTCGCGCCGGGCCTGCAGGATCAACAGGCGGCAGAGCAGGTTGAGATTCAGGTTAAGTACGAAGGCTATATCGCTCGTCAGCAGGACGAAATCGAAAAGCAGCAGCGCAACGAGAATACTTTGCTGCCGGCAACGCTCGATTACCGTCAGGTATCCGGCCTGTCCAACGAGGTTATTGCCAAGCTGAACGACCATAAACCGTCATCGATCGGCCAGGCATCGCGTATTTCCGGGATTACCCCGGCGGCAATTTCTATTTTGCTGGTGTGGCTGAAAAAGCAGGGGATGCTGCGCCGCAGCGCCTGATAATCGTCAGAGCGCGTTAATTTGGCGGATGCAAAATCAGCGTTCGCCTTTATAATTCACAGCCCGGTAAGCGTTAGCGCCTCCGGGCTCATTATTTTTAGAAGGTACTCACCGTGCTCAACAAACTTTCTCGTCTGCTGGATGAAGCGGGTATTTCGCTCACCGATCACCAGAAAAACCAGCTGGTGGCGTATGTCGGGCTGCTGGATAAGTGGAACAAAGCCTATAACCTGACCTCTGTTCGCGATCCTAACGAGATGCTGGTTCGCCATATCCTCGATAGCATTATCGTTGCGCCGTATCTACAGGGCTCCCGCTTTATCGATGTGGGAACCGGCCCGGGCCTGCCGGGTATTCCGCTGGCTATCGTGCGCCCGGAATCTCATTTCACATTACTGGATAGCCTTGGCAAGCGTGTGCGCTTCCTGCGCCAGGTCCAGCATGAGCTAAAACTGGATAACATCACCCCCGTGCAGAGCCGTGTGGAAGCGTTTCCCGCCGAGCCGCCGTTTGATGGCGTCATTAGCCGCGCTTTTGCTTCGCTGAACGACATGGTGAGCTGGTGCCACCACCTGCCGGCGGCAGATGGGCATTTCTACGCGTTGAAAGGGCAGGCGCAGGAAAGTGAAATGGCAGACCTGCCAGAAGGTTACCAGGTTTGCGACGTGATTAAACTGCATGTACCCCAGTTGGAAGGGGAGAGACATTTGGTGGTCATTAAGCCAAACGCCTTATAATTTTTATCAAAAAATGTGGAAAAAATGTGGCCTGCGCATGTTACAAAAATCAAAGTTACCTGCGGGTATTATCTGGCCACTTTTAACCTTGTTTTTACTGTGGCTTTTCTAGTGTTTAACTTTAGCGTGGTGGTTTACTGGCAGAATAGTCAACTTTGAAAATATCAGGGTGCTAAAAATCGATGAACTGTCAGTTCATATTGATGTTAAATTTTTATTATAAATGTCAATAAAAGGTTTTTATTGTATGTGGGGTTGTTTTACAAAAAGACCTCACTTTTTATCTTGAATATCAAAAAGATGAAAACTTACTGATTCTGTACAGATTTAATTCGATTGCGCCGAAAATGTTTATTATGTGATCTGATGCACGCTTTAATGGCCGCGTTTTCTCATTATTTGCACTTCTGGTTGATCCCTCACTGATTGACGAAATGCATGAAAAATTGCCGCTCAGAAAATAATTAAACATTTATTCACTATTTTGCTACTTAATGTTTGAAATCACGTGTTGTCACCGTATAATTTGTCCGCTTTTTGACGCTTGACTCTTGGTCTTAAAGAACGTTTTATACGACACGCGGCATACCTCGAAGGGAGCAGGAGTAAAAACGTGATGTCTATGTCGCTCGTGAGTCGAAACGTTGCTCGAAAGCTTCTGTTTATTCAGTTACTGGCAGTAATAGCAAGTGGACTGCTGTTCAGCCTCAAAGACCCCTTCTGGGGCATCTCCGCCATATGCGGAGGTTTGGCAGTTGTTTTGCCAAACGCGTTGTTTATGATTTTTGCCTGGCGCCATCAGGCGCATACACCAGCACAAGGCCGAGTGGCCTGGACCTTCGCCTTCGGTGAAGCATTCAAGGTGTTGCTGACCTTCGCCCTACTGGCGATGGCGCTGGCGGTTTTTGAAGTGGTATTTTTGCCGCTGATAGTGACGTGGGTTTTGGTGCTGGTGGTACAAATTCTGGCTCCAGCTGTAATTAACAACAAAGGGTAAAAGGCATCATGGCTTCAGAAAATATGACGCCGCAGGATTACATAGGACACCATCTGAATAACCTTCAGTTGGACCTACGTACATTCTCGCTGGTGGATCCGCACAACCCCCCAGCCACCTTCTGGACGCTCAATATTGACTCCATGTTTTTCTCGGTGGTTCTCGGTCTGCTGTTCCTTGCCATGTTCCGTAGCGTTGCTAAGAGAGCGACCAGCGGCGTACCAGGGAAATTCCAAACCTTCATCGAAATGATCATCGGCTTCGTCCATGGCAGCGTCAAAGACATGTACCATGGCAAGAGCAAGGTCATCGCGCCGCTGGCGCTTACCGTGTTCGTCTGGGTATTCCTGATGAACCTGATGGACCTGCTGCCAATCGACCTGATTCCTTATATCGGCGAACACATTTTCGGCCTGCCTGCACTGCGCGTGGTTCCGTCTGCGGACGTGAACATCACCCTGTCGATGGCGCTTGGCGTGTTCATCCTGATTATTTTCTACAGCATCAAAATGAAAGGCGTTGGTGGGTTCGTTAAAGAACTGACCATGCAGCCGTTCAATCACTGGGCGTTCATTCCTGTCAACTTAATCCTTGAAGGGGTAAGCCTGCTGTCCAAACCGGTTTCTCTCGGTCTGCGACTGTTCGGCAACATGTATGCCGGTGAGCTGATTTTCATTCTGATTGCTGGTCTGTTGCCGTGGTGGTCACAGTGGATTCTGAATGTGCCTTGGGCCATTTTCCACATCCTGATTATTACGCTGCAAGCCTTCATCTTCATGGTTCTGACGATTGTCTATCTGTCGATGGCATCCGAAGAGCATTGATTTTTACCAACACTACTACGTTTTAACTGAAACAAACTGGAGACTGTCATGGAAAACCTGAATATGGATCTGCTGTACATGGCTGCCGCTGTGATGATGGGTCTGGCGGCAATCGGTGCTGCGATCGGTATCGGCATCCTCGGGGGTAAATTCCTGGAAGGCGCAGCGCGTCAACCGGATCTGATTCCTCTGCTGCGTACTCAGTTCTTTATCGTTATGGGTCTGGTGGATGCTATCCCGATGATCGCTGTAGGTCTGGGTCTGTACGTGATGTTTGCTGTCGCGTAGTAAGTTGTTCGAAAGAAACCTAAGCCACAGAGTTAATTTAAGAGGTATTGTGCTGTGAACATGAACGCAACAATCCTCGGCCAGGCCATCGCGTTTGTTATCTTCGTATGGTTCTGCATGAAGTACGTATGGCCGCCGTTAATGGCTGCCATCGAAAAGCGCCAGAAAGAAATTTCTGACGGTTTAGCTTCTGCAGAACGCGCTAAGAAAGATTTGGACCTTGCACAGGCCAACGCGACCGACCAGCTGAAAAAAGCGAAAGCGGAAGCCCAGGTAATCATCGAGCAAGCGAACAAGCGTCGCTCTCAGATTCTGGACGAAGCTAAAGCTGAAGCAGAACAGGAACGCACCAAAATCGTCGCACAGGCGCAGGCTGAAATCGATGCCGAACGTAAACGTGCTCGCGAAGAACTGCGTAAGCAGGTTGCTATCCTGGCTGTTGCTGGCGCCGAGAAGATCATCGAACGTTCCGTGGATGAAGCTGCTAACAGCGACATCGTGGATAAACTTGTCGCTGAACTGTAAGGAGGGAGGGGCTGATGTCTGAATTTGTAACGGTAGCTCGCCCCTACGCCAAAGCAGCTTTTGACTTTGCCGTCGAACACAAAAGTGTTGAGCGCTGGCAGGATATGCTGGCGTTTGCCGCTGAAGTGACTAAAAACGAACAAATGGCAGAGCTTCTCTCCGGTGCCCTGGCGCCGGAAACGCTCTCAGATGCGTTTATCGCTATCTGCGGCGAGCAACTCGACGAAAATGGTCAGAACCTGATTCGGGTGATGGCTGAAAATGGTCGTCTGAAGGTGCTCCCGGATGTTCTTGAGCAGTTCATTCACCTGCGTGCGGCCAGCGAGGCCATCGCAGAGGTAGATGTTATTTCTGCCAACCAACTGAGTGAAGAACAGCTTGCGAAGATCTCCGGCGCGATGGAAAAGCGTCTGTCACGCAAAGTTAAGCTGAATTGCAAAATCGATAAGTCTGTTATGGCAGGAGTTATCATCCGCTCGGGTGATATGGTCATTGATGGTAGCGTACGCGGCCGTCTTGATCGCCTGGCAGACGTCTTGCAGTCTTAAGGGGACTGGAGCATGCAACTGAATTCCACCGAAATCAGCGAACTGATCAAGCAGCGCATTGCTCAGTTCAATGTTGTGAGTGAAGCTCACAACGAAGGTACTATTGTTTCTGTAAGTGACGGTGTTATCCGCATCCACGGCCTGGCCGATTGTATGCAGGGTGAAATGATCTCCCTGCCGGGTAACCGTTACGCTATCGCACTGAACCTGGAGCGCGACTCCGTTGGTGCGGTTGTGATGGGTCCGTATGCTGACCTCGCCGAAGGCATGAAGGTTAAGTGTACTGGCCGTATTCTGGAAGTTCCGGTCGGTCGTGGTCTGTTAGGCCGCGTGGTGAACACCCTGGGTGCGCCGATTGACGGTAAAGGTCCTGTTGAGCACGATGGCTTCTCGCCAATCGAAGTTATCGCTCCGGGCGTTATCGATCGTCAATCCGTAGACCAGCCGGTGCAGACCGGTTACAAATCTGTTGACGCCATGATTCCAATCGGCCGTGGCCAGCGTGAGCTGATCATCGGTGACCGTCAGACCGGTAAAACCGCGATGGCAATCGATGCGATCATCAACCAGCGTGATTCCGGCATCAAATGCGTATACGTAGCTATCGGCCAGAAAGCGTCCACCATCTCTAACGTGGTGCGTAAACTGGAAGAGCACGGCGCGCTGTCCAACACTATCGTTGTTGTGGCGACCGCTTCTGAATCTGCTGCGCTGCAATACCTGGCGCCGTATGCCGGTTGCGCAATGGGCGAATACTTCCGCGACCGCGGTGAAGATGCGCTGATCGTTTACGATGACCTGTCTAAACAGGCTGTTGCTTACCGTCAGGTTTCCCTGCTGCTCCGTCGTCCGCCAGGACGTGAAGCATTCCCGGGCGACGTGTTCTACCTCCACTCCCGTCTGCTGGAGCGCGCATCCCGCGTTAACGCGGAATACGTTGAGAAATTCACCAATGGTGAAGTTAAAGGTAAAACCGGCTCCCTGACTGCGCTGCCGATTATCGAGACGCAAGCGGGTGACGTTTCCGCATTCGTTCCGACCAACGTAATTTCCATTACCGATGGTCAGATCTTCCTGGAAACCAACCTGTTCAACTCCGGTATTCGTCCGGCGGTTAACCCGGGTATCTCCGTATCCCGTGTTGGTGGTGCTGCTCAGACCAAGATCATCAAGAAACTGTCCGGTGGTATCCGTACCGCGCTGGCGCAGTATCGTGAACTGGCTGCGTTCTCTCAGTTCGCATCCGATCTGGACGAAGCGACTCGTAAGCAGCTGAGCCACGGTCAGAAAGTGACCGAACTGCTGAAACAGAAACAGTATGCACCTATGTCTGTAGCACAGCAGGGCCTGGTACTGTTCGCTGCTGAACGCGGTTACCTCGAAGATGTGGAACTGGCGAAAATCGGTAGCTTCGAAGCCGCTCTGCTGGCTTACGTTGACCGTGACCACGCTCCGCTGATGCAAGAGATTAACCAGACCGGTGGCTATAACGACGAGATCGAAGGCAAGCTGAAAGGCATCCTCGACTCCTTCAAAGCAACCCAGTCCTGGTAAAGTCTGGCGGCTTGCCTTAGGGCAGGCCGCAAGGCATTGAGGAGAAGCTCATGGCCGGCGCAAAAGAGATACGTAGTAAGATCGCAAGCGTCCAGAACACGCAAAAGATCACCAAAGCGATGGAGATGGTCGCCGCCTCCAAAATGCGTAAAACGCAGGATCGCATGGCGGCCAGCCGTCCATATGCAGATACTATGCGCAAAGTGATTGGTCACCTTGCGAACGGTAATCTGGAATATAAGCACCCGTACCTGGAAGAACGCGACGTTAAACGCGTGGGCTACCTGGTGGTGTCGACCGACCGTGGTCTGTGCGGTGGCTTGAACATTAACCTGTTCAAAAAACTGCTGGCGGATATGAAAGCATGGTCCGATAAAGGCGTTCAGTGCGACCTCGCAATGATCGGCTCTAAAGGCGTGTCTTTCTTTAACTCCGTGGGCGGCAATATTGTGGCCCAGGTGACCGGTATGGGTGATAACCCGTCCCTGTCCGAACTGATCGGCCCGGTAAAAGTGATGTTGCAGGCCTACGATGAAGGCCGTCTGGACAAGCTTTACGTTGTCAGCAACAAATTTATTAACACCATGTCTCAGGCTCCGACCATCACTCAGCTGCTGCCATTACCGGCTTCAGAAGATGATGATCTGAAACGTAAGTCCTGGGATTACCTGTATGAGCCCGATCCGAAAGCGCTGCTGGATACCCTCCTGCGTCGTTATGTGGAATCTCAGGTTTATCAGGGCGTGGTAGAAAACCTGGCCAGCGAGCAGGCCGCCCGTATGGTGGCGATGAAAGCCGCGACCGATAATGGCGGCAGCCTGATTAAAGAGCTGCAGTTGGTATACAACAAAGCTCGTCAGGCCAGCATTACTCAGGAACTCACCGAGATCGTCTCGGGGGCCGCCGCGGTTTAACCAGGTTATTTCGTAGAGGATTTAAGATGGCTACTGGAAAGATTGTCCAGGTAATCGGCGCCGTGGTCGACGTCGAGTTCCCTCAGGATGCCGTACCACGCGTGTACGATGCCCTTGAGGTACAGAATGGTAATGAGAGCCTGGTGCTGGAAGTTCAGCAGCAGCTCGGCGGTGGCGTAGTTCGTGCTATCGCCATGGGTTCTTCCGACGGTCTGCGTCGTGGTCTGGAAGTTAAAGACCTCGAGCATCCGATCGAAGTCCCGGTAGGTAAAGCGACTCTGGGCCGTATCATGAACGTCCTGGGTCAGCCGATCGACATGAAAGGCGACATCGGCGAAGAAGAGCGTTGGGCTATCCACCGCGCGGCGCCTTCCTATGAAGAGCTGTCCAGCTCTCAGGAACTGCTGGAAACCGGCATCAAAGTTATCGACCTGATGTGTCCGTTCGCTAAGGGCGGTAAAGTTGGTCTGTTCGGTGGTGCGGGTGTAGGTAAAACCGTAAACATGATGGAGCTGATCCGTAACATCGCGATCGAGCACTCCGGTTACTCCGTGTTTGCGGGCGTCGGTGAGCGTACTCGTGAGGGTAACGACTTCTACCACGAAATGACCGACTCTAACGTTCTGGATAAAGTATCCCTGGTTTACGGCCAGATGAACGAGCCGCCGGGAAACCGTCTGCGCGTTGCGCTGACCGGCCTGACCATGGCTGAGAAATTCCGTGACGAAGGTCGTGACGTTCTGCTGTTCGTCGATAACATCTATCGTTACACCCTGGCCGGTACTGAAGTATCTGCACTGCTGGGCCGTATGCCTTCAGCGGTAGGTTATCAGCCGACTCTGGCGGAAGAGATGGGCGTTCTGCAGGAACGTATCACCTCCACCAAAACCGGTTCTATCACCTCCGTTCAGGCGGTATACGTACCTGCGGATGACTTGACTGACCCGTCCCCAGCAACCACCTTTGCGCACCTTGACGCAACCGTGGTACTGAGCCGTCAGATCGCGTCTCTGGGTATCTACCCGGCCGTTGACCCGCTGGATTCCACCAGCCGTCAGCTGGATCCGCTGGTTGTTGGTCAGGAACACTACGACACCGCGCGTGGCGTACAGTCCCTGCTGCAGCGTTATCAGGAACTGAAAGACATCATCGCCATCCTGGGTATGGATGAACTGTCTGAAGAAGATAAACTGGTGGTAGCTCGCGCTCGTAAGATCCAGCGCTTCCTGTCCCAGCCGTTCTTCGTAGCAGAAGTATTTACCGGTTCTCCGGGTAAATACGTTTCGCTGAAAGACACCATCCGTGGCTTTAAAGGCATCATGGAAGGCGAATACGATCACCTGCCGGAGCAGGCGTTCTACATGGTCGGTTCCATCGAAGAAGCCGTGGAAAAAGCCAAAAAACTTTAACGCCTTAATCGGAGGGTGATATGGCAATGACTTACCACCTGGATGTCGTCAGCGCAGAGAAACAAATGTTCTCTGGCCTGGTCGAGAAAATCCAGGTAACGGGTAGCGAAGGTGAACTGGGTATTTTCCCGGGTCACGCGCCGCTGCTCACCGCCATTAAGCCTGGTATGATTCGCATCGTTAAACAGTTCGGTCACGAAGAGTTTATCTATCTGTCCGGCGGCATTCTTGAAGTGCAACCGGGCAACGTGATCGTTCTGGCCGATACGGCAATTCGCGGTCAGGACCTCGACGAAGCACGAGCCCTGGAAGCGAAACGTAAAGCGGAAGAGCACATCAAGAGCTCTCACGGCGACGTGGATTACGCTCAGGCGTCCGCGGAACTGGCCAAAGCGATCGCTAAACTGCGCGTTATCGAATTGACCAAAAAAGCGATGTAACACCGGCTTGAAAGCTAAAAGCCAGTCTGGAAACAGACTGGCTTTTTTTATGCTTAATACGTCAGCGGTGACGTCGGACAAAACACACTCCCCCTTAATTGTTATTGATTAGTTAAATGATGAAGCGTAGACTGATTTTTGTGATGCAAATCACAAAAAATACTATCAAACCGCACCTGTAATCTGGAAATCATCATGAAACTGTTCCACAAAATCATCGCCAAATTTAGCGCCCTGAGCTTCTGATCGCCGCGCTACCGTCCTGCTTTCACGCACTATCGCTCATCAAAACGACAACACATGCGATGTGAAACAACGGAAAAGAGGTCACCCGAGGGTGGCCTCTTTGCTTTTTATGCCTCTCTTTAACCACTTTCCAGCCCAAACTCATTGACCTTTCCCGCCCGGGACAGGCTAAAATTCTGTCAGGTTATAAACTTACGGTTTATCAGCGATAACGGTAAACACTGCTTTATTCAGGTGACAAAAAAACAGCAAAAGCAGTGAGATAGAAGGTCATTCCCCTCACTATCATCGTTTTTCAGCGTTAAACTGTTTTACGATGGTTAAAAATAGCGCCCTAAAATGGTGTATAGCATTGAGCCTGGACGTTTTCTCCGCGTCTCGTTTCATGATGAAAAATATGTAGCAATTTCAACGTGAAAGGCTTTTACTTTTCGTTCTAACAGCTGTCAGGATGCGTATGTCAAACAGTGCGATGAGCGTGGTTATCCTTGCCGCAGGCAAAGGGACCCGCATGTATTCCGATCTTCCTAAGGTGCTGCATACTCTGGCCGGGAAGCCAATGGTTCAGCACGTCATTGATGCGGCTAAAGATTTAGGCGCTGCCGCGGTACACCTGGTGTACGGCCACGGCGGCGATTTGCTGCGTCAAACGCTGCATGAAGATAACCTCAACTGGGTGCTGCAGGCGGAGCAGCTCGGTACCGGCCATGCGATGCAGCAGGCGGCGCCGTTCTTCAATGATGATGAAGATATCTTGATGCTCTATGGCGATGTGCCGCTGATTTCGGTTGAAACGCTACAGCGCCTGCGCGCCGCAAAACCGCAGGGCGGTATTGGCCTGTTGACGGTGAAGCTGGATGATCCAACCGGTTATGGGCGCATCACGCGTGAAAATGGCCAGGTGACAGGCATCGTTGAGCATAAAGACGCCAGCGAAGCGCAGCGCCAGATTCAGGAAATCAATACCGGGATTCTGGTTGCTAACGGCGCGGACCTGAAACGCTGGTTGGCGAAGCTCACTAACAATAACGCCCAGGGCGAATACTACATCACCGATATTATCGCGATGGCCCATCAGGAAGGTCATGAGATCGTTGCGGTGCATCCACAGCGTCTGAGCGAAGTTGAAGGGGTGAACAACCGGCTGCAACTTTCGCGTCTGGAACGAGTATATCAGTCAGAGCAGGCAGAAAAACTGCTGCTGGCGGGCGTGATGCTGCGCGATCCGGCGCGTTTCGATCTGCGCGGCGTGCTGAAACACGGGCGCGATGTCGAAATTGATACTAACGTTATTCTGCAAGGTCATGTTGTGCTGGGCGATCGCGTGAAGATCGGCGCCGGCTGCGTCATCAAAGACAGCGTCATCGGCGATGACTGCGAAATCAGCCCGTATAGCGTGGTTGAAGATGCGCAACTGCAGGCTGCCTGCACCATCGGCCCGTTTGCGCGTCTGCGTCCGGGGGCTGAACTGCTGGAAGGCGCTCACGTTGGCAACTTTGTCGAAATGAAGAAAGCCCGTCTGGGCAAAGGTTCGAAGGCAGGTCACCTTTCCTACCTCGGCGACGCTGAAATTGGCGACAACGTTAATATCGGCGCGGGTACCATCACCTGTAACTATGATGGCGCAAATAAGCATAAAACGATCATCGGCGATGATGTGTTTGTCGGTTCTGATACGCAACTGGTCGCGCCGGTCAGCGTCGGTAATGGCGTGACGATTGCCGCGGGCACCACCGTCACGCGTAATATTGCTGACAACGAACTGGTGTTAAGTCGCGTGCCGCAGGTCCACAAACAGGGCTGGCAGCGTCCGGTAAAGAAAAAGTAGTTTTTAGATTGTCGCCGGGTGAGAGTTCGCCCGGCGAACCAGGATGAGAGGATCAATATAGGTCCCCGTCCGCAGGCAGTACCATAAAAATAACCCCACTCTCTACAAGGCTCGGGGCGCCCGTAAAGGGCAAATACAGGTCAGCGACAACGCATGGCATATCGCCATTATCAGGAAATTTAACTATGTGTGGAATTGTTGGCGCAGTCGCGCAGCGTGATATTGCTGAAATCCTTCTCGAAGGTTTACGTCGTCTGGAATACCGTGGCTATGACTCTGCCGGTCTGGCTGTGGTCGATAACGAAGGTCATATGACCCGCGTTCGTCGTCTTGGTAAAGTTCAGATGCTGGCTCAGGCGGTAGAAGAGCAACCGTTACACGGCGGTACCGGGATTGCCCATACCCGTTGGGCGACGCACGGCGAGCCGTCTGAGAGCAATGCGCATCCGCATGTTTCTGAACATATTGCGGTGGTCCATAACGGGATCATCGAGAACCATGAGCCGCTGCGCGCCCTGCTGCAGTCTCGCGGCTATGTCTTCGTCTCCGAAACCGATACCGAAGTTATCGCGCATCTGGTGCACTGGGAGCTGGAACAGGGCGGCACCTTGCGTGAAGCCGTACTGCGCGCAATCCCGCAGCTGCGCGGTGCCTATGGTACGGTGATCATGGATACCCGCGATCCGGGGACGCTGCTGGCGGCACGCTCCGGTAGCCCGCTGGTCATTGGCCTGGGCATGGGCGAAAACTTTATCGCTTCTGACCAGCTGGCGCTGCTGCCGGTGACCCGCCGCTTTATCTTCCTCGAAGAGGGCGATATTGCCGAAGTTACCCGTCGTACGGTGGTTATTTTCGATAAATCCGGCGCGGAAGTGAATCGCCAGGAGATCGAATCTAATCTGCAGTATGACGCCGGTGATAAGGGGATTTATCGCCACTATATGCAGAAAGAGATTTACGAACAGCCGAACGCGATTAAGAACACCCTGACCGGGCGTATCAGCCATGGCGAGGTCGATCTCAGCGAACTGGGGCCGAATGCCAACGCGCTGCTGTCGCAGGTTGAGCATATCCAGATTGTTGCCTGCGGAACCTCGTATAACTCCGGGATGGTCTCCCGTTACTGGTTCGAAGCGTTAGCCGGTGTGCCGTGCGATGTCGAGATTGCTTCCGAATTCCGCTACCGCAAATCCGCGGTGCGCCGCAACAGCCTGATGATCACCCTCTCCCAGTCCGGTGAGACGGCGGATACCCTGGCGGCGCTGCGCCTCTCTAAAGAGCTTGGCTATCTGGGGTCGTTGGCCATCTGCAACGTTCCGGGCTCCTCGCTGGTGCGCGAGTCCGATCTGGCGTTGATGACCAAAGCCGGTACCGAAATCGGCGTGGCATCGACCAAGGCCTTTACCACTCAGCTGACCGTGCTGTTGATGCTGGTGGCGAAGCTGGCGCGTCTCAAGGGCCAGGATGCGGCTATCGAGCAGGATATCGTGCATGGCCTGCAGGCGCTGCCGAACCGTATCGAGCAGATGCTGTCGCAGGATAAGCGCATCGAACAGCTGGCGGAACGTTTCTCCGATAAGCAGCACGCGCTGTTCCTTGGCCGCGGCGATCAGTACCCGATCGCGCTGGAAGGGGCGCTGAAGCTGAAAGAGATCTCCTACATTCATGCTGAAGCCTATGCGGCGGGCGAGCTGAAACACGGCCCGCTGGCGCTGATTGATGCCGAAATGCCGGTTATCGTGGTGGCGCCGAACAACGAACTGTTGGAAAAACTGAAATCCAATATTGAAGAAGTTCGCGCCCGCGGCGGTGAACTGTACGTCTTCGCCGATGGAGACGCCGGTTTCAGCGGCAGCGACAACATGCACATCATCGAGATGCCGCATGTCGAAGAGGTGATTGCGCCGATCTTCTACACCGTGCCGCTGCAGCTGCTGGCTTATCACGTTGCGCTGATCAAAGGCACCGACGTTGACCAGCCGCGTAACCTGGCGAAATCGGTGACCGTAGAGTAATCAGGCTGTACGGACCGACACTCTTTTGAGTGACGCTATAATCCGGTATTTCTGCAAAGGGATGCCGGATTTTTTTATCCGCTATCAACGGTTGATAGTGTGTTTGTGGATAGAGTTACGCCATTGCTTATAAAAAACCATTAAATTTTACTCAGTGGCGATTCTAAAATGAAAAACTTATGTGGTAATAATTTCTTAGCGCTTCTCAAGCATGGTGTGGAAATCGATCAACTTATCAAGCGAAGAGATAGAGATGAGATCGCGCAGCATACAACAACAGATATGATGAGCTTGTCTCATGGGCAACGCTTATCATCTTCCCCGCTAGTTCCTGCTTGTATTTATTTGATATTAATTGTTATTTTTTCAGTTAATGCGGCTTTTATATTGCAGAGTCTCCAACTTACTCCGCCCCGTTTTCTGGCTTTCTACTTTCCGCTGCTCTTAGGGGTTATTGTTATAACTAGCGTAGCTGCAGGGTTAGTAGGTCGAGGTCATGCTGTTGGATTACGTATTTTTATGTACCTATATCTCGCCAATTTGTTTATTTTTTGTATAGTGCTGGCGCTTGCCGTCATCGCAGATGAAGCTATTGCTGCCAATAAGGTCATTCTTTTTATGTGTGAGATAGCCGTACTCTGGTTAGGCCGTAGATTGATGAATGGAACGGCTTTTACCCTGTTTACGCTTTATCGCCGTACGATCAGGCTTGCTATGGTTGCCCAACATCTCAACGTTGCCAGATGATTTTACGTTATCCATAATCATGTAATAAAAGCAAAATCTTCCTGTCATATGACCAAAAGATAAAAATGTAATTAATTGATATTATTAATTTTATTTTAGGTTTTCTTACTTTCCCCTGGTGTGTCATAAAACTGTCATAATTCGTACATTTTACTGTCACCTGTTTGTCCTATTTTGCTCACCATAGCTTCGAAACAACGGTTTACGAATCCCAGCAGGAGACATTATGAACGTTATGCGTACCACCGTCGCAACAGTTGTCGCCGCGACCTTATCGATGAGCGCTTTCTCTGCTTTCGCAGCAGCAAGCCTGACTGGCGCAGGTGCAACTTTCCCTGCTCCGGTGTATGCCAAATGGGCTGATACCTATCAGAAAGAAACGGGCAATAAAGTTAACTACCAGGGTATTGGTTCCTCTGGCGGCGTTAAACAGATTATTGCCAACACCGTGGATTTCGGTGCTTCTGATGCTCCTCTGGCTGATGACAAACTGGCGCAGGAAGGCCTGTTCCAGTTCCCGACCGTGATCGGCGGCGTGGTGCTGGCGGTTAACCTGCCGGGCGTTAAATCCGGCGAGCTGGTGCTGGATGGTAAAACCCTCGGCGACATCTACCTGGGCAAAATCAAAAAATGGGATGACGAAGCGATCGCTAAACTCAACCCTGGCCTGAAGCTGCCGGCTCAGAACATCGCTGTGGTTCGCCGCGCAGATGGTTCCGGTACTTCTTTCGTCTTCACCAGCTATCTGGCGAAAGTGAACGAAGAGTGGAAATCTAAAATTGGCGCAGGATCTACCGTAAACTGGCCGACCGGTCTGGGCGGTAAAGGCAACGACGGTATCGCGGCCTTCGTTCAGCGTCTGCCGGGCGCGATCGGCTACGTCGAGTATGCTTACGCTAAGCAGAATAACCTGGCTTACACCAAACTGCTGTCCGCTGACGGCAAGCCGGTCAGCCCGACGGAAGATAACTTCGCTAATGCGGCGAAAGGTATCGACTGGAGCAAGTCCTTCGCTCAGGACCTGACTAACCAGAAAGGTGAAAATGCATGGCCGATCACCTCAACCACTTTCATCCTCGTCCACAAGGCCTCCAATAAGCCGGAGAATACCGCGGAAGTGCTGAAGTTCTTCGACTGGGCATATAAAAACGGCGGCAAAGAAGCGAATGCGCTGGATTACGCCAGCCTGCCGGACAGCGTGGTTGAGCAGGTTCGCGCCGCATGGAAAACCAACGTGAAAGACAGCAGCGGTAAAGCGCTGTACTAATACCCGCGGAATGTCGAGCTGCCGGCTAGCTTCCTGCAGCTCGAATTATTTCGGGTATAGCATTACCTTTGCCCGTAAGCTCAGTAAAATGCTGGCTTTTTGGGCCCGAACTTAAAGAGTAACCTATGGCTGCAAGCAAGCCGGCATTCAACCCTCCGGGGAAAAAGGGTGACATGATCTTCAGCGCGCTGGTAAAACTGGCTGCGCTGATTGTGCTATTGATGCTGGGTGGCATCATCGTTTCCCTCATCATCTCTTCATGGCCAAGTATTCAGAAATTTGGCTTTTCCTTTTTGTGGACCAAAGAGTGGGATGCGCCGAATGAAATCTTCGGTGCGCTGGTACCGATTTACGGGACTCTGGTTACCTCCATTATCGCGTTGTTGATCGCCGTTCCGGTGAGCTTCGGCATCGCGCTGTTCCTGACTGAACTCTCCCCGGCCTGGCTAAAACGCCCGCTGGGTATCGCTATTGAGCTGCTGGCGGCGATCCCAAGTATCGTATACGGCATGTGGGGCCTGTTTATTTTCGCCCCGCTGTTTGCGACTTACTTCCAGGAACCAGTCGGCAACGTCCTGTCGACGATCCCGTTTGTCGGCGCGCTGTTTGCCGGCCCGGCGTTCGGTATCGGCATCCTGGCGGCCGGCGTCATTCTGGCCATCATGATCATTCCTTATATCGCCGCGGTAATGCGTGACGTCTTCGAGCAGACGCCGGTGATGATGAAAGAGTCCGCTTATGGGATCGGCTGCACCACGTGGGAGGTGATTTGGCGCATCGTGCTGCCGTTTACTAAAAACGGGGTGATTGGCGGCGTCATGCTTGGTCTGGGGCGCGCGCTGGGCGAAACCATGGCGGTCACCTTTATCATCGGCAACACCTATCAGCTCGACAGCGCTTCGCTGTATATGCCGGGCAACAGTATTACCTCGGCGCTGGCCAATGAATTCGCGGAAGCGGAAAGCGGCCTGCACGTAGCGGCGCTGATGGAACTGGGCCTGATCCTGTTCGTTATCACCTTTATCGTTCTGGCCGCGTCGAAGTTCATGATTATGCGTCTCGCTAAGAACGAGGGGGCACGCTAATGGCAACGATCGAATTGCAAACCACCGCCGAACTGGCGGAATCCCGTCGCAAGATGCAGGCTAAGCGCCGCCTGAAGAACCGCATCGCCCTGACCCTGTCGATGGCGACCATGGCATTCGGCCTCTTCTGGCTTATCTGGATCCTGATGTCGACCATCACGCGTGGCATCGACGGCATGAGCCTGGCGCTGTTCACCGAAATGACGCCGCCGCCGAATACCGCGGGCGGCGGTCTGGCGAACGCCCTGGCGGGCAGCGGCCTGCTGATCCTGTGGGCGACCGTCTTTGGTACGCCGCTGGGTATCATGGCCGGTATCTATCTGGCGGAATATGGCCGTAAGTCGGTACTGGCGGAAATCATCCGCTTTATCAACGATATTCTGCTTTCCGCGCCGTCTATCGTCGTGGGTCTGTTTGTCTACACCATCGTGGTGGCGCAGATGCAGCATTTCTCCGGCTGGGCGGGCGTTATCGCGCTGGCGCTGCTGCAGGTGCCCATCGTGATTCGTACCACTGAAAACATGCTAAAGCTGGTGCCGGATAGCCTGCGTGAAGCAGCCTATGCGCTGGGGACGCCGAAATGGAAGATGATTTCCGCGATCACCCTTAAGGCGTCGGTATCCGGCATTATGACCGGTATCCTGCTGGCCATTGCCCGTATCGCCGGGGAGACGGCGCCGCTGCTGTTCACCGCGCTCTCCAACCAGTTCTGGAGCACCGATATGATGCAGCCGATCGCCAACCTGCCGGTGACCATTTTTAAATTTGCCATGAGTCCGTTCGCGGAATGGCAGCAACTGGCATGGGCCGGGGTATTGATTATCACCCTGTGCGTCTTGCTGCTGAATATTCTGGCGCGCGTTGTCTTCGCGAAGAAGAAACACGGTTAATTTTTGCGGCGCGGCCTAAGCGGCGCCGAATGAGGAAGAGATTGAGATGAGTATGGTGAACGCGAATCCGGGTAAAATTTCAGTTCGTGACCTGAACTTCTACTACGGCAAATTCCATGCCCTGAAGAACATCAACCTGGATATCGCTAAGAACCAGGTGACGGCGTTTATCGGCCCGTCAGGATGCGGTAAATCCACTCTGCTGCGTACGTTCAACAAGATGTTTGAGCTGTACCCGGAGCAGCGTGCGGAAGGCGAAATTCTGCTGGATGGCGACAATATTCTCACCAATACCCAGGATATCGCGCTGCTGCGCGCGAAAGTGGGGATGGTATTCCAGAAGCCGACGCCGTTTCCGATGTCCATCTACGACAACATCGCCTTCGGCGTGCGCCTGTTTGAGAAGCTGTCGCGAGCCGATATGGACGAGCGCGTGCAGTGGGCGTTGACCAAAGCCGCATTATGGAATGAAACCAAAGATAAACTGCACCAGAGCGGGTATTCTCTCTCCGGTGGTCAGCAGCAGCGTCTGTGTATCGCCCGCGGTATCGCGATTCGCCCGGAAGTGCTGTTGCTCGATGAACCTTGCTCAGCGCTGGACCCGATCTCCACCGGGCGCATCGAGGAACTTATCACCGAGCTGAAGCAGGATTACACCGTCGTTATCGTTACCCACAACATGCAGCAGGCTGCGCGTTGTTCCGACCATACGGCATTTATGTATCTTGGCGAGCTGATTGAATTCAGCAACACGGACGATCTGTTTACCAAGCCCGCTAAGAAGCAAACTGAAGATTATATTACTGGCCGCTACGGTTGATTGCCCTTCTGCTTTCAGGTGCTAACCCGATGGGCAATCAGGAGACATCATGGATAACTTAAATCTTAATAAACATATTTCCGGCCAGTTCAACGCAGAGCTGGAGTACATTCGCACCCAGGTGATGACCATGGGTGGGCTGGTGGAGCAGCAGCTTTCTGATGCGATCACCGCGATGCATAATCAGGACAGCGATCTGGCGAAGCGCGTAATCGACGGCGACAAGCAGGTCAATATGATGGAAGTGGCGATCGACGAGGCCTGTGTGCGTATCATCGCTAAACGTCAGCCGACCGCCAGCGACCTGCGCCTGGTGATGGCGATCATCAAGACTATCGCCGAGCTGGAACGTATTGGCGACGTGGCGGATAAAATCTGCCGCACCGCGCTGGAGAAGTTTTCCCAGCAGCACCAGCCGCTGCTGGTGAGCCTGGAGTCGCTGGGCCGCCATACCGTCCAGATGCTGCATGACGTGCTGGATGCCTTTGCGCGTATGGATCTTGATGAGGCGGTACGCATCTATCGTGAAGATAAGAAAGTCGACCAGGAATATGAAGGCATCGTGCGCCAGCTGATGACCTACATGATGGAAGACTCACGCACCATTCCGAGCGTCCTGACCGCGCTGTTCTGCGCGCGTTCCATCGAGCGTATTGGCGATCGCTGTCAGAATATTTGCGAATATATTTTCTACTTCGTCAAAGGCCAGGATTTCCGTCACGTAGGCGGCGACGAACTGGATAAACTGCTCGCGGGTAAAGATCCGAAAGAGTAAAGATCATGATGGTTGATTCTGGTAAAGGGAATAATCAGAATCAACAATGATTGTCTGCATCGCTGACATATTGCTGCGATTATCGTCACAATTAATACTCTGGCTATTTGAGTTTTAAATTTTATCGCGTAACAATCTTTCCCACTGACCGGGCGTTGCTGCTCAGAAGGTCAAATGGATTGTTACTGCGACAGCAGGCAAAACCTGATATTGCCCCAGGCGGCGATGTCAGGTTTTTTTGTTTTAGACGCTGAACGGTTGGTGATAAGGGTTGTTACCGCAATGAGCGGGCAAAACCTGAAGAGGATTATCTGTTAATGCAGATGGTCTCCTTCAGGTTTTTTTTTGCCACTTATTCGGCAGGGAAATAAAAGCTGCAGTTATGTGGAATGGTATTAATGCAGTTTATTAAAAACATAACGCTATTTATTCATTACGTGTTTCATTTACGCCAATGCTTATATAAGGGATTATTATGATTAGAAGAAATATGATCGCTTCGGCGATGGTTTTGCTGGCGCCGCTTTCTTATTCAACAAATCTTATTGCCGGGCAACTTACGGTTGAACAACGGCTGGAGCTTCTGGAAAAAGCGCTTCAGGACACGCAAAAAGAACTCAAGAAATATCAGGATCTGGAGAAAAAAAGGAACCAGGTCTGGGCCGCCTGGTCGCAACCGGTAAATAGCCAGAAGAGCCAGAGTGCGAAAGCGCCCACGGCGACCCAAGCGGCCGCTAAGCCGGATGCGGTACTGGTCAAAAATGAACAGCCGGCGCAGGGCGGCGAGCCAACCTATAGCGCCATGACGCTGAAAGATTTTAGCAAGTTTGTAAAAGATGAAATCGGCTTTAGCTATAACGGCTATTACCGTTCTGGCTGGGGGACCGCCTCGCACGGTTCGCCAAAATCGTGGGCCATCGGCTCGCTTGGCCGTTTGGGTAACGAGTATTCCGGCTGGTTTGATTTACAGCTTAAACAGCGCGTTTTTCAGGAGGGCGACAAACGTGTGGATGCCATCGTGATGCTCGATGGCAACGTGGGTCAGCAGTATTCTACCGGCTGGTTTGGCGACAATGCCGGCGGCGAAAACTACCTTCAGTTCTCGGATATGTACGTCAACACTAAAGGCTTTCTGCCGTTTGCCCCGGAAGCGGATTTCTGGGTCGGTAAGCACGGCGCGCCGAAAATCGAGATCCAGATGCTGGACTGGAAAACGCAAAGAACCGATGCGGCGGCCGGCGTGGGGCTTGAAAACTGGAAGGTGGGCGCCGGTAAATTTGATATCGCGCTGGTGCGCGAAGACATCGATGACTATGACCGCTCTTTGACTAAAAAGCAGCAAATTAATACCAATACCCTGGATGTGCGTTACAAAGATATTCCGCTGTGGGATAAAGCCTCGCTGATGGTGAGCGGGCGCTATGTCGCCGCCAATCAAAGCTCATCAGAGAAATATAAAGAGGGGAATGAAGGTTACTACCAATGGAAAGATACCTGGATGGTGGGGACCTCATTAACGCAGAAATTTGATAACGGCGGCTTTAACGAGTTCTCATTATTACTGGCGAACAACTCTATCGCCAGCAGCTTCTCGCGCTATGCCGGTTCGAGCCCATATACCACCAATAATGGGCGCTATTATGGCGATCATACCAACGGCACCGCCGTGCGCTTAACCTCGCAGGGGGAAACCTATCTGCGCGATGATGTCATTATGGCGAATGCAATCGTCTACTCATTTGGTAATGACGTTTATAGCTATGAAACCGGCGCCCATTCAGATTTTGAATCTATTCGCGCCGTGGTCCGTCCGGCATATATCTGGAATAAATATAATCAGACCGGCGTTGAATTGGGCTACTTCAAACAGCAGAACAAAGATGTGACGGGGAAGAAATATAACGAATCCGGTTATAAGACCACCTTATTCCATACCTTCAAAGTCAATACCAGTATGCTGACCTCGCGCCCGGAAATCCGTTTTTATGCGACTTATATTAAAGCTGAAGATATCGATCTGGATAAGGCTGCTAACAATACCACCGCGGTTTTTGAAGATGGCAAGAACGACCAGTTCGCACTCGGCGCGCAGGCCGAAATTTGGTGGTAAGGCCGCAAGCGCCTGCTAATAAAAACGTAAAAAGGAATCAAAATGAAACGACATGCAATTTACTTCGCCCTGGCGCTGGCTGGCGCCACATTATTTACGGCGCACGCCGCACCGCTGCCGACGATGCCTGATGCCGCTATTCCTGTCAGCCAATATATTACTCAGGTGAATACGGATAACAGCGTGACTTTCCGGTTATTTGCCCCCGATGCCAGGCGCGTTTCCGTCGTCACGGGGTCGACGCCGGATACCTTTGTCTCTCATGACATGACCAAAGACACCCAGGGCGTATGGACGTGGAAAAGCGATCGCCTGGCCGCCAATCTTTATGAGTACTACTTCGATGTGGACGGTTTTCGTTCCGTCGACACCGGCAGTCGCTACCAGAAACCGCAACGCCAGGTGAATACCAGCCTGATCCTGGTGCCCGGCAGCATTCTTGACGATCGGGCGGTCCCGCACGGCGATCTGCGTACCGTCACCTACCATTCGACGGCGCTTAAGTCAGAGCGTCGCGTCTACGTCTGGACGCCACCGGGCTATAACGGCAGCGGCGAGCCTTTGCCGGTGCTCTATTTCTACCACGGTTTTGGCGATAGCGGTCTGTCGGCCATCGACCAGGGACGCATCCCGCAAATGATGGATAATCTGCTGGCGGAGGGCAAAATCAAGCCGATGCTGGTGGTGGTGCCGGATACCGAAACCGATATTCCTCAAGCGATCGCGGAAAACTTCCCGCCGCAGGAGCGGCGTAAAAACTTCTATCCACTCAATGCGAAAGCCGCAGACAACGAACTGATGCACGACATCATTCCGCTGATCGATTCCCGATTTAACGTGCGTAAAGATGCCGACGGCCGGGCGCTGGCGGGGCTGTCGCAGGGCGGTTACCAGGCGCTGGTGTCCGGGATGAACCATCTTGAGAGCTTCGGGTGGCTTGCCACCTTAAGCGGGGTTACGACAACCACGGTTCCCGACGCTGGCGTGGAGGCGCAGTTGAATAACCCTGACGCCATCAATAAGCAACTGCGTAACTTTACGCTGGTGGTTGGCGAAAAAGACGCCGTCACTGGCAAAGATATTGCCGGCCTGAAAAGCGAACTGGAAAAGCAGAAGATCAAATTTGATTACCACTCTTATCCTGGCCTGAATCATGAAATGGACGTCTGGCGTCCGGCCTATGCCGAGTTTGTGCAAAAGCTCTTTAAATAACCGTCAGGGGGCATGGCGCCCCCTGTCTCAACCAGTAAAGGAAGATGAGATGAAATTGATTGTGACGGAAGATTATGAAGAGATGAGCCTGGTCGCCTGCCATCATCTTTTAGGCTATATCACGATGCCGCGACGAATGAATCTGGCGGTGACGGCGGGGAGTACGCCGAAGCGTATGTATGAGCATTTGGTGGCCGCCATCAAAGGGAAATCATTCTATGATCGGGTGCACTATTACAACTTTGATGAGATTCCTTTTCGCGGCCAGCAGCGTGAAGGGGTGACGATTTCCAACCTGCGCCAGCTGTTTTTTACTCCAGCGCAAATCAAAGAAGAGAACATCCATAAATTGACGCTGGAGAACGCGGCTCAACACGATCGCCGCCTCGAAGAGGCCGGCGGTCTTGACCTGGTCGTGCTGGGGCTGGGCGCCGACGGCCATTTTTGCGGCAACCTGCCGAACACCACGCGCTTTCATGATGAGACGGTCGAAGTGCCGATTCAGGGGGATCTGATTGGCATTGTCGCGAACGGTGAGATGGGGGGCGATTTCAACGTGGTGCCGGATAGCTATGTCACCATGGGGCCGAAAAGCGTGATGGCGGCAAAAAACCTGCTGCTGATTGTCAGCGGCGCGGCGAAAGCGCAAGCGCTAAAGCAGGTGGTGGAAGGCCCGGTCAGCGAACAGGTGCCGGCATCGGTGCTCAAATTGCACCCTTCGTTGGTGATTATTGCGGATAAAGCAGCAGCGGCGGAATTGCAGCACTAAAAAGCCGCTGGCCAGCGGGGCTACCGTTGTGATCAACCGTAGCCCGGCCGAGCGTAGCGACGCCGGGTCTTAACGAGTAATATCCCAGCCACGCGCTCTCCACAATGCCGGCAGCTCAGCTAAATCGGTGAAGGTCGTTACCTTTGGATGATCGATCGGTTGGTTGTGCGGGTCGGCGCAGAAGTAAAAGACTTCCATACCCGCGGCGATCCCCGATTGGGCTCCCGCGCTGGAATCATCGACCAGAATACAGTTTTCGACTTGTACCTGCATGGCCTCTGCCGCATGGAACATCAGCGCCGGGTCGGGTTTCCAGCGCTGAATGTCGTAACCGCTGTACAGCCGGTCGGGGAAGTGGTGCAGCATCTGTGTTCTACCGAGCGAATGCTGCATTTTACTGACCGGGCCATTCGACACCACGCACATCGGGATCTTCACCGCGTCCAGCAGCGCAGCGGCGCCGGGGATGACCTCCAGCTCGCTATCGAACAGACGGGCGACTTCGGCGCGATACACCGGCTCCAGAGTCTCTTTCTGCAGGTTAACGCCATATTCAGCGTTGATGGTGTCGATAATCTCGTACAGCTTAACGCCCTTGAAGCGCTTAAAAATTTCGGCTAAATCCAGCGTAATACCGAATTCCTGAAACATGTGAACATAGGCGCGTGAGCAAATCACCTCGCTGTCGACCAGCGTGCCGTCACAATCGAAAAATACTGCTTGTGGTTGGGTCATACTCTTTCCAGTTTAACAAGTTTAACGTTTTCGTAATGCTCAATGCCGCGACGCAATCGTTGCCGTATAAGCAAAATAAATGAAAAAAATTACCATACAACCGCGCCTGGTGCCGTAATTTGGTATAGGATAGCCTCGAATTTTCCCTCCTTTTACGTTCGGAAACCGATAATGAGTCAACAACAAACCAGCCAGTCTTCTGGCCAGGGTCTGCTGGAGCGCGTATTTAAACTGCGCGAGCACGGCACCACGGTGCGCACTGAAGCGATCGCCGGTTTCACCACGTTCCTGACGATGGTCTACATCGTCTTCGTGAACCCACAAATTCTTGGCGTGGCGGGTATGGATACCAGCGCTGTCTTTGTGACCACCTGTCTGATCGCGGCCTTCGGCAGCATCCTGATGGGGCTGTTCGCGAATCTGCCGGTGGCGCTGGCGCCAGCGATGGGTCTGAATGCCTTCTTTGCCTTCGTGGTGGTTCAGGCGATGGGCCTGCCGTGGCAGGTGGGGATGGGCGCGATTTTCTGGGGCGCCGTTGGCCTGCTGCTGCTGACCCTCTTCCGCGTACGCTACTGGATGATTGCCAATATCCCGGTGAGCCTGCGCGTGGGCATTACCAGCGGTATCGGGTTGTTTATCGGCATGATGGGCCTGAAGAACGCTGGCGTTATCGTGGCGAACCAGGACACGCTGGTCAGCATCGGTAACCTGACCTCCCACAGCGTGCTGCTGGGCGTGCTCGGATTCTTTATTATCGCTATCCTGGCGTCGCGTAATATTCATGCCGCCGTACTGGTCTCTATCGTCGTTACCACCCTGTTGGGCTGGATGCTCGGCGATGTGCACTATACCGGCATCGTCTCCGCGCCGCCGAGCGTAACCTCGGTTGTGGGTCAGGTCGATCTGGCCGGTTCGTTGAACCTTGGCCTGGCGGGCGTGATCTTCTCGTTCATGCTGGTTAACCTGTTCGACTCCTCCGGCACCCTGATTGGCGTTACCGATAAAGCCGGGCTGGCGGATGCGCAGGGTAAATTCCCGCGCATGAAGCAGGCGCTGTTCGTTGATAGCGTGTCGTCCGTCGCCGGCTCCTTTATTGGCACCTCTTCGGTTACGGCCTATATCGAATCCTCCTCCGGCGTTTCGGTTGGCGGGCGTACCGGCCTGACCGCCGTTGTCGTGGGTATCCTGTTCCTGCTGGTCATCTTCCTGTCGCCGCTGGCGGGGATGGTTCCGGCCTACGCCGCCGCCGGGGCGCTGATTTACGTTGGCGTGCTGATGACCTCAAGTCTGGCGCGCGTGAAGTGGGATGACCTGACGGAAGCGGTACCGGCGTTTATCACCGCGGTGATGATGCCGTTCAGCTTCTCGATCACCGAAGGTATCGCCCTGGGCTTTATTTCCTACTGCGTGATGAAGATTGGCACTGGCCGTCTGCGTGAACTCAGCCCGTGCGTGATTATCGTTTCGCTGCTGTTCGTGCTGAAAATTGTCTTTATCGATGCGCATTGAGCCGCACGCATGATGAAATGGCCCGGCATCGCTGCCGGGCTTTTTTTATGCTTTAACCCGCTGAATATAATCGCCAAATGCGGTCAGCTGGCCGCGCAGATGGTCCAGCGTGCTCTGATCGACCACTTCACCCGCCTGCGGATCGACTTTGTTCTGAATCACGCCGCCCATAAACTCCGGCTTGTTCATGACCATCGCATCGAGGAAGACCAGAATCTGGCGCAGATGATACTGGCAGCGGGCCCCGCCGATAGCGCCCATTGAGCTGGTCTGGATCAGCACCGGCTTACCGGCCAGCGGCTGCTCCGGTAGACGTGAGAGCCAGTCGATGGCGTTCTTCAGGCCGCCGGGTACCGAGTAGTTATATTCCGGGGTAACGATCACCACGCCGTCCGCTTCGCGGATTTGTTTCGCGATCTCCTGCACGCTCTGCGGGAACCCCTCTTCCTGTTGGATATCGGCATCGTACAGCGGGATATCGCCGATCGACGGCAGCGCGGAGATTTCCATGCCCGCAGGCGCAATGCCTGGCAGCGTACGCGCAACCATGGCATTAAAAGAACCTTTGCGCAGACTTCCGAGTAACGTAACAACTTTCAACGTATCAGACATGAGTGCTCCTTTGCATCATGATGGCCGGCTAAACCGGTCAGTTGAGGGAGAATACTTTTTCTACCGGTAAGCTGGTAAAGCGCATCAGGCGCGCGTCAGTCTCTTTGGCGCGCGTTTGCGCATCAGGCAGGCAGCGCCAGCCCTCTTTACTATCGAATTCCCAGACCTTCAGCGGCCCGATATTCGGGGTGACGGCAATTGACCACACCAGCAGCGTTTCGGCATCACAGATGGCTTCAATCGATTGGGTGCCAGCGGTACGCAGGCGACCAGACCCCGGCAGCAGTTGTACTCGTACCGGGGCTTCACCGGTGAGCTTCAGCACGCTGCGGCGCAGCGCGACCAGTTGGGCGCGGGCTTCATCCGGATCGTGCTGGATGTTAATCCATAAATTCTCATTGCTATTGAAGACATAGCGATCGGCGGCATGTAGCGGATGGACGCCACGCGAGGCGTGCTGCAGTTCCATATCGAGACCGCAGTCACCTTCCGTCGTTAGCGCTACGCCGACGATATTCCCGGCATAAGAGATGGAAAAGCGGGGAAGGTGGGGATCGCGAAATACGGGCCGTCCATTGGGTTCGCTGATGATTTCCGGCAGCTCGCCGATACCATAAAGCATGAAAAGCAGTTCAGCGAGCAGCGAACGCGAGGCGCGATAGCGGCTCTGTCGGTATTCGGGTAGGTTACGTGCGGATTGATGACATGCCGCCGACAAACGCGTCGATAGCGGCTCCCTGGTGTTGAGTATCCCTCTTGCAAAATGCGTTGCCATTCGTCGCTCCGTGATTAATGGTCAGAGATAAAAATTGTGAATGATATTATCGCTCACAATGAGCAGGTTTTAATGCGGAAATTCTTCCTTGAGAAGGGATAATGTCTGACTTTTACAATTTCTTGCGCAACAACGTGAGGATGATGGGCAAATTCCCTACAGCGTATTGGAATAGAGCTGTTTGAGGGTCTCTCTGAGCCATACGATCTTTGGATTATAGCTATTACGCTTGTGCCACAGCAGGGTGAACGGCACGCGCATTTTTTCCAGTAGCTGCGGCTCCAGCGGCAGCGGGCGCGATACCAGCGGCAGATGATGCTGCTGATTATAGTGCTGACAATAGCGCGGCGCGGTGGCTATCATGGTGTGATTCGGCTGTGCCGCCATAAACAGCGACTGCTCAAAGCCGGGTAGGGTCAGGGCAACGGTCCGTTTGTGGCCCAGGTCATGCAGCACATCATCCAGCGCCCAGGTATCGCTCTGTTCCCAGCAGATGTTGATGTGCGGATAGCGCAGGAATGTTTCCAGATTCCACTCTTCATTAAGCGCCGGATGATCGGCGCGCAGCCACACCTGCGGCAGGTCGCTAAACAGGATATCAAAATCGATATACCACGGCAGCAGGCTCAGCTGTTCGCGCGAACGGGGATGGGTTTCCCGGCCGCAAAAACCGATATCGACCTCGCCGCGAATGATCGCATCCAGCGAGTCGTAATCCCAGTTGCGTAAGCGGATCAGCGCCTGTGGATAACGTTGATAAATTTGCTGGGAGAGGGTGTTGAACAGGATCATCAGCAGCGGCGATTCTGCCGCCAGCTCAAACTTCAGGCCGCTTGGCATGGTGTGGTGCGGTTTATCGAGGATCTGATTGCCCATCTGCATCCAGTCGGCGAGATCCTGCTCCATGCTGCTCATTAACGGCGTTGGCGCCAGCCCTAGTGGGGTTTTAACAAATAGCGGATCGTCAAACCAGGCGCGTAGCTTGGCCAATGATTTACTCACCGCCGACGGCGAAACGTTCATCCGTTTCGCCGTGCGGGTGACGCTGCGCTCCTGGGTCAGAAGCTGCAGGCACAGCAGGAGATTAAGATCGAGACTCGACAGGGATTTCTTCATTATCTTGCGTCGCGCGCGCCGGCGAGACGACCAGTATCAGAACAATACTGACTATGCTACAGGCAATGAGTATCCCGATCAGCATATTCATGGCGCTCAGCCCGATGATAGCCGCCAGCCAAATCCACAGCGAAGAACCACAGACCTGAGCGATACCGAGAGCGGAACTGGCGACGCCCGCGCGCAGCGTGAAAGGCCCTAGCGCCTGGCTCATCGCGACGCCAAAGCCGACCGAGAAACCCGCGCAGATCATGCCTAATCCCAGCATGGTGAGGGGCTGGCTGACGGCGAGGCTCAATACCACGCCAGCGACAAGGAACAACGTCTGCGAGGTCAGCATCAGGGTGCGTGGTTTAAACAGCGTCAGGGCGAACGGCGTGGAGAACGACACGGCCATGCTGACCATCGCCATCAGCGCCATCGCCATTGAATAAGTTCCGCGGTCGAAACCCATCTCTTCCATCATCAGCACCGGAGAGACGTTCACGTAGGTCAGAATTGCGGTGACGCTAAGAGTCGTAATGACTATGCGGCTAAGGAAAAACCGGTTTAGCAGCGATTCAGCAGTGGCATTATGCTGTGCGCCTGCCTGCGGATGCGTTGTCGGGCGCGTCTCGCGCAGCATAACCACCGACAATAACCCTACCATCACCCCCATGCCTGTCATGGTGTAGAACAGGCTCTGCCACGGATATTTCAACATGATCAGATGGCCAAGTACCGGCGCGAGAACGGGAATGATGCAGGTAATGCCATTAAGCAGCGACAGTACCTTGGCGCGGCGGCGCTCGTCCAGCGTATCGCGCAGAACGGCAAAAGCGACGACGTAGCAGCTTCCCGCGCCAATCCCCTGGATAAAGCGGCCGATCAGGAAATGCGTGCTGTTATGCGCCTGCGAGCACAGTAGCGAGGCCAGTATGAAGGTGATGGCGCCAAAAATCGCGACCGGTTTACGCCCGGATTTATCCGCCGCGCGCCCGGCAAAAAGCATCGCGGTAGCCATACCGGCTAAATAGACCGAAAAGGCGATATGCAGCTGCGCCTCGCTGGCGCCAAGATCCTGGGCGATGCGCGGTAGGCCGACCAGATACATATCAATGCCGGATGGATAGAGCAGTACCAAAGCGAAACTGCAGATAAGAAAGCGTGCCATAGGACCCTCGCAATAAGAATGGCGTACAGCATAGTGGCTAGCGCCAGGGAGTACGAGTTGCCATTTGGACAACACTCTTTTCCTGAAAGGAAAAACAGGTGATTGCTTCACAGAGTTGATGTGATTAGGGACATTAAATAAAAAACCCGCCATAACAGAACGTTATGGCGGGTTAGTAGATGCTTACCTGTAACGCTTACTTACCAATACAGAAACTGGAGAAGATGCGGCCCAGCAGGTCGTCAGAGGTAAATTCGCCGGTGATTTCGCTTAATGCCTGTTGCGACAGACGCAGCTCTTCCGCCAGCAGTTCCCCGGCCCAGGCGCCCAGCAGTTGGGCTTTTCCCTGCTGCAGATGGTTCGCTGCCGTTTCCAGCGCCTGCAGGTGGCGACGACGGGCGAGGAAGCCGCCTTCCATGTTGGTATCGAAGCCCATGCTCTGCTTAAGGTGGTTGCGCAGCACCTCGACCCCTTCACCGGTACGCGCCGACAGGCGGATTAGTGAGTGGCCATTTACTTCGCTGAGCCCCAGCGCTTCGCCGGTGACGTCGGCTTTATTACGCACCACGGTAATCGGCAGTTTAGCGGGTAGGCGTTCGATAAAGTCCGGCCAGATCTCCGCCGGGTCAACGGCGCTGGTGGTGGTGCCGTCGACCATAAACAGCACCCGATCCGCCTGTTCAATTTCCTGCCAGGCGCGTTCAATGCCGATGCGCTCCACTTCATCGCTGGCGTCACGTAGGCCTGCGGTATCGATGATATGCAGCGGCATACCGTCGATATGAATATGCTCGCGCAGCACGTCGCGGGTGGTGCCGGCGATATCGGTGACGATCGCCGCTTCACGGCCGGCCAGGGCGTTTAGCAGGCTGGATTTACCGGCGTTAGGCCGTCCAGCGATCACCACTTTCATCCCTTCACGCAACAGGCTGCCCTGACGGGCTTCGGCGCGGACGGCATCGAGATCGGCGATCACGTCGTTCAGTTGGGCTTCAATTTTACCGTCGGAGAGGAAATCAATTTCTTCATCCGGGAAATCAATCGCCGCTTCCACGTAGATGCGCAGGTGAGTGAGCGCTTCCACAAGATGGTTCACACGCGCGGAGAAGGCCCCTTGCAAGGAGTTCAACGCCGAACGGGCCGCCTGCTCTGAGCTGGCGTCGATAAGGTCGGCGATGGCCTCTGCCTGCGCCAGGTCGAGCTTGTCGTTGAGGAACGCGCGCTCGGAAAACTCGCCCGGATTGGCGATGCGAACGCCGGGCAACGTCAGAATACGTTTGAGCAGCAGATCCAGAATGACCGGGCCGCCGTGGCCCTGCAGTTCGAGGACATCTTCGCCGGTAAAGGAGTTGGGTCCCGGGAACCACAGCGCAATCCCCTGATCCAGCGGCGTACCGTCGGCGTCTTTGAACGGCAGATAGTCGGCATAGCGCGGCTTCGGCAGCTTGCCGAGTACCGCCTGCGCGACGTCTCGCGCCTTAAGGCCGGAGATACGCAAGATGCCCACACCCCCGCGTCCCGGTGGGGTTGCCTGGGCGACGATAGTGTCGTTATGGCTCATGATATGTCTCTTCAAATCGCAATAAAAAAAGGCGGTCATTCGACCGCCTTTTGATTGTAGGCCTGATAAGCGTTAGCGCCATCAGGCAACCCGGCGCGCATTGCCGGATGGCGGCTTCGCCTTATCCGGCCTACACCGAATCAGGATTTTTTCTTCTCGCGGCTATGCAGGCCACGCTTCTCCAGACCACGGTAAATCAGCTGCTGCTGAATAATGGTTACCAGGTTGCTGACGATGTAGTACACCACCAGACCAGACGGGAACCACAGGAAGAACACCGTGAAGATGACCGGCATAAAGGTCATGATCTTCTGCTGCATCGGGTCGGTCACGGTGGTCGGCGACATCTTCTGGATGAAGAACATGGTCGCGCCCATGATGATCGGCAGGATGTAGTACGGGTCTTGCGCGGACAGGTCGTGGATCCACAGGATAAACGGCGCATGACGCAGTTCAACCGAGGCGCTCAGCATGTAGTACAGCGCAAGGAAGATAGGCATCTGAATAATCAGCGGGAAGCAGCCACCCAGCGGGTTAACTTTTTCTGCTTTATACAGCGCCATCATTTCCTGGCTTTGACGTTGTTTATCGTCGCCCAGACGCTCGCGCATTGCCTGAATCTTCGGCTGCAGCATACGCATCTTCGCCATGGAGGTGTACTGCGCTTTAGTCAGCGGGTACATGATGCCACGAACGATAAAGGTGATGACGATAATCGAGAAGCCCCAGTTGCCGAGGAAGCCGTGGATGAATTTCAGCAGCTTAAACAGCGGTTGGGAGATGAACCACAGCCAGCCGTAGTCGACGGTCAGATCCAGGTGCGGCGCGACGGCAGCCATTTTATCCTGCAGAGCCGGGCCGACCCACAGCACGCTTTCCAGCTTGTCGGTTTGACCAGGCTGCACCAGTACCGGCTGTGATTTATAGCCGATAGCGACAACGCCATTACCGAGGTTAGCGGTATAGAAGTTGTTGGTGCCGTTGTTATGCGGAACCCACGCGGTGGTGAAGTACTGCTGCAACATCGCCACCCAACCGTCTTTGGTGCTGACGTTCAGGTTTTCGTTGTCGACGATAGTATCGAATTTATATTTTTCGTATTTCGAATCAGCAGTGGAGTACGCCGCGCCACGGAAGGTGTGCATGGTAGACAGACCGCCGGTTTGCGTATCGCGGCTTGATGGCAGCGCTGCCGTTTGCTTCAGCTGACCGAAGGAGGAGATCTCCAGCGGTTTTTCGCCGACGTTTTTCACGTTGTAGCCAACGTTCACCGCATAATCACCGCGTTTCAGGGTGAAAGTTTTGGTGAAGACGTTGCCCGCTTTGTCGGTGTAGGTCAGCGGAATAACGATTTCGTTCTGGCCGTCAGCCAGTACATACGCATCTTTATCAGCGTTATACAGCGGACGCGGGCCGTTAGCCGGGTTATCCGGGCCGTCACGACCGGTTAAGCCGCTCTGTGCCTGATAGATAAACTGTGGCGTGGTTTCCAGTAACTGGAACGGTTCAGTAGATTTCAGCGCTTTCGGGTAAGCCGGAAGCAGCGCTTGCTCAACATCACCACCGCTGGTGTTGATGGTCAGATCAAGCACATCAGTTTTAACCGTAATCAGTTTCCCCTGGCCACTGGCCGGTACGCCCTGGTCTGCGGCGCTACCCGCTGCTGTGGTCGTAGTCTGCGTGGTCTGCTGCTGGGTTTGCGGATTTTTGTCCTGCTCCCAGGCTTGCCAGATCATGAAAGACACGAACAACAAAGCGATGATAAGAAGATTGCGTTGCGAATCCATCGTTAGTGTTCTCTGGTATCAAATGGTCCAGGCGGGACGGGGTCGTCACCACCAGGGTGTAAAGGGTGGCATTTTAATACGCGTTTCACCGTCAACCAACTGCCTTTTATCACTCCAAACCTGCGCAATGCCTCAATTCCGTATTGAGAACAGGTTGGCGTGAAACGACAGTGCGGCCCGAGTAGCGGACTAATCAGGCGCTGATAGACCCTGATAAGGCCTATCAGGACCCGCGAGCCAGGCGACAATGGCGGCGCCATAATTTTTCCAACGCTTCCGAGAGAGCACGGTTATCGAGGTCGGCAACCCCTTTCTTTGCCACCACCACGAAATCCATTGGCGGGAGTTCATGTTGACGTAAACGGAAGCTTTCACGCGTCAGACGTTTAATCCGATTGCGTTCATGCGCGCGCTTAACGTTTTTCTTGGCGACGGTAAGACCGATGCGGGGATGCCCCAGCGAATTCAGGCGGCCGAGGATGGTGATTTGCGGCGTGCCAGCCCGTTGTGGCTGCTGGAAGACGAAAGTGAAATGACTGGGAGTTAACAAACGTAACTCCCTGGGAAATGCTAGCTTAACCACGCAGGGTTAGCTTTATTACTTGGAAACGGTCAGACGAGCGCGGCCTTTAGCACGACGACGTGCCAGAACCTGACGACCATTTTTATTAGCCATACGAGCACGGAAGCCGTGAGAACGGTTGCGCTTCAGTACAGACGGTTGAAAAGTGCGTTTCATGGCGATTTCTACCTAAACTTGAATAAATTCACTGACTTTTGCGTAGACCCGAACGAACTTCGAACGACTTACGCCTCAGCGTGGGTGATTAAAGAGGCCGGATTGTAATAATTGTACACTCCGGAGTCAATTCTCTTTCCTTATTTCTCGCACCTTGCCGCACAAAAAATAAGCTGAGACGAGTTGCGAAAACGGGCGTTACGCGCCGGGTGGGGGATTATACGGCCTGGCGGGTAAAGCGCAAGGATCGTAAAGGATCTTTGTTAGATCGATTCTGTTCAAAACCGGCATAGCTCATTAATTTTTCCAATATGCGGGCGAAATCGTGCCGCACTCTCGCCAGGATCGATTACACTTACCCGGTTTCGATCCTCCTGTGGATAAATCGGGAAGAATCTGTTGAGAAACACAAGATCTCTTTCTCAGTTTAGGCTATGATCCCCGGTCCCGATCGCGATCCACGGATCCGTCCCGGGTAAAACCGCAAATAGCGGTTCGCACGTCACCCCTTTTGCGCAGGGGCTTTTTCGGCTTATGCAGGGTCTTGCGACGTGTGCCAACAATCACGATTGTTTCAGTTTTTCTTTTATATCGATTTTATGTTCGAGTGGAGTCCGCCGTGTCACTTTCGCTTTGGCAGCAGTGTCTTGCCCGATTGCAGGATGAGTTACCAGCCACAGAATTCAGCATGTGGATCCGCCCATTGCAGGCGGAACTGAGCGATAACACGCTGGCACTGTATGCGCCAAACCGTTTTGTGCTCGATTGGGTAAGGGACAAATACCTCAATAATATCAATGGGCTCCTCAATGACTTTTGTGGTGCGGACGCCCCACAGCTGCGCTTTGAAGTGGGCGCGAAGCCTGCGGCGCCGTCCCACCAGGGTACGGCCAACGTCGCCACGGCGATCCCGGCCGCTCAGGTGCAAACCGCGCGCGTCGCGCCGGCTGTCGCCCGTCAGGGCTGGGATAACGTTCCGGCGCCGGCAGAGCCCACCTACCGTTCCAACGTCAACGTCAAGCATACGTTTGATAACTTCGTCGAAGGTAAATCTAACCAGCTGGCACGCGCGGCGGCGCGTCAGGTGGCCGATAACCCTGGCGGCGCGTATAACCCGCTGTTCCTATATGGCGGCACCGGTCTGGGTAAAACCCACCTGTTGCACGCCGTCGGCAACGGCATTGTGGCGCGTAAGCCAAATGCTAAAGTGGTCTATATGCACTCCGAGCGTTTCGTGCAGGACATGGTAAAAGCCCTGCAGAACAACGCCATCGAAGAATTTAAACGCTATTACCGCTCCGTTGACGCCCTGCTGATCGATGATATTCAGTTCTTCGCCAATAAAGAGCGTTCGCAGGAAGAGTTCTTCCACACCTTTAATGCCCTGCTGGAAGGTAATCAGCAGATCATCCTCACTTCGGATCGTTATCCAAAAGAGATCAACGGCGTTGAGGATCGTCTGAAATCGCGCTTTGGCTGGGGCCTGACGGTGGCGATCGAGCCGCCTGAGCTGGAAACCCGCGTTGCGATCCTGATGAAAAAAGCCGATGAGAACGACATCCGCCTGCCGGGCGAAGTCGCATTCTTTATCGCCAAGCGTCTGCGTTCGAATGTGCGTGAGCTGGAAGGGGCGCTGAACCGCGTGATTGCTAACGCCAACTTTACCGGCCGGGCTATCACCATTGATTTCGTGCGCGAAGCGCTGCGCGATTTACTGGCGCTGCAGGAAAAATTAGTCACCATCGACAATATTCAAAAGACGGTGGCGGAGTATTACAAGATTAAGGTAGCGGACCTGCTGTCCAAACGCCGCTCCCGTTCGGTGGCGCGCCCACGCCAGATGGCGATGGCGCTGGCCAAAGAGCTGACTAACCACAGCCTGCCGGAAATCGGCGATGCGTTTGGCGGCCGCGACCATACCACCGTGCTGCACGCCTGCCGTAAGATTGAGCAGTTGCGTGAAGAAAGCCACGATATTAAAGAAGATTTTTCCAATTTAATCAGAACATTATCCTCGTGACGCTATGAAATTTACCGTAGAACGTGAACATTTATTAAAACCGCTGCAACAGGTGAGCGGTCCGTTAGGTGGTCGTCCGACGCTGCCGATTCTCGGTAACCTGCTGCTTCAGGTCGCGGACGGCACGCTGTCGCTAACCGGTACCGATCTGGAAATGGAAATGGTCGCGCGCGTGTCGCTGATTCAGCCGCACGAAGCGGGCGCCACCACCGTTCCGGCGCGTAAATTCTTTGATATCTGCCGCGGCCTGCCTGAAGGCGCGGAGATCGCCGTGCAGCTTGAAGGCGACCGTATGCTGGTGCGCTCAGGCCGCAGCCGCTTCTCGCTGTCGACCCTGCCTGCCGCCGATTTCCCGAATCTCGACGACTGGCAGAGCGAAGTGGAATTTACCCTGCCGCAGGCGACGATGAAGCGCCTGATTGAAGCCACCCAGTTTTCGATGGCGCACCAGGACGTTCGTTACTACTTAAACGGCATGCTCTTTGAAACCGAAGGTAGCGAACTGCGCACCGTCGCCACCGACGGCCACCGTCTGGCGGTTTGTTCAATGCCGCTGGAAGAGTCGCTGCCGAACCATTCGGTGATCGTGCCGCGTAAAGGGGTGATTGAGCTGATGCGTATGCTCGACGGCGGCGATACGCCGCTGCGCGTGCAGATCGGCAGCAACAATATCCGTGCTCACGTCGGCGATTTCATCTTCACCTCGAAGCTGGTTGACGGCCGTTTCCCGGACTATCGCCGCGTATTGCCGAAAAACCCGGATAAACACCTTGATGCCGGCTGCGACATTCTCAAGCAGGCTTTCGCCCGCGCGGCAATCCTCTCGAACGAGAAATTCCGCGGCGTGCGGCTGTACGTCAGCGAGAACCAGCTGAAAATCACCGCTAACAACCCGGAACAGGAAGAGGCGGAAGAGATCCTTGACGTGACCTACGCCGGAACGGAGATGGAGATTGGCTTCAACGTTAGCTACGTGCTGGATGTGCTCAATGCGCTGAAATGCGAGAATGTGCGCATTCTGCTGACGGATTCCGTATCGAGCGTGCAGATTGAGGATGCGGCTTCGCAATCCGCCGCCTATGTTGTCATGCCTATGCGGCTGTAGAAAATATCGGGCTATCTTGCTTGTTATTCTGGCTCCGGGCAGTGCTCGCACAAAATACGAAGTATTTTGGACGTCCTATGGACGGCCCGAAGGGCGAGCGCAGCGAGCAATCCTCACGTACTTTAGTACGCTCCGGTTGCTGCGCGCTGGCCGAAACCAGACTAACTGCGCCGATAACGCCCTGGTTATGAGCTGATATGTCGCTATCCCGACTCCTGATCAAAGATTTCCGCAATATTGAAAATGCGGATCTCGCTTTATCCCCCAGCTTTAACTTCCTGGTTGGCGCAAACGGCAGCGGCAAAACCAGCGTACTGGAAGCTATCTATACGCTCGGCCACGGTCGGGCGTTTCGTAGTTTGCAAATTGGCCGGGTGATTCGCCACGAGCAGGATTCGTTTGTCCTGCACGGGCGTTTACAGGGCGAAGAGCGGGAAACCGCCATTGGCCTGACCAAAGACAAACAGGGTGACAGTAAGGTGCGTATCGACGGCACCGATGGCCACAAGGTGGCGGAACTGGCGCACCTGATGCCGATGCAGCTGATCACGCCGGAGGGGTTTACTTTACTCAACGGCGGCCCCAAATACAGAAGAGCGTTCATTGATTGGGGATGCTTTCATAACGAAGCCGGATTCTTCACCGCCTGGAGCAACCTGAAGCGCCTGCTGAAACAGCGCAACGCCGCGCTGCGCCAGGTGAGCCGATATGCGCAACTGCGGCCGTGGGACCTGGAATTAATCCCGTTGGCGGAACAAATCAGCCGCTGGCGTGCCGAATACAGCGCCGCTATTGTCGAAGACATGGCGGATACCTGTCAGCAATTTTTACCGGAATTCACCCTCACCTTCTCTTTCCAGCGCGGCTGGGAAAAAGAAACGGACTACGCCGAGGTGCTGGAGCGGAATTTCGAACGCGACAGAATGTTAACCTACACCGCCCACGGTCCGCATAAAGCGGATTTTCGCATTCGCGCCGATGGGGCGCCGGTGGAAGACACCTTGTCGCGCGGGCAGCTTAAGCTGCTGATGTGCGCCCTACGACTGGCGCAGGGCGAGTTCCTGACCCGCGAAAGCGGGCGGCGCTGCCTGTACCTGATAGATGATTTTGCCTCGGAGCTTGACGATGCCCGGCGCGGGCTGCTTGCCAGCCGCTTAAAAGCCACGCAATCGCAGGTTTTCGTCAGCGCGATCAGCGCTGAACACGTAATGGACATGTCGGACAAAAATTCGAAGATGTTCACCGTGGAAAAGGGTAAAATAACGGATTAACCCAAGATTAAATGAGCGAGAAACGTTGATGTCGAATTCTTATGACTCCTCCAGTATCAAAGTCCTGAAAGGGCTGGATGCGGTGCGTAAGCGCCCGGGTATGTATATCGGCGACACGGATGACGGCACCGGTCTGCACCACATGGTATTCGAGGTTGTGGATAACGCTATCGACGAAGCGCTCGCAGGTTACTGTAAAGACATCGTTGTTACTATCCACAGCGATAACTCCGTCTCCGTACAGGATGACGGTCGCGGCATCCCAACCGGCATTCACCCGGAAGAGGGCGTCTCCGCGGCGGAAGTTATCATGACCGTCCTGCACGCCGGCGGTAAATTCGATGATAACTCCTATAAAGTGTCCGGCGGTCTGCACGGCGTAGGCGTCTCGGTGGTTAACGCCCTGTCGCAGAAGCTGGAGCTGGTTATCCAACGCGATAACAAAGTCCACAAACAAATTTATGAGCACGGCGTGCCGCAGGCGCCGCTGGCGGTAACCGGCGAAACTGAAAGCACCGGTACCATGGTGCGTTTCTGGCCAAGCCTGGAAACCTTCACCAACGTCACTGAATTCGAATACGAAATCCTGGCGAAACGTCTGCGCGAGCTGTCGTTCCTGAACTCCGGGGTCTCTATCCGCCTGCGCGATAAGCGCGACGGCAAAGAAGACCATTTCCACTACGAAGGCGGCATCAAGGCGTTTGTTGAATATCTCAACAAGAACAAAACGCCGATCCACCCGAATATCTTCTATTTCTCCACCGAAAAAGACGGTATCGGCGTTGAAGTGGCGCTGCAGTGGAACGACGGTTTCCAGGAAAACATCTACTGCTTTACCAACAACATTCCGCAGCGCGACGGCGGTACTCACCTGGCGGGCTTCCGCGCGGCGATGACCCGTACCCTGAACGCCTACATGGATAAAGAAGGCTACAGCAAAAAAGCGAAAGTTAGCGCCACCGGCGACGATGCGCGTGAAGGCCTGATTGCCGTGGTTTCCGTGAAGGTGCCGGATCCGAAGTTCTCCTCACAGACCAAAGACAAGCTGGTCTCCTCCGAGGTGAAATCGGCAGTTGAACAGCAGATGAACGAACTGCTGAGCGAATACCTGCTGGAAAACCCGTCCGATGCGAAAATCGTGGTCGGCAAAATTATCGACGCCGCGCGCGCCCGTGAAGCCGCGCGTCGCGCCCGTGAAATGACCCGTCGTAAAGGCGCGCTTGATCTGGCTGGCCTGCCGGGCAAACTGGCGGATTGTCAGGAACGCGACCCGGCGCTGTCTGAACTGTACCTCGTGGAAGGGGACTCCGCGGGCGGCTCTGCGAAACAGGGCCGTAACCGTAAGAACCAGGCTATCCTGCCGCTGAAGGGTAAAATCCTTAACGTCGAGAAAGCCCGCTTCGATAAAATGCTCTCTTCTCAGGAAGTGGCGACGCTGATTACCGCGCTGGGCTGCGGTATCGGCCGCGATGAGTACAACCCGGATAAACTGCGTTATCACAGCATCATCATCATGACCGATGCGGACGTCGACGGTTCGCACATTCGTACCCTGCTGTTGACCTTCTTCTATCGTCAGATGCCGGAAATCGTGGAGCGCGGTCACGTTTACATTGCTCAGCCGCCGCTGTACAAAGTGAAGAAAGGCAAGCAGGAACAGTACATTAAAGACGACGAAGCGATGGATCAGTACCAGATCTCCATCGCGCTCGACGGCGCGACCCTGCACACGAACGCCAGCGCACCGGCCTTAGCCGGCGAGTCTCTGGAAAAACTGGTGGCCGAGTACAACGCGACGCAGAAAATGATTGGCCGCATGGAGCGCCGTTTCCCGAAAGCGATGCTCAAAGAGCTTATCTATCAGCCGACGCTGACCGAAGCCGATCTGAGCAACGAGCAGACCGTCACCCGCTGGATTAACCAGCTGATTAGCGAGCTGAACGAAAAAGAGCAGCACGGCAGCCAGTGGAAGTTTGATATTCGTGAAAACAGCGAGCTGCAGCAGTTCGAGCCGATCGTGCGCGTGCGTACCCACGGCGTCGATACCGACTACCCGCTGGATAACGAGTTCATCACCGGCGCGGAATATCGCCGCATCTGCACCCTCGGCGAGAAGCTGCGCGGGCTTATCGAAGACGACGCGTTTATCGAACGCGGCGAGCGCCGCCAGCCGGTAGCCAGCTTCGAACAGGCGCTCGACTGGCTGGTGAAAGAGTCGCGTCGCGGCCTCTCTATCCAGCGTTATAAAGGTCTGGGCGAGATGAACCCGGATCAGCTGTGGGAAACCACCATGGATCCGGACAGCCGCCGCATGCTTCGCGTCACCGTGAAGGATGCGATTGCCGCCGACCAGCTGTTCACCACCCTGATGGGCGATGCCGTTGAACCGCGTCGCGCCTTTATCGAAGAGAACGCCCTGAAAGCGGCGAACATCGATATCTAAGCCTGTATTTCCCCGGTGACATGATGTCTACCGGGGCTACGGTTTTGCTAAACCCGGTACGCGTTGCGCTGCCGGGTTTTTCTTTTGCGGCAAAAGGGGAATCCGCCTGCGCAATCCATCCTCGTTTTCTCCCGCTGCGAGAGCTGTTTTTTGAGCGGAATCGCGTTAGCATGAGTGAAGACTCATCTTACCCGGGGATCCCATGGCTATTAAACTGATTGCAATTGATATGGACGGCACGCTGTTGCTGCCGGACCATACCATTTCTCCGGCGGTGAAAACCGCCATCGCGGCAGCGCGCGCCCGCGGCGTTAACGTGGTGCTGACGACCGGCCGCCCGTACGCTGGTGTCCATAGCTACCTGAAAGAGCTGCACATGGAACAGCCGGGCGACTACTGCATCACCTATAACGGCGCGCTGGTTCAGAAAGCCAGCGACGGCAGCACCGTGGCGCAAACGGCGTTAAGCTACGATGATTATCGCTTCCTTGAGCAACTCTCTCGCGAAGTTGGCTCGCACTTCCACGCGCTCGATCGTAATACGCTCTATACCGCGAACCGCGATATCAGCTACTACACGGTGCATGAATCCTACGTGGCGACCATTCCGCTGGTATTCTGCGAAGCAGAAAAGATGGACCGTAATATTCAGCTGCTGAAAGTGATGATGATCGATGAGCCTGCCGTTCTCGATCGGGCTATCGCCCGTATTCCGGCGGAAGTGAAAGAGAAGTATACCGTGCTGAAAAGTGCGCCGTACTTCCTCGAAATCCTCGATAAACGCGTCAATAAAGGCACCGGCGTGAAGTCGCTGGCCGATACGCTGGGCATCAAGCCGGAAGAAATTATGGCGATTGGCGATCAGGAAAATGATATCGCGATGATTGAATTTGCCGGCGTCGGCGTGGCGATGGATAACGCTATCCCGACCGTTAAAGAAGCGGCGAATTTCGTCACCAAATCGAACCTTGAAGATGGCGTTGCCTTCGCCATTGAAAAATACGTTTTAGCCTAAGCGCATTTCGGGCCCGGAATTCTCCGGGCCTCAGACTGCTGACAAAGAAGGAAAAAGCGTGGTTTTTCCTTCTTTGTGGTTATCAGCCGAAATCTATAAATTGATTTTCCATGTTTTTTGTCTGGTGCAATCTGTAAGTGCAACGGTTGCATGAGGTTTGTCATCAATCTCAGGCCCGGAATTCTCCGGGCCTGTCTTCTCTTTTTTCATGAATAGATGTTAATCCGCATTTAAATCCCTTAATCAGTATCCGGGATTCTATAAGCTACCCGCCCCCTTTTAACAATACGTTAATAACTAACATCATATTTCCTATGAATAAAAATCACTTTTTGATGTTGGTTGCGCTGCCTTTCTCCTCTCTTCAGGTCTGCGCGGCCGCAGAACCAACAACCCAACTTGAACCCGTATACGCCTGGCACGATAGCGAACCGGCGGATCTGCCCGCGCCTGACAATAGCCAGGCCGCGGCGCCGGAATCGACATCGGTATTGCCCTTTTTAGGTGATGAAGCCAGAAAACACGGCTACGTCCTGCCGCTGCCGTTTGGCGTCGGCGTTAACTATATGGATATGCGGCAAAATATTAATGTCGATAGCATTAATTTTACCGGCTTATCGTTAGGTAATTTTTCACTGGATAACGCCTTCCAGATTGGCGTCGGTAATACGCGGGAAAGCAGTAAAACCGAGACCCTTAAGCTGGATGCCTGGCTGCTGCCGTTTATGAACGTCTATGGCCTGGTTGGACATACTAAAGGCCATTCTATCTCGCAAATCGCCGTCGGTCTGAAAGGGCCGAATGGTAAAGTAGTACCTATGCCAGGTATGCAGGATCTTGATTTTCGTCTTGATTTTAAAGGCACTACCTACGGCGTCGGTACCACGCTGGTGGGCGGCGTCGGCAACTGGTTCACGGTATTAGATGCCAACTATACACAGACGCGTTTTGATATTCTCGACGGCAGCATTGATGCTTTTACCTTTTCGCCGCGTTTGGGCTATCGTTTCAATACGCCGTCGGTAGATACGCTGCATCTGCCGAACGGGAAGCTGAATGTCTGGGTAGGCAGTATGTATCAGGATGTGCAGCAGGAATTTAAGGGCAGCCTGAACGATCTGTCGATGCCGTCGACGATGCTGCAAAACATGGTCAATCTTGCCAACAAGAACGGCAACGGTCGCTTTGATGTGAAACAGCATCTGCAGTCGCCGTGGAACGTGCTGGTAGGCGCGCAGTATGAGATGACCCGGAACTTTAATATCACCACGGAGTTTGGTTTTGCCGAACGTAACAGCTTCTTTATCGCCGGCGAGTATCGCTTTTGAGCCGACTGTTTAACCCTATCCTGCTGTTGCTAACATGCCTTGTTATTGGGCAGGCACAGGCACAGGCGCAGGCGCTCAGCCGCGAAAAAATCGACGGCTGGTTGCAAAACCTTGGCACCAGCGACAAGTTTGACGCCAGCAAAGGCATCGACTGGGGCGTCATGCCGGGGCCATTTTATACGCCGGAGCTGGGGCTTGGGCTGGGCACGGCGGTCGTTGGCATGTATCGCCCGGACCCAAGTGACACCATCAGCCAGAACTCCACGCTGACGCTTAGCGGCTACGTTAGCTCCACCGGCGCATTTGGCCTCAGCGTTAAAAACTATGCTTTTTTCGACAACGATTTGTGGCGGGTATTTGTTGAAGGCTCAATGGCCAACACGCCGACATACTACTGGGGACAAGGTTTTCACGCCGGCGACAAAGACAATGAGAAAGAAAAATATACCGCCCAGGTGCTGACCCTGCGCCCGATGGTCTACCGGCAGCTCATCGATAATGTTTATCTGGGAGCGGGGTGGTCGCTGGCGGCGCAAAATGCCGATGAGATGGACCATGACGATCTGCCGAAAATAGAAAACACCCCACAGGGGCCGTCGGTATTCAGCTCCGGCGCCAGTATTGATATCAACTGGGACGATCGCGATTTTGTCCCCAACCCACGCAAGGGCCAGTATGCCGATTTTCGCTATACCCACTATGCGCCGGGACTCGGCAGCGACACGCGATTTGATGAGTTTCGCCTGCACTACAGCCGCTATCAGGCCCTGAGCGATAAAAGCGTGCTGGCCTGGGAAGCGGATGGCACCTTCACCCAGGGCGATGTGCCGTGGAGCATGATGCCGCTACTCGGCAGCGATGAACGTATGCGCGGCTATTACCAGGGGCGCTACCGCGATAAAAACGTGGTCAGCTCTCAGCTTGAATACCGTCGTCAGTTGACGTGGCGACACGGCGTTGTTGCCTGGGTCGGCGCGGGCACCATGGGGCCATCCATTGATTCACTGAATGATGGACGCTGGCTACCTTCGGCGGGCGTCGGCTACCGCTTTGAATTCAAACCTCGCGTTAATATTCGCCTCGACTACGGTATCGGTAAGGGCAGCAGCGGCTTTTACTTCCAGGTCGGCGAAGCGTTCTAACTCTTTTTTACCCTCCTTTCCTGCTTTGACGGCGCCATCTGTCGTGGCCACAGGCATTTTTATTTTTATGGGTTGTTCTTTTTGTGATCTAAATTGTAGTACAACACAATCGTGTTGTACTACATTGAGCTCATGGCGACGACGCGTGACATCACGCTAGTAGTACAAAAGTGAGGCGAAATTCGACAGCGACGGTAAAGTAGAGCAGTACACATAGAGCATAAGGACTCTCCATGACTCTCAATAAAACCGATCGCATCGTGATCACGCTGGGAAAACAGATTGTCAGCGGTAAGTACGTACCGGGTTCGGCGCTACCGGCCGAAGCGGAACTGTGTGAAGAGTTTGAAACTTCGCGCAACATCATCCGCGAAGTGTTTCGCTCGCTAATGGCGAAGCGGCTGATCGAAATGAAGCGTTATCGCGGCGCGTTTGTCGCTCCCAGAAACCAGTGGAACTACCTCGATACTGAGGTTCTGCAGTGGGTACTGGAAAATGATTATGACCCGCGTCTTATCAGCGCGATGAGTGAAGTGCGTAATCTGGTAGAGCCCGCCATTGCACGCTGGGCGGCGGAACGCGCCACCTCAAGCGATCTGGCGGAAATCGAGTCGGCGCTCAATGACATGATCGCCAACAACCAAAACCGGGATGCCTTTAACGAGGCCGATATTCGTTACCACGAAGCGGTGCTGCAGTCAGTACATAACCCGGTTTTGCAGCAGCTTAGCGTGGCGATCAGTTCGCTGCAGCGGGCGGTATTTGAACGGACCTGGATGGGCGATGAAGGCAACATGCCGAAAACCCTCCAGGAACATAAAGCGCTATTTGACGCCATTCGGCATCAGGATAGCGACGCGGCGGAGCAGGCGGCGTTGACGATGATCGCCAGCTCGACACGAAGGCTCAAGGAAATCACATGACGGCTCGCTACATCGCAATAGATTGGGGATCGACGAATTTACGCGCCTGGCTTTATCAGGGCGAAGAATGCCTGGAAAGCAGGCAATCTGAAGCAGGCGTAACGCGCCTGAACGGTCGCTCTCCCGCTGCGGTGTTAGCGGAAATTACCCAACACTGGCGCGATGGCGCCACACCAGTGGTGATGGCAGGTATGGTTGGCAGCAACGTGGGCTGGAAAATCGCCCCCTATTTGCCGCTTCCTGCCGCTTTCTCGGACATTGGCCAGCAGTTAACTGCCGTTGGCGACAATATCTGGATAATTCCCGGTCTTTGCGTTTCCCGTGACGATAACCATAACGTCATGCGTGGAGAAGAAACGCAACTGCTGGGCGCACGCGCCTTAGCGCCTTCATCTGTCTACGTGATGCCGGGAACCCACTGCAAGTGGGTACTGGCCGATCGCCTGCAAATTCACGATTTTCGTACCGTTTTGACCGGTGAGTTGCATCATCTGTTGCTTCAGCACTCGCTGGTGGGCGCCGGCTTACCGCCGCAGGAGACGTCCACCGACGCATTCGCGGCCGGTCTGCAGCGCGGTATCAACAACCCCGCCGTCCTGCCGCAGCTGTTTGAAGTTCGCGCTTCGCACGTGCTGGGCGCGCTGCCTCGCGAGCAGGTTAGCGAATTTCTTTCCGGCCTGCTGATTGGCGCTGAAGTTGCCACCCTCAGCGACACGTTCGCCGGGCAGCAGGCTATTAGCCTTGTCGCCGGGTCATCGTTAACGTCCCGCTATCAGCAGGCATTTGCCGCCATTGGCCGCGAAGTCACCGCGGTTGCGGGCGATACGGCATTTCAGACAGGAATAAGGAGCATCGCTTATGCAGTGGCAAACTAACCTTCCGCTTATCGCTATCCTGCGCGGTATTACGCCAGACGAGGCGCTGGCTCACGTTGGCGCCGTTATCGACGCCGGTTTCGACGCGGTCGAAATCCCGCTGAACTCGCCGCAGTGGGATAAAAGTATTCCGCAGGTCGTCGACGCTTACGGCGAGCAGGCGCTTATCGGTGCGGGCACCGTGCTGCAACCGGAGCAGGTCGACAGGCTGGCGGCCATGGGCTGTCGGCTGATTGTGACGCCAAACATTCAACCGGAAGTGATCCGGCGTGCGGTGGGTTACGGCATGACCGTGTGCCCAGGCTGCGCCACCGCCAGCGAAGCCTTCAGCGCCTTGGATGCTGGCGCGCAGGCGCTGAAAATTTTCCCGTCATCGGCTTTTGGCCCGGATTACATCAAAGCGTTGAAAGCCGTGCTACCGCCGGAGGTTCCGGTCTTTGCCGTCGGCGGCGTGACGCCGGAAAACCTGGCGCAGTGGATTAATGCCGGCTGTGTGGGGGCAGGGCTGGGTAGCGATCTCTATCGCGCCGGCCAGCCGGTTGAACGTACCGCGCAGCAGGCAGCCGCATTCGTAAAAGCGTATCGAGAGGCAGTGAAATGAAAATAACCAACATCACCACGTACCGTTTACCCCCACGCTGGATGTTCCTGAAAATTGAAACCGATGAAGGCATCGTCGGCTGGGGCGAACCGGTGATTGAAGGGCGCGCCCGCACGGTAGAGGCGGCCGTTCATGAATTTGGCGACTACCTGATTGGCCAGGATCCGGCGCGGATTAATGACCTGTGGCAGGTGATGTACCGCGGCGGCTTTTACCGCGGCGGCCCGATTATGATGAGCGCCATCGCCGGTATTGACCAGGCATTATGGGATATTAAAGGTAAGGTCCTGAATGCCCCGGTCTGGCAACTGATGGGCGGGCTGGTGCGCGACAAAATTAAAGCCTACAGCTGGGTGGGCGGCGACCGCCCCGCCGAAGTGATTGACGGGATTAAGAAACTGCGCGGCATTGGTTTCGACACCTTTAAGTTAAACGGCTGCGAAGAGATGGGGCTCATCGATAATTCCCGCGCGGTTGATGCGGCGGTGAATACCGTGGCGCAAATCCGCGAAGCGTTTGGCAATGAAATTGAGTTTGGTCTCGATTTTCATGGCCGCGTTAGCGCGCCGATGGCTAAGGTATTAATTAAAGAGCTGGAGCCATATCGCCCATTATTTATTGAGGAGCCGGTATTAGCCGAGCAGGCGGAATATTATCCACGGCTGGCGGCGCAAACGCATATTCCAATTGCCGCCGGGGAACGTATGTTCTCGCGCTTTGAATTTAAACGAGTACTGGAAGCGGGCGGGGTGGCTATTTTACAGCCCGATTTGTCGCACGCAGGCGGTATTACCGAATGCTATAAAATTGCCGGAATGGCGGAAGCCTATGACGTTGGGCTGGCGCCGCACTGCCCGCTGGGGCCGATCGCGCTGGCGGCTTGTCTGCACGTCGATTTCGTTTCACATAACGCGGTCTTCCAGGAGCAGAGTATGGGGATCCACTACAACAAAGGCGCCGAACTGCTTGATTTTGTGAAAAATAAAGAAGATTTCAATATGGAAGGCGGCTTCTTTAAACCTCTGATGAAGCCGGGGCTGGGCGTAGAAATTGATGAGGCCCGCGTGATTGAGTTGAGTAAAAATGCGCCGGACTGGCGAAATCCGTTGTGGCGGTATGAGGATGGCTCTGTCGCCGAATGGTAAATGCTCTTCATATTTCACGCCACAGGTGCGTTGGCTGCGATTGCGCACCCCAGTCACTTACTAATGTAAGCTCCTGGGGATTTGCAATCTTGCCGCCTTCCTGCGACGTGAACTATTTAGAGCATTCGTAAGTAAAAAATAAAAAACAAAAACACCCTCTGTAAATTACCGGGCATGGTGAGCGGCTTCGCTATGCCCAAAATCTGGAGACAGATTGCGATGGATATTTCAGTTACCGCTGTAAAAACCGGGCGTCGCCGTTATCTGACGCTCATCATGATCTTTATTACCGTGGTTATTTGTTATGTTGACCGCGCCAACCTCGCCGTCGCCTCGGCGCATATTCAGGAGGAGTTTGGTATTAGCAAAGCGGAAATGGGCTACGTATTTTCCGCCTTTGCCTGGCTGTATACCCTCTGTCAGATCCCTGGCGGTTGGTTCCTTGACCGCGTGGGATCCAGACTTACCTACTTTATCGCTATATTTGGCTGGTCGGTGGCGACGTTGCTACAAGGTTTCGCCACCGGCTTAATGTCGCTGATTGGTTTACGCGCCATTACCGGCATCTTCGAAGCGCCAGCCTTCCCGACCAATAACCGCATGGTGACCAGTTGGTTCCCGGAGCACGAACGCGCCTCCGCCGTCGGGTTTTATACCTCGGGGCAATTTGTGGGCCTGGCCTTCCTCACGCCGCTACTGATCTGGATCCAGGAGCTATTAAGCTGGCACTGGGTATTTATCGTTACCGGTGGTATCGGCATTATCTGGTCGTTAATCTGGTTTAAGGTTTATCAACCGCCGCGCCTGACTAAAAGCATCAGCAAAGCCGAACTCGACTATATCCGCGGCGGCGGCGGCCTGGTGGATGGCGATGCGCCGCTGAAGAAAGAGGCGCGGCAACCGTTATCGAAAGCGGACTGGAAGCTGGTCTTTCACCGTAAGCTGGTTGGCGTTTACCTTGGGCAGTTCGCGGTTACCTCGACGCTGTGGTTCTTCCTGACCTGGTTCCCGAACTACTTAACCCAGGAAAAAGGCATCACCGCGCTGAAGGCCGGCTTTATGACCACGGTGCCCTTCCTCGCCGCGTTTTTTGGCGTCCTGCTCTCCGGCTGGCTGGCGGATAAGCTGGTGAAAAAAGGCTACTCGCTGGGCGTGGCGCGCAAAACGCCGATTATCTGTGGGCTGCTGATCTCCACCTGCATCATGGGGGCGAACTATACCAACGACCCCGTTTGGATCATGGCGTTGATGGCGCTGGCATTCTTCGGCAACGGCTTTGCGTCTATCACCTGGTCGCTGGTCTCCTCCCTGGCGCCGATGCGCTTGATCGGCCTGACCGGTGGGGTCTTTAACTTTGTTGGCGGGCTGGGCGGCATCACCGTCCCGCTGGTGATTGGCTATCTGGCGCAGGATTACGGCTTTGGCCCGGCGCTGGTTTATATCTCCGTGGTGGCGCTGATAGGCGCGCTGTCTTATATCCTGCTGGTCGGCGATGTGAAACGTGTAGGCTAAATTTTGGTGATACGATACCCTGATGCGTAAGTCTCGCATCAGGGTATCGTCATGAAACAAGTCACTTTTGCTCCCCGTCATCATCAGCTTACCAATATCAATACCTGGACCCCGGACAGCCAGTGGCTGGTTTTCGACGTGCGCCCGTCGGGGGCCTCTTTCACCGGCGAGACCATTGAACGGGTGAATATCCATAGCGGCGCCGTTGAAACGCTGTATCGCGCCGCTGACGGCGCCTGCGTTGGCGTGGTCACCGTACACCCGACGCAAGATAAATACGTTTTTATTCACGGCCCGGAACACCCGGACGCCAACTGGCATTACGATTTTCATCACCGTCGCGGGGTGGTTAACTGGCAGGGTGAAACCCGCAATTTGGATGCGCTGGATATTACCGCGCCTTATACTCCCGGCGCGCTGCGCGGCGGCAGCCATGTTCATGTCTTCAGCCCTGACGGCCAGTTCGTTAGCTTCACCTATAACGACCACGTACTTCACGAATACGATCCGGCGCTGGATCTGCGCAACGTTGGCGTAGCCGCGCCCTATGGCCCGGTGAGCCCGCAGGGCACCCATCCACGCGAATATGCCGGCAGCCACTGGTGCGTGCTGGTAAGCCGTACCACGGCGAACCCAGGACCCGGCAGCGATGAGATCAATCGCGCTTATGAAGAGGGGTGGGTCGGCAATCATGCACTAGCCTTTATCGGCGATACGCTGGCGGAAAACGGCGACAAAGTGCCTGAACTGTTTATTGTGACGCTGCCCCGGGATGAGGCAGGGTGGAAGCGGCAGGGCGATGCGCCGCTGGCCGGAAGTGCAACGACGATGCCCGCGCCGCCGGCAGGCGTCAGCCAGCGTCGTTTGACCTTTACCCACCAGCGCCGCTATCCGGGGCTGGTGAATGTGCCGCGCCATTGGGTACGCGCCAATCCGCAGGCCACCGAGATCGCCTTTCTGATGCGTGATGATGCAGGCGTTGTACAGCTGTGGCTTATCCCGCCTGCGGGCGGCGAGCCGCGTCAGTTAACACATACTGCTACGGGGATTCAGTCGGCGTTTAACTGGCATCCATCGGGCGCGTGGCTGGGATGCGTGGTGGAAAACAAAATCGCGCTCTGCGATGCCCGCAGCGGCGCGGTAAGTTATTTGACGACCGATCGCGAAAATCCGCCGTCCGCGGATGCCGTCGTATTTTCGCCGGATGGCAAATACCTGGCGTGGATGGAAGACGTCGACGGTTATCGCCAGTTATGGATAACCGAAACGCAGCGCTAGCTTAGCGCGAAGGCATTGGCGCTGGCGGGATAACGGAGTTGGTCGCCAGCGTCTCCTGCTCGCTTTTCTCGACGCGCGATTTTACCGAGCTGTCGGTGCGGAACATATCCCACGGCAGCAGCAGCGTGTCCATGACCGCGGTGAACGGCATATCGAGGGCCACCAGCGATTTCACGCCCCAGTTGGTGTCGTCGTCGCCCAGCGTATGGGCGCTGGAGCGCGTGCCTGGGTAGGTTCCTTCCTTGCCGCCGGTATGCGACATTACGCTGGAGCAACCGCCCACACTAATCATCCCGCTGAACAGGACCAGCTTTAACAATCCGCTTTTCATCACTCTTCCGTCATTTTATCGGGGTTACTTCGGTTATAACGAGCCGTCCCGTGAATGCCTAGCGTTATTGCACTGCACTGTGGCGAGTATCGCACTTTGCCTTTTGTGCTTTGCAACCAGTCTAAGCATTCGCCAGCAAACTGCAAAAAAATTTGGCCGAAAAGGCCTTGAAAAGCGTCGGGGCACACCCATTTTAGTAGTGTCACCCAATGAGGATACGCCTGAGGGGTATTCCGGGTCATAACGGCTTGTCCATGATGGAAAGCCATTGAATTCTCGCTGATTTCAGGAGCTATTTACTATGCGTAATTTCGATCTCTCCCCGCTTTATCGTTCTGCTATTGGTTTCGACCGTCTGTTCAACCTGTTAGAAAATAATCAAAGCCAGGGCAACGGCGGCTACCCTCCGTATAACGTTGAATTAGTGGACGAAAACAATTACCGCATCGCGATTGCCGTCGCCGGTTTTGCGGAAAGCGAATTAGAGATAACCGCGCAAGACAATCTTCTGGTGGTGAAAGGCTCCCATGCCGCCGAGCAGAAAGAGCGCACCTACCTGTACCAGGGGATCGCGGAGCGCAACTTCGAGCGTAAATTCCAGCTCGCCGATAACATTCATATTCGCGGCGCTAACCTGGTCAACGGCCTGTTGTATATCGATCTGGAACGCGTGATTCCGGAAGCGAACAAACCGCGCCGTATCGAAATTAACTAATTGCCCGCTTCAGGCCGCGCGGCGGCCTGAATAAACAACTTGCTCGCCGTCAGGGAGCAGATGCGAATTCGCTGAATTCGCAGGTACCTACTCGCTTCTCAGAAGGAGAAAACACTATGCGTAACTACGATTTATCCCCTCTGCTGCGTCAATGGATCGGTTTTGACAAACTGGCTAACGCCCTGCAAACCGCCGGTGAAAGCCAAACCTTCCCGCCCTATAACATCGAAAAAAGCGACGATAACCATTACCGCATTACCCTCGCGGTAGCCGGGTTCCGTCAGGAAGATTTGGATATTCAACTGGAAGGTACGCGTCTGACCGTTAAAGGCACGCCGCAGGCGGCTGAAAAAGAGACCAAATGGCTGCATCAGGGGCTGGTGAATCAGGCCTTCAGCCTGAGTTTCACCCTCGCGGATAATATGGAAGTCTCTGGCGCCACCTTCACCAACGGCTTGTTACATATCGACTTAACCCGCCACGAGCCGGAAGTCGCCGCCCCGCAGCGTATCGCGATTAGCGAGCGCCCGGCGCTGAATAGTTAATTAAGCCACATCGCTTTCAAGCCCCGATAACTCGGGGCTTTTTTGTGCGTGAAAGCGCATTAAATCACCTTGCTGCAACAGATGTTTCAGTTTAAAAACGAATGCTTGCCATATAGGCTTACTAAAACAAGGGATATGTTATGAATGAACGGCAGTCACTTGAAGTGAGGGGAGCGGCCACCCGTTCCAGTGATGCTGTTAACAGCTATTATGATAAATGAAGCAAGGAGCGATATGTACTACCGGAATGAAGTTCAGGGATATTTTAAAAATAATAGAATCTTAGCTTTGAAATTTGATAGGGCTCTGTCCAGTGTCAGAGTGGGGGTGTCAAATCAGATTGAAATGATAGGTTCAGGAGCTAAAAGAGCGTTGTACTATTCCTCATGCTTTACCAGTGAATATCAGGATGTCTGCAAGCAACAAAAGCAAGAGGATATAAGATTTACAATAGGTCTTGGTCGTGTTATTGAAGGGGATAGTGTGGTTTTTGAAATGGTTAAGGTTTATTTTGATGAGATTTTTAAGTCCAAAACAACACAGCAATTAGAAAAAATAAAAAAAATCCTCATGACTGTAAATATTCACATAGCAGCAAGCACCTTGACACAACAGGGCTTTTCTCTGGGGGTGGCATCGGCTGTCGCAGTAAGTACAAATGTAAGCTTTAGCATGAGTGCATTAACCGGTCGGGCTGCTGGTATAGCTGTTGGGATTGCTGGAGTATATGGCATTGTACAAAAAGCTGCTGAGAGTGCTAATCAACTGCGCTCGCTTCATCCATGGTATTATTTTGCATTATATTCAAAGGGGCTGGAAATGATGTATTTTCTTGTCTCATCTATATTTGAAAAGGCCGGTGCATTTAGAGTGCATCAAATCTCTGATGATGATATTGCTGATATTATTAAACGAATGATTAGGTAGATGATATGGGGTTTGTTAAGTCACTTTTGAAACGGTTTTTTAAAACGTTAATATCAGCTTATGTTCCAGCTTTGTTGGTTGTTATATTCGCCGTTGTGTTTTTCAGATTTTTCCCTGAAGGTCCTGTTTGGCCTGTGGGGGTATTTGTTATTTTTATTATTTATGTCTTTGCCCGCTATGTTAAGTAGGATGTATTTTAATGATGAGGAGCTTCAATAACGATCGATTCAAAATCCGCAGGCCCCTCGAGTCTTCTACGCAAAGCGCACCTTGCAGCGGCGTCCCTACTGCGCCTGTCGAGTAAAAAGTGCTGCAAAAAAGAAAAATGCTCCCGAGTAGCGGAGCTACTCCGCAATTATTGTGCGCCATGCGGCATACAACCCACCCGGCAGCAGTCATAATCCCTGTTAATGATAATGTTATTCACAGGGAAAATAGTATGAGTGATATAGCATTGACCGTCAGCGTGTTGGCGCTGGTTGCGGTGGTGGGATTGTGGATCGGCAATGTCAAAATCCGCGGCGTTGGCTTTGGTATCGGCGGCGTGCTGTTTGGCGGCATTATCGTGGGCCACTTCGTGGATCAGGCAGGGATTACGCTGAGCAGCCCGATGCTGCATTTCATCCAGGAATTTGGCCTTATTCTCTTCGTTTATACCATCGGTATTCAGGTCGGCCCGGGCTTTTTTGCCTCGTTACGCGTCTCCGGACTTAAGCTCAATCTGTTCGCGATCCTTATCGTCGTACTTGGCGGACTGGTGACGGCGATCCTGCATAAACTGTTCAATATTCCGCTGCCGGTGGTGCTTGGTATCTTCTCCGGTGCGGTCACCAATACCCCGGCGCTTGGCGCCGGGCAGCAAATCCTGCGCGACCTTGGCCTGCCGTTTGATGTCGTCGATCAGATGGGGATGAGCTACGCGATGGCCTATCCATTCGGGATCTGCGGCATTCTGCTGACCATGTGGCTGGTGCGGCTGTTCTTTCGCATCAATGTGGAAAAAGAGGCGCAGCAGTTTGATGAGAGCAGCGGTAACGGCCATGCTCATCTGCATACCATTAACGTGCGGGTGGAAAACCCGAATCTAAATAATATGGCGATTCAGGACGTGCCAATGCTCAACAGCGACAAAATTATCTGCTCGCGGTTGAAGCGCGATGAGCTATTGATGGTGCCGGCGCCGGCTACGCTTATCCAGCATGGCGACCTGCTGCACCTGGTCGGGCGGCCGGAAGATTTACATAACGCGCAGTTGGTGATTGGTAAAGAAGTGGCGACTTCGCTCTCAACGCGCGGTACCGATCTCAAAGTGGAACGCGTGGTGGTCACTAACGAGAAGGTATTAGGGAAGAAAATCCGCGATCTGCACTTTAAACAACGCTATGACGTCGTGATTTCGCGGCTTAATCGCGCTGGGGTTGAGCTGGTGGCCAGCAGCCATGCCAGCCTGCAGTTTGGCGACATTCTTAACTTAGTTGGACGGCCTCAGGCCATTGACGCGGTGGCTAATGAACTCGGCAACGCGCAGCAAAAGCTGCAGCAGGTACAAATGCTACCGGTGTTTATCGGCATTGGTCTCGGGGTGCTGCTGGGGTCTATTCCGCTGTTTATTCCCGGTTTCCCGGCGGCGTTAAAACTGGGGCTGGCCGGCGGGCCGCTGATTATGGCGCTCATCCTCGGGCGTATCGGCAGCATCGGTAAGCTGTACTGGTTTATGCCGCCGAGCGCCAACCTGGCGCTGCGCGAACTCGGTATCGTGCTGTTTCTGGCGGTGGTGGGGCTGAAATCCGGCGGCGATTTTGTCGACACCCTGCTCCACGGCGAGGGGCTAAGTTGGATCGCCTACGGTATTTTCATCACCGCTATCCCGCTGCTGACGGTGGGCATACTGGCGCGGATGCTGGCGAAGATGAACTATCTGACCCTCTGCGGCATGCTGGCGGGCTCAATGACCGACCCGCCGGCGCTGGCCTTCGCCAACAACCTGCACGCCACCAGCGGCGCGGCGGCGCTCTCCTACGCCACGGTTTATCCGCTGGTGATGTTCCTGCGGATAATCACCCCTCAACTACTGGCCGTGCTGTTCTGGGGGTTGAGTTAGCGGGCTCTGTGCCTGGACCCGGCGCAGGTGGTAATCCACCTGATACTCGCTGGCGTTGCGGAACATCACGGAATAGTTAAGAAACTCGCCGCTATCGCTGTAGGAAAGCGAGGTAATGCGCAGCAGCGGCGTCTGCTCCGGCACGTTCATTGAGCGTGCCAGCTGTTTATCCGCCAGTACCGGGGTGAGGGTTTCATAGTTGCCGCTGATGGTGATACCGCACTCTTTCTCGATATAGTCGAACTTCGACCCCTCCAGATGACCCAACGACAGATGGCGGAACAGTTTAACCGGCATATAACTGTCCTCCAGCATTAGCGGTTTACCATCGACGTAGCGCACCCGGCGTGAGAAATAGATCCGTTCATCAATTTTAATTCGCAGCTGACTGGCGATAGCCGGCGGCGCGGGCATCACTTCGAATACCAATACCTGACTTACCACTTCTTTACCCTGCTGGCGCAGAACTTCCGCCAGCCCGGTCAGGTTGCTGGTCTCATGGTGTACATCTTTGCGCGCGACATAGGTGCCGGAGCCTTGGCGGCGCACCACTAATCCACTTTCCACCAGCAGGTCAATGGCTTTGCGAATCGTCATGCGCGCCACGCCGAACTCCTGCGCCAGTTTTTTCTCGCCCGGTAACGGGCTGCCAATGTTGAAATCGGAAGAGTTGAGCCGTAAACGCAGTTTGTCAGCAATAGATTTGTAGATCACCAGTAGACCTCTATTCGTCATTGATGAATCAGCGATAGCCAGCTGACGTGAATTATAAAATTATAAAAAACAATAAATTAAAAACTATAAGTGACATTGATTTCGTCACCTCAATTCATCGTGTCTATGTTTTACGCAAAAAGTAGACAACATTGACCGAATTAAAACCATGAATGCGATCACGAATCGCAGCGGCGCAGCATGTTGCCGACGGGGCGAATTCCTATGCTCGAAGCAGGCCGGTAAAGAACAAAAAAAGGCCACTTACCCTACGAGTTGTTACATGAGGATTTTCAAATGCTCAGTCAAATACAACGCTTTGGCGGCGCCATGTTTACCCCGGTTTTGCTGTTCCCATTCGCCGGGATTGTGGTGGGTATCGCCATTATGCTGCGTAATCCGATGTTTGTCGGCGAAGCGCTCACCGCACCCGATAGCCTGTTCGCGCAAATTGTTCACATCATTGAAGAGGGCGGCTGGACCGTCTTTCGTAATATGCCGCTGATTTTCGCCGTCGGCCTGCCGATTGGCCTGGCGAAGCAGGCCCAGGGCCGGGCCTGCCTGGCGGTACTGGTCAGTTTTCTTACCTGGAACTACTTCATCAACGCCATGGGGATGACCTGGGGCCACTTCTTCGGCGTTGATTTCACCCTGGATCCCACGGCGGGAAGCGGCCTGACGATGATTGCCGGGATTAAAACCCTGGATACCAGCATTATCGGGGCCATCGTTATCTCCGGCATCGTCACCGCGCTGCACAATCGTTACTTCGATAAACCGCTGCCGGTGTTCCTCGGTATTTTTCAGGGATCGTCGTTCGTGGTGATAGTTGCCTTTCTCGCGATGATCCCTTGTGCCTGGCTTACGCTGCTCGGCTGGCCGAAGGTACAGATGGGGATTGAGTCGCTGCAGGCTTTCCTGCGCTCAGCCGGCGCGCTCGGGGTGTGGGTTTACATCTTTCTTGAGCGCATTTTGATCCCGACCGGCCTGCATCACTTTGTCTATGGGCCATTTATCTTTGGTCCGGCGGTAGTGGAAGGCGGCATCCAGGTCTACTGGGCGCAGCATCTGCAGGAATTTAGCCAGAGCGTTGAACCGTTGAAAGCGCTGTTCCCTGAGGGCGGTTTTGCGCTGCATGGCAATTCGAAAGTCTTTGGTTCGGTGGGTATTGCGCTGGCGCTTTACTTCACCGCCGCGCCGCAAAACCGGGTGAAGGTCGCCGGTTTGCTGATCCCCGCCACTTTGACCGCGGTGCTGGTGGGCATTACCGAGCCACTCGAGTTTACCTTCTTGTTTATCTCACCGCTGCTATTTGCCGTGCATGCGCTGCTGGCGGCCACCATGGCGACGGTGATGTATATCTGCGGCGTCGTGGGGAACTTCGGCGGCGGCCTGCTCGATCAGTTCCTGCCGCAAAACTGGATCCCGATGTTCCATCACCACGCGTCGATGATGTTTATCCAGATAGGCATCGGCGTCTGCTTTACCGGCATCTACTTCGTCATCTTCCGCACCCTGATCCTGCGCCTGAACCTGAAAACGCCGGGTCGCGAAGACAGCGAAATCAAGCTTTACAGCAAAGCGGATTATCAGGAGGCGCGCGGTAAAACCAGCGTGGCGGCAGTTGCGGAAAACAAGCTGGGTCAGGCCGCCGGCTTCCTGCAGGCGCTGGGCGGGGCCGGCAATATTGAAAGCATCAATAACTGCGCCACCCGACTGCGTATCGCGCTGGTGGATATGGCGAAAACGCAAAGCGACGAGGTGTTTAAAGCACTCGGCGCTCACGGCGTGGTCCGCCGCGGCAACGGCATTCAGGTCATTGTTGGTCTGCATGTCCCGCAGGTTCGCGACCAGCTGGAAACCTTAATGAAAGATTCTTTATCGACCGAACACACCACCATGACGGAGGCAGTATCATGAAAAAATTCTCAGTTGTTATCGCAGGCGGCGGCAGCACCTTTACCCCTGGCATCGTTTTAATGCTGTTGGCAAACCGCGATCGTTTCCCGCTGCGGGCGCTAAAATTTTATGACAACGACGGCGCGCGTCAGGAGACTATCGCCGAAGCCTGTAAAATTATCCTCAAAGAACAGGCGCCAGAGATTGAGTTCAGCTACACCACCGACCCGCAGGCCGCCTTTAGCGATGTCGACTTCGTGATGGCGCACATCCGCGTCGGCAAATACCCGATGCGCGAGCAAGATGAAAAAATACCGCTGCGCCACGGCGTGTTGGGTCAGGAAACCTGCGGACCGGGCGGGATTGCCTATGGTATGCGCTCTATCGGCGGCGTGCTGGAGTTGGTGGATTATATGGAGAAATATTCGCCAAACGCCTGGATGCTCAACTACTCCAACCCGGCGGCGATAGTGGCTGAAGCCACCCGTCGCCTGCGGCCTAATGCTAAAATTCTCAATATTTGCGATATGCCGATCGGCATTGAAGGGCGGATGGCGCAAATCGTCGGGCTGAAAGACCGCAAACAGATGCGCGTGCGTTACTACGGCCTTAATCACTTCGGCTGGTGGACCTCGATTGAAGATCTCGACGGCAACGATTTGATGCCGAAACTGCGCGAGTATGTGGCGAAATACGGCTATGTACCGCCATCAAATGACCCGCACACCGAAGCCAGCTGGAACGATACGTTTGCCAAAGCGAAAGATGTACAGGCGCTGGATCCGCAAACGATGCCAAACACTTACCTGAAATATTATCTGTTCCCGGATTACGTGGTCGCGCACTCCAACCCGGAACGTACCCGCGCGAATGAGGTAATGGATCATCGGGAGAAAAACGTCTTTAGCGCCTGCCGGGCGATTATTGCCGCCGGTAAATCTTCCGCGGGCGATCTGGAGATTGACGAACACGCGTCGTATATCGTCGATTTAGCGACGGCTATCGCCTTTAACACTCAGGAACGAATGTTGTTGATTGTGCCGAACAATGGCGCAATCCATAACTTTGATGCCGACGCGATGGTAGAGATCCCTTGTCTGGTCGGTCATAACGGACCGGAGCCGTTGACGGTGGGCGATATTCCGCATTTCCAGAAAGGGATGATGAGCCAGCAGGTGGCGGTGGAAAAACTGGTGGTGGATGCGTGGGAGCAGCGTTCATATCACAAGCTGTGGCAGGCGATTACGCTATCGAAAACCGTACCGAGCGCCTCGGTGGCGAAAGCGATCCTCGATGACCTGATTGCCGCCAATAAAGCGTACTGGCCTGAGCTGCATTAACCCTCGTTTTACCGGCATCCATCGGGTGCCGGTTCTTCTCTCCTGTTCGTGATTTAGGCTATGCTGTGGCCTGCTTGCGTGACGAACAAGGACTGCTGATGAAAATTTCCCGCATTGGCGAAGCGCCGGATTACCGCTTTTCGCTGGCCAATGAACGCACCTTTCTGGCGTGGATCCGTACGGCGCTCGGCTTTCTCGCCGCGGGCGTCGGGCTCGATCAGCTGGCGCCGGATTTTGCCACTCCGCTTATTCGCGAAGTGCTGGCGCTGCTGCTGTGCCTGTTTGCCGGCGGGCTGGCGGTGTATGGCTATCTGCGCTGGTTGAGTAACGAAAAGGCGATGCGCCTGAAGCAGGATCTCCCCTATACCCGTACGCTGCTGGTGATTAGCGTCCTGCTGCTGGCGGTCGTGGCGGCGGTGATGCTGCTGGTGCTGTATGGCGGATAAACGCCGGGCGCGGCGGGAGAACGATCCCGGTTTACAGCCGGAGCGCACCTCGCTGGCGTGGTTCCGTACTCTGCTTGGCTACGGGGCGCTGATGGCGCTGGCGATCAAACATAACTGGCATAGCGCCGGGCTGGCGTTCTGGATATCGATTGGCGTACTGGCTGTGGTGGCGATCGTTCTCTGGCGCTACACCCGCAGCCGCCATTTAATGGATGTTGCCGAGAGCGATTTTTTGCAGCCGGGAGCAGTTCGTGACAAATTTTTGATCTCCCTCGCAGTGCTTTCGCTGTCATTATTGTTTGCTGTAACGCATCTACGGCAGATCATTTTATTTCTTAAGGATGTGACATGACAGGATGTCGGACAGAATGCCACTCCCTCGCTCACAACGAACCGGCAGTGCAGGAGGTCAAAGTTTATCGCCACCACTGCCAGCAACCGCAGCAGCTATATCGGGAGCTACGCGCGCAGGGCGTGCGCGCCGTTCGTTTTATTCCGCAGCTCAGAGCGGAAGATGCCAATGCATGGGGAAAATTCCTTTGCGCCATTTTCCATATCTGGGCGCGGGAAGATATTGGCCGCATAACGATTACGTTGTTTGAGGAAACCCTGCGTATCTGGTGCGGCGAACCGCTGCGCGAACAGCGGCAGGTGGCCGCCAATAGCGCCTGTTTTGTCTGTGCATGGCGGCGGCTGTGCGCGGGCGACGACGACCCGCTCTGTGAAGGCTACCGCCAGTTCTATGTCGCCAGCGCCCCCTGTATGCGGGTCATGCGCGATCTGCGTAAACAGCAGCGGTCACCGGGCGAACTGATGCCGCTGCTGCGAGCGATTTAACGTCCCTTCGCCAGATACTGCGCCATCTCTTCTTCCGGCACCATACCGCCGCCGGTCGCCCATACCAGGTGGGTGGCCTGACGTAGCTGTTCGTCGCTCAGTCCTTGTAGCTGATGGTACGCTTTACTGGCGCAGACGCGCTGCGGCCCTGCCATCCCGGCCAGCGCGGACGGCTCAAGGCGAATGTTTTCCGCCGTTGCCAGCCAGCCCAGCATGTCGTACATCGTTTGATCGTCAAGGGTATACAGGCCGTCGAGCAGGCGCTCCATCGTTCGGCCAACGAAGCCGGAAGCGCGGCCGACCGCCAGACCATCGGCGGCGGTCAGGTTATCAATCCCTAAATCCTGCACCGCAATCTGGTCATGGAGCCCGGTGTAAATGCCGAGCAGCATACAGGGCGAATGGGTCGGTTCGGCGAACAGACAGTGAACGTGGTCGCCAAACGCCAGTTTCAGGCCGAATGCGACGCCCCCGGGGCCGCCGCCAACGCCGCATGGCAGATAGACGAACAGCGGGTGATCGGCATCGACCACGCGTCCTGCCTGGGCAAACTGCGCTTTCAGGCGTTCGCCGGCCACGGCATAGCCGAGGAACAGCGTGCGCGAGTTTTCATCGTCGATGAAGAAACAGTTCGGGTCGGATTCCGCCGCCTTGCGCCCCTGTTCGACCGCCACGCCGTAATCTTCTTCATACTCAACGACCGTTACGCCGTGGCTGCGCAGTTTGGCCTTTTTCCATGCGCGGGCATCCGCCGACATATGCACCGTGACCTTAAAACCGATGCGCGCGCTCATGATGCCGATCGACATACCGAGGTTGCCGGTAGAACCGACGGCGATGCTGTACTGGCTGAAGAACTGTTTGAATTCCGGCGTCAGCAATTTGCGATAATCATCTGCGATGGTGAGCAGTCCGGCTTCCAGCGCGAGCTTTTCCGCATGGGTCAGCACTTCATAAATGCCGCCGCGCGCCTTAATGGAACCCGAAATCGGCAGGTGGCTATCTTTTTTCAGTAACAGATCGCCATTAATCGGCTGATTGAATTGTTGCTCGAGGCGGCGTTTCATTGCCGGAATGGCAACCACTTCTGATTCGATAATCCCGCCGGTGGCGGCCGTTTCTGGAAAGGCTTCCGCCAGATACGGCGCGAAGCGCTGCAGGCGTTCGTGAGCGTCTTTTACATCTGCGGCGGTCAAGCCGACATAGGGCAAACCTTGCGCCAGCGTCGTCGTCGCCGGGTTAAACCAGGTGGTTTCTTTCAGCGCGATCAGCTCCTGCACAAGCGGGAAGGTCGCGGTTAATTGGGTCAGGTCAGCGTTTTTCATATTACGTCTCGTTCGCTTAGATGATGAAAGAAAGCAGGAAGGTGGCGGCGAGTGCAAGTAAAGAAGCGATAAATGTCGCCGTCGTATAATACTTGAACGTTTCGCTGAGGCTTGCGCCACAGTATTGTTTCACCAGCCAGAACAGGGAATCCGTTACGATCGTGCAGCCAATGGCGCCGGAACCGATGGCAATAGCGATGATCTCCGGGCTTACGCCGGGATACAGCGGCAGCATCGGGGCGACGATAGCGGTGGCGCCCATCATGGCCACGGTAGCGGAACCGACGGCGGCGTGAAGGATCAGCGCCACCAGCCAGGCCAGCAGAATCGGATGCATATGCAGATTCGAGAGGATCACCGCCAGGCTATCGGCCAGGCCGCTGGATTTCAAAATCGCGTTGAACGCGCCGCCCGCGCCAATAATCAGCAGAATATTAGCAATCGATCCGAAGCCGTTTTCAGTATGAGTCAGCAGGACGCCCATCCCCATCTGGCGACGAATACCGAGAATGTAATAAGCGACAAAAACGGCAATAAACATCGCGGTGATCGGGTTGCCGATAAATTCCAGCAACATATACAGCGTGCCGCCTTTAGCCATGTTCAATTCAGCGACGGTTTTCACCAGCATCAGCCCAATCGGTAGCAGCACGGTAAATAGCGTAGCGCCGAGCGAGGGCAGCGTCGATTCTTCGCGTACTTCAAGGTTGGAAAACTCGGTCGGCACCGGTTTAAACGGCAGGCGGTTGCCGAGCAGCTTGAGGAACAATGGGCCGCCAACCAGCGAGGCAATCAGGCCCACCAGCAGGCCATAGACGATGACCGTACCGATATCTGCGCCGAGTTTATTCGCCACGAACAGCGCGGCCGGATGCGGCGGCACCACGCAATGCACCGCCATCAGCGCGGTACACAGGGGGATGGCCAGCTTCAGCAGCGAGGTATTGGTTTTTTTGGCAATGGAGAACGCCAGCGGGATTAGCAGCACCACGCCGACTTCAACAAACAGCGTAATACCGCAGATCAGGCCAACCAGCACCATAATTACGTCCGCCGACAACCAGCGACAGCGCTGTAGCGCCAGGCCGATGCGTTCCGCCGCGCCGGAGACTTCCATCATCTTCCCGAGGATGGTACCGAGACCGATCACCGCCGCCAGGAAGCCAAGCGTACCGCCAATACCGCTCTCAATGGCGTTGACCATATCCAGCGGCCCCATGCCCATCATCGCGCCGACGAAAAAGCTCGCCAGCAGGAGCGCCAGAAACGGATGAAACTTCAGTTTGACGATCGTTAAAACGATTAACACGATACTGATAAATAGCGTGCCTACCACCCAGATTTGAGATTCCATACCCCACCTCGCCGTAGATAACGTGTGGTTATTGAACAGAAAAGCGACATAGGCTGACAAACGATATAAATCGCTTTTCAGGTGAGCCAAATTGATGCAATAGCGTGATTTGGTTCTTAAATAGCCCGTTAAATGTGTATTGGGTCACTTTTATTCATCTTTCAGGCGCGCTCCGGCTGCGTTTTTTTTACACTTACCGGCAAAGAAAAGGCGAGGAATTGTGATGGATGTGATGAAAGAGATAGGCAATCGGCTGCTGAACGGCTGGCAGTTGTCAAAGCTGTACACCTTTGAAGTCGCGGCTCGCCATGAGTCCTTTGCACTGGCGGCGGAAGAGCTGTCGCTGACGCCGAGCGCAGTTAGCCATCGCATCAACCAGCTGGAAGAAGAGCTGGGTATTCAGCTATTTATACGTTCTCACCGCAGGGTGGAGCTGACCCGCGAGGGGCGGCGGGTATTCTGGGCGTTGAAATCCTCGCTGGATAGCCTTAACCAGGAGATTCTGGATATTAAAAATCAGGAGCTCTCCGGCACGCTGACGGTGTACTCGCGCCCGTCGATCGCGCAGTGCTGGCTGGTACCGGCGCTGGGCGATTTCACTCGCCGCTATCCGTCCATCTCGCTGACTGTGCTCACCGGCAACGATAACGTCAATCTACAGCGCGCGGGTATCGATCTGGCAATCTATTTTGATGACGCGCCGTCAACACAGCTCAGCCATCATTTTCTGATGGATGAAGCGATCGTGCCGGTATGTACGCCGAAATACGCGCAACAGCAGCAGTTAATCCACAATCCAGGCAATCTGCGCTACTGCACGTTACTCCATGACCGCCAGGCATGGAGCAATGATTCCGGCACCGATGAGTGGTTCAGCTGGGCGCAGCAATTTGCAATTGAATTGCCGCAATCGTCGGGTATCGGCTTCGATCGTTCTGATTTAGCGGTGATTGCGGCGATGAATGACGTCGGGGTAGCGATGGGGCGTAAGCGGTTGGTGCAGAAGCGGTTAGAGAGCGGGGAGCTTATTGCGCCGTTCGGCGACATGACGCTGAAGTGTCACCAGCACTACTATGTGACGACCCTGCCGGGCCGTCAGTGGCCGAAAATCGACGCCTTTATCGAATGGCTGCACAGCCTGACATAGGGCGTAAGCCGCCACCCGGGGGATTTCCCTGCTTGCGCTACGCTTAGCAGGGCTACGGTTCTACGGAACCCACTGCCGGGGCCTTCATCAGAACGGTAGCCCGGATAAGGCGTAAGCCGCTATCCGGGGATTTCCCTGCTTGCGCTGCGCTTAGCAGGGTTACGGTTCTACGGAACCCACCGCCGGGGCCTTCATCAGAACGGTAGCCCGGATAAGGCGTAAGCCGCGATCCGGGGATTTCCCTGCTTGCGCTACGCTTAGCAGGGCTACGGTTCTGCGCAACCCACCGCCGGGGCCTTCATCAGAACGGTAGCCCGGATAAGGCGTAAGCCGCTATCCGGGGGATTTCCCTGCTTGCGCTACGCTTAGCAGGGCTACGGTTCTACGGAACCCACTGCCGGGGCCTTCATCAGAACGGTAGCCCGGATAAGGCGTAAGCCGCTATCCGGGGGATTTCCCTGCTTGCGCTACGCTTAGCAGGGCTACGGTTCTACGGAACCCACCGCCGGGGCCTTCATCAGAACGGTAGCCCGGATAAGGCGTAAGCCGCATCCGGGGAGCGCCAGCGGCGCTTATACCGGCTGCTGGTGGCTGGTAAAGCGCGAGGCCAGCGGCAGCCAGCACAGCAGAATCAACAGCCCCATTAACATCATTAGCAGGCCGAGGCTGCTTTGCCCCGTTTGCGGCATCATCGCCGACAGCCAGGCCAGCACGCCGGAGCCGATATTCTGCAAGCCGCCAACCAGCGCGCCAGCGGTACCGGCGAGGAACGGAAATGGCTCCATCGCGCCGCTGGTAGCCAGCGGGAACAACATACCCGCGCCGAAGAAGAACAGCGCCGCAGGCACCAATAATGTCCAGACGGTCATAACGCCGAACAGCCCCGGCAACCACATCATAACTCCCGCCAGCAGGCAGCAGATAACCGACTGCCACATCAACGTTGAGAAGCGTTTATTCGGACGGCCAGCGAACCACGCGCCGAAGAACGCCGCCGGGATCGGCAGAATAAACAGAATACTGACCGCCATACTGCTCAGGCCGAGCACCGCGCCCATCAGCACGCCGGAACAGGCTTCGAACACCGCAATCCCGGCCAGCCCGCCCACCAGCATCAGCAGGTAACAGTTAAAGGCGCCGGTACCGAACAGCGTTTTGTAACTGGCCAGTAGTTTCGTCCGCGGCGCGCCTTGTGGCCGCGTTTCCGGCATCCATTTCGCCATGCTGAAGGTCACGCCCGCGCATAGCACCAGTAAGAAGGCGTAGCAGGCGCGCCAGTTCCACAGGGTATCGAGGATGCCGCCGAGCAGCGGCGCAATCAGCGGGCTGACCAGTATCCCCATATTTAACAAACTGTTGGCGTGACGTAGCTGCGCGCCTTCATACAGGTCTCGCGGCAGGGTGCGCGCCATGACGCCGCCGACGCCGGTGCCCATCCCCTGCATGGCGCTGGCGGCGATCAACACCGGCAGGCTATGGGTGGTGATGGCAACCAGCGTCGCCAGCATAAAAATAGACATCCCGACGAGGATCACCGGGCGGCGGCCCACGCGGTCAGAGAGCGGGCCGTAGAACAGCTGCGAAATGCCGTACGTCAGGAGGTAGGCCGCCATTACGCTTTGTACTGCCCCTTCACGGACGTTAAGCGATACCGCCATGTCGGCGATAGCCGGAATATAAATGGTCTGCGCCATCTGGCCAACGGCCACCAGCAGTACCAGCATCAACAACAAATTGAAGTTCTTATGCCGTTTCATGTCGATGAATACTTCGTGAGCAATGAGAAATGAAGAATATGTGACTGGCACACCCCTTAAACGATGGAGGAATCTACCACAATAAAATGACAGAACAACTACATAGCACCGATTGTTGGGGAAAATTCAGGCAGGTTTTGTAAACAGGATCGGCAACTAATGTTGCCATTTTAATCTATGAGAGACGCAGCAGGATTGCTCCAGCGGCAATACCACAGGCGGCAACGATGCGCAGCGCTACCACTTGTTCCTTCAGGACGATAAATGCGATCAGCGCGCCGAACAGAATGGAGGTTTCACGCAGCGCGGCGACCACCGCCAGCGGCGCCTGAGTCATCGCCCATAGCGCCAGGCCGTAGGATCCCATGGTGCCGACGCCGCCGAGGATGCCCTTTTTCCAGTGCTGGCGTAAATAACGGCTGGCTTCGCGCCGCCGTGCCGCCATCGCCCAGCACAGCAGGCAGCAACCGTTCATAAAAAAGGTCCACAGGGTATAGCCGAGCGCCGATCCCGCCAGCCGAACCCCGGTGCCATCCACCAGCGTATAGCCCGCGATAAAACAGGCGTTGATCAGCGCCAGCATGATGCCTTTGCGGGAACTGACGCGGCCGTTGAAGGCCATTGCCAGAATCGCCAGACAGATGACGCCAATACCCAACCAGGCCAGCGGCGATAAGCGATCGCCGAGAAATATCACGCTGATAGCCGCGACCAGCAGCGGCGCGGTGCCGCGCATTAGCGGATAGGTCTGGCTCATATCCGACACCTGATAGGTCTTCGCCACCAGTACCGTATACACCACCTGTAATACACATGACGCCACCAGATAGGGGGCGCTGGCCAGCGTCGGTTGTGGCGCGAAGGGGAGCATCACCAGGGCGATCAGCGAGGCCGACCCGCTGACGCTTATCGCAGCGTACATTTTATCGCCGCTGGCTTTGACGATAGCGTTCCAGCTGGCGTGCAGCAGTGCGGCGAACAGCAAAATGCAGAATACGGTGATGGTCATCGCAGGCAAATTCAGCAGTTAAGGTCAGCGGACTGTAACACGCGCCCGCTGCGCCAACCAGCCGCGCTTACAGCGAGCAGAACAGGCGATGCGTAACCCGAGGCTCATCGTATACCGGGCGGAAACCAAAGCGTTCATAAAAGGGCCAGGCCTGCGCCGGGGCATGGGTATTAAGGAAATCGAACCAGGCGCCGGAATGCGTGATGACCGAGACCAGCAGCTGCTGGCCAATTCCCTGGCGGCGATGGCTATCGCGAATATAGAGATGGCGAATGCGCCCGGCCCGCGGCTGCTGGCTGAAGGGGTCGACGTTCAGACCGCAGACCCCAACTAACTGGCCACGGACGAACGCGCCCAGCAGCTTTTCACCAGGGGCGTTAAAGCAGTTTTTGCCGCTTTGCCAGTTTTCCGCCAGCCGACGCAGCATATTGAAGTGCTGTTCAAGGCTTTCGGCGCGCAGCGCGACGAACCCCGGATCATCCGGCGTCGTTGCGGCAATTAATAGCGGTGGCATGGTTCCTCCATCAAGTCATCCCGGAACGCCCGCAGGGCGCCTGCAGGGGGGCGGTTGCCCACCCCCCTCAGGTGCGACTTGAACCTGAATCAGCGGAACTGTTTCAGGACTGCATCAAGTAGTTGCAACACAGCAACCATGAGTTTCAGGATTAAAATAATAATATCCATTCCGCCCATACGCGCGTCTCCTGTGGTTAAGGAGCACAATAAGCTGACGTACCTTTCCGCTGCCTGTTGCCAGCTTATCCCTGTTCTCACAGGGGTTGCGCAGTGATGGCCGCACGGGCCGGACACGACGCATTGTTGACGTAACACAGTGTGCTCTCTCGGGGTTAAGGCACTGACGGCACCACCCGTTTCAGCCAGGACTTCGTTGCGCCGGTCAAACTTGCGGCCCCCGAATGGCACAAAGTGAACACATCCAGTATAGATAAATACTGTATGCATGAACAGTATTTTTTGGACAAATTCGCACCCGCCATCCATACTCTATGACAGAGAAATTTCGACCTTAAATTGCGCGAATTGCAGCGATCGCGTATACTTTTGTCGTTGACGTAATACAGTGTGCTTGCGGCTACCACCCGTAAAAATGCTGATAAAAACCTCGCTCCGGCGGGGTTTTTTGTTTTCTGCCGCTGATGTCGCGAATTGTGATCTTTCGCGCAAATTCTCGTGGATGAAAATAAATCCATTGTGAAAACGCAAAACCTGTGTTTGTATAAATTCAGCTTATTTTTCGACACAACAGGTCCCTAATGAACGCTGCCATGATGACTTCGACCCTACTAAAAACCGCGCCTGCCGCGGTGGTCGTCGTGTCTGTGGTGGTCGTCGTCGGCAATGCGCCGTAGGGTCCGGAACAACACGAATTCCAAACCCCGCCGGCGCAAACCGAGCGGGGTTTTTTGTTGGCGAGCCCCCCGGTAAAGTCGGCCCAGAATAAAAGGACTGGAGCATGGCAAGTTCGGGCACCACATCAAACACAATGCGCTTTACCGGCGCGCAGCTGGTTGTTCATTTACTGGAACGCCAGGGTATCACTATGGTCAGCGGCATTCCGGGCGGCTCCATCCTGCCCATCTACGATGCCTTGAGCCAAAGCACGCAGATCCGCCACATTCTGGCGCGCCACGAGCAGGGGGCGGGTTTTATCGCTCAGGGGATGGCGCGTACCGAAGGTAAACCCGCGGTCTGCATGGCCTGTAGCGGCCCGGGCGCCACCAACCTGATTACCGCCATCGCCGATGCCCGCCTCGATTCTATTCCGCTGGTCTGCATCACCGGCCAGGTTCCGGCCTCAATGATTGGCACCGATGCCTTCCAGGAAGTCGATACCTACGGCATTTCTATCCCCATCACCAAGCATAACTACCTGGTGCGCGACATCGCCGAGCTGCCGCAGGTGATGAGCGACGCCTTCCGTATTGCCCAGTCCGGGCGCCCCGGGCCGGTGTGGATAGATATTCCTAAGGACGTACAGTCGGCGACGATTGAACTGGAAACGCTGCCTGAGCCAGGCGAGCGCGCCCCGGCACCGGCATTCGCGCCTGAAAGCGTGCGTGAAGCGGCGGCAATGATCAACGCGGCGAAACGCCCGGTACTGTATCTGGGCGGCGGCGTGATTAACGCGCCGCAGCCGATTCGGGACCTGGCGGAAAAAGCCAACCTGCCGACCACCATGACCTTAATGGCGCTGGGTATGCTGCCGAAGGCGCATCCGTTGTCGCTGGGCATGCTGGGGATGCACGGCGCGCGCAGCACTAACTTTATTCTGCAAGAAGCTGACTTACTGATTGTTTTAGGTGCGCGTTTTGATGACCGGGCGATTGGCAAGACCGAGCAGTTCTGCCCGAACGCGAAGATTATTCACGTCGATATCGACCGCTCGGAGCTGGGCAAAATTAAGCAACCGCACGTAGCGATTCAGGGCGATGTGGCGGAGGTCTTAGCCCAGCTTATTCCGCAGATTGAAGCGCAGCCGCGTGATGAGTGGCGCCAGCTGGTGGTTGATTTACAAAGAGAATTCCCCTGCACCATCCCGCAGGAAAGCGATCCGCTCTCCCATTACGGCCTGATTAACGCCGTGGCCGCCTGCGTTGACGATGAGGCGATCATCACCACCGACGTTGGCCAGCATCAGATGTGGACGGCGCAGGCCTATCCGCTCAACCGTCCGCGCCAGTGGCTGACTTCCGGCGGTCTCGGTACCATGGGCTTCGGCCTGCCGGCGGCCATCGGCGCGGCGCTGGCCAATCCACAGCGTAAGGTTATTTGCTTTTCTGGCGACGGCAGCCTGATGATGAATATTCAGGAGATGGCCACCGCTGCCGAAAATCAGCTGGATGTAAAAATCATCCTGATGAACAACGAAGCGCTGGGGCTGGTGCATCAGCAGCAGAGCCTGTTCTATCAGCAGGGCGTCTTCGCCGCGACCTATCCGGGGATGATTAACTTTATGCAGATCGCTGCCGGTTTTGGTCTGCAAACCTGTGATTTAAATAACGAATCAGATCCGCAGGCGGCGCTGCAGGCGATTATCGACCGCCCAGGTCCGGCGCTGATCCACGTGCGTATCGACGCGCAGCAGAAAGTGTATCCGATGGTACCGCCGGGTGCGGCCAATACTGAGATGGTGGGGGAATAAGCCATGCAAAAGCAACACGATAACGTCATTCTGGAACTCACCGTCCGCAACCACCCTGGCGTCATGACCCACGTCTGCGGGCTATTTGCCCGCCGCGCGTTTAACGTTGAAGGCATTCTCTGCTTGCCGATCCAGGGCAGCGAGCACAGCCGCATCTGGCTGCTGGTAAATGATGACCAGCGGCTGGGGCAGATGATTAGCCAGATTGAAAAGCTGGAAGATGTCACCAACGTGGCGCGTAACCAGTCCGATCCCACCATGTTTAACAAAATTGCGGTGTTCTTCGAATAACGCTCAAGGCTTGAACAGCTACGCGCTTACCGCTAAGGTAAGCGCCTTTGCCGGATGGCGCTGCGCTTATCCGGCCTACAGGGAGTGAATCCGTAGGCCGGATAAGGCGTTTACGCCGCCATCCGGCGCTTTCAGGCACCAGGAAACACCATGACTACCATCGCCCTTATTGACGATCATTTGATTGTCCGCTCCGGTTTTGCTCAGCTGCTGGGGCTGGAAGCTGATTTTCAGGTTGTCGCTGAATTCGGCTGTGGACGGGAGGCGCTGGCGGGGCTACCGGGGCGCGGTGTACAGGTCTGTATCTGCGATATCTCAATGCCGGATATTTCCGGGCTGGAGCTGCTAAGCCAATTGCCGAAGGGGATGGCGACCATCATGCTGTCGGTGCACGATAGCCCAGCGCTGATCGAGCAGGCGCTGAACGCCGGCGCGCGCGGCTTCCTGTCGAAACGCTGCAGTCCGGATGAACTTATCGCCGCGGTCCGCACGGTGGCGGCGGGCGGTTGCTATCTCACGCCGGATATCGCCATGAAGCTGGCTGCAGGGCGCCAGGATCCGCTCACCAAACGTGAACGCCAGGTGGCGGAAAAGCTGGCGCAGGGCATGGCGGTGAAAGAGATCGCCGCCGAGCTTGGCCTATCGCCGAAAACCGTTCACGTTCACCGCGCCAACCTGCTGGAAAAACTGGGCGTCAGTAACGACGTTGAGCTGGCGCGCCGCATGTTCGATAGCTGGCAATGAAGGCCGTCGTCTCACGATTGCTGTCGGTGATCGGCTGCGCCTTTATCTTCTCAGCCGCCTGGTTCTGCCTGTGGAGCATCAGTCTGCATCTGGTGGAACGCGCGGACCTGGCGGTGCTGCTGTTTCCCTTTGGCCTGCGTTTAGGGCTGATGCTGCAGTGCCCGCGTGGCTACTGGCCGGTGCTGCTGGGAGCCGAGTGGCTGCTTATCTTCTGGCTGGCGCAGGAAGTGGCGCTGGCGCACCCTATAATATTGATGACCGGAAGTCTGCTGACCCTGCTGCCGGTAGCGTTGATTTCACGCTATCGCCATCAGCGCGACTGGCTGACATTATTGCGCCAGGGCGGGGCGCTGATCGCCGCCTCGCTGCTGCAATCGCTGCCGTGGTTGGCGCAAGGGAGCGAAGGATTGACCGCGCTGTTGTTGACGTTGACCGGCGGCCTGACGCTGGCGCCGACGTGCCTGGTTATCTGGCACTATCTTACCAGCACCGTCTGGCGGCCGCTGGGACCGTCGCTGGTGTCGCAGCCGGTTAACTGGCGTGGCCGACATCTGATCTGGTACCTGCTGCTCTTTACCGTCAGCCTGTGGCTACAGCTCGGGTTGCCCGCCGAACTCTCCCGCTTTACCCCTTTTTGTCTGGCGCTGCCGATTATCGCTCTCGCCTGGCACTATGGCTGGCAGGGGGCGCTGATCGCCACCCTGATGAACGCCATCGCGCTGATTGCCAGCCAGACCTGGCACGATCACCCGGTTGATTTATTGCTTTCCCTGCTGGCCCAGAGCCTGACCGGACTGCTGCTGGGAGCGGGGATCCAGCGATTGCGCGAGCTTAACCTGTCGCTACAGAACGAGCTGGCGCGTAATCGGCGGCTGGCGGAACGCCTGCTGGAAACGGAAGAGAGCGTGCGGCGCGACGTGGCGCGCGAGCTCCACGATGATATTGGCCAGACTATCACGGCAATTCGCACCCAGGCGGGGATCGTGCAGCGTCTGGCGCCACACAACGGTAGCGTACGGCAGAGCGGTCAGTTGATAGAACAGCTATCGCTGGGGGTTTACGACTCCGTGCGAAGACTGCTTGGTCGTCTGCGTCCGCGCCAGCTTGACGATCTGCCGCTTGAACAGGCGATACGTTCGTTGATGCGCGAAATGGAACTGGAAGACCGCTGCATCGTCAGCCACCTTGAATGGCGGATTAACGAGGCGGGGCTGAGCGAAAACCAGCGCGTAACGCTGTTTCGCGTTTGCCAGGAGGGACTGAATAATATCGTCAAGCACGCCAGCGCCAGCGCCGTCACCCTCCAGGGCTGGCAGCAGGATGGGCGATTGATGCTGGTGCTGGAGGATGACGGCTGCGGCCTGCCGCCGGGTTCGAATCTGCAGGGGTTCGGCCTGACCGGCATGCGTGAACGCGTGACCGCGCTGGGCGGTACGTTAACTATCTCCTGCACACACGGTACCCGCGTGTGCGTCAATCTACCGCTGCGTTACGCCTGAAAGGAGCGCCGATGTTTGCCTTTTTAAAAGCGCCGCCGGACGCCGCGCCAATTAGTGATAAACGCGAGCTGGACCAGCGTTATCGTTACTGGCGTCGACATATTCTGCTCACTATCTGGCTTGGTTACGCGCTATTTTATTTCACCCGCAAAAGCTTTAATGCCGCGGTACCTGAAATTCTGGCCAGCAATGTGCTGACCCGCAGCGATATCGGCCTGCTGGCCACGCTGTTTTACATCACTTACGGGCTGTCGAAATTTTTCTCCGGTATCGTCAGCGACCGCTCCGACGCCCGCTATTTTATGGGGCTGGGACTCATCGCCACCGGGGTGGTGAATATTCTGTTCGGTTTTTCCACCTCGCTGTGGGCTTTCGCGCTGCTATGGGCGCTGAATGCCTTCTTCCAGGGCTGGGGCTCGCCGGTGTGCGCCCGGCTGCTGACCGCCTGGTATTCGCGGACCGAACGCGGCGGCTGGTGGGCGCTGTGGAATACCGCGCATAACGTCGGCGGCGCGCTGATCCCGATGGTCGTGGGGGCGGCGGCGCTGCACTACGGCTGGCGTGCGGGGATGACGATTGCCGGCTGTCTGGCGATCCTCGCCGGACTGTATCTGTGCTGGCGGCTGCGCGATCGCCCGCAGGCGGTGGGGTTACCCGCCGTAGGCGACTGGCGTCACGATGCGCTGGAAATCGCCCAGCAGCAGGAAGGCGCAGGGCTGACGCGCAAAGAGATCCTGACCCGCTACGTATTGGCCAATCCCTATATCTGGCTGTTATCGCTGTGCTATGTGCTGGTGTACGTGGTGCGGGCGGCGATTAACGACTGGGGCAATCTGTATATGTCGGAGACGCTAGGCGTCGATCTGGTGACCGCTAACTCGGCGGTGACCATGTTTGAGCTGGGCGGTTTTATCGGCGCGCTGGTGGCGGGGTGGGGCTCGGATAAGCTGTTTAACGGCAATCGCGGGCCGATGAACCTGATTTTCGCCGCCGGAATTTTGCTGTCGGTTGGCGGGTTGTGGCTGATGCCGTTTGCCAGCTACGTCATGCAGGCGGCCTGCTTCTTCACCACCGGGTTCTTCGTTTTCGGCCCGCAGATGCTGATCGGCATGGCGGCGGCGGAATGTTCGCATAAAGAAGCCGCCGGGGCGGCGACCGGGTTTGTCGGCCTGTTCGCTTATCTTGGCGCCTCGCTTTCCGGCTGGCCGCTGGCGCAGGTGATGGATATCTGGCACTGGACCGGATTCTTCGTGGTGATTGCGATTGCCGCCGGCATTTCCGCGCTGCTGCTGCTGCCGTTTTTAAACGCGCAGGCGCCGCGTACCGCCAGCGAAGCGTGATGTAGCTCACCCTTTCGCCGCGAACGGGGCAAAACTAAGAAATTTTCCTGGTTTCACCTGGACGCCGTCTCAGGCCAGACGGCGCGCTGGTTTTTACAATGCCTGGTTATTACGCAGGCATAAAAAATCAGCTCAGGAGATACCCATGCTGGCCTTTCTGAATCAGGTGCGCAAGCCGACCCTGGATCTGCCGCTCGACGTGCGGCGCAAAATGTGGTTCAAACCTTTCATGCAGTCCTACCTGGTGGTCTTCATCGGCTACTTGACCATGTATCTGATCCGCAAGAACTTTAACATCGCTCAGAACGACATGATCTCCACCTACGGGTTGAGCATGACGCAACTGGGGATGATTGGCCTGGGCTTTTCCATTACCTACGGCGTGGGCAAGACGCTGGTCTCTTATTATGCCGACGGTAAAAACACCAAGCAGTTCCTGCCGTTTATGCTGATCCTCTCCGCCATCTGTATGCTGGGCTTTAGCGCCAGCATGGGGGCGGGCTCAACCAGCCTGTTCCTGATGATCGCCTTCTATGCGCTGAGCGGTTTCTTCCAGAGCACCGGCGGCTCGTGCAGCTATTCCACCATCACCAAGTGGACGCCCAGACGCAAACGCGGCACCTTCCTCGGCTTCTGGAATATCTCCCACAACCTCGGCGGCGCGGGCGCGGCGGGCGTGGCGCTGTTTGGCGCCAACTATCTGTTCGACGGCCATGTGATAGGCATGTTTATCTTCCCGTCGATTATTGCGCTGATCGTTGGCTTTATTGGCCTGCGCTACGGTAGCGACTCTCCGGAATCCTACGGCCTCGGCACGGCGGAGGAGCTGTTTGGCGAAGCGATCAGCGAAGAGGACAAAGAAACCGAAGAGAACGCGATGACCAAATGGCAAATCTTTGTCGAGTACGTGCTGAAAAACAAAGTGATCTGGCTGCTGTGTTTCTCCAACATTTTCCTCTACGTGGTACGTATCGGCATCGATCAGTGGTCCACCGTCTATGCCTTCCAGGAGCTGAAGCTGTCTAAAGAGGTGGCGATTCAGGGCTTTACTCTGTTTGAAGTCGGCGCACTGGTTGGCACGCTGCTGTGGGGTTGGCTGTCGGATCTGGCCAATGGCCGCCGCGCGCTGGTAGCCTGCGTCGCGCTGGCGCTGATTATCGCCACTCTCGGGGTTTATCAACACGCCAGCAACCAGTATGTCTATCTGGCCTCACTGTTTGCGCTGGGCTTCCTGGTGTTTGGTCCGCAACTGTTGATCGGCGTCGCCGCCGTCGGCTTTGTGCCGAAAAAAGCGATCGGCGCCGCCGATGGAATCAAGGGCACCTTCGCCTATCTGATCGGCGATAGCTTCGCCAAACTGGGGCTCGGGATGATCGCCGACGGCACGCCGGTCTTCGGTCTGACCGGCTGGGCCGGCACCTTTGCGGCGCTGGACGCCGCCGCCATCGGCTGTATCTGCCTGATGGCCATCGTGGCTATCTTCGAAGAGCGTAAAATTCGCCGCGAGAAAAAGAATCGAGTTTTGCAGACTGCCTGATTCACCAGGTATTTGGTAACCTTGCCCGGCCATTGCGCCGGGCTTTTTTATAGGGTTTTCTGGGCGGCAAACGCATTAAATTAGTCGGCGATTTTTTCATATTCTTCTAACGATGACGCGGTAGATTTTTTAAGCATCGCCTCCGGCCATTCGACTTTGCGCCCGTAAATACCCACGTTAGGATTGACGGTCATATCTAACATCTCGTCTTTGAAATCCATATAGCGGTTAATCCAAGCCCAGAGTTTATAGTTATTAAAATATTCAGACTCAATAATAGTTTTTTCTGAAATAAGCGTAAATGTGTCGGCAATGTTTTCATTTTGATAAACATGGCAGCAAATACACGACCTTTGCTGATAAAAATCATAATAGCCTTTTATAGAATCCCAGGAGAATTCTTTGTATTCTGGCCGGGTCCGTTTATAGAATGGAAAGCGGGTTCTGGCTTTATAGTTGCGGTTCGGTCTTTGGAGTAGCACAAAAAAAACGTATTCGCAAATATAAACCTTTCCTGTTTTTCGATTAAAACGAATTGGGTAATGTCGTGGCGAAAAGAAGCAGTAATTTACTGCAAATGAGGAGAAATAAGCTATGGTCAATATAATAATGACGCCAAAGTGGATAGTGAGTGTTAGCAGGAGTTCACTTTTCTCTTGCCAAAAAAAAGCCGCGTAACTTTTGAAATCGAAAATCATATAGTATAAAAACATAATGATTCCCAAACATGATAAAATAACCAAAGGTAATAGCATAATGATATAGAGAATGTTCATCCCATAAAATGAAGAGTGATTGCGAGTGATTTCACAATAGTCATCATTAACATAGGATAATTTCCCCGCATGCGTTAACTTATTTGTATCGCCTGGAGTCTCTGCGATAAGGTTTTTAAGTTCCGTATCGGTAATTTGCTTTGCTAAATAATGGTTCTGGATCGGGAGCATATGCATTCCGTTGCTTGATAAGGGTAGTGAATTCATAAAAGGATAACATGCTTAATTATTACAGTTCAAAAATAGCAATTCATAGATTAAGCTAATTACATTAATGCGAATATTTGTTTTTAATATATTGTTTCTTTATGTCAGTATGATTGATTAATTCGTTAAAACTATAAAGTAACGCGATAAGTCACATTATGGTTCGTCCGACAGTCGACAGCAGGCAAATTCCCATTATGATAGTGAGGCTGCGATTGGATGAGAGGATGCATGATCTGGATAGGACTGGCCACCCTGGTAGTGGTATTTGTTGTGGGATTTCGGGTGCTTACCTCTGATTCACGCCGCGCGATTCGTCGCCTGAGCGAACGCCTTGGCATTACGCCAGTTCCGTTGGAATCGATGATCGATCAGCTGGGAAAAACCGCCGGTAATGAGTATTTGCGTTACCTGGAGCGGCCGAACGAAGCACATCTGCAGAATGCCGCGCAGGTGCTGCTCATCTGGCAGGTTGCGATTGTCGACGCCAGCGAAAAAAACCTGCATTACTGGTATCGCCTGATGCAAAAAGCGCGATTAGCGGCGCCGATTACCGACGCGCAGATCCGCCTGGCGCAAGGTTTTCTGCGCGAACTGGACCCGGATGTGAGCGATTTACATAACCTACAGCAGCGCTATAACGACCTGTTTCTCCCGGAAGACGGCGTGCACTGGCTGCACTGATCTCATTGTTATCCGGCCTGTGGTTAATCGCTTTTGTGTGCCGGATGGCGGCTGCGCCTTATCCGGCCTACGGTTTACGCACTCGTCACTTGTAGGCCGGATAAGCGTAAGCGCCATCCGGCAGAATGACGAGGCCTGTATTCTCAGGCTACGCTTTTATATTACGTTATGAAAAGCGAGAAGAGTTGCGAAAACGTTAAGTACGTCACATACAAAATGTTACACTGCGCAGCTTTCCGCCACTTTCTTCGCAGGTCACTCATGAGTCATTCAAATGAAACCAAACCCCATGCACGCGATCTCGCGCGGCCAAACTGGTCGGCGGTCTTCGCGGTTGCTTTCTGCGTCGCCTGCCTGATTACCGTCGAGTTTTTGCCGGTCAGCCTGTTAACGCCGATGGCGCTGGATTTAGGCATCTCCGAAGGGATGGCCGGGCAGTCGGTGACGACGACGGCATTCGTCGCGATGTTTTCCAGCCTGTTTATCACCACGGTGATAGGTAAAACCGATCGCCGCTACGTGGTTATCCTGTTTTCGCTGTTGCTGACCCTTTCTTGCCTGCTGGTATCGTTTGCCGATAGCTTCACCCTGCTACTGCTGGGGCGCGCCTGTTTGGGCCTGGCGCTCGGCGGTTTCTGGGCGATGTCGGCATCGCTGACCATGCGTCTGGTGCCGATGCGCGTGGTGCCGAAAGCGCTATCAATTATTTTCGGCGCGGTATCAATCGCGCTGGTGATCGCCGCCCCGTTGGGCAGTTTCCTTGGCGGGCTTATCGGCTGGCGCAACGTCTTTAACGGCGCGGCGGTGATGGGCGTGCTGTGTACGCTCTGGGTGCTGAAAGCGCTGCCGTCGCTGCCGGGTGAATCGGCGGCTCAGCAGCAAAATATGTTTGGTCTGCTGAAGCGTCCGGGGGTGATGGCCGGGATGTGCGCCATTTTCATGGCCTTTGCCGGACAGTTCGCCTTCTTTACCTATATTCGACCGGTATACATGACACTCGCCGGTTTTGACGTCGACGGCCTGACGCTGGTGCTGCTGAGCTTTGGTATCGCCAGCTTTATCGGCACCTCGCTCTCCTCGGTGGTGCTGAAGCGCTCGGTCAAAGCGGCGCTGGCGATTTCGCCGCTGGTGCTGACCGCCTGCGCGGCGGCGCTGGTACTGTGGGGAGAAAGCAAAATCGTCGCCTCGACGGTGGCGATTATCTGGGGCTTCGCGTTTGCGCTGATCCCGGTGGGGTGGTCAACGTGGATCACCCGTTCTCTCTCCGATCAGGCGGAAAAAGCCGGGTCGATTCAGGTGGCGGTGATCCAGCTTGCCAACACCTGCGGCGCCGCGGTCGGCGGCGTTGCGCTCGACCACTTAGGGCTGCTGTCGCCGCTGGTGTTGTCAGGAATATTAATGCTGTTTACCGGCCTGCTGGTGACGACCAAAGTGAAGGTGAATTAACCCGCTTACGGCCGTTCGCCTTTTGCCAGCCGGGCGTTGATGTCGGCAATCACTTCCGGCAGATCCGCCAGGGTATCAACCACATAGTGAGCCCCGGCGGCATACAGTTTGCCTGCCGCCCGCTCGCGACGGGTGGCGATTTCCTCTTTCGACATCGTCTGGTACTCCTCCCAGGTAGCGCCGAATTCGTTACCGGACACCGCCAGGCCGACGCTCCACATCCCGGCATGTAACCCTTCGCTGATGCCCGGTGCGGCGTCGTCGACCTTCACGCAGTGGGCCACATCGTCTATGCCCAGGGTAATCACGTTTTGCAGCGCCATCCACGGCCCCGGACGACCGCCGACGGCAAGATCATCGGTGGCGACCCAGTGGTCCGGGGCGTAGCCCTGGGCGGCGGCGGCCGGTACCAGCTTTTCCATCACCGGGCGCGGATAACCCGAGCAGGAGCCAATCTTCAGACCCCCGGCGCGTAGCGCGGCGAGGGTGTCGACAACGCCGGCAATCGGTGTGGAAAAATCGACAACCTTAGCGATTTGTAGCGGCATAAACGCGGCATAGATCGCATCGATATCGGCGGCAGTCATCGCGCGGCCAAATTTGGCCTGCCAGCGGCTATCGACAGCAGGGAGTTTGCCCAGCGCCTCAATGTGCTGCCACTTGCCAAGCCCCATTGGCACGCGGGCCTCTTCAAGGGTGATCTCAATATCGAAGGCCTGGCGGAAGGCCTCGACGAAAATTTGCGTCGGGGCAAAAGAGCCGAAGTCTACGGTGGTGCCTGCCCAGTCAAGGATCAGTGCGCTAATACGGTTCATGGCGGTTCCTTATTGTTTCCAGTACATGGCGTTGTCGATAGCCGCCAGCAGGGCGGTGATATCGGCGTCGTAGACTTCGCCAATGTTGCCGATGCGGAAGCAGTCGCTTTGCGATACTTTGCCCGGATAGATAACGAAGCCCTGATCTTTCAGCTTCTGGTAGAAGGTGTGAAAGCGGTACTGCGGCGCATCCGGTGAATAAAAGGCGGTAATAATCGGCGAGTGCAGGCTATCGTCGAGCAGCGGCCGGAAGCCGAGCGCGCGCATTCCGGCGACCAGCCGGCGCTGGTTGTTGCGGTAACGCCGATGGCGGGCGCTGACGCCGCCTTCCTGCGCTAGCTCTTTCAGCGCCTGGGCGAAGGCCAGCACGGTATGCGTCGGCGAGGTGAAGCGCCACTTGCCATGATTATCTTCCATGCAGCGCCACTGGGCGTACAGATCCAGAGACAGCGAGCGTGAACGGCCTTTGCAGGCGGCCAGCTCCGCTTCGCGGGCAATCACGAAGGCAAAGCCCGGTACGCCCTGAATGCATTTGTTGGCGGAGCTTATCAGGTAATCAATATTCAGCGCGGCGATATCCAACGGAATGCCGCCAAAGCTGCTCATCGCATCGACGATATAGCGTTTATCGTACCGTTTCGCCAGTTCGGCCACTTCTTCGATCGGATTCAGCATGCCGGTGGTGGTTTCGCTATGTACCATCGCGATATGGGTGATCGCCGGGTCGTTCTGCAGGATCTGTTCGATCGCCGCCGCGTCCGGACGGGAGACTTCGCCGCAGTCGTAAGGGTGGCAGGCGATGCCCATCATTTGCGCCATCTCAATCATACGCGCGCCATAGGCGCCATTGCTGACGATCAGCACTTTGCCTTGTTCGCCGATGACGCTGCCGAGTACCGCTTCGACCGCGTAGCTGCCGCTACCCTGCAGCAGCACCGCTGTAAAACCGTCGGCCGGGGTAGCCAACTGTACCAGCTGCTGGCGAATGGTCTGTACCACGCCGAGATTGTAATCATCATCCCAGGTACAGCTATCGAACAACATCGCCTCTTTCACCGTACGGGAGGTGGTTAGCGGGCCGGGGGTCAGCAGCAGGTAGTTCCGTGAAGTCATTTGTCTCACCATTTGGTCTATACCAGATTTGCATTTATCATGGAGACAAAGCCGGGGCAGGGTCAAAGGAAATGTGGCGCTGCAACAAAAAATTCATCTGGCTATGTATAATGAGCGCACGAAAAGTGGCAGTGAGTAAACATGAAATCACCCTCTGGCGAGATGCCGCAATACCTGATGATTAAGGCGCAGCTGCAGGCGCGTATTCAAAACGGCGCGTTGAAAAGCGGTGACAAGCTGCCTTCCGAGCGCGAGCTGTGCGCGCTGTTCAACACGACCCGGATTACGGTGCGTGAGAGCCTGGCGCAGCTGGAGGCCAGCGGCGTGATTTACCGCGCCGACCGCCGCGGCTGGTTTGTGACGCCGGAGCGTCTATGGCTGGATCCGACGCAGAACACCAACTTCCACAAGCTGTGTCTCGAGCAGGGGCGCGAGCCGAAAACGGTGCTGCTTGATGGCCGCCTGGCTGCCGTGCCGCTGGATGTGATGGCGCCGCTGGCGCTGCAGCCCTTCGATCAGGTCTATTTGCTGACCCGGCTGCGCTATGCCGACGGCCGGCCGGTGTGCTACTGCGAAAACCACTGTCTGCCCGCGCGGGTGCCTGAGCTGCTGCGCCACGATCTCAACGGCAGTCTGACCGAGATTTATCAAACACAGTACGACCTGATCTATACCAGTATGCATCTGTCGTTTTATCCCACCTCAATGCCGCCGCAGGCCGCAGAGGCGTTGGGGGTGATGGAAGGGCGCCCGGCGCTGCTGTTGCGCCGGCTGAATTACGATCAGCACGGGCGTATTCTCGATTACGATATTGAATACTGGCGGCATGACAGCCTGCGGATCGAAGTCGATACCCATTGATTTTATTGGTTAAATTTTTTGATCTCCCCGGGGCGCTAGCGCGTGCCGGGGCTACGAACTTCCCCTCGTTTTAACTCTTTCGACACACTTCTTTCATCGTTTTGTCATAAACCCCCGGTAGCGTGAAGGCAAATCTGGTCTACACCAGAATAACTGACTATCCGATGAGGCTTAAACGATGAAACTCTCCCGACTTGCTCTGCTGTCCCTGTTCGCGCTGACCAGCTCTCCGGTTTGGGCGGACGGCGTCGTCACGGTTTACTCCGCCGACGGCCTGCATGACGGCGATAACAGCTGGTATCAGAGCCAGTTCGCCGCCTTCACCAAAGCGACGGGCATCAAAGTGCAGTATGTGGAAGGCGGCTCCGGCGCGATTGTGGAACGTCTGGCGAAGGAGCGTACCAATCCGCAGGCTGACGTGTTGGTTACGGTGCCGCCGTTTATCCAGCGCGCCGCGAAAGAGCAATTGCTGGCAACCTTTACCCCGCAGGGTAGCGCGCAGATCCCCGGCGCTAACGACCGTTACGCGCCGCTGGTGAATAACTATCTGACCTTTATCTATAACAGCCAGTTGCTGAAAAGCGCGCCGGCCAGCTGGCAGGATCTGCTGGATAGCCGCTACAAGAACAAGTTGCAGTACTCCACGCCGGGGCAGGCGGGCGACGGTACCGCGGTGATGCTGCAGGCGTTCCACAGCCTCGGCGGTAAAGACGCCGGTTTTGCGTATCTGGGTAAGCTACAGGCCAATAATGTTGGCCCATCGGCCTCGACCGGCAAGCTGACGGCGCTGGTCAACAAAGGCGAGCTGTACGTCGCCAATGGCGATCTGCAGATGAACCTGTCGCAGATGGCGCGTAACCCGAACGTTAAAATTTTCTGGCCGGCGGATGACAAAGGCGAGCGCAGCGCGCTGGCGCTGCCCTACACCATCGGGCTGGTGCAGAACGGGCCGAACAGCGAAAACGGCAAGAAGCTGATCAATTTCCTGCTGGATAAACCGGCGCAATCCAGCGTCAGCGCGCGCTCCTGGGGCCTACCGGTACGCAGCGACGTGGCGCCGGATGACGCTAATTTTAAGGCGGCGAAAGCGGCGCTCGATGGCGTGAAGAGCTGGGAGCCGAACTGGGATGATGTCGCGGTATCGCTGTCGGCTGACATTGCCCGCTGGCACCAAGTGACCGATAGCGAGTAAGCCTGATGTTGATGAAAACCACCGTCACTTCCTCCCCGTCGCTGGCGGGGACTTCCGGGATCACCCTGGACTCGCTGCGCGTTTCATACCACGGCAACGTGGTCTTAAAACCGCTGTCATTGACCATTGAACCCGGTGAGGTACTGGCGCTGATAGGCCCTTCCGGTTCCGGGAAAACCACGGTGCTGCGGGCGATCGCCGGTTTTGTGCAACCGGCTGGCGGTCGGATTGTGATCGGCGATACTGACGTCACCCAGCTGCCGCCGTATCAACGCGGGCTGGCGATGGTGGTGCAGAACTACGCGCTGTTTCCGCATATGAAGGTAGAAGATAACGTCGCCTTCGGCCTGCGGGCGCAAAAGCAGCCCAGGGCGCTTATCGCCGAGCGGGTGGCTGAAGCCTTAAAAATCGTCGGTATGGCGGATTACGCCACCCGCTACCCGCATCAGCTTTCCGGCGGCCAGCAGCAGCGCGTCGCGATAGCCCGCGCGATTGCCGTGCGTCCTCGGGTACTGTTGCTTGATGAACCGCTGTCGGCGCTGGATGCGCAAATTCGTCATAACATGGTGGAAGAGATTGCCCGTCTGCATCGCGAACTGCCGGAACTGACCATTCTCTACGTCACCCACGATCAGACCGAAGCGCTGACCCTGGCGGATAAAATCGGCATCATGAAAGACGGTTCGCTGATTGCCCACGGTGAAACGCACGAGCTGTACCACTATCCGCCGAACCGCTTTAGCGCCGAATTCCTCGGCCGCGCTAATATTCTGCAGGCGACGGCGCTGAAGGATAGCACCGAGCCGGGACTGGTTAGCGTGAGCTGCGGCGGCGGCCTGATTAACGCCTTCAGCCGGGGCGGCCTGCATGGCAACAACAAGCTGTTATGCATTCGCCCGCAGCACATGAGCCTGGCGCCGCGATCGGCAACCAGTAATCGTCTCAACGCCACCCTGACCTCGGTACACTGGCAGGGCGATCTGACGCATCTGCTGTGCGATGTTGCCGGCGAAGCGGTGCGGATCGTCATGACCCACGTGAACCCGCTGCCGCGCGCGGGGGACAAGCTGGCGCTCTACTTCGAACCTGGCGATGCGGTTCTGATCGAGGTGCAATGATGGCGCAAACCCTAACGCTTGCGCGTCCGGCGCGAAACTTACGGCCTTACCTGTGGCTGGCATTGCCGCTGCTGGTGCTGGCGACGCTATTTTTCTATCCGCTACTGCTGATCGCCGAACAGGCGTTACGCGACGCCAGCGGCAACCTGAGCCTCGAGACCTTCAGGCAGGTGATTGACTCAAAACGCTTTATTGGCGCGCTGCTCAATACCTTACAGATTGCGGTGTTCGCTACCCTTGGCTGCCTGGTACTCGGCAGCGTGCTGGCGCTGATTCTGGTATTTATTCCGTTCCCCGGCAGCCAACTGGTGAGCCGGGTCATTGATACTTTTATTGCGCTGCCGACCTTTCTTATCACTCTTGCGTTCACCTTTATTTACGGCTCGGCGGGGCTGCTCAACGGCACCCTGATGGCATTGTTTGCTTTTGAACTGCCGCCGGTAGACTTTCTCTATTCGATTAACGGCGTGATTCTGGCGGAGATTACCGTCTTTACGCCGCTGGTGATGCGCCCGCTGATGGCCGGACTGCGGCAGATAGATAAGAGCCAGCTGGAAGCGGCGAGTATTCTCGGCGCTCACCCGTTACGGGTGATTACCCAGGTTATCTTCCCGGCGGCGCTACCGGCGCTGATGGCGGGCGGCAGCCTGTGCCTGCTGTTGACCACTAACGAGTTCGGTATCGTGCTGTTTATTGGCGCCAAAGGGGTTAATACCCTGCCGATGATGGTCTACAGCAAGGCGATTCTGGAGTCGGATTACAGCGTGGCTTGCATGATTGCGCTGATTAATATTCTGCTGTCGCTGGGGCTGTTTATGCTCTATCGGCTGGCGGCGGCGCGCACTGGCGTAAGGAGTTAACGATGTTGATTTGGTCGCGTAAAGGCCGCGCGACGGCGGGCGCGCTGGCGGTGACGCTATTTGCCGGCGTTTTCCTGCTGCCGCTGGCGGTGATTTTACTCTCCAGCCTGAGTAAACAATGGAACGGCCTGCTGCCCACCGGCTTTACCTTTGCCCACTTTGTTAACGCCTTTCGCGGCGCGGCGTGGGATTCGCTGTTTTCGAGCCTGATGGTGGGCTTCTGCGCCAGCCTGTTGGCGCTGCTGTGTGGGATGTGGGCGGCGCTGGCGCTGCGCCAGTATGGCGCGACGCTACAGAAATATCTTGGCCTGGCGTTTTATCTGCCCAGCGCTATCCCCTCGGTTTCCGTCGGGCTGGGCATTCTGGTGGCATTTAGTCAGGGACCGCTGCAGATGAACGGTACTTTTTGGATCGTCCTGGCGGCGCACTTTGTACTGATTTCCGCCTTTACCTTCAGCAACGTAACGACCGGGCTGGCGCGGATTTCCGCCGATATTGAAAACGTCGCCTCAAGCCTGGGCGCTTCGCCGTGGTATCGCCTGCGCCATGTGACGCTGCCGCTGATGACGCCGTGGATGATTTCAGCGCTGGCGCTGAGCCTATCGCTGTCGATGGGAGAGCTAGGGGCAACGGTGATGATCTATCCGCCGGGCTGGACGACGCTGCCGGTGACCATTTTCAGCCTCACCGATCGCGGTAATATCGCCGATGGCTCGGCGCTGACCATTGTGCTGGTGGGCGTCACGCTGCTGTTGATGATGAAGCTTGAGCGCATCGCCCGCCGATTAAGCCAGAGATAATTTGTACCCGGAGCTGTAGCCCGGCTCAGCGTAGCGCCAGCCGGGAATCGGATTGCCTCAGCGCTGTAGCCCCGGTAAGCGGCAGCGCCACCGGGGATTTTGAGGCCGCCAACACCGGCAGTTTCAGCCAGCATGGTGAATAAATTAAAGGCAGGCCGCACGGACCGTAGGCCGGATAAGGCATTTATGCCGCCATCCGGCATAAATGCGGACACAGGTTATTGCCTCAGAACCATGCCTCAAACATGCCGCCGATGTTTAACGAATCCAGCCGCTCGTCGCTGGTGTCGTTGACCTTCGCGGTGTGCTCGTTATCCACCTGGCCGCCGGTCACATAGAAGCGCAGCATCGGGCGGAACTCGGGCCCCATGCCGATGGCGATGTTCTGCGATAGCGTCAGCTTCCAGCCGTGGTTATCCCCGCCCTGGTCGTAGTCAACGCGCTGGTAGCCCGCTTCCAGCCAGGTCGAGTGCACGTCGTTCCAGAAGTACATCGGCCGGACGATCGCGCCGTAGTTTTTACGGTTATCGGTATTGTCCTTGCCGTTGTCGTAGTCGTGGAAGGCCAGCAGATACTCGATCTGCGCCTGTTGGGTGAATTTATGGCTACCCTCGAAGCTGGCATAGACCGTGGTCAGGTCGTCGGTCTTGTTATAGACGCTGTTATCCGAGTTGTCGGAGTAGCGCAGAATAACTTTGTTCACCCCGCTGTCGTTGCTATGGCTCAGTACCAGCCCGCCCTGCCAGGCATCGAGGCGCGCGTCGCTGTCCACCGCTTTTGAGTCAAAGCCGTAGTTGGCATATACCTCGACGTCGATCGGCCCGGCCTTGATGTTGTGGGTTTTGGTGGTCAACGCGTAGTGGCCGTTGTCGCCGGTATCGGAGCTGCCGGTACAGGTGATGCGCGACGGGTTGGTCTCGTCGGCCATCACTTCCGGGCTACAGGATTTCACCTGCGACACCGTCGCCACGTCGAACTGCACGCCGCCGATATCGAAGTTCTTCACCCCGGCGCCCTGGCCGTCGTGGTTCATCCAGAAGTAGTCGTTGATCCCCTGTTGCGGGCGCTGGTGGAAGTCGCGGCCGGCCCAGATATAGGCGTTGGGGTTAGATTCGAGGACGTTGGTGACGCCGACGTAGGCTTTTTTCAGGTTAACCTCGTCGCTCCAGTGGTCAAACATGACGTTGAGATCCCAGATGGCCCCCTGCGCGCTTTTGAACGCTTTGCTGATCTGGAATTCGCCGCCGTTGCTTTCGTTGCCGAGACGGCCGATCGCCGAGGCGCCGTTATAGGAGCCGTCGACGCCGACATATTTCTGGTCGCCGGTCTGGAAGTGGGCGCCATAGCGGGCGTAACCGCTAAATTTCAGGCCGAAAGGGATCGCCAGATCCGGCGAAGCCGCGGTGGTTTGCGGGTTGGTCATCACGTCGACTTTTTTATTGGCCGCGGCGTCGATTTTGGCCTGGCGGTCGGCCAGCGCTTTATCGACGGCTTTCGCGACGATGGCGTCGATCTGCTCCTGGGTAAACTCCTGCGCCAGTACGGAAATTGGGCACAGCGCGGCGATAACCGCCATGGCTAATGGCAGCTTTTTAACTGTATTCATGGTTATCTCACTTTAATAATTAATATATGCAGACAATAACCGCCCCATTCTGGTTAAAATAAAAATAACCAAAATAAGCTGATTTGTTTTTTTCAGGGTACAGCTACGCCGGAGAATAAATATCTTATTCTCAGTGGCGAAATTTAACGACTAATACAGATGGATTAATTTATTAGAAAATAGATCATAATATTTCCTGAGGTTATTGAGTTTATTATCAGGTCATTTGGCGAAAATCCCTTTTCCGCATAAATTCATATTTTCAGGTAAGACAATAATTACTGGCTAACGGCTCCGGCGACAGGTGCGACGCTTTTCGCCTTTTCCACTTCATTCTTTATTAATGAACGCTCATAGGCACGCAGGAATGGCAGATAAATCACCGCCGACATCACCATGCAGATAACGCACATCACCACCGGGCTTAAGGTCCAGTTAGCCGCCCACGAGGCGCCAATCGGCGCGGGCGTCGTCCACGGCGTCAGCGACACCACCTGGCTCAGCCAGCCAAGACGGGTTGCGCCGTAAGCCAGCACCGCGTTAACCATCGGCACGCAGACGAAGGGGATAAACATCATTGGGTTCATGATGATCGGCGCGCCGAACAGAATCGGTTCGTTGATATTAAAGAAGCTCGGCACGATGCCCATTTTGCCGATAGTCCGCAGATGCGTGACCCGGCTACGCAGCAGCAGGAAGGCCAGCGGCAGGGTCGAACCGACGCCGCCAATCAGCAAATAGTGATCCCAGAAGCCCTGCAGGTAAACGTGCGGCAGCGCCGCGCCGGCCGCCAGCGCCACCTGGTTTGCCGACAGATTGGCCATCCAGAACGGGTTCATAATGCCGGTGACGATAAGCGAGCCGTGAATACCGGCGAACCAGAAAATCTGGCACATCAGCACCGACAGCAGAATCGCCGGCAGCGAATCGGAAGCGGAGACCAGCGGTTCCAGCAGATGCATAATCGCCTGCGGCAGGATCATGCCGGTTTGCGCTTCAATGAACAGGTTGAGCGGATGCAGAGTACCGATGACCACCAGTACCGGAATGAGGATCTCAAATGAACGGGCGACGCCGGTCGGCACCTCTTTCGGCAGGCGAATGGTCACGTTGTTTTGCTTAAGCCAGGCGTAAACGCGGGTGGAGTAAATGGCGGTGATCAGCGCGGTGAAAATGCCCTGGCCGGATAAATACTGAGTAGAAATTTTGCCATCGGCATAGGGCGCGGCGACCAGCAGGAAGGCCATAAACGCCAGCAGGCCTGACATGACCGGATCGAGCTGGAACTGGCGTCCGAGGCTGGCGCCGATGCCGACCGAGATAAAGAAGGTCATGACGCCCATGCTGAGATTAAACGGCAACATCAGCTGTTCACGGTACTGCTGGGAAAAATCCAGCCAGCCGCGGGCAAAGCCGTTCGTGGTCTCCGGCGAGAAAGGCGGAAAGATAAATACCAGCATGAAAGAGCCGATGATCATGAACGGCAATGCGGCGGTAAAGCCATCGCGGATGGCGATAACATATTTCTGTTGCCCAAGGCGTCCTGCCAGCGGAGTAATAGACTGCTCGATCACGGCAATCATCGACTGATACAGAGAACTCATTTGAACACCTCTTAGTGCGCCGCGGCGATCAGCGACAGGGCATGATTCAGAACGTTATCTCCCCGCTGCATTCCGTAATCCATCGTATCGATAGGCTGGACGGGAATATTCAGGGGAGCGGCTTTCTCGCTAAGCATTTTCAGCATGTATTTGACCTGCGGGCCAAGCAGCACCACCTGGTATTGCGGAAACTGCATATCAAATTCGGCAACGCCATAGGCGTCAATCTGCACCGGCAGGTCGCGTTCCTTTGCGGCATCCACCATTTTCCTCACCAGCAGGCTGGTGGACATTCCGGCGGAGCAGCACAGCATAATCTTGTACATCGACGGCTTTCCTCATATGTAAAAAGTTATTGCGAGGATGATTTGATATCAGACGGAAACCGGTTTCCATTTATAAAAAACAGAACTGTGAGCGCGGTCAATAACTCATCGTTAGTGGCCTTACTAATTAGATTTTGCTCACAAAATAATGTCTATTTGGCGTGGTTTTTTGCCAAAATGGAAAATCGGTTTCCAAATAAAAAAGGAAACGGCTATACTGCCGCTGGTTATAATTGAAGCGATTCAGGACACAGCGTTACAGGGGCCTAACCGCGCCTGCCAGGGGAAAAAAGATGTCGACAATCAATGACGTATCACGGTTAGCCGGGGTATCGAAAGCCACGGTTTCGCGCGTGCTGAGCGGTTCGCGCGGGGTAAAAGAGGCCAGCCGCCAGGCGGTGCTCCAGGCGGCGGAAACGCTTAACTACCGGCCTAATATGATTGCCCAATCCTTACTGAGCCAGTCGACGGGCTGTATCGGCGTGATTTGCGCGCAGGACAACATCAATCAGACCACCAGCTATCTCTACGCCCTGGAAAAACAGCTCAGCCAGCATCAGAAACATCTACTGCTGCGCTTCGCCAATAACCGCGGCGACGTATTAAGTGCGCTGGATGAACTTACCTGTGGCCTGTGCGATGACGTGCTGATCATCGGCGCGCGCTTTCCGCTGCAGATCGAGCGCCCCGATGTGGTGCTGATTGATTGTCTGGAAAGCGATGGCGAGAACAGTATTCAGTTCGATCACGCCTTCGCCGCGGAAACCGCCTGTCATTATCTGATTAATCAGGGGCGGCGGCAGATTGCGCTGATCCATCCGCAGGGGAGCGGCTTTGCCGACCAGGTGCTGCTGGGCTATAAGCATGCGCTGGAGAAGAACTTCCTGCCGTTTAATCGCAACCTGGTCTTCCTGGACTGCGCCTCGTCGTCGGTGGCGGTGCAGGAGCTGATGAATAACGCCACTACCCTGAACTTTAATGCGCTGTTGGTGAGCGATGAACTGCAGGCGCAGCGGGTAGTGCCGCAGCTGCAGGCGTTTAACCGCGCGGTGCCGGAAAAGGTGATGGTCTTCAGTCTCGCGGGTTCGCTGCAGATGCCGGGTATTCCAACCATCCCGGCGATTGAGTATTCGATGGATGCGATGGCTTCGCGGATCGTCAACTGGCTGATCGGCAAAAGCCCGCAGCCCGGCGGCAGCCTGCTGCGCGGCGACTTAATTATTCCCTAATATCGGGCCAGGTTACGGGTCGCGCATTTAGCGCGTGAGTTTGATTAACTGGCGCCACGCGCGGTTATGCAGCGTGAACAACAGCATCTTATAAAAGGCGGTGGAATGGATACAGACGCCGCTGAGCAGCAACATAATGGCGCCCACCAGTGCCGCTGTTAGATTAACTCCCGGGTAAGAGGCGTCACTCAGTGCGTAAAGCAGGTAGACCACCGTTAATACCAGACTCATCACCGCTAACATAATATGCACTCGCACGGCGCGCATGCTGCCTTTGCCGATCATAAACATCGTGATGCCGTTGATACCAGCGATCAGCAACGAAATCAGCACTACCCACGCAAACACGCTTTCGGCAGGCTGATGGAGTACGCTCAGGATGCAGTAGCCTAACCACAACTGCGGAATAGCAAGACTGATAGTTATTCCGAGCGTGCTAAATGCTGCCGGGATCCCCATGGTATGGATTCCTACAGGCGCCCCCATTTCTGCGGCAAGCTGTGCCTTCAACTGTTGCAACTGCATAGTGCTGGCTTTGCTCATGCTGAGCGCCACGTCGTGACAGTGCTGCAGGCGGAGGGGTAGTACTTTAAACATATGAATATCCGCCTGCATCACTGCGGGTTATTTACCCGGGCAGCGAATTTTATCAATGGCGGCCAGATAGCCTTTTTGATTATTGCGCTCTTTCGCCAGCGTCGCTTCGCGAACGTAACTCTGGTTGTCTTTCGAGGCGAGGATTTTATTGGCGAAATCGTTATCGCTGAGGGTGCTCGCCGGGGCGCATTTTTCCTTCACCGCTTTCAACACCTGCTGTTTTTGCTGCTCAAACTGCAGGCTTTGCAGCGGCGATTCGGCCCACGCCGCGCTGGCGCTAAGGGCAGTAACCAGACACAACATCCAACACGCTTTCATGGCGCTTCTCCTTCACTTTTCGCTTCAGTCAACTATATGCGCAGCAGGTGAATTGCGCAAATGTTAGACATTTTTTGTTGTTTAAAATCAGACAATTGCTATTACGCCGCGCGTACCCGCCGCCGGGAATCCACCGCGATAAGAATGACCGAAGAGAGAATCAACAGCGTCCCCAGCCAGTCCGGCAGAGTAAAGGTAATGCCCAACAGCAATAGAGAGAGCAGGGCGCTGCTCAGCGGCTCGGCGCAGCTGAGGATCCCGGCTTTCGCGCCGCCAATTTTCTGAGCGCCGTTGAGATACAGGCTGAAGGTCAGCGAGGTGCCGATCACCACGAGATAGAAAAACGCCAGCAGAAGACGGCCGTTCACTACAAAGTTCGCGCTCTGGCTGCCATAAAACGGCAACAGCATCGCCCCGCCAATCAGCATGCTCCAGCCGACGATCGGCAGCGTGCCGTAGCGGGCGATAAGCGTTGAGGGATAGGTGGTATAAAACGCCGCCGCGAAGGCTGAGGCGATCCCCCAGAACAGCGCCGCCGGCGAGATGGAGAGCGAGGTTGGGTTGCCGTGGGTGACCAGCAGGAAGGTGCCGGCAAGCGAGGTGCCAATCGCCAGTAGCACAAAGGGACTGGGCCGCGCCTTACGCGCCAGCGCGAACCAGGCGACGATAATCGTCGGCGACAAAAACTGTAGCACCGTGGCGGTGGCGGCGTTCGACTTCTCGATAGTCATCAGGAAGGTGTACTGCACGGTTAACGCGCCGACCAGCGAGAAAAACAGCAGGCTGAGGGCATCTTTGCGGTTTTGCATAACGCGGAAAATTTTGTCGCCGTGAACGAAGGCGAGCATCAGCAAAATCAGCCCGGCGAACAGCAGGCGGATCATGGTCAGATAGGGCGATGACATCTGACTTTGCTGCATAATGTACTGCGCGCAGACCCCGGAACTGCCCCACAGGACGGCGGCGATCAATACGTTCAACATCCCTCTTTTGCTGGAACCCATTTTTCCCTCGCGTGAAATAGCGCAAAGCAGGAATCATAGCACGGCGCGACGCGGCGCGCGCTTTACTGCCGACGCCACTCGCCCGGCGTCATGCCGTAGTGTTTTTTAAAGGTTTTCGCAAATGAAGCCTGTGATTGAAAACCGCAGCGTTCGGCAATCACTTCCAGCCGCGCCTGGCGATCGAGATGTAGCAGGCGAGCGGCCATCGCCATCCGCAGCTGCGACAGCCACGCCTGCGGCGTCAGATGATAGACGCGGGCAAAATGGCGGGCGAAGGTGGCGCGCGATAAAAACGCCCGCGCCGCCATGCTCTCGATAGTCCACGGCTGTTCCGGCGCGGCCAGCACCGCGAGAACGGCCGGCATCAGCCGCGCATCGCTCATCAGGCGCAGCAGGCCGCCCGGCGGCTCCTGCGCGCCGAGCAGGGTACGTAACAGCAGCACCAGCAGCGTATCGCCAAGGCTGCGCACGATAGCGCTACCGCCGGGATGTTCCGCCAGGCTTTCGCGTACCAGCACGTTAAGCAAAATATTCAGTTCCGGGCAATCTTCGCGCTCATCGGTATGTAAATGGATAAGCGCCGACTCTTCGGCGAACAGCCAGTTGACGTGCGGGCCGAAGTAAAACTCGCCGCAGAGCATCTCCAGCGCGTCGCTTTCCACGGCGGTACGCACTTCCGTTAGCGTGCCGTTAAAGCGATGGGCGACGGGCAGTACCTGGCCCCACTCCACCAGGCTCTCCATCAGATGCGGCGAACCGTGCGGCAGCAGGATCACGTCGCCGGCGCGCATGTGGCGGGTTTGATGACCGACGGTTAGACGCCCTTCGCCGCGCAACACAAAGTGCCACGGCACCACGCCCGCGCGCATTTGATCGTGTCCGGCCTGCCAGCGGCCGCCGAAACGGCAATGCAGATTCACTTCGCAACGTGGGGCCAGCAGCGTCAACAGATGGCTCAAACTATCCATGCGACTCCTGAGACGATAAGACAAAAAAATGAGACGAAGAGCGCCAGTCTAGCACGTCGCCGACCACTAAGATGTCTCCATTGCCACAACATACCCTCAAATAACAGGAGTACACCATGAGCCGTTTAGCCGATATCCGTGAACAAGATGCCACCGGTAAAGCCGCCGATATTTTCGCCGGAATTAAAAAAGCGATGGGTAAAGTGCCGAATGCCTATCTGACCATCGGCGGCCACTCGCCGGCGGCGCTCCAGCAGGCGCTGGCGCACAACGCGATGCTGCATAAAAGCAGCCTTAGCGCGCAGGAGCTGGAGGCGATTAATTTATCGGTCAGCGAAGCGACCGGCTGTGATTACTGCCTGGCCGCCCATACCCTGATGGCCAAAAAAGCGGGTTTCAGCGGCGAGCAAATCCACGCCCTGCGCCGCGGCGAGTATACGGAAGATGCGCGCCTGGACGCGCTGGTGAAATTCGCCCAAACCTTGGTGACCACCACCGGTACGCTGCCGGAAGCGGATGTCGCCGCGCTGCGTCACGCCGGTTTTAGCGACCAGCAGGTGATTGAGATCATCAGCGCCGTCAGCGCCATCCTGTTCACCAACATGGTGAACCGGGTTAACGACACGGTAGTGGACTTCCCGAAAGCCGATTAACCCGTCGTCGCGCGCCTGTTTACAGTCCCAGTTCGCTTAGCCCCGGATGATCGTCAGGGCGGCGACCCTGGGGCCAGTGGAACAGGCGCTCGCTTTCCGCGATCGGCAAATCGTTAATGCAGGCGTAGCGCGTGGCCATTAGGCCGTGCTCATCAAACTGCCAGTTTTCATTGCCGTACGAACGAAACCAGTTGCCGCTGTCGTCGCACCACTCATAGGCGAAGCGTACGGCGATGCGATTATCCTGCCACGCCCATAGCTCCTTAATCAGCCGGTATTGCAGCTCTTTACGCCATTTTCGCTGCAGAAACTCCACGATTTGCCCCCGTCCGTGGACAAATTCGCTGCGGTTGCGCCATTCGCTATCCACGGTATAAGCCAGCGCGACTTTTTGCGCATCGCGGCTGTTCCAGCCATCTTCTGCGGCGCGCACCTTCTGCACTGCGCTGTCGCGGGTGAACGGCGGTAACGGGGGACGTTGTTCGCTCATCAGGACTCTCCTTTTGGGGATAATTGATGCTGCAGGCGCTGATTCTCCTGCTCCAGTTCATGAATACGCTCTTGCAGGCTCTGGCTGTATTCCGCGACCTGCTGTGCGCTGTAGCGCGGCGTAATGTGCTGCGGGCAGTTCCAGTCAAAAGCCTGCAGATGAAAACGAAACAGGCGTTCGATGCGGGCGCGATAGTTTGCCGGCGTCACTAACGCCAGCAGCTCAGGCTGCTCTTCCGCCGCCAGCACCTCGACGGTAGCGTAGATCTTCAGCCTGGCACGGCGCGGGTAATCCATCAAAAACAGGCAGGCCCGGTCGCTGCCGCGCAGGTTGCCGGTGGTAATGTACTGGCGATTACCGCCGAAATCGGCCATGGCCAGCGTGGCGTCATCCAGCAGGCGCAGAAAACCCGGCGGGCCGCCGCGATGCTGAATGTAGGGCCAGCCGCTTTGCGACACCGTCGCCAGATAAAAACTGTCGCGGGTAGCGATCATCCCTTCTTCGCTGGCGCCGAAGCGATCCGCCTGACGGCGGCTGTGCGGCGTTTGCCACAGCTGGTCGCTGCCCATTTCATGTTGCACATCCATGACATCCGGGGTGATAGCGATATCGAGAAAGGTTGCTGCCATAACGCCTCCTGAAGGTAGGGGGCTATCATGGACTGTGCTGTGAAAAATGATAATACTGCTTATCTGGTAATCATCTTTCCAGATAACGGGAGAATAATGGACCGATTAAGCGCTATGACGCTGCTGGTGAAAGTCACTGAACTGGGCAGTATGTCGGCGGCGGCGCGGGCGATGAATATGCCGCTAACGACCGTGAGCCGTAATATCGGCGAGCTGGAGAGCGCGCTGGGAGTCCGTTTATTGACGCGCACCACCCGTAAACTCACCCTCACTGATGCCGGCGTCGATTATGTCGCCGCTGCGCGGCGGATCCTCGAAGAGGTGGAAAACGCCGAACGCCGGGCAACGGGTGAATACCAGGAGCCGAAGGGCGAGCTGGTGATCTCCGCGCCGACCATGTTTGGTCGACAGCACGTTCTGCCAGTTATTAGTGAATTTATCGCCCGTTATCCGCAGATTCGCGTACGTTTGTTACTCAGCGACAGTAATGCCGATCTGGTCGGTGACCATATCGATCTGGCGGTACGGATTGGCGAACTGGCTGATAGCAGCATGGTGGCGACCCGGCTGGGTGCGATGCGCATTGTCGCCTGCGCCCATCCCGCGCTGTTGGCGAAATACGGCGAACCGCAGCGTCCGCGCGATCTGGCGGCGATGCCGATCATCCGTATTGAATCGCCGATGCCCTATCGCGGCTGGCGCTTTCGCGCCGTTGAGCGCGAGGACCAGCTCATTCATCTGCCGCCGGTGTTAGCCGTCACCACGCCGGAGAGCGCCGCCGATGCCGCCCGGCTGGGCGTTGGGGTGGCCCGCTTGCTGCACTATCAGGCGCTGGATGGCCTGCGCTGCGGGGAACTGCGTCTGCTGCTGGAAAGCGTCGAGCCGGAGCCCGCGCCGGTTCATTTGTTATATACCGCGCGGGAGCTGGCGCCGCTTAAGCTGCGGAAATTTATCGATTTTGCCGCGCCGGCGCTGCGCCAGTCCTTGCTGCGTATTGCCGGGGCCGCTTAATGCGCCGCGGTTTTCAGCGGCGCCTCCTTCAATAGCCAGGAAAGAACAAACGCGACGGCCATAATGCAGGCCGCCATCAGGAACGCCGCATGGATCGCCGCGCCGAAGGCGTCGAGATAATCGAGGCGGATCGCCGCAGGCAGATGCTGTACCGCCACCGGGTTCATGGCTGGCGGCAGCACCGCGCCTTCCGGCAGCAGTTTCTGCAGGTTATTTTGCAGCACATGGGTAAAGACCGCGCCGAACAATGCCACACCGATGGAGCCGCCAATCGAGCGGAACAAGGTCACGCCGGAAGTGGCGACGCCGTACATCTGCGCCGGCATCGCGTTCTGTACCGCCAGTACCAGTACCTGCATCACCAGCCCCAGGCCCGCGCCGAGCACGCCGGTAAACAGGTATAACTGCCACATCGGCGAATGAATGGTGATACGGGTCAGCAGCACCATGCCGGTCACGCCGAGCAGGGTACCGATAATCGGGAAAATCCGGTATTTCCCGGTGTGGCTAATCACCCGGCCGCTGATGATCGAGGTCAGCAGCAGGCCGCCCATCAGCGGGATTAACTGTAACCCGGCCTCGGTTGGCGTCGCCTCTTTCACCACCTGCAGATAGAGCGGCAGGAAAGTGACCGAACCGAACAGCGACATGCCGATAACAAAGCCAATCAGACTACACAGCAGGAAGCTGCGGTTGCGGAATAGCGACAGCGGAATAATCGGCTCGGCGGCGATCCGTTCTTCATAGATAAAGCCGATGATCCCCACGATGCCGAAGGCCAGAATGCACCACAGCTGCGGGTCATTCCACGCATGGACGCTGCCGCCTTCCGAGGTAAACAGGATGATGCACAACAGCGCCATGCTGAGGTAAATCGCCCCCAGCCAGTCAATCTGATGCTGGCTGCGTTTGTTGCTGCTGTGGAATACCGCGCCGATGACCAGCAGTGCGAACAGGCCCAGCGGCAGGTTGATATAGAAAATCCAGCGCCACGAGGCGTGCTGTACCAGGAAACCGCCGATCAGCGGGCCGATAACCGTCGCCAGGCCGAAGACGCCGCCGAACAGCCCCTGATAGCGTCCGCGGTTGGCAGGAGGGATAACGTCGGCGACCGCCGCCATGCTGATCACCATCAGGCCGCCGCCGCCGAGCCCCTGTAGCGCGCGCATCAGTACCAATTGCGTCATGTTCTGCGCCAGCCCGCAAAGCGCGGAACCGGCAAGAAACAACACGATCGCCATCTGCAGCACGATTTTACGCCCGAACAGATCGCCGAATTTACCGTACAGCGGCACTACGATGGTCGAGCTGAGGATATAGGCGGTGACCACCCACGAGAGTTTATCCAGCCCGCCGAGCTCGCCAACGATCGTAGGCAAGGCGGTGGAGACGATGGTCTGGTCCAGCGCCGACAGCAGCATCACCAGCAGCAGGGCGCTGAACAGCAGGCGGATTGACGGCGCCGGTTGGCTTGCGACTTCAGATGTCATTGCATCACTCTCTTGAAATTAATTAAATGCATAATTAATATTTAGGGAAATGATGAATCGGGTCAAGAGATCGCCAGCATATGCCAGCACTAAAAGCTAATGAAGCGCCGCGCCGCCCCGGTCGGCCACGCGGTAAAAAGCCGGGAACCGCTAACCGCGAGCAGTTAATCGATATCGCCCTGGCGCTGTTTGCTCGTCACGGCGCGGCCCGCGTGTCGCTAAATGCCATTGCCAAAGAGGCCGGGGTGACGCCGGCGATGCTGAATTACTATTTTACGTCGCGTGAAGCGCTGATTGAGAATTTGCTGGAAGAGCGCTTTATGCCGCTGCGCAACGATATCAGCCGCATATTTGTCGACCATCCGCAGGATCCGGTGACGGCGTTGACGATGATGGTTGAGACGCTGGCGGACATGGCGGAGCAAAATGCCTGGTTCGCGCCGCTGTGGATGCAGGAGATCATCGGCGAGATGCCGATGCTGCGCCAGCACATGGATGCGCGCTTCGGCGAGGAGCGTTTTCAGGTGATGCTGGAGACGGTTCGTCGCTGGCAGCAGGAGGGGAAAATTAACCCGGCGCTGGCGCCGGAGCTGCTGTTTACCACGGTGATTAGCCTGGTGCTGGTGCCGTTCTCGCGCATCCATAGCGATCCGCGTTTACAGGCGGTAACCCGGCAGACCATTGTGAGCCACGCGCTGGCGTTAATGGGCCACGGGGTCGGCGGTTAAGGTGTTAATTCAGATGCCGACACTGCTTCTGCGTTATGACTCTCCTGGCGCAGGGATTTTCCCGGAGGCGGCGCGTTGCGCCTTGTCCGGGCTACCTAAGAACTGTAGGCCGGATAAGGCGTAGCCGCCATCCGGCGCAAAAGTCGCGCCTTATCCGCGGTTATCGTTACAGCGCTTTCGACAAGTAGTGGCGCTGCATACCCGCGTGCGGGAAATCGGGCAGCGACATCTGCAACTGATAGCCTAATTTCTGATAAAACGGCAGCGCCTGGAAGCTAAAGGTATCGACCAGGAGATGACTGCAGCCCAACGCCTGCGCCTGCTGTTCCGCTTCCTGCATAAGCTCGCGGCCCAGACCATTGCCGCGCGTCGCTTCGCTCACCCATAAGTATTCGATACACAGCCAGTTGCCTTTGCGTTTGGCGATAAGCCCGCCGCGCATTACCGCTTGCTCATCGCGGGAGTAAATGCCCAGATCGCCAAACTGATCTGCGTCGAGATACTGCTGATTATACTGCCGTAGGCCGGCAAACAATTCTTGTTGATCGTCGGGATTAATGCTTTTTGTAATTATTAGAGCCATTAAGTTTCTCCAGTTGCACAGGCTATCGTTATATTTTCCTCTACTGACTTTCACAAAATATTCTTATTTTCTCCATTATTTTTTGTCTTAATTTTGTCCTTCAAAGTAAGCGAAATAACCTTTCCATGACTTTCGAAAGGGCGGGCTGAGAATCCCCACAATAATAATAGTGTTAAGGAACATCTAAGCTTCATTGCGATATTTCCATTGAGACGAAAATGCCGCAGCGCCCCTCTTTTCCTCGCGATTTAATTCACGGGGGGACGTCTTACATCTTGAGAAAATAAAATGAAACACATCATAGCCCCCATCGCGACAGCATTATTTCTCCTGAGCGGATGCGATAATGCGCAGACAACTGCGCCGCAACAACCCACGCCGGAGGTGGGAATTGTTACGCTGCAAGCCCAGCCGGTGCCGGTGGTCAGCCAACTGACTGGCCGCACTACCGCCTCGCTCAGCGCCGAAGTGCGCCCGCAGGTCGGCGGCATCATTCAGAAGCGCCTGTTTACCGAAGGCGATATGGTGAAGGCCGGGCAGGCCCTTTACCAGATCGATCCCTCCAGTTATCGCGCCGCCTGGAACGAAGCGGCGGCCGCGTTGAAGCAGGCCCAGGCGCTGGTGGTCTCTGATTGCCAGAAAGCCCAACGCTACGCGTCGTTGGTCAGAGATAACGGCGTCTCTCGCCAGGATGCCGATGACGCTGCCTCCGCCTGCGCCCAGGACAAGGCCAGCGTGGAGTCGAAAAAAGCGGCGCTCGAGAGCGCGCGCATCAACCTGAACTGGACCACCGTCACCGCGCCGATTGCCGGGCGCATCGGCATCTCCTCGGTTACGCCGGGAGCGCTGGTCTCTGCCGACCAGGATACCGCGCTGGCGACGATCCGCGGCCTCGACACCATGTATGTCGATCTGACGCGATCCAGTGTCGATCTCCTGCGCTTACGCAGGCAGAGCCTGGCCAGCAATAGCGATACCCTCAGCGTGACGTTAACCCTTGAAGATGGCAGTACCTATCCCGAAAAAGGGCGCCTGGCGCTCACCGAAGTCGCCGTCGATGAATCCACTGGCTCGGTGACCCTGCGCGCCATCTTCCCCAACCCGCAGCACGTCCTGCTGCCGGGAATGTTTGTCCGCGCGCGTATCGATGAAGGCATCATGAACGACGCGATCCTCGCGCCGCAGCAGGGTATCACCCGCGATGCCAAAGGCGACGCCACGGCGCTGGTTGTCAATGCCGACAACAACGTTGAGCAGCGTACCGTGCAAACCGGCGATACCTACGGCGATAAATGGCTGGTGCTGAGCGGTCTGAAAGCGGGCGACAAGCTGATTGTCGAAGGCACCGGTAAAGTGTCCCCCGGACAAGCGGTGAAGGCCGTTGCCGTCAAAAATAACGGAGGCAATGCCTGATGTTCTCCCGTTTCTTCGTACGTCGCCCGGTCTTTGCCTGGGTGATCGCTATCCTTATCATGCTTGCCGGGGCGCTGGCGATCCGCACGCTGCCGGTGGGACAATATCCGGACGTCGCCCCGCCGGCGGTCAAAATATCCGCTACCTATACCGGAGCTTCCGCAGAAACCCTGGAAAACAGCGTCACCCAGGTTATCGAGCAGCAGCTCACCGGACTGGATAACTTACTTTATTTCACCTCCACCAGCAGTTCGGATGGTACGGTAAGTATTACCGTCACCTTTGAGCAGGGAACGGATCCGGATACTGCGCAGGTACAGGTACAAAACAAAGTGCAGCAGGCGGAATCGCGTCTGCCGAGTGAAGTACAGCAATCTGGCGTAACGGTAGAAAAATCGCAAAGCAGTTTCCTGTTAATCCTCGCGGTGTATGACAAAACCAACCGCGCCACCAGTTCTGATATCTCCGATTGGCTGGTCAGCAATATGCAGGACCCGCTGGCGCGCGTGGAGGGCGTCGGCAGCCTGCAGGTATTCGGCGCCGAATACGCGATGCGCGTCTGGATGGACCCGACCAAACTCGCCTCTTACTCGTTGATGCCTTCCGACGTACAGTCGGCTATTGAGGCGCAGAACGTGCAGGTTTCCGCGGGTAAAATCGGCGCGCTACCGTCGTCCAATGCCCAGCAATTGACCGCCACCGTGCGCGCGCAGTCGCGGCTGCAAACTCCTGACCAGTTCAAAGCGATCATTGTAAAGAGCCAGTCCGACGGTTCGGTGGTGCGCCTGAGCGATGTCGCGCGGGTGGAGATGGGCAGCGAGGATTACACCGCTACCGCTAATCTGAACGGCCACCCCGCAGCCGGGATTGCGGTGATGATGGCACCCGGCGCCAACGCGCTGGATACCGCAACGCTGGTGAAAAGCAAAATCGCTGAATTCCAGCGTCAAATGCCGCAGGGCTACGATATCGCCTACCCGAAAGACAGCACCGAGTTCATCAAAATCTCGGTCGAGGACGTCATTCAGACCCTGTTTGAAGCGATTATTCTCGTGGTCTGCGTAATGTATCTGTTCCTGCAGAATTTCCGCGCGACGCTCATTCCGGCGGTAGCGGTACCGGTCGTGTTACTTGGCACCTTTGGGGTGCTGGCGCTGTTCGGCTACTCCATTAATACCCTGACGCTGTTCGCCATGGTGCTGGCGATCGGCCTGCTGGTGGATGATGCCATTGTGGTGGTGGAAAACGTCGAACGTATTATGCGCGACGAAGGGCTGCCCGCTCGCGAAGCCACCGAAAAATCGATGGGCGAAATCTCCGGCGCGCTGGTGGCGATCGCCCTGGTGCTGTCGGCGGTATTCCTGCCAATGGCCTTTTTCGGCGGCTCAACCGGGGTAATCTATCGCCAGTTCTCGGTGACGATTATCTCGGCGATGATGCTGTCGGTGGTGGTAGCGCTAACCCTCACTCCGGCGCTGTGCGGCGCGCTGCTAAGCCACTCCAAACCTCATGACAAAGGATTCTTCGGCGCCTTTAATCGCCTGTGGGGGCGTACGGAAGAGGGCTACCAGCGTCGCGTACTCGGCGGCCTACGCCGCGGCGCGGTGATGATGGGCGCTTACGCCTTGATTTGCGGGGCGATGGCGTTGGCGATGTGGAAACTGCCGGGCAGCTTCCTGCCGGTGGAGGATCAGGGCGAAATCATGGTCCAGTACACCTTGCCTGCCGGGGCGACCGCGGTGCGTACCGCCGAGGTGCGCCGTCAGGTGACCAACTGGTTCCTCACCAAAGAGAAAGCCAATACCGAGGTTATCTTCACCGTCGACGGCTTCAGTTTCAGCGGCAGCGGTCAGAATGCCGGTATGGCCTTCGTCTCATTGAAAAACTGGTCGCAGCGCAAAGGCGACGAAAATACCGCGCAGGCCATTGCGCTGCGCGCCAACAAAGAGCTGGGCGCGATCCGCGACGCCACCCTGTTCGCTATGACGCCGCCATCGGTGGACGGCCTTGGGCAAAGTAATGGCTTCACTTTCGAGCTGATGGCCAGCGGGGGTACCGATCGCGATAGCCTGATGAAGCTGCGCAGCCAACTGCTGGCCGCAGCCAATCAGAGCGGCGAACTGCAGTCGGTTCGCGCCAACGATCTGCCACAAATGCCACAGCTGCAGGTGGATATCGATAACAACAAAGCCGTCTCGCTGGGGCTGTCGCTCAGCGACGTGACCGATACGCTCTCCAGCGCCTGGGGCGGCACGTACGTCAACGACTTTATCGATCGCGGCCGGGTGAAAAAGGTCTATATCCAGGGCGAGAGCGACGCGCGCGCCGTGCCGTCCGATCTTGGTAAATGGTTTGTCCGCGGCAGCGATAACAGCATGACGCCGTTCACCGCGTTCGCCACCACCCATTGGGAATACGGCCCGGAAAGCCTGGTACGCTACAACGGCTCGGCCGCCTTTGAGATCCAGGGGGAAAACGCCGCGGGCTTCAGCTCAGGGGCGGCAATGGACAAAATGGAAAAACTGGCCGATAGCCTGCCGGCGGGTTCCACCTGGGCATGGAGCGGTATTTCGCTACAGGAAAAACTGGCCAGCGGCCAGGCGATGAGCCTGTACGCCATTTCGATTCTGGTGGTGTTCCTGTGCCTGGCGGCGCTGTATGAAAGCTGGTCAGTGCCGTTCTCGGTGATCATGGTCATCCCGTTAGGCCTGCTTGGCGCGGCGCTGGCGGCCACGCTGCGCGGCTTAAGTAATGACGTCTATTTCCAGGTGGCGCTGTTGACGACCATTGGCCTGTCGTCGAAGAACGCCATTCTTATCGTTGAGTTCGCTGAATCCGCGGTGGATGAGGGCTATTCGCTCTCGCGGGCGGCGATCCGCGCCGCGCAGACCCGTCTGCGTCCGATTGTCATGACCTCGCTGGCATTTATCGCCGGGGTACTGCCGCTGGCCATTGCTACCGGCGCCGGGGCCAACAGCCGCGTGGCGATTGGTACCGGGATTATCGGCGGCACCCTGACGGCGACGCTGCTAGCGGTGTTCTTCGTCCCGCTGTTCTTTGTGTTGGTGAAGCGTCTCTTTACCCGCCCACGTCCTTCTCAGGAGTAAGTTATGTTTCGTTTGAGTTTAATGTTTATCGCGCTCCTGACCGCGGGCTGTGTCTCTCTTGACCCGCACTACGAGCGCCCGGCCGCGCCGGTGCCGGCGACCCTTCCCGGCGCACACGGCGAATCAACGGCGGTGGTCGGCGACTGGCAAAAAGTGGTCAATGATGTGCGGTTAAAAAAAGTGGTCAGCATCGCGCTTAATAGCAACCGCGATGTGCAAAAAGCATTGGCCGATATTGAAGCCGCTCGCGCCCAGTATGGCGAAACGCGCGCATCGTTGTTTCCCACCGTCGATGCCGAGCTGAGCCATACCCGCAGCAAAACGATCGCCAGCGGCTTAAGTTCTACCTCGCAGGCTGACGGCGCGGTCTCGAGCTTCGAACTGGACTTGTTCGGCAAGAACCAGAGCCTGTCGCGTGCGGCGCGAGAAAGCTGGCTTGCCAGCGAATTCACCGCGCAAAATACCCGACTGACGATGATTGCCGATTTGACCACCGCCTGGGTGACGCTGGCGACGGATAATAGCAATCTGGCGCTGGCGCAGCAGACGATGGATAGCGCGGAGAACTCGCGCAAAATCGTCGCTCGCCAGATGGCGGTGGGCATCGCCTCCGCCGGTGATTTAAGTTCGGCGGAAAGCGTCTATCAGCAGGCGCGAGCCAGCGTCGCCAGCTACCGTACGCTGGTGGCGCAGGATAAAAACGCCATTAACCTGCTGGCGGGGGAAACCGCGCCGGAGAGCCTGCTGCCCGGTACGCTGGAGAGCCTGGGGGATAACAGCATCGCGCTGGTGCCGGCGGGGGTATCATCATCGGTACTGTTGCGCCGGCCGGATATTCAGGAGGCGGAACATAATCTCAAGAGCGCTAATGCCGATATCGGTGCGGCGCGAGCGAACTTTTTCCCCTCCATTTCGCTGACCGCCAGCGCCGGGGTCGGCAGCGATTCGCTATCGTCGCTGTTTAGCCATGGCATGCAGGTGTGGTCGTTCGCCCCGTCCATCAGCCTGCCGCTGTTCACCGGCGGCAGTAATCTGGCGCAGCTACGCTATGCGCAGGCTGAGAAAAAGGGGCTGATTGCCACCTACGAGAAATCCATTCAGAGCGCCTTTAAGGACGTTGCCGATGCGCTGGCGCGCCGGGAAACGCTGAGTGAACAGCTCGATGCCCAGCAGCAGTATGTTGCCGCCGAGCAGAAGTCGCTGGATATCGCGATGAAGAGTTACCAGGCCGGGGTCGGCGATTATCTGTCGGTGCTGACCGCCCAGCGGACGCTATGGTCGGCGAAGGCGACGCTGCTGTCGCTGCAGCAGACCGACCTCAATAACCGCATTACGCTCTGGCAATCGCTGGGCGGCGGCGCCAGTTAATGTTCCTCTTCGGACGCGTTATAGCACCTTAATCACTCCTGGCACATGCGTTAACTCCAGGTTGCGGTAATAAAATATTCCACCTTTATTACCGCAACATCTCTGGATATACCTACAATTCTCCTATTATCCCCAGCGTATTAATCGTGATACTCTTCACATGAATGGAATAAAAAATTCCTTATACTGCGCGCAACTGAGAATAACGAGGTTTTTATGAGTATCGACCTGAGCAAACTGCTGACCGAGCGACGCAACGCCAACAGCGCCAACATTGACACCCTCTCCACCGTCGACATGCTGACGGTGATAAACCATGAAGATCAGCTGGTGGCGCAGGCGATAACGCCTTACTTGCCGCAGATAGCGGAAGTCGTGGATAAAGTGGCGGCGGCGCTGCGGGCCGGCGGGCGGCTGATTTACATCGGCGCCGGTACGTCGGGGCGTTTGGGTATCCTGGACGCCAGCGAATGCCCGCCAACCTTTGGCACCCGTCCGGAGCAGGTGGTGGGGATTATCGCCGGCGGACATAAAGCGATTCTGAGCGCCGTGGAAAACGTGGAAGACAATAAAGCGCAAGGGGCGATGGATCTGCAGAACCTTAACTTCAGCAACCGTGATGTGCTGGTGGGGCTGGCGGCCAGCGGGCGTACGCCGTACGTCATTGGCGCGATGGAATACGCCCATAGCCAGAATGCGTTTGTTGCTATCGTCAGCTGTAACCCGCACGGTGAAATGGCGCAGCTGGCGGATGTCGCAATTACCCCGGTGGTCGGCCCGGAAGTGGTTACCGGATCGACCCGCCTGAAAGCCGGCACCGCACAGAAACTGGTGCTGAACATGATCTCCACTGGGGCGATGATCCGCATCGGCAAGGTCTACAGCAACCTGATGGTTGATGTGGAAGCGACCAACGCCAAGCTGATTGAGCGCCAGGTGTCTATCGTGATGGAAGCGACCGATTGCGATCGCGCCACCGCGCAGAATGCGCTGGATGCCTGCGGCCGCCACTGTAAGACGGCGATTGTGATGGTGTTGGCTGACTTAAGCGCCGCAGAAGCGCAGTCGCTGCTGGCGAAAAACAACGGTTATATCCGCAAGGCGCTAGGCAACACCTGAGCGCCGACAGACAGGTAACAGGCAATGGCAAAAATAACGAAAGAGATGATAGCGCGGATCCTGGCCCACGTCGGCGGGGCCGCAAACGTGGCGCAGGCGGGTAACTGCATGACGCGCCTGCGCTTGACCCTGCGCGATGAAAGCCTGGCCGATAGCGCCGCCATTCGCCAGATTGACGGCGTGATGGGGGTTATCGTCAGCGATGAACAGTTCCAGGTGGTATTAGGCCCCGGCAAGGCGCAGACCGCCGCGGAAATGATGAACGGCCTGATGGACGCGGCGCCGCAGGCAGCCGCCTCGCTGGCGGATGTGGCGGCGGAAAAAAAGCAGGCGCTGAAGAGCAAACAGACCAGCGGGGTACAGAAATTTCTCGCGAAGTTCGCCACTATCTTTACGCCGTTGATCCCCGGATTCATCGCCGTCGGTCTGCTGCTGGGCTTTGCCACGTTGGCGGAACAAATCTTCGTGCTGGAGAACGCGCACCCTAACGCCAGCCTGGTGGCGCTGATTGGCTACATGAAGGTATTCAGCAAAGGGATGTTTACCTTCCTGAGTATCCTGATTGGCTATAACGCTCAGAAAGCCTTCGGCGGTTCGGGCGTGAACGGCGCGATTATCGCCTCGCTGTTCGTGCTGGGCTACAACCCGGAAGCAACCAGCGGATTCTACGCCGGAATTTCGACCTTCTTCGGCCACGGTATCGACCCGCGCGGCAATATTATCGGCGTGCTAATCGCCTCGATTCTTGGCGCGTGGGTGGAGCGTCAGGTGCGGCGGATAATGCCCGCTAACCTCGATATGATCCTCACCTCGGCGGTGACGCTGCTGATTATGGGCGCGGTGACCTTTACGGTGATTATGCCGATTGGCGGCTGGCTGTTTACCGGTATGTCGTGGCTGTTCCTGCATCTTAACGGCAATCCGTTTGGCTCGGCGGTGCTGGCCGGGCTGTTCCTGCTGGCGGTGATGTTCGGCGTGCATCAGGGGTTTGTGCCGGTCTATTTTGCGCTGGTGGATGCGCAGGGCTTTAACTCGCTGTTCCCGATCCTGGCGATGGCCGGGGCCGGGCAGGTGGGTGCGGCGCTGGCGCTGTTCTGGCGCGCGAAGCGCGATTCGCTGCTGCGAACCCAGATCAAAGGAGCGATCATTCCAGGCTTCCTCGGCATTGGCGAACCGCTGATTTACGGCGTAACCCTGCCGCGTATGAAACCGTTTATTACCGCCTGTATCGGCGGCGCCTGCGGCGGTTTCTTCGTGGGCCTGATTGCCTGGCTGGGGCTGCCGGTCGGCCTGAACACGGTGTTCGGCCCCTCGGGGCTGGTGGCGTTGCCGCTGATGACCTCCGGAAGCGGAATTTATGCCGGGATGGCGGTGTACGCCGGCGGTCTGGTGGTTTCGTATCTATGCGGTTTTGTCCTCACCTGGCTGTTCGCCAGCAAAAACGTTGACCTGAGTTAAGCGTATTTCCCCGGCTACGGTTGCCCCGGTAAGCGTAAGCGCTACCGGCGAAGAGTCCCGGATGTCGGCTAACGCCTCATCCGGGCTACGGTTAGGCATTCGGCCGGTAGCCCCGGTAAGCGTAAGCGCTACCGGGGAAGAGTCCCGGATGTCGGCTAATGCCTCATCCGGGCTATGGTTGGGCATTCGGTCGGTAGCCCCGGTAAGCGTAAGCGCTACCGGGGAAGAGTCCCGGACGTTGGCTAACGCCTCATCCGGGCCACGGTTGGGCATTCGGCCGGTAGCCCCGGTAAGCGTAAGCGCTACCGGGGAAGAGTCCCGGATGTCGGCTAACGCCTCATCCGGGCTACGGTTAGGCATTCGGCCGGTAGCCCCGGTAAGCGTAAGCGCTACCGGGGAAGAGTCCCGGATGTCGGCTAACGCCTCATCCGGGCTACGGTTGGGCATTCGGTCGGTAGCCCCGGTAGCGCAAGCGCTACCGGGGAAGAGTCCCGGATGTCGGCTAACGCCTCATCCGGGCTACGGTTAGGCATTCGGCCGGTAGCCCCGGTAAGCGTAAGCGCTACCGGGGAAGAGTCCCGGATGTCGGCTAATGCCTCATCCGGGCTATGGTTGGGCATTCGGCCGGTAGCCCCGGTAAGCGTAAGCGCTACCGGGGAGCTGCTGGCCATCGCTTCATTCCGCGCTTAGACGATTTTCATCTTATTGATACCTTTTCGTGTTTAAAAATCGAGCACAAAATCGTTATAGTTTTGCTCGAAAAATAATAATGATTTTCCATGGACTGACGGGGTACTAACGATGAAATGGCGTTTACGCACGGCGGCGGCAGTGATGCTGGCTGGCCTGCTGTTAGCGGGCTGTGACCAGAAGAATGACAATGCCAAACACATAAAAGTCGGCGTGATTAACGGTGCGGAACAGGATGTGGCGGAAGTGGCGAAGAAGGTGGCGAAAGAAAAGTATGGCCTCGACGTCGAGCTGGTGGGCTTTAGCGGCTCGCTGTTGCCGAACGATGCTACCAACGCCGGGGAGCTGGATGCCAACGTCTTCCAGCATCGTCCCTATCTGGAACAAGACAACAAAGCGCACGGCTACCACCTGGTGGCCATCGGCAATACTTTCGTCTTTCCCATGGCCGGCTATTCGCGCAAGATTAAATCCGTTGCCGATATTAAAGATGGCGCGACCATCGCCATTCCCAATGACCCGACCAACCTCGGCCGCGCGCTATTGTTATTGCAAAAAGAGCAGCTGATTACCCTCAAAGCGGGTACCGGCCTGCTGCCGACGGCGGTGGATATCACCAGTAACCCGCGAAACCTGAAAATTATGGAGCTGGAGGGCGCGCAGCTGCCGCGGGTGCTGGACGATCCGAAGGTCGATGTCGCTATTATCAGTACCACCTACCTGCAGCAAACCGGGTTATCGCCGGTGCGCGATGGCATCTTTATTGAAGACAAAAACTCGCCGTACGTGAACATCATTGTGGCGCGTGAAGACAATAAAGACGCCGAAAACGTGAAAGAGTTTATGCAGTCGTACCAGTCGCCGGAAGTGGTGAAGGCGGCAGAAACCATCTTCAACGGCGGCGCGGTACCGGGCTGGTAATCATCTACGCTGCGCCATCAGGTGCAGTAGCGGCACCAGAGACAGCCCGTCCGGCATTTCGCCGCGGGCGATCAGCTGGTTTATCTCCTCGAAGGTAAACCAGCCGGTTTCCATCACTTCATCCTGATCTGCGTCCATGCCAACCCAGCTTAAATCGGTGGCGAGCCAGGTGATAAACAGCTGGTCGCTGCTGCCGTATGACGGGTTGTAGCGGATGATTTCCTCAGCGCGTTGCGCCTGCCAGCCGGTCTCTTCGCGCAGTTCGCGCAGCGCGGCGACGGCGGGCTCTTCACCTTCATCGATGCCGCCTGACGGGATAGCCCACACCACCTTATCGATCAGATAGCGGTAATGACGAATCAGCAGCACTTTGTCATCCTGGAGCGCCACAATTCCGACCGCCGGGCGCGGGTAGTGAATGGAATAAAAGTCGCGCCGCTCGCCGGGGGCGACATCAATACCTACCTTGCGCATGCTGAACCACGGCGTCTCGGCGATGACCTGCGGGTTGTGCATATCGGCGGCGGTTAGTTTCTTCTTCATCCTGCCATTCCTGTAGAAAGTTTAACCTTCAGAACAACATAGCCGGCTGTGATTGGCAACCGTCGCAGGTTGGCCCGATTTCATCGATCATTGCCCAAACGCCCATATTGCGCCAGGCTGGTACTCAGTACGATGTTCGTCAGATTACCCCACAGAGGAACGCTAACATGAACATCACCCATATCCGCAATGCTACACAGATTATTGAATACGCTGGTAAAAAGTTCCTGATCGACCCCATGCTGGCGGACAAAGGCGCCTGGCCGGGCTTTCCCGGAACCGCGCGCAGCGAGCTACGTAATCCGCTGGTGGCGCTGCCGTTTTCCCGCGAAAAGATTATCGACGTTGACGCGGTTATCGTCACCCATACCCATGACGATCATTGGGACGAGGCGGCGATCGCGGCGATCCCGAAAGCCCTGCCGGTTTTCGTCCAGCATGAGGCCGACGCCGCGCTGCTGCGCAGCCAGGGATTTCAGGATATCCGCCTGCTGTCGGCAGACAGTGAATTTGCTGGCGTTAGTCTGCAGAAAACCACTTCCGGGCAACATGGCAGCGACCGTACCTACGCGGTACCGGCGATGGCTGAACGTCTGGGCGAGGCCTGCGGCGTGGTGTTCCGTCATCCGCAGGAGAAGACGCTGTGGCTGGTCGGCGATACCATCTGGCGTGATGAGATCGAAGCCGACATGCTGAAGCTGCGCCCGGATGTGGTGGTGCTTAACGCCGGTTACGCTCACGTTATCGGCTTTGGCCCGATCATCATGGGTAAAGAGGATCTGCTGAAGGCGCATTTCGCCCTGCCGGAAGCGAAAATCATGGCCATCCACCTGGAGGCGGTTAACCATTGTCTGGTGAGCCGCGAAGAGATGCGCCAGTACGTCGCGGATAATCAGATTGCCGGGGTAGTGAGTATTCCGCAGGATGGGGAAACCGTTGTTTATTAATCTGCTCAAGGGGAAGGGATGATGACATTAACCGACGTGGCGATTGTCGCCGTAGAGGGCTTTAGCCCGTTTCATTATGCCGTCCCCTGTATGCTGTTTGGCGATACGGTCTCGGAAACCAAACGTTTTAATCTGCAGATTTGCGCCGAACAGCCGGGATTACTCAGCGCCCGCGACGGCTTTGCGCTGTACGCCAGCGGCGATTTTACCGCGATGGAACAGGCCGATATCGTGGTGGTGCCCTACTGGGGCGAGGTCAACCAGCGCCCGCCGCAGGCGCTGAACGCGAGTCTGGTTCGAGCGCGCGATAACGGCGCGGAAATCGTCGGCCTGTGCCTCGGCGCGTTCGTCCTTGGCTACGCCGGGCTACTCGACGGTAAGCGGGCGGCGACCCACTGGGAGTTCGAGCAGGATTTCCAGCGCCTGTTTCCGCAGGTGCGGCTCGATATCAACGCCCTGTACGTCGATGACCAGAAGGTGATTACCTCGGCGGGGACCGCGGCGGCGCTAGATTGCTGCCTGTATATCATTCGCCAGCGTTTTGGCAGCCTCGCCGCCAACCAGATCGCCCGGCGGATGATCGTGCCGCCGCACCGCGAGGGCGGCCAGGCGCAGTTTATCGCCCAGCCGGTGCCGCGCAACACCCGCGATGCGCGGATGAACTGTCTGCTGGATTATCTGCAGCAGCACATTGCCGAACCGCATAATCTTGATTCGCTGGCCGAGGTGGTGGCGATGAGCCGCCGTACGCTGACCCGCCACTTCGCCCGGGCGACCGGGATGAGCATCGCCGACTGGTTGACCGCCGAGCGCCTGCGCCGTAGCCAGAGCCTGCTCGAAGCGGGGGATTTACCGGTCGAGCAGGTGGCGGAAGCGGTGGGCTATCTTTCCGCCGTCACCTGGCGCCAGCAGTTTAAAGCGCGTTTTGGCGTCAGCCCGACGGAGTGGCGGCGGACTTTCCGCCGCGGTGTTTAGCCGGCGAGGGTCGAACTGTCGATCACGAAGCGATATTTCACGTCGCCCTTGACCATTCTTTCCCAGGCTTCGTTGATCTGATCGCCGCGAATCAGCTCGATATCGGCGACGATGCCGTGTTCGGCGCAGAAGTCGAGCATCTCCTGGGTTTCCGGGATACCGCCGATCATCGAGCCGGCAATCGAGCGGCGGCGGAAGATCAAATTGAACACTTCAGGCGACGGATGCGGCGTGGCCGGGGCGCCAACCAGCGTCATGGTGCCATCGCGTTTTAGCAGCGTGGTGAAGGCATCGAGATTATGCGGCGCCGCCACGGTGTTGAGGATGAAATCGAAGCTTTTGGCGTGGACCGCCATTTCGTCTTCGTTACGCGACACTACGACCTCATCCGCGCCCAACGCTCTGGCCGCGTCGCGCTTGGATTCCGAGGTGGTAAAGGCCACCACGTGGGCCCCCATGGCGTGGGCCAACTTGATTCCCATATGCCCCAACCCGCCGATGCCGACGACGCCGACTTTTTTGCCCGGCCCGGCGTGCCAGTGGCGTAGCGGCGAATAGGTCGTGATCCCGGCGCATAACAGCGGCGCGACGGCGGCGAGCTGCGCTTCGGGATGATTTATCCGCAGTACGTAGCGTTCATTGACCACGATCTGCTGTGAATAACCGCCCAGCGTATGCCCTGGCGCGTCCTGGGTCGGCCCGTTATAGGTCAGCACCATATGGTCGCAGTAGTTCTCCAGCCCTTCAGCGCACTCCTCGCACTGTTTACAGCTATCCACCATACAGCCGACGCCCACCAGATCGCCTACGGCGTAACCTGAGACGGCATCGCCGACCGCCGTCACCCGGCCAACGATTTCATGGCCCGGCACGCAGGGATACAGTGTCCCGGCCCATTCCGCTCGCGCCTGATGGAGATCGGAATGGCAGACGCCGCAGTATGCAATGGCGATCTGCACATCCTGTGGGCCGGGTTCGCGGCGGGTGATAGACATCGATTCGAGCGGCTGGCTGGCGGAGTACGTACCTATAGCGTTGATCTGCATAGCATTACCTCTTGTGCAATAGCGTGATAAATCAAGCGGAAGGGGTGAGCGTTTTTTGCGCGGCAAGGGTAAGCGTAGCCTGGCTAAGGCAGGATGAGAAAAGCGCAGCTCGAAGGGTTAAAAAAAGGCGCCTCACTGAGGTGAGGCGCTCGTGATATCAAGGCGCGATGGGTGTCAGATAATCCAGCCGCAGCGGCTCGGCGAGCAGGCTCTCCATCTGGCCGATAAAGGCCTGGAAGTAGGGCTGAGCGATATGCTCATCCAGCGCCTGTTGGTCGCGCCAGGACTCACGCATGTAGAAGGTATCCGGCGCGTCGCGCAGCTGAAACAGCGCGTAGTCGAGATTGCCCTGCTCCTCGCGGGTTGGCAGCAGCAGCGCCTGCAGCGCGTCGCGCAGGGCCTCGGTTTGGCCGGCTTTCGCCTTCAGAACCGCGATAAGCGCAATGGTGTCGTCGCGCATTTAGAAACCCTCCAGCACGATTTTGCCGACCGAGCGCCCGGTTTCCAGCTTAGCGTGGGCTTTTTGCAGATTGGCGGCGTTGATAGTGCCGTAGTGTTCGCCAAGGGTAGTGCGCAGCGTGTTATCGTCAATCAACGCGGCGACGCGGGTCAGTAGCTGATGTTGGGCGATCATATCATCCGTCTCAAACATTGAGCGGGTGAACATAAATTCCCAGTGCAGCGAAATGCTTTTCGCTTTCAGCGGCACCACGTCCAGGCTCTCCGGGTCATCAATCAGCGCCAGCTTACCCTGCGGGGCGAGCGCGGCGATCAGTTCGTTAAAGTGCTGATCGGTATTGGTCAGGCTGGCGACGTGGGTCACGGCATGAATGCCGATTTTCGCCAGTTCTTCACCGAGCGGTTTGCTGTGGTCGATGACGTGATGCGCCCCGGCCTCGCGTACCCACTTCTGGCTTTCCGGGCGCGATGCGGTGCCAATTACCGTCATGTTGGTGAGTTTGCTGGCCAACTGGGTAAGGATAGAGCCAACGCCGCCCGCCGCGCCGACAATCAGCAGCGTATCGCCGGCGTTACCGCCTTCCTGCACGCCAAGGCGGTGGAACAGCAATTCCCAGGCGGTGATAGCGGTCAGAGGCAGCGCGGCGGCGGCGGCATTCTCCAGCGAGCGCGGCTTCAGCGCCACGATGCGTTCATCAACCAGCTGCAGTTCGCTGTTGCTGCCGGGGCGGCCCAGCGCGCCGGCGTACCACACTTCATCGCCCAGCGCGAACAGCGTCACCGCATCGCCAACGGCTTTCACCACGCCAACCGCATCCCAGCCCAGCACTCGCGGGTTATCGGCATTAAACCCGGCGCGCACTTTGGTGTCGACCGGGTTCACCGAAATGGCTTTGACCTCGACCAGCAGATCGTGCCCCTGCGCCTGCGGATCCGGCAGATCGATATCGCGTAAAAAGGGGATGTTGTTGCCGTCGGCGGCGGCCTGGGTAATGGCAATGGCTTTCATAGGTTCTCCGATCTACAAAGAGGATTCATGGTGCGAATGCGTCGAGGATAGACCGGTCTACCGTCGGGAAAAACGGCCCGGCGGCGATAACAGTTATATAAAAAAAGTGAAAATCGGCGAATGCGACATAAGAGTGTTTCGTTTATTTCGAATATTGTGAGTTTCGAATATTGCGATTATAATTTGTACATGGCCATTGGAGACAAGCGCATGACTAAACTGAACCTTCCGGATCCGCAGGAGAGTGAACTTGCCCAGCGCGGGCAGCGTGAGCTGGCGGCATATCTTTCTACTCATCTTGAAACGCAGCGTATTGCGATTGTGGGTGAAGATGACAAGACCCATACTATTGAGTTGCCAACCAGCGCTCTGACTATGCTGATGGAGATCCTTGGGGAATTGGCTTGTGGCAACGCGGTGCAGATTGTTCCTGTTCATGCTGAACTCACCACCCAGGAAGCAGCGAATATCCTCAATGTTTCTCGTCCGCATATGGTTAAACTGCTGGAAGCGAGGAAGCTTCCATTTCATAAAACTGGACGCCATCGGCGGGTTCTGTTTGCCGATCTGATGGAGTATAAAAAACGTAGGGAACAGGAAAGCCTGGACGCGATGCAAGCGCTGGCGGATCAGGCGCAGGACTTAGGGATGTATTAATGCGACATTCACCTTATCCGGTGATTTTAGATGCTTGTGTATTATATCCAGCACGGCTCAGGGATTTATTAATGCACTTAGGGATCGCTGGACTTTATCAACCAAAATGGAGCCGCTTCATTCACGATGAATGGTGCAGGAATCTCCTTATAAATCGGCCCGATATAGCACCTGAAGCGCTGCGTCGTACCGTTGATCTCATGAATGCAGCTTTACCGGATGCTAATGTAACGGGTTTTGCAGGATTAATTAACGGACTAGTTTTACCCGACCCTGACGATCGGCATGTCCTTGCTGCGGCAATCAGAGCGAAGGCTGAAATTATCGTTACGTTAAATCATAAAGACTTTCCAGCAGAATCATTGCTTCCATTTGAAATTGAAACACTTCATCCTGATGTTTTCATATCGGATCTGTTCGACCTAAATCATGCACTGGCGTTGGAAGCGGTGAGAAGGCAGCGGCAGTCTCTCAAGCATCCTCCAATGACCGTCGATGAGTTCCTGGAGATGCTGCTAAAGCAGGGCTTGCCGATGACGGTAAAAGAGTTAGCTAATTACCAGTACGCCATATAGCGATAGTCATTACCTGGAAGTATTTTTTGTTTCATATCTGAGACCCTTTTCCTTTCCATGTCGCAAATATTAATATCACTCCGGAAGAATAATAATATTGCGTTATGGCTCAAGGTTTATACCTTGACGCCCGACATCCTGCGTGCGATTTTTCTTCTATCAAATAATAAACAGAGTTTCATATTTGGAACAAAAATAAAATCATCATGCTATTTAATTAAGAGTTTCACCACTGAGACAAAATAATAAGTCGATATTAATCGACGGCCTTTTATCGCTTATAAAAATAAAGTGAGGGATGTGCTATGCGTAAAATACTCCTTTCTCTGCTGCTGGCAGCCGCGACCAGCGGGCTGGCGCTGGCGGACGACGGCAAGCCGTTCCCGCATATCGGCTGGCGCAGCGCGGATAATCTCGCCGGGCTGGATTTCGGCGGCGCGCTGCGGGCGAACTATCGCTATGAGGACTGGAAAGGCAGTAATTACCGCAACCCGCCGCATCTGCGTTTTGATACCTTCCGTATCGACAGCAGCGGCTTCTATGATAATTATTTCTTTGATGCCGGGTTCTGGTTCCAGGATCACCGTAAATACGCCATCGACCGCGCTTACGTAGGGTATCGCTTCGACAACAATAATAATATTCAACTGGGGATCCCCGGTAAACCATTTGGCCTTGAACCTTATCCGCAATTTGGCTGGTCCTACGGTATTCCGTTTTATTTAGGCTTTGGCGTGAGCGCCGGTAGCGGCGTGAACTATCAATATCACGATAATAACTGGTCGCTGGATGTGGCCTATTTCCCGTGGATGGAACCGGAGAATTTGCGCTATGCGCCGGACGTTGGCGATTACGATCGGCTAAAAAACACTATCTATCCGACTCAGCATCAGCAGCATAATGAAAAGCGCGACCAGGTGAATGTGCGTATTGCGCGGGATTTTCACGGCGGCGGCTGGAATAACGAGCTGGGCGGCTCGCTGGCGTTGGCGCGGTTGCACAACCGCGAGACCGACGACGACGGCACCTTCTGGGCGGCAGGCGTGCACGGCATGTTACATAACGGGCCGTGGCAACTGACCTCGCAGCTGATTCGCTATCAGTACGATCCGAAGAACCCAGCGGGCGTCAGCGACGATACGATACTGATGGGCGGCAACGGCCTGACGCCGGCCTACCTGATCCCGGCGAAAGCGACGACCGCGTCGCTGAACGTCGCCCGCGATGTCGACGTGAAGTGGGGCGGCGTGTCGAAGCTGCGTTTTTACAATGACTACAGCGTGCTGTGGAAAGATAAAAGCGGCTGGAGCGATTCGCAGATGAACACCCTTGGCGTACAGGTCTTCGCTCTGCCGGTGATGTTCTGGGTCGATCTCAGCTGGGCGAAGAACGTTAATCCGTGGGGCGGCGCGCTGAACGCTACCGGCTGGACCAGCACCCAGTCCGAGGGCAGCGGCAAATGGTACTTTCGCACTAACGTCAATATTGGCTATTACTTCTGAGGCGGGAATTTTCCCTGCTCGCGCTGCGCTCAGCAGGGCTACTGTTCTGCGCCGTCTGGTAGCCCGGGTAAGGCGCTAGCCGCCACTCGGGGGCTTGCTCGCTATCAGGCATGTTGCAACGTGCTGTTGACGCTTTTCAGCGATTGTTGAATATGCCGTAATTCGGCTGTTAGCTTCTCTTCTTTATCGCTGAGAGGCAGCAATACAATGCAGCCATCCATCACCTTAACCGTGACCGGCTTCCCGGTATCGAACCCCGCTTCGCGTAGCTACTTGCCGGAAAGGGTAAGACTTAGTGTACTGGTATCCTGGCCATTGGGCCGATAGCCAACCAGCAGCTGACGCTCGGTTCCGCTAGCGGTGATATCTGGGGTAGAATGAAAATCAGCCATAATCAACTCCTTGATAGTTGGTGAGGTTAGCACTTATCAGATATTGCGAGTACCTGATGGGGTCGATGAACTTAACTCTCCTCTCGGCTGGGAACACCAACAATCTCCATTTTATAGTCCCTTCATCAGTGATTATGGATGCCAGACCCTTTCTTATTTTTAATTGATCGTTTTCAATTTCACCGTGTGCTATTGGCGAGTAGATAGCAGTTTGTAACTGAACGCGCTCAAAATCATAACCAATATCTTTTGCAATAGCTGAAAGAAGGTCACAAATAAATTATTGCTGTTTTGATTCCAGATAAGACCGCTGGCGTTATCGTTGTTTGGATATGTTGTATTTAGATGTGAGAAATACAACTTCCAGAAGGAAGTATTCAACAGGGTAGGCTAACAGCAGAATATTTAATATATGCCGAATGGCCGATAGAGAATGAGAAACTTTGGCGGAAGATCACAGGAGTTGAACCTGCCCGGGACCGCTGGCGGCCCCAACTGGATTTGAAGTCCAGCCACCTCACCGGAGATGACGATCTTCCGCGCCTCGATTGCTACATGGAGGCGGGGCGCATTATAGCTACTTTCAGGCATTTACCACATACCTAAACGCACTTTTTTACTGTTAAAACTGGACTTTGCAGAACAGCCTGAGACAAATCCGTTCAAAATCCATGGGTTACACTTTTTCACACTCTTTCGGGCTACCGCGATCACAGAAAACAAGAAACGTAATTTGATAACGAGATATCGCAATTCATCTTACTGCGCCAAAGGTTTAAAAAAATCGTAACCGGTACCAATCCGCGGTGCCGCTAAGGGAATAGTGCGCAAATGAAAGATCATATTCTGTCCGTCAAAGAGAAAATTGGCTACGGTATGGGTGACGCCGCCAGCCACATCATTTTTGATAACGTCATGTTATACATGATGTTTTTCTACACCGATATTTTCGGTATCCCCGCCGGCTTTGTCGGCACCATGTTCCTGCTGGCGCGGGCGCTGGATGCGATTTCCGACCCGTGCATGGGCCTGCTTGCCGACCGTACCCGCAGCCGCTGGGGTAAGTTCCGCCCGTGGATACTCTTCGGCGCTATCCCGTTCGGTCTCGTCTGCGTGCTGGCCTACAGTTCGCCGGATTTAAGCCACAACGGCAAGCTGATCTACGCCGCCGTGACCTACACGCTGCTGACCCTGCTCTACACCGTGGTGAATATCCCCTACTGCGCGCTCGGCGGCGTGATCACCGATAACCCGACGCAGCGCATCTCGCTGCAGTCCTGGCGCTTCGTGCTGGCGACGGCGGGGGGCATGCTCTCCACCGTGCTGATGATGCCGCTGGTCAACTTTATCGGCGGCGAAAATAAAGCGCTGGGCTTCCAGGGTGGCATTGCGGTGCTCTCGGTGGTCGCCTTCCTGATGCTGGCCTTCTGTTTTTTCACCACCAAAGAGCGTGTCGAAGCGCCGCCGAGCAGTACCTCGATGCGTGAAGACCTGCGCGATATCTGGCGCAATGACCAGTGGCGGGTGGTCGGCGTACTCACCATCCTCAATATCCTCGCGGTCTGCGTTCGCGGCGGCGCGATGATGTACTACACCACCTGGATCATGGGCTCGGCGGCGCTGTTCACCATCTTCCTCACCACCTACTGCGTCGGCAACCTGATTGGCTCGGCGCTGGCGAAGCCGCTGACCGACTGGAAATGCAAAGTCAGCGTCTTCTGGTGGACCAACGCCCTCCTGGCGGTGCTCAGCGTGGCGATGTTCTTCGTACCGATGGACGCCGAAATCACCATGTTCGTCTTTATCTTCATCATTGGCGTACTGCACCAGCTGGTGACGCCAATCCAGTGGGTGATGATGTCCGACACCGTCGACTACGGCGAATGGTGCAACGGCAAACGCCTGACCGGCATCAGCTTCGCCGGCACCCTGTTTGTGCTCAAGTTGGGGCTGGCGCTGGGCGGCGCGCTGATCGGCTGGATGCTGGCCGGCGGCGGCTATGACGCCGCCGCTAAAACCCAGAACAGCGCCACCCTCACCATCATTATCGCCTTGTTCACCCTCGTTCCGGCGGTGTGCTACCTGCTGAGCGCGGTAATCGCCAAACGCTACTACACGCTAAAAACACCGTTCCTGAAAAAAATGATGGCCGAGCTGGCCCAGGGCGCGCGTCGCAACGAACAAGAATTCACGGCAGCCCCGATCGACAAAGAATGGCAAAACTAAGAGGACGTTTTAATGAAAATCAGTGATGGAAACTGGCTCATTCAACCAGGGCTCAACCTGATCCAACCCGTACAGGTTTACGAGGTTGAGCAGCAGGGGAATGAAATGGTGGTTTATGCCGCGCCGCGCGATGTCCGCGAACGCGCCTGGCAGCTGGATACGCCATTGTTCACCCTGCGCTTTTTCTCGCCTCAGGAAGGGATAATCGGCGTGCGCATGGAGCACTTTCAGGGCGCGCTGGATAACGGTCCGCACTATCCGCTGAGCGTGCAGAAAGACGTCCATGTCGAAATAGAAAATACGGCAGAGTTCGCCGAGCTGAAAAGCGGCAGCCTCAGCGTGCGGGTGACTAAAGGTGAATTCTGGGCGCTGGATTTTCTGCGCGACGGCGTGCGTATCACCGGTAGCCAACTGAAAAACAACGGCTACGTGCAGGATAGCAAGACCCAGCGCAACTACATGTTTGAGCGCCTCGACCTCGGCGTCGGCGAAACCGTCTACGGCCTCGGCGAGCGCTTTACCGCGCTGGTGCGCAACGGCCAGACGGTAGAAACCTGGAACGAAGACGGCGGCACCAGCACCGAGCAATCCTACAAGAACATCCCGTTCTACCTGACCAACCGCGGCTATGGCGTGCTGGTGAATCACCCGCAGCGCGTCTCTTTCGAGGTGGGCTCGGAGAAAGTCTCTAAAGTCCAGTTCAGCGTTGAGGGCGAATACCTCGAGTACTTCGTGATCGACGGCCCGACGCCGAAAGCGGTGCTTAACCGCTATACCCAGTTCACCGGCCGCCCGGCGCTGCCGCCGGCATGGTCGTTCGGTCTGTGGCTGACGACCTCGTTCACCACCAACTATGACGAAGCGACTGTAAATAGCTTTATCGACGGTATGGCCGAGCGCCATCTGCCGCTGCACGTCTTCCACTTCGACTGCTTCTGGATGAAGGCCTTCCAGTGGTGCGATTTTGAATGGGATCCGCTAACTTTCCCGGACCCGGAGGGGATGATCAAGCGTCTGAAGGCGAAAGGGCTGAAGGTCTGCGTGTGGATCAACCCTTACATCGGCCAGCGCTCGCCGGTGTTCAAGGAGCTCAAAGAGAAAGGCTACCTGCTGAAGCGCCCGGACGGTTCGCTGTGGCAGTGGGATAAGTGGCAGCCGGGGCTGGCGATTTATGACTTCACCAACCCGGAAGCCTGCCAGTGGTACGCCGACAAGTTAAAAGGCCTGGTGGCGATGGGGGTCGATTGCTTTAAGACCGACTTCGGCGAGCGTATCCCGACCGACGTGCAGTGGTTTGACGGTTCCGATCCGCAGAAAATGCACAACCACTACGCATTCATCTATAACGAGCTGGTGTGGAAGGTGCTGAAAGAGACCGTCGGCGAGCAGGAGGCGGTGCTGTTCGCCCGCTCCGCCTCGGTGGGGGCACAGCAGTTCCCGGTGCACTGGGGCGGCGACTGCTACGCCAACTACGAATCAATGGCGGAAAGCCTGCGCGGCGGGCTGTCGATCGGCATGTCCGGCTTCGGCTTCTGGAGTCACGATATCGGCGGTTTCGAAAACACCGCGCCAGCCCACGTTTATAAGCGCTGGTGCGCCTTTGGCCTGCTCTCCAGCCACAGCCGCCTACACGGCAGCAAATCCTATCGTGTGCCGTGGGCCTACGACGAAGAGTCCTGTGACGTGGTGCGCCACTTCACGCAGTTGAAATGCCGCATGATGCCGTATCTCTATCGCCAGGCGGCGCTGGCCAACGAGTTCGGCACTCCGATGTTGCGCTCGATGATGCTCGAGTTCCCCGACGATCCCGCCTGCGACTATCTCGACCGCCAGTATATGCTGGGCGATTCGGTCATGGTGGCGCCGGTGTTCTCCGAAGCGGGCGAGGTGCAGTTTTATCTGCCGGAAGGGCGCTGGACGCATCTGTGGCATAACGATGAATTGCCTGGTAGCCGCTGGCATAAGCAGCGTCACAATGCGCTGAGCCTGCCGGTCTATGTTCGTGACAACACCCTGCTGGCGCTGGGCAACAACGACCAGAAACCCGATTATGCCTGGCATGAAGGCACCGCCTTCCAGCTGTTCCAGCTTGGCGATGGCAATGAAACGGTCTGTCAGGTTCCGGCGGCCGACGGTTCCGCGATCTTCACTCTGAAGGCGAAGCGCCAGGGCAACACCATCACCGTGAGCGGCGAAGGCGAAGCCCGCGGCTGGACGCTGTGTCTGCGCAATATCCCGCAGATAACAGGAGTGCAGGGTGGGACGCAGGTCGGCAGCGAACTGGGCGTGGTGGTGAGCGCCCAGGGCAATGCGCTGACGATTACGCTATAAATAACAACTCCCGCAGCATATCGCGGGAGTTATTCTTTCTGCGAATTTGAGATCGTTATCACGTATATTAATGACTGAAATGTGATCTGACTTATAAATATCGGTCATTTCTCTGTCTTGTCTTATTTCTGTCCGGATATCCGGACACGATTTAGTATTGTTGTTTACCCCCCGTCTCCCTATATTTATCCTCAATGATTTTCATAGAGATCGCGTCGTATAGCGATATCTTATTGGCATTAATCTGCTATGCAATAAGGGTAAATAATGCAAATGGTTACCTCGCGACAGAACAGATTATTAAAATTTCTCTTGCCTAAACGAGAATACGTTACGTTATTAAAAATGGCTGAATACTTAAATGTTTCAGAAAAAACAGTTCAGCGTGACTTACGTTTTCTTGAACAATGGCTCTCTGACTGGAAAATCAGTATTGATAAACGTGCCGGCGCGGGCGTCATGCTATTGGCTGATAACGTCGCCGATCTGTTGCAATTAGACCAGTTACTCAGTAGCGAAAGTGATGATACAGATGCCATGATGAATAATTCCCGGCGTGTGAAAATTGCTTCTCAGTTATTAAGTGAAACGCCGCGCGAAACATCGATCAGTAAATTGTCTGAACGTTATTTTATTAGCAGCGCCTCGATTGTAAATGATTTAAAAGTGATCGAATCATGGATTAGGCCACTGGGTCTGATGCTTATTCGTAGCCAGAGCGGCACTCATATTGAGGGGAGTGAATCACATGTTCGCCAGGCTATGGCCTTATTAATTAATGGTGTTATTAACCATAATGAACCAGGAAATATTATTCACTCCCGTCTGGATAGTGGTAGCTATAAGGCCCTGGTGCATTATTTTGGTGAAGAAGATGTCATCTTTGTGCAGTCGCTTCTTCAGGATATGGAACGAAAATTAAGTTGGTCGCTGGGCGAGCCATATTACGTCAATATCTTCACCCATATCCTGATTATGATGTATCGCATAACCCGCGGCAATGCCTTACCGCGCCGGGAACAGGGACATCCGTTATTTGATGAGTCCATCTTTCGTATCGCGCAGAATATGCTGCAAAAAATTGAGGCCCGCATTGCCCATCCTTTACCAGAGGACGAAAGCTGGTTTATTTATCAATACATTATTTCGTCCGGCATGCTGGTGGAAGAACGTGATGATGTCAGCATGCTGCGCAATATACATTCCAGCGATGAGGCCCGGCAAATCACCTCCCGGCTGATCGCCCTGTTTTCCTCGGTGGTTGATATCGATCTTACGCATGACACCGCGTTATATGAAGGGCTGCTCATTCATATTAAGCCGCTGCTTAACCGGCTGAATTATCGTATCTATATCCGTAATCCGCTGCTGGAAGATATCAAGGGGGAATTAACAGAGGTGTGGCCATTAACTCTGCGGGTGGTGAATCAGGTATTTGCCGCCTGGGGCGAGAACGCGGTTTCGGAAGATGAAGTGGGTTATTTAACCGTGCATTTCCAGGCCGCGATGGAGAGGCAGGTGGCCAGAAAGCGGGTTCTGTTGGTGTGTTCGACCGGGATTGGTACTTCGCATCTGTTGAAAAGCCGGGTCCTCAGGGCCTTTCCCGACTGGACCATCGTCGGCGTACTGCCTGCGGGTAGTCTACATACGCTACAGCGACAGGATGATATTGAACTGGTCATTTCAACCATTCATCTGCCGGAGATTGCGTTACCGGTAGTCTATGTCACGGCTTTTTTTAACGATGCCGATATTAAGCGGGTGACAGAAAAAGTTATCACCGAGAAATTACACCATGCTGCAACATCAACTGCCAGCAATGAAATTTTATATCCATGAGGTAAATAATATGGACATCAGCCGGATTTTAAATACTAAGCGTGTATTGCTGGATATGAAGGCCACGACTAAAAGTGAAGTTATTGAAGAATTAACCGATCTGCTGCAGAAAGATGGGGCCATAAGCTGTCGCGAAACGTTTATTAAGGACGTTTGGCAGCGTGAATCGGAAGGTTCGACCGGATTTGAAAATCACATCGCTATTCCTCATGGGAAATCATCCGCGGTGCTGAATACTACGCTCGCCATTGGTCGTACTCGCCAGGATATTGCCTGGGAAACGCTCGATGGAAGCCAGGTTCGTTGCATTATTTTATTTGCCGTCCGTCTGGAAGATCAAAATACCACCCATATCCGCTTACTCTCCCAGGTCGCTGGAGCGTTGGCCGATGATGACATTATTGCGCAATTGCTCGAAGAAACCAGTCCGCAGAAGATTATTGATCTCTTTAGTCAATATGCTGAATCGGATGTTTACTAACAATAACTATTGGAGTCTGAGATGAATATTGTCTGTGTTGCCGCCTGTACGGCGGGTATTGCTCATACTTATATCGCACGTGAGAAGTTAATGAAAGGCGCGAAAGCGCTGGGCCACAATGTCAAAGTTGAAACTCAGGGAACAATAGGTACTGAGAATGAACTGACAACTGAAGATATCGCTGCCGCCGATGTCGTTATTCTTGCCGTTGATGTGAAAATTAAAGGCGAAGAGCGTTTTAAAAACAAACGAATTGTCCGCGTGAAAACGGAGGTCGTTATTAAATCACCGATTCAGTTTATCGAAAAGGTCGAGAAATCCTTAGCTAATGCCTGATCCTTATTCTGGAGGGATCTACCATGAGTGAGAATAAACCACCTGTTTCGCAGGAAATTAAAAAGCATTTATTAACGGGTATTTCATGGATGATACCGCTGATTGTTGCCGCCGGGATCTGCATTGCCCTCGGTCAGGTCCTGGGCGGTACCAATGTCGCCGAGAAAGTCGGCACCATTCCGTGGATGTTGAATCAAATCGGCGGTTGGGGGATGGGGCTCATCGTCCCGCTCATCTGCGCGGCGATTGCATATTCAATCGCCGACAGACCCGGTTTTGCCCCAGGTCTGATAGTTGGGTTTGTCTGCGGGCAAATCCACACCGGTTTCATCGGCGGGATGCTGGGCGGTTTCCTGGTGGGTTATACGGTGCTGCTGTTAAAGCATTACGTTCGATTGCCAAAATCGATGCAAGGGCTGATGCCCATTATGGTGTTGCCGGTATTAAGCACCATTATCAGCGGTCTGTTGATGATGACCCTGATAGGCAAGCCGATTGCCTGGCTGCAGGAGGCCTTGATTCATCTGTTGGAGTCGATGCAGGGCGGTTCACGATTCCTGTTGGGGGCCATTCTTGGCGCGATGGCCACCTTTGATTTTGGCGGGCCGGTGAATAAAACCATGTCGTTATTCGCCGATGGCTTGCTGGTGAGCGGGGTCTATGGGCCGGAGGCGGTCAAGTTTGTCGGCTCCATGATCCCGCCGTTCGGTATTACGTTGTCCTTCCTTCTGACCCGCCATAAATATACCCGTGCCGAAAGTGAAGCGTTAAAGGCCGCCTTCCCGATGGGTATTTGCATGATCACCGAAGGGGTGATCCCTATCGCGGCCCGCGATCTGCTGCGGGTGGTGGGATCCTGCGTCGTGGCTTCAGCGGTGGCAGGCGGTTTGATTATGACCTGGGGCGTGGAAAGCCCGGTGCCACATGGCGGTATGTTTGTGGTGCCGCTATTCACCCATCCACTGCTGTTTTGTCTGGCGCTGGCGATTGGGACGGTTATCTGCGGCGTGATGTTGTCGCTATGGAAAAAACCGGTCACGGAGCGTGATGAAGAGTTTGATGAACTGAGCGACCAAAAAGTCGCCGATGATGAAATCACCTTTACCCTTGAGTAAACGGAGGCCCTATGTTTGCCGATATGAAGCAGATGGTTGAGAAAGCCTGGCGTGAACAGTATGCCCTGCTGGCGATTAACTGTATGAATCTGGAGAGTGCCCGCGCCGCGGTACGCGTGGCGGAAAAATACCGCGCGCCGATTATTCTCAATCTCTATCAGGGCCATCTGGCGCATTTCCCTCCAGCGACGGCGATGGCGGTGGTCAGGACCCTTGCCGAAGAGGCCAGCGTTCCCGTGACCTTGAGTCTCGATCATGGGAAAGAACCGGTGAAGATCCGTCAGGCTTTTCGCGCTGGATTCAGCGGGTTGATGATTGATGCTTCTGCATTTCCACTTGCGGAAAATATCCGCCAGACCCGCGAAGTCACCACTCTGGCTGCCAGCATCGGGCTGTGTGTTGAAGGGGAATTGGGGCATCTGGCGGATGCTCCGCGCTATGACTCTGCGACGAACGCCGACCTGATGACGCAACCTGAGGACGTCGCCCCGTTTATCGAGCAAACCGGTATCGACTTACTGGCGGTCTCCGTCGGCACGGCCCACGGCATGTATGCGCCTGGGGTCACGCCCGCGCTGGACTTTGACCGTCTGGCTCAGGTGCAGCGAGCCTCTTCGGTGCCCTTGGCCCTGCACGGCGGCAGCGGTACGCCATTTGATCAGCTCGCCTGCTGCCCGGCATTTGGCGTGGCGAAGATTAATGTCGGCGCGGCGGTGTTTGAGGCAGGTAAAGCCGCACTACTCCATACCCTTTGCCATGACAGCTCTATTGAACTGGCCGATGCCATGGCGGTGATGGAACACGCCAGCGCTGAAGCTATCGTCCCTTACTTACAAGCATCCGGCGCGATAAACCGCGCCTGATTCACTTATCAGTCACGCCCTCTATGCCAGCGCATATTCGCCCTGGCAGGGCGAACTACACCCTGAAACTGGAGAAGACCATGTTAGTTTCCATGCAAGAAATACTTAAACCGACTCGTGAACACGGCTTTGCTATCGGCGCATTTAACGTTGCGGACAGCTGCTTTATTCGCGCCGTCGTGGAAGAGGCGGAAGCGACAAATACTCCCGCCATCATTTCAATTCACCCCAGCGAGCACGACTTTGTCGGCGATTCCTTTTTTAGCTACGTGCGGGATATCACCCAGCGTAGCCGGGTGCCGTTTACATTACATCTCGATCATGGCGCCTCGGTGGAGCATGTTCTGCGTGCGATCCAGTGCGGTTTTACCTCGGTGATGATCGATGGGTCGCTGCTGCCCTATGAAGAAAACGTCGCTCTAACTCGGGAAGTGGTCAGGCTGGCGCATGCGGTTGGCGTCTCTGTCGAAGGTGAACTGGGGACCATCGGCCAAACGGGAACGTCTGTAGAGGGCGGAGTGTCGAAAGTGACTTATACCGACCCGGCGCAGGCGCAGGATTTTGTCACGCGTACCGGCGTCGACACTCTGGCGGTGGCGATTGGTACCGCGCACGGCATCTATCCAAAAGGGATGCAGCCTGAACTGCAGATGCACATCCTGCGCGATATTGCCGGACGAGTGTCGATTCCGCTGGTGTTGCACGGCGGCTCCGCCAATCCGGATGCGGAAATTGCCGAGGCGGTCACGCTCGGAGTCGGGAAAATCAATATCTCCAGCGATATGAAACACGCCTACTTCCTGAAAGTACGTGAAATTTTAAGTAAAGAGAGCTGGTGGGATCCAAATGTGATTTATCCGGAACCGATTAATGCCGCACGTGAAGTTATTCGCCACAAAATGAAGTTGTTTGGTTCCACCGGCAAAGCAAGCTTGTATTGACCCATTCGGAAGGCGGGCACGCCCGCCTTCCAATCGGCAGGAGGCAAAGATGAATTACCTCGGACTGGATGTCGGTGGGACGAAAATCGCCGCCGTCGTGATGGATGAGCAGGGACGGGAGCGGGGGCGTTACCGCCGCGCAACACGGAAAGAAAACCGTCAGGCATTTATATCGTGCATCGTGGATTTCGTTGCCGATATTCGCGCGCGGATGGGATCGCCGATGGCTATTGGCATCGCGTTGCCGGGTAGCGTTTCGCCACAGCATGGCGCCATTCGTAACGCCAACATTCAGGTAATTAACGGCTATCGTTTACAGGATGCGCTTGAACAGGCGCTCGGTCAGCCGGTGGTGTTAGCCAACGATGGCAATTGTTTCGCCTTATCAGAAGCATGCGATGGCGCCGGAGAAGGGTTTTCATCGGTTTTCGGCATGACGTTAGGGACCGGCTGCGGAGGTGGTATTACCCTGGAGCGGCAGCCTTTCGTCGGCGCCTCAGGTATTGCCGCAGAGTGCGGGCATATCGCCTTGCCCGGCTATTCTCCTGAGGAGGATGGGCCGCCGACACGTTGTTATTGCGGCAGATTTAACTGTGTGGAGTCTTTTATTTCCGCAACGGGGCTACGTGAACGCTATCGACAGCTCAGCGGAGAGCGTTTGTCGAGCGAGCAGATTCTCGCCCGCGCGCAGGCGGGAGAATCCGCCGCTTGCCATCAGATCCATCGCTTTCGTCAACAGTTGGCGCGGACGCTGGCGACTATTGTCAATATCATCGATCCCGGCGTGATTGTGTTGGGCGGCGGTTTATCCAACGCGCCGCAGCTGGTAGCGGATTTACCATCGGCGGTCGCCCCGTTGGTCTTCACCGACCATTTTTCTACCCCTATCATTTCTGCGCGGCATGGTGACAGTAGCGGTATGCGCGGCGCTGCCTGGCTTGCCGTGCGAAGCGGAGTTAAACCATGAAACGTTCCCAGATTAACTATGCGATAGATAAAGCGCTGGCGATGGCCGAAACTTTTCGCATCAGCCTGCCGGAATTTGCCCACTTTACGGCATCAATCTGGCCGCAGAAGCGGCATGAAGGTTGGCATGAAGTCCAGGATCTACAGCTTGGATGGGATGTGACGGATTTCGCCAGCGGTTGCTTTCGCGAAACGGGCCTTACGCTGTTGACGTTACGCAACGGTTCCTTATCCGACCCGCGTTATACCAAACCCTATGCGGAAAAAATGTTGCAGATTCAGCAAGATCAGCAAACCCCCTGGCATTTCCATTACCACAAAATGGAGGACATCATTAACCGCGGCGGCGGCGACCTCTGCATGCAACTGGCCTGGGCGACGCAGGACGAACAGTTAGACCAACAGCGCCATGTTAGCGTGATGATCGATGGCTGCCAGCGTACGCTGAAACCCGCTGAGACGCTGGTGCTGCATCCGGGGCAGAGCGTCTGTCTACCGGTGGGCCTCTATCATCGCTTCTGGGCCGAAAAAGGGATAGTGATGGGTTGGGAGATTTCAATGGTTAATGACGACCATACGGATAATCGTTTTCTCGAAGCGGGCGGGCGCTTTCCCTCCATTGAGGAAGATGAACCTGCAAGATGGCTGCTGTGCAGTGAATACCGGCAGTGACGTTGAGAGCCATCCCACAGACCGATTTGCCCTCCGGTGGTAGCGTAATCTGCCGCTGAGAGGAGCCCGTAATGGACTTAGAAAATATCTTTCGTGACGTGAAGTTGAGTAAAACCGAAATGACCGTGCTGCGTTTTATTCAGAATGACCCGCAGCTGTGTATCCGTGAAGGGATCCGCACCGTCGCGGAGCGCTGCTACAGTAATCCTTCTTCGCTGGTGCGGCTGGCGAAGAAGCTTAAGTTCAGCGGCTGGCTGGAGCTGGTCTATTTCATCAAGTTCAATATCACCATGCCAAAACTCGATGTCACCAACGATATTGATTATATGAGCATTCAGCCAGCAGAAGCGCTGACGCCGCTGCTGGCAGGCCTTGAGCAGCAGCGTATTTTGATCCACGGCAGCGGCTTTTCGCAGCTGATCGCCCAGTATATTTATAATAAGTTTCTCGTTACCGGCGTGAACGCTAGCCTGGCGCTGTGGCCCGATTACGAAATCCTTGAGCAAAAAAACGCTGCCCGCTTTGATTCTATCTGGATCATTTCGAAATCCGGACGCAGCAGTTCGGCGTTAAATTGGGTTAAGGCGCTGGAAGGTAAGGAGATAAACCTGGTTTGCTTTACCGGCGATTATCAAAGCCCGCTGGCGCAGGCCGCGAATACGGCGTTTATTATTCACGACCCGCAGAAGTTCGACGATGATATTTACTGGAGCAACCCGTTTTTTGGCTACTGCATATTGGGCTTTGAGCGGTTGTTAAAAATGTGGTTTACCAGCGTACGTAGCAATAGGTAGCCCCGCTAAGCGTAGCGCCACCGGGCAATATCCGCGGATAAGGAGCCGCTTTTGCGCCGGGTGGCGGCTACGCCTTACCCGGCCTACAGTCCGTGTGACCTGCCTTTAATGTCTTCACCACGCTGGCTGAAACTGCCAGTGCTGATGGCCTCAAAATCGCTGAGACGTTCCCGGAAGGCCGGGGTAGCCCGCATGGATGCGGGCTGAGGGCCGTGATTTGCAGGGACGCAGCCTCGGCCCGACCCGAAGCCTGCAGGGATAAGTCGAGGGGACCGCGTAGCGGCGATTTTGGCGGCCAAAGCCCGGGGGTACAGGGGGCGGCGGCGACTGGCCGCCCCCTGTGCGCTCACTGCGCCACGGAAAACATATTGCATAAAAATCAACCGGGAGCGCAATGTCCTCTGAAGCGACATGCGATAAACGTTTTCTCAAGCGAAAAAGTTGCAAATCGATAACAGTATCTACTCAATCGAGCGTGAACTCGTTACCGCCACCCGGCGAACTGTTCATCGTCGAGATAGGCCGCAACCAGCCTCTTCGCCAGCGAATATGAACCGACCAGCGGATGAGCCATTAACGCCCTTACCGCCAGCGATTTGTCCTGCTGCAGAATCGCCGCCACCGCCAGCCGTTCATACTCCTTCACGCTGGCAATCATATTTTTCTGCGCCGTCGGTACCTTAACCGGCGTCACTGGCTTAAGACCCTCTTTGCTCAGATCGCAGCTGATTTCAATTACATCGTCGGGGCGTAAAAAATCGAGCGTGTCGTTATTCTGTATCGACACCACAATGCGTTTGGTGGTGGTGCTGTTGACCGCCTCCAGAATATCCAGCGCCACCCCGGCGTAGCCGCCGGTATCCGGCTCTTCGATAAACTGCCGCAACGTTAACGGCTCGCGAGTATGGAATTTTTCCTGCTGCGACTCGTTCTGCATATAGCTGTTTTCGCGGCGCAGGTAGTGCTTCATCCAGATGGTAAAGGCCGCCTGCGGATCCGCTTTAACATCCACGCCGCTTAGCTCCTGACGCATATCGTGGTTGATACGGGCAATCTGCTCGCCGCGGGTCTCCGGCGCCTGTTGAATCGCTCGTAGCGCCACTTCGCGATAGTAGTAGTAATAGAGATACTCGTTGAGCAACTGGTTATCGCACAGTTTGACCAGCTCCGGCGAGAAGTACTGCATCGCCGTTTTGCGATACAAATCCGGGTTGGCGACCAACTGGGCGGTAACATCTTCCCCGCGCACGGTGAAATGCGTAAACCAGGAAAAGTGGTTTAAGCCGTAGCATTCCACGCTCAGGTCGTGCGGGTCGCAGCTGAGGATCTCCGGCAGCTCGCGGATGAGCTCCGACGGCGCATCGCAAATCCCGTACACCCGGCGTTTGAAACCGGATTTGATAATCGCCTCGGTAACCAGCCCGGACGGATTGGTAAAGTTAAACAGGATCGCGTCTTTGTCGGCGTGTTCCTCGATCAACTGACAGTAGCGCAGGATCGCCGGGATCGAGCGCATCGCCATGGCAAAACCGCCCGCGCCGGTGGTCTCCTGGCCCAGCGTGTTATGCTCCAGCGCAATCCGCTCGTCGCGGATGCGGCTCTCATCGCCGCCGACGCGCAGCGTGGTAATCACGTAATGGGTACCCTGCAGCGCGGCTATCGGATCGCTGGTGGTAGTAAAATGAATATCCGGGCGAATGGTATTAAATACATAGCGGGCGATTTCACCAAATAGCGATAAATTCTCCGCTGAGCTATCCTGAAATACCACTTCCGTTAAACCAATGCGGTGCGCGTTATAAGCCAGCGACTTCGCCAGAAATGCAGAGCGTACGCCGCCCCCGCCTAATACGGTTAATTTCATATATTACTCCCAATTAATTTTCTGCTAGCCAGCTATCAACCCGGGAACGGACTTGCCCGACTTTGACGCCATAAATAACCTGAACTTCATTACGATTGCGTACTACGCCATTTGCGCCGGTGCTTTTTAATATTTCATCATCAACTAATGCCATATTATGGACGGCCACCCTCAGGCGCGTGAAACAGTTATCAACGGAGATAATATTGGCTTTACCGCCTAAACCATTAATAATTTCATCCGTCATTGACTGCGGGCCGCTAACTTTTTTACGGTAGTCCGCCTTACTGTATAATTTGACGTTATCGTCATCCTCGCGGCCCGGCGTTTTCAGATTTAACTTCACGACCAGCGTGCGGAATATCGCGTAATAAACGATAAATTGGCCAATACCGATCAGCACGTACCCAGGCCAGCGGGTTAACGACACTGGCAGCGGCAGGTTGTAGATCAGAAATTCAATCAGGCCGGAGGCGCCCCACGGTCGCACGGTGAAGATGTCGCAAATTGCCTGTGAAGCGGCGGTTAAGGTCGCATGGATCACCCACAGCAGCGGCGAGACAAATAAGAAGGTGAACTCAATGGGTTCGGTGATGCCGGTTAGTATCGAGGTGATAATCGCCGGCAGCAGAATCGCCTTCGCCATCGCTTTCTTCTCCGGCTTCGCGGTGTGATAAAACGCCAGCGATGCGCCCGCCAGGCCAAAGATGGTGGTCATCCCCTGTTGCGAGAAACGCAACGCGTCGTTCATCACCGGGGTCAGGTCTGGATGGCGCATATAGGCGAGGAAAATCGCCTGGGTGCCGGAGACCACCTGGCCATCGACATTCAGCGTGCCGCCGATTTGCGTGAGCTGGAAAGGCGACCACACGAAATGGTGCAAGCCGGTGGGAATAAGGAATTTTTCAAAGAAGCCGTAGACAAACACTCCCGCGACGCCGGCGTTCTTCATAAACCCGGTCAGCGCGCTAATACCGTGGGTCATAAACGGCCAAATCCAGGTAAAAGCAATGGCGTAGCAGATAATGACTGGCGTCATCGCGACCAGCGTCAGCTTCGCCCCGCCATACATCGATAGCGCGCCGGGCAGCTCAATATTGGAGACTTTATTATGTACCCAGGCAATGGTGCAGCCAAGGATGATTCCGAGGAATACTCCCATATCGACGACCACAAAGCCTAATAGCTGCGTTTGCCCGGTGCCGTAATATTCGCCGTTAATTTTTTCCGCCACCGCATGAGTATGTTCCAGCCATGAATGGTTGGCGCCGAGAAACATGATAAAACACATCACCGAGACAAGCGCGACTTCCGTTTTTTTATCTTTTGCCAGGCCGTAACTTATTCCCACGCAAAACAATAATCCAAGGTTGCCGAATAATGGCCAGAAGGTATCGCCAAGTAGTTGCCCTAATTGATGAAGGAAACTGGTTTCAGCAATAAGAGTTGGGTTAGTTAAGACGGAACTGAGAGCCAGAATTAATCCAATGACCGGCAAGAACAATACTGCGCCGATCATGGCCCTGGAGAATTTTTGCATATTCTCCAGAATACGTTGACGTATTACAGACATGGTTGTTCCTTTTATTTTTGTAGGTACAGGGGATCATTATTTTTATCAACTTCCAGTATTTTGGTTATAGCAATTCTGATATTTGAAAGGAACCTGTTGCGGGAAATAGGTACAAATAGCCGCTCATTGCGCACAGGTTTCAGAACCCTCACCCCAACCCTCTCCCTAAAAGGGAGAGGGAGCGGTCAGAGCTGAGTTTTGCGGGGAGAGGGCAGGGAGAGGGGGACTTTACTGCGGCGCGGCGGGCGCGTTGCTAACCTCGCCGTTGCGCATCACCTGCGCCGCCTGCTGCTTATCCATATTGGCGGCGCTGAGCTGGCCGTTGACGCTCGGTTTCAGCGGCGCATTGGCCTGCACGCTACCGTTCGCGGTTAGCTGGAAGTTGCCGTCGCCGCTAATCGGCAGCGCAGGCCAGCCCCAGGCCTGCAGAATATTCAGCGGCACGCCGCGGCCGTTCAAGCTCAGATTAACCTGGCGTTGCGGCAATTGTGACACCGCGGCGGTCGCCTGCAGAATGCCGCGCTCGGTAAAAGCGCTCAGCTCGCTAATGTTGACCGTCGAAGCGTTCGCGCTCAGCTTCAGCGACGGGCGGCGTACGTCGATGCGGTTGAAGGTCGCGGCGGCGGCATTGAGGGTGGCGCTACCGTTCCACACGCCCCACTGGCCATCTTTCACCAGCTGTAGTTCACCGCCGTAACCGTCCAGCGCGGTGATCTGCCACGGGAAGGCCGGGTCGATATCGATAATCAGATTTCGGCTGGCGCTGAATTTCTTCAGCGTCAGGCTTTGCAGCCAGCCCGGCATCGGCTCCATCCACAGCTGTTTCCAGTTGGACGGCAGCGTATATTCCAGCCCGGCGAAGACGGCATCGTCGAGCACCAGCGCATTACCGGCGCGCAGCCAGTTGCCGGAGGTACGCACCATGCCGCCCTCCCAGCGGGAGCTGAACTGGCGCAGCGCAATGCCCTGCGGCGAGAATTCGGCATTGACGATGGGATCGAGGAAATTCAACGAACCGTAGATAAACTCGCTGGCGTTCATCGATAGCGTCCCGTCGTCGCTCTGCCAGCCGTTATGGCTCAAAGTCAGATTGCGCAAGTTGAGGTCGAGGTCGGTCACCGCCCAGCCTGGCCCCTGCAAACGAGCATCGGTCACATCCAGCCGGCCAATCTGCAGCGACGGCACCGAGGTGAGCGGCGCAAGGAACTCATTCAGCGGTTTGGTGCTCTGTAGCCGAATTTCATTCAGGCGCAGGTTATCAACCAGCCAGCTACCGTCGGCGCGGCGTTTGGCGTTGCCGGTCAGCGTGCCGCGCGCGATATCGGCGCCAAGGGTGTTCAGAGTCACCTCGCCGTTATCAATTGCCCCCTGGATCAGGACGTTGCTGGCTTCGACGCCGTTAATATTCATCGAGCCCGCGCTCATCTGAATTTGCGCTTTTCTGCCCAGCACGTCGCCCGCTTCCGGCTGCCACGGCATCACGCCGCCGGTCACCCGCTGCGCGCTCAGGTTCCACTCGCTGTCCGGGCTGTTAAAGGCCATATCGCGTAGCTGCAGGCGGTCGGCGGCAAACGGCATCGAGGCGGAAGCCGGAGAGAGATTCAGCGTGCCGTCGCTGAGGACGATTTCATCGGCGTGCAGCGGGTCGCTGAACTGGCGGGTGCTAAAACCGATATCCACCGTTCTGGCGACCAGCGTCGGCGGCTTGCCGTCGCGGCCAAAGGTGACATTTTGCAACTGCAGATGCAGTGGGGAAGAGAAGTCATGCGCCATCTTATCGAAGGCGATTTTCCAGCCGGTGCTTTCGCTTAACCAACTGCTCGCCTGGCGCGCCCCCCAGCGGGTTTGCAGCGCAAAGTAAGCGGCGACAATAACGACCAGCAGGGCGATCAGCAGCCAGAGAATCAGCTTTCCAAGAAATTTCATGATCTTCCATCCTGATAAGTACACATCACCGTGTTATGCACGATTTATGCGCAATCCTCAAGGCAGGAATAGTGAAATGAGATGAAGTGAGGTGAAGAGATGTTACAGCCGCCGCGCTCCCTGGTCGCTGTGGCGATACCGGGGAGCGCAACTTCAATGCGTTAGTTCTTCTCAGGTGGGAAGATTAAATTCAGAACAATCGCCGTGATACCGCCAGCGGCAATACCGGAGGAGAGCAGGTTTTTCAGCCAGTCTGGCGCGAACTGCAGGATCAGCGGCTGCTGCGATACGCCGAGACCCACCGCCAGAGAGAGGGCGATAATCAGAATGGCGCGGCGATTCAGCGGCTCGCGGGAGACGATGCGCACGCCGGATGCGGCAATGGTACCGAACATCACCAGCGTCGCGCCGCCAAGTACCGGCTCAGGAATATGCTGCACAAAGCCGCTTACCGCCGGGAACAGGCCGAGCACAATCAGCATCAGCGCCACCACAAAGCCCACATAGCGGCTGGCGACGCCGGTCAGCTGGATCACGCCGTTGTTCTGGCCGAAGCAGGAGTTCGGGAAGGTATTGAAAACGGCGGAAACAAATGAGTTCAGGCCGTTCGCCAGTACGCCGCCTTTCAGGCGTTTCATATACAGCGGGCCGGAGACCGGTTGTTCAGAGACGTCGGAGGTGGCGGTGATATCGCCGATCGTTTCCAGCGAGGTGATCATAAAGACCAGCATCAGCGGCAGCAGCAGGCTCCAGTCGATGCCCAGGCCGTAATAGAGCGGCGTAGGGATAGTGATCAGGCTGCTGTTGGTAGGCGCGGTGTTAGCCGGCAGCATATCGAGGAACCACGCCGCCAGATAACCGGCAGCCATCGCGATGACCAGCGAGGCGATGCGCAGGTACGGGTTGCGCTGGCGGTTGAGGATAATGATCAGCGCCAGCACGATGCCCGCCAGCAGCAGGTTTTTCGGCGCGCCGAAGGTGTGGTCGGCCATCGCCGCATAGCCGCCGCCGATAGAAGTCAGGCCAACCTGAATCAGCGACAGGCCGATAATCATCACCACCACGCCGGAGACCAGCGGCGTAATAATGCGGCGCGCCAGATGCAGAACCCGCGAGAGGACCATTTCGGTGCAGCTCGCCAGCATCAGGGTGCCGAACAGCGCGGCCATCATCGTCGGCACGTCGGCGCCGCCGGTTTTCAGCGCGGTGCCGCCCATAATCAGCGGGGCGACGAAGTTGAAGCTGGTGCCCTGGATGGAGAGCAGGCCGGAGCCTACTGGTCCCCAGGCTTTAATCTGGATAATGGATGCCACGCCGGAGGCGAACAGCGACATGCTGATGATGTGTTGCGTATCTTCGGCCGGAAGGCCGAGCGCCTGACAGATAAGCAGCGCCGGGGTGATGACCGCGACAAACATCGCCAGCAGGTGCTGGAATGCGGCAAACAGCGTTTGCGGAAGCGGCGGGCGGTCTTCGAGGCGATAGATTAATTCGCTGGCTGGTTTATGCGCAACCGGTTGCGCATTTTCTGACTCTGCGGTCGTAACGGACATCACAAACAATCCCAAGGTGGCAAAGCGGGAATTTTATCGGACTGTAGACCAAAAGCAAACGTTTGCCACGATTTGGCGCAAAAAATATCCTCACTGAATAGATGTAACAAATTAATTAACATTTTGTATGCTTGATCGCATCAACACTAATACAAAATATCTTTTTCTGTCATTTTTTACGCACTTCTGCTTAAAATCGCTCTCCGACTCCTCAAGATGAGAAGTAATCGACACCGGGAATACCGTCGCGTGTGAATGAATCATGCGCCCATAAGGAGCTCTTTTTTATGTTGCATCTCGATACCTTATCGACGCTCGTTGCCGCAACCATGGTGTTGCTTTTAGGGCGAAAGCTCGTTCAGAACGTCCCATTCCTCAAAAAATATACCATTCCTGAACCCGTCGCCGGCGGCCTGCTGGTGGCGCTGGCGCTGCTGGTTTTGAAAAAAAGCATGGATATCGAAATTGATTTCGATATGAGCCTGAAGGACCCGCTGATGCTGGCATTCTTCGCCACTATCGGCCTTAACGCTAACCTTGCCAGCCTGCGGGCGGGCGGCAAAGTGCTGGGCACTTTCCTGATTGTGGTGGTAGGCCTGCTGCTGCTGCAGAACGCGCTCGGTATCGGCATGGCGAAGCTGCTGGGGCTGGATCCGCTGATGGGCCTGCTGGCCGGTTCTATTACGCTTTCCGGTGGTCACGGCACCGGGGCGGCGTGGAGTAAATTGTTCGTTGAGCGTTACGGATTTGCCAACGCCACCGAGGTCGCCATGGCTTGCGCAACCTTCGGCCTGGTGCTCGGCGGCCTAATCGGCGGGCCGGTGGCGCGTTATCTGGTGAAGCACTCTTCCTCGCCGGACGGTACGCCGGACGACCAGCTGGCGCCGACGGCGTTTGAGAAGCCGGATATGGGCCGCATGATCACCTCGCTGGTGCTGATTGAAAGTATTGCGTTAATCGCTATCTGCCTGACGGTAGGGAAGGTGGTTGCGCAACTGCTGGCAGGCACCGTGTTTGAATTGCCGACCTTCGTCTGCGTGCTGTTTATCGGCGTGATCCTCAGCAACGGCCTGGCGCTGGCTGGGCTGTATCGCGTGTTTGACCGCGCGGTATCGGTACTGGGCAACGTCAGCCTGTCGCTGTTCCTCGCGATGGCGCTGATGAGCCTCAAGCTGTGGGAACTGGCGTCGCTGGCGCTGCCGATGATTGTTATTCTGGCGGTGCAGGCGGTGGCGATGGCGCTGTATGCGGTGTTTGTGACTTACCGGATGATGGGCAAGAACTATGATGCCGCCGTGCTGGCAGCCGGTCATTGCGGGTTCGGGCTTGGCGCGACGCCGACGGCGATTGCCAATATGCAGGCGATTACCGACCGTTTTGGCCCGTCGCATATGGCTTTCCTGGTGGTGCCGATGGTGGGGGCGTTCTTTATCGACATCGTCAACGCGCTGGTGATTAAGCTGTACCTGTTGCTGCCGATATTTGGCTGATAAAAAACCCGGAGGCGGTGCTGCGCACCTGTCCGGGCTACAAGATCGTGCTGTTTGGGATTTTGTAGCCCGGCTAAGGCGTTTACGCCGCAAGCCGGGAATACCTCCACAATCTTACGCTTCGTCGTGCTCTTCCCACGCTAACGCGCGTTTCACCGCTTTCTTCCAGCCGCTGTAGCGGAAATTACGCTCGGTGGTTTCAATACCCGGGCGGAATTCACGTTCAATCACCGCTTTCTCCTGCAGCTCGTCGAGGTTTTGCCAGAAGCCGACCGCCAGACCTGCCAGATAGGCGGCGCCCAGCGCCGTGACTTCACGCACTTCCGGGCGTTCCACGCGGGTGCCGAGAATATCGGACTGGAACTGCATCAGGAAGTTGTTGGCGACCGCGCCGCCGTCCACGCGCAGGGCGTGCAGACGAATACCGGAGTCGGCCTGCATCGCTTCCAGAACGTCACGCGTCTGATAGGCGATAGATTCCAGCGTGGCGCGGATAATATGGTTGGCGTTCACCCCGCGGGTCAGGCCGAAAATCGCGCCGCGGGCATACGGATCCCAGTACGGCGCGCCAAGACCGGTAAAGGCCGGCACCACATACACGCCGTTGGTGTCCTTCACCTTAGTGGCGAAGTATTCAGAATCGAAAGCATCGTTGATGAGTTTCATTTCATCACGCAGCCACTGAATCGACGCCCCGGCCATAAACACCGCGCCTTCCAGCGCGTAGTTCACTTCGCCGGTCGGGCCGCAGGCGATGGTGGTCAGCAGGCCGTGGGTTGAGGTCACCGCCTTTTCACCGGTGTTCATCAACATGAAGCAGCCGGTACCGTAGGTATTTTTCGCCATCCCTTCTTTCACGCACAGCTGGCCAAACAGCGCCGCCTGCTGGTCGCCGGCGATGCCGGAGATAGGAATACGGGTGCCGCCTTTGCCGCCGATGTTGGTCTGGCCGTACACTTCAGAAGACTTACGTACTTCCGGCAGCATGGCGCGCGGGATATCCAGCGCGTCGAGCATTTTGTCGTCCCAGTCCAGTTCATGGATGTTGAACAACATGGTACGCGAGGCGTTGGTGTAGTCGGTGACGTGCACGCGCCCCTGGGTCATTTTCCAGATAAGCCAGGTATCAACGGTACCGAACAGCAGCTCGCCGCGCTTGGCGCGCTCGCGGGCGCCTTCGACGTGGTCAAGGATCCACTTCACTTTGGTGCCGGAGAAGTACGGGTCCACCACCAGGCCGGTGGCTTTACGGATGTACTCTTCCATGCCGTCGCGCTTGAGCTGCTCGCAGATATCCGCGGTACGGCGACACTGCCAGACGATAGCGTTATAAATAGGCTTGCCGGTCTCACGCTCCCATACGATGGCGGTTTCACGCTGGTTGGTGATGCCGATGGCGGCAATTTCGTCGGAGTTGATGTCGGCTTTCGCCAACACTTCGACCAGCGTAGAGCTCTGCGAGGCCCAAATTTCCATCGGGTCGTGCTCAACCCAGCCTGGCTTCGGATAAATTTGTTCGAATTCACGCTGTGACACGCTGACGATATTGGCGTCGTGATCCATCACGACGGCGCGGGAGCTGGTAGTGCCCTGGTCGAGCGCAACGATATATTTTTTCTCGGTCATAATTGGTGTCCCGTAGTCAGATTACAGCGAAGCTTTTTGTTGCGACGCGGAAGAAGCGGATTCTTTTTCTTCCTCGACGCAGGTGTCGCAAGGCAGATGGCGGCCAATGAATTTGCGGTAGCTGAATGCGCCCAGCGCCGCGCCGACCACCGGTGCGCACAGCGGCACCAGGAAATAAGGAATATCTTTGCCGCCGGTGAAGGCGACGTTGCCCCAGCCTGCCAGCCAGGCGAAGGCTTTCGGTCCGATATCACGCGCCGGGTTCATCGCGAAGCCGGTCAGTGGGCCCATGGAGGCGCCGATAACAGCAATCAGCAGGCCAATCAGCAGCGGCGCCAGCGGGCCGCGCGGCACGCCGTTGCCGTCGTCGGTCAGTGCTAAAATCACGCCCATCAGAATAGCGGTAATCACCATTTCTACCGCGAAGGCCTGCACAAAATTGATATGCGGGTTAGGGTAGGTCGAGAAGATACCGGCGAGCTCAAGGCTTTCCACGCTGCCGCGTACCATGTTGTGGGTGTGTTCGAAATCGAAGAAAAGATTGTAATAAAGCCCGTAAACTAATGCCGCAGCGCAAAAGGCGCCGGCGAATTGCGAAATAATAAAAGGAACAACTTTGCGCCCATCAAAGCAGGCGAATAACCATAAGGCGATGGTGACTGCCGGATTAAGGTGTGCACCGGATACGCCCGCGGTCAGGTAGATAGCCATAGCCACCCCCAGACCCCAGATGATGCTGATTTCCCACTGACCGAAGCTGGCTCCTGCGACTTTGAGCGCAGCTACGCACCCAACGCCGAAAAAGATCAACAACCCGGTACCGAGAAACTCTGCGATGCACTGGCCTTTTAATGTTGATGTCTGGCTCATAATCGGATCCTGAAGCGAAGTGATTATTGTAAGTATGTTGGTCGCGGACGACCACGGTGCCTTGTAGGCATAGTGTTAATTTATCGTTAACGAGCATAAACGAGAAATATCGAAATTTAAATTTGTGTCCCTCGTCAAGAAAATGAGCGTTTTCGCGCCATAAACGCGTGTTGCGGCACATTTACCCACCTTTTTCTGCGTATTTTGTTATCTCATTGATTAACAATCGCCAGAGAAGTTCGGGGCAATTGCCGCGAACGCACCAGGTAAAGACTGAAAAGTGTTGCAAACCGCAATCTGCGCGGGTTGTCGCTGGACAGGTGAGGCGGGGATTCATACAATCGACGACAACACCGCTATTGTGCGCTAATTCGTTAAGGCGGGACCGCGTATACGAAACACGAGTTTCTATCAACGCCTTGCAAGATCAGGAGAGGTATGACGATGTCATTAGAAGTGTTTGAGAAATTAGAATCAAAAGTTCAGCAGGCGATTGATACCATCACTCTGTTGCAGATGGAAATCGAAGAGCTGAAAGAAAAGAACACCACGCTGGCGCAGGAAGTGCAGAGCGCGCAGCACGGCCGTGAAGAGCTGGAGCGTGAAAATAGCCAGCTGAGAGAACAACAGCAGGGCTGGCAGGATCGTCTGCAGGCGCTGCTGGGTCGCATGGAAGAAGTCTAATCGCTTCCCGCCCCTTCCCGCCCGGGAGGGGGTTTTCTCTATCCCCCGCTTTATATCTCCAGGTTATAGCCAATCTTTTTTTATTCTTTAATCATTGATTCGCTTTCTGGCAGGCTAAGTTCATCACAACACACATAAAGAGAGCGGTGCGATGAATAAGTGGGGCGTAGGGTTAACTCTGTTGCTGGCATCCGCCAGCGTGCTGGCAAAAGATTATCAGCTGTTGAACGTCTCGTACGATCCGACGCGCGAGCTGTACGAACAGTACAATAAAGCGTTTAGCGCGCACTGGAAGCAGGAAACCGGCGATAACGTGGTGATCCGTCAGTCGCACGGCGGCTCCGGCAAACAGGCGACGTCGGTTATCAACGGGATTGAAGCGGATGTCGTCACCCTGGCGCTGGCCTACGACGTAGACGCCATTGCCGAACGCGGTCGTATCGATAAAAACTGGCTGAAACGCCTGCCGGATAACTCCGCGCCGTATACCTCAACCATCGTGTTCCTCGTCCGTAAGGGCAACCCAAAACAGATCCATGACTGGAACGACCTGATTAAACCAGGCGTATCGGTCATCACCCCGAACCCGAAAAGCTCCGGCGGCGCCCGCTGGAACTATCTGGCGGCCTGGGGCTATGCCCTGCATCAGAATCACGGCGATCAGGCTAAAGCGCAGGAGTTCGTGAAGGCGCTGTATAAAAACGTGGAAGTGCTGGATTCCGGCGCGCGTGGTTCCACCAACACCTTCGTGGAACGCGGGATCGGCGACGTGCTGATTGCCTGGGAGAACGAAGCGCTGCTGGCGACGAAAGAGCTGGGCAAGGACAAGTTTGAAATCGTGACGCCGAGCGAGTCCATTCTGGCCGAGCCGACGGTTTCCGTCGTCGATAAAGTGGTGGATAAGAAAGGCACACGTCAGGTGGCGGAAGCGTACCTGAAGTATCTCTACTCGCCGGAAGGCCAGGAGATTGCGGCGAAGAATTTCTATCGTCCGCGCGATCCTGATGTGGCGAAGAAATATGCCAACGAGTTCCCGAAACTGAAGCTGTTTACCATCGATCAGGAGTTCGGCGGCTGGACGAAAGCGCAGAAGGAGCACTTCTCCAACGGCGGTACCTTCGACCAGATTAGCCAGCGTTAATCCTCTTGTCCCTGCTGGCGCTACGCTTAGCAGGGCTACTATTCTGCGCCGTCCGGTAGCCCGGGTAAGGCGCCAGCCGCTACCCGGAAGTCCCTGCTGGCGCTACGCTTAGCAGGGCTACAGTTCTGCGCCGTCCGGTAGTCCGGGTAAGGCGCCAGCCGCTACCCGGGAGTCCCTGCTTGCGCTACGTTAAGCAGAGCTACAGTTCTGCGTCGTCCGGTAGCCCGGTAAGGCGCCAGCCGTTACCCGGGATAACTCCTCGCCGACCATCTGTTTTCATTTAGTCATCAAATTACGTTACTCTTCCGGTTCAGGCTTAACAGGGAACGATAATGAGAAGAGTAAGATACTTTTTATGGGCGCTGCTGGTGGTTATTCTGGCGGCTTTGGCCGGCGGCTACTATTGGCTGCATTCCGGCAACCCGAACGCGTTACGTCATATTGTCCTGCAGCAGTGCGTACCCAATCAGCAGCAACATCAGAACCCGTCGCCGTGCGCGGAAGTGAACCTGAAAGGCGGCTACGTATTGTTTAAAGATCGCAACGGCCCGCTGCAATATCTGCTAATGCCGACCTACCGTATTAACGGTACCGAAAGTCCGCTGTTGTTGGATCCGCTAACGCCGAATTTCTTCTGGCAGGCCTGGCAGGGGCGCGAAATTATGAGCCAGCGCCGCGGCGCGCCAATTGATGATAACGCGGTATCGCTGGCGATTAACTCGCGCAGCGGGCGCACGCAAAACCACTTCCATATTCATATCTCCTGCCTGCGTCCCGATGTCCGCGCGCAGTTAGATAATGATGCGGCGACGATTAGCAGCCGCTGGCTACCCTTGCCGGGCGGTCTGCAGGGCCATCAATATCTGGCGCGTCGGGTAACGGAAACCGAGCTGGCTCAGCGCAGCCCGTTCCTGATGCTGGCGGAAGAGGTACCGGAAGCGCGCGAACATATGGGGCGTTATGCGTTAGCGATGGCGCGGCAAAGCGACGGCTCGCTGGTGCTGTTGGCGACAGAGCGTAACCTGCTGACTCTCAACCGTGCTTCGGCGGAAGAAATTCAGGATCATAGCTGCGCAATTCTTAACGCAAACCACTAGTTCTGGCGTTTACCTGTCTTTCCTGTCGTCGTATTCTTGCTGAAAAAAACGACAGGAGACAGGCATGTCGCTCTGGCTAACCCACCCGCTGTTCCTCCCTTCGCTGATCGTCGGCATCACCATTGTGCTCTGGGCGACTTCGCTGTTACCGGAATTTATCACCGCGCTGCTGTTCTTCGCGGCGGCGATGATGACCAAAATCGCTCCGCCGGAGGTGATCTTCGGCGGTTTTGCTTCCTCGGCGTTCTGGCTGGTGTTCAGCGGCTTTGTGTTGGGGATCGCCATTCGAAAAACCGGACTGGCGGATAGAGCGGCGCAGGCGCTATCGGCGCGGCTCACCGACTCCTGGCCGCGGATGGTCGGCAGCGTGGTATTACTGAGTTATGCGTTGGCGTTCGTGATGCCATCAAATATGGGGCGCATCGCGCTGTTAATGCCGATCGTGGCGGCGATGGCCCGGCGCGCGGGGATAGCCGACGGCACGCGCGGCTGGTACGGCCTGGCGCTGGCGGTGGGCTTTGGCACCTTCCAGCTATCTGCGACCATTTTGCCCGCTAACGTGCCGAATCTGGTGATGAGCGGCGCGGCGGAAGGCTCTTACGGGATCCATCTGAATTACGTTCCCTATTTACTGCTGCATACGCCGGTACTTGGCTGGCTGAAAGGGGCGGTGCTGGTGGCGCTGATCTGCTGGCTGTTTCCCGGCAAACCGCATCCGCCGCGCGAGCTGGCGCCGCTGGCGCCTATGAGCCGCGACGAAAAGCGTCTGGCGTGGCTGCTGGCGGTGGTGTTGACGTTATGGGTGACAGAGAGCTGGCACGGCGTCGGCCCGGCGTGGACCGGCCTGGCGGCGGCGGTGGTCACGCTGCTGCCGCGAGTGGGATTTATCAGCGGCGAGGAGTTCGCCAGCGGGGTGAATATGCGCACCTGCATTTATGTTGCCGGCATTTTGGGACTGGCGATTACCGTGACCCAAACCGGGATTGGCGGCGCGGTGGGTAACGCGCTGCTGCAGGTGATGCCGCTGGATAAAGATAATCCGTTCACCAGCTTCCTGGCGCTGACCGGAATTACCAGCGCGCTGAATTTTATTATGACCGCCAACGGCGTCCCGGCGCTGTATACGACTTTTGCGCAGAGCTTTGCCGACGCGACCGGCTTTCCGCTGCTGAGCGTGATTATGATTCAGGTGCTGGGTTATTCCACGCCGCTGCTGCCGTACCAGGCGTCGCCGATCGTGGTGGCGATGGGATTAGGTAAAGTCCCGGCGAGAGCGGGGATGTTGCTATGTCTGGCGCTGGCGGCGGTGAGCTATTTGATTTTGCTGCCGCTGGATTACGCGTGGTATCAGCTATTGGGGAAATTGTAGCGATAATATAAAACCCGGCTCGCGCTGCGCTAAGCCGGGTTATGACTCGTGCGAATTTGTCAGCAACTCCGGCGGCGTTTCACCACCGGGAAAGCGAATTACGCTTTTTTCGCCGCTTCTGCAGCTTTAACGATCACCGCGAAAGCGTCTGCTTTCAGGGATGCGCCGCCAACCAGCGCGCCGTCGATGTCCGGCTGGGTGAACAGCTCTGCGGCGTTGCCAGCGTTAACGGAACCGCCGTACTGGATGATGACCTGCTCAGCGATTTTAGCGTCAGCTTTAGCAATGTGGTCACGGATGAATTTGTGTACCGCCTGAGCCTGCGCTGGGGTAGCGGATTTACCGGTACCGATAGCCCATACTGGTTCGTACGCGATAACCACGCCTTCAAAAGCGGCTGCGCCCTGAGTTTTCAGAACCGCGTCGATCTGACGTGCGCAAACTTCTTCAGTTTTGCCCGCTTCGTTTTCAGCTTCGGTTTCACCGATGCACAGAACCGGCGTCAGGCCCTGCTCTTTCAGTACAGCGAATTTCTTCGCGATCAGTTCGTCAGATTCTTTGTGGTAGGTACGGCGTTCGGAGTGGCCGATGATGATGTACTGCGCGCCGATATCTTTCAGCATTTCGGCGGAGGTTTCACCGGTGAATGCGCCGGACAGGTTCACGTCAACGTTCTGCGCGCCCAGGTGAATGTGGCTGCCTTCTGCCGCACGCTTAGCCAGGTCGAGATACATTTCCGGCGGCGCGATTGCCACTGCACAGCCGCTTACGCCGGCCAGTTCAGTACGCAGGTTAGCAACCAGTTCGTTTACCATGTGGCGGCTGCCGTTCAGTTTCCAGTTACCCATCACTAAAGGATGTCGCATTTTAATTCTCCACGCTACTAAGCGAATTAAGGAATATAGCCGCCCCAGAGGGCAGCATGGTCTGTGAAACAGTATAGAGACTCGTCACTGGAAAGGCTTTGCTTTTTGTCATTTATTGTTGTCTTCCAGCGTTTCAGATAGCGCCAGCTTAATCGGTTCAATGGCGAAAGTTAGCCCTTTTTCCCCGTGATCTGCCACTACATAGCGCACCGCGCCTTCGGTTTCGGTGTAGTAGCGTTTGCCTTTGCCGGCGGTCAGCAGTTTTTGCAGCTTTTGCTGGCTCTGCAGTGGACTTAGCGTCGGTACAAAAGCGCGAAGAATAGCGCTCATATACTCCTGCGCTTTCGCTTTCGCCGCTTTTTGCTCCGGCCCCTGAATCGGCAGCCAGGTTATCTGCATCGATTTAATCTTTAGCGTACCGCGCTCCAGCGCGGTAGAGGCATACAGATTCTCGTTAATCTTGGTGGCGGCGCGGGTCAGGTTGGCTTTATCGCGGCTGGAGGCGATAGAACGAAACTCGTTAAGCGGCAGTTTCGGATTATCGGCATTAAATTTCTCGCGGAACTCGCTGATGCTGACATCAAAAATCGGCGCGCTGGGTAAAAGATAGGGGGCGGTGGCGGCGGATTCCGTTTCTGCGGACAACGCCATCGGGCCGACAGATAACGCTGTCAGCCCAATCAAACTTAAGATTGCCCACTTCTTCATGCCCATCTTTCCTTTTTTTGCCTGCCGACGATTAAAACGGGAACCGTCACGCTTGTCAAAAAGTGACGCCTTCAGGGTAAACTACGCGAATGATGATGATAAGGAATAAAACATGACCCTACAGCAGTGGTTATTCTCAATTAAAGGCCGTATTGGCCGCCGGGATTTCTGGATTTGGATCGTTATCTGGGTGTTGACCATGAGCGCGCTGTTTACCCTCGCGGGCAGCAATTTGCTGAGTTTGCAGACCGCGGCGTTTATTCTCGTCTGCCTGCTCTGGCCGACGGCGGCGGTAGTGGTGAAGCGTCTGCACGATCGCGGGAGATCCGGCCTCTGGGCGCTGCTGATGATTCTGGCGTGGATGCTGCTGGCGGGCAACTGGGCGATGTTGCCGCAGGTCTGGCAGTGGGGCGTCGGGCGCTTTGTACCGACGCTGATTATCGTCATGATGTTGATCGACCTGGGCGCGTTTGTCGGCACCCAGGGCGAAAATAAGTTTGGCAAAGAGACGCAGGATGTCCGCTGGAAAGCGGACGTCTGATTACCAGTAGTGCTCTGCCGTCATATGGCCCGGTCGGCGACGCAGATGTTTGGTCATCTGCCGGGTCTCTTTCAGCAACTGCTGGGTATCACGCACCATCTGCGGGTTGCCGCACAGCATCACGTGGCTGGTATCGGCGGTCATCGGCAGGCCGACCGCCTCTTCCAGCGCGCCGGTTTCAATCAGGAACGGCACCCGGCCCGTCAGCGAACCTTCCGCTGTCTCGCGGCTGACCACGGTCTGGATACGTAATTTGCCGGCATAGCGCTGCTCCAGCTCGCGCATTTGCGGTAAATAGCTGAGGTCGGCGGCATAGCGCGCCGCATGCACCAGCACCAGATTCTTGAAGCGATCCAGGTCTTTCCCTTCTTCCAGAATCGACAGATAGGGGCCGATCGCCGTACCGGTGGCGAGCATCCACAACGTGTCGCAGTCCGGCACCTCTTCCAGCACGAAGAAACCGGCGGCTTCGCTGACAATCTGAACGTCGTCGCCGGGTTTCAGCGCGGCCAGTCGCGGGCTGAGTTTACCCTCCGGAACGGTGACCAGGTAGAACTCGAGATCGGGATTGCTGGGGGCGTTGACGTAGGAGTAGGCGCGCTGCACGCGCTCGCCGTCAACATCCAGGCCCAGTTTAGCAAACTGCCCTGCGGTGAACGGCTCAACGGGCGCGTGAATGGTGAGGCTAAACAGTGCATCGGTCCAGTTTTGCACTTTTACAACTTTACCTGTAACCCAGTTTGCCATTGCGTCTCTCCTTTCAATCTCGTCAGTCTATCTTCACCGCGACGGGAGAAGATTTCCAGCCCGAAAAAGCTGGAAAGCTCGATTGATCAAATGTTTTACAGGATGTGTTGCTGGACGTCCGGGTCTTTTCGGTCGAGGTAATGAATCGACTGAATACGGCGGATAGTCCGCGATTTACCGCGGATCAGCAGCGTTTCAGTAGTCGCCATATTGCCCTTGCGGGTAATGCCGTCCAGTAGATCGCCTTTGGTAATCCCGGTGGCGGAGAAGATGACGTTATCGCTGCGCGCCATTTCATCAAGACGCAGCACTTTGCCCGCTTCGATGCCCATGGTTTTGCAGCGCGCCAGTTCGTTTTCACCGATACGGCGGTTCTCTTCGCTGTCGCCCTTCACGTGGTGACGAGCCAGCAGGCGGCCCTGCATATCGCCGTCCAGCGCGCGGATCACCGCCGCCGAAACCACGCCTTCCGGCGCGCCGCCGATGCCGTACAGCACGTCGACTTCGCTATCCGGCATGCAGGTAAGGATAGAGGCCGCCACGTCGCCATCGGGGATCGCGAACACGCGCACGCCCAACTGCTGCAGTTGCGCAATGACCGCGTCGTGGCGGGGTTTCGCCAGCACGGTTACGGTCAGTTCAGCGAGCGGTTTATTCAACGCGCGGGCGATGTTGCGCAAATTATCTTCCAGCGGCAGATTGAGATCGATAGCGCCTTTAGCGCCGGGGCCGACAATCAGCTTTTCCATATACATATCCGGCGCGTTGAGGAAGCAGCCTTTATCGCCGACCGCCATCACTGCCAGCGCGTTGGCCTGGCCCATGGCCGTCATGCGGGTGCCTTCAATTGGGTCGACGGCGATATCTACCGCGTCGCCTTTGCCGGTACCCACTTTTTCGCCGATATAGAGCATCGGCGCTTCATCGATTTCGCCCTCGCCGATGACGATGGTGCCGTCGATATTGACGAGGTTAAGCATAATGCGCATGGCGTTAACCGCTGCGCCGTCGGCGGTATTTTTATCGCCGCGGCCCAGCCATTTATAGCCCGCCAGCGCGGCGGCTTCGGTGACACGCGAAAATTCGATGGCCAGTTCTCGTTTCATAATCCACTCATTGTGTAGAAAAGTTGCCCGTAGCGCGGCAAAAAGGACGCGCTACGCGTTGGAATAGCGTTCGGTTTCCGGCATCCAGCGCTCAATCAGCGCCTGCGCCTGCAGCGGATAGCGTTCGTGAATATGGCGAGCAATGCGCTGAACCTCGGGGATCATGGCCTGATCGCGCAGCAAGTCCGCTACTTTAAATTCGGCGTTGCCGGTCTGGCGGGTGCCGAGAAGCTCGCCGGGGCCGCGGATTTCAAGGTCTTTCTGGGCGATGACGAAACCGTCGTTGCTGTCGCGCAGCACCTGCAGGCGCTTCTGCGCCGTTTTGGAGAGCGGCGATTTATAGAGTAGCACGCAGTGGGAGGCGACGGCGCCGCGCCCGACGCGCCCGCGTAGCTGGTGCAGCTGCGCCAGACCCAGACGCTCCGGGTTTTCGATAATCATCAGGCTTGAGTTAGGGACGTCAACGCCGACTTCAATCACCGTGGTGGCGACCAGCAGGTGCATCTCGCCCTGCTTGAAGGCCTGCATCACGGCCTGTTTCTCCGCTGGTTTCATTCGCCCGTGAACGAGACCGATGTTAAGTTCCGGCAGCGCCAGCTTGAGCTCTTCCCAGGTGGCTTCCGCCGCCTGGGCTTCCAGCAGATCGGACTCTTCAATCAGTGTACAGACCCAATAGGCCTGGCGACCTTCCTGGGTGCAGGCGTTGCGCACGCGGTCGATAATGTCGCTGCGGCGCGTATCCGGGATAGCGACGGTAGTGACCGGGGTACGGCCCGGCGGCAGCTCGTCGATAACCGAGGTATCGAGATCGGCATAGGCGGTCATCGCCAGGGTGCGCGGGATAGGCGTCGCGGTCATGATCAGCTGATGCGGGTGGAAGCCCTGCTGCTGGCCCTTTTCCCACAGCGCCAGGCGTTGATGAACGCCAAAGCGATGTTGTTCGTCGATAATCACCAGCGCCAGGCCGTTAAACTGTACCTGCTCCTGGAAAATGGCGTGGGTGCCGACAATCATCTGCACTTCGCCGTTGGCAATGGCTTCCTGCTGCGCCTGGCGCGCTTTGCCTTTCTGTTTGCCAGCCAGCCAGCCGACTTCAATGCCCAGCGGCGCGAACCAGCTGCGGAAATTATTGGCGTGCTGCTCGGCCAGCAGTTCGGTCGGCGCCATCAGCGCCACCTGCTTACCATGGGCGATAGCGCGCAGGGCGGCCAGCGCGGCGACCAGCGTTTTACCAGATCCGACGTCGCCCTGCACCAGGCGCATCATCGGCACGTCCAGCGCCATATCGCGCTCGATCTCCGCGGTGACGCGCGCCTGCGCGCCCGTTGGTTTAAAGGGTAGAGAAGCCAGAAGCTGGGTTTTCAGCGTGTCGTTGGCGCTGAGCGGCAGCGCATGGTAGCGCTGGGCGCCGGCGCGGAGCGCCAGCATGCTGAGATTATGCGCCAGCAACTCTTCCAGGATAAGACGCTGCTGTGCCGGATGTTTACCGCTCTCCAGCTCGCTGAGCTGTAGCGACGGCGGCGGGCGGTGCAGCGTACGCAGCGCCTCCGGCAGACTCATCATCCCCTGCGCCAGCTCCGGCGGCAGCAGTTCGCTAATCGCGCAGGTTTCCAGCAGCTCAAGCGCCTGATCGGTGAGTTTGCGCAGCGTCGCCTGCTTAATGCCTTCAGTGGTCGGGTAGACTGGAGTCAGGGTTTCCTGCAGCTCCGGGGTGCTCATATCGCCCTGCACGCGATATTCCGGGTGGATCATCTCGGCGCCGAACTTGCCGCGTTTAGCTTCGCCGTAGGCCAGCACGCGACGACCGGTCGCCAGGCTGTTTTTCATCGCCGCATTGAAGTTGAAAAAACGCATGGTCAGGATGCCGGAGCCGTCGCTGATTTGACAGGTCATCATCCGGCGGCCGCCGAAGGTGATATTGCTGTTGAGCACTTCACCCTCTACGGTTGCGTAGACGCCCGGCAGCAGTTCGCCGATTTGGTACAGGTGAGTCCGGTCTTCATAGCGTAGCGGCAGGTGTAGTAGCAGGTCCTGAACCGTATGCAGACCGATTTTCGCCAGTTTGCTGCTCTGTGCGGCGCCAACGCCGGTCAGCGAGTTGAGCGGTACGGCATCTAACAGGCGGCCTGACATCGGATTTACCTCGCCGCCTGCATCGTTGCCCACCACTCGGCATCGGCTTCGACTTCGCCCTGCTCGTTGACGTGGGGATAAGGCAGACCTTTTTGCCTGGCGACGCGTGCCAGCACCGGGTACCCGCCTTCAAATAGCAGCCGCTGCTGCTCTTCAGGCGGCAGCATGCTATTGGCGCGTTGGTACATTCCGGCGTTCTGCCGCTGACGCTGCGCTTCGTAAAGGATCAGCGCGGAGGCGACGGAGACGTTCAGCGACTGCACCATACCGACCATTGGAATAATGATGTCCTGGTCTGCCAGCGCCAGCGCTTCCTGGGTGATGCCGGTTTTCTCCTGGCCCATCAGGATGCAGGTCGGGCGCGTATAGTCGATTTCGCGAAAATCGATGGCTTTGTCGGAAAGGTGCGTCGCGAGGATTTGCATGCCCCGGCCTTTTAAGTGGCTGACGGCATCGCCGATCGTGCGGTGTGTTTTCACCTGCACCCAACTATTGCTGCCGGCGGCGGCAGAGGCCATGGTGCGCATACGACTGCCAGGCCAGATGGCGTGTACTTCGTGTACGCCGATGGCGTCTGCGGTGCGGATGACCGCAGAGACGTTATGGGGTTTATGGACCTGCTCCATGCAGACCGTCAGATCAGGCTGACGCCTGGCGAGCATCTCGCAGATACGCGCATAACGCTGTGAATTCATTCTACTTAATCCTTCGAACTGCCTCGGCGTTAGCTGCACTCACTCACCCCAGTCACGTACTTCAGTACCTTCCTGGGGATTCGATTTTTGTAAAAGCTAATTTCGGTTACGAGTGACTTTAATCACGTCCGGCATGACGCGAATTTTGCGCATGATATTCGCCAGATGCACGCGGTCGCGCGCGGTCAGGCGGATAAAGGCGCTGTATACGCGGCCATCTTTTTCTTCCGTATTCAGGCTCTGAATATTGGAAGACGCGGTGTTGATTGCGGCCGTCAGGTTAGCCAGCGCGCCCTGGTGGTTGAACATATCCACCTTAATTTCGGCGATAAATTCCTGCGCAGTTTCTTTATCCCATTCGACCGCCATAAACTTCTCAGGCTCTTTCTGGTAGCCGCGGATGTTACGACAGGATTCATGGTGGATAACCAACCCTTTGCCTGGGCTGACGTGGGCGATGATCGGATCGCCCGGAATCGGACGACAGCACTTGGCGAAAGTAATCAGCACGCCATCGGCGCCCTTGATCGGCAGATGGCCGTGATTCGACGCGTTGGCCGGCACCGGTGCGGCAGAGGCTTCGCCCTGCTGCAGGTTTTTCGCCACCACCACGCTCATTGCGTTACCGAGACCGATTTCCGCCAGCAGATCGTCAAGCGTGGCAAGCTTCATGCGGTCAAGTTCGCGCTGGATGTTCTCCGGCGGGATTTCTGCCAGCTTGCGGCTGCCGCCTAACGCGTGGTTGAGCAATCGGCGGCCAAGGCTGACGGAATCGTCGCGCTTAAGGTTCTTCAGCAGTTGGCGGATCTTGGCGCGCGCTTTCGAGCTGACGACAAAGTTCAGCCATGCGGCATTCGGACGCGCGCCCGGCGCGGTAATGATTTCGACAGTCTGGCCGCTGGAGAGCGGCTGCGACAGCGGATAGGGCTGACGGTCGACGCGCGCGCCGACGCAGGCATGGCCGATATCGGTATGCACCGCGTAGGCGAAGTCCACCGGCGTGGCGCCGGCAGGCAGTTCGACAATGCGCCCTTCCGGGGTGAAAACGTAAATCTCATCCGGGAACAGATCGGATTTAACGCTCTCGATAAATTCAAACGAGCTACCGGCGCTCTGCTGCAGTTCCAGCAGGCTTTGCATCCAGCGCTGAGCGCGGATTTGCGCGGTCGTGCTGCTTTCGCCCCCGTGCTCTTTATAAGCCCAGTGCGCCGCAACCCCCATCTCCGCCATCTGATCCATATCTTCGGTACGGATTTGTACCTCGACCGGGACGCCGTGGGGGCCAATCATCGAGGTGTGCAAAGATTGATAGCCGTTCGCTTTCGGAATGGCGATGTAATCTTTGAAACGACCTGGACGCGGCTTGTAGAGGCTGTGCATTTGGCCCAGCACGCGATAGCAGATATCGGGATCGTGAACGATAACGCGGAAGGCGTAGATGTCCATAATCGAGTGAAAACGCTGCTCTTTGAGCACCATTTTGCAGTAAATAGAGTACAGATGCTTTTCGCGACCGCTAACGCGGCAGGGGATCCCCGCTTCCTGTAAACGCCCTTCGATCTCAGAGAGGATTTTCTGAATCATCTCTTTTCGGTTGCCGCGCGCCGCTTTGACCACTTCTTTAATGACGCGGTAGCGGTTAGGGTACAGCGCTTCAAAGCCCAGCTCTTCGAGCTCGGTTTTAATGTGATGGATACCTAAACGGTGCGCCAGAGGGCTATAAATTTCCAGCGTTTCGCGGGCGATGCGACGGCGTTTATCCGGGCGTAGCGAGCCCAGGGTGCGCATGTTGTGGGTGCGGTCGGCAAGCTTGATGAGGATGACGCGGATATCCTGCACCATCGCCATGATCATTTTGCGGAAGTTTTCGGCTTGCGCCTCTTTCTTATCGCGGAACTTGAGCTTATCAAGTTTCGACACCCCCTCTACCAGTTCGGCGACGCTTTTACCAAAAAGCTGTTCCATGTCCTGGTAGGTGGCAGGGGTATCTTCAATCACATCATGCAGCAGCGCGGCCATCAGCGTTTCGTAGTCGAGTTTCATCTCGGCCAGAATGCAGGCCACCGCTACCGGGTGCGTGATATAGGGTTCACCGCTTGAACGTGTCTGACCCTCGTGAGCGTCACGTGCAACGAGATACGCCTGCCGAAGGCGCTTGATTTGCTCTTCCGGCAGGTAGTTTTGAATCAGCTGATTCAGGCTTTCAAACAGATACAAGGGCGACCCGCTGTGTGATTAACGACGACCTTCAGCAATCGCGGTAACGGCTTGTAATTCAGCGGCTTCCTGCTCTTGCTGTTCCTGGCGCTCACGTACGTCGAGGATCTGGTTGTTGATCAGACCTTCTTCGATTTCGCGCAGTGCGATAACGGTGGTTTTATCGTTTTCTTCCGGTACCAGCGGATCCTTTCCGCCTACCTGCATCTGACGAGCGCGACGCGCGGCGACCAGTACCAGGTCAAAACGGTTACCAATTTTCTCTACAGCGTCCTGAACAGTTACGCGTGCCATACTTAAAATGCTCCACAGGTGAAGAAATGACTGGGCATGATACTGAATGTGGGTTCAGTCTGCCAATAGTTTGGTGATTAAAGCGCCATGTCGCTGCTTTTGGCGGCTCATGCGCAGACGTTCAGCGCGGATAATGTTTTTCAGATCGCCTAAAGCGGTATCAAAATCATCATTCACAATAAGGTAATCATATTCCGCGTAATGGCTCATTTCTGCAACTGCCTGCGCCATACGTTTTGCGATGACTTCTTCGCTGTCCTGGCCGCGGCCGCGCAGGCGGCGGTCAAGTTCGTCTTTTGACGGCGGCAGAATAAAGATGCTGCGCGCGCCGGGCATTTTATTACGGATTTGTTGGGCGCCCTGCCAGTCGATATCAAGAAAAACATCAACGCCGGTCGCCAGGACCTGCTCGATAGCTTCACGAGAGGTCCCGTAATAATTGCCAAAAACCTCAGCGTGCTCAAGGAAAGCGTCTTCGCTAATCATCGACCTGAATTTATCGTGATCGACAAAGAAATAGTGTTCACCGTGAACTTCGCCCGGGCGCGGATTGCGCGTGGTATGCGAAACAGAAACCTGGGAATCGTACAACGGTTGGGTTTTCAATAAAGCCTGAATCAGGCTGGATTTACCCGCGCCGCTAGGGGCGGAAACAATATAAAGCGTGCCTTGAGCCATGAGTGTCTTTTGTATGTGATTGTCGAAAGAGATCCTACATACGAGCCTATTATACACGCCGCCGCCGCGTGACGCAGTCATTGTCACACTTTTTGCCGCTGTTTCTTTCATTTTGCCTGCCGCTTTCCTGATTTCTTAAGCAGTTGCAGCAACAAGGTGTAAATCCTGGAAAGCCGCTCGCAACGTAATGATTTGCCTGTCGCCGCGGCTTCGGTCTTTAGCGCACGATGCCGCAAGGTAGAACAAGGAGGTAAAGGCATGTGCAGATGGCTGATAGCGACAGCGTTATGGATGGCGGCGGCAATGGCAACGGCGGCCTGCCCGGCGTGGTCTTTGCAACAAGCCGGGCAGGAGATAGATCGCCTGAGCCAGCAGATTGCCGACTGGAAAGCGGCCTACTGGCAGCAGGGCCGCAGCGAGGTCAGCGACGAGGTCTACGACATGCTATCTGCCCGGTTGGCGCAGTGGCGGCGCTGCTTCGGTCAGGAGACGCCTGAAGACGAGCTGCCGCCGCCGCGCGGCGAAGTCAAACATCCCATCGCGCATACCGGCGTGCGTAAACTGCCTGATGCCGCAAGCGTCGGCCGCTGGATGCGCGAGAAACCCAATGTGTGGGTACAGCCGAAAGTTGACGGGGTGGCGGTAACGCTGGTTTATCGCGGGGGGAGGTTAATACAGGCGATTAGCCGCGGCGACGGTCTGGCGGGGGAAGACTGGACGGTAAAAGTGCGCCGGATCCCCGGCCTACCGCAAACTACCGCAGGAGCGCTGGCAAATAGCGTGCTACAGGGCGAGATTTTTCAGCTGCAAGAGGGGCACATACAAAAACAGGCGGGCGGTATGAATTCACGGGCGAAAGTCGCCGGGATACTGATGCGCAAAGCGCCATCGGCAACGCTGAATACGCTGGGGGTGTTTATCTGGGCCTGGCCCGACGGTCCGGCCCGGATGTCCACCCGCCTGGCGCTGCTTGCCGACGGCGGGTTTCCTCTGGCGCAGCGCTATTCCCATCCGGTGAAAGACTGGCAGGAGACCGCCGTCTGGCGCGAGCGCTGGTTCGCCTCGCCGCTGCCCTTTGTCACCGATGGCATTGTGATCCGTGCGGAAAAAGAACCAGCCGGGGGCCGTTGGCTTCCAGGACAGGGACACTGGGTGGCGGCCTGGAAATATCAGCCGTTTTCGCAGGTGGCGGAAGTGACCACAATCCAGTTCACTGTCGGGCGCAGCGGCAAGATAGCCGTTGTGGCGCATCTCGAACCGGTAAAACTGGACGATAAACTGGTGCGTCGGGTCAATATTGGCTCGGTGGCCCGCTGGCGGCAGTTAGACATCGTCGCCGGAGACCAGGTGCTAATAAGCCTGGCTGGACAGGGGATCCCGCGTCTGGATAGCGTGGTCTGGCGGGCCAGCCACCGCGATGCGCCACAACCGCCTTCGCCCCGTTTTCATTCCTTAACCTGTTATTTTGCGTCGTCCGAGTGCGCCGGGCAGTTTCTCTCCCGGCTTGTTTGGCTATCGTCTAAGCCAGTTCTGGATATGGGGGGAGCAGGAGAGGCGCTATGGCGCACGCTAATAGACGATCGCCGCATGGCACATCTGTTTTCATGGCTGGCTTTGACGCCTGAACAACTACAGAGCGTGCCAGGCATTACCAGCAAGCGTGGCCTGCGGCTGTGGCATCAGTTCAATTTGACCCGCGAGCAGCCGTTTATTCGTTGGGTGCTGGCGCTGGGGGTACCGATACCTCAGTCCGCGCAAGCGAGCGTTGCGTCAGAAAACTGGCAGCAATTGCAGGAGCGCAATGAGTCCCAGTGGCGGCAATTACCGGGGGTGGGGCAGGAAAGGGCGCGTCAGCTGGTCGCCTTTTTGCAAAACCCGGATATTGCCGCGCTGGCGCAGTGGCTCAACGGGCAACATATCCCGGGTTTTTGAGGAATCAATGTGCGTCGTGCTTGTAGTAGAAGACCGGCAGGCCGAGCTTCCAGCGCAGGGCGAGCATACGCGCGGTAAAGCCGAAGAGCAGCGTGGCGATGACCACGACGTCGTGGCTGCTGACGTAGTGCTGTAAGGCGATATAGAGCACCGCGGCGGCAAAAGAGATGCCAGCGTACAGTTCTTTCTGAAACACCAGCGGGATACGTTTACAGAACATATCGCGCAGCACGCCGCCAAAGACGCCGGTGATCACGGCGGCAATAGACGCGATTATCGGTCCTTCGCCCATATCCAGCGCGATTTGCGCGCCAATAATCGAGAATACAATCAGGCCCAGGGCATCCAGCACCAGAAACAGGCGGCGCAGGTGCGGCATTACCGGCGCGGCGATGGTAGTGAGAACGGCGGCAACCGCCACAATGATGACGTATTCCGGGTGCTTCACCCAACCGAGCGGATAATGGCCGAGCAGGATATCACGCACGGATCCCCCGCCGAGCGCGGTGGCGGTAGCGATAATAATCACCCCAAAAGTGTCCATCCGGCGACGCCCGGCCGCTAAGGCGCCGGTCATCGCTTCCGCCGTAATACCAATCAGATAAAGAACATGAAGCAGCATAAATCCCCCACAATGATGGGCAAAGGGTAGCGATTTGTGCGACAGATCACGATTGAGTTTTTCTAAAGTGAGCTGATTTTCATGAAAAAAGCTAATGCTGAATGATTGATATGGTCAATCACTGTGGGGGATTTGGCTTTTACTTTTCAAAAATGAATAAGAAAAAGTAATGCTGGCCCGCGGGGGCAGGCCAGCCGGGGAAGAGATTACTCGATATTCTGGATCTGCTCGCGCATCTGCTCGATCAGCACCTTCAGCTCAATCGCTGAATTGGTCACTTCGGCATTAATGGATTTGGAGGCCAGAGTGTTCGACTCGCGGTTGAATTCCTGCATCATGAAGTCGAGGCGGCGACCCACGGCTTCTTTCTTCTTCAGAATGTTGTAGGTCTCTTTAACGTGCGCTTCCAGGCGATCGAGCTCTTCGGCGACGTCGATACGCTGCGCCATTAATACCAGCTCTTGCTCGAGACGGTTGTTTTCCAGCTGCACTTCGGCGTCTTCAAGCTTGGCGACCAGGCGCTCGCGCTGCCACTGCAGGATTTCCGGCATATGGGCGCGGACTTTGCTGACTTCGGCGCTGACGCCTTCCAGACGCTGTTCGATCAGCGTTTTCAATGCCTGGCCTTCGGTCTCGCGAGCGACGATAAAATCGTCCAGCGCGCCATTCAGGGCGTTGAGGATTTCAGCGGCGATGGCATCAAGGTCTTGCTCCTGAGCGGCCATAACGCCAGGCCAGCGCAGGATATCAACCGGATTGATTTCGCCTTCATCGCTCTGCATTTTTACCCAGTTAGCGGCGTTAACCAGCTGCTTGGCCAGGTTTTCGTTAAGAATCAGCTCACCCTGGGCGCTGGGATCCTGCTCAAAACGCAGGGTACATTCGATTTTGCCGCGAGTCAGGCGAGCGCGGATGCGCTCGCGAACCACGGGCTCCAGGCTCCGGAACTGTTCCGGCAGGCGGAAGTAGGTTTCCAGATAGCGTTGGTTTACCGAGCGCAGTTCCCACGCGGCGCTACCCCAGTCACCCTTGATTTCACGCCGGGCATAGGCGGTCATACTGCGGATCATAGACGTTCCTGTTTTTTAAGGAGAGTGGGGAGGATTATAGCTTTCGAGGCCCTTTCAGGATAGGAATAAGCGCGCATTATCCACATTGGCAGGCGCGCGTCGTCGCGATGCAACTTGGCCGAATTTGTGTATAATGCGCAGCCACATTCGTTTCAAGCCGGAGAGTAATCATGCGTCCAGCAGGCCGTAGCGCTAATCAGGTGCGTCCAGTAACCCTGACCCGTAACTATACAAAACATGCTGAAGGCTCCGTGCTGGTCGAATTTGGCGACACCAAAGTGCTGTGCACTGCCTCTATCGACGAAGGCGTGCCGCGCTTCCTGAAAGGTCAGGGCCAGGGCTGGATCACCGCCGAATATGGCATGCTGCCGCGCTCCACCCATACCCGTAACGCTCGCGAAGCCGCAAAAGGCAAGCAGGGCGGCCGCACTATGGAAATTCAGCGTCTGATCGCTCGCGCGCTGCGCGCCGCGGTGGATCTGAAAGCGCTGGGCGAGTTCACCATTACGCTCGATTGCGACGTGCTGCAGGCCGATGGCGGTACCCGTACCGCGTCCATTACCGGCGCCTGCGTTGCGCTGGCCGATGCGCTGAACAAGCTGGTTGCTGCCGGTAAACTGAAAACCAACCCGATGAAGGGGATGGTAGCCGCCGTTTCCGTTGGTATCGTTAATGGTGAAGCCATCTGCGATCTGGAGTACGTGGAAGATTCCGCCGCGGAAACCGATATGAATGTGGTAATGACCGAAGACGGCCGCATTATTGAGGTGCAGGGCACGGCGGAAGGCGAGCCGTTCACCCATGAAGAGCTCCTCACTCTCCTGGCGTTAGCGCGAGGGGGAATCGAATCCATTATTACGACGCAGAAAGCGGCGTTAGAAAATTAATGATTAAGGCGACTGAGAAGTCGCCTTTTTTTTGCGCTTTATCCCTCATGACACCTGCGAAGGATAGGGCGCGTAGTCCGACAATGATGACAGTACTAAAAGGAGCGAATCCATGAAGCCGTATCAGCGCCAGTTTATTGAGTTTGCGCTTAGCAAGCAGGTTCTTAAGTTTGGCGAATTTACGCTGAAATCCGGGCGTAAAAGCCCCTATTTCTTCAACGCCGGCCTGTTTAATACCGGGCGCGATCTGGCTCTGCTGGGCCGTTTCTACGCCGAGGCGCTGGTGGATTCCGGGATCGAATTCGACCTGCTGTTCGGCCCGGCCTATAAAGGTATCCCTATCGCCACCACTACCGCCGTCGCGCTGGCTGAGCATCATGATCGCGACCTGCCGTACTGCTTCAACCGTAAAGAAGCCAAGACCCACGGTGAAGGCGGCAACCTGGTCGGTAGCCCGCTCCAGGGCCGCGTGATGCTGGTGGACGACGTGATTACCGCCGGTACCGCAATTCGTGAATCAATGGAAATTATTCAGGCTAACGGCGCTGAACTGGCTGGCGTGCTCATCTCGCTTGACCGCCAGGAGCGTGGTCGCGGCGAGATCTCCGCGATTCAGGAAGTGGAACGTGATTACGGCTGCAAAGTGATTTCTATCGTCACCCTGAAAGATCTTATCGCCTATCTGGAAGAAAAGCCTGAGATGGCTGAGCATTTGGCATCGGTACGCGCTTACCGCGAAGCCTACGGCGTCTGAAGATGAGCCCGGCAGCCAGCGGCTGCCCCAGAGCACGCTGAGAAGGTGAATGATGAGCCATGCAGCCTTGCGGCTGCATATAGAGCTTTACTGCAGTTGCGCCGCGACCAGCGGCCAGCGGGCATCGAAATCATCCGTTGGGCGGTACTTGAACTCGCTACGCACAAAACGCGACAGCATGCCTTCGCAAAATGCCAGCAGCTGGCTTGCCAGTAGCGTCTCGTCGAGGGTGTAGCCCTCTCCCTCACGCATTTTCTTTTCACGCATCACCTGACGCAATTGAACTTCGATACGTTCAAATAGCTGGTTGATACGACCCTGCAGACGGTCCTGTTCGAACATTAAGGCGTGGCCGGTGAGGATACGCGTCAGCCCAGGATTACGCTCGCCAAACCCAAGAATCAGCAGAACAATCAGGCGCAGACGAGCCGTGGTGTCCTTTTCATCTTTCAAAATCAAATTGATGCGCGTAATCAGACTGTCTTCAATGAACTCGATCAGGCTGTCAAACATGCGGGTTTTACTGGGAAAATGACGGTATAACGCCGCTTCGGAAACACCGACGGAGGCCGCCAGCTTCGCCGTGGTAATACGTTGACTACCATCGCTGGATTCAAGCATCAGCGCCAGAGATTGAAGTATTTCTTCGCGACGATTCCTTTTCGCAGTTTGTTTTTCTGCCATGTTTTAAAATACCCCTGAAAATAAGCACTTGTCAGGCAGGCATCCACAAAGCGACCGCAAACCTTAGTTTGCGGTGATGTTATTGCATTATGCGCTTTGGGATGCGGGTTCCGTATAGCCGGGCTTATTTGCGCCCTGAGTGGCCGAAGCCGCCTTCGCCGCGGTCGGTGGCGTCAAACTCTTCCACCAGATTAAATTCCGCCTGTACCACCGGCACAAAGACCATCTGCGCGATGCGCTCGCCCGGCTCGATAGTAAAGCTCTGCTGGCCGCGGTTCCACACGGACACCATCAGCTGCCCCTGGTAGTCGGAGTCGATAAGGCCGACCAGGTTGCCCAGCACGACGCCATGTTTATGGCCCAGACCAGAACGCGGCAGAATCACCGCCGCCAGAGACGGATCGGCGATATGAATCGCAAGGCCAGTCGGCAACAGGGTGGTTGCGCCCGGCGCCAGCTCTACGGCGTCGTCAAGACAGGCGCGCAGGTCAAGTCCGGCCGAGCCGGAGGTGGCATAAGTCGGCAATGGGAACTGCTTGCCAACACGCGGGTCCAGAATCTTAACGTCGATTTTTTTCATCATAACGGGTAACGATCTCGTCGAGTAATAATTGGCCCAGGAATTCCTTGCGCTCAAGTGGTAAGCGCTTATCCCCATCCTGCCAGAAAAGGTGTAATGCGTTGTTATCGCTATTAAAACCTTGATTTTGCTGAGAAACATCATTGGCGCAAATCAGGTCGAGATTTTTGCGGGCACGTTTTTGCCGGGCGTATTCTTCCACATTATTTGTTTCGGCGGCAAATCCAACAACGTACGGGCGGTGATTTTTTAGTGCGGCCACCCCGGCGACGATGTCCGGATTTTTAACCATTTTTATTGTTAATTCATCACCTTGTTTTTTGATTTTCTCGTCGGCGACAATCGCTGCGCGGTAGTCGGCAACGGCGGCGCAGCCGATGAAAATATGCTGCTGTTGCACGCCATTCTGCACCGCCGCTTCCATTTCCAGCGCGGTGCCAACATCGATGCGCTGCACAAACGGCGGCGTCGGCAGCGACACCGGGCCGCTAACCAGCGTGACGTTCGCACCGCGTTGTGCGGCGGCGGCGGCAATCGCGAAGCCCATTTTGCCGGAGCTATGGTTGGTGATGTAGCGCACCGGATCCAGCGGCTCGCGGGTTGGGCCCGCGGTAATCATGATGTTGAGATGTTGCAAATCTTTGACAGGCGAGAAATGCTGCGCCGCCATCTCCACGATAGTGAGCGGATCGAGCATGCGGCCCGGGCCAACGTCGCCGCAGGCCTGGCTGCCGCTATCCGGGCCCCATACCAATAGGCCGCGTGAGGCAATAGTGGCAAGGTTGTGCTGGGTGGCGGCGGCGCGATACATCTGTTGGTTCATCGCCGGGACGACGGCCACCGGCGAGGGCGTAGCCAGGCAAATCGTGGAGACCAGATCGTTCGCCATACCGGCGGCGACGCGGGCGATTAAATCGGCGGTTGCCGGGGCAAGGATAACCAGATCGGCCCACTTGCCCAGTTCAATATGGCCCATTGCCGCTTCGGCAGCCGGATCCAGCAGGCTATCGGAGACCGGATAACCGGAAACCGCCTGCAGGCTCAACGGGGTAATAAAGGCCTTGGCGGCTTCCGTCATGGCGACGCGTACATCGGCGCCGCGTTCTCGCAGTCGGCGCACCAGTTCTGGCGTTTTATAGGCGGCGATGCCGCCGCTCACGCCAAGAACGATCTTTTTACCAGCCAGACTCATCATGATTTTGTCCTGTTGAAATACACCAGAATCCGCGCATCTTATCACAATCCCTGTGGCATCGTGCGTATGCCGGGTATTCACTTTGCGAGGGTCTACGCAGACCTTGAAATCACCGGTCGGCAGCGCGGAAAGGCTATGCCAGGATGGGGGATGGACGGGTAAGGAGACAGGGTAATGGATATACAGGAATCATTGATGCCGCGGGAAAAAATGCTGCGCGACGGCATTGAAACATTGAGCGACGTTGAGCTGCTGGCGTTGTTTTTGCGTACCGGCACGCGTACCCAGGATGTGCTGGCTTTTTCACATAGCTTGCTACAGCGCTTCGGTTCGCTGTACGGGCTGTTGTCGGCTGAGATAGAACAATTTGCCGATATCGACGGTATCGGCATTGCGAAATATGCGCAACTCAAAGGCATTGCCGAACTGGCGCGGCGCTATTTTAGCTTGCGGATGAGAGAGGAACCGTCGCTGGTGACGCCGCTCATGACGCGAGAATTTTTACAAAGCCAGCTCGCCGATGAAGAGCGGGAGATCTTTATGGCGATCTTTTTAGATAATCAGAACCGGGTATTGAAACATAGCCGCCTTTTTTCTGGTACTCTTAGCCACGTAGAGGTGCATCCGCGAGAAATTGTACGCGAAGCAATCAAAGTGAACGCCGCCGCGGTGATCCTTGCCCATAATCATCCTTCAGGTAGTCCTGAACCGAGTAAGTCGGATAAGTTGATGACCGACAGGGTGGTTAAATGTTGTAGATTCATGGAGATACGCGTGCTTGATCATCTGATTATTGGCCGCGGCGCGTACGTCTCTTTTGCCGAACGTGGCTGGATTTAGCCCCGATCATGCGATCTATCGGGATCTTTGTCTGTTCGGGACTTGAGCACACCGCCGAGTCAGCGTATACTACGCCACCTTTGAGAATCTCGGGTTTGGCATTTGGGCCTGGCAATCGAGAGTTCAATAGAACTATGCGATGACCGGGCTGTAAAGCCTGACGAGGCGCCAATACCCCATACGAAGCTCGAGCTAATTTGATTTTTGGAGAATAGACATGTCCCGAGTCTGCCAAGTTACTGGCAAGCGTCCGGTGACCGGTAACAACCGTTCCCACGCACTGAACGCGACTAAACGCCGTTTCCTGCCGAACCTGCACTCTCACCGTTTCTGGGTTGAGAGCGAGAAGCGTTTTGTCACCCTGCGCGTATCTGCTAAAGGTATGCGTGTAATCGATAAGAAAGGCATCGATACAGTTCTGTCTGAACTGCGTGCCCGTGGCGAAAAGTACTAAGTACTTAGAGGAAATAAATCATGGCTAAAGGTATTCGTGAGAAAATCAAGCTGGTTTCTTCCGCTGGTACTGGTCACTTCTATACCACCACGAAGAACAAGCGTACCAAACCGGAAAAAATGGAACTGAAAAAGTACGATCCGGTTGTACGTCAGCACGTTATCTACAAAGAAGCTAAAATCAAATAATTTTAGTCTCCTTGTACTAAAACCCCGCTCCGGCGGGGTTTTTTGTTTTATGCTTCACCCTTCGAGCACAGGTGCGTTGGCTGCACGCGTACAGCCTGGCCGCTTGCTTTATTAAGCCTTCCGGCCTCTCTTCCCGCTGCCTCCCTGTCACCCGAAACTGTGTGGTTAAGAGGAAAAAATGCCTGAATTACCTGAAGTCGAAACCAGCCGTCGCGGCATTGAGCCGCATCTGGTAGGCGCTAACATCCTGCACGCCGTAGTACGCAACGGGCGCCTGCGTTGGCCGGTATCCGAAGAGATTTATCGCCTGAGCGATGAACCGGTGCTGAGCGTGCGCCGACGCGCCAAATATCTGCTGCTGGAGCTGCGCCACGGCTGGATCATTATTCATCTTGGCATGTCCGGTAGCCTGCGTATCCTCAGTGAAGAGCAGCCGGCTGAAAAACACGACCACGTCGACCTGGTGCTGAGTAACGGTAAAGTGCTGCGCTATACCGATCCTCGCCGCTTCGGCGCCTGGTTATGGACTAAAGAGCTGGATGGTCATCCGGTGCTGGCGCATCTCGGCCCGGAGCCGCTAAGCGATGAATTCAACGCCGACTATCTCCAGCAGCGTTGCGCGAAGAAGAAAACCGCCATCAAACCCTGGCTGATGGATAACAAGTTGGTGGTGGGCGTGGGGAATATCTACGCCAGCGAATCGCTGTTTTCCGCCGGGATCCATCCCGATCGGCTGGCCTCGTCGCTCTCGCATCAAGAATGCGAGTGGTTAGTGAAGATGATTAAGCTGGTGCTGCTACGCTCAATTGAGCAAGGTGGAACGACGCTGAAGGATTTCCTGCAAAGCGACGGCAAACCGGGATATTTCGCCCAGGAGCTGCAGGTTTATGGCCGCAAAGGCGAGCCGTGCCGGATCTGCGGTACGCCGATTATCGCCAGCAAACACGCGCAGCGAGCGACCTTTTATTGCCGCCAGTGTCAGAAGTAGTGGAGAGGGTTGGGGATTATGCCAGTCCGGGTAAGCTGGTAGCCCCGCTAAGCGTAGCGCGAGCGGGGGAAGGACATACTACTTCAGCTTATTTAACAAGGCCTGATGCACGTTAGGCGGCAGGAAGTGGGAGACATCGCCCTGGTGGCGCGCCACTTCCTTAACCAGCGATGAAGAGATAAACGACCACTCTTTGCACGGCATCAGGAACACGCTTTCCAGGGTGGGCATCAGATGGCGGTTCATGTGCGCCAGCTGCATTTCATATTCGAAATCCGCCACTGCCCGCAGGCCGCGAATGAGAATATTGGCCTGCTGCGCGCGGGCGAAATTGGCCATCAAATCGCTAAAGCCAATCACCTCAACGTTGACCAGATGCGCCGTTGCCTGCTCCGCCAGCGCAATTCGTTCATCGAGGCTGAACATCGGTTTTTTGCTCGGGCTGGCGGCGATGGCCAGCAAAACCTTATCAAACATACCCGCCGCGCGGGTGACGATATCGATATGGCCGTTGGTGATAGGGTCAAAGGTGCCCGGATAGATCGCTTTTGTGCCCATAATTACACTTTCTCCGAGTAGCCGCGGCTGAGTGCCCACAGCTCGGTGTATTTATTAAACGTGTATTGCGCATTGACTACCGCCAGCAGCCAACCCTGTTTTCCATCCAGTACGCCGCCGCGCAGCAGCAGCGTTTTGACGAAGGCGCCCAGCGTATGGCTGAAAATCCCCGCCATCGAGGTCTTCTTGCCCTTCTGATGACGCTCAAGCGCCCAGGCTGCGGCATACGCCAGCTGTTTCTGCTGGAAGCCGGAGAAGTCGCGGCAGGTCAGGTGCAGCAGATCGCCGCTGAGCGGCACCACTTCGGCCCCAAGGCTATCCAGAGATTCATGCACCAGATTATCGTTATAGCGGTAACGCGCGCGTTCGTACAGGCGCATCACCCGATCGGGATACCAGCCGCTGTGGCGCATAAAGCGCCCGAGGAAGTAGTTACGCCGGGCGATGCTGTAGATAACGCCGCGCTGCGGCGCATCCAGTACCTTGAGGATAGACTCTTTCAACTCAGGCGTAACGCGCTCGTCGGTATCAATCATCAGCACCCAGTCGTGAGTGGCGTAATCTTGCGCGCGCTGGCGCTGAATGCCGTAGCCTTGCCAGTCGGTGTTGCTATAGACCTGGGCGCCCAGGCTACGGGCCAGTTCGACGGTATTGTCGGTACTGCCGGAGTCCAGCACCACCACTTCATCCGCCCAGCTTACCGACGCCAGGCAATCGGCGAGCAGGTCGGCGGCGTTTTTGGCGATCATCACGACGGAGAGTCGGGTCGACATTAGTGGCTCCGCTGCGGCAGGTAGGGTTGCAGTAACTGTAGCAGACGCGACAGCGCGCCCTGGTTTTGATGCAGCACTTCCACCGCGTGGCGGCCGTACCACAGTCGATAATCTTCGTCGGTCAGCAGGGTAGAAACTTCTCTGACCAGCGAGTCGGCGTCCGTGACGGTGATCAGACCATCGTCCTGCTGCAGCTTGGCGCAGATATCTTTAAAGTTGAAGGTGTGCGGACCCATCAGCACCGGAATAGCATGGGCGGCGGGTTCGAGCGGATTGTGTCCGCCGCGTTCAACCAGGCTGCCGCCGACGAACGCCAGGTCGGCAATGCCGTAGAGCAGCATCAGTTCGCCCATAGTATCGCCAATCACCACCTGGGTGCTGTTAGACGGAATTTCACCGGTGCTGCGCATGGTGAAGCTCATCCCGGCTTTTTGCACCATGTCGCGGGCGTCGCCGAAGCGTTCCGGATGGCGCGGCACGAGGATAAGCAGCAGGTCGGGGAAGGTTTCCAGCAGTTTTTTATGCGCCTGCAGGATGATCTGTTCTTCGCCGTCGTGAGTACTGGTGGCTATCCACACTTTACGGTGCGGCGCCCACTGGCGACGCAGGGTAACGGCGCGCGCCGCCAGTTCCGGGGTGACGGAGATATCGAATTTCAGGCTGCCGGTGACCGCCAGTTGGTTACGTTTGAGACCGAGCGCGAGGAAGCGGTTGCCGTCTTCTTCATTTTGCGCGGCGATAAGCGTGATACGGCTGAGCAGGCGGCGCATAAAACCGCCGAGTTTGGCATAGCCTTTCGCGGAACGTTCTGACAGCCGTGCGTTAGCAATAACCAGCGGAATTTTACGTTTGTGCAGCGCGGCGACCATGTTCGGCCACAGCTCGGTTTCCATTACAATGACCAGTTTCGGCTGCACGCTGTTGAGGAAACGGTTCATGGCGCAGGGGAGGTCATACGGCAGATAGACGTGGTGAACATCTTTGCCGAAAGCGGACATGGCGCGTTCAGAACCGGTCGGCGTCATGGTCGTGACGGTGATCGGCAGTGATGGATAACGATGGCGTAGCGCGCGCACCAGCGGGATTGCCGCCAGCGTTTCACCGACGGAGACGGAGTGCAGCAGAATGCCATCCGGCACTACCTTGTTTTGACAGAAGCCATAACGTTCAGCCCAGCGTTTACGGTATGCCGGGGCCTTACGGCTGCGCAGCAGCAGTCGCAGCCACACCAGCGGCTGAATGAGGTAGAGTAGGGTGGTATAAAGCAATTCCAAACTATTTATCCGTTTTAGGTTTTTTGCGGGCAAATTCTAAGCATTTAACCCGCGTAAAGCTATCTCTTTGGCGGAAACCGAGGGATTTCGACCTATGCGGCGTTGAGATAGCGCTTGATGCGCAAATAGCGGCGTCCCAGACGCCAGCGTAAACGGAACGTGCAGGCGTTACTCCAGATCAGGCGCCAGATGCCGCGTTCGAAGAATTCTTTGATGATAATATGCTTTTTCGACTCATCTTTCATGCAGTCGAAGGTATGAATAATCCCCAACCCCTCTTTGGCTATCTGCCAGCGGCAGGCGGAAATGTGCCGTACCTTGTCCGGATAGCGTTGGTTGATGGCGCTGAGCATCTCGAGGATCTTCATATAATGGCGCGCTGAGCGCATCAGCGTATCGTCGTTGTCCGGCTTATGCGAGACCGATTCCGAGTGAATGTAATAGTCGTAAAATTGCTCGCTGGTGTACTGCACGCGTTCGGCTGCCAGCAACGCTTCCGTCGTCCAGGGAATATCCTGATGGCGCAGGCCCGGCTCAAAGTGGAAATGGTGCTGGTTGATAAAATCGCGGCGATAGATGTTCAGCCAGGTGACGTGCAGAAACTTACGCGAGTCGAGCGCCTGCTTTAGCCAGACGTAACCCGGCAGGACGCCAGTAGACTGCAGGCGCTCCGGCGGGAAAATCGGGTGAATATCGTCGCGGCTTTCGTACACATAGCGGCCATTACAGGTCGCGACATCGAGATTGCCCTTCTCGGCCATTTCCAACAGCGTGCGGTACATGCCGGGATAGAACTTATCGTCAATGTCCGGGAAGGCGAGGTATTTACCGCTTGCCGCCGCCATACCGGTATTACGCGCCACCGAGACGCCCTGATTCTCCTGCTCCAGCACGGTGACGTTCTGCAGCCTGTCTTTCCATTGGTCGATAACCGCCAGGCTACCGTCGGTAGAACCGTCGTTCACCAGGATCAGCTCATAGCTTGCCAACTGCTGTTGTTCGAGGCATTCAAAGAATTGCGCAAGGAATTTTTCACCGTTATACACGGCGGCCACGATGCTCAATAAAGGCGTTTGACTCATAACTCATTCGATCCTGGTTAAAAAACGACGTCAGGCGCTGCGCAGCTGACGGTACTGTTGGCAAATCGACTCTACGCTGAATTTTTCCAGCGCGGCGGAATCAATGGCCGGCGGGCTATGGTAAATGCTTTGCATCGTCTGGGCTAGCGCAGAACTGTTGAGATCGGCCAGACCGCGGGACAGTTCGCCGCTGAGGATCTCGCTTACCCCGCCAGGACAGCGGGTGCTGGCAACCGGCGTATTCAGCAGTAGCGCTTCAACAATGACGTTGCCAAACCCTTCGCTGTCGGAGCTGAGCGTTAGCATTCGCGCATGTTTAATCCACGGCAGCGGGTTGGGCTGAAAGCCTTTAAACAGCACCCGATCGCCGACCTGCAGCTGCTGCGCCAGTTGACGAAGCCGCTGTTCCTGCTCCGGTTTGCCCTGCCCGAGCAGCACCAGCGGCGCCTCGATACCGCTTTGCGCGTAGGCTTCAATCAGCCGGTCATGGCGCTTACCGGGATGGAAGCGGCCGACGTGGATAATATAGTCCCCTTGAGGAATATCGGCCGGCTCCTCAGCCGCCGCGTGAATGGCGGCGATATCGAACGGGTTATAGATGGTTTTAAGCTGTGCCGGGCGCAGTGCGAACTGCTCGACCAAATCCTTTCCAACCGCATCGGAAACGGTCACCACGTTGCGCCCCTGGTATACGCGCTTGATTTTTTGCTGCTTCATCCAGCGGTCAAAACCGCTGCGATGGCCAAGATAAGAGGTAGAGAAAACGCCGTGCAGACAGAACCAGACGTTGCGATCCTGCAATGCCCGGCTGCGGGCGACGATGCGATCGGTTTTGTGCAGATTCGACAGTACCAGATCGAAGCGACCATGCTGTTCTGCTTGTTCAATCGCGCGATCAAGCTGGCGCGCGCGGCGGGAGAGTTCCGTTAGCTTGCGCCACGGTTTGCGGCAGCGGTCGGCAATCACCTGATAATCGAGCCCTTCCGGCAGCGGATAATCGCAGACGTCGCGCAGCGAAAACAGCGATACCTGTTCGCCCTGGCTGAGAAAATGTTCCGCCAGCGTGAGCACGACTTTCTCCGCGCCGCCGCCCGGCAGGCCATCGATAACAAACAATATGCGCATCGTTATTTCACCAGATCCTGATAGAGAGAAAGCAGCTGCGTCGACAGTCGCTCGCTGTTGCAGTCCATAATTCGTTCGCGGGCGCGTGCGCCTTCAGCCGAACCCAGCGCGCGCGCGGGCAGCGCCATGACCGCCTGCTGTAACGCGGCGATATCCAGCGCGTCGCAGACGTAGCCATTGCTGCCTTCGACGATGAACTCTGCGCCGCCGCAGCCGGTGGTGGTGATAACCGGCAGGCCGCAGGCCATCGCTTCCAGAATTACATTCGGGAATGGATCATACAGCGTCGGCAGCAGCAGTCCGTCGGCCATCTGATAGAACGGCAGCGTTTCGGACTGCATGCCGAAGAAACGCACGCGATCTTCGCAGTTCAGCGATTTTGCCAGCTGTTGATAGCGGTTCTGTTCTTTGTCTTTGCCGACCACCAACAGATAACGGTCGGTGGGGGCGATGGCGCGGATTGCCGCATCCAGCCCTTTTCGTTCAAAGCCGGAGCCAACATAAATCAGGCAGCTTGCCTGTAGCGGCAACTGCCATTTAGCGCGTAATGCGGCAAAGGTCTCTTCGCCTGGCGGCAGAAAACGTTGGTTATCAATAGCGTTATAGATGACGTGGATTTTATCCGCCGGCAGGCCGAAGTCTTCGATAATTTCCTGCTTGATCATCTCCGCGTTGCAAATCACCCCACGCAGGTGCGCGTCCTGATACATCTCGCGTTCCGCCTGCATCACATAACGGTGATAGCGGTCGGCGAACAGCAGGCGGCTTTTCCAGGCCGGTAAAATGCGCGAGCGCTGTTGCAGCCAGCGGCGATGAACGCCGTCGCCTGCGCGGTATAGATCGCAACCCGGAATACGCTCATGGCTTTGCACCAGGTCGAATGATTCACTCTGCCAGAGCGCGCGCGCGGCGTTGGCGAAACCGCGTTCACGGCTGATGCGCCCCCATTTGCGCGGGTTGCAGATGTGAATATGCCAGTCCGGTTTGACAGGCCCTTGCCACTCGCGGGTGATGACGTTCAGTTCCAGATTACTGCTGTCGAGGGCTTCCAGCGCGCGGGAGACAAAGCGCTCCGCGCCGCCGTCGGGGCGATACTTTTGCCGTACCAGAGCCAGCCGGAATTTACTCATGCCAGTACCTTTTTCGCCGCCGCGATAACCGCGTCGGTAGGGATTAAATCAAGATAGCGTTCTTCGGTGTTGGTGTTGATGTCGTCAGGGTCGGGCAGCGGGCCGAAGTCGCCGGCCCAGATAACCTCGCCTTTCGCCTGCCACGGCCGCCAGAAGGTCAGTTTCGACGGGCCAAATAGCGCGACGAGCGGCGTACCCAGCGCTGCCGCCATATGCATCGGCACCGAATCTACGCCGATAAACAGGCGGGCGTGATCGATAACCGCCGCCAGCTGGCGGAGCGTCAACTGACCGGCTAATGAGTGCAGTCGCGCCTGCGGGCAGCCGCTGATGATGTTCTCTACCATCTGCTTTTCTTTGGCGTCAGGGCCAGAGGTAAGCACCACCGCGTAGCCTTCTGCTGACAGCGCATTAATCAGCGCGCTCATGCGCTCTTCGCGCCAGCATTTAAAGAACCAGCGCGAAGTCGGTTGAATAACGATGTAGTTCTCCTGGAAGCCGTCCGGCAGCAGCGAACGGCTGGTCGTCCAGTCAGATTCGCTGTAGCCCATCCGCGCCGGCGCATCGTTTATCTCAAGCCCCAGCGGCGCCAGAATAGAGAGGTTTTGCTGCACCGTATGCAGCTGATTGTGCTGCTGGGTAGAAGCAAGCGCGGTGTGGCAGTAGCGCCAGAACGGATGACGGCGCTTAGGGAAATCGAAACCGATGCGCGTCGGCGCGCCGGTTAATTTGCTGATGATCGCGCTGGGCCATTGATCGGCAAGGTTGAGCACCATGTCGTAGCGCTGCTGGCGCAGATTGCGGATGAGCTGCCATTCCATCTTAAGCTGATGCCGCTTGCCCTGCTTTTTCCAGCTGCGATCGATCGCGTAAATCTGGTTAATCTCCGGATTCGCCGCCAACATGTCGCGGGTTTCAGCATACAGCAGTACATCGACGCGAGCGGCGGGATATTGCTGTTTGAGCGCGTTTATCAGCGGGGTGATCAGCAACATGTCGCCATGATGGCGCAGCTTAATGACCAGGATCCGCGCCGGGTTCTGCTGGCCGGGGGAGAGGGTTTCAGGCGTCATACTCTGTTCTTCATCCAGGATAAGGGTTCCGATTCTAGGGGATCGTGCAGATTGAGAGAAGCGTTGTATTGCTCTACCATGGACCGATACGTATGGCCTGAGGACGTTTTCGTGCACAATCCCGCATTTCTCATCACGATTGATACAGAGGGTGACAACCTCTGGCAAAAACATGACAGCATCACCACGGAGAATGCGCGCTATCTTCCGCGTTTTCAGCAGCTTTGCGAAAAGTATGGCTTCAAACCGGTCTATTTGACCAATTATGAAATGGCCATCGACCCTTTTTATATCGAGTTTGCTAAAGATGTCATCGCGCGCGGCACGGCGGAAATCGGTATGCATCTGCATGCCTGGAACAGTCCGCCGACCGAGCCGCTGACCGCGGATGACTGGCGTCATAAGCCTTATCTCATCGAGTACAGCGATGCCGCCATGCGTGAGAAGGTCGACTATATGACCCATCTACTGGAAGATACCTTCCAGACCAAAATGGTGAGCCATCGCGCCGGGCGCTGGGCGTTTGACGAGCGCTACGCGCGCCTGCTGGTGGAGTACGGTTATCAGGTGGATTGCTCGGTGACGCCGCGGGTGAACTGGAAAACCGCTAAAGGCGCGCCGCAGGGCGATGGCGGTACGGATTATCGTCGCTTCCCGCAACATGCTTATTTTCTTGATGAAAATGATATCAGTCGCGAAGGTCATTCCCCGCTGCTGGAAGTGCCTATGAGCATTCAATACAAACACTCAGCATGGATGAATAGCGTTAAGCAAGGCTACGATAGGCTACGCGGCAAAGTCCGTTCGCCGTCCGTACACTGGCTGCGTCCGATGGGCGGTAACGTCGAGACCATGAAAAAAGTAGTTCAGCAGACGCTGGCGCAGGGTAATGATTATGTTGAGTATATGCTGCATTCATCGGAGTATATGCCAGGCGGTAGCCCGACCTTTAAGAATGAACAAGATATTGAACGTTTATATGCCGATCTGGAAGCGTTCTTTAGCTGGCTTGCGCCGCAGGTCCGCGGAATGTCTTTAGCAGAATATTATAATTTCAAGAGAAATCTTACATAAAACAATCATTACTGATAGAGGTGCGGCGTTAATCTGGTGTAATATCATCAGTCGAATGAATAATTAACGCCTGAATTATTAATATACTGAGGTTTTATGAAGATAGCAACCGTACTACGCTCTGGCGGTGATTATAACCAAAGCCATGTGCAGTGGTTATACAAACAATTGCCAGCAGACATCGAGAAAGTGTGCTTTACCGATTTAACTATTCCTGGCGTTAACACCATTAAACTAACTGAAGATTTGCCTGGCTGGTGGTCAAAAATCGAGATGTTTAATCCGGATTCGGTTGCCGAAGATATTTTTTATCTCGATTTAGATGTCGTCGTTGTCGGTGATATTAGTGATATTCTGGCAAATAAACAGCTGACCATGCTGAGTGATTTTTTCTTTCCGCAGAAAACCAAAAACTCCGCTATCATGCGCGTTCCGCATGAGGAAAAGTACAAGGTCTGGGAAGCTTTTAAGCGCTATCCGGAACTATTCATGACGCGCTATCAGAGCGGTGGTGACCAGGAGTTTATCAGCAAAATCTATCCACACGCCGCTATCTGGCAGGACATTTTACCCGGACAGATCGTTAGCTATAAAAAGCATGTCATTCATAAGAAGAAGAATGAACATGCCACCGGTGATGGCACCGTGCCTGCGGGGACGCGAATTGTCTGTTTCCATGGAAAACCACGCCCTTGGGACTGCGGTGAAGCTTGGGTGCCACCATTTGAGAAAGCTTAATTATTTATGAGTAAAGTGATGTCGCCAGTGACAATATTGCTTCTGGCAATATTGTCATGTGTTTTTGTGATGCCGGAGAAAATTATGGGTAGAAATCTCTTTTACCTGTCTTCGGTTATTACCTTAATTTATGCGGTAATTAACAGAAAACGTCTTACTATTAAAAAAGAGGAGATGTTTCTTTCTCTGACGCTATTGATGTTAGGAGCTTCACAGCTTATTTGGTCATATCGCTTTCCGGGTAATCCGGCTGAAATTTATATGGCTGATGTTAGCTATCCTCGCTCAGGCGCTTATTTGATGATCGGCGCTGTGATGATGTTACTCTTGCCTGCGGTATTAAGGACAACAGCAATACAATATGGCAAAAGCTTGAGTTACGCATTAGTCGCGGGCTTTTCAGTATTGACGCTATACGCTTTACATTATCATTTTTTTGTTTCCGGCGATCGCCTGAGAATCGATAACTCCGCAACCTTAAGCGCCTATCTTTATACGATATACTCGTTATTGACGCTATATGCTTTAGCTTGCGTCAATATCCGCTATCGCAACTATATTGCCAGCGGTGTGATATTTTTCTCGCTGTGGATTATTTTTCTGACTGAAACTCGCTCGGCGCTGCTTATTTATCCGGCGGTACTGCTCTATGCCCTACTGACCGGTAACGTGATGTCGAAGAAAAAATCAGCGCTGGCGTGCCTGATGCTGTTGGTTGCTGGCCTGGCAGTGATTGAGTTGGCGTTTCCCTCGCTGAAAGATCGGGCGAGTGAAGCGGTCACTGAGATCTCGGACTATCAAAGCGATAACAATACCTCGATGGGTTCCCGGCTCAGTATGTGGCATACCGGGATCTATGAAATTATTGCTCATCCCGGTGGCGTAAGCTCGCAGCAGCGTTTCCAGATCCTCTCGCAATTGATGTATGAGAAAGAGCAGGGGAATCCCGAGGGGTTACGCAACATTGTTTATCATCTTCATAATGATTTGATCGAAACCATGTCGCTACAGGGCGTTATTGGCGGCCTCTTCCTGCTGGCATTGTATGGCGCGATGCTGCTCTATGTTTACAGAAAGGCGACGCTGAAATGTGCATTGGCGTTTATTGGCGCGCCGGTGATTCTTTTTGGCTGCGTCGATACTCTGTTTATCCACGACAGATTTATCATTATGTTTATTGTGGCGTTAGCCGTTTTCACGGCGTTATCGCCGGAAAAATCTGCGGAAGAATCGTGATGGAGTGATGAAGTGGCCGTTCAGGCCACTTCATGTAGCGCTTGAGATAACGGCATTTTAGGAAATACCTGTTCAGGAATTGCGCTATTAAGGGAAAGATTAATTACCGTAATACCCTTTGCCTGTAAATGACGGCTGGCGAGTTCAAAGGCTGGGAAAACCATACCATCTACTTTATCGGCGAGATATGAGGGAAGCTTATTCTCACCGTTTTCATAAAATCGCGGTTGCTCAAAATTATTCATATCCAGACCGGCAATAATAATTCTGTTGAATCCCAGCCAGGCGATAATCTGCAGCGCCCAGTAAGCCACCGTTCCCGCGTCAAATATCCCTTTGCGAATATCGGTTGAGAAACCAATATGGCTTAAGTTTTGGTGCAGGAGCGCACTTGGGGAGCGGCTAAAGACCGTCGCGATATCGTTACCGGGGATCTTTGGCTGGTAAATCTTATAACAGGCATCTTCAATCAGGGCGAGTCGACACTGAATATTGTTGAGCCCGATGCGCTCAATGATTTTGGCAATACCGTGGGTAGTGGTAAAAAAGAGGATCCGTGGATTGCTGACAATACCGGCGATAACCTCGGGTTTACGGTCAAAAAACTCCATATCAACGATCAGATACAGAGAAAACCCTACCTTTCCTTCGAGAAAGTAAGCGCCGTTGACGCCCATTACCGGCAACGATGACGGGATAATTGAAAAATCGACATCGTTGATCGATGGACCGGTCGCGGTGAGCAGCATTGGCCCGGAGAAAGCGTCTTTTAATTCACTTAGGCTACACAGCGGTACCGATTCGCCCTTGTATTGTAAGGCACAAATTTCACCGCTTTCCGCCCGGCGGATCTTTACCCACGGCCACAGGTTTTCATTGTGGCGGTAGGCGCGCGGGCGGGTATAGCGATAAATTTGCTTGAATAGCGATCCCATTAAACCAATCCCTGTGCTTGCAACAGTTGCTGAACATGCTCAGCGGTAATATCGCCGGTGCTGCTACCGTACGGCGGGCGGACGATATGCTGGTTTTTGCCATATCCGCCAATCAGTCCCGGATCGGTTGGGCCGTAGAGCGTGAAATTGGGTTTATCGAGCGCCGCGGTCAGATGGCTCAGCCCGGTGTCGACGGAAACTACGCCGCGTGCGCCAGCCAGAATCTGCGCAACCTGCTCAAGGCTCATGCGCGGGAGTACATCGACGTTATCGCGCCCTTCCGCTAGCCGTTTTGCCCGCGCCTCTTCGTGCGGTGCTCCCCACGGCAGCTTAATACGCACGGCGCTAGCCGCCAGCAGATCCAGAAGCGCTTGCCAGCGCGCTTCCGGCCAGTGTTTATCATCGCGGGTGGTGGCGTGCAGGAAGACCAGATACGGCTCTGCTACAGGCGCGTCAGGGCGAATAAAGTGGCTTGCGATGGCGTAATCACCCTGCGTTTGCGGCCTGGCATAGCCCAGGCTTTTGGCGAACAGTTCGCGCGTGCGCTCTACTGCGTGCTGCTCGACAGCAATATGGTGGCGACGGTTATAAAACAGGCTTGCCAGCGGCTCGCGGGCGGACTGCCAGTCCATGCCATGTTTGACGCCGTGCGCCAGACGAGTTACCAGCGCGGCGCTTTTCACCAGCCCCTGCGCATCAATAATGGCATCGTAGTTGACGGCCTTTACGGCATCGCGAAAGGCCTTTCTTTCCGCTTTGATAGGCGCGGAAAACCAGGCTTTGCGCCAGCGGCGAATCGCCACCGGAATCACCCGCTCGACGGCGGCATGCCATGAAGGGATCTGCGCGAAGCCTTCTTCAACCACCCAGTCAAAGCGGATACCGGGGATGGCCTGCGCGGCGTCGGTTAGCGCGGGCAGCGTGTGTAGCACGTCGCCCATGGACGAGGTTTTTACGATCAATACCCGCATCCGTTACGCTTCCTCGTGCTCGGTTTTTTCCGCTAACAGTTCGTTCAGCTCTTGCAGGACGCATTCTGGAGTGATGTCGATCAGGCTTTGATGATAGCCCTCAGCGGCATCGCCTTTGCGCACCTTGTGGTAGCCGCTAATCAGGCGAATAACCCGCGCTTTATGCGATAGCGGCGGGGTAAAGTCCGGGCTGCTCGGGCCGTACAGCGCCACCAACGGGCGATCCAGCGCGGCGGCGACGTGCATCAGCCCCGAATCGTTGCTGACCACAGCCTGACAGGCGGCAATCAGAATCACGGCCTGTTCCAGTTGGGTTTCGCCGGCCAGGTTACGGCACCAGGCCTGCTGCTCGCTGCTGAGCGCGGCGATGATCTCTTTGCCGGCATCGTTATCTTTCGCCGAGCCGAAGAGCGCTATCTGATAACCATCGTCAATGAGCTTTTTCGCCAGCGCGGCATAGTGATAATGCGGCCAGCGTTTGGCCGGGCCGAATTCCGCGCCGGGGCAGAAGCCGATAATCGGCCGATCGTTCGAAAGATTAAAAGCGTTGCAGGCCTGTGATTTTTCGCCATCGTTGACCTGCAGCTGCGGCCACAGCAGCGGTTGTGGAAGGTCTTTAGCGCAGCGCATGACGCCATTGTCGTAGGCCAGCGCCACGTAGCGCTCCACCATCAGCGGCCAGGCGTCTTTGTCCAGCACGCGGGCGTCGTTAAGCAGGCCGTAGCGCATCTCGCCGCGCCAGCCGGTGCGCAGCGGAATGTTGGCGAAGAAAGGCACTAATGCCGATTTAAACGAGTTCGGCAGCACGTAAGCGCGATCGTAGCGACGATCGCGCAGGCTGTGGCCGAGTTTACGACGCTCGCCGATAGCCAGCGCGCCGTGGCCGAGCGGCATGGCGATCGCTTCGTTGACTTCCGGCATGCGCGATAACAACGGACGGCACCATGCCGGCGCCATCACGTCGATAATCGCCTGGGGATAGCGCGCCCTGAGCGTACGATAAAGACTTTGCGACATCATCATGTCGCCCACCCAAGACGGGCCTATCACCAATATTTTCATGCTTGTTTCTTACGCGTCGCGGTTTAGCCAGGCCATATATTCCGTTACGCCTTCGGCAACGGTTTTGAACGGTTTGTCATAGCCCGCTTTACGCAGGTTAGTCAGATCGGCCTGCGTGAATGCCTGATAGCGGCCTTTCAGTTTGTCCGGGAACGGGATGTATTCAATGCTGCCTTTCTTATGGTACGCCAGGGTCGCATCGGCGACGGCCTGGAAGGATTCCGCGCGGCCGGTACCGAGGTTGAAGATACCGGAAACGCCATTTTCCCAGAACCACAGGTTTACCGCGGCGACGTCGCCGACATAGACGAAGTCGCGTTTAAAGCCGTCGCTGCCTTCGAACAGTTTCGGACTTTCGCCATTATTCAGCTGGGTATTGAGGTGGAAGGCCACGCTCGCCATGCTGCCTTTGTGCCCTTCGCGCGGTCCGTAGACGTTGAAATAACGGAACCCGACGATCTGCGAATCCGCTTCCGGCAGGATCTGACGGACGTATTCGTCGAACAGGAATTTAGAGTAGCCGTAGACGTTCAGCGGTTTTTCAAATTCGCGTGATTCGATAAAGTCGCTGGTGCGCCCGCCGTAGGTGGCGGCAGAAGAGGCGTACAGGAACGGGATTTCGCGCTCCAGACAGTAGTGCAGCACCTCTTTGGAGTACTGATAGTTGTTATCCATCACATACTTGCCGTCCCACTCGGTCGTGGAAGAGCAGGCGCCTTCATGGAATACCGCTTCGATCTCGCCGAACTCTTCGCCGGCCATAATCTGGATCAGAAAATCTTCTTTATCCATGTAGTCAGCGATGTCCAGATCCACCAGGTTTACGAATTTGGTGCCGTCTTTCAGATTGTCTACAACCAGAATATCGGTGATGCCTTTGTCATTCAGGGCTTTAACGATGTTGCTGCCGATAAAGCCTGCGCCGCCGGTTACGATGATCATAACTGTACCTTTGAAGTAGAAAGCCCGGAAACAATCCGGACATGAATACTCATATCATATCACTACATCCGAAAGGCTTCAGCCATTCGCCGAAAAGGTGCTGGCCGTGCGTGATTTATGCTGCAAATTATTCATTCAGGCATGCATCATCTCGTATCAACGTATAGCTTTGGGTAATATGTGCCAAATTTTGCCGAATCTGGAGAGTTGCAATGCGTGGTGATTTCTACAAACAGTTAACCAATGACCTGGATACCGCGCGCGCGGAAGGGTTGTTTAAAGAAGAGCGTATCATTACTTCGGCTCAGCAGGCGGACATCACCGTCGGCGACAGCCACGTGATTAACTTCTGCGCCAATAACTATCTGGGTCTGGCGAACCACCCGGAACTGATTGCCGCGGCGAAATCCGGCATGGACAGCCACGGCTTCGGGATGGCCTCGGTGCGCTTCATCTGCGGTACCCAGGACACGCATAAGCAGCTCGAGAAGAAGCTGGCGGATTTCCTCGGTATGGAAGACGCGATTCTCTACTCCTCCTGCTTTGATGCCAACGGCGGCCTGTTTGAAACGCTGCTGGGACCGGAAGATGCCATTATCTCTGATGCCCTGAATCACGCGTCGATCATCGACGGCGTGCGCCTGTGCAAAGCTAAGCGTTTCCGCTATGCCAACAACGACATGCAGGAGCTGGAAGCGCGTCTGAAAGAAGCGCGCGAAGCCGGCGCTCGCCACGTGCTGATCGCCACCGATGGCGTTTTCTCGATGGACGGCGTGATCGCCAACCTGAAAGGCGTCTGCGACCTGGCGGATAAATATGATGCGCTGGTGATGGTCGATGATTCTCACGCTGTGGGCTTTGTCGGCGAAAACGGCCGCGGTTCCCATGAATATTGCGACGTGATGGGCCGCGTCGACATCATCACCGGCACGTTGGGTAAAGCGCTTGGCGGCGCGTCAGGCGGTTACACCGCTGCACGCAAAGAAGTCGTTGAGTGGCTGCGCCAGCGTTCTCGTCCGTATCTGTTCTCCAACTCCCTGGCGCCGGCCATCGTCGCCGCCTCCATCAAGGTGCTGGAGATGGTGGAAGCGGGCAGCGAACTGCGCGATCGCCTGTGGGCTAACGCGCGCCTGTTCCGCGAAAAAATGACCGCCGCAGGCTTTACCCTGGCAGGCGCCGACCACGCGATTATCCCGGTGATGCTCGGTGAAGCTACCGTCGCCCAGGAGTTCGCGCGCGAATTGCAAAAAGAAGGTATTTACGTCACCGGTTTCTTCTATCCGGTGGTTCCAAAAGGCCAGGCGCGTATTCGCACCCAGATGTCGGCGGCGCATACCCCTGAACAAATTGAACGTGCGGTAGAAGCCTTTACCCGCATCGGCAAACAACTGGGCGTCATCGCCTAATAAGGGTGTGAGATGAAAGCGTTATCCAAACTGAAAGCGGAAGAAGGCATCTGGATGACCGACGTACCGGAACCGGAAGTCGGCCATAACGATCTGCTGATTAAAATCCGTAAGACCGCGATTTGCGGTACCGATGTGCACATCTATAACTGGGATGAATGGTCGCAGAAAACCATCCCGGTACCGATGGTGGTGGGTCACGAGTATGTCGGTGAAGTCGTGGGTATCGGTCAGGAAGTGCGCGGCTTTAAGCTCGGCGATCGCGTTTCCGGCGAAGGGCACATCACCTGCGGACACTGCCGTAACTGTCGCGGCGGCCGCACGCATCTGTGCCGCAATACCATCGGCGTGGGGGTAAACCGCCCGGGCTGTTTCGCTGAATATCTGGTGATCCCGGCCTTCAACGCTTTCAAAATCCCGGACAATATCTCTGACGACCTGGCATCCATCTTCGACCCGTTCGGTAATGCGGTGCATACCGCGCTCTCCTTCGACCTGGTCGGTGAAGACGTGCTGGTTTCCGGCGCCGGCCCGATTGGCGTGATGGCCGCGGCGGTGGCGAAACATGTTGGCGCGCGTAACGTGGTGATTACCGATGTTAACGAATATCGCCTGGAACTGGCGCGTAAAATGGGCGTCACCCGCGCGGTCAACGTGGCGAAAGAGAATCTTAACGATGTGATGGCGGAGCTGGGGATGACCGAAGGCTTCGACGTGGGCCTGGAGATGTCCGGCGCGCCGCCTGCGTTCCGCACCATGCTTGATACCATGAACCACGGCGGACGTATTGCGATGCTGGGTATTCCTCCGTCGGATATGTCTATCGACTGGACCAAGGTCATCTTCAAGGGGCTGTTTATCAAAGGGATTTACGGCCGCGAAATGTTTGAAACCTGGTATAAGATGGCGGCGCTGATCCAGTCGGGCCTCGATCTTTCGCCGATTATCACCCATCGTTTCGGTATTGATGACTTCCAGAAAGGCTTTGACGCGATGCGTTCCGGTCAGTCTGGTAAAGTGGTACTGAGCTGGGATTAAGCGAATTATCGTCAGGATGACGATAATAACCATTCTTGCTGCCCATGGATTATGGGCAGCATATTCCCAACATATATATTAATAATAAAGTTTTTGTTATTACTACGATCGCTATTGAACTGGCTCCGGTTTTATTTATATTCTGCCATATCTTCATATAACAAGGATGATATATATGGCATACCCTATTTTCATCAATCGTGTTTGGCAATTGAAGAATATCATCTTACCGGCGTTGCTGCTTTTAATGAGTTTTAACATTCTTGCTGAGCAAAGGCTTGAACATGGCGTGCTGCAAGCCTACTGGAAGGCGCAATGGAGCGATAATGCTACCATTAATGTTCCGGCCCTCGGATTTCGCTATTATTGGCTGGATGACCAGGGGAAATTTAAAAAAGTCATCAATATATATGTTAAGGGAACGCTGAAAGAACAGTTGCTGTTTATTCGGCAGAACTTTAGTGATATCCCGGAAAATTTTATCAGATTTCGCGAGTGGTACGTTAACCAGCAGGGCAGTCTGCTGGTTAATAATATCGCGCAGTATACCGAATGCAACAGTGAGAATTATAGCGCCGTATTGCTTTCTTTTGTTCCTGCGCGAAATAAACCTGCATCCTGGATAGACGATATGCATGCTCAGGTCCCCTGCGGCGGGGACGGGCGCTATCCCTGGTTAACGACATATCATTTACAGCGTGAATGGAATCAGCTTTCATTCAAAGAATGGCCAGATGATAATGCGAATAATACATATTCCGTTATGGCTGATGACGTGGTGGTTAAAATACGCACTATTAACAAATACTGGATCTATGCCGCTCTTTACGATGACAGCAAAGCTGACCGTATGAGTGAAAAACGGGGGTACATAAGGAGAGGGCATCTCAATCCCGATAACTGACACCCGATGGTATCGGGCAAGGTGATGAAATTTATCTCAAGGTAGATTTATTTAGATTTGGATAACATTTCTAAAATAATACGCATCTACCGCACTATTTCCGCATCGATCTTTTGCCTATTCGTTTATACAGTTGGTTTACTCTTCGTTTAATCGCATAAACCCTATGTTTAAGCTCTCAGTATGCTTGCTTACCTGTAATTCGGCCCGATTATTACGGGAAGTCTTGCCGCCGCTGTTGCGGGTGGCGGATGAGTTTATTGTCGTTGATTCAGGCAGTACGGATGAAACGCTGCAGATATGTCAGCAGTTTGGCATAACGGTTCACCATCACCCCTATGCCGCCCATGGCATGCAGATGAACTATGCGACCTCGCTGGCGACCCATGACTGGGTGCTATGTATGGATAGCGATGAAATTCTGGATGAAGAAGTGGTTGCGGCGATTCTGGCGCTTAAGGCGGGAGAGGAACCGGATCCGAGCTGCGCGTGGCGTCTGCCGCGCTACTGGTTCGTGCTTGGCGAGCAGGTGCGCACCATTTATCCCATCTCATCGCCGGATTACCCGGTACGCCTGTTCAACCGTCAGCGTGCCAGCTTTAACCAGCGGCCGGTGGACGATCAGGTGGTCGGCCATCTGACCTCGATAAGGCTGCCGGGCTTTGTCCGCCACGATACCTTCTATTCACTGCATGAAGTGTTTAACAAGCTCAACAGCTATACCACCCGGCTGGTGAAGGCGCAAAAGGTCAGGCCGTCGCTCAGTCGCGGGATTATCAGCGCCATCGGCGCGTTTTTTAAGTGGTATTTGTTCAGCGGCGCGTGGCGTAGCGGTAAGGTGGGGGCTGTCACCGGACTGTATGCCACCTTGTACAGCTTCATGAAGTATTTTAAAGCCTGGTATGCTCACGACGGGAAGCGGCAGGGAACCGTGACGGAGAAGCGCACGGATCCCTGATGAAGATTAGTTGGTGGGGCTATCCCAGCCCTGCCATTTAAGCTGGTAATACTGGACCAGCGCGCTCTGGCTGATGCTTTCGCTGAGAATGCTAAAGAAGCGGCTGGCGTTCACCGGCTCCAGCGGACGCTTCGGTTTGCAGTACTTCACGCCGTGGAACGGGTTACGCGGCTTCTGCTGCTGCGGCACGTTTGGTTGCGCAGGCGTGTTCGGCGTCGAGTTATCGACCTGCGGTTCGTTCAGCAGGCTGCTCGGGCGCACCAGCGTGATATCCGGCGGCAGGTTATAAACCATTTGCTGTAGTACCCGCACCGTTGAAGGGTGTGGATGACCAATGGCGATCGCCGAACCGTTACGCCGCGCCAGCGCGATGGCGCGATTGAACTGGGTGCGGATGTCCGCCTCGTTCTGGGTATCGTCGAGAAACACTTTGCGTTTAATCACCTTCACGCCGGTCCCCTGGGCGGCGCGCATGGCCTGGGTGTTGCCGATGGTCACACTATCGAGAAAATAGAGATTGTAGCGTTCCAGCGCCTGCATCACCTTCTGCATGCCGAACAGGTTAGAGGTCATGGCGCTACCCATGTGGTTGTTCAGCCCGACGGCGTAAGGCACTTTCCCGTAAGCCTCACGAATAATACGTTCGATCTCATCGCTGCTCATATCCGGGCGCAGGGTGTCTTTTTCCAGCGGTTGCTTGCTGAGCGGCGCCATCGGCAGGTGGATCAGCACTTCGTGGCCCAGATTATGCGCTTTAGTGGCCATTTCCCGGGCGTGGGGGGCGTTCGGCAGCACGGCAACGGAGATGGTGGGCGGCAGCGCCAGCACCTTATTTTCCGTCTGTGGACGATAGCCGAAATCATCGATAACGATAGAGAGTTTACCGGCGAAAACCGGCGCAGCTATAGCCAGTGAACCGGCTACAGCAAGTGCAATCATGCGAAATTGGAGCAAAACTTATCTTCCCAACCACGGCTGTGGATTGACCGCCTGACCCTGGCGGCGAATTTCGAAATAGAGCGACGGACGACCCTGACCGCCGCTACTGCCTACCAGCGCGATAGCCTGGCCCGCGCGGACCTGGGTACCGACGCTGACCAGCGCGCTTTGGTTATAGCCGTAAAGACTCATGTCGCCTTTGCCGTGTTCAACGACGACCACCAGCCCGTAGCCCTGCAGCCAGTCGGCGAGGATCACCCGACCATCGGCAATAGCTTTGACTTCGGTGCCTTCAGACGCAGCGATAACCATCCCTTTCCAACGTAGTTCACCTTGCAGCTGTTCGCCATAACGATGAAGAATTGTTCCGCGAACCGGCCAGAAGGCCTGCCCGCGCGGCGCGCCGAGGCCGCCGGTTCGCGACATCAGCGAACGTTCGCTTTCGGTTGGTTTATAGGTGGTGCCTTTGCGCGAGGCTTCCTGCTGACGGTCGCGTACCGCCTGGGCATCGCGAGCCTCGCGGTCGGCGCGGGCTTTGGCTGCCGCTTCCGCCTGGGCGATGCGACCGCGCAGGCGCGATTCGTTAGCGCGCAGTTCGCTGAGCTGCTGTTGGCCTTTCTGAATGGAGGATTCGAGGCTGGAGAGCGTCTTTTTACGCTCGTTGCGCGCCTGCTCAAGCTTGGCCTGCTGCGCTTTTTGCTCGTAAACCAGCGTTTGCTGCTGGCTTTGTTTTTCTTCCAGCATCGATTTCTGCACCGCGACTTCTTCGCGCGTCTGCTTGAGCTGGGCGATAGTCTCCTGACGGGCCTGGTTAAAGTAACCAAAATAGGCCTGCAGGCGCTGGTTGCGCTGCCCCTCTTCGCCGCTGAGGATCATCTGCATGCCGGTATGCGGCCCCTGGCGGAAGGCGGCATCAAGCTGCGCGGCGAGGTTACGTTCCTGGGAGGCGCGCTGGCGCTCCAGCTTAGCGATAGACGCGTTCATCTCGTCGATCTGCTTATTGAGCTGGTTGAGGGTATCCTGAGTTTCACGCAGCTTACGCGCGGCGGCGGAGATCGCTTCTTCCTGCGCTTTTAGCTGGGCCAGCAGAGAGGAGCGTTGCTGCTGCTGTTGCTGAATCGCGCGCTGTTTGGCGGCGATATCGGCCTGAATGGATTTCAGCTGGTCGCGGTCATCGGCGTGAGCGGATGCGGCGCACAGCAATACGCCAGCGCTAAGCGCGCTGGCGTAAAGAACGGATCGAACAGCCGTTGCGATCCATGTATTTGAATAAGTCGCCTTTCCCCTCATGGGGAAGGATTATTCCACGATGAACAGCGGCTTGCCAGTCATCTCTTGCGGGATTTCCATTCCCATCAGCGACAGCATGGTTGGCGCGATGTCGGAAAGCTTGCCGCCTTCGGCCACTTTCACGGTTTTGTCGCCAACGTAGATCAGCGGAACCGGCAGGTTAGTATGCGCGGTGTGCGCCTGTCCGGTCGCTGGATCGCGCATCTGTTCGGCGTTGCCGTGGTCGGCGGTGATCAGCAGCTGACCACCGACGGATTCAACGGCCGCGGCCACTTGTTCGATGCAGTGATCCAGCGCTTCAACCGCTTTCACCGCCGCTTCCATCACCCCGGTATGGCCAACCATATCGCCGTTCGGGTAGTTACAGATAATGGTGTCATACTGGCCGCCTTTGATGGCAGCAACCAGTTTCTCGGTCAGCTCGGCGGAACTCATTTCCGGCTGCAGGTCGTAAGTGGCGACCTTCGGCGAGTTAATCAGAATACGGTCTTCGCCTTTGAACGGCTCTTCTACGCCGCCGTTAAAGAAGAAGGTCACGTGCGCATATTTCTCGGTTTCGGAGATGCGCAGCTGGGTTTTGTCGTGCTTCGCCATCCACTCGCCGAAAGTGTTAACCAGTGAAGCTGGTGGATATGCGCAAGCGACTTTGATGTCGGCGGCGTATTCGGTCAGCATCACGAAGTCGAGGTTAACGACTTTCTTACGCGCGAAGCCGTCGAAGTCGGCGTTAACGAAGGCGCGGGTGATTTCGCGCGCGCGGTCAGCGCGGAAGTTCATGAAGATCAGCGCGTCGCCGTCTTCCATCGCGGCATCGGCCTGGCCGGCGGCGCGGATAACGGTCGCTTTGACGAACTCGTCGTTTTCGTCACGGGCATAGGCTGCCTGCAGGCCCGCCACGGCGGTGTCGGCCTGGAATTCGCCTTTGGCCAGCGTCATCAGGTCATAGGCTTGTTCAACGCGATCCCAGCGGTTGTCGCGGTCCATGGCGTAGTAGCGACCAATGATAGAGGCAATACGGCCTTTGCCCAGCGCGGTGAATTTAGCTTCGAATTTAGCCAGCGTCGCTTCAGCGCTGCGCGGCGGCGTGTCGCGGCCATCGAGGAAAGCGTGCAGATAGATTTTCTCTGCGCCGCGCTCGGCGGCCAGTTCTACCATCGCCATGATATGGTCTTCGTGGCTGTGAACGCCGCCAGGCGACATCAGGCCCATGATATGTACCGCTTTACCTGCGGCGACGGCTTTGTCGACCGCGCCGGTCAGCACCGGGTTGGCGAAGAAGGTGCGTTCTTTGATTTCAACGTCCAGACGGGTCAGATCCTGATACACGATACGACCCGCGCCGAGGTTTACGTGACCCACTTCGGAGTTACCCATCTGGCGGTCAGGCAGCCCGACTTCCAGACCGGATGCGTCAATCAGGGTGTGCGGACGTTTTGCCCACAGTGCGTCCATTACCGGCGTTTTCGCGCTATAAATGGCGTTATCCTGCTGGTCTTCACGGTAGCCGTAGCCATCCAGAATCACCAGTACCATAGGTTTTTTAGTAACCGACATTGCGACAACCTCATGCTCAAAGACAGAAAATTTGCGTAATTTTACTACAGCTGAATCGATCAAATCACCGTAAAAGATCAAAGAAAGGGAAGGGACGGCGCCAGAGCCGATGGCGAAGTCGGCTTTTTTTTCGTGACGGGCCGCAGAAAATACATTACATCGCGCTCACTGGCTGTATTTGCCGCAATGCACAGGTATACTCCTTGCCTGGTTTTTTTATCACTTAGTCGGGAGTTGTAACCCCCCATGCAAGAAATTATGCAATTCATCGGCCGTCACCCGGTCCTGAGCATCGCGTGGATCGCGCTGCTGGGTGCGGTACTGTTCACCACCTTTAAGGGCTTGATGTCGAAAGTTAAAGTCATCACCCGTGGTGAAGCGACGCGTCTTATCAACAAAGAAGAAGCCGTTGTTGTCGACCTGCGTCAGCGTGACGACTTCCGTAAAGGCCATATCGCCGGCGCTATCAACCTGCTGCCTGCCGATATCAAAGCAAATAACGTCGGCGAGTTGGAAAAACACAAAGCACAACCCATTATTGTTGTGGATGGGTCCGGCATGCAGGCGCAAGAACCTGCCAGCCTGCTGAATAAAGCCGGATTCGAAAAAGTCTTTGTACTGAAAGAAGGCATCGCAGGCTGGAGCGGCGAGAACCTTCCGCTGGTACGCGGCAAATAATTTACCCCCGCGTCGTTATGGCGCAGCGGTTCCCCCGATAACCTCTCAGGCGGCGGGGAGCCTCTGCGGCGTAAAATCCCTCGGGGTAAAAACAGGAGTGAGTCATGGCCAATATTGAGATCTATACCAAAGCGACCTGCCCGTTCTGCATCCGCGCCAAAGCGCTGCTGAACAGCAAGGGCGTGACGTTCAACGAACTGCCTATCGATGGCGATGCCGCAAAGCGTGAAGAGATGATCCAGCGCAGCGGCCGGACGACGGTTCCGCAGATTTTTATTGATGCGCAGCACATTGGCGGCTGTGACGACTTGTATGCGCTTGATTCACGTGGTGGACTTGATCCCCTCTTGCGCTAATTTTTACGTTTTCCCCATTCAGGGGCCGCGTATTTAAGGACAACACGAAAGGGTTTTACTATGTCAGAACAAAACAGCACCGAAATGACTTTCCAGATTCAGCGCATCTACACCAAAGACGTTTCCTTCGAAGCGCCAAATGCGCCGCAGGTTTTCCAGAAAGATTGGCAGCCGGAAGTTAAACTTGATCTGGATACCGCTTCCAGCCAGCTGGCTGAAGGCGTTTATGAAGTGGTGCTGCGTGTCACCGTAACGGCATCGCTGGGCGAAGAAACCGCATTCCTGTGCGAAGTACAGCAGGGCGGCATCTTCTCCATCGACGGCATCGATGGCAACCAAATGGCGCACTGCCTCGGCGCGTACTGCCCGAACATTCTGTTCCCGTACGCTCGCGAGACCGTTACCAGCCTGGTTTCCCGCGGCACCTTCCCGCAACTCAACCTTGCGCCGGTGAACTTTGACGCGCTGTTTATGAACTATCTGCAACAGCAGGCTGGCGAAGGTGCTGAACAACATCAGGATGCCTGATGAACGCGCTTAATGCTGCAATGACTGTGATCGGTGCCGGCTCTTACGGCACCGCTCTTGCCATCACCCTGGCAAGAAATGGCCACGAGGTTGTCCTCTGGGGCCATGACCCGAAACATATCGCGACGCTGCAACACGATCGCTGCAACGCCGCGTTCCTTCCCGATGTGCCCTTCCCGGACACGCTGCGCCTTGAGAGCGATTTAGCGACGGCGCTGGCCGCCAGCCGCGATATCCTCGTGGTGGTGCCGAGCCACGTCTTCGGTCAGGTTTTGCGCCAGATTAAACCGCTGATGCGTTCAGATGCGCGTCTGGTGTGGGCGACGAAAGGTCTGGAGGCCGAAACCGGCCGTCTGCTGCAGGACGTGGCGCGTGAAGCGCTGGGCGATGACATCCCATTAGCGGTCATCTCCGGTCCGACTTTCGCCAAAGAGCTGGCCGCCGGCCTGCCGACGGCGATTTCTCTGGCGGCGACGGATCCGCAGTTTGCGGAAGACCTTCAGCGCCTGCTGCACTGCGGTAAAAGCTTCCGCGTCTACATCAACCCGGACTTTATCGGCGTGCAGCTGGGCGGCGCGGTGAAAAACGTTATCGCCATCGGCGCCGGGATGTCTGACGGTATCGGCTTTGGCGCGAATGCCCGTACGGCGTTGATCACCCGTGGTCTGGTGGAAATGTCCCGTCTCGGGGCAGCGCTGGGCGCCGATCCGGAAACCTTCATGGGCATGGCCGGGCTGGGCGACCTGGTACTGACTTGTACCGATAACCAATCGCGAAACCGCCGTTTTGGCATGATGCTCGGACAGGGCATGGACGTGCAAAGCGCGCAGGACAAGATTGGCCAGGTGGTTGAAGGCTATCGCAATACCAAAGAGGTTCGCGTTCTGGCGCAGCGTTTAGGCGTCGAAATGCCAATAACCGAGGAAATTTATCAGGTATTGTATTGCGGAAAAATTGCGCGCGAGGCAGCATTGACCTTATTGGGTCGCGCACGCAAGGACGAACGCAGCGCCAACTAGCCGCAGGGAAAGTCTGTTACCTGTATGACCCGGTCAGCGAAGAACTGACCGGTCATAATTCTTACCGTCTGGAGTATGCAATGCCGTGTGAAGAACTGGATATCGTCTGGAACAATATTAAAGCCGAAGCCCGGGCTTTGGCCGACTGTGAGCCGATGCTCGCCAGTTTTTACCACGCAACGCTACTCAAGCACGAAAATCTGGGCAGCGCCCTGAGCTATATGCTGGCGAATAAGCTGGCCTCGCCGATTATGCCCGCTATCGCCATTCGCGAAGTAGTGGAAGAGGCTTATGCCGCTGACCCTGAGATGATCGCTTCCGCCGCCTGTGATATCCAGGCGGTACGTACCCGCGACCCTGCGGTCGATAAATACTCAACGCCGCTGTTGTACCTGAAAGGCTTCCATGCGCTGCAGGCCTACCGCATCGGCCACTGGTTGTGGAATCAGGGGCGCCGCGCGCTGGCTATTTTCCTGCAGAACCAGGTCTCCGTCTCGTTCCAGGTCGATATCCATCCGGCGGCGAAGATTGGCCGTGGGATCATGCTCGACCACGCCACCGGTATCGTGGTCGGTGAAACGGCGGTGATTGAAGACGACGTATCCATTCTGCAGTCCGTGACCCTCGGCGGTACCGGCAAAACCAGCGGCGACCGTCACCCGAAAATTCGCGAAGGCGTGATGATTGGCGCCGGGGCGAAGATCCTCGGCAATATCGAAGTCGGGCGCGGGGCGAAGATTGGCGCCGGTTCCGTGGTGCTGCAACCTGTGCCGCCGCATACCACCGCTGCAGGCGTACCGGCGCGTATCGTCGGTAAGCCGGAGAGCGACAAACCGGCGATGGATATGGATCAGCATTTTAATGGCATCCACCATACCTTCGAGTACGGCGACGGGATTTGATTTATTGCCATTTGCCGCCGCGAAGCTCAGAGAGGTAGCCCGGATAAGGCGCAACGCGCCGCAATCCGGGAACCGCTCAGGTTAGCTGCGTAACACGGCGCCCGGGTATCCCAACTGGCGCCAGGCTTCATACACCACCACCGACACCGCGTTTGACAGGTTCATGCTGCGACTGTCCGGCATCATTGGAATACGGATCTTTTGCTCCGCCGGTAGGGCATCGAGGATGCTGGCCGGCAGGCCGCGCGTTTCCGGACCAAACATCAAGAAATCACCATCCTGATAGCTTACCGCGCTGTGGGCGGGCGTGCCTTTGGTGGTGAGGGCGAACAGGCGCTGCGGCTTCGCGCTGGCGATAAACGCCGCATAATCCGCGTGGCGCTGTACGGCGGTGAACTCGTGATAATCCAACCCGGCGCGTCTCAGGCGTTTATCGTCCCAGGTAAAGCCCATTGGCTCAATGATATGTAAATTGAAGCCGGTGTTGGCGCACAGGCGGATGATATTGCCGGTGTTCGGCGGGATTTCTGGTTCGAATAACACGATGTTCAGCATACTGCCCCCTTAATTGCGGGGGGCAGAATAGCAGATATTTGCCGAACCCTCACCCCGACCCTCTCCCAGAGGGAGAGGGGGAAAACCGATGCCAGCCGGATGGTCTCTCTCCCTTTGGGAGAGGGGGAAAACCGATGCCAGCCGGATGGTCTCTCTCCCTTTGGGAGAGGGAGAAACCGATGCCAGCCGGACGGTCTCTCTCCCTTTGGGAGAGGGGGAAAACCGATGCCAGCCGGATGGTCTCTCTCCCTTTGGGAGAGGGGGAAACCGATGCCAGCCGGATGATCCACTCTCCCTTTGGGAGAGGGAGAAAACCGATGCCAGCCGGATGATCCACTCTCCCTTTGGGAGAGGGGGAGAGTGAGGGAATTACGCGGCGTTGCCCTGCTTGAGCGCATCAAAGGTCTGCAGCGCTTCGGCATTCTGCACCAGCGAATCGCGGCTGATTTCACTGATGGATTTCGCCCCGGTCAGCGTCATCGCCACTTTCATCTCTTTCTCGATAAGATTGAGCAGATTCGCCACCCCCTGCTTGCCGTGGGTCGCCAGCGCGTACAGATACGCGCGGCCCAGCAGCACGCTGTCGGCACCAAGGGCGATCATCCGCACCACGTCGAGACCGTTGCGGATGCCGCTGTCGGCGAGAATAGTGATGTCGCCTTTAACCGCATCGGCAATGGCGGGCAGGGCGCGGGCGGAAGAGAGCACGCCGTCAAGCTGGCGGCCGCCGTGGTTGGAGACGACAATGCCGTCAGCGCCGAAGCGCACCGCGTCGCGGGCGTCTTCCGGGTCGAGGATCCCTTTGATCACCATCGGGCCGTCCCAGAAGTCGCGGATCCACTCCAGGTCTTTCCATGAAATCGACGGATCGAAATTATTCGCCAGCCAGCCGATGTAATCCTCAAGACCGGTCGGTTTGCCGAGATAGGCGGAGATATTACCCAGATCGTGCGGGCGTCCGTTGAGGCCGACGTCCCATGCCCACTGTGGATGAGTGACGGCCTGCCAGTAGCGGCGCATGGCGGCGTTTGGGCCGCTCATGCCAGAATGGGCGTCGCGATAGCGCGCGCCGGGGGTCGGCATATCCACGGTAAAGACCAGCGTGGAGCAGCCTGCGGCTTTAGCGCGCTCCAGCGCATTGCGCATAAATCCGCGATCGCGCAGGACGTACAGCTGGAACCACATCGGGCGTTTGATGGTCGGGGCGACCTCTTCAATCGGGCAAACGGAAACGGTAGAGAGGGTAAACGGGATGCCTTTGTCGTCTGCCGCACCCGCCGCCTGCACTTCGCCGCGGCGCGCGTACATGCCACATAGCCCGACCGGCGCCAGCGCCGTCGGCATTGACAGCTTCTCGTTGAATAACGTGGTTTCCAGGCTCAAATCCGACATATTGCGCAGAATGCGCTGGCGGAGCGCCACGTCGGAGAGGTCTTCAACGTTACGGCGCAGGGTGTGTTCGGCGTAGGCGCCGCCGTCGATATAGTGGAACAGAAACGGCGGCAGGATACGCTGTGCGGCGGCGCGATAGTCGCTGGCGGCGGAAATAATCATCACGAGTTCTCCCTGGAATTTTCATTGTGGTCACCGGGCAGGCGGGTAATGCGCGCCTGGCGGGCCTGGTCTTCATCAAAACGTTTAATGGTGGCGTGGACAAAACCGAGGTGGGCCATCATCGCCTGGCGCGCGCCTTCCGCGTCGCCGGCGAAGATCGCTTCCATCACCGCCTGATGTTGTTCGGTCAGACGCGCGAACACCGGCGGCACCAGATACATGCGCTGGCGGCTCTGCTTCACCGAGGATTGCAGAAGCTCGAAGAAACCGCGCATGGTTTGCAGCAGCACCACGTTATGCGAGGCTTCAGCGATCGCCAGGTGGAAGCGAACATCCGCCTGTGAGGCGAGATCCGGGTCATCGCTGAGGGTGGCTTCAAAACAGAGGCGGATTTTTTCTTTTTCGGCGTCGGTGGCCCGCATCGCCGCATGCCAGGCGGTGCTGGCTTCAATAGCGTGGCGGGCTTCGAGAATATCAAAACTGTAGTCGGGGTCGTCGGCGAGCAGCGTTTTCAGCGGCTGGACGATGTTTTGCTCCGACCAGGGCTCATGCTGCCAGCGCACGAAGGTGCCGCCGCCGCGACGGCTAAGTAGCACCCCTTCGTTGACCAGCATCGCCAGCGCTTCACGCAGCGAATTGCGTGAAACACCGAGCTGTACGGCAAGCTGGCGCTCGGCGGGCAAACGCATGCCCGCCTCCATCTGTTGTTCTTCTATCAGCGCCCGGACGCGATTTGCGACGTCGTCAGCCAGGCGTTTTGGCATTACTTTCACGGAATCATCCAGGTTAAGACATACGCCTGCAGGGTGGTAATCAGGCCCACCATGCAGGTGAATATCAGGCTGTGCTTGACGGTAAAGCGGAACAGGTCCGACTCTTTACCCACCAGGCCTACCGCGGCGCAGGCAATGGCGATCGACTGTGGCGAAATCATCTTGCCCGTCACCCCACCGGTGGTATTCGCGGCGACCAGCAGAATATCGGAGACGCCGATTTGCTGGGCTGCCGTCGCCTGCAGCGCGGCGAATAGCGCGTTAGACGAGGTATCCGAACCGGTCAGGAAAACCCCCAGCCAGCCGAGGAACGGCGAGAAGAAGGTAAACGCGTGGCCGGTATGCGCCAGCGCCAACGCCAGCGTCGATGACAGCCCGGAGTAGTTCGAGATAAAGGCGAACGCCAGCACCATGCCGATGGAGTAAATCGGCAGCGCCAGCTCTTTCAGCGTCCCGGCGAAGGTGGTCAGCGCATCCTTCGGCTTCATACGCAGCCAGACGATAGACAGTATAGCGGCGAACAGAATGGCGGTGCCGGTCGCCGACAGCCAGTCGAATTTATACACCGCGGCGTATGGCGTCGCGGCGCTCACCACCGGCGGCATACGGGCGACCATTTTGTCGAGGAACGGTACCGAAATATTAACCACGAAGTCATACATCGCCCCGCCCGGCGCAAACAGCGCTTTAAACGGCGGCACGCTCCACAGGGTGACGGTAGCGGTGAGGAACAGGAACGGCGACCAGGCGCGAATGACCTGACCGGCGGTGTAATGCGTGCGCGCCAGGGTTTGATCAACCTGCGCGGCGCCCATATCGCCAAAGCGGAAGATACGTACCGGCTGCCAGCGTTTGAGGAACAGCGTCAGGCATACCAGCGACACCAGCGAAGAGATGATGTCCGGCAGTTCCGGGCCGAGGAAGTTGGAGCTGAGGTACTGCGCGATGGCGAACGAACCACCCGCGACCATCACCGCCGGCCACGTCTCTTTCACCCCGCGCCAGCCGTCCATAATCGCCATGATCCAGAACAGCACGATAATGGTCAGGAACGGCAGCTGACGGCCAACCATCTGACCGATGGCGAAGCTATCGATGCCGGTGACCTGGCCGGCGACCAGAATCGGGATCCCCATGGCGCCGAAAGCCACCGGCGCGGTGTTAACAATCAGGCACAGCCCGGCGGCGTACAGCGGATTGAAGCCGAGCCCGACCAGCAGCGCGGCGGTAATCGCCACCGGCGCGCCGAAACCGGCGGCCCCTTCGAGGAAGGCGCCAAAGGAGAAGCCGACAATCAGCATCTGCAGGCGCTGATCCGGCGTAATCGAAAGAATCGACGAGCGGATAATGTCGAACTGCCCGGTCTTCACCGAGATTTTATAGACGAAGACCGCGGCGATAATAATCCACGCGATAGGCCACAGGCCGTAGAAGAAGCCGTATACCACCGACGATAAGGCGCGATCGACCGGCATTTTGTAGAACAGCAGGGCGACAAGCAGCGCGATGGCAACGGTCCAGGTGGCGGCGATATAGCCTTTAAGCTTGAGCTTAATCAGGGCGAAAAAGAAAAACAGAATCGGCAGTGAGGCGATAAGGCTCGATAGCCAGATATTACCAGCCGGATCGTAATTTTGTTGCCAGAGGTTCATGCAGGTCTCCATCGGGCCACATCCAGTGCGTCAGGTTGGGTCTGCGCCCATTGCCGATCACACTGTTTGTAAAATTGGCCCAGCCAAATTGCGATTGTAGGGTTAACGACAATTGATGGTTAACCAAATGTTATGGCATGGCAACGCGTTTGTGATGCAAAGTGATGGATATGTGAACCGATTGACGGTTTAAGAAATAATTGGTTGGGCCAATTTGGTGGGGAAGGAGAAATTGGCTGTGAGTTCACGGCCCGGTAGGGCTACCGGGTAATAGACGACGAACTCACAGCGGGCAAAAGATTAAAACTCGCTCTTCGCGAAGCCGGTCATCTCTTTGAGGCCCATTTCGCGGCCCAGCGCGGTCATCGGGTGGACGACAACCAGTCCGCGCACGCTTTTCTTCAGCTTGCCCATATCGGCCTGCTCTTTCTTGGTAATAGCGCGACGATGCGGCATGCTCATCAGCTTCTGCGCTTCTTTGCTCAGCTTCTGCGACTGGACGGAACGCAGACGTTCGATTTCCGTTTCCAGGGTCGCTTTTTCTTTTTCCAGCTCCGCGTATTTATCGGCGGCTTCGACCAGCGACAGGTCGGCCTGCTGGTGGCGGATGGCGTCGAGACGGTCGCTCAAACGCTTGATTTCATTCTTTTCGACTTCTTTCATGGTAATTTTATCTGTGAATAAAAGGGCTTCGACGTTACATAGTATGGGCCGGGCGGGCCTTTGTTGATAGTTTTTTATCGAAATACTCGCGGCTATACGGCCATAAGCATGAGACCCGATATATTATAATTATTTGAAAAATAATGATATTGTCGTTTTAATTAAGCTGTTTGTCATTTTTGTGAAGCCTGACGGCTATTCCGCACGTTTTCCTCAACTTGCTCCCTTTTTTTCGCCAATCCTTAATAAGATCCCCCTGAACAGAGGAGAGCGTGATGGCGAAAATCGGCGACGGCGTACCACGTATCATCGATAAAACGGTAGATTTCATGGCCTCGAGCCAGGCGTTTATGGAATATCTGAAAAAATGCCCGCGTTTACAGCGGATACCGCGCGATATTCCTGAGGATAAAAAGGAGCTATTCCTGAGTCGTCTGGAGTATTACCGGCAGCTGTACCGGCCGACGTGCGACCAGCAAGAAACGGAGTCAGAGCGTTGATTTCTGGAAGGCTTTTTTTAAGCTGATTCGAGAAATCAGCTCAGTCAGAGACAACACCATCGTTGAACGTACCATCTGCTGGTAGCGCAGTTTCTGCATTGCCAGCAGTTCCCTATCGCTCTCATCAAATAGCGGCGTCGGCGGAAGCGCGGCGACGCAGTGCAGTTCGCCTAACGGCCCGAGAATTTCATCATCGGTGAAAGTGTACTCATTACCGTCATGATTGAGCTCTTCACGCAGCGCCATCAATAGCTCGGCATCTTCGTATTCGGCGCGGCTTATCACCCCAAGGCCGTAGATAAGCTTCAGGCGTACGGAAAGGTCGCCCAGCGGCCCACTGCCGTCCAGCAATGGCTCCACTGCGTATTTCACCGCGTAATCGTCTTTGCGGAATACCTGAAGTACCAGAATATTGACCGCCTCCGTCAGGAGTTCGACGGCGGCTATCAGGAAACTTCTTACGGTCTTACCAGCATTTAAACGCTCAAGTACGCGGTTTTCAAATGCCTGTGTTTCTTCCATTATTGCCTGCATATCGGACAGGAGTGGTATTGGGCGCGGCATCGGCCGCGCCAGGTTGTACATCATTTTACCGCGTTGTAGTCGTTAACGGCTTCCGCCACTACCGCGCTTGCCGCATCCAGGCCGGAAATCTGCGCCAGCGCGGCCTGTGGGCCTTTTTCGCTAATCAGCGCCGCCAGCTCCTGCGCCTGCGGATCGTCTTCGCTGCGGAAATGCATAGCCGCGGCAATCCCTTTTACCAGGTTCCGATGCGGCAGGCCGTATTCCAGCGTGCCAAGCAGCGGCTTGATCAAACGATCGCCCGCGCTCAGTTTACGCAGCGGCTGGCGGCCGACGCGCTCCACATCATCTTTCAGATACGGGTTCTCAAAGCGACCAAGGATTTTCTGGATATAAGCCGCGTGTTTCTGCGCATCAAAGCTGTAGCGTTTGATCAGCACCGCGCCGCTCTCTTCCATTGCGCCTTTTACGACGGCGCGAATGTTCTCATCAAGAATCGCGTCGCGAATCGTTTGATGGCCCGCCAGTTTCCCGAGGTAGGCGGTTATAGCATGCCCGGTGTTTAAGGTGAATAGCTTACGTTCGACAAATGCCATCAGGTTATCGGTTAATTCCATTCCTGGGATGTTCGGCAGCTCGCCCTTAAACTGGGTTTTATCCACAATCCATTCGCTGAAGGTTTCAACGGTGACTTCCAGCGGATCGTTGGTGGCGGAAGCCGACGGCGGCACTATACGGTCTACGGCGGAATCGACGAAGCCGATATGCGCTTCAACCCACGATTTATCTTCTTCCGCCAGCGCGTTAAACACATGGCCTTTCAGCTGGGTGGTGCCGCGCACCATGTTTTCGCAGGCGATGATATTCAGCGGGCGTTCAATACCCTGCGCTTTGCGTTTCACCAGGCCTTTGGCGATGGCCGGAGCGATACGCTCCAGAACGACGGGACCGACGGCGGTGGTCACCAGGTCGACATCGGCGATCAGATCCACCACTTCATCGCCAATGCTGCTGACGGCATTCACGCCGGAGACGGTGTCAACCTGTTCGTTTTCGCCCACTACGTGAACCTGATAGCTATGACGGGCATTCAGGGCGTCAAGGACCACCTGATTGACATCGGCGAACGTGAGGGTGATACCGGCGTCAGCCAGCAGTTTGCCAATGAAGCCACGTCCGATATTACCTGCGCCAAAATGTAATGCTTTCATAGTATTAACCTTCAATTAATGTTTTTACCTGAGAGGGCTGGGGTGAGGCTTTTCCCTCACCCCAACCCTCTCCCAAAGGGAGAGGGCGTGGAGCGTTGTGGTTATTTATTCAGCAACGACAGGACTTCTTCGACGCTGGTGGTTTTCGCCAGCCGCTCAATCACGGTTTCATCATCCAGCGCGTTGGTAAGGCTGGTGATAACGTGAATGTGTTCGTTGTTGCGAGCGGCGATACCGATGACCAGACGCGCGACTTCATCTTCTTCTTCGCCGAAGCGCACGCCTTCCGGATACTGGCAGAAGACGACGCCGGTTTTCAGCACCCGATCTTTCGCTTCGATGGTACCGTGCGGTACGGCGATGGATTCGCCAAGATAGGTCGAAGTCAGCTTCTCGCGCTCGAGCATCGCCTGCACGTATTCCGGCTCAACGTATCCGCCTTTCACCAGTTGTTCACCGGCGAAGCGAATCGCCTCTTCTTTGGTGGCCGCTTTACGCCCCAGGAAGATATTATCCGCGCCCAGCTGGAACAGGTTTTTGTCGTCATTATCAAAGCTATCTTTCAGGCTATCGGTGACCTTTACTTCGTTGTCGATGTGGCGCTGCGCCGCAACCAGACGCTCGGTCAGGCTGGTGTACAGGCCGCTGTCGAGGAAGTTGGTCAGCGAAATATGCTGTGCCTGCGGTACCTGGCGCATGGCGCGCTCGGTCAGGTCGCGGTGGGTGATCACCAGGTCGACATCCGGCGGCAGATTGTTAATCGCGCTGTTGGTGACCGAAATGTTGCTCAGTCCGGCATCCTGCACCTTCTTACGCAGTACCCCGGCGCCCATGGCGCTGGAACCCATACCGGCGTCGCAGGCAACGATGATTTTACGCACGTGGCTCAGGTCGTTAGCCACGTCGCCCGCGGCCAGCGGCGTCGCCGCGCCTTTGGACTCGGCTTTCATGTCGTGCATGCGACGGGTTGCGGCTTCGATATCGTCTTCTTCTTTCACTTTGCTGGTTTTCAGCAGGATAGCAGAGACAATAAAGGAGACCGCCATCGCCGCAATGATGGCCGCGATGTTAGCGAAGTAGGCACCTTTTGGCGTCATCGCCAGTACCGCCAGAATGGAGCCTGGGGAAGCCGGAGAAACCAGGCCACCGTTAAGGATAGTCAGGGTGAAGACGCCGGTCATACCGCCGAGGATAACGGCCAGAATCAGACGCGGGTTCATCAGCACGTACGGGAAGTAAATTTCGTGAATACCGCCCAGGAAGTGAATGATTGCCGCACCACCCGCAGACTGCTTCGCGCTGCCGCGGCCAAAGAACATGTACGCCAGCAGAACGCCCATCCCCGGACCCGGGTTAGCTTCAATCAGGAAGAAGATGGATTTGCCAAGCTCATGGGACTGCTGAATACCCAGCGGCGAGAAGATACCGTGGTTAATCGCGTTATTGAGGAACAGGATTTTCGCCGGTTCAACAAAGATAGACGCCAGCGGCAGCATGTCGTGCGCCACCATGAAGTTAACGCCGGCCGCCAGCAGTTTTGACAGCACTTCAACCGCCGGGCCAATGCCGAGGAACGCCAGAATGGCAAGGATCATCCCGATGATACCGGCGGAGAAGTTATTCACCAGCATTTCGAAACCGGATTTGATCTTACCGTCTACCCAGGCGTCAAATTTCTTGATGCAGTAGCCGCCGAGCGGACCGGCGATCATCGAACCGAGGAACATCGGCATATCCGCGCCGACGATAACGCCCATGGTGGTGATAGCGCCGACGACGCCGCCGCGTTCGCCGCCCACCAGCTTACCGCCGGTATAACCGATCAGCAGCGGCAGCAGATAGGTGATCATCGGGCCGACCAGCTTCGCCAGCGTCTCGTTCGGCAACCACCCTGTTGGAATAAATAACGCGGTGATAATCCCCCACGCGATAAACGCGCCGATATTCGGCATCACCATATTGCTGAGGAAACGACCAAAGCTTTGCACTTTGATCTTGATATCGGATGACATAAAACACCCCTTCTTCTGTTTTGCTTATCGCGCAGGCTGAACGCCCGAGGTTTGTTGTTAATGTGGCGGCAGAGGTAGCCGGACCCTGATTGATAGTGCGAAATCTGGCACTGAATCGTTAAGCTGTCCAGCAAGTGACTTTTTATGTGATGTGCATCACATGAATATAGGGGGCTGGTACTTATATGTAGTGATCGTAATCACAAAAATGATGTGTAAAAAAACAACAACACGTAATGGGAGGCCATAAATCGCATATTTATGTGATGTTTGTCACATTATAACTTTGCTGTTTTGTTATTTGTTTGTGATATACGTCACAAAATATTTTGCGCTCAATTCCGTCATGTGTGATCTGCGGCAGGTTCTGTCTTCCCCAGCGGCCAACGATGTAACTTTGCAACTCGCCTGCATGAAGAACATTTTTTGCCGCTGATGGCGGAAATGAATACGGTGAATTATGCTCAAATTGTCAGCCAGGCGCCGCTTCGTGGTCGCTCACAATTCCAATAATCTATTAGCGTGAATCGAGGAAATTATGTTTCTCAATTATTTTGCGCTGGGCGTTCTGATCTTCGTTTTTCTGGTTATTTTTTACGGGATTATTATTTTGCACGATATTCCGTACCTGATTGCGAAGAAACGTAATCATCCGCACTCTGACGCAATTCACGTCGCGGGGTGGGTCAGCCTGTTTACGCTGCACGTAATATGGCCATTTTTATGGATCTGGGCCACCCTCTATCAGCCGGAGCGCGGCTGGGGAATGCAGCATAAGCCGAATGAAGCAGGGTCTGATGATGCCGACAGCGAGCTGGCGCAGCTCAATCAGCGTATCGCTGAACTCGAACATAAAATCGCGCATCTGCAGCCGACAGCGCCGCCATCCTCGACGGAGAAATAATCATGGACCTGTTGATCATTTTGACGTACGTGGCCATTGCGTGGTCGGTATTTAAAATATTCCGTATTCCGGTAAATAAATGGACGGTCCCGACCGCGGCCCTGGGCGGCGTATTTATTGTTAGCGCGCTTATTTTATTGATGAACTATAACCACCCTTATACTTTTACGGCGCAGAAAGCGGTTATTTCCATTCCTATTACGCCGCAGGTTACCGGCATTGTCAGCAGCGTGACCGATAAAGCCAACCAGCGGGTGAAAAAGGGCGAGGTATTATTTACTATCGACCCGGCGCGCTACCAGGCGCGTGTCGACCGACTGCAGGCCGATTTGGTCACCGCATTGCACAGTATCAACACCCTGAAAGCCCAACTGCAGGAAGCGCAGGCGAACACCGTGCGCGTTTCCGCCGAGCGCGACCGGCTGTATAAAGATTATCAGCGCTATTTGAAAGGCAGCCAGGCGCGGGTCAACCCGTTTTCGGAAAGCGATATCGATAATGCCCGGCAAAACTACCTTGCCCAGGATGCATTGGTGAAAGCCTCCGTCGCCGAGCAGGCGCAGATTCAGAGCCAGCTGGATAGCACGCTGAATGGCGAACAGTCGCAGGTGGTGAGCCTGCGCGCGCAGTTGGCGGAAGCGAAATATAATCTCGATCAGACCACCGTCCGGGCGCCGAGCGATGGCTACATTACCCAGGTACTGATTCGCCCGGGAACCTACGCCGCGTCGCTGCCGCTGCGCCCGGTGATGGTCTTTATTCCGCAACAAAAACGGCTGATTGTCGCCCAGTTCCGCCAGAATTCGTTGCTCAGGCTGGAAGCCGGCGATGATGCCGAAGCGGTGTTTAACGCACTGCCAGGGCAGGTATTCCACGGTAAACTGGTAAACGTATTGCCGGTGGTGCCGGGGGGGACTTACCAGGCGCAGGGATCGCTGCAGTCGCTGAGCGTCACGCCGGGTACCGATGGCGTGCTGGCGACGATTGAACTGGATCCCGATGCGCAAGTCGATGCGCTGCCCGACGGCATCTACGCCCAGGTAGCGGTCTATTCCGACCATTTCACCCACGTGTCGGTGATGAGAAAAGTGCTGCTGCGCATGACCAGCTGGATGCACTACCTCTATCTCGATCATTAATGCGATCGGCGGCAGGTTGAGACAACGTCGCGCCTGCCATTTGCCTGCGCCTGAACCATACTGATCTTTTCGTTGGCGAAAGGAGCAGGCAATGAAACTTATCGGCAGCTATACCAGTCCTTTTGTACGTAAAATTTCCGTCATCTTGCTGGAAAAGGCGATTCCCTTCGAGTTTGTGAACGAATTCCCCTATAACGACGTCAACGGCGTGGCGCAGTACAACCCGCTGGGTAAAGTCCCGGCGCTGCTGACCGATGACGGCGCGTGCTGGTTTGATTCGCCCATTATTGCGCAATATCTGGAACTGCTTAACGTCGCGCCGGCGATGCTGCCCGCGGAACCTCTGGCGGCGCTGAAGATACGCCAGCTGGAAGCCTTATCTGACGGCCTCATGGAGGCGGCGATCGCGCTGGTGCGGGAAAAAGCGCGTCCGGCGGCCCAGCAGTCAGAAACCGAGCTGCTCCGCCAGCGGGAAAAAATCGCCCGCGGTCTTGATATGTTGGAAGGGTATGCCGTCGACGGTACCTTGCGTAATGGTGAACTGAATCTGGCGACCATTACTGCCGCCTGCGCCATTGCTTATCTGAATTTCCGTCGCGTGGCTCCCGGATGGTGCGCGACGCGGCCAAAACTGGTCAAACTGGTCGAGACCTTATTTCAGCGCGCCAGTTTTGCGCGTACCGAACCGCCAGGGAGTTGACCCAGGCAGGTAACAGTTTCCTCGCGCAGGCGTTACAATCGCCACTCATTGTTGACTCCCTCTCCCGTCGGGAGGGGGGAAAATAACTTATCGTCAGGTTCACTCATGTCTACCGATACTCGCGCGCTTTATACCCGGCTTCCGGCCATTGATCGTTTACTTCGCGATCCCGCTTTTGCTTTACTGCTCGATCGTCATGGCCATTCGCAAATCGTGGCGCTGCTGCGCCAGATGTTGGATGAGGCGCGGGAGCATATCCGCCAGGCGCAGGCATTGCCAGAGTGGTGCGACGACTGGCCGCAAGAGACCGCCAGCCGGCTGAATCTTAATCAGCAGAGCGCGCTGCGTCCGGTATTCAACCTCACGGGCACCGTGCTGCACACCAATCTGGGGCGCGCAATCCAGGCGGAAGCCGCGGTACAGGCGGTAGCGCAGGCGATGCGCGCGCCGGTCACGCTGGAATACGATCTCGATGATGCCGGACGCGGTCATCGCGACCGGGCATTGGCCGATCTGCTGTGCCGCATTACCGGCGCGGAAGATGCCTGTATCGTCAATAACAACGCGGCGGCGGTGCTGCTGATGCTGGCGGCGACGGCCAGCGGGAAAGAAGTGGTGGTCTCGCGCGGCGAACTGGTCGAGATCGGCGGCGCATTTCGCATCCCCGACGTCATGCGCCAGGCCGGCTGTCTGCTGCATGAAGTGGGCACCACTAACCGCACCCACGCCAAAGATTATCGTCAGGCTATCAATGAGCAGACCGCCCTGCTGATGAAAGTGCATACCAGCAACTACAGCATTGAAGGTTTTACCAAAGCGATTGATGAAGCGGAACTGGCGGAAATTGGCCGCGAATATGGCGTACCGGTGGTGGCCGATCTCGGCAGCGGCTCGCTGGTGGATTTGAGCCAGTACGGTTTACCGAAAGAACCAATGCCGCAGGAATTGATTGCCGCGGGCGTGAACCTGGTGAGCTTTTCCGGCGATAAGCTGCTCGGCGGGCCGCAGGCGGGGATTATCGTCGGCGACAGGTCGCTGATCGCGAAGTTACAGAGTCATCCGCTTAAGCGCGCGCTGCGGGCGGATAAAATGACCCTGGCGGCGCTGGAGGCGACTCTGCGGCTGTATTTGCATCCGGAAGCGCTGACCGACGAGCTGCCGACGCTACGCCTGCTAACTCGCCGCGCCGAGGATATTCGCCAGCAGGGCGAACGCATACAGCCTGGGCTGGCGGCGCACTATAGCGATTTTGAGGTGCGCGTTGAAGCGTGTTTGTCGCAGATTGGCAGCGGGTCGTTGCCGGTCGACCGACTGCCCAGCGCCGCGTTAACCTTTACGCCGCGCGATGGTCGCGGCAGCCAGCTGGAAGCGCTGGCCGCCCGCTGGCGCGCCTTACCGATACCGACGATCGGCAGAATCTATGATGGCCGTCTGTGGCTGGATCTGCGCTGTCTTGAAGATGAACCCCGGTTTATGGAGATGTTATTGAGATGATTATTGCCACCGCCGGTCATGTGGACCACGGCAAAACCACGCTGCTGCAGGCGATTACCGGCGTCAACGCCGATCGCCTGCCGGAAGAGAAATCACGCGGGATGACTATCGATCTCGGCTACGCCTATTGGCCGCAGCCCGATGGCCGGGTGTTGGGTTTTATCGATGTTCCGGGGCATGAAAAGTTTTTGTCCAACATGCTGGCCGGCGTGGGCGGGATCGATCACGCGCTGTTGGTGGTGGCCTGCGATGACGGCGTGATGGCGCAAACCCGCGAGCATCTGGCGATTCTGCAGCTGACGGGAAAACCGACGTTAACCGTCGCGTTGACCAAAACGGACCGCGTGGAAGCGGCGCGCGTTGCCGAAGTTCGGGCGCAGGTGGAATCCACGCTGAGCGAGCTGGGGTTCGACGCCGCTGCTTTCTTCGCCACCGCGGCGACGGAAAATCTCGGCATTGCCGAACTGCGCAGCCATTTGCTTCAGCTGGCTGAGCGCGAGCATCCGCGACAGCAGCGTTTTCGTCTGGCGCTGGATCGCGCCTTTACCGTCAAGGGCGCGGGGCTGGTGGTGACCGGAACGGCGTTATCCGGCGAGGTAAAAATCGGCGATACCCTCTGGCTGACCGGCGCCAATAAACCCATGCGCGTCCGCGGGCTGCATGCGCAAAATCAGCCGGTTGAGCAGGCGCGGGCCGGGCAGCGTATCGCGCTGAACATCGTCGGCGACGCGCAAAAAGAGGATCTCAGCCGCGGCGACTGGCTGCTCTCGGCGCAGCCCGCAGAACCTTGCGAGCGGGCGATTGTCGAGCTGACCTGCCACGCGCCGCTCAGCCAGTGGCAGTCGCTGCACATCCACCATGCCGCCAGCCATATCACCGGCCGCGTTTCGCTACTGGAAGGCAATTTGGCCGAGCTGGTGCTGGATACCCCGCTGTGGCTGGCGGATAACGATCGCCTGGTGTTGCGCGATATCTCCGCCCGTTTGACGCTGGCTGGCGCGCGGGTGGTGACGCTGAATCCGCCGCGCCGCGGTAAACGCAAACCGGAATATCTGCAGTGGCTCTCTTTGCTCGCCGCCGCGCGAGACGACGCGCAGGCGTTGGATATTCATCTGCAGCGTGATGCGGTGCGTCTTGACGAGTTTGCCTGGGCGCGGCAGCTGAGCGCCGACGGCCTGACGGCATTAATTAACCGTCCGGATTACCTGCAGGCCGGTAACAGTCTGCTTAGCGCGCCGCTGGCCGCCCGCTGGCAGAAAAAGCTGCTCGACGCGCTGGCCCGTTATCACGACCAGCATCGCGATGAGCCGGGGCCCGGTCGTGAACGCCTGCGGCGAATTGCGCTGCCGATGGAAGATGAAGCGCTGGTGCTGCTGTTGATTGAACAGATGCGCAGCAGCGGCGTCATTCAAAGCCATCACGGCTGGCTGCACCTGCCGGAGCATAAAGCCGGGTTTACCGATGAGCAGCAGGCCATCTGGCAGCGCGTGGAACCGCTCTTCGCCGATGAGCCATGGTGGGTACGCGACCTGGCGCGCGATCTGAACGTCGAAGAGTCGTTGATGCGCGCGGTGCTGCGGCAGGCGGCGCAGCAGGGGATGATTACGGCGATCGTAAAAGATCGTTATTATCGCAACGATCGCATCGTTGAATTTGCGCAGTTGATCCGCCGCCTGGATCTGCAGCGCGGTTCCACCTGCGCAGCGGATTTTCGCGATACGCTAAATATTGGCCGTAAACTGGCGATTCAAATTCTTGAATATTTCGACCGCATTGGCTTTACCCGCCGTCGTGGTAACGATCATCTTCTCCGCGACGCGCTGTTATTCCCTGAAAATAAAAACGGCGAATAATAACGCAAATGAAAAATTAAGCCGGTAATGTTTAACAGTACGTTAAAAATGAAAATATTAACGTACTGTTTTTCATCCAATTTCTTGCCAAAAATGGCGTTCAGGTCATGTTTTTTATTGCGACATCCTCGTACCCTTCCATGATATTCACCTAAATGAAGGAATCATCATGGCTGCATCGACTTTTTATATTCCGCCAGTAAACGTTATTGGCGCTGGTTCTGTTACTGAAGCGATGAATACTATCCAGCAATACGGATATCGTCGGGCATTAATCGTCACCGACGCGATGCTGAATAAATTAGGTATGGCGGGTGAAGTACAAAAGGCGTTGCAGGAACGGGATATCTTCAGCGTGGTGTATGACGGCGTGCACCCGAACCCGACGACTCTGAACGTCGAAAACGGCCTGGCGCTGCTGAAAGAGAATAACTGCGACTGCGTGATTTCTCTGGGCGGCGGTTCGCCGCACGATTGCGCGAAAGGGATCGCGCTGGTCGCGGCAAACGGCGGCAACATCCGTGACTATGAAGGGGTGGACCGTTCGGCAAAACCGCAACTGCCGATGATCGCTATCAATACCACCGCCGGTACGGCTTCTGAAATGACCCGCTTCTGCATCATCACCGATGTCGATCGCCACATCAAAATGGCGATTGTCGATAAGCACGTGACGCCGGTTCTGTCGGTTAACGACTCTTCGCTGATGATGGGGATGCCGAAATCACTGACCGCCGCTACCGGTATGGACGCGCTGACTCACGCTATCGAAGCCTATGTTTCTATCGCGGCGACGCCGATCACCGATGCCTGCGCGTTGAAAGCGATGACCATGATTTCACAGAATTTAACTCACGCAGTGGAAGATGGCGGTAATGAACAGGCGCGTGAAGCAATGGCCTATGCGCAGTTCCTCGCCGGGATGGCCTTCAACAACGCGTCGCTGGGCTATGTCCACGCGATGGCGCACCAGCTGGGCGGCTTCTACGATCTGCCGCACGGCGTCTGCAACGCCGTCCTGCTGCCATTCGTGCAGGAGTATAACTGCAGCGTCGCCGCCGCGCGTCTGCGTGACTGCGCGCAGGCGATGGGTGTGAACGTTGCCGGGCTGAATGACAAACAGGGCGCGGAAGCCTGCATCGCGGCCATCCGCGAGCTGGCGCGTAAAGTCGGCATTCCGGCCGGTCTGCGCGATCTGAACGTTAAAGAAGAGGATATTCCGCTACTGGCCAGCAACGCGCTGAAAGATGCCTGCGGTTTAACCAATCCGATTCAGGCGACCCACGAAGAAATCATGGCGATTTTCCGTGCCGCGATGTAATCCTAAAAACTCCCCGGCGGCGATACGCCGCCGGGTGATGTTAGTTTTGCCCGTAATAGGCATTCGCGCCGTGCTTACGCAGATAATGTTTGTCGAGCAGTTCTTGCTGCATATCGGCCAGCTGTGGCGTGAGCTGACGGGAAAAAAGCCCCATATAAGCGCACTCTTCGAGGACGACGGCATTATGCACGGCGTCGGCGGCGTTTTTACCCCACGCAAACGGACCGTGTGAATGCACTAGCACTGCCGGGACCTGCATGGGATCGAGATCGCGCGCTTCAAAGGTTTTAACGATCACCTCGCCGGTCTGATACTCATATTCACCATTAATTTCATCGGCAGTCATCAGGCGGGTACAGGGGATCGCGCCATAAAAATAATCCGCGTGCGTGGTGCCCCAGGCCGGTAAATCCAACCCTGCCTGCGACCAGATCGTCGCGTGGCGCGAGTGGGTGTGAACGATACCGCCGATTTGCGGGTAGCGGCGGTACAACGCAAGATGGGTTGGCGTATCGGAGGAGGGCTTTTTAGCGCCTTCAACCACATGGCCGCTGGCGATATCGACGACCACCATGTCGTCAGCGCGCATGACGTCGTACTCCACCCCGGATGGCTTGATAACCATCAGCTTGCCCGTTTCATCGACGGCGCTCACGTTGCCCCAGGTGAACGTCACTAGCTGATGCGCAGGTAGCGCCAGGTTGGCGGCTAATACCTCAGACTTCAATTGTTCTAACATGTGAAACCTCCTTCTTGCATCCGCGCTTCTATCCAGCGGCGCGCCTGTATAATTTCCAGTACCGGCTCTTTGGCTTTTTCCGTCCACATCTCAATTAAGAATGAACCGCGATAGTTCAGCTCATGCAGCGTTTTGAAGATGCCGACAAAATCGACACAACCCTCGCCGAAGGGGACGTCGCGAAACTGCCCCGGCGATTGTGCGGTTACGGGTAGCGCGTCTTTAAGATGGATAGCGGCGATGCGGTCGATGCCCAGTTTAAGCTCGGCGCTGACGTCGTTGCCCCAGGCGCTCAGATTGCCGACGTCCGGATAGACGCTGAACCACGGCGAGGCGAGCATCTCGTCCCACTTTTTCCATTTGCTGATGGAGTTCATAAACGCGGTGTCCATGATTTCGACCGCCAGCATAACCTGCGCCGCGGCCGCCTGTTCGACCGCCCACGCCAGCCCTTCGGCAAAACGCTGCTGCGTGCCGTCATCGTGTTCTTCGTAGTAGACGTCATAACCTGCCAGTTGGATGGTGCGGATCCCTAAATCGCGAGCCAGCTGAATGGCTTTGGTCATGATCTCGCGCGCCCGCAGTCGGGTTGGCTCATCGCGGCTGCCAAACGGGAAGCGGCGATGGGCAGACAGGCACATTGACGGAATGGCTACCCCGGTCTCCAGCATCGCCGCGACCAGAGAGGCGCGCTGGGTGGCGCTCCACTCCAGGCGCGCCAGACGTTCGTCGGTTTCATCGACCGACATTTCGACAAAATCAAAACCGCAGCTTTTCGCCAGCACCAGCCGTTCTGGCCAGCTAAGATTTTTCGCCAGCGCTTTCTCATAGATGCCTAAGGGATGATTACGCATGCTGTTCTCCCCAGATGGCGTTGATTTGGGTTTGGAAATCACTCGCAACCTGCGCGGGCTGCGCCGCGCCCGCCAGCGCGCGTCCGGCAATAAACGCTTTGACGTCAATATCGCTAAACAGCGGTAAGTCGGCCGGTGTGATGCCGCCGGTAATAGACAGTTGCAGGCCGATATCCGACAGCGCTTTCATACGCGCCAGATCGGCGTCGCCCCACTGCTGGCCGCTGGCCTGTGCATCGCGGCCGCGGTGATAAATCGCCTGGCGGACGCCGATGCGGTACCAGTCGCGCGCGTCATCCAGCGTCCAGTTACCGAAGAGTTCAATCTGAATATCGCCGCCGCAGGACTGGGCGACGGCATGGCCTTTCTCAACGGTCGCCAGCGGCGCGGCGCAGATAATGGTCATCCAGTTGGCGCCTGCGGCAAAGGCCTGTTGGGCCAGCGTTTCGCCAGCGTCGGCGACTTTCCAGTCGGCGACGATAATTTTATCCGGACACTGGGCGCGCAGGGCTTTTACCGCGTTGAGTCCTTCCGTCAGACACAGAATTGTGCCCGCTTCCACGATATCAACGTGATGGCGCAGTACGGCGACATCGCGCTGGGCGGCTTCCAGGCTGGTATGGTCGAGCGCCAGTTGTAGTAATGGTCGGCTCATAATGTGTGCTCCTTAATGCGGGCGTGATAGCCCTGTAGTGCGCTAATCAATTGCTGGTATTGGCGGTATTTACGCTGATAAAGACGGTGCGCGGTCATGTCAGGCAGCAGGGTTCGTACCGGATGCTGCAGGCTGCTCAGGGCCTCGCGGAAGTGGCGATAGACGCCGGTACCGACGCGGGCGGCAAGCGCGGCGCCAAAACAACCGGTCTCTTCAACCTGCGGCAGTTCGATGCGCAGACCGCTGACGTCCGCCAGCATTTGCATCCATACCTCGGAATGCGCCGGACCGCCGGTGACGCGCAGAGCCTGGACTTGGGTAAAGCGCTCGCGCATGCGGTTGAGATGTGTCATATGGCTGAAGACCACCCCTTCATACACCGCCTGTAGTAAATGCGCGCGGGTGTGCATGGCCTGCATGCCGTAAAAACCGCCGGTCATCTCCAGGCCGGCGTTGCTACCGTAAAGGAACGGCAGAAAGAAGAGCTCGCTTCCCGCTTTTGGCAGGCTGGCGACGGCCTCATTAATCTCGGTAAATGAGAGCCCGCCCCACTGCGCGGTAAACCATTCAAGATTGCCGGAAGAGGTGGGGCTCGCTTCGTGGACGATGTATTCACCGTCATTGACGAAACGGCCATAGACGTAAGGATGAGCCTCATGCTCACGCAGTCCGTGGGTGATCCCGCTGGTGACCGCCCAGGTCCCCATCACCGCATTGAGCACTGATTCATCGTTGAGGCCCGCGCAGAGCGCGGTAGAAACCACATCAAACAGACCGCCGACGACGGGCGTACCCGCCGCCAGACCGGTAACGGCGGCCGCCTGAGCGGTGATTTCCCCGCATATTTCCGCAGAGCCGACGATCGGCGGTAGCGCCTCGTCAATTTCACTTATGCCTAACCACTGGGTCAGGCGCGGGTCGTATTGCCCGCTGTTCATGTTGTAGAGATTGGACTCAGAAATGTTGCTCTCTTCGCAGCCCTTCATCCCGGTTAAACGCCAGCGAAGATAATCATGGGCCATCATGACGCAGCCGATTTGCCCATAGCGCTGCGGTTCATTTTCTTTCAGCCACCGCAGCAATGAAGCGGGATGGCCGGTCCACAGCGTCTGGCGGGTAAGGGGATACAGTCGCTCAGGGATGCCATCCTGCTGCCAGCGTTGAACGATTTCCAACGCCCGACGATCGGAGGAGAGCATCGCGTTACCTAACGGGCGATCCTGTTTATCAAGTAGAAATAGCCCTTTGCCCTGCGCGGAGATAGCGATGCCCTTGATTTGCTTACCATTGACGTTAGCGGCGCTGAGCAGCCTGGCGATGGTTTCATGGCAGCGTTGCCAGAGCAGATCCATTTCCCGCTCGGCGTATCCCGGCTGCGCGCTGAGGGTGCGTAAAGGGCAGCGCTCGATACGCCGCTCTACGCCCTGGCTGTTATATAAACCGGCTTTTAGATAAGTACCGCCACAATCGATACCCAGCCAGAAGGTCTCTTTTTCACTCATCTTAGTCTTCCAGTTTTTCCGGACGACGCCTGGCCGTCCGGGACAGTTTTAAGCTGCGTGGTTACGCGGAGTCATCGTCTTTGCGGGTGCTGCGCCGGCATCGCATTTTGCCGGCAGCAGCAGCGCCATCAGGGCCGCCAGCGCCAGTGAGATAGCCAGGCAATAGACGCCGGCATCTTTGCTGTAGAGGGTGATCAGTACGCCCACGGCGTAAGGACCGCAGAAGCCGCCGAGGTTACCGAGAGCGTTGATCACCCCGCGGGCGCCGCCGGCCATTTCGGCGCTGAACAGGCGTGCCGGTATGGTCCAGAACACGCCTGCGGCGGATTGCAGGAAGAATCCGCAGCCAACCAGCGCGGCATAGGCCAGCCAGATGTGATTTTTCAACGCCACGGAGAGGAACATGCACAGTGCGAAGCCGATCAGCGGCAGGCAGACGAATAGCTTGCGTTTGCCGGTACGATCGGAGAGCGAAGAGAAAAGGAACATACCGGCAATCGCGCCAACGTAGGGCAGGATGGCGAGCACGCCGACTTGTCCCATGCTGCTATGGGTCAGCTCTTTCAGAATGGTCGGCAGCCACAGGGTGTAACCGTAAATCCCGGTTTGGTAGAAGAAGTTAAGGGCGATGAGCTGCCACATGGTTTTGTCAGAGAGCACCGCGCCGAGCGAGGCATTTTTGACTTCAGTTCCGGCAATCGCCTTTTGTTCCGCCGCCAGCGTTTCGACCAGGTAGGTTTTTTCCGCTGCGGATATCCAGCGCGCTTCCTGCGGGCGGTCATAAACGGTGTATGCCCACAGCGCCAGCACGACCACCGAGAGCAAGCCTTCGATAATAAATAGCCAGCGCCAGTCGAGAACGGTGATGATCCAGCCTGACAGCGGGGCGGTAATAATCCCGGCAATCGGCACAAACATAATCACAATGGCGTTGGCGCGACCGCGTTCAGCGTCCGGGAACCAGTTGCTGATCATCGTTAGCACCACCGGCAGCATGCCGCCTTCCGCCACCCCTAATAAGAAGCGCAGGATCAGCAGTTGGTATTGATTGGTGATTAAACCGGTCAGTACGGAAATAATGGCCCAGGCGACCAGCGACCAGCCGATAAATTTCTTGCCGCTGCCGTGTACGGCAATTTTTCCGCCAGGGACTTGTAAGAATAAATAACCAATAAAGAAAATACCGCCAGCGAGCCCCGCCATGGTGGCGGAAATACCCAGTTCGGCATCCATACCGCCCGGCATCGCAAATGCGATATTAACGCGGTCCATATAGGAAATAATACAGGCAATAAGAATCGGTGGGATAATTCTCAGCCAACGCTGGCGTGGAATATCTTTTGCTGTAGGGCGAGAGGTCATGTTCATATTAATATTCTCGTAGAGTAAATATTATGACAATGAAAACGTAGTTGTTCTTATGCGTTTTTTAATAGGGTGATACCGTCACGCAAAATGGCTATGCGGTGGTTAACATCGGCATTCGCGTCTATTTCCAGTAATTTAATACCGGCGAACTGCAACGATGCGCCGGCGGCGCAGGCGAAAATATCGCGGGCATGCTGCGCGGTCATCAGGCTTTGCGGGCAGAAGGGGGCAAACGGCGCGTGTAAATCCTGCCATTCGCCATATTCGCCTGTTTGGGTGGTGCCGGAAAACATCAGCGCGCCCAGTTTACCGGCCTGTTTAACCTGCCGGGTATGGGCCAACGGCAGCGCGGTATCGCGGCCTTCAATGGCCGAGCGCGCCCAGTTAATGCACACGCTTATCTCATAGTCGGCAATAACTTCCAGTACATTATCCAGGGGCAGAAAGCCTTTACGCGGCGCCGGGCCATTCATCGCGTCACAGTGTTCCAGCACCAGATCGCAGCGCCAGTCCCAACTGGCGATTTCTTTGAGCGAGCGGGAAAAGGCGTCCGTTGCCTGGGTGATGTTTTGATCTCCCGCCAGCGGCGCGGCCTGTAACTCAAGTGCGGTGACTTTGCCGGGTTGAATACCGTTGATTTTATTAATTTTGCGATGAAGGTGGCGGTAGTATTCAACGCAGGCTACACGCTGTTGTTCATCGCTGGAGGCCAGACCGAAACCCGCGTTCTCTCCGCGGCGGCGCATGGTTTCCATAATGGCGGTAATCACAATTTGCCAGTTATCCGGCGTATGGCGCAGCAGCCACTCATCGCCTAAAGGATGGATATGCTCAAGACAAGGCTGTTCTATGCCACGAATATCTGGAGTATCGGCAAGTTGTCGCCAGAATTCCTTCTCTTCCTCTTCACTCTTTTGGTGAAATGAGGGGGCACAGGGATACGCACCGATAATATAACCGGTAGTAATGTTCATTATGTGCTCCTGTAAATTTAATGAGATAATTAGTTCTTTTACAGAATATCGATAGCTACCTTGATGACTATTTTTCTAATAGGGGTGGCAGTCATTTTAATGCATCCAGGGCGATGCACATCTTGTGGAAAGAATATGGCATAGCTACCGGGTATCATTTCAATAAACGATTCGTGTTGACTATCGTGATAAAAAATAATATCGCGCTGTTCTAATAACGATTCGCTGATCTGGTTATTTCCGCTATCGATGGCGATACCTATTTTTTCTTCACCGGAAGCGAGAAATTGAATATCTAAATAACGCCGATGTACCTCCGGACGGTTTTCTGTCGCCGCGCGGGTGGTCAGATCGATGATCTGCGCAAAAATATTCTTACCCTCAATTTCGACGACGCCGGGCGGGTGGTGGCGAAAATCGGTAGTCCGAAGAAAATCGAGCGCCTTTTCAATCGCTGCCGGTAGACGGCACGGATTCGGTTGTGAAATATGGCCGAAGATCATAGTGGTTTCCCCTATAGAGCCTGAATTTTGGCCCATACGCTGTCGTCGACGGTGATCCCATTACGGCGGTTTTCTTCCAGCAATCGCGTAAACTCGTGGCCCGGTAGGCGGACCGCCACATTTTCATCGGCGCGTTCGGCGGTGGTGATAAAGTCCATGATCCGCTGTAGTTTGGCATCGCGAGTTTTGCCATCAATGAGCTTGTCGACTTCAATGGCGATGAAAATCTGCGATACGCCATATTCGTCGCTATTGTCCTGGGTGACTTCAGCAACGGAGGAACCGTTGGAAAGCAGAGTGGCTATCATATCCAGCACAATTGATAAACCGGAACCCTTCCAGTAGCCCATCGGCAGGATACGGCGATTTTTCTCAATCACGCCGGGTTCTTTCGTCAAATTACCGTCATCATCAAACCCGCCATCTACCGGCAGCGTGCGGCCAGCCAGGCGATTAACCTCCAGCATGCCGTAAGAGAACATCGACATCGACATATCGACCATTGTGATGGGAGTGGAGGGAATTGCCACGATCAGCGGATTGGTGCCAATGCGGCACTCTTTCGCGCCCCACGGCGGCATGACGGCGATGGAGTTGGTCCAGCAAATGCCGATATAGCCTTTTTCCGCCGCCTGCCAGCCGTAGCTGCCGCCGCGCATCCAGTGGTTGGCGTTGCGTAATGCCACCAGGCCAATGCCGTGGTCGGAGGCCAATTCAATGGCGCGATCCATCATCTTTTTCGCCGTCAGATTGCCAATCGAACGCCGGGCATCCCACTGCTCAATAGCGCCAAGGCTGGTGACGCGCTGAGGTTTCGCATCCGGAATGATATCGCCGTTATCCAGTTGCTGAATAAAACGTGGAAAGCGATTCACTCCGTGTGAGTAGACGCCGGATTCCGTGGTGCGGGCGAACATTTCCGCGCAGGCGTCGGCGGTTTCCGCCGCAATACCGCGTGAGAGTAATACCCGATTGAACGCCTCTTTTAGCTGCGCAAAAGTTACTTTCATTCCCGTGTTCCCCTTAGGATTTGAGTGATTTTTTATCTTCACGTTTCACATATCGAAATATGATTTCAAATATAACGATCAATTTTTGACAGATCAACGGCAGATGCTATTTTTAAAAATCATTAAAATCAGTTGGTTGTGTTTTTTCGGTTCAGATCGTGAACTGAACCACACTTTGCGCTACCATCAGAGCGCGATTAAAAAGGAAGCCGAAGCGATGGGCACAAAAGAGAGTGAAATGACGCAAGAGAAAGAGAGGCCAGCTGGAAGCCAGAGTCTATTTCGCGGGTTAATGCTGATTGAGATCCTCAGTAACTATCCAAACGGTTGTCCGTTGGCGCATCTGTCTGAACTGGCGGGCCTGAACAAAAGTACCGTGCATCGGTTGTTGCAGGGCCTGCAGTCCTGTGGCTACGTTACGCCGGCGCCTGCCGCCGGAAGTTACCGCCTGACCACCAAATTTATAGCCGTGGGCCAAAAGGCGCTGTCGTCGCTGAATATTATTCATGTCGCTGCGCCGCATCTTGAAGCTTTAAACATCGCCACCGGCGAGACGGTGAACTTCTCCAGCCGTGAGGACGACCACGCGATTCTGATTTATAAGCTGGAGCCGACTACCGGTATGCTGCGTACCCGCGCCTATATTGGCCAGCATATGCCGCTGTACTGTTCGGCGATGGGTAAGATCTACATGGCGTTCGGCCATCCTGACTACGTTGCCAGCTACTGGGACAGCCATCAGGATATTATTCAGCCGTTGACCCGTAACACCATTACCGGCCTGCCGGCGATGAACGACGAGCTGGCGCAGATTCGCGAACGTAATATGGCGATGGACCGCGAAGAGAACGAACTCGGCGTCTCGTGCCTGGCGGTACCGGTATTCGATATTCACGGTCGCGTGCCTTACGCCATTTCGATTTCGCTGTCGACTTCGCGCCTGAAACAGGTTGGTGAGAAAAATCTGCTTAAACCATTGCGTGAAACGGCAGAGGCGATTTCCCGCGAGCTGGGGTTTGTTATTCGCGAAGGCTAAGGCAACTGGCGAGATCTTGCTGGGTATTTGCCTAAAACGCAGCTGATTCCATTCAGGATCAAAGCGCGCAGCGGGGTTTTTCTGGCACGCTGCGTTTTTATCCCGAAGGGAGTTGAGGATGAACCGGTTTATTATCGCCGATGCACAAAAGTGTATTGGCTGCCGAACCTGCGAGGTGGCCTGCGTGGTGTCGCATCAGCAGGGGCAGGATTGTTCTACCGTTTCTGCAAGACGCTTTGCGCCGCGGATCCGGGTAGTGAAGAGCGATGAGTTATCAACGGCGACGCTGTGTCGTCAGTGCGAAGATGCCCCTTGCGCGAACGTCTGCCCGGAAGGGGCAATACGCCATGAGGGCGACGTCTGGCGAGTCGATCAACGGCTGTGCATTGGTTGTAAAAGCTGTATGGTGGCGTGCCCTTATGGGGCGATGACGGTCATGTTGACCGACGAAGGCGTGCAGGCGCTGAAGTGCGACCTGTGCGCGCACCGGCAAACGGGGCCGGCGTGCGTAGCGGCCTGCCCGACTCAGGCGCTGCGCTGTATTGAGCCCGCCGAGCTGGAAAGATTAAGCGCCGAGCGCCGTCGTTGGGCGGCGCAGGCAATGTAACTGGATGTTCCCGGCCAGCGATGGCCGGGAACATCATCAGGCGTCTTGCTCCTGCCAGGCGCGCTCAATCTCTTCGGCAAGAATTTTAACCCCCGCCTCGATTTTCTCCGGGTCCGGCACGTAGTTCATGCGCATGCACTGATGCGTATGCGGCCACGGCTTGTCCAGCCCCGGGAAGAAGTAATCGCCCGGTACCATCAGCACGCCGCGTTGCTTCAGGCGCTGATACAGCAGCTCGGTGGAGATCGGCAGATCCTTAAACCACAGCCACAGGAAAATCGCCCCTTCCGGTTTATGAATCAGGCAGCGTTCTTCCGGCAAATAGCGGCGAATGGTAGCGATAGTTTCCTGAACACGCTGATAATAGAACGGTTTAATTACCGTTTCGGACAACCGCAGCAGGTCCTTGCGCTTGATCATTTCGCACATCATCGCCGGCCCAATTCCGCCCGGGGCGAGGCTGATAATGCCGTTCATATTACTGATCGCGGTGATGATTTTTTCGTTGGCGATGATGATGCCGCAGCGGGTGCCCGGCAGTCCGAGCTTGGATAAACTCATGCACAGCACAATATTCGGGTTCCACAGCGGGCGCGCTTCGCTAAAGATAATGCCGGGGAAAGGTACGCCATAGGCGTTATCAATAACCAGCGGGACGCCATGCTGGTTAGCGAGAGCATCCAGTTTGATGAGCTCTTCATCGGTAATGACGTTACCGGTCGGGTTGGTTGGCCGGGAGACGCAGATCATTCCCGTCTCTTCGGTGATCTGCAGGTGTTCGAAGTCCACGTGATATTTGAACTGGCCTTCCGGCAGCAGTTCAATGTTGGGGCGGGTGGCGACAAACAGATCCTCTTCCAGCCCGGAATCGGCGTAGCCGATATATTCCGGCGTCAGCGGGAACAGCACCTTGCGGGTGGTGCCGTCGGCACGGCGGCCGGCAAACAGGTTAAATAAGTAGAAAAATGCGCTCTGGCTGCCATTCGTCAGAGCAATATTCTGTGGTTCGATCTCCCAGCCTAATTCTTCGCGCAGCATTTGCGCAAGCAAGGTCAGAAGCTCGCTTTTCCCTTGCGGACCATCATAATTGCAAAGCGCATCAAGGGCTTTGCCGTTATCCAGCATATCGGCCAGCAGGCTATTGAAGTATTCATTCATCTCCGGGATTTGCGCGGGGTTGCCGCCGCCCAGCATGATCGCGCCCGGTGTGCGCAGGCCGTCATTGAGGTCTTCCATCAGGCGGGTGATGCCTGAATGACGGGTGAATTTGTCGCCGAAAAGTGAAAATGTCATCGCGGATATTCTGTTGGTCTTCTGGAAAGGGAATTACCATAACGCCAGCGTCAACGCGGTGCAAATCGGCACAGGAGGGAGCGATCTATTTTTTGTTCTGCTAATAGGGGAGATATTAGTAATTTGTGCTGAAAAGGCTCCCGCCAGCGGCAAGGAGCCCAGTAAGCGACTGCTATTGCTGTCCGGCCCAGACAACCATCACTTTATCAGCGCTGCTTTCACGCACGAAACCATAGCCCTGCTCTAGCATCAGCGTCTGTTGTTTACCCATACCAATGGCCGGATGGCGGGCGCGGAATTGGGCGATTTTTTGCCAGTGCGCGACGTTATCGGATGCGCTACCGACAACATCCTGCCAGTTCATATCGGAGCGGGTACCCTGCAGCGGGTCGGAACCCGTGGGGCCGAACGGACGTGAAGATTCATCGCCATAGAAGAGTTGTACGGCGCCTGGCGCGAGTAATAGCAGTTCCGCCGCCCGGCTTCCGCCTTCGCGGAACAGGCGGGTATCGTGCGAGGAGAGATAGCTCAGCACGTTGAAATCCTGCAGCTTGTCCGCCATCTGCTGCCAGGTGGCGTCCATGTTTGCGAGACAGTTTGCTGCTTTCGCCGCTTGATCCTGATAATCGAAATTAATCATCGCGTCGAAACCGTGGCGATAGTAGTCGCTCTGCATCACGCCGTGGCCCCAGGCCTCGCCGGTCATCCAGAATGGGGCGTCATCCAGCGCTTTCTGCGGATTCGCTTTTTTCCAGTCTGCCAGCGCGGCCGTGGCCTGCGTTTTGAGCTGCTGCCAGGCGTCCAGTTCGACGTGTTTCGCAGTATCGACGCGGAAACCGTCAATCCCATAGTCGCGTACCCATTGGCTAAGCCAGTGGGTCAGATAGTCGCGCGGCGTGTAGCCGGCTATCTCTTTGGCGGCGGCATCCGGCTTGTGACGGTAGAAATTTGGCAAGCCAGAAGGGAGCGTCGATTCGGTTTTCAGATCCGGCAGGAACGCCAGCGACATGGTGAGATCGTCGAAACCTGGATTGTCGTAGTCGCCGATATCGGTGCGGATCCATTTTTTCCCCCACCATTGTTCCCAGCCCGCTTTATCGCTGAAGTTGATATAGTCATTGAAGCTATGCCAACTTTGCCCCGGCGCCGGTTTCCAGTCGGTCCAGCGCTCGCCAAGTGTTTTTTTCAGTTCATCGCCTTTCAGGTACAAGGAACCGAAGTGAAATTCCTGCATATCGGCGAGCGTGGCGTAACCGGTGTGATTCATGACGATATCAAACAGGACGCGCATGCCGCGCCGATGGGCTTCATCGACCAGTTGCCGAAGATCGGCTTCGTCACCCATGTTGGCGTCAAGACGGGTCCAGTCCTGGGTGTAGTAACCGTGATAAGCGTAGTGGGGGAAGTCGCCTTTGGCGCCGCCGCCAACCCAGCCGTGAATTTGCTCCAGCGGCGAGCTTATCCACAGCGCGTTGACGCCAAGCTGTTGAAGATAATCCAGCTTGCTGGTCAGCCCCTGTAAATCGCCGCCGTGGAAGGTGCCTATCTCCTGCATACCGTCTTTATGGCGCCCGTAGCTGTTGTCGTTGGCCGGATTGCCGTTGACGAAGCGATCGGTCAGGACAAAATAGATCGTGGCGTTATGCCAGTTAAACGCCGCGCTGGCGGCGCTATCCGCTTTTTCAAGCAGCAGGAGCCCATTACTGCCTTCGGCGGGCCGCAGCGTGATTTTGCCCGCTTTCACCGTAGCGATATTACCGCTGTAAAAATCGCGGACCTGGCTTCCCTCGGCAAACGTCTGGCCGACATCAAACGTTAACGGTTTACCATCCCATTTCGGACACTGGCGCACCAGCGGCTGCGTGCTGGCTGTTTCCTGTTCCGCCAGCGACAGCATCAGCGTTGGCGTACCGGAGCGGGTATCGACTTCCAGCGTATAGCGCCCGTCGCGGAACACGCGCCACTGCGGCGGCGTATCCCGACAAGGTTCCAGCGATAGCATCTGATTGAGTTTTATCGCCCCCGCAGGCTGCCAGCACTGTTGGTCAAAACTTATCCGCAAAGGGCGGGTACCCTTCGTCACCTCATTTTGTGTCGTGAAGCGGCCTGCATCCTGTTCAGTGAAGGCGGGAAAGTCAGCGGTTGTCCAGGCGGCAAAAGCCATCCCGGGCAGCAGTAGCGAGGCGAGCGCAGCGAGTTTCATGCTGGAGTCCTGTTAGCGGTTTTTATCACAGTGTGCCTGCGCGCCATAAGGTTGAACTCATCCTGCCGCTAAATTTGCGGGGAGGATGAAAAGGGGTGAGTGATTTAGTTCAAAAAATGAGCTATAAATGAGACGGAGATAGCATTTCTGCACCTTCGCGACGGTGCAGAAACCGATTTCAGATGACAGCGATTCGGAATTGGACTATTTCTCTTGATGCTCTCTCTGGGTATTTTTGATACTATTCGCGATTCAACTATCGATTTTTTGCGAAAAACAAGGTGTTGGAATGAGTAAATCCGACCAGGAGACCTAATGATATCGATTCCCATGCGACGATATGGGGCTGCGATACTCATGTTACTTACCTGTATATTTTCAGGTAGTGTGTTGGCGACAACGCACACAGCAACAAAGAGTCATAAAGCCTCAGTAGTTAAGAAAGTAAAGAAGCCCAGTAGTATCAAGGTTAGCAGTAAACAAGAGTATTCTCGCAATAGTGTAAAGAGCAGTTCACTTCCTGATTTGCGAAAATACCCTTCCGGGACACCAAGGAAAAAAGCGTTTCTCCGGACGGTTATGCCTTACATTACAAAGCAAAATCAAGCGATCACGGCAGATCGTAACTGGCTTGTCTCTAAGCAATACGACGGCCGTTGGTCGCCGAGCGAGCAGGCGCGCCTGAAAGACATCGCCTCACGTTATAAAGTGAAGTGGTCTGGCAATACTCGCCATATACCATGGAACTCGCTGCTTGAGCGCGTCGACATTATTCCGAACAGCATGGTGGCAACCATGGCGGCGGCGGAAAGCGGTTGGGGCACCTCGAAGCTGGCGCGTGAGAACAACAACCTGTTTGGTATGAAGTGTGGCGGCGGTAACTGTCGCGGTGCAATGAAAGGCTACTCCCAGTTTGAATCTGTCGAGCAGTCGGTTCAGGCTTATGTAAAAAACCTGAATACGCACCCGGCTTATTCATCCTTCCGTAAGTCTCGCGCACAGCTGCGTAAGACGGATCAGGAAGTAACTGCCAGCGCGATGATCCACAAGCTGAAGGGATATTCGACAAAAGGGTCGAGCTACAACAACTATCTCTTCGCCATGTATCAGGACAATCAGCGCTTAATTGCCGCTCATATGTAATCATCAATGCCCGGTGCGTAAACCCGGGCATTTTTCTTTCCCGCTACATCATTACTTCACTGTGCTGGCCGCGGTATTCCTTTGGCGTCACGTCGTACTCTTTCTTAAACACCGAATAGAAATACTGCAGCGACGGATAACCGCACATCTGCGAAATTTCGTTTATCGATAGCGTGGTGGAGACCAGCAGGCTGCGCGCTTTTTCCAGCTTTTCGCTGTGGATCACCGTGTGGATGGTCTCGCCGACCTCTTCTTTAAAGCGTTTCTCCAGATTAGAGCGGGAAATACCGACGGCGTCGAGCACCTGCTCAACCTTAATGCCTTTGCAGGCGTGGTTGCGGATGTAATGCATCGCCTGAATCACCGCAGGGTCGGTGAGTGAGCGATAATCGGTGGAACGCCGCTCAATGACGCGCATCGGCGGCACCAGCAGGCGCTGCAGCGGCAGCGCTTCGTTTTCCATTAAACGGTGCAGTAGTTTCGCCGCCTGGTAGCCCATTTGCCGGGTACCTTGCGCCACGGAAGAGAGCGCGACGCGGGAGAGATAGCGGGTCAATTCTTCGTTATCGATACCGATAACGCATAATTTTTCCGGCACCGGAATATGCAGCAGCTCACAGGCCTGCAGGACGTGACGTGCCCGGGCATCGGTCACGGCGATAATGCCGGTTTGCGGCGGCAGCGTTTGTAGCCAGTCGGCGAGCCGATTTTGCGCATGCTGCCAGTTCTCCGGCGCGGTCTCCAGCCCCTGATAGACCACGCCACGGTATTTTTCTTTGGCGACTAGCTGGCTGAAGGCGTGTTCGCGCTCCATCGCCCAGCGCTTGCCGCTGGAGGTCGGTAGCCCGTAAAAGGCGAAGCGGTTCACGCCTTTTTCTTTCAGATGCAGGAATGCGCTTTCGACCAGCGCGGCATTATCGGTGGCGATATAGTGAACAGGCGGATAGCATTCTGGCTTATGGTAGGAGCCGCCGACGCCGATAATCGGCACTTTGACATCCGCCAGTAGCTTTTCAATCTCCGGGTCGTCGTAATCGGCGATCACGCCATCACCCAGCCACTCTTTGATGTTTTCGATACGCGCGCGAAAATCCTCTTCGATAAAAATATCCCATTCCAGCTGTGATGCCTGCAGATATTCGCCAACGCCTTCAACCACCTGACGGTCATAGGCTTTGTTGGCGTTGAATAACAGCGTAATGCGGTGACGCTTTTCAAACATAGATGATATTCCTGCTCTTACCCCGGTCATACAATACCGGCTAATGCCCGAATTATTTCAAGCGCCTTATTGCGAAGTTTGGCGGTGGCGCAAGTTATTCGGGCATTTTTCATAGTGATACCGTTATGTTCTCCGTTTGGTAGCCGAATCCATCCAGACCGCCAACAGTAAAATGGCGCCTTTGACGATGTATTGCCAGAAGGTGGCGACGTCCATCATGCTCATGCCATTATCCAGCGCCGACATAATAAATGCCCCCATCACCGCGCCAGCAACGCTGCCGACGCCGCCCGCCAGACTGGTGCCGCCAATCACGCAGGCGGCGATAGCGTCCAGTTCGGCGATGTTGCCGGCGGAAGGCGAACCTGCTCCCAGCCGCGAGCTGAGAATCAACCCGGCGATGGCCACCATCAGGCCGTTAATGGCGAAGACCGCAAGCTTGGTGCGCTCGACGTTAATCCCGGAGAGGCGAGCCGCTTCCAGATTGCCGCCAATGGCATAGATGCGGCGGCCAAAAGCGGTGCGGGTCGCCATAAACATGCCCGCCAGCAGCAGAGCGGCGAGTATGAGCACCGGCGTCGGTACGCCGCGATAGTCATTGAGCAGCCAGATAGCGCCCAGCACAATAACCGCGGTGATGGTCTGACGACCAACGGCGCCGCCAGAACTGGTGGTCGCCAGCCCTAACGCCTGTCGGCGCATCCGTCCGCGCCATTGCCAGATGATAAAAGCCGCCATGCCAATAACGCCGATTCCAAAGCCGATGCCGTCCGGTAAATAACTTTGGCCGATTTGCGACATTGCCGGCGTGGTGGGCGAGACGGTGGTACCGTTGGTAATGCCGATTAAAATTCCGCGAAACGCCAGCATGCCGGCAAGGGTCACAATGAAAGAGGGCACCTTACGATAGGCGACCCACCATCCGTTCCACGCGCCGAGCAGTAGCCCCATAACCAACGTAACGAGGATGGTGAGCGGTAGCGGCCAGCCGAGCCAGACGTCGAAAATCGCCGCCGCCCCGCCGAGCAGACCCATCATCGAGCCGACGGAGAGGTCAATTTCCGCCGAAATGATCACAAACACCATGCCGACGGCGAGGATGCCGGTGATGGCGGTTTGCCGCAGGAGGTTGGAAATATTACGTGCGCTCAAATAGGCGCCGTCGGTAACCCAGGTAAAAAACAGCATAATGGCGATAATCGCGGCGATCATCACGAAAACCTGGAGATTAAGCCCTTTCAGCGCCGGAAAAGCGGCAGGGGCGGATGGGGTGAGTTTGATTTCAGACGACGTGTTTTTCGACATGGCGTTCGCTCCTCAGCGCGGCTTCCATCACCTGTTCCTGGGTCAGACCTTGATTAAGTAAATCGGCCTTAAGCTTGCCTTCGTGCATCACCAGTACCCTATCGCTCAGCCCGAGCACTTCAGGCAGTTCGGATGAGATGACGATGACGGCGATGCCTTGCTGCACCAGTTGATTGATAAGCTTGTAGATTTCGTATTTCGCGCCGATATCGATGCCGCGGGTTGGTTCATCGAGGATCAAGATGCGCGGGTTGAGCAGCAGGCAGCGGGCCAGAATCGCCTTTTGTTGATTGCCGCCGCTCAGGCGGCCAATCGCCAGATCCGGCGATGACGTTTTAATTTTCAGCCGCTGAATCGACTGCTGGATGCAGTGCTGCTCTGCGGCGTCGTCGAGACTGCTCACCGGGCCGGTGAACTGGTTTAACGCCGCGAGAGTGATGTTCTTGCCGACTGCCATCACCGGCACGATGCCGTCTTTTTTGCGATCTTCCGGTACCATGGCGATGCCATGGGCAATCGCCTGTTGGCAATTGTTAATTGTCACCGGTTGGCCATCGATAAAAATGCTTCCCTGCCAGCGCCCCGGCCAGACGCCAAACAGGCACTGTACGGCTTCGGTGCGCCCGGCGCCGACTAACCCGGCGATGCCGAGGATTTCGCCGCGGCGGAGGGTAAATGAGACGTCGTTGACGCGCTTAATATGGCGGTTTACCGGGTGCCATGCGGTGAGATGCTCGACACGCAAGATTTCTTCGCCATGGCTATGGGGTTCGTTTGGATACAGCGCCGTGAGCTCGCGCCCGACCATCATAGTGATGATGTCATCTTCGTTCATTCCGCTGGCGTCGCGGGTGCCAATATGCTGACCGTCACGTATTACGCAGATAGTGTCGGAGATGGCTTTAACTTCATTGAGCTTGTGCGAAATATAAATACAGGCGATACCGTGGTTTTGCAGATCGCGAATAATCGCCAGCAGCGTCGCGGTTTCTTGTTCAGTTAACGATGCCGTGGGTTCATCGAGGATCAGCAAACATACCTGTTTATTCAGCGCCTTGGCGATCTCGACCAGCTGCTGCTGGCCCAGACCTAAATCACCGACGCGGGTATCCGGCGAGATCGATAAATTCACCTGCGCCAACAGCTTCTGGCAGCGCAGGGTCATGGTTTCGTAATCCAGCAGGCCATGGCGTGAGATCTCGGCGCCGAGAAAGATATTTTCCAGCACCGTGAGATGCTTCACCAACGCCAGCTCCTGGTGAATAATGGCGATACCTTTACGCTCGGTATCGCGAATATGATTCGCCTGCAGCGTCTCGCCGGCGAAAATAATTTCACCTTCGTAGCTGCCGTGCGGATAGATCCCGCACAGCACTTTCATCAGCGTTGATTTCCCCGAACCATTTTCACCGCATAACGACACCACTTCCCCGGCATTCAGCCGCAGGCTGACGTTATCCACGGCTTTAACCGCGCCGAAGGCTTTGGTGATGTTCTTCATTTCGAGTAACCAGGACATAGAGACTCCGCAAAAGCGATATCCGGCAGGACGAAAATGACGCCCCGTATCGGGGCGTCAGCCATTACAGTTCACTCTTTTTGTGGAAACCGTCTTTAATCACCGTGGCGTCAATATTCTCTTTATTGACTTCAATTGGCGTTAACAGGCGCGAGGGGACATCTTTTAAGCCGTTATTCAACGTGGCGTCGGCCTTGGGTTGCTGGTCGTTGCCTAATTCAACGGCGATTTCGGCAGCGTTGGTGGCAAGGGTGGTGATAGGTTTATAAACGGTCATCGTCTGGGTGCCGGAAATAATACGTTTCACGCCAGCCAAATCGGCGTCTTGCCCGGAGATAGCGACTTTACCCGCCAGCCCCTGGGCGCTTAGCGCCTGGATAGCGCCGCCGGCGGTCGCGTCATTGGAAGCCACTACCGCGTCAATTTTGTTGTTATTCGCCGTCAGCGCGTTTTCCATGATTTTTAACGCATTTTCCGGCAGCCAGCCGTCGACCCACTGATCGCCAACGATCTTAATTTTGCCCTCATCGACATAAGGTTTGAGTACCTTCATCTGGCCGGCGCGGAACAGTTTGGCGTTATTATCCACCGGCGAGCCGCCCATCAGGAAATAATTACCCTGCGGCACTTTGTCAACCAGGCTTTGGGCCTGCATTTCACCGACTTTTTCATTATCGAAAGAAATATAAAAATCGATATCAGCATTATTAATCATGCGATCGTAGGCGAGGACTTTAATTCCCTCTTGTTTTGCTTCCTTAATAACGTTGCTGAGCACCTGGCCGTTGTAAGGAATAATCACTAAAACATCGACGCCGCGGTTGATCATATTTTCAATTTGCGACATTTGCGTTTCTTCGTTGCCATTGGCGGACTGCACAAATACTTTGGCGCCTAAGGATTCTGCTTTATTAACGAAAATATCGCGATCTTTTTGCCAGCGTTCCAGACGAAGGTCGTCGATGGCCATCCCAATCTTAACTTCTTTAGCCATACCCGCCATGCTGGCGAGAAGGAGCGATGAGGCGCAGAGCGTAAGGCAAAGGTTCTTTATCTTCATAATAACGATACCTTTTCAAAGGGTAGGTAAGGCGTACAGGAATAAACTTCAGGTTGCAGATACGTTGCAGATTCTTAACGGGGAAGCGAGGGCTGGCAATTACCTGTTCTTATTTTCGCATTATGAAATTTAGTTTGTTTTGTAATTTATGACCGCGATCGTATTTTATTCAAGAGTATGCAGATTATTTCATTCTTCTTCCATCATAGGATTCCAGAAATTATGCGGAGAGGAATTATTTTTGCGAGCTGGCGCACGTTTGTGGATTCTCTCAATGGCGGTGTGAAATAACGTAATTGAGGAAGGCGAAAGTGGAATTCTATATTGGCGTATAACTTGTTACTCGCCGCACCCCTGAATATGGAGTTCTCTATGCAGACCTATTTCGATCAACTCGAACGCGTTCGTTATGAAGGCCCGAAATCGACTAACCCGCTGGCTTTCCGCCACTACAATCCGGATGAATTAGTACTGGGTAAACGCATGGAAGACCACCTGCGTTTCGCCGCCTGCTATTGGCACACTTTCTGCTGGAATGGCGCGGATATGTTTGGCGTGGGGTCCTTCGATCGACCATGGCAGCAGCCGGGCGAAGCGCTGGAAATGGCGAAGCGTAAAGCCGAAGTGGCATTTGAGTTTTTCCATAAGTTGAATGTGCCGTATTACTGCTTCCATGATGTCGACGTTTCTCCGGAAGGCGCTTCGCTGAAAGAGTACAGCAACAACTTCGCGCAGATGGTGGACGTGCTGGCGGAAAAACAGCAGCAGAGCGGCGTCAAACTGCTGTGGGGGACGGCAAACTGCTTTACCAACCCGCGTTATGGCGCAGGGGCGGCGACTAACCCCGATCCGGAAGTCTTTAGCTGGGCGGCGACTCAGGTAGTCACCGCAATGAATGCGACCCACAAGTTGGGTGGTGAAAACTATGTTCTGTGGGGCGGTCGCGAAGGCTATGAAACCCTGCTTAATACCGACCTGCGTCAGGAACGCGAGCAGATCGGCCGCTTTATGCAGCTGGTGGTTGAGCACAAACACAAAATTGGTTTCCAGGGCACCCTGCTGATCGAGCCGAAGCCGCAGGAGCCGACCAAGCACCAGTATGATTATGATGCCTCCACGGTTTATGGATTCCTGAAACAGTTTGGTCTGGAAAAAGAGATTAAACTGAACATTGAAGCCAACCACGCCACCCTTGCCGGCCACTCTTTCCATCACGAAATCGCGACGGCTATTGCGCTGGGCCTGTTCGGTTCGGTTGATGCTAACCGCGGCGATGCGCAGCTTGGCTGGGATACCGACCAGTTCCCGAACAGCGTGGAAGAGAACGCCCTGGTGATGTATGAGATCCTCAAAGCGGGCGGCTTCACCACCGGCGGCCTGAACTTTGATGCTAAAGTTCGTCGCCAGAGCACCGACAAATACGACCTGTTCTACGGTCATATCGGCGCGATGGACACCATGGCGCTGTCGCTGAAGGTCGCGGCGCGCATGATTGAAGATGGCGAGCTGGATAAACGCGTGGCAAAACGCTACGCCGGCTGGAACGGTGAATTGGGCCAGCAGATCCTTAAAGGCCAGATGACCCTGACCGACATCGCGCACTATGCGACTCAGCATAACCTGGCGCCGCAGCACCACAGCGGGCATCAGGAACTGCTGGAAAACCTGGTGAATCATTACCTGTTCGATAAGTAATGCCGACAAAAGCGCCCGCTAAATCCGGGCGCTGGCTGTAACCATTTTTGCTGCGCCACGCTTTGCCGTGGCGTTCGTGTTAAGGAGACGCTGCATGTATATCGGGATTGATTTAGGGACCTCGGGCGTAAAAGCCATTCTGCTCAATGAACAGGGCGACGTACTGGCGACGCATACCGAAAAACTGACCGTCTCGCGCCCACATCCGCTCTGGTCCGAACAAGATCCCGAACAGTGGTGGCAGGCGACGAATACCGCGATGCAAGCGCTGGGAGCGCAACACGCTCTGCGCGAGGTAAAAGCTTTAGGGATTGCCGGACAGATGCATGGCGCCACGCTGCTCGACAAACAGCAGCGGGTCCTGCGTCCGGCGATTTTGTGGAATGATGGCCGCTGCGGCGAAGAATGCATGCTGCTTGAAGAAAAAGTCGGCGCTTCGCGGCAAATCACCGGCAACCTGATGATGCCGGGTTTTACGGCGCCGAAGCTGCTGTGGGTGCAGCGTCATGAAACCGATATCTTTAAACAGGTTGATAAGGTCCTGTTGCCGAAAGATTATCTGCGGCTACGCATGAGCGGTGAATTCGCCAGCGATATGTCCGACGCCGCCGGCACGATGTGGATGAACGTTGCGCGTCGTGACTGGAGCGATGAGATGCTCGCCGCCTGCGGGCTCAGCCGCGACAATATGCCGTCGCTATTTGAAGGCTGTGAGGTGACCGGCCAACTGCGCGCTGAGGTAGCCCAGGCGTGGAATATGCCGCGGGCGCTGGTGGTTGCGGGCGGCGGTGATAACGCCGCAGGCGCTGTCGGCGTTGGCATGGCCGATGCCGGGCAGGCGATGTTATCGCTGGGAACCTCCGGCGTCTATTTCGCCGTCAGCGATGGTTTTCTGAGTAAACCGGAAAGCGCGGTGCATAGTTTCTGCCACGCGCTGCCGGGCCGCTGGCATCTGATGTCGGTGATGCTCAGCGCCGCGTCTTGTCTGGATTGGGCGGCGAAGTTGACCGGCCTTGGCAGCGTACCGGCGCTGCTCGCCGCGGCGCAGGGGGCGGACGAAAATGCCGATCCGGTGTGGTTTCTCCCCTATCTTTCCGGCGAGCGTACCCCGCACAACAATCCGCAGGCTAAAGGCGTGTTCTTCGGCCTTACCCATCAACATGGTCCCGCCGAACTGGCGCGGGCGGTGCTTGAAGGGGTGGGTTACGCGCTGGCCGACGGTATGGATGTTGTGCACTCCTGTGGCGTGAAACCGGAAAGCGTCACTCTTATCGGCGGCGGCGCGCGGAGCGCATACTGGCGGCAAATGCTAGCCGATATTAGCGGGCAGCAGCTGAATTTCCGCACCGGCGGCGATGTCGGCCCGGCGTTAGGCGCGGCAAGATTGGCGCAGCTGGGCGTTCATCAAGGTGCGGCTTTCTCTGACCTCCTGCCGCAGCTGCCGCTGGAGCAGGCGCACTTGCCTGATGCTCAACGGTTTGCCCGTTATGCGCCGCGTCGTGAAACATTCCGCCAGATCTATCAGCAGCTTAAGCCACTGATGTCATAAGATGTTCTCGCCCCATTTATTGGGGCGAATTCCCTTTCTGAATGATTCACTTTGCATTGATTTAATTCACATATTTATTTATTCCGAATTGTGGATTTCAATTCGCTGAAACCGCCGCAACTGGCAATTCCCCGGTCATAATGAGCGTTACGATGGCCAGGGAGGCGCAATGAAATTAAAACGTACGACGGCAAGATTGGTCATGCTGCTGGGCTCGCTGGTTTACTTAATCGGCATCTGGCGAACGTGTCCGCTATTCAGCGGCAAAGGGTACTTTCTTGGTGTGCTGGTGATGGGGATGTTTGCCGTGCTCACGCATCAGCGAACGGAGCTGGAAGCGCAGCGAGACGACGATTTTATCTCTCTGTGCCGGCTGGTGCTGTTGCTATCGGTGGGATTGCTGCTGGTCGGCGCCTGGTTTGTCCCCGCGCCGTGGCGTGAAAAAAGCATTTACGTGATGGCATGGTTTGTCTGTATGTATGGCGCTTCAGCGATATCTTATCCCACCAAAGTCGCGGATAAAGCTCGCAATAGCTCAGTGGAATAAGCTGTCAGTCGACAGCGAAGAGAGGTAGTCAGTAATGGAAATGAAAGCGACGACATATTCACCCGCGTTTCACCTGATCTCATGGATTGCGCTGGTGGGCGGTATCCTCGTGTATTTGATTGGCCTGTGGAACGCGCCAATGGAGCTCAATGAAAAGGGCTACTATTTTGCCGTATTGGTATTGGGTCTTTTTTCCGCCGCTTCTTATCAGAAAACGGTACGTGATAAATACGACAAAATTCCAACCACCGCTATGTATTACATGTCCTGCCTGATCGCCTTCGTGATTGCGATAGGCCTGCTGGTAGTGGGATTGTGGAACGCAACGCTGATGTTAAGCGAGAAAGGCTTCTATGGCCTGGCATTCTTTTTGAGCCTGTTCGGCGCGGTAGCAGTACAGAAGAATATTCGTGACGCCTGGGATCGCTCGCCGTTAAGCGAGGGGAACGCAGTAATCGAAGAGACCGCAGAGTAACCGACGGCGCCCGCGTTGAACGGCGGGCGCTTTTTTAGCTCACTAACCGGCGGCGGTCAATTCGCTGAACCAGTACAGACAGCGCCAGGCTACCCAAGAGCGCAGCGGCGAAAATCCATACAATATCCAGTAATGGCCAGCGGCTAAGCTCAAGACCACTTGCGCGCAGCGCGTGTATAAACAGCGCGTGAAAACCATAAATGCCTAACGAATGTCTGGAAATTAACGCAATACCCGGGAGCTCGCGATTATTGAGGATGTTTTTGCCCAGCGTCAGCAACGAGGTCGCGCAGACAAATACTGCTGGTCCGCAATAAAGATACCAGGTATCGCCGAAATCGCCGCGCCATTGCAGTTCATGCAGCGTGCCGCGTGAAATGACCCACACCGCGGCGGTAAACAGCAGCGCGCACAGCAGGGTTAATCCTCTTCTGTCGGTGTTCATGGCGCCGATCGCCCGGCCCAGTATCCCGTACAGTACGTAGTAAAAGGTATCGCCGTTGATATAAAGATTGATCGGTAGCCATTCAATGCCGCCGGCTTTAATACTTACCGTATTAGGGTTGGCGATGAGGCCAATCACCAGCATCAGCGCCAGCAGCATTTTGCCGCTGACCTGCTTCACCTGAATCAGCGGCGAGAGCAGATAAATCACCACAATGGCAAAGAAAAACCACAGGTGATAAAACACCGGCTTCTGCAGTAAGTTTTTTAATGACAGCCCAACGTTGATATGGGTAAACAGGGTGATATAGAGCAGCGCCAGCGCGCTGTAGAACAGGATACACAGCACGATGCGCAGATAATGGCGCGGCTGGGCGCTGCGTTCGCCAAAAAAAAGATAACCTGAAATCATGAAAAAAAGCGGGACGCTGACGCGCGATGCCGAGTTAAGCAGGTTAGCGATATCCCATTCAAACAGGCTGATGCTATGCGGATGGGTAATATACCAGGTGGTGCTGTGAATCATCACGACCATCAGACATGCTATGCCGCGCAAGTTGGTAATCCAGCTTATTTTTTCCTGCATCTGTACCTCATGGCTCCTGCGTAAAAAGAGTCTGACTCCCGTAGTTTGTCGTCATCACAATGGAATATTCTGAGTTTATCGCCACACTCTTGTAGAGCATCAGTGAGATTCGCAAAATGTTTGTCTGGGTTTACATGGTCTGCACGATAACAATTGGCTAACAAGGCGGTTGAGAAAAATAGTGATGAAATATTTCGTATCAGTCCTGGTGGCGCTGCTGCTGGTCGGCTGCAGCCAGACACCTGCTCAACCTGTCCAAAAAGCGCAAAAGGCACGTATCACGCCGCAAACGACGCTGAATATGGAAAAACTATGCAAGGATCAGGCGGCGTTACGTTATAGCACAGACACCCGTCGCGTCGACGTCAATCATTTCGAGCAGTTCCAGGCGAGCTATGAGCTTTCCGGCCTGACTTCGAGGAATGAACGTTTTATCTGTTCTTTTGATCCAGACGGCCAGTTTTTGCATCTTTCTATGCGCTAAATGCGGCTTGAACGCCGCATGATGGTGCCGCTTTGCTCAAATTTCGCTAAACAAAGGCGTTTCATACTGTATATCTCGCAGCCAGCGGGTATACTGATCCCTTCCTTTAAATCCACACGTATCCAGCACGAAATAATATGCAAAAGTTTGATACCAGGACCTTCCAGGGCCTGATCCTGACCTTACAGGATTACTGGGCTCGTCAGGGCTGCACCATTGTTCAACCACTGGACATGGAAGTTGGCGCCGGCACCTCCCACCCGATGACCTGCTTACGCGCGTTGGGGCCAGAGCCGATGGCGACCGCCTACGTGCAGCCTTCTCGTCGCCCGACCGACGGTCGCTATGGCGAAAACCCGAACCGCTTACAGCACTATTACCAGTTCCAGGTGGTGATTAAGCCGTCTCCGGACAACATTCAGGAATTGTACCTCGGATCTCTGAAAGAGTTGGGTATGGATCCGACCATTCACGACATCCGCTTCGTTGAAGATAACTGGGAAAACCCGACGCTGGGCGCCTGGGGGCTGGGTTGGGAAGTGTGGCTGAACGGTATGGAAGTGACGCAGTTCACTTACTTCCAGCAGGTTGGCGGCCTGGAATGTAAACCGGTTACCGGTGAAATCACTTACGGCCTGGAGCGTCTGGCGATGTACATCCAGGGCGTGGACAGCGTCTACGATCTGGTCTGGAGCGATGGCCCGCTGGGCAAAACCACCTACGGCGACGTGTTCCACCAGAACGAAGTGGAACAATCCACCTATAACTTTGAATATGCGGACGTAGACTTCCTGTTCACCTGCTTCGAGCAGTACGAGAAAGAAGCGCAGCAACTGCTGGCGCTGGAAAACCCGCTGCCGCTTCCTGCCTACGAACGTATTCTCAAAGCCGCCCATAGCTTTAACCTGCTGGATGCGCGAAAAGCCATCTCCGTCACCGAGCGTCAGCGCTATATTCTGCGCATCCGCACCCTGACCAAAGCAGTGGCAGAAGCTTACTATGCTTCCCGTGAGGCCCTGGGCTTCCCGATGTGCAACAAAGACAAATAAGAGGCGGCCATGTCTGAGAAAACTTTCCTGGTGGAGATCGGCACCGAAGAGCTGCCACCAAAAGCACTGCGCAGCCTGGCTGAATCCTTCGCTGCCAACTTTACTGCGGAACTGGACAACGCTGGCCTTGCGCACGGCGCCGTCGAATGGTTTGCCGCGCCGCGCCGCCTGGCGCTGAAAGTGGCGAATCTGGCCGCCTCGCAGCCGGATCGCGAAGTCGAAAAACGCGGCCCGGCCATTGCCCAGGCGTTTGACGCGGAAGGTAAACCAAGCAAAGCGGCCGAAGGCTGGGCGCGCGGCTGTGGAATCACCGTCGATCAGGCTGAACGTCTGACCACCGATAAAGGCGAATGGCTGTTGTATCGCGCCCACGTTAAAGGTGAAAGCGCGCAGACTCTGCTGCCGAACATGGTTGCAACCTCGCTGGCGAAGCTGCCGATCCCGAAACTGATGCGCTGGGGCGCTTCTGACGTTCACTTCGTGCGTCCGGTACACACCGTGACCCTGCTGTTGGGCGATCAGGTTATTCCGGCGACCATTCTGGGCATCGCTTCCGACCGTATCATCCGCGGACATCGCTTTATGGGCGAGCCGGAATTCACCATCGACAATGCCGATCAGTATCCGCAGATTCTGCTGGAGCGCGGTAAAGTGATGGCGGACTACGCCGAGCGTAAAGCCAAAATCAAAGCGGACGCTGAAGCGGCGGCGCGTAAGATTGGCGGTAACGCTGACCTGAGCGAAAGCCTGCTGGAAGAAGTGACCTCTCTGGTCGAGTGGCCGGTAGTGCTGACGGCGAAGTTTGAAGAGAAATTCCTCGCGGTGCCATCCGAAGCGCTGGTTTACACCATGAAGGGCGACCAGAAGTACTTCCCGGTCTATGCTAACGACGGCAAACTGCTGCCGAACTTCATCTTCGTGGCGAATATCGAGTCCAAAGATCCGCAGCAGATCATCTCCGGTAACGAGAAGGTCGTTCGTCCGCGTCTGGCGGATGCCGAGTTCTTCTTCAATACCGACCGTAAAAAACGTCTGGAAGATAACCTGCCGCGTCTGGAAACCGTGCTGTTCCAACAGCAGCTGGGAACCCTGCGCGACAAGACCGATCGCATTCAGGCGCTGGCGGGCTGGATTGCCGAGCAAATCGGCGCTGACGTTAACCATGCGACCCGCGCGGGTCTGCTGTCCAAGTGTGACCTGATGACCAATATGGTCTTCGAGTTCACCGACACGCAGGGCGTGATGGGGATGCACTACGCGCGTCATGACGGCGAAGCGGAAGACGTCGCAGTGGCGCTGAACGAGCAGTATCAGCCGCGTTTTGCCGGCGATGCGCTGCCGTCTAACCCGGTTGCCTGCGCGGTGGCTATTGCCGACAAGATGGACACCCTGGCGGGTATTTTCGGTATCGGCCAGCATCCGAAAGGCGATAAAGACCCGTTTGCGCTGCGTCGTGCCGCGCTGGGCGTGCTGCGTATCATCGTTGAGAAGAACCTGAATCTCGATCTGCAAACGCTGACCGAAGAAGCGGTGCGTCTGTACGGCGAGAAACTCACTAACGCCAACGTCGTTGATGACGTCATCGACTTCATGCTGGGACGCTTCCGCGCCTGGTATCAGGACGAAGGCTACGGCGTTGACACTATTCAGGCGGTACTGGCGCGTCGTCCGACTCGCCCGGCGGATTTCGATGCGCGCATGAAGGCCGTATCGCACTTCCGTACGCTGGAAGAGTCCTCCGCCCTCGCGGCGGCAAACAAGCGCGTATCCAACATCCTGGCGAAATCCGACGAGACCCTGAACGATATCGTTCATGCCTCGGTGCTGAAAGAAGCGGCGGAAATCAAGCTGGCCGGTAATCTGGTGGTGCTGCGTGATAAGCTGCAGCCATACTTCGCCGAAGGCCGTTATCAGGATGCGCTGATTGAGCTGGCTGCGCTGCGCGAGCCGGTTGATGAGTTCTTCGAAAATGTGATGGTTAACGCCGAAGACAAAGATGTCCGCATCAACCGTCTGACGCTGCTGTCCAAACTGCGCGAGCTGTTCCTGCAGGTTGCGGATATTTCGCTGCTGCAGTAACTATCTCGAGAAAGGTCAAAAGCCTGCCATCCGGCAGGCTTTTTTTTGCCTTATCGCGATGGTGAAAAAATAATCTTGAAATCCAGGTTCAGGCCTGGCTATCCTATGTCCCGACGAATCCCTCGTCTCACTGGAGCGCGCACGACAAATGAACAAACACGACTGATGAATTTCACGCCTTACCTTGCAGACGCTGCGGGTAGGGGAGTATTGATTTCATTCAGGAGTGCTTATGGCTCATTGCGCCCACACCCCCTCATTTGTTTTACATCAGGTCACCTGTCAGTTCGCGACGGGGCAGACGCTTTTTGGCCCGCTGAATTTATCGCTGGAACCGTTGCTTTGCGGCCTTGTTGGACGCAACGGCGTTGGCAAGACACGCCTGTTGCGTCTGCTGGCGGGCCTCGATTCTCCTTCCGGCGGACATATCGAACGGTCGGCTACGGTTGCCTGGGTGGCGCAGCAGCCGACCCTCACGGCCGGGACCACCATTGCCTCGCTACTGGGTTATGCACCGCTATTTGACGCTTTGTCCCGTCTTGAACAGGGGAAAGGACTGGCAGATGACTTCGAACTGTTAGATGGTCGTTGGGATCTGCCCGATCGCCTGAGTTCAGCCTTTCGCGATGCCGATCTCCCGGCATTCTCCGCCGATCGTCCCGCTTTTTCGCTCAGCGGCGGCGAACGGATGAAGGCGCTGCTGTGCGGCGCATTTGTTTCCGGCGCGGACTATCTGTTGCTGGATGAACCCACGAATCATCTCGATCGTCAGGGCAGGGAGTGGCTGTATCAGCAGCTGGAAATCTGGCGGGGCGGGGCATTAATCGCCAGCCACGACCGTGAATTACTGGCTCGGATGTCGAAGATTATTGAGCTAACGCCGGCGGCGCTGCGCAGCTACGGCGGTAATTATGCCGCATATCAGCAGCAGCGCGAAGCGGAGCAACAGGCCGCCCGAGCGGCGCTGGAGCATGCCGCTATCGAACGGCGGCGCACCCGGGCGCGGATGCAAAAGGAGCATGATGCGGCCCAGCGGCGATCGGCGCAGACGCTGCGTACCGTCGATTCGCTGAATATCGCCTCTTTCGAACGTGTGAAGTACAAGGGTGCCGCAAAAGAGCGCCCGGGCACGCTGCGCCGTCAGCATCGTGAACAGAACAGCAGCCTGAATGCCGCCGTGCAGCAGGCGTGGGAGCGGGTAGAAGAAGATAGTCCGGTGATGTTCACGCTACCGGGCAGTGAAGTGGCCGCCGGCAAGCAGGTACTGGTGCTGGAATCACTGCAGTTAGCTCACTCATCCACCGCGCCGCTCGACTGGCGGGTAGATGGCCCGATGCGCATCGCGCTAAAGGGGCCAAACGGCTGTGGCAAAACAACATTGTTGAAAACCCTGATGGGGCTGGAGCAGGCAACCTCTGGCGATGTTCGGCTGTCGGTGAGCGCGGCGTATCTCGATCAGCATCTGTCGCAGCTGGATTTATCACTATCGGCAATGGAGCACCTGAACTTAGGAAACACTCCGCTGGATGAAGGAATGCTGCGTAGCCGTCTGGCGCAGCTCCAGCTGGGGGCTGACAAGGTCAGCCTTCCGCTGGCGGCGTTAAGCGGCGGCGAGCGACTGAAAGCGGCGCTTGCCTGCGCGCTCTGGCGGCGGGACTCAACACAACTTCTGCTACTGGATGAGCCGACCAATCACCTCGATCTGGCTTCGACCCAGGCAATTGAAAGCGCGCTGGCGGCGTTTCCCGGCGCGATACTGGTGGTATCGCATGACGAGGCATTTTTACAAGGCCTGAAATTGACCCATTGCCTGGAGTGGCGGGATACGGGCTGGCATTTCACTGTCATTTAAAAGTGGTCGTTTTTGGGAATTCATTTATACCTGTCGGTCGATCGGGAGGGATATGATGACTGATAGCCAGTACATTTTAGGTATATATGGACAACCTAATTTTAAAATTAATTGTTTTCTATCAACGGATTGTCTCTCCCCGTAAGGGCTACCGCTGCGCCTATAGCGTTTTACATCATACGCAGGGTTGTTCAGGTGCGGTAAAAGACATTATTCATAACAAAGGCGTCGTTGACGGTTGGCGAGAAATTCGTCAGCGATTCGCCGACTGTCGGGTGGCTGCGGAAACCCTACAGCAACAAAAACTCGCGGCTAACCCAGCGGGTAAAAAAAGACGTAAACCGGGAAGAAAGCGCGATGCTTGCGATGGTTGTGATGTTGTCACTGGCTGCGACGGTAAGTGCTGTTCCCACCTGGTGCCGGATAATCTGCCGGATCTGGATTGTCCTTGCGACTGTTTATCAGTGAGATTGTGGCGCCGGAATAATAGATAAAAAAAATCCCCGCCATAAGGCAGGGATTTATTATTCTTAGCGGCTTGAACTTACAGAGAAGTTACGTTGCCAGCTGCCGGGCCTTTAGCGCCGCTTTCGATGGTGAAGGAAACTTTCTGACCTTCGTCCAGGGATTTGTAGCCATCGTTCTGGATAGCAGAGAAGTGTACGAACACGTCTTTAGAGCCATCGTCAGGAGTGATGAAGCCGAAGCCTTTGTCAGCGTTGAACCATTTTACGATACCAGTCATTTTACCGGACATAGTGAATTACCTTTAAAAAAATTAGTGAGCCTTGCGGCGTAGTGGTCTGGACTACAGATTTAAAGCGATAAAGGGAAAGTTCACTACGGGGATATCTAATGGATAACCTTTGAAGGACTGCTCTATTCGACTGCTCTGTGGTCTGTACATCAAACCTGCGAGCATTAACGCATGTTCTCAGTCGGATAGCAAACTTTTTTTCATCAGGATATAAAACGGCCCTGCATCAGGACCGTTACCAAAAGAAGATAGTAAACCAGTTTTTCAATCTATTAGCTGCCTTGAGAGCTGCGGATTGGCCATCATCAGGCGCATCAGTTTGAGTTCCGTGGATGACGGTTTTACCCGTCGCGACTCCCACTCTTCGACCATTGCGACGCTGACGCCCATGGCATTGGCGAAATCATCGGTCTTAAGCCCTGTGCCTTTACGCAGCCGTTCAAATTCATTAAAAACGCTTGGGGTACGGGCAAGCGTGGCCGTTTGCGGCTGATCTTTAAAAACAATTTGTTCCAGGTTACTCAACAAATCAAATACGGGATCTTTATATTCCATTGAGAGCTCCTATTCTGTCTCACTGCGGAGAGGAAAATACATCGAGCCATTTAAGAATAGTCGCAAAAGTAAGGAAAATAATAACCGCAGTGATTATTTGTTGGCGTGGTTTCGTTAATCACCCGGAAAAGCGGCGTGCGTAAAAGCTAAGATGATGATTCCTAACATCGACAGCGGCTTTAGAAAATTTATGTAAATGATGGTTTGCGGCAAGAAAAAGCCAGCGCAGAGCGCTGGCTGGATTGATTAGGCTTTTTGTAAATTCTTGCTGTCATTTTCGCTGACGGTTGGCTGGCGCTGGCTCATTTTGTATTTCACCAGCAGAGCGATAGCGGATAAAAACGCCGGGATCGCCAGCATCGTGAAGATAGTTTCAAACGACAATTGCGCCTGCATCAGGAAAGCGCCGCTGAAGGCGCCGAGGATCCCGCCGAAGCGGCCGATACCGAGCATCCAGGCAACGCCGGTGGCACGGCCCTGGGTTGGATAGAACCCGGCAGCCAGCGCCGGCATTGATGATTGCGCGCCGTTCATAATGCTGCCGGCGATGAACACCATCACTCCCATCAGCAGCAGATTGCTGGTTGAGAAACCGACCAGGCAAACAAAGACGCCGGTGAGCAGCCAGCCGACGGCAACCACCTTGTTAGGGTTGATCTTGTCCATTAGCGCGCCGAGTATCAGTACGCCAATCCCGCCGCCGAGCGGGAACAGCGCGGTGATGATAGAAGCCTGGCTCATCGAGGCGCCGGTTTCGCGGATCAGCAGCGGTAGCCAGCTGGTCAGCAGATAGAAAATCAATAATCCCATAAAATAGGTCAGGCACAGCATCACGGTGCCCACGGCGTAGCGCGGGGAGAAAATCACGCCAATGGCCGACTTTTCCTTCACCTGGCCTGCTTCACGTAGCTCAAATTCAACCGCATCCGGCAGCGGCGCGATACGCTTCAGGATGGCGGCGATGCGTTGTGCCGGCTGCCGTTTCACGACCATATAGCGGGCGGATTCCGGCAGCAGGAACATTAACGCCACGGCCAGCAGCAGCGGCATCACGCCGCCAAGCACTAACACGCTTTGCCAGCCATAGTGCGGGATCATCCAGGCTGACAGGAAGCCCCCGAGCGACGATCCCATCGGGAAGCCGACGAACATCAGGTTTACCATCAGCGCGCGGCGGCGTTCCGGAGCATATTCGCTCATTAGCGTCGCGGCATTCGGCATTGCCGCGCCTAAGCCCAGACCGGTGAGGAAGCGTAATAATGTCAGTTGGTTCAGGCTGCTGGCAAACGCGGTTAACAAACTAAAGCCGCCGAACACCAGGATCGACATAATCAGCACTTTCTTGCGGCCAATACGGTCGGCGAGCGGCCCGGCCGTCAGCGCGCCGACGGCGAGCCCGACCAGAGCGGCGCTCATTACCGGGCCCAGCGCGGATTTCTCAACGCCCCATTCCTGTACCAGGTCTGAAGCAATAAATCCGATAATCGCGGTATCAAATCCGTCCATCGCGACGGTAATAAAACATAAGGCGAGAATCATCCATTGGTACTTAGTGAATGGATGTTCGTTGATAAAAGCCTGAATATCGATGGTTGTTTTCTTCATACGGCATTCCTGGCAGGCTGAGCGGGGGACAGAGGTATTGTTATAGTCTCCCTCGCTATCATTGATGTTGGCTGTGCGATAATCGAACATAACGCCGTTAATCGCTCATTAATCAAACCATTGAACCTGCCTGTAGACAATGTGCCGCCGTCAGGAAGCGTGCGATTATCGTCCGCTTTGCCCAATTCATTCACCGATGATTTTATTAATTTTAATTAAATCAAAAAGATATTTACTATTTTTGCCGGTTAAGTTATCGCGTTAAATGTGATGAACTTAACAGCGGACATGGCTGGCGCCGGGGTGGCAAAAAAGGGCATTTTCCACGGTAAGATTATCAGGAAAGGGTATCCTGCAAGCCCGTCCTGGACTATCCTTGTCAGCGTCTGGCACGCGTGTGCCTGTTTGCGCTTTTTTTGGCTGAAGGAGTAAAAAAATGGCGACAGGAAAGTCCTGCTCTCGCTGGTTTGCGGCCGTTGCGGCCATATTAATGGTGGTTAGCCTGAGTGGGTGTTTTGATAAAGAAGGCGATCAGCGCAAAGCGTTCATCGACTTCCTGCAGAATACGGCGATGCGTAGCGGCGAACGTCTGCCAACGCTTACCGCCGATCAGAAAAAACAGTTCGGCCCCTTCGTTTCCGATTATGCGGTGATTTACGCTTATTCACAGCAGGTCAGCCAGGCGATGGATGCAGGTCTGCGCCCGGTGGTTGATAGCGTTAACGCCATTCGCGTGGCGCAGGATTATACCACTCAGCGTGAACCGCTGCGTCAGGCTAACGGCGCGCTGGGCGTGCTGAGCCAGCAGCTGGAAAACGCCAAAATGCAGGCCGATGCCGCGCATGGCGCGCTGAAGCAGGCTGATGACCTTAAGCCGGTTTATGACCAGGTGTTTAATAAAGTCGTGACGGCGCCGGCGAATGCGCTGCAGCCGCTGATCCCGGCCGCGCAGATCTTTACTCAGCAGCTGGTCCAGGTGGGTGATTTTGTCGCTCAGCAGGGGACGCAGGTGAGCTTCGTGGCCAACGGTATTCAGTTCCCGACGTCACAGCAGGCGAGCCAGTACAATGCGCTGATCGCCCCGCTGGCCGCACAGCATCAGGCCTTTAATCAGGCCTGGACGGCGGCGGTTAACGCCACGCGTTAATCGGTATATCGCTGTTCTCCCGGCTGACGGCGTAAGCGCCGCCGGCCGGTCTTCTGCTTTTCTCGCTTACTTCACCTGCGGGTTCACACAGTTCTTCTCTACCTTGCCGTTCAACGCGTCAATCAGATTGTCTACCGCGCAGGCCGCCATGTTATAACGCGTCTCGTGGGTAGCGGAACCAATGTGCGGCAGCGCGACCACGTTCGACAGTTTCAGTAATGGCGAATCTTTTGCCAGTGGTTCATGTTCAAAGACATCAAGACCGGCGGCGTGGATCTCACCGGCCTGCAGCGCCGCAATCAGCGCCTGCTCGTCAACCACCGGACCGCGCCCGGCGTTAATGAAGATGGCGGAAGATTTCATTTTGGCAAACTGCGCTGCGCCGAACAGGTGGTGGGTCTCTTCGCTCAGCGGCAGGATCAGGCAGACGAAATCCGCTTCCTGTAACAGGGTATCCAGATCGCAGTAGCGGGCGTTAAAGCGCTCTTCCGCCTGCGGATGCTGACGGCGCGCGTTATACAGAATCGGCATGCCGAAACCGAAGTGGGCGCGCTGCGCCAGCGCCATGCCAATGCGGCCCATGCCGACGATGCCTAAGGTTTTATGGTGTACATCGCAGCCGAACCAGTCCGGCCCGATGCTTTTGGTCCATTCGCCCGCTTTCACGCGTTCAGCGACCTCAACCACCCGACGCGCGGTGCTCAGCACCAGCGCCATCACCGTATCGGCGACGGTTTCGGTCAGCACGGTCGGCGTATGCATCAGCAAAATCTTGCGCGCGTTCAACGCATCGACATCAAAATTGTCGTAGCCGACAGACACGGTAGAGGTCGCACGCAGCTTCGGCATTTTCTCCAGTAACGCGGCGTTAACCTTTTCACTCGAACCCAGTAAACCTTCCGCCTGGGCGAAAGCCTCCGCGTGCTGTGAAACGGTTTCCGGACGCAGGTTTTTCACCTGGGTGACGGAAAAATGTTCCTCCAGACGATGTAACAGGTCGTCGGGAAGCGTTTTATAGAGAATGACAGACGGCTTCATGCGAATCTCCGTAGCGTAAGTAGTTCAGGCGTGATGAGCGCCAAGCGGAAGTTTTTGATTCTTAGCAGGCTTAACAATTAAAGTAAGCCATACCGAGGCGAAAAGCGCCACACCCATGAAAATGTACGAGGCGGACGGGCTGCCGGTTGCGCCGTTGAGATAGCCGACGAACCACGAGCCAAAGAAGGAACCCAGCGCTCCCATACTGTTGATCAGCGCCATCGCGCCGCCGGCGACGTTGCGCGGCAGCATCTCCGGGATAATCGCAAAGAACGGGCCGTACGGGGCGTACATGGCCGCGCCGGCGATCACCAGCAGGGTATAAGAGACCCAGAAATGGTTGGCGCCGACGGCCCACGAGCCGATGAACGCCAGCCCGCCAATGAGCAGCAGCGGCCAGACAAACAGCTTACGGTTCTGCATCTTATCGGAAGCCCAGGAGACGGCGATCATCGCAATCGTTGCCGCCAGATAGGGTACTGAAGAGAGCCAGCCTACCTCGACCATCCCCATGTTTTCGCCGCCGCTGCGGATGATTGACGGCAGCCACAGTACGAAACCGTACACGCCGATGCTCCAGGCGAAATATTGCATACACAGCAGCACCACGTTGCGTGAACGGAAGGCTTCGCCATAGTTACGCACCGCTTTGATACCCTGCTGCTCGCGCTCCAGCTGTTCCTGCAGCGCCGCTTTTTCACTTTCCGCCAGCCAGTTCACCTGCGACGGTTTGTCTTTCACCAGTACCCACCAGCAGAAGGCCCAAATTACTGCAGGGATCCCTTCAAAGATAAACATTTCACGCCAGCCGAAGGCCTGGATCAGATAACCCGATACGACCGACATCCACAGTACGGTGACCGGGTTGCCGAGGATCAGGAAGGTGTTGGCGCGCGAACGCTCTGATTTGGTGAACCAGTTACTGATGTAAATCAGCATCGCCGGCATGACCGCCGCTTCCACCACGCCAAGAATAAAGCGGATGGCCGCCAGCGCCGGGATGTTATGCACTACGCCGGTCAGCGAGGCGCAGCCGCCCCACAGGATCAGGCAGATAAAGATAAGTTTACGCACGCTGCGGCGTTCGGCGTAAATCGCTCCGGGGATTTGGAAGAAGAAGTATCCAAGGAAGAAAAGGGCGCCCAGCAGCGATGAGATGCCTTTAGTGATGCCAAGGTCTTCGGTAATGCCCGCGGCCGATGCAAAGCTGAAGTTGGCGCGGTCAAGGTACGCCAGGCTATACGTGATAAACACGATAGGCATGATGTACCACCAACGTTTTGCTGCATTTGTTGAACTGTTCATAGGCTTGCCTCTGTCAATGAGGTGACATACGCCCGCCGGGACGGGCGCTGCTGTGCCGCACTGCATGTAGGGTACAGGACGGCTGTTTTAGGTGAAAAGATTATTCGCCCAGCGCTTCGCGGGTGGGCAGCCCTTCGCTATCGCCCTGGACCTGAATGGCCAGCGAGCCAATTTTGTTACCGCGGTTCACGGCTTGCGTCAGCGTTTTGCCTTCCAGCAGCGCGCTGATCACGCCGACGGCAAAGCCATCGCCCGCGCCGACGGTGTCCACCACGTTATCGACTTTAATCGCGGCGATGGCGCCCTGTTCGCCGTCAGCGGTCTTGAACCAGGCGCCGTCGCAGCCGGTTTTAATCACCACCGCCTTAACGCCGCGCGACAGATAGAAATCAGCGATACCTTCCGGCGTCTGCTGGCCGGTAAGAATCACACCCTCTTTTAAGCCTGGCAAAACCCAATCAGCCTGGAAGGCGAGGCGGTTCAGTTTCTCCACCATCTCGGCTTCGCTTTTCCACAGTACCGGGCGCAGGTTTGGGTCAAAAGAGAGGGTTTTCCCTTCGGCTTTCATTACGTTGGCAGCATGTTCCAGCAATGCATACGAGCTGTCGGACAGCGCGGCGGCGACGCCGCTTAAGTGCAAATGGCGGGCGCTGGTGAAGTAATCGGCGCGGAAATCTTCCGTCGACAGATGGCTGGCAGCCGATCCTTTACGGAAATATTCCACGATGGGATCGGTTCCATTTTCGACTTTAGATTTCATCTGGAAGCCGGTAGCGTAGCGCTCGTCAACGGCTACGCCGCGCGCGTCGATACCTTCTTTGGCCAGTGAATTCAGCACGAAACGGCCAAAACTATCGTTGCCGACGCGGCTCACCCAGCCCACCTTCAGCCCCAGTCGCGCCAGTCCGGTCGCCACGTTCAGTTCAGCGCCGGCCACGCGTTTGATAAAGCGTTCAACTTCCGCCAGTTCGCCGGTTTCGGTGGCGACAAACATCGCCATGGCTTCGCCAATGGTAATGACATCTAAGTTTTCCATGGCTTAATCCTCGCGTAACAGATCAACGTAATGGCGGGTGACGGCGGTCAGGTCGTCGCCGACCAGCGGGAATTCAATACCGCGCGGCGCGTCGGCGGGCAGGTTATCGAGCAGCGCCAGCCAGCGTGCGTCCGCCTGGTCCGGTGGGACGGCGCGATACTTCTCATGATGAGGCTCCGCCGCCTTCACATGAATATAGCTGACTGCGGGGGCCAGATGGCGTGCGGCTTCTTCCGGCGAATCGCCAACCCACAGCCAGTTCCCCATGTCGAAAGTCAGCGTCACCGGCATCTGATGGACCCGGCAGGCGGCTTTGAAACGCTGCATCGGCGCCAGTTGGCCGCAATCGGTCTGGTCATTTTCGACCACCAGAGCCATGCCGCTGTCGCTCAGAATATCGCGCAGCGTCTCCAGCTGTTGATTATGGATGAAATGACCGAGGGAGAGCTTCAGCCACAGGGCGTTGAGGGCTTGCGCTTCCTCAAGTAATGACGGGAGATTAGGATTGAGCTCGCCATTGTCGGCGAACAGCGCCTGCGGCGCGGAGTAGCAGGCCAGCAGGCCCCGTTTTTCAATGTCGGCCGCCAGCGTCGGCAACTGCTTCAGTTCCGCCGCGCTGAACAGCTCGCGGCGAATTTCCACGCCATCGGCGCCGGAACCGGCGATAAAGGGTAATACGGCGGACTGCCCGCCAAGCGCTTTAACGTGGTCGTTGCCATAAGCGGCGGTGACGACAATGATTTTTCTGGCCATTGAACAAACTCCTGGCGTGGTGGGGCTTAACTCCCTATTACGCTAGATGGTACCGGTTCCAAAGAAAAGGCCAGGATGTTTAATTTATGATCGTCATCACGATGAATCGTTAACGAGAAGTTGATCCCCGCACAATGAGCTCGCCGGAGAACACCCGCTCGCAGATGGGGTCGCTGCCGCCTTCGATACGTCTGACGACCTGTTCGACTGCGGCATAGCCAATCTGCCAGGTTGGTTGTTTGAGGGTGGTGATGCCGACGCCGGCCAGCTCCGCCCATTCCAGCTCATCGAAGCCCAGCAGGCCGATATCGCTGCCCCAGATGAGGTCAACGCGCTTCAGCGAGCGGGCTACCTGTAACGTCAGGGCGCCGTTGGCGGAAATCACCGCTTTGCGCATTCCGCGGTGGCGGGCGTGGAACTGGCGCAGGACGTTATCCATCATAGCGCCGTCGTTGAGCGGCACCTCGGCGTTTTCCGCCACTACGCCAGTATAGCGCTGTAGGGTGGCGCGAAAGGCGTCCAGACGTTCGCGGCGGGTGTTAACGGAGCCAATCGGCTCGCTTAAAAACAGCAGCGCTTCAAAACCCTTTTCTACCAGATGCTCGGTGGCGGTGGTGGCGGCCTGGGTGTTATCCAGCCCCACGACATCACAGGCGAAATCGGGGATTTTACGGTCGATAAGCACCATCGGCAGCGCGGATTGCTGCAGACGGTTGAGGCCTTCTTCGCGCATGCCGACCGCATTAACCACAATCCCTTCAACCTGATAGCTGCGTAAGAGGTCGAGATAGTGGAGCTCCTGATCGATTTCGTTGTTGGTATTACATACCAGCAAGGTGAAGCCTTTTTCGCGGCAGGCGGCTTCGATCCCGCTTAACACGTTCACGGAGTAAGGGTTAGTGATATCGGCGATGATCAGGCCAATCAGGCGGGTACGGCCATGTTTCAGGCCACGGGCCATCAGGCTGGGACGGTAGTTGAGCTCGGCAATCGCTTTTTCAATCCGCGCCAGTAGATCGTCGGATAGCAGATGTTTTTCGCCGTTGAGATAGCGTGAAATGCTGGTTTTACCGGTCTTCGCGGCTTTCGCCACGTCGCTGATGGTTGCTCGCGCCGCTTTCGCCATGATGGCTTCCTTTGCTGAAAATCTGCCAACACCTTAGCGCGAAAAATAGCGATATCAAGCATTTTGCCCGGCAGGAAGGCTGCCGGGCCGGAAACGAGAAGATTACTGCAGCGGGCTGAGGGTAATTTCCACGCGACGGTTCTGCGCTTTGCCTTCCGCCGTGCTGTTGCTGGCGATCGGGTTCGCCGGGCCCATGCCGGTGGTGCGAATACGGTTAGCTGCCACGCCCTGAGTGATGAGCGCGCTGGCGACGCTGTCGGCACGCTGTTGTGACAGACGCATGTTCAGATCGTTGCTGCCGGTGCTATCGGTATATCCGACGACGTTAACGGCGGTTTTCTCGTACTCTTTCAGCACCATCGCGACGCCGGTCAGGGTGTTGGCGCCTGCAGGTTTCAGGTTGGCGCTGCTGCTGTCAAAGGTGACGTTATTCGGCATGTTAAGCACGATATTGTCGCCATTTCGCGTCACGCTGACGCCGGTTCCCTGCATTTTTTCGCGCAGTTTCGCTTCCTGCACGTCCATGTAGTAACCGATGCCGCCGCCGAGCGCCGCGCCTGCCGCTGCGCCAATCAGCGCGCCTTTGCCGCGGTCATGTTTGGAAGAGGAGAGCGCGCCGACGCCTGCGCCCACTAAGGAGCCGATACCCGCGCCGATGCCGGATTTTCCTGCTTCGCGTTCGCCGGTATAAGGGTTGGTAGTACAACCAGAAATAGCCAGTGTGCCGCTAACGATAGCAGCAATCATCAGTACGCGTTTTTTCATCTTATTTCCTTAATCCTTTTTATTCTTTGCCACCGCAAGCGTGACGGTTGATTATGACGTCCGAATACGGAGAAAATTCCCCGCAGGGTATCTCTTTTTGTAAGTAACATTGAACGGTTGACTAACAAACCGCCACAACACCTGCATTCGCTGACCCAGGAGCCTGCTTTGCCAACCTCATCTGCAACTAAAACCATCCTAACCGCGGCCCACTGGGGGCCAATGCTGGTAGAGACGGATGGTGAAAATGTGATTTCGTCCCGCGGCGCGCTGGACACTCCCTTCGCCAACTCGCTGCAAACGGCGGTGCGCGAACAGGTGCATAGTAAAACTCGCGTTCGCTATCCGATGGTGCGAAAAGGCTATCTCGCCTCGCCGCAACAGCCGCAGGGCGTACGCGGCCAGGATGAATTCGTGCGGGTAAGCTGGGAGCAGGCACTTGATCTGATTGATGCCCAGCATCGACGGATCCGCGAAAGCTACGGCCCGCAGTCGATTTTCGCCGGTTCCTATGGCTGGCGTTCTAACGGCGTGTTGCATAAGGCGGCAACCTTGCTGCAGCGCTATATGAGTCTTGCCGGGGGCTATACCGGACACCTCGGCGATTATTCAACCGGCGCGGCGCAGGCGATCATGCCTTACGTGGTAGGCGGTAATGAAGTTTATCAGCAGCAGACCAGCTGGCCGCTTATTCTGGAGCACAGCGAGGTGGTGGTGCTGTGGAGCGCTAATCCGCTGAATACGCTGAAAATTGCCTGGAACGCCTCGGATGAACAAGGGATCCCCTGGTTTGATCGCCTGCGCCAGAGCGGCAAACGGCTGATCTGTATCGATCCCATGCGATCGGAAAGCGTTGATTTCTTTGGCGAATCAATGGAGTGGATCGCGCCGCATATGGGCACTGACGTCGCGTTGATGCTGGGGATCGCCCATACCCTGGTCGAGCATGGCTGGCAGGACGATGAATTCCTCGCCCGCTGTACCAGCGGTTATGACATTTTCGCCCGCTATTTGAGTGGTGAAAGCGATGGCGTCGCCAAAACCGCCGAATGGGCTGCGGCGATCTGCGGCGTAGCGGCGGATAAAATCCGCGAACTGGCAAAACTTTTCCATGAAAATACCACCATGCTGATGTCCGGCTGGGGCATGCAGCGCCAGCAGTTTGGCGAGCAAAAACACTGGATGCTGGTGACGCTGGCGGCGATGCTGGGGCAGATTGGCACGCCCGGCGGCGGTTTTGGTCTTTCTTACCACTTTGCCAACGGCGGCAACCCGACGCGCCGCGCCGCGGTGCTGGCCTCTATGCAGGGGAGCGTGGCGGGAGGAACCGATGCGGTGGAGAAAATCCCGGTCGCCCGTATCGTTGAGGCGCTGGAAAACCCTGGGGCAAGCTATCAGCACAACGGGATGACGCGACGCTTTCCCGATATCCGCTTTATCTGGTGGGCGGGCGGCGCCAACTTTACCCATCATCAGGATACCAACCGCCTGATTCAGGCCTGGCAGAAGCCGGAGCTGGTTGTGATTTCCGAATGCTTCTGGACCGCCGCCGCGCGCCATGCCGATATCGTCTTACCGGCGACCACTTCGTTTGAGCGCAATGATCTGACCATGACCGGCGATTACAGCAATCAGCATCTGGTGCCGATGAAGCGGGTAGTCGCGCCGCGCGATGAAGCGCGCGACGATTTTGATGTCTTTGCGGACCTGAGCGAACGCTGGGAGGCGGGCGGTCGCGAACGTTTCACCGAAGGAAAAAACGATTTGCAATGGCTGGAGACCTTCTACCAGATTGCCGTCCAACGCGGGGCGCAGCAGCAGGTGACGCTGCCGCCGTTTGCCGAATTCTGGCAGGCTAACCAGCTAATTGAAATGCCGGAAAACCCGGATAACGCCCGTTTCTCCCGCTTCGCGGCATTCCGCGCAGACCCGCAGGCTAACCCGTTAAAAACCGCGAGCGGGAAAATTGAAATTCACTCGCCGACCATTGCCGGCTTTGGCTATGCCGATTGTCCGCCGCACCCGATGTGGCTCGAGCCTGATGAGTGGCACGGCAACGCCGAGGCGGGTCAGCTACAGGTGCTTTCCGCCCACCCGGCGCACCGCCTGCATAGCCAGTTGAACCAGACTTCGCTGCGAGAACGCTACGCCGTCGCCGGGCGCGAACCGCTGACTATCCATCCGCTGGACGCGCAGGCGCGCAATATCGCCGACGGCGATCTGGTGCGGGTGTGGAATTCACGTGGTCAGGTACTGGCCGGCGCGGTGGTCACGGAAGGTATTCGCCCGGGGGTGATTTGCCTGCATGAAGGCGCGTGGCCGGATATCGACCCCGATGCCGGAATTTGCAAAAACGGCGCGGTGAACGTGCTGACGAAAGATATTCCGACCTCGCGTCTGGGCAACGGTTGCGCCGGGAATACGGCGCTGGCATGGCTGGAAAAATATGATGGACCCGCGCTGGCGCTCAGCGCATTTGACCCGCCGGCCAATGCATAATCCAGGTCGGATGCTGGGTGTCGTCCTGCCACGCGCAGTCTTCTATACGGAAGCCCTGCGCGTGGTAGAAATTCACCGCCCGCACGTTTTTCTGATAAACCTCCAGACTTAGCCAGTCGTAGTGCTGCTTGACCTCATCAAGCAGCGCGCGGCCGATACCGTGGCGGATTGCTTGCGGGGCGACGAAAAGTGCCCCGACGAAGCGCGAATCCATCACGCTGACAAACCCTTTCAGCGCATCATTCTCCTGCCACACCCAGGTGGCGGCGGCGGGAAGATAGACATCGCGCACGACTTCCAGACTCTCCCGCCAGTAGCTTTCTGCAATGAACGGATGCGCGTAAATAGTGCTTTCCAGCCACAACTCGAGTAGCGGGCCGGTCTCTGCGGCATCCCATTTTTTGATCATGCTGGTCTCCCGGGGTGGCAACAGCAACCGGTCACGTGATCGTTGACTAACCCGCAGGCCTGCATAAATGAATAACAGATAGTGGAGCCGACGAATTTAAAGCCGCGCTTTTTCAGCGCCTTAGATAGAGCATCGGAGGCTGGTGTGGTGGTGGGGATTTCGGCGAGCGTCGCGGCATGAGTAATTTGCGGCTGATTATCGACAAACGACCAGACGAAATCGCTGAATGCTTCGCCGTTGGCTTCCATGGCGAGAAACGCCCGCGCATTGCCGATGATGGCCTGGATCTTTCCCCGATGGCGGATGATGCCCGCATCCTGTAGCAGGCGCTCGACGTCTGCTTCATCCATGGCCGCTACGCGAACCGGGTCAAACTGGTGAAAGGCCTGACGATAGTTTTCCCGTTTTTTCAGTACGGTTATCCACGAGAGTCCCGCCTGCTGGCCTTCGAGGCAGATCATTTCAAACAGCTTTTGCGGCGTTCTCTCGGCGACTCCCCATTCGTTATCGTGATACTGGATATAAAGAGGATCCTGGCTTACCCATCCGCAACGTTGCATGTTTCTCTCCCTTTCGTCAGAAAACTTTTTCATCCGCCTTGACGGCTGAAAGATAAAGATAATAGTTAATACAGGGAAACCACTTCCCATCAACTCCTTATACTTCAAGTTGCGTAGAAGTGGGCGGCAGCTCGAATTATTTTGAGTATAAAAACACAGCAACATTGCCGATTCGGCTCTTTTGGAGTCGCATTAATGATAATAAAGAAATGCAATGGCCTCCGGGGTGGGTTGGCCCCGGCGTGCATCACTATCTGGGTGTCGTGTGTTTCAGGCGCCAATGCCTGGCAACAGGAATATATCGCTAACGATACAAAAAGTAATACGTCGGAACGCTATACATGGGATAGCGATCACCAACCGCGTTATGAAGATATTCTCGCCGAGCGAATGAGGGCGTCAGAAGCGCCCGCCGGACTGGCGTTGAATCAGGCGCTGGCGCCGCCGGATTTGAGTCACGGCATGAGCGTGGGATGGAACTACTCGCTGGCCAGCGGCGTGACCTCCGGGCCGGTCGCCAGCTTGCGTAGCGATCTCAACCCGCCGCCCGCGACGCGTCGCGCGGGCGAAAGTATTTACGTCAACACGCTCGGCTGGCGTATGGATTACCAACAGCTATGGGGCGTGCATCCATGGGCGCAGGTGAGCTATAACCAGTCTATCTCTATCGATAACAATGCGTCGATTAGCCGCGGAAAAGACGGTAGCTGGGGCGACGTCACGCTGGGCGCAGATATGCCGCTGGGTTCACATCTGGCGGCGTGGGCCACACTTTCACAGGCAGATAACGTTCCGTCGGGTGAAAATACGCTGTATCTGATGGGCGTCAGTGCCAATTTCTGACCGAATTTGTTACGCATTTGAAATGCAGTCGTTACTGTAAAATCTCAGTAACGGCGCGTTTCTGTGAGGTAGCGCACACTAACTTTTTGAGTGAAATTTAGGGAATGAATGTTTTGCAATGTCATTCATTCCGCCATAAATGCATTTCATTCCTCGTTGATGGCAGTTCATGCCGTTTTCCCCCACCGGATTTGGGGATTTGGTTATTGTGGCGGCAGTTAATCCTTCAGGACATCTGCTATGAACGCTGCAAACACTCAATATACCCGTTGGCTCACGCTGATTGGCACGATCATTACGCAATTCGCTCTGGGATCGGTTTATACATGGAGTTTGTTTAATAGTTCTCTGGCCAGCAAATTGGACGAGCCAGTAAGCCAGGTGGCATTTTCTTTCGGCCTGTTAAGTCTTGGGCTGGCGCTATCCTCTTCCGTTGCCGGTAAATTGCAGGAACGCTTTGGCGTGAAACGCGTCACCATGGCATCCGGCATCCTGCTTGGCGTCGGCTTTTTCCTCACAGCCCATGCCAACAGCCTGATGATGCTGTGGTTGAGCGCCGGCCTGCTGGTCGGTCTGGCGGACGGCGCGGGCTATCTGCTGACGTTGTCGAACTGCGTGAAGTGGTTCCCCGAGCGTAAAGGTCTGATTTCCGCCTTCTCAATTGGTGCTTATGGCCTTGGCAGCCTCGGTTTTAAATTTATCGATAGTCACCTGCTGGCGACGGTCGGGCTGGAAAAAACCTTTGTTATCTGGGGCGCTATCGTACTGGTGATGATCGTCTTTGGCGCCACCATGATGAAAGATGCGCCGAATCATCCCGCGACCACTACCGCCAACGGCGTTGTCGAAAATGATTTCACCCTTGCTGAATCCATGCGTAAACCGCAGTACTGGATGCTGGCGGTGATGTTCCTGACGGCCTGCATGAGCGGTCTGTATGTGATTGGTGTAGCAAAAGATATCGCGCAGGGCATGGTGCATCTCGACGTGGCGACGGCGGCGAATGCGGTTACCGTGATTTCTATCGCTAACCTGAGCGGCCGCCTGGTGCTGGGTATCCTGTCCGACAAAATCTCCCGTATCCGCGTAATTACCATCGGTCAGGTGGTCTCCCTGGTTGGTATGGCGGCCCTGCTGTTCGCGCCGCTAAATGCGATGACCTTCTTTGCGGCGATTGCCTGTGTGGCCTTTAACTTCGGCGGCACCATTACCGTCTTCCCGTCGCTGGTAAGCGAGTTCTTTGGCCTCAATAACCTGGCGAAAAACTACGGCGTGATTTATCTCGGCTTCGGTATCGGTAGTATTTGCGGTTCGCTGATTGCCTCCGTGTTCGGCGGCTTCTACGTCACTTTCTGCGTCATCTTCGCTCTGCTGATTTTGTCGCTGGCGCTTTCCACTACCATTCGTCAGCCGAAAAGCGAAATTTACCACCAGGCGCACGCCTGATAGCATCGCCCTTCCTAAGCGAATAATGCCTTACCAGCCAGATATTTTGTAAATATCTGGCTGAATCACATTCCTCGCGGATACTTTTCCCATTTGCTGTGGTCTACTTAGCGCGCTTTGTAGAGGTTTCCGATAACCAACCCAGACGCACTTAATTAATCTTCCTGTTTATATCGTTTTAATCAGGGCGGTTTTATCTCTTCGTTTCCCAGGTTTGCTTGCATGAAATACATTAAAACGATGTCGCAGCAGAAGCTGAGTTTTTGGCTTGCGCTGTACATCGGCTGGTTTATGAACGCCGCGGTGTTTTTCCGTCGTTTCGATGGTTACGCTCAAGAGTTTACCGTCTGGAAAGGGTTGTCCGGAGTGGTGGAACTGGTGGCGACGGTGCTGGTCACCTTCTTCCTGCTGCGTCTGCTCTCGTTATTTGGCCGTCGGGTCTGGCGCATCTTAGCCACGCTGGTGGTGCTGTTTTCCGCTGGGGCGAGTTATTACATGACTTTCCTCAATGTGGTCATTGGCTACGGCATAATCGCTTCGGTGATGACCACCGATATTGACCTGTCGAAAGAGGTTATCGGCTGGCATCTGATCCTCTGGCTGGCCGCGGTTAGCGTGTTGCCGCTCCTTCTTATCTGGAGCAACCGCTGCCGTAAGACGCTGCTGCAACAGGTCAAAACGCCGGGTCAGCGGGTGAAAAATATCCTGATAGTCGTGCTGGCCGGGCTGATGGTCTGGGGGCCGATTCGCCTGCTGGAAGTGCGCCAGAAGAACGTTGAGCGCAATTCAGAGGTCGATATGCCAAGCTACGGCGGCGTCATTGCCAACTCGTATCTGCCTTCTAACTGGCTGTCGGCGCTCGGGCTGTACGCCTGGGCGCAGGTGGATGAGTCGTCTGATAATAAATCATTGATTAATCCGGCGAAAAAATTCACCTACGTGGCGCCGCAGGATCTTGATGATACTTACGTGGTGTTTATCATCGGCGAGACCACCCGCTGGGATCATATGGGTATACTCGGCTATAACCGCAATACCACGCCGAAGCTGGCGCAAGAGAAGAATCTTGTCGCTTTCCGCGGCACCTCTTGCGATACCGCCACCAAGCTGTCGTTGCGCTGTATGTTTGTGCGCGAGGGCGGGGCGGATGATAATCCGCAGCGGACGTTGAAAGAGCAGAATGTGTTCGCTGTTCTGCACCAGCTAGGTTTTGCCGGCGACCTGTACGCCATGCAGAGCGAGATGTGGTTCTACAGCAATACGATGGCCAACAATATCGCCTATCGCGAGCAGATCGGCGCCGAGCCGCGCAACCGCGGCAAGAACGTGGATGATATGCTGCTGGTCGATGAGATGAAGCGCGGTATGGAGCAAAATCCTGATGGCAAGCGCTTGATTATCCTGCATACCAAGGGATCGCACTTTAACTACACCCAGCGGTATCCGCGCAGCTTCGCGCAATGGAAACCGGAGTGTATCGGCGTGGATAGCAAATGTTCGAAGGCCGAGTTGATAAACTCTTACGATAATAGCGTCACCTACGTGGATCACTTTATCGTTAGCGTGCTGGACCAACTGCGGGATAAAAAGGCTATCGTGTTCTACGCCGCCGATCACGGCGAGTCGATTAATGAACACGAACATCTGCACGGTACGCCGCGCATGATGGCGCCGCCGGAACAGTTCCGCGTGCCGATGATGGTCTGGATGTCGGATAAGTATCTGGCGAACCCGGACCATGCCGCCTCCTTTGCGCGTCTCAAGCAGCAGGCGGCGACGAAGGCTCCGCACCGTCACGTTGAGCTGTATGACACCATTATGGGTTGTCTTGGTTATACCTCGCCGGACGGCGGGATTAATGAAAACAATAACTGGTGTCGCGTGCCGGCTTCGAAGAAAGCGGTGAAAGAATAGCTGCAGTGGCGAGATTCTCGCCGCTTGATTGATTTTTTGCTAATAAGGCATTGACGGGTGTGCATCCCAGCAGTAAGATGCGCCCCGCATTCGGTGATTGGCGCAGCCTGGTAGCGCACTTCGTTCGGGACGAAGGGGTCGGAGGTTCGAATCCTCTATCACCGACCAAATTCGAAAAGCCTGCTCAATGAGCAGGCTTTTTTGCATCTGCGGCCCGAAGAGGATGAGAACCTCCGGGGGCAGAGGTTCGACTCGAGCGTAGCGAGAGAACGTTGCGTCAGCAACGGCCCGTAGGGCGAGCCACGAAGTGGCGAGTCATCCTCTATCACCGACCAAATTCGAAAAGCCTGCTCAATGAGCAGGCTTTTTTGCATCTGCGGCCCGAAGAGGATGAGAACCTCCGGGGGCAGAGGTTCGACTCGAGCGTAGCGAGAGAACGTTGCGTCAGCAACGGCCCGTAGGGCGAGCCACGAAGTGGCGAGTCATCCTCTATCACCGACCAAATTCGAAAAGCCTGCTCAACGAGCAGGCTTTTTTGCATCTGCGGCCCGAAGAGGATGAGAACCTCCGGGAGCAGAGGTTCGACTCGAGCGCTTCCCTGATCGCGGCGCAAGCGCCTTATCAGGGCTACATTCGCACAGCGCATAACCAGCCCGGTAGCCCGGCTCAGCGCAGCGCAAGCCGGGGTGAAAACCTTGTCAGAATCACAAAAATCGCATTTCCCCGCGCATCTCGCCAGCTGTTCGCTGTTTTGTGACATCTTCCATTGCTTTTTTTTATCGATGAATAGATCTTTTTTCGCGAAGCTTATGACTAAGTACAGCATTTTCCGCTGTGCGTTTTAACGTTCGCGCTATTAATCGCTCACATAATGGCCACATGGGAAGAAATTTTCACCATTTTTAAGAATTGTTTATCACCAGATGTTGCAAACTATTAAGGGCTTTATTCTGGTTTATTGCCGGTAGCATAAATTTCTCTGCTGAAAATAGCGCCATCAAGTTTTTTTAATCTTTGCCCACCGATTCTCACCCCTGACGCAAAACCCGGTTAGCTGTATTGACGTTTCTCCATTCTGTTGACAGATTGTACGGCATGAGGGGCATTTCATGGAGAATCCGTACTGCAACTCAGTCGTTTTAGCGAACGGAATCCCCATCTCTCTCAACGCCTTCGGGCACCACCGACCAGACCGGGTAAAAAATAAATAAAGGTCTGGCGGCTATATGCAAACAACATCACAGTTTTGGAGCAGAATAATGAGTATTTCCTTGAAAAAGTCAGGGATGCTGAAGCTTGGTCTGAGCCTGGTCGCCATGACCGTCGCCGCAAGCGTACAAGCTAAAACCCTGGTTTATTGTTCTGAAGGTTCGCCGGAAGGCTTTAACCCACAGCTATTCACCTCTGGTACCACCTATGACGCCAGCTCGGTGCCTATTTACAACCGCCTGGTTGAATTCAAAACCGGGACGACAGAAGTTATTCCTGGCCTGGCTGAGAAGTGGGATGTCAGCGAGGACGGTAAAACCTATACCTTCCACCTGCGTAAAGGCGTGAAGTGGCAGGATAATAAAGATTTTAAACCGACGCGCGATCTGAATGCCGACGATGTGGTGTTCTCCTTCGACCGTCAGAAAAATGACAAAAATCCTTACCATAAAGTCTCTGGCGGCAGCTATGAGTACTTCGAAGGGATGGGCCTGCAGGACCTGATTAGCGAAGTGAAGAAAGTGGACGATAATACCGTCCAGTTCGTGCTGACTCGCCCGGAAGCGCCGTTCCTCGCTGACCTGGCGATGGACTTTGCTTCTATCCTGTCGAAAGAATATGCCGACAACATGCTGAAAGCCGGCACGCCGGAAAAAGTAGACCTTAACCCAATCGGCACTGGCCCATTCCAACTGCTGCAGTACCAAAAAGACTCGCGCATTCTGTATAAAGCCTTCCCGGGCTACTGGGGCACCAAGCCGCAGATCGATCGTCTGGTCTTCTCCATCACCCCTGACGCTTCCGTACGCTACGCCAAGCTGCAGAAAAACGAATGCCAGGTGATGCCTTATCCGAACCCGGCTGACATCGCGCGCATGAAGGAAGATAAAAACATCAACCTGCTGGAACAGCCGGGTCTGAACGTGGGTTATCTCTCCTTCAACACCGAGAAAAAACCGCTCGATAACGTCAAAGTTCGCCAGGCGCTGACCTACGCGGTGAACAAAGAAGCGATCATCAAAGCCGTTTATCAGGGCGCCGGCCAGTCGGCGAAGAACCTGATCCCGCCGACCATGTGGGGCTATAACGATGACGTTAAAGACTACACCTACGATCCTGAAAAGGCGAAGCAGCTGCTGAAAGAAGCGGGCATGGAAAAAGGCTTCACCATCGACCTGTGGGCAATGCCGGTACAGCGTCCGTATAACCCGAACGCGCGCCGTATGGCTGAAATGATCCAGGCTGACTGGGCGAAAGTCGGCGTACAGGCCAAGATCGTCACCTATGAGTGGGGCGAGTACCTGAAACGTGCAAAAGCGGGCGAACACCAGACCGTGATGATGGGCTGGACCGGCGACAACGGGGATCCGGATAACTTCTTCGCAACTCTGTTCAGCTGCGCCGCGGCGAAAGACGGCTCTAACTACTCTCGCTGGTGCTACAAGCCGTTTGAAGACCTCATTCAACCGGCGCGCGCCACCGACGACCACAACAAGCGTATTGAACTGTACAAACAGGCTCAGGTAGTGATGCATGACCAGGCTCCGGCGCTGATCATCGCCCACTCCACCGTTTACGAGCCAGTGCGTAAAGAAGTCAAAGGCTATGTGGTTGATCCGCTTGGCAAACACCACTTCGATAACGTCTCTGTCGAATAATAAGCACGATGCCTGACCCCCTCTCCCCGCGTGGGAGAGGCGGGGGGCGTATTCCCGCTATTCGGGGAATACATTTGTGAGCAATACAGACGCCTTGTCACCAGGCCTGGCGTCACTAGAGAGAATCCGGGTTATGTTGCAGTTTATTCTCCGACGTTTGGGACTCGTCATCCCGACATTTATCGGTATTACCCTTCTCACCTTTGCCTTCGTGCATATGATCCCCGGCGATCCGGTGATGATTATGGCGGGCGAACGTGGTATTTCCCCCGAACGTCACGCGCAGCTGCTGGCCGAAATGGGCCTCGATAAGCCGCTGTGGCAGCAATATGCCCATTATATTTGGGGCGTACTGCACGGTGATTTAGGGATCTCGCTGAAAAGCCGCATTCCCGTGTGGCAAGAGTTTGTCCCGCGTTTTAAGGCCACCCTCGAACTGGGCGTCTGCGCGATGATTTTCGCCGTCGCCGTCGGTATTCCGGTGGGCGTGCTGGCTGCGGTAAAACGCGGCTCCATCTTTGACCATACCGCCGTGGGCCTGGCGCTGACCGGCTACTCGATGCCTATCTTCTGGTGGGGCATGATGCTGATTATGCTGGTTTCGGTGCAGTTGAACCTGACGCCGGTATCCGGGCGTATCAGCGATACGGTATTCCTTGACGATACCCTGCCGCTGACCGGTTTTATGCTGATTGACACCGCCATCTGGGGTGAACAGGGCGACTTTATCGATGCCTTAATGCATATGATCCTACCCGCCATCGTGCTGGGTACGATTCCGCTGGCGGTGATCGTGCGTATGACCCGATCGTCGATGCTGGAAGTGCTTGGCGAGGATTACATCCGTACCGCTCGCGCTAAGGGGTTAACCCGCATGCGGGTGATTGTCATCCATGCGCTACGCAACGCGATGCTGCCGGTGGTCACGGTGATTGGTCTGCAGGTGGGCACGCTGCTGGCGGGCGCCATTCTGACCGAAACGATTTTTTCGTGGCCAGGTTTAGGCCGCTGGCTTATCGATGCGCTACAGCGCCGCGATTATCCAGTTGTGCAGGGCGGGGTGCTGCTGGTGGCGACGATGATTATTCTCGTCAACCTGCTGGTCGACCTGCTGTACGGCGTGGTGAACCCGCGTATCCGGCATAAGAAGTAAGGGGCCATCATGTCACAAATTACAGAAAATAAAGTTGTCGCCGCGCCGGTGCCAATGACCCCGCTGCAGGAGTTCTGGCACTATTTCAAACGCAACAAAGGGGCAGTCGTCGGGTTGGTATACGTGGCGGTGATGATTATCATCGCGGTATTCGCCAACTTTCTCGCCCCTTATAACCCGGCGGATCAGTTCCGTGATTCGCTGCTGGCGCCGCCGTTCTGGCAGGATGGCGGCAGTATGGCGCACCTGCTTGGCACCGATGACGTGGGGCGCGATATTCTCTCGCGCCTGATGTACGGCGCGCGCCTGTCGCTGCTGGTGGGCTGTCTGGTGGTGGTGTTGTCGCTAATCCTCGGCGTGGTGCTGGGGCTGGTTGCTGGCTATTTCGGCGGGGTGGTGGACTCCATCATCATGCGCGTGGTCGATATCATGCTGGCGCTGCCCAGCCTGCTGCTGGCGTTGGTGCTGGTGGCTATCTTCGGACCATCAATCGTCAATGCTTCGCTGGCGCTCACCTTCGTCGCCCTACCGCACTATGTGCGTCTGACGCGCGCGGCGGTGCTGGTGGAAGTGCACCGCGATTACGTGACCGCTTCCCGCGTAGCGGGCGCCGGCGCGATGCGCCAGATGTTCGTTAATATTCTCCCTAACTGTCTTGCGCCGTTGATCGTTCAGGCGTCGCTGGGCTTCTCTAACGCCATTCTCGACATGGCAGCGCTGGGGTTCCTCGGCATGGGCGCGCAGCCGCCGACGCCTGAGTGGGGCACCATGCTTTCCGACGTATTGCAGTTCGCACAAAGCGCCTGGTGGGTGGTGACCTTCCCGGGCGTGGCGATCCTGCTGACGGTGCTGGCATTTAACCTGATGGGTGACGGTCTGCGTGACGCGCTCGATCCCAAACTGAAGCAGTAAGAGGTTCGAGATGGCGTTATTAAATGTAGATAAATTATCGGTGCATTTCGGCGAGCAAAATGCGCCGTTCCGCGCCGTGGACCGCATCAGCTATAGCGTGAAGCAGGGCGAAGTGGTCGGTATCGTAGGCGAGTCGGGTTCAGGTAAGTCGGTGAGTTCGCTGGCGATTATGGGCCTGATTGACTACCCCGGTCGGGTGATGGCGGACAAACTGGAATTTAACGGCCGCGATCTGCAGCGAATTTCGGAAAAAGAGCGGCGTCAACTGGTGGGGGCGGAAGTGGCAATGATCTTCCAGGATCCGATGACCAGCCTCAACCCGTGCTTTACCGTCGGCTATCAGATAATGGAAGCGATTAAGGTCCATCAGGGCGGCAATAAGCAAACCCGCCGCCAGCGGGCGATCGACCTGCTGAACCTGGTGGGTATTCCTGACCCGGCGTCGCGGTTGGACGTTTACCCGCATCAGCTTTCCGGTGGGATGAGCCAGCGCGTGATGATCGCGATGGCTATCGCCTGCCGGCCAAAACTGCTGATTGCCGATGAACCGACCACCGCGCTGGATGTGACCATTCAGGCGCAGATTATCGAACTGCTGCTGGAGTTGCAGCAGCAAGAAAATATGGCGCTGGTGTTGATTACCCATGACCTGGCGCTGGTGGCGGAAGCCGCGCATAAAATTATCGTCATGTACGCGGGTCAGGTGGTGGAGACCGGGGATGCGAAAGATATCTTCCGCGCGCCGCGCCATCCTTACACCCAGGCGCTGCTGCGCGCGCTGCCGGAGTTTGCCCAGGATAAGGCGCGTCTGGCATCGCTACCGGGGGTTGTTCCGGGGAAATATGACCGCCCAAACGGCTGCCTGCTGAACCCGCGCTGCCCCTATGCCACGGATAAATGCCGGAGCGAAGAGCCCGCGCTCGCGGATCTCGACGGCGGCCGTCAGTCAAAATGCCACTACCCACTCGATGATGCCGGGAGGCCTGGATTATGAGTACGCAAAAGGCCGCCACGCAACAACCGCTGTTGCAGGCCATTGATCTGAAAAAACACTATCCGGTAAAGAAAGGGTTGTTTGCTCCGGAACGGTTGGTAAAAGCGCTGGACGGCGTCTCCTTTACCCTTGAACGCGGTAAAACGCTGGCGGTGGTGGGAGAGTCGGGATGCGGCAAATCGACGCTGGGTCGTTTGCTGACGATGATTGAAATTCCCACCGGCGGCGAGCTGTATTATCAGGGGCAGGATCTGCTCAAGCACGACCCGCAGGCGCAAAAGCTGCGGCGGCAAAAAATCCAGATTGTGTTTCAGAATCCATATGGTTCGCTGAACCCGCGTAAAAAAGTGGGGCAGATTCTGGAAGAGCCGCTGTTGATCAACAGTAGCCTGAGCAAAGAGCAGCGGCGTGAAAAAGCGCTGGCGATGATGGCGAAGGTGGGTCTGAAAACGGAACATTACGATCGCTACCCGCATATGTTCTCCGGCGGCCAGCGCCAGCGTATCGCTATTGCCCGCGGGCTGATGCTGGATCCGGATGTGGTGATTGCCGATGAGCCGGTCTCCGCGCTGGATGTTTCGGTACGTGCCCAGGTGCTGAACCTGATGATGGACCTGCAGCAGGATTTAGGCTTGTCCTACGTGTTTATTTCCCACGATCTCTCGGTCGTCGAGCACATCGCTGATGAAGTCATGGTGATGTATCTTGGCCGCTGCGTGGAGAAGGGGACCAAGGACCAGATCTTTAATAACCCGCGTCATCCGTATACTCAGGCCCTGTTGTCAGCGACGCCGCGTCTGAACCCGGACGATCGACGCGAGCGCATTAAGCTCACCGGCGAACTGCCGAGCCCGCTGAATCCGCCGCCGGGCTGCGCCTTCAATGCGCGCTGCCGCCGACGCTTTGGCCCATGCACCCAGCTTCAGCCGCAGCTTAAGGATTACGGTGGCCAACTGGTGGCCTGCTTTGCCGTTGATCAGGATGAGAATCCCGAGAAAGCGCGGGCGTGATGGGAAGCGGGTTGTCGCGTGATGATTTCTGCGGGGGAGGGCTGGAATGCGCCTCGCAGATTGCCAAAGGGCGTGGTGAAGGCGATGACAAGGAGCAGTAGAATCGACGCCAAGCCGGGTTCGCCCGGTGAGGCGCAATGTTGCGGGGGCTTGAACCCCGGCGGCATAGATAAGTTGCTGGAAAGAGAAAACCCTCGCACGTTGCTGGTGTTAACCAGGCAACTGAACGAGGGCTATCACTAACTCCAGACAAGTTAAAGATAGCCGCGAACGGTTGCCATTGCAATACAGGCGGCTCTATGACGCTCACACAGTTAGGTCTGATCTTATGGGACGATCTGGCGGCGCCGATAATTGCTGGCATCGTGGTCAGCATTATCGTCAGCTGGATGCACAACCAGAAGTGACGGACCGGCGGGCGTGAGTCTGCTGCGTTGGCAATTTGCGCCCGAACAGGCCGCAGGAATTCTCCTGCGGCCTTTTTCGTCTTTACTGCGGATACGGTACCCAACTGCCGCCGTTTAGCTGCACGTAGGGTTTGCCCTGATACTGAATGACAATGGCGTTGGAGTTTTCTGATACCGCCGCGGTCTGCGGCAGATTTGCGGTGTATTGCTGCCAGTTGACGTTATCTTCGGTAAACATCTTACCGTCCAGGGCGCGCACCACCAGTTCAGAAACCGCGAGGTAGCTGGAAGGCTGAGTGATTTCCACCGCGGCGCCCTGATGCGGAGCCTTCATGCCGAAGAATTTCACCGCCGCAGGTACGTTGGTAATCGACGGGCTTGGGATATCGCGCAGCCCGGAAACCTGCATCTTATCCCCCTTCAGCGCGGCGCCGTGTTCCGGCACCACCACCACCATCACTTTACGCCCCGATTTTTCCAGTTCGGTGAAGAAGGCGTCCAGCTCATCAAAGAACTTCTGCGCGCGGGCCTTATAGTCGGCCGTTTTGCTTTGGCCGGGATAATGGTTGCCATCGTGCAGCGGCAGCGTGTTGTAGAAGGTCGCGGTACGGGGCGTGTTAAGCTTCTCGGTAGACTGTAGCCAGCGATCGAGCGTCGCCTGGTCGTCGTAAACCGGCGATCCGTCGAAGCCTTGCAGGATTACCGGTAAACCGCTCTGATCCATCAGCGGACTCTGCATGCCGCCGAGCGAGCGAACCTCTTTGAGGAAGTCGCCGAATACGCCGTTATGCCCCAGCATCAGCTGTTGGGTAAAGCCGAGTTTGGCCAGATTTTCGAACAGGTAGCACTCGTTGCCAGACGGCTGATACAGGTTGTTATGCGATAGCTGGCCGCAGCTGGCGCGCAGCAGGCGAACGGCTGCCGGGCCGCTGTAGGAAGTGGCGGAGTTAAAGTTTTTGAAGAGGATATCGAAATGTTTCCACAGCGGATGATCCATCAACCCGGCAGCCTCAATGTCTGACCATGACAGGGAGCAGATATTAATAACCAGCAGATCGAACGGCTGCGCATCCCCAGGCAGCTGATCCGGGAACGGTGTTTTTCTTTTCTGTTCAGAAGCATAGAAAGTTTTCAGCCAATTGCTAAGGTTAGCTGAGGTTGGCGGTTCGGTCTGCGGTGGGATATCGCCGCTGGCGGCGGCGCTGGTTGATGCCGCGGCTGATGTCGTTCCACCGGTCGTTGCCGCTGGCGTGGCCGCTGTGGTGTTCGGCTGGCCGGCGGGCCATAAAGTAAAGGAGGGCAGCAGCGGGCTGATAACCAGCCAGACCATGATCGCCGAAACGAAGACGGTAACGCGCAGCCATTGGCTGATGAATAGCCACAGCACCAGCAGCACAAAGAAGGCGCCGACCATATTCCAGTTAATAAAACGGGTGATCAGGTCCCAGATGTAATCGGCGCTGAAACCGGCGATTTGCGAGCCCTGGCTCATGATGCTTTCCGGACCCGGTAACCAGGTGTCATGCCAGAACAGGGCAAAGCCGAGCGGAATCGCTATCCAGTGGCGTATCCGGTGCAGTTTTTCACGGGGGATCGGCACCAGCAAAAAGGCGAGGAACACCAGGTTGAGCATTGGATGGAAGTTCAGGTATCCCGCCCACAGCAGGGCAAACTTCACGAGAAAATAGAAGTTCCAGCCGGACAGGCCGCGCCAGTACTGCCATAGCGGAAGCGGCGTAGCGGTAGTTTTTGCTTTGGTCATTTTTTCGGTTTGCCCTGCCTGGTCGCGCTCTCCCGGCGCAGTACGCCGGCCGGTTTCACGAAACGGGGTTTAAAGAACATCAAACGTAAAGTGGTGCGAATACGGCGCTGATAATGGCGCGTCAGGTATCCCAGCGGGAAAAATAGCAGGGCGCACAATACGATCAGCTGAATGATATCGGCGATAGACATCATGACCGCGGTTCTCCGTCGGTGGAGAGTCGCCAGGGTTCAGGGATTCGCCGCCACTGGCGCCCATCGTGTTTAACGTTAAGGGCTTCGTTTTTGCCCACCGTAATCGGCAGCGGCGTGTTCCAGTTGTCAGGAGATATGCCGCGCATCAACAGGATTTCCGCGGAAATTTGCTTATCTTCAAACCAAATCATACGGTTAGAAAAAATGTCTCCGGTCGGTAAAGGGAAGATATGGTTTAACGCCGTGTCCAGGTCATTTACCCGGCAAAACGATAAAAACAGCACTAATCGATTATTACCGATCGTCGCGATATCGCCCATGCGGTTGGGTTTACAAAGGGTTAACGCCTGTTCGACACGTAGCCCCGGCGCGGGGCGCAGCGCCACCATTACCCCTTTGCTATCCGGCGGCAGCAGCGTGTTGGCCATGATATTGCTGACCGCTTCACAGAAGGCGTCCCACTTTTGATAACCGCGAAGTTTAAGCGGCCGGCTCCAGGTCAACAGCGTGTTGAAGTCTTCCGGAACGTGGCGAGTAAATTTCTGCTTTTGCACGCTTTCAATAAGCGTGAGGCAGCGAGAAAGCCCGGCGCTGCAGGGGATTACCATGTTGGCGCCGCTGCTTAACAGCAAGCGTTCATCGGTGGCGCGCAGGCTCGGCGTTTGTTCACGTACCACGATTTTTAAGGCGCTGCCGCGCTGGCGACGCAGGGTATGGATATAGCGTCCGAGCTGCTCTATTTGCTCATTTTGGGTAATGGAAAATAGCAAGGTGGCCGCCTGCGCGGTACGACCGGCTTCAAAGACGGCGTCATTGGTTTCGAACAGCGTCCAGTATTCGGAAAGCGCAGGCGCCCCTTCCAGCACGCGCAAATTACTGAGGACGATTTTTTCGTCGCTACGCGGTTGCACTGCCGCTTCTTCGCTCTGCGCCAGCCGCCAGCCCTCATCATCGTGTAAAATAACCAGCTGCTGCTGCGCGCTAATACCTTTCTCACTGCCCCACCACGCGATATCAAATAGATGGCTATCGCCCTGATAACGAATGCTCGCCAGCCCGGAAAGGGCGCGGTACTGGCGTAATAACGGAGAAAGTTGTTTGTCGGTATCATTAGCCGAATTAAGTACCATAAGAGAGCAGTTATGGTATTTGGCCCATCGATTAGATTTTTCTACCCAATGGAGTAATTCTTCGGTTTTTATATTTTGCCAGGAATTTTCTGTACATAGCAGAATAAATAAATAGTTGCCAGGTTCCATAGAACAAAGTATGTCGCGGTGCAACTCCTGCAGGCCTTCCGGGCGATCTGGCATCGTGAATAGTGCGATTTTATCAGGACCGCGATCTTTTTTTAATGATATGACTTCATTAGGTTTTTTACCCATTATTATGGCGGCGACCTTGCTTTCCGGAGCCTGGCTTTCCAGCGTTTGATTCAGCAGGCTGACGGCGTCGGCATAGCGGTCGACATTAAGCCACCATACCCCGCCAACGGGCATATGGCATACTTCGTCCCATAATGATGAAATACCCAATGTATATACAATATCCACGATGTTCCTCGCGTGCCCTATTTACAATGATTAGTTTACTAGCGAAAGCGTGAGAGTAAACCTAACATTGAAATTAAAGGACATCAGTTTTAGCATGTACACGTAATTTTAGGGATGAGCGGTTTCCACTTCCTGGTTTTATAATGTGTTTTTCGAATGGACAGAGAAATGCCGGAAAAAGACCCTACGGTACCTGGCGACGCAACGCTGGGATATACCTTCCAAAATGATTTCCTGGCATTAAGCCGGGCATTTTCCCTGCCGGATATTGATTACCACGACATTTCCCGACGCGAGCAGCTCGCTGCGGCGTTGCAACGCTGGCCGCTGTTGGCCGAATTAGCTGAGAAAAAGTAAGGAAGCCGTCGATGGCGATTCTGGGATTACAAGGCATACGCGGCGGCGTAGGCACCACATCTATTACCGCCGCACTGGCCTGGGCGCTACAGCTGCTCGGTGAAACCGTGCTGGTGGTCGATGCCAGCCCGGACAATATGCTGCGCTTTTTCTTCAACGTTGATTTCGACCATCGCAACGGCTGGGCGCGCTCGTTGATTGACGGAGGTGACTGGCGCGACGCCGGGCTGCGCTACACCGCGCATATCGATCTTCTGCCGTTTGGCCGCCTGACGCCTGGCGAACGTGAGCACGTAGATAAGTTCAGTCCGACGCTGGAACCCATCGCGGAGCAAATCAAATTGCTCGACCAGCAGGGGAGCCACCGCTGGCTGCTGATTGATATACCCGAAGGCTACTCTCCGCTTACCCGCGAATTACTGAGCGTTTGCCATCGCGCTCTACAGGTTGTGCATCCCGACGGCAATAGCCATATTCGCCTGCATCAGCAGGCGCTGCCTGCTAATGCGGATATTTTGATTAACGACCTGCGCGTCGGCAGTCAGCTGCAGGAAGATCTCTATCAACTGTGGCTGGAAAGCCAGCGCCGTATTCTGCCGGTCACGATTCACCGCGATGAAGCGATGGCGGAATGTCTGGCGGCTAAACAGCCGCTTGGCGAATATCGCCAGGATTCGCTGGCGGCGGAAGAGGTGCTGACGCTGGCCAACTGGTGTCTGCTGCACTATGCCAGAGAGGGAGCGGCATGATCCGCCTGAGTACGTTGCTGCTGGCGCCGCCGGTGGGCGAGCGCTTGAGCGCACGTTATGATGACTATCGTCAGCATGGCGCGTCGGTGCTTTCAGCTTTTCTCGGATGCCTGTGGGTGTCGTTGGCGTGGGCGTTAATGCCGCTTGAGACGCCGCGCTGGCAAGCTATTCGCGAACACCACGGCGACTATTTTCCGCATATTAATCCGCATCGCCCACGCCCGTTAGATCCGATACGCTATTTGCTGCAGTCGCTCTGGCTACTGGCGACCCGGGTGCCGGAACCGGATAAAAAAATTAACTGGCGCTCGCTGGCGGCGCTGGAAGGGGTTCACGGGCGCTACGCGCAGTGGATGGAAAAATTACCGGAAAAGGTCAACACCCGTACCGGCCATCTCGATAAGCAGAAAGAGCTTGAGCACCTGCATCCACAGCTGCGGCGGCTGGTGCTGGGTACCATCACCTTCTTCTCGCTGATTCTGGCGCTGTTGTGTATCACCCAGCCGTTTAACCCGCTGTCGCAATTTATTTTCCTGCTGCTGTTGTGGGGCGTCGCGCTGCTGGTGCGGCGTATTCCGGGGCGTTTCTCCGCCCTGATGTTGATCGTGTTGTCGCTGACCGTTTCCTGTCGCTACATCTGGTGGCGCTATACCTCCACGCTGAACTGGAACGATCCGGTCAGCCTGGTGTGCGGGTTGATTTTGCTGTTTGCCGAAACCTACGCCTGGATTGTGCTGGTGTTGGGCTATTTCCAGGTGGTGTGGCCGCTCAATCGCCAGCCGGTGCCGCTGCCGGAAGATATGAACGAATGGCCGACGGTGGATATCTTCGTCCCGACCTACAACGAAGATCTTAGCGTGGTGAAAAATACCATCTACGCGTCGCAGGGTATCGACTGGCCGAAGGATAAGCTCAATATCTGGATCCTTGATGACGGCGGGCGCGAAGAGTTTCGCCAGTTCGCAAAAGATGTCGGCGTCCATTACATCGCGCGTACCAGCCACGAACATGCCAAGGCCGGTAATATCAACAATGCGTTGAAGTATGCGAAGGGCGAGTTCGTCTCTATTTTCGACTGCGACCACGTGCCGACCCGCTCCTTCCTGCAGATGACCATGGGCTGGTTCCTGAAGGATAAAAAGCTGGCGATGATGCAGACGCCGCACCACTTTTTCTCGCCGGATCCGTTCGAACGCAACCTGGGCCGTTTTCGTAAAACGCCGAACGAGGGGACGCTGTTTTACGGCCTGGTGCAGGACGGCAACGATATGTGGGATGCGACCTTTTTCTGCGGATCCTGCGCGGTCATTCGCCGCGGCCCGCTGGATGAAATCGGCGGTATCGCCGTCGAGACGGTCACCGAGGATGCCCACACCTCACTGCGCCTGCATCGTCGTGGCCATACCTCCGCCTATATGCGCATCCCTCAGGCGGCGGGGCTGGCGACGGAAAGCTTGTCGGCGCATATCGGCCAGCGTATTCGCTGGGCGCGCGGAATGGTGCAGATTTTCCGTCTTGATAACCCGCTGTTTGGTAAAGGGTTGAAGCTGGCGCAGCGTATCTGCTACGTCAACGCGATGCTGCACTTTTTGTCCGGTATCCCGCGGCTTATCTTCCTTACCGCGCCGCTGGCATTCCTGCTGTTACACGCCTATATCATCTATGCGCCGGCGCTTATGATCGCGCTGTTCGTGCTGCCGCATATGATCCATGCCAGCCTGACGAACTCGAAGATCCAGGGCAAGTACCGCCACTCCTTCTGGAGTGAAATCTACGAAACGGTGCTGGCATGGTATATCGCGCCGCCGACCTTCGTCGCGCTGATTAACCCGCACAAAGGCAAGTTCAACGTCACCGCCAAAGGCGGACTAGTGAAAGACGAGTATGTCGATTGGGTTATCTCACGCCCCTATATTTATCTGGTGTTGCTTAATCTGGTGGGCGTGGCGGTCGGCATCTGGCGCTTTATGTACGGACCCGAGAACGAAATTTTAACCGTCTGGGTCAGCATCATCTGGGTGTTTTATAACTTAATTATCCTCGGCGGCGCCGTGGCGGTGTCGGTGGAGAGCAAGCAGGTGCGGCGTTCGCACCGCGTAGAGATGTCGATGCCGGCGGCGATTGCCCGCCCGGATGGCCACCTGTTCTCCTGTACCGTTCATGACTACTCTGACGGCGGCCTGGGGATAAAAATTCACGGCGACGCGCGGGTACTGGAAGGGCAACACGTGAATTTGCTGCTCAAACGCGGACAGCAAGAATACGTCTTCCCGGTTCGCGTCGCGCGGGTCAACGGCGGTGAAGTCGGCCTGCAATTGCTGCCGCTGACTAACCAGCAACATATTGATTTTGTGCAGTGTACGTTTGCCCGCGCTGATACGTGGGCGCTTTGGCAGGACAGCTTCCCGGAAGATAAGCCGATGGAAAGCCTGCTGGATATCCTCAAGCTGGGGTTCCGTGGATATCGTCACCTGGCGGAGTTCTCGCCGCCGTCGGTGAAGGTTATTTTCCGCTCGCTCACCTCGCTGGTGGCCTGGATTGTATCGTTTTTGCCGCGCCGTCCCGAACGCGCCGCGGCGGTGCTTTCGGCAGAACCAGCAATGGCTCAACAATGATGATAATGCGATGAAAAGAAAACTTTCCTTGATTTGTGCAGTGGCGGTGGGAATGAGCAGCTGGTACCCCTTCGCAACATTTTCGGCTCCGGCGGCGACGCCGAATGCCGCGGTGGTCGACGCTCCCGCCACAACGGGTGCGGCCCAGCCAGCGCCGGTGATTATCGATGGCCAGCCGACGGCGGCGGTTATCGATCCTGCCGCGCCGGTGGTGGTGGCGGACAACATTCCCTCTCGCGACGTGAAGCTGACTTTTGCGCAAATCGCACCGCCGCCGGGGAGTATGGTGCTACGCGGTTCGCACCCAGAGGGCGCCGTGGAATTCGGCATGCGCAGTGATGAAGTGGTCGCCAAAGCGCTGCTCAATCTTGACTACACGCCGTCGCCATCGCTGCTGCCGGTGCAATCGCAGCTGAAGGTTTATCTCAACGACGAGCTGATGGGCGTACTGCCGGTCACCAAAGAGCAACTGGGTAAAAAAGTGAGCGCCCAGATCCCCGTCGATCCACTGTATATCACCGATTTTAACCGCGTGCGGCTGGAGTTTGTCGGCCACTATCGCGACGTTTGCGAAAACCCGGCCAGCAGTACGCTGTGGCTCGATATCGGCCGTGAGAGCTCGCTGGATTTAACCTATCAGTCGCTGCAGGTACGTAACGACCTGTCCCACTTCCCGGTACCGTTCTACGACTCGCGCGACAACCGTCCGCTGACGTTGCCGATGGTTTTTGCTGCTGCGCCTGACGTCAAACAGCAGCAGGCGGCGGCGATTGTCGCCTCCTGGTTTGGCAGCAAGGCCGGCTGGCGCGGTCAGCAGTTCCCGGTCCACTTCAATGAGATACCGGAACGCAACGCTATCATCTTCGCCACCAACGATAAGCGTCCGGACTTCCTGCGCGACCATCCGCCGGTGAAAGCGCCGACCATCGAAATGGTCAACCACCCGAGCAACCCGTACGTCAAGCTGCTGGTGATCTTCGGTCGCAACGATCAAGACCTGCTGGTGGCGGCGAAGGGTATTGCCCAGGGCAATATTCTGTTCCGCGGCGATAGCGTGGTAGTGGATGGCGTGAAAGAGTTGAAGGCGCGCCAGCCGTATGACGCGCCGAACTGGGTCCGTACCGACAGACCGGTGACTTTCGGCGAGCTGAAAACCTATGAGCAGCAGCTGCAATCAAGCGGCCTGGTGCCAGATTCGATTAACCTGGCGCTGAACCTACCGCCGGATCTATACCTGCTTCGCGCCAACGGCATCGATATGGATCTGAAATATCGCTATACCATGCCGCCTATCAAAGACAGCTCGCGGATGGATATCAGCCTTAACGATCAGTTCCTGCAGTCGTTTAGCCTCAATAGCTCGCAGGATGTGAATAAGCTAATTTTACGCCTGCCGGTGCTGCAGGGGCTGTTGGATGGCCAGAACCAGGTGACCATACCCGCGCTGCGTCTTGGCGCGATGAACCAGCTGCGCTTCGATTTTCAGTACATGAACCCGATGCCCGGCGGCAACATCGATAACTGTATTACCTTCCAGCCGGTGCAGAACCACGTGGTGATCGGCGATGACTCCACCATCGACTTTTCGAAGTATTACCACTTCCTGGCGATGCCGGATCTGCGCGTCTTCGCTAATGCCGGTTTCCCGTATACCCGCATGGCCGATCTTTCTCAGACGCTAATCGTGGTGCCGAAAACGCCTGATGCGGGTCAGGTTGAGACGCTGCTGCAGGCGGTAGGCGGCATCGGCGCACAGACCGGGCTGGCGGCTATCAACGTGCAGATGACCGACGACGGCAACCAGATTAAGGGCAAAGATGCCGATCTGATGCTGATTGGCGCTATTCCGCCGTCGCTGAAAGACGATACCAAAATCAATCTACTGGTCGAGGCGACCAAAAGCTGGGTGAAAACGCCGATGCGTCATTATGACCTGGCGAGCATCTATCCGGATGATGACGCGCGCACGCCGCATACGCGAACCGACATCACCTCTTCCGGGCCGATGGCGGCCATTATTGGCTTCCAGTCGCCCTACAACGACCAACGCAGCGTGATCGCCCTGATGGCCGATAGCCCACGCGGTAACGAGCTGCTCACAAACGCCTTAAATGACAGCGGTAAACGGGCGGCGATGTTCGGTTCGGTGGCGGTGATTCGTGAATCCGGCGTCAATAGCCTGCGGGTTGGCGATATCTATTATGTCGGCCACCTGCCGTGGTTCGAGCGCATCTGGTTTGCGCTCTCCAGCCATCCGATACTGTTGGCGATTCTGGCGGCCGTCAGCATTGTGCTGCTGGCGTGGGTGCTGTGGCGTATGCTGCGTATTCTCAGCCGTCGCCGTCTTGATCCTGATGATGAGTAATTGCTGATGAACGCATTTCGTGGGGTACTTCTCTCGGTTTTAATGCTGGCGGCGGGGCAGGTGAGCGCCGCCTGCCAGTGGCCCGCCTGGGAGCAGTTTAAAAAAGCGTATGTCAGCGCCGAAGGGCGAGTGATCGACCCCAGCGATGCGCGCAAAATCACTACCTCCGAAGGGCAAAGCTACGCGTTGTTCTTCGCCCTGGCGGCCAACGATCGTCAGGGCTTCGATAAGCTATTTCAGTGGACGCAGAACAACCTGGCGCAGGGCGATCTGCGCGCCCATCTGCCGGGATGGCTATGGGGGAAAAAGAGCGAGGATGAATGGACGGTGCTGGACACCAATTCGGCATCGGATTCTGATTTGTGGATTGCCTGGGCGCTGCTGGAAGCCGGACGCCTGTGGAAGGTTGATAACTATACTGAGGTAGGAAAAGCGCTGCTGGCGCGGATTGCCGATGAAGAAGTCGCTGATGTTCCGGGACTGGGGCCGTCGGTACTGCCGGGGAAAGTCGGTTTCGCGGACGACAAGGGCTGGCGCTTTAATCCAAGCTATCTGCCGCCGCAGCTCGCCACCTACTTTACCCGCTTTGGCGCGCCGTGGCCGAAGATCCGCGACAGCAATCTGCGGCTGCTGCTGGAAACGGCGCCGAAAGGCTTCTCGCCGGACTGGGTGCGCTATGAGAAAGGCAGCGGCTGGCAGCTGAAAACCGATAAGCCGATTATTGGTAGCTATGACGCTATTCGCGTCTATCTGTGGGTCGGGATGCTCAATAACGCCGATAAACAAAAAGCGCCGCTGTTGGCGCGTTTCAAACCGATGGCGACTCAGACGATCAAACAGGGATTGCCGCCGGAAAAAACCAATATCGCCAGCGGGAAAACCACCGGCGAGGGTCCGGTTGGTTTCTCCGCTTCCATGTTGCCGTTTTTACAAGATGAGGACGCCCGCGCGCTACAGCGCCAACGGGTCGCCGATCATTATCCCGACGCGGATGCCTACTATAGCGCGGTGCTGACGCTGTTCGGCCAGGGGTGGGATCAACATCGTTTTCGTTTCGCCGCAGGTGGCGAATTACAACCTGACTGGAACCAGGAATGCGCAAGTTCTCACTAAGCTTCATCACGCTGTCTGTCGGTCTCGCACTACTGCCGCTGGCGCAGGCGGCGAATACCCCTGCGCAGCAGCATCTGCTGGAACAAGTGCGTCTCGGCGAGGCGAGCAGCCGTGAAGACCTGGTACGTCAGTCGCTTTATCGACTGGAATTGATCGACCCGAATAACCCGGATTATCTCGCCGCGCGGGCTCGCTACCTGCTGCGTCAGGGCGACACCGCCGGCGCGCAAAAGCAGCTCGATCTGCTGGCGAAACTGGCCCCTGACTCAGCGGTATTAAAAGCGACGCGCAGCGAGATCGATCTCAGCGGAGGCAAAGGACAGCAAGAGCTGCAGCAGGCGCGCCTGCTCGGCGTGGCCGGAAAGGTCGATGAAGCCATCGCCGCCTATGAAAAGCTCTTCGGCGGCGTCCCGACGGATACCGAAGCGGCTATCGAATACTGGACGCTGGTGGCGCGATTGCCCGCTCGCCATAGTGAAGGCGTTAGCCAGCTAAAAAAACTCAATGCCAGTACCCCGGATAACGTCACTCTGCTGACCTCGCTGGCGAAGCAGATGTTTTCAGATAACAAGCAGCAGGAAGGCTTCGCCTATCTGGAACAGATGGCGCGTTCGGCTTCAGGTCGCGGTATCGCGGCAGATATGTGGCTCGGCGAAATTAAAACTATGCCGGTCAGCAGCGGCAGCGTTCAGGCATTACAGCGATTCCTGCTCTTGTTTCCCGCCGGATCCGCCGCCGCTAATGCCCGGCTGCTGCTGGCGCAGCAACAAACTCAACTGAAAGATCCGACCTTCCGCGCTAAAAGCGAAGGACTGGCGGCGGTGAAATCCGGCAATGCGGCGCAGGCGGTGGCCGATCTGCAGCAGGCGGTACGCGCCGATGCCCGCGATAGCGATGCCGTCGGCGCGCTGGGCGCCGCTTACTCACAGCGCGGCGACCGGGTGCGGGCGGTGGCGCAGCTCAATAAAGCGATCGCGATGGATCCGAAAAGCCCGAATCGCGATAAGTGGGACAGTCTGCTGAAGACCAACCGCTATTGGCTGTTGATTAAACAGGGTGATAACGCGCTGAAAGCAGGCCAACTGGCGCAGGCGCAAAATGCTTACGCCCAGGCGCAGCGGGTGGATAACACTGACAGCTACGCGGTACTGGGGTTAGGCGATGTCGCCGCGGCGCGCAAAGATGACGCCGCTGCCGAGCGCTACTATCGACAGGCGCTGCGGATGGATCGCGGCAATAACCTCGCGGTACGCGGTCTGGCGAATGTTTATCGCCGTGAGTCGCCTGAAAAAGCCAGCGCCTATATTGCCAGCCTATCCGCTAGTCAGCGGCGCAGTATTGATGATATCGAACGCAGTCTCACTAACGACCGACTGGAAAAACAGGCTGAAGCGCTGGAAAGCCAGGGCAGTTGGGCGCAGGCCGCGGAGGTGCAGCGGCGGCGTCTGGCGTTGGATCCCGAAAGCGTGTGGATAACCTATCGGCTGGCGAAAGATCTGGTCAGCGCCGGCCAGCGGCCGGAAGCGGACGCGCTGATGCGTAACATGGCCAACCGCAAGCCGGGCGATGCCGAACGGGTTTACGCCTACGGGCTCTATCTGTCCGGTAATAATCAGGATGATGCGGCGCTGGCGCAAATTAACGCGCTGCCGCGCGGACAGTGGACCGATAATATCCGTGAACTGGAAGGGCGTCTGCAAAGCGACAAAGTGATGCGCGAGGCCAACCAACTTCGCGATAGCGGGCAGGAAGCGCAGGCTATTGCCTTGATTAAACGGCAGCCGGAATCGGTACGCTACGATCTGGCATTGGCGGATTGGGCGCAGCAGCGCGGCGATAGCGCAGAGGCGATAGCCCAGTATCATCGGGTGCTGAGCCAGCAGGCTGATAATGGCGATGCGCGCCTGGGATTGGCGGAAGTCTATCTTGCCGAGGGCGATAAAAATGCCGCCCGCGCGCAGGTCGCGCAGTTGAAGGATGCGGATACGGAATCGATCAACATGCAGCGCCGGGTAGCGCTGGCCCGCGCCGGATTTGACGATACCGCGGGCGCGCAACAAATATTCGACCGCATCGTGCCGCAGGCGAAAAGCCAGCCGCCGTCGATGGAAAGCGCGCTGGTGCTGCGTGATGCCGCGCGCTTCCAGACGCAAAGCGATCAACCACAGCAGGCCCTGGAAAGCTATAAAGACGCGATGGTAGCCTCTGGCGTGACCCGCGTTCGCCCGCAGGATAATGACACCTTTACCCGCCTGACCCGCAACGATAGCCAGGATGACTGGCTGAAGCGCGGGATCCGCAGCGACGCCGCCGATCTTTATCGCCAGCAGGATCTTAACGTTACCCTTGAGCACGACTACTGGGGATCGAGCGGCACCGGCGGTTATTCAGACCTCAAAGCGCACACCACCATGCTGCAGGTGGACGCGCCGCTGTATGACGGACGGATGTTCTTCCGTACCGATGTGGTGAATATGAACGCCGGGACGTTTTCCACCAATAGCGACGGCGGCTACTCGCCGAGCTGGGGGACCTGCGGCGAAATTAGCTGCTATGGCGGCAGCAAAAATCAGAGCGACGGCGGCGCCAGCGTGGCGGTCGGCTGGAAGAACGATACCTGGAGCGGCGATATCGGCACCACGCCGATGGGCTTTAACGTGGTCGATGTCGTGGGGGGACTGAGTTATAGCGGCGATGCCGGGCCGGTCGGCTATACCGTCAACGTCCACCGGCGGCCCATTTCCAGCTCGCTGCTCTCCTTCGGCGGGCAAAAAGATAACCCTAACGACGGCCACACCGGTACAACCTGGGGCGGGGTACGCGCCGCCGGCGGCGGTATCAGCCTGAGCTACGATAAAGGCGAGGCGAACGGCATCTGGTCATCGTTGGGTGCGGACCAACTCACCGGCAAAAACGTCGAGGACAACTGGCGCGTGCGCTGGATGACCGGTTACTACTATAAAGCGATCAATGAAAATAATCGCCGGGTGACCGTCGGCCTGACCAATATGATCTGGCACTACGACAAAGACCTCAGCGGCTACACGCTGGGTCAGGGCGGTTACTACAGCCCGCAGGAGTATCTCTCTTTCTCGGTGCCGGTCATCTGGCGTCAGCGTACCGAAAACTGGTCATGGGAACTCGGCGGTTCGGTGTCATGGTCCCATTCGCGCACGCAAACTCAGGCGCGCTATCCGTTGCTGAATTTGATTCCGTCGCAGTATCGCTACGAGGCCAGCCAGCTAAAAGAAGAGGGCGGCAGCAGCCAGGGCTTCGGTTATACCGCACGGGCGCTGGTGGAACGGCGAGTTACCGGCAACTGGTTTGTCGGCGCGGCGGTGGATATTCAGCAGGCCAAAGATTACACGCCGAGCCACGCGCTGCTGTACGTGCGCTATTCCGCTTCCGGTTGGCAGGGCGACATGGATATGCCGCCGCAGCCGTTGGTACCTTATGCGGATTGGTAGCAGATTAGCCTGATTTCTACGTCTAATCGCCAATCCACCCCGCTGTTCGCGTATACTCGCCGTACCTCGCCCGCCGCTTTCGGGAAGAACCCGTCTTGCGGGCGAGAGCGAACAATTTGCGTATATAATCAGCCTGAAAACGACCGGTAGTGATGGATCTCGCCGGATAGTCGTTCAGTTTCAGTGGAGAACACAGTTGCGCGTCAGCCGCTCACTTACAATTAAACAGATGGCGATGGTCGCGAGCGTGTCCATGGCGTTTGTCCTGGTCTTTTGTTCCATTTTACTGTTTCACTTTGTGCAACAGAGTCGCTATACCACGGCCACGCAATTAGAAAGTATCGCCCGTTCCGTTCGCGAACCGCTGTCGGCGGCAATTTTGAAAGCCGACATTCCCGAAGCGGAAGCCATTCTGGGCCGCATTCAGCCTGCTGGCATCGTCAGCCGGGCGGATGTGGTGCTACCGAATCAATTCCAGGCGCTGCGGATGCGCTTTATTCCCGAACGCCCGGTGCCGGTGATGATCACTCGCCTGTTTGAACTGCCGGTGCAGATATCTCTGCCAATCTACTCGCTGGAACGCCCTGCTAACCCGCAGCCGCTGGCTTATCTGGTGCTGCAGGCGGATTCCTATCGCATGTACAAATTCGTCATGAGCGCGCTTGCGACGTTAGTGACTACTTACTTACTTTTGGTGCTGGTTTTAACGGTAGCGCTCACCTGGTGCATCAACCGACTGATTGTTCGCCCACTGCGCGCCATCGCTCGCGAGCTCAACGATATTCCGCCTCAGGATCGTCTCGGGCATCAACTGAGCCTACCGCGACTGCACCAGGACGATGAAATCGGCATGCTGGTGCGCTGCTACAACCGCAATCAGCAGTCCTTGTTGCGCCAGTATGATGAGCTATCGCTGCAATCGACCCGTTTTCCGGTGTCTGAGCTCCCCAACAAAGCCTTTCTGATGGCGATGCTGGAGCAGACCGCGACCCGTCCGCAGCCTTCGGCGCTGCTGGTGGTGGCGTGTGAAACCCTGCAAGATGCCGCGGGCGTCCTGAAAGAGAGCCAGCGCGAGATGCTGCTCTTAACGCTGGTCGAGAAACTAAAAGCGGTTATCCCGGCCAATATGGTACTGGCGCAGGTGAGCGGTTACGATTTCGCCATTTACGCGCCCGGACTTAGCGAGCCTTGGGAAGCGGTGTCGCTAAGTAAGCGAGTGCTCACTTCTATTAGCGAGCGATTGCCGCTGCACGGTGTCCAGCTGCGCCCTTGCGCCAGCGTCGGCATCGCGATGTTTAATAGCGAGCTGAATGCCGAGCAGTTCTACCGCCGTGCGGTTTCCGCCGCGGTGACGGCGCGGCGTAAGGGTAAAAATCAGATCGAGTTCTTTGACCCTGAGCAGATGGAAAAAGCCCAGCGCCGGTTAATGGAAGAGCATGACATCCTCACCGCGCTCGATAATCAGCAGTTCGCCATCTGGTTCCAGCCGCAGGTGGATATTGCCAGCGGCGATATTTGCGGTGCGGAAGTTCTGCTGCGTCAGCGACAGGCCGATGGCAGCTGGTCGCTACCGTGCGATCTGATCGAGCGTATTGAAAACTGCGGGTTGATGGTGCCGGTAGGTTATTGGGTAATGGAAGAAGCCTGCCGTCAACTGGCAGCCTGGCAGCAACAAGGGATCATGCTGCCGCTGTCGGTGAACGTCTCTCTCCTGCAACTGCTGCATCCCGAGCGCGGCGTTGAGCTACTGGCGCTCATTGAACGCTACCGTATCGCCCCGGGCACGCTGGTGCTGGAGGTGACGGAAAGCCGCCGTCTTGACGATCCGCAGGCGGTGATTGCCCTGCTGCGCCCGCTGCGCGACGCCGGTACGCGCATTGCGCTGGATGATTTCGGCATGGGTTATGCCGGGTTGCGCCAGCTGCAACATATGAAATCGCTGCCGGTGGATATCCTGAAAATCGACAAGGCGTTTATTGATATGGTGCCGGATGATACCAGCATGGTCCCGGCGATAATTCAGCTGGCACGCGGGCTCAAGCTGCGGATTGTCGCTGAGGGCGTCGAAAAAGAAGAACAGCTGAAATGGTTGCAAGCGGCGGGGGTGGACATCGCTCAGGGTTACCTGTTTGGTTGCGCCTTACCGCTGGAAAGCTTTATGCAGCGCTTCCTGCACGCTGAAAAGGATGATGCAAGTTTGTAACATTTTTAGTTGTTTGTGCGAGTCAGCTCAAATATTTTAACAATTCCGTTGCAACTTCGCGGTTACTTATTTCTGAAATGTTTCCAGGGTGTTATTTTTAAGCCACAGACACAGATAACCTTTCATTGTCTGTGGTTATTCCCAAAGGACACCCTATGAAACTCTCTCTCTTCAAAAGCCTCTATGTCCAGGTTTTATCGGCCATAGCCATCGGTATTTTGCTGGGCCATTTCTACCCGGAACTTGGCGCGCAGATGAAACCGTTCGGCGACGCCTTCGTAAAACTGATTAAAATGGTCATTGCTCCAGTTATCTTCTGTACCGTTGTGACAGGGATCGCCGGAATGGAAAGCATGAAGGCCGTCGGTCGTACCGGTGCGGTGGCGTTACTCTACTTTGAAGTGGTGAGTACCATTGCGTTGATTATCGGTCTTATCATTGTCAACGTGGTGCAACCCGGCGCGGGCATGAACGTCGATCCGGCGACGCTGGACGCGCACGCGGTGGCGGTCTACGCCGAGCAGGCTAAAGATCAGGGTGTTGTCGCCTTCTTACTCGATATTATCCCGGGCAGCGTAATTGGCGCTTTCGCCAGCGGTAATATTTTGCAGGTGCTGATGTTTGCCGTCCTGTTTGGCTTTGCGCTGCATCGTTTAGGTAGCAAAGGCCAGCTGATTTTCAACGTCATTGAAAGCTTCTCGCAGGTCATTTTCGGCATCATTAACATGATTATGCGCCTGGCGCCGATCGGTGCTTTCGGGGCGATGGCCTTCACTATCGGTAAATACGGCGTCGGTACTCTGGTACAGCTGGGCCAACTGATCATCTGCTTCTACATCACCTGTATTCTGTTCGTGGTGCTGGTACTGGGCTCAATCGCGCGGGCCACCGGCTTTAGCATCTTCAAGTTCATTCGCTATATCCGCGAAGAGCTGCTGATTGTGCTGGGGACCTCCTCTTCGGAGTCCGCGCTGCCGCGAATGCTGGATAAGATGGAGAAGTTGGGATGTCGTAAGTCGGTGGTGGGGCTGGTAATACCGACCGGCTACTCCTTTAACCTCGACGGCACCTCCATCTACCTGACGATGGCGGCGGTGTTCATCGCCCAGGCCACCAATAGCCATATGGATATCTTCCATCAGATCACCTTGCTGGTGGTGCTGCTGCTCTCTTCGAAAGGGGCGGCGGGCGTTACCGGTAGCGGATTTATCGTACTGGCGGCAACCATCTCCGCGGTGGGGCATCTGCCGGTGGCGGGTCTGGCGCTGATTCTCGGTATCGACCGCTTTATGTCGGAAGCGCGCGCGTTGACCAACCTGGTGGGTAACGGCGTGGCGACCGTGGTCGTCGCGAAATGGGTGAAAGAACTCGATGCCAAACAGCTCGATGATGTGTTGAATAACCGCGTTCCCGCGGACAAATCACAAGAATTATCCTCGTAATTCCTCATGTTATGCCCATGAACTATGGGCTCCTGCGCAAAATTAGGTATCATTCCCCTTCTGGGGGAATGATACCTCATGATTATTTTACGTCTTCATGCGACATTTTCGCCTTCGCGTGGTCTAACCGACGTATTTGATTCACCACCTTTTTCGGCAATCCGACGATGGGTTGCCTATGTAACCAGGAATGTTCATCAGGGGTTCACATGCAGGGCACAAAAATTCGACTCTTAACCGGTGGTTTGCTGATGATAGCGACGGCCGGTTCTGTGCAGGCAGAAGCGCTCCAGCCGGACCCGGCCTGGCAACAGGGGACTTTGGCGAACGGTTTTTCGTGGCAGGTACTGGCCACGCCGCAGCGTCCTAGCGATCGCGTCGAAGTCCGCCTGGCTGTGAATATTGGCTCGCTGAGCGAAAGCACTCAGCAGAGCGGCTTCAGTCATTTCATTCCGCGCCTGGCGCTGACCCAAAGCGGCAGCCTCCCGACGATGCAGGCGCGTTCGCTGTGGCAGCAGAGTATTGACCCGAAGCGTCCTCTGCCGCCGGCGATCGTTTCGTACGATTTCACCTTGTTTAATCTGAGCCTGCCGAACAACCGCAACGACCTGCTTAAAGAGGCGTTGAACTGGCTGGCGGATGCTAACGGTAAGTTGAGCATCACCCAGCAAGCGGTCAATCATGCGCTGCAGGGCAGCGATATGGTGGCGACCTGGCCGCTGGATACTCAGGAAGGCTGGTGGCGCTATCGCCTGAAGGGCTCGACGATGCTCGGCCACGATCCGGCGGCGCCGTTGAAACAACCGGTTGATATTAAACAGCTGAAAGAATTTTATCAGAAATGGTACACCCCGGACGCGATGACGCTGATTGTCGTCGGCAACGTCGATAGCCGCAGCGTCGCGGAGCAAATCAACAAAATCTTCGGCGAACTGAAAGGTAAACGCGAGACGCCGGCGGCGGTGCCAACGCTGTCACCTCTGCCGGCTACGCCGGTCAGCATCATGACCGATGCCGTGCGTCAGGATAAGCTGTCGATCATGTGGGATTCCCCATGGCAGCCGATCCGCGATTCCGCCGCGCTGCAGCGCTACTGGCGCGATGACCTGGCTCGGGAAGCGCTGTTCTGGCATGTGCAGCAGAACCTGAGCAAAAGCAACGTAAAAGATATCGGCCTCGGTTTTGATTGCCGCGTGCTGTACCAGCGCGCCCAGTGCGCAATCAATATCGACTCGCCGGGCGAACGCCTGAACGCCAACCTGAGCGCGGTATCGCGCGAGCTGGCGAAGGTGCGCGACAACGGCCTGCCGCAGGAAGAGTTTGATGCGCTGATTGCGCAGAAAAACCTCGAACTGCAAAAGCTGTTCGCTACCTATGCGCGCACGGATACCGATATTCTGATTAGCCAACGCATGCGTTCGCTGCAAAATCAGGTGGTGGATATCGCGCCGGAGCAGTATCAAAAGCTGCGCCAGGAGTTCCTTAACTCACTGACGGTCGACATGTTGAACCAGTATCTGCGCCAGCAGTTATCGCAGGATATGGCGCTGGTGCTGCAGCAGCCGAAAGGCGAGCCGGAGTACAACATGAAGGATCTGAAAGCGACGTGGGAAAAACTGATGGCGCCAGCGCCCGCTGCGGCGGTGAGCGCCACGCCGGATGCGGCTGATGCGCATAATGAGGCGACGGATATTCCTCCAGCGCAGTAACACAGGAAGCGGGTGCGGATCCGCTTTTGCGCCGGATGGCGGCTACGCCTTATCCGGCCTACGGTTCGTGCCATTGCGAGCTGGAGTTGTTAACTCTACCTCTGTCCCCATGGCTACTGAAACTGCCGCGGTTGGTGGCCTCAAAATCCCCGGTGGCGCTACCGCTTACCGGGGCTACAGCACTGTTCGATTTGGTAGCCCTGCTAAGCGCAGCGCAAGCAGGGGGAATCGGAGCTTAGTCCGGCATCGCTTCGCGTGGGATAATCGCCCCGCGATACTGGATAACCGTGCTGGCGGTGAGGTGTCCGCGTTTCGCCGCGGATTCCGCGTCGCCGCCGGTCAGGCGCACCGCCAGATAGCCGGCGCTGAACGAATCGCCCGCCGCGGTGGTATCGACGACTTTCTCTTTCGCCAGCTTCACCGCGGGCACCTCCAGCAGCGGCTGGCCGGCAATCGCCACCAGACAGGAGTCGGCGCCGCGCTTCACCACCACCTCTTCGACGCCAGCGGCGTGGGTACGGGCGATAACCTCGGCAACCGGTACCGCTCCCCACAGCGCATCCTCATCATCCAGCGTCAGAAAAGCGATATCGGTACATTCCAGCATTTGCTGGTACACCTGGCGAGTCTCTTGCTGGCTGGCCCACAGGCGCGGACGGTAGTTGTTATCGAAAATCACTTTCCCGCCGTTAGCACGGCATTCGCGCAGCAGCGTGAGCAGCTTTTCCCGGCTGGACGGGCTGAGGATGGCGAGGCTGATACCGCTCAGATAGAGGTAATCAAAGGTCGCCAGCTCTTCACAGATGGCGTCCGCGCGCTCGCTTTCGAGCCAGAATTTGGCCGCCGCTTCGTTGCGCCAGTAGTAGAAGGTGCGCTCGCCGGTCTCGTCCGTTTCAATGTAGTAGAGGCCAGGCAGACGGTCAGCCATGCGCTGAATCAGATCGGTTTTTACCTGCTCGCCCTGCCAGGATTCCAGCATCTGCTGGCTGAAGGTGTCGGTGCCCAGCGCGGTCACGTAGTGCACGCTAAGGGCATCCGCGCTGGTCTGGCGCGCGATGTAGACCGATGTGTTTAAGGTATCGCCACCGAAACCGCGATTCACCGCCGCGTTTTTCTCTGACAGTTCAATCATGCATTCGCCAATCACGGCAATTTTCTTAGACATAGTGCTGACCTGAAATTGAATCGAAATTAGCGGTAGTTTGCGCTGGGCACCCGGCAGGGTCAATCATATTAAAACATCGTTCCATTATTTTTTGACCTGACGCGCAAAATGTGACGAAAAGCGCATTTGGCGGATGAATCTCCGCTCTTCAACTATAGTGAGGAGTGACGAGACGCAAAAGGAGCGGAGAGGGGATGACCAGAACCCGTAAAACGATTGCTATTATCTCGGGAACGATTGTGCTGTTAATCGTTCTTTTTTTCATCGTGTTGGCGACCTTTGACTGGAACCGGCTCAAGCCGACGATCAATCAGAAAGTCTCCGCCGAACTCAATCGGCCATTCGCCATTCGCGGCGACCTTGGCGTGGTGTGGGAGCGACAGCCCGAGGAGCGCGGCTGGCGCAGCTGGATCCCGTGGCCGCATGTGCATGCCGAAGATATCGTGTTGGGCAACCCGCCCGACATTCCGCAAGTGACGATGGTGCATCTGCCGCGCGTGGAAGCGACGCTGGCCCCGCTGGCGCTGCTGAGCAAAACGGTCTATTTGCCGTGGATTAAGCTCGAACAGCCTGACGTCCGGCTGATAAGGCTGACGGAAAACACCAATAACTGGACCTTTAAATTAGCTGCGGACCCGTCCTCCGAAAAAGCCAACCCGCCATCGGCCTGGTCTTTCCGCCTTGATAATATTCTCTTCGATCGCGGCAACATCGGTATTGACGATAAGGTAACCCGCAGCGATATCGCGATCGTGGTCGATCCGCTCGGCAAAGCGCTGCCGTTTAGCGAAGTTACCGGTGCGGGCGACAAAGCGCAGGCGAAAAAAGCCGGCGACTATATCTTTGGCCTGTCGGTGAAGGGGCGCTACAAAGGCCAGCCGCTGAGCGGCAGCGGAAAAATTGGCGGCATGCTGGCGCTGCGTAGCAATAGTACGCCGTTCCCGCTACAAGGGGATTTTCACTCTGGTAACACCCGGATTGCGTTTAGCGGCACAGTCAGCGATCCGCTTAACGTCGGCGGGCTCGATCTGCGGCTGAAATTCGCCGGCGACTCGCTGCGCGACCTCTACGATCTGACCGGCGTCCTGCTGCCGGAAACGCCGTCCTTTTCCACCGATGGCCGCCTGCGCGCCGACTTTAAGCACAAAAACGGCATGCGTTTTGCCTATCGCGATTTTAACGGCCGGATTGGCGACAGCGATATCCACGGTTCGTTGACCTATACTACCGGCAAACCGCGACCGAAGCTCACCGGCGATCTGGAGTCTAAACAGCTGCGGCTGGCGGACCTCGGCCCGCTGATTGGCGTTGATTCCGGCGGCGGGGCGAAGAAATCCTCATCACGTAAAGCGGGCGATGCCGTACAGCCGGCGGGGAAAGTCCTGCCGGCCGATCGCTTTGAGACGGATAAATGGCAGGTGATGGACGCCGATGTGCGCTTCAAGGGGCGGCGAATCGAACACGGCGGTACTCTGCCCATCAGCGACCTGGCGACCCATATTATTCTTGAACGCGGCGACCTGCGCCTGCAGCCGGTGCGTTTTGGCCTGGCTAACGGTTCGATTGCCGGCAGCGTGCATCTGCAGGGCGATAAAAAACCGCTACAGGGCGAGGCCAATCTGCAGGCGCGGCGGCTCAAGCTTAAGGCGTTGATGCCGAACGTCGAGATGATGCAGAAAACGCTCGGTGAGATGAGCGGCGATGTGCAACTGCGCGGCAGCGGTAACTCGGTGGCGGCGCTGCTTGGCAACAGCAACGGCAACCTTAAGCTGCTGATGAATGATGGTCTGATTAGCCGCAACCTGATGGAAATTCTCGGCTTAAACGTCGGTAATTTTATCATCGGGCAGATTTTCGGCGATGAGGAGGTTCGGGTGAACTGTGCGGCGGCTAATATCGATGTGGTCAACGGCGTGGCGCGACCGCAAATTTTCGCCTTCGATACCGAGAACGCGTTGATTAACGTGACCGGCACCGCCAGCTTTGCCTCTGAACAGCTGGATCTGACCGTTGACCCGGAAAGTAAGGGCCTGCGGGTGATTACTCTGCGCTCGCCGCTGTACGTGCGCGGCACATTTAAATCGCCGGATGCCGGGGTGAAAGCCGGGCCGCTGATTGCCCGCGGCGCGGTGGCGGCAGCGTTGGCGACGTTGGTTACGCCGGCGGCCGCTTTACTGGCGCTGATCTCGCCGGCGGAAGGCGAGGCGAATCAGTGCCGGACGATTTTGTCACAGATGAAAAAGTAAGGATGGGATGAGTGATGGCCCTGACGGCAACGGCGTCAGGGCCTGCAGCTTACAGCGATTGATGGCGGGTTTCGTGGGTCAACAGCAGGGCGATAAGCGTCAGCGCCGCCATCGCCGCCAGGTAGATACCGACAGCCGGCAGGCCGTAATTGCCCTGCAGCCAGGCGGCAATATACGGTGCGACCGACGCGCCAAGGATCGACGACACGTTATAGGAGAAAGAGGCGCCGGTATAACGTACTTCCGTCGGGAACAGCTCCGGCAGCAGCGCCCCCATCGGGCCGAAGGTCAGCCCCATCAGGCTGAGGCCCAGCAGCAGGAAGGCGAAGACCAGCAACGGGTTGCCGGAACCGAGCAGCGGTTTAAAGGCGAACAGCGCGAACAGAATAATCATCGTGGTGATGATGATCATGCTCTTACGACGGCCAAAGGCATCCGCCAGCAGGCCCGCCACCGGCACCATCACGCCAAAACCAATGACCGCCATCATCAGCATCCACAGCACTTCGTTACGCGGCAAACCTAAACCAATCGGCGCGGCAGCGGTACTGAAGGTCATGGAGTAAACGGTCATGATATAGAACAGGGTATAGGTCGCCAGCATGATGAAGGTGCCGAGCACGGTCACGCGTACGTGCTTAGTCAGCAGCGTACCCAGCGGGATTTTGACCTGTTTTTTCGCCGCCGCCACTTTGGCGAACACCGGGGTTTCATGCAGCGACACGCGAACATACAGACCGATAATGACCAGTACCGCAGAGAAGATGAACGGCACGCGCCAGCCCCATTCCATAAACTGCTGGTCGCTCAACAGCCACGACAGCAGCAGGAAGGTGCCGTTGGCGAAGAAGAAGCCGATTGGCGCCCCCAGTTGCGGGAAGGAGCCATATAGCGCGCGTTTGCGCGGCGGAGCGTTTTCCGTCGCCAGCAGCGCCGCGCCGCCCCATTCGCCGCCCAGGCCGAGACCCTGACCAAAGCGCGCCAGCGCCAGCAGCATCGGCGCCAGAATGCCAATGCTTTCATAGCCCGGCAGCAGGCCGATGACCACGGTGGATATCCCCATGGTCAGCAGCGAGGCGACGAGTGTGACCTTCCGGCCTACACGGTCGCCGAAGTGGCCGAATAGCGCTGAGCCAATCGGGCGCGCGACAAAGGCGATGGCGAACGTCGCCAGCGACTGGAGCGTCGCGGCGGCGGCATCACCCTGTGGGAAAAAGATATGGGGGAAGACGATAACCGCGGCGGTGGCGTAAATATAGAAGTCGAAGAACTCAATGGCGGTGCCGATGAGCGAGGCGACGACGACTTTATTACGCGAGTTAACCGGCGTGGCGTCTTGCGCGTTGTCGATAGTAGTGGCTGTGGCTTGCATAGATCTTTCTTATTTTTGAGCGAACGAAAAGCCATATAGCCACAGCAAAAGAGACATTTCAATCTGTAACAAAACTCGCCATTGCGCAAAAAACAGGCAAAAAGCGGATAATTTTCGCCCTGAGAAAATATCTTCTATGAAATGCTTCACATAATTAAAATATTAGAGAATAAAACCAGTTTTAGGTTAAATAAAAGTTACGCACTGGATTTATCTGCTGAAATGATAGGTCGGGCTGAATTTTGCGTCTTTATTCAGCCCGATAATGACTTTAATCGTGGGTTTTCCCCGGCATCCGCTTATCGTCTTTATACTCTGCGGTCGCAATCCACGCGGCGCAGAAGAGGGTCAGACGGGCGAAGAAGTAGAAGAAGGCCATCAGCCCCAGTACCGAACCAAAGGCGGCGCCGGATGGGGATTTCACCAGCGCCGGCAGCGTCCAGGTCATCACGATTTTGATAATCTCAAAGCCAATCGCCGCAATTAGCGTACCGCGGAACAGCGCTTTGCGGCGTGGACGGTGGCGCGGCAATCGCCAGAAGATCCAGAAAAACAGCAGATAGTTAGCGAAGATGGAAATCGCCAGACCAATCAGGCGCCATGCGGGTTTAAGCCATTCAATATAATCGAGGTACAGCGCGGAGATGATCATCTGCTGCGCGGATCCGGCGACGGAGGTAATCGACAGGGTGATCACCAGCGCGACCAGCAGGCCAATCAGCGAGATCAGGTCGCGGAAGTATTTTACCCAGATTTTTTCCTGATCCTGCGGCGTACGTTCCCACACGTCGCGTGACTGGGCGCGAATCGCTTCACGCAGGTTGCCCATCCAGTTAATACCGGAGTAGAGCGCGACCAACAGGCCGACCAGCCCGACGGCGGTACGCTGCTGCACGGCGGTGTTGATGGTGTTTTTAAGCGTTGCCGCCAGCGTCGGGTCGCTGACGTTCTGCAGAATTTTATCGAAGATGTCCTGCAGCAGGGTCGGATGCCAGGCCAGCACGAAACCGGCGGCGGCGAACGAGACCATCAGAATCGGAATCATCGACAAGAATGAGAAGTAGGTAATGGCTGCGCCAAACTGATTGCCAAGCCTGTCATTGAAGCGCTCGGCGGCGCGCAGCAGGTGGGCTATCACCGGATTTCGTTGGACTTTCGCCGCTGTTCCGGTGACCGTTTTCAGCGCCTGGTTAGCTTTCTGCCCAACGGCGGAATCGTTGATGGCGGCGAGCGTACTTTTGTTTTTCTCCGGCAGCTGGTCCGTTTCCTGTGGCGGCTGGCGATCGTCGTTTTCCGGCGTCATAAGTGATTTCTTCCTTTCTTTACAGCGATATTCAGCCAAAAGTATACCTTAAACGACGCATCTTGCAGGCGCCCATCGGCCCGACGGGTGTTGACGACCCGCGCCGATTAATCGACATAACCTTTCATCAATCCGCCCAGCCACTCCATAAAGAGATGTACGCGGCGGGAGAGATTACGCCGATGTGGATAGATAATCGACACCGGCATCGGTTCGGCGCGGTACTGCGGCAGGATCTCAACCAGCTCGCCGGTACGCAGCGGTTCGCGTACCGCAATGCGCGGAACCTGAATAATGCCGAGCCCGGCCTGACAGGCGGCCTGGTAGGTTTCGGTGCTATTGACGGTCAACACGCCGCCGGTTTTCACCCAGCGCACGGCGCCATCGCTGACGACTTCAAAGCCTGACTGCCGCGCGCCGAAGTTGCTGGCATAGTGGATCAGGGCATGATCCGCCAGATCGTCGAGGCTTTCCGGGTAGCCGAAGCGCGCCAGATAATGTGGACTGGCACAGTTAATTTGCGTGAGCTTGCCGAGCGGGCGGGCGATGAGTCCCGAGTCTTTAAGCGTACCCACCCGGATCACGCAGTCGAAACCTTCGCGCACCACATCGACCAGCCGGTCACTACTGCTCAGTTCGACTTCAATACCGGGATACTGTTGTAAAAACGCGGGAAGTTTCGGGATAACCAGTTTTTTGGCGACGCTGATCGGCATATCGACACGCAGGCGGCCACTGATGCTCGACGGATCGCCCTGAAACATACCATCCAGCTCTTCGAGATTGCTTAACAGGTCTTTGGCGCGTTCGTAATAGACCATGCCGTCCTGAGTCAGCTGCACCCGGCGGGTGGTGCGGTGGAGCAGGCGGGCGCCAAGATGGCTTTCCAGTGCCTGGATCTGTCGCGATACGCTACCTTTGGGCAACCCAAGGGTATCGGCGGCGCGAGAGAAGCTCTCCAGCTCCGCGACGCGGATGAAGAGTTGCATTGCGTGAATTTTATCCATACTTACTGCCTATTGTTGTTAATACTGAAACAGTAAAACGTAATTTAGCCCATTTATTGTTACTGCGTCTGCTAATAAGCTCTTTATTCACACACACGTAATGACGAAGAGGTTTCTGATGACACAACGTATCGCTTTAGTGACCGGCGGCAGCCGCGGTCTGGGAAAAAACGCGGCGCTGAAGCTGGCGGCCAAGGGAACCGATATTATTCTGACCTACCACAGTAACCAGCAGGCGGCGCTGGAAGTGGTGGGCGAAATTGAGCAAACAGGCGCGAAAGCCGCAGCATTACCGCTGAACGTCGGTGATAGCGCCAGTTTTGCTGGCTTTGCGCAACAGTTGACGCAATGTCTGAAGGAGAAGTGGCAGCGCGATAGCTTCGATTATTTATTGAACAATGCCGGCATCGGGTTGACCTCGCCGTTTAGCGAGACCAGCGAAGCGCAGTTTGACGAGCTGATGAGCATCCACTTTAAGGGACCGTTCTTCCTTACCCAGCAGCTGCTGCCTTTGATTAAAGATGGCGGGCGCATTCTGAACGTCTCCAGCGGGCTGGCGCGTTTTGCGCTACCGGGCTATTCCGCTTATGCGGCGATGAAAGGCGCGATGGAGGTATTAACCCGTTATCAGGCCAAAGAACTCGGTGCGCGCGGGGTATCGGTCAATATTATCGCTCCCGGGGCAATTGAAACCGACTTTGGCGGCGGTGCGGTGCGTGATAATGCCCAGCTTAACCAGCATATTGCCGCCCAGACGGCGCTGGGACGCGTCGGTCTGCCGGATGATATCGGCGATGCTATCGCCGCGTTGCTGAGCGACGAGCTTGGCTGGATGAACGCTCAGCGCATTGAGGTTTCCGGCGGCATGTTTTTGTAATGAGAACGCCCTGCGCATAATGGCGCAGGGCGTCACCATATTGTGCGTTTTATTATTCCGTAACACTCTTTTTCCTCATGCATATCGCTGATTTTTCGCGAGTGGATTACACTGGCGGAAATAATATTATTTTCCGCTTAGCTGTCCGTTTAATTAAGGAATTCCTTACATCAAATGTAATAAATATTATGAATGGGTAATCGTTCCGCGCTGGCGTGTAACTATTCATCTTCATGATATTTATATCATCTACTCCATCGGTAAAATGGCTTAGGTCATACGGCGAGTTCTTATTTTTGTCGGCTGATATTACCCTTCCCCCACTTTTTAAGGGGTATTTTTTCGATGGAGAGCAGTCCATGCAAGTAATCATGTTTGACAGGCAGTCAATATTTATTCATGGAATGAAGGTCGGCTTACAACAACGTATTCCTGAAATTAATATTCATAGCACCTGTCAGGCAGAACAGCTGTGGCAACTGCTCACGGCTCATCCGCAGGCGCTTCTTATCCTTGATGGCGACCTGAATAGTGAATTTTGTTGCTGGTTGCTCCAGGAGAAGCAGCAGCGTTTTCCGCATGCCAAAGTATTATTAGTGGTTTCGGATGATAATAAAAGCTGGCTGCAACGAGCGCTGGCGTGGAACGTGCGCGCCATTGCCCAACGTGAGGATAGCGCCGATATGTTTGCCCAGATCATTAATAGCATCATGTTGGGTATGATGTGTCTGCCTGGCACCTGGTTAATGACTTCGGCGGAGCGCGGGAAACACGCTGTGCATTTAAGTCGTCGCCAGCAGGAAATTTTAAAACTGCTGGCGGAAGGCAGCTCTAATAAGGAAATTAGCCGTACGTTAAATATCAGCGCCGGGACCGTGAAAGCGCATCTTGAGTCGTTATATCGGCGGCTGGATGTGAAAAATCGGACCCAGGCGGCGATGGCATTTAATAGCGTCGGTGAAAATTAACTGGTCTGAGAAAACCACTCGCACTCCTGCAGGCGGAAGGTGTTATCGCGGTCAATTTTCCGCCATATCGCCAGCGCCTGCGTTATGTTGTGGTTGTTAAGTGAACGCAAAATAGCCTCCAACTCCGGTTGGGCGCTGCCATCTAAACTGAATACCAGCGCCAGCAGGGCATCGCACTGCGGCTGAGTCAGTTCCACGACTAACCTTCGCTGTAATATCTGTTGGCACCGCAGCAGGTCTAGCGTCAATAGCATCATCGCCAGTTCGGCGGTGATGGGCGTCTCTTTCTCATCTTCACCGATAGCGTGGCCGTAGCCGACCCGCCATTGCCCAAATTTGTCCTGATACGGCAGTAGCGCCAGCCCTTGCGTCTGCTGGATAAAACGCAGCCCCGGCAGGCTTAACGTGGTGACGGTCATGATCTTTTCCTCTGTGGTTGGCGGCAGTGTAGAGGAAAAGCGGGGTCGCCCCCATTCGCCGGATGGCCCAGGGCCTTATTGGTAATCGTGGCGCATCAGGCCAAACAGCCAGTCATTGTGCCAACGGCCATGTAGCCAGTAGCTCTCGCGTAGCTCTCCTTCCTGAATAAATCCTGTTTTTAGCAGCAGTTGTTTCGAGGCCTGGTTCCCGGCGGTGACGCTGGCGGTCAGGCGACGGATGCCGCCTGTAGAAAACGCGTAATCACATAGCGCCCGCAGTGATTCATATCCGTAGCCCTGGCCCTGCGCCTGTGGGGCGAAGAGAAAGCCCACTTCGGCAATATCATCATCGTGGTGGCAATAGCCGGTCAGGCCGAGGGATGTATGGCTTTGCCGATCGCGAACCACCAGACATAACCAGTGCGCGGCCTTAGGCGACCAGGCCGGCAGGCGCGTATCAAACGCGGCGCGGATATCGGCGATGGGCCGGTTATCCGCGACATAGAGCATCACTTGCGGATCCTGTTGCAGGCTGAGAAAAAAAGACCAGTCGTCAAGCTGCAGCGGCGAGCAGCGCAGCCGCGGCGTAAGCAGTTCGGGCATGTTGTCGGCTCTGGCAAGGGGAAAATAAAACCTTAGCAGCACAGCATGCCGACGGAAAGTGCCTCATGAAGACCTCGGCTCGCCGTACAGGCTGATGAGTCGCCGTACCACGCCGTTGGTCCAGCCGAAGCCATCCTGCAGCGGATACTCCCCGCCGCCGCCCTCATGTGGGACGCCGCTGGCGATATGATATTTCTCAATCAGCTTGTGGTGTTTGAGATAAAATTGATTCACCGTCTGCAGCCAGCTCTGGGCGATTTCATCGCCGAGCGGGTCGTGGCCGTACATTTTGAATCCCTGTACCGCCATCCACTGCAGCGGCGCCCAGCCGTTGGGTTTATCCCACTGTTCTCCGCTTTCATATTCCGTCGCCATGATGCCGCCAGGGGTGAGCAGACGCGCGCGTACGGCATCCGCCAGCCGTTCGGCCTGGGCGTGAGTCGCCATCCCGACATATAGCGTGACGATACTGGCGGCGGAGAACAAGGCCAACTGCTCACGGCGCCAGTCGTAATCGCGAAAACAGCCGCACTCTTCATCCCACAGATAGCGGGTCACCGCCTCCCGGCGTGCGTTAGCTTTACGGCGAAATTCGGCTTCAGCTTCGCGATCGCCCTTCAGGCCGGAAAGGTTGGCGATAGTATTTTCCAGCTTAAACAGAAAAGCGTTGAGGTCGATGGGAATAAACTGGGTGGTGCGGATACTCGCCAGCCGGGTGATATCGCGCAGCCAGCGGCTGGAGTAGTCCCAGCCGGAAGCCGCGCCGGCGCGCAGGTCACGATAGACCTCGTTCGGCGGGCGGCCGGAATGTTTTGCCGTTTCTACATCTTCTCGCCAGGATTCATCGCGCGGCGTATCGCGGTCGTCCCAGTAGCGGTTAAGCAGCGAACCATCAGGCATACGCACCACGTGACGGTAGGCCTGGTTAGGGATCAGCGATTCCGCGCCGTCCATCCAGAAGGCGTGCTCTAATTTGAGATGGTCAAGATAGCGGCGCGCGCCGCGAACGCCATCTTCCTCAAACAGCTCAACCATCAGGGCGAACACCGGCGGCTGGGAGCGGCTGAGATAGTAGGTGCGATTGCCGTTGGGAATGTGGCCGTAGGTTTCAATCATCCAGGCGAAGTTGTCGGCCATACATTTGAGCAAATCTTCACGGCCGCTTTCCGCCAGCCCCAGCATGGTGAAGTAGGAATCCCAGTAGTAGGTTTCGCTAAACCGCCCGCCGGGGACGATATATGACTGCGGTAGCGCCAGCAGCGACGACCACGGAATATGATCCTGCGGTTCACGTGTGAGGACTGGCCAGAGCTTATCGATATGCTCTTTTAGCGTCAGTTTCGGATCAGAAGTGTAATCATCGGCGCGGTTATCCGGCAGCCAGAAGTTGTCTTCCACAAACTGACGCAAATCGAACTCCGGCGTACGCTTAACCCGTCGATAGTGCATCAGGATATCCAGCGGATCGTGTTTCGGCGCGCAGTCGGGAAAGGTTTTACTATCAAGAAAAATGCGCGACTTTTGGACGTTGGTAAACAACTCGAGATAGCGGTCGGCGGGGGTCAGCGCGTCGGACGCCGGTAGCCCTTCGATGATCTCCGGCTCCGGTTCGGCGTCGAACATTTCATCCAGTTTTAACTCATACGGATCGGCTTCGTAGCACGGATCGTTTTCGATCCTCAACTCGTCGTCATCAACGTTGCGTAGTTTCTGGCTGAACATAGCGATACAGGCCTCCGGATAGCGTGAGTTTAGGGGCCGGGCATGCCCGGGCTCTCTAATAAGCGTAGACACTCGCTTCGGTCTGCGGAAGACAAACTGTGCGTCAGGTCACGCTTTTCAGTGCATAAAAACGACAGGGAAGTAGAGCAGGTCTTTGAAATTAAAGGGTGAATATTTACCGGTATCGTGAATGCGCGAAAACGAAATTCGGAGCATTCATTATGCAACAAAATTTGAACCGCCCCGGGTAAACGCAGGCGGTTGGCTCATTTACTCCCAGGCGGCTTCCAGCATCTCCAGCAGTTGCTCTGAATCCAGCGTGACCGGATTGGCTTTCATCGACGATGAACTACTGGCCGCCAGCGCGGCGGGTTCCAGCGCTTCGCGCGACACGCCGAGGTCGCGTAAATTGCCGAGCCCCGAGCGCTGGCTCCATTCGCGCAGGCTTTGCCAGGCGTCATCCGGCGAGACGCCAAGCCCGGCGGCGATCCACTGGCGCACGTCGAGGAAACGCTGGCGCAGCGCCAGATTGGTTACCTGCGACTCATTGAGTTCCAGCCCAAAGGGCAGCAGGCAGCCGCAGAGCGCGCCGTGGGAGGCATCGCTTAGCCCGCCAAGCGGCCCCGCAAGACCGTGAACCACGCCCAGCCCGGCGTTGGCCAGCGCCAGCCCGCCGCACAGGCTGACCCAGGCCAGCTCGTCGCGGCTGTCGGCACACTCTTTTTCCATCAGCGTTTTTAACGCGGCGATGCCGCGGGGGATCGCCTCCCGGCACAGAGCATCGGTGAAGGGCGTCGCCCGGGTGCACAGCCAGGGTTCGATAACCTGAGTTAAGGCATCAAGGCCGGAGCCGAGGGTGACGGCGCGGGGGGCGTTATCCGTTAACGCCGGATCGACAATCGCCAGCTGCGGCAGCATGCGGTCGTCACGCAGGCTGACTTTGCGCTGCTGCTGCGGGACGTTGATGACCGCGTTTTTAGTGACCTCCGCGCCGGTGCCGGACGTTGTGGGAATAGCGGCAAACGGTAGCGGGCTGGCTTCCAGTATTCTCCCCGTTCCGACGACTTCCAGATAGTCGATGGCAGGCCCGCTTGCCGGGACCAGCGCGGCAATGGCTTTACCGGCATCAATGACCGCGCCGCCGCCAAGGCTGACCACCGCGCCGACGCCGCGCTTGCGCGCCAGCCGTACGCCGCGTTCTATATCGTCCAGCGTGGGTTCATTGGCGATAGCAAACGTGCTGACCTGAAGATGCAATGCGGTCAGTTCACTCAATAAAAATTGGGCGCGGCTTTTGGTCGCGCCGTGAACCAGCAGCACCGGGGCATCATATTGCGCCAGCCACGGCGCGGCGCTGCGGGCCTGCCCGCGGCCAAAGCGGATATTGCCCGGCGTTAAAATGTTGAAGGGAGTGACCATGTGTAAGAGTACCTGTAGTGGATAATTATTCTGCAATCCACTATACACATTATCCGGCAAGCTTCATGTCTGCCATATTACGAAAAAGGGTTGCTGACGATGATAAGAATCTTGGGTAAACGCTCGTCTATTAACGTGCGTAAAGTCCTCTGGACCTGCGAAGAGGCGGGGATCGAGTATCAGCAGGAAGATTATGGCAGCGGCTATAGCCCGCTTGATACGCCGGAATTTTTGGCGCTCAATCCGAATGCGTTAGTGCCGGTGCTGATGGATGACGATTTTGTCCTTTGGGAGTCGAACAGCATCTGCCGCTATCTGGCGCGTAAGGCCGGACGTGAGGATTTGCTACCCTCGGCGTTACGTGCCGCGGCGCAGGTAGAGCACTGGATGGACTGGCAGGCGACGGAGTTTAATAGCGCCTGGCGCTACGCTTTCACGGGACTGGTGCGTAAAGACCCGCGTTTCCAGGACCCCGCGGCGATTAAAGAGAGTATCGCCGCGTGGACGCGCTGCGTACAGATTGTCGACAACCAGCTACAGCGCACCGGCGCGTGGCTGACCGGCGAGACGTTTACGCTGGCGGATATCGTGCTGGGACTTTCGGTGCACCGCTGGAAAATGACGCCGTTCGCCCACCCGGAGATGGCAAACGTCGAACGCTGGTATATGGCCCTTAACCAGCGTCCGGCATTTATGCGCCATGGCAATAACGGCGTGGCGTAGCGTCCTAAGCCTGGAGCTTATTTATTTTTCAGCGTATTCGCTTTGCGCTGGCGGAGTAATACCGCTACGATCCGCGTCTATTTTTTATCTCATCCCAAAATGCGCGGCAGGTAGGTGAAGTTTGAACAGGCGGTTAGGCCTTGTGCTATTGGCATTACTGTTGGTTTCAGGCTGTTCCGGCACGCTGTCGCAAATGAGTCCGCCCAGCAATGAAACCAGCCTGGTGGGGAATGATGGGCAGCGGCTTTCCATCGACGCTTTCGTCAGCCATTACATGCGTGAAAAGCAGGTTAGCGGCGTGGTGGTGGCGGTTATTCATCACAACGGTCCGGCTGAATTTCACTGCTTCGGCGTGACGGATGATAAGCAGCGCTACCCGATAACCCCGCAAACGCTTTTTGCCCTCGGCTCGTTAAGTAAAGGCGTAACCGCTGAAGTGGTGACGATGCTGGTTAACAAGGGGCGTTTGCACTGGAACGACACCTTACAAACTCTGCTGCCGCCGGGTACGGCGCTGAGCGAAGATGCCCGTAAGATAACCTTGCTGCAGCTGGTCACCCATACCTCCGGGCTGCCGCGTCAGCCGATGAATATGCTGTCGCTTGAGCATCTATTGGCCTATCTTAACGACGGTGAAAACTTCTATCACGAGCTCGATGCCGATGGCGTGTTGAGCTATCTGAGCAACTTCAATGCGCCGCAGGAACGCGAGCCGGGCTACTCCAACCTTGGTTTTGCGATACTGGGATATATCCTCAAATACCAAACCGGCGAATCGATTGAGACGCTGGCTTCACGGATGATCTTCCGGCCGTTGGCGATGGGGAATACCAGCTTCCAGCCGCAAACGCTGCGCGAATACCCGTGGCGGGCGCTGGGACATGCAGGCGATCAGCCGAAATTTAAACCGCGCGGCGCGCTGACGCCGGACTGGCAGTTCACCAATAACATGGTTGGCGCGGCGAGTCTGTACAGCGACGCCGGCGATCTGATTAATTATGCCCGCGCTCACTTCGCGCCCACGGGGCAGACGGCGCTGGATAAGGCATTCAGGGACGTTAGCGTCGATTATTATCCGCGGCAAATTGAAGCAGCGAACATTGCCTGGGTGACCGATACGTTTGGTCAGCAGCAATTGACCTATCAGGTGGGTTACATCGGCGGCTATTCAAGCTATATCGGCTTCGATAAAGCGAATCAGAATGCGGTGGTGGTGCTGCAAAACAGCTTTAACTGGAGTAACTACATCGGCCATCAGATCCTGCGTAATCTGGTGACGGAGCAATAATGAAGCCCCGTCCTGAGACGGGGCTGTGCGGATTAACGCATGGTGACAAACTCTTCCGCTGCGGTCGGGTGAATGGCAACAGTGTTGTCGAAGTCTTTTTTGGTGGCGCCCATCTTCAGCGCTACCGCAAAGCCCTGCAGCATCTCATCCATTCCGAAGCCGATACCGTGAATACCGACAATCTTTTCTTCCGGACCGACGCAGACCAGCTTCATACGGCACGGCTGGCGGTGAGAGGTCACGGCGGTATACATCGCGGTGAAGGACGATTTGTACACCTTCACGGCGTCATCGCCGTACTGCTCGCGCGCCTGCGGCTCGGTTAAGCCGACGGTGCCGATTGGCGGGTGGCTGAAGACTACGGTCGGGATATTGCTGTAGTCGAGGTGCTCTTCCGGCTTGTTGTTAAACAGGCGTTCGGACAGACGACGGCCTGCGGCCACGGCGACCGGCGTCAGCTCGACGGCGCCAGTATTATCGCCCACCGCGTAGATGCCCGGTACGTTGGTGTTCTGGAACTTATCAACGATGATGTAGCCTTTATCGTTGGTTTTAACGCCCGTTGCCGCCAGGTTGAAGTTATCGGTCGCCGGTTCGCGGCCAATCGCCCAAATCAGGCAATCTACGGTCTGGCTGCGGCCATCTTCCAGCTCCAGAGTCAGGCTGCCGTCGGCATTCTTGACTACCGCCTTCGGAATTGCGTTGGTGTGCAGCTGCGGGCCTTCGGCGTTCATCACTTCCACCAGAGTCTCAACAATCAATGGATCGAAGCTACGCAGCGGCGCGTGTTTACGCACGAACAGGTGGGTTTCGGCGCCGAGGCCGTTAATCACGCCGGCCAGTTCAACGGCAATATAGCCCGCGCCGACTACCGCTACGCGCTTCGGCAACGCCGGCAGTTCGAAGAAACCGTCGGAATCAATACCGTATTCCACACCCGGAATGTTCGGATGGCTCGGTCGGCCGCCGGTGGCGATCAGGATATGATCGGCGGTAATGGTCTCGCCGTTGACTTCCACGGTGTGGGCATCGACAAAGCGCGCGAACCCTTTGATAACATCAACGTTATTCTTACCCAGTACGTTGTCGTAAGAGGTATGAATACGGTCAATATAGGCGCTGCGGCTGGCGACCAGCTTATCCCAGTCGAAATGATTGATGGTGGTATCGAAACCATAATCCGGGCCATACAGATGAATCGCTTCGCGGATCTGCGCCGCATGCCACATCACTTTTTTCGGCACGCAGCCGACGTTGACGCAGGTGCCGCCCAGCTCTTTGGCTTCAATCAGCGCGCACTTCTGGCCGTACATCGCCGCACGGTTAATCGAGGCGATACCGCCGCTGCCGCCGCCGATGGCGAGGTAATCATAATGTTTGCTCATGCCCATATGTCCTTAATCGTTAATTGCCGCGATTGTAGCGCGAGGCTTAAAAGGTTCCACCGATGGTTGCGATTACTCCGGTACGATCCAACTTACGGTCGCGTGACCGGTACCGGCTGGAACCAGTTTGCTGTGCAGCCACGGCAGCACGTTATTCATCTGCTGTTCCAGCTTCCACGGCGGGTTGATGACGATCATCCCGGAGGCGGTCATGCCGCGCTGGTCGCTGTCCGGACGCACCGCCAGCTCGATTTGCAGAATTTTGCGAATACCTGTGGCTTCTAAATCTTTAATCATGCGTTTGATTTGCGCGCGCAGCACCACCGGATACCACAGCGCGTAGGTGCCGGTGGCGAAGCGTTTATAACCTTCGTTAATCCCGGTGACCACCGCCTGATAATCGGTTTTAATTTCGTACGGCGGGTCGATAAGAATCAGACCGCGACGGGAAACCGGCGGCAGCTTGGCCTTCAGCTGCTGATAGCCATCGGCTTTGTCGACGCGCGCGCGGCTGTCTTTCTGGAACTCGGCGCGCAGCAGCGGGAAGTCGCTCGGGTGCAGTTCGGTCATCTGCAGGCTGTCCTGCTCGCGCAGCAGCTGGCGCGCGATAAGCGGCGAACCCGGGTAGTAACGCAGCTGGCCGCTGCGGTTGAAGTGCTCGACGACCGAAATATACGGCTCCAGCTCGGTCGGCAGATCGTCCTGCTGCCAGATACGGGCGATGCCTTCAAGGTATTCGCCAGTACGTTCGGCGTGCTCGCCGCTCAGCTGATAGCGGCCCGCACCGGCGTGGGTGTCCAGGTAGAGAAACGGTTTTTCTTTCTCTTTCAGCGATTCAATGATCAAACTCTGAACGGTGTGTTTAAGGACGTCGGCGTGGTTGCCTGCGTGAAAGCTGTGGCGATAACTGAGCATGGATGCAGAGATTCCGGGAAGTAAACAAGTTAACCGACAGTTTACCGCAGTTCGCCCAGGATTGCCGCTGTCGCACCGCCTGTCATTGAAATTCCCGCAACTATCCCCCATTCTAGATCTCATGCAAAAGCGCCGGAACGCGCGCTTCATTCACCTTCTTCAACAGGACAGCGCATATGACCAATCCATTACTGACGCCTTTTTCATTGCCGCCTTTTTCTGCGATTAAACCAGAGCACGTGGTCCCTGCGGTCACCAAAGCGCTGGATGATTGCCGGGCCGCGGTGGAAAGCGCGGTGGCGCACGGCGCGCCGTATAGCTGGGAAAATCTTTGCCAGCCGCTGGCGGAAGTGGACGATGTGCTGGGACGCATCTTCTCGCCAATCAGCCATTTGAATTCGGTAAAAAACAGCCCGGAACTGCGTGAAGCCTACGAACAGACGCTGCCGCTGCTCTCCGAGTACAGCACCTGGGTCGGCCAGCATGAAGGCCTGTATAAAGCCTACCGCGATCTGCGCGACGGCGATAACTACGCCACCTTGAATACCGCGCAGAAAAAAGCGGTCGATAACGCCCTGCGCGATTTCGAATTATCCGGTATTGGCCTGCCGGCAGAAGCGCAGAAACGCTACGGCGAAATCGCCGCGCGCCTCTCTGAGCTTGGCAATCTGTACAGCAACAACGTGCTTGATGCCACCATGGGCTGGAACAAGCTGGTGACCGACGTCGCCGATCTCGCTGGCATGCCGGAAAGCGCGCTGGCCGCCGCTCAGGCCCAGGCGCAGGCGAAAGAGCAGGAAGGGTATCTGCTGACGCTGGATATCCCGAGCTATCTGCCGGTGATGACCTACTGCGACAATCAGGCGCTGCGCGAAGAGATGTATCGCGCCTATTCCACCCGCGCCTCCGATCAGGGCCCGAACGCTGGTAAATGGGATAACAGCCCGGTGATGGCGGAGATCCTCGCGCTGCGTCACGAACTGGCGCAACTGTTGGGCTTTGACAGCTACGCCTTTAAATCTCTGGCCACCAAAATGGCCGAAAACCCGCAGCAGGTGCTCGATTTCCTGACCGACCTCGCAAAACGCGCGCGTCCTCAGGGCGAGAAAGAGCTAGCTCAGCTGCGTGCTTTCGCCAAAGCCGAGTTTGGCGTCGATGAACTGCAACCGTGGGATATCGCTTACTACAGCGAAAAACAGAAACAGCATCTCTACAGCATCAGCGATGAGCAGCTGCGCCCGTATTTCCCGGAAAACAAAGCCGTTAACGGCCTGTTTGAAGTGGTTAAGCGCATTTATGGCATCACCGCCAAAGAGCGTACCGATGTCGATGTGTGGCATCCGGAAGTGCGTTTCTTCGAGCTGTATGACGAAAATAACGAGCTGCGCGGCAGCTTCTATCTCGACCTGTATGCTCGCGAACATAAACGCGGCGGGGCGTGGATGGACGACTGCGTCGGCCAGATGCGTAAACTGGATGGCTCCTTGCAAAAACCGGTCGCTTATCTGACCTGTAACTTCAACCGCCCGGTAAACGGCAAACCGGCGCTGTTCACGCACGATGAAGTAATTACCCTGTTCCACGAGTTCGGCCATGGTCTGCACCACATGCTGACCCGCATTGATACCGCTGGCGTTTCCGGCATCAGCGGGGTGCCGTGGGATGCGGTCGAGCTGCCGAGCCAGTTTATGGAAAACTGGTGTTGGGAGCCGGAAGCGCTGGCCTTTATCTCCGGTCATTACGAAACCGGTGAACCGCTGCCGCAGGAACTGCTGGAGAAAATGCTGGCGGCGAAAAACTACCAGGCGGCGATGTTTATTCTGCGCCAACTGGAGTTCGGTCTGTTCGATTTCCGTCTACACGCGGAATACTCGCCGGAGCAGGGGGCGAAAATCCTCGAGACGCTGGCCGAGATTAAAAAGCAGGTCGCCGTGGTGCCTGGCCCAACCTGGGGCCGCTTCCCGCATGCATTCAGCCACATCTTTGCGGGCGGCTACGCGGCGGGCTACTACAGCTACCTGTGGGCCGACGTGCTGGCGGCGGATGCCTTCTCGCGCTTCGAAGAAGAGGGGATTTTCAACCGCGAAACCGGTCAGTCATTCCTCGACAATATCCTGAGCCGCGGCGGTTCCGAAGAGCCGATGGTGCTGTTCAAACGCTTCCGCGGGCGCGAGCCGCAGCTGGACGCGATGCTTGAGCATTACGGGATCAAAGGCTGATTGCTACGTGAAGATCTGCTTAATTGATGAAACAGGCGCCGGTGACGGCGCCTTATCTGTTTTGGCCACCCGTTGGGAGCTGGAGCATGATGCTGAGAATCCGATGGCGCTGGTGTTGACGGCCGAGCATCTGGAACTGCGCAAGCGTGATGAGCCCAAACTTGGCGGCATCTTTGTCGATTTCGTCGGCGGGGCGATGGCCCATCGGCGCAAGTTTGGCGGCGGCCGCGGCGAAGCGGTAGCCAAAGCGGTGGGTATTAAAGGCGATTATCTGCCGGATGTTGTCGACGCCACCGCCGGCCTGGGGCGTGATGCCTTTGTGCTGGCGTCGGTCGGCTGCCGCGTGCGGATGCTGGAGCGTAATCCGGTGGTCGCCGCGCTGCTCGACGATGGTTTGAAACGTGGCTATGCCGATGCGGAGATCGGCGGCTGGCTGCAGGAGCGCCTGCAGCTGATTCATGCTTCCAGTCTGAATGCGCTGACCGATATCACCCCGCGCCCGCAGGTGGTGTATCTGGATCCAATGTTTCCCCATAAGCAGAAAAGCGCGCTGGTCAAAAAAGAGATGCGGGTATTTCAGTCGCTGGTAGGGCCGGATTTAGACGCCGATGGCCTGCTGGCGCCGGCGCGACAGCTGGCGACCAAACGAGTGGTGGTGAAGCGTCCGGATTATGCGCCGCCGCTGGCGGATGTCGCCACGCCGAACGCGGTGGTGACCAAAGGGCATCGGTTTGATATTTATGCCGGTACGCCGGAGTAATATTACGCCGTGATTGTATCTCCCGGATAGCGGCGCAACGCGCCTTATCCGGGCTACGGCTTACGCCTTACCTGGGCTCGCTACTCGCGGTGTCGTTTTTTGTCGGGTGGCGGCTAACGCCTTACCCGACTTACGGTCCGCGCCATTGCGAGCTTAAGATCTCTACTTTGTCCCCATGGCTACTGAAACTGCCGGTGTTGGCGGCCAGAGCCCTCTGTGCGCTCCCTGCGCCATGAGAGACATAACGCAGAAGAAATATCGGGAGCGCAATCTGCTCTGAAATAATAAAAAACAACTCTTTTTCCCGGACTAAAAAAGTTGCCAACCGATAATAGTATCTACGGTCCGTGCGGCCTGCCTTTAAGTAATTAATCATGATGGCTGACACTACTGGTGCTGGCGATCTCAAAATCCCCCGGTGGCGCTGCCGCTTACCGGGGCTACAGCACGATGCGATTTGGTAGCCCGGAGAAGGCGCAACGCGCCGCGTCCGGGAAAAACCCTTAAAAAGTTGCCAACCGATAACAGTATCTACTTAATAAGGCCTAATGAGGCCAACTATTCTGAAAGAAATCATTCTCTAATAGATAGCTTAAGTTTTCAGCCTGCCATGGGCAACCGAGGCATTTGCCGGGCATTTCAACTTCAATGGGCGCGATCGGATTGGTATATATGAGCGCGAACTTTCGCCAGAGAACGTTGCGCATTTTAATTTCGCGTATATCAGTATAAGGGATGCGCTGGTAATTATCTTTGTAATCATAAAACAATGAAAGATTGAGCTGGACTATTTGTGTATCGGCGAAGTACAGCACCGCTGGCTTCGAACGAATAAGACCATGAACATATTTCCGTTCATCAATGGTTTCATTTGGCAATAATTCGCTCAGTATCTGGAGCAAGTTATCCCTTTTAAACCCATTATTCATAATAATTCCTTTTATATTATTCGCCGCATGATTACGTATAAATATGAACGTAGTTTGCCATTTTTATGAGGTGAGGCCTGACGCGCTGTAATGTACTCTAGCATAATAAGGCGGGGAAAAAGTGTGGTGGGGAGAAAACTGAGAATTATGCTTGCTCTACTACAGACATATTATAAATATATATTAAAGCCAGCTTTTCATTTGTTCTCTAGATTAAAATAATGGCGGCCGTTGCCGCCTTTTATTCTCGCCCCGGCGGTTGTCGCCGGGGCGGCTAACGGGTTACTCGGCGCTGGCTGGGGTATTTATCATCCGGTTCAGCCACGGCACCATAAAGGCCATCACCACCGTCACCGCCAGGGTCACGAGGCCAATTTTACTGAACACGTTGGTGTAGATCGGTAGCGTCTGCAGGGGGTCGGTTATATTTTCCGGTACCGCGGTGAAGGTCGCGACATAGCCGCCCATCAGGAACGCGGCGGCCTGAGTCAGGAACCACATCCCCAGAATAAAGCCCATCAGCCGCTGCGGCACCAGCGCGGCAACCATCGCCAGTCCCAGGGCGCTAATCAGCAGTTCGCCGAGACTCTGGAACAGATAAACCAGCACGATAAACCACGGCGAGGTCAGTCCCTGCGGGTCGGCAAACCACATCCCGGCCGCCGCGGCGGTCAGAAAGCCCAGCGCGCACAGGAACATGCCGAGAGTGAATTTCATCGGCATGGTCAGGTCTTTGCCTTTGTTGCCAAGACGGGTGTAGATAGCCGCCAGTACCGGGCTGGCGACCACCACCCAGAACGGATTCAACGCCTGGAAACTCACCGGGTTAATCGTCATGCCGAGAATGTCGTGATGCACGTTATTGATGGCGAAGAAGTTGAGCGAGGTCGGCATCTGGGCGTACAGGATATAAAACACCACCGCTTCGAGCATCAGGATGAAGGCGACGAACATCTTGTTGCGGCCGGTTTTATCGAGGCGAAAAGCTTCGCGGAAGAAGAAAATCGTCACCACGATGGACAGCACAATCAGCACCAGGTTGGCGATTTTAACGTTATGCATCAGCCAGGCGCAGAGGAAAATCATCACCACGGTGCCGACCAGCACGTACAGCAGATTACGGAAACTCAGCGGCTGGTGATCCGGGGTGGAACCGATATCTTTCACCATTCCGCGGCAGGCGAAGTAGACCAGCAACGCGACGATAAGCCCGGCGCCGCACAGGTTGTAGGTTACCGCGTAGCCAAACTTATCGGCAATAACCGGCGCCAGCGACAGCGACAGCAGCGAACCGATGTTAATCGACATATAAAACAGGGTGAAGGCGCCGTCGAGACGGGCATCTTTAGGCGGATAGCATTTTGACAGTAGGCTCGCGGGATTGGCTTTAAACAGACCGTTGCCGACGGCGATCGTGCCAAGCGCGATAAAGATAAGATCGGGTTTGAGCAGCGACAGGCCGGTCATAAAGTAGCCGATAGCCAGCACGACGGCGCCGAGCACCAGCGTGCGTTTGGTTCCCAGCAGATGGTCACCGACATAGCCGCCAATGGAAATGAGGCCGTAGACCAGCGCCGCGAAGGCGCCAAAGGTGATAAATGCCTGTTCCTGAGAGAAACCAAGCTGTTTAACAAAGAACACCGCCAGGATGCCCTGGACGCCGTAATAGCCAAAACGCTCCCATAACTCTACAAAAAAGATCATGAAGAACGGACGGGGTTGCTGCAGCAAGCCCGTAGGTGCAGTTGTTTTCATATTCCTTCGCCTTTTAGTGCTATCCCAAAAAGTATGAACGCGTCTGCCAAAACGCGCCGAAAAAGTCTGATGACCCATCATGATGCGGTCATTGGCTGAATGTATAGATTATTATATAGATATTATTTCTGATAAATGGTTGATCACACTAACCGATATTAATTATCTGGATTGATATCCTGATGTGGTCGGTGCGCTTCAGGCGGGATACAGCATAAAAACAAAAACGCCCGCAGGTGCGGGCGTTGGCTGGCGAGGAGAAGCGGATTATTCGTCTTCTTCGTCGCGCAACGGTACGATCAGCATATCAACGTGAACGGTGTTGATCAACTGACGCGCGGAGGACATCAGCTTGCTCCAGAAGTCCTGATGGTGACCGCAGACCACCAGGTCCATATCGTATTTTTTGATCGCGTCGACCAGCACCTGGCCAAGATCGCCGCTGCCGCTCAGGGTTTCGGTAATCGGGTAGCCGGCGTTAGTGGAAAGCTCGGTCAGCGCGTGGTGCGTCTCTTCAGAGATGCGTTTCTGCATGTCGCCCAGATTGACATCGATAAGACCGGTGTAGAGGTCGGAGTAATTCACATCCACGTGAATCAGGGAAACTTTCGCATTGTAGGGGCGCGCCATAGAAACCGCTTTCTCTACCAGCACTTTGCTTTCCGGTGATAGGTCTACTGCAATAAGAATGTGTTTGTAAGCCATAGTGTTACTCCTTCCATAAGTTGTCGATGACCGTTGGACCAGACAGCCTGTGCTGCCGATTCGCCCGCGTCCTGCAAGCTAGATTCGCGGGGGGCTAAGCCTTTAAGGACTTAATTGTAGAAGATAATTTCTACAATATAGCGCCCCTCGCACTCCGTCAATGCACCTGGTTCACCCTTAGTTAAACAAATTATTCCGTCTTACGTATTGATAACGATTAACCTTGTGGTAAAAAAATTAACTGATCTCCTACACTATTTAATGAGCCGGTTGGATAAATAAACGTGACCGGTATCGCACTCTTTTACTGTACGGTGGGTTGGATGATATTGGGGAGCGGTAGTCCCGGAGGGATCTCCGTGGATGGGTCGCCGGGGAGGAAGTATGATCAGCACTGTTGCGCTGTTTTGGGCCCTGTGTATCGTTTGTGTGGTGAATATGGCACGCTACTTCTCATCGTTGCGTGCATTATTGGTTGTGCTACGTGGTTGCGATCCCTTGCTCTATCAATATGTTGATGGCGGAGGTTTTTTCACCTCGCATGGGCAGCCCAGTAAACAAATGCGGCTGGTTTGGTATATCTATGCCCAACGATATCGCGATCATCATGATGACGAGTTTATTCGTCGCTGTGAGCGTGTTCGCCGGCAGTTCATCCTGACCAGCGCGCTATGTGGTCTGGTGCTGGTGAGTATGATTGCGCTGCTTATCTGGCATTGAGCTGCGCTGAATAGACGGCAAAAAAAATGGGCCAGTTTCCTGACCCATTTTTCGCATGACTACTGCTTAGATAAGCTTCAGAGCCAGCCAGTACAGCACGCCTGACAGCAAAATGGCTGCCGGCAGGGTGAGAACCCATGCCATCAGGATGCTGGTGACGGTTTTCTTCTGCAGGCCGCCGCCATCAACGAGCATCGTCCCCGCAACCGAGGAGGAGAGCACGTGGGTGGTAGAAACAGGCATCCCGGTGTAGCTTGCAAGGCCGATAGACACCGCAGCGGTCATCTGTGCGGACATACCTTGCGCGTAGGTCATACCCTTCTTACCAATCTTCTCGCCGATAGTGGTCGCCACGCGGCGCCAGCCGATCATGGTACCAATACCCAGCGCCAGCGCGACCGCCATAATGATCCAGATTGGCGCATACTCGATGGTGCTCAGCATATCGGTTTTCAGTTTCTTCAGCAGGCGCTGGTCGTCAGAGCTCACATCCGGCAGTTTGGCCACTTTGTCGGTGGTGTCGGAGATGCAGAGCATAATACGACGCAGCTGGCCGCGCTGATCCACTGACAGCGAATCGTAGCTTTCCGTTCCGGTGAGCATCGTCTTCACGCGGTCAAGCGCATTGATGGTGTTCGCCGGATGGCAGTGGAACTCGCCGTTGGCCGCGGTGTTGGTCTCCGGCGACGGAACCAGTTGATCAACGCCGGTGGCTTTCTTCAGCAGCTCAGGACGCTGTTGGAAGAAGGTTTCCACGTTGTTGACCGCATCGCGGGTACGAGTGATTTCGTAACCTGACGCGTTCATGTTGACCACGAAGCCCGCCGGCGCGACGCCAATCAGTACCAGCATGACCAGACCAATGCCTTTCTGCCCATCGTTGGCGCCGTGCGAGAACGACACGCCAATAGCGGACAGGATCAGCGCGATACGGGTCCAGAACGGCGGTTTTTTCTTACCGTCTTTCTTTTCGCGTTCCGCTGGGGTCAGGTGGATACGAGCACGTTTTTTGGTACCGCTCCAGTAACGACGCAGAATGAAAATCAGGCCGCCCGCTACCACCAGGCCAACGATCGGCGAGACGATAAGCGAGGCAAAAATGCCGATGACTTTCGGGATATTCAGCGCATCCACCACTGAAGTACCGGTCATCAGCGCATTGGTTAAACCAATACCGATGATGGCGCCAATCAGGGTGTGAGAACTGGAGGCCGGGAGGCCAAAATACCAGGTTCCGAGGTTCCAGATGATGGCCGCCAGCAGCATAGAGAACACCATGGCGAGGCCATGTGCGGAACCCATGTTAAGCAGCAGGTCCGTTGGCAGCATATGCACGATGGCATAGGCTACGCTGAGACCGCCCAGCAGAACGCCGAAAAAGTTGAAGAGTGCCGCCATCGCAACAGCAAGCTGCGACCGCATTGCGCGAGTGTAGATCACCGTTGCAACAGCGTTTGCGGTATCATGAAAACCGTTAATCGCTTCGTAAAACAGTACAAAAGCTAAAGCAAGCAATAATAATAGTCCGGTATGTAAATCCAGACCGGCAAATAAATGTAGCATAGGACGTTACGCCATTTTGAGGACATGAACGCGGCGCATTATCAGTGACTTTAGCGGCGCGGGCAAAGTGAAATATAGACTTTTTTTGATTTTCTTCCTGTTTGGGTTTTACCCGGTTGGGAGTAATCCTATATCTTTCAAAGACGTAACTGAATGTTGTTTTTTTCGTGCTGGTGTGACCAGAGTGAAATATTTACAATTCCCGACAATTCGGGAATGAGGAAAGTTGAGTGGAAAGGTTTGATGCCATTGTGATCGGCGCCGGTGCGGCGGGAATGTTTTGTGCGGCGCAGGCGGGGCAGTTGGGCTGCCGGGTGCTGCTGCTCGATAATGGCAAAAAGCCGGGGCGCAAAATCCTGATGTCCGGCGGCGGACGCTGCAACTTTACCAACATGTATGTCGAACCCGCGGCATATCTCAGCCAAAACCCGCATTTTTGCAAATCTGCGCTGGCGCGCTACACCCAGTGGGATTTTATAGAACTGGTCGGTAAATATGGCATTGCCTGGCATGAGAAAACGCTGGGCCAGCTGTTTTGTGATGATTCAGCGGAGCAAATCGTCAATCTGCTGCTGTCGGAATGTGAAAAGGGCGGCGTACAGATCCGTCTGCGCAGCGAAATTCTTAGCGTCGAGCGCGATGAACAAGGCTACCGGCTACAGGTTAACGGTGAAACGCTGGCGGCGAAGAAGCTGGTGATCGCCTCCGGCGGCCTGTCGATGCCGGGGCTCGGCGCGTCGCCGTTTGGCTACAAGGTAGCCGAGCAGTTTGGCCTGAAGGTATTGCCGACCCGCGCCGGGCTGGTGCCGTTTACCCTGCATAAACCGCTGCTTGAACAGCTGCAGGTGCTTTCCGGCGTTTCGGTTCCTGCTACCATTACCGCCGAGAACGGTACGCTGTTCCGCGAAAATTTGCTGTTTACCCATCGCGGCCTTTCCGGCCCGGCGGTGCTGCAGATTTCCAGCTACTGGCAGCCCGGCGAGTTTGTCACCGTCAACCTGCTGCCGGACTGCGATCTTGAGGCGTTCCTCAACGAGCAGCGGGGCGCTCATCCGAACCAAAGCCTGAAAAATACCCTCGCGATGCAGTTGCCGAAGCGGCTGGTCGAATGTTTACAGCAGCTTGGGCAAATACCTGATGTGACACTGAAGCAACTGAACGTTCGCGATCAGCAGGCACTGGTGGAGACGCTAACCGCGTGGCGCGTGCAGCCGAACGGCACTGAAGGTTATCGTACTGCGGAAGTGACGCTCGGCGGCGTGGATACCAACGAGCTTTCGTCACGCACCATGGAGGCGCGCAAAGCGCCGGGGCTTTACTTTATCGGTGAAGTGATGGACGTCACCGGTTGGCTCGGCGGCTATAACTTCCAGTGGGCGTGGTCAAGCGCCTGGGCCTGCGCGCAGGCATTGGCGGAAATTTAATCCGAGAGCCCGGGCACCCTGGCGCCCGGGCTGTTTCGATCAGTTCAGCCCAAGAAAATACTGGGCGATTTTGAAATAGATAATCAGCCCGGTGCCATCAATCAGCGTGGCGATAAACGGCGCGGAAACCACCGCCGGGTCGATACCGATCCGCTTAAGCAACATCGGAATAACCGAAGACACCACCGCGCTCCACAGAGTAATGCAGACCAGCGTCAGGCTGACGATCAGCGTGATTTCCATGCCAATCCCCATCATCCAGGCGCGCAGGCAGCCCGCCAGACCCAGGGTCAGGGCAATCAGAAACGAGGTCGACACCTCTTTGCGGATAACCCGTCCCATGTCACGTAAGCGGACTTCACCCAACGCCATCGAACGCACCAGCGTTGAGGTTATCTGAGTTCCGCTGTTGCCGCCGGTGCCGATCAGTAACGGGATGAAGAAGGCCAGCGCGATGGCAGATTCCAGCGCCTCTTCAAAATGCTGTAGCACGCTGCTGGTGTAGGCTTCGGCAACAAATAACAGTAGCAGCCAGACCGAGCGTTTCTTCCACAGCGTCCACGGACTGATTTCCAGATACGGTTTTTCCAGCGGTAGCGTCGCCCCTTGCAGCTGGGCGTCTTCGGTGACGTCATCCTCCAGCAGATGGGCTATCTCCTTTTCCATCAGGCAGCCGACCAGCTCGCCTTTATCGACAACCGGCACCAGATCGAGGCCGCGCTCGGTGAGTTCGGCAATGACCTGAGGGCGCTCATCGTCGGGTTTAACGCGGAACAGACAGCTGTCCATCAGGTAGCGAATAGACTGGCCTACCTCTACCTCCTGCAATAGTTTTTTGACTGATAAGCTGCCGCGCAGCTTGTTACCGGCGACGACAAATACCTGGCCGGGGATATCGTCGCTGGCGAGCTGCGAGATAAAGTGTTCACGCGCCTCATGGACGCTGAAATGTTCCTGCAACGTAATAAAATCGGTACGCATGTACTGGGCGATCGCATCGCCGTCGAAGCCAGAGGTCGCCTGATGCGCGGCGCAGAGTTGAATGGAAGACATGATTAAAATCCCTATAAAAAATCACTCATAGGGGCGAACAAGACAGGGTTAGCGCAGGCAGATCCCTACGTCCTGGTTTTAGCACTGCATAACGTATCTGAACGGTTATGACCGCCAGAAGTTACCTTGGCAACACCTTGATTCGATGGAAGCCTGTATTTCCCTGAGTGGTCTCTCTCGATACCAACAGGGCGGTAACTTGTATTTATGCAGGAGCCTCGCCATAACGAGATCGTTAAATGAGGCGCCATTATTGGCGAACAGGGATAATTCACAAAGCGTATAGTTTATGTGGTTTATCAACTGTTGATAAACAAAGTTTGCCTGGTAAGAAGTTGACTTCACATTGTGCTATCAGAAAAATGATTTCAGTAGGTGAACTCATGCGGCAAGGAGGGGTAAAACCATGATCAAACCTAAAACGCCAAATTCAATGGAGATTGCCGGGCAGCCTGCTGTTATCAACTACGTGCCTGAACTCAATGCATTCCGCGGTAAGTTCCTGGGATTATCAGGATATTGCGATTTTGTTTCCGATAGCATTCAAGGGTTACAACAGGAGGGCGAGATATCATTACAGGAATATCTTGCTGATTGTCGTGAAGCGGGCATCGAGCCTTACGCTCAGCCGGAAAAGCTGAAAACCTTCACATTGCGCTATCCTGAATCATTTGGCGAGCGTCTTAGCTCCGCCGCTGCAGAGGAGCAGGTTTCCGTAAATACCTGGATCCTTGAGACGCTCAATGAACGTCTCAAACAGGCTTAAAACAGTCTGCATCAAATTGCCATCGTTTTAATTATCATCCGCTAAACACTGCAAATGCCCATGCCGCACGCCGCGCTGGGCAATCACCTCGTCGGCAAAATGCTGTACTTCGTCCATGTTGCCTTTCAGCACCGCGATCTCCAGACAGTCATCATGATTGATGTGGACATGTAACGTGGCGACCGAGAGATCGTGATGCTGATGCGAAGAGGCGACCAGCCGGCTCGCCAGTTCGCGTTTTTCATGCTCATACACGTACGACAGGACCGCATAGCCGCGCTGCGCCGCCTGTTGCAGCGGATTGTGGTGGAGCGCGTCACGCAGAATATCGCGCACCGCTTCTGAGCGGTTGTGATAGCCGCGGTGGGCGCTGTGCGCGTCGAGCGCGGCCAGCAGGTCATCATCCAGAGTCAGGGTTACGCGCTGCATGGCATGGCCTCGTTAAGCAGAGTGTGGGGAAAGGGCGGGAGCACCGCGCGCTGTAGCGCCTGTCCGGCAGCGGATGTAAGGCGCAGCGGCAGACTAACCGTTGCCGTTTCGACGATACGTCCGCTCTCCATCACCAGCACCCGCTGGCAAAAACGCTCCACCAGCCGCAGGTCGTGGGTGATGAACAGGCAGGCGGTGGCGAACTGCGCCTGCAGGCGTTTGAGCAGGGCGATAATTTCCGCCTGAAGCATCAGATCGAGATTCGATACCGCTTCGTCGAGAATTAATAGCTGCGGCCGGACCACCAGCGCCCGCGCCAGGCACACGCGCTGCAGCTGTCCGCCGCTGAGCTGCGCCGGACGCTTGTCGAGCAGCGCCGGGGCGAGGTCAACCGCCAGCAGCATCTCCTCCACCCGCTGCGTACGCTCATCGTGCGATAAACTAAACAGGTGCCGCAGCGGCTCGTTGATAATCTCGCGCACCGTTTTGCGCGGATTCACCGCGCTAATGGCATCCTGAAACACCAGCTGAATATCGCGGCGAAAGGCGCCGATCGCCTCCCCCTTCAGGGAGGTCAGCGACGCGCCGCGCCAGGCGACCTCGCCATACCGCGGCGTTTCGAGACCGACCAGCATCCGCGCCAGGGTACTTTTGCCGCAGCCGCTGCGCCCGAGCAGCGCCATCGTTTCACCGGAGGCGATGTCGAACTGGATATCGCGCAATACCGGGCCATGATGGGGGTAATCGTGGCTCACTGCGTTTACGCTGAGTAAATTCATGGTGTTTTCTCCAGGCCATACAGCGCCAGATGAGCGGCCAGCAGGCGCTGGCTGAGCGAGTGCTGCGGGGCGCTAAATAGCGTGTTAACGTCGCAGCGTTCAACAATACGACCGTTTTCCATCACCGCCACGTCATGCGCCAGCCGGGCGACAACGCCCATATCATGGGTCACCAGCAGCAGCCCCTGTCCGCGGTTGGCGACGATATCCGCCAGCAGGTCGAGAATGCGCGCCTGGGCGACGGCATCAAGGTCGGTGGTCGGCTCGTCGGCGATAATAAACGGCGCGCGGCTGAGCAGGGCCAGGGCCACCATCATCCGCTGCAGCATGCCGCCGCTCATCTCGAAGGGGTAGCGCTTAAGTAGCGAGAGCGGATTTTCCAGCCCCACTTCTTCCATCGTTGCCAGCAGGGCGGCGTTATTGACTTCGTAACCTGTCGCCCGACAGGTCTCCCGCGCATGCGCCGCCATGGTGTGCAGCGGATTAAAGGCGCTGCGCGGATTTTGCATAATGGTGGCGATGGTCGCGCCGCGCAGCTGTTCGCCGTACACCGGGATACCATCGAGCAGCACCCGGCCCGCGGTTTGCCTGACGCCGGGCGGTAAAATACCGAGCGTGGCGGCGCAGGTCAGCGATTTACCGCTGCCGCTACTGCCGAGCAGCGCCAGCACCTGACCGCGGCGCAGGGTAAGGGAAACGTCGCTGACCAGCGGACGGTCGGCGACGAGCGAAAGTTGTTCCAGTTGGATCTTTTGCGGCATCAGTGGTTATGCTCCGCGATCAGCTGAGGATCGAGACGATCGCGCAGCGCGTCGCCCACCAGATTAAAAGCCATCACGCTGATAAACAGCGCCAGTCCGGGCCAGACCATTTGCAGCGGCTGCGTCCAGATGTACTGGCGGGCGTCGTTGATCATCACCCCCCATTCCGCCGTTGGCGCGCTGACGCCGAGGCCGAGGAACGACATCCCGGCTACGTGGAGCATCATATGACCGATATCCAGCGAGGCGAGCACCAGCAGCGAAGGGAGCACCGCACTGGCCAGATGGTCACGGAACAACGGCCAATGTCCCGCGCCGCTCAGGCGCGCGGCGAGAATAAACTCGCGCTGGCGCAGAGAGACCACCAGGTTACGCACCATCCTTGCGTACCAGGCCCAGTGCGACAGCGCAATGGCGATAATCACGTTGCTAAGACCGGTACCGAGTACGCCGACCATAAAGAACGAAAGTATTGAGGTCGGGAAGGTCATAAATAGCTCGGCCAGGCGCATCAGGCCGCGATCGACGCGGCCGCCCACCATCCCGGCGCTGCCGCCGACCGTAAGGCCTATCAGCAGCACCAGCAGTAGGCAGGCCATCACCGCGCCCAGCGAGACGCGGGTGGCGGCCAGCAGGCGCGAGAAAATATCCCGGCCGAGATGATCGGTGCCGAGCCAGTGGGCGTCGCCTGGAGAGAGCAGACGTTGATGGAGATCGATGGCCGCCGGGTCATAGGGCAGCCACCAGCCGCTGCTCATGGCGATTGCCGCCAGCAGCGCAATAATGAGTAGCGCCAGTTTTACCGGCCAGCGGAAGGTCGCGAACAGCGTCATACGACGGCCTCCTCATGGCGGCGCAGGCGCGGATCGAGCGCGGCGTTAAGCAGGTCGACCGCCAGATTGGCCAGCACGAACACTGCCACCATCATCAGGGTAAAGCATTGGATCACCGGGTAGTCGCGATTGAAAATCGCGGAAACCGCATAGCGACCGACGCCGGGCCAGGCGAAGATATTTTCGATGATCATCGTGCCGCCAATCAGCTCGCCGATGTGCATACCCAGTGCCGTCACCACCGGCAAGGTCGCGTTACGCAGCACGTGCCGCCGCTCAATCTGACCTTCGCTCAGCCCGCGCAGACGCGCCCAGACCACGTGGCGCTGGCTGGACACTTCCAGCATGCTGGCGCGCAGCAGACGGGCATTGATCGCCAGCGACATCAGGGCGATGGAAAACGCCGGCAGCAGCAGATGTCGCCAGCCGCCGTAGCCCATCGCCGGTAGCCAGCGCAGATGGACGGAAAAGAACATTACCAGCAAAAAGGCCAGCCAGAAGTTGGGCATTGAGACGCCGAGAAAGGCAATCAAACGTACGGCGAAATCGGGTAAGCGGTCGCGATGGCGCGCGGCCCAGATCCCCAGCGGCAGCGAGGTCAGCAGAATAATCACCAGCGCCGCGCCGGTGAGTTGCAGCGTCGCCGGCAGAAAATGCAGCAGGTCGTCCAGCACCGGGCGCTGGCTGGCGTAGGAGACGCCGAAATCGAGATGTAGCGCGCGCCACAGCCAGTGTAGATACTGCCGCGCCAGCGGCTGATTGAGCCCGAGCTGCTCGCGGGTAGCGGCAATCATTTCGCTGGTGGGTGGCACGTTGGAGAGACGCAGATAGTCCAGCGCCGGGTCGCCGGCGCCAAGACGTAACAACAGGAAGATGATCGCCGAGGCGGCAAGCAGCATCAACGGCAGCGGGAGCAGGCGGCGAAGAAGATATTTCAGCATCATGGTGCCACCGGCGTAATCAGCTCTAACGGCAGATCGGTGGTCACCGGCGCGAAGGGCACTTCGCCCAGCGTTTTGCGGGCGACGGACATCAGCGAGACGTAGCTTATCGGCAGATAGACCGCTTCGTTGTGCAGACGGGTGAGGATATCGCGATACAGTTCGCGACGGCGGCTCTCGTCGGTGGTGGTCAGGACCTCTCCTATCTCTTGATCAATGATTGCCTTATCCGGCAGGCCACGCTGCGCCTGATAGTCGGCGTGCGAAGGGACGCGCATCGAACTCATAAACGCGTGCGGGTCGAATGGCGCTCCCCAGGTATGGTTGAAGATCATCGTGAAGCGGCCATCGTGCTGGCGGGCATAGATACTGCTCTCCTCTTCGCCGACCAGCCCGACATCGATACCTACCTGGCGCAGGTCGGCCTGGATGATTTCCGCCATCGACTTAGCCAGCGCATCGGTGCTGATAAAAGCCAGTTCAAGTCGCAACGGGCGCCCGTCTTTTTCACGAATATCCTTGCCGGGCGTTAGCGTCCAGCCGGCGTTTTCCAGTAGCGTACGGGCCTTATCCGGATTGAAGCGGCGCGCCAGCAGGTTATCCGGCGCGTAAGGTACCGAGGGCGCGAAAAGCGTATCGGCGACCTGCTGAGTGCCGTACAGCACGCCGTCAATGAGCGCCTGTTTATTGACGGCATAGTTAAGCGCCTCGCGTACCGCCAGTTCATTCGTTGGCGCTTGCAGCGTATTGAGCGCCAGCATCACGGTTTGCGTCGGGGCGGAAAGACGCGTGCGGTACGCGTCCTGCTGGCGAAAACGGGCGAACGTATCCAGCGGCAATAGCCCTTCATCACCATACAGCAGATCAACTTCACCGGTTTCAAAGGCGACCGCCCGGCTGGTAGCATCAGGGATAACTTTCACGGTGACTTTCTCAAGCGCCGGTTTTTTGCCCCAGTAGCGCGGGTTGCGTACCAGTACATCCTGCTGATTAAGCTGCGAGCTGGCCAGCATCCACGGACCGGTGCCGATGGGCGCCTTGATGCCTCGCTGGGTACTACCGTCAACAAACTGCGAGGGGGCGATAAAACGAAACGGGCGGGGAAGGGCGAGTTCCTGCAGGAACGGGTAGTAGGCGCTTTTCAGGGTGATTTGTAGTTCGTTATCGCTGAGCGCTTGAACGTCCGTTATCTGATTGGTCAACTCCAGCCAGGCGTGCCGCTGGCGGTTGGCCAGCACCGCCTGAAAATTGGCCACCGCGGCCTGGGCGTTAAAAGGTTCGCCGTTGGAGAAGTAGACATCATCACGTAGGGTGAAACGCCAGATTTTACCATCGGCTGAGTGGATCCAGCGGGTAGCCAGCCAGGGGGTAACCCGGCCATTAGCCTGATATTTGACTAGCGGCTCATACACCATACTTTGGGCGAACATTTGGTTCGGCGTATACAGATGTGGATTGAGAGGACCGACGTTAACCGGCCAGGCGATGGCGATTTCATGCATGGCGGCGGGCGCGAGCAGAGGAATGCAGGCGCAGAGCGCCAGCAAGGTGGTGCGGAAAATAGACAAGGTTTACATCCAGAAGGAACGAAAAGTATGACGATTTTAATAATTTGTCATACTTAAGGAGTAACCTGGATCAATATGTTGGGAGAAAACCATAACAAAATCATATGTAGCATATGATTACGATTGTCTGAACAAATCCAGCAGGGTGGTGACCTGTTCATCGAGCGGCGCCAGATCCCGCTTGACTATCAAATGCAGCGGCGTGGCGCGGCGGGCGCCATGGCTCAGCGGCAGCGCTTTCAGCACGCCCTGTTCCAGGTGTGCGCGTATCCGCTCCTCCGGCAACCAGCCGAATCCCACCTGATACAGCACCGCATCTATAGCGGCATCAATAGTAGAAAAGGTCCAGGCATCGCGGGTGGATGAGGCGTCGCCGCTACGGTCGGCAATGCGGATCAGCGGCCAGGGGGCCAGCGCGTTGTCGTCAAGCAATTCATCCGATTGCGACAGCGGATGGTCGCGATGGGCGACCGCGATAAAGTCGATATTCATCAGCCATTCGCCGCGTCCGGTAATATCCTGGCGACGCGTTAAGACCATCACGTCGGCCTCGCTGCGGGCGGCGCTTGCCTCATCGACGTTTTCCAGCACTTCGGTCAGCCGAACCTGAGTTTGCGGGTAGCGTTGCTGAAACTGACGCAGAATGGCGAACAGCCGCTGGCGGGGGAAAATGCTGTCGACGACCAGATCCAGACGGGTGCGTACGCCGTTGCGCAGCGTCGCGGCGTGGGTCTCAACCCACGAAAAGGCCTTCAGTAACGGTTTCACCTGATTGAGCAGCAGTTCGCCAGCGGGCGTCAGCACCGCTCGCCGTCCGGACGGCGCCAGCAGCGCCACTCCTAAACGTTCCTGCAGCAGCGCCAGGTTATAGCTCACGGAAGACTGGCTGCGGTTGGTCTCTTCCGCGGCTTTGGCAAAGCTGCCCAGCTCAATCACTTTTTCCAATAGCGCCCATTGTTCCAGCGTGGTCTTGTGCATGATTCATCTAAAAATTAGATTATTTTCATCCAAACATAGCGTTATTCATTCAATTTTTAAAGCCGTATTCTTACCTCAACGAAACAGAGGAGAATAAATAATGAGCACTTTCGACAAACATGACCTCAGCGGCTTTATCGGTAAACATCTGGTTTATACCTACGACAACGGCTGGAACTACGAAATTTACGTTAAAAATGGCACCACTCTGGACTATCGTATTCACAGCGGCATCGTTGCCAACCGTTGGGTGAAAGACCAGCATGCGTACATCGTGCGGGTAGGCGAAAGCATTTATAAAATTTCCTGGACCGAACCAACCGGTACCGACGTCAGCCTGATCGTCAACCTGGGCGACAAACTGTTCCACGGCACTATATTCTTCCCCCGCTGGATCATGAATAACCCGGAAAAAACCGTCTGCTTCCAGAACGATCATATTCCGTTAATGAACGCCTATCGTGACGCCGGCCCGGCCTATCCGACCGAAGTGATTGATGAATTCGCGACTATCACCTTTGTTCGCGATTGCGGCGCGGATAATAACGATGTAATTAATTGCCCGGCTAATGAATTACCCGCAGATTTTCCTGCAAATTTGTAATACAGCAGAAATAATTCTGTGATCTAACGCTAATTTTTACCGATAGATTAAAACGTAAATAAAAATTTATTGCGGGCTGGTTGACGATTCGTTTACTTTTACCCGTTAAGCCCCAGTTTTCTCTATGAAACTGGGGCTTTTTGCTGCTGATTCCTGTCATAAGAAAATACTATCTATCTGATTCTAAATGAGATATTACTATTCTCGCGAAAAATATTAATTTCTTAATATTATCCTAAGCAACAGCGACTAGATTTATAACCGTCGAAATACCCTGGAATGAAATGTGGCGGTGAACCGACTTCATTTTCATTTTGTTTAAGTCCGCTGGCGCAGGATATTTCTTTCTACCGGCCCCCTTTTTTAGTGGGTTATTAATAGAACAGGAAAAAGATGAGCGAATTTCTGCCGTTTTCGCGCCCGTCGATGGGCGACGCAGAGCTGGCTGCGCTGCGTGAAGTTTTGCAATCAGGATGGATTACTACCGGTCCTAAAAACCAGGCGCTGGAAGAGGCATTTTGCCAACTGACCGGCAACCGCCACGCCATCGCCGTCAGCTCCGCTACCGGCGGTATGCACGTCACGCTAATGGCGATGGGCATTGGCCCTGGCGACGAAGTGATCACCCCTTCGCAAACCTGGGTGTCGACGCTGAATATGATCTGTCTGCTGGGCGCTACGCCGGTGATGATCGATGTCGATCACGACAATCTGATGATTACCCCCGAGGCGGTGGAAGCGGCGATCACCTCGCGGACGAAAGCGATTATTCCCGTCCACTACGCGGGCGCGCCTGCGGATATCGATGCGATCCGCGCCGTTGGCGAGCGCCACGGTATTCCGGTTATCGAAGATGCCGCGCATGCCGCGGGAACGCACTATAAGGGCCGCCACGTCGGCTGGCGCGGCACCGCGATTTTCTCGTTCCACGCGATCAAAAATATGACCTGCGCCGAAGGGGGGCTTATCGTCACCGATGATGACGAGCTGGCTTCCCGCATCCGCAGCCTCAAATTCCACGGCCTGGGTGTAGACGCCTACGACCGCCAGACCCACGGCCGCGCGCCGCAGGCGGAAGTGATTACCCCCGGCTTCAAATACAATCTGGCCGATATCAACGCCGCGCTGGCGCTGGTGCAGTTGGATAAGCTGGCGCAGGCGAATCAACGTCGCGCTGCAATCGCCCAGCGCTACCTGCGCGAGCTGGCGGATACCCCGTTTAAGCCGCTGACCGTTCCGGCATGGGATCACCAGCACGCCTGGCACCTGTTTATTATCCGCGTTGATGAAGCGGCCTGCGGCATCAGCCGCGATGCCCTGATGGAAAAACTCAAAGCCATGGGCATAGGCACCGGTCTGCACTTTCGCGCGGCCCATACGCAAAAGTATTACCGCGAGCGTTTTCCTGAAGTTTCGTTACCGAATACCGAATGGAACAGCGCGCGCATTTGTTCCATCCCGCTGTTCCCGGATATGACCGACGACGATGTCACCCGCGTCATTACCGCGCTACATCAGTTGTCAGGACGTTGATATGCTTACTTATCCTCCCGTAAAAAAAGTCTCGGTGGTTATTCCGGTTTATAACGAACAGGATAGTCTGCCGGAGCTGCTGCGTCGTACCGACGCCGCCTGTGCGACGCTAGGGCGCCAATATGAAATTCTGCTGATCGACGACGGCAGCAGCGACGATTCCGCGCGCATGCTGACCGAGGCCGCCGAAGCCGAAGGCAGCCACGTGGTGGCGGTGCTGTTGAACCGTAACTACGGCCAGCACTCGGCGATTATGGCCGGTTTCAGCCATGTCACCGGCGATCTGATCATCACCCTTGATGCCGACCTGCAAAACCCGCCGGAAGAGATCCCGCGGCTGGTGGAAAAAGCCGATGAAGGCTACGACGTGGTCGGTACCGTGCGCCAGAACCGTCAGGACAGCATCTTCCGTAAATCTGCCTCGAAGATGATTAACCGCCTGATCCAGCGTACCACCGGTAAAGCCATGGGCGATTACGGCTGCATGTTGCGCGCCTATCGCCGCCATATCATCGACGCCATGCTCAACTGCCATGAGCGCAGCACCTTTATCCCGATTCTGGCGAATACTTTCGCCCGCCGGGCGGTCGAGATCCCGGTGATGCACGCCGAGCGCGAATTCGGCGACTCCAAATACAGCTTCATGCGTCTGATTAACCTGATGTATGACCTGGTGACCTGTCTGACCACCACCCCGCTGCGTTTACTGAGCATTTTCGGCAGCGTGATAGCCCTGTTGGGCTTCGCCTTCGGCCTGCTGCTGGTGGTGCTGCGTCTGGCCTTCGGTCCACAGTGGGCGGCGGAAGGGGTGTTCATGCTCTTCGCCGTGCTGTTCATGTTTATCGGCGCCCAGTTTGTCGGTATGGGCCTGCTCGGGGAGTATATCGGCCGCATCTATAACGATGTCCGCGCCCGTCCCCGTTACTTTATTCAACGTGTTGTTCGTCAGCCGGAAACGGCGTCTCAAGAGGAAGATCGTTCATGAAAGCAGTAGTCTTCGCTTATCACGATATGGGTTGCGCAGGTATTCAGTCACTGCTGGATGCCGGTTATGAAATCGCCGCTATTTTTACCCATCCGGATAACCCTGGCGAAAACCATTTCTTTGGTTCCGTTGCCCGTATTGCCGCCGAGCAAGGTATTCCGGTATGGGCGCCGGAAGATGTTAACCATCCGCTGTGGATTGAACGTATTCGCGAGATGAAGCCGGATGTGCTGTTCTCGTTCTACTACCGCAACCTGCTGTGCGATGAGATCCTGAATATCGCGCCGAAGGGGGCTTTCAACCTGCATGGTTCTCTGCTGCCGAAATACCGCGGTCGCGCGCCGCTGAACTGGGTGCTGGTCAACGGCGAAAGTGAAACCGGCGTAACCCTGCATCGAATGGTTAACCGCGCCGACGCGGGCGATATCGTCGCCCAACAAGCTGTGGCTATCGGTCCGGATGAAGCGGCGCTGGCGCTGCACCGTAAACTGTGCGCCGCCGCCTCCGATCTGCTGGGCCAGGCGCTGCCGGCTATCCGTGAGGGTAAGACTCAGGAACGCGCGCAGGACCACAGCCAGGCGACCTACGTTGGCCGTCGTACCCCGGAAGATGGGCGTCTCGATTGGGACAAACCGGCGCAGACTCTGCACAATCTGGTGCGCGCGGTGTCCGATCCGTGGCCGGGCGCTTTCGCCTATGCCGGCGCGAACAAATTTATCGTCTGGAAATCCCGCGTGCGCGCCGACCTGCCGGCAGCCAAGCCCGGCACCGTGATCTCTGTCGCGCCGCTGGTGGTCGCCTGTCAGCAGGGGGCGCTGGAAATTGTCACCGGCCAGACCGAACGCGGCGTTTATATGCAGGGTACCCAACTGGCGCAGGCGCTGGGGCTGGTGACCAGCGCGTTGCTGAGCAGCAAACCGGTGGTGGCGATTAAGCGCCGTACCCGCGTGCTGATTCTCGGCGTCAACGGCTTTATCGGTAACCATCTGACCGAACGTCTGTTGCAGGACGACAACTATGAGATTTACGGCCTGGATATCGGCTCTGACGCCATCAGCCGTTTCCTCGATAACCCGCGTTTCCACTTCGTGGAAGGCGATATCAGTATCCACTCCGAGTGGATCGAATACCACATTAAGAAATGTGACGTGGTACTGCCGCTGGTCGCGATCGCCACGCCTATCGAATACACCCGTAACCCGCTGCGCGTGTTCGAGCTGGATTTCGAAGAGAACCTGAAAATTATCCGCGACTGCGTGAAATACAATAAGCGCATCATCTTCCCGTCGACCTCGGAAGTGTACGGCATGTGCACCGACAAAAACTTCGACGAAGATACCTCCAATCTGGTGGTCGGGCCGATCAACAAACAGCGTTGGATCTACTCGGTTTCTAAACAGCTGCTGGACCGCGTGATCTGGGCCTATGGCGATAAGAGCGGCCTCAAGTTCACCTTGTTCCGTCCGTTCAACTGGATGGGACCGCGTCTGGATAACCTTAATGCCGCGCGCATCGGTAGCTCCCGCGCCATCACTCAGCTGATCCTTAATCTGGTGGAAGGTTCGCCGATTAAGCTTATCGAAGGCGGCAAGCAGAAGCGCTGCTTCACCGATATCAGCGACGGTATCGAAGCGCTGTTCCGCATCATTGAGAACAAAGACGGTCGCTGCGATGGTCAGATCATCAACATCGGTAACCCGGAAAACGAAGCGAGCATCAAAGAGCTGGCGGAAATGCTGCTTGCCTGCTTCGAGCGCCACCCGCTGCGCGATCGCTTCCCGCCGTTCGCCGGTTTCCGTGAAGTGGAAAGCAGCGATTACTACGGTAAAGGCTACCAGGACGTTGAGCATCGTAAGCCGAGCATTCGTAACGCAAAACGCTGCCTGAACTGGGAACCGACCGTCGAGATGGAAGAGACCGTTGAGCATACTCTGGACTTCTTCCTGCGCACCGTTGAGCTCACGGACGATAAAAACTCATGAAACAAGTCGGCTTACGCATAGATGTCGATACCTTTCGCGGGACGCGTGATGGCGTACCGCGGCTGCTGGCCCTGCTGGGCAAGCATGGAATTCAGGCAAGCTTCTTTTTCAGCGTCGGGCCGGACAATATGGGGCGCCATTTATGGCGCCTGGTAAAACCGAAGTTTCTGTGGAAAATGCTGCGCTCTAACGCGGCGTCGCTGTACGGCTGGGATATTCTGCTGGCCGGTACCGCGTGGCCGGGGCGCAGGATTGGCGCGGGTAACGAAGAGGTTATTCGCGCCGCCGCGCAGATCCATGAAGTGGGTCTGCATGCCTGGGACCACTACAGCTGGCAGGCATGGAGCGGCGTGTGGCCGCAGGAACGTCTGACGCTGGAAGTGGAACGCGGTCTGCTCGAACTGGAACGCATTATCGGTCGCCCGGTAACCTGCTCAGCCGTCGCCGGCTGGCGTGCCGACCAGCGGGTGGTAAAAGCGAAAGAATCCTTCGATTTCCTCTACAACAGCGATTGTCGCGGCACGCGGCCATTCCTGCCGCAGCTTGGCGGCGGGGCCTCCGGCACCGTACAAATCCCGGTGACGCTTCCCACCTGGGATGAAGTGGTCGGTAGCGCCGTAGATAGCGCTGGCTTTAACCGCTATCTGCTGGACTGCATCCATCGCGACAAGGGAACGCCGGTCTATACCATCCACGCCGAAGTGGAAGGCATTGCCTACGCCGACCAGTTCGATGCGCTGCTGGCCATGGCGGAGGAAGAAGAAATACAATTTTGCCCACTGAGCCAGCTGTTGCCCGCTGACTTTAGCGAGCTGCCGTCAGGCAAAGTGGTCCGTGGTGAACTGGCTGGCCGGGAAGGTTGGCTTGGACGTGAACAATTACTGGGCTCGGGTGTATGAAAAGCATTCGTTATGGCGTCTCTCTGGTTGTACTCTTTGCGCTGTATTACTTATTGCCGCTGAATTTCCGTTTGCTGTGGCAGCCTGATGAAACCCGTTATGCCGAGATCAGCCGTGAAATGCTGGCCTCCGGCGACTGGGTGGTGCCTCATCTTCTGGGCTTGCGTTACTTTGAAAAGCCAATTGCCGGTTACTGGATTAACAGTATCGGCCAGTGGCTGTTCGGCCATAATAACTTTGGCGTGCGTTTCGGTTCGGTCTTCGCCATTACCGTCAGCGCGTTGCTGGTGGCGTGGCTGGCGTGGCGTATTTTCCGCGATAAACGCGTGGCGATTCTGTCGCCCATTATCTTCCTGACCGCGCTACTGGTATACGGTATCGGAACCTACGCGGTGCTGGATCCGATGATCACCATGTGGCTGGCGCTGGCGATGTGCAGCTTCTGGGGTGCCTCCCAGGCGCAGAGCCGCGGCGGTAAGATTTTAGGTTATGTCCTGCTGGGCTTCGCCTGCGGTATGGGGGTGATGACCAAGGGCTTCCTGGCGCTGGCGGTACCGGTGATTGGCGTGCTGCCGTGGGTGATTGCGCGTAAGCGCTGGCGCGAGGTGCTAACCTACGGTTGGCTAGCGGTGGTGGTCTGTACGTTGGTGGTGCTGCCGTGGGGATTGGCTATCGCTAATCGCGAACCGGATTTCTGGCGCTATTTCTTCTGGGTCGAACATATCCAGCGTTTCGCCGAGAAAGACGCGCAGCATAAAGCGCCCTTCTGGTACTACATTCCGTTCCTGATAGCCGGCAGCCTGCCGTGGCTGGCGCTGCTGCCGGGCGCGCTCAAGCGCGGCTGGAGCGAACGCGATGATGCCCGCGGCGCGCTGTATCTGCTAGGCTGGGTGGCGATGCCGTTCCTGTTCTTCAGCATCGCCAAGGGAAAACTGCCGACCTACATTCTGCCGTGCTTTATGCCGCTGTCGATTTTGATGGCCCGCTACGCGCTGGATGCCGCGAAGGCGGGGGCGAAAGCGCTGCGCATCAACGGCATGATCAACCTCGGTTTTGGTCTGCTCGGCCTGGTCGCGGTGCTGGTGGTCTCACCGTGGGGCGTCATGCATAAACCGGTGTGGACGAAGATCGAGCTGTATAAATGTCTGCTGGCGGCGATCGCCTTTGCCGTATGGGCGCTAATGGGCTGGTTGGCAATCAAGGACAACGGTCGTCGCTGGACGCTGGCCGCCATCTGCCCGCTGGGGCTGGCGCTGCTGGTGGGCTTCGCTATTCCGGATCGGGTTATTGACAGTAAACAGCCGCAGTTCCTGGTGGATATCGTGAGTGAATCGTTGGCGCCAAGCCGCTATGTACTGACCAACAGTGTCGGTATCGGCGCGGGGCTGGCGTGGGAGCTCAAGCGTGATGACATCATCCTGTATGACAAGCAGGGGGAGCTAAAATATGGCCTCGGCTGGCCGGATGCGCAGAGCAAATTCCTGGCGACTCACGAATTTGCTGATTGGCTGGCGGCGCACCGCCAGCAGGGACCCATCTCTCTGGTGCTGCTGATGGATAAAGGTGAAACGATGAACGAACTGGCGTTACCGAAACCTGATAACTCCTACGTGCTGGGGCGCGTGGTATTTATTCAGTATCTGCCGCAATGAGTGTCTGGTTCTGTCTGGTACTCGCCAGCCTGCTTAGCTGCGCCGGTCAGTTGTGCCAGAAGCAGGCAACCCGGCCGTCCCGTAGCGGACGGCGCGGGCGGCATATCCTGGTCTGGTTGGGATTAGCCCTGCTGGCGCTCGGCGGCGGTATGCTGCTGTGGCTGGGGGTATTGCAGGCAATCCCGGTCGGTATTGCCTATCCGATGCTGAGCCTCAATTTTGTCTGGGTGACGCTGGCGGCATGGGGCATCTGGCGCGAGCCGGTGGCGCGCCGCCACTGGCTTGGCGTCGGACTGATCGTCGTCGGTATCGCCGTTCTGGGGAGTAGCGTCTGATGGGCTTAATCTGGGCGTTATTGAGCGTTGGCCTGGTCAGCGGCGCACAGCTGCTGTTGCGCAGCGCGATGGTCGAACTGCCGCCGTTGACCGATATCCTGACCTTCCTCAATCATCTGCTGCATTTTCGCACCGGTACCTTCAGCCTGGGTTTCGGCCTGGTTGGCTATCTGCTGTCGATGGTCTGCTGGTATTTCGCGCTACACCGCTTACCGCTGGCCAAAGCTTACGCGCTGCTAAGCCTGAGCTACATTCTGGTGTGGGCCGCCGCCATCTGGCTGCCCGGCTGGCATGAACCGTTTTACTGGCAATCGCTGCTGGGCGTGCTGATTATTATCGCCGGCGTGCTGACTATCTTCTGGCCGGTTAAGCCGCGCCGTTAAAACATTGAATGTGCGCCGCCGTCAGCTTAAACGGCGTTGGCGTACAGAGCGCAATACTTAACCCTTCATACTGAATCTGGCTTAATGACAGCGCGCCGTGAAAGGCGCTGTCAACAGAGGCCATCTGCCAGGCGCTGCCGCCGCGCTGTTTCACCAGGGCCTCTTTGCGCGTCCAGATACGCCAGAAGGCGACTAACCGCCGCTCCGGCGGTTCACGCTCCAGTTCCTGGTGCTCGCCTTCGCTGAACAGGGCGTTAGCCAGCCGCTGCCAGCCGTTGCGCGGGCGAATCACTTCAATGTCGCAGCCAACCTCGCCTTCATCGCTCAACAGCAGAGCAATATGGTCGCCGCTGTGGCTAAGGTTAAACCACCGCCCGCTACCGGGCGGGAAAGCCGGTTTACCCTCTTCGCCATACTGAATATCCATTAGCGGGGTAGTCGCATGCGCCAGCAGCGCGCGCCCGGCAAGCCAGCTGGCCCGCCGCGGGCCGTCCGGCGCCTGCGCCATCAGCACAGGCGGCAGCGGCAGGGCGCTAAGGGTTGAGATGTGGCCGAGGATAAGCTGATACATCTTACGGCCAGCGCTGAATAATGATTGAGGTGTTAATGCCGCCGAAGGCGAAGTTGTTGCTCTGCAGGAATTCACAATCAATCTTGCGCGATTCGCCCATGATGTAGTCAAGATTGCCGCAGTTAGCATCCGGATTATGCAGATTCAGCGTAGGCGCGAACCAGCCCTCGCGCATCATCTGCAGACTCATCCACGCCTCCAGCGCCCCGCAGGCGCCAAGGGTATGGCCGAAATAGCTTTTCAGCGAGGAGATCGGCACGCTGTCGCCGTAAATCGCCGCCGTCGCCTGGCTTTCGGCGACATCGCCGCGATCGGTTGCGGTGCCGTGGGCCGAAATGTAGCCAATATCCCGGGCGCTTAAGCCCGCCATTTTTAACGATTGTTCCATGCAGATCTGCATGGTTTCACGCTGCGGTTGGGTGATATGCGCGGCATCGCAGTTGGTGGCGAAGCCGATGATTTCACCGTAGATAGTCGCGCCGCGCGCTTTGGCGTGTTCCAGCTCTTCCAGTATGAGAGTACCGGCGCCTTCGCCGATCACCAGCCCATCGCGCTGTTCATCGAACGGGGCGGGGGTGAGGTCGGGCTGTTCATTACGCTGGCTGGTGGCGAACAGGGTGTCGAATACCGCGGCTTCCGACGGGCATAGCTCTTCCGCGCCGCCGGCGACCATCACCGTTTGATAGCCGTGACGAATCGCTTCCCAGGCGTAACCGATCGCCTGGCTACCGGAGGTACAGGCGCTTGACGTTGGAATAACGCGGCCGCGCAGGCCGAAAAACAGCCCGGTATTAACGGCGGTGGTGTGGGGCATCATCTGCACGTAGGTGGTGCCGGTAATATTGTTGGTGTGCTTTTCCGTCAACATAGTGGCGAACTCGCTCACCGGGCCGGTACTGCCGGTTGACGAGCCGTAAGCGATGCCGGTTTCGCCGTTGCTCAGCACGGCATCATCGATAAGCCCGGCCTGCTCGAGCGCCAGTTCAGTGGCGCGGGTAGAAAGTAGCGACACGCGGCCCATCGCGCGAATACGCTTACGGGTATAGTGGGCCGGTAGGGTGAAATCATCGATTGGCGCGCCCAGTAGCGTATGCAGACCCTCGTAAATACGCCACTCCGGCATGGCGCGCACGGCGTTTTTATAACGCTGCAGCCCCGCCGAAACATCCTGCCAGTTGTCGCCAAAGGCGGTGATGCCGCCCATCCCGGTAATGACCACACGACGTGTCATAACATCCCTCCATTGATTGAAATGACCTGTCGGGTGACATATCCCGCAATATCCGACATTAAATAACTGGCAAGCCCTGCCACCTCGTCCGCCTGTCCCATGCGTTTCATCGGGATCATCGACATCGCCTCTTTTAGCGCAGTCTCTTCCATTTCGATCATCCCGGTGTCGATAAGCCCCGGGGCGATGCAGTTGACGGTGATTTTGCGCTTCGCCAGTTCAATGGCCAGCGCTTTGGTGGCGCCGATGATCCCCGCCTTCGCGGCGCTATAGTTGACCTGACCCCGGTTGCCCATGACGCCGGATACGGACGAGAGCGTGATGATACGCCCGCCCTGGCGCGCGCTAATCATCGGCATGATGCAGGGATGAATGACGTTATAGAAACTGTCGAGGTTGGTGTGGATCACCGCGTCCCAGTCCTCTTCGCCGAGCGCCGGGAAAGCGCCGTCGCGGGCGATGCCGGCGTTGCTGATAATGCCGTACCATGCGCCGTGTTCGGCCATATCCTGCTCAAGCACGTCGCGACACTGCGCGCGGTTGGCGACATCAAAGCTCAGCAGACGACCCGAGCCGCCAGCGGCGGTAATCGCCTCCAGCGTTTGCTGTGCGCCCGACGCATCGCGATGAAAGTGGATACCGACCACAAAGCCATCCGCCGCCAGCTGACGGGCGATAGCGCGACCGATGCCTTTACTGGCGCCGGTGACCAAAACTGAACGACTCATTCTGACGCTCCTTGTTGAAATAGGGTGTTAAGTTCTGTTGGCGTCGGCTGGAAAGTATTGACCCGTCCGCTTGCCAGTTCTTCATCGTCTGCCGTAATGGCACATTCGAAGCTGCCGAAACGCTCGTCCTGCATTAACAGCTTTACGGTGATGGACAGCGCCTTGCCGCCCGGCAGGTATCCTGCCGCGCAGACTAACTCGCGCGCGCCAAGCACCATGCCTAGTGAGATGGACGTTTGCCCCTGTTGTTGGCGGTGCCATCCGGACCAGACGCCAACGGTTTGCGCCATGAGTTCCAGGGCGAACCAGCCGGGGAGATTGCCCTCGGCATCAATAAACGGCGCCAGGACGCCATGGGTCGAGACCGTGACCCGGCAGGTAGCGGTTTCGTCGGTGACATTGACGACCTCTTCCAGCAGCAGCATTGGCGGCTTGTGCGGTAGATAAGCGCCGGGCGATAAGTAGTGGCTCATTAAATGCTCCCGAGCAGAATGCTGGCGTTATTACCGCCAAAGGCAAACGAGTTCGACAGGATAATCGGCCGCGGCAACGGTAGGGGACGTTCGATAATCCCGCACGGCGGAAGGGTCGCGTCGCGCGGCGACTGGCTGAAGTCCTGCGCCGGCAGCAGCAGATTGCGTTGCAGGATCAGCATGCCGATGGCGGCTTCGGTGATCCCCGCCGCGCCCAGCGTATGCCCGGTCAGATGTTTGGTGGAGCTGCATGGCACCTGCTCGCCAAATAGCGCGTTGACGACGTGAGACTCTATCCGATCGTTCAGCGGCGTGGCGGTGCCGTGCAGGTTGATATAGCCCACCTGTTCAGGGGCGATGCCCGCATCGTCCAGCGCCTGCTGGATAGCGCGAATTGCCCCTTCTCCCTCAGGATGCGGGGCGGAAATATGCCAGGCGTCGCTGGACTCGCCGATACCCAGCAGCGCGATAGGCTGCGGCTCGCGGGTCAGCAGCATCAGCGCCGCCCCTTCGCCGATAGTGATGCCGCAGCGATCGCGGCCAAACGGCTGGCACTGAGTCGTGGAGAGCGACTCCAGGCTGTGAAAGCCGTTGATCGGCATTCGGCTGAGGGTATCCGCGCCGCCGACAATCGCCACATCCGCCAGCCCGGCTTCAATCAGTCGGCGTCCGCTGATAATGGCTCTGGCGCTGGAGGAGCAGGCGGTTGATAGCGTAAATGCCGGGCCATCCAGCGCCAGCCAGTGGCTGAGAAAACGCGACGGGTCTCCCAGCTCCTGCTGCGGATATTGCCAGGCCGCGCTTTCCGCGCCGCTAAGGGTCAACGTGACGTGCGCGTCACCTTCGTCGAGCCCCGAGGTGCTGGTGCCAAGCACTACGGCAACGCGCTCACGCCCGTATTGGGCGATAGCGTCATCCACCTGCGGCTGAATTTGCGCCAGCGCCGCCAGCAGCAGTTGATTATTGCGCGAACGATGGGCGCTAAAGGTATCGGGAATGGCGGGTAATTCGCCGTCCACGCCCGCGAAAACCGCCTGCGGATGTCCCTGTAGCCACCCCTCGCGCGGGCGCATGCCGGGCGCGATACCGCGAGCCAGATTGGCGGCGACTTCATCATTATCGCGACCCAGCGCGTTAATCATGCCGACGGCAGAAATGTAGATCATCTCAGTCACCCAGGTATTGAATGGTGATGTGGTATTTAAAGACGTGCTGTTCGATGCTAATCGGCACGCGCTTGCCTTTGCGGTTGATATAGGTGATTTCCGTGACCAGCTTCCCGCGCGCGTTACGCAGTTCGCGTTTGTCGCCGCGGTCGGTTAGCGTCCAGCCTTTCGGCAACTGCGGCAGCCATGCGCTAACCGGCCAATGGCTGAGCATGACATCGGCCAGCACCTGGCTGGCTGGCGGCAGTTGCGGAACCACGATTGACTGTTCAGCGCGCAGCCCTTTTTCATCGTAGGTCACAAGAAACAGACGGATACCGACGGACGACAGGCCCGCCAGCGTGAGCTTTTTATCATCGGCATTGAGCATGACCAGCAGCGATTGGGTTTGGCCGCTGAAGCTGCCGGTGAGCAACTGTTGCGAGCTGATAGCCGGCGAGATACCAGGCGGCGGCAACGTGACGCGCGTACCCGGCTCAAGCCATGCCTGCGGGCGGCCTTGCGACTCCGGCTGCGAATGGCTGCAGCCGGCCAGTACTAAGGCGGCGAGTAGCGCGAAGGCGCGCCAGAATGATGGTCTTATCATCGTCTTTTTTTCTCTTTTTTGGTCGGCATCGCCAGCGGCGAAAGCAGGAAAGCGGTGAAAATGCCGCTCACCAGAACAATGCCAAAACTGCTAATGGCCTGAGTGGCGCTAAAGACCAGCATGCCAAGCGTTAATAAGGTGGTCATCATCGCCAGCGTGACCGCCAGCAGCGATGTCAGCGGCGTGCCGCGCGGGTTGCTGAAAAACAGCGTGTAGTTAATGCCGATGCCCAGTACCAGCACCAGCGCCAGCAAGGAGAACAGGTTAACCGGGTGGCCGCTAAGCGCCAGCGCCGCCAGCCCGCAGCCCAGCGACAGTACCGACGGCACCAGGCTTATTAGCCCTTTGCGCCAGCCAAGGCGGAGAACGGCGCCGCAGGCAATCACCGCCAGCGCAACGCACAACAGTCCGGTTAAAATATGGCGGTAGAGCGCGAAAAGCTGGTCGAAATCGCTTTTACGATCGACCCACGCAACGCCAGCCTGCTTTGCGCTGAGCGCCTTTAGCGCCGCGCTGTCTTTCACGCCGCTCACCGGGACCAGTACGCCGCTTTCGCCATCCGGCAACGTCAGCCATAGCAGCCGCCAGCCTTCGCTGGCCGGGCTGGCAAGCCAGTCGTCGACCGTTACCGGCATCGGGTTGAGATCGGGATTAACTTTTGCCAGCCCGGCGTGACTTAGCGCCTGGCCGACGACGGGCGCGGCGCGTTGCAGCAGGGTAAGATCCTGCTGCTGTCGGGCGAGCGAATTCAGCGGAATGGCGCGATATCCGCCGAGTATACCGTCGGTTTGCGCCTTAGCCAGCGCGGGCATAAATGCTTCCAGGCGTTCCAGCGTTTGCTGGGCGGATTCGCCGTACACCACAAACCACTTCTGGTCGACGCTTTGTCCGGTGAGCGCGGTAATCGCTTTTTCCTGAGCCAGAATATCCTGCGGCAGCGCCTGGAGCTGCGAAATATCATCATCCACCCGCAGCGTCACGAGTCCCGCCAGCGACAACAGCGCCAGCGCAACGGGGAGGCCGATGGACAGCTTTTTATTGCGCCGCCAGGCGGCGAGCCAGCGTAACAGTAGCAGCATTGCCGGTACCGGGCGCACGGGGAGCCCGCGGCACAGCCATGGATGCCAGAAAATCACCGTCAGGCATGAGGCGCTCAGGCCGACCGCCGCGAAGAGCGCCATCTGGCGAATCGCCGGGAAGGGGGCCAGCATCATAATCAGATACGCCACGACGGTGGTGAGCAGCGCCAGCAGCAGCGCATGACGCACTTTGGCGAGACTCTGCCACGGGGTTAATTCCGCGCCATGCACCATCCGTTCGGTCAGATAATAGAGCGTATAGTCGGCGGAGATGCCGATGATGCTCATGCTCATCACCAGGGTCATCAGATGCAGCTCGCCAAATAGCAGCAGCGTGACGACGGTGCCGGCCAGCGCGCCGATCGTGATAGAGAGCAGACATAGCAACAGCGGGCGGAGCGAGCGAAACGTTGCGACGATCAGCAGGATCACGCCGAACAGCGTCGCCGCGCCGAGCGTAGAAATATCGTGCTTCGCCTGCTGGCTGGCGTAATCGCTATAGAACACGGTGCCGCGTGACAATAGCTGCGCCTGCGGATACCGCGTTTTCCACTCCTTCTCCAGCTCGCCGAGGGTCGTGACCAGCCGGTGCGTCTGCTGCATATCGAATGACGATCCCGCCAGTTCGCCATGCAACAGATACCATACATTGCCCTGGGCGTCTTTGGTCACCAGCCAGCCGTCCTGCAGCTGCATCCGCTGGCCGCCTTTCGCCATCGCCAGCTGCGAACCGCGCATCAGCATCAGCGGATCGTTTTGCAGTTCTTTGCCGCTGACGCCGGAAAATGCCGAATAGAGCTGCGTGAGGATCCATTGCGCCTGCGCTTCGCCGCCGTTTTGCAGGCGCGCGCGGGTAGCGGGGTCAATTAAACCGTTGCGATGTTGCCAGAAAAACGCGCCCCAGGCCTGCTGGCTATCGGCATCCATTGGGCCTTTTACCTCGGCCAACGCCTGCGATTGTTGCAGCCGCTGCAGCCAGTCGCGGGCCGCCTGCGGATCGGCCTGTTTACCGGGGCTGACCAGCCACACCAGCTGGCGGTCCAGCCGCTGCATAAAACCGTCGTTCAGGCTGGGCGGGATCGCGCCAAGCGTCTGTTTCGGCAGCATAGCCAGTACGCTGCTGTTAAGCCGGGCCTGCGGCAGCAGCGACAGCAGCGCGCCCGCCAGGATCAGGCAGACGACGGCCCATAACAGCGCAGGGCGTTTACTGGGCGGCAAAGCGTTGGCGTTCGTCATCGGTCAGTTGCGCTGGCGTCAGTTGATGTTGGGAAAGCGTAATATCGGTGCGATCGCCCTGTTTGTCGTTGAGCTGAATATGCTCCAGATAGGTTTTTCCGGCTAAATCGATGCGGGCAAAAATCTTATCCAGCGGCGTAGTGATGGGCGTCAGGCGCAGCGTCCACTGGCCGTTGCCTTTATCGGCAAATTCCACGCGGAAGTTTTCTTCCAGGACTTTACGATCCGCCTGGAACAGCGCGCGCAGTAAATGGTTGAACTGGAACATCTGCGGGTTGTTTTCGGCGGTGATAGTCTGCGGCGGCTGGCCGTTAATCGCCTGCACCATCCGTTTGTCATCCAGCAACAGCTGCATTGGGAACGGCGAGGTTTGATCCCACAGCAATCCCTTGTCGCGGGCGATCAACATCTTCCCCTGGGATCGCAGCGGCTGCGGCAGATCCTTAATCGTGCGAACTTGATCGAAATGGGCGCGTACCACCGGCTGTTCGGTGAACCGTTGTTGTAGGGTATCAAGCGTCAGGGCGCTGACCAGCGGGCTGATAAACAGCCCTAACAGCAGCAGTAATCTCATGGCGTGACCCCCATGCGTTCAAACAGGATATCCGGGCTGACGAAACACATCTCGCGGCTATTTTCATCTACCGCGACCTGGATGGTGTATCCGGTGGTGGTGCGCTTGCCGCTGACGGCATCAAAAATTTCGTAGCCGATGCGCAAGCGGTTCTCAAACTCTTCTATCCGCGCACGTACGCGAATACGCTGTTCGAAGGTAATGACGTCGCGGTATTTCACGCGGGTATCCACCACCGGCCACAAATAACCCGAGGCTTTCATCTGCCGGTAGCCATAGTTGAACTGGTTAAGCAGCGCCTCACGGGCAATTTCGAAGTAGCGAAAATAGTTGCCATGCCACACGACGCCCATCATATCGATGTCATGAAACGGGATAGTCAGCTCTACTTCAGCAGTAAAACGGGGATCGTTAAGCACCCTTTACTCCTTATCTTTGGGATCCGGCAAACGCCAGAAATCGAAAAAGTTAAACCAGTCGAGCGGCGACTGCAGCGCGTAGTGTTCCAGCCGTTCGGCGTAGCGGTCGATGCATTGCTGGAGCGCCTGTTGGCGATCGGCGCGCGGCAGCAGCAGCGGATCGGCGAACGGCTCGCAGTAAATGCGCAGTTTGTCCTGCTGGCGGAGAGCGAAAATCAAATTCACCGGGCAGCGCAAAATAGCCGCGAGAATGAACGGCCCCTGCGGGAAGGGGGCGTCTTGTCCCATAAAACGGCTCCAGCAGACACGCCATTCGCCGCCGCGCTGCGGGTTAACCGCAATACGGTCGCCGACAATAGCGATCCATTCGCCGCGATCCAGCTTTTCTTGCAACAGCATGGCGGTTTCCGGGCCGATATCGGTCACCGGCATCAGGTTGAGTCCGGCCTGAGGCGCCATCTCCGCCATAATTTGTTTAAAACGTTGCGCGTTTTCGCTGAATACCAGGGCGTTGATGGTTTTGCTGCCCTGCAGTTGCGCCAGCGCGCGGCAGGCCTCGACATCGCCGAGATGCGAGGCCAGCAGTAGTTTTCCTCGCGGATCGCTGATATTCAGCGTCTCCTCGGCGCCTGCGGCAAAGACCACGTCGCGACCAAACTGTAGCTCGCCGCGCCAGCTGGCGATTTTATCCAGCATCGCCTCGCCAAAGCGCAGGAAGTGCCGGTAGCTGGTCAGGGTTGGCGGTATCGGCATCTGGCGCGCGGCGAGCTGTTCGCGCGCGCGGGTGATCCATTGTTGCGACGCGCGGCGCGCCGTCGCTGCCGTCAGCCAGTACACGCCGACTACCGGATAAAGCAGCAGCGTGAACGCCTTGCGCCCCAGCAGCCGCCACACCAGCAGCATCAGGCGCATTCCCCATAATCCTTTTACCTCCTGCTGGCGCGCCCAGTGCGGCGAGGCGCGGCGAAACAGCAGCGACGGCATCCGCGGCAGCATGCCGAGGAACAGACGCGTGTGCATCAGCGAGATGCGGCAGTTATCTTTGAAGGCATCAAAATGCGACAAACCGTCCGGTGGATAGGTCACGCGGGTCGGAACAAAGTAGCTGGTATTCCCCTGCCAGTAGAGGCGCACCATCACTTCGGTATCGAAATCCATACGCTGGCCGAGCGTCACGCGCTGCGCCAGCCGTAGCGTTGGCGTTATCGGATAGACGCGAAAGCCGCACATGCTGTCTTTCAACTGCAGCGACAGCGTTTCAATCCATACCCAGACGTGGGTTATCCAGCGCCCGTACAGGCGCGAACGCGGGATAGAGTTGTCGTAAATCGGCTGCCCGGAAATCAGCGCTTCAGGATGCGTCTGCGCCAGCGCCAGAAGTTGCGGAATATCTTCAATGGCGTGCTGACCATCGGCATCGACCTGCACCGCATGGCTGAACCCGGCTTCCGCCGCGGCCTGTAGCCCACGGATCACCGCTGCGCCTTTGCCCGCGTTCTGTGGTAAGCGGATTAGGGTCAGGCTGGCGGTTTCCGCCGCCAGCCGCTCCAGCTGCTGCCGCGTACTGGTATCGCTGCCGTCGTCCACCACGATGCACGGCAGGCCAAAGGGCTGCAGGCGCGCCAGCACCCGCGGCATCATTGCGCCGTGGTTATAGCAGGGGATCAGAACGCAGGGAGAGAAATCTAGCGGCATAAGCGAATTTTCCCGCTGCTGGCGGTGTGTCGCGCTTCGCCGTCGTGGCGCAGATAGCTAAACGTCAGAGTCTGGCGCGCCTCCTGCCAGTTGAGGGCGAGCGTAACGGTCGTGTCCGGCAATAGCGGCGACTGAAACTTCACATTCTGAACGCTGTGAAAACGCCAGCCGGGGGCCAGCAGCATGGTGGCGTAATGCATCGCCCAGTCCATCTGCGCGACGCCGGGGAGCAGCGGCTGCACGGCAAAATGGCCGCGAAACCAGAATAGAGCCGGGTCGAGAGAGAGTACGATTTCAACCCGATCGGCTTGTGGCTGACGGCGCTCAATTTCATGGGGCTTCATGAAATAACTCCTGTAATTGCGCGTAGACACGCTTGTTCATGCTGTTAACGGGGATCTCGTCAATCACCCGCCAGTAGCGAGGGATGGCCACAGGCTCCAGCAAGGCGCGCAGCGCTTTTCGCCACTGTAATTCCTGACTTTTTCCCCAGCGGCGACGGACGTCTGGGTGCAGAACTAACAACGCGCCAACGCTCTGGCGACTGCCGCGGGTAATAGGCAGGGCGGCGGCATCAAGAATGCCATCCAGTTCCAGTAATCGATGTTCCACTTCGCTTAGTGAAATGCGTTTCTCTTCAATTTTCACCACCCGGTCGCGACGACCTGCCAGCTGGAATTGACCGCTTTCATTGAAATGCAAAATATCATCGATAACCAGGCCGTTATCGTCGGCGATAAGCGGCGAAAATAGACGAATTGTGTTGCCCTGCGGCTGAAAGCGAATGCCGGGGAACGGCTGCCACGGCGTATCATCCTGCAGGCGCTGGCGGCAGGCGATAACTCCGCTTTCCGTGCTGCCGTAAATTTCATCCGGCCAGACAGCAAACCAACTGGCGGTTTGCACCGCATCCTGCCACAGAAGCTTGCCGCCGGCGGACAAAATCATCGCGACCGGTGGCGGGGGCAACTGGCGATCGAGACGTTTGAGGAAAGCCGGACTGCTGATAAAAAGATAGCGATAGTCAGGGTTCAATGCCGTTAACTGCTCGGCGTACTCAATCATCGCCGCGTGGAGCGGCAAACCTAGCGCCATGGGCAGGAACAGGCGGAAAGTCAGGCCATATAAATGCTGTGGCGCGACCGATGCCACTACCCGGCTGTCTGCCAGGCGTCCGGCATAGTGCGCGGCTAACAGCGCCGCCTCGCGGTCGAGACTCTTGACGGGCTTACTAATTCGCTTCGGTTCACCGGTAGAACCGGAGGTAAAAAGCTCAATATCGGCGTCATCGTCGATTGCCGGGAATGCGTATTCGTGGGGGGCGGTCGTCATGGCGGAATGCACAACCTGTAACGGCCCGCGCCACGCCAGCGCCTTATCGCTCAATATGCCGTCGAAAAGCGTCCGCTGTTCGTTTAATAACGACGCGCGACTGTGGCCGGGAAGCACAGGCGTTTTTCCAGCATGCAGCGTGGCCAGCAGGGCGACCAGAAACAGATAGCTGTTATCAAAACAGAGCGCCCAGCGTTCGCCTTGCTGTTGCTGCAAACAGGCAAGCAGCTGGGCGACATCGTAGCGCAGATGCGCCAGCGTCCAGCGGTGTTCTTCCTGCCACGCAATCAGCGTGTCCGACGGACGCGCTGTGCTGAGCCACTGGGCCAGCATAAGGGGCTGCTTCATGGTTTATCTCGTTTAATCATCTGCTGGCGGGTCAGCCACTCGCCGGCCATCAGAGTTCCCATCAGAAGATAGGAAATCATGCCGTTCCACGCCGTCCACAGGGACATATCGCCGTATAGCGCAGTAAACAGCGCAACGCCGCCGTTGAGGATGAAAAAGGCGCACCAGATTTGGGTAACCCGGCGGGTGTAACGCACGGCGCGCTCGGGAAGAACCGGTTCCCGCAGCCGCGCCAGGCGCTCGACTATCGGCATGCTTGACCACAGCGAACCGCCAAACACTGCCAGCATGACGCTATTTACTACTACCGGATAAAACAGCAGCAGCTGATGGGTTTTTAGCAGATAGCTGGCAATGCACAGCGTCATGCCGGCTGCCGCTACGACCTGAGTAACCACGCTCAGTGGTCCCGCCTGTCGCCGGGTCTGGCGAAAGCGTAAAAACAGCAGCAGCGCCATTAACGGTAGTAGCCATTGCAGACTGTTATGCGCGAGGCCAAACCAGACTAAGAACGGCCAGGCCAGCAGCAATACCCCTGTCATTAACGGAACGACCGGCAGCGAGCGTATGCCCGACACGGTGAATTACGCTTCTTTCAGTAAGTGTTCTACCGCATCGACGACATCCTGCACGGTGCGTACGGTTTTAAACTCTTCTGGCTTGATTTTCTTGCCGATTTTCTTTTGCAGATGGACGATCATGTCGATGGCGTCGATACTGTCCAGTTCGAGATCTTCGTACAGGCGGGCCTCAGGCTTAATATCCTGCGGATCGATTTCAAATACCTTCACCAGCAGCGAGGAGACTTCTTCGTAAATGGCTTGTTGTTCGGTCATGACGGTTCTCCTCAGGCACGCTGCGCTTGAATAAATGATGCCAGCGTGGCGACGGAGAAGAAGTGCTGACGCATCTCTTCGCTCTCAGCCGACAGCACCACGCCGTACTGATTTTTCACCGCCAGGCCCAGCTCCAGCGCATCGATGGAGTCCAGACCCAGGCCATCGCCAAACAGGGCGGCATCGGTGTCGATATCATCAGCGGACAACTCGTCCAGGTTCAATGTACTGATTATCAGATTCTTAATTTCAAGATAAAGCGCTTGCATCATTAATTCCTGTTTCAGGTGTAGTGCCTGATTCTAATTTAAGCAAAATATGCCGGTTTAACTGCCGTGCGGCCAGCGCCGGTTCTTGTTTATTTGCCTCGTAAAACTGGTCTATTCGCAGCCGTTCTCCGACTTCGACGGTAAATAACGGCTTCGTTTGCGGCGCGTCGTACCATTTGCTCTGTTTACCCAGCATATGCTCGGTGCAGCGGATGATGACGATGCGCAAGTCGCTGCCGCAGCGCACGGCGATATTGGCCGCGCCGCGCTGCAGCTGCATTTTTTCTCCCGGCACCGTTCGGGTTCCTTCCGGGAAAATCAAAATGGTATCGCCCTGCTGTAAGCGCTGCCGGCTGGCCGGGAGCAGGGCATCGGCGCGATCGTTAATCAAATAATCCGCCGCGCGGATCACGCCGCTGACAAATGGGTTTTTCAGCAACGCGCTTTTCACCAGGCAGTCGGTCTCCGGCATCACCGAGGCCAGCATAACGTAGTCGATAAGGCTGGGATGGTTGGCGACCACCAGGCAACCGCGCTCCTGACGTAAAATATCGCGCCCTTCAATCTGGTAATCGAGTACGCCGACGCCTTTCACCACGCTGAGAAAACAGCGGAAACTGAGCGAAATACTGCGCCGTGCGATGCGGCGACGGCGGGCCTTATCGCGCACCAGAATCAGCAATAGATTGAACCAAACAACAGAGAGCAGCAGCCCGCCAAGGCCAAACAGCGCGAAACAAAAACCGGTCATCGCCGCGCGCCAGAGCCGATTAAGGCGACACAGAAGAGTGTTCATGAACAGCTCCACTGCCATTGCACGCGTTCGCCGGGCAGCGTGAATGCGCGCGCATTCTGCAAATAATACTGTAAAAACAACAGGCTTTGCGGCAGCGTGCTCTCTTCGACTGCGTCATGACGTTGCGCTTTGCAGCGCCATTGGCTTCCCGCTTCAATGACCCACGCCACCGCGTAGGGCCAGGTTGGCATCGCCGGTGGTAGCTGCGAGTGATAAAATTCTGGCAGAAAACCATCGAAATCCACCATCAAGACGCGCTGATAGCCCGCCTGTAGTAGAGCCATCACTTCATATAAACCCTGTTGGAAAGTATCGCGCCCAGCGGAAAGCGATGACGATGCAATGGGCTTTTTCGCTGCAATCGTCAGATTGCCGACGGCGGAGTTATGTACCGATAGGGCGAAATCGGTAGGCGAGAGCGCCTGCTCCAGCGCCAGGGCGTGCAGGATGCGATAGTTGCGCTCGAGTTCGCCGTGACGGCTGGTATAGAGAACGGCGTCGATCTCATGGCGGCGCAGCATCGCCAGCCCGCACTCCACGGCCAGCCTGCTGCCTGAACTGAGTCGACGGGCGGTCATCATCGGTAATTCGCTAAGTTTGGCCGGCGCCGCGGTTGGATCGATGGCGTGCAAATGCTGTGACCACCGTTGCCACTGCTTGGTGTCACTGACTCCAGGCGCGAAGGCCTGCCAATCAACTATGTTAAATGCAAATGTCATCTACACGCGTCCGCGAAAAATCAATTATTCTTCTGACATATCAACAAGGTATGCCCAACGCCTAAATTATCGTGGCGTTGTTCTACCCGGAAACCCGCCATTTCCAGATAGCGATAAAACTTCTCTACGCTGTAGAAACGACTGTTGCCGTTGGCCATACAGGTAAAGTAGAGCGAAGACGCATTCAGACTAAATGATGCTGCTTCAAACTTCTGCGCATCCCAGAACAGCTCCAGAATACACAGGCGCGCGCCGGGTTTCATGACCTGCGCGACGTTACTGAGTAGGGTGATAATTTGTTCCGGGGAAAAACAGTCAAGGAACTGGCTCATCCACCAGATATCCGCCTCTCCTGGTAAGGGGGCGTCACTCAGCATATCCACAGCATGACAGTCAATGCGATGGGTAAGGCCCGCATTTTCTATATTTTCGCGGGCCAGCGCAATTTGTTGTGGCAAATCTAATAACGTAATCGCGATATTTTCATCATACTCACAGCAGCGCAGCGCCCACTTACCGGTATTTCCGCCGACATCGTACAGGGTTGCGGGCCGACTGGCGAATACATGTGGCAGCGCGGCGCTGAACGCACCGTCGGAATAGTAATGATCGAAAGCAAACCAGCTTTTACGCGCCGCTTGCGGAAGTTGCGATAATGCCGGGTAAATTGTTGGCCACTCACCAAAAACTTTTAAACCAGATGGTTTACCTTCCTGTAACGCATTTTCCAGAAAGAATAATCCCTGATAACAAACGTCCTGAGTAAAATCCATATTTACACGGGTCATCGTATCATGGAGTAAGAAATGTCCCACTTTAGCGAGGTAATAGCGTTCTTCTTTATAGGTAACAATACGACCGCTTAATCCCATATCCAGCAAAACGCCTACAGCATATTCATTTCCCTCACAATTTTCGCTAATTGCTTCAAGGGTCGCGCCGCGTTTACCTTGCCGATCGAGATAACCGAGGATACCTGAGTTACGCAGACATAACGCGGTTTGAAAGAGCATGGGGGCGAAAGCGATGCGTTGCGCTTCCGTGATGGCATCCAGCGCGCTAAGAGAGTCCTGTTGATACACGTTCGGCACAACCTTTTATATCAATGTGAGGGAAACGGGCCAATACTGGCCCGTTGGGGAGTTTACTTCTGCAACGCCGTATTAGCGGCGAGGGCGACCTGAATATCTTTATCGAGATTGTGCACCCAGCGATTATAGTTTCTATGAATCTTTCCGCCGGAAGCCATCAGGTTAAGGCTACTCACGTAATTAATAGAATAACCTGTTGCAGAGTAGTTGATTTTAATATCCGCGGAGTGGGCCCGGTTTTGTAAATGTCCTTTGATAACGCCAGGGCCTGCATCGGACATAATCCATTCACGCTGGACACCAGCCTGGAGAATAGCGCTTTTGACCTGAGCTTCAGTATGACCCGCGCTAACCGTAGTTTGTACCTGTTCGATCGGCGCGGTGCGCGCGCAACCCGCCAGCGCGCCGACAACCGTGGCGGCAACAATCCAGTGAATAACCTTTTTCATGAATACTCCCTATCAATATATTGGTTGAGAAAATACTTAGGTCAATGGCAAAAATAATAATGTCGTCGTGATGTCGTGTTTTTTATTCAGGTTGTTTATTAAATTTGCTTTACTTTAAAAATGTGACAGATAAATATCCTAATGTTATAGGAATGCTGATTTAAGGATAAAACGACGGCGCAGGTACGCTGCGGGGCGAAGTATAAGTAAATTAACTCTGCTTAATCAATGAATATCATCGGTAAGTTATGTCTTAATTTTACGACTTTTAAATTGCAAATCGCCGTTTAATTATTGGCAGGGTAATATTGCAGATAAAGGGCTGCTTTTCTGTACACACCGTGGTAATAGTGAAGCGTGTCGTATCAATTTGGTGGACCCCGATGCCTGAACCCGTCGCCGAACCCGTGCTCAGTGGATTGCGCCTCAATCTGCGGATTGTCTCCGTCGTTATTTTCAACTTTGCCAGCTATCTCACTATCGGCCTGCCGTTGGCGGTTTTGCCGGGCTACGTTCACGATGTGATGGGATTTAGCGCCTTCTGGGCCGGGCTGGTGATTAGCCTGCAGTATTTCGCCACGCTGCTGAGCCGACCGCACGCCGGGCGCTATGCCGACCAGCTAGGGCCGAAAAAGATTGTCGTTTTCGGCCTGTGCGGCTGTTTTCTGAGCGGCTTGAGCTACCTGCTGGCAGCCTGGAGTAGCGGTTGGCCGCTGCTGAGTCTGCTGCTGTTATGTCTGGGACGAGCGATCCTCGGCATTGGCCAGAGCTTCGCCGGCACGGGGTCGACGCTATGGGGCGTAGGCGTTGTCGGCTCGCTGCATATCGGGCGGGTGATTTCGTGGAACGGCATTGTGACCTACGGCGCGATGGCGATGGGCGCGCCGCTGGGCGTGCTGTGCTATTCATACATTGGCCTCAGCGGCCTGGCGATGGTCATTATGTCGGTTGCTCTGGTGGCTATCATTTGCGCGCTACCGCGAACGGCGGTGAAGGCAACGAAAGGGAAAGCGATGTCATTTCGTGCGGTGCTCGGCCGGGTTTGGCCTTACGGCATGGCGCTGGCGTTGGCTTCTGCCGGCTTCGGGGTTATCGCGACCTTTATTACCCTGTTTTATGACGCGAAAGGCTGGGACGGCGCGGCCTTTGCGTTAACGCTGTTCAGCTGCGCGTTTGTCGGCACGCGGCTGCTTTTTCCCAACGGCATTAACCGCTTAGGCGGCCTGAACGTGGCGATGCTCTGTTTTAGCGTGGAGGTTATTGGCCTGCTGCTGGTGGGCTTTGCACAGACGCCGCTGATGGCGAAAGTCGGGACTTTCCTCACCGGCGCGGGGTTCTCGCTGGTCTTCCCGGCGCTGGGTGTGGTGGCGGTTAAATCCGTGCCGCAGCACAATCAGGGCTCGGCGCTGGCGACCTATACCGTCTTTATGGATTTGTCGTTGGGGATAACCGGGCCGCTGGCCGGGCTTTTGATGGCGTGGACCGGGATACCGACGATTTATCTGGCGGCGGCAGGGCTGGTGATGGCCGCGCTACTGCTGGGCTGGCGGTTAAAAAAACGGCCCCCGGTCGTTGAACCGGAGGCCGCTGCATCAGGGCAATAAAATTAGTTAATGACCAGCGTGTTGACGATGCTTTCCGCTTCGGTTTGCGCCTGCTGCTGGTTGTCCGCTGGCAGTGTGACCTGCAGGGTCAGCAGTTTGTCATCGACCTTACCGAGCAGCACGGAAGACCATGCGGTCTGCCCCTTGGCGGAGATGATGCTGTCCAGTTGCTGTAAGGTGTGCCCTTTAATCTCAATAGATTTGTTAGACACAACCTGCAGCTGCGGGTCGCGGCTGCGCTGCTGATCTTCCAGACGTTTGGACAGCACCGCCAGATCTTCATTAGTGCTGTCGCCAACAATCACGATCACCGCTTTCTGGCCGGTGGCGTCGGAATAGACGTGCATATTGTTGGCCTGGGTACCGAGCTTACCGCTCTGATCTGCCATACCCGCAGGCAGGGTGAAGCTCAGTTTACCATCCAGCAGGCTAATCGCCTGGCCGCTGGTGTTGCTCTCTGCTGCTGCCCCGACGGTCGGCGCTTTTGAATCGCTGTTATCACAGGCCGCAAGCCCCATAACCAGCAGGCCAATACCGACATATTTAACCAAATTGCGCATTGACATCTTCCTTTCGATAAACGGCCATTAACGGCTCATCCGGTTATCTTATCACAACCGTTAGCGAGTACCTTTAACCTGGCTGCAATGCCGACAAATCAGATTTATCCGCCAGTCTTTTCAACAGCATATTCAACAGCACGCCGTACATCGGCAGGAAGAAGACGATGCTGATGAGCACTTTAAAGCAGTAGTCGACGGTGGCGATTTCCCCCCAGTGGGCGGCCATAAACGGATCCGGGCTGCGCCAGAAGGCGATGAAGAAGAAAGCCAGGGTATCGCTGACGTTGCCAAACAGGGTCGACGCGGTCGGCGCCAGCCACCAGCGGCGATTCTGACGCAGGCGGTTGAAGACGTGGACATCGAGAATTTGCCCCAGCGCATAGGCCATAAAGCTGGCGGCGGCGATACGGGCAACGAACAGATTAAAGGTGCCCAGCGCGGCAAAGCCCTGCCACTCGCCCATGTAAAACAGCGCCGAAATGCCATAGGAAATAATCAGCGCCGGGATCATCACCGCGAAGATGATGCGTCGCGCCAGCGGGGCGCCAAAAATGCGTACCGTCAGATCGGTGGCGAGAAAAATAAAGGGAAAACTGAACGCGCCCCAGGTGGTATGAAAACCAAAAATGGAGATCGGCAGCTGGACCAGATAGTTGCTGGAGGTGATCACCAGCAGATGAAATAGCGAAAGCCAGACGAGCGCTTTCTTACGCTGTACGGTAGTAAAGGGATTCATATTGTGACCTTTTTATGCCCGTCATGCTTCACATCAATGAAGGAATCGGGAGCGGAACGTTGGGGTGAGGGAACCCAATTAAAAACGGCTGCATGATACTGCGTTGCGAGCGTAATGCAATGGTTGTTTTTCGCGCAAACGTTAACCTGGCTTGCGTACTGGCGAAGTGGGGGTAAACTAGGGCCGTTTTGTTGAAGTGAGATAAAAATGAGCGAACTTTTCTCCAGTCCTGACCATACGCTGGACGCCCTGGGGCTCCGCTGCCCGGAGCCGGTGATGATGGTGCGTAAAACCGTACGCACCATGCCGGTGGGCGAGACCCTGCTGATTATTGCCGACGACCCGGCCACCACCCGCGATATCCCCGGTTTTTGCCTCTTTATGGAGCATGAACTGGTGGCGCAGGAAACCGAAGCCCTGCCGTACCGTTATCTGATCCGTAAAAGCCACTGAGCCCATCCCGGATGGCGGCGCCTTGCGCCTTATCCGGGCTACCCAACGGTCCGCAACCGTAGCTCTCTCAAGCGCAGCGCGAGCAGGGAATATCCCCGGATGGCGGCGCGTTGCGCCTTATCCGGGCTACCCGACGGTCTGGAACCGTAGCCCTCTCAAGCGCAGCGCGAGCAGTGAATACCCCCGGATGGCGGCGCGTTGCGCCTTATCCGGGCTACCCAAAGGCCTGGAACCGTAGCCCTGCTAAGCGTAGCGCGAGCAGGGCATATCCCCGGATAGCGGCGTGTTGCGCCTTATCCGGGCTACCCAAAGGCCTGGAATCGTAGCCCTGCTAAGCGCAGCGCGAGCAGGGAATATCCCCGGATAGCGGCGCGTTGCGCCTTATCCGGGCTACTCAATGGTCTGGAATCGTAGCCCTGCTAAGCGCAGCGTGAGCAGGGAATACCCCCGGATGGCGGCGCGTTGCGCCTTATCCGGGCTACCCAACGCTCCGGAACCGTAGCCCTGCTAAGCGTAGCGCGAGCAGGGAATATCCCCGGATGGCGGCGCGTTGCGCCTTATCCGGGCTACCCAAAGACCTGGAATCGTAGTCCTGCTAAGCGTAGCGCGAGCAGGGAATATCCCCGGATGGCGGCGCGTTGCGCCTTATCCGGGCTACCCAAAGGCTGGAACCGTAGCCCTGCTAAGCGCAGCGCGAGCAGGGAATCCCCCCGGATGGCGGCGCGTTGCGCCTTATCCGGGCTACCCTACGGTCCGCAACCGTAGCCCTGCCAGGTGCAGTGCGAGCAGGGAATATCGCTTCAACATTACTTTTTACGCAATAACCGCAGTGCGTTAGCCGTTACCAGCACCGTCGCGCCGGTATCCGCCAGCACCGCCAGCCACAACCCGGTCAGGCCGAGAAGGGTCGTGACGAGGAAAATCCCCTTCAACCCTAAAGCGATGGCGATATTCTGGCGAATATTGGCATGGGTGGCGCGAGCCAGCGAAATCATCTGCGCCAGGCCGGTGAGGCGGTTATGGGTTAGCGCCGCGTCGGCGGTCTCCAGCGCTACATCGGTGCCGCTGCCCATCGCAATACCGATGGTTGCCGCTTTCATCGCCGGGGCATCGTTGATACCGTCGCCGACCATAGCCAGCGGCGCATTGGCGTTAAGCGCCATCACCGCTTGCACTTTGTCTGCCGGCAGCAATCCGGCGCGGAACTCCAGACCCAGTTCATTGGCGATAGCCGCCGCAGCGCGCGGGTTATCCCCGGTAAGAATCACTCCTTGCACACCCAATTGATGCAGCTCATCCACCGCCTGACGCGCATCGTCGCGCAGGGTATCGCGCAGCGCCAGAATGCCGAGCAGCGTATCATCGCGCATCACCAGCACCACCGTCTGTCCGGCGCTCTCCAGTTGCTGGATCTGCGCCTCATGCTCAGCAGATGCAGCCTTACTGGCCGCGCAGATTAAGATGCGGCTGCCGTTGACCTCGGCCTCTATCCCGGAACCGGCCAGCGCCCGCTGGTTGTGCGCAACGGGAATAGTCAGCTTACGCTGCTGCGCTTCGCGGATGATAGCCTGCGCCAGCGGGTGGCTGGAGCCTTGTTCAACCGCTGCCGCCAGCGCCAGCAGGCCGTTTTCATCAACGTTGGCGGCGGCGATAACGCGGGTGACCTGCGGTTGGCCGATGGTCAGAGTACCGGTTTTATCGAACGCCACCTGGCGCACCTGGCCCAATTGTTCCAGCGCCGCGCCGCCTTTAATCAGCGCCCCGCGCCGCGCGGCGACCGCCAGACCGGAGGTAATCGCCGCCGGGGTAGAGATGACCAGCGCGCAAGGGCAGCCGATTAACAGCAGCGTTAAGCCTTTATAGATCCACGGCAGCCAGGCGCTGGCGAAGAACAGCGGCGGTACGATGGCAACCAGCAGGGCGACCACCATAATGGCCGGGGTGTAGATCCGGCTGAAGCGATCGATGAAGCGCTCAATCGGCGCCCGGCGCTCCTCGGCTTCTTCAATCAGTTTGAGGATCCGGTCAATGGCGCTATCGCCCGGTTCGGAGATAACGGTCAACTGTACCAGGCGATCGACGCTGGTGGCGCCGGCGGCTACGCGCTCGCCGGCTTTACGCTCCACCGGTACCGATTCGCCGGTCAGCGCGCTTTCGTCAAAACTGGCAAACGGCGATAGCAGCTCGCCATCGGCCGGCAGACGCCCGCCGGCGGCGACCTCAATCACATCGCCGGGGCGAAGGTCACGTTGGGCGACGGTCTCACGCTCGCCGTTGCGCAGGCGAACGGCGGTATCAGGTTTGAGCGCCATCAGGGCGCTCACGCCTTGGCGCGCGCGGCTGGCGGCCCAGCCTTCAAGCCGTTCGCCGATCAGAAACAGCAGCAGAACCATTGCCGCTTCGGCGGTGGCGCCGATAAACAACGCGCCGATAGCGGCAACGCTCATCAGCGTTTCAATGGCAAACCAGCTGCCGCTTTTAATCAACCGCAGCGCCTGGCGGGCAACCGGCCACAGGCCGACGAGGGTAGTGGCGACAAACGCCAGCTTGCCGAACGGGTGGTTAAACTGCTCGAGCCCCCAGCTGAGCGCCATCATCACTACCAGACTCAATAACGCCAGGTTTTCCTGCAGCCATGAACGTTGCGGTTTCTCTTCCTGCGGCGCGTCAGCATCGCGCAGGGTATAACCCGCGGCGCGTACCGCGTTTTCGACCTGCGAACGGATATCGCTTTCGGCATTGACCAGCAGCTTCTCGGTGGCGAACAGCACTTGCACCTGGCTGACGCCGTCGATTTGGCGCACGGCGGTTTCCACCTTACGGGCGCAGGCCGCGCAGTCCATGCCGTCTACCTGCCAGCTATAACGGGCGCCGTTGAGCGGCTGTTCAGCGGCGGCGGTTTCCCCGGCGCAGGCGCGATCGGTACAGCAGCTTTCAGCGGGCTCTGTCGCCGGGGTAAATTTGAATGACGAGAACTGGGGGACTTTTTTGTCCTGAGATTCTGGTGTCGACATGGCACCCTCCGGGTAATGATAATTTTCTCATTACCCGCAGGATACACTCTGGAGTCGACTCCAGAGTCAAGCAGTAAATTACAGATATAGCGCGCGAACGATCAGGAAGTGCCCGGCAAAGTAGAAGGCCGCGGAAATGGCGTTATCGGCGCGGAAGCGACGGCGATAGTGGCTAATCAGCCAGACGGCGTTACCCAACAGCAGCGAAGCGGCGCCAAGGAATCCGGAGAGCGCGGTATCGGTCGGCCGCACGAACCACAGTTCGCCCGCCAGCCACACCATCACCAGCGTCATACCGATAAAGGTTAATACCGGCATGCGCATCTCTTCCAGACGCGTCCAGATAATCGCCAGCAGCAGCGCGCCGAGCACCAACAGGACCAGCGGCAGCGGCCAGAAGAACGATAGCGTCATCTGGCTGGCGAACCAGATCGTATACAGCAGATGAGAGAGGAAGAATGCGCCGACCGCGTACATCACCCGCTGGCGCGGCAGCAGGGTTAACGCATCGCCGAGCAGCGAAGCGCACAGGCCCGCCAGCACCAGGTAGCTAATGGCGTTGAACATCGGCGCCTGCCAGGCTAACAGCAGCAACAGAAGCAGGGTGACCGGTTTAAAGACCCAGCGCTGCCAGGCTGGCCCACGATAGGACGCATCGACGTACAGCCATGCGGAGAAACAGACAGCAATAAACGACCAAAGCATAGTAAGTCCCTGTATCTGTTATCATTAAATAAGCGATTACGCTTACGGTACCGGATCTCAGTGTAGTGGTTTGGGCCAGAAGATGACAACGTTATTCAATGCGCGTTATCCTTATTCCTGATAATTCTTATGGGTACGCAAATGAGTAAAGTTCCGCTATTTTTTGTGCTGGTGGTCGCGGTGATTGTGGTGGCGGCCTCGTTTCGCTACGTGCAGCAGCGCCGGGAGAAAATGGATAACGACGCCGCGCCGCTGCTGCAGAAGCGGGTGGTGGTCAGCAATAAGCGGGAAAAGGTGATTAACGATCGTCGCTCGCGCCAGCAGACGGTGACGCCAGCCGGAAGCGAGATGCGTTATGAAGCGAGCTTCCGCCCGGAAAATGGCGGACTGGAAGTGGTGTTCCGCCTTGATGCGCCGCAATACCACGCGCTGAGCGTTGGCGACCGGGGAATGCTGAGCTATAAGGGCTCTAAATTCGTCGACTTTGTTGCCGATAACTGAGCCCTCGATTAACCGTTACTTCTTCTTCAGCGTGGCCTTCAGCTTTTTCTGCCAGGCCACCAGTTCAAATACGCCGAAGATGAAAATACGAATCTGCTCAAAACGGCTCAGCGGCGGCGCATCTTTCGTTTGCGTCGCTTTCAACAGCGTCAGCTGCAGGCCATGCATCAGAATCATAAAAATCAGCGCCACGTTAACGAAGATATTCAGCGGTTTTGGGAAAGGTTGAAACAGGTTCAACAGCAAAAACGCCCAAACGCATAGCATCAGCAGGCGGCCTAAATTAATCAGCATGGTTTTCTCCTTGTGCCTCGCGTTGATACAGGCGGTAGGCGACCTGTCCGGCGACTTTTTCGCGATACAGCTGCCAGTTTGCCGGAACCGGCGGTAGTCCGTTTTCTACTTCGCTCTCGACATAAATCAGCGCTTCATCAGCGAGCCAGTGGTTTTTTTCCAGCAGGCTGAGCGTTTCTTCCAGCAGCCCTTTGCGGAAGGGGGGATCGACGAAGACAATGTGGTGCGGCGTGCCCGGCTGGCTGAGAAACGCCAGCGTGTTGGTGTTGACCACCTTGCCGTTGCTGGCTTTCAGCGTCGCGAGATTTTTTTGTAGCTGCTGCGCGACGCCGCGCTCCATTTCCAGTAGCGTGGTGCTGGCGGCATAGCGTGATAGCGCTTCCAGCCCCAGCGCGCCGCTGCCGGCGAAGCAGTCAAGGCAGTGGGCGTCGACCATCGACGGCGCCAGCCAGTTAAAAAGCGTTTCCCGAACCCGGTCGGTGGTCGGGCGCAGACCCGGGCTCTCCGGCACCGGTAATTTACGGCCCCGCCACTGTCCGCCAATAATGCGGATCTGGCCGCTGCCTGCGTGATTTGGTTTCTTCATCTCTTTGCTCAAGTCTCAACTTCCAGCCTGCTATTCTAACGATCGAAGACCATTGACGAAACCTTAATCCGGGGGCGGTGATGCGAGTTAAGTTAAGTGATAGACTATCCAACTAATTTCATCATTTTTTCAGCTTCTGAATCGGTTGTATCGAAGCTGCGCCATGAATAAACAGCGAGGAGTGTGGTCGCAAATGGCAAAAGAGAAAAAACGTGGCTTCTTTTCCTGGCTGGGCTTTGGGCAAAAAGAACAGGCTCAGGAAAGCGAAACAGAACAAAAAGTAGAAGAACAACAAGAGGTTGCGGAACAGACTCCGGCGGCGGAAACGCCTGCGGAAACCGTACCCGCGGCGGAAACGGTAAAAGAAGACCCGGAGGCCTTTGCTGCCGAGGTCGTAGAAGTTACCGAACAAGTTGTTGAGAGCGAACTGCCGCATCCGGTGGCGACCGAAGCCGTTTCGCAAGAAAACGTGGCTGAATCGCCAGTGGCGGAAGAAATTTCTGTCCCAGAGACCGCAGTTGAAGAAGAGCCGGTTGTTCCTGCGGTAGAAGAAAAAGTCGCTGAACCGCTGGTTGAAGAGGTGATTGCCGAGCCGGTTATCGCCGAAGCGGTCGCTGAACAGACGCCGGAAGAGGTTATCGTCGCGGAGCCTGAAGTCATCGAAGATGAGGTCCTCCCGGAAGAGTCTGAAGCCGAATTAAGCGATGAAGAGCTTGAAGCGCAGGCGCTGGCGGCGCAAGACGTCGAAGAGGCGCCGGAAGAGCTGGCGGAAGAAGACGCGGAAACTCAGGAAGCGCCGCAGCAGGAGCAGGAAAAACCGACTAAAGAAGGTTTCTTCGCCCGCTTAAAACGCAGCCTGGTGAAAACCAAACAGAATCTGGGTTCCGGGTTTATCAGCCTGTTCCGCGGTAAAAAAATCGACGACGATCTGTTTGAAGAGCTGGAAGAACAGCTGCTGATTGCCGACGTTGGGGTGGAAACCACGCGTAAGATTATTACCAATCTTACCGAGGGGGCCAGCCGTAAGCAGCTGCGCGACGCCGAGGCGTTATACGGTCTGCTGAAAGAAGAGATGAGCGAGATCCTGACGAAAGTTGAGGAACCGCTGAATGTTGAAGGGAAAACGCCATTTGTTATTCTGATGGTCGGCGTTAATGGCGTGGGTAAAACCACCACCATCGGTAAGCTGGCGCGTCAGTTCGAGCAGCAGGGTAAATCAGTGATGCTGGCGGCGGGGGATACCTTCCGCGCGGCGGCGGTGGAACAGCTGCAGGTCTGGGGCCAGCGTAACGAGATCCCGGTGATTGCCCAGCATACCGGCGCTGATTCAGCCTCGGTTATTTTTGACGCCATTCAGGCGGCGAAAGCGCGCAATATTGATGTGCTGATTGCCGATACCGCGGGTCGTCTGCAGAATAAATCGCACCTGATGGAAGAACTGAAGAAGATTGTCCGCGTAATGAAGAAACTGGATGTCGACGCGCCGCATGAAGTCATGCTGACCATCGACGCCAGCACCGGGCAGAACGCGATAAGCCAGGCCAAACTGTTCCACGAAGCGGTGGGGCTGACCGGCATTACGTTGACTAAGCTTGACGGAACCGCGAAGGGCGGGGTTATCTTCTCAGTGGCTGACCAGTTCAGTATTCCGATTCGCTATATTGGCGTCGGCGAACGTATTGAAGATCTGCGTCCGTTTAATGCGGGCGACTTTATTGAGGCACTTTTTGCCCGAGAGGATTAAGAATGATTCGCTTTGAACAAGTCAGCAAAGCCTATCTCGGTGGGAGACAAGCGCTGCAGGGGGTGACGTTCCACCTGCAGCAGGGCGAGATGGCGTTCCTGACCGGCCATTCCGGCGCGGGGAAAAGTACCTTGCTGAAGCTTATCTGTGGTATCGAACGGCCGAGCGCCGGGAAAATTCTGTTCAGCGGCCATGATATCAGCCGCCTGAAGAGCCGCGAGGTGCCGTTCCTGCGCCGCCAAATCGGCATGATTTTCCAGGACCACCACCTGCTGATGGATCGCACCGTGTTCGATAATGTGGCGATCCCGCTGATTATCGCCGGCGCCAGCGGCGATGATATTCGCCGTCGCGTATCCGCAGCGCTGGATAAAGTCGGGCTGCTGGACAAAGCGAAAAATTTCCCCATCCAACTCTCCGGCGGTGAGCAACAGCGCGTGGGCATTGCCCGCGCGGTGGTCAACAAGCCGGCGGTGCTGCTGGCGGATGAACCGACCGGTAACCTCGATGAGGCGCTCTCGGAAGGGATTTTACGTCTGTTTGAAGAGTTTAACCGCGTAGGTGTAACGGTACTGATGGCGACGCACGACCTGGGGCTTATTTCCAGCCGTCCGTACCGCGTCCTGACGCTGAGCGACGGTCATATGCATGGAGGCCATCGGGGTGAATAAGCGCGACGCAGTGAACCAGATTCGCCAGTTCGGCAGCAAGTTCGATCGTCTCCGTAACGCCACGGGCGGCGGCAACGGCGGACGCAATGCGCCAAAACGGCCAAAAGCGGCGCCGAACCCGGCATCGCGGAAGAGTAACGTCTTTAACGAGCAGGTGCGCTACGCCTGGCACGGCGCGTTACAGGATTTAAAAAGCACGCCGCTGGCGACCTTCCTCACCATCATGGTAATCGCCATTTCGCTGACGCTGCCGAGCGTCTGCTATATGGTCTACAAAAACGTCAATAGCGCGGCGTCGCAGTATTATCCGTCACCGCAGATCACCGTCTACCTGGAAAAAACGCTGGATGACGATGCGGCGGCGCGGGTGGTTGGCCAGCTGCAGGCGGAGCAGGGCGTTGAGAAGGTAAATTATCTGTCGCGCGATGAGGCGCTGGGCGAGTTCCGCAACTGGTCCGGGTTCGGCGGCGCGCTGGATATGCTGGAAGAGAACCCGCTGCCGGCGGTAGCGATTGTGGTGCCGAAGCTCGATTTCCAGAATACCGATTCGCTTAACACCCTGCGCGATCGCGTCTCCCGTATTCAGGGGGTCGACGAAGTGCGTATGGACGATAGCTGGTTTGCGCGCCTGGCGTCGCTGACCGGTCTGGTTGGCCGGGTGTCGGCGATGATCGGCGTGCTGATGATTGCCGCGGTGTTCCTGGTGATTGGCAACAGCGTGCGCCTGAGCATCTTCGCCCGTCGCGATACCATTAACGTCCAGAAGCTGATCGGCGCTACCGACGGTTTCATCCTGCGTCCGTTCCTTTATGGCGGCGCGCTGCTGGGTTTCGCCGGGGCGTTTTTGTCGCTGATCCTGTCGGAGATTCTGGTGATGCGCCTCTCCTCGGCGGTGACCGAAGTGGCGAAAGTGTTCGGCACCAAATTCGAACTCAGCGGTTTAGGCTTCGATGAGTGTTTGCTGATGCTAATCGTCTGCTCGATGATTGGCTGGGTCGCAGCCTGGCTGGCGACGGTGCAACATTTACGTCACTTTACCCCCGACTAAAAATTTTCTGGTATAATCTTTCCCTGCACTGAATATCTCTCTGCAGGGAAAGAGTCCCTGTTCGCCTCTTCCCTAATCTTTCATCTCCATGTCACATTTTGTGCGTAATTTACTCACAACGTTGCATGGAACTTGTGGATAAAATCACTGTCTGATACTACTGTGGGTGATATTCTCGTTGCTCATAAATGCTGGCATGTTTGTTGCCTGATGGGGACAAGATCATGTCAGACACTATCGATTGAGAGGATTTGAATGACCAAAGAAATGCAAACTTTAGCTTTAGCCCCCGTTGGTAACCTGGAATCGTACATCCGGGCCGCTAACACTTGGCCGATGTTATCGGCTGATGAAGAGCGGGAGCTTGCTGAAAAGCTGCATTACCAGGGCGATCTGGAAGCAGCGAAAAAGCTGATTCTGTCTCACCTGCGCTTTGTTGTTCATATTGCTCGTAACTACTCGGGCTATGGCCTGCCGCAGGCGGACCTGATTCAGGAAGGCAACATCGGTCTGATGAAAGCCGTACGTCGTTTCAACCCGGAAGTGGGTGTGCGACTGGTTTCCTTCGCCGTGCACTGGATTAAAGCGGAAATCCACGAATACGTGCTGCGTAACTGGCGTATCGTTAAAGTCGCAACCACCAAAGCGCAGCGTAAGCTGTTCTTCAACCTGCGTAAAACCAAGCAGCGTCTGGGCTGGTTTAACCAGGACGAAGTAGAGATGGTTGCCCGCGAGCTGGGTGTGTCGAGCAAAGACGTGCGTGAGATGGAATCACGTATGGCAGCGCAGGACATGACCTTTGATATGTCGTCCGATGACGAATCCGACAGCCAGCCGATGGCGCCGGTGCTCTATCTGCAGGACAAAACGTCTAACTTTGCCGACGGCATCGAAGACGATAACTGGGAAGAGCAGGCTGCTAATAAACTGACTGACGCGATGCAGGGCCTGGACGAGCGTAGCCAGGACATCATCCGCGCTCGCTGGCTGGACGAGGACAACAAGTCCACGCTGCAGGAGCTGGCGGATCGTTATGGCGTCTCGGCTGAACGTGTTCGTCAGCTGGAAAAGAACGCGATGAAAAAACTGCGCGCCGCTATCGAAGCCTAATCTTCGTCTTTCAGCGCCGTAGTGAATTGAGCCTCTGCTGTTTCAGCGGGGGCTTTTTGTTTTATATCCCCGTCATACCCGTTTCCCCTCTCCGCGCGAATTGCCGCGACGTTTTACTTCAGTCACATAACTTTTACATCTCCTGCAAATTGTTGTTTCAAATTCTGAAAAATGGGGTATGTTTTGGCATAGTGTGCTGCAAAAGCGCAGGCGGCAGACCCAAATACAGCCATACTATTCTTGGTATGGACTAAAAATCAGAATAATGCGCTAACAAACAACATCACAACAAATGCAAAAACCATAATAATGGGGAGCCTCAGGATGAATATGAAGGGTAAAGCGTTACTGGCAGGATGTATTGCTTTAATTATGAGCGGTTCCGCGCTGGCGGAAGACATTAAAATTGCCGTCGTGGGAGCGATGTCCGGCCCGGTTGCCCAGTATGGCGACCAGGAATTTACCGGCGCGGAGCAGGCGGTAGCTGATATCAACGCCAAGGGCGGTATCAAAGGCAATAAATTGCAGATCGTAAAATATGACGATGCCTGCGACCCGAAACAAGCGGTGGCGGTTGCGAACAAAGTGGTGAATGACGGCATTAAATACGTTATCGGTCACCTGTGTTCCTCATCCACTCAGCCGGCGTCTGACATCTATGAAGATGAAGGCATCCTGATGATTACCCCGGCGGCAACCGCGCCGGAACTGACGGCGCGCGGCTATAAGCTGATTCTGCGCACCACCGGTCTCGACTCCGATCAGGGGCCGACGGCGGCGAAATATATTCTCGGCACGGTGAAGCCGCAGCGCATTGCCGTCGTTCATGACAAACAGCAATATGGCGAAGGGCTGGCGCGCTCGGTTCAGGAAAACCTGAAGAAAGGCGGCGCCAACGTGGTGTTCTTTGACGGTATCACCGCCGGTGAGAAAGATTTCTCTACCCTGGTGGCGCGCCTTAAGAAAGAAAATATCGACTTCGTCTACTACGGCGGTTATCACCCGGAAATGGGGCAGATCCTGCGCCAGGCACGGGCTGCCGGCCTGAAAACCCAGTTTATGGGTCCGGAAGGCGTGGCTAACGTTTCCCTGTCTAATATCGCCGGCGAGTCGGCAGAAGGCCTGCTGGTCACCAAACCGAAAAACTACGATCAGGTTCCGGCGAACAAACCGATTGTGGATGCTATCAAAGCGAAGAAACAGGATCCGAGCGGCGCCTTCGTGTGGACCACCTATGCGGCGCTGCAGTCGCTGCAGGCGGGGTTAAATCAGTCCGAGGATCCGGCGGAAATCGCGAAATACCTGAAAGGGGCGAAGGTGGATACCGTTATGGGGCCGCTGTCGTGGGATGAGAAAGGCGACCTGAAAGGGTTCGAGTTTGGCGTGTTTACCTGGCATGCTAACGGTACAGCGACCGACGCCAAATAATTTAACCGGCGCCTTTCACGCCGCAGATGCGTTGTCTGCGGCCCTCAACCCCGGTCACTTACTGATGTAAGCTCCCGGGGATTTCGGGTCTTGACGCCTTGCTGCAACGCGAAATGCTGGGTTAAATGTGGGGGAGCCTTTCACGCCGCAGATGCATTGTCTGCGGCCCTCAACCCCGGTCACTTACTGATGTAAGCTCCCGGGGATTTCGGGTCTTGACGCCTTGCTGCGACGCGAAATGCTGGGTTAAATGTGGAGGAGCCTTTCACGCCGTAGATGCGTTGTCTGACCCCGGTTGCGCTGCGCTTACCGGGGCTACAATTTGCAGGTAGCCCGGCTAAGCGAAGCGCCGCCGGGTTCTTCCTTGGTCACGCTGCGTTTATTAGGGCTACGGCCTAATGCTTTTCCCAACCATTCTGCTGGGCGCTGAAACCGAGCGCCTGCATAAATGCCGCCATCACGCCGCGGTCTTCCACCCCCCTATCGGCAACGCGCCAGCTATTGATATTCGGGTTATCGCTTAACGTCTCTTCCACTAAATATTGCCCCACGCCGCGGCGGCGGGTGACTTCACGCACGCACAGATCGCTGAGCTCGCCTTCGACGCCGCGCAGGGTAACGCGTACGGCGCCGAGCAGACGTTCGTTAAAGCGGGCGGCGTAAATACGATGGTTTTCATCCAGCATCAGCGCCGCAGAATCCTGCGACGGCCAGATTTTGCCTAAATCAATGCGATCCTGATCGCTGAAGTGCTGTAAACGGATAATGGTGAGCTTCATACGCGGCAGTTCCAGTCAAAACAGATGCGACAGTGTACTCAAATTTCTTGTTTGGCGGGGCGCTGTTTTGCACTCATTCATTAGGGGATTCGTTTTCCTGGTTGCGTGGGGGTAGCGCAATACATTATGGATCGAAAAATAAGCAGAATTTTAACCTGATATGTAGCGTTTTATTCCGCCTTATATGCCGTTATTTTATGCTGTGAACTGGACTTTTTTTTGTTTATCTTCGCCTTAAACCAGAATATTATCTTTTCTTAATCACCTGAAAAATAGAGATTTTAATCATAATTCAGGTAAAAAACTGCGCTAAACCATTAAAGTTCATGGTAAAAATGGCGTTGTTTAATAAAAGCACAGAATGCTTTTTAACCATAAAAATACAAAACATTTACACCACATCACGAACGGGGTTCTGAAGCATGAAAAGGAACGCGAAAACGATCGTCGCGGGAGTCGTTGCATTAGCGATTTCCCACGCGGCGATGGCAAAGGATATTAAAGTCGCCGTCGTCGGCGCGATGTCTGGCCCGGTTGCCCAGTGGGGCGATATGGAATTCAACGGCGCGCGCCAGGCGATTAAAGACATTAACGCCAGCGGCGGCATTAAAGGCGACAAACTGGTTGGCGTTGAGTATGACGACGCCTGCGACCCGAAACAGGCGGTCGCGGTCGCTAACAAAATCGTCAATGACGGCATTCAGTACGTTATTGGTCACCTGTGTTCCTCTTCTACCCAGCCGGCTTCGGATATCTATGAAGACGAAGGTATCCTGATGATCTCCCCCGGGGCGACCAATCCTGAGCTGACCCAGCGTGGCTACCAGTACATCATGCGTACCGCCGGGCTTGACTCTTCCCAGGGGCCGACCGCCGCGAAATATATCCTCGAACACGTGAAGCCGCAGCGTATTGCGATTATTCATGACAAGCAGCAGTACGGCGAAGGGCTGGCGCGTTCCGTGCAGGACAACCTGAAGAAAGCCGGCGCCAATATCGTCTTCTTTGATGGCATCACCGCCGGTGAGAAAGACTTCTCCGCGCTGCTGGCGCGCCTGAAGAAAGAGAACATCGACTTCGTCTACTACGGCGGCTACTACCCGGAAATGGGGCAGATGCTGCGCCAGGCGCGCTCCGTCGGCCTGAAAACGCAGTTTATGGGGCCGGAAGGCGTCGGTAACGCCTCGCTGTCCAACATCGCCGGCGCGGCGGCGGAAGGTATGCTGGTGACGATGCCAAAACGCTATGACCAGGATCCGGCCAACAGCGCTATTGTTGATGCGCTGAAAGCGGATAAAAAAGATCCGAGCGGCCCGTACGTCTGGATCACCTATGCCGCCGTTCAGTCGCTGGCGCAGGCGATGGACAGAACCGGCAGCCAGCAGCCGCTGGATTTAATTAAAGATTTGAAAGCTCACGGCGCGAAGACCGTGATTGGGCCGCTGAAATGGGATGAAAAAGGCGATCTGAAGGGATTTGAATTTGGTGTCTTCCAGTGGCACGCGGATGGTTCATCCACCGTCGCTAAGTAAGACGCGTTATCCCACCGCCCGCACCGCGCGGGCGGCATGAAAAAGGTTACCTTATGTCCGAGCAGTTTCTCTATTTTCTGCAGCAGATGTTTAACGGCGTCACGCTGGGCAGTACCTATGCGCTGATCGCCATCGGCTATACGATGGTGTACGGCATTATCGGCATGATTAACTTCGCCCACGGCGAGGTCTACATGATCGGCAGCTACGTCTCGTTCATGATTATCGCCGCCCTGATGATGCTGGGTATCGATACCGGCTGGCTGCTGGTCGCCGCAGGCTTTATCGGCGCTATCATTATCGCCAGCGCCTACGGCTGGAGTATCGAGCGCGTGGCCTATCGGCCAGTTCGCAGCTCCAAGCGCCTGATCGCGCTGATTTCCGCCATCGGGATGTCGATATTCCTGCAGAACTTCGTCAGCCTGACCGAAGGTTCGCGCGATGTCGCGCTGCCGAGTCTCTTTAACGGCCAGTGGATTGTCGGCCACAGCGATAATTTCTCCGCCACTATCACTACCATGCAGCTGGTGATCTGGGTGGTCACCTTTATTGCCATGCTGGCGCTGACGCTGTTTATTCGCTATTCGCGAATGGGCCGCGCCTGTCGCGCCTGTGCGGAAGATCTGAAAATGGCGAGCCTGCTGGGCATCAATACCGACCGCGTTATTGCGCTGACCTTCGTCATTGGCGCGGCGATGGCGGCGGTCGCTGGCGTCCTGCTGGGGCAGTTCTACGGCGTTATTAATCCCTACATCGGCTTTATGGCCGGGATGAAGGCCTTTACCGCGGCTGTGCTCGGCGGTATCGGTAGTATCCCTGGCGCGATGATCGGCGGCCTGATTCTGGGTATCGCCGAGGCGCTCTCTTCTGCCTATCTCAGCACCGAATATAAGGACGTCGTCTCCTTCGCGCTGCTGATTCTGGTGCTGTTAGTGATGCCGACCGGCATTCTGGGCCGCCCGGAGGTAGAAAAAGTATGAAACCGATGCAAATTGCGATGGCGCTGCTTTCCGCCGCGATGTTCTTTGTTCTGGCGGGCGTCTTTATGGGCGTTCAGCTGGAGCTGAATGGCACCAAACTGGTGGTCGACACCGCCGCCGATATTCGTTGGCAGTGGATCTTCATCGGCACTGCGGTGGTCTTTTTCTTCCAGCTGCTGCGCCCGCTGTTCCAGAAAGCGGTTAAGAACGTCTCCGGGCCGAAATTTATTATGCCGGCGATTGACGGGTCGACGGTCAAGCAGAAGCTGTTCCTGATAGCCCTGCTGGTGATTGCCGTGGCCTGGCCGTTTATGGTGTCGCGCGGCACGGTGGATATTGCGACTCTGACGATGATTTATATCATCCTTGGTCTCGGGTTGAACGTGGTGGTTGGGCTTTCCGGTCTGCTGGTATTGGGCTACGGCGGGTTTTACGCCATCGGCGCCTATACCTTTGCGCTGCTTAATCACTATTACGGTCTCGGTTTCTGGACCTGCCTGCCGCTGGCCGGCCTGGTCTCCGCGGCGGCCGGCTTCCTGCTTGGCTTCCCGGTGCTGCGTCTGCGCGGCGACTACCTGGCGATTGTGACCTTAGGCTTCGGCGAGATCGTGCGCATTCTGCTGCTCAACAATACCGAGATCACCGGCGGGCCGAACGGTATCAGCCAGATCCCGAAACCAACCTTCTTTGGTCTTGAATTTAGCCGTACTGCCCGCGAAGGCGGCTGGGATACCTTCAGCAACTTCTTTGGCATGAAGTACGATCCCAGCGACCGGGTGATTTTCCTCTATCTGGTGGCGTTGCTGCTGGTGGTGCTCAGCCTGTTCGTTATTAATCGTCTGCTGCGGATGCCGCTTGGGCGGGCATGGGAAGCGCTGCGTGAAGATGAAATCGCCTGCCGTTCTCTGGGCCTGAGCCCGACGCGCATCAAGCTGACCGCCTTTACTATCAGCGCCGCATTTGCCGGCTTCGCCGGCACGCTGTTCGCCGCGCGCCAGGGCTTCGTGAGCCCGGAGTCCTTTACCTTCGCCGAGTCGGCCTTTGTGCTGGCGATCGTCGTGCTGGGTGGGATGGGCTCGCAGTTTGCGGTGATCCTGGCGGCTATTCTGCTGGTGGTATCGCGCGAGCTGATGCGTGATTTCAACGAATACAGCATGTTAATGCTCGGTGGGTTGATGGTGCTGATGATGATCTGGCGTCCGCAGGGGCTGTTGCCGATGACGCGCCCGCAGCTGAAGCTGAAAAACGGTCAGGCGAAAGGAGAGCAGGCATGAGTCAGCCAATATTATCCGTGAACGGCCTGATGATGCGTTTTGGCGGCCTGCTGGCGGTCAATAACGTCTCCCTTGATCTACGTCCGCAGGAAATCGTTTCCTTAATCGGCCCGAACGGCGCGGGTAAGACCACCGTTTTTAACTGCCTGACCGGTTTCTATAAACCTACCGGCGGCACCATTATGCTGCGCGACCAGCACCTGGAAGGGCTGCCGGGCCAGCAGATTGCGCGGATGGGGGTGGTGCGAACCTTCCAGCACGTGCGTCTGTTCCGCGAAATGACGGTGATTGAAAACCTGCTGGTGGCGCAGCATCAACAACTGAAAACCGGCGTCTTCTCCGGCCTGCTGAAAACGCCGGCCTTCCGTCGCGCGCAGAGCGAAGCGCTGGATCGGGCCGCCACCTGGCTTGAGCGTATCGGCCTGCTGGAGCACGCCAACCGCCAGGCCAGTAACCTGGCCTACGGCGACCAGCGCCGGCTGGAGATCGCCCGCTGTATGGTGACGCAGCCGGAGATCCTGATGCTTGATGAACCGGCGGCGGGGCTTAACCCGAAAGAGACCAAAGAGCTGGATGAGCTTATCGCCGAGCTGCGTAGCCATCACAACACCACCATCCTGCTTATCGAACATGATATGAAGCTGGTGATGGGCATTTCCGATCGCATCTACGTCGTGAATCAGGGGACGCCGCTGGCCAACGGGACGCCGGAAGAGATTCGTAATAACCCGGACGTGATCCGCGCCTATTTAGGTGAAGCATAATGGTGGTGACGCATAAGATGGAAAAAGCGATGTTAACTTTTGACAATGTCAGCGCCCACTACGGCAAGATTCAGGCGCTGCACAACGTCAGCCTGCATATCAAACAGGGTGAGATCGTCACGCTTATCGGCGCTAACGGCGCGGGGAAAACTACCCTGCTCGGCACGCTGTGCGGCGATCCGCGGGCCTCCAGCGGGCGCATTGTCTTTGACGGTAAGGATATTACCGACTGGCAGACGGCGAAAATCATGCGTGAAGCGGTGGCGATCGTGCCGGAAGGGCGACGCGTCTTTTCGCGCATGACGGTGGAAGAGAACCTGGCGATGGGCGGTTTTTTTGCCGACCGCGACCAGTTTCATACCCGCATCAAATGGGTGTATGAGTTGTTCCCGCGTCTGCATGAACGCCGTATTCAGCGCGCCGGCACCATGTCCGGCGGCGAGCAGCAGATGCTGGCGATCGGTCGCGCTCTGATGAGCCAGCCGCGCCTGCTGCTGCTTGATGAGCCTTCATTAGGGCTGGCGCCGATTATCATTCAGCAGATTTTCGACACCATCGAGCAGCTGCGTGAACAGGGGATGACTATCTTCCTGGTTGAGCAGAACGCCAACCAGGCGCTGAAGCTGGCCGATCGAGGCTACGTACTTGAAAACGGTCACGTGGTGCTTGAGGATACCGGCGATGCGCTGTTAGCCAACGAGGCGGTGCGCAGCGCCTATCTCGGCGGTTAGTTCATCGTAACCCGGCGTCGTTCGCTTCGCCGGTTTGTAGCCCGGGCGAGGCGCTTGCGCCGACCCCGGGAGCCGATCGCACAAATATTATCCGTGTCTCAGCTCCCACTTTACTTCCCCCATCCTTTCATCGGCTTGTCATCTCTCTGACCCGTTACTATCTTTTTTTTGTAATAAAAAAGTTATTTTTCTGTAATTCGAACATGTCATGTTACCCCGCGAACATAAAACGCGTGAAATCGCGCATCCGGAACAACAAGAGAGATAACCGATGATATCGTTACGACATACAGCTTTAGGACTGGCGCTGAGCCTGGCATTTGCTGGTCAGGCACTGGCAGTAACCACCATCCCTTTCTGGCATTCAATGGAAGGGGAGCTAGGTAAAGAAGTTGATTCTCTGGCGCAACGTTTCAACGCGGCCAATCCTGATTACAAAATTGTTCCGGTGTACAAAGGCAACTACGAACAGAGCCTGAGCGCCGGTATCGCTGCCTTCCGTACCGGCAACGCGCCGGCGATTCTGCAGGTGTATGAAGTTGGTACCGCCACCATGATGGCGTCAAAAGCCATTAAGCCGGTATACCAGGTCTTTAGCGATGCGGGTATTAAGTTCGATGAATCGCAGTTCGTGCCGACGGTGTCCGGTTATTACACCGATTCAAAAACCGGTCATCTGCTCTCCCAGCCGTTTAACAGCTCCACGCCGGTGCTGTACTACAACAAAGACGCCTTCAAGAAAGCGGGCTTAGACCCTGAGCAGCCGCCGAAAACCTGGCAGGATCTGGCGGCCTACACCGCGAAGCTGAAAGCGTCCGGGATGAAGTGCGGCTACGCCAGCGGCTGGCAGGGCTGGATCCAGATTGAAAACTTCAGCGCCTGGCACGGCCTGCCGGTCGCCACGAAAAATAACGGTTTTGACGGCACCGACGCGGTGCTTGAGTTCAACAAGCCGGAGCAGGTGAAACATATCGCCCTGCTCGAAGAGATGAACAAGAAGGGCGATTTCAGCTATTTCGGGCGTAAGGATGAATCCACCGAGAAGTTCTATAACGGCGACTGCGCGATCACTACCGCGTCATCCGGCTCGCTGGCGGATATTCGTCAGTACGCGAAATTCAACTACGGCGTCGGCATGATGCCTTACGACGCCGATGTTAAAGGCGCGCCGCAGAACGCCATTATCGGCGGGGCCAGCCTGTGGGTGATGCAGGGCAAGGACAAAGAGACCTACACCGGCGTGGCGAAGTTCCTCGACTTCCTGACCAAACCGGAAAACGCCGCCGAGTGGCACCAGAAAACCGGCTATCTGCCGATTACCACCGCGGCCTACGATCTGACGCGCCAGCAGGGCTTCTATGATAAGAACCCGGGCGCTGATATCGCCACCCGCCAGATGCTGAATAAGCCGCCGTTGCCGTTCACCAAAGGCCTGCGCCTGGGCAACATGCCGCAAATTCGCACCATCGTCGATGAAGAGCTGGAGAGCGTGTGGACCGGCAAGAAAACCCCGCAACAGGCGCTGGACTCCGCCGTTCAGCGCGGGAATCAACTGCTGCGCCGTTTCGAGCAAGCCACCAAATCGTAATCTGTAACTTGCCCGGTGGCGCTGCGCTTACCGGGCCTACGATGTGCCCTATGTAGGCCGGGTAAGGCGTAGCCGCCACCCGGCATTGTTCAGGAACCAAATCTCAATGTCATCATCCCGTCCGGTATTCCGCTCGCGCTGGCTGCCCTATGTGCTGGTCGCGCCGCAGCTGATTATCACGCTGATTTTCTTTATCTGGCCCGCGGGCGAAGCGCTGTGGTACTCGCTGCAGAGCGTCGATCCGTTTGGCCTTTCCAGCCAGTTTGTCGGCCTGGATAACTTCGTCACGCTGTTCCACGACCCGTACTATCTGGACTCGTTCTGGACGACCATAAAATTCAGCACCCTGGTAACCGTCAGCGGCCTGCTTATTTCGCTGTTTTTTGCCGCGCTGGTCGACTATGTGGTGCGCGGCAGCCGCTTTTATCAAACGCTGATGCTGCTGCCGTATGCCGTGGCCCCCGCTGTCGCGGCGGTGCTGTGGATCTTCCTCTTCAATCCCGGACGCGGGCTGATCACGCATTTTCTTGGCGAATTGGGTTACGACTGGAACCACGCGCAAAACAGCGGCCAGGCGATGTTCCTGGTGGTCTTCGCCTCGGTCTGGAAGCAGATAAGCTACAACTTCCTGTTCTTCTTCGCCGCGCTGCAGTCGATCCCGCGTTCGCTGGTTGAGGCCGCCGCCATCGACGGCGCCGGGCCGATTCGCCGCTTCTTCAAGCTGGCGCTGCCGCTGATTGCGCCGGTGAGCTTCTTCCTGCTGGTGGTCAACCTGGTTTACGCCTTCTTCGATACCTTCCCGGTGATCGATGCCGCCACCGCCGGCGGCCCGGTGCAGGCGACCACCACCCTAATCTACAAAATTTATCGCGAAGGTTTCGCCGGGCTCGATCTTTCCGCTTCCGCCGCGCAGTCGGTGGTGCTGATGTTCCTCGTCATTATCCTGACGGTGGTGCAGTTCCGTTACGTTGAAAGTAAGGTGCGTTACCAATGATTGAGAACCGTCGCGGGCTGACGATTTTCAGCCACACCATGCTGATTCTGGGCATTGCCGTCATTTTATTCCCGCTGTACGTCGCCTTCGTGGCGGCGACGCTGGATAACAAATCGGTATTTGAAACGCCGATGACGCTGATCCCCGGCGGGCATCTGCTGGAGAACATGAAGACCATCTGGGTGAACGGCGTCGGCGTCAACAGCGCGCCGTTCTGGCTGATGATGCTCAACAGCTTCATCATGGCGTTCGCCATTACGGTCGGCAAAATCGTGGTGTCGATGCTTTCGGCGTTCGCCATCGTGTGGTTCCGCTTTCCGCTGCGTAACCTGTTCTTCTGGATGATCTTTATCACCCTGATGCTGCCGGTCGAGGTGCGTATTTTCCCGACGGTGGAAGTGATCGCCAACCTCAAAATGCTCGACAGTTATGCCGGGTTAACGCTGCCGTTAATGGCTTCGGCTACCGCCACCTTCTTGTTCCGCCAGTTCTTTATGACCCTGCCGGACGAGCTGATTGAAGCGGCGCGTATCGATGGCGCTTCGCCGATGCGCTTCTTCCGCGACATCGTGCTGCCGCTGTCGAAAACCAACCTCGCCGCGCTGTTCGTTATCACCTTTATCTACGGCTGGAACCAGTATCTGTGGCCGTTGCTGATTATTCAGGATGTGAATCTTGGCACCGCCGTCGCCGGTATTAAAGGCATGATCGCCACCGGCGAAGGTACTACCCAGTGGAATCAGGTGATGGCGGCGATGCTGCTGACCCTGATCCCGCCGGTCGTCATCGTTTTAGCCATGCAGCGCGCGTTTGTGCGCGGCCTGGTCGATAGTGAGAAATAAAATGGCTGGTTTAAAACTACAGGCAGTAAGCAAAAGCTGGGATGGCAAAACCCAGGTGATTCAACCGCTGACGCTGGACGTGGCGGACGGGGAGTTTATCGTTATGGTCGGCCCGTCAGGCTGCGGGAAATCAACGCTGCTGCGGATGGTCGCCGGACTTGAACGGGTGACCAGCGGCGATATCTGGATTGACCGTAAACGGGTGACCGAGATGGAGCCGAAAGATCGCGGCATCGCGATGGTGTTCCAGAACTATGCGCTTTATCCGCATATGAGCGTGGAAGAGAACATGGCGTGGGGGCTGAAGATTCGCGGCATGGGTAAGGGATTGATCGCCGAGCGCGTGCAGGAGGCGGCGCGTATTCTTGAGCTGGATGGCCTGCTCAAGCGCCGCCCGCGGGAACTGTCCGGCGGTCAGCGCCAGCGCGTGGCGATGGGCCGCGCTATCGTGCGTGACCCGGCGGTTTTCCTGTTCGACGAACCGTTGTCAAACCTCGACGCCAAGCTGCGCGTGCAGATGCGTCTGGAACTGCAGCAGCTGCATCGGCGCCTGAAAACGACTTCGCTGTATGTCACCCACGATCAGGTCGAAGCGATGACCCTCGCCCAGCGGGTGATGGTGATGAATAAAGGCATTGCCGAGCAGATCGGCACGCCGGTTGAGGTGTATGAAAAGCCAGCCAGCCGCTTTGTGGCGAGCTTTATCGGCAGCCCGGCCATGAATCTACTGGAGGGGCGGGTGAGCGATGACGGCGGCCGCTTTGAGCTGGAAGGCGGCATACAGCTGCCGATGAATCACGAGCATCGGCGCCACGCCGGGCGTAAAATGACTCTCGGTATTCGCCCGGAGCACTTTATTTTAAGCTCGCAGGCGCAAGGCGGCATCCCGCTGCTGATGGATACGCTGGAAATTTTAGGTGCCGATAACCTCGCCCACGGGCGCTGGGGCGAGCAGAAGCTGGTGGTCAGATTGCCGCATCAGCAGCGCCCGGCGGGCGGCAGTACGCTATGGCTGCATCTGCCATTGGAACATCTGCACCTCTTTGATGGTGAAACAGGACAACGCGCATGAGTAACTGGCCTTATCCCCGCATCGTCGCCCATCGCGGCGGCGGTAAACTGGCGCCGGAGAACACCCTGGCGGCTATCGACGTCGGCGCCCGCTACGGGCACACGATGATTGAATTTGACGCCAAGCTGTCGAAGGACGGGCAGATCTTTCTGCTGCATGACGATAATCTCGAACGCACGAGCAATGGCTGGGGCGTGGCGGGCGAGCTGGCGTGGGACGATCTGCTGAAGGTCGATGCCGGCAGCTGGTACAGCCGCGAGTTTAAGGGCGAACCGCTGCCGCTGCTCTCCCAGGTGGCGGAGCGCTGCCGCCGTCACGGCATGATGGCGAATATCGAAATTAAGCCGACTACCGGGCAGGGGCCGCAGACCGGAAAAGTGGTGGCGCTGGCCGCGCGCGATCTGTGGGCCGATATGACCGCGCCGCTGCTCTCATCCTTTGAAATTGATGCGCTGGAAGCGGCGCAGGAAGCCGCGCCCGAGCTGCCGCGCGGGCTGCTTCTGGATGAGTGGCGCGATGACTGGCGCGAATTGACCGCCCGGCTGGGCTGCGTCTCAATTCATCTCAATCACAAGCTGCTGGATGCGGCGCGGGTGGCGAGCCTGAAACAGGCCGGCCTGCATATTCTGGTGTATACGGTCAATAAACCCCAGCGCGCCGCCGAGCTGCTGCGCTGGGGCGTAGATTGCATCTGCACCGATGCTATTGACGTCATCGGGCCGAATTTCCAGCCTTAAGACTGATTTGCGGCAGACGATCTTTACGGGTTAGTCTGCCGCAGCATTCCGCCGTTGTTGTTCGGCAGTACCTGCGGCTGCGAATTGAGATTGCCGCCCTGCGCCGCGCGCTGCTGATTGGTCTGCAGCTGATTTTGCAAATGCTGCTGCTGCGTGCGGGTCTGGTTGTTCAGATTCTGCTTCAACATGCTTTGCTGCTGCTGTTGCTGCACCTTCATCTCATTTTGCATACGCTGCTGGCTGGGCACCACATAACCCGGCTGGTTAGGGTTGTTATCGATGTTGATCGGCTGTGCTAAAACGCCGAGCGGCATCAGCGCCGCCAGGAATAAAATCGCTTTCATTGTTTTCTCCTCCCGTGCGTGGGATCACTTAAGTGTACCTCGAATTCGCCATAACAATGATTTTTTAGGAGTTATCAACCAGGCTTAAGCCGGGATATAAAACCTACCTTTCAGGAGTAAGACAATGATAAAAACAACAATATGGCGTCAGGTGGTCATCGCAGCGTTACTGGCGGGGGGCAGCTTTACCGTCGCCGCCAATCCGCCGCCCCCGCCGCCGGTCTCGTATGGCGTTGAGGAAGATGTGTTTCACCCGGTGCGCGCCCAGCAGGGGATGGTGGCCTCGGTGGATGCGCTGGCGACCCGCGTCGGCGTAGATATTCTGCGTCAGGGCGGCAACGCCGTCGATGCAGCGGTGGCTGTCGGCTACGCGCTGGCGGTCACGCATCCGCAGGCCGGTAATATCGGCGGCGGCGGGTTTATGATGCTGCGTACTAAAGACGGTAAAACCACGGCGATCGATTTCCGCGAGATGGCCCCGGAACAGGCCACCCGCGATATGTTCCTTGATGAACATGGCAATCCTGACAGTAAAAAATCGCTGACTTCGCATCTCGCTTCCGGCACGCCAGGCAGCGTCGCGGGTTTCTCACTCGCGCTGGAAAAATACGGCACCATGCCGCTAAACAAAGTGATCCGCCCGGCAATTAAGCTGGCGGAAGAGGGGTTTATCGTTAATGATGCGCTGGCTGACGATTTAAAAACCTACGGCAGCGAAGTGATCCCGCAGCATGAAAACAGCAAAGCGATCTTCTGGAAGAACGGCGAGCCGCTGAAAAAAGGCGACCGGCTGGTGCAAAAGAATCTGGGGAAAAGCCTGGAGCTGATTGCCGAGCACGGCCCGGACGCCTTCTATAAAGGGGCTATCGCCGACCAGATTGCCGGCGAGATGAAAAAACACGGCGGGCTTATCACCAAAGCCGACCTCGCCAACTACAAGGCCGTGGAGCGTACGCCGATTAGCGGTGAATATCGCGGCTATGAGGTCTACTCCATGCCGCCGCCGTCCTCCGGCGGGATCCACATCGTGCAGATCCTCAATATCCTCGAAAACTTCGATATGCAGAAATATGGCTTTGGCAGCGCCGACGCCATGCAGGTAATGGCGGAAGCGGAGAAACACGCCTACGCCGACCGTTCTGAATATCTCGGCGATCCTGACTTCGTCAAAGTGCCGTGGCAGGCGTTGACCAGCAAGGCTTACGCCAAAGCGATAGCCGCCGAGATTGACGTAAACAAGGCGAAGCCTTCCAGCCAGATCCGTCCAGGCAAGCTGGCGCCGTATGAAAGCAACCAGACCACCCACTTCTCGGTGGTCGATAAAGACGGCAATGCGGTGGCGGTCACCTATACGTTGAATACCACCTTTGGCACCGGCATCGTAGCCGGCGACTCCGGAATTATACTCAACAACCAGATGGATGATTTCTCGGCGAAGCCCGGCGTGCCTAACGTTTATGGTTTAGTTGGCGGCGACGCCAATGCGGTAGGGCCGAAAAAGCGCCCTCTGTCGTCGATGTCGCCGACGATTGTGGTGAAAGACGGGAAAACCTGGCTGGTGACCGGTAGCCCGGGCGGTAGCCGTATTATTACCACCGTGCTGCAAATGGTGGTCAACACCATTGATTTCGGGATGAACGTCGCGGAAGCCACCAACGCGCCGCGCTTCCACCACCAGTGGCTGCCGGACGAGCTGCGGGTGGAGAAAGGTTTTAGCCCGGATACCGTGAAATTGCTGGAAGCGAAAGGGCAGAAAGTTGCGCTGAAAGAGGCGATGGGTAGTACCCAGAGCATTATGGTGGGGCCGGACGGCACGCTGTATGGCGCTTCCGATCCGCGTTCGCCCGGAGATTTGACCGCGGGGTATTAAGGTGTTGCCCGGTGGCGCTGCGCTTACCGGGCCTACAATTGTGCGAACGTAGGCCGGGTAAGGCGAAGCCGCCACCCGGCAACACGCTACTTCATTCTCGCCATATAATACGCATCCACATACTCGCCGTTGCGCAATGCGTAACCCTTGGCGGTGCCTTCGATCTCAAAGCCGTACTTCTTATACACCGCGACCGCCGGGGCGTTATCGGCAAAGACGGTGAGTTCGATGCGATCGACCCGCAGCCAGTTGTCGCACATATCAATCATGGTGCGCATCAGGGCGCTGGCGACGCCTCGGTTATGCCAACGCGAATCTACGCTGATACCAAAATCGGCGACGTGGCTACGGCGGGGGCGTTGGACGACGGCAATGCTTAAATGGCCGACGACTTGCCCATCGATACAGGCCACCAGCTGCTTCACGCCGGGAGTATCGGTTAGCCGCTCCCGCCACATATGCTCGGATGGATGAGGAACCTGTAGCGTGTTGTGATACACCTCCGGCTGGGCGTGAATTTGACGAATCGCGTCAACATCTTTCGGTTCAGCATGGCGTATCACGATGTCACTCATTCCTTGTTCCTCATTCAGGTGAAAAGTCCCATTAAACATCACTGACTACGGCGTTTGAGTCAACACGCATTATTTGCAAAAAAAATGTAGACAAGTGCGAATGAGAATGATTATTATTGTCCTGCATTCAGGGGGACCCGTGCGGAAAGCCTGAAAGCACGACATTGCTCACATTGCTTCCAGTATTACTTTAGCCAGCCGGGTGCTGGCTTTTTTTTTTGCGTCAATTCAGGCGTGTTGCGATTTGGCGGATTTCACCGCTTCTTCTGCGATCAGGCCGACGATATTGTTTTTATTTTTGCTCTCCGCGGTGGCCAATACCTCCGCGCTGCCGGTAAACAGGCCTCCCTTTTTAATCGCCAGCGTGCGATAGGCAAGGGTGCCGTCGAGGTTGCCATGTTCCTCAATAGCGATGCTATCGCCACGGCACTGGCCGTGTACCTTGCCGTCGACGATCAGCTCCCGGCAGCTTATATTGCCCTCCACGTGACCCTCGCGCATCACCTTAATCAGATGTTCTTTGGCCTCAATGTTGCCGGTGACCTGGCCATGGATATAGACATGACCGCAGGCGACGATATTGCCGACAAAATGCACCCCGCTGGCGATCACGGTGGTTTCCTGTTTTTTGACGCTTGCCGTTTCCGGTTCTGTTGCCGCCACGGTTGGCGCAGCGACTTCAGCAGCCTGCGCTTCGGTTTTATTTTTCTTCATAAACATAGCGTTAATTTTTTCCCGTTGGGTATGAGTAAGGAAAGCGAAGAGGGTGCAGGCGGCCGCCAGGCGCGCCAGCGCGGTCTCATCGCTAAACCAGGCGATCAGGGCGAGAAGCCAGAAAAAAATGGCGCAGTTTATGGCGAGATACTTTTTTTCCATCAGCAGCGGCTGGCTACTCCGTTAGTCTTTAGCAACGTCCTGGTTTTGCCCTTCACTTATCCGCAGTTTCGTCATTGGAATCAAGACTTTCTGTTGAAAAATAGCGTTTTAATGACTTATTAATCAATCTCTTATTAAAAATTACGTATGAGTGATAACCGAAATATTTTGCCGGTGAATTTTCCTGCTCAGAGGAAAAGGAGGATGAAGTGAGCCGCCTGCTTGCGCTATGGTTAAAGGCAGCACATCAACTAAGGACAGCGTTATGATTCTGCACTGCGCATTTATTGGCTTTGGTAAAAGCACGACCCGCTACCATCTTCCTTACGTCCTGCATCGCAAAGACAGCTGGCACGTCGCGCATATTTATCGCCGCAGCGCCAGGCCGGAAGAACAGGCGCCGGCGTATTCCCATATCCACTTCACCAGCGACCTCGATGAAGTGCTGAATGACCCGCAGGTCAAGCTGGTAGTGGTCTGCACCCATGCTGATAGCCACTTCGAATACGCGAAGCGGGCGCTGGAAGCCGGGAAAAACGTACTGGTTGAAAAACCCTTCACCCCGACGCTTGCAGAGGCGAAGACCCTGTTCGCGCTGGCGAAAAGCAAAGGGTTGACGGTGACGCCTTACCAGAACCGCCGCTTCGATTCCTGTTTCCTGACCACCAAAAAGGTGATTGAAAGCGGGAAGCTCGGCGAACTGGTGGAAATTGAAAGTCATTTTGATAACTACCGACCGGTGGCGGAAACCATCCAGGGGGGACCGCAAAGTGGCGATTTCTACGGTCTCGGCGTACATACCATGGATCAGATCATTTCGCTGTTTGGTCGCCCGGATCATGTTGCCTACGATCTGCGCTCACTACGTAATAAAGCCAATCCCGATGACACGTTTGAAGCTCAACTGTTTTATGGCGACCTGAAAGCGATCGTCAAAACCAGCCACCTGGTGCAGATTGACTACCCGAAATTTATCGTTCATGGGCATAAAGGCTCGTTTGTGAAATACGGTATTGACCAGCAGGAGACCAGCCTGAAGGCCAACATTATGCCGGGCGATGCGGGGTTCGGCGCCGATGACAGCGTGGGGCAACTGGTCTACATCAACGAGGCGGGCGTGGCGGTACGTGAAGAGGTGCCGCTGGAAACCGGCGACTACGGACGAGTGTATGACGCGCTGTATGACACCCTCGTTAACGGCCAGCCGAATTACGTCAAGGAATCTGAAGTTCTCACCAATATGGAGATTCTGCAGCGCGGCTTTGAACAGCCTTCTCCGGCCACCATTACCCTCGCGAAATAAGAAACGCTGGCTCCTCGCCGCTTGTTCATATTTTTTGAACAGAGGAGTCAATTTTCACCCTCTATGATCGCCGGCGGAATGGGTCCACACTTACTCCATCGAAAACATACGGGGGTGCAACATGATCTACTTACGCAAAGCTAACGAACGTGGCCACGCTAACCATGGCTGGCTGGATTCCTGGCATACTTTCTCTTTCGCCAACTACTACGACCCGAACTTTATGGGTTTCTCCGCGCTGCGCGTGATTAATGATGACGTAATCGACGCCGGCCAGGGGTTTGGCACCCATCCGCACAAAGACATGGAAATCCTGACTTATGTGCTGGAAGGGGCGGTTGAGCACCAGGACAGCATGGGTAACAAAGAGCAGGTTCCGGCCGGCGAGTTCCAGATCATGAGCGCGGGTACCGGCGTGCGTCACTCTGAGTACAACCCGAGCAGCACCGACCGCCTGCGTTTGTATCAGATCTGGATTATTCCAGAAGAAACCGGCATTACGCCGCGCTACGAGCAGCGCCGCTTTGATGCCGCGCAGGGCAAACAGCTGGTGCTGTCGCCAGATGCGCGCGAGGGTTCGCTGAAAGTGTACCAGGATATGGAGCTGTATCGCTGGGCGCTGCTGAAAGATGAGCAGTCGGTTCACCAGATTGCCGCGGAACGTCGCGTGTGGATCCAGGTAGTGAAAGGCGAAGTGACGATTAACGGCACCAAAGCCACCACCAGCGATGGTCTGGCGATTTGGGACGAGCAGGCGATTTCGGTTCACGCCGACAGCGATAGCGAAATATTGCTGTTCGATCTGCCGCCGGTTTGATACGCGTCATCCTTCAAGCCGCATTTTTGTTGGCTCTCCTCACTCACCCCGGTCGCGTACCCTTTGTACGCTTCCGGGGATTAAATGAGGGACATCCCTGTCCCTCACCGAAGGCAGCCTTTGGCTGTTCAAATTCGTTACTGCGAATTTGTCGTGCGTTGCCGCCTCAATGCAACTTGAATGATTTTGCGTATTAACTCTAAATAAATCTTTTGGCCCTTTTTTCTCCGGGAAGGTTGCGCTTTGTCCGTGATAAACTGAGAAAATGTTTTCCAGCCGATCACAGTCAGGACGATGAAAAAGAAAAGACCCGTACTTCAGGATGTAGCCGATCTTGTCGGCGTGACCAAAATGACGGTCAGTCGCTATTTACGTAACCCGGAACAGGTTTCTGAGGCCCTGCGTGGCAAGATTGCCGTTGCACTCGATGAGCTGGGTTATATTCCCAATCGTGCTCCTGATATTCTCTCCAACGCCACCAGCCGCGCCATCGGCGTGCTGCTGCCATCGTTAACCAACCAGGTCTTCTCGGAAGTGCTGCGCGGCATCGAAAGCGTCACCGACGCCTTCGGTTATCAAACCATGCTGGCGCACTACGGCTATAAGCCGGAGATGGAAGAGAAGCGTCTCGAATCGATGCTCTCCTGGAATATTGACGGCCTGATCCTCACCGAACGTACCCACACGCCGCGCACGTTGAAAATGATTGAAGTGGCCGGGATCCCGGTGGTTGAGCTGATGGACAGCCAGTCGCCGTGCCTCGACATTGCCGTCGGTTTCGATAACTTCGAAGCGGCGCGGCAGATGACGGCGGCGATTATCGCCCGCGGCCACCGCCACGTTGCTTATCTCGGCGCGCGTCTTGATGAACGTACTATCATCAAACAGAAGGGGTACGAGCAGGCGATGCTCGATGCCGGCATGACGCCCTACAGCGTGATGGTGGAGCAATCTTCTTCTTACTCGTCGGGGATTGAGCTGATGCGTCAGGCGCGCCGCGAATATCCGCAGCTCGACGGTATCTTCTGTACCAACGATGACCTCGCGGTCGGCGCGGCGTTCGAGTGCCAGCGTCTGGGGCTGAAAATCCCGGACGACATGGCGATAGCCGGTTTCCACGGTCACGATATCGGTCAGGTGATGGAGCCGCGTCTCGCCAGCGTACTGACCCCGCGCGAGCGCATGGGCCGCATCGGCGCCGAGCGTCTGCTGGCGCGCATCCGTGGTGAGACGATTACCCCTAAGATGTTAGATTTAGGTTTCACATTGTCACCGGGTGGATCTATTTAAACCGACAAGTTTGAAGTAGATCACACATATTCACATCTGGCACGAATGGTTATTGCTTCTCCCAGGGTCCGGCATGACAATGTTACCGATAACAGTTACCCGTAACACTCGCCCGTAATCATTAACCAGTACGCCGCTTTCGCGCTGTATCAGTCAGCCCCGGCGCGGCGTACCAGTCCAGTGGGAGGACGCTTTGAGCACGACTAACCATGATCACCACGTCTATGTCCTGATGGGCGTTTCCGGCAGTGGTAAATCCGCCGTCGCCAGCGAAGTGGCGCATCAACTGAAAGCCGCGTTTCTCGATGGCGATTTTCTGCATCCGCGCAGCAACATCACCAAGATGGCTTCCGGCGAGCCGCTGAACGACGATGACCGCACCCCGTGGCTGCAGGCGTTGAATGACGCGGCATTTGCCATGCAGCGTACCAACAAAGTTTCGCTGATCGTCTGCTCGGCGCTGAAAAAAAGCTACCGCGACATTCTGCGCAAAGGCAACCCGAACCTCTCCTTTATCTACCTGAAAGGCGACTTCGATGTGATTGAAAGCCGTCTGAAGGCGCGTAAAGGGCACTTCTTCAAAACCCAAATGTTGGTGACGCAGTTTGAAACACTGCAGGAACCAGGCGCTGACGAAAGCGATGTGCTTATCGTCGATATCGACCAGTCACTGGAAGGCGTGGTCGCCAGCACCATTGAGGTGATTAACAAAGGCAGTAACTAGTGAGTACTTTAACGCTTGTTTTAACAGCAGTCGGCTCGGTATTGCTGCTGCTGTTTTTAGTCATGAAGGCGCGTATGCACGCCTTCGTGGCTTTGATGGTGGTTTCTATTGGCGCAGGTCTCTTTTCCGGTATGCCGCTGGATAAAATCGCGGCGACGATGGAAAAAGGGATGGGCGGCACGCTGGGCTTCCTGGCGATAGTCGTCGCGCTGGGCGCGATGTTCGGTAAAATTTTGCATGAAACCGGCGCGGTCGACCAGATTGCGGTGAAAATGCTGAAGTCCTTCGGCCATAACCGCGCGCACTATGCGATTGGTCTTGCCGGTCTTATCTGCGCGCTGCCGTTGTTCTTTGAAGTGGCGATCGTGCTGCTGATTAGCGTCGCGTTTTCCATGGCGCGCCATACCGGCACTAACCTTGTGAAGCTGGTGATCCCGCTGTTCGCCGGCGTAGCCGCCGCCGCGGCATTCCTGCTGCCGGGGCCTGCGCCGATGCTGCTGGCTTCGCAGATGCACGCCGATTTCGGCTGGATGATCCTGATTGGCCTCTGCGCCGCTATTCCGGGGATGATTATCGCCGGTCCGCTATGGGGCAACTTCATCAGCCGCTACGTTGAGCTGCATATTCCTGACGATATCAGCGAACCGCATCTCGGCGAAGGTAAAATGCCGTCCTTCGGCTTTAGCCTCTCGCTGATCCTGCTGCCGCTGGTGCTGGTCGGCCTGAAAACCATCGCCGCGCGCTTTGTGCCGGTGGGATCCACCGCCTATGAATGGTTCGAGTTTATCGGCCACCCATTCACCGCGATTCTGGTTGCCTGCCTGGTAGCGATTTACGGCCTGGCGGTACGTCAGGGGATGGCGAAAGATCGCGTGATGGAGATCTGCGGCGCGGCGCTGCAGCCGGCGGGGATTATTCTGCTGGTGATTGGCGCAGGCGGCGTCTTCAAGCAGGTGCTGGTGGACTCCGGCGTCGGCCCGGCGCTCGGCGAAGCGCTGACTGGCCTGGGTCTGCCGATTGCGATTACCTGCTTCGTGCTGGCGGCTGCCGTGCGTATTATTCAGGGCTCCGCGACCGTGGCGTGCCTGACGGCGGTCGGCCTGGTGATGCCGGTCATTGAGCAACTGAACTACAGCGGCGCGCAAATGGCGGCTCTCTCCATCTGTATCGCGGGTGGTTCGATTGTGGTAAGTCACGTCAACGATGCCGGCTTCTGGCTGTTCGGTAAGTTCACCGGCGCCAGCGAAGCGCAGACGCTGAAAACCTGGACGATGATGGAAACCATCCTTGGCACCACCGGCGCCATTGTCGGGATGATTGCTTTCCAGCTGCTGAGCTAAGTAAAAATAATTTCCCCGGACACCACCACGGTATCCGGGGGAAAAACCAGGGTAATACCGCTTACCCTGGATTCTCTTCGGTAACACGTTTTTTTCCCCTCTTTTCCACTTCCTTTTGCCGTAAATATCAGCTCTACGACAATGATCGTATTGCTCGTCAGGCCTTGCGGCGCAAGGCTTTGTCCGTTTTTTTTCGCAAGCGTGAAAGCGATATTTTTCGCGCTGAATCCATAATCAGGATCAATAAAATAGCGACGGAAAATATTCCATTACGCGGGTTATTTGCCCGATAATCTTTACGCTTTTTATGACTACCAGCGACGGTAGGCGGAGTGCGGGATAAGTTGCTTTTCTGATTGGCGCGCAATCATTGATTAATTTCACTTGCGACTTTAGCTGCATTTTGTAATGTGAAGGACATCCCAGTTGGAAACTGGCCTGGCACTAACAGCACACACCTCGCAGGAATACGTTATGAAAAATGTTGGTTTTATCGGTTGGCGTGGAATGGTCGGCTCTGTTCTCATGCAACGCATGGTGGAAGAGCGTGATTTCGACGCCATTCGCCCTGTTTTCTTCTCCACCTCTCAGCTGGGTCAGCCCGCGCCGTCATTCGGCGGCAGTACCGGGGGTACGCTTCAGGATGCATTCGATCTCGAAGCGCTGAAGGCGCTGGACATTATTGTTACCTGCCAGGGCGGCGATTACACCAACGAGATTTACCCGAAGCTGCGCGAAAGCGGCTGGCAGGGGTACTGGATTGACGCGGCGTCTTCGCTGCGCATGAAAGACGATGCGATCATTATTCTCGACCCGGTTAACCAGGATGTGATTACCGCTGGCCTGAATAACGGCATTAAAACCTTCGTCGGCGGTAACTGTACGGTGAGCCTGATGCTGATGTCCCTCGGCGGCCTGTTTGCCCATGACCTGGTGGAGTGGGTCAGCGTGGCGACCTACCAGGCGGCTTCCGGCGGCGGCGCGCGCCATATGCGCGAACTGCTGAGCCAGATGGGCCAACTGCATGGCCACGTGGCGAGCGAGCTGGCGAACCCGGCGTCCGCGATTCTCGATATCGAGCGCAAAGTGACGTCGCTGACCCGCAGCGGCGATCTGCCGGTCGATAACTTTGGCGTGCCGCTAGCGGGCAGCCTGATCCCATGGATCGACAAACAGCTTGATAACGGCCAGAGCCGCGAAGAGTGGAAAGGCCAGGCGGAGACGAACAAAATTCTCGCCACCGCGTCGCCGATCCCGGTCGATGGTCTGTGCGTGCGCGTCGGCGCGCTGCGCTGCCACAGCCAGGCGTTTACCATCAAGCTGAAGAAAGATGTTTCTATCCCGACCGTTGAGGAACTGCTGGCCGCGCATAACCCGTGGGCCAAAGTGGTGCCAAACGATCGCGACATCACCATGCGCGAGCTGACCCCAGCCGCGGTGACCGGCACCCTGACCACCCCGGTAGGGCGCCTGCGTAAACTGAACATGGGTCCTGAGTACCTGTCGGCCTTTACCGTCGGCGACCAGCTGCTGTGGGGCGCCGCCGAACCGTTGCGCCGCATGCTACGACAGCTGGCGTAAACGCAGGACAAACGATAAGGGGTGTGGATACACCCCTTTTTTTTGCGTAATACAAGGAGTAAACGCGGATGTTGGATTTTTCCCCACGGAGGTAACGCAGCCTTGGCTATGCTTTAAGTAAGGAGTTCCTTACCTGAAGGTGGGACGGAGCAGGAGGATGCACGTTGGTGCTGCGCCGTTCAGGTCAAAAAAGTCGCCGGGTACAGGAAAGGGCGACACTTACAACAGGATGAAAGCATGTCGAATCGAATCGATAGAGACGTGATTAATGCGCTTATTGCAGGTCATTTCGCGGATCCCTTTTCCGTGCTTGGCATGCACCGCACCGAGGCGGGGCTGGAAGTTCGCGCATTATTACCAGATGCCACCGAAGTGTGGGTTATTGAACCGAAAACCGGGCGTAAAGTCGGCAAACTCGAATGCCTCGACTCGCGCGGATTCTTTAGCGGCCTCCTGCCGCGGCGTAAAAACGCTTTTCGCTACCAGCTGGCCGTCACCTGGCACGGACAGCAAAACCTGATTGACGACCCTTACCGTTTCGGCCCGCTGCTGCAGGATGTTGATGCCTGGCTGTTGTCCGAGGGGACGCACCTGCGCCCTTACGAAACTCTGGGCGCGCACGCCGACACCATGGATGGCGTCACCGGTACGCGCTTTTCGGTTTGGGCGCCAAACGCCCGCCGGGTCTCGGTGGTGGGGCAATTTAACTACTGGGATGGCCGACGCCATCCGATGCGCCTGCGCAAAGAGTCCGGTATCTGGGAACTCTTCATTCCCGGCGCGCTTAATGGCCAGCTGTATAAATTCGAGCTGATCGATGCTCATGGCAATCTACGGGTCAAAGCCGATCCTTACGCCTTCGAGTCGCAGATGCGCCCGGAAAGCGCGTCGCTTATCTGCGATTTGCCGCCCAAAGTCGAGCAGCCGGCGGCGCGCAAAGCCGCGAACCAGTTTGATGCGCCGATCTCTATCTATGAAGTGCACCTCGGGTCCTGGCGCCGCCATACCGACAATAACTTCTGGCTAAGCTACCGCGAACTGGCGGACCAACTGGTGCCTTACGCAAAATGGATGGGCTTCACCCATCTCGAACTGCTGCCGGTGAACGAACACCCGTTCGACGGCAGCTGGGGCTACCAGCCGACCGGCCTCTATGCGCCGACACGCCGCTTCGGTACCCGTGAAGATTTCCGCTATTTCATCGATGCCGCCCACGCCGCGGGCCTTAACGTGATCCTCGATTGGGTTCCGGGTCATTTCCCGGCGGATGACTTTGCGCTGGCCTCATTTGACGGCACCTCGCTGTATGAACACAGCGATCCGCGCGAAGGTTACCACCAGGACTGGAATACGCTTATCTATAACTACGGCCGCCGCGAAGTCAGCAATTACCTGGTAGGTAACGCGCTGTACTGGATCGAGCGCTTCGGCATTGACGCGCTGCGCGTCGACGCGGTAGCGTCGATGATCTACCGCGACTATAGCCGTAAAGCGGGCGAGTGGATCCCCAACGAATACGGCGGGCGGGAAAATCTCGAAGCGATCGAGTTTCTGCGTAACACCAACCGTATTCTCGGCGAGCAGACGCCAGGGGCGGTAACGATGGCGGAAGAGTCCACCGATTTTGCCGGCGTGACGCGTCCGCCCGCCGACGGCGGCCTCGGCTTCTGGTTCAAATGGAATCTCGGCTGGATGCACGACACGCTGGATTATATGAAACTCGATCCAGTCCATCGTCGCTACCATCACGACAAAATGACCTTCGGCATGCTCTACAACTACACCGAGAACTTCGTGCTGCCGCTCTCCCACGATGAAGTGGTGCACGGCAAAAAATCGATTCTCGACCGCATGCCGGGCGACGCATGGCAGCGCTTTGCCAACCTGCGCGCCTATTACGGCTGGCTGTTCGCCTTCCCGGGCAAAAAGCTGCTGTTTATGGGCAATGAATTCGCCCAGGGCCGCGAGTGGAACCACGACGCCAGTCTCGACTGGCATCTGCTGGAGGGCGGCGACAACTGGCACCACGGCGTCCAGCGGCTGGTGCGCGACCTGAACCATACCTACCGCCACCATAAAGCGTTGCATGAACTTGATTTCGATCCCTACGGCTTCGAATGGCTGGTGGTCGACGATCATGAGCGTTCGGTATTTATCTTTGTGCGCCGCGATAAAGCCGGCAATGAGATTATCGTCGCCAGCAACTTCACGCCGGTGCCGCGGCACAACTACCGTTTCGGCATCAACCAGCCGGGACGCTGGCGCGAGGAGCTGAATACCGACTCGATGCATTATCACGGTAGTAACGCCGGAAATGGCGGAGTGGTTGAGAGCGAGTCCGTCGCCAGTCACGGTCGTCAGCATTCGTTGTCGATTACCCTGCCGCCGCTGGCGACCATCTGGCTGGTACGGGAGGCCTGATGACGACGCTTGCCGCGGGAAAACCGACGCCTTTGGGCGCCAGCTATGACGGCAAAGGGGTGAACTTCACCCTGTTTTCCGCCCACGCTGAGCGGGTGGAACTCTGCGTGTTCGACCAGCAGGGCAACGAGCGGCGCTACGACCTACCGGCGCGCAGCGGCGACATCTGGCACGGCTGGCTGGCCGATGCGCGTCCGGGGCTACGCTACGGTTATCGGGTGCACGGGCCGTGGGATCCGGCGCAGGGGCATCGCTTCAATCCGGCCAAGCTGCTGCTCGACCCCTGCGCGCATCAGGTGGCGGGCGAACTGCTGGACGACGAGCGTTTACATGGCGGGATGCATGAACCGGATGCCCGCGATAGCGCAGCCATTGCGCCAAAGTCGCAGGTAGTCGATCTGCATTACGACTGGCTCGGCGATAAACCGCCGCGCACGCCGTGGGGCGAAACGGTCATTTATGAAGCCCACGTCAAAGGGTTGACCTGTCTGCATCCGGAGCTGCCGGAGGCCATCCGCGGCACCTATCAGGCGCTGGGCCACCCGCTGATGATCGACTATTTCCGCCGCCTGGGTATTACCGCGCTGGAGCTAATGCCGGTAGCGCAGTTCGCCAGCGAACCTCGCCTGCAGCGGATGGGGCTGAGCAACTACTGGGGCTATAACCCGCTGGCGCTGTTTGCGCTGGAGCCGCGCTACGCCAGCCAGCCGCAGCGGGCGCTCGATGAGTTCCGCGATGCGGTGAAAGCGCTGCACGCGGCGGGCATCGAGGTGATCCTCGATATCGTGCTGAACCATAGCGCGGAAATCGATCTTGAAGGGCCGACCATCTCCCTGCGCGGTATCGATAACCGCAGCTATTATTGGATCAGGGACGACGGCGATTATCACAACTGGACCGGCTGCGGTAACACGCTCAACCTCAGTCATCCCGGCGTGGTGGAGTATGCCCTGCAGTGCCTGCGCTTTTGGGTTGATGAGTGCCACGTTGACGGCTTTCGCTTCGATCTGGCGTCGGTGATGGGGCGCACGCCGGAATTTCGTCAGGACGCGCCGCTGTTTGAGGCCATTCGCCGCGACCCGGTATTGTCGGCGATCAAGCTGATTGCCGAACCCTGGGATATTGGCCAGGGCGGTTATCAGGTGGGGAACTTCCCGCCGCTGTTTGCCGAATGGAACGACCATTTTCGCGATACCGCGCGCCGTTTCTGGCTGCAACAAAACGTATCGTTGGGTGACTTCGCCCAGCGCTTCGCCGCCTCCAGCGATCTCTTTGCCCGCGATGGCAAACGGCCTGCGGCGACGATCAATCTGATCACGGCGCATGATGGATTCACCCTACGTGATTGTGTTTGTTTCAATCAGAAACACAATCAGGCGAACGGCGAAGAGAATCGCGATGGGACTAACAATAACTACAGCAACAATCATGGTATAGAGGGATTAGAAGCCAATCTTGCCGTGATTGAGCGGCGGCGCGATAGCGTACATGCGCTCTTGACCACGCTGCTGCTGTCGCAAGGAACGCCGATGCTGCTGGCGGGCGATGAGCATGGCCATAGCCAGCACGGCAACAATAATGCGTACTGTCAGGACAATGCTTTGACCTGGCTGGACTGGCGGCGGGCAAATCACGGGTTAACCGCGTTTGTCGCCGCGCTTATCCACCTGCGTCGGCGCATTCCGGCGTTAACCCGTAATCAGTGGTGGCAGGAGCATGACGGCAATGTGAGCTGGCTCAATCAGTGCGGAGAACCGTTAAACGCCGACGAGTGGCAGCATGGCGCCGCGCGGCTGCAAATCCTGTTATCCGATCGCTGGCTGATCGCGCTGAATGCCACCGCTGAGGTGGCGGATATGGTTTTACCCGCGGGGGAATGGCGCGCCGTTCCTCCATTCGCCGGAGAGGATAATCCGGTCATCATGGCTGTCTGGCATGGGCCCGCGCACGGAGTTTGCGTATTTCAAAGGTCATAGTCCCTGGGGGTTTTCGGCGCGTTCATGATGAATGGGCCGTGAAGCAGGGGAATCAAAAGGAGTTAATCATGGTTGGGCTTGAAAAGAACGATCCGTTGATGCTGGCGCGTCAACTTCCTCTCAAATCGGTGGCGCTGATCCTTGCTGGCGGGCGTGGTACCCGGCTTAAGGATTTAACCATTAAGCGCGCGAAGCCTGCCGTCCACTTTGGCGGTAAGTTCCGTATTATCGACTTCGCGTTATCTAACTGTCTTAACTCAGGTATTCGCCGCATCGGCGTGATTACCCAGTATCAGTCGCACACCCTGGTGCAGCATATCCAGCGCGGCTGGTCTTTCTTCAGCGAAGAGATGAATGAGTTTGTCGATCTGCTGCCGGCGCAGCAGCGGGTACACGGTGAAAACTGGTATCGCGGTACGGCCGATGCGGTGACTCAGAACCTCGACATTATTCGTCGCTATAAAGCCGAATATGTGGTGATCCTCGCCGGCGACCACATCTACAAACAAGACTACTCGCGCATGCTGATCGACCATGTCGAAAAAGGCGCGCGCTGCACCGTCGCCTGTATGCCGGTGCCCATCGAAGAAGCATCCGCCTTTGGCGTGATGGCGGTCGACGAAAGCGAGAAGATCATCGAGTTCGTCGAGAAACCGGCCAACCCGCCGGCGATGCCGAACGACGCTACCCGCTCGCTTGCCAGTATGGGCATCTATGTCTTTGATGCGGATTACCTTTATGAACTGCTGGCCGCCGACGATCTCGACGAAAACTCCAGCCACGACTTCGGCAAAGATATCATCCCGAAAATTACCGAAGCTGGCATGGCTTATGCACATCCTTTCCCGCTCTCCTGCGTGCAGTCCGACCCGCAAGCCGAGCCGTACTGGCGCGATGTCGGGACGCTGGAGGCCTACTGGAAGGCCAACCTCGACCTGGCCTCGGTGACGCCGGAGCTGGATATGTACGACCAGCACTGGCCTATCCGTACCCATATGGAATCGCTGCCGCCGGCGAAGTTCGTGCAGGACCGCTCCGGCAGTCACGGCATGACGCTGAACTCGCTGGTTTCCGGCGGCTGCATTATCTCGGGCTCGGTGGTGGTGCAGTCGGTGCTGTTCCCGCGGGTGCGGGTGAATTCGTTTTGTAACATTGATTCGGCAGTCTTATTGCCGGATGTCTGGGTCGGGCGCTCGTGCCGCCTGCGCCGCTGCGTGATAGATCGCGCCTGCGTCATCCCGGAAGGGATGGTCATTGGGGAGAATGCGGAAGAAGATGCCAGCCGCTTCTATCGTTCAGAAGAAGGGATCGTGCTGGTTACGCGCGACATGCTGCGGAAACTGGGGCACAAACAGGAGCGATAATGCAGGTTTTACACGTATGTTCAGAGATGTTCCCGTTGTTAAAAACCGGCGGTCTGGCTGACGTTATCGGCGCGCTGCCTGCGGCGCAGATCGCAGACGGCGTGGATACCCGCGTGCTGCTGCCGGGGTATCCGGATATCCGCCGCGGGATTACCGACGCGCAGGTCGTCACCCGTCGGGATACCTTTGCCGGGCGCATCACCCTGCTGTTCGGCCATTTTAACGGCGTCGGTATCTATCTGATCGACGCTCCGCATCTCTACGATCGCCCGGGGAGCCCGTATCACGACGCCAACATGAACGCCTATACCGATAACGTGCTGCGCTTTGCGCTGCTTGGCTGGGTAGGTAGCGAAATGGCCTGCGGGCTGGATCCATTCTGGCGCCCGGAGGTGGTACACGCCCATGACTGGCATGCGGGCCTGACGCCGGCCTACCTGGCGGCGCGTGGGCGTCCGGCGAAATCGGTGTTTACGGTGCACAATCTCGCCTACCAGGGGATGTTTTACTCCTGGCATATGAATGAGATAGAGCTGCCGTGGTCGTTCTATAACATGCACGGCCTCGAATTTAACGGTCAGATCTCGTTCCTCAAAGCCGGGCTGTATTATGCCGACCATATCACGGCGGTGAGCCCAACCTACGCGCGGGAAATCACCGAACCGCAATATGCCTACGGCATGGAAGGGCTGCTGCGCCAGCGCCAGCACGAGGGCCGCTTGTCCGGCATCCTTAACGGCGTCGATGATGGTATCTGGAATCCGCAAAGCGATCTGCTGCTGGCGGCGCGCTATGACCGCGACTGCCTGGAGGAGAAAGCCGAGAATAAACGGCAGCTGCAAATCGCCATGGGGCTGAAGGTGGATGACAAAGCGCCGCTGTTCGCCGTGGTGAGCCGCCTGACCAGCCAAAAAGGGCTGGATCTGGTGCTGGAGGCACTGCCGGGCCTGCTGGAGCAGGGCGGGCAACTGGCGCTGTTGGGCGCCGGCGATCCGGTCCTGCAGGAGGGCTTCCTCGCCGCCGCCGCCGAACATCCGGGCCAGGTCGGCGTGCAGATTGGCTATCACGAGGCGTTTTCGCACCGCATCATGGGCGGCGCCGATGTGATTCTGGTTCCCAGCCGCTTTGAACCGTGCGGTCTGACTCAGCTGTATGGCCTGAAATACGGCACTCTGCCGCTGGTGCGCCGCACCGGCGGTCTCGCCGATACCGTGGCCGACTGTTCGCTGGAAAACCTCGCCGACGGCGTCGCCAGCGGCTTTGTCTTTGAGGACAGTAACGCGGTGTCGTTGCTGCGGGCCATCCGGCGCACCTTTGTGTTGTGGTCGCGGCCATCGCTGTGGCGCTACGTTCAGCGTCAGGCGATGAATATGGACTTTAGCTGGCAGGTGGCGGCGAAATCCTATCGTGAACTCTATCAACGCTTGATGTAACCACAGGAGCTATGGCTATGAATGCACCCTTTAGTTATGCATCACCCACGCTGAGCGTTGAGGCGTTAAAGCATTCTATCGCGTATAAGCTGATGTTTATCATCGGCAAAGATCCGGCGATCGCCAACAAACACGAATGGCTGAACGCCACCCTGTTCGCCGTTCGCGACCGCATGGTCGAGCGCTGGCTGCGTTCAAACCGCGCCCAGCTGTCGCAGGAAGTGCGGCAGGTTTACTATCTGTCGATGGAGTTTTTGATCGGCCGCACCCTCTCTAACGCGCTGTTGTCGTTAGGGATTTATGAAGATGTGAATAATGCGCTGGCCGATATGGGGCTCGATCTGGAAGAGCTTATTGATGAAGAAAACGACCCCGGTTTAGGCAACGGCGGTTTAGGGCGCCTGGCCGCCTGCTTCCTCGATTCGCTGGCGACGCTGGGTCTGCCGGGCCGCGGCTACGGAATCCGCTACGACTATGGGATGTTCAAGCAGAACATCGTCGACGGACGACAGAAAGAGTCGCCGGATTACTGGCTGGAGTACGGCAACCCGTGGGAGTTCGAACGGCACAATACGCGCTATAAAGTGCGTTTCGGCGGCCGCGTGCAGCAGGAAGGAAAAAATACCCGCTGGATAGAGACCGAAGAGATTATCGCCGAAGCCTACGATCAGATTATCCCCGGTTTCGATACCGATGCCACCAACACCCTGCGGTTGTGGAGCGCGCAGGCCAGTAGCGAAATCAACCTCGGTAAATTCAACCAGGGCGACTACTTCGCGGCGGTGGAAGATAAGAACCACTCCGAGAACGTTTCGCGGGTACTTTATCCGGACGATTCCACCTATTCCGGGCGCGAGCTGCGCCTGCGTCAGGAGTATTTCCTGGTCTCGGCGACGGTACAGGATATCCTCAGCCGCCACTACCAGCTGCACCGCACCTACGACAATCTGGCGGCGAAAATCGCCATTCACCTCAATGATACCCACCCGGTGTTGTCGATTCCTGAGCTGATGCGTTTGCTGATCGATGAGCACAAATTTAGCTGGGATGAAGCCTTCGAGGTGACCTGCCAGGTCTTCTCCTATACCAACCATACGTTGATGAGCGAAGCGCTGGAGACCTGGCCGGTCGATATGCTGGGGAAAATCCTGCCGCGCCATCTGCAGATTATCTTCGAGATTAACGATTACTTCCTCAAGACGCTGCAGGAGCAGTATCCCAACGATACCGCGCTGCTCAGCCGTACCTCCATCATTGATGAATCGAATGGGCGTCGGGTGCGTATGGCATGGCTGGCGGTCGTGGTCAGCCATAAAGTCAACGGCGTATCCGAGCTGCATTCGCGCTTAATGGTCGAGTCGCTGTTTGCCGAGTTTGCGAAGATTTTCCCGATGCGCTTTACCAACGTCACCAACGGCGTTACGCCGCGGCGCTGGCTGGCGTTGGCAAACCCGCCGCTGTCGCAGGTGCTGGATGAGAATATCGGCCACACCTGGCGCACCGACTTAAGCCAGTTGAGCGATCTGCTACAGCATATTGATTACCCGACGGTGAACCAGGCGGTGCGCCGCGCCAAGCTTGAGAATAAGCAGCGGCTGGCGAACTATATCGCCCAGCAGTTGAACGTGGTGGTCAATCCTAAGGCGCTGTTTGATGTGCAGATCAAACGCATCCACGAATATAAACGCCAGCTGATGAATATCCTGCACGTCATCACCCGCTACAACCGGATCAAAGCCGATCCTCAGGCGGAGTGGGTGCCGCGAGTGAATATCTTCGCCGGTAAGGCCGCGTCGGCCTACTATATGGCGAAGCATATTATTCATCTGATCAACGATGTGGCGGCGGTGGTGAACAACGATCCGCAGATTGGCGATAAGCTGAAAGTGGTGTTTATCCCCAACTACAGCGTGAGCCTGGCGCAGCTGATTATCCCGGCGGCGGATCTCTCCGAGCAGATCTCGCTGGCGGGAACGGAAGCGTCCGGTACCAGTAATATGAAGTTTGCGCTCAACGGCGCACTGACCATTGGTACGCTGGATGGCGCTAACGTCGAGATGCTGGAGCACGTCGGCGAGGACAATATCTTTATCTTCGGTAATACCGCGGAACAGGTGGAAGCCCTGCGCAGTAACGGCTATAAACCGCGCGACTACTATGAGCAGGATGAGGAGCTGCATCAGGCGTTGACGCAGATTGGCACCGGCCTGTTCAGCCCGTCGGAGCCTGGCCGCTACCGCGACCTGCTGGATTCACTGATCAACTTCGGCGACCACTATCAGGTACTGGCGGACTACCGCAGCTACGTTGATTGCCAGGATAAGGTGGACGAGCTATACCGCCATCCGGAGGAGTGGGCCAATAAAGCGATGATGAACATCGCCAACATGGGCTATTTCTCATCCGACCGCACGATCCAGGAGTACGCCAAACATATCTGGCATATCGACCCGGTTCGTTTGTAATCGGTTAAGCATCAGCAAAACGGGGCCAAAACTGGCCCCGTTTCTGTTTGTGTAGCGAACGTTTTATTCGGAAAAGTGCCGGGAGGGATTCAGGCTATTGCGGGAATATACTATTGACGTGAATTTGTCAGCAGTACGATAAATGCTCAAATAGTTTACGTTCATAGCCTAATAGCTATAATGTTGATGATAGCCTTTAGGCTATGAGGGATCGTCTATGTGGGATGTAGAAACGACGGATACGTTTGATACCTGGTTCGAATTACAAAGCAGAGCTTTAAAAGAGGATATGTTGGCCACGATGCTCATCCTGTCTGAGTTTGGTCCGCAGCTTGGGCGTCCGTATGTTGATACGGTAAAAGGTTCAAAGTTTCAGAATATGAAAGAACTTCGGGTTCAGCATCATGGGCTCCCAGTCCGCGCCTTTTTTGCTTTTGATCCTCTTCGGAAAGCTATCGTTATATGTGCGGGCAATAAGGATGGCATGAATGAGAAACGTTTTTACAAAGAGATGATTACCCTGGCTGATAGAGAATTCAGCCAGCACCTGACTAAGGAGCGATAATGGGCACGCTAAAAGAACTCATGGCGAAACAGAGTCCTGAAAGCCAGCAGCGTATTGCAGCGAAAGCGGCAGAGATACGCCAGTCTGTCGCTTTAAACTTGCTTCGCGAAGAGTTACAAATTTCACAAACGGAGATGGCTGCGGCTATGGGGGTTAAGCAGCCAACGATTGCTAAAATGGAACAGGCTGATAACGACCCGAGGCTTTCTACCCTAAAGCGCTACATTGCGGCCTTGGGTGGGGAACTAAGTATAAATGTCACGTTGCCGACTGGAAAAAAAGTCTCGTTTAATTTGTGAATCGGTAACCCGGGTCAGGCGCAAGCCGTAGATACGGTTATCGGTTGGCAACTGTTTTGGTTCGGGAAAACGTGTGTTTTGTGTTAATTCAGAGCACATTGCGCTCCCAGTCTTCCGGGAACGTCTCAGCGATTTTGAGGCCACCAACACCGGTGGTTTTAGTGGCCATGGGTACAAGATAGAGATCTTAAGCTCACCTTGGCACTGTCCGTAGGCCGGATAAGGCGCAGCCGCTATCCGGCGCAAAAGCGGCGCTTTACCCGCGGTTATTGCCCCGCTCGCGGGGCTACAGATTTGCGCTGTGATGTAGCCCGGGCCAGGCGTCAGCCGCCGCCCGGGGTATGTCAGGACGCTAACGACAGTTCAGACTTTCCCGTATGTTGCGCCAGCCACTCGCTGATACGCGCCTGCTGCTCGGCATTCAGCCACATCCCCTGTTTGGTACGGCGCCAGATAGCGTCATCCAGGCTGCGAACCCACTCGTGTTCGACCAGGTACTTCAGCTCGGCTTCATAAAACTCGTGGCCAAAATCTTCTCCCAGATCGGCAAGCGAAGTCGCTTCGCCAAGGATCCACTCGCTGTTGCTGCCGTAGGTGCGGGCGTAGTGGCGGGCCATTGATTCGCTGATAAACGCGAAGCGACGGCGCAGTTTCGCCGCATAGTCGTCGCGGTCGCCGCCGATATCGCCGCCGGGCAGAACGGCGGTTTTGGTCCACGCCGGGCCAATCCCCTGATAATACGGCGTCAGTTTTTCCAGCGCATGTTCCGCCAGTTTACGGTAGGTGGTGAGCTTGCCGCCGAATACCGACAGCAGCGGCGCCTGACCGTTCTCATCGTGAATATCGAGCGTATAGTCGCGGGTAATCGCCTGCGGTGAGTCGGATTCATCGTCGCACAGCGGACGCACGCCGGAGTAAGTCCAGACGATATCGTCGCGCGACAGCGTCTTTTTAAAGTGCGCGTTGTAGACGTTCAGCAGGTAGTTGATCTCTTTATCATCGATCGCCACCTCTTTCGGATCGCCGTTGTACTCGACGTCGGTGGTGCCGATAATCGAGAACTCATCCATCCACGGGATAACAAACACGATACGTTTATCTTCGTTTTGCAGGATATAGGCCTGCTTCTGGGTGTGCACGCGCGGCACCACGATATGGCTGCCTTTGATCAGGCGAATGCCATACGGCGAGCGCAGATGCATGCCTTCGTCGAAGAAATGTTTCACCCACGGGCCGGTAGCGTTAACCAGACCGCGCGCGTGCCAGGTGAATATTTCGCCGCTATCGATATCTTCCGCTTCCACCACCCACAGGCCGTTTTCGCGTTTTGCCGAGATAGCGCGGGTGCGGGTGCGAACTTCGCCGCCTTTACGTACCACCATCTGGGCGTTGGCAAGAACCAGACGCGCATCGTCGACCCAGCAGTCGGAATATTCGAAACCGCGCACGATTTCCGGCTTAAGTACCGATTCCGCGCCAAAGCGCAAACCGGTCGAGCCCGGCAGGCTGGTGCGTTTGCCGAGGTGATCGTATAAAAACAGACCGATACGAATCATCCACGCCGGGCGCAGATGCGGGCGATGCGGTAAGCGGAAGCGCATCGGAAAGGCCAAATGCGGTGCCATTTTTAATAACACCTCGCGCTCCGCCAGCGCTTCGCTGACCAGGCGGAATTCGTAGTGTTCCAGATAGCGCAGGCCGCCGTGAATCAGTTTCGAGCTGGCGCTTGAGGTGGCGCAGGCAAGGTCTCTCGCTTCCAGCATCAGCACGGATAAACCGCGCCCGGCGGCGTCTGCCGCGATACCGGCACCGTTGATGCCTCCGCCTATCACAATCAGATCTTTGATTTCCACGCTCGCACCTCGTTCGCTTTCGTTTAAGCTCATAAATGTTCGATATCGCTCACTATAGCAAACAAACGCGCTTTTGGTAACATCAAAAAAACATTTCAGAGTGATGCATGTAACATATTGGCGTTTATTTACCGCCTGACGGTACACTAGCGGGTAAAATCAGGGTCGGTCACCGCCCGTCATGAAGTGCAATAGAGAAGAGAATCATGGAACAATTTGAATGTATCAATGTAGAAGAAGCGCATCAGAAACTGCATCAGCAGAAGGCGGTGCTGGTCGATATCCGTGACCCGCAAAGCTATGCCATGGGGCACACGCCGGGCGCGTTTCATCTGACCAACGATACCCTGGGCGCTTTTATGCGCGATAACGATTTTGAGACGCCGGTGATGGTGATGTGCTACCACGGCAACAGCAGTAAAGGCGCCGCGCAGTATCTGCTGCAGCAGGGCTTCGAGAACGTCTACAGCGTCGATGGCGGTTTTGACGCCTGGCATCGTCATTTCCCGGCGGAAGTCGCGCACGGCTCGCTATAAGCGCGGTACGGTATATACTAGCCCCCTTTGTGTGGAATAAGCGATCCGCTGTATGTTAATGATTACCTCTTTTGCCAACCCGCGCGTGGCCCAGGCGTTTGTCGACTATATGGCGACGCAGGGGGTCATCCTGACTATCCAACAGCACACGCAGAGCGATGTCTGGCTGGCAGATGAAAGCCAGGCCGCGCGGGTGCAGGCCGAGCTGGCCCGTTTTCTCGAAAACCCGGCCGACCCGCGCTATCTCGCCGCCAGCTGGCAATCGGGGCATACCAATAGCGGATTGCATTATCAACGCTTCCCGTTTTTAGCTACCCTGCGTAACAACGCCGGGCCGTTTACGTGGGCGATTTTGCTGGCCTGTATCCTGGTCTTCATACTGCAAAACGTTCTGGGCGATCAGACGATGATGATCTGGCTTGCCTGGCCTTACGATCCTTCGCTGAAATTCGAAGCCTGGCGCTATCTTACCCACGCTTTCATGCACTTCTCGCTGATGCATATTCTGTTTAACCTGCTATGGTGGTGGTACCTCGGCGGTGCGGTGGAGAAGCGCATCGGTAGCGGTAAGCTGGTGGTGATTACCATTATCAGCGCTCTGCTGAGCGGATTCGTCCAGCATCAGGTTAGCGGCCCGTGGTTCGGCGGTTTGTCGGGGGTAGTCTATGCATTAATGGGCTATGTCTGGCTGCGCGGCGAGCGCGACCCGCAGAGCGGTATTTATCTGCAGCGTGGTCTGATCCTCTTCTCTTTAGTGTGGTTAGTGGCAGGATGGTTTGATGTTTTCGGCATGTCGATCGCCAATGGCGCGCACGTGGCGGGCCTGGCAGTCGGGCTGGCGATGGCGTTTGTCGATACGCTAAATGTGCGAAAACGAACGTAGAGATTCCCAGGGATATTTCATGAAACAAACACAACGTCATGACGCGATTATCGAGCTGGTAAAAAAACAGGGATACGTCAGTACCGAAGAACTGGTGGAGCAGTTTGCCGTCAGCCCGCAGACTATTCGTCGCGACCTGAATGATTTAGCGGAACAAAAAATGATCCTGCGCCACCACGGCGGCGCGGCGATGCCTTCCAGCTCGGTCAACACCTCGTGGCACGACAGGAAAGCGACCCAGACGGCGGAAAAAGAGCGTATCGCGCGGAAAGTGGCGAGCGAAATCCCCGACGGCGCAACCCTGTTTATCGATATCGGCACAACGCCGGAAGCGGTGGCCCACGCGTTGCTCGACCATAATGACCTGCGGATTGTGACCAACAATCTCAACGTCGCAAATACGCTGATGGTGAAAGATGATTTTCGCATTATCCTTGCCGGCGGCGAGCTACGCAGCCGCGACGGCGGGATCATCGGCGAAGCGACGCTCGATTTTATCTCCCAGTTCCGCCTCGACTTCGGCATTCTCGGTATTAGCGGTATTGATAGCGACGGTTCGCTGCTGGAGTTTGATTACCATGAAGTGCGCACCAAGCGGGCGATTATCGAAAACTCGCGCCACGTGATGCTGGTGGTGGATCACTCGAAGTTTGGGCGTAATGCGATGGTGAACATGGGCAGCATTAGTATGGTCGATGCGGTTTATACCGATATCATGCCGCCCGCAGGCGTGCTGAAGGTGATTAAAGACAACAACCTGCAGTTGGAGCTGTGCTAAACGGCGTTATACGCCGTATCCCATCATTTTGAGCAACCGCTGGGCATGCTGAACGGCATCCTGGCGGTGCGCGACGCCCAGTTTCTGATACAGATTGCGAATATGCGTTTTAATCGTGGTGGCCGCGACATCCAGTTCGCCGGCGATCTGCTCGTTGCTGTAACCGGAATAGATTAACCCTAACACCTGCCACTCGCGCTGGGTCAGCGGGCTGGTGCGGATAAGCTCCGGCACTTCCGGGTGGTTTAACAGCCGTTCGACGAAGCTCTCGTCAAAGTGGGCGAATTTATGCCGATGATGCTGGTTAATATCGCGCAGGATGCGCTGCGCGCGGTGCTGCTCAAGCTCCGGCAGCGTATTCAGTTGAATCAGCTGGCGCAGCTGCTGGGCCATGGCTTCCCCTTCAATCACGAAGTGGTTAATAAAGCCGGTGCGGTTAGCGAGGGTTAAGGCTTCCATTAACACTTTTTGCGCCTCACCCTTGCGATCCGCCTGCCAGTACAGCTGGTTCAACAGCAGCAGGTTACGGTTGATATCGCTCATCAGCCGCAGCGAGCGGGCGTTTTCATTTAACTCTTCCAGCACCATTTCGGCGGAATCAAAATCACCGAGCAGGATCTGCGCGCGGGCAATGTTGCGCCACTGGCTTTGCAGGAAGTGGTTATTAGCGAATTCAGGTTTCGGCGTCTGGCGCAGCCAGTTGGCCGCTGCGGTTTTATCGCCGGTCATCTGCCAGTAGATCACCCGTACTTTGTCGGCGTTGGAAACCCAGTCGCTGTGATAGTGGCCGTTGCCCAGCAGATTCTCCAGTCGGTTTAATAAGCTGCGGGCGTTATCGAGATCGCCGCGCGCCAGCGAGCACTGCACCATCAGCGCCAGGCACTGCAGCTGCTGTTGCGGCTGGTAGTTTGCCAGCACCGCGATGCCGCTGCGGGCGCTCTCTTCTGCTTCATCAAGACGCGCCCATGCCCACAGCAGCTGCGCGCGGATGCGCAACAGGAATTCATGCATCGGCAGCTGTTCAAGATGCTGATCGCGGATAAGCTGGAAAGCTTTATCCTGAATCTCCCATGCCGCCTGCAGGAAGCCCTGGGCAAACAGAATCTCGCTCTGCTGGATCATGCTCCACAGGGCGTAGTGCCAGACGTCATGACGGCGAGCCATCTGTTCTGTTTGCTGCATCACCGCCAGCGATTTACTCAGGTGGCCTTTGCAGTGCAGTACTTCGCCGTGAACGGAAGTGGCGACGATGCGGCTGTAATAGCTCGCCAGCGGCAGTTCATCCAGCGCCACCATTGCCAGACGTTCGGCTTCGTCCTGATCGCCGGCGTTGATAGCGACCTGCGCGCGCAGGGCGTTGAAATCGCCGTGCATCGCGGTGTCCATTTCGACATCCATCTCCTGCTCGGCGCGTGCCAGCAGGGTATTCACTTCGCTATAGCGATGCTGGCTCTGCATCAGCCAGGCCTGCAGCAGGATCAGCCGTGGGTTTTCCAGCAGGTTCGACCACGGCAGCGCCGCCAGCGATTGTTCCAGCAGACCCAGCTCGCTGTGGTTGAACATGCCCCAGGCGTGGTTGAGCAAAATATCGCGCAGCATGGCGGCATCGCCAGCGGCAAGCGCATGATGGATGGCTTCGGTGGGGAATCCCTGCGCCATCCACGCTTCGGCGGCGGCGCGGTGAATTTCCGGTAGCTCGGTGGCCATTTCCCACTGACAGCGCTGGCGCAGGAAGTTGCCGAATAGCGGGTGATAGCGGAACCACTCGCCGGAGTCATCCATTCGGTGCAGGAACAGCCCCTGACGTTCGATCTCTTCCAGCTGCATCTGGCCGTTCTCTTCGCCGGTGACGCGGACGATAAGCGCGTCATTCATCGAGCGCAGCAGCGAGCTTTTTAACAAGAAGCTGCGGGTACGGGCATCGACGTTATCCAGCACTTCATCGACCAGATAGTCGGAAAGGTGGCTGGCGTTAATCCCGGCGAGACGACGGGCGGAGTGCTGGGCTGAGGTGTTTTTCTGCCGGGCGGAGAGGGCGATGAGCTGCAGGGCGGTGGCCCAGCCGGCGACGTCATCGCACAGGCGACTGCTGTCATCGGCTTCAATGGGGGAGGCGAGGCGGCAGTCAAAGAACTGTTTCGCCTCCTGATGAGTAAAAGCCAGCTGTTGGCTGCCGATTTCCAGTAACTGCTCGCGCACCCGCAGATTGGCGATCCCCAACTGCGGCAGGTTGCGCGACAGCACTACCAGCGTCATGGTCTCTGGCTGATGGCGCAAGAAGAAGCGCATGGCGTCGTGGATCACCGGATTGGTAATCAGGTGATAATCATCAATGACCAGGTACAGCGGACGCTGCCAGTCGGCAAGCTCAATAAACAGCTGCGCAAACAGCGACGGCAGGCTGGCGTACTGGCGCTTTTGCACCATGGCTTCGCTGGCGGCGCAGTGGCCGCCTGTCGCCTGTTGAATCGCCGCAATCAGATAGCTGGCGAAGCGCTCTTGTTGATTATCGCCTTCATCGAGCGAAAACCAGCCAAGGTCATGCTTACCCGAAGCCCACTGCGAAACGAGCGTGGTTTTGCCGTAACCTGCCGGGCTGGTCACCAACGCGAGACGATAATTGTTCGCGCCGGAAAGTTTCGCCAGCAACCGTTCGCGAACCACAGTGTGTTCAAGACGGGATGGACGACTTAATTTTGACGGAATCAACATAGTTCACTTTTTCGCTGTGCAAGAAAGGGATGGGGATTTTTTTTGCGCTTCGTAATTAATGACTCCTAAGGTCGGCGATAATGAAAGTTATTGCAAGTTATGTCCAAAATTGATGCTCTTGAATTTGCTCTCGGTCACAATTTCTCGCTTCGGTTTTTAATTAGCTTTAAACCGGTACCAGTACGCGCCATGCCTCGGTTTACGACGGTTTCGTCCGGGACGAAATTACTTTACACAGTGTTTTTCGTAGTTGATTGTTTTTATTAAATTATCGTCAGTGGATTCTTAGGGTTAATCTATTTCACGTATTTTTGTCATGGCATCTTTTTATTCTGTCAGTTGTTTGTTTTTTATTTCACGATAATGGTACGAGCGAATTTTGCCTGGCGATATGAATTGCGCTGTAACAAATTTGCCGTTCGTCGCGCTGGCGAAATTATTGTTCTACACGCGCAATAAGGCGGCGAATTCCCGACGACGAGCTAACGTTAAAGTGGCCGCGATCACAATTTTCGCTCATCCCCGCTACTCCTCCCTGTCTAATCCCCCTCGGGAGGAGGCAGCGGCATCAGGAGGTCGGCACACTAAGGCTAACGTTTTAGTAAAGGACCAGGATTTCTTATGTCACAGACTTCTTTTAACCAGGCTCAGTTTCAGGCTGCACTGACGCGTCAGTGGCAGCGTTTCGGTTTATCGTCAGCCGCAGAGATGACTCAACGCCAGTGGTGGCGCGCGGTCAGCGGCGCGCTGGCGGAGCTTTTGGCGGCGCAACCGGCGGCGGAAGCCGTTAAAGGACAGCGCCACGTTAACTACATTTCGATGGAGTTCCTGATCGGTCGCCTGACCGGTAATAACCTGCTCAACCTGGGCTGGTATGAAGGAGTGAGCGAGACGCTGAAGGCGTATGACATTCAGCTGACCGACCTGCTGGAAGAAGAGACCGATCCGGCGCTGGGCAACGGCGGCCTGGGCCGTCTGGCGGCCTGCTTCCTGGATTCTATGGCCACCGTTGGCCAGTCGGCGACCGGTTACGGCCTGAACTACCAATACGGTCTGTTCCGTCAATCCTTCGCTGACGGCCAGCAGATGGAAGCGCCGGATGACTGGGGACGCGGCAGCTATCCGTGGTTCCGCCACAACGAAGCGCTGGATGTGCAGGTGGGCATCGGCGGTAAAGTCAGCAAAAGCGGCGAATGGCAACCGGCTTTCGTGATTACCGGCGAAGCCTGGGATTTACCGGTGCTTGGCTATCGCAATAACGTCGCGCAACCGCTGCGCCTGTGGCAGGCGAAACATGCCCATCCGTTCAACCTGACCAAATTCAACGACGGCGATTTCCTGCGCGCGGAGCAACAGGGTATCGACGCCGAAAAATTGACCAAGGTGCTGTATCCGAATGACAACCACCTGGCGGGGAAAAAACTGCGCCTGATGCAGCAGTACTTCCAGTGCGCCTGCTCGGTGGCGGACATTCTGCGTCGCCACCATCTGGCTGGCCGCAAGCTGCATCAGCTGGCGGATTATGAAGTGATCCAGTTGAACGACACCCACCCGACCATCGCCATCCCGGAACTGCTGCGCGTGCTGATTGATGAGCACCAGATGAGCTGGGACGATGCGTGGGCCATCACCAGCAAAACCTTCGCTTACACCAACCATACCCTGATGCCGGAAGCGCTGGAGTGCTGGGATGAGAAGCTGGTGAAGGCGCTGCTGCCGCGTCATATGCAGATAATCAAAGAGATTAACGACAGATTTAAACTGCTGGTGGAGAAAACCTGGCCGGGCGATAAGCAGGTGTGGGCGAAGCTGGCGGTGGTCCATGATAAACAGGTTCGCATGGCCAACATGTGCGTGGTGAGCGGCTTTGCGGTCAACGGCGTCGCGGCGCTGCACTCCGATCTGGTGGTGAAGGATCTGTTCCCGGAATATCACCAGCTGTGGCCGAACAAATTCCATAACGTGACCAACGGCATTACGCCGCGTCGCTGGATTAAACAGTGTAATCCGGCGCTCGCTGCCCTGCTCGATAAGACGCTGAAGAAAGAGTGGGCCAACGATCTCGACCAGCTGATCAAGCTGGAGAAGTACGCCGACGATGCCAAATTCCGTCAGGTTTATCGCGACATTAAGCAGGCGAATAAAGTGCGTCTCGCTGAGTTCGTGAAGCGGCGTACCGGTATCGACATCAACCCGCAGGCGATTTTCGATATCCAGATTAAGCGTCTGCACGAGTACAAACGCCAGCACCTCAACCTGCTGAATATTCTGGCGCAGTATAAAGAGATCCGCGAAAACCCGCAGGCCGACCGCGTACCGCGCGTCTTCCTGTTTGGCGCCAAAGCCGCGCCGGGCTACTACCTGGCGAAGAATATTATTCTGGCGATCAACAAGGTGGCCGAGGCGATCAACAACGATCCGCTGGTGGGCGATAAGCTAAAAGTGGTCTTCCTGCCGGATTACTGCGTATCGGCGGCGGAAATGCTGATCCCGGCGGCGGACGTCTCCGAGCAGATTTCTACGGCGGGTAAAGAGGCCTCCGGTACCGGCAACATGAAGCTGGCGCTGAATGGCGCGCTGACCGTCGGCACCCTTGACGGCGCCAACGTTGAAATCGCCGAGCAGGTTGGCGAGGACAATATCTTTATCTTCGGCCATACCGTGGAAGAAGTTAAGGCGCTGAAAGCGAAAGGCTACGATCCGCTGAAATGGCGCAAAAAAGATAAACTGCTGGACGCGGTGCTGAAAGAGCTGGAGAGCGGAAAATATAGCGGCGGCGACAAACACGCCTTTGATCAGATGCTGCATAGCCTGCTGCAAGGCGGCGATCCGTACCTGGTGCTGGCTGACTTTAGCGCTTACGTCGCGGCGCAGAAGCAGGTGGATGAACTGTATCGCGACCAGGAAGCCTGGACCCGTGCGGCGATCCTCAACACCGCGCGCTGCGGCATGTTCAGCTCCGACCGTTCTATCCGTGATTATCAGCAACGTATCTGGCAGGCAAAACGCTAAGGACAGGCCTATGGAGAATAAACGCCTTGATAACGCCGCGCTGGCGGCGGGGATCAGCCCCAGCTATATCAACGCGCACGGGCAGCCGCAGTCGATCGCGGCGACCACCAAACAACGTTTGCTGGATGCTATGCATCGTACGTCTACTGCCGCGAAAGCGGCGGTAGTACCGCTGCCCAGCGTCAAGGTTTTTACCCACGGTAAAAAAATGCAGCTGTCGGTCGCGGGAAGCGGCGCGTTTCATTGGCTGCTGACGACCGAAGATGGTAAGCAGTATCAGGGCGAGACGCGCGGCGGCGAAGCGCTCACCCTGCCAGGGCGATTGCCGACGGGCTATCACACCCTGACTCTCACGCGGGACGGCGAACGCTGGCACTGCCGGGCGATCGTCGCCCCGGCGCGTTGCTACGAACCGCAGGCGCTCAAAGAGGGCAAAAAGCTTTGGGGCGCCTGCGTCCAGCTCTACACCCTGCGTTCTGAGAATAACTGGGGCATCGGCGACTTCGGCGATCTACGCGCCATGCTGCCGGAAATCGCCCGTCGCGGCGGCGCGTTTATCGGTCTCAACCCGATTCACGCGCTCTATCCGGCGAACCCGGAGAGCGCCAGTCCGTACAGTCCGTCATCGCGCCGCTGGCTCAACGTTATCTATATCGACGTCAACGTGGTGGAAGATTTCCAGCGTAGCCCTGCCGCGCAGGCATGGTGGCAGCTTGCGGAAACCCAGCAGGCCTTGCAGGCCGCGCGGCAGACCGCTGATGTCGATTATACCGCCGTCACCGCGCTGAAGCTGACCGCGCTGCGTCTGGCGTGGGCTGAGTTTTCTAAGCGTGAAGACGAGCAGATGGCGGAGTTCCGCCAGTTCGTGCTGCGCGAGGGAGAAAGTCTCTACTGGCAGGCGGCGTTTGATGCGCTGCATGCCTGGCAAAGCCAGCAGGATCCGATGCGCTGGGGCTGGCCGGCATGGCCGGAAGCGTATCAAAGTACGAGTAGCCCGCAGGTGAAAACCTTCTGTGCGGAGCATGCCGATGAGGTGAGCTTCTATCTGTGGCTGCAATGGCTGGCTTATACGCAGTTCGCCGCCTGCTGGCACACCAGCCAGCAGGACGGGATGCCGATTGGCCTGTATCGCGATCTGGCGGTCGGCGTCGCCGAAGGCGGATCGGAGACGTGGTGCGATCGCGAGCTGTATTGCCTGAAGGCTTCCGTCGGCGCGCCGCCGGACATCCTCGGCCCGCTGGGACAGAACTGGGGCCTGCCGCCGATGGATCCGCACGTCATGGTTGCCCGCGCCTACGAGCCGTTTATCGAACTGCTACGGGCGAATATGCAAAACTGCGGCGCGTTACGTATTGACCACGTGATGTCGGTGCTGCGTTTGTGGTGGATACCGTATGGCGAAACCGCCGACCACGGCGCCTATGTGCAGTATCCCGTGGATGACCTGCTGGCGATCCTGGCGCTGGAGAGCCAGCGGCACCGCTGCATGGTGATCGGCGAAGACCTGGGCACCGTACCGGTCGAAATCGTCGGCAAGCTGCGCAAAAGCGGGGTCTACTCGTACAAAGTGCTCTACTTCGAGAATGGCCCTGATAAAACGTTCCGCGCGCCGAAGGCTTATCCGCAACAGTCGATGGCGGTCGCGACGACCCACGATCTACCGACGCTGCGCGGTTATTGGGAGAGCGGCGATTTGACGCTTGGGAAGACGCTGGGCCTGTATCCGGATGAAGTGGTGCTGCGCGGCTTATATGCCGATCGCGAACAAGCGAAGCAGGGGTTGCTGGATGCGCTGCATCGGCACGGCTGTTTGCCGAAGCGCGCCGGACATAAAGCCTCGCTGATGGCGATGACCTCAACGCTCAATCGCGGGATGCAGCGCTACATCGCCGACAGTAACAGCGCCCTGCTTGGGCTGCAGCCGGAAGATTGGCTGGAGATGGCTTCACCGGTCAACATCCCGGGTACCAGTACCGAGTATCCCAACTGGCGGCGTAAGCTTAGCGTGACGCTCGAGCAGATGTTTGCCGATGCGCAGGTGAATAAGCTGATTAAAGACCTGGATAAGCGCCGCAAGGCCCGCTAATCCAGAGAGAATTCCCCGGTGGCGCTGCGCTTACCGGGGCTACTGGTAGATACTGTTATCGGTTTGCAACGGTTTTGGTCGGGGAAAACATGTGCTTTGTGTTAATTCCGAGCACATTGCGCTCCCGATATTTCTTCTGCGTTATGTCTCTCATGGCGCAGGGGGCGGTCAGTTGCCACCGCCCCCTGTACCCCCGGCCTTCTGGGAACGTCTCAGCGATTTTGAGGCCGCCAACACCGGCAGTTTCAGCCAGCATGGTGAATAAATTAAATGCAGGCCGCGCGGACCGTAGGTCGGGTAAGCGCAGCGCCACCCGACAAAAACGGCACCGCGGGTAGCCCGGATAAGGCGTTAGCCGCTATCCGGGAAACGAATAATAAAAAGGCCGGGGCGTATGATGCGCACCCGGCTTTTTTATTTCAGGGAGGGAGGGTTACACCACCATCCCCAGCAGCAGACAACCAATCAGGCCGCACACGGAAATGATGGTTTCCAGTACCGACCAGGACTTGATGGTCTCGCCAATGGTCAGGTTGAAATACTCTTTGAACAGCCAGAAACCTGGGTCGTTCACGTGCGAGAAGATGACGCTACCGGAACCCACGGCGATAACCATCAGCTCCGGGCTGACGCCGGTGGTGGCAATCAGCGGCGCGGCGATACCACCCGCGGTGATAGCGGCAACGGTAGCCGAACCCAGCGCAATACGCAGTACCGCAGCAATAGACCACGCCATAAACAGCGGTGACATATTGGATTCGTGCATGATAGAGGCGATGTACTTATCCATGCCGCTATCCACCAGCACCTGCTTGAAGGCGCCGCCGCCGCCGATGATCAGCAGCATCATGGCAATGATTTTGATAGAGGAGGTCAGCGTATCGTTGATCTGCTCCATGGAGCGGCCGCGGTTCAGGCCGAAAGTGAACAGCGCGATCAGCACCGCAATCAGGGTCGCCATCACCGGGTCGCCGAAGAACTCGGCAACGGGCAGGAAGGCGTGGCCCTTCGGCAGAACCATCTCGGCGACGGCGCGCATCGCCATCAGGATCACCGGTACCAGAGAGGTCCAGACGCTGACGCCAAAGCCCGGCATCTCTTCTTCGGTGAAGGTTTTTGGGTTGTGCAGGCCTTCCGGGATCGGCTTATCAATACCTTTCAGGAAACGGGCGAAAACCGGACCGGCGAGAATAACCGTCGGGATAGCCAGAATCGTACCGTAGAGCAGCGTTTTGCCCATATCGGCGTGGAAAATTGTCGCGATAGCGGTCGGGCCAGGGTGCGGCGGCAGGAAACCGTGGGTGACGGAGAGCGCCGCGGCCATCGGTACGCCAACGTACAGCAGCGGGATACGCGCGGAGGCGGCGATGGTAAAGACCAGCGGCAGCATCAGCACGAAACCGACTTCATAGAACAGGGCGAAACCGACGGTGAAACCGGTCAGTACAACGGCCCATTGAATATGTTTTTTACCGAATTTATCAATCAGGGTGGTGGCGATACGCTGCGCGCCGCCGCAGTCCGCCAGCATTTTACCGAGCATGGCGCCGAAGCCCATGATCAGCGCGAGGCTGCCGAGCGTGCCCCCGACGCCGTTTTTGATGGATACGATGACTTTATCCAGAGGCATACCCTGCATTAATCCGACGGCGAGCGCCACCAGAACCAGAGCGATGAAGCCGTTCATTTTGAAACGGATCATCAGCAACAATAACAGGGCAACCCCGATAGCTACGATGACTAATGGCATGATTTACCTGGCCTTAACTTGTTATGGGTAACGTTAAAGTCTGAACATCTACAGTATCCGTTCCGCAGAGGAACAAGGATGTCTGGCACCGTAAAGCTGGCTTATACCTGACCCAGAGAAAGGATAGCTGGCTATTTTTTTGTCGGTGGTGCTTGTTGTGGATGATACGGGTAACATGTGAGCTTTGAGAATGCCCTGAACGGGGTAAATTTTAAATATGAGACTTAAGTCATACTCTCTGCCGGGTTTTTGTCGTGTCGACTAGTCAGAAATGTTGCGCGGTAACATGCTGGAGGGGAAATTCACCCGGCAAATGGTTGTTGCCGGGCGAGAAGGCGAAAGCTTAGTAGTAGGAGTGCTCGCCGCGCTGGTGTTCGGTCAGGTCGCGCACGCCTTTCAGCTCCGGGAATTCGTTCAGCAGTTGCTTTTCGATCCCTTCTTTCAGGGTCACGTCGACCATTGAGCAGCCGTTGCAACCGCCGCCGAACTGCAGGATAGCCAGCCCGTCTTCGGTGATTTCCATCAGCGAAACGCGGCCGCCGTGGCCTGCCAGCTGTGGGTTGATCTGCGACTGCAGCAGATACTCGACGCGCTCCATCAGCGGGGCATCGTCGGAAACCTTACGCATTTTGGCGTTCGGCGCTTTCAGCGTCAGCTGGGAACCGAGCTGGTCAGTGACGAAGTCAATTTCAGCATCTTCCAGATAAGGGGCGCTGAGTTCATCAACATACGCGGTCAGCTGTTCAAATTTCAGCGCCGTGTCGGTGTCTTCCACCGCATCCGGTGGGCAGTAGGATACGCCGCACTCAGCGTTTGGGGTGCCGGGATTAATCACAAATACGCGAATTTGCGTCCCTTCTTCCTGATTTGCCAGCAGTTTGGCAAAGTGCGCTTGTGCAGCATCGGAAATACGGATCATAGCGTTGGCCTAATAGTTGACTATTTTACTGGGTTATAATACGCCCATCAGCGGGGGTCTACAAGGTACGGCACACACACCATACCTGAACCGTCGCGGCGCCGTTTCGCAAAAGCAGGCGGGAAATCTCGGCGACGGTGCTTCCGGTTGTGACGACATCATCCACAATGGCGATATGGTGGCCCCGAACGGATAATTCAACCTGGAAAGCATTTTTCAGGTTCTGCTTACGTAATCTGGCGCTTAACTGGTGCTGCGTTGCGGTACGCCGGGTTCGCGTCAGCGCATCGCCGCGCCAGGCACAGCCCATCCACCGCGCCAGCGGACGGCATAGCGCCTCGCTTTGGTTAAATCCCCGACGCCAGTGGCGGCGCTGCCAGAGAGGCACGCTGATAATCCGGTCCACCGGCGGCAGCGCGCGGTAAAGGCGCAGGCGTAAAAGGAGCAGTCGCGCCAGCGCGGGTCCCAACTCCGGATGAGAGGCAAACTTGAACTGATGTACCAGTCCGCTTAGCGGCGGGGCATAGCTATTCACCGTCACCAGCCGCTGCCAGGGCGGCGGTTTTTGCAGGCAGCGTCCGCAGGGGACGTTAGAGGCCGATGCCGGTAGGCCGCACTGCGGGCAGAGTGATTGTGAGATGAGCAACGAGGCGGTGCAGCGCGAGCAAATCCCCCAGTGAGCGATAGCCAGCGGCATTTGGCATAGCCAGCATAAGCCGTGTGCTGTTAGCATAATTCCCCTCATAGTGATGGAAAGAGAACAGTAACTGATGAATGACATCTGGTGGCAAACCACGGGCGAAGGAAATTGTCATCTTGTGCTGCTGCACGGATGGGGGCTGAATGCCAACGTGTGGGATTGCATCACGCCGGAACTGGCTACGCATTTTACCCTGCACCTGGTGGATCTGCCGGGCTATGGCCGCAGCGGTGGTTTTGGCGCTTTAACGCTTGAAGAGATGGCGCAGCAGGTCGTTGAAAAAGCGCCGGAGCAGGCCATCTGGCTTGGCTGGAGCCTGGGCGGGCTGGTGGCGAGTCTGGTGGCGCTGCAGCACCCGCAACGCGTGCAGGCGCTGGTGACCGTCGCTTCTTCGCCGTGTTTTGGCGCGCGCGACCAGTGGCCGGGGATTAAACCGGAAGTGCTGAGCGGCTTCCAGCAACAGCTTAGTGAAGATTTCCAGCGTACCGTCGAGCGTTTTCTCGCCCTGCAAACCATGGGTACCGAAAGCGCGCGCCAGGACGCCCGGGCGCTGAAAAGCACCGTTCTGTCGCTGCCGATGCCGCCTGCCGAGGTTCTCAACGGCGGGTTGGAAATCCTCAAAACCGCCGATTTGCGTCAACCGCTCGCCGCGCTGACCATACCGTTTTTGCGCCTCTATGGTCGCCTGGATGGGCTGGTGCCGCGTAAAATCGTTCCGCTATTGGATGAGCTGTGGCCGCAAAGTGAGTCTATTGTCTTCGAAAAGGCGGCCCATGCGCCGTTTATTTCACATCCCCAGCCATTTTGTGAGCCTCTGATCGCGTTGAAAAAGCGGCTGAATAATTATTTTTAGCGCCGCGTGGTAAATCATCAGGATCGGGCAATACTTAGGTTGTTGCGGTGGTTGATTATTTCGTTTTTGCCGCCGCAAACTAACAATAACAACCTTATGGAGAGTAAAGGCTATGAAACTTGTTACAGGTATTGTTGCATCTCTGGTGATAGGCTCCCTCTCTTTTGGCGCGTTCGCGGCGAAAGAGATCCAGAAAGATGAAGTCGCGAAGATGAATCTGACCAAGGTCGGCAGCATCACGACTTCCCGTACCACGTCGCCGATGGACGCGAAGCGCGATCTGTCGAAGAAGGCGGATGAGTTGGGCGGTAAGTACTTCGTGGTGATTGCCGGCGAGAAGAACGAGAAGACGGTTCACGCGAACGCCGACGTGTATAAGTAAGCCCGATTTTCCCTGCCAGCGCTGCGCCTGGCAGGGTTCCAGTTCACCGTCGTCCGGTAGCCTGGATAAGGCGCAACGCGCCGCCATCAGACATGTCCCTTCAGCGCAAAGACCACCATTCCCGCAGGCAGGTTTTACCCTCCGGGCAGCTTTTACAGCTGCCGGAAAGGCAGCCATCGGCATCTTCGGTCATCTTGACCGCTTTCCCCATCGCTTCCAGGCGGCTTAACATGGCGTCGATCAGCGGCCGCGGCGTATGCAGGCGGGCGCTCAGCTGTGCGGCCTCCATGCGCCCCTGCAGGGCCAGCATATCGCGTACTTCGATTAACGATGCCATGATGATTGCTCCTTAATGGCAGTCGCCGGCCGGACTCTGGCAGCAGGACGTCGGGGTTTTACGCGTCGCCAGCAGGGAAACATCCACCCGGCTCCGCGCCCGACGCAGCAGGCCAAAGACCACGACGTTAAACAGAATCACCGCCAGAATACACACCAGGCTGTAGCGCGGGTGCTGGCTAAAGCTCACGGTCTGGTAGTAAAGCGTCGATAGCGAGTAGGCGATATTAAGCCCCCACAGCACCGAGAACATCATCCAACCGCGGCTGGATTCACGGGCAATCGCCCCCATCACGGAAATGCATGGAATATAGAGCAGGACGAAAATCAGGTAGCTGTACGCGGCGGCGGCGCTGCCGAATTTGCTGCCCATCACGCCCATGGCGCCGGTTTCCATTTCGCCATCGCCTTTGCTTGCTTCAATCGGGTTCGCCAGCACGCTCAGGCTAAAGGTGTCTTTCAGCCCCTGCCAGGTTTCATCGACGGCGGCCAACAGCTCGTCGCCAAGGCTAAACTCCTGTGGGTTAAACTCTTCATTCTGGATATCTTCCGCGGTGTAGAGGGTATTCAACGTACCGACCACCACTTCTTTCGCCATCGCGCCGGTAAACAGGCCGACGGTTGCCTGCCAGTTATCTTCGTGCACGCCAATCGGCTTAAACACTGGGGTAATCACCCGGCTGACCGAAGCCAGCGCCGAGTCGTTGATGTTATCGACCACTTTGCCGCTAAGCGAGAAGCTGTTCAGTGCGCTGAGGAAAATACTGACGATCACAATGACCTTACCGGCGCGCAGGACGAAGCCTTTCAGGCGCTGCCAGGTCTGGATAACCAGGCTCTTGATGTGCGGTACGTGATACACCGGCAGCTCCATCACGAACGGCGAGGCTTCGCCGCGCATAATGGTGTATTTGAGCATCAGGCCGGTAAGAATCGCCATCACGATGCCCAGTACGTACAGTGAGAAGACCGCCAGCGCGCCGTTCTGCCCGAAGAAGGCGGCGGCGAAGACCGCAAAAATCGCCAGTCGGGCGCCGCAGGACATAAACGGCGCCATCATGATGGTCATCAGCCGTTCACGCGGCGCATCCAGCGTACGGGCGCCCATAACGGAAGGCACGTTACAGCCGAAACCAACGATCAGCGGCACGAAGGATTTCCCCGGCAAACCTAACGCCTGCATCAGGCGGTCCATCACGAAGGCCGCGCGCGCCATATACCCGGAGTCCTCAAGGAAGGAGAGGAACAGGTACATCATGCCGATTTGCGGCACCAGCGGCAGCACGGTATTGATACCGCCGCCCAGCCCTTGCGCGAGGAACACGGTCAGCCAGTCCGGGAAGTGCAGGGTGTAGCCCAGCCACTGGATGCCGTGAATGAAGATAGCCACCGAACCGGCGTCGAAAATCGGCTGCAGGGCGCCGCCGATGTTGATAGCCAGCAGGAACATCAGGTACATCACGAACAGGAAGATCGGTAAGCCGAGGAAGCGGTTAAGGATAATTTTATCCATCGCCGTGGTGAAGCGGCTCGGCTCGGCGGTCAGGGTGTTACTGACGGCATCGCATACCGCGGCAATGCTTTGATAGCGGGCATCGGCGATATACAGCGCCGGATCGTCCATCTCGCCGCTCAGGTTGGCCAGCGCCAGATCGAGTTTGTCGGCGGCGTTGCCGGCGAAGGCGCGGCTATAAATATCGCCTTCCAGCATCTGCAGCCCCAGCCAGCGGCGTTGACGCAGCGGCATATCATCAGGCATCGCCTGCGCCAGCATATCGGCTTCGCGCTGCAGGGATTGCGGATAGTGCACCAGTTCCAGCGGCTGATTGTGTTCATGGCGGTCAAGCGCCATTTTCAGCGCTTCGATGCCGCGGCCGCGGGTGGAGACCAGCGGGATAACCGGGCAGCCGAGACGGGCCGCCAGCGCGTCGACGTCGATGCGGATTTGCTGTTTTTCGGCAATATCGAGCATGTTTAACGCGACGACGCAGGGAATACCCAGCTCCAGCAGCTGCAGGGTCAGATAGAGGTTACGTTCCAGGTTCGAGGCGTCGATGACGTTAATCAGCAGATCGGCATCGCCGCTAAGAATATAGTGACAGGCAATCTGTTCATCGAGCGACGTTTGCGAGGAGATGGTGGTCAGCGAATAGGTGCCCGGTAGGTCGACCAGGGTGACCTGGTGGTCGGTAGTGGCGAAGGCGCCTTCTTTGCGCTCAACGGTGACCCCCGCCCAGTTCCCCACCCGCTGGCGCGCGCCGGTTAGCTGATTGAATAACGTTGTTTTGCCGGAATTAGGATTACCAATTAAACCAACGGTTAATTTTTTCATTTTTCAGACTCTTAGTGCCGGGTCAGGTGTTATTGCGCAACCGCTTCCAGTTCAATTAACGCGAGGTCTTTTTTACGTAATACCAGGCTCACCCGCCGGGTCTCAATATGAATAGGATCGCCCAACGGCGCCACGCGCACGACATGAAACGAAGAGCCGGGCAACATTCCCAGGGAGAGCAGTTTCTGCCGATAAGCCGGGCTAATATCGCGGGAAAAACCGGTGATTTTCCACGCACTATCAGGAGTGAATTGCATAGGGCCTACTTGTTATCGCTAACCGAAAAGAGAATTTCCAGGCGCGGCTATAAAAGCGGCGCTGGGGACTATAGCCAACGAAGAAGAATAAAACTTAACTGATAACGATGATAATGAGAATGGTTTGTATCATCAATACATGACATGGATAATAAATGCGGTTTTCCGGGGAATTTGCTTATTTTTTGATATGACGCAAGAACGTTGCTGTAGCTAAAAATAAGGGAAAAATTAATTTATTCACTTAATGTTTAATAAAGGTTTCATTGGTTAACAGAATGAAACTTTATAAAGTTCGAACTTATTGAAAGGTTACTGGAATATATTAATCGAGGTTCAGGCATTAAAAAGCGGAAAATTGCCCCTCGTATTGAGGGGCAGGGAAAGATTAGCGTTTTTTGCCCATCGCGGCGGCCAGCGCATCCATCATCGCGCTGTTGCCGGCTGGCTGAGCATCGCGACCGCGCGGCTTCGCCGCTTTTGCCGCCGGGCGGTTACCCTGCGGGCGATCGTTGCCGCCGCCGCGGCGCGCGTTGCTGTCGCCCGGCTGTTCATCGAGTCGCATCGTTAACGCGATGCGTTTACGCGGCAGGTCGACTTCCATCACCTTCACTTTGACGATATCGCCCGCTTTGACCACGGTATGCGGGTCTTCAACGAACTTATTCGACAGCGAAGAGATATGGACCAGGCCATCCTGGTGCACGCCGATATCGACGAAGGCGCCAAAGTTGGTGACGTTGGTGACCGCGCCTTCCAGAATCATCCCCGGCAGCAGGTCGTTCATTGTCTCAACGCCGTCGGCGAACTGGGCGGTTTTAAACTCAGGGCGCGGATCGCGGCCCGGTTTTTCCAGCTCTTTGATGATATCGGATACCGTCGGCACGCCGAACTTATCATCGGTAAAATCAGAGGCTTTCAGGTTGCGCAGCTCGCTGCTGTTGCCCATTAGATCTTTCAGCGCCTGCTGGGTAGCGGCCAGAATACGCTCGACCACCGGGTAGGCTTCCGGGTGAACGGTTGAGGCGTCCAGCGGGTTGTCGCCGTGGTTAATGCGCAGGAAGCCGGCACACTGTTCAAAGGCTTTTGGCCCCAGACGGCTAACCTTCAGCAACTGCTGGCGGTTGAGGAACTGGCCGTTCTCGTCGCGCCAGGCGACGATATTCTGCGCCATCATGCGGGTCAGGCCGGCGACGCGTGTCAACAGCGCCACCGAGGCGGTGTTAAGGTCAACGCCGACGGCGTTAACGCAGTCTTCCACCACCGCATCCAGCTTACGCGCCAGCTGCGTCTGGCTAACGTCATGCTGATACTGACCGACGCCGATTGATTTCGGATCGATTTTCACCAGCTCGGCCAGCGGATCCTGCAGACGGCGGGCGATAGAGACCGCGCCGCGTAGGGAAACATCGAGGTCCGGGAACTCCTGCGCCGCCAGTTCGGAAGCCGAGTAGACCGACGCGCCGGCTTCGCTGACGATTACCTTCTGGGCGGTCACTTTCGGGAACTGTTTTTGCACGTCGAGGAAGAAACGCTCGGTCTCGCGGGAAGCGGTACCGTTGCCGATAGCCACCAGCTCAACGTTATGTTTCTCGCACAGCGCCGCCACCACGACGGCGGCTTTAGCCGCCTGGCCGGTATGCGGGTAGATGGTATCGGTGGCCACCAGTTTGCCGGTGCCGTCGACTACCGCCACTTTGACGCCGGTACGCAGGCCCGGATCGAGGCCCATGGTGGCGCGCAGGCCGGCAGGCGCGGCCATCAGCAGGTCATGGAGGTTACGGGCGAATACGTTAATCGCTTCGTCTTCCGCGCGTTCGCGCACGGTGCCCATTAATTCGGTTTCGAGGTGCATCAGCACCTTGATGCGCCAGGTCCAGCTGACGACGCCTTTGCGCCAGCTGTCCGCCGGGGCGTTGTTCAGGCGCAGGCCGAGATGATCGATAATGATCTGCTCGCAGTGGCTCTCTTTCGGCGGCTCGTCAAACTGCGGGTCGGCGTTGAGCGACAGCTGCAGCACGCCCTCATTGCGCCCGCGGAACATCGCCAGCGCGCGGTGTGACGGCACGGAAGCGATCGGTTCATGGTGGTCGAAGTAATCGCGGAATTTAGCGCCTTCTTCTTCCTTGCCGCTGACGACGCTGGCCACCAGATGGGCGTTTTTCCACAGATAATCACGTACTTTCGCCAGCAGGGCGGCGTCTTCCGCGAAGCGTTCCATCAGAATATAGCGCGCGCCGTCGAGAGCGGCTTTGCTATCCGCCACGCCTTTATCGGCATCGATATAGTTTGCCGCTTCGGTTTCCGGATCGTGGGAGGGCTCATTCCACAGCAGATCGGCCAGCGGTTCGAGACCGGCTTCAATGGCGATTTGCCCGCGGGTGCGGCGTTTGGGTTTGTACGGCAGGTAGAGATCTTCGAGCTCGGTTTTGCTGAGGGTGGCGTTGATGGCTTTTTCCAGCGCTTCGCTGAGCTTGCCCTGTTCGCCGATCGATTTGAGGATCGCCTGGCGGCGGTCTTCCAGTTCGCGCAGATACCCGAGGCGAGTTTCCAGATTACGCAGCTGCGTGTCATCCAGACCGCCGGTGACTTCCTTACGATAACGTGCAATAAACGGCACGGTGTTCCCTTCATCAAGCAGGCGAACGGCAGCTTCTACCTGTTCGGCTCTGGCCTGAAGTTCACCCGCAATAATGCGGCAGAGCGAATCATTCATCATCGGTTTTATTCATCATTAGGGTCAAAAATCAGGGGATAGTTATACGGGCTGCCAGGCTAAAATGCCAGCCGCGACCGGGTTCTCTCGGAATGTTCCGGCGCTATTTCACGTATTCAATTTCATTGACGTACCAGCTGGCTTCGCCCGCCGGGGTGTTAACGATAGCCAGGTCGCCCACCTCTTTCTTCAGTAAAGCGCGCGCCATTGGCGAATCGATAGAGATATAGTCTTTGCGGCCGAAGATTTCATCGTAGCCGACAATGCGAAAGCGCTTGGTATCACCATCGTCGTTCTCGATTTCCACCCACGCGCCGAAGAACACTTTGCCTTCCTGCTGCGGGGAATAATCGACGATTTTTAGATTTTCCAGACACTTGGTGAGATAACGCACCCGGCGGTCGATTTCGCGCAGGCGCTTTTTATTGTACTGATAATCGGCGTTTTCGCTGCGGTCGCCAAGACTCGCCGCCCAGGTCACTTTCTTGGTGACTTCCGGGCGCTCTGTACGCCACAAGTAATCCATCTCTTGCTTCAGTTTTTCATACCCTTCACGGGTGATCAGCGGCGTTTTCATCTGTGGTTCATCCAAAATAATCTCGTCCCGCCGTACCTTAACCAGCCGTTTCGGCAAGGTAAAGCGCCAGGCGCAGAAATCGCGGCTACTGGCGGCGGGTAAAAATGGTAATCACCTGATCAATATGATTTTTCATTGCTTTTTTTGCCGCACGTACGTCGTGGGCCTCAATGGCTTCAAGGATCGCGCGATGCTCCTGTTCCGAGCGATGTGGCATATCGTCCGGGGTGTAATGGCGCTGCAGCATGCGGAACATACTGCCGTAGCGGTGGCCGAGCAGGTGGCCGATGATAAACGCGTACGCCGGGTTGCCGCTGGCCTGAGCGATACGGATATGGAACAGGCGGTCGCCGGGATGGGTGGTTGAACCGGCACGGTTATCGCGACAGTTCTGTTCAAAGGCCTCGCGGATAGCGACCAGCTCCTCGGGGCTGGCATGGCGCGCCGCCAGCGCGGCGGTTTCCGGTTCGATTAACAGGCGCGCCTGCAGCAGGGAAAAGGGCGGAAGTTCGGCGTTAAAATCGAGGTCTATGTTGAGTTCGTCGTCGATCTCCGTCCACTGGTCGCGACCGGCCTGCGCCATCACCGGTTCTTTGGTGGCGGCGAGCGGCGTCTGCGATTTGACGATTACCCCGTTGCCGACGCGCACGTCCACCAGGCCAATCACCTCCAGCGCAATCAGCGCTTCGCGTACCGATGCGCGGCTGACGTTCAACTGCTGGGCTAAATCTCGCTCAGACGGGAGACGACTGCCGGGTGGAAATTCGTTGTTCTCAATTAATCGCTTGAGTTGGTCTGCTATCTGTCTGTAAATCCTTGGGTTTTCCAGTCTGGTAATCGGCATGTTTCACCTTTGCTCATGCGATAGACAGTGATAAAGCGCACAAATATTGGCCAGCACACTTGAGTGTTTGTTAGTCGAGTGTAATTAATTGGTTAACCAATGTGCCGTTTGTGGCCGTTTTTGCAACATCTAAGCTTCACGATAGCGGGTTATGCCTGACTTGTCATGCGAAAGGTCAGGCCTTTGACTACCACCAATGGCCTGACCATTAGTCCTTTAGACCAGGGGAGAGAAATGGAACTAACCGGAAAACGCGTTCTGATTACCGCCGCAGGGCAGGGGATTGGCAATAGCTGCGCGCGGCTATTTGCCGCCGCTGGCGCGGAAGTAATTGCCAGCGATATCAACATTGCCGGATTGAGCGATATCCCCGGCGTGCAGCCGCTGCAGCTGGATGTCACCCGCGCCGACGCTATTGCCGCCGCCGCGGAAACGCTGGGCCCGCTGGATGTCTTGTTCAACTGCGCCGGGGTGGTGCATAGCGGCAGCATTCTTGAATGTAGCGAGCGGGAGTGGCAGTTCGCTCTCGATCTGAATGTCACCGCCATGTTCCACACGATTCGCGCCTTTTTGCCGGCGATGATCGCCCGCGGCGGCGGCTCGATTATCAACATGTCATCGGTGGCTTCCAGCGTGAAAGGGGTACCAAACCGCTTCGCCTACAGCGCCAGTAAAGCGGCGGTCATTGGCCTGACCCGCTCGGTGGCGGCGGATTTCGTCACCCAGGGCATTCGTTGTAATGCGATTTGTCCGGGCACCGTCGATTCACCTTCTCTGCGCGGACGTATTGCCGAGCAGGCGCGTGAACAAGGGTTGAGCGAAGAGGCGGTTTATGAGGCGTTTGTCGCCCGCCAGCCTATTGGCCGCATCGGCAAGCCGGAAGAGATCGCCCAGCTGGCGCTGTATCTGGCTTCCGACGCCAGCGCCTACACCACCGGTACGGTACAGATTATTGACGGCGGCTGGAGCAACTAACCGTACGGCGCTTTATTTCACTATCAGGAAAACGCATGAAATTACTTCGTTTTGGCAATCCCGGCAGCGAGCGTCCGGGCGTACTCGATAACGACGGCCGCCTGCGCGACCTGTCGCAATATATTAACGATCTGCGCGGCGACGCGCTGCTGCCGGAGAGTCTGGCGCGTCTGCGCCAGCTGGATCTCTACAGCCTGCCGCTGGTTGAAGGCAATCCGCGTATTGGCGCCTGCGTCGGCGGTATCGGTAAGTTTATCTGCATTGGCCTGAACTATGCCGATCACGCCGCAGAGACCGGCGCCGACATTCCGCAGGAACCCGTGGTATTCAGCAAGTGGACCAGCGCGGTGGTCGGGCCTAACGACAACGTGATTATCCCGCGCGGTTCGCAAAAGACCGACTGGGAAGTCGAATTAGGGGTAGTGATTGGCAAAGGCGGGCGCTATATCGACGAGCGCGACGCCATGCAGCACGTTGCTGGCTACTGCGTGATTAATGACGTCTCCGAGCGCGAGTATCAAATTGAGCGCGGCGGCACCTGGGATAAGGGCAAAGGCTGCGACACGTTCGGGCCGACGGGCCCCTGGCTGGTGACCGCCGATGAAATCCCCGACCCCAACGCCCTCAACCTGTGGCAGGAGGTCGACGGCAAACGCTATCAGGACGGCAACACCCGCACCATGATTTTCAAAGTGCCCTATATCATCAGCTACCTGAGCCGCTTTATGAGCCTGCAGCCGGGCGATGTCATCTCCACCGGCACGCCGCCAGGGGTGGGTATGGGCCAGAAACCGCAGCCGGTTTATTTACGCGCCGGCCAGACTATTCGTTTGGGCATTGAAGGGTTGGGCGAACAGCAGCAGCTGACCGTGGAGGACAAACAATGACGCAAATTACCGCCCTGCGGGTAGAGGATATTCGCTTCCCCACTTCGCAGCAGTTGGACGGCTCCGACGCGATGAATCCCGATCCGGATTACTCCGCCGCCTACGTGATCCTCGAAACCGACAATCCTAAGCTCACCGGTCACGGGCTGACCTTCACCATTGGCCGCGGCAACGAAATTTGCTGCGCGGCGATTCAGGCGCTGGAGCATTTAATCGTCGGCGAGCAACTCGAGGCGATCGCCGCCGATATGGGCGCCTTCTGGCGGCGCTTTACCAGCGATAGCCAGCTGCGCTGGATTGGCCCGGACAAAGGCGCGATTCACCTGGCGACCGGCGCGGTGGTCAATGCGGTGTGGGATCTGTGGGCGAAGGCCGAAGGCAAACCGGTCTGGCGACTGGTCGCCGATATGAGCCCGGCCGAGCTGGTGCGCTGCATCGATTTTCGCTACATCACCGACTGCATTACCCCGGAGGAGGCGTTGCGCCTGCTGGAAAGCCGTGAAGAGGGCAAAGCCCAGCGGCTTGAACAACTGCAGACGCATGGTTATCCGTGTTACACCACCTCAGCGGGCTGGTTGGGTTACGGTGATGACAAACTGCGTCGTCTTTGTCAGCAGGCGGTGGACGCCGGTTTCTCGCATATCAAGCTGAAGGTCGGGCGCGACATTGAAGACGATATCCGCCGCGTGCGCATTGCCCGGGAAGTGATTGGCCCCGAGCGGAAACTGATGATTGACGCCAACCAGGTATGGGAAGTGGATGCCGCGATTCCGTGGGTCAAAGCGCTGGCCTTCGCCAACCCGTGGTTTATCGAAGAGCCGACCAGCCCGGATGATATCGAAGGTCACCGCAAGATCCGCGAGAACATCGGCGCGGTGAAGGTCGCCACCGGCGAGATGTGCCAGAACCGGATTATGTTCAAACAGTTCATTATGCGCGGCGCGATTGACGTGGTGCAGATCGATGCCTGCCGGTTAGGCGGCGTCAACGAAGTGCTGGCGGTGATGCTGATGGCGGCGAAGTACAACCTGCCGGTTTGCCCGCACGCCGGCGGCGTCGGACTGTGCGAATACGTCCAGCACCTGTCGATGATTGACTACCTGTGCATCGCCGGTACCCATGAAGGGCGGGTGATTGAGTTTGTCGACCATCTGCACGAGCACTTCCTGCACCCTTGCGAAATCCGCGGCGCAGCTTATATGCCGCCGCAGGCGCCGGGCTACTCGATTGAAATGCATCAGGCTTCTATCGAGCAGTACCGCTACCGTGGAGAAGCGCATGTTGCGCATTGACGCCCACCACCACTACTGGCGCTATCAGCCACAGGATTACCCGTGGATTGATGACGACATGCCGCAACTGCGCCGGGATTTTTACCCCCCGCAGCTCCAGCCGCTGCTGGCGCAGCACCGGCTCGATGGCGCGGTGGTAGTGCAGGCGCGTCATGATGAAAACGAAACCGCCTGGCTGGTGGCGCAGGTTTCTCAAGCAGCAGGCGTATGCGGCGTGGTGGGCTGGCTGGATATTACCGCCGCGGATCTCGAAGACAAGCTGACGCAGTGGCGCGGCCAGCTGTGCGGGTTGCGCCATCAGGTGCAGGATGAAGCCGACCCGGCAGCGTGGCTTGAGCGCGAGGCGGTCTCGCGAGGAATGCAGCAGTTGCAGCGCCAGGGCTATAGCTGGGATCTGTTGGTTACCCATCGTCATCTCGCGGCGGCGGCGCGCTTTGCCGCCCGCCACGATGACCACTGGCTGGTGCTCGATCATTTCGGCAAGCCGGATATCGCGCGCGGCGCGGCCCACTGGGCCGAACAGGCGCGGCCGCTGGCCGCATTACCGCATGTGGTGGGCAAACTTTCCGGCCTGGTGACCGAAGCCGGGCGCGGATGCTGGACTGAGGAACAGCTGCTGCCTTTCTTCGACGCCGCGCTGGAGCTGTTTGGCCCGCAGCGGCTAATGTTTGGTTCCGACTGGCCGGTATGCCTGCTGGCGGCGGAGTACCGCCAGGTTTACCAGCTGTGCGAAACGGCGCTGGCTCCGCTGACGGAAACGCAGCGGTCAGCTATTTGGGGCGGCACTGCCTGTCGGGTTTATGGTTTAACGGAGGCGAAGCGTGGATCTATTTCTTAAAGACAAAGTGGTTATCGTCACCGGCGGCGGCTCGGGGATCGGCGCGGCCGTGACGCAACTGCTGGCGGAAGAGGGGGCGGTGCCGGTCATCGTCACTAACGCCCTGCCAGAGCAGGGGTTTATGGATAGGTTGAAGCAAATCGCGCCGCAAAGTGAGCTCATTATCGCCGACCTGTGCCAGGAGGCTGAATGCGCCGGGGCGGTAGGTCAGGTGCTGGCGCGATTTGGCCGCATTGATGCGCTGGTGAATAACGCCGGAGTGAACGATGGCGTAGGGCTCGAGGCCGGGCGTGAGGCGTTTCTCGGATCGCTTGAGAAAAACCTGATCCACTACTATCAGATGGCCCACCTGTGCCGCGAAGCGTTAGAGGTGGCGCGGGGCGCTATCGTCAATATCGCCTCGAAAACCGCGCTCAGCGGCCAGGGCGGCACCAGCGGCTATACCGCGGCGAAAGGGGCGGTGCTGGCATTAACCCGTGAATGGGCGGTATCGCTGCGCGAGAGCGGCGTGCGCGTCAACGCGGTGGTTCCGGCGGAAGTGCTGACGCCGCAGTACCAGCGCTGGATAAATACCTTCCCCGATCCGCAGCGGCAGATGGCGGCGATTAACCAACGCATTCCGCTGGGCAAACGCATGACCACGCCGGAAGAGATCGCCAACACCGTGGTGTTTCTTATCTCCTCGCGCGCGTCGCACACTACCGGGCAGTGGCTATCGGTGGACGGCGGATATTTGCATCTCGACAGGGCGCTGTCATGAGCGTTACCGCCGCGCGGCGGCGGCTGTGTCAGGCGCTGGATTTAGTCGATTCGGCGGAGAAAATCGCCGAATACCAGCGTCTGCATGAACGTATCTGGCCGGAAGTCGCCGGGCACCTGCGCGCCCATGGCGTGCTGGATATGGAGATTTACCGGCTTGGCACGCGGCTGTTTATGGTGATGGAGGTCGCCGGGGATTTCGATGGCGAACGCTTTGCTCAGCACAGCCTGAACCACCCGGTCATTCAGCGCTGGGAAGCGCTGATGTGGCAATACCAGGTTCCCACCCCCTGGACGCCGGCAGGCGAAAAATGGGTGTCGATGGAGCGCATATTCTCTTTGCAGGATCAATAAAACAACTCTGTACTCTACTGAGGATCTCACCATGCTAGTGAATAAAACGGCGGAGCCGCTGGCGGCCCGCGCCGGGGCGACCCCTAATCTGCGCTGGGCATTTATGCTGGTCACCAGCCTGTTCTTTATGTGGGGGCTCTCTTACGGCCTGCTCGATGTTCTCAATAAACACTTTCAGGAGACCCTGCACGTCACCAAAGCGCAGTCCGGTTTACTGCAGGCGGCCTATTTTGGCGCCTACTTCCTGGTGGCGCTGCCCGCCGGCTATTTTATGGATAAACGCGGTTATAAAGCGGGGATCCTGGTCGGTTTGTGCCTGTATGCGCTTGGCGCGCTGCTGTTTGTGCCGGCGGCGAGCGTGAATAGCTTTGCGCTATTCCTCTTCGCGCTGTTTGTGATTGCCTGTGGATTAGGCTGCCTTGAGACCGCGGCGAACCCTTATGCGACGGTACTTGGCAATAGTAAAGGCGCCGAGCGGCGGTTGAATCTGGCGCAGTCGTTTAACGGACTGGGGCAGTTTATTGGCCCGCTGATCGGCGGCACACTGTTCTTTTCAGCCACTCAGAGCGATACCGGCGATCAGAGCTCGGTAAAAATCACCTATGTCGCTATCGCCGTGCTGGTGCTGGCCATCGCGCTGCTGTTCCGCCGCACGCCGATGCCGGATATTCGCGAGGATGAGGGCAGTCAGCAAGAAGCGGCACAAGGGCTGTGGCAGCATCGCCACTTTACCGGCGGGGTCATCGCCCAGTTCTTTTACGTTGCCGCGCAGGTCGGTGTGGGGGCGTTCTTTATCAACTATGCGACCGAGCACTGGCATGGCGTAACAAACCAGCACGCTTCCTATCTGCTGTCGATTGCGATGATTAGCTTTATGGTCGGTCGTTTCTTCAGTACCTGGCTGATGGGGCGGGTGCAGGCGGCGACCCTGCTGATGGTTTACTCGCTGGTCAATATCGTGCTCTGCGGTCTGGTGATGATGAGCATTGATGGCGTGTCGGTGGTGGCGCTGATTGCGGTCTTCTTTTTTATGTCGATTATGTTCCCGACCATTTTCGCGCTGGGCGTTAAAAATATGGGCAGCCATACCAAACGCGCCAGCTCGTTTATGATTATGGCCATCGTCGGTGGGGCGATTATGCCTTACTTCATGGGGGCGCTGGCCGACCGCTACAGTACCGCGTTGGCCTATGGGTTGCCGCTGCTATGCTTCCTGGTGGTGCTGTGGTACGGCATGAGCCAACGACGCGCGTAAGCGGCAAAATTAGCTAAAAAGGCGGAGGAGACCCTCCGCCTTTTCCTTTTTTGTCGCGCCGGTGGTAAATTTTGCTCAGAATGACGGGTTTACCCTAAATAATTCGAGTTGCAGGAAGGCGGCAAGTGTGTGAATCCCCAGGAGCATAGATAACTATGTGACTGGGGTGAGCGCACGCAGCCAACGCACGTGCAACTTGAAGAATGACGGGTATAAACTGCTGTTTAATATGCTTTGTAACAATTTCGACTAGAATATATACCAGATTTGGCTGGTCGTATTAGCGTGGGTTTTTAAGAATACGCACTAACGATTGCAGTGAACCTTTGGGAGTACAAACAATGCAAGAGAATTATAAGATTCTGGTTGTGGATGACGACATGCGCCTGCGCGCGCTGCTGGAACGTTATCTGACCGAGCAGGGCTTCCAGGTTCGTAGCGTGGCGAACGCCGAACAGATGGATCGCCTGCTGACCCGTGAATCCTTCCACCTGATGGTGCTGGATCTGATGCTGCCGGGCGAAGATGGTTTATCTATCTGCCGCCGTCTGCGTAGCCAGAGCAACCCGATGCCGATCATTATGGTGACGGCGAAAGGGGAAGAAGTGGACCGTATCGTGGGCCTGGAAATCGGCGCCGATGATTACATTCCTAAACCGTTTAACCCGCGCGAACTGCTGGCCCGTATCCGCGCCGTGCTGCGCCGCCAGGCGAACGAGCTGCCGGGCGCGCCATCGCAAGAAGAAGCGGTGATTGCTTTTGGCAAGTTCAAACTGAACCTCGGCACCCGCGAGATGTTCCGTGAAGATGAGCCGATGCCGCTCACCAGCGGTGAGTTCGCGGTATTAAAAGCGCTGGTTAGCCATCCGCGCGAGCCGCTGTCCCGCGATAAGCTGATGAACCTTGCCCGCGGCCGCGAATACTCGGCGATGGAGCGCTCCATCGACGTACAAATCTCCCGCCTGCGCCGCATGGTGGAAGAAGATCCGGCGCACCCGCGCTACATCCAGACCGTTTGGGGACTGGGCTACGTCTTCGTACCGGACGGTTCTAAGGCATGAAGCGCGTGCGTTTTTCGCCGCGAAGCTCATTTGCCCGCACCCTGTTACTGATCGTCACCCTGCTGTTCGTCAGCCTGGTGACGACCTATCTGGTGGTGCTGAATTTCGCGATCCTGCCCAGCCTGCAGCAGTTTAACAAGGTGTTGGCATACGAAGTCCGTATGCTGATGACCGATAAACTGCAGCTGGAAGACGGCACTCAACTGGTGGTACCGCCGGCGTTTCGCCGCGAAATTTACCGCGAGCTGGGGATTTCGCTCTATTCCAATGAGGCGGCGGAAGACGCAGGCCTGCGCTGGGCGCAGCATTATGAATTCTTAAGCCAGCAGATGGCGCACCAGCTTGGCGGGCCGACCGAAGTGCGGGTTGAGGTCAACAAAAGCTCGCCGGTGGTGTGGCTGAAGACCTGGCTGTCGCCGAATATCTGGGTGCGGGTACCGCTGACTGAAATCCATCAGGGCGATTTCTCGCCGCTATTCCGCTATACGCTGGCGATAATGCTGCTGGCCATTGGCGGCGCGTGGCTATTTATCCGCATTCAGAACCGGCCGCTTGTCGACCTTGAACATGCCGCGCTGCAGGTCGGGCGCGGGATTATTCCGCCGCCGCTGCGCGAATACGGCGCGTCAGAAGTGCGTTCGGTGACCCGCGCCTTCAACCATATGGCCGCCGGGGTCAAACAGCTGGCGGACGACCGTACGCTGCTGATGGCCGGGGTCAGCCACGATTTGCGCACGCCGCTGACGCGGATCCGGCTGGCGACGGAGATGATGGGCGAGCAGGACGGCTATCTCGCCGAGTCGATCAATAAAGATATCGAAGAGTGCAACGCCATCATCGAGCAGTTTATTGATTACCTGCGCACCGGCCAGGAGATGCCGATGGAGCTTGCGGATCTCAACGCCGTGTTAGGCGAAGTGATCGCCGCCGAAAGCGGCTACGAGCGGGAAATCGCCACCGATCTGCAGGCCGGAGAAATTCCGCTGCGCCTGCATCCGCTGTCGATCAAACGCGCGTTAGCCAATATGGTGGTGAACGCCGCTCGTTACGGTAAGGGCTGGATTAAAGTCAGCAGCGGCAGCGAAGCCAGCCGCGCCTGGTTCCAGGTGGAAGATGACGGCCCGGGGATTAAACCGGAACAGCGCGAACATCTGTTCCAGCCGTTTGTGCGCGGCGATAGCGCCCGTAGCACCAGCGGCACCGGGCTGGGGCTGGCGATAGTGCAGCGTATTATCGACAATCATAACGGCCGACTGGAGATTGGCACCAGCGAACGCGGCGGCCTGCTGATCCGCGCCTGGCTACCGATTCCGGTGCATCGCGCGTTGTCGCCGGCGAAGCCCGCGAAAGAGAGTTGATTAGCGTATAAATATAAAAAAGCCGGGCATCGCCCGGCTTCAGACTGCTGACAAAGAAGGAAAAAGCGTGGTTTTTCCTTCTTTGTGGTTATCAGCCGAAAATCAATAAATTGATTTTCCTTGTTATTTGTCTCTTGCAATCTGTAAGTCCAATGGTTGCATGAGGTTTGTCATCAATCTCAAGCCGGGCATCGCCCGGCTTTGTTGTTTCTGCGATCTGATTAACGCTTCGGACCGGCCGCAACCAGCGCAGCGCCGGCCGGGGTATCGGTATACTTCTCGAAGTTCTCAATAAACAGTTTCGCCAGCTGATCGGCTTTCTCCTGCCACTGCTCCGGAGAACCGTAGGTATTACGCGGGTCGAGGATATGGGTATCGACGCCCGGCAGCTCGGTTGGGATCTGCAGGTTGAACATCGGTAGAGTGAAGGTTTCGGCGTTATCCAGCGAACCGTCGAGGATGGCGTCGATAATCGCGCGGGTATCTTTAATTGAGATACGTTTGCCGGTACCGTTCCAGCCGGTGTTGACCAGGTAGGCCTGGGCGCCGGAAGCCTGCATGCGTTTTACCAGCACTTCAGCGTACTGCGTCGGGTGCAGCGACAGGAACGCGGCGCCGAAGCAGGCGGAGAAGGTTGGGGTTGGCTCGGTGACGCCGCGCTCGGTACCGGCCAGCTTGGCGGTAAAGCCAGACAGGAAGTGGTACTGAGTCTGGTCAGCGGTCAGACGTGAAACCGGCGGCAATACGCCAAAGGCGTCGGCGGTCAGGAAGATGACCTTGGTAGCGTGACCGGCTTTCGAAACCGGCTTAACGATATTTTCGATATGGTCGATCGGGTAGGAGACGCGGGTGTTCTCGGTCTTCGAACCGTCATCAAAATCGATGGTGCCGTCAGCCAGTACCACGACGTTTTCCAGCAGCGCATCGCGGCGGATCGCGTGATAGATATCCGGCTCGTTGGCTTCCGACAGCTTAATGGTCTTCGCGTAGCAGCCGCCTTCGAAGTTAAACACGCCATCATCATCCCAACCGTGCTCGTCATCGCCAATCAGGCGGCGTTTCGGGTCGGTGGAGAGGGTGGTTTTACCGGTGCCGGACAGGCCGAAGAACACGGCGACATCGCCTTTTTCGCCGACGTTAGCGGAGCAGTGCATCGAAGCGATGCCCTGCAGCGGCAGCAGGTAGTTCATGATCGAGAACATCCCTTTCTTCATTTCGCCGCCGTACCAGGTGCCGCCGATAAGCTGGATGCGCTCGGTCAGGTTGAAAGCCACGAAGTTTTCGGAGTTCAGACCCTGCTCTTTCCACTGCGGGTTGGTGCACTTCGCGCCGTTCATGACGATAAAGTCCGGCTCGAAGGCTGCCAGCTCTTCTTCGCTCGGGCGAATGAACATGTTCTTAACAAAGTGTGCCTGCCAGGCGACTTCAGTAATAAAGCGCACGCTGAGGCGGGTGTCGGCGTTGGCGCCGCAGAAGGCGTCGACGATAAACAGGCGTTTGCCCGACAGCTGGTGAGTCACCAGGCCTTTCAGGTGCTGCCAGGTTTCCTGGGAGAGCGGCTTGTTGTCGTTCTTGCCATTGCCTTTATCAGACCACCACACGGTATCGCGAGTGGTATCGTCACGGACGATATATTTATCTTTCGGCGAACGGCCGGTGAAAATGCCGGTATCGACGGCGATGGCGCCAAGATTGGTTAATACGCCACGCTCATAACCTTCCAGTTTCGGGTCGAGCTCTTCCTGATACAGCGTATCGAAGCTCGGGTTGTGGACAATTTCCTGGACGTCATTGATACCGTAAGCCTTGAGATCCTGCGGGGTTAAACTATTAACGCGCATGTCACTGCTCCTTAGCCAATATGTACTGCTTTAAATTGTAGGGTTTCTTTCAGGGAATAGACCGCGACCAGGCTCATAGATTTACGTATCTCGACAAACGCCTTTCTTACGAAAAACACAGTGACTCCTGTCACGAAGTGCGCGTGATTATCTCAGGAAAACGGCCGCAGGTGGCGATAGATGTTTCCGAATGGTTAAAAAGTAATTAAAAAAACTGCTGAAATGTGAATGTAATCGCTTTCTTGAAAGAAAGTTACGTAACTCTTTCAGTGAAAATCGATTCAACACGCGGTCGAAATAGTTGACGCCAGGCGCGGCGGGTTAGAAAAACCCGGCAACGCCCGGCGAGAGGGGCGATTAGTGTACCTGCGGATCCGCCGGCGAGGCGTTATTACGGATCTCGGCGATATCCATCGCGTTGAACAGGTAATGATTACCGCAGTAGTCGCAATGCATATCAATTTCGCCTTCGTCGGCGAGGATGCTGTCGACTTCTTCATCCGGCAGCGTCTTCAGCGCATCGGCGCAGCGCTGGCGAGAACAGGTACATTTGAACTCGACGTCTTGCGGGTCGTATACCGTCACCTCTTCCTCATGGTACAGGCGCCATAATACATCGGTCGCCGGCAGGGTGAACAGCTCTTCCGCCTTGATGGTCTCGGTCAGGGTCGCCAGATGCTCGAAGTCGTTAAGCTGCGCGTCCTGAGCCGGCATCACCTGCAGCAGCATGCCGCCGGCCACCGCTTTACCGTCGTGCTCGCCGGTACGAATAAACAGACGGGTCGGCAGCTGTTCGGAACGCTGGAAGTAATCTTCCAGGCATGCCGCCAGGGTATCGCCTTCCAGGCCAACAACGCCCTGATAGCGCTCGCCTTCCTGTGGAGAGATGGTAATGACCAGATAGCCGTTGCCGACCAGCGTTTTCAGGTCCGCGCCTTCCGGGATTTCACCCTGAACCCGAGCGACGCCGCGTAGCTGCTGCTGGTTATTGCCGTTGATCACCGCCAGCGAGAGCGGGCCGTCGCCCTGCAGCTGAACGGTAATATCGCCGGCGAACTTCAGCGTGGCGGTCAGCAGGCTGGTGGCGACCAGCAGCTCCGACAGCACGGTTTTCACCGGCTGCGGGTAGCTATGGTTGGCCAGGATCTGTTCCAACGTGTCCGATACGGTGACCAGTTCACCGCGCACGGCATAGTTTTCAAACAGATAACGATGTAATTGATCGTGTTGAGTCATAATCATCTCTCTTGCTGGCGGCAGCGTTATTCGCTGTCGCCGTGTTTAAATCTCATCAGGTCGCGGCGCTCTTTTTTGTCCGGACGTCTGTCTGGGTGCGGCATCGTGAGCGCATTCAGCTTACGCGCCAGCGCCACTTTTTCGCGTTTCTCGATACTCTCCGCCGTCTCTTCGTACAGCATAACGGCTTCGCTGGCTGGCCTGCGCTGTTCGGTAACGCTTTTGACGATAACGGTGCGCTCGTCGTTGCCCTGGCGCAGGGTCAGGGTGGCATTCAGCTCGACGATTTTGCTCGGCTTACTACGTTGTCCGTTGTAGTGCACCTTGCCGCCTTCAACCATTTCGCGCGCAATGGCGCGAGTTTTATAAAAGCGGGCTGCCCAGAGCCATTTGTCCAGCCTGACGCTTTCTGCGGGCTTATCTTTCATGGCCTCTCCTCCGGAGTCAGGGAAGGGATCAGCCGCCGGTAATCGTTCACGCCGGGATGGCGGGTATACTGTTTTTCCGCCAGGCCGGAATCCGGATTGGTGACGCCCAGGCAATAACGAATACCGAACTGCGCCGCCGCGTCCAGGATAGCCTCGCTGTCATCGACAAACAGCGTTTTGCGCGCATCAAGGCCGGTTTCATCCGCCACCGCGCGCCACAGGCGCTGATCCTCTTTCGGATAACCAAATGTGTGGGTGGAAAGTAATAAATCAAGGTGCGCGTCCAGACCGGTGTGCTTGAGCTTCACCGCCAGATTATGCGGGTGCGCGTTGGTCAGCAGGATGCGGCGCTTGCCGCTGGCCCGCAGCGCATCAAGGAATGGCACGGTATCTTCCCGCAGTTTTGCCCGCGGTCCCTGCTCGCTGGTCATCGCACAAATATCCAAACCCAGTCGCTCGCTCCAGTAATCAAGACAGTACCAGTTTAGCGTATGCTGCACGGCGTGATACTCCTGGTGCATTGCCGCTTTGGCTTCCTGCAGGTTGAGTCCGCGCGCGGCGCCCCAGGTTTCCGGGACCAATTTTTGCCAGAAGTAGTTGTCGAAGGCGAGGTCGAGCAGCGTACCATCCATATCCAGCAGAACGGTATCAACCTCCTGCCACGCGATATTGATTTGCATGGTGAGTCTCCAGCGAGGGGGAAATGCGCGACAGGGTATCACACCCTGTCGCGCAGGAATTAATCTTGATGATCCGGGGAAGGGATAAGAACCGGATTCAGGCAGCTTTCATAATATTTTTGAATTTCTTCCATGCGCAGGCGCTGGCGCTGATAGCGACGGATCGCCTGCACGCCGTGCCACGCCATACAACCAAGCATCGCCAGCAGCAGCAGAGTGGTGCCAAGATAGCGCCACAGTCCGCTGCGATCGGGAATGCGGTGCAGGTTGATATGCTGGGTGCCATTGGCATCGGTATAAAGATTAGTGACAATCCCCTCCGCATGGAATGGCGTGTGCATCAACATGCCCGCCAGGCGCTGCAGCTCGCCCCACTGCTCGTGGGCGGGATAATCGTACAGGCTGATAGCCGGCCACGGCTGATTGACCAGTTCGCTGCCTTCATCGCTGGCGATCAGGAATCCGCCAGGGGCCGGGCTATTTAGCGCCTGCGCCGCACGGGAGGTTTCACGCATCACAAACGGCGCGGTGGAAGTGGTCACCAGATTCTCCAGCGATTCGGCGCTTACCGGGCGCAGCAATACGTTCACCCCATCGAGCTTACCGGCGGTGGCGCGTTTGGTTAGCGCTTCCCAGTTGCGGGTATTGCCAAGGTTGACCAGCGCGTTCTTCAGACGCACGCAGTCATCTTTCGCCGAGCAGAGATCGTTGGTTTTCAGCACGATATCGCCGAAGTCATCCAGCAGCACCATTCCTGATTTCTGAATTGCCGAACGTAATGCCGGGCTAACGTGCGAATCGTCGTCCGGGTCAGGATGCAACTGGCGCTGTACCGCCTGGACCAGCGCCGTGGCCTTCCCGACGATATCGGACTCCGGCAGCGGCAGGGGAGGCGCGTCGTTCCAGATAATCTGCGAACAATCGAATGGCGTAAACGGTGACGCGTCTTTCGCGCTCCAGGCGCCCGGCGTACGGATGTTGCACATCCCGGTACCTTTTAATTGCAGCGTGTCGCCGATTCGTACTTTCGCCTTCTCAAGCTGGCCGACGGTGGTGGCTTCGATGGTCTGCGCCCCCTTAAGCCAGGAGAGGGTGAATTTAAAGGGCATATTCAGCGGTACGCTAATCCACAGCATGATGACGACCAGCAGCGCGCCGGCGGCGATAATCGCGCTGCGCAGCCAGTACTGCAGCGGGAAGTGTTTCACTTCATCGTGCAGCGACAGGAATCGCCCCTGGCGAACAACGTGGCGGTTAAGATAAATATCAATATCGGTTTGCTGCCCCAGATCCTGGGCGATCCACGGTTGCCAGTGACGCGGATAGATAAGGTCGATAATCCCCAGCGAAATATTATTAACGTGTTCCTGGTCGTTCTCGCCAAACAGTCCCCAGCGCTTCGGCATCCCGCGCAGGCAGTGGATTTCGCGTAGCGAACCGGCCAGCGGCGGCGCGTAAATGCCCCATACGCCCGCGGCCAACAGCAGCACGCCGCCGCCGAGCAGCCACGGCGCGAAGACATCCGGGGAGATCAGACAGCAATAGAACAGCAGGAAGGCTGCGACGATCATAATCCCTTCGCGCAGGCTGTCAGGACGGCTGAGAGCATGCTCTTCCTGAGTTTCCTGGCGGATGTTCAGCAGCTCGACCTGCTCGCTCTCCTCACCGCGAATCGACGCCTGGGTAGCCGATGCGCGTTCAAGCGCGTAGCTGCGGGCTTCCTGCGGATAGTCGCGCAAGGTGTGGTCATTGAGAACAATCACCAGCGGCAGGCTGTCGGTTGGGATCAGCGAGACGCTGTTCTCGTCGTTGATATGCTGTTCCCAGAACGGCGGCAGGTGAACCTCCACCGAGTCGAGGAAGTATCGCCATTTGTTGGGCTCATCAGACGAAATGCCATAGCGGGTGACGGCGCGGGTGACGGTATAAACGGTGTCGCTCTGCTCATTCAGTTTCAGGGCGACAGGCGCGACGCTGGCGCCGGTCGCCGGTACCTGTTGCGACTGGCTGAGGCCATCGAGATACTTTTCGACCGCCTGGCGTTCATCATCAGAAAGCTTGCGGGTCGTCGCGTCGCTAAAGGCTTGCAGTAAGGGGAGGCGACGACGTCTGGCATGAGATCGATACCACCACCCGATAAGCAAGACACAGAGTAGCAGAGCTGTGAAAAAGGTCAGAAAGGTGCCCATGCCCATCCCATCGTCATAGTAATTTTAATTGTTTATCGGCACATGTTGTCTAATGCAGGAAATTTTATTGTGCAATGCAGCAGCATGTAAGCTTATCAAAAACGGGAAAACTCAGGAATCGGTAAATTCTCAAAACAAATTCAACCTATTGACTTTTTTATCTTTATGAATCTTTGCATCGCAAGCAAAACGTTGCAACTATGTAAATTAGTGGCAATTTGGATTGCCGAAACCGTGCTGCGTATCGCACAATGACTTCTGTAATCACAGCATAGACCGATGACAATGAGCAAATCATTACAAAAACCCACCATTCTCAACGTTGAAACGGTAGCGCGTTCGCGTCTTTTTAATGTTGAAAGCGTGGACCTGGAGTTCAGCAACGGCGTGCGTCGCGTTTATGAACGCATGCGGCCCACCGCGCGTGAAGCCGTAATGATTGTGCCGATTGTTGACGACCACATTATTTTAATCCGCGAATATGCGGTCGGCACCGAATCCTACGAGCTGGGTTTCTCCAAAGGGCTTATCGACCCTGGCGAAACCGCCATGGAAGCCGCCAACCGCGAGCTGAAAGAAGAGGTGGGTTTCGGCGCCCGTCAATTGACCTTCCTGAAGAAGCTCAGCATGGCGCCATCTTATTTCTCCAGCAAAATGAACATCATGGTGGCGGAAGATCTCTATCCGGAATCGCTGCCGGGCGATGAGCCGGAACCGCTGCCGCAGGTGCGCTGGCCGCTGTCGCAGCTGATGTCGCTACTGGAAGAAGAAGACTTCAATGAAGCGCGTAACGTCAGCGCGCTGTTTCTGGTGCGTGAATGGCTACAGGCGCAGGGGCGTTTGTAGTTATAAGCGTCTCATCCGGACATAAAAAAAGCGCCTGCAGGCGCTTTTTTTATTAGAACAATTCGTGGGTTTCGCCACCGCTATCGGTAATGGTGGTGCCGACTTCGCGCACTGCCTGATGGGTAGGCTGCGTGCCCTCGATGAAGTACTCGGCGCGGCTGTTGCCGCCGTTAGCCAGTTGACCTGTACTGCGGTCGATATTCACCGTCACAATACCCGGCGGCGGCGTTAACGGCTCTTCCGGCACGCCTTCCAGCACCCGTTTCATAAAATCATCCCAGGCCGGTTGGGCGCTTTTAGCGCCGCCTTCATAACCCGAAATCTGATCTTTAATCGCGCCGGAAGCGGTGGTACGGCCCAAATCGCGACGGTGGTCATCGAAACCAATCCACACCGACGTCACGACGCCCGGACCGTATCCGGAGAACCACGCATCTTTCGAACTGTTGGTGGTACCGGTTTTGCCGCCGATATCATGACGCTGCAGATCGCGGCCCGCACGCCAGCCGGTGCCCATCCAGCCCGGTTCGCCGAAAATATTGGTATTCAGCGCGCTCTTAATCAAGAAGGCCAGCGGCGTGTTGATAACATGCGGGGCATACTCCGGCGCGCCGCTTTGCGCGACCAGCGACTGATTAGCCTGCTCAAGCTGCGGTTGCGGCGGGACGTCGCCGTTTTGCGGCTCCTGAGAGGTGGCGACCTCTTCGACATCCTGGTTTTCCAGCACGTTGGATTTCGGCGTATCGCCGTAGATCACCGGCGAATTACATTGCGGACAGGCGACCTTAGGCCGCTCTTCAAACAGCACGCCGCCCTGGTCGTTCTCGATCTTGCTAATGAAGTACGGGTTAATCAGGAAGCCGCCGTTAGCCATTACCGAGTAGCCGCGGGCGACCTGTAGCGGGGTAAAGGAAGCGGAACCCAGCGCCAGTGATTCGGTATGGACGATGTTCTGCGCCGGGAAGCCGAAACGCTGCAGATACTCTGCCGCATAATCGACGCCCATTGCGCGCATCGCGCGCACCATCACCACGTTCTTCGACTGACCTAATCCCTGACGCAAACGAATAGGGCCGGCGTACTGCGGCGGCGAGTTTTTTGGCCGCCAGTCGGAGCCCGCGCCGGCATCCCAGCGGGAGATCGGCACATCGTTAAGCATACTGGCGAGGGTTAAGCCTTTGTCCATCGCCGCGGTATAAAGGAACGGCTTGATATTGGAGCCAACCTGACGTAGCGCCTGGGTAGCGCGGTTGAATTTACTCTGATTGAAGTCAAAGCCGCCGACCAGAGCGATAATCGCGCCATTTTGCGGGTTGATAGAGACCAGCGCGGAGTTCACTTCCGGCACCTGCGACAGCCACCATTTGTCGCCCTCTTTGCGCACCCAAATTTGCTGCCCGGTCTGAATGACGTCGGTCACTTTGCGCGGCGTCGAGCCTTGTTGCGTATCGGAAACGTAGCGACGCGCCCAGCGGACGCCATCCATCGTTAACGCCACCGACGTGCCGTTGCCCAGCAACGCGACGGCTTCCTGCGGGTTCGCGGAGGTGACTACCGCCGGCGCCAGCGGGCCGACGCCCGGCAGTTTTTTCAGCGTATCGAGGATTTTTTTGTTATCCCACGGGGTCTCGCCAACTTTCCACAGCACGTTGACCGGGCCGCGATAGCCGTGGCGCATGTCGTAATCGAGCACGTTTTTACGCACCGATTGCTGGGCGGCCTGCTGGTTTTTACGCGTGATGGTGGTGTAGACGCGATAGCCGTCTTCGTAGGCCTGCTCGCCGTAGCGGTTGACCATCTCCTGACGCACCATTTCGCTCAAATACGGGGCGGAGAAGGCGATTTCCGGCGTGTGATAGCTGGCGTCAATCGCCTCGCTGCGCGCCTGATCGTACTGTGCCTGGGTGATATAGCCTTCGCCCAGCATACGCGACAGCACCACGTTGCGACGCGAGGTCGCGCGATCCAGCGAATAGAGCGGGTTAAAGGTGGAAGGCGCTTTTGGTAGACCGGCGATGACCGCCATTTCGCTCAGCGTCAGCTGATCGACCGTTTTACCGAAGTAAACCTGCGCGGCGGCGCCGACACCATAGGCGCGGTAGCCGAGGTAAATTTTATTGAGGTAAAGATCGAGAATTTCGTCTTTATTCAGCAGCTGTTCGATGCGGATCGCGAGGAAAACCTCTTTGATCTTACGCGTTATCGTTTTTTCCGGGCTGAGGAAGAAGTTACGCGCAAGCTGCTGAGTAATAGTACTGGCGCCCTGCGAAGCATGGCCTGAGAACATCGCCACGCTGGCGGCGCGGAAAATCCCCACCGGATCGACGCCATGATGCTCATAGAAGCGGCTATCTTCAGTCGCGATAAACGCTTTTATCAGCTCCGGCGGCATCTGCTGCAGAGTGACGGGGATGCGGCGCTTTTCGCCATATTGCGCAATGAGCTCGCCGTCCGCGCTATAAACCTGCATCGGGATCTGCAAGCGCACATCCTTTAAGGTCGCGACGTCGGGGAGTTGCGGCTCTATAAATTTGTAGAGGCCATAAATCGAGCCTGCTCCCAGCAGAACGCAACAAACTGCAAGGATAAAAAGATACTTTACGAACTTCACCGGAGAATTCCCATTTAGTTTTATTTGGGCAGTTTATAAACAAACGCGCGGTAGTATAAAGGCAAGCCAGGAGCATTGATATACCCCCACGGGGCGGCTTGCTGGCGCTATGTCTTCCAGACGGCGTGTCGATCGACGCTAAAAGCCCCCATTTCGCCACATGGTATATCCAGGCTGCTCCTTGAATCGCAATCGCGGATAAGGAGATCTAAGCATGACTTTCAGAAATTGGCGTATAGGAATTCACATTCAACAGGATAGCGTCGTCATAGTGGCACTATTGTACGAACGTGGACGCTGGGCGTTACGTCGCTGGTGGCGAATTCCGCTGCCGCCCGGCCTGGTGGCGCAGGGCAGCATCGTTGACATCAATGAGGCGGTGAAGCGGTTACGTGATTGGCGCCGCGAGCTGCCGTTACAGCATCAGGTGTGCATTGCGCTTCCTGCCAGCCGTACGCTGCAAAAGCAGTTGCCGGCGCCACAGGTGTCGCTGCGGGAAAACGAAAGAGCAATGTGGATAGCGGGTACGATGGCGCGTCAGCTGGAAATGCCTGCCTCTTCGCTGTGTATCGATTACACCGCCCGCGCGGCTAACGATGGCTGGCAGGCGACGGCGGCTCAGCGTTTGGATATCGACGCGCTGCGTCAACTGGCTCGGCGGCTGAAGCTGCGCCTGGCGGCGATCGTGCCGGATGCGGCTGCTCTCACTTCTTTTTTTCCCTGGCTTACTGACGCGACTCAGGGATTGGTCTGGCAGGGGGACGCGCAATGGTTATGGGCGACCCAGGAGCGCTGGGGCTATTGTCCATGCGCTGAAGCCCCCTCTTTCTCGCACTTAACCTCGCGCCTCAACGATGAACAGTTCCAGCTCTGTAGCAGCCTGCCGTTGGCGGAAAATAGCTTTGATTGCTGGAGCGTGATCCACCGCCTGCAGCCGCCGCTTCCCGCCTGCGGCGATCGCTTTGCTATCGCGCTTGGTTTGGCGCTGGGAGGTAAATAACCATGGCGCAGCCGATTAATCTTCTGCCGTGGCGCGAGACGCGACGGCGGCAACGCTTGCGTCTGGGCGGGCTGCTGGCGGTAGCGATGGCGTTAAGCATCGCCGCCCTGACGATAGCGACGCGCGCGTTGCGTCAGATGGACGCGGCGCAGCAGGCGATGCATACCCAGGCCGACAATCTGCTTTATTCCACGCTGTTGCAACGCGAGCGGGAGATGCGCGAAGAAATAAAGCGCGGTGAGCGACAGGCACGGCAAGCGCAGCGGCGAGCCGAAATGCAGGCCTGGCAGACACGATTGCTCACGTTAGCGTCGCTGTTGCCGGAGCCGCTGTGGTTAACCAGACTGGACTACCAACCGCAGGGCATCACCCTCAGCGGCCTGGCGCTGAACCTCAAGGCGGTGGTGGCGCTGGAAAAGGCGCTTGGCAAGCTGGAGGGGTTTCAACCGGCGATGGCAGGAGGAACGCATCGCGATACACAGGGACGCTGGTCATTTAGCTTTTTTCTACCTGGAGACACTGCCGATGCGGACAGCGATTGAACGCCTGCAGGCGCTGCGCGGATGGCCGTTAGCGTTACTCTGCGCCACAGTTTTGGCCGCGGCAATGTATCTGGCGTTTTCGCTTGCTGCTGTCAGCGTTTCACCGCCCGCGAATGTGCCGCTACAGACGCAATGGCGGCGAGTAATGCCGCTGCGGGCCACGCTGCAGCAGCGCGTGGTTGATGATTGGACGGCCCGGCGTTTTTCACCGCTGGAGCCACCCGTGGCCGGTATCTTGTTACAGGCCTGGCAACCGCGAGGGCGAGGCGGTGAGATGCTGGCGGCGGTTAACTGGCAGTCGGTGCCGCCGCTGTTCGCCTGGCTTGCCGATTGCGGGGTACACGCAAGCGCTTTTTCACTAAATGATGAAAAAGGGGTGCTACAGATGTCGTTGCAACTGGAGCGCGACGATGAAATATAAAGGATACATGCTGCTGCTGGTTTGCCCGCTGCTGGCAGGAGCGCGCGATCCTTTTTTACCGGTCGAGGACCACTGCCAGACCGCGCAGCTGACGCAGTGGCGTTACGGCGGCGGGGTTGGCCGCCCGGCCCAGTGGCTGGGTCTTGTTCAGGATCATACCGGTCAGTGGCGGCGTGTACGAATTAACGACGTTTTGCCTGGCGGCTGGCGAATTCGACAGCTAACGGCAGAAACATTAACTCTGGAGGCCAATACCGGGTGTGAACCCGCACGCTGGGTCTGGTCACGTAAGGAAAGCCAACATGATGCGAAGGATAAGCCTGCTACTTCTGCTGCTGCCGCTGCTGGCCGCGGCGGCGAAAAAAGAACCGCCGGTATCGCTGGTGATTGATGATGTACCGGTGGCCCAGGTACTGCAAAGCCTGGCGGAAATGCAACATCTTAATTTAATCGTGGCGCCGGAGGTCAGCGGCACGCTGTCGCTCCACTTAAATAGCGTCCCCTGGCAACAGGCGCTCCAGTCGGTTCTCGATAGCGCTGGACTGACAATGGCCCGTCAGGGCACGGTGTTGTACATCCACACGCTGGCGTGGCAGCAAGCGAAACGGACGCAGCAGGAAGCCGAGCAGGCTAAACGCTGGCAGAATCTGCCATTACGTAACCACAGTATCCCGCTTCGCTATGCCGACGCAGACGAACTGGCGAAATCCGGGGGCAAGCTGTTGAGCGCCCGCGGCACGATGACCGTCGATCGGCGAACTAATCGTCTGTTAATCCGCGACGACGATCGGCATCTGCCGGCGCTGAAGGCGTGGGCTGAAGAGATGGATCTGCCGGTCGGGCAGGTGGAGCTGGCGGCGCACATTGTGTCAATGAGCGCGACCAGCCTGCGTGAGCTTGGCGTGAAGTGGAGCCTGGCGGAGGCCAGCAGCACGCCGGGGATGGGGAAAATGACCAACCTGAGCAGTAATCTGGCGGTATCAGACGCGACCACCCGCGGCGGGTTTAATATCGGCCGGATTAACGGGCGGCTACTGGAGCTTGAGCTTTCCGCGCTGGAGCAAAAGCAGCAGGTGGACATCATCGCCAGTCCGCGCCTGCTGGCGTCGCATATGCAACCCGCTAGTATCAAACAGGGCAGCGAGATCCCCTATCAGGTCTCCAGCGGAGAAAGCGGCGCCACCTCGGTTGAGTTTAAAGAGGCGGTCCTGGGTATGGAGGTGACGCCGACGGTGCTACAGCAGGATCGCGTGCGCCTGAAGCTGCGCATTAGCGAAAATACGCCAGGCCAGGTACTGCAGCAGGAAAACGGCGAAGCGCTGGCAATTGATAAGCAAGAGATTGAAACCTTAGTCGAGGTGAAAAGCGGCGAGACCCTGGCGCTGGGCGGTATTTTTTCGCAGAAGAATAAGTGGGCGCGCGACAGCGTGCCGTTGCTTGGCGAAATCCCCTTACTCGGGCAGCTGTTTCGCCATGATGGTAAAGATAATGAACGACGTGAACTGGTTGTCTTCATCACGCCGCGTATTCTGGCAGTACATTAAGCGGGTTTTTCATGCTAAACACGTTTCAGGTGTTTGACGCGGGGACGGATTTAGCATACAAGGGGTACCGATTTGAGAGTCGGGTACGACATCAATCCTCCCTTTATGTCCGGTGATTTTATTCTGTTGCCAAACCAGCCGGAGTATTGAGATAATTTTTAGTCTGACTCTCGCTCTATTGCATATGAGGTTTCAGTTCATGTCCTGCTGCGCTGGGTGTCTGCGAAGCGGGTTTATCATTAACGAATAGTCTTAGTAGTACCGAAAAAATGGCAGAGAAACGCAATATCTTTCTGGTTGGGCCTATGGGTGCCGGCAAAAGCACTATTGGGCGCCAGTTAGCCCAACAGCTCAACATGGAATTTTACGATTCTGATCAAGAGATTGAGAAACGCACTGGCGCAGACGTCGGCTGGGTCTTCGATGTCGAAGGCGAAGAAGGCTTCCGCGATCGTGAAGAAAAAATCATCAATGAGTTGACGGAAAAACAGGGAATCGTACTCGCCACTGGCGGCGGCTCAGTAAAATCCCGTGAAACGCGTAACCGTCTCTCCGCCCGCGGCGTGGTGGTCTACCTGGAAACAACGATCGAAAAACAACTTGCTCGTACGCAGCGCGATAAAAAGCGTCCTTTATTACAAGTAGATGCGCCGCCACGTGAAGTTCTTGAAGCGTTGGCAGATGAGCGTAATCCGCTGTATGAAGAGATTGCCGATGTGACTATCCGCACCGACGATCAAAGCGCGAAAGTCGTTGCAAACCAGATTATTCATATGCTGGAAAGCAACTGATTCTGGCTTAATAAAGTGCGTCAGAGTAAAGCAACTGAGGTGGACGTCGCGTTATGGAGAAGCTGACTGTAACTCTCGGGGAACGTAGTTACCCGATTACCATCGCGGCTGGTTTGTTTAACGATCCAGCTTCTTTTCTGCCACTGAAATCAGGCGACCAGGTTATGCTGGTCACCAATGAAACGCTGGCGCCGCTTTATCTTGATACCGTTCGCTCCGTACTGGAGCAAGCGGGTGTCAATGTCGACAGCGTGATCCTGCCGGATGGCGAGCAGTATAAAAGCCTGGCGGTGATGGATACGGTATTTACCGCGCTGTTGCAAAAACCACATGGCCGCGACACCACACTCGTGGCGCTCGGCGGCGGCGTGGTTGGCGATTTAACCGGTTTTGCCGCGGCGAGCTATCAGCGCGGCGTACGTTTTATTCAAGTTCCCACCACGCTGCTTTCGCAGGTGGACTCTTCGGTTGGCGGCAAAACGGCCGTAAACCATCCCCTCGGTAAAAATATGATTGGCGCCTTCTGGCAGCCGGTTTCCGTGGTCGTCGACCTTAATTGTCTCAAAACATTGCCGAAGCGCGAGCTCTCCTCCGGCCTGGCTGAGGTCATTAAGTACGGCATTATTCTCGACGGCGAGTTCTTCTGCTGGCTTGAAGACAACATCAATGCGCTGATGGCGCTGGATGAATCAGCGATGGCGTACTGTATTCGCCGTTGTTGTGAGTTAAAAGCCGAAGTTGTCGCTGCCGACGAGCGCGAAACCGGGTTACGTGCTTTACTGAATCTGGGACATACATTTGGTCATGCTATCGAAGCTGAAATGGGCTACGGTAACTGGCTACATGGCGAAGCTGTGGCGGCAGGAATGGTCATGGCGGCGCATACGTCCGAGCGTTTAGGGCAGTTTAGCGCGCAGGATACGCAGCGTATGATTGCGCTGTTGCAACGTGCAGGGTTGCCGGTACGCGGGCCGCAGGAAATGTCTGCAGAAGCGTACTTGCCTCACATGATGCGTGATAAAAAGGTACTGGCAGGCGAAATGCGCCTGGTATTGCCGCTCGCTATAGGAAAGAGCGAGGTCCGCGGCGGAGTGTCGCACGATGTAGTTCTTGGCGCGATTGCTGATACTCAGCAGGCGCAACAATAAGAAGGTCTAGCCGCGTCCGCGCGGCGTTATCATTTCGGGCAACATGCAATAATCGTGAGCATAAGCCTTTTAGTGGGGTGTTAAATGGATGATTTCAAACCAGAAGACGATATGAAAGCCGATCGCAACGATCGTCGTACTGGTCGTTCCCGTCAGTCTTCCGAGCGTGACGCCGATCCGCAGATCAATTTCGACGATCTCGATCTCGAGGCTGATGAAAGCCGTCCGACGCGCGCGAACAAAGCCCGTCGTGAACGCGATGAAGAAGAGTATGAAGAGGACCTTGAGTCCGAAGAAGAAGCAGAAGAAGAGCAGCAGGTTGAACGCCGTCCGCGTAAACGCAAAAAGGCTCCTGCTAAACCGGCTTCCCGCCAGTATGTCATGATGGGCGTCGGGGTGCTGGTACTCCTGCTGCTGATTGTCGGCGTGGGTTCGGCGCTGAAATCGCCATCTTCTTCCAATGAATCCGCTTCTGGTGAGAAGAGCGTTAACCTGTCAGGCGATCAAAGCATGACCGCTGACCAGAACAACAATGCCGCGCAGCCGGTCGATCAAACTGCGGGCAACACCAACCAGCAACAGCCGCAGGACGTTTCTCTGCCGCCGATCGCCTCTAATCCGACTCAGGGTCAACCCGCCTCTGAGCCGCAGGGCCAGCAGCGTGTGGAAGTTCAGGGCGACCTGAACAACGCACTGACTCAGCAGCAGGGTCAACTGGATAGCGCCGTTGCTAACTCCACCTTACCGACCGAACCTGCGACCGTTGCGCCAATGCGTAATGGCGCCGCGCCGCGTCAAACGACCGAACGCCAGACGGCTGCCGCGCCGCGTCCTGTCGAGCGTAAACAGGTGGTGATTGAACCGAAACCGCAAAGCAAGCCGCAGGCTACCGCCAAAGCGCCGGTTGAAACCAAACCTAAGCGCGTAGAGAGCGCGCCGGCGGCTACCGCCAGCAAGCCTGTCGCCACTGCGCAGACTAAACCGGCTGCGACAACCGCGCCAACGGCTACCGCGACTGCGCCTGCCGCAACGACCTCCACCCCGGCGGCCACTGCGCCTGCGGCGACCGCAGCGGCTGGTAGCAAAACGGCTGGCGATGTTGGTTCGATGAAGTCTGCGCCGTCAGGTAACTATACGTTGCAGCTCAGCAGCTCCTCTAACTACAACAACCTGAACAACTGGGCTAAGAAAGAGAAGCTGGAAAAATATGTTGTCTATGAGACGACTCGCAACGGTCAACCGTGGTATGTGCTGGTCAGCGGCATCTACGCTTCGAAAGATGAAGCGAAACGTGCCGTCGCCACGCTCCCTGCGGATGTTCAGGCGAAAAATCCATGGGCAAAACCGCTGCATCAGGTACAAGCTGACCTGAAGTAATGCCGCGAGTAGTCTTAAGCGCAGGATGCTGTCGGAGCGATTTCTCCACAGCCGGAGAAAGTGTAATTAGTTAGGCAGCATGAAAAAGAATCGCGCTTTTCTGAAGTGGGCAGGGGGGAAATACCCCCTGCTTGACGATATTAAAAAGCATTTGCCGGAAGGTGAATGCTTAATTGAGCCCTTTGTGGGCGCCGGGTCGGTATTCCTGAATACCGACTTTTCTCGTTATATCCTCGCGGATATCAATAGCGATCTGATCGGTCTGTATAACATCGTCAAATTGCGCACTGACGAATACGTCAGCGCCGCACGCGAGATGTTTACGCCGGAAAACAACGCCGCGGAGCGCTACTACCAGTACCGTGATGAATTCAACCAGAGTCAGGATCCCCTGCGTCGCGCGGTGCTGTTCCTGTATCTGAATCGCCATGGCTACAACGGATTGTGCCGCTACAACCTGCGCGGCGAGTTCAACGTGCCGTTTGGCCGCTACAAAAAGCCCTATTTCCCCGAGGCTGAGCTCTATCACTTCGCCGCCAAGGCGCAGAACGCCGAGTTTTACTGCGAATCTTATGAAGAGTGCATGAAGCGAGCCGATAGCCGGGCGGTGGTCTATTGCGACCCGCCGTACGCGCCGCTGACGGCGACGGCGAATTTTACCGCCTACCACACCAACAGTTTCAACCTTGATCAGCAGGTAATGCTGGCGAAAAAGGCGGAATCGTTGATGAAAAAGCGGATCCCGGTGCTTATCTCAAACCACCGCACGCCGCTGACGCAGGAGTGGTATAAAAACGCGGCGGAAACGCATATTGTGAAGGTTCGGCGCAGCATCAGCAGCAACGGTGGTACGCGTAAAAAGGTGGACGAGCTCTTAGCGCTGTACCGTCCGCCGAAGACCAAATAAATTTCAAGGAGATGCGGATGAAGCAGTATTTGATTGCCCCTTCGATTCTGTCGGCTGATTTTGCCCGTTTGGGCGAGGATACCGCTAAGGCACTGGCGGCGGGCGCGGATGTCGTACACTTCGACGTCATGGACAACCACTACGTGCCGAATCTGACGATTGGCCCGATGGTGCTGAAGTCGCTGCGCAACTACGGCATTACCGCGCCGATCGATGTGCACCTGATGGTAAAGCCGGTCGACCGCATCATTCCTGATTTTGCCGAAGCCGGCGCCAGCATTATCACTTTCCACCCGGAAGCCTCTGAACACGTCGACCGCAGCCTGCAGCTTATCAAAGAGCACGGCTGTAAAGCGGGGCTGGTATTCAACCCGGCAACGCCGCTGAGCTATCTCGATTACGTTATGGATAAGCTGGATGTGATCCTGCTGATGTCGGTTAACCCAGGCTTTGGCGGCCAGTCCTTTATTCCGCACACTCTTGAAAAACTGCGTCAGGTGCGTCAGCTTATCGATCAATCCGGCTACGACATTCGCCTTGAAGTCGATGGTGGCGTGAAAGCCAGCAACATTGGTGAAATTGCCGCGGCCGGTGCGGATATGTTTGTCGCCGGTTCGGCGATCTTCGGCCAGCCGGACTACAAAAAAGTTATTGATCAAATGCGCAGTGAATTAGCGAAGGTTAGTCATGGATAAATTACAGGCCGTCCGCGGCGTGGCATTTGACCTGGACGGTACGCTGGTCGATAGCGCGCCGGGTTTAACCGCTGCCGTTGATAGCGCGCTTTACGCGCTGGAACTGCCGGTGGCAGGTGAAGAGCGCGTCGTGACCTGGATTGGCAACGGCGCAGACGTCCTGATGGAGCGGGCGCTGAATTGGGCTCGCCAGGAGCGTGCCACGTTACGCGCGGCGATGGGGAAACCTTCCGTCGACGATCATGATATACCGCAAGACGAACAGCTACGCGTTTTGCGTAAACTGTTCGACCGCTATTACGCCGAAGCGGCGGAAGAAGGCAGTTTCTTGTTCCCGGCAGTGGCCGATACGCTCGGCGCGCTGCACGCAAAAGGCCTGCCGCTGGCGCTGGTTACCAACAAACCGACACCGTTCGTGGCGCCCTTGCTCGAGGCCCTCGATATCGCGAAATACTTTAGCGTGGTGATCGGCGGCGACGATGTGAAGAATAAAAAGCCGCATCCGGATCCGCTGCTGCTGGTGGCGCAAAAGCTCTCTCTGACGCCAGCCGAACTCCTGTTCGTCGGGGATTCGCGCAACGATATTCAGGCGGCGAAAGCGGCGGGCTGTTGCTCTATCGGTCTGACTTACGGCTACAACTACGGCGAGCCGATTGCGTTGAGCGAGCCGGATTTTATCTTTGACCAATTTAATGAACTCTTGCCCGCTCTTGGGCTACCGTACAGTGAAACTCAGGAATTAAAAAATGACTAAGCCCATCGTTTTTAGTGGCGCACAGCCCTCAGGTGAATTGACCATTGGCAACTATATGGGTGCGCTGCGTCAATGGGTAAACATGCAGGATGACTATCACTGTATTTACTGCATCGTTGACCAGCACGCAATCACCGTGCGTCAGGATCCGCAGAACCTGCGTAAAGCGACGCTGGATACGCTGGCGCTGTACCTGGCCTGTGGTATCGATCCGCAAAAGAGCACCATTTTCGTCCAGTCTCACGTGCCGGAACACGCCCAGCTGGGCTGGGCGCTGAACTGCTACACCTATTTCGGCGAGCTGAGCCGCATGACCCAGTTTAAAGACAAGTCCGCGCGCTACGCCGAGAACATCAACGCCGGTCTGTTTGACTACCCGGTACTGATGGCCGCTGATATTCTGCTGTACCAGACCAACCAGGTACCGGTAGGCGAAGATCAGAAACAGCATCTTGAGCTGAGCCGCGACGTCGCGCAGCGCTTTAACGCTATCTATGGCGATATCTTTAAAGTGCCGGAGCCGTTTATTCCTAAGTCCGGCGCGCGCGTGATGTCCCTGCTGGAGCCGACCAAGAAGATGTCCAAGTCCGATGACAACCGCAACAACGTCATTGGTCTGCTGGAAGACCCGAAATCGGTAGTTAAGAAGATTAAACGCGCGGTGACCGACTCCGACGAGCCGCCGGTTGTCCGTTACGATGTGCAAAACAAAGCGGGCGTTTCCAACCTGCTGGATATCCTCTCCGCCGTGACCGGCCAGAGCATTCCGGAACTGGAACAGCACTTTGAAGGTAAAATGTACGGCCACCTGAAAGGCGAAGTCGCCGAAGCGGTTTCCGGTATGCTGACCGAGCTGCAGGAGCGCTATCACCGTTTCCGCAACGACGAAGCGTTCCTTAATCAGGTGATGAAAGAGGGGGCGGAAAAAGCCAGCGCGCACGCTTCTAAGACCCTGAAAGCGGTATATGACGCGATTGGCTTTGTCGCTAAGCCGTAACAAGGCTCGCTGAAGGTAAAAAAACCGGGATAATCCCGGTTTTTTTGTGTCTGTTAGAGCGCATTAGCTTAATGGTGAGAAAACCAGTTCAGCTTGTCGCGTAGCGCCACCACGCGGCCCACGATAATCAACGCCGGGCTGGCCATCTGCTGCGCCAGAATATCCAACCGATCCAGAGTGCCGGCGACAACCTTCTGGTTGACCGCGGTGCCGTTCTCGACGATGGCGGCCGGCATATCCGCCGCCATGCCGTGGGCGATCAGCTTTTCACGGATCGCCGGCGCCTGGTTTAGCCCCATATAGAACACCAGCGTCTGTTTTTCCGCCGCCAGGTTTTGCCAGTCGAGATCGCTACCGGTTTTCATATGGCCGGTAATTAGACGTACGCCCTGGGCGAAATCACGGTGGGTAAGCGGAATACCTGAGTAGGCTGAGCAGCCGGATGCGGCGGTGATCCCCGGCACCACCGAGAACGGAATACCTGCCGCGCAGAGAGTCTCCAGCTCTTCGCCGCCGCGGCCAAAAATAAACGGATCGCCGCCTTTCAGGCGCACGACACGCTTGCCGCTTTGCGCTTCGCGCAGCAGGATTTGGTTAATTTCCTCCTGCGGCACGCAGTGATAGCCTGCGCGTTTGCCGACAAATACCCGATCGGCGTCGCGGCGCACCAGATTCATAATATCGTCGGAGACCAGCCGGTCGTAGACCACCACATCGGCCTGCTGGATCTGCTGCAGCCCTTTGAGGGTGAGCAGACCGGCATCGCCCGGACCGGCGCCAACCAGCACCACTTCGCCGCGATGTTCCAGTGGTTCATTCAGTAACCGTTCCGTGGTATCGGCGACGGCCTGACGATCATCGTTCGCCAGCGATTGGGCGAGGCCATCGTTAACAAATAGCTTTTCCCAGAAGCGGCGGCGTTCGCCGACGGTAGCGAACTGCTTTTTCACCCTTGAGCGCAGCTGCCCGGCATAGCGGGCGATTTGTCCGAGATGCAGCGGCAGCAGCGATTCGAGCTTTTCACGCAGCAGGCGCGCCAACACCGGCGAGGTACCACCGGAAGACACGGCGACCATCAGCGGCGAGCGGTCGATAATTGACGGCATGATAAAGCTAGCCTGACGGGGCGCATCCACCACGTTACAGAAAATACGCCGTGATTCGGCTGCCTCGCTGACCTGCTGATTAACGACATCATCGTCGGTGGCGGCGATCGCCAGCCAGCAGTTATCGAGCAGCGCAGGATTGAAATCGCCCTGCGCCAGCGTCAGCATCTGCGCCTCGGCCCACACCTGAAACTGCGGAGTAAACTGGCGTGAGTTCACCGTTAACCGGGCGCCGGCGTCGAGCAAAAGACGCGCCTTGCGTTCAGCGACATCGCCGCCGCCGACCAGCAAGCAGTCGCGATCGCGTAGTTGGCAAAAAATAGGTAAGTGGTCCACGGCAGATCCTCACGGCAAGGGGGGAAAGGGAGTGCGGTCGTAGCATAGCAGCAGAGGGAATCACGGAGATATGAATTTTGCCGCCTCTACTTAGTAGTGGTTATAAGCCGATGATATGGTTCCCCCCGCGGCGCGGAGGGAACCATGCGGCATCAGGCTTTCAGCTGCACTTTGCCATCTTTAACACGGGCTTCGTAATGGGCGATGGAGTGGCTCTCATCTTCCATGCACAACCCGTCGCTGAGGCGGAAGCGCTGCTTTTTCAGCGGGCTGGCAACCCACAGCGCGCCGTCATGCTCAGCGATGATCCCGCGGGACAGCACGCTGGCATTGAAGAACGGATCGATATTGCTGATGGCGAACACTCTGTCGTCATGGTACGGACGGAAGATAGCCACCTGCTGTTGCCCCAGCAGCGCGCAGACGCCGGTCGCCGGCAGGATGTCGTCAATTTTGCAGATGTTTACCCACTGGCTCATACGTTTTCCTCCACCAGCGTGACCGGGATGCGCTCATAGGGCGTGGCCGGGCGATGCTGGTCACGTTCCGGCACCACCTGAACGTTCGGGTCGCGCTGGTCGCTGTTGATAAAGTGTTTGAAGCGCGTCTGCGCCGCCGGGTTATTGACGGTCTCGGTCCATTCGCAGGCGAAAGCGGCGCGCAGGCGAGCCAGCTCTTCTTCAAGGTGATCGTTCAGGCCCAGCTTATCGTCGATGATGACGCTGCGCAGATAGTCGATGCCGCCTTCCATGTTGTCCAGCCACGGCGCGGTACGGGTCAGCTTATCGGCGGTGCGGATGTAGAACATCATAAAGCGGTCGAGATATTTGATGAGCGTATCGCGATCGAGGTCCGCGGCCAGCAGATCGGCGTGGCGTGGTTTCATCCCGCCGTTACCGCACACGTACAGGTTCCAGCCTTTCTCGGTGGCGATGATCCCAACGTCTTTACCCTGGGCTTCCGCGCATTCACGGGTGCAGCCGGAGACGCCGAACTTCATTTTGTGCGGGGTACGGATGCCTTTGTAGCGGTTTTCCAGTTCTACGCCGAAGCCGACGCTATCGCCGACGCCGTAGCGGCACCAGGTACTGCCGACGCAGGTTTTCGCCATACGTAGCGCTTTGGCGTACGCATGGCCGGTTTCGAAGCCGGCTTCAATCAGCTGACGCCAGATCTCCGGCAGGTCATCTTTTTGCGCGCCGAACAGGCCGATACGCTGGGAGCCGGTGATTTTGGTATACAGATTAAATTCGCGCGCGATGCGACCGACGGCAACCAGGCCTTCTGGCGTGATTTCGCCGCCTGCGGAGCGCGGGATCACCGAGTAGGTGCCATCTTTCTGGATATTGGCGAGGAAGTTATCGTTGGTGTCCTGCAGCGGCGTGTGCTGTGGTTTGAGGATGTACTCATTCCAGCAGGAGGCCAGCAGGGAACCGACGGTCGGCTTACAGACTTCACAGCCGTAGCCCTGACCGTGTTTTTCCAGCAGCTCGTCGAAGGTTTTGATGCCTTCCACGCGGATCAGGTGGAACAGTTCCTGGCGAGAGTAGGCGAAGTGCTCGCACAGATTGTTGTTCACTTCGATACCCTGTTTCGCCAGCTCGGCGTTGAGCACCTGCGTCACCAGCGGAATACAGCCGCCGCAGCCGGTTCCGGCTTTGGTTTCCGCTTTCAGCGCCGCTACGGTGTGACAGCCTTTATTGATAGCGGCGATCAGGTCGCCTTTGCTGACGTCGAAGCAGGAACAAATTTGCGCGCTGTCCGGCAGTTTATCCACGCCGATAGACGGCTTGCCGCTGCCGGCGTGGGCCGGGAGGATCAGCGAATCCGGGTTTTCCGGTAATTCGATGGCGTTCAGCACCAGCTGCAGCAGGTTGCCGTAATCGCTGGTGTCGCCGACCAGTACCGCGCCGAGCAGGGTTTTGTTATCTTCGCTGACGATGAGCCGTTTGTAGACTTCTTTGCTTTCGTCGAGATAGACGTAGCTACGCGCGCCCGGCGTGCGCCCGTGGGCGTCGCCGATACCGCCAACGTCAACGCCGAGCAGTTTCAGCTTGGCGCTGAGGTCGGCGCCGGTGAACAGATTGTCGTTGCCGAGGATATGGTCAACCGTCACCTGCGCCATTTTGTAGCCCGGGGCGACAAGACCATACACGCGGTTATTCCAGCTGGCGCATTCGCCGATAGCGTAGATATCCGGGTCGGAGGTCTGGCAGCTATCGTTGACCATGATGCCGCCGCGCTGGGCGACGGCGAGACCGCATTGAGTAGCCAGCTTGTCGCGCGGACGGATACCGGTAGAGAAGACGATGAAATCGACCTGCAGTTCGCTACCGTCGGCGAAGCGCATCGTTTTGCGCGCCTCGGTGCCCTGCTGAACGATCTCTTTGGTGTTTTTGCTGGTGTGAACCTTCACACCCATGCTTTCGATCTTACGCTTCAGCTGCTCGCCGCCCATCTGATCGAGCTGCTCGGCCATCAGCATCGGCGCAAACTCGATCACGTGGGTTTCCACCCCGAGATTTTTCAGCGCGCCGGCTGCTTCCAGACCGAGCAGACCGCCGCCGACCACCGCGCCGCGTTTGCTGCGACGGGCGCAGGATTCGATGGCGTTAAGATCTTCAATAGTACGATAGACGAAGCAATCCTGGGTTTCCGCGCCTTTAATCGGCGGGATCCACGGGTATGAGCCAGTCGCCATAATCAGCTTGTCGTAGAAAACGGTACGGCCAGCGCTGGAGTGGATAACCTTTTCCTGGCGGTTGATGGTAATCGCGCGTTCGCCGACCAGCACCTTGACGCCGTGTTTCTCATAGAAACCTTCGCGTACCAGCGACAGCTCTTCCGCAGTGTGATGGGAGAAGTAAGACGACAGGTGGACACGGTCATAGGCGATACGCGGCTCTTCACAGAACACGGTAATGTCGAATTGTCCGGCAGGCGCCTTATCAAGAAGCTCTTCGATAAAGCGATGGCCGACCATGCCGTTACCGATAATAGCGATTCTGACTTTGCTCATTTTTGCCTCGATTTCTTTTCTATTACCGCCTACCTTAACGATTCAGCTACTACACTCATTGATACAAATCAATTTAGAACTTACCTACCACTTAATGAGTATATTCATGATTTATAATGATTTTTATAAGTTATGGAAAAATCAGGCTTTTCCGTTCTGTTCTTTTTATGTACAAAGGCAGCGGAAGAAATGAGCAATATTCAGGGGAGCAAACTATGTCGACAACGCCGCTGTGGTTAATTCAGAACGTCCATCTGCCAAAGAGGGAAGGGTTGTGGCAGATTGCGATTGATAAAGGGCGATTCGGCGACATTACGCCGATGGGAGAGGCACGCAGCGAGAGCTACGAAGTGCTTAACGCCCGCGGCGGATTGGCCATCCCGCCGTTTATCGAACCGCACATTCATCTCGATACCACGCAAACGGCGGGAGAACCAAACTGGAACCAGTCCGGGACGCTGTTCGAGGGGATTGAGCGTTGGGCCGAGCGTAAAGCGCTGCTAAGCCATGAGGATGTGAAAGCCCGCGCGTGGAAAACCCTGCGCTGGCAAATCGCTAACGGCATCCAGTTTGTTCGCACCCATGTCGATGTTTCTGACCCATCGTTGACCGCGCTGAAAGCGATGCTGGAAGTCAAACAAGAGGTAGCGCCGTGGGTCGATTTGCAGATAGTCGCCTTCCCCCAGGAAGGGATTTTATCCTACCCCAATGGTGAGAGTTTGCTGGAGGAGGCATTACAGCTGGGCGCCGATGTGGTCGGGGCGATCCCGCATTTCGAATTTACTCGTGAATACGGAGTGGAATCGCTGCATATCGCCTTCCGTTTGGCGCAGAAATACCAGCGTCCGCTGGATATCCACTGCGATGAAATTGACGATGAACAGTCACGCTTTGTCGAAACGGTCGCCGCGCTGGCATTAAAAGAGGGAATCGGCCCCCGGGTGACCGCGAGTCATACGACCGCGATGCACTCCTACAATGGCGCTTATACCTCGCGGCTGTTCCGCCTGTTAAAACTCTCGGGCATTAACTTCGTCGCCAACCCGCTGGTCAATATTCATCTGCAGGGGCGCTTTGATGACTACCCGAAGCGGCGCGGCGTGACGCGGGTCAAGGAGCTGATGGCGGCCGGCATTAATGTTTGTTTTGGCCACGATGATGTGTTCGACCCATGGTATCCGTTGGGAACCGGCAACATGCTACAGGTGCTGCATATGGGGCTGCACGTTTGCCAACTGATGGGCTATCAGCAGATTAACGACAGTCTACAGCTGATTACCCACAACAGCGCCAGAACCTTTGGGCTCAATGATTACGGCATCGCTACCGGCAATCCGGCTAATCTGGTGATCTTGCCTGCTGAAAACGGTTTTGAAGCCGTACGCTGCCAGGTGCCGGTACGTTGGTCAATTCGTCAGGGAAGGGTCATTGCGACTACGCAGCTGGCGCAGACGTGGATACAGACCGATAAAGGCGGCGAGGAGCTGTTTTTTACCAAAAATAGCCCCTTTGCCGAAGCAAAGGGGCCTAAGGCTTAGTGCGCCGACGCGTTCTGACGGTGGCGGGAAACGAAGCCAAGGAGCAGACACATCACGAATACCACGGCATAGAGGCCGTTCGCGGTGTGCAGCGCGGCCAGCGGGCCGCTGGCCGCGACGATCGGCCCGGTCACCACGAAGGTCAGCATGGTGCCGATGGTGCCGCAGGTCAGAATGAAGTTCACCAGCTTCGGTGAAGCGACTTTGGTCTGCTGCGAGCCCAGGGTAATGATCGAGGTATAGATAGCGCTGGAGAAGAAGCCAAGGGTCAGGATGAACCACGGCATATGCTCCGGCGAACCGTTAATGAACAGATACATCAGGACTGTCGCCAGACCCGCCAGCACGGTCAGGATGCGCTGCAGGTCGAAGAAGCGCAGGATGAAGCTGAACGACCACATGCCGATCATATAGGACATCCAGAAATCGCTGACCAGCTTACCGGCGTCGCCGAGGCTCATGCCGAGGCCTTTGGCATACTCTGGTACCCAGGAGATAAAGCCCAACTGGCCGAGGATGTAGCATAGCGCGGCGATGGAAAGGAACAGCACGCCGATGCCCCATTTCTCTTTCACTACCGGCTGGCTGTTTTCCGCCAGCGCTTTATTGCCAAGCACCGGGAACTCACAGCCGAAAGTCAGCACGAAAATAGCGACGTAGACCAGGCCGATACAGGCGTAAACCCAGTACCACTCGATGCTGCGCGCCAGCAGAACGGCGGCGACCATCGGGAAGATCATCCCTGCCATGCTGAAGAAGGAGTCCGTGAACAGCAGACGCGCGCCGCGCTGGCGGCCTTCATACATGTGGGTAATCAGGAAAGTCCCGATCGACATGGTGATCCCGCTGACCAGACCGAGCACGAACATCGACGCGGAGAACAGCGTCAGGCTGTGGCCGAACATCAGCCCGGCGATGGCTAACAGCATCAGGATAAAGCCAAAGCGCAGCTGGGTTTTCAGCGGCACGATCTCCATCAGCCAGGCATTGAGGAAGATAGAAATCAGAATACCGGCATTGAGGAAGGTAAAGGTGTTACTCATACTGGACACCGGCAGATGGAAATAATCTGCGATGTTCCCCATCACCATCCCGGTGACGATCACCAACGCGCCGGTCAGGGCGTAGGAGAAAAAGCTGATCCATGTGAGCTTGATACGATTGCTGTTAGTCATGACAGGCCTGTGAATAGATAGGTAAAGCGCGTTGACGCTGCGCCGGGCGCACAGATTTTATTCATTCAAGTGATGAAGGCAAACGTTTATATTGAAATGTAGAATTTATTGCATGGATTTATGTGATCTCCATCACATTAGTGATCGGTGAGAGGATTGAGTCAGTTCGTAACAAGTGTTTCAGCTAAGTAAAATTAGGTAAAAGGCTAGCCCGCTATGCAAAGGCTCTTTAGAATCAAGGCACTTGCTTTTTACTCTGCTCCGTTAAGGAATTTCCATGCTCAAATCCACTCTGGCGGCGATGGCTGCCGTATTCGCCATTTCAGCATTCTCCCCCGCCATGGCGGCCAAGGGCGACCCGCACGTACTGCTGACCACTTCTGCTGGCAACATCGAGTTGGAGCTGAATAGCCAGAAGGCGCCGATTTCTGTCGATAACTTCCTGAAGTACGTGAACAGCGGTTTCTATAACAACACGACCTTCCACCGGGTGATCCCAGGCTTTATGGTGCAGGGCGGCGGCTTTAACGAGCAGATGCAGCAAAAGCAGCCTAACCCGCCGATTAAAAACGAAGCCGACAATGGCCTGCGTAATACCCGCGGGACGATCGCCATGGCGCGTACCGCCGATCAGGACAGCGCGACCAGCCAGTTCTTCATCAACGTGGCGGATAACGCCTTCCTCGACCACGGCCAGCGTGATTTTGGCTATGCGGTATTTGGTAAAGTGGTGAAGGGTATGGACGTCGCCGACAAAATCTCTCAGGTTCCGACCCACAACGTTGGCCCGTACCAAAATGTTCCGTCTAAACCGGTCGTTATTCTTTCGGCGAAAGTGCTGCCGTAACCCTCTTCTGGCGCGGGCGGTCCGCCTGCGCCTGGCTTGCCTCTCTGCGTAACCCGAAATTGCTGCTTATACTTGTGGCACACAGGGGACGATAAGGGAGGCGACCATGCGTTTACTCACCGATAAGCAAAAATCCCGGCTCTGGGAACAGACCCGCAACGCCAATTTTCAGGCCAGCAGACGCCTTGAAGGCGCGACGGTACCGCTGGTTAGCCTGACGGCTGAGGAAGCGCTGGCGCGTCTTGCCGAGCTGAGGAGGCGTCATGAGCGATAAATATGGCGACGGTCGCGACCCCTATCTCTATCCGGCGCTGGATGTGCTGCGTAACCGGCTGGGTATCCATCAGGCGCAACGGCTGGAACAAACTGTATGGGAATTCACTTCGCTGCGTGCGGCGACGATCCCGTTGGGCCCGCGCGGCCGCGGTTTACCGCATCTCTGCGCCATTCACCGGCAACTTTATCAGGATCTCTTTGACTGGGCGGGCAAACTGCGGGAAATCGATATCTACCAGGGCGATACGCCATTTTGCCACTTCGCGTGGATAGAGAAAGAGGGTAACGCGCTGATGCGCAAGCTGGAAGAAGAGGACTATCTGCGTGAACTGCCCCGGGAGACCTTCGTCGAGCGCCTGAGCTGGTACTACGGCGAAATCAATGTCCTGCATCCGTTCCGCCTTGGCAACGGCCTGACGCAAAGGATCTTCTTCGAACAGTTGGCCATTCACGCCGGCTACCTGCTCGACTGGCGGGGCATCGATCCGGATGCGTGGAGCCAGGCTAACCAGCTGGGCGCGATGGGCGACCCGGAGCCGCTGGAGCGGATCTTTCGTAAAGTGGTAAGCGAAGCGCGGGAATCTGAGTAGAATAGCCCGGTTTTGTTTTTTCCGGAGCCGCTATGATCCTGCTAATCGATAACTATGACTCTTTCACCTGGAATCTGTACCAGTATTTTTGCGAACTGGGGGCGGAGGTGCTGGTTAAGCGTAACGATGAGTTAACGCTGGAAGAGATAGCGTCGCTGGCGCCGGAGAAAATCGTCATTTCACCGGGCCCCTGCACGCCGGATGAGTCCGGTATTTCGCTGGACGTTATCCGCCGCTATGCCGGTAAAACACCGCTGCTCGGCGTGTGTCTGGGTCATCAGGCCATCGCCCAGGTCTTTGGCGCCACCATCGTACGCGCCGCGCAGGTCATGCATGGTAAAACGTCGCTGATTGAGCACAACGGCGAGGGCGTTTTTCAGGGACTAAACAACCCGCTTACCGTTACGCGCTACCATTCATTAGTTATCGACCCGCCGACCCTTCCCGCGGATTTTATCGTTACCGCCCGCAGCGCCAGCGGTGAAATCATGGGTATCCGCCATCGCCAGTGGGATCTCGAAGGCGTGCAGTTCCACCCGGAGAGCATTCTTAGCGAACAGGGACACCAGTTGCTGGAAAACTTCCTTAAACGCTGATTTGTAGTTGCCATGAGGTGATTTATTATGCATATTTTGTGATTAAAACTTCGCAATCATTGCACGTTACACAGAAGGATGGGCATCACATGGCAACAGAGCAACCGGCAATCACCCGCGCCACATTCGATGAAGTCATTCTGCCGATTTATGCACCGGCGGAGTTTATTCCGGTGAAGGGGAAAGGCAGCCGCGTTTGGGATCAGCAGGGCAAAGAGTACGTTGATTTTGCCGGCGGGATTGCGGTGACCGCGCTGGGCCACTGCCACCCGGCGCTGGTGGCGGCGCTGCGTGAGCAGGGCGAGACCCTGTGGCACACCAGCAACGTTTTTACCAACGAGCCGGCGCTGCGCCTGGGGCGCCAGCTGGTAGATGCCACTTTTGCCGAGCGCGTGGTGTTTATGAACTCCGGAACGGAAGCCAACGAAACGGCGTTCAAGCTGGCGCGTCATTACGCGATCACTCGCCATAGTCCGTACAAAACCAAAATCATCGCTTTCCATAATGCTTTCCACGGACGGTCGCTGTTCACCGTCTCGGTCGGCGGTCAGCCGAAATACTCTGACGGTTTCGGGCCGAAACCGGCAGATATCGTGCATGTTCCATTTAACGATCTCGAGGCGGTGAAAGCGGTGATCGATGACCATACCTGCGCGGTGGTGGTTGAGCCGATTCAGGGCGAGGGCGGGGTGATGGCGGCGACGCCAGCGTTCCTGCAGGGGCTGCGCGATCTGTGCGACCAGCATCAGGCGCTGCTGGTATTTGATGAAGTGCAGTGCGGTATGGGCCGTACCGGTTCATTGTTCGCCTATATGCATTACGGCGTGACGCCGGACATCCTGACCAGCGCGAAAGCGCTCGGCGGCGGTTTCCCGATTAGCGCGATGTTAACCACCAATGAAATCGCCAGCGCCTTCCATGCCGGTTCCCATGGCTCCACCTACGGCGGCAATCCGCTGGCCTGTGCGGTGGCGACCGCGGCTTTCAACCTGATTAACACGCCGCAGGTGCTGGCGGGCGTCAATGCCAAACGGGCGCTGTTTGTCGAACACCTGCAGCAGATCGATGCGCAGTTTGATCTGTTCAGCGACATCCGCGGCATGGGACTGTTAATCGGCGCCGCGCTTAAGCCGCAGCATCACGGACGCGCGCGCGATTTCCTCTATGCCGCGGCGGAGGCCGGGGTGATGGTGTTAAACGCCGGGCCGGACGTAATGCGCTTTGTGCCGTCGCTGGTGATTGATGATAGCGATATCGCCGAAGGGATGGCGCGCTTCGCGCAGGCGGTTAAAAACGTACTTAGCGCTTAGTCGTGCGTAGCCAGATGCCGTGATGCGGACGCTGACGCCATGCCACCGACGAAATGGTGTGCATGGTGTTCAGATGGCCGAGGATCCGCTGCAAATGCTGCTCAAGGGTGCTGAGCGGCCCACGCAACACTTCCCCGTCCTGGGATTCCATAATATTCACATCGCCCGCGCTGCCCGGCCCGTCTGAATCCAGACGCTGCTGACAGCGCTGCAGGGCAATTTCACACGATTCCAGATACCGCTGCGCCAGGTCAGGCGTTAGCATCGTATGCTCGCGCGCCAGCGTGGTCATGGCGTTGATATGCTCAACGATAAACTGGCTATGGGTTACCCACAGCTTCATATCTTCCAGATAGTGCGAGTTAAAGCCCGGTTCCTGCATCGCCTGGTTAAGCGAGTTATACAGGGCGTTGTGCGCCTGGTTGACGCGCATACGCTGGTAGGCCAACGCCGGGGCCTGCGGATCGGCGCTAAGGATCAGCCGAATAGCCTCCTGATCGGCCTCCAGGGCATCGTGGGCGTTTTTACGTAGCAGGCCGCTCTGCCATTGCGGCCATAGCCAGACCATCCCGCCAAAGGCGATCAGACAGCCAATGATGGTATCGATAAAGCGGGCGACGATGAACTGCTCGCCGTTAAGCGTTAGCAACTGCAGGGTATATACCGCGGTGACGGTAAAGCCCACCATCGCCCAGCCGTAGTGTTTACGGATGATGAGATAGCTCAGCAGCGTGATGAACAACATACCGCTTAACGTGTAGCTCTCCGGTACGTGGAAATGTAGGGTCAGCCAGGCGATCACCAGGCCCGCCAGGGTGCCTGCCGCCCGGTGGACAATCCGCACGCGGGTGGCGCCGTAACCGTTTTGCGTCACGAACAGCACGGTCATCAGGATCCAGTACGGCTTCGGCAGATGTAGGGCGCTGCCCATCAGGCTGGCGATGCTCAACATTACGCTGATGCGCGCGGCGTTGCGCAGCGCCGGGGATTTCAATGACAGGTAGTTCTTCAGCGCCGGTAGTAGCGGTAGGCGCCGTTCTTTATCCGCCATCAGGTTACGTGCGTACAGCGGGCGCTGGGTGCGCAGCACGCGGGCGATACGACTGAAGTGCCAGGCGCAGAACTGGCCTACCGGGTTATCGGGATGCTGATAAGCGATTTTTTCCAGCGCGCCGATTTGCTTATCCATCTGGAAGCGACGCGGGTAGCGGTGGTAGAGAATATCATCCGCCAGCACCCGCAGACGCGCGGCGACGGTCTGCGCGTTCCAGCGGATAACCGCTTCCGCATGGCTGCGCTCCACCAGTTTTTGTACCTCTTCCGGCTGGTGCAGGCTCACTGAAATATGTTCCTGCAGATCCAGCCCAACCTGGAACGCGCGCAGCAGGCGCTTATGATCGCTACGCTGGTTGGCGGCTAACATATGCATCTGCTGGTAGCATTGGGTAATTAAATCGACCACCTTCTGCTGGCGGGTAAGCAGCGGCGGCAGGGAGGTCGTCGGGTCAGTGTGCTGCGTCAGGAGGCTATATTTGGCCTCGCAATAATTAGCCAGTTCGCGGTAAAGCAGGCTTAACGACTCGCGCAGCGGCTGCTCCCGCCAGAGCCAAAACCAGAACCAGTTAAAGAGTCCGTACCACAAGGTTCCCAGCGCATAGATAAGCAGCGGCTCCCAGATGGGCATATTGCCGGCCAGGCTTAAGGTAAAAATGGCGGCGATAAGCGATGCCGGCAACAGGCGAGCGTGCAGCGAACTGATTTCCGCCGTCACGCCGAGAATCAGCGCCAGCGCGCTGAGGATAAGCGGCAACGGGATGTCCCGCGCCAGAAGCAATTGCACAATCAGGCTGCTGCCGGCAAACAGGCAGCCGCCAACGATCAGGCGTTTGAAAAAGCGTTTATGCGGGGTGTCGAGACCGGCGATATTGCAACAGGCGGGAACTAACGAGAACAGCAACCCTTGCTGCAGATGGCCGAGCAGAAGCCCGATGGCCACAGGTAGACACAGCACCAGCGTTTGCCGCAGTGCGTAGTTGACTTCCGGGTGGTAAATCAGCCTGCGCCACATGGGAGAAACAAAAACGGCGTACTGCGCGGAGCAATACGCCGTTTAGCGACTTAACGGGTACCGTAGACGACGATAGTTTTACCGTGTGCGGAGATCAGATTTTGATCTTCCAGCATCTTCAGAATACGGCCAACCGTCTCACGAGAACAGCCGACGATCTGGCCAATTTCCTGGCGGGTGATTTTGATCTGCATCCCGTCCGGGTGGGTCATGGCATCAGGCTGTTTCGCCAGATTCAGTAAGGTCTGAGCGATACGGCCCGTCACGTCGAGGAAAGCAAGGTTACCGACTTTCTCGGAAGTGACCTGCAGACGACGCGCCATCTGCGAAGAGAGGCGCATCAGGATGTCCGGGTTCACCTGGATTAACTGACGGAATTTTTTGTAAGAGATCTCGGCCACTTCACATGCGGTTTTCGCACGTACCCAGGCACTACGTTCCTGACCTTCTTCAAACAGGCCTAATTCACCGATGAAATCGCCCTGGTTGAGGTAAGAGAGGATCATCTCTTTACCTTCTTCATCCTTGATGAGTACAGCCACGGAGCCTTTTACGATGTAGTAAAGCGTTTCCGCTTTCTCACCCTGGTGAATCAGCGTGCTCTTTGATGGGTACTTATGAATGTGGCAATGAGACAAGAACCATTCAAGGGTAGGGTCTGTTTGCGGTTTGCCAAGCACCATGCGCGGTTATCCTCTGTTATAAGCTATCTCCGGACGCCGACACTACACGGCATCCGGGCATGCAATCGTATTTTTCCCTATGCCTGGGAAGCTGGCTGCTCAATTTATGCAGCCTGTAATGTGAACTCCTCAGCATACATGCGGTACATCAATGTATTACTGTAGCATCCAGACTGTTTTAGCATAGCTTTCACCGCATGTCTCCTGGTGTCTCGCTTCAGCATGACCCAGGTCGCCTTCCGTTGCGAGATTTGTTATGTGCGCGTAATCTGTCAGGAAAATTGCAACAGCGGAGTTAAATTTTATGCAAGCGCGTGTGAAATGGGTGGAAGGTCTAACCTTCATCGGTGAGTCGGCCTCCGGCCACCAGATTTTAATGGATGGCAACTCCGGGGACAAAGCGCCCAGCCCGATGGAAATGGTGCTGATGGCGGCGGGCGGCTGTAGCGCAATTGACGTGGTGTCTATCCTGCAAAAAGGGCGTCAAAACGTCACCAACTGCGAAGTGAAGCTGACCTCTGAACGCCGTGAAGAGGCGCCGCGCCTGTTCACCCATATCAATCTGCACTTTATCGTCACCGGTAAAGAGCTGAAGGATGCGGCGGTGTCCCGTGCGGTGGATTTATCCGCGGAGAAGTATTGTTCGGTGGCGCTGATGCTGGAAAAGGCCGTTAACATCACCCACTCTTACGAAGTGATCGAAGCCTGAGACGAATTGATGTAGCGGGACGCTAACCCCGGCAGCACGGCGACCGGGGTTTTATTTTGCCCTTAACTAATGGTTTTGCCTTCCATCAAGCGCTCGACCAGCGGCGCCATAATGAGCTCCATCGCCAGCCCCATCTTACCGCCTGGCACCACCAGGGTGTTCATATGCGAGATAAACGACCCCTGTAGCATCGCCAACAGCCAGGGGTAATCAATCCCCTGCAAATTGCGAAAGTGAATCACCACGAAGCTTTCGTCGAGCGATGGAATGCCTTTGGCGGCAAACGGATTCGAGGTATCGACCGTCGGCACACGCTGGAAGTTGATATGGGTGCGTGAGAACTGCGGGGTGATGAAATTGATATAGTCTTCCATCGAACGCACCACCGAGTCCATCACCGCTTCGCGCGAATGGCCGCGTTCGCTGGTATCGCGAATGAGCTTCTGGATCCATTCAAGGTTGACGATCGGCACCACGCCGACCAGCAGGTCGACATGTTTCGCCACGTCATGCTGCGGCGTCACCACGCCGCCGTGCAGCCCTTCATAAAACAACACGTCGGTCGGTTCAGGCAGCGGTTGCCATGGGGTAAAGGTGCCGGGAACCTGATTCCAGGGAACCGCTTCATCGTAGGTATGGAGATATTTGCGCGACTGGCCCTTGCCGAATTCGCCGTACTCTAAAAAGGTGCGTTCAAGCAGGCTGAAGTCGTTGGCTTCCGGGCCAAAGTAGCTGATGTGTTTGCCCTGATCGCGCGCCTTGCGGATCGCCATGTCCATTTCCGGGCGAGTATAGCGATGGAAGCTATCCCCTTCGACCTCCGCGGCATGCAGGTTCAGTTGCGAGAAAATTTTGCGAAACGCGAGGCTGGTGGTGGTGGTGCCCGCGCCGCTGGAGCCCGTGACTGCGATCACTGGATGTTTGGCAGACATAACAACTCCCTGATTAAGTGATGGTGTGTCGCCGTATCGCGCCAGGCACTCGCGGTTAGAGGGGCATGGCGCTTAGCCGTTAAACATCTTGCGGGGCATGATGTTGACCGTCTCGTGCAGTTCTGACCACACCAGCACGGCCTCCCCGGTTTTAAGCTGCTGTTTTACATCGGCGACTTTATCGGCAAGCGAACGTTCATGTTCACCATAATCGGTGCCTTCGCGCAACACAAAGCTTTCAATCAGATTATCCAGCGTTTCGGGATCGAGATCCTGCCAGGGAATAATCATGCTTGTCCTCCCAGCCAGCGGGTTAACCAATCCGGAATACGTTGCTCCAGCCACATTTGCGGTTTTCGCAGCGTACCGCCGACAAAGCCAACGTGGCCGCCCTGTTCCGTGAGCTGATATTCGACGTTAGCCGGCAGTTGTTCCTGCGGCGGAATTGAATGATGGTCCATAAACGGATCGTCTTTCGCGTGAATGATCAGCGTCGGCTTGGTGATATCGCTTAAGCGCGGCATCGCGCTGCACTGTCGGTAATAGTCTAGCGCATCGGCGAAACCGTGGATTTTGGCGGTGATCATGTCGTCGAATTCGCGGATGCGGCGCATGCTTTTAAGCTGGCGAAGATCGACCGGCAGCGAGCCTGGATAGGCTTTCAGCTTGCGCGCGGCGTTGGCTTTCAGCAGGTTGAGCAGGTAACGCTGATAGACGCGCGAAAATCCTTTGTCCATATGGTAGCTGCAGGCTTCCAGCATAAAGGGCGCCGAGACAATGACGGCTGCATCGAGCGGAATATTGTCGCCTTCTTTCGCCAGCAGACAGCCCAGCATGTTGCCGCCAAGCGAATAGCCTACCGCCGCCGTCGGCGCGGCGCCGAACTCGCGCTGCAGCCAGTGCAGGAACCAGGTACCGTCTTCCGTTTCGCCAGAGTGATAAATACGACTGTTGCGATTCGGCTCGCCGCTGCAACCGCGAAAATGCATCACCACCCCGAGCCAGCCGCGCTGCATGGCGGCGTGAATCAAACCGTGGGCGTAAGGGCTGTGCAGGCTGCCTTCCAGACCGTGAAAGACCACCAGTCGCGGTTTGTGGCGCGCGCCGGCGGGGTCTTCGCTCCAGGCCAGATCGACGAAATCGCCATCCGGCAGCTCAAGGCGTTGCCAGTGCGGCGTAAATCGGAGCTTGCGGCGGATGATCCGCGGCAGCATGGTTTGCAGATGACGATTGCCCACGCCGCGCATCGGATGGAATTCACGCGAGTCGTTATCGGGGGGCGTCACTGCTGTCGGGGTTATTTCAACCATAGTACCAGGATTATTAAGAAACTTTTAGAACACTATACCGCGCATAAAAGTGGGCGGTTAGCCAATATGTGGTCTTGCGGGTAATCGGTATAGATTACATGAAAATGACTCAAGAGAATGGCTGAGCGATGAATTTCGGAAAGTCTCCCGGGATGGCTAAGCAGAAAGTCCCGACGATGAATTTTCTCTCACCGCCGGGCGGTTACTCATTAACTTTCCTGCAGCATCCGCTCCAGCTGTTCCTGCGCGTCGAGCCACGCCATCTCACACTCTTCGAGCCCTGATTTGGCGCTCGCCTGCTGCTGCAGGCATGCGGTTAATTCCGCTTTGCGCGAAGCGTCATACAACTCGCTGTCGCCCAGTTTCTCTTCCGCCTGCGCCAGCTGCGCGTTGAGTTTATCCATCTCTTTTTCCAGACGGGCAATCTCTTTACGCAGCGGTTGCGTTTGCGTACGCAGTTCGGCTTCGCGGCGTTTTTGATCCTTACGCGCCTGCGCGCTATTGCCGTTATCCTTTGGCGCTTCAGAGGTCTGGTTTTCCAGCTTCTGCGAATCGCTCAGCCACTGCTGATAATCTTCCAGATCGCCATCAAAGGGCTCGACTTTGCCGTCGTGTACGAGGTACAGATCGTCAGTGGTGGAGCGGATCAGGTGGCGATCGTGCGAGACCACGACCAGCGCCCCTTCGAAGTCGATCAGCGCTTCGGTCAAGGCCTGGCGCATATCAAGATCAAGGTGGTTGGTCGGTTCATCGAGCAGCAGCAGGTTAGGACGCTGCCAGACGATTAACGCCAGCACCAGACGCGCTTTTTCGCCGCCGGAGAAACGGCGGGTCTCTTCGCTGACTTTATCCCCCTGGAATCCAAAGCCGCCGAGGTAGTCGCGCAGTTTTTGTTCCAGCTCCTGCGGCGCCAGGCGGGCCAGATGCTGTATCGGCGACTCATCGGCGCGCAGGAATTCGAGCTGATGCTGGGCGAAGTAACCGAGCTTAATGCCCTTAGCCAGGCCAATTTCACCGGACAGCGGCTGTAGTTCGCCGGCCAGCAGCTTAATCAGCGTTGATTTACCGGCGCCGTTGCGCCCCAGCAGACCGATACGCGAACCGGGTACCAGATTCAGCTTGATGGAGTCGAGAATAATTCGTTCGCCGTAGCCGGCGCTGACTTTCTCCATCTTGAGTAACGGGTTCGGTAGACTTTCCGGCGCGCGGAAGCTGAAGTGGAACGGGTTATCGACGTGCGCCGGGGCGATAAGCTCCATACGCTCAAGCATTTTGATACGGCTCTGCGCCTGCTTCGCTTTGGTGGCTTTGGCGCGGAAACGGTCGATGTAGCTCTGCAAGTGGGCTACGCGCTGCTGCTGGCTTTCATACATGGCCTGCTGCTGCGACAGACGGGTCGCGCGCTGGATTTCAAACGAGCTGTAGTTACCGGTGTATTCGAACATCGTTTGCTGTTCGATATGAATAATTTTATCGACGATCGGATCGAGGAAATCACGATCGTGGGAAATCAGGATCAGCGTACCGTTATAGCCCTTTAGCCACTTTTCCAGCCAGATCACCGCATCAAGATCGAGGTGGTTGGTCGGTTCGTCGAGCAGCAGCAGATCGGAACGGCAGATCAGCGCCTGCGCGAGGTTTAAGCGCATACGCCAGCCGCCGGAGAAATCACTGACCGGCCGATCGAGCTGTTCGTTACTGAATCCAAGGCCGTGCAGCAGGCTGGCGGCGCGGGAACGAATCGTCCAGGCGTCAATCGCATCCAGCTTACCGTGGACGGTGGCGATGGCATGGCCGTCGTCGCGCTCATTGGCCTGCTGTAAATCGGCTTCCAGCTTGCGGAACTCGCGATCGCCATCAATAACATAATCAATAGCCGGCTGCGGCAGGGCCGGCGTTTCCTGATTAACCCACGCCAGCTGCCAGTTGCTCGGGAAGGTCATGGAGCCGCCGTCGGCGCTTATCTCGTTTTTCAAAAGCGAAAGCAACGTAGATTTACCGCAGCCGTTTTTACCTACCAGACCGACCTTCTGGCCAGGATTGATGGTGGCGGTGGCGTTGTCCAGCAGGACGCGTACGCCGCGACGAATTTGTAACGAGGAGAAAACAATCATAAGGCGCCGTATGTTCAGACTATGTTAATTTGTCTTTATGATAATGTAGTGTGGAAGCGAAACGCTCCATTGGGCCGCAATGGTAGCCCAAAATGAAGACGATAGACAAAGTCATTCTGGTTGCGTCGAGACGCAGCCGCTTCGCAAGCCGCCAGATGACGTTCGGGAGGGGAATGATGTCTCAGACAGCGAAAGTGTTGCTGCTGTATGCCCACCCAGAATCTCAGGATTCCGTGGCCAACCGGGTGTTGCTTGAACCGGCTTTACAGTTGCCGAATGTCACCGTGCACGATCTTTATGCGCACTATCCAGATTTTTTTATTGATATCGCCCATGAGCAGGATCTTCTGCGTCAGCATCAGGTGATTGTTTTCCAACATCCGCTGTATACGTGGAGCTGCCCGGCATTGTTGAAAGAGTGGCTGGACCGGGTGCTGAGCCGCGGCTTCGCCAGCGGCGCGGGAGGAAATCAACTGGCGGGAAAGTACTGGCGTAGCGTGATCACCACCGGCGAGCCGGAGAGCGCTTACCGCCGCGATGCTAATCGCTATCCGATGAATGATATTCTGCGCCCTTTTGAGTTAACGGCCGGCATGTGCCGCATGCACTGGCTGAGTCCGATTATTGTCTACTGGGCGCGCCGACAGCGGCCGGAAGATTTGCAAAGCCACGCCCGCGCATATCGCGATTGGCTCGCGAATCCTGTTGCTACAGGAGGCGTCAATGGCGGGAGCTGATTTGCTATTAGCAGGGGTACTGTTTTTGTTTGCCGCCGTGGTGGCGGTACCGCTGGCGGCCCGGCTGGGCATTGGCGCCGTGCTCGGCTACCTGCTGGCCGGGATTGCAATTGGCCCGTGGGGGCTTGGCTTTATTAGCGATGTGGATGAAATTCTTCACTTTTCCGAGCTGGGCGTTGTATTCCTGATGTTCATCATCGGCCTTGAGCTTAATCCGGCCAAACTGTGGCAACTGCGCAACTCGATATTCGGCGTCGGCGCGGCGCAGGTGCTGTTTAGCGCGGCGATCCTCGGCGGATTGCTGGTGGTCACCGGGTTTTCGTGGCAGGCGGCCGTGGTGGGCGGTATTGGGTTAGCAATGTCCTCTACCGCAATGGCGCTGCAGCTGATGCGCGAGAAGGGAATGAGCCGTAACGAATCCGGCCAGCTGGGCTTTTCAGTTCTGTTATTTCAGGATTTAGCGGTGATCCCGGCGCTGGCGCTGGTCCCGCTGCTCGCCGGACACGGCGACGATAACTTCAACTGGATGTCGGTGGGGATGAAGGTGCTGGCTTTCGCCGGCATGCTGATTGGCGGCCGTTTTCTGCTGCGCCCGGTTTTCCGTTTTATCGCCGGTTCCGGCGTGCGTGAGGTATTTACCGCCGCCACGCTGCTGCTGGTGCTGGGTTCCGCGCTGTTTATGGACGCCCTGGGGCTGTCAATGGCGCTGGGGACGTTTATCGCCGGCGTGCTGTTGGCGGAAAGCGAATATCGCCACGAGCTGGAAATCGCTATTGAGCCGTTTAAAGGCTTGCTGCTGGGGCTGTTTTTTATCTCCGTCGGCATGGCGCTGAATCTTGGCGTGCTCTACACCCATTTGCTGTGGGTCGCGCTAAGCGTTGCCGCGCTGGTGGCGGTTAAAGCGCTGGTGCTTTATGTATTGGCCCGGCTATATGGTTTGCGCAGCTCCGAGCGCACGCAGTTCGCCGGAGTATTGAGCCAGGGCGGCGAGTTCGCCTTTGTTCTCTTTTCCATGCCGGCTTCGCAGAAGCTGTTCCATAACGATCAAATGGCGCTGCTGCTGGTTACCGTAACCTTATCGATGATGACCACGCCGCTCCTGATGAAGATCATTGATAAAGTGCTGTCGCGACGGCTTAACCCGGCGGAAGATACCGATGAGGCGCCGTGGGTCGAGGATGATAAGCCACAGGTGATTATCGTCGGTTTCGGGCGTTTTGGTCAGGTGATTGGGCGTCTGCTGATGGCTAATAAAATGCGTATTACCGTGCTTGAACGCGATATCAGCGCGGTTAACCTGATGCGCAAATATGGCTACAAAGTCTATTTCGGCGATGCGACGCAGCTTGAGCTGCTGCGCTCGGCGGGGGCGGAAGAGGCGCAGTCGATCGTGATTACCTGCAACGAGCCGGAAGATACCATGAAGCTGGTGGAGATGTGCCAACAGCATTTTCCCCACCTGCATATTCTGGCGCGAGCACGGGGGCGCGTAGAGGCGCATGAGCTATTACAGGCCGGCGTGACGCAGTTCTCGCGTGAAACCTTCTCCAGCGCCCTGGAATTGGGGCGCAAGGCGCTGGTGACTCTGGGAATGCATCCGCATCAGGCGCAGCGCGCGCAGTTACACTTTCGACGCCTCGATATGCGAATGCTTCGCGAGTTAATGCCGGTGCATACTGATACCGTACAGATATCCCGCGTGCGGGAAGCCCGGCGCGAGCTGGAAGAGATTTTTGAGCGTGAGATGCAGAAAGAAAGCCGGCAGCTGGACGGCTGGGACGAGTTTGAATAAAAGGTAGAGCAAAATGGCGGTACGTAAACGTTTTATTGCCGGCGCAAAATGTCCGGCGTGCCAGGCACAGGATTCACTGGCGATGTGGCGCGAGAATAATGTCGATATTGTTGAGTGTGTTAAGTGCGGACATCAGATGCGCGAGGCCGATAAAGAGGTCCGCGAACACGTTCGCAAAGAAGAGCAAGTGATCGGCATTTTTCATCCGGACTAGCGTTATCTGTCGGCTTTTTTTAAGCTAGAGGGTACACGGCTGCAGAATTCCGCTACAATCTGCGCCACTATTCTTCCCATGCTCAGGAGATATCATGAAAGTAGCAAAAGACCTGGTGGTCAGCCTGGCCTATCAGGTACGTACAGAAGACGGTGTGTTGGTTGATGAGTCTCCGGTGAGTGCGCCGCTGGACTACCTGCATGGTCACGGTTCCCTGATTTCCGGCCTGGAAAACGCATTAAACGGCCACGAAGTGGGCGACAAATTTGATGTCGAAGTCGGCGCGAATGACGCGTACGGCCAGTATGACGAAAACCTGGTTCAGCGCGTTCCTAAAGACGTCTTCATGGGCGTTGACGAACTGCAGGTTGGCATGCGCTTCCTGGCTGAAACCGACCAGGGTCCGGTACCGGTAGAAATCACCGAAGTCGGCGACGATTTCGTGGTGGTTGACGGCAACCACATGCTGGCTGGCCAGAATCTGAAGTTCAACGTAGAAGTTGTCGCCCTGCGCGAAGCCACTGCAGAAGAGCTGGAGCACGGTCACGTACACGGCGCTCATGGCCACGATCACGATCATGACCACGGTCATGACGGTTGCTGCGGCGGTCACGGCCACGATCATGGTCACGACCATGAACACGGCAAAGGTGGTTGCGGTAACGGCGGTTGCGGTTGCCACTAATGGCGTCGCGTTCGCGCGAATAGCCAAAAAAAGCGGGGAGACCCGCTTTTTTTACGTCTCAATAATGCGGAGGCGGTGTCTCTTCAGACTGTGACGCGATGTGCGACGGCTGCGTCGCTTTCAGTTTTTCGATCATCAAGCGCATATGTTCGCGCATTTTGGCCATTTCTATTTCATGCGCCGTGACGGTTTTGTTGAGGTCCTCGATGGTGATCTCCTGAAACGCCAGTCGGCTTTCCAGTTCCGCCAGACGCGTCTCCATTGTGCTATCGTTCATAGGTCGCCTCTTCTGTCTTGTTTGCGGGCGGATTCTACTCAAGTTTCCGCGTTAACGCAGCATCGTAACGTCAGAGAGGAAACTAATTCATACAAAAATAGTCTGAAATGAGGCGATATTCAGGTAGGTCCGTATGTAGATTTGTTCTGCAACGTTCTATAGTACGTTTTTTGCTTTTTATGATAACCCTGGGGTGAGATGCCCCGGCCCTGGAGAAATGGATGAAATCACTGTTTAAAGTAACGCTGCTGGCGACCACGATGGCCGTTGCCCTGAATGCACCGCTGACCTTTGCTGCCGATACCGCAGCAAAAGCCGCACCGGCGGCGGACAGCAAATCGGCATTTAAAAATGACGATCAAAAATCCGCTTATGCGCTGGGTGCATCCCTCGGCCGTTACATGGAAAACTCCCTGAAAGAACAAGAGAAGCTGGGTATCAAACTGGATAAAGACCAGCTGATCGCCGGCGTGCAGGATGCGTTTGCCGATAAGAGCAAACTGTCCGACAAAGAAATTGAAACCACTCTGCAGTCCTTTGAGACCCGCGTGAAAACCGCCGCTCAGCAGAAGATGGAAAAAGATGCGACCGAGAACGATGCCAAAGGCAAAGCGTTCCGTGACGCCTTCGCTAAAGAGAAGGGCGTGAAAACTTCTAAATCCGGCCTGATGTATAAAGTCGAGAAAGCCGGTACCGGCGATGCGCCGAAAGACAGCGATACCGTCGTGGTGAACTACAAAGGTACGCTGATCGATGGTAAAGAGTTCGACAACTCTTACACCCGCGGCGAGCCGCTCTCTTTCCGTCTTGATGGCGTTATCCCGGGCTGGACCGAAGGCCTGAAAAACATCAAAAAAGGCGGCAAAATCAAGCTGGTCATCCCACCGGATCTGGCTTACGGCAAAACTGGCGTTCCGGGTATCCCGGCTAACTCTACGCTGGTATTCGATGTAGAACTGCTGGACATCAAACCGGCTCCGAAGGCTGATGCTAAGCCAGAAGCCGCTGCCGAAGCACCGGCTGCTGACGCTAAGAAGTAATCTGCCATAAGCCGCCGCCTTCAGGGGCGGCGGCTTTTTTATTGGCAGCAGATATAATTAAAACTGGAAAATTCCTCAGGCGCTGTATTACTTTAGATAGCTTAATAATGATGATGAGCCTGCCCTGACGATAACGACAGGCTCCTGAAAAGGAGTGCTTTTTTACATGTCCAGGTCGCTTTTAACCAACGAAACCAGCGAGCTTGACCTGCTGGATCAACGTCCTTTCGACCAGACCGACTTCGATATCCTAAAATCCTATGAAGCGGTGGTGGACGGGTTAGCGATGCTCATTGGCTCCCACTGTGAAATCGTGCTGCACTCACTGCAGGATTTAAAATGCTCCGCTATTCGTATCGCTAACGGTGAACACACCGGCCGCCAAATTGGCTCGCCGATTACCGATCTGGCGTTACGTATGCTGCACGATATGACGGGAGCGGATAGCAGCGTATCGAAGTGCTATTTTACCCGCGCGAAAAGCGGCGTGCTGATGAAATCGGTGACTATCGCCATACGTAACCGCGAACATCGGGTGATTGGTCTGCTTTGTATCAACATGAACCTCGATGTCCCGTTCTCGCAGATTATGAGCACTTTCATTCCGCCGGAAACGCCGGAAGTCAACTCGCAGGTCAACTTCGCCTCGTCGGTAGATGACCTGGTCGCACAAACGCTGGAGTTCACCATTGAAGAGGTGAATGCCGATCGCAACGTGTCGAATAACGCGAAAAACCGCCAAATCGTGTTGAATCTTTACGAGAAAGGCATCTTCGATATCAAAGATGCGATTAACCAGGTAGCCGATCGCCTGAATATCTCTAAACACACGGTGTACCTTTACATCCGCCAGTTTAAAAGCGGTGATTTCCAGGGACTCGATAAGTAATGCGTTTTGCCATCACGGTAACCGGGCCTGCCTACGGTACTCAGCAGGCCAGTAGCGCGTGGCAGTTTGCGCAGGCGGTTATTAACGCAGGGCATGAACTGGCCTGCGTGTTTTTCTATCGCGAAGGAGTCTACAACGCCAATCAGCTGACGGCCCCTGCCAGCGATGAGGTAGACCTGGTGCGTCACTGGCAGCGCCTGCATGATGAACATGCCGTTGCGCTACACATTTGCGTGGCAGCCGCGCTACGCCGCGGCGTGACCGATGAACGCGAAGCGCAGCAGCTTGGTTTGCCGGCGCAGAATCTGCAGCCGGGATTCACCTTAAGCGGACTAGGCGCGCTGGCTGAAGCGTCGTTAACCTGCGATAGAATGGTGCAGTTCTGATGAAACGCGTGGCTTTCGTATTTTCTTCCGCGCCGCACGGCAGCGCAGCCGGCAGGGAAGGGCTGGACGCCTTACTGGCGACCTCGGCGCTTACCGATGATCTCGGCGTCTTCTTTGTCGGCGACGGCGTGTTTCAGATTATCCCTGGCCAGCAGCCGGGAAAAATCCTCGCCCGTGATTATATCGCCACCTTCAAGCTGTTATCGCTGTATGACATCGAACAGTGTTGGCTATGCGCGGCGTCTGCCCGCGAACGCGGTCTGGCCGCCGATACGCCGTGGGTGGTGGATGCAGAAAGCCTCGAGCCAGAAGCGCTGCGCGCCCGGCTTGACGAGTTCAACGTGATTCTACGATTCTGAGGCCCAGATGCTCCATACTCTAAGCGTCTCTCCCTGGCACGCCGATATCGATGCGATGCTGCGTCTGGTGAAGCCAGGTGACGATCTGCTGCTGCTCTCCGATGGCGTGGTCGCGGCGATTGACGGCGGCCGTTTCCTTGAAATCCTGCAATCCGCCCCCATAACCCTACATGCTCTGCAAGACGATATCGAAGCCCGCGGGCTGGCTGGTCAAATTGCGGACAGTGTCGTCAGGGTTGACTATACTGATTTCGTCAGTCTTACGGTCAAACATGAAGGTCAGTTGGCCTGGTAATGGCGGGATCGTTGTATATTTCTTGACACCTTTTCGGCACCGCCCTAAAATTCTGCGTCCTCATATTATATGAGGCGATTTATTACGTGTTTACGAAGCAAAAGCTAAAACCAGGAGCTATTTAATGGCAACAGTTAACCAGCTGGTACGCAAACCACGCGCGCGCAAAGTTGCAAAGAGCAACGTGCCGGCGCTGGAAGCCTGCCCGCAGAAACGTGGCGTATGTACTCGCGTATATACCACCACTCCTAAGAAACCGAACTCCGCACTGCGTAAAGTTTGCCGTGTGCGTCTGACTAACGGTTTCGAAGTCACCTCCTACATCGGTGGTGAAGGTCACAACCTGCAGGAGCACTCCGTGATCCTGATCCGTGGCGGTCGTGTTAAAGACCTTCCGGGTGTTCGTTACCACACCGTTCGTGGTGCGCTTGACTGCTCCGGCGTTAAAGACCGTAAGCAGGCTCGCTCCAAGTACGGCGTGAAGCGTCCTAAGGCTTAATGGTTCTCCGTTAAGTAAGGCCAAACGTTTTATATTAATGTCAAACTAAACTCTTTGAGTTTTGGACAATCCTGAATTAACAACGGAGTATTTCCATGCCACGTCGTCGCGTCATTGGTCAGCGTAAAATTCTGCCGGATCCGAAGTTCGGATCAGAACTGCTGGCTAAATTTGTAAATATCCTGATGGTAGATGGTAAAAAATCTACTGCAGAAACTATCGTATACAGCGCGCTGGAGACCCTGGCTCAGCGCTCTGGTAAAACTGAACTGGAAGCCTTCGAAGTTGCGCTCGAAAACGTGCGCCCGACTGTCGAAGTTAAGTCCCGCCGCGTAGGTGGTTCTACTTATCAGGTTCCAGTTGAAGTACGTCCGGTTCGTCGTAATGCCCTGGCAATGCGTTGGATCGTTGAAGCTGCTCGTAAACGCGGTGATAAATCCATGGCTCTGCGCCTGGCGAACGAACTCACTGACGCTGCAGACAACAAAGGTACTGCAGTTAAGAAACGTGAAGACGTTCACCGTATGGCCGAAGCCAACAAGGCGTTCGCACACTACCGTTGGTAATCCCTTCGGAGTCATAGTCACCAGGCGGGCGTTTCAGATGAGTCGCCCGCTCTGGATAACTTAACTGAACGCCTAAAGAAATAAACGAGGAATCAAATGGCTCGTACAACACCCATCGCACGCTACCGTAACATCGGTATCAGTGCGCACATCGACGCCGGTAAAACCACTACTACCGAACGTATTCTGTTCTACACCGGTGTAAACCACAAAATCGGTGAAGTTCATGACGGCGCCGCTACCATGGACTGGATGGAGCAGGAGCAGGAACGTGGTATCACCATCACTTCCGCTGCGACTACTGCATTCTGGTCTGGTATGGCTAAACAGTATGAACCGCACCGTGTAAACATCATCGACACCCCGGGGCACGTTGACTTCACTATCGAAGTAGAACGTTCCATGCGTGTTCTTGATGGTGCGGTAATGGTTTACTGCGCAGTTGGTGGTGTTCAGCCGCAGTCTGAAACCGTATGGCGTCAGGCAAACAAATATAAAGTTCCGCGCATTGCGTTCGTTAACAAAATGGACCGCATGGGTGCGAACTTCCTGAAAGTTGTTGGTCAGATCAAAACCCGTCTGGGCGCGAACCCGGTTCCGCTGCAGCTGGCAATTGGTGCTGAAGAAGGTTTCACCGGTGTTGTTGACCTGGTGAAAATGAAAGCCATCAACTGGAACGATGCAGACCAGGGCGTTACCTTCGAATACGAAGATATCCCGGCTGACATGCAGGACCTGGCTGACGAATGGCACCAGAACCTGATCGAGTCCGCTGCGGAAGCTTCCGAAGAGCTGATGGAAAAATACCTGGGTGGTGAAGAACTGACTGAAGAAGAGATCAAAAAAGCTCTGCGTCAGCGCGTTCTGAACAACGAAATCATCCTGGTAACCTGCGGTTCTGCGTTCAAGAACAAAGGTGTTCAGGCGATGCTGGATGCGGTAATTGATTACCTGCCATCCCCGGTTGATGTTCCGGCAATCAACGGCATCCTGGACGACGGTAAAGATACCCCGGCTGAGCGTCACGCAAGCGACGACGAGCCGTTCTCTGCACTGGCGTTCAAAATCGCTACCGACCCGTTTGTTGGTAACCTGACCTTCTTCCGTGTGTACTCCGGTGTGGTTAACTCTGGTGATACCGTACTGAACTCCGTGAAAGCTGCACGTGAGCGTTTCGGTCGTATCGTTCAGATGCACGCTAACAAACGTGAAGAGATCAAAGAAGTTCGCGCGGGCGATATCGCTGCCGCTATCGGTCTGAAAGACGTAACCACTGGTGACACCCTGTGTGACCCGGATGCGCCGATCATTCTGGAGCGTATGGAATTCCCTGAGCCGGTAATCTCCATCGCCGTTGAGCCGAAAACCAAAGCTGACCAGGAAAAAATGGGTCTGGCTCTGGGTCGTCTGGCTAAAGAAGACCCGTCATTCCGCGTATGGACTGACGAAGAGTCTAACCAGACCATCATCGCCGGTATGGGTGAGCTGCACCTCGACATCATCGTTGACCGTATGAAGCGTGAATTCAACGTTGAAGCGAACGTCGGTAAACCTCAGGTTGCTTACCGCGAAGCGATTCGCCAGAAAGTTACCGATGTTGAAGGTAAACACGCCAAGCAGTCTGGTGGTCGTGGTCAGTACGGTCACGTTGTGATCGACATGTACCCGCTGGAGCCGGGCTCTAACCCGAAAGGTTACGAGTTCATCAACGACATTAAAGGTGGTGTAATCCCTGGCGAATACATCCCGGCCGTTGATAAAGGCATCCAGGAACAGCTGAAAGCTGGTCCGCTGGCTGGTTACCCGGTAGTTGATATGGGTATCCGTCTGCACTTCGGTTCTTACCACGACGTTGACTCCTCTGAGCTGGCGTTTAAACTGGCCGCTTCTATCGCCTTTAAAGAAGGCTTTAAGAAAGCGAAACCAGTTCTGCTTGAGCCGATCATGAAGGTTGAAGTAGAAACTCCGGAAGAGAACACCGGTGACGTAATCGGTGACTTGAGCCGTCGTCGCGGCATGCTGCGCGGTCAAGAATCTGAAGTAACTGGCGTTAAGATCCACGCTGAAGTTCCGCTGTCTGAAATGTTCGGATATGCAACTCAGCTGCGTTCTCTGACCAAAGGTCGTGCATCATACACCATGGAATTCCTGAAGTATGATGATGCTCCGAACAACGTTGCTCAGGCCGTTATTGAAGCCCGTGGTAAATAATCCACAGGATTAAAACCTAAGTCCCGTGCTCTCTCCTGAGGGGAGAGCACTATAGTAAGGAATATAGCCGTGTCTAAAGAAAAATTTGAACGTACAAAACCGCACGTCAACGTTGGTACTATCGGCCACGTCGACCATGGTAAAACTACTCTGACCGCTGCAATCACCACCGTACTGGCTAAAACCTACGGCGGTGCTGCTCGCGCATTCGACCAGATCGATAACGCGCCGGAAGAAAAAGCTCGTGGTATCACCATCAACACTTCTCACGTTGAATATGACACCCCGACTCGCCACTACGCACACGTAGACTGCCCGGGCCACGCCGACTATGTTAAAAACATGATCACCGGTGCTGCTCAGATGGATGGCGCGATCCTGGTTGTTGCTGCGACTGACGGCCCGATGCCGCAGACTCGTGAGCACATCCTGCTGGGTCGTCAGGTAGGCGTTCCGTACATCATCGTGTTCCTGAACAAATGCGACATGGTTGATGACGAAGAGCTGCTGGAACTGGTTGAGATGGAAGTTCGTGAACTGCTGTCTCAGTACGATTTCCCGGGCGACGACACTCCGATCGTTCGTGGTTCTGCTCTGAAAGCGCTGGAAGGCGACGCAGAGTGGGAAGCGAAAATCATCGAACTGGCTGGCTTCCTGGATTCTTACATCCCGGAACCAGAGCGTGCGATTGACAAGCCGTTCCTGCTGCCGATCGAAGACGTATTCTCCATCTCCGGTCGTGGTACCGTTGTTACCGGTCGTGTAGAGCGCGGTATCATCAAAGTTGGTGAAGAAGTTGAAATCGTTGGTATCAAAGAAACCGCGAAAACCACCTGTACTGGCGTTGAAATGTTCCGCAAACTGCTGGACGAAGGCCGTGCTGGTGAGAACGTAGGTGTTCTGCTGCGTGGTATCAAACGTGAAGAAATCGAACGTGGTCAGGTACTGGCTAAGCCGGGCAGCATCAAGCCGCACACCAAGTTCGAATCTGAAGTGTACATCCTGTCCAAAGACGAAGGCGGCCGTCATACTCCGTTCTTCAAAGGCTACCGTCCGCAGTTCTACTTCCGTACTACTGACGTGACTGGTACCATCGAACTGCCGGAAGGCGTAGAGATGGTAATGCCGGGCGACAACATCAAAATGGTTGTTACCCTGATCCACCCGATCGCGATGGACGACGGTCTGCGTTTCGCAATCCGTGAAGGCGGCCGTACCGTTGGCGCGGGCGTTGTAGCTAAAGTTCTGGGTTAATTCGTTAGCTTTGAATTAAAAAGGGCGCTTCGGCGCCCTTTTTGCTGTCTGTGATTTGGTGATAAGCCAGGTTGGTTTAAATATTCATAAAGTGCGCCGCTACGGATAATTAATAAACAGTCTATTGTAATCATAACTATTCTCATTTAAACTTTGTGCATAAATTGAACGGGAGTTTATATGTACGTTTGTTTGTGCAATGGCGTTAGCGATAAAAAAATCCGCCAGGTTGTGCGTCAATTTCAACCGCAATCTTTTCAACAATTACGCAAGTTTATTCCCGTTGGAAATCAATGCGGTAAGTGCGTCCGCGCGGCACGCGAAGTGATGGAAGATGAATTAACCAGCATGCCGGAATTCAAAGAAATCGCCTGATCGCGACCCTTCTCTTTTTGACATCCTTATAGCCCGGACTACGCTTCAATAAGTGGAAGCGGAGGGACTTTATAATGAAAGGTGATGTCAAAATCATAAGTTATCTCAATAAATTATTGGGAAACGAACTGGTTGCTATTAACCAGTATTTTCTTCATGCAAGAATGTTCAAGAACTGGGGCCTGATGCGCCTCAACGATATTGAATATCATGAATCTATCGATGAGATGAAACACGCCGATAAGTACATCGAGCGTATTTTGTTTCTTGAAGGGCTGCCTAACCTGCAGGATCTTGGCAAACTTGGCATCGGTGAGGATGTCGAAGAGATGCTGCAGTCTGACTTACGGCTGGAGCTCGAAGGTGCGCAAAACCTGCGTGAGGCAATCGCCTATGCCGACAGCGTTCATGATTATGTCAGTCGCGATATGATGATTGAAATCCTTGCCGATGAGGAAGGCCATATTGACTGGCTGGAAACCGAGTTAGATCTGATCGGTAAAATCGGTCTGCAAAATTACCTTCAATCGCAGATCAAAGTGTCAGACTAGCGAACGTCTGCCACCCGCACCAAAAACCCGCTGCAGTCAGAAATGGCCCAAACGGCAGCGGGTTGTTCAAATCCCATCGTTGTTGCTTCCTCCTCCTGACCAACGCCAATGTCATCCATGTCATCCCGGCAAACAGCGAGGCGACCAATACCAGCTGTGGCAACTTTTGCCAACCGTGCCAGGCGCCGAGGGCGGCAAGATATTTAACGTCGCCGTATCCTAATCCCTCATAGCTGCGAAACATGCGATATAGCCAATAGAGCAGGGCAAAAAAAAGATAGCCGGCAATAGCCCCCCAGACGGCATCTTCTAGCCGCTGCGGCGCAAGACACAGGTAAAAAACTAAACCACTCCACAGCAGCGGGCAGGTGAGACTGTCGGGAAGAAGACCGTGAAGCAGGTCCTGCCGGCACAACGCCAGGGTTAATGCACAGTAGCAAACTAAGAAGGGGAGGACGGTAAGCATGGAACACTCCTGTTCGGGGATAATGCGCTCACTTTGCTTATCGTCGCGCGTTTGCGCAAAGCGCATTTGTGCAAGATGGAAGGCTTATTCCTGACTTATTTATTGTGTTATTGCATTGCTGAGCGCCTGCGCGAGAAGACGCGCAAATTGTGGTGATGATTTTCTAATCAGCACTTGCGTCGCGCCTGAATTTGCGTATAATGCGCGGGCCTGTCAAAATTGACGGCCGGTTCGATATGAGCCCTGGTAGCGCAGTTTGCTACCTAACAATGTTCCCAATCGGGGAACTCTGTAAGAACGGTTACACTCTCCCATCAATCGTAATGGGTATGAGGAGTAATCATTTCGTCTATAAAATAATTGGAGCTCTGGTCTCATGCAGAACCAAAGAATCCGTATCCGCCTTAAAGCGTTTGATCATCGTCTGATCGATCAATCAACCGCGGAAATCGTCGAGACTGCTAAGCGCACTGGTGCGCAAGTCCGTGGTCCGATCCCGCTGCCGACCCGCAAAGAGCGTTTCACCGTTCTGATCTCTCCGCACGTCAACAAAGATGCGCGTGATCAGTACGAGATTCGTACTCACAAGCGTCTGGTTGACATCGTTGAGCCAACTGAAAAAACCGTTGATGCTCTGATGCGTCTGGACCTGGCTGCCGGTGTAGACGTGCAGATCAGCCTGGGTTAATCAGGTCATCGAGCGATTGAGAGGTTGATACAATGATTGGTTTAGTCGGTAAAAAAGTGGGTATGACCCGCATCTTCACTGAAGATGGCGTCTCTATCCCAGTAACCGTTATCGAAGTTGAAGCAAACCGCGTTACTCAGGTCAAAGATCTGGCTAACGATGGCTATCGCGCTGTTCAGGTTACCACTGGTGCTAAAAAAGCTAACCGTGTAACTAAGCCGGAAGCTGGTCACTTTGCTAAAGCTGGCGTAGAAGCTGGCCGCGGCCTGTGGGAGTTCCGTCTGGCAGATGGTGAAGAATACACCGTTGGTCAGAACATTAGCGTTGAACTGTTTGCTGACGTTAAAAAAGTTGACGTAACCGGTACCTCTAAAGGTAAAGGTTTCGCTGGTACCGTTAAGCGCTGGAACTTCCGTACCCAGGACGCTACCCACGGTAACTCCTTGTCTCACCGCGTTCCGGGTTCTATCGGTCAGAACCAGACTCCGGGCAAAGTGTTCAAAGGCAAGAAAATGGCAGGTCAGCTGGGCAACGAACGCGTTACTGTTCAGAGCCTGGACGTAGTACGTGTTGACGCTGAGCGCAACCTGCTGCTGGTTAAAGGTGGTGTTCCGGGTGCAACCGGCTGCGACCTGATCGTTAAACCAGCTGTGAAGGCGTAAGGGGATAGCAATGGAATTAGTATTGAAAGACGCGCAGAGCGCGCTGACTGTTTCCGAAACTACCTTCGGTCGTGATTTCAACGAAGCGCTGGTTCACCAGGTTGTTGTTGCTTATGCAGCTGGTGCGCGTCAGGGTACTCGTGCTCAGAAGACTCGTGCTGAAGTAACTGGTTCAGGCAAAAAGCCATGGCGCCAGAAAGGTACCGGCCGTGCGCGTTCAGGTTCTATCAAGAGCCCGATCTGGCGTTCCGGTGGCGTAACCTTCGCTGCTCGTCCGCAGGACCACAGTCAAAAAGTTAACAAGAAGATGTACCGCGGCGCGCTGAAAAGCATTCTGTCCGAACTGGTACGTCAGGATCGTCTGATCGTTGTCGAGAAGTTCTCTGTAGAAGCGCCTAAAACTAAGCTGCTGGCTCAGAAACTGAAAGACATGGCTCTGGAAGATGTGCTGATCATCACCGGTGAGCTGGACGAGAACCTGTTCCTGGCCGCACGTAACCTGCACAAGGTTGACGTACGCGATGCGACTGGTATCGACCCGGTTAGCCTGATCGCCTTCGACAAAGTCGTAATGACTGCTGATGCTGTTAAGCAAGTTGAGGAGATGCTGGCATGATTCGTGAAGAACGTCTGCTGAAGGTGCTGCGCGCACCGCACGTTTCTGAAAAAGCGTCTACTGCGATGGAAAAAACCAACACCATCGTTCTCAAAGTTGCTAAAGACGCGACCAAAGCAGAAATCAAAGCTGCTGTGCAGAAACTGTTTGAAGTCGAAGTCGAAGTCGTTAACACCCTGGTAGTTAAAGGGAAAGTTAAACGTCACGGACAGCGTATCGGTCGTCGTAGCGACTGGAAAAAAGCTTACGTCACCCTGAAGGAAGGCCAGAATCTGGACTTCGTCGGCGGCGCTGAGTAAGTCGGAGGAGTAATACAATGGCAGTTGTTAAATGTAAACCGACATCTCCGGGTCGTCGCCACGTTGTTAAAGTGGTCAACCCAGAGCTGCACAAGGGCAAACCTTTTGCTCCGCTGGTTGAAAAAAACAGCAAATCCGGCGGTCGTAACAACAATGGCCGTATCACCACTCGTCATATCGGTGGTGGTCACAAGCAGGCTTACCGTATTGTTGACTTCAAACGCAACAAAGATGGTATCCCGGCAGTTGTTGAACGTCTTGAGTACGATCCGAACCGTTCCGCGAACATCGCGCTGGTTCTGTACAAAGACGGTGAGCGCCGTTACATTCTGGCCCCGAAAGGCCTGAAAGCTGGCGACCAGATTCAGTCTGGCGTTGATGCTGCAATCAAAGCAGGCAACACCCTGCCGATGCGCAATATCCCGGTTGGTTCTACCGTTCATAACGTAGAAATGAAACCAGGTAAAGGCGGTCAGCTGGCTCGTTCCGCTGGTACTTACGTTCAGATCGTTGCTCGTGACGGTGCTTATGTCACCCTGCGTCTGCGTTCTGGTGAAATGCGTAAAGTCGAAGCAGACTGCCGCGCTACTCTGGGCGAAGTTGGCAATGCTGAGCATATGCTGCGCGTTCTGGGTAAAGCAGGTGCTGCACGCTGGCGTGGTGTTCGTCCTACCGTTCGCGGTACTGCGATGAACCCAGTCGATCACCCACATGGTGGTGGTGAAGGTCGTAACTTTGGTAAGCACCCGGTATCCCCGTGGGGCCTGCAGACCAAAGGTAAGAAGACCCGCAGCAACAAGCGTACTGATAAATTCATCGTACGTCGCCGTAGCAAATAATTTTAGAGGATAAGCCATGCCACGTTCTCTCAAGAAAGGTCCTTTTATTGACCTGCACTTGCTGAAGAAGGTAGAGAAAGCGGTGGAAAGCGGAGACAAGAAGCCCCTGCGCACTTGGTCCCGTCGTTCAACGATCTTTCCTAACATGATCGGTTTGACCATCGCTGTCCATAATGGTCGTCAGCACGTTCCAGTCTTTGTTTCCGACGAAATGGTTGGTCACAAACTGGGTGAATTCGCACCGACTCGTACTTATCGCGGCCACGCTGCTGATAAAAAAGCGAAGAAGAAATAAGGTAGGAGGAAGAGATGGAAACTTTAGCTCAACATCGCCATGCTCGTTCTTCTGCTCAGAAGGTTCGCCTTGTAGCTGACCTGATTCGCGGTAAGAAAGTGTCGCAGGCCCTGGATATTCTGACCTACACCAACAAAAAAGCTGCTGTACTGGTCAAGAAGGTACTGGAATCTGCCATTGCTAACGCTGAACACAACGATGGCGCTGACATTGATGATCTGAAAGTTGCGAAAATTTTCGTAGACGAAGGCCCGAGCATGAAGCGCATTATGCCGCGTGCTAAAGGTCGTGCAGATCGCATCCTGAAGCGCACCAGCCACATCACTGTGGTTGTGTCCGATCGCTGAGACTCTGGAGACTAGCAATGGGTCAGAAAGTACATCCTAATGGTATTCGCCTGGGTATTGTCAAACCATGGAACTCTACCTGGTTCGCGAACACCAAAGAATTCGCTGACAACCTGGACAGCGATTTTAAAGTACGTCAGTTCTTAACTAAAGAGCTGGCTAAAGCGTCTGTATCTCGCATCGTTATCGAGCGTCCGGCTAAGAGCATCCGTGTGACCATTCACACTGCTCGCCCGGGTATCGTTATCGGTAAGAAAGGCGAAGACGTAGAAAAACTGCGCAAGGTCGTAGCGGATATCGCTGGCGTTCCTGCACAGATCAATATTGCCGAAGTTCGTAAGCCTGAACTGGACGCTAAATTGGTTGCTGACAGCATCACTTCTCAGCTGGAACGTCGCGTTATGTTCCGTCGTGCTATGAAGCGTGCTGTACAGAACGCAATGCGTCTGGGCGCTAAAGGTATCAAAGTTGAAGTTAGCGGCCGTCTGGGCGGCGCGGAAATCGCACGTACCGAATGGTACCGTGAAGGTCGCGTACCGCTGCACACTCTGCGTGCTGACATCGACTACAACACCTCTGAAGCGCACACCACTTACGGTGTAATCGGCGTTAAGGTATGGATCTTCAAAGGTGAGATCCTGGGTGGTATGGCTGCTGTTGAACAACCGGAACCGGCTGCTCAACCTAAAAAGCAGCAGCGTAAAGGCCGTAAATAAGGAGCGTCGCTGATGTTACAACCAAAGCGTACAAAATTCCGTAAAGTGCACAAAGGCCGCAACCGTGGTCTGGCGCAGGGTACGGATGTTAGCTTCGGCACTTTCGGTCTGAAAGCTGTTGGCCGTGGTCGTCTGACTGCACGTCAGATCGAAGCAGCACGTCGTGCTATGACCCGTGCAGTTAAGCGTCAAGGTAAGATCTGGATCCGTGTATTCCCGGACAAACCGATCACCGAGAAGCCGCTGGAAGTTCGTATGGGTAAAGGTAAAGGTAACGTGGAGTACTGGGTTGCCTTGATTCAGCCGGGTAAAGTCCTTTATGAAATGGACGGCGTACCGGAAGAGCTGGCCCGTGAAGCATTCGGCCTGGCAGCAGCGAAACTGCCGATCAAAACCACCTTTGTAACTAAGACGGTGATGTAATGAAAGCAAAAGAGCTGCGTGAAAAAAGCGTTGAAGAGCTGAACGCTGAGCTGCTGAACCTGCTGCGTGAGCAGTTCAACCTGCGTATGCAGGCTGCAAGTGGCCAGCTGCAACAGACTCATCTGCTGAAGCAAGTGCGTCGTGATGTTGCACGCGTTAAGACTTTACTGACTCAGAAGGCGGGTGCGTAATGACCGATAAAATCCGTACTCTGCAAGGTCGCGTAGTTAGCGACAAAATGGAGAAATCCATTGTTGTTGCTATCGAACGTTTTGTGAAACACCCGATCTACGGTAAATTCATCAAACGTACGACCAAACTGCACGTACATGACGAGAACAACGAATGTGGTATCGGCGACAAGGTTGAAATCCGTGAATGCCGTCCACTGTCCAAGACTAAGTCCTGGACGCTGGTTCGCGTTGTAGAGAAAGCGGTTCTGTAATAGAGTACGCATTCTCAATACGAATAAACGGCTCAGCGATGGGCCGTTTATTTTTTCTACCCATATTGCAGAAGCGGTGTTATAATGCCGCGCCCTCGATATGGGGCTTTTTAACGACCCAGCTTTTGGGTCCCAGTAGTAGTTGACATTAGCGGAGCACTAAAATGATCCAAGAACAGACTATGCTGAACGTCGCCGACAACTCCGGTGCACGTCGCGTAATGTGTATCAAGGTTCTGGGTGGCTCGCACCGTCGCTACGCAGGCGTAGGCGACATCATCAAGATCACCATCAAAGAAGCAATTCCGCGTGGTAAGGTCAAGAAAGGTGATGTGCTGAAGGCGGTAGTGGTGCGCACCAAGAAGGGTGTTCGTCGCCCGGACGGTTCTGTCATTCGCTTCGATGGTAATGCATGCGTTATTTTAAACAATAACAGCGAGCAACCTATCGGTACGCGTATTTTTGGGCCGGTAACTCGTGAACTTCGTAACGAGAAGTTCATGAAAATTATCTCTCTGGCACCAGAAGTACTCTAAGGAGCGAATCATGGCAGCGAAAATCCGTCGTGATGACGAAGTTATCGTGTTAACCGGTAAAGATAAAGGTAAACGCGGTAAAGTTAAAAATGTCCTGTCTTCCGGCAAGGTCATTGTTGAAGGTATCAACCTGGTTAAGAAACATCAGAAGCCGGTTCCGGCCCTGAACCAACCAGGCGGCATCGTAGAGAAAGAAGCAGCTATTCAAGTCTCTAACCTTGCTATCTTCAACGCGGCAACCGGCAAGGCTGACCGTGTAGGCTTTAGATTCGAAGACGGCAAAAAAGTCCGTTTCTTCAAATCTAATAGCGAAACTATCAAGTAATTTGGAGTAGTACGATGGCGAAACTGCATGATTACTACAAAGACGAAGTAGTCGCTAAACTCATGACTGAGTTTAACTACAATTCTGTCATGCAAGTCCCTCGGGTCGAGAAGATCACCCTGAACATGGGTGTTGGTGAAGCGATCGCTGACAAGAAACTGCTGGATAACGCAGCAGCTGACCTGACAGCAATCTCCGGTCAAAAACCGCTGATCACCAAAGCACGCAAATCAGTTGCAGGCTTCAAAATCCGTCAGGGCTATCCGATCGGCTGTAAAGTAACTCTGCGCGGCGAGCGCATGTGGGAGTTCTTTGAGCGCCTGATCACTATTGCTGTACCGCGTATCCGTGACTTCCGTGGCTTGTCCGCTAAGTCTTTCGACGGTCGTGGTAACTACAGCATGGGTGTCCGTGAGCAGATCATCTTCCCAGAAATCGACTACGATAAAGTCGACCGCGTTCGTGGTTTGGATATTACCATTACCACTACTGCGAAATCTGATGAAGAAGGCCGCGCTCTGCTGGCTGCCTTTGACTTCCCGTTCCGCAAGTAAGGTAGGGTTACTTAATGGCTAAGCAATCAATGAAAGCACGCGAAGTAAAGCGCGTGGCTTTAGCTGATAAATTCTTCGCTAAACGCGCTGAACTGAAAGCTATCATCTCTGATGTGAACGCAACCGACGAAGATCGTTGGAACGCTGTTCTCAAGCTGCAGACTCTGCCGCGTGATTCCAGCCCGTCTCGTCAGCGTAATCGCTGCCGTCAAACAGGTCGTCCGCATGGTTTCCTGCGGAAGTTCGGGTTGAGCCGTATTAAGGTCCGTGAAGCCGCTATGCGCGGTGAAATCCCGGGTCTGAAAAAGGCTAGCTGGTAATTGTCACCAATTGAATCACGGGAGTAAAGACAGATGAGCATGCAAGATCCGATCGCGGATATGCTGACCCGTATCCGTAACGGTCAGGCCGCGAATAAAGCTGCGGTCACCATGCCTTCCTCCAAGCTGAAAGTGGCAATTGCCAACGTGCTGAAGGAAGAAGGCTTTATTGAAGATTTTAAAGTTGAAGGCGACATCAAGCCGGAACTGGAACTGACTCTTAAGTATTTCCAGGGTAAAGCTGTTGTAGAAAGCATTCAGCGTGTCAGCCGCCCAGGTCTGCGCATCTACAAACGTAAAGATGAGCTGCCGAAAGTTATGGCGGGTCTGGGTATCGCAGTTGTTTCTACCTCTAAAGGTGTTATGACTGATCGTGCAGCGCGCCAAGCTGGTCTTGGTGGCGAAATTATCTGCTACGTAGCCTAATCGGAGGAAAAAATGTCTCGTGTTGCTAAAGCACCGGTCGTTGTTCCTGCCGGCGTTGACGTTAAAGTCAACGGTCAGGTTATTACGATCAAAGGTAAGAATGGCGAGCTGACTCGTACTCTCAACGATGCTGTTGAAGTTAAACATGCAGATAATGCTCTGACCTTCGGTCCGCGTGATGGTTACGTAGACGGATGGGCTCAGGCTGGTACCGCGCGTGCCCTGCTGAACTCAATGGTTATCGGTGTTACCGAAGGCTTCACTAAAAAGCTTCAGCTGGTTGGTGTAGGCTATCGTGCAGCGGTCAAAGGGGATGTAGTAAACCTGGCTTTAGGTTTCTCTCATCCTGTTGAACATAAGCTGCCGGCCGGTATCACTGCAGAATGTCCGACTCAAACTGAAATCGTGCTGAAAGGCGCTGATAAGCAGGTGATCGGCCAGGTTGCAGCAGATCTGCGCGCCTACCGTCGTCCTGAGCCTTACAAAGGCAAGGGTGTTCGTTACGCCGACGAAGTCGTGCGTACCAAAGAGGCTAAGAAGAAGTAAGGTAACACTATGGATAAGAAATCTGCTCGTATCCGTCGTGCGACCCGCGCACGCCGCAAGCTCCAGGAGCTGGGTGCAACTCGCCTGGTGGTACATCGTACCCCGCGTCATATTTACGCACAGGTAATTGCTCCGAATGGTTCTGAAGTTCTGGTAGCTGCTTCTACTGTAGAAAAAGCTATCTCTGAACAACTGAAGTACACCGGTAACAAAGACGCGGCTGCAGCTGTGGGTAAAGCTGTTGCTGAACGCGCTCTGGAAAAAGGCATCAAAGATGTTTCCTTTGACCGTTCCGGGTTCCAATATCATGGTCGTGTCCAGGCACTGGCAGATGCTGCCCGTGAAGCTGGCCTTCAGTTCTAAGGTAGAGGTGTAAGATGGCTCACATCGAAAAACAAGCTGGCGAACTGCAGGAAAAGCTGATCGCGGTTAACCGCGTATCTAAAACCGTTAAAGGTGGTCGTATTTTCTCCTTCACAGCTCTGACTGTAGTTGGTGACGGTAACGGTCGCGTAGGTTTTGGTTACGGTAAAGCGCGTGAAGTTCCAGCAGCGATCCAGAAAGCGATGGAAAAAGCCCGTCGCAATATGATTAACGTCGCGCTGAATACTGGCACCCTGCAGCACCCGGTTAAGGGTACTCACACGGGTTCTCGTGTATTCATGCAGCCGGCTTCCGAAGGTACCGGTATCATCGCCGGTGGTGCAATGCGCGCCGTTCTGGAAGTCGCTGGGGTTCGTAACGTTCTGGCTAAAGCATATGGTTCCACCAACCCGATCAACGTGGTTCGTGCAACTATTGATGGCCTGGAAAATATGAAGTCTCCAGATATGGTCGCTGCCAAGCGTGGTAAATCCGTTGAAGAAATTCTGGGGAAATAAACCATGGCAAAGACTATTAAAATTACTCAAACCCGCAGTGCAATCGGTCGTTTGCCGAAACACAAGGCAACGCTGCTTGGCCTGGGTCTGCGTCGTATTGGTCACACCGTAGAGCGCGAGGATACTCCTGCTGTTCGTGGTATGGTCAACGCGGTTTCCTTCATGGTTAAAGTTGAGGAGTAAGAGATGCGTTTAAATACTCTGTCTCCGGCCGAAGGCTCCAAAAAGGCGGGTAAACGCCTGGGTCGTGGTATCGGTTCTGGCCTCGGTAAAACCGGTGGTCGTGGTCACAAAGGTCAGAACTCTCGTTCTGGCGGTGGCGTACGTCGCGGTTTCGAGGGTGGTCAGATGCCACTGTACCGTCGTCTGCCGAAATTCGGCTTCACTTCTCGTAAAGCAATGATCACCGCAGAAGTTCGTCTGTCTGATCTGGCTCACGTAGAAGGCGATGTGGTAGACCTGAACACGCTGAAAGCGGCTAACATTATCGGTATCCAGATCGAGTTCGCGAAAGTGATCCTGTCTGGTGAGGTAACTCGTCCGGTAACTGTTCGTGGCCTGCGCGTGACTAAAGGCGCTCGTGCTGCTATCGAAGCTGCTGGCGGTAAAATTGAGGAATAAGTAGCAGATGGCTAAACAACCGGGATTAGATTTTCAAAGTGCCAAAGGTGGAATTGGCGAACTGAAACGCAGACTTCTGTTTGTTATCGGTGCGCTGATTGTGTTCCGTATTGGCTCTTTTATTCCGATCCCTGGTATTGATGCCACTGTACTTGCCAAACTGCTTGAGCAACAGCGAGGCACCATCATTGAAATGTTTAACATGTTCTCTGGTGGTGCTCTCAGCCGTGCTTCTATCTTTGCTCTGGGGATCATGCCGTATATTTCGGCGTCGATCATTGTCCAGCTGCTGACCGTTGTTTATCAACCGCTGGCAGAACTGAAGAAAGAAGGGGAGTCTGGTCGTCGTAAGATCAGCCAGTACACCCGCTACGGTACTCTGGTGCTGGCTATATTCCAGTCGATCGGTATTGCTACCGGTCTGCCGAATATGCCTGGTATGCAGGGCCTGGTGATTAATCCGGGCTTTGCATTCTATTTCACCGCTGTTGTTAGTCTGGTCACAGGGACTATGTTCCTGATGTGGCTCGGCGAACAGATCACCGAACGCGGTATCGGAAACGGTATCTCGATCCTGATCTTCGCCGGGATCGTTGCGGGACTCCCGCCGGCCATCGCCCATACTATCGAGCAAGCGCGTCAAGGCGACCTGCACTTCCTCCTGTTGCTGTTGGTTGCAGTATTAGTATTTGCAGTGACCTTCTTCGTTGTATTCGTTGAACGTGGTCAACGCCGCATTGTGGTAAACTACGCTAAGCGTCAACAGGGTCGTCGTGTCTATGCTGCACAGAGCACACATTTACCGCTGAAAGTGAATATGGCGGGGGTAATCCCGGCAATCTTCGCTTCCAGTATTATTCTGTTCCCGGCGACCATCACGTCATGGTTCGGGGGCGGTACTGGTTGGAACTGGCTGACAACAATTTCGCTGTATTTGCAGCCTGGGCAACCGCTTTATGTGTTACTCTATGCGTCTGCAATCATCTTCTTCTGTTTCTTCTACACGGCGTTGGTTTTCAACCCGCGTGAAACAGCAGATAACCTGAAGAAGTCCGGTGCATTTGTACCAGGAATTCGTCCGGGAGAACAAACGGCGAAGTATATCGATAAAGTAATGACCCGCCTGACTCTGGTCGGTGCGTTGTATATCACTTTTATCTGCCTGATCCCGGAGTTCATGCGTGATGCAATGAAAGTGCCGTTCTACTTCGGTGGAACCTCGCTGCTTATTGTTGTCGTCGTGATTATGGACTTTATGGCTCAAGTGCAAACTCTGATGATGTCTAGTCAGTATGAGTCTGCATTGAAGAAGGCGAACCTGAAAGGCTACGGCCGCTAACTGGTCGCCCGAGAAGTTACGGAGAGTAAAAATGAAAGTTCGTGCTTCCGTCAAGAAATTATGCCGTAACTGCAAAATCGTTAAGCGTGATGGTGTCATCCGTGTGATTTGCAGTGCCGAGCCAAAGCATAAACAGCGCCAAGGCTGATTTATTCGCATATTTTTCTTGCAAAGTTGGGTTGAGCTGGCTAGATTAGCCAGCCAATCTTTTGTATGTCTGTACGTTTCCATTTGAGTATCCTGAAAACGGGCTTTTCAGCATGGTACGTACATATTAAATAGTAGGAGTGCATAGTGGCCCGTATAGCAGGCATTAACATTCCTGATCAGAAACATACCGTAATTGCTTTAACCGCAATTTTTGGTATCGGCAAGACCCGCTCTAAAGCCATCTGCGCTGAAACGGGTATCGCTGAAAATGTTAAGATCAGTGAGCTGTCTGAAGAACAGATTGATTCTCTGCGTGAAGCAGTAGGTAAATTTGTCGTTGAAGGTGATCTGCGCCGTGAAATCACCCTTAGCATCAAGCGTCTGATGGACCTTGGTTGCTACCGTGGTTTACGCCATCGTCGTGGTCTTCCGGTTCGCGGTCAGCGTACTAAGACCAACGCACGTACCCGTAAGGGTCCGCGTAAACCGATCAAGAAATAATCGGGGTGATTGAATAATGGCAAAGGCACCAGTTCGTGCACGTAAGCGTGTAAGAAAACAAGTCTCTGATGGCGTGGCTCATATCCATGCTTCTTTTAACAACACCATCGTTACCATCACTGATCGTCAGGGTAACGCGCTGGGTTGGGCAACAGCCGGTGGTTCCGGTTTCCGTGGTTCTCGCAAATCCACTCCGTTTGCAGCTCAGGTTGCAGCAGAGCGTTGCGCAGAAGCCGTAAAAGAATACGGCATCAAGAATCTGGAAGTTATGGTTAAAGGTCCGGGTCCAGGTCGCGAATCTACTATTCGTGCACTGAACGCCGCTGGTTTCCGCATCACTAATATTACTGATGTGACTCCGATCCCTCATAACGGTTGTCGTCCGCCGAAAAAACGTCGCGTATAACGCCTCGTTTCTAGGATTGTTGGAGAAAGAAAATGGCAAGATATTTGGGTCCTAAGCTCAAGCTGAGCCGTCGTGAGGGCACTGACTTATTCCTTAAGTCTGGCGTTCGCGCGATCGATACCAAGTGTAAAATTGAACAAGCTCCTGGCCAGCACGGTGCGCGTAAGCCGCGTCTGTCTGACTATGGTGTGCAGTTGCGTGAAAAGCAAAAAGTTCGCCGTATGTACGGTGTGCTGGAGCGTCAGTTCCGTAACTACTATAAAGAAGCAGCACGTCTGAAAGGCAACACCGGTGAAAACCTGTTGGCTCTGCTGGAAGGTCGTCTGGACAACGTTGTATACCGTATGGGCTTCGGCGCCACTCGTGCTGAAGCACGCCAGCTGGTTAGCCACAAGGCTATCATGGTAAACGGTCGTGTTGTTAACATCGCTTCTTATCAGGTAAAAGCGAATGACGTTGTTAGCATCCGTGAGAAAGCGAAAAAGCAATCTCGCGTGAAAGCCGCTCTGGAGCTGGCTGAGCAGCGTGAAAAGCCAACCTGGCTGGAAGTTGATGCTGGCAAGATGGAAGGTACGTTCAAGCGTCAGCCGGAGCGTTCTGATCTGTCTGCGGACATTAACGAACACCTGATCGTCGAGCTTTACTCCAAGTAAAGCTTAGTACCAAAGAGAGGACACAATGCAGGGTTCTGTGACAGAGTTTCTAAAACCGCGCCTGGTCGATATCGAGCAAGTGAGTTCGACGCACGCCAAGGTGACCCTTGAGCCTTTAGAGCGTGGCTTCGGCCATACTCTGGGTAACGCACTGCGCCGTATTCTGCTCTCATCGATGCCGGGTTGCGCGGTGACCGAGGTTGAGATTGATGGTGTACTGCACGAGTACAGCACCAAAGAAGGCGTTCAGGAAGACATCCTTGAAATCCTGCTCAACCTGAAAGGGCTGGCGGTGAGAGTTCAGGGTAAAGATGAAGTCATCCTTACTTTGAATAAATCTGGCATTGGCCCTGTGACTGCAGCCGACATTACCCACGACGGTGATGTCGAAATCGTCAAGCCGCAGCACGTGATCTGCCACCTGACCGATGAGAACGCATCTATTAGCATGCGCATCAAAGTTCAGCGCGGTCGCGGTTATGTGCCGGCTTCTGCCCGAATTCATTCGGAAGAAGATGAGCGCCCAATCGGCCGTCTGCTGGTCGACGCCTGCTACAGCCCTGTAGAGCGTATTGCCTACAATGTTGAAGCCGCGCGTGTTGAGCAGCGTACCGACCTGGACAAGCTGGTCATCGAGATGGAAACCAACGGCACAATCGATCCTGAAGAGGCGATTCGTCGTGCGGCAACCATTCTGGCTGAACAACTGGAAGCTTTCGTTGACTTACGTGATGTACGTCAGCCGGAAGTGAAAGAAGAGAAACCAGAGTTCGATCCGATCCTGCTGCGCCCTGTTGACGATCTGGAATTGACTGTCCGCTCTGCTAACTGCCTCAAGGCAGAAGCTATCCACTATATCGGTGATCTGGTACAGCGTACCGAGGTTGAGTTGCTGAAAACGCCGAACCTGGGTAAAAAATCTCTTACCGAGATTAAAGACGTGCTGGCTTCACGTGGTCTGTCTCTGGGCATGCGCCTGGAAAACTGGCCACCGGCAAGCATTGCTGACGAGTAACCGGATCACAGGTTAAGGTTTTACTGAGAAGGATAAGGTCATGCGCCATCGTAAGAGTGGTCGTCAACTGAACCGCAACAGCAGCCATCGCCAGGCTATGTTCCGTAACATGGCAGGTTCGCTGGTTCGTCATGAGATCATCAAGACGACCCTGCCGAAAGCGAAAGAACTGCGTCGCGTAGTTGAGCCGCTGATTACTCTTGCCAAGACTGATAGCGTTGCTAATCGTCGTCTGGCATTCGCCCGCACTCGTGATAACGAGATCGTGGCAAAACTGTTTAACGAGCTGGGCCCGCGTTTCGCGAGCCGCGCCGGTGGTTACACTCGCATTCTGAAGTGTGGCTTCCGTGCAGGCGACAACGCGCCGATGGCATACATCGAGCTGGTTGATCGTGCTGAGCTGAAAGCAGAAGCTGCTGCAGAGTAATCTGTAGTAACGTAAAAAAACCCGCCCCGGCGGGTTTTTTTATATCTACCGCCACCCCACTTCATTACACTATCTGTACTCTTTTTGTTCATCCCTGGGAGCCGTATAATGTGGTTACTGGACCAGTGGGCAGAACGCCACATCCTCGACGCACAATCTAAAGGCGAGTTTGATAATCTGACGGGCAGCGGTGAACCGCTGGCGCTGGATGATGATTCACATGTGCCGCCGGAACTACGCGCCGGTTACCGCTTATTAAAAAATGCCGGCTGTTTACCACCTGAACTCGAGTTACGTAGAGATGCCATGGCGTTGAGCGACCTACTCAAGACCGTTGAGCATGACGACCCGCGGTATGCCGAGTTAAACCGTCGCTTGACTCTGTTTGAGCTGAAATTACGTCAGGCAGGGATGAATACCGATTTTCTACGCGGTGATTATGCCGATAGACTGTGGCACAAAATTAACGAGGAGTAGCTATGTATCGTATTGGCGAGCTGGCCAAACTGGCTGATGTCACCCCGGATACCATCCGCTATTATGAAAAGCAGCAAATGATGGATCACGACATCCGCACTGAAGGCGGTTTTCGCCTCTATTCGGATAACGATCTGCAGCGACTGCGTTTTATCCGTTATGCCCGGCAATTAGGCTTCACTCTGGAGTCGATCCGCGAATTATTATCGATCCGTATCGATCCCGAACATCATACTTGCCAGGAGTCTAAAGGGATCGTCCAGGCCCGGCTAAGTGAAGTCGAAGCGCGTATTAAAGAACTGGAAACGATGCGGCGTTCTTTACAGCGGCTGAATGATGCCTGCTGCGGCACGGCGCACAGTAGCGTTTACTGCTCAATTCTTGAAGCTTTAGAGCAAGGCGCCAGCGGTAGCCATGCCGGGCGTTGATTTTTTCCGCGCGCGGATCTACACTCGCGCCGAATTCATACATTAACTGGAGTTACTATGAGTCGCTATCAGCATACCAAAGGGCAAATTAAAGATAATGCGATTGAGGCATTACTGCATGACCCATTATTCAGACAGCGCGTTGAGAAAAATAAGAAAGGGAAAGGAAGCTATCAACGTAAAGAAAAACATGCAGGACGTAATGACCGGGAGGCCAGTGGCAAGCAAGCGAATCGCTTTTTTACCACTGGCCTTCTGCTTTCTGTGTGCTGATTAAGAACGGTTATTTTGTTCTTTTAACAGATCGCGGATTTCACTCAGAAGGACTTCTTCTTTACTCGGCGCCGGAGCGGCAGGCGCTTCTTCTTTCTTACGGTTCAGTTTATTCATCAGTTTGATCGCCATGAAAATCGCGAAGGCGACGATGATGAAATCGAAGACGTTCTGAATAAACACGCCATAATGCATGACAACGGCCGGGACATCCCCCTGCGCATCGCGTAGCGTAACGGCGAACTGTTTAAAGTCGATCCCGCCAATGAGCAAACCCAGCGGAGGCATAATAATATCGGCCACTAAAGACGATACAATTTTACCGAATGCTGCACCAATGATGACACCCACTGCCAAATCGACAACATTCCCGCGCATTGCGAATTCGCGGAATTCTTTTAACATACCCATTTTACTCTCCTTGAGCCAGCTGACATTGATAAGTTTATCAAATGTATTTCCATTTTCCATTGCTGTTGAATAATTGCCGGAAAATATTATCCATTGATAAATAAGGGATAATAAAAAGGCGTCTGAGCGACGCCCATTGTAATTACAGGAAGAACGGGCTCGGCTGGAATAGTCTCTCAACGTCGGAGATAAATTTCTTGTCGGTCAGGAACATAATTACGTGGTCGCCTTGCTCAATACGTAAATTATTATTGGCGATCATTACGTCATTACCGCGCACTACCGCGCCAATAATCGTTCCCGGCGGCAGCTTAATTTCATCAATTGAACGGCCAACTACCCGAGAGGTGCTTTCATCGCCATGCGCGACGGCCTCAATCGCTTCGGCAACGCCGCGGCGTAGCGACGAAACACCGACAATATCAGCTTTACGTACGTGGCTCAGCAGTGCAGAAATAGTGGCTTGCTGCGGGGATATAGCAATATCAATCACGCTTCCCTGAACCAGATCGACATAAGCGCGACGCTGGATCAGCACCATGACCTTCTTCGCGCCCATCCGCTTGGCCAGCATTGCCGACATGATATTGGCTTCGTCATCATTGGTGACGGCAATAAAGAGATCGACTTGATCGATGTGCTCTTCCGCCAGTAACTCTTGATCCGACGCATCGCCATAAAAGACGATCGTATTCTGCAGCTTTTCGGCAAGCTCAGCGGCACGCTGTTGATCGCGCTCGATCAACTTCACGCTGTAGTCTTTCTCCAGGCGGTGCGCGAGACCCGCGCCGATGTTGCCGCCGCCGACCAGCATAATGCGCTTGTAGGGTTTCTCCAGACGTTGGAGTTCGCTCATTACGGCGCGAATATGTTGCGATGCGGCGATAAAGAAGACTTCGTCGCCAGCTTCAACGATGGTTGATCCCTGTGGGCGAATTGGTCGGTCGTGGCGGAAAATTGCTGCAACGCGCGTGTCGATGTGCGGCATATGTTCACGCATCGTTGATAGTGCATTACCGACCAGTGGTCCACCGTAATAAGCCTTCACAACGGCCAGGCTCACTTTCCCTTCAGCGAAGTTCACTACCTGAAGCGCGCCCGGATATTCAATCAGACGGTAGATGTTATCGATGACTAATTGCTCCGGAGCAATCAGATGGTCAATTGGTACCGCTTCTGAATGAAAAAGTTTATCGGCATCGCGAACGTAATCCGGTGAACGAATTCGGGCGATACGATTCGGCGTATTAAACAGTGAATAGGCGACCTGACAGGCCACCATGTTGGTCTCATCTGAGCTGGTCACGGCGACCAGCATATCGGCATCATCGGCGCCAGCTTCACGCAGCACGCGCGGATGAGAACCGTGGCCCTGAACGACGCGGAGATCGAACTTATCCTGCAGACCGCGCAAACGGTCGCCATTGGTATCGACCAGGGTAATATCGTTGTTTTCGCCGACGAGATTTTCCGCCAGCGTGCCGCCTACCTGTCCGGCGCCAAGAATAATAATCTTCATCAGCAGTGACCCATTAATTCCGCTTTTTGATTAGCTTAGCGTAAAAGAAGCCATCGCCTTCTTCCGCCCCTGGCAGATTTTGCTGACCCGGGTTTTCCGGCGTCCCTGTCTCATGGAGTTCGGCATCTCTGGTACGGGCCAGGAAGGCGGCGATCTGTTGGCTATTCTCTTCCGGCAAAATAGAGCATGTCGCATAGACCAGCGTACCGCCCGGTTTCAGATGAGCCCAGGTGGCATCGAGAATTTCTGCCTGTAATTGCGCCAGCTCGGCGATATCGCGATCCCGGCGCAGCCATTTAATATCCGGATGCCGACGGATAACGCCAGTGGCCGAACATGGCGCATCAAGCAAAATACGGTCGAACTGCTCATCGCCGCACCACTGTTCAGGATAGCGGCCATCGCCCTGTTTCACTTCCGCTTTCATACCCAGACGTTTCAGGTTGTCATAGACACGAGACAGACGCTGCTGGTCGATGTCGACCGCCATTAGATTTGCCTGCGGCGCGACTTCCAGAATATGCGTCGTCTTGCCGCCCGGCGCCGCACAGAGATCGAGAATGCGCTCGCCGTTTTCCGGTTGCAAGTAGCGCATGCAGCCCTGAGCTGAGGCGTCCTGAACGGTGACCCAGCCTTCATCAAATCCCGGTAACGCATGGACCGGGGCCGGGGAGGCAAGACGGACGGCATCCGGATAGTCCGGGTGAGCGAAACCCTGTAAACCCGCGTCTTCCAGCAGAGAGAGCCATTCATCTCGCGAATGATGACTGCGATTCACACGCAGCCACATTGGCGGGCGTAAATTATTAGCTGACACAACATCCTGCCATTGTTCCGGCCAGGCCTGCTGCAGACGTTTAAGCAGCCATTTAGGATGGAGATAACGGTTCTCATGCTGGGCGAATTCGGCCAGCAGCTCTTCCTGTTGGCGCTGAAACTGGCGTAATACGCCATTGATAAGCCCTTTAAGCTGCGGACGCTTAATTGCCACCGCGCCTTCCACCGTTTCCGCCAGCGCGGCGTGCGGGGGAATTCGCGTATAAAGTAGCTGATACAGGCCGACCATGATCAGGAAATGTACGGTACGCTGTTTGCCGGTCATCGGACGCGCCATTAGTTTACCAATCAGCCACTCGAGTTGGCTTAAGGTACGCAAGACGCCGAAGCACAGCTCCTGCAGCAGCGCTTTGTCTTTTTCGCTCACTTTTTGCTGAAGCGGCGGCAGAACATTGCTTAAAGACTGGCCTTTCTCTACGACCTGCTCAATAGCCTGGGCTGCCAGGCTGCGTAAATTACTATTCTTTTTCATAAGCGCAAAAATAAAAATGCCCGGCGAACCCGGGCTTTAGAAGAGAAGTGCGTCAGGCAAGGCGGTTTCCGGGGATAAACCATTCCCGGCGAGAGTTCAGTAAATCCTGGGCACTCATCGCTTTTTTCCCTGCCGGCTGCAGTGATTCCAGATTCAGAATACCGTTGCCGGTGGCAACCTGGATCCCTTGCTTGGTTGCTGCAACGATAGTGCCTGGCTCTGCGTTGGCGGATTCTGCAATAACGGATGCACGCCACACCTTCACCGGTTGCTCATCGATTTCCAGCCAGCTCATTGGCCAGGGATTAAATGCGCGGATACAGCGTTCGAGCTGTTCTGCGGAAAGCGACCAATCAATACGGGCCTCTTCCTTACTCAGCTTCTCGGCGTAACTGACTAGCGATTCGTCCTGAACTTCAGGCTCTGCGCTACCATCGGCCAGCTGCGCTAAGGTCGCCAGTAGACCCTCTGGGCCAAGGTCGGCCAGCTTATCGTACAGGCTACCGCTGGTATCTTCCGCGGTAATCGGGCAGGAGAGCTTATACAGCATGTCGCCGGTATCAAGACCGACGTCCATCTGCATGATGGTGACACCGGTTTCGGCATCGCCAGCCCATAGCGAACGCTGAATCGGCGCTGCGCCGCGCCAGCGAGGAAGCAGGGAGCCGTGAACGTTAATGCAGCCCAAACGCGGCATTTCAAGAACCGCTTTCGGCAGGATCAGTCCATAAGCCACGACGACCATAACATCGGCGTTAAGATCGGCAACCAGTTGCTGATTTTCCTGCGGACGTAGGGAGGATGGCTGGAAGACCGGTAGATTGTTGGCTTCAGCCAGCACTTTTACCGGGCTCGGCATCAATTTTTTGCCGCGACCAGCAGGGCGGTCGGGCTGAGTAAATACGCCAACCACCTGATGTTCAGACGACAACAGCGCGTCAAGGTGACGCGCTGCAAAGTCGGGGGTTCCGGCGAAAATGATACGTAGTGTTTGTGACACGTTAATCCTTGTTATCAGGCACGGGCGCGTAAACGATCCAGTTTCTCAACTTTCTGGCGAATGCGCTGCTGTTTGAGCGGCGACAGATAGTCAATGAACAGCTTACCGACCAGGTGATCCATTTCATGCTGGATACAGATAGCCAACAAGCCATCAGCTTCCAGCTCGAAAGCGTTGCCTTCACGGTCCAACGCGCGGATTTTTACGGTTTCGGCACGTGGAACCAGCGCACGTTGTTCCGGAATCGACAGACAACCTTCTTCAATGCCGGTTTCGCCGTCCTTTTCGAGTAGCTCTGGGTTGATGAGCACCAGGCGCTCTTCACGGTTTTCCGAGACATCAATAACGATAATACGCTGATGGATATCCACCTGCGTGGCGGCCAGACCAATACCTTCTTCAGCGTACATCGTGTCGAACATATCATCGACGATACGCTGAATTTCTGCATTCACTTCTTTGACCGGCTCGGCGACTTTGCGAAGGCGCTCGTCCGGAATATGTAACACTTGCAAAACTGCCATAAAGATCCAGAGTCGTATTCAGTAGTTGATAAGATTATTACCTCTATTCTAGACAAAACCCCCTCTAATTGACAGTCTCGCTAACCAATCACAAGGATTGGCTGAGCCGCTAATGGCAGGGGGGAACGGATGACGCCCACGGAGATTTGGCTGCGTCTGATGCGGGTGAATAACCTGTACGGCGATAAAATGGTATTAGTTGCGCGACGGCTGGCTGGCGCAGGTCATGCGGATAATGAAACGTTGCATGAGGCCGGTTTAACTAAAGCGCAGGCAATACAGTTTCTTGCCTTTAAGCAACAGGAGATTGACGCCTCACTGCAATGGTTAGAGCAACCAGAACATCATTTGCTTTCAGCGGATCATGCACGCTACCCGCCGCAGCTACGCGCTATCGACGATTATCCCGGCGCGCTGCTGGTGTGCGGTAATGTTGATCTCTTGTGTAGCCGACAGTTGGCGATCATTGGGAGCCGCGCGCACTCGTGGTACGGCGCGCGGTGGGGAAAGGCATTCAGTGAAGCGCTGGCGCGGTATGGCTTGACCATTACTAGCGGTCTGGCGTTGGGGATTGACGGCATTGCCCATCGCGGGGCGTTGGCGGTAAAGGGAAAAACCATCGCCGTATTAGGCAATGGTTTATCTGATATCTATCCGCACCGGCATCGGGCTTTAGCAAAGCAGATCGAGGAAAGCGGCGGCGCGCTACTTTCCGAATTTCCTCTCTCTGCGCGACCGTTACCGGGGAATTTCCCACGCCGCAACCGGATTATCAGCGGGTTAAGCGCTGGGGTTCTGGTGATAGAGGCCGCCTTGAAAAGCGGTTCCCTGGTAACTGTCCGCTGCGCGCTGGAACAGGGTAGAGATGTATTTGCCCTGCCTGGGCCAATTGGCAATCCAGGCTCTGAAGGGCCGCACTGGCTGATAAAGCAGGGAGCGGTTCCCGTTACCGCGCCGGAAGAGATCCTTGAGTATTGGCAATATGAGCTGTCAGCGCGGGAAGAGACCGCTGATTTGCTAAATAATTACGCAGATCAGCCTCCTGTAGCATTGCCATTTCCAGAGCTCCTGGCTAACGTAGGAGATGAGGTAACACCTGTTGACGTTGTCGCTGAACGTGCCGGCCAATCTGTGCCAGTAACCGTAGCCCAGCTACTTGAACTGGAGTTAGCAGGCTGGATCGCAGCTGTACCCGGCGGCTATGTCCGATTAAGGAGGGCAAGCCATGTTCGACGTACTCATGTATTTGTTTGAGACTTATATCCATAACGAAGCAGAAATGCGCGTGGATCAGGACAAACTGACGCGGGATCTGACCGATGCGGGTTTTGAGCGGGAAGACATCTATAACGCGTTAATGTGGCTCGAGAAACTGGCTGATTATCAGGAAGGTCTCGTTGAACCCATGCAGCTCGCCTCCGACCCGCTCTCTCTTCGGGTATATACCGATGAAGAGTGCCAGCGTCTGGATGCCAGCTGTCGAGGATTTTTACTCTTCCTCGAGCAGATCCAGGTGTTGAACCTCGAAACGCGAGAAATGGTGATAGAGCGCGTACTGGCGCTGGATACGGCAGAGTTTGAACTGGAAGACCTGAAATGGGTGATCCTGATGGTTCTGTTTAATATTCCGGGCTGTGAAAACGCCTATCAGCAAATGGAAGAATTACTCTTCGAAGTAAATGAAGGTATGCTGCATTAATCTTATTGCAGCAACATCGAGTTGTTATGACCAAATCAGCACTGTTTTCGGTGCGTAAAAACGAGCCCTGCCCGCAGTGCGGGGCCGAACTGGTGATTCGTTCCGGGAAACATGGCCCGTTTCTCGGCTGTTCTCACTATCCGGACTGTGACTATGTCCGTCCCCTGAAAAGTCAGGCGGATGGACATATCGTCAAGGTACTGGAGGGGCAAGAGTGCCCATCTTGCGGCGCTGTTATGGTGTTACGCCAGGGGCGCTTTGGTATGTTCATCGGCTGCAGTCGTTATCCCGAATGCGAACATACCGAGCTGATTGATAAACCTGATGAGACCGCTATCGCGTGTCCGCAATGCGGACAGGGTCATCTGGTGCAGCGTCGCTCCCGTTTCGGTAAAACCTTTCACTCCTGCGATCGCTACCCTGATTGCCAGTTCGTTATTAATTTTAAACCGGTGGCGGGCGAATGCCCTGAATGCCATTACCCGCTATTAATAGAAAAGAAAACCGCGCAGGGCGTTAAACGCTTTTGCGCCAGTAAACAATGTGGAAAGCCGATCCCGGCGGAACAAATAAGTGAATAAAAACCTGCCCTCAGAAACCGTCGCACAGGCTGTGGCGGTACTGAATAATGAACATGTTATCGCCTATCCAACCGAAGCGGTATTTGGCGTTGGTTGCGATCCGGATAGCGAAACGGCCGTGATGCGTCTTCTGGCGTTAAAACAGCGCCCTGTTGAAAAGGGACTGATTCTTATCGCCGCTAGCTTTGAACAGTTGAAACCGTATATTGATGATTCCCGGTTAAGCGACGCCCAGCGTGAAGCTATCTTTTCCTGTTGGCCCGGCCCGGTGACGTTCGTGTTCCCGGCGCGTCCGGATACCCCACGCTGGCTGACGGGGCGCTTTGATTCGCTGGCCGTGCGCGTTACCGATCATCCACTGGTAATTGAATTATGTGAAGCCTACGGAAAGCCGCTGGTCTCAACGAGCGCCAACTTAACCGGTCAGCCGCCGTGCCGGACTACTGCTGAAGTACGTGCCCAGTTTGGCGATAGTTTCCCGGTGGTGGATGGCGCAACGGGCGGGCGGCAAAACCCATCTGAAATCCGTGATGCCCTGACGGGTGAACAGTTCCGCCAGGGGTAATTTATGGAAACTTATGCCGTTTTTGGTAACCCTATAGCGCATAGCAAGTCGCCTTCCATTCATCAGTTGTTTGCCGAACAGTTACATATTGCGCACCCCTACGGTCGGGTACTGGCGCCATTAGATGATTTTGTGAATACCCTGGACGCTTTTTTCAACACGGGCGGTAAGGGCGCTAACGTGACCGTTCCCTTTAAAGAGGAAGCTTTTGCCCGTGCCGATGAACTCACTGAACGCGCCGCGCTGGCTGGTGCAGTCAATACGTTGAAGCGCCTGGAAGATGGCCGTCTGCTTGGCGACAATACGGATGGCATAGGGTTATTAAGCGATTTAGAGCGCCTGGGGTTTATCAAACCTGGTATGAGGATTTTATTGATTGGCGCAGGCGGCGCATCGCGTGGTGTATTGTTACCGCTGCTCTCTTTAGATTGCGCGGTCACTATTGTTAACCGTACTTTTTCCCGCGCTCATGAGCTGGCAACGCTTTTTGCTCATACCGGCAGCGTTAGCGCGTTACCGCTGGATAAACTGGAAGGCCACCAGTTTGACCTCATTATTAACGCGACGTCCAGCGGTATAAGTGGCGATATCCCGGCAATACCTTCCTCGTTAATTCATGCCGACGTTTACTGCTATGACATGTTTTATCAGAAAGGAAATACGCCATTTCTGCATTGGTGCCAGCAGTATGGCGCTAAAAAACTGGCGGATGGATTAGGTATGCTGGTGGCTCAGGCCGCACATGCCGTTCTGCTGTGGCACGGTACGCTACCGGAAATTGCTCCGGTAATTGCCGTTTTACATCAGGAACTGAATGCGTGAACCAGGCGATCCAATTTCCCGATAGAGAAGAGTGGGACGCTGAACGTCAATGCATCCTATTCCCGGCGCTGGTCAATGGTATGCAGTTAACCTGCGCTATTCGGGGTAAGACACTGCAGCAACGATTCGGTGGCGATGAGCCAGCGCAGTGGCTGGCTCTATTTAGTGAACATCGCTGGGATCTGGAAGATGAAGCGGAAGCGCTAATTCGCGATCGGCAAGAAGACCCTCAGGGTTGGGTCTGGTTTTCCTGATCCAGGTAGTCGTCTTTCCACTTCACATAGTTGTTGGCTGAATACTTCAGCCCTGCATATTCCGCCTCCGTCAGGGGGCGGATTTGTTTTACCGGATTGCCAAAGTAGAGGTATCCGCTTTCCAGACGCTTGTTTTGCGGAACCAGGCTGCCGGCGCCGATCATCACGTCATCCTCTACTACCACGCCATCCAGCAGAATTGACCCCATTCCGACAAGAATGCGATTGCCGATAGTGCAACCGTGCAGCATGACCTTATGCCCGACGGTAACATCCTCACCGATGAGCAGCGGATTACCTTCAGGGTTATAAGAAGACTTGTGGGTGACATGCAGGACGCTGCCGTCCTGAATATTAGAACGTGCGCCGATTGACACATAGTTCACGTCGCCGCGGATGGCGACCAGTGGCCAAATGCTTACATCATCGGCAATTCTGACGTCGCCTATCACAACGCTGCTGGGATCCACCATCACCCGCAGACCGATTTGGGGAAATAATTCTTTATAAGGAAGTATATTACTGGACATGACTGCCTCAACATCAGGGTAGATAAGCAGACTTTGGTAGCTTTCAGGCGCTCCCGCAACCCCTTTTTCTGATAAAAATTGAGCTATTTGAGCAATAACAGCGCGAAAAGCGCGAAAAACCATCATTCAGAAAAAAAGATCGAAAAAAGGCTTGTGCAAAAAAATGGGATCCCTATAATGCGCACCCACTGACACGGCAGATGTGAATCACTTCACACAAACAGCCGGTTCGGTTGAAGAGAAAAATTCTGAAATTCAGGGTTGACTCTGAAAGAGGAAAGCGTAATATACGCCACCTCGCGACAGAGCGCTAAAGCGCGTCGCAACTGCTCTTTAACAATTTATCAGACAATCTGTGTGGGCACTCAAAGTGACATGGATTCTTAACGTCCTCGGACGAAAAATGAATACCAAGTCTCTGAGTGAACATACGTAATTCATTACGAAGTTTAATTCACGAGCATCAAACTTAAATTGAAGAGTTTGATCATGGCTCAGATTGAACGCTGGCGGCAGGCCTAACACATGCAAGTCGAGCGGTAGCACAGAGAGCTTGCTCTCGGGTGACGAGCGGCGGACGGGTGAGTAATGTCTGGGAAACTGCCTGATGGAGGGGGATAACTACTGGAAACGGTAGCTAATACCGCATAACGTCGCAAGACCAAAGTGGGGGACCTTCGGGCCTCATGCCATCAGATGTGCCCAGATGGGATTAGCTAGTAGGTGGGGTAATGGCTCACCTAGGCGACGATCCCTAGCTGGTCTGAGAGGATGACCAGCCACACTGGAACTGAGACACGGTCCAGACTCCTACGGGAGGCAGCAGTGGGGAATATTGCACAATGGGCGCAAGCCTGATGCAGCCATGCCGCGTGTATGAAGAAGGCCTTCGGGTTGTAAAGTACTTTCAGCGAGGAGGAAGGCATTAAGGTTAATAACCTTGGTGATTGACGTTACTCGCAGAAGAAGCACCGGCTAACTCCGTGCCAGCAGCCGCGGTAATACGGAGGGTGCAAGCGTTAATCGGAATTACTGGGCGTAAAGCGCACGCAGGCGGTCTGTCAAGTCGGATGTGAAATCCCCGGGCTCAACCTGGGAACTGCATTCGAAACTGGCAGGCTAGAGTCTTGTAGAGGGGGGTAGAATTCCAGGTGTAGCGGTGAAATGCGTAGAGATCTGGAGGAATACCGGTGGCGAAGGCGGCCCCCTGGACAAAGACTGACGCTCAGGTGCGAAAGCGTGGGGAGCAAACAGGATTAGATACCCTGGTAGTCCACGCCGTAAACGATGTCGACTTGGAGGTTGTGCCCTTGAGGCGTGGCTTCCGGAGCTAACGCGTTAAGTCGACCGCCTGGGGAGTACGGCCGCAAGGTTAAAACTCAAATGAATTGACGGGGGCCCGCACAAGCGGTGGAGCATGTGGTTTAATTCGATGCAACGCGAAGAACCTTACCTACTCTTGACATCCAGAGAACTTAGCAGAGATGCTTTGGTGCCTTCGGGAACTCTGAGACAGGTGCTGCATGGCTGTCGTCAGCTCGTGTTGTGAAATGTTGGGTTAAGTCCCGCAACGAGCGCAACCCTTATCCTTTGTTGCCAGCGGTCCGGCCGGGAACTCAAAGGAGACTGCCAGTGATAAACTGGAGGAAGGTGGGGATGACGTCAAGTCATCATGGCCCTTACGAGTAGGGCTACACACGTGCTACAATGGCATATACAAAGAGAAGCGACCTCGCGAGAGCAAGCGGACCTCATAAAGTATGTCGTAGTCCGGATTGGAGTCTGCAACTCGACTCCATGAAGTCGGAATCGCTAGTAATCGTAGATCAGAATGCTACGGTGAATACGTTCCCGGGCCTTGTACACACCGCCCGTCACACCATGGGAGTGGGTTGCAAAAGAAGTAGGTAGCTTAACCTTCGGGAGGGCGCTTACCACTTTGTGATTCATGACTGGGGTGAAGTCGTAACAAGGTAACCGTAGGGGAACCTGCGGTTGGATCACCTCCTTACCTTAAAGAACCTGCCTTTGCAGTGCTCACACAGATTGTCTGATGAAAGTAAAGAAGCAAGGCGTCTTGCGATTGAGACTTCAGTGTCCCCTTCGTCTAGAGGCCCAGGACACCGCCCTTTCACGGCGGTAACAGGGGTTCGAATCCCCTAGGGGACGCCACTTGCTGGTTCGTGAGTGAAAGACGCGCGCCGACATATCTCAAAACTCATCTTCGGGTGACGTTTGAGATATTTGCTCTTTAAAAATCTGGATCAAGCTGAAAATTGAAACGACACACAGTCAATGTGTGTTCGAGTCTCTCAAATTTTCGCGACACGAAAATGTTTTACGAAACATCTTCGGGTTGTGAGGTTAAGCGACTAAGCGTACACGGTGGATGCCCTGGCAGTCAGAGGCGATGAAGGACGTGCTAATCTGCGAAAAGCGTCGGTAAGGTGATATGAACCGTTATAGCCGGCGATGTCCGAATGGGGAAACCCAGTGTGATTCGTCACACTATCGTTAACTGAATACATAGGTTAACGAGGCGAACCGGGGGAACTGAAACATCTAAGTACCCCGAGGAAAAGAAATCAACCGAGATTCCCCCAGTAGCGGCGAGCGAACGGGGAGCAGCCCAGAGTCTGAATCAGCTTGTGTGTTAGTGGAACGGTCTGGAAAGTCCGACGGTACAGGGTGATAGTCCCGTACACCAAAATGCACAGGCTGTGAACTCGAAGAGTAGGGCGGGACACGTGGTATCCTGTCTGAATATGGGGGGACCATCCTCCAAGGCTAAATACTCCTGACTGACCGATAGTGAACCAGTACCGTGAGGGAAAGGCGAAAAGAACCCCGGCGAGGGGAGTGAAAAAGAACCTGAAACCGTGTACGTACAAGCAGTGGGAGCACCTTCGGGTGTGACTGCGTACCTTTTGTATAATGGGTCAGCGACTTATATTCTGTAGCAAGGTTAACCGTATAGGGGAGCCGCAGGGAAACCGAGTCTTAACTGGGCGTTAAGTTGCAGGGTATAGACCCGAAACCCGGTGATCTAGCCATGGGCAGGTTGAAGGTTGGGTAACACTAACTGGAGGACCGAACCGACTAATGTTGAAAAATTAGCGGATGACTTGTGGCTGGGGGTGAAAGGCCAATCAAACCGGGAGATAGCTGGTTCTCCCCGAAAGCTATTTAGGTAGCGCCTCGTGAACTCATCTTCGGGGGTAGAGCACTGTTTCGGCTAGGGGGTCATCCCGACTTACCAACCCGATGCAAACTACGAATACCGAAGAATGTTATCACGGGAGACACACGGCGGGTGCTAACGTCCGTCGTGAAGAGGGAAACAACCCAGACCGCCAGCTAAGGTCCCAAAGTCACAGTTAAGTGGGAAACGATGTGGGAAGGCACAGACAGCCAGGATGTTGGCTTAGAAGCAGCCATCATTTAAAGAAAGCGTAATAGCTCACTGGTCGAGTCGGCCTGCGCGGAAGATGTAACGGGGCTAAACTGTGCACCGAAGCTGCGGCAGCGACACTATGTGTTGTTGGGTAGGGGAGCGTTCTGTAAGCCTGCGAAGGTGGCCTGTGAGGGTTGCTGGAGGTATCAGAAGTGCGAATGCTGACATAAGTAACGATAATGCGGGTGAAAAGCCCGCACGCCGGAAGACCAAGGGTTCCTGTCCAACGTTAATCGGGGCAGGGTGAGTCGACCCCTAAGGCGAGGCCGAAAGGCGTAGTCGATGGGAAACAGGTTAATATTCCTGTACTTGGTGTTACTGCGAAGGGGGGACGGAGAAGGCTATGTTAGCCGGGCGACGGTTGTCCCGGTTTAAGCATGTAGGCGGAGGTTCCAGGTAAATCCGGTACCTTATTAACGCTGAGGTGTGATGACGAGGCACTACGGTGCTGAAGTAACAAATGCCCTGCTTCCAGGAAAAGCCTCTAAGCATCAGGTAACATCAAATCGTACCCCAAACCGACACAGGTGGTCAGGTAGAGAATACCAAGGCGCTTGAGAGAACTCGGGTGAAGGAACTAGGCAAAATGGTGCCGTAACTTCGGGAGAAGGCACGCTGATATGTAGGTGAAGCCCCTGCGGGTGGAGCTGAAATCAGTCGAAGATACCAGCTGGCTGCAACTGTTTATTAAAAACACAGCACTGTGCAAACACGAAAGTGGACGTATACGGTGTGACGCCTGCCCGGTGCCGGAAGGTTAATTGATGGGGTTATCCGTAAGGAGAAGCTCTTGATCGAAGCCCCGGTAAACGGCGGCCGTAACTATAACGGTCCTAAGGTAGCGAAATTCCTTGTCGGGTAAGTTCCGACCTGCACGAATGGCGTAATGATGGCCAGGCTGTCTCCACCCGAGACTCAGTGAAATTGAACTCGCTGTGAAGATGCAGTGTACCCGCGGCAAGACGGAAAGACCCCGTGAACCTTTACTATAGCTTGACACTGAACATTGAGCCTTGATGTGTAGGATAGGTGGGAGGCTTTGAAGCGTGGACGCCAGTCTGCGTGGAGCCAACCTTGAAATACCACCCTTTAATGTTTGATGTTCTAACGTTGGCCCCTGACCGGGGTTGCGGACAGTGTCTGGTGGGTAGTTTGACTGGGGCGGTCTCCTCCCAAAGAGTAACGGAGGAGCACGAAGGTTAGCTAATCCTGGTCGGACATCAGGAGGTTAGTGCAATGGCATAAGCTAGCTTGACTGCGAGCGTGACGGCGCGAGCAGGTGCGAAAGCAGGTCATAGTGATCCGGTGGTTCTGAATGGAAGGGCCATCGCTCAACGGATAAAAGGTACTCCGGGGATAACAGGCTGATACCGCCCAAGAGTTCATATCGACGGCGGTGTTTGGCACCTCGATGTCGGCTCATCACATCCTGGGGCTGAAGTAGGTCCCAAGGGTATGGCTGTTCGCCATTTAAAGTGGTACGCGAGCTGGGTTTAGAACGTCGTGAGACAGTTCGGTCCCTATCTGCCGTGGGCGCTGGAGAATTGAGGGGGGCTGCTCCTAGTACGAGAGGACCGGAGTGGACGCATCACTGGTGTTCGGGTTGTCATGCCAATGGCATTGCCCGGTAGCTAAATGCGGAAGAGATAAGTGCTGAAAGCATCTAAGCACGAAACTTGCCCCGAGATGAGTTCTCCCTGAGACTTTAAGTCTCCTGAAGGAACGTTAAAGACGATGACGTTGATAGGTCGGGTGTGTAAGCGTAGCGATACGTTGAGCTAACCGATACTAATGAACCGTGAGGCTTAACCTTACAACGCCGAAGCTGTTTTGGCGGATTTGAGATGATTTTCAGCGTGATACAGATTAATCAGTGCGTCGATAAGACGGGCTGATAAAACAGAATTTGCCTGGCGGCGATAGCGCGGTGGTCCCACCTGACCCCATGCCGAACTCAGAAGTGAAACGCCGTAGCGCCGATGGTAGTGTGGGGTCTCCCCATGTGAGAGTAGGGAACTGCCAGGCATCAAATTTAGCGTGCTGATATGGCTCAGTTGGTAGAGCGCACCCTTGGTAAGGGTGAGGTCCCCAGTTCGACTCTGGGTATCAGCACCACTTTTTAGGTTAAAGTTCGGCACTTGTAAAGAATTTGCCTGGCGACGAGAGCGCGGTGGTCCCACCTGACCCCATGCCGAACTCAGAAGTGAAACGCCGTAGCGCCGATGGTAGTGTGGGGTCTCCCCATGTGAGAGTAGGGAATTGCCAGGCATCAAATAAAACCAAAGGCTCAGTCGAAAGACTGGGCCTTTTGTTTTATCTGTTGTTTGTCGGTGAGCGCTCTACGGAGTAGGGACAAATCCGCCGGGAGCGGATTTGAACGTTGCGCAGCAACGGCCCGGAGGGTGGCGGGAAGGACGCCCGCCATAAACTGCCAGGCATCAAATAAAACGAAAGGCTCAGTCGAAAGACTGGGCCTTTTGTTTTTATGTTTTGCGGCCAGACGCGGCACCAGTTCCCCGGTGGCGCTACGCTTACCGGGGCTACGCAACCCGTAGCCCGGAAAAGGCGCATCGCGCCGCCTCCGGGGAAAGCCGCTGCCATAGCAACGTAAACGAAAGGCTCAGTCGGAAGACGGGCTTTCTGCTTTTGTCTTTTGCGGCCAGACACGCCGCCATCTCCCCCGGTGTCGCTGCGCTTACCGGGGCTACGCAACCCGTAGCCCGGAAAAGGTGCGCAGCACCGCCTCCGGGGAAAGCCGCTGCCATATCAACGTAAACAAAAGGCCCAGTCATACGACTGGGCCTTTTGTCTTTCTGGCGACTGAGCCAAAGGGAACGCCTCCAGGCTGAGCATTCATGGAGAGGAATTGCTAACGAGTCAGCGCCACGATACCTAACGTGAGACCGGCAACCGCTGCGGCCCCACCGGCGATCGCGCCAGCCGTTTCCCAGTTATCCTGTGTTGTGCCTTTTACACAGGTATTGGTATGCACCAGTCGGCCCTGCGAGTCATAGACAGGCACGCACGGGGAATCATGAGCACAGCCAGCAAGCAACGTTGCTAACAATGTCACTAATATTAATTTTTTCATGGTATTACCTCTAAATAACCGTTTGCTGTCAACGTTGTTAACACATAACGGAATAGCTTATTTTACCACCGCAATGACCCGGGCCTGGAAGGGGAAATAATCTCAAATTATGAGCAGTGTAAATATCGTGAAGAGAAATGAGAAATAATGAAGAGAATATGCAGGAAGGGATATACCAATGCGTTAGTTGGGGATGAAAAATTAATATTTCTACTAACTTGTTGTTCTGATAAATATAAAAAAAGGCGCCGCGTGGCGCCTTGATAATTATAGTCGATTATTCTGCGTGACGGGTAAAGCGACGCCTTACGACCACAAAGAACACCGGCACGAAGAAGATGGCCAATAGCGTTGCAGTAAGCATACCGCCCATCACACCGGTACCGACAGCGTTTTGTGCGCCGCTACCAGCGCCATGGCTAATCACTAACGGCATGACCCCAAGAATAAAGGCTAATGAAGTCATTAATATAGGGCGTAGACGCATACGGGATGCCTCCAGGGTTGCCTCAATAATGCCTTTCCCTTCTTTATCCATAAGATCTTTGGCGAACTCAACAATAAGAATGGCGTTCTTCGCAGATAAACCAATAGTCGTTAGCAGGCCAACCTGGAAATAAACGTCATTATTCAACCCTCTAAGCGAAGCTGCTAATAATGCGCCGATAACCCCTAATGGCACAACCAGCATAACTGAGAATGGAATAGACCAGCTTTCATAGAGTGCTGCCAGACAGAGGAAGACGACTATCAGCGAAATAGCATATAGCGCTGGCGCCTGGTTACCTGATAAACGTTCCTGATAAGACAAGCCGGTCCAGTCATAACCGATACCCGCAGGCAGTTTACTGGCCAGTTGCTCCATCAAGGCCATGGCTTCCCCGGTACTCTTACCCGGAGCTGCTTCGCCGAGGATCTCCATCGAAGGCAGGCCGTTGTAACGTTCGAGGCGCGGAGAACCATATACCCAACGTGAAGTAACAAATGCCGAGAACGGCACCATTTCACCGTTAGAGCTGCGGACATACATGTTATTGATATCACCAGGCAGCATACGGAAACTGGCATCGGCCTGAACGTAGACTTTCTTCACGCGGCCGCGGTCAATAAAGTCGTTCACATAATAGCCGCCCAGCGCAGCTGATATCGTTTCGTTAATGTCGGATAACGAGACGCCAAGCGCCTGCGCTTTCTCTTGATCGACGTCAAGTTTAAACTGCGGCGTATCCTCCAGACCGTTAGGGCGTACGCGCACAAGTTGATCCGGATGCTGTCTTACCATACCTAAAAGCTGGTTTCGAGCCTGGGTCAACTGTGAATGCCCTAAGCCCCCCTGGTCAATCAGCTCGAAGTCGAAACCGGTCGCGGTACCTAACTCGATGATGGCCGGCATGTTGAACGGGAAGACCATTGCATCTTTAATCTGGCTAAATGCGGCGGTGGCACGCTTGATAATGGCTTCAACGCCGTTTTCCGAACCGCTGCGCTTTTCCCATGGTTTCAGACTGACAAACGCCATACCGGAGTTTTGTCCTTGTCCGCTGAAGCTAAAGCCGTTAACGGTGAACACGCTCTCAACATTAGCTTTCTCTTTCTGTAGATAGTAGTCGCTGACGGAGTCGAGCACCTTTTGCGTACGCTCTTGTGTAGCGCCAGCAGGTAACTGAACCATGGTCAGGAACACACCCTGGTCTTCATCAGGCAGGAAGGATGTAGGCAAGCGGACAAACAGCATTGCCATGCCGATAACGATCAGCAGATAGATAACGAGGTAGCGCCCGGTGCCTCGCAGGATCCCGCTTACGCTGTTGGTGTAGTGGTTAACGCTTTGGTCAAACCTGGCGTTAAACCAGCCGAAGAACCCCTTTTTGCCATGATGGTCGGCGGATGACGGTTTTAACATGGTTGCGCACAGCGCCGGAGTCAACACCAACGCGACCAGCACAGACAGCGCCATTGCGGAAACGATAGTAATTGAGAACTGGCGGTAAATTGCCCCGGTCGAGCCGCCAAAGAAGGCCATCGGGACGAATACCGCCGAGAGCACCATGGCGATACCAACCAGCGCCCCCTGAATCTGCTCCATTGATTTCTCTGTGGCTTCAACGGGGGAAAGCTTGTCCTCGACCATCACGCGCTCGACGTTCTCTACCACCACGATGGCATCATCGACCAGTAGCCCAATCGCCAGCACCATGCCGAACATGGTTAGCGTATTGATGGAGTAGCCGAACATCGCCAGTACCGCAAAGGTACCCAACAAAACCACCGGCACGGCAATCGTCGGGATAAGCGTCGCACGGATGTTCTGCAGGAACAGATACATCACGAGGAAGACGAGGATAATGGCTTCAAACAGCGTTTTCACCACTTCGTGAATGGAGATTTTAACGAACGGCGTGGTGTCGTAGGGATAAACAACTTTCATCCCTTGCGGGAAGAAGGGCTGCAGCTCGGCAAGTTTCGCCTTAATCGCCGTAGCGGTATCCAGCGCATTGGCGCCAGTCGCCAGTTTAATCCCCAATCCAGAGGCGGGTTTACCGTTAATGCGGGCGACAACGTTATAGTTCTCGCCGCCTAATTCAATGCGCGCCACATCCTTCAGGCGAACGACGGAACCATCGGCGTTAACCCGCAGCGTGACTTTACCGAATTCCTCCGGATCTTTCAGGCGAGTTTGAGCAATAATCGAGGCGTTAAGTTGCTGACCTTTAACAGATGGTGTTCCGCCAAGTTGCCCGGCGGCAATCTGATCGTTTTGCACCTTCAGTTGGTTGATAACATCGACCGGCGTGAGGTTATATTTATTCAGCAGGTTGCCGTCAAGCCAGATACGCATGGCATATTGCGCGCCGAACAATTGCACATCGCCAACGCCGTTAAGGCGGCTAATAGGGTCTTTGATGTTAGAGGCAACGTAGTCGGAAATATCATCCTGGGTAGTGTTTGGATTATCAGAGATAAAACCGGCAACCAGCAGGAAGCTGCTGCTGGATTTCTCAACGCTAATACCTTGCTGCTGTACTTCCTGTGGCAGCAGCGGCGTCGCCAGCTGCAGTTTGTTCTGTACCTGAACCTGCGCGATATCCGGGTCGGTGCCGGATTCGAAAGTGAGAGTGATGGTCACGCTACCGGATGAATCACTGGTAGAGGACATGTACATCAGATTATCGATACCATTCATGTTCTGTTCGATAACCTGGGTGACGGTGTCCTGCACGGTTTGCGCATCCGCGCCAGGATAGGTAGCAGAAATCGCCACCGCAGGCGGCGCGATCGTAGGATATTGCGCAATAGGGAGCTGCATGATGGCCAGGCCACCGGCAATCATCATGATGATTGCCAGCACCCATGCAAACACCGGTCGATGGATGAAGAACTTAGACATAGCGATTCATACCTTATTGTGCAGCTGGGGCAGCGGTATCTTCCGTCGCCTTCACGGTGACGCCAGGGCGAACCTTTTGTAATCCACTAACGATGACTTTGTCGCCGTTTTGCAGACCGCTGGTGATCAACCATTTATCGCCTATCGCCTGCGCGGCGGTGACTTCACGGTTTTCCACCTGGTTCTGTGCATTGACGATCATCACCGTGGCATCGCCGCGCGGCGTGCGGGTAACCCCCTGCTGTGGTACCAGAATCGCTTGCGGATTGATGCCTTCATCGATACGGGCGCGGACAAACATACCCGGCAGGAGAGTGTGTTGCGGATTAGGGAATACCGCGCGAAGGGTAATAGACCCGGTGCTTTCATCGACCGTCACATCAGAAAATTGCAGCGACCCCTTTAGGGAATAGGGTTGGCCATTTTCCATAATCAACTGCACGCTTTTACTATCATCACCACGCTGCAGGCTTTCCTGTTTCAGACGCATAAAATCGTTGCTGGATTCGGTCACGTCGACATAGATCGGATCGAGCTGCTGCACCGTCGCCATGGCGTCAGCCTGGCCGTTGGTCACCAGTGCGCCTTCAGTTACGCTGGATTTACCAATGCGACCGTCAATCGGCGAGGTCACTTTGGTGTACGCAAGGTTGATACGGGCGCTTTCGACCGCGGCTTTAGCCGCCACGACGTCGGCATCGGCCTGATGTGCGGTAGCGACGGCCTGATCGTACTCTTGCTGACTGATGTACTGAGTTCCCAGCAGAGGGACATAGCGTTTCACCGTCAGATGGGCGATAGCCGCTGCGGCTTCGGCTTTCGCCTCGTCGCCTTTGGCGCTGTTCCACGCGGCCTGATAAGTGGCCGGGTCGATTTGATAGAGCGATTCACCGGCCTTGATATCGCTGCCCTCGACAAAATTGCGTTTCAGGATAATGCCGCTGACCTGGGGGCGAACTTCAGCGACGCGAAAAGCCGAAGTCCGCCCCGGTAATTCGGTAGTAACGGAGAGCGGTTCGCTGCGCACCACATGTACGCTAACCTGAGGCGCTTGCGGCTGCGCCTGTTGATCGCCTGAATTATCACAACCGGTAAGCAACAAGGTGGAGATAATTAGGCTGGCTAAAAGAGAAACTCTGGCATGACTCGTCATTGCTGTTCCTTATAGATTACGGGCCGGATAGGGCGGCGAATCTGCGAAGAAATAATGAATATTAAAGCGGTTCGTTATCCTACAAATAATCACCGATGGATGTAAGGGATAGTTATTTTTGAACAATGAACAAGGCACGCAAAAACAAAAAAAAGGACACATTCTTCACTCATCATTCATTAATATCATTCCGGTGAATATGTTTTATTTTTATATTTGTTTGATGTATTAAAACATCGATGAATTAAGTGATGGTATCTGCATTTTTGCTAAATAATAATATTGATGGAATGCTAAATTGGCCAAAGTATCAGTAAATTTTGTATTCACCGTTCGGCAGCTAGTGGGAAAGGTTATGGCCAGAAAAACCAAAGAGGACGCATTAAGAACGCGTCAGCTCCTGATTGAGTCCGCGATCCAGCAGTTCGCACAGCGCGGCGTTACCAATACCACGCTGACTGATATCGCCGACGCCGCTGGCGTCACGCGTGGAGCGGTGTACTGGCATTTTTCCAGCAAGGCGGAGTTGTTTAATGAAATGTGGCAGCAGCAGCCGCCGCTTAGGGAGTTATTGCCCCATCAGCAGTGGGAACTGGATAACCAAAATCCGTTAATGGGGTTACGTAAAAAATTTATTACCGGATTGCAATATATTGCCGAAACACCCCGACAGCAGGCGCTGTTACAGATTCTTTATCACAAATGCGAATTCGCCAGCGATATGCTGCCGGAAACGGAAATCCGCAAGCGAATTGGCTTTAATTACGCGATTGTCCGTGACGTACTACAGCGTTGTGTCAGAAACAGGTTATTACCGGCGGAAACAAATATCGAAATCACGTTAATTATATTACATGGCGCTTTTACAGGAATTATTAAGAACTGGTTAATGGATCCTGAACAATTCAATCTCTATGAGCAGGCGCCCGTGCTGGTAGACAATATTATGTCGGCGTTATCGCTGCAGCAACCTGGCCATAGCGGGTGGCCGATGGCTGCCGTGGGGCAGTAGATCAGTATCAAAAATCAGGCCATAAAAAAAGGCGCTTCCCCATGCCGAAGAGCGCCTTTTTAATTCAGCAATTTACTGATTAATATCAGTTCATGCCGTATTTTTTCAGTTTCTTACGCAGAGTACCGCGGTTGATACCCATCATCAGGGCAGCGCGGGTCTGGTTACCACGGGTGTATTGCATCACCATGTCCAACAGTGGCTGTTCAACTTCAGCCAATACCAGCTCATACAGATCATTAACATCTTGACCATTCAGTTGAGCAAAATAGTTCTTCAGTGCCTGTTTAACCGAGTCACGCAGGGGCTTTTGAGTTACCTGATCCTGAGAGTTAACGGTAGAAACGGTCAGTACGTCAGAATTTACGCGTTGTTCGAACATAGTTCTGTCAGCTCTTTATTTCTATTACGCAAAATTTTCGAAGTATGCCTCCAACGCCTCCAGCTGTTCGCTGGCATCCTCAATGGCGTTGAATGTGCGCCGAAACTGGTCATTTGGAGCATGCTCCTGGAGATACCAGGAGACGTGTTTACGCGCGATTCGGTACCCTTTTGCCTGACCGTAAAAGTCATGCAGTTCCCGAACATGCGCGCAAAGCAAGCGCTTAACCTCTGCCAACGGCAGGGGGGGCAGCAACTCCCCAGTGTCCAGATAATGCTGGATTTCCCGAAAGATCCAGGGTCTTCCCTGAGCCGCACGGCCTATCATGAGGGCGTCAGCCCCCGTGTAGTCGAGCACGGCTCTGGCTTTAAGCGGGTCAGTAATGTCGCCATTCGCGATAATCGGAATGGAAACTTTCTGCTTAACTGCCCGAATACTGTCGTATTCAGCTTCTCCGTTAAACAAGCAGGCGCGAGTGCGTCCGTGAATAGTCAGAGCCTGAATGCCACATTCTTCAGCCAGTTGGGCAATCTCTACACAGTTACGGTGTTCCGGTTCCCAACCGGTGCGAATCTTGAGAGTCACCGGAACGTCCACTGCCTTGACGACCGCGGTCAGGATTGACTTCACCTGATCGGGATACTGCAAGAGGGCTGAACCAGCGAGCTTACGATTCACCTTTTTAGCCGGGCACCCCATATTGATATCAATAATCTGGGCGCCGCTTTCCACGTTAATACGGGCGGCCGCGGCCATCTCTTCCGGTACGCTACCGGCGATTTGCACGGTACGAATACCGGGCTCATCAATGTGCACCATCCGTAACCGGGACTTGTCGCTCTCCCATACCTGCGGGTTGGAGGACATCATCTCGGAGACGGTTAAACCTGCTCCCATCTCGTAACACAGCGTCCTGAATGGTCTGTCAGTGATGCCAGCCATAGGTGCTGCGATCAGGCGATTTCTGAGCTGGTGGTGTCCGATGCGCATGAGTTAAGAAATGACCATACTGTGACTGCAAGGCGGCGTATATTACGCATTTTTTGCGCGAGATGAAAGGCCAAACTTTGACCAATCCTCTGTTACAGATCAATGAATCCAGGAGTAACGTAATAGTCATGAATAAATTATCATATTAATCATTGCGTTATTAGCAATGGGATAATTTGTGTCCAATTATAAAATCGCAAAACTTCTCGATTTTTCTGAGACGAAGGCGATACGAGACGGGATAAAACGCTGTTTTTGTAGTCAAAAAAGGGCATCGTAATGCGATCCGGCTCTCATTTCCTGGCAATATTCGGCGGTTACTGGAAACAAAAATGCGGCCCGTAGGCCGCAGTCTGACTTAGTTTTTCTGTCCGGTAATTCGGCACCACTCCTCTTTCTCCACCACCGGGTCGAGGGTGAAGAGCGGGGCGTAGGCTTCACAAACGCTTTCCGCCTGGCTTGCCAGGATTCCAGAAAGGCCCAGCAGGCCGCCTGTAACCGGCAGGACGCTGATTAAAGGGGCCAGCTCACGCAACGGGCCTGCCAGGATGTTTGCGACCACCACATCGGCTTTCATGGATTCTGGCTGATCCTGCGGCAAATAGAGTTCAAGGCGTTCGGAGACGCCATTACGCTGGGCGTTATCACGGCTGGCCTGAATGGCCTGCGGATCGATATCAATACCGATAGCTTTGGCGGCGCCCAGCTTCAGCGCGGCGATCGCCAGGATGCCGGAACCGCAGCCAAAATCGATAACCGTTTTGCCCTGAAGGTCAAGGCCATCGAGCCACTGCAGACACATCGCGGTCGTTGGGTGAGTGCCGGTACCAAAGGCGAGTCCTGGATCAAGCATCACATTGACTGCATTCTCATCAGGAACATCGCGCCAGCTCGGGCAAATCCACAGGCGTTCGCCGAAACGCATCGGGTGGAAGTTATCCATCCACTCGCGTTCCCAGTCTTTATCTTCCAGCTGTTCAATTTTATGCGCGAAGCCTGCGCCGAGCAGCGGATGCTGCTCAAGGATAGCAACCGCTTCGTTCATGTCGCTTTCCGCGTCGAACAGGCCAATAACGTCGGTATCGCCCCACAAACGGGTTTCACCCGGCAGCGGCTCAAACACCGGCGTGTCGTGGGTGTCCTGGAAGGTAATCGAGACCGCGCCGGCCTCCATCAGCGCGTCGCTCAGTTCTTCCGCGTGAGCGCCGGTCGTATTCAGTTTTAGTTGGATCCAAGGCATGGCAAAACTCTTTATTTATCAGTAGTCATAATTGGGGCTGGCGGTACGGGCTGACCGAAACGGTTCCCGACGACAAAAGCCAACAAACTTAGCAGCAGCGAGGGCACGATAGGGTGGAAGCCCAGGTACTGAATATTAAACGTCGCGAGCACGGCATACAGTACGCCGCCCACTAACATCGCGCTGAGCGCGCCAGCAGCATTTGCCCGCTCCCAGTAGAGACCCAGCACCAGCGGCCATAAGAACACCGCTTCCAGGCCGCCAAAGGCCAGCAGATTAAGCCAGATAATCATTTCCGGCGGCCGCCAGGCGGCCAGCATCATAAGTATGCCGAGCACTAAGGTGGCGATCGTTGAGATCCGCTTCAGCTTCTGCTCATTACGCTTTTTCGTAGGCTGAGCGCTGAGCCACAGATCTTTAATGATCGTAGCCGATGCCTGCAGTAAATGGGCGTTAACGTTAGACATAATCGCGGCCATCGGCGCCGCTAAAAATAGCCCCGCGGCCCACGGCGGCAGCACCTGGACCATCAACGTCGGGATCACCTGATCGGGGACGGTGAGGCCTGGCAGGACGGCGCGGCCAAGCGCGCCGGCGAGATGCATACCGAACATCAGAATCGCCACCACGATGGTGCCAATAACGATCCCGCGGTGCACGGCCTTGCTGTCTTTATAGGAGATACAGCGCACGGCGGTATGCGGCAAGCCGATGACGCCGAAACAGACCAGTACCCAGAACGAGGTCATAAAGGTTGGCGTGAGGATATCATCGGCGCCGTGAGGCGACACCAGCTGCGGGTCGATCCGCTGGAGCGTATCTACCGCCTGATGCAGACCGCCAGCGGCATGCACTACGCCAACCAGCAGGACGATCGTCCCGATCAACATCACCATTCCCTGCATGGTATCGTTGAGTACGCTGGCGCGGAAGCCGCCGAACGCGGTATAGAGCGCGATCGTGATGCCAAATATCAGTAGTCCGGTTTCGTATTTGATACCGGCGGCGGTTTCCAGCAGGCGCGCGCCGCCAATAAACTGCACCGCGATGGCCCCGACAAAGGCCACCAACAGGCTGACGCTGGCAATCCATACCACCGCGCGGCTTTGGTAGCGCGCCTGCAGCATATCGTTAAGGGTAATGGCGTTGTAGCGGCGCGCCAGGATCGCGAACTTCTTGCCGAGGATCCCGAGAGAGAGCCAGATCGTCGGTACCTGGATCATCGCCAGCAGTACCCAGCCCAGTCCATATTTGTAGGCGGCGCCGGGACCGCCGATAAACGAGCTGGCGCTAATATAGGTGGCGGTGAGGGTCATCGCTAATACAAAACCGCCCATCGATCGGCTGCCAAGAAAATACTCGCTAAGGAAGTTCCCGGTACTGCGTTTACGCATCGCGTAAAGAGACAGCCCGAAGACCACAAACAGATAAGCGATCAGCACCACGATAATCTCAAGCTGCATCGTTATCCTCCAGAGAGATATCGCGGAAGATAAAGCGCACCATCGCCCAGCACAGCAGAACGAACAGCAGCGGCACCAGCAGGCAGGCCAGTTCGAACCAGTGTGGCAGCCCGGTAAAGCCAATACCGACGCCCGGTAGATAGGCCGCAGCCAGCCAGGCGGCAAGATAGAGAAGGGTCAGCCACAGCGCCCAGCGCGCTTCTTTATGGGCCTGAACAAATCTTTTGTCCATTTTTTGTCCCTTGAGGATGAAGAAAGCGGGGATTGTACCGCATGGAAAAGTCGAGGGGAGAGAAAAAGAAAAAAGGCCGGATTATCCGGCCTTTTGCAGCGAGTACAGGATTATTTTTCCTGCAGTCCGAGTTTTTTCTCCAGATAGTGGATATTGGTGCCACCATGCTGGAAGTTCTCGTCGCTCATAATGCGCATCTGCAGCTCAACGTTGGTTTTGATGCCATCGATGATCAGTTCCTGCAGCGCGTTCTTCATGCGGGCAATCGCCACATCACGGCTTTCGCCGTAGCAGATCAGTTTGCCGATCATTGAGTCATAGTACGGCGGTACGGTGTAACCGGCGTAGATATGAGATTCCCAGCGCACGCCAAAACCGCCCGGCGCGTGGAAGCGGGTAATTTTACCCGGGCTCGGCAGGAAGGTGTTCGGGTCTTCGGCGTTGATACGGCATTCCACCGCATGGCCGCGAACCTGGACTTCTTCTTGCTTGATAGACAGCGGCTGACCCGCCGCGATGCGCAGCTGTTCTTTGATCAGGTCGACGCCGGTGATCATTTCGGTAACCGGGTGTTCTACCTGAATACGGGTGTTCATCTCAATGAAGTAGAACTCGCCGTTTTCGAACAGGAATTCAAAGGTACCCGCTCCGCGATAGCCGATATCCACACAGGCTTTCGCGCAACGTTCGCCGATGTAGCGACGCAGTTCCGGGGTAATGCCCGGCGCCGGCGCTTCTTCGACGACTTTCTGGTGACGACGCTGCATGGAGCAGTCGCGTTCTGCCAGATAGATAGCGTTGCCCTGGCCGTCCGCCAGCACCTGGATCTCGATGTGACGAGGATTTTCCAGGTATTTCTCCATGTAGACCATGTCGTTGTTGAAAGCCGCTTTCGCTTCCGCTTTGGTCATGGAGATGGATTGCGCCAGTTCAGCGTCGCTGCGCACGACGCGCATACCGCGACCGCCGCCGCCGCCGGAGGCTTTGATGATAACCGGATAGCCGATGCGTTTGGCATGCGCGCGGTTTGCGTCCATGTCGTCGCCCAGCGGGCCATCAGAACCTGGAACGGTCGGAACGCCAGCTTTCTTCATTGCGGTGATGGCAGACACTTTGTCGCCCATCAGGCGGATAGTGTCGGCTTTCGGGCCGATGAAGATGAAACCGGAACGCTCAACCTGCTCGGCAAAGTTAGCGTTTTCGGACAGGAAGCCGTAACCCGGGTGAATCGCTACCGCGCCGGTGATTTCCGCCGCGCTGATGATAGCCGGGATGTTCAGATAGCTTTTTACGGACGGAGCCGGGCCGATACAGACCGTCTCATCCGCTAATAATACGTGTTTTAAATCGCGATCCGCGGTGGAGTGCACAGCAACGGTCTTGATGCCCAGTTCTTTACAGGCACGCAGGATGCGCAGTGCGATCTCGCCACGGTTAGCGATGACAATTTTATCCAGCATGTTCGCCTCGTTACTCGATGACAACCAGCGGCTCGTCGAATTCTACAGGTTGGCCGCTTTCGATCAGAATGGCTTTAACCACGCCGGCTTTGTCGGCTTCGATCTGGTTCATCATTTTCATCGCTTCTACGATGCACAGGGTGTCGCCCACGTTAACTTTCTGACCGACTTCCACAAAGGCTTTCGCGTCCGGGCTCGGGGTGCGGTAGAAAGTACCGACCATCGGGGAACGTACGATGTGACCACTGATTTCCGCTTTCGCTTCAGCGGCAGGTGCTGCTGCCGGCGCTGCGGCGGCTGGCGCCTGAGGCTGGGCGATTGGCGCAGCATAAGCTTGCTGCATTACCGGATAGCTGGCGGCCGGCGCTGCACGGCTGATGCGTACAGACTCTTCGCCTTCAGAAATTTCCAGTTCGGAGATGCCTGATTCTTCAACCAGCTCGATCAGTTTTTTAATCTTACGAATATCCATGAGTGGGTTCCGTACTCTTTGTTTAGTGTGTTTGTGACAGGCGTTTTACCGCCGTCTGTAAAGCGTATGAATAGCCGTCCGCACCTAATCCGCAGATAACGCCCGAGGCGACATCAGACAGATACGAGTGGTGACGGAACGGCTCGCGCGCATGCACGTTGCTCAGGTGGATCTCGATAAACGGGATACTCACGGCAAGCAGCGCGTCGCGGATGGCCACGCTGGTATGCGTAAACGCGGCCGGATTGATCAGGATATAGTCCACAGAGTCTTTAGCCTGATGAATTCGGTCGATGAGCGCGAACTCCGCATTGGATTGCAGGTGGTCGAGCGTCACGTTTAGCGCTTCCGCTTCTGCGGTTAAACGGTTAACAATTTCTGCCAGCGTTAGCGAACCATACTTCTCGGGTTCACGGCTGCCGAGCATATTAAGGTTTGGTCCGTTCAAAAGCAAAATGCGAAACTTGTCAGCCATTGTGCAGCTATCTCCTGCTAATCTCGGGCAAAAAACAAAATATACCTTCGATGCGCGCTTGTCACCTTTTCAGGGTTCGAAAATCCCTTCAGGAAAACCAAAGTCGCACATTATAACGATTTCGTAGCAATTGGCAGCTAAATACTGGTCTTATCAGGGAAGATTATCAACCGCTATCGTAAAAAGAGTCGCGGTTGATAAACGTTCTGCGGGGAACTGCACATATCCGGAGATTAGCGCCACCACTGGCGAAACTTCTTATAGCGGCTGGCTAAAAGTACCATTGCCAGCCCGGCATATATCAGCGGCTGCGGCGATAAAATTTTCACCGACCATAGATAATGTATAGGGGCGAGGATCGCGACCAGATAGACGAAGTTGTGCAATGTTTGCCAACGACGGCCTAATTTTCGTTGCATGTACTGGGTTGACGTCGCCGCCAGCGCCAGTAAAACCAGCCAACTGATTAAACCAAGCGTGAGATACGGACGGTTGATTATCTCGGAACCGAGTAACGCCAGATTGTTAATGCCGAGCTCCAGCAGCGTATAGCTGGTGAGATGCAACGTTGCCCAGGCAAAGCACCATAACCCTAATAAACGACGGGTGCGTATCAATAATGGCTGTTTAGCGTAACGCGCCAGCGGCGTAATAAGCAAGGTGGCAAGCAAAAACTTCAGCGCCATCCGTCCGGTAAAATGCTGGATATCCTTCGCCGGATCGGCGCTGAAGTAGCCCTGATGCCCGGCCCAGAACAGCCAGACCAGCGGTAAAAAACCGGCTAAATGCAGCACAACTTTCAGCCAGCCTATCTGTTTAACGCTCAGACGCACTAGAAATTCTCCCGTAAGTTAAGCCCGCGATACAGCGAGGCGACTTCCTCGGCATAGCCATTAAACAGCAGCGTTGGCTGGCGTTTTACGTCGAGTACGCCGCCGGCGCCGATGAACCGCTCGCTGGCCTGCGACCAGCGCGGATGATCGACGTGCGGGTTCACATTGGCATAGAAACCGTATTCATCCGGCGCCGCCAGATTCCAGGTGGTCGGCGGCCGCTCGCGGGTTAACTCAATACTCACGATCGATTTAATCCCTTTAAAGCCGTACTTCCACGGCACGGTCAGGCGGATGGGCGCGCCGTTTTGCGGCGGTAACGCTTTCCCGTAGACGCCAACGGTCATCAGCGTGAGCGGGTGCATCGCTTCATCAAGGCGCAACCCTTCGACATAGGGATAGGCCAGGCCGCCGCCGATGAAGCGATCTTTTTGTCCCGGCATCTGTTCCGGCGCATACAGCGTTTTGAAAGCGACGTAGCGGGCGTTGCTGGTGGGCTCCACCAGCGAGAGCAGTTTATGCAGGGGGAAGCCGACCCACGGTACGACCATCGACCAGGCCTCCACGCAGCGCATACGATAAATTCGTTCTTCCAGCGGGAAACGACGGGTCAGGTCGTCGTGATCGAGCGTCAGGGGTTTGGCGACTTCGCCGCCGATGGTAAGCGTCCAGGGGTCAGTGCGCAGGCTGCCTGCGTTAGCGGCCGGATCGGCTTTATCGAGGCCGAATTCATAAAAGTTGTTGTAGCCGGCGACTTTATCTTCCGGGGTGAGGGCGAGCTTACTTTGCCATGCTGCGGGTTTATCAAAGGTGAGGGCCTTTCCGGCGGGCGCCGGCGGGCGGTCATGGCCTTTGAACCAATCGAGCAGGTCGGCATGGGCCTTTGTTGAGAGCGACATCGCCGTCGCGCCGATACCGAGCATTTTCAGCACCTGGCGGCGCTGCAGGTTAAATACCGATTCCGCCGTTACGTCGGCTTCCGTCAGTTTTCTGGTTTTCATGGCGTCCTCCGTCATACTTTTTCCTAAGCATGACGGAGGCGGAGCGCGATCGCGAATATGTCACGAAAAATTGCAGATTAGCCGATTTTGACCAGCGTACGTCCCTGGATCTGGTTGTTCATGATTTTATCGGCGAAGGCCGGGGCATCGGCAAGGGAGATTTCAGTCGCGCTTTGCGCGTAAAAAGATTCCGGCAGATCGCGCGTCAACCGGCGCCAGGCTTCGGCGCGGCGCGCAGGCGGGGTCATTACCGAATCGACGCCCTGCAGGCGTACGTTGCGTAGGATGAATGGCATCACGGTGGTCGGCAGCGCGAAACCGCCCGCCAGGCCGCAGGCCGCGACGCAGCCGCCATAGTTCATCTGCGCCAGTACCTTCGCCAGTACTTTATCGCCGACGGTATCGATAGCGCCCGCCCAGATTTGTTTTTCCAGCGGCCGGGTCTCGGTAAACTCATCGCGGCCCAGAATACGCTGCGCGCCGAGGCTTTTCAGAAAGTCATGGGTGCTTTCGCGACCGGAAACCGCCGCCACCTGATAACCCAGATGATGCAGCAGAGCGACCGCCGTGCTGCCGACGCCGCCGCTGGCGCCTGTTACGACGATCTCGCCATCCTGCGGTCGCACGCCGGCGTCTTCCAGCGCCATCACGCATAGCATGGCGGTAAAGCCTGCGGTACCGATGGTCATCGCTTTGCGTCCGTCGAGACCTTCAGGCATGGCCACCAGCCATTCACCTTTGACGCGGGCGCGCTCGGCCAGGCCGCCCCAATGGTTTTCTCCCACGCCCCAACCGGTGAGCAACACCTGCTGGCCAACGTGAAAACGCGGATCTTCGCTGGCATGGACGGTACCGGCAAAATCGATACCAGGAATCATCGGAAAGTTGCGGATAATTTTTCCTTTGCCGGTAATGGCCAGGGCATCTTTATAATTGAGGCTCGACCAGTGAATATCGACCGTCACATCGCCTGGCGGCAGCAGGTTGGCATCGATGTTTTGCACCGAGGAAAGGGTTTTGCCATCCTGCTGTTCTAAGATTAAAGCCTGCATATGTGGTTCCTCGCGGTTTGAAGATTGGAAAAATTATTCTGCAGACTATACTCGCTAACGGCATTATTACGTGGATGTAACGCAATAAATTGCCAGATACGCCAGCTTTGGTAGTATGCGTCGCTTCAGAAAGTTAGTACTTACTTAAGAAAAAGTCTTAAAAGGGGCCCGAATGCCCTTCGGGTAGTTATTCACACGCGGAGTTAACACAGGGATGCGATTAACGACGAAATTCTCAGCATTTGTTACGCTGCTCACCAGCCTGACGATTTTTGTCACGCTCATCGGCGCGTCGCTGAGCTTTTACAACGGCATTCAGATTAAAGTTGAGAATCGCGTGCAGGCGGTGGCGACGATGCTGGACAGCCGCCTGGTAACCACCTCTTTTGAAAAGCTCGAACCGCAAATGGACGAGCTGCTGACGCCGGTAGAAGTCGAACATATTGATTTTCTGCTCAACGGCAAATCGCTTTACAGCCATACCCGCGGCGACAGTTATCGTCCGCTGGGCAGTAACAACCAGTATCGTGAAATGACGGTACCCTCGCTCAAACATCCCGGAATTTCGATTCGTCTGGTCTACATGGACCCGATGGTCAATTATTTCCGCTCGCTTCACGTCACCGCGCCGCTCTCCTTCGCCATCGGCTTCATGGTGCTGATTATCTTCTTTTCGATTCGCTGGATCCGCCGCCAGCTGGCGGGGCAAGAACTACTGGAGCTGCGCGCGCGGCGCATTCTCAGCGGCGAGCGCGGGCCGCAGGTGCGCGGTTCTGTTCATGAATGGCCGGCCAGTACCAGCAGCGCGCTGGATATGCTGCTCTCGGAACTGCAGTTCGCCAGCGATCAGCGCAGCCGCATGGATACCCTGATTCGCTCCTACGCCGCCCAGGATTCCAAAACCGGCCTCAATAACCGCCTGTTCTTTGATAACCAGCTGGCGACGCTGCTGGACGATCAGGAAAAGGTGGGGGCGCACGGTATCGTGATGATGATTCGCCTGCCGGAGTTTGATCTGCTGCGCGACAACTGGGGACGGGCGGCGGCGGAAGAGCATTACTTCACGCTAATTAATTTGCTGTCTACTTTTATTATGCGCTATCCCGGCTCGCTACTGGCGCGCTATCACCGTAGCGATTTCGCCGTCTTATTGCCGCATCGCACTTTAAAAGAGGCTGATAGTATCGCCGGGCAGTTACTCAAGGCGATGGATGCGCTGCCGTCAACGCGGGTGCTGGATAAAGACGACACGATGCATATCGGCATCTGCGCGTTCCGCAGCGGCCAGTCCACTTCTCAGGTGATGGAACACGCCGAAGCGGCTACCCGCAACGCCGTGCTACAGGGGAGTAATAGCTGGGCGGTTTACGATGATTCACTGCCGGAGAAAGGGCGCGGCAACGTGCGCTGGCGGACGCTTATCGAGCAGATGCTTAGCCGCGGCGGCCCGCGCTTGTATCAGAAACCGGCGGTCATGCGCGATGGGCGGGTACATCATCGCGAGCTAATGTGTCGCATCTATGACGGTAAAGAAGAGGTGATTGCCGCCGAGTATATGCCAATGGTGCAGCAGTTTGGCTTAGCGGAAGAGTACGATCGCCTACAGATTACGCGTTTGCTGCCGTTATTAAGTTATTGGCCTGATCAAACGCTGGCCCTGCAGGTGACCGTGGAGTCGCTGATTCGCCCGCGTTTCCAGCGTTGGCTGCGCGATACCATGATGCAGTGCGAAAAATCACAACGTCGGCGGATTATTTTTGAACTTGCAGAGGCGGATGTTTGTCAATATATCGGCCGTTTACACCCGGTTATGCGGTTGATAAACGCGCTGGGCATTCGCGTCGCCGTGGTTCAGGCCGGGTTGACGTTGGTTGGCACCAGTTGGATCAAGCAGCTGGACGTGGAAGTGATCAAGCTGCATCAAGGGCTATCGCGCAATATTGAAAAACGCAGCGAGAACCAGTTACTGGTTCAAAGTCTGGTGGAGGCCTGTAAAGGGATGCCGGTACAGGTTTTTGCGACGGGAGTACGCAGTCGCAGCGAGTGGCAGGTGCTGTCGCAATGCGGCGTGACCGGCGGGCAGGGGGAATTTTTTGCCGCCTCACAGCCACTTGACACAAATGTGAAAAAATATTCGCAAAGATACTCTGTTTGATCTGCCGTTTGGCGTGATTTCACGTAGAATAACGCGCGCCATAGTAAAGGGGGTGTGCTTGTCTACCCGCCGGAATGTCGCAACTTACGCAAGACTGACCTTTGACAGGTACAAACAGAGCACGGAGCGCAGCTGATTTATTCAGCGCCGAAGGGACTTCGTAAATGTTTGTAACAAAGGAAATGAACTGCACTAATTTTCACCGTAGCAGATGATTTTTGCGCCTTGTCGCTGCTGCGTGTGGTTGGTAAAGTAAGCGGATTTTGTTTTCCGCCCCAGCTTTCAGGATTATCCCTTAGTATGTTAAAAAAATTTCGTGGCATGTTTTCCAATGACCTGTCCATTGACCTGGGTACCGCGAATACCCTTATTTATGTAAAAGGACAAGGCATCGTATTGAATGAGCCTTCCGTTGTGGCCATTCGTCAGGATCGTGCCGGTTCGCCGAAAAGCGTTGCCGCTGTAGGTCATGAAGCGAAGCAGATGCTGGGCCGTACGCCGGGCAACATCGCGGCGATTCGCCCGATGAAAGACGGCGTTATCGCCGACTTCTTCGTGACTGAAAAGATGCTGCAACACTTTATTAAACAGGTGCATAGCAACAGCTTTATGCGCCCGAGCCCGCGTGTGCTGGTGTGCGTGCCGGTTGGCGCGACCCAGGTTGAGCGTCGTGCTATCCGCGAATCCGCGCAGGGTGCTGGCGCCCGTGAAGTTTTCCTGATCGAAGAGCCGATGGCGGCCGCGATCGGCGCAGGCTTACCGGTTTCTGAAGCGACCGGTTCTATGGTTGTCGATATCGGCGGCGGTACTACCGAAGTCGCGGTTATCTCCCTGAACGGCGTGGTCTACTCTTCTTCCGTACGTATCGGCGGCGACCGTTTCGATGAAGCCGTGATCAATTACGTGCGTCGTAACTACGGTTCCCTGATCGGCGAAGCGACCGCTGAGCGTATCAAACACGAAATCGGTTCCGCTTACCCGGGTGATGAAGTACGCGAAATCGAAGTTCGCGGCCGTAACCTGGCTGAAGGCGTTCCACGCGGCTTCACCCTGAATTCCAACGAAATCCTCGAAGCGCTGCAGGAGCCGCTGACCGGCATCGTCAGCGCCGTTATGGTCGCGCTGGAGCAGTGCCCGCCGGAGCTGGCATCCGATATCTCCGAGCGCGGTATGGTCCTGACCGGCGGCGGTGCGCTGCTGCGCAACCTTGACCGTCTGTTAATGGAAGAGACAGGGATCCCTGTCGTAGTTGCAGAAGATCCACTGACCTGCGTCGCTCGTGGCGGCGGTAAGGCGCTGGAAATGATCGATATGCACGGCGGCGACTTGTTCAGCGAAGAGTAGTCAGCCTGAAGGTCTGGGGCAGCTTAAGGGCTGCCTCTGGTCTTTACTGACACGAGAATACGCATAGCCTATGAAGCCAATTTTTAGCCGTGGCCCGTCGCTACAGATTCGCCTTATTCTGGCGGTTTTGGTGGCGCTTGGCGTCATTATCGCCGACAGCCGCCTGGGTACGTTCAGCCAGATTCGAACGTACATGGATACTGCCGTCAGTCCTTTCTACTTTATCTCAAATGGTCCCCGGGAACTGCTCGACAGCGTATCGCAATCGCTGGCGACCCGCGATCAGCTCGAACTGGAAAACCGCGCGCTGCGTCAGGAGTTATTGCTGAAAAACAGCGATCTACTGATGCTTGGCCAATACAAACAAGAAAATGCCCGCCTGCGTGAACTGCTAGGCTCGCCGCTGCGTCAGGACGAGCAGAAGATGGTAACTCAGGTTATCTCGACGGTTAACGACCCCTACAGCGATCAGGTCGTTATCGACAAGGGCAGCGTTAACGGCGTTTATGAAGGCCAGCCGGTTATCAGCGACAAGGGCGTTGTCGGTCAGGTGGTGGCGGTTGCGAAAATGACCAGCCGCGTGCTGCTGATTTGCGATGCGACCCATGCCTTGCCGATTCAGGTACTGCGTAACGATATCCGCGTGATTGCCGCCGGCAACGGCTGCACTGATGATTTACAGCTTGAACATCTGCCGGCGAATACCGATATTCGCGTCGGCGATGTGCTGGTGACTTCCGGGCTCGGCGGACGCTTCCCGGAAGGGTATCCGGTTGGGGTGGTCTCCTCGGTACGTCTGGATACTCAGCGTGCTTACACGGTAATCCAGGCTCGTCCGACTGCCGGGCTGCAGCGTTTACGCTATCTGCTGCTGCTGTGGGGCGCCGATCGTAACGGCGCCAACCCAATGACCCCGGAAGAGGTTCACCGCGTTGCCAATGAACGCCTGATGCAAATGATGCCGCAGGTGCTGCCTGCGCCTGATGCGATGGGGCCGCAGATGCCGGCGCCGGCGACGGGCCTGACGCCGCCGCCGTCCGCGCAACCTCTGCCAGCAGGGGGGCAATAGTGGCAAGTTATCGTAGCCAGGGACGCTGGGTTATCTGGCTCTCGTTTCTTATTGCGCTATTGCTGCAGATTATGCCCTGGCCGCAGGACATCACCGTCTTCCGGCCAAACTGGGTGTTGTTGATTCTGCTTTACTGGATCCTGGCGCTGCCGCATCGGGTTAACGTCGGTACCGGCTTTGTGATGGGGGCGATTCTCGACCTCATCAGCGGTTCGACCCTTGGCGTACGCGCGCTGTCGTTAAGTATCGTTGCCTATCTGGTCGCTTTAAAATATCAGCTGTTCCGTAATCTGGCGCTCTGGCAACAGGCGCTGGTGGTCATGCTGTTGTCTCTTGCCGTTGATATCATTGTTTTCTGGGCAGAGTTTTTAGTGATCAACGTCTCTTTCCGTCCGGAAGTGTTCTGGAGTAGTGTAGTAAACGGTGTGCTCTGGCCGTGGCTATTCCTGCTAATGCGTAAAGTGCGTCAGCAATTTGCGGTTCAATAAAGGTTGATATGACAACTCTGTATCTGGCTTCTGGTTCCCCGCGTCGGCAGGAACTGTTAACTCAGCTTGGTCTCTCTTTCGAACGCCTGGTTCCGGGTATTGAGGAACGGCGCGGCCCGCAGGAGAGCGCTGCGCATTATGTTGCGCGTCTGGCGCGTGAAAAAGCGCTGGCTGGCGTGGCTATGGCGCCGCGCGATCTGCCGGTGTTGGGAGCGGATACGATTGTCATTCTTAACGGCGAAGTGCTGGAAAAGCCGCGCGATGCCGGGCACGCCGCAGAAATGCTTCGCATGCTTTCCGGAAAAACCCACCAGGTGATGACCGCGGTGGCGTTGGCGGATAAACAGCAAACGCTGGATTGTCTGGTGGTGACGGAAGTGACCTTCCGTCTGCTCTCCGAGCAGGATATCGCTACCTACGTAGCCAGCGGCGAACCTTTAGATAAAGCAGGCGCATACGGTATTCAAGGGTTGGGTGGTTGTTTTGTCAGGAAGATAAATGGCAGCTATCACGCCGTAGTCGGCTTACCGCTGGTGGAAACGTATGAGTTGCTGAGTAACTTTAACTCACTGCGTGAAGAAAAGGGATAAAGATGACGGCTGAATTATTAGTTAACGTAACGCCATCCGAGACGCGCGTCGCGTATATCGATGGCGGGATCCTGCAGGAAATTCATATTGAGAGAGAAGCGCGGCGCGGAATCGTAGGCAATATCTACAAAGGTCGTGTCAGTCGTGTGTTGCCTGGAATGCAGGCGGCTTTTGTAGATATTGGCCTGGATAAGGCCGCCTTCCTGCATGCTTCCGATATCATGCCGCACACCGAGTGCGTGGCGGGTGAAGAGCAGAAGCAGTTTACCGTTCGCGATATTTCCGAACTGGTGCGTCAGGGCCAGGACCTAATGGTACAGGTGGTGAAAGATCCGCTGGGCACCAAAGGCGCGCGTCTGACCACCGACATCACCATACCTTCCCGCTATTTAGTCTTTATGCCCGGCGCTTCGCACGTCGGCGTGTCGCAGAGAATTGAAAGCGAGGCCGAGCGCGAACGTCTGAAAAGCGTGGTCACCGAATATTGCGACGAGCAGGGCGGGTTTATTATTCGCACCGCGGCGGAAGGCGTGCATGAGCAAGAGATGGCGGCGGATGCGGCCTACCTCAAGCGCGTCTGGACCAAAGTCATGGAGCGCAAAAAGCGCAACCAGACCCGTTATCAGATGTACGGCGAGCTGGCGCTGGCCCAGCGCGTGCTGCGCGATTTCGCCGATGCTCAGCTTGACCGCATTCGCGTGGATTCGCGCCTGACCTACGAGGCGCTGCTGGAGTTCACCGCGGAATACATCCCGGAAATGACCAGCAAGCTGGAACATTACAGCGGCCGCCAGCCTATTTTCGATCTCTTTGACGTTGAGAACGAAATCCAGCGCGCGCTGGAGCGTAAAGTCGAGCTGAAATCAGGCGGCTATCTGATCATCGATCAGACCGAAGCGATGACCACCATTGATATCAACACCGGGGCGTTCGTCGGCCACCGCAATCTCGACGACACTATCTTCAATACCAATATTGAAGCCACGCAGGCCATCGCGCGCCAGCTGCGTCTGCGTAACCTGGGCGGCATTATCATCATTGATTTTATTGATATGAATAATGAAGATCATCGTCGTCGGGTACTGCATTCGCTGGAGCAGGCGCTGAGTAAAGACCGGGTGAAAACCAGCATTAACGGCTTCTCGCAGCTGGGGCTGGTCGAGATGACCCGCAAGCGCACCCGCGAAAGCGTGGAACATGTGCTGTGTAACGAGTGTCCTACCTGTCATGGGCGCGGCACGGTAAAGTCGGTCGAAACGGTCTGTTATGAGATCATGCGCGAGATAGTCCGCGTGCATCATGCGTATGACTCAGACCGCTTCCTGGTCTATGCTTCACCTGCCGTCGCGGAAGCTCTGAAAGGGGAAGAGTCCCACGCGCTGGCGGAAGTCGAAATCTTTGTCGGCAAGCAGGTTAAAGTGCAAATTGAGCCGCTCTATAATCAAGAGCAGTTCGATGTGGTAATGATGTAATCATTCAGCCCGTCGTTCCCGATGGCGTCGGGGGCGGTAAACAGGCGGGCTGAAGGATGAGGCGTAACAGGCTGACAAGGAGAGATGCGTTGAGGCGATGGCCCGGGATATTACTGCTCACCGTGGCAACCGTGGTGGTGATTGTTGCGCTGCTGGTGAGCGGCCTGCGTCTGGCATTGCCGCAGCTAAATAACTGGCGTCCCCAACTGCTGGAGAAAATTACCGCGGTATCCGGGGTGGCGGTCGATGCCTCGCAGATCAACGCCAACTGGGAAAACTTCGGCCCGACGCTGGACGTTCGCGATATTAAAGCCACCTTGAAAGACGGTGGCGAAATGACGATCAAACGGGTTACCCTTGCGCTCGACGTCTGGCAAAGCCTGCTACATATGCGCTGGCAGTTCCGCGACCTGACCTTCTGGCAGCTGCAAATCCACACCAATACCCCCATCCAGACCAACGACGACGGCGCCAGCCTGAAGACCGACCGCATCAGCGATCTGTTCCTGCGTCAGTTTGACCACTTTATTCTCCGCGATAGCCATTTGAGCTTCCTGACGATTTCCGGTCAGCGCGCGGAGCTGGCGATCCCGCAGCTTACCTGGCTTAACGGTAAAAACCGCCACCGCGCCGAGGGGCAACTGAGCCTTTCGAGCCTCACCGGCCAGCACGGCGTCATGCAGGTGCGGATGGATTTACGTGACGAGAACGGCCTGCTCAATAAGGGGCGCCTCTGGTTACAGGCCGACGACATCGACGTTAAACCCTGGCTCGGGCGCTGGATGCAGGACAACATCGCCCTGCAGAGCGCGCGCTTTAGTCTCGAAGGCTGGATGACCATCGATAAAGGCGATGTCGCCAGCGGCGATGTGTGGCTGAAAAAAGGCGGCGCCAGCTGGCAGGGTGACAAGCATCTGCATCAGCTGTCGGTGGATAACCTGACGGCGCATATCACACGCGAAAATCAAAGTTGGGCATTTCATATCCCCGACACGCGGATCTCGATAGACGGTAAAGCCTGGCCGCGCGGCGCGCTGGCGATGGCGTGGATCCCGGCGCAGGAAGTGGGTGGTAATAACAATCAGCGTAGCGATGAGCTGCGCATCCGCGCCAGCAATCTCGAGCTTGGCGGCCTGACCGGTCTGCAGCCGATGGCCGATAAGCTGGCGCCGAGCTTTGGCGAAGTGTGGCGAACTACCCAGCCGAGCGGCAAGATCAACCTGTTGGCATTGGATATCCCGCTGCAGGCAACGGAAAAGACCCGTTTCCAGGCCGACTGGAGCGATCTGGCGTGGAAGCAGTGGAAGCTGCTGCCGGGGGCCGAGCACTTTTCCGGCAGCCTGAGCGGCAGCGTTGAAAACGGCGAACTGCGCGCGCATATGACCCAGGCGAAAATGCCCTATGAAACGGTCTTTCGCGCGCCGCTGGAGATAGCCCAGGGCGATGCGACTCTGAGCTGGGAGAAGAACAGCAAGGGCTTTATGCTGGATGGCCGCGATATCGACGTACAGGCTACCGGCGTTCGCGCGCGCGGCGGCTTCCGCTATCTGCAGCCGGAAGGCGATGAGCCGTGGTTAGGCATCCTGGCGGGTATCAGTACCAACGATGGCGGCCAGGCGTGGCGTTATTTCCCGGAAAACCTGATGGGCAAAGCGCTGGTGGATTACCTGAGCGGCGCAATTAAGGGCGGCCAGGCCAGTAATGCCACCCTGGTTTACGGCGGCAACCCGCATTTGTTCCCTTATGAGCATAACGAAGGCCAATTCCAGGTCTCGGTACCGCTGAAGAACGCGACCTTCGCCTTCCAGCCGGACTGGCCGGCGCTGACCGGCCTGGATATCAATCTTAACTTCGTCAATAACGGCCTGTGGATGAAGGCGGATAAAGCGATGCTGGGCAACGTCACCGCCAGCAACCTTGACGCGGTGATCCCCGACTATTCCCATGAAAAACTGTTTATTGATGCCGATGTTAACGGACCGGGCAAAGAGGTCGGCCCTTATTTCAAACAGACCCCGCTGAAGGATTCGCTCGGCTCGGCGCTGGATGAACTGCAGCTGGATGGTAATGTGAGCGCTCGCTTACATCTTGCTATCCCGCTCGATGGCGAGATGACCACCGCCAAAGGCGATGTGCGGCTGAAAAATAACGATCTGTTTATCAAGCCGATTGACGCGACGCTGAAGAACCTCAATGGTCAGTTCAGCTTTGAGAACGGAGATTTAAAAAGCGGGCCGCTAAGCGCGACCTGGTTTAATCAACCGCTGAACCTCAATTTCACCACTAGTGAAGGGGCGAAAGCCTTCCTCGTTGACGTCGGCATGAACGCTAACTGGCAGCCGACGCGTACCGGCCTGCTGCCGAAAGCGGTCAATGATGAACTCAGCGGCAGCGTCCCCTGGGATGGCAAAGTGGCCATTGAGTTACCGTATCACGGTAGCGCGAGCTACAAAGTCGATATCAACGGCGATCTGAAAAATGTGAGTAGTCACTTACCTGCGCCGGTGAATAAATCTGCGGGCGAGCCGTTGCCGGTGAAAATCAACGTGACCGGTGGCTTAAACAGCTTCGATCTGACCGGCAACATCGGCAGCAAGAACCACGTCAATAGCCGCTGGTTACTGAATAATAAGCTGACGCTCGACCGGGCGATTCTGACCTCCGACAGCAAAGCGATTCCTTCGCTGCCTGAAGCATCAGGCGTCGAGCTGAACATGCCGGCGATGGATGGCGCGCAATGGCTGGCGTTGTTCCAGCGGGGGGCCGTCAACGAAGTGAGCAGTAATATGGCTTTCCCGGAGCGCGTGACGCTTCGTACACCGTCGCTGGCGTTCGCCGGGCAGAACTGGAATAACGTCAGTCTGGTCTCCCAGCCTGACGGTAGCGGCTCGAAGGTGGAGGCGCAGGGGCGCGAAATCAACGCTACGTTGACGATGCATAAGAACGCGCCCTGGCTGGCGGCTATTCGCTATCTCTATTACAACCCTTCCAGCGATAACAACGGCACGGCGAAAAAAGAGAGCGGCCCGCTGGCTGATACCCGTCTGGATTTCCGCGGCTGGCCTGATTTACAGCTGCGCTGTAAAGAGTGCTGGCTGTGGGGGCAAAAATATGGGCGAATCGACGGTGACTTCGATATCAAGGGCGATACGCTCACCCTCAGTAATGGCCTGGTGGATACCGGCTTTGGCCGACTCACTACCGATGGCGTCTGGGTGAATGCGCCCGGCGGCGTGCGTACCTCGCTGAAAGGCAAGCTGCACGGTAATAAAACGGATGACTTCGTGAACTTCTTTGGCGTTTCGACGCCGGTAAAAGGCTCGTCGTTTGATGTCGATTACGATCTGCACTGGCGCGCGCCGCCATGGCAGCCTGATGTCGCTTCGCTGAACGGGATCCTCAAAAGCCGCCTCGGCAAAGGCGAGTTTACTGACCTGAGCACCGGTCATGCCGGTCAGTTGTTAAGGCTATTGAGCGTTGACGCGCTGCTGCGTAAGCTACGCTTCGATTTCAGCGACACCTTCCAGGAAGGCTTCTGGTTTGATTCGATTCGCAGTACGGCATGGATTAAAGACGGCGTATTGAATACGGATGATACGCTGGTGGATGGCCTTGAAGCCGACATCGCGATGAAAGGTTCGGTCGATCTGGTGCGCCGTCGTTTAGATTTACAAGCGGTGGTGGCGCCGGAAATATCGGCGACCGTCGGCGTAGCGGCGGCATTCGCCGTCAACCCGATCGTCGGCGCGGCGGTTTTTGCCGCCAGCAAGGTGCTTGGGCCGCTGTGGAACAAAGTGTCGATTCTGCGCTATCGCATTACGGGTCCAATCGATCAGCCGGAAATCAACGAAGTGCTGCGCCAGGCGCGCAGCAACAAAAAGCAATGATTTGACGAGTACGGGGAATTATCGCACTCTCAATAGAGGGCATTTTCTCCCCGTCATCTTTTTCGCCGCATGGTATTCCCCTGTGTCAGGCGGCAACAAACGAGTAGCGTAACGATGAGTTTGAACCTGGTAAGTGAACAATTACTGTCGGCAAATGGCCTGAATCATCAGGACCTGTTTGCCATTCTTGGCCAACTGGCTGAGCGCCGTCTCGATTACGGCGATCTTTATTTTCAGTCGAGCTATCACGAATCCTGGGTTCTGGAAGACAGCATCATTAAAGATGGGTCGTACAATATTGACCAGGGCGTAGGCGTCCGGGCGGTAAGCGGCGAGAAAACTGGTTTTGCCTATGCTGACCAAATCAGCAAACTGGCGCTTGAGCAGAGCGCGCAGGCGGCGCGTACTATCGTCCGCGACCATGGCGACGGCAAAGTGCAGACGCTCGGCGCGGTGGAGTACAGCTCTCTCTATACCAGCGTCGATCCGCTGCAGAGCATGAGCCGCGAAGAGAAACTGGATATTCTGCGCCGCGTCGATAAGGTGGCGCGTGCTGCCGATAAGCGCGTGCAGGAAGTTTCCGCCAGTCTGAGCGGCGTCTACGAGCTTATCCTGGTAGCGGCAACGGACGGGACGCTGGCCGCTGATGTCCGTCCGCTGGTTCGTCTCTCCGTGAGCGTGCTGGTGGAGGAAGACGGCAAACGCGAGCGCGGCGCCAGCGGCGGCGGCGGACGGTTTGGCTATGATTATTTCCTCGCGCCGCTGGATGGCGACGTACGGGCGGATGTCTGGGCGCGTGAAGCGGTACGTATGGCATTAGTCAATCTGTCCGCGGTTGCGGCGCCAGCCGGTATGCTGCCGGTGGTGCTTGGCGCGGGCTGGCCTGGCGTGCTGCTGCATGAAGCCGTCGGCCACGGCCTGGAAGGTGACTTTAACCGTCGCGGCACCTCGGTCTTCAGCGGTCACATGGGCGAATTAGTCGCCTCTGAACTGTGCACCGTCGTGGATGACGGCACCATGGCCGATCGCCGTGGTTCGGTCGCGATTGATGACGAAGGTACGCCGGGTCAATACAACGTGCTTATCGAAAACGGCGTCCTGAAAGGTTATATGCAGGATAAGCTCAACGCGCGTCTGATGGGCGTCGCGCCGACCGGTAATGGTCGCCGCGAATCTTATGCGCATCTGCCGATGCCGCGGATGACCAACACCTATATGCTGGCCGGTAAGTCGACGCCACAGGAGATTATCGAATCGGTCGATTACGGTATCTATGCGCCGAACTTTGGCGGCGGTCAGGTGGACATTACCTCCGGTAAATTTGTCTTCTCGACCTCGGAAGCCTATCTGATTGAAAAAGGTAAAGTGACCAAGGCAGTCAAAGGCGCGACGCTAATCGGTTCCGGTATCGAAGCGATGCAGCAGATTTCCATGGTCGGTAACGACCTGAAGCTGGATAGCGGCGTTGGCGTGTGCGGTAAAGAAGGGCAGAGCGTCCCGGTCGGCGTCGGCCAGCCGACGCTGAAAGTCGACAACCTTACCGTTGGCGGCACCGCCTGATAACCTCTGGTCCCGGCGGCGCGGTGCCGCTGCCGGGATGTCAGTTAACGGGTCATCCCGCGCCCGTGCATTCCCTGATAGATCTTCGCCACCTCGACAAAATAATCCGTCAGATAGTTAATACATACCTGCACCTTCAGCGGCAGCTTATCTTTTTCGGTATATAGCGCATAGACCGGTCGCGGATCCGATTGATAGCTCGGCAGCAGGATCTCCAGTTCACCGCGGTTGATCTCGTCGATCGCCCACATCAGCGGAACGTAGGCCACGCCAACGCCGGCAGTCAGCCAGCGGATCAGCGTCATCGGGTCGTTGGTGACGAAGCGTCCTTGTGGGATCAGTCGCGTTGAGATCCCCTCCGGAGCGATAATTTCGAACTCATTATCTGGCCGTACGCTGTATTCCAGCCACGAGTGGCTGGCAAGATCCGCTGGTTTTTCCGGACATCCCGCGTGCTGAAGATAGCTTTTCGCCGCGCAGAGCACCATTGGCATTGAGCCTAACCGCCGCGAGAAGAGGCTGGAATCCTGCAATGCGCCGACGCGTATCACCACGTCGAGGCCGTCGGCAATCAGGTCCGGCGCGGGGATGCCGGTCACCAGATTAATCGATAAACCCGGATATTCTTTGAGCATTTCGGCGGTTATGCGCGCCAGCACATTCTGTGCCATAGTTGAAGAGCTACCGATGCGCAGCGTGCCGATAGGGGTATTGTTGAAGGCATACAGCTGTTCATGGACGTCCTGCGCTTCAAAGAGCATTCTTCGGCAGCCCTGGTAATAAATTTTACCCGCTTCTGTTAAGCCCAGGCTGCGGGTGCTGCGGTTGAGCAGCTTTACCTGAAGCTCGTCTTCCAGTTTAGCAACGGTCTGGCTGATAGATGAAACGCTCATCTGGAGCTGGCGTGCGGCGGCGGTGAAAGAGCCCAGCTCAACCACTTTGGCGAACACCGACATGCGTTTTAGTCGTTCCATTATTCACTCTGGCTTAAAAGTGATTTAGATCACATATTATAGATAAGGCTGCAATTGTTACGTTAATATATAGTTAGCTACATAATAAACGCATCACGCTACCACCTGTACGCTTCTTATCAAGGTCATCATGAGTCTGTTTCCTGTCATAGTGATTTTCGGCCTATCGTTTCCGCCGATCTTCTTTGAGCTGCTATTGTCGCTAGCCATCTTCTGGCTGGTGCACCGTTTGCTGGTTCCGACCGGTATTTATGATTTTGTCTGGCACCCTGCACTGTTTAATACTGCGCTGTATTGCTGTCTGTTTTATCTGATATCGCGCTTGTTCGTTTGAGGTCGATGTGAAAACACTAACAAGAAATATCCTGCGTACTGCCATCACTGTGATACTGGTTATTCTGGCGTTTATCGCTATTTTTCGCGCATGGGTGTACTACACCGCGTCGCCGTGGACGCGCGATGCGCGCTTTAGCGCCGATATCGTTGCCATCGCGCCGGACGTGTCGGGGCTCATTTCGCAAGTGAATGTCAAGGATAACCAACTGGTTAAGAAAGACCAGGTATTGTTCGTTATTGACCAACCTCGTTACCAAAAAGCGCTGGCGGAGGCGGAAGCCGACGTCTCTTATTACCAGACGCTGGCTCAGGAAAAACGCGTTGAAGCCGGGCGCCGTAACAGGCTCGGCGTGCAGGCCATGTCGCGCGAAGAGATTGACCAGGCCAACAACGTACTGCAAACCGTTGAGCATCAGCTGGCGAAAGCGGTGGCCAGCCGCGACTTAGCCAAGCTGGATCTTGAACGTACGGTTATCCGTGCGCCTGCCGATGGCTGGGTGACCAACCTGAACGTCTACTCCGGCGAATTCATCACCCGCGGTTCGACCGCGGTCGCTTTGGTGAAACAAAATACCTTCTACGTGATGGCCTATCTGGAAGAGACCAAGCTGGAAGGCGTGCGTCCAGGCTACCGCGCCGAAATCACCCCGCTCGGCAGTAGTAAGGTGATAAAAGGTACCGTCGACAGCGTTGCCGCGGGCGTAACCAACGCCAGCAGCAGCAGCGATGCGAAAGGCATGGCTTCCGTTGACTCCAACCTTGAGTGGGTACGTCTGGCGCAGCGCGTGCCGGTACGTATCCGTCTTGACCAGCAGCAGGGCAACCTCTGGCCGTCGGGCACCACTGCGACCGTTGTCATCACCGGCAAAGAAGATCGCGACGCCAGCCAGGCCAACTTCTTCCAGAAAGTCGCCATGCGCTTGCGTGAGTTTGGTTAATCGCCATGGGGACCTATACCATTGCTCCCCGGCATCTCCGCTTTGCCATTAAGCTTGCATGCGCGGTGGTGCTGGCGCTGTTCGTCGGCTTTCATTTTCAGCTTGAGACGCCGCGCTGGGCCGTATTGACCGCGGCTATCGTGACCGCCGGTCCGGCATTTGCCGCTGGCGGTGAGCCCTATTCCGGGGCGATTCGCTACCGCGGGATGCTGCGTATTGCCGGGACGTTTATCGGCTGTATTGCCGCGCTGGCGATCATCATCCTCATGATCCGCGCGCCGCTATTGATGATGCTGGTCTGCTGTCTCTGGGCCGGTTTCTGCACCTGGATCTCCTCGCTGGTGAAGGTCGAAAACTCCTACGCCTGGGGGCTGGCGGGTTATACGGCGCTGATTATCATCATCACCATTCATACCGACCCGATGCTGGCGCCGCAGTTTGCCGTCGAGCGCTGCAGCGAAATTGTCATCGGGATCGTCAGCGCCATCGTCGCTGACCTGCTATTTTCTCCGCGTTCTATCAAAAAAGAGATCGACCTCGAACTGGATAACCTGCTGCTGGATCAGTATCGCCTGATGCAGCTTTGTGTCGCCCATGGCGATAGCGAGGTGGTGGATAAAGCCTGGGGAGCGCTGGTGCGTCGTACTGCCGCGCTGGAGGGGATGCGCGGCAACCTGATCATGGAATCTTCGCGCTGGGCGAAGGTAAACCAGCGGCTAAAGGCGATCAACACGCTATCGCTGACGCTGATTACTCAGGCCTGCGAAACCTATCTGATCCAGAACTCTCGCCCGGAGATGGTGACTGACGACTACCGCGAGCTGTTTGCCGAGCCCGTAGAAACCGTACAGGATGTGCATCAACAGCTTAAGCGTATGCGCCGCTTCCTGACCTGGAAAGGTGAACACAATACGCCAGTTACGATTTATAGCTGGGTCGGCGCGGCGACGCGTTACCTGCTGCTGAAGCGCGGCGTGGTCGGCAATACCAAAATCAGCCGTATCGAAGATGAAGTCTTACGCGGCGAAACGGTGGTGAAGGTTGAGTCCGCCGAGCGTCACCACGCGATGGTCAATTTCTGGCGAACCTCTATTTCGTGTATTCTCGGCACCTTGTTCTGGTTGTGGACCGGCTGGACATCCGGTAGCGGGGCGATGGTTATGATTGCCGTGGTGACCGCGCTGGCGATGCGTCTGCCTAACCCGCGGATGGTGGCCTTAGACTTCCTCTATGGCACCCTTGCCGCTCTACCGCTCGGCGCGCTGTTCTTCCTTGTCGTCATGCCTGCGACGCAGCAGAGCATGCTGCTGCTGTGTATCAGCCTTGCCGCGATGGCGTTCTTTATCGGCATTGAGGTACAAAAGCGGCGGTTGGGATCGCTTGGGGCCCTGGCGAGCACCATCAATATTCTGGTGCTGGATAACCCGATGCAGTTCCAGTTTAGCCAGTTCCTCGATAGCGCCCTGGGGCAGATTGTCGGCTGTTTCCTCGCGCTGATGGTGATTCTGTTAGTGCGTGATAACTCGCAGGCCCGCACCGGACGGGTGCTATTGAACCAGTTCGTCTCGGCGGCGGTCTCTTCGCTGACCACGAATAGCGCCCGGCGTAAAGAGAACCATTTGCCGGCGCTGTATCAACAGCTATTTTTACTGCTGAACAAGTTTCCCGGCGATATCGCCCGCTTCCGGCTGGCGCTGACGCTGATTATCGCGCACCAGCGTCTACGCGATGCCCCGGTGCCGGTAAACGAGGATTTGTCGGCCTTCCACCGCCAGCTGCGGCGAACCGCCGATCACGTTATCTCCGCCGGCAGCGATGATAAGCGCCGCCGTTACTTTACCCGTCTGCTGGAAGAGCTTGATGTTTATCAGGAAAAACTCCTTCACTGGCAGGCGTCGCCCCAGGTCACTGAGCCGGTGCGACGGCTGGTCGATATGCTGAAGAAATATCAGCACGTGCTCACCAACAGCTAAGCTGCGAACCGACGCCCCGGCGTCGGTTTTTTTATCGCTATACTTATTTGGTGTAGAGGGACAGAGCTTAAGGGGCGCCGGGCAATGACTATTTATACCTTTGATTTTGATGAAATAGCTGAGCAACAGGATTTCTATCGCGAGTTTTCCCGCGCCTTCGCGCTACCGGATAAGCAGGTGGATAACCTCGACGCGCTGTGGAGCGCGGTGACGGGAGGGCGCTTACCGTTCCCGCTGGAGATTGAATTTGTTCATCTGGATGAAAAACAGCGTCGTCGCTTTGGCGCGTTAATTTTGCTGTTCGATGAAGCGGAAGAGGAGCTGGAAGGACTACTACGTTTCAATGCCCGTTGGGCATAAAAAAGCCCCCGGCAGGGCGGGGGCAAGTCGTCGGATAAGACGACGAGGGTTTATTTGTACAACTCAGCAGTCGCGTGCCAGCTGTCGCCGGTACGAGCTTCAATAATGCGGTAGCTGCTGGCGCCTTCTTTCTCGGCTTTAGCCGCCAGTTCCTGGCGCATATCCATTGGCGCGCTACCTACTTGAGATACAGAGATAGTGCCCATTGGTTGCAGATTTTGTGCTTGATCGGCGTTCACTTGCTGTACGGCTGCGCTTGCGCCGAAAGAGAGAACAGATGCCAGACCCAGGGATGCGATGATAATTGCGCTTTTCATAATCTTTACTCCAACCATTTGTGCAGCGGCGGGAGATTTCGTATGAACCCAGGCCGCTGAAGAGATACTGTTTCAGTTAATGACCGACAATCGTTAAAGCTTATTTATAAAGTTCAGCAGTGGCGTGCCAGTGGTCGCCGGTGCGAGCTTCGATAATGCGATAAGAAGAAGCACCTTCTTCTTGTGCTTTTTTGTTCAGCATTTCGTGCATATCCATCGGGGAAGAACCTACCGCGCCGATAGATACGGTGCCCAGTGACTGGCGGCTTTCCGCTTGAGTGCTGTTGATTGAATCAGCGGCGAAAGCGCCAAAGGACAGTACGGATAGCATGCTGAGTGCGGCTACAGTGGTTTTGATTTTCATGATGTTCACCTCGTCGAATTTTATTATTAGGGGGCTTTGTTTCGTGACCCTCATCACAAAATCAAGTATACACTAATCACCAAAAATATTAATACCATGCTAATTGTTTTCAGTGTAAATAATTTCCAAGAAATGTCGTTTTTATAACGTATAAGAATTAGAAATGTCATTCATGGGGTGAATGTCATGATTATTTATATTTAAATCAAATAGATATTGCGCTTTGATCTTTTGTGCGCTTTAGCCGTTATCATTCGGTAAAGGAATGTATAGAGGTGGAAAACCACACTAAATGTTAAAAAAATGCTGCTTTATTTGAAGGTTTGAGGGGGAGCGTTTTGCGGGGAAGAGCCCTCTGGCGGGAACCAGAGGGGGAGCGCTTAGAGTTCCTGTTCGAACAGGACCAGAATCGCGTCGTAGAGATCTTTAACGGAAAAACCGCGGGCAGGGGTGGTAAAGATAGTGTCATCCCCCGCGATACTACCCAGAATACCTTCGGCTTTACCTAAGGAATCCAGCAGGCGTGCGATCAGCTGCGCCGCGCCGGGGCTGGTGTGAATCACTACCACCGCATCGTTATAATCGATGTCCAGCACCAGGTTTTTCAGCGGGCTGGAGGTCGTCGGCACGCCGAGTTCGGCAGGCAAACAGTAGACCATTTCCATTTTGGCGTTACGCGTGCGAACGGCGCCAAACTTTGTCAGCATGCGGGAAACTTTCGATTGGTTGATGTTCTCGAAACCTTCTTCCTGCAGCGCCTGAACGATTTCGCCTTGCGAGCTGAATTTTTCTTCTTTAAGCAGCGATTTAAACGCTTTAACCAGTTCTTCTTGTTTTGCCGAACTACGCATAAGTCACCCAGATTATGGTGGTAAAAACAACATCATTATGCATACAAGTGCATTTTTATGCAAATAATCCGCAAGGGAATAGCGTAAATAATGTTATGAAAGGCGCATATTTTAGCAAATAACCCTGATGAGGAACATGCCTGCATCACAGCGGGTAAATTGCTGTAAAAGTGAAATAAATGTTATGAAATTGATATTGTTTTGCCGAGCGAGCTGGGTGTATTGTAACCAATAGTCGATCCGGTACTACGGCTTTGCTGGATGGCCAGTCTCAGGAAGAAAAATGCGAATTTGCTGCATCATTGCGCGTACCCCGCATTCTTCAGCCATAATTATTGTAATTGTTCATCTTGTGAATTAAGGTCCAGGCGACGGAATAACGAAAGACTATACCCGTCATACTTCGAGCTGCATGTGCGTTGGCTGCAATCGTTCACCCCAGTCACTTACTTCAGTAAGCTCCTGGGGATTCACGCTCTTGCCGCCTTCCTGCAACTCGAATTATTCAGGGTGTAAATTAACCATAATAAGGAGTTTAGGATGAAAGTTGCAGTCCTCGGCGCCGCTGGTGGCATCGGCCAGGCGCTTGCCCTACTACTTAAGACCCAACTGCCTTCAGGTTCAGAGCTCTCGTTGTACGACATCGCTCCGGTTACGCCGGGCGTGGCGGTAGATCTAAGTCATATTCCCACAGATGTAAAAATCAAAGGTTTCTCCGGTGAAGATGCAACCCCGGCGCTGGAAGGCGCTGATGTGGTGCTGATTTCCGCCGGCGTCGCGCGCAAGCCCGGCATGGATCGTTCCGACTTATTTAATGTTAACGCCGGTATCGTTAAAAATCTGGTGCAGCAGATCGCAAAAACCTGTCCGCAGGCCTGCATCGGTATTATCACCAACCCGGTAAATACCACCGTCGCTATCGCCGCCGAAGTGCTGAAAAAAGCCGGCGTGTACGATAAAAACAAACTGTTTGGCGTCACCACGCTCGACATTATTCGCTCTAATACTTTTGTCGCCGAGCTGAAAGGCAAGTCGGCAACCGAGGTTGAAGTTCCGGTCATTGGCGGCCACTCTGGCGTCACTATCCTGCCTTTACTGTCGCAGATTTCTGGCGTCAGCTTTAGCGAGCAGGAAGTCGCGGATCTCACCAAACGTATTCAAAACGCCGGGACGGAAGTCGTGGAAGCGAAAGCGGGCGGCGGGTCGGCGACGCTGTCGATGGGCCAGGCGGCTGCGCGTTTCGGGCTCTCACTGGTGCGTGCCATGCAGGGTGAAAAAGGCGTGGTTGAATGTGCCTACGTCGAAGGTGACGGCCAGTATGCCCGTTTCTTCTCGCAGCCGCTGCTGCTGGGCAAAAATGGCGTGGAAGAGCGTCAGTCTATTGGTAAACTCAGCGCTTTTGAACAGCAGGCGCTGGAAGGCATGCTGGATACGCTGAAGAAAGATATCGCCCTCGGCGAGGATTTCGTCAACAAGTAACATCTCCTTAGCAGAAAAGCCGGAACCGTCGTTCCGGCTTTTTTATCGCCTCATCTCCCTGCCGAATGCGCCGCCTGGCGGCTAAATCTGCTAAAATCCCCGCGTCTTAAGCCCCACGCAATGAGGACGTTGTGAAAAAGATCGAAAGAAAGCAGACCAGGGACCACATTACGCAAATCATTCGCTATCAAATTCTTTCCGGAGCGATAAAACCGGGAGATGAGCTGGCGCAGGAGAGTATTGCTGAGCAGCTAGGGCTTTCACGTATGCCGGTTAGAGAAGCGTTGCAGTCTCTTGAACAAGAGGGGTTTCTGGTGCGCTTGCCTAACCGTCATATGCAGGTATCAAAGCTGGTGCCCGATGATGTTAGCCATATTTTTCGCGTGATCGCGGTGATGGCTGCCGAATTGTTCACTCTCGTGCCGGCAAACCAGGGGGAATTGCTGCTCGGGCGCGCGCAAGCGCTGGCGCAGCCTGGCGACAAAACTCGCGAACTGGAATTTCATCAGTTGCTGATTTCCTATCTTGATAACCGCTATCTGGCGAAGGCGTATCAGCAATTTTTGGATGGATATATTTCTTATGTCATCCTGTATCTGAAAGACGATAGCCAGGAATCGGCACTGATACTACATGAACTGGCTGGAGCCATTAGCCGCGGCGATGTGGGCAATATTGCTCAGGCAACACAGCGTTATTTCCTCATGCTTGCGGAAATTATGCGTCAACATATGAAGGATTGGGAAAGTGCAGAAGCCTAAATTAGGGAAAATTAAGCTTCTTTCGGCGAAAGAGCAGGTCGCTGCGGTATTACGCAAAGCGATTCTTTCGCGGGATTTAGTGGAAGGGCAGGAGATAACTCTCGAAGGCATTGCCCGGATGGTCGGCGTTTCCAGCATGCCGGTGCGCGAAGCGTTTCAGATTTTAGCCGCCGATGGCCTGATTAAAGTCCGCCCTAATAAAGGCGCGGTGGTGTTGGGGATCAACGAACAGACGATTCGCGAGCATTATGAAATTCGCGCGCTGCTGGAAAGTGAGGCAGTGGCGAAAGCCTCCCGTCCCGGCACGGATATTTCGTCCATTGCCCGGGTACACGATGCGGCGGAAAAAGCGCTGGCCGATAATAACTTCACTGAATATTCCGACCTGAACCAGGCCTTCCATATGGAGATCTGGAACGCCGCGGGCAACGAAAAAATGAAGATGCTGCTCTGTAATATGTGGAACGGACTGTCGATGGGGCACAAGGTCACCGAAGCAGAATACGCCGCTATCTCCATTCGCGAACATAAGGCGATTTTACAGGCACTTGAACAGCATAATGAAGAACTGGCGCGTCAGCGCATGCGCGAGCATATTATTCGCTCAATGGAAAATATGCTCACGCGATACCTTCCCGAAACCTCTGTATAGCGCTAAAGCCTGTTGGTTTTAGTCGTATTCATCAACGCTATTAATCATCTCTTGTGACGATCTGCAGAGGATCTTGATGCAGATCGCACTGCGCGATCTTTGTTTAAAAACGCATTGACTTACTTTTTGCATGGGCATAATTTCTCCCTCGTTAATATTGGATACAATATCATATATCATTGATATGGATAATTATAAATATGGAACCGATTACCATCACCTTATGTTTGCTGGTGTTCGCTATCGTCATGTTTGTCTGGGAGAAGGTGCCTTTGGCAGTGACTTCCATGGTGGTCTGCGTGGCGTTAGTGCTCACCGGCGTGTTGGATCTAAAACAAGCTTTTGCCGGTTTTATCGACTCCAACGTCATTCTTTTTGTCGCCATGTTTATCGTCGGCGGGGCGTTATTTGAAACCGGGATGGCCAATAAAGTCGGTGGGGTGATCACTCACTTCGCCAAAACCGAAAAACAGCTGATCTTCACCATCATGGTGGTCGTCGGCGTGATGTCGGGTTTTCTTTCCAACACCGGTACGGCGGCGGTATTGATCCCGGTAGTAATTGGCGTCGCGGCGAAATCGGGTTTTGCCCGCTCGCGTCTGCTGATGCCGCTGGTATTTGCCGCCGCGCTCGGCGGCAACCTGTCGCTGATTGGCGCGCCCGGCAACCTGATCGCGCAATCGGCGTTGCAGAATATCGGTAGCGGCTTTGGCTTCTTTGAGTATGCGAAAGTGGGTTTACCGATGCTGCTCTGCGGCATCTTCTATTTCCTGACTATCGGCTATAAATTTCTGCCTGCTACCGCGAATAGCGGTGAAGTCGGTAGCGTCGGCGAACAGCGTGATTACAGCCACGTTCCGCGCTGGAAACAGATCCTGTCGCTGGTGGTGCTGATCGCCACGATCCTCGGCATGATTTTTGAGAAACAGACCGGCATTAGCCTGACGGTGGCAGGCTGTATCGGTGCGTTAGTCCTGGTGTTTACCGGCGTGCTGACGGAAAAGCAGGCCTATAAGGCGATTGATTCACAGACTATTTTCATTTTTGGCGGCACGCTGGCGCTGGCAAAAGCGCTGGAAATGACCGGTGCTGGCAAGCTGGTTGCCGATCATGTCATCGGCATGCTGGGCCAGAACTCTTCCCCGTTCATGTTGATGGTGGTGGTCTTTGCGCTGTCCGTCATCATGACCAATTTTATGTCCAATACCGCCACCGTCGCGCTACTGGTACCGGTGAGTTTGTCGATCGCGGCCGGAATGGGCGCCGATCCGAAAGCGGTTCTGATGGCGACCGTAATCGGCAGTTCCTGCGCCTACGCGACGCCGATCGGTATGCCCGCCAACATGATGGTGCTATCGGCAGGCGGCTATAAGTTTGTCGATTACGCCAAATCGGGCCTTCCTCTGATTATCGTTTCTACCATTGTCAGCCTCGTACTGCTGCCAATTCTTTTCCCTTTTCACCCGTAATTTACGGACGCTGTTCTGACTAAGGAGCCTTTATGAGCAAAAGCGAACAGATATCCCGAATGACCGATATTATGGCCAAATTCGTGGGATATACCGGCAAAGTATTGCCTGATGACGTCACTGCAAAACTGAAAGAGTTGCATAAGAAAGAGACCAGCCAGCTGGCTGACGTCATCTTTACCACCATGATTGAAAACCAGCGTCTGGCGAAAGAGCTGGATCGTCCCTCTTGCCAGGACACCGGCGTCATTCAGTTTTTGGTTGAGTGCGGCGCTAATTTCCCGCTGATTGGCGAGCTGGAAGCGCTGCTGCGCGAATCGGTGATTAAAGCCACCGTGGATTCTCCGCTGCGCCACAATAGCGTTGAGACCTTTGACGAATACAACACCGGTAAAAACGTGGGTAAAGGTACGCCGACGGTATTCTGGGAGATCGTCCCCGATTCCGACCAGTGCAGCATTTACACCTATATGGCCGGCGGCGGCTGCTCGCTGCCGGGTAAAGCGATGGTGCTGATGCCGGGCGCCGGTTACGAAGGCGTAACCCGTTTCGTACTGGATGTGATGACCAGCTATGGCCTGAACGCCTGTCCGCCGCTGCTGGTTGGCGTTGGCGTCGCGACTTCCGTTGAAACGGCGGCGCTGCTGTCGAAGAAAGCGCTGATGCGTCCGGTGGGATCGCGCAATGAGAATGAACGCGCCGCATCGTTGGAGAAAATGCTCGAAGACGGCATTAATAAAATTGGCCTTGGCCCGCAGGGGATGTCCGGCAATACCTCCGTGATGGGCGTCAATATCGAAAATACCGCACGCCACCCTTCCACCATTGGCGTGGCGGTCAACGTCGGCTGCTGGTCGCACCGCAAAGGACATATCGTTTTCGATAAAGATTTGAATTACACCATTACGTCTCACACAGGAGTGGCTTTCTGATGACTAAAAAAATACTTACTACGCCAATTAAAGATGAAGATTTAGCTGATATTAAAGCGGGCGATATTATTTATCTTAATGGTCATATTGTTACCTGTCGTGATGTTGCTCATCGTCGTTTAATTGAAGGCGGTCGCGAATTGCCGGTCAACGTTGCTGGCGGCGCGATATTACATGCCGGGCCAATTGTGCGGCCGATTAAAGGTACAGAAGATAAATTTGAAATGGTCTCTGTTGGACCAACCACCAGTATGCGTATGGAGAAATTTGAAAAAGAATTTATTGCTAAGACCGGTGTGAAACTCATTGTCGGTAAAGGCGGCATGGGCAAAGGTACCGAAGAAGGCTGCGCCGAACATAAAGCGCTGCACTGCGTATTCCCGGCCGGCTGCGCGGTGGTTGCCGCGGTCTGTGTGGAAGAAATTGAAGACGCCCAGTGGCGTGATTTAGGTATGCCGGAAACCTTATGGGTTTGCCGGGTAAAAGAATTCGGCCCACTTATTGTGTCGATCGATACCCATGGAAATAACCTGTTTGAGCAGAATAAAGTGATATTTAATCAGCGCAAAGAGATTGTCGCTGATGAGATCTGTCAGCACGTAAGTTTTATTAAATAACTCCTGGCTAAATATATTGCGCAGTAGTGGCGAGAATTAAATTCCGCGATAAAGAGGCTTCTGACCATGTGGTCTGGGGAAATCCACTCTGCTATCGCGGGTTCATCACGCCATTATTGCGCCCCTCCAAAGGCTATTTTATGACTGATGCTGCGCTGTTAGGCGAGGGCTTCACCCTGATGTGTCTTGGCATGGGCTTCGTGCTGGCGTTCCTGCTGCTGCTCATTTTCGCCATCCGGGGGATGTCTCTCGCCGTTACCCGTCTGTTCCCTGAGCCGCCTGCCGCGCCCAAAGCGGCGCCGGCCGCCGTCGCGCCCGCCGACGACTTCGCCCGCTTAAAACCGGCGATTGTCGCCGCCATTCACCACCATCGCCGCCTTAATCCTTAATTCACGGAGGAATTCATGACCGTTGCCATTACCGATGTCGTCCTGCGCGACGCCCACCAGTCCCTGTTCGCCACCCGTCTGCGCCTTGACGATATGCTGCCCGTCGCCGCTCAGCTGGATGACGTCGGCTACCGCTCGCTGGAATGCTGGGGCGGCGCCACCTTTGACGCCTGCATCCGCTTCCTCGGCGAGGACCCGTGGGTCCGCCTGCGCGAACTGAAAAAGGCGATGCCGAAAACCCCGCTGCAGATGCTGCTGCGTGGCCAGAACCTGCTCGGCTACCGCCACTACGCCGACGACGTGGTGGAGCGCTTTGTCGAGCGCGCCGTCAAAAACGGCATGGACGTGTTCCGCGTTTTCGATGCCATGAACGACCCGCGCAACATGAAAGCCGCCCTGCAGGCGGTGCGCAGCCACGGCGCCCACGCCCAGGGCACCCTCAGCTACACCACCAGCCCGGCGCACACCCTGCAGACCTGGCTCGACCTCACCGAACAGCTGCTGGAGACCGGCGTCGACTCCATCGCCATCAAGGACATGTCCGGTATCCTCACCCCGCATGCCGCCTTTGAGCTGGTCAGCGAAATCAAAAAACGCTTTGCCGTCACCCTGCACCTGCACTGCCACTCCACCACCGGCATGGCGGAGATGGCGCTGCTGAAGGCTATTGAAGCCGGCGTCGACGGCGTCGATACCGCCATCTCCTCGATGAGCGCCACCTACGGCCACCCGGCCACCGAAGCGCTGGTGGCCACCCTCGCCGGGACCCGCTACGACACCGGCCTCGATATCCACAAGCTGGAGAGCATCGCCGCGTACTTCCGCGAGGTGCGCAAAAAATACCACGCCTTCGAAGGCCAGCTGAAAGGCACCGACAGCCGTATCCTGGTCGCCCAGGTGCCGGGCGGGATGCTCACCAACCTTGAGGGCCAGCTTAAACAGCAGAGCGCCGCCCACCGTCTGGATGAGGTGCTGGCGGAAATCCCCCGCGTGCGCGAGGACCTCGGCTTCATCCCGCTGGTGACTCCGACCTCGCAGATTGTCGGCACCCAGGCGGTGCTTAACGTGCTGGGCGGCGAGCGCTACAAAACCATCGCGAAAGAGACCGCCGGTATCCTGAAAGGCGAATACGGCCACACCCCGGCGCCGGTTAACGCCGCCCTGCAGGCGCGGGTGCTCGATGGCGCCGACGCCGTCACCTGCCGCCCGGCGGACCTGCTGAAGCCGGAGCTGGCGGAGCTTGAAGCCGACGTGAAACGCCAGGCGCAGGAGAAGGGCATCACGCTTGCCGAAAATGCCATCGACGACGTACTCACCGTGGCGCTGTTCCCGCAAATCGGCCTGAAGTTCCTCGAAAACCGCCACAACCCGGCGGCCTTTGAGCCCGTGCCGCAGGTGGAAGAAGCAAAATCTGCCGCGCCGGCAAAAGCCGCCGCCTCCGGCGTCTACACCGTGGAAGTGGAAGGCAAAGCCTTCGTGGTCAAAGTCAGCGACGGCGGCGACGTCAGCCAGCTGACGGCGGCCACTCCGTCTTCCGCACCGGTTCAGGCAGCCGCCCCGGCAGGCGCCGGCACCCCGGTGACCGCGCCGCTGGCGGGCACCATCTGGAAGGTGCTGGCCAGCGAAGGCCAGGCGGTGGCGGAAGGCGAGGTACTGCTGATTCTGGAAGCCATGAAGATGGAAACCGAAATCCGCGCCGCGCAGGCCGGTACCGTACGCGGTATCGCGGTGAAATCCGGCGATGCGGTGGCGGTCGGCGACACCCTGCTGCAGCTGGCGTAAGGACGAGGAGCGCAAATGGAAAGTCTGAACGCCCTGATTCAGGGCATGGGGCTGATGCACCTGGGAGCCGGCCAGGCGGTGATGCTGCTGGTCAGCCTGCTGCTGCTGTGGCTGGCGATTGCGAAAAAGTTCGAGCCGTTACTGCTGCTGCCGATTGGCTTCGGCGGCCTGCTCTCCAATATCCCGGAGGCCGGGCTGGCGCTGAGCGCGCTGGAAAACCTGCTGGCCCACCACGACCCGGTCCAGCTGGCGGTGATTGCCGCGAAGCTCAACTGCGCGCCGGACGTCCACGCCATCAAGGAGGCGCTGGCGCTGGCCCTGCCGTCGGTGCAGGGGCAGATGGAGACGCTGGCGGTGGACATGGGCTACTCCTCCGGAGTGCTGGCCATCTTCTATAAGGTGGCGATTGGCTCGGGTATCGCGCCGCTGGTGATCTTTATGGGCGTCGGGGCGATGACCGATTTCGGCCCGCTGCTGGCCAACCCGCGCACCCTGCTGCTGGGGGCGGCGGCGCAGTTCGGGATCTTCGCCACCGTGCTCGGGGCGCTGACGCTGAACTACTTCGGCTTCATCTCCTTCACCCTGCCGCAGGCGGCGGCCATCGGCATCATCGGCGGCGCCGACGGCCCGACGGCCATCTACCTGTCGAGCAAGCTGGCGCCGGAGCTGCTGGGGGCCATCGCGGTGGCCGCCTACTCCTACATGGCGCTGGTACCGCTGATCCAGCCGCCGATCATGAAGGCGCTGACCAGCGACAAAGAGCGGAAGATCCGCATGGTGCAGCTGCGTACGGTGAGCAAACGCGAGAAGATCCTCTTCCCGGCGGTGCTGTTGCTGCTGGTGGCGCTGCTGCTGCCGGACGCCGCGCCGCTGCTGGGAATGTTCTGCTTCGGCAACCTGATGCGCGAAAGCGGGGTGGTGGATCGTCTGAGCGATACGGTGCAGAACGCGCTGATCAATATCGTCACCATCTTCCTCGGGCTGTCGGTGGGGGCCAAGCTGGTGGCGGACAAGTTCCTGCAGCCGCAGACGCTGGGGATCCTGCTGCTGGGGGTGATCGCCTTCTGCGTGGGCACCGCCGCCGGGGTGTTGATGGCCAAGCTGATGAACGTGTTCAGTAAGCACAAGATCAACCCGCTGATTGGTTCCGCCGGGGTATCGGCGGTGCCGATGGCGGCGAGGGTGTCCAACAAGGTGGGTCTGGAAGCGGACGGGCAGAACTTCCTGCTGATGCACGCGATGGGCCCGAACGTGGCCGGGGTGATCGGCTCGGCGATCGCCGCCGGGGTGATGCTCAAGTACGTGCTGGCGATGTAGGCCGGCATCCATCCCGGATAGCGGCTGGCGCCTTATCCGGGCTACCCGTCCGCTCCGGTTTGTAGCCCCGGTAAGCGCAGCGCCACCGGGGAGAGGTTTCCGGATAGCGGCTGACGCCTTATCCGGGCGACCGGTCCGCTCCGGTTTGTAACACCGGTAAGCGCAGCGCCACCGGGGAGAGGTTCCCGGATGGCGGCTGGCGCCTTATCCGGGCGACCGGTCCGCTCCGGTTTGTAGCCCCGGTAAGCGCAGCGCCACCGGGGAGAGGTTCCCGGATGGCGGCTGGTGCCTTATCCGGGCTACCGGTCCGCTCCTGTTTGTAGCCCCGGTAAGCGCAGCGCCACCGGGGAGAGGTTGCCGGATAGCGGCTGGCGCCTTATCCGGGCGACCGGTCCGCTCCGGTTTGTAGCCCCGGTAAGCCAGCGCCACCGGGGAGAGGTTCCCGGATGGCGGCTGGCGCCTTAGCCGGGCGACCGGTCCGCTCCGGTTTGTAGCCCCGGTAAGCGCAGCGCCACCGGGGAGGGGTTCCCGGATGGCGGCTGGCGCCTTAGCCGGGCGACCGGTCCGCTCCGGTTTGTAGCCCCGGTAAGCGCAGCGCCACCGGGGAGAGGTTCCCGGATGGCGGCTGGCGCCTTATCCGGGCGACCGGTCCGCTCCGGTTTGTAGCCCCGGTAAGCGCAGCGCCACCGGGGAGAGGTTGCCGGATGGCGGCTGGCGCCTTAGCCGGGCGACCGGTCCGCTCCGGTTTGTAGCCCCGGTAAGCGCAGCGCCACCGGGGAGAGGTTCCCGGAGGGCGGCTGGCACCTTAGCCGGGCGACCGGTGACCCCGTAGCCCGGCCGGGCGCCGCGCGAGCCGGGAATTTTTCCTGAGGAGGCTTTGATGAATGAAACGCTAGTATTACATCCTGCCAGCCGGTCGTCGGCAAAAGAGGGGGTCGTTGATGACGCCCTGGCGTCGCTGGAGGAGCTTGAACAACTGCATCCGGCGCTGAATCTGCTGGCGCACCCGCCGGTCGGCCGTGGCAGCCATGATTTCTTTGTCTGTTGTTATGACGCCGGTATACAGCATGCGCAGAGCGGGGAGGCTGAAACGGTAGCGGCGTTGCTTGATTCGCTGACGCAGGAGCGGCAAAGGAGCGGCCTGCTTTGCGCCGCTGCCGGGCATCTGGATGCGCTGCGTCAGCCGCTGACGCATAATCGTTTATGCGATCTGGCCGGGCAGATGTGCGCCAGCGTGGCGCAGGCTGATAGTGAATCGCGCAGCGGTTTCTACAGCGTACGCAGTATCTCGCTGCCGGTGTATCGACGATTGCTGCGGGACAACCATGCGCACAGCGTTTGTTTACAGCAGTCGCTGCTGCATTTACTGGCCTGGAAGAGTGAATCGCCGTGGGCGCGGCAGCAGGCGCAACGGCTGCTGTGGCAGGGCGGGGTTCTCGGCGAGAGAGGGGAGTTCGCGTTACTGACGCTGGATGATGAACTGCAGGAGCGGCAGATCCGCTGGCCATCGTTGTGGTCGTTACTGGCGGTGACCGGGTTTCTGGCCAGATTCCCGGCCGGACCGCTGTTTGCCGATTAATCGCGCTCCCGATAAAGGAGCGCTAAGCGTTAATTTGTCGCCGGGTATTCCTGTACCGCCACGTGCAGGGTGATTTTCTTATCATCGCGCATGATGACCACCGGGATTTCTGAACCCGGGCGAATTTCCGCAACCTGGTCCATGGTTTCCAGCGCCGAAACTGCTGGTTTATCATTCACCGAGATGATCACGTCATTGGCGCGGATCCCAGCCTGCGCCGCCGGGCCATCCGGGGCGACGTCATTCACGACGATCCCCTGGATCTGATCCATGCCGCCGCTCTGCGCATGCATTGGCGCGATCTCGCGGCCGCTGATCCCGATGTAACCGCGGATCACCCGACCATCGCGGATCAGTTTATCCATGATCTTGGTCGCCAGCTGGAACGGGATGGCAAAGCCGATCCCTTCCGGCGTTTCGCCGTCATTGCTCTTATCAAACGACAGGGTGTTAATACCCATCAATTCACCCAGCGAGTTGACCAGCGCGCCGCCGGAGTTGCCGTGGTTGATAGAGGCATCGGTTTGCAGGAAATTCTGCCGCCCGGTAGGGTTCAGGCCGATACGACCGGTCGCGCTGATGATGCCCTGGGTGATGGTTTGTCCGAGGTTATATGGGTTGCCTATCGCCAGTACTACATCGCCGATATGCGGAACGCGTTTCGGGTTAATCGGGATGACCGGCAGGCCGCCGCTGGCGTTTATTTTGAGCACCGCCAGGTCGGTCAGGGTATCGGAACCGACTAACAGGGCTTCGAATACCCGTCCATCCTGCAGCGCAATGATTATCTGGTCAGCATCGTTGATGACGTGCTTGTTGGTGAGGATATATCCGCGTTGGTCCATGATAACGCCGGAGCCAAGCGTCAGCTGGTTATGGCTGGTGCTGTTCAGCGCGCGGTTATAGACGTTGACCACCGCCGGCGCTGCGCGTCTTACCGCGGCATTATAGCTGGCGGGCGATTCGTCAGCGGTATCGCTCGGCGTCGCTGATGAGAGCTGCCACTGGCGCAGCGAAGGCATCGCCGCCAGCAGGATGCCGCCGACGATTAAACCGATAAGGACTGAACGTAAAAGCTTTCCTGGCATGATGCGAATATCGTTAATTAATGGGCAGGCGCAGCATAGCATGACTTATCCGGACATCGCACGACGCGCGATGTCCGGAAGCAGCCGTCAGCGTAGCAGCAGATAAATGCTTTCGTTACCGCGCAGCACATTCAGCGCGATGACGGCCGGTTTGGTTTCCAGCACTTTACGTAGCTCGGCGATGGAACGCACGCGCTGGCGGTTGAGGCCGATAATCAGATCGTCTTTATGCAAGCCAACCTGTGCCGCCGCGCTGCCTTTATCGACGCTATCGATAGTCACGCCCTTAGTGCCGTCTTTCAGCTGGCCATCGCTTAGCGCCGCTCCCTGCAGGGCCGGGATAATCAGATCGGCGCTGGCGGTGGAAGAAGTGCTCTTATCCAACGTCACTTCAACCTCCAATGGTTTGCCGTCGCGCAGTAGCCCCAGTTTTACTTTAGTGCCAGGGGCGGTAGTGGCGATACGCGAACGCAGCTCGGCGAAGCTGCTTAGCGGCTTGCCGTTCATGCTGACGATAACGTCACCGGATTTAATCCCTGCTTTTGCGGAGCCTGAATTGGCCAGGACTTCGCTTACGAAGGCGCCGCGCTGAGCGTTGATATTCATCGCCTTAGCGATATCCGCGCTCATTTCCATGCCTTTAATACCCAGCAGGCCGCGTTTGATTTCGCCGTATTGAATAAGCTGATCGGCGAGGGTCTTCGCCATGTTGCTCGGGATGGCGAATCCGATACCGATGCTGCCGCCGCCCGGCGCCAGAATGGCGGTATTAATGCCGATAAGCTCGCCGTTGAGATTCAGCAGCGCGCCGCCGGAGTTGCCGCGGTTAATTGAGGCATCGGTTTGAATAAAGTTTTCCAGCCCTTCGAGATTAAGGCCGCTACGGCCCAGCGCGGAGATAATGCCGGAAGTGGCGGTTTGGCCGAGGCCGAAGGGGTTGCCGACGGCAACGGCGAAATCGCCGACGCGCAGTTTGTCGGAATCCGCGATGGCGATTTGCGTTAAATTGCTGGGTTTTAAAACCTGCAGTAGAGCGATATCGCTCTGTTCGTCGCTGCCTACCAGTTTGGCATCGAACTCGCGGCCATCGTTCAACTGAATGCTGATTTTCTGCGCCTGGCTTATTACGTGGTTGTTGGTCAGCACGTAGCCTTTGGCGGCGTCGATAATCACCCCTGAACCGAGGCCTTCAAACGGCTGCGCCTGCTCTTGCGGCGCGTTGTCGCCGAAGTATTTTTTCAGCTCTTCCGGCATATTCTGCACCGGCGAGGCGGTGCCTTCTACCTGCACGCTCACCACCGCAGGCAATACTTTTTCCAGCATCGGCGCGAGGCTCGGCAGCGCGCCCTGGCCTGGAACCTGGGTCGGCAGTGATGCCGCCGCCGGAGGCAGGACCGACAACGATAATCCAATGCTTAACGCTAACGCACTCAACAGCAAAGTCTGTTTCTTCATTAGATGCTGGCTCTCGTAACCTGAGGTGTATGGAAAAAACGTCCGAATGATTTGATGTTATTGAATTTTCGACCGGCTAACAATGCGGTCCGTGCTTAAATTGTAGCTGGGATGCAGGGGGAAGACGGGCGCGGAAGGCGCGCCCGGTAAATATTTTTACGCAGACAGCGGGATCAGTCGCGTTTCGCGCCACCGCGCAGCAGGCCGGAGGCGCCTTCAGAGTAGTCGCGCGGCATCTGGACCGGCGCCTGATCGTTGCTGGCTTCGGACTCCGCCAGGCGATTGCGGAACGGATTAGCGTCCGCCATGGCGTCCGGCAGCAGGCTGCTGGAGCTTTTTGCCATGTGCTGATACAGCTGACGGTAGTCATCCGCCATGTTGTCCAGCAGTTCTGCGCTGCGCGCAAAATGGCTGACCAGCTCTTCGCGATACTCTTCAAGCTCTGCTTTATTCTTTTCCAGTTCGAACTGCAGCGCTTGTTGCTGACGCAATTTGCGGTTACCAAAACGCATGGCGACGGCACCGATGATGATACCGACGACTAATCCAATTAGCGCGTATTCCCAGGTCATGAACATCTCCCGTTGTTTTGTGGTTCCGTAGGGTGGCTGTTAGGCTCTCCGCCTGCGCCCGATAGTGCCACTATAACCGCTAATTCCACAGAAGTGGAATCCTGGCGTATCATCGCGTACTGTAGAACCGCCTTTTTTTCGTCAATCGTGCGCTACGGCGCCACGGTTTTCAAGGAATAACAATAAGATCATGCAAAGCCTGTCCCCAACATCGCGTTACCTTTTAGCTCTCAAAGAGGGCAGCCATCAACCAGACGATGTCCAACGAGAAGCGGTCAGCCGACTCGATACCATCTATCGTGAACTGCAGGATAAACCTGTAGCCGCAGCGCCCGCGGGCGGCGGTCTGCGGGCGAAATTCAGCAAACTACTCGGCAAGCGTGAGCCGGCGGCGGAAGCGACCGCCGTACGCGGCCTGTATATGTGGGGCGGCGTGGGGCGCGGCAAAACCTGGCTGATGGATATGTTCTATCAAAGCCTGCCGGGCGAGCGTAAACAGCGCCTGCATTTCCATCGCTTTATGCTGCGCGTGCACGAAGAGTTAACCACCCTGCAGGGGCATAGCGACCCGCTGGAAATCGTTGCCGATCGCTTTAAAGCGCAAACCGATGTGTTGTGCTTCGACGAGTTTTTTGTCTCCGACATCACCGATGCCATGCTGCTCGGCGGCTTAATGAAAGCGCTGTTCTCGCGGGGGATTACGCTGGTCGCTACCTCGAACATCCCGCCGGACGAACTCTACCGCAATGGTCTGCAACGCGCGCGTTTCCTGCCGGCGATAGACGCCATCAAACAGCATTGCGACATTATGAACGTCGATGCGGGGATTGATTACCGCCTGCGCACTTTAACCCAGGCGCATCTGTGGCTGTCGCCGCTCAATGCCGAGACCAACCAGCAAATGGATAAACTCTGGCTGGCGCTGGCGGGGGCCAAACGCGAGCAGATGCCGACGCTGGAAATTAACCACCGGCCGCTGCCGACGCTGGGCGTGGAAAACCAGACCCTGGCGGCGTCGTTCGACACGCTGTGCGTGGATGCGCGCAGCCAGCACGATTACATCGCGCTGTCACGCCTGTTCCATACCGTGATGTTGTTCGATGTGCCGGTGATGACGACGCAGCTCGAGAGCGAAGCGCGGCGCTTTATCGCGCTGGTGGATGAATTCTACGAACGCCACGTGAAGCTGGTAGTCAGCGCGGCGGTACCGCTGTATGAGATCTATCAGGGCGAACGCCTGAAGTTTGAGTTCCAGCGCTGTTTATCGCGCCTGCAGGAAATGCAAAGCGAAGAGTATCTGAAGCAGCCGCACATGCCCTGAATCCAGCCTTCTTCTCAGGTTGAGAAAAACCTGCTGCAAATCACATAAAGGGGTCGATCTTTGGCCCCTACTTCTCTATAATCTTGCGACCCCACGTTACGAGAAGGTTTTTTTTCCCGAAATCTTCTATGTGCTGGCATAGGCTATTCGAAGGGGTAGGTTTGCCGGACTTTGTCGTGTGAACCTCAACTGACTAAACGTTTGGGTGTTCACCAACGTGTAACTTATTTATTTGGGTAAGCTTTTAATGAAAACTTTTACAGCTAAACCAGAAACCGTAAAACGCGACTGGTATGTTGTTGACGCGACCGGTAAAACTCTGGGCCGTCTGGCTACTGAACTGGCTCGTCGCCTGCGCGGTAAGCACAAAGCGGAATACACTCCGCACGTTGATACTGGTGATTACATCATCGTTCTGAACGCAGAAAAAGTTGCTGTAACCGGCAACAAGCGCGAAGACAAAATGTACTACCACCACACCGGCCACATCGGTGGTATCAAAGAAGCGACCTTTGAAGAGATGATTGCCCGCCGTCCTGAGCGTGTGATTGAAATCGCGGTTAAAGGCATGCTGCCAAAAGGCCCGCTGGGTCGTGCTATGTACCGTAAACTGAAAGTTTACGCTGGTAACGAGCACAACCACGCGGCACAGCAACCGCAAGTTCTTGACATCTAATCGGGATTATAGGCAATGGCTGAAAATCAATACTACGGCACTGGTCGCCGCAAAAGTTCCGCAGCTCGCGTTTTCATCAAACCGGGCAACGGCAAAATCGTAATCAACCAGCGTTCGCTGGAACAGTACTTCGGTCGTGAAACTGCCCGCATGGTAGTTCGTCAGCCGCTGGAACTGGTCGACATGGTTGAGAAACTGGATCTGTACATCACTGTTAAAGGTGGTGGTATCTCTGGTCAGGCTGGTGCGATCCGTCACGGTATCACCCGCGCTCTGATGGAGTACGACGAGTCCCTGCGTTCTGAACTGCGTAAAGCTGGCTTCGTTACTCGTGACGCTCGTCAGGTTGAACGTAAGAAAGTCGGTCTGCGTAAAGCACGTCGTCGTCCGCAGTTCTCCAAACGTTAATTGTTTTCTGCTCACGCAGAACAATTTGCGAAAAAACCCGCTCCGGCGGGTTTTTTTATGGATAAAACGGCTGTTATCCACAAAGAAATGGCCTGTTCTTACCACTTTTTCAGCATTTCCAGAATACCCTCACCACAACGTCCGCAAAATCTGGTAAACTATCATCCAATTTTCTGCCCAAATGCTGGTGGTTGTTCATTTTTTAGTTAATCAATGAACATATCGTCGCCGTGCGAATGGGGTTTATACATCTGGCTGGCCATGCGTGGTCGGCAGCAGTAAAAATTCTGAATATACCTGGAGGTTTTCATGGCTGTCGCTGCCAACAAACGTTCGGTAATGACGCTGTTTTCTGGTCCTACTGACATCTATAGCCATCAGGTCCGCATCGTGCTGGCCGAAAAAGGTGTCAGTTTTGAGATAGAGCACGTGGAGAAGGATAACCCGCCTCAGGATCTGATTGACCTCAACCCGAATCAAAGCGTCCCGACGCTGGTGGATCGTGAGCTCACTCTGTGGGAATCCCGCATCATTATGGAATACCTGGATGAGCGTTTCCCGCATCCGCCGCTAATGCCGGTTTACCCGGTGGCGCGTGGTGAAAGCCGTCTGTACATGCAACGTATCGAGAAAGACTGGTATTCGCTGATGAATACCATCCAGACCGGTACCGCGGCCCAGGCTGATGCCGCTCGTAAGCAGCTGCGTGAAGAACTGCAGGCGATTGCGCCGGTCTTTACTCAGAAGCCTTACTTCCTGAGCGATGAGTTCAGCCTGGTCGATTGCTACCTGGCTCCGCTGCTGTGGCGTTTGCCGGTTCTCGGCGTAGAACTGGTGGGTGCTGGCGCGAAAGAGCTTAAGGGCTATATGACTCGCGTCTTCGAACGTGATTCTTTCCTCGCTTCTTTAACTGAAGCCGAGCGTGAAATGCGCCTCGGCCGGGGCTAAATAATGGATGTATCACAGCTGACGCCGCGTCGCCCGTACCTGCTGCGGGCGTTCTATGAGTGGCTGCTGGATAACCAGCTGACTCCGCACCTGGTCGTCGATGTGACGCTGCCAGGCGTTCTCGTGCCGATGGAGTACGCTCGCGACGGCCAAATCGTTCTGAACATTGCGCCGCGTGCGGTGGGCAATCTGGAACTGGCGAATGACGAAGTGCGCTTTAACGCCCGCTTCGGCGGCGTACCGCGCAACGTTTCCGTGCCGCTGGCTGCGGTACTCGCAATCTATGCCCGTGAGAACGGCGCAGGAACGATGTTTGAACCTGAAGCGGCCTATGACGAAGATGTCAGCAGCCTCAACGATGATGACGTCGCGCCTGAGAGCGAAAACGAAACGGTGATGTCGGTGATTGATGGCGATAAGCCGGATAATCACGATGACGATCCTGACGACACGCCACCGCCGCCGCGCGGTGGTCGTCCGGCGCTGCGCGTTGTGAAGTAATGCCTGACAGGCCCTCCGGGGCCTGTTTTTTTGCCTGCTTGCTTTGTTAACCCCGCCACACATCACGCGTCTCGCCACTGGTACTGTTAACGCTACACGTATCCGTTCGGGGAGCAGGAATGTCTTTATTTGCCCAACTAAATTCGCGTATACGCCAGCATGGCGGATTAATTGTCTCCTGCCAGCCGGTACCCGGCAGCCCGCTTGATAACCCGCAGATTGTCGCCGCGATGGCGCTGGCGGCAGAGCAGGCGGGGGCCGTGGCGCTGCGTATTGAAGGTCTGAACAACCTGCAGGCCGTTCGTCCGTTAGTGACGGTGCCCATTATCGGCCTGATAAAGCGCGATCTGCATGAAAGCCCGGTGCGTATCACCCCGTGGGTGGAGGATATCGTCGCGCTGGCGCAGTGCGGGGCGGATATGATTGCCATTGACGGTACGCCGCGTCAGCGTCCGGTACCGGTATCGGGGCTATTGGCGGAAATTCATCATCAGGGAAAAGTGGCGATGGCGGATTGTTCGTCTCAGGCCGATGCCCTGCAGTGCTGGCAGCTGGGCGCAGAAATCGTCGGCACCACTCTTTCAGGCTATACCGCAGAAGAGACGCCGGATGAGCCCGACCTGGCGCTGGTGAAAAGCCTCAGCGCCGCGGGCTGCAGGGTAATCGCCGAGGGGCGGTATAATACGCCAGCGCAGGCGGCTGAGGCGATGCGCCACGGCGCGTGGGCCGTCACCGTCGGGTCAGCGATAACCCGCTTAGAGCATATCTGTGGCTGGTATAATACGGCGTTGAAAAAAGCCGTTTCCACTCAATGAGCAATAAAAAAGCCCGGTGGCGTTAACCATCGGGCTTTTATGCGTTGCGACTCAGAATCTAATCAGACTTCAAGATAGTTGAGGATACCGTCTGCCGCTTTGCGGCCTTCGGCAATCGCCGTTACCACCAGGTCCGAACCGCGAACGATATCGCCGCCGGCAAAGATTTTCGGGTTGCTGGTCTGGAACGCGTTGTCGCTGCCTTCCGGGGCGATGATGCGGCCCTGAGAGTCCAGCTCGACGCTATGCTTCGCCAGCCATTCCATGCTGTGCGGACGGAAACCAAACGCCATCACCACCGCGTCTGCCGGCACCACGTGCTCGGAACCGGCGACGATTTCCGCGCGACGGCGGCCTTTCGCATCCGGCTGGCCCATTTCGGTGCGCGCCATTTTCACGCCGCACACTTTGCCGTTGGCATTCACTTCCACGCCCAGCGGCTGGACGTTGAACTGGAATTCGACACCCTCTTCACGCGCGTTTTTCACTTCGCGTTTGGAGCCCGGCATGTTTTCTTCGTCACGGCGATAGGCGCAAATAACGTGCGCCGCCCCCTGACGAACCGAGGTCCGCACGCAGTCCATCGCGGTGTCGCCGCCGCCGAGAACCACCACGCGTTTGCCTTCCATACTGACGAAAGGTTCGTGCGCCGTTTCGCCAAAGCCCATGATCTGTTTGGTGTTGGCGATAAGGAACGGCAGAGCGTCATACACGCCGTTGGCATCTTCGTTTTCCAGCCCGCCGCGCATGGACTGGTAGGTGCCCACGCCCAGAAATACCGCATCGTACTCTTTCAGCAGATCGTCGAGCTGGACGTCACGACCCACTTCGGTATTGAGCCGGAACTCAATCCCCATGCCGGTGAAGATCTCACGGCGGCGGGTCATCACCTCTTTTTCCAGCTTGAACGCCGGGATGCCGAAGGTCAGCAGGCCGCCGATTTCCGGATGACGATCGAAGACGATCGCCTTCACGCCGTTGCGGGTCAGCACATCGGCGCAGGCCAGCCCTGCCGGACCGGCGCCGATGATGGCGACAGTTTTACCGGTTTGCTTCACGCCGGACAAGTCCGGGCGCCAGCCCATCTCAAACGCTTTATCGTTGATATAGCGTTCAATGTTGCCGATGGTCACCGCGCCGAACTCATCGTTCAGGGTGCAGGAACCTTCGCACAGGCGGTCCTGCGGGCAGACACGTCCGCAGACTTCCGGCAGGGTGTTGGTCTGATGCGACAGCTCCGCCGCTTCAAAAATACGCCCCTCGTTGGCCAGCTTCAGCCAGTTCGGGATGTAGTTGTGCACCGGACATTTCCATTCGCAGTAAGGGTTGCCGCAGGAGAGGCAGCGATCCGCCTGCGCCTTGGCCTGGCCTTCTGAAAACGGCTCGTAAATTTCTACAAACTCAATTTTACGGATCTTCAGCGGTTTCTTTGGCGGATCAACACGCTGCAGGTCGATAAATTGGTATACGTTCTGACTCATCTTAACCCCTTACTGCGCCTGCACCCGCAGCTCAGCTGCGGAACGACTACGGTGACCCAACAGTGCTTTAACATCGCTGGACTTCGGTTTAACCAGCGCAAACTTCGCCGCGAAGGCCGGCCAGTTGGCGAGGATCTCTTCGCCGCGCTGCGAACCGGTAAGCTGGACGTGTTCGGTAATTAAGCCGCGCAGGTGTTCCTCATGGATAGCCAGCGTGTCCACGTCCAGAACTTCCACCAGTTCAGGGTTAACGCGTTTACGGAAGTCGCCATCTTCATCCAGGACGTAAGCAAAGCCGCCGGTCATACCTGCGCCGAAGTTCACGCCGGTTTTACCCAGGATACAGACGATACCGCCGGTCATGTATTCACAGCCGTTGTCGCCGATGCCTTCCACCACGGTGATGGCGCCGGAGTTACGTACCGCAAAGCGTTCGCCCGCGCGTCCTGCCGCGTACAGACGACCGCCGGTCGCGCCATACAGACAGGTGTTGCCAATGATGCTTGCTTCATGGCTGCGGAAGGCGGAGCCGACCGGAGGACGAATCGACAGCAGACCGCCCGCCATCCCTTTACCCACGTAGTCGTTGGCGTCGCCGGTCAGGTGCAGCTCAACGCCGCCGGCGTTCCAGACGCCGAAGCTCTGGCCCGCGGTACCGCTAAAGTGGGCGGTAATCGGGTCGGCGGCCAGCCCCTGGTCGCCATGAGTCTGGGCGATATAGCCGGACAATGACGCCCCAACGGAACGGTCGGTGTTACGAATATCGAACCAGAACGTTTTGCTCTGTTTGTTATCCACATACGGCTTCGCCTGCTGCAGCAGCTGCGCGTTGAGCACGCCGTTATCGAACGGCGGGTTGCTCTCGGTGCAGTACAGCGCCTTGCCCGGCAGCGGCTCAGCGGTTTCCAGCAGTTTGCCGAGCTCCAGTTTCTGCTGTTTCGCCGTAAAGCCTTCCAGTTCTTTCAGCAGGTCGGTACGGCCGATCAGGTCCACCAGACGCTTCACGCCCAGCTGCGCCATCAGCTCGCGGGTTTCGCGGGCAATGAATTCAAAGTAGTTGGTCACTTTGAACGGCAGGCCGTGGTAGTGGTTCTTACGCAGTTTGTCGTCCTGGGTCGCTACGCCGGTGGCGCAGTTGTTCAGGTGACAGATACGCAGGTATTTACAGCCCAGCGCGACCATCGGGCCGGTGCCGAAGCCGAAGCTTTCCGCGCCAAGGATCGCCGCTTTGATGATATCGAGGCCGGTTTTCAGGCCGCCGTCTACCTGCAGGCGAATTTTATGACGCAGGCCGTTGGCGACCAGCGCCTGCTGGGTTTCCACCAGGCCAAGTTCCCACGGACAGCCGGCATATTTCACCGATGAGAGCGGGCTCGCCCCGGTACCGCCATCGTAACCGGCGATAGTGATAAGGTCTGCGTAGGCTTTCGCCACGCCGGTGGCGATGGTGCCGACACCCGGTTCGGAAACCAGTTTGACGGAAATCATCGCCTTCGGATTGACCTGCTTGAGGTCGAAAATCAGCTGCGCCAGATCCTCGATAGAGTAAATATCGTGGTGCGGCGGCGGGGAGATCAGCGTCACGCCCGGTACCGAATAACGCAGTTTGGCGATATAAGGCGTCACTTTGTCACCCGGCAACTGTCCGCCTTCACCGGGTTTCGCGCCCTGGGCGACTTTAATTTGGATCACGTCGGCATTCACCAGGTAGGCTGGAGTAACGCCGAAACGACCGGAAGCCACCTGCTTAATGCGCGAGACTTTGTTGGTGCCGTAGCGCGCCGGGTCTTCACCGCCTTCACCGGAGTTGGAGAAGCCGCCGATGCTGTTCATCGCTTCCGCCAGTGATTCGTGCGCTTCCGGGCTCAGTGCGCCGATCGACATGGCCGCGGTATCGAAGCGTTTAAACAGCTCTTTCGCTGATTCCACCTCATTGATGCTTACGGCTTCATCGCTTGGGTTGAGCGCCAGCAGATCGCGCAGCGTGGCCGCCGGGCGTTCATTAACCAGCTTCGCGTATTCCTGATAATCACGGTATTCGCCGCTCTGAACCGCCTGCTGCAGGGTGCGAACGACGTCCGGGTTGTAGGCGTGATATTCGCCGCCGTGGACGTATTTCAGCAAGCCGCCCTGAGCCAGCGGTTTACGCGCCAGCCATGCGCGCTTCGACAGATTCAGCAGGTCCTGCTGGAAGTCGTCGAAACCGGCGCCGCCGATGCGGCTCACTACGCCCTGGAAGCAGAGGTCGGCCACGTCGCGATGCAGGCCGACCGCTTCGAACAGCTTCGAGCAGCGGTAGGAGGCGATGGTCGAGATCCCCATCTTCGACATGATTTTGTACAGGCCTTTGTTGATGCCGTTACGGTAGTTCAGCATCACCGCACGGTATTCTTTATCGATAGCTTTGCTATCCACCAGCTTCGCCAGGGTTTCGTAAGCCAGATAAGGATAGATAGCCGTCGCGCCAAAGCCCAGCAGCACCGCGAAGTGGTGCGGATCGCGGGCGCTGGCGGTTTCGACGATGATGTTAGCGTCGCAGCGCAGGCTCTTTTCGACGAGGCGCGTCTGGATAGCGCCAACGGCCATCGGCGCCGGCACCGGTAGACGATCTTTCGCGATGTTGCGGTCAGACAGTACCAGCAATACGGTACCGTTACGCACCATCTGTTCCGCTTTATCGCACAGCGCTTTTACCGTCTCGGCCAGCGTGGTTTCGTTGGCATCAAAGGTAATGTCCAGGGTGTCGGCGCGATAGTGCTCCTCCTCCATGGTGGTCAGCTGTTTAAAGTCGGAGTACAGCAGGATCGGCGATTTGAAGCTCAGGCGGTGCGCCTGGCCTTCCGCTTCGCAGAAGACGTTCATTTCACGGCCGATACTGGTAGCCAGCGACATCACGTGCGCCTCACGCAGCGGATCGATAGGCGGGTTTGTCACCTGGGCGAACTGCTGGCGAAAATAATCGTAAATGATACGCGGCTGGCTGGAGAGCACGGCGAATGGGGTATCATCGCCCATCGAACCGACCGCTTCCTGGCCGTTTTCCCCAAGGACGCGCAGAACGGAGTCCAGCTCTTCGGCGCTGTAGTTAAACTGTTTCTGGTAGCTGGCGAGCGTGTCGTCATCCAACTGACGGCTGCCGACTTCTTCTTCCGGCAGGTCTTCGAACGGCACCAGACGGCGGACGTTTTTCTCCATCCACTCTTTGTACGGATGGCGGCTTTTCAGATCGTTATCGGTTTCCGCCGAGTGCAGAATGCGCCCGCTGCGGGTATCGATGACCATCAGCTCGCCAGGCCCAACGCGGCCTTTTTCCATCACCTCATCCGGCTGATAGTCCCAGATGCCGACTTCAGACGCGCAGGTGATGAGTTTATCTTTGGTAATGACGTAGCGCGCCGGACGCAGACCGTTACGGTCGAGGTTACAGGCGGCGTAGCGACCGTCGGACATGACGATGCCCGCCGGGCCGTCCCACGGCTCCATATGCATGGAGTTAAAGTCGAAGAACGCGCGCAGCTCCGGATCCATATCCGGGTTATTCTGCCAGGCCGGCGGTACCAGCAGGCGCATCGCGCGGACGATATCCATCCCGCCTGCCAGCAGCAGTTCCAGCATATTATCCATCGAGCTTGAGTCAGAGCCGGTTTCATTGACGAACGGCGCGGCGTCATGCAGATCGGGGATCAGCGGGGTCTGGAATTTATAGGTACGGGCGCGGGCCCACTGGCGGTTACCGGTGATGGTATTGATTTCACCGTTGTGCGCCAGATAGCGGAACGGCTGCGCCAGCGGCCAGCGTGGTACGGTGTTGGTGGAGAAGCGCTGGTGGAACAGACAGATAGCGGATTCCAGGCGCAGGTCCGCGAGGTCCAGGTAGAAGCGCGGCAAATCCGCCGGCATACACAGACCTTTATAGATATTGACCAGGTTCGACAGGCTACAAACGTAGAAATCTTTGTCTTCCTGCAGGCGCTTTTCAATGCGACGGCGCGCGATGAACAGACGACGTTCCATATCGCGCGGGCGCCAGCCTGCCGGAGCGTTAACAAAAATTTGTTCAATACGAGGCAGCGAGGAGAGGGCGATTTCACCGAGCACGCCTTCGTTAGTCGGCACATCGCGCCAGCCAACGATAGACAATGTTTCGCGTTGCAGCTCTTCTTCAACGATACGGCGCGCAGCGCTTGCCAGCTCGGGGTCTTTATTCAGGAACAGCATCCCGACGGCGTAGTTTTTGGCTAAGCGCCAGCCGCGCTCTTCCGCCACAATCCGGAAGAAACGATCGGGTTTTTGTAACAGCAGGCCGCAACCGTCGCCGGTTTTACCATCGGCAAGGATCGCGCCGCGGTGCTGCATTCGGGCCAGTGCGTGTATAGCGGTGCGCACTACCTTGTGGCTAGGTTCGCCTTCTATGTGGGCGATCAGGCCGAAACCACAGTTATCCCGCTCAAGGGATTTGTCGTACAACATATCAGTGAACCTCCCCAGGCTCTACGGGATGCCCTCTTAATCGATTGCGCGCAAGGCACAGCAAGAGCATGGCGACGGGGTAAGGGCATCTTTGCCTACCTCGCATTCGCCCTCTTTAAATCCTTTTCGCATCGGTACACAAGTTTGAGGACTTGCTATTAAGAGGGAATCTCAATTACTGCATAAATATGATGAGCAGAGCGCTCATCCAGAAAGCTTCCAGCGGATTCCCAACTTATCGAGAATCCACACTTACGTCAAATGGCAATCTTATTTATACAAAAGTGTGCTAAGAGGTGGTTAATTTTATGATTTTAAAGGGTATTATTGTTTTTTTAAAGGCATGTAAACTCTCAGGGATGCGTAATCTAGTGTGATCTGTCTCACTATATCCGCAGCCTAAGATTACCTTTCTGTGCTGAATTGTATTTTTATAGCAGAGTATTTGACTGCTGCTGTTCTTAATGGCAGGAAATAAAACTATTTTTTGCTGTGACAAAGATAATTGAAACTCAGCATTGAAGTATAAGGAAATGTTATTACTGCAGCTGTGAATGAAACAGCGTTTATTTTGATTGAATATGCAATGAGCTAAGCGGCCGCGCTGACGATTGATCCAGGTCATCGCCGTCGGAGGCTAAAAATGGCAGGCTTGGCCCCTTTCTTGAGGCCGGTCTATCAGATTATGCAGTTACAAAAATTAGTCAACATGTTTGGTGGGGATCTTACGCGCCGCTACGGTGAAAAGGTACATAAACTGACGCTGCATGGTGGATTTAGCTGCCCGAATCGTGATGGCACAATTGGCCGCGGCGGCTGCACATTTTGTAATGTCGCCTCCTTCGCCGACGAGGCCCAGCAGTACCGCTCAATTGCCGATCAGCTGGCGCACCAGGCGCAGCTGGTCAACCGCGCGAAACGCTATCTTGCTTATTTCCAGGCCTACACCAGCACCTTTGCCGAAGTTCAGCTCCTGCGTTCGATGTATCAGCAGGCGGTGAGCCAGGCGAATATCGTGGGGCTGTGCGTCGGCACTCGCCCCGACTGCGTTCCCGATGCGGTGCTGGACCTGCTCAGCGAATATCGGGAGCAGGGCTATGAAATCTGGCTGGAGCTGGGATTGCAGACTGCGCATGATAAAACGCTGCATCGTATCAATCGCGGCCATGACTTTGCCTGCTACCAGCGCACCACCCGACTGGCGCGCGAGCGCGGATTAAAGGTCTGTGCGCATCTTATCGTCGGCCTGCCGGGCGAAACCCAGCAGCAGTGCCTGCACACCCTGCAACGGGTAGTTGACACCGGCGTCGATGGCATCAAGCTGCACCCGCTGCACATCGTGACCGGCAGCATCATGGCGAAAGCCTGGCAGGCGGGGCGCCTGAACGGTATTGCGCTGGATGACTATACGGTCACCGCCGGTGAGATGATTCGCCATACCCCGCCGGAGGTGATTTATCACCGTATCTCGGCCAGCGCCCGTCGCCCAACGCTGCTGGCGCCGCTGTGGTGCGAAAACCGCTGGACCGGCATGGTCGAGCTGGACAAATACCTTAATGCCCATGGCGTTCAGGGGTCGGCATTGGGGACACCGTGGATCCTGCCCGCCTGATGCTCCACTTCCTTAACGGCTGATTACCGCCGCATTTTTTGCACAACTTACAGCGTAATGTTCAGAATTGGGTATTATTGTGCGGAGTTGGCGATAAGGAATCCCTCATGAAGCAAATTCGTATGCTGGCGCAGTACTATGTCGATCTGATGATGAAGTTAGGTCTGGTGCGCTTTTCAATGCTGTTAGCTCTGGCGCTGGTGGTGCTGGCTATCGTGGTGCAGATGGCCGTCACGATGGTGCTGCATGGGCAGGTGGAGAGTATTGATGTCATCCGTTCTATCTTCTTCGGGCTGCTGATTACCCCCTGGGCGGTCTATTTTCTGTCAGTGGTGGTCGAACAGCTGGAAGAGTCGCGGCAGCGGCTCTCGCGGCTGGTGGAAAAGCTGGAAGAGATGCGCGAGCGCGACCTTAAGCTTAACGTGCAGCTCAAGGACAATATCGCCCAGTTGAACCAGGAAATTGGCGAGCGTGAGAAAGCGGAAGCGGAACGCGAGACTACGCTGGAACAGTTGAAAATAGAGATGAAAGAGCGTGAAGAGACGCAAATTCAGCTGGAACAACAGTCCTCCTTCCTGCGCTCTTTCCTTGATGCCTCACCGGATCTGGTTTTCTATCGTAACGAAGATAAAGAGTTCTCCGGCTGTAACCGGGCGATGGAACTGTTGACCGGAAAAAGCGAAAAGCAGCTGATTCACCTCAAGCCGCAGGATGTCTATAGCGAAGAAGCCGCGGTGAAAGTGCTGGAGACCGATGAGAAAGTCTTCCGCCATAATGTCTCGCTGACCTACGAACAATGGCTCGATTATCCCGATGGGCGTAAAGCCTGCTTTGAGATCCGCAAGGTCCCCTACTATGACCGCGTGGGCAAGCGCCGTGGCCTGATGGGCTTTGGCCGCGATATTACCGAGCGTAAGCGCTATCAGGACGCGCTGGAGCGCGCCAGCCGGGACAAGACCACCTTTATCTCAACCATCAGCCACGAGCTGCGTACGCCGCTCAACGGCATCGTTGGGCTCAGCCGCATCCTGCTGGATACTGAATTGACCAACGAGCAGGAAAAATATCTGAAAACTATCCATGTTTCAGCGGTGACGCTGGGGAATATCTTCAACGATATTATCGACATGGATAAAATGGAGCGGCGCAAAGTGCAGCTCGATAATCAGGAGGTGGACTTCACCAGCTTCCTTGCCGATCTGGAGAACCTCTCGGGCCTGCAGGCGCAGCAGAAAGGGTTGCGCTTTGTGATGGAGCCAACCCAGCCGCTGCCGCACAAGGTGGTAACCGATGGTACGCGCCTGCGGCAGATCCTGTGGAATCTGATCAGCAATGCGGTGAAGTTTACCCAGCAGGGCAATGTCACCGTGCGCGTCCGCTATGATGAAGGCGATATGCTGCACTTCGAAGTCGAGGACTCCGGTATCGGTATCCCGCAGGCGGAGCAGGACAAAATTTTCGCCATGTATTATCAGGTGAAAGATAGCCATGGCGGTAAACCGGCAACCGGTACCGGCATTGGTCTGGCGGTGTCGCGCCGTCTGGCGCGCAATATGGGCGGCGATATCAGCGTGACCAGCCAGCCGGGGCAGGGGGCGACGTTTACCCTGACCGTACACGCGCAGGCGGTGGCTGATGAAGTCGAAGATACGCTGGCCGAAGACGATATGCCGCTGCCGGCGCTGAACGTGCTGCTGGTGGAAGATATCGAACTGAACGTGATTGTCGCCCGTTCGGTGCTGGAAAAACTGGGCAACAGCGTGGACGTGGCGATGACCGGTAAAGCCGCGCTGGAGATGTTCGAACCCGGCGAATACGACCTGGTGTTGCTGGATATTCAGCTACCGGACATGACCGGCCTCGATATCTCGCGGCAGCTAAAACAGCGCTATGCCGCCGATGAGCTGCCGCCGCTGGTGGCGCTGACCGCTAACGTGCTGAAGGACAAAAAAGAGTACCTTGATGCCGGCATGGATGATGTATTGAGTAAGCCGCTGTCGGTACCGGCGTTAACCGCGATCATCAAGAAATTCTGGGATGCGCCGGAAGACGACGGCCATGAACCGCCTGCGGTGGATGTCGCGAAATCGGCATCGGTACTGGACACCGATATGCTGGAGCAATATATCGAGCTGGTGGGACCGAAGCTGATTACCGACGGGCTGGCGGTGTTTGAGAAGATGATGCCAGGCTACATGTCCGTGCTGGAATCGAATCTCACCGCGCGCGACCAGAAAGGTATCGTCGATGAGGGCCATAAAATTAAGGGCGCGGCGGGTTCGATAGGCCTGCGCCATATCCAGCAGTTGGGACAGCAGATCCAAACGCCAGATTTACCCGCGTGGGAAGACAACGTCGGCGAGTGGGTGGAAGAGATGAAATCCGAGTGGCAAAACGATGTTGCGATACTGAAGGCCTGGATTGCGGCGGCGGATAAAAAATGACCCCGGATAAACCGGGGTGCGCGAATACTGCGCCAACACCAGGGAACTGGTTGTTGAGCCAGGATTGTTCGAGTGATTTTTTTACACGGCGCAACCTGAGGATTTGGCTTGCTCGTTCATTAAGATAGCAAACCATAAATAATTTGTTACGTGAATCGGTAAAATATGTGAAGCATAGCGAGTAAATCAAAATTATTTACTTGTTTCATAGAGTTGCGCTAAGGGGTTAGCAAGATGAAGAAGATTGGCGTGGTACTAAGCGGCTGTGGCGTTTACGACGGCGCAGAAATCCATGAAGCGGTCATTACCCTGTTGGCCATTGCGCGTCGCGGCGCGCAGGCCGTCTGCTTTGCGCCGGATAAGGCGCAAACCGACGTGATCAATCATCTGACCGGCGAAACGATGGCGGAAAGCCGCAACGTGCTGATTGAAGCGGCGCGTCTTGCGCGCGGCGCTATTCAGCCTTTGGCCAGCGCCCGTGTGGACGATCTGGATGCGCTGATTGTGCCAGGCGGCTTTGGCGCGGCGAAAAACCTGAGTAATTTCGCCGCCCAGGGGAGTGACTGCGTCGTTGACCGCGATCTGCAGGCGTTAACGCTGGCGATGCACGAGGCGGGTAAGCCGCTGGGCTTTATGTGTATCGCGCCGGCGCTGTTGCCGAAGATTTTCCCGACACCGCTGCGGATAACCATCGGTACCGATCCGGATACTGCCGAGGTGCTGGAAGAGATGGGCGCGGAGCACGTGCCGTGCCCGGTTGACGACATCGTGGTCGATGAAGACAACAAAGTGGTGACTACGCCTGCTTATATGCTGGCGCAGAATATTGCCGAGGCCGCCAGCGGTATTGAGAAACTGGTCGATCGCGTACTGGTTCTCGCTGAATGAGTAAGCGTGTTGCGCCGCTGGCGATGATCAAGCGCCTGCTGTTACGCCTGGCGCTTATCTGCGTGGTTTTCTGGGGCGGCGGTATCGCCGTATTCAGCGTTCTGCCGGTGCCGTTCTCAGCGGTGATGCTCGAGCGCCAGGTTAGCGCCTGGTTCTCCGGTGATTTTCATTATGTCGCCCATTCTGATTGGGTTGGTATGGACGAGATTTCCCCCTGGATGGGGCTGGCGGTGATTGCCGCTGAAGATCAGAAATTCCCCGACCACTGGGGTTTTGACGTGCCGGCAATCGAAAAAGCGCTGGCGCACAACGAACGGAATGAAAATCGAATTCGCGGCGCGTCGACGCTCTCTCAGCAGACGGCGAAAAACCTGTTTTTATGGGATGGCCGTAGCTGGCTACGCAAGGGGCTGGAAGTGGGCCTGACCGTCGGTATTGAAACGGTCTGGAGCAAGAAACGCATTCTCACCGTGTATCTGAATATCGCCGAGTTTGGCGACGGTATTTTCGGTGTTGAAGCGGCGGCTCAGCGCTATTTTCATAAGCCGGCCAGCCGTTTAACCCCTGCAGAGGCCGCGCTGCTGGCGGCGGTATTACCGAATCCGATTCGGTTTCGCGCCGATGCGCCATCAGGTTATGTTCGCAGCCGACAGGCATGGATCCTGCGCCAGATGCGTCAGTTAGGCGGCGAAGGCTTTATGCAGGCCAATAAGCTGCATTAACCGCAATCCCGCCGGGAGATGCTTAGTCTTCATCAAACCCGGCGTTGAATAGCGCGATCACCGCCGCCAGCGCTTCGACTTCCTGCGGGCCGCTGGCCTCCACCTCAATTTGACGACCTTTGGCGGAATCGAGCATCAGCAGGGCGATAACGCTATTGGCTTCCGCCTCCGTGCCTTCGTCGTTGCGTAGCAACACTTCCGCATCGAAATTCTGCATTAGCTCGAAAAGCTTCATCGCCGGGCGCGCATGCATGCCCAGCTTGTTGGTGATTTCAACGGTTTGCTTGACGGTCATGATTTACGTTTTTCCAGCGTCCGGTGACGAGACTGCACGTTCTTACCGCGCGAGCGGAAGTAGTCAGCCAGCTGTTCGGCAATATAGACCGAGCGATGCTTACCGCCGGTACAACCAATGGCCACCGTCAGATAGCTGCGGTTATTGGTTTCCAGCATTGGCAACCAAAGCTCCAGATAGCTTCGGGTCTGATAAATAAAGTTATGCACTTCCGTATGGCGATCGAGGAAGGCGGCAACCGGTTTATCGAGGCCGGTCATGGGGCGTAGCTTCGGATCCCAGTGCGGGTTCGGCAGGAAACGGACGTCAAAAACGTAATCGGCATCGATAGGGATACCGTGTTTGAAGCCGAATGATTCAAAGACCATCGTCAATTCACGTTCGCGTTTACCTAGCAGGCGGGTACGCAGCATCTCGGCCAGTTCATGCACCGACATTTCGGAAGTATCGACGATCAGGTCCGCGCGCGAGCGCAGCGGCTCGAGCAGATCGCTCTCTTCGTCGATCGCGCTTTCGAGCGACAGATTCTTGCTGGAGAGCGGATGCAAGCGGCGGGTATCGCTGTAGCGGCGGATCAGGGTGTTGCGGTCGGCATCAAGGAACAGCAGCTGCGGGGAGAAGGATTCCGGCAGGTTCTGCATCGCTTGTTCAAAGATTTCCGGTGATTCCGGCATGTTGCGCACGTCGATGCTGACGGCCGCGGAGATATCGCGGTCGGCCAGCGTTCGCGCCAGCTCAGGCAACAGCACTACCGGCAGGTTATCCACACAGTAGAAGCCCATATCTTCCAGCGCTCGCAGGGCGACGGATTTCCCCGAGCCAGAGCGGCCGCTGACGATCATCAGTACCATGTACCGTTTCTCCTCAGTACGATAAAGGTTAAGGCGCGACTCACGTTAAGCGTCATCGCTGCTTCCTGCTTCGGTGATGATCTCATACAACTCTTCATCGCTCACCGCAGCGCGCAGGCGACGGCAGATGGTTTTGTCCGCCAGACGTTTGGCGACCAGCGAGAGCGTATGCAGGTGGGTTTTGGTTTGATCGGCCGGCACCAGTAGCGCAAACAGCAGATCGACCGGCTGATTGTCGATCGCATCGAAGGCGATCGGCGTTTCCAGCTGCACAAAGACGCCAACGGCGCGCAGGGTATCCTCTTCAAGCTTGCCGTGAGGGATCGCAATGCCGTTGCCGATCCCGGTACTGCCCATTTTTTCACGGGTCAGGATCGCTTCAAAGACCACCTGCGGCGGTAAACCTAGCTGCTTCGCCGCCAGTTCGCTGATGATTTCCAGCGCGCGTTTCTTGCTCTGGCAGTGAACCTGGCTACGGGTACAATCCTGGTTAAGGACATTGCTCAGTTGTAGAGCGGAATCGTTGTTCATCATAATTTCACCTGAGCTGCCCTTATCCGCGGGCTGCGGATAAGGGCGATCGCCCGGACAATTAGTGTTGTTTCAGTTTATCTTTATGTTTTGTTAACTGTCTTGCCAGCTTATCGATAAGACCATCGATAGCGGCATACATATCCTGCCCTTCCGCACTGGCATGGATTTCGCCACCGTTGACATGCAAATTGGCGTCCGCGATTTGCGTCACCTTCTCTACTTTTAACACAATATAGACCTGGTTGATCCTATCGAAAAACTGCTCCAGTTTGCTGAACTTCGTGGTGACGAAGTCGCGCATAGCAGGAGTGATCTCGACGTTGTGTCCTGTAATGTTGAGCTGCATAGTGTCTTCCTTATCGGTTGTGTCAGACCAGTTGTTTGCGCTGGTTTGACGGCGGAATGGATAAAGACTCTCGGTACTTAGCAACAGTGCGCCGTGCCACCATAATACCCTGATCGGAGAGCATGGTGGTGAGCTTGCTGTCGCTCAACGGCTTCGCGGGGTTTTCCGCGGCGATTAACTTCTTCACCAGCGCGCGAATGGCGGTAGACGAGGCTTCGCCGCCGCCTTCGGTATTGACATGGCTGGAGAAGAAATACTTCAACTCAAAAATACCTCGTGGACTGTGCAGATATTTTTGCGTGGTAACGCGTGAAATTGTTGATTCATGCATCTCGACGGCCTGGGCGATATCCGCCAGCACCATCGGTTTCATAAATTCTTCGCCCTGCTCAAAGAAGGCCTGCTGCTGTTCGACGATGCAGCGGCTGACGCGCAGTAGGGTATCGTTACGGCTCTCAAGGCTCTTAATCAGCCAGCGGGCTTCCTGCAGGTTGCTGCGGATAAATTGGCTGTCGGCGTCGTTGCGCGCATTATTGCCCATCGCCGCGTATTGCTGATTAATCTTCAGCCGCGGAATGCTATCGGAATTGAGCTCGACAACCCAGCGGCCGCTAACCTTGCGCACCAGCACATCCGGGATCACGTACTCCGGCTCGCTGGTTTGTATGGACTGCCCCGGCCGCGGATCCAGCGACTGGATCAGGCAAACCGCCTCTTTCAGAACGTCTTCTTTCAAGCGGGTGACGCGCATCAGGCTGCGGAAATCGTGGTTGGCCAGGAGATCAAGATGCTCGCTGATGATCAACCGCGCCTCTTCCAGCCACGGCGTCTCTTTGGCAAATTGTGAAAGCTGGATCAGCAGGCAGTCACGGAGATCCCTGGCGGCGACGCCGACCGGATCGAAACGCTGCACGCGTTTGAGTACCGCTTCCACTTCCTCAATGCCAATTTCATCATCTTCGATACTATCGACAATGTCCTGAATGGGAATAGTAAGGTAGCCGGTATCGTCAACGGCATCGACGATGGAGGTGGCAATCGCGCGGTCGGTATCGGTGAAAGGCGTGAGCTCAACCTGCCACATCAGATAATCCTGCAGGCTCTGGGTGGTTTCACCCTGATAGATCGGCAGTTCATCGTCCTGGTAGTCGACGCCATTACCCGACGGCGTGCCGGCGGTGTAGATTTCATCCCAACTGGCGTCCAGCGGGAGCTCGTCCGGCATCTCTTTTTGTTCGAGCGCGTCGACGGTATCCAGAGACTCGCGGTCCTCGGCTTCTGTGGTTTCAACCTCTTCGTGAAGATCGGTTTGCTCAAGCAACGGGTTACTCTCCAGCGCCTGCTGGAGTTCTTGCTGGAGTTCTAACGTGGACAGCTGCAACAAGCGGATGGCCTGCTGCAGTTGGGGCGTCATGGCAAGCTGTTGGCTTAGCCTTAATTGCAAACCTTGCTTCATGTTCAGGGTCAATATCTCCGGCTAAAACGTCTATAACCTCTACCCTATCAGAGTCTGAAGTCTTCCCCAAGGTACACGCGTTTAACCTGCTCGTCTTCAAGGATTTGCTGCGGGGTGCCGTGGGCGATGAGATGGCCCTGGCTTACGATATAAGCTCGTTCACAGACCGCCAGCGTCTCCCTGACGTTATGGTCAGTAATGAGTACGCCAAGCCCGCTGTCGCGCAGGTGTTCGATGATGCGTTTAATATCGATAACGGAGATGGGGTCGACCCCGGCGAACGGTTCATCCAGCAGGATGAATTTGGGGTTCGCCGCCAGCGCGCGGGCGATTTCGACGCGGCGGCGTTCACCGCCGGAGAGCGCCTGGCCCAGGCTATCGCGCAGGTGTTCGATGTGGAATTCTTCCATCAGCTCTTTAGCGCGATCTTCACGCTGCTCGCTGCTGAGATCGTCGCGAATCTGCAGCACCGCCATCAGGTTATCGTAGACGCTCAGGCGGCGGAAGATAGAGGCTTCCTGCGGCAGGTAACCAATGCCGCGGCGCGCGCGCGCGTGCAGCGGCAGCAGACTGATATCTTCATCGTCAATGATAATGTTGCCGGCATCGCGCGGCACAATGCCCACCACCATATAAAAGGTGGTGGTCTTACCGGCGCCGTTCGGGCCCAGCAGACCGACGATTTCACCGGAGTTGACGGTCAGGCTGACGTCTTCCACCACGCGGCGGCCTTTGTAGGCTTTGGCGAGGTTTTTTGCAGTTAATGTTGCCATAACGGATTACTTACCTTTCTTTTGCTGATCGCCGCTTTTGTCCTGCAACTGCGAAGGCACCAGTACCGTAGTCACGCGGCCGCCTTTGTTGCTGAAGGCCTGCATTTTCTGCTCTTTCACCAGATAGGTGATTTTATCGCCCTGAATATTGCTATCCAGCTGTTCCAGATGCGCGTTACCGGTCAGCACCACGAAATCGTTCTGCAGTTCATAATGCATTTTCGACGCGCGGCCTTTCACCGGTTTGCCGTTGTCCTGCATCTGATAGAAGGTGGCCGGATTGCCGAAACCGTCGATCACCTCTTTGCCTTTTTCACCGCCAGGGCGGGTAACCACGACCTTGTCGGCATTGATCTTAATGGTCCCCTGGGTAACGACCACATTACCGGTGAAGGTCACGACGTTACCCTGCATATCCAGCGACTGCTGATCGGATTCGATGTGAATCGGCTGATCGGTATCGCCGGTTTTTGCCAGAGCCGGCAGGCTGGCGGCCAGAAGCGCGCTTGCGAGCGCAATGTTAAGGCTGAGTTTGTTTGTTCTGAATTTCATAAGAGGTTCTAACCTTTTCAATCAGCTCGGCATTTTTGCTGCGTAGGTTCCCGCGCATTTTCAGGCCGCTGGAATTAAATGTTGTTCCGTATAACGTCACCATATCGTCAGAGGTTACATCCTGGGTCACCAGGTTCACCTGCGCGTTATCGGTGGTAATTTTGCGCAGTTGAGAGTCGGGGCTCAACGCGTCGACCTCAACGTGGCCGTAAAGATACAGCATACGGTCGTTGGTTAACTTGGCTTTATCCGCTCTGATTGACCAGGCCGGAACCTTGTTGGTATCAAAGGTGGTCATTACCGGGTTGGTGAACCACGATACTTCTTGTTCGGAAAAGTATTCGACATGCTCGGCTATCAGACGATAGCTCAGCGCGCCTTCCGGGCTGTACACCACGGTATCGGTATGCTCGCTTTTATACGTCGGATCGTTAGGATTGACCGCGACGGTCGCGGTGTCGTCCGTACTCGCCAGGTTCAGGCCGATCAGGATCAACGCGACCAGCGATAGTAAGATGATAACCCAACGTCTGGTTTTACTCATATTGATTGCCCTTTGGCCTCATCAAGCTTGCCCTGCGCCAATAGTAACAAATCGCAGACTTCGCGTACCGCGCCGCGTCCGCCGTTAATTCGCGTGACATAGTTCGCCCGCGGGAGCAGCAGCGGATGCGCATCGGCGACGGCGACGCTTAAACCGACCTCCGCCATTACCGGCCAGTCGATCAGATCGTCGCCAATGTACGCGACTTCATCGGGGCGAACCGCCAGTTTGCTTAATAATTCGCGAAACGCCAATAGCTTATCGGACTGACCTTGATACAGATGCGTAATGCCCAGCGTCTGGCAGCGGTCTTCTACCAGTTTAGCTTTTCGCCCGGTAATAATCGCGACTTCAATACCGGAAGTCAGCGCGCAGCGGATCCCGTAGCCATCGCGGACGTTAAACGCTTTCAGTTCTTCGCCGTTGTTGCCCATATAGATAAGGCCGTCGGAAAGCACGCCGTCGACGTCGAGGATCAGTAAACGGATCTTCGCCGCCCGGTCGATAAATTCCTGGCTTACCGGCCCGTAGCAGGTGTCGACCTGGGCATCAGCATTATTCATTATTTTATCCTTACTTACACTACGCCAGCGCGCAGCAGATCGTGCATATGTACCACACCTAGCAGTCGGTCGCCATCGGCAACCAGCACGCAGGTGATATGGCGGGACTGCATCAGGTTGAGCGCATCTACCGCCAGCATGCCCGGACGAATGCGGATCCCGCCTGGGGTCATGACTTCAGCGATGCTGGCGTTACGCATATCGACGCCGGTATCAAAGACGCGGCGCAGGTCGCCATCGGTGAAGATGCCGATGATATTCATCTCGTCATCGCAGATGGCCGTCATGCCTAAATTCTTACGGGTGATTTCCAGCAGCGCATCGCGCAGGGTGGCCTGCAGGCCGACGTGAGGGATCTCATCGCCGGTATGCATAATATCATTGACCCGCAGCAGCAGCTTACGACCAAGTGCGCCGCCGGGGTGTGACAGGGCGAAATCTTCGGCGGTAAAGCCGCGAGCTTCGAGCAGCGCTACGGCAAGGGCGTCACCCATCACCAGCGCGGCGGTGGTGCTGGAGGTCGGCGCCAGTCCTAGCGGACAGGCCTCTTTCGGCACTTTCACACATAGATGAATATCGGCGGCGCGCGCCATGCTGCTGTCCGGACGGCTGGTGACGCAGATAAGCGGCACCTGCTGGCGTTTAAGCACCGGAATCAACGCCAGAATTTCATTAGATTCACCGGAATTGGATAGCGCGATGACCACATCCTGCGGCGTGACCATCCCCAGATCGCCGTGAGCCGCTTCACCGGGATGGACAAAAAAAGCCGAAGTACCGGTACTGGCGAAAGTCGCCGCCATTTTGCGCCCGATATGACCGGATTTACCCATGCCCATCACCACGACTTTACCGCCGCAGCGGAAAATCGTTTCACAGGCGCGGGTGAAATCTTCATTAATATACTGATCGAGCTGGGCCAGACCTTCACGTTCAATTTCCAGAACCTGACGTCCTGCCTGTTGAAAGTCAAAATCCGTTGGCAAATCTATTTGCGACATGATGTTATCCCAATTCATTCAACGAAGAACGGCGCAGAACAGAACAGTAGCGCCAACCAAACCATAAAGCCGCCGACCAGCAAGGCGCCCGCTACGCGTCCCGGCTGCCGTTTGCGCCGCCAGCACAGCAGCGCGAAGATAGCGCTGACCAGCAGCATTACGCTGTAGTCGCGCGTAAAAGCTTCGGCAGGGAAGGCGCCAGGGGCTATTAACGCTGGCAGCCCGAGTACCAACACAAGGTTAAGGATATTCGCGCCAATAATATTCCCGATGGCGATATCGTCTTCCCCTTTTCGTGCGCCGGCGATAGCGGTGGCCAGTTCCGGCAGGCTGGTGCCGATAGCAATAACCGTTAAGCCGACCGTCAGCTCGCTAATTGCGAAATAGTTCGCCAGCACCGTGGCGTTATCCACCACCATGCGGGTGGCCATCGGCATGACGATCATCGCCACCCCGAGCCACAGCAGGGCGACGGGCAGCGAACCGCCGCGTGGCAGCTCCGCCAGCTGTTCCCGGGTCAGGCTATCGCTGCCCTGGCGTTCCGCCAGGCGCGCTATCTTTAGGGTAAACACCAGCCACAGTATGGCCAGCGCCAGTAAAAACAGCCCGTCCAGACGCGACAGTTGACCATCGTAAAGTACAAATCCCGCCAGTAAACTGACCAGCAACATTAACGGCAATTCGCGGCGCAGGATATCAGAATGCACGGTAAATGGATGGAGCAGGGCGGCAAGACCGAGAATTAATAGAATATTAGTAATATTGGATCCCAACGCCGTGCCGATCGCCAAATCGGTTTGTCCGTGCAGGGAGGCGGCGACGGAAACGATGATCTCCGGCAGGCTGGTACCGATGCTCACGACAGTCATGCCGATGATGAGCGGCGGGATCCCCATCATGCGGCACAGTATTGAAGCGGCGTATACCAGACGATCGGCGCTGTAAACGACCAGCAGTAAACCAATTATTAACAGAGCCGTTGCTAAGAGCATCTAAAGTCCTTTCTTCAGGTATAATCGTCGCCTCGCTGGCCGTCCGTACGCAGCGTAACGAATTCTTAATTTTGACTTTATGTGTGGCAAAAGTAAAACAAATGCCAGCTTTCGCTAACCCGGGCAGGTAAGATTCTGTAAAAATGTTGGGTTTGTGGTGAAAGAAAGCGCCATGCTTAGCCCGAAGGTTTAGTAAGGATGATTTTATGAGCCAAACTCTGGCGAATTTAGTCGAGGTTCGCGGTATTCGTTTCTCTCGGGGCGACCGCGTCATCTTCGATGATATCTCGCTATCGGTGCCTCGCGGCAAGATTACCGCCATTATGGGGCCATCGGGGATCGGCAAGACGACCCTGCTGCGTTTGATCGGCGGCCAGATCCCGCCGGACAGCGGCGAGATCCTGTTTGACGGCGAAAACGTGCCGCAAATGACGCGCTCGCGGCTGTATACCGTGCGTAAACGTATGAGCATGCTGTTTCAGTCCGGCGCGCTATTCACCGATATGAACGTGTTTGATAACGTAGCTTACCCGCTGCGCGAACATACCCAGTTGCCGGATGCGCTGCTGCATACCACCGTCATGATGAAGCTGGAGGCGGTTGGGCTACGCGGCGCGGCGAAACTGATGCCTTCTGAACTCTCCGGCGGGATGGCGCGGCGCGCGGCGCTGGCGCGGGCTATTGCCCTTGAGCCGGATCTGATCATGTTTGACGAACCCTTCGTCGGACAAGATCCCATCACCATGGGCGTATTGGTTAAACTTATCTCAGAGCTGAATAGCACCCTGGGAGTGACCTGCATTGTGGTATCGCACGACGTACCGGAAGTGCTGAGCATTGCGGATTACGCCTACATCGTGGCGGATAAGAAAATCGTTGCCCACGGCAGCGCGCAATCGCTGCGTGAAAATAGCGATCCGCGCGTGCGCCAGTTCATTGATGGCATCGCTGACGGCCCGGTGCCGTTCCGCTATCCTGCGGGCGATTACCACCATGATTTATTAGGCAAAGGGAGCTAAACGACTCATGCTATTTAATGCGCTGGCAGCGCTCGGACACCGCGGCATCAAAACCACCGCGACCTTCGGGCGCGCCGGATTAATGCTGTTTAATGCCGTGGTGGGCAAGCCGGAATTTCGCAAGCATGCGCCGCTGCTGGTACGCCAGCTGTATAACGTCGGCGTGCTATCGATGCTGATTATTATCGTTTCGGGGCTGTTCATCGGAATGGTACTGGGGCTGCAGGGTTATCTGGTATTAACGACCTATAGCGCTGAGACCAGTCTGGGCATGCTGGTGGCGCTGTCGCTGCTGCGCGAGCTGGGGCCGGTGGTGGCCGCGCTGCTGTTCGCCGGGCGAGCCGGTTCGGCGTTAACCGCCGAGATTGGCCTGATGCGGGCGACCGAGCAGCTCTCCAGCATGGAGATGATGGCGGTGGATCCGCTGCGCCGGGTGATTTCGCCGCGCTTCTGGGCCGGGGTCATCTCGCTACCGCTGTTGACGATCATTTTCGTCGCCGTGGGGGTCTGGGGCGGTTCGCTGGTTGGCGTAAGCTGGAAAGGCATCGACGCAGGGTTCTTCTGGACCGCGATGCAAAATGCCGTCGACTGGCGAATGGATCTGGTTAACTGCCTGATTAAAAGCCTGGTTTTTGCCGTTACGGTAACCTGGATTGCGTTATTCAATGGTTATGACGCTATCCCCACTTCCGCTGGAATTAGCCGGGCAACGACGCGCACCGTGGTGCATTCGTCGCTGGCGGTTCTGGGGCTGGATTTTGTGCTGACTGCGCTGATGTTTGGGAATTAAGTTCATGCAAACGAAAAAAAATGAGATCTGGGTAGGTGTGTTCTTACTGGCGGCGCTGCTGGCGGCGCTGTTTGTCTGTCTGAAGGCGGCGAACGTGACCTCGTTGCGTACCGAACCGACTTACCGTCTTTATGCGACCTTCGATAACATCGGCGGCCTGAAAGCGCGTTCACCGGTGCGTATCGGCGGTGTGGTGGTCGGTCGCGTTGCCGATATTACCCTCGATCCGAAAACCTATCTGCCGCGTGTTGCCATCGATATCGACGAAAGCTACAACCACATTCCGGATACCAGTTCGCTGGCGATTCGTACTTCCGGCCTGCTCGGGGAGCAGTACCTGGCGCTGAACGTCGGTTTCGAAGATCCGGAACTGGGCACCGCTATTCTTAAAGACGGCGGTACGATTCAGGACACCAAGTCCGCGATGGTACTGGAAGATCTGATAGGCCAGTTCCTCTATAACAGCAAGGGCGGCGATAATCAGAATTCTGACAATGATAAGGCGGCGGCTGAGAGTCATACTGACGCTACGCCGCAGGCCGGCATGACGCATTAATTTCAGGAGAGACAAGATATGTTTAAACGCTTACTCATGGTCGCCATGCTGGTGATTGCTCCACTGACCGCCGCGCATGCCGCGGATCAAACTAACCCGTATAAGCTGATGGACGAGGCGGCGCAGAAGACCTTCGATCGTCTGAAGAACGAACAGCCGAAGATCAAAGCGAACCCAAACTATCTGCGTGATATCGTCGATCAGGAACTGCTGCCTTACGTGCAGGTGAAATACGCCGGCGCGCTGGTGCTGGGCCGTTACTACAAAGAGGCGACGCCTGCACAGCGTGAAGCCTACTTTGCCGCCTTCCGCGAATATCTGAAACAGGCTTACGGTCAGGCGCTGGCCATGTATCACGGGCAGACTTATCAAATTGCGCCTGAGCAGCCGCTGGGCAGCGCAACCATCGTTCCGATTCGCGTCACCATCCTCGACCCGAATGGCCGTCCTCCGGTACGCCTGGACTTCCAATGGCGTAAAAATACCCAGACCGGCAACTGGCAGGCTTATGACATGATCGCCGAAGGCGTCAGCATGATCACTACCAAACAAAACGAGTGGAGCGATCTGCTGCGTACGAAAGGCGTTGACGGTCTGACCGCGCAGCTGAAAGCTATTTCTGCCCAGCCTATCACTCTGGAACAGAAAAAATAATGAGCGAGCAACTGAGCTGGAACCGCGACGGTGAACGCCTGGCGTTGCGCGGCGAACTGGATCAGGAATTTATACTGCCGCTGTGGAATGCCCGCGCGCAGGCTACCGACGGCGTATCCACTATCGACCTCAGCGACGTTTCGCGGGTCGATAGCGCCGGAGTGGCGTTGCTGGTTCATTTTGTCGCGCTGGTACGCCGGCAGGGCAAAACGGCGCAAGTGGTAGGAAAAAGCGAAAACCTGCAAACGCTGGTGAGTCTTTACAACCTTCCGGCAGACATGATCCCGTAAATTTTTCAGTAGGTTAATGCTGAAGCTATTCTGAAAGCCCTATCAATCTGTTCGATGGGGCTTTTTGCTTGTTTAAGACAGCGCCACTTTCCTCTAAGATGTTGGGCTGTTTTCACACTCAGAAAAATGTGATCCCATGGAAAATCATGAAATTCAGACCGTGCTGATGAACGCACTCTCCCTTCAGGAAGTCCACGTCTCTGGCGATGGCAGCCACTTTCAGGTTATCGCTGTGGGTGAGATGTTTGACGGCATGAGCCGGGTAAAAAAACAGCAGGCTATCTACGCGCCGCTGATGGAATATATTGCCGACAATCGCATTCATGCGCTGTCGATCAAAGCGTTTACCCCGCAAGAATGGGCGCGCGATCGCAAACTTAATGGCTTTTAAGCTGTAGGGATGTTCCCTACAGCGTTGATGAATTTTTAACCGAGAACAGAATCAATGGATAAATTCCGTGTTCAGGGGCCGACTCGCCTGCAGGGCGAGGTCACCATTTCCGGCGCTAAAAACGCTGCCCTGCCAATCCTCTTTGCCGCGCTGTTAGCCGAAGAGCCGATTGAAATCCAGAATGTACCGAAGCTGAAAGATATCGATACCACCATGAAGCTGCTGAGCCAGCTGGGCGCGAAGGTCGAGCGCAATGGTTCCGTATGGATCGATGCCGGTCCGGTAAATGTTTTCTGTGCTCCGTACGATTTAGTGAAAACCATGCGCGCTTCCATCTGGGCGCTGGGGCCGCTGGTGGCGCGTTTCGGTCAGGGTCAGGTTTCTCTGCCGGGCGGCTGCGCTATCGGCGCGCGTCCGGTCGACCTGCACATTACCGGTCTGGAACAGCTGGGCGCGGAAATCAAACTGGAAGAAGGCTATGTGAAGGCATCAGTCAATGGGCGTCTGAAAGGCGCGCATATTGTGATGGATAAGGTGAGCGTAGGGGCGACCGTGACTATCATGAGCGCGGCGACGCTGGCTGAAGGCACCACGGTTATCGAAAACGCCGCGCGCGAGCCGGAAATCGTCGATACCGCCAACTTCCTCAACGCGCTGGGCGCGAAAATCAAAGGCCAGGGCAGCGACCGTATCACCATCGAAGGCGTCGCGCGTCTCGGCGGCGGCGTTTATCGCGTGCTGCCGGACCGTATCGAAACCGGTACCTTCCTGGTTGCCGCGGCGATCTCCGGCGGTAAAATTATGTGCCGCCATGCGCAGCCGGATACCCTGGATGCGGTGCTGGCGAAGCTGCGCGAAGCTGGCGCGGATATTGAAGTCGGTGAAGACTGGATTAGCCTCGATATGCACGGCAACCGTCCGAAAGCGGTCAACGTGCGTACCGCGCCGCACCCGGGTTTCCCAACCGACATGCAGGCGCAGTTCACCTTGCTGAACCTGGTGGCTGAAGGGACTGGCGTTATCACCGAAACCATCTTCGAAAACCGCTTCATGCACATTCCGGAACTGATCCGTATGGGCGCGCACGCGGAAATCGAGAGCAATACCGCGATTTGCCATGGTGTCGCGAAGCTGTCCGGCGCACAGGTCATGGCGACCGACCTGCGTGCATCCGCAAGCCTGGTACTGGCGGGTTGTATTGCGGAAGGGACGACCATCGTCGACCGTATCTATCACATCGATCGCGGCTATGAGCGCATCGAAGATAAACTGCAGGCTCTGGGCGCGAATATCGAACGCGTTAAGGGCGAGTAGTCCCGCTTCGGTAGCAGCCCTCTGACGTCCGTCCGGGGGCTGTTATCGAGCTCTCCCTCACCTTAGGTCTTATTTCTCTTCTGACGCATCATCTGCGTTCTGTCGATGAACTGATGGGTAATGGGATCGTGATAACGCGATGGCCAAATAACCCACGGATCGGTTCCCAGCGCGTTAGCAATAATCAATTCGCCCTTTGGCCACGGACGGGTTAGTGCGTTGGCAAGCGTAGAAGAGCTTAAACCGTGACGTCGCGACTCAGCTGCGAGCGATGTCCCCTTTTTGCGAAGGCCGGCAATGATATCCGCTGAATGCCAGTCGATGAACTTATCCATAAATTCTCCCGGTGATAACTGTCTGCGCGTCAATACGGACGGCTGAAATACTATACCCTGGTTCTTATATGGTTTTAACAAGTTCCATTATAGTTCCTGTATATTCGGAATATATTAAGGTTTATGGCGTTATTTGAAGGATATTGGATTTTATTGGAACTCTCCCGCGCAATGCGCGCGGGAGAAAGGGGGGATTAGTGGTCGCGCTGAACGGCGATATGGGCAAGGCCGATGAGCGCCTCGCGCCACGGCGTATCCGGCAGAACCTGCAGCGCGGCGATAGCTTTATCGGCTTCTTCTTCCGCACGTTTCTGCGTCCACTCCAGCGAACCGCAGGCCGCCATGGTTTCAAGTACGGCGTCAAGCAGATGGCGTCCGTTACCCTGCTCGATAGCGCCGCGAATCATCGCCGCCTGATCCGGGGTACCGTGATGCATCGCGTGCAGTAGCGGCAGCGTTGGTTTGCCTTCGTTCAGGTCATCACCGACGTTTTTGCCAAGGCGTTCGCCATCGGAACTGTAATCCAGCAGATCGTCAATCAGCTGGAACGCGGTGCCGAGGTAACGACCATAATCCTGCAGCGCCTGTTCTTCTTCCGCGCTGCAGCCAGCCAGGATGCCGGAACACTGCGAAGCGGCTTCAAACAGACGGGCGGTCTTACTGTAGATGACCCGCATATAGTTCTCTTCTGTGATATCCGGGTCGTTGACGTTCATCAACTGCAGGACTTCACCTTCGGCGATAACGTTTACGGCTTCCGACATCACCTCCAGCACCTTCAGCGAACCGAGGCGAGTCATCATCTGGAAGGCGCGAGTGTAGATAAAGTCGCCCACCAGTACGCTGGCGGCGTTACCGAACGCGGCATTGGCCGTCGCCTTGCCGCGGCGCATATCGGACTCGTCGACGACGTCGTCATGCAGCAGGGTCGCGGTATGAATAAATTCGATCAGTGCGGCAATGTTGACGTGCGCATTCCCCTGATAGCCGACCGCACGCGCTGCAAGCACGGCGATCATCGGACGAATACGTTTACCGCCTCCGCTGACGATGTAGTAGCCTAACTGATTGATAAGCTGTACATCTGAGTTGAGCTGCTCGAGGATTGCCGCATTGACACCCGCCATATCCTGCGCGGTTAACTCATTGATTTTTTCTAAATTCATCGCAAAAGCCGGGCCAAATGTCCTGTTACCGCGAATCCAGGTGGGATCACAGAAGGATTAAGATAGAATTAAAAGAAGATATGATTGTACTGAAAAATCAGCGCAGATAAACGTTAGCGTGAAAGTTGTGTTTTTTTTCTGCGTTGATCGATGATCGCTCTTGTCAAAGGGTCGCGTTTTGCGTAATATTCGCGCCCTATTGTGAATATTTATAGCGCACTCTGAATCACACGAAGAGGTGCGCGGAAGCGGAGTTTTATATGTACGCGGTTTTCCAAAGTGGTGGTAAACAACACCGAGTAAGCGAAGGTCAGACCGTTCGCCTGGAAAAGCTGGACATCGCAACTGGCGAAGCTGTTGAGTTCGCTGAAGTTCTGATGATCGCAAACGGTGAAGAAATCAAGATCGGCGTTCCTTTCGTTGAGGGCGGCGTAATCAAAGCTGAAGTTGTTGCTCACGGTCGTGGCGAGAAAGTTAAAATCGTTAAGTTTCGTCGTCGTAAACACTATCGTAAGCAAGCAGGCCACCGTCAGTGGTTCACTGATGTGAAAATCACTGGCATCAGCGCCTAAGACTTGAGGGAGTAGATTTAAATGGCACATAAAAAGGCTGGCGGCTCGACTCGTAACGGTCGCGATTCAGAAGCTAAACGTCTGGGCGTAAAACGTTTCGGCGGTGAAGCAGTTCTGGCAGGTAGCATCATCGTTCGTCAACGTGGTACCAAATTCCACGCTGGCACCAACGTTGGTTGCGGCCGTGACCACACTCTGTTCGCTTTGACTGACGGTAAAGTCAAGTTCGAAGTTAAAGGCCCGAAAAACCGTAAATTCATCAGCATCGTTGCTGAATAAGTTTTTCGCGTCCTGGTGACGGATGAAAGCCCCGCAACACGTTGCGGGGCTTTTTACATTAGAATCCCGGAAAAATTTCTGCAGGGAAAACGGGCATCATGAAGCAGCAGGCCGGCATAGGCATTCTTTTGGCGCTAACCACCGCGATGTGTTGGGGAGCACTGCCAATTGCAATGAAGCAGGTTCTCGAAGTGATGGAGCCGCCAACGGTGGTCTTTTATCGCTTTTTGATGGCCAGTATTGGTCTTGGCGCGATCCTCGCCATCAAAGGCAAGCTGCCGCCGCTGCGTATTTTTCGCAAGCCGCGTTGGTTGGTTTTATTAGCGATTGCTACCGGCGGTCTGTTCGGTAACTTCATTCTGTTCAGCTCTTCCTTGCAATATCTCAGTCCAACGGCCTCCCAGGTCATCGGCCAGTTATCACCGGTCGGTATGATGGTGGCAAGCGTTGTGATTCTGAAAGAGCGCATGCGCGGTACCCAGGTTGTAGGGGCGCTGATGTTGCTCAGCGGGCTGGTGATGTTCTTCAACACCAGCCTGATTGAAATCTTTACCCGTCTCACGGACTACACGTGGGGGGTAATTTTTGGTGTCGCAGCGGCAACGGTGTGGGTAAGCTACGGGGTCGCGCAAAAGGTGTTATTGCGGCGCCTGGCATCACAGCAGATACTATTTTTGCTGTACACTTTATGTACGATTGCTTTACTGCCACTCGCTAAACCGGGGGTTATCTCCCAACTGAGCGACTGGCAACTGGCTTGCCTGATTTTTTGCGGGCTGAATACCCTGGTCGGCTACGGGGCGCTGGCGGAAGCCATGGCGCGCTGGCAGGCGGCGCAGGTCAGCGCGTTAATTACCTTAACGCCACTGTTTACGCTACTGTTTTCTGATTTATTATCAATGGCCTGGCCCGATGTTTTCGCCAGACCGATGTTAAACCTGATTGGTTATCTCGGTGCGTTTGTCGTGGTTGCGGGCGCGATGTATTCCGCCATTGGCCATCGTCTTTGGGGACGCTGGCGCAAGCGAGAAGCGGTTGTACCGCTGCCCCGCTCAGGCGAATGATTTACGGAGAGTAAAATGAAGTTTGTAGATGAAGCAACGATCCTGGTCGTAGCAGGTGACGGCGGCAATGGTTGCGTTAGCTTCCGCCGCGAAAAATATATTCCGCGAGGCGGCCCGGACGGCGGCGATGGCGGTGACGGCGGCGACGTTTGGCTGGAAGCGGACGAGAACCTCAACACCCTGATCGACTATCGATTCGAAAAATCTTTCCGCGCAGAACGCGGACAGAACGGTCAGAGCCGCGACTGTACCGGTAAACGCGGTAAAGATGTCACGGTGAAAGTGCCTGTAGGGACCCGCGTCATCGACCAGGGAACCGGCGAGACCATGGGCGATATGACCAAGCACGGTCAGCGTTTAATGGTTGCGAAAGGCGGCTGGCATGGTCTGGGCAACACGCGCTTCAAATCATCCGTTAACCGTACCCCGCGTCAGAAAACCATGGGTACGCCGGGCGATAAGCGCGATCTGCAGCTCGAGCTGATGCTGCTGGCCGACGTGGGGATGCTGGGGATGCCGAATGCCGGTAAATCCACCTTCATTCGCGCGGTCTCCGCGGCGAAGCCGAAAGTGGCCGACTATCCATTTACCACCCTGGTACCGAGCCTGGGCGTGGTGCGTATGGACAACGAGAAGAGCTTTGTGGTCGCCGATATTCCGGGGCTGATTGAGGGCGCAGCGGAAGGCGCTGGCCTTGGTATTCGCTTCCTTAAGCACCTCGAGCGCTGCCGCGTGCTGCTGCACCTTATCGACATCGAGCCTATCGACGGTTCCGATCCGGTAGAAAACGCGCGCATTATCATCGGCGAACTGGAGAAATACAGCGAGAAGCTGGCCTCTAAACCGCGCTGGCTGGTCTTCAACAAGATTGACCTGATGGACAAAGCGGAGGCTGAAGCCAAAGCGAAGGCCATCGCCGAAGCGCTGGGTTGGGAAGATAAGTTCTATCTGATCTCCGCGGCCAGCCAGCAGGGCGTTAAAGACCTGTGCTGGGACGTGATGACCTTTATCATCGAAAATCCAATCGTGCAGGCGGAAGAAGAGCAGAAGCCGGAGAAAGTCGAGTTCATGTGGGACGACTATCACCGTCAGCAGCTTGAAGAAGCCGAACTGGAAGAAGATGACGAAGACTGGGATGACGACTGGGACGAAGACGACGAAGAAGGCGTCGAATTCATCTACAAACGTTAATTCTGAGTAAAAAGGGCCGCATCATCTGATGCGGCCCTTTTGTTTTAGTTGTTCTGGTACAAATCTTTATACAGTCGACTTTCGAAGCGCACCAATGGTATGCGGCGGTTGCGCTGGTCGCTCGGCGGCACCGCATAGCCGGAGAGATACTGCACGAAGGCCATCTTTTGCCCGCTGGCGGTGGTAATGAAACCTGCCAGGTTATATACCCCCTGCAGCGAACCGGTCTTCGCCGAAACCTTACCGTCAACGCCCGCCTGATGAAGACCGGCGCGATACTGCAGCGAACCATCGTGCCCGGCAAGCGGCAACATCGAGATAAAGTTGAGCTCGTTATCGTGCTGAGCGATGTACTGCAATACCTGCATCATCGTCGCCGGCGCGATAAGATTGTGCCGGGACAGGCCTGAGCCATCGGCGATAATCGTGTTACCGAGATCAATACCCGCCTGCTGGCGCAGAATTTGCCGCACCGCGTCGGAACCGGCGCGCCAGGTTCCTGGCACGCCCATTCGCGCGTGGCCGATAGTACGAAACACCGTATCGGCAATCATGTTGTCGGATTTCTTCAACATGATGCGTAGAAGATCGTGCAACGGCGCCGATTGGGTCGTCGCCAGCACGGTGCCCGGATCGTTAGCCAGGGTCTGGCGCAAGAGAGTGCCGCTGTAGGTGATACCCGCATCGGTGAGCTCAGCTTTCAGGATCGCGCCTGCATAGCCTGCGCCGTCCTGAATGGCGAACGCCAGCGGCAGCGGCTCGCTGCGCTGCGGCAGGCAGCCGGTGAGGGTGTAGCGGTTAAGATCGCCTGGTACGACGTCCAGCTCGCAATACTGCGCCTCTGCGGAGCCGCGGGCGAGCGTCCGCACCTGGCTGAACATGGTGACCGGATAGTAAGAGGCCACGCGGATAAAGGCCAAATCGCCGGGTTTCTGCGCGCTATAGAGTGAGACGGAGAAACAGTTACGATCAACAATCGCTGCCGCTGGCGGGGCGCTGAAGCACTGCGTCATGTCATTCCATGGCCAGCCGGGGGCCTTATCGTGGCTAGCGAAAACCGAGGTATCGATAAGCACATTGCCTTCAATGCGCTGTATGCCGGCTTTTTTCAGCGACGCCACCATGTTGCGGATATCCTGACGCTTTAGCGTCGGATCGCCGCCGAAGCGGGCAATCAGGTCGCCTTTCAGCACACCGCCGTCAAGCGAGCCTTTGGTTTCCAGCGTCGTGGTGAAGCGGAAGTCCGGCCCCAGCTGCAGCAACGCCGCCAGCGCGGTGATCACCTTCTGGGTACTGGCAGGCAGCGCCATCTGTTGGCTGTGGAAGTCTATCTCCGGCGTCGGGGAGCCAACCTTCTGCGCCATGAAGGCAAGGTTCGCGCCAGCAGGAAGCTGACTGATGTACTCGTCAATATTCGCGGCCTGAGCGCTAAGCGCTATACCGGCAGTCAATCCGATGATAAATCTGGGAAATCGCATAATCTCGCGCTAACAACCTGAAACCAAGCCGTCATACTACGGTGCATCACCCTGTAAAGTAAACGATGACCCATAGTGAACTTCAGGGTAAAATGCGTATCAAATTGAAAATTGCTGCTGACCTGGGGAGTGTTTCCCGGGTCGGTTTTCTTTTTGCTTCGGCCATGGCTAAGACGTGACCGATGGCGGAACGACTCCGTCCGTTCCATGAAGGAATGATAAAGAGGTATAACAAATGCAAGCTATTCCGATGACCTTACGTGGCGCAGAGAAACTGCGCGAAGAACTGGATTTCCTGAAGTCCGTACGTCGTCCAGAGATTATTGCTGCTATCGCCGAGGCGCGTGAGCACGGCGATCTGAAAGAGAACGCGGAATACCACGCTGCCCGTGAACAGCAGGGCTTCTGCGAAGGTCGTATCAAGGATATCGAAGCAAAACTGTCGAATGCGCAGGTTATCGATATCACTAAGATGCCGAATAATGGCCGCGTGATTTTCGGCTCCACGGTCAGTGTGCTGAACCTGGATAACGACGAAGAGCAGACTTACCGTATCGTGGGCGATGACGAAGCGGATTTTAAACAGAATCTCATCTCTGTGAATTCACCGATCGCCCGCGGTCTGATTGGCAAAGAGCAGGATGATGTCGTCACTATCCGTACCCCGGGTGGTGAAGTGGAATACGAAATTACCAAGGTTGAGTACCTGTAAGGCGTATTTCCCGCTACGATGTTTATAGATTGTAAAGAAAGGAAAAAGGCCGCATAGCGGCCTTTTATCAACGTCAGGAGCATGGCATTTTGCTCGCCTGGCCACAGAAATCCCTCGTTTTACACAATGTTGTGTCGGGATTCAGGATATTCTTAGCGTGGCAGCGAGATTTTACGCTCTGGCGTTGGGCGGTACAGAACCAGCGTTTTACCGATGACCTGTACGTTACAGGCGCCGGTTTCACGCACGATGGCTTCCACGATCAAGGCTTTAGTTTCGCGATCTTCTGAGGCGATCTTCACCTTGATGAGCTCATGGTGCCCTAACGCTTGTTCGATCTCGGCCAGTACCCCTTCGGTCAAACCATTATTGCCAAGCATAACTACCGGCTTGAGCGGATGTGCCAGACCTTTCAGGTGCTGTTTTTGTTTAGTACTCAGATTCATCGTATTTTTTTGCTTACGTTGGGATTGAAAACGGGTCATTCTACCGCCATCTCCCATATATCGCCAAACTACCGCGTCGATTTTTACGCAGTAAAGTACGATGAACCCGAATGGGAATGTTAAATGACAGGTAAAAAGCGTTCTGCCAGCTCAAGCCGCTGGCTTCAGGAACACTTTAGCGATAAATATGTTCAACAGGCACAGAAAAAGGGGTTACGTTCCCGTGCCTGGTTTAAACTTGATGAAATACAGCAAAGTGACAAGATTTTTAAGCCGGGGATGACGATAGTCGACCTTGGCGCTGCACCCGGTGGCTGGTCGCAATACGCGGTTACGCAGATCGGAAACAGCGGCCGCATCATCGCTTGCGATCTTTTACCAATGGATCCAATCGTCGGTGTGGACTTCCTTCAGGGCGACTTTCGTGATGAATTAGTCCTGAAAGCGTTACTTGAGCGAGTAGGCGACAGTAAAGTACAAGTTGTCATGTCCGATATGGCGCCGAATATGTGCGGAACACCGGCGGTGGATATTCCCCGGGCTATGTATCTGGTAGAACTGGCGCTTGAAATGTCTCGTGATGTATTAGCGCCAGGTGGTAGTTTTGTTGTGAAGGTGTTCCAGGGCGAAGGCTTCGATGAGTATCTTAGAGAAATTCGCTCCCTGTTTACGAAGGTCAAAGTTCGTAAGCCGGACTCTTCCCGCGCTCGTTCGCGTGAAGTGTATATTGTAGCGACCGGGCGTAAACCATAACCGGTAGATTTCAAACGAAAGTTTGAAAGACGCTGGATATAGAGTATCCTGACGCTGTTTTTAACACAGTTGTAATAAGAGGTTAATCCCTTGAGTGACATGGCGAAAAACCTAATACTCTGGCTGGTCATTGCCGTTGTGCTGATGTCAGTATTCCAGAGCTTTGGGCCCAGCGAGTCGAATGGCCGCAAGGTGGATTATTCTACCTTCCTGCAAGAGGTCAATCAGGACCAGGTTCGCGAAGCGCGTATCAACGGACGTGAGATCAACGTTACCAAGAAAGATAGTAACCGTTACACGACTTACATTCCGGTTAACGATCCGAAGCTGCTCGACAACCTGTTGACTAAAAACGTCAAAGTAGTTGGCGAACCGCCGGAAGAACCAAGCCTGCTGGCTTCCATCTTCATTTCCTGGTTCCCGATGCTGCTGCTGATCGGCGTCTGGATATTCTTTATGCGTCAGATGCAGGGCGGCGGCGGAAAGGGCGCGATGTCCTTCGGCAAGAGCAAGGCCCGAATGCTGACCGAAGACCAGATCAAAACCACCTTTGCTGACGTTGCCGGTTGCGACGAAGCGAAAGAGGAAGTAGGCGAGCTGGTTGAATATCTGCGCGAACCGAGCCGTTTCCAGAAGCTGGGCGGTAAAATCCCGAAAGGCGTCCTGATGGTCGGCCCTCCGGGTACCGGTAAAACGCTGCTGGCGAAAGCTATCGCCGGCGAAGCAAAAGTGCCGTTCTTTACTATTTCCGGTTCTGACTTCGTAGAAATGTTTGTGGGTGTCGGCGCGTCTCGCGTACGCGACATGTTCGAACAAGCTAAGAAAGCAGCGCCTTGCATCATCTTCATCGATGAAATCGACGCCGTCGGTCGCCAGCGTGGCGCCGGTCTTGGCGGTGGTCACGATGAGCGTGAGCAGACCCTGAACCAGATGCTGGTTGAGATGGACGGCTTCGAAGGTAACGAAGGTATCATCGTTATCGCCGCGACTAACCGTCCGGACGTTCTGGACCCGGCACTGCTGCGTCCTGGCCGTTTTGACCGTCAGGTTGTCGTTGGTCTGCCGGATGTTCGTGGTCGTGAGCAGATCCTTAAAGTTCACATGCGTCGCGTACCGCTGGCGCCGGATATCGACGCGGCAATTATTGCTCGTGGTACTCCTGGCTTCTCCGGTGCTGACCTCGCGAACCTGGTGAACGAAGCTGCCCTGTTTGCTGCCCGTGGTAACAAACGCGTCGTCTCGATGGTTGAGTTCGAAAAAGCGAAAGACAAAATCATGATGGGTGCGGAACGTCGCTCCATGGTGATGACGGAAGCGCAGAAAGAATCGACCGCGTACCACGAAGCGGGCCACGCGATTATCGGCCGTCTGGTACCTGAGCACGATCCGGTACACAAAGTGACGATTATCCCGCGCGGCCGTGCGCTGGGTGTGACCTTCTTCCTGCCGGAAGGCGATGCTATCAGCGCCAGCCGTCAGAAACTGGAAAGTCAGATCTCCACCCTGTACGGCGGTCGTCTGGCGGAAGAAATTATCTACGGTGCGGAACATGTTTCTACCGGCGCGTCCAACGATATTAAAGTTGCGACTAACCTGGCGCGTAACATGGTTACCCAGTGGGGCTTCTCTGACAAACTCGGCCCGCTGCTGTATGCCGAAGAAGAGGGCGAAGTGTTCCTCGGCCGTAGCGTCGCGAAAGCGAAGCATATGTCTGATGAAACCGCGCGTATCATCGACCAGGAAGTGAAATCGCTGATTGAGCGTAACTATGGTCGTGCTCGCCAGCTGCTGAACGACAACATGGATATTCTGCACGCGATGAAAGATGCGCTCATGAAATATGAGACCATCGATGCGCCGCAGATTGACGACCTGATGGCTCGTCGCGATGTTCGTCCGCCGGCGGGTTGGGAAGAACCGGGTTCTTCTAATAACTCTGGCAACAATGGCACCCCGACGGCGCCGCGTCCGGTTGATGAACCGCGTACGCCGAATCCGGGTAATACCATGTCGGAACAGCTGGGCGACAAATAAGCCTCCACGCTTTGCCAAAGCGCTCTGACTAATAAGGGCCGCAGCCTAATCCGCTGCGGCCCTTTTGTTTTATGTGCCGGTCTTCAGCGTTCCTCTTTCGGAACATAACTATAGCGATGGCATGCTATCGTCCATCGCGTAAAATGTTTTCGGGATGGAGGCGGCTGCAACACGCGCGGATGCATCGTCTGTCTGATAATATTCATTTTTTGAATATTTAAACGCCGGCGCTTCATTATTCCTTTTGAGGAATTGAATGATGTCACCGTCAGAATCTCTAAGATGGTACGGGCCGAATCCTGTCCGAACGACAACTGTACAAACCATAGCGGAAAGAAAACATGCAATTACACGCCCAGGGGTCAACGCTCGATCTCTCCCATCCGCATGTGATGGGGATCCTTAACGTTACGCCGGATTCCTTCTCCGATGGCGGCAGCCACAATTCACTGATTGAAGCGGTTAAGCATGCCAACCTGATGATTAACGCCGGGGCGACTATTATTGATATCGGCGGTGAATCAACCCGGCCTGGCGCGGCGGAAGTCAGCGTCGAGGAAGAGCTGGCGCGGGTGATCCCGGTGGTTGAGGCAATTGCACAGCGTTTTGAAGTCTGGATCTCGGTTGATACCTCGAAAGCCGAGGTCATCCGCGAATCCGCGCGCGCTGGCGCGCATATCATTAACGATATCCGTTCATTAACCGAGCCTGGCGCCCTGCAGGCCGCCGCGCAAACCGGGCTACCGGTGTGCCTGATGCATATGCAGGGGCAGCCGAAAACGATGCAGGAAGCGCCGAAGTACGAAGATGTTTTTGCCGATGTTGACCGTTTTTTTGCTGAACACATTGTGCGCTGCGAACAGGCGGGGATCGCAAAAGAAAAATTGTTGCTCGACCCGGGATTCGGATTCGGTAAAAATCTTTCCCATAACTATGAACTGCTTGCCCGACTAGGGGAGTTCCATCATTTTGGCCTCCCGCTGCTGGTGGGGATGTCGCGTAAGTCGATGGTGGGTCAGCTGTTGAACGTAGGGCCGTCGGAACGGCTGAGCGGCAGCTTGTCCTGCGCAGTCATTGCTGCAATGCAGGGCGCGCAGATAATTCGCGTCCATGATGTCAAAGAAACGGTAGAAGCGCTGCGCGTGGTGGAAGCCACCCTGGCCGCTAAGGAAAATAAACGTTATGAGTAACCGCAAATATTTTGGCACCGATGGTATTCGTGGCCGCGTTGGCGACGCACCTATTACGCCTGAGTTCGTGCTGAAACTGGGTTGGGCGGCCGGCAAAGTGCTCGCGCGCCATGGTTCACGTAAAATCATTATCGGCAAAGACACGCGAATTTCTGGCTACATGCTGGAATCCGCGCTGGAAGCTGGCCTGGCGGCTGCGGGCTTGTCCGCCTCATTTACCGGCCCTATGCCGACGCCGGCAATCGCTTATCTGACCCGCGCCTTCCGCGCTGAAGCGGGAATCGTCATCTCTGCCTCTCATAACCCTTTCTACGACAACGGTATTAAATTCTTCTCCATCGAAGGCACTAAGCTTCCGGATGACGTCGAAGAAGCAATTGAAGCAGAGATGGAAAAAGAGCTGACCTGCGTTGATTCCGCTGAGCTTGGGAAAGCCAGCCGTATTGTCGATGCCGCAGGCCGCTATATTGAGTTCTGTAAAGGCACTTTCCCGAATGAGCTGAGCCTCGGTTCGCTGAAGGTAGTGGTGGATTGCGCCCACGGCGCGACTTACCACATTGCGCCGAATGTATTCCGTGAACTGGGCGCACAGGTTATCGCGATGGGCTGTGAGCCTGATGGGCTAAATATTAACGAAGAGGTCGGCGCAACCGACGTCCGCGCGCTGCAGGCACGCGTGCTGGCGGAAAAAGCCGATCTGGGTATTGCCTACGACGGCGATGGCGATCGCGTCATCATGGTTGATCATGAAGGTAATAAAGTCGATGGCGATCAGATCCTCTATATTATCACCCGTGAGGGTCTGCGTCAGGGTCAGCTGCGCGGTGGCGCAGTCGGCACGCTGATGAGCAACATGGGTCTTGAGCTGGCGCTGAAGCAACTTGGCATTCCGTTTACCCGTGCGAAAGTGGGTGACCGCTACGTGCTGGAAAAACTGCAGGAAAAAGGCTGGCGTATCGGCGCGGAAAACTCCGGCCACGTGATTCTGCTGGACAAAACCACCACCGGCGATGGCATTGTCGCCAGCCTGCAGGTGGTGGCGGCGATGGTGCGTAATCATATGAGCCTGCACGATCTGTGCAGCGGTATGAAAATGTTCCCGCAGATTCTGGTCAACGTACGCTTTACCGAAGGCAGCGGCAACCCGCTGGAACATGACAGCGTAAAAGCGGTCACTGCCGAAGTTGAGGCTGCGCTGGGGAACCGTGGACGCGTGCTGCTGCGTAAATCTGGCACAGAGCCGCTGATTCGCGTGATGGTTGAAGGCGAGCATGAAGCGCAGGTGAAGGAATTTGCCCACCGTATCGCCGATGCGGTCAAAAGCGTATAACTATCGCGTCTAAGTGATTAAAAAGGCGGCTGTTGCTGCCTTTTTAAGCATATAAAAACGCTTTTTGCTGTTTTTTTCCGCAGTTGATACAATACACCAAAATTGCCCTTGCGAAGGTTATTCGCTTTGGTTAGTATTCACACCCGCTTCAGTGGGAAATATTAAAACGTCCCGCTTTATTGGTGAAGCACTTGGTATGCGGCGAATCCGCAAGGAACAGGTTGATTATGTACGAAGCTCTTTTAGTAATTTTCCTTATTGTAGCGATTGCCCTTGTTGGCCTGATCATGCTGCAGCAAGGTAAAGGCGCTGACATGGGAGCCTCCTTCGGAGCAGGCGCTTCTGGCACGTTGTTTGGTTCTAGCGGTTCTGGTAACTTCATGACCCGTATGACCGGCATCCTGGCCGCGCTGTTCTTCATCATCAGTCTGGCGCTGGGTAATATCAACAGCAACAAGACCAATAAAGGAAGTGAGTGGGATAATCTGAGTGCGCCGAAATCTGAGCAGACTCAGCCAACCGCACCGGCTCAGCCGGCCAGCGATATCCCGCACTAAGTATTCTGTACCGAGGTGGTGGAATTGGTAGACACGCTACCTTGAGGTGGTAGTGCCCTAACGGGCTTGTGGGTTCGAGTCCCATCCTCGGTACCAATATTCCAGAGAAAAGACGCTGAAAAGCGTCTTTTTTTGTTTTTGTCCCTCTCTATTCGTTGTTTATTTATAAACAACACTCCGCTGGTTTTGATCCCCGTGAAATCGCTAAAGTCGCCCTCATCAATTTTGACGAGGTTCAGTGACGCCATGCGTACTTTAAAAGTAGTTATCATTGCCGGTATGTTGGGCCTGGCCGGATGCAGCAGCAATTCTTCGCCAGAAACAGTAGACACGTTGAATACCCTGCAGGTGCCGGTTATAAATAATTCCGTGCCTGCGCCGGAATCATCAACGGTCGTTAACTGTTTTCAGGATAACAACCTGCTCATCAGCAAGTTAAGCCAGTCGCTTAAAAGCAACTATTTACAGGATGTGGATAAACGGGATGTCTTTGATAAGCATAGCGAGGCGTTTCAGGTCTACGGTGCGTTAACCAAACTTGAGCAAATGGCTTCGATGAACGACGTCTACCGTAAAGAGAACAATATTGCGGGCTTGCAGGAAATTAATAAGCTGCTGAAAACCATACCATCTGTCGCATAAAAAAAGGGATTGCCGATAGGCAATCCCTTTTGCCGCACTTAGAAACGGAAATTGAAACCCGCATAGGCGCCATCCGCCAGGACGTTATCGCGGTGGTCATGTTTACCCGCCATATCGATATAGCGATAGCCCGCTTCGATGCTCATGGATTTAATGATATTCACGCGTAAGCCGGCATTGGCTTCAAGGTATTCATCAACGCCGCTGGACATTGAATCCGGGGAATAATAAGCCTCACCGAACAAGGTAAAGAAATCGCCAAGCGGTAGTTGAGCGCCGCCGCCGAGGGCAATCGCATAGCCTTCATCGCCATCGTTCGGATTCAGGTATACCGCTTTACCACCGGCCGTCAGCAGGAACGGACCGAGGTCAAAGTTATAGCCCATGCCCAATCCCACCGTATCGCCATCGTTATCGCTATGCGCCCAGTTCCCGTTAAAGGTCATTCCGGGAGCCTGTGGATTAAAGCTGGCTGATAAGTTGGTGAATTCTGAACCGGCCTCACCGTGAAGACTAACGGAAGCGAAGGCGGCGCTGCTGGCGCTCAGGGCGGCGATAAGCAGGATGGATTTCAATCTGAACATGCTCATTATTCGTATTCCTTCGGGTAAAAAAATGCCCGATACGAGCGCTCGGGCAAAATTAACGGGTTTCTGGTTTAATAGTTATGTGCAGAATAAAAGCATTTATCGCCCACCGTTACCGTTTATATGTTTATTTTTAAATAATGGTCGTGAGGCGATAAGTGGGACTGCAGTGTGTTAAAACTTCTCAGGCAGGGAGGTGATACTCTGTAAATAACCACCGCGGGCAAACTCGATATAGCCACCTTTTTTCAATGCGGAAAGCACATTCAGAATGCTGCTGCGCGACAAATGCGTGCGGTCCTGAATATATTCCAGCATGGATACCCGCGAACGAGTCTCTTCAGGAAGCAACAGCATTTCCATTAAGTGATTGCGAATGACCGAATAAGTCCGCTGCTGTAATACTAAATCGTCGCGATACACCAAATAAGAGGTGTGGTAAGCTAGTAGCCGGGTGACCTCTTCCCACATGTTATGCTCACTGAACAGTTGCATGGCTTTGTCGCTGTCAATCCGCAGGATCTCCGTATCGACTTCCGCGCGAAGGCCGTGGCTACGGCTGGGCTGCAGCATCTCGGCTACGCCAAACAGGTGTGGTTCATAGACGGTGACCATGAGTAATCTGTCCGATGAGCGAAAAATGGATAACTCACCTTTCTTAAACAGATAGAGCTGGATTTTACCTTTATATTCCCAGCTAAGCCTTTTCCTTGCGACCATATTTATTGGCGTGGCATGCGGTTCCAGCATTGCCATCAGACGGTTGATCGCGTCTTGCGGCCGAACGGGAGGTTTAATATTCATTGCGATCCTCTCGGTATAAGAGTACAGGTATTCGATAAATTATAGATGGTGATTATTAAAAATAGTGATGCCATAAACTATAACGATAAAGTAGGGTTGTGATTTAGGATTTATTGCGGAAATAAAAAAGCCGGCGGGTTAGCGCCGGCTGGAGAGTTTGGCTTCGCGGTTTATTTATCGCGATTTTCCAGGTTTTCAACCTGTGGCAGACCGGTGGCGGAAGACGCGCTGAGTAGCCCGGATTGGGCATAGCCGAATAGCTTCTCACGAGTATCGGTAATGTCCAGGTTACGCATGGTCAGCTGGCCGATACGATCTTCAGCGGTAAACATGGAATCGCCTTTTTCCATGGTCAGACGCTCTGCTTTATAGGTCAGGTTGTCTGACACGGTATTCAGGATCGAGTAGTCGTTGCCGCGACGCAGTTCAAGGGTGACTTCGCCAGTGATCTGGCTGGCTACCCAACGCTGCAGCGAATCGCGCAGCATCAGCGCCTGGGAATCGAACCAGCGTCCCTGATACAGCAGACGACCCAACTGGCGGCCATGAGCATGATATTGCTCGATAGTATCTTCGTTATGGATACCGGTCAGCAGGCGCTCGTAGGCGATATGCAATAGCGCCATCCCCGGGGCTTCATAGATGCCGCGGCTTTTCGCTTCAATGATGCGGTTTTCAATCTGATCGCTCATGCCCAGACCGTGGCGACCACCGATGCGGTTAGCTTCCAGCATCAGTTCGACGTCATCGCTGAACGTTTTACCATTCAGCGCAACCGGGTGGCCCTGTTCAAAACGCACGGTCACTTCTTCAGCGGCGATTTTTACGCTTTCATCCCAGAACTTCACACCCATGATCGGGTTGACGATTTTCACGCTGGAATTGAGAAATTCGAGATCTTTCGCTTCGTGCGTCGCACCCAGCATGTTGGAGTCGGTGGAATAGGCTTTTTCGACAGACATTTTGTAGTCGAAGCCGCAGGCTATCATAAACTCGGACATTTCATGACGACCGCCCAGTTCATCAATGAAGTCGCTATCCAGCCACGGTTTGTAAATCTGCAGTTCCGCATTGGTCAGCAGACCGTAGCGATAAAAGCGCTCGATATCGTTGCCTTTATAGGTGCTACCGTCGCCCCAGATGTTGACGCCATCTTCTTTCATCGCGGCAACCAGCATGGTGCCGGTCACGGCGCGGCCCAGCGGCGTGGTATTGAAATAAGTTAAGCCGCCGGTGGTGTTATGGAATGCGCCGCACTGAATCGCCGCTATACCTTCCGCCACCAGTTGTTTGCGGCAATCAATCAGACGAGCGCCTTCAGCGCCATACTCTTTCGCACGACGCGGAATGGCTTCGTAGTCGTCTTCGTCAGGCTGGCCCAGATTCGCGGTATATGCATAAGGAACCGCGCCTTTTTTACGCATCCACAGCAGGGCGGCGCTGGTATCCAGTCCACCAGAGAAAGCAATACCAATACGTTGACCAACCGGGAGATGCTTAAGAATCGTCGTCATAAAATAAAACCCTGCTAGATAGACTGTGGTGAGTTCGACTCAACAACAAATTTGCATTTTTATGCACTAATTGTGAGTTTTCATTTAATCATCTTTTGCTGGCGACAGGAAGAGCCTGATGGTGATTTTGCTAAAAAAGCCTGAAATGCCAGCATAAACGGCAAGCGGGTGGTGTAAAATGGATGTTGACAAAATATATGATTTATCGATACAATTCACCACGATTTTATGTCCCGTCCTCGGTACCAAATCCCAGCAGTATTTGCGTCTTTTGCTCAGAAAGAGTAAAATATGCCACGTTTCAGGCGCGGGGTGGAGCAGCCTGGTAGCTCGTCGGGCTCATAACCCGAAGGTCGTCGGTTCAAATCCGGCCCCCGCAACCACTTTCCCATTAAGTACTTTTTCAAATATACTGTGAGGACTAGGTCCTTCGTAGCCGGATTTGAAAGAATTCTTCTGGAAGGTGTTCCAGATCGCAATTGCGGTCTCAGGGTTCAGTTATCTAAAGCCCCGATTTATCGGGGTTTTTTGTTATCTGACTTCAGAATAACTGGGCTATACGCCCTTTTTTTATGTCTTGGGGGTGGGTTTGTCCACATTAGAGCAAAAATTAACAGAGATGCTCACTGCGCCAGTTGAAGCGCTTGGCTTTGAGCTGGTCGGCATCGAATTTATTCGCGGTCGCACATCCACACTGCGCATCTATATTGATAGTGAAGATGGCATCAATGTTGATGATTGTGCTGATGTGAGCCACCAGGTCAGTGCTGTCATGGATGTCGAAGATCCGATCACCGTCGCTTACAACCTGGAAGTCTCTTCGCCTGGTCTCGACCGTCCGATGTTTACTGCTGAACACTATCAACGTTTCACCGGTGAAGAAGTTTCGCTGGTGCTGCGCATGGCGGTACAGAACCGTCGTAAATGGCAGGGCATTATCAAAGCGGTAGACGGTGAGATGATCACGGTAACCGTCGAAGGCAAAGATGAAGTGTTCGCGCTGAGTAACATCCAGAAGGCGAACCTGGTTCCCCACTTTTAACAGTCTGGATTGAGGTGAAAGGCCCCGATGAACAAAGAAATTTTGGCTGTTGTTGAAGCCGTTTCCAACGAAAAAGCGCTGCCGCGCGAGAAGATTTTCGAAGCGTTGGAAAGCGCTCTGGCAACGGCGACCAAGAAAAAATACGAACAAGAGATCGACGTTCGCGTAGAAATCGACCGTAAAAGCGGCGATTTCGACACCTTCCGTCGCTGGCTGGTGGTTGAAGAGGTGACTCAACCTACCCGCGAGATCACGCTGGAAGCTGCGCGTTACGAAGATGAAAGCATGAACGTCGGCGACTACGTTGAAGATCAGATTGAATCTGTCACCTTCGACCGTATCACTACGCAGACCGCTAAACAGGTTATCGTACAGAAAGTACGTGAAGCTGAGCGCGCGATGGTTGTCGATCAGTTCCGCGAGCACGAAGGTGAGATCATCACCGGCGTGGTGAAAAAAGTGAACCGCGACAACATCACTCTGGATCTGGGCAGCAATGCTGAAGCCGTGATCCTGCGTGAAGATATGCTGCCGCGTGAAAACTTCCGTCCGGGCGACCGTATTCGCGGCGTGCTGTACGCCGTTCGTCCGGAAGCGCGCGGCGCGCAGCTGTTCGTGACTCGCTCCAAACCGGAGATGCTGGTCGAACTGTTCCGCATTGAAGTGCCGGAAATTGGCGAAGAAGTGCTGGAAATCAAAGCCGCAGCCCGCGATCCGGGTTCTCGTGCGAAAATCGCTGTGAAAACCAATGACAAGCGTATCGACCCGGTTGGCGCTTGTGTCGGTATGCGCGGCGCGCGCGTTCAGGCGGTTTCTACCGAGCTTGGCGGCGAGCGCATCGATATCGTCCTGTGGGATGATAACCCGGCGCAGTTCGTGATTAACGCTATGGCGCCGGCTGACGTCGCGTCCATCGTGGTGGATGAAGATAAACACACCATGGACATCGCGGTAGAAGCAGGCAACCTGGCGCAGGCGATCGGCCGTAACGGTCAGAACGTCCGCCTGGCATCGCAGCTCAGCGGCTGGGAACTCAACGTGATGACCGTTGATGACCTGCAGGCTAAGCACCAGGCTGAAGCCCATGCCGCTATCGATACCTTCACCAAATATCTCGATATTGATGAAGATTTCGCAACCGTACTGGTTGAAGAGGGCTTCTCCTCGCTGGAAGAACTGGCCTATGTGCCGATGAAAGAACTGCTGGAAATCGACGGCCTTGACGAAGCGACCGTTGAAGCACTTCGTGAGCGTGCGAAAAACGCACTGACTACACTGGCGCTGGCTCAGGAAGAAAGCCTGGGAGACAACAAACCTGCCGACGATTTACTGAATCTGGAAGGTTTGGACCGTGCTCTGGCGTTTAAGCTGGCTGCCCGTGGTGTTTGTACGCTGGAAGATCTCGCCGAACAGGGCGTTGATGACCTGGCTGATATCGAAGGTATGACCGACGAGAAAGCTGGTGAACTCATCATGGCTGCTCGCAACATTTGTTGGTTCGGCGACGAAGCGTAATAAACTGTAGCAGGAAGGAACAGCATGACAGATGTGACTATTAAAGCGCTGGCCTCAGAAATTCAGACCTCTGTGGATCGCCTGATACAGCAATTTGCTGATGCAGGCATTCGCAAATCGGCTGATGATTCTGTGACCGCGCAAGAGAAGCAAACCTTGTTAACGCACCTGAACCGTGAACACGGCTCGGCGCCTGACAAGCTGACGTTGCAGCGTAAAACGCGCAGCACGTTAAATATTCCAGGTACCGGTGGAAAGAGTAAATCGGTACAAATCGAAGTCCGCAAGAAACGCACCTTTGTGAAACGCGATCCGCAAGAGGCTGAACGCCTGGCCGCGGAAGAGCAGGCGCAGCGTGAAGCGGAAGAGCAGGCCCGTCGTGAAGCTGAAGAAGCAGCTAAACGCGAGGCGCAATTAAAAGCTGAACGTGAGGCCGCAGAACAAGCTAAACGTGAAGTCGCTGATAAAGCGAAACGTGAAGCCGCGGAAAAAGACAAAGTGAGCAATCAACATACCGACGAAATGACCAAGACCGCCCAGGCTGAAAAGATCCGCCGTGAGAACGAAGCAGCGGAGCTGAAGCGCAAATCGGAAGAAGAAGCACGCCGCAAACTTGAAGAAGAAGCGCGCCGTGTAGCGGAAGAAGCACGCCGTATGGCTGAAGAAAATGAAAAAAACTGGAGTGAAACTCCGGAAACCCCAGAAGAAACGACCGACTACCACGTAACCACCTCTCAGCATGCGCGTCAGGCTGAAGATGATAACGATCGTGAAGTTGAAGGCGGTCGCGGCCGTGGCCGTAACAGCAAAGCTGCGCGTCCGGCGAAGAAAGGCAACAAACACGCTGAATCTAAAGCTGACCGTGAAGAAGCCCGTGCGGCCGTTCGCGGCGGTAAAGGCGGCAAACATCGTAAAGGTTCTTCTCTGCAGCAGGGCTTCCAGAAGCCGGCTCAGGCCGTTAACCGTGATGTTGTGATCGGCGAAACCATCACCGTTGGCGAGCTGGCCAACAAGATGGCGGTCAAAGGCTCTCAGGTCATCAAAGCGATGATGAAACTGGGCGCGATGGCGACCATCAACCAGGTCATCGACCAGGAAACCGCACAGCTGGTTGCCGAAGAGATGGGCCACAAAGTTATCCTGCGTCGTGAAAACGAGCTGGAAGAAGCAGTAATGAGCGACCGTGACACCGGCGCTGCGGCTGAACCGCGCGCACCGGTAGTGACCATCATGGGTCACGTTGACCACGGTAAAACCTCTCTGCTGGACTACATTCGTTCTACTAAGGTTGCCTCCGGCGAAGCGGGTGGTATTACCCAGCACATCGGCGCGTACCACGTAGAAACCGACAACGGCATGATCACCTTCCTGGATACCCCGGGCCACGCCGCGTTTACCTCTATGCGTGCTCGTGGCGCGCAGGCGACGGATATCGTGGTTCTGGTGGTGGCGGCAGACGACGGCGTGATGCCGCAGACTGTGGAAGCTATCCAGCACGCCAAAGCGGCGCAGGTGCCGGTAGTGGTTGCAGTGAACAAGATCGATAAGCCGGAAGCGGATATGGATCGCGTGAAGAACGAACTCTCCCAGTACGGCGTGATGCCGGAAGAGTGGGGCGGTGAAGCGCAGTTCATCCCAGTATCAGCGAAAGTCGGTACCGGTATCGACGACCTGCTGAACGCAATCCTGCTGCAGGCTGAAGTTCTCGAACTGAAAGCGGTACGTAACGGTATGGCGAGCGGCGCGGTCATCGAATCCTTCCTGGATAAAGGTCGTGGTCCGGTAGCTACCGTTCTGGTTCGCGAAGGTACTCTGCATAAGGGCGATATCGTACTGTGTGGCTTTGAATATGGCCGCGTACGTGCGATGCGTGACGAACTGGGTCGCGAAGTGCTGGAAGCGGGTCCGTCCATTCCGGTGGAAATCCTCGGTCTGTCCGGCGTTCCGGCGGCGGGTGATGAAGTTACCGTTGTTCGTGACGAGAAAAAAGCGCGTGAAGTTGCGCTGTATCGTCAGGGTAAATTCCGTGAAGTTAAACTGGCTCGCCAGCAGAAATCTAAACTGGAAAACATGTTCGCTAACATGACCGAAGGCGAAGTTCACGAAGTGAACATCGTGCTGAAAGCGGACGTGCAGGGCTCTGTCGAAGCGATTTCCGATTCCTTACTGAAACTGTCTACCGACGAAGTTAAAGTGAAGATCATCGGTTCCGGCGTAGGTGGTATCACCGAAACCGACGCGACCCTGGCTGCCGCTTCCAACGCGATTCTGGTTGGCTTCAACGTTCGTGCCGATGCTTCCGCACGTAAAGTTATCGAGTCAGAAAGCCTGGATCTGCGTTACTACTCCGTCATCTATAACCTGATCGACGAAGTGAAAGCAGCGATGAGCGGCATGCTGTCTCCGGAACTGAAACAGCAGATCATCGGTCTGGCTGAAGTGCGTGATGTCTTCAAATCGCCGAAATTCGGCGCCATCGCGGGCTGTATGGTTACCGAAGGTACGATTAAACGTCACAACCCAATCCGCGTCCTGCGCGACAACGTGGTTATCTATGAAGGCGAGCTGGAATCCCTGCGCCGCTTCAAAGATGACGTTAACGAAGTCCGTAACGGCATGGAATGTGGTATCGGCGTGAAGAACTACAACGACGTTCGCGTTGGCGATATGATCGAAGTGTTCGAAATCATCGAAATCCAGCGTAGCATCGATTAATCGTCAGATAGCTATGCGAAGGCCGGGTAAGCGAAGCGCCACCCGGCAATAATTTTAAAAAGGGGCTTTTGGCCCCTTTTTTGTCTTTATTCTGGAGAATTTATTATGGCGAAAGAATTTGGTCGCCCGCAGCGCGTGGCCCAGGAGATGCAAAAAGAAATTGCCATCATCCTGCAGCGTGAAATCAAAGACCCGCGTCTGGGCATGATGACCACCGTTTCCGGCGTGGAAATGTCCCGTGACCTGGCCTATGCCAAAGTGTATGTCACCTTCCTCAACGACAAAGATGAAGCCGCGGTGAAAGCGGGCATCAAAGCGCTGCAGGAAGCCTCTGGCTTTATCCGCTCTCTGCTGGGCAAAGCGATGCGCCTGCGCATCGTGCCGGAACTGACTTTCTTCTACGACAACTCGCTGGTCGAAGGGATGCGCATGTCCAACCTGGTTACCAGCGTGGTGAAACACGACGATGAGCGTCGTGTTAACCCGGACGACAGCAAGGAGGACTAATGAGTCGTCCTCGTCGTCGCGGCCGCGACGTGCACGGCGTATTGCTGCTGGATAAGCCTCAGGGCGCCTCCAGCAACGATGTGCTGCAGAAAGTAAAACGTATTTATAACGCCAACCGCGCTGGGCATACCGGCGCGCTGGATCCGCTGGCGACCGGTATGCTGCCGGTTTGCCTTGGCGAAGCGACTAAGTTTTCCCAGTATCTGCTGGACTCCGATAAGCGTTATCGCGTGATCGCCAAACTTGGCCAGCGTACGGATACCTCCGACGCCGATGGTCAGGTGGTGGAAGAACGCCCGCTAACCTTTAGCGAAGAACAACTGGCGGCGGCGCTGGATAGCTTCCGCGGCGAGACTCAGCAGGTGCCGTCGATGTACTCGGCGCTGAAGTATCAGGGTAAAAAACTGTACGAATACGCTCGTCAGGGCATTGAGGTTCCGCGTGAAGCCCGGCCGATTACGGTCTATGAGCTGCTGTTTATTCGCCATGAAGGCGATGAACTGGAGCTTGAGATCCACTGCTCGAAAGGCACCTACATCCGTACGATTATCGATGATTTGGGTGAGAAACTTGGCTGCGGCGCGCACGTGATTTTCCTGCGTCGCCTGGCGGTGAGCAAATACCCGGTCGAGCGGATGGTGACCCTGGAGCAGCTGCAGGCGCTGGTCGAACAGGCGGCGGCGCAGGATATTCCTGCCGCGCAACTGCTTGATCCGCTGCTGATGCCGATGGACAGCCCGGCTTCGGATTACCCGCTGGTTCATATTCCAGAAACTTCCGCGGTCTACTTTAAGAACGGTAATCCGGTTCGTCAGTCAGGCGCGCCGCTTAACGGGCTGGTGCGGGTGATGGAAAGCGAGTCCGGCAAGTTCCTCGGCATGGGCGAAATCGACGATGAAGGCCGCGTCGCGCCCCGTCGTCTGGTGGTGGAATACCCGCAGTGAGCGCTTTTGTTGCGATAAAAGCCTGCTACGAGTAGAATATCGCCGCTTAACGTCCGCTAAAGTGTTTTAACATTTTCGGGCGTTGCATCAGGGGTTGCTGAATTAGAGATCGGCACCCTTTCTTTACTTATAATTTTGGAGTTTGAAAATGTCTCTAAGCGTTGAAGCTAAAGCACAAATCGTTTCTGAGTTCGGTCGTGGCGCAAACGACAGCGGTTCTACTGAAGTTCAGGTTGCACTGCTGACTGCACAGATCAACCACCTGCAGGGTCACTTTGCAGAGCACAAAAAAGATCACCACAGCCGTCGTGGTCTGCTGCGCATGGTTTCTCAGCGTCGTAAACTGCTCGACTACCTGAAACGTAAAGATGTTGCACGTTACTCCGCGCTGATCGAGCGTCTGGGTCTGCGTCGCTAATTCTGCGAGTTTCAGAAAAAGGGGCCTCACGGCCCCTTTTTTCGACCGGGCGGCAGCAATTCATTAAAAACTCATGTATTGTTGCTATTAATGATCTTCATGCAGAGGTTCGCGCGGCTAATGAGAGGCTTCATCCGCAGGGGCGGGTAAAGGTTGTCATTAGTCGCGAGGATGCAGAGGATCGGGTCATCAGGCGCGATATCGTGGATATGGCGTCATATTTAGATAAAAGGATAGAATTTTGCTTAATCCGATCGTTCGTAAATTCCAGTACGGCCAACACACCGTAACCCTGGAGACCGGCATGATGGCGCGCCAGGCAACGGCCGCTGTGATGGTTAGCATGGATGACACCGCGGTATTCGTTACCGTTGTGGGTCAGAAAAAAGCGAAACCGGGCCAGGACTTCTTCCCGCTGACTGTTAACTACCAGGAGCGTACTTACGCTGCCGGTAAAATCCCGGGTGGCTTCTTCCGTCGTGAAGGCCGTCCAAGCGAAGGCGAAACCCTGATCGCGCGTCTGATTGACCGCCCGGTTCGTCCGCTGTTCCCGGAAGGCTTCGTTAACGAAGTTCAGGTTATCGCGACCGTTGTTTCCGTTAACCCGCAGGTTAACCCGGATATCGTCGCGATGATCGGCGCATCCGCAGCGCTGTCTCTGTCCGGTATTCCGTTCAATGGCCCAATCGGCGCCGCTCGCGTGGGTTACATCAACGACCAGTACGTACTGAACCCAACCCAGGAAGAGCTGAAATCCAGCAAACTGGATCTGGTGGTTGCCGGTACCGAAGCGGCCGTACTGATGGTTGAATCCGAAGCTGAACTGCTGAGCGAAGACCAGATGCTGGGCGCGGTGGTCTTTGGCCACGAGCAGCAGCAGGTTGTTATTCAGAACATCAACGATCTGGTGAAAGAAGCCGGTAAACCACGTTGGGACTGGCAGCCGGAAGCGGTCAACGAAGCGCTGAACGCGCGCGTTGCTGCGCTGGCTGAATCCCGCCTGAGCGATGCTTACCGTATCACCGACAAACAAGAGCGTTACGCTCAGGTTGACGTCATCAAATCTGAAACCATCGCTACGCTGGTTGCTGAAGATGAAACCCTGGACGCCAACGAACTGGGTGAAATCCTGCACGCCATCGAGAAAAACGTTGTTCGTAGCCGCGTACTGGCAGGCGAGCCGCGTATCGATGGCCGCGAAAAAGACATGATCCGTGGTCTGGACGTTCGTACCGGCGTACTGCCGCGTACTCACGGTTCCGCACTGTTTACCCGCGGCGAAACTCAGGCGCTGGTTACCGCGACTCTGGGTACCGCACGCGACGCGCAGAACATCGACGAACTGATGGGCGAGCGCACGGACTCCTTCCTGTTCCACTACAACTTCCCTCCGTACTCCGTAGGCGAAACTGGCATGGTGGGTTCTCCGAAGCGTCGTGAAATCGGTCACGGTCGTCTGGCTAAGCGCGGCGTTCTGGCCGTAATGCCGACAATCGACGAATTCCCGTACACCGTTCGCGTGGTATCTGAGATCACCGAATCCAACGGTTCTTCTTCCATGGCTTCCGTCTGTGGCGCATCTCTGGCGCTGATGGACGCTGGCGTGCCGGTGAAAGCCGCCGTTGCGGGTATCGCAATGGGTCTGGTGAAAGAAGGCGACAACTTCGTCGTACTGTCCGACATTCTGGGTGACGAAGACCACCTTGGCGATATGGACTTCAAAGTTGCGGGTTCTCGCGACGGTATCTCTGCGCTGCAGATGGATATCAAAATTGAAGGTATCACCAAAGAAATCATGCAGGTTGCTCTGAACCAGGCTAAAGGTGCGCGTCTGCACATCCTGGGCGTGATGGAACAGGCGATTAACGCGCCGCGCGGCGACATCTCCGAATTCGCACCGCGTATCCACACCATCAAGATCAACCCGGACAAGATCAAAGACGTTATCGGTAAAGGCGGTTCTGTTATCCGTGCTCTGACCGAAGAAACCGGCACCACCATCGAAATCGAAGATGACGGTACCGTGAAGATCGCAGCGACCGACGGCGACAAAGCGCAGCATGCTATCCGCCGTATCGAAGAGATCACCGCTGAGATCGAAGTTGGCCGTATCTACAATGGTAAAGTGACCCGCATCGTTGACTTTGGCGCATTCGTTGCCATCGGCGGCGGTAAAGAAGGTCTGGTTCACATCTCTCAGATCGCTGACAAGCGCGTTGAGAAAGTGACTGATTACCTGCAGATGGGTCAGGAAGTACCGGTTAAGGTTCTGGAAGTTGACCGTCAGGGCCGCGTACGTCTGAGCATTAAAGAAGCAACTGAGCAGACTCAGCCAGCTACCGCGCCGGAAGCTCCGGCCGCAGAGCAGGGCGAGTAAGGTTGCCGATTGCCCTCCGCTTCGGCGGAGGGTCTATTCCGGGCAGGATGCCTTTTTGCAGCCGGGGAACTGGACGTTCATCCAATCGTTGTCTTCGGGAGTGGGAAATGAAGCCTTTTCTGCGCTGGTGTTTCGTGGCGACAGCTCTCACGCTGGCAGGATGCAGCAACTCTGCCTGGCGTAAGGACGCCGTCCTCGCGGTACCATTGCAACCGACTTTGCAGCAAGAAGTGATTCTGGCGCGCATGGAACAAATTCTTGCCAGTCGGGCTTTAACCGATGACGAACGCGCACAGCTTTTATATGAGCGCGGAGTGTTGTATGATAGTCTCGGTCTGAGGGCATTAGCGCGAAATGATTTTTCACAAGCGCTGGCAATCCGACCCGATATGCCTGAAGTATTCAATTACTTAGGCATTTATTTAACGCAGGCAGGCAATTTTGATGCTGCCTATGAAGCGTTTGATTCTGTACTTGAGCTTGATCCAACTTACAACTACGCGCACTTAAACCGCGGCATCGCTCTGTATTACGGTGGCCGTGCTAAGTTAGCGCAAGATGATCTGCTGGCGTTTTATCAAGACGATCCCAATGATCCTTTCCGCAGTCTGTGGTTATACCTCGCCGAGCGTAAGCTTGATGAGAAGCAGGCGCTTGAAGCACTGAAACAGCGCTTCAACAAGTCGGATAAAGAGCAATGGGGATGGAACATTGTCGAGTTCTACCTTGGCGACATTAGCGAAAAAGAGCTGATGACCCGTCTGAAGGCAGACGCAACGGATAACACCTCGCTCGCTGAGCATCTCAGTGAAACCAACTTCTATTTAGGTAAGTACTACCTAAGTCTGGGGGACAAGGACAGCGCTACGGCACTGTTCAAACTGGCGGTCGCTAACAACGTTCATAACTACGTTGAGCACCGATACGCATTGTTGGAATTATCGCTCTTGGGCCAGGAGCAAGATGACCTGGCAGAATCGGACCAGCAATAGCTGACGAACACACATCAGCCCATTTTTTGATTGCCATCACCTTCGCGGGTGAGGGCGTTGTTGTTCGTTAATACACCTACTTTGAGCCGGTTCACACTTTTCAATGAAAATTACTCTAAATTTTCACGATGAGTTATGTAGACTGGCCGCCATTAATTTTGAGGCACACGTACTACATGGCTGAATTCGAAACCACTTTTGCAGATCTGGGCCTGAAGGCTCCTATCCTTGAAGCGCTTAACGATCTGGGTTACGAAAAACCATCTCCGATCCAGGCTGAGTGCATTCCGCATCTGCTGGACGGCCGCGACGTTCTGGGTATGGCCCAGACCGGTAGCGGTAAGACCGCAGCGTTCTCTTTACCGCTGCTGAACAACATCGATCCTGAGCTGAGAGCACCGCAGATTCTGGTGCTGGCGCCGACCCGCGAACTGGCGGTACAGGTTGCTGAAGCAATGACGGAATTCTCTAAACATATGCGCGGCGTAAACGTGGTTGCCCTGTACGGCGGCCAGCGTTATGACGTGCAGCTGCGCGCCCTGCGTCAGGGGCCGCAGATCGTTGTCGGTACCCCGGGTCGTCTGCTGGACCACCTGAAGCGCGGTACGCTGGATCTCTCTAAACTGAGCGGCCTGGTACTGGACGAAGCAGATGAAATGCTGCGCATGGGCTTTATCGAAGACGTAGAAACCATTATGGCGCAGATCCCGGAAGGTCATCAGACCGCTCTGTTCTCCGCCACTATGCCGGAAGCGATTCGTCGCATTACCCGCCGCTTCATGAAAGAGCCGCAGGAAGTGCGCATTCAGTCCAGCGTCACCACGCGCCCGGACATCAGCCAGAGCTACTGGACTGCTTACGGCATGCGTAAAAACGAAGCGCTGGTGCGTTTCCTGGAAGCGGAAGACTTTGATGCGGCGATTATCTTCGTGCGTACCAAAAACGCGACCCTGGAAGTGGCAGAAGCGCTGGAGCGTAGCGGTTATAACAGCGCCGCGCTTAACGGCGATATGAACCAGGCGCTGCGTGAGCAGACCCTGGAGCGCCTGAAAGACGGTCGTCTGGATATCCTGATCGCCACCGACGTTGCGGCCCGCGGCCTGGACGTTGAGCGCATCAGCCTGGTTGTTAACTATGACATCCCGATGGATTCCGAATCTTACGTTCACCGTATCGGTCGTACCGGTCGTGCGGGTCGTGCGGGTCGCGCGCTGCTGTTCGTTGAGAACCGTGAGCGTCGCCTGCTGCGTAACATCGAACGTACGATGAAGCTGACGATCCCTGAAGTAGAACTGCCGAACGCAGAACTGCTGGGCAAACGTCGCCTGGAGAAATTCGCCGCTAAAGTTCAGCAGCAGCTGGAAAGCAGCGATCTGGACCAGTACCGTGCGCTGCTGGCGAAAATCCAGCCGACCGCGGAAGGCGAAGAGCTGGACGTAGAAACGCTGGCCGCTGCGCTGCTGAAAATGGCCCAGGGCGAACGTTCTCTGATCGTTCCGCCGGATGCGCCGATGCGTCCGCGTCGTGAATTCCGCGATCGTGATGACCGTTTCGAACGCCGTGGCGACCGTAATGACCGCGGCCCGCGTGGCGATCGTGAAGATCGTCCGAAGCGTGAGCGTCGTGACGTGGGTGAAATGGAATTGTACCGCATTGAAGTGGGCCGTGATGACGGCGTTGAAGTTCGTCATATCGTTGGCGCGATCGCTAACGAAGGCGACATCAGCAGCCGTTACATCGGTAACATCAAGCTGTTCGGTTCTCACTCCACCATCGAACTGCCGAAAGGTATGCCGGGCGAAGTGCTGCAGCACTTTACTCGTACCCGCATCCTGAACAAGCCGATGAACATGCAGCTGCTGGGCGATGCGCAGCCGCGCACCGAACGTCGTGGCGGCGGCGAGCGTCGTGAAGGCGGTCGTGGCTTCGGCGGCGAGCGTCGTGAAGGCGGTCGTAGCTTCGGTGGCGAACGTCGTGAAGGCGGTCGTGGTGAAGGTCGTCGTTTCAGCGGCGAACGTCGTGAAGGCGGCCGCGCGCCGCGTCGTGACGATGCTTCCGCGCCGCGCCGTGATGATTCCGCGGGTCGTCGTCGTTTCGGTGGCGATGCGTAATAAGCGCAATCCGCTAGCGTAAAGTAAATAATACAGCCCCGATCGTCATGATTGGGGCTTTTTTTATTTCTTTTGTACTCGTGTACTGGTACAGTGCGTCATGCTCAACGTGAGCGAAGTATTTTCGACTGGAGATTTCGGCAAATGGCGACACTAACCACTACGGCCACCCGACCGTCTTTATTTGGCGGCGTGGTGATTATCGGCGGCACAATTATTGGCGCGGGCATGTTCTCGCTGCCGGTGGTTATGTCCGGCGCGTGGTTCTTCTGGTCGCTGGCGGCGCTGGTTTTTACCTGGTTCTGCATGCTGCACTCCGGTTTGATGATTCTGGAAGCCAACCTTAACTACCGGATTGGCTCCAGCTTCGACACCATTACCAAAGACCTGCTCGGCAAAGGCTGGAACCTGGTAAACGGCGTGTCGATCGCCTTTGTGCTGTATATCCTGACCTACGCCTATATTTCGGCGAGCGGTTCGATCCTGCACCACACCTTCAGTGAAATGTCGCTGAACGTACCCGCGCGCGCTGCGGGCTTCGGCTTCGCGCTGCTGGTGGCCTTTATCGTCTGGATGAGCACGAAAGCGGTAAGCCGCATGACGGCTATCGTACTGGGCGCTAAGGTGATTACCTTCTTTCTGACCTTCGGCAGCCTGCTGGGGCACGTCGAGCCGACGACGCTGTTTAACGTCGTGGAGAAGAATGCCTCCTATGCGCCATACCTGCTGATGACGCTGCCGTTCTGCCTGGCCTCGTTTGGCTATCACGGTAACGTGCCGAGCCTGATGAAATATTATGGTAAGGATCCGCGTACCATTACCCGCTGTCTGATTTACGGTACGCTGCTGGCGCTGGGTCTGTATGTGGTCTGGCTGCTGGTGACGATGGGTAATATCCCTCGTCCGCAGTTTATCGGTATCGCCCAGAAGGGCGGCAACATTGATGTGCTGGTGCAGGCGCTGAGCGGCGTGCTGAATAGCCGCGGTCTGGATCTGCTGCTGGTGGTGTTCTCCAACTTTGCCGTCGCCAGTTCCTTCCTCGGCGTGACGCTGGGGTTGTTCGATTATCTCGCGGATCTGTTTGGCTTTGACGATAGCGCGATGGGACGCTTTAAAACCGCGCTGTTGACCTTTATCCCGCCGATGATCGGCGGGCTGGTGAAACCAGATGGCTTCCTTTACGCCATTGGCTATGCCGGTCTGGCGGCGACGGTATGGGCGGCGATTGTGCCGGCGCTGCTGGCCCGCGCTTCGCGTAAACGCTTCGGTAGCCCACAGTTCCGCGTTTGGGGCGGAAAACCGATGATTACGCTGATCCTGCTGTTCGGGCTCGGCAACGCGGTGGTGCATTTCCTGTCGAGCTTTAATCTGTTGCCGGTTTATCAATAACCGCATCGCCCGGTGGCGTGACGCGCACCGGGCTTACCGCGTCACTAACCTAACAACTCCTCTTTCACCTGCATCGCTAAATCAAAGGAATGCAGGCGCGCCTGGTGGTCGAAGATCTGGCCGTTAACCATGATTTCGTCCGCTTCCGTTTCGCGAAGAATCGACGCTAACCCGTGGCGAACTTTGGTTTTATCGCCAACCAGCGACATGCTTAATGCCTGCTGCACACCATACTGCTCGGACGCTGACCACAGCTGATGCATATTTTCCACCGGCGGCGGCAACTGCCCGGTTTCGCCGCGGCGCAGCTTAACGAAGGCCTGCTGCATCGAAGTAAAGAGGAACTCCGCGTCGCGATTGCTATCGGCGGCGATAATATTGATGCATACCATCGCGTACGGTTTTTCGAGCCGCGCCGAAGGTTTGAAATTGCTGCGATACAGATGCAGCGCCTGGAATAACATGTCCGGCGCGAAGTGAGAGGCGAAAGCAAATGGCAGACCAAGCTGCGCCGCCAGCTGCGCGCTGTACAGGCTTGAGCCCAGCAGCCACACCGGAATTCGTTCGCCATAGCCGGGAACCGGGCGCACCTGCGGATGAGCATCGCGGGCGTCAAACCAGTCCACCAGCTCCGCCACATCGCGCGGGAAATTATCGACATCGCCGCTCATATGGCGACGCAGCGCGCGCATGGTCGGCTGATCGCTGCCCGGCGCGCGGCCAAGGCCGAGATCGATACGTCCGGGATACAGCGTATTCAGGGTACCGAACTGTTCGGCGATCACCAGCGGCGAATGGTTTGGCAACATCACGCCTCCGGAGCCCAGATGCAGGGTGGTGGTATTGGCGGCAAGATAGCCAATCAACACCGAAGTCGCCGCGCTGGCAATGCCCACCATATTATGGTGCTCAGCCAGCCAGTAACGGTGGTAGCCGCGGGATTCCGCCAGCCGGGCGAGAGCGAGAGAGTGGGAGAAGGCTTCTTTAGCCGAAGATCCCTGCGGGATCGGCGCCAGATCGAGCACCGAGAACGGAATGGTTTTATCAGTCATAACAGCTCACTTTGTCGACGGTGAATCTTTTAATAGTGCATTAAAAATTAATAACCGTTGTTAACAAAGTGAGCTTTTACACTTCACCTTACGCCTGCAGCTCCAGCCCGGCCAGCCGTTTCCAGTAGCCGTTGCAATCGCTGTTGGCGGTGAGATCCAGCGGCGCAGCGCCATTTTCGTTGGCGCGGAAGGCGTCGAGTATGGCAAAGGTCTCGCTGCCCATCGGCGACAGGCGCACCATATCCACCAGACCGTGCATCGAGGTTAACTCGTTGCCAAGGTTATAGACGTAGCCGCTCATCGTCTGAATGCCGTTAAGCACAAACACCTGCTGGTTCTCCTGCGACAGCATGCTGCGCCCGGTTGGGTACTTGATGCAGCAGGTTTCGCATTCGTCTTTTGGCCGGTCTTCCGAGCGGGCGGTAAAGCAGCGCGCGGAATAAGCCAGCGGCAAATGGCCATAGCTCAGCACTTCGACTTCAAACTGGTTGCGAATGCCCAGTTCTTCGCACTGGGTCAGCAAATTAGCCAGCCAGTCGCGGGAAAGCTCCACTGGCATGCACCAGCGCGTCATGCCCTGCTTCAGCAGGAGGCGCAAAGTGACGGCGTTGTAGCAGTTCAGCGCATGACCGGCGACGAAGGGCAGCTTGCGTTCGGCGCAGAGGTTGACCACGCCGAGGTCACTGGCTTCAATCAGGAATTCGCCGTTCTCGACATAGCGCTTCAGCTCGCCCAGTTCGGAGGAGGCCTGCACCAGCGCGAGGGTGGAGAGCACCACCTGCTTGCCGCTACCGGCCAGCGCTTTCGCCATTTCGATCCAATCGCCGACTTTAGTGGCGCGGCGCTTGCTGCACACCGCCTCGCCCAGATAAATGGTGTCAGCGCTACTGTTTGCCGCCTGCTGGTAAAAATCTTCCAGCGTCTCTTTTGGCCAGTAGTACAGCACCGGCCCTAATGAATATTTCATGTTTCTCACTGCCATTTACGGTGATAGGCGCCAAGGGTGGTTTGCGTTCCTTCGGACATCGAACCAAGGGTTTCCATCCATGCGGATTGCGGCACGAAATTCTGCGGATCGGCTTTACAGCGGTCGATCGCCTGACGCCAGACTTTCGCTACCTGGGTGACGTATGCCGGGCTGCGCTGACGGCCTTCGATTTTTACCGAGGCGATATTGGCGGCCATCAGTTCTGGCAACAGCTCCAGGGTATTGAGGCTGGTGGGTTCTTCCAGCGCGTGGTAGCGCTCGCCGTCGACCAGGTAGCGGCCTTTGCACAGCGTCGGATAACCGGCATTCTCGCCATCCTGATAGCGATCGATCAGCACTTCGTTAAGGCGTGACTCCAGCCCCTGCGGCGTTTGCTGCCAGCGGACGAAGCGCGCGGGCGAACAGGCGCCGACGGTATTTGGCGATTCGCCGGTGAGATACGACGAGAGATAGCAGCGGCCTTCCGCCATGATGCATAAGCTACCGAAGGCGAAAACTTCCAGCGGCACCGGCGTGGCGCGGGCTAACTGTTTCACCTGGTGAATGGATAACACCCGCGGCAGTACGACGCGGGCAACGTCAAAGTTGCGGTGATAAAAACGCACCGCCTCTTCGTTAGTGGCGGACGCCTGCACTGAAACGTGACGTTCAATGTGCGGATAGCGTTCCGCGGCGTACTCCAGCATCGCGATATCGGCGAGGATAAGCGCGTCGGCGCCCAATTGCGCGGCCATATCCACAGCACGCTGCCAACGGGCATAACCGTCGGGATGGGCGAAGGTGTTAATCGCGATATGTAGCTTACGGCGATGCTGGTGCACAAAGCTGACGGCTTCCTGCAATTTCTTTTCGGTGAAATTAAGGCCGGCAAAGTGGCGGGCATTGGTGTCATCTTTCAGCCCGATATACACGGCATCGGCGCCGTTTTCGATGGCCGCCTTAAGTGCCGGGAGGTTACCGGCGGGGCAGAGCAGCTCCATAATTTTTCCTGAAAAACGCGGCCGGTCAGGGACGCAAAATGGTTAACGAGCTGGGATTTTAGTTAACCTTCTGGTGACAATTTTTGATTTGAGGCAGTTAAAAGCGTATTGGTGGGCTCAATAGCTGGCGACCATCATCGCGATTTTGTTGATTTACGCCGCTATGTCGTTTATTTGATATGGCACAATAGCGAAACTATTGCATGCATGGAGTGAAGCTTGTGTTGGATGAACTGCGTTCCCGGCTGGTCCGTTTTGGCCCGTCTTTAATGAGCGTGCCGGTTAAGCTGGCGCCTTTTGCCCTCAAGCGCCAGGTGCTGGAACAAGTATTGAGCTGGCAATTTCGCCAGGCGCTGGCGGATGGAGAACTGGAGTTTCTCGAAGGTCGCTGGTTAAGTATTAATGTGCGCGATATTGGCCTGCTGTGGTATACCTCGGTAGTCGATGGTCGCCTGGTGGTCAGCCAGCAGGCTGACGCCGACGTCAGCTTTAGCGCCGATGCCAGCGATCTGCTGATGATTGCCGCGCGTAAACAGGATCCGGATACGCTATTCTTCCAGCGTCGTCTGGTGATTGAAGGTGATACTGAGCTGGGTCTATACGTGAAGAACCTGATGGATGCCATCGAGCTGGAGCAGATGCCGAAAGCACTGCGGGTCATGCTGCTGCAGATGGCGGATTTTGTCGAAGCAGGCCTGAAGAGCCCGCAGAAACCTGAACAGACATCGGTAGGTGAGGCATGCTGATTCGAGTGGAAATTGGGATTGATGCGCCGGGTATCGACGCGCTGCTGCGCCGTACGTTCGGCAGCGACGCGGAAGCGAAGCTGGTGCACGATCTGCGTGAAGATGGTTTGATCACGCTGGGCTTAGTCGCCACTGACGATGAAGGCCATGTGGTGGGCTACGTCGCCTTTAGCCCGGTCACCGTCGAAGGCGAAGAGCTGCAGTGGGTCGGTCTGGGGCCGTTGGCGGTAGATGAAAGCTATCGCCGCCAGGGTATTGGCCGACAGCTGGTCTACGAAGGGCTGGATTCATTAAATGAATTTGGCTACGCCGCGGTGGTTACGCTGGGCGAACCGGCGCTGTATGGCCGTTTAGGCTTTGAACCCGCCGCCGCGTTCGATTTACGCTGCCGCTGGCCGGACACCGCTGAAGCCTTCCAGGTGCACCGTCTGGCGGATGACGCGCTGCAGGGCGTACACGGTCTGGTCGAGTACAGCGATCATTTCAATCGCTTCTGAGCCCCTCCAGCAGGGTCTCGAACGAACCATCCCCGGCAACGAGGCGCTCTTTCTGGCGCTTCGTTAGCTGCTTGATGCGATACTCCAGCCGCAGAGCGAGTGAGTGGTCACCAACTTTCTGACTAAACGCCAGCGCCAGTTCGCCTTTGCCGCGCAGCGCTTTCGCTCCTTTGCCTTCCTGATGCTGAAGAAAGCGGCGCGGAACATCGGTGGTAATGCCGGTATACAGGCGGTTATCAGCGGTTCGAATAAGATAGAGAAACCAGCACACGGTAATAACGTCAGTTTGTTAGGGTGTGTGCACCATAGCATAATGGAGAATAAAGATGGAAACGCTTGCCGCGATTAGCCGCTGGCTGGGTAAACAACACGTCATCACCTGGTGCGTCGCACGTGATGACGAGCTGTGGTGCGCCAATGCGTTTTACGTTTACGACCCGGATAACGTCGTTTTTTATCTGCTGAGCGACGAAAAAACCCGTCACGGCCAGATGACCGGCGAACGCGCGAAGGTCGCCGGGACGGTCAACGGCCAGCCAAAGACCGTTGCCTTAATCCGCGGCGTGCAGTTTAAGGGGGAGATCCGCCGCCTTCACGGTGACGAAGAGGCTGAGATGCGAAAACGCTACGTTAAACGCTTTCCTGTCGCCCGCATGTTGTCGGCGCCGGTGTGGGAGATCCGTCCCGACGAGCTTAAATTTACCGACAACACGCTGGGTTTTGGCAAAAAGCTATATTGGCTGCGCGACTCAAGCCCCGAGCAGGCGTAGCGCCTCGCGATTGAACGCCGGAAGATCGTCCGGGGTTCTGCTGGTGACTAACTGATCGTTATCAAGCACCACTTCCTGATCGTAAAACTCACCGCCGGCGTTTTTCACGTCGACCACGATGGGTTTAACCGCCGTGAGCTTACGCCCGCGAATGACGTCTGCGCTGATGAGTAACTGCGGGCCGTGACAAATGGCAAAGACCGGTTTACCGCTATTCACGAAGTCGCGAGTAAAAGTGACGAAGCGCTCATCACCCCGCAACTGGTCCGGTGAATAGCCGCCAGGCAGCAACAGGGCGTCAAACTGCGCCGGCGTCACGTCATCAATCGCTTTGTCGATCGCCACTTCAGCCTCGCCTTGCTTCCCTTTTACCGTTTTTCCCGCCTGTTTCTCAATTGTCACGACCTGATGCCCGGCAAGTTTAAAAGCCTCGGCAGGTGAGGTGAATTCAGAATCTTCGAAGTCGTCGGTGATTAGTACGGCAATCTTTTTACTCATTCTTCCTCCGATCTTTTGGCAGTGAATGAGGCATTTCCATGATGATGGTGGATACTTACCTCGTAAGCTATTAAGCCTGGAACATGTGGGGCAAAGTGCAAGGCAGACTATTCTGCAAAGGAGATTTGATGAGTCAGGTATTATTAACCGGCGCGACTGGATTGGTTGGTGGGCACTTACTTCGGCTACTACAGAGTGAGCCGCGTATTAGCGCGATTACTGCGCCAACGCGCCGTCCGCTTGCTCCAGCGGAGGGGGTATTCAATCCACACGATCCGCAGTTGACCGATGCACTGGCGCAGGTGGTTGATCCTGTCGATATCGTATTCTGCTGCCTGGGCACCACGCGACGGGAAGCGGGGAGTAAAGAAGCGTTTGTGCATGCTGACTATACGCTGGTGGTGGATACGGCGCTGGTCGGGAAGCGCCTCGGGGCGCAACATATGCTGGTGGTCAGCGCGATGGGCGCCAATTCGCATTCGCCCTTCTTCTATAACCGCGTGAAAGGAGAAATGGAAGAGGCGCTGATTGCGCAGGAGTGGCCGCGGCTGACCATTGCCCGTCCTTCGATGTTACTGGGCGATCGGGAGCATAAACGCGCCAATGAAACGCTCTTTGCACCGCTATTTCGTTTTCTGCCTGGAGACTGGAAAGCCATTCAGGCCCGCGATGTGGCGACGGCTCTGCTGGCCGAGGCGCTGGCGCCGAGCCATGAAGGCGTCCAGATCCTGACCTCGTCTCAGCTACGGGAACGCGCCGCCAGGCAGGCGGATTAATCATTTTCAAATTTGGACGGCAGGCGTAGTATTCACCTCCTTATTTGTTATCACTTCTCCCTGGGGAATGCTATGGCTGGTCAGTCTTCATCTCAGGCGGCATCACCATTTCAATGGTGGAAACCCGCACTGTTCTTTCTCGTCGTTATCGTTGGCCTGTGGTACGTCAAATGGCAGCCGTATTACGGTAAAGCCTTTACGGCCGCGGAAACCCACAGTATCGGTAAATCTATTCTCGCCCAGGCTGATGTAAACCCGCTGCAGGCGGCATGGGATTACGCGATGGTTTACTTCCTCGCGGTCTGGAAAGCGGCGGCGCTCGGCGTGCTGCTCGGTTCGCTTATTCAGGTGCTGATCCCCCGCGACTGGCTGCTGCGCACGCTTGGGCAATCTCGTTTTCAGGGTACGCTGCTGGGAGCAATTTTTTCGCTACCGGGGATGATGTGTACCTGCTGCGCCGCGCCGGTTGCCGCCGGAATGCGTAAACAGCAGGTGTCGATGGGCGGGGCGCTGGCGTTCTGGATGGGCAACCCGCTGCTGAACCCGGCGACGCTGGTTTTTATGGGTTTCGTGCTTGGCTGGCATTTTGCTCTGATCCGGCTGGTGGCCGGGCTGGCGACGGTGCTGGTGGTGGCGACGCTGGTGCAAAAATGGGTAAAAGAGGCGGCGACGCAGCCGGTAGCGGCAGAAGACGTTAGCCAACTGAAGAATGATGAGGGCAGTTTTATCAACCGCTGGCTGCGCGCGCTGTGGTCGCTGTTCTGGAGTACGATCCCGGTTTACATCCTCGCGGTGCTGGTACTGGGCGCGGCGCGGGTCTGGCTGTTCCCGCATGCCGAGGGCGCGGTCGATAACACGCTGTTCTGGGTGATCGCAATGGCGATAGCCGGTTGTCTGTTCGTTATCCCGACGGCGGCGGAAATCCCGATTGTGCAGACGATGATGCTGGCTGGAATGGGCACCGCGCCGGCGCTGGCGCTGCTGATTACCTTGCCTGCGGTGAGCGTACCGTCGCTGGTTATGTTGCGTAAGGCGTTTCCGGCTAAAGCGCTGTGGCTAACCGGCGGGCTGGTGGCGTTGTGCGGGGCGATCGTCGGCGCGCTGGCGCTGGTGTAATTTATCCGGCGCGGGGCTGTGGACCCGTTCCGGATTTTGTGCCGGGTGGCGGCTGCGCCTTACCCGGCCTACGGTCCGTGCGGCCTGCCTTTAATTTATACTGCCGCTTACCGGGGCTACAGCGCAGCGCTATTTGGTAGCCCGGCTTAGCGAAGCGCCAGCCGGGTTAGATCACGTTTATTTAAGATAGGTAAACGCGGTGGTGACGCGGCTCACGCCGCTTACCCGGCTGGCGATATCTGCCGCCGCGCGGCCTTCACGGTCGGTGACCAGGCCCATCAGGAACACTTCGCTGTTTTCGGTCGTCACTTTCACGTTGGAAGACTTCACCTGATCGCTGCCCAGCAGTTGGGAACGAACTTTGGTGGTGATCCAGGTATCCGACGACGCGGTGCCTAAGCCAATCGGCTGGCCTTGACGCACTTCATTGAAGACTTCGGTAGTCCCTTCAACTCCCATCGCGATTTGTTTGGCGCGAGAGGAGAGATCGGCGGTCGGCGACTGACCGGTCAGCAGGACCTTACCCTGATAAGCGGTGACGTTAATACGCGCTTCTTTCTTAATCTGTTCATCTTTCCCTAAGGCGCTGTTAACGCGTAGCTCCAGGGTGCTGTCATCAACCTGCGTACCCACCGTACGCGGGTCCGTTGCCGCTTTGGTGCCGACGGCTGCCGTACCGACTACCGCTGCGGCGACGCAGCCCTGTAGCAGTAGCGCAGAAAGCAGGATGGCGAGGGGCGAGAGAGCCTTCATGTGTTCTCCTTATTCGTCCTGGTGTGGAAAAAGCGTGTTATCAATCAAATCGCACAGACAATTGACGGTAAGCATGTGCATTTCCTGGATCCGCGCGCTGCGGTGCGAAGGAATGCGGATTTCAACGTCCTGCTGACCTAACAGGCCAGCCAGCTCGCCGCCGTCGTAACCGGTTAACGCCACGATAGTCATATCGCGGGTGACCGCCGCTTCCACGGCTTTCACGATATCCCGGCTATTGCCGCGCGTAGAAATCGCCAACAGTACGTCGCCGGCGTGACCCAGCGCGCGCACCTGTTTAGCGTAGATTTCATCATGCAGGCGATCGTTGGCGATTGCGGTTAAGACCACATTATCGGTATTTAGTGCAATGGCGGGTAAACCAGGGCGCTCTGTTTCGAAACGATTGATCATGCTGGCAGCAAAATGCTGTGCGTTGGCGGCGGAGGTGCCATTACCACAACAGAGGATTTTGTTGCCGTTAAGCAGCGACTGAACGAGCGTCATAGCCGCGCGCGAGATGGCGTCCGGGAGCGCTTCCGCGGCGGCGATTTGGGTTTGAATGCTTTCGGTAAAGCAGGCTTTAATTCTGTCGAGCACGGGATCCCTTAAATCTGATAATACGCTATTCGCCAAAGGCGTTTTTCAGCCATTGGATGTCGTTGCCGGTGAAGGCTACCACATCGAAACGGCAATCCACAGTATCAAAACTCCCATTCTGCCGGGAGAGCCACAGACGAGCAGCCTTGAGAAGACGTTGTTGCTTTTGCGGCGTGACGCTGGCGGCGGCATCGCCGTAGCTGGCGCTGCGCCGGTAGCGCACTTCGACGAACACGATAACCGCGCCGTCGCGCATAATAAGATCGATCTCGCCGCCGCGCTCGCGGGCGTTGGCGGCGATAAAACGCAGTCCATGCCGTTCTAACCACCGACGCGCCTGGCTTTCCCAGGCGTCGCCGGTCTGTTTGCTTAGTTGGCTGCGACGATTTGTCCCTGTTGGTACTTGAGCCATGATAACTTCCTGTTGATCACGCAGTCCGGCGTGGCCGTCAGATCGCCCGTATTGCCGTTCAGCTCGTAACCTGGGCTCTGGCGCATTTGCGCGAAATGATTCGCCAGCGACCAGGCGTCGGCGCCCATCGCATACAGACGCGCCAGCGAGTAGTCGTTACGCACGGCTGAGAGCGCCTGCTGCATCAGCGCCGGGTTACTGCCAGCCAGCATCGGGATTTCACTATATTGCAGGCCTTCCATCTCCAGACGGAAATCCGGGCCGGAGGTGCCCTGGGCGCTGCGGGAGCTGGCGTACAGGGTGACGTTGCTCTGGCTGCCGTTGCGCATGGCGATCAGCGGCTTGATATAGCCAATTTGTTCCGGGGTAGCGACGATATAGGCGGCATCGATGCTGCCGCCGCTGCTGACCGGAACGTCGCCTGGGCTGCCGAGCGAGCTATCCACAGATGACGGCAGCGTCGATACCGGGCTGCCGGTCAGCGAGATGCCGCCACCGTTGACGCCGGATTTCAGCTCCGCCGTCGATCCCAGACGTTGCTGCAGCACCGTACCGCCGCCCAGTTTCAGCCACTCGTCGGCGAATGCGCTGACCACGCGGTCGCCAAGCGCGCCGCGCGGCACCAGCAGTAACGGCGTTTGCTTGCCCTGATCGTGAATATGACGCGCCGCGTCGCGGGCTTCATCTTCCGGGGAGAGCGCGAAGTAGCACAGGTTCGGGCGGTTCTCGACTTTACCCGGCTGGTTAAGGGCGAGCACGTTCAGCGAGGTGTTGCTTCTCATCACCTCTTCGACGTTTTCTTTCAGCAGCGGGCCGACCACGAGGGTGGCGCCGTCCTGCTGCACCTGCGCCAGCAGCTGGCTCATCGGCTGGCTGGTGGTATCGTAAATTTTCAGTTCAGCGGCAGGATTGGCGGTGGTCGCCACCGCGGGCTGCGGCTGCGCGGCTGGCGCGCTCACCGGTTGTGCTACCGGTTGTGCTGCCGGCGTTGCGGTAACCGGGGCGGATAGCGGAGCGGCTGCTGGTTTCGCGGCAGGCGCGGCCTGCGTCTCCGCTGGCGCCTGCACCGGCGCGGCCTGGCTGCCGGTGGCGGTGAGATCGCCGACTTCCGCCTGCGAAGGGCTCACCACATCGTTATTGCCGGCAACATTCGCCGCCTGGGCGACCTGCGCCGGCACTGCGCTACCCTGGACCGCTGGGGCGCCATTCTTCGCCGCTTCAAAACCCTGCTGGATAGTGCGGCCGAAAATCGCCGCCTGGCCGTTCAGAGGCAGCAGCAGGGCGATTTTATTGGTCGAGGCCGGTTTATAGTTTTGCATATTCACCAGCGCAGTGGGCAGCATCTGCGCCCCCGGGTTCTGCGGATAACGGATTTGCCAGTCTTTGACGCCCGCTTTCAGCATTGCCGGATCGTTGCGGTTGTCGAACCACATCCGCTGCAGATCCAGCCAGCCCTGCAGCACGTTTTCGTCGGCATTGATTACCAGCGCGTTGGCCTGCTGTGGGGTCATCGCCGTTAGCGCTTTCCATGTGGCGTCGATGTTTTGTTGTTTTTGCTTCGTCTGGTTTAGCAGGGGCTGCTGGGCAATCAGCGCACGCAGCAATGCCAGAGACGGCTGTCCCTGGCTGGCGTCAATTTGCGCCTGCCAGTAGCGCGGCTGCTGATTTTTCTCAAAACTGAGAGGATCGAGTTTGCTCAGCAATGCCTTCGCGCCCTGGTAATCGCCTTGCGCCAGTTTGACTTCCACCGCCAGCAGCGACTGTTCACGGGCCTGCGTGCTGTTCAGGTTCGACGGCAGTTGGTTGTACAGGTCGATAGCCTGCTGCTTCTTACCTTCCTGCAGCAGTGCACGAATGGCGAGTAATTGCCAGTTGGTCTTGCTATCATTCGTGCTTTGCTGCATCTGCTGTAGGTAGAAACTGGAGTTGGCCTGCGACGTACCCTGCATAAACGCCGTGCTTTGATCCTGCGTGTGGGTGCCGCAGCCAGCAAAAAGAAGAGTAGCCAGCAATACGGGCAGACAGCGCGCGGGCTTAGAACGAAGAAATGTTGACGGTACCATATGTATCCAGTGATATTTTTTTGGCTCAATGCTCAATATTAAATCGGCAATACGGACGAGACAATGAAACAACACGAATCAGCGGATAATTCTCAGGGGCAACTGTACATTGTGCCCACTCCGATAGGGAATCTGTCTGATATCACGCAGCGCGCACTGGAAGTGTTGCAAGCTGTTGATTTAATTGCTGCGGAGGATACCCGCCATACCGGTTTGCTGCTGCAGCATTTTGCGATTAACGCCCGTTTATTTGCCCTTCACGACCATAACGAGCAGCAAAAGGCCGAAACACTTTTAGCGAAATTAAAAGAGGGGCAGAACATCGCGCTGGTGTCCGATGCCGGCACGCCGCTGATTAACGATCCCGGCTACCATCTGGTGCGTACCTGCCGTGAAGCCAATATTCGCGTCGTGCCGCTACCGGGCCCTTGTGCTGCGATTGCCGCTCTGAGCGCCGCCGGTTTGCCGTCCGATCGTTTCTGCTATGAAGGTTTCCTGCCGGCGAAATCGAAAGGCCGCCGCGATACCCTGAAGGCGCTGGAAGAAGAGCCGCGCACTATTATCTTTTATGAGTCAACGCACCGCCTGGTGGAGAGCCTGGAGGATATCTGCGCGGTTCTGGGCGAATCCCGTTACGTAGTGTTGGCACGCGAGCTGACCAAAACCTGGGAGTCTATCCACGGCGCGCCGATTGGCGAGCTGGTGGCGTGGGTGAAGGAAGACGAAAATCGCCGCAAAGGCGAGATGGTGCTGATCGTCGAAGGTTTTAAGGCCCAGGAAGAGGCGTTGCCGGCGGCCGCGCTGCGGACTCTGGCGCTGTTACAGGCGGAACTGCCGTTGAAGAAAGCCGCCGCGCTGGCCGCGGAAATCCACGGCGTGAAGAAGAACGCGCTGTATAAATACGCGCTGGAGCAGCAGGGATAACCACTGCGCCCGGGGTTAACCGGGCGCGGCTGACTATTTTACCGGCGTCGCTTCGAAAACCAGCGTTTGTAAGGGTTGTAGCGTAACAATAACCGCTTGCTGGTAATCAGCTGGGAAGGTCGCGTTACTACCGTAAACGCTTTTTAACGTAAATCGCGATGTCTCTCCCTGCGGTATCTCGAACGCTTTTGCGAGATCCAGGAAATACTGCTGCGGTTTATCTGATGGGTTACGCAGGCCTAATATCGCCTTATCTTTCTTCCATGAAGCCCAGCCGTAAACTTCCAGCGCGGTAGGATCGCCGCCGACCCAATGGGTATCCACCAGCACATCCGCATTTGCCCTCGACCATTTTGCCGCCTGCGCCAGGGTATCCCACTTCGCTTTGTTAAGCATCGATGGTGTGATGTATAGCTCCTGTAATTGCGTACCCGTCGCGAAATAGCTCCAGACCTGATCGGCGAAATCGCTATCGGTTTGCGGTTTTTCCAGCCCGTAATAGGCATTTTCAGCACTGACAATACCATGATACATCAGTGAGTTAAGCGGGAAGAGCGGCCCTTTACGCACAATTGAGCGATAAGTCTCGGCATCCCGATAGGTCATCCATTGCTGTACTGGCGTTCCAGGGCCATAAAGATTGATATCGTCTCCCTGGCGCCAGATAGCGTCAGCATAAAAGAGCCAGGAAGGACTGGCGTTGGTCCCGGTGGTTAAATTAATAAATTGATTAGGATTGGCGCTGCGCATGTTATGCAATAAAGCGATAGATGCATCAAAATCGGAAGCAAACTGACTACCCGCAATATGCGAATTTGCGTTGCCCATACCATCAAGCTTAAAAGAGGTAATATGCTCGTCTTTAATCAGCTTAATAATTTGTTGATTGAAGTTGTTGAAATAGTGCGGTCCGGATAGCGCGAATTTGCCATCGACCGTTTCAAAGCCATACTCTTTGGCGTGGGAGACGCGAATATCTCTGGGCTTGTTATAACCTCCCCAAGGGGAAAGCCACAGCCCTACAGAACTTTGCATGCTGGCCGCTTTTTCTCGTACTTTGCTGAATCCCTGGCTGAAGGCGGGGCCAAAGAGCCATCTGCCGGTACGATCGTCCCAACCGTCATCCAGAAGAAAGGCATCTAATGTGACGCCGCGACCGGAAATAAACTCTTTATTCCATTCATCCATCCGGCTTAGCACATCCTGTTCGCTATAGGTGGTAAAGAAACCAATATCCATCCAGCTGTTATAGTGTAGATAGGGTTTATAGGGGCGTGGACGCACGGCATCAATAAAGATATTCACGCTGCGACGAAGCTGATTGGTTTCCGGAAAAGTGCCGAAGTAGGTCGTATAGCTGAGTGGTGCGGCGGGGTCGATGGCTGTTTTTAATTCTACATTCAGATTCGTGGTCGCCTCATATGCCCAGGTATTTACGATAGGTTTATCGGGCAATATAAAAAAGGTATCAGCCACAATCGGTGAACTATTGATTGCGCCATCGACATACGGTGCTTGCGATTGTTTTTTAGTCGGGAAAAAAGTTATTTTTGCCACGTCTCGCGATTGGCCTACCGCCGCGATGGTGTAATCAATACTCGCGTAGTTTCCCTTTATCAGGTTCATCTTTACCGTGACGTTAAAATCGGGGCGGGTATAATCGATAATAATAGAGTCGCTATTTTTCTCGACATTCTTTACTTTAAAATCAGCGGTGTGGATGATGGTTTCATCTGGTAGCGTGAGAAAAAACAGTTCTTGCGGTGAAAGTTGATGGGCCGATTTTTCATCTTTTACCATTGTTGCTGAGTTCGCATCGTTAAATGAAAGCGCCATCGATGCGTTATTTAATGTGTATTCAGCGGCCGCCGCGCTTTGCGAAACCAGTAGGGCCAGTAACGAAACAGTGAGCACTTTTTTCATTAGAAAGATCCTTGCTGTCGTTATATCAGAGGTTAATAACGTTAGCCCTCTCGGGCTAACGTTTTGTCATTGTATGGTGTTCAAGCTTCTGCGGCCTGTAATAGTCGGTTAGCGGAACCGCACACGCTAATTTTACTTTTTACAACTTCTTTCATCGCATCCATGCCGACACGCATGTAATAACGTGGGTCGTTACCTTGCGGATTGTCAGCAAACCATTTTTTCACCGCGGCGGCGAAGGCGATTTTGAGTTCTGTGGCGACATTGACCTTGCAAATTCCCAACGTGATAGCACGACGGACGTAGTCATCCGGTACATCGCTTGCGCCATGCAGCACCAGAGGGATATCGACCACTTCCCTGATTTCCGCCAGCCGTTGGAAATCAATCTTAGGCGTTTTTTGATATAGCCCATGAGCGGTACCGATCGCCACGGCGAGACTGTCGATACCGGTCAATTCGACAAAGCGTTTAGCCTCTTGCGGGTCGGTGAGAAAGGCGCTTTCCGCGTCAACGTTAAGATCGTCCTCCATTCCGCCAAGCCGTCCCAATTCCGCCTCGACGCTACAATCCAGCGCGTGACAAAAATCGACGACTGATTTCACCAGCTTCACATTCTCATCAAACGGAAAATGGCTGCCATCAATCATTGCGCTGCGGACCCCGGCATTGACCTTACGACGAATATCCGCCAGCGACTCATGATGGTCGAGATGTAGCGCAATTGGCATCGCGTAGGTGGCGGAGTAGGCATGGCAGAGCGCGTAAATTTCCTCCAGCGCGATATGCTTAAAGGTTCCCGGCGTGCCGGCAAGGATCACCGGCGATCGCATTTCACTGCATGCTTCCAGGATCGCCTGGATCGTCTCGGCGTTATGAATGTTAAATGCAGGAACCGCATAACTTTTACTCTGGGCATCCTGCAGAAGATATTTGGTGGAAATAATGCTCATGGCGCGCTCCTTTTAAGCCTGCCAGGGATGAATAACGACACCTTGTACGACGCGGTTAACGGTACCGCTGGCGGAAGGCGTATCCGGGGTGTTGCCCACGGCGAGAGATTGGTTAAGCGCGAAAATCTGGGCGTACATCAGGAAGCTGAATGCCAGTTCGACATCGTTGAAGTGTCGTGATGGCGGGAGAATGATATGCGGGCCTGCTTCAATAACAGGATCGGAACCTGCGGCGATGGCTACTATCCGCATAGCCTGGCGATCGCGACGCAACTCAGCGAGAAGATCCAGATCGTACTGGCGGGTATAGTGATGGTTGGAGACAAACATCACCACCAGCGTTTCGTTATTCACCAGTGACTTAGGCCCGTGACGGAAGCCGGTAGGCGAGTCATAAAACGCGGCCAGCTTACCTGCCGTGAGCTCAAGCACTTTCAGGGCGGATTCGCGCGCGGCGCCCTGCAACCCGCCGCTACCGAGGTAAACGATCCGTTTCCACGCTCCGTTGCCGAAAACCCCAGCGTTAATATCGCTCAACGAGTTAAGAATCGTCTGGCAGCAGTCAGCGACATCGCTGAATGTCTGGCTATTAATGAGGTTGGGTGCGAACACTGCAAGGCAACTGGCCATCATCGTGGTAATACTACTGGTCATCGCAAAGCCGCGATCGTGGGTTTCTGGCGGCATCAACAGCGGCAGAGCATTGTCGCTATCCAGCGCGGTTTGATACAGGCTGCCTGCTTCGTTGCAGGTAATGGGTAGGTGATAACACTCTGTAACAAACTGGTTCGCTAGTTCCACTGCGGCCACGCTCTCCGGGCTATTGCCTGAACGGGCAAACGAAACCAGCAGCAGTGGATGAGCGGGATCCAGATAATCCATCGGGTTGGTTACAAGGTCGGTGGTTGGAACGGCGCTAAAGTTTTTACCACTATGGCGGGACAGCCAGGGCGCGATTATCTCGCCGATAAATGCAGAAGTGCCGGCGCCGGTCAGGACGATACGGAGATCGTTTTTTCGTAGCAACGGCGTGAGAAAACCATCAATCTCCGATCGCAAACGATCGATATTCTTTAAAGATTGTATCCAACTGCCTGGTTGCTGGCGGATCTCTTCTTCGGTCCAGGTACCAGTGGTTGATGGCGCGGGGGTATATCTTTCTGACATAACGCAATCCTTATGGTGATGATTTCCGCTTTCGGTGTGGGCTAATGCAGTTCTTTCGTTTCGTTTCACTTTGACTTGCTTTTAATGTATTAAAATTTACATGAAAGAAATCGAAAGCTCAATAATATGATTGACAATAAAACGAAAATAGTCGCGCTCTGGCGTTATTTTTTACATAACAAATTGAAATAATATGGTTTTTATTTGGATCGATTGCGAATCCAAAAAGAAAGGAAAAGAAAGGTCTGCAGGCAGGCTGCAGACCTGAGGAGAGAAGTGGGCTTAAAGCGAAAACGTTTCACCGCGGATCCAGATATTTTCCAGTCGCAGTTCGTTATCTACTGCAATGATGTCGGCCATTTTTCCCGGTTGTAACGATCCTAATTGCCGATCCAGCCCTAATAGCCGCGCCGGGTGAAGAGAAGCCATATGAATAGCCTGTTCAGCCGTCATACCGGGTAATGAACTGACGGCACGCACGGCGGAATCGAGTGAAAGGGTACTTCCCGCCAGACTTCCATTTAGCGTACGGACGATACCATCACGCATTTCTACTGTTTCGCCACATAGGGTGTAATTGCCGTCAGGCATACCCGCCGCCTGCATCGCGTCGGTTATCAGTATGATGCGATCTCCGGCACAACGGCAACATAGCTGCATTGCCGCGGGATGTACGTGATGGCCGTCGGCAATGAGTTCAAGCCAGGCGCGGTTATCGGTTAATCCGGCGCCGACCATTCCCGGTTCGCGATGATGTAATCCACTCATACCGTTGTAGCAATGTACCAGGCCATCCGCGCCGGCATCAAAGGCGGCACAGGTTTGTTGCCAGGTTGCCGCGCTATGGCCCAACATGACCCGCACGCCTTGCCGTTTAAGATGACGGATTGCCTGTAGCGCCCCCTCTTTTTCCGGGGCAAGGGCGACGACGCGTAGCGTCTCGCGAGAAACCGCAATCAACCGATCGAATTCGGCAAGATCCAGTTCCCTGAACCACTGTTCCGGATGGGCGCCTTTGTGCGGCGGCGTAAAGTAAGGGCCTTCAAGATAGCTGCCAAGAATTTGCGCCCCTGGACCGCCTGCGTGAACGCGCCGCGCAATACGTTCCAGCGCCGCATGGATTGCCGCTAACGGCGCGGTGACGGTGGTCGGCAACCAGCTGGCGACCCCCTCACGCGCTTTGTGTTTCGCCAGCAGATCTAACGTATCCGGCGCGTCATCCATGACATCTACGCCTGCGCCGCCGTGGACATGAATATCGATATAAGCAGGACACAGCAGCTCGGCATCGCGAGTGAGGACACCCGCGGGAATCGGCTCCAGCGCCACGATAACGTCATTTTCAATCCGTAGCTGATGGTCATCAAGCCATCCTTGCTCTGTGAGTAAGCGCCTGGCGCGCAGTATGCGGCTCATATGCCTTCCTCAACAGCATGATCTTCCCGACAGCGTCCCAGTTCGTCGACCAGACACGTTAACCCGCGGTGACCGCATTCCAGCGCCTGAAGACGAAAGGCTTCGCTGGTTAATCCTTCGCGTTCCAGCACCATCTCCAACAATAGCTGCAGGTTAGTGCCGGTAATCACTTCCCGGCCGCGTTTTTGCATCGCCAGCGTGGAGGCGATGCGAAACGGCGTGCCGCCGAGTAAGTCAGTCAGAAAAACAATGTCTTCTTCGCCGTCCAGTTCATTGACCGCCTGTTCCAGCTGTGCGGTTAGCAGGGCGGTGGTGGATGATTCAGGGAAATCTATCGCAATGAATTGCGACTGTTCACCCAGAATCTGTTTCATTGCCTTTTCCATGCCGCTGGCAAACCCGCCATGCCCGGTCAAAATGATTCCTAACATCGAAAACCTCTTAGCGTTACAGGAAGTGACAGAATTTACCTACGATACCCAGCGCGACCGTGATGCCGATAAGACGGAGAGGGCTCCAGCCGCGGCGTACCAGCCAGTACATCGCCAGGGTATAAACCAGCGGTAAAAAGGCGGGCATCAGCTTATCGATGACATCGGTTTGCAGTTTAACCACGGCGTCGCCGGCAGTGATTTCAAGCGTGGTGCTTAGACGAACATAGGTCGCTACCAGCGCGCCAATCACCGTCATCCCGACGATGGAAGCGGCATGACCGACTTTTTTGGTATTGGCTTTGATGAGCGGGATCGCCGCTACCCCCATCCGGTAAGCGTAATGCGCCAGGCCGAAACGCAGGCCGAGATGGACCACATTAAACAGGACGATAAAAACGACGGCCCCGAGAATCGAACCCTGAAGCGCCAGGCTGGCGCCAATGCCGCCGCAAATCGGCAGTAACGTTAGCCAGAACATGGCATCGCCGATACCGCCGAGCGGCGCGCCAACGGCGATTTTGGTGTTCTGGATGCTGTTAACATCCTGCTTCGAGCGCTCCATCGCCAGGATGATGCCGATGACAAAGGTCACGAGGAAAGGATGAGTGTTAAAAAACCCCATATGTCCTTTCATCGCCCGCGCCAGATCGCGCGGATTGGTGTGGATTTTCTTCAATGCCGGCAGCAGTCCATATAACCAGCCGGAAGCTTGCATACGTTCATAGTTAAATGATGCCTGTAAAAGCATCGAGCGCCAGGCCACCCGGTTAATGTCTTTTCGCGTCAGGTCGGCCCCAATGCTTTGATCTTCATAAACGTTTTCGTTGACGCCTGTGAGTAACGTTGTTTCACTTTCTGCCACATTGGGCAGCGTATGTTGATTAGATGCCATCTTCGAATTCCTCTTTAGGCGCCGCAGATTGAGTCGGTTCGGGAGATTTACGTAGCAGGTCGATAAGCGCCATAGCCAGCGCGGCGGCGGCAATGGCTAGCACGGGGAGCTTGAGCCAGGCCGCAGCAACGAACCCGATGATGAAATAGGGGATGTAGACATTTTTCATCATGATTTTGAGCAGTACGGCAAAACCGATTGCTGGCATGATGCCGCCCGCGACGCCCAAACCATCGATCAAGCGCTCAGGGAGTACATCGATCGCGGTTTTGGCGTGCTCTGCGCCAAAGTAGATGGGCAGAAAGGCACAGAGAAAATAAAAAGCGCCTAACGCCAGCAACGCCAGGTAATTCACGCGCTCAATGCCGCGGGTATCGGCATTTGCCGCCATGCGATCGCAGCGCGACATAACACCGGACATTACCGAGAAAAGGAATGTTATCCCCATCTGAACCGCGACGGCGAAGGGAACCGCAACGCCGACGGCGACATCGGGTTTAACGCCGGTGGTAATGGCAAAGGTGGTACCGACGATGGTCCCAATAATCACGTTTGGAGGTTGCGCGCCGGCCAGCGGCGCCAGCCCCATCCACACCAGCTCCAGCGTGCCGCCGGTTAATATACCGGTATGAAGATCGCCGAGGATCAGACCCACCAGAGGGCCAAGCACCACCGGACGATGCATATGGGTTAATCCGTTGAACATATCCAGGCCGGCGATAAAGGCAAGGATACCCAATGCAATGGCTTGAAAAAGCGAAATTTCCATGGCGAGCCCCTTAGAGCAGTTTATAAAGATCCATTGCCGGTTCTGTCGGAACTCCTTGAATGAAGCACTCAACGCCGGCGGATTTCAGACCGTTAAAGGCAGCAATATCATTGCCGTCGACAGAGACGGTTTTGGCAATTTGTCGTTTCCCGTCGGCGTAGTGCATATTGCCGACGTTGATGCGCGATACCGGCACCCCGCCGGAAACCAGCGTCAGAAAATCGGCGGGCGATTTACATACCAGCAATATTTTTTGCCGATCGGCGGCGCGATGAATGTTGTCGATGACTTTCTGCAGCGACCAGAAGCGCACGGCAATTCCCTCTGCCAATACCATTTCCATTAAATTCTGTTGCACAGGGTCTTCAGCCACCTCGTCATTGGCAACCAGAACCAGATTCGCGCCTGCAAACCCGACCCACTGCACGCCAACCTGGCCGTGGATTAAGCGTTCATCAATACGACTTAAAACAATATTTGGCATCGCCGTTTCCTCTTCGTTGTTATCCGTTATGAGATGTCATGCCCTGACAGGCGTCATGGTATTGCTGCAATATGTCCTGGACGTGGCTAATGATGAGTTCATGCGGCGTAGCGCTGAGCGCCCCCTCGCGAACTTTTACATACTGTAAAGGCAGATACTGGCTAATGAGCGGAAGCGGAATGGCCTCATCGGCCAGATTGCGCACCAGATGCGCTAAAGCGGTGTCTATCTGGCTGTCCGGCCAGTAGTAGCGAACGCGATCGGAATAGCTGTAGCCGCGTGCTAACCGCTGCGCGTGGCCATCGCCGTGGTAGTGGCTTTGCCAGTATTCCGGGCGATCGAGCATGACGTTTTCCAGTACCTGGCGTAGCCCTGAACAGGCTTTTGCCGGTACGATTTCTTCTTCAATCGCTGCTAAAGCGAACAGCGCTTCACGTAACGCGAAAGTCAACGCCGGGCCGACTTTCAAAATCGCAAAATGATCGACCACCAGTTGGCGTAGCGCATGCGGCGTCTGATAATCCGTGGAATGCGCCTCGAAGAGCAGCGTGGCGTAATCCTCTACCATTGCGCTAAGAGGTTTTGAATTTTTTGATTTATAATCAATAACTTGTGTGTGATCAAATTCAACGCCAGGCTGTACTACGAGTGCAATAATTCGCGGCCAGAGATCTTCAAGCCCTTGTCTGGCAAAGGCTCTTTTGTGTGCGTCGAGAGTCGCTCGTGCGGCATTGGGGGTCGTGACCTGCAATGTGTTTAACGTTTCATGCGCGCCGCCCGGAACCGGAACCTCAGTGCCTATCACGTAGACAAGATCGGAGTCGCCTCCCCGGGCAATGCAGCTTTCTTCCGCGATTTTCGCCAACCTTGCGGCGCGTTCAGCAACGATGTCATCGGTTAAGGGAATAGGATCGTCTTTACAGGACATGCTGCAATCGAGGTGGATTTTTTTAAATCCGGCGGTGACATAGCTTTTGATCAGGTCGTCGGCATGGGCCATGGCTTGTGCTGCCGGTAGATGTTGCCAGCGGTTTGGCCCCAGGTGATCGCCGCCGAGGATGAGATCGTCGCGGGGGAAACCCAGTGAATCGGCAAGATGATAGATAAAGCCGCAGAAATCGGCGGGGGTCATACCGGTATAACCGCCAAACTGATCAACCTGATTGGAAGTCGCTTCAACGAGCAGCGGCGTGTGGTTTGCCTGAGCAAACCGAATGGCGGATTGCAGCACCAGCGGATGCGCGGAGCACACCGCGTAGATCCCGTTAGCCTCACCCTGTTTGTGTCGCACCACCAATTGTGTAAGATGTTTCACTTTCCTCTCCGGGTCAGATGTTGACGATTTTAATCTTTCGTTTTGTTTCGCTTTATAGTGCTTCAGCGTGCTTTAAAAATAAAACGAAAGATAATAGTTTTCCGATCTGTTTCACAAAAGAAACATAATGAAAGCTTTCAGCGCGGTGAGAACCTCTGTTTCCTGACCCGATAGCGCTTGCATTCTGCTAAAAGAAAGGCGTTAATAGTCAAAACGAAATGAAACGAAAGATTCAACCAAGGATATAGTTATGAACAGCAGCGAGTCATCTGCCGAAAAGCGCATTTCCGGGACAAGTGAAAGGCGTGAGCAGATCATCCAGCGGTTGCGACAGCAGGGAAGCGTTCAGGTTAATGACCTGGCGGAGGCGTATGGAGTATCGACGGTCACAATACGCAACGATCTGGCGTTTCTGGAAAAGCAGGGTATTGCGGTGCGAGCTTATGGCGGCGCGCTGATTTGCGATAGCCATACACCTGGCATCGAACCGTCAGTGGAAGACAAAAGCGCGCTGAATACAGCCATCAAACGCCAAATCGCCAGCGCCGCCGTTGAAATGATAAAACCGGGGCACCGTATTATTCTCGACTCGGGCACGACTACCTGTGAAATCGCTCGTCAGCTAAGACAACATCAGGATGTCATCGCGATGACCAATGGAATAAATGTCGCCAACGCGTTGTTAGAAGCAGAAGGGGTGGAGTTACTGATGACGGGAGGGCATCTACGCCGCCAGTCGCAGTCTTTTTATGGCGATCAGGCTGAGCAATCCCTGCAGAATTACCACTTTGATATGCTTTTTCTGGGGGTGGATGCGATGGATCTGGAGCGCGGGATCAGCACCCATAATGAGGACGAAGCCCGCCTGAACCGTAAAATGTGCGAGGTCGCAGAGCGCATTATCGTTGTGACGGATTCCAGTAAATTCAATCGCTCCAGTTTGCATAAGATTATCGATACGCAGCGTATTGATACCATTATTGTCGATGATGCGATCCCGCAAGAGAGTCTCGAGGGGCTACGTAAGGGTGGGATTGAAGTTATCCTGGTCAAATCATAACTCTCTTCCCAGCCGGGATATTCTGTATAACCCGGCTGGTGATACGCGCTCTGTTCGGGATCACGTCACCGGCGCCGGGTTAAACACCGCCAGCTGGTTATGCAGACCCCATTGATCGGAGAAGGTTTTCTTACGCCCGCTGGCGACGTCCAGAATGAACTCAAACAGCTTCTGCCCGACTTCCTCAATCGTCTCCTCGCCAGTCGCGATGGTACCGGCATTGATATCCATTAAGTCGTACCAGCGGTTGGCAAGCTCGGTACGGGTCGCCATTTTAATCACCGGCACCGCCATCAGGCCGTAAGGGGTGCCGCGCCCGGTGGTGAACACCTGAACGGTAATGCCGGAAGCCACCTGTTGAGTGCCGCAGACAAAATCGCTGGCCGGCGTCGCGGCATAGATAAGCCCGCGTTTCGTCGGGCGCTGACCCGGCGAGAGAACTTCGACGATGGCGCTTTTGCCAGATTTGGCAATCGAACCCAGCGCTTTTTCCACCACGTTCGCCAGACCGCCTTTCTTATTACCCGGCGACGGATTGGCGCTGCGGTCGGTTTTTCCCAGCTCCAGATAGTTATCGTACCAGGCCATCTCTTCCAGCAGTCGTTTGCCAACTTCTTCGTTGATAGCGCGCGGGGTTAACAGATGGATAGCATCGCGCACTTCGGTGACTTCCGAGAACATCACCGTCGCGCCGCAGCGCACTAGCAGGTCGGACGCATAACCCACCGCCGGGTTGGCGGTCACGCCGGAGAAGGCGTCGCTGCCGCCGCACTGCATACCCACCACTAATTCCGAAGCCGGGCAGGTTTGACGCTGGCGGGCGTTCAGCTTCGCCAGGTGGCGCTCGGCAACCTGCAGGATATCATCGACCATCGATTTAAAACCGACATGCTGTTCATCCTGCAAACGCACCACGCTTGCGCTATCGACGGCAATCGGCTGCACGTCTTCGGTTCCCTGCAGCAGACGTTCCGGCTGCAGCTTTTCACAGCCAAGGCCAATCACCATTACCTCGCCGCCAAAGTTAGGGTTCAGCGCGATATTGTGGATGGTGCGAATCGGCACGATGGCCGCCGGGGCGTTAATCGCCACGCCGCAGCCGTAGAGGTGGTTTAATCCCACTACGCCGTCGACATTGGGGTATTTAGGCAGCAGGTCGCGTTCAATGATCTTGACCACATAATCCACCACGCCGGCGACGCAGTGCACGCTGGTGCTGATCCCCAGCAAATTTTTGGTGCCCACGCTGCCATCGGCATTGCGATAGCCTTCAAAGGTGTATCCTTCCAGCGGCGGCAGCGGCGTGGGGACTTTAGTCGCCAGCGGTAAGGTATTGAGAGGCGGCGCGGTTGGCAGTTCGACCAGCGACTCATCAATCCAGCTTCCCTTTGGTATATCGCGAACGGCGAAGCCAATCACTTCGCCGTAGCGGATGATTTCACCATGGGCAGGGATATCGACAAGGGCGACTTTATGGCCTTGCGGGATATGTTCAACGAGGGTCAGGCCATCCGGAAAACGCGTTCCGGCGGTTAAACCGCGATCGTTAACAATAATCGCCACATTATCGGTAGGGTGTACTTTTATATAAAACGCCGTCGGTGACTGTTGTCGAATTTCAATGTCAGCCATTGTCCAGTGATCTCCAAACCGGTGCTAATAATAAAATAAATCGTTAATTAAATTACTGCTTAACAAAATGATGAAATAAAGAATGTCAGGAGTTATAGCGTTAGGTTGTGATCTACGTCACTCCTTGCCGCGACGACCGTTGCACATAGATGGGTAATCCTGAGAAGTGTGGATTAGCGCCCACGTTCTCTGGCATTTGCATAACGAAAATGATTATTGAGGCGTTTATATTGTGATTGTGCATAGTGTCTGGCAACGGAGGGATGATTATACTGAGCCATGTTTTGCGGTGTTCGATATGCGAATAAATAGCTCGCTTAAAAAATAATAAAGGACATTCGGTGTCAGAAAAATATCTAAATGATCCTGGATAAGAGAAAATAGGTAGCGGTTCGCTTTTTAATTCTGCTGTTTATATTTGTGATTGACGATATTAAACGGATTGAATGACAGCAGTAAGCAACGATTAACCCAAGGTAAAAATCATGGATAACGCAATTTTCCCGAACAAATTCAAAGCCGCGTTGGCGGCCCACCAGGTACAAATCGGCTGCTGGTGCGCCCTGGCGAATCCGATTAGCACCGAGGTATTAGGGCTTGCTGGTTTCGATTGGCTGGTGCTCGACGCGGAGCATGCGCCCAATGATGTGACCACGCTTATCCCGCAATTAATGGCGCTGAAGGGCAGCCACAGCGCGCCGGTCGTGCGCGTGCCGACCAACGAACCGATTATCATCAAGCGTATGCTGGACATCGGTTTCTACAACTTCCTGGTGCCGTTTGTCGAAACCGCTGAACAGGCGACTCAGGCGGTGGCATCAACCCGCTATCCGCCGCAAGGGATCCGCGGGGTCTCCGTTTCTCATCGCGGCAATATGTTCGGCACCGTAGCGGACTACTTCACTCAGTCTAATAACAACATCGCCATTCTGGTGCAGATTGAGAGTCAAACCGGAGTGGACAACGTCGACGCGATCGCTGCGACCGATGGCGTTGATGGCCTGTTCGTCGGTCCGAGCGATCTTGCCGCGGCGTTGGGCCATCTGGGCAATGCCGCCCATCCAGAGGTTCAGCGTGCTATCCAGCATATTTTCTCCAGCGCCAGGAAACACGGTAAGCCGAGCGGCATTCTTGCACCGGTAGAAGCCGATGCGCGTCGCTATCTGGAGTGGGGCGCGACCTTCGTCGCCGTCGGTAGCGATTTAGGCGTCTTCCGTTCAGCAACCCAGAAACTTGCTGATTCTTTTAAAAAATAATCACCAGGATTAAGAGAGAAGATTATGACTATCAAAGTGGGTTTTATTGGTCTTGGCATCATGGGCAAGCCGATGAGCAAAAATTTGCTGAAGGCGGGTTATTCGCTGGTGGTATCCGACCGTAACCCTGAAGCCATTGCTGATGTGATTGCCGCGGGTGCAGAAACCGCGAGCACAGCGAAAGCCATTGCTGAGCAGTGCGATGTAATTATCACCATGCTGCCAAACTCTCCGCACGTAAAAGACGTTGCGTTGGGGGAAAACGGCATTATCGAAGGTGCGAAACCGGGCACCGTGGTGATCGATATGAGCTCTATCGCGCCGCTGGCGAGCCGTGAAATTAGCGAAGCGCTGAAGGCCAAAGGCATCGATATGCTGGATGCGCCGGTAAGCGGCGGCGAACCTAAAGCGATCGACGGTACCCTGTCGGTGATGGTTGGCGGTGACAAGGCGATTTTCGATAAATACTACGACCTGATGAAAGCGATGGCGGGATCCGTGGTTCATACCGGCGATATTGGCGCAGGTAACGTCACCAAATTGGCCAACCAGGTGATTGTGGCGCTGAACATCGCGGCCATGTCGGAGGCGTTAACCCTGGCCACCAAAGCCGGCGTTAACCCGGACCTGGTGTATCAGGCGATTCGCGGTGGCCTGGCGGGCAGCACCGTGCTTGATGCCAAAGCGCCGATGGTGATGGATCGCAACTTCAAGCCGGGTTTCCGCATCGATCTGCATATCAAAGATCTGGCCAATGCGCTGGATACATCTCACGGAGTCGGCGCCCAGCTACCGCTGACGGCGGCGGTAATGGAGATGATGCAGGCGCTGCGCGCGGATGGTCTGGGTACCGCTGACCATAGCGCTCTGGCGTGTTACTACGAAAAACTGGCGAAAGTGGAAGTCACTCGCTAACAAGATGGGCGTGTGCCTGCGCCCTGTTATGTTTACTTTTCGCAGCGCCGTCAGGCGACATCACCATGAACATTTTTTCGTCCCTGGCTCTGATAAACAAAGCCTTTCTGCCGGCGAGGGGAGGGTGAAAGCCATGATTGCCGCGACGCTTGCGAGCGGAATGCGCTGTGCGGGGTGACAAAGGCGCGCGAACCCTCTATACTTCGCGCCGAAGCTGACCAGACAGTCGCCGCTTCGTCGTCGTCCTCTTAGGGGGAGACGGGCGGAGGGGAGGAAAGTCCGGGCTCCATAGGGCAAGGTGCCAGGTAACGCCTGGGGGGTGTCACAGCCCACGACCAGTGCAACAGAGAGCAAACCGCCGATGGCCCGCGCAAGCGGGATCAGGTAAGGGTGAAAGGGTGCGGTAAGAGCGCACCGCGCGGCTGGTAACAGTCCGCGGCACGGTAAACTCCACCCGGAGCAAGGCCAAATAGGGGTTCATAAGGTACGGCCCGTACTGAACCCGGGTAGGCTGCTTGAGCCAGTGAGCGATTGCTGGCCTAGATGAATGACTGTCCACGACAGAACCCGGCTTATCGGTCAGTTTCACCTCTTTACGTAAAAACCCCGCTTCGGCGGGGTTTTTACTATCTGGAAGGTGGAACAAAGATGAATGACTGTCCACGACGCTATACCAGAAAGAAAGCGGCTTATCGGTCAGTTTCACTTCTTTAATGTAAAAACCCCGCTCCGGCGGGGTTTTTACTATCTGGAACTCAATCCCATTTCGTTTTTTTGATTTCAGCCCATTACAAACCTGTATTGCCGGATATCCACTTTTAAACAGCTTTCTGGCTGCATTGCAGGCCGCGCTCATTGATACTGTCACGCTTTGAAAATGTATCTTCTATCCATTAATCTCAATCCCTCATTTGTAGCGGTCATCATTCAGCTTAATGGATAGCAGGTTTAACGTGTTATCCAGACAGGAGCGGCTGACGTGAAAAATGTGGTTTTATTTCCTCAAATTAAAGCGGCGCTCGCCTGGCTTGTCGGCCACGGCGATACCATTATGCAGTTTGCGTGGAATATCGCGGCAGCGCTGATCATTTTGTTTGTTGGTAAGCTGATTTCGAAACTACTCGGCAAAACTCTCGAGAAAATTCTGCTGCGACGCAACGTAGATGCGACAATCGTCCACTTCTTCGCCGCGTTGGTGCGCTATATCACCATGGCTTTTGCGATTATCGCCGCGTTAGGCCGGGTAGGGATTGAAACCTCATCCATTATCGCCGTCCTTGGCGCGGCAGGTCTGGCCATTGGCCTGGCGCTGCAGGGCTCGCTGTCAAATTTTGCCGCAGGCGTATTGCTGGTGACGTTACGTCCCTTCCGTGCGGGTAACTTTGTGCAGGTGGGGGCGGTAGCCGGGCTGGTACAATCGGTACATGTTTTTTCTACGACGTTGCTGACTGTAGATAATAAAGAAGTCATTATCCCGAACGGTAAAATTATAGCCGATAGCATCGTTAACTATTCCCGCCATCCCTATCGCCGCATCGATCTCACGCTTGGGGTAGCATGTCATAGCCAGATATCGCACGTTAAACAGGTGATCCAGACGCTCATCGATGATGAAAAGCGCATCGATCACTCTCGCGGTACCACGGTTCGCCTGATCGAGTTGGCTCCCGGCTCGCTTAATTTTACCATTCGCGTATGGGTGAAAAATGCGGAGTATTGGGATACCTATTTTGATTTTCTGGAAAATATCAAAAATGCGCTCGATGAAAATAACATTATGCTGGCCGCGCCGCGCATGGATATTAATTTAACATCACCGGACTTAGCGCGCATTCAATAATCAATGTGAATTTTATTTTTTATGAAATTCATTTGGTGAATATATTATCTGAATGTTTACACTGGTGAACATGCTTTTTTACACATCGTCATTATTGTTCAGGGAATAATAGGGCGTCTTATCACTACGTACTTATTCAGGATAACAAAATGAACAAACTTTCTCGGATGGTATTAATGACGGCTGCAGCCGCAGGATTCTCCATGGCGGCACAGGCCGCTGAGGTTGCCGCCGCGCCGGCGCCGGCTCAGGATCCTATCGTTCAGCATTTAAAATTGAGCCAGGATCAGGTCGCTAAAATTAAGAGCCTGCATCAGGAAATGGAAAAGAACGTCCAACAGGTTTCGCAGAAAGATATTAAAGATGGCGTGTTATTTGACGTGATCGATTCCGGGAAATGGAATGAAAAAGCGGTGAAAGATCAGCTTGCGGCTTTCAGCAAGGTTGAGCAACAGGTGCGCTATTATCGTGTGAAGTACTATTTCGGTGTTAATCAGGTACTGACGCCGGAACAGCGTACTCAGGTGAAAAAAGATCTCTCTCAGGCGCTGAGCGAGTAATAAAGTCGGCCCCGTTATGGGGCCGATTTCTTCAGGCGGCGTTATCTTCGTCCTGCAACCGCGTTTGCGCATCTTCCACGATGGCTTCCAGTTCACTCAGCATCTCTTCATAGCCAAAGCCGATTGGGCTCATGGCTTCCGGAGTAACTGGCAGGTCTAACGGTTTCGCTTTTTTGCTCTTCTTCTTGCTCACTCACAAACTCCCGGCTTCCTTGTTACACCGGTAAATCTATCAGCAAAGCGCGCAGCGGCGTATCGGCGACGAGGGTAATGTTAGCTTCGTCACGAATAAAAGCGCCATCGCCGCAGGTTAATGCCTGTTTCTCTTCCTTTTTTGCCACGGCATGTACCGTACCGTGAATCGACTGCAGATAGGCGCGCGGGCCGTGCAGTTGAACGTTGATCTCTTCGCCCTTCGCCAGCTGCAGGTGATGGATCCACACCTGCTGGCGCAGCTGTAAGCTGTCGCCGCTGCCGTCCGGAGAGGCTAATAGCTGAATCGGCGAATCGCCAACAGTCATTTTCTGTACCAGCGGGTTTTCGCGCTCAGGGCAGGCATCCAGCCACAGCTGCATGCGCGTCAATGACTGCTCTTTACTGAGATTATGCTCGCTGTAGCTGACCCCCGGTTGAGTGGAGAGCAGCAGAGCTTCGCCAGCCTTTGCCTGTACGTGGTTGCCGTCGCTATCGCGGTATTCCGCTTCACCTTCCAGAATCAGATTCAGGATATCGACCTTTGGGTAGGTACGCGGCTGAAATGACGCGCCCGGCGCCAGCACTTCTTGATTGAGTACGCGCAGCGAGGCGTAACCCAGCAATTTAGGGTCGAAGTAGTGGCCAAAGGAAAAGGTGTAGCGGGCCTGCAGCCAGCCGAAGTCTGCTTGACCGCATTGTTTGGCTGTTCGGGTTGTAATCATTTTCTTGACCTCTCTTTACACTAAATCAATGGTAAAGGTATGGACGCTGTATTGTTAGCCAGATATTCTGCCCGGTATGTTCAAAATTCCTGAATGAGAGCGAAATGGCGAAAGAGAGAGCATTAACGCTGGAAGCGTTACGCGTAATGGATGCGATAGACCGACGCGGGAGCTTTGCCGCTGCGGCTGACGAGCTGGGGCGCGTGCCTTCGGCCCTAAGCTACACCATGCAAAAACTGGAAGAAGAACTGGATGTGGTGCTGTTTGACCGTTCCGGCCATCGCACAAAATTTACGAACGTTGGCCGCATGCTGCTGGAACGCGGGCGCGTGCTGCTGGAAGCGGCGGACAAGCTGACCACCGACGCCGAAGCGCTGTCGCGCGGTTGGGAAACTCACCTGACCATTGTTACCGAAGCCTTGGTTCCGACCACCGATCTGTTTCCGCTGATTGAGAAGCTGGCGACCAAATCTAATACCCAGCTGTCGATTATTACCGAAGTGCTGGCCGGCGCCTGGGAAAGGCTGGAGCAGGGGCGTGCTGATATTGTCGTCGCGCCGGATATGCATTTTCGTTCATCGTCAGAAATTAACTCGCGTAAGCTCTATTCGGTGTTAAGCGTTTACGTTGCCGCGCCGGATCACCCGATTCATCAGGAGCCAGAACCGCTTTCCGAGGTGACTCGAGTGAAATATCGCGGCGTCGCGGTGGCGGATACCGCGCGCGAGCGTCCGGTACTGACGGTGCAACTGCTGGATAAGCAGCCGCGCCTAACCGTCAGCACTATTGAAGATAAACGCCAGGCGCTGCTGGCAGGGCTTGGCGTGGCGACCATGCCGTATCCGTTGGTTGAGAAAGATATTGCTGAAGGGCGCCTGCGGGTTGTGAGTCCTGAATACACCAACGAAATTGATATTATTATGGCCTGGCGCCGCGACAGCATGGGCGAAGCCAAATCCTGGTGTCTTCGGGAGATCCCGAAACTGTTTGCCGGCAGATAACGGGAAGATGCGCTCCTCGGCCCGAGGAGCGCGTAAATCAGTAGGAGTAGGGTTTTGGATTTGGCCCAAAGCGATTATTGCCGGGCGTGCCGTTCTGGCAATTGAAAATCAAAATCACCAGCCAGCCGATGACCGGGATCAGCAGCAGCAGTAGCCACCACGCCGAGCGATCGGTGTCATGCAGGCGACGAAACTGCACCGCCCACCAGGGTAAAAAAACCAGCACGCCGTAAATGGTCGTCAGGATGCCTTCACCTCCTGCACGCTGCCAGCCGAGCATCTTATCGATGATGCTGAGCACTGCGGTGAGAATGATGTTGACCAGAATAAACATCCAGTACTCTTTGCGCCGGGCGCGACCGCCAAAGCCAATATAGTTTCGTAATACTTTTAGATACCAGTCCATTTTCTCACGCCTTAGTTAACCATTAATCACTTGTTTTCAAAGCGATCAAAATAATCATAGGCATGAATATCAAACTGGTAAATATCCGTAATCTGAATAAAAGGCGCCCTTAGGCGCCTTATCGATCAGCGGGAAAAGCGATCCCGCCCGTGCGGCTCGTTGAGATCTTGCTGCGGACCCACGGAGATGATCCCCGTCGGGTTGATGGTTTTGTGGCTGCGATAATAGTGATTGCGGATATGCGGGAAATTCACCGTTTCCGCAATCCCCGGCATCTGGTAGATATCGCGCAGGAAACCGTACAGGTTGAGATAGTCGCTGATGCGGCGCTTATCGCATTTAAAGTGGGTGACATACACGGGGTCGAAACGAACCAGCGTTGTCCACAGGCGGATATCCGCTTCCGTTAACTGGTTCCCGGTCAGGTAGCGGTGCTGACCGAGGATCTGCTCAAGGCGTTCGAGCGAGGTAAACAGCGCGTCGACGGCTTCATCATAGGCCTGCTGGCTGGTGGCGAAACCGGCTTTATACACCCCGTTGTTAACATTGTCGTAGATCCAGCTATTCAGATCATCGATTTTGTCCCGCAACGCCGGCGGATAATAGTCGCCTGCGCGCGCGCCCAGGCCATCAAACGCGGTATTGAACATGCGGATAATTTCAGCCGACTCATTGCTGACGATGGTCTGTTGTTTTTTATCCCACAGCACCGGAACGGTCACCCGGCCGGTGTAATGCGGATCGGCCTGCAGATAAAGTTGATAGAGGAACTGATGATGGTAGAGCTGGTCGCCGGTAGCATCCGGGAAATCGGCGGCGAAGGTCCAGCCGTTTTCCAGCATCAGCGGATGAACAACCGAGACGGATATAAAGGGCTCTAATCCTTTCAGCTTGCGCAAAATCAGGGTGCGATGGGCCCACGGGCAGGCCAGTGAAACGTACAGGTGATAGCGGTCTTTCTCTGCGGCGAAGCCGCCTTCGCCCGCGGGACCCGGCGCGCCATCGGCGGTGAGCCAGTTGCGGAAGGCTGAAACGGAACGCTTGAACCGTCCTCCGGTGGATTTGGTGTCATACCAGGTATCTTGCCAGACGCCGTCGACTAATTGTCCCATTACTTCCTCCTTCAGATAGCAAAAGCGAGGAGATAGCCCCTCGCTTTTTTAGATTTTTACTCAGTATAGTGCGCTTACCACTTTTTATTCAGCACGCGGTCGATGCTGAATGCGCCCGGACCCGTCACGGCCAGCAGCAGATAACCACCAGCGATGGTCAGGTTTTTCATGAACATCAGCGAGTTCACGCCTTCAGCAAAGTTGCTGTGGAACAGGAACGCGGTCAGCAGGGTGAAGCCTGCGGTGAACAGCGCGGTAGTGCGAGTCAGGAAACCGAACAGAATCGCCAGACCGCCGCCAAACTCAAGCAGAATAGTCAGCGGCAGCAGCGCTCCCGGAACACCCATCGCTTCCATATACTGCTGCGTACCTGCATACCCGGTGATTTTTCCCCAACCAGCGGTAATGAACAGAATCGGCATCAGAATACGCGCTACCAGAACACCAACATCTTCTAATTTTTTCATTTCTTACTCCAGAAAACCCAAAGGGCGGCGATTTCGTTTTTTAGTGCAATCCTGCGTGGTTACGCGGGCTTGCTGTCGATGGAGAGGATATTAGCGAGCTTGAGAGGGGATTGTTAGCAAGGAAAACTGTAGTTCTTTTTCAAACTTTCTGAGCAATTGGTGCGATCGGCGAAAATATTTTCCGAGGCGCCTCGCAGCGTGCGTGGCTATTGATTGTTTTATCACCAGAGGCATCTTATCCTTGCCCGTTCCGGCCATTTGACCAGCCCAGGCAGATTTTTTCGTCAACTGGCGCAGGGAATGCCTGAACATAAGGAGCAACTGATGACATTAGCAGAATGGTTTGAAGAGCGAGGGCGCACAAAGGGAAGTAAACAGGGGAGTGAAGAAGGTAGAGAAGAAGGCGAACGTCAGGCGACGTGTAAAATAGCCCTCGCGATGTTTCATAACGGCGTTGATAGCGCGCTGGTCAGTAAAACCACCGGTATGCGAGCAAGAGCTCAGCGCGCTGGCGCACTGAGCGCGTAATTAACGCGATGCTGACTGGCGCAGGATCCCTTTGACCATCCGCCAGGTGCTCCAGATGCCGAGGCCGCGTTTGCCCCAGCGGATTAAAAAGCGCGGATGGCGCACCGACCAGATAGCCATTACCCCGCTGCCGACCATCGCCCATGAACGCAGGTGTTTCAGCGTTTGCCAGCCGCGATCGATAGGTGAGGTGGCTTCCAGCCAGTGACGATGGCTGGCGGCCAAATCCAGCCGCTGTTGCTGGATTTGGCGCAGCAGCAGCGCTTTTCGCTGGTCGCGTTCCTGTTGGCCGCTCATCGACGATCGTCCTCAAGCAGCGCGCGATCGTTCGCCAGCTCGTCGCGGGTATGGCGTAAAAACGTTGAACGGCGAGCTTTCCTGAGGGTCCAGATTCCCCCTATCAGCGAGGCGAGCAGCAGGACGCTGGTGGTCGCGATCATCACATGCAGGCGGTACTGTGGATCGACGGCCCAGATGATCAGCACCAGCAAGCTCATCAGCCCAAAAGCGGCGAATAACAGCGTTAGCCCGAGCATCAGCAACAGCTGGAAGAGGTTCGCTTTCTCCTCTTCCAGCTCCACGACGACCAGGCGCAAGCGCGTTTCCACCATTTCGACCAGCAGCGTGATAATCCGCTGGCCGATGCCGAATACGCTCTGTCCCGGGCCCTGCGTGTGTTGAGAGTTTGCCATAATTAACGGCGCGACAGCAGTACGCCGACAACCAGCCCGACGGCTGCGCCAATGCCCACTCCGGTCCATGGATTTTCGCGAACGTACTCATCGGCGCGAGCGGCGGTTTCACGCGTCTGCTTGACGATGGCATCGCTGGTGTCGCTGAGACGCACACGGCTGTCTTTCAGTACGCTTTCCGCTTTGCTACGCAGTTTGCCGAGCTCTTCTTTCGATTTGTCGGTGGAGGAGTTCAGAACTTCTTCCAGCGTGTCAGCCAGATTTTTCAGCTCAGCGCGTAGATCTTCTGCAACGTTATCTTTAGCCATCTTGTTCTCCTGTAGCGTTTACCAATTAATAATCGCGTGACTCAAGCGCTTTCAGTTCCTGCTGCGCTTCATCCAGTTTACGTTCCCGTTTGCTAATTTTGTCCGCATCGCCTTTCTGCTTCGCCTCGCTCAGATCGCGCTGACGTTCGGCAACTTCGGCCTTCTGTTTGGCGATTTTCTGCTGATGTTCAGCCCTGACCTTGCTGTCGCTGCAGTTAGAGCGAACTTCCTGCAGCGCTTTGTTCAGGCCGTCAATGCGATGCTGATTATGGTGTTTTTCGGCATAGCTGATCTCCCGTTGGATACTTTGTTCTTTTTCCTGACAAGGAGAGGCTGCGAAGGCGCTGGCGCTAAGTGAGGTCAGAGCCAGTAATAGTGCGATGCGGTAATTCATGGATTCTACCTTCCATTGTGTGAGGGTATATCGACGATACACCCAATCCAGTCAACAATACGAGCCAGGCGGTTCCCGCAGTTTTAATAATAGACACGAAAGCGGGACTTCACCAAACCGTGCGAAAAGATTCGGAATTTTTGACGCGTTATCCAAAACGGCGCGGAGCATCGCGCAGGCGGGATAACCAGGCGGTGGCCGAATTTTCTTCATCCACCAGAGCAATAATATAACCGTGAGGCAGAGCTCGGCCCAATACTTCTTTTGCCGCGGCGCCCTGAGCGTTGGAGTCGAATTTGATCAGCAGGCCGTCTTTTTGCGGCGTGATGCTCTTAAAACGGATGCCGTTGGCGTCAAGATGATGCCAGACGGAAAAACCGTCCGGCATGGCGACGCCCTGGCTGACGGGACGGATGGCCAGAGTGGATTCATGCTGACTGACGGTCAGCCACAGCCAGACGACGGCGCAGAGCAGCAGTGAGCCGCCCAGCATCCACCGCATCTGGCGCCAGGAAGGACGTTTGATGACCATGCTTAGCTCCGACTACTGTGTTTTTTCTTCCACAGTACAACCAGGGAGCCGATCAGACCAAAGACCAGCAGCGCAACCGGTAGCAGCATCAGACATGACATCAGCTGATCTTCATACTTCAGGAACACCGGTGTTTTACCCAGCAGATAGCCGAGAGAGGTAAGAATCAGCACCCACAGCAGGCCGCTCATCCAGTTAAAGAACTGGAAACGCGCGTTATTCAGACCGGAGATACCGGCAATTGTTGGCAGCAGCGTACGCACGAAGGCGATAAAGCGGCCAATCAGCAGCGCTGACAACCCGTGCTTGTGGAACAGGTGATGAGCTCGCTGGTGATAATGCGAGGGTAAATGCGAGAGCCAGTTTTGCACGATCCGCGTATTGCCCAGCCATCGGCCCTGGATATAGCTTACCCAGCAACCAAGGCTCGCCGCCGCCGTCAGCAGCAGTAAGGTTTCCGGGAAGCCCATCGCCCCTTTGGCGATCAACACCCCAACCAGCACCAGCAGGCTGTCGCCTGGTAAAAACGCCGCTGGCAGCAAACCATTCTCAAGGAACAAAATCATAAATAAGACAAAATAGAGCATGCCAATCATGGAGGGATTAGCGAGGGTTTCGTAATCCTGGGCCCATAAGGCATTCAGTAATTGGGTTAGTAGTTCCATTCACGATTCCTGGTACATCGGTTAACGGTACGTCTGAACGCGGTGTATTCATTAGCCATTGGGTATAGCGACTAAATTATTATGAGAGTATGGCCGCTGTTAATACGTTCTGATCGAATCCTTGATTAAACAGTAAGTAAACACTTACCTGCAGAACGGTAAAATGCATCTAATTGTAACAAACTAGCTGACTTCACGTCATAGAAATTGCAGTTTGTTGCTGATTGATTTTGCGGGTTGCAGGGGCGAGTAGCGAGAGGATTTACACAGGCTGACACTATATATGCTTTGCTTACCCTGTCGGGTCTGCGGGCAGAAAAAGAGGTTCTGCCCGTGAAAGGGATAATACGTTATTTTGCCCCGTTCGCCGCGGTATCGAGATGAACCACCGGATTTTCGGCAAACAGATAGCGATCGGCATTGAATTCAAAGTCATCGCTGGTTTCGTTAAACAGCATCAGCTTGGTATTTTCCAGATGCTGCCACATTGCCAGCTTCGCCGCGTGAGGGTCTTTACGAATGAGCGCTTTGAGGATTTGGTCATGATCGTCGCACCAGTTGTCGACGGTGCGCAGGTCGATATGATCGTGTAGTTTTTTCCAGTACGGGTTATGCACACGCTGGGTCCACATCTTCTCTACGATGGCGGCAAGCGCGGTGTTCTGGGTGGCCAGCGCGACCTGGACATGGAACTGCAGGTCCCATTCGGAATCGCGGAAACACTTCTCGTTGCGGGCTTTCTCCTGAATTTCCATTAGCTTCATGATGTCCTGTTTGGTCACCTGAGTCGCGGCGAATTCAGCGATATTGCTCTCAATTAACTGACGGGCCTGGAGTAATTCAAACGGGCCATAGTTGGCGAACTCCAGCGATTCATCCACCACCTGCTGGTATTTCGGGTGGTTGGAAATAACGTGGATGCCGGAGCCTTTGCGGACTTCAACATAGCCTTCGACTTCCAGCATGATGATGGCTTCGCGAACCACGGTGCGGCTGACGCTTTTTTCATCGGCGATAAAGCGCTCTGCGGGCAGCTTATCCCCTACAAGGTAGACGCCTTGTTCGATACGCGTCTTTAGCTCAGCGGCAAGCTGCTGATAGAGACGGCGCGGTTCACTGATTTCCATATTCGCTCCCGGAAGATGGCGACAATATTCGATTTGTTATACCACTTTTACGCGCTTTCCACCACTGGAAGGCATAAAAAAAGCCGCCTCAAAAAGGCGGCTTAGTCAGTGCAAAATCATCTGGCAGTCTAGCTTTGCGTCACCGGTTTCGTGGTATTGAGCGGCGTCGAGTCATCGTCGGCCGATTTGTTTTTCAGTACCGTCCAGATAACCAGCGCGCCGAGTAAGTCGAAGACCGCCAGCACCGCGAACAGTGGGCTGAAGCCGATGGTATCCGCCAGCGCGCCGACGACCAGCGCGAACATGGTGCTGGCCAGCCACGCCGCCATCCCGGTCAGGCCGTTGGCGGTGGCCACTTCGTTACGACCAAAGACGTCGGAAGAGAGGGTGATCAGCGCGCCGGACAAGGCCTGGTGAGCAAAACCGCCGACGCACAGCAGCGCAATCGCCACGTACGGGCTGGTGAACAGGCCAATCATGCCAGGACCAATCATCAGCAGGGCGCCCATCGTCACGACCATTTTACGTGAGACGATAAGATTCACGCCAAACCAGCGCTGGAACAGCGGCGGCAGGTAGCCGCCGACGATGCAGCCGAGGTCGGCGAACAGCATCGGCATCCAGGCGAACATAGCGATCTCTTTCAGGTTAAAGCCGTAAACTTTAAACATGAACAGCGGGATCCAGGCGTTGAAGGTACCCCAGGCCGGTTCTGCGAGGAAGCGCGGCAGCGCAATACCCCAGAACTGACGGTTACGCAGGATCTGCCACGGCGACATTTTTTTCGCGTTATTGGTCTGATGCTGAGATTCCTGGCCGCCGATGATGTAGTCACGTTCTTCATCGGTGAGTTTTTTCTGATCGCGCGGGTGTTTGTAGAAAATCAGCCAGGCCATCGCCCAGGCGAAGCTCAGAACCCCGGAAATAATAAATGCCATCTGCCAGCTATGCATGACAATCGCCCATACCACCAGCGGCGGAGCAATCATCGCGCCGATAGAAGAGCCGACGTTGAAGTAGCCGACGGCGATGGAACGCTCTTTCGCCGGGAACCATTCGGAGCTGGCTTTCAGACCGGCAGGGATCATCGCCGCTTCCGCTGCGCCGACCGCGCCGCGGGCCAGCGCCAGGCCGCCCCAGCTACCAGCCAGCGCCGTTGAACCGCAGAACACCGCCCAGGCGATAGCAAAGAAGGCGTAGCCAATTTTGGTGCCGAGCACATCAAGCACATAGCCGGCAACCGGCTGCATAACGGTATATGCAGCGGAGTAGGCGGCGATGATATAAGAATATTGTTGGGTTGAAATGTGCAACTCTTCCATCAGCGTCGGCGCAGCCGCCGCTACGGTGTTACGAGTCAGGTAACCCAGCACGGTGCCCAGCGTCACCAGTGCGATCATATACCAACGTAACCCTTTAATTTTACGCATGTAAAACCTCATCGTTGTTGTCTCTCCGCAGCGTCTGCGGCCATCTTTCATCCCGCCAGGGGAGGAGGATGGGGAAACGGAGGGTTCAGGACGTGAACTGAACCTTGCCATCAGTGGTTAAAGTGAAACCGGCATCCCTACCGTTTAATCCGATGTCATTCACATCGGTAATGCATTCCGTCGGTTTATATGTTGCGACGGCAGAAAGATAACTTGTCATACAACTTTAAAAGTTGAGTACTGTCACAAAAGTGGGAAAGTTTGTAGGGACATTAATCGCGTCAATTAAAGCCAGGGATGGCGCGGCTTGCAGCGATGTTTACTCCTTTGGTGGTGCTTTTTTTGTCGACGTTTATTGATCTAACTCACGAAAAATACTTCGGCCTGTAGAAATTGGTGTGATAACTTTGTCAGCATTAGAGTCAACCATCTGATGGGCTCCTTGATGGGGCGAAGAGGACACGACAATGACACCGTTTATGACCGAAGATTTTCTGCTTGATACCGAGTTTGCCCGCCGTCTGTACCACGATTACGCCAAAGATCAGCCGATTTTCGACTACCACTGCCACCTTCCGCCGCAGCAGGTTGCCGAAAATTACCGTTTTAAAAATCTGTATGACATCTGGCTGAAAGGCGACCATTACAAATGGCGCGCGATGCGCACCAACGGCGTGGCGGAGCGCTTGTGTACCGGCGATGCTTCCGATCGCGAGAAATTTGACGCCTGGGCGGCGACCGTACCTCATACCATCGGTAACCCGCTATATCACTGGACGCATTTAGAGCTGCGCCGTCCTTTTGGTATTACAGGTAAGTTGTTGTCGCCAGCCACGGCGGATGAAATCTGGGACCAGTGTAATGAGTTGCTGGCTCAGGAATCCTTCTCAGCCCGTGGAATTATGAAGCAGATGAATGTGAAGATGGTGGGGACGACCGACGATCCGATAGATTCACTGGAGCATCATGCGACGGTCGCCAAAGACAGTACCTTTGATATCAAAGTGTTGCCGAGCTGGCGTCCGGATAAAGCGTTCAACATCGAGCAGGCCACTTTTAACGATTATATGAACAAGCTTGGCGAAGTCTCCGATACCGAGATTCGCCGCTTCGCCGACCTGCAAAGCGCGCTGACTAAGCGTCTGGATCACTTTGCCGCTCACGGCTGTAAAGTTTCCGACCACGCGCTGGACGTGGTGCTGTTCGCTGAAGCTAGCGATAACGAACTGGATAGCATTCTCGCGCGCCGTCTGGCGGGCGAAACGCTCAGCGAGCATGAAGTCGCGCAGTTCAAAACGGCGGTGCTGGTATTCCTCGGCGCGGAATACGCGCGCCGCGGCTGGGTACAGCAGTACCACATCGGCGCGCTGCGTAATAACAACCTGCGTCAGTTCAAACTGTTAGGGCCGGATGTGGGGTTCGATTCCATCAACGACCGTCCGATGGCCGAAGAACTGTCAAAGCTGCTGAGCAAACAGAACGAAGAAAACCTGCTGCCGAAAACTATTCTGTACTGCCTGAACCCACGCGATAACGAAGTGCTGGGCACCATGATCGGTAACTTCCAGGGCGAAGGCATGCCGGGCAAGATGCAGTTCGGTTCCGGTTGGTGGTTCAACGATCAGAAAGACGGCATGGAACGTCAGATGACCCAGCTGGCGCAGCTTGGCCTGCTGAGCCGCTTTGTCGGTATGCTGACCGACAGCCGCAGCTTCCTCTCCTACACTCGCCACGAGTACTTCCGCCGTATCCTGTGCCAGATGATCGGCCGCTGGGTGGCTGCTGGCGAAGCGCCTGCGGATATCGCTCTGCTGGGCGAGATGGTGAAAAACATCTGCTTTAACAATGCGCGTGATTACTTCGCCATTGAATTGAACTAAGGCCTGAGGTCGGTTGATATGCAATACATTAAAATCCATTCGCAGGATAACGTCGCGGTGGCGCTGGCGGATATGGCGTCAGGCAGCGTGGTGACGATTGATAACGATACCGTCACCCTCAGCCAGGATGTTGTCCGCGGTCATAAGTTCGCGCTGCGGGCCATTGCGAAAGGTGAAAACGTCATTAAGTACGGGTTGCCGATTGGTCATGCGCTGGTGGATATCGCGCCGGGCGAGCATGTTCATGCGCATAATACGCGTACCAATCTGAGCGATCTCGACGCGTATCGCTATCAACCTGACCTGGTTGAACAACCGGCGCAGCCTGCGGATCGCGACGTTGAGATTTATCGTCGCGCCAGCGGTGAAGTCGGCGTGCGTAACGAGTTGTGGATCCTGCCGACCGTGGGCTGCGTTAACGGTATCGCCCGGCAGATCCAGAACCGTTTCCTGAAAGAGACCAACGACGCGGAAGGCACCGACGGCGTCTTCCTTTTCAGCCATACCTACGGCTGCTCGCAGTTGGGAGATGACCACATCAACACCCGTACCATGCTGCAAAACATGGTCCGCCACCCGAATGCCGGGGCGGTGTTGGTGATTGGTCTTGGCTGCGAGAACAACCAGGTTGATGCCTTCCGTGAAACGCTGGGGGATTTTGACCCGGAACGCGTACACTTCATGATTTGCCAGCATCAGGAAGATGAAGTGGAAGCAGGAATTGAGCATCTTCACCAGCTCTATGAAGTGATGCGCCATGATAAACGCGAAGCGGGTAAACTGAGCGAACTGAAGTTTGGCCTTGAGTGCGGCGGCTCGGACGGCCTGTCCGGCATTACCGCTAACCCAATGCTGGGGCGTTTTTCTGACTACCTGATTGCGAACGGCGGCACCACGGTGTTGACCGAAGTGCCGGAAATGTTCGGCGCCGAGCAGCTGCTGATGAGCCACTGTCGCGACGAAGAGACCTTCGGCAAACTGGTCACTATGGTCAATGATTTTAAACAGTATTTTATCGCCCACGACCAGCCTATCTACGAGAACCCGTCGCCGGGTAACAAAGCGGGCGGTATCACGACGCTGGAAGATAAGTCGCTTGGCTGCACGCAGAAAGCGGGTTCCAGCCAGGTGGTGGACGTTCTGCGCTACGGTGAACGGTTGAAAGTCCACGGGTTGAATTTGTTGAGCGCGCCGGGTAACGATGCGGTGGCGACCAGCGCGCTGGCGGGCGCCGGCTGCCATATGGTGCTGTTCAGTACCGGTCGCGGCACCCCTTATGGCGGTTTCGTACCGACGGTAAAAATCGCTACCAACAGCGAGCTGGCGGCGAAGAAAAAGCACTGGATTGATTTCGATGCCGGGCAGTTGATTCACGGGAAAGCGATGCCGCAGGTGCTGGAGGAGTTTGTCGATCTGATCGTTGATATCGCCAACGGCAAGCAGACCTGCAACGAACGCAATGATTTCCGCGAACTGGCAATCTTTAAAAGCGGCGTCACGCTGTAACGACAGTGACTACCGCTGTGTTTGAAAGGTCGGATAAGCGTAGCGTCATCCGACAAAATAATGGCGCCGCCATTGAACTCTCCCCGGTTGCGCTTACGCTTACCGGGGCTACCAACTGAATCCCGGACCGTGGGTCGGATAAGCGTAGCGTCATCCGACAAAATAATGGCGCCGCCATTGAACTCTCCCCGGTTGCGCTTGCGCTTACCGGGGCTACCAACTGAATAGGTCCGTAGATACTGTTATCGATTTGCAACTGTTTTGGTCCGGGAAAAACAGTTGTTTTTTATTATTTCAGAGCAGATTGCGCTCCCGATATTTCTTCTGCGTTATGTCCCTCATGGCGCAGGGAGCGCACAAAGGGCGGCCAGTCGCCGCCGCCCTCTGTACTCCCGGGCTCTGGCCGCCAAAATCGCCACTTCGTGGTGCCTTCGACTTATCCCGGCAGGCTTCGGGTCGGGCCGAGGCAGCGTCCTTGCAAATCACGGCCCTCAGCCCGCATCCATGCGGGCTGCCCCGGCCTTCCGGCAACGTCTCAGCGATTTTGAGGCCACTAACACCTGCAGTTTCAGCCAGCATGGTGAATAAATTAAAGGCAGGCCGCACGGACCGTAGGTCGGATAAGCGTAGCGTCATCCGACAAAATAACGGCGCCGTCATTGAACTCTCCCCGGTTGCGCTTGCGCTTACCGGGGCTACCAACAGAATAGGTCCGTAGGCCTGATAAGCGTAGCGCCATCAGGCAATATTTAACTACGCAGGGCATTCTTCGCCAGCTGTTCGTCTTCAGCCATACAGGCCGCGGCGGTGAACAGCGCATCGGTGGACGAGTTGAGCGCCGTTTCGCAGGAATCCTGCAGCACGCCGATAATAAAGCCGACGGCGACAACCTGCATGGCAACATCGTTCGGAATACCGAACATATTACAGGCCAGCGGGATCAGCAGCAGCGAACCACCCGCCACTCCGGAAGCGCCGCAGGCGCACAGCGAGGCCACTACGCTCAGCAGCAGCGCCGTCGGCAGATCCACCGGAATATTCAACGTATGCACCGCCGCCAGCGTCAGCACGGTGATAGTAATCGCCGCGCCTGCCATATTGATGGTCGCCCCCAGCGGAATAGATACCGAATAGGTATCGCGATCCAGATTCAGCTTCTCGCACAGCGCCATATTCACCGGAATGTTGGCGGCGGAGCTGCGGGTAAAGAAGGCGTAGACGCCGCTTTCACGCAGGCAGGTCAGCACCAGCGGATACGGGTTACGGCGGATTTTCCAGAATACCAGCAGCGGGTTAATCACCAGCGCCACCAGCAGCATGCAGCCGACCAGCACCAGCAGCAGCTGGGCGTAGCCCCACAGGGTATCGAAACCGGTCGTCGCCAGCGTCGAGGAGACCAGGCCAAAAATACCCAGCGGCGCAAAGCGGATCACCAGCTTGACGATAAAGGTCACCGCGTGCGAGACGTCGTTAATCAGGTTTTTGGTGCTGTCGTTACCGTGGCGCAGCGCGAAGCCCAGTCCCACCGCCCACACCAGAATCCCGATATAGTTGGCGTTCAGCAGCGCGTCGATAGGGTTCGCCACCATGCTCATCAGCAGTCCGCGCAGCACCTCTACAATCCCCGACGGCGGGGTGATGCTGTCCGCCGCGCTGGTCAGATGCAGCGTAGAAGGGAAAACAAAACTAAACAGCACCGCGGTGAGCGCCGCGCTGAAGGTGCCCAGCAGATAAAGAAACAGAATCGGGCGGATACTGGTTTTTTGTCCGTGCTGATGGTTCGCGATCGACGCCATCACCAGCATTAATACCAGCACCGGCGCGACGGCTTTCAGCGCGCCGACGAACAGCGTTCCCAGCAATCCCACGGCGATGGCCGCCGGTTTTGAGACCAGCGCCAGTACCACGCCAAGTACCAGTCCCAACAGGATTTGTTTCACCAGGCTGCCCTGCGCCAGGCGCTGCAGCAGCCCCGACGGGCGGGTTTGTGTTGTCATAAATCATTCCTTCCAGTGATGTAGCAGTCCATCCCGGCGACGTATTATTTGTTACGTTTATGTCCGGATGTAAATGAATGTTTGCATGGTCGAGTATACGGAAAGAACGCGAGGGAGGAAGCGTATTCTACTGTTTCTTGCACGCCGATCTTGTTTTTTAACTATATATTAACGTTTTTGTGACATGCATAGAGATTATGCGCGGGAAACCTAAAGCCGTGCGGCGTATCCCGGCCAGATACGCGATATCTGGCCGGGGGTAGGGGGTTATTGCAGCTGTTTCTTCTTATCGTTCTGTCTGTTCACCCAGGCGTTAATCAGCAGCGTTGCCGCCAGAATACCGCCCACCACGCCGAGGGAAACGGCGATCGGAATGTGGTAGAAATCGACGATCAGCATCTTGATACCGATAAACACCAGGATCACCGACAGACCATATTTCAGCATCGAGAAGCGTTCCGCCACGCCTGCCAGCAGGAAGTACATCGCACGCAGGCCGAGAATCGCAAACAGGTTAGAGGTCAGCACGATGAACGGGTCGGTGGTCACCGCGAAAATCGCCGGGATGCTATCAACGGCGAAAATCACGTCGCTCAGCTCAACCAGGATCAGCACCAGCAGCAGCGGCGTGGCGAACAGCACGCCATTTTTACGGGTGAAGAAGCGCTCGCTCTCGATTTTATCCGTCATGCGCAGATGGCTGCGGATCCAACGCACCAGCGGCTTATCGCCGATCCCGGAATCATCTTCTTTCGCCAGCGCCATTTTCACCCCGGTAAACAGCAGGAAGGCGCCGAACACGTACAGTAGCCATTCGAACTGCGAAATCAGCCAGCTGCCGGTGAAGATCATAATGGTACGCAGGACAATCGCGCCGAGGACGCCATACACCAGTACCCGGCGCTGTAGCGCAGGCGGCACGGCAAAGTAGCTAAAGAGCATTAACCAGACGAAGACGTTATCGACCGCCAGTGATTTTTCGATCAGATAACCGGTGAGGAAGGCTAACGCCTGCGGATCGGCGACGGCGCGGCCCTGCGTTTGCACCAAATACCACCAGAAAGCGGCGTTAAACAGCAGGGAGAGGGTGACCCACAGGATGGACCAACCGGCGGCCTGCTTCATGGTCATGGTATGCGCACCGCGCCTTCCCTGAAGCAGTAAATCGATCGCCAGCATGATGACCACGACTACAGCGAATCCGCCCCATAATAACGGCGTGCCGACACTATTCATTGCGTTATTCCTTACATAAAAACAAAACGGCTGTCGTCGGAAGACGGCAGCCGCTGCGCTTTTATGCATAGACCTCGCCTTCCGGCAAGGTCTCACTTACAACAAGAGCGGACATGGATCCTTGATCTTGTTGCCCGGCGACCGGATGCGGTTTTGCACGCATCGTAATGACGATCGACCGGCCAGGAAGTTACTCCCCTTTGCACGTAACAAAGTATTACAAGTTATAAAGGGCGTCAATGGAGGTCGAGGGCCCATTTACACTCCTTTACTCCACAGGCTGAGTATCCGCCGGGAAGACTACGCCGGTTTGGCGACGGATTTCGCTAAGCAGTTTTGCCGTAATGCGGCTGACTTCAAGCCCTGGATGAGCGACGTCGTTGGTTTCCACCAGCCGCGCGAACGCTTCCGCTTCATACAGCATAGTATTGATGTGCTGAGGCTGGGTGAGATCCTGCGCTTTGCCGCCGCGTGGAATAAAGGCTACCTTCTGGCATTCGGAGATTTTCTCAATCACCAGCGCGCCTTCTTCGCCCTGGATTTCGCTGGGGATAGTGGAGTCGCTGACCTTCGAGTGGTGCAGGGTGACATCGAAATCGCCGTAGCTCAGCACCACCGTGCCCTGGCCATCAACGCCGCTCGCCAGCAGGCTGGCGCTGGCATGGACCGTTTGCGGTTCGCCCCACAGCGCGACCGCCGAGGCGAGACAGTAAAAACCGATATCCATAATCGAGCCATTGGAAAAGGCCGGGTTGAAAGTATTCGGGTTTTCGCCGTCGAGATAGCGCTGGTAGCGCGACGAGTACTGACAGTAGTTGATGAAGGCTTTGCGCAGTTTGCCCACTTTATCGAGCGCTTCGCGCAGCAGCAGGAAGTTGGGCAGGCTGGCGGTTTTGAAGGCTTCAAACAGCACCACGTTGTTTTCTTTAGCCACGGCAATCGCCGCTTCAACCTCTTGCAGGTTCGATGCCAGCGGCTTTTCGCAAATCACGTGCTTTTTATGGCTCAGGAACAGACGGGTTTGCGGGAAGTGTAGCGAGTTCGGGCTGGCAATATAGACCGCGTCAACGTCAGGGCTCTGCGCCAGTTCATCGAGCGAAGTAAACAGATGCTCGACCGGGTAGTCATTAGCGAAAGCTTGCGCCTGTTCAAGGCTGCGGGAATAAATCGCGGTGAGTTTAAATTTACCGGTTTCATGGGCGGCATCGACAAACTGCTTAGTAATCCAGTTTGTGCCAACAACTGCGAAACGTATCATAAACGTTGACGAACTCCGTTAAAGGGGACCTTTCGTCACTCTAGCACGCCATGATGACAAAACGAGTGCGCTATCACGCAGAACGGTTTAACGAAAGGTGCGTCAGCCACAGGCGGGTATCAAACTCTAGCTGGTGATACTGCGGCTCCATATGACAGCACAGCTGATAGAAGGCCTTATTGTGATCCTTCTCTTTTAAGTGCGCCAGTTCATGAACCACGATCATGCGCAGAAACGCTTCCGGCGCGTCGCGAAACACCGTCGCTACGCGAATTTCCGCTTTAGCTTTCAGTTTGCCGCCCTGAACGCGGGAAATAGCGGTATGCAGGCCAAGCGCGTTCTTCAGAACGTGGATTTTACTGTCGTACATCACCTTATTGATTGGCGCCGCCCCGCGCAGATAGCGGGCCTTCAGATCCTGGGTGTATTGATATAACGCCTTATCGCTGTTGACATCATGCCCCTGCGGATAGCGCTTTTGCAGCACCTCGCCGAGGCGACCTTGCTCGATTAAGGTCGTCACCTGCGACAGCAGCGATTCGGGGTAGCCCTGAAGGTAAGGTAGCGTGTTCATGGTGAAAAAAGTTTACTTCTCCGGAGAATTGAGCGATAACACGCGCGAATTTTAGCATTTCGGAGGGGCGATGAGCCAGGTAGAGTTAAACGGTGAGTTATTCACATTAGAGCGGTTCCCACCTAACGCTGAAGAAGAAGCGCTTCAGGCATGGGAAGCGGCGGATGAATATCTGCTGCAACAGGTGAATGACGTCGACGGCCTGACGCTCATCTTCAACGACGGCTTCGGCGCGCTCTCCTGCGCGCTGGCGGAGCGCAACCCGGTCAGCATCAACGACTCCTTTATTTCCGAGCTGGCGACCCGCCACAACCTGCGGATGAACGGTATCGATGAAGAGAGCGTGCGCTTTCAGGATAGCCTGAGCCCGCTGCCGGCCTCGCCGGCGCTGGTGCTGATTAAGGTGCCAAAACAGCTGGCGCTGCTGGAACAGCAGCTGCGCGCGCTGCGCGAAGTGGTGACGCCGGAAACCCGCATTATCGCCGCGGCGAAAGCCCGTGACGTACACAACTCGACGCTGGCGCTGTTTGAAAAAATCCTCGGTACCACCACCACCTCGCTGGCGTGGAAAAAAGCGCGTCTGATCCACTGCGTTTTCACCGCCCCTAAGCTTGCCGATGCGCCGCAAACCTACAGCTGGAAGCTGGACGGCACGCCGTGGACCATCCATAACCACGCCAACGTTTTTGCCCGCAGCGGACTGGATATCGGCGCGCGTTTCTTCCTGCAGCATTTACCGTCTGATTTAGAAGGCGAGATCGCCGATCTTGGCTGCGGCAATGGGGTGATTGGCCTGCAGGCGCTGGCGCAAAACCCAAACGCCAGCGTGATGTTCACCGATGAGTCGCACATGGCGGTGGCTTCCAGCCGTTTGAACGTCGAGCGCAACCTGCCGGACGATATCGCACGCTGTGAATTCATGGTCAACAATTCGCTTTCCGGCATAGAGCCCGACCGCTTTACGGCGATTCTGTGTAATCCGCCGTTCCATCAGCAGCACGCCATTACCGACCATATTGCCTGGCAGATGTTTAACGATGCCCGCCGCAGCCTGAAATACGGCGGCGAGCTATACGTCGTCGGCAACCGCCACCTCGATTACTTCCGTAAACTGAAGCGCGCTTTTGGTAATTGCACGACCATTGCGACGAACAATAAGTTTGTCATTTTGAAAGCAACGAAGGTGCGTAAACAGCGCTGATGCATGTCGCTGTTTCCCCCGGCTTGCGGCTTTCGCCTTAGCCGGGCTACTGACTGTCGCCTTAGCCGGGCTACCTTTCGGGATTATCGTGGTAGCCCGGGGAAGGCGCATCGCGCCGCCCCCGGGACACGGCTAAATCGCCAGCGCCAGTTTTGTGCCCTGGGCAATCGCCCGGCGCGCATCCAGCTCCGCCGCCACGTCGCAACCGCCGATTAAATGCACCGTTTTCCCCGCCGCGCGCAGCGGTTCCGCCAGCTCGCGGCGCGGTTCCTGACCGGCGCAGATAACTACCTGATCGACCGCCAACAGCTGGCGCTCGCCGCCGATAGTGACGTGTAACCCTTCATCATCGATCTTTTCATAGCTGACCGCCGGGATCATTTTCACGCCGCGCGCCAGCAGCGTCGCGCGGTGGATCCAACCGGTAGTTTTGCCGAGCCCTTCGCCCGGTTTGCTGGCTTTGCGCTGCAGCATCACAATCTGTCGCGGGCTTTTACTCAACTGCGGGCCTTCAGGACTCAGCCCTCCCGCCGTTTGCAGGCTGGTATCGATACCCCATTCGCGGCAGAACTCGCCGATATCCTGGCTGGTGGCCGCGCCCGACTGGCTTAAATACATCGCGGTATCGAAGCCGATACCGCCGCAGCCGATAATCGCCACCTTCGCGCCAACCGGCGCTTTGTCGCGCAAGACATCCAGGTAGCTCAGCACCTTGGGATGATCGATCCCGGCGATCGCCGGCAGGCGCGGGGCGATACCGGTGGCGAGGATCGTCTCATCGAACGTCAGCAGATCGTCTGCCGTGACGCGGGTGTTCAGGCGTAGATCGACACCATGAAGATCGAGCATGGTGCGGTAGTAACGCAGCGTCTCGTGGAACTCCTCTTTGCCGGGGATCTGTTTGGCGATATTAAACTGGCCGCCGATCTCCGGGAGCGCATCGAACAGCGTGACCTGATGGCCGCGGGCGGCGGCGTTAACGGCGAAAGCCAGGCCGGCAGGCCCGGCGCCGACCACCGCCAGCCGTTTAGGCGCGTTGGCGGGCAGGACCGGCATCAGGGTTTCATGACAGGCGCGCGGGTTGACCAGACAAGAGGTGACTTTGCCGGCGAAGATCCGATCGAGACACGCCTGGTTGCAACCGATGCAGGTGTTGATCTGATCGGCGCGATCGCGCTGCGCTTTCGACATAAATTCGGCGTCGGCGAGGAACGGGCGGGCCATCGATACCATATCGGCATCGCCGCGGGCGAGAATATCCTCCGCGACCTGCGGATCGTTGATGCGGTTGGTGGTAATCAGCGGGATCGACACCGCGCCTTTCAGCTTGCGGGTGACCCAGCTGAAAGCCCCTCGCGGTACCGGCGTGGCGATGGTCGGAATGCGCGCTTCGTGCCAGCCGATGCCGGTATTAATGATTGTCGCTCCCGCCGCTTCGATGGCTTGGGCCAGTTCGGTGACCTCCGCCAGCGTGCTACCGCCGTTGACCAGATCGAGCATCGACAGACGGTAGATGATAATGAAATCGTGGCCGGCGCGCTGGCGCACCGCCTTAACCACTTCAATGGCGAAACGCATGCGCCTGGCATAATCGCCGCCCCATTGGTCGTCGCGCTGGTTGGTGCGCGCGGCGAGAAATTCGTTAATCAGATAGCCCTCAGAGCCCATCACTTCGACGCCGTCATAGCCCGCTTCGCGCGCCAGCTGGGCGCAGTGGGCAAAATCATCGATAAGCGTAAGGATCTCATCGTGGCTCAGTTCATGGGGCGTAAAACGGTTGATCGGCGCCTGTAGCGCCGAGGGGGCGACCAGCGCGGGCTGATAGCTGTAGCGCCCGGTGTGCAGGATCTGCAGAGCGATTTTGCCGCCTTCCTGGTGTACCGCGTCGGTAATATGGCGATGGTGCGCCAGATGGCTGGCATCATTGAGTACCGCGCCGCCGGCCATGGTGACGCCAGAGGGCGCCGGGGCGATGCCGCCGGTGACGATCAGCGCCACGCCGTGGCGGGCGCGCTCGGCGTAAAAGGCCGCCAGCCGCTGCGCGCCATCCGGTAACTCTTCCAGCCCGGTATGCATTGAGCCCATCAACACGCGGTTTTTGAGCGTTGTGAAGCCCAGCTCAAGCGGGGCGAAAAGCGACGGATAGCGGCTCATAGTGGCTTCCAATGTAAAATTATTGTTATGTGGTCGGATGAGTTACTAATTTAGCCGTCGCGGAGAAAAAGGGAAAAGGGGAGTGCGGTGATTGTGATGGGATTCAAAGAACGGAACACGTTGTCCCTCACCCCGACCCTCTCCCAAAGGGAGAGGGAGAAAGGCGGACCGGCACCGATATTCAACGCTAGTGCCGAACGGTTCCCTCACCCAAAGGGCGAGGGGGAAAGGCGGATCGGCATCGGTATTCAAGGCTAGTGCCGAACGGTTCCCTCACCCAAAGGGCGAGGGGGAAAGGCGGACCGGCATCGGTATTCAAGGCCTGCGCCGAACGGTTCCCTCTCCCAAAGGGCGAGGGGGAAAGGCGGATCGGCATCGGTATTCAAGGCTAGTGCCGAACGGTTCCCTCACCCAAAGAGCGAGGGGGAAAGGCGGAGCGGCATCGGTATTCAAGGCCTGCGCCGAACGGTTCCCTCTCCCAAAGGGCGAGGGGGAAAGGCGGATCGGCACCGGTATTCAAGGCCTGCGCCGAACGGTTTCCGCTCAAAGGGCAAGGGGAAAGGCGGACCGGCAGCGGTATTCAAGGCTAGTGCCAAACGGTTCCCGCTCAAAGGGCAAGGGGAAAGGCGGATCGGCACTGGTATTCAAGGCCAGTGCCGAACGGTTCCCTCTCCCACCGGGAGAGGGTTAGGGTGAGGGGACTACGCGCTGGCGGCGCTCCAGACCCGGCGCTTGCCACATCGACGTTGTCAGCCCGCTATCCACCAGACCCAACTGATCGGCGTACACCGTTTGCCACTTGCTCATCATCTCCTGATACAGCTCGCGATGCTGCGGATTAGGGGTGAACTCGCGATGCCAGCTCACTAACCGCTCTCCGGTACTGGCCATATCGCCATACAGTCCGGCGCCGGTTCCGGCGGCGATGGCGCAGCCCAGAGCGGTGGCTTCGCGGACCACCGGCACCCGCACCGGCAGGCCGGTGACGTCGCTGAGGATCTGGCTCCACAGCGCGCCTTTAGAGCCGCCGCCGGCAAACACCAGGCTCTCGAATGTCACGCCGGAGAACTGCGAAATCTGCGCCAGGTTGCAGGCGGAGACAATCGCCGCGTTCTCCTCCAGCGCGCGGAACAGGGTCGCTTTGTTGCACTTCTCCGGATCGATGGAGAGGTTAATAAACGACGGCGCGGCGTGGTACCACTGCTTAAAGTGCATAGCGTCGGAAAAAATAGGCATCACGCCGTGGGATCCGGCGGGCACGCGGCTGGCCATCTCCTCCAGCAGCGAATAGGCATCAACGCCGAGCCGCTCGGCAATCAGTTTTTCTTCAGCGCAGAAGGCGTCGCGGAACCAGCGCATGGTCAGCCCGGTAAAGAAGCTGATCGATTCCGCCTGCACCATGCCGGGAATGACATGAGGATTAACGCGAATATTCATCTGCGGATCGGTACGCACCTGCGGCAGGTTGACCACCTGCTGCCAGAAGGTGCCGCCGAGTACTGCGGTTTGCCCGGCACGCACCACCCCAAGGCCCAGGCAGCCGAGCTGGACGTCGCCGCCGCCCATCACCACCGGTGTCCCGGCGCGCAGGCCGCTCTGCTGCGCCGCCGCTTCGGTGACGGCGCCCAGCAGGGTACCGGTCTCTTTGACCGGCGACAGCATATCGGCGCGCAGTCCGGCCATATCCAGCAGCGCCGGGCGCCAGTCGCGGCTGAACAGATCGAGCATGCCGGTGGTGCCGGCGTTTGACGGGTCGACCGCCAGCTCGCCGGAAAGCTTCGCCGCCAGCCAGTCGCTGATCATGGTGATGGTCGCCGCTTTGCGGTAGATATCGGGGCGGTGGTGCGCCAGCCACAGCAGGCGCGGCATGGCGCTTAGCGCCAGGGTTTGTCCCGAGACCTCGTACACCTCGGATTCAAAACGATAGTCGTGGATCTCCTTAAGCTCCGCCACTTCGCGGCTGGCGCGGGCATCGACGTTGGCGCAGGCCCAGATGGCCTCGCCGTCGCGGTCATAGAGGACGATCCCTTCGCGCATCGAACAGCAGGCGACGGACTGAATATCGGCGGCAGAGAGTCGGGCGGCGTCGAGCGCCTGGCGAATGCACTGGCAGGCCAGCTGCCAGTTGGTAGTAAGGTCGAACTCCATCGAGCCGGGGACGTTATCAACGCTCAGGTGTTTCCATTCGGCCTGGCCTACCGCCAGCTGGCGGCCATTAAGATCGAAAATGACCGCCCGAATGCTGCCGGTCCCGGCATCTAACGCTAACAGGTAACTCATGACATGCGCCTCGCTGTTGTCGCGCGGCGCCAGGCCGTCAGGAGGCCAGTGCGAGCACCGCGCGTGCTGTTGTCTCTTCCGTTACCAGGCCATTAATGCGCTTGCCAATCAGAGCGGCATGAATCGCCTGCGCTTTTTGTTCTCCCCCGGCGACGCCGACGATGGTGGGCAGCTGCGCCAGCTCATCAAGGGTTACGCCGAGGAGTTCCCGATGGATCTCCAGTCCTTCTACCGGCCGGCCGTCGGCCTGCAGGAAATAACCTAAAATGTCGCCGACCGCGCCTTTGCGCGCGTACATCAGCTGTTCGCCCTCGCTGATATAGCCGGAGCGTAAAATGGTGGCGTCGCGCCGCTGATCGATGGCGCCAATGCCAACCACCGCCGCGTCCGCCGCCATCGCCGCCAGCATCACGTCGCGCACGCTCGACTCGCGGCGCAGGATCTCGGCGACCTCCGCCGAAGAGACCCGCAGCGGCGCCGGAATAATGCTGACGCTGCAGGCGGCATCAAGCTGGCCGATGCCGGTCATATAAGGGCCGACGCCGCCGGAGAGGGTCACCAGCCGCACCTGCTGCGAGCCAATAAATCCGCTGAGATGCTGCAGGCAGCTCATGGTGGCTTCGCCGAACCCGACCGCCAATAATTGCCCCGGTTGCAGAATGCCCATCAGCGACTGCGCCGCGCCGATCCCCAGCCGGGTATTCATCGGCGGGGTATTGAGCGCCGGCAGCACGCGGGCAAGCTTGAGGCCAAAACGCTGCTGGAGTTCGCTTTCCAGCGCCAGGCAGCCCTCATAGCGCGAGTTGATCTGCACACGGATCACTCCGGACTGGCGGCCTTTCTCCAGCAGGCGGGAAATCTTCAGCCGTGGCAGCCCCAAACGCTCGCCGATGTCATTTTGCGTCAGGCCATCGTGGTAGTAACACCACGCCACCCGCGCCACCAGCTCTTCCTCGGCTAACGCCAGCCCGGCGTAGCGGTTCTCTTCCGTAATGCGTTTTTCGCTCATAAATTGAACTCTTATAAAAATTTAGATCATATGTTCGCTATTGCGCGGTCGGAAAGTGTGAGCCGACTGGCAAAACGGATCTTTCATCGCTGGCGCATTTATTCCTGACGATCTAAAGCACCAAAGTGTGATCTTCGCACGGTTGTAAATATAGTTCACCGTCTACGCTTTTGAACATTATTAAATTTAAAAATCATTTGTTCAATCGAGGCGCGATGATGAAGCCACTGTTTGAAGCTCGTCAGATTTGCAAACAGTTCTCCGGCGTTGGGGTGCTGAAGGGCATCGATTTCACGCTATGCGCGGGCCAGGTGCATGCGCTGATGGGCGGCAACGGCGCGGGTAAATCAACGCTGATGAAGATCATCGCTGGCGTTGAAACGCCGGACAGCGGTGAACTGACGCTCGGCGACCGCGCGTTTGCGCGTCTCAATCCGGCGCTGGCGCACCAGCTGGGCATCTATCTGGTGCCGCAGGAGCCGATGCTGTTTCCCAACCTCAGCGTGCGCGAGAACATTCTCTTCCGCCTGTCGAAGCGCGCGGATACCGCCGCGCGGTTGCAGGACAAACTGCAGCAGTTGAACTGCCAGATCAACCTCGACGCCAGCGCCAGCACGCTCGAGGTAGCCGATCAACAGATGGTCGAGATCCTGCGCGGACTGATGCGCGAGGCCAGGATCCTGATCCTGGATGAACCCACCGCCTCTTTAACGCCGGGTGAAACCGAGAGGCTTTTTAGCCAGATCCGCGCGTTACAGGCGCTGGACGTTGGGATCGTCTTTATCTCACACAAATTGCCCGAAATCCGCCAGCTTGCCAGCCATATTTCGGTGATGCGCGATGGCGCGGTGGTGCTGAGCGGCGAGACCGCGGCTTATCGCGATGAGCAACTGATTAACGCTATGACGCCGGCCAGCCGCGACCATGCGCTGAGCGACACGCAAAAGCTGTGGCTGGCGCTACCGGGCAACCGGCGTACTCAACCGCAGGACTTTCCCGTGCTACGGGTGGAGGATCTCACCGGAGAAGGTTTTATCGATCTCAATCTGGAGATCCGCGCCGGAGAGATCGTCGGTCTGGCCGGGCTGGTGGGATCCGGGCGCACCGAATTTGCTGAAACCCTATACGGCCTGCGTCCACCGCGCGCCGGGCGGATCTGGCTGGAGAATCGCGAGATCGGCCGCGATAGTATCCGCGCCAGGCTAGCCAGCGGGCTGGTCTATCTGCCGGAAGACCGCCAGGTCTCGGGGCTGTTTCTCGATGCGCCGGTGCGCTGGAACACGGTGATGTTCAATCAGCCGTCGTGGTGGCAGCAGGGGAAACGGGAGGCGGCGGTGGTTGAGCGCTATCACCGTGCGCTGGGGATCAAGCTGGCCGATGGCGATCAGCCGGTGCGCACTCTCTCTGGCGGTAACCAGCAGAAGGTACTGCTGGCGCGCTGTCTGGAAGCCAATCCGTTACTGCTGATTGTCGATGAGCCGACGCGCGGCGTGGATGTCTCCGCCCGCGCCGATATCTATCAACTGCTAAAAAGCGTTGCCGCGCAAAACGTGGCGGTGTTGATGATCTCCAGCGATCTGGATGAGTTCGTTGGCCTGGCCGACCGGGTGCTGGTGATGCATCAGGGCCGCTACAGTGGCGAATTGGCGCGGCAGGCGGTCACCGTCGATCGCATGATGACCCTGGCCTTCGGAGGGCAGGCATGAAAACGTTACTGAAGAATCGCGAACTGAGCGCCTTCTTTGCCATCGTGGCGCTCTTTGTTGTGCTGGTGGCGCTCAATCCAGCCTATTTCAGCCTGCAGACCCTGGCGATGATTTTCGCCAGCTCGCAGATCCTCTGCCTGCTGGCATTAGGCGCGACGCTGGTGATGCTGACCCGCAATATTGATGTGTCGGTAGGCTCGACCGTTGGGCTGTGCGCCATCGCCGTCGGCGTGGCGCTGAACAACGGTTACGGGCTGGCGACGGCTATCGCCTTCGCGCTGGCGATTGGCGCGCTGGCCGGGGCTTTTAACGGCCTGCTGGTCGTGGGACTGCGCATTCCGGCGATCGTCGCGACGCTCGGTACGCTGGGGTTGTATCGCGGAGTGATGCTGCTGTGGACCGGCGGGAAATGGATCGAGGGCTTGCCCGACAGCCTGAAATCGCTCTCGGAGCCCGCGTTTATTGGCGTGTCGCCGCTGGGCTGGCTGGTGCTGGCGCTGCTGCTGGCGGGCGGCTGGCTGCTGTCGCGCACCGCCTTTGGTCGTGATTTTTACGCCGTTGGCGATAATCTCGCCGCCGCGCGTCAGCTGGGCGTGGCGGTCAACCGCACGCGGATGCTGGCCTTTACCCTCAACGGCATGCTGGCGGCCTGCGCCGGGATCGTCTTCGCCGCGCAAATTGGTTTTGTGCCTAATCAGACCGGCAGCGGGCTGGAGATGAAAGCCATCGCCGCCTGCGTACTGGGCGGGATCTCGTTGCTCGGCGGTACCGGTACGCTGCTCGGCGCGTTTCTCGGCGCCTTTTTCCTCACCCAAATCGACACCGTGCTGGTGCTGTTCCGCCTTCCCGCCTGGTGGAATGACTTTATCGCCGGCCTGGTGCTGCTCGGCGTGCTAGTGCTCGATGGCCGCCTGCGCCAGGCGCTGGCCCGCCATCAGCGGGCGCTAAAGTACAGCCGTTTCCAGCCCGGTAATAAAGGGGGCAAACAGGTTGCCCGCTTTCCCGAACGCAAAAGCAAAGAGGTGGCTTAAATGAAGCTGAAGCTTAACTGGGAAAGCGCGCTGCTGGCGTTGCTGATCGCGGAAATCCTGCTATTCGGCGCGTTGAATCCGCGCATGCTGGATCTCAATATGCTGCTCTTTAGCACCAGCGACTTTATCTGCATCGGCATCGTCGCGCTGCCGCTGACGCTGGTGATCATCAGCGGCGGGATCGATATTTCGCTGGGCTCGACCATCGGCCTGTGCGCTATCGCCCTCGGCGTAATGACCCAGGCGGGCTGGCCGCTGTGGCTGGCGGTATCGCTGACGTTGCTATTGGGGCTGCTGTGCGGGTTATTTAACGCCGCGCTGATTCACTACACCGGCATCAGCCCGCTGGTGATCACCCTCGGGACGCTGTATCTGTACGGTGGCGGCGCGCTGCTGCTTTCCGGGATGGCCGGCGCGACCGGTTACGAGGGGATTGGCGGTTTTCCCGATAGCTTCACCGCCTTCGCCAATTTAACCCTCGCAGGACTGCCGCTGCCGCTGGTGCTGTTCGCGATTATCACCTTTTTCTTCTGGCTGCTGGCCCATCGCGGGCGCTTTGGCCGCCACCTCTTTTTACTCGGGCAAAACCCGCGCGCCGCGCGCTATGCCGCGCTGTCGGTGAACGGCATCCCGTACGTGCTGTATGGCCTGGTTGGCGTCGCATCGGCGGTTGCAGCGCTGGTGATGGTCTCCTATTTCGGCTCGGCGCGTTCGGATTTAGGTCGCGACCTGCTGATGCCGGCGCTGACCGCGGCGGTGCTTGGCGGGGCCAATATTTACGGCGGCTCGGGATCGATACTGGGTACCGCGCTGGCGGCGTTGCTGGTGGGGTATCTGCAACAGGGTTTACAGATGGTCGGCATCCCCAACCAGGTGTCGAGCGCGCTGTCAGGGGCGCTGTTGGTTGTGGTGGTGATGGGGCGTTCGCTGAGCCTGCACCGTGAATGGGTGCGCGCAACCTGGCGGCGTCTTTTCTCGCATAAAACAATCGGAGCATAAAATGAAATTAAAACTGATCGTGCTGGCGCTGACGATGAGCGTGGTTACCGCGCAGGCGGCGGACCGCATCGCCTTTATTCCGAAGCTGGTTGGCGTCGGCTTCTTTACCAGCGGCGGCAACGGCGCGAAAGAGGCGGGGAAAGCGCTGGGCGTTGATGTCACCTATGACGGCCCGACCGAGCCCAGCGTCTCCGGCCAGGTGCAGCTTATCAACAACTTCGTCAACCAGGGCTACAACGCGATTATCGTCTCCGCCGTCTCGCCGGACGGCCTGTGCCCGGCGCTGAAGCGGGCGATGCAGCGCGGGGTGAAAGTCCTGACCTGGGATTCCGATACCAAACCGGAGTGCCGCAGCATCTATATCAACCAGGGCACGCCGCAGCAGCTCGGCGGCCTGCTGGTGGAGATGGCGGAAAAGCAGGTCAGCAAACCAGCCGCCAAAGTGGCGTTTTTCTACTCCAGCCCGACGGTGACCGACCAGAACCAGTGGGTGAAGGAAGCCAAAGCCAAAATCGAAAAAGAGCATCCGCAGTGGCAAATCGTCACCACCCAGTTTGGCTATAACGATGCCACCAAATCGCTGCAAACCGCCGAGGGGATTTTAAAAGCCTATCCGGATCTCGACGCCATTATCGCGCCGGATGCCAATGCGCTGCCGGCGGCGGCGCAGGCGGCGGAGAACCTCAAGCGTCAGGGCGTGGCGATCGTCGGCTTTAGTACTCCGAACGTGATGCGCCCGTACGTTGAGCGCGGCACGGTGAAAGCTTTCGGCCTGTGGGATGTGGTTCAGCAGGGCAAAATTGCGGTTAACGTCGCCGATCGATTGCTGAAAAAGGGCGATCTTAACGTAGGCGATAGCGTTGAGGTGAAAGATATCGGCTCGCTGAAGGTCGAACCGAATAGCGTGCAGGGCTACCAGTATGAAGCGAAGGGCAACGGTATCGTGCTGCTGCCGGAGCGCGTGGTGTTCAGCAAAGAGAATATCAACAACTACGACTTCTGACGGAGGATGAGATGGCTGATTTAGACGACATCAAAGAGGGTAAGGACTTCGGTATCGACCGCCCGCAGCAGAACACGCTGTATACCCTGAAAGGCTGCGGCTCGCTGGATTGGGGCATGCAGTCGCGGCTGGCGCGCATCTTTAATCCGCACAGCAACCGCACGGTGATGCTGGCCTTCGATCACGGCTACTTCCAGGGGCCAACGACCGGGCTTGAGCGTATCGACCTGTCGATTGCGCCGCTGTTTGCCGACACCGATGTGCTGATGTGCACCCGCGGCGTACTGCGCAGCCAGGTACCGGCGGCCACCAATAAGCCGGTGGTGCTGCGCGCCTCCGGCGGTAATTCGATTTTGAGCGAACTCTCTAACGAATGCGTGGCGGTGGCGATGGAAGACGCGCTGCGTCTCAACGTTTGCGCGGTGGCGGCGCAGGTCTATATCGGCAGCGAATACGAACATCAGTCGATCAATAACATCATCAAACTGGTGGATGCCGGCAATCGCTACGGTATGCCGGTCCTGGCGGTTACCGGCGTCGGCAAAGAGATGGCCCGCGATGCGCGCTACTTCTCGCTGGCCAGCCGGATTGCCGCCGAAATGGGGGCGCAGTTTGTGAAGACCTATTTCGTTGAGGAAGGTTTTGAAAAAGTAACCGCTAGCTGTCCGGTGCCGATCGTCATCGCCGGCGGTAAAAAACTGCCGGAGCATGAGGCGCTGGAGATGTGCTGGCGGGCAATTGACCAGGGGGCGTCCGGGGTGGATATGGGGCGCAATATTTTCCAGTCCAGCGCCCCGCGTGCGATGCTGAAGGCGGTGAAAAAGGTGGTGCATGAGAATCTGAACGCGCGCGAAGCGTATCAGTTCTGGCAGGAAGAAAAACAGGGAGAGCTGAAATGAACGTCACGCTGGTGGAGATCAATATTAAACCCGAGCGGGTGGATGAGTTTCTCGAGGTGTTTCGCGCCAACCACGAAGGCGCGCTGCGGGAACCGGGCAACCTGCGCTTTGATGTCCTGCAGGATCCAGAGGTGAAAACCCGCTTTTTTATCTACGAAGCCTATAAAGACGATGAGGCGGTGCTGGCGCATAAGAAGACGCCGCACTATTTAGCCTGCGTCGAAAAGCTGGAGGAGATGATGTCGCAGCCGCGGCAGAAACGCAGCTTTATCGGCCTATTACCGGCGGTGTGAGACGAGCCCTCACCCCGACCCTCTCCCGAGGGGAGAGGGAGAAAAGCGGGCCGGAGCAGTGAATAAAACGGCATCGAACGGTTCCCTCTCTCCAGTGGGAGAGGGAGAAAAGCGGGCCGGAGCAGTGAATAAAAACGGCATCGAACGGTTCCCTCTCTCCAGTGGGAGAGGGAGAAAAACGGTATCGGACGGTTCCCTCTCTCCCGTGGGAGAGTGAGAAAAGCGGGCCGGAGCATTGAATAAAAATGGCATCGAACGGTTCCCTCTCTCCAGTGGGAGAGTGAGAAAAGCGGGCCGGAGCATTGAATAAAAACGGCATCGAACGGTTCCCTCTCTCCAGTGGGAGAGTGAGAGAAGCGGACCGGAGCAGTGAATAAAAACGGCATCGGACGGTTCCCTCTCTCCAGTGGGAGAGGGAGAAAAGCGGGCCGGAGCAATGAATAAAAACGGCATCGAACGGTTCCCTCTCCCCTGTGGGGAGAGGGAGAAAAACGGCATCGGACGGTTCCCTCTCCCCTGTGGGGAGAGGGTTAGGGTGAGGGGAATTACTACTTACGGAAAAACTCGTTATACAACATATATAAATGCGCCGCGCTCCACGAGAAGTTGGGCGCCCCCTGCTGGGCGCCGGTCAGCGGATTGTAATTCTCCTGAATAGGGCCATCGGCGGTTAAGCCTTTGGCGTGCTGGAAGAAGGCGTCCGCCAGCTTCAGCGCCTCATCGCGATGACCGTAGCGCTCCATTCCCTTCAGGCCGAACCAGAACTGATCCACCCACACTCGTCCGCGCCAGTAAATATCGGCGCCAAAGGCCGGGTTGGTCAGCGCGGCGGTGCCCAGCGGCACAAAGGTGTTGAACTCTTTCGGGTCGAGCATCACCGAAACCACATCGTCAGCATGTTGCTGCGTCGCTGCGCCGTTAAACAGCGGCGACCAGCCTTCCGGCCCTTTGCCGCGCTCGACGATCGGTTTACCGGCGCAGCCGTTGGCCAGCGGTTGTTCCTCGATACGAATGTCGTAATAGAAGCGAGTCTGCGGGTCGAACATGCAGGTATTGATATAATCCGCCAGCTTCGCCGCCAGCGCCTGATAGCGCTTTGCCTCTTCCGCTTTGCCAAGAATCGTCGCCATCTGCGCCAGATAGTGGTTATCGCTGTACATATAGCTGGCCTGATCGACCGACTCCTGAAGCAGCGAATACCCCAGCAGGTTGCCGTTGCGGTCGCGGTTTTCGGCGAATTTCACCGTCCAGTCGCTGCGTTTGCCGCCGTTGGCGACGTATTTATCCAGCTGTTCTTTATCGATAAAACCAAATACCGCCGCATCGTCGCGCCCGGATTCCCACGATGCCGCTACCTGCGCCGGGATTTTGAGGTTGTCGTAATCGCCTTTGGCCGTCACCTGCTCGTAGGCGCTAAGGCCGGAAAGCGTCTGCTCGGTTTGCCCTTTTTTCACCGTGAACAGCATGGCGCCGTCGGCGGTGTTGTGCGCCTTATCGCGGGTCGCGCCATACTCCGGCACGCCGTTACCGTTATGGTCGCGGTTGCGTAGCCACCAGTCGTGATAGGCCACCAGCTTCGGATACATCTCTTCCAGCCATGCTTTATCTTTGGTGACGTTATACACCTCCATCACCGACCAGGCCGCGAGGCTTGGCTTGGTGTTGCGTTCGTTCCAGTTGCCGCCGTCGCCGCCGCGCTCGGGGCTCAGGTTCCAGGCAATCAGATCGGGCACAAATCCGGCATCCTGCGGGCGCACCTTATCATTGGCTTTAATCTGCCAGGAGAAGACGGCGCGGATATTCTCTTTGGCGATATCCGGGTTGAAGTGGGCCATGGCGTAGGCTTGCTTCCAGGTATCCCACGGCCAGGTCTGGTTGCCGGAGAACCAGCGGCCGGTCACGGATGGGGTGACGGTGTGGTAATGCACCGCGCCGCCCGGCGCGCGCCAGTTGCCGTTGAGCGTCTCAATGGCTTTCACCGCCACGCGGGTCTGTTCGGCGGTAGCGTCTGGATTGCTGAGACCTTTTTGCAGATAGCCGTCCCAGCGCTGTTCGGAGGCGGTGAGATAGTAAGCCGGGCGCGCCAGAATATCGCGGATCTGCGCTTTTTCCCGCCGCGCTTGCTCCGCGGTGAGCAGGTGCGAATAAGTGGTGTAGAGGGTGGTGGAGCCGCGGATCTCCGCGCTGCTGGTGAAGCGGTGACCGTCGATACGGGTCTCGGTTGCCAGCGAACGGTGGATTTGATACTGCGATTCGCCGGAAGTCATCAGGTCAGAGGCGGCGCGAACCTTGCCAAAGCTGACCGTCAGGCCGTCGGGCGTGGCGCTCAGACGGCGCTGATAGTCCGGGAAAGCTTGATCAATGGTTTTGCCCGACAGCGCTTTACCCTCTTTGGCGGCCAGTTTTTCCAGCAGTTCGCCATCCCACACCAGCTTCAGTGGAGTGTTGCTGGTGATTTTGGTCTCCACTAGCGAGGTATGGGCGCTGGCGAAGCGCAGCATCATCTCCACCTTCACGCCGGGCGCGGTCAGCGTTTGTTTCAGCGCGCCGGGCAGGCTCCAGGCCTGCAGGGTGAAATCGACCTTTTTGCCGTTCTGATACACCGTCAGGCGATCGAAGTTGGTGGCCATAAAGTTGATGTACTCTTCGGTCAGCAGCGCCGGGCCGGGGAAACCGCCCATGGTCGCCGGGCCGTCGGGCAGCAGGTGGCCGTGCCACGCCCCGAGGTCGAAAAAGGGGTTGAAGCGCTGGTGGTCATCGGCGTCGAAATCCTGCATATACTGCGGCGCGCCGCTACGATCGATGACGTTTTTAAACGCCTGCGCGGTGACGGCGTGGGCGGAAAAACTCAGCATCAGCGCGCAGGCCAGCGGCGTCAGCGTAGTGGTGAGGTTCATGGTATCTCGGCTCCTTGTTACCAGTAGAAGTATTGCATCAGGAAAATTTTGTCGCTCGGGTCGCCGCTGGCGTTGCTGGTATAGAAACGGCTGTCGGCGGCGGTGGCGAAACGCCCGCCGCCGTATTCGTACCAGATGCCAAATTGCATAAACGCGGTGGTTTCATCAGCGGCGTGGTCCGGGCGGTGTTTGGCGTAGCTGTATGCGGTGGAGAAGTAGAGCCCGCTTAATGCTTCATACATGGCGCTGGCCATAAAGCCGGTTTCACTGCCGGGAACATCCAGCCCTTTGGCGCGGCCGGTATGGTGCCAGGCGCGGAAGGCCAGATTGGGCGACAGAACGCCGGTCAGGAATAGCTGTCCGGTGCCGTCGGTCACTTCAAGGCCGTTCATCCAGGTGACATCTTTGACGATGTCGTACTGCACGTAGCCGTTGACCATTGCCGGATAGGTGTACTTATCGTCATAGCGATCATATTTGCCGAAGTGCAGCCAGGCCTTGCTTTCATCGTGATGACCGGCCGGCGTGGCGGTGACGCTATAGCGGAAATCGCCGCTGCGGTTTTGTACCTTCAGCGCGTACATGATGTCGCGGGTATTGGGGATCACATAACCCAGATCGGGGGTAAAGTCGCCCCACCACTGCAGGTCGTCCAGCGACGAGTCCTGGCGCAGGCTGAGCATGATCTCGGTGTTGTTATCGGTTTTATAGCCGCCATAGAGGCGGTTAAGGCCGCCTTCCACGCCGCCCCAGCTGTGGCCGGGCGTCCAGGCATTGCCCTGGCTATCGGCCTGTACCGTCCAGGCTTCGCCGTAAATCAGCCCGAACCAGTGGCCGTTTTTGACCTCCAGCCCGCCCTCGATATAGGTGCCATCGCTGTATTTATGTTTGTCCTCGCCTTCTAAATCCATGTATCCGCCAACCCCCAATTCGCCGTAAAAGCGATAGGAGGTGGTGGTTAATTCCGGCGTTTTGGTATCGTCGTGCTCGGCCGGATGGACAGTCTCAGCGGCCGCCGCAGGGGCGCAAAAAGCCAGGGCAACGAGTGCCCCGTATAAGTAAGGGTTAGTTTTCATTTTTTTAAGGTATTTAAGAGGTATGGGAAGCCGGAGCCGCTTCTATTTGTTGTTGTTCCTGGGTTAATCCTTTGACGTATCTGCTGTATTTCCACCACGCGAAGCCAAGGAAAATCACGATCCCGCCAACGTTGTAGAAAATAATGGTCAGGATGTTGCCGCCGGTTGGGAAGGTTGAGGCGATGAAGCCGATGGCGAAAATCACAATCAGCATGGATACCACCACGATGCCGGTGGTACGCGAGCCCATGCGGAAATCGCGCGGCAGATGGTCGAGTTTGCGGCGCAGGTTGAGGTAGGCCAGCATGATGAACAGCGGCGGCAGCATGGAAGCGGCGGCGGTCATGTTGATGATGGTGTTCATCAGATCCTGCACGGTGTTGGATCCCAGCGTCGGGATAATCATCAGCGGAATGACGATCAGATACTGGATCCAGGCCGCGCGCGCCGGGACGCCGTTCTCATTGAGCTCGACGGTTTTTTTACCAAAGATGCCGGAGGGAATTTCCGAGAAGAAAATTTTAACCGGGGTGGCGGTCCACATCAGCAGCGAGCCAAACATCGCGGTAAACGAAACGAGGCCTACGAAGCGGTTCATCAGCATTTCCGGCAGGCCAAAGTAAGCCGCCAGGCCGTGGAACACCTGCACCGATCCGCCGGTAAACTTCAGCTCTTTGCTGCTGACGAAGACGTTGATCAGCACGGAGGAGATCGAGTACAGCACGCCGATGAAGATCCCGGCGAGAATGATCACTTTGACGAAGGATTTCGAGCCGCCTTTCACATCGTTGACGTACACCGCCACCGATTCCGCGCCGCCCGCCGCCATAAAGATCCACGTGGTAATACCGAGGAACGCCCAGTTGAAGTTAGGGATCATCGCCTCGACGGTGATCGGATCCGCTGGCTGCACGCCGCCCACCAGCGCGGTACCGGCCAGCAAAATATAGGAGAGCGTCAGCAGCAGCATCAGCGATGAGGTAACGGAGGTGATAGGCCCCAGCATTTTCGCGCCGTTGGTGGAGATCCAGGTGGAGAAAGCGAACAGCGCCATGCTCAACACGGTGGTGGCGAACGGCGTCAGAATGTATTCGTAGCCGAGGAAGGCGTAAGAGGCATAGGCGATCACGCGCGGCAGCAGCGAGGTGAAGAAAAACAGGTTTACGAACCAGTAAGTATAGGCGGTGATAAACGCCCAACGGCCGCCGAGCGAACTCTTCACCCAGGCGTAAACCCCGGCCTCGGAGTTTTTATTCAGTGACACGAACTCGGCGATAATCAGGCAAAACGGAATGAAGTAGAACAGGGTAGCGAGGAAGAACATCGGCGCCGACGCCAGCCCCAGTTCGATATTGTTGTTGATGACGTTATTGAAACTGTAAACGGCGGCAAAGGTCAGCGATAGCAGGCCGAACTTGCCGATGGTATTACGTTTAGTATCAGACATAACACATCTCCACACATTGTCCTTCAGAGGGTCGCTGAAGGGGTTGTGTTGTTTGTAGGGTAGAGGTAGTTAAGAATTAATGTTGATTTTAGTAAAAGTTTTAGTAAATAGAAGTAAAGAAACCGAATAGCTTTAACTCGATCACGAAAAAGGTTGAGTAATACGTAATCAGGAGAGGGTTAAAAAAATCCCGCCAGCCGACCAGGGGCTGACGGGACGACAGGAACGTTATTTACCGGCGGCGGCAGCGTTAACCGGCGCCGCGGCGCGCAGACGTTGCTGCTTTTTTTCAAAGCGGGTGATCCACCACCACGCCAGGCCGGAGAAGACCGCGGTCATAAAGACGTTGATAAAGAAAGCGTTAACCAGATCGACGCCCGGCGGGAAGGCCGAAGCGGTCATGCTAACCACGAAAATCACAATCAGCATCGATACCACGCTCATGCCCACTTTCCTTGAGCCCATACGGAAATCGCGCGGCGTGTCATCGTGTTTCCAGCGGAAGACGAAGTAGGCGGCCATGATGAACAGCGGCGGCAGCATGGCGGTACCGGCGGTGAGATTAATGGCGGTGTTCATCATCTGCTGCACGCTGGCGGAGCCGAAGCCGTTAACAATCAGCATCAGGAAGACGAACAGGAACTGCCACCAGGCGGCGCGTACCGGCACGCCGTGGGCGTTCAGCTCGGTGGTTTTCTGGCCGTAGATACCTTTCGGGATTTCCGAGAAGTGGATTTTGACCGGCGCGGCGGTCCACATCATCATGCTGCCGAAGATAGCGATAAACAGGATGATGCCGACGAAGCGGCCCATCAGCGCTTCAGAAATGTGGAAGTAGGCGCCGAGACCGGTAAAGATTTCCACCATTCCGCCGGCGTAGGTCAGGTTTTCACGGGCGACAAAGACGTTAACCAGCAGCGAACCTAAGGCGTACATACCGCCAATCAGCACTCCGGCGGTGATGATGACTTTAATAAAGGATTTCTGCCCGCCCTTGGTGTCGTTGAGGTAGGCGGCAACGGTTTCCGCGCCGCCCGCGGCCTGGAAAATCCAGCACATGATACCGAGCGTCGCCCAGTTGATGGTCGGCTCCATCGCCGCCAGGGTAATCGGCTGCGCCGGGACGTGACCGGAACCCAGCGCGGTCAGCGCGCCGACGACGTAAATCGCGAACAAAGCGAACACGCCGTAGGCTACGCATTCGGAAATTTTACCCAGCCAGGTCGCCCCTTTGGTGGATATATGGGTAGCCATGGCGAACAGCACGATGGAGATAAGCGAGGTCACCATCGGCGAGAAGGGGATCGCGTAACCGGTGATCGCGTATGAGGCGTAGGCCACCACGTTCGGCAACAGCGAGAGGAAAAAGAACAGGTTCACAAACCAGTAGAGGAAGGAACCAAGATAGGCGGCGCGGGTCCCCAGCGGCTGCTTCAGCCATGCGTACATCCCGGATTCGGAGTGTTTGTTGGCCGAGACGAATTCGGCGATGATAAACACGAATGGGATAAAGTAAACGATAGTGGCGAATAAGAAGATAGGCGCGGAACTGAGCCCTAACTCAATGTTGTTATTGACGATATTTCGCACGTTAAAGACGGCGGTAAAGGCCATCGATAGCAGCGCGAACTTGCCGATTTTGGCACGTACAGATTCGGACATACGTCCTCCAATCATTCATCTACCCGCCGCAGCGGGCTGGAACCGAAAGGCCAACGGGCTTACCCGTTGACCTCCCTTGTCGCTTAATGCGGGTTTACTTATTGAGGAAGTATCCGTCTTCAACCGTGACTCGCAGCACCACTTTTTTTACCGGCGCATCGCAGATAAAGCGGTAGGCTTCGTCGATATCGCAAATCACCATCTGCCCTTCGTGAACCTTCACCGTTTCACCGATCCCTTTCAGGTATTCGCGATCGGTTTCGTCGCGGTAGCAGGCGACGGTTTGCAGATTTTCTTTGGCGGCAAACTCGATTTTCTGCTGCCCCTGCAGGTAATAGTGCACCTCAAAGTAGCGGCGATTGCCGACAAATAGCGCGTCGGTCGTACTATCGTTTTCCACCCGATAGGAGAGCGAATCACCAATGGAATGCGCCACACCCGGGCGGATGTTGTCGATGTTATTGATGGCTTCCACGCAGCGCTGCCATTTGCGGCCGCTATGATAAACCTGCTTAAACTGTTCTAAATTATCGAGAATTCTCATTGTTCAGCCTCGCTGTGTGCAACGGGGGAAAAGAAACCGGCGCCGAAGCTATGGTTCGCCAGTACCTGCGAGGTGCCGCATCCGCCCTCCAGCGGCAGCAGCGTAAAGCCATAGTTGAAGGTGTTGAGCCAGACGCGCCAGCTATCCAGCACTTCGCTGCCCCAGGAGTTGGAGCCGAGGCCGAGCAGTTGCGCATCGATATTCAGGGTGATGTCATCGCTGCGCTGCAGTTCGTTGCAGTGCTGGGCGGCGTGCAGGTTTTCTGCCGTATAATGCCAGGCGCTGATGTTGAGCGTATTGCGCGGAACGACCAACAGACCGCTGCCGTGGCGGTCGCTGAACGATGCCCAGCGCACGTGCTGACGATTACCGTTGTTCTGCGGGAACGGATAATTGACGAACATATCGTCGACGGTGGTATGCCAGATATCAATGATGTTGCTTTGCTGGCTGTCGGCGTAGTTCTCGCCCGGCCCGCGGCCATAGTAGTTCACCTGGTCGAACTCACCGTTAATGCCCAGCATAAAGCCGATGCACGGGACGATGTGTGGATAGTCGCCGTAGCGCTCGCCGGCCAGCTCAACGTTGATGTGGCCCTGTGGGGTAATCTGCCAGCGATAGGTACAACGCATACCGAAGTCGAACACCGGCGGCGCAATCACGCTGCGGGTGGTGATCACCACCGTTTCGCCCTCTATTTCAGCGCTGAATTCGCGCAGATGCTCCTGCATTATCTGCAGGTGGGCCGGCTGCCACAGTCCTTCGTATTCCTGTTTATGGTTATCAATCATTGGCTTGAAGAAGTTAATCTTCGGCTCGCGGGTTACCTGGTCGACGCCGTTGAACTGCCATTCGCTCAGTTTGCCGCTGACCTTGCTGAACACCACGCGGAAGTTATGGCCGCAGATGGTGTAGCTGAGGCGTTCATCGACAATCTGCAGTGGCGTGGCGCTGGCGTTTAACAGCGGCGTTCGCGCGGCGGTTCGCGCTTTAAGCGGGAACTGATAGACGGCGATATCGTGATTGGCTTCGCTATACGGGGTGCGCGAATCTTTGGTCACCATGATGTTGACGAAAGCTTCACGTTCGTCGAGCTGCGGGAGGGCGATTTGCAGGTCGCGGCCGCTGTTCGGCGCCAGGTCTTTCACTTTCAGCAACTGACTGGAGAGCGTTTCGCCTTCGGCGCGCACTTCAACGCGCAGGGTGTAGTCATCGAGAGTGGAGAACCACAGTTTGTTTTCCACCCGCAGTTCGCCGCGGCAGATATCCCGCGCCTGCACTTTTACCGGGGCGATGACCTGTTTGTATTCGCGCAGGCCCGGCCCCGGCGTCTGGTCGGAGAAAATCAGGCCATCAAGACAGAAGTTGTAGTTGTTCGGGTAGTCACCATAATCGCCGCCGAATTTGTACCACACCGCGCCGTTTTCGTCGCTGGCCTGAATACCGTGGTCGCACCATTCCCACACGTAGTGGCCCTGGATACAGTCGTGCTGGTAAAAAACGTTCTGATATTCAGTTAGTCCGCCGGGACCGTTGCCCATCGCATGGGCGTATTCGCAAATAATGCGTGGTTTTTCATGTGGGTGCTCGCCGAATTCGTTCATCAGCGGTACGCGGGTATACATCGTGGAGATGATATCCACCACCTCGGCGTCGCGATCCTCTTCGTAGTGCACCAGTCGGGTATCATCCAGCGCTTTGGTGGCGTGGTACATGGCGCGGATGTTGCAGCCATAACCGGATTCGTTACCCAGCGACCAGATGACGATCGACGGATGGTTTTTCTGCGCGTGCACGTGGCGCACGATGCGCTCAACGTAGATGTGTTCCCAGGCCGGGTCGTCGGTGATGGCGCTGAGGTTGCCGACGTTGGCGAAACCGTGGGACTCCACGTCGGTTTCCGCCATCACGAACAGTCCGTAGATATCGCACATTTCATAGAAACGCGGGTCGTTCGGGTAGTGGGCGGTGCGCACCGAGTTGATGTTGTGCTGCTTCATCAGCAGCAGATCTTTTTCCACGCGATCCATGCCGACCGCGCGGCCTTTCAGATGATCGTTATCGTGGCGGTTTACGCCGTGCAGCATCACGTAGCGGTTATTGATATAGAACAGGCCGTCGCGCACTTTGATATCGCGGAAACCGACGCGCTGCGGGATGATTTCCAGCACCTCGCCGGCGGCGTTCTTTAACGTCAGCACCAGATGATAAAGATACGGGCTTTCCGCCGACCACTGCTGCGGCGCGCTCACATCAATCGTGAAGCCAGTGTTCAGCTGCTGGCTGACCTGCAGTTGACCGACGTTGCCCGAATAAAGCGCCTTTTCGCCGTCGAACAGGGTATATTCCAGCGTCGCCGCCGCCGTCTGCGGAGCCAGGTTTTCCAGCGTCAGCTGGCAGGAGAGGGTCGCGTCGATGTAGTCATCGTTAAAATCGGTGCGCACGGTGAAATCCTGCACGTGCAGCGGATTTTTCCCCACCAGATAGACGTCGCGGAAAATGCCCGCCGACCACCACATGTCCTGATCTTCAATATAGGTGGAGTCCGCCCACTGCATCACGCGCACGCACAGCAGGTTATCGCCGGTTTGCACCGCCGCGCTGATATCGAACTCGGCGGTCAGGCGGCTGCCTTTGCTAAAGCCGATGTACTGACCGTTAACGTAGACTTCGAAATAGGTTTCGACGCCATCGAATTTGATGATGGTTTGTTTGCCCTGCCAGCCGTCGCCGAGGGTGAACAGGCGCTGGTAGGCGCCGGTCGGGTTATCGGTCGGGACATAGGGCACGTCGATGGGGAAGGGGAAACCTTCGTCGGTGTACTGCAGCTGGCCGTGGCCTTCCATCTGCCACATACCCGGTACGGTAATTGGCCCCCACTCGTTCTGATAGCATGAGGTAAAGCTCTCCGGTACCAGCAGCGGGTTGGTGAAAAAGCGAAAGTTCCACTGCCCGCTGAGGGACAGGAAGCGGCTGCTGGTTTCGCGGGCGAAGGTCCGCGCCTGGGCCAGTGAGTCGTAAGAGAAGAAATACGCCCGCGGCGGCAGCCTGTTTTCATGAGTGAGTTGAAGGTTTTCCCAGCGATTCATATCGCCTCCCTGAACGGCTTAATAAGATAAAACTCATTTTAGTAAAACTTTTACTAAATAAAATCGTCAGGGATGATTTACTTTAACTTGATCACAAAATGAGCCACTTTATGCCGGGTGGCGGCTTCGCCTTACCCGGCCTACAGAATGGCGTTCCGGCCAGGACCGGTAGCCCGGCCAGGCGTAGCGCCGCCGGGGAACTGGATGGGGGATGAAGCCGCTTTATGCCGGGTGGCGGCTGCGCCTTACCCGGCCTACAGAATGGCGTTCCGGCCAGGGCTGGTAGCCCGGCTAAGCGAAGCGCCGCCGGGATGGGGTTGGATTAACGGGTGGTGCCGCGCAACTTCAACACGCTGGGAACAAAAACGTTAAGCGGCAGGGCGCGGCCATCGCGGGCCTTCTCGATCAGCAGGTTCACCCCCTGACTACCCATCATTTCGGAGTGGATCCGCACCGTCGACAGCGGCGGGAAGGTAAAGCGCGCGGTGGGGATATCGTTGACGCTAATCAGCGAAATATCTTCCGGGATCGCCAGCCCGCGTTCGTGAATGGCGCGCAGCACGCCGATGGCGATGGAGTCCGAGGCGACAAACAGCGCCCGCGGAAATTCCGCTTGCGCCAGCATCTGCTTCGCCAGCTCATAACCGGACGAGCTGGAAAAACCGCCGCGCCAGATATCATCGGCTGAAACCACGCCCTTCAACTGGCCGTACTCCACAAACGCCACTTCGCGAATATCGGCCTTGCCGGGCTGGTCCTGGCCGCCGATAAATCCAATACGCGACGCGCCCTGCTGGATAAAGAAGTCGACCACCTCTTTGGCGATACGTACCAGGTCGATATCCACCGCATCGTACGGGCTACCGGCTTCGTGGAAATCAATAAAGCAGATATTGTCGGTCAGCGCGCTGGCGGTTTCGCGCAGCTCGCGCGTCGGCTGGCCGATAATCAATACGCCGGTGACTTTTTTCAGCTCGGGCAGGGTGTTATTGAGATAGCAGTTGGTGAGCTCGATGGCGAGCTTTTCGCACTGGGTTTCAATACCGTGGCGAATGGCGAGATAGTAAGGGTCGTTAATTTCCAGCTCTTGCTGGTAGCTGTACAGCGCCAGGATATGATGGTGGCCGACGGGTAGGACCTGCGTTTTACGCGCGCTGCTGCTTTTATACTCCAGCTTCTCCGCAATCTCGAGAATGCGATGCTTGGTCTCTTCTTTCACGTTCAGGGTGGGATCGTCGTTTAACACCCGGGAAACCGTCGCCAGCGAAACACCCGCTTCGGTCGCAATGTCTTTTAGCGTTGCCATCTTTTTCCTTTATCGGACGTTGCCCATGTTTGCTCATCCATTGTAAAGCAAGCGTCGCGTCCTGCACCTTATTTCAGTAAAAAACGCCTGCGCGCGAGGGCTGTTTTCCCCGGCGATAGCGTGACAGAAGTAGCATTATTCTCAGCATTATGCAGACGAACGGCAAAAACTTGCTATCTTTTAGTAAAAATTTACTGGAGCTGAGAGATGGATACCGTAGCTTACGCTGATTTTGCCAAACTGGAGATGCGCGTCGGCAAGATTGTCGAGGTGAAGCGCCATGACAATGCTGACAAACTGTACATTGCGCGGATTGATGTCGGCGACCGCACGCTGCAGACGGTCACCAGCCTGGTGCCCTACTACAGCGAAGAAGAGCTGCTGGGGAAAACGGTGGTGGTGCTGTGTAATCTGGCGAAAGCCAAAATGCGTGGTGAAACGTCTGAGTGCATGCTGTTATGCGCGGAAACCGAGGATGAAAGCGAAAGCGTGCTGTTGACGCCGGAACGCATCATGCCGGCAGGCGTGCGGGTGGTATAACGCTAAAATACCCTCTCCCGGCGGGAGAGGGTAGCGTGTGAATTACGTCTCTTCGACCGATATGCGCAGTGCCGCCAGCGCCTTGCGCGCCGCCTTCAGCACCTGCTCGCACTGCTCGAGGGTGAGCGTCAGCGGCGGTTCAACGCGGATCGTCTTGGCGTTGTTTAACGTCCCGGCGACCAGCACCCGCTGTCTGAACATCTCGCTGGCAAAGTTATAGCCAATCTCGTTATCGACAAACTCAATGGCCATCAGCATGCCTTTCCCACGAACTTCATTCACCAGATCCGGATATTCGCGCGCCAGTTGACGGAAGCCGTCCAGCAACAGATCGCCTTTTTGCTCCGCCTGCGCCGGCAGGTTCTGCGAGAGCAAGACGTTGATCGTCGCCAGCGCCGCCGCGCAGGCCAGCGGGTTGCCGCCGAAGGTGGTGGTGTGCAGGAATGGGTTATCGAACAGCACCGAGAAGACCTCTTCCGTCGCCACCGTCGCGCCGATCGGCATTACGCCGCCGCCGAGCGCTTTGGCCAGACACAGAATATCCGGCTGCACGTTTTCATGCTCGCAGGCGAACATCTTGCCGGTGCGGCCCATGCCGGTCTGTACTTCGTCGAGGATCAGCAACGCGCCAAACTCGTCGCACAGTTTACGGACCGCCGGTAAGTAACCCGCCGGCGGCAGGATCACGCCGCCTTCGCCCTGGATAGGCTCAAGGATCACCGCCGCGACGTCATCACCGGTTTTCTTGCATTCGCTCAGAATGGAACGCATGGCGTTAATATCGCCGAACGGCACGTGACGGAAGCCCGGCAGCAGCGGCATAAACGGTTTACGGAAGGTCGATTTCGCGGTGGCCGACAGCGCGCCCAGCGATTTACCGTGGAACGCGCCGCTGGTGGCGACGAAGGTAAATTTGCCGCGCGGAGACTGATAGGCTTTTGCCAGCTTCAGCGCCGCTTCCACCGATTCCGTGCCGCTATTGCAGAAGAAACTGTATTTGAGCTTGCCGGGCGTTAAGGCCGCCAGCGTTTTCGCCAGCATGGCCCGCAGCGGGTCCAGCAGCTCCTGGCTGTGAAGCGGTTGTTTCGCGAGTTGATTTTCGACGGCGGATACCACAACTGGATTACGGTGCCCTACATTGAAGATGCCAAACCCACCAAGGCAGTCGATAAACTCCTGTCCCTGGGTGTCGACAAGCGTATTTAACCCTCCCGCTTGCCACTCTACGGCTCCGTAATCCCCGCCGGCTGTGACCGATTTTCTATACTCCAGAAACCCCGGGTTCACATGTTCTTTAAAGTATTCTCTCACCTCCTGGTTCAGTGCTTTCATTTCGTCATGGGAGAGCGATTGCTTCTCGATGAGATTCAGTGCGTGCGCGCTGCAGGCCAGAGCCGATGCGCTGGAAGGTAACCTGTTCAAAATGTGCTCCTGGGGGGGCGTATCACATGATACTGAATTAAGTATTGCAGGGATTACGCCAGCCTGGCAGCGACGATGAAAATCGGGATAAACGCAAAGTTAAGGCGCAAATGTGCAAAATTTAATCTCATAACTTAATTATTGGCACGTTTTATTCCTGAGGCTGCAAGATAAACTGCCGTTGGGGTGTGAAGCGGTATGAATTGGGGTGGTGCAGGCTGCCGCGTGATGGAGCAGCCTGGGAACTATTGTGGTGCGAGAGGTTAATCGAGCTGGGAGATTTCCATCGCCGCGCGGTCAATCACGCCGATGATCTGTTTCAATTGAGCGTCGCTGATGCTCTGCTGGTTGACCTTCAGGTCCAGCACCGCTTTAAAGTTCTCCAGCGCGCGTTTCATCTGCGGATTTTTGCGCAATTCGCAGCCGACCATGCGTTCCTGCAGGCGCGTCTGAATTTGGCTTAACAGCTCGCCGCTTTCGGCGCGCAGGCGGCGCCCCTCTTCAGTGATAGCGATTTTTTTACGCCCATTCTCCTCTTCTACGCTAATCAATCCCTGATCCTGCAGCAGGTCGAGCGTCGGATAGATGACGCCGGGGCTGGGGCTGTAATTGCCCTGCGTCAGCGCCTCAATCTCTTTAATCAGCTCATAGCCGTGGCTGGCGTTGCGCGAAAGGATATCGAGGATCACCAGGCGCAATTCGCCGTGGCCAAAGAAACGCTGGCGGCGTCCGCCGCCGCGACGGCCCTGTTCGCCGTGGCCCTCTTCGTGATGATGTCGCATCGATGTCTCCTGTATTTTTGATATATCTAATTTATATCTAAAAAATAATAAATGACAACGGTTTATTTTTAATTGACTGATATAATTGAATTTGTTTTTGATTTTGGCTTTATTGTGACTTTCTCTCGCTTTATATCAAAAAAAACTTGCCATTTTCACTAATGGCAATCATTATCATTTGCACTGAGTTTAGATATATCTATTTACCCTTCACCAAGGCGACGACGGATGACCACAATTAAACAAGCAAAATATCCGCAGCGCGTGCGTAACGAACTACGTTTTCGCGAATTAACCGTGCTGCGCGTTGAGCGTATCGGCCAGGCGTTCCAGCGGATTGTGCTGGGCGGCGAGGCGCTGGATGGCTTTGTTTCCCAGGGTTTTGACGACCACACTAAACTGTTTTTCCCGCAGGCGGGCAGCGTATTTACGCCGCCGGAAGTGACCGACGAAGGCATTAACTGGGGCGAGGGCGTGCGCCCGGCGACCCGTGACTACACGCCGCTGTACGATGCCGAACGCCACGAGCTGGCTTACGATTTTTATATCCACGATGGCGGTATTGCCAGCCGCTGGGCGCTGGAAGCCAACGTCGGCGATAAGCTGGTGATCGGCGGGCCGCGCGGTTCGCTGGTGGTGCCGGAAGATTACGCCTGGCAGCTTTATGTCTGTGACGAGTCGGGAATGCCGGCGCTGCGCCGCCGCCTGCTGGGATTGCGCCAGCTGCCGGTGACGCCGCAGGTGACGGCCATCGTCTCTATTGCGGATGCTTCGTATAAAGATTATCTGGCGGATCTCGACGGCTTTAATATCGAATGGGTGGTAGGCCACCACCCGGCGTTCGTCGCCGAGCGTCTGGCACAGGTTAAGGTGCCGTCAGAAGATTATTTCATCTGGCTGACCGGAGAAGGCGGCGTGGTGAAATCGCTGCTGGCGCGCTTTGAGGATCCGAGTATCGATCAGCAGCTGGTGCGTTCGCAGGCGTACTGGCATAGCAAATAATAGATAGAGCGGTAAACCCGGATGGCGGCGCGTTGCGCCTTCTCCGGGCTACCTTTCAATGGTGTTATGTCGCCCCGGTAAGCGCAGCGCCACCGGGGGAGGTTTAGCGTTCCGCCAGCGCCTTAAACACCATCGCTACCGCGTGAGCGCCGGGGTCCATATTGCCGAGCAGGCTCTCGCTGTTGAGATAGGAGGCGCGTCCGGCACCGGCTTTGCTCGACTGGCAGGTGCGATCCGCGCCGGCCTGCGCCGCGACGAAAGCGGCCTGCAGATTATCCGGTTCGGCCAGCAGCGCCGCCAGCGCCGGCTGCAGGGCATCAATCATCGTCCGGTCTCCCTCATCGGCGCCGCCGTAAAATTTCATCTGCCCCAGACCGGCATTTAGCGCTTCCGCCATGCTGGCGCCTTGCTCCAGCTTCTGTCCGGCGGCGGTGAAGAAAATCGACATCAAGACGCCGCTGGAGCCGCCCATTACCACCGTCAGGCGTTCGCCAATCAGTGCGAACAGCGTGGGTAAATCATTGAGCGGCAGTTGCTGGCGTTGCAGCAGAGCGGCAATCTCGCGCGCGCCGGCGGCGAAAGTGGAGCCGGTATCGCCGTCGCCCACTTTGGCGTCCAGCGCGTTGAGATGGGCTTCGAGGCCGGAGAGGGTGCAGGTCACCTGCGCCACGTAATCGCCCACCTGCGGGTTGGCCGATGGCGTAAAGGCGACGCGTGCGCTGGCAAGCGCGGACGGCATGATATTAACAGCCCGCGGCTGCACCGGCTTCTGCCAACTGGCGGTTTCGACATCCGACAGCAGCGCCTTTTCAATGCTCTCTTCCAGCACGATAGTGGTCAGCGAGAAGCCTTTCATATCCAGCGCCGTTACCAGCGAAGCGGGGCCAATCAACCAGTCAACGCGCGCATGGAGTGGGGTGTTGGCCAGCTCGCGGGTCAGAATCGCCATCTCGGCCACCGACACGCCGCCGAGATTATTGAGCATCACCGCCAGGCGGCCGGTTTCAGGTAGGGCGGCGGTTAGCTTCTCTACCATAATCTGCATGATTTCCGCGCTGTTATGGGTCGCGATCGTCGAAGCTCCCGGCTCGCCGTGGATGCCCATCCCCAGCTCGGCGTGGCCAGGCTGATGGCGCGGCGCGCTTTCCGCTTCCTGCGGCAGGTGACAGCTGGCCAGCGCCACCCCGATGCTGGCGGTATGGTTGGCGGCGTATTGCGCTTCGCGCAGGACGGTGGCGAGGTTGAAGCCGCGCTCGGCGAAATAGCCCGCCACTTTATGCACCAGAATGGTCCCGGCGATACCGCGCGGCTGTTTGTTATCCGGCAGCGAAATATCGTCGCCGACGATCAGCATCTCCACGTTGTAGCCAAGACGGCGCGCTTTCTCCGCCGCGAGGCCGAAGTTAAGCCGATCGCCGGTGTAGTTTTTAACGATCAGCAGACAGCCCGCCTCGCCGGTCACCGCCTGAATCGCGGTGAGTACCGCATCGACGCTCGGCGAGGCGAACAGATCGCCGGAGACCGCGGCGGTCAGCATGCCTTTACCAATAAAGCCGACGTGCGCTGGTTCATGGCCGGAGCCGCCGCCGGAAATCACCGCCACGTTGTTTTTATTCAGATCGCGGCGCACCACTACGCGGATCGCCGGGTCGCTCTCCAGCCTGGCGAGGTTGTTCCACGGGCTGGCAATAATGGTTCCCTCGATCACGTCGTTAACGAGGCTGGCGCGCTGGTTAAAAAAGAATTGAGACATAGTGGTTCCTGAAGAGTAAGCGAAAACTCACCCTCCGGAGGCGGGCCTCCGGAGTGGTAACGGTCAAAGTGGATTTAGCGACGAATAAGACGTTGCTGACGCATATCGAGCGTGATGGCTTCGCCAGGCTGAATATCATTCAGCGCGTTGCCCTGCTGGCATAACCAGGCGATCCCCGCCGCGCGGGCGATAATCGCGCCGTGGGCCTGTTCGCTGCCGTCGCGCAGGCACAGGCCGGTGACCTTGCTGGCATCCAGTTGGAGTACGGTCGAGGGATAAATATTGTCGGCGATAATAATCGTCGGCTCACTGGCGAATGGCAGCGTCTCCTTAATACCCTGCAGATGGCGTAGCGTGCGCTGCAGAATATCTTCGATATCGATATAGCGCGCCTGCAGGTAGGCGTCATCCAGCTGGCGATACTGTTGGCTGAGCTCCATCAGCACCTGATGCCACGCCCATTCCGCTGAGCACTGTTCGGTGAGCAGACGATCGTTGGCGGCATCAAACAGATCTTCATCGTCGAGTAAAGTGTGATGACCGGCGAAGATCGCCGCGATATCGGCGTTAAATTTGTTTTCCGCCAGCTCGGTGAGCGCATTGAGATCGGCCAGCGTCTGGTCGATCGCCTGGCGCAGGCGTTGCTGCTCGCGAGCAACGTCGGCGGCGGCGGGGAGCGCCGGTTGGATCGGCGCCAGCGGATAAAGCAGCGCCGCGCCTTCAACACGCACAGGTATGGCGGGTTCCGCAGTCGGCTGCACCTCCGGCGACTCGCCGAAGTTATCGGCGGCTAGCGCCTGAAACGCCGCCAGCGCCGCATCGGCGTCCGGACCGCGAGCCAGCAGGCGCAGCTTATCGTGGCGGCGCACCTGCAGCAGAGCGATTTGATTCAGACTGTCCGGGGTGACGCATTTGCCGTTTTTCTCCAGCACCAGGTCGGCGTTAAAACCCGCCAGCGCGGCGACCAGCTTCGATGCCGGACGCACGTGCAGGCCGTTGTGATTGTTAATAATGACTGAAACCGATTTAGCGTCGCCGTCGTCAGCAAGCGTTGGGGCGGCGGCGTCAGGCGTGTGCGAGGGTAAACCCAGCTGAACCCGCTTGGCTTCCAGGGCGTTCATGGCATCGGCGATAACCTTGTCGATCCCGGCGCCGGAGGCGGCGCTGACGGTGGCCGCCAGCGTCCCTTCGACCAGCGGCGCGGCGCACAGCCGCACCTTTGCCGCAATCGCCGGATCGAGCAGATCGAGGGCGGTTTCGGCGCTGAGCAGGGCGCTGCCGATATCCATCATCACCAGTACATGGTCGGTGTCGGCGACGGATTCGATCGCCTCCATGACTTTAATCGGATCGGTGCCGATCGGGCTGTCGGGATCGTCGATCCCGGCGGCGATCGCCAGCTTACAGCCATCGTTCATTAACATCTGCCGGGCCAGTTCTCCGACACCTTCGCCCAGCCGGGCGCTATGAGAAACAATAACCAGGTTTACCATCGCGATTTCCTTACTCTTTGGCGGCGGCAGCCAGCATCTGAACCATAAACAGCACCGAGGTCGCGCCGGGATCCTGATGCCCGATACTGCGCTCGCCGAGATAGCTGGCGCGGCCTTTACGCGCCTGCATGGTGATGGTGGCGTGGGCGGCGCGCTCGGCCACTTCGCAGGCGGCATCCAGCGCGGCAGGGATAGACAGATGCTGCTCGCTGGAATGACGCAGGGATTCCACTACCGGCAGCCAGACGTCGCACATCGTCTTATCGCCCGGCTCCGCTTTACCGCGGTTGACGACGCCGTCCGCGCCTTCGCGGATCATCTGATAAAGTTCGTCGAGGGTCAGGCTCTGATGCGCCTGGGTGACCTGGGCGGCGCGGATAAAAAAGGTGCCGAACAGCGGGCCGCTGGCGCCGCCGACGTTGGAAAGCAGCGTCATCCCGGTATTCTTGAGAATAAAACCGATGTCTTTATCGGCGATCGACGGCAGCTTTTCGACGACTTTGCTGAAGCCGCGATGCATATTGAGGCCGTGGTCGGCGTCGCCGATCTCTTTATCAAGGCCGGTGAGAAAATCGCTCTGTTTGGTGAAAATGTCGCCGCAGCGGTACAGCCAGTCGACGATTTGCGTTCTGTTCAGTGACATGTCGTGCTCCTTATTTTCCCCAGTTCAGCGCCGGGGTATGGACCGGGGCGTCCCATAACGCCAGCGTGTCATCATCCGCTTTCAGCAGGGTGATGGAGAAACCCGCCATATCCAGCGAGGTGCAGTAGCTGCCGATGAGGTTGCGTTCAATCACAATGCCGGACGCTTCGCAGCGCTGGGCGAGGCGGTTGTAAACGCCATACAGTTCGGAAAGCGGCGTGGCGCCGAGGTTATTGACCAGCGCGATAACCCGATCGCCGTTTTGCAGCGCGGTTTTGCTCTGTTTCACTTCCTGCCACGCCCCCTTGACGTTATCCCACTGGCGCAGCGTGCGGCTGTATGCGCCGTTTTCCAGCAGGGTATCGAACATCTCATCGACGGTTTGGTCGAGCGAGCTGAAGCGGCGGCGGTCGATACCCGGCTCGCCATGGATGCCGACGCCGAACTCCATCTCATCATCTTTCAGGGTAAACGAGGGCTGTCCGGCGGCCGGTACGGTGCAGGCGCCCAGCGCGATGCCAATCGAGTGACCAAGGTTATTTAAACGGCGGCCCAGTTCGGCGCAGGCTTCCAGCGAGTCGCCGCGTTCGGCGGCGGCGCCGACCAGTTTTTCAATCAGCACGGTATTGGCGACGCCGCGGCGTCCGGCGGTGTAGAGGCTATCTTTTACCGCCACGTCGTCATCCACCACGACGGTGGTGACCTTAACGCCGCTTTCGTGCAGCAGCTCGGTGGCGGTCTCAAAATTCAGGATGTCGCCGGTATAGTTTTTGATAATCAGCAGGACGCCTTCGCCGCCGTCAATCTGCATCGCGCATTCGAACATTTTGTCCGGCGTCGGCGAGGTGAAAATTTCCCCCGGGCAGGCGCCGGAGAGCATGCCCTGGCCGATGTAGCCGCAGTGCATCGGTTCGTGTCCGCTGCCGCCGCCGGAGAGCAGCGCCACTTTGCCGGCGACCGGCGCATCGGCGCGGGTCACATAGACCGGGTCCTGGTGCAGCGTCAGTTCAGGATGCGCCTTCGCCAGGCCGATAAGCTGTTCACTCAGTACATCTTCCACACGGTTAATCAGTTTTTTCATTGTTTATGCTCCGTAGGGTAGGGGAGGTCGCCTGTCTATAAGGGTAGCCCGGCGATGTAGTGATTCTGGCTGAGCGGGCGCAAAATAAAACGCCGTCAAAATGAGTTCCATAACGGAACGTAGAAAATGATTTTTGTTCCTTTATGGAACGTTATTCGCCGATAAACAGGAAAATTGCGAGCCAGCGCTAATAATGTGGCCGTGTTTTTCTGCTATCAGAGCGGGGCCGATGATGATTTTTTTCGCTATTGCGCCGCATTGAGGCGATTTTCTGCGTTAAAGAGGAGGGACGATAGCGGCTTTTTTGCCAAAATGAGCCGATCGCGATCGCAATCCCATCGCTTTCTCAGTCATGTCGTTTCAATGTGAAACGCATTATTTTTTTATCTGTTTCAGAACAGAACAAAAAAGGGAAAAATTTTTTTCGCTTTTGCTCGCCCTACAGTGGATGCATCGCTCCGGCAGCGTGGCTGTAGGCGCCATTGATACCAGGCGCCGCGGCATGACGGCCAGGGCTCACGTGTCAACATATGCACTTATTTGAGGGTGAAAGGAATGCTAAAAGTTATTCAATCTCCAGCCAAATATCTCCAGGGACCTGATGCCGCCATGCTGTTTGGCGAATACGCTAAAAACCTGGCCGACAGCTTTTTTGTTATCGCCGATGACTTCGTGATGAAGCTGGCGGGCGACAAAGTATTGAACGGCCTGCATAGCCACAATATTAGCTGCCATGCGGAACGGTTTAACGGCGAGTGCAGCCATGCGGAAATCAACCGCCTGATCGCTATTCTTAAGCAGCACGGCTGCCGCGGCGTGGTGGGTATCGGCGGCGGGAAAACCCTCGATACCGCGAAGGCTATCGGCTATTACCAGAAGCTGCCGGTGGTGGTGATCCCGACAATTGCCTCAACCGATGCGCCGACCAGCGCGCTGTCGGTTATCTACACCGAGGCGGGCGAATTTGAAGAGTATCTGATCTACCCGAAAAACCCGGATATGGTGGTGATGGACACGGCGATTATCGCCAAAGCGCCGGTACGCTTGCTGGTGGCCGGGATGGGCGATGCGCTCTCCACCTGGTTTGAAGCCAAGGCCTGCTTCGATGCGCGAGCCACCAGCATGGCGGGCGGGCAGTCCACGGCGGCGGCCTTGAGCCTGGCGCGCCTGTGCTATGATACGCTGCTGGCGGAAGGCGAAAAAGCACGCCTGGCGGCTCAGGCTGGAGTGGTGACCGATGCGCTGGAGCGCATTGTCGAAGCCAACACCTATCTGAGCGGTATTGGCTTTGAGAGCAGCGGCCTGGCCGGCGCGCACGCGATTCACAACGGTTTCACCATTCTTGAAGAGTGCCACCATCTGTATCACGGCGAAAAAGTCGCTTTCGGCACCCTGGCGCAGCTGGTGCTGCAAAACAGCCCGCTGGAAGAGATCGAAACCGTGATGGGCTTCTGTGAAAAAGTCGGCCTGCCGATCACCCTTGCGCAGATGGGCGTGAAAGAGGGTATTGAAAGCAAAATCCACGCGGTCGCGAAAGCCACCTGCGCAGAAGGCGAAACCATCCACAATATGCCGTTCCCGGTCACCGCGGATAGCGTCTACGCCGCCATCCTTACCGCGGACCTGCTTGGGCAGCAGTGGCTGGCGCGTTAATTCGTTTTCGCCTGACCGAGACGCCGCAGCATAATGCGGCATGAACTTTCCCCTCCGGCAGCCGCTGCCGGAGGGTTTTGTCGTTTTAACTGTGTTAACTACAGCGGAAAAGGGATATGACAGCTCAGACTCAGGGCGCGGAAAATGAAGTTTCAGCCGTTATCAGCCAGTCGTGGCATCGCTGCAGCAAATTTATGCAGCGGGAAACCTGGCAGGCGCCGCATCAGGCGCAGGGGCTGACCTTTGAATCGATCTGCCGTCGCAAAACCGCGCTGCTGACCATCGGTCAGGCGGCGCTGGAAGATGCGTGGGAGTTTATGGCCAACCGCCCCTGCGCGCTGTTCATCCTTGATGAGTCGGCCTGCATTCTGAGCCGCTGTGGTAACCCGCAGACACTGGAACAGCTGGCGGAACTGGGATTTCGCGACGGCAGCTACTGCGCGGAGAGCATTATCGGCACCTGCGCGCTGTCGCTGGCTTCGATGCTCGGACAGCCGGTCAACACCGCGGGCGACGAGCACTTTAAGCAGGCGCTGCGCCGCTGGTCGTTTAGTTCGACGCCGGTGTTCGATAACCATGGCCGCCTGTTTGGATCGATTTCGCTATGCTGTCTGCGCGAAGAGTGGGCCCCGGCGGATCTGTCGCTGACCTTGGCCATCGCCCGCGAAGTGGGTAACTCGCTGCTTACCGACAGCCTGCTGGCGGAATCTAACCGTCACCTTAATCAAATGTACGGCCTGCTGGAAAGTATGGACGACGGGGTGATGGCGTGGAACGAGCAGGGAGTGCTGCAGTTTCTCAACGTGCAGGCGGCCACGCTGCTGCATCTCGATACCCAGGCCAGCCAGGGGCGAAATATCAACGAACTGCTGACCCTGCCGGCGTTGCTGCGCCGCGCGATTAAACAGGCCCGCGGCCTTAATCATGTGGAAGTGACCTTCGAGAGCCAGCATCAGTTTATCGACGCGGTGATCACCCTGAAGCCTATCGTGGAGGAGCAGGGCAATAGCTTCATTTTACTGCTCCACCCGGTGGAGCAGATGCGTCAATTAATGACCAGCCAATTGGGCAAAGTGAGCCATACCTTCGAACAGATGTCGGCGGATGACCCGGAAACCCGTAGGCTGATCCACTTTGGCCGCCAGGCGGCGCGCGGCGCTTTTCCGGTGCTGCTGTGCGGCGAGGAAGGGGTGGGTAAAGAATTACTGAGCCAGGCTATCCATAACGAAAGCGAGCGGGCGCCGGGCCCGTATATTTCAGTTAACTGCCAGCTGTACGCCGACAGCGTACTGGGACAGGATTTTATGGGCAGCGCGCCAACCGACGATGAAAATGGCCGCCTCAGCCGACTCGAACTGGCTAACGGCGGCACGCTGTTCCTGGAAAAAATAGAGTATCTGGCCCCCGAGCTGCAGTCGGCGCTGCTGCAGGTGATAAAACAGGGCGTGCTGACGCGTCTTGATGCCCGGCGGCTGATTCCGGTGGATGTGAAAGTGATCGCCACCACCACCGTTGACCTCGCCAACCTGGTGGAGCAGAACCGCTTTAGCCGCCAGCTGTACTATGCGCTGCATTCGTTTGAGATAGTCATTCCGCCGCTGCGGGCGCGGCGCGGCAGCATTCCTTCGCTGGTGCATAGCCGTCTGCGTCGGCTGGAGAAACGCTTTTCATCGCGGCTGAAGGTCGATGACGACGCGCTGGCCCAACTGACCGCCTACCCGTGGCCGGGCAATGATTTTGAGCTTAATAGCATTATTGAGAATATCGCGATGAGCAGCGATAACGGGCATATCCGCTTAAGCAATCTCCCCGAACATCTCTTCTCTACCCGGCCTGGTAGCGAAACGGCCTCATCGCTACTGCCGTCTAGCCTGTCTTTCAGCGCCATCGAGAAAGAGGCGATTATCCAGGCGGCGCGCGTGACCAACGGCCGGGTACAGGAGATGTCGCAGTTGCTGAATATTGGCCGTACCACGCTGTGGCGCAAGATGAAGCAGTACGATATCGACGCCGGGCAGTTTAAGCGCCGGGGGCAAAATTAACCGGCGGTTATTTGAATCAAGCGGCAATCGAGGCCGCCGACTCGCTTGCCGATCATTAGCGATGGAGCCATATCCCCTGACTTCTTGCTCAGGAGCGGCTTTACCTTTCATTACGCTTGCATACTGAACTATCTGCGATGGGTCCTCAAAGCCAGAAACGGCGCGGCATGACGGCCAGGACATTTCTCTTAATCTGGCGCAAATCAGTAGATTCTTGCGCTAGAACACGCCGTGATGCGTTTGATTTTGTTTTGTTGTCAAATTAAAATGCAGTCAATTATTCTGTTATAAATTTATCCTGCTAGTGAAATAAACCATTGTTTTTTCGTTTTAAGGGATACGATTTTGCTGAGAAGGGAGGCTTCTTTGTGTTCAATGGTGCAGCGCACTCTGACGTAAACAATTTCGTTAATATAGAAAAGGGGAGGCGCGGTAGAAAGAGTCAACCGTTTATCTCTTTCTCCAAAAACGGGGGGCATGTCAGGATCGCGGCTTTCATCGCTCGTCACGGTGAACATGTTGATATTCAAATAGATTATTCCACAAGAACCATCCGGGTTAAGAAGGTGGAGCACCACGGCGTGCGTATTAACGTCGGCGGCGTCTTTACCCGTAAGGTGCTGGTGAAACAGTTTCTGTTTGGCGAGAAGAAGACTATCCGCGTTGATCTCACCAAACAGGACGATGGCTGGTTTTATGGCGACTTGCCGGTAGAGTTTACGGCCAATTGCGCATAGTGCGTTATTGCCTGAATTAGCCATTATTCAGCTATGTCGATATGGAGATAGCTGAAGATGGCTTTTTTATATCAATGGGATATAAATACGAGTCATTATAGTTTCGTATTAAAAATTTATTTTTAAGTAAATAAGTGCCATTAAACTCTATTAAATAATAGTTATTTCCAATGATATCTTTGCAATAATTAAGGGAAAATAGAGACGCAAAAAAGGAAACGATAATTAATGGAAAATTTACTCAGACACTGTGAACAGGTTGCTGCTGGCCCCTATAGCCGCGACGCCCGCGCGCTGGCGCATGAAGTGATCGATACCATCTCGGCGGGCGTCCCGCCGGAGCAGCTGATTCTCCCGTGGATGTCCGTTAAAGAGGGGCTGCCCGACGCCAATAGCGGGCGCTACGTGTGCGCATATACGCCAGCACAATCTCAGGACCGCCGCTATCAGCTGGTCTCCGCCGCCATGTTCCGCGCCGTTTGTCGGGACGCCACCCACTGGTTTTATATGTGGGAAGCGCTGTGAGTGGGGAAGATAGGATGCTGTTCTACTGGCTATTTTTTAACAATAATGTTGTCGTAAAAATAAAGAGTATGGAGTCAGTATCGGGGCATGGCAAATGGATGTTTTATGCCGCCTAAGGTGTCCCTGAGCGAACACCTAAGGCGAGTATTATTAATTAACAGCGTCCTGCGGCTTTTGATAATGCATCACATGTTTTACTAGTAGAACTTGCTACACCGCCAGCGCAAATAGCATCAGAAACCGTACTGCTTCCCCCTATTGATATCAGTCCATAAAGTTTTGGTTCTGCAGCTTTAGTGACATAACAACGGTGTGCTTTCTTACCTATTGTCGCCACAAAATTGGTTTTAACGCCATTTTGCTGAACATCTGAAATTGTCACGTCAGAAGCATTGACATTTAATGTAAACGCTGCGGCATCTCGCATTTCGTTTTCTGTCGCGATCGGTGGTTTTGATACGCATCCGATTAATAAAATGGCGGGAAGTATGCATGTCGTTAATTTAAAAATTTCCATTTTGTTATCCATTATATAATTATGCGAAATGTATATATAGATTACAGGTTGATACATTTCTTTGATTTTGGATATCATTTTATATGTGCAATGAGAGTTGTGTTAATGCCAATGGGTTAATGATAATTTGGAAAAAGAAATTTGAGGTTAGTATTCATTTTGGTGATGTTGTAGATGTTTGATTGAAGGGCTTTATTTAATTAAACCATTGAGTTTGTGAATGCTTTTGTTTTTAAAAATTAACTCCTTCCATTTTTTCATCAAAATAATCATTTATGTCTGTTATATTTATGGCGTAAGGTAAGATAGTTATTAATACATTTAAATAGCAATCTCCCTTTACGCATTCGCCATTTATTCGGGCTCGCCGAATTTAGTGAGACAGCGATGCCGGTGACCGGATAGTGCGACTGACGATCACAAATCCGCGATTCTTAATCGATGCCGGGTAAAAAATGGCTTATCGTGCCGTGGTGCGCGAAGCCGTTTGGGCAGCGTCAATGGCTACACTGAATACTGCATATTATTCGCCAGTCGCGGCGGTTTTCATTTTTACGCCGAGTGGCGCGCGGTGTCATAAAGGATGAGAGATGAGTAAATCAGATAATCAGACAGAGCGCGATGCAGGATATCGCCGCGTGCGGCTGGAGGATATCGCTACCCGTTGTCGTACCTCGCTCAGTACCGTGTCGCGGGCGCTATCGGGCGAAAAAGGGGTCAGCCACGAACTGCGCACGCGTATTCAGGAAGTGGCGCGGGCCATGCGATATACGCCGGCTCAGGAGCTGGGCGGCGCGCGAATTGTGCTGGCTATTTCACAAGTGGCGATGCTGGATTACAACCGCTATCAGTTTAGCTGGTACGTCCTGCAAGGGCTAAAAGAGCGAGCGAAGGTGCTGGGCGTTGATCTCATTACTCATCAGCTCAGCGATAATGACAATGGCGCTCTACAGGCGCTGCTGGAAGAAGCGGACGTAGGCGGCGTGCTGGCGCTGACGGTGGACGACAGCGGTTTTCTGAATACGGTGGCGAACCTGAAAAAACCGGCGGTGTTGGTGAATACTGACGATCCGTTAATGCGCTTGTCCAGCGTGCTGCCCTGTAACCGTTCGGCCACGCGCATGGCCTGTGAATATTTGCTCGAGCGCGGCCACCGCGACATTCTTTTTTTAACCCACCCAGGCAGGCGAACCATTGAACAGCGTGAGGATGGTTGGCGGGAAGCGATGCGCGCTCGCCAGCTGTTGTGCGACGATTCGCGGATCCTGACGGTAACCGACTGGCTGCCGGAGCTGGCGGAGCAGGCGGTGATTGCGCGTTTCCGTGATACTCCGCGCGAGTGTACGGCGATACTGTGCGCCAATGATTCGCTGGCGATCGGCGCGATCAACGGCGTGCGGGCCTTAGGACTGCGCGTGCCGGAAGATATCTCGGTAGTCGGTATGAATAACCTGCCGCAGGCGGAGTTTGCCACACCGCCGTTGACTACCGTTCACCTTCCGGTACACGAAATCGGCACGCTGGCGCTGGAGCTACTGCAGGATATGATTGCGGGTAGTGTCGAAATTCCAAGACGGGTTGAGCTGGCGTGCGCCATCGTCGAACGTCAATCGGTGGCCCGTATCGCCTGATACGCGCCACCGGTAAAGAGAGCGGGTTAGTCGAATTTAGCCCGCTCCATCTTCGGCACTAACAGCAGATACATAATCGCCCATGCCAGCAGATAAGCCACAGAGCTGATGGCGAACAGCGCCCAATAGTTACCAGAGGCTTCAAGCACGGCGCCAATCACCGTAGAGAAGATCACGCTGCCGATCATCCCGAAGGTACTGCCAATCCCCACGACAGAACCGACGGCTGCGCTCGGGAACAGATCGGATACCGAGGTCAGAATGTTGGCAGACCACCCCTGGTGCGCCGCCGCAGCTAACCCGACCAGCGCGACGGCGGCCCACAGATTTTCGACCTGGGTGGCGGCGAAAATCGGCAGGACCAGGCAGGCGCAGATCAGCATCGTGAGTTTACGTGCGCTGGCGGTGCTAAATCCTTTACTCATCAATTTGCCGGGTAACCAGCCTGCGCCGAGGCTGCCGACGATGGCGAAGAGATAAATAACGATCAGCGGCAGTCCCAGACCTTCCATGTTGATACCGCGGGATTCGTTGAGCCATTTTGGCAGCCAGAAGAGGAAGAACCACCAGATTGGGTCGGTCAACATTTTGCCTAATGCCACGGCCCACAGTTGGCGATAGCCCAGCAGATGCGTCCATTTAATGGCCGAAACGCTGACGGCTTCTTCTTTATCCTGAGCAATCCACGCCTGCTCTTCGGCGCTGGCTTTCGCTTTCACCGGGCCAAAAGCGATGAACCAGGGAATCAGCCACAGTAAGCCAATGGCGCCGAGAATTAAAAACGCGCCGTGCCAGCCGTAATGCACTGCGATAAGCGGAATCAGCGCAGGCGAGATAACCACGCCGATATTGACCGCGACGCCAAGAATGCCGGTCGCCAGCGTGCGTTCCTTTTTAGGATGCCACTCGGCAATCACCTTCATCGCCGCCGGGAAGTTAGCGGACTCGCCTAGCCCAAGCAGGACGCGAACCAGCGCAAACCCCGCCACCGAACCGACGACCGCATGCGCCATCGCCGCGACGCTCCAGACGACCATCGCCGCCGCATAGCTGATTTTGGTCCCCAGTTTGTCGATAATTCGCCCGCATACCAGCGTGCCGACGCCATACGCGACGGTAAACGCATTGACCAGCCAGCTATATTCCATTTGCGTCCAGCCGATATCTTTTTGCAGCATTGGCGCAAGAAGGCCGAGGATCTGGCGATCCATATAGTTAACCGTTGTGGCAAACACCAGCATGGAACAGATGACCCAGCGATAGTTGCTTTTCGGTTTAGCCATTTCGCGAGCGGGATTGTGCAGCGTATTCGGATTAACATCATCAGAGGCCTGCCCGGAAGGCACAGCCTGTTTGTCGATTTGCGTATCCATTATTATTTTCCTTGCCCGGTCTCTGCCGGGCGTTGGTTACAGAGGAAGTTCACGGCTGCTGCCCACGACGCTCCACTGCTGTGGGTCCAGCGTGCGGTTCTCGGCGCTCACTCGTCCATCGGCCAGGAAGCGCACCGTTCCGTACTGCGGATCGTTCACTTCAATACTGCCGTCGTCGTGCTGCATCATGGTCAGGTCGCTGAAACATGCGCTGAAGGTCTCGAGGGAGCTATCGACTCGATCGTTGATGCGAACCAGCCAGCGGGTTTGTTGCCCGTTAAGGCGTATTTCGCAGCCGCGGGTTGGCCCCGTATTCACCGTTTCAAACGGCTGATTACCCACCAGCAGCGCCATACCGTCACCGCTGCGTACCGCCGCGCGCTGGCCGCTAATAACGACCTCATCAAACTGGCTTTGCGGCAGCCAGGCGTGAGTAAAGTCAGGCTGATCGGCGTGCAGATTGAAAGTCAGCACCGCCAGCCCGCGATATTGCTGCACGCGCGGCAGCGTGCCGCAGCCGCCCCAGTAGGAGGGGCGACCGAACCCGCCGTGCAGGGTCTCGCCTGGATGGTTGATCCAGATCTGCGCTTCGGGTTGGTTGCCAAGACGTAAATGGAACGGCGTCTCCTGATAGCCCCACTCTCCCCAGCGATAGCCGGCGATGGACCCCATCGCCGCATGGCGGTTTTTGTAGTGATAGAGTTTGGCGATCCGGTTAGCGCCCTGGGCAAAACACCACTCGATGGCGCTCTCTTTTTGCCAGGCGGCAACTTCTGCTAGTTCCGCCGGAAGGGTGAGCAGGCCATCACGCAGCAGCAGGGCTAATTGCGGCAGCGCATGGAAACGACAGCCATAGTTACCTTTGCCCCACAGCAGACGCGAAATCGCCGCCAGTTCCAGAGAGCGTCCGGCGCGTAGGGTGTGTTCGTAAGAACGTCCCTGCGAGGCGGTCAGAAAACCCTGGTGGGCGGAGCGGGCAATCTGCGCCAGCAAGCGCGTGATTGCCGCGATGGCGCGCTGGCTTATTTGCGCGTCGCCGGACAGCGCCGCCAGCGCGGTGAGACCTTTTAAATCAATGGGGAAGTAGGGCGCTGAGTTCCATTCGGCCATTTCACACTGCTCGAAATGGTCCAGCCAACTGATGACCCGCGCTTTACCCGCCGCCGCCTGCTCGCGCCCGCTGCGTCCTGAACGGGTGAAAGTCGCGTCCGGGAAGAGATTGCCCGCCAGCAGCGCCGCGGTGTGGAATAACAGGGCGTGGTTCTCAGAGAAATACCACTGTACATCGTTACCGGGTTCGTCCATCCAGTAGCGAAAACGCAGTATGGCGTCATCGATGCGCCCGCGAACCGCAGGATCGATCTTGTCGCCCCATACCGTCCGGCACCACAGCAACGGCACAAGGGTAAAGTCGGCGCAATCGTGACAGTCGAGCACCGACGCCAGGACCCCATCCAGCATCTGCTGGGTTTGCTCATCGTTCAGGCCGCAGGCCAGGCGCGCCAGCGCTTTGACGCTGCTGTATTCACCTTCATGAGCGACCACCTCCAGCGCTTCCGCAATCCGCGCTTCCAGCGTTGTCGGGATTGCCGTCTGGCGGTCGGCGTGGCAGATTTCGACGCCCAGCGTGCGGCTTATCTTGAACCCTTCACGCTGCAGCGTAATGTGGAAATTGCGGAAGTCCGCCGGGATAGCTTCGCTTTCGGCAATGGCGACCAGCGACTCGCCGGCGGAGAGTCGGCTATCGAGCGTGACCGGTTCATCCAGCGAGATAAAATCCCCCAGCACGTTGACGTGCAGGCAGTAGTCCGTCGACGCGGGTTGAGGAAATACGAGGCGAATGGTGCCGCGGTTATATACCGGATGCTCGAAGGAAACGCCGTCCAGTAACTGCTCCATCTCTTTGACCTGCGCGTCGGTCAGCGGCGTTGCCAGCGCAATACGCAGCGGCTCGCCGTCAAGGTAGTCGAGTTGGAAAAAGAAGCGAATATCGCGTTCGGCTAAGTCATCAAACCACAGCCCCAGCTCGTTTTTCCCCGCCTGTAGCGACAGGCTGAATTCACGCTGGTTTTCGAGGTTACGCTGATAATCAGCCATCCAGAGTACTTCTTCGCCGTTAAGCTTCAGCAGCGCGCCGCCGCAGGTGGCGAGGCGAAAACGATACTCGCCCGCCTGTGGGCAATCGAGCAGCGTTCTGGCCCAGGCGCCGACGCGGGTTGGGCGAAACCAAAATCCGGAGAGATCGACCCTGTCGGAAGCAAAAGGGAACCACCAGCGAGAGTAGTTTGCGCTGGCGAAAGGCTGCGGTTTTTTTTCAGCAAAGTGCTGGCGAAAATCGTCGCGGCACGGGTAGGTATGAGGAATGAAGTTTTTATGTTTACTTAAAAAGAAAAACGGGTCCATTTCGCCAGCCATCGGCGTGTCCGCCGTGTCATAGCGTAAACTGGTAATATCGGATAGCTGCCAGTAGCGCACGGCATTACCCGCCGTTAAATTAAAATTACTATATTCGATAGCCATTATTATTTTCTCCAAAAGAGAAGGGCGGTATTTTATTTTTTATCAGCAAGGCGCAAACCTTCGCTCAGGCATAATATTGCTAATGCCTGTCCATAGCCGGTAGGTTGTAATGGAATATCTTTATAAAATTGCAGGGTGCGCCCCATTCGGGTGCCATAAGAAACATTGTGTACCGTTCCTGCGGCATCAATATTATCCTGAACAATCTCCAGCGCTTTCATACCCGCCTGTAGCCATCGTTCATCGCCAATGCCAATACGCGCGCCTTTTAATAAGCCATAGCCAAAACCGGCGGTGGCGGAAATTTCGATGTAAGAGTCAGGATGGTCGAGCAGGGTGTGCCAGGCGCCATTAGCGGCCTGCAGATCGATTAAGGTATTAACCTGCTTTTTCAGGCACTCTATCAGGTACTCCCGAACGCCCGCGCCTACGTCGGCTAGTTCCAGTAATTCGAGTATACCGACGGTAATCCACGCATTACCGCGCGCCCAGCGGGCTTTGGCGAAGTTGCTGTTCTCGACAAAGCTCCAGCCGTGGTACCACAGCCCGGTTTGCGGATCGTTGAGATAGCGCGCATGCAGCAGGAATTGCCGAACGGCTTCATCTACCAGCTCCTGGCGCCCGGATACCGTGCCGTAGTGCGCGAGGAACAGTACTACCATGAACAGCGTATCGTCCCAGATCTCCATGTCGTTAATGCCGTCGGAAACCACATGCTGGAAGCCTTGTTCCGGCGTACGCGGCAGTTCCGTCATCACGCGATTTGCCCAGTTATCCAGCACCTGCTGGTAGTGCGGCTGCCGGTTATGGGACCAGAAAAGCGAGAGGGGAAGCATCGGCGCGGTGGTATTGACGTTGAGGCCTGGGAGACCTTTTTCGATATTTCCCTGAAACCACTGGTCAATAATTTGATATAGCTCATCAGACTTCGTGTTTTCCCATAAACGTACCAAACCAAATAGCCCTACGCCCTGCGGCCATTCCCAACTGGAAAATGAAATATAATCCCCGGCGCTACCGTCAAGATTGGGTTCATTAAACCGTCCGTTATCTTTTAATTCAGTAAATCCGCGCAGCAGTAAATCAATATTTTTATTCAGTGAACGCTTTTCCATTTTTTATTCTCATTCTCGCTCTAAGGATGATTTGGCTATAAGAATTAAATCACTACGCATTTCGTATGCGCAATACGAAAAAATTTTGCGTTTATATTTTGTGAGCCTTGCCGATATTTTATTGCCCTGCGCGGGCGTCGTTTTTTGCGAAAAAGGGACAGGAACTGTTGATAAAACAAGAGGTTGTTGGAACGCTGTTTCATTTTTGATTTTGGAAGCGCTAAAATTTTTTGCGTAAACAGCAAAATGGCTGGAGACTATCGAACCATCATTACTGATTCCAGAAAAAAGCCACTCTGTGGAGTGGCTTAATTGCATGATTTTGTTACTTATATTTTCTTATCAGTCCACACGGCGAGGCCTGTTTTATTAAAGTTTGATGGTCACCTGGTTTCCGATAACCCATGCATCTTTAATCTCCTCTATTCCTCCCGGATGGGCGAGTAGCTGGAGATTAGGCCGCAAGGTCAGCCATGGCGTAACGTGAAAGCTATAATGCAGCTCTGCGGCATACTCGCTTCTGCGGACCGGGACATACAAGGGATCATCATAATCATCGATCCCTCGCATCTGGTTCTGGAGCTGCGCTCGACGAGCGACTTTGGCGTTGGCATGCATTTTACTTACGCCGAAGCTGATAAAGTCCTGCGGGCGGCTGGCGAAAGGGCCCTTATAAATGATGCCGGCCTGGATCTGATAGTCCATTGTCGCCGTATTTTTATCATTTATGGCCAGATGCCCGAAAATGTTGAGGCCATTTTGTCGCTGGCTGCCCGAGTGGGTCAGCTGCTGGCTGACATAGAGATAACCTCCGTAACGGCCGCCGTGTCGCCGGGCAGCCTGCCGCGTGAGGACATAGGGATCGCCATTGTCGTCATCCAGTACATCATTGGCGTCCGCTGTGTTGTACCAGCCGCCGATTTTCCAGGTGTCCGGCAGGAATGTGGCGCCTGGAGTGGGCCTATGCCCTAGTTCAACAATGTACATGTACCCCAAATGCCCGGTGCCATCGAGCTCGAAACTGCCGTGGCGGGTAGCGTAGTTGGGGTTATATTGAAATCCGCCAGCCTGGATATAAAGCGCCGAACTAAGAGCGTATTTAATGCGGCCACCCCACTGGCCTATGGGAGTGTTATACCAGACGCCGCTACCGTGCCCGGCTAACGAACCGCACAACGACAGGTTTTGAAAAAAACAGCCGCTATTATCAAAGTCCTCTCCTGGCGGCATGAGACCGACCTTGAGATCCCACTTTTTATCCTGCCAGGTTTTTTTGAACCAGAACTGCGTCGCGTGCCATGTTTGTCCCCGACCGTAGTTACTCTGAACACCCGAGCCGATTACCGGAGCACGTGGATCCTGGAGACGATCCTGAGTCAAATCTCTCCCGTTACGATCGTTTAGCGACGCTTTAAATTCTCCGTCGTGAATGCCGAAAATCTTCTCCAGATCCATATCGATGCCGAGAATATACTGATCGCTGTAGCGCAGGGTTTTATCGCGATCGTAACCGCCGGAAATATTCGTGGCGGTCATCGAACTATATTCCAGCGTAAAGTCATAACCACGATGGCGCAGATCCGTGCGCACGCCGCCCCACTCTCCGGTCATGTTTTTTGCTGTGGGAGAAAAAAACGTATCGTTGGCCAACGCCAGGAAAGGGTGTAGTAAAGCCAGCAGCATCGTGCCGCTTTGAATCAGTTTGTTCATATTTTTCACCGCCTGTTGATGATCCAGGTCTAGGAGTTTTCCCGATAAGACGCAGTTGAATCAGCCTGGTGCGTCGTTTTATTGCCAGAGGCGGCCCCGCATCTCCCGGAGCCACGGAGCGTTTATGGAGACAGCTCTTCTAACGATTTCCCTTTGGTTTCAATGGCAAAGAGCCAGGTACTTAAGCCGCCAATCAGCGCAATGACCGCGAAAGTGATGAACACAAAACGGATCCCGAAGCCTCCGACGATATAACCCACCATCAGTGGGCCAATGGATGACCCTGCGCGCAGCCATGCGCTGGAATATGCGGTGCCAATGGCGCGTAGTCGGGTGGGATATAGTTCTGCCGCGTATAGATAAAGCGAGAAAGCGATGGTTTGCAGAATGGCGTAGGTCAGGCTTCCCAGAATCAGAATTTCCACGGCGGATTTGGCGCCGAGAATCGAAAGCGTAATCAGCGGAACGATGGCCAGTAAAAAAGCCCATGTGTACCAGCGCTTACGCCCGACACGGTCGATCAGCAGGGCGCAAATCACTGAAGCCACGACGCCGCAGGAAGAGGTGATCCAACCGTAGGCCAGACTGGTATCGAGAGAGAGGTTAAACCAGGTTTTATAAAGGGTTGGAAACCAGGTGATCATGCCGTTGTTGACGCTATAAACCGTCAGCCACAGTCCCCACAGCATAAAGGTTCGGGATTTATAGATCCCGCCAAATAGGGCTTTTACGCCTTCCGGAGCCGCTTTTTGCACCGTAGGGGCTTTCATTTCCGGCTCGGGTAATGTCATACCGCGCCTGATGACCTCTGATTCCAGCGTAGATACGATATTATCCGCTTCCTTTAGTCTACCTTTTGCGGCCAACCAGCGGGGTGATTCCGGCATTAACCAGCGCAGAGGGACGGTCAATGCGGAAGGGACTAAGCCAATTAAAAACATGACTTTCCATCCATAGATGGGCACCAGAAAATACCCCACTAACCCGGCAAACATCATGCCGATGGGGAAAATCACCTCATACAACAAAAAGAACCGCCCCCGCCTTTTTGCCCCGACAAATTCATTGATATAGGCGCTGGCAACGGGAACCTCCGCGCCGATTCCCACTCCCTGTAAAAAGCGAATAATCAGAATTGACCAACCGTTCCATGCAAAAAGACAGGCCGCATCCATCAGTACAAACAGAATGATGGTGATACGTAATACGCCGATACGACCTATTTTTTCCGCCAGCGAGCCAAAAAATAGCGCGCCGCATAGTTGGCCCACATAACTGGCCGCAATAATAAGACCGACAAACGTCGGCGTTAAACCCCACTCCTGGGTAAGCTGCGGGAGCGCAAAAGCGATAGCGATAATGGTATAGGCATCGAAAAAGGTCGATAAGCCGACGATAACGCGGATAGCCTTCAGCCGTCGGGTGATAGGGAGGCGTTCCAGCCTTGCCAGCAGCGCGTCTGGTGTTGACGTCGTTCCGCTGGCAACGGCGTAATCTGAAGCAATGGCCTGAGTTGACATAGTATTACCCTGTTAAACGTTGTCTGGGGCATACACGTAAGGTTCTGAATAACCACAGGGCAACGAACCCTTATTCATAGACGTGCTGCATATAATGCTGTCTTGATTAGTTTGTGGTAACGTTACTGCAATCGATTTCACGCTCAGCTAATCCTTTGCTGGATTTGGCGCTAAGTCAATTACGCTCGTTGTATAAATGTCGAACAGTTCACAATCTGAATAAACTCACGAGCAAAAAAGCGAAGTGACGAATACAGGTTAAAACGAATAAGAAATGTGAATTAACGGCCCGTCGAATGAACCCGGCAAAGTTAAGTACCATTCCTTTTGTCCGGGCGAGGTTTGACGTAAGATCCTTTCACCCCACGGTTTGCACGATGGTATCCCTTGCACGGGCAACACGGATTTTTACCCGCATTGATGAGTTGGAGCAGCAGATGGATCAAGAAAGTGAACTGAACGATTTTCCGGAAAAAAAGCTGGTGACAATGCGGGACGTTGCTCGCGCTGCGGGCGTGAGCGTCTCGACCGTTTCGCGCGTACTCGATGAAAGATTACCCACCTCGCGTAGCGCCTCGGCAGATAAAATTCGCCAGGTGGCCCGAGAGCTGGGCTACCGTCGGGACTATGTTGCTTCCAGCCTGCGCCGTGGCGATACCGGAACGCTTGGCGTCCTGGTTCCGAGGCTGACCGATGCCGTCACGGCGATGCTTTTCGAAGAGATAGCCCGGGCTGCGGCGAGGAGAGGGTATTTCGCGATCGTGGCGACCTGCGGAGATAGCAAGGAGCAGGAGAGGAACGCCGTTGAATCGCTGCTGGATCGTCGTGTGGATGGGTTGATTATGTCAACCTGCCGGCTGGACGATCCTTTGCCGCAAGCCCTGCGTGAACGGGATGTGCCCCATGTTCTGGCGTTGCGCACCGATGGGTTTAGTCCTTCATCGGTCGGGGACGATGAGCTTGGCGGCTATCTGGCAACCCGACACCTGATAGATTTAGGCCACCGTGATATTGGCCTGATCGGCGGTCCCGATTTTGCCTCCAATGCGCTTAACCGGCGTAAGGGCTTTGAGCGGGCAATGCAGGAGGCCGGGCTCAGGATCGAAGCGGAATGGTGCTGCCATTCTGATTTTAATATCGCCTCTGGAGAGCAGCAGGGAATGAAAATTCTCAGCCAGCCTCATCGCCCGAGCGCACTGTTTGCCGTCAATGACGAGTTGGCGATTGGCGTGCTCGCGGCCGCGCATCAGCTAGGACTGGTGATTGGCGAGGATCTGTCTCTGGTGGGATACAATGATATTCCTCTGGTGAGTAGGCTGCCCGTAGCCCTGACTTCGGTTAGAACGCCACTGGAGCATATCGCCAGTAATGCGGTAGATATGTTATTGAATCCAGAAGTAAATAATAATATGCGGATTACCACGCCTTCCCTTATTCCTCGTAAGTCTACCTCGTCCCCACGTCACTAATCCGTCGGCGATCCTCCTGGCTTTCCTGGTGAAAGCGGGGAGGATTGAATTTTGTATAACGGATCTCATCCCGGATGCGGAATGCTGTTTAGTTTGTGATCTGCGTTGCATTTTTAACCAATTCGGCGTTGACGGTTTTATTTTTGCGGTTCAATGTCAATTAAGTGAAAACGATTGCAGAAACGATTTCATATCCGTTTCAAACGATCGCTAACCTGCAAATATACGCTTACTCATCAAGGGGATACTTATGATTAACATCGATCTCAGAGGTTTGACTCCGGCTCCGGTTACACCCTTCACTCGCGAGGGGCGCGTAGATTATGATGCCATCCAGCGCCTCGGTAGCTGGCTGGGCAGCATTGACGGCGTAAAAGGTCTGGTGGTTCTGGGACACGCAGGGGAAGGGACTTTTCTAACTCAGGAAGAGCAGGCGAATGTGATCCGCGCATTTGTGAAGTCGGTAGATGGCAAGCTTCCAATTATTGCCGGTATCACCGGAGAAGGGACGGAAGTCGCTGCGCTGGAGGCCAAGCGTGCTGTTGCCGCCGGCGCATCCGCTGGTTTGCTGTATCCTTCTCACGGCTGGTTGCGTTTTGGCTATCAGGACGGCGCGCCTCAGGATCGTTACCGCGTGGTTTATGAAGAAAGCGGCCTGCCGCTGATTCTTTTCCAGTATCCGGATGTCACTAAAGCCACTTACAATCTGCAAACGTTATTGGATATTTCCGCACAGCCTGGCGTATTCGCCATGAAGAATGGCGTGCGTAATATGCGCCGCTGGGATACTGAAATTCCGGTTATTCGCCGCGAGCGTCCGGATCTGCAAATTTTAAGCTGCCACGATGAATATCTGCTGCACACCGCGTTTGATGTCGATGGCTTCCTGGTTGGCTACGGTAATATCGCGCCTGAACCATTAATTGAAATGATTAAGGCGGGTAAAGCGGGTGATTATGTGAAAGCGCGTGAGCTGCACGATCGACTGCTGCCGGTGACCAAAAGCGTATACCACCGCGGTTCTCATATGGAAGGTACCGTGGCGCTGAAACATGCGTTAGTCGCGCGTGGGATCCTTGAGCATGCCACCGTCCGCTCCCCGCTTTTGCCGCTCGAAAAAGGGGCTGAAAAAGAGATCCACGACGCCATGCGCGCTGCTGAGCTGGGCCTCGTTCGTTAATTTATGCTGAGTCTGTTGTTAATCCGCAATGCAGAAAGATCTCTTGCTGTATTGCGGATATCGGCGCGTTCAGCGCGAGCTCTCCGGGAGATGTCATCCTGATCGACACACCCGGCTACCAGAACTAGCAGGTCATTTCAGTATGTAAAGGGTTAATGCCGGACAGGGAGCCGTGGAGGCAAATTATGGTATTAGTTCAGTTTCTGGTCGTGCTGCTATTTCTTTATATCGGCATGCGGGTTGGCGGTATCGGCGTAGGTTTTGCCGGCGGCGCTGGCGTGATTGTCCTCAGCGCGCTTGGCGCCACGCCGGGGGATATGCCGATGCTGGTTATCGTGTTTATCATGGTGGTGATTGTGGCGATTGCGACCATGCAGGAGGCCGGCGGTATCGAATATCTGGTTGACCTCACCGAGCGCCTGCTGCGCCGCTATCCGCGATTGTTAGTCATCACCGCTCCGCTTTCCACCTGGCTATTAACCATGATGGCCAGCACCGGACAGGTCTCTTTTGCCTGTATGCCGGTGATTGTCGGCGTGGCGAAAGAGAACAATATAAAACCTACCCGGGCGCTCGCTCTCTCCGTCAGCGCCTCTTTGCTTGGCATTGTGGCATCGCCCATTTCCGCGGCGGTGATTTTCTTTTCGGGGATTCTGGAAAAGAGCCATTCTGGCTGGGGCTATATTGAGCTTATTGCGGTATCCATCCCTTCCACCTTTCTTGCGTTGCTGGTCACCTCCGTGTTTTACCTGTGCTGGGACAGAATTCGCCGGCAGGATAGGCTCTATGACAATCCGGTGCAGGTGAAGGCTCGGACTGAGCGGGAGATCCCGCCTTATGCCGCTCGTTCGGTGCTGATCTTTATCGTCGGGCTGGTGGTGGTGCTGTGCTATGCGATTGTCACCAGCCCCAAATTAGGGCTGATTATCGATCCGGTCATGAGCAGCGGGCAGGCGCGGGTAGGGGTGATGTTGGGCGTTGCGCTGCTGATTCTGGTGAGTTGCCGGGTTAACGTACAAAAGGTCCCGTCCGGCTCGGTATTTAAAACCGGGATGACCTCCTGTATCTGTATACTCGGAGTCGCCTGGCTGGGGTCAACCTTTATGGACAGCAATCAGCAGTGGTTGCAAAGTACGCTCTCGTCACACTTCCTGGAGTCACCCATTATGCTGGCCATTATTATTATGGCGGCGTCATGTTTCCTGTATTCTCAGGCGGCTTCAACAAAAATTTTATTTCCCGCCGCGCTGAGTATGGGCGTTGCCCCCGGTATTCTGGTGGCCTGCTTCCCGGCTACCGCTTCGCTTTTTATTTTACCAAACTATCCGACGTTACTGGCGGCGGTGGAACTGGATGTTACCGGCTCAACTAAACTGGGGCGGCATATTATCGATCATCCTTTTCTGCTGCCTGGCCTGGCATCGGTGCTGCTTTCTATTCTTTTCGCAGCCGGGCTGGCTTTTTTGATTCAGTGAATGATATGAGCAGTGGCAAAGTGATACAGGCAGACGACTGAGCAAAAAGGAGTTAGATGATTTAACTCCTTTTTTAATTGTCACCCCATCATCACCTTTTGGGGACATGAAAATGGCTGGCTTTGTCGGGTTTATGGCGCTGGCCTACGTAGTAGCCTCAGAAGGGCATCGCCAGCAATGTATATCCAGAATCACGCTTTGCATAATGTTAACTACCGTGCTGATTGCCCGGCAGAAAAATATAGCCATTTGTACATAGCTCACATTTGAACAATTAAATGGATAAACCTTTTGATATTTAAGCAAAATATAGTCCATATTAAAGCCTTGTACCGAACGTGGATATTTTAAGGATAAGAATATGTCAGCAGTAATTGATAAAGCACTGGATTTTATTAATGGCATGAACACGTCATCTTCAGCACCGCACACCATGGATGAAAGTACGGCTAAAGGCATTTTCAAGTATCTTAATGAGTTAGGAGCTCCGGCCAGCGCGGCTGATGTATATGCCCGGGGCACTCAAGAGGGCTGGGATCCCGAATTTACTAAAACGTTAGCTGGATGGGCGGAACGAATTGAGTCCGGCGAGCGTATAGTTATTAAGAATCCTGAGTACTTTTCTTCATACATGCGCGAGGAGCTGCGGGCTCTGGTATAAGATGAACTCTGCTCAACCGTGAGCGGATTGGTTCGCTATATTGCAAGCTTCTAACCCAGCGCGTTTGTACTCCGCAGTAGTTGCCTGCCGTATTCTGTAGGTATCCTGGAAAAGACGAAGGGCTTACGAGTAATCGTAAGCCCTTGATATTTGGTGGCCCCTGTTGGGTTTGAACCAACGACCAAGCGATTATGAGTCGCCTGCTCTAACCACTGAGCTAAGGGGCCGTGGCGAGGGATTATAATGTAACTGCACGCGGCAATCCAGCGTAAAGCGCGCGCCTGCTGTTTTTATAAACAATGCATTTTCAATCCTTTATAATCAGCTTTTTAGTCATTCAGCCGGAGAAATTATGATTAGCGATATCCTGGCGCCGGGGCTGAGGGTGGTCTTTTGCGGCATCAATCCGGGGAAGTCCTCCGCGCATACGGGGTTTCATTTTGCCCATCCCGGCAATCGATTCTGGAAGGTTATTCATCAGGCGGGGTTCACCGAGCGGCAGCTGAAGCCGGAAGAGGAGCAGCATCTGTTGGATACCGGCTGCGGTATCACCATGCTGGTTGAGCGGCCGACGGTACAGGCCAGCGAAGTCGCCCTGCTGGAGCTGCGTAATGGCGCGCAGGAGCTAATAAGCAAAATTCAGGACTATCAGCCGCAGGCGCTGGCGGTGCTCGGCAAGCAGGCCTATGAGCAGGCGTTCAGGGTGCGTGGCGCGAAGTGGGGACGCCAGGAGGCGACCATCGGTGAAACTGAAATCTGGGTGCTGCCCAATCCCAGCGGTTTAAACCGGGCGTCGCTGGACAAGCTGGTTGAAGCCTATCGCGAACTGGATGAGGCGCTGGCGGGGCGAGGGCGGTGATGGCGCCCGAATCGCAGGCATAAAAAAAGCTCCCCGCGGGGAGCTTTTTACTCTGTTTGCAGCGCGACGATTAATCGTCGAGGAAGCTACGCAGCACTTCAGAACGGCTTGGGTGGCGCAGTTTACGCAGCGCCTTCGCTTCGATCTGACGAATACGTTCGCGGGTAACGTCGAACTGTTTACCCACTTCTTCCAGCGTGTGGTCGGTGTTCATGTCGATACCGAAACGCATACGCAGCACTTTCGCTTCACGAGCGGTGAGGCCCGCCAGCACGTCATGCGTTGCCGCACGCAGGCTCTCGGTGGTCGCAGAATCCAGCGGCAGCTCGAGGGTGGTATCCTCGATGAAGTCACCCAGATGCGAATCTTCATCGTCGCCGATCGGCGTTTCCATGGAGATAGGCTCTTTGGCGATTTTCAGCACCTTACGGATTTTGTCTTCCGGCATCAGCATGCGCTCAGCCAGTTCTTCCGGCGTCGGCTCGCGACCCATTTCCTGCAGCATCTGGCGGGAGATACGGTTGAGCTTGTTGATAGTCTCAATCATATGCACCGGAATACGGATGGTGCGCGCCTGATCCGCGATGGAACGGGTGATCGCCTGACGGATCCACCAGGTGGCGTAGGTGGAGAACTTGTAACCACGACGGTATTCAAACTTATCTACCGCTTTCATCAGGCCGATGTTGCCTTCCTGAATCAGGTCGAGGAACTGCAGACCGCGGTTGGTGTATTTCTTGGCGATAGAAATAACCAGACGTAAGTTCGCTTCAACCATCTCTTTCTTCGCACGACGGGCTTTCGCTTCGCCGATGGACATGCGACGGTTGATATCTTTAACCTGCTCGATGGTCAGGCCGGTTTCTTCTTCAATCTGCTGCAGTTTCTGCAGGCCGCGCTGAACGTCTTCTTTAACGTCATGCAGCTTCTCGGACCACGGCTTGTTCATCGCCACGGCGGCGTTGAACCAGGTTTCGCTGGTTTCGTTGCCGGTGAACAGGGTGATGAAGTTTTTCTTCGGCATTTTGCACTGTTCAACGCACAGCTTCATGATGATACGTTCTTGAGTACGAACGCGATCCATCATGCTGCGCATGCTGTTGACCAGGTAATCGAACTGTTTCGGCACCAGGCGGAACTGTTTGAAGACCTCGGACAGCTTGAGGATCTCTTCCTGCGCGGCGGCGTGGCTGCGGCCTTTCGCTTTGATGGTGTCGCGAGTCAGCTCGTACTGGGTGCGCAGCTCGGCGAATTTCTCGCGGGCCAGCTCCGGGTCGATGCTGTTATCGTCATCGCTGTTGTCGTCGTCGTCATCTTCTTCTTCATCTTCGTCGTCGTCCATCTCTTCCTGAGACAGCTCGGAACCGACGTGAGTGGCGGTCGGCGCCATATCTTCTTCAGCGTTCGGATCGACGAAGCCGGTGATCAGGTCAGACAGGCGAGCTTCTTCAGCTTCGACGCGGTCGTACTGCTCCAGCAGATAGGTGATGGCTTCCGGATATTCCGCAACGGAGCACTGGACCTGGTTGATCCCGTCTTCGATGCGTTTAGCGATGTCGATTTCGCCTTCACGGGTCAGCAGTTCAACGGTACCCATTTCGCGCATGTACATGCGCACCGGGTCGGTCGTACGGCCAATTTCAGATTCAACGCTCGACAGCACCTGTGCCGCCGCTTCTTCTGCGTCTTCATCGGTATTATTGGAGGTTTCAGCAAGCAGCAGATCATCGGCATCCGGTGCTTCTTCCATCACCTGAATACCCATGTCGTTGATCATTTGGATGATGTCTTCGATCTGATCGGAGTCGACGATATCTTCCGGCAGATGGTCATTGACCTCGGCATAGGTCAGATAGCCTTGCTCCTTACCACGTTGGACAAGAAGCTTCAGCTGTGACTGCGGGTTTTGCTCCATAAGACGGTATCCACACTTAATTCGTTTGATTGGTGCAGGCAGACGAACTGCCAACATTTAAAGCGAGGGCGTACTTATATTATTGCCGCTGCGCCTCAGCGCGGCTGTCGGGGGCTTCCCGATCGATATTCGGCACTTAAGCCGTTAAATTCATTTTTTGGCCAGTTCCTGGCTGATAGTCCAGAGTTCCCGGCGCTCCTCACTGCTTAAACCATGTGTGCGATCGCGAGCTATCAACTCTTCTTGTCGCAGTTCCAGCAGTGAGTCAAACATATGGTTGAGCGAGTCGGTGAAGGTTTGTTCAGCGATATCCTTATCTGCTATATCGTCCCACATCGACAGTTTTTCAAGGGTTGCCGCTTCATTTGTCCCGCGATACTGCTCTAAAAGTTGCCCGGTGGTCAGACCTGGCTGCGCCAGACACGTATTGACCAGTTCGCTGAATAAACCAAGCCCTGGCATCTTCTGCTGATCCAGACCGGCTAAGGGCGGAACCAGCGGCGCCAGATCGGGGTTCTGCACCAGTAACCCTATAAGTATACGCATGGTCGTGCGTTTTAGCTGCGGCGCCGGGCGCGGAGCGCTATTTTCCGCCTGTTTCGGCATTAAACGTTCAAGCTGGGCGTCATCCAGAATGCCCAGTTTGTTGCCCAGCTCCTGACGCAAATAGATGCGCAGCGTTTCGCCCGGCACCTGGGTAATCAGCGGCAGCGCCAGCGTGCTCAGCTGCGCGCGCCCATCCGGGGTGCTCAGGTCGACCTGCGGCATCAGACTATTGAATAAAAACGTGGAGAGCGGCTGTGCCTGCTCCATCCGCGCTTCAAACGCCTCTTTGCCCTCTTTACGCACCAGCGTATCCGGGTCTTCGCCGTCAGGTAAAAACATAAAACGCAGCTGGCGGCCATCGGTCATATACGGCAGCGCCGTTTCCAGCGCGCGCCATGCCGCGTCGCGGCCTGCCCGGTCGCCGTCGTAACAGCAGATGACCTGATTGGTCGCCCGGAACAACAGCTGAATATGGTCGGCGGTCGTCGAGGTGCCCAGCGAGGCCACGGCATAATTAATGCCGTACTGCGCCAGCGCGACGACGTCCATATAGCCTTCGACCACCAGCAGACGCTGAGGTTCGGCGTTATCCTGCTGCGCTTCATACAGGCCGTACAGCTGGCGGCCTTTATGGAAAATATCGGTCTCCGGGGAGTTCAGGTATTTTGGCAACGCATCGCCCAGCACGCGCCCGCCAAAACCAATCACCCGGCCTCGCTTATCGCGAATCGGGAACATCACCCGTTCGCGGAAGCGGTCGTAACTGCGCCCCTGATCGTTGGTGACCAGCATGCCCGCATCAATAAGCGACTGGCGGTTTTCCTGATTGCCGCCAAAACGTTTTAAAACGTTATCCCAGCCTGGGGGAGCGAAGCCTATTGCGAAGCGGGTAATCACCTCGCTGCTTAAGCCGCGTTTTGCCAGATACTGGCGCGCGGGTTCAGCGGCGGGTTGGTTCAGAGACTGTTGGTAAAACGTGTTCAGACCGTCCAGCAGTTGATAAAGATTCTGCCGCTGATGCCGTTCTATCTGGCTCGGTCCATTACCTGCTTCATAGGGCACTTCAAGGTTGTGCATGGCGGCCAGCTCTTCGACGGTTTCGACGAACTCGAGCTTGTCGTAGTTCATCAGGAAGTCGATGGCGTTGCCGTGCGCACCGCAGCCGAAGCAATGGTAAAACTGCTTTTCACCGTTGACGGTGAAGGAGGGGGTTTTTTCGTTATGGAACGGACAACACGCGTGATAATTCTTGCCCTGCTTTTTCAGCTTCACCCGAGCATCGATCAGATCGATGATGTCGGTGCGCGCCAGCAGGTCATTGATAAATACGCGTGGGATTCGTCCAGCCATATGCCCCGTAATCTATACACTGCATCCTGCAAACGGCCTCGATATGTCGCCTGAAGACAGTTTGAACGATCTCGTGTATCTGCTAATGCATAAACGAAAATAAGCCGCGCATTCCTTTCGGAAGCACGGCCTTACAACTACAACTCGGTCTGAATTGAGAGCTTCGCTCTCAACAGATTAGTACAGACGAGTGCGGCGTGCGTTTTCGCGAGCCAGTTTCTTCGCGTGACGTTTCACTGCAGAAGCTTTAGCGCGCTTACGTTCGGTAGTCGGTTTTTCATAGAACTCACGACGACGAACTTCCGCCAGAACACCTGCTTTTTCGCAGGAACGCTTGAAGCGACGCAGAGCTACGTCGAACGGCTCGTTTTCACGTACTTTAATTACCGGCATGTGCCTCTCACCTTTGATTAATTCGGTTTGCCGCTGGCCGCAATGCCAGCTTATTTCAAAATGGTGCGGAATTTTACTGCAACTACTGCTGCTTTGTAAAGCACCGGCGCCTTTTTTGAAAGGGGACTTTTATAAGGGTGAGGAGTATACACGAAGAGAACTCCAGGGGTGAGCAAAGTTTTACATCGCCGGTCATTGGTCCTACACTGCGCGGTATTGAAACGAGGTAAAACAACTCATGCGTGTACTGGGAATTGAAACATCCTGCGATGAAACCGGCATCGCTATTTACGACGATAAACAAGGTCTGTTAGCCAACCAGCTGTATAGTCAGGTGAAATTACATGCTGACTACGGCGGCGTGGTGCCTGAACTGGCGTCGCGCGACCACGTGCGTAAAACCGTTCCGCTGATCCAGGCGGCGCTCAAAGAAGCGGGCCTGACGGCGAAAGATATTGATGCCGTCGCTTATACGGCAGGCCCTGGCCTGGTGGGCGCGCTGCTGGTCGGCGCGACCGTTGGCCGCTCGCTGGCGTTCGCCTGGAACGTGCCGGCGATCCCGGTACACCATATGGAAGGACACCTGCTGGCGCCGATGCTGGAAGATAATCCGCCGGCGTTCCCGTTCGTCGCTCTGCTGGTTTCCGGCGGTCACACCCAGCTGATTAGCGTCACCGGCATTGGTCAGTATGAACTGCTGGGCGAGTCAATCGACGATGCCGCTGGCGAAGCCTTTGATAAGACAGCGAAACTGTTGGGGCTGGATTATCCCGGCGGGCCGATGCTATCGAAAATGGCGTCTCAGGGCACCGAAGGCCGCTTCGTCTTCCCGCGGCCGATGACCGATCGTCCGGGGCTCGATTTCAGCTTCTCCGGCCTGAAAACCTTCGCCGCCAATACCATTCGTAACAACGGCGACGATGAGCAAACCCGTGCCGATATCGCCCGCGCATTTGAAGACGCGGTTGTCGATACGCTGATGATTAAATGCCGCCGCGCGCTGGAGCAAACCGGCTTTAAGCGTCTGGTGATGGCGGGGGGCGTGAGCGCTAACCGTACGCTGCGCGCGAAGCTGGCGGAAATGATGAGCAAACGCGGCGGCGAAGTGTTTTATGCCCGTCCTGAGTTCTGTACCGATAACGGCGCGATGATCGCTTACGCCGGGATGGTCCGCCTGCAGGGCGGCGGCAATGCCGGCCTCGGCGTTACCGTGCGGCCGCGCTGGCCGTTGGCGGAACTGCCGGCCGCCTGATAACCACCAAGAAGGAAAAACCACGCTTTTACCTTCTTTGTCAGCAGTCTGAAGCCGCCCATCGAGGCGGCTTTTTTACGCGTGGATTAAGGCTGCTGATAATCCTCGGCGTCGATGTCGTAGCCCGACGGCTCCCAGCGTATCGCCAGCAGCGACAACAGCCCAATCAGCGGCGCCGCGGCGATGATCCAGAAAACGCGGGTATCCAGCGCGGCGACCAGCAGCGGGAAGAGGAATAAAGAAAGCGTCGAGCTGCCGCGCATAAGCGTCTGGTTGAGCCCGACGCCAACGCCGCGCAGCGATGTCGGATAGCTTAACGAGGCGAAGGTCATAGTGTGCGCGCCGGGGCCGAATCCCTGGCCGAAAAGGAACAGCGCCAGCATCGCCACGGCAGCGACGCCTTCGCCTGCGCCATCAGGACGGCCAATCAGCGCCAGACCGAGCAGCGCCGTCAACTGGCAGCCATAACCCGCCAGCGACATCCGCCAGGCCCCGAAGCGCGGTACCAGCCGTACCGCCAGCATTCCTCCCACGAAAGCGAACAGCAAATTCAGCGCCAGCGAAATCAAAATCGTCGTCAGCATCGACTGTACGAAGAAGCTGGAGATGATCACCGGCAGACCAAACGCGACGGCGTTATAGGCAAACGAGGAAACCACCGACAGCAGAGTGGAGAGCGTCGTGCGGCGCAGGTAGACGCCGCGGAACAGGCGCAGATAGTTACTCCATTGGGCGCTACGGACTTTCGGCGCCGGTTTTTCCAGCGCGTCCTGGGCAACGTGTGCATTGATGTTGTAAGCCTGGCGTAGAATGGAGGCCGCTTCACGCAGGTTGCCCTGGTTGGCGGCCCACACCGGCGATTCGCTCATGTAGCGGCTGCGGATAGCGATAATCACCAGCGCCGGGATCGCGCCAAAACCAAGAATAATCCGCCATAGCCAGTCGCTGTGGCTCTCCGGTAAGACGGCATAAAAAAAGAGTACCAGCAGATAGGAAATGCTGATCGCCGCGTACCACGTTGGGCACCACATCGCCACGCTGGCCGCCTTGTTGCCGGGGCCTTTGAGCCTCGCGAATTCGCTAAGGAACGCCATCGCCACCGGCAGGTCGATCCCGACGCCGAGGCCCATCACGAAGCGCGCGCCGGTAAGGACGTATTCATTCGGCGCCAGCGCGCAGGCGATTGCCGCTACCACGAAGAACAGCATATCCGCCATAAACACGCGATAGCGGCCAATTTTGTCCGTCAAGTAACCGCCGAGCAGCGCGCCAACGATAGCGCCGAAGGTGATGGCTGAGGCGACCATCCCGGTACCGGCAGGCGTCAGGTTGAATTCCCGGGTGATATCTTTCAGCCCGAAGGCCAGTGAGCCGAGATCGTAGGCATCAAGGAAAATACCGCCGAGGGCGATACCCATGACGATACGCGCGTTATTGCGCCCGCTGCTGCCTTCATTAATGAGGCGCGAGACGTCCGCCGCGCTGCCGATCCATTTTACTTCCCCGCCGGGCGACGCAGAGCTTGCCGCGGGCGTCGCGTTAATTACATCAGTCATGGTGTTGTGCTTTTTTCTCTTATAAAGAGCTTCAGAGTAAACAGCGACGCGGGGACGAAAAAATCACTTTTGGTTATAACTCATAACTAAGTCATTGTAGTGAAAGGATTATCTTTGGTTTTCTCTTTTGCCGCTATGATTGGCTAAAAAAGTGGGAAATAGAATGTGTTTGTGGGGGCAAAGAAGCCCGGCACAGGCGGCCGGGCGCGGAGATTATTTCTGCTCTGGCGTTTTTTTCTTCTTTTTGAATCGTGACCAGATTTTCGTTTCCTGACGGCGCCACAGGCGCTGGATGTTGTCGTGATGGCGCAGCAGGATCAGGCAGGAGAGCATCGAGACCGGAAAGGTGTACTGCGGCTTGAACCACCAGACGTAGAAAGGGGCTACCAGCGCGCTGACGATAGCGCCCAGCGATGAATACCCGCTGAGCAGAATAGTCAGCAGCCAGGTGCCGGCCATCACGCCGGTGAGATCCCAGCCGATGGGAGCGATAGCGCCAAATGCGGTTGCCACGCCTTTGCCGCCGCGGAAATTAAAGAACACCGGCCAGATATGGCCTACGCAGGCGGCGATCGCCACTAGCCCGAGCCAGAACGGCGTGAGACCGAGAGCCCAGGCGCCCCATACCGGCAGCATCCCTTTCAGGACATCAAAAATTAATACCGTTACGGCTGCTCCCTTGCCGCCAATTCGGAGTACGTTCGTCGCCCCTGGGTTGCCGGAACCGCTATCGCGAGGGTCGGGCAAACCAGCAAGACGGCATACCAGAATGGCGCTGGAAATTGAGCCGCAGAGGTAGGCGAGGATAACCAGTCCAGGCGCGATTGCACTCATCAGCTGTTCCATTTTGAAAACGTCGTTAGGACCCCACCCATTTTCGTGTTAACAGCTTGTTGGCTTTCTTTGCGCGATAGGTTACATAGTGATGCTGCTATGTTCCCGAAATCTTGCTGCGTCGCCGCTGTCAGGGCACGTGAATTCTTTAGGGGATGTCTTTGCATCTGTGGATAATACGCATAATTCGCCGGAAGTGGTATCCGGTTTAGCCAAAAAGCAGGCAGGTCGTGATGGATATTGTATTTATAGAGCAACTTTCGGTAATCACCACTATCGGTGTTTACGACTGGGAACAGACCATCGAACAGAAGTTAGTGTTCGATATCGAAATGGCGTGGGATAACCGCAAAGCGGCAGCCAGCGACGATGTCAGCGATTGTCTGAGCTATGCTGATATCAGCGAACTGGTTATTAACCACGTCGAGGGCGGGCGTTTTGCGCTGGTTGAAAGGGTGGCCGAAGAGGTAGCCGAGCTGCTGCTGCAAAAATTCAATTCTCCGTGGGTGCGGATTAAAGTCAGCAAGCCTGGCGCGGTGGCCCGTGCGGCCAACGTCGGCGTAATCATTGAACGTGGCAGTAATCTGAAACAAAACGTTTCTCGTCATAATGTTTAAACAAATTTGTTTTATACCGGTCTTAGTGCCTGGATTTTAATTTTACTTTTTATTTTAAGGGTTTATTGAATGGGCGATTTACACTCGCTGCTGATAGCGGCAATTTTGGGTGTGGTTGAAGGGTTGACGGAGTTTTTACCGGTTTCCAGTACGGGACATATGATTATCGTTGGCCATCTCCTTGGTTTTGAAGGGGATACCGCCAATACTTTTGAAGTCGTGATTCAACTGGGTTCTATTCTCGCCGTCGTCGTGGTGTTCTGGCGTCGACTGTTTGGCCTGATTGGCATTCATTTTGGCCGTCCTCTGCAGCATGAGGGCGTAAGCCAGGGGCGCTTGTCGCTGATTCATATCCTGTTAGGCATGATCCCGGCGGTGGCGCTGGGGCTGGTGTTTCATGACCTGATTAAATCGCTGTTTAACCCGGTTAACGTGATGTACGCGCTGATTGTCGGCGGCTTCCTGCTGATCGCGGCGGAGCTATTTAAACCGAAAGAGCCGCGCGCGTTGGGTCTTGACGACATGACCTATGGTCAGGCGTTTGCCATCGGCTGCTTCCAGTGTCTGGCGCTGTGGCCGGGCTTCTCTCGCTCCGGGGCGACCATTTCCGGCGGCATGCTGATGGGCGTTAGCCGTTATGCCGCATCCGAGTTTTCTTTCCTGCTGGCGGTGCCGATGATGATGGGCGCCACCGTGCTGGATGTTTACAAGAGCATCGGTTTTCTCAACTCCAGCGATATCCCGATGTTTGCCGTTGGTTTTATCATGGCGTTCATCGTGGCGCTGATCGCGATTAAAACCTTCCTGCAGCTGATTAAACGTATTTCGTTTATCCCATTTGCAATCTACCGCTTTATCGTCGCGGCAGCCGTCTACGTGGTCTTCTTCTAAGGCCCAGGCCCTCAGCCTTGCGGCTGGGGGCACCGTTGTTCTTTCCACCGCGTCACGGCAATAATTCTGCGCCGCGTCAGCTCTTCGCGAATCTCCGGTCCTTTGAAACCTTCCGCTACCACTTCTTTAGTGGAAACCGACTGCGCCACTTCCCAGGCTTCAAGCAGCAGGCGCCCCTGCGGATAATCGCAGGATTCAAAACCGGTGCGTCCGCGCACGTCGGCCTCGCTGGTGAGGGCGATTTGCTGCACGCGCTGCGGCTTGCGCCAGGCATCGATGCTATCAAACAGCTTCACGATAGTTTTTGGCTGCAGGATCGGCAGGGTGTGGATCAGATCGTGGAATTCGGCGACCAGTCTGGCCAGATCGCGGATATCGTTCGGTACCCGTAGGCGCTGGCAAATCTGTTCCACCAGCTTCACCCCCGCCGGGCCGTGGCCGTGGTGGCGCGGCCAGAACTCTTTGGGCGTTAAGCCTTTGCCAAGATCGTGGCACAGGGTGGCGAAGCGGACGTCGATGGCCGGCGATAGCATCGCCGCCATGGTGAGCGTCATCAGGGTGTGAACACCGGTATCGATTTCCGGATGCCATTTGGCGGGCGCGGGGACGCCATAGAGGGCGTCGATTTCCGGGAACAGAACCTTCAGCGCGTGGCAGTCGCGCAGGGTCTGGAAAAAGACCTGTGGATTACGTGTGCTAAGCGCGTTTTCCGTCTCTTTCCATACCCGCTCCGCGGTCAGATGCGCCAGTTCGCCGGCGTCGGCCATCGTACGCATCAGCGCCATGGTTTCATCGGCAATGCGAAAACCGAGATGGGCATAGCGCGCGGCAAAACGCGCGACGCGCAGTACGCGTAGCGGATCTTCGCTAAAGGCCGGGGAGACGTGGCGCAGCAGGCGCTGGCGCAAATCGGCCAGGCCGCCGTAGGGGTCGTAAATCTGACCGTCAGAGTCCTGAGCCAGCGCGTTGATGGTGAGATCGCGGCGCAGTAGATCTTGCTCAAGGGTGACGTCAGCGGCGGCATAACAGGTGAAACCGGTATAGCCGGAGCCGGATTTACGTTCGGTACGCGCGAGCGCATACTCTTCACGGCTTTGCGGGTGAAGGAACACGGGAAAATCGCGGCCTACCTGCTGGTAGCCCGCGTCGAGCAACTGCTGGGGCGTGGCGCCAACCACCACCCAGTCTCTGTCTTTGACCGGTAGTCCTAATAACGCATCTCGTACTGCACCACCGACCAAATAAATCTTCACGCCTCTTTCTCCCGCATCGACTTTTCGCAAGATGATACGTAAGTCTGGCAGAGAAGACGAATTAGTTCATCCACCGGTCTTTACGTTTGCGGCTCGGTACCAGATGCGGCAGCACCAGACCAAGGATCAGACCGACGCCAAGCACGCCGCCGCCGTACATAAACCACTGCATGATAATGGTGCGCTGTTTATCATCAAGCTGCAGATTCGCCGCGTTCACCTTCTTCTGAGCGACAACCAGCTCGTTTTTCAACTTTTGGTTCTCTTCTTTCAGGGCGTTGATCGCGCCATCGCTACCGGCGACTTTTTTCTGCATGTCGGCGGTACGCTGATTCCAGGTGGCGTCAATGTTGTTCAGCTTGTCGGTCAGGGTTTTGACCTGATTTTCCAGATCCGGCACGCGAATGCGCAGGCTGGGCTCGTTGCTCAGCTCTTTCAGCGGGATCCAGGCGGTACGGCCGTTGCTATCGCGTACCTGTGCGTAATTCGTGCTGTCGTTGGTTTGCAGAACGTCGACGGCCTCGCCGGCGTTAATGGTGCCGACCAGACGATAGTTATCGCCAGGACCGCTGCGAACCCAGGTGCTCAGCTCATCGGAAACGTAGCGCTTTTCTTCTGCGTGAACCGCCGTAGCGGCGCTAAGCGCTAGCAATGTAAAGGTAATAAGGCGTAATTTTGGCATCAGGTCATCGTTTGGTCATAAAAAGTTGAACGATAGTAGTGGCATCGCCAGAGCGACGCAAAGTTTTCCGCCACAATCGGAATCATCCAAATGCAGCTGGCAAATGCGCATTGCATGGCGATTCGCCGCAAAATACTATTTACTGACAAAAAATATCGTCATTAGTTCGCCGCATTTTCCCGGCGACGCTTATCAGGTGGAAGAATTCAGCCATGGCTCAAGAAATCGAACTGAAGTTTATCGTTGCCCACGACGGCGTTGAGGCGCTGCGCCAGCATCTCAATTCGCTGGATGCGCAGCACACGCCGGCAGGCCAACTGCTGAATATTTACTACGAAACCGCCGATAACTGGCTGCGCCGGCACGACATGGGGCTGCGGATCCGCGGCGATCGGGAGCGCTATGAAATGACGCTGAAAATTGCCGGTCGGGTGGTGGGCGGCCTGCATCAGCGTCCGGAATACAATATCCCGCTGGAAAAAGCAGAGCTGGCGCTGGATAAACTGCCGGCTGAAGTCTGGCCGCAGGGGCAGTTGCCGGCAGAACTGGCGCAAAATGTGCAGCCGCTGTTCAGCACTGATTTCCTCCGTGAAAAATGGGTGGTGAAAGAGGGCGACAGCCAGATTGAGATAGCCCTCGACCTTGGCGACGTCAAAGCCGGTGAGCATCAGGAAGCCATTTGCGAACTGGAGCTTGAGCTGTTGAGCGGCGATACCGCGGACATTCTGGCGCTGGCGCATCGTTTACTGGCAACCGGCGTGCTGCGCCAGGGCAGCCTGAGCAAAGCGGCGCGCGGCTATCAGCTGGCGCAGGGCAACGAAGCGCGCCCGGTTAAACCGTTAACGGTCGTGCGCGTGGCGGCGAAAGCCAGCGTCGAGCAGGGGCTGGAAGCGGCGCTGGAAAGCTCGCTGGCGCACTGGCTCTATCATGATGAAGTCTGGAACCGGGGCAACGCGGCCGCTAAAGGTGAAATCCAGCGGGCGATGGCCCGCGTGCGCCATGCGCTGGTGCTGTTTGGCGGCATTGTGCCGCGAAAAGCCACCGTGCAGTTACGTGAATTGCTCACTGAGGCCGAAGCGGCGCTGGACGGAGCGGAAAAAGCCGAAGCGGCGTTATTCAACCGCGCCACGGTTGGCGCCAAACTGCTGCTGACCGAGTGGCTGGTTACCCGCGGTTGGCGTTCGTTCCTCAACGACGCGGGGCAAAAGAAAATCGCCGGTTCGTTCAAACGCTTTGCCGATATCCAGCTGTCGCGAGCGGCGGCAGAGCTGAAAAGCAACTTCCAGCAGACGCAGGACGACTATAGCGATCGGCTCACGCGTCTGGCGCGCGAGATCGACACCATTCAATTGCTATCCAGCGCCTATGCCGAGGTCGCCGAGAGCTGGCTGGAAAACTGGCAAGAGGTGCGCCGCGCTATCGAGAACAATGACCGCAGCGTCATCGAATATTTCCGTCGTCAGGCGCTGGCCGCGGAACCATTCTGGCTGCATAGTGGAAAACGATAATTTCAGGCCAGGGAGACCCCTATAATGGCGCTTTCTTCGCAGTTACAGCAGCACTGGCAGACGGTTGTAAACCGGCTTCCGGCAGATTTTCCCCTGCAAACGTTAAGTTCGCAGGCGCAGTCGGTGATGACATTCAGCGAGTTCGTTGAACAGAGTCTGGTCGCTCAGCCGCAGTGGCTGGCTGAACTGGAAAGCGCGCCGCCGCAGGCCGACGAATGGCGTCATTACGGCGACTGGCTGGCGGAACAGCTACAAGAGGTGACTGACGAGGCCGCGCTGATGCGCGAGCTACGCCAGTTCCGCCGCCGGATAATGGTGCGTATCGCCTGGGCACAGGCGCTGCTGCTGGTAAGCGAAGAGAGCAGTTTGCAGCAGCTCAGCGTCCTGGCGGAGACCTTAATCGTCGCCGCCCGCGACTGGCTGTACGCCGCCTGCTGCCGGGAGTGGGGGACGCCGTGCAATGCGCAGGGCGAAGCGCAGCCGCTATTGATTCTGGGCATGGGGAAACTGGGCGGCGGCGAGCTTAACTTCTCTTCCGATATCGATCTCATTTTCGCCTGGCCGGAACACGGCGCCACCCAGGGCGGACGCCGCGAGCTGGATAACGGTCAGTTCTTTACCCGTCTGGGCCAGCGGTTAATCAAAGTACTCGATCAGCCGACGCAGGATGGTTTCGTCTATCGCGTGGATATGCGTCTGCGTCCGTTTGGCGACAGCGGCCCGCTGGTGTTGAGCTTTGCGGCGCTGGAAGACTATTACCAGGAGCAGGGGCGCGACTGGGAGCGCTACGCGATGGTGAAAGCGAGGATCATGGGCGATAACGACGGCGTGTACGCCAACGAACTGCGCGCCATGCTGCGCCCGTTCGTCTTCCGCCGCTACATCGATTTCAGCGTCATTCAGTCCCTGCGTAACATGAAAGGGATGATCGCCCGTGAAGTTCGCCGCCGCGGCCTGACAGACAATATCAAGCTTGGCGCGGGCGGCATTCGCGAAATAGAGTTTATCGTTCAGGTTTTCCAGCTGATCCGTGGCGGTCGCGAACCGGCCTTGCAGCAGCGTGCGCTGTTGCCGACGCTGGCGGCGATTGACGAGCTGCATTTGTTGCCGGAAGGCGATGCCGCCCAGCTGCGTGAAGCCTACCTGTTCCTGCGTCGTCTCGAAAACCTGCTGCAGAGCATTAACGACGAGCAAACCCAAACCCTGCCGCAGGATGAGCTCAACCGCGCGCGTCTGGCGTGGGGGATGCGCGTCGCCGACTGGCAGACGCTCAGCGCACAGCTGGAAGAGCAGATGCGCCGCGTGCGTCGCGTCTTTAACGAACTGATTGGCGACGATGAAGCGCAATCGCCGGATGAACAGCTGGAAGAGTACTGGCGCGAACTGTGGCAGGACGCGCTGGAAGAAGACGACACAACGCCGGCGCTGGCGCACCTCGACGACAACGACCGGCGCAGCGTGCTGGCGCTGATCGCCGATTTTCGCAAAGAGCTCGACCGGCGCACCATCGGCCCGCGCGGGCGGCAGGTGCTCGACCAGTTGATGCCGCATTTGCTTAGCGAGGTTTGCTCGCGAGCGGATGCGCCGCTACCGCTGGCGCGGATCACCCCGCTGCTGACCGGTATCGTCACCCGTACCACCTATCTGGAGCTGCTCAGCGAATTCCCCGGCGCGCTAAAACACCTGATTAGCCTGTGCGCCGCTTCGCCGATGGTCGCCAGCCAGCTGGCGCGCCACCCGCTGCTGCTGGACGAACTGCTGGATCCGAACACGCTTTATCAACCGACGGCGACCGATGCGTACCGCGACGAGCTGCGCCAGTATTTGCTGCGCGTGCCGGAAGAAGACGAAGAACAGCAGCTGGAAGCGCTACGCCAGTTTAAACAGGCGCAATTGCTGCACATCGCCGCCGCCGATATTGCCGGTACGCTACCGGTGATGAAAGTGAGCGATCACTTAACCTGGCTGGCGGAGGCGATGATCGACGCGGTGGTACAGCAGGCGTGGCTACAGATGGTCGCCCGCTACGGCCAGCCGACTCATCTGCGCGACCGTCAGGGACGCGGTTTTGCGGTAGTGGGTTACGGTAAACTTGGCGGTTGGGAGCTGGGTTATAGTTCCGATCTCGATCTGGTCTTCCTCCACGACTGTCCGATGGAGGTGATGACCGACGGCGAACGGGAAATCGATGGCCGCCAGTTCTATCTGCGCCTTGCCCAGCGGATCATGCATCTTTTCAGCACCCGCACCTCGTCGGGCATCTTGTATGAAGTGGACGCTCGCTTACGTCCATCCGGCGCGGCGGGCATGCTGGTGACTACCGCCGACGCCTTCGCCGATTATCAGCGCAATGAAGCCTGGACCTGGGAACATCAGGCGCTGGTTCGCGCCCGGGTGGTGTATGGCGACCCGGCGCTGCAGGCGCGCTTCGATGCGATCCGCCGCGATATCCTGACCACTCCGCGTGAAGGCGCGACGCTGCAAACCGAAGTACGTGAGATGCGGGAAAAGATGCGCGCCCATCTCGGCAATAAGCAGCGCGATCGCTTTGATATCAAAGCCGATGCCGGAGGGATCACTGATATTGAATTTATTACCCAATATCTGGTGCTGCGCTACGCGCATGAAAAACCAAAGCTGACGCGCTGGTCCGATAATGTGCGTATTCTGGAACTGCTGGCGCAGAACGACATCATGGATGAAGAAGAGGCGCGGGCGCTTACCCATGCTTACACCACGCTACGCGATGCGTTGCACCACCTGGCGCTGCAGGAGCAGCCGGGCAACGTTGCGCTGGATGCTTTCGACGGCGAACGTCAGCAGGTGAGCGCCAGCTGGCAGAAGTGGTTGATGGCTTAACTAACAAATCGGGTGTGCTATTATCGCGCGCAAAGTTTGCATCTCGCAGGAGAGAGTAATGAAAGTAACGCTGCCAGAGTTTGAACGTGCAGGAGTGTTGGTGGTAGGCGATGTGATGCTGGACCGCTACTGGTATGGCCCTACCAGCCGTATTTCCCCGGAAGCCCCGGTGCCGGTGGTGAAGGTGGAAAATATCGAAGAACGTCCTGGCGGCGCGGCTAACGTGGCGATGAACATTGCTTCGCTCGGCGCGACTTCTCGGCTGGTCGGCCTGACCGGTATCGACGATGCCGCACGCGCGCTGAGCAAAGCGCTGGCTGACGTAAAAGTGAAATGTGATTTCGTGTCGGTACCGACGCATCCGACCATCACCAAGCTGCGCGTACTGTCGCGCAACCAGCAGCTGATCCGCCTCGATTTTGAAGAGGGCTTCTCCGGGGTCGATCCGCAGCCGATGCATGAACGTATTCAGCAGGCGCTGGGTTCGATCGGCGCGCTGGTGCTGTCTGACTACGCGAAAGGCGCGCTGGCCAGCGTGCAGACCATGATCAAGCTGGCGCGGGATGCTGGTGTTCCGGTGCTGATTGATCCGAAAGGCACTGAATTTGAACGCTATCGCGGGGCGACGCTGCTGACGCCGAACCTCTCTGAATTCGAAGCCGTCGCCGGAAAGTGTAAGGATGAAGCGGAAATCGTCGAACGCGGGATGAAAATCATCGCTGACTTCGAGCTTTCCGCACTGCTGGTGACGCGCTCCGAGCAGGGGATGACGCTGCTGCAGCCGGGTCGTCCGCCGCTGCATATGCCGACCCAGGCGCAGGAAGTGTATGACGTCACCGGCGCAGGCGATACGGTTATTGGCGTGCTGGCGGCGACGCTGGCGGCGGGCAACACGCTGGAAGAGGCCTGCTATTTCGCTAACGCCGCGGCCGGTGTCGTGGTTGGCAAGCTGGGGACGTCCACCGTTTCGCCAATCGAGCTGGAAAACGCGGTGCGCGGGCGTGCCGATACCGGTTTTGGCGTGATGAACGAAGAAGAGCTGAAACAGGCGGTTGCCGCGGCGCGTAAGCGCGGCGAAAAAGTGGTGATGACCAACGGCGTCTTCGATATTCTGCACGCGGGTCACGTCTCGTATCTGGCTAATGCGCGCAAGCTGGGCGATCGTCTGATCGTCGCCGTCAACAGCGATGCCTCAACCAAACGTCTGAAAGGCGAAACCCGCCCGGTGAACCCGCTGGAACAGCGGATGATCGTGCTGGGCGCGCTGGAAGCCGTCGACTGGGTGGTGTCGTTTGAAGAAGATACTCCGCAGCGGCTGATTGCCGGGATCCTGCCGGATCTGCTGGTGAAAGGCGGCGATTATAAGCCGGAGCAGATCGCCGGCAGCGAAGAGGTATGGGCCAACGGCGGCGAAGTGCTGGTGCTCAACTTTGAAGATGGCTGCTCGACTACCAATATTATCAAGAAAATTCAGAAAGATAGCGATAAGTAATCAATACGCTTTACCGCTCTGAACGGGGTGGTCTACAACGGCCTGCGGGGATACCTTCGCGGGCCGTTTTTATTTAATCATGCGGAAAATGATTTAGCGCAATAAATAACCCGGTTAAGCGCATTTTTCGTACAAAGTGCGTTAAGGTAAGCGTAAATACTGAAGTTAGTAAAAGGCATATGACCAATCAGAACACCAACGGCTGAAGGAGTATGCGGATGAACCATAACGATATGTATTCTATGAAGAACTTCGATTTTCTGGCACGTAGTTTCGCCAGGATGCACGCGCAAGGCCATTCAGTCGATCTTCAGGCTATTGTCGGCAATATGGATGAGGAACATCGTGAATGGTTTTGCCAACGCTATGAGCTTTATTGTCGCCAGGTGAATAGCGCGGTCGAGTTAGAGCACTAAAGCAAAATGAAAACGGGCCATCAGGCCCGTCAGACTGCTGACAAGGAAGGAAAAAGCGTGGTTTTTCCTTCCTTGTGGTTATCAGCCGAAAATCAATAAATTGATTTTCCATGTTTTTTACCTGGTGCAATCTGTAAGCGCAAAGGTTGTATGAGCTTTGCCATCAATCTCAAACGGGCCATCAGGCCCGTTTTTTTATTGCTGTTCTTCGCTCTTCGGCGTGGCTGAGCGGCTTTCAAGATCGCTAATACGCTGCTCCAGTAAAGCCAGCTTTTCGCGGGTGCGCAGTAAAACCTGAGTTTGCACGTCGAACTCTTCGCGGCTAACCAGATCCAGGCGAGTTAACTGTGATTGCAGCACCTGGCGGATTTTCTTTTCTACGTCATCTCCAAGATCGCGAAGGCCTTTCGGCATCGATTCATGGACCTGGCGGGCGATTTGTTCAATTTTTTTCGGGTCAATCATGGTGGATTCCTGCACTGATCTAGTTACCGTTCATTGTAGTGCGAACGGGAGCGCCTATAAACCACAAATGTAAGATGTATAGCGAGTAGCCATTGATGAAGATAGTTAATGGCGTTATAGTTATCTCGCTTATTCTCAGGGCGGGGCGAAATTCCCCACCGGCGGTAAATCAACCTGCGCGTTGAAAGCCCGCGAGCGCTTCCTGTGAAAACGGGAAGGTCAGCAGATCCGGTGTAATTCCGGGGCCGACGGTTAAAGTCCGGATGGGAGAGAGTAACGGCTCAGTCGGATTACGTTCCGCTTGCGTTGACTTTTGCCGCTAAACCGGCACTCCTAAGACTGCCCTGATTCTGGTAACCATAATTTTAATGAGGTTTTTTTACCATGAATCAGACGCTCCTTTCTTCTTTTGGTACCGCTTTTGAACGTGTGGAACACGCTTTAGACGCACTGCGCGAAGGCCGCGGTGTGATGGTGCTTGATGATGAAGACCGTGAAAACGAAGGCGATATGATTTTCGCCGCCGAAACCATGACCGTTGAGCAAATGGCGCTGACCATTCGTCACGGCAGCGGTATTGTCTGCCTGTGCCTGACCGAAGATCGCCGCAAGCAGCTTGACCTGCCAATGATGGTTGAGAACAACACCAGCGCCTACGGCACCGGCTTTACCGTCACCATTGAAGCGGCAGAAGGCGTGACCACCGGTGTATCCGCCGCTGACCGCATCACGACCGTGCGCGCCGCCATTGCCGATGGCGCGAAACCCTCCGATCTCAATCGTCCGGGCCACGTCTTCCCGCTGCGTGCGCAGCCAGGCGGCGTAATGACCCGCGGCGGCCACACTGAAGCGACCATCGACCTGGTGACCCTTGCGGGCTTCAAACCGGCAGGCGTTCTCTGTGAACTGACTAACGACGATGGCACCATGGCGCGCGCGCCGGAGTGCATCAAGTTCGCTCAGCAGCACAACATGGCCGTGGTTACCATTGAAGATCTGGTGGCTTACCGCCGCGAGCACGATCGCAAAGCCAGCTAAGTTGCCGCTGTTCTGATGATAAGCCCACTTTACGGTGGGCTTTGTTGTTTCTGGGCCGAGTCAATAGGTTTTCTCCGCAGGTAAAAAGGGAGAGAGTTTTCACATTCAAATTTTCTGATGATGATCATCACGCTTATCTGAGTTTATCTGCGGTTAAAAGCGCGTAATGTGAAGGAATCAAATACTCCCTACTGAAGGATACCATCATGTCCCGTACCCGTATGCCAGCGTTGTTTTTAGGCCATGGTAGCCCGATGAACGTGCTGGAAGATAATATCTATACCCGCGCCTGGCGCCATCTCGGTGAAACACTGCCGCGCCCGAAAGCTATCGTGGTTATCTCCGCGCACTGGTTTACCCGCGGCACGGGCGTGACGGCGATGGAAGCGCCGAAAACCATTCATGACTTCGGCGGTTTTCCGCAAGCTTTGTACGATACGCACTACCCGGCGCCGGGATCGCCGGAGCTGGCGCAGCATCTGGTTGAGCTACTGGCGCCGGTGCCCGTCGCCCTCGATAAAGAGGCGTGGGGGTTTGACCACGGTTCGTGGGGGGTGCTGATCAAAATGTATCCTGATGCCGATATTCCCATGGTTCAGTTAAGTATCGATAGCACAAAGCCCGCGGCGTGGCATCTGGAGATGGGGCGTAAGCTGGCGTCGCTGCGTGATGAAGGTATTATGCTGGTGGCGAGCGGCAACGTGGTGCATAACCTGCGTACCGCGCGCTGGCATGGCGAAAGTACGCCGTATCCGTGGGCCGAGTCGTTCAACGACTATGTGAAAGCGAATTTAACCTGGAAAGGGCCGGTCGACGAGCATCCGCTGGTGAACTACCTGAGCCATGAAGGCGGATCGCTCTCTAACCCGACGGCTGAGCACTTCCTGCCGCTGCTCTATATTCTGGGGGCGTGGGATGGCGAAGAGCCGATAACCATCCCGGTCGAAGGGATGGAGATGGGATCGCTGAGTATGCTGTCGGTGGTAGTGGGCGCCGCGTAACGGCAGCTATCGCACATGAAAAAACCCCGGCCACGCAGGTTGCCGGGGTTTGCCGTTATTCGACGAAAATGTGCGGATAGAAACGCGAAAGATCCTGGGTGATCAGCGCCCGATCTTCACGAATGCCGATCCCGGCAGGCTGGTCGTTAATAAGCCAGCTGCCAATCAGCGTATAGCTATCGCCAAATTTCGGCAGCGGATAAAACTCCTGCACGATGGTGCCTTCTTCCCCGTATGGGCCTTCCACCGCTTCCACCACTTTGCCATTTTCAACGATCGACACGTTAGCGCCTTCGCGGGAGAAAATCGGCTTAATGACGTACTTCTCAAGCTGCGGATGGTTATCTTCGCTAAAGTAAGCCGCCAACAGGTTAGGGTGGTTGGGGAACATTTCCCACAGCATCGGCAGCAGCGCCTTGTTGGAGATAATGCTCTTCCACGCTGGCTCCAGCCAGCGTACGCCGGCGTCTTCCAGCTTGGTGGAGAACATCTCGCGCAGCATAAATTCCCACGGATAAAGCTTGAACAGATTGCCGATGACCTGATCCTGCAAATCGGTGAACTGGCCTTTCTCGCCAAGACCGATATCTTCGATATACAGGAACTCGGTGGCGACGCCCGCTTCTGCCGCGCAGTCCTGCAGGTACTGCACGGTGCCGCGGTCTTCAACGGTATCGCGGCAGCAGGCCATATGCAGCAGCTGGAAGCCAAACTGTTCACGCAGCTCGCCGAAGCGTTCAATCAGTTTTTCCTGCAGGCTGTTGAACTGATCGCTGTCGGCAGGCAGATTACCGGCGTTAAGCTGATCTTCCAGCCAGATCCATTGAAAGAACGCTGCTTCATATAGTGAGGTTGGCGTATCCGCGTTGTTCTCCAGCAGCTTCGGCTCGCCCACGCCATCCCAAGCCAGATCCAGACGCGAGTACAGCGACGGCTGGTTGGTTTTCCACGACTGACGCACAAAGCCCCAGGTGTGTTTTGGGATGCGGAATTTGGTCATCAGCTCGTCGCTGGCGATCACTTTCTCAACGACCTGCAGGCACATTTGATGCAGCTCGGCGGTGACCGCTTCGAGCTTTTCAACCTGCGCCAGCGTCAGCTTGTAGTAGGCCTCTTCACTCCAGTACGGCTCGCCGTACATGGTGTGAAAATTGAAGCCATACTCGGTCGCTTTCTCGCGCCAGTCCGGGCGCTCGGCAATGCTGATTCTTTCCATGCCGCTTAACCGCCCATCGAGCGTGAAGAGGAGCTGGAGCCCGCGGCGCTACGCTGCATCGTCGATTGCTTAGCAACAGATTCGCCAAAACCGCCGCGGGTGACAGTCGTGGTGGTTGCCGGTTTCGGCGCCATCGCGGTTTTCGGTACGTTCATGGTACGGCCCGGTTGCGCCGCGCCATAGCTCTTACCGCTGGCATCGGTGTACTGGCCGTAGGCCGGGCTGGCCGGGTTTTTCGAGCTAAACAGCGGCTGCTGCGCGGCCATGCCGCCGCCCATCAGGCGGCCCATCATGTAACCGGCCATCAGCGGCATCCAGAAGCTGCCGCTGCTTTGCGCCTGCGCCTGGTTTTCCGGGGCGACGCCCGCCTGAGCTGGCGCCTGCTGGCATTGGCCTTCGCCGAACTCGGCGACGCAGTCTTCACGGCTGGCGTATTTCGGCGCGGTGCGCGCGGCTTCTTTCACCGCGTTGTTGTAGGCGGTAGTGCACTCTGCGGCTTTGCTTGGGTTAGCCGCGGAGCAGTCATCGGCGTTCTGATACAGAGAAACCGTCTCGTCAGTTTTTTCGCAACCGGCGAGCATAAAGACGGCGGTGACGGCAAGGGCGACCGGCGTCAGGTGGCGAGCGCTCCAGCTTTTGCGGAACGACGCATGATTAATATTTTTTGTCCGTTTCATATTTGTCTTCCAGGACCCAGTGGTAGTGCGTTTGTCAACGCTCAGGATAGAGTATGAGTGGTGGAAATTGAAGCGAAAGAGGGGAAAAGCGGGGGTCTTTACGTTGTCTTACGTTTTACGCCCGCCTGACCCGAAGGCCAGACGAGGCGTAATCGCATTCAACGATTAGTGACTAAACGGATTGGAACCGCTGGTCTTCGTCGTACGGGCGGCAGCCGGCTGTGCGGAGGCGGTGTTCGCATAACCGTCAGCGGCGGCGTCCTGCTGCGGGTTTTCCGGCGCGACGCTGTCTGGTGAAGTCGGGATCGCTTTACCCAGCGTGTTGTTCAGCGCAATCAGATCCTGCTCGTTTAGCGTGCCGAGAGCGGACTTGATGTTCAGCTCGTTGATCAGGTAGTTATAACGGGCGTTGGAGAGCTGCTGCTTGGCGTTGTACAGCGTGGTGGTCGCATCCAACACATCAACGATGGTACGTGTACCCACCGAATAACCCGCTTCCATCGCATCCAGGGAGCTCTGCGCAGAGACCACCGCCTGTTTGTAAGCGTTGATGCTGCTGATGGAGGCATTCACGTTGTTAAACGACGAACGCACGGTCTGCACCACGCTACGGTGCGCGCTTTCCAGCTGCTCGCTGGCGCCGACGAAGTTGTACTGCGCCTGTTTCACCTGCGAGTTAACCATCCCGCCCTGATACAGCGGCAGAGAGAAGTTCAGGCCGATTTGGTTCTGGCCGGCATCGTTATCTTTATACTGTTGAATGCTAGTCTGAGAATTAGCATGAGTTTTTGAACCACTATAACTGGTATTCGATACCGAACTTGAAGCGGATAGACTAAGTGTTGGCAAATGACCATCCTGCGCCTGGCGAATCTGCTCACGCGCCAGATCCTGGTTCAAACGCGCCTGCAGCAGCGACAGGTTGCGGTTTTCCGCTTCCTTCAGCAGCGCGTTCACCGCCTGCGGTTTGTTGGTTTTGAAACCGTTAACGTTCAGCGACGCCAGCTCCGGATAGTAGTTGCCGGTGACCTGACGCAGCTCTTCAACGGCGTTGTCGAGGTCGTTACGCGCGGTCACTTCATTTGCCAGCACGGCGTCGTATTGCGAGCGGGCGTTCTGCACGTCGGTGATGGCAACCAGGCCCACGTTAAAACGCTGGGTGGTTTGATCCAACTGGCGGTAGATGGCCTGTTTCTGGGCTTCGGTATAGGAGAGCGTATCGATTGCGGCCAGAACTTTAAAGTAAGCCGTCGCGGTATTCAGAATCAGCGTTTGCTGGTCAGTCTGATAGGTGACATCCTGAATGCCCGCCGCTTTTTCCTGCAGGGTCAGCGCGCGCCATTTCGACATATCGAACAGGGTTTGCGTTAACTGCAGTGAACCACTGGTGACATTGGAATTAAGACCGTTACTGTCACGGAATCCATTGGTATAGGTATAATCCGCGCCCAGACCGAGTTGCGGCAGTAATGGGCTACGCGCTTCGTTGATTTTTTCGAATGCAGCATCGCGATCGGCTGCCGATTTACGCAGATCAGGGTTGCTAATACGCGCCTGCTGATAAACCTGCAACAGGTTCTCTGCCTGGCTCATGGCGCTGAAGCCAGTCAGGCCCAGGCCGATAAGGATGGGAAAAAGTTTCTTCATTTGCATTCCTTGTTGTGAAGCATTTAGCGCTACTCAAATTCTAAAAATAATCGCTGATTGTATCGACTCTGTCGCCGTAAAAAGTTGGCGTTACGTGCCATAGGGCGGTAATTTGCACCAATCTAACATACAGGCTGTAAAACGGTAGCCAAACGGCCTATAAATCCCTACTTTCGGATGAGCAGGACACTGACAATGAGCAAACCCAATCAGCAGGGAATTACCTTCTCTAAAAACGATGTAGAAATTATTGCACGCGAAACGCTTTATCGCGGTTTTTTTTCGCTCGATTTGTATCGTTTTCGCCATCGCCTGTTTAACGGCGGGATGAGCGGCGAGGTGACCCGCGAAATTTTTGAGCGCGGGCACGCCGCGGTCTTGCTACCCTTTGACCCGGTACGCGATGAAGTTGTGCTGGTCGAGCAGATCCGCATTGCCGCCTATGATACCAGCGAGAGCCCGTGGCTGCTGGAAATGGTCGCCGGGATGATAGAAGAAGGCGAAACGGTAGAGGATGTCGCCCGCCGCGAAGCGCTGGAAGAGGCCGGGCTTGAAGTTGGGCGTACCAAACCAATATTAAGCTATCTGGCAAGCCCAGGCGGCACCAGCGAACGGTTATCGATCCTGGTGGGCGAAGTTGATGCATCGACGGCAAAAGGCATTCACGGCCTGGCCGAAGAAAACGAGGATATTCGGGTGCATGTGGTGAGCCGGGAACAGGCTTACCAGTGGGTAGAAGAGGGGAAAATCGACAACGCGGCTTCTGTCATCGCCCTGCAATGGCTGCAGCTGCATTATCATAGCTTACGAAACGAGTGGAAATAATATGAAGCGTTATACACCTGACTTCCCGGAAATGATGCGCCTGTGCGAAACCAATTTCGCCCAGCTGCGCCGCCTGTTGCCTCGCACTGAGGCGGTCGGCGATATGGCGAACTATCAGGTGGGTGCGGCGCAATACCGATTAACGGTGGTCGAATCGACCCGCTACACTACATTGGTGACAATAGAACAGACCCAGCCTGCGGTAAGCTACTGGAGCCTGCCGTCAATGACGGTGCGCCTGTACCACGATGCGATGGTGGCTGAAGTGTGTTCAAGTCAGCAGATTTTTCGCTTCAAAGCGAGATATGATTATCCTAATAAAAAGTTGCATCAACGCGACGAAAAGCATCAAATTAATCAGTTTCTGGCCGACTGGCTGCGTTACTGTTTAGCACATGGAGCGATGGCGATTCCGGTTTGTTAGCGTCGTGAAACCTAAGGACACCATTTGGAAAGCCTGTTAAACCTACCTCTGGCTGGTGAGGCCAGAGTCAGGATATTACAAATTACTGATACTCACCTGTTTGCTGAAAAACATGAAACGCTGTTGGGTATCAATACCTGGGAAAGTTATCAGGCTGTATTGGATGCGATACATGCCTCACAGCGTGAATGCGACCTGATTGTAGCAACAGGCGATCTGGCGCAAGACCACTCCGCCGCGGCCTATCAGCATTTCGCTGAAGGCATCGCGAGCTTTGCCGCACCCTGCGTCTGGCTGCCGGGAAACCATGATTTCCAACCGGCGATGTACAGCACGCTGCACGATGCCGGCATCTCCCCCGCCAAACGCGTCCTGTTGGGCGACCATTGGCAAATCCTGCTGCTCGACAGCCAGGTCTTCGGGGTGCCCCACGGCGAGCTGAGCGATTTCCAACTGGAGTGGCTTGAGCATCAATTGAATGCTGAACCTGAGCGCTACACGCTGCTGTTACTCCATCATCATCCGCTGCCGGCGGGTTGCAGCTGGCTCGATCAGCATAGCCTGCGCAACGCCGGGGCGTTAGACCAAATCCTGAGCAACTATCCGCGGGTTAAGCACCTGCTATGCGGCCATATTCACCAGGAGCTGGATCTCGACTGGAACGGGCGGCGGATGATGGCGACGCCATCGACCTGCGTGCAGTTTAAACCGCACTGCGCTAATTTCACCCTCGATACCGTCTCTCCAGGCTGGCGCTGGCTGGAGCTGCATCCCGATGGCGCGTTGACGACTGAAGTCTGTCGTCTCAGCGGCGCCGAGTTTCACCCGGATATCGCTTCAGAAGGATACTGATGTCTACTCTTCTTTATCTGCACGGATTTAACAGCTCGCCGCGCTCGGCAAAAGCGACGGCGCTGAAAACGTGGCTGGCGCAGCACCACCCGGAAATTAACATGGTGGTGCCGGAACTGCCTGCTTTCCCGGCGCAGGCGGCAGAGATGCTGGAAGCTATCGTGCTGGAGCACGGCGGCGAGCCGTTAGGCGTGGTTGGGTCGTCGCTGGGCGGCTACTACGCCACCTGGCTGTCGCAATGTTTTATGCTGCCGGCGGTGGTGGTTAACCCGGCGGTGCGGCCATTTGAACTGCTGAACAATTTTCTTGGCCCCAATGAGAATCCGTACACCGGGCAGCAATATGTGCTAGAGTCTCGCCATATTTACGATCTTAAAGTCATGCATATCGACCCGCTGGAAGCGCCTGACCTCATCTGGTTATTGCAGCAAACGGGCGATGAAGTGCTTGATTACCGCCAGGCTGTTGACTACTTCGCCTCCTGCCGTCAAACGGTCGAGGAGGGCGGTAATCACGCATTTGTTGGCTTTGAAGATCATTTCACCCAGATTATCGATTTTCTGGGCCTGCGCTAAGCGGTTCAGAACGACCTACGAATACACACCATGACGCAATCTTCATATAACGCTGATGCCATTGAGGTACTCACCGGGCTTGAGCCGGTTCGCCGCCGCCCGGGAATGTACACCGACACAACCCGTCCTAACCATCTTGGTCAGGAAGTTATTGATAACAGTGTGGATGAAGCACTGGCCGGTCACGCCAAACGCGTGGAGGTCATCCTTCATGCCGATCAATCGTTGGAAGTCATTGACGACGGACGCGGGATGCCGGTTGATATCCACCCGGAAGAAGGGGTTCCGGCGGTTGAGCTGATCCTTTGTCGGCTGCACGCGGGCGGGAAGTTTTCTAACAAAAACTACCAGTTCTCCGGCGGCCTCCATGGGGTAGGGATCTCGGTCGTCAACGCCTTGTCTAAACGCGTGGAAGTCAACGTGCGCCGCGATGGCCAGGTCTACAGCATCGCCTTTGAGAACGGGGAAAAAGTTGAAGACCTGCGCGTCACCGGCACCTGCGGTAAACGCAACACCGGGACCAGCGTCCATTTCTGGCCGGATGAAAGCTTCTTCGATAGCCCGCGTTTCTCCGTCTCGCGGCTAACTCACCTGCTAAAAGCGAAAGCGGTGCTGTGCCCGGGCGTGGAAATTGTTTTCCGCGACCAGGTGAACAACAGCGAACAGCGCTGGTGTTATGCGGACGGCCTTAATGATTATCTGTGCGAGGCGGTCAACGGCCTGCCGCTGCTGCCGGAAAAACCGTTTGTCGGTAACTTCTCCGGCGAAACGGAAGCGGTGGATTGGGCGCTGCTGTGGCTGCCGGAAGGCGGCGAACTGCTGACTGAAAGCTACGTCAACCTGATCCCGACCATGCAGGGCGGTACCCACGTTAACGGTCTGCGTCAGGGTCTGCTCGACGCGATGCGCGAGTTCTGCGAATACCGCAATATCCTGCCGCGCGGCGTGAAGCTGTCGGCGGAAGATATCTGGGATCGCTGCGCGTACGTACTGTCGGTGAAGATGCAGGATCCGCAGTTCGCCGGGCAGACGAAAGAACGTCTGTCGTCGCGTCAGTGCGCGGCATTCGTCTCCGGGGTGGTTAAAGACGCCTTCAGCCTGTGGCTGAATCAGAACGTACAGGCGGCGGAGCTGCTGGCGGAAATGGCCATTTCCAGCGCCCAGCGCCGCCTGCGCGCCGCCAAGAAAGTTGTGCGCAAAAAGCTCACCAGCGGCCCGGCGCTGCCGGGTAAGCTGGCGGACTGCACCGCGCAGGACCTGAACCGCACCGAACTGTTCCTCGTCGAAGGGGACTCGGCGGGCGGTTCGGCGAAACAGGCGCGCGACCGTGAATATCAGGCGATCATGCCGCTTAAAGGCAAGATCCTGAATACCTGGGAAGTCTCTTCCGATGAAGTTCTCGCTTCGCAAGAGGTGCACGACATTTCGGTGGCGATTGGTATCGACCCGGATAGCGATGATTTAAGCCAGCTGCGTTACGGTAAAATCTGTATTCTCGCCGATGCCGACTCGGATGGTCTGCACATCGCTACCCTGCTGTGCGCGCTGTTCGTGAAGCATTTCCGTACCCTGGTGAAAGAGGGGCACGTGTACGTCGCGCTGCCGCCGCTGTATCGTATCGACCTGGGTAAAGAGGTTTACTACGCGCTGACGGAAGAAGAAAAAGCCGGCGTGCTGGAGCAGTTGAAGCGTAAGAAAGGCAAGCCGAACGTACAGCGCTTTAAAGGGCTGGGCGAGATGAACCCGATGCAGCTACGTGAAACCACGCTCGACCCGAATACCCGCCGCCTGGTGCAGCTCATCATCACCGATGAAGACGAGCAGCAAACGACCGCGGTGATGGATATGCTGTTGGCCAAGAAGCGTTCGGAAGACCGCCGCAACTGGCTGCAGGAAAAAGGCGATATGGCGGATCTCGAAGCCTGAGCCGACGTCAGCCGCCAGATACGAAAAAGGGAGCCCCAGGCTCCCTTTTTTGCTTTTGCCGGGCTTATACGCCAGCCTGCAAAATGCGGATGCTGGTTTCCAGCACGTCGCCTTTTACCGCTTCGGCGTAAGCCTTCATGTGCGGCGTTTGCAGATGCGCTTCGAGATGCGCGACGCTTTCCCACTGCTCGACCATGACGATCGAATCCGGGGCGGAGGTCTGGAAACTCACGCCGGCGGCGTGGTCAACCAGCGGCGCGTAGCCGTGGCAACCCTCTTCCTGCAGTACCACAGGGACAATTTTAGCGAACTGATCCAGTACCGCCTGACGGTGGTGCTGGCCCGGACGGGTACGAATTTCGGCAATCACTGTTAACATGGTTAACTCAACTCCTTCTGTGTGTAAACTCGCCATACTTCAAGGTTAGTGACTTGAATAACAGCGAGTGTAGACATCTAGTTAACCAAAAATCTCGGCCAGATGCTTGCGATATTCTGCGATGACGTGTGGAACGTCAGGCATTTTAATCACGTCGTTGGCGATAAAGGTCGGCATCGCGCTCATGCCAAGGAACTGATTGGCTTTGTGGAACGGCAGGTAAACGCCATCAACGCCGACGCCGTGGAAGAACTGATCTTTATCGGTGAAAGCTTCCATCGGCGCGTTCCAGGTCAACGACAGCATATACTGTTTGCCCTGAATCAACCCGCCGGAGCCATATTTTTTGCTGTCATCGGAGCGGGTACGGCCATCGCTGGCGTACAGAGAACCATGGCCTTCGGTGAAGACATCATCCATGTACTTTTTCACGGTCCACGGCGCGCCCATCCACCAGCCCGGCATCTGCCAGATAACCACATCGGCCCACAGGAAATTCTGCACTTCTTCTTTTACATCGTACTCGCTTTCCGCGCGGACGATTTTAACATCATGCCCGACGTCGCGCAGATAACCATCCGCGACCTCGGTCAGGGTGTCGTTTAATTGGCCATTAGAGTGAGCGAATTTTTTCGCCCCGTTGATAATCAGGATGTTGCTCATTTTTTGCCCTCAACCTATTAAATTTGTCGGCAATTTTACCCCGCGAAGCGGGGCAGTAAAATGAGCAAAATGTGCAAAGTCTTTTGCATTTTTGGCAATAATGAGGCTACCAGTAAACGCGTGCCTCGAAGCCGCCGTCCGGCGCGTTAGCAAAATCAACCCGCATACCGTGCAGCGAGGCGATGCGGCGAACGATCGATAAGCCTAATCCGCTGCCGGGGGCGTCCTGGCCCGGCGGGCGATAAAAACGCTCGCCAATGCGCGCCAGGGCTTGCGGACTAATGCCTGGACCATTGTCGCGAACCCGGAACTCGCGGGCGGAAAGCGTGATATCCACCCGGCTACCGCGCGGGCTATAGCGCACGGCATTATCCAGCAGATTGCGTACCAGCAGGCTGAGCAGCAGCGGCTGGCCGGTACGGACGATATTGCTGGCATTCAGATGCAGGCGTAGCTCAATGGCGGACTGCTGGGCGTGGTGATACATCTCCATCACCGCCGACTGCAGCAGGTCGTCGATGGCGACCGGCTGCACGTCATCCAGTTGGGCAAGGGAATCCAGACGCGACAGCGTAAGTAATTGATCGACCAGCCGAGTGGCGCGGTCGATGCCCTGATGTAATTGCGCCAACGCTTTATCCCGGCCTTCGGGATCGTCCATCGAAAGCTGGGCGACTTCGGTTTGCACCTTCAGCGCCGCCAGCGGACTGCGCAACTCGTGGGCGGCATCAGAGGTAAAACGGCGCTCGCGCAGCATGGTTTCGTGGGTACGGCTGAATAGCTGATTCAGGGCATCGACCAGCGGGCGAACTTCCGAAGGGATTTTGTCGTCCGACAGACGTTCCGCCGAGTCCGGCGCGCGCTGGCGCAGGGTTCGAGCCAGTTTCTTCAACGGCGCCAGCTCGCGGCTTAATAGCACAATGAGTAACAGGAACATCAGCGGCAGCGCGACCAGCCACGGCGTGAGCTGCGAGGTGACGATATCCACCGCCATCTCCCGGCGATAATCCCACTCCTGACCGACGGCGATACGATGTCGGCCATCGGCGGTGGTCAACCACAAGAAGCGCCATTCGTCGTCATCGCCGCGCAGATAGCCGTCACTGAAGCCTTCGCGTTGCGATCCCCATTGAATATCTTCGCCGTTTTCACCATCGTTGAGCACCATTTTCCCGTCGCGGGTGAAGATAGCGAAGGCCAGCGCGTCATCATCAAGATGGCCGTGTTTTACTTTTTTCTTTTCGCGGATTTGCGTCGGTCGCGCCTGTAGCTCATCGACATTCATCGCGCTCAGGCGGCGGGCGAAGAGCAGTTGTTGGGTATCAAACAGCTTATCCAGCTTTTCGCTGGTCTGCTGCCAGGCGATCACGCAGGCGATCCCCCAGGCGGCGCTGGTCAGCAGGACAAACAGCAGCGTCAGTCGCAGGCGCAGGCTTAAACGGGCGAGTCGTTTCATGCGTCACCCAGGGTATAGCCGATGCCGTGCACGGTGCGGATAAAACCGCTGCCGAGTTTGCGGCGCAGATGATGAACGTGTACTTCCACGGCGTTGCTGGAGACCTCGTCGTCCCAGTTATAGAGCTTTTCCTCGATAAGCTTACGCGGCAATACGCGCCCGGCGTTGCGCATAAGCAGTTCCAGCAGGGCGAACTCCTTCGGCTTCAGCGCCAGGCTTTCGCCGTCGAGGCTGGCGGTTAAGCGGTTTGGATCGAGGCTCACCTTGCCGTGGTGTAGCTCGCTGCTGCTCTGGCCGTGAGCGCGGCGGATCAGCGCTTCGAGACGCGCCGCCACCTCAATCAGGGCGAAGGGTTTACACAGATAGTCATCGGCGCCGAGCTGTAGCCCTTCAACCCGCTGGCTCAGCGCGTCGCGGGCGGTGAGGATCAGCACGGGTTCATTACGGCCTTTATCGCGCCATTCGCGCAGAATATCGAGGCCGTCAATGCCGGGGAGGGTAAGGTCAAGTATCGCGGCGTCGTAAGGGGCGCTATATAAGGCATTTTTACCCTCCTGGCCTGCGGTAAACCAGTCGATGCTGAAGCCCATTTTGCTCAGCCCGGCTTTGATGCCGTCGCCGATCAGTTTGTCATCTTCTACCAATAATATGCGCATGTTTCCCTCCGCCGATCCCGATTCTTTGCGCAGTAAACCGCGTTGAAGCAGGGGATGTACAGCATTAAAATTTCTTTTTTCCGCTTAAGAAGTCGTTAAGTTTTGTCAGGCGTAATAGGAGCCATACCAACACAAAAGGGAGAATATAAGATGAAAAAAATTGCTGCGATGACCGCGATTATTGCTTTGGTTTCCATGCCGGTACTGGCCGCCGGGCAGGGTGGCTTCACCGGGCCGTCGACTACCACCACCACGCAGGCCGGCGGCTTCACCGGGCCGAGCGGCGCGGTGACCACCGTGGCGAACGCCAAGTCGCTGCGTGATGACACCTGGGTGACCCTGCGCGGTAAAATCGTCGAGCGCATCTCTGATGACCTGTATAAATTCCAGGATGCCTCCGGCGTGGTGAACGTCGATATCGACCACAAGCGCTGGAACGGCGTCACCGTCGGCCCGCAGGATACGGTAGAAATTCAGGGTGAAGTCGATAAAGACTGGAACTCGGTCGAGATCGACGTGAAGCAGATCCGTAAAATCACGCCATAACGCCCGCGCCAGAATGCGCAAGATCGGTCAGGAATCGCTATCCTCGCTCTGGCAGAGTGTGTCGCGTGGAGGAGACGATGAACGATATTAAGGCCAGCCCGGCGTACGTCGGGCGTTTTCAGCGAGTCTGTTTGTACATTGAGAACCATCTTGATGAGCCGCTAACGCTGGAGGCGCTGAGCGCGATTGCGTATAGCTCGCCTTACCATTTTCACCGGCAATTTAGCGCGTATACCGGCGTTCCGCTGTACCGGTATATTCAGTGGTTACGCCTGCGGCGCGCCTGTTGGCGCCTGGCTTTCAACCCGCAGGATAAAATCATCGATATTGCCCTTGATGCCGGATTTCAAAATTCGGAGTCGTTCAGTCGCGCCTTCCGTACCGCGTTTGATCAAAGCCCGACTCAGTTCCGTCAGCGACCGGATTGGGGCGAGTGGCATCGGCGCGTACCGAAACATACGCTACAGGAGCAAACTTCGATGGACGTCAACATTATTCAATTTCCAGCCACAAGGATCGCTGTATTGCAACATCGCGGGAGCCCGGACCTGGTCAACGCCACCGCCGCGCGTTTTATCGCATGGCGCAAAACGAGCGGGCTGTCGCCAGTCGCCACCAGCGAAACCTGGGGCATTGCCTGGGACGATCCGCAAACAACGCCAGGCGACGCGTTTCGTTTTGATATCTGCGGCACCGTTGAGCAACCGATTCGCGAAAACGCGTTTGGCGTGATTAACGGCGAGATCCCGGCAGGCCGTTGCGCAGTGGCCCGCCATCACGGTTCGCTGGACACGCTGGCGCAAAGCGTCTGGTTTCTCTATCGCGACTGGCTGCCCGCCTCCGGGGAGACGCTAAGGGATTTTCCGGTGTACTTCCGCTACCTCAATTTTGTGCATGAAGTTGGCGAGCATGAACTCCGCACCGATATTTATTTACCGTTAGCCTGATTGATATCCTCATCCTCTTTAACCGATCTCACTTCCTGTGACTCAGGGCGTGAGATCGGGTATTATCGCGGGTAGTTTTGCCGCCGCAATGGCCGCGTCCCAGATTGAGGATCCACGATTAATGAGCGATATGGCAGAGCGCCTCGCGCTACATGAATTCACGGAAAATGCCTACCTGAACTACTCCATGTACGTCATCATGGACAGGGCATTGCCGTTTATTGGCGATGGCTTAAAGCCGGTTCAGCGCCGCATTGTCTATGCAATGTCCGAGCTGGGCCTGAACGCCAGTGCCAAGTTCAAAAAATCCGCCCGCACCGTCGGCGACGTACTGGGTAAATATCACCCGCACGGCGACAGCGCCTGCTATGAAGCGATGGTGCTGATGGCGCAACCTTTCTCTTACCGCTATCCGCTGGTGGACGGGCAGGGGAACTGGGGGGCGCCGGACGATCCGAAATCCTTCGCGGCGATGCGTTACACCGAATCCCGTCTGTCGAAATACGCCGAGCTGCTGCTCAGTGAGCTCGGCCAGGGCACCGTCGATTGGGTACCGAACTTTGACGGTACGCTGCAGGAGCCGAAAATGCTGCCTGCGCGTCTGCCGAACATTCTGCTGAACGGCACCACCGGCATCGCCGTTGGTATGGCCACCGATATCCCGCCGCACAACCTGCGTGAAGTGGCGCAGGCGGCGATTACGCTGCTGGAAAAACCGAAAACCACCCTCGATGAGCTACTGGATATCGTGCAGGGGCCGGACTACCCGACCGAAGCGGAAATCATTACCCCGCGCGCGGAAATTCGCAAAATCTACCAGAACGGCCGCGGTTCGGTGCGCATGCGCGCCGTGTGGGCGAAAGAAGACGGCGCGGTGGTGATTAGCGCGCTGCCGCATCAGGTGTCCGGCGCGCGCGTGCTGGAGCAGATCGCCGCGCAGATGCGTAACAAAAAGCTGCCGATGGTTGATGACCTGCGTGATGAGTCGGATCATGAAAACCCGACCCGTCTGGTGATCGTGCCGCGTTCCAACCGCGTGGATATGGAGCAGGTGATGAACCACCTGTTCGCCACCACCGATCTGGAAAAGAGCTACCGCATCAACCTCAACATGATCGGCCTGGACAACCGTCCGGCGGTGAAAAACCTGCTTGAAATCCTGACGGAGTGGTTGACCTTCCGTCGTGATACCGTGCGTAACCGCCTGAACTACCGTCTGGAAAAAGTCCTCAAGCGCCTGCACATCCTCGAAGGTTTGCTGGTCGCTTTCCTCAACATTGATGAAGTGATTGAGATAATCCGCCACGAAGATGAACCGAAGCCGGCGCTGATTGCCCGCTTCGGCATCAGCGAAACCCAGGCGGAAGCGATTCTGGAATTAAAACTGCGTCATCTCGCCAGGCTGGAAGAGATGAAGATCCGCGGCGAGCAGAGCGAGCTGGAAAAAGAGCGCGATCAGCTGCAGGCGATTCTGGCGTCTGAGCGCAAGATGAATAACCTGCTGAAGAAAGAGCTGCAGGCCGATGCCGATACCTTCGGCGACGATCGCCGTTCGCCGCTGCGCGAGCGCGAAGAAGCGAAGGCGATGAGCGAGCACGATATGCTGCCGTCCGAGCCGGTCACTATCGTTCTGTCGCAGATGGGCTGGGTGCGTAGCGCCAAAGGTCACGATATCGATGCGCAGGGGCTGAGCTACAAAGCCGGCGATGGCTGGAAAGCGTCGGTGAAAGGCAAGAGCAACCAGCCGGTGGTATTCATTGATACCACCGGGCGCAGCTATGCCATTGACCCGATTACGCTGCCTTCCGCCCGCGGCCAGGGCGAACCGGTCACCGGTAAAGTGACGCTGCCGCCGGGCGCGAGCGTAGAACATATGCTGATGGAGGCAGACGATCAGAAGCTGCTGATGGCTTCCGATGCCGGCTACGGTTTCGTCTGTACCTTCAACGACCTGGTGGCGCGCAACCGCGCCGGTAAAGCGCTGATTACGCTGCCGGAGAACGCGCATGTCATGCCGCCGCTGGTCATTGAAGACGATGCCGATATGCTGTTGGCGATCACCAACGCCGGGCGCATGCTGATGTTCCCGGTGAGCGACCTGCCGCAGCTGTCGAAAGGCAAAGGCAACAAGATTATCAACATTCCGTCGGCGGAAGCCGCCTCCGGCCAGGATGGGCTGGCGCATCTGTTTGTCCTGCCGCCGCAGAGCACGCTGACTATCCACGTCGGCAAGCGTAAGATCAAACTGCGTCCGGAAGAGCTGCAAAAAGTCACCGGCGAGCGCGGTCGTCGCGGTTCGCTGATGCGCGGCCTGCAAAAAATCGACCGCGTGGAGATCGACTCCCCGCGCCGCGCCTCGGCTGGCGACAGCGAAGAGTAAGACCCGCATCCTTCACCTGGCTGGAGGATGCGAAAATTTGCCGCAAAATCGTTGTTTATTCAGGCATTGCGATTAACATGTCCTCCAGGGGCGGAGATTTTCCGCCCCGCGTTGAGAGGGCTGCGGTGTCCTGAACCTGTTATTCTACAGGGATAACGCTAAGCGGTTTGGGTTTCAGAGGAAGCTATGTTATTTATTTTTCGACTAATTTTTGTTGTCATTTATTGCATCGTGGTGTGCATATTTGGCAGTCTTTACTGCTTGTTCAGCCCGCGCAACCCTAAGCACGTCGCGACGTTTGGTCATCTGTTTGGCCGACTGTCCCCGGTATTCGGCCTGAAAGTCGAGCTGCGTAAGCCTGCGGACGCGGAAAGCTACGGCAATGCGATCTACATCGCTAACCACCAGAACAACTATGATATGGTGACAGCGTCGAACATCGTGCAGCCGCCGACGGTTACCGTGGGTAAAAAAAGCCTGTTGTGGATCCCGTTCTTTGGCCAGCTTTACTGGCTGACGGGCAACCTGCTGATTGATCGCAATAACCGAACCAAAGCGCACGGCACTATTGCTGAAGTGGTGAATGCGTTTAAAAAGCGTAAAATTTCGTTCTGGATGTTCCCGGAAGGAACCCGCAGCCGCGGCCGTGGTCTGCTGCCCTTTAAAACCGGCGCGTTCCACGCGGCTATCGCCGCTGGCGTGCCGATTATTCCAGTATGCGTGTCGAATACATCGAACAAAATTAAACTCAATCGCTGGAACAACGGTCTGGTGATTGTCGAGATGCTGCCGCCGGTCGATACCAGCCAGTTTGGTAAAGATAACGTGCGCGCGCTGGCGACACACTGCCGCGAGCTGATGTCCGCTAAAATCGCCGAGCTGGATAAAGAAGTGGCCGAGCGCGAAGCGGCTGGAAAGAAATAATACAGGAAACGCCGCGAACGCGAGCGTATTGCTGGCGGGAAACGAATTCCCTTTTTGCATTGTCAGTATTTCATGGAGTTAATATGTCACTCAGTCGGCGTCAGTTTATTAAGGCTTCAGGTGTAGCGCTGTGCGCGGGCGCCGCGCCGCTGAAGGCTCATGCCGCCGGCCAGCAGCCGGCGCTCCCCATACCGCCTCTGCTGGAATCCCGTCGCGGTCAGCCGCTGTTTCTGACCCTGCAACGTTCCCACTGGTCATTCACCCAGGGCACGCGCGCGCCGGTATGGGGCATCAATGGCCGCTACCTGGGGCCGACCATTCGCGTCTGGAATGGCGATGACGTCAAACTTATCTACAGTAACCGCCTGACCGAAAACGTCGCCATGACGATTCGCGGCCTGCAGGTGCCGGGGCCGCTGATTGGCGGCGCGGCGCGCATGATGTCGCCGAATGCGGATTGGGCGCCGGTGCTGCCGATCCGCCAGGGCGCGGCCACGCTGTGGTATCAGGCGAATACCCCGAACCGGATGGCGAAACAGGTTTACAACGGTCTGGCGGGAATGTGGCTGGTGGAAGACGAGGTCAGCAAAAACCTGCCGATCCCAAACCACTACGGCGTTGATGACTTCCCGGTGATTATTCAGGATAAGCGGCTGGATAACTTCGGTACCCCGGAATATAGCGAACCGGGCAGCGGCGGCTTCGTTGGCGATACCCTGTTGGTCAACGGCGCGCAGGGGCCGTATGTCGAAGTCTCTCGCGGCTGGGTACGACTGCGTTTGCTGAATGCGTCTAACTCGCGCCGCTATCAGTTGCAGATGAGCGATGGTCGTCTGCTGCACGTTATCTCAGGCGATCAGGGCTTCCTGCCGGCGCCGGTCTCACTTAAGCAATTGTCGCTGGCCCCCGGCGAGCGGCGAGAAATTCTGGTGGATATGACCAACGGCGATGAAGTGTCGATTACCTGCGGCGAAGCGGCGAGCATCGTCGACCGTATCCGCGGTTTCTTCGAGCCGTCGAGCATTTTGATCTCCACGCTGGTGCTGACGCTGCGTCCGACCGGCCTGCTGCCGCTGGTTACCGATAGCCTGCCGGTGCGGCTGCTGCCGACCGAGCTGCTCTCCGGCACGCCGCTGCGCAGCCGCGATATTACACTCGGCGACGACCCCGGCATCAATGGCCAACTGTGGGATCCGCAGCGTATTGATATCACCGCCCAGCAGGGAACGTGGGAGCGCTGGACCGTGCGCGCCGACCGCCCGCAGTCGTTCCATATTGAAGGCGTGATGTTCCAGATCCGTAACGTTAATGGAACGATGCCGTTCCCGGAAGACCGAGGCTGGAAAGATACCGTATGGATCGACGGGCAGGTAGAACTGCTGGTGTATTACAATCAGCCTTCCTGGCCGCACTTCCCGTTCCAGTACCTGAGCCAGACGCTGGAGCTCGCCGACCGCGGCTCGATTGGCCAGATTCTGGTGAATCCGGCGCCATAATATCCGCAACCCTGGCCGCAATACGGTCAGGGTTTGAGAAAATCCTCCTTCATTTCCACTATCATTCCGGCTTATAATCCACGCCCTTTTGGTTATTTTTTTATCATTTTCCCCGGAAGCAATATGAGCGCAATATCCCTGATCCAGCCGGATCGTGACCTATTTTCCTGGCCGCAATACTGGGCTGCCTGTTTTGGCCCTGCGCCATTTTTACCAATGTCGCGTGAAGAGATGGATCAACTTGGCTGGGATAGCTGCGACATTATTCTGGTGACCGGCGACGCCTACGTCGACCATCCAAGCTTCGGCATGGCTATCTGCGGCCGTATGCTGGAAGCGCAGGGCTTCCGCGTAGGGATCATCTCCCAGCCGGACTGGAACAGCAAAGAAGACTTCATGCGCCTGGGTAAGCCGAATCTGTTCTTCGGCGTGACCGCGGGCAATATGGACTCAATGATCAACCGCTATACCGCCGACCGTAAGCTGCGCCATGACGACGCCTATACCGCCGGCAACGTCGCGGGTAAGCGCCCGGACCGCGCGACGCTGGTTTATACCCAGCGCTGTAAAGAGGCATGGAAAGACGTGCCGGTGATCCTCGGCGGTATTGAGGCCAGCCTGCGCCGGACCGCGCACTACGATTATTGGTCCGATACCGTGCGCCGCTCGGTGCTGGTGGATTCGAAAGCCGATATGCTGATGTTCGGCAACGGCGAGCGCCCGCTGGTTGAAGTGGCGCATCGTCTGGCGATGGGCGAGGCCATCGGCGATATTCGCGATGTGCGTAATACCGCGATCATGGTAAAAGAGGCGCTGCCGGGCTGGAGCGGCGTTGACTCCACGCGTCTGGATACGCCGGGCAAAATCGACCCGATTCCGCATCCGTACGGTGAAGACCTGCCGTGCGCAGACAACAAACCGGTGGCGCCGAAAAAAGCCGAGGCCAAAGCCGTTGTCGTGCAGCCGCCGCGGCCAAAACCGTGGGAAAAAACCTACGTATTACTGCCATCCTTTGAGAAGGTCAAAGGCGACAAAGTGCTGTACGCTCACGCGTCGCGCATTCTGCACCATGAAACCAACCCAGGCTGCGCCCGCGCGCTGATGCAAAAGCACGGCGAGCGTTATATCTGGGTTAACCCGCCGGCGATCCCGCTGTCGACTGAAGAGATGGACAGCGTCTTTGCGCTGCCGTACAAGCGTGTGCCGCATCCTTCTTATGGCGATGCGCGTATCCCGGCCTACGAGATGATTCGCTTCTCCATCAACATCATGCGCGGTTGTTTCGGGGGCTGTTCTTTCTGCTCGATCACCGAACACGAAGGGCGCATCATCCAGAGCCGCTCTGAGGATTCGATCATTAATGAAATCGAAGCGATTCGCGACACGGTTCCCGGCTTTACCGGCATTATTTCCGATCTTGGCGGCCCAACCGCCAATATGTATATGCTGCGCTGTAAATCGCCGCGAGCCGAGCAGACCTGCCGTCGTCTCTCGTGCGTCTACCCGGATATCTGCCCGCACATGGATACCAACCATGAGCCGACGATCAATCTGTACCGTCGCGCCCGTGACCTGAAAGGCATCAAGAAAATCCTTATCGCATCGGGTGTGCGTTACGACATCGCCGTAGAGGATCCACGCTATATCAAAGAGCTGGCGACCCACCACGTCGGCGGCTACCTGAAGATCGCCCCGGAGCATACCGAAGAGGGGCCGCTGTCGAAGATGATGAAGCCGGGCATGGGCAGCTACGACCGCTTTAAAGAGCTGTTTGATACCTATTCGAAGCAGGCGGGTAAAGAACAGTACCTGATCCCGTACTTTATTTCCGCCCACCCCGGGACGCGCGATGAAGATATGGTGAATCTGGCGCTGTGGCTGAAGCGTCATCGCTTCCGTCTCGACCAGGTACAGAACTTCTATCCGTCGCCGCTGGCGAACTCAACCACCATGTATTACACCGGCAAGAACCCGCTGGGTAAAATCGGCTATAAGAGCGAGGACGTGGTGGTGCCGAAGGGCGATAAACAGCGCCGTCTGCATAAAGCGCTGCTGCGCTATCACGATCCGGCAAACTGGCCGCTGATCCGTCAGGCGCTGGAGGCGATGGGTAAAAAGCATCTGATTGGTTCACGCCGTGACTGCCTGGTACCGGCGCCGACGCTGGACGAGATGCGTGAAGCGCGTCGCCAGAACCGTCATACCCGCCCGGCGCTGACGAAGCATACGCCGGTTGCGCATCAGCGCCAGACGCCGGCCGCTCCGGGGGCGAAAAAGCGTATTAAGCCGAAGACAGCGTCCCGCTAAGACGCTTCCCCGGCGGTTGCGATCGCCGGGGGAAAGCCTGTCATATAAGGAGAGAGAACGATAATGACGCCGGTAATCCTGTCGCGACAGCAATTGGAAATGTTGTGGGAGATAGATCGCAGTGAAATTATCGACACCCTTTATAAGCTCGATAATGGCCGGCTTCAGGCGTACCCGCAATATTATGATGTGCGAGGTTGGGATCCTCACGATCGCCAGATTTATACGCCTATTCACGAGGCCTGCTACGATCGCGGCGGTATTTTTTTCGCCTTTTTCGAACAGGATAAAATCATTGCCGCGGCGGCGATTGATACCTTGCCACGGGGTGAAAATGGCGATCTACGCCAACTGTTATTCTTTTATGTGGGCGCGGCGCAGCGCGGTCAGGGATGGGGGCGACGTCTGTTTGATTATGCGCTGCAACAGCTTCCTGCCCTTGACGCATCCGGCCTGTATATTTCGTCCATCCCTAACAAAAGTACCGTTGATTTTTATCTTTCCCAGGGATGTCAATTAATTGATGAGCCCGACCCGGAGCTGTTTGCGCTGGAGCCTGAGGATATCCATTTAATTTGCGAAAGCCTTTAGCGCCGCGCGGCGCTAAAGGCAAAAGTGAAGGGGATTACCCGCCGAACTGATCCGGGTCGGGGCCGAGACGTTTCCCCTGGTCCAGCTTAGCGATTTCACTGAGTTCGTCTTTGTCGAGACGGAAGTCCCAGACGTCAAAGTTTTCCGCAATACGCGATGGCGTGACGGATTTCGGGATCACCACCAGTCCGCTGTCGAGATGCCAGCGAATGACGATTTGCGCCGGCGTTTTGCCATATTTATCCGCCAGATGGTGAATAATCTTCTGATCGAAAACTCCCTTGCCGCCCTGCGCTAATGGGCTCCAGGATTCGGTCTGGATTTTGTGGGTGGCGTTCCAGGCGTGCAGCTGGCGCTGCTGCATTAACGGGTGCAGCTCAATCTGGTTGATCACCGGAGCGACGCCGGTTTCATCGATCAGCTTTTGCAGATGCGGCACCTGGAAATTACACACCCCGATGCTTTTTGCCAGCCCCTGCTGCTGCAGTTCGATCAGCGCCTGCCAGGCTTCGACGTAATGGCCTATCGCTGGCACCGGCCAGTGGATTAAATAGAGATCCACATAGTCCAGTTTCAGCTTGCTGAGGCTCTCTTTTAGCGCTTCATGCGGCCGTTTTTGATCGTCATTCCACAGTTTGGTGGTGATGAAGAGCTCATCGCGATTGACGCCCGCGCTGCTTAACGCGTTGCCGACGCCAGCCTCATTTTGGTACGCGGCGGCGGTGTCAAAAGAACGATAACCGACTTCCAGCGCCTTATGAATGGCGGAGACGACTTCCTCGTTGCCTGCTTTCCACACGCCGAGACCCAGCTGCGGCATCAGGTTGCCGTCGTGTAGTTTAATAACGGTTGGATGTGTCATGCCTTCCTCCTGTTAATGAACTCAGCGTGAAAAATCCGCCGAGGGGTAGCATTAAGTCTGGACGAAATAGCTAAAAACGGTAGTAAAAACACCTCTCCCGGACGTTTGTTTAACGTAAGGAGAGGTGAATCAGGCGGGGATAACTTAGCGGGCAGCCTCGTAAATACGGCGGCTGACGTCCAGAGTGATATCCTGATTTTCGCCAAGCTTAGTCATGCCGTGTTCTTCCAGTTTCGCCAGCAGCGCCGGGATGGAGCTACCGTCAAGACCGTAATCGGAAAGGCGAGTCGGCACGCCCATCTGCTCGAAGAAACGACGGGTTGCGGCGATAGCGGCATCGATACGTTGTTCTTCGGAACCTTCGGTAATATTCCACACGCGCTCGGCGTACTGCAGCAGCTTAGCGCGCTTGGTATCGCGTTTCTCATTCCACAGCGCCGGCAGCACGATAGCCAGCGTCTGAGCGTGATCCAGGCCGTGCATCGCCGTCAGTTCGTGGCCGAGCATGTGGGTCGCCCAGTCCTGAGGGACGCCTGCGCCGATGAGACCGTTCAATGCCTGCGTCGCCGCCCACATAATGTTGGCGCGCACGTCGTAGTTCTCCGGCTCCTGCAGCGCTTTCGGGCCATCTTCCACCAGCGTCAGCAGAATGCCTTCGGCGAAACGATCCTGAATTTTGCCGTCAACCGGATAGGTCACGTACTGCTCAACGGTATGGACGAAAGCGTCAACGACGCCGTTAGCGACCTGGCGCGGCGGCAGGGTGTAGGTGTAAACCGGATCGAGGATTGCGAAGACCGGCTGAACGTGTTCGGACATAAACGCGCGTTTATCGCCGGTGGTTTTACGCGAGATAACCGCGCCTTTGTTTGATTCGGAACCGGTCGCCGGCAGGGTCAATACCGAGCCCATCGGAATGGCGCGAGTAATCTTGCTGCCGTAGGTTTCCAGAATTTCCCACGGATCGATATTCGCGTCATAGTGCGCGGCCGCGGCGATAAACTTGGTGCCATCAAGCACCGAACCGCCGCCAACCGCCAGCAGGAAGGTCACTTTCTCTTCGCGGGCGAGTTTTACCGCGTTCATCAGCGTTTCGTAAGACGGGTTTGGCTCAATCCCGCCGAATTCCAGCACGTCAAAGCCAGCCAGCGCGCTCAGTACCTGATCCAGTACGCCGGTTTTCTTCACGCTACCGCCGCCGTAAGTCACCAGCACGCGAGCGCCGGCTGGGATTTGTTCGCGCAGGTCGGCGATGGCGCCTTTGCCGAACAGAATGCGGGTTGGGGTATGTAAATTGAAGTTATTCATGGCTGGTGCCCTCATAAAGATGAAACTCCCGGCAGAAAGGACGACTCTCTGCCCGATGGCGGCTATTGTGTTCCTGCGCCCGTTTCCTCTCAATGCACATTCCTGCCATTGTCTTGCCCATTTCTCCATTTGGCTGGAGAAAAGGAAGGAAACTACGCACAATAAGGACGTAGAAAAATCGTCGGAGAAGCAGCGAAAATGAACCGTGCCGAGATATGCCAGCTATTAACAGACAAGGTTAACAAACTGAAAGATAAGCAAGAAATGCTAAGTGACCTGCTGCCGGATATCCGTCTGCTGTACGGGACACAGCCGGGCACCCGTACGCCGGTGATGTACCAGCCGGGGATCGTTTTTCTCTTTTCCGGCCATAAAATTGGCTATATCAATGAACGAACCTTCCGTTATGACACCAACGAATACTTACTGTTAACCGTCCCGCTACCGTTCGAATGCGAAACCTTCGCGACTCCGGAAGTGCCGCTGGCGGGAATGCGGTTGAATGTCGATATTTTGCAGTTGCAGGAGCTGCTGATGGATATCGGCGAAGATGAGCTTTTTCAGCCGTCGGTCGCTTCCAGCGGGATCAACTCGGCGGTGCTATCAGAAGAGATCCTCTGTGCGGCGGAACGCCTGTTAGACGTGATGGAGCGACCGCTGGACGCGCGCATTCTCGGCAAACAGATTATCCGCGAGATCCTTTATCACGTCCTGATTGGCCCCTGCGGCGGGGCGCTGCTGGCGCTGGTGAGCCGGCAGACGCACTTTAGCCTGATTAGCCGCGTCCTGAAGCGCATTGAAAGCCAGTACACCGAAAACCTCAGCGTCGACCAGCTGGCGGCGGAAGCGAATATGAGCGTCTCGGCGTTTCACCATAACTTTAAATCGGTTACCAGCACCTCGCCGCTGCAGTATTTGAAGACCTATCGCCTTCATAAGGCCAGAATGCTGATGATTCATGACGGCATGAAAGCCAGCGCGGCGGCGATGCGCGTCGGCTATGAAAGCGCCTCGCAGTTTAGCCGTGAGTTTAAACGCTATTTTGGTATTACACCGGGTGAAGATGCCGCGCGTATTCGCACGATGCAGGGGATTTGATAAGGATGCGGCGCCTGTAGCCCCGGTAAGCGCCAGCGCTACCGGGGATTTTGAGACCATCCGGCGCGAGTGAATCAGGCGCTGCAGTATTTCTTCTTGATAACGACGATAACCGTACCAACGAGGCCGGTTACCAGCAGGGCGATCGGTAAAATCATCAGGCAGGTCATGACCTGGTCTTCGTGGTTTTTCACGAATGGGATCATGCTCAGCGCATAGCCGAGACCGGTGACGACGCCAACCCACAGCAGGCCGCTCAGCCAGTTAAAGAACTGGAAACGACGATTCGGCAGGCCGGAAATACCCGCCATGGTTGGCAGCAGGGTGCGGACAAACGCCAGAAAACGCCCGGCCAGCAGCGCCAGCAGGCCGTGTTTATCAAACATGTTGGTGGCGCGCTGATGATATTTGTGCGGCAGATGCGACAGCCAGCCTTTCACCATAGTGGTATTACCCAGCCAGCGCCCCTGTAAATAGCTCAGCCAGCAGCCGAGGCTGGCGGCGGCGGTCAGAATGGCGAGAGTGGGGACAAAATCCATGACGCCTTTGGCGATTAACGCGCCGGCGAGCAGCAACAGGCTATCGCCCGGTAAAAATGAAGCCGGCAGCAGCCCGTTTTCCAGAAACAGGGTCGCGAACATGACCAGATATACAAAACCCACAACGTGAGGGTTTGCCAATGCGGCAAAATCATGTTGCCACAGCGCGGCGACAATCTCTTGAATGACAACCATGGACTTTCCTAAGTGGTACCGTTTTTCGACTAGTGTACTCCTGAAGCGGCCCGAGCACCTTGATCCCGGGCGCAACAAAAGCGGCCGCTTTTCTGAAAGCGTCCGCTTTTGTTGCCACTTCCTGTCACTTTACACGATACGCGCGAAACCTGCCGCTAAATCCGCCAGCAGATCGTCAACATTTTCTAAACCTATGTGCAGTCGAATAAGAGTGCCGCTGAAATCCACTTCCGCCCCGGGGCGGATGGCCGCGATATGTTCCGGCTGGTTGGCGAGGATCAGTGATTCGAACCCGCCCCACGAGTAGGCCATGCTGAACAGGCTGAAGTTGTCCAGATAGGCTGACAGTTCGGCGTCGGTCAGACGTTTATTAAGGACGAAAGAGAACAGACCGCTGCTGCCGCTAAAATCGCGCTTCCAGAACTCGTGGCCCTTGCTGCCCGGCAGCGCCGGATGATTGACTCGCGCCACCTGCGGGTGCTGCGCCAGCCATTCGGCGACGCGTAGACTGCTTTCATGATGCTGACGCAGGCGGACGCCAAGCGTGCGCAAGCCGCGGCTGGTCATGTAGGCGGTGTCGGCATCGACCATCTGGCCCATCAGATAGGCATTTTCACATAATTGCTCCCAGCAGCGGGCGTTGGCCACCGCGGTGCCGATCATCCCGTCGGAGTGGCCAATTAAATATTTCGTTGCCGCCTGAATAGAGATATCGATACCAAAATCGAGCGCTTTAAACAGTACCCCTGCCGCCCAGGTGTTATCGATCATGATAATGGCTTGCGGCGCGACGCGGCGCACGGCGGCGACGATGGCCGGCACATCATGCACTTCCATGGTGATCGAACCGGGGGATTCAAGAAACACGACTTTAGTATTGGGTTGAATCAGGTTGGCGATATCCGCGCCGATGAGCGGATCGAACCAGCCGGTCGTCACCCCGAGCTTCGCAAGGATCTTAGTGCAGAAGTCCTGGCTGGGTTCATAGGCGGTGTTGGTCATTAACACGTGGTCGCCCTGTTCGACGAAGGCCAGAATCGTGTTGGCGACCGCGGCCGCGCCGCAGGGGAAGAGGGCGCAGCCAGCGCCGCCTTCCAGTTCGCACATGGCTTCCTGCAGCGAAAAGTGGGTTAGCGTGCCGCGGCGGCCATAAAACAGCTCGCCTTTGGCGCGGTTACGGGTGGCGTGTTTTTTAGCCTCGACGGTATCAAACACCAGCGATGAGGCGCGTTGGATAACGCTATTCACCGAACCCTGAGTATATTTTTTGCGGCGCCCGGCGTTGACCAGCGCGGTATCAAGATGTTTATCAGCCATGTTATAGAAACCTGTTTTTATACGTCTGGACGTCTAAACTACCATGAATACCGGTTTGTGTACCGGGCCGGAAACGATACAGGCAAAAATTTTCCCGAAACCGGCGTCAGCCGCTTTTTTACTGCGTAAGCGCAAAGAAAATAAACGTGATTTGCTGCACAGTGTAAATACTAATGAGAACCACTATCAATTCGATGTCGTTTTGATATTATTATGCTCAGTTTTTGTGATTGACGTCCTGGAGAAACAGTGTGGGTAATAATTTGATGCAGGCGGATCTCTCCGTTTGGGGTATGTATCATCACGCCGATATTGTCGTTAAGGTTGTGATGATTGGCTTGATTCTGGCTTCGGTAGTCACCTGGGCTATCTTCTTCGGCAAGGGCGCCGAAATGTTGTCCAGCAAGCGTCGCCTCAAGCGTGAGCAGCAGCAGCTCAGCGAAGCGCGTTCTCTCGATCAGGCTAACACTATCGCGAATGGATTCCATGCTAAAAGCCTGACCACTCAGCTGATTAACGAAGCCAATAATGAGCTGGAACTGTCGGCAGGCGTGGATGACAACGAAGGCATTAAAGAACGTACCGGTTTCCGCCTTGAGCGCCGCGTGGCGCAGGTTGGCCGCTATATGGGCCGCGGCAACGGTTATCTGGCGACTATCGGCGCCATCTCTCCGTTCGTCGGCCTGTTTGGTACCGTTTGGGGCATCATGAACAGCTTTATCGGTATCGCGCAAACGCAGACCACTAACCTCGCGGTTGTCGCGCCGGGTATCGCTGAAGCTCTGCTGGCAACGGCGATTGGTCTGTTTGCCGCGATTCCGGCGGTGGTTATCTACAACGTTTTCGCCCGCATGATTGCCAGCTACAAAGCCTCTCTCGGCGATGTGGCCGCGCAGATTATGCTGCTGCAAAGCCGCGACCTTGACCTGAACGCCAGTGGTTCTCAGCCGCTGCGTCCGGCGCAGAAATTACGGGTAGGTTGATCCGCTATGGCGATGCATTTTAACGAAAACCTCGATGATAACGGCGAAATGCACGACATTAACGTGACGCCGTTTATCGACGTCATGTTGGTGCTGTTGATTATCTTCATGGTGGCGGCGCCGCTGGCCACCGTGGACGTCAAAGTCAATCTGCCTGCCTCATCCAGCCAGCCGCAGCCGCGTCCGGAAAAACCGATTTATCTGTCGGTGAAAGCCGACAAATCGATGTTCCTCGGCAACGATCCGGTGACCGAAGAGAGCGTGATTGCCTCGCTGGACGCGCTGACTCAGGGTAAGAAAGACACCACCGTGTTCTTCCGCGCCGACAAAACCGTCGACTACGAGACGATGATGAAAGTGATGGATACGCTGCATCAGGCCGGTTACCTGAAAATTGGTCTGGTGGGCGAAGAGACCGTCAAAGCGAAGTAATTTCCCCCAGGATATCTCCCGAAAGGCCAACACTGCGTTGGCCTTTTTTATTTCCCCGCCGCCTGCACACCGTTTTGATATGGACCAGCTGCGATATAATGGCCGCCATTTTTACAAACTGACAGGACCTTATGGAACGCTTTCTGGAAAACGCTATTTATGCTTCGCGCTGGCTGCTGGCGCCGGTTTATTTCGGCCTCTCGCTGGGGCTTATCGCGCTATCGATAAAATTTTTTCAGGAGATATTCCACATCCTGCCGCATATCTTCAGCGTCGGCGAGTCGGATCTGATTCTGACGCTGCTTTCGCTGGTCGATATGACGCTGGTGGGCGGGCTGCTGGTGATGGTGATGTTTTCCGGTTATGAAAACTTCGTCTCGACGCTGGATATTAACGAAGGTAAAGAGAAGCTCAACTGGCTTGGCAAAATGGATGCGACATCGCTGAAAAACAAGGTGGCGGCGTCGATTGTGGCTATCTCTTCCATTCATCTGCTGCGGGTGTTTATGGATGCGAAGAACGTGCCGGATAACAAGCTGATGTGGTACGTCATTATCCATCTCACATTTGTGCTGTCAGCCTTTGTGATGGGCTATCTCGATCGCCTGACCAAGGTAAAACACTGATGTGACAACTTACCCGGCAGCTTCGCGCCGCCGGGTAAGGGCATCACGCCTGGCGTTTGTCTTCGGTCTGCGTGTCGAAATCGCGGGCGTCATGGCGCTCGTGCAACTGCTCGTCGAGCGGGCCATTGGTGCGGTTAACTATCCGCCCGCGCTTCACCGCCGGGCGATTGCCCACATCCTGCGCCCAGCGCAGCACGTTAACGTAACTGCCGGCATCGAGGAATTCCGCGGCGTTATAGACGTTGCCCAGCACCACGTTGCCATACCACGGCCAGATCGCCATATCGGCGATGGTGTACTCTTCCCCCGCCACAAAGCGGCCGCGCGCCAGCTGCTTATCCAGCACGTCGAGCTGACGTTTCGCTTCCATGGTAAAGCGGTCGATGGCGTACTCGATTTTCACCGGCGCATAGTTATAGAAGTGGCCAAAGCCGCCGCCGAGGAACGGCGCTGCGCCCTGTAGCCAGAACAGCCAGTTCAGCGTTTCGGTGCGCCCGGCCGGGTCTTTCGGCAGGAAGAAACCAAATTTTTCCGCCAGATAGAGCAGGATGCTGCCGGATTCAAATACCCGGGTCGGCGGAGTGGTGGAGTGGTCGCTCAGCGCCGGGATCTTCGAGTTTGGGTTCACTTCGACAAAGCCGCTGGAGAACTGATCACCTTCGCCGATACGAATCAGCCAGGCGTCATACTCAGCGCCAGCCACGCCCAGCGCCAGCAGCTCTTCCAGCATGATAGTCACTTTCTGCCCGTTCGGCGTGCCCAGCGAATAGAGCTGTAGCGGGTGATTGCCAACGGGCAGCACTTTTTCATGCGTCGCGCCGGAAACCGGACGGTTGATATTGGCGAACGCGCCGCCGTTATTCTGTTTCCATTCCCATACTTTCGGTGGTTGGTATTGATTGTCGGACATACTGACCTGCCTCTTTAGTAAGGTGTACAAAAAAGTCTAGCAGCTAATCTCAGGCCATAATCCGCGCGGCCCACACGCTGACGTCATCGCCGCTGCCGAGATCGGGCTGCACCAGGCCGTTGACCATAAACGTCGGCGACACATGGATGCCGTTCTGGCGGGCGTATTTACTGTGCCATTTGATTTCGTTTTGCAGCTCAGGGCGGGCAAATGCCGCCGCCAGCGACACGTGGCTATAGCGCTCAAGGCGCTCGATAATTTGCTGCGGAGTGGTATTCATATTCGGCCCGCTGCAGTGGTCGGTGAATTCAAACTCTTCACGATGATCGGCGACCGCCTGCAGGACTTTGTGCGCCTGCTCTCTGCCGTGCGGCAGGGTGGAGGCGGCCAGCACGCAGCGCACGATTACCCCGGAAAACAGATGCCACGGCTGGGACTGCAGGCGAATCTTAATCGTGACGTTCTCGGCGCCGACTTCATCCAGCAATTCATCAAGCTTGTTGAAGGCGCGAACGGAAAACGGACAGGTTGGTTCGAGGAATACTTCAAAAGTCCGCGGGCCATGTCCCCAGACCAGCGGCTGGGCATTGAGATGCGAAGGTGCGCTCATTGTCGACTCCTGATGTAGTGATGTTTTTTTGTTATGTGTTGGCTAACAATATCACTTTTGCCAATGGACGCCGGGTTATTTTCTATAAGGGCACGTTTAGCGAATCGAATGAGTGGTATCATCATTTCACCTCTGTCTGGTAAGTGCCTGCGGCAGGATAAGAAGAGGGAGTTTTGTTCCGCCAACTGCCCGGGCTGCATTAATTTGAGGTCAGGCTAAATGAGTAAAGGATCGACCAGTATTGACGCCCCTTTCGGCACGCTTTTGGGCTACGCGCCGGGCGGCGTGGCAATTTATTCTTCGAATTACAGTAGTTTAAACCCACAAGATTATCCGGATGACGCCGCTTTCCGCAGCTATATCGGCAACGAGTATATGGGGCATAAATGGCAGTGCGTGGAGTTCGCGCGGCGCTTTTTATTCCTCACCTACGGCTTTGTCTTTACCGACGTCGGTATGGCTTATGAAATCTTCTCGCTGCGCTTTCTGCGCGAAGTGGTCAATGACAACATTCTTCCCCTGCAGGCCTTCGCCAACGGCTCGCGCCGTCCGCCGATCGCCGGCTCGCTGCTGATCTGGCAGAAGGGCGGCGAGTTTAAACATACCGGACACGTGGCGGTGATTACGCAACTGGTAGGGAATAAGGTCCGTATCGCCGAGCAGAACGTCATCCACGCGCCGCTGCCGCAGGGCCAGCAGTGGACCCGCGAGCTAACGCTGGAAGTGAAAGACGGCGTCTATACCATCAAAGATACCTTTGCCGATACCGAAATTTTAGGCTGGATGATCCAGACCGCCGATACCGAGCATAGCCTGCCGCAGCCGGTGCTGCCGGGCGAGGAGATGAAAATCAGCGGCGCGCGGCTGCCGAATAAAGGCCAGTTCCGCGGTAACTGGCTCAATGAGAAAGACGCGCTGCAAAAGGCCTATGTTGAAGCCAACGGTCATTTCATCAATCAGGATCCCTACCAGTACTTCACCATCAGCGAGAGCGCCGAACAGGAACTGATTAAAGCGACCAATGAACTGCATCTGATGTATCTGCACGCCACTGATAAGGTGATGAAGGATGACAACCTGCTGGCGCTGTTCGATATTCCGAAAATTCTCTGGCCTCGTCTGCGCCTCTCGTGGCAGCGCCGCCGTCATCATATGATTACCGGGCGCATGGATTTCTGCATGGATGAGCGCGGGCTGAAGGTGTACGAATACAACGCCGACTCTGCCTCTTGCCATACGGAAGGCGGATTGATCCTCGAACAGTGGCTGAAACAGGGCTATCGCGGTACCGGCCATAACCCGGCGGAAAATCTGCTTGAGGAGCTGGCGGGGGCGTGGAAGCACAGCCGCGCGCGGCCGTTCGTGCACATCATGCAGGATAAGGATCTTGAAGAGAACTACCATGCCCAGTTTATTCAGCGTTCGCTAACCGAGGCGGGCTTTGAGAGCAAAATTCTCTTTGGCCTTGATGAACTGCGCTGGGATGCCGCCGGGCAGCTTATCGACGGCGATGGCCGCTTGGTTAACTGCGTGTGGAAGACCTGGGCATGGGAAACCGCCATCGAGCAGGTGCGTGAAGTCAGCGCCGATGAGTATGCGGCAGTGCCGATTCGTACCGGTCATCCGCAAAATGAGGTGCGCCTGATTGACGTCCTGCTGCGCCCTGAAGTATTGGTATTCGAACCGCTGTGGACGGTTATCCCCGGCAACAAGGCAATTCTGCCGGTGCTGTGGTCGCTGTTCCCACATCATCGCTATCTGCTGGATACCGATTTTGTGGTCAATGACGAGCTGGCGAAAACCGGTTATGCGGTCAAACCGATCTCCGGGCGCTGCGGTAATAACATCGATCTGATAAGCCCGCACGATGAGGTATTGGATCAGACCAGCGGGCAATTTGTCGATCGCAAAAATATTTACCAGCAGCTGTGGTGTCTGCCGAAGGTTGACGGCAAGTACATTCAGGTGTGCACCTTCACGGTGGGCGGTAACTATGGCGGTACCTGCCTGCGCGGCGATGATTCGCTGGTGGTGAAAAAAGAGAGCGATATTGAGCCATTAGTCGTGCTGAAAGACGACGAGTAACGGCCGCAAACCGGGCAGCGGCTAGTATCGCTGCCCGGCACCTGCAAAGCTACAACGAACAACTAACACAACAACAAGATAGAAAAGGAAAAGCATATGCACGATCGGCGCCTCGCCGCCCGCGCGGGTGAACTTAAGCCCTCCGCCGTCCGCGAACTTCTCAAACACAGTAAACTGCCTGGCGTCATTTCGCTTGGCGGCGGTATTCCGGCTCCGGAACTGTTTGATACCGAAGGTCTCAACCTCGCGGTGCAAAAGGTGATGAGTGAACGTTTGAATGATGCGTTCCAGTACGGCCTTACCGAAGGATATCCGCCGCTGCGCCAGGCGGTGAGCGAAATCTGCCAGTCGCGCGGCGTGGCCTGCTCGGCAAGCCAGGTGTATATCACCTCCGGTTCGCAGCAATCGCTGGATATCATTGCCCGCACGCTGCTCGATCCGGGCGATGCGGTCGTCGTTGAACGTCCGACCTACCTTGCCGCGCTGCAGGTATTCCAGCTGGCGCAGGCGAATATCCTGAGCGTCGATACCGACGATAACGGCATGCTGGTTGAACAACTGGCCGATCTGCTGGAAACCACTAAGGTTAAAGCGGTCTATCTGGTGCCGACATTTGGCAACCCCGGCGGTAAAACCCTCAGCGACGATCGCCGCCAGCGGCTGGTGGCGCTAGCGAAGCAACATGATTTTGTGATCATCGAAGACGATCCCTACGGCGAAATCAGCTTCACCGATAAAGTGCGTCGTCCGCTGTATCAACATGCGATCGAACAAGGCTGTGAAGAACGGGTGGTGTACACCTCCACGTTCTCCAAGATCCTTGCGCCGGGAATGCGTATCGGCTGGATCGTGATGCCGGAATGGCTGGCGCATCAGGCGGTGATCGTGAAGCAGGCGGCGGATCTGCATACTAATATGCTCTCTCAGGTTATCACCGCTGAGTATCTGGAAATGAATCGCCTGAACGATCAGATCGCTCTGATCCGCGAAGACTACCGCAAGAAGTGCGTGGCGCTGGCTGATGCGCTGGAAAGTCGTCTTGGCGAGCATCTTGAGTTTAGCCGCCCGGAAGGGGGAATGTTCCTCTGGGCCCGTTTCCGCTATCCGTTCGATACCATGGCGTGGCTGGAGAAGACGCTGGAAAACGGCGTGGTTTACGTACCTGGTGAAGCGTTCTACAACGATAATCCGGATACCCGCACGCTGCGTCTTTCCTATTCGACGGTTTCTGAAGCCGGTCTGCTGACCGCCGTCGAACGTCTGGCGAAATCGCTGTAATCTTTTGTCTCCGCACCGATGACCGGTGCGGAGAGCTTTAAATCGGGGGAGGGTTTACTCCTGCTCGGCGATGCGATCGTCAAGCCAGATGAGCATCAGGGAAGAGAGAAAAGCGACAGCAATAGTGCCAATAAACAACAACATAAAGATTTCCTCAGGGGTTTTATTATTTTTCTAATGTAACCGGTGAGTGGCTATTTTTGTTTGCAAAGGTGATTTTGGTGTCATGCTGCGCTGTTGCAAGGGTGAAAAAATCATCAGCGTCAACATCGAAATTCAGTACTATTTCCCGGTACTTTCTGGCGTTAACTAATTCTTTAGCTTCTTTCATACTACTGGCGATAATAGTAGGCATCAGTTTCATCTCAGTTTGAAAACTAGCAGCAAAATAAAAGCTTGTTCGTATCAGATCAACATTTTTTTGCCGACGCTCTAAAAGCGCATCTCATGACGGTCTGCTGATACCCGGAACCCTGCTAAGTGGAATGCAGGTAAAAACGGAGGCCGAAGGCCTCCGCTAAAAGATAATCAAAAGCAGTAAGTAATTGACTTATAGCAGGCCAATCTCTTTAGCGGTACGGTCAACGGCACGCTTGGTTTTTTCAACCAGTTCATCGAGTTCGCTATGTCCGGCAATCAGCGCCGGCGCCATGATCATGCGCCCCAGCGTTGAGCGGATGATCACGCCTTCTTCAAAGCCGATGGTGCGACAGCGCCAGGCCAGTTCGTTCTCGTTGGCAAAACGTTTGCGGGTCGCTTTATCTTCGGCAAACTGTAGGGCGGCCACCAGCCCCGCGCCCTGCACCTCGCCAATAAGCGGATGGTTTTCAAACACTTCGCGCAGCGTTTTTTGCAGATACGGGCCGCTATCGGTGCGGACCCGGGTGACATGATTCTCATCGCGTAAGGCTTTCAGGTTGGCAATCGCCACCGCAGCCGCTACCGGGTGGCCGGAATAGGTCAGGCCGTGTGGGAAAACGCCGCCTTTTTCTACCAGCACGTCGGCCATGCGTTTGCTCAGCACCAGACCGCCCATCGGTACGTAACCAGAGGTCAGCCCCTTGGCAATCGACAGCGTATCCGGTTCAAAGCCAAAGTACTGATGCGCAAACCACTCGCCGGTACGGCCAAAGCCGCCAATCACCTCATCGGCGCACAGCAGCACGTCATATTGCCGGCAGATACGCTGGATCTCCGGCCAGTAGCTTTCCGGCGGGAAGATCATGCCGCCCGCCCCCTGGAACGGTTCGGCGATAAAGCCGGCGACGTTTTCCGCGCCCAGTTCCAGGATCTTCTCTTCCAGCTGGCGGGCGCAGCGCAGGCCGAACTCCTGCGGCGTCAGGTTGCCGCCGTGCATAAACCAGTAGGGTTCATCGATATGAGCCACGTCCGGGATCACGCCGCCCATTTCATGCATGAACTTCATGCCGCCGAGCCCGCTTGCCGCCAGCGTGGAGCCGTGATAGCCGTTCCAGCGGCCAATCATCACCTTTTTCTCCGGCTTGCCGAGGATCTGCCAGTAGCGGCGAACGGTGCGAATCAGCACTTCATTCGATTCCGAACCGGAGTTGGTGTAGATAGCGTGGCTGTAGTGCGGCGGCAGCAGGCTAAACAGCAGCTCGGAAAGCTCGATAACCGCCGGGTGGGTCGTGTGGAAGAACATGTTGTAATAGGGCAGTTTGGCAAACTGCGCCGCAGCGGCGTCCGCCAGATCATGGCGGCTGTAGCCCAACTGGGTACACCACAGGCCGGACATCCCATCGAGGTATTTATTCCCGTCATTGTCCCACAGGTATAGTCCTTCGCCGCGTACCATGACGCGCGCCCCTTCGGCGTTCAGGGCTTTTTGATCCAGGAAGGCGTGAATATGGTGAGCCGCATCTGAATGTTGGTAATCGGACGTCGAACGGTTCTGATTGCTTGGATTAGTCATTTCGTCTCTCCTGTCTGCTGGAACTGAAAAAGTGGTGCAGGCTGCGGCCTACTCGCGAAACTGAAACCAGGTGGTTTTGAGGCTGGTGAATTTATCAAAGGCATGTAGAGACAGATCGCGGCCAAAGCCCGACTGCTTGTTGCCGCCAAAGGGAACGGTGACGTCCAGCGCGTCGACGGTATTTACCGAGATTGTTCCGGCGGTCAGCTGCGCGGCGACGCGATGGGCGCGATGCAGATTGTCGGTCCACAGCGAGGCGGCCAGCGCATAGATATGGTTATTCGCCAGATGAACCGCCTCCTTCTCGCTATCGAAGGCGCAAACCGCCAGCACCGGACCAAAAATCTCCTCTTTCCACAGCGCCATCTCTTCGTTTACGTCGGCCAGCAGCGTCGGCTGAACGTAGTTGGCGACGCCATCTATTTCCACCGTACGGCCGCCGGTAAGCAGCGTTGCGCCCTCGTCTTGCGCGCGGCGGATAGCCGCCATCACTTTTTCGGCATGGGTGGCGCTGACCATGGCCCCCATGCGGGTTTGCGGATCGAGGGGATGTGCCGGAGCCCAGGCCTGCATATTTTCCTGTAGTTTGGCAATGAAGTCCGCGTAAATCGGGCGCTCAACCAGCAGGCGGGAGTTTGCCGAGCAGACTTCGCCCTGATTAAAACAGATGCCGAAGGCTGCTTTTTCAGCGGCCAGGTCGAGATCCTGGCAGTCGGCGAAGATGATATTGGCGCTCTTGCCGCCGCACTCCAGCCATACCTGTTTCAGGTTGGACTGGGCCGAATAGGCCATAAAGGCTTTGCCGACGGCGGTTGAGCCGGTGAAGGCGATGACATCGATATCGTGATGCAGTCCCAGCGCGCTCCCGGTTTCGGTTCCCAGCCCGGTTACCACGTTAAGCACGCCTGGCGGAATACCGGCCTCCAGCGCCAGCTCGCCCAGACGCAGGGCGCTAAACGGCGAGTTTTCCGAGGGCTTGAGGATCACGCTATTGCCGGCCGCCAGCGCCGGACCCAACTTCCAGGAGGCGAGGTCGAGTGGGAAGTTCCACGGTACGATGGCGGCAACCACGCCGATGGGCTGGCGGGTGATGGTCGCCAGCGCGCCGGGCCTGGCGGGAGCCACTTCATCGTAGAGTTTATCCACGCTTTCGGCATACCAACTGAAGATATGCGCGGCGCCGGGGACATCAATATTCAGCGCATCGTTGACCGGTTTCCCCATGCTGACGCTCTCCAGCAGCGCCAGCTCTTCGCGATGCTGAAGGATCAGCGCCGACAGGCGCAGCAGCGCGCGTTTACGTTCCTGCGGCGCCAGTCCCGACCAGACGCCGGAAGTGAACGCACTGCGCGCGGAAGCGACAGCAATATCGATATCTTCCGCCTGCAGCGAGGTGACTTCCGCCAGCAGCGTATTGCTGGCAGGGTTAATGGCGGGACAGGTTTTACGGCTTTTCGCGACGTACGGTTGACCATCGATAATGGCGTGGCTGATAAAGCGCTGCTCCTGCAGCCTGCGCTGCCAAAAGTTTCTATCAGACATGAACCTTCTCCTTCGCATGTTGCGTAATTGTTATTTATTTGTTTCTTTGAGTTCATGATGCAGGAGGGCAATGCGGCGAGAAAGGACTAAAAATCTAGGCAACCTCTATAAAAATCGTTGTTAGCCAGGATTGGCGATTTTCTGTGATCCAGGGCGGGAGGTCGTGCGCTGTGATGGCGCTCAAATAACGGGGACGTGCGATTTTTCAATAAGCTGTAATGCAAAGAGTTTTTGTTTTCCGCTAATTTTGGCTTCGGCGAGATGAACATGTCGTTAGCAACATTTAATATTCTTAGATTTAATTATTGAGAATAAAAATAATACTCATGACAAAATGAATCACGGTGAATCGGGCAAGCCCTTTTACGCGTTTCTGTGAATTAAAGTGAGATTAATATCTTGTAATATAAGGTAGTTATATGCCTTGTTTTTTCTCATCCTGCTTATACTGGCCGAAGTATTATCCTCCGGCGCTCGCAATTTTCTCGCCAGGTATCTGTTAATTTTCTGTAAAAATCTGATCGCTGTCGGATTGTTGATTTTTTTCACGGCAGAGGGTTGCAGGCCAGGGTGTTCATCGTTTAAAGCTAACCAGCCTGCCTCCTTGATGATAAAAAATAAGGTATCACATGCCCCATTTCACCCTGAAACAGCTCAAATACTTTGTTGCCGTCGTCGAGGCGGAAAGTATTGCTGAAGCCTCACGCCAGCTGCATATCGCGCAGCCGTCGATTTCCATCGCCGTGAAGACGCTGGAAGATATGTTTGAACAGCAGTTTTTTATTCGCCACCACGCCCAGGGGGTATCAATGACCCCGAGCGGACAGCGTTTTTATGAAAAAGCCAAAGAACTGCTGCGGCTCTCTTATCAATTTGAACAAAACTCGAAGGCCGATAATGAGCTGGTCTCCGGGATTATTTCCATCGGCTGTTTCGAGACCGCCGCGCCGCTGTATATGCCGTCGTTGATGGCCGGATTTAAGAAAATATATCCGGAAATCACCATTAAAATTTACGACGGCGAGCAGCATGAGATTGCACACGGCCTGCACCGCGGGCGTTTTGACCTGGCTTTTCTCTATGACCTCGAACTGGATACCTCGATTTATACCGAGAGCCTCAACGCGCCGCAGAAACCCTATGCGCTGTTACCGGCGGATCATCCCTTGGCCCAGCGGCACGCCGTGCGGCTGTCCGAGCTGAGCAATCTGCCAATGATCCTGTTGGATGTGGTGCCGAGCAAAAACTACTTCATCAGCATTTTCAAAGATAAGGGATACAACCCGCAGGTGGCCTACAGTTCGCCGTCGATTGAGATGGTGCGCTGCATGGTCGGACAGGGGCTGGGCTTCTCGGTGCTGGTGACGCGCCCGGTGAACGACATGACCTATGACGGCCAGCAGGTACGTTGTGTGGAGATTCAGGATGAAATGGCGAATTCCGCGCTGGTGATGGCCCATCTGCGTAGTAGCGAACCGACCAAGCCGACCAAACTATTTATGGAGTATTGCCGCAATGCGGTATTAAGCCCGCCGCAGCAAGAAGTGAAAGTCGCCTGAATGAGCAAATTTACCCGCCATTAGCGCGGGTAAATATATTCATGTAATATTTTCTGCGTTTTATTGCCTATAAAAAAACGAAGCTCTGACGATATTTTTATGAGCCTCGAAAGTCATGGTTGTTTTTCCTTTCAAAATCTCATGCCTGAAAAATAAATACTGCGTATTAGTGTGGCGGAAATGGCCTGGCGGCGGGGCGAATCCGCTGCATCATTATTTTATTCTCAGGTGCTAAATTTATAATAATTTACCTGTGCATAACGGTTTATTAACCTCGGTCATGAGCAGAACATCACCGAAGGACATATTTATGACCGTAGAAAAAATACAAATCGAGACGCTGGTTGTTGGTGGGGGGCAGGCCGGTATCGCCATGAGCGAGCACCTGAGCAAACAGGGGATTTCGCATCTGGTCGTGGAAAAGAATCGCATTGCCGAAGCCTGGCGTACCGGCCGCTGGGATTCGCTGGTGGCGAACGGCCCGGCGTGGCATGACCGTTTTCCGGGCATGGAGTTTAAAGGCGGCGACCCCGATGCCTTTATTGCCAAGGATGATGTTGCGCAATACTTTGTCGATTATGTGCGCGAGTTTAATCTTCCGGTCCGTACCGGCGTGGAAGTCAAAAGTGCGGTGCGTAATCACGGGCGTCCGGGGTTTACCATTGAAACCACCGACGGCGTGATTGAAGCGCTGAATATTGTCGCGGCGACCGGGCCGTTCCAGAAGCCGGTTATCCCGCCGATCGCTCCGCGCGACAGCGCCATCCATCAAATTCATTCGGCGAAATATTACAACCCGCAGCAACTGCCGGAAGGCGCGGTGCTGGTGGTGGGCGCGGGCTCGTCCGGCGTGCAAATCGCCGATGAACTGCAGCGCGCGGGCCGCAAGGTTTATCTGTCGGTCGGCGCCCATGACCGCCCGCCGCGCGCCTATCGTAACCGGGATTTCTGCTGGTGGCTGGGGGTATTAGGCCTGTGGGATGCCCCGGCCAGCGAACCCGGTAAAGAGCACGTCACCATCGCGGTTAGCGGCGCGCACGGCGGCCACACGGTTGATTTCCGCGAGCTGGCGCATCGTGGTATCACGCTGGTTGGTCTCACCGAATCCTTCGCCGGGGGAACCGTCTCCTTTAAAAATAATCTCGTCGAAAACATTCGCCTCGGCGATGAAAACTATCTGGCGCTGCTGGATGCCGCCGATGCTTACATCGCCGCCAATGGCCTGGATTTACCGGAAGAGCCCGCCGCACGGCAATTCTTAGCGGACCCGGACTGCATGACGTCGCCGATCCTCTCGCTCGATCTGGCGCAGGCGGGGATTAACACCATTATCTGGGCTACCGGCTATGCGGTGGACTACAGCTGGCTCAACGTCAACGCTTTCAACGAACAGGGCCGTCCTCAGCATCAGCGCGGCGTCTCCAGCGAACCGGGCGTCTACTTCCTTGGCCTGCCGTGGTTATCGCGCCGGGGATCAACCTTTATCTGGGGCGTCTGGCACGACGCGAAGCATATCGCCGACCATATCGCCACCCGCCGTAAATATAGCCAGTACAAAGACGCCAGCCAGCGTTAATCATGACTTACTGAACAGGATAACCCTTATGCCTACCCATACTCGTATTCGGATGTTCAATACCAAAGAGACATACCCTAATCAGACGCTGGACAATGATTTATGTCAGGCGGTACGCGCCGGTAATACCGTCTACGTTCGCGGCCAGGTCGGGACGGATTTTGAAGGCAATCTGGTGGGCCTTGGCGACCCGCGGGCGCAGGCGGAGCAGGCGATGAAAAACGTCAAACAGCTGCTGGAAGAGGCGGGGAGCGACCTGTCGCATATCGTGAAAACGACCACCTATATTATCGACCCGCGCTATCGCGAACCGGTCTATCAGGAGGTAGGCAAGTGGTTAAAAGGCGTGTTCCCGATCTCCACCGGACTGGTCATTTCCGCGCTGGCGCAGCCGCAGTGGCTAATGGAGATCGATGTTATTGCCGTCATCCCTGATGACGCGGCGAAATAAGGAGGCAGGATGACATTTTCGATTGCCGCACGCTGCCCGGAAAGCGGGCAGTTTGGTATCGCGATTAGTTCTTCAAGCATTGCCGTCGGCGCCCGCTGTCCGTGGCTACAGGCGGGGGTAGGGGCGGTATCGAGCCAGAACATTACCTTACCGGCGCTGGGGCAACTCACTCTGGCGCAGATGGAGCAGGGGCTGACGGCGGAGAAAGCGATGCGTCGGGCGCTGGCGGAAGACGACTTTAGCCGCTATCGGCAGATTATCGCCATCGACGCCAGCGGCCAGACCGCGTGGTTCAGCGGCGATAAAACGCTGGGGACCTGGCATGTTGTGCAGGGCGATAACTGTATCGCCGGCGGTAATATGCTGGCGTCGGAAGCGGTGATTGCCGCGATGGCGGCAACGTTTTCGCAAACCGAAGGCGAGCTGGCGACGCGGCTGGTTGCCGCGCTACAGGCTGGCGTCGCTCAGGGCGGCGAGGCCGGTCCGGTCCATTCGGCTGCGGTGAAAGTGGTAGATGATTACTCCTGGCCGCTGGTGGATCTGCGCGTCGACTGGAGTGAAACGGACCCGATTGGCGAGCTGGCGGCGCTGTGGCAGGCCTATGAACCGCAAATGCAGGCTTACGTGACGCGCGCCCTCGACCCGCGGGAGGCTCCCAGTTACGGAGTACCCGGCGATGAATAGTCGATTACAGGATATTCTGGCGCGGCTGCTGGCGTTTGACACCACCAGCCGCGAATCGAACCTGGCGATGATCGACGATATTGCCGATTATCTCCACGGCTTCGCAATCGAAACGCAGCGCTTTTATGATGCGCAAGGGAGAAAAGCTAATCTTTATGCACGACTGGGCCCTGCGGGGCCCGGCGGCGTTATGCTCTCCGGCCATACCGATGTGGTGCCGGTTGACGGCCAGCCATGGACGGTTCCCCCTTTTGCCCTCACGCAACGCGATGGCCGCTGCTACGGCCGCGGTAGTGCCGATATGAAAGGCTTTCTCGCCTGCGTACTGGCCGCCATTCCTGATTTTCTCGCCCAACCGTTACGCATGCCGCTGCACCTGGCTTTTTCCTACGATGAAGAGGTGGGATGTCTTGGCGTACGCAGCCTGGTCGCCCATCTGCAGGCGTCGACAGAGAAACCGGCGATGTGCATTATCGGCGAGCCGACGGAGATGCGCCCGGTCTATGGTCACAAGGGGAAGCTGGCGATGCGCTGCGATGTTCACGGCCACGCTTGCCACTCCGCTTACGCGCCCGATGGCGTGAATGCGATTGCCTGGGCGGCAAAGCTGATTGGCCGCCTGGATGAGCTGGGCGAGCAGCTTGCGCTTCGCCAGGATACGCGTTTCGATCCGCCTTTCAGCACCCTGCAGGTGGGGGTAATTAAGGGCGGCGCGGCGTTGAATATTGTACCGCAGCACTGTCAGTTCGATTTTGAAATTCGCCATTTACCGGATGTGTCGGTCGATGATGCGCTGGCCTCGCTGCAGGCGTATGCCGAAGGCGAGCTGTTGCCAAAAATGCGCGCGACGGCGGCGGAATCGGCTATTACCTTTCAACCGCTCAGCCAGTATCCCGGCCTGCTGAGCGACCCGCAGTCGGCGTTCGCCGGCTGGCTGGCGCAGTGGGCCGAATGCGAGGATTTTTCAACGGTCGCTTTTGGCACCGAAGGCGGATTGTTTGATGAGGCCGGCGTGGCCACGCTTGTTTGTGGCCCGGGGAGCATGGAGCAGGGGCATAAGGCGGATGAGTTTGTTAGCGAGGCGCAGTTGGAAAAGTGCGAGCAGATGTTGAAAAATCTCTGCCGCTGGATGTCAGCTTAAACGCCGGCGCGCCGCGAAGGCGGCGCGCTTTCTTGTAGGCCTTAAACCTTCTTTTTTGCAAAAGCCATGCTTTTAACACTCTTCGCTTTCGAGAAATAATAATAGACCGGCGAGACCACCAATAAACCCACAATCCAGGAGAGATCCGCGCCGCCAAAGGAGAGGGCGATTGGCCCGGTATAAATTGAGGTCGACATAAACGGTACTTCGACCAGAATACCGAGGATATAGCAGGATATCGCCGTTGCATTAAAGTAACCGTAAATACCGCCATCGCGTTTAAAGAACGATTCAACGTGATATTCGCCGTGGGCCACTAAATAGTAATCGACCAGATTAATCGCCGTCCACGGCACCAGCACATACAGCAGCACGGTAATAAAATTGGTGTAGATTAGCAGGAAATTTTCCTGGCCATAGATAGCGAGGAATATCTCCAGCAGCATGGTCAAAATAGCGGTGATAATGCGTGCCCGCGCCATCGGCGACCAGCCGTCGATAAAAGTCTGGCCGAGGGTCAGGGTACAGAGTACGCCGCAGTACAGCATCATCGAGTTGGTGGCGGCGATCCCCAGCGCCAGTACGATAATCACTATCGCCCCCATGCTGCCGGTCAGATCCATAATCCCTTGAATGATATCGTCATTACCGATACAAATCGCCACCAGCACCCCGAGCACCATCGGCAGATAGGAGCCGAGAATGCAGCCAAAATAGCTGGCGTAAAAGACGCTTTTATCGTTGGTGCTGTAGGGCATATAGCGGGAATAGTCAGAGACATACGGCGCATAGGCCAGCTGCCAGAGCGCGGCGATAGAGACGGCGCCGAGAAAGCCGACGATGTTGAAGCCGCCGCGGTCGACAAAGTCGCCCGGCAGGCCATGGATGAAGACTATCCACACGAAGGTTGCCGCCAGTACGATGCCGGAAATCCACGACATGATCCGCGCGTAGGAGTGGATGATCTTATAGCCAAAGATGGTGGCGAACAGGCTTAGCGCGCCAACCACGATAATCCCAATGTCCGAGTTCATCGGCTGATAAATCGCGTGCATCGACTGCCCGCCAAGCACCAGACTGGAGGCGGTAAAGCCGATATACATCAGTACGACAATCGAGACCACCAGCACGGAGCCATAGGATCCGAACTGGCCCTTGGTCTGGACCATTTGTGGTACCCCGAGTTTTGGCCCCTGCGCAGAATGCAGCGCCATAAAGAGCCCGCCGACCAGGCTGCCGATAAATAGCGCAATCACTGACCATAAAAAGGAAAGGTGGAAAATCGTCACCGACATCGCGCCGGTGATGACCGTTAACAGCATAATGTTGGAGCCAAACCAAATGGTAAAAAGATCGCCTGGTTTGCCGTGGCGCATATTTAAGGGGATAGGTCTGATGGTATTACTTTCAAGATTCTCGACATTAACAGATTGATGTTTTGTCATGGTGCTCTCTCATTATTTTGGTCTTCATCAGCGTAAGAGTGATATTTCAATGAGGAGTACAGCTAATCTACTCATCACAACATTTCATTCACCATTTTTACAACTCCGTATCATTTGCGAAATGACAAAAAATATCGGTGCTGGATATAAAAAAAATGCTTTACCCGGCGCTGGAAAAACGCTGCATTTGTGCGTTGCGCTATTTTTGGAGTTTTATGCTTCGTGCTTAATTTTTTACTGGCAAACCCGCTGATGGTTTTTTATCGGGCAGATAAAACTCTGCCATATTGCGAGGGGATTAGAATGATGAACCGTAGAGAGAAATAACAATTCCCTGCTTTTATTATGGTCTAATGAGATAGATGATTGGCCCGATAAAATAATGGAGAAATAAAATAATTAGCTGATACATCATGACATTAGTATTATCGTGTAGTGTATCCTAAAGGCGCACAAATAACAGGGTGAAGTGCGTTATGCGAGGCGCTTCACAATAACCAACAGATATTCAATATAAGGGCAGGAATACGACATCCTGCCCGAAAATAATTAATAACCGACTTTATAAACCCGCCCGCTTTGGATCCCTTCGACGCTGCGGCGATAGGCCTGCGCCACCGCTGCGGCCGGTACGCTGGCGAAACCGGGGAAGAAACCATCATAGGTCTCGACAGACTCACTGAGCACGGTGGGGCTTATCAGGTTAATGCGGATCCCGCGCGGTAATTCGCAGGCGGCGGCGCGAACGAAACCGGCCAGCCCGGCATTGACGGTGGTGGCATTCACCCCTTGAGCGATCGGTTCATCGGCGACGATGCCGCTGATAAGGGTGATGGAGCCGCCATCGTTGAGATAATGCTGGCCGGTGAGGGCGAGGCGAATCTGCCCCAACAGTTTATCCTGCAGTCCCTGGTCAAAATCGCGGTCGGTCATCGTGCTTAGCGGGCCAAAGTATAAGCTGCCGGCTGCTGAGACAATGGCATCGACCGGGCCAACTTTCTCGAACAGCGCCTGCACGCTGTGCTGCGAGGTGATATCAACCTGCTCGTCGCCGTGGGTGCGGCCAACGCGGATAACTTCATGCTGGCGGCTCAGTTCTTCCGCAACCGCGCGGCCAACGGTACCGCTGGCGCCAATAACGATAATTTTCATCGCAAACTCCTCAGTGAAGTGAGCCTCTATTCTTTAATTAATCGATTGTCGGATAAACTGGCTAAAAGTTAGATGATTACTAACCAGAGGTTTGTAATATGGACAAGCTGCGTGGAATGGAAACGTTTGTCGCGGTGGTAGAGTGCGGCAGTTTTACCGGCGCGGCGACGCGCCTTGAGATGTCGGCGGTGATGGTCGGCAAATATATCACCTTAATTGAAGGCCAGCTCGGCACCCGCCTGCTGGAGCGAAATACCCGTCGGCAAAGCCTGACCGATGCCGGGCGAGTCTATTTTGATGAGGCGCGGCGGGTACTGGAGCAGGTGGCGAATGCCGAGCGTTCGGTTGAACGGTTACGGCTGGCCCCTGCCGGTACGCTACGGGTGAGCGCGCCGGTTTCTTTCGGCGCCAGCATTATCGCGCCGCTGACCGCCTCCTTTCTGCAGGCCTGGCCGGAGGTACGCGTCGAGCTTGATTTGACGAACCGCATGGTGGACCTGGTGGATGAGGGAATCGATCTGGCGATTCGTATCGGCGACATCCAGCGTACCGATCTGGTGGCGAAGTATCTCGCTCCCTATCGTATGGCGATCTGCGCGGCGCCGGATTATCTGGCGCGCCACGGAACCCCGCAAACCCCCGCTGATTTAGCCGGACATCAGTGTCTTTCGCATACGGTGTGGACCGCGCGCAACGAGTGGCGGCTGCCGGGCGCTGCGGAAGAGGTACGCTGGAAGCGCGATGCGGTGCTGCGCTGCAACGATGGCTACGCGCTGCGTATGGCGGCGGTGGCCGGCGCCGGGCTGTTATTGCAGCCGGAAGTGCTGCTGGCGGAAGATTTAGCCAATGGCCGACTGGTGCGTATTTTGCAAAATTACACGCCGGAACCGAGGCCGATACACCTGCTGTGGCGCCAGGATCTGCGCCCCTTACCGAAACTTACCCGCTTCGTCGAGCATTTGTTAAAGGAAGTGAACGGTATTTATAAGCTATGATTATCGTGTCTGATGAAAGCATTCATCGTGAAACAGTAATGGAGGTATGGATAGATGGGATTATTAAGTTTTGTGAAAGAAGCGGGCGAGAAGATCTGGGATGCCGTGTCCGGCTCCAGCAAGGAAGATCAGGCCGACAAGCTGAAAAAACATATTGATAGTCTTAACCTGCCTGGTGCCGAAAAAGTCAATATTGCCGTAGCGGACGATGGTACCGCGACGGTAACAGGCGATGTCGGTTCACAGGAAGATAAGGAAAAAATTCTGGTGGCGGTAGGTAACGTAACCGGGATTGGCCAGGTCAACGATAGCGTTACTGTGACGCAGAGCGGGGCGGAAAGCCGTTACTATACGGTTAAATCCGGTGATACCCTCAGCGCCATCTCAAAAGCGATGTATGGCTCCGCCAATGACTATCAGCGTATTTTTGAAGCCAATAAACCGATGCTGAAGCATCCCGATAAGATCTATCCGGGGCAGGTGCTGATTATCCCGGCGAAGTAAGCCGTGAATCAGGGATTAATAGCAACGTTTTGATGGAGATTGTAATGGGATTATTAGATCAAATCGGCGGCGTGCTTGGCGGGCAGGCTGGCAAAGCTGAACAACTTCAGGCGATCATGACCTGGATTGAACAGCAGGGCGGTATCCAGGGAATCCTGGAAAAATTCCGCAACGGCGGCTTAGGTGAAATCGTCGAGTCGTGGCTTAGTCAGCAGAGTAATATGTCGGTGAACAGCGATCAGATTACCTCGGTGTTCGGCTCGCCTGCCCTGCAGGATCTCGGCGCCAAACTGGGCGTTGATTCGCAAACCGCCTCATCGCTGATTGCGGAATACCTGCCAAAAATCGTCGATGGCCTGTCGCCGCAGGGCGAAGCGCCGGCCCAGGGCGACCTGGTCTCCGCAGGGCTTAATCTACTGAAAGGTAAGTTATTTAGTTAAACGCTTGCCGTTTGAGTTTTAACTTATCACATAATACGGGCCTGAATAACGGCCCGTATTTTATTATCCGCCATAAATTCACCGCCTCGCGATTATTTATTCTGTATTACTAATTGACAACTTACCGCTGCGTTGAAAATATTATTATTTAATCTTACCGGAACGGTTATGATAAATTTTTATGATATTTATCGGCGTCCTGCCGGGCTAATTAGTTTTTTTATTTCCTGTAGCCATAAACAAAGTAATTTACCCTTTCGCAAAATAATGCGCATTATCTCCAAAACATAAAAACACCTGCACATCACAACCATTATTAATGGTTCCTGACTTTGGAGAATGCTATGCCGACCAAAGAATCATCGCCGCCGCTTATTGAGAAGCACACCATTGGCTATATTCCGCCAGAAGATCGCCACGGTAAAACCCGCGATCTCTTTACCCTGTGGTTTGGCGGCAACATCGCGCCGCTGCCGATCGTTACAGGCGCCCTGGGGGTACAGATCTTTCACCTGAATCTGCTGTGGGGGATCGCTGCGATTTTAGTCGGCCATCTGGTCGGCGGGGCGCTGATGGCGCTGCACTCGGCGCAAGGGCCGCAGATGGGGATCCCGCAGATGATCCAGAGCCGCGCGCAGTTTGGATCTTTTGGTTCGCTGCTGGTGGTGGCGATCGCCGGGGTGATGTACGTCGGTTTCTTTGCCTCGAACATCGTGCTGGCCGGGCAGTCGCTGCACGGCATCGCTCCCGCGGTTCCGCTACCGGTGGGGATTGCGATCGGCGCGGTGGGATCCTGCGTGATTGGCATCATCGGCTACCGATGTATTCACATTCTCAACCGGATCGGCACCTGGGTGCTGGGCATCGGCATTATGGTCGGCTTTGGCTACATCTTCACTCATCTGCATACCGCCGATTTCTTAACTCGCGGCGGTTTTTCCTTCTCGGGCTGGCTGGCCACCGTGTCGCTGGCGGCGCTGTGGCAGATTGCCTTCGCCCCGTATGTTTCTGATTATTCGCGCTACCTGCCGGCGGATGTTCCCGTCGCCGCGACGTTCTGGACCACATACCTTGGCTCGACGCTCGGTTCCAGCCTGTCGTTTATTTTTGGCGCGGTAGCGGTGCTGGCAACGCCGGTGGGGCTGGAAACCATGGATGCGGTAAAGCTGGCGACCGGCGCGATAGGCCCATTGATGCTGGTGCTGTTCCTGCTGAGCGTCATCAGCCATAACGCGCTTAATCTGTATGGCGCGGTGATGTCGGTGATAACCCTGGTGCAAACCTTCCTGTGGCGCTGGATCCCCGGCAGTCGTAGCCGTGCGCTGCTGTCGGTCATCGTGCTTATTTGTTGCGTGGCGGCGGCGATCTTCGCCTCGGCGGACTTTATCAGCCACTTTATCGATCTGGTTCTGGCCCTGCTGGTGGTGCTGGTGCCGTGGACCGCGATTAACCTGATCGACTTCTACGCCATTCACAAGGGCAGCTACGATATTAACTCGATATTTCAGGTGGATGGCGGTATCTATGGCCGTTATAACCCGCACGCACTGCTGGCCTACGCCATTGGCATCCTGGTGCAGATCCCGTTTATGAATACCCCGCTGTACGTTGGCCCGGTCTCGGCGTGGTTTAACGGCGCCGATCTCTCCTGGCTGGTCGGCCTGCTGGTGACCTCGCCGTTGTACTACTGGCTGGCGAGCCGCGATAGCGCCTGGCGTCGCCGTCAGGTTGGCCTCAAGCAGGCGATGGATTAAGTTATAAAGCGGAGCGCCGCTGGCTGGCCTTACGGTACTGCAGCGGCGTCTGGCGCATCATCTTTTTAAAACAGGTAATGAAGTAGGTCACCTCGCCAAATCCCACCGCCACTGCGATGGCATCAACGCTCTCATCGCTATTACGTAGCAGATCGCAACTGCGTTTTATTCGCCGGGTGAGCAAATATTCATGGATATTGCCGCCGGTCTGCTGACGAAAAACCCGCGAGGTGTAGCTGCGCGAAAGTCCGAGGTCGCAAGCCAGCTGGTCAAGGGAAAACTTGCTGGCATAGTGGGCTTCGATCCAGTTCATAATCCGCGAGGCGACGGTCTGCTGGCGCGGCGGGTAGCGTTGCGGCTGCTCGGGTAGAAACGTCATTAGCTGCATCATCAAAAACGCCACCTCGCAGGCGGTGGTCTGCTCGTTATCCTCCAGACGCTGAAACTGTTCAAGGATCCTTTCGATAAATGCCGCGTGCTCGCTGAGGTCGTAAATTTGCGCCGGCAGATTGCTGGCGGCCAGCGCCGCGAACTGGGCCTGATGGCGCGGGAAAGCGCTGAGCGCGCTCTCGACGACCGACTGCTCAATGTGCATGGTGGTGCGGTGATAAGGATTTTTATCGCTATGATCGACCTGCACTTTGTGCAAACGGAAGGGCGGGAAGATAAATAATCGCCCCGGACGGGCGGTGTAGTGCTGGTTATCCACCACCACGATGCCATAGCCGCTGGAAATATAAAGCAATTCAACGCATTGATGCCAGTGGTAGTAAAGCACGCTGGTGGTGTACATGCGATTAAACGAAATGGCCTGCCGATCGAGCGTAATACGTTCCAGCAGTTGCGCTTCGCCCATTTTGCCTCCAAGACAACAGATTTAAATTTTTACGCCATCATTTGCAATTTATCCTCCGCGCGGTCGACAAAATCCAGCAAAAATGAAATGGCGGTTTAATTTTGTGAGTCTGCTCACTCAGCGCCGGGAATAAAAGCGGTTACTCTTCATCCAGACGTCGCACACGTGGCTTGATAAAAGCTTAATAACAATAACTTACCTCTACCCTCGTGTTATACGGGAGGACCCTGTGCAACCTGAAAATATTCATCTGGATAACCCACTGATAAGCCGGGAAGAGGTGCTACGGCTGGTCAATGAAATGCTGAACGCGGTAGCGCCTTATTTTAAAAACGACGCCAGCCGCATTGATTTAGCGAACTTCACCGCTCACTACGGCCAGCAGGTCGCGAGCATGGAAACCTTTTCCCGTCTGCTGTGGGGCGTAACGCCGCTGTTGGCTGGCGGCAGCGAGCCGCAGCATTTCTCCTTCTATTTACAGGCGATAAAAAACGGCACCAATCCGCAGCATGCCGATTATTGGGGCGAAGTCGCGCCTTACGATCAACGCATTGTCGAGATGGCGGCTTACGGACTATTGCTGGCGCTGGCGGGCGAAACCGTACTGGCGCACTTCACTGCTGCGGAAAAAGAGAACTTATGGCGCTGGTTAAAGCAGTGCGAGACCCAGGATATCCCGGATAATAACTGGCACTTCTTTCCGATTCTGGTACAGGTTGGCTTTCATTATTGTGGAATGCCGACCAATCCGCAGGCGCTGGAAGATCATTTTGCCGCCATGGAACGTTATTACCTCGGCGATGGCTGGTATTCGGATGGTCCGGGCCGCCCGCGCGACTATTACATCTCGATGGGCTTCCATTTCTATGGCCTGATTTACGCGAAGCTGATGGCCGATGTCGATCCGCGGCGCTGTGCGGAACTGCGTCAGCGGGCCGCGCGTTTCTCCTCTGACTTCATCCATTTCTTTGCCGATGACGGCGCGGCGATCCCGTTCGGCCGTAGTCTGACCTATCGCTTTGCCGAAGCGGCGTTCTGGAGCGCGGCGGCCTTCGCCGGGCTGGAGGTATTTTCGCCGGGCGTGATTAAAGGCATCGTATTGCGCCACCTGCGCTGGTGGCTGAAGCAGCCGATGTTCGATCGCGACGGCGTACTGAGCGTCGGCTACAGCTACCCGAACCTGGCGATGGCGGAAGATTACAACGCGCCGGGTTCACCGTACTGGGGGCTGAAAACCATGCTGGTGCTGGCGTTAGGCGAGGGCGACGCCTTCTGGCAGGCGGCTGAACTGCCGCTGCCGCCGCTGCCCGCGCAGCACACAATAGCCCATGCGGATCAGGTGCTGGTACATCAGGCCGATCACCTGTGGATGCTGACTTCCGGCCAGCTGGAGCTGAACAACTTCGTTAATACTGAAGCGAAATACTGCAAATTTGCCTACTCCACCCGCTTTGGTTTCACCATTGAACGGGGGCGCTACGGGTTGAACCATGCCGCTCCCGATTCGATGCTGCTGCTGGCCGAAAAGGATAACTACTGGCGCGGTCGCCGCGAATGCCAGCAGGTGGTTACCGCTGATGGCACTATTTACAGCCGCTGGCTGCCGTGGCGCGACGTGGTGATTGATAGCTGGCTACTGGCGCTGGGCGACTGGCAACTGCGCGTCCACCGCATAGCTACCCAGCGCGCGCTGGATTGCGCGGAAGGCGGCTTTAGCCTGGCGAATCGTCCGCTGCCGCAGGCGCAAGAGAGTGATGGCGCCTGCTGCTTACGCAGCGCCCGCGATATCTCGGCGATTTTCTGTTTACATCCGCACGCCCGCCGCGGCGAGACGGTGCTGACGCCGCCGAACAGCAATCTGTTGTTCGCCGAACGCGCGGCGGTGCCGGTGCTGCGCGGCGAGCTCGATGCGGGGACGCATTGCCTGGTAAGCGCGGTATGGGCGGGGAATGCCGCCGACTTCGATCCGCAACACTGCCCACAGGCCTTCATTAGCGATGACGCGGTACGCTTCGTGACGGCACGACAAGAAACGACGCTCGTTCTGGCCCCGGAGGCATCGCTATGAGCACATCATCATCCGTACGCGCCGCGCAGTACAAAATGAGTACCTTTATTTTTCTCTACTTTTTCACCTGGTCATCCAGCTTTGGCCTGTACGCGCTGTGGCTGAGCCAGAAGGTAGGTCTCGATAGCATTACCATCGGCAGCGTGTTCGCCATTAATGGCGTTTTCGCGGTGGTCCTTAAGCCGGTGTACGGCTACATCATGGACAAAATCGGCATGAGCAAGTGGCTGCTCTATTTTGTCTGCGCCATTTCCGCGCTGATGGCGCCGTTCTTCGCGCTGGTGTACCAGCCGCTGCTGCAAAGCCACGCGACGCTGGGGATTATCATCGGCGCGCTGTATTTGAGCCTTGGCTGGTACGCCGGGGTGGCGGCTTCCGAATCTTATGCCGACCGCTTTAGCCGCCTGTACGGGTTGGAGTTTGGCCGTATCAGAATGTGGGGTTCGCTGGGCTGGGCGATGGCGGCTTCGGTCTCCGGACTGCTGTTTAACTTCACGCCGCTGGCTAACTTTTTGCTCAGCAGCGGCACCTCGGTACTGATGCTGCTGGTGCTGATTAGCCTCAAAATTGGTGATGAACAGTTGCGCAATAACAACGTTATTTCCGCGAATAAGATCGTCTTTGCCGATGTGTTGATGCTGCTGAAAAATCGCAAATTCTGGATGTTCAGCCTCTACGTCGCCGGAGTGGCGTGGATGATGTTCATCGCCGAGCAGCAGTTCCCGCGCTATTTCGTCTCGTTCTTTGCCACCAAAGAGCAGGGCAACGCCTGGTACGGCTATCTGAGTACCGTCCAGTCGGGGATGGAGTTCGTAATGATGATGTTTATCCCATGGCTGGTGAACCATTATGGCGCCAAGCGCGGCCTGCTGTTCTGCGGCTGCGTGGTGGGGGCGCGGCTGATTGCCTCCGGCCTGACCAACGACCCGATTGTCATCTCCATCATCAAACCGTTTTACGGCGTCGAGATCGCGCTGCTGCTGATTTCAGTTTTCAAATACATCGCCGAACACTTCCATCGTCGGGTTAACGCCACGATGTACCTGCTGGGTTACCAGGCAATGATTTACGTCGGATCGATTGTGGTCGCGCCGCCGGCGGGTTACCTGTACGACAAAATCGGCTTTGAGCATACCTATCTGCTGATGGGCTGCTGCGCCCTGACGTTTACGCTGATTTCCGCTTTTACGCTATCGCGCTGCCAGTCGAAGCGCGATGCCTCACGACCCTTTACTCAGGCTTTAGATACCGCCTCGGTTGAACCGGCCAAACATTAATTCAGGAGTTGTTATGACCAAATCTGTTATCACCGAAGCGCTACGGCCGATAGAACTGCATCAGGTCGACCGCCTGGCGTTGAGCCAGAAGCTGGAAGACGCGCTGGCCCGCGTGACGCGCAAGCTGGACAAAAATATCGTTGCCTTCGGCGATAAGTTCCCCGGCGAAGCCTGTGAAAACGGCATCTGGCCGCGTACCGAGAACGTAGAGTGGACCACCAGTTTTTGGCCGGGCCAGCTGTGGCTGGCGTGGGAGATGACCGGCAAAGCGCACTACCGCGAAGCCGCCGAGCGCTATTTACCGTCGTTCGCCCGGCGTATTGAGCAGCGTATCGACACCGCGACCCACGACCTCGGCTTCCTTTATTCGCTCTCCTGCATCAGCGCCTGGCGGCTCACCGGCAATGAAGCCGCTCGCCAGTCGGCGCTGCTGGCTGCCGAGCGCCTGATGGAGCGTTTTAACCCGACGGCCAAAATTATCCAGGCGTGGGGCGACTTAAACGATCCGGAGCAGCAGGGGCGAATGATCATCGACTGCAATATGAACCTGCCGCTGCTGTACTGGGCCAGCGAGCAGACCGGCGACCCGCGCTACGCGCAGGCGGCAACGGCGCACGCCGGGCAGGCGGCAAACTATATCGTGCGTGAAGACGCTTCGACTTATCACACCTACTATATGGATGTGCAGACCGGCGAGCCGCGCTTTGGTAACACTCATCAGGGCTACAGCGATACTTCATGCTGGTCGCGCGGCCAGGCGTGGGGCATTTACGGTTTCCTGCTGAGCTATCAGCACACCGGCGATAAGCAGATGGTTGAGCTGTCGCGCAGCCTGGCGCACTACTTCCTCAACCGCCTGCCGGAAGATGATGTTTGCCATTGGGATCTGGCGCTGCTCGGCACCGATGCCGTGCGCGACAGTTCGGCGGCGGCGATTGCCGCCTGCGGCCTGCTGGAGCTGGTCAAGGCGCTGCCAACGCTCGACGCCAACCGCGCGTATTACGAAGAGATGGCGCTACGCATTGCGCTATCGCTGACCGACAACTACCTGGCCCACGACGATGACCCTACCGAAGGGCTGCTGCAGCACTCGGTTTATCATATGGGCAGCGGAAAGGGCGTCGATCAGTGCTGTAGCTGGGGTGACTATTTCTATCTTGAGCTGCTGGCGCGGCTGCGACAGATTTGGTACCCGTACTGGTAATCCTCAAGGAATGGAGAACGAGATGAAAAACGTAGCCGTGTTATTAGCCCCCGGGTTTGAAGAGGGGGAAGCGATAGTCACTATCGATATCCTGCGCCGTCTGAATATTGCGGTGCAGACGATTGCCTGCGGCGAGAGTCGCGAAGTGGTGAGCTACCACGCTATCCCGATGCTAGCGGATAGCACCCTGAAGGCCAGCTTCGATCAAACCTTTGATGCCGTGGTGTTGCCGGGCGGCCCGGAAGGCAGTGTTAATCTGGCGAAAAGCGCGGAGGTCATTGCCTTCGTTCGCCGCCACGATGAAGCGGGCAAATATATCTGCCCGATTTGCTCCGCCGCCGCCCGCGTGTTGGGCGGTAACGGGCTGCTGAAGGGGCGTCGCTATGTCTGTTCTGGCGATCTTTGGCAGCAGGTGAGCGATGGCGTGTACGTGGATGCCGACGTCGTGGAAGACGGCAATCTGCTCAGCGGCCGGGGGCTGGGCAAGGTGTTTGATTTCGCTTTTACCCTGGCGGCGCGGCTGCAGGGCGATGAAGCGCCGGCGCGCGAACAGGCGGAACATATTTATTATCCGTGGCCCTAGCCGCACGGCATGCTGTTAAAGGTTTCACTGCCCGTGTCATGCGGGCAGTGGCTGGATTAGTGGCAGTCTGGTACGCGTTCAGCTTTTTCACGGCTGATATCTAGCAGCGCGCTGCGGAAAGAGGCATTAAACATCGGTCCATGGCCCAGGCCCGGGAAATCCCAAACAGCGGCATCTACCTCTTTCTCTTTCAGCGTAGTCATCGCGGTATTCACTTTTGTTAGCACGTGATCAGCGTTCGAATCCCGCTTATCGCCCGGCGTCGCTGACCCTTCCATAATGACCAGACTTTTGCCGCAGTACGACGCAGGTTCGGCCGTCGTGATACGGCTAAGTAGCGCAAAGTTATCCCGGCTAAGCGATGGGCTGGCGCTATAGTAAGCGCGGAAGTACGAGGATGACAGCCAGGAGTCGAGCACAAACAGGCCGCCGAAGGAGTGGCCCCACAGGCCGCGGCGCTGCGGATTGATACTCAATCCTTGCTCCGCCTTAACGGCGATATGCGTTTCCAGCAGTTGACGGAAATCATGACTCCCCCCGCTTTTACGATCGGTTGGTGCCTGGCCGTTTCCTTTGACGGCAGGCGTATAATCATAGGACCGGCCCTTCAGATCGAAAGGCAGGTTGGTCTGATAGCCGACCGCGACGATCACCGGCGGCGATTGCGCCGTGAGCTGTTTGAGCAGCTCGTCAGACAGACGGTCCATTACCGCATTGCCGTCAAGCATATATAACACCGGGTAGCCGGTGGGCGGCGCGGCTTTGTTCGGCACTGCCGTCCACACCCGATAGTGGCGTGCGCCGTCGGCGGAGTCGAACTGATGGACGCTGAAGTGGTAAAAGGCCGAACCCTTTTCGGCGATATTGGGCCCCAGCGGCTGCATATCGGGTTTTGCTAAGACAGGAGCGCTGTAACTGAGCGTAAGGCAAGAGAAAATGGCAAAAAGCGTCCTGCGCGGGGGCGTGGAGCGAGACTCGCGGGCATACATCTGATGATTTTTCCTTTTCCGCCGGTGAATTTTAATTTTAGCCTGTACATACCGTTTGGGGGTACCGTGCCAGACAGGGTGTTAACAAAAACAATAATAAGAATAATTACCAATTTCATTTGAGGATTGCAATGATTAATAGGAATCGAATGAAAGCGGAAAGGCGTATAGGGCAAATCTCAGTTGTAGGGAATGGAGGGAATATCAGATCGGAGCAGTAAGCGCTCGGAAAGTAAGGATAAAAAGGAATGAGCGGGGACACGGTAGGTGATAGATATGGACTGATGTCTGCAATCAGTCACGCCATGCGACGTGTTTTGATGTTTATTATTATTAAAGGTTGGTATGTAAATAGAGAGATGTAAACGTTCGTGGTTAATACTGTGGTGGTAGGAATGTTTATTATGATGGTTTTTTATAAAGATGGATTTCTATTTTATCCAAATGGCGGATTTCTTATTTCACCATAATCTCCCGGTACATTGTTCTTGGTAAAGATAGTTGTATGGAGCATTTTTATAAAGTGTATTAACGCGGCAGGGGCCTTGCAAGCGGGAGAGAATATTATAAGGAGGGAAATATTCTCTCCCTTCACCGGAAAGTGAGGGAATGCCATAGGATAATGTGGCCATGGAACGTCCCGCATTTTTCTGGAAAGATGATAAGAAGTGCTTACGCTTTCCATTGATTTCAATTGTTTTTCTTTTTTGCAATCATGGAATTATACACTCGCCATAATGACACTATCAACATTCCAGACGCCGGACGTCGTTCGTCTGAAGGAACACCTCAGCGGCGTCCAGTCGCATTAGAGAATCGCCGTAACCCTTTCATACTACAGGTATAACCGGAGCCACTTCTGGTTATCGTTTTTCTTGCGGCTCTCTCCGGCCAGCGAGCCTGTTGATGGGCAGAGCATCGTCAAAAAAACGCCGTTTTTTTTATATCTTAAGTGCGTGGTAATTTGTTTTTTATCAATGGGTTATTGTGTTTCGCTAAGGTAAGTAAAGATAACTTTAGGGGTTGGGTAGATGTTGATAAGAATAATGAAGCTAACTTCATTTTAAATTAAGCGCAAAGCTTACTATCTTGGCATTTAATTCAATCTATTACTTTCTTTACCCTCAGCAGGAAAGAGGTTGTAGACGCTGGTGGTTTATTCATTGGCGCTGTGATAGCGCGTTTGAGTTGGCCGTAACCATCCCCGGTAATCGGGGGAAGCACATTGATTTTTCGGGGGGAGAGAGGGCGGTCTTCTCCTGAAACACTATTCATCCCGCCAGAGAAAACATTATGGAAACTAAAGAGTTTGTTCTGAACGACAAAAAATTCATGTTGGTAAAATTACAAGCGTGGAATCGCCTGATGTTTGTTGCGGATTTACAGAAAGATATTCTTACGCCGCTTCTGGATAACCTGGGCGAAAAATCTCTGGAAGGTGTTTTTTCAGCTGTATCCGAGCAGGGCGCTAAGCCAGATGTAATGAAGTTATTAAAATCACTGTCTGGTGTAATCGATAGTCGTAATTTAGAGAAATGGGTAAAAAGAGTACTCTCTGAGGGAATGATTGTTTCTATCAAAGAGGATGAACAAAAAGTAAAACTATCTTTCCACGAGCTTACAAAACTATTCTCGGCTCCGCAAGATATTATCATGCTGATGAAAGAAGCCATTGTATTTAATCTCGATGGCATTCTCGACATTATTAAGGGTATGGGAGGGAAAAAGGCTGATACACCGCAAATAAGCTAAAGAGGAGCTCAGGAGAATAGCTCTTCAAACTATAAGAAAATACATTGAATCAGAAATGGAATAGGGATGTTCCTGGGTGGTTTTGAGCTTATCACCGTGTGTTTTCTTTTTTATTAATAAATATGGACTGAATTTATATGAATGGAACAATAGATTTTTTCTCGCCAACAGGCGAAAAACTCGCAAGCACGGCAGAAATGACAGGGGCTGCCCCGGTCGAAAGCGGAGCGATCCGTTTACCTGTATCTGCGAGGGATGTCACGGGCGTACAAAAGGATAAGAACGCCCTTAATATCTTAATGAAAGATAATCAAAAAATCGTCATCGAAGACTTTTTTGGCGACACAAAAAAGAAGCTGGTTTTTGACGATGGTAAGGAGATTTTTGAGGCTGATTATCTCGACAAAGAACAATTCAATGGTCTGCAATTTAAACCATTACAGAGCTTTGAAGAGGTGTTTACCGCGGCTGAACCAGCCGCGAACGATAGCGATGTTTATGTATGGGTCGTGCCATTAATCGCCGCGGTTGCGATCGGTGGTCTCGCCATTGCCGCCGTTAATGATAACGACGACGGCGGTGATAATAGCCAGGATAAGGCCAAAGCCAAACTCAAGGAAGCGAAAGACGGCGCCAATCAGGCGATCGACACTATGGCGTACCTGAGCAGCGAACAGAAAGAAGCCGCTCACCAGGCCGTTGAAAATGCGACCACCGTAGATGAGGTGCAGAAAGCTCTGTCCGACGCCACGGCGAAAAATCTTGAAGAAGCCAAAGCCGATGCCAATCAGGCGATCGACGGCATGACGCATCTGAGCGATGAGCAGAGAGGGGCGGCTCAACAGGCGGTGAACGTTGCGACCGGCGTTGTGGGCGTAGAGGAAGCGCTTGCTGACGCGGTGGCGAAAAACCTTGAGGAAGGCAAAGCCGACGCCAGTGAGGCAATCAACGCCATGGCGTACCTGAGCGACGAACAGAAGGCTGAAGCTCAGAAAGCCGTTGATAATGCGAGCAGCGTCGACGAGGTGCAGAAAGCGCTGGCCGATGCCGTGGCGAAAAACCTTGAGGAAGGTAAAGCCGACGCCAATGAAGCGATCGACAATATGGCGTACCTGAGCAACGAGCAGAAGGCCGAGGCACACCAGGCGATCAATGGCGCGACTGACATTGCGCAGGTGGAAAAAACCGAGGCCGATGCCGCGGCGACAAACCTTGAGGCAGGCAAAGCCGACGCCAACAAGGCGATCGACGATATGGCGTACCTGAGCAACGAGCAGAAAGCCGAGGCGCAGCAAGCGGTGAACGACGCGACCGACATTGCGGGCGTGGAAAAAGCGGTGGCCGATACCGCGGCGAAAAACCTTGAGGAAGGTAAAGCCGACGCCTATCAGGCGATCGACGATATGGCCTATCTGAGCGATGAGCAGAAAGAAGCGGCCCGCCAGGCGGTGAAAGACGCGACGGACCCGGCGGGGGTAGAGAAAGCGCTGACTGATGCCGTGGCGACAAACCTTGAGGAAGGTAAAGCCGACGCCAATAAGGCGATCGACGACATGGCCTATCTCAGCGACGAGCAGAAAGAAGCGGCTCACCAGGCAGTGAACGACGCCACCGATATTGCGGGCGTGGAGAAAGCAGAGACTGCTGCCGCGGCGACAAACCTTGAGGAAGGCAAAGCCGACGCCAATAAGGCGATCGACGACATGACCTATCTCAGCGACGAGCAGAAAGAAGCGGCTCACCAGGCAGTGAACGACGCCACCGACATTGCGGGCCTGGAGAAAGCCGAAGCCGCCGCTGCCGCGAAAAACCTTGAGGAAGGCAAAGCCGACGCCAATAAGGCGATCGACGACATGGCCTATCTCAGCGACGAGCAGAAAGAAGCGGCTCACCAGGCAGTGAACGACGCCACCGATATTGCGGGCGTGGAGAAAGCAGAGACTGCTGCCGCGGCGACAAACCTTGAGGAAGGCAAAGCCGACGCCAACAAGGCGATCGACGACATGACCTATCTGAGCGACGAGCAGAAAGAAGCGGCTCACCAGGCAGTGAACGACGCGACAGGCGTGGCGGGCCTTGAGCAAGCGCTGGCCGATGCCACCAGCAATAACCTTGATGGCGCGAAAGATAGCGCCAACAAGGCGATCGACGCTATGGATAACCTGAGCAAGGATGAAAAGGACGCAGCGCATCAGGCGGTAAACGACGCCACCGATATCGCGGGGGTGGAGAAAGCTCAATCCGACGCCGCTACCCTCAATGCTGAAAACGAACCGTCATTCCTGGAAGATATTCTCAGCGGCATCTGGAATGCGATTATTGCCATTCCGAAAGGATTGTTAGAAGCACTTAAATCGGTTATTCCGATGTTAAGTGATTACCACTTTTTGCTCGAATCCGCGCCTGCGGCACTGACCGGCGTCGCCCTGGTCGCCTGGGAGGCATTCGTTGAAGTCATTCACGTGCCATTAAGTTTTATTTCCAACATGGTTCAGTGGGTGACAGGATTTATCACCGGTATTCTGGGAGGGATTTGGGGACCATTAGGAACCATTCCGCAAATCTTTAATGGTTTACTGATTCTCGTAGATGGCCTGGGTAACGGCTTTAAAATTATTGTAGAGAGTATCGGTGTTGGTCTTATTAGCCTGCCTGCGATCGTTACCGGCGCCATAGGTTGGGTGATAACCCTGGTTAAAGGATTTACCGCTTTACTAAACGGTGATTCCTCCGCAATGGAAGATTTCGTCGCTGATTTCTCGCAATCGCTATTGCAAAACCCACTGATTCCATTAGTACTGGGCGACTTGTTCGTCGCTATTATGGCTATTCCTAAGCTAGGTGTTGAGGTTATAAGCGTCATTGCCGAATGGGTTTTGGGGATTATTACCGGATTCCTGCAGTTTATTCCGGGATTAATACCGATTGCCAGTGTGGTTTCAGATTTCACGTTGGCCATTGATGGCGTTCTTATTGCTATTCATTATGGCTTAAGTAATGTTGTTAACCTGGTCACGAAACTGGGTATGGCGTTGATTATGGGTCTCCCGATTGCCATGAGTGCTGGGACATCGGCGGTAACCATAGTTGAAGCCTTTATAAAAGGCATGCTGGGTTTAAACTCGGATTCCGATACTCCAGATACGCCAATTAATAATTTCATTGACTCTATTATTGACTTTATTTCTTCGCCGATCGAAGGCCTCAAGAATATTTTTTCTTCTATTTCCAATAGCATTCAGGATTTCTTTAAAGATCCGGCCGCCTTTATTGGGAATGTGATCCAGAGTGCTATTGATGTTATTCTTGCGCCATGCAAGTTTATTATTGATACAGTAGGTTCTATTATTGATTTTATTGCCGCGCCGTTTGAGGCTATCGGCAAAGTTATTGGTAATCTCATAGAATGCATTGGTAACTTCCTCAGCGATCCGTTTGGCGCTATTGGTAACATATTCCAGGATATCATAGATATTATTCTTGCGCCGTGTAAGTTCTTTATTGACACGGCTAGCTCCATCTTTAATTTTATTACTAATCCGATTGATTCGATATTAAAACTGCTCGGCGATCCTCTAACATTGATGGTCAAATTTATTAGCGACCCAGTCGGAACGGTTACAGATATTATTAACTCGGTCATTGATGCCATCTTGAGTCCATTTAAGGGAATCATTGATTTTGTCTCCGAAGTTATTTATGGCATCACTCATCCGCTGGAAACGATCTCTAATATCATTAACGATATTGTCGCGAAAATTTTTGGCGGCTCCTCCAATGACAATGTGGCCGCCAATGCGCTCAATACTTTAGCTGATTCCGTTGAAACTGCTGCCGAGGCGGCGAAACCAGCGGCTGAAACCCTTGATAAACTGCTCGTTAGCGCAGAAAAAACGGTTGATAATCTTCTGGAAAAATCTGTGGGTGAAGGCAGCGAGAAAAGTTTGTCTACTGATGATTTGGCCACCATGACCAATACGCTTAATGAGTTAGCCACTTACTCTGATAGCAACGTAACTTCGCTTAACGAAATGGTTGATTCGCAGACTTCTCAGGCTTCACAGGCTTCTAAGGAAGCAGTAAACGAAGAGTTGACTGATGAACAGCTCGCTTCGCTGACGGAGGAAAATAATGCCAACGATATCAATTTGGATTCTCTGGTAGGTGAAGAAAACAATTCCGTCGTGGCAGAAAACAAAGTTACTGAACAGCAACAAGGTGCTGAAGATTCTGGAGAATATAACTCACTGAATCAAATCGTCAATCAGCTACAGCTAAATGAAGAAAGTTATCAGTATGCTGCTGCTTAATTCTAAGTAATACCTTTCCCGGCTGCTACATCGGTTAGCCGCCGGGATTGGTCAGCCACATAGCTTTACAGTATGTGGTTCTCAACGGTGTCATGAGATGTACCTTCATGCACGATACCAGATATACATCATCATGGAATGATAACGCGTTGTATTTATAATTCAGGGAGCTATCCAGTGGGACTTACTCATAAAGCACGACTCTATTTATCCGTTGCCATAGGAAATCTGTTAATGATTGCTAGTGCTTCCTGTGAGCTTATCACTTTTCCCGTTTCATTTGTTAATGAGGATAAATCATCAACGTCACCAGAAACTCCACAACCAAATAAGCCACTGTCCAATGATGCCCCAGTTGTATATGCTAAACCGGTTGAAAAAACTCAACTTGCAAAACAACTGCCGCCTGCTGCACCTGCAGATACGGTTATAAAAAATATTATTTCTTCAAAAGAAAAATATAATCTGCACAGCGCAATGCTGATGGCCGTTAGCTGGCACCCGGAAATTAAACGGGCAATAGCTGAATCGGAAAGACTAAAGTCGATGATAGATGAGGTTAAATCTGCATATTATCCTAATGTGCAAATGGGCCTTAATTCCGGTATCGCCAAAGATGATTATAGTGATGATAATAATAAAACCAATCAACTCAACTTATCAGTTGAGCAGATGATTTATGATTTTGGTAGCACCAGTGACCGGGTTGAGCTCTCTCAACTGAATGTCGCCAGCGCCAGCTACGAAATAGAAAAAGAGATTAATGATATTCTTTATCAGACGATTGGCGCCTATTTGCAAATAGTCCGCTATCATCAACTCAGCGCTGCGGCAAAGGAACGTATTGACGGTTTTTCTAAGATCAAAGATTTAACGAAAAAACGCGTTGCTTTGGGGGCCAGCGCTGAATCTGATTACTCTCAGGCAAACCTCAGAGTAGCCGAGGCACTCTCAAATTATAATGATTATATTTCGCAATATAAAAAATGGCTGGCTACGCTGGATCATTTATTAAATAAAAAAATATCAGCCAGTATTATCATGGAGTTCCCGGCTGAAATCGAAGAACTCTATAATAATATCCTACGTGATAATCCAGTTAATATTGACTCACCGGCAATCAGGATTGCCAGAGCTAAAATTGATATAGCCAAAAAACAAATCGATGTTCAGAAGAATGAATATTATCCGACAATAACGTTGGCGCCTTACTATGAACATGATTTGACTGAACAATCGACTAACAATGGCACCACCAAAAACCGCGACCGTTATGGCGCATTTATTAATGTAAAAGTCCCGCTTTATCAGGGCGGATCTGTATCCTCTAAGGTACAGCAAGCACAAGAAGCGCTCAATACTGCGCAATTTAACTTAGATGCTGAAAAGAATAATGCCGATCAGAGAATAATGGAATATTCGAGCCAAATGCGAAACACCAAAATTAGCCTCGAAAACAAACGCGAAAGGGAGCAGAGCGCTTTAAGAACGCGTAATCTTTATATGTCACAGTACCTGGAGTTGGGGGCTCGTTCGGTTTCCGATTTAACTAGCGCTGAAGCCGAGATCCATCAGACCAAAGCCGACATCATTAATAGTCATTATACTTTGTCGAACCTTGCCATGGAAAGTCTGTACTACGCTGGCAAATTAATTAATTTAATGAAAAATAAAGGATGATATAGTGCAAGATATGGATTTCTTTTCCTCTATGGAAAGTGACAGTGGCGCCAAAGAGTACTATCTGGAGCAGTGGAAAAGCGCGTTAGTGACTATCGCGCACCATTATCGTCTCAATGTTTCAGAACAGAATATCCTGATAACATCTTTATGGCATGATAAAGATTCAAGCAGTAAAGTTGTAGAGATTATGAGTCGCCGGGCAGGGCTTTCTTTTAAGGAAGACGCTGTTGCGGGTTATCGTTTTAATTCGTGGTTGTTTCCGCAAGTGCTGGAAATGAAAGATGGCCGTCTGGCCATTATCAAGAGTATTGATGAAGATAAAAATTTTGTTGTCTCGTTTATTGAAGATAATGAGCTGATCTCACTATTACAAGAAGATGAGGTCCGCGCTGAAGGTCGTAGAATTATCACGCTGCGCCCGGCCAAAAATGTCTCCGATCCTCGCATTGATGATTACATCAAGCCGGCTGAAAAGTACTGGGTCTGGAAAATTATTTTTGCCGACATGAAACCATACTATCTGGTCATACTGGGGTCTCTGTTTGTCAATGTGCTTGGTCTGGCCGGTATTACTTACTCTATGCAGACCTACGACCGCGTCATTCCAGCACAGTCACATCCTACAATGTGGGTGCTTTTCATTGGTGTGATCCTGGCGCTTATTTTTGATTTCACCTTGCGCTTAATTCGCTATAGCGTAACTGATATCCTCGGCAAGCGTGCAGACTTGATTATTTCAGACAGGGTCTTTGGTCGTGCCTTGAGGATTAAAAACCCTTATCGCCCGAAATCAACAGGGTCGTTTATTTCTCAGCTAAAGGAACTGGAACAGGTTCGTGAAATGATGACTTCGTCAACCGTCGTTGCCATCACGGATTTACCGTTCTTCTTTATGTTCCTGGTAATTATCTATTTTTTGGGGGGAATTGTCTTCCTCGTACCTTTAGCTGGGGCCATTCTTATGGTGCTTCCTGGTCTATTAAGTCAAAAGAAACTGTTCAGGTTAGCCAACACGGCTACGCGAGAATCCAGTCTGCGTAACGCCATGCTGGTCGAAACGGTTCAAGGGCTGGACGACATCAAATTTTTGCAAGCCGAGCATCGCTTTCAACAGCAATGGCTGCACTACATTAAGACGACGGCAGAAAACAGTCTGGAATTAAAGCATCTGACGCATACCTTAACAACCTGGTCATATTTCGTCCAGAGTTCGGTGTTTGTATGCCTGGTACTGGTAGGAACTCCCTTTGTTATGTCCGGCGATCTGTCAACCGGGGCATTAGTGGCCTCATCCATTCTGAGCTCAAGAATGATGGCGCCTATTGCGCAAATAGCGAGCATCATTACTCGTTGGCAACAAACCAAAGTCGCGATGACTGGTCTCGACTCGATAATGCAATTACCCATCGATCAACCGGAACATCAGCGGTTGATTCACAAGAAATTTATCGAAGGCCAGTATTCGATTACCAACGCGGCTTTTACGCATCAGGTAGACGGTCAGAAAATCGCGGTGAGTATTGATTCGCTGGAGATCAAAGCGGGTGAGCGTATTGCCATTCTTGGGCGCAATGGTTCGGGTAAGTCATCGCTGTTAAACGCGCTTTCAGGGATGATGCATCAGAAGTCCGGCGAAGTAATTCTGGATGGTATCAATATTAATGATATCGATCCCGCCGATCTGCGTCGTGATGTTGGATACCTGAGCCAAAACTCTCGACTATTTTTCGGTTCGCTTCGTGAAAATATTACACTGGGATCCCCCCTGGCCCAGGATGAAGATATTATTGAAGCCATTAAGATAACCGGTGCCATTAATTTCATCAACCAGCTACCATCGGGTTTAGATTATATTATCCAGGAGGGTGGGCACGGTCTTTCTGGCGGACAGCAGCAGACTATTCTGTTGGCTCGACTGGTATTGCGTAATCCTAATATTGTTATTATGGATGAACCCACTTCCTCACTGGATGATGTGACAGAAGATGAGTTCGTCAAAAAAATGAACAACTGGATTTCCGGTAAAACAGTTATTATTGCTACCCATCGTAAGAAAATATTGGATCTTGTTAATCGAACTATCGTGGTGTCTGGCGGTAGGGTGGTGTTAGATAAACGCAAAGATGAAATTATTGATGATATGTAATTAATATATTGCCACTAATTATATCATTATATTTCGCCCAGCTATTTTAAATGATGGTTTTTAATGAAAAATATACCAGGAAAAGTAAAAAAGAATTTTATACTTACAAAGGACTTTTGTAAGAATGTTTTTTTTACAACGGATAAGGATGCGACTCATAGGGTACGAGAGACTGACGAGTTTACGCTTGCCGACACGCATGGCGGCGTTAAGACTAGCCGGGCATTGTATATATTGCTCAGCGTTATCTTTTTTCTCAGCGTATTTTTGCTGTGGGCTTCTATGTTTAGTATTGATGAAGTCTCGAAAGGCGATGGGAGGGTTATCCCCAGCTCGAAAGAGAAGATCATTCAATCTCTTGATGGTGGGATTCTCGATAGAATCAACGTTACTGAAGGACAGATAGTTCAGGTGGGGGATATTATTGCTAATCTGGATACGATAAGAACCCAGGCTGCAGTGATGGAATCTGAATCCAAATATCGGGCGCTATTGGCCAGCAAAGTTAGACTTTTGGCGGAGATTAGCAATCGTCCTTTAGTTTTTCCTGATGAATTACATGATTTTGCAGAAATCACCGATAGAGAAATGGTGCTTTATACTTCGCGGAAAAATAATTATATCGCGTCGATGAAAGATATTCAGGCGTCAAGAGTATTATTGAATAACGAACTCGCGATTAACACTCGACTTATGGCCCAGGGGGCATCAAGTAAAGTTGATGTTATCAGACTCAGGAAGCAGCTCGTCGATCTGAATATGAAAGAATCAGAGCTAAACTACAACTATCAGGTAAAATCTGGAGAGGAACTATCGAGAATTTCCGGAGAAGTTGATTCGTTATATCAGAAGATCATCGGTCAGCGCGATCTACTGAAAAAATCGACCATCACTTCTCCAGTCAGGGGCATTGTGAAAAATATTGAAGTTAACACTATTGGTGGCGTCATTCCCCCAAATGGAACTATCATGAACATCGTTCCCCTTGATGACCGATTACTTATCGAGGCTAAAATATTGCCACGTGATATCGCTTTTATTCATCCAGGACAGCGTGCGATCGTCAAAATCACCGCCTATGACTACTCAATCTATGGGGGACTGGATGGTGAGGTGGTAACAATTTCACCTGACACGATTTCCGATCCTCAAAAACCGGAAGTTGTTTTTTATCGTGTTTATATCAGAACCACGAAGGACCATTTGCAAACTAAAGATAATAAACAGCACTTTATTTCTCCTGGGATGGTGGCGAGTGTAGATATCAAGACCGGCAAAAAGACAATCCTTCAGTACCTGATTAAACCATTTAACAAGGCTGGTGAAGCGCTTAGGGAAAGATAGCCAGATGGGGCTTATGCTGGCGAATCACCGTATGTCAAAACTAAAACGGGTTTCTGTCACCAGGGGGGCGTCATACCAGATGCGTCCCCCTGGACCGGGAGAGGAAAAGCAACCGGAGGTAATAGAAGGCGTCCGGTTTATTCCGCGTGGCGTCTCAACGATCTCACGACGACGTCGCGGAATCGACTCCCACAATTGCTGACTGGTGACCAGTAAAATATATCTTGTTGATAATACATTAACCTGATTGATTACAATAAAAAACAGGCATGCGATGCACGAAAATTATCGGGATATTGAAGCCATCCCGCTTGAGTTGTATGGTAAGGTCTTTTCCTGTCTGATAAAAAAATTCGGGGAGATGAATATTTACATTTCCTTTTTCACTGTTATCTCCGTAAAACTTCTCTACTCTTTTACTGTGAAAAGTATAAATATCATCCATTCTTGTATAGGTAAAACTAATCACTCTCCTGATATTTATCCGAATACCATTGTCTACCGCATAACCATACATTGTTAACTCGCCTTTATTACCGCCAAAAATAAAACCATAACTTGCATCTAATTTAAAATCATTGTTAATGAGAGTATGGCGGCTATGGCATGAAATAGCACTGTCGGTATTAAATGGAGAGGGTAAATAAAAATATACCCCTGCAAAAGCGCCTAAACATGCAAGTGAGCATAAAATGGATTTATATCTCATGGTGTTTCCTCTAATTCTCTCGCTATGGTAACGGAGCGACAGTCTTGTTGTTTTTTATTATATGTAGCGCAGTTGATTATGTTTATTTTTGATTGCATCGGAGATACGGTAAAAAAAACGTTCTCTTTATTAAAGCAGGGTAACCCGACACTTTTCATTATGTTTTTAATTTCATTTTCAGAATATTGATCACCTATAGTGTAGATGAAGCAGTTCGTGGATGAGAGTTGGTTATAAGATTTGAATATATTATCATTAGTGAAGCTTATGTACATGAATCCCAATACGGTTATCAGTATTAATAATATAGCTCCGGTGAATAAAACGTAGCGGGTTTTTATTTGTAATCTATTCTTTTTCGCAACCTGAATCGTTGACGTGAGGACCATATCAGAACCAAATTCGGGAGGAAGCGATACAGGTATCTCCTCGGTGAAGTGTTTTTTGCCGATTTCAACGGACGGCACTGGTTCTATATCCTTTTCCGCTGTGCCTTCTGGTGTTTGATTACTCTCATTGAGTTGAAACGCCGGGGGGGTATCCTGCGTAATTAATACACTGACACTATTGTTAAAAATAATACCATGACGTGGGACGGTTTCAATAACATCACATAATTCCAGCTGTGCCAGTTTTCTACGTAGATGTAGTATGCTCTGATAAAAAGTATTAGAACTCACCGTGGACTCTCGCTTCAAGCCCCAGGCGTACAGGATTAGCTCATCCTGAGATACAAGACGTCCTTGGTTTTTTAATAATCTATCCAGACAAAGGCTTGCTGGAACATGAAGTTTAAGTTTTGTTCCAGTATTCATGTCCTCTATTGTTCTGCGAAATGGAATAAATTTAACACGACCATTAATTATAAAGTAATGATTATTTTTTGAGCCGCTTTCTTTTTCTTCGATCATTAAAAAATCCTTTTATATTAATGGTTTATTTCTTCCGCGCTAAGACGAGTAGGATAACTTAATATGAAATAAAATCTCTAAATTAAGGCATAACTAAAGTGAATAAGAATAAGAAATGACTTTTCAGTGTAAACCAATCAGAAAACTATCTATTCTTCACAATAGAAAGCGAAGCGCTTTATTAGTTTGCTTTGTAATAAAAAAAGAATCAACAACAACAATGAATTTCAGAATGATTAAAATTGATGATGACTTATCTGTTATACATTGTGCTTTGACGATGGAATATCATTTTTATGTCAAGAATCAATATGTAAAATTGGGTCTTGATACGATGTATGATGAGCTTAGACTGGGTGAAAAAAGTAAAATATATATACTTGAGGAGCTTGGTTTCCTTAGTGTCTATACTTTATTATATATGATTCATTTGATTTATGAACGCAGGGATGCCTCAATCATCATACTGAGCGATAGAATCGTTCAGGGAGATGCGTCTTTGTTCTTTGTATCAAAACGTTCATCAATAGATGAGTGGCGTAAAATATTACTGGTTGATAATTCAAAACAAATTAAAGTATTAATTTCGTATTACTATTCAATTTGCAATGGGGAAGGGTTAACCCAACAGGCGCATGCTGTTTTACTGATGACCCGGGGAATTAAAACCATTGGCTCTATATGCAATACGTTGAATCTTAACAGGAAACAAGTTTCATATTATCACTCAAAACTCAAAGAGAAACTTGGTTTGCATGACCCGATGTTATTTTATAACTATCTCAACTGGTTATAACAGCGCGCTGGCCCCGAAGGGGTGAGCCGCGTTGCGGCGAATAATCGAACGCAGTTCGATGAAGAGTCCGGCCGCAGAAAAGCAAAAACCCGCCTTTTGGGCGGGTTCTTTAAATAGTGGTGCCCGGACTCGGACTAACGCCGCAGGCGTTGAACAGCGCGCTTGTCGCGCTGGCCCCGAAGGGGTGAGCCGCGTTGCGGCGAATAATCGAACGCAGTTCGATGAAGAGTCCGGCCGCAGAAAAGCAAAAACCCGCCTTTTGGGCGGGTTCTTTAAATAGTGGTGCCCGGACTCGGAATCGAACCAAGGACACGGGGATTTTCAATCCCCTGCTCTACCGACTGAGCTATCCGGGCAACGGGGCGCATTAAACCTGATTCACCGCGCCTCGTCAACGAAATTTATAAATTTCGCAGCAGACTGCACAATCTATCACCACTTTGCCGTAAAAGCACGCGTCGTCAGGCAAAAAAGGCCGTCCACGCGACCGAAATCGGCATTGCCAGCAGCAGGGCGGGGAGCATATTGACCACTGCGAACATCTTAATCCCGCAGATACGCAGGCCGGTCGCCACCAGCAGCATACCGCCGACGGCGCTGAAGTCGGCCATCATCATCGGCGTGGTCAGCGGCATGATAAGCGAGGCGCAGGCCGCCAGACTCAGCTGAATCAGCAGCATCGGCACACAGATTGCCGACACCGCCAGCCCCAGGGTACAGGCGAAAATCGTGGCGGTGAAAAAGTCGAGAAACGCTTTGGCGATAAGGATGCTGGCGTCGCCGGTCATTCCTTCGCGCATGGCGCCAAAAACGCCGGTACCGCTGGCGCAAAACAACACGATGATCGCCACGTAGCTCTGAATATAAGACTCGTGGGCCGAGGCCTTTTTCCTGCCCTTTGGCGACAATAGTTGTTGGAGTTTGCTTACCAGGGTATTGATGCCTTTCTCCATATTACACACTTCGCCGAGTAGCGCGCCGACCAGCGTCGCCAGCACCATCACCGGCAGGTTGGCGCACTTGATGACCAGTAAAATACCAATCCCCAGTGATGCCAGCCCGAAAATCGAGGTCATCGAGGTGCGGATCCGTTCCGGCAATCGTTGGCTCAGTAGCGCGCCCAATACGCCGCCGACAAGCACCGCGCTGGCGTTAATAAATGGCCCTATAACCAAAGTAAACTCCTGTTAATTATTCCTGATGTCCGCATTATTATGACCATGTTTTTCCGCGAAGGCTTGCGGATACGTGGGGAGAATGCATATGGATTTCATCTTGCGCCACTTTCGGAAAGGTGCCATGATTGCGCGGATTTTCACCTCTTTACCCTGAGGCCGCCGGGATGACGACATTGCCATTACATCGCCGTTGCCGCTGCGCATTGCTGCGCGGTTTGCCTCATTCCTTACTCCCCCAGTTCACCATGCGGTGAAGGCCACGTATGCTCACTGTAGGACAACAGTAAGATCGGACGCGTCTGCTTTTACTGATGTCCGGCGGTCGGAGCTGAATTCCGTCAGACCCGGACACATCGTTGGGCAAGTCTCCACCTTTGCCTGAGATTTTTACACTCCCGATACGGGCATTTGCGCTTATGAAATCTATGCACATTGCCGCCAGCTGCGAGCTGGTCTCCCGTCTGTCCACCCATCGCCAGGTTGTGGCGCTGGACAGCACTGATTTTACCGATGCGGCAGCGGTCGTCATCACCGCGGCGGATAGCCGCAGCGGTATCCTGGCCCTGCTCAAGCGCAGCGGATTCAATCTGCCGGTCTATCTATTTAGCGAAACGCAAACGGATAAGCCGGAAGGAGTCGTCGCGGTGATTAGCGGCAAAGAGCAGGAGTGGCTGGAGCTGGAAGCGGCCGCCTGCGGCTATGAAGAGAAACTACTGCCGCCGTTTTTTAATACGCTTAGCCAGTACGTTGAGATGGACAACAGTACTTTCGCCTGTCCCGGCCATCAGCATGGCGCGTTCTTTAAAAAGCATCCGGCGGGCCGCCAGTTCTACGAGTTTTTCGGCGAGAACGTTTTTCGCGCCGACATGTGCAACGCCGACGTCAAGCTCGGCGATCTGCTGATCCATGAAGGTTCGGCGAAGCACGCGCAGAAATTTGCGGCAAAAGTTTTCAATGCCGATAAAACCTACTTCGTGCTTAATGGCACTTCCGCGGCGAACAAGGTCGTGACCAATGCGCTGCTGACCCGCGGCGATCTGGTACTGTTCGATCGCAACAACCATAAATCAAACCACCATGGCGCGCTGATCCAGGCCGGGGCGACGCCGGTCTATCTGGAAGCCGCGCGCAACCCGTTCGGCTTTATCGGCGGCATCGACGACCACTGCTTTGATGAAACCTACCTGCGCGAGCTGATCCGCGAGGCGGCGCCGGAAAAAGCCGACGCGCCGCGCCCGTTCCGCCTGGCGGTGATCCAGCTGGGCACCTATGACGGCACGGTGTATAACGCGCGCCAGGTGGTGGATAAAATCGGCCATCTCTGCGATTACATCCTGTTTGACTCGGCGTGGGTCGGTTACGAGCAGTTTATCCCGATGATGGCTGACTGCTCGCCGCTGCTGTTGGATCTCAATGAAAACGATCCGGGCATTTTTGTGACGCAATCGGTGCATAAGCAGCAGGCCGGTTTTTCGCAGACCTCGCAAATTCACAAGAAAGATAACCATCTGCGCGGCCAGGCACGTTTCTGCCCGCATAAGCGGCTGAATAACGCCTTTATGTTGCATGCTTCCACCAGTCCGTTTTATCCGCTGTTCGCCTCGCTCGATGTGAATGCCAAAATCCACGAAGGAGAGAGCGGTCGGCGGCTGTGGGCGGAGTGCGTTGAGCTGGGTATTGAAGCGCGTAAAGCGATACTAGCGCAGTGTAAATTATTGCGGCCGTTTGTGCCGCCGCTGGTCGGCGGGAAACCGTGGCAGGAGCATTCGACGGCGACTATCGCCAGCGAACGGCGCTTCTTTAGCTTCGAACCGGGCGCGAGCTGGCACGGCTTTAGCGGGTATGCTGACAATCAATACTTTGTCGATCCGTGTAAGCTGCTGCTGACCACGCCGGGTATCGATGCCGATAGCGGAGACTATACCGAGTTTGGCATCCCGGCGACCATCCTGGCGCACTACCTGCGCGAAAACGGCATCGTGCCGGAGAAGTGCGATCTCAACTCGATTTTGTTCCTGCTGACGCCGGCGGAAAGCGCGGAGAAACTGGCGCGACTGGTGGCGATGCTGGCCCAGTTCGAACAGCATATCGAAGCGGACTCGCCGCTTGCTGAGGTATTGCCGACTATTTATAACAAATACCCGGTTCGCTACCGCGATTACACCATTCGCCAGCTGTGTCAGGAAATGCACGATCTGTACGTCAGTTTTGATGTTAAAGACCTGCAAAAGGCGATGTTCCGCAAGCAGAGTTTCCCGCCGGTGGTAATGAACCCGCAGGACGCCAACCGCGAATTTATCCGCGGTAACGTTGAGCTGGTGCGTTTGAGCGAGGCCGAAGGGCGCATCGCGGCGGAAGGGGCGCTACCGTATCCGCCGGGCGTGCTGTGCGTGGTGCCGGGCGAGATCTGGGGCGGCGCGGTGCTGCGCTACTTCCTTGCGCTGGAAGAGGGGGTCAATATGCTGCCGGGCTTTTCGCCGGAGCTGCAGGGGGTTTATAGCGAAACGGATGCCGATGGTATTAAGCGGTTGTATGGGTATGTGTTGAAAGCGTAAACCGGGACCAGGCATTGTGCGCGTATTTTGCCGGATGATGGCTGGCGCCTTATCCGGCCTACGGTCCGTGCGGCCTGCCTTTAATTTAATCATCGTGCTGGCGAAACTGTCGGTACCAATGGCCTCAAACCCCCGGTGGCGCTGCCGCTTACCGGGGCTACAGTGCTGTGCGATTTGGTAGCCCGGAGAAGGCGCAACGCGCCGCCTCCGGGAAAACCCCTGTGCGACAAAACCGTTGCCAACCGATAACAGTATCTACAAATTCTGTAGGCCCGGTAAGGCGTCAGCCGTAACCGGGCAATGACAATCAGGCGTTCTGGCGCGCGGCGGCAGGCTGTCTGACGTGTTGATACTTGAACAGCGCCACGAAAGCGAAGGCCAGCACCAGCGAGTAGGCGGCGAAAATCAGCCACACGCTTTGCCAGTTAGTGATCCCCTCAACGGTAAAGTGCTCGACAACTTTGCCGCTCACCATCCCACCAAGGATGCAGCCGAAGCCGTTGGTCATCATCAGGAACATACCCTGGGCGCTGGCGCGGATTTCCGGACGCACCTCTTTCTCAACGAACACTGAACCGGAGATGTTGAAAAAGTCGAAGGCACAGCCGTAGACGATCATCGACAGAACCAGCAGGACGGTACCGAACGGCGTCGGGTCGCCGAAGGCGAACAGGCCGAAGCGCAGCATCCACGCCACGATACTAATCAGCATCACGTTCTTAATGCCGTAGCGGCTAAGGAAGAACGGGATAGTCAGAATAAACAGCGTTTCGGAGATCTGCGAAATCGACATCAATACTGATGCGTGCTCGACGATAAAGCTACCGGAGAACAGCGGGTCTTTATCGAAGCTGTGCAGGAAGGTGTTGCCAAACATATTGGTGATCTGCAGTTCGGCGCCGAGCATCATGGAGAAGATAAAGAAGATTGCCATACGCTTGTTTTTAAACAGCGCAAAGGCGTTCAGGCCGAGCATCTCGGTCCAGCTCTGGTTGCGCTGGGCGTTGGCGACCGGAATATGCGGCAGCGTCAGGGTGAACAGCGCCAGCAAGACCGACAGCGTCGCGCCGATATAAAGCTGCATATGGCTAAGCTCGAAGCCCGAGAAGCTAACGCCCCACATGGCGAGGATAAAGCCGATGGTGCCCCAGATACGAATTGGCGGGAAATCGGTCACGATATCCAGCCCCGCCGACTGCAGGCGGTAGTAGGAGATGGTGTTGATCAAGCCAAGCGTCGGCATATAGGCCAGCGAGTTAAGCAAGATCACGAGGAACATCTCGCCTGGCGTAGTGACCTGCGCCGCGAGGTACAGCGTTAACGCGCCGACCAGGTGGCAGATGGCATACACCCATTTGGCGCTGATCCATTTATCGGCGACGATCCCGAGCAGCGTTGGCATCAGAACGGCGGCGATACCGAGCGAGCTATACACCGCGCCGATGGCCGCGCCGTCAAACTTCAGGGTGACGAACATGTACGAGCCGAGCGTGGTTAGCCAACTCCCCCAAAGGCAGAACTGCAGGAACGACAGTATTTTTAACTGCAGCTTAAGATTCATGTATTTATCCTCACGAATGTGGGCTTGTTATGTTTTTTAAATAACATAACCACCGTTATTTTGATGCGATTCTATCATTCAGCGATTGCAAGCTTCTGTTAACTGCCGCAGAAAATCGAAAGATATTACCAAGTATGTCATAAAAAAAGAGAGGCCCGGTGCGATGCCCGGGCCTGTGGGGGAGAAGCGTTACTTACGGCGATAGCTTTTTTGCGCGGTGTTAACTTTATACAGATAACGGCGCGATTCCGCCGACGGATGGCGGGTGGTGAGCGTCTGGTAGACGTCGCCTGGCGCCATACTGTTAATGATGTTCGCCGCCTGGACTTTATCGCTGGAGAAGACGCGCAGTACGCTGCCGGCGCCGCCGTTATAGGCGGTGATCACCGCGTAGCGACGCGAGGTGGGGTTATCGATGCCGGCGAGATAAACGTTGTTCAGCATCGCCAGATAGGCGGTACCGGTATCGATGTTATTCGCCGGGTCAAACAGATAGCTGCGGCTCGGCAGGCCGGATTTGCCCTGCGAGCGGAAGACGTCTTTCCCCGCGCTGTGCTGGACGACCTGCATCAGCCCCATGGCATCCGCGTGGCTCACCGCATAGGGGTTAAACGACGACTCTGTCTGCATTATCGCAAGGATCAGCGACTCATCTACGCCGTATTTACGCGAGGCCTGACGCACCATGCCGAGATATTTATGCGCACGTTTATCGAGGTGGTTAGGCACCAGATTAATGGTGATGCTATAAATCATGCGCAGGCCGTTGTTACGGCTCTTCAGGCGGGTTTGCAGCAGATAATCGGCATAGCGCGCGGCGCGCCACTCCCAGCGAATGGATTCGCCGGTGTTATCGACGACCTGGCCGTAGAGGAACGGTTCTTTGGAAATCTGAATATCATCGACGTCGGAATAGAGGTCGATAGAGTTGGGGTCATCGCCCATCAACAGGGTTTTGATAATCGCCTGGCGTAACCTTCCTTGCGGATCGGTTCCGGCGATGGTCTCGACGGTAATCGTACCGGCATCAAAGTTGATGTGGCTACGGGTTTGATATTGATCGGTATATTTTACGTAGTCCTTCGGCCCGGCGAGCAGAACTTCGTTATAACCCCAAATGTTCTCGATGTTATGGGCAAACTGGCCCATCAGGATATCGAATCCGTTAGTGTCCTTGACCCAGGCCTCGTTATATTCGGCGCCTTTTTTATTGGAACTGGAACAGGACACGAGCAGTGGCGCAATCAGCGCGAGCGCTAAGTATTTTTTCATCATTCCGGGAGTGCGTGTTGTGTTTGTTTGGTAAAGGCCGTGAGGCCCTTACTGTTGTTCCGGCGGCGTGTAGCCTTCGATGTGAACGTCTTTCCCTTCAAACAGGAACTGCACCATCTCCTGTTCCAGCAGCTTGCGGTGCTCCGGGTTCATCATGCTGAGTTTTTTCTCGTTGATCAGCATGGTCTGCTTATGCTGCCACTGCGCCCAGGCCTCTTTGGAAATTTCGTTGTAAATGCGCTTACCGAGCTCGCCCGGATACAGCTGGAAATCCTGGCCGTCCGCTTCACGCTGCAGGAAAGTACAAAAAATCGTTCTGCTCATAATCAATCCTCTTTTATAGCCGAAAAAACTAGACCGGCGTTCCGGCTTTCAACTGTTGCAACAAGCGCTCCACGGGGGCCGCCAGTCCGACCGATGGCGGCTGCGCTAAGTTATACCAGAGTGCGTTACCTTCATCCATGCATGCGCCAGATGAGTGCACTGTAAGCCACATCGGCACAATATCCAGGTGGAAATGGCTGAAAGTGTGGCGGAAGGCGGTTAATTGCGTCAGATTATCGGCCTTTATCTGACGCTGCGCTAGCCACTCGCGTAGCCCGGCTTCATCCTCAAACTGCGGAAAACAGAACAATCCGCCCCATAAACCTACCGGCGGACGTTGGGAGAGGTACACCTCGTCGCCGTGCTGCATCAGCAGGAAGTAGCCGGTGCGCTCCGGGATGGTCTGCTTCGGTTTTTTCCCCGGATATTCCGCCCATGAATGGTTAGCGTAGGCCACGCAGCCGTTACTCAGCGGGCACAGTTCGCATTTCGGCTTCGAGCGGGTGCAAACCATCGCGCCGAGATCCATCATCGCCTGGTTGAAGCGCTCTACGCCCTGCGCCGGCGTCACCTCTTCGCTTATTTCCCACAGCCGTTTTTCCACCTCTTTTTTCCCCGGCCAGCCGCTCACAGCATAGCAGCGGGCGAGTACCCGCTTCACGTTGCCGTCGAGAATCGGATAATGCTGACCGAGCGAAAGGGATAAAATCGCCCCCGCCGTCGAGCGCCCGACGCCGGGAAGCGCGGCCACCTCTTCAAAGGTTTGCGGGAACTCGCCGCCGTGCAGCGTGGCGACCTGCTGCGCGGCTTTATGTAAATTGCGCGCTCGCGCGTAGTAGCCAAGGCCGGTCCACAGATGCAGTACTTCATCGAGCGGCGCGTTGGCTAAATCAACAACCGTTGGGAAACGCGCCATAAAGCGTTCAAAATAGGGAATAACCGTGGTGACCTGGGTTTGTTGCAACATCACTTCGGAGAGCCATACTTTGTAAGGCGTCTTGGCGATTTGCCAGGGCAGGGTTTTACGGCCGTATTTGTCGTACCAGTCCAGGACCTGGGCTGAAAATTGCGCGGCGAGAAAAGTCAAAGCTACGGCTCCGGAATCGCGATTACAGGGTGGCAGATTGCAGCACAAGGGCGAGTGGCTGTAAACCCTTGCATCCGCCGGGTAACTTTGGATAATGCCCGTTTTCCGAACACATTCACAAGCAGACTTAACTTTTATGAAAAACGACGTCATTTCTCCGGAATTCGATGAAAACGGTCGCCCGCTGCGCCGTATTCGTAGCTTCGTCCGTCGCCAGGGCCGCCTGACGAAAGGGCAGCAGCATGCGCTGGATAACATTTGGCCGGTGATGGGCGTTGAATTCAACGATGCGCCGCTCGATTTCGCCGCCCTGTTTGGCCGCGAAGCGCCGGTCACCTTAGAAATTGGTTTCGGTATGGGCGCCTCGCTGGTGGCGATGGCGAAAGCTAAACCGGAGCAAAATTTCCTCGGTATTGAAGTGCACTCGCCGGGCGTCGGCGCATGCCTGGCTTCCGCGGAAGAAGAAGGCGTACAAAATCTGCGCGTAATGTGTCACGATGCGGTCGAAGTGCTGCACACGATGATCCCGGATAACTCGCTGAATATGGTGCAGCTGTTTTTCCCTGACCCGTGGCATAAAGCGCGTCATAATAAACGTCGTATCGTGCAGCCGCCTTTCGCCGAGCTGGTAAAAAGCAAGCTGAAGCTGGGCGGCGTCTTCCATATGGCGACCGACTGGGAAGCCTATGCCGAGCATATGCTGGAAGTAATGTCTTCGCTGGAAGGCTATCGTAACCTGTCGGAAAGTAACGATTACGTACCGCGCCCGGAATCGCGCCCGGTAACCAAATTTGAACAACGTGGCCATCGTCTTGGCCACGGCGTATGGGACTTAATGTTCGAGAGGGTGAAATAATGGCCAAGAATCGTAGCCGTCGTCTGCGTAAAAAAATGCATATCGACGAGTTTCAGGAGTTAGGTTTCTCCGTAGCCTGGCGTTTCCCGGAAGGGACCAGCGAAGAGCAGATCGACCAGACGGTCAACGATCTGATCGAAGAGGTCATTGAGCCGAACAAACTGGCCTTTGACGGCAGCGGCTATCTCTCGTGGGAAGGGCTCATCTGCATGCAGGAAATTGGTAAATGCACCGAAGAGCATCAGGCCATCGTTCGTAAGTGGCTGGAAGATCGTAAATTAGCGGATGTGCGCACCAGCGAACTTTTTGACGTCTGGTGGGACTAAGTTTGACAAGGGTCGGCAATTGCCGGCCCGATTTGTCTTAAGGGAGTAAAAAGATGCGCAAAACGCTGCTGGCGGTGGCGCTTTCCGTCACCGCTTTGTCTGCCCACGCGGACTACCAGTGTAGCGTCACGCCGCGTGACGATGTGATCCTCAGCCCGCAGCAGGTGCAGGTGAAGGGGGAAAACGGCGATCTGGTGATTAAGCCGGACGGCAATCTGACTTTTAACGGTAAAGCCTATGCCCTTAGCGCCGCCCAGCGCGAACAGGCGCAAGATTATCAGGCCGGTCTGCGCAGCAGCCTGCCGTGGATTGACGACGGCGCGCGCTCGCGCGTCGAGAAGGGCCGTAAGGCGCTGGATAAAATCATCACCGAGCAGGTCGGCGCCAGCAGCAGTATGCATAGCCGCCTGACCAAGCTGGACGCGCAGCTGAAAGAACAGATGAACCGCATTATCGAACGTCGCAGCGATGGCCTGACTTTCCACTATAAAGCTATCGACCAGGTTCGCGCCGATGGCCAACAGCTGGTGAATCAGGCGATGGGCGGCATTCTGCAGGACAGCATTAACGAGATGGGCGCCAAAGCGGTGCTCAAAGGCGGCGGCAATCCGCTGCAGGGCATTCTCGGCAGTCTTGGCGGCCTGCAAACCGCAATCCAGGATGAGTGGAAAAACCAGGAAGCGGATTTCCAGCAGTTCGGCAAAGATGTCTGCAGCCGGGTGGTCTCGCTGGAAGAGAGCCGCAAAGCGCTGGTTGGCTCGTTAAAATAATCAAGATTTCGCGGCCCGCATTCCTTTGGGCCGCGCTCTTCTCCACTCAGGCCCGGCCGTGCGACACGCGTGAACGGCGAGCCAGAGAATCAATGATGACCGCAATCGCCAGTACCGCGCCGGTAATGATATAGCGCAGCGATGACGGCAGGTTCAACAGCGTCAGCCCATTTGAAATCGACTGAATCACGATGATCCCCAATAGCGCGGACCAGGCGCTGCCGCGTCCGCCGAACAGGCTGGTGCCGCCGATCACCGCCGCGGCGATGGCGTTGAGGTTGACGTCGCCGGTGCCGGCCTGCTGGCTGGCGGAGGCCAGTCGTGACGCCGCGAGAATGCCGCCGAAGGTCGCAAGCGTGGTACACAGGACGAAAGCGCTCACATAAATCGCCCGTACGTTAATCCCCGAACGGCGCGCCGCTTCACGGTTGCCGCCGACCGCGAACATTGAGCGGCCCCATTTTGTCCGTTTCAGCGCGTAGTTGAGGATCATCACGCAGGCGACGAAGAGACCGAAAATCCACGGAATACCGCGCCCCTGATTGAGGTAAAGCACCGCGGCCTCGAAGATAATCGTCAGCGCGATCGCGCGCGCCAGTAGCGAGCTGACCCCCTCGGCGGAAAGATTGGCCGCCAGGCGCCGCGAGCGTTTTTTCAGGCCAAAGACAATAATCGCCAGCCCCGGCAGCAGCGCCATCAGGTGTGAGAACCAGCCTGGCATCACCAGCAGTTGGCCAAAGCGTACCAGCGGTGACGTGTAGGGCAGGTTAATGCTGCCGCTCGGCCCGAGGATATACAGCTGCATGCCCAGCAGCGCCAGCAGGCCGGCGAGGGTGGCGACGAAACTCGGCATCCCGACGCGGTTATACAGCAGCGCATAGACCAGCCCGACGGCCACGCCGCAGGCCAGCGCCACGGCGATGGCTCCCGCCAGCGGCCATCCTGCGTTCACCCACAGCACGCCGACGATAGCCGATGCCAGGCCGCTCATGGAGCCGACCGACAGGTCTATCTCGCCAAGCATCAAAACGCAGACGATGCCGAGCGAGATAAACCCGACCGTCGCGCAATCAAACAGCAGGTTCACCAGGTTATTCGGCGCGATATAGACCGGATTGAGGAAGGTGAAGACCAGGGAAATCACAATCAGCCCGGCGATCACCGGCGCGGTGCCGAGATCGCCGGTTTTGATGCGGGTTATCTGCGCGCGCAGGGCGCCGAACAGGCCCTCGTCGTGACGAACGCGCTCATCGCTGCGGTCCAGCGCGGTGTGGGATGCGGTCTTACTGTTCATAAAATTACATCGCTCCGGAAGTCGTGGGCTGTGATTTACGTTCAACCCGGCGTGAGACGGCGTTTTCCGTCGCGCCGGTGATCGCGGCGACCAGATCCTGATTAGAAGCATCGGGCGTGAAGATCCCTTTGTTGCGCCCGAGACGCAGCACCACGATACGGTCGGCGACGGCGCGAACGTCTTCCATGTTGTGACTGATGATGATGACACCAAGCCCGCGCTCGCGAACGCGCTCAATCAGGTTGAGCACTTCCGCGGTCTGCGCGACGCCCAGCGCCGCGGTAGGCTCATCGAGCATGATGATTTTAGGATTCAGCAGCAGCGAACGGGCGATGGCGACGGTCTGCCGCTGGCCGCCGGAAAGCGATGCCACCGGTTCGCGTACTGATGGAATTCGTGCCGCCAGCTCCTGCAGTAGCGTCCAGGCTTTCACTTCCATCGCTACTTCATCAAGCTGGAACGGCGAAATTTCATGGCCCAGAAACAGGTTTGCCACCACATCAAGGTTTTCGCACAGCGCCAGATCCTGAAACACCGTGGCAATACCGTATTCCAGCGCTTTGCCGGGGCTATCGAGGGTGACAGGGTTGCCGTCAAACTCAATGGTGCCGGAGGTCGGCTGGTGGACGCCGGCGAGGATCTTCACCAGCGTGGATTTGCCCGCGCCGTTGTCGCCGACCAGCGCGACCACCTCGCCGGCGTGGACTTCTAATTCGATATCCGTCAGCGCCGACACCGCGCCAAAATGTTTAGAGACGTTGCGCAGTTGCAGTATTGGCCGCCCGGCGGCGGAGTTGTGTTGTTGTTGCGGCATACAAAACGACCTCAATAATGGCGAAATCACGCCCGCCGCGGCGGGCGCAGGGTCACAGGTTACTTGCTGATGCCTAACTTCTGGCAGGCGGCGGCGTATTCGCCGCTACACACCTGATCCCAGGTCTGGATTTTTTTATCGAAGATTTCCGCTTTGATGTTTTTGGCGGTCACCACTTCCGGGGTAAATAGCTGGGAAGGGGTGTTGTACAGGGTGGTGCTGGCCTGCGGTTTTTTGCCCTGAATAAAATCAACCGCCACTTTGGCCGCCGCTGCGGCAACGATCTCCGATGGCTTGGAGATGGTGTTGTACTGGTCGCCGGCGATGATCAGCTGCAGCGCGGCGATAGTGGCGTCATTGCCGGTGACCGGCGGCAGCGGCTGGACGCCGGCAGCCTTAAAGGCGGCAATCGCCCCGCCGCCGGTACCGTCGTTCGCCGCGACCACGCCCTTAATTTTGTCGCCAAAGCGGGTAACCTGCCCGGCGGTCCACTCCTGGGCTTTCGGCGGCGCCCACTCCGGGGTGTCGAATTCGGCCAGCGTTTTGTAACCGGACTCTTTCAATCCGCGATGGATACCGTCGCGGATCAGCCCTGCGGCGGCATCGGTTGGCGAACCGTTAATTTGCAGCACCCCGGCGTCCTGCGGCACGCCACTCGCTTTCAAATGGTCGGTGAGAGATTTCGCGATGGCGTAGCCAATGCCCTCGTTATCAAATGAGACGTAGAAATCGGCCGGTTTGTTTGGCACCGGGCGGTCATAGGCAATGACCTTGACCCCCTGCGCCTGGGCGTTTTCGACCAGCGCGGCGGCGGCGGAAGAGTCAACCGGATCCAGGACGATCACTTTCGCCCCCTGGGCGATTACCGAGTTGAACTGCTGCTGCTGGAGCGACGCGTTGGCGTTGGCATTCTGATAGATGACCTTACATTCCGCGCAAAGCTTGCTCATTTCCGCCTTAAAACCGGGGAAGTCGTGCTGCTCATAGCGGGTAGAGGCCTGATCGGGCATTAAAAAGGCCACGGTGGCGGACTCTGCAGACCAGGCTGAAGCCGTGACGGTGCCGGTTAGTGCGGCGAGTGTGATAAATATATTACGGTAATTCATTGTGTTACCCTCTTTTTTATAGGCTTAAGCCCGCCGGGTTGCGCCGACGTTACAGAGACTTTTTTTAATCAGAGTTACCAATAATTCACATGTAGGATACGTCGGTTTTACATTTGCTCAACCGATGAAGCAGGATTACCACTGCGCAAAAAATGAGTCAAGAAAAGGAAAAAAGTCGATCGGATTTTGTGATTCGCAGCAAATAAGCGAACAAAAAAACGCCAGTCGATTTGACCGTAGCGGGAGAGGATGTAGGGGGAAGATACGGGCGACGATGCGCCGCCCGCAGGGATTATTCTTCGCTGAGGAACAGCTCCAGCAGCGAATTTAAAAACAGCTTACCGTGCTCGGTAATCTGCCAGTTTTGCGCATCTTCCAGCAGATAGCCTTCGGCGATGGCGGCATCGATTTGTGGACGGATAACCTGCTCATCAAGTCCGGTATACAAGCTGAACTCCGCGCGCGGCGCGGCCTCCAGCAGGCGGAAGCGGTTCATAAAGAACTCGAACGGTTTATCCGCCGCCTCCACGTCGTGCTGACGCTCCAGGTAACGGCCTTCCATGTAGCCGCGCGGGTGACGGGTTTTTGCCGTACGCAGAATGCGGCCATCAGCGAAGGTCACTTTGCCGTGTGCGCCGCAGCCGATACCGAGGTAGTCGCCAAAGCGCCAGTAGTTGAGATTGTGCTGGCACTGATAGCCTGGTTTGGCGTAAGCGGAGGTCTCGTACTGCTGATAACCTGCGGCGCTCAGCAATTGATGTCCCTGTTCGAAAATATCCCACAGCGCATCGTCATCCGGTAACACCGGCGGGCGCGAACCAAACAGCGTGTTCGGCTCAATAGTCAACTGATACCACGACAGATGCGGCGGATTCAGCGCGATCGCCTGGCGCAAATCATCCAGCGCCTCATCCAGCGACTGGTCCGGTAGGCCATGCATTAAATCGAGGTTAAAGCTACGCAGCCCGAGGCCGCTCGCCAGCCGCGCCGCGCGTTTTGCCTCTTCCGGGCCGTGAATACGTCCCAGACGCTGCAATTTGGGCTCGCTAAAGCTCTGCACGCCGATGGAGATACGGTTGACGCCGGCACGCTGATAGTCAACGAAGCGATCGGCCTCCACGGTCCCCGGATTGGCTTCCATGGTGATCTCCGCATCCGCCGCCAGCGGCAGGCAGGCGCGCACGCCATCAAGCAGGGTTTGCATCGCCGGGCCGGAAAGCAGGCTCGGCGTACCGCCGCCGATAAAAATAGTCTTAATTTCACGTCCCTGTGCGTATGGCGCATCGTGGCGTAGATCGGCAAGCAGGTGCTGGACGTAGTCGTCGTGCGGCACTTCGCCCTTCAACGCATGCGAATTGAAATCGCAGTACGGGCATTTCTGCACGCACCACGGGATATGAATATAAAGACTCAGAGGCGGCAAATTAGCCATTACGTAATGCTTCCAGTAACAGTTTCAGCGCCTGCCCGCGGTGGGAAATGGCGCTTTTCTCTTTACGGCTCAGCTCCGCCGCGGTTTTACCCTCGGACGGAACAAAGAAAATCGGGTCATAGCCAAAGCCGCCGTTACCCGCCGCCTGACGAGTAATCACGCCCGGCCAGCTGCCGTGGCATACCAGCGGCGTCGGGTCTTCGGCATGGCGCAGGTAGACCAGTACGCAGTGGAACTGGGCCTGGCGTTGCTCATCGGGTACATCCTGCAGGGCATCCAGCAGCTTTTCCAGATTCTGCTGGTCGCTGGCGTTTTCGCCCGAGTAGCGAGCGGAGTAAATTCCCGGCGAGCCGCCCAGCGCATCCACCGCCAGGCCCGAATCGTCGGCGATGGCCGGCAGGCCGGTGACCTGCGCGGCGTGACGCGCTTTGAGGATCGCGTTTTCGATAAAGGTCAGGCCGGTTTCTTCGGCGGAATCGACGCCAAGCTCGGTCTGGGCGACGACGTCGAGACCAAAATCTTCCAGCAGCGAGGCCAGCTCGCGAACTTTACCGGCGTTGCCGGTAGCGAGTACAACTTTTTGCATATTCAATCCTGTTTAGTCAGTCAGCGCCGCGACGGCGGGCGGGATCTGCTGCGGGTGAATGATTTTTACCTGTTTATGACGGCCTAGTTCGCCTTTTTCGATAAGCACCTGGCTTTTCGCGACGCGGAACTGTTTAGCGAGATATTTTACCAGATGGGCATTTGCCTGGCCGTCGACGGGTGGGGCGGTGATGGCGACTTTGAGCTCGTCGCCATGCAGACCAACAAAGCTATCGCGGCTGGCCTTTGGCTGAATATACAGCCTGAGCACCAGCCCGTCAGCACAGACTTCAACGGCACTCATAGCGCCATCCACAGCCCCGGAAGCAGGACATTGCCGGTAGCTTGCAGCAGCTCGGCGATCCCCATATTAATCACGTACAGCAGCAGCACCAGCACCATCGGCGAAAAGTCGATGCCGCCCATGGATGGCAGCAGGTTGCGAATCGGACGCAGCAGCGGGTCAGCCAACTGCATCAGCACGTATTCCACCGGGCTGCGGCCCTGGCTTACCCAGCTCATAATAGCCATCAGCAGCAGCACCCAGAAAATCAGCGAACCGATGGTTTTCAGCAGGATCAGCACCGCGGCAATCCAGATAATCGGCTGGAAGGTGACCACCATAAACAGCACGATCGCCTTGATAACGCAGAGCACGAAGGCGACCAGCAGGGAGGCGCTATCCAGCGGCCCCATTGCCGGGATAATCCGGCGCAGCGGCCCGACGATAGGCTGGGTGGCTTTCACCACGAACTGCGAAAACGGATTGTAAAAGTCGCAGCGCGCCCACTGCATCCAGACGCGTAACAACATGACCATTGTGTAGAGTTCAATGACCGTTGAGAGCAGGAAGGTCAACGTCTTCATGGCGTTCCTCAGATTCCTTATTTTTTGCTGTAGTCGCGCGCGCCGAAGATTGCGGTCCCGATGCGCACCATAGTGCTTCCCGCCGCGATAGCGGCTTCCATGTCATCCGACATGCCCAGAGAGAGCGTATCAACCGAAGGGTAGAGCGTTTTCAGTTGCGCGAATGCTACCGCCATTTGTTGGGCGACGGCAAACTGCCTTTCATACTCTGACTCTGGCGCCGGAATGGCCATTAACCCGCGAAGCTGGAGGTTCGGTAAGGCGGCGACACCGGCGGCTAAAGCGTCAAGCTCCGCCAGCGGGATCCCGGATTTACTCTGTTCATCGCTGATGTTGATTTGAATCAGCACGTTCAGCGGCGCTAGATCCGCCGGACGTTGTTCGCTCAGGCGGGTGGCGATTTTCAACCGGTCGACGGTGTGGCACCAGTCAAAATGTTCGGCCACCAGCCGGCTTTTGTTGGACTGCAACGGGCCGATGAAGTGCCATTGCAGACCGCTGACGCCCGCCTGCTGGAAATAGCGGATTTTATCCACCCCTTCCTGGACGTAGTTTTCGCCGAATGCCCGCTGTCCTGCGGCCATTGCTTCTTCGATAGCGCTCGCAGGTTTGGTTTTACTCACTGCAAGCAACGTAACTTCTTCTGGAGCGCGGCCGCAGCGGGCGGCAGCGCCTGAGATTTTATCCCGGACCTGTGCCAGGTTATGCGCAATATCGTTCATATTCCGAGGATCAGTTATGGAGCTGGAAGAAATCGTGGCCCTTAGTGTAAAGCATAACGTCTCCGATCTACACCTGTGCAGCGCGTATCCGCCGCGCTGGCGTCGTTTGGGAAAGCTTGAGCCTGCGCCCTTTACTTCGCCGGATGTTGAGAAAATCCTCACTCGCTGGCTTAACGACCCACAGCTGGCGCAGTGGCGTGCCGATGGTCAGGTTGACTTCGCTTTGGCCCTCCCGAACGGGCCTCGGCTGCGCGCCAGCGCTTTTGCCCACGCGCGCGGCCTGTCGCTTGCTTTGCGTCTGTTGCCGCAGCAATGCCCGCAGTTGGTTGATTTGGGCGCGCCCGCCGCGCTTAGCGAACTGCTAAATGAAGAGAGTGGTTTGATCCTGATTACCGGCGCTACCGGTAGCGGCAAATCGACCACCCTGGCGGCGATGGTGGACTACCTCAATCAACATCGCCATGGTCATATTTTAACCCTTGAGGATCCCGTGGAGTTTATTCACGCCAGCAGAAACTGCCTGATCCAGCAGCGCGAAATCGGCCGCCATTGCTCCTCTTTCGCGGCGGCGCTACGCGTGGCGCTGCGTCAGGACCCGGACGTCATCTTATTAGGCGAGCTGCGCGATAGCGAAACCATTCGTCTGGCGCTGACCGCAGCCGAAACCGGGCACCTGGTGATGGCGACGCTGCATACCCGCAGCGCGGCGCAGGCCATTGAGCGGCTGGTGGATGTCTTTCCAGCGGAAGAAAAAGAGCCGGTACGTAGCCAGCTGGCAGGGAGTTTATGCGCCGTGGCGGCGCAAAAATTGTTGCCAAATGCTTCTGGCGGCCGGGTTGCGCTATACGAACTTTTAGTGAACACGCCGGCGGTGGCAAATTTGATCCGCGAAGGAAAAACGCATCAACTACCCGGCGTGATGCAAACCAGCCAGCAGGCTGGGATGCAAACCTTTGCGCAGAGTTTTCAACAACGTGCAGCGGCAGGTGAGTTACTGCCCTCGTAGTGATGAAACTAAGATGGTATTCATTAAATTGTTAATTCAGTGTTCAATTAATGTTTTGATAAATGTTTTTATAATACAAATAAGTGGTACGACCTAAGCCTAAATAATGAATGTTATGACAGCGGGCTTACATTTACCCCGCTTAACCAGGAAAAAAGTGGGATTACCTTTTGACACTTTTGCGGGGTTCGATTTATGCTGTTTACGGGAATAGGAAGATTCTCATGAAATGATGTTTCAATAACCAAAATGTATTTGAAAATATAAATACATTATTGAACGTTTAATTTTCAGTTAATTTAACCGCTAAGATGGCGGGGTACTGCTAAGGAGAGTTTCAAGTGATTAATTTATCGGAGAATTTACTGCATTCGCGTCAGGTGACTTTCATTACTCATCCGTCCATTCAGAGTAATGCATTTGCGACGTGGTTGACTGAGAAGCTATCCGTAAACGTAACTCTGCATAATATCAACAAACCGCTAACTCAACGCCTGGCAAAAGATTCCGTAATATTGTTTGATATTGCTGTTTCCAATAAGAAATTGAATAGCGTGTGGCGAGATATTATTCGCGTACAGGCAGATAATCCGCGTTTGTTGATTATCAATAGCGCGCAAAAGTATGAGTTGTACGAAATGGCGCAATGGCCTGCGTTATATGGCGTATTCCGTCATGACGATGACCAATCGCGCTTAATTGAGGGCGTCAAAGCCGTATTAAACGGTGAACAGACGGCTGAATTGAGCGTGATGCACCCGGCGCTGTATTCTGCGGATCAGGTTGCGGCGCCGACGGAGAACTCACCGTTGACCGAGCGTGAATGTGAGATCCTCAACGAGCTGCGCTGCGGCGCAACAAATATGGATATCGCTCGCGCGCTGTTTATCAGCGAAAACACCGTACGTACTCATCTGTACAATGTGTTCCGTAAGCTGAGCGTGAAGAACCGTACCCAGGCGGTGAGCTGGGCGAATGAACATCTGCGTCACTGATTGACCGGCGGCGCTACGCTTGCGCGGGCCTACGGGTTATGCCAGCGAGGGGTTGTAGGCCGGGTAAGGCGAAGCCGCCACCCGGCGCGAAAGCGGCTCCGCGTCCGCTGCCATGATTGCCCGGCGGGGCTACGCTTGCGCGGGCCTACGGGTGATGCCAGCGAGGGGTTGTAGGCCGGGTAAGGCGAAGCCGCCACCCGGCGCGAAAGCGGCTCCGCGTCCGCTGCCATGATTGCCCGGCGGGGCTACGCTTGCGCGGGCCTATGGGTGATGCCAGCGAAGGGGTTGTAGGCCGGGTAAGGCGAAGCCGCCACCCGGCGCAAAAGCGAATCTATGCTTCGCTTTCATCCCAGAGCTACCGATCAGTATCCTTGTTCGAAATAGCTTTCGAGGATAACCACGGCAGAGGCGGAATCAACGCTGCCTTTATTGAGTGCGCGAAAACCTCCGTGTTCGAACAGCCCGGCGCGGGCTTCGACGGTGCTTAAACGCTCGTCGTGGAGAGTGATTTTTACGCCGAAGCGGCCATGAATTTTATTGGCGAAGTTACGTGCGCGCGCGGTTAGCGGTTGTTCAGTGCCGTCCATGTTCAGCGGCAGGCCGACAATCACCGCTTCCGGCTGCCACTCTTTCAGCAGCTTTTCGATGATGTTCCAGTCCGGTTTGCCGTCCTGCGCCTTCAGCGCCGGGAGCGGACGCGCCGTGCCGGTAATGCGCTGCCCAACGGCGACGCCGATGCTTTTGGTGCCAAAATCAAAACTCAGAAAGGTACCGCTCATTATGCATGCCCCGCGTCGGCAGGCATCGTCACGATATCGATACCGATAAGTTTGGCCGCTTCGCGCCAGCGATCGGCAATCGGCGTTTTAAACAAAATATTCTGATCGGCCGGCGCGGTAAGCCAGGCGTTATCGAGAATTTCCTGCTCCAGTTGCCCTTTTTCCCACGACGCGTAGCCCAACGCGACCAGCACGTTGCTCGGTTGTTTATCGGTACCGAGAGTTTCCAGCACGTCGCGTGAGGTGGTAATCACCGTGTTGTCGGAGATACGGATGCTGGAGGAAAAATCAGACGGCGGCGTATGCAGGATAAAACCGCGATCCTCCGCCAGCGGGCCGCCGACCATCACCGGTTTATCCAGGCGAATTTCCGGGTTGCGCGCCACCGGCGCGATTTTCAGTTTTTCCAGGATCCCTTCCACCTGCAAATTTTCCAGCGGCTTATTGATGATAATGCCCATGGCGCCATCGTCGTTGTACTCGCAGATATAGACGACGGAGCGACGGAAAAGAGGGTCCTGTAGCGCAGGCATGGCAATCAGAAAGTGATGCTGTAAATTCATTGTCAGAGGTTCTGTTCCTGGTTTAAAAAAACAACACCCAGTATGCGGGTAAAGTAGAAACGTGTCGATGCACTTTATTTTACCGGCGCCGGAAGACGCCTGGCGGGCGGGCGTTTGCCCGCCCCAGTACTTATTTATTGATACGTTTTTCGATAGCGTCCATTAGCATGCCGGTAATCGACACGTCCGGGAAAGCGGCTTCGATTTCGCGCACGCAGGTCGGGCTGGTGACGTTAATTTCGGTCAGGCGATCGCCGATGATATCCAGGCCGACGAAGATAAGGCCTTTGGCTTTTAGCGTCGGGCCGACGCGGCGGGCAATTTCCCAGTCGCTTTCGGTCAGCGGACGCGCTTCGCCACGGCCGCCGGCGGCCAGGTTGCCGCGCGTTTCACCGCCCTGCGGGATACGCGCCAGGCAGTATGGCACCGGTTCGCCGTCCACAACCAGCACACGTTTGTCGCCGTCTTTGATGGCAGGCAGGTAATTCTGCGCCATGCAGTAGCGGCTACCCAGTTCGGTCAGGGTTTCGGAAATGACGCCGAGGTTCGGATCGCCCGCTTTCACGCGGAAGATTGAGGCGCCGCCCATACCGTCCAGCGGTTTGAGAATGATATCGCCGTGTTTCTCCCAGAACGCTTTCAACTGGGCTTTATTACGGGTCACCAGCGTTTCCGGGGTGAGTTCGGAGAACCAGGCGGTAAACAGCTTTTCGTTACAGTCGCGCAGGCTCTGCGGCTTGTTGACGATAAGCGTACCTTTTTCTTCGGCGCGCTCGAGAATGTAGGTGGCGTAGATAAACTCGGTATCGAACGGCGGGTCTTTACGCATCAGGATGACGTCGAGATCCGCCAGCGGCAGATCCTGTTCGCCGGTGAATGCGTACCATTTGTCGTAATTCTGCTCGACGCTCAGCGTGCGCGTACGGGCGCGGGATTCGCCGTTGATGAGATACAGGTCGTTCATCTCCATATAATGGAGTTCATAACCGCGACGCTGCGCTTCCAGCAACATAGCGAAGCTGGTGTCTTTTTTGATGTTGATGGATGCGATAGGGTCCATCACGATTCCGAGCTTGATCATTGTTCTCTCCATTAGCGCTGTCGTGTTTGCGGAACGTTGCGCCAGATTTTAGCCCAGATCGCCAAAACGCACCTGCAGCGCGGTGATGGCGGTGAGCGCGGTAGTCTCAGTACGCAGAACGCGCGGTCCCAACAGGATATCAGTAAACTGGTAGCGAGCGGTCATCGCTATCTCTTCCGCCGACAGGCCGCCTTCCGGGCCAATCAGCAGGCGAACACGTTCAACCGGCAGCGGCAGCGTATTGATACTGGCGCTGGCGCGCGGGTGCAGGTTGAGCTTGAGGCCGTTTTCTTCCTCGGCGCACCAGGCTTCCAGCTGCATCGCCGGGCGAATCTCCGGCACGATGTTACGGCCGCTCTGTTCGCAGGCGGCAATAGCGATTTTCTGCCACTGCTGAATCTTCTTCTGCAAGCGTTCGGCATCCAGTTTAACGCCGCAGCGCTCGGAAAACAGTGGCGTTATGAGGCTTACGCCAAGTTCGATCGATTTCTGGATGGTGAATTCCATTTTTTCGCCACGTGACATCACCTGGCCGAGATGGATATGCAGCGGAGATTCACGATCGTCGATCTGGCCGCGGATAACCTCGACCATGACGTTTTTCTTGCCCGCTTCGGTGATGACCGCGTCGAAAACCTGATTGCTGCCATCAAATAGCTGTATTTCTTGGCCTTTGCTCATGCGCAGGACGCGGCCAACGTGGTTGGCTGCGTCTTCGCTGAGGGCGATGTGGCTGCCAGGGGTAATGCGTTCCGGGTGGTGGATGCGGGGGATGCGCATGCTTGATATTCCGTTCTTCGCGCAGATTGCGCCTTCCCCTCGGCGGGGAAGGCGGCGGCTGCAAATTAACAATTGCCGCTAGTGTAGGTTAGCTCTTTTGCGCCTGGCAAGCCTGCTGGACGTAAGGATTATGGTTGCCCTGAACTTTGGCGATTCGCTCATCGCGCTCGCATTCCCAGGAGGTCACCGGATACTGCTTATCCCAGGCGGTAAATAGCTGGGTTTGCTGGCGGGAAAGATTTAGCTGATAGCGGTCACGCATATAGAAGTAGGTGCGGGCGATCGAGCCGCGGGCGCGTACTGGCGGTTCGGCGACTTTATCTTTGAAATCGACCTTCATGGCGCATTGACCATACTGTCCATCGCCGCCGTTCCACTGGCTGTACATAAAGTTGCCGCGATCGCCATTGACCTCGCCGACCGCAGGCTGCAGGTTATGCATATCGCTTTCCATTTTGCGGTATTCCGGATCTTTGGCGCAGTTTTTACGCCCGCCATCCTGCCAGCACTGGCGCTGGTGGCCGAACTGCCATGCCGGGACCACATGTTCCCATTCGACCCGGCTGGCGCGGTTCTCATTTTTACGCACTTTGTAGCCGCAAGATTCCAGATCGATAACGCCTTTTTTACCCTGCCAGTCGATTTTACAGCCGCAATAAAAGTCGCCGGGGACGTCGGCATTCACTTTTACGCCAGCGGCTTTCGCCTGGGAAAAACTATTAATACCAGCGGCCGCAAGCTGGCCGCTGGCTGCCACGCTGAATAACGCGACGGCGAAAACATACATACGGGACATCGTAAACTCCGTGTCAAAACGAGCCCGCAACGTAGCGAATGAGGGGGTCAGATGCAATCAGTCAGATCAGAAAGTTTCTAATTAATTCCAGTGGTTACTTTTCGGCCACCAGCAGATCGCCGCAGCGAACGCAGCGGTAAGTGGCTTCACCGCGCACCACGCGGTTATGGCGACGGACGGTGAGCTGATGCTGCTGGCATTGGCAGCGATAGGGGAAGGTGTTCTGGCGGACTGAATCGAGCTCAAAGCGATGGGTGCGGCGGGCGGGGACGCCCAGCACGGCCTCCATCATCCATTTCCACTCTTTGCCGTGCGGCGCGACGCGGCCAAAGTGCTTCCACACCAGTAGATGCGCCAGTTCGTGCGGCACCACTTCATCGATAAACGCTTGCTGATTTTCCAGCAATAGCACTGGATTGAGGCGGATCTCGTTTTTCTCCAGCCACGCGGTGCCGGCGGAGGTGCCGCGCTGCTGATAAACCAGCGTCGGTTCCGCATAGCGGCGTTCCAGCTTGAGATTGGCGGTGGCGAGATGCTCCCGTAGGCTACGCATGACGGCCTGCTGGATAGCGATGGGAATTCGGGGTGTTTTCATAGCGCCAGAGGATAGTGCGCCGCGCGGGGGAGAGCAAGAAGAAGCTTCCTCCCGGATGGGGAGGAAGCACAGAGGGGATTAATCGCGGGCGCCGATTTCGCGCAGCGGACGTCCCTGCATCAGGTTGCGTTCGATATGTTCCAACGAGACGTTTTTGGTTTCCGGAATCAGCCAGATAGTCAGCAGGATAAACAGCACGTTCAGACCGCCGTAGACCCAGAAGGTGTTGGCGCTGCCGAGAGAGTTCAGCATGGTCAGGAAGGTGGCGCCGACGATCATATTGGCAATCCAGTTGGTCGCGGTGGAGCAGGTGATGCCGAAATCACGGCCTTTCAACGGCTGGATTTCAGAACACAGTACCCAAATCAGCGGGCCGGCGCTCATCGCGAAGCCGACGATAAACATCAGCAGCATCAGTACCGCGAAGTACTGCGCGGTAGCAGAATGAATACCGATATGCATCATGCTGCCCAGCACGCCCATACCGGCGGCCATCACGATAAAGCCGAGGATCAGCGTCGGTTTACGGCCCCAGCGATCGACCAGGCCGATGGCGATAAAGGTGGCCAGTACGTTGGTCAGGCCGACGATCACCGTGCCCCACATTTGCTCAGTGGTATTGGCATAGCCCGCCAGTTCAAAAATCTTCGGCGCATAGTACATGATGACGTTCATCCCGGTGAACTGTTGCATGATCTGCAGCAGTACGCCGAGGAACACCGCGCGGCGGAAGTTGCTGTTCTCTTTGAACAGCGCCCAGCCGGACTGTTTGACTTTCAGGCTTTCGCGGATTTCATCGAGCTCGCGTTTGGCTTCCGCGCTGGTATCGCGCAGGCGCAGCAGGACGCGCTCGGCATCGACGAAACGGCGTTTAGCGGCAAACCAGCGCGGGCTATCCGGCAGGAAGATTACGCCGATCAGCAGCAGGATTGCCGGGATGATAATCACGCCGAGCATCCAGCGCCACGCGCCGCTGTAGCTGAAGGCGGTGTCAGAGAGGTAGGCGCCGAGGATGCCGATGGTGATCATCAACTGGTACATCGAAATCATACTGCCGCGGATTTTCTCCGGTGCGATTTCCGACAAGTACAGCGGCGCGGTGTAAGAGGCGACGCCAACCGCCAGCCCCAGCAATACGCGGGAAATCAGCAGAATTTCGACGTTCGGCGCGGCGGCGGAAAAGAGTGAACCGGCCACAAACAGGATCGCGCCGATCATCAGGCTTTTTTTACGCCCAAGTTTGAAAGAGAGCCAGCCGCTGCCCACTGCGCCGACGGCGGCGCCGAACATCATGGAGCTGACCACCCACTCCTGGGTGTGTGCGCTGATCTGGAATTCATTAGCAATGAACGGTAAGGCGCCGGCAATAACGCCGATATCAAGGCCGAACAATAAGCCGGCCAGCGCGGCGAGGAAACAGACAAAGAACGTCATCGTCTTGTTTGAACGCCCTTGTTTTTTGTTGTCAGGCATAACGCCCTCCAGTTGAGTGATTGATTCTGTCGCTGCTAAGAGTAGGGCAGTGCCGGACAAAAAAACGTGATTACAATCACGACTGTGTAATCGGTTACACTAAGGTAAAGATATGTAATCAGTAAAAATATATTCAAATCATAGATATAAAAATCAAACCTCGCCAATAAGATTGCGCTGAAACGGCAATATTCGACATGTTATGTAACATTGTGAAAAGAGTTCGTGCCTACTGGCAGCTAAAACAATCCCGCCCTTGCGGCATATATGTAATCGCTTTCATCACGTGGAGGAGGTAAATGGATCAACGATGGTCAAACGTCGGGGAGAGAGATTCAGGGCAACAAAAAGGCCAGCGCGGGGCTGGCCTTAAGCAGTCAAGCGGGGTGGCTTATTTCAGGCCAGCCGCTTCGCGCAGCAGGGCTGCTTTGTCGGTTTTTTCCCATGGGAAATGTTCGCGACCAAAGTGACCGTAAGCCGCGGTCTCTTTGTAGATCGGGTGCAGCAGATCCAGCATCTGAATCAGGCCGTACGGACGCAGGTCGAAGAACTCGCGTACCAGCAGGGTCAGCTGTTCAGAAGGCACTTTTTCGGTGCCGAAGGTTTCGACCATGATTGAAGTCGGTTCAGCGACGCCGATAGCGTAGGAAACCTGAATCTCACAACGGTCAGCAAGGCCTGCGGCAACGATGTTTTTCGCCACATAGCGCGCCGCGTAGGCTGCGGAACGGTCAACTTTAGATGGATCTTTACCGGAGAACGCGCCGCCGCCGTGACGAGCCATGCCGCCGTAGGTATCAACGATGATCTTACGACCGGTCAGACCGCAGTCGCCCATCGGGCCGCCGATGACGAAACGTCCGGTCGGGTTGATGAAGAACTTGGTGGAAGCGTTCAGCCATTCGGTCGGCAGAATCGGCTTGATGATCTCTTCCATCACTGCTTCCTGCAGGGATTTCTGATCGATATCTTCAGCGTGCTGAGTGGAAAGCACAACCGCATCGATGCCGACGATTTTGCCGTCGTCATACTGGAAAGTGACCTGGCTTTTCGCATCCGGACGCAGCCACGGCAGGGTACCGTTTTTGCGAACTTCAGCCTGGCGCTGTACCAGACGGTGCGCGTAAGTCACCGGCGCCGGCATCAGCACGTCAGTTTCGTTAGTGGCATAGCCAAACATCAGGCCCTGGTCGCCCGCGCCCTGTTCCAGCGGGTCGGCACGGTCAACGCCCTGGTTGATATCCGGGGACTGTTTACCAATGGCGCTCAGGACGGCGCAAGAGTTGGCGTCAAAGCCCATATCGGAATGCACGTAGCCAATTTCACGCACCGTGTTACGGGTGATCTCTTCGATATCAACCCATGCGCTGGTGGTGATTTCACCGCCAACCAGAACCATGCCGGTTTTGACATAGGTTTCGCACGCTACGCGCGCTTTCGGATCCTGCTCGAGGATCGCGTCCAGCACGGCATCGGAGATTTGGTCAGCAATTTTGTCTGGATGCCCTTCTGATACAGACTCGGACGTAAAGAGGTGTTTTGCCATGTTTTGTTTTACCTGTGAGTATTCGTGTAGCTCATACTGTTGTGTAGAGAGGCTTTGATAGATGACCCTACCAAAGCTTGCAGGTAGTGACACGAGCAGTCTGAGTGTTAATCAGTATAGATGGATTAACTTCTGGATGGCTATTTTAGGTCAGAACTTCATCGCATTTCCACATTTTTTTGACATCGCCCGCATTAATGGAAAAAGCGTGGTGGAAATTTTTCCTGACAACCCCGGCAAGGCGCGTATTTTTATTTTGCATTTTACCCCGCTTCTCGGTATAAAACGCCGCGCGCGGCTCATTAAAAAAGCGCACGAAGCTCCATCTCGTGACGCCACTTCCAGCCGGGTTAAGCACTCTGTTACACAGCGGCGGTTTCGCCAGCTGTACGATATGTATATACCCTAAATAATTTAAGTTGCAGGAAGGCGGCAAGGGCGCGAATTCCCAGGAGCATAGATAACTATGTGACTGGGATGAACGCACGCAGCCAACGCATCTGCAGCTTGAAGTATGACGGGTATAGCTTTGGCTTGTCGCTGGCCTTTTTCGGGGCAGTGTGGAGGTGATACCAGATAATGAACCAACGTTTTTCGCCTGATTCGTCGCGTCGTTCTGTCGCGCAATTCTATCCCGCAATCTGCATCTCTTTCGTGCAAACCTGCCGATGTTCTACCCATCTCGGCGCTTCTCAGGATTCCAGGGCCTCCAGGCTTTTTGAAAACTGAACAAGGGCGCTCTTGCGTGAGCAAGGGTTTTCTCGTGGTTTCTCCGGGCTGTCATACCAGCTTCGGGTACGTGTTTTACTATATATGAATAAGAAACCGGTCGCGCAGCTGCAGTGCCAGCACTATCTGCTGGGATTAAAGGCTGTTCATGGGTTGTTATCGCGTCTGTCGACTGCGATAGTAGTTAATATTACAAGTTGAGGTTCGCTATGTCTGACGACATGTCTTTGGGTTCGCTTTCGTCAGCAGGCGAACACGGTGTACTACGTTCCATGCAGGAGGTTGCGATGAGCTCCCAGGAAGCCAGCAAAATGCTACGTACCTACAATATTGCCTGGTGGGGTAATAACTATTACGACGTTAACGAACTGGGCCATATCAGCGTTTGCCCGGATCCTGACGTCCCGGAAGCGCGCGTCGATCTGGCCGAGCTGGTCAAAGCGCGCGAAGCCCAGGGACAACGCCTACCGGCGCTGTTCTGCTTCCCGCAGATCCTGCAACACCGTCTGCGCTCGATTAACGCCGCCTTCAAGCGCGCGCGTGAATCCTACGGTTACAACGGCGACTATTTCCTTGTCTACCCGATCAAGGTCAACCAGCACCGTCGCGTGATTGAATCCTTGATCCACTCCGGCGAACCGCTGGGGCTGGAGGCCGGTTCGAAGGCTGAACTGATGGCGGTGCTGGCGCACGCGGGCATGACCCGTAGCGTGATCGTCTGCAACGGTTATAAAGATCGCGAATACATCCGTCTGGCGCTGGTGGGCGAGAAGATGGGCCATAAGGTCTATCTGGTCATCGAGAAGATGTCGGAAATCGCCATCGTGTTGGAAGAGGCCGCCCGTCTGAACGTAGTGCCGCGCCTTGGCGTGCGTGCGCGTCTGGCTTCGCAGGGATCCGGTAAATGGCAGTCCTCCGGCGGCGAGAAATCTAAATTTGGTCTCGCGGCGACGCAGGTGCTGCAACTGGTCGAGATTCTGCGCGAGGCGGGCCATCTTGAGAGCCTGCAACTGCTGCACTTCCACCTCGGCTCGCAGATGGCCAACATTCGCGATATCGCCACCGGCGTGCGTGAATCGGCGCGTTTCTACGTCGAGCTGCATAAGCTGGGCGTCAATATTCAGTGCTTCGACGTCGGCGGCGGTCTGGGTGTCGATTACGAAGGGACCCGCTCGCAGTCCGACTGCTCGGTGAACTACGGCCTGAATGAGTACGCCAACAATATCATCTGGGCTATCGGCGATGCCTGTGAAGAGAATGGCCTGCCGCACCCGACGGTGATTACGGAGTCCGGCCGCGCGGTGACCGCGCACCACACCGTACTGGTTTCCAATATCATCGGCGTTGAACGCAACGAATACACCGAGGCGACCCCGCCGGCGGAAGACGCCGCGCGTCCGCTGCAGAGCATGTGGGAAACCTGGCTGGAGATGCACGAAACCGGCAACCGCCGCTCGCTGCGTGAATGGCTGCATGACAGCCAAATGGATCTGCACGATATCCATATCGGCTACTCCTCCGGCACCTTCAATCTGCAGGAGCGCGCGTGGGCGGAACAGCTGTATCTGAACATGTGCCATGAGGTGCAAAAACAGCTCGATCCGAGCAACCGCGCCCATCGCCCGATCATCGATGAGCTGCAGGAACGTATGGCGGATAAAATCTACGTCAACTTCTCGCTGTTCCAGTCGATGCCGGATGCCTGGGGTATCGATCAGCTGTTCCCGGTAATGCCGCTGGAAGGGCTGAACAAGTCTCCGGAACGCCGCGCGGTGCTGCTGGATATTACCTGTGACTCCGATGGGGCCATCGATCATTACGTTGACGGCGACGGGATCGCCACCACCATGCCGATGCCGGAATACGACCCTGAGAACCCGCCGATGCTAGGCTTCTTCATGGTTGGCGCCTATCAGGAGATCCTCGGCAACATGCACAACCTGTTTGGTGATACCGAAGCGGTAGACGTTTTCGTCTTCCCTGATGGTAGCGTTGAGGTTGAGCTCTCCGATGAGGGCGATACGGTGGCTGATATGCTGCAGTACGTCCAGCTGGATCCGAATACGTTGCTGACCCAGTTCCGCGATCAAGTGAAAAATACCGGTCTCGACGCCGAGCTGCAGCAGCAGTTCCTTGAAGAGTTCGAAGCGGGGCTATACGGATATACTTATCTTGAAGATGAGTAATTAAGAGCCCTCTGCGGAAAGGCCGGTTTAGATTCATAAACCGGCCTTTTTTATAAATGAAATCTGAAACATCATATTGCATGCTTTTTAAAACCGTAAAGGCCCGTACACTGCCGCAAGGAAATTACAGCAGTGGGACAGGGATGGTATATGAAAAGCATGCCGTATTACGGTTTTATTATCGGTGTATTACTATTAAGCGGCTGTTCGCGCCCAATAGCAAACAATAGTTGCGCGGCGCGCCCCTCTGTGGCCGCCCCTCATGAAGAGAACGACCTGCGCTCAACGATTAAACACAGGTCCGCGGAACGCATGGGTCGTTACCCTGACGAAATGGTATCGATTGATTATTCCGGCCCGTATCAAACTGGTTTTGATCAACAGTATAATATTCATCCAGGTGACCTGGAATATACGGTACGTGATGCTAATTATAATTTTCTTCCTATCACTCGTAGTTATAATCATGATACGGGCGAATGGCAATATGCCATTGAGGCGTATAATGGTACGCAGTATCAATTATACGTCCGCAATTATAGCCGCAGCATGGATTATGAAATTGTCGCCACGGTAGATGGTCTTGATGTGCTGAGCGGTAAGGCCGCTTCGCTCAATAATAGCGGCTATATTGTGCCGGCTGGCGGCTCGCTGGCGATCAAAGGTTTTCGTAAAAACAGCCGCGTTGAAACGGCGTTTGAGTTTTCAAACGTCTCAGCGTCTTACGCTGTCCAATCTGCCCAGGAGATTGGTCGCAACGTCGGGGCAATCGGTTTTGCCGCTTTTGCCTTACGCGGAAAAGCGCCGGCGCCTTGTCAAAAATAAACGTCCCGCTTGCCGCCGGGCGGTTTTCAGGCGATAATTTGTCCTTATAAGCAGTAACCCAATTCAAACCCTTCCTCGTCGGGCCTAACGACGCGGAGGGGTTTTTTTATACTTATTTTTTACGTTCCACGACTGCGAAAAGAGGTCATATCCATGAGCACTTTAGGTCATCAATACGATAACTCCCTGGTATCCAACGCCTTTGGTTTCCTGCGTCTGCCGATGAACTTTATGCCGTATGAAAGCGATGCGGATTGGGTCATCACCGGCGTGCCGTTTGATATGGCGACCTCCGGGCGTGCGGGCGGCCGCCATGGCCCGGCGGCGATCCGTCAGGTGTCAACTAACCTCGCCTGGGAGCATAACCGTTTCCCATGGAACTTCGACATGCGCGAACGCCTGAACGTCGTGGACTGCGGCGATCTGGTCTACGCCTTCGGCGACGCCCGCGAAATGAGCGAGAAACTGCAGGCGCACGCGGAGAAACTGCTGGCGGCCGGTAAACGCATGCTCTCCTTCGGCGGCGACCATTTCGTCACCCTGCCGCTGCTGCGCGCCCACGCCAAGCATTTCGGTAAAATGGCGCTGGTACACTTCGATGCCCACACCGATACCTACGCCAACGGCTGTGAATTCGACCACGGTACCATGTTCTACACCGCGCCGAACGAAGGGCTTATCGATCCGAACCACTCCGTGCAGATCGGTATTCGTACCGAATTTGATAAAGATAACGGTTTCACCGTGCTGGATGCGGGCCAGGTTAACGACCGCAGCGTCGATGACATCATCGCTCAGGTGAAGCAGATCGTCGGTGATATGCCGGTGTACCTGACTTTCGATATCGACTGTCTGGATCCGGCATTTGCGCCAGGTACCGGTACGCCGGTGATCGGTGGGTTGACCTCTGACCGTGCGATTAAACTGGTGCGCGGCCTGAAGGATCTGAACATCGTCGGAATGGACGTGGTTGAAGTCGCCCCGGCCTATGACCAGTCCGAAATTACCGCCCTGGCGGCGGCGACTCTGGCGCTGGAGATGCTTTATATTCAGGCGGCGAAGAAAGGCGACTAATTTTTAAGCGTTTACTGCTGCTGCTGCGCGACGCATGCGCAGCAGCAGTACGCCGCCGGCGCACAGCGTGATCAGCTGGGAGGCCACCAGAACGGAAAAACCAGAACTGACCGATCCCACCGATTTCATCACCACTCCCATTAGCAGCGGAATAAACGCCGCGCAGATATTGCCAATGCCGTTAATGATCCCATAGGCGCTGCCCACCGCTTCGCGCGGGGCGTGATGCTGCACCACCGCCGGGATCGCCGCCCCCTGTAATCCCCAGAAAACGTTTGCCGCCAGCATAAACAACGCCAGCATCACCGGCTGCTGGCTGAGCATCAGCGCCAGCACCGAACCGGCAGTGAGTAGGCCGCCGATAATAAACAGCAGCGGCGCCTGCTCCGGGCGCATTTTGTCGAGGAGCACGCCGCCAAGAAACTTTGAACCCAGGCTTAACAGAAAGGGGACTGCCGCCAGCAGCCCGGTGGCCTGTAGTGAGAAGTGGTGCTCATCGCGCAGCCAGGCGGGCAACCAGGCGCTGCTCCCCCATAGATAGCTGAGCGTGGCGATTTCCACCAGCAGGATCCAGCCAAGCAGCGGCGTACGCCAGGCGAGGGCAAAAGTTTGGCTGAAGCCCGGCTTCGCGCGCTGTGCGGTCACTTGCGGCGCGGGGAGAAAGCGCCAGATTAATCCACCGCCGAGCAGCAAATTCAGCAGCGCCAGCACGTAGAAGGCGCCGATCCAGCCAACGTGCGCCATCAGCCAGGTGACCAGCGGGAAGCCTACCGCCAGCCCCAACGATACGCCGAGGGCGGTCACCGCATTCGGTTTACCTATTTCATCGGCGGCGAAGTTGTCGTTGATAAAGCGCGTTTTCAGTGAGAATAGCGGCCCCTCCGCCACGCCAAGAACAATGCGCGCGATTAACATTCCCATTAGTGAACCGAGTAACGGGGAAATGGCGCACACCAGCGCCCATATCGCAATGCTGCTTAACAGTCCCTGACGATAATGCCATCTACTTTCTATAACTGGTGTTAATAATAATGCCGAAAAACCATAACCCAGAAGAAAGCATGTCATTAGCATTCCTTGTAACATTCTGTTTTCATTTAACTGGAAATGGGCAGCGAATTCCGGGTTAAGGATCATCACCGAGATATTTACCCGATCGACGTAGGAAATAATTATTAACAAAAGTAGTGCTATTACCCCTTGCCATCTTGCCGCCATTCGTTATCTCCACGCTTAATTTAATGATTGCCGGTTATTATTTTTTAACGCCAGAAATAGTCACATGAGTAAAATGATTCACCTGTGAAACTCATTGTTTTTTAACGATTAAATAAAGTGTTGTTTCATGGATGAAACATCATGTTTTCCGCTATTGCACATTTTTAATGATCGTTTAGAAAAGAAGTCAATAGCCGCATGTGAAATTTAAATCGGCATTTTTATTTATAATGGATCACCTCTTTAAATATCATCATTTCATCTGAATGCAGTTTTTCGTGATCAATTGCACACTTAGCTAATTTAAAAGCCTTTCATTAACAACTTCGTCACATTAACGCTTGACGAAACATTCACCGCTTTTATATTGACCGTATTAAATAAGAAACAGAGTTTCATATATGAAACAAAGCCTGGAGGATTGCGATGAGCTGGATAGGCGTATGTGACGCGGAGCAAGTACAGGAAGATTTTCCCTATAGCGGCAATATCGACGGTAAGGAAATCGGTATTTATCTGATTGATGGCGAATATTACGCGCTGGAAGACGTTTGCCCTCATGCCTATGCGCTCCTGAGCCAGGGCTTTGTCGAAGATGGCAAGGTGGAATGCCCGCTGCATGAGGCGGTATTCGACGTCAAAACCGGCCAGTGCCTGCATGGCCCCGGCGGCCGCAACCTTAATCGTTACCCGGTGCGGGTATACGACAATCAGATCCAGATTACTTTTATCGAGGAGAACGTGGCATGAGCGAATCCCTGGACTTCAACCCGGCGCTACCGGAAAGCCGCCAGTTTACGCCACCGGCGGAAGGCGGAAACGGCAATATCCATAAGCCTGGCGACTATCACAATCTGATTTGGCAAACCCGCAGCCGGGTGCCGGAAAACTGGGAGCTTCAGCTTATCGCGACCCTGGAAACGCTGTTCGAACAGGGCGCGGAAAGCCTCGGTGAGCTGGTGAACGGTCTCAATGGCGTCAGGATGCATGACCAGCAGGGCGAACCGTGGAGTGAAAGCAGCTTCCAGGCATTTTTACAGGTCAACGGCTACTGAGGACACAGTAATGACGACAACGGTACAAAACTATCTTGATAAAGGGTTGCGCGGCCTGTGGTATCCGGTGCTGGCGAGCTGGGAGGTGCAGTCTGCGCCGGTGGGCATTACCCGTCTCGGTGAGCAGATCGTGGTCTGGCGGAATAAAGACGGTCAGGTGCAGGCGCTGGAAGACCGCTGCCCGCATCGCGGCGCGCGTCTGTCAATGGGCTGGAACTTAGGCGATCGTATCGCTTGCTGGTATCACGGCGTGGAAGTCGCCGGTAACGGCGAAGTCAAAGACGTCCCGGCGGTTGACCGCTGCCCGCTGGTCGGCCAGCAGTGCGTGCGCAGCTACAGCGTGCAGGAAGCGCATGGGGCAATCTTCCTGTGGTTCGGTGTCACCGCCGACCAGCAGCCTGATGAACTGAGCTTCCCGGAGGAACTGGCCGACCACGAAACATACAGTAACTTCCTGTGCACCGCGGCGTGGAAATGCAACTACCAGTACGCGCTGGAAAACGTGATGGACCCGATGCACGGTACCTATCTGCACTCGTCATCGCACTCGATGGCGGAAGGCGATCGCAAAGCCGATATGGTGCTGCAGCCGACGAAAACCGGCTTTATCTTCGAGAAAAAAGGGCAGAGCGGCGTCAACTTTGACTGGGTTGAACTGGGCAACAGCGGCGCCTACTGGATGCGCCTGTCTATTCCGTACAAAAAGCGTTTCGGGCCGGGCGGCCACTTCTGGATCGTCGGCATGGTGGTTCCGGAAGATAACGACAACTGCCGCGTCTTCTTCTGGCGCATCCGCGGCGTACAGGGCTGGCAGCGCGATCTGTGGCGCTTTATGTACCGCAACCGTCTGGAAAAACTGCACTGGGAAGTACTGGAACAGGATCGCGTGGTACTGGAGAGCCTGGCGCCGAACGCCCGCGATCATGAATATCTCTATCAACATGATGTCGGTCTGTCCCGACTGCGCCGTATGATGCAGAAAGCGGCGAAGGAGCAGCTAGCGCTCCGCGAAGCGCAGCAGGGTGCCGCCTGATGAACGGCCTGCTGAACGGTAAACGCATTGTCGTCACCGGCGCGGCGCGTGGCCTGGGTTACCACTTTGCCGAAGCCTGCGCCGCGCAGGGCGCGACGGTGGTGATGTGCGACATCCTGCAGGGGGAGCTGGCGGAAAGCGCTCATCGCCTGCAGCAGAAGGGCTATCAGGTCGAATCCCACGCCATCGATCTTGCCAGTCAAACGTCGATCGAGCAGGTCTTTAGCGCCATCGGCGCGCAGGGGCCGATTGATGGCTTAGTCAATAACGCAGCGATGGCCACCGGCGTCGGCGGTAAAAATATGATCGATTACGATCCAGATCTGTGGGATCGGGTGATGACGGTCAACGTTAAAGGCACCTGGCTGGTGACCCGCGCTGCGGTACCGCTGCTGCGGGAAGGCGCGGCGATCGTCAACGTCGCCTCGGACACCGCGCTGTGGGGCGCGCCGCGGCTGATAGCCTATGTCGCCAGCAAGGGCGCGGTAATTGCGATGACCCGTTCCATGGCCCGCGAGCTGGGTGAAAAGCGGATCCGTATCAACGCCATTGCTCCGGGGCTGACTCGCGTCGAGGCCACGGAATATGTTCCCGCCGAGCGTCATCAGCTGTATGAGAACGGCCGCGCGCTCAGCGGCGCGCAGCAGCCGGAAGATGTCACCGGCAGCGTGGTCTGGCTGCTGAGCGATCTTTCGCGCTTTATCACCGGCCAACTGATCCCGGTCAACGGCGGTTTTGTCTTTAACTAACAAGTGAGGCGGTATGGCGAACGATCAGGAAGTGAAGTACCTGGTACCGGGTCTGGAGCGCGGTTTACAACTGCTGCTGGCGTTTGGCGAACAGCATCGCGATCTAACCTTTGCCGAGCTGCATCGGCTGGTGGATATGCCGAAAGCGACCGCCTATCGCGTGGTGCAGACGCTGGAATATATGGGCTTTCTCGAGCGTAACGCCCGCACCAATACCTTTTCGCTGGGCATGAACGTACTGCGTCTGGGCTTTGAATATATCGCTTCACTGGATGTCGCCCAGGTGGGTCAGCCGGTCATCGAGCAACTGCGTGATATCAGCCAGTGCAGCAGCCATCTGGCGATCCGCGATGGCCGCGACATCATTTACATCGCCCGCGTCAGCGCCGCCGGTTCGCGTATCAACCAGGTCAGCGTCGGAACGCGGCTACCGGTGCACTGCACCTCGCTTGGCCGCATGCTGCTGACCGATGTTTCCCGCAGCGAGTTTGAGCAATTGTTCCCGGATGAACGTCTGCCGGGCAATACGCCGGGTCAGCTGTACGACCGCGAAGCGCTGTGGCAGATGGTGCAGCAGGATAAAGCCCGCGGCTATGTGATTGGCGAATCGTTCTATCGCCACGGTATCTCATCGATTGTCTATCCGGTCTTTGACCGCAGCGGCCGGGTGGCGGCGGTCGTTAGCATTCTGGTGCCGTCGGACGAGATCCCGCAAAGCGATCGCGAGCGGTTACAGAACGAGGTCAGTATGGCGGCGGACAAAATTTCCGGTTTCCTCGGATATTTGTCACAGGCAAGTTAAATCAACAACTTAACGGCAGGCGCTTGATTGCGTCGGGCATGTTTTACGCCCAAATTCGGGCGACTGAACGGTAAAGAGGCGACGAAGAATGAGTATTACCGGAATTGAAAAGCTGGAATTTGGCGTAGACGACCTGAACCACAGCGCGAAATTCATGCGCGATTTTGGCCTGACCGGCGACGCCAGCGGCCGCGCGTTTACCACCCTCAGCGGCGCGCGGGTCGAACTTAACCCGACCGATAGCGCCGACCTGCCGCCAGCCTTTGAGGCGGGCAACACCCTGCGTCGCATGACCTGGGGCGTGGCGGATCGGGCGGCGCTGGATGCGCTGCGCCCGAAGCTGGAACGTCAGCCCGCTTTCCGTGAAATCGACGGCGCGCTGGAGTGCCGCGACCCTAACGGTATGACGCTGCGGGTGCAGGTAAGCCAGCAAACGGCGGTGGAACTGAACGTCGAGCCGATCAACCAGTGGGGCGATGTACGTCGCATCGACACCCCGAGCCCGGTGTACGACCGCGCGCAGCCGATTAACGTCGGCCACGTGGTGTTCTTCGTGGAAGAACTGGCGGCGGTGGAAAGTTTCTATCGCGAAGTGCTCGGCTTCCAGGTGTCAGACCGCTATATCAATCGCGCGGTGTTCCTGCGCTGCGGCGTGCGCGGCGGCCACCATAACCTCTTCTTATTGCAGTTGCCCAACCGCAAACGTGGACTTAACCACGTCGCATTTACCGTACGTGATATTCACGAAGTGATCGGCGGCGGCATTGCGATGAATAAAAACGCCTGGAGCACGTTTATCGGCCCCGGCCGCCATCCGGTCTCCTCGGCCTACTTCTGGTATGTCAACAGCCCGACCGGCGGCGCTTTTGAGTACTACACCAACGATGACTATCTGACGGAAAACTGGCAGCCGCGCGAGCTGGAGCATTCACTCGTGTCCTTTACCGAATGGGCGGTGGAAGGCGGTATCGATCACGATACCCGTCGCCAGCAGAAAAAACCGGAGGCGGTATGACGGCGCGGATAGTCATTATCGGCGGCGGCCAGGCTGGCGGCTGGGCGGCGAAAACGCTGCGTGATGAAGGGTTTAGCGGCGAGATTTGCGTGGTTGCCGAAGAGCAATGGGATTTTTACGAGCGCCCGCCGCTGTCGAAAGCGGCATTGCTGGAGGCCGAACCGGCGCTGCCGCGAATATTCAGCGCCGAGGCGCAACAGGCGCTGGATCTGCGCTGGTACCGACCGCTGCGCGCGGAATCGATTGACCGGCAAAATAAAACCCTGGCGCTGAGCAACGGCGAAACGCTGGCGTACGATCAACTGCTGATCGCCACCGGCGGCCGCGCGCGCCTGCCGTCCGAGGCCTGGGCGCAGCATCCGCAGGTCTATACCCTGCGCCACTGGCAGGACGCGCAGCGTCTGAAGCAGCGGCTGGCATCGGCAACGCGGCTGGCGATCGTCGGCGGCGGCTGGATTGGCCTCGAAATCGCCGCCTCGGCGCGCAAAAGCGGCGTAGCCGTAACCCTTTATGAACAGCAGCCAGCGCTGTGCATGCGCTCGGTCAGTATGGAGGTCTCGCTGGCGCTGGATGAGTTGCATCGCCGGCAGGGCGTTGATATTCGCCGCGGCTGCGGCGCGCTGGAGCTGGAAGATGATAACGGCCTGCCGACGCTGCACTGCGACGGCCAGCGGGAAACCTTCGATGCGGTGGTGGTGGGGATCGGCGTCGATCTCAATCTGGAACTGGCGCGCGATGCCGGGCTCGCTGTCGAGCGCGGGATTGTCGTCGATGCCCAGGGACGCAGCAGCGATCCGGCGATTTTCGCCGCCGGCGATGTCGCTCAGCATCATCAGTATGGCCTGTGCATTCAGTCGTGGGCCTTTGCGCAAAATCAGGCCATCGCTACGGCGAAAGCGATGCTCGATCCGCAGGCCAGCGGCTACGACGAGGCGCCGTGGCTGTGGTCGGATCAATACGATCGCAATATCCAGATCCTGGGGATCCCGCAGGCGGGCAGCCGTACCATCGCGCGTGACGAGCCGCAGGGCGCGCTCTATTTCTCGCTCAATGCCGATGGACGTTTAACGCAGCTGGTGGCCTTCAATAATGCACGTACCGTAAAGCTGGCGAAGCGCTGGATGGCGGCGGGGAGGGATCTCTCTGACGTCCCGCTCGCTGACCCGACTTTCTCGCTGATGTCATTGCGATAATTAACGCGAACCCTTAAGGGGGAGAAATGACCACATTAGAGACTAACGCCGCGCCTGCTGAGGCGAGTGGCGAGGGCATCCGCACGCCTGAAAAGGCGGTGCGTTGGGCCATTCCGCTGTCGCTGCTGGCCTGCGTACTGCTGGCGTTTTTCGACAAAATCAGTATCGCCGCGCTGTTTTCCGATAGCCACTTCCAGCAGGCGATGGGGATCGATTTCGATACCACCCGGCTGGGTATTTTGATGAGCGCCTTTCTGCTGAGCTACGGCTTCTCGTCAGTGTTATTAAGCGGTCTTGGCGACCGGATTGCGCCGCTGCGCTTGCTAACTGGAATGATGGTGGTGTGGTGCATCCTGATGGTGATCATGGGCTTCACCCACAACTACGCGCTGATGGTGACGCTGCGCATCCTGTTGGGCATCGCCGAAGGGCCGCTGTTCCCGCTGGCGTTCGCCGTGGTGCGCCACACCTTCCCGCAGCGGCTGCAGGCCCGCGCCACCATGCTGTGGCTGCTCGGCACGCCGGTTGGCGCGGCGCTGGGTTTCCCGCTGTCAATTTGGCTACTCAATACCTTCGGCTGGCAGAGCACCTTTTTCGTGATGGCGATGCTGACGGTGCCGGTGCTGATTTTTGTGCGCATCGGGCTGCGCGGCGTGCAGCTGGAGGCGAAAGTCGGCAGCGATAAAACGTCGCAGGAAGCGCGCCGCAGCGCGCGGCGCGAGCTCTTCGTTAGCCCGCATTTCTGGATGATCTGCATCTTCAATATCGCCTTTCTCGCCTATCTGTGGGGGATCAACGGCTGGCTGCCGGGCTACCTGATTAAAGGCAAAGGCATTCATCTGGAACACGCCGGCTGGCTGTCGTCGATGCCGTTTATCGCCATGCTGCTGGGCGAAATTATCGGCGCCTGGCTGTCCGACCGCGTCGATAAGCGCGCCGCCGCCTGCTTTATTTCCCTGGCGGGCGCCGGAATCGGTTTGGCGGCGGTGATGCATTTTAGCGCGCCGTTACCGGTGATTGCGGCGATGAGCTTTAGCACCTTTATGTGGGGCACCGGCGCGCCAAACATTTTCGCGCTGCTGGCTAAAGCGACCCATCCACGGGTCAGCGCCACGGCGGGCGGGATTTTCAACGGGCTGGGAAACTTTGCCGGGGCGTTATCGCCGGCGGTGATGGGCGCGCTTATCGCCTTCACCCATAGCATGGATTCCGGGCTGATTTTTCTGGCGGTGATGGCGGCGGTGGGCTGCGCCCTGTTACTGCCGCTGCTGAGACGTTACTGAGGATAAAACGATGACTGATTCAACCGTAACTGCAAAACAGAGTCTGAAACCTGAACATTTGACGATGGAAGAGTGGGTGGAGTCGCGTATCGCGCGCTTCGAAGGCCGTAAATACGACTGGAATGCGCTGAAATTCCAGGCCGATTTCGATCCGAAATATCGCCGCGCGCAGATGCGCTACATCGGCACCGGCGCCACCGGCGTCGCCAGCGATACCAACACCGTTCCGGCCGAGCACTTCACCTTCTCCACCATGGTGTTGCCGTCCAAATGTGAAGGCCCGCTGCACCTGCATGATGACGTAGAAGAGGTGTTCTTCATGCTCAAAGGGCAGATCACCCTGATGATTCAGGACGGCGACAACTATACCGAAACCGTACTGCGCGAACGGGATCTGATCTCGGTACCGCCCGGAATCTATCGTGGTTTGTTCAACCACGGCGAAGAAGAGGCGCTGATGTGCGTGATGCTCGGCACCCATAAGCCACATATTCCGACCTACCCGGAAGATCATCCGCTGGCAAAAGTAAAACGTAACTAAGGGGCGATGATGACGGGTTTTCGTGAACAAGGAAGCGGCATTCCGCTGACGCTGCTGCACGGCATCAGTTCCGGCGCGTCCTCCTGGCATAAACAGATGGCGTTGCCCGGCTACCGCGTGCTGGCCTGGGATATGCCCGGTTATGGCGAGAGCCCGATGCTGTCGGCAACGCCGGCGGATGCCGGTGATTACGCCGACGCGCTGGCGCGAATGCTGGACCGCGCTGGAGTAGAGCAAACCATACTGGTCGGCCATTCGCTGGGTGCGCTGGTGGCGGCCGCCTTCGCCGCGAAATACCCGCAGCGGGTGCTTTATCTGGTACTCGCCGACGTCGCGCAGGGCTACGGTCAGGCGGAAGCCGCGCAGCGGGAAAAAGTCTGGCAGGGACGTCAACAGCAGATGGCGCTGGGCGGCGAGGCGATGGCGCAGGGGCGGGCGGCAAAACTGCTGCGCCCCGGCGCGCGCGAAGCCGATGTGGCGACGGTGGCGGCAGGCATGCGCAGGCTGCGTAGCGAAGGCTACCTCGCCGCTGCCTGGATGCTGGCGCATGACGACATCCACCGCTGGCTCGCCGACTATCGCGGCCGTCTCACGGTGTGGTGTGGCGAGCAGGATGCCATTACCCAACCGGAGCTGGTGCAGGGAGTGGCGCTGCGTTACGGCGCCCCTTACATCGCCATCCCGCAGGCTGGACATGCCAGCTATCTCGATAACGAAACCTTTTTTAATCAACAGCTTTTACGCATAGGGGAAGAGGTGCGCGATGAATGCACAAATTGAAGGACGCGTCGCGGTAGTCACCGGCGGCTCGTCAGGGATCGGCTTCGAAACGCTGCGCCTGCTGCTGGGCGAAGGGGCGAAGGTCGCCTTTTGCGGCCGCAACCCGGATCGGCTGGCCAGTGCCCATGCGGCGTTGCAAAACGAATATCCAGAAGGCGAGGTGTTCTCCTGGCGCTGCGACGTACTGAACGAAGCGGAAGTTCAGGCCTTCGCTGACGCGGTCGCCGCGCATTTCGGCGGCACCGACATGCTGATTAATAACGCCGGGCAGGGCTATGTCGCCCATTTCGCCGATACGCCGCGCGAGGCCTGGCTGCACGAAGCCGAACTGAAACTGTTCGGCGTGATTAACCCGGTAAAGGCCTTCCAGCCGCAGCTTGAACAGTCGGATATCGCCTCGATTACCTGTGTGAACTCGCTGCTGGCTCTGCAGCCGGAAGAGCACATGATTGCCACCTCTGCTGCCCGTGCCGCGCTGCTCAATATGACGCTGACCCTGTCGAAAGAGCTGGTGGAGAAAGGCATCCGCGTGAATTCCATCCTGCTGGGAATGGTCGAATCCGGGCAGTGGCAGCGCCGTTTCGAAAACCGCAGCGATAAGAGCCAGAGCTGGCCGCAGTGGACCGCCGAAATCGCCCGCAAACGCGGGATCCCGATGGCGCGCCTCGGAAAACCGCAGGAACCGGCACAGGCGTTGCTATTCCTCGCTTCGCCGCTGGCCTCCTTTACCACCGGCGCGGCGCTGGACGTTTCCGGCGGTTTCTGCCGCCATCTGTAAGGAAAGATGATGAAAAAGGTCATGTTAATCGGCTATGGCGCGATGGCGCAGGCGGTGATTGAACGCCTGCCGCCTCAGGTGACGTTGGGTTGGATCGTCGCCCGCGAATCGCATCATGCGGCGATCCGCCAGCAGTTCGGCCACGCGGTGACGCCGCTTACCGATCCGCTGCAGTGCGAAGAGACACCGGATCTGGTGCTGGAATGCGCCAGCCAGCAGGCGGTCGCGCAGTACGGCGAAGCGGTGCTGGCGCGCGGCTGGCATCTGGCGGTGATCTCGACCGGCGCGCTGGCGGACAGCGAACTGGAACAGCGTTTACGCCAGGCGGGCGGAAGGCTGACGCTGCTGGCTGGCGCAGTAGCCGGGATTGACGGCCTGGCGGCGGCGAAAGAGGGCGGTCTTGAACGAGTGACCTATCAGTCGCGTAAAAGCCCGGCCAGCTGGCGCGGCAGCTATGCCGAACAGCTTATCGACCTCAGCGCGGTCAATGAAGCGCAAATTTTCTTCGAAGGCAGCGCCCGCGAGGCGGCGCGGCTATTCCCGGCAAATGCCAACGTGGCGGCAACCATCGCGCTGGGCGGTATCGGCCTTGACGCGACTCGGGTGCAATTGATGGTCGATCCGGCGACGCAACGCAACACCCATACGCTACACGCCGAAGGACTGTTCGGCGAGTTTCACCTGGAGCTGAGCGGCCTGCCGCTCGCCAGCAATCCGAAAACATCGACCCTCGCGGCACTGAGCGCGGTACGCGCCTGCCGTGAACTGGCATAACGCAGAGAGGCTGAGATGGACGAATTAGACATTTTTATCGGCGGCCAGTGGCGTCGCGGCGGCGGCAATTTAATGCACAGCCAGTTTCCGGCGGATGGCGCTATTAACGCGGCGCTGCATGCGGCAAGCCTCGATGATTTGCAGGAGGCGATCGACTGCGCCGACCGCGCCTGGCGGGAGCCAACGTGGCGGGCGATGCTGCCGCATCAGCGGGCGAAGATCCTGCATAAGGTTGCCGATCTGATTGAAGCACAGGTTGATGAGCTCACCCAAAAGCAGAGCCGCGATAACGGTAAACCGCTGGCGGAAGCGCGAGGGCTGGTGATGAGCGCCGCCGGTACCGCACGCTATTTTGCCGCCGCCTGCGAGTTGCTGGAGGGCGAGCTGCCGACGCCGCGGCAGGCGGATCTATTGACTCTGAGCCGCTATGAGCCGTTGGGCGTGGTGGCGGCGATCACGCCGTGGAACTCGCCGATCGCCAGTGAAATGCAGAAGGTGGCCCCGGCGATCGCCGCCGGGAACGCGGTGATCCTCAAACCGGCAGAGGCCACGCCGCTCATGGCGCTGGAGCTGGCGAAGATCTTCGAGCAGGCCGGTTTACCCGCCGGACTGCTGAGCGTGCTGCCGGGTAAAGGATCGATTATCGGCGATGCGCTGGCCCGCCATCCTAAGGTACGCAAAATTTCCTTTACCGGCGGCACCACTACCGGGCGTCATCTGGCGCACGTGGCGGCGGAAAAGCTGATCCCGGCGTCGCTGGAGCTGGGCGGCAAATCGCCGACCATCGTGCTGGAAGATGCCGATATCGAACAGGCGGCGCGGGGCATCTGCTACGGCATTTTCAGCTCCGGCGGCCAGGCCTGCATTGCCGGCTCACGGCTGTTTGTCCATGAAAAAGTGTATCCGCAATTAATGGCCCGCCTGCTGGAGTTAACCCAAGGACTGCGGGTTGGTCATCCGTTCAGCGCTGGCACCCACGTCGGGCCGCTGATCAACGATAAACACCGCCAGAGCGTGCTGGAGTACGTCGAGCTGGCGAAACGCGAAGGCGGCAGCGTGCTATGCGGCGGCGAGATCCCGGCGGATCCGGCGCTGGCGGCGGGGAGCTACTTCCTGCCGACCATTATTGAAGGGCTGAACAATCAGGCCCGCGTTTGCCAGGAAGAGATCTTCGGGCCGGTGCTGGTGGCGATGCGTTTTCGCGATGAAGCGGCGCTGATCCGCGAGGCCAATGATTCGGTCTTCGGGCTGGCGGCGGGGATCTGGACGCGCGATACCGGCCGCGCGCTGCGTCTGAGCGAACAACTGGAAGCCGGTACGGTGTGGATCAACACCTACAAAGTTTTCTCCATTTCGACCCCGTTCGGGGGCTTTAAAGAGAGCGGTCTGGGCCGCGAAAAAGGGATCCAGGGGCTGAAAGCCTGGATGCAACAAAAGAGCATTTATCTGGCGACGGGTAATAGCGTCAACCACTGGTGCGACTGAGAAAGGGTGAGCAATGAGCGAAATGATAACCGTCGGCGATGCCATCGCCAGAACGCTGGAGCAGTATCACGTTGAAGCCATTTATGGCGTCATTTCTATCCATAACCTGCCGATCGCCGACGCCGTTGGCCAGCGGGAAAAAATCCGCTTTGTTCCGGCGCGCGGCGAAGCGGGCTCGGTGACCATGGCCGATGCCCATGGCCGTTTTTCCGGGCTCGGCGTGGCGCTGACCAGCACCGGCGCGGGCGCGGGTAATGCGGTCGGCGCGCTGGTTGAGGCGATGAACGCCGGTACGCCGCTGCTGCACCTGACCGGACAGGTCGAAAAAGCCTGGCTGGACGCCGATACCGGTTTTATTCATGAAACCCGCGATCAGTTGACCTTCCTGAAAGCCAGTTCGAAGCGCGCTTACCGCATTAGCAACGCCAACCAGGCGGTGGCTATCCTGCATAAGGCGATTCAGGAGGCGCAGACGCCGCCGTGCGGCCCGGTCTCGGTGGAGATCCCAATCGACATTCAGAGCGCCAAAATTCCGCTTTCGCTGCTGACCGCGCCGTTGAAACGCGCTCCGGCGATTGAGCCGGAGGCGTCGATGGTCGATGCGCTGTGGGCGCAGCTTAAGCAGGCGAAGCAGCCGCTGCTGTGGCTTGGCGGCGGCGCGTTAGAGAGCGTTGAGGCGGTGAAGACGCTGGCGGATGCCGGAGTGACGGTGATTTCCAGTACCCACGGCCGCGGCATTCTGGCGGATAGCCATCGCGCCAGCCTGCGCGCGTTTCATAATTCTCCCTCGGTTGAAGCGCTGATTTCACAATGTGATTTCACACTTGTGGCCGGTTCCCGGCTGCGCAGCAACGAAACGCGTTCCTGGACGCTGGAGCTGCCCGCGCCGCGGGTGCAGATTGATATCGACCCGGCGGCGGCCAGCCGTAACTACCTGATGGACAACACGCTGGTGGCGGACTGCCGGGCGCTATTAGCGGCGCTGGCAGCGCGGGTACAGGGCCGGATGTGGGGCGATGCGCGTTGGGATAGCCAGCTTAAAGCGGCGGTAGAGGCGGCGGAGCAGGGGCTACGCGACCAGTGCGGCGCTTACGCTAAATTGAATGACGCGATTGCGCAGGCGTTGCCCGATGACGGCATTCTGGTGCGCGATATTACCGTTTCCGGCAGCCTGTGGGGCAGCCGTCTGTTCCGCGCTCACGGTCCGCTGATGAATATCCATTCTCTGGCCGGAGCCATCGGTATGGGGCTGCCGATGGCGGTGGGCACCGCGATTGCCAATCCGCAACGGAAAGTGGTCGGCCTGGTCGGCGACGGCGGCCTGAGCCTCAACCTTGGCGAGCTGGCGACCCTGGCGCAGGAGAAGGCCAACGTGACGCTGTTGATTATGAACGACGGCGGCTACGGCGTGATGCGCGGTATTCAGGATAAGTACTTTGGCGGCCGCCAGTATTACAACGAGCTGCACACGCCGGACTTTGCCCTGCTGGCGCAGGCGATTGGCCTGCAGGCGTGGAGCGTGGAACGCGCTGAGGATTTCCAGGCGGTGATGACCGAAGCGCTGGCGATGCCTGGGCCATCGGTGGTGGAAGTGAAAATGGGCCAGATTGGCGCGCTGCGCTTTGCCGGCCCGCCGCAGAAAACGCTGTATTAATGATAACCCAGTGACCCCAACCCTCTCCCTTCCGGGGAGAGGGTACCGCACGGCACAGGGGGTTAATCAAGGCGCCGGACGGTTGCTCCTGCGCGTCGGGAGAGGGCCGGCCCGCAGGAGAGGGTTCATTACACGGTTAAAATACGTTAAACGGATATTCGACGTAGAACCGCACTTCATTACCGCTGACGTTATAGTCGCTGGCGTTGCTGGAAACGCGCAGCACCGAATAGCGGAGTCTCAATTTCAAATCTTTCGCCATGCCGTTTTGCACCTGGTACTGCACCTGGTTGAACCATTCGTGTTCTTTACCGTTGCTGGTCTCGGCGGTTTTAATGTTATCGCCGCGAACGTAGGCGGTAGTCCAGCTCAGGCCCGGTACGCCCAGTCCGGCAAAATCCAGGCCATAGGAGGCCTGCCAGGAACGCTCATCCTCGCCGTTAAAATCTGACCAGTAGGAGTTAGCCAGCCAGATGGTGTTGCCGCCATCGCCGACGCCGCCCTGATTCTGATACCCGCCGTAGTGGTAGCCGGTGCTGCCGCTGCTTTGCTGGTAAGCGACTTTAAAGGTATGAATATCCCAGATATAGCTGGCGGCCAGGCTCCAGATGCTGTTGCTGCGCCCGGTGTCATTGGCGTCGGCATATTCTTGATCTAAGCGCGAGTTATAGCCGTTGAAGTCAACAATCAGCTGCTGGTCGGCGGCGAACGGCTGTTTGTAGTTCAGGCCGAGATACTGCTTATTCAGCACGTCCTCGACGCGCGAAGCGTAAAGCGCGCCGCTGAGCTGGTCGTTGAATTGATAGCTGGCGCCGCCAAAGGTCAGACTTTTCAGGCCGCTGTTGTGGCTGTCGTCGCTTTTGCGCTGCTGATCGGTAAGATAACCGGCGTTAATTTCCAGACCGTCGATTTCTCTTGAGGTCAGCATGGTACCGGTATAGCTCTCGTACAGCAGCCGCGAGTCATCGGCGTAGACGATAGGCAGCATCGGGCGCTGGCTGCCGTAGCTGAGTACGGTATTCGAGAATCGCATTTTGGCGGTAGCGCCGAATTTGGCTAAATCGGATTTCGCGCGGCCATCATCATCCTGGGCGAAAAAGTCGATACCGCCCGCGCCGCTGCGGCCGCGGCCGCCGTCGAGGCGCACGGCGTACTGCGCAATGCCGTCAACGCCGAAGCCGACCGGTCCCTGGGTGAAGCCGGATTCGAAGGTAGCGATAATACCCTGACCCCATTCGGCTTTATCCGGCAATCCATCGCGATAATCGCGTTTGATATAAGCGTTACGTAAAAAGAGATCCAGGTGGCTGTCTTCAATAAAGCCCTGACTGGTAGATTGTTGGCTGGCGAAAGCCGGCGCGGCGGCAATAATGCCAAGTGCGATTAATGGTAATTCTTTTTTCACTGAGGGCACTTCTCTGTCTGTCGATATATTCATGGGAATCACTGCCAGTCAGATATTCTCCTGAAATAATGTCGAAAGCAATCATTGTGTGAGCAGTTATTGCAGCCGGAAACAGGCTGTATGGCGCGTGAGCCGTGCGCCAGGCAGTAAGGGGTGGACTATTTATTATTCGGGTAAAGACGATTCTGAAAGCCAGATAATGTGCGACCTTTTTAATTTACCAAATAATATATTTCTGAATCGCCGGGTATAAAATAATTGGCTGTGATGCGCTGTGATAATAATTAACGGTTTGTGCGCTTAAATTATCAATTGATGCGGCTAAATATTTTTACGGGTATATAAAAAAGGGAGGCGATAATGCCTCCCGCTGTCGTTTATTTAATGCCGTCGGCCTTCATGCGATCGCGAATATGCTGCGCGCGGGCTTCCGACGCCGGGTGATCGTCAAACATGGAGCTCTGACGGCCGGCTTCCAGCTTGGCCAGTTTTTCGAAGCTGGTGGCCAGCCCCGATGGATTGATGCCGCGCTTACGCAGCAGGTCGTAAGAGTAGTCGTCCGCTTCCGACTCCTGGCGTTGGGAGAACTGCGAGTTCACCAGTTTTTCGCCGAGATCGCCCAGCTGCGACTGCGACAGGCTGCCGACGATGCCGCCAGCGGAGGCCGCCGCCGCGCGCACGGCGTTAGTGCCCAGCGCGACCTGCATGCCTTTCTTCACGTGACCCAACGCAACGTGGCCCATTTCGTGGCCGATAACCGCTTCTACTTCGTTATCGTTCATCAGGTCCATCAGGCCGCTGTAAACGCGGATGCAGCCGTTGGCCATCGCGAAGGCGTTGACGTCTTTCGTTTCATAGACCTTGTAGTTGACCGGCTGGCCGTTGATGTTATCGCCCAGCGCGGCGGCAATCTTGCTCAGGCGTTTGCTGTACTCGCTGCTGGCCGGGGAAATAGTGGCTTTGGCGTCCATCTCTTTACACGCCTGGTCGCTTAAGGTTTTTACCTGTTCGTCGCTAAGAGAGTAGGCCTGGAATGCTTCCGCGCCGGAGCTCAGCAGGGCGTTGGAATCCATGTTCTGACATCCGGTTAATGTTGCTGCGATCCCGAAGGCAAGAAGGGTTGAGCGAATTTTCATTTTTATCTTCCACAATCTTATGGTTTTTTATCTGAATAATGGGCGACGACGGACCCGCCTCGTCCTGTGCAAAGTATAAATAGTATCTCATGATCCGGGCGAGTGGATTCCGCGGCAGCACAACGTGTTCCAGAGATTTCTTAATGGGCAAAAGGATGCTCCATGTACATGCTTTGTCGCTTGGGTTACATTGTTCACACTTTTTTCCGGCGTAGCCCAAAACGCGCTCTCGTCAAGTCGTTAAGGGCATGGCCTTATAACATCCGAACTGGAGTCAAAATGTCCTCACGTAAAGAGCTTGCCAACGCTATTCGTGCGCTGAGCATGGACGCTGTACAGAAAGCCAAATCCGGCCACCCTGGCGCCCCGATGGGCATGGCTGACATTGCCGAAGTCCTGTGGCGTGATTTCCTGAACCATAACCCGCAGAACCCGTCCTGGGCCGATCGCGACCGCTTCGTGCTGTCCAACGGTCACGGTTCCATGCTGATTTACAGCCTGCTGCACCTCACCGGTTATGATCTGCCGATTGAAGAACTGAAAAACTTCCGTCAGCTGCACTCTAAGACTCCGGGCCACCCGGAAGTCGGCTACACCGCAGGCGTGGAAACCACCACCGGCCCGCTGGGTCAGGGTATCGCTAACGCAGTCGGTATGGCTATCGCGGAAAAAACGCTGGCGGCGCAGTTTAACCGTCCAGGGCACGACATCGTCGATCACTTCACCTACGCCTTCATGGGCGACGGCTGCATGATGGAAGGCATTTCTCACGAAGTGTGCTCCCTGGCCGGTACCCTGAAACTGGGTAAACTGGTGGCGTTCTATGATGACAACGGCATCTCCATTGATGGTCACGTTGAAGGCTGGTTCACCGACGATACCGCGAAACGCTTTGAAGCCTACGGCTGGCACGTGGTGCGCGGCGTTGACGGTCACGACGCTGACGCCATCAAACGCGCGGTAGAAGAAGCGCGCGCGGTCACCGACAAACCGTCCCTGCTGATGTGCAAAACCATCATCGGCTTCGGTTCGCCGAACAAAGCAGGCACCCATGATTCCCACGGCGCGCCGCTGGGCGACGCTGAAATCGCGCTGACCCGCGAAGCGCTGGGCTGGAAATACGCTCCGTTTGAAATCCCGTCTGACATCTATGCGCAGTGGGATGCGAAAGAAGCCGGCCAGGCGAAAGAAGCCGCGTGGAACGAGAAGTTTGCCGCCTACGCCAAAGCCTTCCCGCAGGAAGCTGCCGAATTCACCCGCCGTATGAAAGGCGAAATGCCGTCTGACTTCGACGCGAAAGCTAACGAGTTCATCGCTAAGCTGCAGGCGAATCCGGCGAAGATCGCCAGCCGTAAAGCATCGCAGAACGCCATTGAAGCGTTTGGCCCGCTGCTGCCGGAATTCCTCGGCGGTTCTGCCGACCTGGCGCCGTCCAACCTGACCCTGTGGTCCGGTTCTAAGCCGATCAACGAAGACACCGCCGGTAACTACATCCATTACGGCGTACGTGAATTCGGTATGACCGCGATTGCCAACGGTATCGCGCTGCACGGCGGTTTCCTGCCGTACACCTCCACTTTCCTGATGTTCGTCGAGTATGCGCGTAACGCGGTACGTATGGCGGCGCTGATGAAACAGCGTCAGGTGATGGTCTACACCCACGACTCCATCGGTCTGGGCGAAGATGGCCCGACTCACCAGCCGGTAGAGCAGGTCGCTTCCCTGCGCGTCACGCCGAACATGTCCACCTGGCGTCCGTGTGACCAGGTTGAATCCGCAATTGCGTGGAAATATGGCGTAGAGCGTCAGGACGGCCCGACCGCGCTGATCCTCTCCCGTCAGAACCTGGCGCAGCAGGAGCGTACCGCAGAGCAGCTGGCAAACGTGGCCCGCGGCGGTTATGTGCTGAAAGATTGCGCCGGCCAGCCGGAATTGATCTTCATCGCTACCGGTTCAGAAGTGGAACTGGCGGTTGCCGCGTGGGACAAACTGACCGCCGAAGGCGTGAAGGCGCGCGTGGTCTCCATGCCGTCCACCGACGCATTCGACAAGCAGGATGCGGCCTATCGTGAATCCGTACTGCCGAAAGCCGTTTCTGCCCGCGTGGCGGTAGAAGCCGGTATCGCGGACTACTGGTTCAAATACGTGGGCCTGAACGGCGCCATCGTTGGCATGACCACCTTCGGTGAGTCTGCGCCGGCTGAGCAGCTGTTCGAAGAGTTTGGCTTCACCGTTGACAACGTTGTCGCTAAAGCGAAAGCGCTGCTGTAATCGCTGGTACGGTGCGGGCTGATGCCCGCACCTCAACCCTCTCCCACAGGAGAGGGTGCAAACACCAAAAACGGTAACCCCTGGGTTACCGTTTTGCTTTTACCTCGCCACCCGGTTTTTTTGTAGGCACTATTCCTCGAACATGTAACTACCCTGTAAATTATTCCAAAGAAAATGTGACGCAAGTCATATAGCTGGTTTATTGCTCTGGACAAACATTCCTTTTATTCCGACTTTGGCTTATTCTAGCTGAAGCGTTTCAGTCGTATAAATGTTCGACAATTAATCAATCAGTCGCAGTTTGCGACAGGTAAGGTTCCCCTAAAGGCGTTGCTGGATTACTCTGTCAGCCACCTCAAATCAGGGATAACCTTGCAGGAGACCTATGACCATACGCATCGCGATTAATGGCTTCGGTCGCATAGGACGCAACGTGGTTCGCGCTTTGTATGAATCCGGGCGTCGTGCGGAAATCACCGTGGTGGCGATCAATGAACTGGCGGATGCCGCAGGCATCGCGCATTTATTGAAGTACGACACCAGCCATGGCCGTTTTTCCTGGGATGTTCGCCAGGAGCGGGAACAGCTGTATGTCGGCGATGACGTCATTCGTCTACTGCATGAGCCTTCTATCGCCGCGCTGCCCTGGCAGGAGCTGGCGGTGGATGTGGTGCTGGACTGTACCGGCGTATACGGTAGCCGTGAACATGGCGAAGCCCATCTTCAGGCTGGCGCGAAGAAAGTGCTCTTTTCACATCCTGGCGGCAACGATCTCGACGCAACGGTAGTCTTCGGCGTCAACCATGATGAACTGCGCGCGGAGCACCGCATTGTCTCCAACGCCTCCTGCACTACCAACTGCATTATTCCGGTCATTAAACTGCTAGATGATGCCTACGGCATTGAGTCAGGAACGGTCACGACAATCCACTCCGCGATGCACGACCAGCAGGTGATCGATGCCTATCATCCGGATCTGCGGCGCACCCGTGCGGCCAGCCAGTCAATTATTCCGGTTGATACTAAACTTGCGGCGGGGATCACCCGTATTTTCCCGCAGTTTAACGACCGTTTTGAGGCGATTGCGGTACGCGTACCGACGATTAACGTCACCGCAATAGACCTGAGCGTGACGGTGAAAAAACCGGTAAAGGCCTGTGAAGTCAACCAGTTGCTGCAAAAAGCAGCACAGGGAGCATTTCATGGTATAGTTGACTATACGGAATTACCGTTGGTCTCGACAGATTTTAACCACGACCCGCACAGCGCCATCGTCGATGGCACGCAAACCCGGGTCAGTGGCGCGCATCTGATCAAAACGTTGGTCTGGTGCGATAACGAATGGGGCTTTGCTAACCGAATGCTCGACACGACGTTAGCGATGGCCGCGCAAGGTTTCAGGTAAGGCGCTGCGGCGCTTGCAAAACTTTATCAAGAATCAACGAGAGGATTCACCATGTCTGTAATTAAGATGACCGATTTGGATCTGGCTGGTAAACGCGTTTTCATCCGTGCTGATCTGAACGTACCGGTTAAAGATGGCAAAGTGACCAGCGACGCGCGTATCCGCGCCTCCCTGCCGACCATCGAACTGGCGCTGAAACAGGGTGCTAAAGTAATGGTTACTTCTCACCTGGGTCGTCCGACCGAAGGCGAGTACAACGAAGAATTCTCTCTGTTGCCGGTTGTTAATTACCTGAAAGACAAACTGTCTAACCCGGTTCGTCTGGTTAAAGATTACCTGGATGGCGTTGACGTTGCTGCCGGTGAACTGGTGGTTCTGGAAAACGTTCGCTTCAACAAAGGCGAGAAAAAAGACGACGAAGAACTGTCTAAGAAATACGCTGCGCTGTGCGACGTATTCGTCATGGACGCTTTCGGTACCGCGCACCGCGCGCAGGCTTCCACCCACGGTATCGGTAAATTCGCCGATGTCGCTTGTGCAGGCCCGCTGCTGGCCGCTGAACTCGACGCGCTGGGTAAAGCGCTGAAAGAGCCGGCTCGTCCGATGGTTGCTATCGTTGGCGGTTCTAAAGTTTCCACCAAACTGACCGTTCTCGACTCTCTGTCCAAAATCGCTGACCAGCTGATCGTTGGCGGCGGTATCGCTAACACCTTCGTTGCCGCTCAAGGCCATAACGTCGGTAAATCCCTGTACGAAGCGGACCTGGTTGACGAAGCTAAGCGCCTGCTGAGCACCTGCGATATCCCGGTTCCGACTGACGTTCGCGTCGCTACCGAGTTCTCTGAAACCGCCACCGCGACCCTGAAATCCGTTAACGACATCAAGGATGACGAGCAGATTCTGGACCTCGGCGACGTTTCCGCACAGAAACTGGCTGAAATCCTGAAAAACGCCAAAACCATCCTGTGGAATGGCCCGGTTGGCGTATTCGAATTCCCGAACTTCCGTAAAGGTACTGAAATCGTCGCTAATGCTATCGCAGACAGCGAAGGTTTCTCTATCGCAGGCGGCGGTGACACCCTGGCGGCGATTGACCTGTTCGGCATCGCTGACAAAATCTCCTACATCTCCACTGGCGGTGGCGCATTCCTCGAATTCGTGGAAGGCAAAGTTCTGCCGGCAGTAGCAATGCTCGAAGAGCGCGCTAAGCAGTAATTTAGTTCAGGCGGGGAAACCCGCCTGTTTTTCAGCGCGCTAACGTACAATTTTGTACAGCTCGCGAACCTTCTTCAACGGTCGAAGATACAGATACAGGACTAAGTAACATGTCTAAAATTTTTGATTTCGTAAAACCGGGCGTCATCACTGGCGACGACGTTCAGAAAGTGTTCCAGGTAGCTAAAGAAAACAACTTTGCTCTGCCAGCGGTAAACTGCGTGGGTACTGACTCCATCAACGCCGTTCTGGAAGCTGCTGCGAAAGTTCGTTCTCCGGTTATCGTTCAGTTCTCTAACGGCGGCGCTGCGTTCATCGCGGGCAAAGGCGTGAAAACTGACGTTCCGCAGGGCGCGGCTATCCTCGGCGCTATCTCTGGCGCGCATCACGTTCACCAGATGGCTGAACACTACGGCGTGCCGGTTATCCTGCACACTGACCACTGCGCGAAGAAACTGCTGCCGTGGATCGACGGCCTGCTGGACGCGGGTGAAAAACACTTCGCTGCCACCGGCAAACCGCTGTTCTCTTCCCACATGATCGACCTGTCTGAAGAGTCCCTGCACGAAAACATCGAGATCTGCTCTAAGTACCTGGCTCGCATGGCCAAAATGGGCATGACTCTGGAAATCGAACTGGGTTGCACCGGCGGTGAAGAAGACGGCGTGGACAACAGCCACATGGACGCTTCCGCACTGTACACCCAGCCGGAAGACGTTGATTACGCGTACACCGAGCTGAGCAAAATCAGCCCGCGCTTCACCATCGCTGCTTCCTTCGGTAACGTACACGGCGTTTACAAGCCGGGTAACGTGGTTCTGACTCCGACTATTCTGCGCGACTCTCAGGAATATGTTTCTAAGAAACACAACCTGCCGCACAACAGCCTGAACTTCGTCTTCCACGGCGGTTCCGGTTCTTCCGCTCAGGAAATCAAAGACTCCGTCAGCTATGGCGTTGTGAAAATGAACATCGATACCGATACCCAATGGGCGACCTGGGACGGTATCCTGCAGTACTACAAAGCGAACGAAGCTTACCTGCAGGGCCAGCTGGGCAACCCGAAAGGCGAAGACCAGCCGAACAAGAAATACTACGATCCGCGCGTATGGCTGCGTGCCGCTCAGACCTCTATGGTGACTCGTCTGGAGCAGGCATTCAAAGAGCTGAACGCGATCGACGTTCTGTAATTTCGCTTGCTGCGAGCGTAACGAAGGGAAACGGCGTTTCCTTTCATTACCGGCATAAAAAAGGCTTCCTGCGGGAAGCCTTTTTTTTAGCGACTTACGCAGGTGCCTTTTTCCCCGGCTAATATCTGTGGCGCATCCTTTAACGCGCCGATAAAGGCGTTATTTCCGGTCTGTTTGACAAACTGAATAACCGCTTCCGCCTTCGGCCCCATTGCGCCGTCCGGCGCGGCAAACGGCGCGAGCGTAGCAATGGTGGCCTGACGCAACGGGCGAGCCTGCGGCGTCCCCCAATCAACATAGACCGCATCGGCATCCGTCAGTATCAGCAGGTGGTCGGCATGAATGGCGCCGGCAAGCGCCGCCGCCGTCAAATCTTTATCGATAACCGCTTCGACTCCCCGGTAACCGTGCGTATCGGCAACCACCGGGATCCCGCCGCCGCCGCAGCAAATCACCAGATGACCGGCATCCATCAGCGTCTGAATGGCCGCGCTATCAACAATATTTAGCGGCTTGGGGGAAGGGACCACCCGACGGATATAGTCGCCATCCGCTTTCATCTGCCAACCATAGCGTTTTTCCAGCTCCGCCTGCTGCTGCGGCGGATAGACCGGGCCAATATATTTCCCCGGCGCCGCGAAAGCGTCATCATTTGCCGCCACCTCTACGCGCGTCATCAGGGTACTGACCGGTGCACCGGCGTATTGCATCAGTTCCTGAGCGATAGCGAAGCCTATCATCCCCTGACTTTCCGCGACCAGAATATCCAGCGGCCAGGCGGGAGATTCCTGATAGGCGGCGTTTTGCAGCGCCAGCAATCCGACCTGCGGGCCATTACCGTGCACGATCACCAGCTGATAATCACGGGCTAATTCCGCCGCCATCCGGGCAAAAAGTTGAATGCTGCGCTGCTGATTTTCCGCGCTGAGCACTTCTCCGCGCTGCAGCAGTGCATTACCACCCAGCGCAATAACGATTTTCTTTTTCATGATGACCTCATTGAATTATAGAAGTGCGCTAAAAATATCGTTTTAGCGGCCAGGTAATGTGATGAGATCGCCACTTTATCGAGAGTAAAAAATATCTCGCTAATAAATATTATATTCGCTGGTTTTATTTAAATGTTTTTAAAGATGATTATTAGATTTTTTTTAATAATTTCGGCAGCAGTCTTTAGGAATTTAAAACAATAGATTTTGTGTGACTTTGTTCAAATGAAATACATGTTTACCCCGATATGGTTAGCGGAGTTAAAACATCCATCCTGCACGCATCCTCTGGGATGGCCTGAGGTGAATATTGTCGGGAGATAGCTTATGTCAGGAACGTATGAGGTAACCGAGGTGACCAAAAGAAAAGGAATACCCGCCTGGTGGGTCACGGTATTTCTTTTCTGGTTAGGTTGGGTATTTATGTATGCCGATCGCACGGTATTAAATCCGGTGATGGGTGAGCTGGAAAAAGAGTTTGGTTTAAGCGGAACGCAATTAGGAGTGCTCAACTCCGTATTTTATTTTTCTTATGCATTGCTACAGGTGCCGGCGGGGATCCTCGGGGACAAAATCGGTAAGAAAAAAGTGCTGGTACCTGGGTTTATTCTGTTTGGCGTTTTTACCGCGGTCACCGGCTGGGTAAAAAGCTGGTATATGCTGCTATTTGCCCGCGTGGTCACCGGCGCAGGCGAGGGGACATATTATGGCCCGCAGTACGGCTTGTCTTCCGAGCAGATCCCGAAAAAATTCCGCTCGCTGGGCAGCGCGATTATCAATAGCGGAATGGCCTTTGGCATTGCGCTGGGTCTGATGACCTCCAGCTGGCTGGTCTATGACCAGGGTTACTCGTGGCGGATGCCGTTTTATGCCATGGCGATACCTTCGGTGCTGGTAGGGGTTGCTATCTGGCTCTTTGTGAAAGAGAAAAAGCGCACCGCCGACGCCGAGGGCAAGCCGGTACAAAAAGGAAAATTTAGCGATCTGTTGAAGAATCGTAATTTAATTCTGACCTATATCATGGTGTTCTGCAGCCTGTTTGGTTTCTTCGTTATTCTGACCTGGCTTCCTTATTATCTGCAAAACGAGCGCGGTATTGCCGGTAGCGAAACTGGGTTTATTTCGTCGCTGGTCGCGTGGATCTCTATTCCCGGCGCTCTGTTGTTCTCGGGGCTGTCGGATAAATTAGGCCGCCGCAAGCCGTTAATTTTATTCCTCGTGCCGGTGGCGATTGCCAGCATGCTTTCCATTATTTGGATGCCGAGTATGACCGGCGTCATCGTGGCGCTGTGCGTGTACGGCCTGGTTGGCAAACTGGCGCTGGATCCGGTGCTGGTGGCGCTGGTCGCCGATAGCGTCGATGAAACTAATTACAGTACCGCGTTTGGTTTATTTAATTTTATTGGCATGAGCTCATCGATTCTGGCGCCAATTATTGCAGGGGCGGCGCGTGATATTACCGGCAGTCTGGCTTCGAGTTTTTATGTTTCCGCGGCGCTGCTGGTCATTGGTCTGGTCGCCATGCTGTTTTTAAAAGAAAAACGCACATAAAGAGGTAGCGGTAATGATTTACGCTTTTATTAAAAAGGGAAGCTTTCAGGATTCCGTAAGCCTGATGATTATTTCCCGCAAATTAAGTGAACGCCCGGAAGTGGATCAGGTTTCGGTCATGATGGGCACCCCGGCGAATAAATCGATGCTGGAGTCGACCGGATTCTGGCATCCGGATTTCGCCGAGGCGACGCCCAACGATATTTGTGTCGCAGTCCGCACGCACGAAGCGCAGCCGGAAATTCTCGATTTAATCCGTGAACAGTTAGAGAAAGAACTGAGCGCTATCGCTAATGCATCAGGCAGCTCAACGCAGCTGGTCAAGGCGCGGCGCTGGGAGAGAGCCTGCCAGAAATTACCGGACGCGAATCTGTTGCTGGTTTCGGTGGCAGGGGAGTACGCCGCCGGGGTGGCGAAAGAGGGATTGTTAGCCAATAAGAGCGTGATGCTGTTTTCCGATAACGTCCCGCTGGAGCAAGAAGTTGAACTGAAAACGCTGGCTCGCGAGAAGGGGCTCATTGTGATGGGGCCGGATTGCGGAACGGCAATGATTGCCGGTAGTCCGCTGGCCTTTGCCAACGTTTTACCGCAGGGCGGAATTGGCGTCATCGGCGCATCGGGGACCGGGATCCAGGAAATCACCTCGCAGGTGGCGCTGCATCAACAGGGAATTAGCCACGCCATCGGCCTTGGCGGGCGCGATCTCAGCGCCGAAGTCGGCGGTATCAGCGCCCTGACCGCGCTGGAGATGCTGGCGGCCGATAGCGCGACGCAGGTTATCGCTTTTGTCTCCAAACCGCCTTCGCCACAGGTGCGTGCCCGCATTATTGCCGCGATGCAAAAACAGAATAAACCGGTGGTGGCGCTGTTCCTTGGTAGTCGTGCCGAGCAGCGCCGCGAGGGCAACGTCTGGCTGGCGAACTCGCTGGCGGACGCCGCGCAGCTGGCGGTACTGCTGATGCGGGTCGCGCAACAGCGGCAGAGCCAGCCGCAGGTTGCAGGCAAGGGGATTTATGGCCTGTACGCTGGCGGTACCCTTGCCGCCGAGGCCGCGATGCTGCTTTCCGCTCATCTGGGAATACCGGTCAGCGACAGCCACGCCGAGGGCGTGATGCTGGAAGCCAGCGGGCATCGCATTGTCGACCTTGGCGACGATAGTTACACCCTCGGCAGACCGCACCCGATGATCGACCCCACCACCCGCAGCATTGAAATTGAGAAGCTGGCGACCATGCCGGAAGTTGGCGTGCTGTTGCTGGATGTGGTGCTGGGCTATGGCGCCTGCGCCGATCCGGCCGGGGCGGTGGTTGAGGCCATCGAGCAGGTCCGCCGTAAACGTGTCGCGCCGTTGGTGGTTATCGCCACCATGACCGGTACCGATGCCGACCCGCAGGGCCGTAGCGAGCAGATAGCCATCCTGCGCGATGCCGGGGTTGCGGTGGTTGAAACCCTCGAAGAGGCGACGCTACTGGCGGTTAGCCTGACGCAGCATCAGCCGCAGAGCGAATCGGCAGCGCATAACCCGCTGCTCGACGGCGTGCAGGTCATTAATGCCGGGTTGCGCAGCTTCGCGCTGGATCTACAAAGCAGCGGTACGCCAGTGGTGCATTATCAGTGGGCGCCTGTTGCCGGTGGTAACGCTCGTCTCGCCAGTTTACTCAAGCAGTTACATTAAGTTCAGAGGTATGGATATGTACTCATCAATTGCACAGGCTAACGAAGCCATTATCGAACGAATTAAAGCCGCGCGCCCGCATTGGGTTGCCGTCCGTCCTGCGAAAGAGGCGGTGGCTGAACTATCTTCTGGACGTAAATTACTGCACGCCGGGCCGCCAATCGCCTGGCAAGAGATGACCGGGCCGATGCGCGGAGCCTGTATCGGCGCATCGTTGTTTGAAGGCTGGGCGACGAGCGAAGAAGAAGCCGTGCGGATGCTGGAGCAGGGAGAGGTGGAATTCATCCCTTGCCACCACGTGGGCGCGGTGGGGCCGATGGGCGGGATCACCTCGGCGAACATGCCGGTGCTGGTGGTGCGCGATGTGGTTCATGGTAACCAATCCTGCTGTAACCTGAATGAAGGGATCGGCAAAGTGATGCGCTTCGGCGCTTACGGCGAGGATGTGCAAACGCGTCTGCGCTGGATGCGCGACACGCTCGCGCCGGTGCTGCAAGAAGCGCTGTCGCGAATGGAAAACGGCGTTGACCTGACGGCGATGATGGCGCAGGCGATTACCATGGGCGATGAGTTCCACCAGCGTAATATCGCCGCCTCGTCGCTGCTGCTGCGCACGCTGTCGCCGGTCATTGCTGGCCTGGATCGGCCAAAGGCGGAAATTGTCGCCGTGCTGCAGTTCCTCAGCGTCACCGATCAGTTCTTCCTCAACCTGGCGATGGCTTACAGCAAAGCGGTGATGGATGCGGCGGCGGAAATTAAAGCCGGCTCGGTGGTGACCGCCATGACCCGCAACGGCCGCGAGTTCGGCATTCGCGTTAGCGGTACCGGCGATCGCTGGTTTACCGCGCCGGTGAATACGCCGCAGGGGCTGTTCTTCACCGGCTACAGTCAGGCGGATGCCAACCCGGACATCGGCGATAGCGCGATTACCGAAACGCTGGGCATCGGCGGCGCGGCGATGATTGCCGCACCGGGCGTGACGCGCTTCGTCGGCGCTGGCGGAATGGGCGCGGCGCTGGAAACATCGGAAGAGATGTCTGAAATCTATCTTGCCAACAACCCGCTGTTCCAGATCCCATCATGGGACTTCAAAGGCGCCTGCCTGGGGCTGGATGTTCGGCGGGTCGTGGAAACCGGTATCACGCCGCTTATCAATACCGGTATTGCCCATCGCGAAGCGGGGATAGGTCAGGTGGGAGCGGGAACCGTTCGCGCGCCGCTGCTGTGCTTTGAGAAGGCGCTGGAAGCGTTGGCGGAACTGCACCACATCACTGCCTGAGTCGAGAGAGGGGCGGCGCTGCCGCCCCGGAGAGACGCCGATGAAAACCCTCAATGCGCTGGCCTGTACCGGCCTTGAACAGTTAGCCGACGGCGTGTGGCAGCACCATAGTCAATTTTCACAGGCGGTTAATTTCGTCCACGCCGATGGGACTTTACTGACGCTATTTCGCTACGGCAAAGGTATTGGCCCGACGGGTATTCTGCTTAGCAGCACCCAGTTTGCGCAGTTGGCTAATCTTCCGCGGCTGGTTAAGCAGGGGCGCATATTGTGGGGGGCGGGAGTTGTGATTCGCCCGCGTCGGATGCTCAAACTTCGCATTCCCGTCGGCCACTCGTTTCTTCTCGATCTTACGTCTTATTCATGCCAGAGCGGACTATGCGCCGCGCTCAATCAGCCGTTGGCGGATATGTCGTTTTATTCATCTATCATGGGCGAACTTGAGCGCTGGCGACGCGGCGAGTTCCCGGACTGGGGATGGCTGATTGGCAAGGGACCCGGATTAACCCCCAGCGGCGATGATATGCTCGCCGGGATGTTGGCGATGCTGTACGGCGCCGGTTTTTCTGACCGCCTGCACGCGTTTATCCCCCCGGCGGATCAACTTACCTCGCTGACAACTTCGGTAAGCTGTAGCTATCTGAATAGCGCCAGGCGCGGCGAGTTTTCGCTGCCGGTGGTTAAGGTAATGCGCGGGCTGCGGTCGACAGGCGATCCCAGGCGAGCAATTCAGCGTTTGCTGGCGGTAGGTCATACTTCTGGGGCTGATACGCTGCTGGGGATGGCATTCGCGCAGCATTGGTTACAGAGAGTGGATTCAAGGAGAACGCATGCTCGATCAGGAAACCATCCGTACGTTTATACAGGTCGCCGAGACCGGGAGTTTCTCCCGCGCGGCCAGCCTGCTGCACAAAACGCCGGCGGCGATTAGCTATCGTATCAAAACGCTGGAAGAGCAGGTGGCAACGCAGCTCTTTTTACGCACGACTCGCTCGGTAAGCCTGACGCTGGCCGGGCAACATCTGCTTGAGCACTGTCGGCAGTGGCTGAACTGGCTTGACGTGATGCCCGATGAACTCCAGCAGATTAATGCCGGCGTCGAAAGACAGGTTAATATCGTTATCAATAATCTTCTGTATCAGCCGCAAAGCGCCGCGGATCTCCTGACCTGGCTACATCAGCAGTTTCCTTTTACCCGTTTTCAGCTTTCCCGCCAGGTCTATATGGGGGTCTGGGACTCTTTGCTATACGACGATTTCCAGCTGGCGATTGGCGTAACCGGCTCGGAATCCCTGTCCAACAATATCTCTTTATTGCCGCTCGGCGATATTCGCTGGCAGTTTGTGGTGGCGCAGAATCATCCCCTTGCCAGTCACCCCGCGGCGGTACTCTCCGACGACGCGCTACGCCGCTATCCGGCAATTAACATTGAGGATACGTCGCGGACTCTGACGCGTCGTGTCGCCTGGCTGCTCAACGGGCAAAAAGAAATCAAGGTGCCGGATCTCAGCACCAAGCTGGCCTGCCATCTAAGCGGCCTGGGGGTCGGCTTTTTGCCGGAACGAATGTGCCGCGCTTACCTGGAATCCGGCGCGCTGGTGGCCCGTGCGGTCGCCAACCCCCGCCAGCCTTCGCCGCTCTCCGTTGCCTGGAAGAATGCCGGCAGCGGTAAAGTCGTCAGTGAAATCGCCAGGGCGTTCGAGCGCAAAGAGGCATTAGTCAGCGGTTTTTTGCGAATGGTGGATCGTCCTGCGCAAGCGTAATGCGGCGTTAGTTTCATCTGGATCAGATTGAGAAATGGCATCTTCGGTGGTTTTTGTTTACCTTTAAAAGGTCATTTTCGTGAGAATGATCTCATTTGCTTTTTTTTGATATGACCCAAGGATTACTAAATGGAAGATTTGAACGTTGTCGATAGCATCAACCATGCCGGGACCTGGCTGGCGCGCAACCAGGAGTTGCTGCTGAGCTATGCCGTCAACATCGTTGCCGCTATCGTTATCCTGATCATCGGGATGATCGTGGCGCGCATCGTTTCTAACACCGTCAACCGCCTGATGCTGGCGCGTAAGATCGACGCGACTGTCGCCGATTTTCTCTCCGCGCTGGTGCGCTATGCGATTATCGCCTTTACGCTGATTGCCGCCCTGGGCCGCGTTGGCGTGCAGACCGCCTCAGTGATTGCCGTGCTGGGCGCCGCCGGTTTGGCCGTGGGTCTGGCGCTGCAGGGGTCGTTGTCGAACCTTGCCGCAGGCGTGCTGCTGGTGATGTTCCGCCCGTTCCGCGCCGGTGAATATGTCGATCTCGGCGGCATCGCGGGCACGGTGCAGAACGTGCAGATTTTCTCCACTACTCTGCGTACCGTCGATGGCAAAATCGTGGTGGTGCCGAACGGCAAAATCATCGCTGGCAATATCATTAACTTCTCCCGTGAGCCGGCGCGCCGTAATGAGTTTATTATCGGCGTCTCCTACGATGCCGATATCGATAAGGTGAAACAACTGCTGACCGCGATTATCGAATCCGACGACCGCATTCTGCGCGATCGCGAAATGACCGTTCGTCTTAACGAACTGGGCGCCTCTTCGGTAAACTTCGTGGTTCGCGTATGGAGCAAAAGCAGCGACCTGCAAAACGTCTACTGGGACGTGCTGGAGCGCATTAAGCGTGATTTCGACGCCAATGGCATCAGCTTCCCGTATCCGCAGATGGACGTACATATGGTGAATCAGCAGGAAAAAGCGCAGTAATTTTTTCCAGCAATGACACAAGACCGGCATCGCCGGTCTTTTTTTGCCTGTAGCTATTAGCTTCACTTATTAATGATTAAAATTATCAATTTCCGCTAATGTTGACGGCGCGCTATATTCTCCGGCATTAACGATGAAACCGGAAAATTAAACGATGCTATCTTATTACTTTCAAGGGCTTGCGCTGGGCGCGGCGATGATCCTGCCGCTCGGGCCGCAAAACGCTTTCGTGATGAATCAGGGTATCCGCCGCCAGTATCATTTAATGATTGCGCTGTTGTGCGCGCTTAGCGATCTGGCGTTGATCTGCGCCGGTATTTTCGGCGGTAGCGCGCTGCTGATGCAGTCGCCGTGGCTGCTGGCGCTGGTCACCTGGGGCGGCGTCGCTTTCCTGTTATGGTATGGCTTCGGCGCGCTGAAGACGGCGATGAGCAATAATCTCGAGCTGGCCAGCGCCGAGGTCATGAAGCAGGGACGCTGGAAAATCATTGTCACCATGCTGGCGGTGACCTGGCTTAACCCTCATGTGTATCTCGATACCTTTGTGGTGCTCGGAAGCCTCGGCGGACAGCTGGCGGTCGAGCCCAAACGCTGGTTCGCGCTGGGGACGATTAGCGCGTCATTCTTATGGTTCTTCGGCCTGGCGCTGCTGGCCGCGTGGCTGGCGCCGCGTTTACGCACCGCGCGGGCGCAGCGAATCATCAACGTGCTTGTCGGGCTGGTGATGTGGTTTATCGCCCTGCAGTTAGCAAAAGATGGCCTGCAACATATACAGATGCTCATCAACCAGGCTTAGTCCGATGGACTTTCCGCGCGTAAGCGCTAAGCTAGCTGGCATGCGTCCTTAAAATGGGCGACCTAAGCAAGATGGAGAAACGACAGTGAAGTTAAAAGTCTTAGCCCTGGCTGCAGCACTCGGATTCAGTACTATGGCGGCGCAGGCAAGTGAATTGCCGGATGGCCCGCATATTGTGACTTCAGGCACAGCAAGCGTTGCAGCGGTTCCGGATATCGCCACTCTGGCGATTGAAGTTAACGTCGCGGCAAAAGATGCGGCATCGGCAAAAAAACAGGCTGACGATCGCGTTGCGCAATATCTCTCTTTCCTTGAAAAGAGCGGCATTGCCAAAAAGGATATCAGCTCGGCGAACCTGCGTACCCAACCTGATTACGACTATCAGAACGGGAAAAGCATCCTTAAAGGCTATCGCGCGGTGCGTACCGTCGAAGTTACCCTGCGTCAGCTCGATAAGCTGAATGGCCTGCTGGACGGCGCGCTGAAAGCGGGGCTGAACGAAATTCGTTCCGTATCGCTGGGCGTTGCGCAACCGGATGCCTACAAAGATAAAGCGCGTAAAGCGGCTATCGATGATGCGGTGCATCAGGCGCAGGAGCTGGCTGCTGGCTTCCACAGCAAGCTGGGTCCGGTCTATAGCGTGCGTTACCATGTTTCCAACTATCAGCCGAGCCCGATGGTTCGCATGATGAAGGCGGCTGACGCCGCGCCGGTCTCCGCGCAGGAAACCTACGAGCAGGCGACCATCCAGTTTGATGATCAGGTTGACGTGGTCTTCGAACTGCAGCCAGCACAGGCCGCCGCGCCTGCCGCGCCGGCGAAACCAGCGGAAGCGCCGAAACCGGCTCAGTAAGCCGCAGCGACAAAAAAGCCACTTCAGTGAAGTGGCTTTTTTTATGCCCGCCGTTTAATCCTGGCGCAGCACCTTGTGGCCGTAATCAATAAGCGCATCGGTCACCCGGCGCATCATGCGGCTTTCCGGTGCAAAGCGGTGCCAGTAGAGCATCCGGCGCTGGAACAGCCCCGGCGTCAGGTCGATAAGCTCGCCGCTCTTCAGCTCTTTCTCGATCTGCAGATGCGGGATCATACAGCAGGTGGTGCCCTGACGCGCCAGCTGCACGAAGGCCTCCGACGAGTTGACGATATGGCAGGGCACGCTGCCCGGCGGCAGGTCGAAGTTTTGCTGCAGGAACGCCTGGTGCATATCGTCGAGATGATCGAAGGCGACCACCGGCGCTTTCAGCAGCGCAGAACGCGTTACCCCGTTAGGGAAGTAGCGTTGCGCAAATTCCTTCGAGGCGACGAACAGGTAATCGAGCGCGCCGAGTTGATCGACCAGGCAGCTTGGCAGCGCCTGCGGCTGAATACTCACCGCGCCAACCACTTCCCCACGGCGCAGGCGCTCCTGGGTGCGGGTTTCATCTTCAACCTGCAGATTGAGGCGAATAGGGGAGTCGGATAGCACGTTGGCCAGCGCCGGCAGCAGCCAGGTCGCCAGACTGTCGGCGTTGACCGCCAACGACAGCAGCAGCGGCGTGGAGCCGGTCTGCTCATCGCCAAGCCACTCTTCTTCCAGCAGCTCAACCTGGCGCAGCAGAGCCAACAGTTTTTGCCCCTGCTCGGTCGGGCGCGGCGGTACGGTACGCACCAGCAGCGGTTGGCCAAACATGTTTTCCAGCTGTTTGATACGCTGTGAGACGGCGGACTGTGTAATGCATAGCTTCTGCGCGGCGCGCTCAAACCCACGTTCCCTAATCACCGCATCCAGCGCTTGTAATGTTCTGTAGTCCGGTCGTTTCATTATTCTGGCGTACCCCCATAACTTTTCGTTAACCCGCACTATGACATAAATTTGTTTTTGATAAAGACGAAAATGGTCTGCTCAGATGTGTGATCGCCATCGCAGGGACATTTCATCCGTCGATGTTCTATAATGCGCGGTAAGTATTCACATCTCGGACGATAATCATGACGCAGGATGAACTGAAAAAAGCAGTCGGCTGGGCAGCGCTGCAATATGTACAACCGGGCACCATTGTGGGTGTCGGCACCGGCTCCACGGCGGCGCATTTTATTGATGCGCTGGGAACCATGAAAGGGCAGATTGAAGGCGCGGTATCCAGCTCCGACGCCTCTACCGAGAAGCTAAAAAGCCTCGGTATCCCGGTATTCGACCTTAACTCCGTCGACCGCCTGGGCATCTACGTTGACGGCGCGGATGAAATTAACGGCCACATGCAGATGATCAAAGGCGGCGGTGCGGCGCTGACCCGCGAAAAGATCATCGCCTCGGTTGCCGATAAGTTTATCTGCATCGCCGACGCCTCCAAGCAGGTTGATATCCTCGGCAACTTCCCGCTGCCGGTGGAAGTGATCCCGATGGCGCGCAGCGCCGTCGCGCGTCAGCTGGTGAAGCTGGGCGGCCGCCCGGAATATCGTCAGGGCGTGGTGACGGATAACGGCAACGTGATCCTCGATGTACACGGCCTGGAAATCCTGGACGCTATCGCGCTGGAAAACGCCATTAACGGTATCCCGGGCGTGGTGACCGTCGGCTTGTTCGCCAACCGCGGCGCCGACGTGGCGCTGATCGGTACCGCCGACGGCGTGAAGACCATCGTCAGTAAATAAGACGATCGGGGGGAAGTTTCGCGCTTCCCCCTAAATTTTTTTCTATGGCCTTAATTTGGTGACTTGTGTCACATTTACGTAACCTTTCTGAGTAACAATCTGCCATCTATTCTCTTTCTGGTGTTTTGTCCTGTCTTTTGCTTCAACGTGATATTTCTTCAGGTCGGCGAGGCAAACGTTCATATTGCCGCGATAGTTTTTTTTGATATGTTGCTGGAAGAGTTTTTGTTCAGCACGACATCAGTACCAATAAAAACAGGACGGGGAAATGGCTAAGGTATCACTGGAAAAAGACAAGATTAAATTTCTGCTAGTTGAAGGCGTGCATCAGAAAGCAATCGATAACCTTCGTGCGGCAGGTTACACCAACATCGAATTTCACAAAGGCGCGCTGGATACTGAAGAGCTGAAAGCGTCGATCCGTGATGCCCATTTTATCGGCCTGCGTTCCCGTACTCATCTGACTGAAGAGATCTTCGCCGCGGCGGAAAAACTGGTGGCGGTGGGCTGCTTCTGTATCGGCACCAACCAGGTCGATCTGGATGCGGCGGCGAAGCGCGGTATCCCGGTATTTAACGCCCCGTTCTCGAACACCCGTTCGGTGGCTGAGCTGGTCATCGGCGAGCTGCTGCTGATGCTGCGCGGCGTGCCGGAAGCTAACGCCAAGGCGCATCGCGGCGTGTGGAATAAGCAGGCGGTAGGCAGCTTTGAAGCGCGCGGCAAAAAACTGGGGATTATCGGTTACGGCCATATCGGCACCCAGCTCGGCATTCTGGCGGAATCGCTGGGGATGCACGTCTATTTTTATGATATCGAAAACAAACTGCCGCTGGGCAACGCCACGCAGGTTCAGCACCTCTCCGACCTGCTGAACATGAGCGATGTCGTTAGTCTGCACGTGCCGGAAAACGCCTCCACCAAAAACATGATGGGCCCGGAAGAGCTGGCGCTGATGAAACCGGGCGCGCTGCTGATCAACGCCTCTCGCGGCACGGTGGTGGATATCCCGGCGCTGTGCGATGCGCTGTCGCGTAAGCACCTGGCCGGTGCGGCCATTGACGTCTTCCCGACGGAGCCGGCGACCAACAGCGATCCGTTTAACTCTCCGCTATGCGAATTCGATAACGTGATCCTGACGCCGCATATCGGCGGCTCAACTCAGGAAGCGCAGGAAAACATTGGTCTGGAAGTGGCTGGCAAGCTGGCGAAGTATTCCGATAACGGTTCTACGCTGTCGGCGGTGAACTTCCCGGAGGTTTCTCTGCCGCTGCACGGCGGGCGCCGTCTGCTGCATATTCATGAAAACCGCCCAGGCATCCTGACGGCGCTTAACCAAATTTTCGCCGCGCAGAACATCAACATCGCCGCCCAGTATCTGCAGACCACCCCGCAGATGGGTTACGTGGTGATTGATATCGAAGCCGACGGCGACGTCGCGCAGCAGGCGCTGCTGGCGATGAAAGCGATCCCGGGCACCATCCGCGCCCGTCTGCTGTACTAATTTGTTGTTGCCTCACGGGCAGGTCGCATACCTGCCCGTATTTTTTTAACGCCTTCCTGGCGTAATTCTCGAACCCGCACAACACTCTACCAGCGCCAGGTTTTGCCTGGCGTAATCACCGCCGGCAGCGGGACATCCCACTGTTCGCTCGGCAGGGTATCCACCTGCTGGCAGTCGTGGGCGTAGCCTACCGGCTGCAGGCGATACTGCCGCCAGTTCTGTAAGGTACGATCGTAGAAGCCGCCGCCCATCCCCAGACGTTGACCGCTGGCATCGAAGGCGACCAGCGGGGTAATCAGCACATCGAGCTCGGCAAGCGGCAGGACGTCGCGCACGTCGAGCTTTGGTTCGTAAATCTTCAGGCGATTGAAAATCAGCTGGCTTTGCGGATGGTAATGCAAAAACAGCAGATTACCGGGGCTAAACGGATGCAGTACCGGCAGATAAACCCGCTTGCCCGCCCGCCACAATTGCTCGATCAGCGGTTGGGTGTCCAGCTCGCCGTCGAAGGAGAGGAACAGCGCCACGGTATGAGCGAGAACGACGGGCGGATACGCCATCATTCGCTCAGCGGCCTGCAGGGCGAAGCGCTGCTGCTGTTCGGCGCTAAGCGCGCGTCTACGCTCGCGGATCTGCTGGCGAATTTGCTGTCTGGAGAGCGGGATATCGGGCTGTATAGTCATGCTGGTCTCATTACGAGCAGGCGAAACGATACGGGAAAGTGTAATACAGGGCGGCACAGGCCGAAAACAACGTTGAGGGGATAATGCGAACTTAAGAAGGGAATCTCCGAGATGCCGCCGCAGGCTGTAACCCTTGAACCCTTGGTTCAAGGTGAATGCGTCGTCACAGTTTTAAGGCTTCTCGGGCGAACCGAGCATGCTCACCAACCGTGGAGCGCCACATTCTTGTGGTATGAAATATCGGCTCAGGGGACTGGCCCGCTTGCAAACATCTCAGAGAAATTTTGTTCTTGCGATTACTCTAACACAGTTAACGACAAAGTGTTATTCAAACTTCGACCCCGGTCTTTCGCTTATGCGACCTTGCTCAAGCAATGCCTGTTCGATGGTCTGCTGAAGCATGCGAATGCGCTGTTCCATACTGGAGGCGTAGTCGCGGGTCTTCGCTTTTTCCTGAGTCAACTCATAGCTGATGTTCAACGCGGCGATGAAGACCAGCTGCTCAGTATTTGTGACTCTAGTGCGTTCTTTTAAATCTTGCAACCGCTGATTAAGGTCTTCAGCTGCCTGATTCAGGGCATCCCTTTGTTCAGGCGGGCAATTCACTCGCAGTGAACGGCCAAAAATTTGGAGATCTACGGGTTGTGCAGACATGCCACCTTCCTGCTGATTGACTGCGCTGCCTTCACATCCGAGCCCGGTTCTGCGAAGGGGCGACACTATAGCTACCCTGGTGCGGGGACACAAGCCCTTTTCTGGTTCACCAGGGTCCAAAGTGGTAGCATATCATGAATATTCCTCCCAACGATGACGAATGCGCATGTCTATACAGAACGAAATGCCTGGTTACAACGATGTAGACCAGTTACTGAACCAACAAGGGGTGGGATTAACCCCGGCCGAAATGCACGGTTTGATAAGCGGCATCCTCTGCGGCGGCAACACCGACAGCAGCTGGCAGCCGCTGGTGCATGACCTGACCAACGAAGGCCTTGCCTTTGGTCATGAACTGGCCCAGGCGCTGCGTAGCATGCATTCCGCCACCAGCGACTCGCTGGAAGATGACGGTTTTCTGTTCCAGCTGTATATGCCGGAAGGCGACAACGTCAGCGTTTTCGACCGCGCCGACGCGCTGGCGGGCTGGGTTAACCATTTCCTGCTCGGCCTTGGCGTGACCCAGCCGAAGCTGGATAAAGTGAAGGATGAGACCGGCGAAGCCATCGACGATCTGCGTAACATTGCGCAACTCGGCTACGACGAAGATGAAGACCAGGAAGAGCTGGAGATGTCTCTCGAAGAGATTATCGAGTACGTACGCGTCGCCGCGTTACTGTGCCACGATACCTTCGCGCGCCAACAGCCAACCGCACCGGAAGTACGCAAGCCAACGTTACACTAAATAAAAACGACATTCAGGGGGCGTCATGACACAGCAGGAGTTTCTTTCTCGTCGCCAGGCATTATTGGCGCAGATGCAGCCGGGCAGCGCGGCGCTGATTTTTGCCGCGCCGGAAGCGGTACGCAGCGCAGATTCGGAATATCCCTACCGGCAGAACAGCGATTTTTGGTACTTCACCGGCTTCAATGAACCGGAAGCGCTGCTGGTGCTGATCAAAAGCGATGAAACGCACAACCATAGCGTGCTGTTTAACCGCGTTCGCGATCTGACGGCGGAAATCTGGTTTGGCCGCCGTCTGGGGCAGGATGCCGCGCCGGGCAAACTCGGCGTCGATCGCGCGCTGGCGTTTAGCGAAATCAACCAGCAGCTGTATCAACTGCTCAACGGCCTGGACGCTATCTATTTTGCCCAGGGCGAATATGCCTATGCCGATGAAATTGTGTTTAACGCCCTCGAAAAACTGCGTAAAGGTTCACGTCAGAACCTGCAGGCACCGAACTCCGTCATCGACTGGCGGCCTGTGGTGCATGAAATGCGCCTGTTTAAATCCGCGGAAGAGCTGGAAGTAATGCGCCGGGCCGGCGAAATTTCCGCCCTTGCCCATACCCGGGCGATGGAAAAATGCCGCCCGGGGATGTTCGAATATCAGCTGGAAGGCGAAATTCTCCACGAATTCAACCGCCACGGCGCGCGTTTCCCGTCTTATAACACCATCGTTGGCGGCGGCGAAAACGCCTGCATCCTGCACTACACCGAAAACGAATCCGAACTGCGTGATGGCGATTTAGTGCTGATTGACGCCGGCTGTGAATACCGCGGCTATGCGGGCGATATCACCCGTACCTTCCCGGTTAACGGTAAATTCACTAAACCGCAGCGTGAAATCTACGACATCGTGCTGGAATCGTTGGAAACCGCGCTGGAGCTGTATCGTCCGGGTACCTCCATTTATGAGGTCAATCAGGAAGTGGTGCGCATTATGATTACCGGCCTGATGCGGCTGGGGATCCTGAAAGGCGAGATTGACGAGCTTATCGCCAACAACGCCCACCGCCCGTACTTTATGCATGGCCTGAGCCACTGGTTGGGTCTGGATGTGCACGATGTCGGTAATTACGACACCGACCGTTCGCGCGTGCTGGAACCGGGAATGGTGCTGACCGTCGAGCCGGGGCTGTATATCGCCGCCGACGCCGACGTACCGGCGCAGTATCGCGGCATCGGCATTCGTATTGAAGATGACATCGTGATTACCGAAGATGGCAACGAAAATCTCACCGCCAGCGTGGTGAAGAAGGCGGATGAGATCGAGGCGCTGATGGCGGCGGCGCGCCAGTCATGAGCGTGCTGATTGTCGGCGGCGGGATGACCGGCGCGACGCTCGCGCTGGCCATCTCCCGTTTGACCGGCGGTGCGCTGCCGGTTCATCTGATTGAAGCGCAGGATCCGGCGTCGTCACGGCACCCAGGTTTTGACGATCGGGCGATCGCCCTCGCTGCGGGCACCTGCCAGCAGCTGGCGCGCATCGGTATCTGGCAGAACCTTGCTAAACGAGCGACGCCTATCCAGCGGGTACACGTCAGCGACCGCGGCCATGCTGGTTTTGTAAACCTGGCGGCGGCCGATTACGGCCTGTCGGCGCTGGGGCAGGTGGTTGAACTCCACGATGTCGGCCAGCGGCTGTTTAGCCTGCTGCGCGAGGCGCCGGGCGTCACCCTGCACTGTCCGGCGAAAGTGGAAGCGGTCAACCGCAGCCAGGACAGCGTCAGCCTCACCCTTGATAGCGGCGAAACCATCAACGGTAAGCTGCTGGTGGCGGCAGATGGTTCGCGTTCGTCGCTGGGCGCGCGCTGCGGCATTAGCTGGCAGCAGCAGCCCTATGAGCAACTGGCGATTATCGCCAACGTTAGCACCGCGTTGCCGCACGAAGGCCGCGCCTTCGAGCGCTTTACCGAGCATGGTCCGCTGGCGATGCTGCCGATGTCGCAAGGGCGCTGTTCGCTGGTGTGGTGCCATCCGCAGTCGCGGCGCGACGAGGTGCTGAGCTGGTCTGACGAACGTTTTTGCCAGCAATTACAGCAGGCGTTCGGCTGGCGGCTGGGGCGCATTACCCATGCCGGTAAGCGTAGCGTCTATCCGCTGGCGTTAACTACCGCTATCCGTTCGGTGTCGCACCGTCTGGCGCTGGTCGGCAATGCGGCGCAGACATTGCACCCGATCGCCGGGCAGGGCTTTAATCTCGGCCTGCGCGACGTGATGAGCCTGGCTGAACTGCTTGCCGACGCCCACGCGGTCGGCGAGGATGTGGGCAATTATTCTCTGCTGTGTCGCTACCAGGCGCGGCGAGCGGATGATAAAGCCGCCACCATCGGCGTGACCGATGGGCTGGTGCATCTCTTTGCCAACCGTTGGGCGCCGCTGGTGGCGGGGCGCAACGTCGGGCTGATGGCGATGGAATTATTTACCCCGGCGCGCGATGCGCTGGCGCAGCGTACCCTCGGTTGGGTTCCCCGTTAAGGAGTAGAACGTGCAAAGTGTTGATGTTGCCATTGTTGGCGGCGGAATGGTGGGACTGGCGGTGGCCTGTGGTTTACAGGGCAGCGGCCTGCGCGTCGCGGTGCTGGAACAAGCGGCGCCGCAGCCTCTTGACGCCGATGCGCCGCCGGCGCTGCGCGTTTCGGCAATCAATGCCGCCAGCGAAAAGCTGCTGACTAAACTGGATGTCTGGAGTGAGATCATCTCCCAGCGCGCCAGTTGCTATCACGGCATGGAAGTGTGGGACAAAGATAGCTTTGGCCGCATTAGCTTCGATGACCAGAGCATGGGCTTTAGCCATCTGGGCCATATTATTGAAAATGCCGTGGTGCATCACGCGCTGTGGCAAAAAGCGCAGCGCTGCGCTGACGTCACCCTGCTGGCGCCCGCGCAGCTGCAGCAGGTGGCGTGGGGCGAAAACGAAGCCTTCCTGAGCCTGCAGGACGGCAGCATGTTGACCGCGCGGCTGGTGGTTGGCGCCGATGGCGCCAATTCGTGGCTGCGCAATAAAGCCGATATTCCGCTGACCTTCTGGGACTATCGCCATCATGCGCTGGTGGCGACGATACGTACCTCCGAGCCGCATCAGGCGGTGGCGCGTCAGGCGTTCCACGGTGAAGGCATTCTGGCCTTCCTGCCGCTTAGCGATCCGCATCTGTGCTCGATCGTCTGGTCGCTGTCGCCGGAAGAGGCGCAGCGGATGCAGCAGGTCGATGCAGCCGCGTTTAATCAGGCGCTGAACATCGCTTTTGATAATCGCCTTGGCCTTTGCCAGCTTGAAAGCGAACGGCAGGTTTTCCCGCTGACCGGACGCTACGCGCGTCAGTTCGCCGCCCATCGTCTGGCGCTGGTTGGCGATGCCGCCCACACTATTCATCCGCTGGCCGGGCAGGGGGTGAACCTTGGCTTTATGGACGCCGCCGAGCTTATCGACGAGCTGAAGCGCCTGCACGCGCAGGGTAAAGATATCGGTCAGCATTTGTACCTGCGCCGCTATGAGCGCAGCCGCAAGCATAGCGCCGCGCTGATGCTGGCGGGTATGCAGGGATTCCGCGAAATGTTCTCCGGCAGCCATCCGGCGAAGAAATTCCTCCGCGACATGGGGCTCAAACTGGCCGATTCGCTGCCTGGCGTAAAACCGCAGCTGATTCGTCAGGCGATGGGCCTCAACGATCTCCCCGCCTGGTTACGTTAACCCCGTCACACTTCTTTTACCCGGCCTGCGCGCCGGGTTTTCTCCCTCATTTGAAATATTCTAATTTCACCTCTTTTTTCGCATTAGTTTTATTAATGCGCTCTTTTTTTTGTTAAAGAAATTAGGCCCATAAAATCGCATAAAACACCATCATCACCTGACTGGTTTACTCATTATGTTAATTTTATGTGGCATAAATCGCTTTTTTCCAGTCAATAACTCTGTAGGCTTTTCGGCGCGCTTTGGTCATAAGCTAATGTGATGTCCTGATTTACCTTATGGTTTAGCACCGGGTTCGGTGGTAAGTTCAGGCAAAAGAGAACGTTTGCGTCGGCGTCCGTAAGCGGTGCCGTCGCCGGATTTCGTGGCGCAAAATCGCCGACAATATCGTGGCTGGTTCCGTTTTATTCGATGAGGAAAAGATGGCTCAACAGACTCCGTTGTATGAACAACACACGCTGTGCGGCGCTCGCATGGTGGATTTCCATGGCTGGATGATGCCGCTGCATTACGGGTCCCAGATTGATGAGCACCACGCGGTGCGCGGCGATGCAGGGATGTTCGATGTGTCGCATATGACCATCGTCGATTTCCACGGCAGCCGGATCAGAGAGTTCTTGCGCTATTTGCTGGCAAACGATGTGGCGAAGCTTACCACGCCAGGCAAAGCGCTCTACACCGGCATGCTAACCGCTTCCGCTGGCGTCATCGATGACCTGATTGTTTATTTCCTTTCTGAAGATTATTTCCGCCTCGTTGTTAACTCCGCCACTCGTGAAAAAGACCTCGCCTGGATTTCCGAACAAGCCGAACCTTACGGTCTCGAAATTACCGTTCGCGACGATCTGTCGCTGATCGCGGTGCAGGGTCCGCAGGCGAAAGCGAAGGCGGCGACGCTGTTCACCGACGCTCAGCGCCAGGCCGTGGAAGGCATGAAGCCGTTCTTCGGCGTACAGGCCGGCGACCTGTTTATCGCCACCACCGGTTATACCGGCGAAGCGGGTTATGAAATCGCTATGCCGAACGAGCAGGCGGCGGATTTCTGGCGCGGTCTGCTGGACGCCGGCGTTAAGCCGTGTGGTCTTGGCGCGCGCGACACCCTGCGCCTGGAAGCCGGGATGAACCTGTACGGCCAGGAGATGGACGAAGGCGTCTCGCCGCTGGCGGCTAACATGGGCTGGACTATCGCCTGGGAGCCCGCCGATCGTAACTTCATCGGCCGCGAAGCGCTGGAAATGCAGCGCGAAAAAGGCACCGAGCAGTTGGTTGGCCTGGTGATGACCGAGAAAGGCGTCCTGCGCGGCGGCCTGCCGGTACGTTTTACCGATAGCGACGGTAATCAAAAAGAAGGCATTATCACCAGCGGCACCTTCTCGCCGACGCTGGGCTACAGCATCGCGCTGGCTCGCGTGCCGGCCGGGATTGGCGACACCGCGGTGGTGCAAATTCGTAACCGTGAAATGCCGGTAAAAGTGACTAAACCTGGTTTTGTACGCAATGGCAAAGCCATTGTGTGATTTCCCTTTTTTGGAGATGAATTGATGAGCAACGTACCAGCAGAACTGAAATACAGCAAAGAACACGAGTGGCTGCGTAAAGAAGCGGACGGCACCTATACCGTTGGGATCACCGAGCACGCGCAGGAGCTGCTTGGCGACATGGTTTTCGTTGACCTGCCGGAAGTGGGCGCCACCGTTGAAGCGGGCGCCGATTGCGCCGTTGCCGAATCCGTGAAAGCGGCTTCCGATATCTACGCGCCGATTAGCGGTGAAATCGTTGCCGTCAACGAAGAGCTGAACGACTCTCCGGAACTGGTCAACAGCGACCCGTATACCGACGGCTGGATCTTCAAAATCAAAGCCAGCGACGAAGCGCAGGTTGCCGCGCTGCTGGATGCGACCGCCTATGAAGCTCTGTTAGAAGACGAGTAAGCCTTTACCCTCTCCCCTGTGGGGAGAGGGAAGGGTGAGGGGAACCGATAATACCCTCACCCCAGCCCTCTCCCAAAAGGAGAGGGAGAAAACACATTCACCGCACGTTTCAGGAACCATCGCTCATGACTCAGACTTTAAGTCAGCTTGAAAACCGCGACGCCTTTATTGAACGTCACATTGGCTCGGACGCTCAGCAGCAGCAAGAGATGCTGAAGACCGTCGGCGCGGATTCGCTTAACGCCCTGATTGGCCAGATTGTGCCGCAGGATATCCAGCTGGCGACCCCACCGCAGGTGGGAGACGCGACTACCGAATTCGCCGCGCTGGCGGAGCTGAAGGCGATCGCCGGTCGCAACAAGCGCTTCAAGTCTTACATCGGCATGGGTTACACCGCCGTGCAGCTGCCGCCGGTCATTCAGCGCAACATGCTGGAAAACCCGGGTTGGTATACCGCCTACACCCCTTACCAGCCGGAAGTATCCCAGGGCCGTCTGGAATCGCTGCTCAACTTCCAGCAGGTCACTCTGGATCTGACCGGGTTGGATATCGCTTCCGCTTCGCTGCTTGATGAAGCCACCGCCGCCGCCGAAGCAATGGCGATGGCCAAACGCGTCAGTAAACTGAAGAACGCCAACCGTTTCTTCGTTGCCGCCGACGTCCATCCGCAAACCCTGGACGTGGTTCGCACCCGCGCGGAAACTTTCGGCTTCGACGTGATTGTCGATGACGCCGACAAAGTGCTCGATCACCAGGATGTCTTTGGCGTGCTGCTGCAGCAGGTCGGCACCACCGGTGAAATCCACGATTACAGTAAACTTATCGCCGAGCTGAAAGCGCGCAAAGTGATTGTCAGCGTCGCCGCCGACTTTATGGCGCTGGTGCTGCTGACGGCGCCGGGCAAGCAGGGCGCCGATATTGTCTTCGGTTCCGCCCAACGTTTCGGCGTGCCGATGGGCTATGGCGGCCCGCACGCGGCCTTCTTCGCGGCGAAAGATGAATTCAAACGCTCCATGCCGGGCCGTATTATCGGCGTATCGAAAGATGCGGCGGGTAATACCGCGCTGCGCATGGCGATGCAGACTCGCGAGCAGCACATCCGCCGCGAGAAAGCGAACTCCAACATTTGTACCTCGCAGGTCCTGCTGGCCAACATCGCCAGCCTGTACGCGGTTTTCCACGGCCCGGCGGGCCTGAAACGTATCGCTGGCCGCATTCATCGCCTGACCGACATTCTGGCCGACGGCCTGCAGAAGAAAGGGCTGAAGCTGCGCCATGCGCACTACTTCGACACCCTTTGCGTCGAAGTGGCGGATAAAGCCGCGGTGCTGGCGCGTGCCGAAGCGCTGCAGATTAACCTGCGTAGCGATATTCACGGCGCGGTTGGCATTACGCTCGATGAAGCGACCACCCGCGAAGATGTGCTGAATCTGTTCCGCGCCATCGTTGGCGACGATCACGGTCTGGATATCGATACCCTGGATAAAGACGTGGCGCTGGATAGCCGTTCGATCCCGGCGGCGATGCTGCGCGACGATGCGATCCTCACCCATCCGGTGTTCAACCGCTACCATAGCGAAACCGAGATGATGCGCTACATGCACGCGCTGGAGCGTAAAGATCTGGCGCTGAACCAGGCGATGATTCCTCTGGGATCCTGCACCATGAAACTGAACGCCGCGGCGGAAATGATCCCGATCACCTGGCCGGAATTTGCCGAGCTGCACCCGTTCTGCCCGGTCGAGCAGGCGGAAGGTTATCATCAGATGATCGCCCAGCTTTCTGACTGGCTGGTGAAACTGACCGGCTATGACGCCGTCTGTATGCAGCCGAACTCCGGCGCGCAGGGCGAGTATGCTGGCCTGCTGGCGATTCGCCACTATCACGAGAGCCGCAACGAAGGCCATCGCGATATCTGCCTGATCCCAAGCTCCGCGCACGGCACCAACCCGGCTTCCGCGCAGATGGCGGGTATGCAGGTAGTGGTGGTTGCCTGCGATAAAAACGGCAACATCGATCTTGCCGATCTGCGTGAAAAAGCAGAGCAGGCAGGGGCGAATCTCTCCTGCATCATGGTCACCTATCCGTCGACCCACGGCGTGTATGAAGAGACCATCCGTGAAGTATGCGAGATAGTGCACCAGTTCGGCGGCCAGGTTTACCTCGACGGCGCCAACATGAACGCCCAGGTCGGGATCACTTCTCCGGGCTTTATCGGCGCAGACGTTTCGCACCTCAACCTGCATAAAACCTTCTGCATTCCGCACGGCGGCGGCGGCCCGGGTATGGGCCCTATCGGCGTGAAAGCGCACCTGGCGCCGTTTGTACCGGGCCACAGCGTGGTACAGATTGAAGGCATGCTGACCCGTCAGGGCGCGGTTTCCGCCGCGCCGTTCGGCAGCGCTTCCATTCTGCCGATCAGTTGGATGTATATCCGCATGATGGGCGCGGAAGGGCTGAAGCAGGCGAGCCAGAACGCGATTCTCAACGCCAACTATATCGCTACTTGTCTGAAAGATGCTTATCCGGTGCTGTATACCGGCCGCGACGGTCGCGTGGCGCACGAATGTATTCTCGATATTCGTCCGCTGAAAGAAGAGACCGGCATTAGCGAGCTGGATATTGCTAAGCGCCTGATCGACTTTGGTTTCCATGCGCCGACCATGTCCTTCCCGGTTGCCGGGACGCTGATGGTTGAGCCGACGGAATCGGAAAGCAAGGTAGAGCTGGACCGCTTTATTGACGCCATGCTGGCGATTCGCGCGGAAATCGATCGCGTTAAAGCCGGTGAATGGCCGCTGGAAGATAACCCGCTGGTGAACGCGCCGCACACCCAGGGCGAGCTGGTAAGCGAGTGGAACCATCCGTACAGCCGCGAGCTGGCGGTATTCCCGGCTGGGTTGCACAACAAGTACTGGCCAACGGTGAAACGCCTGGATGACGTGTATGGCGACCGTAACCTGTTCTGCTCCTGCGTCCCGATGAGCGAATACCAGTAAGTGGTGAATTAGCTAAACTTTTAAAGGCGCTGCGGCGCCTTTATTTTTTGGAGGGAAGGTATGGCGATAGCTCTGATTAGCGGCGCGAGCCGCGGCATAGGCCGGGCGACGGCGCTGCTGCTGGCGCAGGAAGGGTATACCGTCGCGGTTAATTATCATCACAACATTAAAGCCGCCACCGAAGTGGTCAATACCATTGTTGAATCTGGCGGCAAAGCCACGGCGCTGCGGGCCGATATCAGCGATGAAGCGCAGGTGATGGCGATGTTTGAGGCGGTTGACCGCATGGGCGAACCGCTGGTGGCGTTGGTCAACAATGCCGGGATCCTGTTTACCCAATGTACGGTAGAGAGCCTGAGCGCCGAGCGTATTAACCGCGTGCTGGCCACCAACGTCACCGGATACTTTCTTTGCTGTCGCGAGGCGGTAAAGCGCATGTCGTATCGGCATGGCGGCAAGGGCGGGGCGATAGTTAACGTTTCGTCGGCGGCGTCGCGCCTTGGCGCGCCGGGCGAGTACGTTGACTATGCCGCGTCGAAAGGGGCGGTAGATACCCTGACCACCGGGCTGGCGCTGGAGGTGGCGGCGCAGGGGATTCGGGTAAACGGCGTGCGTCCGGGGCTGATTTATACCGAGATGCACGCCTCCGGCGGCGAACCGGGACGCGTGGACAGGGTGAAAAGTTCGCTACCGATGCAGCGCGGCGGCCAGCCGGAAGAGGTCGCTCAGGCCATTGCCTGGCTGCTGAGCGACAAAGCGTCGTATGTGACGGGCAGTTTCCTCGAACTGGCGGGCGGTAAATAACCCGTAGATGTCTATTGCCCGGCGGCGCTTCGCTTGCCGGGTAACCTTCCCGGATGGCGGTTACGCCTTATCCGGGCTACCCAACGATGCGTACCCGTAGCCCGGCTGAGCGCAGCGCGAGCCGGGGAAACCTTCCCGGATGGCGGCTACACCTTATCCGGGTTACCCAACGATGCGCATCCGTAGCCCGGCTGAGCGCTGCGCTTGCCTGGGAAACCTTCCCGGATGGCGGCTACGCCTTATCCGGGCTACCCAACGATGCGTACCCGTAGCCCGGCTGAGCGCAGCGCGAGCCGGGGAAACCTTCCCGGATGGCGGCTACGCCTTATCCGGGCTACCCAACGATGCGTACCCGTAGCCCGGCGGCGCAGCGCGAGCTGGGGAAACCTTCCCGGATGGCGGCTACGCCTTATCCGGGCTACCCAACGATGCGTACCCGTAGCCCGGCTGAGCGCAGCGCTTGCCGGGGAAACCTTCCCGGATGGCGGCTACACCTTATCAGGGCTACCCAACGATGCGTACCCGTAGCCCGATTGAGCGCAGCGCGAGCCGGGGAAACCTTCCCGGATGGCGGCTACACCTTATCCGGGTTACCCAACGATGCGCATCCGTAGCCCGGCTGAGCGCTGCGCTTGCCTGGGAAACCTTCCCGGATGGCGGCTACACCTTATCCGGGTTACCCAACGATGCGCATCCGTAGCCCGGCTGAGCGCTGCGCTTGCCTGGGAAACCTTCCCGGATGGCGGCTACGCCTTATCCGGGCTACCCAACGATGCGAGCCGGGAACCCGACGGTCTACCAGGAGGCCAGCCACAGCCGCAGGCGCATTCCCCAACTGCTGGTCCAGCCGGTGGTGACCGACTTCACCTCGCCTTGAGAAATGAACACCAGCGTTGGCGTCACCTGCACGTCCCACTGCCGCGCCAGCTGGCCGCTCGGATCATTCACCGTCGGCAGCGCCATTTTCTTCCTGGTCAGCCACTTCTCCAGCGTGGCGTTATCGCCGGAACGCAGGGCTACCGTCAGCACGTTGCCGCCGTCGGCGGCAAGCGAGGCCACCGACGGCGTGGTATAGCGACAAACTCCGCACCAGGTCGCCCAGACGTACAGCAGCAGCGGCTTTTGCTGGCTCATAGCGTTCAGATCCAGCGTCCTGCCGTCGAGTGTCTGCAGCGATGTGGCGCTGAAGTTTTGCGGTAGCGCGGGCTGGCGAAAATAATCCACCGCCAGGCTCACCGCCGCGCCAATCAGCAGCCACACCGCCAGCTCGCGCAGCCAGCGCCTGATTTTACTGGCCACGGGCTTTCGCCAGCTGTTCTTTCACCAGCCCCTCCAGCTCATCAGCAGGGATTGCGCCGGCCACCATCTGATCGCCGATGATGGTCGCCGGGGTGCCCTGAATATTCAGCACCTGCGACAAAATCAGGTTCATTTTCAGCGAATCCATGGTCTTGTCATCAATATTCACGCTATCGGTGGCGGTTTTCTTCTGCGCGGCGGCGATGCTGGCGTCATCGTGATAGCCTTTTTTCGCCATCAGCCGCTGATGCAGCGCCCAGAACTTATCGGGCTGTTGACGCCAGGTGGAGAGCGCGGCTTTAGCGGCATTCACCGAACTCTGCCCTTTAAACGGCAGCAGCTTAACGATGAGCTGGATGTCCGGATTATCGTGGACGATTTTTTCCAGCATCGGATCAAACTGTTTGCAGTAAGGGCAGTTGTAATCGGTAAACGAGACGATCGTGAGCTTCGGCGCTTTCGCGCCGGTGCGCGGGCTGTTCGGATCGTTAAACAGCAGTTGGGCTAACTGGTCATTACCATTTGATTGCGGTTCTTGCTCCGGGGCGGCGAAGCTGAAGGCCGATACGCACAGCAGTAATAAGGCGGTGATAGCTCTCATGTTATTTTCCTTTAGCGGCGGACAGGGTGGCGAGAAGTTGTTCGCGATCTAACAGCGCAGGCAGAATTTGTCCCTGCGGCAATCCCGGTCCGTAAATCTGGTTAAACGGCACCGCGGCGCTGCCGCGAGCGGTTAAAAACTGACTAATGTCGGCGGAGGGGCGGCTCCAGTCGCCGCGTAAGGCGACCACATCTGGCGCTGATAGCGCCTGCTGGACGTCATCGCGCAGCAGCACGTTGTATTTATTGGCTTTACAGGTCACGCACCAGTCGGCGGTGACATCAATAAACACCCGCTTATGCTCCGCAAGGGCGCTGGCGATAGCCTGCTCGCTGAGCGGCTGCCAGTTAACCCGGTCGCGGCGCGGGCCCTGGCCGTCCTGTTGGGCGACAAAGACGACGGCGCCCGCCGCTACGATGGCCAGAGCACCCGCGCGCAGCGCCGTACGCCAGCGGTAGCGCCAGGCGGTGGCCAGGAGCAGGACGATGGCCAGAATCACCAGCAGGGTAAGCACCGGCGTACGGCCGATGTGGATCGTCAGCAGGCTGACCAGCCATAGCGCTGAGCCAAGCATCATCAACCCCAGCACCACCCGCAGATGATTCATCCAGCGGCCCGGGCGCGGTAGACGTTGCGCCAGACCCGGCCAGGCGACGATAAGCAGCCACGGCAGGCTCATGCCGATCCCCATGGCGAAGAAAATACCCCACAGCAGCGGCAGCGGCGCCACCAGCGCCACCGAAACGGCGGTGCCGAGGAACGGCGCGGTACAGGGCGTAGCCAGCAGAGTGGCGAAGGCGCCCTGCCAGAAATGGCCCATTAAGCCGTTGCCGCCCCGGGTGGCGAGGAAGGTACTGGCGCTGGAGGAGAGACGGATTTCGAACAGCCCTAATAAACTGGCGCTGAACAGCACCATCACCAGCGCCATCGCGCCGATAAACCACGGGTTCTGGAACTGGATCCCCCAGCCGAGCGCCTGATTACCTAAGCGTAGCGCGGTCATCATCAGCGCCAGCGCCAGGAAGGAGACGACGATCCCGCATACCGAGGCGAGGAACTGCCGCCGCACCGCGCCGCGTTCGCGACGTTCGGTTTGCACCAGCGAGCCGAGTTTCATGGCCAGCACCGGCAGCACGCACGGCATGACGTTGAGGATTAGCCCGCCGGCCAGCGCCATCAGCAGCACCCAGCCTAACGCCAGCCCCGGCGCGGCGCTGCCGGCGGCGATGGCGATATGGCTTTCCTGCGCCTGGCCGCTATCGGCCAGCACCAGCGACAGCGTTTTGCCGCTCAGGTCCGGCGCCGTTTCGCCCCAGCTATCGGTGACCGGTACGGTGGCGGTCAACGTATCGCCGCGGCTGGTAAAACTCGGCTTGCCGAAATCGACATCCTCCATGCTGTCGATAAACAGCGCTGGCTGCTGCCAGCCGGTATCGCGGCGAGCGGTTACCGTCAGCTTACCGCTGACGTAGCTGGCGCTAAGCGCCGAGGTGAGACCGTCGCGCAGGGGCAGCGTGCCCATCGCGCGGGTGAAATCGTAATTAAAACGCTCCCCCGCCGGAGCCGTCATATCCAACGAAAAGGGGTAGTCAGTGAGAATGCAGACATTGCTGCAGGTAGAGAGCGTCAGTACGCCGCTAAGCGTCGGCGGTATTTTGCCGCGCAGGGTCATCGGGAAGCTGACGTCGCCGTGATATCCCTGAGTGGAAATACCCGCGACGTCGAAGCGTTGTGGCGTCGGCCAGCGCCAGTTAACCTCCAGCGGCGTGTGCCAGGCGATAGCCGGCGCGATGCCGCCTTCGCCCGGCGAACGCCAGTAGGTTTTCCAGCCCTTTTCCAGCGCTACGTCTAAAAGCAGGCGGGTGTCGCCATTGCTTTCGCTTTGCGCCCGCAGGCGCACGCTGGCGTGTTGATTGTCGGCGACGCGCAGCCAGCCGCTATCGGCAGCCTGGCTGACGGGCAGCCATAGCCAAAGCAGGCAGACCAGCAGTCGCCTGAATACCATAAACATAAATTTTCTCCGTAAGTAATAAATTAACCTGAGCTGTCAGGAGAATTAATCACTCACGGAAGACGCATAATCGTAGATGCACCCGCAATCGGGGGGGAGAAATGACGCGGGGAGGCCAGATACGCTCGATACGCGGCGGGATGGCCGCCAGCACCGCCAGCAGCAGGGCGATAGCGAGTAGCGCCCCTTCAAACAGCATCGGCGGAACGGCCATCAGCGACTTGGCGCTGAGTTCGCAGGGGGAGACCGGCGCCTCGGCATTATCCGGGCCAGGTTGGGCGGATTGGCTGGCGGCCGTGACGTTCATCACCAACGCATGCATCCCCGCCATTCTCTGGGCGGTGCAGATCAGCACCACCAGGCAGGCAAGGAGTACAAGAAGAATGGCTTTGCGTTGTCGCTTAATCATGGTCGCCTCAAATATTCACGAGGCCTATCTTATCGGGCGAACGCGTTTTAGCAATGGTAAAGCTGTAAAGAAGTGTCTGGCGGATAAGTGATTTGCCCCCTCCCGGCCGGGAGAGGGCGGTCAATTACAGATTCTCGCCGTTGCTGGCGATGACTTCTTTGTACCAGTTAAAGCTCTTCTTGCGCGAGCGGGACATATCGCCGGTGCCGTCATCGTGTTTATTGACGTAGATGAAGCCGTAGCGTTTGCTGTACTGGCCGGTAGTGAAGGAGACGCAGTCGATGCAGCCCCAGGGGGTATAGCCCATCAGATCGACGCCGTCATAAGTCACCGCTTTAATCATCTCTTCGACGTGGGCGCGGAGATAATCGATGCGGTAGTCATCGTTGATGCTGCCGTCGGCTTCTACTTTATCGTAGGCGCCAAAGCCGTTTTCCACGATAAACAGCGGCTTCTGGTAGCGCTCATACAGTTCGCACAGGGCGTAACGCAGGCCAACCGGGTCAATCTGCCAGCCCCAGTCGGAGGCTTTCACGTGCGGGTTCGGCACGCTGCCTTCGAAGCCGGAAATGGCATCGCCGGTGCCGCCTTCGGCTTTCACCGCGTTGGTCATGTAGTAGCTGAAGCCGAGATAGGCGCAGGTGCCTTCACGCAGGATCTGCGCGTCGCCGTCTTCCATCTTGATGTTGAAGCCGCGGCGCTCCCATTCATTCAACACATAGCTCGGGTAGTAACCGCGTAGCTGGACATCGGTAAAGACATAGCGTTCGCGCATCGACTCCTGGGCGAACATGACATCTTCCGGTTTGCAGGAGTAAGGGTAGAGGGCGACCATCGCCAGCATGCAGCCGACCTGCATTTCCGGGTTGATACGACGCGCCGCTTTCACCGCCAGCGCGCTGGCGACGAACTGGTGATGCAGCACCTGGTACATGGTCTCTTCCGGGTTTTCATGCTCGGTATAGACCACGCCGGAGCAACAGTAGCCGAACAGCGGCGCGCGCCAGTTACGCTGGTTATTGATCTCGTTAAAGGTCATCCAGTATTTCACTTTGTGCTTATAGCGCTCAAAGACCACTTCGGCGAAGCGCACAAAGAAATCGACCACTTTGCGGTTGGTCCAACCGCCGTACTGCTGGACCAGATGCAGCGGCATTTCAAAGTGGGAAAGGGTGATTACCGGCTCGATGTTGTACTTCAGCAGTTCATCAAACATGTCATCGTAGAATTTCAGCCCTTCTTCATTCGGCTGAGTTTCGTCGCCCTGCGGGAAGATGCGGGTCCAGGCAATAGAGGTGCGGAAGCATTTGAAACCCATCTCGGCGAACAGCTTGATGTCTTCTTTGTAGTGGCCGTAAAAATCAACCGCTTCATGGTTAGGGTAGTATTTACCCGCTTCGACCTGTTGGGTGATTTCGCGCGGCACGCCGTGCGCCCCGCCGGTCAACACATCGCAGATGCTGGGGCCTTTGCCGCCTTTATTCCAGCCGCCTTCAACCTGATGCGCGGCGACCGCGCCGCCCCACAAAAAGTCTTTGGGAAGAGTCAATTTTTTCATCTTTGCTAATCTCTATGAATCACTATTGCGATTGAGTCTAGCAAAGCGAAATTGAATGTCACGATATAACAAATCCCGCTAAAGGTAATATGTTACATCGAAAAAACAGGCTGTTACTTTTAGCCGATTTTGCGCGCTAATTTACGCCCCAGTGATTCGAGAATATATATCACCGGGATCTGCGTTGTAATATCGTAAACGCCGCCGATGCGCGTTTGCGGCACGTGCCAGGAGAGATTGAAATCAGCCAGTTTCGCCAGCCGCGAATGCTCATGGCTGGTAATCGACATCACCTTGCAGTGATGCAGGCTGAACTGGCTGGCAAAGCGCAGGATCTCTTCGGTTTCGCCGGAGACGGAAAGCACAATCGCCAGCGCGTTGCGGGCCATATCATTGGTGACCGGGAAATAAGGATCGTCAATATGGTTGCTGAATTTGCCGACGTTGGAAAAGAAACGTGCGCCATATTTCGCTAGCGCGCCGGAAGTACCGGCGCCGACGAAAATAATACGTTCGGAGGAGAGAATAATATCGACGGCCTGTTCGAGCAATTCATCAAACTCGTCATTATTGACGCTTTTAAAAAAGCTCATTATTTCGCTGGCGCCGATATTTGCCTGTTGAGGCTCATTCTGCTCAAGATATAATTTAAAGCGTACGCGAAATTCAGAGTAGCCCTCGCACTGCAGTTTGCGGCAGAAGCGCAACACGGTAGTGGTGGAGACCCCGGCGGCCTCGGCCAGTTCGCGAATAGTCATGTACATCACTTTGTCACGATTCTTAATGACGTAGTGGTAGACCATCATCTCAAGATTATTGAGACTGGCGACAGCGGCGTGGGAGAACATACTCACAGTGGCGAACTCACAATTCATAAAGACCAGGACGGAATTATACCATGCAGGCTAATGACATTACCTTTTTTCAGCGTTTTCAGGACGACATCCTCGCCGGGCGCAAAACGATCACCATTCGCGATGCGGCGGAGTCGCACTTTAAGGCCGGTGACGTGCTGCGCGTCGGACGCTATGAAGATGACGGCTACTTCTGCACTATCGCCGTTACCGCGACCTCGACGGTGACGCTCGACACGCTAACTGAACAGCATGCTCAACAAGAGAATATGACCCTCGAACAGCTGCGGCAGGTCATCAGGGAAATCTATCCTGCGGAAGATCGGTTTTATGTTATTGAATTCAAACGCCTTTAAATGAAACCAGCACAGCTGTTAGTTGAAATATTATTGTAACATTATGATTTTAATGTGTTTACAAATATACATCGTTTTATTTTAGCTAACAGGTGTTCACTGGAATCATTCTCAGTTAACCTAAGTGGGCAATGAAAGCGTTCTTGTTTTCACGGAGTCAAAATATGGTTCGCAAACCATTAATCACTCAGGGATATTCTCTGGCAGAGGAAGTTGCCAATAGCATCAGTCACGGGATCGGGCTGGTGTTCGGTATTGTCGGCCTCGTGTTGCTGCTGGTGCAGGCGGTAGACACGAACGCCAGCGCGACGGCGATCACCAGCTACAGCCTGTACGGCGGCAGCATGATTATGCTGTTCCTCGCTTCCACGCTCTATCACGCTATCCCGCATCAGCGGGCGAAACAGTGGCTGAAGAAATTCGACCACTGCGCCATCTACTTGCTGATTGCCGGAACCTACACGCCATTTTTGCTGGTGGGATTGAATTCGCCGCTGGCAAAGGGGCTGATGATTGTCATCTGGAGCCTGGCGTTACTGGGGATCCTGTTTAAACTGACAATCGCGCACCGTTTTAAAATTTTGTCGCTGGTGACCTATCTGACGATGGGCTGGCTGTCGCTTATCGTGGTCTATCAACTGGCGGTGAAGCTAGCGGTGGGCGGGGTAACGCTGCTGGCGGTTGGCGGGGTGGTGTACTCGCTGGGGGTCATCTTCTACGTCTGCAAACGTATTCCTTATAACCATGCTATCTGGCACGGCTTCGTGCTCGGCGGCAGCGTGTGTCACTTCCTGGCGATTTATCTTTACGTCGGCCAGTCCTGATTTAACTTCCACGGTGGCGCTGCGCTTGCCGCGGTCACGATATTCTACGGCCTGGAAATTCCACGGTGGCGCTGCGCTTACCGTGGCTACGATATTCTGCGGTCTGGAAATTCCACGGTGGCGCTGCGCTTACCGTGGTCACGATATTCTGCAGGCTGGAAATTCCACGGTGGCGCTGCGCTTACCGTGGCTACGATATTCTGCGGCCTGGAAATTCCACGGTGGCGCTGCGCTTACCGTGGCTACGATATTCTGCGGCCTGGAAATTCCACGGTGGCGCTGCGCTTGCCGCGGTCACGATATTCTACGGCCTGGAAATTCCACGGTGGCGCTGCGCTTACCGTGGCTACGATATTCTGCAGGCTGGTAGCCCGGCTAAGGCGCAAGCGCCGCAAGCCGGGAACTGTTCTTAATCTTCTTCCAGCGAATACGGCAATGATTTGATGCTCAGGCTGCCGGCATCGTCACGTACGCGGAACACGCTGTCCGGTTCCATATCGTTATTCATCACCACCTGGACCATCAGGCTTCCGTCATCCAACTGTACGGCTGCCAGCACCGTACCGGTGCGGCGCCAGTTGTCGCCCATTTTCAGCTCCAGATCTTCCCCGGCTTCCGGCTCCCGGCTGGCAGTACCCGCCAGCGTCCACAGCGCTCGTTTATTGGCGCCGCGGAATTTCGCCCGGGCGACCATTTCCTGGCCGGTGTAGCAGCCTTTCTTAAAGCTGATTCCGCCCAGCGCCTGCAGGTTGGTCGCCTGCGGAATGAACTGCGCGCTGTTTACGCTGTCGATAACCGGCAGACCGGCCTCGATGTTCAGCGCCAGCCACTGCTGGCTGTTGTTAAGCTGCGCTTCGCCGCGCAGCGCGTCTGTCACCCGGTTGGCGGTGTCGGCATCGGTCACCAGCAGGAAGCGCTCGGCAGGGTGTTCAAACCACAGCAGGCTGGTCACGCCTTCGGTGACCACCGGTTTACCGGCGTCCGGTAGCGCGGCGAATAGCGGCGCCAGCGCAGCGCGCGCCTGGAAACCGGCCACGCCCAGCAGGACCAGATCGTCATTTGCGGCGATGGTGACTTTGGAGAAGACGGCATATTTTTTCAGTTCGGTCAGCTGCGCTTCGCGCAGGCTGCGGCGCTCAATCCACGCGAAACCGCCGTCGCGGTGGAAGACGCGCAGGTTGCTCCACATTTTGCCTTTGGCATCACAGTGCGCGGCAAGCAGATGCTGATCGGCGGTTAAATGGCTGACATCGGCGGTGATCTGCCCCTGCAGATACTTCTCGCCATCCGGACCGGTAATCGTCGCCAGCGCCCAATCATCCAGCGTCATCAACGTTAACGGCAGACGAGCGGAAGAAGAAGGCTGACGCGGAGGAAAAGGTGTAAAAGCCATAGTCATATCCTGAATAGCTTAACGCAGAGTGAATGACTAATGGTAAAAGAGCTATGGTGCAATGCAAGCGCTTTCGGCAAGCCATTTGTGCCCTCAGGACGCGGTGAATACCCGGCCGGATGTTGGGCTTTTATGGAATGCTGCTCGCACAAGGCGATATTACTGTAAAGTAAGTGCCTAAAAAGGGTTAAACTAAGCTATATCTTGATGCTGGAAGGACAACATGGACATTAACAACAAAGCTCGCATCCACTGGGCATGCCGCCGCGGTATGCGCGAACTCGATATCTCCATCATGCCGTTTTTCGAGTATGAGTACGACACGCTCAGCGATGACGACAAGCGCCTGTTCATCCGTTTGCTGGAGAACGATGATCCGGATCTGTTTAACTGGCTGATGAATCACGGCAAGCCGGCTGATGCGCAACTTCAACGGATGATAAATTTAATCCAGACTCGGAATCGGGAACGTGGTCCTGTGGCAATCTGATTTACGTATTTCCTGGCGTTCGCAGTGGTTCTCGCTGCTGCTGCACGGGGTGGTGGCGGCGATAGTGCTGCTCATGCCCTGGCCGTTAAGCTACACCCCGATTTGGCTCCTGTTGCTATCGCTGGTGGTGTTTGACTGCGTGCGCAGCCAGCGGCGGATCCACGCCTGCCAGGGAGAAATTAAGCTGTTAATCGACTCCCGTTTACGGTGGCAAAAAACGGAATGGGATATCGTCGGGACGCCATGGGTTATCAGCAGCGGGATGCTGCTGCGCCTGAAGCATGCGGAAACCGGCCGTAGCCAGCATTTGTGGGTGGCGGCGGATAGCATGGATGCGGGGGAATGGCGGGATTTGCGCCGGCTGGTGCTGCAAAAGCCGGCGCACGACTAACTCAGGATCAGGCGAAGTGCTCCGCCATTTCGCCGAGGATCTGCTCGCACCAGTTCTGGATGCGCTCATCGCTCAGGTCGTATTGATTGGTTTCATCCAGCGCCAGGCCGACGAACAATTGTCCATCGGCGATAACCGGTTTCGGGCTGGTGAACTCATAGCCCTCGGTTGGCCAGTAGCCGACAAACTTCACGCCTTTGGTCGCCAGCTTATCGTGCAGCATCCCCAGCGCGTCAAGGAACCATTCGCCGTAACCAAGCTGATCGCCCATGCCGTACAGCGCGACGATTTTGCCATTCAGATCTAAGGCGTCGAGCTGTTCCCAGACCGCTTCCCAGTCTTCCTGAATTTCGCCGAAATCCCAGGTCGGGATGCCGAGAATCAGCACGTCGTACTGGCTCATCAGCGCGGGGGAGTCATCTTTCAGATTATGCAGCGTCACCAGCTCGGGGCCGATGATATCGCGGATTTTTTCCGCGGCCATTTCGGTGTAGCAGGTACTGGAGCCGTAAAAAAGACCTATATTCATCGCGTAAACGTCTCAATTCTTGCCGTGAATTGCGCCCAGTGTACCAGAAAGGCGGCCTCTTAAGGCATAATGAGGGCGTATAACGAACAAAGAGGCCGATGTGAAACAGGATCTGGCACAAATTGAACAGTTTCTCGATGCCCTTTGGCTGGAGCGTAATCTGGCGGAGAACACGCTCAGCGCCTATCGCCGCGATTTGACGATGCTAGTGGAGTGGCTGCATCATCGCGGGCTGTCGCTGGCGAGCGTCGGCAGCGACGATCTACAGGCGCTGCTGGCCGAGCGGCAAACCGGCGGCTACAAAGCGACCAGTACCGCACGGCTGCTTAGCGCCGTGCGCCGCTTCTTCCAGCATTTGTACCGGGAGAAAGTCCGCCCGGACGATCCCAGCGCGCTGCTGGCTTCGCCGAAGCTGCCGCAGCGGCTGCCGAAAGATCTCAGCGAGGCGCAGGTTGAGCGTCTGCTGCAGGCGCCGCTGGTGGAGCAGCCGCTGGAGTTGCGCGATAAGGCGATGCTGGAAGTGCTGTATGCCACCGGCCTACGCGTATCCGAACTGGTTGGCCTGACGATGAGCGATATCAGCCTGCGACAGGGCGTACTGCGGGTTATTGGTAAAGGCAACAAAGAGCGGCTGGTGCCGCTGGGCGAAGAGGCGGTGTCATGGGTTGAAAATTACCTTGAATACGGCCGCCCGTGGCTGCTGAACGGCGTGGCTTCGGACGTGCTTTTCCCCAGCCAGCGCGCGCAGCAGATGACGCGACAGACCTTCTGGCACCGCATTAAACACTATGCCGTACTGGCGGGGATCGACAGCGCGAAGCTCTCCCCGCACGTGTTGCGTCATGCGTTCGCCACGCATTTGCTCAATCACGGCGCCGATTTACGCGTGGTACAGATGCTGTTAGGACACAGCGATCTTTCCACCACGCAGATCTACACCCACGTGGCGACCGAACGTTTACGACAACTTCATCAACAGCATCACCCGCGGGCGTGAGTGCTGAATAAAAGGACTGAGTATGAAAAAAGGTTTATTGATGTTCACCCTGCTGGCGGCCTCGCTCTCCGGCGCGGCGCATGCCGATAGCGCGGCGATCAAACAGTCGCTGGCGAAACTGGGTGTGCAGAGCACCGATATCCAACCGTCGCCGGTTTCCGGGATGAGCACGGTGCTTACCGACAGCGGCGTGCTGTACGTCACTGACGATGGTAAACACATTATTCAAGGACCGATGTACGACGTCAGCGGCGCGCAGCCGGTTAACGTCACCAACCAGTTGCTGGTCGGCAAGCTGAACGCCTTATCCAAAGAGATGATTGTCTATAAAGCGCCGAAGGAGCAGCATGTCATTACCGTCTTTACCGACATCACCTGCGGCTACTGCCACAAGCTGCACGAGCAGATGAGCGACTATAACGCGCTGGGGATCACCGTGCGCTATCTGGCCTTCCCGCGTCAGGGGCTGCAAAGCCAGGCCGAGCAGGACATGAAAGCTATCTGGTGTGCGAAAGATCGCAACAAAGCGCTGGATGACGCCATGAACGGTAAGGGCGTACAGCCGGCGAGCTGCAATGTGGATATCGCTAAACATTACACGCTTGGCGTACAGATGGGCGTCAACGGTACCCCGGCGATGGTCCTTAGCAATGGTATGGTGCTGCCAGGCTATCAGGGGCCGAAAGAGCTTAAAGCTTTCCTCGACGAGCATCAAAAACAGACAAGCGGTAACTGATTCGCGTGAAACAACAGATACAACTACGCCGCCGCGAGGCGGTTGATGGCGTCGACCTTCCCGCCGACCTGCCGCCGCTGCTGCAGCGGCTGTATGCCAGCCGCGGCGTGCGCAGCGCGCAGGAGCTGGAGCGCGGCGTCAAAGGCATGTTGCCATGGACGCAACTCACCGGCGTTGAAAAAGCCGTTGAAATGCTGCATGACGCTTTCCAGAAAGGGTTACATATTGTGGTGGTCGGCGATTTTGACGCCGATGGCGCCACCAGTACCGCCCTTAGCGTGCTGGCGCTGCGCGCGCTGGGCTACGGCAACGTCTCTTATCTGGTGCCGAACCGTTTTGAAGACGGCTATGGTTTAAGCCCGGAAGTGGTCGATCAGGCGCACGCGCGCGGCGCGCAGATGATCATGACCGTCGATAACGGTATTTCATCGCATAGCGGCGTCGATCATGCCCATGCGCTGGGCATTCCGGTGCTGGTGACCGATCACCACCTTCCGGGCGAGACGTTGCCAGCGGCGGAGGCCATCGTTAACCCTAACCTGCGCGATTGCGACTTCCCGTCAAAATCGCTGGCCGGGGTTGGGGTGGCGTTTTATCTGATGCTGGCGCTGCGCACTTTCCTGCGAGATAACGGCTGGTTCGAGGCCCGCGGTATCGCCGCGCCAAACCTTGCCGAGCTGCTGGATTTAGTGGCGCTGGGCACCGTTGCGGACGTCGTGCCGCTGGATGCCAACAACCGCATCCTGACCTGGCAGGGGTTAAGCCGCATTCGCGCCGGAAAATGTCGGCCAGGCATTAAAGCGCTGCTGGAAATTTCTAACCGCGATCCGCAAAAGCTTGCCGCCAGCGACCTCGGTTTCGCCCTCGGGCCGCGCCTGAACGCTGCGGGGCGGCTGGATGATATGTCCGTCGGCGTCGCGCTGCTGCTGTGCGATAACATCGGCGAAGCGCGGGTGCTGGCCAGTGAGCTCGATGCGCTTAACCAGACGCGCAAAGAGATCGAACAGGGGATGCAGGCCGAAGCGCTGACCCTGTGTCAGCAACTGGAACGCAGTAGCGAAACCCTGCCCGGCGGGCTGGCGATGTACCATCCGCAATGGCATCAGGGGGTGGTCGGCATTCTGGCATCCCGGATTAAAGAGCGCTTCCATCGCCCGGTTATCGCTTTTGCGCCTACCGGCGACGGCACGCTCAAAGGTTCTGGCCGCTCTATTCAGGGGCTGCATATGCGCGATGCGCTGGAGCGCCTTGATACGCTTTATCCTGGGCTAATCCTGAAGTTCGGCGGCCACGCGATGGCGGCGGGCTTATCGCTGGAAGAGGCGCGTTTTGAGGAGTTTCAACAGCGCTTCGGCGAGCTGGTGACCGAGTGGCTGGATCCCGCATTATTGCAGGGCGAGGTGGTTTCCGACGGCCCGCTGGCGGCGGCGGAGATGAGCATGGAAGTGGCGCAGATGCTGCGCGATGCCGGGCCATGGGGGCAGATGTTCCCGGAACCGCTGTTTGATGGCCGTTTCCGCCTGCTGCAGCAGCGGCTGGTGGGCGAGCGTCACCTGAAGGTGATGGTCGAACCGGTTGACGGCGGGCCGCTGCTGGACGGTATTGCCTTCAACATCGATACTTCCATTTGGCCGGATAACGGCGTGCGTGAAGTACAGTTAGCCTACAAGCTCGACATCAACGAGTTCCGCGGCAACCGTAGCCTGCAGCTGATCATCGATCACCTCTGGCCAAATTGACAACAGTGTATTAATAAGGGCGCGAATCCGGTAGAATTCCGCTCTTATCACCGCATTTTGACAAATCCATTAAAAGAAACCGACCATGTTTGAAATAAATCCGGTAAAAAACCGCATTCAGGACCTCACGGAGCGCTCCGACGTTCTTAGGGGGTATCTTTGACTACGATGCGAAGAAAGAGCGTCTCGAAGAAGTAAACGCCGAGCTGGAACAGCCGGACGTCTGGAACGAACCTGAGCGCGCACAGGCGCTGGGTAAAGAACGTTCTTCTCTGGAAGCTATCGTCGAAACGCTGGATCAGATGACCCAGGGTCTGGAAGATGTCGCCGGACTGCTGGAGCTGGCGGTAGAAGCCGAAGACGAAGAGACCTTCAACGAAGCGGTTGCCGAGCTGGACGGGCTGGAAGAGAAGCTGGCGCAGCTTGAGTTCCGCCGCATGTTCTCCGGCGAATATGACAGCGCCGATTGCTATCTTGATATTCAGGCCGGTTCCGGCGGCACCGAAGCCCAGGACTGGGCGAGTATGCTGATGCGCATGTACCTGCGTTGGGCGGAAGCGCGCGGCTTTAAGACCGAAATCATCGAAGAATCCGAAGGTGAAGTCGCGGGCATTAAATCCGTGACCATCAAAATCATGGGCGATTACGCCTACGGCTGGCTGCGTACTGAAACCGGCGTTCACCGCCTGGTACGTAAGAGCCCGTTCGACTCCGGCGGCCGTCGTCATACCTCCTTTAGCTCGGCGTTCGTTTACCCGGAAGTTGATGACGATATCGATATCGAAATTAACCCAGCCGACCTGCGTATCGACGTATACCGCGCCTCCGGCGCCGGTGGTCAGCACGTTAACCGTACGGAATCCGCGGTGCGTATTACCCACATTCCGACCGGGTTGGTGACGCAGTGTCAGAACGACCGTTCGCAGCACAAGAACAAAGACCAGGCCATGAAGCAGATGAAAGCGAAGCTTTATGAGCTGGAAATGCAGAAGAAAAATGCCGAGAAGCAGGTGATGGAAGATAACAAATCCGACATCGGCTGGGGCAGCCAGATCCGCTCTTACGTGCTGGACGACTCGCGTATTAAAGATCTGCGCACCGGGGTGGAAACCCGCAACACTCAGGCGGTGCTCGATGGCAGCCTGGACCAATTTATCGAAGCAAGTTTGAAAGCAGGGTTATGAGGAACCAACATGTCTGAACAACAAGCACAGGGCGCTGACGCGGCAATTGACCTTAATAATGAACTGAAAACCCGTCGTGAGAAGCTGGCTGCGCTGCGTGAGCAGGGCGTCGCATTCCCGAACGATTTCCGTCGTGACCATACCTCTGACCAACTGCACGCTGACTTCGATGCCAAAGAAAACGAAGAGCTGGAAGCGCTGAATGTCGAAGTGGCCGTTGCTGGCCGCATGATGACCCGTCGTATCATGGGTAAAGCGTCTTTCGTTACCCTGCAGGATGTCGGCGGCCGTATTCAGCTGTACGTCGCGCGCGATGACCTGGCGGAAGGCGTCTACAACGATCAGTTCAAAAAATGGGATCTCGGCGACATCATCGCCGCCCGCGGTAAGCTGTTCAAAACCAAAACCGGCGAGCTGTCCATCCACTGCACCGAGCTGCGTCTGCTGACTAAAGCCCTGCGCCCGCTGCCGGACAAATTCCACGGCCTGCAGGATCAGGAAGCGCGTTACCGTCAGCGTTACCTCGATCTGATCTCCAACGACGAATCCCGTAACACCTTCAAAGTACGTTCGCAGATCCTGGCTGGCATCCGTCAGTTCATGGTTGGCCGCGGCTTTATGGAAGTGGAAACCCCGATGATGCAGGTGATCCCAGGCGGCGCTTCCGCGCGTCCGTTCATCACCCATCATAACGCGCTGGATCTGGACATGTACCTGCGTATCGCGCCGGAACTGTACCTCAAGCGTCTGGTGGTTGGCGGCTTCGAACGCGTCTTCGAAATCAACCGTAACTTCCGTAACGAAGGGATCTCCGTTCGCCACAACCCAGAGTTCACCATGATGGAACTCTATATGGCGTATGCGGATTATAAAGATCTGATTGAGCTGACCGAATCCCTGTTCCGCACCCTGGCGCAGGACATCCTCGGTAATACCGCGGTGCCTTATGGCGATCAGACTTTCGATTTCGGCAAGCCGTTCGAAAAACTGACCATGCGTGAAGCGATTAAGAAATACCGTCCGGAAACCGAGATGGCGGATCTGGATAACTTCGATTCCGCGAAAGCGATCGCTGAGTCTATCGGCATCAAAGTTGAGAAGAGCTGGGGTCTGGGCCGTATCGTGACCGAGATCTTCGAAGAAGTGGCGGAAGCGCATCTGATCCAGCCGACCTTCATCACCGAATACCCGGCAGAAGTTTCTCCGCTGGCCCGTCGTAACGACGTGAACCCGGAAATCACCGACCGCTTTGAATTCTTCATCGGCGGCCGCGAAATCGGTAACGGCTTTAGCGAGCTGAACGACGCCGAAGACCAGGCGCAGCGTTTCCAGGATCAGGTTGACGCGAAGGCCGCCGGCGACGACGAAGCGATGTTCTATGACGAAGACTACGTCACCGCGCTGGAACACGGCCTGCCGCCGACCGCCGGTCTGGGTATCGGTATCGACCGTATGGTGATGCTGTTCACTAACAGCCACACCATCCGCGACGTTATTCTGTTCCCGGCGATGCGTCCGCAAAAATAATCGCTTTTCGCGAAAAGCAAAAAACCCGGCTTGCCGGGTTTTTTTATGTCTGATGTCAAGCTTCGTCTCTGGCGTAGCCTGGGTCTTTAATGCTCGTCACTCGCGGTTACGCGCGTAAACGCGCGACAAAGTCTATCAACGCCTGACGCGCGTTTTTGTTTTTGGCTTCCAGCACCATCCACGGGCTAAAGGCCCACGGGGTAGCAGCCAGCGCGCTTAACATTTCCGGCAGCTCAACCCACTGATAATCCATGACTTCATCATCATTCGGTTGTAGTTCGCTGACCACGCGTGCGGCAAAAACCGGGCACACTTCGTTTTCGACGATGCCATTCGGGGCGACGGCGCGGTAGCGGAAAGCCGGGTGGACGGGGGCAATATCAGCGATCTCGACGCCCAGTTCGAAGCGGCAGCGCCGGGTGACGGCCTGTTCGAAGGTCTCGCCCTGTTGCGGATGTCCGCACACCGAGTTAGTCCACACGCCGGGCCAGGCTTTTTTGCTAAGCGAACGGCGCGTGACCAGGAACTGGCCTTGCTCATTGAACAACCAGCAGGAAAACGCGAGATGCAAAGGGGTATCGAGCGTGTGGGCGGCATACTTCTCCAGCATACCTGTGGGTTTATCTTGCTCATCCAGCAAAATGACGTGTTCCCCGGCCATGACGACTCCTGAAAAAAATAAATGACCCGGCACAAACCCGCCGGGTCATGTACTCAGGCCACTAGGGTAGCCCATAAATGGGAGAAAGGCATTACCAAAACAAGCCCTGGTAGCATGTTGGCGACCGGGAAAAGCTTGATGTTACAGATGCGCAACCCGGTCGCTACCATCAGCAATCCACCGGCGCAGGAGAAATCCGCCATCATTGACGGGGTGATCATCGGCAGAATAAATACCGCCAGCATCGCCAGCGCCACCTGAATAACGATCTGCGGGATAGCGATGGTCATCACCGCGTAGCCCAGCAGGGTTGCGAATATCCCGGCAGTGAACAGATCGAGGATCGTTTTAATGTACAGGATTGACGGATCGCCGCTCATACCTTCGGTCATGGCGCCGAAAATACCGGTACCGCTGGCGCAAAACAGCACCAGGATAGCGACGAATTTTTCGGTGAACTCTTCATGGCCTAACCCCTGAACGGGCGGCAAAACTTTATTAATCAAGCCGCGCGTTGAACCCGCCGCGCTGCCGATGCGTTTTTCCAGATGCAGCAGTTCGCCGAGGAAAGCGCCGAGTACCATCGCCAGCACTACCGCCGGCATATATTTCACCTTCAGCACCAGGGTGATGCCCAGGCCGACGGAACAGAGACCAAAGGTCATCGGTAGCGCGGTTTTGACGCGTTCCGGAAGTTTGCCTCCGGCCATTGCGCCGATCAATCCGCCGATAATCACGGCGGAACCATTTACATATGGACCAATTAACATTGCGAGTTCCTGTTACGCGTAATGCAGCGCGCCTTCACCCCAACGCGGGATGTTATTGACCTCAAGATCAAAGAGGTCGAGCGCGCGGTTCACGCTATGGGTAATAATGTCATCTGCGCTTTGCGGGCGTTGATAGAGCGCCGGAACCGGTGGAAAGATGATGCCGCCCATCTCGGTAACCGCCGCCATATTGCGTATATGGCCGAGATTGAGCGGGGTCTCGCGTGCTAACAACACCAGCCGGCGGCGCTCCTTCAGCACCACGTCCGCCGCGCGGGTGAGCAGATTATCGGTGAGACAGTGGGCGATAGCGCCCAATGACCGCATCGAGCAGGGGGCGACTAACATCCCCAGCGTTTTAAACGATCCGCTGGAGATAGATGCGCCCAGGTGGTTAATCGGGTGTACCACGTCAGCCAGCGCCATCACTTCGTCTAAGCGGTAGTCCGTTTCCAGCTCGCAGGTCTTTTCCGCACCTTTGGAGACCACAAGGTGCACTTCTACCGCCAGCGGCTGCAGAAGCTCCAGCGCTTTGACGCCGTACTGGAATCCGGACGCGCCGCTAATGCCAATGATGATGCGTGGTGTCATGGTCTTTGCCCTTATTCGAAATCCGGCAGGAAACGTTTTACATCAACCGCTTTGAACTTAGAGCGCTCAAAGTTGTGCTTCAGATGGAACGGTACGGTGCAGTCGAAAATGGTTTTACACGACATTCCCTGCTGCAGAATGCTGGGGCTGTATTCCGGCACCTGCGACGGGTCGAGCGGATGGCAGCGTACGCCAGGGATCACCACGGTATCGACATCGCCCTGGTAACGGGTTTGCATCGCCCATAGCACGTCGTCGCTATCGAAAATATCAACATCTTCATCTACCAGAATAACGTGTTTGAGTTCCGGGAAGGCGGAGAATGCCAGTAGCGCAGCCTGGCGCTGGCGGCCTTCATCGGCTGGAGACGATTTTTTGAATTGCAGCACCGCGAGCAGCTTGCCGCCGCCTGCCGAGTGGGCGAAGACGTTGAGCAATTTGCCCGGCATGGCGCGTTCTACCATATCGAGAATACTGGCTTCGGTCGGGATCCCGGCCATGTTGACATGTTCTTCGCCTGGCCCGACGGTGGTGCGCCAGATGGGGTTGATACGATGGGTAACCGCTTTAACTTTAATGACCGGAATCGCCGCTTTGGCTTCGCCGGTATAGCCAGGGAACTCCGGCATGGCGCGGCCGGTATTGGTGTTTTGATCTTCACGCACGCGTACGTTCGGCAGCAGTTCGCCTTCGATAACGATTTCGGCGTGGGCGATGGCTTTTTCATTAATGGTTTTACACTGCGCCATCTCCACCGGATGGCCGCGCAGCGCGCCGGCGATACTTAGCTCATCAAAGCCCAGCGGAGTGGTCGGCGGTTCAAAGCAGGCGGCGATTTCGATAGCCGGGTCCACGCCGATACTAATCGAGATCGGCAACGGCTGTCCCGCCGCTTCCGCCTTCATGCGGAAGGCATCGATATGGCGGCCCGGCGTCAGCCACATTGAGAGCTCATCGCGGCTCTGTACGCACAGACGATGAATGGTGATATCGGATTCACCGGTTTGCGGGTCGGAGGCATAGCACAGGCCCATGGTGATATACGGGCCAGCGTCTTCTTCGGTGTTGGTTGGCGCAGGCAGCAGCTTGCGCAGATCGAAATCATCATCGCTGGCGAGGTGCACCACTTCCTGGCATACCGCCGCGCCCTGCACCATGGTCGGGGCAATGGCATTTTCAACGGAGTCCTTTAACAGGTGGCCCAGTTTCGCCGGTTCACACTGCAGGAACTGGCTGACGCGCTGGCGTGAACCGTTCAGACCGATGGCTACGCTGATGTCGTTGAAGCCCTTGATGTTGTTGAATACCATCACCGGGCCGTTCTTACGCGTCGGACGCTGGCAGGTACCACCGGCGCCCACGTAGCGATAAACGCCGGAGAGTTCGGCGTGGGGATCGACTTCGGTATCGGTTTCAACATATTCGCCCGGTAGCGTTTTTAATAGCGCCAGGGCAGAGCGTAAATCATGCACCGATGACGGCGCTTTTTTATCTGAGTGTGCCATGAGTGTTCCTTGGGAAAGCAATTTCGCTAACCGCACAATATTTTTGTTCGACTAATTAAACAAATACCGTTTACCGGATGCTCAGTAGATCAAAAAGGTTTAATTTAAAAAGCTGTTAAGAAATGATTAATTAAAATAGAGGAATTTTCCGCGGCTTTTTCTTTGATACCATTAGTGCAATACTGACCTGCAGATAAAGAGGGGTTAGATAATGGATCTGAAACGCTTACGCTATTTTTGCCGGGTGGTCGAACATGGCTCGGTTAGCCAGGCGGCGAAATCGCTCAACATGGCGCAGCCGCCGCTCAGTAAGCGGATACAAGAGCTGGAAGAAGAGCTGCAGGTGTCGCTTTTTGAACGCCGCGGCAACCGTATTGAACCAACGGAAGCAGGCTATTTTCTTTATCGTAAGGGGTGTGAAATATTACGCCAGGTGGAAGATACCGCCAGGGAAACGGCCGATATTGCGCAAAAGACCCGTGCGGAAGTGCGCGTTGGCTTAACGCATCTTTATCAAAACTATTTTCAGCCTTTATTAATGGAGCTCTATCGGCGAAATCCAGAGACGGCAATAAATATCTCGGTGACCGATTCAAGTCATCTGGAAACGTTATTAAATGAAGGCGCTATCGACCTGGCCTTAATACAGCGTCCCTACCGTAGTGAGGGTTTCGATTATGTCTCCTTCGACCCGATAAAATTGGTAGCCGTCATTAATAAAAAATGTTTGCCGCAGTCGCCGTCTAACCCCTTCGATTATAACGCGCTGGCGACGATGCCGTTGGTGCTGCTTCACCGGGCGAAAGATTCCGGCACCTATGAGATGCTGATGGACCTGTTTCGTAAATCCGGCGTCAGCGCGAAAGTGATTATGCATATTACCCAACCAGGGGTGATCCTCGACTGGCTGGAGGGCGGGTTGGAAGCGGCGACATTGTTGCCATCCTCGGAAGTGAATGCTGAAAAACTGCCTCATTGCTATGTGGTTGATGTCTTCCCCTCGCCGCAGATATTTTATCCGGCGCTGGTGAAATTACCGTCGATGTCGTATCTCCCGGCGCTGATGGATATTATTGCCGGAGGCTATCCATTTAGCGCGCCGAAGGGAGTAGAGGTCGTAGAAAAACCGTAGGACATTGGGGATCGTCCCTCGGGCTGGTATGATATTCGTCCATGACGCCGAGATGAGAAACCGTTGAGTGCAGGACGCCTGATGAAAACACGCTTTTATATCGCGATGATGCTGCTTGGTAGCCTGGTGTTAGCCGGCTGTTCCAGCACATCGGATTCTGGTTCCACCTATACCGTGAAGCGCGGCGATACGCTGTATGCGATCTCCCGTAGCACCGGCACCAGCGTACGCGATCTGGCGCGCCTGAATAACATCTCTCCGCCATACACTATTGAAGTCGGGCAGAAACTGAAACTTAATGGCGGTTCGAAAGCAAAAAGCAGCACCGCCGGGAAAAAATCCTCCAGCACCCGCACAGCCGCCGTAACGCCATCATCGGCGGTGCCGCAGTCCTCATGGCCGCCGGTGGGGCAGCGCTGCTGGCGCTGGCCGACCAGCGGTAAGGTGGTGATGCCGTACTCCACCCGCGATGGCGGCAATAAAGGTATTGATATCGCCGGTACCCGCGGCCAGCCGGTTTACGCCGCTGGCGCCGGTAAGGTGGTTTACGTCGGCAACCAGCTGCGCGGCTACGGCAACCTGATCATGATTAAGCATAACGAGGATTACATCACCGCGTATGCGCATAACGATAAGATGATGGTTAACAACGGCCAGAGCGTGAAGATTGGCCAGCAGATTGCGACCATGGGCAGTACGGACGCCGATTCCGTACGGCTGCATTTCCAGATTCGCTATCGCGCCACGGCCATCGACCCGCTGCGTTATCTGCCGCCGCAAGGCAGTAAGCCTAAGTGCTAAAAGGTTATTTTATCAGCAGTTAGCCCAATCCGGGCTTGCCACAGGGTACGTAAGGTCTATAATGCTTTTCGCACCTCTTCGCGGGCGTAGTTCAATGGTAGAACGAGAGCTTCCCAAGCTCTATACGAGGGTTCGATTCCCTTCGCCCGCTCCAGAATTTCTCTTGTAGTCACGCATGTTTTGTAACTTGCTGTTTTTGAAACAGGTTACTGACCCCGTATATATAAGCAATCTCTCGTAGTACCACTCAAAAATACACTGTTAGTTGTCACGTGAAGTTAACGGTTAGATGAAAGTTAAACTTAACGTTGGCGGCAGTTCCAGAGTCATACCGCGATAGTACAACGTGAACAAAAACCTAACTGGGCATTGTCATTTCATCGACAGATTGGTCACACGCATTTAAGCCCAATGTAAAGGCTGCACAGCCTCATAAACAGGTGGATAGATAGCTACAGATTCAACTCTGCCAGCGCTTCGCTCACGCTCCGAAAGGTACACGAGCACCCTGATAAGGTGTGATCTATCAGACAATCTAATGAAGTTGTTACGCTCCGCTTGTTGCTGTATCACCAACGGGGCTTTATGGTTTCTATTGCACAAAATCTGTTAGTTGCGCATTTTATGCCCCCTGGATACCCTGATATAAAACATACAAGGAGGACTGTTTATGAGCGCCCAGGCAGAGGAAGGAACATTACGCCGGATGACGTTAGGCGAGATAGCAATGGCTCGTAGGGTATTCGGTGATTCGATAGTTTATAGCCGTGTCTGGATTCATTGCGACAGCTATTTACCATTTGGACTACAGAAACAAAATTATGCGATGACTCCCAACGGGGAGTTGTGGTACAGAAAGTCGATGTACAGGGAAGACTTTTCTGCAAACTCAGTTTTCATCGAAGATAAATATGTTTTCATCCATGAGCTGGGGCATGTCTGGCAACACCAGCACGGACAATGGGTGAGAATGCGGGGAGCTTTTAGCTGGGCTGCTGAATATACCTACAAGCTGGATAAAGAAAAACTCACCGATTACTCTCTTGAACAGCAAGCCTCTATTTTAGCTGATTACTGGTTACTGCTGGTTTATGGGATAAGTAAGTGGTCCTACTATCAGAGATCGGGGCGCATGGGGATGTACAGGGGCGTAGATATGTTGCAGGATGTCCCTTCGCTTTACCAGAAAATCGTAACAGGGAAGGGGCGTTAAACATGAAGAACAAAATGTTGCTGGGTGTTGTATTTCTCTTAACGGGATGTCCGGGGCCTGGCGATCGAATGGTAGATCGTGAATCTACAACGGCATTAATCAAAGATAATCAAGTTTGTGTGGTGTCACCACTGGAGCCACAGGAACGGATCACTGCTATTCAAATCAATAGCGATAATAGCGACTCTCTTCACAAGATTTTGGATGACAAGCCTGTTTATATACCGAAGGGTGACTGTCTTCCTGTATTCGGATTTAAGTTTACATCTGGAAAGAGGTATAACTTCGCGTATGACGTCCAATCTGATAAATCAGAGTCACATCTAGTCACTGCTGAATTTTCTTATCCCAACGAATAAGGGGGCATTCTGCCCCAGAATAACCCCACGCTGCGCCACTACACGCTCCTTCGGGTACATGGACATCTGATAAACTTCACTGTCTGCTATATCCTGATGAAGTCGCCTGACGGCTTCACATGTTGTCTTACTGTAAGTATCTCGCATAATCGTGCCATTCATATTTAGAGATACATCAGGTCATCCTTAACCCGACGCATATCCAGAAGGTGATTAATCCGCGAAGTGATTCATTACGCAGGCAAAGCGGGGTGAAAAGTTATCGCCAATAAGAACCGTTTCCTCATTCAGCCGCTTTAACATATACAGCTTGTCGGCACGTTCGTAAGCGTCGAAGAAGAGATAATCGACAGCGTCCGTTGCTTCATCATCGGGGGATTTTTCGCGTCCCTCGGGAGTGAGCATGAAAACGCCGGCAGTATGTCCAAGCGGACGAGCATACCGAAAGAACAATTTTCGGTTTACAGCAAACTCGCCGTCATCGCTTTTGAGCTTTCCTTGCACTGATAATGAAAGGTGCCCGGAGTTGTAGCTGGTAATCAGCATGATTCCGTGGAGTTCCTTTTTGGTATTCTGGATGTCGAGTATCGACGTGAATTCCGAGGAGCAGGAAAAACTGATTTCTTGTTTTTTAGCATTCCCAGTGATAATCAAATAAGCGATAGCGGCCAGCCCAATAATGACAATTACGACTGACCAGAGTAAAAAAGAGTGATCGCTTTCCTGCTTCATATCATTCCTCATGATGGCGATACTGGCTGATGCAATGGTAATAGCCGAGGTTGAGGCCGCATTCAGCGGCAAACGACCAATCAACCAGGTTATGGTTGCTCGCCCAGGTATTAAGATACAGGTCTTTAGGGTGCGAGCAGTTGGGGCTAATCCCCACGGACTTGAAAATATCCAGCGCCTTCTTTTCGGTTATCGTGTCTGTGAGGGCATTTCCTAATATATGTACACGGCATTGCTCGTAGTCGATGGTTCGCAAGATAGCCGCGTCCGTCATGGCTATATGATTGGGTATCCATGTTAACCACGCTGTTGCCAGCACGGCGATGCTGGTAATTAACGCTGTGATAGCGACAGGCCACCGGTTTGGTTTCTTTCTCCTCGGCGTCGATGCAACATAGGCAACTCTGGCGGCCGTTTGCGCTTCTTCCATTTGCTGAATATTGATATTGACGTCGCCCATCCGAAATCCAATACGAGGAATGGTAACGATGAGTTCTGCAGGATGACCTGTTGACGTAATGGCTTTGCGCAAAAATGAAATGTGCTGGTTAAGATTCGCATCCGTCGCTCTGGCGCCATTCTGCTGAAAAACATTTAGCAGAATTTCATCGCGCGAAGATATCTCTTTACCATTTTGCAACAAATAGAGCAGTAATTGTGTGGCCACATTATTCAATGTGGCTATTTCACCAGATGCCACGTCTTTTAGGGTATTTTTAAGTGGTCTGAAAACTAAACCATCACCAATAATTACGGATTTAATTTTGTTTATTGGTATATGAGAAATCACTGATGTCTCCTTTAAAGCAGGATATCTCGCATTCGAGTGGGGGAAGCAACAGCATAACATAATTCATTTATAAAAAGAGGTTGTGCCATAGATCGCTTTATTATCATTTACATAACAATATTTTAATATTCTTTATGTAATCATTCATTCTCCTTCCTTTCTTTCACTATCTTATTGTCAGCACTCACTTTTGGTATCCCTTTCAATTTTTAAAAATATTTTATAAATATATTTTGCCAGTTATCTGTTCTAAATTAAAAAATAGTTGATAGTTAAAAGCTCTATAAAAACCATAAATAATAGATATTAAAACTGTTGGGTGCGTGTTTTTTGGCTGATTTTTAGGTAAAAGATCGATCTGCAGACGGGAAAGCAACACGATTTCCTGAGTTTGATTGATTCCGTATTTTGGCATTGTGTCAATTTTTCGTCGACTTAATATAAGCCCCGAAACAGCGTAAACGACTGTGGACGGTATTTCTGATGGAATACCAATGAACTTCAAAATACGGTGCGGTTTAAGATGGATTGTTTGCAAGGATATGCACTGCCGCTACCGCGAGATCGGGTTTTCCCGGGCAGGAATTGTCTGCGGAAATAGATCGTCGGAATAACCAAAAAACAGATATAAGGTTAAGTAGTAATATGAAAATGAAAAACGTGGCTGTGGCCTGTGCGCTGATGGCGGGAATGACTTTTACTGCATCTTCTGCTTTCGCTGCAAAAAATGTTGAACCGACTAACGGTAAAATCCACTTCACCGGCTCTCTCGTTAATTCCGCATGTGGTCTGGCGCCAGAATCCAGCCCGGTGCAGGTGAATTTTGGCGAGATCCCAACTTCTCAGTTAAAAGACAACCAACGTGCTGGCGTTAAACATGCCAAAATTGTTCTGCAGGGTTGCGATACGACTGTCGCAAAAACCGCTACTGTGACTTATACCCCGGCAACGATTGATGCCGACAACAACGCGCTAGCCGCCTTCACCTCTGGTACCGCCAAGGGCGCAGGCATCGGTATGGTTGACAGCGGCAACCAGGATGTTGAGTGGGGTAAAGCTGCCTCTCAGGTCAACATTACCGATGGCGAAACCGACATTGATTTCGTCGCTTACCTGCAGGCAAACAACGCATCTGCAGCGGTAACTCCGGGTGATTTTGAATCTACCGTTAATTTCCAGATCGATTATCAGTAACGATCTGCAGCGGGCGCATTAACGCGCCTGCTTAACCCTTCCTGCGAATAACTGAAAGGAAATGCGGTTATGCCTGGATGGCGTATTTTACTGCTTTTTATCTTTATATCGCCTGCATGGGTTTTGGCTGACACCAACCGTCTTGTCAGTACGCCCGGAAAAATGCGTATGCGGGGAAATATTATTGAAGCTGCTTGTTATGTCGATCCGCGCGACCGGTCGCTACTGGTTGAATTTGATGACCTCTCAGCCAGAGATATTTCCGGAAAACCTGAAAAAGTATCTGCGCATGATTTCAGCATTCATTTGCTGGGATGCTCACTAGGGGATTCTCAACATCCCGGTAATGTGTTTCAACGCGCCAATATTACCTTTTCCGGCGCAGCCGATAGCGACAATCCAGATTATTTGAGCGTGCAATCGGAAACTGAAAATTTAGCGATAGAAATATACGACAGCAAAGGACAGCAAATTCACCTGGGCGAACCATCACCGGACTATGTACTTAACCCAGGAAAAAATACGCTCAAATTTACGGCTTATTTGATCTCCCGCGATGGAAGAATGACATCTGGCGAATTTACTGCGGTCACGCATTTTGTTGTGAATTATCTCTGAGCTGCACTGCAATTCGGGTATCTGAAGGTTGCGAACGAAAATGATCACGCTGAAAACAGATAAAAAACGTCTGGCGCTTTTTGTTGCTCTGGTCTGCGCCGCTTCATGGGCTGAAGCGGATGAGGCCATTGAATTTAATACCGACGTACTGGATGCCAGCGACAGGCACAATGTCGATTTACAGCGTTTTTCCGAAGGCAACTTTGTGGCTCCCGGAGAATATCTGCTGGATGTTCGTATTAACAGCCAGGAGATTCCTCAACAGTCAATCCGTTATATCGCCGATCCGGCCAATTCACATAAATCTATGGCGTGTCTGACGCCGCAACAACTTGAATTACTGGCGCTCAAAGAAGAGGCGCTGACCCATATTCATCCGCTTAACGCAAACTGCTATGACATTTCCCGCCTGCCGGGTGTGGCGCTGAATAATAGCGCAGGCGTACTGGACATTACCGTGCCTCAGGCATGGATGAAATATACCGACCCAGACTGGACGCCGCCGGAGCGCTGGGATAACGGCGTCGCCGGGCTGATTTTTGACTACAGCATCTCAGGGCAGGCCACGCATTACGAACAGGGCGGCGATCATTATCGCTCGCTGTCCGGCTATGGGCAGACAGGTTTTAACCTCGGCGCATGGCGTTTTCGTGGCCAGTATCAGGCCAATTACGCTTCAGATGGTAATCATGGGCGTATCGACTGGGATCAGATCTATGCTTATCGCCCGTTACCGATGCAGGCTGCAAAACTGACGGTCGGCGAAATCTATCTGAATTCTCAGGTTTTTGATTCGGTGCGCTTCACCGGGGTCAACCTTGCCAGCGACGAGCGTATGCTGCCGCCAAATTTACAGGGCTACGCGCCTGAAGTGCACGGCATCGCCCGTAGTAATGCGAAGGTTACCGTCAGTCAGCAGGGCCGTGTTATCTATCAAACCACCGTTCCTGCGGGGCCGTTTAATATTCAGGATCTGCACGGCTCGGTACGCGGTACGTTGGATGTGCGGGTCGAAGAGCAGGATGGCAGCGTACAAACTTTTCAGGTCAATACGGCTGATATTCCTTACCTGACGCGCCCGGGCTATGTTCGCTACAACGCCGCGGTCGGCAAGCCATCGCGTTATAACCACGACGTTCAGGGCCCTGCGTTTTATAGCGGCGATTTTTCCTGGGGGGTGAGCAATGCATGGTCACTGTACGGCGGCGCGTTGCTCACCGGCGAGCGCTACAACGCCTGGTCGATGGGGATTGGACGGGATTTAAGCTGGCTGGGAGCGCTGTCGGCAGATGCGACGCAATCCGTGAGTCGGGTGAAGCATCAGGCTGAACAAAAAGGTATGTCCTTTAAGCTCAGCTATGCCAAAACCTTTGATGAGTACAACAGCGCGATTACCTTTGCCGGGTATCGCTTTTCACAGCGTAACTTCCGCACCTTCTCGCAGTTTCTCGACGAGCAGTATGAAAGTAACAACAGCGCCGGCAACGAAAAAGAGATGTACACCGTTACCGGCAACAAAACCTTTTTTGCTGACGATCCGCATTTAGCGACCACGCTCTACCTCACCTATACCCACCAGAACTATTGGGATCGCGGTTCCCAGGATCGTTACGGGTTATCGATGGGACACAGTTTTTCCTTCGCGGGTATCCAGGGGATCAGCGCCAACCTTGCGGCTTATCGCTCTGAGTATCAGGGCAAACGCGACGACAGTCTCTCGCTTTCAATTTCAGTGCCATGGGGCGATGGCCGCTCTATGGATTATGAATTACAGAACAGCGGTAACCAGACCAGCCAAATGGTTTCGTATTCCGATAACCGCGATCGTAACAATCCGTGGCGCTTGCGCGCAGGGGTTTCCGGGGAAGGTCATACGGCATTTGATGGCTATTACCAGCACCGCAGCATGATGGCGGAACTGGAATCCAACGTCAGCTGGCAGCAATCACGCTATTTCTCCGTTGGCGGCACGGTACGCGGCGGCTTTACGGCGACGCGTCACGGCGCGGCGCTACATAACAGCCAGGCGTCAATGAATACCGCCAGAGTGATGGTTGATACCGATGGCGTTGCCAATGTGCCGCTTAACGGCGAACAGGCGCACTCAAATCGCTTCGGTATTGCCGTCGTACCGGATGTCGTCAGCTATCACAGCTTTGATACGCGTATCGATGTGGACGCCATGGACGAGGACATTTCCGCGACCAAAGCGATCGTGACTAACACCCTGACGGAAGGCGCCATTGGCTACCAGCGCTTTGCCGTCGCGCAGGGGCAAAAAATGATGGCGCTGCTGCGCCTGAAGGATGGCTCGACGCCGCCGTTTGGCGCCGAAGTGTTTAACGCCAACGGCGTCAGCGTCGCCATGGTGATGGAAAACGGCATGGCCTGGATTGCTGGGGTGAATCCTTCCGAGCGTCTTTCCGTTGCCTGGGCTGGCCGCGCGCAGTGTCATCTGCAGGTGCCGCAACAAATCAACCCGGAAGGCAACGTACTGTTGCCTTGTGAATAATTTCAATAACCTGAATGAATTTTGTCATGAATAATCAAGCTTTTAATTTCGCCCAGCGTTGGCTTAAACCCGTGGCCTGTGGCCTGTTTTTTATTGCCCAGATCAATGCTTCATGGGCGGGTATTGCGCTCGACCGTACCCGCATGATCATCACCGGCGATGCGCGCTCGGTAAGTGCGAACTTAACCAACACCAGCCCGAGCATTCCCTTTCTGGCTCAGTCGTGGGTAGAAGATGCCCACGGCACAAAAATTACCTCGCCATTAATGGTCTTACCGCCGCTGCAACGGATTAACGGTGGGCAGAAGGGAATCGCCCGCGTGACGAAAACCAGCGGAATTAACGCGTTGCCGCAGGATCGCGAGAGTCTCTTCTATCTGAACGTGCGTGAAATTCCGCCAAAACCGGATAAGCCGAACGTGCTGCAGCTGGCGATGCAGTCGCGAATCAAATTGTTCTATCGGCCGACAGCTATCGTGCCGGAAACGCCGGGAGCGGTGTGGCAAAACCAACTGATCTTTCACAAGCAGGGTCAGCGCTGGACCGTGGATAACCCAACGCCATACTTCGTCACCTTAATCGGCTTAAGCCGCAAACCTGAAGCCCAGGGCGGCGGCAGACTGACTGATTTCCCGGGGATTATGATCTCGCCGAAATCCTCTCTCGATTTCAAGGTATCGGACGCCAGCGTCAGCCAGTTCAGCATGATGTACGTGAACGATTTTGGCGGTCACCCTGAATTGAAATTCAGCTGCACAGGCAATGTGTGTAAAGCATTGCCGATGGAGCAACAGCCCCGGTAAAGGACTCGTAAATGAAAAAGATGCTTTGCGCTCTGCTGATGGCAGGCATGGCCTGCACGGTTCAGGCCACAAGCGGCCGCCATGATATGAGCAACGTTTCCGGCGAGTATGGCAACGTCCGCTTTCATGGCCGGGTTTTCGTTTCGCCGTGCGTGCTGGATATGGCTTCACGCGATCAGACCATCGATCTCGGCGATATTTCCGCCAGCCGCTTTCGCCAGAGCGGCGATCGCAGCGATCCGGTATTGGTGACGCTGCACCTGAATGGCTGCTTAAAAGGCTCCGGGCACACGTTAAAGGACTTCCCTGGGCAGACCAGCGAGCTCCCTGAGCTGTCGCACAGTACGGTGGAGCGTGGCGTTTCAATGACGCTGATGGCCGAAGGCGCGCCGGAAAACAGCGATCTTGGGCGGATTCGCGGCGATGTGCGCGGCGCGGGCATTCGGCTACTGACCGAACGCAACCAGTTGATCCACCTGAATCAACCGCAACGCATGTGGATCCTCAAACCGGGCGATAACGCGATTCACTTTCTTGCCGCGCTGGAATCTTTTGGGCAGGAGGTGACCGCTGGCGAATTTAACGGTCTGGTCAGACTTAAGCTGGAGTATCTATGAGCGTATTGCACAAAGCACTGCTGTGGGTCGCCCTGGCGGGCTGTCCGCTAGCCGGGCAGGCATTTACCCTCGGTGAGGGAGAACCACAGGGCGGTTCGCCGCATCAGTACGATATTGAACTGAGCTCGCTGGATGTCAGCAAAAACCACGAGGGCGGCAGAACGGATCCGTTCACCTGGAATTTGGGCAGTTGGTATGTCGTGGATTTTCATTGTGAGCAGGCCGACATCTCGCGACAGCCGATTTACTACACCACCACGACCACCATGCCGCCTTCTAATCAGGGAGCGAACCGTTTTCGTCTGAATGAGTACCTGGATGTGGAAGTCCAGGTATGGGTCGCCGGGCGGTATAACAACTATGTTCAGGCGCCGTTCACCAACTTTTCGAATCGCTACAACGACCACAGCTGCAAAAAGCGCAAGGGCTACGAGCGAGCCACTAACATTGAAAGTGGCTCTAAAGGAAAAGTGACGTTTATTGTCACTAAACCCATTATTAACGGCATCAATATCACCTCTCAGTCGCTGGTGGAGGTTGCTGGACGTCTGGGTAGCGCTGGCCCTACGCCGACAACGCCAATTTCCCGTGTGGTCATTAAATCCGGGCTCATTACCGTGCCGGATAAATGCACCTTCAATCGCGGGGACAAAATCAGCATTGAATTTGGCGATTTGCCAGGCTCCGCCGCCCGGCTCAACGGCACCAACTACAGCAAGTCGATCCCCATTCATGTGGTCTGCGAGGGGGGAAGCTTCGATCAGGGCGCATTGAACATTAATCTTGGCGTACAAACTACCACGGCGTCAGGCACGGCGGGGTTTAACGATCATCTCCTCGGCACGCTGAGCGGCGGACAAAAGCGCGACGACCTTGGCATCGTGATTAAAGACGCGAGCGGCGGCACCGTCGTGCCCAATCAATTCTACAACGTGAAGGGGTTTTACCAGAACCAGGGCGACTGGAATCTTACCGCCGCGCCGGTGGCAAAACCGGGTGTGGGTAGTGTGAAAGAAGGTGAGTTTGAAGCCTCTGCCACCGTAGTCGCGCAGTTTCAGTAGGGGGATGCCATGAGATTTACGGCGTTAATCGCGACCAGCGCGCTACTGCTTGGCGGCATGGCGCAGGCCGATACTAAGCTGGTCGGCGGCGATATGTATTTTCACGGCACCGTTCGAGCGCTGGCCTGCAGTCTTGCGCCAGGAGGCGATAAAATCGAGGTCGATTTCGGGCAAATCGCGACGCAGGATCTCTATCTCTCGGGGCGCAGTAAGCCAAAAAAATTCAGCATTGAGTTACGCGACTGCAACCCGGAGGTTTTTCGCGGGATCTCGGTCACTTTCAGCGGCAGTGAAGATGCGGAGCTGGCGGATCATCTGGCGCTGGATAGCAGTGAACAAGGCGCCTCCGGAATCGGCATTGGAATGAGCGAAGAGGATGGTACGGCAATCCGCCTTGATGAAAGCACATCAGTCAAAGAGATTACTGAAGGCTCGATGACGCTGAACTTTTTGGCATGGGTCGCGGCGGAACCGTCGGCGATAAAAAATCAGACTCTCGAATACGGCCCCTTCAGCGCCAGCGGGACCTGGACGCTGAACTACCAGTAGCATGATGAACGCATTGCATCGTATTGCGCCGCTGCCGGCGCAGAAAGTATTGCTCGTTGTCAGTCTGCTGTTCTGGGGCGGGGCAATGCATCTCTACTGGCCGAATAACGGAGGCAGCGGTTTGTCGTTGCCGCTAAATATTACGGCCTGGATTTATGCCGTTGTGCTGGCAGCTAGCGCATCGATGCTGGTACCCCGTCAACGCTGGCGGATAACTATACCCGCCGCGGGGTTTACGATGGGCGCGCTCATTCTGACGCTACTTTGTCTATTGACGCCTGAGGTTTGGCGGTCCGAGGCGCTGCTGGTGGCGGGGGCGTTGTCAGGAGGCGTGCTCGTCTATTTGGCGACGTTGCAAATTCCGCTTACGACAAACACGCTGACACTACTGTTGGCTCTGCTCTGGGGCGCGTGCGTCCTCGAATGTCTGGCGTTTACCTATCAATACTGGCATTGGCCGGGAGTGAATTACTGGGAGTTTGCCTGGCGGCGCGGTACGCGCCCCTACGGTATTTTTCAGCAGGTTAATCTGATGGCCAGCTTCACGGCGTGTGGCGTGCTGCTGTCAGCATTGCTCTATTTACGGCTACGTGGCGGATATCGAATTATCATCGCGATTGCTCTGGTGATAATGGGATTTGTTCTGCATGAGTCTCAGTCGCAAACCGGTTACCTGTCTGTGGCGGTAGGCGAGGCCTTGCTGCTGGCTGTTTTTCCTGCGCAGCGCCGTACGCTGCTGTTACTCCTGCTGCCGCTGGCGATAGGCATGATTGCTGGCGCGCTTGCCCGCCATTTCTTGTCGGTGGTGACGGTTAATCACCTGACGACCTCCCAGGTGCGCTGGACGGTGTTGAAAGCATCGCTGGCATTATTTGCCGAACGTCCGTGGACAGGATGGGGCGTGGGCAGTTTCGCCGCCGTGTTTCTTGAACGCGCGGGGCCGTTGGGGCTGAGCAGCATCTCGCATCCGCATAACGAACTGGCGCTGTGGCTGGTGGAGGGAGGGCTGGTTGGGCTGGTAGGAGCGCTTTGTTTTATGGCAGGTGGTTTATGGCTCTGGCTATACGGCAATCGCTGGCACCGCGCCTGCCTGGTGGCGGCGCTACCCGTGGTTATCCATATGTTGACGGAATACCCCGTCAGGCAGTCAACGCCACACTGGTTACTGCTGATTTTGTTGCTTCGTTGCGCAGACTGCCGGCGAAAAGGGGCCCGGCTGCCGTTCACCCTGGCGTCGCTGTCGCGTGCCGTGGCATCGATCGCGGTTGCTGTCATCACTCCATTGTTGTTTCTCACGCTGCAGACACAACAGCAACTGACGCTGGCGGAGCGACAATCGACGCAGTGGCGTCTGGCCGAATCTCTCCCTGTGGGAGGCTGGCTGCTTGCCACTCGCTACCGGTTTGATGTCCAGATGGGGTATCTACAACGATATCAACATACCCGTGATGAGCGTTGGCTGGCAGCCGTTCGCCGCTGGGCGCCTGACTATGTGCGTGTTCAACCGGACCCGAATATCTCTTTCACGCAGATCTTGCTGGCGTTGCAGCAGAGGGACCTGGCCGAGGCGCATCGTCTGGCGACGCGCTTTTGTCTGTTATACCCGAACGATAGGCGTATTCCATGGCTGCAGGATGCGCGACGTCCTTTTAATCAAATAATGGAGTGAGATAAGCAAATCCTCTTATCGACCTGCGCCCATCACTGAGACAGAACGACCTGCGCGAGCCGATCGGTGATGTTATCAAGCGTGCAAATCTTAAAACGATGGTCCCGTGAATCAGAGAGGATGATCGTTTCTCCGTCGCCTTCGATTTCAAGGATAAATCTTGCCCCCAGACGTCTGGAATTTTTATAGCGAGTGCTGATTCGTTGGGGGGAGCAGTCGTTGATGATGCTTAAATAGGGAAATTGCTGACGCAGGCTACGTCCGAGCAGCATTGCCTTAGCAGCCACACGGGGCTGGCCTGCAATAATCACAATGTCGGTCGGCGGATGTGCTCTGGCGGGTTGGGGACGATAACCGAGCAGAGTGACAATCGGCTCCATCATGAATGCAAAACCGCAGGCGGAAACCGGTTTTTCAGCAATACGGCTGGCGCAGGCGTCGTATCGGCCGCCGCGGCTGATGATTAACTCGCGCTCCATGGCGATGCTGCGCCATTCAAAGACCAGCTGACAATAGTCATTGGCGGGAAACAGCGCAGGATCGTACTGCCAGGCAATACCGGCTTGGGTCAGGGCATGCTGAAGGCGCTGGAACCGATGACGGGAGTCGACGGTAATAAAATCCGCCAGACAGGGCGCCGCAGGAGCAAGACGCTGAAGAAGGATATCCTCATGATGGATCAACCACTCCGGATGTTTCTCCAGCCACTGCTGCTGCTCCGGGTTCAGCAAACGCGCGATGGGCTGATAGTAATCGCGCAATGCCCGGCGGAAAGCCGCCAGCGAGGCCTCGTCACCCAGCATATTAATATGCAGTTCCGCCATTTCACCGAGGCCAATACGCCTGAAGAAAACCGCCTGCATGACCAGATGCTCAAGTTCGATATCAACGCCGGGCATGCCGAATGCTTCGACGCCAATTTGATGATTTTGCCGGATATCTCCATCCAGGGAGCGTTGACGGAACATGGCGCCTGAATACCAAATCCGGCTCATTACCGTGGTATGAGGATTGTCTGCCATCAGGCGTAGACATCCGGTTGTTCCATCACCACGTAATTTTCCCTTGTCGGCCATCACCGGGCCGCCTGGGGCGAATAGCGATGTATGTTCAAGTAAGGGTAATCTGATCTGTTGATAGCCATGCTGGCGCAGAAACTGTTCAGCCTGAAGCTCCAGCCAGGTCCACTGTTCTGACGGGGAGGATTCATATTTGCGCGGGCGGCCGCAATGTCGTGCCCGTAGCGGCCTTTCCATCTGGGCTTCAAGTTGCTGGCTCAACGCTTGCGAGGCGAGCAGGCAATTTTGCGTCAGTGCATGGCGGATCCTGGTCACCAGCGCCCGATTTACCGGTTGCCGGCAGAACTCCTGGAAGTGGGCCTGTCGCTGTGGCTCATTCTCACCGAGCTTGAGCCAGGCAGGATGGGGGACTATCAAACCTGAAGGCAGATTACCGTGACTATGGCATCCCGGGCTCCCGTCCTCGTCACATTCAATAAAGCGTTTCACGGCCAGGAAATAGGTTTCTGGTTCCAGGGGGCTGCATAAGTAGCGGCTGTCCCACAATGCGCCATGCCGTTGGTAACGACGATTGTAATAAGGCACATAGCTGCGTCCGATATGCTGAATAAAACGGCTTAGCGCCTGTTTATCCGGAGCGCTGACCAGCAGCAGGATACGTGGGACGGCAAGTGACCAACTATGAATAGACACGGCGTAACGTTGCGCCGCGTCTTGCATACACCGTTCGAAGGCAGAGTAATCCTCCTCGTGGCGGAATAACGCTTCGCCATTATGCCCGCGAAGCTGCGCCAGATGCGGCATCCCCGGAATAAATAATCTGTTTTTTCTCGGCATGTCCACGATTCTCTGGTTAAGGCTCTATTTGTTTGTCAGGGTGAAATGCTGAAGGCGGGATAAGCGCCGCGACGAGTACCGTCCTGCCGCACGGTACCCAATCTGGACGTGTTTACTGGCAGTGCTGTTGCAGCCAGTCAATGAGCGCTTTCTCTTCGAGCGACATTTGACGGGAGCTGGCGAGGTCCCACAGCCGTATCTCATTGTCGGTATTCAGCGTGATAATCGCGCGACACTGACTTTGCAGGGCGGTCTGATGCTGGCGTTTAAGTTTGTTGCCGCTGCAATCCACCATCACGCTTAACTTTTCAATACGTTGGCGCAGAAGCTCCGCCAGCATCTGGGCCCGCAGGCCATCATCCTGACATTCACTGGTAATGACCACGTCAGGGTGAAAATGCCACAACGGATTATCTTTCTGGCTGACGGTCTGAATCAGTAACAGCAGGCGTTCGATACCGATGGCAAAACCGCAGGCTGGCAACGCCTTTGGATTAAATAACTCCGCCAGGCCGTCGTAGCGGCCGCCGCCGCAGACGGTGCCCTGCGAGCCCAGTTCATCAGTCACCCACTCAAACACGGTGCGGGTGTAGTAATCCAGCCCACGCACCAGACGCGGATTGATGGTATAGGGGATGTCGGCCTTATCGAGCAGTTCGCAGAGCAGCGAAAAATGGTGACGGGAGTCTTCGAACAGGTAATCCAGCAATCGCGGCGCCTGTTCCAGCATGGGCTGCATGGTCGGGTTTTTGCTGTCGAGAATACGTAATGGATTGGTTTCCAGCCGTTTCAGGCTATCTTCATCCAGTTGCTCACGATGAGCATTAAACCAGTCAACAAGGGCGGCCTTATGGGCCCGCCGCTCATCCGGCGTGCCCAGGGAGTTAATTTCCAGCCTGACATGCGGGGTCAGGCCCAGCTCCTGGAACAAATCCCGGACCATAAAAATCATTTCAGCATCGACGTCCGGCCCGGCCATGCCGAAGGCTTCAGCACCAAACTGCGTGAACTGACGCAGCCGTCCCTTCTGCGGGCGTTCATAGCGAAACATCGGGCCCTGATACCACAGGCGCTGGGTTTTGTTGTAACACAGATTATTTTCCAGCACCGCACGCATACAGCCGCTGGTCCCCTCGGGACGCAGCGTAATCTGTTCACCGCTTTTATCCGTAAAGTTGTACATTTCTTTGGCAACGATATCTGTGGCTTCGCCAACAGCACGTTCGAATAAGGCGACCGGTTCCAGCAGGGGTAAGCGGATCTCCTGGTAGCCATAACGGTAGGTCAGACGGCGGAATTTATTTTCAAGCCATTGCCAGATTGGCGTTTCGGCGGGCAGTACGTCGCGCATACCACGTATGGCTTTTAACTTTGCACTCATCGTTTATGACTCCTGATGCGAAATTCCCATATACTGTGCAGGTCTGGCGGGTTCCGGTTGGCGCTGCAACCCACCAGATTGTCCAGCGAGCAGCGGCAGTATGCCGCTGCTCACTCTTATGCCGCCCGTTGCGCCAGGTCGGCGATTACGTCATCGATCAGCGCATCAATCCGGGAACTGTCCAGGTGGTGAGCGGTGGTGATCAGATGGGCCACGTTGCCGGACGTTGCCAGGCAGTGTTTCTTCCATACCCATTCAGAAGGCTTCGGAAAGACCACCGTGATGGAGTTTTTGTGGCACAGCGCGTCAATACCTGCTGCTTTAAAGCGATCCACGGCGTATTTCGCCATGTTGAGGCTGTGACCAATGCGGCGATGCCATTCGGCATCGGTATGGCTGCGAACGGCGGCCCACATCATCAAAGGGGTGTGACCGTTGCGTGACCCTGAAATCGTTTTATCGTGGGCGGAGATGTAGTCGATCTCTACGCTGATACGGTCGACGTTGGCTTTCTTGGCTACCACAATGCCGCATGGAATCGGGGAGCCGATCATTTTGTGTCCGGAAACGCCAATCGAATCGATACCATCCGCGAAGGTAAAGGGTTGTGGGTCCTCCACGAAAGGCAAGATCATGCCGCTTAGCGCGGCATCCGCATGCAGATAATAATCTTCACGTGGGATCCCCAGCGCAGCGATACGCTTCTGTATCTCAGCGATATTATCAACAGCGCCGCGTACCGTTGTGCCAATATTGGCGAAAATGATAGGATGGCGTTCGCCTGAGGTCCTGATTTTATTGATTAAATCGTCATAATCCATTTCTCCGTCTGGTTGAGATTCCACCAGTTGCGATTTGATACGCAGCAGTTTGACGATTTTGGCGACGGAATAGTGAGTATCTTTTGAATAGTAGAGCGTGCCTTCCGGGAACAGCTCTCTTCCCAGATAGCAACCAAACATATTACTTTCTGTGCCGCCGTTGGTGACATAACCCCAGCTTTCCGCAAAGGGGATTTTGAATATGCCGGAGAAATACTCCATGACTTCTTTTTCAAAGTCGAAAGAGTTGAGTAAATAGTTACAGTACTCCCCCCAGTCACCACAGTTATTAATTGAGAAACGCAGAAAACGCTCCAGCATGGTGTAATCAAAATCAGCAGATTCAGGGTAGCCAATATTAAAGTAGCGATTTTTTACACAGTATGACCAAAATGCATCAAGTTTATTTTGATCGGCAATAGATAAAGACATATGAATCTCCATATTTATGTTGGTGAATAAAATATTATTTTTGAAGGTAAAGAATATCCTGGCCTTTTTTATTACGTCCGGCCGCGACAAAAGAAAACAGAGGAATAGTTACCATCATCATAATTGTGCCCCAGAAAATGGAATCAGTACCCGAACCGAGTAGGGCAAATATACTGTAAATCATACCGATGACAGTCAGGACGCAATAAAACATAAAGCCACGTCCACGGTTGAGCTTTTTAGAAACCATGATGATAGGTAGCGCGATAATGGCATACATATAAGGCAGCAGGGAGGCAAATACCGACATCAGAATCACCACCTGGAACTGTTTGGCGAGATCGGGGGAAGCCGTCAGTAACAGCACCAGGCTCATCAGCACGCCAGAAATAATCAGACCTTTCATCGGGACATCATTTTTATTGGTCTCGGCGAAAATCTGCGGAAATAACCCCTGTTTGGCCCCTGCGCGCGGGCCTTCTGACTGCAGGATCAACCAGCCGGAAATGGAGCCAAAGCAGGCGATAATACTTAGCGCGGAGGCGATGTTGCCGGCCATATCGCCAAACATATAGCGTGCCGCATCGGCGAATGGGGCGGCAGATTTGACCAGTTCAGCGTGGGGAACCAGGCCCATGATAACGGTACAGCTACCGACGTAACATACGGAGGCAATCAGCAGACCATATACGGTTGCGCGAGGCACCGTGCGTTCAGGATTTTCCACCTGTCCGCTGGAGACCACGGCGGATTCCACCCCTAAGAAACCCCACAGCGCAATGGAGGCCGCGGAGACGATGGCTGAGCTGTCGCTGTTGCCCGTCCCGTTGTAGACTTCAGAGAACATTTTCGGGTCAAACCAGAACCAGCCGACAATGCCCACACCCAGCACGACGACCAGCATGCAGCTGGCGGTGAAGGACTGCGCGCGCCCGGCCGTTTTAGCCCCCAGGCTGCCTAAGGCAATAAATGCCCACAGAATAGCGATAGCGGTGATACAACCGTAAACCGGATTATGCAGCGCCGGGAAGAAGTAACTCAGATAGCCGACCCCGGCGACGAGGAGCGCGACGTTGCCAATCCAGGCGCTGATCCAGTAGCAAACCGTCGTCTGAAAACCGATGAAAGGGCCAAACGCATCGCTGGCATAGGCCACGATCCCTCCCGCGCGAGGGGTAATAAGACTGGTTTTAGCGAAAACCAACGCCAGCGCAATTACGCCAATAATAGTAAACAACCATCCCCATAGTGAAATATATCCCACTCCGGCGAGATTGGTCGGCAACATAAAAACACCGGAACCCATCATATTTGATGCGGTCACAAGGGTTAGTGCCGTTAACCCCATTTTTTGCGCAGTACCCGCGCTGACGCTTCCCATATATATCCCCTCTGTATTAAGTAAATGCTTACTTGGTTATTAAGCGCATTTTTTCACAGGGCAGGTGCGGGAATATGATCTACATCATTTTTTGAAAATGATATGCGCGAATATATATTAATTTCTGTATATTTTTTAGGCAGTGATTGGGTAATTCACTCCGTCCCCTTTTTTATTTAATCATCAACGCTATTGGTGATTGTGCAATAAATAACGGACGGGCTAATTTTTATAGGTGAGCGCTATAGTGAGTGGCTGCAGCGTTTTCGAATGCAAAAAATAAGGGGCAGAAGCCCCTTATTTTTACTTCAACGAACCTTGTTATTAAATTTCACCGCTTTACAGGTGGTTCACTGGACCGGCTAGCGCTTTTTGCCATGCTGGCAAACACGCCGTCGCGGAATATCCATGCGTGCACTAATGCCGCCGAGAGATGTAGCAACACCACCGCAAAGAGCAGTTTAGCTAACAGGCGATGGGCGTCGTGAAACCAGGCAAAAAGCGCCGGGCTGGTCGGGGTAATGGCCGGAAGGTTAAGTCCTTCAAACATAACAATCGGAACGCCCGCAGCCGACAGTTGCGCCCAGCCAAGCAAAGGCATTGCCAGCATCAGCGCGTACAGCGCCCAGTGTGACGCTTTTGCCGCCAGTACCTGCCAGCGTGAGAGCTCCGCAGGAAGAGGTGGCTGCCGGCTATAAAACCGGTTGGCCAGGCGGATGAGCGCCAGCAGCAAAATAGCGATCCCCAATGGCCGATGTACATCCACCAACCAAATGCGGTGGTGTAGTGAAGTCATCATGGCGGCGCCGATGAACAGCATGGCCAGGATCATGATTGCCATCAGCCAATGTAGATATCTCGCCAGAGGGTTGAAATGCTGCGGCGCGCGCTCTTGGTCAGGTTTATTCGAAATCATTTAACCTCCTGTTTTTGCACGGCTTCGGTTGCTTTGCCGTAGCCAATTTCCCGTTCGCGACGGCTCCAGGAATGCGAATAGGCGCCAGAGCGCGCATTTAAGACGGGGTCGTTAGAGACCTCTACTCCAGCAGGCACGATGGAGGGATCAAAGTTAACGTCACGGCAGGCCCCTTCGGCTTGGGCGACGAGTTGGGTGACTTTGAGCGTACCGGCGACGACCTGCTGACGATCGTTTGGCCATGGCTGAGAAGGGTCATCCACCGCGTCGCCAGGTTGGGCGAGTTGCAATACCAAATCCCAGTAAATGGGATGCTGAGAAAGCCGCTGCTGTAATTGTTCGAACAGGAAGTTATGGTCGGCTCTCTGTCGTTGTTCATCAGGGATAGAGACAAATGGATCGTGCGGCCGCATCATCCAGCGTACGGGCTGGCGCTGGCGGTCGGCGTTCACGAGATAGAAAGCGTTAATACTATAAAATGTCGCCCCGGCAAAGCCGCCTGGCGCTGGCTTTTGCGCCGCCCACTGCAAATATTTACCGGCTTCCGGGTAGTCCTGTAAAAATGCGGCGAGGCGCTGCGGATCGGGCTTACCGGTGGTCGGGTCGACGGCGGTGGCCTTTTTCATGGCAAGAAAGCCCTCCGGGTTTCGCGTGGCGAAGTAGGGCTCGTTGTTCATTGCCATACGCCATTGCTGTTGATCGTCCGTTTTCAGTAGCAGCGCCATGCTCAGGGTTTTCGTTGAATTATCAGCCGCGTGCGGATTACCTGCGCCAATGGAGAATCGCCCGACAACGGGGGTCTCCGACTGTGAAAAGAGCCGCGTGGTGGAATAAGCAACGGCTGGACCGGCTGGCTCGAACGTCCCGGTAAAACAGATCCCTTTACCGTGCGCCCGGCGGAACCCGGCAGGAAACGGCTTGTCTGGATCGGGGACTAATGACTGGCTGGTGGTTCGCGAGCCCAGCCAGCCTGAGGTCCAGGCGAATGCCGCCGCCGTTGCCCCGACGATGACCGCGATGGACGCCAGCGCGCGCCAGGTATTTTTGGATCGGAAATCCAGTTTTGACATAGACGTTTCCATCGTTAAGTTTTATTTCACGTCACGCGCAATATATCGCGCGGAACACGTTTAATATCGTGAAGATATAGGGTTGTTATTAATATCTAACCGTTAACGTTATTATATTTAAGTTCTTATAACATAATGTTTATGAAATAAATTTCATAATAAAATTATTATAATTTAGTTGGTTACGTTTTTTCTTTAACCGCGCTTTTATTTCTTTATGAAGAATCATGATAATTATTATAATTGGTGCGCGAACGAAAGAAACAATATCACGAAAAGTTTATACTTCTGTTCAGTTAACGTGATAATAAAAAATGTCATTATCTGCGCCGGTTGACCGGCATCACCGACCCGATTCAGGGTATAGTGAAAGCCAAAGTGTTCTCGGGACACATAGCCTTCAGCGTGACGAGGGTAATGTGTTGAGCGATACATCTATGCCTGATGGATTTCACTGAAAAATCAAAGTGATGAACGATAAAAAATGGATTAAAGCAGAAGACGTGGCGAAGCTTGCCGGCGTTTCCCGTTCAGCCGTCTCCCGCGCTTTCACGCCCGGGGCCTCGGTGTCGCCGAAAACCCGCGCCAAAGTGCAGGCCGCCGCGGAAGCTCTGGGCTACCAGGTCAATATCATCGCCCGTACAATGAACACCGGCAGCAGCAACTTTATCGGCATCATCACTTCAGGGTTCGATAACCCTTTTCGCAGTAAGCTGCTGGCGCCGCTCATCCACCAGCTGGCGCTGCATGGATTTATGCCATTGTTGATGAACGCCGATGATCCGCAGCAGTTAGCTCCTTCGCTAAAACATCTTCTCAGCTATCACGTCGCTGGCGTCATTATCACCTCCGGCGCGCCGCCGCTGGAGCTGGCTGAGGAGTATCTTGCGCGAAAAATCCCCGTTACGCTTATCAACCGTCACGCTGAACTTCCCGGCTGCGATCGCGTCAGCAGCGATAACGCGCTCGGCGGGAAACTGGCCGCTGAGCTGTTGCACGCAGGCCAGTGCCGGGACGTCGGTTTTATTGGCGAAAATCGTGACAATTTCAGCACCCGGCAGCGCTACGAGGGATTTATCCGCCATGCCAGCGGGCTGGCTGTTACGCCGCATTTCTGCGAAACGGGCGGTTATCAGTCCGGTTTTGCGGCCGCTCGCCGGCTCGCCGCGGAAAGGCCAGGATTGCAGGCGCTGTTTTGCGCCACGGATATGCTGGCGATTGGGGCGATGGATGGGCTACGAGCGGATAATCCAGCAGCCGTCCTGCCGGCAATTATTGGCTTCGACGATATTCCCCAGGCGGAGTGGCAGCCTTATCAACTTACCACTATCCAGCAGGATACCACGCAGTTGGCTTATCACGCGGTGGAGATGCTGGTCAGCCGGATCGCCAAATTCAATCAACCTTCACGTCACCGTGAAGTTGCTGTGAAATTAATAATTCGTAATAGCGCTAAATGAAAAATTCATTTTATGATGAATCGATCACAGAATTATCGCTAAAATCCATCCACACTCACTGCGCTCTTCGGGGCTTTTTTAAATAAAATTGCACACGTGTGCAAAAGGAGTAAATAATGACATCACTGGATTCCTCTGCGCTACAGGCCCGCTATCGCCTGGCCTGCGAGCTGGCGAAAGCGGGTGCCGAGCTGGCTTTCGAATACTATCAGCAGCGCGAGGCGCTGGCAGTAGAGCATAAGGGCAATGATCTACAGGACGTGGTGAGCGTGGCCGATAAACGCGTAGAAGCCTTTGTTAAACAGCGCATTACTGACGCGTTTGCGGAGGATGGTTTTCTCGGCGAAGAGAGCGGTACGCAGATGCCGGACGCCAGGGTTCTGTGGGTGGTTGATCCCATTGATGGCACCAGCTGTTTTTTAAATGGGCTGCATACCTGGTGCTTGTCGCTGGCGATCGTCGTTGACGGCGAGCCGGTGGTTGGCGTCGTCTACGATCCCAACCATCGTGAACTGTTCCACGCGCTACGGGGTCATGGCGCCTGGCTCAATGAGACGCCAATCCGCCCACATTCCGCAGCAACGGTCAAAGAAGGGGTGATGGGCGTCGGAACGTCGCATCGGGTGACGCCGGCGGAATTCCTGCCTTTTCTTGACGCGCTGCTCAGCGATGGCGGCATGTTCATCCGCAATGGCTCCGGCGCGTTGATGAGCGCATGGGCGGCCGCCGGGCGACTGATTGGCTACTATGAACCGCACATGAATCCGTGGGATGCCTTACCCGGTCTGGTTTTGATGCGCGAAGCCGGGGGAGTCGCCAACGACTTTCTGGCGCAAGAGGGGATTCGTCACGGCAACCCTCTGCTGCTGGCCAGCCAAACGCTGTATCCCCAACTACAAAAGATGATCCTTCAACCATTACATTAACCCTTACAGGTTCGGGCTGTTTCTGATTATGTACCCTACACAGTAACGATAACGACCCTCACGGACGAAACACATCAATCAGTCAAGCCTCCGACCGTCGGAGAAACTATATGTCTGGAATTATTCATTTTTTCCGGGCGTCGCCGCCGCAAGCGGGCGCCGCGTTTGATGAAAAACGTTTTCGCCGGGTACGTTGGCAAACGTTTATTGCCATGACCCTGGCCTACGTGACGTTCTACGTCTGCCGCTTATCGTTCACCGTGGCGAAAAGCGCGCTGGTGGAATTAGGCATTACCCCAACGGAGTTGGGGATGATTGGCTCGACGCTATTCTTTAGCTACGCCATCGGCAAACTGGTCAACGGTTTTATCGCCGATCATGCCAACGTGGTGCGCTACATGAGCCTTGGGCTATTGCTCAGCGCCGGGATGAACCTGCTGATGGGCATGACCACCAACGCCATGCTGCTGGCTATCTTTTGGGGGATCAACGGCTGGGCGCAGTCGATGGGCGTTGGCCCTTGTGCGGTTTCGCTGGCGCGCTGGTACGGCTTTAAAGAGCGGGGAACGTTTTACGCCATCTGGTCGACGGCGCATAACATCGGCGAGGCCATGACCTACATGGTGATCGCCGCGGTGATCGCGGGGTTTGGCTGGCAAATGGGCTACCTCTCCACGGCTGCGCTCGGCGCCGCTGGCGTGGTGCTGTTGCTGCTGTTTATGCGCGATTCGCCACAGAGCAGCGGCTTTCCCTCCATTAACGTGATTCGTGATGAACCGCAGGAAGAGACTGAAGCGCGGGGATCGGTGTTCAAAAACCAACTGCTGGCGTTGCGTAACCCGGCGCTGTGGACGCTGGCGCTGGCATCGGCATTTATGTATATCGACCGTTATGCGGTGAACTCGTGGGGGATCTTCTTTCTGGAGCAGGATAAAGCCTATTCCACCCTTGAGGCTTCAGGCATCATCGGCGTTAACGCGATCGCCGGTATCGCCGGGACCATCATCGCCGGCATGCTCTCTGACCGCTTTTTCCCGCGCAATCGCAGCGTCATGGCCGGATTTATCAGCCTGCTCAACACCGCGGGTTTCGCCTTAATGCTCTGGTCGCCGCATAATTACTACACCGACATCCTGGCGATGATCGTCTTCGGCGCGACCATCGGCGCGTTAACCTGTTTCCTCGGAGGGTTGATCGCCGTCGATATCTCTTCACGCAAAGCGGCGGGGGCGGCGCTGGGAACCATTGGCATCGCCAGCTATGCCGGAGCGGGGTTGGGTGAATTTCTGACCGGGATGATTATCGATAAAACCGCGATCCTCGAAAACGGGAAAACGATTTATGATTTCAGCACGCTGGCGTTGTTCTGGATAGGCACCGGATTGGGTTCCGCGTTACTCTGTTTTACCACCGCCGCCATCGTCGCCCGACGCCATGCCGTCGAACGGCAGACTTCATTCTCCTCATAACCTATTAATCGATAAGGAAGATTTTATGATGCCTGCAAGACATCAGGGCTTTTTACGCCTGTTTATCGCCTGTGCGCTGCCGCTGCTGGTGATGCAATCCGCCGTCGCGGCGAACTGGCAACTGGAAAAAGTGGTGGAGTTAAGCCGCCACGGCATTCGTCCGCCAACGCCCGGCAATCGTGAAGCTATTGAAGCCGCGACCCAGAGTCCATGGACCGAATGGACCACCCACGATGGGGAGCTGACCGGACATGGCTATGCGGCGGTCGCCAATAAAGGGCGCGCGGAAGGGCAGTATTATCGCCAGCTTGGCCTGCTGCAGGGGCAGTGTCCGAGCGCGGAGGATATTTATGTTCGCGCCAGCCCGCTACAGCGTACCCGGGCAACCGCACAGGCGCTGGTAGATGGGGCATTCCCCGGCTGCGGTGTGGCGATTCATTATGTCAGCGGTGATGCCGACCCACTGTTCCAGACCGATAAATTTACGGCTACGCAAACCGATCCCGCCCGCCAGCTGGCGGAAGTGAAGGCGAAAGCCGGCGATCTGGCGAAGCGTCGGCAGGCGCTGGCGCCGACGATCCAGTTATTAAAAGCCGCGGTTTGCCAACAGGATAAACCGTGCCCCATTTTTGATAAGCCCTGGCAGGTGGAGCAAAACCAAAGCGGTAAAACCACCATTAGCGGGCTGAGCGTGATGGCCAATATGGTTGAAACGCTGCGTCTGGGCTGGAGTGAAAACCTGCCCTTAAGCCAGTTGGCATGGGGGAAGATTACCCGCGCCAGCCAGATCACAGCCATTCTGCCGCTGTTAACGGAAAACTACGATCTCAGTAATGATGTGCTGTACACCGCGCAAAAGCGCGGCTCGGTGCTGCTCAACGCGATGCTGGACGGCATAAAAGCGGACGCCACGCCGAACGTACGCTGGCTGCTGCTGGTGGCTCATGACACCAATATCGCGATGGTGCGCACGCTGATGAATTTTAGCTGGCAGCTGCCCGGTTACAGCCGGGGCAATATTCCGCCGGGTAGCAGTCTGGTGATAGAGCGCTGGCGCAACAGCAAAAACGGCGAACGTTATCTGCGCGTCTATTTCCAGGCGCAAAGCCTGGACGACCTGCGACGCCTGCAGATGCCGGATCGTCAGCACCCGATGCTGCAACAGGAGTGGCGTCAGCCTGATTGCCAGCAAACCAGCGTGGGCACGTTATGCCCATATCAATCCGCGCTGGAGGCCCTAGGTAAACAGATCGATAAAAGCGCGGTACCGCCGGTGAATATGGTTCTTTAATCAGCGCAAACGCCATAATCCTTAGCGGAAATAGAAGGAGTATGGCGTATTGCTTAAAAGCGTTAGTGATTCGAGTAATTACAATAAACTCGAATGATATTTTAATCCTATTGATTGTAAATAGTCCATAAAACAGTCGCATTCTACTTGCTACGTCGTGTTTTCCGCCAATAAACATTAGTCAGGCAGCCACTCACCTCACCTGATAAAATTTAAATTTAGGTAATTCTGAATATTTTAAGTCTTTATGTAACGTGTTTATTAAGTCGCTTTTTGGTTTTTTAGGAAAATATTTAGAGGGCAGGGATTGTTCATCATCTATATGTTGGTTACCATTATTAAAAATCAATCCTTTGGTGATAAGGATAAAATAACACTACTATAAACACTCACAGTACAGATGTTAGTTGATTCAGTAAATGAACAGTGTAGTGGTTTGATTTATATTACTAATGTAAGCATTGATGCTGAGGGTTTATTTATCCTTTGTTATAGTGTCTATTAAATAATATCATTAATTTATAACGGCTGCGCTTGATATCTTCTTCATTGAGAACATGAAGTGCGTATCTCTTTAGTGAATTGAAATAAGGAACCCCTTGCATGGCATCAATACCTGTGGCTGGGCCAGGAATTGGAGTGGTGAGAAATAATATGAAGGATGCACGGAATTATGGGCAGTCAAGAGGAATGGCACTTCCTAAAACTTATTACTGGTTCTATCAAAAAGTTAGAAATAAAGGGCCTTGGGATTATAAACAGTTTGACCCATATTGGGCAGAATTTGGCAATTTTAACTTTGGTGCAGCAGGGTATGCAGCTGGTATCCTTTCCGGAATACTCTTGGTTGGTGCAGGATGGGCACAAAAGCGCGCAGGAACTTCCAGACCTGAATGGGGAATATGGTATAAAGATGCACCTTATGGTGATGATCCTACTGATCAATACTGGATAAGAGAGGGCATTAAATATGCGATTGAGAACGGCTATTAAATGGTTACATGGTCTGCTCACGACCATACTCCTGATGATGGTTATCGGTTTCATGACATCAACTCCCGGAAGCGAACAGCGTTCTGAGGATAAAGTTATTACATCACAACAATTGGATAGCCATACCTGGCTTTATGTCACCGGTTTTAGCGGTGGTGGGGCAACAGTAGCAGATACTTATCGCTACTACCTTACCGGTAAGATTGAAGGTAATGCTGCGACCGATCTGGCAAAACGGATTCCGTTCCTTATTGCTGCGGGTAGTGGCGCAAACGTCAGCGTAGAGGGAGAGGTAATAAATATCAGCTATAGCGGACGCGTTTTTTCATTCAGTAATTCGATTGTTTATGAATATAAGGGAAAAACATTCAGGCCGCAGGTGAGTTTTCAGGCCCGAAATTAGGAAGGCAACGATCTCATTAAAAGGAGCCCTCCTGGCCCGTTATTTATCCACATCATTCCCTTTCCTTCAGCTACTCACCTTCATCGCCATAATAGAGCTTGCCGATCTTAATTAGCGGACGGCCCTGGGATTTTCGGTGCAGATTACTGTCGCGCAGCGAGTAGACGCAGCCGCAGTACTCCTGCTGGTAAAAGCGCTCGCGCTTGCTGATATCGATCATCCGCGAGGATCCGCCCTGTTTGCGCCAGTTGTAATCCCAGTAGACCATGTCTGGATAATGTCCGGCGGCGCGCTCGCCGCAGTCGTTGATTTGCTGCATGTTCTTCCAGCGTGAAATTCCCAGCGAACTGCTGATAACGCTAAAGCCGTGCTCGTAGGCATAAAGCGCGGTGCGTTCGAAGCGCATATCAAAGCACATCGTGCAGCGCACGCCGCGCTCGGGTTCCCATTCCATCCCCCTGGCCCGCGCGAACCAGTTATCGGTGTCATAATCGGCATCGATAAACGGCACACCGTGTTTGTGCGCAAAACGAATATTCTCTTCCTTGCGGATTTCATACTCTTTCTGCGGGTGAATGTTGGGGTTATAGAAGAAAATGGTGTAGTCGATACCGGAAGCCTGAATCGCCTCCATCACTTCCCCGGAGCAGGGGGCGCAGCAGGAGTGGAGCAGCAGTTTATCGGCTCCGTTGGGCAACGTCAGCTGTGGGCGCTGGAACTCGGACATCAAGTCATTCCTGAAGTAAATACATCCAGCGGCAACTGTAGCACGTTGAATGGCTGCTATCCTTCCCCAGAAATGTCAGGCCGCGCAACCTCACGCGGCGCTGAATTCATCTCAAATTAACCTCTCACGCCGAGATAGCCGTGGATCGCCATATAGATCCCCACCGCGCCGATTAGAACGCTGGAAAAGTAGGGGGCCCGGCGGGCGAGCGTGTTAAAACCACTCCAGCGTTTAGCCACCTGGCGAACGCTTACCGCCGCGCCAACGCCGACGGTGACCAGCGTCAGCGCCAGGCCGATGCTGAAAGAGAGGACCAGCGTCGCACCTAAGGTCAGGGCTTTGAGCTGGATGCAGATAAGCAGTACGGTGATCGCCGCCGGGCAGGGGATCAATCCGCCGGTCAGGCCGAACAGTAAGATCTGCCAGTTAGTGACCTCCCGTCCGTCGAAACGACGTTGAATATCGTTCGCATGGGCCCGCTCGTGGGCGTCCTGATAGGCCTGACTTCCTTCCTCAAGGCCGTCCAGTTCATGATGATGATGTTCATGAAACGCTAGATCATAATCGTGGGTATGGCGCTGGTGGCCGAGCGTCAGGCGGACGTTAAAGTCATGCGGTTCCGGGATGGTCTGCGCGGATTCTAAATAATCCCCTCTATCAACAAAGGAGAACATCTGCGCGAAGCTGCTCCCGCTGCGCCGTGTCGCCAGTGAGACATCGCCAGCCGCCCATCGGTTGCCACTTAGCGTGCGTATGCGCCAGCGCGGCGGTTGTTCTTCTTCGAAGATAGAAAGCGCGATTTTACCGTGGCCGGTGTCGACGATCTGCGTTTCATCATCATGATGATGCGTATCCCGATCCTGCATGGCCTGCAGCCAGTTACGTTCACCGCGCCAGGTGCGCCAGAACATCCATATTGCGGTACCGAGAATGATGAACGCTGAAACCAGCTGCAGCCAGGGTTCAGCCGCTTCGGCGGTGAATTTCTGGCTAAAATACATGCCGCCAAAGGCGATCAGCCAGACGATGGCGGTATGCGAAAGGGTCGCGGCGAGGCCCAGCATTACCGCCTGACGTACCGTGCCTTTAATGGCGATGATGAATGCCGCCATCATGGTCTTTGAATGGCCTGGCTCCAGGCCGTGTAGCGCGCCTAACAGAATGGCGCTGGGAATGAAAAACCAGGCATTGCCCTGCTGAAGTAACGGTAAGAATTCGTTCATAAGAAGAGAGTAGGTTGTCGTTGGTGAACGGGATTCTACTCCCCCCCAGTATAAGATACTACCCCCCAGTAGATTACAAACCTATAATTGAGGCATTGAGTTCGCTAGTGAGGTTAACGTGTCGCATACGATTCGGGATAAAAAGAAGCTGCAGGCCAGAGCCAGCAAGATTGAAGGGCAGGTGAGCGCGCTGAAAAAGATGCTGGATGAGCCGCACGAATGCGCCGCCGTGCTGCAGCAAATTGCCGCTATTCGCGGAGCGGTAAACGGGCTAATGCGTGAAGTGATCAAGGGCCATCTGACGGAACATATCGTTCATGAAGGCGATGAAGTGAAACGTGAAGAAGATTTGGACGTGGTGCTGAAGGTGCTGGATTCCTATATCAAATAGCGGCCACGAAGAGTACCGGCGGCGACAGACGCGCCGCCGGCTTCAGCATTAGCTGTGTTTGTTTTTCATCTCAAAACGCGGTGATACCAGGCCGTACAGCGTCCATCCCATAAAGGTCACGATCGCGCCGTAGAGCATCGCCTCTTCGCCGGAGGAGTACAGGGCATAGAAGCTGTACACCGCGCCGATAAAGGCTATCACGTTGGTGGAACGCGCTTTGCCGGGATCGACCTTGGCCATTTTCTGGATAATCGCCAGCGCGGCCATCGACAGAATGTAAGGGATGATGTTAGTCACCACCGCCAGGTTAACCAGCACGTTGAACTGATTGCTCAACGACGGGCTAATGGTCATCAGCGACAAGCCGGTTTGCAGGATAACGATGGTTAACATCCCCTGAATCGGCGCGCCGGAAGCCGAGACGCGGGAGAAGATTTTCGGGAAGTAGCCTTCGTCAGACGATGATTTAAAGACCTGCGCGATGGTGAACTGCCAGCCGAGCAGCGAACCGCAGCAGGACATCACCATCAGCCCCATAATCACTTTCCCTACGCCAGGCGTGAACATCTGGGCAAACGCCAGGCCAAACGGCGCCGTGGAGTTAGCCAGATCCATGTTCGGCACGATCCCGGCGATGACGTTGGTCGAAACGATATAGATAACCGCCGCGCCGAGGGTACCGCCGAGTACGGCGATCGGCACGTTACGTTCCGGGTTTTCGACCACATCGGTGTTGGCGCAAGCGGATTCCAGACCGAGGAAGGCCCACAGCGTCATGGCGATTGACGAACCAACGGCGCCGAAGAACGGTACGTGGTGCGGGTTCCAGGACTCGACGTACATCGTCGGGCTAAACCAGAACCAGCCGATAACGCACAGGCCGACAACCGGAATGATGACCCCCCATACGGTGATGCTACTGATCTGGCCGGTAATGCGTGCGCCGCCGAAGTTGGCTACGGTACAGATCCACAGCACCCCGATAGTCGCCAGGCCAATCTGCACCGGCGACAGGGTGGCGCCGAACAGCTCGGTGCCGTAACCCACCGCGGAGATAGCGATGGCGACGTTGGCGATCAGCAGCGAGACGCCATAGGTATAGTTGGCCATAAAGTTGCCAGACTTGCCGAACGCGTACTCGGCGTAACCGCCCATCCCGCCTGATTTACGGCTAAACATCCCGCATTTGGCGAAGGCCCACGCCAGCGCCATCGATCCTACCGCCGTCACCAGCCAGGAGATGATGGAGATAGTCCCCACCTCCGCCAGCTTGGTGGGCAGCATGATGATACCGGAGCCCATCATGTTGACCATGGTTAAGATGGTGAGCTGTACCACTCCCATCTTGTTACTGGATTTGCTCATACAGTTTCCCCTTTCAGCAGCGCGCTTTGTTTCTCGCTTTCCGCGATGACATAGCACCAGACCTGTTTACGGCCATCGTGCTCCTGGATATAAACCCCCTGCAGTTCCGGCGCGAAGCCCGGCAGCAGGTTGATCCCTTCTTCCAGAGCGGTGAAGTACTGCAGCACCGCGCCGCCCCAGACTTCGCCCGGGACTACGCACAGCACTCCCGGCGGGTAAGGCAGGGCGCCTTCCGCGGCCACGCGGCCTTCGGCTTGCGGCAACGGCACCAGATCGACCTGGCCGCGCAGATAGGCGTAGTTAGCCTCTTGCGGGTTCATCACCACGCGCGGGAAGTGATCTTTACGGAACATCTCTTTTTGCAGCTGTTTGACGTTGTGGCGGGCATACAGGTCATGCATTTCCTGGCACAGCTGGCGCAGGGTATAACCGGCATAACGCTCTTTGTGCTGGCTGTAGATAGACGGCAGAACCTCCTGTAGCGGCGCATCGGCGTCGAGCAGCTTATCGAAGCGCGCCAGCAGGGCGACCAGCTGCTGCAGTTTGGCCATATCTTCCGCCGGGGTCAGCAGGAACAGAATGGAGTTAAGGTCGCATTTTTCCGGTACCACGCCGTTTTCACGCAGGAAGTTGGCGAGAATGGTGGCCGGTACGCCGAAGGCGTCATATTCGCCGCTGGCGGTATTGATACCCGGCGTGGTCAGCAGGAGTTTGCACGGATCGACGAAGTACTGATGCTCGGCATAACCGTCAAAGGCATGCCAGCGTTCGCCTGGACCAAACTCGAAGAAGCGCAGGTCAACGGCGATTTGCGCGGTTTCATATGACTGCCACGGTTTGCCATCGACCATTTTGGGTACGAACGGACGGATGTGCTTGCAGCTTTCAAGGATCAGCTTACGCGCCTTGATACCGTTCATGACGCAGTCCATCCACATGTTGCGGCCGCTCTCGCCTTCATGCATTTTGGCGTTGATATCCAGCGCGGCAAACAGCGGATAGAACGGGCTGGTGGAGGCGTGCATCATAAAGGCGTTATTCAGACGCTTGTGCGGAACATAGCGCTGTTGACCTTTGATATGGCTGTCTTTTTTATGGATTTGCGAGGTCTGGGAGAAACCGGCCTGCTGTTTGTGCACCGACTGGGTCACCAGAATGCCCGGATCGTTTTCATTCAGCTCCAGCAGCAGCGGCGAACAATCAGCCATCATCGGAATGAACTGTTCATAGCCGACCCACGCGGAGTCAAACAGGATGTAATCGCACAGATGACCAATTTTATCGACTACCTGACGAGCGTTATAAATGGTGCCGTCGTAGGTACCTAACTGGATCACCGCCAGGCGGAACGGACGGGCATCCTGTTTCCGATTCGGCGCCACTTCCCCAACCAGCTCGCGCAGATAGCGTTCTTCGAAACAGTGGGCGTCGATACCGCCGATAAAACCGTACGGGTTACGCGCGGTTTCCAGATAGACCGGTGTCGCCCCGGCCTGCAGCAGCGCGCCGTGGTGGTTGGATTTATGGTTGTTACGGTCGAACAGTACCAGGTCGCCCGGGGTCAGCAGCGCGTTGAGCACCACTTTATTAGAAGAGGAGGTGCCGTTGAGCACGAAATAGGTCTTATCGGCATTAAAGACTTTTGCCGCATGCTGCTGGGCAATGCATGGCGCCCCTTCGTGGATCAGCAGGTCGCCCATGGCGACGTCGGCGTTGCACAGGTCGGAGCGGAACAGCGTCTCGCCGAAATACTCGACGAACTGATTACCGGCCGGGTGACGACGGAAGAATTCGCCGCCCTGATGCCCCGGGCAGTCAAAAGCGCTGTTGCCCTGTTTGACGTAATCGACCAGCGCGCTAAAAAATGGCGGACGCAGCTCGGTTTCATATTTATGCGCAGCGGCTTCCAGCTGGCGGCCGTAGAAGTCGTTGCGGGTTTCGTCGTGTTCAAATACCCCCTGCACCGAAGCCATATACTCGGCCGGGACAACCTCTTCTTTATTAATAGCGATAAATACCGGGATGTTATAGCCAGTGGCCTTTAACTCATCGAGTTTACCGCATTCGATATCTTCCAGAGTTAATACTACCGCGGCCACATCAATAAAGTTGGTTTCGCTAGTATTGACAATATTACGCTGGGTAGAAAAACAGTTTGGACATGTACGGCTAACGGCAATTTTTAAATCAGTCATTGTTATCTCTTTATTTTCAGATAATAGCAGGCCCTCAATTTCTCAAATGAGAAATTGATTACGCCGGACAAAAGGTAATAGTCTGCCGCTGATATAATAAATATCAGTAGAGTACCTTTTGAGATGCAATAAACCCTACCAGTCCGGTGGCTGGTAAATAGCAGGATTTATTAGGGCGAGCGCGGTTAGCTACAGGCGAGTGCCTGTATTAACAACAAAAGATGCAGGAAGACCTGTATGCTGAAGCGCCCGTAGTCGGAAGACTACCGGGCATTAAAGAAATGAAAATCGAAGCTGTTACGGTGAGCAAACATCATAATATGCGTTGTCCGCCTTATGTGTGGCATCATCCTGTTATTGTTTTCCATGATATACACCTTTCAAATGATTGACTGAAGGTATGGCATATTCTATATCCGGCTTAGACTTAATCTGTGACGCCGATCACTAATAGCCTCTCATTATGATATCAATGGCTGGTATTTTGATCTTATCCAACATTATTCACTGGTTTGTTGCCTTTGTGTAAATATATTGTGTTGCAATGTGGTTAAAAAGAATAATGACCGGTTAATCATTGCGTTATTTCAGCCATATGACGGAATTATGTCGTATACTCGGGACTTTCTGACTTCTACCCTCTTAACATTATGTTTATTAAGGATTAAGAGGTTCCTGTAGTACGAAAAAATGCTGTCAATCATTATCCCTTTGTTGCCAACATAAAATCTGGGAAAAGAGAGCCTGGTCGAGTTTTCATCTAAAAGATATCGCCCAGGGGCTAGACAAAACCACCATCTGGTTATCAAATGGTTAAATAAAATTAACGCCTGTGTGAACTATAGGCAGGTAGAAAAAATGGTCAATACGCTTTTCGGCATGACTAAGCGCTAAGATCGCCTTATTGGGAGAAGTTATGCATTCCTCTGTTAACAAAAATGAAAGCCGGACCTTCTTTGGTCACCCTTACCCTCTGGGTTCATTGTTCTTCACCGAAATGTGGGAGCGATTCTCGTTTTATGGCATTCGTCCGTTACTGATCCTGTTCATGGCGGCCACCGTCTATGACGGCGGTATGGGCTTAGCCCGTGAGAACGCGTCGGCCATCGTCGGCATCTTCGCGGGCGCCATGTATCTGGCGGCGCTGCCGGGCGGCTGGTTGGCGGACAACTGGCTCGGCCAGCAGAAAGCGGTGTGGTACGGCTCGATTCTGATCGCGCTGGGCCATCTGTCGATTGCGCTGTCAGCGTTTATGGGCAACAACCTGTTCTTTATTGGGCTGATGTTTATCGTGCTCGGTTCCGGCCTGTTTAAAACCTGTATCTCGGTGATGGTCGGTACGCTGTATAAGAAAGGCGATAGCCGTCGCGATGGCGGTTTCTCGCTGTTCTATATGGGTATCAATATGGGATCGTTTATCGCGCCGCTGATTTCCGGCTGGCTGATTAAATCCCACGGCTGGCACTGGGGCTTCGGCATCGGTGGTATCGGTATGCTGGTGGCGCTGGTGATTTTCCGCCTTTTCGCGGTCCCGGCGATGAAACGCTACGACAGCGAAGTGGGTCTCGACTCTACCTGGAATAGTCCTGTCGCGAAGAAAAACGGCGTTGGCGCCTGGCTGCTGGCGCTGGCGGTCGGCGTGGCGGTGGTGATTACGCTGATTGCTCAAGGGGTGATAGTCATTAACCCGGTGGCGGTCGCTAGCATGCTGGTGTACGTGATTGCCGCGTCGGTGGTGCTCTATTTCATCTACCTGTTTGTTTTTGCGGGTCTCAACCGTAAAGAGCGCGCGCGTCTGCTGGTCTGCTTTATTCTGCTGGTTTCCGCCGCCTTCTTCTGGTCAGCCTTCGAGCAGAAACCGACTTCGTTTAACCTGTTTGCTAACGACTACACTAACCGCATGATCGGCGATTTCGAAATCCCGGCGGTGTGGTTCCAGTCGATTAACGCCCTGTTTATCATCCTGCTGGCGCCGGTATTTAGCTGGGCGTGGCCGGCAATGGCGCGTAAAAACGTGCGTCCGAGCAGCATTACCAAGTTTGTTATCGGGATTCTGTGCGCGGCGGCGGGCTTCGGCCTGATGATGCTGGCGGCGCAGAACGTGCTGAGCAACGGCGGCGCCGGCGTATCGCCGCTGTGGCTGGTGGGCAGCATTCTGATGCTGACGCTGGGCGAACTGTGTCTGAGCCCAATCGGCCTGGCGACCATGACTCTGCTGGCGCCGGAAAGAATGCGCGGCCAGATGATGGGGCTGTGGTTCTGTGCCAGCGCGCTGGGTAACCTGGCGGCGGGCCTGATTGGCGGCCACGTGAAGGCCGACCAACTGGATATGCTGCCGGATCTGTTTGCCCGCTGCTCGACGGCGCTGCTGATCTGCGCCGCGGTATTGTGCGTGCTGATTGTGCCGGTGCGCCGTATGCTGGAGAACAGCAAATCCGCAGAGCAAAAACCGGCGACCAATGCCTGATTGCGCAAGCGGTCAATGAAAAGCCGGCGCTGAGCGCCGGCTTTTTTATTGTAAGCAAAGTATGGAAACGGTAGCCCGGATAAGGCGTAAGCCGCATCCGGGGATTTCCCTGCTTGCGCTGCGCTTAGCAGGGCTACGGTTCTGCGAAACCCACCGCCGGGGGCCTTCATCAGAACGGTAGCCCGGATAAGGCGTAAGCCGCTATCCGGGGATTTCCCTGCTCGCGCTGCGCTTAGCAGGGCTACGGTTCTGCGAAACCCACCGCCGCTGGCCTTCATCAGAAAGGTAGCCCGGATAAGGCGTAAGCCGCTATCCGGGGATTTCCCTGCTTGCGCTGCGCTTAGCAGGGCTACGATTCTGCGCAACCCACACCTGGGGGCCTTCATCAGAACGGTAGCCCGGATAAGGCGTAAGCCGCATCCGGGGATTTCCCTGCTTGCGCTGTGCTTAGCAGGGCTACGGTTCTGCGCAACCCTCCGCCGCTGGCCTTCATCAGAACGGTAGCCCGGATAAGGCGTAAGCCGCTATCCGGGGATTTCCCTGCTTGCGCTGCGCTTAGCAGGGCTACGGTTCTACGGAATCCACCGCCGGGCCGCGGTAATCGCCGCCGAGGGCTTTAATCAACGTGATATCGGTGCTAAGACGCTGGGCCTGGATATCCAGCAATAACAGCTGCTGGGCGATGGCCGGTCGCCGCGCTTCTTGTGCGGCATAGCGGCTTAACAGGCCGCGCTGGTGATGGGCGCTGGCGCTGCGGGTGGTGGCCATCGCCGCCGTCACCTTCAGCTCCTGCAGCGCCACCTGCTGGTTGAGATCGTTAAGCTGACTGGAGCTTATCGCCACATCCCGCACCGCATCCAGCACCGCCTGGTTGTACTGCTTAATCAGGATATTGCTCGCCGTACGTACCGACTTCAGATTGGCGTTCAGGCGTCCGCCATCGAATATCGGCAGATACAGCCCCGGCAGCAGGTTAATCTGCTGGAAGGACGACTTAAACAGATCGCCGACGCTCAGCGCGTTATATCCCCAGAAGGCTTTAAGATCAAAATGCGGATAAAAGGCCGCTTTCGCCGCATCTACCTGGCTCATTGAGGCGGTTACATAACCGCGCAGGGCCTGCAGATCCGGGCGACGCGCCAGCAATTCGAAGGAGAGTGAATCCGGCAGCGTTTCCTGCAACGCCGGCAGGGCGACCGGGTGGATCTCCGGCATACTCTGCGCGTCGGCGCCAATCAGCGCCCGCAACGTTTCGCGGTACTGGGTTAGCGTGCCGCGGGCGGTAATCACCTGCTGCTGCGCGCCCAGCAGTTCCGCCTGCGCATTGGCGATATCGACGCTATCCTCCACGCCGCGCTGGGTGCGGTGTTCATGCGCCTGCACCGACAACCGGGCAATTTCTTCTAGCTGCTGCAGCAGAACTATCTTCTGGAAGGTGGCCTGCATGGCGAAGTACAGCTGCGCCACGCTGCTGGCAAGGTCCAGTTCGATACCGGCGGTTTCCGCCTGGCGAGCGTTCTTTTCGCCAATAGCTGCCGCGACGCGGGCCCGGTCGGCGCCCCATAAATCGATATTCAGCGTCGCGCCGACGCCCACGGTATTGAGCGTGTACCACGGGCCGTTTTTATCCACCGGCAGAGAATAGGAGTAGGGCCAGCTAAAGGATTTATCGGTTATACGCATCCGGTTCTGCGCCGCCACGGCGGTCGCCTGCACGCCCATTGCCGACTGCGCCAGCTCGACGGTGGATTGTGACTGTGAGATGCGCAGCCGCGCCGCCTGCATGGTCGGCGAATTTTGCAGCGCGCGGTTTACCAGCATGTTGAGCTGGGGATCGTGATACCCCTCCCACCAGCGGGCCGCCGGCCAGCCGCTATTCGCCAGGTGGATCACCTGTGCCAGCTGCGCCTGTTGCGGATTAACGATCGGCACTTCGCCAGGATCGTCCTGAATCAGCGCGCATCCCGTTAACAGGCTGATGGCGAAGGCCAGCGGTGAGTAGCGCAGAAAACGTGCTGCGGCGTCCATTTTTATCATGACGGTTCTGCCTGTCGCGTAAATTCAGAAGGTTTGTCTGACCAGTCCGGCAGGGTGGTCAGTAAAGCCGCCAGCGGTTCGCCGAACGGATTAGCCGGATCGACAACCAGCGGCGCAACGGGTGTCGTCGGCTGTTGACGTTCAATATCATCGGCATACGTCTGTAACTGTTCGGCGCAGCGGCTTAAGAAGGGGTCTCCCGGCGCGGCATACAGCCGGTAGCCCTCGCTCAGGCGTACTATCTCCTGCGCCTGCTGCCAGGTGGCTTTGCTCGGCCAGGATTTCGCCTGCGGCCACGGATGCGCAAAAGTGCCCAGCGGCTCGGCGGCGACCCGATGCATCAGCGTTTCGCTGGTGGTCAGCGCCTGGAACAGCGGCACCATCTGCGGCTTATCATCTTTCGCGCGCAGGAAGTCGGCTATCTGGCGATAAAGTTGCGCCAGCCGCGATTTCAGCTGCGGCGCTTCGCTATCCGGCCACAGGTAAAGATGGACGATCGATGAGACCAGTACGCCGAGCAAAATACCGATGACCCGGTCGCGCAGTTCGGTCAGGTTGGTCAGTGGACCAAACCAGCTGAGGAATGCCAGCGAGAAGGTAAAGCCGATTTGGATCCCGGCGTAGGCAATACGCTCTGACCCGGCGGCAATCCACGCCGAGAGCGCCATTACCGGCAGAACCATCGCCAGCAGGCCGACGATAGACTCGGTCCACGGTTGTACAAAGACGATCAACAATAGCGCCAGCAGCGTAGCGAGCAGCGCGCCGCCGATACGCAGCCAGGTTTTTTGCATCGTCGCTCCCAGCCCCGGCTGGGCGACAATCACGCAGCTCAGCATAATGGTGTGGATGCCCTGCCAGTCGGCGGCGGTATAGAAGACGTAGCACAGCAGCGTCGCCAGCAGGGTTTTCAGGGCGAAATGCAAATAAGCGGGATTGCGCCAGGCATCCGGCAGCAGCAGCGGCGACTTCTCGGCTTCGCCCTGCGGCAGGTCGATGCTTTCACCGCTCGCCAGCTTCGCCAGCACATCCGCCATCTCTTGTAAAATCAGCGTATTGGCGCCGCGATCATCAATGGCCGGCGCGGAGAATGAAAACGGCGTACCCTCGTTCATCGACGGTGCCAGCGCCTGTAGCGCGGCGGCGATCTGCTGGCGCGACGCGGCGTGGTCATCGCCCGGTTGCAGCAGCGCCGCGAGGTGATAGCAGCGCAGGGTGGCCGCCATCAGCGCCTGCCAGCGCGGCGGAGCGGCGGCAATTTCCGGCGCCGCAAAGCGCGCCTGCTTAAACAATCCTTGCAACTGATTAAAACGCCCGGCGATCTCTTTGAAGGTCGGCGGCGCGGCGTTCTGCGTCAGTACGTCGGCGACCTGCCGCTGCATCACCACCAGCTGAGCGCGGAATTGATAGCCGGGAAAGGCCTGGCGAAAGCAGGCGTTGACCAGGAGCGTGACCAGCGTTGCGGTATTGATCGCCACCCAAAGCCACAGCAGCAGGCGCACCAGAACTTCACTTTGGCTGGTCATCGACGGGAAGGTCTGGGCATAAATCACCGCCAGCGCCACCACGAAAAACGCCAGCCCGAGTTTGCCCAGCACGCGCATCAGATACATCGCGCCAAAGAACAGGCATACCGAAGCGACCAGGCGAATCAGCGGGAAATCATAGGTCCACTTGATGATCAGCAGCACCAGACCCAGCGCCACGCTGATGGTGACAAAAAACAGGACGCTGCCCAGCTTAATCATCAGGATGTTCGGCTGACTGACGTAAAACACCACGATCAGCGCCACGGCGAGAAACGGGATCTGCAGGGTCATAAACAGGGTGATCAGCACCGCGCAGCTCAGCGTCAGGCGCAGGGTATAGTTGGCCCGCCCCGGCGCGTCGGCGAGCTCCCGTTGCAGAAACAACCAGAAATTATGCATGCCGGACCCTTATTTCGCCTGCAGCACGGCGCTGGCGGAGGCGCCCATACGGAACAGTTCCGGGTCGGGATTTTTCACCGCGATTTTGACCGGGAAGCGCTGCGACACATGTACCCAGTTGATGCTCTTCTGAATTACCGGCAGCCCGCCAATGACGCTACCGCCCTCCGGCAGTACGCCTGAACCAACGGAATCGACGACGCCGTCAAAGGGGCGGCTGTGGTTAGTCATCACCGTCACGGTTGCCGGCACGCCCGGCCGAACGTTTTGCAGATCGGTTTCGCGGAAGTTCGCAATCACATACCAGTGGTCGTTATCCAGCAGCGTGAAGACCGGTTTCAAGGCGGAAGCATATTGTCCGACGGTGGTTTTCAGGGCGATGACTACGCCGTTGAACGGCGCACGGACTTCGGTGAACTCCAGGTGCAGTTCCGCCAGGGCGATTTGCGCGACGATCCCGGCGCGCTGCGCGACCATCGCATCGACGCCGGTGACCGCGGCATCAGCCTGTTTGGCCTGCAGCAGCGTGGCTTCCAGTTCGGCGCGGGCGGCTTTTTCCGCTGTGCGCGCCTGATCGAGATCCTCCTGCGCGGCGAATCCCTGCGGCACCAGCGGTTCCAGGCGGATACGGGTCGAGGTGGTCTGTTTCACCAGCGCCTTCGCCCGCTCTACCGCGGCGCTCACCGACTGAGCGTTATACTGCTGGGCTTTAATGGTGCGCTGGGTCAGCATAATCTGCGCATCAAGCGCCGCCAGCCGTGATTTGGCATCCTCCAGCATCGCCTGATAGGGGCGCGGATCGATGCGGAACAGCAGATCGCCTTTCTGCACCCGCTGATTATCGCGGATCGGCATCTCAACGATTCGCCCGCTGACTTCCGGCACCACGTCGATGGTGTCGGCGTAGACGTAGGCGTCGTTGGTTTCCGGCGAAGTCTGTAACTGCCAGATAACTACGATCAGCGCCACAATGGCGGCGAGGATGAGAGCCAACAAGGGCCATTTTTTCCGTAAAACGCTTGGGCTGGATTGAGTCATAGGTATTTAATGTGCGAAAAGAAGAAACCACAGAATAGTGGCAAATAGAAACATTAACGCCAGGTAACTTAATACCAGCGGGGAAAAGCGCGCTTGCCAGCCTTTACGGGCAATCAGGATATGGCAAGGGATCAGCAGTAATGCGCCGCCTAAAAAGCAGAAGAACCAGCCGGGAAATGCTGCGCCTAATACCGGTATGGCGGGGGATAAAGAGCAACCGGAGACCGCCAAAAGAAGTAATAACAATGCCGGGCGCGCCCGTTTTACAATTTGCTTCAAAGGAAGATACCTGAATGTTCATGCCATTGAACAATTGAGTTTATTCGTTGCAAATCAAATAAACCCTCAATACACCGCCTAAATTATAGCGCTGATGGTTTGCTTAGCCGAGTTATGGTTATCCTCTGATAATAGTTTAATTTCGCGTAGGTATTAAAAAGTCGCTTTATCATTAGCGAAATAATTGAAATAGGGCGTTTCTCATTTCTCCATAGTCAGCGGCTATGCCGCGAGCTATTCTTAGGTAAGTACAATAAAAATACCGAGGCAATGTCATGGATAAGGAACTACTGGAAGCGGGCTACCGGGCCTATACCGGCGAGAAGATAGATGTCTATTTCAATACCGATATCTGTCAGCACTCGGGTAACTGCGTGCGCGGCAGCGCGAAGCTGTTCAATCTGAAACGTAAACCGTGGATCATCCCCGATCAGGTGGATGTGGCGACGGTGGTAAAAGTGATCGATACCTGTCCCAGCGGCGCATTGAAGTATCGCCACAAATAAGCGAGGAAATGATGGAAATTCTGGAAGGTCACAACAAGTTCTACGTGAATGACGCCGAGGGAAACCAGGTGGCGGAAATTGTCTTTGTTCCAACCGGTGAACATCTGAGCATTATTGAGCATACCGATGTCGATCCCAGCCTGAAAGGCCAGGGCGTCGGTAAACAGCTGGTCGCGAAAGTGGTCGAGAAAATGCGCCAGGAACAGCGCAAAATCATTCCGCTGTGCCCGTTTGCCAAACACGAATTCGATAACACCCGCGAGTACGACGATATTCGCGCCTGAAATACGGCGCCAGCTGTGGCTGGCGCTGCTCCGCGATTTACCCGGCTAACCGGCAGGTGGCATGATCCGGTAAAAATCGCTGAATGATCTCTCCCAGATGTTCGCGAGTGACCGGCGGTGAGAACAGATACCCCTGGAAACGATCGACCCCCAGCGCTTTTAGCTGATTAAATTTCTCCAGACTATCCACTCCCTCGGCGATGCAGCGGCTCTGCGTCAGCTGGCAGTAGTAGACCAGGCTTTTAATCAGCACCAGCGCGTGCGGGTCGCGCTGAAAATCATTGACGATACTCATATCCAGCTTGTAGCCGCTAAAACGCGCCGTGCGCACAGGGAACATGACGCTGCTGTGCGAGAAGCAGTCGTCGAGAAAGATGCGAAAGCCCTGCTGCTGAATATTGCTCATATTCGCCACCGCTTTTCCTTGCTGCTGTAAATCAACGGTTTCAGCAAATTCCAGCACCAGTCGGTCGGCCCACAGTGGGGTCTGTAGCTGTTGCCAGGCGGTTTCCATCATGCGGGCAAGATTATCGTGATGGGCAATGCAGGGAGGGATATTGACCGAAAAATAGAACTCGCCCTGATAGCGATTGATATTCTGCACCGCTTCCTGCAGGACAAAGGCGGTCAGTAATAGCCAGGCGTATTCGGAGCGGATATGCGGGAGAAACTCGCCCGGCGGCAATACCACGCCATCTTTGCGCCAGCGCGATAATATCTCGATGCCCTGCAGGCGTAAGCGGTCATCAACAATCGGCTGAAAGACCGGAAAGATCTGCCGGCTGTGAATGGCGTGGATAAACTCACGTTCGAAGGGGGTCAGCGCGGTCATGCCCTGACCAGCTACGCGTTTGCTTCGGCTGCCCGGAAACCGGCTCGCCAGATGCGGATGATACTCCACCATCTTGTTTAGTCCTGAGGTTCTTTGGTTGTAGAGCGTTTTCTGACTGACGCCGCGGATCTGCGCCTGACTGGTGATGCTGTGGCCATACAGCAGGGCGAGGGTGGCGTTAAGTTCGATTTTGCTTAAGCCCGACGGCGGTTTGCCGCGCGCCAGCGCCTCGATGGCCGAAAGCTGTTGCAGGCCGGGGTAGCCGACCAGGCCGCCTTTCAACAATGCCGCCAGACGGCGGCACGGTAGATCGGAGGAGATTGCCTGCACGGCGGCCAGCAGGCGGCGGTCGCCAACCTGGTGCAGTAAGGTTTGCCACAGCCACGGCGCCGGACTGCGGCTTAAGATCACCATGGGCAAAGGTCGTTTGGCCTGGGTGAGTAACCAGGCGGCTTCGCGCAGGACGAACAGTAGCCACCAGGGATCGTCGGGCAGAAAAACCACAATTTGCCGGACGTCGGCTGGCGCAGATATCGACAGCATGCTCTGCACCCGCGGCTGTAGCCACACCGGATGGCGGCAACCGTCGTCGACCATTCGGGCTAATCCCGCCGCCGCCATGGCGCAGGGCGACAGGATGTAATCCGTTGTCGCCTGCGGGGTATCGGCTTTACTGGTAGACAAACGTCACCCCAATAATCGACTGGACGTTACCCGCCGTCACCTGACCGCTGGTGCGCGCATAGGTAGCGGTCAGACCGAGATTAACCGGTGAAGTGCCGACCGTTCCCAATGAAACATTGCTGTTGGCCGGAACGACGCTACCGTTGCGCGTCATCTGGACGCCAATACCCTGCGCCGGCGAAGCGGAAGCGGTATTGGTGAAAATGGAGTTGGCGCTATCGGCGGTGGTGCCGGAAAGGTAATAGCCAAGATTCTGGTTCTGCGCGCAGTGGACGGTGACCGGCACCGCCATTGAGCCCGGATAATCGGGTAACGTCACGGTCACATCGCGGGCGGAGACATCGCAACCGCCGGTCGGCACAACGACGTCGTTATTGGCGTAAATATTCCACACGAACTGGAAGGAGTCGCTGTTGTAGTTGTTGGTTTGATGCAGGATCAACACGGCAATCAGCGATCCGGCGGTAATCGCCACCCCGCCCGCAGTGCTGACCGGAGTCAGATAGAGTACGGTCGGCCAGGGTTTATCGGTAGTCGAATCGTAGATCACCCGCGAAGTTTCCGTGGTGGTCGGGAACGGATAAGAGGTACCGTTATATTTTACGGTACCGGAAAAGCTCGACAGCACGCCGCCGTAGGCGGATCCGCGCTGTAGCGTCACATAGTCGGTAATCCTTTGCGGATAGTCATTATGACAAAAAATCTGCGTCGACAGGTCAACCACCAGGTTTTGTCCAACGTTCACTGCTGGCGTCAGGTTGACATATACGTTGGCCGAGCCGCCGCCTATAGGAATAGTTGCGCCGGCTGCGGTTTTGCAGGCGAAGGACCAGGCGTTAATCGACCAGCCCATCAGCAGCAGGGTGGTAAACAGAGCGATAACTTTTCTCATAAACAAACTCTCCTGACTCAGGCGTAGGTATAGGTGACGCTAATCACCGCCTGAATGGTTCCCTGGGTGGCGCCGCCGTTAACCGACAGGGCCCGGACCTGCAGCGGAAAACGCGCCGACTGCGAGCTATCGTCGACCTGAACCGACTTTTGCGCCCCGTTATTGAGCGTGGTGCCGCTGTCGTCCTGTAGTTCGAGCTGGATGTTGCCCGCGGTACCCTGATTCTTGTAATAACCGGTGCTATCCGCGGTGCCGCTAAAGGTGGCGACGACGCGCGATGTACCGACCGGACAATTGCTTAAATCCAGCGCGGTGCTGTGCCACGCTGAAGCGGAACCTGCCGACACCAGGCTGAAGGTATATAGATCGCCGAGGTCAACATTGGCGTTGGTGGTGGAGACCGTACACGGCTTGGCCACCACTTTGCCGTTCACCGTGATGGTGATGTCGGCGGCCTGTAGCGGGGTAATGTTTAACGCCAGCGCGCCTGCCAGAAGCCATCCTGCGTAGTGTGCTTTCATCTCAGCCTCCGGTTACTGGAATTCAAGGGTAAAGGTGGCGGTGGCATAGACGTGACCGGCGGTCACCGGTACGCGGGTTGCCATCAGCCTGGCGTAAAAACCGAGGGTGTTGGTCTGCCCCGGCGTTAAGGTGGTCCAGGCGAGCGACGAAGAGGGCGCGTTGACCGGCAGCATCGTCTGCTGGCCGTTGAGGATCTGCACCGCCATGCCCGCCGCCGCGGAGGCGCCGCCGTCGATTTTTAACAGGTCGTTATTGTCGCTATCCGGAGTGCCGTTAAAGCCGACTTTTACCGCCGTCACCGAGCTGCCGCAGGGCGACAGCACGATGCGAAACGGCACCAGCGGCGTGGTTGCGCCGACGGCGTTAAACTGCTTCGCGGCGTTATCCATCAGATCGACGGTAAACTCTTTCGATTCGGTGGCGACCGCGCAGGCGTTGTCGCGCACGTAGCCGCTGATGGTGATGGTGCTATCGGCCGCAAAGGCGTTGGCGCAGACCAGCGTCAGGACGGCACCGAACAGGTTAAGTGGTTTTTTCATCATCATGCGTTCCTTAACGGCACTCTGCCGATAGCTGGCTCAGCGCCTGTCGCTGACTCTCTTCCGGCAGGCGATAGCTGGCCACGCAGCTGGCGTTCGCGCCTTCGCCCCATTTCACCTGCACGCTGCCGGCGAGCGGCATCCCGCTCAGGTAGACCTGGCCGTTATCGGCCACGATACTGCCGCTCTGATTGCTGCCCGAGGTGACCATCGCGCCAAACGGCACCGGTTTGCCGTTATGGGTCAGCGTCATCAGTAACTTGACCCCGACGTGGGCTTTGAAGTCCGCCCGCACGATAGCGCCGTGAGTAGGGACGACGCTGACCACCGCGTCATCGAGATCGACGTTATCGGCAAGCGTATTGGTATCCAGCGCGACACGATTTTCGCGATATTCGGTGGCGTAAGGCAGTACCGCATAGCCGCGCCAGTCGGTACGCACCCCGGTCTGGTTTTCCACTTTTACGTTGTCGGCGCCCGGCGCTTTCACCAGCACCACCGTGTCATTCAGCGGCTGGCTCAGGGTCACGCCGTTGGCATGGGCCAATACGCCGCCGCTGACGCCGTAGTACAGCTGTTTAAAGCCGTCGCTGCGGCTGTAGCCGACGTTGGCGTTGCCGTAGCCGCCGCGGTAGTTCAGCGCCGCGTAGCCGGTGCCGCTGCTATCGCCTTCGCCGCCGCTGGCATAGCCGGTCTGCACGCTATAGCTCAGGTTATTGTCTTCCAGCAGGGTGCCGTAAAGTCCCGCCAGATTGGTCATCCGGCCATTAAGATCGTGCGACATGCTGTAGCTGGCGCTGGCGTGCCGCCATACCGATTTGCTGTCGGAACGCAGCCAGTGGCTGAACGGAATATTGACGTTGACCGCCAGCATCTGGTCGCGGCCCTGCTGCCAGGCGTTTTTGGTCAGGCTGTAGCTCAGCGTCCAGTTGATGTCGTCCACCGCCGCGTTGAGCCCGGCCTGCAGCTGCTGGTCCGCCTTGCCGGTCGACCAGTAGGTCTGATGACTGCCGCTCAGATAGAGCGTGGCGGTACGCCCCAACTGTTGGGTCACGCTCAGTTGCACTTTGCCGCGCTTGTTATAGGCGAGGTTGTAGTAATCGGTGAATTTCGGCTTCACCTGGATCACGCCATCCTGGGTCTGTACGTCGTAACCGCTCATCCGGCGGTAGGTAGTATCGGCAAAGCTGTAATAACCTTTAGTGGAGTAGCGATAGCCCACCAGTTGGATATTGGTGCCGACATCGCTCAGCGACTTGTTATAGAGGAAGCGAATCGACTGCCCCTGGTGATCGCTGTCGTCGGGCAGGGTGGCGTTAGCCTGGGTGACATCCAGCGAGACGGCGCCGAAATCGCCCATGTTTTTCCCCACGCCGAGATTAAAGGCGCGGTAGCGGTCGGCGAGCTGAGTGCCGCCATATAGGGTCCAGCCCGCAGGCAGGCCGTGTAACACGGTACTCTGAAAGAACTTCGGCTCTTCCTGCTGATCGTTGCCGCTGCGGTATTCTCCGGCGGTCAGCGCGTACCGGGTATGCCCTTCGCGCTGTAGTACCGGCACCGTTGACCACGGCACGCTAAAGACCTGGCTGGTGCCGTCGTTTTCTTTAATCGTCACCTGCAGATCGCCGCCGTTGCCTGCGGCATACAGATCGTTAATGGTGAACGGGCCAGGCGGAACCGTGCTCTGGTAAATCTCATAACCGTTTTGTTTGATCGACACCTGCGCGGTGCCGCGGGCGATACCGTGGATCACCGGCGCAAAGCCCTTCTGGCTATCCGGCAGCATGTTGTCATCGCTCGCCAGCTGGGCGCCGCGGAAGTTAATGCCGTCGAAAACATCGCCGTTGGTGTAGCTGTCGCCGAGGGTCAGGCGCGAGCGCAGCGGCGTGATGTCGCGCTCAAGCCAGGTATTAACATGCTGCCATTTATTCTCATTGCTGGAACTGCTGCCGCCGCTGCTGTAGCTCCACGTGGTGTTATCACGTAGTCGCCAGGCGCCGAGATTAAGGCCGCTTTGTAGGTTTAAATAGGCGTAATTGCTGCTGCCGCCGGTATCGTTATGGACGTTGTTGCCGGTGAAGTTATAGTTCAGCAGCCCGGCGTTGATGCCGTCATCCCACATTTCTGGCGGAATATAGCCGCGCGCGCGGTTGCCCATAAAAGCCTGCGGCACGGTGAGGTACAGGCGCTGCTGGCCGACATCGAAGCGCGTCGTGGCATCAGTGATAAGTTCGGTCAGCGGCACGCAGGCGTCGGCGGCGAGGGCGCTCATCCCGTTCACCGCCGCGGTATTGACCCCCATGCCCGCCAGTTGGCCGCGGGTCAGGCACGGGCTTAACCCATGGCCTTTTTCGCCGCGGTTAAAAGTGACATCGCGAGTGGTCATAAAGCCGTCGTTAAGGTAAATATCGACGCGGTAGGTGCCGGGCGGCACCTCTTGCCCGTTTTCGAAACCGGAAAGATCGGCCACCGCCGCAGGGTCGTCAGCTAAAAAACGCGGGTTAAAATAGAGTTCAGCCTGCGCGTAGCCCGCCTGCAGGACAAAACAGAGCGCCACGGGGAGTTTCGCCATGGCCAAAATAGCGCGTGGGTGGAGCCTCGCGCTGCGGGAACCAAAACGGTCCTGTCCATATTTGAGATGTGACATAGTCCCTCCGGTCTCAATTCGCCCGGCTGTCAGTTCTTATTGTTATGCGCGGTTTGGCCCGCCCGGCGGGCCAAACCTGTATTAACGCAGCACGCCAGTCATTTTTGGGGTCAGCGCGCCGTAATCATTAATCGTGCGATAAGTAATGTTGCTACCGGCATCCGGCGGCAGCTTGACGGAGGTTTTACCCATTGGCGGCACCAGCGCGTTTTCCAGCACCCGGGTGCCGGCGTTAAGTTCGGTGACGGTCAGGTAATAAGGGGTAGGGTTAGTCAACGTTAACGACGAACCGCTGCGGCTAAAGCTCAGTTTTTCCGCCGCCTGATCCGGCGGTAGCGCCAGCTTCGCCGGGCGGTAATAGAGCTTGATGCGGCTGATAATCGCCAGCTGCAGGGTGTTGTCGCTCAGTTTGGATTTATCCATCGACGGGATGGCTTTCACGTTAATCCAGAACAGGCTTTCGCGATCCTGCGGCAGTTGTTTATTGGTGGCGTCAATGATGCGCAGGGTATTCTCTTTTTTGCCCTGCATGGCGAACAGCGGCGGCGTAATCACGAAGCGGCCATCTTTGCCGCCGTCGGCGTTTTCCACCCACGACTGAATCAGATAGGTGCTGCTGTCATCATTATTGGTCACCCCTAACTGCACCTGTTTTTGCCCGGCCGGATAGATAACCCGCGTGGCGCCGAGCGCAACGCCGGCCTGAGCCCAGGCGGAGTAACCGCTTGCGGCTATCATCAATAATCCCGCCAGTAGTCCGCGCGTCATCCCCAGTCTCTTTTTCACGTTTACCCCTTTTGTACTCACCGTTGTTTCCTGTTTCCGGCATATCTGCTGGTTAATTACTGATAGGTCAGAGAGAACCAAACTTGCGCGTTTGCCGCTCCCCCGGTGACCTGATTGCCGGTCGCCCGATATTTGGCTACAAAATGCAGCGTGGTGGGGCCGGTATACAGCCGCCGCCAGGCGCCCGGCGGGCTATTCAGCGGAATCAATTGATCTTCGTTATCAAATAACGCGATGCCGACGCCGGTGGCGATACCCGGTCCTTCGCCAACCGAGAGCACATCCGGATTTTTGCCATCGGCCACGCCGCGAAAAGACACGCCGACATGCTGGCTGACTGCGGTGCTGCAATCCTGAAGGTGAATATCGAATGGCACCGGGTTGGCATCTTCCCCGGCTGAATGAAAGCGATTACTGCTGATCTGCCCCATATTGACGGTCATCTGCTGGTCGCCGGCTTCAACACGGCAGGACTCAGCGATGATGACGCCCTGAAAACGCATGTTTCCCCCAGCCACCGTGACGTTCCAGTGGTTGCCGGCCAGCGCCAGCGGCGGAAACAGAAACATCAGCAGACCTGTCTTCACTCCTTGCATCGTTATCACCCCAATCCCGTAGTGGATAACGGGCCATCCTGGCCCGGAATGCTTCCCTGTCTGATGTTTGAATTACTCGTATTGCACTTTGAAGGTGGCGTCTGCGTTAGCAGTACCGGCAGTAGCCGCGCCAGTGGCGTAGTAACGCGCCTGGAAAGGAATGATGTTGGTGCCGTCGTTCAGCGTGGTGGCCGCGCTGAAGGTAGCGCCATCCAGGCCCAGCGGAGTGCCGGTTTTGTCGAGGATCTGTACGCCGACGTTGGTCGCGCCGCCAGCAGCGGAGCTCTGCAGAGCCAGAACGCTGGTGTTGGTGCTATCAACCGCGGTACCAGAGAAAGCGACAGAGGCTTTAGTGGCAACAGTGGTATCACAGTCGTCTAACTGAATGTTGAAACCTACAGCGGAGCTGGTGCTGCCCGCGGTAGCCAGTTTTGCCGAACGAACCTGGCCTAACTGAACGGTCTGGTCGATAGAACCGGCATCGACTGCACAGGCTGCGTTGACGATTTCTCCTTTAAAATGCACTGTTCCGCCATTTACCGTGGTGGTATCGGCCAGGGCCGCCGCGGAGCTCAGGGACAGAGCCGACAGGACAACGATTGCCAGTGTTTTGATTTTCATGCTGTTTTCCTTTAAACAAAATCGATATTACGAACCAAAAATGGCAGTCGTCTTGCCTTCCAGGCATTCCATAAATCAGCCGAATGGTGCGACTGCCGGTTCTGCACAGTTTTCGCCCCACTGATGAGTCAATTGGGGCCATTTTGACTCATCGGGATTTATGGCTTTTATTTTGTTAATGCTGATATATTTTTGGATTTATATACTGATAACTATTTATTTTATGGATTTAATAACTGCTTATCTGCCGGGCATGGAAAAACGGCTTGTTTGAGTTCAATGTTGAGAAGCGGGCGTATGGGAGAGAGTCTGACGAGGATAAGTAAAGAAAGGTCGTTGGAGAATTTAATGAAAATCAATTAGATAAAAATTTTTTTGATGAAATATGCACTTGTCAGTTGCAAAAGATTACAAAACATTTTTATGATATAGACAGTTTGGCCCCAATTGACTTGTTCAATATTAAAAATTTTCCTTTTTATCAATTGGTTATCTTATTTCTTCCGCGCTTGTAAATTTTCCTCCAAAAGGTTGTTTCTTTCCCAAATCCCGGCAAAACGTGCTGCATTACTTGCGGTGTAACGGACAGTGTGGCGAATATTACGATGTCCGAGATAATCTTGTATCAAACGGGTATCAGCCCCTCTTTCAGCTAGCTCATAGCCGCAGGCGTGACGCAGCATATGCGGATGCGTATGAGTGACGGTACCGGCTTCTTCTCCGGCAGCGCGGATAATGCGATAGGCCTGTTGCCGAGAAAGCGGCGTACCGCGGCGCGAGATAAATAGCGCGTCGCTTTTGCCTGCGGCCTTCCAACTGGCCCGTTGTTGCGTCCAGCGCTCTATCGCTTCGCGCTCATCAAAACGCAGCGGGTGCACGGTAGAGAAACCGTTCTTTAAACGCCGTACATTGATGCGCCCTTCGTTGAGATCGAGATCGCGATAGTGCAGATCGAGTAGTTCACTGATACGCATCCCGTGGCGAAACGCCAACAGGATCAGACAGTAATCCCGTTCACCGGTTGGGCCGTGCTGGGCCGCCTGCATCATTGCCTGTACTTCTTTGGCGGTGAGAAAACGACGTCGGTTCACAATTTTGAGCTCCTGAATTTACGTTTACTTATAAGGGATATCCTGAGAAAAAGATCCCAGGATGGATAAAAAATAATCTGAATGCAAAGGCCGTATTATTTGAAGGGGCTAATGACAAAACAGGTATCACATTACATTTACACATGCATAAATTATCGCCACGCGATAATTCTTATTTTTATCTATTTTATTGTTTACCACAATAGAGCCACGCCAGGTCGCTGGCAGGTGCATAAAATAGCAAGGAAAAAAGTTAATGCCAGCTATTTATTGAACGGAAAACATGTGCTGAAAGGATTAATTTAACAATAAATAACGAACTTATATCCTGATAAATTACAGGTGCATAGAAACGTTTTTTTTCATGTTCTAAATAAGAACTTTTAAGAACAATAAACATATTTAACGTATGGTTAATTTTTATTAATGTTTTGCAAGAAAAAATCTATATATGAGGTAAGCTGCTTTTTATCGCAGCCTAAACAGAGCAAATTTGCAACAGTCTTGCCGGGGATAGCGGGCAGGGGCTGGCAGTAGTAGGGGGAACCGATAACGAAACGCCATCCGTGGCGTAAGGTTACCTTACTGGAAAAGCGACGTTCTCTGCTTCTCACGGGATTTATCCCAAATCCCGTAAAAGCGTCCGGCGTTGCTGGCCGTGTACCAGACGGTATGGCGAATGTTACGGTGACCGAGGTAATCCTGGATAAGACGCGTATCGATACCCATATTGGCCAGCGCAAAGCCGCAGGAGTGACGCAACATGTGCGGATGAATTTCCAGCGGTAATCCTGCCTGATCGCCGGAGGCGGAAATAATCTGGTAAAACTGTTGGCGTGAAAGTGGATTACCTTTGCGTGATAAAAATAACCACTCGCTGGTGGATTGCGGATATTCATCACGAATATCCAGCCAGCGCTTTAGCGCCTGGATCTCTTTATTAAGCAACGGATGAGTAGTTGAGAACCCTTTTTTTAAACGGTGGATATAAATACATTTTGAGCGTAAATCAATATCTGAAATTCGCAGTCGGCAAATTTCACTGGCACGAAACCCATGAATAAAACAAAGCAATGTCAGGCAATAATTACGAGCAGCATGTGGTCCACTATTGGCAGCGTTAAGTAGTGACTCGATTTCATTCTGAGTCAGGAAGTTCCTTTTTTTTATTTCGCTATTATTCTTCATTATGTTCCCTTTCTATTGCAGGCGTACATTACTATCCCATAGGCTCTGGTTGGCCTATTACAGGATCCGAAGATAGGTTTCGCATTTTATGAGTAAGCATGATGCGGATCGTTTTTAATATCCCTCAAGTTACAAGGACTGTATCGCGGCAACGCTGCGCGAAATCCAGTGGGTATAATGAAGTCTCCCCGCCGCCGGGGTGAAGTGCGCTGGCGAATTTTTGATGCGATGCGCTCAGGCATTTGATGTATATCGCTTTTCCTGGGGGTTTACACGTCCTGTTCATCCTTTCTCCTCTTGAGTATGCGCGCTTACAGCAAGGTCATTGACTACCAGCTGATAAACTGAGTCCTGGCTGGATAACGTTGTGACCGTTATCCATGAGGATAATTGCCTCAATAAACAGGTTGGTATTGCGTAAATGTTTTACCGTAGGCAAACAGCGTCAGGCACTTGCTAGCATTCACTGCAACACGACAACAGCGATTAAACCATACTGCAAAAATCGTAGAGAGAATAGCGTTAATAAATGTGCAGACGTTTCAAAGAGAGATTTTACTTTTTATCGAGCAGTCGGAATTTTCCGCTCGAGTAATCAGTTAATGGATGACTAAATCGGAGTTTTTCAGCAGTTTTAGGAAGTTATCGATGTTGGCCATTCAGCCGTAACCACTTATGATACATAGATAATTCATCTTCAGGAGCTCAGGGAAATAGATGAGCCAGCTTCCGTGGTTTAGCAACTTAATAACTACCTGTGACCCACGATTATATTTGTTGGTAAGGCCATGCGGCGCTAAAGAAGTTACCCTATGAGCGCCGCTGCTTACGAATTATCTTAACTGCTGGTAGAACAGGATAATAGCGATGGCAATCATAATCACCCCAGAAACCATGCTTACTCCCTTAGCCGCCTGCGGGCGGGCTGCCAGTACCGCGCGCGAACCGTAGCCGACCAACAGATAAATTAGCGTACAGGTCATCAGGTGCATCGCGCCCAGCGCCGACATCTGCAGCGCCAGCGGCCAACTGCCGTGCGGATCGGTAAACTGCGGCAGCAGGGCGAGGAACAACAGAAAGACTTTTGGATTAAGGCCGCTAATACATAATCCTTTCATCGCCCACGCATTCCAGCTGCCAGCCGATTGTTGCGCCGCGCCTGGCGCCGCCGGATGGCGTAATATCGTAACCCCGAGCCACAGTAAATAGGCCGCGCCCGCCAGCGTGATCGCCGATAGCGCTAGCGGATGACCGGCGATTAACACCCCGACGCCAGCGACGACGATAATGGTCGCCAGTAAATGGCCTGACATCAGTCCCATCACCGCCGGAACGACGCGACGACCGTTGATACCAGCGCTAATGGCATAGGCCCAGTCGGCGCCAGGGGTAATAATCAATAGAAACGAAACTATCCAGAAGCTGGCGATCAGGCTCATTTCCATCAGCAACGCTCCGCAACGATATTAGACATCACACACTCGCAAAATTAGGTTATCGTGTGAGAAAGAATATCGACATAGAAGCGAAATGAGCTTTCAATGTTATGTTGAAAACCGGCGATTAAAGAGAAAATCTTCCAAATGGATAGCATAGATCGAAAAATTCTTGCTGAGCTGCAGGCGGATGGGCGTCTGTCGATAACCGAACTGGCGGAGCGGGTGAATTTGAGCCTTTCTCCTTGCCACCGACGTCTACGCGCACTGGAGCAAGAGGGGGTAATCACCGGCTATCGCGCCAATCTCGATCCGGGAAAAATGGGGTTCAATTTTCTGGCTATCGTGTTCGCCACGTTAAAAGAGGGCGATAAGAAAGCGGTCAGCGCTTTTGAGGAGGCGGTGGCGGAGATCCCGCAGGTTGTGCTGGCGCAACGCTTGTTTGGCGATCCGGACTACCTGATGCACGTCGTCACCCGGGATCTTCCTGCCTTTCAGAAACTCTATGATGACAAACTATCGGCGATGCCGGGCGTGCAGCATTTACGCTCAACGTTGGTGATGAAGACGGTGGTGCAGGATCGTCCTTTCCCACTGGAGACGTTAAACGCTTCCCGCTAATGCCCTGTGGCAGGGCATTAGCGCTCGTATGGCGAATCACCATTTCTCATCACGCGCGTTCTGACGACCCTCACGGCGGTTGTCGCGTTTATCTACGCGACAGCTCATGTTGCTCTGTTGATCGTTTCTCACACAGTCGTGTTTTTCTTCGCGTCCACTCTGGCGCGCATCCTGACGGATATCACGGGCATCCTGGCGTTTTTCCGCGCGGTAGGTGGCGTGCGCGGTGAGCGTCGGCAGCAGCAGGACGGCGGTAAGCAGAGGCAGGATCATTTTTTTCATTGTCGGAACCTTAAATATAAAAATAAATCACGGAAGGTTATAATTGTGGTTCGTAATCTTATGTAAATCGACACAAAATGTGCTGAACTCTCCTTTTTTTAGTTTATTATTAAACAAGCTTGGTAAATTCTCATTTTATTATTCTCGTTGCTACGTATTTTGGCTTATTACGCTAAAGAGATTACGAATATGGCATCAGGGCTCATTCGCTTTAAGTATTTGCATTGATTTTTATCAACGATCCTTATTCATCCTATTGTGGCGGATATTTAGCCATGCGATGCTCGCGGCATGAGATTTTTCTCAGTCCCCGCAAAGTTAAATGGAATTGTTAATAAAAGGAATATTATATGAAACGTTCAGTTATTGCTGCTGCAGTATTTTCAACCGTGCTGATGAGTGTTAATGCTTTTGCCGCGGCGCCAAATGAAGAGCAGGGTGAGTTAGTTATTATTGGTAATGTTATTAATTCTTCTTGTCGTTTTGAAACCGATTATAGCAGTACAATTCAATTGGCTGATGTTGATGCCACCCGTTTTGCCGGCATGTCGGCCGGTCAAGTCTTATCCGGTAATTTCGCCACCAGTAGCGATCCATTAACTATTGTTTGCCCGGAAGGCACGGTATTGAAATCGATTGATATTAGCGGCGGGACCTATACTGCCGGCGGCGTACTTAATCCTATCGCGACTACAACTTCTGCTAACGGGGTCGGTTTTAAATTAAAACTGGGTGAATCGGAGATTAATGAAAATACCATGTATGACGTCAATAATTTGCCGGGGGCGGTGACTTCTATGGGCAATGGCGTCTATCAAATGAACTTCTCTGCGCAATACGCCCGAATTAATGCCGCCACTCCGGTGACCGCCGGTGAAGTCCGCTCGGTGTTAACGATTGCCGTCTCTGCGGAGTAAGGACCTGTGCCGGCGCTTCGCCGGCAATTATTGTGCTAAGGGTGTGGTGCTATGAAACGGATTTTATTAGCAGGTTTATTTATCGCTATGCAGCCCGCGCATGCCGGAGTGGTGATTTTCGGTACCCGGGTGGTTTATCCGGCTGAGAAACAAGAAGTGGTCGTACAGTTGATGAATCATGGCGCCCGCTCTTCACTGGTGCAGTCGTGGATTGACGATGGCAATACCTCGTTGCCGCCGGAAAAAATCAACGTGCCGTTCCTGCTGTCGCCGCCGGTGGTGCGCATAGCGGGTAACTCCGGCCAGCAGCTGCGAATAAAAAAATTAGCCAACAAACTTCCGCCAAACAAGGAGTCGCTGTTTTATCTCAACGTACTCGATATTCCTCCGAATACGCCAGGAAGTGAGGGGGCGAATACGCTGCGGTTTGCCATGCAAAACCGTATTAAGCTTTTTTATCGTCCTAAAGGCATTGCGGCGGTAAATAAAGATACGTTTAAAAATATTTCGCTGTCTTCCAGAAAAAACGCTCTGCATATCGCCAATGGTACCGCAAATTGGCTGACGATTACTGAAGTTAAAGTCAGTAATGTTAAAGTTAATGAGCGCAGCGTGATGATTGCGCCGTTATCCAGTCAGGATGTCATTTTAAAAAATAATCTCGCCCGCCAGTATTCGCTAACGATGATTGATGATAATGGAAACTTTATTAGCGACAGGCTCAATGTAAAATAATAAATAATGGAGTTGGCCATGTTAAGGATGACGCCGCTTTCCTCAATGATATTGTTGGTTTTATTATCCGGTCAGCTGCAGGCCGCTGAAGAGACTTTTGATACCAATTTCATGATCGGCGGAATGAAAGGTGAAAAATCATCAAGCTTTCACTTTGCGGATAATCAACCACTGCCCGGTGAATATGAATTAGATATTTACGTCAATAAACAATGGCGTGGTAAATATCCAATCGTAGTCGCCAGTAATCCGGATGATACCTGCCTGTCATCGACATTATTAAATCAGCTGGGAATCAAAGCGGATAGCGCGCAGATGGCAAAGGATAACCAGTGCATGACGCTAAAATCCGCGGTGCGCAGCGGTAGTTATACCTTTAATATCAATATTTTTCAGCTTGATTTAGAAATTCCGCAGGCCTACGTGGAGGATCTTGAGCGCGGCTACGTCGCGCCGGAAAGCTGGGACCGCGGCGTTAACGCGCTGTATACCTCTTATTATCTGAGCCAGTATTACAGTGACTATAAAAATAACGGCAATAACAAAAGCACCTACGCCCGCTTCAATAGTGGGCTGAACCTGTTGAGCTGGCAGTTGCACTCTGATGCCACTTACAGCAAAGCCGATAGCGGCAGCGGCGACTGGAAAAGCAATACCCTGTATCTGGAACGCGGCTTTGCGCCGATTTTAGGCACCTTGCGCGCGGGCGACATGTATACCTCAGCGGATATTTTCGATGCGGTACGCTTTCGTGGGGTTCGTCTGTTCCGCGACATGCAAATGTTGCCAAACTCAAAACAGAACTTCACGCCGATCGTGCAGGGGATTGCCCAGAGCAACGCGCTGGTAACCATTGAGCAGAACGGCTTCACCGTCTATCAGAAAGAGGTGCCGCCGGGGCCTTTTGCGATTGCCGATTTACAACTCGCCGGCGGCGGGGCGGATCTCGATGTCACTATCCGGGAAGCCGACGGCTCGGTAACCACCTACCTGGTGCCTTATTCCTCGGTACCCAATATGTTGCAGCCGGGGGTATCTAAATATGACATTGCCGCCGGGCGCAGCCATATCGAAGGTGCCAGCAATCAGGAAGACTTTATGCAGGCCAGCTATCAATATGGCCTGAACAACCTGCTGACCCTGTATGGCGGTACCATGCTAGGCACCGATTATCAGGCTTTCACTATGGGAACCGGATGGAATACCCATCTCGGCGCGATATCCGTTGACGGCACCTGGGCGCGTAGCGATCAGGATAACGGTACTTTTGAAGGGCAAAGCTATCAGATTGCCTACAACAAATACCTCACCCAGACTAAAACGCGTTTCGGAATGGCGGCTTATCGCTATTCAACCAGCGACTATCGTACTTTTAACGATCATGTTTGGGCGAAGAACCGTAATAGTTATCACCATGATGATAATGATGTTTACAACATTGATGACTATTATCGCTATGATTTTGGACGTAAAAATAGTTTCTCCGCCAACATCAGCCAGTCGTTGCCGGAAGGGTTGGGGTCTTTTTCACTGAGTGCCTTGTGGCGTGACTACTGGGGAAAAAGCGGCAGCAATAAAGATTATCAGCTGAGCTACTCTAATAACTGGCAGCGGGTTTCCTGGACCATTTCGGCCAGCCAGACCTATGATGAAGATCATCATGAAGATAAGCGCTTTAACCTCTTCATTTCGATTCCGCTTATCTGGGGAGAGAGCGACAGCGTACTGGCGCGTCGTTTGACGCTGTCGAATTCGACGACCTTCGATAATGACGGTTTTGCCTCCAATAACACCGGCATCAGCGGCACAGGCGGCCAGCGCGACCAGTTTGACTATGGCGTGAACTTTAGCCGTCAGCAGCAAAACCATGAAACCACCGCCGGCGGCAACCTTACCTGGAACGCGCCGCTGGCGACGCTGAGCGGCAGCTACAGTCAGTCGTCGAAATATACCCAGGCCAGCGGCAGCCTGTCAGGCGGGGTGGTGGCCTGGTCCGGCGGCGTCAATTTCGCTAACCAGCTTTCGGAAACCTTCGCCATTATTCAGGCGCCGGGCCTGGAAAATGCTTACGTCAATGGTCAGAAATATCGCACCACCAACGGTCAGGGAACGGTCATTTTCGATCACGTATTGCCTTACCGTGAAAGTTCGCTGCTGCTGAATACCGCCAATACGCAGAGCAAAACCGAGTTGATTGGCAACCGTAAAGCGGTCGCTCCGTACCGCGGGGCGGTGGTGCTGGCGCGTTTCGATACCGACCAGCGTCAACCCTGGCTTATTCACGCCGAACGCCCGGACGGTACGCCGCTGAAATTTGGCTATGAAATTGAAGATAACGACGGACAGAATGTCGGCGTCGTCGGCCAGGGCAGCATGCTGTATATCCGCACCGATAACGTACCGCCGTCGATAACCATCGCGGTCGATAAGCAGCAGGGCCATTACTGCACCATTACATTTAAACATACCATTGATGAAGGTAAGACCTATGTCTGCCGCTAAAAGGACGATTTTCATGAAATGGATAATTTTGCTGGTATTAAGCTTATGCTCTTTTTTAGCGCGAGCGGGGAATTGCGATGTCACGCCAAATGTTAATTCTTTGACGATTGACGCCAGCGGTAATTATACCTTTAAGCCACTGGCGGCCAGCGGTGATTTGAATGTCAGAAACAGCGATATTCAGTCTGAGGGATTTCACTTTATCTGCAACAGTACGCAAAATGTCAGCGTCTCGGTGGCGTCGTCGCCCCCTGAGGATAAAGACTTCTATGTAGTAGTCGGCAGTAAAACCTACGTGATGGAGTTTTCTCTCGATCCTGCGAAACTCAACGCTCTTGCGGATGGTAACATCCGCAAAAATCAGAGTTATAACTTAGCGGATATTTTTAACAGCGTAATCGGCATTCGTTATGTGATTAAAGAAGGCGCCGCAGTCGGGAGGCAGGTTCAGCCTGGCGAATCATTCCCGTTGGTTTACTCGATGCGCTTTGAGTACTGTAAAGGCAATAAAGATTGCCATGTGATAAACATCAATTACACCTTTAACGTGACCCTGCAGATTAATATCATGACCTGTGGTTTTAACGTCCCGAACCGCCTCATTAATATGGGCGATTACAGCTACTTTGATATTAAAGAAGACAAAGCGCAATATCGCATGGAAAGCGTCAATATCGATTGTAGCCAGGACGAGTCGGCGGTATTCGAATTGACGCCGGGTAAAATTGATTATTACTTTGTCGCCGCCTCCGGCTTTGCCGGCACCAGCAAAATATTGAAGAATGACGATCAGGAGGCCGCCACCGGCGCCGGCGAAGTCGGTTTTCATCTGCGCGATAGCCAGGGCGGGGAACTCCAGTACGGCAGCGGTTTCCTTTATCACTCCGACGAGGAGGCCCGGCATGGCAGCAACAACCCGATCTATCTGCAAATCAAACCGATGAAATATGGCGAGAATATCCGCGGCGGTACGATTAAAAGCCGTGTCATTATCGTGGTGAACAATAACTAGCCCTCTGTACCGCGCGCCTTCCTTTGCGCGCGGTGTACGTGGTTTACGTGGTTGCGACCGGTTCAGGTCGCAACTGCTGCTGGCGAATACTCACCAGCGCTACCAGCGCCAATAGCGCAAAGGCCAGCAGCATCAGCGCAATGGGGATATAGCTATCCCACATCATTAAAAAAGCTACCGCCAGCATCGGGCTAATACCACCGGAAATCACCGCCCCAATCTCATGCCCCAGCGCCAGCCCGGTGTAGCGTACCTCCACCGGAAACAGATCCACCATCAGACACGGCTGCGCGGCAATCATCGCGCCATGGCACAATGGCAATGCCAACAGCATGGCGAGCAGCATCGCCGGGAAGGTGTGCATATTCAGCAGCCAGAAGAAGGGGAAGGCGACCAGCGCCATGCCTATCACGCCGATGTAGTAAAGCCGCTTACGGCCAATGCGATCGGAAAGCCATCCCCAGCCGAGAATCGTGGCGATCTCCACCGTCATGGCGATGGTAACCGCCGCGATCAGGTCGCGGGTGTCGATGCCGATATGTTTGCAATAGACCACTGAAAACGTGAAGAAGATATACACCGCGCCGTTTTCCGCCAGCCGCAGGCCGATAGCCTGTAATATCGCTCGTGGATGATTTTTGAAGGCGCTGAGCACCGGTAAATGATGGGCCTCATTTTTGCTGTCGTTTTCTGCTTTGCGCGCCACGAATTCCGCGTTTTCCTGGATGTTACGGCGAATATAGACGCCCACCAGAAAGATAAACAGGCTGAGCAAAAACGGAATACGCCACGCCCACGACATCACCTCTTCCTGCGACAGAAGCTGCACCAGATAGAATGCCAGCGAAGAAAGAACAAACCCGCCGCAGACCCCCACCTGGCTCCAGGCGGTGTAGTACCCTTTTTGGCTTTCCGGCGCGTTTTCGCTCAGCATTAATACGCCGCCGCCCCATTCACCGCCGGAAGCCACGCCCTGTACAAAGCGCAGCGTAATCAAGGCGATTGGCGCCAGCACGCCGATGTGAGCGTAGGTTGGCAGCAGGCCAATTAAGAACGTACTGGCGCCCATCAGCGTCAGGGTGATGATCAGCGTCATTTTACGGCTGTAGCGATCGCCGAGATGGCCGAATATCACGCCGCCGAGCGGACGGGCGATAAAGCCGATAGCGAAACCGGAAAAGGCTAAAAATGATCCGAGCAGCGGGTCATTACTGGCGGGGAAAAACAGCGGCCCGAAGACCAGCGCCGCCGCGGTGCCATACAGGAAAAAATCGTACCATTCCAGCGAGTTGCCGAGAAAAGACCCGATGATTAATTTGCGCATAGGTTGCGCCGGGGGGACCGTTGTACCGCTCACAGCTCCAGACATAAGGTTAACTCCAGTGCAGGTGAATCAGGCGGCGCCTGCTGGCGCCGGGCGATGGGTCGGCAGGGTTTTTATGGTTATGATGAAACTTAACGGCACGACGCCATGCTAAGGGTGTGGAACTGGCGATTAAACCAGACCAGCCCGTCGCTGGGGTTGCCGAAGCGGATCTGTTTGACCTCGCAGTAAAATACGCTGTGGCTGCCCACTTCGTGGCTGTCGGCAATGACGCAGTCGCAGTTCGCCACGGCGGAAGCCAGCGCCGGTGAACCGGTCTCCAGCGCCAGCCATTCGTCGTGCAGGAAGCGTTCTTCAGAGCGGATTTGGCCATTGGCGAAAATCCCGGACAATTGCTGATGCTGACCGGAGAGCACGTTAACGCACAGCACGCCGTTGTGCTGGAATTTGCCGTGCGCGAAGGACGAGCGGTTCATACATACCAGCAGCGTCGGCGGCGAATCCGTCACGCTACACACCGCCGAAGCGGTAAAGCCGAAGCGGCCCGCCGGGCCATCGGTGGTAATGATGGTGATCGCGCTGCCCAGCTGCGCCATGGCATTACGAAAATCAGATGTCAGGTTCATAGTAATACCCGTTATTTCAGTTTGACGTATTCGAAGCCTTCAATAACCAGCCGCGGGGTTTTAGCCCGCGAACAGCACAGCAGGATCTGGTCATTATCTTCGCGTTCTTCTTCGGTTAAATACTCGTCGCGGTGGTCAGGTACGCCGCTACAAACGTTGGCGAGGCAGGTGCCGCAGACGCCCTGTTGGCAGGAGACTTTCACTTTGATGCCGGCTTTTTGCAGCGCGGCGACGATGGTCTCGTTTTCGCCGACGGTAACGCTAAGGTTGAGTTCCGGAACCTCAACCTCAAAGCTGCCGCCGCTGGTTTCGACCTCGCGGTTGAAATACTCCTGATGCAGCCGCTCCGCGCTGAAACCGCACCCCTGCGCCGTTTCATTAATCCACGCCATAAAACCCTCCGGACCGCAAACGTACAGGTGGCCGGCGGCGGCGTGAGGCGTCAGGAGTTCCTGAGGGAGGATCCTGCCGTTTTCATCGCTGATATGTAGCTGAACGTGCGCGCTAAAGTGGCAATCCGCCAGCTCGGCCAGAAACGCCATTCCCTCACGGCTGTGGCCGCAGTAATGCACTTCGAAGGATTTCCCGGCGCGAAATAGCGTATCGGCCATCGCCAGCATCGGCGTGATGCCAATGCCGCCGCCGATCAGAATGCTATGAGGCGCCGACATCTCCAGCGCGAACAGGTTGCGCGGGGGGCTAATTTGCACCTCGTCGCCGGGCTGTAAAGCATGCGCCGCCAGCGAACCGCCGCGCGAGGCGCGATCCTTGAGGATCCCCAACCGATAGCGCTGCGGGTGATGGGCGCTGCCGCACAGCGAATACTGGCGCACGATGCCATCGCCAAGATGCAGATCGATATGCGCCCCGGCGCTAAACGAGGGCAGGGGAGCGCCGTCCGGCGAGGCCAGCGTCAGGACTACCACCTCGGCTCCCTGAATTTCGCGTTCTGTGACGCGTACCGTCAATGTTTCAGCCATAGTTTTTCTCCACCCGCGAAGGGCTTAACGCATATAAATGCCGCCATTGATATCCCAGGTCGCACCGGTGATAAAGGTGGCGGAGGGCGCCGCCAGCAGTTCTACCGCGCGGGCGACCAGCAGCGGATCGCCAAGCCGCTTCATCGGGATCATCTCCAGCAGCGCCGGCATTTTCTCTTCCGGCACCGCGGCGCGAACGGAAGGAAGATCCAGCGGCCCCGGCGCAATCGCGTTGACGCTCACCCCGGCGTTACTCAGGGCGCGGGCGAAAACTTTGGTCAGGGTAATAATGCCGCCTTTGGAGGCTGCATAGTGGGCGCCGGAGGCGGTGCCGCCGTTTTGCCCGGCCAGCGACGCGAGGTTAATAATGCTGCCCTGCTGGCGCTGGCTGAAATAGCGGCCGATGGTCTGGCAGCCGACGAAGGTACCGCGCAGGTTGGTACTGGTGACGCGATCGAATTCTTCTACGTCGATCTCCATGATCGGCGTGGTCAGGGTTAAGGCGGCGTTGTTGACCAGCACATCGAGTTCGCCGAAACGTGCGCGGATCTGCGCCAGCGCGTCGCTGAACTGTTGCGGCTGGCGAATATCCAGCGCCAGCGGCAGCAGCCGCTGCTGGCTGGGATCGATCTCCTGCGCGCTGCGGGTGACCGTATCGAGATTGAGGTCGGCCATCGCCACCTGATAGCCCTGTTGCCAGAGATGGCGGCTGATAACCAGCCCGAGGCCGTTGGCCGCGCCGGTAATAAGTACGCTACGTGTCATAAAGTCCTCACAGGATGTAGCCAATGCTATGCAGGTAATCGTCGCCGTTAATCAGGCGTACGACCTTTTGCAGGATGCGGAAACTGTCGCCCTCCGGCGCCAGCGTCCAGGTGACGTCAGCGGCGTAGTGCTGTTCATTGCCCTTGCGGTACTCGTAAAGGAATTGGGCGCAGCGTACTTCGACGACCTCATCGCTGGCGCTGAGCAGGCGATAACGGCCGCTCATGCGGATAGTGCGCGCGCGCGGGGTGGTGGAGATCGACTCGCCGCTGTATAAACGCTGCACGCGTTTTTCCCGCATCTCGTGGTTGTCGTAGGCGTAGTTGAGCACGTTGGCGAAATCGGTGGTCTGCTGGTCGATGGGGATGATGTACATCCCCTCGGTGCGCCACAGCGCCAGCCATTCGCGAAATTCGCCTTGATCGAGCAGGTCCGCTTCCAGGTTAATAAACTGAATGGCGGCGTTGAGGATAGGTGATGTATTCATTATTGCCCCCGGTGGTCAGCGGTCATGTACTTTTTCCATTGTTGATAGGCGGCGCGCATGCCGGTTTCGGCGCTGACGTCGCTGCGCAGGCCGTCGGCGGTGCGGACTTCGCCGGGCAGGCCGCGGTTGAGCATGATCCACAGATCGTCGCCCGCGCCGCCGCCGCGCTGCACCCGCTCCCAGGCCTCTGAATCATCGGGGGTGCCGAAGCCCATCGGCCCCTGGAAGTGTTCGTGCAGCCGCAGGCGCGCCTGGTTGGCGATCGCCGGGCCATCTTTCATGGTCAGCACCATGTGATGAATTTCCGTCTCTTTTACCGATATCGGCTGCAGCACGCGGAAGAAGGCCATTGAACAGGCGACATTGGGGAACAGGTTAAGGTTAAAACCGCTGCCGCCGACCGCGCGTACGATGCGCCGCACCTGCTGCTCGTCGTGGCCTTCCTCGCGCAGGGCCTGGGCCAGTTCGCTAAAGCGCTCCGGGATTGGCGCATCGAGATTGGCTTCCAGATCGATAAGCTCGGGGATCATCACCATCACGCTGTGGCCGTTGCCGAGATCTTCCACGAAGCCTTTGCCGTCGACGAAGTTGAGCATCTCTTCGGTCTGTTTATCGACCGAGCTTAAAAACGACTTATGGACGATCGGGAAGTGATAGCCGTCGGTGGTATTTTCCAACTGGATTTTCCAGTTACCGGGAAAGCGAAAACGGTGCGCGGCCGTGGCCTGCAGCGCGAAGCCAGCCCCCTGTTTCATGAACAGATCCATCCATTTCATCGCCGGGCCGAGGAAGTCGGTCAGCGGTTCAATGTCGTGGTTGAAGCTGGCGAAAATCATTCCGGCGTAGCTTTCAACGCGCAGGCGCACCATGCCGAGCTCAGATTTGTTCAGCGTATCGCCGTAGCTCTCTGGATGCGGTACCCCGCGTAGCGCGCCGTCGAGGCCATAGCCCCAGCCGTGATACGGGCAGGTAAACCCGTTCGTTTTCCCGCTGCGATGTTCGCAAACGGTGGCGGCGCGGTGGCGGCAGCGGTTGAGCAGCACGTTGATATTGCCTTTGCGATCGCGTACGACGATCACCGGCTGGGTACCCACCATCGAGGATTTATAGCTGCCGGCGTCAGGGATTTCGCTCTCGTGGGCGACCCACACCCAGGTACGGTTAAAAATGTTGTCGATCTCGAGGTCGAAAATTTCCTCGGAAGTATAGAGACAGGTATGGACCCGGTCGCTTTGCACCAGTGCCGCCAGCGTTTCGGCGGTATGGCGGGTATCGATATTTTTTACCGGAATACATTCAGACATTGTCACTCTCCACATATCTCTTTTAATGACCATCAGGCACCGGTAAATCGGCGAGCGAATGCCAGTCAGCTACCGGGCGGCTAAATAAATTACGGGTGGTAAAATGATGAATTAACCACTGTTGATCTTGTTTAATAAATTCAATGACGAGCTCCGCGCTATTTAAATGCGAGCCGCCGCGGCGAAACGTCGAAGCCTGCAGCATTTTCCAGCGGCCAACCGCGCGGTTATTTTCGCCAACGCGAATATGCTCGGCCGTTAAATAATGTACGTTAATGGCGAAGTGTGACGGTTCGCTAATATAAGCGTTCATCATCCCGACGATCGCCGCTCTGCCGCAATGGCGCCCGAGCTTGTGTTGATATAATTCGCCGATACCTTCCCAAATAGCCGTTTCGCTAAATAGCGCGCCAATTTGCCGGGCGGTATCCGGATGCGTCAGGTCATCACAGAGATGCATATACTGGCTGATGGCGTTTCGGATCTGCACTACGGCTTCCAGCTTCTCCAGGCGTTGCAGCATTTCTTCATTCATTGCCGGCTCCGTGTTGACTTATAAATAGCCGGGCTGCGGCGAGTGGCCGAAGAACATATTGCCGGCGTTGATGTAGGTCAGCTCGCCCATAAAGGCGTGCTGGGTGATGACCATGGAGTCGCGGGCATAGCGCTGCAGCGGGCTACGCATTGAAATGCCCGGCATCCCGGCCAGTTTCAGCGCGCGGGTGGTAACCGACGCAGAAACTCGGGTAATGTGGGTGGAAGAGAGGCGCATGGCGTTAATCCGCTCTTCTCCCGGTTCATCGCCGCGCAGAATCGCCTGCCAGACGTCGTCGATGGCGTCATAGAACCAGCAGCGCGCCGAACGCAGTTCCGCTTCGCAGTGGGCGATTTCCATCTGCGCGAATTGACGATCCGCCAGGCACGGCGCGCCGGTGACCGAGCTCTGGCGTTCGGCAATGGCGTAAATTTCCGATAACGCCGCGCGGGCGATACCCAGCGCCACCACCGACAGTACCTGAGTGGCCAGCGACAGTACCGGGTAGCGATACAAAGGGCCTTCGAGGTTAAGTTCGCCGCCGCGAATAAAGGTCCACTCCTGCGGCACGAAGGCATTATTCAGCACTACGTCATGGCTGCCGGTACCGGAGAGGCCGACCGTATTCCAGACCGGATCGATGGTGAACTCCCCGGCGGGTAGCACCGCGATGCGCGGCAGCGGACGATCGCTGCCGTCATCGGTCAGAATGCCCACGCCGATAAGTTCGGCGCCGCTGCAGCCGCTGGCGAAGCTCCAGCGCCCGCTGACGCGGTAGCCGCCATCCTGAGTCGTCGCCTTTTGCGGCGGGAAGATCCCGCCGGCAAAGACGATATCCGGTCCGTGGCGGTAAAGCTCATCGAGACTGCTCGGCGGCAGGCCGCCAAGATAAAACGGATTCATGCCGAAACTCGCCACCCAGCCGGCGGATCCGTCAGCCGTTGAGAGCGTTTCAATTAACTGGCAAAATTCCGCCGGCGAGATTTCATCGCCGCCGTAGCGTTTTGGCACCAGCGCGCGATAAACACCAATCTTTTTAAAGCGGGAAATGATATCCGCCGGGATATATTTCTGCTGCTCGAATTCCTCGCTGCGCTTTTTAATATCCGCGAGTAATTCGGCAAACTCTATTGTCGTGGCGTGCAGGGTCTTTTCCGCACGCGAAGTTGCAGAGGGGTTTAACATGCGATTTAGCCTCTTCCAGTTAATGAAAGTACGGTTTTATTATTTTAATTTTTCCAGCAAATACTCAGCGTAATTAAGTAAATCGAACTCTTTATTTTTATTGGCGACTAATTGCAGCGCCACCGGGCGATGATTAATTTCGCCAAGCGGCAGGCTCAGGGCCGGATGGCCGCTTAAATTAAATGGGCGCACCAGACGAGTCAGGTTGACTACCTTGAGCGGATCCGCCGCTTCTTCCAGCGTTGGCGGACATTCCGGCAGGGTCGGCAGCAGAATCAGCGGTGTTTTCGCCAACTGGGCGTCCACCGCGGCGCTAAATTGTTGACGCACGCTTTCCGCAGCCTGCCGCTGCTGAGGGCCAATTTCCGCGCCGGCGCGGATCCGCTGGGCGACGTCCGGCGCCAGATTCGGCGCGCTGATGATGCTGTGAAACGCCAGCCAGTTTTCCTGGCTTATCACCGTAAGCCCGGCCTGATGCGCTTCGTTGAATCCCGGCAGTTCAGCGCGAGTCCATGCCAGGCCCGCTTGCTGCAGACGTGAGACGATCAGTTGCTCAATTTCCGGCGTTGCCGTGCCCGCCAGATAGCTTATCGCGGGTGCTTCCCGGCGCGCAGAAGGAGCCGGTTCCCTCAGCGCTTTTGCCAGCGCCTGGCGCAATGTGGCGATATCGCGGGCGAACAGGCCGACGCAGTCTAGCGAACTTTCCGTCGGCATGACGCCAGCGCGACTCAGACGGCCAAAGCTCGGCTTCAGGCCAGCCACGCCGCAGCAGGCCGCGGGCATCCGCACCGAGCCGCCGGTATCGGTGCCGACGGCGAAGTCGACTTCACCGGCCGCGACCACGGCGGCAGAGCCGCTGGACGAGCCGCCGGGAATTAACTGCGGATAATGCGGATTGCGCGGCGTACCGCTATGCGGGTTGATGCCGGTGACGCCAAAGGCCAGCTCGTGCAGGGTGGTTTTTCCGCGCAGCTGACAGCCGTTATCCAGCAGCGCCTCGACTACGGCGGCATGGCGGACGGCGGGCGGCGCATCCTGCAATACCGGGCTGCCGGCGCGGGTCGGAAAACCGGCAATATCGAGACTGTCTTTAACTGCGAACGTCAGCTCGCCGTCGCCAAGGGTAAAGCGCGAGATAAACCCGGATTGTGCGTTTTCTGTCTCTGTACGATGTTCAGTAACCATGTTTCACATCTCCGTGAGGGTGATAATTACCGCGCGAAATGACTAAAAAACGACCCGCTGGCGTTTGAGGTAATCTTGTCAGTAAAACTTGAAATTTCAAGTAAATTGTTACCCGTTTTTTACATCGTAATTGAGGATAAGATGATGCTATGAAGGAGGGGGTGTTTTTTAACTGATTGATTTAAATCATTAAAATGTGATGTATAAATTTTAATCTCTTGAAGGGCGTCACAAAAATAAATGAAAAATATAAGTTAAAAAAATGATAAAAAAGTGTGCGAAAAACGCAGGGAGGGCAAAATAAAAGCAATAACCATTTATGGAAAATGGTTATTGGTGCAGGGGATTAGTCATCAAGGTTGTGCAGAATGAGCGCCAGCACCTGGTTCATCTTTTTTTCTTGCGCCGGGGTGATGCCCTTGAAGGCTTTAGTAAACACGGTTTCCGCTAACGCCCGGGCTTCGGCTACCTTGGCTTCACCGGCGGCGGTGAGTTCCGCTTCGGTGACCCGGCCATCGCTGACGCTAACGTGGGTCGTCAGCAGGCCGTCATCGCGCAGGCGGCCAACAATTTTGGTCACCGTCGGCATCTTGCTAACGGCATATTCGGTGATCCGCGAAATACTGGCGCGGTGGTATTGGTGCACCAGCATCAGTACGCGGAAACGGGAAAGGTCGATGTCGATTTTTTTGAGCTCGATTTCCATTAATTGGGTATAACGGGCGTAAACGTTAACCACCCAAAAAAAGGGGAACTCTTCTTTATGAAAGCGGCTTTCGTGGCTCTCTGGCGGGGTCGAAGAGTGAGTCTTATCCACAAGCATCTCCTTGCCTGACGACGATAGAATGTGCAGATGGTATGCGTATTTGCCGGTTATTGCAAAACGCAATACGCCAGCAACATAGCCTTGCGATTCAGTGGCGACGACTCTCAGCGAGTCGCAGGTAAGTCATCGTAATAAGACCTAATCGTCGGCTAGTGCTCATCCTCAAGCAGGCGCATAAACACCCGCAGCGCTTCGTCTAACTGCTGAAGTTGGGTCTCTGAAAGCCCTGCCAGCAGTTGTCGCTCATTCGCCACGTGGGTGGCAACCGCCTCATCGATCAGCGCTCGTCCCGCTGGCGTCAACGCCACCAGCATGCTGCGGGCATCCTGAGGATTCGCTAAACGAGCGATCAACCCCCGTTTTTCCAGCGCCTTAAGGCGATGGGTCATCGTGCCGGAAGTAATCATCAGCGTCGAAAAGAGCTGGGTCGGCGACAGCACGAATGGCTCGCCGGCGCGGCGCAGCGTCGCCAGCATGTCGAACTCCCAACGTACCAGCCCATGTTTAACAAACGCCGCCTCCACCTGCGGCTCCAGCAGCATGGCGCAGCGCTTGAGGCGGCCAATTGGCCCCATTGGGCTGCAATCCAGATCCGGGCGCTCGCGCTGCCATTGGGCGAGAATGCGGTCAACGGCATCCGTTGGCGGTAATTTGTCCATGCGTGCTCACTTATCTTGATATCAAGATATTTATCGATACATACTTGCTACACAATTTAACTTGATATGAAGATAAAATCATGGCCTTTTTTACTCGTCATCTGGCGGTCGATCTGCTGCTGACCGCGCTGGCTCCCGCTATCTGGGGGACCACCTATATCGTTACTTCGCAGTTCCTACCGCCGGACCGTCCTTTTATCGCCGCGCTGCTGCGGGTGTTGCCCGCCGGGATTGCGTTGTTACTGTGGAGCCGTCAGTTTCCGCAGCGCGGTGAGTGGTGGAAGCTGGTCATTACCGGAATATTAAATATCGGCGCCTTTCAGGCGTTACTGTTTATCGCCGCCTACCGGCTGCCCGGCGGGCTGGCGGCGGTGATCGGCGCGATTCAGCCGCTGCTGGTGATGCTGCTGGCCTGGTGCGTGGATCGTCAGCGTTCGCCGTGGCTGGCGGTGGTATCCGCCTGCGCCGGGATCATCGGTATGGCGATGTTGCTGCTTTCTCCGCGCACGGTGCTGGATTCGTTAGGTATTGGCGCCGCTTTTCTTGGCGCCGTCAGTATGGCGCTGGGCACCTGGCTGTCGCGGCGCTGGGCGCTATCGCTGCCGGTCGTGGCGATGACCGGCTGGCAATTGCTGATCGGCGGGATCGTGTTACTGCCCATCGCGCTGCTGGTGGATCCGCCGTTGCACAACATCACTCTATTACAGGCGGCAGGTTATGTCTGGCTGTGTGTGGCCGGGGCGATGCTGGCGTATGGTTTATGGTTTCGCGGTATCAGCCGATTGTCGCCGGTGGCGGTATCGGCAATGAGCCTGCTTAGCCCGGTGACGGCGGTACTGCTGGGATGGATTTTTCTCGGTCAGAGAATTGAGGGAATGGCGCTGGCAGGGCTGATTGTGGTGCTGGCGAGTGTGCTCTCTATTCAGCGCGCGCTGGCGAAACGTTGACGTAAAAAAGCCCCATAAAGGGGCTCGACATTGCCGTGTTTTGTTACGTGGCGGGAGCCAGACCAGCCGTCCTGAGACGACCTGTCCGGCAGCTCCCTCTGCGACCATTCGGTTATTTAGACAGTTCCGCCGTCATGTGTACCTGATTACCGGTATAGGCTTCGGTAATGTGGTAAGAGGCGCCCTGATCTTTAGCGATAGCAGCGATTTTTGCTTCTGCGTTGTCCAGGGTATCAGAGGTCACGCTCACCGGGTGAGCCGCGAAGCTTGCGAAAGAAACCAGAGACAGCATACCAGCAGCAGCAAGTAATTTTACGTTTTTCATGGTGTTTATCCTTTTAACTTTTATGGTGGAAAGCGTTGTGCTTTCGATGGGTTTATAATAAGTCTGCTAACTATAACGTACGTTGCAAAAAGTGCGATTTAGATCACATTTTTATGACGGCTGGATGACCAATGATTGACGTTTTATTAAAAATATAATTAAAAACAATTAGTTATAATTCATCGCTGATACTAATGGTTTCCTTCGCTTCGCGTTTTATCCTCGCCAAATTTGGGTTTGATATTGATTGCGTGAATGGTTTGGTCGTTTTCTGGCTTGTCACGCCGGCGATACTTCGCCCGCTGGCGAAGCATTGATTGCGAACGACGCGCTACAGTGCGGCTTTATTCGTTACTGGAGGAAAAAACCATGATTGCGGTACTCTTTGAAGCACAGGTCACGCCAGCGCAGCAGGAACGATATCTCGCGCTGGCGGCGCAATTGAAACCGCTGCTGGAGACCATCGACGGCTTTATCGCCATCGAGCGTTTTCAAAGCCTCAGTGCGCCGGGAAAGATATTGTCGCTGTCGTGGTGGCGGGACGAACAGGCGGTGACGGCCTGGAAGCGCAATATTTGTCATCAGGCGGCGCAGCGGGAAGGGCGGGAGTCTATCTTTGCTGATTATCAGATTCGCGTGGCGCAGGTACTGCGTGAATACCAGATGCAGAGTTCACGTTCTGCGTAACCAATATTAAGCGGAGGCACTATGTTGCACCCTGCGGTTGTCATTGATGATGACGAAGCGCTGGCCGTCGCGATGGCGGCGGTTGCCTCGGCGATGGCTGATCCTTCACGAGTGAAAATACTCTGCGCGCTAATGGATGGCCGGGCATGGACGGCGACTGAGCTCTCCGTCGCGGCGGATATTTCGCCATCGACTGCCAGCGCGCATCTTAGCCGGTTAGTCAGCAGTCGCTTACTGCTCTGCCTGGCGCAAGGGCGGCATCGCTACTATCGCCTGGCGGGCGGCGATGTCGCCGGATTGCTGGAAAATATGATGACCATGGCCGGAAAAAGCGCTGTGCCGTTGACTACGCGTACGCCGGGAACGCTGCGTATGGCGCGTACCTGCTACGATCATCTGGCGGGCGAGGTAGCCGTCGCCATCTATGATTTTCTGCAACAGCAAGCCTGGCTTACGGCAAATGGCGCAGCGCTTACTGCGGCGGGGAAGGCGAATTTCGCCCGCTTAGGCATAGCGTGTGATAACGGATCCCGCCGCAAAGCCTGCTGCGCCTGCCTCGACTGGAGCGAGCGCCGTTTTCATCTGGGTGGTGCCGCGGGCGCTGCCTTGTTGCAGTGGGGCGTGCAAAAAGGTTGGTTCACGCTGGTGCCCGGCTACCGCGAAGTGACAATTAGCGAACCCGGTAAGCGAGCGCTGCGTCAACATTTTGCTCTGGCGTTGTAGGCCCGGCGACGGTATGCCCGTTCAGCAGTGATTCATATTGACGATTTGCTTATGCATCACCTGCGAGCTATTCATTCCCAACTTTTTCATGATGTGAATGCGATGGCTGTGCACCGTCTTATGGTCGATATTGAGCAGCGAGGCAATTCGCTTATTGTTATTGCAGGCGATAATAAGTTCCAGTACCTGCAGCTCTCTGGCCGTCAGCTTTCGCTGCGTGCGCAAATACCGGGACTGCGGGTTTTCATCCTGCGTTCTGGTAATTGCCGAAAATGCGTCTAAGGAAGATTTTTCCGTCAGGATTAACAGGTTTTCCAGATCTATTAATTCCCGGCACAGATTGGCGATATCGCTTTTTACCATCAATACCAACAATGTACAGCGCGAGAAATGAAAGCGCAGTTTGTTGAGTAATACGACCGTATCGGCAGCGGATATATCCTTGTGGATCATATTGAGGATCACCGTCTCAGCCAGGGGCGCGACGCCCCCTTGTACGATGTCCTGATAACTGGCCTGGGTGATATCCTGGTGAATATCGCTCAGATAATCGTGAATAGATTGGCCAATGATATTGTCGTCGGTGTACAGCAAGATATTGTTCAAGGGCATTAAACTCTCTTCTTCCGCTTGGCTTCCAGAATCAAATCGATCAGCGTTTTTTCTATTTTCTTCCTGTCGTCGCTGCGGCGGAACTTAAACTGACAGGAAATCTGATAGTAGTTTTCCTGATTCTTCTCTTCGCTATCCAGCGTGACCATCGCCACGTTCTTGATAACCAGATCAACGGTGATTTCGCCATATTCCGCCAGAGACAGAATGGCGTTTTTCAACGTTGAGTTGTTGGCCAGGAATTTCAGGTTTGGACTTTGCGCAATCAGCGCGCAGCCGCCATCAGAAATATCTTTGATATCAAAAGCATAGTTTTCGCCATTTTTATGGCGGCCATGACAAAAGAAATCATTCTCATCGCGCAAACGAAATCTGGGATCTCGTCGTCTTTGTACAACCTGGATGCATTCTGGTAACGCAAATGCCACCTTATTGCTATTCTCCGCGCCGCCAGCGGAATTCTTCTGCCGCTGGGAGGTGAACTCGATCTTTCCTGAATCGCTATGCAGAATAAATTTGAATTTATTCCCCGCCGGGATTTTGCTCTCGCTGCGGATATGGAATTCAGCAAAATCGACACGCGCAATCTGAGTACTGATGCTTTTGTTATTAAAGAAAATTTCTATCTCTGTTTGCTTTCTCTGTTCCTCTCTGAAAATAGCAATGATTTCATACTTACTGGTTTTTATCGTTCCCTCTATCATGGGTAATCCTTGTTGAATCGTTACTGTGCATAGTTAATTTTTTTTACAGCAATAGCGACATACTGATTATGTTAACCAGATGTTTTTGTGAACGTTCGATGATATTGACTATCTTTGTGGCCAAATTGATTTGTATAAACGTCGAAGCCGATATTGTTTTTTTCCTGTAATCAAGAGTGTTAACAAAAACCATAGAACAATACAAACGACAACAGCCTCCCAATTAGGAGGCCTAAGAAATAACGTAACTCAATGCAATTTATAAGGTTATTGCCCGGATAAGGAATCAGCAAAACCCGATTTGTAGGATATATAGTGCCAGCAGAGATGGCCTAATTCCAGCTTAATATTAAGGGGATAACCCTTTACGACAAACGCCGTAAAGGGGGGAGTTGACGCCATCAGCCGGTGATGTTATCCAGCGTCGCCAGCGCCTCGGCGGGCAGAGAAAGCGTCGCGGCGGCGAGATTTTCCCGTAAATGCGCCACCGATGAGGTGCCCGGAATCAGCAAAATATTCGGCGAGCGCTGTAGTAGCCACGCCAGCGCCACCTGCATCGGCGTGGCGTTGAGCCCGGCGGCAACCTCGTTAAGTTCCCGCGCCTGTAGCGGCGTAAAACCACCCAGCGGGAAGAACGGCACGTAGGCGATGTTTTGCTGCGCCAGCGCGTCGATTAACGCGTCGTCACCGCGGTTAGCGATGTTGTATTGGTTTTGCACGCAGACGATGGGGGTCAGCTTCTGCGCATCGGCGACCTGTCTGGCGGTGACGTTACTCAGACCGATGTGGCGAATCAGACCGCGGGCTTTTAGTTCCAGTAAGGTCGTTAGCGGTTCTTCCAGCGAGCCTTCCACCGGGCCGTGGGTGCCGAGCATACTGCGCAAATTCACTACCTCCAGCCTCTCCAGGCCGAGGTTACGCAGGTTATCTTCGACGGCCTGGGTGAGTTCCGCCGGCGACATCGCAGGTAGCCAGTTGCCTTTCTCATCGCGGCGGGCGCTGACTTTGGTAACGATACACAAATCATCGCCATAGGGATGCAGCGCCTGACGAATCAGCTGATTGGTGATGTGCGGGCCGTAGAAATCGGAGGTATCGATATGATTCACCCCGGCGGCGACGGCTTCTTGCAGAACGCGAATGGCGGCGTCAGGATCTTTTGGCGGGCCAAATACGCCGGGGCCGGCGAGCTGCATGGCGCCGTATCCAAGCCGGTAAACCTGACGGTCGCCTAAGGTCGCGACCCCGGATAATGTTACGTTGGACATAATGACTCCCTCCGATGATAGGCAAGGAGTAAGTGTAATCCCGTCAGGGAGAGGTAATGGGCGAGAATGTTGGCAGAACGTGCGGCGACGCTGAGGGCGTCGCCGCAGGAGAGATTTAACTGAAGAACATCACCGAGACGCAGAGCAGGCCGACGATCAAGGTAATGAGATTACCCAGTGAACGATAGGGCTTGAGCGCCGGGATAATGTAGGTCGACAGCGTCGGCATGATGAACAGAATCATGGCGATAAGCGGGCCGCTGATGGCGTAAATCATCGAGATGGCGTTCGGATTGATAAAGCAGACGATGAAAGTCAGCGCCGAGACCAGCATAATCGACATGGCACGGTTAAAGGCGCGGCTCTTGCGAATACCGAGCTGGCCGAGAGACGTTTTAACGATCTCGCTGGCGCCTTCGATCACCCCAAAATAGGTGCCGAGGAACGATTTCGACATCGCGACCACCGCGACGATAATGCCGGTCACCGCCAGCCAGCCCGGCGCGCCCGGCGCCATGGAGAGCGCAGAGAGAATCGTCACCCCTTCATTACGCGCGGCTTCGATGTACGGCAGCGGAATGGACAGCAGGCAACTGAAGACAAAAAACAGCACGCTGGCGCAGATGATGGTGTAGGCCACCTTCATGATTTTTTTGCATTTACCCATGGCCAGCTCACCATATTTCTCCTGCTGATCGATAGCGAAGGTCGAAATAATCGGCGTATGGCTAAAAGCGAAAACCATCACGGGAATTGAGATCCAGATTTGGTGCCAGGTCTTTGCGTTCAGCTGCATCTGGCTGGTGAGATGTTCCGGTTGCCAACTGCCAATCAGGTAGATGGAGAGGAACAGGAAACAGCCAATCAGCGGGAAGACGAGGAATCCCATCACTTTGATGGTCATATGGCGCCCCATCAGGAAGATCAGATTCAGTACCAGCACCACGGCAAGGCTCAGCAGGGCGCGTACCCCAGGGGTCATCGCCACGTGTCTCGCCAGTTGTTCCGCCAGCGAATTAGTGATCGCCACGGCGTAGATCAGGATCACCACGAAGAAGGCGAGAAAGTACAGGCTGGTGATCAGATTGCCGACTTTTTTGCCGTAGTAATGATTGACCGCGCCGGTGATCCCTTCACCGGCAGCCACTTTGGCCGACAGGATGAATTGACACAGTGCTTTGTGCGGCCAGTAGGTTAACGGCCAGGCAACCAGAGCGGTGAGGAACAGCACGATGGCGCCGGCCGAACCGAGTTGAATCGGCAGGAATAGGGTGCCGGCGCCTACGGCAGTGCCATATAGAGCAAAACTCCATAGAGTTTCTTCTTTAGACCAAATTTTAGACATTATGCGAATTTATCAACCGTATAACCCAAAAAAAGGAGTGCAATTTACCACATTTATGAATCGTTTGCGGTGATAGTTTTCGGTGATAAATAAACCCGCGGATCGCCAAAGGGTTAGGCGATCCGCGCGATCGAGAACGTTAATTATTCGGCAGACTCTGCGGCTGGCGATACTTCAGGACGCGCACGCGCAGCGTATCCCACGCCCAGTTAAAGAACATGGTGTAGGGCAGGAAGAACAGCATAAAGCCGATTTCCAGCATAAATGCCTGCACCAGCGACACGCCGAGTACCAGCGCGACAACGGTGACGCCGATGATGATAAAGCCGCACTCAAAGCCGATGGCGTGCAGCGCGCGCACCCGCAGCGTACGCGCCAGGCGTGAAACCGGCCACAGACGGTCGAAGGCGGCGTTATAGATCAGGTTCCAGACCATCGCCATGGTGGCGAGCAAAATGGCCAAGCCGCCCATTTCGACCACCGATCGCTGCATTAACCAGGCCGCGGTCGGGGCCAGAATTAACGTGGCGAGGCCTTCAAAGCTCACCGCGTGGAGTACGCGTTCCAGTAGCGTCTTATGTTGCAGGTTATTGGTTTTCATTTTGGGATACCTCTTGTTAGTTCTGTCATCCAGATTTACCCGGCATTTTATGGAAAAATGTGATAAACAAAAGATAGATTCCATCGATAAAGTAGATAGGTTATGCACTATTCTCCCGAAGCTCTCACCGCCTTTGTAGAAGCCGCCGCCAGCGGTTCGTTCTCCGCCGCCGCCCGGAGGATGCGTAAAAGCCAATCCACCGTCAGTACCGCGATTTCGAATCTTGAAACCGACCTGGGGTTAACTCTGTTCGATCGTTCCACTCGCCAGCCGACGCTAACCGCGCAGGGCGAGCAGGTGCTGGGCTATGTGAAAGCAATACTGGCCGCCAGTTCGCGGCTGGATGAGCTCGCCAGTTCGTTATCGGGTAATACCGAACCGCGGTTGACCTTCGTCTTGTCGGATACCCTGCACCCGGATGTACTGGAGGATTTGCTGGAACAGTTCGATCGGCGTTTTCCGCATACCGAGTTTGAATGCCTGATTGGCGAAGACGAAGATGTGGTGGATCTACTGCAAAAGGAGCGTGCGCAGGTGGGGCTTATCGAAGCCAGGGACAGTTATCCGATGGAGATCGGCAGCATGCGCTTACCGTTGCAAACGGCGATGGGGATTTATGTTGCGCCGGGGCATCCGCTGGCCGGTCAGGGGCGGGTTTTCTGGGATGATCTGCACGGCTGGCGTGAACTGCGGCTTAGCACTTATCTTGAGAGCGCGCCGGATCCCTCGCGCGGTCAGGTATGGTCGGCGCCCAACTATTTGCTGCTGCTGAGTATGGCGGTGCAGGGCTTTGGCTGGTGCATTTTGCCCTGCGCGCTGGTGGAAGAGTTCGCCGGTAGCGGCAAGCTTAAAGCGTTGAATATCGCCGGCTGGCCGCGGTCGATCTCGGTGGATCTGTTATGGAACAAGCGTACGCCGCTGGGGGAAGCGGGCAGCTGGCTGCGCCAACATCTTGAAGGGCAAGGCCGCGAGTCGTGACGGCGAACTTTGTGAACCGCCTCACTTTTTTTAAACAATTGCGAAATTTTTTGATAACAATTCTCTACTATAACGGCATCTATTGATGGTTCTTTGCGCAGAAGGTAAAGGATGAAAGATGTCGTGATCGTCGGCGCGTTGCGTACGCCCATCGGCTGTTTTCAGGGAACGCTGGCGCGTCACTCGGCGGTGGAATTGGGCAGCGTGGTGGTGAAGGCGTTAGTCGAGCGGAGCGGAATCGATCCGCAGTGCATTGATGAAGTGATCCTCGGTCAGGTGCTGACCGCGGGTACCGGGCAGAATCCGGCGCGCCAGTCGGCGATCCGCGGCGGGCTGCCGAATACCGTCTCGGCGATCACCATCAACGACGTTTGCGGTTCCGGGCTGAAAGCGCTGCACCTGGCGACCCAGGCCATCCAGTGCGGCGAAGCGGATGTAGTGATTGCCGGCGGCCAGGAAAACATGAGCCGCGCGCCGCATGTGCTTACCGACAGCCGAACCGGCGCGCAGCTGGGCAATAGCCAGCTTATCGACAGCCTGGTGCATGATGGTCTGTGGGACGCTTTCAATGATTACCATATGGGCGTAACGGCGGAAAATCTGGCGCGGGAGTATGGGATCAGCCGTGAACTACAGGACGCCTGGGCGCTTAGCTCGCAGCAAAAAGCGCGGCGGGCAATAGACTCCGGGCGGTTCCGCGATGAGATCGTGCCGGTCGCCACCGAGCATAACGGCAGTAAACGGCTGGTGGATACCGACGAGCAGCCGCGGATGGACGCCAGCGCTGAGGGATTAGCCAGCCTGATGCCCACCTTCGACCAGTTAGGGTCGGTGACCGCGGGTAATGCATCGAGTATTAACGATGGCGCGGCGGCGGTGATGATGATGAGCGAGTCAAAGGCCCAGGAGCTGGGGCTGCCGATTCTGGCGCGCATTCGCGCCTTCGCCAGCGTCGGCGTCGATCCGGCGCTAATGGGTATCGCGCCGGTACATGCCACCCGGCGCTGCCTTGAGCGCGCGGGCTGGAGGCTGGATGAGGTTGACTTAATCGAAGCCAATGAAGCTTTTGCCGCCCAGGCGATTTCCGTTGGCAGAGTGCTGGAATGGGATGAACGCCGGGTTAACGTCAACGGCGGGGCCATCGCCCTTGGCCATCCGATTGGCGCGTCCGGCTGCCGGATTCTGGTTTCGCTGGTACATGAAATGATTAAGCGCGATGCGCGTAAAGGGCTCGCGACGCTGTGTATCGGCGGCGGGCAGGGCGTTGCGCTGGCGGTGGAGCGCGCATAATAGGGTTTCGCGCCGTCCCCGGCGCGAGGCCCATCATCCCCGTCGATCTTCCATTCTTCATTTTTTTACCTGATTTTCTTTCTTCGCGGTTATTTTTTAAAGATAACCTAACTCACTGTATTTATAGCTTTTGTATAGGTCACCAGCTTCTGGCTATGTGATCCGTTTTGCGTTTTTATCATTTTTAATCACAAAAAATGAAACGTTGTTTTAATTGTCGTTGAAAATGATTTTTCAGCGGTCTACTATGTGACCATTAGCAAAACGGAACTCTGTTTTATTTTTATGATGGGGACGCCCCAGGAGTTCTTCTTAGCCTCAGAACCTTGCCTGTGGTGAGCAGGCCGTGAAAGAAAGGAACCAGATATGATTCTTGATGCATTCTCTCTTCAGGGGAAAGTCGCGGTAGTGACCGGCTGCGACACCGGTTTAGGCCAGGGCATGGCGGTTGGGCTGGCGGAAGCGGGCTGCGATATCGTCGGTATTAACATCGTTGAACCGACGGAAACCATTGAGCGCGTTACCGCGCTGGGGCGTCGTTTTTTGAGCCTCACCGCCGACCTGCGGCTGATAGATGGTATTCCGCAGTTGCTTGAGCGCGCGGTGGCGGAATTTGGCCACATCGATATTCTGGTCAATAACGCGGGGCTTATCCGCCGTCAGGATGCTATCGAATTCAGCGAGAAAGACTGGGATGACGTCATGAATCTGAACATCAAAAGCGTCTTTTTCATGTCCCAGGCCGCGGCGAAGCACTTCATCGCCCAGGGTAACGGCGGCAAGATCATCAATATCGCCTCCATGCTGTCGTTCCAGGGCGGGATCCGCGTGCCGTCCTATACCGCCTCGAAAAGCGGCGTTATGGGCGTGACGCGCCTGCTGGCCAACGAATGGGCGAAGCATAATATCAATGTTAACGCCATTGCCCCCGGCTATATGGCAACCAACAATACCCAGCAGCTGCGCGCCGATGAACAGCGCAGCGCGGAAATTCTCGACCGTATCCCGGCCGGCCGCTGGGGCTTGCCGAGCGATTTAATGGGGCCGGTGGTGTTTCTCGCCTCCCGCGCATCCGATTACATTAACGGTTACACCGTGGCGGTAGATGGCGGTTGGCTGGCGCGCTAACAGACATAAGTCGAACAACCCGCCAACCGGCGGGTTGTTTTCTGAACAATAATCGTCCATATCATGAGGTTTAAATAATCCATACTCGTTAGTAATGGAAAATAAAATACTCGCCATACATCAGGGTTGTTTTGACGATCGGACAGCATTTTTTGCATAAGATAAAGTTTAATGTCCATCACAAAAACAATGCTACCAGCCGTTTTATCCATATCTTCGCCATCTCCCGCCTGACACCTTAGCCCTGCGATCCCGTACTTTCACTGCACGCATACTCTGTTGAGGCAGGAAAAAAATGACTTCATTGACCACCGATCCGGGTTTACTCCCCAATGCGCAGCGCAACACCCGGCGCATGAACCAGTTTGTCTCCATTGCCGCCGCGGTGGCGGGTTTGTTGTTCGGCCTTGATATTGGCGTGATTGCCGGGGCGCTACCTTTCATCACCGATCATTTCGTGTTATCCAGCCGTCTGCAGGAGTGGGTAGTCAGCAGTATGATGCTGGGCGCGGCGATTGGCGCGCTGTTCAACGGCTGGCTCTCTTTCCGTCTTGGCCGTAAATACAGCCTGATGGTCGGCGCAGTGCTATTTGTGGCGGGCTCTATCGGCTCGGCATTCGCCACCAGCGTCGAGATGCTGCTGGCGGCGCGCATTGTCCTTGGCGTCGCCGTCGGTATCGCCTCCTATACCGCGCCGCTCTATCTTTCTGAAATGGCGAGTGAAAATGTTCGCGGCAAGATGATCAGCATGTATCAGTTGATGGTCACGCTTGGCATCGTGCTGGCGTTCTTATCCGATACCGCTTTCAGCTACAGCGGCAACTGGCGAGCGATGCTTGGCGTGCTGGCGCTGCCGGCGGTATTGCTGATTATCCTGGTGGTGTTCCTGCCTAACAGCCCGCGCTGGCTGGCGGAAAAAGGCCGCCATATTGAGGCCGAAGAAGTGCTGCGCATGCTGCGCGATACCTCGGAAAAAGCCCGCGATGAGCTGAATGAAATCCGCGAAAGCCTAATGTTGAAGCAGGGCGGTTGGGCGCTATTCAAAGTGAACCGCAACGTGCGTCGGGCGGTGTTCCTCGGCATGTTATTGCAGGCGATGCAGCAGTTTACCGGCATGAATATCATCATGTATTACGCGCCGCGGATCTTCAAAATGGCCGGTTTTACCACCACCGAACAGCAGATGATCGCCACGCTGGTGGTCGGCCTGACCTTTATGTTCGCGACCTTTATCGCGGTGTTTACCGTCGACAAGGCCGGACGTAAACCGGCGTTGAAAATCGGCTTTAGCGTGATGGCGTTGGGCACCCTGGTGCTGGGCTATTGTCTGATGCAGTTTGATAACGGTACCGCCGGTAGCGGCCTCTCCTGGCTGTCGGTGGGGATGACCATGATGTGTATTGCCGGATACGCGATGAGCGCCGCGCCAGTAGTGTGGATCCTCTGCTCTGAGATCCAGCCGCTGAAATGCCGCGACTTCGGTATCACCTGTTCGACCACCACCAACTGGGTATCGAACATGATTATTGGCGCGACCTTCCTGACGCTGCTGGACGCGATTGGCGCGGCAGGCACGTTCTGGCTCTATACCGCGCTGAACGTGGCCTTTATCGGCGTGACCTTCTGGCTGATCCCGGAAACTAAAAACGTGACGCTGGAGCACATCGAACGCAAGCTGATGTCCGGCGAAAAGCTGCGTAACATCGGCAACTGATCACATTGATTCGCGCGGCAGCCATGGGCTGGGAACCTTAACGGTATCCCGATGGCTGTCGCCGTTAATGATATGTAGGGCGCTCAGGCGGCCAATTTCATAATGCGGTAACTGCACCGTCGACAGCGGCGGCAGGAACAGATCGCCAATCCCCACCATGTTGTCATAACCCACCACCGCCACATCTTCAGGAATTCGCAGGCCCTGCGCCAGCAGCGTCTGGTAGACCATAAAAGCGATGCGATCGTTGCCGCACACCACGGAATCAAACCGCGGTTTACCTTGCTCAATATGGGCCAGCAGCTGGCCGGGAATATCGCGATAGTGTTCGTCACCGTAGGTCATATAGCCGTGATCGAGCGTATCCGGATCAACCTGCGCCTCACGGCAGGCGCGTTCCAGCCCCTGTCGGCGGCGTATCGTCGCCAGATGCCTTGCCGGAAGATGCAAACAGAGCGGGCGGCGATAGCCGGCGGCCAGTAGCGCTTTCACCGCGTCGTACTGGCCCTGCTCATCATCCGGAATATAGCTGGCGACGTTCTCGTTCAGGCTTTCGCAGTTGGCCAGCACGCAGGGCAGCGTCAACAATTTGCTCGGCAGCGGGACCTGGCGCAGCCCCATGGTGGTGTAGATAATGCCGTCCGGGCGATGGGAAAGCAGCAGGTCGAGTATGGCATCAGGGTTGTCGTCCGAGAACATGTTGACCACAAAGCTGTTCCAGCCGTGGGCCCGCGCCGTCTCTTCGATAGAGAGCGTTATCTCTACCGAGAATGGGGTGGTCACCGTGTCCAGCGCCAGCACGCCGATGGTGCTTGGGGTTGCCCGGGCGCCGCGAATTTTCTTTGCCGACAGATCGGGCACGTAATTGGTCTGTTCAATCGCCGCCTGTACGCGGGCGAGCGTATCCGCCTTCAGGCGCTCCGGGCTGTTCAGCGCGCGGGATACCGTCATCAGTGAGACATTGGCTAGCTTCGCTACATCTTTCAGAGATGCCATGGTGATTACTCCGGTATACAACTAAGTCGCTGATGTAAAAGGATCATACGATAGTCTATCCCAGCCCGATGGTGAAGCATGGCGAGGAATAGTTGATCGCGATCGCATCTCCATTATGTTAACGTTAACTTTTGTGATTAACATCATGAATCGTCACAAAACCAGATGAGAGTTGTTTTTTGTTAACGTTACCATTCGCGCATTACTCCAACACGAGAATGTCATGATGAAGACGCATCACTCTCACAGCTACCCCTTACTCAGTGCCTTACTGTTTTTCTTTTTTGTTACCTGGTCTTCTTCCGGCTCGCTGCTTTCCATCTGGCTACATCAGGAAGTGGGGCTGAAAGCCGGGGATACCGGCATTATCTACGCGGTGCTGTCGGTCTCGGCGCTATTCGCCCAGATTTGCTACGGTTTTATCCAGGATAAACTGGGGCTGCGCAAAAATTTACTCTGGTATATCACGGTCTTACTGATCCTTTCCGGCCCGGCCTATCTGCTGTTTGGCTATCTGCTCAAAATCAACGTACTGCTCGGCAGTATTTTTGGCGGCATCTACATCGGCCTGACCTTTAACGGCGGCATTGGCGTGCTGGAGTCCTATACCGAGCGCGTGGCGCGGCAAAGCCAGTTTGAATTCGGCAAAGCGCGGATGTGGGGATCGCTGGGCTGGGCGGTGGCGACCTTTTTCGCCGGGCTGCTGTTTAACATAAACCCACAGCTGAACTTCGCCGTCGCCAGCTGTTCCGGTCTGGTTTTCTTCATGCTGCTGGCGCGGCTTAAGGTCTCTTCAGCGCCGCATGCCATGCAGGAGGCGGTCAGTGGCGGTAAAGTCACGCTGGAAGACGCGCTGCGCCTGCTGACGCTGCCGCGTTTCTGGGCGCTGGTATTTTTCGTCGTCGGCACCTGTATTTACGGCGTTTACGACCAGCAGTTCCCGGTCTACTTCTCTTCGCAGTTCGCCACGCTGCATGAAGGGAACGCCATGTATGGCTATCTCAACTCCTTCCAGGTGTTCCTCGAAGCGGCGGGGATGTTCTGCGCCCCGTGGCTGGTCAACCGCATCGGCGCGAAAAACGGCCTGATCTTCGCCGGCATGGTGATGGCGATGCGCATGGTGGCCTCCGGGCTGGTGGAAGGTCCGGTTCTGATCTCGATTACGAAACTGCTGCACGCCGTGGAATTGCCGGTGCTGCTGGTTTCTATCTTCAAATACAACAGCCTGAACTTTGATAAACGCCTTTCATCCACCCTGTATCTGGTGGGTTTCGCCTGCACCAGTTCGGTTATCGCCACCGTCCTGTCGCCGCTGGCGGGCTATAGCTATGAAAAATACGGCTTCGCCGACTCCTATCTGATCATGGGACTGCTGGTGTTCTGCACCACCTTCATCTCCATCTTCCTGCTGCGATCCAATAAGGCCTCTTCGGATTCGCTCATGTCGCAGCCATCCACTATCTGACTGAAAAGAGAAATGAATATGATGTATTCCATTAGTAACGCGGAGCGGGAACTGCAGGCGAAAAGCGTGGATCTCAACCCGCGCTGGTATCCGCGTTATCACCTGGCTGCCCGTGCCGGCTGGATCAACGACCCCAACGGGCTGGTATGGTTCGACGGCTGGTACCACGCGTTTTATCAGCACCACCCGTATTCAAACCAGTGGGGGCCGATGCACTGGGGCCACGCGCGCAGCAAGGACCTTGTGCATTGGGAACACCTGCCGGTGGCGCTGGCGCCGGAAGGGCCGGAAGATAAAGACGGCTGTTTCTCCGGCTCGGCGGTGGTTGATGGCGATACGCTGGCGCTCATCTACACCGGCCATAAATTTCATGGCGATCCCGCTGATGAAAATAACCTGTACCAGGTGCAGTGTCTGGCGACCAGCCGCGACGGCATCCATTTTGAGCGCCAGGGGATGGTCATTGATACACCGCCGGGGATGCACCATTTTCGCGACCCGAAAGTATGGCGTGAAGGTGAAAGCTGGTACATGGTGGTCGGCGCGCGGGTAGACGACGTCGGTCAGGTGCGGTTGTACCGTTCTGACGACCTGCGCCACTGGCAGGATGCCGGTATTCTTGCCCAGGCCGAAACGGGGATGGGCTACATGTGGGAGTGCCCGGATTTCTTTGAACTCGATGGCAAGCGGGTGCTGATGTTCTCTCCGCAGGGGATGGCCGCGGACGGCTTTGCCCGGCGCAATTTATTCCAGAGCGGCTATCTGCTGGGGGACTGGCAGCCGGGGCAACCTTTTGTCCGCGAAGAGGCGTTTGTCGAACTCGACAGCGGTCACGATTTCTATGCGCCGCAAAGCTTCCTCACCCCTGATGGCCGACGGATTGTTATCGGCTGGCTGGACATGTGGGAGTCGCCGCTGCCGGAGCAGCAGGACGGTTGGGCCGGTATGCTGTCGCTGCCGCGCGAGTTAAGCCTCGGCGCGAATAATCGGTTACTGATGCGTCCGGCAAAAGAGGTGGAAGGCCTGCGCCGCGACTGGTTCCCGTGGCCGGTCAGTTCGTTGAAGAATCAGCAGCTGACGATGGTAGAGCGCTGCGAAACCATGGAGGTCAACCTGCATTGGGATACGGCCAATAGCTGCGCCGAGCAGTACGGTTTGAGCTTTGGCGAAGGGTTGAAGGTATATGTCGACAATCAGATGCAGCGGCTGGTACTGGAGCGTCGCTATCCGCAATATGGTTTGTGCGGTACCCGCAGCGTTCCGTTACCCACCGGTTCGGCGCTGAAGCTGCGGTTATTTTTCGATAGCTCATCCGTTGAGGTTTTCGTCAATGACGGCGAAGCCTGCCTCAGCAGCCGTATTTATCCTGACGCGCAGCACAGAGAATTAGTTTTATTTTCCTGGAGCGGTAGCGCGGCATTAATTGATGGCGGAGCATGGGAGCTCTAATTAAATAGTAATTAACCCGAATAACCCGTTAGCAATCGCCGGCGGGTTTTCAATATTTACCGAAAAAATAAAACAATACCTTTAATATATAATAAGCAGGGTCTAACGATGAATAAAATCTGGGTTGGATGTCTTATCTCGTCTTTATTTATTCCCGCCGCTGGCGCACAGCCAACGCTTTCGCTTGAGGAGCGCCTGGCGCAGATGGAGCAGCGCTTAAAAGCCACCGAGCAGCGGGCGCAAAACGCCGAGGCGGAAATCCGCGAATTGAAGCAGCAGGAGCGCACGACGGCTAAAAGCAGCGCGCCAGCGCCCGCGACGGTTGCCGCGCCCGCGCTGGTGGTGAATAAAGATGTCGATTTAAAATTTTACGGTGATGTTGAATTTAATATGGATGGCGCCAGCCGAACCGGCAGCCTGACCTCGGTAAAAACCAGCGCGAATAAGAACTGGGCGCCGGGGGATAAAGAACGCTGGGATATCAATGGGCGTATTTTGTTAGGGTTCGATGGCTTACGTAAAGGCGCGAATGGTAAATATTCCGGCTTTAGCGTACAGCCGCTGGCGGATATGACCGGGAAAATGAATCTTGATGATGCCGTATTTTTCTTTGGTCAGGAAAATGACTGGAAAATAAAAGTGGGGCGCTTTGAAGCCTACGATATGTTCCCGCTGAATCAGGATACGTTTATTGAATATTCTGGTAATACCGCCAACGATCTCTATAGCGACGGTTACGGTTATATCTACATGATGAAAGAGGGGCGCGGGCGTAGCAGCAGCGGCGGTAATTTCCTGCTGAGCAAATATCTCGATAACTGGTACTTTGAGCTCAACACGCTGGTGGAAGACGGCAGCTCGTTATTCGTCGATCAAAACTATCACGGCAACGCGCTCGAAAATCATAAAAACGTGGTCTATGTGCGGCCGGTGGCGGCCTGGCAATCCGGCCCGTGGTCAGTGGCGGCGGCGGTTGAGAGCAACCTGGTGAACAATGCCTATGGCTATCAAAACCAGCATGGACGCTGGGTCGATCAGTCCAACCGTACCGGCTACGGACTGACCATGAGCTGGAATACGCTGAAAACCGATGCCGAGGATGGCATGGTGGTGAACCTCAGCACCGCTTATCTGGATGCGGCGGATGAAGAGGATTTCAGCGCCGGTATCAACGCGCTGTGGCATCGCGTCGAGCTGGGATATATCTACGCGCACAACAAAATCGACCAGTTTAATATGGCGGGCGTCAGCGGCGAGTGCGATGGCGACTGCGCGATTCTGACGCCGGGCCGCTATGACATCCACACGATCCATGCCTCCTGGCAACTGCCGAATATCATGGATATGCCGAACTTTAATATTTATCTCGGCGCCTATGCCTCATGGCTGGATTCGTCGGCCCAGCAGAGCGGGAACGACGACGAACGCTACGGCGCGCGCGTGCGCTTTAAATATTTCTTCTGATGTGGGCGCCGCCCAACAGCAACAGTGGAAAGTTATCGGCAGGTTTGCTTCACTGGAGCAAACCATAAAGGAGCAGATAATGAAAACCATCGGCCTGCTGGGCGGCATGAGCTGGGAATCCACCATTCCTTATTACCGGTTAATTAATGAAGGCATTAAAGCGCGGCTCGGCGGCCTGCATTCCGCCAGCCTGTTGCTTCATAGCGTTGATTTTCATGAGATTGAAGCCTGCCAGTCGGCAGGGGAGTGGGAGCGCGCCGGCGAGATCCTCGCCGCGGCGGCGCTGGGGCTACAGCAGGCCGGCGCCGAGGGCATCGTGCTGTGCACCAACACCATGCATAAGGTGGCTGAGGCGATTGAAGCCCGCTGCGAAGTGCCGTTCCTGCATATCGCCGACGCCACCGGGCGGGCGATCAGCGCTAAAGGCCAGCGTCGGGTTGCGTTATTGGGCACCCGCTACACCATGGAGCAGGATTTTTATCGTGGCCGTCTGCAGCAGCAGTTTGCCATTGAGACGCTGATCCCGCAGGCCGACGATCGGGCGCGCATCAATCAAATTATTTTTGATGAGCTGTGCCTCGGCACCTTTAGCGACGCCTCGCGCGACTATTATCTGCAGGTCATCGAGGCGCTGGCGGCGCAGGGGGCGGAAGGCGTTATCTTCGGCTGCACCGAAATCGGCCTGTTGGTACCGGAAACGAGTAGCCCGCTGCCGGTATTTGATACCGCGGCGATCCATGCCGCCGACGCGGTGGAATTTATGCTCTCTTAAGTACCGCTGCCAGCGGCTGTTCGATACGCGGCAGGCTGGTTTGCAGATGCTGAACAAAGGCGTCGACCAGCGCGGAACCGGGGCGATGTAGCGGGCGGATTAGGCTGACGGTAAAGGGCACGTCGACGCTGAAGCGCCGCACCACCACGCCGCTCTCAGCGTAGTCGAGGGCGGTGAGCGGGTTGACCACCGAAATGCCCGCTCCGGCGCGCACCAGCGCGCAGATCGACGCCGCGCTGTGGGTTTCAACCACCATCCGTCGTTTGACCTGGTGCTCCATAAACAGCGCATCAAGCAGCTGACGATAGCTGTCGGTGCGCGACAGGCTGATATAGTTTTCGCCGTGGAAATCGGCGGGGGTGAGTTCGGTTTTCGCGGCCAGCGGGTGATCCAGCGGCAGGACGCAGACCTCATTTAAGGTCAGCAGCGGCGTGCGCTCGGTGCCGGCCGGCGTATGCAGCGTTTCCGTTAACCCTAAATCGTGGCGCTGGGCGGATAGCCACTCCTCCAGCAGCGGCGACTCCTGCGGCACGATCTGCAGGCTGACGTCCGGATAGCGCGCGAGGAACGGCTGCAGCAGCAGCGGCAGAAATGACTGCGAAAAGACCGGCAGACAGGCTACTGACAGCTCCCCCTGGCGGAATTCGCGCAGGCTTTCCGCGGCGCTAACGATGCGATCCAGCCCGTACCATGAACGCTGTACTTCTTCAAACAGTCGCAGCCCTTGCACCGTCGGCTGCAGACGGCCGCGGGCGCGCTCAAACAGCTTTAAGCCGAGTACTTTCTCAAAACGCGCCAGCTCACGGCTGACCGTCGGCTGCGAGGTGTGCAGCATCCGCGCCGCTTCGGTCAGGTTGCCGGTGGTCATCACCGCGTGGAAAATCTCGATATGGCGTAAGTTGACGGCTGGCATGGGCGGCTCCAGGTTAGCATCAGATAGCCATATCATTTTTGCATAGACTCGCGACAAAACGATATTTTTTATTCTCTTCACGCTGTGGCGTAATCGAAAAAACATCGACAAACACATGCACGCACCGGAGTCCTTATGCCACGCTCGCTGAACGCCACCGATACCGATCTGACCGCCGACAATCTACTGCGCCTGCCCGCTGAGTTTGGCTGCCCGGTATGGGTCTATGATGCGCAGATTATCCGCCGCCAGATTGCCCAACTTAGCCAGTTTGACGTGGTGCGTTTTGCGCAGAAGGCCTGCTCCAATATTCATATTCTGCGTCTGATGCGCGAGCAGGGCGTGAAGGTGGATTCGGTGTCGCTTGGCGAGATCGAACGCGCGCTGGCGGCAGGTTACGATCCCGTGCGGCATCCGGACGATATCGTCTTTACCGCCGATCTGATCGATCGCGCGACCCTTGAGCGGGTGAAAGCATTACAGATCCCAGTGAATGCCGGATCCGTGGATATGCTTAGCCAGCTGGGTGAAGTCTCGCCGGGCCACCGCGTCTGGCTACGGGTCAACCCAGGATTTGGTCATGGCCACAGCCAGAAGACCAATACCGGCGGCGAAAACAGCAAACACGGTATCTGGTACAGCCAACTGCCGCAGGCGCTGGAGGTGATTCGCCGCCATTCGCTGCAGCTGGTCGGCATCCATATGCATATTGGCTCCGGCGTCGATTACGGCCATCTTGAGCAAGTATGCGGCGCGATGGTGCGCCAGGTGGTGGAGTTTGGCCAGGATCTACAGGCGATCTCCGCCGGCGGCGGTTTATCGATCCCCTATCACGAAGGCGAAGAGGCGATCGATACCGATCACTACTTTGGCCTGTGGAATGCCGCGCGCGAGCAGATCGCCAAACATCTGGGACATCCGGTAAAGCTGGAGATCGAACCGGGGCGTTTCCTGGTGGCGGAGTCCGGCGTGCTGGTATCGCAGGTGCGTAGCGTGAAAGAGATGGGTAGCCGCCACTTCGTGCTGATCGATGCCGGCTTTAACGATCTGATGCGCCCGGCCATGTACGGCAGCTATCATCATATTACCGCGCTGGCGGCGGACGGGCGCGACCTGAGTGGCGAACCACAGCTGGAAACCGTCGTCGCTGGGCCGCTGTGCGAATCCGGCGACGTCTTTACCCAGCAGGAGGGCGGTAAAGTGGAAACTCGCCTGCTGCCGGCGGTCGCGCCAGGGGATTACCTGGTACTGCACGACACCGGCGCCTACGGCGCATCGATGTCTTCAAACTACAACAGCCGCCCGTTGCTGCCGGAAGTGCTGTTTGATAACGGCAGCGCGCGCCTGATTCGCCGCCGCCAGACCATTGAAGAACTGCTGGCGCTGGAGCTTATTTAAAGAACGGCCCCGTCGTCACCGATTCACGCAGCACCAGCGTGCCGGTGAACGGCGGGATGGTTTCGATCGGCTGTTCGTTGGCAAGCTTAATCGCCTGGTCGATGGCGGTGGTGATCATATTGTCGATCGGCAGGTAGACCGTCGATAATCCCGGCTCCAGCCATTTTGCGCTGGGTGCGTCGTCAAAGCCGAAGAGCGACACGTCCTGCGGAATGCGTAGCCCCGCCTGATGCAGCGCTTTCGAGGCCCCCAACGCCATATCATCGTTACAGGAGAACAGCGCGCTAAACGGCGTTTTCTCTTCTAATAATTCCCGACATAGCTCATAACCGCGGGTCATCGTCGAATCGCCGTACTTTACCCGCGCCGGTTCCCACGCAATTCCGTGCTTTTCCAGCGCGCTGCGGTAGCCCGCCAGGCGCGCTTTACCCGTTGGGGTGTGCATCGGCACGGTCAGGCAGGCGATATCGCGGTGCCCCTGGGAGATCAGATAGTCGACGGCCTGAAACGCCGCTTCTTGCTGTTCGAAGAACACGCAGCGTTCCCGCGCCTGGCTGACATCGCGGTTAATCACCACCAGCGGCGTTTCGATGGACTCGATAAGCGACATGATTTTCTGTTCGCTCATATGGCGGGTGTAGAGCACGATGGCGTCGCACTGGCGGTCGGCCAACATTTGCACCGCTTCTTCTTCCCGCTCGGGCGCATCGTGGCCATCGGTGACGATAAGCTGCTTGCCCCAGGCTTCCGTTTGACGCGACGCCTGTTGCAGCAAGCGGCCAAAATAGAAACCGTCGAATGTCGATACCACCAGGCCAATGCTATTGCTGGTGCGATTCGCCAGCGAGCGGGCGAGAAAATTGGGCCGGTAGCCCAGCTCTTCCATCGCTTTGAAGACCTGTTGGCGGGTACTCTCTTTTACCTGACCTGTGCCGTTCAACACGCGGGAAACCGTCGCTTTCGAGACGCCTGCGCGTATTGAGACATCCAGCATTGTTGCCATTCGTCGATTCCTGATAACCCGTGATAGGGCGCAGTTTACCACAGTCATTCAGAGGGATATGAGCCTGACGACGGCAAAGACTATCGCGATCACGCTTTTTGCGGAAATCCTGTTGAAGGCATTTTCCGACCCATGATGCGCAGGCGGGCGCGGCGCGCTAGAATTCATCGATTCACAGGGGGTAAAAATGCAGATTCAACCGTTGTACGCCGCGCCGCAGCATGCGCCACAGGTGGCGGAGTGGCTATGGCAGGCTTTTGCCGACGATGCCTTACCGCAGGCGTTTTTTAGCAGTATTGTTGAACATAGCCAAACGCCGGGGGCGCTGCCGCTGACCTTTATTGCCACCGATGGCGAGGCGCTATTGGGGACCGTAGGGCTGTGGCGTTGCGATTTGATAAGCCGTCAGGATCTGTTCCCCTGGATGGCGGCGCTGTTTGTCGCCGAAACGGCGCGCGGGCAGGGGTTGGCCGGTAAGCTGCAGCGGCACGTTATCGACTATGCCCGCCAGTGCGGTTATTCACAGCTTTATCTCTATTCCGCCTGCCGCGACTTTTACGAACGCTTTGGCTGGCGCTATATCGGCGAGGGGCTGGATTACCCGGCCACCGCCGTGAACCTCTACCGCTACGATTTATCGCCTTCCGCGGGCGTTATCACCGAGTGACGGCGCACCAGCGTCGGGCTGAAGAGGTGGGTGATTTCCGGCGCCGGGCGCTGTTCCGCCAATGCCAGGGCCAGCTCCGCCGCCTGGGTCGCCATGGTGACGATCGGATAACGCACGGTGGTCAGGCGGGGACGCACGTAGCGCGAGATCAGTACGTCATCGAAGCCAATCAGCGAAATTTCCTGCGGCACCTCGATACCATTGTCGTTGAGCACCCCCATTGCGCCGGCGGCCATTGAATCGTTGTAACAGGCGACGGCGGTAAAGTTTCTGCCGCGGCCTAACAGCTCGGTCATCGCCAGCTCGCCGCCGCTTTCGTCAGGTTCGGCGAAGGTGACCAGCCGGTCATTGACGGGCAGGCCGCTCTCTTTCAGGGCATCGTAGTAACCTTGCAGCCGGTCTTCGGCATCGGAAATCGCGTGGTTGGAGCAAATATAGCCAATGCGGCTGTGGCCCTGCTGAATCAGATGGCGGGTCGCCAGCCAGGCGCCGTAGCGGTCGTCAAGCGCCACGCTGCGCTGCTCGAAACCGGGAACGATGCGGTTGATCAACACCATGCCGGGGATCTGTTTCATCAGCCCTGCCAGCTCGTCGTCGGGGATCATTTTAGCGTGTACCACCAGCGCCGCGCAGCGGTGGCGAATGAGTTGTTCAATCGCCTGACGTTCCTTTTGCACGTTGTGGTAGCCGTTGCCGATAAGCAGAAAATTACCGGTGCCGTAGGCCACCTGTTCGACGGCTTTGACCATCGCGCCGAAGAAGGGATCGGAAACGTCGCCCACCACCAGGCCGATGGTTTCCGTCGACTGCTGCGCCAGCGCGCGGGCGTTGGCGTTGGGGTGGTAGTTCAGCGTTTCCATCGCCGCCGTTACCGACTGACGAGAGGCTTCACTCGCTTTTGGCGAGTTGTTGATAACGCGTGAGACGGTAGCGACGGACACTCCAGCGAGTCGGGCTACATCCTTAATTGTCGCCATACCGGACCTTTTTTAGGGTAAGCGTTTACATAATAGTTATGTTACGGGAAAGCGCAGCAGATTCAAGGCTACAGCTATTCTGGTTGATACAAATGTGACGCAGACAGAGATTAGCGGTGACAAAGTTACACAGCACAATGCGTGGGATGCAACGGTGAAAAGAGAATTCTCATCTTTGCTTACACTTTGCGATTAGCTGTTGCGAATGTTCGCTGGTTTCGTTGAGTGATGCATTGATACTCTGGCTATCCCAGAGGTATTGATAGGTGGAGTCAACGTCACGTTGACCACTTAATTACACCAACCTGCGCAGATGCGCAGGTTTTTTTTTGCCTGTCATTCAGCCTGTTACAGACAGCGAAAATCGCAATACCTGGTTGCACTTAGGCTCATTCCCTTGCGTTTTCGCGCTGGCGCGGTCGTGGGTAAAAACGCGACAATCAGGGTCCCAGAGGTATTGATTGGTGAGTTTCTTAAGTACGCACTTCGTACTGATTATCTTGCACCGACCTGCGCGGATGCGCAGGTTTTTTTTATTCTGAATTTTCTTCCCCCACACTGCTTTTCCCCGCCTTCTCATGTAACCTGCTCGGAATACTAAATCAGCCACGCGGAGTCGTTATGCTGTTGGGATTTTTTCGATTACTGTTCAAAGGATTGTACCGGGTACGATTGACCGGAGACACTCAGGCGCTTTATCAGGAAAAAGTATTAATTACGCCAAATCATGTCTCATTTCTCGACGGTATTTTACTGGCGCTCTTTCTGCCCGTTCGGCCGGTGTTTGCGGTCTATACCTCGATTAGCCAGCGCTGGTTTATGCGGGCGCTGACGCCGCTTATCGACTTTGTGCCGCTGGACCCCACCAAACCGATGTCAATTAAGCATCTGGTGCGCCTGATTGAGCAGGGGCGTCCGGTCGTTATCTTCCCGGAAGGGCGTATTTCGGTGAGCGGTTCGCTGATGAAAATCTATGACGGCGCGGCGTTTGTGGCGGCGAAGTCGAAAGCGACTATTGTGCCGCTGCGAATTGAAGGCGCCGAACTTACGCCGTTCAGCCGCCTGAAGGGGCTGGTAAAACGCCGCCTGTTCCCGCGTATTCAGCTCCATTTACTGCCGCCGACGCATCTGCCGATGCCGGAAGCGCCGCGCGCCCGCGATCGGCGAAAAATCGCCGGCGAAATGCTGCACCAGATTATGATGGAAGCGCGTATGGCCGTGCGTCCGCGTGAAACGTTGTATGAGTCGCTACTGGCGGCGCAGGACCGCTTTGGCGCGCGCAAAAACTGCGTGGAAGATATTAATTTCCAGCCGGATACCTACCGTAAACTGTTGACCAAAACGCTGTTCGTCGCGCGTATTCTGGAAAAATACAGCGCGCAGGGCGAGAAAATCGGCCTGATGCTGCCTAACGCCGGTATTAGCGCGGCGGTGATTTTCGGCGCGATTGCCCGCGGGCGTATCCCGGCAATGATGAACTATACCGCCGGCGTCAAAGGGCTCACTAGCGCGATTACCGCCGCGGAAATCAAAACCATTTTTACTTCCCGTACCTTCCTCGATAAGGGCAAGCTCTGGCACCTGCCGGAGCAGCTGACTCAGGTGCGCTGGGTGTTTCTGGAAGATCTGAAAGGCGATGTCACTACCGCCGACAAGCTGTGGATTTTTAGCCATCTGCTGGCGCCGCGTCTGGCGCAGGTCAAGCAGCAGCCGGAAGATGCGGCGATGATCCTCTTTACCTCCGGCTCGGAGGGGAATCCAAAAGGGGTGGTGCATAGCCATAAAAGCCTGCTGGCTAACGTGGAGCAGATTAAAACCATCGCCGACTTTACCGCCAACGATCGCTTTATGTCGGCACTGCCGCTGTTCCACTCCTTCGGCCTGACGGTCGGCCTGCTGACGCCGCTGTTTACCGGCGCGGAAGTGTTTCTCTATCCAAGCCCGCTGCACTATCGGGTGGTGCCGGAGTTGGTCTACGATCGTAACTGTACCGTGTTGTTCGGCACCTCAACCTTCCTCGCCAACTATGCCCGCTTTGCCAACCCGTATGATTTTTATCGTCTGCGCTATGTGGTGGCAGGGGCGGAAAAACTGCAGGACAGTACCAAACAGCTGTGGCAGGACAAATTCGGCCTGCGCATCCTTGAAGGCTACGGCGTGACCGAATGCGCGCCGGTGGTCTCCATCAACGTTCCGATGGCGGCGAAAGTCGGCACCGTCGGGCGCATTCTTCCGGGGATGGATGCCCGATTGCTGGCGATGCCCGGCATCGAACAGGGAGGCCGACTGCAGTTAAAAGGGCCTAACATCATGAAAGGCTATTTGCGGGTAGAAAACCCCGGCGTGCTGGAAGCGCCGACGGCGGAAAACCAGTACGGTGAAGTGGAGAGCGGCTGGTACGATACCGGCGATATCGTCGTCTTTGACGAGCAGGGATACGTGCGTATCCAGGGCCGCGCCAAACGCTTCGCCAAAATCGCCGGCGAAATGGTCTCGCTGGAGATGGTCGAGCAGGTCGCTTTGGCGGTCTCGCCGGACAAAATGCACGCCACGGCCATTAAGCAGGACGCCAGCAAAGGCGAGGCGCTGGTGCTGTTTACCACCGATAATGAACTCAATCGCGAAAAGCTGCTGCGCTACGCACGTGAACATGGCGTACCGGAACTGGCGGTGCCGCGCGATATTCGTTGGCTGAAACAGCTGCCGGTACTGGGCAGCGGCAAGCCAGACTTTGTCACCCTGAAAGGTATGGTAGAAGAGGCGGAACATTCAAATGAGTGAGTCAGTGCACACTAACGCTTCACTGTACTCGAAAGGGATGATGGCGGTGATCTGCGCCCAGTTCCTGTCGGCCTTCGGCGATAACGCGCTGCTGTTCGCCACCCTGGCGCTGATGAAGCAGCTCTACTATCCGGAGTGGAGCCAGCCGGTATTGCAGATGCTGTTTGTGGGCGCTTACATTCTCTTTGCGCCGTTTGTCGGGCAGTTTGCCGACAGCTTCGCCAAAGGCCGGGTAATGATGGTCGCTAACGGACTGAAGCTGCTCGGCGCCGGGTGTATTTGCTTTGGCGTCAATCCGTTTATCGGCTATACGCTGGTGGGGATCGGCGCGGCGGCCTATTCGCCGGCGAAATACGGTATTCTCGGCGAACTGACCACCGGCGATAAGTTAGTGAAGGCTAACGGGCTGATGGAGTCGTCGACCATTGCGGCGATCCTGCTGGGGTCGATGGCGGGCGGCATTCTTGCGGACTGGCACGTGCTGGCGGCGCTTATCGTTTGTGCGCTGGTTTATGGCGGCGCGGTGGTCGCTAACCTGTGGATCCCGAAGCTACCGGCCGCCCGTCCTGGACAGTCGTGGCGTTTCCGGCCGATGACCCAAAGCTTTTTCAGCGCCTGTAAAACGCTGTGGCGTAATAGCGAAACGCGTTTTTCATTGATGGGCACCAGTTTGTTCTGGGGGGCGGGGGTGACGCTGCGCTTCCTGCTGGTGATTTGGGTGCCGGTGGCGCTTGGGATCACCAGCAACGCAATGCCGACCTACCTCAATGCGATGGTCGCCGTCGGGATTGTAGTTGGCGCAGGCGCAGCGGCGAAGCTGGTAACGCTGGAAACCGTCTCGCGCTGTATGCCCGCCGGGATATTGATTGGCGTCGCGGTGATAGTCTTCGCGGTGCAGCAGTCGCTACTGCCAGCATTTGGCCTACTGCTGCTGCTCGGTGTATGCGGCGGCTTCTTTATCGTGCCGCTGAACGCGCTGCTGCAGGAGCGAGGGAAACATACCGTTGGCGCAGGCAACGCCATTGCGGTGCAGAACCTCGGTGAAAACGTGGCGATGCTGCTAATGCTGGGGCTGTACTCGCTAGCGGTCAGCGTTGGGATCCCGCCGGTTGGCGTGGGGATAGGGTTTGGCGCGGTCTTTGCGCTAGCCATTGCCGCGTTGTGGTGGTGGGGACGGCGTAAATAATCCCCGGCTTGCGCTACGCTTAGCCGGGCTGCCGAACTACCGAATGTCGCTGGTGGTGTAGCCCGGATAAGGCGCCAGCCGCTATCCGGGACTCCCCCCGGCTTGCGCTACGCTTAGCCGGGCTACCGAACTACCGAATATCGCGGGTTGTGTAGCCCGGATAAGGCGCCAGCCGCTATCCGGGACACCCCGCGCTTGCGCTACGCTTAGCCGGGCTGCCGAACTACCGAATGTCGCGGGTGGTGTAGCCCGGATAAGGTGCCAGCCGCTATCCGGGACACCCCGCGGCTTGCGCTACGCTTAGCCGGGCTGCCGAACTACCGAATGTCGCTGGTGGTGTAGCCCGGATAAGGCGCCAGCCGCTATCCGGGGCTTTACTCCCTTACGGCGCCGGGTAGGTATACACCTTATGCGCCGCTTCAATCTCCGCTAACACCTCTTCGCTCAGCTCAAGATGCAAACTCTCGACGTTGGTCTTGAGCTGCTCCATGGTCGTGGCTCCGAGCAGAGTGCTGGCGACAAACGGCTGACGACGCACAAAGGCCAGCGCCATTTGCGCCGGATCGAGATTGTGGCGTTTGGCAATGTTCACATAAGCGGCCACCGCTTTCTGCGCCTGCTCGCCGCTGTAGCGGGTAAAGCGGCTGAATAGCGTATTGCGTGCGCCGGCCGGCTGCGCGCCGTTGAGGTACTTACCGGTGAGCGTACCGAACGCCAGGCATGAATACGCCAGCAGCTCAACGCCCTCATACTGGCTCACTTCCGCCAGCCCCACTTCGTAGCTGCGGTTAAGCAGGCTGTACGGGTTTTGAATCGTGACGATGCGCGGCAGGTCGTGCTTATCGGCCAGATGCAGATAGCGCATGACGCCAAAGGCGGTTTCGTTAGAGACGCCGATATAGCGAATTTTACCGGCGCGCTGGAATTCGGTGAGCGCTTCCAGCGTATCGAGCAGGGTGACCACCGGCGCGGAGTCGCTCCAGGTATAGCCCAGCTTGCCGAAACAGTTGGTCTGGCGCTGCGGCCAGTGGACCTGATAGAGGTCGAGATAATCGGTTTGCAGACGCTTCAGGCTGTCGTGCAGCGCGTCGCGAATATTTTTGCGATCCAGCGCGTGGTTCGGGCGAATGCTGCTGTCGTTATTGCGCGCCGGGCCGCTGACTTTAGAGGCGATAACCAGCTTTTCGCGGTTGCCGCGTTTCGCCAGCCAGTTGCCGACGTAGGTTTCGGTCAGCCCCTGGGTTTCCGGGCGCGGCGGGACAGGATACATTTCGGCGACATCAATCAGGTTGATTCCCTGACTTACGGCGTAGTCGAGCTGTTCATGAGCGTCGGCCTCGCTATTTTGCTCACCAAAGGTCATTGTGCCCAGCCCCAGCGTGCTGATTTCAAGAGAACTGTGTGGGATACGGTGATACTGCATAGCCGGCTTCCTTATTTTTATCAACAAGGTCAGGAGTTTCCCGACAAAACTATCTCCCCACAAACTTCAAAGCGCTTGCAGGCTGATGGGAATAACAACATGGCAGAGGGAGAGAAAAAGAGAAAGGGAAAATATCAAAAAAGCCGGGTCTGGAGATCCTGAAGGGGGCTGCCCTGGGGATATAGCAGGGGGATCCCGACTCTTTTCTGTAGCTGTGATTGTCGGTAATTATGCTGTTAACCGACGAAAAAGCTTAACGCTTAATAATTTGTGACACGTCGTCGCGGTTGATCTGCATTTTATTGCCTTGCTGATCTTCGTAGCTTATCAAACCGGTGTCATCGTCAACCGCCGGTTTACCGTCGGTAAGAATCATACGTCCGTCTTTTGTCGCCATGACATAATCGCTGCTGCAACCGGAAACCGAGAACGCCAGTCCTACGGCGGAAATCAATACTGCCCATTTTTTCATCGTCATTACCTCTCTTATGGCCGCACCTCGTACCAGTATATTAATAGCCTGATTTGTGAGACATAAAAAGCAGTAAAGTCTTAAAAAGGATTGCAGCCCGCTTCCGGACTGCAATTTTGTGGCTTACAGCGGGTTTTTCTTATTGCGCATCAGGTTGAGGGTTTCGACTGCAATAGAGAAGAACATCGCGAAGTAGATGTAGCCTTTCGGGACATGCACATCGAAGCTCTCCAGCATCAGCGTGAAGCCGACGAGGATCAGAAACGACAACGCCAACATTTTGACCGACGGATGACGGTCAACGAAGTCGCCGATCGGACGTGCGGCAAACATCATCACTCCAACCGCAATCACCACCGCGGCCATCATAATAAACAGATGATCGGAGAGGCCGACGGCGGTAATGACTGAATCAAGGCTGAAGATGATATCCAACAGCATGATCTGCACGATGGCGCCAAAGAAGGAGTGGACGTTGGTTTTAAGACCTTCTTCCTCGCCTTCAATCGATTCGTGGATCTCTTTACTCGCTTTCCAGATCAGGAACAGGCCGCCGAGTAACAGAATCAGGTCGCGAAACGAGATCTCCTGACCAAATACGGTGAAGAGCGGGTTGGTGAGCTTAACGACCCAGGCGATAGACGCCAGCAGGCCGAGACGCATCAGCATGGCTCCCATTAACCCGATGCGCCGCGCATGGGCGCGTTGGGCGGTGGGAAGCTTAGCAACAACCAGAGAGAGAAAAATAATATTATCGATCCCGAGAACGATCTCCAGCAGCGTCAGCGTGCCGAGCGCCAGCCAGGCGTTAGGATCGGTTATCCATGCAAATAACATTGTTCAAAGTCCTGCAAAAAATAAAGTGGTAATTATATGCAGGCGTTATGGCAGAACAAAAAATTATTCATGACCTAATAGAAAATGACGCGCCAGCAGCGCGGCGGTGAAGTTCTTTTTCAGATAAAAGCCGCGCGGCAGGGTGAGGATCGGCTCGCCGTGGGCGCCGATCGCTTCCGTTAGCGCCTTGCTGTTGGCCGCCTTTGGGCGTAGTTGCAGCACCTCGCCGTGGCGGGCGGTGATTCGTTCAACCTGGCCAAGCACGATAAGATCCATCAACTCTTCCCAATCCATGCGTAGCTGGCGATCTTCTTCCTCGTCTGGCGTCCACAATAGCGGCGCGCCGACGCGGCGTTCCGCGAGCGGGATCTCGCGTTCGCCTTCTACCGGGATCCACAGCACGCGCTGTAGCTTATGCCGCACGTGGCTGCTTTCCCAGGTCACGCCGCTATTGCCGGTTAGCGGCGCCACGCAAACAAACGTGGTCTCCAGCGGACGCCCCTGGCGGTCGATGGGGATAGTTTTCAGCTCCACGCCTAAGGCGGCGAAATCCTGCTCGGGTTTGCTTCCGGCGCTGGCGCCCAGCCAAATCTCCAGCAGGATGCCAATCCAGCCTTTGTCGCGTTTCAAATCGCGGGGAATGGGGATCCCCGCCAGCGCCGCCAGTTCACCCAGTGAATAACCCGCCAGCCGCTGGGCCTGAGCAAGAAGTTGCTCCTGACTTTGCGGCGGAGCGGTAAGCGGAGCGATGGCTGACATGATGGAAAACCTCTGGTTAAAAAGTGAGCGCTATTTTCGTGCGTTGTGGATAGAGTTTACCTTTTTATGGGTAACTATACCAATGTGATGATTTATATATGTTTTTTGTTCCGTTTTTCCGCTTGTGAAAACAGTGAAAACGGGTTTTCCAGAACTGGTCACTGACAATGAACAGGATCTTACACCATGTTATCCACAGAAAAATGGGATAACTGGGGAAAAGCCTCACTACTGGTTCGATTTACAGCCTTGACGTGCGACGAAAATCGAATTTTTAGACAAAATGTGCCCGACGAGTGTGCTTTATCTGTGGATAAAAGCGGCATTGTTCGATCTTTCATCAGTTACCGGATCGCATATGTGATGATCATCACGTTATGCTGTAATTTGTTGGCGTGAACTATGATAACTGAATGAATAATATGTCATTATTAAAAAGCCCTATCTCTACGTCGTTCGGACTACTCTGGGTTTTCCCTGGTTAATTCCGTACTTCTTCACAACTCTATCCACAGAAAAAGTGAATAAAATGGCCCGGGGATGGTGTTCACTGTTTATAACTCTGGTGATTACTGTGAGTTATTCAAATGTTATTCGTTATCACGCCACACAGAGAGTGGTTTACCGTTTCCAACGAGTGTGAAACAATCATTCACATTGAAGCTTATTTTGAGGTAGTCCGGTGATTGATGACGATGGCTACCGCCCAAATGTCGGCATTGTAATCTGTAACCGCCAGGGCCAGGTGATGTGGGCCCGGCGCTATGGTCAGCACTCGTGGCAGTTCCCGCAAGGGGGCATTAATCCAGGCGAGTCCGCCGAGCAGGCAATGTATCGGGAATTGTTCGAAGAGGTTGGGTTAAGCCGCAAAGATGTGCGGATCCTGGCCTCAACCCGTAACTGGCTGCGTTACAAGCTGCCTAAACGTTTGGTGCGTTGGGACACAAAGCCGGTTTGTATCGGTCAGAAGCAGAAGTGGTTTCTTCTACAACTGGTCGGCAGCGATACGGCTATTAATATGCAAACCAGCAGTACACCTGAGTTTGATGGCTGGCGATGGGTAAGTTACTGGTACCCGGTTCGTCAGGTGGTGTCGTTTAAGCGCGACGTTTACCGCCGGGTGATGAAAGAGTTCGCGGGCGTCACCATGTCGCTTGCTGAAACCACACCAAAGCCGCAAAGCGCGCCTGCTTATCGACGTAAAAGAGGTTAAGCCACGCACATTATGCTCACTCGGTTGCGAGAAATAGTCGAGAAGGTCGCCAGCGCGCCGCGTTTAAATGAGGCGCTGGATATCCTGGTGACGGATGTCTGTAAAGCGATGGAAACGGAAGTTTGTTCGGTTTATCTGGCTGACAACGATCGACGCTGCTATTACCTGATGGCCACGCGCGGGCTGAAAAAACCTCGCGGACGTACGGTCGCACTCGCATTTGATGAAGGTCTGGTGGGTCTGGTGGGGCGACTGGCCGAGCCGATCAACCTGGCCGATGCGCAAAAGCATCCCAGCTTTAAATACATCCCGGCGGTGAAGGAGGAGCGTTTCCGCGCCTTCCTTGGCGTGCCGATCATCCAGCGGCGTCAGCTGCTGGGTGTGCTGGTAGTCCAGCAGCGTGAGCTGCGCCAGTTCGATGAAAGCGAAGAGTCCTTCCTTGTCACCCTCGCCACCCAGATGGCGGCGATTCTCTCCCAATCGCAGCTGAATGCGCTGTTTGGGCAGTATCGACAGACCCGCATCCGCGCGCTGCCGGCATCATCCGGGGTAGCGATTGCCGAAGGCTGGATGGATGCCAGCCTGCCATTGATGGAGCAGGTCTACGAGGCCTCGACGCTGGATACCGCTTCCGAGCGCGAACGTCTCACCGGCGCGCTGGAAGAAGCGGCGAATGAGTTTCGTCGCTACAGCAAACGCTACGCCGCCGGGGCGCAAAAAGAGACGGCGGCTATTTTTGACCTCTATTCGCACCTGCTATCCGATGCGCGCCTGCGCCGTGAGCTATTCGATGAAGTCGACAAAGGCTCCGTCGCCGAATGGGCGGTGAAAAAGGTCATTGAAAAATTTGCCGAGCAGTTTGCCGCGCTCAGCGATGGCTATCTGAAAGAGCGGGCGGGGGATTTACGTACTCTCGGGCAGCGGCTGTTGTTCCATCTCGACGACACCACCCAGGGGCCGAATACCTGGCCTGAGCGCATTATCCTGGTGGCCGACGAACTGTCGGCTACCACGCTTGCGGAAGTGCCGCAGGACCGCTTAGTCGGGGTGGTGGTGCGCGACGGCGCGGCCAACTCCCACGCGGCGATCATGGTTCGCGCGCTGGGCATCCCGACGGTGATGGGCGCCGATATTCAGCCGTCGCTGCTGCATGGCCATATGCTGATCGTTGATGGTTACCGCGGCGATCTATTGGTCGATCCCGAACCGGTGCTGCTACAGGAGTATCAGCGGTTAATCAGCGAAGAGAACGAGCTGAGCCGGCTGGCGGAAGACGATCTCGAACGCGCTTCCGAGCTGAAAAGCGGCGAGCGGGTAAAAGTGATGCTCAACGCCGGTCTGAGCCCGGAGCATGAAGAGAAGCTCGGCAGCTTTATCGATGGTATCGGGCTTTACCGCACCGAAATTCCGTTTATGTTACAGAGCGGCTTCCCCTCCGAAGAGGAGCAGGTCGCCCAGTATCAGGGCATGCTGCAGATGTTTAACAGCAAGCCCGTGACCCTGCGTACGCTGGATATCGGCGCTGATAAGCAACTGCCGTATATGCCGATTAGCGAAGAGAACCCGTGCCTTGGCTGGCGCGGGATCCGTATTACGCTCGATCAGCCGGAGATCTTCTTGATCCAGGTGCGCGCCATGCTGCGCGCCAATGCCGCCACCGGCAACCTCAGCATACTGCTGCCGATGGTCACCAGCCTCGAAGAAGTTGATGAAGCCCGCCGCCTGATTGAGCGCGCCAGCCGTGAAGTCGAAGAGATGATTGGCTATGCGATTCCCCGCCCGCGCCTCGGGGTGATGCTGGAAGTGCCGTCAATGGTCTTTATGCTGCCGCAGTTGGCGAACCGCATCGACTTCATCTCGGTCGGCACTAACGACCTGACGCAATACATCCTCGCGGTCGACCGCAACAATACCCGCGTCGCCAATATGTACGACTGCCTGCATCCTGCTGTATTGCGGGCGCTGGCGATGATCGCCCATGATGCCGAGCGTTTTGGCATCGATCTGCGCCTGTGCGGTGAAATGGCCGGCGACCCGATGTGCGTCACCATCCTGGTGGGCCTCGGTTATCGCCATTTGTCGATGAACGGCCGTTCGGTCGCGCGCGTGAAATATCTGCTGCGCCGTATCGATATCGAAGAAGCGCAGGAGCTGTCACGGCGCAGTCTGGAAGCGCAGATGACCACCGAAGTGCGCCACCAGGTGGCGGCGTTTATGGAACGCCGCGGTCTCGGCGGCCTGATCCGCGGCGGACGGTAACGTAGATACTGTTATCGGTTTGCAACTTTTTAATGGTTTTTCCCGGACGCGGCGCGTTGCGCCTTCTCCGGGCTACCAAATCGCATCGTGCTGTAGCCCCGGTAAGCGGCAGCGCCACCGGGGGATTTTGAGGCCACCAACACCGGCAGTTTCAGTAGCCATGGGGACAAGGTAGAGATCTTAAGCTCGCAATGGCACGGACCGTAGGTCGGGTAAGGCGTAAGCCGCCACCCGACAAAAAACGGCACCGCGAGTAGTGAGCCCGGGAAAAACCGCACTCTGTTAGCATATATGGACGCTCCCGGAATGCAATGCTTTCTTCAGTTCAGTAATAAAACGGGTAGGTGCAGCCATATATCCGGTTTCTGATGGGATTTCTTTATCCCGAACCATGATGAAATCCGCCAGGCAGGTACCAATCATCCTGTGCGAGCTGACTTGCCCTTGCTACCTCTCGGTGTATCCTGCCTGCGGTCTTACCTGTTTTGCCATCTTCTGAAGTCACCTGCACCTACCAGGACGTTAACTCTTTTTCAGCACCTCGTCAGATTGACTGACCTTGTGTCAGGCGAGCTGGCGAGGCTGATATTCAGTATTGTGTGTCAACATTGACCACATGATCCTGGCTGTTTTTGCCGCCATGGCGACAACAGCTACATTGCAGTGCTTCCGCTCAAGTAGTCCCTGAAGCCAGGCATTCTTCTCAACCGCGCCGTTCCGGTTGACCCAGGCGGTAAGTGCGCGTGCGCCGTGAACCAGCAGGTATCGGAAATATCCATCTCCACGTTTGCTGATCCCTCCCAGTTGCTGTTTCCCGCCGCTGGAATGTTCCTTTGGTGTCAGCCCCAGCCATGAAGCGAACTGCTTTGCAGTACTGAATTGTCGGGCATTACCCACTGCCGCTATCACATAAGTGGCCGTTAACATACCAACCCCCGGGATTTTGGCCATTCTCTGGCAGGCTTCCTGCGTTCTGTACCAGGAGGCCAGAGCTTGTTCTACCTGTTTAACTTGCTCCTCAAGTTCCCGGATATGTTTAGACTGTCTGTAGATGCTGGTTCTGACGAAGGGAGATAAACCATTTTCGTCGTCCTCCAGAATGGCTGGCAGCTCATGGGTTAAATGGCTTTGTCCGGCCGCAATCGTAATACCAAACTCAGCAAGTGTGGCTCTTAAACTATTGGAACAGGCGATCCGCTCACGGATAAGTATTCCCCGTTCAGTGTGTAACGCTAAAACGGCCTGCTGCTCTTCGGTTTTTATCTGTACAAAACGCATATTCGGGCGGGTGACCGCTTCGCAGATAGCTTCAGCGTCTGCTGCATCCGTCTTGTTCGTTTTCACATAAGGCTTTACATACTGCGGAGGGATGAGTTTTACCTCATGACCATAGCGGGTGAATAGTCGCGCGAAATGATGACTGGATGAGCAGGCTTCCATGCCAATCAGACAAGGCTCCAGTTGAATAACAAATTGAACAAACTTAGCCCGGGTGAGCTTTTTACGCAAAATAGTATGACCTTCGTGATCGACGCCATGAAGCTGAAAAACGTTCTTTGCCAGGTCGATACCAAGAGTTGATACTTTCATGTGGACGCTCCTCATTTTTTAGGACGTATTGCAACGATCCAGTCTGGTACTTTGATACCGTAAAATCTGGAGCGTCCATCTCATTATCCGTATACATATCTTTTACACGTTCGGCGCGGATCGCACTACATGCTTATGCTATCATTCGCCTCCTTCGGAGTGCCCGTTTTATGCGGGCACGGATCATCACCGCTGTCCACTTTCGGCGGAATAACAAGTCTTTATGGTGACAGATGAATAGTGGCTACCTGCATTTTCCGGAGTTCGATCCGGTAATATTTTCCATTGGACCGGTCTCTCTCCACTGGTACGGCTTAATGTACCTGGTTGGTTTCGTCTTTGCGATGTGGCTGGCCACCCGTCGGGCTAATCGTCCGGGCAGCGGCTGGACGAAAAATGAAGTGGAAAACCTGCTCTACGCGGGCTTCCTCGGCGTATTCCTCGGCGGCCGTATCGGCTATGTGATGTTCTACAACCTGCCGGTCTTCCTTAGCGATCCGCTATATCTGTTCCGCGTCTGGGATGGCGGCATGTCGTTCCACGGCGGCCTGATCGGCGTGATTCTGGTGATGATTATCTTCGCCAAACGCACCAAGCGCACCTTCTTCCAGGTTTCCGACTTCATCGCGCCGCTGATCCCGTTTGGCCTCGGCGCCGGGCGTCTGGGCAACTTTATCAATGGCGAGCTGTGGGGCCGCGTTGACCCGAACTTCCACTACGCGATGATTTTCCCGGGCTCGCGCGCTGAGGACCTGGCGCTGCTGCCGTCGCATCCGGAATGGCAATCATTATTCGATACCTACGGCGCGCTGCCGCGTCATGCCTCGCAGCTTTATGAGCTGGCGCTGGAAGGCGTGGTGCTGTTCCTGATCCTGAATCTGTTTATCCGTAAACCGCGCCCGACCGGTTCCGTTTCCGGCCTGTTCCTGATTGGCTACGGCCTGTTCCGCATTATTGTGGAATTCTTCCGCCAGCCGGACGCGCAGTTTACCGGCGGCTGGGTGCAGTACATCAGCATGGGGCAGATTCTTTCGATCCCGATGGTGCTTGCGGGTATCATTATGATGGTTTGGGCTTATCGTCACCGTCCGCAGCAACAAAACTCTTGAGGAACCATGAAACAGTATCTTGATTTGATGCAGAAAGTGCTCGCCGAGGGCACGCCAAAAAATGACCGCACCGGCACTGGCACGATCTCTATCTTCGGCCATCAGATGCGTTTTAACCTGCAGGAAGGCTTCCCGCTGGTGACCACCAAGCGCTGTCATTTACGCTCCATCATCCATGAACTGCTGTGGTTCCTGCAGGGCGACACCAACATTGCCTATCTGCACGAAAATAACGTCACCATCTGGGACGAGTGGGCGGATGAGAATGGCGATCTGGGGCCGGTCTACGGCAAACAGTGGCGTTCCTGGCCTGCGCCGGACGGCCGCCATATCGACCAGATCGGCACGGTCATGGAACAGCTGAAAAATGACCCGGATTCCCGCCGCATCATCGTGTCGGCGTGGAACGTCGGCGAGCTGGATAAAATGGCGCTGGCGCCGTGCCACGCGTTCTTCCAGTTCTACGTCGCCGACGGCAAGCTCTCCTGCCAGTTGTATCAGCGCTCCTGCGACGTGTTCCTCGGCCTGCCGTTCAACATCGCCAGCTATGCGCTGCTGGTGCATATGGTGGCGCAGCAGTGCGATCTGCAAGTGGGCGACTTTGTCTGGACCGGCGGCGACACTCACCTGTACAGCAATCACCTGGAGCAGACTAACCTGCAGCTGAGCCGCGAACCGCGTCCGCTGCCGAAGCTGGTCATAAAACGCAAACCGGCGTCGATTTTCGACTACCGTTTTGAAGACTTCGAAATTGAAGGTTATGACCCGCATCCGGGAATTAAAGCGCCTGTGGCGATTTAATGTCTCTGTAGTGATGACAAACCGGCGCCACCAGCGCCGGTTTTTTTGCCCTCCGCAAAATTTTGCGAGCCGGATTCCTGCCGTCGTTCAACATCCTGCAACCGCCAAATATTTTCCCGAGCCGCGACGCGAACCGTAGATTTACCATTCGAATTGACACTCAGAGCAACGCATACTCGGCGCCATGAACAGACAGCATGGCTACACCCTAATTGAAATGCTGGTCACCATGATGCTGGTGGTCATCCTCAGCGCCAGCGGTATGTACGGCTGGCAGCGCTGGCAACAGCAACAGCGCCTGTGGCAGGTCGCCTGTCAGGTGCGCGATTATCTCGTGCTGCTGCGCGATGACGCTAACTGGCACAACCGCGATCGCATCATTAACGTCGGACATTCGCCCGCAGGCTGGTGTCTGGGCGTAAGCGGCGTGGAAGCGGACTGTCACGCGAAAACGCCTTTTACCCTGCAGCCGCTGTGGCCGGGGATTACGCTGCAACATTTGACGGCAGGCATCGGTTTTTACGGCCTGCGCAACAGCGCCTGGGCCGGGCATATCCTGCTGCAAAGCGAGGTCGGGTCGTGGCGGATCGTTGTCTCTAACTGGGGGCGCATACGCCTGTGCCGGGAAGGAGAGGAATTATGCCAGTAGCAGCGCGCGGCTTTTCGCTCATTGAAACGCTAATCGCTATGGCGATAGGCTCTGTGTTACTGCTGGGGGCCGCTCGTTTCCTTCCGGCGCTACAGCGCCAGATTCTTCGCCAAACGCAGCAGCAGGCGCTGGAAAACGAACTATGGCAGCGGGTCTATGCGTTAGCCAAACACCTGCAGCGAGCCGGATATTGCGCGGGTCACTGTAATGGTCAGGCGCTGGCGATAGCCGACGGCGGACAGTGCGTCATCGTTCGCTGGGATGGTAACAGTAACGGCACTTGGGATTTGGCGCCGGAGGCCGATGCCGATTCTACCGGTTTTCGCCTGCGCGACGGAGCGCTGGAAACGCGGCGCGGCGTTACTGACTGCGGCGGAAAAAATTGGGAGAAAATGACTAATCCCGCCGCTATCACGGTCACGCGCTTTCAGGTTGAGCGGCAGGCGGTAAGCGGGTTTTCTCCTGAACTTATCGTTACCCTGGGGGCGCAGGCGCAATCGGACTCGCGTATTTCCGCCGAGGCGCAATATCAGGTAACGGGGTTCAACCTGTGAAACGCCAGCGCGGAGTATCATCACTGCTGATGGTGCTGCTGCTACTGGCGCTGGGCAGCCTGTTATTGCAGGGGATGAATCAGCAGCAGCGATCGCTGCTGGCGCAGGTGAGCGCCGAAACCCAGGCAATTCGCGATACGGCCGCCGCGCAGTCGGCGCTGCAATGGGGCAAAGGGGTGAACTGGCCGCTGCAGAGCGCAGTTGCGTGTCAACAGGAAAACAGCCAACGCTGGCGCGTGTGCCTGCGGCTTTTTAATGATGGCCGCGCGCTGCTTATCGCCGGCAGCGGCACGATACAGCTGTGGCAGTCAGCGTCGATTGAACAGGGCAGGCTGCGGTATTTAGCGCATGGCTGGAGCGACTTTTGCCCGTTGAAGGAGAGTGCGTTATGCCTGATGCCGTAGCGCGTCAGCGCGGTTTTAGTCTGGCGGAGACATTATTAGCGATGGCGCTGTTAATCATGACCATCACGGCGCTTGGCGGCTATCATCGCGGGCTGGCCAGCGGCGCCGCTCAATTGAACGCCTATCGCCAGCAGTGGCGCGACGCGTGGCGCTTGAGCCTGCTTGTTCCTTCGGCGCAGCCCTATAAAGGACAAATAAGCCGCGTGCAGACATCGAGGCAAAGTTGTGTCAGCATCACGGTAACGATCACCATGCCCGCCGCTAAGCGGGTGCAGATGACCCGGCTACATTGCCCGGTAAATCAGTAGTCAGGAGCGAATATGTTAAGGGTGTACCACTCAAACCGTCTGGATGTGCTTGAAGCGCTGATGGAGTTTATCGTCGAGCGCCAGCGGCTGGATGACCCTTTCATGCCGGAAATGGTGCTGGTGCAAAGTACCGGTATGGCGCAATGGTTGCAGATGACGCTGGCGAAGCGCTTCGGCATTGCGGCGAATATCGAGTTTCCGCTGCCTGCCAGCTTTATCTGGGACATGTTCGTTCGCGTGCTTGACGATATTCCCGGCGAGAGCGCCTTCAGTAAACAGAGCATGAGCTGGAAGCTGATGACCCTGCTGCCGCAGTATCTCGACGATGAAGCCTTCGCGCTGTTGCGCCACTATCTGAGCGATGATAGCGACAAACGTAAGCTGTTCCAGCTGGCCGCGCGGGTAGCCGATCTGTATGACCAGTATCTGGTCTATCGCCCGGAGTGGCTGATGCGCTGGGAGGCCGATGAACGGGTTGACGGGCTGGGCGACGCCCAGCAGTGGCAGGCGCCGCTGTGGAAAGCGTTAGTCGAATACACCGCGGAGCTGGGGCAACCGCTGTGGCACCGCGCCAATCTGTACCAGCGCTTTATCAGCGCGCTGGAAAACGCTGACCAACCGCCAGCCGGGCTGCCGTCGCGGGTCTTTATCTGCGGCATTTCGGCGCTGCCGCCGGTGTATTTGCAGGCCCTGCAGGCGCTGGGCAAGCATGTCGATGTCTATGTACTCTTCACTAACCCTTGTCGCTACTACTGGGGCGATATTAAAGATCCGGCGTTTCTTGCCAAACTGATGTCGCGCCAGCGCCGCCACCACCGCGAGGCGCGCGAGCTGCCGCTGTTCCGCGACACCGAACAGGCGCCGGGATTGTTTAATGATGATGGCGAGCAGGATGTCGGCAATCCGCTGCTGGCCTCGTGGGGCAAGCTCGGGCGCGATTATATCTATCTGCTGGCCGGGCTGGAGCGTTACGAAGAGCTGGACGCCTTTGTCGATATCGCCCCCGATAACCTGCTGCATAACCTCCAGGCCGATATTCTTGAGCTGCGCAACGCCGCGGTAGCCGGGCGTACCGCGCAAGAGTTCGCCAGCAGTAAGAGCAAGCGCCCGCTGGCGATTGAAGACCGCAGCCTGGCTATCCACGTCTGCCATAGCCCGCAACGTGAAGTGGAAGTGCTGCACGACCGACTGCTGGCGATGCTGGAAGAAGACCCGGCGCTGACGCCGCGCGATATTATCGTGATGGTCGCCGATATCGACAGCTACAGTCCCTATATTCAGGCGGTCTTCGGCGCAGCGCGCGGCGAACGCTGGCTGCCGTGGGCGATTTCCGACCGTCGGGCGCGGGAATCGCACCCGGCGCTACAGGCGTTTATCACGTTGCTTTCTCTGCCGGACAGCCGCTTCGCCAGTGAAGATGTGCTGGCGCTGCTGGATGTGCCGGTACTGGCGGCGCGCTTCAATATCAATGAAGAGGGGCTGCGCTACCTGCGTCAGTGGGTCAATGAATCCGGCGTACGTTGGGGTATGGATGACGACAACGTGCGCGAAATGGATCTCCCGGCGACCGGGCAGCACACCTGGCGTTTCGGTTTAACGCGTATGCTGCTGGGGTATGCGATGGACAGCAGTCAGGGCGAGTGGCAGTCGGTGCTGCCCTATGATGAATCCAGCGGGCTGATTGCCGAACTGGTAGGGAATCTCGCGTCGTTACTGATGCAGCTTAATCTGTGGCGCCGCGGTCTGGCGCAGGATCGCCCGCTGGCAGAGTGGCTGCCGGTGTGCCGCGATCTGCTCACGGATTTCTTCCTGCCGGATAGCGACACCGAAGCGGCGCTGGCGCTGATTGAACAGCAATGGCAAGCCATCATCGATGGCGGTCTGGATGCGCAGTACGGGGCTGCCGTGCCGCTATCGCTGCTGCGCGATGAGCTGGCGCAGCGCCTCGATCAGCAGCGGATCAGCCAGCGTTTCCTGGCCGGGCCGGTGAATATCTGCACCCTGATGCCGATGCGCTCTATCCCTTTCAAGGTCGTCTGCCTGCTGGGGATGAACGATGGCGTCTACCCGCGTACACTCGCGCCGCTGGGCTTCGATTTAATGAGCCAAAAACCGCAGCGCGGCGACCGTAGCCGTCGCGATGATGACCGTTATCTGTTCCTGGAAGCGCTGATGTCGGCCGAACAGAAGCTATACATCAGCTACATCGGGCGCTCAATCCAGGATAACAGCGAGCGCTATCCTTCGGTGCTGGTACAGGAACTGGCGGACTATATCGGTCAGAGCCACTGCCTTGAAGGCGATGAAGCGCTGGACTGCGATGCCAGCGAACGCCGCGTTAAGGAGCACATTACCCATCTGCATACGCGTATGCCATTCGATGCCGCCAATTATCTGCCGGATGAAGATCAGAGCTATGCAAAAGAGTGGCTGGCCGCCGCCAGCCAGCAGGGAGAGGCGCATAGTGAATTTATCCAGCCGCTTGCGCCGCTCGATATCGACACGCTGCCGTTCGAACAGCTGTTACGCTTTTGGCAGCATCCGGTGCGCGCTTTCTTCCAGCAGCGTCTGCGGGTGAATTTCCGCTCTGAAGAGAGCGAGATCCCCGAAGATGAGCCTTTCGTGCTTGAAGGGCTAAGCCGTTACCAGTTGAACCAACAGTTGCTGAATACGCTGATCGAACAACAGGATGCGTCAGCGATGTATCGTCGTTTCCGTGCGGCGGGTGAGCTGCCCTTTGGCGCGTTTGGCGAACTGGCGTGGGAGGCGCAGCGTCAGGAAATGCAGAACCTGGCTGAGCGGGTTATCGCCAGTCGTCAACCCGCGCAAAGTATGGAGATCGACCTACAGTGCAACGGTATCAATCTCACTGGCTGGCTACAGCAGGTACAGCCGGATGGGCTATTACGCTGGCGACCGTCGCTGCTGAGCGTCTCTCAGGGCGTGCAACTTTGGCTGGAACATCTTGTCTACTGTGCTAGCGGCGGTCTCGGCGAAAGTCGGTTGTTCGTGCGCAAGGAAGGCGAATGGCGTTTCCCGCCGCTGGCGGCGGAGCAGGCGCAGACGTATCTGAATGAGCTGGTAGAAGGCTACCTGCAGGGGATGTCAAAACCGCTACTGCTGTTGCCGGAAAGCGGCGGCGCGTGGCTAAAAGCCTGTTACGACGCGGAAAAGGATGTCATGTTAATGGATGACGATACGCAACAAAAAGCGCGTAGCAAGTTCCTTCAGGCCTACGAAGGTAATATGGTGGTGAGCGGCGAAGGTGCCGATATCTGGTACCAGCGCCTTTGGCGCACTCTGGAGCCTGCGTACTATGAAGAGATTATCGCGCAGGCGCAGCGTTATCTGTTGCCGATATTTCGTTTCCATCAGTCCGAATAAAATTGTAATAGTATAAAAATTGCGCAGAAGAAGGTTGTTCATTTATTATGCGCATCGAATCACGGACTGATGTTGTAAATACCTTGAAGATGGCGTTTTGCCTGATGATGGGTATCCACGCTGATGCTATGCAGCGCGAAGTTTGTTAATGATGAGGTCCGTGAATGCCCCGCAGTTTATGGTTCAAAGTTCTTGTTGTAGTGGTCGCCCTTTGGGCGCCGTTAAGTCAGGCAGACACCGGATGGCAACCGATTCAGGAAACCATTCGTAAAAGCGAAAAAGATCCCCGTCAATATCAGGCCATTCGCCTGCAAAACGGCATGGTCGTGCTGCTGGTATCCGATCCGCAGGCGGTGAAATCGCTGTCGGCGCTGGTGGTGCCGGTGGGTTCATTACAGGATCCGGCCGATCATCAAGGGCTGGCGCACTATCTCGAGCATATGACCTTAATGGGCTCGCAGAAGTACCCGCAGCCTGACAGCCTTGCTGAATTTCTCAAAATGCACGGCGGCAGCCATAATGCCAGCACCGCGCCGTATCGCACCGCGTTCTACCTTGAAGTGGAAAATGACGCGCTCAACGGCGCCGTCGATCGGCTGGCTGATGCCATTGCCGCGCCGCTGCTGGATAAAAAATATGCCGAACGCGAACGTAACGCGGTCAACGCCGAATTGACCATGGCGCGCACCCGGGACGGGATGCGCATGGCGCAGGTGAGCGCTGAAACCATCAACCCTGCGCACCCGGCTTCACAATTTTCCGGCGGTAACCTCGATACGCTAAGCGATAAGCCTGGTAGCCCGGTGCTTGATGCGCTGCACGCTTTCCGCGACCGCTGGTACTCGGCAAACCTGATGAAGGCGGTCATCTACAGTAATAAGCCACTGCCTGAGTTGGCAAGCATTGCCGCCGCGACCTACGGGCGGGTGCCAAACCACGACATCAGCAAGCCGGAAATTACCGTACCGGTTGTGACCGATGCGCAGAAGGGCATTGTGATTCACTACGTGCCGGCGATGCCGCGCAAAGTTCTGCGCGTTGAGTTCCGCATTGATAACAACAGCGCTCAGTTCCGCAGCAAGACCGATGAGCTGGTGACCTATATGATCGGCAACCGCAGCCCCGGCACCTTATCCGACTGGCTGCAGAAGCAGGGGCTAGCGGAAGGGATTCGCGCGGATTCCGATCCGGCCGTCAACGGCAATAGCGGCGTGCTGGCCATCTCCGCTACTCTCACCGATAAAGGCCTGGCGCACCGCGATGAAGTTACCGCAGCAATCTTCAGCTACCTGGATTTGTTGCGTACTCAGGGTATTGATAAGCGCTACTTTGATGAGTTAGCCCACGTGCTGGAGCTCGATTTCCGCTATCCGTCGATTAACCGCGATATGGATTATGTGGAGTGGCTGGCCGATACCATGATTCGCGTGCCGGTAGAGCACGTACTGGACGTGGTTAATATCGCCGACCGCTATGATGCCCAGGCGATTAAAGACCGTCTGGCGATGATGACCCCGCAAAATGCGCGTATCTGGTACATCAGCCCGAATGAGCCGCACAACAAAACCGCTTATTTCGTCAATGCGCCTTACCAGGTTGATAAAATTAGCCCCCAGACCTTCGCCGACTGGCAGCAAAAATCTGCGGCCATCAAGCTGCAGCTGCCGGCGCTGAACCCGTATATTCCGGATGATTTCACGCTGATTAAGAGCGATAAGGCCTACCCGCATCCGGAGCTTATCGTCGATGAGCCGACGCTGCGCGTGGTGTATGCCCCAAGCCAGTACTTTGCCAGCGAACCGAAGGCCGACGTCTCTCTGGTGCTGCGTAACCCGCAGGCGATGGACAGCGCGCGCCGGCAGGTGATGTTCGCGCTGAATGATTATCTGGCCGGCATTGCGCTTGACCAGCTCAGCAACCAGGCCGCGGTAGGTGGAATCAGCTTCTCGACCGGCGCCAACAACGGTCTGATGGTTAACGCCAACGGCTATACCCAGCGCCTGCCGCAGCTCTTTACCGCGCTGCTGGACGGCTACTTTAGCTATACGCCGACCGAAGAGCAGCTTGAGCAGGCGAAGTCCTGGTATGCCCAGATGATGGATTCGGCGGACAAAGGCAAAGCCTATGACCAGGCGATTATGCCGATTCAGATGCTGTCGCAGGTACCCTATTTTGAGCGCAAAACGCGCCGCGCGCTGCTGCCGTCAATCACTCTGAAAGAGGTGATTAACTATCGCGATAACCTGAAAGCCAGGGGGCGGCCGGAGCTGCTGGTCATCGGTAACATGAGCGCCCGGCAGTCCACCGATCTGGCCCGCCAGATCCAAAAACAGCTTGGCGCCGATGGTAACGAGTGGTGTCGCAACAAAGACGTGCTGATCGACAGCAAGCAGCTGGCAATGTTTGAAAAAGCAGGCAGCAGCACCGACTCCGCGCTGGCGGCGGTTTTCGCGCCGCCAAACGTCGATGAATACAGCAGCATGGCCGCCAGTTCACTGTTGGGGCAGATTATTCAGCCCTGGTTCTACAACCAGTTACGTACTGAAGAACAACTCGGCTATGCGGTATTTGCCTTCTCAATGAATGTTGGCCGCCAGTGGGGGATGGGCTTCCTGCTACAGAGTAGCGATAAACAGCCTGCTTTCCTCTGGCAGCGCTTCCAGGCTTTCTTCCCGACGGCGGAAGCCAAACTTCGGGCGATGAAGCCGGAAGAGTTTGCCCAGATCCAGCAGGCGGCGATTAGCCAGATGCTGCAGGCGCCGCAAACGTTGAGCGAAGAAGCATCAAAGCTGAGCAAAGATTTCGATCGCGGTAATATGCGCTTCGATTCACGTGATAAAGTAGTGGCTCAGATTAAACTGCTGACGCCGCAAAAACTTGCCGACTTCTTCCATCAGACGGTGGTGGATCCGCAAGGCATGGCACTGTTATCCCAGGTTTCCGGCAGCCAGAACGGCAAGGCGGAATACGCCGCCCCTGAAGGCGGCAAGGTATGGGAAAGCGTCAGCGCATTGCAGAAATCCTTACCCCTGATGCGAGAGAATGAATGACCGAAACCGCTGAGTCTCTTGACCCACTCCGCTTGCCCCTGACGGGCGAGCGGCTGATAGAAGCCTCCGCGGGCACCGGAAAAACTTTTACCATCGCCGCGCTATATCTCCGGCTGCTGCTGGGGCTGGGGGGCGAATCCGCTTTCCCCCGGCCGGTCAGCGTGGAAGAGCTGCTGGTGGTGACCTTTACCGAAGCGGCGACGGAAGAGCTGCGCGGGCGTATCCGTAGTAATATCCACGAGCTGCGGATTGCCTGCCTGCGCGAAAGCGCCAGCGATCCGCTCTACGTTTCTCTGCTTGCGGAAATTGCCGATAAAAACCAGGCGGCGCAAACGTTGTTGCTGGCGGAACGGCAAATGGACGAGGCCGCGGTCTTTACCATCCATGGTTTCTGTCAGCGAATGCTGAGCCTCAACGCCTTCGAGTCCGGCATGCTGTTTGAACAGCAACTGATCGAAGACGAATCCCGCCTGCGTTATCAGGCCTGCGCCGACTTCTGGCGTCGCCACTGCTATCCGCTGCCGCGCGATATCGCCGCCGTGATCCATGAACAATGGAAAGGGCCGCGCGATCTGCTCAAGGCTATAGACCGCTGGCTGCAGGGCGAAGCGCCGCAGCTAAAATCGCCGCCGCCCGCGGAAGAGACGCTGGCAAGCCGCCATCAGCAAATCCTGGAACGTATTAATGCGCTGAAGCAGCAGTGGCGGGAGCAGGTGGGTGAAATTGAAAACGTGCTGGAAAGCTCAGGGCTCGATCGCCGCAAGTTCAACCGCGGTAACCAGGGCAAGTGGATCGAAAAGGTAAGCGCCTGGGCGCAGGAAGAAACGCTAAGTTATCAGCTGCCTGATGCGCTGGAAAAATTCTCGCAACCGTTCCTCATTGAGCGCACCAAAGACGGCGGCGAACCGCCGCTGCATCCGCTATTCAGCGCGGTAGAGGCGCTGCTTGCCTCACCACTGACGTTAAACGATCTGGTTATCGCCAGGGCGATGGTCGAGATCCGCGAAGCGGTCGCCCGCGAAAAGCGGCGTCGAGGCGAACTGGGCTTTGACGACATGCTCAGCCGTCTTGACGACGCGCTACGCGGCGACAGCGGCGAAGCGTTGGCCAGCGCTATTCGTCATCGTTTTCCGGTGGCGATGATCGATGAGTTCCAGGATACCGATCCGCAGCAGTATCGTATCTTCCGCCGCATCTGGCGTCGCCAGCCGGATACGGCTTTGCTGTTAATTGGCGACCCGAAACAGGCGATTTACGCCTTCCGCGGCGCCGATATTTTTACTTATATGAAAGCGCGCGGCGACGTTGCCGCCCACTATACGCTGGATACCAACTGGCGTTCGGCGCCGGGCATGGTACAGAGCGTTAATCGTCTGTTCGGCCTGAGTGATAACCCCTTCATGTTCCGCGAGATCCCATTCTTGCCGGTGAAGCCTGCCGCTAAAAATCAGACGTTGCGCTTTACCATTGATGAGAAGCCGATCCCGGCGATGAACATGTGGTTAATGCCTGGCGAAGCCGTCGGTTCTGGCGATTATCAGTCCTTTATGGCGCAATTATGCGCGACGCAGATCCGCGACTGGCTCAGCGCCGGCCAGCAGGGACGCGCGCTGCTGTGGCGTGGCGAAAACGCTGAGCCGGTGCGCGCCTCCGATATCACCGTGCTGGTGCGTAACCGTCTCGAAGCGGCGCTTATTCGCGATGCGCTGCAGCTCTTGTCAATCCCGTCGGTCTATCTCTCAAACCGCGACAGCGTTTTTGAAACCCCGGAAGCGCAGGAATTACTGTGGGTTCTACAGGCGGTACTGGCGCCAGAGCGTGAAAACACGCTACGCAGCGCGCTGGCAACGTCGATGTTTGGCCTTAACGCGCAGGATATCGAAAACCTCAATCAGGATGAACGTGCCTGGGATGCGCTGGTAGAGGAGTTCAGTGAATACCAGCAGATCTGGCGCCAGCGCGGCGTAATGCCGATGCTGCGCGCGCTGATGGGGGCGCGTCATATTGCCGAAAACCTGCTGGCGACCCACGGCGGCGAACGCCGTTTGACCGATATTTTGCATATCAGCGAATTATTGCAAGAAGCAGCGAATCAGCTCGAAAGCGAGCACGCGCTGGTGCGCTGGCTGACGCAACATATCGCCGAACCGGACAGCAATGCTTCCAGCCAGCAGATGCGTCTGGAGAGCGATAAGCATCTGGTGCAAATCGTCACCATCCACAAATCAAAAGGACTGGAATATTCGCTGGTCTGGCTGCCATTTATCGCGCGCTTTCGTAAACAGGATCAGGCGTTTTATCACGACCGCGATTCCTTTGCCGCGGTCCTCGACCTTGGAGAAGGGGAGAATAGCCTTGAGCTGGCGGAAGCCGAGCGCCTGGCGGAGGATTTACGCCTGTTGTACGTCGCCCTGACCCGCGCGGTGTGGCACTGCAGTCTCGGGGTTGCGCCGTTAAGTACCCGCCGTAGCGATAAACCTGGCAACAGCGATTTTCATCACAGCGCCCTAGGTCGTCTGCTGCAGGATGGCGAGCCGATGGACGCGGCGGGATTAACCGCGCGGCTACAGGCATTGTGCAGCGATGATATTGCGCTATGTCTTCCCGATAGCATGGACCAGACGCCGTGGCAGGCGCCGGAAAACGCGCTGCCGCCGCTTTCGGCGCGGACCCTTGAACGCCAGGTTATGGACGACTGGCGGGTGACCAGTTATTCCGGTCTGCAGCAGCATGGTTCCAGCGCAGGTCAGGACCTGCTGCCGCGTCTTGATATCGATGCCGCGGGCGTGGGCGAGGTGGCGGAAGAGCCGCTGCTCACGCCTCATCAGTTCCCGCGCGGCGCGTCGCCGGGGACATTTCTGCATAGCCTGTTTGAGGATCTCGATTTTAGCCAGCCGGTACCGGTTGACTGGATGGCGCAAAAACTACAGTTGCACGGTTTTGGCGAAGAGTGGGCGCCGGTGTTGAGCGAATGGCTGGACGGCGTGCTGCGAACACGCCTGCCAGGGGCTGAAATCGCCCTGAATCAGCTGGGCGCGCGGGATAAACAGGTGGAAATGGCCTTCTATCTACCGATTGAACAACCGCTGGATCCGCTGCAGTTGGACGCGCTGATCCGCCGCTATGATCCACTCTCGGCTGATACCCCGGCGCTCGATTTCCGCCAGGTCCGCGGCATGTTGAAAGGGTTTATCGATCTGGTATTTCGTCACGATGGCCGCTATTACCTGCTGGATTACAAATCTAACTGGCTGGGAGAAGACCGCGAAGCTTACACCCAACAGGCGATGACCCAGGCGATGCGCCTGCATCGTTATGACCTGCAGTACCAGCTGTATAGCCTGGCGCTGCATCGCTATCTGCGTCACCGTATTGCCGATTATCACTACGAACGGCACTTTGGCGGCGTCATTTATCTCTTTTTACGCGGCATGGACGGGCAGGAAGGCGGGCAGGGGATCTTCACCACCCGCCCGGCGCAGCCGCTGATTGACGGCCTCGATGCGTTATTTGCCGGTGTTACTCAGGAGGTGGGCTCATGAACATGGATGAACTGCTGCTGGCCGCCGCCGAGCAGCGTCTGCTGCGGCCGCTGGACGTACAGTTTGCGCTGATGGTGGCGCAGGATGCCCCTCCGGCAGTGAAGCTGGCCGCCGCGCTGCTGAGCCGGGATGCCGGCGAGGGGCATGTCTGTCTGCCGCTGTCGCGCCTCAACGCTGAAGAAGCGCTAAGCGGCAAGGCCGGCGAGATCCGCGACCAGTTGCTGGCGATGGCCGGCGCGCCCCAGGACTGGCCTCAATTGTTGCTTTCTTCGTCAGCGGTGAGCCGCGGCGACGAACCGACGCCGATGATTTTATGCGGCGACAGGTTGTACCTGAACCGCATGTGGCGTAATGAACTCACCGTCGCCCGCTTCTTTAATGAGACGAACCGGGTGCTGGAGGTCGATGAAGGGCGGCTAACGGCAACCCTGAATGAACTCTTTCCGGCAACCGACGATATCGACTGGCAAAAAGTTGCCGCGGCGGTGGCGCTGACCCGGCGCATTTCGGTGATTTCCGGCGGCCCCGGCACCGGCAAGACCACCACCGTCGCGAAGCTGCTGGCGGCGCTGATTCAGATTAACGACACGCCGCGCTGTCGAATTCGGTTGGCGGCACCGACCGGTAAAGCGGCAGCGCGCCTGACAGAATCTCTGGGATCGGCGTTAAGAAAACTTCCGCTTAGCGAGGAGCAAAAAGCGCTGATTCCCGCCGATGCCAGTACCCTGCATCGCCTGCTGGGGGCGCAGCCCGGTAGTCAGCGCATGCGCTACCACGCCGGTAATCCGCTGCATCTGGATGTGCTGGTGGTCGATGAAGCGTCCATGATCGACCTACCGATGATGTCGCGCCTGATTGATGCTTTGCCGGAGCACGGGCGAGTGATCTTTCTTGGCGATCGCGATCAGCTTGCCTCCGTGGAAGCCGGGGCGGTGCTTGGCGATATCTGTGCCTGGGCGACATCCGGCTATACCGCGGCGCGAGCGCAAGAGCTGTCGCGGCTGACTGGCGCAACGGTGCCGGCGGGCGAGGGGCAGATGGCCGGAGCGCTGCGCGATAGTCTATGTCTGCTGCAAAAAAGCTACCGCTTTGGCAGTCACTCCGGCATTGGCAGCCTGGCGCGGGCGGTCAACGCCGGTGCGCGTGCGGACGTGAAAGCGACGTTACGCCAGCCGTTTGACGATATCGTTCTGCGGCCGCTCAGCACTACCGAGGAGTATGAAGCGATGCTGATGGCGGCACAGGAGGGCTACGGCCGTTATCTGCAACTGCGCCGCGAGCAGGCCGCGCCGGAACAGATGATTGCCGCCTTCGGCGAGTTTCAGCTGCTGTGCGCGCTGCGTGAAGGGCCTTATGGGGTAAGCGGCGTGAATGAACAGCTGGAGCAGATGCTCCACCGTAAGCGGGCGATAACGCTACCGCGCCATTCACGCTGGTACGATGGCCGTCCGGTGATGATTTCCCGGAACGATAGCGCGCTGGGGCTGTTTAACGGCGATATCGGCATTGCGCTGGAACGGGACGGCGACCTACGCGTATGGTTCCCGATGCCGGACGGCAGCATTAAATCGGTGCAGCCAAGCCGCCTGCCGGAACACGATACCGCATGGGCAATGACGGTGCATAAGTCGCAAGGGTCGGAGTTCGATCATGCGGCGCTGATCTTACCTTCTCGTAGCGTACCGCTAGTAACCCGCGAGCTGGTTTATACTGCGATAACCCGCGCCAAACGGCGCCTGTCGCTTTATGCCGACGAGCAGGTACTGGCGCAGGCCATCGTGACGCGGACCGAGCGGCGCAGCGGCCTGGCGGTGATTTTCGCTACTCAGTGAAACCTGAATCTGCCGGGTTCAGTACCCGGCAGCTGATAGGCGGTAATTAAAGGCATAATCCACCGCGGTAGTATGGAACAGGTGGCAAAGATGTTTTGATTCGCGCAAAGGAAGGGGGATGGTTATCCTCATTAAATGAAATATAAAAGTAAACCTATCCAAACGACAGAAACGGAATTGATGGCAAAGAAACGTCCCACGGCGTTTTGTGCAACTGAGGGTGAAAATATATATGTGAAGGTTATGAAAATAATTGAAATGATAAGGTTAAACACAGAGAGCATGAAAGCAAAAATAGCCACCTCGAAAGCTGGTACAAACACGGTTCCTTTGTACGTACCATTCAGGTGCAGAATGAATAGCAGCAGCCAGGGATATATAGAGAGCGTGATAACAATGATGCTGGTATTACGGGTAAACCAGTTGACAGAATTATCCATAAATAGTCTATTTCCTTTTGTGGTCAGGCTGAATTGCCCATTAAATTGACCGTGCGGGAAAGAATATAAGTATATCGAATGGGAGCATCGTATCCATCCTGGAAAGTGTGCGCTTCGGTCGCCAATCAATACCTACAGGTGTAAAGCCGTACTCCTGGCTCCAGTGAATGCAGCGGGTGGTCAGCACAAACGGCTTATTGAGTCCCATATGCTACGCCTGAGAGCTGTCTGGCGGAAATCTTCGCCGGACTCGGGCTGGGCTGAATACGCTCTTTACCTCTGATTAATAAGCAAATAAAAGTAGCAGCCAGAGCAGAGAAATAGAGTTCATGGCCAAAAAATAGGTTACATAGCTTTTTGGAGTCTGTGAGGTTGATATATCAGCAATAACAATAATTACTACTGAAATAATAAGGTTGACGATAGATAAAATAACAAATAAAAAGACCGTCATAAGGCCTGCGGCAAAGGCAACATAGGCTGGTCCACTGCTCATCATGGTTAAAAGCAGTAAGACCCAAGGGTAAATCGAAATCACGGTAGTAATTTTCTTGATGTTTTTAGTAATTGCGTTGGTTTTCTTTTTCATTGTTAACCTTTATTTTTGGGACGGCTCCCTAATAGAATTGACTATGGCGTTCTACCCGGGTTTATTTAATGTGCTATTGAATCTATGTAAAATAAATATATGTCGTAATTTGCTGTTAAATATAAAGGTATAGCCAGAGTGGTGACATGGTATTCATTGCGCAGAAATAGATTTTCAGCTTTCTTGGTTTTAGCAATGTAAAAACGCTCATGCATCCAATAGTGATAAGCGAAAGCGCAAGGTTAATAATAGATAATACGGTGATGGGAACCAGTAGATGTAATCCATCTTCCGTAAAATTGTAGGGCACGAGGCTGTGTTTAATATGTGTAATCAATATTATTAACCATGGGTATATAGCAATGATGGAAACAACCGTCTGAGATCTATTAATAATCCAGCTATCAGATTTATGCATTATTCATCATGCTTATCAATAATGTGTTGTTTTTTTATTCTTTAGGAAGGAGCATAGCGTTGATGCAGTGATAAAGATATACCTCGGCATTAAACCAGGAATAAAGCCCGGATGCTGAATATTTGTCACTGATGCGGCGGTGATAGAACAAAATGACTATCCTGAAGGCGTGGGATATGCCTATTTGCAATCGGGTAGCCCGGATAAGGCGTAAGCCGCTATCCGGGAATCCTCCCCCGGTGGCGCTTACGCTTACCGGGGCTACCAACCGACTACCGAACCGTAGCCCGGATAAGGTGCAAGCCGCTATCCGGGAATCCTCCCCCGGTGGCGCTTACGCTTACCGGGGCTACCAACCGACTACCGAACCGTAGCCCGGATAAGGCGCAAGCCGCTATCCGGGGGATCCGTCAGCCCAGGTCTGCCATCAATACCTTCGAACGGCGCTGATAGTTGTACATCTGTTTTTTACTCTCCGGCAGCAAATCAATATCCACCGGGGTAAAGCCGCGTTCCTGGAACCAGTGAATACTACGGGTGGTCAATACAAATAGCTTGCTGAGCCCCATCTGCTTCGCCTGGGCGGCGATCCGGCTCAGGAGTACCTCGCCGCGTGACGAACTACGGTAATCCGGATGCACCGCCACGCAGGCCATTTCGCCAATTTTCTCTTCCGGGAATGGATAGAGCGCGGCGCAGGCGATGGTGGTGTTATCGCGCTGGATGATGGTGAATTTATCTATCTCCATTTCCAGCTGTTCGCGCGAGCGGCGCACCAGAATGCCTTGCTGCTCCAGCGGGCTGATAAGATCGAGGATGCCGCCGATATCGTTAATGGTTGCCCGGCGGATCTGCTCGGCGCTTTCCATGACGATCTGCGTACCGATACCGTCACGTGAGAACAGCTCCTGCAGCAGCGCGCCATCTTCCTGATAGCTAATTAAATGGCAGCGACGCACCCCGCTGCGGCAGGCTTTCACCGCCCCGCGCAGGAAGCGTACGGTACCGGAATTATAGTCTTCTTCCGCTTCCAGCTCCTCTACCCGCGCCTGCGCCTCGTTAGGGAACAGTTCGGAAACGATCTCGCCATGCTGGTCGTAGACCCCCTGCGACGAGCAGAAGCCGATCATCTTTTCAGCTTTCAGCTTTACCGCCAGCTGGGTGGCAATCTCTTCAGAGGTGAGGTTGAAGCTCTCGCCGGTGACGGATACCGCGACCGGGCCCATGAGCACGATTGCGCCGCTGTCCAGTTGGCGATGAATGGCTTCTTCGTCGATGCGGCGAATACGGCCGCTGTGGCAGTAATCCACGCCATCATCGACCCCAAGAGGCTGAGCGATAATAAAATTGCCGCTCACTACGTTGATATGCGCCCCCTGCAGGGGCGTATTGCCGAGGCTCATCGACAGGCGGGCGGTAATTTCTAACTGCAGCATGCCGGCGGCCTGCTTCACCAGCTCAAGGGTTTTGGCGTCGGTGACGCGGGTCTGCTTGTGATAAACCGGTTCGTGGTGATGTTCCGCGAGGTTGGCGTCAATCTGCGGGCGCGCGCCATAAACCACTACCAGGCGAATACCGAGGCTATGCAATAAGCCAATGTCATTGACTATGCTGGAAAAGTTATCATGCTCGATGGCTTCTCCGCCCAGCATGATGACAAACGTTTTTCCCCGGTGCGCGTTTATATAGGGAACAGAATGGCGGAATCCCTCGACCAGTTCAGTGCGACGCTCCTTCACCATGACAAACCCTCAATGCATGATTATTCGTAATAAGTGTATTTTTATTCTGTTTTGCTTCGTGGTGCAACCCCTAATTTGTCACTAATTTGCGAAAACATTGTGACAAAACCTTAGGTGTCAAAGTTTGTTTACCCTTTTATAGATGACAGGTTATGCGGCTTTGGTTAAAGTTTCCGGTCAATCTGTTCATTTTGGCTTCAAACGCGTTTTTTTGCTTGGGAGTGGCATGTCGGGATACAAGTCGGGATTAAGCCGCCGTCGTTTTTTACAAGGGGCGGGCGCCATGTGGTTAATGAGTGTGAGTCCGGTCGGTTTGGCCGCCGCCGCGCAGGTTGTCGCGGTGCGTATCTGGCCGTCGTCGACCTACACCCGCGTCACGGTGGAATCCAATCATGTACTGAAATATCGGCAGTTTGCGTTAAGCAATCCTGAGCGAGTGGTGGTTGATATTGAAGGCGTTAACCTGAACTCGGTCCTGAAAGGGATGGGCGGGCAGATTCGCGACGACGACCCGTATATTAAATCCGCGCGCGTGGGCCAGTTCGACCCGCAAACCGTGCGGATGGTGTTTGAACTGAAACAAAACGTCAAGCCGCAGCTGTTTGCGCTGGCGCCGGTCGCCGGTTTTAAAGAGCGTCTGGTGATGGATCTTTATCCCTCTACGGCCACCGATGTGCAGGATCCGCTGCTGGCGCTGCTGGAAGATTACAACAAAGGCGATCTGGAACGTCAGGTACCGCCGGCAGAGAGCGGGCCGCAGCCGGGGAAAGCCGGGCGCGATCGTCCTATCGTTATCATGCTCGATCCCGGCCATGGCGGTGAAGACTCCGGCGCGATTGGTAAATACCGTACTCGTGAGAAAGACGTGGTGCTGCAGATTGCCCGTCGATTGCGCGCGCTCATTGAGCGTGAAGGCAATATGAAGGTCTTTATGACCCGTAACGAAGACGTGTTTATTCCCTTGAAGGTGCGCGTCGCCAAGGCGCAGAAGCAGCGTGCCGACCTGTTCGTTTCGATTCACGCCGACGCCTTTACCAGCCGTCAGCCGAGCGGCTCTTCGGTGTTCGCGCTCTCGACCAAGGGCGCTACCAGTACCGCCGCAAAATACCTCGCGCAAACGCAGAACGCCTCGGACTTAATCGGCGGGGTCAGTAAGAGCGGCGATCGTTACGTTGACCACACCATGTTCGATATGGTGCAGTCCCTGACCATCGCCGACAGCCTGAAATTTGGTAAAGCGGTGCTGCAAAAAATGGGCAATATTAATAAGCTGCATAAAAATCAGGTGGAGCAGGCGGGCTTTGCGGTACTGAAAGCGCCGGATATTCCTTCGATTCTGGTCGAAACGGCCTTTATCAGTAACGTTGAAGAAGAGCGTAAACTGAAGACCGCGAAATTCCAGCAGGAAGTGGCGGAGTCGATTCTGGCGGGGATCAAAGCCTACTTTGCCGATGGGGCGACGTTGGCCAGACGCGGATAAAAAAATAGCGCCTTCGGGCGCTTTTTTTGTAGCGGTATCTACGGACGACAGAAACAAAAAAACACCCTTGAGGGTGTTCATTGTGTTGGTTGCGGGGGCCGGATTTGAACCGACGACCTTCGGGTTATGAGCCCGACGAGCTACCAGGCTGCTCCACCCCGCGTCCGTGTTTACTCTTCCATCGAGTAAATTTGCTTCTGATTGTAATTGGTTGCGGGGGCCGGATTTGAACCGACGACCTTCGGGTTATGAGCCCGACGAGCTACCAGGCTGCTCCACCCCGCGTCCGCCTCTACTCTTCCATCAAGTAGATTTACTTCAGATTTTAATTGGTTGCGGGGGCCGGATTTGAACCGACGACCTTCGGGTTATGAGCCCGACGAGCTACCAGGCTGCTCCACCCCGCGTCCGTGGAAGCGCACTATACTCCGCTAGCGTTCTGATGCAACCTTTTTTCGTAGAAATCGTCAATTTTGTAAAAAATGGCGACTAAGTAGACAGCGATGGGCGGATTTTTACACAATTTGGGCTGCAGCTCGCTTTCGCGCATTTCATTAGCCGCATGGGTTTGTTATCTTCATCACGCACTAAGGCTTAGCAGCAATAAAGAAGAGATACCATGAAAGGACGTTGGGCAAAATATGTAGCGACAGGGGCGATGTTGGCGATGCTCGCCGCCTGTTCCTCGAAACCGACCGATCGCGGTCAGCAATATAGTGATGGCAAGTTTACCCAGCCGTTTTCATTGGTAAACCAACCTGATGCGGTAGGCGCGCCGATTAACGCCGGCGACTTCTCCCAGCAGGTTGGTCAGATTCGTAGCGCCTCTCCGCGTCTCTATAACAGCCAGAGCAGCGTTTATAACGCGATTCAGGAGTGGCTGCGTTCCGGCGGCGATACCCGCACGTTACGCCAGTTTGGTATTGATGCCTGGCAGATGCAGGGTGCCGATAACTACGGCAACGTGCAGTTTACCGGCTACTACACCCCGGTCGTGCAGGCCCGCCACACTCGCCAGGGCGAGTTCCAGTATCCTATTTACCGTATGCCGCCGAAAAACGGCAAGCTGCCTTCCCGCGCCAGCATCTATGCCGGAGCGCTCAGCGATAACTACGTTCTGGCGTACAGCAACTCGCTGATGGATAACTTCATCATGGACGTGCAGGGCAGCGGCTATATCGATTTCGGCGACGGTTCGCCGCTTAACTTCTTCAGCTACGCCGGGAAAAACGGCTGGCCCTACCGTAGTATCGGTAAAGTGCTTATCGACCGCGGCGAAGTGAAGCGGGAAGATATGTCGATGCAGGCGATCCGTGAATGGGGCGAAAAGCATAGCGAAGCGGAAGTTCGCGAGCTGCTGGAACAGAACCCATCTTTCGTCTTCTTTAAACCGCAGTCCTACGCGCCGGTGAAAGGGGCCAGCGCGGTACCGTTGATTGGCCGCGCGTCGGTCGCCTCTGACCGTTCGATTATTCCGCCGGGAACCACCTTGCTGGCCGAGGTGCCTCTGCTGGATAATAACGGTAAGTTTAACGGTCAGTACGAGCTACGCCTGATGGTGGCGCTGGATGTCGGCGGGGCGATTAAAGGCCAGCACTTCGATATCTACCAGGGCATTGGCCCGGATGCCGGTCATCGCGCCGGTTGGTATAACCACTATGGCCGCGTGTGGGTGCTGAAAAACGCGCCAGGCGCCGGTAGCGTCTTTAGCGGTTAACGTTTAAACGTCCGTATGTTTCTAACCCGGATCCGCGTAACGCGCCGGATCCGGGGTCTCTACTTTATTCTGAGGTTTTATGTCTGTAGTAATCAGCGATGCCTGGCGCCAGCGGTTTGGCGGCACGGCGCGTTTATATGGCGAAAAGGCGCTGCAGTGTTTTGCCGATGCGCATGTCTGCGTGGTCGGCATCGGCGGCGTCGGTTCATGGGCGGCGGAAGCGCTGGCGCGAACCGGGATTGGCGCGATTACGCTGATTGATATGGATGATGTTTGCGTCACCAATACCAATCGCCAAATCCACGCCCTTGGCGGTAACGTTGGGCTGGCGAAAGCGGAAGTGATGGCCGAGCGTATACGTCTGATTAACCCGGAGTGCCGGGTTACGGTGATCGATGATTTCATCACGCCGGAGAACGTGGCGGAATACCTGGGAGCGGGCTTTAGCTATGTTATCGACGCTATCGATAGCGTCAGGCCAAAAGCGGCGCTGATCGCCTGGTGCCGTCGTTATAAAGTGCCGTTGGTGACGACCGGCGGAGCCGGCGGTCAAATCGATCCGACGCAGATCCAGGTGGCTGATTTGGCGAAAACTATTCAGGATCCGCTGGCGGCGAAACTGCGTGAACGGCTGAAAAGCCAGTTCGGCGTAGTGAAGAATAGTAAAGGAAAGCTGGGCATCGATTGCGTCTTCTCGACCGAAGCGTTGGTCTACCCGCAGGCGGATGGCAGCGTCTGCGCAATGAAAAGCACGGCGGAAGGGCCGAAGCGGATGGATTGCGCCTCCGGTTTTGGCGCGGCGACCATGGTGACGGCGACTTTTGGTTTTGTCGCCGTATCCCATGCGTTGAAGAAGATGTTGGCGAAAGCGCAGCGTCAAGGGGGATAGCCTGAGGGACTTTTTCCGGACGGCGCAGAAACGTAGCCCGGCTCAGCGTAGCGCAAGCCGGGAAGACGGCGTTTGAATTAGCCCTCGCGGGCGGCGGCGAGCACCGCGTCGCTTAGCGCCTGCAGCCCCTGGCTGCGCGAAGCGCTAAGCTGCCCGCGCAAACCCAGCTCATCGAATAGCGCCAACGGATCTTTCGCTAAAATCTCAGCGGCGCTTTTTCCTTCGCAGGCGGCTAACAGCACCGCCAGCAGGCCGCGCACAATACGCCCTTCGCTATCGCCAAAGAAGTGCATCTTGCCCTCGGCATCAACCTGATACCCGAGCCAGACGCGGTTTTCGCAGCCGGCGATCTCTTTCGCCTGTGTCCGCTGGGCGTCCGTTAATGGCGGCAGTTTCTTACCCACTAAAATCAACTGGCGGTATTTATCTTCCCACTGGGTCAGCGGGGCGAAGGTCTGGCGCAGCGTCGCTTCGTTGAGCGCGGCGCTTAAAGGTTGTGAGGTCATCATTAATCCACCAGTATTTCCAGCGCGCGGTCGATAGCGTGCATCAGCGCATAAACATCATCTTGCGTATTGTACGGCGCGAATGAGGCGCGCAGCGTACCGCTGACGCCTAATGCCGCCAGCAGCGGTTGCGCGCAATGCTGCCCGGCGCGCAGCGCAATGCCGGACTCTGCCAGCAGCGTAACCATATCGCTATGGTGTACGCCCTTGAAATCAAAGGCCAGCAGGCTCGAATCTTGACAGCGGAACGAACGAAAACCGGGCCGCTTTGCCAGTTCGTCTTCCGCAAGCGTCGCCAGGCTACGGCTCCAGTTTTCCGCCTGTGCAAGATCGATTTCCTGCAGCCATTCCAGCGCGGCGCTGAGGCCGATAACGCCGGCGACGTTGGGCGTCCCGGCTTCAAGCCGCCAGGGGGCGGGCTGGGTTTTAAAACCATCGAATGAGACTTCAGTAATCATTTTGCCGCCGCCGAGCCATGGCGACATTTCCGCCAGCAGGTCGCTTTTGCCGTATAGCGCGCCAATACCCGTTGGTCCATACAGCTTGTGGGCGGAGAAGGCATAAAAATCGATATCCAGCGCCTGCACGTCGGCCGGGAAGTGCACCGCGCCCTGCGCGCCGTCAACCATCACTATCATTCCCGCCTGATGGGCGAGAGCAATGGCACGCTGCAGGTCGGGGCAGCCGCCGGTGACGTTAGACATCTGGCCAATCGCCAGCACCCGGCTGCGTGAAGAGATAAGCGAAGGGAGTTGCGCGATATCCGGCAGACGATCGGCGCCCAGCGGCAGCTTGACCACCCGCGCGCCGGTTTGTTCGGCAACCATCAGCCACGGTACCAGGTTGGCGTGGTGTTCGGCTTCGCTGACGATTATTTCATCACCAGGATGCAGGCGCGGGCGCACGTAGCTCTGCGCGACCATATTGATAGCTTCGGTGGTGCCGCGGGTCCAGACGATATCTTTGCCGGAAGGGGCGTTAAGCCAGCCTGCGACGCGTTCGCGCGCCGCCTCGTAGCGCTCGGTAAGACGCTGGGCGGCGGCAAACTGGCTGCGGTGGACGTTGCCGGCGCTCAGGCGATAAAACTGGTCGCTGGCATCGATTACGGCCAGCGGTTTTAGCGCCGTCGCCGCGCTATCCAGATAGACGCCGGCATCCGCCAGGGCTGGAAACTGGGCGCGGAAGTGGGCGGGATTGAATGCGTTCATGGAATTCCTCATATCGATATCACGATCGTCGCGCAAATTCCCCATTAGGGCAAGGCTGGTGATAGCGAGGAGGCGGGGAGAACGGTGATTTTTCGGCAAAAAAAAGCACCGCGCATTGCGGTGCTACATTAAATCACTATGGACAGACAGGGTAAATGTACAGGAAGTGAAAAGGTAGCCTTGCTACCATGGTCTGCAAACCCAGACCAATTGCAAACACAACAACACAACATCACAACCGTAAGCCAAAAGCTTGTTGGAACACGCATTCCAAAAAAAGCTTTTCGTTCCGGCTCAGGAAGTGCCGCCACTATAGGTATTTGCTGGTAGAACCTCAACGGACAATTTATAATGGCTCAGATAAAAAAAACTAATAGGTTAACTGTTGTTTCCTATTTGTTAAAACTCGTTAACATCTCAGTCAGAATAACCATGTCGAAGCGATTACCACCTCTGAATGCATTACGTGTTTTTGATGCAGCCGCACGTCATCTGAGCTTCACTCGCGCAGCCGATGAGCTTTTTGTGACGCAGGCCGCAGTAAGTCACCAAATCAAGTCACTAGAGGACTTTCTGGGCCTGAAGCTGTTTCGTCGACGCAATCGCTCGCTGCTGTTAACGGAAGAGGGGCAAAGCTATTTTCAGGATATTAAAGAGATTTTTTCGCAGCTCACCGAAGCGACGCGTAAACTGCAGGCGCGCAGCGCGAAAGGGGCGCTAACTGTTAGTTTATTGCCCAGTTTCGCCATTCAGTGGCTGGTGCCGCGACTCTCAAGCTTTAACTCAGCTTATCCGGGGATCGACGTGCGGATCCAGGCGGTGGACCGTCAGGAAGATAAACTGGCCGACGACGTCGACGTGGCGATTTTCTATGGCCGCGGCAATTGGCCGGGGTTGCGTGTTGAAAAACTGTACGCCGAATATTTACTGCCGGTTTGTTCGCCATTGCTGTTAACCGGCGACAAAGCGTTGAAAACGCCTGCCGATCTGGCGCAACATACGCTGTTACATGATGCCTCTCGCCGCGACTGGCAAACTTATACCCGGCAACTGGGTCTAAATCATATCAATGTGCAACAGGGACCGATATTCAGCCACAGCGCGATGGTGCTGCAGGCGGCAATCCATGGACAAGGCGTCGCACTGGCCAATAACGTTATGGCCCAGTCCGAAATTGAAGCAGGCCGTTTGGTCTGCCCGTTTAATGATGTTCTGGTCAGTAAGAACGCGTTTTACCTTGTTTGTCATGACAGTCAGGCTGAACTGGGTAAAATAGCCGCTTTCCGCCAGTGGATTTTAGCGAAGGCGGCGAGCGAACAAGAAAAATTCCGCTTTCGTTACGAACAATAACGGCCTGATGACCAGGCGTTAACTGACTTTGTAGGGTATCAACATGACCAGCCGTTTTATGCTGATTTTTGCCGCCATCAGCGGCTTTATCTTTGTGGCTCTGGGCGCTTTTGGCGCACACGTATTAAGTAAATCGCTGGGTGCGGCCGAAATGGCCTGGATCCACACCGGCCTTGAGTATCAGGCGTTTCATACGCTGGCGATTTTAGGCCTGTCTGTCGCCATGCAGCGGCGGATAAGCATCTGGTTTTACTGGAGCAGCGTGTTTTTGGCGCTGGGAACCGTGTTGTTCAGCGGCAGCTTATATTGTCTGGCGCTGTCGCATTTACGCCTGTGGGCGTTCGTTACCCCGGTAGGCGGCGTCTGCTTCCTTGCCGGTTGGGTATTAATGTTAATTGGTGCAATTCGTCTGAAACGTAAGGGCGTTGTTCATGAATAAGGTTGTCCTCTATTGTCGCCCCGGGTTTGAGAAAGAGTGCGCAGCAGAAATTACCGATAAGGCAGCCCGCCTTGAGGTATTCGGTTTTGCCCGGGTCAAAGACGACTCCGGCTATGTGATTTTTGAGTGCTATCAACAGGGCGACGGCGAGAAGCTGGTGCGCGATCTGCCGTTTAGCTCGCTGATTTTCGCGCGCCAGATGTTCGTCGTTGGCGAACTGCTGCGCGACCTGCCGCCGGAAGACCGCATCACGCCGATCGTCGGCATGCTGCAGGGCGTGGTGGAAAAGGGCGGCGATCTGCGCGTTGAGGTCGCGGATACCAACGAAAGCAAAGAGCTGATGAAGTTCTGCCGCAAGTTCACGGTGCCGCTGCGCGCGGCGCTGCGTGAAGCTGGCGTGCTGACTAACTATGAAACGCCTAAGCGTCCGGTGGTGCACGTGTTCTTTATCGCACCCGGCTGTTGCTATACCGGCTACTCCTTTAGCAATAACAACTCGCCGTTTTATATGGGGATCCCGCGCCTGAAGTTCCCTTCCGATGCGCCGAGCCGTTCGACGCTTAAGCTGGAAGAGGCATTTCACGTCTTCATTCCGGCGGATGAGTGGGACGAGCGTCTGGCGAATGGCATGTACGCGGTGGATCTCGGCGCCTGCCCGGGCGGCTGGACCTATCAGCTGGTGAAGCGCAACATGTGGGTCTCTTCGGTCGATAACGGCCCGATGGCGCAGAGCCTGATGGATACCGGACAGGTGACCTGGCTGCGTGAAGATGGCTTCCGCTATCGTCCGAACCGCAACAACATCTCGTGGATGGTGTGCGACATGGTTGAGAAACCGGCGAAAGTGGCGGCGTTAATGGCCCAGTGGCTGGTGAACGGCTGGTGCCGCGAGACCATTTTTAACCTCAAGCTGCCGATGAAAAAGCGCTATGAAGAGGTGTCGCAAAACCTGGCCTATATCCAGGCGCAGCTTGATGAGCACGGTATTAACGCGCAGATTCAGGCCCGTCAGCTGTATCACGACCGTGAAGAAGTGACCGTGCACGTGCGTCGCCTGTGGGCGGCGGTCGGCGGCCGCCGCGACGAGCGCTAATCAGCGCTCAGCAGCCCCGGTCACGCATCAGCACGGCCGGGGATCACGCGGATGGCAACCGCAGCTGCTGCAGGTTGCCATCGAGCTGTAAGTCCGTTTGCAGGCGGGCGATTTCCCGGCAGGTAAACGCCATCTCTTTATGCTCTTCAAGCTTCTTACGCCACTTCTCCGGCACATCCGCAAGCCGCGCGTAGATGCCTTCTAAATCCTGATAATCCGTTAACAGCTGCGCCGCGCTTTTCGGCCCAATCCCGGCAACGCCCGGTACTTTCGAACTGCTAATCCCCGCCAGACCCCAGTAGTCCGGGAGCTGTTCCGGCGTCACGCCGAATTCATTGGCGATAAACGGCGCATCCAGCCAGCGTTTCTGGAAATAATCGCGGATGCGAATGGTCGGCGACAGCAGCTGACAGTAGCCTTTATCGGTCGAGACAATGGTAGCCTGATGCCCGGCCTGGGCAACTTTAACGGCGAGCGTGGCCGCCAGATCGTCCGCTTCGCTGCCGGGCAGCGCCCAGCAGCGTATTCCGCGCTGTTCAAAAGCCGCCCGCAGCGCCGGCATTTCCGCTTCCAGCGTTTCCGGCATCGGCGCGCGCCCGGCTTTATATTCCGGCAGCCGCTGGTGGCGCCAGCCGTGAGCGCGGTCTTCATCGTCGAACACCGCCACGGCATGCGTCGGCTGGCTGTGGACGATAAGCTGTTCGAGGGCGTGCAGGCAGGTATCCGCGCAGGGGGAACCCTGCACCGCATGAATACGGCGGATCAGGTTGAGCGCGTCGACAATTAACAGATGAACAGCCACAAGATATCTCCCTTTGTTCTCAGGCTATAAGGGTAACATCGGTGGCAATACGAGGCTATTGGTAGAGCGAAGTTCGGGAAGCAGGCTCGCAGAATGAGCCAGGGCTGGAGGAGAGTTGGCCCGACATGCCGAAGCGTGCCGGGCCAGAGGCGTTAATCGCAGGCGACGATTTTCATCGCCAGGCCGCCGCGAGAGGTTTCGCGGTACTTGGCGTTCATATCTTTGCCCGTTTCATACATGGTCTCGATAACCTTATCGAGGCACACGCGCGGTTCGCTGGTACGGCGCAGGGCCATACGCGCGGCGTTAACCGCTTTGACCGCCGCGATAGCGTTACGCTCGATGCACGGTACCTGCACCTGGCCGGCAACCGGGTCGCAGGTCAGGCCGAGGTTATGTTCCATACCGATTTCCGCGGCGATGCACACCTGGGCCGGGCTAGCGCCCAGCAGCTCCGCCAGACCGGCCGCCGCCATCGAGCAGGCCACGCCGACTTCGCCCTGGCAGCCAACTTCGGCGCCGGAGATAGAGGCGTTCATCTTATACAGCGAACCAATGGCGCTGGCGACCAGCATATAGCGGGCCAGAGAGTTAGCGTTCACCTTGCGGATAAACTTGTCGTAGTAGGCCAGTACCGCCGGAACGATACCGCAGGCGCCGTTAGTTGGCGCGGTGACGACACGCCCGCCGGCGGCGTTCTCTTCGTTTACCGCCAGCGCGAACATGTTGATCCAGTCCACTACCGCCATCGGGTCGCTGTTGGTATTGTCCTGGCTCACCAGCATACGGCGCAGGGCGGCGGCGCGGCGCGGAACGCGCAGTTTGCCCGGGAGCACGCCTTCAGTGGTGATACCGCGCTCAATACCGGCGCTCATCACTTCCCACACCGCGGCGAAGTGCTGTTCCAGCTCTTCTTTGCTGTGCAGCGCCAGCTCGTTCTGCATCATCAGCCCGGAGAGCGACAGGCCGGTTTCATTGCAGTGTTTCTGCAGATCGGCGGCGTTTTTGTACGGATAAGGTACGGCAACTGGCGCTTCGGTGGTCAGGCCGAAGTGCTCTTCATCGACGATAAAGCCGCCGCCGATGGAGTAGTAGGTCTGGCTGTAGAGCACCTTGTCGTCGCCCAGCGCGGTAATGCGCATGCCGTTCTCATGCAGAGACAGGTTGTCGGCATGGAAATTCATGCACTGGTCGACAGGGAACTCGACTTCGTGCTGGCCGTTCGCCAGCAGCAGGCGGCCGTGGGTATTAACGTCCTGGATAAAGCCCGGGATCGCGTCGATGTCGACGGTATCTGGCAGATTGCCGGCCAGTCCCATGATAATGGCGATATCGGTATGGTGGCCTTTACCGGTCAGAGACAGGGAGCCGTAAACGTCGACGACGACTTTGCTGACGTCGGCCAGCAGGCCGCGCGCAATCAGGTCGTCGGTGAATTGTTTGCCCGCTTTCATCGGTCCAACGGTATGGGAGCTGGATGGGCCAATGCCGATTTTGAAAATATCGAATACGCTGATCATGATGTATTCCAGTACTGTCGGAAAGCGCGCCGCCGTTAAGCGGCGCGAGGGGAGGTCTTAAAAGAATTAGCTGAACAGAGAGTAGAAAATCGCGGAGATGGCAATCAGGCCCATAATCACAACGAAGACGTTGCTGATGTGGCCGCTGTATTTGCGCATGGCCGGAACTTTCTGGATTGCGTACATCGGCATCAGGAACAGGATCATCGCGATAATTGGACCGCCCAGGGTCTCAATCATGCCGAGGATGCTCGGGTTCAGCGTTGCCACAATCCAGGTGGTGACCAGCATAAACAGCGCGGTCAGCTTGTTCAGTTTGTTGATTTCGATGGTTTTGCCTTTGCCGCGCAGAGACTTAATCACCATGCCATTGAAACCTTCACGAGCGCCCAGGTAGTGGCCGAGGAAGGATTTGGTGATAGCGATCATCGCGATGATCGGCGCCATCCAGGCGATAACCGGTGCGTTAAAGTGGTTCGCCAGGTAAGACAGAATCGAGATGTTCTGCTCTTTCGCCGCCGCCAGGTCTGCCGGAGACAGGCTCAGTACGCAGCTGAAGACGAAGAACATAACGGTCAGCACCATCATGATGTGAGCGCGCGCCAGGATGCTGGAGCATTTCTTCTCTGCGCCTTCGCCGTATTCTTCACGCTTCGCTACCGCGAAGGAGGAGATGATCGGCGAGTGGTTAAAGGAGAAGACCATCACCGGGATCGCCAGCCACAGGGTCATCAGCAGACCGTTACCGGTTGTTGACGCGCTGCTCAGCGACAGGGTTTCCAGCGCCGCGCCGTTCCATTGCGGGATCAGGTACAGAGCCAGGATCATCAGCGCGATAACGAACGGGAATACCAGGATGCTCATTGCCTTAACGATCATCTGCTCGCCGAAACGAACGATGGTCATCATGCCGACAATCAGGATCAGCGACAGAATGGCGCGCGGCGGCGGCGTCATGTGCAGCTGGTGCGCCATGAAGCTTTCGACGGTGTTGGTGATCGCCACGCTATAAACCAGCAGGATCGGGTAGATTGCGAAGAAGTAGAGCAGAGTAATCAGTTTACCTGCGCCCACGCCAAAGTGTTCTTCAACGACTTCAGTGATGTCTTCGCCCGGGTTTTTACCGGAAAGCACGAAGCGGGTCATACCGCGGTGTGCGAAGAAGGTCATCGGGAAGGCCAGAATCGCCATGATAATCAGTGGGATCATACCGCCGACGCCGGCGTTGATTGGCAGGAACAAAACGCCCGCGCCGATCGCCGTGCCGTACAGGCCCAGCATCCACATGGTATCCGTTTTGCGCCATCCGCTGCGGGTTTCACCCGAAACGATAGTGCTGGTTTGTGTGGTTTCCATCTGTATCTCCTGGAGGAATCAACAAAATCTAGTAAATAAAAACGATTAAATAATATGAAATTCGCTGCTTTACGGTTTTTTAGAAATTTTCTCCGTAACAATTGGGCGGCAAGATACATTTATATGGAAAATACATCAGTGATCGGGATCCCAAATGCAATAATCCACTTTAAACCTGAACGTTTTTAGCCCAACAGTCTGTTTATGGTGATCAGCCAGATAAATGTGGCGCGAAGGCTATCATTTGCAGCACATGAGATAAAAGCTCTGTTACCAAATAACGAGGTTTTTGCTGCAAAAAAGTGATGTAAACGACGTTTTTTCGCCATAATGTTATTTTTATGGTGAATTTTATTGCTCTTTTTGGAAACGCAAACGATTGGCTATGTGGAAACTCTACGAATCATTAATTAGAAAAATTAATTAACTGGAAATAACGGGCGGGAGTGCCCGGGCAGGGGATCGACCGCCGCCCGGGAGAGGTATTACATTATCAGGAGCAGATTTCGTAGCACGGAATGTAGGCGCTGCCGCCCGGAAGCTTCATGCGGTGCTGGGCAACGAAGCCCTGCAGCAGATCGTCCATGCGGCGCATCATTTCCGGATCGCCATGCAGCTTGTAAGGGCCATATTTCTCGATAGCCTGAATACCGACTTCTTTCACGTTGCCGGCGACAATACCGGAGAAGGCGCGGCGCAGGTCGGCGGCCAGTACTTCCACCGGTTGGTCCGGATAAAGTTTGAGATTGGCCATATTGTCGTGCGTTGGCTCAAACGGCATCTGCAGGTCCGGCGAGATACGAATCGACCAGTTGAAGCTATAGGCGTCGTCGGTTTCGCGGCGGCTCTCTTTGACCAATGGCATCGCTTTTTTCATCTGGCGCGCCACTTCAGCGGCATCGTCGATAATAATGCGGTAGTGGCGGCGAGCCGATTCGCCGAGGGTATGAACGATGAACTCATCCAGCACGCGGAAGTAGTCGGCGCTCTCTTTCGGCCCGGTGAGGATAAGCGGCAGCACCTGCGACTTGTTATCCGGATGCATCAGGATGCCCAGCAGATAAAGCAGCTCTTCCGCAGTACCCACGCCGCCCGGGAAGATGATAATACCGTGGGCGATGCGTACGAACGCTTCGAGACGCTTTTCGATATCCGGCATGATGATCAGTTCGTTGACCAGCGGGTTTGGCGGCTCAGCGGCGATAATGGAAGGTTCGGTCATGCCGATAAAGCGGCTGTCTTTATAGCGCTGCTGGGCGTGGCCGACGGCGGCGCCTTTCATTGGCGCTTCCATGGCGCCTGGCCCGCAGCCGGTGCAGATATTCAGTTCGCGCAGGCCAAGCTGGGTTCCGACGCGGCGCGCGTACAGGTACTCATTTTCATTAATAGAGTGGCCGCCCCAGCAGACAATCATATTCGGCGCTTCGCCGACGTGTAGCGCGCGGGCGTTACGCAGAATCGAGAACACCAGGTTGGTGATGTGAATTGAGCTTTCGAGATCGAGATTCGGAAAGCGGACGGTGTTGTGGATCTGCCCGTAGACGAACAGGATATCGCGCAGCACGGCAAACAGGTTGGCCTGCAGGGAACGGATAATACGGCCATCGACGAAAGCGTCTTCCGGCGGGTTGATCAGTTCCAGCTTCACGCCGCGTTCGCGGCGCAGCACGTTAATATCGAAGTTTTCAAAACGAGACAGTAGCTCCTTGCTGTTATCGGTCAGGCTCCCCGAGTTGAGCACAGCAAGCGAGCAGTTGCGAAAGAGTTGATACAGGTCACTACTGGCGGTGCGTTTAAGCATATCCACTTCCAGCTGTGACAGCATATCCATTGAACCAAGCGGGCTAACGTGTGTAATCAAGTGAACTCCTTACAGGACGATTATCGTCTTCCTGTGATTACAATAGCCCTGGCCGTAGTCTTTCCACAACCTTGCGTACGCGTTAACGCACGCAAAGTGTGAAAAATTTCGCTTATTGCCGCGCCAGACGGCCGGTTGCCGGCACGAATTCACCGTTGCTGCGCCACGGATTAATATCCAGGCCGCCGCGGCGGGTGTAGCGAGCGTACACGGAAAGCGATTCCGGACGGCAGAAACGCAGCACATCATTAAAGATGCGTTCGACGCACTGTTCGTGGAACTCATTGTGATGGCGGAACGACACCAGATAGCGCAGCAGTTTTTCGCGATCGATTTTCGGCCCGCGATACTGAATCTGTACCGAGCCCCAGTCTGGCTGGTGGGTGATCAGACAATTTGATTTCAGCAGATGGCTGACCAGCGTCTCTTCGACGACTTTGCCGCTGGCCGCGTCCTGCAGGTAGTCGGCGCTGAACTGATAGTTATCAATCTCGATATCCTGATCGTCGATGCAGGCGCCGTGCAGATGAGCGATCGGTTGCCCTTCCAGCTCATCGAGGCGGTACAGCGAAACCTTGACCTCGCCCTGGGCGCAGGCGCTGAGATCGCGGGTCAGCGTGGCCTGGACTTCCTGCCAGTCGGCGAAGCGGGTCTGGTTGAAGCTGTTCAGGTACAGTTTGAAGCTTTTCGATTCCACCAGATTGACGGTGGTATCGCTCAGCTCCACGTAGCCGACGGCGACCTGCGGCAGGCCTTTGCCATTCAGCCACGACAGCTCGTACAGCGTCCAGATATCGGCGCCGTGGAATGGCAGATTATCGGCGTGCAGGCCAAGCGGGTCGCGGTTCAGGCTACGCGGCACGCCCTGCAGCAACGAAGCGTCATAGGTATCACGGTAATCCGTTGATTTACCGAGCGTCAGGCCGGCCAGCGCCTGATGATTATCGTAAGAAGACATGTTTCACCATAGTAAAGCGGGTACACTATATGCCAAGTGTATCCTGTCTAACGTGAAGAGAGAAACCGGTGGATCATCAGACCATAGAAGCGCTGCAATCATTTACCCAACGTTACTGCGATGCGTGGCAGCAGCGTTATGCCAGCCTGCCGCGTAGCGAAGACCTTTATGGCATCCCATCTCCCTGTATCAGCGCTAGTGAAGACGATGCCGTTTTCTGGCAGCCGCAGCCGTTTACGTTAGCACGCCATCTCGATGGAGTTGAACGAGCGCTGGAGATTGTGGTACAACAGCCAATTCATAGTTATTATACCACTCAGTTCGCTGGCGATATGCACGCCCGCTTTGCGGCGCAGGACCTTACTTTATTGCAGGCCTGGAGCCCGGATGACTTCCAGCGAGTGCAGGAAAACCTTATTGGTCACCTGGTGGTGCAAAAACGCCTCAAGCTATCGCCGACGCTGTTTATCGCCACGCTGGATAGCGAACTGGAGGTTATTTCGGTCTGCAATCTGAGCGGCGAAGTCATTAAAGAGACGCTCGGAACCCGAAAAAGAGAGACCCTTTCTCACTCACTTGCGAGTTTCCTGAATCAGCTTGAGCCCCTTCTGTAATCCATTTACCCTGGTTGTTTGTGAGAGATCTCTTACAAGACCTGTAAGAGATCGTCATCATTTTCAGCAATTTTAAACGTAAGGATTACATCTAACTTATTGTTATAAAATGATTTGATAATTATATGGTCTTTTAGTCTGGCCACTAATCTTAAGAGATTGTCGTAGTAAGTCTTGTAAGAAGAGGCGGAATCAGTGATCCTATGTACGTCGACAGGGAGTCGCGAAATGAAGAGAACATCAGGATGATGGCTCTTCTGCAGGACCCGCCGGGATGGCGTTGCAAGGACAGGCTTCAGGATGAAGCAAGGATAACGCAGGATTGCGTAATGGACACCTCCAGGATGGAGAACGAGAGCCGCTCAGGATGAACGGTGGATCAGGAAGATCTGGACACACTTAGGGATAAGTTATTTCACATCGGGGTGGTGTGAAAGCAGGATGCGCTAGTTTAAGGATGAACTTGGTCAGGAGACCTCAGGAAAAGTTTTCAAGGACGAGCAGGGAGCACCAATGTAGCTGGAATGCTGCAAAACGAACCGGGAGCACTGTTTATACAGTGCTCCCTTTTTTTATTTCTCTCGCGGATTTGCTATCCTGCGCCCGGTTTACAATTCATCGAGGTTTCCCCATGACCCTTCACGCTAGCGTGCGCGATCGCCTGCACGCCATTGAAGCGCTGCTGCGCGAAACAAACCACTGGCAGGAACAGGCGCCGGATAGCAGCGCTTTCGCCAGCGAACAGCCGTTTTGCCTGGACACGCTCGAACCGCTGGAATGGCTGCAGTGGGTGCTGATCCCGCGTCTGCATCAACTGATCGCCAGCGGTATGCCGCTGCCGCAGAACTTTGCCGTCGCGCCTTATTACGAGATGGCGCTGGATAAAGCTCATCCGGCGCGCGAACCTATCGTAGCCGAGCTACTGCTGCTGGATGCGTTATTCGCGGACGACGACGCCTGATGCTGGAGATCATTTATCAGGACGAGTGGCTGGTGGCGGTGAATAAGCCTTCCGGCTGGCTGGTGCACCGCAGCTGGCTGGACCGCGATGAGAAAGTGGTGGTGATGCAGACCGTGCGCGATCAAATCGGCCAGCACGTCTTCACCGCTCATCGTCTGGACCGGCCGACTTCCGGCGTGCTGCTGATGGGATTATCGAGCGAGGCGGGCAGGCTGCTGGCGCAGCAGTTTGAGCAACACCAGATGCAAAAACGTTATCACGCGATCGTTCGCGGCTGGCTGACTGAAGAGGATGTGCTGGATTACCCGCTGGTGGAAGAGCTGGACAAAATCGCCGATAAGTTCGCTCGTGAGGATAAAGGCCCGCAGCCGGCGGTGACCCACTATCGCGGCCTGGCAACGGTAGAAATGCCGGTCGCCACCGGCCGTTATCCGACCACCCGCTACGGGCTGGTGGAGCTGGAGCCGAAAACCGGACGTAAACATCAGCTGCGTCGTCATTTGGCCCATCTGCGCCATCCGATCCTCGGCGACAGCAAACATGGCGATCTACGGCAAAACCGCAGCGCCGCTGAACATTTCGGCTGCAATCGTCTGATGCTGCACGCCAGCCAGCTGTCATTAACACACCCCTTTACCGGCGAGCCGCTAACGATTCGCGCGGGTCTGGATGACGTCTGGATGCGCGCGCTGTCGCAGTTTGGCTGGCGCGGGCTTCTCCCGTTAAATGAAAGGGTTGAGTTTGCCGACGACAGCGGTCAGGATGAGAGTATCGCGGATAATCCAGGGAGATAATCACTATGGCAGAAGTCGGAATTTTTGTCGGCACAATGTACGGAAACTCGCTGTTGGTCGCCGAGGAGGCGGAAGCCATTCTGAGCGGGCTGGGGCATAAAGCGACGGTATTTGAGGACCCGGAAGTGAAAGACTGGGAATCCTATACCGGCAAGTACGTGCTGGTCGTGACGTCGACCACCGGGCAGGGCGATCTGCCGGACAGTATCGTTCCGCTGTATGAAGGCATTAAAGATATGTATCAGCCGCATCTGCGCTACGGCATTATCGCGCTTGGCGATAGCACCTACGCTAATTTCTGCGGCGGCGGTAAAACCTTTGATGCGCTGCTGCAGGAACAGGGCGCGCGACGTATCGGCGAGATGCTCACCATCGACGCCAGCGAAGACCCGGAACCGGAAAGCGTTTCCAATCCTTGGGTAGAAGCGTGGGCGAAACTGCTCGACTAATCCTATTAAGAACGCCCTCTCCCTACGTAGAGGGCGCGCTTAAGCTGCCAGTGGCCGGATAAACGGTCAGGCTTATCTTAACGTTCTCCATTCCTCCCGGCTTCGGGCATGTGCCTGATAACCATGCCATCGCTATGGCTTTTTTCTTTGCGTTTCCCCGGCGTCAAGAGAGGCGATTCACACTCTGAAGGTTATATTGCCCATCTTCCTCTAAGCAGGCGACGGTTTTCCATTTCCGTGAACTACTCCCCACAACCTTAGGCATGCGCCACAAACTAACGCAGTTCCGCCCGCTAAAGCTGTGTATATGCACGGTGAGCCCGTCGAGGCCTCTTTTTATACTTTTCCTGCCAGTGACAAAAGCAGTACGCCAGATATAACGAAAAAAAACACTAACACGTCATTCTGATTACCCTACAGGTTGTGCTGTTCAGAATGAACGTAGCTAAACGCTATGATTCAGGAGTACAACAATGAGTTCATTAAGTCAGGCTGCGAGCGCCGCTGAAAAGCGCACCAATGCTCGCTATTGGATAGTGGTGATGCTGTTTATCGTCACATCCTTTAACTATGGCGACCGTGCGACGCTGTCGATCGCCGGTTCTGAAATGGCCAGGGATATCGGCCTCGATCCTGTTGGCATGGGTTACGTTTTCTCCGCGTTTTCATGGGCCTATGTGATCGGACAGATCCCCGGTGGCTGGCTGCTTGACCGCTTTGGTTCTAAACGCGTCTATTTCTGGTCCATCTTTATCTGGTCCGTGTTTACCCTGCTGCAGGGCTTCGTGGATATCTTTAGCGGTTTTGGCATTATCATCGCGCTGTTTACCCTGCGCTTCCTCGTCGGCCTTGCCGAATCGCCCTCGTTCCCGGGCAATAGCCGTATTGTGGCCGCCTGGTTCCCGGCGCAGGAGAGAGGGACGGCGGTATCGATTTTTAACTCCGCGCAGTATTTTGCTACCGTTATTTTCGCGCCGATTATGGGGTGGTTGACCCATGAAGTGGGCTGGTCGCACGTATTCTTCTTTATGGGCGGACTGGGTATTGTCATCAGCTTCGTGTGGCTGAAAGTGATCCACGATCCGAATAACCATCCAGGCGTGAACCAGAAAGAACTGGACTACATCGCCGAAGGCGGCGCGTTGATCAACATGGATCAAAAGAGCAGTGCGCAGAAGGTGCCTTTTAGCGTAAAAATGGGCCAAATCAAGCAGCTGATTGGCTCGCGAATGATGGTCGGGATCTATATCGGTCAGTACTGCATCAACGCCTTAACCTACTTCTTTATCACCTGGTTCCCGGTTTATCTGGTGCAGGCGCGCGGCATGTCGATCCTTAAAGCGGGCTTTGTCGCCTCTATTCCGGCGGTGTGCGGCTTTGTCGGCGGGGTGTTGGGCGGGATTATTTCCGACTGGTTGATGCGCCGTACCGGCTCGCTGAATATTGCGCGCAAAACGCCGATCGTGCTGGGCATGCTGTTGTCCATGACCATGCTGATGTGTAATTACGTGAATGTGGAATGGATGATCATCGGCTTTATGGCGATGGCCTTCTTTGGTAAAGGCATCGGCGCACTGGGCTGGGCGGTAATGGCGGACACCGCGCCGAAAGAGATTAGCGGCCTGTCCGGCGGTCTGTTCAACATGTTCGGCAATATTTCCGGCATCGTAACCCCTATCGCTATCGGCTATATCGTCGGCACCACCGGCTCTTTCAACGGCGCGCTGATTTACGTCGGTATCCATGCGCTGGTGGCGGTTCTCAGCTACCTGGTGCTGGTGGGCGATATCAAACGTATCGAACTTAAACCGGTTGCGGGGCGTTAATCATGAATACCCAATCCAGCCCAATCGTTACCGAAATGAAGGTGATTCCGGTCGCCGGGCACGACAGCATGCTGATGAATATCGGCGGCGCGCATAACGCCTGGTTTACCCGCAACATCGTGGTGTTAACCGATAACGCTGGCCATACCGGCGTCGGCGAAGCGCCCGGCGGCGAAGTCATCTATCAGACGCTGGTGGAGGCGATTCCGCAGGTAGTTGGGCAGGAGGTCGCTCGCCTCAACCGCGTGGTGCAGCAGGTACATAAAGGCAACCAGGCGGCGGATTTCGACACCTTCGGCAAAGGCGCATGGACCTTCGAATTGAAAGTCAATGCGGTGGCGGCGCTGGAGGCCGCGCTGCTCGACCTGCTTGGCAAGGTGTTGAATGTCCCGGTCTGCGAACTGCTTGGGCCGGGCAAACAGCGTGATGCGGTGACCGTGCTGGGCTACCTGTTCTATATCGGCGACCGCGAAAAAACCGATCTCGGATACCTTGAGCGGACGCCAGGCAACCACGAATGGTATCGCCTGCGTCATCAGCAGGCGTTGAATAGCGACGCGGTGGTGCGACTGGCGGAGGCGGCTCAGGATCGCTACGGTTTTAAAGACTTTAAGCTAAAAGGCGGCGTATTACCTGGCGAGCAGGAGATCGACACCGCTCGCGCGCTGAAAAAACGCTTCCCTGACGCGCGCATTACCGTCGATCCGAACGGCGCCTGGCTGTTGGATGAAGCTATTATGCTGTGCAAAGGGCTGCAGGATGTCCTGACCTATGCCGAAGATCCGTGCGGCGCGGAACAGGGCTTTTCCGGCCGGGAAGTGATGGCCGAGTTCCGTCGCGCAACCGGGTTACCGGTGGCGACCAACATGATAGCCACCAACTGGCGCGAGATGGGGCATGCGGTGATGCTCAACGCCGTCGATATTCCGCTGGCTGACCCGCACTTCTGGACCCTCTCTGGCGCGGTGCGGGTGGCGCAGCTGTGCGATGACTGGGGGCTGACCTGGGGCTGCCACTCGAACAACCATTTTGATATCTCGCTGGCGATGTTTACCCACGTCGGCGCCGCGGCGCCGGGCAAGCCGACCGCTATCGATACCCATTGGATTTGGCAGGAGGGCGATTCGCGCCTGACGCAAAATCCGCTGCAAATTATCAACGGCAAAATCGCCGTGCCAGACGCGCCGGGACTCGGCGTGGAGCTGGACTGGGAACAGGTGCATAAAGCTCATGAGGCCTATAAGGCGCTGCCTGGCGGCGCGCGTAATGATGCGGGCCCGATGCAGTACCTGATTCCCGGTTGGACATTCGACCGTAAACGCCCCGTTTTCGGCCGTCATTAATTAAAAAGGATTACGTCATGACTACATCATCTTCAACGCCAATTGTGACCGCTATGCAGGTTATCCCGGTCGCCGGGCATGACAGCATGCTGATGAACCTGAGCGGCGCGCACGCGCCGTACTTCACCCGTAATATCGTTATCATCAAAGATAACTCCGGGCATACCGGCGTCGGCGAAATTCCCGGCGGCGAAAAGATCCGCCAGACGCTGGAAGACGCCGCGCCGCTGGTAGTGGGGAAAACGCTGGGCGAGTACAAAAATGTGCTGAATGCCGTGCGTAACCAGTTTGCCGACCGCGATGCCGGCGGCCGCGGCCTGCAAACCTTCGATCTGCGCACCACTATTCACGTGGTGACCGGGATTGAAGCGGCGCTGCTGGATCTGCTGGGCCAGCATCTGGGCGTGAACGTTGCTTCTCTGCTTGGCGACGGCCAACAGCGGAGCGAAGTCGAAATGCTGGGCTATCTGTTCTTTGTCGGTAACCGCCACGCGACGCCGCTGGCTTATCAAAGCCAACCGGATGAGCAGTGCGACTGGTACCGTATTCGTCATGAAGAGGCGATGACGCCAGAGGCGGTAGTTCGCCTGGCGGAGGCCGCTTACGAAAAATATGGCTTCAATGACTTTAAACTGAAGGGCGGGGTACTGGCCGGTTTTGAAGAAGCCGAAGCTATTAGCGCGCTGGCGAAGCGTTTCCCTGGCGCGCGCGTGACCCTCGACCCGAACGGCGCCTGGCTGCTGGATGAAGCCATCCAGATAGGCAAGCAACTGAAAGGCGTACTGGCCTATGCGGAAGACCCATGCGGCGCTGAGCAAGGTTTCTCCGGCCGCGAAGTGATGGCCGAATTCCGTCGGGCGACCGGGCTGCCGACCGCAACCAACATGATTGCCACCGACTGGCGGCAGATGGGCCATACGCTGTCGTTACAATCGGTGGATATTCCGCTGGCTGACCCGCACTTCTGGACCATGCAGGGATCGGTGCGCGTGGCGCAAATGTGTCATGAATTTGGCCTGACCTGGGGTTCGCACTCTAATAACCACTTCGATGTGTCGTTGGCGATGTTTACCCATGTGGCCGCGGCGGCGCCGGGTAAAATTACCGCTATCGATACCCACTGGATCTGGCAGGAGGGCAACCAGCGTTTGACCAAACAGCCGTTTGAAATCAAAGGCGGTATGGTGCAGGTGCCGACGACGCCAGGTTTGGGGGTTGAGCTGGATATGGACCGCGTGATGCAGGCTAATGAGCTATATAAGAAACATGGCCTGGGCGCTCGTGATGACGCCATGGCGATGCAATATTTAATCCCGAACTGGACCTTTGATAACAAACGTCCTTGCATGGTTCGCTAAGATAACGCCGACCCTGTTGGGGTCGGCAACTGCCGGTCGCCGGGGTTATTCATATTAAGGACACTTATGAAGATAGTGATCGCGCCGGATTCTTACAAAGAGAGCCTGAGTGCGCTGGATGTCGCTACCGCGATAGAAACGGGGTTCCGCGAGATTTATCCCCATGCGGAGTACGTTAAAGTCCCGGTTGCCGACGGCGGAGAGGGTACCGTTGAGGCGATGGTGGCCGCGACGCAGGGACATATCGTACAGGTCAGCGTTACCGGGCCGTTAGGCGAACCGGTCGAAGCCTTTTACGGTCTGTCCGGCGATATGCGCTGCGCCTATATTGAAATGGCGGCAGCCAGCGGACTGGAAAGCGTGCCGCCGACACGACGTAATCCGCTACTGACCACCTCCTGGGGAACCGGCGAGCTGATTCGTTACGCGTTAGATGCGGGAGTCTCGCAGATTATTATTGGGATCGGCGGCAGCGCGACCAATGACGGCGGCGCCGGCATGGCGCAGGCGTTGGGGGCGAAATTGTTGACCGCGGAGCAACAGCAAATTGCGCCGGGCGGCGGCGCGCTGGAGACGCTGGCGCGAATCGATCTCAGCGAGCTGGATCCAAGATTGGCGGATTGCCGGATTGATGTCGCCTGCGACGTCACCAACCCGTTAACCGGCCCGCAGGGGGCAAGCGCGGTGTTCGGCCCGCAAAAAGGGGCGACGACGGCGATGATTGAACGTCTTGATCGCGGCCTGCAACACTTTGCGCAGATTATCGACCGCGATTTGGATATCGACGTGCTGAGCCTGGAAGGGGGCGGCGCGGCGGGCGGTATGGGGGCTGCGTTGTATGCGTTTTGCGGCGCCAAATTGCGACCGGGGATCGAGATAGTGACCGATGCGCTGCGGCTGGCGGATTTAGTGGCTGATGCTGATTTGGTGATTACCGGTGAAGGGCGCATCGACAGCCAGACCATTCACGGTAAGGTACCGGTGGGGGTGGCGAAAGTCGCGAAACGCTTCAACGTGCCGGTGATTGGGATTGCCGGCAGCCTGACCGCCGATGTTGGCGTCGTGCATCAGCATGGTTTGGATGCGGTCTTTAGCGTGCTGTATACCGTCTGTACCCTGGACGAAGCGCTGGCGAACGCCGCCGCCAACGTGAGGATGACGGCGCGTAACGTGGCCGCGGTATTGCAGATGGGCGGTAAGCGGTAACCCGGGCAGCGCAGTGGGATTTGTAGCCCGGACAAGGCGCGTAACACCGCGATCCGGGAACCGTCCCCGGTGGCGCTTACGCTTACCGGGGCTACCAACCGAGTACCGGATCGTAACACCGCGATCCGGGAACCGTCCCCGGTGGCGCTTACGCTTACCGGGGCTACCACCGAATACCGGACCGTAACACCGCGATCCGGGAACCGTCCCCGGTGGCGCTTACGCTTACCGGGGCTACCACCGAATACCGGACCGTAACACCGCGATCCGGGAACCGCCCCCGGTGGCGCTTACGCTTACCGGGGTTACCACCGAATACCGGATCGTAACACCGCGATCCGGGAACCGTCCCCGGTGGCGCTTACGCTTACCGGGGCTACCAACCGAGTACCGGACCGTAGGGCGTAGCCCGGATAAGGCGCGTAGCGCCGCTATCCGGGGTTTACACTCCCATCTTGCACGCTTCGCGGGCGACGTTATCCATCTCGTCTAGCAGTTCCAGCAGTTCCGGCTCCAGCTCTTCCGGCGCGATACCGGCGCGCAACTGGCTTTCAAGGGTATGGCACAGTTTTTTCAGCCGCGGTACGCCGCTATAGCTGCAGCTACCGTGCAGCTTGTGGATTAAATCCAGCAATCCTTCCGGCGTCTCGCCAACCAGCTGCTCTTCAACTTTATTGCGCACCTCCGGCATAAAGGCGAGCAACATTTGCAGCATCTCCCGCGCGAGGTCTGGCTTCATGGCTGCCTGACGCAGCGCCAGCTGCCAGTTGAGCGTGACGTTATGGTCGATAACCGGCTCAACCGGTTCGGCGATTTGCGGCGTGACGACGTGCATGCCGGGCTGATAACGCAACAGCAGGGTGTTGAGTTTATCTTCTTCAATTGGCTTCGCCAGATAATCGTTCATCCCGGCAGCCAGCAGTTTCTCGCGCTGACCCTCAAGGGCGTGAGCGGTCACGGCGATCACCGGTGTCTGCTGCTGATGAGGGAGTTGGCGGATCAATTCACAGGCGCGAATACCGTCCATATCCGGCATCTGAATATCCATCAGAATGAGATCCAACTGCGATTGTTTTGCCTGCTCAACGGCATCCTGGCCGCTATCGCACAGAATGACATGCTGCACCAGATCGTCCAGCAATGCGCCGATAAGCTTGAGGTTGGCCGGGTTGTCGTCTACCGCCATCACCGTCATCGCCAGTTTATCGCTATCGATATAGGGCTGCGGCACCGGCGGCTGCGCGCGGCAAGAGGCCATCAGCACCGGGAAAAGCCGCGTGGAGGTCAACGGTTTGAGCAGGCAGGCGGCGACGCCGTTTCTTTTCAGCTCTTCGGCGCTGACCTGCGCGTGACAAGGCAATCCCAGTACCAGGGTATCGGAAAGCGAGCAGGCGCGGACCAGCTTCTCCCGCTGATTGCTGAGATCGCGCATCGACACCGGAATACCGGCCAGTAAAATATCGTAGTGGGCATCCGGCAGCGCTGACAGCGTCGGGCTGTAGACCACCTCCAATGGCGTGGTTGCCAGCAGTTCCATCGTGCTTTGCGCAGCGGTGGCGTTGGCTTCAATGTAGGCCAGCTTCTTGCCCGCCAGGCAATGGGTATCGAAACCGTCCGTAACGGCGTTCGGGTTCAGGTCAAGGCTGATATGGAACCAGAAGGTGGAGCCACGGTTCGGCTGACTATGGAATGAGATATCACCGCCCATCTCTTTGACCAGGCGCTGGGTGATGACCAGACCCAGGCCGGTGCCGCCGTGGCGGCGCGAGATACTGGCGTCGGCCTGGCGGAATGCCTGGAACAGCCGCGACTGATCGCGCTCCGGAATACCGATGCCGGTATCGTGGATCTGTACTTCAATTTGCACGCGGGAATTGCTCATCGCCCGCTGTTCCACCAGCACATCAATGTTGCCGTGCTCGGTGAATTTAATGGCGTTACCCACCAGGTTGGTGATGACCTGCTGCAGACGTAGCGGATCGCCAATCACATTATCCGGGACATCGCTTTTAATGTTGAGGGTGAGTTCGAGCCCTTTATCGTGCGCCGAATGGGCCAGCAGGGTCACCACTTCATCCAGGGTATTGCGCAGCAGGAAAGGAATGCTTTCCAGTATCAGCTTGCCCGCTTCCAGCTTGGAGAAATCCAGCACGTCATTAATGATGGCCAACAGATTGTTGGCAGAACGCTCAATGGTGGTGAGGTGGTCGCGCTGAGTGGCGTTCAGATCGGTTTTTAGCGTCAGGCGGGTAAAGCCAATCACGCCGTTAAGCGGGGTTCGTAGCTCATGCGACATATTGGCCAGGAACTCGGATTTGATGCGCGCGGCCTCCTGGGCGCGCTTTTTCGCCAGATCCAGCTCGACGTTCTGAATCTCCATCTGCTCCAGCGTTTCGCGCAGATCCGAGGTGGCCTGATCGACATTGTGCTGCATCTCCTCGTGGTATGCCGCAAGCGACATCGCCATCGAGTTAATGCCGTTTTTCAGCATATCCAGCTCGCCGAGCATAAAACCTTCAACGCGGCTATCCAACTGGCCGCGACGGATGCGGTCAACGGTGTTGACCATATTGCGAATCGGCCCGGTCACGTCGCGCATCAATCGCCAGCCGAAAATCAGCGCAATGCCGATACAAAACAGCATCATGACGCTTGAGATAAATATCTCTTTGTACTGCTGTAAGCGAACGGATTTGAGGTCGAGCTCCAGCGCCACATAGCCAAGCATGTTGCCCGGCATTTTAGCATCGCTTTCCGGCGACTCATCGGGCAGATAGCTTTCTGACACAATAGGCGTGCGCAGCACCATGATATCGCCGTGGCGGGTGACGCTTAGACGGCGAGGGAAGGGGGCGCCGCGCGGGAGCTGTATTTCTCGCGGATCGAGCTGGAAGTTAGAGGTAACGAAAAGCCGGTTTTTTGCATCATAGATTGAAATGGCCCGCACGATATCGGAATGGCGGCGGTGAAGCACGCTGATAAGTTGGCCGATCGCCTCGCGATTTTGCAAATTCATGCCGTATTCACTGGATACCGCCAGCGGTTCGATAATACTGGCGCCGGCATCCTCCAACTGCCTCTGCAGGTCGTTATAGCGGTGGGCGACGAAGAAAATACTGAGCAGCAAACCAATCAAAACGGTCGGCGCCAGAATAAGAATCATCATGCGAGCACGTAGGCTGTAGTTGGTCATGCGGTTCCATTATGGGAGAATATACATATCAACCTTCAGACGGCTTCTGAATCGATAGCCCGAATGATTTCATGTATAGAGTCAGTATATTTTTGAGATAATCCTCTACAATGGCGCAATTCTACTCTGCAAAACGGCGTGTGACGACGCGCCAGATCATAACCGTGACGGTAAATGACCTTGATCCCTTTGGCCAGGGCGTAGCCCGTCATCAGGGTAAGGCGCTGTTTGTCCCCGGCCTGTTGCCGCAAGAGCAGGCGGAAGTCGTGCTGGTAGAGGATAAAAAACAGTATGCCCGCGCTCAGGTTAAACGCCGCCTCAACGACAGCCCACAGCGCATTGCGCCGCGCTGTGCGCATTTCGGCGTCTGCGGCGGATGCCAGCAGCAGCATGCTAGCATTGAACTACAGCAGCAAAGCAAGCGCGCCGCGCTCTCCCGCCTGATGAAACGTGACGTTGACGACATTATAGCCGCTGAACCTTGGGGCTATCGTCGTCGGGCGCGTTTGAGCTTGAATTATCAGCCGAAGACCCAACAACTGCAGATGGGTTTTCGTAAGGCCAACTCCAGCGAAATCATCGATGTGGTGCAGTGCCCTGTTTTGGTGCCCCAACTTGAGGCGTTGTTGCCTGCGGTGCGCGAGTGTTTAACCAGCCTGCAGTCACAGCGTCATCTAGGCCACGTTGAATTGGTGCAGGCGGACAACGGCCCGCTGATGGTTTTACGCCATACCGCCGCGCTGACGGCGGCGGATAAAGAAAAACTGGAACGTTTTTCGCAAACTCACGGTCTATCCCTGTACCTCGCGCCGCAAAGCGAGATACTTGAACATATTCGCGGCGATGAGCCATGGTACACGTCAGACGGACTACGCTTAGTGTTCAGTCCGCGCGATTTTATCCAGGTCAACGATGGCGTAAACCAGAAGATGGTAAGTACGGCGCTGGCCTGGTTAGATATTCAGCCGCAGGACCGCGTTCTGGATCTGTTTTGCGGTATGGGTAATTTCACCCTGCCGCTGGCCAAAGCGGCGGCGAGCGTGGTGGGCGTCGAAGGCGTGCCCGCGCTGGTGGCAAAGGGGCGGGAAAATGCCGCTCTCAATGGGTTGCAAAACGTGACTTTCTTTCATGAAAACCTGGAGGAAGATGTCACCCGGCAAGCCTGGGCGAAGCACGGCTTTGATAAAATTCTACTCGATCCGGCAAGGGCCGGGGCGCCGGGCGTGATGGCGCATATTATCAAGCTGGCTCCGCGGCGAGTGGTCTATGTTTCATGTAACCCGGCGACGCTGGCGCGCGATAGCGAGGCATTGCTTCAGGCGGGATATCGCATTCAACGTCTGGCGATGCTGGACATGTTCCCGCACACCGGGCACCTGGAATCGATAGTATTGTTTGAGCGCGAGCTTACATAAAATTGTTCAGCCCGCATCGAGGCGACAGTGAAGATGCCTGGTGGCGGTGTGGACTGAAGGATGAAGTAGATACCCTCAATAACTCGAGTTGCAGGAAAGCTAACGCACATGCAGCTTGAAGAATGACGGGTATAAATATGGCTTGCTGACTTCGGTAGGCTGAGTCCCTTAAGGAGAGGACAATGGTTGCGGTAAGAAGTGCACATCTTAATAAAGCTGGTGAGTTTGACCCGAAGAAATGGATCGCGAGTCTGGGGATTTCCAGCCAGCAGTCGTGTGAGCGCTTAGCCGAGACCTGGGATTATTGTCGCGTAACAACGCAGGGACACCCGCAGGCAGATCTCCTGTTATGGCGTGGCGTGGAGATGGTTGAAATTCTCTCCATGTTGAATATGGATATCGATACCTTGCGGGCCGCTTTGCTGTTTCCGCTGGCGGACGGCAACGTCGTCAGCGAAGAAGTCCTGCAAGAGAGCGTCGGCAAATCCGTCGTTACCCTGATTCACGGCGTGCGTGATATGGCGGCGATTCGCCAGCTCAAAGCCACGCACACCGATACCGTCTCCTCAGAACAGGTCGACAATATTCGCCGCATGCTGCTGGCGATGGTCGATGATTTCCGCTGCGTGGTTATCAAGCTTGCGGAACGTATCGCTCACCTGCGCGAGGTAAAAGATGAACCCGAAGATGAGCGCGTACTGGCCGCAAAAGAGTGTACCAATATCTATGCGCCGCTGGCGAACCGCTTAGGGATCGGTCAACTGAAGTGGGAGCTGGAAGACTACTGCTTCCGTTACCTGCATCCAGCCGAATATAAGCGCATTGCAAAGTTGCTGCATGAACGCCGTATCGACCGCGAACATTACATCGATGAATTTGTCGGCCATCTGCGCTCAGAAATGAAAACCGAAGGCGTGAAGGCTGAGGTGTACGGGCGTCCGAAGCATATCTACAGCATCTGGCGCAAAATGCAGAAGAAGCATCTCGCTTTTGATGAGCTGTTTGACGTGCGCGCGGTTCGTATCGTCGCCGAACGTTTACAGGATTGCTACGCGGCGCTGGGGATCGTGCATACCCACTATCGTCATCTGCCTGACGAATTTGATGATTACGTTGCTAACCCGAAACCGAACGGCTACCAGTCTATTCATACCGTAGTGCTTGGGCCGGGCGGGAAAACGGTCGAGATCCAAATTCGCACCAAACAGATGCATGAAGACGCCGAGCTCGGCGTGGCGGCGCACTGGAAGTATAAAGAGGGCGCCAGCGCCGGGGCGAGCGGCGGCCGCGGTCATGAAGACCGTATCGCCTGGCTGCGTAAGCTGATCGCCTGGCAGGAAGAGATGGCCGACTCCGGCGAAATGCTCGATGAAGTGCGCAGCCAGGTCTTCGACGACCGGGTCTACGTGTTTACGCCGAAGGGCGACGTGGTTGACCTGCCGGCGGGCTCCACTCCGCTCGACTTTGCCTACCATATCCATAGCGATGTCGGGCACCGCTGCATCGGCGCGAAAATTGGCGGGCGCATTGTGCCGTTCACCTATCAGCTGCAGATGGGCGATCAGATTGAGATAATTACTCAGAAGCAGCCCAACCCAAGCCGCGACTGGCTGAACCCGAACCTCGGCTACGTGACCACCAGCCGCGGGCGCTCCAAAATTCACGCCTGGTTCCGTAAACAGGATCGCGACAAGAACATTCTCGCCGGGCGGCAGATCCTTGACGATGAGCTCGAGCATCTGGGGATCAGCCTGAAGGATGCCGAGAAACATCTGCTGCCGCGCTACAACTTTAATGAACTGGATGAACTGCTGGCGGCTATCGGCGGCGGCGATATTCGCCTTAACCAGATGGTCAACTTCCTGCAGGCGCAGTTCAACAAACCGAGCGCTGCGGAACAGGATGCCGCCGCGCTGAAGCAGCTGCAGCAGAAAACCTATACCCCGCAGAACCGCAGTAAAGACAATGGCCGGGTGGTGGTTGAGGGCGTCGGCAACCTGATGCATCACATCGCCCGCTGCTGCCAGCCGATTCCCGGTGACGAAATCGTCGGCTTCATCACCCAGGGGCGCGGGATCTCGGTGCACCGCGCCGACTGCGATCAGCTGGCTGAGCTGCAGTCTCACGCGCCGGAACGTATCGTTGATGCGGTATGGGGCGAGAGCTACTCGGCGGGATATTCGCTGGTGGTGCGCGTGGTTGCCAACGACCGCAGCGGCCTGCTGCGCGACATTACCACTATTCTTGCCAACGAGAAGGTGAACGTGTTGGGCGTGGCCAGTCGCAGCGATACCAAACAGCAGCTGGCGACCATCGATATGACCATTGAAATCTACAACCTGCAGGTGTTGGGCCGGGTGCTCGGCAAGCTGAACCAGGTGCCGGATGTGATCGACGCGCGTCGTCTGCACGGCGGTTAATTTCGCCGCGCCGGATGACGGCATAAATGCCTTATCCGGCCTACGGTCCGCGGCTTTGTCTTAAAAGCGCCCGGGCGACAGCCGCTGCACGGCGCTTAATTTCGCCGCGCCGGATGGCGGCATAAATGCCTTATCCGGCCTACGGTCCGCGGCTTTGTCTTAAAAGCGCCCGAGTGACAACCGCCGCACGGCGGTTAATTTCGCCGCGCCGGATGGCGGCATAAATGCCTTATTCGGCCTACGGTCCGCGGCTTTGTCTTAAAAGTGCCCGGACGACAACCGCTGCACGGCGCTTAATTTCGCCGCGCCGGATGGCGGCATAAATGCCTTATCCGGCCTACGGTCCGCGGCTTTGTCTTAAAAGCGCCCGCGCGACAATCGCTACACGGCGGTTAATTCGTCTGTAGGCCGGATAAGGCGAAGCCGCCATCCGGCAATTTCGTAACGTCGGATAAGGTATCAATGTCTTATCCGGCCAACTATTTTTTAAATTTCCAGGATTGTCACATGACTCAAATTGACCGCCTGCTCGGCATCATGCGCCGCCTGCGCGACCCGGAAAACGGCTGCCCGTGGGATAAAGAACAGACCTTTGCCACTATCGCCCCTTACACCCTTGAAGAGACCTATGAAGTGCTGGACGCCATTGCGCGCGAAGATTTTGACGATCTGCGCGGCGAGCTTGGCGACCTGCTATTCCAGGTGGTGTTCTATGCGCAGATGGCGCAAGAAGAGGGGCGTTTTGATTTCAACGATATCTGCGCCGCCATCAGCGACAAACTGGAACGTCGCCATCCGCATATTTTTGGCGATGCTTCAGCCGGGAACAGTGCGGAAGTGCTGGCGCGCTGGGAGCAGATCAAGAGCGCGGAGCGAGCGGAAAAGGCGCAACACTCGGCGCTGGATGATATTCCGCATAGCCTGCCGGCGCTGATGCGCGCGCATAAAATTCAGCGTCGCTGCTCGGCGGTGGGCTTCGACTGGACCTCGCTTGGGCCGGTGCTCGATAAGGTGCATGAAGAGATAGATGAAGTCATGCATGAAGCGCAGCAGGCGGTGGTTGATGAAGCTAAACTGGAAGAGGAAGTGGGCGATCTGCTGTTCGCCACGGTGAATTTATCCCGCCATTTAGGAGTCAAAGCCGAGGTCGCGTTGCAGAAAGCGAACCTCAAATTTGAGCGCCGCTTCCGCGAAGTTGAGCGTATTGTTGCCGCCAGAGGTCTGGAAATGACCGGCGTTGACCTCGAAACCATGGAAGAAGTGTGGCAGGAAGTAAAACGCCAGGAAACTGATCTCTAACGAGTTTTCGTGATCAAGCGCTATTTGTGTGATTTTATAAATAACAAGCGCTTGATTTACGTCAAAAACATTTCGCCAAAAGCGGCTATTTTCTCATTCCGTTATGTTGTTGAAACACCATGTAGCCTGCCTCTTCGAGTTGTTCGAGTCGCAACGCAGGTGCGGCTGGTAGAAAGAAGAGGAGGGGAGAATGAAAGTTTGTGGCGTCACGCATGTTCGGGTATACTACTTTCCCGTCCTGGTTATTCCATCGTTTTACCCTAACTTCTCAGGTTCAGCATGACAACGAACTATATTTTTGTGACCGGCGGGGTCGTATCCTCTCTGGGTAAAGGCATTGCCGCAGCTTCCCTGGCAGCCATTCTTGAAGCCCGTGGGCTCAATGTAACTATCATGAAACTGGATCCGTACATCAACGTCGATCCGGGCACCATGAGCCCAATCCAGCACGGGGAAGTGTTCGTTACTGAAGACGGCGCTGAAACCGATCTGGACCTGGGCCACTACGAGCGTTTCATCCGCACCAAGATGACTCGCCGCAACAACTTCACCACTGGTCGTATCTACTCCGACGTTCTGCGTAAAGAGCGCCGTGGCGACTATCTGGGCGCAACCGTACAGGTTATCCCGCACATCACCAACGCCATCAAAGAGCGTGTATTGGCTGGCGGCGAAGGCCATGACGTGGTGCTGGTTGAAATCGGCGGTACCGTAGGCGATATCGAATCCCTGCCGTTCCTCGAAGCTATTCGCCAGATGGCGGTAGAAATCGGCCGTGAGCATACCCTGTTCATGCACTTGACCCTGGTGCCATACATGGCGGCGGCGGGTGAAGTCAAAACTAAACCGACTCAGCACTCTGTGAAAGAGCTACTCTCCATCGGTATCCAGCCTGATATTCTGATTTGCCGCTCCGATCGCGCGGTTCCGGCCAACGAGCGTGCAAAAATTGCATTGTTCTGTAACGTCCCGGAAAAGGCTGTGATTTCTCTGAAAGACGTCGATTCCATTTATAAAATTCCAGGCCTGTTGAAATCTCAGGGGCTGGACGATTATATTTGTAAACGATTCAGCTTAACTTGTCCGGAAGCAAACCTGGCCGAATGGGAACAGGTAATCTATGAAGAAGCTAATCCGGCAGGCGAAGTCACCATTGGTATGGTCGGTAAGTACATTGAACTGCCGGATGCCTACAAATCGGTGATTGAAGCGCTGAAACACGGTGGTCTGAAAAACCGCGTGACCGTCAACATCAAGCTTATCGATTCGCAGGATGTTGAAACGCGCGGCGTCGAAATCCTCAAAGATTTGGACGCGATCCTCATCCCGGGCGGCTTCGGCTACCGCGGCGTTGAAGGCAAGATCGCCACCGCGCGCTATGCGCGTGAGAACAATATTCCATATCTGGGCATCTGCCTGGGTATGCAGGTTGCGCTGATTGAGTTCGCGCGCAACGTAGCGGGCATGGAAAACGCCAACTCTACGGAATTTGTGCCAGACTGTAAGTACCCGGTGGTGGCGCTGATTACCGAATGGCGTGACGAAGAAGGCAACGTTGAGGTTCGTTCCGAGAAGAGCGACCTCGGCGGCACCATGCGCCTTGGCGCACAGCAGTGCCAGCTGGGTGATGATTCTCTGGTTCGTCAGCTGTACGGCGAGCCGACAATCACCGAGCGCCATCGTCACCGCTACGAAGTCAACAACATGTTGTTGAAACCGATTGAAGCTGCCGGCCTGCGCGTTGCGGGCCGTTCCGGGGATGATCAGTTGGTCGAGATCATCGAAGTGCCGAACCATCCGTGGTTTGTGGCCTGCCAGTTCCACCCGGAGTTTACTTCGACGCCGCGTGACGGCCACCCGCTGTTTGCCGGCTTTGTGAAAGCCGCGAGCGAGTACCAGAAACGTCAGGCGAAGTAAAAGAGTTAGAACGGCAATGCACCCAATTGGGTGCATTGTTTGTCTGGAGTTTTAGTTTAACTTGTACTGAGGAAAACCTAATGTCCAAAATCGTTAAAGTCATCGGTCGTGAAATCATCGACTCCCGTGGTAACCCGACTGTTGAAGCCGAAGTACACCTGGAAGGTGGTTTCGTCGGTATGGCAGCTGCTCCGTCAGGTGCTTCTACTGGTTCCCGCGAAGCGCTGGAACTGCGCGATGGCGACAAATCCCGTTTCCTGGGTAAAGGCGTAACCAAAGCTGTTGCTGCGGTAAACGGCCCGATCGCTCAGGCAGTCCTGGGTAAAGATGCTAAAGATCAAGCTGGCATCGATAAGATCATGATCGACCTGGACGGTACTGAAAACAAATCCAACTTCGGTGCGAACGCAATCCTGGCAGTATCCCTGGCGAACGCCAAAGCAGCAGCTGCTTCTAAAGGCCAGCCGCTGTTCGAACACATTGCTGAACTGAACGGCACTCCGGGCAAATACTCTATGCCGGTTCCGATGATGAACATCATCAACGGCGGTGAGCACGCTGACAACAACGTCGACATCCAGGAATTCATGATTCAGCCGGTTGGCGCGCCGACTCTGAAAGAAGCCGTACGTATGGGTTCTGAAGTGTTCCATCACCTGGCGAAAGTTCTGAAATCCAAAGGCATGAACACTGCAGTTGGTGACGAAGGCGGCTACGCGCCGAACCTGGGTTCCAACGCTGAAGCGCTGGCTGTTATCGCTGAAGCGGTTAAAGCAGCAGGCTACGAACTGGGCAAAGACATCACTCTGGCGATGGACTGCGCAGCTTCTGAATTCTATAAAGACGGTAAATACGTTCTGGCTGGCGAAGGCAACAAAGCGTTCACCTCTGAAGAATTCACCCACTTCCTGGAAGAACTGACCAAACAGTACCCGATCGTGTCCATCGAAGATGGTCTGGACGAGTCTGACTGGGACGGTTTCGCATACCAGACCAAAGTACTGGGCGACAAAATCCAGCTGGTTGGTGACGATCTGTTCGTAACCAACACCAAGATCCTGAAAGAAGGCATCGAGAAAGGCATCGCTAACTCCATCCTGATCAAATTCAACCAGATCGGTTCTCTGACCGAAACTCTGGCTGCAATCAAGATGGCGAAAGACGCTGGCTACACCGCTGTCATCTCTCACCGTTCTGGCGAAACTGAAGACGCTACCATCGCTGACCTGGCTGTTGGTACCGCTGCAGGCCAGATCAAAACTGGTTCTATGAGCCGTTCTGACCGCGTTGCTAAATACAACCAGCTGATTCGTATCGAAGAAGCGCTGGGTGAAAAAGCGCCGTACAATGGTCGTAAAGAGATCAAAGGCCAGGCGTAATCCTGACTTTTTGTGAAATAAAAATGCCAGTCTGCGGACTGGCATTTTTTTTATCCGCTATTTGCACTTACTTGAAATCGACGGCCATTTGCTGGGGGATAGAAAGCCCGCGGGTGGTTTGTACGCAGCGGTCGATATAATCGGTGAAACGCGGCGGTTTGGGCATGCCCATGCTCAGCAGCTTATCATTGCTGAAGCGGACGTTCAGCGTCGCGAAGGCGCCATACAGGCGCATCGCTTTGAGCATCAGGCGCTCGTTGCACGGGCCAAAAATATCCTTCAACTCACGGCGCATTTTAACCAGCGTCTCATAGCTGACCTGCGCGTATCGATCGCCTACCGGAGCCTGCTCCAGCGCTGAGGCCATCGCGCGGTCGATTTCCGCAAATTTCACGCTGTTTTCTTCTCCGGCGGAGATATGCACCACTTCGCCGCGCGCCAGCGGGCGCTGTAATAACATCAGCAGTGCGTCGGCGCAGTAGTCGACCGGGATAACATCAACGCGGTCTTCCAGGGAGCAGAGGAATTTTTGCAACATAAGCCCCATGCTGAACACCCAAAAAATGCTGCTGGAGGGCTGGCAACCGTGATGAGTATGACCAACGACGATAGAAGGGCGGGCGATGGCTAACGGTAACGTCGGGCACTGCTCCTGCATCAGGCGCTCAATCGTCGATTTGGAATGGGTATACTCCACCAGATGCTCGGCGTGCTCGCGGAATTCAGCGCTTTCAGCGACCAGCGAATCGGGCTCCGGGGTACAGGACATCGCGGTCCCGACGTGGAGAAAACGTTGTAGTCCAGCTACGCGGGACATCCGTTGGGCAAATTTGAACGTCCCTTCGACGTTCACTTTCCAGATGAGCGGGTTATTGCCAAATGAGGCGACGGCGGCGCTGTTGATAACGTGAGTGACCTGCTCCAGACGCGGGTCGCTCAGGAACGCCTCCGGGGATGACAAATCGCCGAGCAGGATCTGCCGGGTAGTTAATGCGGCCAGCTTCTCCTCTGCAATATTGAATTTACGCAGGTTTTCCTTCACCCGGGCCAGAGCCGCTTCATCGTTATTGGCTCGCACCAGGAGCAATAGATTAATCCCATTTTCGTTATTAAGGATATTTTCTAATACCGCTCCACCCAGAAATCCGGTAACGCCTGTAATTAATAATGTATTCATGAATGCAGTCTCTCATGGTTGGTCGACTGGATTCTAGGCGCGGAAAATTAAACGGAGATTAAATAAAAAATGCTGTAACCGTCGGTTTCTTAAGCTTATTTTAAGCTATGGAAATTAAGTGAATTGAATTGGACAGTATGCATAGATAAAAGATTCATTGTTTCATGTATCGGTTTGTACATCTTTGATTAATTGTGATTTTTTATCGATTTAGACAATCATAAATAATGCTATTACGATCATGAAAAACATTATTTGTTACATCTTTATCCGCACGCAGATACTTCTGAAGAGAGTAATCAATGAACGGGTTAATGAGTGAGTGTGGCACATGCTAAAATAATACTTAATATATCGTAAATACATTCTGTGCTTATTTCATAGTTCGCTAACTAATATAAAAAGAGGGTTTACGCCCCGCTGACCATGGGCTCAGGTAAGCGCAGCTGAGGACAAGACCTGAGCGCCTGAATCTGCGATAATACCTTTTTACCACCTGAACAGAGATGACTATGCAGTACCCGATTAACGAGATGTTCCAGACCTTGCAAGGCGAGGGTTACTTTACCGGCGTGCCTGCCATTTTTATTCGTTTGCAGGGATGCCCGGTTGGTTGCGCCTGGTGCGATACCAAACATACCTGGGATAAGCTGGCCGATCGGGAAGTGTCTCTATTTAGTATCCTCGCTAAAACCAAAGAGAGCGATAAGTGGGGCCCGGCGACCAGCGACGATCTGCTGGCAATCATTGGCCGTCAGGGGTGGACCGCCCGTCACGTAGTGATTACCGGCGGCGAACCTTGCATTCACGATCTTACGCCGTTGACCGACCTGCTTGAGCAAAACGGTTTCAGTTGCCAGATTGAAACCAGCGGCACCCATGAAGTGCGCTGCAGCCACAATACCTGGGTTACGGTCTCGCCGAAGGTGAACATGCGCGGCGGCTACGATGTGCTCTCTCAGGCGTTGCAACGTGCAGATGAAATCAAGCATCCGGTTGGCCGCGTGCGCGATATCGAAGCGCTGGATGAACTGCTGGAAACGCTGGCAGATGAAAAGCCGCGGATTATTGCATTACAGCCGATTAGCCAAAAAGAAGACGCGACGCGTCTGTGCATTGAGACCTGTATCGCCCGGAACTGGCGGTTATCCATGCAGACGCATAAATACCTTAACATCGCCTGATCCCCACTCTATTTGCCGGGTAGGTGGCTCACCGCCCGGCAGCTCTCTTCTTCATATATGAATTCATCTTCGCATTTGGCTCCAGCGCTGGGGTTGAGATACGCCGTCATGACAGCAATGCTATCATTGGCGCGTTAATTCAGCCGCCTCAGGCGGGCTATTGATACGTTGACTTAAGGAATGAGTTAACCATGCAGCCAATTGATCCACCCACTGCCTTCTCTATGGACTTCTTCTCGCTCAAGGGGAAAACCGCTATCGTTACCGGCGGCAATAGCGGCCTTGGTCAGGCTTTTGCCGTCGCCCTGGCGACAGCCGGCGCGAATCTGTTTATTCCCGCTCTGCGCGAAGAACATACTCTAACCCGCGAACATATCGAACGGCAGGGCGTTGAGATGGAATTCATGCTGGCGGATATCACCGATGTCGGCATGCCGCAGCGGATTATCGCCACCTGCTGCGAGCGTTTTGGTACCGTTGATATTCTGGTGAACAATGCTGGTATTTGTCAGTTGAATAAGGTGCTGCGCTTTGGTCGCACAGACTGGGATCCGATGATCGAAACTAACCTGACGGCGGCATTTGAGCTCAGCCACGAAGCCGCTAAAATTATGGTCCCGCGGCGAAGCGGTAAGATTATTAACATCTGCTCGGTGTTTTCTTATCTCGGCGGCAGCTGGTCGCCGGCCTATGCCGCCACCAAACATGCGCTGGCTGGATTAACCAAAGCCTACTGCGATGAGCTGGGCCCATATAATATCCAGGTCAACGGCATCGCGCCCGGCTATTACGAAACCGAAATGACCGCTATTACCCGCAGCATCCCAAAAGAGAACCGACGCGTGCTGGCGCATATACCCGCTGGCCGTTGGGGAGAAGCAGAGGATTTAATGGGCGCCGTTGTTTTCCTCGCCAGCCGGGCCTCGGACTACGTCAACGGTCATATTCTGGCGGTGGATGGCGGCTATCTGGTGCGCTGATTCACACGGCGTTGGATGAAATAGAAAACCGCCAGGGCAGCAGCCCGATGGCGGATAAGCAGGGAATTACTCGCCGCGATAGACGCAGCCTGCGGTGCAAGTCTCTTTCACCATTACCGCGCTCAGCAGAGGAACCAGCGGTTTCATTTGATCCCAAATCCATTTGGCCAACACTTCGCTGGTGGGGTTCTCCAGTCCTGGAATATCGTTCAGGTAATAGTGGTCTAAACGATCGTAAGTCGGTTTAAACGCGGCTTTCAGCTCGGCGAAATCCATGATCCACCCGGTATGGGGATCGACTTCACCGGTAATCTCCAGACGCACCATAAAAGAGTGACCATGCAGGCGACCGCATTTGTGGCCTTTCGGTACGTGCGGCAGGTGGTGGGCGGCTTCGAAGGTGAAATCTTTAAACAGCGTGGTGGACATCATTAACTCTCAACAGGACGAAAAAAACCGCCGTAGGGTACCGGAAAGTACATTTTTTAGCATTAACTAAAACGGCCCTGAACGCAAAATCACCGTTTTTGCGCTTTTTTGTTGATTCAATTTCTTTCTTTTCAATGGATTAACTAATCGGTTTTGTTGTTAATAACTATAACTAAAACAGGTTAGTCCATTTGGTTATTTGTTATTTCCATCCCTTCTTTAATTGTTAGTATGCCCGCCGTTAACCTTACAATCTCTTCTGTTTTTGTCGCGCTGACAGGGCGTGAATAACAGCTTTGCTTACTGGAACATAACGACGCATGACGACACAGGCCCCACCTTCCAATCTGCTGCCGCTTAACCCGGAGCAACTGGCGCGCCTACAGGCGGCCACGACCGACTTTACGCCAACCCAACTGGCTTGGGTATCCGGCTACTTCTGGGGCATGCTGAACCAGCAGCCCGGCGCCGCGGTAAGCGCGCCCGCTAAGGCGGTAGAAGCGCCGGCCATCACCCTGATTTCCGCTTCGCAAACCGGCAACGCGCGTCGGGTTGCTGAAGCGCTGCGCGACGATCTGCAGGCCGCGCAGCTGAATGTGAAACTGGTGAACGCTGGCGACTATAAATTCAAACAAATCGCCGGTGAAAAACTGTTGGTCGTGGTGACGTCGACCCAGGGCGAAGGTGAGCCGCCGGAAGAAGCCGTCGCATTGCATAAATTCCTGTTTTCAAAGAAAGCGCCAAAGCTTGATGGCACCGCCTTCGCGGTGTTTGGTCTCGGCGATACCTCCTATGAGTTTTTCTGCCAGTCCGGCAAAGATTTCGACAGCAAACTGGCCGAGCTGGGCGGCGAACGCCTGCTCGATCGCGTTGATGCCGACGTTGAATATCAAGCCGCGGCGGCGGAATGGCGCGCTCGCGTAGTGGATGTGCTGAAGGCGCGCGCGCCGACGGCTGCGCCGGCCCAGCTTGCTACCAGCGGCGCGGTCAATGAAATTCACACCAGCCCATATACTAAAGAAGCGCCGTTGACGGCGACGCTTGCAGTGAATCAGAAAATAACCGGTCGCGACTCGGAAAAAGATGTCCGTCATATCGAGATCGATCTGGGTGATTCCGGCCTGCGTTATCAGCCGGGAGACGCTCTTGGCGTCTGGTACCAGAACGATCCGGCGCTGGTCAAAGAGCTGGTGGAGCTGCTGTGGCTGAAAGGTGATGAACCGGTTACGGTAGAAGGCAAAACGCTGCCGCTGGCGCAAGCGCTGGAGTGGCATTTTGAGCTGACGGTCAATACCGCCAATATTGTTGAGAACTATGCCACCCTGACCCGCAGTGAAACGCTGCTGCCGCTGGTCGGCGATAAAGCGCAGCTGCAGCACTACGCCGCCACGACGCCTATCGTCGATATGGTGCGCTTCTCGCCGGCACAGCTGGACGCAGAAGCCTTAATCGGCCTGCTTCGTCCGTTGACGCCGCGCCTCTACTCTATTGCTTCCTCGCAGGCGGAAGCGGAAAACGAAGTTCACGTTACCGTTGGCGTCGTGCGTTATGACATCGAAGGCCGCGCCCGCGCCGGCGGCGCGTCCAGCTTCCTCGCCGACCGCGTGGAAGAAGATGGTGAAGTGCGCATCTTTATCGAACACAATGACAATTTCCGTCTGCCTGCTAACCCGCAAACCCCGGTTATCATGATTGGCCCTGGAACCGGGATCGCGCCGTTCCGCGCCTTTATGCAGCAGCGCGCGGCGGAAGGGGCGGAAGGGAAGAACTGGTTGTTCTTCGGCAATCCGCACTTCACGGAAGATTTCCTCTATCAGGTGGAATGGCAGAGCTACGTCAAAGAGGGCGTGCTGAGCCGTATCGACCTGGCCTGGTCCCGCGATCAACAACAAAAAGTCTATGTACAGGACAAACTGCGCGAGCAGGGGGCTGAAGTGTGGCGTTGGATTAACGACGGCGCCCATATTTATGTCTGCGGCGATGCCAATCGTATGGCGAAAGACGTCGAGCAGGCGTTACTGGAAGTGATTGCCGAATACGGCGCGATGGACGCCGAAGCGGCGGACGAATTTTTAAGTGAGCTGCGCGTTGAGCGCCGTTATCAGCGAGATGTCTACTAATGAGCGAAAAACATCCTGGCCCGCTGGTGGTCGAAGGTAAACTCTCCGACGCCGAGCGTATGAAGATCGAGAGCAACTACCTGCGCGGCACCATTGCGGAAGATTTAAATGACGGCCTGACCGGCGGTTTTAAAGGCGACAACTTCCTGCTCATCCGCTTCCACGGCATGTACCAGCAGGACGACCGCGATATTCGCGCGGAACGCGCGGCGCAGAAACTGGAGCCGCGCCACGCGATGCTGCTGCGCTGCCGTCTGCCGGGCGGCGTTATCACCACCAAACAGTGGCAGGCGATCGATAAGTTCGCCGCGGATAACACCATCTACGGCAGTATTCGCCTGACTAACCGTCAGACTTTCCAGTTTCACGGTATTCTGAAGAAGAACGTGAAGCCGGTGCATCAGATGCTGCACTCCGTTGGGCTGGACGCGCTGGCGACCGCCAACGACATGAACCGTAACGTGCTGTGCACCTCGAACCCGTTTGAGTCGCAGCTGCATGCCGAAGCCTACGAGTGGGCGAAGAAGATCTCCGAGCATCTGTTACCGCGTACTCGCGCCTATGCTGAGATCTGGCTGGATCAGGAAAAGGTCGCCACCACCGATGAGGAACCGATCCTCGGCCAGACCTATCTGCCGCGTAAATTCAAAACGACGGTGGTGATCCCGCCGCAGAACGATATCGATCTGCACGCCAATGATATGAACTTCGTGGCGATTGCGGAAAACGGCAAGCTGGTTGGTTTTAACCTGCTGGTGGGCGGCGGTTTGTCTATCGAGCATGGGAATAAGAAAACCTATGCGCGAACCGCTAGCGAATTTGGCTATCTGCCGCTGGAGCACACTCTGGCGGTGGCGGAAGCGGTCGTGACCACCCAGCGTGACTGGGGTAATCGTACCGATCGTAAAAACGCGAAAACCAAATATACCCTCGAGCGCGTCGGCGTGGAGACCTTCAAGGCGGAAGTTGAGCGCCGTGCCGGGATCAAATTCGAACCGATTCGCCCTTACGAGTTTACCGGCCGCGGCGATCGCATCGGCTGGGTTAAAGGCATCGATAATAACTGGCACCTGACGCTGTTTATTGAGAATGGCCGTATTCTGGATTATCCGGGCCGCCCGCTGAAAACTGGCCTGCTGGAGATCGCGAAGATTCACAAAGGTGAATTCCGCATCACCGCCAACCAGAACCTGATCATCGCCAGCGTACCGGAAGATCAGAAAGCGCGGATCGAGAAACTGGCGCGCGATCATGGCCTGATGAATGCCGTCACGGCGCAGCGTGAGAACTCGATGGCCTGCGTGTCGTTCCCGACCTGTCCGTTAGCGATGGCTGAAGCCGAGCGTTTCCTGCCATCGTTTATCGACAAAGTGGAAGAGGTGATGAGCAAGCACGGCGTCGGTGATGAGCATATCGTAACCCGCGTCACGGGTTGCCCGAACGGCTGCGGCCGCGCGATGCTGGCGGAAGTTGGCCTGGTAGGGAAAGCGCCTGGCCGCTATAACCTGCATATCGGCGGCAACCGTAGCGGGACGCGCATCCCACGGATGTATCGTGAAAATATCACCGAGCCGGAGATCCTTGCTTCGCTCGACGAGCTGGTAGGGCGCTGGGCGAAAGAGCGCGAAGCGGGTGAAGGCTTCGGCGACTTTACGGTGCGTGCGGGCATCATTCGCCCGGTGCTCGATCCAGCGCGTGATTTCTGGGAATAACCTGAATTGCCGGATAGCGGCATGAATGCCTTATCCGGCCTACCATTCGCGTAGGCCTGATAAGCGAAGCGCCATCAGGCAAGGCACACAGTGAGGAATCTATGTCCAAACTCGATCTAAACGCGCTGAACGATCTGCCTAAAGTAGAACGCGTAATGGCGCTGGCGGAAGTTAACACTCAGCTGGAAAAACTCAGTGCCGAAGAACGCGTGGCATGGGCGCTGGAAAACCTGCCCGGCGACTATGCGCTCTCTTCAAGCTTTGGTATTCAGGCAGCGGTCAGCCTGCATCTGGTGAATCAGCTGCGCCCGGACATTCCGGTGATCCTGACCGATACCGGCTATCTGTTCCCGGAAACCTATCAGTTCATTGATGAATTAACCGAGAAGCTCAACCTGAACCTTAAAGTCTACCGGGCGACGGAAAGCGCCGCCTGGCAGGAAGCGCGTTATGGCAAACTGTGGGAGCAGGGCGTTGAAGGCATTGAGAAGTACAATGAAATCAACAAAGTTGAACCGATGAACCGAGCGCTGAAGGAGCTTAATACCCGCACCTGGTTCGCTGGCCTGCGCCGCGAGCAGTCCGGCAGCCGGGCGCATTTGCCGGTGCTGGCTATCCAGCGCGGCGTCTTTAAGCTGCTGCCGATTATCGACTGGGATAACCGGACGGTTTATCAGTATCTGCAAAAGCACGGCCTGAAATACCACCCGCTATGGGAGCAGGGGTATTTGTCCGTCGGCGACACTCACACCACCCGTAAATGGGAACCCGGTATGGCGGAAGAAGAGACCCGCTTCTTTGGCCTCAAGCGCGAGTGCGGATTGCACGAAGGCTAAGCGATGCGCTATGCCGGAGAGTGTTATTCCAAAGCGGACACGCGGGCTATACCGCGGGTTCGCTTTGCGCAAATCAGTTTTTCTTCTCAACTTTCGCCAGCTCTTTCACCAGCGGCAGCATCACTTTGACTACATCGCGCCCGCGATGCTCGATCCTTCCCGGCAGCGCTTTGTCGATATACTGTTGGTTATCCAGTTGCACGTCATGCCAGCTGGTACCCTGCGGGAAGCTGCGGGTTTTACTGCGCTGCTGATATCCATCCTTTTTACCCAATGACCAGTTAGTCGCTTCCACGGAGAGTACCGGGATCCCGGCGCTGTCAAAAACGCTGGCGTCGTTACAGCAGCCAGTACCTTTCGGGAACTCCGGATTCAGCCCTGGATTGATGAACGCGGCAATGCCGTGGCTCCGGGCAATAGCCAACGCGCGATCGCGGGTCAGCTTACGTACCGATGCCGGCGTGCTGCGCCCGCTGTTGAAATAGAGCTTATCGCCGACCACCAGGTTATCGAGATTAATCACCAGCAGCGTGTTTTTCTTTTCCGCCTCGCTCATGCGTTTCAGCAAATTTTGCGCGCCCAGGCGGCCTTCTTCCTCGCCGCTGGTGGCGATAAAGCGAATGCCGTAACGGGTGGGGACGTTCTTTAAATGTTCCGCCAGCTCCAGTAATACGCCGAGCCCCATCGCATTGTCGTCGATCCCCTGCAGGGTCAGGCCGCCGAGGTTGTTCTCTACGTCTTTATCGCTCTGCGGGGCATAGGTATCGAGGTGCGCCATAATGATGATTTGCTGGCGAGACTGGCCCTCATGCGCGGCGATTACCGTACTGCCGGTGGCGTTGTGCCAGTTCTTACGTTGGTTGCTGTCGGTATAGATGTAGCGGGTATTGAAACTGCGCACGTCGCTCTGATAACCCATCTGGGCAAATTGTTGACGAAGATAATCGGCTGACAGCATCTCGGCCGGCGTACCGGTCATTCTTCCAGGGAAGACGGTAGCAATATGGCGGGCCTGCGTATTTGCGGTGTCGCCCAGGGCGCTGAATGCCGGAGCGGCGGAGAAGACAAAACCTGTGCCAAGCGCCAGCGGAAGCAGACGGCGGCACATCGCGGAAAACATAGTGGGTCCTTACACGAGCAAAACATTTCGACGGCGTTAGTATGAAACTGTGACGCCGCTTAAACAATTTCATTTGCTCTTAAATAGCGGAAAATGCGCGCGTTAAGCACTTTTTGATATTTAGATTTCCAGCTCGTTATTCTTTTGCGTCACAACTCATTCCATTTCGTAATTTCATTTGCTCAAAGCAGCCCCCTATAGTCCCTCTATTGCTGAATGTAAGAGAGTTGTTGCGCCGTGGATTACTTGCCCCTGTTTGCCGAGTTGAAAGAGAGACCCGTGCTGGTTATCGGCGGCGGTGAAATTGCCGTCCGCAAGATTAAATTCTTGCTGCGGGCGCAGGCGAAGGTACAGGTGGTCGCCGCCGTTCTGTCGCCGGAGCTCGCTGAACAGGTGGAACGTCAGCAAATTAGCTGGCGGGCGACCGCCTTTGATGAACAACAAGTGGACGATGTATTTCTGGTGATTGCCGCAACCGACGATCGTGAACTCAACCAGCGGGTGTTTGCCGCGGCTAACGCCCGCTACCGCCTGGTGAACGTGGTGGATGACCAGCCGCTGTGCTCATTCGTCTTTCCTTCTATTGTCGACAGGTCGCCATTGCTGGTGGCGATCTCCTCCAGCGGCAAGGCGCCGGTGCTGTCGCGCATTCTGCGAGAAAAAATCGAAGCGCTACTGCCCACCAATCTGGGGCGGCTGGCCGAAACGGCGAGCTACTGGCGCCATCATCTCAAAACCCGTCTGACCACCACCGAAGCGCGGCGTCGCTTCTGGGAGCGCGTTTTCACCGGGCGTTTTGCCAGCCTGATGGTGGCCGGTAACCACGCGGCGGCGGAGCGGGCGCTGCAGGATGAACTCGACAGACCGGAACGCAGCGTGGGCGAAATTATTCTGGTTGGCGCTGGGCCGGGAGATGCCGGGCTGCTGACGCTACGCGGACTGCAGGCGATTCAACAGGCGGACGTGGTGTTTTATGACCACCTGGTGACCGAGAGCGTGCGCGAGCTGGTGCGCCGTGATGCCGAAATGATCTGCGTTGGTAAGCGCGCGGGCGAGCACTCCGTACCGCAGCACGAAACGAATCAAATGCTGGTGGATGCCGCCAAAGCCGGGAAAACGGTGGTGCGCCTGAAGGGCGGCGACCCGTTTATTTTCGGGCGCGGCGCGGAAGAGCTGCAGGCGGCGGCCGCCGCCGGGATCCCCTTCCAGGTGGTGCCAGGCGTTACCGCCGCGGCGGGCGCGACGGCCTATGCCGGCATCCCGCTGACCCATCGCGATTATGCGCAAAGCGCAGTTTTCGTCACCGGTCACTATAAATCTGACAGCGCGCCGTTTGACTGGGCGCTGCTGGCGAAGAGCCAACAAACGCTGGCGATTTACATGGGCACCATGAAAGCGGCGGACATCAGCGCTCAGCTGATCGCCCATGGCCGCGACGCGAATACCCCGGTGGCGGTGATTTCCCGCGGCACCCGCGAGGATCAGCAGACGCTGACCGGCACGTTACAACAGCTCGAACATCTGGCGAAAGATGCCCCAATGCCCGCGCTACTGGTGGTGGGCGAAGTGGTACAGCTGCATCAGCAGCTCGCCTGGTTTCAACACACAACATCTAGCGAGGGGTTTAACTCTTCGGTGGTAAATCTGGCTTAAGGAACGGTTATGGACCAAAAACGACTCACTCACCTGCGGCAACTGGAGGCGGAAAGCATCCATATCATTCGTGAGGTGGCCGCCGAATTCTCTAACCCGGTGATGATGTACTCCATCGGTAAAGATTCCAGCGTAATGCTGCATCTGGCGCGCAAAGCGTTTTATCCGGGAACCCTGCCGTTCCCGCTGCTGCACGTCGATACCGGCTGGAAATTCCGTGAGATGTACGAGTTCCGTGACCGTACCGCCAAAGCCTACGGCTGTGAACTGCTCGTGCATAAAAACCCGGAAGGGGTGGCGATGGGCATCAACCCGTTCGTTCACGGCAGCGCCAAGCACACCGATATCATGAAAACCGAAGGCCTGAAGCAGGCGCTGAACAAATATGGCTTTGATGCCGCATTCGGCGGCGCGCGTCGCGATGAAGAGAAATCCCGCGCTAAAGAGCGAATTTACTCCTTCCGCGATCGTTTCCACCGCTGGGACCCGAAAAATCAGCGTCCGGAGCTGTGGCACAACTACAACGGTCAGATTAACAAAGGCGAAAGCATTCGCGTCTTCCCGCTCTCTAACTGGACCGAGCTGGATATCTGGCAGTACATCTACCTGGAAAATATTGAAATCGTCCCGCTGTACCTGGCGGCAGAACGCCCGGTACTGGAGCGCGACGGCATGCTGATGATGATCGATGACGACCGTATCGATCTGCAGCCGGGCGAGATGATCAAAAAGCAGATGGTACGCTTCCGTACCCTCGGCTGCTGGCCGCTGACCGGCGCGGTAGAGTCCAACGCGCAAACGCTGCCGGAAATTATTGAAGAGATGCTGGTATCCACCACCAGCGAACGTCAGGGGCGCGTCATTGACCGCGACCAGGCAGGCTCCATGGAGCTGAAAAAACGTCAGGGTTATTTCTAAGGAGCCGCCATGAACACTACGATTGCACAACAAATTGCTAATGAAGGCGGCGTAGAAGCTTACCTGCACGCGCAACAGCACAAAAGCCTGCTGCGTTTTCTGACCTGCGGCAGCGTCGATGACGGCAAAAGCACCTTGATTGGCCGTCTGCTGCACGATACGCGCCAGATTTATGAAGATCAGCTCTCTTCCTTGCACAATGACAGCAAGCGCCACGGTACTCAGGGCGAGAAACTGGATCTGGCGCTGCTGGTTGATGGCCTGCAGGCCGAGCGCGAGCAGGGCATCACCATTGATGTCGCCTATCGCTACTTCTCGACCGAAAAACGCAAATTTATCATTGCCGACACCCCGGGCCACGAGCAGTACACCCGTAATATGGCGACCGGCGCGTCCACCTGCGATCTGGCGATCCTGCTGATTGACGCCCGCAAAGGCGTGCTCGACCAGACTCGCCGCCACAGCTTTATCTCCACGTTATTAGGGATTAAGCACCTGGTGGTCGCGGTGAACAAAATGGATCTCGTCGAGTTCAGCGAAGCGCGCTTCAATGAAATTCGTGAAGATTATCTGACCTTCGCCGAACAACTGCCGGGCAAGCTTGATATCCGTTTCGTGCCGCTGTCGGCGCTGGAAGGAGATAACGTCGCCACACAGAGCGACAAAATGCCGTGGTACAGCGGCCCGACGCTGCTGGAAGTGCTGGAAACCGTTGACATCCAGCGCGATGTCGAAAGCCAGCCGCTGCGCTTCCCGGTGCAGTATGTGAACCGTCCGAACCTGGATTTCCGCGGCTTCTCCGGCACTGTCGCTTCCGGTACGGTCACCGTTGGCCAGCGTCTGAAGGTGCTGCCGTCGGGCGTGGAGTCGAACGTGGCGCGTATTGTCACCTTTGACGGCGACCTGCCGCAGGCCGGGGCGGGGGAAGCGATCACTATCGTCCTGAAAGATGAAATCGACATCAGCCGCGGCGATTTGCTGGTTGACGCCGAAGCCTCGCTGCCTGCGGTACAAAGCGCCAGCATCGACGTCGTGTGGATGGCGGAACAGGCGCTGTCGCCGGGTCAGAGCTATGACATTAAAGTGGCTGGCAAGAAAACCCGCGCCCGCGTTGACGCTATCCGCTATCAGGTCGACATCAATAATCTGACCCAGCGTGAAGTCGAAGCGCTGCCGCTGAACGGCATCGGGCTGGTGGAGCTGACCTTTGACGAGCCGCTGGTGCTCGATCCGTATCAGGACAACCCGGTGACCGGCGGGCTTATCTTTATCGATCGCCTGAGCAATGTGACGGTTGGCGCGGGAATGGTCAACGAACCGCACCTGCAGGCGCAGGCTCCGACGTCGCAGTACAGCGCGTTTGAGCTGGAGCTGAATCAGCTGATTCGTAAACACTTCCCGCACTGGGACGCACGCGATCTGCTGGGAGGCAAGTAATGGCCCGGCATGACGAAAACGTCGTCTGGCATGCGCATCCGGTGACCCGCGAGCAGCGCGAGCAGCATCACGGCCATCGCGGCGTGGTGCTGTGGTTTACCGGCCTCTCGGGGTCGGGTAAATCCACCGTCGCCGGGGCGTTGGAGGAGGCGCTGCACGAGCTTGGCGTTAGCACCTACTTGCTTGACGGCGATAATGTGCGTCACGGGCTGTGTAGCGATCTGGGATTCAGTGACGACGATCGCAAAGAGAACATTCGCCGCGTTGGTGAAGTAGCTAAGCTGATGGTCGATGCCGGGCTGGTTGTATTGACCGCGTTTATATCTCCGCATCGTGCGGAACGGCAGATGGTGCGCGAGCGTTTGGGGGAAGGACGCTTTATCGAAGTGTTTGTCGATACCCCTCTGGCCACTTGTGAGACGCGGGATCCGAAAGGATTGTACAAGAAGGCGCGGGCAGGGGAGTTGCGTAATTTTACCGGTATCGATTCGGTCTATGAATCCCCGGAGAATGCTGAAATTCATCTGGATGGTGAACAATTGGTAACAAATTTGGTGCACCAACTATTAGACCTGCTTCGACAGAGCGATATTATCAGATCCTGAAAAGGCAACGGCATCGAGGGGTGCCGGTCGCCCGGTCAACAGGATTCAATATGCGCAATACCCAGAACCTCAGTATTATTCGTTCAGAACCGCCTCCGGCGGCCGGCGACGAGACCACCTGGTCTTTGTCAGGCGCCGCCGTGGGCTTTATTTCATGGCTGCTGGCGCTGGGTATTCCCTTCCTCATGTATGGCGGTAATACGCTCTTTTTCTTCCTCTATACCTGGCCTTTCTTCCTTGCCATTATGCCGGTCGCCGTGGTGGTCGGTATTGCGCTACATTCATTACTGGACGGCAAACTGATCTACAGCGTTTGCGCGACGATTTTAACTGTCGGGCTAATGTTTGGTCTGCTGTTCCTCTGGCTGTTGGGATAGCCTTTTTGGGATGAATCAAGCCTGGGTATCCATCGCAAAAATGTGGTACAGTCCCCGCGTTACGCGGCATCGTCCGCGCGCCAGGGTAGAGTACTCCGGCGAGTTATGGGATGATGATGCCGTTTTTCAGGGGGCAGGATGGGTAAATTAACGCTGCTATTATTAGCTTTGCTGGTCTGGCTACAGTACTCGCTGTGGTTTGGCAAAAATGGTTTGCACGACTATAGCCGGGTTAATGACGATGTCTCCGCTCAGCAGGCCACTAACGCCAAATTAAAAGCGCGCAACGATCAGCTTTTCGCCGAAATTGACGATCTCAACGGCGGTCAGGAAGCGATCGAAGAACGCGCGCGCAATGAACTCAGCATGACCCGCCCGGGCGAAACGTTCTATCGTCTGGTGCCGGATGCCTCAAAACGCAATCAGGGTTCTGCGCAGAATAATCGATAAACAAGCCCAGGATGACAATATGGCAGCCACTTTTCCGGGCGTTTGCGCCGTGGTGCCGGCAGCCGGTTTTGGCCGCCGTATGCAAACGGAGTGCCCGAAACAATATCTCTCAATCGGTAACAAAACGATTCTCGAACATTCGGTCGCCGCGCTGCTGGCGAACGAACGCGTTCAGCGGGTGGTGATCGCCGTCAGCCCTGGCGACATCCGCTTTAGTCAACTTCCCTTAGCCCTCCATCCGCAGGTCACCGTCGTTGACGGCGGCGCTGAGCGCGCCGATTCGGTTCTGGCGGGGCTGAAAGCCTTAGCGGATGCGCAATGGGTGCTGGTTCATGATGCCGCGCGTCCGTGCTTGCATCAGGATGATCTCTCGCGGCTGCTGGCGCTAAGCGCGACCAGCCGCGTCGGCGGCATACTGGCGGCGCCGGTGCGCGATACCATGAAGCGTGCCGAACCGGGCAAAACCGCGATCGCCCATACCGTCGAACGCAATGATTTATGGCATGCGCTGACGCCGCAATTTTTCCCTCGAGAACTGCTATTTGACTGCCTGACGCGCGCGCTGGATGAAGGCGCGACCATCACCGATGAAGCGTCGGCGCTGGAGTACTGTGGCTTCCATCCCGAATTGGTCGCCGGACGAGCTGATAATATTAAAGTAACGCGCCCGGAAGATCTGGCGCTGGCCGAATTTTACCTTACCCGTTCCCGACACCAGGAGAAGGCTTAATGCGAATTGGACACGGTTTTGACGTACACGCTTTTGGCGGTGAAGGGCCAATTATTATTGGCGGGGTACGTATTCCTTATGAGAAAGGGCTGCTCGCCCATTCCGATGGCGACGTCGCGCTGCATGCGCTGACCGACGCGCTGCTGGGCGCCGCGGCGCTGGGCGATATCGGCAAACTGTTCCCGGATACCGATCCGGCCTTTAAAGGCGCGGATAGCCGCGAGCTGCTGCGTGAAGCGTGGCGGCGGATTCAGGCGAAGGGATATACCCTTGGCAACGTTGACGTCACCATCATTGCCCAGGCGCCAAAAATGCTGCCGCATATCCCGCAGATGCGCGTATTTATCGCCGAAGATCTCGGTTGCCATATGGACGACGTCAATGTGAAAGCGACCACCACCGAGAAGCTTGGCTTCACCGGCCGTGGCGAAGGCATCGCCTGTGAAGCGGTGGCGCTGCTGCGTAAGGTTACGCAATGATCGCCTTTGATGACTTAACATACCTGCACGGCAAGCCGCTCAGCCAGGGGCGGCTGAAGGCCAATCCGGAAGACTTTCTGGTGGTCGAAGACCTCGGTTTCGCCCCCGATGGCGAAGGCGAACATGTGCTGGTGCGGATTCTGAAAAATGGCTGCAACACCCGTTTCGTTGCCGACGCGCTGGCGAAATTCCTTAAAATCCATGCGCGCGAAGTGAGCTTTGCCGGGCAAAAGGATAAGCACGCGGTCACCGAACAGTGGCTGTGCGCCCGCGTGCCGGGCAAAGAGATGCCGGATCTGAGCAAATTTCAGCTCGAAGGCTGCCAGGTGCTGGAGTATGCCCGCCATAAGCGTAAGCTGCGTTTAGGCGCGCTGAAGGGCAACCAGTTCACGCTGATCCTGCGGGAAATCAGCGATCGCGACGATGTCGAAAAGCGTTTGCAGGCGATTGCCGCCGGCGGCGTGCCGAACTACTTCGGCGCGCAGCGCTTTGGTATCGGCGGTAGCAACCTGCAGGGCGCATTGCGCTGGGCCGAGAGCGGCGAGCCGGTGCGCGATCGCAATAAACGCAGTTTTTGGTTGTCGGCGGCACGCAGCGCGTTGTTTAATCAGCAAGTTGCAATTAGATTAAAAAAAACGGAATTTAATCAGGTTGTTGATGGCGATGCGCTACAATTAGCGGGGCGCGGAAGCTGGTTTGTGGCAACCACCGAAGAGTTGGCGGAATTACAGGCGCGGGTCGATAACCGCGAGCTGATGATTACCGCTGCGCTGCCGGGCAGCGGCGACTGGGGCAGCCAACGCGACGCGCTGGCCGCCGAGCAAGCCGCGATAGCCGAAGAAACGTCGCTACAGGCGCTGCTGGCGCGCGAAAAAGTTGAAGCCGCGCGCCGGGCGATGCTGCTGTATCCGCAGCAATTGTGCTGGAACTGGTGGGATGATGTCACTGTTGAACTGCGCTTCTGGCTGCCAGCGGGAAGTTTTGCCACCAGCGTGGTAAGGGAACTTATCAATACAACGGGTGACTATGCGAATATTGCTGAGTAACGATGACGGTATCCACGCGCCGGGGATCCAAACCCTGGCGAAGGCCTTACGCGAATTTGCCGAGGTCCAGGTTGTTGCACCCGATCGTAATCGCAGCGGCGCCTCAAACTCGCTCACGCTGGAATCTTCGCTACGCACGTTCACCTTTGAAAATGGCGATATCGCCGTCCAGATGGGCACGCCGACCGACTGCGTGTATCTCGGCGTTAACGCGCTGATGCGTCCGCGTCCGGATATCGTGGTCTCAGGAATCAACGCGGGCCCCAATCTTGGCGATGATGTCATTTATTCCGGCACCGTCGCGGCGGCGATGGAAGGCCGCCATCTTGGTTTTCCCGCCCTTGCCGTTTCGCTGAACGGCTATCAACATTACGACACCGCGGCGGCAGTGACGTGCACCATTCTGCGCGCGTTAAGCCGCGAGCCGCTGCGTACCGGGCGGATCCTCAACATCAACGTGCCGGATCTTCCCCTCGAGCAAATCAAAGGTATTCGCGTTACCCGCTGCGGCAACCGCCATCCGGCCGACCAGGTCATTCCGCAAAAAGATCCGCGCGGTAATACGCTGTACTGGATCGGCCCGCCGGGTGATAAGCGCGATGCCGGGCCGGGGACCGATTTTGCGGCGGTGGATGAAGGCTATGTTTCCGTAACGCCATTGCATGTCGATTTAACCGCTCATCAGGCACATGAGGTGGTGACCGATTGGTTAGAACGCGTCGGGGTTGATACGCAATGGTAAGTAAACGTGTTGAAAGTTTGTTGAATCAGCTACGCACTCAGGGCATCGTCGATGAGCGAGTCCTCGAGGCAATCGCGCAGGTTCCGCGCGAAAAATTCGTTGATGAAGCCTTTGAACATAAGGCGTGGGAAAACACCGCGCTGCCGATTGGCCAGGGGCAAACTATCTCGCAGCCCTATATGGTGGCGCGGATGACGGAGCTTCTGGAATTGACGCCGGACTCAAGGGTGCTGGAAATCGGCACCGGCTCCGGCTATCAGACGGCGATCCTGGCGCACCTCGTGCACCACGTCTGCTCGGTCGAGCGGATTAAGAGCCTGCAGTGGCAGGCGCGTCGGCGTCTTAAACAACTTGATTTACATAATGTTTCAACCCGTCATGGCGATGGATGGCAGGGTTGGCAGGCTCGCGCGCCTTTTGACGCGATTATCGTCACCGCCGCGCCGCCGGAAATTCCGGCCGCGCTGATGGCGCAGCTTGATGAAGGCGGCGTGCTGGTTTTGCCGGTCGGTGAAGAACATCAGTATCTGAAGCGGATCCGTCGCCGCGGCGGCGAGTTTTTCATCGATACCGTCGAAGCCGTTCGCTTTGTTCCGCTCGTCAGAGGGGAGCTGGCCTGAACCCGGATTATTCCAGGTTTTTTTTGCCTAAGTTTAGGCGTAGGGTGGACACATTTTTCAGTGTCCTGGCCGGGCGCTGCCCGGTAAGCAAGATATTGGCAGTTAACATATTCCTGGGGGATAAATGAGCGCGGGAAGCCCAAAATTTACCGTAAGCCGTATTGCGGCGTTGTCACTGGTTTCACTCTGGCTGGCCGGGTGTACAAATACCAATAATCCGCCTGCGCCGGTGAATTCGGCAAGCGGCGCTGCGTCCTCCAGCACCAATTCCGGGATGCTGATTACACCGCCATCTTCCGGCGGGCAGCAAGTTCCTCCGGCTCAGCCGATTCAACCGATGCAGACCCAGCCAATTCAGACTCAGCCGACCCAGGTTCAGCCGATGGCACAGCAGCCGGTGCAGACGGTGAACGGTAAGATTGTTTACAACCGTAAATATGGCGATATTCCGAAAGGTAGCTATACCGGCGGCAGTACCTATACCGTTAAGCGCGGCGATACCCTGTTCTATATCGCGTGGGTCACCGGCAACGATTTCCGCGACCTTGCGGAACGCAACAACGTCCCGGCGCCGTACGCGCTGAACGTGGGTCAGGTGCTGCAGGTCGGCAACTCCGCAGGCCAGCCGATCACCGGCGAAAATCCGGTATCTCAGGCTAGCGCGCAGGCAAGCGGCGGTGCGACGGCCACCACAACTTCTGCACAAAAATCCACCGCAGTGGTTGCGTCACAACCGACTATTACGTATTCTGAATCTTCAGGTGAACAGAGTGCTACTAAGATGTTGCCGAATAATAAACCAGCAACGACCACGACGACGGTCGCTCCGGTTACGGCGCCATCAACCGTTAGCACAACCCAACCGACTGCAAGCAGTACGTCTACCAGTTCGCCGATCTCATCATGGCGCTGGCCGACTGATGGCAAGGTTATCGAGAACTTTAGCGGCGCGGAAGGCGGCAATAAAGGTATCGACATTGCAGGCAGTAAAGGACAGGCTATTGTCGCGACCGCCGATGGGCGCGTCGTCTATGCCGGTAACGCACTGCGCGGTTACGGTAATCTTATTATCATCAAACACAACGATGATTACCTGAGTGCCTACGCTCATAACGATACCATGCTGGTTCGGGAGCAACAGGAAGTCAAAGCGGGGCAGAAAATCGCTACCATGGGTAGCACCGGAACCAGCTCAACAAGATTACATTTTGAAATTCGTTACAAGGGGAAATCCGTCAACCCGCTGCAGTACTTACCGCAGCGATAATTTGGCAAAGTACGGATAAGCGTAACACCATGAAAGGCGCCAGGGCGGTCGCGATATGCCTCCTTCAGTGGAGGCATAAAGAGGATAACTCCGGCGTCGTTTAGTGATGGGTCGCGGAAGGTGCTTTGCTCAGGGATCACGGGTAGGAGCCACCTTTATGAGTCAGAATACGCTGAAAGTTCATGATTTAAATGAAGACGCGGAATTTGATGAGAACGGAATGGAGGTTTTCGACGAGAAAGCCTTAGTAGAAGAGGAACCCAGTGATAGCGATCTGGCTGAGGAAGAGCTGCTGTCGCAAGGCGCCACCCAGCGCGTTCTCGATGCGACACAGCTGTATCTTGGTGAGATTGGTTATTCCCCGCTGCTGACGGCCGAAGAAGAAGTCTATTTCGCCCGTCGCGCACTACGTGGAGATGTTGCTTCACGCCGTCGCATGATTGAAAGTAACCTGCGTCTGGTGGTGAAGATCGCTCGTCGTTACAGCAATCGTGGTCTGGCGCTGCTGGATCTGATTGAAGAAGGTAACCTCGGCCTGATCCGCGCAGTTGAGAAGTTTGACCCGGAACGTGGGTTCCGTTTTTCAACCTACGCTACCTGGTGGATCCGTCAAACGATTGAACGGGCGATTATGAACCAAACCCGTACCATTCGTTTGCCTATCCATATTGTGAAAGAGCTGAACGTTTATCTGCGTACCGCGCGCGAGTTGTCGCATAAGCTGGACCACGAGCCAAGCGCTGAAGAGATAGCCGAACAGCTGGATAAACCGGTTGATGACGTTAGTCGTATGCTGCGTCTGAACGAGCGCATTACCTCAGTGGATACCCCGCTGGGCGGTGATTCAGAAAAAGCGCTGCTGGATATTCTGGCCGATGAAAAAGACAACGGCCCGGAAGACACCACGCAGGACGATGATATGAAACAAAGCATCGTCAAATGGTTGTTCGAACTGAACGCCAAACAGCGCGAAGTACTGGCTCGTCGTTTTGGGCTGCTGGGTTATGAATCCGCAACGCTTGAAGATGTGGGTCGTGAAATCGGCCTGACCCGCGAACGCGTGCGTCAGATTCAGGTTGAAGGCCTGCGCCGCCTGCGGGAGATCCTGCAGGGACAGGGGCTAAACATCGAAGCGCTATTCCGCGAATAAATCGTTTTCTCTCAAAAAGGCCCAATCCTGCGATTGGGCCTTTTCCTTTGTATTAACCGATGCGGGTTTCCTGCAGGTGACGCCAGAAGATTTTCCCCTCAATGCGCTGAAATATCGCCGTGGACCAGCGCACGATCTCGCCTTGTTCCGGCAGGGTCTGGCTTTCGCGGTACAGCACCGCGCCGCCGTCTTGCCATTCGCTTAATACCTGCGCATTATCAACCACGATGCTTAATCCCGGGCGGCTGCCGCCCGCGCTATGGAAAAAACCGCTTACCGTCGGGTAATCCATCTTAGCGCCGCTGATAGGAACCATTGTAAATTCTTGCGCAAAGCGGCTCATCAGCGCTTGCGCGCTACCTTCTTTCCGGCCCAGCCATTGTTCAATGATTACGTGGGCGTCGATAACTTCTTGGATCCATGGGTTCATGTTTTCTCCGGGTTAAGCAGCAGGCGATTGCAGATGAGTACTGTAAACCGCGCGTCAGGGGCGGATAAATGCGCTTTTCAGGGATATACTGTCTAAAATTTTTTGACAATAAGCGTCATTCAAATGCTAAACCTGCAGCGCGTTACCATGTTTGTCGCCGTTGTTGATGCCGGGAGCTTTACCGCGGCGGCGGCGGCGCTTGGGCAAACCAAAGCGGTGGTCAGTTTTAACGTTCGTCAGCTAGAGAGTGAACTGGGAGTGACGTTGCTTCTGCGTTCGACGCGCCGGTTAACGCTCACCGAAGCCGGGGCGGTGTTTTACCAGCGCGGCGTCGGACTGCTGAAAGCCGCGGAGAATTTACAGGACGAGGTGCGCGCCAGCCATGCTGGGTTAAGCGGCGAACTGCGGATCACCACCACCCCGGAATATGGCGCGCAGGTGATCATCCCGGCGCTGGCGGAATTCGCTCGTCGACATCCGGCGCTGCGGGTGCGCCACGTCTCATCGTCGTATCATGCGGATTTGATCTCGGAACGGTTTGATGTCGCGATACGTCTCGGCACCCTGGCCGATTCGCGCTATCACGCGGCTCGTATTTCGCGTTTCGCCATCGTGTCCGTGGCCTCACCGGGATGGCTGGATAAACATCCGCTGCGCACGCTTGCCGACCTGGCGCAGGCGGCGTGGATTGTTAACGAGCGCCTGGCGACGCCGCTACGCTGGCAGCTCCTGACCGCCGAAGGGCAATCGATCGCTTTTGAAATTACGCAACCGCCGCGGATCTCAGCCGATAGCGCACAAGCGTTAATGGGCTTTGCGCTGGCGGGAAGCGGGGTGGCGCTACTCCCGGAGTGGCTGGTGGCCGAAGCCATCGCGCGGCAGGAGCTGGTGCGGGTATTGCCGGAGTATATTTTTCCCTCCCAGGGGGTATACGCCGTCTACCCGGACGCGCAGCATGTGCCAACCAAGGTCCGGGCATTTATCGATTTTCTGCGTGAACGAACCGCTTAATCCGCGTTTTTATTTTCCATCATTTTCAGGACCAGCCTGGAAAACTGCGCGCGCTCCTCTTCGTTAAGGCGGCTCAAAAACTCTTCATCGACACGGTTGCCCTGCGGCATGGAATTTGCGAGCAGCGCCTGCCCTTCATCCGTCAGATAGACAAAACGGCGACGTTTATCGGTCGGATCGTGTTCGCGGCGCACCAGCCCGCGTTTTTCCATCCGGCTTAGCATCTCCGCCAGCGTCGCTTTCGTGCTGACGGCCGCTTCGATAAGCGTCACCTGCTCGATTCCAGGATGTTCGGCTACCGAGCGCATCACTGCATATTGCGGCTTGGTCAGTTCCGGTAATTCATGTTGCCAGCGCGCGGTATGCTGTTGAAAAAGCTGGCGCAGAAGGTGGAACGCTTCGTTACGTAACTCCATGAACACTCCGTCACAAAAATATCACCTTTATGATAGCCGCATTTACGGCTTCTTTTCACATCTCATTTTTTTGATTATTGATGCGGATCGTATGCGAACGATATTGAGATCCCGTAAAAATGAGCGTAGTTTTAATACAAAGGTTCGTATACGAACAATGTGTGAGGTAGTGAATGAAACTGATTATTGGGATGACCGGGGCGACCGGCGCGCCGTTGGGCGTCGCGCTGTTGCAAGCGCTGAACGAAATGCCGGATGTGGAAACGCACCTGGTGATGTCGAAATGGGCAAAAACCACCATTGAGCTGGAAACGCCCTATAGCGCTCGTGAAGTCGCCGGGCTGGCGGATTTCTGCCATAGCCCGGCGGATCAGGCCGCGACCATCTCATCAGGATCGTTTCGTACCGATGGCATGATTGTTATCCCCTGCAGCATGAAAACGCTGGCGGGTATCCGCGCTGGCTATGCGGAAGGGTTAGTCGGCCGCGCGGCGGACGTCGTGCTGAAAGAGGGGCGCAAGCTGGTTCTGGTGCCGCGAGAAATGCCGCTGAGCACCATTCATCTGGAGAACATGCTGGCGCTGTCGCGCATGGGCGTGGCGATGGTGCCGCCGATGCCTGCCTACTACAACCATCCGGAAACGGTCGAGGATATCACCAACCATATCGTGACCCGGGTGCTGGATCAGTTTGGTCTCGAATATCACAAAGCGCGCCGCTGGAACGGCCTGCGCGCGGTCGAGAATTTATCACAGGAGAATTAATCATGGCTTTTGATGATTTACGCAGCTTTTTGCAGGCGCTTGATGAGCAGGGGCAACTGCTAAAAATTAGCGAAGAGGTGAATGCCGAGCCGGATCTCGCCGCTGCCGCTAACGCCACAGGGCGCATCGGTGACGGCGCGCCAGCGCTATGGTTCGATAACATTCGCGGCTTTACCGATGCCCGTGTCGCCATGAACACCATCGGTTCCTGGCAAAACCACGCGATTTCGCTGGGGCTGCCGCCAAACACGCCGGTGAAAAAACAGATTGATGAATTTATTCGCCGCTGGGATAAATTCCCGGTAACGCCGGAGCGTCGCGCTAATCCAGCGTGGGCGGAAAACACCGTTGATGGCGACGATATCAACCTGTTCGATATTCTGCCGCTGTTCCGCCTGAACGATGGCGACGGTGGTTTCTATCTCGACAAAGCCTGTGTGGTTTCTCGCGATCCGCTTGACCCGGACAACTTCGGTAAACAGAACGTCGGTATTTACCGGATGGAAGTGAAAGGCAAGCGCAAGCTGGGCCTGCAGCCGGTACCGATGCACGATATTGCGCTGCATCTGCATAAAGCGGAAGAGCGCGGTGAGGATCTGCCTATTGCCATCACCCTGGGTAACGACCCGATTATCACCCTGATGGGCGCGACGCCGCTGAAGTATGACCAGTCAGAATATGAGATGGCGGGCGCGCTGCGCGAAAGCCCGTATCCGATCGCCACTGCGCCGTTGACCGGCTTTGACGTACCGTGGGGCTCGGAAGTGATCCTTGAAGGGGTGATTGAAGGGCGCAAGCGTGAAATCGAAGGGCCGTTCGGCGAGTTCACCGGCCACTACTCAGGCGGCCGCAATATGACGGTGGTGCGTATCGATAAAGTCTCTTATCGCACAAAACCGATTTTTGAATCGTTGTATCTCGGTATGCCGTGGACTGAAATCGACTATCTGATGGGCCCGGCGACCTGCGTGCCGCTGTACCAGCAGCTGAAAGCCGAGTTCCCGGAGGTGCAGGCGGTCAACGCCATGTACACCCATGGCCTGCTGGCGATTATCTCCACCAAAAAACGCTACGGTGGTTTTGCCCGCGCGGTGGGATTACGGGCGATGACTACCCCGCACGGACTCGGCTACGTGAAAATGGTCATTATGGTTGATGAAGATGTCGATCCGTTCAACCTGCCGCAGGTGATGTGGGCGCTCTCCTCGAAGGTCAACCCGGCGGGCGACCTGGTGCAGTTGCCGAACATGTCGGTACTGGAGCTCGATCCTGGTTCAAGCCCGGCGGGGATCACCGACAAATTGATTATCGACGCCACCACTCCGGTTGCGCCGGACCTTCGCGGTCACTACAGCCAGCCGGTGCAGGATTTACCGGAAACCAAAGCCTGGGCTGAAAAACTGACCGCCATGTTGGCCAACCGTAAATAAGGAGTAAAAGATGATTTGTCCACGTTGCGCTGATGAACAGATTGAAGTGATGGCGACGTCGCCGGTAAAAGGGGTATGGATTGTTTATCAGTGCCAGCACTGCCTCTATACCTGGCGTAATACCGAACCGCTGCGTCGTACCAGCCGCGAACATTATCCGGAAGCGTTCCGCATGACGCAGAAAGATATTGATGAGGCGCCGCAGGTACCGCACGTACCGCCGCTATTACCGGAAGATAAGCGTTAATAAAACGGGCCCGCTAAAACGGGCCTTTTTTTATTTAGCACAATTATGGAAGCTTAAATCAAGAATTCACATTAATGGAGCTACACCAGGCTTTTCAGGCGGTAAATCCACTCCAGCGCCTGACGCGGGCTCAGTGAATCCGGGTCAAGATTCTCCAGCGCTTCCAGCGCCGGTGAGGTCTCTTCCGGCGCGGAGAGCAGCGACATCTGCGTACCATCAACCTGCGTGGCGGCGGCATTTGGCGAAATGCTCTCCAGCTCGCGCAGTTTCTGCCGCGCGCGCTTGATCACCTCTTTCGGCACTCCCGCCAGCGCGGCGACCGCCAGGCCATAGCTCTTGCTGGCCGCGCCGTCCTGCACGCTGTGCATAAAGGCGATGGTATCGCCGTGCTCCAGGGCATCGAGGTGCACGTTAGCCACGCCTTCCATTTTCTCCGGCAACTGGGTGAGCTCGAAGTAGTGGGTGGCGAACAGGGTCAACGCTTTGATCTTATTCGCCAGATTCTCCGCGCAGGCCCACGCCAGCGACAGACCATCGTAGGTGGACGTGCCGCGACCAATCTCGTCCATCAGCACCAGGCTGTGTTCGGTGGCGTTGTGCAGAATATTGGCGGTTTCGGTCATCTCCACCATGAAGGTGGAACGGCCGCTCGCCAGGTCATCCGCCGCGCCGACGCGGGTAAAGATGCGGTCGATAGGGCCAATTTCTACCTTCTGCGCCGGCACGTAGCTGCCGATATAGGCCAGCAGCGCAATCAGCGCGGTCTGGCGCATATAGGTACTTTTACCGCCCATGTTGGGCCCGGTGATGATCAGCATGCGGCGCTGCGGCGCCAGCTGCAGCGGGTTGGCGATAAATGGCTCTTTCAGTACCTGCTCCACCACCGGGTGACGGCCTTCGGTAATGCGAATACCAGGTTTATCGATAAAGGTCGGGCAGCAGTAGTTCAGGGTTTCCGCGCGTTCCGCGAGGTTCACCAGTACGTCCAGCTCGGCCAGCGCGCTGGCGCTGGTTTGTAAGTCGGCCAGATGCGGCAGCAGTTTTTCGAACAGGTCGTCATAGAGCTGTTTTTCCAGCGCCAGCGCCTTGCCTTTAGACGTCAGTACCTTATCTTCGTATTCCTTGAGTTCCGGAATAATGTAGCGCTCGGCGTTTTTCAGCGTCTGGCGGCGCACGTAGTGGATCGGCGCATGCTGGCTCTGGCCGCGGCTGATCTGGATGTAGTAACCGTGAACGGCATTGTAGCCGACCTTCAGGGTATCAAGGCCCAGCCGCTCGCGTTCGCGGATTTCCAGTTTGTCGAGATAATCGGTCGCGCCATCGGCCAGCGCCCGCCACTCATCCAGCTCTTCATTATAACCCGGAGCGATAACGCCGCCGTCACGCACCAGCACCGGCGGCGCATCGATGATCGCGCGTTCCAGCAATTCGCGTAGCTCGGCGAACTCGCCCATTTTCTCGCGCAGCTGTTGCACTGGCTGACAGTCAACGTCGGCCAGCAGCTCGCGCAGCAGCGGCAGCTGCTGGAAGGCATGGCGCATACGGGCTAAATCGCGCGGGCGGGCGGTACGCAGCGCCAGACGCGCCAGAATACGCTCAAGGTCGCCGACCTGACGCAGCACCGGCTGCAGCTCGGTATAGCGTTCCTGTAAGGCGCCGATGGTTTGTTGGCGTTCAACCAGCACCGCGGTATCGCGTACCGGCATATGCAGCCAGCGTTTGAGCATGCGGCTGCCCATCGGCGTGACCGTGCAGTCGAGCACCGAAGCAAGGGTATTATCAACGCCGCCGGCGAGATTCTGGGTGATCTCCAGATTGCGACGGGTGGCGGCATCCATAATGATGCTGTCCTGCTGGCGTTCCATGGTGATGGAACGAATGTGCGGCAGCGAGGTGCGCTGGGTATCTTTGACGTACTGTAACAGGCAGCCGGCTGCGCACAGCCCGCGCGGGGCGTTTTCAACGCCGAAGCCCACCAGATCGCGGGTGCCGAACTGCAGGTTGAGCTGCTGGCGCGCGGTGTCGATTTCGAACTCCCATAGCGGGCGACGGCGCAGGCCGCGGCGGCCTTCAATCAGGGAAGATTCGGCAAAATCTTCCGCATACAGCAGTTCCGCCGGATTGGTACGTTGTAATTCCGCCGCCATGGTCTCGCGGTCGGCCGGTTCGCTCAGGCGAAAGCGACCGGAGCTGATATCCAGCGTCGCGTAGCCGAAGCCTTTGCTGTCCTGCCAGATGGCGGCCAGCAGGTTATCCTGGCGCTCCTGCAGCAGCGCTTCATCGCTGATGGTACCCGGCGTAACGATGCGGACCACTTTGCGTTCTACCGGCCCTTTGGTGGTGGCCGGATCGCCAATCTGTTCGCAAATCGCAACCGACTCGCCCTGATTCACCAGTTTAGCCAGATAGTTTTCCACCGCGTGATGGGGGATGCCGGCCATGGGAATCGGTTCGCCCGCGGAAGCGCCGCGTTTGGTCAGCGAGATATCGAGCAGCTGCGAGGCGCGTTTGGCGTCATCATAAAACAGCTCGTAAAAGTCGCCCATCCGGTAAAACAGCAGGATCTCCGGATGCTGAGCCTTCAGCTTCAGATACTGCTGCATCATGGGGGTATGGGCGTCTAAATTGTCGATTGTGCTCATAGGGTGTTATCCAGGTCCCTGATTTTTAATGGAGAGCGATTTTATTATTGTCGTCGTTATCGCATGAGGAAGACATGATAACGGAGATAGGCATTTGAGGGAAAGTGACGAAGTGGACGCAGCGATCCTGATTCCACTTCTCGAACGCGCGGCCATCGCTAAGCTGGCCGCGCGTGACGTTCAGGGCGCCAGATAAACCTGCGGAATCGCTTTTTCCGGGTGCTGGCCGAGGCGCACATCCGCGCCGTACCGCGGCTAATGATTTCTCGCTGGATAACCTGACGCAGCGTGCCCTGCGACCTTCGTATCAGTGCCTAATTAATCTTTTATGAGTATATAGATTGTTTTTTTCAATTTATATACTTAAACACAACCGCTCCACAATGCACGATTAAACAATTTTTGGGCGATGCTTCGAAATACAGTAGACTCTCATTGTTTCATTTTAATATATATGGTTAGGTGTGGAAAGCAATATTCATTGTAATTCAATTTTCCCATCATCTTTCTGGATATATGTTTTACCGTCAATGTTTATGAACTGTTTTCCTTTAAGTTGACCTCTGACAATTATAGCTATATTGTTATAAACACATTTTTCATGCTTTCCATTAGTATCATCAAAGCAGGTATAATCATCGATAGAACCGTCCATTGTTCCTTTAGGTAATTCGTCATAACCATCAAAGCTCATGATGGTAACCGTGAAGTTATACGGTTTATTAATGATGTGATATTTTTCCTGCAATAGCTCTTTGTTTTTCAACCACCATTTTAGTTTTCCTTCTGTTGTCATTGGTAAGTGTTCTACAAAAACAGCACTATTATCGACTCTGACAATTTTTGTTGGTCTGACAGCCAGCCATATGCAATATGCAACGATTAAAACAATTACAGTCGTTACGGTTTTTTTATATTTGAACATTGGTTTCTCCTGTCAGTGTTATTGTGGCTTCAAAATTAGTGAAGAATGGTTTTTGAGCCAAATGCTTTGCACGCTGCAGAACAAACCATATCCTAAAAAAGGCAATCGAATTGAATTTAGCTTTCATTATATCTTCTCTGTCTAATCCAAAATGATCCTGTGCCCTGTATTTAACAACCGCAGTGTATTTTTTTCCTTCGAGAGTGAGGCTCTCAATGGAAATCTCTGTACTGTTTACATCATGAACGGTAATACCCATTCCATTAACCCAGTCTTTCCATCTTGTGTATTTGGGTAAATGACTTTTATATAGATCATTGGTGAAATTTTCTTTGGTCAGTTTCTATTTGCTAAAATCAAACTGTTCGATGCCTCTTTTTATTATGGCTCTGGCGCTGTTCGGGAAGTTATCAGCCAGGATTAAATTTCTGTACGCAGTATTCATTGCTGGATTTTGATAATCTCTTCCATTATTTCGTTGCATATGATTGAAAAGATCTTTGATTAAACCCTGGTATGGTCCCTGAAAAGAAAATACATACGACTGCGATCTTAACTCATCATATAGCATTGCAATGGCTTTTTCTCTGCTTACGGGCTGTATTGAATTCAGATAGGGGTGTTTATAGGAAGGACCAAAAGTTGTCCAGTCGATGAAATTTGATACTTGCCCAAGATGATAATGCTTTTTTAGTGTGTCAACATCAATATCGCCGCTTTGCATATCATCGGCATTTCTGTCATTGAATTTTTTTTGGGTTGAGAAGATTATCAGTCTACTGTCGATTACGTTCATTTGAAATAAATCCCTTACAGTCAAATGCGCAACCACTATACAACTATACTCAATAAACCTCAAGGCGCAGATTTAAGCACCTGAAAGTGATCGTTAATTCGATATGTAAGAGATCCTGCTATATCCGGTAGCATCTGTTTGAAGAATACCGATATCGCATCTCTGAACTCCCGTGAATTATTGAAATAACGGTATAGCAAAAGCGCTCCCGGTAATCCTCCCAACAAACGTCCGCCTGCAGATGCTGATGTTTCTATTTGAATACAATGGGATCTTGATGCTGGGCCAACATTAATTCACCAGATAGGGTATGGATAGAACTCTTGTTTCATAAAAGCTGGTTAAAAGTGGAGTACTATTTCACACAGCTATTTAGCCAGAACTCTAGTCTGTTTTCTCTTGTGTTCAATACCAGCCCCCTCTACCCATTTTGGAAGATTGGTTCGTTTGCCGGGATACTTACAATATTAGCGGCTGCCATCGAAGCGTGCAGGTGCAGGGTGAGCGCAGATTTTAATATAATGTTTTAACATCAGAGGACGTGAAACGCCGCGCGGGTCGCCGGTGAATGGGAGCTGAATGAAGGGCCTTGAGGGTATTTCAACCCGCCATGTCGTATCGCCAATAAAGCTGAACTCGACTGAATTTGAATGTATTTTCAGGTCAGTGAACGAATCTGTCAGGTACGCGCCACCCAGCGTCAATATTTCTTTCACGCCATCATTTACATCGAGTAGTACGATTTTGAGTGCTTCTTCATAGGGAACGTCATCAGTAAGAAATAAAAGCATAACTTCCAGCGAGTAACTTAACAATATTGTTAATATCAGTTGGTTAATCAAATGCAAACGCGCGGCCATCAGCTAAGCTGACCGCGCGTGGCGTTCAGGGCGCCAGATAAACCTGCGGAATCGCTTTTTCCGGGTGCTGGCCGAGGCGCACGTCCGCCCCGTACCAACGGCTAATGATTTCTTGCTGAATAACCTGACGCGGCGTGCCCTGCGCGACCACCTGTCCCTGGTGTAGCAGCAGAATCTGGTCGGCCCACAGGGCTGCGAGGTTGAGATCGTGCAGCACCACGCAGACATGCAGCTGGCCGCTCGCGGTCAGTCGTTTGAGCAGGCGCAGCAGATGCTGTTGATAGTAGAGATCCAGCGCCGAGGTGGGTTCATCCATAAACAGCCAGCCCTGCGGCGCGCCGTTTTGCCACAGTTGGGCGAGGCAACGGGCCAGCTGTACCCGCTGCTGCTCGCCGCCGGAAAGCGACGGATAGCGCCTGCCGCGCAAATGATCGCAGCCGGTTTCCACCATAATATCGCGCAGAGTCTGCGGACTGGCGGTCGCTTCCCACGGCGAGCGCCCCATGGCGATAACCGTTTCCACCGTCCAGTCGGCCTGGAGTGGAGTGCGCTGCAACATCACCGCCCGGCGGCGCGATAGCGCCTGCGGCGACCAGCGCTCCAGCGCTTTGCCGTCCATCATGCGTTCGCCACTGTCCGGGGTAAGGAAGCCGGTTAGCAGCCGCAGCAGGGTGGATTTTCCCGCGCCGTTCGGGCCGATCAGCGCGGTCATCTCGCCGCCGCGAAGCGTCAGCGAAACCTGGTCAATCACCTGTCGTTGGCCGAGCCGCAGCGACAGACCTTGCGCCAGATAGTCTTTATCCATGGATTGGTTTCTCCCGACGAAATATCAGCCACAGGAACCACGGCGCGCCCAACAGGCTGGTCAGCAGCCCCACCGGCATCTCCGCCGGCGCGGCGACGGTGCGCGCCAGGGTATCGGCAATCAGCAGCAGAATCGCGCCCGCCAGCAGCGATCCGGGGATAAGCCCGCGGTGGTCCGCCCCCAGCCACAGTCGCATCAGATGCGGCACCACCAGGCCGATAAAGCCGATGACGCCGCTTATCGCCACCGCCGCGGCGACCAGTACCGCGCTGCATAGCAACAGCAGCCGCTGCAGCGCCCGCACGTTAACGCCGAGATAGTGCGCCTCTTCATCGCCGAGTTGCAGCAGATTAAGACGTGTTGCCATCCGCCACACCGCTATTGACGCCGGAATAATCAAGCTGGTCGCCACCAGCAGCGTCGGCCATTCGGCCTGGCCGAGGCTTCCCATTCCCCACAGCGACAGCTGGCGTAGCTGAGCATCGTTGCTTAGCCACGCCAGCACGCCGACCAGCGCGCCGCATAAGGCGTTGATGGCGATCCCCACCAGCAGCAGCCGCGACAGCGAACCGTCGCCTGCGCGGCTGAGGATAAAAATCACCACCATCACCGCCAGGCTGCCGATAAACGCCGCCAGCATCGGCATATACAGGGCTAACAGCGCCGGCACGCTGAGCGGCAGCACCAGCCAGCAGGCCACCGCCAGCGCCGCGCCGCTGCTGATACCCAGCAGACCTGGATCGGCGAGCGGGTTGCGAAACAGCCCCTGCATCACGCAGCCGGACAGGGCCAGCGCGGCGCCGACCAGCAGCGCCAGCAGCACTCGCGGCAGACGGATCGTCAGCCAGATATGGCGCAGGATTTCATCGCCGGAGGGTAGCAGGTTGATCAATGGCAATCGCATTGCGCCGAGGGTGGTCGCGTAGAGCGTCAATACGACCAGCAGCAGCGTCATCAACAGCAGATGGCGAACGAGGGCAGGGCGCATCAGGGTGACTGCTCCGCTTTTTGCCGCAGTTCGAGGATCGCCTGCGGCGTACGCGGGCCGAAGCCGAGCAGGGACATATCGTCGATCGCCAGTAGCTGTTTATGGCGGCCTGCCGGCGTTTGCGCCAGACCGGGCAGTTTCCATAGCCCGCTTTCGCCACCCATCCCTTTGAGGCCATCGGCGGAAATCACCACCAGATCCGCCTGGCTTGCGGCCACCCCTTCCTGCGACATCGCGCGATAATGGTCGAAACCCTGCATCGCATTTTGCAGCCCGGCGGCGCGAATCGCGCCATCGGCGGCGGTGTGCTGCCCGGCCACCATGGTATTCATCCCGCCGTGGCTGAGGATAAACAGTACCCGTTTGGCGATAGGGCGCGTGGGAAGGGCGGCTATCTGCTGCCGGATCTGCTGGCGCAGCACGTCGCCAGCCGGAGTTTTACCTAACGCTTCGGCGATAACGGCGATTTTGTTATCGATAGCGGCAAGGTTATCGCCGCCCGGCACGTTGACGACCTTAACCTGGTTTTCCTGCACTTTCTGCAGCACCAGCGACGGCTGCGCCTGCGCGCTGGCCAGTACCAGTTGCGGGCGTAAGGAGAGGATCCCCTCGGCGCTTAATTGCCGTAGATAGCCGACGTCCGGTAGCTTTTGCGCGGCGGCAGGCCAGGTGCTGGTGCTGTCCTTCGCCACCAGTTGCTGCCCGGCGTTCAGCGCGTAGACGATTTCGGTAACGTCGCCGCCGAGGGAAATCACCCGTTCGGCGGCCGCGCTGGCGAACAGCGGCAGTGCGGCAAGCAGTATTCCCCAACGTTTCATGCCGGCTGCCCTTCCGCACACAGACGCGCCACCTGCGCGCGCCACTGTTCTTGCTCCGGGTGGCCTTCGCTGCGCTGGCCGTACAGTTGAGCGATTTGCGTACCGTCTTTGGCAAACAGTTCGACGCTGGTCACGTGGCCATCGGAGGTCGGTTTACGGGTGACCCAGATTTCATCCACGCTGTCTTCGCGCAGATGTAGGGTGAAGGCGCTGTTGAAGATGTTGATCCAGCCGCGCATCGGCGCCAGCTTTTCCAGCGCGCCGGTGAAGATCTGCACGCAGCCGCGGTTGCCGACGAAGATCATGATTTCATTGCCGTCCTGGCGCACCGTTTCCAGCAGTCCCGGCAGCGCATTATTGTCGATGCGGCAGGCCAGATCGTCGCTCACCAGGCGGAAGGCCTGCTGACGGGAAAGATTGTGTTTACGCAGCAGACCGAAGAACTGGTGCACATCGGTCATCGCGCGCCACTCGTTTTCCAGCGCCGCGGCGTCGGCGGCGTCGGCGTACTTCACGCGATCGGCCGGGCGAATCGTCAGCGCGCCGGGCGCCGTCTCGCTGAATTTGTCTACCAGCGTTTGCCATGCCGCCATATCGGTTTGCCCGGTGGCATAGACCTTAAGCAGGGCGTCGCCGTGCGGGTCGAAGAACTGGATGCTCTGGCGGCCGTTATCGTTGAGGTGGAACACGCTCGACCACTGGCTGAGGAACAGGCGCAGGTCGAGCGCCCGCGGGTTGAGCACCAGCCCGGCGTGGCCGCTCAGGTGTTGATGGGTAAATTCGCCGACCTGCTCGTGCACCGCGTATTCGTTGCGGCAGATGCATTTGGTTTCGCCGACGCTCTCCAGGGCGGCGATAATCGCCCGTACGTCGTCGTGTAGACGCACGGCATCGTGACCAACGCGCGCGGCGGTTAATTCGGCTTCGCTAATTCCCATCTCTGCGGCGATGTCGCGGGCATATTTGGCGGTGGAGCGGGCTTTGGTGGCCTGGTAGCGCTGCCACAGATCGTCGTGTGCGTTTTGCATAATCCACATCCTTCTCTACGATGAATATCCCCGGCCCGCGGGCCGGGGTGCAGGTTTGTTATTATTCGGGCGATCAGAAATCGATATTCACGCCCAGTTGCCAGGTCCTTCCGGGCATCACAGCCAGCGCTTTATCGTTGGCATCCTGATTAGTACTGGTCTCGATGTTGCGGCTGCTCAGGTAATCCCAGTATTTACGGTCGGTAATGTTGTAAACCCCGCCGTTGAGACGAACGTTCTTCGCCACCTGCCAGTAAGCGGTCCAGTCCAGCATGCCGTAGCCCGGCACGCGCATATATTCGGTGCTGGAGTCGGCGATGGCGGAGCCGGTGTTGTTGTAGCTCTCGCGGCTGGTGGCGGTGGCCTGTTTGCCCTTAACAAAGGTGGCGGTCAGCGCCGTACCGTAGCGCTTAGCCGGATCGTCCCACGCCACGCCGACGATCGCTTTCATCGGCGCGACGCTGTCGAGGTCGACGTATTTATCGCCGTAGTAGCTGGATTTCGATTTCCCTTCGCTATAGCCCCAGGCGAGGGTGGCGCTCAGGCCATCGACCTGCTCAAACCAGGTGCCGAAGTTAAACTTAGTGCTGATCTCGCCGCCGTAGATATAGGCTTTATCGCGGTTTTCCGCTTGATAAATGGTGTAAATATTCGACGGGACGTTAGTGAATTTGCCCGGATTGTTGGCGCGCGAATAACGCGTATAGGCGATAAAGTTCTTATAGCTGTTGTAGAACAGCGCGGTACGCACGGTGATGCCTTCGGTGACTTCGCCCTTGATACCCCATTCGATATTGTCGCTGGTCTCGGTTTTCAGATCGTTGTTGCCGATTAGCGCGTACTGCTGGCTGCCGGCATAGCTGGAGCCCAGGTTCCACGAACCATACAGCTGGCTGGCATTCGGGAACTGCGCGCCGCGCTGGTACTGCAGATAGGTCATCAGCCGCGGCGTAATGTCGTACTGGAACGCCAGTGACGGCAGCACTTGGGTATCGCTGTTTTTACCATACAGATTCGCCACCGACGATTCGGTGAGCACGCTGCTGTTGGCGCTAAGATCGGACAGATCTTCCGGTTTAGTCGACTGATGCGTCACGCGTACGCCGGGAATAATCGCGAAATTGTGGCTATCGAGATCGAAGTTGATCTTATCCTGCACGTAGCCGCCGAGGGTGTAGCTGCGGCTGTCTGCTTCCGGCTGCATAATTTCGCTGTAGACGCTGGGGATCGGCGACTGGCTAAACGGCCGCTGGGTTTTGGTCGTGCTGGCATTAAAACCGGCGCTCAGGTCGTGACGGCCGATGCTTTTCGCGAGCGCGGTCTGCAGGCCCCAGGTATCGGTATCGTAGTCGGAATTGACCGTCTGCATTTTGCGGGTGACGCTATCCGGCATCCAGGTCCAGTCGTGAGCCTCGGTATGCTGGTAGTAAACCTTGGTCGAGACGCTGTCGATGTAATCGTTCATCGGCGTCCAGTCGTCCTTCAGGCTCAACCCCCAGCGCCGCGTCTGGTTGGTCTGGTTGGCGGTACCGATCACGCTGTTACCGCTGGAGTCCCACGAATCGAAGTGGCTGTGGTTGGTCTTGTGATAGTAGTCGAAGGTGCTGGTGAACTTATGTTCATCGTTCGGCTGCCAGATGCCGGAGGCCATAAACGCGTCAGAGTGCCAGTTTGCCGGGTAAGCGTCGACGGTACCGCTGTTGTTCTCGGTTTCCTGGCCATCGCGGCGGCTGTAGACGAAAATGCCGCGCAGCGTTTCATCGCCGCCGGCGACGGTGACGCCGTTATGCCAACTGCGGTCGGAAGAGTCGTAGCCGCTCTGATAGCCAAAGGCGCTGGTTTTGCCCGGGCGCAGATAGTCATCCGCCGATTTCGGGCGGAAGGAGACGTTGCCGCCGATTGAGCTGTTAGCGGTCTCGGTTGAGGTGGCTCCCGACTGAATATCCACGCTGCCGTACATATAGGGGTCGATATAATCGCGGCCAATGCCAAAGGTGTTGAGGCCGGAACGGCCAACGTAGCCGCGGCCGGTGGCGTTCGGCTGGGCAATGCCGTCAACATCGATGCCGACGCGGTTGCTTTCAAGACCGCGGATGTTGTAGCCGGTATAGCCGCCGCGATCGAAACCGCTTTTACCGTTGCCGGAACCGCCGCTGGCGCCGGTGGCGCTGATGAGGGGTTCATAACGCATGATTGAGCCGAAGTCGTTGGCGCCTTTGTCCTGCAGTTCCTGCGCGCTCACCGCGTGCTCGCTGCCGGCTTTCAGCTGTGGGGCCGGGGCGGTCACCACCATCTGTTCCGCGCTATCCGTCGTGTTATCCTGGGTCACGGCCGCGATAGCGGCATTCTGCGCGATTGCTGCGAGCAGAGAAGTCGCCAGCAGGCTTTTCTTACGCCATGCTGCTGATTGAGTCGATTTGTACATTAGTAGCCACGCCTTGATAATTATTAGTATCGGCTCACGCGTTACTTCCAGAGTGCAGGTTGGTCCGTGTTTTCCCTGGCGGACAGTGGTATTCCTGATTTAGTAATTGCGAATGGTAATGATAGGTATTATCGTTTGCAACAAAATATTTACCTATACCCTAAATAATTCGAGTTGCAGGCAGGCGGCGACGCAGAGAATCCCCTGGAGCTTACTCAAATAAGTGACTGGGGTGAGCGAGGAAGCCAACGCACATGCAACTTGCAGTCTGACGGGTATATTCTGCATTTTGTTTACATTCCTTCGGACGGGAGCAACACAACATGACTCATAAAGCGGCGGTTACCATAACCTACTGTTCCCAATGCAACTGGATGCTGCGCGCCAGCTGGATGGCCCAGGAGCTGCTGCATACCTTTAGTACCGATATCGCTTCGGTCACGCTGGTGCCCGGTACCGGCGGCATTTTTACGGTGAGCGTCGATGAGGCGCTCATCTGGGAGCGCAAGCAGGACGGCGGTTTTCCGGATGCGGCCGAGCTGAAACGGCGGGTGAGAGACGTCTGCTTCCCGGAAAAAGCGCTGGGGCATGTGGATAATGCCGGGAAGCAGGTCTAAAACGGCTGGCTGTGATTAACGTCCTAGCTCAACGTTGACCAGCACGCTTTGTCGGCGGGTGCGGATAATGGATACCGCCTCTTCCAGTACGCCGGGGAGATCTTCCGCCAACGAAACTGTCAGCGCAGCCGCGCGGCTGGAGGCGGCGAGGGCGGCGAAATCTGGCGACGACGAGAACGCGGTGGCCGGGATAGCGTTCATTTTAGCGGCATAGCCGTCGGGATAGAGCGCCCGGGTGCCGCCCGCCACCGCTCCCCAGCCGCCATTGTTGCCGACCACCACCAGCACGGGGAGCTTCATCACTTCCGCGATGTGGTGGCACACCGCCGGATTGGCAAAGAGATAGGAGCCGTCGCCCACGGCGGCGATGATAAGCTCACCCCGCCGGGCGAGCTGCAGCCCCAAGGCGATGGGCAACGCTTCACCCAGACCGCCCGCCAGCGCTTCCTGGTAATAACTGTCCGCCTGAGTCAGGCCGGCAAACTGCGGCATTGTTGTCAGTTCGGAGACGATCTTCCCCTGGTGTTGGTTGGCAAGCTGACCCAGGCAATAGCTCAGCCAGGGTTTGCCAATCGCTCCTTTTTGGCCGGCGTGGAGGAGGGCTTCACGTTGGTCCTTCGCGTGTTGTATCAGGCTAAGCACATGCTTTTCACGTTCAGCCACCTGCTGTTGCTTCGCCGCCACAAGCGGCTGGAGCGCCTCTTGTAAAAGTTCGAATACCTCGTCGGTTTCTCCGGCCAGATTGATATCGGCGCGATAGCCGCGGACGGGGTAGCGGGAAAAAAGCGGATCGGGGCCGATCTGGATCACCTTACAGCTTTCGTTGCAGCGGCTTTCTTCGATGATCCACGGGGCCTGTGAGTCGATAATGATGATGACGTCGGCAGCGGAAAGCCAGCCTTTGGGATCGCTGCCGGCCAGCATAGGATTGTCGCTGCTAAGGGTGACTTCAGTACCCCAGTATTCCACCACCGGAATAGCCCACTCCTTAACCAGGGTATTGAGCCGCGCAAAGCCACCAGACGTTCTTGCGCCGCGCTGGGCGAAGATGACCGGCTGTCTGGCATTGGCTATCGCATCGGCGGCGCTGGCAATATCCGCCCGCGTTGGCGCATAGCGGACCGGCTGCTGGGTGGGGGAGGCATAAAGCGCTTGTTCATCGATGGTGAACGTTTCGCATAGCGGCTCGCGGGGCAGGCTCAAATACACCGGCCCCTTTGGCAATGAACGGGCTATCGCCCATGCTCTGTCAACATGCTCGCCGACCTGATCGGCAATGCGTAATTCGAAGTCCCATTTCACCGACTCACGAATGAGCGCCGCCTGATCGCGCATCTCCTGGCCGTAGCCAATCGGCGTGTTGCGACAACCAAAGTGTGAATGCTCGCTAATCGGCGTGCGTCCGCCAAAAATCAGCACCGGAATATTGCTGTTGGCCAGATTGATAACGCCGCAGGCGGCATTGGCCAGGCCTACGTTGGTGTGGACCATGACGGCCTGCACTTTCCCGCTCCCGAGATAATAGCCGTGGGCCATGCCGATGGCGGCGTTCTCGTGGGGACATATCACCAGCTCCGGTACCTGTTGTCCCGTGGCGCGCATTTTGGCCCACGCTTCAATAACCGGGGGATAATCGGTACCCGAATTAATAAAAATATAGGCCACGTCGAGGGCCTGAAGCCGGTGCAGTAATAATTCAGCGGCCGATACAGTGATAGAAGTCATATTCTCTCCGGATTAACGCGATGTTATCGCCGTGATTAAAAGGTCAGGAAAATAAATGCGCCCATCGTAATGATGGAAGTAATAATACTTAGCGCCATGGTCGAGGCCATTTCTTGCTCGCCGGACTTATATTGCATGGCGATAATAATGGCGATCGAACCCACAGGAATCGCCATCGTTAATACCACTTGTTTTATTTGCTCCATGCTGAAACCCATTTTTAACAAAATGAGGTAGCAGGCGCCGGGCACCAGAATATTACGAGCGATGACGGTAATAATAGTGGCTGAGGTGATGACAATGCTGCGAGTATAAAGCACGATGCCTGCGGCAAACAGCGCCAGTCCACCGGAGGCCTTACCCAGCAGGCCTAGCGACATTGATACGGTTTCAGGAATATGAATATCCATTAATACTAATATCAGCGCGACAACCGGCGACCATACCACCGGCTGCTTGATGGCGTTGATCACCCGCGTGGTAAAAGAGATATTCTGGCTTTTATCCCCCGTTGCAACGGACATCAGAATCATCACCAGCGGAAGCTGGAAGACATTTTGCGTAATACTGGAAACAGTAATTAATGAGGCGCTGACGGTGCCGAATAAAAAAGCCAGTACCGAGGTGCCAATGAAGGGAACGGCCGGCGAGCCGATGGCCAGAGCCTGTAAAGTACTGAGCGCCAGGGAGCGTTTGCAGATATAACGGGCAATAACTAAAGGAATAACAAAACTCAGAATTAGCGCAAGGATAATGGCGATGGCGACAGGGCCCATGCTCATCACGATATGCCGCGGCGTCATGACCATATTACTGAAAATACTCAGTGGTAAAGCATACAGCATTACAATTTTATTAATATCACCAGCCTGTTGCCAATTGAAGTCTTTACGTTTACCGCTGATATAGCCAATGAGAACGGTAATGATAACGGGTAATATAGCGCCAAGAATTAATAGAATGTTGTTCTGTGTCATAGTGATGTATTCTCATTATAAATTATTGTTAGAGACAGAGTGTTGAACTATAAATATTGAGAATGATTCCCCCCTGGAAATTCGCCGCTGTTGCAATATTGATTTTCCTTGATTACTGCATTTTTGACGCAAAAAGAAGCGAGGGGGAAATGTAAAAACAATCCGTTCAATGAGTAATTGTCATGGCTATGAAAATTAAACAGATACAAGCCTTTCTGACCGTCGCCAGCGAAGGGAATATGACCCTGGCAGCGGAGAAAATGGGGATTACGCAATCCGGACTCAGCCGATTGTTGCTGTCCCTGGAAGAGGATCTGAATGCCACCTTATTTGAACGGCACAAGCATGGAATGGCGTTAAGCGAGTATGGCAGCGCGTTTTTACCCTATGCCATGACAATGTTGAACACGGAGAACAAGGCCAGAGAGGAGATGGCGCTGATCCGCGGAGCGGGCAAGGGGATTTTGAGAATCGGCTGCGTATCCAGCCTGTTAACCAGCCACTTTATTGATAAATTAGCCGCCTTTCATAAAAGCCATCCCCAGATACATATCAAAATCTTAGACCGCATTGACTCAGAGTTATTTAAACTGCTGCTGATGCATGAAATAGATATCGCCCTTTGCGGGCCCTTGCCCCACGACGATAAAATCGTGGTTCGCGGAAAAATTAACTGGCAGGACCGTATTTGTATCATTTCAAGGCCAGACCATCCGCTGCAAAAAGACAAGCGCCTGTCGCTTGCGGCGATGCTGGATTATCCGTGGATCATGCCGCCGCCGTTAAGCACGCCGATGCTTATCCTCGAAGATATTTTTCGCTCGCATCAGCTGCCCTGTCCGGTTCCGATTATCGAGTGCGCTTCATCCGCGGCGATAAAATCCTTTATCGCTGAGAGCGACCTTTTAACGTCAATGCCCGCCCCCGTCTATCGACTGGAAGAGAAGCTTGGATTGTTGCGCCCGCTGGAAGCGGAAGGCAGCGTGTTTGTCAGAGATTTCTATGCCTGGAGCCATTTTGGCGTGTTATCCGGAGCCGCGCTGCAGCTAATTCAGCATCTGAAGCAGTGAGATGCCCTGATAGATACAAAGGTATATAATGAATGCATCTTATTGGCTTGAGGCTGTGGCATGGGTAAGCGCATCGACCGTGAAAAAAAGACTATCAGTTGTATGATTCGGCTGTATCAACGCCGCTGCCCGGACGCTCGTGACGAGGGTGAACATTACCAGGCGCTCAATACCTACGCCGACAAGCGCCTGGATAAGTGCGTATTTGGCGAAGAGAAGCCGGCCTGTAAACAGTGTCCGGTACACTGCTATCAACCGGCGAAGCGGGAAGAGATGAAGCAGATCATGCGCTGGGCCGGGCCGCGGATGCTCTGGCGGCATCCGATTCTGACCATTCGTCACCTGATTGACGACAGGCGGCCGGTGCCGGAGCTGCCGGAAAAATACCGGCCGAAAAAATAGCGGCCTTTCCCCGGCTTGCGCTGCGCTTCGCCGCCACCGGGGATCGCGGTTGAAGGAGCGTAGATACTGTTATCGGTTGGCAACTTTTTTAAGGGGTTCTCCCGGACGCGGCGCGTTGCGCCTTCTCCGGGCTACCAAATCGCACAGCGCTGTAGCCCCGGTAAGCGGCAGCGCCACCGGGGGTTTTGAGATCGCCAACACCGACAGTTTCAGCCAGCATGGTGAATAAATTAAAGGCAGGCCGCACGGACTGTAGGTCGGATAAGCGTAGCGCCATCCGACAATTCTCCCTGCTCGCGCTGCGTTTAGCAGGGCTACAGCTCCTGGCATTCATGCTGGCGTTAGCCGCTACCGGAGAGCGTTGCTGACGCCTTCTGTTTCTGGCCGTCACGGATCGTGCTGGCGACAAAGGCCAGCACGAACAGCGCGGTAAACAGCACCACGATGGTTGGCGCCGGCGCGCTATCGAGATAAAACGACAGCCAGACGCCCGCCAGCGAACAGCCCACGGCGATTACCGTTGCCAGCAATAATGCGCTGACAAAGCGCCGCGTCAGCAGCAGAGCGATAGCGCCGGGCGCTATCAGCAGCGAAATCGACAGAATAATCCCCACCGACTTTAACGTCGCGACGATAGTCAGCGCGATCATGCAAAGCAGGCCATAATGCAGCAGCCCGCAGCGCAGGCCGCTGGCTTTGGCCTGATTCGGATCAAAAGCGTGCAGTAAAAAATCGCGCCACTTTAGCCCGATAATCAGCGCAATCGCCAGCGCAATCACCGCCGTTTGCCCGATATCGCTGGCGGATATTCCCAGCATATCGCCAAACAGAATATGGTCGAGATGGACCTCGGATTGAATCGCCACGTACAGCACCAGCCCGGCGCCGAACATCCCCGAGAAGACGATCCCCATAATGGTATCGCGTTTGATGCGGCTATTATCGTCGAGAAAACCGGTGGCGACGGCGCAAAATAAGCCGGCAATAAACGCGCCGATGGCGAAGGGGATGCCGATAATGTAGGCCACCACCACGCCGGGAAACACCGCGTGGCTCATGGCATCACCCATCAGCGCCCAGCCTTTTAACACCAGAAATACCGACAGCAGCGCGCAGGGGACGGCGACGATCGTCGCCACCAGCATCGCGTTGACCATAAACGGAAACTGTAATGGTTCAAGGAGCATCGTTAGCATGAGGCCTCCCTGGCGCGGCGGCGGTTGGCCAGCAGGCCGTGCTTCGGCGCGAAGACAAAGGTGGCTAAGAACAGCAGCGTCTGCGCCACCACGATGATGCCGCCGGTGGCACCATCAAGATAGTAGCTCAGCCACGCGCCGAAGAAGCTGGTCAGGCTGCCGATAGCGACGGCAATGGCCAGCAGACGCGGGAAGCGGTCGGTTAACAGCCAGGCGGTGGCGCCGGGCGTCACGACCAGACAGATGACCAGAAACGCGCCGACGGTTTGCAGCGCCGCCACGGTGCAGGCAGCCAACAGAGTGAAGAACAGCAGCTTCAGGCCGCTGGTGTTAAGGCCAATTGAGCGGGCATGGTTCTCATCGAAGAAGGTGACCATCAGGTCTTTCCACTTCAGCAACAGGATCGCCATCGAAATAAAGCCAATCGCCGCCAACTGGATAATATCCTCCGGAGCGATGGCGAGAATGTTGCCGAGAATAATGGTTTGAATGTTCACCGAGGTCGGATTCAGCGACACCATAAACAGGCCGATGCCGAAAAACGATGAGAAAATCAGCCCGATGATGGCGTCCTCTTTAAGCCGCGAACGCTGGTTAAGAAACAGCATGCTGCCTGCCGCCAGGCCGCCGGAGAGAAACGCGCCGAGCGCAAAGGGCAGGCCGAGCATATAAGCGCCGGCGACGCCGGGAACGATCGAGTGGGAGAGGGCGTCGCCAATCAGCGACCAGCCTTTGAGCATCAGGTAGCAGGAGAGAAAGGCGCAGACGCCGCCGACTAATGCCGAGACCCACATCGCGTTGAGCATGTATTGATAGCCAAACGGCTCCAGCAGCCAGCTCATCGTTGGCCCCCCGCCGCGCGATGGCTGATAAACGGCCGCTCATCGTCGGTAATAATGCGTTCTTCCGCACCGGTGAGTGTGACGTGACGCAACACGCCGCTGAAGGCCAGTTCCAGGTTCTCGGCGGTGAAGGTGGTCTCCGTCGGGCCGCTGGCCAGCACGGTGCCTTTCACCATCACCGTGTAATCGCAAAATTCGCTGACTGAACCGAGGTTATGGGTAGAGACCAGCATGGTACAGCCTTCGTCGCGCAGTTCTCGCAGCAGGGTGATGATCCGCGCTTCGGTCTGCACATCGACGCCGGTAAACGGCTCATCGAGCAGGATCACTTTGCCTTCCTGAGCAATGGCGCGGGCGAGGAACACGCGCTTTTTCTGCCCGCCGGAGAGCTCGCCAATTTGCCTTTCGCGGTATTCGCTCATCCCTACGCGGGCCAGCGCGGCATCGACAATCTGCCGGTCGCGGGGCTTCGCCCGCCGCAGCCAGCCCATATGGCCATAGCGGCCCATCATCACCACATCTTCCACCAGCACCGGAAAGGACCAGTCCACCTCTTCCGATTGCGGTACGTAGGCGACAAGGTTTTGCCGGAGCGCGCGGTTGACCGGCTGGCCGAGAATGGCGATATCGCCGTGGCCGACGCGCACGAAGCCCATCAGCGCTTTGAACAACGTCGATTTACCGGAACCGTTGACCCCCACCAGCGCGGCAATCGATCCGCGCGGTACGCTGAACGTTGCATCGCGAAGGGCGGTGTGGCCGTTGCGATAGGTCACCGTGACCTGGTCGACGATAAGTCCCGCTTGTGGCGCAATCATGACTGTTTCCTCAGGCCATCGTTGATCCCTTTGACGATGGTTTCGGTGGTGACGCGCAGCAGGTCAAGATAGGTCGGCACCGGGCCGTCGGCGGCGCTCAGTGAGTCGACATACAGTACGCCGCCATAGTGGGCGCCGGCTTCACGGGCGACCTGTCGCGCCGGTTTGTCGGAGATGGTGCTTTCACTGAAGATGGTCGGGATATGCTCCTTCTTCATGGTGTCGATGGTTTTGCGCACCTGCTGCGGCGTGCCCTGCTGGTCGGCGTTAATCGGCCATAGATAACGCTCCTGCAGGCCGTTATCGCGCGCCAGATAGGAGAATGCGCCTTCGCTGGTGACCAGCCAGCGTTTGTCTGCCGGCAGTTTCGCCAGTTCGGCCTTCAGCGGCGCCATGGTCTGGCGGATTTTATCTTTGTAGGCCTCGGCGTTACGGCGATAGGTGTCGGCATTGACGGGATCGTATTTCACCAGCGCATCGCGAATATTATCGACGTAGATCAGCGCATTATCCGCCGACATCCAGGCGTGCGGGTTGGGCTTGCCGTTGTACGGGCCATCGCTGATGCCCATCGGCTGAATACCGTTGCTGACCACCACTTCCGGTACGCCGTTCAGGTGCTGATAAAAACGGGCGAACCACAGTTCGAGGTTGAGACCGTTGGCGAGAATGAGCTTCGCCCCCTGCGCGCGTTTGATGTCGCCCGGCGTCGGCTGATATTCGTGAATTTCCGCGCCCGGTTTGGTGATTGAGCTGACGTCAGCGGCGTCGCCGGCGACGTTCTGCGCCATATCGGCGATCACGGTGAAGGTGGTAATGACTTTGAATTTTTCTTGCGCCTGAGCGGGGGCGATGGCAAGCAGCGCTAATGCGGCGGAGAACAACAGGTGCTTGAACGGCGGCAGATGCGGCATAGGATCCCTCACAGTATTGCGATTAATTAATCATCGTTTATAGCCTTTGCTATGTTATATAGCACAAGCTATTTATAAATGAAAATAATTCTTATTTAGATGTTGGGGTAATGATTAGGTTGAGAAGGATTGTGAGGGGGTTAACCCAAGGCGGTCCGGTATTCGATTGGTCGCGCCGTTATTTTGTCGGATGGCGCTACGCTTATCCGACCTACGGTCCGTGCCATGGCGAGCTGAAGATCTTTACCGCTGTACCCGTGGTTACTGAAACTGCTGGTGTTAGTGGCCTCAAAATCGCTGAGACGTTCCCGGGAGGCCGGGGCAGCCCGCATGGATGCGGGCTGAGGGCCGTGTTTTGCAAGGACGCTGCCTCGGCCCGACCCGAAGCCTGCCGGGATAAGTCGAAGGTACCACGAAGTGGCGATTTTGGCGGCCAGAGCCCGGGGGTACAGGGGGCGGCGGCGACTGGCCGCCCCCTGTGCGCTCCCTGCACTACGGCAAATAGATTGCAGGAAAATTACCCGGGGGCGCAAGATTCTCTGAAGTGAAACGAGATAAAGGTTTTCTCAAGCTAAAAAGTTGCAAACCGATAACAGTTTCCACGGCCCGTGTCTTTGCTAGCTGCAGGTTTCCTGGGGCTGCGCTGGCTCGGGTTCTGTCCGATATTCAATGGGGCGACGCGTTATTTTGTCGGATGGCGCGATGCTTATCCGACCTACGGTCCTGTGCGATTTGGTAGCCCGGAGAAGGCGCAATGCGCCGCCTCCGGGAAAATCCCTACGCCATGAAAGACATATCGCCGGGCTAGACTAACCGATCCTTATTAATGCCTAAACGCTTCATGCGCGACAGCAGCGTCGTGCGCTTGAGCCCCAGGCGCTGGGCGGCGCCTTTTGGCCCGGCCACCACGCCGTTGCTCTCTTTCAATACCCGGACGATCAGCTGATATTCATCTTCGCCTTCCTCCGGCAGCACTTCCGGCGCTAGGGTCTCCTGTTCAATATGCATTTCCGGCAGCGACAGTTGCAGTACGTTGCCGCGGGTTAACAACACCGCGCGCTCGACGACGTTTTCCAGCTCGCGCACGTTGCCCGGCCACTCCATGCGCGAAAGCGTACGCAGGGTCTCCGCCGGAATACTGTCGATGTTGCGCCCCAGACGGCGGGCGATTTTGAAGGTGAACGCTTTCACCAGCAGCGGAATATCGTCCGGCCGTTCGCGCAGCGGCGGCAGGTGGATCGGGAACACATTGAGCCGATAGTAAAGATCGCTGCGGAATTCACGATCGATAACCATCTGTTTGAGATCTCGGTTGGTGGCGGCGATCAGCCGTACATCGGTCTGAATCAGTTTATTACTGCCCAGGCGTTCGAATTCCTGCTCCTGAAGAACGCGCAGCAGCTTCGGCTGCAGCTCCAGCGGCATATCGCCGACCTCATCGAGGAACAGCGAGCTTTTGTCCGCCAGTTCGAAGCGGCCGATGCGCTGGGCGCTGGCGCCGGTAAAAGCGCCGCGCTCGTGGCCGAACAGATCGCTTTCCAGCAGGCCCGCGGGCATCGCCGCGCAGTTCATTTTCACCATCCGTCGGCCGTTGCGCCCGCTCAGGTTATGAATAGCGCGGGCAATCAGTTCCTTACCGGTGCCGGTTTCACCGAGAATCAGCACCGTACTGTCGCTCTGCGCCACCATCTCCACCTGCTTGAGCACGCTGTGCATCGCTTCGCTGCGACCGATGATTTCGCCAAACTCGCTTTCGACGTTGTTGAGCTGTTCGGTGAGCGCCAGGTTTTCATCCACCAGCCGTTCTTTCAGCCGCTGGATTTCGCGATAGGCGAGGGCATTATCGATAGCTATCGATACGCGCTCGGCGATTTGCCGCAGCAGTTTAAGGTTAGTAGTGGTAAACACCTGCTCATCGCACTGCGCCAGCTTCAGCACCCCGAGCAGCGTATTACCGGACATGAGCGGCAACAGGCACAGAGTCTGGATCTGGTTATCCCACATCTCGAAGAGCATTTTCTCATACGGCGCCAGCGAGTCGTGCTCATGCAGATTGAGCAACAGCATCTCTTTGCTCTTAAACACCCGCTCGGTTAGCGTGCCGGCTTCATCGACTTCGCTTTGGTCGTGGACCGGATGGCTGGCGTCGAGATAGTGGGTGGAGTAGATATTGAGCTTGCCTTTGCGGTTGCTGCGCAGCACCACGCTGATCGCGTCGATGCGGAAATAGCGGTGGATCTCTTTCGCCACCTCGCTGACCAGCTCGTCAATATCGAGGCGCGACAGGACGGCGTTGGTGATGGCCACCAGGATGCGGAAGTTATCGCGCTCGTGGCACAGGAGGTCGTAATCGACATTGTTGCTGACCCGGTTTTGGATCTGCTCGGTGACGACGGCGACAATCTGCGCGAAAGTATGCAGGCGCTGGTACTCTTTTTCGCTCCATGGCCGGTTGTCGTCGCGGATGAACTCACAACCGCCGAAGATGCGGCCTTCTGCCGCCAGCGGCAGCAGGCAGTAGTAGCCGAATTCCGGGTAAATGCCGCTGGCGGCCAGCTGCGGCCAGGTTTCGGCGAAGGTCGCGTTGTCGCAATGTAGCGCGTCGGGGCGCGACAGCAGGCGGCGTACCGGGCCGTGAGCCAGTACGGTTTCATCTTCGTAGCTTGCCGGCTGCCCGGCGTCGTCGCAGGCGTACCTGGCGGCGCGATGGTTGCCGTGGTTCCACAAGATAATCGCCGCCCGGTCGGCAAGCGCGGATTGCTGCACCAGACGGGTTAGCGTTTCGCTCAGCGCGGCCAGATCGGGCTGCTGTAATAAAATACGGGTGATATCAAACAGACCCTGCTGCCCGAGATCGCCCATTGGTGTATACGACATTGCTTAAGTCCAAAAAGCGCCGCAGCGCGGCGCAGAATAAAGAGATGAATCAAATAATAGTCTGTTAATAAAACAATTGTTGCCGCTTTGACGTCGCCAGGATAAGGCGGCTGCCGCCCTCCGGGCCGGTTCAGTGGTTAGCAAATTCTCGGCAGCGGCTCGGCGTGGGGAAGATCGAGCGTGCGTTTAACGCCATATAACCCAACGGAGCGCACGCCGGCGCGCTCGACAACGTCGCCAATTATCGCGGCATACTGCCCGAGCGGGTGAGACCGTAAATGCTCAAGTACGCGCGGCGCGGCTTCTCTGGCGACGGCAATCACCAGTTTACCTTCGTTGGCGAAATTCAGGGCGTCGAGCCCCAGCAGTTCGCAAACGCCGCGCACCGTATCGTTGACCGGCAGCTTCGCTTCATGCAGCTCGATACCGCAGCCGCTGGCGGCGGTAAACTCGTGCGCCACCGCGTTGACGCCGCCGCGGGTGGCGTCGCGCAGCGCTTTGATGCCCGGAATCTCGCGCAGGGTCTGGATAAGCGGCGTCAGCACCGCGCAGTCGCTGGATAATGCGCCGTCCAGCCCCAGCTGTTCGCGCAGGTTAAGAATGGTGGCGCCGTGATCGCCGAGCGTGCCGCTGACCAGCAGCACATCGCCGGCGCTAATCTGCTGCGCTCCCCAGTGAATATCGCCGGGGATGGCGCCAATACCGGCGGTATTGATGAATATTTTATCTGCCGCGCCGCGCGGCACCACTTTGGTATCGCCGGTCACAATGGCAATTCCAGCTTGCTGAGCGGTAGTTGCCATGCTGCGCACCACCGCTTCCAGCGTCGCCATCTCCAGCCCCTCTTCGAGAATAAACCCGCAGGAGAGATAGCGTGGCACGGCGCCGCTGACCGCGACGTCGTTGGCGGTGCCGCAAATTGCCAGTTTGCCGATATCGCCGCCGGGGAAAAATAACGGATCAATGACGTAGCTGTCCGTTGAGAAGGCCAGCCGATCGCCCTGGGCGGCAAGCCCGGCGAGATCTAAACGCGCCTGATCTTCCTGTTCGGCCAGCCAGGGGTTGGCGAAGGCCTGCATAAACAGCTCGCCAATGAGTTGCTGCATCGCCTGACCGCCGCTACCGTGAGCTAACTGAATGCTTTTCATGCTTTATTTTCCTGACTGCGATATTGATACCAGGCGGCGCAGGCGCCCTCTGAGGAGACCATCAGCGCGCCAAAGGCGCTCTGCGGGTTGCAGACGCGACCAAACAGCGGGCACTGGTGTGGTTTACAACGCCCGGTCAGCACTTCACCGCAGCGGGCGCGCGGGTCGTCGCAAACGCGCTGCGGCGCCGGGCGGAAATGGGCCTCGGCGTCAAAGCGTTGATAATCTGGCGTCAGGCAAACGCCGGAATCGTTGATCGTCCCCAGGCCGCGCCATTCGCTATCGCCGCTCAGGCAAAAGACCTCGGCGATTGCCGCCTGCGCCAGCGCGTTACCGGCATCCGGCACCACGCGACGGTACTGATTCTCTACCTGACTGCGCTGCGCTATTTTCTGCTCAACCAGCATGATCACGCCTTGCAGTAGATCAAGTGGTTCAAATCCAGCAACGACTAATGGCCGATGATAGTCGCTGGCGATGAAACCGTAGGCGTCGGTGCCAATCACCATACTGACATGGCCGGGGGCGAGAAACGCATCGATACCGTTGTCCGGCTGGTCCAGCAGGCTGCGCAGCGTCGGCAGCAAGGTGATGTGCTGACAGAAAAAGTAGAAGTTGTCGACGTTGCGCTCGCGGGCCTGACGCAGCGTCAGCGCGGTGGCGGGCATGGTGGTTTCGAAACCGAGACCAAAAAAAACCACCTCGCGCTGCGGATTCTGCTGCGCCAGCCGCAGGGCGTCCATCGGCGAGTAAACGATTCGCACATCGGCGCCGCGACTCTTCGCCTGCAGCAGCGACCCGTTTTTTCCCGGCACGCGCATCGCATCGCCAAAGGTGCAGAAAATCACCTCCGGGCGGCTGGCTATCTCGATACACGCGTCAATGCGGCCCATCGGCAGGACGCACACCGGGCAGCCGGGGCCGTGAATAAATTCAATATTCTTCGGTAATAGCTGGTCGAGGCCGAATTTAAAGATGGCGTGGGTATGGCCGCCGCAGACCTCCATCATCCGCAGCGGGCGGGCTTCACTGTAGTCCAGCAGCCGGGCGCGCTGCTGCAGATGTTCGACCAGCTGCAGCACCTGCTCCGGCGCGCGGTATTCATCAACAAAACGCATTATCGCTCCTCGCCGTACAGCAGCGCGCCGACGTCCGGTTCAACCTCGAACATGTTTTGCAGCGCCTCGAGGGTATCGCGCGCTTCGGCTTCGTTAATCACGCTCATGGCGAACCCGACGTGTACCAGCACCCACTGGCCGATGCGCGGCTGGCCCTGCTCGTCGACGGCGCCGACCAGCGTTAGATCGACTTCGCGCTGAATGCCACACACTTCAACCTTCGCGATCACGCCGTCAATCGTGCGAATTTGCCCCGGAATGCCTATGCACATCGCTGCGTCTCCAGCCAGTTGAGCCACTGGTCCATGCCTTCGCCGCTGGTGGCGGAGAGCAAAATAATCTCGATATGCGGATTCACTTCCCGCGCGCAGGCGAGGCACTTCTCGACGTCAAAGTTGAGGTACGGCAGCAGGTCGACTTTGTTGAGCAGCATCAGGCTGGCGGCGGCAAACATATGCGGATACTTCAGCGGTTTATCTTCCCCTTCGGTGACCGACAGCACCGCCACTTTATGACGTTCGCCAAGGTCGAAGCTGGCCGGGCAGACCAGGTTGCCGACGTTTTCGATAAACAGAATGCCGTTATCGCCAGCCGGCAGACGCGCAGAGGCGTCGGCAATCATTTGCGCATCGAGATGGCAGCCCTTGCCGGTATTGACCTGAATCGCCGGCGTGCCGGTGGCGCGGATACGCGCGGCATCGTTGACCGTCTGCTGATCGCCTTCAATGACCGCGCAGTCGACGATGCCTTTCAGGCGGGTCAGGGTTTCGGTGAGCAGGGTGGTTTTACCGGAGCCGGGGCTGGAGACCAGATTCAGCACCAGTTGATTGTTCGCCGCGAAGCGCGCGCGGTTGCGTGCCGCCAGGCGATTGTTTTTATCCAGCACGTCGATTTCGACTTCCAGCATCCGCCGCTGGCTTTGCCCCGGCGCGTGGGTACCCGCTTCGCCGTGGCCGTAATGCAGATCGCCTTGCGCGCTGCGGGTCGGGGCAAAGTTATCGGTTTTCACGCCGGTGATGGTCATGGTCTGGCGCGGGGCGGGGGCGAAGGGGGCGCTGCGAAACGCCGAGTGCGGGTTATGTTCATCGCCTTCGATATAAAGGTTGCCTTCTCCGCAGCCGCATGTCGTACACATAATCTTTTACTCCAATTCTAAACGCTGAATCTGTAAGCCATCATCCGCCACGATCTGCAACTGGTCGTTATCGCAGTGCGGGCAGCGGCGGACGTGCTGAGAGACAAGATGCACATACTGCTGACAGCGTTCACACCAGCATTCGGCCTGTTGTTCGGCAATGTGCAGCGCGCAGCCTTCCGCCAGCGTGCCGCGGCACACCAGTTCAAAACAGAAGGTGAGGGCGCTGGCCTCCACGCAGGAAAACGCGCCGACCTTCAGCCACACGCCGGTGACCCGGCGCGCGCCGTTTTGCCGCGCCTGTTGCTCAATAATTTCCAGCGCCCGCTGGCTTAGCGTGATTTCGTGCATGTTGGCCTCCGTTAATACTATGGCGGCTATATGCAATAACGATGCCAGGAGACCATAAACGGTGGGGGAACTGTCGATGACGACGACGTGCGGCTGTCATCGACATGTCGTGATGGCGCGCGAGTTTTTAATAATTCATTTAAATTCAAATAAATAAATATTGGCATGGAAAATGCTTAACCGGTGCATCTCATGTAACGGGAGGATCCGGGATGACAATTTGGGAATTAAGTGAAAAGGCGGACTACATCGCCGATCGTCACCGCCAGCATCAGGAGCAGTGGCACACCTACTGCAACTCGCTGGTTCAGGGCATCACCCTGTCGAAAGCGCGTCTGCATCACGCGATGAGCTGCGCGCCGGACAAAGAGCTGTGCTTCGTGCTGTTCGGCCACTTTCAGGTATATGTCGCGCTGGCGGAAGGCTTTAACAGCCACACCATCGAATACTACGTAGAAAGCAAAAATGGCGATGACAAACGGCTGATCGCCCAGGCGACGCTGGATGCGGAAGGCGTAATTGACGGTCGCATCAGTAACCGTTCCCGCGAAGCGGTGCTGGAACACTACCTGGCGATCATCGCCACCGTCTATGACCGTCTGTATGAGGCGATGGAGCGCGACCAGCCGGTGGATTTAAGCCATCTGGCGCAGGTCCATTAATTGTGAAGTGTCGACAAGTGTCGAAACCGACACCTGCGCGGCCTGATTTCGTCAAAAGTGACTTTCACCCGAGGATGACCCGGTGAACCGTTTTGTAATTGCTGATTCCAGCGTCTGTATTGGCTGCCGCACCTGCGAAGCCGCCTGTTCCGAGACGCATCGCCAGTATGGCCTGCAAAGTATGCCGCGCCTGCAGGTCATGCGTAATGAAAAAGAGTCTGCGCCGCAGATGTGCCACCACTGCGAAGACGCGCCCTGCGCCGCGGTGTGCCCGGTCAACGCCATTACTCGCGTTGACGGCGCGGTACAGCTCAATGAAAGCCTGTGCGTGAGCTGCAAACTGTGCGGCATCGCCTGCCCGTTCGGCGCGATTGAATTCTCCGGCAGCCGCCCGTTGGATATTCCCGCCAACGCTAACACGCCGATGGCACCCGCCGCGCCGCCGGCTCCGGCCCGCGTCAGCTCGCTGCTCGACTGGGTGCCTGGCGTTCGCGCTATCGCCGTGAAATGCGACCTCTGCCACTTTGATGAGCAGGGCCCGGCCTGCGTGCGGACCTGCCCGACCAAAGCCTTACTGCTGGTGGATATTCGCGATATTGCTAAGTCCAGCAAGCGTAAGCGCGAACTGACCTTTAATACCGACCTCGGCGATTTGTCGCTGTTTCAGGCGCAACAAGGGGGCGTGAAATGAGCGTGGTTGCATTAGTGAATCAGGCGGTTGCCTGGTATGCCGCCAGCGCGGTGCTGGCGTTTTTGTTTAGTCTGCGTAAACCGCTGAGCGGCGCGATTGCCGGGATCGGCGGCGCGGTCGCCAGCGCGATGTTAATCGTCGCCGGCTTCTCGGCGCTGATCGCGCCGGAGCGGATCAACGGCGGCATGCTGCAGTATCTGCATCTGGCGATGCGGGTAGGCGGGATTAACGCTCTGTGGCTGCTGGCCATCGGTCTGTCGGCGCTGCCGATTTCGCTGTTTAACATTTCCTGGCATCGTCATCCGCAGGTCAAATCGAATGGCCTGCTGGTTAACCTGCTGCTGGCTGCCGCCACCTGCGCGGTGGTGGTGACTAACTTCGGCAGCCTGGTGGTGATGGCGGAAATCATGGCGCTGTGCGCCGCATTTCTCACCGGCTGCGCGCAGTCCGGCAAACTGTGGTTTGCGCTGGGGCGTCTCGGCACCCTGCTGCTGGCGTGGACCTGCTGGCTGGTGTGGTCGTTCTACGGCACTCTCGACCTGGCGGCGATTAGCCAGCTGGCCGCCGGCGCGCCGCAGAACATGGCGCTGTGGCTGCCGGGTCTGCTCGGTTTTGCCCTGCTCGCCGGGGTGATCCCGCTGCACGGCTGGGCGCCGCAGGCGCATGCGGGCGCCAGCGCCCCGGCCGCCGCGCTGTTTTCAACGGTGGTGATGAAGGTCGGTCTGTACGGCATCCTGACCGTGTCGCTGGCCGGTAGCGTACCGCCGCTGTGGTGGGGCGTGCTGCTGCTGGTGCTGGGGATGATTACCGCCTTTATCGGCGGGCTGTACGCGCTGATGGAACATAACATCCAGCGCCTGCTGGCTTACCACACTCTGGAAAACATCGGCATTATTCTGCTTGGCCTCGGCGCCTTCGTCACCGGTATTGCCACCGGCAACAATGCGCTGATGGTGCTGGGCTTTATCGGCGGCATGTACCACCTGATCAACCACAGCCTGTTCAAAACCACGCTGTTCCTTGGCGCGGGGGCGGTGTGGTTCCGTACCGGGCATCGCGATATTGAGAAGCTGGGCGGCATCGGTAAAAAAATGCCGCTGATTTCACTCGCCATGCTGGTGGGGCTGATGGCGATGGCCGCGCTGCCACCGCTGAACGGCTTTGCCGGCGAATGGGTTATCTATCAATCCTTCTTCAAGCTGAGCACCGGCGAGGTGTTTATCGGCCGTCTGCTGGGGCCGCTGCTGGCGGTTGGCCTGGCGATTACCGGGGCGCTGGCGGTGATGTGTATGGCCAAAGTCTACGGCGTCACCTTCCTTGGCGCGCCGCGCAGTCAAGAGGCGGAAAACGCCACCTGCGCGCCCTGGCTGATGACCTTAAGCGTGGTGCTGGCCGCCGCGTGCTGCGTCATCGGCGGCGTGGCGGCGCCGTGGCTGTTGCCGCTGGTCGGCCACGTCATTCCGGTTCCGGCGCAGACCACAAGCGTCGTATCGCAGCCGCTGATCGCCATTCTGCTGATTGCCTGTCCGCTGCTGCCGTTCCTGCTGATGATCTTCTTCAAAGGCGACCGCCTGCCGGCGCGCTCGCGCGGCGCGGCGTGGGTCTGCGGCTACGATCATGAACAAGCGATGGTGGTCACCGCCCACGGCTTCGCCATGCCGGTGAAAGAAGCCTTTGCGCCGCTGCTGAAGCTGCGTCACTGGTTGAATCCGGTACGGCTGGTGCCCGGCTGGCAGAACGCCTCCGCGCCCGCGTTGCTGCGCGGCGTGGCGCTGATCGAGCTGGCGGTACTGGTGGTGATTGTGATTTCGCGAGGAGCCTGAGAGTGAACCTATTCGTTGCATTAATACAGGCGCTGGTACTGTTTGCCGTCGCGCCGCTGCTGTCCGGCCTGACCCGCGTTGCCCGCGCGCGCCTGCATAACCGCCGCGGGCCGGGCGTACTGCAGGAGTATCGGGATATCCTGAAACTGCTGGTTCGCCAGAGCGTGGGCCCGGACGCTTCCGGCTGGGTATTCCGCCTGACGCCGTTTGTGATGGTCGGCGTGATGCTGACCATCGCCGCCGCGCTGCCGATAGTGACCGTAGATTCACCGCTGCCGGGGCTGGGCGACCTGATTACGCTTATCTACCTGTTCGCCATCGCCCGTTTCTTTTTCGCCATTTCCGGCCTGGATACCGGTAGTCCGTTCACCGCTATCGGCAGCAGCCGTGAAGCGATGCTCGGCGTGCTGGTCGAACCGATCCTGCTGCTTGGGTTGTGGGTCGCGGCGCAGGTAGCCGGCTCCACCCATATTAGCGCGATTACCGACACCATTTACCACTGGCCCGCCGCGCGCAGCATCCCGCTGATCCTGGCGCTGTGCGCCTGCGCTTTCGCCACCTTTATCGAAATGGGCAAACTGCCGTTCGATTTAGCCGAGGCCGAACAGGAGCTGCAGGAAGGACCGCTTTCCGAGTACAGCGGCAGCGGTTTTGCGGTGCTGAAGTGGGGCATCAGCCTGAAACAGCTGGTGGTGCTGCAGATGTTCGTCGGCGTATTTATCCCGTGGGGACAGATGACCAGCTTTAGCGCGCCAGGCCTGCTGCTGGCGCTGGTGGTCGCCATCGTCAAGCTGGTAGCGGGAGTGCTGATTATCGCGCTCTTCGAAAACAGCATGGCGCGTCTACGCTTCTGCGCCACTTCCCGCGTCACCTGGGCCGGGTTTGGTTTCGCCTTTTTAGCTTTCGTCTCCTTGCTGGTGGCGTGATTAAGAGAATTTGAGCATGTCTGAAGAAAAAATCGGTCAACACTATCTTGCGGCGCTGCACCAGGCCTTTCCTGGCGTGGTGCTGGACGAAGCCTGGCAGACCAAAGATCAGCTAACCGTCACCGTGAAGGTTAACTACCTGCCGGAAGTGGTCGAGTTCCTGTACTACAAACAGGGCGGCTGGCTGTCGGTACTGTTCGGCAACGACGAACGTAAGTTGAACGGCCACTATGCGGTTTACTACGTGCTGTCGATCGAGCAGGGCACTAAATGCTGGATCACCGTGCGCGTGGAAGTCGATGCCAACAAACCGGAATATCCGTCGGTGACCCCGCGCGTGCCGGCGGCGGTATGGGGCGAGCGCGAAGTGCGCGATATGTACGGTCTGGTGCCGGTGGGCCTGCCGGACGAGCGCCGCCTGGTGCTGCCGGACGACTGGCCGGATGAACTCTATCCGCTGCGTAAAGACAGCATGGACTACCGCCAGCGCCCGGCGCCGACCACCGACGCGGAGACCTACGAGTTCATTAACGAGCTCGGCAGTAAGAAAAACAACGTGGTGCCGATTGGCCCGCTGCACGTCACCTCCGATGAGCCTGGACACTTCCGTCTGTTTGTCGACGGCGAGAACATTATCGACGCCGATTACCGCCTGTTCTATGTCCATCGCGGCATGGAAAAGCTGGCGGAAACCCGCATGGGTTACAACGAAGTAACGTTCCTGTCGGACCGGGTATGCGGCATCTGCGGCTTTGCCCACAGCACCGCCTATACCACCTCGGTGGAAAACGCGATGGGCATCGTGGTGCCGGAGCGCGCGCAGATGATCCGCGCCATTCTGCTGGAAGTGGAACGCCTGCACTCGCACCTGCTGAACCTTGGCCTGGCCTGCCACTTCACCGGCTTTGACTCCGGTTTTATGCAGTTCTTCCGCGTGCGCGAAACCTCAATGAAGATGGCGGAGATCCTCACCGGCGCGCGTAAAACCTACGGCATGAACCTGATCGGCGGGATTCGCCGCGATCTGCTGAAAGAGGACATGATCCAGACCCGCCAGCTGGCGCAGCAGATGCGTCGCGATGTGCAGGAACTGGTGGATATGCTGCTCAGCACGCCGAACATGGAACAGCGCACCGTCGGTATTGGCCGCCTGGATCCAGAAATCGCCCGCGACTTCAGTAACGTCGGCCCGATGGTCCGCGCCAGCGGCCACGCCCGCGATACCCGCGCCGATCACCCGTTCGTCGGTTACGGTCTGCTGCCGATGGAAGTCCATAGTGAGCAGGGCTGCGACGTGATTTCTCGCCTCAAGGTGCGTATCAACGAAGTTTATACCGCGCTGAATATGATTGATTTCGGTCTCGACAATCTGCCCGGCGGCCCGCTGATGGTGGATGGCTTCACCTATATTCCGCACCGCTTCGCGCTGGGCTTCTCGGAAGCGCCGCGCGGCGACGATATCCACTGGAGCATGACCGGCGACAACCAAAAACTGTACCGCTGGCGCTGCCGTGCGGCGACCTACGCCAACTGGCCGACCCTGCGCTATATGCTGCGCGGCAACACCGTCTCCGACGCGCCGCTGATTATCGGCAGCCTCGATCCCTGCTACTCCTGTACCGACCGCATGACGGTGGTCGATGTACGTAAGAAGAAAAGCAAAGTGGTGCCGTACAAAGAGCTGGAGCGCTACAGCATCGAGCGTAAAAACTCGCCGCTGAAATAATTGAGCCATTGCGTGGGGCCCCTCACCCCGACCCTCTCCCCACAGGGGAGAGGGGGAAGGGCAGAGCTGTCCCCTCTCACCACAAGGGAGAGAAGGAAGGGCAGAACGAGTGCGAATTCACTGACCGTGCACAACTGTCCCCTCTCCCTTTCAGGGAGAGGGCTAGGGTGAGGGAAAAAGGCCGCACACAACCTGGGAGCAACAATGTTTACCTTTATTAAAAAAGTCATCAAGACCGGCACCGCGACCCACTCCTATCCGCTGGAGCCGATGCCGGTGGATAAAAACTTCCGCGGCAAACCGGAGCACAATCCGCAGCAGTGCATCGGCTGCGCGGCCTGCGTGAATGCCTGTCCGTCTAACGCCCTGACGGTAGAGACCGATCTGGCGACTAACCAGCTGGCGTGGCAGTTCAACCTCGGGCGCTGTATTTTCTGCGGCCGCTGTGAAGAGGTCTGCCCGACGGCGGCGATTAAGCTGTCGCAGGAGTATGAACTGGCGGTGTGGAAAAAAGAGGATTTCCTCCAGCAATCGCGCTTTGCCATCTGCCACTGTCGGGTCTGCGCGCGGCCTTTCGCGGTACAAAAAGAGATCGACTACGCCATTGCGCTGCTTAAGCACAACGGCGATACCCGCGCCGAATTGCACCGCGAAAGTTTTGAGACCTGCCCGGAATGTAAACGCCAGAAATGCCTGGTGCCGTCCGATCGTATTGAACTGACTCGCCACATGAGGGAGGCCAGCTGATGAGCAATTTATTAGGCCCGCGCGATGAAAACGGCATTCCGCTGCCGATGACGGTGGATGAATCCATCGCCAGCATGAAGGCCTCGCTGCTGAAAAAAATCAAACGTTCCGCCTATGTTTACCGCGTCGACTGCGGCGGCTGTAACGGCTGTGAAATCGAGATTTTCGCCACCCTTTCGCCGCTATTCGACGCCGAACGCTTCGGGATTAAAGTTGTGCCATCGCCACGCCATGCCGATATTTTGCTGTTTACCGGCGCGGTGACCCGCGCGATGCGTTCGCCGGCGCTGCGCGCCTGGCAATCGGCGCCGGATCCGAAAATCTGCATCTCTTACGGCGCCTGCGGCAACAGCGGTGGTATCTTCCACGATTTGTACTGCGTATGGGGCGGCACCGACAAAATTGTGCCGGTCGATGTCTATATTCCGGGCTGTCCGCCGACGCCTGCCGCCACGCTGTACGGTTTTGCGATGGCGCTCGGTCTGCTGGAGCAAAAAATCCACGCCCGCCAGCCGGGCGAGCTTGATGAACAACCAACCGAATTGCTGCATCCCAACATGGTTCAGCCGCTGCGGGTACGTATCGATCGCGAAGCGCGCCGTCTGGCCGGCTATCGCTATGGCCGCCAGATCGCCGACGACTATATGCGTCTGCTGGGGCAGGGAGATAATCAGGTACTGCGCTGGCTGGAGGCGGAGAAAGATCCGCGTCTGACCGAAATCGTCACGCACCTGAATCAGGTGGTCGAGGGGGCGCGTATCCGATGAGCGAGACGGTGGTGTTCAGTCAGCTGAGCCGTAAATTTATTGATGAGAACGACGCGACGCCGGATCAGGCGCAGCAGGTGGTCTATTACAGCCTGGCGATTGGCCACCACCTCGGCGTCATCGACTGCCTGGAAGCGGCGTTAAGCTGCCCGTGGGAGGACTATCTGGCGTGGATTGGCACGCTGGAGGCGGGCAGCGCCGCGCGGCGCAAAATGGAAGGCGTACCGAAGTATGGCGAGATCGTTATCGACAGCAATCACGTGGCGATGCTGGCTAATGCCTTTGATAAAGCGCAGTCCGCGCAGACCCCGGAGCAGCAGGCGTGGAGTAAAACCCTGCTCAGCATGCTGCACGATATTCACCAGGAAAGCGCCATCTATCTGATGGTGAGGAGACTACGTGACTGACGTTTTACTGTGTGTCGGCAACAGCATGATGGGCGATGACGGCGCAGGCCCGCTGCTGGCGGAAATGTGCGCGGCCAATCCGGTCGGCGGCTGGGTGGTGATTGACGGCGGCAGCGCGCCGGAAAACGATATCGTCGCCATCCGCGAGCTGCGCCCGACCCGGCTACTGATCGTCGACGCGACCGATATGGGGCTTAATCCCGGCGAAATCCGTATTGTCGACCCGGACGATATCGCCGACATGTTTATGATGACCACCCACAATATGCCGCTTAACTATCTTATCGATCAGTTAAAAGAGGATATTGGCGAGGTGATTTTTGTGGGCATTCAACCTGATATTGTCGGTTTCTATTACCCGATGACTCAGCCTGTTAAGGATGCCGTCGCGACGGTATACGCGCGGCTTGACGGCTGGCAGGAGCAGGGCGGTTTTGCCGCGCTGGAAGCGGCCGAGGAAGAGGCGTTCCCCGGCCTTCCGGGAACGTCTCAGCGATTTTGAGGCCACCAACACCGGCAGTTTCAGCCAGCGTGGTGAATAAAATAACGGCAGGCCGTACGGACCGTAGGCCGGGTAAGGCGTAAGCCGCCACCCGGCAATACCGACTACTCCAGATCCGCCCCGTTGCTGGCGATGACCTTCTTATACCACCAGAACGATTTCTTGCGCTTGCGCGCAAGCGTGCCGTTTCCGGCATCGTCGCGATCGACATACACGAAACCGTAGCGCTTGCTCATCTCGCCGGTGGAGGCGGAGACCAAATCGATACAGCCCCAGCTGGTATAGCCGATGACCGGAATGCCATCATCGATGGCGTCGCGCATCGCCTTGATGTGTTCACGCAGATAGCTAATGCGGTAGTCGTCGTTGATTTCGCCGTTGGCGTCGATCTCATCGCGCGCGCCGAGTCCGTTTTCCACGAGGAATAGCGGTTTCTGATAGCGGTCATACATCATGTTCATGGTGATGCGCAGACCGAGCGGATCGATACCCCAGCCCCATTCGCTGGCCGCAATGTACGGATTCTTCAGCGACTTGACGATATTGGCGGCGTTGGTGTTGCTGGCGTTCATCTCCGCTGACGCGCAGCGCGAGGCGTAATAGCTAAAGGAGACGAAATCGACGGTGTTTTTAAGGATTTCGTCGTCGCCCGGCTGTTTGGCAATAGTGACGCCTTTCTCGCGGAATACCCGCGCGGCCCACACCGGATAGGCGCCGCGCGCCTGCACATCGATAAAGAACAGGTTTTCACGATCTTTTTCCAGCGCCATCCAGACATCTTCCGGCTTACAGGAATACGGGTAGAAGTTACCGCCCGCCAGCATGCAGCCGACCTGGTTTTGCGGGTTGACCTGATGGGCGATTTTTGTCGCCAGCGCGCTAGCCACCAGCTCGTGATGCGCGGCCTGGTATTTCACCTGCTCCTGATTTTCTCCCTCCTCAAACACCAGACCGGCGCCAGAGTAGGGACTATGCAGCATGATGTTGATTTCGTTGAAGGTGAGCCAGTATTTCACCAGTCCGTCAAAAGCTTCAAAACAGGTGCGCGCATAGTGGCTGAAGAAATCGACCATCTTCCGATTACGCCAGGAGCCATATTCCGTCACCAGATGCATCGGTACATCAAAGTGGCACAGGGTGACCAGCGGTTCGATCCCGTACTTTCTGCACTCTTCGAACATCGCACGGTAGAAAGCGATACCTTCTGGGTTTGGCTGTTGTTCATCACCGCGCGGGAACAGGCGGCTCCAGGCGATAGAGGTACGAAAGACGCTAAACCCCATCTCCGCCATCAGGGCGATATCCTCTTTATAGCGATGGTAAAAATCGATCGCCACGTGGCTTGGATAAAATTCGTCTTTGCGAAGCGTAAAGCGCTTCTCCTGACCCAGCTTTACCGCCAGGCGATGGGCGCCGTGCGGAATAGTATCAACGGTCGTCAGCCCTTTGCCGCCCTCAAGATAAGCGCCTTCAGACTGGTTAGCGGCCAGAGCGCCGCCCCATAAAAATCCGTGTGGAAAACTCGACATGCGTTACCTCGCGTTCAAAAAAGTGTTCAGGCGTGAGTGGCCGCGCCCTGGCGCTGTCTGGCGTCGGCGGCGGCATTTTCTACCGGGATATCTTCAAAACCGAGCAGCAGCGTCAGCACAAAGGAGAGCACCACCGACAGCGCCATCACGCCAAAGACCCAAACGATAGTCATCGGATTGGCCGGATCGAAAAACTGGACGCTGGTGAACAGCCCCGGCGCCGCCATCGAATGGCTGGCCAGCCCGGCAATCCCCGCCACCGCGCCGCAAATAAAGCCACTGATTAAGCTGGCGACCAGCGGGCGTTTCAGACGTACCGCCACGCCGTACAGCGCCGGTTCGGAAATCCCGGCCAGAATCGCCGATGCCGCTGCCGCTAATGCGGTCTGGCGCAGCTCCGGGTTTTTGGTTTTCCACGCCACCGCCAGCGACGATCCGCCCAGCGACAGGTTGGCACCGATTTCCGATGGCATCACCATGCCCTCTTTGCCGGTTTCGGCGATGGTTTGAATGATGGTTGGCGTAAAGACGCGGTGCATGCCGGTCATCACCAGCAGCGGCCAGAGTCCACCCATGATCGCCACCGACAGCCAGCCGAGATAGCTATGGATCGTGTACACCAGCGCGGAGATCGCGCTGCCGATCCAGATGCCGAGCGGGCCAATCAGCAGGATCGCCAGCGGCGCGGCAATCAGCACGATCAGCATCGGTTTAAGGAAGTTTTTCGTCACCGCCGGGGTGATGCGATCGACCCAGCGCTCGATATAAGAGAGACACCAGGTCATCACCAGCGCCGGGATCACCGTGTAGGTGTATTTCACCGCGGTAACCGGAATGAAGGCGAATTCAACGTGCTCGCCCTGCGCGGCTTTAGCCATTAATTCGATGAACCCCGGATGCACCAGCACCCCGGCGATGGCGATAGCCAGCGACATATTGGTTTTGAATTTTACCGCCGCGGAAGCGGCAACCATCAGCGGCAGGAAGAAGAACGCGCCGTCGCCGATAAGCGTCAGAATGGTCAGCGTCGGCGAGCCCTTTGGCAACGCGCCGCTCATCTCCAGGATCATCGCCAGCAGTTTGACCATCGATCCGCCGATAATCGCCGGGATCAGCGGCGACATGGTGCCGATCAGCGCATCAAGGATCCCGGCGCCGATGCGTTTTAAGGTCAGCGGCGGTTTCCCCTGCGGCTCCGCCGGGCGCAACTCGCCGGGCAGCAGATTCAGCACCTCGCGATACGCCTGCGAGACGGTATTGCCGATGATCACCTGACACTGGTTATCGCTACGCACGACGCCAAGTACCCCTTGCAGCGCTTTCAGCGCCGGGGCGTCCACGCGTTGGTTATCTTTCACCACGAAGCGCAGGCGGGTCATGCAGTGGGTCACGGCAACGACGTTGTCTGCGCCGCCGATCGCCGTCAGGATCTGGTTCGCCAGGGCTGCATAATTTTTAGACATCGGATTTTATCCTGTTTTATCAATAGGGTACTGATTACACGCCAGCGCCTGACGGCGGCTATGCGCGGTATATGCATAGGAAACCGGTTCCACAAAATCATGATGAGTTTCATTGAGTCATACAAGAACTAAAAAAATCACTTTGCAAATTTGTGATTTTGATCGCTTTGTAGGCAGAGGCAGAGCAACATCATGGAGATGCCGACTGCTGAAAAACGGCCAGACGTGCAGTACACTGCAGGCAACTTAAGTTACAGGAAGAACCCATGGCAACGATGCTGGAGGTTGCGAAGCGCGCGGGAGTATCAAAGGCGACCGTTTCGCGGGTGCTGTCGGGCAACGGCTATGTCAGCCAGGAAACCAAAGACCGGGTGTTTCAGGCAATTGCCGAAAGCGGCTATCGGCCGAATCTGCTGGCGCGCAATCTGGCGACCAAAAAAAGCCAGACCATCGGGCTGGTGGTAACCAACACCCTTTATCACGGCGTTTATTTCAGCGAGCTGCTGTTTCACGTGGCGCGGCTGACGGAAGATCAGGGGCGGCAGCTGATCCTGGCCGACGGCAAACACAGCGCGCAAGAAGAGCGCGAGGCGATTCAGTATCTGCTCGACCTGCGCTGTGACGCGATCATCATCTATCCGCGCTTTCTAAGCGTCGATGAAATGGATGAGATCATCGACAATCATGAGCAGCCGATCGTGGTGCTGAACCGTCGCCTGCGCCGCCACGCCAGCCACTGCGTATGGTCCGATCACAAAGCCTCGGCGCGGATGGCGGTTGAAAAGTTAATTACCAGCGGTCATCGCGACATTGCGTTTATCACCGGTTCGCTGGATTCGCCTACCGGGGTTGAGCGTCTCTCTGGTTATAAAGACGCGCTGGCAGGCCAGGGGCTTCCCGTGCGGCAAGAACTGATCGTTGAAGGGCGCTGGACGCCGCACACCGGCGCCGCCGCTGTCGAAGCGCTCAGCCAACGCGGCGTCAGTTTCAGCGCGCTGGTCGCCAGTAATGACGACATGGCGATCGGCGCGATTAAGCAACTGCACCAGCAGGGGATCGCGGTGCCGCAGCAGGTATCGGTGATCGGTTTCGATGACATCGCGCTGGCGCCGTATGTGATCCCCTCGCTCTCCAGCGTTAAAATTCCGGTCACCGAAATGATGAAAGAGAGCATCAACAGGCTGATCTTTATGCTCGACGGCGGCGAATTTAAATATCAGCAAACTTTCCCCGGCGAGCTGATTGAACGCGAGTCGTTGGCGCGCGGCCCGCATGCCTGATGTCGTCATCTGTCATCGTCAGTTGTGACGATGACAGCGGCTGTTAATTTAATTCCCTTAAATTTCAATTAAATAAAAGTTGGAACGTATTATGCATAATCCGGCGCGTTAACTTCTTTCCGCTGGAGAAATGGATGAACCGTTTCATTATCGCCGATGCGAGCAAATGCATCGGCTGCCGCACCTGTGAAGTGGCCTGCGTGGTCTCTCATCAGGAAAATCAGGATTGCGCCGCGCTGACGCCGCAGTCGTTCCTGCCGCGTATTCACGTGATCAAAGGCGTCAATGTGTCGACGGCGACGGCCTGTCGTCAATGTGAAGACGCGCCATGCGCCAACGTCTGCCCGAACGGCGCTATCAGCCGCGATAAAGGCTTTGTCCACGTGATGCAGGAGCGCTGCATCGGCTGTAAAACCTGCGTTGTCGCCTGCCCGTATGGGGCGATGGAAGTGGTGGTGCGCCCGGTCGTTCGCCACAGCGGCGCCGGGTTGAACGTCATGGCGGAAAAAGCCGAAGCCAACAAGTGCGACCTGTGCCACCAGCGCGATAGCGGTCCGGCCTGCATTGAAGCCTGCCCGACGCACGCGCTGGTTTGCGTCGACCGCAACAAGCTTGAGCAGATGAACCTCGAAAAACGTCGCCGTACAGCGCTGGCCTGGTAATACACCGTATGAACGGGGTGCAAATCCGCATTCGCGGTAAAGTGCAGGGGGTGGGTTTCCGCCCCTTCGTCTGGCAACTGGCGCGACAAATGGCGCGCGGCGGCGATGTCTGTAACGACGGCGACGGCGTGCTGGTCAGGCTGATCGGCGACGACGGTGGTTTTACCGCCGCGTTGGCCCGTCACTGTCCGCCGCTGGCGCGTATTGACAGCACCGACTGCACCCCGTTTCACTGGCATAAGCTTCCTCAGGATTTCACCATACGCCACAGCGGCGGCGGCAGTATGCGCACGCAGATTGTTCCCGATGCCGCAACCTGCCCGGCGTGCCTGGCGGAGATGAACGATCCGCAAGAACGCCGTTACCGTTACCCCTTTATCAACTGTACCCATTGCGGGCCGCGCTTCACCATTATTCGCGCCATGCCATACGATCGCCCCTTTACCGCGATGGCGCCGTTCCCGCTGTGTCCGCGCTGCGCTGCCGAGTATCGGGAGCCTGCCGATCGCCGTTTTCACGCCCAGCCGGTGGCCTGTGCCGATTGCGGCCCGCAGCTGGAGTGGCGGGCGGGAACGCTAACGCTAGCCGCTGAAGCGGCGCTGCAGGCGGCCATCGCGCGGCTGGCGGCGGGCGGTATTGTGGCGATAAAAGGGATTGGCGGTTTTCATCTGGCCTGCGATGCCGGCAATAGCGTGGCGGTGGCAGCGCTGCGCGCGCGAAAACGGCGCCCGGCAAAACCGCTGGCGGTAATGCTGCCGACGGCAGCGGAGTTACCCGCGGCGGCGGCGGCGCTGCTGCGCTCGCCCGCCGCGCCGATTGTATTGCTGGCTAAAGCGCAGGTTCCCGGCCTGTGTGACGAGATTGCGCCAGGGCTTGCGGAAGTCGGGGTGATGCTGCCGTCTAATCCGCTGCAGCATTTACTTCTGCAGGCGCTGGCGCGCCCGATAGTGATGACCTCCGGTAACCTCAGCGGCCGCCCTCCGGCGTTGAGTAATCAAGAAGCGCTCATCGACTTAGCCGATATAGCCGACGGTTTTCTGCTACATAATCGCGATATCGTGCAGCGTATGGACGATTCGCTGGTGCGCTCAAGCGGTGAGATGCTGCGCCGCGCCCGTGGCTACGTGCCGGATGCGCTGCCGCTGCCGCCGGGCCTGGATAATATTCCGCCGCTGTTGGCGCTGGGGGCGGATATGAAAAATACCTTCTGCCTGGCGCGCGGCGGCGAAGCGGTGCTGAGCCAGCATTTTGGCGATCTCGGCGAGGAGGGCGTCGAGCAACAGTGGCGCAGTGCGCTGCGGTTAATGCAGAGCATTTATGCGTTTGCGCCGCAGCGGGTGGCGGTTGACGCCCATCCCGGCTATCGCTCGACGCAGTGGGCGGCGTCAATGTCGTTACCGGTCGAGCCGGTACTGCATCACCATGCCCACGCGGCGGCTTGCCTGGCGGAACACCGCTGGCCGCTCGACGGCGGCGATGCGATCGCTCTGACCCTTGATGGCATCGGGATGGGGGAAAACGGCGCGCTGTGGGGCGGCGAATGCCTGCGGGTGAACTACCGCGAATGCGAACATCTTGGCGGCCTCCCGGCCGTTGCGCTGCCGGGCGGTGATCTGGCGGCACGCCAGCCGTGGCGAAATTTGTTGGCCCAGTGCCTGGCATTTATTCCCGACTGGCAGTCATACCCGCCAACCGCCGCGCTGGGGCAGCGAAACTGGCCGCTGTTGGCGCAGGCCATCGAACGCGGCATTAATTCGCCGCGCGCCTCTTCCTGCGGACGGCTGTTTGATGCCGTTGCCTGCGCGCTGGATTGCGCGCCGGAGAGCCTGAGCTACGAAGGCGAGGCGGCCTGTCGGCTGGAGGCGCTGGCCGCCAGCTGTCCGGGCGTCAGCCATCCGGTCACGCTGCCCTGGCGCGGCGGCGAGCTGGACTTATCCACCTTCTGGCGACAGTGGTTGCGCTGGCAGGCGACGCCCGCGCAGAAAGCCTGGGCCTTTCATGATGCGCTGGCCTGGGGGCTGGCGGCGATGGCGCGTGACTGCGCCGCTTCCCGCGGGATCGCGACAATCGTTTGTAGCGGCGGCGTACTGCATAATCAGCTGCTCGCCGCCCGCCTCAGCGATTACCTTTCTGATTTTACTTTGCTTTTGCCGCAGCAGCTTCCCGCTGGCGATGGCGCGATCGCCTACGGTCAGGCGGTGGTGGCCGCCGCCCGCTGGCAGTCTCAAAGGATTTAAGATGATAACGATGATTTTACGCCAACAGCCGCGTGCGGCGGCGCTGGTTCTGGGACTTATCGCCGCGAACGCCCTGGCCTGGCTATGGGCGTTTCAGGCGTTTGGCGATAGCGGGGCATTGATGGCCGCCAGTCTGCTGGCCTGGGGTTACGGTCTGCGCCATGCGGTCGACGCCGACCATATTGCGGCGATTGATAGCGTCACCCGCAAGATGATGCAGCAGGGGCGGCGGCCGTTTGGCGTCGGGGCGTGGTTTTCGCTAGGGCATTCGTCGATCGTGGTGCTGGCGTCGGCGGCGATTGCCGCGACGGCCACCGCCTTCAGCCAGCAGATGAGCTGGCTACACGATACCGGCAGCGTGATTGGCACCGCGGTATCGGCGCTGTTCCTGCTGGCGATGGCGCTGGTCAATCTGGTGATTTTGCGCAGCGTGTGGCGCAGCTTCCAGGCGTGGAAGCGCGGTGAAAAGGTCAGCGATGAGATAGTTAGCGGCGGCGGCATGATGAGCTGGCTGTTTGGCAAAACCTTCCGGCTGATAAGCCGCAGCTGGCAGATGTATCTGGTGGGCTTTTTGTTTGGTCTCGGCTTTGATACCGCCACCGAAATCGGCGTGCTGGGTATTTCCGCCGCCGGCGCGTCGAGCGGCATTTCGATTTGGTCGATAATGGTCTTCCCGGCGCTGTTCGCCAGCGGTATGGCGCTGGTGGATACGCTTGATAATGTGCTGATGGTCGGCGCCTACGGCTGGGCGTTCAGTAAGCCGCAGCGCAAGCTCTATTACAATATGACCATCACCGGTACCTCGGTGGTGGTGGCGCTGTTTATCGGCGGCCTGGAAGCGCTGGGGCTGTTAATGGATAAGTTCGCCCTAAGCGGCGGGGTGTGGCGCTGGGTAGGGGCGTTAAACGATAACCTCGGCGATGCCGGGTTTGTGGTGGTGGGGCTGTTCGTCGTTTGTTGGGCGCTGTCGGTGCTAAATTATCGCTGGCGCGGCTACGATAATCTGGCGCGCTAGGCTGGTTATTTTCCCGGCTTGCGCTGCGCTTAGCCGGGCTACCAGGACAATACTGTAGCCCGGCTAAGGCGTTTACGCCGCGAGCCGGGAAAACCATCACCTCACCAGAACTGTAGATACTGTTATCGGTTTGCAACTTTTTCGCTTTAGAAAAACGTTTATCGCGTGTCGTTTCAGAGGATATTGCGCTCCCGGTTAATTTTTCTGCAATATGTTTTCCGTGGCGCAGGGAGCGCACAGGGGGCGGCCAGTCGCCGCCGCCCCCTGTACCCCCGGGCTCTGGCCGCCAAAATCGCCACTTCGTGGTGCCTTCGACTTATCCCGGCAGGCTTCGGGTCGGGCCGAGGCAGCCTATATGGACGCTCCCGGAATGCAATGCTTTCTTCAGTTCAGTAATAAAACGGGTAGGTGCAGCCATATATCCGGTTTCTGATGGGATTTCTTTATCCCGAACCATGATGAAATCCGCCAGGCAGGTACCAATCATCCTGTGCGAGCTGACTTGCCCTTGCTACCTCTCGGTGTATCCTGCCTGCGGTCTTACCTGTTTTGCCATCTTCTGAAGTCACCTGCACCTACCAGGACGTTAACTCTTTTTCAGCACCTCGTCAGATTGACTGACCTTGTGTCAGGCGAGCTGGCGAGGCTGATATTCAGTATTGTGTGTCAACATTGACCACATGATCCTGGCTGTTTTTGCCGCCATGGCGACAACAGCTACATTGCAGTGCTTCCGCTCAAGTAGTCCCTGAAGCCAGGCATTCTTCTCAACCGCGCCGTTCCGGTTGACCCAGGCGGTAAGTGCGCGTGCGCCGTGAACCAGCAGGTATCGGAAATATCCATCTCCACGTTTGCTGATCCCTCCCAGTTGCTGTTTCCCGCCGCTGGAATGTTCCTTTGGTGTCAGCCCCAGCCATGAAGCGAACTGCTTTGCAGTACTGAATTGTCGGGCATTACCCACTGCCGCTATCACATAAGTGGCCGTTAACATACCAACCCCCGGGATTTTGGCCATTCTCTGGCAGGCTTCCTGCGTTCTGTACCAGGAGGCCAGAGCTTGTTCTACCTGTTTAACTTGCTCCTCAAGTTCCCGGATATGTTTAGACTGTCTGTAGATGCTGGTTCTGACGAAGGGAGATAAACCATTTTCGTCGTCCTCCAGAATGGCTGGCAGCTCATGGGTTAAATGGCTTTGTCCGGCCGCAATCGTAATACCAAACTCAGCAAGTGTGGCTCTTAAACTATTGGAACAGGCGATCCGCTCACGGATAAGTATTCCCCGTTCAGTGTGTAACGCTAAAACGGCCTGCTGCTCTTCGGTTTTTATCTGTACAAAACGCATATTCGGGCGGGTGACCGCTTCGCAGATAGCTTCAGCGTCTGCTGCATCCGTCTTGTTCGTTTTCACATAAGGCTTTACATACTGCGGAGGGATGAGTTTTACCTCATGACCATAGCGGGTGAATAGTCGCGCGAAATGATGACTGGATGAGCAGGCTTCCATGCCAATCAGACAAGGCTCCAGTTGAATAACAAATTGAACAAACTTAGCCCGGGTGAGCTTTTTACGCAAAATAGTATGACCTTCGTGATCGACGCCATGAAGCTGAAAAACGTTCTTTGCCAGGTCGATACCAAGAGTTGATACTTTCATGTGGACGCTCCTCATTTTTTAGGACGTATTGCAACGATCCAGTCTGGTACTTTGATACCGTAAAATCTGGAGCGTCCATCTCATTATCCGTGCAAAACACGGCCCTCAGCCCGCATCCATGCGGGCTGCCCCGGCCTGCCTGTAACGTCTCAGCGATTTTGTGGCCACCAACAGCGGCAGTTTCAGCCAGCATGGTGAATAAATTAAAGGCAGGCCGCATGGACCGTAGGCCGGGTAAGCGTAGCGCCACCCGGCAAAACAGGGTCGCCTGGACGGTAATCACCTCACCAGTTGCTTGAGCAGCGCAAAGGCTTCCTTCATTTTATCTTCGCTCACCACAAAGGCCCGCAGCTGGTTTTCGGCATCCAGACCTTTCGCCACCAGCCCCTCTTTAGCGGCCACGATATTCCACGTCAGATCGTCGCGGCGGGTGTCGCCGGCCAGATGCAGCGGCAGATCCGGCGTTTTCACTTTCACCAGCATTGGCGGCAAGGTGAGCTCGCCCGCTTGCGCCAGCAAATTTTTACTCAGGCACATGGCGCTGAGTAAAATCGGCTGCAGGAACGGCAGTACCGTACCGTTGATTTCCGCACAGTCGCCGAGCGCATAGATTGCCGGATCGCTGGTTTGCAGTTGGCTATTGACTACCACGCCGCGGTTAATCTGCAATCCGGCATGACGCGCCAGCGACGTTTCCGGGCGCAGGCCGGCGGCGGCAACGACCGCATCGACGGTTATCGCGCGCTGGCGGTCGAGGCTGACGCGAATGCCGTCGGCGGTTTGCTCCAGCCCCTCAAGCTGCGTTTTGAGCATCAGATGTACGCCCATCTCGGTAAGCCGATGCTGCAGGCGGCTGCTGGCCTCCGGCGGCATCAGCGCCGCCAGCACGCTGGCTGAGTTATCGACTACCGTTACCGCTTTACCGGCGCGGCAGAAATCCATCGCCAGTTCGCAGCCAATCAGGCCGCCGCCGACGATCAGCACCCGTTTGGCATCGCGGAGCTGGCTCTGCGCCGCGCCATATTCGCGCTGGCTGTTCAGCGTCAGCATCAGCTCGCGCCCCGGCACCGGCGGGATAAACGGCGTCGCGCCGGTGGCCAGCACCAGTTTGTCGTAGCGCCACTGGTTATCCTGGCTCTTCACTAACCGGTTTTCGGCGTCGATATCGCTTACCCAGGTATGGGGAAACAAACGCAGATTGTACTGCTCGGCGAACTCGCCTGCGCTTTGCAGGGTCAGATCGTCGGCCTTCTGCCCGCGGCTGATGACATGGCTGAGATCCGGTTTGTTGTACTCATCCATGCTATCGGCGGCGATTAACGTCAGCGGAATTTGCGTATCCTGCTTACGAATATTTTTCACCAGTTGGCGGGCCGCGAAGCCCGAGCCGATGATGACGATGCCATCACTCATTTTGCCTCCATCGCCAGTACGTCAAAGACATCTTTGCCAAGAGAACACTCAGGGCAGAGGAAATTGTCCGGCACTTCACTCCACGGCGTACCCGGCTGTACATCCTGGTTAGGTTCGCCTTTCGCCGGGTCATAGACCCACTGGCACACGCTGCACTGCATCATGGGACCGAGATCGGCGGCCGCGGCGGCAGCACAGGCGCAGTCCCGTTGTTCCGGCGTTGTCGCTGCTTCAGCAACCGGCAGCGGCGAGAGGGCCCACTGGCGGGCGATGTCGCGTCCGTGTTGGCGGCACAGTTCCAGCGCGTCAATATCCGGGCGCCATTTGGCTTTCAGGCTCAGCGACATCTCAAAACCGGCATCCTGCAGGCGGGTGGACAGGCGGTCTACCGCGCCGCCGCTCCAGCCGTGCGAGCCAAAGGCGCTGGCGCGTTTATTGCGAAAACGCAGCCCGGTCATCTCTTCCACCAGCCCGGCGATTTTCGGCATCATCACGTTGTTCATGGTGGAGGTGCCCACCAGTACGCCTTTCGAGCGGAAAACGTTGGTCAGAATGTCGTTTTTGTCGCTGCGGGCGACGTTGAAGATTTTTACCGCTACCCGCGGGTCGACTTCAGTGATCCCCTGAGCGATGGCGTCCGCCATCATGCGGGTGTTATTGGACATGGTGTCGTAGAAGAGGGTGATGCGATCTTCCTGATAATCCGCCGCCCACTCGAGGTATTTCTCGACGATTTGCGTCGGGTTATCGCGCCAGACCACGCCGTGGGAGGTGGCAATCATATCCACCGGCAGGTTGAAGCCGAGGATTTCAGTAATTTTCGGCGTCACCAGGCGGCTGAAGGGTGTCAGGATGTTGGCGTAGTAGCGCTGGCACTGTTCGTACAGTTCAATCTGGTCCACTTCATCGTTGAACAGGTGTTCGTCGCAGTAGTGCTGGCCGAAGGCGTCGTTGCTGAACAGCACCGCGTCGCCGGTCAGGTAGGTCATCATGCTGTCAGGCCAGTGCAGCATCGGCGTTTCCACGAAGATCAGCTGTTTACCATTACCGATATCGAGAGTATCGCCGGTTTTCACCACGTGGAAGTTCCACTCTGGATGATGATGGTGGCCGTTGATCGAGTCGATGGCGTTGGCGGTGCAGTAAATCGGCGTATCCGGGATCTGCATCATCAGTTCGGTCAGCGCGCCGGCATGGTCCTCTTCGGCGTGGTTAATGACGATGTAGTCGAGGTCAGCCAGATCGATTTCGCTGCGCAGGTTCTGTACGAACTCGCGGCTGAATTTATGATCGACGGTATCGATCAGCACGTTTTTCTCTTCACGGATGAGATAGCTGTTATAGCTGCTGCCGCGCAGCGTTTTATATTCGGTACCGTGGAAATCACGCACTTCCCAATCGCGTTGGCCAACCCAAAGAATGTTATTTTTAACCGCAATAGACATAGCAACCTCAATCAATACAGTGTGTTTAAACTCAGTTGATTGGCTTATATCAAGTTGCGTGCCAACTTTTTAATTCATTGATAATTATGTATTTTTAATTTTTGTTGATTTTGGTTGCTGTCAAAATGACTATTGTTAAAATAGTCGATATGACAATGTGTATTGTCAAAATGACAATGGAGCGGCAATGAGTTTTTCCGTCGACGCGCTGGCGAGAATCGCCATTGATTTACAAAGCGATATCGGTCACAGCGACCGTTTTTCGCGCCTGATTACTACCCTGCGGCAGATTCTCGGCTGCGATGCCTCGGCGCTGCTGCGCTATGAGGCGCATCAGTTTGTGCCGCTGGCGATCGATGGCCTGGCGCAGGATGTGCTCGGTCGGCGCTTTGTCCTGGAAGGGCACCCGCGGCTTGAGGCGATTGCGCGTGCCGGGGATGTGGTGCGCTTCCCGGCGGATAGCGACTTGCCCGACCCCTACGACGGGCTGATCCCCGGCCATGAGAGCCTGAAGGTTCACGCCTGCGTTGGCCTGCCGCTGTTTGCCGGGCAGACGCTGATTGGCGCGCTGACCCTGGACGGGATGGATGCCGACCGTTTCGATAGCTTCAGCGATGAAGAGCTGCGGCTGATTGCCGCGCTGGTGGCTGGCGCCTTGAATAACGCGCTGCTCATCGCCCGCCTTGAGGCGCAAAACGTGTTGCCGGCGCAGCCGGTGAATTACGCGCAGCCTGAGCGTCAGGAGATTATCGGCCTGTCGGCCCCTATGTTGCAGCTGAAAAAAGAGATCGATATCGTCGCCGCCTCGGATTTAAACGTGCTGATTAGCGGCGAAACCGGCACCGGTAAAGAGCTGGTGGCGAAGGCGGTGCATCAGGGGTCGCCGCGAGCCGCTAATCCGCTGGTCTATCTCAACTGCGCGGCGCTGCCGGAAAGCGTGGCGGAGAGCGAGCTGTTCGGCCATGTGAAAGGGGCGTTTACCGGGGCTATCAGCAACCGCAGCGGTAAATTTGAGATGGCTGATAACGGCACCCTGTTCCTTGACGAAATCGGCGAACTGTCGCTGGCGCTGCAGGCGAAACTGCTGCGCGTGCTGCAGTATGGCGATATTCAGCGCGTCGGCGATGACCGCAGCCTGCGGGTCGATGTGCGGGTGCTGGCGGCGACTAACCGCGATCTGCGCCAGGAGGTGGTGGAAGGGCGCTTTCGCGCCGACCTGTACCATCGGCTGAGCGTCTTCCCGCTATCGGTTCCGGCGCTACGCGAGCGGGAAAACGATGTGGTGCTGCTGGCGGGCTATTTCTGTGAGCAGTGCCGCCTGCGGATGGGGCTGGCGCGGGTCATTTTGGCTGAGGCGGCGCGAAACAGGCTGCAGCAGTGGTCCTGGCCGGGCAACGTGCGCGAACTGGAGCATGCTATTCACCGGGCGGTGGTGCTGGCGCGGGCCACCCAGGCCGGCGATGAAGTGGTGCTGGAGCCGCAGCATTTCCAGTTTGCGGTGGCGGCGCCGATGTTGCCGACTGAGACGGCGGCAGCGGCGCCCGCGACGGGAAACGTCAATCTGCGCGAGGCGACCGAAGCTTTTCAGCGAGAAGCGATTAGCCGCGCGCTGGAGGCGAACCAGCGCAACTGGGCGGCGACCGCCCGTGCGCTGGAACTGGACGTCGCCAACCTGCATCGGCTGGCGAAACGTCTGGGGCTTAAAGGATCCCTGCCTGGTAAAAGTTCTGCAGGTTGATGGCGCCGACCAGTTGGCCGTTTTCATCCACTACCGGCGCGGCGCTGATTTTGTGTTTCATCAACCGCTCTTTGGCTTCCACCGCGCGGCTTTCCGCCTGCAGCGTCACGCCGTTGCGGGTCATCGCCTGAGTGACGCCATCGTTGAGCGTACCGCCAGCAACCAGCCAGCGGCGCAGGTCGCCGTCGGTGAACACGCCCTGCACGCGGTTGGCTTCATCGCATACCGCCACCAGGCCAAGTCCGGTTCGGCTTAGTTCAAGCATGGCGTCCATGACGTTAGCCTCGGTATTGACCCGCGGCACTTCTTCGTCGCGGCGCATCAGGTGATGCACTTTGTTCAGCAGACGCGCGCCGAGGGCGCCCGCCGGGTGGGAACGGGCGAAATCTTCTTCATTGAAACCGCGCGCCTGCATCACCGCCATCGCCAGCGCGTCGCCCAGCATCAGCGTGTTGACGGTGCTGGAGGTCGGGGCCAGATGCATCGGACAGGCTTCACGCTCCACGGCGATATCCAGCACCGCTTTCGCCGCCAGCGCCAGCGGCGAGGTGGATTTGCCGGTCATCGCCAGCAGCGGAATGGATTTCTCTTCCAGCCGCGGCACGATGAGATCCAGCTCTTTCGCGCTACCGGAGTAGGAGATAAACAGCATCACGTCGCGGCTATCGAGCATGCCGAGATCGCCGTGCAGGGCTTCCGCCGGATGGACGAAAAACGCCGGGGTGCCGGTGCTGGCGAAGGTTGCCGCCAGCTTTTTACCGATGTGGCCGGATTTACCGATACCGGAGACAATCAGTTTGCCCTCGCAGTGGATGATGGTTTCCGCCGCGCGGATGAAGTCGTCGCCCAGGCGCTCCGGCAGGCGGCTCGCCTCCTGTAGTTCAAGCATCAGGGTCTGGCGTCCGGCCTCTAACAAAAAGTTACTCATGATGTTCTCCAGTAATAATGACTTCAATACCTTTTGCTTCCAGCGCCCGCTGGAATTCAGGGTCAATATCGGCATCGGTAATCAATTTATCCACGCGCTCAAGGCCGCAGACAATATTGGGACTTTTACGGCCAAACTTTGATGAGTCGGCCATCAGGATCACTTCGCGGGCGGCGTTACACATCGCCTTACTTACGGTATAGACCTCGTTAAAGGTGGTGACGCCCGCCACCAGATCAATACCATCGGTGCCCATAAACAGCTTGTCGAAGCTGAATTGTTCGAAGGCATTTTCCGCCAGTTGGCCGTGAAAGGAGGCCGATTTTTTACGGAAGGTGCCGCCCGGCATCAGGATAGTCTGCTCGTTATCGAGCTCGGAAAGTGCGTTGACGATATGCAGGCTGTTGGTCATCACCGTAATGTTATTGAAGCGGCTCAGCAGCGGCACCATCTGCAGCACGGTGCTGCCGGCGTCGAGGATAATTGAATCGCCATCGTGGATATATCGCACGGCGGCCTCGGCAATCTGCGCTTTCTTATGAGTGTTGATCAGCGTCTTGTGGTCGATAGGCGGGTCGGCCTCGTCTTTATTTAACACTACGCCGCCGTAGGTACGGATGACGGTCCCGGCATTCTCCAGAATCACCAGATCCTTGCGGATAGTGGTGCCGGTGGTGTCGAAGTGTTGCGCCAGCTCTTCGACCGAGCATTTGCCCTGCGATTGCAGGTGCTCGAGAATGGCTGCCTGGCGCTGACGTGGTTTCATAGGCGTTGTATCCTGCGTTTAAGTTTCGAAGTGATAATTTCGCAAGATATTAACTTTCACAACGAAATTATGCATGTTTCGGATTAAGCGCTAATGATAGTGCATTCTGACAGAGCGGATCATTGGGAAAGATCACATCAGGCTGCAATTCCTCGAGATGTTTACCGGTAAGCGTGGGAATTTTTCGCGGGCTGGCGAAGACGGTTAGGCCCTTCATCAACAGCGTATCGCAAATACGATCGTTTTCATCGATGGCGATAGCGACAATCGCGCGCGGTTTAAAGCGCCCGGCGGAACGGCCGACGCCAACGCGGCCCTGCTGGCAAAGGCTATCAAAGGCGCGATTGAAGCGGCGGATCTGCCAGCCGCCGAAAGCCAGTTGGCAAAGCCAGGCAATAGCGGCGACGGTAGTGAGTGCGGTAACCATAATGTCTCCTGAAGGTGTGATGCCGGGTACAACCCGGGTACCGTTTTTTGTCGGGTGGCGGCTAACGCCTTACCCGACCTACGCCGGCATATGGTCTGTAGGCCCGCGCAAGCGTAGCTCCGCTGGGCAATAACCGCGGGTAAAGAGCTACTTTCGCGCCGGATGGCGGCAGCGCCTTATCCGGCCTACGGTCCGTGCCATTGTGAGCTTAAGATCTCTATTTTGTAACCATGGCTACTGAAACTGCGGTGTTGGTGGCCTCAAAATCGCTGAGACGTTCCCGGAAGGCCGGGGCAGCCCGCATGGATGCGGGCTGAGGGCCGTGATTTGCAGGGACGCTGCCTCGGCCCGACCCGGAGCCTGCCGGGATTAGTCGAAGGTACCACGAAGTGGCGATTTTGGCAGCCAGAGCCCGGGAGTACAGAGGGCGGCGGCGACTGGCCGCCCTCTGTGCGCTCCCTGCGCCATGAGAGCCATAACGCAGAAGAAATATCGGGAGCGCAATCTGCTCTGAAATAATAAAAAACAACTGTTTTTCCCCAACCAAAACCGTTGCAAACCGATAACAGTATCTATGGTTTTTTTTGCCCGGATAAGCGCAGCGCCATCCGGGAACCTTTTAAAACATCACCTGGCCGCCGGTGACGTTAATCGACTGCCCGGTGCAGTACGACGCCTGCGGGCTGGCGTAAAACATCAAGACGTTCAGCACATCCTGGTAATCGCAGCCGCGTTTCAACGGCACCTTATCGATGTAGTACTGCTCGACTTCGCTCTCATCAATGCCGAGCTTGGTGGCGTACTGCGGCAGCAGCGACTGGAACATCGGTGATTTCAACAGATTGCCGAGCATCAGCGAATGCACGGTAATACCGTATTCCGCCAGATCCAGCGCCAGCGACTGGGTCAGCCCGACGCCGCCGAACTTCGCCGCGCTATAGCCTGAGTTATGCTTACTGCCGACTTTGCCGGATTTCGAGTTAATCTGAATGATGCGACCTTTAATGCCATCGCGGATCATCAGCCGTGAGAACTCGCGGGCGCAGAGGAAATAGCCCACCAGGTTGACCTGCAGCGAGCGGTCAAAATCGCCCAGCGCGAAGTCGCTAATAAACGCGGCCTTAGCGATACCGGCACTGTAGACCAGGAGATCGACGCGCGTGAAAATCTCATCTACGCCGTGGGCCAGCGCCGTGACGCTGGCTTCGCTGGTGGCGTCGGCGCCGAAGCCGTATGCCGTACCTTCGCCATATTCAGCGTTGATCTCCTGGGCGACGCGGCTGGCTTTTTCACTTTGAATATCAACCACCGCCACGCGGTAGCCCTCGGCGGCCAGACCGCGGCACAGAAACTCTCCTAAGGTTTGTCCGCCACCAATGACAACAGCAACCTGATTCATCTTTCTCTCCTTCTAAGCAACAAATTTCAGTACGCAACCGGTCGCGATGGCGTCCGGCACCGGGCCCGCGACGTGAACGGTTCCGGGAAACTCCGCCTGACGATGGCCGTCGAAGCGCAGGGTGATGTGGCCCAGCTCGCGCAGGTTTTGCTCGGCGACCTCGCCGACGGCGGTCACCGGGTAACGCCGATCGCCGAGCTGCAGTTCCGCGCCCGGGCGCAGCGCGCCGCACAGCTCGCCGTGGTTGTGAATAAAGCAGTACTCTTCGATATCGGCCGGGGCGCCTTCGCGGAAGGTAATGAGCATCTGTTCTTCCAGCGCCGTCGCCGCGCTGGCGCCGATACGGGTAATGGTGGTGTGGTAAATGACGGTCATCTTCAGGAACCTCTTACTGGTAAATAAATCCGGAAACGAACCACGCGATCAGCACGGTTGGCGCGCCGGTGAGGAAGCGGCTGACCAGAACTGACGGCACGCCGACGCGCACGGTATCCTGACGGGCTTCGGCCAGCGACAGACCTACCGGGATAAAATCGCAGGCGGCCTGGGCATTAATGGCAAACAGCGCGGGCAGGGCGAGATGCGGTGGAATGTTGCCCAGACCGATCTGGACGCCGATCAGCACACCGATCACCTGGGCTATCACCGCGCCGGGGCCGAGAAACGGCGATAACAGTGGGAAGGAGCAGATCAGTGCCAGCGTCACCAGCCCCAGCGGATGACTGGCGAGCGGCGCCAGGCCGTGGGCAATCCAGTCGCCGATACCGGAGGCCATGATGATGCCGATCAGCGCCGAGACGAAGGCCATAAACGGCAGGATGGTTTTCAGCACCGTATCAATGGTGTCGCGCCCGGCCTGGAACAGTACCGCGACCACCGAACCCATTCCCATTCCGACCTTAGCCAGCAGGCCGTCGCTCTGTTCGGTAATCTTCTTGCTGGCATCGTAATCGCGGCCCGCGGCGGGGAGTGGTTGCGCTGCCGTCTCGCCGCTATCTTCCAGCAGTTTGATGTTCTCTTCTTTTACTCCGGAGACGTAAATATCTTCGACGATGTACTGCGCCAGCGGCCCGGATTTACCGGTGGCGTGGATGTTGATGGTCGGAATACGGCGCTTCGGATAGAGGCCGCATCGCAGGGTGCCGCCGCAGTCAATAATGGCGATGCCGATTTCGCTTTCCGCCGGTTCACCCTCTTTAAATCCATCAACCGCCTGCCAGCCGGTCAGGCTGGCGAGCGTATCGACGATCGCCGGGCGGGTGCCTGCGGTGATATAGACAATCTTTTTGCCCTCAACGACGTCGAGCTCAAGCGGGCCGCCCCAACCGCCGGTCCCTTTTTCAATACGAATACGGGTCATGATGTCGCTCCTGACAGACGCACTTTCTGGTCAAGTTGAATCGCCATTTTTTTCTCGAAAATAGAGGTGGTCAGGTCGGTGACCCAGCCGCGGAAGAAGTTGGTTACCAGGCCAACCAGCAGGTAGCTCACCGCCAGCGGGCCAAGCGGCAGGCCCAGCGTGGTGAGGCCGTTGGCGATGCCGAGATAAACAAACAGCTCGCCGGGGTTGATGTGCGGAAACAGCCCGTTCATCGAATGACAGCTATAGGAGGCCGCCGCGTAGTAGCTCGGTTTGTATTTCTCCGGCATAAAGCGGCCAAGGCTTAAGGTCATGGGATTGCAGAAGACAAAGGTGCCGATGCAGGGCAGCAGCAGGTAACGGGTAAGCGGGTTGCCGGCGCAGCGCTGCGCCAGCTTTTCGATCCGCTGCTGGCCGATAAAGTTGATCAGCGCGTTCATGATCACCAGCAGGCTTATCAGCAGCGGCAGGATCCCGGTCACCATACCGGTAAACACCTCGCCGCCTTTCTGAAACAGGCCGATGAACCACTCAGCGCCGTGGGTAACGATTTCAATCATTGTTCTCTCCTTCAGCGTGTTATTTTTCTTGCTAACTGGAGGCTGATTTTAATCACTTTGAAAGGTTTGAAAGTGTTAAATTGATCGCAAAATGAAAGACAAATATTTTATTTTGAAAGTTTGTGCGCGATGAGTGAAAAAATTAACGTGCGGATCGAATGCGGAGAACGTGCAAAAAAAGAACTATTTTGTCTGCAAATGTATTGCCGCTTCCTTGTTGGCGGGCGCATGCTTTACCATAATTACCCTTTGCCGATTTTGTTAAATGGAATTCCCATGTTGAAGCGTCGCTATCTGGCTTTACTCCCTTTATGTGCACTTCTCGCTGCCTGCAGCAGCAAACCTAAGACCCCCGCGGAAGCGGAGATGGCGAGCGGAACCGGCGGCTTTTTGCTGGAACCGCAGCATAACGTGATGCAGATGGGCGGCGATTTCGCCAATAACCCAGCGGCGGCGCAGTTCATCGATAAGATGGTGGCGAAGCACGGCTTCGATAGACAGCAGCTCCAGGAGATCCTGTCGCAGGCCAAGCGCCTGGACTACGTGTTGCGACTGATGGATCGCCAGGCGCCAAGCGGGCTGCCGCCGACCGGGCCAAACGGCGCCTGGTTACGCTATAAGAAACAGTTTATTACGCCGGATAACGTGCAGAACGGCGTGGTGTTCTGGAACCAGTATCAGGACGCGCTGAACCGCGCGTATCAGGTCTACGGCGTACCGCCGGAAATCATCGTCGGCATTATCGGCGTGGAAACCCGCTGGGGCCGGGTGATGGGCAAAACGCGCATCCTCGATGCGCTGGCGACGCTGTCGTTCAACTATCCGCGCCGCGCGGAATACTTCTCCTCTGAGCTGGAAACCTTCCTGCTGATGGCGCGCAGCGAAAGCGATGACCCGCTGGATCTGAAAGGCTCCTTTGCCGGCGCGATGGGCTACGGCCAGTTTATGCCGTCGTCCTATAAGCAATACGCGGTGGACTTCAACGGCGATGGACATATCAACCTGTGGGATCCGGTTGATGCCATCGGCAGCGTGGCGAACTACTTTAAACAGCACGGCTGGGTGAGCGGCGATACCGTTGCGGTGCAGGCGCTGGGCCAGGCGCCGGGTCTGGATAACGGCTTTAAAACCAAATACAGCATTTCACAGCTGTCTGCGGCGGGGTTAACCCCAACGCAGCCGCTGGGCAACCATCAGCAGGCCAGCCTGCTGCGGCTGGATATCGGCACCGGGTACCAGTACTGGTATGGTCTGCCGAACTTCTACACTATCACCCGTTATAACCACAGCACCCACTACGCGATGGCTGTCTGGCAACTGGGGCTGGCGGTTTCGCAGGCCCGCGGCGGGTATTGATCCTTTCATCCAGCCGATATATTTCGAGTTCCCCGGATGGCGGCGCGTAGCGCCTTATCCGGGCTACGGTCTGGTATCCGTTTGGTAGCCCCGGTAAGCGCAGCGCGACCGGGGACATCTTCCCCGTGACGCCGCGCTTATCCTCCGTTTTTTCCCGTCTGCATGCCTTTTGTTGACCTTTGTTACATTTCCTCTCGCTGACGCAGATTTACATTCTTTTCTGAATCTCATATTGTTATGTTATAACATTTTAATGAGGCAGGAATATGTTCACATCGGTTTTTATGGCATCCGGCGCGGTGCGCGTGGCAATTGCCTGCGGACTGCTGGCGGCGCTATGGCTGGCCACATGGTGGGCGGTGGCGCTGCCATGATTGAGCTGGATCATCTGGTTGCCGGGTATGAGGGCATGGCAATCACTCCGGCGATGAGCGGCGTGATTGCGGCCGGAAGCCTGACGGCGATAGTCGGCCTTAATGGCTGCGGTAAATCGACGCTGCTGAAAACGCTGGCTGGATTTATTCCGCCGGTTAGCGGCCGGCTGAACTGGTGCAAAGGGCGGCCCGTGGTCGGCTGGCTTGCGCAGCGCCATGCCCTGGAATCACAGTTTCCGCTGCTGGTTCGCGATGTCGTCAGCCAGGGGGCCTGGCCGCGGGTCTCGCTGCTGCGCGGTCTGGGCGGCGGCGAGCGTCGGCGCATCGCGGCGGCGCTGGAGCGGGTTGGGCTCAGCGCGATGGCCAATACGCCGATTGAAGAACTCTCGGGCGGCCAGTTCCAGCGCATGCTCTTTGCCAGGGTGATGGTGCAACAGGCGCCGCTGGTGATGTTGGACGAGCCGTTTACCGGCATCGATGAGGCCACCAGCCGCGAGCTGATGGCGCTTATCGTCGATATGCATCGCCAGGGGCAAACGATTCTGGCGGTGCTGCACGACAACCAGTGCGTGGCCGATTTCTTCCCAGAGACGCTGCTACTTGAACCCCAGCACGCGCGCTGGGGCGAGACGTCAAGCGTGCTTCCCGCCTTCAACACCGCGAGGCAGGCATGATCTGGCATACCTTTTTTCAACCTTTTATTGAATTTGGCTTTATGCGCCGGGCGCTCGTGGTGTGCTTCGCGCTGTCGCTGAGCACCACCATGCTGGGCGTGCTATTGCTGCTGCGGCGGATGAGCCTGATGGGCGATGCGCTGTCGCACGCCATTCTGCCGGGGGTGGCGGCGGGTTATCTCCTTAACGGTATGTCGCTGCTGGCGATGAGCGTCGGCGGATTTATCGCCGGGATCGCGGTGGCGCTGGTGGCAGGCTGGGTCAGCCGGCGAACGCCGCTCAAAGAGGACGCCAGTTTTGCCGGGTTTTACCTCGGCTCGCTGGCCCTTGGCGTCACGCTGGTCTCGCTGCGCGGCTCCAGCGTCGATCTGCTGCATCTGCTGTTTGGTTCGATTCTGGCGGTGGATAGCGACGCGGCGTTCTTTGTCACCGGCGTGGCGAGCCTGACGCTGCTGTGCATTGCGCTGTTTTATCGCGGGCTGGTCAGCGAGGCGTTCGATAGCGCCTGGCTACAGGTCAACGCGCGGCGGCTACCGGCGCTGCTGCACGGCCTGTTTCTTGCGCTCTTGGTACTGAACCTGGTGGCGGGGTTTCAGGTGCTCGGCACGCTAATGGCGGTAGGGCTGATGATGTTGCCCGCGGTAGCGGCGCGCTGCTGGGCGCGGACGCTGCCGGGCATTTTGTTGCTGGCGGCGGCGATCGGCGCGTGTTGCGCCTGGATGGGATTGAGCCTTTCGTGGGCAGTGAATTTACCCGCCGGGCCCGCCATCGTGCTGACCGCCAGCGTACTGTTTTTTATTTCAGTGTTTTTTGGCACGCGCAGCCGGCTGGTCGTTGGCTGGCGCAAATTAATGGGGTAAGGAAATGATGAAACGAAGTGCAGTGGTGATGGTGTTAGCCGTGGGGCTGATGGCGCAGGGGGCGATGGCAAAAACGCTGAACGTGGTAAGCAGCTTTTCGGTGCTGGGCGATATGGCGCAGCAGATAGGCGGCGAGCATGTTCATGTCGATACGCTGGTAGGGCCGGATGGCGATCCGCACACCTTTGAACCCTCACCGAAGGATAGCGCGCTGCTCAGCAAAGCCGACGTGGTGGTGGTCAACGGGCTTGGTCTGGAAGGGTGGCTGGATCGGCTGGTGAAAGCATCCGGTTTTAAGGGCGAATTAGTGGTGGCGTCAAAAGGGGTTAAGACGCATACCCTCGATGAAGACGGGAAAACGGTGACCGATCCCCACGCCTGGAATAGCGCCGCCAATGGCGCGCTGTACGCGCAGAATATCCTTGATGGCCTGGTGAAAGCCGACCCGCAGGATAAAGCGGCGCTCCAGAGCAGCGGTAAGCGTTATATCGAGCAGCTGACGGCAATTGACGGCTGGGCGAAGGCGCAGTTTAGCGCCATCCCGCAGGCGAAGCGTAAAGTGCTGACCAGCCATGACGCTTTCGGCTATTTTGGCCGCGCTTACCACGTGACGTTCCTCGCGCCGCAGGGGCTCTCATCCGAGAGCGAAGCCAGCGCGGCGCAGGTGGCGGCGTTGATTAAGCAAATCAAAGCCGATGGCGTGCATACCTGGTTTATGGAAAACCAGCTGGACCCGCGTCTGGTGCAGCAAATCGCTGGCGCGACGGGGGCGCAACCGGGCGGCGAACTCTATCCTGAAGCGCTGTCTAAGCCGGGGGGCGTGGCCGATAGCTACGTTAAAATGCTGCGCCATAACGTCGAACTCATCGCCAACAGTATGAAGTAACAGGTTGTCTGGTCGTCCCGGTTGCAGCGGGACGGCCCATTTTTGGATCCCCCCTCGTAAAATCACCACCTCGTCCCCATATCTCTGCCGAAAGTGCTATCTTTGATGGCCTCTTTATCTGGCTTAAGCGGGGCAAAAATGACCGATTCAGAATTAATGCAGCTAAGCGAACAGGTTGGGCTGGCGCTGAAAGCGCAGGGCGCGACGGTGACCACCGCGGAGTCCTGCACCGGCGGCTGGATAGCCAAAGCGCTGACCGATATTGCTGGTAGCTCAGCGTGGTTTGAGCGCGGTTTCGTAACCTATAGCAACGAAGCCAAATCGCAGATGATTGGCGTGAGTGAAGTGACGTTACTGGATAACGGCGCGGTGAGCGAACCGGTGGTTGTCGAGATGGCGATTGGCGCGCTACGCGCGGCTCGCGCCACCTATGCGGTCTCGGTCAGCGGTATCGCCGGCCCGGACGGCGGCAGCGCGGAGAAGCCCGTCGGCACCGTGTGGTTCGGCGTCGCCTGTGCGAACGGGCAGGGCGTGACCCGCCGCGAATGCTTTGCCGGAGACCGCGAAGCGGTGCGTCGTCAGGCGACGGCCTATGCGTTAAATCTGCTCTGGCAACAATTTCTACAAAACACTTGATACTGTATGACCATACAGTATAATTGCTTCAACTGAACAAATATTAACGGCGAAGCGAACGCGCTTCACCTCGCATGACAGGAGTAACAATGGCGATCGACGAAAACAAACAGAAAGCGTTGGCGGCAGCACTGGGCCAGATCGAAAAGCAATTCGGTAAAGGCTCCATCATGCGCCTGGGTGAAGACCGTTCCATGGACGTGGAAACCATCTCCACCGGTTCGCTTTCTCTGGATATCGCGCTCGGCGCAGGCGGTCTGCCAATGGGCCGTATCGTTGAGATTTACGGGCCGGAATCATCGGGTAAAACTACCCTGACGCTGCAGGTTATCGCCGCAGCGCAGCGTGAAGGCAAAACCTGTGCGTTCATCGATGCCGAACACGCGCTGGATCCGGTATATGCCCGCAAGCTGGGCGTTGATATCGACAACCTGCTGTGCTCCCAGCCGGATACCGGCGAGCAGGCTCTGGAAATCTGTGACGCGCTGGCGCGTTCCGGCGCGGTAGACGTTATCGTCGTCGACTCCGTGGCGGCGCTGACGCCGAAGGCGGAAATCGAAGGCGAAATCGGCGACTCTCACATGGGCCTCGCGGCGCGTATGATGAGCCAGGCGATGCGTAAACTGGCTGGTAACCTGAAGCAGTCCAACACGCTGCTGATCTTCATCAACCAGATCCGTATGAAAATCGGCGTGATGTTCGGTAACCCGGAAACCACCACCGGCGGTAACGCGCTGAAGTTCTATGCCTCCGTGCGTCTGGACATTCGCCGCATCGGCGCGGTGAAAGAGGGCGACAACGTCGTCGGCAGCGAAACCCGCGTGAAAGTGGTGAAAAACAAAATCGCCGCGCCGTTCAAACAGGCTGAATTCCAGATCCTCTACGGTGAAGGTATCAACTTCTTCGGCGAGCTGGTTGACCTCGGCGTGAAAGAGAAGCTGATTGAAAAAGCGGGCGCCTGGTATAGCTACAACGGCGACAAAATCGGCCAGGGTAAAGCGAACGCTATCTCCTGGCTGAAAGATAACCCGGCGGCGGCGAAAGAAATTGAGAAGAAAGTTCGCGAACTGCTGCTCAACAACCAGGATTCCACGCCGGACTTCGCGGTTGACGGCAACGACGCAGAAGAAACCGAACAAGATTTCTGATATCGTCTAAAAGAGTGACAAAGGGCTGCTGATGCGGCCCTTTTGCTTTTCTAAGATTATCGAGGTGCCTGTGACTGAGACTTCACCACGCCGCTCCGGCTACGCGCGTCTGTTGGATCGCGCAATTCGTATTCTGGCGATGCGCGATCATAGCGAACAGGAACTGCGGCGTAAGCTGGCGGCGCCGGTAATGAGTAAAAACGGCCCTGAAAAGCTGGACATCACGCCGGAAGAGCTCGAGCAGGTGGTCGGCTGGTGCCTGGAAAACCGCTATCTTGATGACCAACGTTTTGTACGCCAGTTTATCGCCAGCCGGAGCCGCAAGGGCTACGGCCCGGCGCGTATCCGCCAGGAGTTGAATCAAAAGGGCATTGGCCGCAGCGACATCGAAAGCGCGATGCGCGAGTGTGAAATCGACTGGGCGGCGCTGGCCAAAGAGCAGGCGCAGCGTAAATACGGCGAACCGTTACCTTCCGCCTTTACTGAAAAAGTTAAAATCCAGCGCTTTTTGCTCTACCGCGGCTATCTGATGGAAGATATCCAGGAAATCTGGCGAAATTTTGCAGATTGACCCATCGGGGATTTTACTTCCCTCTAAAGAAAACTTATCTTATTCCCACTTTATTCCGTCGGGCCGCTGCTTGTGATTGCATAATCAGCGTCCAGGGCGATTATTCCTTATACACAAAATCATTCAAGCTGCATCACGGCGGCAAGAGAGAACAGCTTCTGGGGCGTACGTGAGTTCACTACCGGGAGAGGACGTTCCGCCAGGTCAGAGGCGACTTGAAGGATGAAGTGTAGCTTGATTTCAGGATAATTATGAGCAAGAGCACCGCTGAGATCCGTCAGGCGTTTCTCGACTTTTTCCATAGTAAGGGACATCAGGTAGTTGCCAGCAGCTCCCTGGTGCCGCACAACGATCCGACCCTGCTGTTTACCAACGCCGGGATGAACCAGTTCAAGGATGTCTTCCTTGGTCTCGACAAACGTAATTATTCGCGCGCGACCACCGCGCAGCGTTGCGTGCGTGCGGGCGGTAAACACAACGATCTGGAAAACGTCGGTTACACTGCGCGCCACCACACCTTCTTCGAAATGCTGGGCAACTTCAGCTTCGGCGATTACTTCAAGCAGGATGCCATCAAATATGCATGGGAACTGCTGACCGGTGAGAACTGGTTCGCCCTGCCGAAAGAAAAACTGTGGGTTACCGTTTACGAGACCGATGACGAAGCTTTCGACATCTGGGCCAATGAAGTGGGCGTTCCGCGCGAGCGTATTATCCGCATCGGCGACAACAAAGGCGCGCCGTTTGCTTCTGATAACTTCTGGCAGATGGGCGATACCGGTCCGTGCGGCCCGTGCACCGAAATCTTCTTTGACCATGGCGATCACATCTGGGGCGGCCCTCCGGGAAGCCCGGAAGAAGATGGCGACCGTTACATTGAGATCTGGAACATCGTCTTCATGCAGTTCAACCGTCAGGCTGACGGTACCATGGAGCCGCTGCCGAAGCCGTCCGTTGATACCGGTATGGGGCTGGAGCGTATTGCCGCTGTTCTGCAGCACGTTAACTCCAACTATGACATCGACCTGTTCCGCAATCTGATTGCGAGCGTGGCGAAAGTCACCGGCGCGACCGATCTGACTAACAAGTCGCTGCGCGTTATCGCCGACCACATTCGTTCCTGCGCATTCCTGATTGCTGATGGCGTGATCCCGTCGAATGAAAACCGCGGCTACGTGCTGCGTCGTATCATTCGCCGCGCGATTCGTCACGGCAACATGCTGGGCGCGAAGGACACCTTCTTCTGGAAACTGGTTGCTCCGCTTATCGACGTGATGGGCGCCGCCGGTGAAGAGCTGAAACAGCAGCAGGCTCTGGTAGAGCAGGTGCTGAAAACCGAAGAAGAGCAGTTTGCGCGCACACTGGAGCGCGGACTGGCGCTGCTGGACGAGGAACTGTCGAAGCTTAAAGGCGACACGCTGGACGGCGAAACCGCCTTCCGTCTGTATGACACCTATGGCTTCCCGGTTGATCTGACGGCGGACGTCTGCCGCGAGCGCAACATCAAGGTTGACGAAGCAGGCTTTGAAGCCGCGATGGAAGAGCAGCGCCGCCGCGCGCGCGAGTCCAGCGGTTTCGGCGCTGACTATAACGCGATGATTCGCGTTGACGGCGCATCGGAATTTAAAGGCTACGATCATCTGGAACTGAACGGCAAAGTGACTGCGCTGTTCATCGACGGCAAAGCGGTTGATAGCGTCAGCGCGGGTCAGGATGCGGTTGTAGTCCTCGACCAGACGCCATTCTATGCGGAATCCGGCGGTCAGGTAGGCGATAAAGGCGAACTGAAAGGCGCTGGCTTCTCCTTCACGGTCAGCGATACGCAGAAGTACGGCCAGGCTATTGGTCATATCGGTAAAGTCGCCAGCGGTTCCCTGAAAGTGGGTGACGCGGTGCAGGCCGATGTCGATCAGGCTCGCCGTCAGCGTATTCGTCTCAACCATTCCGCGACGCACCTGATGCACGCGGCGCTGCGCCAGGTTCTCGGTACCCACGTGGCGCAGAAAGGCTCGCTGGTTAACGATAAAGCGCTGCGTTTTGACTTCTCGCATTTTGAAGCGATGAAGCCGGAAGAAATTAGAGCGGTGGAAGATCTGGTGAACGCCCAGATCCGCCGTAACCTGGCTATCGAAACCAATATCATGGATATCGATGCCGCGCGTGAATCCGGCGCTATGGCGCTGTTCGGCGAGAAATACGACGATCGCGTTCGCGTACTGCGGATGGGCGATTTCTCCACCGAGCTGTGCGGCGGTACTCACGCGGCGCGTACCGGTGATATCGGCCTGTTCCGTATTACCTCTGAATCCGGTACCGCCGCAGGCGTGCGCCGTATTGAAGCGGTGACCGGCGAAGGGGCGATTGCCAGCCTGCATGCGCAGAGCGATCAGCTCAGCGATATCGCCCAGCTGCTGAAGGGCGATAGCCACAGCATCGGCGATAAAGTTCGCGCGGCGCTTGAGCGTACCCGTCAGTTGGAAAAAGAGCTGCAGCAGCTGAAAGAGCAGGCTGCGGCGCAGGAGAGCGCTAATCTCTCCAGTAAAGCGGAAGAAATTAACGGTGTTAAGCTGCTGGTCAGCGAGCTGGCCGGCGTTGAGCCGAAAATGCTGCGTACCATGGTTGATGATCTGAAAAACCAGCTCGGTTCGACGGTCGTTGTATTAGCTACGGTAGCGGATGGTAAGGTTTCTCTGATTGCAGGTGTGTCTAAGGATGTGACAGACCGCGTGAAAGCAGGGGAGCTGGTTGGTATGGTCGCCCAGCAGGTGGGCGGTAAAGGGGGCGGTCGTCCGGATATGGCGCAAGCCGGCGGTACCGATGCGTCTGCTCTCCCTGCTGCGTTAGCCAGTGTGAAAGGCTGGGTCAGCGCAAAACTGTAATAACTATAAACGCATTTACCCTAAATAATTCGAGTTGCAGAAAGGCGGCGACGCAGCGAATCCCCAGGAGCTTACTCAAGTAAGTGACTGGGGTGAGTGAGGAAAGCCAACATACATGCAACTTGAAGTATGACGGGTATAGGTGCCGTAACCTGATGGGAGCGGCATCTTGCGTCATAAGTACTGATAACGATAAAGTCGGGTTGAAGTTGTGTAGATCGGCTAAACTTAGGTTTAACAGAATGTGATGCCGTGACTGCTTACACCGCGAGGTGTTTGTCATCGCTTACTTTTTGGCGTTATATGATGGATAATGCCGGGATGCGAGAGACCCGACTCTTTTAATCTTTCAAGGAGCAAAGAATGCTGATTCTGACTCGTCGAGTTGGTGAGACCCTCATGATTGGAGATGAGGTCACTGTGACAGTTTTAGGGGTTAAGGGTAACCAGGTACGTATTGGTGTCAACGCCCCTAAAGAAGTCTCTGTACATCGTGAAGAAATCTACCAGCGTATCCAGGCTGAAAAATCCCAGCAGTCCAGTTACTAAGCTTTCCGCGCCTCGCTTTATTGTGAGGCGCATCCCTCCGGCGGTCGTTTTTCTCTTTTCTTCTCCTTTTTCTTCTCTCGCGACATCCTCTCTTTTGTTTTTATTCGCCGTGCGTCATTTTTCGTTGTCGCTTTTGAGTGGCCGTAAAGGGCTATTTCCTGTTGATAAAATACTCTTTTTGCCGTTTTTGCAGGCTAATTGCGCGTGAAGTGTGCAAACGGAAAAAGCTCTCGAAAAATTGTTTGACTTATAAGTCTCAGAAAGTAATATGTGCGCCATCGCAGCGACGAAGAGCAGAAACAAGTTCTTCGAAGCACTCGCAAGAGGCGTGTTGTGTGGTGAGGTGGCCGAGAGGCTGAAGGCGCTCCCCTGCTAAGGGAGTATGCGGTCAAAAGCTGCATCCGGGGTTCGAATCCCCGCCTCACCGCCATTTTGCATCCGTAGCTCAGCTGGATAGAGTACTCGGCTACGAACCGAGCGGTCGGAGGTTCGAATCCTCCCGGATGCACCATCTTCTCCAGGGTAACAGCGATATCGTTGTTGCAAAGTTTGCGAAATTATCGCGAACACCAGGGAGGATAACGTTGAGTAAACAACGGCCCGTAGGGCGAGGCGCAGCCGAGTAATCCTCCCGGATGCACCATCTTCTCTATGTAAACAGAAAGAAGAACGCTGTGAAAGCAGCGGCCCGCAGTGCGAGGCGTAATCGAGTCACTCTACCGATTACTCCATCATACTCAGTGTGGCATGTGTTAGTTGTGACACTGACGCGTAGTAAAGCAAGTTTCCCGATGCATCCGTAGCTCAGCTGGATAGAGTACTCGGCTACGAACCGAGCGGTCGGAGGTTCGAATCCTCCCGGATGCACCATATTCTCCTTAGTAACAGCAACATCGTTGTTACATGGTCTGCGAAATTTTCGCCAGCACTAGGGAGGATAACGTTGCGTAAGCAACGGCCCGTAGGGCGAGGCGTAGACGAGTCATCCTCCCGGATGCACCATTCTTGCCTGATTCTGAATTATTCAGATGAATTCTGTAGTAAACTAGTTATTCCGATGCATCCGTAGCTCAGCTGGATAGAGTACTCGGCTACGAACCGAGCGGTCGGAGGTTCGAATCCTCCCGGATGCACCATATTCTCCTTAGTAACAGCAATATCGTTATTACATGGTCTGCGAAATTTTCGTCAGCACCAGGGAGGATAACGTTGCGTAAGCAACGGCCTGTAGGGCGAGGCGTAGACGAGTCATCCTCCCGGATGCACCATCTTCTCGCCATGAGATTTGCAACAGAATAACCTCGCAGTTAAATAGCTTTCCCGATGCATCCGTAGCTCAGCTGGATAGAGTACTCGGCTACGAACCGAGCGGTCGGAGGTTCGAATCCTCCCGGATGCACCATATTCTCCTTAGTAACAGCAATCTCAATGTTGCATGGTATGCGAAATTATCGCGAGTACCAGGGAGGATAACGTTGCGTTAGCAACGGCCCGTAGGGCGAGGCGCAGCCGAGTCATCCTCCCGGATGCACCATCTTCTCTTCAATAAAACTCTCCAATTTTCATCCCCTCAATACGACGCATTTTATCTCCTCGATAATCAACACATTTCTTATTGGCAAGTCGCTCTTTCCACTATAATTTATCCCTGTAGATCTACCTGAACCGGGTGTGATGAATGCAAGGAGAGAAATCAATGAAATGGTTCAAAGCAATACCTGCCTTTTGCGCAACGCTTCTGGTCGCCGTATCTCTGGCAGGCTGTGCCGGATCGTCCACCAAAGAAAGCACCGGCGGTTATATTGACGATACCGTGGTAACCACCAAGGTTAAAAGCGCGCTGTTTAACGAAAAAGATATCAAATCCTCAGAAATTAGCGTGCAGACCTTTAAAGGCCGCGTACAGCTGAGCGGTTTTGTATCGTCGGCTGAGAGCGCTAAACGGGCGGTAGAGGTCACCCGTCGCGTACAGGGCGTGCGCGTGGTTGAGAACGACCTGCGAATCAAATAAAGCGATTTTTGCACTCCCTAATTACTTAAGGCGCCTGCGGGCGCCTTTGCGGTCTCTGGCCCCCCGCGACAAAACCCGCCTTTTGCGATACAGTAACGTTTCCTTATCCTGTTTGTGAGAACACGATGTACCAACGTTACGCAGGACTGATTTTCGATATGGATGGCACCATCCTCGATACCGAGCCGACGCATCGTAAGGCATGGCGTGAAGTATTGGGCCGTTACGGTATGCGTTTCGATGAACAGGCCGTGGTCGCGCTCAACGGTTCTCCAACCTGGCGTATTGCCCAGGCGATCATTGAGCTGAATCAGGCTGATTTAGATCCGCATCGTCTGGCGCAGGAAAAAACTGTGGCCGTTAAAGCGATGCTGCTGGATAGCGTGCGCCCGTTACCGCTCATTGACGTGGTAAAGGAGTGGCATGGCCGTCGCCCGATGTCGGTCGGCACCGGTAGCGAAAGCGCCGTCGCCGAAGCGCTACTGGCGCATCTCGGCCTGCGCCACTACTTCTCCGCGGTGGTGGCTGCCGATCACGTGACGCAACATAAACCTGCGCCAGATACCTTCCTGCTATGCGCGGAGCGCATGGGCGTCGCGCCGGAAACCTGCGTGGTCTTTGAAGATGCCGACTTCGGTCTGGAAGCGGCGAAGCGCGCGGGTATGGATGCTGTGGATGTGCGTCTGTTGTGAGCGACGCGCTGTCGCTCCTGTCGCTTTTTGCCAGCAGCTTTTTAAGCGCCACTTTACTGCCCGGCAACTCGGAAGTGTTGCTGGTTGCTATGCTTCTTACGGGGGCAAGTCAACCGTGGCTGCTGGTATTAATAGCAACAATCGGCAATAGCCTTGGAGGGGTAACTAACGTTATTCTGGGGCGCCTGTTTCCGCTGCGCAAGCAGTCGCGCTGGCAGGAGAGGGCAACCGGCTGGCTTAAACGCTATGGCGCGGTGACATTATTATTGAGCTGGGCGCCTGTTATAGGCGATTTGCTGTGTTTACTGGCGGGATGGATGCGCATTTCCTGGGGACCAGTGCTCTTTTTTTTATGCCTTGGTAAGGCGTTGCGTTATATCGTCATTGCGGCGGCAACCCTTCAGGGCATGACGTGGTGGCACTAATTGGACTGATTGTTCAACCATTACAATTATGCTAATTCAAACGATTTCGACAGGCGGGAGGTCAAATTGATCCCGGATGTATCACAGGCGCTGGCCTGGCTGGAAAAAAATCCGCAGGCGCTGCAAGGCATTAAACGTGGGCTTGAGCGCGAAACGCTGCGCGTTAACGCCGACGGCACGCTGGCCACTACCGGCCATCCTTTAGCTTTAGGTTCGGCGCTGACCCATAAATGGATTACCACTGATTTTGCCGAAGCCCTGCTGGAGTTTATTACCCCAGTGGATGGCGATGTCGATCATATGCTGACTTTCCTGCGCGATGTGCATCGCTTCACCGCCCGCCAGCTCGGAGACGAGCGGATGTGGCCGCTGAGCATGCCGTGCTATATCGCGCCGGGTCAGGAAATTGAACTGGCGCAGTACGGTACCTCTAACGTTGGCCGTCTGAAGACGTTGTATCGCGAAGGGCTGAAAAACCGCTACGGCGCGCTGATGCAAACCATTTCTGGCGTGCACTATAACTTCTCGCTGCCGATGGCGTTCTGGCAGGCCAAGTGCGGCGTGGAAGACGCGGAAAGCGGCAAAGAGGCGATCTCGGCCGGTTATTTCCGCTCGATTCGTAACTACTACCGTTTCGGTTGGGTAATTCCGTACCTGTTCGGCGCGTCGCCGGCGATTTGCTCCTCGTTCCTGCAAGGCAAACCGACGACTCTGCCGTTTGAGAAGGCCGGAAACGGCATGTACTACCTGCCATACGCCACTTCTCTGCGTCTTAGCGACCTCGGTTATACCAATAAGTCGCAAAGCAATCTCGGAATTACGTTTAACGATCTGCACGAGTATGTGGCAGGATTGAAGCGGGCGATTAAAACGCCATCGGAAGAGTACGCTAAAATCGGGCTTGAGAAAGACGGTAAGCATCTGCAGATCAACAGCAATATTCTGCAGATTGAAAACGAGCTGTACGCGCCGATTCGCCCGAAACGGGTGACCCGTAGCGGTGAAACGCCGTCCGATGCGCTGCTGCGCGGCGGCATTGAGTATATCGAAGTGCGTTCGCTGGATATCAACCCATTCTCGCCGATTGGCGTGGATGAGCAGCAGGTGCGCTTCCTCGATCTGTTTATGGTCTGGTGCGTGCTGGCCGATGCGCCGGAGATGAGCAGCAGCGAACTGCTGTGTACCCGTACTAACTGGAACCGGGTGATTCTTGAAGGCCGCAAACCGGGCCTGACGCTGGGAATTGGCTGCGAAAGCGCGCAGTTCCCGCTGGCGCAGGTGGGTAAAGATCTGTTCCGTGATTTACGTCGCGTGGCGCAAACGCTGGACAGCATCCACGGCGGCGAGGCCTATCAACAAGTGTGCGATGAGCTGCTGGCGTGCTTCGACGATCCGGAATTAACGTTCTCAGCGCGCATTCTGCGTTCTATGATTGAAGAAGGGATTGGCGGTACCGGGCGTAAGCTGGCTGATGAGTATCGTACGATGCTGCGCGATGAACCGCTGGAAATTTTAAGCGAAGATGATTTTATCGCCGAACGTGATGCGTCGGTCGCGCGACAGAAGAAAGTGGAAGCGGAAGATAGCGAGCCGTTCGAGGCACTTTTAGCACGACACGCGTAGTAAAAAGCGCTACAAAAGAAAAAGGCCACATCACTGTGGCCAAACTTTCATCTCTGATTCAGGGATGATGATGATAATAAATGCGCGTCTTTCATATACTCAGACTCGCTGTTGAACGAAGAGTTCATTTTATTTTAAAAAAAATCACTATCGGAGGTGAAGAATGCCGTTGTTAGATAGTTTCACAGTCGACCATACCCGAATGGAAGCGCCTGCGGTGCGCGTCGCGAAGAAAATGAACACGCCGCACGGCGATCAAATCACCGTTTTCGATCTGCGATTCTGCGTACCGAACCAGGAAGTGATGCCGGAGCGCGGCATCCATACTCTGGAGCACCTGTTTGCTGGTTTCATGCGCGATCACCTGAACGGTAATGGCGTGGAAATTATCGACATCTCTCCGATGGGCTGCCGTACCGGTTTCTACATGAGCCTGATTGGCACGCCGGAAGAGCAACGCGTGGCAGATGCCTGGAAAGCGGCGATGGCTGACGTGCTGAAAGTCAAAGATCAGAATCAGATCCCTGAGCTGAACGTCTACCAGTGCGGAACCTACACCATGCACTCGCTGGAAGAAGCGCAGGATATCGCCCGCCACATCATTGAGCGCGATGTTCGCATCAACAGCAACGATGAGCTGGCGCTGCCGAAAGAAAAACTGCAAGAACTGCACATCTAGTGCGCCTGCGTCGGCCCGGCTATCGCGTCGGGCCGCTCTTCGCCTATCATGTCGACAACGCTCTCCTTTTCCTTCCAGCACCGCGCGCTGGTGCCATTTGCCCATGATTACGCTCACGGCGATAGCGAACCGATGCATTGCCACGACTGCGCTCAGTTATTGCATATTCTCAGCGGCGTGGTTCGGGTGGAAACGCCGGTCGGGTTCTGGGTCGTACCGCCGGGGCGCGGCGTCTGGCTACCGGCACATACGCCGCACGCGTTACGTATAACCGGCAATGTGGCCGCGCGGACGCTATTTATCGATCCGCTGGCCCGTGCCGATCTGCCCTCTACCTGCCAGATCGTACAGATCTCACCGCTGCTGCGTGAGCTTATCGTCGCGTCGCTGTCGCTGGAAGAGCGCTATTTCCCCGGGACTCGCGACGAACGTATCTATGAGCTGATGCTGGATGAAATTCGTGGAATGTCGGTATTACCGTTCGGTTTGCCGGAACCGCATAGCGATAGCCTGCGTCGGTTGTGCCAGCGAGTGCGCGAAGCGCCCGGTGAGCCGTGGAGCAGCCGTGAGGCGGCGCAAGCTGGCGGAATGAGCGAGCGTACGCTGAACCGCCATTTTCAACAGCAGACCAGCCTGACCTGGAGCGAATGGGTGCGCCGGGCGAAGCTGATGGAGGCGCTGGTTCGCCTGGCGCAGGGGCAGTCGGTGCTAAGGGTGGCGCTGGATCTGGGTTACGGCAGCCACAGCGCTTTTAGCGCCATGTTCCGCCGGGTCATGGGGACCGCGCCCAGCGACTATTTTCGCCCGTTGGATTAATCCCTGGCGTGAACGGCATTACACAACGCCTGTAACGAGGCGCGGGCAACGTCATTATCAATGCCTACGCCCCATCGACTTTCGCCATTGGCAAAGACGCAGCGAATATAGGCAACGGAGCGGCTGTCGCTGCGCGCCCCAAGGGTATGCTCGTGGTAATCCTTGATAACGAAATGACGTTTTAACAGCGCGCTCAGGCCGTTGGCGGCGGCGGATAACAAACCGTTCCCGCGTCCGTTCAAGCGGCGGGTTTCGCCATTCATCCGCAGCGCAGCCTGTAACGTCAGTTCGCCATCCTGCTGGCCGTCGCTCTGATAGTCGAGTAACGCCAGCGTCGGCTGCGCCAGCAGGCCGTAACGGCTGCGAAACAGCTGCCATAACGCGTTATGGGTCATTTCTTTACCATGGCTATCCGTTTCTTGCTGAACGTACTGGCTGAAGTCCTGCTGCAACGCCCGCGGCAGCTTAAGACCGTGGTTCTGCTCAATCAGCCATGCGCTGCCGCTTTTACCTGACTGGCTGTTAACGCGGATCACTGCTTCATAGCTGCAGCCGATATCCTGTGGATCGATAGGTAAATACGGCATTTGCCAGCGATCTCCCGGCTTACGGGCATCAAACCCTTTTTTAATGGCATCCTGATGCGAACCGGAAAAGGCGGTGTAGGCCAGACTGCCTGCCCAGGGATGCCGTGGATGTACCGGGAGCTGGTTGCAGTTCTCGACGATCTCCACTACCCGATTCATCTGCGTAAAGCGCAACTGCGGATCCACGCCCTGGCTATAGAGATTCATCGCCAGCGTGACCAGACAGACGTTGCCGGTGCGCTCGCCATTGCCGAACAGACAGCCTTCCACGCGATCGGCGCCGGCCATCACCGCCAGTTCGGCGCTGGCGACGCCGGTACCGCGATCGTTATGCGGATGCACGCTGATACACACATCCTGGCGGCGCGAGAAGTGGTGGCAAAAATATTCAATCCGATCGGCGTAGACGTTCGGCGTGTTGACTTCGACCGTTGCCGGAAGATTAATAATCATTGGCCGTTCGCCGCAGGGCTGCCAGATTTCCGCCACCGCTTCGCAGATTTCAAGGGCGAATTCCGGCTCGGTAAAACAGAAGGTTTCCGGTGAATATTCATATTGCCAACGGGTGTCCGGCTGCTGTTCGCAATGCTGACGAATAAGCCGGGTGGCTCGAGTGGCGAGCTCGATCACTTCGGCCTTTTCCATGCCGAAAACCAGCTCGCGAAACAGCGGCGCGGTGGCATTGTAGAGATGGATGGTTGCCTGTCGGGCGCCGCGCAGCGCTTCAAAGGTTCGCGCTATGAGTTCTTCCCGCGCCTGAGTCAGTACCTGAATGGTGACATCTTCAGGGATGCGCTGCTCGTCAATCAGCTGGCGCACAAAGTTGAAGTCGGTTTGCGAGGCGGAGGGGAAGGCGACCTCTATTTCTTTAAAACCGCACTCAAGCAACAGATCCCAGAACTGCAGCTTGCGTGCGGCATCCATCGGTTCGGCCAGCGCCTGGTTGCCGTCGCGCAAATCGGTGGAAAGCCAGCGCGGCGCGGTAGTGATTTGCCGCTCGGGCCACTGGCGATCGGGCAGGGCGATAGGCGGATAAGGGCTGTATTTTTCGCAAGGATTGGTCAGCATGATGTTCTCCTGTAGTCGGAGCTTTATCCTGCATGACATAACGCATCGGCGGCTTTAGCGAAATGGACAGAAGCTAGCGCGAAATGGACAAGGTCGCGGCAATAAAAAAGGGACCCGTAGGTCCCTTTTGTTGATACTTAGTGCGCGCCTCCGCCACCGCCGCCGGCGCTGAACGGCGGCCTGGCGAACCACACCAGGCTTAGCAGAAGGATAAAGATCCCCGCTGAGACCCAGAAGATTTCGTTGGCGGAGATAATCAACCCCTGGTTGGTTATCTGCTGGGCAATCCAGCCGGAAGCCTGCTGCTGGGTCATTCCCATACCCTGTAGTTGATCGTACATCTGCTGGGCGTTGGGGTTGAACGGCGTCACCGACTCGGTGAGCTGCGCATGGTGCAGCGCCTCGCGGTTGGTCCACATGGTGGTGGTAATTGAGGTACCGATGGAGCCGGCAAGGGTTCGGGTAAAGTTCGACAAGCTCGATGCCGCCGCCAGCCGCTCCGGCGGGAGGCCAGAGAGGGTGATGGTGGTCAGCGGCATGAAGAAACAGGCTACCGCAAAGCCCTGGATAAACTGCGGCCAGGCCGATGCGCCAAAGTCCATTCCCGGTTCGAAGGTCCACGCGCGCCAGTAGAAGCACACCGCATACATAATAAAGCTGAAGGTCACCAGCCGCCGCATATCGAGCTTATGGGCAAAGCGGCCGATAATCGGCGACAGAATGACCGGGATCACCCCGACCGGCGCCGAAGCCAAACCGGCCCAGGTGGCGGTGTAGCCGTATACCTCCTGTAGAAGCTGCGGCAGCAATACAATGGCGCCGAAGTAGAGCATATAGGCCAGACTGATGCACAAACAGCCGATGGTAAAGTTACGCGACTTAAACAGCGACAGGTCGACTATCGGGTTATCGTCGGTCAACTCCCAGACGATGAGGAAACTTATCGCCACCACCGCCACGATGGTCAGGATGATAATCTCGTTGGAAGCGAACCAGTCGAGCTCTTTACCGCGGTCGAGCATAACCTGCAGGCTGCCGATCCCGATAATCAGCAGCGCCAGCCCGACGCCGTCGATACGCCGCTGTTCGGTGCGGGTTTCGCGGCCGCGCAGGGTTTGCAGCGTCATGAGAACCACCGCCACGCCAATCGGCACGTTGATGAAGAAGATCCAGCCCCAGTGGTAGTTATCGCTGATATAGCCGCCGAGAATCGGGCCGCAAATCGGCGCGACGATGACCGTCATCGACCACAGCGCCAGCGCGATTGAGCGCTTCGCTGGCGGGTAGTTGCTGAGCAGCAGACTCTGCGATAGCGGGATCAGCGGACCGGCGACGATCCCCTGAATCACGCGGAAGAAAATCAGCATCGTCAGGCTATTTGACACCCCGCAGGCCCAGGAGGCGATGGCGAATGCCACTGTCGACCAGACGAAGAGTTTCACTTCGCCGACGCGCTTAGCCAGCCAGCCGGTAATTGGGATGGAGATAGCGTTCGCCACCCCAAACGAGGTGATGACCCAGGTCCCCTGACTTAGCGACGAGCCAAGGTTACCGGCAATGGTCGGAATAGCCACGTTGGCGATAGTGGAGTCCAGCACCTGCATGAAAGTCGCCAGCGACAGCGCAATGGTCATGATGACCAGTTGCGCGCCTTCGAGCGGTTTTTGCTGTTGCATTACGCTCACCCCGAATTATCCGGCGTTGGCCTGGATGATACCGTCGATCAGTTTATTTACCGGCTCAAGGCCGATTTCACGGGCATTACTTTCATAGACCGGCGAGCTACGTACCTGGCTTGCCAGCATCTCGCCTTCGCGATTGCTGGTGTCTACTTCAACCAGCGTCGACAGGCCGATGCGCAGCGGATGTTGCGCCAGCTGTTTAGCATCTATTTCGATACGAACCGGCAGACGCTGGACGACTTTGATCCAGTTGCCGGTGGCGTTTTGCGCCGGCAGCAGGGAGAAGGCGCTGCCGGTACCCATATCCAGGCCGACCACTTTACCGGTGTACTTCACGTCATCGCCGTAGATATCGCTGACGATTGTCGCCGGCTGGCCGATACGCATATGGGCAAGCTGGGTCTCTTTAAAGTTGGCGTCAACCCACAGGTTGGTGGCCGGAACCACCGCCATCAGCGGGGTAGTGGTGCCAATCTGCGCGCCAGGCTGCACCGAGCGGCGGGAAACGTAGCCGCTAATCGGGCTGACGATTTGCGTACGCTGCAGCGCCAGCCAGGCGTTGCGGACTTCGGTCGCCGCCTGCAGCACCGCAGGCTGCTGTTCCAGTTTGGTGCCCAGTACGATCGCCTGGTTGGCGTTGTACTGCTGAATAGCGACGTCGAGTTCGGCCTGGGCGCTGGCGACGGTGTCACGAGCGTGCTGCAGCTCTTCGCGGCCAATCAGGTTCGCGGCGCCCAGCGGGATACGGCGATTAAGGTCTGCCTGCGCCTGGGCGAGGGCGGTTTTTTTGACGTCAATATTCGCCTGCAGCTGCTTGCTGTTGATCATCTGCTGGCGAGTCTGGCGCACGCTTGCCGCCAGCTGGGTTTTGGCTTTTTCAAACGCCTGCTGGGCGTCGGTCTGGTCGAGGGTGACCAGCGGATCGCCTTGTTGCACAAAGTCGGTGTTGTCGGCCCAGACCTTGGTGACGCTACCGGAAACCTGCGCCATGATCTGTACCTGGTTCCCTGCCACATAAGCGTCATCGGTCTCTTCATAATGACGCAGTACTAAAAACCAATAAATGCCGTAGGCTACGGCCACAATAACAAAGAGCAAGGTCAGGAGCAGAAGGGCGCCTTTGCGTTTCCCTTTCTTGCTGCCTGATTGCTGCGGAGTTTGGCTCGCCGCATTTTCGCTCATCTGATTCTCCACAATTTTACATTCTTATTATTTCACATCGGCTGAGCCGACCTGTTTACCAGAAAGGCCAGCAGAAAATCTGCTGGCCTGACCGTGTTCCTTGCAACTCAAAATGTTGTGCGGCTCCGTGCTTAGCGCAGGGATCCCGCCAGCGCGCCGTCTTCTTCCATTTGGTCGAGGCGGCCAAGCAGTTTGCGGGTGATGTGCTCCAGCTGGTCTTTTTCCGCAGTGCTCAAAGAAGACCACAACTGGTGCAGGCAGTTGTGCTGCGGAGGTAATACCTCGCGCAAGAATTGATGACCTTTGTCGGTTAGCTGTAGATGCAGGCAGCGACGATCGTTGTCGCTTTCACGACGCTCGATCCAGCCGCGTTTTTCCAGTTCGTCGGCGATACGGGTGGCATTAGTGCGTGACGAACCCAGCGCGCAGCTCAGCTCGGAAGGTTGAATGCTGTGATTTTCCTGAGACTCAAGCGTTATCAGCGCCATAAATAATGTCTCGTTAATCCCTTGCGCTTTCAGCATTTTGTTACGGTTTTCCAGCAGCTTACCCTGCATGTGCATACAGAGACGGGTGAGGAGAATCTCCTGGAAAGGGAAATCTTCATGGCGGCTGGCGCGGAATTTGAGCATCTGCTCAATGGGAGTAAACGAACTATCCATTTGGGTATAACCTCATTAATTACAGCCGATATAATAACTATTGTGACAAATAAAGCAAATGAATTATCGGTCACTATTAATACTTAAAATCTCCGGCGAGACGCCGATTTTCCATGCCAAACCATAGGCTAAAGCGCTGAGTTGCGTAGGGATAATAATGCTGTTCGTCGCCTGTAAGCTCAACCTGAACGCGGCGCAACCTACCCGTGTTGGTAGCCAATGGCGCTGACGTCGGGGAGCAGGCGTTTCCATATCGGTGACTTATTGATAACGCTGGTGAAAATTACGCCTGGAAAGATTTGCTCACCTTAGCAGACGGCGTGATGGCTTCACAATCGCGAAAATGGGAAATCAGAATATCCGCTTTTTTAGGCATATTCGTTTCATGCTGCTATGGGGGAAAGGGCATCCCCACGACGGCAAACCGCCGTGGGGAGAGGGGAGAAATTACTTCTGCGCCGCCAGCGCTTCTTTCACCCAGCCGTCGAACAACTGCTGGTGGGCTTTAATCCAACCATCAACGTGGCCGTTGATGTCGGCTTCTGAAGCATGACCGGCATGCATCATCGCGTTTTCGGCGTTGATATCGGCAATCGGCAGCTTCATCAGGCTAAACAGCTTCGCCGCCGCCGGGTTCTTCTCGGTCCAGGCTTTGTTGGCGACGATGTGCATGGTGTTCACCGGGAAGCCATAGTTGACGCCGTTCGGCAGCTTGGTGTCGATATCTTTCTGTTCTCCCGGCAGGGAGGAGAACGGCACCTGCAGCCAGACCACATCTTTACCCGGTTTCAGCACGTCGCTGACCCAGTACGGCGTCCAGGTGTAATAAAGAATCGGTTTGCCTTCTTTATAACGGGCGATGGTATCGGCCATCATCGCCGCGTAGTTGCCCTGGTTATGGACCACTTTATTGTTCAGCCCGTAGGCATCAATCTGATGGTTGATGACCGCCTCGCAGCCCCAGCCTGGAGTACAACCGGTGAGGTCGGCTTTGCCATCGCCGTTGGTATCGAACAGTTTGGCGATCTTCGGATCTTTTAACTGGTCGATGGACTTAATATGGTACTGCTCGGCGGTTTTCTTATCGATCAGGTAGCCCTGTGCCGCGCCGGTAACGAAGGTTCCTTCACGGTAGAATTTTTTATCGCCGCCCGCCGCCGCGTACATATCATCGTGCAGCGGTTGCCAGTTGGTGGCGATAAAGGTGGCATCGCCAGAGGCGATGGAGGTGTAGGCGACGTTATAGTCGACTTCGCTCGGCTTTTCGACGGTATAGCCCAGTTTTTCCAGCGCGCGGCTGACCAGCAGCGTCTGGAAGGTTTCTTCCGAAATGGTGCTCTGCGCCGGTTTCACGGTGATGCCTTTACCCGGCAGCTCGGCAGCAAACGCGCTGGTCGTGACGAGGGCGGTAAACGCTGTGGCAAGGAGTGTAGTATGTCGCATCGTTATTCCTTCTCTTATTTACAGAAAGGGCGGGTAATCAGCCCCAGAGGTCCGGTGGCGTACCAGCGGCGATTACCGCGGCTGCGGGAATCACGGCCGACGGCTTGGGTCAGGCGGTCAAGGATAATCGCGAGGATAACGATCCCGACCCCGCCGACGCTCGCCAGCCCCATATCCAGACGGCCAATACCGCGCAGCACCATTTGACCGAGGCCGCCGACGGCGATCATCGAGGCAATAACGACCATCGACAGGGCCAGCATCAGCGTCTGGTTGACGCCGGCCATGATGGTCGGCATCGCCAGCGGCAGCTGGACTTTAAACAGCAGCTGGCGCGGGCTGGCGCCAAAGGAGCGTGAAGCTTCAATGAGGTCTGCCGGTACCTGGTTAATCCCGAGGATGGTCAGGCGGACAATTGGCGGCAGGGCGAAGATAATGGTCACCACCACGCCCGGAACGTTGCCGATACCGAACAGCATGACGATCGGTACCAGGTAGACGAACGCCGGTGTGGTCTGCATGGCGTCAAGTAACGGGCGGATGATTTTCGCCGCTCGCGGGCTACGCGCCAGCCAGATCCCCAGCGGCAGGCCGATTATCATGCAGAACAGCAGCGCGGTAAGCACCAGCGCCAGAGTGACCATCGCCTGCGACCATGCGCCAATAGCGCCGATGGCTACCAGCGAGACCAGAGTGGCGATACCCATGCCGACGCTGGAGATCTGCCAGGCGATCAACGCGAAGAGAATAATCGCCACCGGCGCCGGCATCCCCAGCAACAGCTGCTGGAAAGCGCTGAGAATATAATCCACCGGCACGCGGATCCCCTGGAACAGCGGACGGAAGTGCAGCACGATCCAGTCGATGGCGTGGGTGACCCAACTATCGAGCGGGATCAGCGTTTTATGGAACGGATCCATAATATTGAAATGTTCTGGCTGCGGCGCAGGCGCGCTATTAAGCCAGTCGGCGCCGCCGCCGTCAGCGGGCGCGGGTGTTGGGTTGCCCCAGGCGTCGGCGGACTGCGCCGCGTTATCCGCTGGCGCAGCGGTATCCCATGGATTCGATTGATCAGCCATTGTTTGCCCCCTCGCGATCTAAAGCCTGTAGCAGCATGCGTTTTGAAATAATGCCGAGATACTGGTGCCCTTCATCCACCACCGGGACGGCGCAGGGCGCCTGGCCGACGTGGGAGAGCAGGTCGCTGAGCGGCGTTTGTGCTTCCACCGGCTGCGGGGAGTCAATTAACGCCGCATCAAGCCCCTGATTTTCGCTCAGCGCGCTTTTCAGAGAGTCGATGGAGACAATGCCGACAAACTTATTACCGCGTTCAATGACGTAACCATATTCGCGGTCTTCATCCTGCAATAATTTCAGCGCCGAACGCGGGCCGAAACCGGGGGTTTTACGAATCAGGCCAACCGGGCTACGGCGGGCAATATCTTTAGCGCTAAATACCTGGCTAATATCGACGCCGCGGAAGAAAGTACGAACGTAATCATTCGCCGGGTTATTCAGAATTTCGTCAGGGGTACCAATTTGCACCACTTCGCCATTTTGCATAATGGCAATACGATCGCCAATACGCATAGCTTCATCAAGGTCGTGGGAAATAAAGACGATGGTGCGTTGATGCTTCGCCTGTAATTTGGTGAGCTCATCCTGCATTTCGGTACGAATTAATGGATCAAGCGCTGAGAAAGCCTCATCCATGAGCAGAATATCGGGGTTGATCGCTAATGCGCGCGCTAAGCCGACGCGCTGGCGCATCCCGCCGGAAAGCTCGTCGGGATAGGCGTGAGCGTAATTTTCCAGCCCCACCTGACGTAGCGCATCCAGCGCTTTCTGCTGGCGCTCTTCGGCGGAAACGCCGGCCAGCTCCATACCGAAGGCGGTGTTATCCAACACGTTCATATGCGGCATCAGGGCGAATGACTGGAAAACCATCGCAATCTTTTTCCTGCGCACCTCGCGAAGCTCGGCATCTGAGATTTTGGCGATATCCACGCCGTCAATCAGCACCTGTCCGCGGGTGGGTTCAATCAGGCGATTGAGAAGGCGAACCATGGTGGATTTTCCTGAGCCGGAAAGTCCCATGATGACGAATATCTCGCCTTCTTCAATGGCCAGACTGGCGTCTTTAACGCCAAGCGATAGCCCCGTTTTTTCCAGTATTTGCTCTTTGCTAAGTCCTTTTTCAATATATTTGAACGCGCGTTGCGGGTGCTCGCCAAATATCTTATAGAGATTCTTAATTTCTAATTTAATTGCCATGCAATAAATGATTTCCTGTCTTTAATTATATCGATATCGTACCTGGTGAAGTTTATTACCTGTTTACACCCTAACATACTGAGATTCTGTGACAACCCTCGATGTGAATAGCTAGCCAAAATCTGAAAGGAGAACTCTGGCTGAATTGCCCATGATATAAGGGCTGAGCCATCATATACGGCTGATGATATTTTTTGATTATGCATGAATAATGAATGGGAAAATTGGCTTAAATGAAGGAAATATGACGAGGGAATGGTCAGTAGATTATTTGTGTGATAATAAAGAATAATGTGAAATAGATCACTGGAGAATATGTTGATATATTCCCCAGCGATCGCGCGGTTAAAAGTCCCAATCGTCGTCGGCGGTTGCTTCGGTTTTACCCATGACATAAGAAGAACCGGAGCCGGAGAAAAAGTCGTGATTTTCATCGGCGTTTGGCGACAGCGCCGCAAGAATTGCCGGGTTTACGGCGGCCATTTCCGCCGGGAATAACGCCTCATAGCCAAGGTTCATCAATGCTTTATTGGCGTTGTAACAGAGGAACGCGTTGACGTCGTCGAGCCACGGGCTGTCGGCATACAATTCGCGGGTATAGGCCAGTTCGTTATCGTACAGATCCATCAGCAGATCAAAGGCGAAATTTTTCAACTCTTCGCGCTTCGCGGCGCTGACGATTTCCAACCCTTTTTGATATTTATAGCCAATATAGTAACCATGCACCGCTTCGTCGCGAATAATCAGACGGATTAAATCGGCGGTATTGGTCAGCTTGCCGCGGCTGGAAAAATGCATCGGCAGCCAGAACCCTGAATAGAAAAGAAACGATTCGAGGAACACGCTGGCGATTTTTTTCTTCAGCGGCTCATCGGCCTGGTAGTAATTGAGCATCAACTGCGCTTTGCGCTGTAGGGGAGCGTTCTCCTCGCTCCAGGCGTAGGCGGCATCGACATCCTTGCTCTGACACAGGGTCGAGAATATCGAACTATAGGAGCGAGCATGCACCGCTTCCATAAAGCTGATGTTCGACAGCACCGCCTCTTCATGTGGGGTGAGGGCGTCGGTCATCAACGCCGGGGCGCCGACGGTATTCTGGATGGTGTCGAGCAGCGTCAGTCCGGTAAAGACGCGGATGGTCAACTGCTGCTCCTGAGCCGTCAGAGTCTGCCAGTGTGGAATGTCGTTGGACAGCGGCACCTTCTCCGGCAACCAGAAGTTGCTGGTCAGGCGGTTCCACACCTCGAGGTCTTTGTCATCCTCGATTTTGTTCCAGTTGATGGCGCTGATGCGCGATAAGTGGGTCATCCTGTTCTCCTTACAGCGCGCAGGACACGCAGCCTTCGATTTCGGTACCTTCCAGCGCCAGCTGGCGCAGGCGAATGTAATACAGCGTCTTGATACCTTTCTTCCACGCGTAGATTTGCGCTTTGTTGATATCGCGGGTGGTGGCGGTATCCGGGAAGAACAGCGTCAGCGACAGCCCCTGATCGACATGTCGCGTGGCTTCGGCATAGGTATCGATAATTTTTTGCGGGCCGATTTCCCAGGCATCCTGATACAGCGCCAGATTGTCGTTAGTCATAAACGGCGCCGGATAGTACACGCGGCCGGTTTTACCTTCTTTACGGATCTCGATTTTCGCCACAATCGGATGAATGCTGGAGGTGGCATGGTTGATATAAGAGATCGAACCGGTCGGCGGGATCGCCTGCAAATTGCGGTTATAAATGCCGTAGCGCATCACGTCGTCGCGTAGCTGTCGCCACATCTCACGATCGGGCAGGGTAATGCCCGCGCGGGCGAACAGTTCGCGTACCCTGGCGGTTTTCGGCTGCCATTCACCCTGCAAATACTGCTGGAAATAGTCGCCGCTGGCGTAACGCGACTGCTCAAACCCGGCAAAACGTACTCCGCGCTCGCGCGCCATCGCCATAGAGGTGCGCAGGGCGTGCCAGGTGACGGTGTAGAAATAGAGATTAGTGAAGTCCAGCCCCTCCGGGCTGCCGTAGGCGATCCCTTCGCGGGCCAGATAGCCGTGCAGGTTCATCTGCCCAAGGCCAATGGCGTGCGATGCGGCATTACCCGCCGCCACCGATGGCACCGAGCGGATATCGCTCATATCGGAGACCGCCGTCAGGCCGCGGACCGCCACTTCGACGGTGCGGGCGAAGTCCGGCGAATCCATGGCGTGGGCGATATTCAGCGAGCCGAGATTGCAGGAAATGTCCTCGCCAACGATGGCGTAATCGAGATTTTCGTCAAAGGTGGAGGCGCTGTTGACCTGCAGGATCTCCGAACACAGATTGCTCATATTAATGCGACCGGCAATCGGGTTGGCGCGGTTCACCGTATCCTCGAACATGATGTACGGATAGCCGGATTCAAACTGAATTTCCGCCAGCCGCTGGAACAGTTCGCGGGCGCGGATCCAGCGTTTGCGAACGCGGTCATCGGCCACCAGTTGTGCATACATCTCGCTGACCGCGATATCGCCAAAGGCTTTGCCATACAGCCGCTCAACGTCATAGGGCGAGAACAGCGCCATCTGCGCGTCTTCTTTCGCCAGCTGGAAGGTGATATCCGGAATGACTACTCCCAGCGACAGGGTTTTGATGCGGATCTTCTCATCCGCGTTTTCCCGCTTGGTATCGAGGAAACGTAAAATATCGGGGTGATGAGCATGTAGGTAAACCGCGCCGGCCCCCTGACGCGCTCCCAACTGATTGGCGTAAGAGAAGGCGTCTTCCAGCATTTTCATCACCGGCACCACCCCGGAGGATTGGTTTTCGATACGTTTAATCGGCGCGCCCGCTTCGCGCAGGTTGGAGAGCAGGAACGCCACGCCGCCGCCGCGTTTTGACAGCTGCAGGGCGGAGTTCACCGCCCGGCCAATCGACTCCATATTATCTTCGATACGCAGCAGGAAGCAGGAGACCAGCTCGCCGCGCTGCTGTTTACCGGCGTTGAGGAAGGTCGGCGTCGCTGGCTGAAAGCGCCCGGAGAGAATCTCATCGGCCAGCTGTCGCGCCAGGATTTCATCACCCTGGGCCAGGGTTAGCGCCACCATGCAGGCGCGGTCGGCGAAATGCTCCAGGTAGCGTTTGCCGTCGAAAGTGCGTAAGGCATAGCTGGTGTAGAACTTCCACGCGCCGAGGAAAGTACGGAAGCGAAAACCGTGTTGATGCGCGTGGGCGAAGAGGGCCAGCACGAAACGACGTTCATAGCGGGCCAGCACTGCCGGATCGTAATAACCTTCGTCGCTCAGCCATTGCAGCTTCTCCTCCAGCCCGGCGAACGGTACGCTGTTGGGGCGCACGTGGCTATGGATAAATGCTTCGACCGCCTGTTGGTCCTTTTCCAGGGGAATGCGGCCATTGCTGTCGTATAAGTTCAGCATCGCATTGAGGGCGTGGAAATCAGACGCCCCGGCGGTTACGCGTTCTGCGGTTGTCGTTGCCAAAATTCGCTTACTCCTTTACGCACGTTGTCGACATCTTGCTGGGTACCCATCAGCTCAAAACGATACAGATACGGCACGCCGCATTTCTGCGCGATGACCTCTCCCGCCCGGCCATAGGCCTCGCCGAAGTTACGGTTACCGGCGGCGATGACGCCGCGAATCAGCCGGCGATTATGCGGGTCGTTTAAAAAGCGGATCGCCTGGCGCGGCACGGCGCCTGCCGTTCCGCCGCCGCCGTAGCTGGGGACGATGAGAATATAGGGTTCGTCTACCTGAATTCGCTCGCGCTCGTTGAGCGGGATGCGCACGGCAGGCAGCGCCAGACGCTGCACAAAGCGATGCGTATTTTCAGAGCTGCTGGAGAAGTAGACGATGAGGCTCATAGGCTGGCCGTAGCCGCGGCGGGACGCAGGCGATTAATCATATCGGGGCGGAAGCCCGACCAGCGGGTTTCCCCGGCTATTACCACCGGTAATTGCTGGAATCCCTGCTCGCGCAGCATGTCGATGGCTTCCGGGTGTTGGTCGATGTTGACCATATCGAAGGCGAAACCGCGGCTCTCCATCGCGCGTTTGGTGGCATGGCATTGCACGCAGTCACTTCGAGTGTAAATAATAATGCGCATGATTCGTATTTCCATTTAAGATAACAAGACGGCGTAAAACATCGCGCCGAACGTTATGGGCTTACCGTTCAGGAAATACTAGATGTAGTTATTTAAAACTTCAACCACGCAATATATAGAGTTTTTCGATAAGTTATCCCCCACCAACTAGCCCGGCGGGGGAGGGAAGTCGATACGCGAAAATTACATCCGCATCGCGACCGCCAGACGGTTGAAGGCGTTCATCAGGCTGATGGCGAAGGTTAAATCGCTAATCTGGCGGGGCGTAAAATGCTCTTCTAAAGGCAGGTACACCTCATCTTCGGCGTGGCTGGCTGCGATATCGGTTACCGATTCCGCCCATGCCAGGGCCGCGCGTTCCGCGGCGCTGAAGTGGGCGCTTACGCGCCAGCCTGCCAGCGCATCCAGTTTGCTCTGGTCAACGCCGGCTTTGCGTAGCGCTTTGCTGTGCATCTCAAGGCAAAAAGCGCAGCCGTTAATTTGCGACACCCGCAAATAGACCAGCTCCACCATCATGCTGCCCAATTCGCTTTTTTCCAGCGCTATGCTGGCCTGAACCAACCCCTTATAGATTTCCGGGCTCAGTTCGCTATACGGCTGACGTAATGTGGTCATCTTGCAGTTCTCCTCTCTAAGACCCGGGCAAAATAGCACTATAATGGACTGCATTAGATAGCCATATTGTGATGAAAAAAGCAGACCATAATGGAAGCCAAAAAAGTGCCGCACTACCAGCGTATCGCCCGCCAGCTGAAATCAGCGATTGAGAATGGCGAGCTGGCGCCGGGAAGCCGTCTGCCCGCGAGCAGAGTTTATGCGCAGGAGCTTGGCGTATCGCGGGCGACGATTGAAAATGCCTGGGGCGAGCTGGTGGCACAGGGCTGGCTGGAGCGCCGCGGCCAGGCGGGCACCTTTGTCAGCGAGCGGCTGAGCCCGCGGCAGGTCACGGCTCAGCGACCGGCGACGGGCCGGGGATCCTCCGCGCCGCAGCCTTTTCAAATGGGGTTGCCGGCACTGGATCTTTTTCCGCGCGGGCTGTGGGCGCGGGTGATGGGGCGGCGGCTACGGACGCAATCGCGCTTCGACCTCGCGCCCGGCGATCCCTGCGGCGAACCGGTTCTCCGTCAGGCGATTGTCGACTATTTGCGCCTGTCGCGCAGCATCGAGTGCCAGCCGGAGCAGGTTGTGATTAGCGGCAACTATGCGGCCTCGATGGCGTTGATTTTGCGTACCCTTGCGCAGCCGGGGCAGCATATGTGGATGGAGGATCCGGGATATCCGTTCATTCGCCCGGTGGTTAGCGCGGCGGGGGTCAATATCGATCCGGTACCGGTTGACCAACAGGGAATGAATATCGACTGGGCGCAGACACACTATCCTCAGGCGCGCTTTGCGCTGTTAACTCCAGCGCATCAAAGCCCGCTCGGCGTGGCCCTGTCGCTGGAGAGACGTCGACAGATATTACAGTGGGCGGCGCAGCGCGATAGCTGGATTATTGAAGATGACTACGACAGTGAATTTCGCTATCAGGGGAAGCCGCTACCGCCGCTGAAAAGCCTTGATGCGCCACAGCGGGTACTGTACGCCGGGTCATTTAGTAAATCGATGTTTCCCGCGCTGCGCGTCGCGTGGCTGGTGGTGCCGCAGCCGTTGGCGGCGCGGTTTCGTTGTCAGGCCGAATTGAGCCACTGTAATGTGCCGACCTTATGGCAGCAGACGTTAGCGGACTTCATCAATGACGGGCATTTTTGGCGTCATCTAAAAAAAATGCGCGCCAGCTACGCGTTACGCAGGCAGTGGCTGGAGTCGGCGCTGCAGGCGCAGGGTTTTCAGGTGGTACCGCAGTCCGGCGGGATCCAACTGGTGATGGCGGTGAAGGGGGACGATCGCGAGCAGGCCCGTCGCTGCCAACGTGCCGGGCTGGCGGTGCAGGCGTTGAGCGACTGGCGCATGCTTAGCCGTGGTGAGAGTGGGCTATTGATGAGTTTTACCAATATCACGTCGGCGGTGATGGCACGTGAAGTGGTAGGCGAACTTAAGCAAGCGCTGGCCAGCGCGGAATAATAAAAAACCCTGCGCACCATTGGGACGCAGGGTCAGACGCGTATTTGTTATCTTCACATGTAGTCTATCGATACTATTATCGACGCAAATTAAGCAAAACGCCAATAAACACCCCAACGGCGGCGGCGGCGCCAACGCTCTGCCAGGGTTTATCACGCACGTAGCTGTCGGCGCAGCCGGCGGCATCGCGGGCGCGTTCAACGGTATCATAGGCCGCCTGGCGCAGGCGGGTATTGCCGTTCAGGCGGGCGCGCGTCTCTTTCAGCAGCGACTGCGCTTTTTTACGCGCGTTCTCCGCTTCATCTTTCGCATCGCTACCCCATGATTTCAGCACTTCTTCCAGCGTATCCGCTAATTGGCTGACTTCGTTATGAATATCCTCGGCGCTTTCATCAATGTCGTTGCGGTTCACACGGTTAGCCATTGGTTTCTCCCTCTTTTCCATTCGAGTTATTAAGTGTAGGACATGATTTTGCATTATGCTTTTGCGGGAGTTTATGGAATTTTCTGAAAGCGCTGCTATTCGTGAATAAGGTAAGGTAAATGTGCGGTAAAAGATAACGAGGAATCAGTATGTATTTAAGACCCGATGAGGTGGCGCGTGTTCTTGAAAAAGCCGGCTTCACCATGGATGTTGTGACGCAAAAAGCGTATGGATATCGCCGTGGCGATAATTATGTTTATGTGAACCGCGAAGCGCGCATGGGGCGTACCGCTTTAGTTATTCATCCGGCGCTTAAAGAGCGCAGTAATTCACTGGCGGAACCCGCCAGCGAGATTAAAACTTGCGACCATTATGAACAGTTCCCGCTCTATTTGGCGGGTGATGCGCAGCAGCATTACGGTATTCCACATGGTTTTAGTTCGCGGATGGCGCTTGAGCGTTTTCTGAACGGTCTATTTGGCGAGGCGCAGCCGCAGATGTCTCACGGCTGAATAATCTAATGTGGGCTGCTTTGAAGCAGGCGACTGGCAGCGGCCAGTCGCCGAAAGATGAGGATCAGGCTTTAGCTTGCTGATAAGGGCTGACGCGGAACAGGCGGCGGCAGAAGTCGAGAAAGTAGCCGTATACTGCACCCATCATCATTGATACCAGAATGTTTGAACTGACCGCGGCGGCAATTTGATGCCAGTCTGCGCCTACCGACAGCAGAATTAATACATACACCGGCGACTGGAAAGTCACATACGCGACGACATCAGCAATGTTCTTCATCCATCCCGAGGTGCTGATTCGGCGCGCCTGGCGCATAGCGAAGTCGCGATAGAAGCCATAAGGCACCGCAATAATAATGTTGACCGGGATCGCGACCAGTCGTGAAGATAACGACTGCTCAAAAGTCATTCCGGAGAGGAAAATTTCGATCATCATATTGACAACGGTGCAGTAGACCACCATTGCAAAGGTGTCTGCTACCGCATGACGCAAGCGGGATTGAGCAGAGAACATCGGTATGCTCCTCGAAAAATGAAGTCAATAACGCCGAAAAGTGCGCATGGTGTAGCGGTTTTGGGCTGCCTGTTTTGATGTGTGTAGAGTATATCTCTGCATAGTAAGTGACAACTAGCTATAAATTTTTATTTATCGCCTTTTTGTCGATAAAACACTCTGCGAGCTGGCGTTTTGTTTAACTTGCGCTACTTTTGTTCCTTTTTTTGATTATGTTGTTTAATATCAAATAGATATGATTTTGTTTTGTAAGGTGACGAGTAAGCATGACAGGGGAAGGGAGGTTGATAAGGCGGGCGCCTGATTACGTAATGTGATACTGGTCACTATTGGCGTTATTTACTGGATGAATGCCTTTTTATCAGCATTTGATGCTGTATGTAAATAATGGGTTTTATTCTGATTATGTGAATTTAAATTCATTGTCGTAAAGCTATTGGCATTCCCCACGGCGGGCGATGATTTTATAACTCACTGAAGTGGCTATAAATATAACATTATGAATATTATCATGTCGCACTATGCATTATTCATCTGCGCTAGGCTGTATTTATGTTCTATTTCGCTATTACCCACCAATAAATTTCAGCGCGTTCATAGGCGTAATCCTGTACATATTTATTTGAATAAGCTAAGGCTGGAAATAAATATACATATCTATTAAACTGACCAGGTAATTCTTGTTTTATTTTTTCGATTTGGGATTTTTGATCTTTATGTCTTTTATGTTACAAAAACTGAATAATATTCGCTCACTGCGTGCTATGGCGCGTGAATTCTCCACTGACGTGCTTGAAGAGATGCTGGAAAAACTCAGGATCGTCACTGAAGAAAAACGTGAAGAGCAGCAGAAGACGCAACAGCAGCAGGCGGAATATCAGGAAAAAATTAATACCTGGCTGGAATTAATGGTTGCTGACGGTATTTCACCTGATGAATTAGCGCTGCATGAAATGGCCCCGGCGAAAAGCAGTAAAAAACGTCAGCCGCGCCCGGCTAAATATCGTTATACCGATCATACCGGCGCAGAAAAAACCTGGACTGGCCAGGGCCGTATGCCCAAGCCGATCGCTTTGGCCGTAGCGCAGGGGCAATCACTTGAGAGCTTCCTGATCTAAACAGAGATTGTTTAAACGGTGGGGAAACCCACCGTTTTGCTTAGCAAACGCCGAAATCGCCTTCTTCGGTATAAGGCGTAACATCAACCGCTTTCAGAGTAAATTTCTCACCCTGCTCGTTACTCGCCTGAACAACGATCAGGCTATCGCCATTCACTTCCACTACCTTCAATTTTGGCCCGCCGACGCGCGGTTGTACCAGATCGCCTGTTGTAAACATGGTGTCTCTCCTGAGCATTGGTAACAACTAAGAACCTAAACGATAGCTCAACGACGCTGACGGATTCAACGATCGTGCTGCTTTTTGTTAAAACAATTTATGGGTAGATGTATTATCTTTGTTAATGGTTTTTGTGGCGCTGCGGTGAGTGAAACTGAGACTGCTGGCGCAGAATGATTCAAAACAGAACATGGTCAGATAAGCGAATATGAAGTATATCATTTTACTTATTATTATAATTGCTGTGCTCTACGTCCATTATCGCGGAAAAGTTCGCTATCGTTTCTGGCGTCAGCTTTCCGACCATTCAACTTTTACCGCTCCTCTTAACGGGTTTATGTACCTCTTTTCGCGTGTGCCGAATACCCCGTTTCTGCGTCCGGAGACGTTCCCGGAACTTGCGATATTACAAAAGAACTGGCTGGTTATTCGTGAAGAGGGGATTAATCTGCAGCGTCTGGAGCAAATAAAAGCGGCGGAAAAATATAATGATGCCGGATTTAACTCATTTTTTAAAACCGGTTGGAAACGGTTTTACCTGAAATGGTATGAAGACGCGCATCCCTCCGCAAGCCAGCTATGTCCAAAAACGACTGAACTGCTGCGCGGCATTCCTTCGGTTAAAGCGGCAATGTTCGCCACGTTACCTGATGGTAGCCGTTTGCCTCGCCACCGTGACCCTTATGCCGGGTCGCTGCGTTTTCATCTTGGGCTGGCGACGCCGAATGACGATCGCTGTTTTATTGAAGTGGACGGCGAACGCTATAGCTGGCGCGATGGCGAAGGCGTGCTATTTGACGAAACCTATATTCACTATGCGGAAAATACCAGCGGTGAGAACCGGCTGATTCTGTTTTGCGATATCGAACGGCCCATGCGTTACCGCTGGGCGCAGAAGGTGAACCACTGGCTGGGGCGAAATTTAATGAGCGCCGCCGCCGCGCCGAACGATATCGGCGACCGTACCGGCGGGATTAACCGCAGCTTCCGCTACATTTATCAAATCCGCATTGTCGGCAAGCGTTTGAAAAAATGGAATAAAACGGTTTACTACATCGTCAAATGGCTACTTTTCGGCGGCATTGCGCTACTCATCTGGCAGGCGTTTTAACGTCGGTTCCACGGCATGACCGCCAGCAGGCGCGCCATGCCACAGAAACCGGTGAGGCCAGCGAAAGTGAGCCCCGCGCCAACGAAACCGCTCAGCAAGAAAAAGCCGCTGTTGACGGCGTATCCCAGCACTACTCCCAGCAAAATCAGCGCGCCGGCGGCGATTTGCACCTGGCGCATTAGCGGCAGCGGCTGGGATTTATCTTCGACTATCGGCAATCCCGCCGCCCGCCATGCCTGAATACCGCCAGCCAGTAGCTTAACCTGCGCGGGCGCGGCGGCGGCGGCCAGAAGGCTGGCGTTATTTTGCGTGCGCGAGCCGGCCTGGCAGTGAAAAATGATTGTTTCTCCCGGCTGCGCATTGAGCGCCGCGCCGTGAGTCAGTTGCTCTAATGGCAGCAGCGTCGCCGCCGGAATATGCTCACGAGCGTATTCGTCGGCAGCGCGGATATCAATCAGCCGTGCGCCCTGGGCGATAAGCGCCTGGGCTTCGTTGGCTGTAACGGTGGCGATAGTCATAAGGACTCCTTACGGGCAGTAAATGGTTTTCAGCGTGGCGATGACCTGCTGAACGGCGGGATGGGTAATGAAATAGCGCAGGCGCTGGGCATCACGTTCGCTGTCGATAAGCCCCTCATCGCGCATCCGCGCGAGATGTTGAGAGGTAGCGGAAGGGCTCAGGCCAGTGATTTGCGCCAGTTCTCCTGCGGTTGTACGCGGGGCTTCGCAAAGCATGCACAGAATCAGTAGCCGGTGGGGATTACTCATCGCTTTCAGCAGGACAGCGGCTTCCCCGGCGCTGGCCTGCAGTTGTTGTGCTGTGGTCATTTTATTTTAGTCTTTTCTAAATTTAGATTATTCTAAAATAAAAGCTGACCCTTTACCAGCCCACAGAAGCAGCGGATCTCACGCCAGCTGAGCGGCCCTGGCAATATGCTGGCGGGCGTGGGCGATACCTGCATCACGGCCGTGCGGGCGAATATCCATCCCTTCGGCGTAGATAAATTCGACGTCGCTAATCCCCATCAATCCCAGCACCGCGCGCAGGTAAGGGGTGACCGCATCGCTGGGTTGCCCGTCATGGACGCCGCCGCGCGAACTAATAACCACCGCACGCACGCCTTCAACCAACCCCTGCGGCCAGGTCTCGGTATAGCGGAAGGTTTCCCGCGCTCGCGCCACCAGATCGAACCAGTTTTTGAGATCGGTTGGCACGTTGAGGTTATACATCGGCGCGCCGATCACCAGCAGATCGCAGGCCTTTAACTCGGCGATGAGTGAATCAGAGAGGGCAACCCCTTGCTGAATCGCCGGACGCGAGTCTTGCGCGCCGCGCAGCGCGGCAAACAGCGCGCCGTCGAGTTTCGGCAAGGCGAGGGTGGTCAGATCGTGTTCGACGACCGAATCCTGATGACCGGCCTCGCGGCGGGTCTGCATATATTCATCTATTAGCTGGTTGGTTAGCGACGCCGGGCCGTTGATGCTGGATTTTAAAATCAATACGTTACTCATGACGGACTCCTCATAAAGTTGATGGTCCGCAGGGTAACACTGTCTATTTTTCTCCAGTAGTGACATTATTTTTAATCATTGTATCCACTCAGGAACCAATCAATGCGCAGTGATTTAAATGCGATCCCGGTATTTGTCGCCGTCGTCGAGTGCGGCAACTTTGCGCAAGCCGCCGAGAAGCTGAGCGTGACGCGCTCCGCCGTCGGCAAGACCATTTCCCGGCTGGAGCAGCGGCTTGGCGTCGCGCTGTTTCAGCGCACCACGCGTCGGCAGGCGTTGACCGAAGAAGGCGAGGTCTTTTATCTGCAATCCCGCCGGGCGCTGGATAACCTGCGGGATGCGGAAAATGAAATTCAGCGCGGGAAAACCCAGGTGCAAGGGCGGCTGCGAATCAGCCTGCCGGTGCTGTTTGGCCAGCGCTGCGTGGCGCCGATATTGTTTCCTCTTAGCCAACGTTATCCTGAGCTTAAGCTCGAGCTGTCGTTTAGCGACCGCCAGGTCAATCTGTTCGAAGAAGGGTTCGATATGGCGATACGTATCGGCGCGTTGAGCGACTCCAGCTTTCTTAAGGCCCGGCGTTTAGGCCAGCACGGCATGACTCTTTGCGCATCGCCGTTATATCTACGACATCGGCCAGCGCCGCAGACGCCGGAAGAACTGCACGAGCATCTTACTATTGGCTATCTCTACGCCGGGCAGATGCAGAAATGGCATTTGCGCGATGCGCAGGGAGCGGCGCTCGCGTTTCGCCCTCAGCCCGGACTGGCAATGGATGATTTCGCCGCCATCGCCGCGGCGGCAAAAAGCGGGCTGGGAATCGCCTGGCTGCCGGATTGGCTGGTGGCCGACGAACTAGCGCGGGGAGAACTCCAGCAAATATTGCCGTCGTCGGTCAGCGGCAGCTTTGCGATCAGCGCCGTCTGGCCGGAAGCGGCATGGGTGCCGCAGAAAATTCGCGTAGTGGTAGATGAACTGCTGGCGCGGCTGCCGCAGCAGTTAGCCGGTGGTAAAAACCAGGAGGATTCTTCAGCGTCAGGTTAATCCGGGCTTAAGGTATTCTGGCGATAATGACAGCATGATGACTGTGACGAGAACTCGCCATGAACCTGTTAGAAACGTTTAACCAGAGCGCCTTCCTCGCGCTGAATGCCGGGCCTGGTACGCCGGACAGCCTATTGCTGCTGGCGCGATTCTCCGCCAGCTGGATTATCCTTTTAGTCCCGGCGATATTGCTGGGATTATGGTTCCTTGGCGGTCGGCAGGGGCATCGACAGGCGCTGTTTTGCGCCATGACGATTTTGATAGCGTTAGGGTTGGGGTTTGCCTGTGGAACGCTGTGGTTCCATCCGCGGCCGTTTATGATGCCGTTGGGCCATACCTGGATAAGCCACCCGGCGGATAACTCTTTCCCAAGCGATCACGGCACCGTAATGTTCAGCGCCGCTTTCGCGCTGCTGTCATTACGCCTGCGCGGCATGGGGCTGCTGGTGCTGGCGGCGGCGCTACCGGTAGCGTGGGCGCGTATTTTTCTCGGCGTCCATTTCCCGCTGGATATGCTGGGCGCGGCGCTGATTTCAGCACTGGGCCTCTGCGTGGCAAAAGTGGTGTGGCAACGGCTGGGGCAGACGCTGGTGGCGCTGTGCGAAGCGCTGAGTCGCCGTCTCTTCTCCTGGCTGCCGGCGCGCTTTACGCCGTAGTCACTTCCTTTGTACACGCGCGGCCCGTCGATACAGCGTGCTGCGCGCGACGCCTAACGCCTGCGCCGCTTTACTCACATTGCCGTTAAAGCGGGCCAGCGTATCGGCAATCAGCTTTGCGTCATGTTGTTGAAGCCCGCCTGGAGCGCTGGTTTGCTGCGCGCTTTGATACTCCTCGGGCAGCGCCGCGACGCCCAGGCATTCGCCATCGTCCGCCAGCGCCAACAGGACTTTGAGCAGGCTTTGCAACTGACGCACGTTACCCGGCCAACGACATAATGTCAGTTGATGAATCAGCGCATCGGAGAGCGTGATATGGCGTTCTGCCGCGCCAAGCGAGCGCCACAGCGCAGGAATAAAATGTTTGAGTTCAGGCCATTGGCGTAGCGGCGGGATGGTAAAAGCGTATTCGCGCAGGCGGTAGAGCAGGTCCTCGCGAAACGCGCCTTCGGCGACGCGCTGCGCGAGATGACGGTGGGTGGCGCAAATCAAGGCGAAGTTCACCGGCGCGCTGCGATTCCCACCCAGCGGCATGACCTCTTTTTCCTGCAGTACCCGCAGCAGTCGGGTTTGCAGAGCCAGCGGCATATCGCCGATTTCATCGAGGAACAGCACTCCGCCATCGGCTTCGCGAATTTTGCCGATATAGCCGTTTTTATTCGCGCCGGTAAAGGCCCCCGCCTGATAACCGAAAAGCTCCGATTCAATCAGCGATTCGGGGATGGCCGCGCAGTTGATGGCGACGAATTTACCGCTGCGCCAGCGGCTATGCGCATGCAGCTCACGGCTGAGGAACTCTTTACCGCAGCCGGTTTCCCCTTCGATACACAATGCGATACCGGCGTTGAGTAAGCGGACCATTTTCTCGCCTTCGCCGGACGCGCAAAACGGCAGGTTGAGCGCTGGTTGCGCGGGGACGGCGACGCTGGCGCGGGTTGGCGCGCGCAGACGGTAGTAGTAGCCACGTTGCTGGAAGGTCATCGGCAGCGGTACGCTAACCGCCGTTTGCGTCAGGCGAGGGAACAACTGCTGGAAGGTCATTTGCCCTATCTGTCCGGCCTGCAGGCCCAGTTCGCGGATGGCCAGCCGATTGGCCGCGGTCAGCAGGTTATCGGAGAAGACCAGCAGCAGCTCTTCAGCGCTATCGAGCTTCTGCACCCGCGAGTGCAGGCTCATTAACCACTGCTGCGGATGCAGGCTCTGTTTCACCCACAGATATTCAATCTGTTTGGCGGCCTCTTTAATCCACGCCAGAGAGTGGGGATGCGGGATATGCGCCGGGCCGGAAATATCCAGCGCCCCGGCAATCTGGCCATCGGGGCTTTGTAGGGGTACCGCCGCGCAGTACAAATCCTGATTACGGGTTAAATAGTGTTGACGGCCTTCGACTTCGCAGCTGTCGTCAATCGCCAGCGCGGTACCGATAGCGTTGGTACCGCGACCGCTTTCGCTCCAGATATTGCCAGGCTCCAGCGCGAAGCTTTGCGCTTTTTTCATTGCCGCGCTATTGCCGAAGGTTTGGAGCACCAGCCCGCTGGCATCGGAAAGAATAACTACCGATTGCAGCCCGGCGGCACGTTGCGCCAGCGGCGTCGCCACCGGTTGCGCCAGCCGCTGTAGGCTGCGGTTGCTTTCCAGCACATCGGCCAGTTCGCCGCCGCGCAGGCGCGGAAACTCGTCGCTCGTTGGCTGCAGGCCGTAGCGCTGGCTGCGTTGCCAGGAGTCGCTCAGCAGCGCGCTGGACTGCGCCTCGGGGGTGATAGTGAACGGATTTCCTTGCACGGCGCACCTCGTGGTCGGCTGGGTTGTGTTGCAATATTGTAGCTATTTGGTTTTATTGGTGTTGCGATTCGCAACACAGAAGCGGGATCCTGTGCGACAAAGAGGACGCGAATTGGCAAGGGGATATATTTAATTATTTGAAACTTATTAAGTTTATTAGGAGTGCATAAAGTTGGCATAACCCCTGCTACAGGAGAAAGCGTGCAGCGGACAATAGCAAAAAACACCACGCCGCTGCGCCTTAACCCTACAGAAGGAGATTGCTATGCGTTATGTTCATCCTGGCAAACCGGGCGCTTTGGTTTCATTCAAATCGGCCTACGGCAACTTCATAGACGGTAAATTCGTCGAGCCGTTAAGCGGCGAATATTTCATGAATACTTCTCCCGTCGATGGGAGCAACATTGCGCAGTTTCCCCGCTCCGACGCCAAAGATATTGATTTTGCCCTTGATGCGGCACACCGGGCGGCGGACGCCTGGGGGCGAACCTCGGTACAGCAGCGTTCCCATCTTCTGCTGCAGGTTGCCGACCGCATTCAGGAGAATCTGGAGTATCTGGCGGTTGCGGAGAGCTGGGATAACGGTAAACCGATCCGCGAAACCCTGAACGCCGACCTGCCGCTGGCGGTCGATCATTTCCGTTATTTCGCCGGTTGTCTGCGCGCGCAGGAAGGTAGTACCGCCGAAATTGATGACACCACCGTGGCTTATCATTTCCACGAACCGTTGGGCGTGGTCGGGCAAATTATTCCGTGGAACTTCCCGCTGCTGATGGCGGCATGGAAACTGGCGCCCGCGCTGGCGACAGGCAACTGCGTGGTCTTAAAACCGGCGGAGCAGACGCCGCTAAGTATTACTTTGCTGATGGAAATCATCGGCGATCTGTTCCCGGCTGGGGTGTTGAACGTGGTACAGGGCTTTGGCAAAGAGGCCGGCGAAGCGCTAGCCACCAGCAAGCGGATCGCCAAAATCGCCTTTACCGGTTCGACGCCGGTGGGCCGTCATATTATGGCCTGCGCGGCGGAGAATATTATTCCCTGTACCGTTGAGCTGGGCGGCAAATCGCCGAATATCTATTTCGCCGACGTAATGGATGGTGAGGAGGAGTTTATCGAGAAGGCGGTGGAAGGGCTGGTACTGGGCTTCTTCAATCAGGGGGAAGTTTGTACCTGTCCATCGCGCGCGTTGATCCACGAATCGATCTACGAGCCGTTTATGGAGCGGGTAATGGCGAAAGTGATGCAGATCCGTCGCGGCGATCCGTTTGATACCGAAACGATGATCGGCGCTCAGGCATCACGCCAGCAGTTCGATAAGATCCTGTCGTATATCAAGATCGCTCGTGATGAAGGCGGGCAGATCCTCACCGGCGGCGATCGCGCGAGCATTACCGCCGAGCTGGATAGCGGCTTCTATATTCAGCCGACGCTGATTAAAGGGCACAACGAGATGCGCAGCTTCCAGGAGGAGATCTTTGGCCCGGTCATCGGCGTGACCACCTTTAAGGACGAGGCTGAGGCGCTGGCGATTGCTAACCAGACGCAGTTTGGTTTAGGGGCCGGGGTATGGACGCGGGATACCAACCTGGCGTACCGCATGGGGCGCGGCATCAAGGCCGGACGAGTGTGGACTAACTGCTATCACGTTTACCCGGCGCATGCCGCGTTTGGCGGCTATAAGCAGTCCGGCGTCGGGCGGGAAACCCACAAGATGGCGCTGGAAGCCTATCAACAGACCAAAAACCTGCTGGTGAGCTACGGCACCGCGCCGTTGGGGCTATTCTGATTCATTTATAACGGCTGACCCGGGGGCGGCGTAAGCGCCTTCCCCGGGCTACCTATGGCACTGGGTCACCCATTGCACTGGATCTGTAGGCCCGCGCAAGCGTAGCGCCGCCGGGCAATATCCGCGGATAAGGCGCCGCTTTTGCGCCGGATGGCGGCTTCGCCTTATCCGGCCTACGGTCTGTGCGGCCAGCCTTTAATTTATTCACCATGCTGGCTGAAACTGCCGGTGTTGGTGGCCTCAAAATCGCTGAGACGTTCCCGGAAGGCCGGGGCAGCCCGCATGGATGCGGGCTGAGGGCCGTGACTTGCAGGGACGCAGCCTCGGCCCGACCCGGAGCCTGCAGGGATAAGTCGAAGGTACCACGAAGTGGCGATTTTGGCGGCCAGAGCCCTCTGTGCGCTCCCTGCACCATGAGAGCCATAACGCAGAAGAAATATCGGGAGCGCAATGTGCTCTGAATTAACACAAAGCACATGTTTTCCGTACACAAAACCGTTGCAAACCGATAACAGTAGCACCGGGCGGCGCCCGGTCCTATCTTATTGTTTGCGCTTTCCAGCAGCGGACCTGCGCGCCATTCGCTTGCGCCTCCAGCGGCTGAGGCCGTTCGCAGCCCTGGCTGGCGTAAGGACAGCGTTCCCGAAAGTAGCAGCCCGTCGGCAGCCGGCGGTTGCCCGGTAGTTCGGTATTGCGCACGCCTTCGCCTAACGGTGAGCCGATGCGCGGTATCGACTCCATCAATAGCCGGGTATAAGGATGCGCAGGATTATCCAGCACCTGCCGCGCCTCGCCCATTTCAACGATTTGCCCGAGATACATCACCGCCACCCGATCGCTCATATGACGTATCACCGAGACGTTGTGCGAAATCAGCACGTAGGTGAGATTCTGCCGCTGCTGCAGTTCGACCAGCAGATTAAGGATCTGCGCCTGCACCGAGATGTCCAGCGCCGAAGTCGGCTCATCGAGCACGATAATCTCCGGCTGCGACGAGAGCGCGCGGGCGATGGCGATACGCTGGCGCTGGCCGCCGGAAAAAGCGTGCGGCAGCCGATCGAGATATTCGCTACGGATCCCCACCTGTAGCGCCAGCTGCTCGGCGAGATCGCGACGCGCCTTTTCAGGCATGCGCGACTGGATCCACACCGGTTCGGTGATGGTGCGCCAGACCGGTAGCCGCGGATCCAGCGAAGAGAGCGGATCCTGGAACACCATCTGCATGCGTCCGCTCTGGTTTTCGCCGCGCGCCGGCGCGCGGGTGAAGTGGCCGGAAGAGGGCTTTAGCATGCCCATCAGCAGCTTCGCCAGGGTGCTTTTCCCACAGCCGGATTCGCCCACGATCCCTAAGGTTTCGCCGCGTCTGGCCGTCATATCCAGCCCATTTAACGCATAGACGCGTTCGATGACTTTCCCGCGCCAGTTTTTCTGCGCGGCGAACGTCAGGTGCACATCATTGAGGGTTAATAGCGTCTCAGACATGGGCGTTCTCCCGTTGCGGATACCAGCAGGCAGCCTGTCTGTCGGCGGCGTTATCATGAGCCTGCAGCGTAGGGGTAATACCGCAGGCTTCACCCGCGGCGAAGCAGCGTTCGCGGAAGGCGCAGCCGGCGGGAAGACGCGCCAGATTCGGTACGGTGCCGGGGATAGAACGTAGCGGCGCGCGCGGTTCGCCATTATCGGGGGCGCTGTTTAACAGACCGATAGAGTAGGGATGCTGGGGATGTTGCAGCACCTCTGCGGTTTTGCCGCTTTCAATGACCGCGCCGGCGTACATGACGTACAGCCGATCGCACACCTGAGAAACCACCGCCATATCGTGGCTGATAAACAGCACCGCCGTGCCGGTCGCCTGGGCCTTTTGCTTCAGCAGGCGCAACACCTGACGCTGCACGGTGACGTCCAGCGCGGTGGTCGGTTCGTCAGCAATCAGCAGGTCGGGCTCGCAAGAAAAGGCGATAGCGATCATCACCCGCTGGCGCATGCCGCCGGAGAGTTCGAAAGGATAGCGCTTGAGCACGCTTTGCGGGTCGGCGATTTGCATATCCGCCAGCAGCTCGACGGCGCGGGCGCGCGCCTCACGCAGCGACATGGGACGGTGCTGGCGGATGACGTCTACCATCTGCTTACCGATGCGTCGGGTGGGGTTAAGCGCGGTCATCGGCTCCTGAAAAATCATCGCGACCTTGCTGCCGCGAATATCGCGTAGCGTTTTTTCCGTCAGGGTGAGCATATCGTGGCCCATCAGGGTGATAGCGCCGCTATGAATATGATAGCTGCCGGCGGAGAGCAGACGCATCGCCAGCATCGCGGTCACCGATTTACCGGAACCCGACTCGCCCACCACGCCGACGATTTCGCCGCGATCGATGTGCAGCGAGATATTATTCAGCACGTTGACCTGGCCCTGATAGACCGGGAAACTCAGGCGAACGTTATCGATAGTTAAGACCCTATTTTCCATTAGTTGCGCCCTCCGGCCTTGGGATCCAGCAGATCCTGGATGCCATCGCCAAACAGGTTAAAGCCGACGGCGGTGATCAGGATCGCCGCCCCGGGGAAGGCGCAGTACCACCACTGATCGAGCACGTAGTTGCGACCGTTAGCGACCATCGCGCCCCATTCCGCGGTAGGCTGCTGGGCGCCGAGGCCAATAAAACCGAGTGTGGCGGCCATCAGGATCGCGCTGCCGATATCCAGCGAGGCCTGCACCACCAGCGGCGGCAGGGCGTTACGCAGAATATGCCAGCTGATCAGATGCCAGCGCGAGGCGCCAAACGTCACCGAGGCCTCGACGAAAGTATGCTGACGCACGACCAGCGTCTGGCCGCGGGCCAGTCGCACGTAAAATGGAATACGCACGATGGCGATCGCCAGCATCGCGTTGAACAGGCTCGGGCCTAACGCCGCCGCCAGCGCCATGGTCAGCACCAGCGACGGAATCGACAGCATAATGTCCATCAAGCGCATAATTAGCGCGTCGCTGCGCCCGCCCAATACCCCGGATAGGCAGCCCAGCAGCGAACCGCTGATCCCGGCGATCAATACCACCGCCAGCCCGGCGGCCACCGACTGCTGGCTGCCGATCAGCACGCGGCTGAACAGATCGCGGCCGACCTCGTCGGTACCAAACCAGTGAGCGAACGACGGCGCCTGCAGACGCGCGGCAAGATTAATGGCGTTAGGATCATGCGGCGTCAGCCACGGCGAGAAGATCATTAAAAACAGCATAACCAGCATGATCGCCGCGCCAATCAGCGTTAGCGGGCTCTGGCGGATCAACCACCAACGACGCTTCCAGTGGCTGCTTTTTTCAGCCTTTGGCCGTGGAAGCGGTTGTTCCTGAGTCATCATCACTTAGCTTTCTCCCCGACCCATGCGCGGGTCGATCCATAAATAGAGCAGGTCGACTACCAGGTTGACCAGTACGTAAGCAAAGGAGACCACGATGGCGAAGCCCATCACGGCGGGGAAATCGAGCGCCTGAATCGAAGACACCACGTAGGCGCCCATCCCCGGCCAGGCGAACACCGTCTCCGTGAGCACCGCGCCGTACAGCAGATCGCCCAGCGCCAGCCCGAGCACGGTGATAGAGGGGATCAGCGCGTTGGGTAGCGCATAGCGCACCACAATGGTGAATTTCGGCAGGCCGCTGGCCAGCGCGGTACGAATGTAGTCCTCATTGAGCTGCTCGAGCATCGCCGAGCGGATCTGCCGGGCGACGATGCCAAGATGAACGAAGGCAAGGGTGGCTGCCGGTAAAATGAGGTGCTGCAGGGCATTGAAGAAGACCTCGACATTGCCTTCCAGCAGTGAATCCAGCAGATAAAAACCGCTGACGCGGGTGGGCGGATCGAACCAGTCATCGAGCCTGCCGCTGCCGGGCAGCCAGTCGAGCTTGCCGTAAAACAAGACGATTACTCCGAGACCGAGCCAGAATGCCGGAGTCGAGATGCCGGTCAGCGCCATCAGGCGCACCAGGTGATCGGTCCAGCGATTGCGGTATACCGCCGACAGCACGCCGAGCGGGATGCCAACCAGCAGGGCAATCAGCAGCGCGCAAAAGGCCAGCTCCAGCGTCGCCGGGAAGAAGGTTTTTAAATCTTCCAGTACCGGGCGGCCGGTGCGAATCGAGGTGCCGAGATCGCCGTGGAGCAGGGCGTCAACGTAGCGGGCAAATTGCTGCCAGAGCGGTAAATCCAGCCCCAGCTGCTGGCGAATATGGCGGACGATTTCCTCGCTGGCGCGATCGCCCGCCAGCAGCCGCGCCGGGTCGCCGGGAATCAGGTGCGAAATAATAAACGTAATCACGCAGACGCCGGCGACGACTAATATCAGCCCCCAACAGCGCTGTCGTATTAAACCCCAGAAACTCATGATGACGCTCCTCGGCCGGGCCTGTGACGGCCCGACCAGACAAGATGGAGAGACGGCCCGCTACTTGTGCATGTCGGCGATATTGTAAATCTGCTCAAGCATCGGGTTGAAAACGAAGCCTTTCACCTCTTTGTTCATGGCGACCTGATAGTTTTTCTGGAACAGATAGACGTAGGCGGCGTCATCAATGACGGTCTTTTGCGCCTGCTGATAATCTTTGGTTCGCGCCGCCTGATCGGTGGTGGCAACCGCCTGTTTCAACAACGCATCAACCTGCGGGTTGTCGTAGAACGCGCGGTTTCCCGGCAGCCCTTTTTTGTCCGACTCGAACCAGTAGTTCATAAACATATAGGGGTCGGCGAAGTCCGGGCTCCAGTTACCGATAGCGATGTCGTAATCACCTTTACCCACGCGCTCGCGCATGGTGGCGTTGGCCAGTTTCTCCAGCTTGACCTGGATACCCAGCGACTGCAGATTGGCCTGGGTGGAGAGCGCAATCGGCTCCCAGTTCGGATCGTTATCGGAGTAGAGGAACGTCAGCGTTTTCGGCTTATCCGCCACCTTATCCAGCGCCGCTTTGGCTTTGTCGAGATCTAATGAATACTGCATGGCGCTGGCGTCGTAGCCCCACATGCCATCGGGGATCGGCCCGCGCATCTGCTTACCGTTACCGCCGAGAATGCCGTCGACCATGCCTTTATAGTCTGTTGCCCACGACACCGCGCGGCGCAGATCCGCCTGGTTCATCGGCGCTTTGCTGTTGTTGAGATACAGATAGGTGACGCGCAGCGCCGGGTAGTCGTAGACCGCCACCTTGTCCTCTTTCTTCAACGCCGCAAACTGATCGACCGGCAGGGCGTCGGCGATATCCAGGTCGCCTTTAGTCAACTGCAGACGACGGGCGGCGCTTTCGCCGATGATTTTCACCGTGACGCGCTTAAAGGCCGGCTTATTGCCGCTGAAGTGCGGGTTGGGCACCAGCACCAACTGTTGGCCTTTCTGCCAGCGCTGCAGGCTATACGCGCCGGAGCCCGCGGTGTGCTCGGCCAGATAGGCGCGGGCGTCATCGGCGGCGTTGGCTTTCAGCACCGCCGGGTTAATGATGGAGGCGCCGTCATTGGCGAGGGTATGCAGGAATGGCGCGAAAGATTCCGGCAGCGTGAAACGAACGGTGGCCGGATCGACGACATCTACCTTCAGCCCGCTGGGAAACGCCTCCGATGGCCCCTGTTTAATACGCATCAGGCGTTCAAAAGAGAGTTTGACCGCCTCTGCCGTCACCGGCGAGCCGTCGTCAAACTGCGCGCCTTTGCGCAGGGTGAAGGTCCAGGTTTTGCCGTCGTCGGAGGCCTGCCAGTTTTCGGCGAGATCCCCTTCGACATCGGTGGAACCTTTGCCATTATCGGTTTTGTATTTGACCAGCCGCTGATAGGCCGGGTAGGTCACCGTCCAGTCATTGTTATCGATGGTGACGGCCGGGTCGAGCGTTTGCGGGTCGGCGGCTTTGCCGATCACCAGCATATCTTTCGGCACCGCGGCAAAGGCGGAAGGGATGGCGGCGCAGAGCGCGGCGGCTAACAGTAACGGGCGAAAACCTAAGGATGCTGGGCGAGTCATGTTCATGGTGAAACTCCGTCAATCTGAGCGGGGGAGAAACAGGCGAAAACATCGTCGAGTAGCGGATAACCGGCCGCGCCCGGTAGTTCGAAGTGCCACCATTCCGTGGTAATGCCTTTAAAGCCGCCGCCGAACATAATGGCGTTCAGCAACAGGCGATTACGCTGCGCCTCCTGCGCCACCGCCGGGTGGTAGGGATGCGAGCGATCGTCCATTTCGTCAAAGGCGGTGCCCATGTCGAGTAGGTTGTTGTGGTCATCGAGTAGCGTTACGTCGATGGCGGTGCCGCGGCTGTGGTTGGAACCGATATCGGCCGGCACGACGTAATCCTGGTTCGGGCAGGCATTCCACAGCAGCTGCTGGGCGCTCTGTGGACGATAGGCGTCAAGCACCAGCAGGCGATAGCCCGCAAGCGCAGCAATGGCGATGGATTTCTCCAGCGCGACGGCCGCATCGGGGTGCAGCAGGCAGCGGGCTTCGCGATAAATCGGTTGGCCGGTAATGTTATCGGCGGTGGCGTATTTCAGGTCGACAGGCAGCGTGGGAAAACGCGCGGCGATATCCACCAGGGAAAGATGGCTCATCGAAAATTTCCTTAACGTTCAAACTGACCAAATTCCTGCTGCAGCGCGCGGTTCGCGGCAAGGCGGCTGGAGAGGCTCGGCCCCAGCCGTTCCACCACCGCGGAGAGCAGCAGATTAAAAAGACAACCGATCGGCGCCAGCGAATCCCAGAAGTGGCCGGTATCGGTTTTCACCTGTAGTAAATCAACCGGATAGTCGCGCGCCCACGGGCACCAGATATCGGTGACCAGCGCGGTGGTAACTCCGCGTTCGCAGGCGACCCGGCAAAACTGGCGCGCGGCGACGGAGTAAGCGCGGGTATCGGTCAGCACCACATAGGGGTGCTGGTATTCAGAATTCAATGATTCCAGCCAGCTACCAGAGCTGCCGTCGGCGTAGGTCACGCGCGGGCGCAGGTATTCCAGATGGCTGAAGAACGTGTTGGCGATGCCGCGAGTCGACTGAATGCCAATGATGATAACCGCGTCGGCCTCGGCGATGCGTTGACTGACGCGGGCGAAGGTCGGTTCCTGCGCCAGTTGGTAGACATAGCGAATGGCATCCAGCTCCATCTGCAACGACAGGCTGGCGCGATCCGGCTGCGCCTGCTGCTGTGACCAGGAGTCAAGCCGGTCAATCACTCCCCACTGGCGATAGGGCGTTGATGCGGGCTCTTTCAGGCTGTGCTTCACGTCATCGAGATTGCGATAGCCCAGCTTGCGCAGATAGCGGCCTACGGTTATCCCGCTGGTGCCGGTGGCCTGCGCAATGCTGTCGGCGGTCTCAAACGGGATATGCTCCCGATGGCTTAACAGCCAACTGCCAATACGCTTTTCGCTCGGCGTGAGCTGGCTGAAAGTGGATTCAATAATGTGAAACAAGCCGTTGCTATCGTTCATCTCTGCCCTTAATGATAGTTCGCTCTCATTTAACAGAATTCTGATACTCAATTAACAAAGCACGATGTGTGCCAGCTATTGCGGGAAATAGTATTTCCAGCAATATCGCTAATCTATTGGGAGGTGAGCGGATCCTGAGCGTAGGATTTGGTTATTCATTGCACAAATCAGGTGCAATGAATCCTGGTTGTGCATCACAAAAATAAAACATATCGTTAACAATGTGGTTGTGGGCCGGAGCGGTAGAGAGATAATTTTGCTTGCCGTCAGCGACAGACAGAGTGATAACCAAAAAACTGATGATTAAAAAAGGATCATAAAATGAAAGTGAAGGCGGTGCTTGCCCTGACGCTATCCCTGGCCGCACTGGCGGGCCATGCGCGCGATATGCAGTCGATTCAACAAAGCGGCGAGTTAAAAGTCGGCGTACCGGGGGACTACGCGCCGTTGGCGTTTCATAACGGCGCTGGCGAACTTATCGGCTACGACGTCGATATGGCGCACGATCTGGGTAAAACGCTGGGAGTGAAGGTGACGTTTATTATCACCAGCTGGCCAACGTTATCCACGGATTTAAAAGCCGATAAGTTTGATATCGCTATGGGAGGCGTAACGGAGACGACGGCACGCGCGAAAGATTTCTCCCTGAGCCATCCGGTGGTGGCCAATGGTAAAATCGCCCTGGCGAACTGCAGCGCCGCGCCAGCGCTCGGCAGCCTTGAAAAAATCGACCAGCCGAATGTGAAGGTGATTGTGAACCCCGGCGGCACCAACCAAAGTTTCGTTGATGAACATATCAAGCATGCGCAGATCATCCGCGTGCAGAACAATGTTGATAATCTGCAGGCGCTGCGGCAAAAAACTGCCGATATGATGGTGACCGACCTGATTGAAGGGGACTATTATCAGAGCAAGGAGCCCGGCGTGTTCTGCGTAGCGAATGAGACGCCGTTTCCCGGCACCGCCAGCTATAAGGTTTATATGATGAATAAGGATAATCCGGCGCTACTTGAGAAAGTGAACCACTGGCTGGATGGTCAGGACAAAAATGTGCTCAAGAGAAAGTGGAAAATTCAGGGATAATTCACGCTGCCGCCAGCGCACGAGATTCTGGCGGACAACTCAACTAGCTTTGCGACGGCGCTTTCTGTCGCGCCTGATAGCGGAAATAGCAGTAGTAACCGATTGAGGCGGTCAGACAAAGCATGTAGCCGAACGACTCGCTACCCTCTTCAACGGTGTTTTTCACCACCCGCGCGTAGTTCTCATCAAGTACGGCGTACCATAAGCCATGCATGCCGAACAGTCGTGAGAAGACCAGAATCGCCAGCAGGCCGCTTATCATCATGCCGTAGTAAGGCGTGCGGGGGTATTGCGCCAGTTGCGACAGCGTTTGACGAGAATGGCGCAGTGGAACGATTAGCGCGGCTATCGTCGTTGCCAGCGCGAACCATACCCAGCTACCGTGAGAAATAAGGTCAAAAAGCGCGTCCAGTTCGCGGATCAGCATCGCCAGGAAGAAGCCGCCAACGAGGATATTACAGTAGCGCAGGAGCTCATATTTTTTCGCCAGCAGGAAGTGAATCAGCACGATTATCGCCAGCACGCCCTCCTGCACCACCTCGGTAAGCGAAATCTCCGGAATATCGTTGCCAAACACCCGGATATCCACCCACAAACAAAGTACTGCGATGGCGGAAGCCACCGCCGCGCCGAGAAAGAAAAGTAAGCTTCTGATGACAGACATTAACACCACTATTTATGTTCAAAACAGCAATGATAAGTATCATGAATGTTACTTCCTGTTCACTTTGTGCGACATCGCGGCGTGTTTTAAACCTTTTGAGCTATTTAGCGCTAAATAGCGCAACTACAGGTGAGAAAGGGGAGCTTTGCTCCCCCAGACTGCTGACAAAGAAGGAAAAAGCGTGGTTTTTCCTTCTTTGTGGTTATCAGCCGAAAACCAATAAATTGATTTTCCTTGTTATTTGTCTCTTGCAATCTGTAAGTCCAACGGTTGCATGAGGTTTGTCATCAATCTCAGGGGGGCTTTGCTCACCCTGCTTAGCGGGTAATTCAGACAATATCATCGACCACGCCGCCATCGACCCGCAGCGCGGCGCCGGAGGTGGCAGAAGCCTGCGGCGAACAGACATAGACCACCATATTGGCCACCTCGTCCACCGAGGCCGCACGCTGAATAACGGAAGCGGGGCGCTGCGCCATAACAAACTCTTTCGCCAGTTGTTCCAGCGGCTTACCGGTGCGGGCGACTTCCTCTTTCATCATTTCGGCAAAACCGTCTGAGAGGGTCGGGCCGGGCAGCACGCTGTTTACGGTGACGCCGCTGCCGGCGACGTATTTCGCCAGCCCGCGGGCCAGCGACAGCTGCGCGGTTTTGGTCACGCCGTAGTGGATCATATCGGCGGGAATATTGCGTGCCGATTCGGAGGAGATAAAGACCACCCGTCCCCAGCCTTTACGCACCATGGCGGGCAACAGCGCGCGTGACAGGCGAACGCCGGACATCACGTTGGTTTGCCAGTAGTTTTCCCAGGTGGCGTCATCGGTGGCGTAAAAATCCTGCGGGCCGTAAATACCGGCGTTATTCACCAGGATATCGACTTCATTCACCGCCTGCAGCAGTTGACTCACCCCGGCGGCGTCACTGAGATCGGCCACTGCGGGATAGGGCCTGAATCCCGGCACCTCCTGTTGCAGCCGCGCCATCGCCGCATTAACGCTATGTTCGCTGCGGCCGTTGATAATCACTTCCGCGCCGCTGGCCGCCAGCCCCTTCGCAATGGCGTAACCAATACCGGCCGTGGACGCCGTCACCAGCGCGACTTTCCCCGATAAATCAATATTCATGGTTGAGCCTTTTTTATGGAATGGAGTAGTAAGCGTAGCAGGTGGGAATTGGGGGGCTTTACCACATCAACAAATTCGATAGCGATATCGAAATTATCCGTTAGAGCACAGGATTAAATTACTCTAATAATACTAGCAGTACTAACAAGATAAGAACATTTATCCGATGTTAATGCGGGAAATAACCTCACGTTTTTCCTGATGAGTACGCTTGCGGGATAGCTTAAACAGATAAACATTCCTTTGGTATAACCGTGCGTCTGAGCCTGTGTACCGGCATCCGGAGTCAATGATAAAAGTAAAAATAAGCATACGGAGATTTTAAATGTTTATCCGACCACTGAAATTAACTCAGCACGTCGATGTACAGGGCCCAGAAAATGCGACGACAGTGATTCTTCTTCACTCGTTAGGAACGGATATGCATCTTTGGGATCTGCAAATGCCGCGATTAACCGAGCGTTATCGAGTAGTCCGCCTGGATATTCGCGGACATGGACTCAGTGCCGTCGACGCGTTGCCTTTTTCAATGGAAGATCTTGCCGATGATGTTATTGCTGTCGTCGATCATCTGAACATCAATCAGTTCTATGTCGTCGGTGTTTCAATTGGCGGCACGATAGCACAATGGATTGGCTTCAAATTACCGCAACGCGTACAGGGAATGGTGATTATTGATACTTCGCTGGTGAATGCCGCTCCGCCCTCGCTATGGCGCGCAAGGGCGGAGGATGTTTTCCAGCATGGTCTTGAGCACCTTGAGAGAGGAATTATCAGTAATTGGGTCACGCCGCAATTTATCGACTCGCCTGAGGCTGACGGTCTGAGGAAAATGCTGCGCAATACAACGGTCGAAGCTTTCTCCGGGTGTTCTTTAGCCATTGCCGATACTGATTTGACTAATATGGATATCCATGGGGTTAGTGCGGTTATAGTCAGGGGAGCGGAAGATAAGCTGACTCCGCAAGACTACGCGCAACGTCTGGCGAAAAAGCGTAATGCCGAATTACATGTTATCCCCGGCGCTTCACATTTACCTAATTTAGAAAAACCGGATGCGCTTACCGATGAGATCATTACATTTATTGAGAAAGCGCAAACACATTAATAGATCAATGCCGCGATAAGGGGCCAATCAGCGCGGCTAATGAGCAAATGCAGCGACAGGCGTTAATTTCTGTCGCCAGAATGGAGTAAATGATATGAATCGTCGGTTATTTATTGGCGGCTGCCTGGGATTATGTGCGGGCGCCGTCGCGTTGCCTGCCGCGTTAAAATGGCTAGGTTCTGCAGATGATACTATTGAGATGGAGTTGGATAGTGGCATCGTCACGATAAAGTTATTTTCTGATATTGCCCCTAATCATGTGGCGCGGATTAAGACACTCGTACAGTCTAAATTTTATGATGGTATGCCTTTTTCCCGGGTTATTGATGGGTTTATGGCGCAAACTGGTGAGCCGCTACAAAATACACGGTTTGACCTCCGCGTAATGCCAAAACTGGCTGCGGAGATTAATCATTTACCGTTTGAACGCGGCACTATTGGCATGGCCAGATCGCGAAATCCGCACAGTGCTTGCCATCAATTTTTTATCACCTCAACCCGCGCTCGATATTTAGATCAAAATTATACCGTCGTTGGTCAGGTTACCAAAGGAATGGAATGGGTGGATAAACTCCGCCGTGGTGATGCCGAGTTGGGCACGGTGGTTAATCCGGATGTGATTAAACGCATGCGTCTGGTGACTACCCATACCGTGTAGTTCCACGTTGCTAAAATATCTGTTGCAGGAGTAGTTTCTAAATGCCCAGTATTACTGTATCTACATCAGCAAGATATCGGTTGGATTCCGCCGCCTTTGCTGAATTTTCGATTGCCCTGGCAAATTTAGCCAAAGAGATACTGCAAGCTAAAGACAATAATATCCACATTACTTATCTCACTGCTGAAATCGGCTATGGTACGCCAGTTTATGTCGAGGCAAAACTCAGACAAGAAATATTTCGTAGCGAGCCGGTGATGAATGAATTTTTACATCAGGTAGATTTGTTAATTAAAGAGAGGATCGGCGTTGTGGCGAGAATTCGCTGTTTCCTTTATCAAGCCAATAATATTTTCGCTAAAAATTAAAGGATAAAATATGAATGAAAAATTGCCAATGAAGGACCTTGGGGATGTCTTAGTGACTGCGGTTAGTGATGGCTACTTGCAGGTTGACTTCGGGCTACTGGCAAATGTAGATGAAACGGAGTGCAGGGCCATTCAGCAAAAATCCTGTCCTGAGGAACCAAATTCAGTTCATATCAATACCTTTTTAGTGCAACAGCAGGGGAAGAATATCCTCATTGATAGCGGTGCTGGTGGCATTAAAGGTTGGGGGGGCGGTTTAGTTAAGAATTTAGCTAAACTGGGCTTGCAACCAGATGATATTGATGCCGTTCTACTCACTCATGCTCATCCCGATCATATTGGTGGCCTGGTCAATGCTCAGGGAGAAGCTATATTTCCTCGCGCGGAGCTATTCATCAGTCGTGATGAATATGATTATCTGCAAGACGATAACCAGTTTGCGACGGTCAGCGATCGCGTTAAAGGTAATTTCCTGTTGGCGCGCAGCGTTTTTAAACAGTATCAAGATCGGCTTCAGTTAATTGATGATGGTGAAGTGCTTGCCGGCATACGTGCTATTCCCTTGAAAGGCCATACACCTGGACATACCGGCTATAGCATTGTCGGGAGTCATAACAGCCTATTGATTTGGGGGGATATTGTGCATTTCCCACATATTCAGCTATTAAAGCCGGATGTCACTATCGCCTTTGATTATGATCCACAGTTGGCAGCGGAGACGCGTGCGCGCATCCTTGAGATGGCCAGCTCCGATCAAGTTCTTGTTGGCGGTATGCATTTTGGTCAGCAGGGTTTTGGTTATATTAAAAAGCTTAACACAGGATATTGCATTATTACCGATGAGTAATAGACATTAATCTGAGTCGATACTGCTTTGCCGTTATTAATTTTTATACCAGTAATCATCTTTCTATTTCAGAATAACTTGGTGATATAAAAATACCATCTGTGGAGGAGTGTAATGAGTTCTGTAATAACAAAAGAAATGAGTAGTGATAAGCTTTACGGTGAAGCACATATCACGCCAGGGATGCAATCAATAGCGGCAGGAGCATTTTCAGTGCGGCCTAAGCTTCCTTCCATCACCGGAAGCAGGTTTTGGGCTGCTTTTTTAGTTTTTTTATTTCATGCATCACTGCCCAGCGATCTCGCCCCATTCGCCAATCCGACGATTCAACATATCTATACCGTTATTGTCGGTAAAGCTGGTTGGCTGGGAGTGTCATACTTCTTTATTTTGAGCGGGTTTATCATGGTATGGTCCGCGAAAGATACGGATACCGTTGGTGATTTTTATCTGCGGCGTTTTGCTAAAATTTATCCAACACATTTCCTGACATGGTTGGTTGCATTTTTAATTGGTGCAGTCAGTATTTATCAATATAAATTATGGTCGACCAATCTGCTGTTGGTGAATACCTGGTTTAACGATGTACATTACTTTTTCGTTGGTAACCGGCCGAGTTGGTCTTTGTGCATCGAAGCGATGTTTTATCTCTCTTTTCCATTCCTTTACCGGATTATGAAGGCGATCCCGACAAAGCATGATTTATTTGCTCTGTTGTTGGTCACAATGGCATCGTTAGCAGTCCAGGTTGCGATCTATCTGTGGGCTGAACCGAATAAAATGATGGGAGCATTCCCTATTTCTCAACATCATTTCTGGATTTCGTATATTTTCCCTCCGGCACGTATTTTTGAGTTTCTGGCCGGTATGTTTGCTGCACGACTACTCATCAATGGCCGGGCAATTATGTTGTCGAAAACGGTATCACTTGCCTTACTGGTGGCAACGTATATTGCTTCTATGTATATTCCATACCAATTTAGTATGAGTGTCGTATTTATCATTCCTGTTTGCTTGTTAATTACCTCTTTTGCCGGCGATGACTTGAAAACCAGGAAAACTGCATTGAATTCGCCAACCTCGGTTTGGTTAGGAGAGATCTCTTATGCATTCTATATGGTTCATTTCTTAGTACTGTTTTATTTTTTGAATTTAACGGCAGGAAGAAAGTTTGATTTAGCTGAAGGGATTGGGCTTATCGCTGTTGCTCTGGTTCTGTCAATTGCTTTCGCCGCTTTTTTATACAAATACTTCGAAGTACCAATGATGAAAACGATCCTGGCAAAGTTTCGGGAAAGAAGGTTGGTCAGCCTGCGCGAACCCTCGTGATGACAGATTGAATATTCAGCATTTCTGGTGGGAGGCATGCGTCAATGAGATGCACTCCCACGCTTTACTGCTTAATCAGTATGAAAGCCGCAGCTTTCTACAAGATTTTCCTTGAATGACAACATATCCCCGCTAATCACCTTTACCGATCGTCTTCGATAGGTTGGTGTATTTTATAATATGGTGCGAGCATAATTCTTGCAGTTCATATGAGTTAGTTAATAACCGATATCGCGCAGCCGAGGATCCTGGAACACAGAGGTCATCATACCGGTGAATTTGGCGATATCCAGATAGGCACAGTCTGTTCGGTACACCAACTCTATTTTGAAGTCATTGAACTGCCCGGAGAGCTGATGAATCTTAATCTTGCTCTTAACTTCACTACTAATAGAACAGCGCAACACCAACGATACCCCTTTACCCGCGGCAATGCTTGAGAACAGCACTGGATAAGATCCGCATTCAACGACACGTTTTGGCGTGATATTGCCTTCATTGAACAGCACATTGAAGTTGCGCGTAGACGTTGCACATTTTTTACTACTGAGCAAAAAGACTTCGCCATCCAGACTGGAGATATCAGTAATGGGAGGTTGATTTTTGTCGGTGATAATTACCAGCTCGCTTGAGAGCAATATGGAACGTGCATGTTGTGTATTGGAAAATCCGGCGCCAATAATTACCGCATCAAATTCGTTTTTATCAAAGGCGCTGAGCAAACTAATTGTGTTGCCGATTGATATGTCGATGTTCCAGCCCAGCTCCTGGCCTAAATCAATCAAGGAACTAATAATATAGGGGGGTAAACATTCAATTATTCCAACTCTTATCGTTAACTGACTGCTTTTAGAGTAGGAAATGTTGTTTTTGCAATCGTCCGCCAGGTTCAGAATTTTGAGTGCATACTCATAAAGTATCTGGCCTTGCGCTGTGGGAGTGCATCCTTCGGTTTTCCTGTCTAACAGGGTGACATCCAGGTTGTCCTCGAGACTTCGTATTCGGTGGGAAATGCTTGATTGCACTCGATTCAGGCGCTCTGCGGCTTGGGTTATATTCCCTGTCTCCACCACCGTCACGAACGCAAGAAGTTCACTTAGCTTCATTTGAGACCTCATGCTAAAAGTTAGTTTAATGTTGCAATTGTATTTATAATTTGTGACGTTTGTTTTGTCATCATGTTTCTAATTGCCAGTGTTGGTAGTGCTGGCCAGAGAGCGTCACAGCGAAGACGTTCGACATCAATAAGCTTATTCGTATATCAATTCGTATGCCCTGAATCTCCATTGCAATGAGCCATGCTCTGTTGAATATCATTAAGGTATCAATCTTTTCGATGAATACCTCGATTTTATTCGCTGGTTTTTTATTGCCGCGCCAATTACGATTTAATCAGTAAGGCCAATTATTCATTTTATAATCAAGTGGTTACGCATCCTCTTGTATTCAGTCATCTCGCTTTTCTGGCCTTTATTACTCGTATTGATGAAACCTTCATTTCGTTTATGGGATAAAACATGGCGCACGCTGAGTTTGATAAAATAATGATCGATCTGGTTGATTATGCCTACGAGCAAACAGCCTTTAATAATGAGACGCTCCGGATGGCGCGTTTTTGTCTGCTGGATTCAATAGGCTGCGCGATAGCCGCCTCTACAGATGCCGACTGTTCCAGACTCATGCGCAGCGCGCAATTCAGTCGCAACCCTCAGGGGGTCCCGGTCATGGGGACGCCATTGCGGTTAGGGCCAATCGAAGCGGCTTTTCAAATTGGTTCGATGATCCGCTGGCTTGAGTTTAACGATACCTGGCTGGCGCAAGAGTGGGGACATCCGTCCGATAACCTTGGGGCAATCCTGGCCGCTGCCGCGTGGCGGAGCCTCTCCGATAGCGCCCAGCCAGAGGTGAGTATGGCGGCGGTTCTGAACACCATGGTCAGGGCGTATGAAATTCATGGCGTACTGTGCCTGTCGAACTGTTTTAATGCGCTAGGTATTGATCATGTCGTGCTGGTCAAGGTGGCTTCGGCGATTGCAGCCGCACAGATCATGGGATTATCGAAGGATCAGGCGCTGAGTGCGCTTTCCAACGTGATAATTGATGGCCATGCGCTCAGAACTTACCGACATGCACCTAATGCAGGCACCCGTAAATCATGGGCCGCCGGCGATGCCACAGCTCGCGGACTGCAATTGGCGCTGTTTGCCCAGGCAGATGAGATGGGGTATCCGACGGCGTTAACGGCTAAACGCTGGGGATTTGATGATGCGGTGCTACGCGGTCAGTCGTTCAACCTGACGCGAGATCTCTCAGACTTCGTCATCAATAACATATTGTTTAAAGTTCCCAATCCTGCTGAATATCATGCTCAGACCGCGGTCGAGGCGGCAATTAACCTGCGTGAAAAAATACTTGCCGCCGGTTATTCACCTGAATCAATCGAATATGTTCGCGTTGAAACGACGCGTCCGGCGATTCAAATTATTGATAAATCAGGTGTGCTGAATAACTCAGCCGATCGCGACCACTGCCTGCAATATATGGTAGCGGTAGGGCTACAAACTGGAAATCTGACGATTAGGGATTTCCATGAGCCATTGGCCTGCGATCCGCAACTGGAAGCCTTACGCCACAAAATTACCTGTACTGAACGTCCTTCTTTTACCGAAAGCTACTACGACCCAGAAAAACGCGCGATCCCGAATGCGCTGTACATTAAATGTCGTGGAATGACGGAGGAGATTGCCGAGCTTATTGAATATCCGCTTGGTCACGTCCGCCGTCGTGAGGAGTGTTTTGACGCACTGCTAACCAAATTCCATCTGAATCTTTCAGACAGCCCGCTACGCGATCGGGCGGACAGACTGGCCGATATCCTGACCACTGGCCCGGCGCTTGAGACTATGTCTGTTAATGAGTTCCTGAAACTTTTTTCCTGGCATTAATCCATTTCTGAATCATTGACATAAATTTATAACGCTAAAGGTGAATGAAGTGAAAAAGGCAATACTGGTTGGCTGTGGTGCAGAGATTGGCGCAAATCTGTTGATTCAAAACGATCCGCAGAATGATGGTTTCGTGGTGCAGACCGTAGTAACGAATCCGCCTGCTACTGATAAACACTATCCGGAGTTACGTCCGATTGATGGCATTGTGGCGCGTCTGGCGATGGCGCAACCTGGCATCCAATCCCGGGTCGAGATAATCAATGACGATACGTTGCAAATTGACGGTCGTGAAATTCATTTCTTCTTTGGCGATTTAGCCAAAGTGTGCCCACCCGTTAACGGGCGCTTTGATATCGGTTTTATTGCCACCAGCAAACAGGATATGGATCAGCACAGTCCTGTGGCTCGCAACATGCAGGAGCTGGCCAATGTAGTGCTGGGTGTCGCTGAGGCTGATAGCCTAAAAAGTATTTATGGCTGCCTTGGCGATCTGACGAGTGACGATATCAGTACGATTCAGCGTAAGGTAGTAAGTTCTGGTATGTACTGTCTGGGTTCCTGCCAGACCAATGGGATGCATGCTTCATTACGTGTTGTGGTTGAGGCACTAAATGCTATCCATGGCAACGCTTCGCAAATTGTGTCGGTTGAAACCGATATTGTGCATCCAGATACGCCGAATGGCGTACTTGGCACTCGCTCCTTTGAAGGCCGTATGCAGGATGCTCGCGACAATCTGCGTCCCAGCTTCTCGCAAATTGCCATGAGCCAGAAAAAAGTTATGCCGTGGGCGCCGTTGGTGAATACGGTGTCGCTTCGCGCGCCAGTTCATGCCCCTGGCTATCAGATTAACCGCTTTATCGTCGAAGATAACGGTGCTTTAACGACTGGTTTAATTGAAGCCGCTATTGAGCGCGTGAACAAGCTGCATCCTCATGTAGTGATGGCCTCGCGGTCGCCTCTTGGGGGACGCGCTTATGCTTATGAGCGCCGCTGTTCGACAATTCTCTCTGACGCTAACCATTTACTCATTCTTCGACCCGCATATCTGGCGAAGCAGAATCTGAGCGAAGTGATTATCCAGTCCTTTGTTAACAATTCGGTAGGGTATACCGCAGTTGTTCGCGCCGTTGCGCGCAATATTGCCCAAGGTCTACCGGTGGCAACCTTTCAGGAGATTGAAAAATGACACGTTCCCATACCGTTGATTTTTTAAATTCTGGTTTTGTGGTGAAAACCGCCATGTCTCCTGATTTTAATAGCAAGCTAAAGGCTGAGGTTGAGCAAATCCGCGCGTTACATGCTCTTTATCCGGAACTGATGGTGCCGGTGTTACACGAGGGAGTTGCCGCCGGACGTCAGTTTTATGTTCTGGAAAAGAAAGCCTCACTTCCGCTATCGGCTATCGTGCTTGATGAACAAAGGACGCTCGCGGCGCGGCGCAAAATAGTTCTGAATGCCCTGGAGAACATCCAAACCGCGATTGGACTGGAGATAGAAAACCAACCTGCACGGGTCAGCGATATGCCTGCCAGGTTGCAGGAGGAGTGGGAAGCTACGCGATTTGCGCACGATCTGTTTGATAAACCGGTTTTACTGAATGGCGTCCGTTTTAGCATTACCGCCAGAGAGGTTATCGAAAAAGCGATCGAGATGGCGCGTGGTGAAGAATTCCGATCGGTAGAAAAGGCTCATTTCAATTTTCATTTTGGCAACGTGCTTTATGACGAAGAACGTTCATTGACTCATTTCATCGATCCTGATTTTTCCGTCAGTGGCCTCGATCCCCTTTTCGGCTTTTCGCGCTTTGCTTTTTCGTTCTGGCATGAGCTGGCAGCCGAGGTTGAAGACGCAGTGAAAATGGTACCGATGTCTGACGCACTCATGTTTGTTCTGGCGAAACAGGATTACGGCAATATTCTCAGCGAAATTCCGGAAATTGGCGGTATTTCCGGGCTGCTGCCGATAATGGGCGAGAATATGCGTCATCGCTTTTATGTCCTCACCGCTTACTGCTTCCTCAGGAGCATCCGTATTAATGGCAGCAAGCAGCCGTGGAAAACGCCGCGCTCTCCGGTTATCGCCCGGCCTGAGGAGGTACTTATGCTTGGGATGCTGACCTATCTCGAAGGGGCGAGCGTCGCGAGCGAAAGTCTGTGCGCGTAATTTCATTCTAATAAAGGACCTGCGGATATGTCGTTGGTAAGTAGTAGTACACTTGATCAAGGTTTTGAGGCGCCGAGGCGCTATTTAGCCGCCGCGGCCATATTAATTGGCGTGCTGATGGCGGCGCTGGATAGCTCTATTGTCAATATCGCATTGCCCACCATTGCCAGTGCGTTACAGGTCGATTCGGCGTCCAGTATCTGGATCACCAACGGCTATCAGGTAGCCAGCGCGGCGACGATGCTGATTTGCGCGTCGCTGGGCAGCAGAATCGGTGAGAAGCGTTTTTACACGGCGGGAATGGTGTTATTTACGCTCTCTTCGCTGGGCTGTAGCCTTGCGCCGACCTTTGGTGTACTGGTTACCATGCGGATACTGCAAGGGGTAAGCTATGCGGTCATGATAAGCGTGGGGCTGGGATTGTACCGGGTTATTTTTCCACCTCGCGCGCTAGGAACGATATTCGGGCTGAATGCGCTGGCCTTTGCGGTTGGCACGGCAATCGGTCCGGCGTTGGGCGGACTTATCATTTCGTATCTTTCCTGGCCGTGGCTTTTCTATATCAATATCCCGCTTGGCGGCGCTGCGATTATTTTCTCCCTGATTTCATTAGGGGCGGATAACGAAAAGGAGAAGGGCTTTGATTGGGCAGGGGCTCTGAGTTCGGCAGCAGCATTGGGCTTGATGGTGGTAGCAGTCGATCAAATTGGCCGCTGGGAGAGCCTGACGCTTATCTATTGCGCGGCGGCGACAGTGGCGTTATTTGCTTTCTTTATTATCGTCCAGACGCGAGCAAAGCACCCCTTATTGCCGCTTGATATATTTCGTTCACGGCAATATAGCTTTGCGGTGCTTTCATCCGTCTCTATGTTCGTGGCTCAGGGAATGGCGCTGGTCGGCTTACCGTTTGTGTTGCAACATAGCTATCACTATTCAGTGCTTGAATCGGCGTTTATCTTTACGCCGTGGCCGGTGGCTGTCGCCTTCTGCGCCCCGGTAGCGGGAAGACTGTCAAACCGTTTTAATCCGACGCAAATTTCTACCGTCGGGGTGGTTATCTTTTGTCTTGGCTTAGGGTCGTTGGCGCTATTGCCGCACGCCGCGACGGTGAATGATTTCTTGTGGCGCGTTGCCGTTTGCGGGGTGGGATATGGCTTATTCCTGCCGCCAAACAACAAGGAGATGTTTGCCAATGTCTCAGCAAATCGCACGGTAACGGCCTCCGGCGTGCTATCAACGGCCAGGACGACAGGGCAGTCCATCGGTGCGGCGCTGGTGGCGATGGTCATTGCGCTGTTGAACGGCTTAACCGGCCCAGGCGGCGCACAGTTTGCCGTTTATGTGTTTGGCTTCGCCTGCGCTATTGCGGCAATATCCTCTATTGCCAGCACCTTACGCTTGCATCGCTAAAGAAGGGAATGCCGGTAGTGGTGAAAATGCAACCGCTACTGGCATGTTCGATTATGTGTTTTTAGCATTTTTACCCGCTTAGCTCCGGTATAAAATTTTTAATACATTCAGCAAAACAGATTGTTTTCTTTCGTTATAATAAGGCACTTGAATGCGCTGACGCCCGGACTGGACCTGCTTTCTGATGCTGGACATACAAAATATCGCCTGCCTGCGGGATGAACGAACCCTTTTTACCCACTTATCGTTTTCGGTACAGCCAGGCGAGATTATTCAAATTTCAGGCCCCAACGGCGCGGGAAAAACCTCGTTATTACATCTCTTAACCGGGTTATCGACGCCAGAAGAAGGGGAAATTCTCTGGCAGGGAAAACCGCTGCGGCGTACTCGCGATAGCTGGCACGCGCAGCTCTTATGGCTCGGTCATCAGGTTGGTGTGAAAGGGGCGCTCACGGCGGACGAAAATCTGCGCTTTTACCATCCCGAGGCGACCATTGAGGCGCGCTGGCAGGCGCTGGCGCAGGTTGAGCTGGTGGGCTTTGAAGATGTTCAGGTAGCGCAACTCTCCGCCGGGCAACAGCGGCGCGTCGCGCTGGCGAGACTATGGCTCAGCCGGGCGACGTTCTGGATTTTAGATGAACCCTTCACCGCGCTCGATGCGGCTGGCGTACAAACGCTGACCACCCGGCTGGAGCAGCACGTCGGCCAGGGCGGTGCGGTCATCCTGACCACCCATCAACCCCTGCGCCCGCTCTGCGTTCCCTTACGCACGATTATGCTGAATGACGATGAGGCGGCTGCGGCATGATCAAGCAGATATTCTGGCGCGACCTGCGCCTTGCCTTTCGCAATTACGCCGAAATTATCAACCCGCTGTGGTTTTTCCTGATTATTATCACCCTGTTCCCCCTCAGTATCGGCCCTGAACCGCAGCTGCTCCGGCAGATTGCGCCGGGCATTGTGTGGGTGGCGGCGCTGCTCTCTTCGCTGCTGGCAATGGACCGGCTGTTTCGCGATGACTGGCTGGATGGCTCGCTGCAGCAAATGATGCTGATGCCGGTACCGCTGTCGCTGGTGGTGCTGGCAAAGATTGCGGCGCATTGGGTGATCTCCGGGCTGCCGCTGCTGATAATCTCTCCGCTGATCGCCATGTTATTCGGACTTTCGACGGCGGAGTGGCAGGTGCTGGCCCTGACGCTATTGATGGGCACGCCAACGCTGAGCTTTATTGGCGCCATCGGCGTGGGGCTGACCGTCGGCCTTCGGCGCGGCGGCGTATTGCTTAGCCTGCTGGTGCTGCCGCTGATGATTCCGTTACTGATTTTCGCCACCGCCGCCGTGGGCGCGGCGCAGATGCAGTTACCGGTTGACGGCTATATGGCCATCCTTGGCGCCTTTCTGGCAGGAAGCGCCACTTTAAGTCCGTTTGCTACCGCGGCGGCACTCAGAATTAGCGTGCAATAATTCCCGTTCCCTCGGGGCAATGAGGCAAAAAAAATGTGGAAAGTGTTACATCAACTCGCCATTCCAGAGCGCCTGTATAGCGTATGCGGACGATGCATTCCGCTGATGGCTATCCTCAGCGCGCTGTTTCTGGTGGTGGGCTGCGTCTGGGGATTTGTCTACGCCCCGGCAGATTATCAACAGGGTGAAAGCTATCGCATCATGTATCTGCACGTCCCGGCGGCGATGTGGTCGATGGGGATTTACGGCTCAATGGCCGTGACCGCTTTTGTCGGCCTGGTCTGGCAGATGAAAATGGCGGATAAAGCGGTGATGGCGATGGCGCTGCCAGGCGCGGTTTATACCTTTATTGCGCTGGTGACCGGTTCCGCGTGGGGAAAACCGATGTGGGGAACCTGGTGGGTGTGGGATGCGCGTCTGACATCCGAACTGGTCCTGCTGTTTTTATACGTCGGGGTGATTGGCCTGTATCACGCTTTTGACGATCGCCGGCTGGCCGGGCGCGCAGCCGGGATACTGGTGCTGGTCGGGGTGGTCAACCTGCCGATTATTCATTATTCCGTGGAGTGGTGGAACACCCTGCATCAGGGCTCGACCAATATGCAGAAAACCATCGACCCGTCGATGCGCATGCCGTTGCGTTTAACCATTTTCGGTTTCTTATTCCTCTTTATTACTCTGACATTAATGCGTATGCGTAATTTAATTCTGTTGCAGGAGCGCCGCCGCCCGTGGGTCGTGGCGCTGGCTGGCGCAAGTAAGCGTGAGGAGAACTCATGACCAGCGCTTTTCACTCCTGGAGCGATTTCTGGCAGATGGGCGGCTACGCCTTTTATGTCTGGCTGGCGGTTGCAGTGACGGTCATCGCGCTGCTGATTTTGTTCATCCATACCCGCTGGCAGCGCCGGGCGCTACTGGCGGATATACGCCGGCAGATGGCGCGCGAGCGCCGGGTATCGGCGGCGCGTAAGCAAAGCTCAATGAAGGGAGATGCGTTGTGAATCCTCGGCGTAAAGTACGTCTCTGGCTCGCCTGCGGAGTGATTGGGGGGCTGGCGCTGACCGTTGGTCTGGTGATGTATGCATTAAGCTCCAATATCGATCTCTTCTATACACCGGGCGAAGTGATATACGGCAAACGGGAAAATGGCCAGAAGCCAGAGCCGGGGCAGCGTCTACGTATCGGCGGCATGGTGATGCCCGGCAGCGTGAAGCGTGACGATAAAACCCTCGATGTGACCTTCAAACTCTATGATGCCCGCGGTGTCGTCGAGGTGAGCTATACCGGGATCCTGCCGGCGTTGTTCCGCGAAGGGCAGGGGGTCGTAGCCCAGGGGACGCTGCAGGACGGGACGCATATCCGCGCGAAAGAAGTACTGGCGAAACACGATGAAAATTACACCCCTCCGGAAGTGAAAGAAGCGATGGAAGAGAATCATCATCCGGCTGAGAAGCCGCAGGGAGCCGCGCAATGATCCCTGAAATCGGCCTCTTCCTGCTGTGCCTGGCATTGGGCATTTCCTGCCTGCTGGCGCTATTTCCCAGCTGGGGCGCGATGCGGCAGGATGCGCGGATGATGGCGCTGGCGAAGCCGCTGTCGGTAGCGATGTTTGCCGCCATCCTCGGGGCGTTTCTCATTCTGGTGTACGCCTTTGTGGTGAATGACTTCACCGTTCTGTATGTCGTCAGTAACTCGAATACGCTGCTGCCGGTGTGGTATCGCGTCGCGGCGACCTGGGGGGCGCACGAGGGATCGTTGTTGCTGTGGGTATTGCTGATGAGCGGCTGGACCTGCGCGGTCGCGGCCCTGAGCCGTAATATTCCGCTGGAAGCCTCTTCGCGCGTGCTGGCGGTGATGGGGATGATCTCCTTCTGCTTCCTGGCGTTTATCCTGCTGACCTCAAATCCGTTCGTGCGCACGCTACCTGATTTCCCCATCGAAGGGCGCGATCTGAACCCGATGCTGCAGGATATCGGGCTGATCTTCCACCCGCCGATGCTGTACATGGGCTATGTGGGTTTCTCCGTGGCCTTCGCTTTCGCCATTGCGTCGCTGATGACCGGGCGTCTTGATAGCGCGTGGGCGCGCTGGTCACGCCCGTGGACGCTGGCGGCGTGGAGCTTTCTGACGGTCGGTATCGTGCTGGGGTCGGCGTGGGCCTATTATGAGCTCGGCTGGGGCGGCTGGTGGTTCTGGGATCCGGTAGAAAACGCCTCCCTGATGCCGTGGCTGGCGGGAACGGCGCTGATTCACTCGCTATCGGTCACCGAAAAGCGCGGCAGCTTTAAATCCTGGACCGTGCTGCTGGCGATTCTGGCGTTCTCGCTGTGTCTGCTGGGCACTTTCCTGGTGCGTTCCGGGGTACTGATTTCCGTACACTCCTTCGCTTCCGATCCTACGCGCGGCATGTTTATTCTGGCGCTGCTGGTGATCACTATCGGCGGTTCGCTGCTGTTATTCGCCATCAAAGGCGGCAAGGTACGTTCCCGGGTGCGTCACGAACTGTGGTCGCGCGAGTCGCTGCTGCTGGGCAACAATGTGCTGCTGATTGCCGCCATGCTGGTGGTGCTGCTGGGGACGCTGCTGCCGCTGATACACAAGCTACTGGGGCTAGGCAGCATTTCTATCGGCGAGCCGTTCTTTAATTCCCTCTTTATTGCGCTGATGATCCCGTTCTCGCTACTCCTTGGTATCGGGCCGCTGGTGCGCTGGCGTCGCGATGAATTCCACAAGCTGCGTAAGCGGTTGCTGATTGCCGCGGTGGTTGCCATCGTACTGGCCATCCTACTGCCGTGGCTGATGCAGGATCGTATTAAAGCCATGACCGTGGTTGGCCTGCTGATGTCGCTATGGGCATTCGTGCTTACCGTGATGGAAGTGGTGGAGCGCGCCACCGACCGCCACCCCTTCTGGCGCGGGCTGACCCGCCTCGGACGCAGTCACTGGGGAATGGTCGCCGGCCACGTAGGGCTGGTGGTCACCGTCATTGGCATCGCCTTCAGTCAGAATTACAGCATTGAACGCGATGTGCGAATGAAGCCGGGCGATAGCGTCGATATCCACCAGTATCACTTTGTGTTCCGTGACGTGCGGGATATCACCGGGCCGAACTACTTCGGCGGTGAAGGGGTGATCGAAGTTTCGCAGAATGGCCGTCACGTGAGTACGCTGCGGGCGGAGAAACGCATTTACAGCAGCAGCCGGATGGAGATGACCGAAGCCGCCATCGACGGTGGGCTGGTGCGCGACCTGTACGCTGCGCTGGGTGAAGAGCTGGCCGACGGTAGCTGGGCGGTGCGCTTGTACTATAAACCTTTTGTTCGCTGGATCTGGTTCGGCGGGATGTTAATGGCGTTTGGCGGCGTGCTGTGCATTCTGGACCCACGTTACCGCTTACGTAAATCACTGCCGGAGAACGCGTGATGAACCGCAAAGTCTTATATTTACCGCTGGCTATCTTCCTGATTCTGGCGGCGGCGCTAATGTGGCAACTGATGCGCAATAGCGACGGGGACGATCCTACCGTGCTTGAATCAGCGCTGGTGGGTAAGCCTCTGCCGGATTTCCGCCTGGCGTCACTGGAAAAACCGGATGTCATGCTGGATCCCTCTAATATTGTCAATGGTAAACCGGTGCTGATTAACGTCTGGGCCACCTGGTGCCCCACCTGTCGGGCGGAGCATCAGTATTTACGCTCCCTGGCGGCGCAGGGCATTCGCATCGTTGGCATCAACTATAAAGACGATCGCCAGAAAGCGGTGAACTGGCTGCACGAATTGGGCAACCCGTATGCGCTGGGAGTGTTTGACGGCGACGGTATGCTGGGGCTGGATCTTGGCGTGTATGGCGCGCCGGAAACTTTCCTCATCGACGGCAAAGGCATTATCCGCTACCGCCATGCCGGCGATGTGAACGAGCGGGTCTGGCAGCAGGAGATTCTGCCGCTGTGGAATAAATACAGCCAGCAGGGGGGCGCGTGAAATATCTGCTCATCACTTTACTGACGGCGCTGTTCTCGTTTCAGGCGCTGGCGGCGATTGATACCTATCCATTTAAAGATGAAGCTCAGGAGCAGCAGTTCCGCCAGTTGACCGAACAGCTGCGCTGCCCGAAATGCCAGAACAACAGTATTGCCGATTCGAACTCGATGATTGCCGCCGACATGCGCAAAAAGGTCTGGCAATTGATGGAGCAGGGACAAAGCAATCAGCAAATCACCGATTACATGGTGGCGCGCTACGGCAACTTCGTGACCTACGAACCGCCGGTGACCCCCGCGACGATCATCCTCTGGCTGCTGCCGGCTTGTTTTGTTGTGGGCGGCGCGCTGGTGATTTTTCGTTTAAGCCGTCGCTCACGGGCTGAACGCATCAGCGAGCTGAGCGCGCAGGAACAGGAACGCTTAAAGGCGCTGCTTGATGACAATAAAAGGACCCTGAAATGATTGTCGCTTTGCTCATCATGTTGGTGTTACTGCTGGGAACCGCGGCGCTGCTGTTTATTCCGTGGAGCGGCAGGCAGCGCGTTGACCGCAATACCATGAACCATATGATTTATCGGGCGCGCCTGCAGGAGCTTGATGAGGATCTTTCAGCGGTGAACGCGGCGCAGCAACAGCAGCTGGTTGACGATTTACGCTTGAATTTATTGGAAGATTTGCCCGAATCTGCCGAAACGAATCACAAAAATAGTAGTTATTGGGTGTATATTCTTGGGGTTATTATACTAACCTCTTTATGCGTAGGGGTTTTTATCCGAACGAGTTACATGACCCGCGTGGTTGAGTGGCAGCAAGTTGTCCAGCAAACGCCGCAGTTGATGCAGCGGGTGATGGATCCACAGGGTAAACCGTTGTCGGAAGAAGAGCTGTTTCGACTGGCGCTGGGGCTACGCACCCGCCTGCAGCAATACCCGGCCGACCAGCTGAGCTGGACGATGCTCGGCAGGCTGCAACTGGTGCTCAATAATCCAGGCGCCGCGTTACAGGCGTTTGATAAGGCGCGACAGCTGGCGCCAGGCAACGCCGATGCGCAGCTGGGATATACCGAAGCGTTACTTCACTCTACGGATCCCAACGATAGCCGTGAAGCCCAGCAACTGCTCGATACGTTGCTGAAGAATAACCATAACGATGTGCGGGTGCTTAGCCTCGCGGCGTTTAACGCCTTTGAGCACCAGCAGTATGACAAAGCGATCGCGGCGTGGCAGCTGATGCTGCAACTGTTACCGGCGGATGATGCTCAGCGAGAAATTATCATTCGTAGTATTGACCGGGCGAAAAAAGAACAAGCCGCTACACTGAAATAATTAAAATAACGTGAGTATTGCTCGAAGGCATATTGGATTTGCAATGGGTTATCGCTCTGAAATCACAGGATAATCATCCCCGGCTGATTATCCTGGCTCCGAAAATCTCCAAAAAAACAGTTGGATTAGAAGGTGAGTGCAATCGTTATAGATTTATTTATATAACGATTGCCATCTGGCAGGGACTTTTGCGTCTTTCATTTAGGAAAAGGGTTAAATAATAAGATGAGTAAACTTTCACTGGAACGCTCTGGTAGGCGAAAAATTATATTTATCGCCTTGCTGGTTGGGATCATTATTGGCGTGGTGTTGCTGGCCGGCACTGCGACTATTATGCATAAAACCAGCGATACCGAATTTTGTGTGTCGTGTCATACCATGCAGCAGCCTCTGGCGGAATATCAGGGCAGCGTGCATTTCCAGAACGATAAAGGTATTCGCGCCGAGTGTGCCGATTGCCACGTTCCTCATCAGCCGATCGATTATATGCTGACCAAAATTGGCGCCCTGAAAGATGTCTGGGGTGAAATGACCGGCAAAATTGACACCCCGGAAAAATACGAGGCGCATAAACTGGCGATGGCCCAGAGCGTCTGGGATGGGTTGAAGAAGAGCGATTCGGCGACCTGCCGTTCCTGCCACGACTATAAAGCGATGGATATTCTGGCACAGACTCCTGAAGCCCGTAAGCAGCATCCGGTCGCGATCAAAGAGGGCGAAACCTGCATCGACTGCCATAAAGGCGTGGCGCATATTCTGCCGAACATGAGCGGCCTGGCGGCGGCAGGGGCCAGCGAGCTCGCTAACGCGGCGGCGAAAACCCCGGCGACCGCGACCACCCTTTACACCATTCAGACCCAGCCGTTCTGGCTGAGCGAGAAAGCGGGCGACCATAACGACGGTAACCTGATGGCCTCCACTGAAGTGAAAGTGGTGAAACGTGAAGGCGACATGGTGCTGGCGGATGTTCATGGCTGGCAACAGGATGGCGTTACCGAAGCCTTCTACGCCGCGCGCGGTAAACGCATCATGAGCGCGCTGCTGGGCGAAGAAGCTCGCAAAGCGTTAAAAGTGTCTGGCTCCGTTACCGATGAAGAGACTAAACAGGTCTGGCATGAAGTCGATCTGCAGGTCTGGCTGCCTGCGAAAAATCTGATTGGCGATCAGCAAAAAATCTGGAGTTACGCTTCTGAATTAATGGCTAACAACTGTACCGGCTGTCATGGCCTGACCGAGTTGAATCGCTTTAACGCCAACCAGTGGATTGGGGTGGTTAAAGGTATGTCCGGCCGTACTTCACTGACTCAGGAACAGGTTCGTCTCCTGACCCAGTACGTACAAAAACATGCGAGCGACATGCCAGCAGCGGCCAATCAGGACAAACAATAAGGAGCCATGATGAAAAAGAATAACGATTATGACATGGCGGATCAGAGCCAGGAATCCGGTATGAATCTGACGCGTCGCCGTTTTCTGGCTGGCGCCAGCGCCCTGATGGCGGCGCCGCTGCTGGCGGGGCTGTGGCCGCGTTCGGCGCTGGCGGAGGCCATCAGCCAGGCGATGCCGCAGTTTATTGCATTGCGCCAGGCGGAAAGTGGGATTCTCACCGGCGCTCACTGGGGCGCGTTTGAAGCCATCGTCCGCGACGGCAAAATGGTTGACGTTCGCCCGATCAAAGACGATCCGTATCCCAACGAACTGATTACCATGGCGCCGTATCAGGTTCACGCCGAAAACCGGATTAAATATCCGATGGTGCGTAAAAGCTGGTTAGAAGGCGGAGCGAAAAACAGTAAGCCAGAGCTGCGCGGCCGCGATGAGTGGGTCCGCGTCAGCTGGGATAAAGCCCTGCATCTGGTGGCGGGAGAAATCAGCCGTCTGCAAAAAGAGCATGGCCCATCATCTATTTATGCCGGTTCTTACGGCTGGAAAAGCGTCGGGATGTTCCACAACCCGAGAACGCTGCTGCAGCGCATGATGAACCTGGCGGGCGGCTTTGTCGGCTATTCCGGTGACTACTCCACCGGCGCGGCGCAGGTGATTATGCCGCACGTGGTCGGCTCTGTTGAAGTTTACGAACAGCAGACCGCGTGGCCAAACGTAATTGATAACAGCGAGCTGGTGGTGATGATCGGTTGTAACCCCATGATCACGCTGAAAAACAGCTGGAACCTGCCGGATCACGTCGGCCAGACGGGCTTTGAAGCGCTGAAGAAAAAGGGCACCCGGATGATCTGTATCGACCCGGTGCGCAGCGACAGCGCGCGTGAATTAGGCGCCGAGTGGATCGCCCCGCGCAGCTATACCGACTGCGCGCTGATGGCGGGGGTAGCCCATACGCTGCTGGCAGAAAATCTACATAACCCAGATTTCCTGAAAACCTACACCGTAGGGTTCGATAAATTTGAAGCCTACCTGAACGGTAAAGAAGATGGCGTCGTCAAAGATGCCAACTGGGCTGCGGATATCAGCGGCGTTGATGCTGAGACCATCAAGCAGCTGGCGCGAGATATGGCGAAGCATCGCACCATGATCATGGGCGGCTGGGGCATTCAGCGTCAGCATCATGGCGAACAGGCCCACTGGATGATGGTGACGCTGGCGGCGATGCTGGGGCAGATTGGCCTGCCCGGCGGCGGTTTCGGCTTTAGTTATCACTACTCTTCAGGCGGTAGCCCAACCGCGCGCGGCGGCATTCTGGCGGGGATCTCCGCCGGTAGCCCAACGTCGCCGGCGGCGAAAGATATTACGCCATTCCCGGTGGCGCGCATCGCCGATGCGCTGGCGAACCCAGGCAAGACCATCGACTATAACGGCACGAAAGTCACCTATCCGGATATTAAAATGGTGTACGTGGCGGGCGGTAATACCTTCCACCAGCATCAGGATACCAACAACCTGGTGAAAGCCTGGCAGCATCCTGAAACCGTGGTGGTGAACGAACCGTACTGGACGGCGACGGCGAAACACGCCGACATCGTACTGCCGGTGACCACCACCTACGAGCGTAACGATATGGACATGGGCGGCGACTATTCACAGCTTTATGTCTTCCCGCTGCGCCAGTGCGTACCGCCGCAGAACGAAGCGAAAAACGACTTTGATGTTTTTGCGGGGATTTCCGAGATCCTTGGGGTGCATGAGGCCTTTACCGAAGGCAAAGATGAGATGCTGTGGTTGAAGGGCATGTATGACGAGATGAAAGCCCAGGCGCGCAACGCCCGCGTGGCGCTGCCGCCGTTTGATATGTTCTGGGCTTCCAACAACTACATTCGCTTCCCGATCCCGCAAGAGAACACCCAATGGGTGCGTTTCGCCGATTTCCGCGAGAACCCGCTGCTCAACCCGCTGGGAACGCCGTCAGGGAAAATCGAGATCTACTCTGACGCCATCGCCAAAATGGGCTACGAGGACTGTAAAGCGATTCCAACCTGGATGCCGCCGCACGAGTGGTATCGCGGGCCGGAAGCCGAGAAATATCCGCTGTCGCTCAATACCGGTCACCCGATTAACCGTCTGCACTCTCAGCTCGATAATACGCCGCTGCGCAAGAAATATGCGGTGGCCGATCGTGAAGCTATTTGGATCCATCCGAAAGATGCGAGCGCACGCGGCATCAGCGAAGGCGATCTGGTTCGCGCCTTTAACGATCGCGGGCAGATCCTGGTCGGAGCGGTGATTACCGATAACGTTCGCGAAGGCGTGGTGCGCATCAGTGAAGGGGCATGGTTTGATCCGGCCGATCCGTCGCAGCCGGGATCGCTGTGTAAAAACGGTAACGTCAACTGTCTGACCTTTGACGTCGGCTCCTCCAGCCTGGCGCAGGGGAACTGTGGCCAGATGTCGCAGCTGCAGATCGAGAAGTACACCGGACCGGCGTTGAAAAACACCGCGCACGATGTGCCGGTAGGCGCGTAACCCGCAGCTGACGTTTGAAAGACAAAACGGACACTTCCGTAAGGGGTGTCCGTTTATCTGATGAAAGTGAATATATTCACGGCATCGCTAATTTTACAACGTCTTATTCCCTGTACTGCATGAGCCTGGCTTTTGGATATATACCTAAATGTATGCCAATCGCCTCGTTTAAAACCCTTTCAGAAGCATTTATCCAGTTCGTGGGAAAGCTTATTGAGTTCGTTCTGAATGTATTTACGGCGCTGTTTTAACAGTACGCGGGCTGGAATGACGCGCTCGATAATTGTCGGTTTCTTATATACATACTCTGTCACGAGCTGTTTAATATCTTTCTCTGACCAACCGTCCATCACCGGCGTTGGGTTGTAGAGAAGATTTGACTGGAGGGCAGGGGCAACTTCCTCATCCAGAATCACAAAGATCTCTTCCCGACTTAAACCAGACTCCTTTAACTTCTGCGCCATCCATCGGTAGTCGTAGTCCTGGAGTTCGCGTCCGGTAAACAGCTCCGATAATGCGTGCCAGACAGGAACGCGGGTCATCAGTTGAGCTTCTGTTAGTTGCATATTAGTTTCTCCCCTGTGGTGAAACATATAAGGTTCCAAACAGAAGGTCTGTTCCGACCGATGCGAGAATTCCGCCCACTAATGCAGCAACACCAATACAAACAGGCGCAGTTGCCGCACAAACACCTGTTGCGACCACTGCAGCTCCGACTCCCCATCCTCCGGCAACACCAGCAGCGGCTATAGCACCTTGATGCATCGTTTCGGTGGTTTTATCTTCCGCTTGATAGATTTCGTAAGCGGCGACAGCTAAAGAGACAAAGAGGACACGCTTACCGGCCATACCCAAGGTTTTAGCGATGCCCGATACTGCGCCCCTGTCACGTCCAGCCGAGTGGATCATTTCTTTAAAGATTGTGGCCTGCTGTCTTTCCGATAGAGACTCGAAAGGTTGCTGAAACATCTTCGTAGCATAATGTTCAGTTAGGTCAGCCATCGTACGCCCCGATGGTTTTAACTTTTTCGCGTAGGCTCTACCGACAGGGCTGTTTCTTAGCCGTGAAAGATCCAGAATTTCGTTGCGCATCTGAGAGGCTAATGTGGCGGCTTCTCTGGGAGACATTTTCCCACTTCCAACTGATTGAACAAATTCGGCGGACATGTTTTGAATATCACGTAGATATTGCACTCTAACACGGGAGTCCTGAATACAATGCGCAGCAAAGTTTGATGCCGTTCCTTGCAGCGAGGCCAGAGCAGCAGAAAAGGCTCTCTGATCATTCTGCAGTGCTCCAGCGACAGCAGGGTATGTGAATCCCATTCAGCACCTCATCATTACTAATAGATAGAATCCCATTCAGCACCTCATCATTACTAATAGATAGGTTCCTAATGATACTTATGGTCTGTTTTTTTGCTAAGTGAACTCTATATGATTTCTGAAACGAAACCGGCAATTCGGAGTTCCCTTAGTTACTGGAACTAAGCTCCAGCTGTGTTTTGAATAGAGCTTAAAATTCTTTTTTGTCTTACGGGTCATACTGTTCAATAAGTTATTTTTATTAAAATATTAAGTACATAGCAAGTGAAGTGCGAAGAGTTATCACTTCACAATGCGTATTTGACACTACAGTGTATGTCAGATACCGGAATAAACGATTGCCAGAAGTAGCGCCAGACGCATAGGACAATATTTCTCGTCGGGATAACCTGCTGCGGACATCACTGTTCCTGCAAAATATCTGGCCTGAATATAAACAACTCGATATTCTGAAATGCTTTGTATTTTTTGTGAACAGGAAAAAGTATGCTGAGTACATTACCCGATTTACACAGAAGTTTTGCAGAGCAACTCAAACTTAAATTTCAGTCTGATTCGCGAATTCACTCCCTTCTCGCTGGTGGCTCAATTGTTCATGGTGGGTTTGATAAATACTCCGATCTCGATTTTGTCGTTGTCGTAGACACTCTCCACTATGACGAAATCATGACGCAGCGCAGGGAGCTTGCCGGAACATTAGGCCATCTGCTCCATGCTTTTACCGGGGAACATGTCGGAGAGCCTCGCCTGCTAATATGCTTGTATGGCCCAGAACTTCTTCATGTCGATTTGAAATTCGTCACTCTGGAAATGCTCACTCAACGCGTTGAGGAGCCCGCAGTGCTATTTACCCGTGATAACACTGCTCTGCAGCGACAACTGGCAAAATTTAGTGCTCACTGGCCTGATATGACGCCGGAGTGGTTTGAGTCCCGAGCCTGGATCTGGCTGCATTATGCAGTGGTTAAGTTGGGAAGGGGCGAACTCTTCGAAGCGATGGGTATGCTGTCATTCTTCCGCGAGCAGGTGCTGGGGCCAATGTTGTACCGTCGTGCCAATCTTCCGCAACGTGGGGTTCGCCGCATTGAATTCCACGGCATTGACCCTGATGGCCTGCTGACTTCCACGCTGGCAACGCACGATCGTGACTCGGTCAGCATGGCCATCAGAATGGCTGTTGACGCTTATATCAATCTGCGAGCTGATGCTCTGCCTGAGAATATCGCAGATGATGCGGCTCGTTGGGCGGTTCTTGCGATGCTGAAAGCATATTCTGACAGGGTTTAAATCTGTACTCCGGTCGCTTACATGGCCGGAGTAAAAGTACCAGCGATCTAAATCCCAGGATTGGCCGTCTCAGTTTAGTTAGTACAATCCATGCTAAAGCCAGGTTCAGGTGTCAAGAGTAAGGTCCGCTATCAAAAAAACGAGACCTGCCTGGATGGGATACTTACGCCATCACCACCATCATAGATAACGTAGTCCGCTTCTTTGGGTTTGGCTGATTCGATTTCTTTAACTGAGAGAGGTTTGGTTTGTCTTGCCATTGGCGGTTTTCCATAGCCTTAGGCACCTCAAAAATAATAAAGCTTTGTGAGGTGCCTAACAAGGTGCCTAAAAGGTTCGGATTTAATTAGTTCTCTTCGGACTTCGCGGGACAAATTGAGGACACAAAAAAGCCCGCAGGGCTTGCGCTGTGCGGGCTTTCAGGACTTCATCGGATGACTCTGGTAATCACCGATGGAGAATTTTGGTGGGCTGGCGGAGTCTGAATAAATTTCTTAATGTATTAAATGTAAAGGATTTTTCCGTATTCAACTTTCAGTTGTGTACCTAAACGTGTACCAATTATGAAATGTCATAGTAATACGATCCCTCTTTAGAAATGTGCCACCTTTTTCATGTGGTCTTTTTTTCTTAAACAATGAGCATTGAAAAAAAGTTTTTTTGCATTTAACTGTTCACACTGTTCACCTCGTTATTTTTCTTTTTAATATCATAGTGATAAGTGGTGAATGGTTGGTGAAGAGTGAACAGTCGACTCTTCACCTTTGTGATTTTTTCTCGCTCTGGATGCGCACGGTCAGGCGATGTGGTGGGGGGATAAAAAGTTTTTTTAGGTTTTACTGTTCACACTGTTCACCTTTTGTTTTTTTCCAATTATTTCATGGTGATAACGGGTGAATATACGGTGAAGGGTGAACAGTGGATTGTTCACCTTGCGGTAATAGTCAGAAAGAAAAAGACCGGCTTTTGCCGGTCTGAGGTTGGTTATGTCGCTGCGGGTTCGTCGCACTTCGGCAGCCAGTCGCCGTTGCTTTCATCCTTAAGCGTCAGGTTGGTCTGTGTACCCTGCTTGGTATGCCGCTTCTCATAATTCATCCCGTACTCTTTGAGCATCATCGGCAGCCCCAGCCCGAACATTTTCAGGCTGAGTACGTTCCTGTATCCGTTGGCCTCCATATAGACCAGATAGGCATGATAGAGATAGTTACGGGGCTGGCGCGGAATAATATTGGCATTCCCCATAAACATCCCGTTGGTATGCGGCAGCGCCTCCAGATAGCCACAAAAATCAAATGCCGGGTCAGCGTCGCGTTTGATGCTGAGTGCCTCGTCGGAGTTCTGCTGCGACTGGAGCAGTGCGCGGGCGCTCATTGGATCGCTGAACTTCTGCATAAGCTGACGCACAATGACGGCCAGTTCGCGCGCAATTTTATCCCTGAGCTGCGGGTCGCGTTCCTCCGGCGCAATCTGCTCCGGGAAGTGAATAATCACCCGGCGACGTGACACACCACCGCTGCGGTCGGTGAAGCGCATCGGGTTATTGTTCACGGCCAGAATCACCGCCGGAATATGCGTTGAATACGGGTTCTGATATTTCGGGTCAACCGATACCGCATCGCCGCCGGTGATGGCTTTAAGCCCGGCACCGTCGCCGCTCCATTTCTCCTGGTCAGGCAGGCGTATCAACGAGAAGCCAATCAGGGATGCACGTTTGCGGGGGTCTTCCAGCGTGTCGATGTCGGCCGACGTGGCGTTATCCTCCCCAGCGAGCAGGGTCGCAATTTCGGCGAGAATACTTTTCCCGCTGCCACCCGGCCCGGTCACTTCGAGAAAGAGCTGCCAGTCGTAACGGTTCGCCAGCACCATAAACAGGGCGGCCAGAATCACGTCGCGCTTTTCGGCATTACCGCTGGCTGCCCGGTCGAGCCAGCGCCAGAAGTTTGGCGCGTGTGTCTCCAGCGTTTCCCCCTCCACCGGTGGTGTAAAGTCGACATCGCACAGCGTACGCAACCAGTACGATTTATGGTGTGGACTGAATATGCCGGTGCTGGTATCAAGCACACCGTTACGGAAGCCAATCAAACGCCGCGCCGGTGCATCCTGCTGCGGAATAATCAGTTTCAGGGTCTCCACCACGGAGGCGATCCTCCCCGACGAGAACGGGGCACGCAGACGCTGGAACAGTCCGGCCACATCACGGGCAAAATCGGACGGCGGTATCACCTTCCAGATGCCATTTTCATAGCGGGACAGGAGCTGACCGTTCGCGTCCACAGCCAGCGCTTCGCCGTAATGATCATGCACCCGCATCGCCTTTTCGCTGGCGCTCATGGCGGTAAATTCAGCCTCGCTCATGGTATCGAACGGACTTTGCGCCGGTGGCCGGATAGCGTCATAAATGGCTTTGCGTGTCGCATCCTCACCTTTTTGTTCAAATGCGTCATTCCAGTCACCGAACACCGGCGGCAGGGCAACCATGCCCTCACAGGCGTCTGCGGCCGCCGCGGCTTTGGTCTGGCCGTCGCCGTTCAGGTCGCGGTCGGCAGCAAGGACAATCTGACAGGCTGGATGTTTTTGACGGGCAAGGCTCGCCAGAGAAAGGAGGTTCACGGACGACAGCGCCACCATGACGGTTTCGCCGGTCAGGTGATGCACGGTGAGCGCGGTAGCATAACCCTCCGCGATCCACAGGCGTTTTCCCGCCTGTTTTTGCCCTTCGATGATATGGCATGCCCCTTTGACCTGACCGCCTTTCAGGGTGCGTTTGAGACCGTCTGAATTGATAAGCTGAAGGTTAACCAGCACGCCGCTATCATCATACAGCGGGACAACCAAATCACCGGCGCGGAACGTCACACCGCCAGTTTTATGCATGGTCGTCAGCGTCAGACATTCCCGACCGGGAAAGCCCTTGCCAGTCAGATAAGCGTTGCCAGTGGTCGTGTGGGTTTTCTCCATCAGTTTTACGGTAAGCTCTGCCGCCGCTTTCCGGTCGGCCTCCGTTCCGGCTTCTGCGGCCGCAATCACCTCCGGGGCAACCGGCGACAGACTGCCGGTCACGGCGTTTACCTTCCCGGCGGCCTCAGAGGCTGATACACCGAACACCTTCTCGACCAGTTTCAGTCCGTCACCCGCGCCGCACTGGTTACAGAACCATGTGCCGCGCCCCTCTTTATCGTCAAAGCGGAAGCGGTCAGAGCCGCCGCACACCGGGCAGGACTGATGGCGGTTTTTAATGACCTTCACCCCCAGCGCCGGGAGAATGCGCGGCCAGTGGCCGCACGCCTGTTTCACGGTGTCCGTTACGTTCATTTTCATTGTGGTTGTCTCCCTCAGTGCAGTACCGGCGCGGTGATGTGACGGGCGCAAAGTTCATCCATCACGGCCAGCCCGAGAAAGGACAGCGACGGCGCGGCTTTGAGTGGACCGGCTTCCATTAAATCTTCGAGTAATGCACAGGCTATCTGGCGACCTTTTTCCTCGCCGTGCTGGCGCAGGTAGAAGCCCTCCAGCTCGTCAGCAATGGCATTTTCCAGCGCGTCGAGGGTGAGGTGCGGATAGCGGTGCTGATGGGTGCACAGGGTCAGCCAGGCACAGGCGACCGCGCGGCGGTATAGCGCAGCACGCAGAGCGGGTGATAATGCAGTTTTCATACGTTACCCTCCCCGGTCAGCCAGCGCTGGTTGCAGCGTTCGACCACACCGTCGAGCTGGGCGGTCATGAGGTAAATCACGGAGGTGAGCTGTAATTGTTGTGCGGGGTCACGGCGTACGGTGGTGCAGTCCTGCACCTGCATCAGTTCGCCGACAAGATGGCCGACGTTGCGCATATGCTCAAGGCATTCGAGGTCACGGGCGGTAATGGTGGTGTGTTTCATGCGTGCACCTCCAGAACCGGCAAACGGCCAGCGAACGAGAGGACGTAATCGCGAACGAGGGAAAGGCGTGCGGCGTGCTCATCACCGGCAACGGTGCGGAGCATGCAAATACGGGGTTTACGGTCTGCGCGACGAACGGCGGCAAACACAAAGACAAACTGCGGGTGTGACGGGGTGAGGGTCGTAGCCATAGTGGCAACCTCCAATGTTTGCATGTGACTGCTACCACTGGAAACGCCAATTTCACTGGTGGTAGCCCAGACGGGGTTGGCGTAACCGGCAACATTGGAAACCGGCGCTTCGTGAGAAGCCCCCGCCTGAGCCACCATTACACGAAGGATCCATAGACAGATAAATCTCTGGATCAAAAATGGATGCGCTGAGGCATAGACACAAAAAAAGACGCAAGGCGCGTCCGGTGTCGCCAATGTTGTAAACGGGACGCCAATCCCGGCTGCCGATTTTGCGACAGCGGGAAAACTATACCTGGAAACGGCGAACGGAAGCAAGCCAGAAAAAGGGGCTGTTTGCTGAACGGTCATCATCATGCGTCATAGCCCCGGTTACGTTCGGCAATGCGATCCGCCATCCATGCAGTGATTTCAGACTGCGCCCACGCCACATTTTTTCCGCCGAGGGAGATTTGTTTCGGGAAGGCTTCCCGGCTGATGAGGTCGTAAATGGTCGAGCGGGACAGGCCGCACAGATGCATCACTTCGGGCAGACGGATAAAACGTTCGTGAACGGTATCAGAAACCGGCATCAGTGGCGCGGCAGGGGCAGAAGACGGGGAAGAAAAAGCGATGTGCATCGGGCTACCTCACAAAGTCCATACAGTGCCGGTCGTGTCCGTCCGGCTTCGGGTAGCTCCTTATTATGTCTATATTTTTCCTCAGGTCATGTGAGATTTTCGGGGAAACAAACATTGACTTTTCGCTCTGGCAAACAAAGGCAAACGCTGGCAAACATATGCAAATCACTGCATTACAATGCAGCAATTTATATTGGTTTTAGTTATATATTTTTCATTTTTAATCGAAATAAAGTCTAAATGGTATAGCCAGAGCAAAACAGGAGGGTGAACAGTGGTGAACAGACGGTGAACAGACGGTGAACAGTCAGACCCTCAACTGTTCACCCTTTAACTTACTGTATTATTTGTATTTTTATTTAAGGTGAACAATGGTGAATAGTTATAAGTAAAAAACAAACGGTGAGTAAGGTTATCCTGCGACCTTTCTCTGGCCAGCCGGTTTATAAGGTCTGTTTGTGCCAGCACTCTGACAACGGCAATGAATCGTGTTGTTGTGCAGGAGGCGTCAGAATCATTTCAGGTTGAACACACGGAGAGCCTGAACATGAAACCCGAACTCATTATCAAAGCCATGCAGACCGTTATCAGTAAACAGGATGAAGGCGCGGAACAACGTATTGCCGGTGCGCTGGCCGCACTTAACGAAGCAAAAGACGCACACACGGCCAGCATGGGTAAACTCAGCGACATTGAGGCTTCCATTCAGCGTTGTGAGCAGGAACGACAGACCGCCCTCAGTGAAAGCGCACAGGCCGAACAGGACTGGCGCAGCCGCTTTCGAACTCTGCGCGGCAACCTCACTCCTGAACTGAAAGCTGAACACAGTAAACGTATCGCCAGCCGCGAACTGGCTGATGAGTTCACCGGTCTGATTACCGAGCTGGAGAAAGACAAAAGTCTCGCCATGCTTGGCGCATGCTCCTCCGGTACGGCTTATATCAGCGCCCATGAAAAAGCATTCACCACTTACGCCAACAGCGAATGGAAGAAGGTGCTGGCCGGTATCAGCCCCGCACTGTTACGTGCCTTCCTGTTGCGTATACGGTCGCTGGAAATGAGCGGAGAAACCTCATCGCGTGCGACCGCGACACGTGAGCTGGGTGATGCCCTGAATCTGCAGTCAGCCCTGTATCATTTTGATATGGAGCAGGAGCCGGTCCTGTCTGTAACTGGCATGAATCGCCCGGTCATAACCGGGGTTGATATGGCGCTGTTAAGAAGCCCGGCCAGACGGATGAAGCTTGCCGCTGAACTGGCTGCAAAATCCCACGAACAGGCAGAGGGCTGAATTATGTTTCACTGTCCGTTCTGCAAAAAGACCGCGCACGTCCGTACCAGCCGTTATCTGTCGGAAAACGTCAAACAGTGTTATCACCAGTGTACCAATATCGAATGTTCGGCCACTTTCCGCACCATCGAGTCGGTTGACGGTGTGATACGTGCCGCACCGGAGAAACCTGCCCCCACCCCGGTGACGCCACTGCCGCCGCGTAAAGCACAGGGCTGCTACAGCTCGCCGTTCCGGCATTAATCAGGAGAGGGACACGTGACCACTATGACAATACAGCAGGCCTTTGAGGCCTGTCAGGCAAACAAAAACACCTGGCTGAAACGTAAAGCCGAACTGGCTGACCTTGAACTTGAATACCGTGAACAGCTCCTTGCTGGTGACGAACAAATCCAGCGCAAAATGCAGGATTTGCGCGACAATATCGACGTGAAAAAATGGGAGATTAATCAGGCCGCCGGTCGCTATATCCGCTCACATGAGGAGGTGCAGCACATCAGCATCCGCAACCGGCTCTATGACTTTATGCAGCAGCACGGCGCGGAGCTGGCCGCCACGCTGGCGCCTGAACTGATGGGGTATAATGAACAGCTTCCCGCAGTAAAACAGAGCGCCATGCAGCATTCGGTTGATTATCTGCGTGAAGCCCTGTCAGTGTGGCTGGCCGCAGGTGACAAAATTAATTATTCCGCGCAGGACAGCGACATTTTAACGGCCATCGGATTCAGGCCTGATTCGGCTTCGCGGGATGATAATCGAGAGAAATTCACCCCGGCACAGAACCTGATTTACACCCGCCGACGTGCAGAACTGGTCGCACGGTAGCACGCGAAAAAATCCCCGAAAATTCCGCTATTTTTCCTGAAAAAAGCCATGCATCCATAAGGTGCATGGTTTTGCATGCAAATCCCCGTATTTTATTTCCCCCACCACGCCAGTACCGGCGCGGCCTGAGCCGGTTCATGCACCTGCATTAAAAGTGACCTCTTAAGCGGGCAGGCGTGGCGGGGAGAGCATTGCGCTCAAGTCGGCTAACCTAAATAAAATAAGTTGGGTTCATATGCGTTCCAATAATTAGGTGGGACATAATCTAAATTACCTTTGAGATGTACTAGATACTTCTCTAGCTCAGTAGATTCCGCGAATGTTTTCCATTCCTTTGGATAAAAACTTCTCAGAATAAAACCTGTGAATGAAATTGGTGTTAGTTCTCTATTTGAAGGAATGCGGCTTTCATTTTCAATACCGAAGTGAAAATGATAAAGAGGGTGTGTATGCTCACAGTAATAATTTGAGTCTATATCAAATCGGACAGGCATTGGTGGTTGCGTCTTTAATTGACTATCTAGGTACTTTTCATATTCTTCAGTTATTACGTGTTTGTTCTCTTCCTCTCTCCATTCAGGATCACTTTCGTAAAATTCCTCTGCAAAATCTGAAAATGATAATGTAAAGAATGGGACTCGAACATAAGAATAACCATCATTTTTAAATATCAATAATGAAGAATCATCAAGTTCAATATCAAACCATGAGTTTTGTTTGCATTTTTTCCATGCGTTTTCGTAAGAGAGTGGACGCAACTCCCCCGGCATAGTGTTAGGGTATGTAATTTGATTGTTAAAATTACCAAGGAGTCCTACATCCCTGACTAACTTTATAGCATTTCTTTTAGAGTCGTTTAACTGGCCTAGTGAAATCATTTTTTTCTGACCTTTTTAGCTTCCACTTCACGGATCATTGCCTTCAACCCATCGGCTCCGTATTCTTTGATAAGCTTTTCAAGCTCATCATTTCTATTTTCAGTTTCAACCCGTTTCAAATCAATTTCAATTTGTCTTATCTTTGTGTCTGGTGGGTATTTAAATTCAAGGTATGGTGCTTTATCAAGTGCATCAGATATTTCATCGAACAGTTCAAGGGCTGCTGTTCCAATACCTGTCATGACTAGCCACCCCTTAGTTCGTGTCATTGCAGTAAAAAGTAAGTTCCTGTTTTTCACATTAGGATTATAATAAAGAGACTCACTACCCACTACATATACACTGTAACTTTCATTACCTTTAGCTTTATGGACTGTTGAATAAGTTACTTTGTTATCTATTGAAAAGTCATTGATATTATATCGATCAGCATTGACATTGTTAATGTCAATACCGAAGTTGGACAAGTACTCGGAAATTACTGAGTAATAGCTTTTATAGTTTCTATCATCGGCACAAATTATCAATATGTCGGATGCATTTAAACCCTGCTCTTTAATATCAGCATTTATTTTTTCTGCTACCCAACTGCATTCTTTAAATATATCATCATGCTCTTTGGTTATAACAAGATTTTCTTTATTTTCATTATATAATGAAGGTGATGCCTGTTCTGTGCGGTAGACAATTATATCTTCATCCTGCTCGAATTGACTTTTATATTTTGTCTCATCAATAGAGTATCCCAGATTCATCCAATCCTCGGGGGTTCGTATGACTTGAACTTGATCTCTATAGACGCCAAGGCCAATTGCATGAGCACAGACTAAAGTTGCACATGGAGTGCGGTAACATTTATTTAAAAATTTATCTAAGCCTAGTTGACGATCTTTACCAAGTATTTCATTGATTGATGGTGCTATAGTTTGAAAGATATTTTGGAAAACATCCAACCCAAATACCATATTTTCATTTTGAGCAAGTTTCAAGCATAATTGCAAGAAATTACTGTCGAAATCCTGGGCTTCATCTACGAAAACATAATCATATTCCGGTTGTACATCATATCCTTCTATTAATGTCTTACACGCATATGAAAATGGGTTTTTTTGGTTGAGGCGTTGAGCCTTCCCAAAATCTAAAAATGGTGCGCTATTATTAACACACGCATTATAATAAACGCCCGGAGTTGTATGTCCGCCCCAAGCATGCATTATTTTTATAGAATCATCAAAATCAGGATCAACATCATCGAATTGACGATAGAAACGAGTGATTAATCGTTTAACATGCTGATATAACGCTTTAGTACTAAATGTATATAAAATTTTCTTTTCGGGGTTTCGAAGATGCGTAATAGCTACTTTCATAGCAAGTACAACAGTTTTACCTGAGCCAGCTAAGCCGCGAATTCGTTCAATTCCGTCAACTTCGTTCACGCAACTACTCAACTGATCCGCGTCAAAACGCGAAATTGCAGATTCCAGTTGGCTAACTATAGCCACTTTTGATCTGGCTGAAAACCCATCAACATCTCTTGTTTTTTGACGAATTAAACCTTTCCCACCTTCAATTGTTGAAGCTGCCTCACTGTATACGTCGTCATCAACAATATCTTCAAGGTCAGTAATAAATTTCTCAAGAGCTGCTTTTGAGGTGACAATCTCACTTTCAATTCCAATATCTGGTGATTGTGTCAGGTGAGGAGCATAAATACATGATTCTATGCTTATTTTTAGTGTTCTCTTTGTTTGCCTGAGATTTTTTTGCTTAACTAATCTGGAAAATATTTGACCATAAATATTATCTAAGTTTTCCTCTTCAACAAAAATTTTCTGATGAACATCTCGATCATTGCTAGTTGATAAATAGAAAATTATTATTCCGTAAAAGCGAGATACAAGCATTAATGGAGAAATAACAAGTTGATCATCATCATCTTTATATAAAGGAAAATCAAAATATAACTCTGCATCAGATAATATCAGTTTTCCTTCAGACTCTAACTCATTAAGTAATGAGTAGAGGCGGCCAGCTTCTGGATTTGCTAAAACTTTCTCTTTTTCTGCATTAAGTTTCAATCGTTATACTCCTTTTATTCTCGATTCGTCCACGTATTTCCCCCACCAGTTCATGAGTTCAATACGTTGTTCCAAATAGGTTGATCTGTTGTAAGCACTTCTGACTTGATTGCTATCTTTGTGAGCTAATGCAGCTTCAATGACGTCAGCATCAAACCCAGCTTCGTTTAAACAGGTGCTGGCAATCGAGCGTAATCCGTGAGCAACTAATGTTCCCTCAAACCCTATGCGTTTTATGGCTGCATTAGCTGTTTGACTGTTCATGGGATTATTTGGCTTAATTCTACTAGGGAAAACATGCTCTCGATGATTACTTATCGGTTTCATTATTTCCAGTATTTCTATCATCTGCTGTGATATAGGTACGATATGTTCACGCTTAGCTTTCATTCGATTAGCTGGGATTGTCCACAATTTCTTTTCTAAATCAATCTCTTCCCACTTTGTTGATGAAGCTTCAGATGGTCGTACTAAGGTCAGTAACTGCCACTCGATCAGACAACGAGTGGGGAGAGACAGGTTAGATCTTGTGATTGAGCGCATTAGCTTCGGCAATTCTTCTGGCCGCAGCGTTGGCATATTTTGCTTTTTGGGTTTTTCAAAAGCCATACCTACGCCTGATGCAGGATTGGCGTCAATGAGACCGGTATTAACTGCATAAATCATTATCTCGTTTACGCGCTGCACTAAACGGCGAACAGTCTCCAATGCACCACGCGCTTTGATTGGTTCTAATGCTTCAACAATCGTTCTGGCCTTTATCTCCTGAACGGGTATCGCGCCTATAGTAGGGAATACATCTTTATCTAATGAACGCCAGATGTCTTTAGCATAATCTTCTGTGACGCTTCTGCTTTTAATCTGGAACCAGTTAGTGGCCACAGTTGAGAAAATGCTGTCTAACTCAATCTGGCGTTGTTCTGATGCTTGCTCTTGCTGCTGTTGTGGATCCATGCCTTGCGCGAGCGTGGTTAAGTGCTGGTCGCGTATCTGACGAGCTGCTGCGAGTGTAAGGGCAGGATATGAGCCTAGACTCAAATTTGTACGGTTGCTGCTTCCCGGTCGTTGATAACGGAAGCGCCAGAGTTTTTTACCGGAGGTTTTGACGAGTAAGAACAGGCCATCACCATCATGCAGAGTGAAGTCTTTTCCTCGGGGCTTAGCTTTAAGGAGCTCGTTGTTAGTGAGGGGGCGTGTGATACGCGCCATGTCTGGATTCCTTCCATAATTGGTACACGTTTAATGGATCACATTATAGCGTGTACCTAAACGTGTACCAATTTTCTCTGGATTTAGCCGGATGTTCTCGGACTACGGCAGACACAAAAAAGCCCGCAGGGCTTGTACCATGCGGGCTTTCTGTACTTCACCGGACGTATCCGGATCATTATTTGGTGGAGCTGGCGGGAGTTGAACCCGCGTCCGAAATTCCTACATCCTCGGTACTACATGCTTAGTTTGTCTTTACATTCGCACGCCAGCTGCGGACAGACACGCCACTAACGAACTAGCCTGATTAGTTTTAGCACTTCAACCCCAGGCAGGGCATCCGCGCGATCTCTTTTGGGTTTGACCTCTCTTGATCCCCGTCCTAAGAGCGGAGGCTAGGGAGAGAGGGCTCTAAGCAGGTTATTAAGCTGCTAAAGCGTAGTTTTCGTCGTTTGCGACTATTTTTTTGCGGCTTTTTACGAGGCCAACCGCCCCTCGGCATGCACCTTGGGTTTCGCGAATCCCGTCGAATCCAGAATCAGCCCCAATGTGTACTTGAAGTATAACAGATTTGTGAGGGTGGTTACCAGCCCCTGCAGCGAGGATTCTGGCGGCATATCGAGTGAAAAAGCAGCGACAACAGCAATATAGCGTAGGGCCAGAGGGAGCTGGCCCGCAGAAAAGGGGGAGATTACCGGCCGGCGTTCTTCATGATGCGCGCTTTATCTACCGCCCATTCACGATCTTTCACGTCGGTGCGCTTATCGTGCTGTTTCTTACCTTTCGCCACGCCGATTTTCACTTTGCACCAGGCGTTCTTCCAGTACAAAGACAGGGCGACGACGGTATAACCTTCGCGGTTGATGCGGCCGTATAGCGCATCGAGCTCGCGCTGATTGAGCAGCAGCTTGCGGGTACGGGTCGGATCGCAAACGTAATGCGTGGAGGCGACCGCCATTGGCGTAAAGTTGGCGCCGAATAGATAGGCTTCGCCATCTTTCAGAATGACATAGCTATCGCCGATGTTGGCTTTGCCGGCTCGCAGAGATTTCACTTCCCAACCCTGCAGCGCGAGGCCTGCCTCGTATTCATCTTCGATAAAGTATTCGTGACGGGCGCGTTTATTCAGCGCAATGGTGGCTGATCCAGGTTTGTGGGCTTTTTTCTTAGTCATAATGTCCTGAAGTCATCGCTAGTTCTAAACATTGTTACCTCAATCCTTCCTGCGAGGCGTAATGGGTTATCTTAGCACGAGTTATGGTACAGCGTTTTTTTTAGCAGCAGATAAATGATATTATTTGTCCCGTGTTTAAATGTGGAACCTGCTATGCCTCAGATTAGCCGTACTGCGCTGGTGCCTTTCAGCGTGGAACAGATGTATCAACTCGTAAATGATGTGAAGTCCTATCCCGATTTCCTGCCTGGCTGCACCGGTAGCCGAGTGCTGGAGGCCGGGCCGACGCAAATGACGGCGGCGGTTGATGTGTCCAAGGCCGGCATCAGCAAGACTTTCACGACGCGTAATACACTGACCGATAACCAGAGTATCCTGATGAGCCTGGTCGATGGGCCGTTCAAAAAGCTGATTGGCGGCTGGAAGTTTATTCCGCTCAGCCCGGATGCGTGCAAAATTGAGTTTCATCTCGATTTTGAGTTCACCAACAAGCTGATTGAAATGGCTTTTGGTCGCATCTTTAAAGAGCTGGCCGCCAATATGGTGCAGGCGTTCACCACGCGCGCCAAAGAGGTGTATCGTGTCGGCTAATATTGTGGTTGAAGTCGCCTATGCGTTGCCGGAAAAACAGTACCTGCAACGCGTGAAGCTGCAGGCTGGGGCAACGGTCGAGCAGGCGATTATCTCCAGCGGGATTCTGGCGCTGCGCGAAGATATCGATCTGGCGAAGAATAAAGTCGGCATCTACAGCCGTCCGGTTAAGCTGCATGACGAAGTCCATGATGGCGACCGCGTAGAGATTTATCGCCCGCTGATTGCTGACCCGAAAGAGCTGCGCCGGCAGCGGGCTGAAAAGCACGCCGAGAAATAAGCGGGAATGCACAATAAAAAAAGCGCTCATTGAGCGCTTTTTGCATTTCAACTGGCCTGAGATTACTTGGTCAGCGCCGGTTTGTTATCAATGTTGGTTAACACACCGCTGCTGTCGAAGGTCAAGGTCAGGGTCTGCTGGGTCACTTTCTCATGGCCCGGCTGCTGGCGGAAAACGTAGAACCAGGTGTTGCTACCAAATGGATCTGACATCATCGGCGTACCCAGCGCATAAGCAACCTGCTGTTGTGTCATGCCGACACGAATTTTTGCGACATCGGTTGGTGCCAGATAGTTACCCTGGTTGATATCAGGACGGTAAACCACTCGTTCCAGAGTGGAACAGCCTGCGGTCAACATAAGGAGAACCGCTGCGGCAGCAGTCAGCGTTTTACAGCGCATAGTGATTTGATTCCTTTTTGGGCCCGAGCAATACGTGGCTCATCTGTAATATGCCGATAATAATAGACCTTTGCCCGGTTGGGAACCTTCGACTGCAGGTCTATTGGCAATTTGCTGTTCACTATGACTCTGTGAAAATCAAAAAGTTTACGCCGCAAGCAACTCTTTCGCGTTCGCCAGGGTGTTGCGGGTCACCTCGCTACCGCCCAGCAGACGGGCCAGTTCCTGCAGTCTGGCGCGTTTATCCAGCGCATGCATGTGCGTCTCTGTCATCTCGCCATCGGTCTCTTTGCAAACGAAGAAATGATGGTGACCACAGCCAGCAACCTGCGGCAGGTGAGTCACGCACATGACCTGCGTGGATTCTCCCAACTGGCGGAGCAGTTTGCCGACCACCGCCGCCGTCGGGCCGCTAATGCCGACATCGACCTCATCGAAAATCAGCGCCGGGGTCTCCATTTTACGAGCGGTAATAACCTGAATAGCCAGTGCGATACGCGATAACTCGCCGCCGGAGGCCACTTTAGCGATCGGCTGCAGCGGTTGCCCCGGGTTGGTGGTAACGCGGAACTCAATATGGTCGGCGCCTTCGGCGGTCAGATGACGTTCATCAAAGGCGACATCAATGGCAAACACGCCGTGAGGCATAGAAAGTGAGTGCATACTTTCAGTAATCAACTGGGTGAGTTCGTCGGCGCTGCGCTGACGCAGGGCGTGCAGTTCTTGCGCCGTTTCCAGCGCCAGGCGGTGATGCTCAACGACCAGCTGGCTCAGCGACTCCAGCGAACCGGCGCTATCGTCCAGCAGACGCTGCTCATCAAGCATGGCCTGATAGAACGCCGGCAGCTCTTCCGGCGCAATCTGATGCTTACGCGCCAGCGCAATCTGCCGGGAAATGCGCTGTTCCAGCTCGAACAGACGGTTAGGGTCGAGATCGAGACGGTCATTGTAGTGGCGCAGCTCATCGGTCGCCTCGCTGAGCTGAATAGAGGCTTCTTCCAGCATATCGAGTACGCTGGAGAGTTTGCTATCCATACCGACCAGCTCGCTAACCAGCTGTTTAGCGATATAAAGCTGGCTTTGCAAATTGGCCTCTTCACCGTCGGCCAGTACCGTTAACGCATGCTGACAGGTACTGAGCAGCTGGCCGCTGTTGGCCAGACGTTTGTACTCTTCGTCAATCTGTTCGAACTCGCCCGGCAGAGGATTAAATTCGTTCAGCTCTTTGAGCTGGTATTGCAGCAGGTCTGCGCGGGCGGCGCGCTCCTGGCTCTGCTGCTGATGCTGCGCCAGCTCCCGGCAGCTCTGGTGCCACTGGCGGTAGCGCTCCGCCATGCGTTGAGTAAGCGCATACTCACCGGTATAACCATCAAGCAGCGTTTTCTGATGTTCGGCTTTGGTGAGTAACTGATGGGCATGCTGGCCGTGGATCTGGATAAGTAACTGGCCCAGCTCGCGAAGCTGAGAAAGAGGTACGGCGGTGCCGTTGATGAAACCGCGGGAGCGGCCGTCAGCGCTGATCACGCGGCGAAGTAAACACTCACGCCCGCTCTCCAGTTGGTTCTCTTCCAGCCAGCGCTGGGCGGCAGGGGTATCTTTCAGCGCGAAGCGCGCGCACAGGTCGGCACGGCTGGCGCCGCGGCGCACCATGTCAGCTTCGGCTCGGCCGCCGAGGCACAGCCCCAGCGCGTCGATGGCAATGGATTTCCCGGCGCCGGTTTCCCCGGTGATGGCGGTCATGCCGCTGTGAAAATCAATTTCCAGTTCACGAACGATAGCGAAATTGCTGATGGTGAGTTGCGCCAACATAGCTGCCTTCCTGTATGAAAAACCATTACTGTGTTTTCGTACAGTATAGACTGGTTTTTTATCCAGTAAAGAGGCAGCTTGTAAAATCAGAACAATTTTTTCGACCACCCAAGCTTGGTGCTTAATGTGTTGAAATAGCTATAGTCTTTTGGATGAATCAGATTGAGGTGATAATCACAACGGCGGATGAGCACATCTTCGCCATCCTGAATGGGCAGCGCAATCTGGCTGTCGCAGCTGATTTCCAGATCGTTGCAGCGCTGCGAGAAGCGCAGGCGAATGGTACTATCGCCGTTAATCACCAGCGGTCGTGCTGATAGCGTATGCGGGAACATCGGTACCAGGGTGATGGCGTCCAGAGAAGGCGTGAGAATAGGGCCGCCCGCAGAGAGCGAATAGGCCGTCGAACCGGTAGGCGTGGAGATGATCAAGCCGTCGGAGCGCTGGGAGAAGGCGAACACTTCATCGATATAGACCTCGAACTCAATCATGTGCGCGACTTTACCCGGATGCAGCACCACTTCATTGATAGCCGTGCTGATGCGCTTCTGGCAGTCATGCTGGCACACCTGGGCTTCCAGCAGAAAACGTTTTTCGGCGATATAGTGGCCTTCAAGTACGTCGGCCAACTGCTGGAGCGCGTTATCCGGGTCAAGGTCGGTAAGAAAACCAAGATTGCCGCGGTTAATGCCGATGACGTTGATGTCATAGCGCGCCAGGGTACGCGCCGCGCCGAGCATATTGCCGTCACCGCCGACCACCACCGCCAGATCCGCCTGCTGGCCGATTTCCGCCAGCGTGCCGGTTTTAACATTGCTAAGCTGGAGTTCATGGGCGATTTGCTGCTCGACCAGCACCTCATAGCCTTTGCCGCATAGCCAGCGCCAGAGCATTTCATGTGTGGTCAGGGCGGTTGGGTGACGAGGGTGTCCCACAATGCCGATACACTTGAAATGGTTCTTCATGATCTGGATGTCCTTGGGTTAAATGAATGATGACAATCTGTCTGCTTCCCTTGAATCCCGGAAACTGATCCCCATAATAAGCGAAGTTAGCGAGATGAATGCGAAAAAAACGCGGAGAAATTCATGAGTAGTAAAGAACAGAAAACGCCTGAGGGGCAAGCCCCGGAAGAAATTATCACGGAGCAGCACGACAACGTAGAGGCGGTAGAGCCTGAGGTTTCTGCTGAGCAGGTGGATCCGCGCGATGAAAAAATTGCGAATCTGGAAGCACAGCTGGCCGAAGCGCAAAAGCGTGAACGTGATGTGATGCTGCGCGCAAAAGCGGAAGAAGACAACCTGCGTCGTCGCACCGAACAGGATATCGAGAAAGCGCATAAATTCGCCCTGGAGAAGTTCGTCAACGAACTGCTGCCGGTTATCGATAGCCTGGATCGCGCGCTGGAAGTGGCTGATAAAGCTAACCCGGATATGGCGCCGATGGTTGAAGGGATCGAACTGACTCTGAAATCGATGCTGGACGTCGTGCGTAAGTTTGGCGTGGAAGTGGTTGCCGATACCAACGTACCGCTGGATCCTAACGTGCATCAGGCTATCGCCATGGTCGAGTCTGACGATGTGGCTGCCGGTAACGTACTGGGTGTTATGCAGAAGGGATATACCCTGAACGGTCGTACTATTCGCGCCGCGATGGTAACCGTCGCGAAAGCAAAGTAATTCGTTAGTTCGCCAGTAACGGCTGCCTGCGGGTGGCCGTTTTTATTGGCTTTAAATAAAAAAACGGCGAACCGAAGTTCGCCGTTGTTCTTTGCTGGCTGCGCTATTCCGCCACGCTTTCGCGTAATGATTTCACCGGCATCACCTTCACCTGCTTAATCATATTGTCCTGTACGTCGAGAATATCGATATCATACTGTTCGATACGTACGCGGGTTCCAGGGACCGGGATCTCCTCCAGCGCTTCCAGAATGATGCCGTTAACGGTACGCGCGTCGTCTTCCGGCAGGTGCCAGTTGAACGCTTTGTTGATTTCCCGCACGTTGGCGCCGCCGTCAATAATTACCGAGCCGTCATTAAGCGGCGTCACTTCTTCGGCAAGGGTCGGCGACATCGAGGTGGTGAAGTCTCCCACGATCTCTTCAAGAATATCTTCAACGGTGACCAGTCCTTGAATATCACCATATTCATCGACCACCAGACCGACTTTCTTTTTATTACGTTGGAATTTCACCAATTGCGTGCTGAGCGGCGTACCTTCTGGCACAAAGTAAATCTCATCTGCCGCTCGTAACATGATCTCTTTTGTGAACTCTTTCTTTTCCGTCATCAGACGATAGGCTTCACGGACGCGCAGCATGCTGATGGCATCGTCCAGCGAATCACGATAAAGCACGATACGGCCATGCGGCGAGTGGGTTAGCTGGCGGACTATAGATTTCCAGTCATCGTTGATATCGATACCGACGATCTCATTGCGCGGCACCATGATGTCATTAACGCTGACCTTTTCCAGATCCAGGACCGACAGCAGCATGTCCTGATTCCGCCGTGAGATTTGTGAACGGGATTCATTCACAATCGTTCGCAGTTCATCTTTGCTTAATGCGCCGCTAATGACGTGATCGGTCTTAATACCCATCATGCGCATCAGTACGCGGGTAATGGTGTTCAACAACCACACCAGCGGCATCATCAGTACCTGTAGCGGCGCCAACAGGAAACTGCTGGGGTAGGCGACCTTTTCCGGATACAGGGCGGCAATGGTTTTAGGTAAGACTTCGGCAAACACTAGCACGACAAAGGTGAGCACGCCGGTGGCGATAGCCACGCCAGCGTCGCCGTACAGACGCATGCCGACGATGGTCCCCAGCGCCGAGGCCAGAATATTGACGAGGTTGTTGCCGATGAGCACCAGGCTAATGAGGCGGTCCGGCTTACGCAGCAGCTTTTCCACACGCTTAGCCGGGCGGTTGCCTTGTTTCGCCATATGGCGCAGCCGATAGCGGTTCAGCGTCATCATGCCGGTTTCGGAACCGGAGAAATAGGCGGAGATAATCACCATGATGATCAGCGTGACGATCAGCGTGGTGGTAGAAATGTGTTCCAGGAGAGACTCCTTAGTCTTTAACTAACAAACTGCTGAAGGACGCGGCTGCCAAAATAAGCCAGGGTCAGCAACCCGGCTCCGGCGACGTTAAACCAGACCACCCGGCGGCCGCGCCAGCCTTCGTGGTAGTGCCCCCACAGCAGTACGATATAGACAAACCAGGCCACGATAGACAGCACTGCTTTATCAATATTTTCGGTATTGAACAGGTTGTGCATATAGAACAACCCGGTGCATAGCGTCAGGGTCAGCAGCACGACGCCAACCTGGGTGATATGAAACATTTTACGCTCAATACTCATCAGCGGCGGCATTTCGCTGCTGAAAGCCAGCTTTTTATTTTTCAGCTGGTAGTCAATCCACGCCAGCTGCAGCGCGTACAGCGCGGCGATGATAAGCGTGGCGTAGGCAAAGAGCGACAGGCCGATATGCACCAACATCCCAGGAGTGGTTTCGAGGTGGGTGATGTACTCGTTAGGCACGAAGGTGGCGAAGGCGAGGTTGATCAGCGCGAAGGCGTATACGATAGGCAGCAATAGCCAGCCGCGATTACGCGAGGCGACGATGGTCATCACCGTACAGATCATCAGGCTGACCAGCGAGCCGACGTTAAGTAAGCTGAGATTTTGCCCACCTTCGCCGCCGGGGAAAATACGTGACTCCAGCGCGAAGGCGTGGCAAATCAGCGCTATCGTCGCGGAGAGAATCGCCATCCGCCGCCAGCTGCTGTTTTTTTGCAGCAAGCCAGGGATGATCAGCGCAAGGCTGATGGAGTAGGCGACAAGGGCAAGTAGAGCAAACACAGGCATAGGAGCGTCGACTGTTGACTAAATAAGAAAGAGAAGCAGTATAGCGTCACGCGACGTCTGCTCCAACCGTTGCAGCACATTCAGGTTTATGTCGTGTTATACTGCGCCAAATTCGTATTTTTGTGTCGCTGCGGCGACCGACCGTTTCCACCTCAGGCGAGAGACAATGTTTGATAATTTAACCGATCGTTTGTCGCGTACGCTGCGCAACATTAGCGGCCGCGGACGCCTTACCGAAGACAACATTAAAGACACCCTGCGCGAAGTGCGCATGGCGCTGCTGGAGGCCGACGTCGCGCTTCCGGTGGTGCGTGATTTCATCAGCCGCGTCAAAGAGAGCGCGGTAGGCCATGAAGTCAATAAAAGCCTGACGCCAGGTCAGGAGTTCGTCAAAATTGTTCGCAACGAGCTGGTTGCTGCGATGGGCGAAGAAAACCAGACGCTGGATTTAGCCGCGCAGCCGCCGGCCGTCGTCCTGATGGCGGGCCTGCAGGGTGCGGGTAAAACGACCAGCGTCGGTAAGCTGGGTAAATTCCTGCGCGAGAAGCACAAGAAAAAAGTGCTGGTCGTTTCCGCGGACGTATACCGCCCGGCGGCGATTAAACAGCTGGAAACGCTGGCAGAGCAGGTCGGCGTGGATTTCTTCCCGTCCGACGTGGGCCAGAAGCCGGTTGATATCGTCAACGCGGCGCTGAAAGAAGCGAAGCTTAAATTCTACGACGTGCTGCTGGTGGATACCGCCGGTCGTCTGCACGTCGATGAAGCGATGATGGACGAAATCAAACAGGTCCACGCCGCGATTAATCCGGTTGAGACGCTGTTCGTCGTCGATGCGATGACCGGTCAGGATGCGGCGAATACCGCGAAGGCTTTTAACGAAGCGCTGCCTTTGACCGGAGTGGTGCTGACCAAAGTAGACGGCGACGCCCGCGGCGGTGCGGCGCTGTCGATTCGTCATATCACCGGCAAGCCGATTAAATTCCTCGGCGTCGGCGAGAAAACCGAAGCGCTGGAGCCGTTCCACCCGGACCGTATCGCTTCTCGTATTCTCGGCATGGGCGACGTGCTGTCGCTTATCGAAGATATCGAGAGCAAAGTTGACCGCGCGCAGGCCGAGAAGCTGGCATCCAAGCTGAAGAAAGGCGACGGTTTCGACCTGACCGACTTCCTTGAGCAACTGCGCCAGATGAAAAACATGGGCGGCATGGCCAGCCTGATGGGCAAACTGCCGGGCATGGGGCAAATCCCCGATAACGTGAAAGCGCAGATGGACGACAAAGTGCTGGTGCGTATGGAAGCGATCATCAACTCGATGACGATGAAAGAGCGCGCCAAGCCGGAAATCATTAAAGGTTCGCGTAAACGCCGTATCGCCGCCGGTTGCGGGATGCAGGTGCAGGACGTGAACCGACTGCTGAAGCAGTTCGACGACATGCAGCGCATGATGAAGAAGATGAAGTCGAAAGGCGGCATGATGAAGATGATGCGTGGGATGAAAGGGATGATGCCGCCAGGTTTCCCTGGCCGCTAATACGCGTCATAATTCAAGCCGCAGATGCGTTGGCTGCGTTCGTTCACCCCGGTCACGTACTTGTGTACGCTCCCGGGGATTTACTCACTTGCCGCCTTCCTGCAACTCGAATTATTTAGCGTATGTAGTTTTGAATTGATTTTTGCACAGAAATCAGTAAAATTTTCGGGCTTTTAATATGACACCGGGCTCCGTTCCTCGATGGGGCCCGGTTGTTTTATTCACACAAGAGGATGTTATGGTAACTATTCGTTTAGCACGTCACGGCGCTAAAAAGCGTCCGTTCTACCAGGTTGTTGTCACCGACAGCCGTAATGCACGCAACGGTCGCTTCATCGAGCGCGTTGGCTTCTTCAACCCGATCGCTACCGAGAAAGAAGAAGGCACCCGCCTGGATCTGGATCGTATCGCTCACTGGGTTGGCCAGGGCGCTACTGTTTCCGATCGCGTTGCCGCGCTGATCAAAGCCGCTAACAAAGCAGCTTAATCTGTCACGGTGGTCATGATGAGCAAGCAACACACCGCACAAGCACCTGTTGATCCGATTGTATTGGGGAAAATGGGTTCTTCCTACGGTATCCGTGGTTGGCTCAGAGTGTTTTCCTCCACCGAAGACGCTGAAAGCATTTTTGACTATCAGCCCTGGTTAATCCAGAAGGCGGGTCAGTGGCAGGTTGTTGAGCTGGAAAGCTGGCGCCACCACAATCAGGACATCATCATCAAGCTGAAAGGCATTGACGATCGTGATGCGGCGAATCTCCTGACTAATTGCGAAATTATCGTGGATTCATCGCAGCTGCCGGCGCTGGAAGAGGGCGACTATTACTGGAAAGACCTGATGGGCTGCCAGGTAGTTACCACCGAAGGCTATAGCCTGGGTAAAGTCATTGATATGATGGAAACCGGGTCGAATGACGTTCTCGTCATCAAGGCAAACCTGAAAGATGCATTTGGCATCAAGGAGCGGTTGGTTCCGTTCCTCGATGGGCAGGTTATCAAGAAAGTCGATCTCGCTACTCGTACTATCGAAGTAGATTGGGATCCTGGTTTTTAAATTCTCCGGATAAACGGTAAAAGACGGCGCTATGTGGATTGGCATAATTAGCCTGTTTCCTGAAATGTTCCGCGCAATTACCGATTACGGGGTAACTGGCCGGGCAGTAAAAAATGGCCTGCTGAGCATCGAAAGCTGGAGTCCTCGCGACTTCGCTCATGACCGGCACCGTACCGTGGACGATCGTCCTTACGGCGGCGGACCGGGGATGCTAATGATGGTTCAACCCTTACGGGATGCCATTCATGCAGCAAAAGCCGCGGCAGGTGAAGGCGCAAAGGTGATTTATCTGTCACCTCAGGGACGCAAGCTTGATCAAGCGGGCGTCAGCGAACTGGCAACGAATCAGAAACTGATTCTGGTGTGCGGTCGCTACGAAGGGATAGACGAGCGCGTAATCCAAACCGAAATTGACGAAGAATGGTCAATCGGCGATTACGTTCTCAGCGGTGGTGAGTTACCGGCAATGACGCTGATTGACTCCATTTCCCGGTTCATTCCGGGAGTACTGGGACATGAAGCATCAGCAACGGAAGATTCCTTTGCTGATGGGTTGCTGGATTGCCCGCACTATACCCGTCCTGAAGTGTTAGAAGAGATGGAAGTACCGCCAGTATTGCTGTCGGGGAACCATGCTGAGATACGTCGCTGGCGTCTGAAGCAGTCGCTGGGCCGCACCTGGCTTAGAAGACCTGAACTTCTGGAAAACCTGGCTCTGACTGAAGAGCAAGCAAAGTTGCTGGCGCAGTTCAAAAGCGAACACGCGCAACAGCAGCATAAACATGATGGGCAGGCGTGAGCCCCCAATATCAGTTTACCCAGGATAAGAGATTAAATTATGAGCAACATTATTAAGCAACTTGAACAAGAACAGATGAAGCAGGACGTACCTTCCTTCCGTCCGGGTGATACCGTGGAAGTGAAAGTATGGGTTGTTGAAGGTTCCAAAAAACGTCTGCAGGCATTCGAGGGCGTGGTTATCGCTATTCGTAACCGCGGTCTGCACTCTGCATTCACTGTTCGTAAAATTTCCAACGGCGAAGGCGTTGAGCGTGTCTTCCAGACTCACTCTCCGGTAGTTGACAGCATTGCTGTTAAACGTCGTGGTGCTGTACGTAAAGCTAAACTGTACTACCTGCGTGAGCGTACCGGTAAGTCTGCTCGTATCAAAGAGCGTCTTAACTAATAATCGCATCACGCCACATCCAAAGCGTGTTATAAAACAAGGGGTTAGCGTAATGCTAACCCCTTTTTTATTACTGGTGTCCACGGAATGTCCACGCAGAATTGCTTGATGCCCACAATGACCACTTTACACAGGCAATAAAAAACCTGCCGGAGCAGGTTAGAGCCATAGTTGATGTTGTTGCACTCGGGTCGGATGCGGCGGGGCTGGATCTACTTCACCCGGCTTAACGATAAATCGTGCCAGAGTTTCATGGGTCATGAATGTACAACCACAATTAATGTTTTGGCACTGGTGATAGCGTTCCTTTGTTTCCGTACTTAAGTAGCGACTGGTGCGCGCATGGGCGGCACTTTGACATAACGGACAGTGCATCATAATTCACCCCTTAAATTATTAAATCTTGATGGAGATGATAAACCTGAATTTTACATTTGCAAGTTGCGGGTTGCATTTTTATTGTTAGGTGGATTCATATTCAACGTCGGATAGCCTAACCTCAAGCTCCAAGCTCGTCGTGTAGCCGTTTCCATTGAGACTATGAGTCACTTTACTAATCAACCACGATTGCTCGTCTATGACGCGCTTAAAGCCCATAACCCGCACAGGCGTCTCAGGGTAAAGATCTGCACGGCCTATCGCCAGCATAATTGAAAACTCCGCAACGCCTCGCTGCAGCTTATCCCACTTAGCCTGAGCGGCTCGCATCGCCTGCGCTTTTGATGCGTAGACCGTCGTCAGCGCCAGCACGTTATCGGCCTCACCGGTCATATACTCACCCTCGCGGGCTTCCTGCTCTTTTTTGGCCTTTGTCTTTTTGCTGACCGGCTTTGCTTTCGGGTGCTCCAGCGCGCGCAGGTGCTTCTCTTTTGGCTTGCGCTTCAATGTTACTTTTTGCTTTTGCGGCTTCGGGTCTTTGGTGTGCAACCATTTCGCGGTTACGCCGGTATATGCCCCACGGTCGGCAATGGCAAACTGATGACGGTCACCATCGCTGCGGGTCAGCGTCATTTGTGGGACGGCCTTACCACTGGCCGTCACCGCGCTACCGGCTTTCAGAAACAGCAATTTCCCCGCTTTTACTGACACTGCCGCCCCGTTGCGGTCGGCCAGTCTGGTCAGAAATACCGCGTCGGATTCCTGCGACTGGTCGATATGCGGTACCGGGATTTTTTTCAGCGGCTCCGCGACACTGGCCGTCAGTTTGTTACGCTTTGCGATGATGCTGACCAGTTCGCCGAGGGTGGTATCGTGCCAGGATTCCTCACGCCGTGAATTAAGCGTTCCGCGAAAGTCTGCGCTACGCGCCCGGATGGTCAGGGTATCTGGCGCCCCTCGGTGCTCAATCTCATCGACCGTGAAATCGCCTTTATTCAGCAAAGCCGAGCCCTCCCAGCCAAGCCACAGCGTCAGCACCGCCCCGCGCAGGGGTAACTCGACTTTGCCGTCAGTATCGTCGAGCTCGATGTCGAGCTGGTCGGCCTCAAATCCCCTATTGTCTGTCATGGTGAGAGATATCAGTCGGTCGCTAAAATTGCTGGTAATGTCCTGACTATTCAGCGTCAGCATAAATGCCGGTGCGAGACTGGTACCGGCATCAATGGTCATGCCCGTCATCATACGGCCAGCCCTCCGAGTGTACCCTGCAGCTTATCGGCCAGATTACCGGCAGAGCCGAGAAGCTCACCGGCCTGTTTATTCAGGTCGCCAAACATTGCCGTCAGTGACTCATCGACCCGCTTCAGTGAAAGCGTGAAATCAATCTTTCTGGCCGCACCATCGCTGAAAAACTCGGCGTGTGTGGTTGATACCTTGTCGACAATATACATTCCGAGGATATTGCCGGTTCCCTCAATCAGCGGCCACGCTCTGCCCTCGTCGGCCATCAACTCGACGGCCTGCAGTGAAATACGACCGCCGGTAATAGCGGGGTAAAGCGTGCCGGCAAGTTGGATCGAGGTTTCACCCTCGCCGAGAAACTGATACGCAGGCGGTTTGCCTACCCGGTCGTTAGACGCCCAGCGATAATCCTTCGAGTGCTGCATCGACTGATAAGGCAGGGTGCGGCGTTCAAATACAAACATGCCGAGAGCAAGCATCATCGTTTAATCCTCCCTTAGTCGTGGCTCATGCTGGCGCGCTGACGCGCACGTTTTTCACGCTCAATTTGTTCGAGCGTGTCGCGTAGCTGGCGGTCGAGTTGATGCCCCGGCGCGACACCGCCCGGGAGAGTAATGTTGTATTCGCTTTTGCTCTGGTCGATGTAAGAGCGTCCCGCCGGTGCGGTAACGGGCTGATAAGCCTGATATCCGCCATAGGTGCTGGTCGCCGGTATGTAGGAATTCCCCTGCGTGGTGGCGTTGGTTTTGGCGGCGGTCTGGTCGAGGCTGTCCGATTCTTTGTTGATGATGCCGAGCTTTTCGAGAAGCCAGTCGACACCGCTGCGTAGCTTATTGAAAACGTTCAGCGGTGCCATCAGCGCTGAGGCCAGCGCCTGACCGAAAATAACGCCAGCATTTTTACAACTATCGAGCGTCTCCTGAGTAGCTTTGACCGGTGCAATCAGGTCTTTAAACCATTGCCAGACGCCGCGCAGTTTCTCTCCAAGGCCGTCAAAAATAGGTGCCAGTGGAGCGAATATTTCCCGGACTGGCGCAAAGGCACTCATAATGCCCTCTATCACTCCTGAGAAAAATGCGCTGATGGGCTCCCAATATTTACGGATAAGTAGCGCCCCGGCCACAATCGCCGCGCCGACGGCCACAATCGGCCAGGTGATTGCACCGAGCGCGGTCACAATGGCACTGCCGGCAACAGTCAAGGCGGTACCCATCACGCCAGCGGCGGCAATGATGGCGTTAATCCCCATGACAACCGGCCACGCAACGAGACCAATGCCGCCGATGACACCAATAAGAGCCAGCGCGCCACCGGCAACAATGCCGATGGTTTCCGCCAGCCCTTTGTTTTTCTGGATCCAGCCGTCGAGCTTTAACACATATTTTGTGGAGGTCTGAGTGAGTTTGCGCAGTGAGCCCTCTTGCTGGTCAAAAAGGTCGGTACCGACAGCCTCATAAGCAGACTTGAATTCTTTAAAGTCGCCGCCGAGGTTATCCTGCATCACCTTGACCAGTTCCTCGGTTTTTCCGTCTGATGCTTTCAGCGCGGCGGTGAGCTGGTCGAGCTTGCCGTTTGCCGCTGCCGCCATCAACACATTAGCCGATGAGCTGGCTTCCTCGCCGAATATCGTTTTCATGTATTCGGCTTGCTGCGCGGTTCCGAGCTTGTTGCGCTTAAAACTGGCCTGCATTTCTTTCAGGATGGTAAATATCGGGCGCGTATTGCCTTTGTTGTCCGATGTTTTAACTCCCAACTCCTTGAGCGCATCCCACGCCTTGCCAGTGGGAGCCTGCAGGCGACTTAATACTGCCCGGCTTCCGGTACCGGCCATCGAGCCAGTAATTTTGGCATCATGCAAAGCACCTACCATCGCGGCGGTTTCTTCAATACTGACACCGGCGTTTTTGGCGACCGGCGCGGCATATGTCAAAGCGTCGCTAAGACCGTCAAAGTCGGCGGCGGTTTTATTCATGACCGTAGACAGTACGTCACCAATATGCGCAACCTTGTCATTTGAAAGCTGAAACGCAGAGCGCATCCCCATCAACAGCGCGGCGTTTTCTTCCATTGTGCGACGGTTAGCTAGCGCCATATTTAAAGTGACTGGTGTTGTTGCCTGAATCGCTGCGGCATCACCACCACCTTTTGCGATAATAATCTGCGCGCTGGCGGCATCATCGGCAGAGGCGGCAGTGTTGTCGCCGAGCTGGCGCGCCTGTTTGCGTAACGCCTGCATTTCTGGCGACTGCTTGTCGACCCCGAGTACGGCCTGCAGCTCGGAATTATTCTGCGCAAAGTCATAACCCGGCATCAGCAATTTAACCCCGGCCATCGTTCCCGCCGTGGCAACACCTACCCCGGCAGCACCTGCAGCGGCCATGTTACCGGCAAGCTCCTTACCAGATTTATATCGCTCCTGTACCCGGTTTAGTTTTGCCTGCTGCGCACTGACGCGCGCCAGTGCCTCACGCTGGCGGTTAAGCTGCGCCGTCGTTTCGCTAATGGAGGTTTTGAGCCGACGCTCATCAGCAGACAGGGTGCGGGTATTGATACCGGCCTGCATCAGCTCTGAGCGCTGTCGCTGTACCGATGTTCTCAGGCTGTTGTATTTCGTCTGCAGCTCAGAGGCGGCGCGTTTCGCCGCTTCGAGCGCCTGCGCCTGCGCGCGGGTCGGATTAGTCGTGTTTTTAAACTGCACGGCCAGCTCACCGGCTTCGCGTTTGGCTTTTTCAAGTGACTGACTGGTCACGGCCAGTTGCGCACTGGCCTTGCGAAAGCCGTCGATTTTCGACGCCTGCGCGTTCAGGGTGCGCAGGTCTTTTTGTGTATCGCGAATATCGCCCGACAGGGTTTTACTTGCCGTCTGGATAGATTTTAGCGGTCGGGTCGCCTGATCCACCGCTTTCAGCAATACCTCAATTCTCAGGTTATTACTCATTGTGGTTTCCGCTACGCAGTAGCGCCTTTTCGCGCCATGTGATGAGCTCGGTCAGGCTCAGGGAATAGAGTTCTGATGGCGGCCAGTGGAAAATCACTGCGATATCCGCCATCAGGTCATCGGTCGACAGGTCGGGCGGAAAATCTATCCCACCGAAGCCGGTGACAAAAAACCAATCACCTTGCCAGCGAGTTGCATCAAATCTGGTGCGTTTATTGCGCTAAGTTCCTGGGTCGTCAGGGCTGGATAGGTCATGCGTGGCAGCACTTTAATCAGTGCATCAACCTCAGATTGTGCCAGCGCCGCCAGACTGACACCGCGCAGGGTTCCGGCAGTTGGTTTAATCAGAGTGACCTTATGGATTGTCTGACCGGCGCGCTTGATTGGCTCATCAAGAGTCACGACATTCGGGTTATCGGTGTCAATTTCATTGCCAGCCGTATCAACAAATTCAGGTTTTTTACGTGGTGCTTTTGCCATGATGTTTTTCTCTGCTCAGAAAGGGATTAATATCCGGCCAGCAGTGCTGACCGGTCAGGAGATTACAGCCCGATTGCGCGGCGGTGCTGTTCCAGACGGTCGACGCCGTTCACCTTCTCGACCATGTTGACGGTGTCGATTTCGATAACGTCGCTACCATCAATTGTGAGGCGGTAGTAGGTGCAGACGGTCGACAGTTTGGTCGAGGTATTTTCACCCTGTTTATTCTCGCCGCCGTCGATTTCTTTGTGACGGCCACGCATGACCACCTCAACGGCCACGATCTCGCCGGTGTCGTCACGCTGGTATGAGCCAGCAAAACGCAGCGGCACAGCATCGGCACCCGGCGCGGCATACTGCGCAAAGAGCGCCACATCAGGCAGGCCACCGACAGACCACTCGACGGTGAGCGCATCGTCATCGAGGCCGAGGTCAATCGGAGCCGCACCATTCATACCGCCGCCGCGATAGTTTTCGAGCTTGCGGGTCAGCTTCGGCAGCGTCACGGATTCAACAACACCCATGTAGCTCAGGCCGTCATTGAACATGTTCAGATATTTAAGTTTGCGGGGTAGTGCCATGTTGTTTCAGGCTCCTTAGCTGTTGACCGATTCGGCCAGATTGACCAGATATTTATCGGTAATACGCTGGCGCAGGGTCAGGCTTTCCAGCGGGGGAACCGGCGTATAGTCGTAATCGATATACAGTTTCCCGCCTTTCAGGCTCTCTTTATCGTTCGATTCCTCATCGAACCAGCATTCACCATCCACGATGTAGCCATTCGATTTCAGCTCACGGAATTTGGCGTTAATGCCGTCAACAATGTCGCGGATAAGCGATGCAGTGATGGGTTTATCGACCGCCCACATGTGCGCCTCGGCCATCGTGTCGGCCAGTACCTGCGCGGTGCGGGTGTAGTTCTCAAACAGGAAAAGCGGGTCATCAGAGCAGGTGCGGTTACCCCAGAAGCGAAAACCATCTTTGCGCACCAGTGTCGTGACCCCGGCCTCGTTGAGCAGGTCTGCATCGGTGCCGGATGCCTGCAAATCCCAGAAGACAGACGCACTGATGCCGGTGACGCCCTGCACGCCCACGTTAGACAGGGTTTTGTGCCAGCCGATTGTCTGGTCGATATAGGCGCGCAGGCCGAGTGCGCGCGCGGTGGCGTAGGCTGTTGCGGTGGCGTTCGTGGTGGTGTCCCACGCAAGGAAGTCGGGCCAGATAACCATCAGCTCGCGCTGACTGAAATTTTCGCGGTATTTGATGGCATCAGAAAGGGTTTTACAGCCCCATGCACTGACGTAACCAAACGCACGCAGGCTGATACACACCGAGGCGAGTGCGGTTGCGACTTCCTGCGTATCGAGACCCGGCACGCCGAGAATACGTGGCTTGACGCCGGTGACCGCCTCGGCGGTTAACAGTGCCTTGATGCCGGTGTATTTACCGTTCTCATCCGTGCCGCCGATGATGTTTGAAATGGTCTGCGCTTCGGCGTCCTCTCCTGTACCTTCGGCAACACGCACGACGACGGTGACGGGTTTTGACTGGTCGGCGATGGCCTGCAGTGAGGTTGCCAGCGTGCCTTGTTTACCGGCTTTCGCAATAGCACTCTGCACATTGGTAATCAGCACCGGCTCGTTGAGGGGGAATGTTGCGCTATCCGCATCGCTGGCCGTGCAGACCATACCGACGACAGCGGTCGCAACGGTGGAAATGACGCGGGTGCCGTCGTTAATTTCAAGCACCTGCACGCCGTGGTGAAAATCACTCATCCGGGTAACTCCGTGGTTAGTGGGTGAGTAATATTTTCTGTTGTGTGGTGGGGGCGGGCTATGTAATGGCGATGGCTGGCTGATGGTACAAAAGAAGGGCATAAAAAAGACGGGCATCAGCCCGCCTTGCATTACTCCGGCTTGACCGGCCACTCGATATCCGGCGCACCCTCGGTGCTTACCGCCTGAATATCCTTAATGTAATTCATCCAGAGAATCAGGCTGGCCTTATCATCATCACTGATGATGCCGAGCTGCAGCTCTGTTTGCCACCCGGTGATTTGCTGCTGCGCCTCAGAAAGCAGAGCCTGCTTTTGCTGTTCTGCGACGGCAATTTCATCAGCATGTTGCGCCGCCGTGTCGGTCACCCACTGGTTACCGTCCCATTTATCATACGCCGTGACAGGTGCCAGTAACGTCAGCGTATCCGGCAATTCGCCGAGAAAAGCGATGATTTCCGGTTGCCCGGTCTCAGTGCTGTAAGCCGTTAAACCGCGATAATCCGCAATAGTTTCCCATTGTTTTTCATCCGCGCTGCGCACCAGTGCAAAGCCATCACCCGGTAATGCTGGCTTATCGGCATAACTGAAAGCAGGCAAGCCCACACCCGCGGCTAAATATTCCATCGTCACCGCCTGAAATTCGCGCTGCTGAGGCTCCACGTTGTACACCGTGAGCCAGCCGGCAATGGTGGCAATGCCGCTTTTATTCAGTTTTGCCGTAGGTAAATCAGTGTTGTATTTGTTCATTATGCTGCTCTCACAATGTAGTTAAATGCAATGTTGCGTGGGCGGGTTTCTGAGCTACCAGCTTCACCGGTATACATAGCGCCGCCCACGCCGGAATTAGAAAGCTCAGCACCGGCAGTCACTGGCATCTTGATTCCGGCGTCAACGGATTTATATGTACCTAGCGTGTGGCTATGTTTTTTTATCATGTCGTCCTGCCATGCCAGTAAAGACCTACCAGGATCCACGCCGCGTCCGTTGTCCCACCCGCGAATAAATTCACCGCGCAGGTCAGGTAATTTGCCGGAGGGATATGCTGCTGCCAAAAATGGATACATTGCCTTGTCAAAAATGGCACCATTACAGATAAGCCACCCCAAAGGTGCAGTTGCCAAAGGCCACGGTTGTGGAATGCCGACAGGCGCAATGTCAGTGCCATTTATCACAAAGCTCCCGTTATGTCGGAACTCCAGCCATGCCGTTTTATCGCCGCCTTTGATTTCAAAGCCGATATATGACCTTTTGCCCACCATTTCAGTGAATCTGATATTTCCGTACTGGCCGCCGACGCTCTGCATAAACAGACCATCAACCTGATTGAATGTCTGGCTTCCTTCGGTATAGGAATACGCCCCACTTTTGATGATGGCATCCTTTCCGGGTACCTTGAGAATTTTTGGGGTGAACTTATCAGTAAACCAGCCATCAGCATTACCCTGCATTTGCATGGTGCTGTCAGTGCTGGCAATGGGGCGTAAAAATACTCCTGCCTTACTTCCCGCCCCCGACTCGCTGCTGATAACCAGTGCGTTATTCGCGTTATCTCTGAGCACAGTTGATGCACCGAGAGTGATAAGGGATTCCGTTCCCGTTTTACCGACCTCAAGTACACCACTGACACCGAGGCGACCGGTAATATCGCCACCGGCTAAAGAGAGGTATTTCGACAACTCTGCCTGATTACCTACCCGCATCAATATCCAGCCGCTGCTGACGTTATCAAAGCGGGTACCTAAAAAAGAGAGTGCTGCATTGTTGTGCATAACAAAAACAACCGTGCAACCATAGCTGTTATCCCTGACGCCCAGACAATGCGCATACATGTACTGACCCGGCCCGGTTGGCAGTCCGGTCGGTACGTTGGTACTGCCCTCCATTTTGATAAGCAGAGACTCACCTGCGCGAAAAATACGGGTTTTAAAATCAATCGTAGTGGTGCTGATTTTCTCAGCACCCAGACCAAATCCGCCGACGCCAATCACCTGACCCGCGCCTGTTCCGACGTCCTTTGTCGCTGCGCTTCCTAACCCCAGCGAGCCACGCGCTTTTGATTTGTCGGTCAGTTCTGACAGGTTATTTTTTGCCTGCAAATACTGAGCATGCGGGTTAGCCGCCGCAAGGTGATTTTTCATCAGCTCATCGGCATAACCCTTAACCTCGATAGCTTTATCGTCGACATACTGACGGGTTGCCAGCACGACCGACGGGTCGATTTTTAGCGTGATGGCCGTCGTACTGGAGACAATCAGAATCATGCGAATGGTCTGCGTGCGGCCGCTCCCCTCTGCCAGTTTCGGCTTGTAGGTTTCGGGGCAGTTCGCCACGGCAATCAACACGCCATCATCATCATAGAGACCAATCTCGCGGATCCAGAAACCGCCCTCATTTTCGGGAATAATTTGTTCCGCGATAATCTGGCTGGCATTGGCCGGGTCAACGGTCAGCATATTGAGCGGCGCGATGCGCTGCTGGTTGATAAGCGCTGTTTGTGCCGGGTCTGGCGTCGGTAATTTGCCGTTGGCATCGCCCACGGCCATTTGCGTCAGGTTCAGCTTAGTGCCGAGTGCGGTCGCGTTCGCCAGCCGTGCCGCGCCCTGATTGGTCAGAATGGCATAATATTTTGCTGTCATGCGTTCACTCTCAGGTTATCAATCAAATGAATAGCCGAGGCCGGATAAACACCGCCACCGACAATAATTTCTTCGGGCAAATAGGGGTAAACCGTCAGCGCATCACCGTGATAGCAGGCCGCGCCAACATACAGCTCGCCGGTTGAGCTCAGACTGATAGCCAGCCCGGTCAGGTGGCGGCTTGCCGGTTTGGCGTCTTCAATCAGGCGCTCAAGCTCCTGATACATTTCCTCAGTGATACCGCTATCGAGCACACCAACAACGAGGCGGAATGTGCCTGGCTCCTCGTTGAGCTTCCACCACTCGCGCACCTCAATCAGATAGCCGAGAGGCTCAACCACCCGGCGCAATGCGCTGATGGTGCCTTTGTGCTGATGGACAAAAAACGAGGAGGCACAAACACTGCGCTTTGTCGCCTCCGGCCACGTCTCATCCCACCGGTCGACCGACAGCGCCCACGCCAGATAAGGCAGCAGATTGACCGGGCAGGTGCGCCAGTTCCATAACGTGCGCAACGGTACCGGCACGCGCTGAATCTCAGCGAGCGCGGCAGCGGCGGCAACTTCCAGCGGCGACGAGCCGACGGGTAACAGCCGGTCACTCATCTGAGCCCCCGATAGTTATCCGGTGCTCGGTACAGTTCGACGCCTGCGACTTACTCAGCACGATATCGGCCTGCGGTGATGCCAGTTCGACACGCTGCACCCCTTCGACATGCAGCGCGGCATAAATGGCTGACAGCCGGATATCGCGCCCGAGACGGTGCTGCGCGCTGATGTAGCTCTGCAGCTTCTGCTCTGATGCCTGCCTGATGGGCTCAGATTCGGGACCGGGGTAAACGTAGAGCGTCGCGTCAATCTGGTACGGCACAATCTCCGCTGACTGGACGGTCACCCTGTCGGCCACCGGGCGAACATCCTCAGCATTCAGCGCCTTATCAACAATCGCCAGCAGTTCAGCGCTGGCGGTACCGTCGCCCTCGCGGGATAACACGGTAATCGTCACGCAGGCTGGCGACGGGCTTTCGACCGAGACGTCAGCGACCCGCCCGTCGGCGCTGCGGCCGTGATATTCATAGGCACCGACCGGACCCGCCACACTCAAGCCTTCAAAAGCCTGTTGTGTGCGCAGACGCAGGTCGGTGTCGGATTCCATAACGGCAGGCGTCGGCGGGATAGTGGTGTCATCTGCCGGTGTGATGGTGAGGCGCTCGGTATTATTGTTTCCGGCCACGACGTCGAGGTCGTTACCGGTTGAATACGCCAGCGTTACCGCCTGCGCGGCTTCGTTCACCCGCTGACGCCAGATAACCTCACGGTAGGCGTTTTCCTGCAGCAGCTTAACAATTGGTTCTGACTCAAGCGTCAGCGTCCGGGCGATGGCCTCCTGCTGGTCTTCGGGATAAAGTGAAATCAGCGTCGCAATGCGTTCCCCAAGGATGGTTTCATAATCCAGTACCTCAACCACATCGGGGACAGGTAACTGACTCAGGTCAACAGTTGCCATAGTGATTTAACTCAGTGAAAGGGTGGTAGAAACTGACGCGCCGGTATCGGTTCGCGCCCCGGTAATATCGACATACATTTCGCCAGCCTCGCCGGTCTCAAAGCTGATGGCGGTCAGGCGTATGCGTGGCTCCCACTTCTGGATCGCCGAATAGCACGCCACCATGATTTGCAGCCTCAGCGCGGGGGTTTGCGGCATATCAATCAGCACCGACAGAAGCGAGCCATATTCACGACGCATCACCCGCGAGCCGACCGGCGTCAGCAGAATATCGCGCATGCTCTCGCTGATGTGCTCAATGTCACTGATAGCAAGGCCGGTATTGCGGTTCATACCCTGATAGCGCGCCGTCATTTGGTGCCCTCCGTCCAGCTACCGCCTTTTTGCACGCCGCCGTGACCGTGGTCATCCACCTGCACGCCATTTGATTTAAATGTCCCGTCGGTGTGCTCAATATTGCCGCGCATGGTGCCGCCTTTCTGCACCTCAAGCGTGCCGGTGGTCAGCTTGTTGGTACACACGACCTCGGGGGTATCGAGGGTGATGCGGGTTACTGCTTTCACCAGCACGACTGGCACAGTGACGGTGATGGAGCCCGATGCTGTCACATCAGCCGTTTTGACGCCGCTGACCGTCAGCGCGCCGGTCTCGGGTTCATACTCAATGACCGCGCCGTCAGGGAAAGCCACATGCCACGCATCCGCTGAGGCAGACGGGGCGGGATTATCATCGGAGAAAATCCCCGGCAGCACGAAAGCGGTATCGAGCTCGCCACCAATTGCCAGTAGCAGCACCTGCTCACCGACCGAGGGCGCCCACCACGTCCGCGAACGACCGGCGCGATGGGTTAACCACTGGAGCCAGTCGGTAAAAATTCCGCCCGTCTGCACGCGACAGCGCCCGGTATCAAGGTCAGTTTCGACAATGACACCGGTGCGAATCATGTTGCGTATAGTGCGGGCTAGTTCCTGGATAGATGCGAGAGTATTCATAGAAGAAAGGATGCCGCCTGGGAGAGCCGGCGGCAATTTGCGGGAGTTTTATGAGGGACTACACAACGTATGGCTAAATTTCGAGTTCAACAGTAACTTTTTGTTGATAAATAATAGGTTCCTTTAATTCTTCACAAACAATTTTGAATTCAATGTTTCCTTCCCCTGGAGCAATGGGAATAAGAATAATTTTCTCAAAGGTGATAGAGCGGCTTTGGATTAATTTCTTTGACCTAAGCAATACTCTATTTTTTTTACACTCAACCCATTCACTTTTATTAAACGGCTGCACTCTACTGATGATTCCATTAATGGCTGGAAGATCATATTTTGGAGCTGAGAAAGAGCCACCCAAATAACTCCCTCCACTTAAAATCCTGTCCCTCAGAATATCCATGCTAGTTTTAGCTCTAATTTTTCTTTCTGCCATTTCAATTGGGCTCATCGGTATATTTAACTCCGGCACTCCCGTTGAAAATCTCTCAGTATCATATTCGTCAACTGCAACAATAAAACCAGGAAGCGTAATGTCAATAAAAATATCAGTTGCAACCTTTCTCCCGTGATTCTCTAACACAGGCTTAACATACATAGAGTGATTATTATAGTAATGAAGCATAGAAGCTTTTCTATTGTATTCATCCACCTTGTTGTTTGATGGTATTTTTTTGTTGTAGCTTTCCACGTCCTCACTTGAAATATACTGTTCCAATTTCGATGGAATATCAGAAATATTAAAAGGTTTTATGTGTTCTTGTGGATTGGGGAGGTGAGAAAACTTTAATACTAAATCTTCAGGGAATGATGATAATTTTAACAATGGCTGCTCTGAAAGTAACTTACTTTCATATTCCCGCAAACGTTCCCTTAGCTTTCTGTTTTCCGTTGATAACTCAGCCAACTCGTTGGATACTTCTTTCGGTGTGGCCTGATCCCCTCTAACCCATCCTATACGTGGATTTCTTCGCATAACCTTGGGTAGAGCGATTGCAACTTTAGTTGCCAAGTCTTCAATTGATTCCCAAAAGTCACACATTTTATTAGCTTTAGCCTTTTCAATGAATACCTCCAACCTTTCTGCTTTAGCATGATCGGTTTCTCGCTCATTTGGTTTGGTTAGTACATCTCTATTACGAATAAAAGCTAACACAGGTATATTTAACGACTTCGCATAGTCATACTCCATCTCTGTATAGCTAATTCCTTTCGCAGATATCGAGCCATATTTATGACCAATAATAATTATATAATAATCGCTTGCGTCAATCGTTTCCTTAATAATATCCCACTGTTCGGAATCATCCGCACTAAACATTTCCATGCCAACGGGAAAATGATAGAGACTCAATACTGTTTCAATTATTTTTTTACGTGCTTCTATTAAATCAACATACGTTGAGCTGACAAAAACCTGATATTTTTTATCGTCCATAAATCCCCCTAGGTAAACATGGATAAATTACTCTAAAAAATGTCAAAAGGTCTAGCCTTTTATGTGATGAACGATTTCATCGAAAATAGCAGTCTCAACTGATATCCTGTCATACGACGAAAAACCTAAAAGCTGGCGCTGTGGGTATTCGACTGCAGCGCTTCTTTGGGTTGGCCTGTCCTTTAATCCGAGCTGATGCACACGGGCGATGCGCTGCACTTTTCCGGTAAATTCCACCACCGCCGCGCTATCGTTACCGGTCACTTTCATAAAGCGGTTAGTGCGCAGTTTGGAGAACATTTCACGCTTAATGCGGCCTTTCTTACCCCGCACCGGCTGGCGCTTTCGCGCGGCATACGGGGTGCCGTCGGGTGCCTGCTGTCGCTTAATCCGCTGTTGCTGGCTGGTGCGCAGCTTTTTCGCAATATCAGCCGTCATTTTCCGCCTTGCCGCCGGTGACAGGCAGGTAATCAGACCGGAAAGATGCTCCTGCAGCGCGGTTAATTCACTCATCCCACTTACTCACCAGCTCACCGTTAATGTACAGCTCAACCGGGCGTGTCACCGGCTCAGGTGGCGACGGCTCCGGGGCATAGCTGACATGCAGCGCCCCATCGACCTCTTTAACGAGGGTACGCTCGGTGAGTCTCAGGCTGATACTGATATCGAGCGAATCGTCGTTATTGATATCAATAATCCAGGTGAATCCCTTTTCCCGCCCCTCGTCGGTGGTCATGATGTCTGGCTGATGTTCGCGCAGCCATGCCTGCACCGGGACGAAAATCAAATCGAGATCGCCGGTGAAGTCGGTCACCACTACGTTAAGCACGTACACCTTTTCAAACGACAGCGAGCTCGCCAGTCGGGAATCGGTATGCCCGTTATCGGCGAAAAGGCGCAGCATATCGGGGTTATTTCGGAGCTGCGGCACGGCGTTAATCAGCGCTTTGCGCAGGCTTTTGTGCTTCTGCATCGAGTTCATCCTGACAGTGTTTGACGGTTTTGACCTGCAGCGCGCAGGCGGTCAGCGCCCCCTCAAGGCGGCGTATATCCGCGCTCAGGTCGCCATTTGTTTTCGGGTCACTTCCCGGCATCGGGCAAAGGCTCACCCTCGGGCATCCGTTGACCACAATCACCGGCGCTGGCGCAGGCGGCGCGGGTGTGCAGCCGACGCACAGCATCAGGCAGAGCAGCGTTATACCAGCGGCGAAAGGCTTCATTTTCATTGAGTAACCTCGTTATCGTCTGCTCACGGCGACTGGCTTCTGCACTGGCCTCTGCGAGCTGTTCGCGCAGTGCTACCTGCGCGGATTCATTACGTCTGGCGAGCTGACCGGCTACACTGAGCTGATTTTTCAGCATGCCAATCGTCGTCTTTTGCTCGCTCGCGACGCGGTTTGCCGTCTCAAAGGCGCGGGATAAATTGCCGTTCTCATGGCGCAACCACAGCAGACCAAGCATGGCCAGTACAAGGAGCGTTATCAGGATTTTCATACCATCACCCCGCCAGCTGTGTGCCAGACGGCCACCAGTTTTTCGAGATTGTGCTCACGCTGGCCATAACCGGCCCCCGGTAATGACGCCCAGATATTGCGGCAGCGGGAAATTGCACGTTCAATACGCCCCGCCTTAATATAGTCAATCGCGCCACGCTCCCGGATTAACTGAATCGCAAGTTTGTCCTGCGACAGTGGGCTGAAATCCGGTAATGCGAGCTGTTTCTGATAGTGCGGCCAGTATCGATAAAGCTGTTGATAACGCCCGGATGCCGTGGACTTTTCGCCCAGACGGTTAAACACTTTCGCGGGTCGACCATGCGCGAACGGGTGGTCGCTGTAGTCGCTGAAAATCTCCGGCTTGCCATCAAGGCCAGTGACAATGACGTCGTAACCACGATTTTTTGTCAGCGTATGCGTCGCCGTTCCTTCTGAATACGCCAGCATGTCCAGAAACGCGGCGATATTCTGATGAGTATTAATGACCGGCATCACTCTCCCCCTTTTGCGATTTAAAGCGGCGCTGAATGGCGATTTCCACGACCTGATAACCGGCGATGCCAAGCATGGATCCAATTCCACAGATAGCAGGCAGTGACATATCAGGAAATTGCACCAGAACGACACCGGCGACCATCGAGACAAAACCACCGAGCAACATGCGACCGATAAACAGGCGCGGGGTGATGGGCTCACCACCGGCCAGCACTTTTCCGACAACAATCATCGCGCCAATCAAAAACAACGACAGGACGCCTTTTTCCCCTTCTGTCATGGTTACTCCCAAAGATTGATAGTTTCAGTTACGGGCGACGATGCCACGTCGGGCAGGTCAATCGCCGTGCCATGCGGCAGAATGACGCCCAGCTCAGACAGACCCGGATTAGCCTGCAGCACCGTCTCGACAACGCCCTCAGTGCGCCCGTAATACCGGGCGCAAAGCGCATCGAGGGTATCGCCCTGCATCGCATAGGCTTTCATCAGAGCTGACCCACGATGCAACGTGGCTTATCCTGCAGGCGCGCAACCGACCAGCGCATATCCCGCCACAGATCATCAATGGTGGTTTCGACGCTGTCGGCTTTTTTGTCACCCTTACCGGTAGCCTCAACGCCGCGATAACGCTCATAGAGGGTGGCGGTTGTCATCGCCGTTACGGCGCTCAGGTAGTGGAAAACGCGCACATTCTCGCCGTCGATTTCCTCGGCGTCAGGCACGTCGGCCAGTTGCTTAAACCCTGCGGCAAGCTGGCGCAGCCGGTAGTCGTAAAGCTCCGCATTGGTTTCGGCCATGCCGGTCTTGATAGCGTTACGCAGGCGGGCATCGGACACCGTCTGCTCAAGGCGCATCAGCTCGCGCACCCGCTTCGGATCCACATCAGGAAAAAAGAACGTGTTTTTAATCACTGCGTCGCCCGTCTCGGGGGCGGGAATCACCACGCCCGGAATGTCCTGCAGTTCATCGGGCTGATTCAGTATCACTGTCGTCATGACAACCTCGTTAGGTTGGGCGGTGGACGCCGGTCGCCGTCAGGGTCAATACCTGCTTTGACCGGCGTGCCGCCCGGCTCGGGGAGCGTTCAGTTAACCGGCGGTTTTAACCGCCTTTGGTGGACGCCCGCGCTTTGCCGCCGGTTTGGTGGCAGGTTTGCGCGTGCGCGGTTTAGTCGTTTTACGGGGTGCCGTTTCTGGTTTTGGCTTTAATGCGCGTTCCAGTTGCTCAATCGCTTTGCGTACACCGCCGTTGCGGTCGAGCTGCATAGCGCGCTGAAACTGTGCCAGCGCCTCCGCGCTCTGACCGGCATCGCGCAGGGTCAGGCCGGTCACTTTATGCAGACGGGCGCGCACCATATCGGGAACGTCGGCACCGTCGGTCAGGTCGATGGTGGTCAGCAGTAATGCTAGGTTGACAGGCTCACCGGCATCACGCAGGCGCTGTGCGGCAAGTGCCACCTCTTCAACCAGCATGTAAGGCGTCGTGCGGCGATGGTCAGAGGTGAGGCCGTATTTCAACGCATAAGGAGCTATTTCCAGCGCGCCAGCGATATCACCGGCATCGAGACGCCACAGCATGACGGTCATTACAATGTCATCCTGTGCACCACGGCCATCAGCCAGCACCCCGGCGACCCACGGCGCATAGAACGGCAACAGCTCGCGCTTTTTCTCGGCTTTACGCTCATTTGAACGGATGTTTTTTAACGTGCGGCGGTCTTCGGCCAGCTTTACCAGCATCTGCTCGTAGGCGGTTGCATGGCGCAGCGGGGCTTTTTCCCGCTGCGCGGCTTCTGAGGCCGAGACCCGCATCATGTGACGCTGTGCGGGGCTCGTCATGGGTTTACTCTCCGCTTTCCGGTGCAGCAGGCGCGGTGAAATCGCCCAGGGTGATATTTTCCAGCAGGCACCCGGCGGCATACGCCTCGACCACATAATCGATGTTCATCGACTCGTAGTTTTCCACGCGGTCGCGTTTGGGGTTTTCGATGACTGAACGGCGATGACTATCATCCATGAAGTAGATAGAGAGGTTTTCCAGCGTGGTCACTAACACCGCATTCGCCGGGAAGTAGGGCACGCGCACTGCAGGCAGGTTGCCGATGCGCTTCTGGCTGATAATGACGTCTGCCGCAAGCGATTCGCTGTTTTCCTGCTGTTTATTAACCAGCGGGAAATATTTATCGGCCAGTAGCTTGCGACCGACAATAGCAACCAGTTTGGTTGAGTCCTGATAAACCTCATCAATCAGGGTACCTGTCGCATCCATTACCAGCGCGTCGAGGTTCTCATAGTCGCCGTTTTTGCCAACACGGATCACATCGGAAACGACCTTGCCGTCAGCATCGGTGATTTTGCTCATCACGCGTGCCGGGGCTTCATTGCGATACTTCTGCAGCCAGCCGACCGCCACATCCTGCAGCATTGGGTTGGTTTTGCGATTCGAGGTCGGTGCACGATGAGTGCCGTTAAAACCGGCCATGATGAAATCCAGTGCCTGACGCTGGATAATGGCGTCGCGAATGCGGCGCTGGAAGTCCTTAAAACGCGCCCACAGGTCGAGCGTTTTATAGCGCAGGTGGAAGTCAAAGTTGACCTGATCGCACTCATACTTATTGGATTCAAGCGCGACAAAGTCAGATGTTTCGCGCTCATCGTCGCCAGAGGTGTCGGTCGTACTGGCAATAGTGCCATCTACCCCCACACCGATTTTTTCACCTTTCAGTTCATCAACCGGAAAAATGTTAATCATCTTCAGAAACGCGGATGACGCCTGTACGGTGTTCATCAGGGTTTGCGTAACGGACGGTTCGACGGTGAATTTTTTGCTGACGTCTTCAACGCTGATGCCGTTCAGTTTGGCGAGCTGGCTCAGATAGGCATTGAATTTAAAACGGGTTTCCTGACGCATAGTATTTCCTTTATAAATTAATGGGTTAGTCACAGCATCGGGCGGGGTCGCCGCCCGGTTTCAGACCTGCGGGTTATCAGCAGTCGGTCAGCAGCTCATCGCCACCGCCGCCGCTGGCTTTTGCGCGTCGCGGCTGGCTGAAACTTTCGGTTTTATCGAGGGTGGTTTTCAGGACGGAAAATGCCTGGCTGGTTTCTTCAACCTTGCCGGTCAGTTCCTGTTTGAAGGTCGCAAATGCGGTTTCTATATCGGAAATACGCTTATCCTGTGCGGTCAGGTTGGTCTGCACATGCTCGCTGACGGTGGTCACCGCTTCATGCACATCATTCAGACGCGCATCGTCGCTGACCTGTTTGCGGCTGAAAATGGCGCTCACCTTATCGACCAGACTGTTAAGCACCGTGCCGGGGACGTCTTCAAATTCCAGTTCCGCCAGAGTGGCGACGGAAAAGACGTTTTCAGGATTGGCCTTAAAGCGCTGCAGCGGGTTGTGCTTCGCGGTGCGGCAGAATTCGAGATATTCAGTGCCGAGACTTGCCGGGTCATCGGTCACAGCCAGACCAACGAGGTAGCACTTGCCGGTATTGGCAAAATTCGGCTGAATTTCCATAGAGGTGTAGACCTTCTGCGCGGCTTTATTCAGCGCGACAAGGTCATCGGTCGGGGTAATTTTGGCGAACAATGCCCATTTGCCGTTCAGCGCGGAATCGTCGTCGATCTTCTCGGCTTTCAGCTCAACAACATCGCCATAACGTTTAAATACGCCATCAGGCAGCAGACCGCGAATGTGTTCGAGATTGATGCGGCAACCATAGACGCGCGGGTCATAGGTTTCGGCCATTTCCTGAATATCATTACCGCTGAGAATTCGCCCGTCGCAGGTGTCACCCTCGACGCCAATACGAAAGAACTTTGAGACTTTTTTTGCCATTGTCAGGAGTCCTGAGGTTGTGGTTACGGGTCACCGCCAGTTTCCAGACTCAGACCACCCTCAGCCACCTGTCACGACTGGACAACCTCCCACACAACAGCACCTTAGCGAATCACTGGCGGCCATTAAGTAGCCTTGCCCTGAATCCATTACGGCGAGGCATCAATGACCATTTCCACCGATACAACCTTGTTGCATGACCCGCGACGACAGGCATCGCTGCTTTACTGGCAGGGCTTTTCCGTGCCACAGATTGCCGAAATGCTGCAGGTCAAACGCCCGACCGTGCAGAGCTGGAAGCAGCGCGACGGCTGGGACGGTATTGCACCGATTTCCCGCGTCGAAAGCAGCCTTGAGGCCAGGCTGATTCAGCTCATCGTTAAGCCACAAAAGTCAGGCGGCGACTTCAAAGAGATTGACCTGCTCGGGCGGCAGATTGAGCGACTGGCGCGCGTTAACCGCTACAGCCAGACCGGCAACGAGGTCGACCTTAACCCCAACGTTGCCAACCGCAACAAAGGCGAGCGTAAGAAACCGAAAAAGAACTTTTTCAGCGACGAGGCTATCGCAAAGCTGGAAGAAATATTCTTCGACCAGTCTTTCGAGTATCAGCTGCAGTGGTACCGCGCAGGGCTGGCGCACCGTATTCGCGATATTCTCAAATCCCGCCAGATTGGCGCGACGTTCTATTTCTCCCGCGAGGCGCTGCTGCGCGCGCTCAAAACCGGCCATAACCAGATTTTCCTGTCGGCCAGTAAAACGCAGGCTTACGTGTTCCGCGAGTACATCATCCAGTTTGCGCGACTGGTCGACGTCGACCTGACCGGCGACCCGATTGTCATCGGCAACAACGGCGCAAAACTGATTTTTCTCGGTACCAATTCCAACACGGCGCAGAGCCATAACGGCGACCTGTATGTCGACGAAATTTTCTGGATCCCGAACTTTCAGCGTCTGCGCAAAGTCGCCTCGGGTATGGCCTCGCAAAAACACCTGCGCTCAACCTATTTTTCGACGCCCTCCACGCTGGCGCATGGTGCTTACCCCTTCTGGTCTGGCGAACTGTTCAACAAGGGGCGCAGCAGTATCGCCGAGCGTATCGATATCGATATCAGCCACACCGCGCTTGCCGGTGGTCAGCTCTGCGACGACGGACAGTGGCGGCAGATTGTCACCATTGAGGACGCGCTTGCCGGTGGCTGCACCCTGTTTGACCTTGACCAGCTCAAACGCGAAAACAGCGCAGAAGACTTTAAAAACCTGTTTATGTGCGAATTTGTCGACGACAAAGCGTCGGTGTTCCCGTTCGAGGAGCTGCAGCGCTGCATGGTCGACGTGATGGAATCATGGGAAGACTTTGCCCCGTTCGCCGATTATCCATTCGGATCCCGCCCGGTCTGGATTGGCTACGACCCGTCACACACTGGCGACAGCGCCGGGTGCGTCGTACTCGCGCCGCCGGTGGTCTCGGGTGGCAAGTTCCGCATGCTTGAGCGCCATCAGTGGAAAGGCATGGACTTTGCCGCACAGGCAGAGGGGATCCGCAAGCTGACCGAGAAATATAACGTTGAATACATCGGCATTGACGCGACCGGCCTCGGCCTCGGCGTTTATCAGTTGGTGCGCTCATTCTTCCCGGCAGCGCGCGGTATCCGTTACACACCTGAAATGAAAACCGCAATGGTGCTCAAGGCAAAAGACACCATTCGCCGCGGCTGTCTGGAATACGATGCCGGGGCAACCGACGTCACGCAGTCGTTTATGTCCATCCGCAAAACCATGACCAGCAGCGGGCGCAGCGCCACCTATGAGGCCAGCCGCACCGAGGAAGCCAGTCACGCCGATATCGCGTGGGCGACCATGCACGCTCTGTTAAACGAACCGCTTTCTGCCGGTAGCGGCATGCAGCCAAAATCTATTCTGGAGTTTAATTAAAAATGGGTAAGCAAAAATCCCGTAAAGCCGCTGCGCAAAAGGCCAGCAAGTCACAGCATCTGACCGCCAGCGCACCGCCAAAAACAACAGCGTTCACCTTTGGTGAGCCGGTGCCGGTACTCGATAAGCGCGATATTCTGGATTACGTCGAGTGCATCAGTAACGGCAAATGGTACGAGCCGCCGGTCAGTTTCTCCGGGCTGGCAAAGAGCCTGCGCTCTGCCGTACATCACAGCTCACCGATTTACGTTAAGCGCAATGTGCTCGCGAGTACCTATATCCCGCACCCGTTGCTGTCTCGTCAGGATTTCAGCCGCTTTGCTCTCGACTATCTGGTTTTCGGCAATGCCTTTCTTGAGCAACGCCACAGCGTCACCGGCCAGTTAATCAGGTTGCTGGCCTCACCGGCTAAATATACCCGGCGCGGGGTCGACGACTCGATTTTCTGGTTTGTGGAAAACTTCACTCAGCCTCACGAATTCGCCCCTGATACGGTTTTTCACCTGCTGGAGCCCGACATCAATCAGGAGATTTACGGCTTGCCGGAATATCTCAGCGCTCTTAATTCCGCCTGGCTGAATGAATCCGCGACACTATTTCGCCGCAAGTATTACCAGAACGGCGCACACGCGGGTTACATCATGTATGTGACCGACCCGGCGCAGAGCGCGACCGACGTCGAATCGCTGCGCGAGGCGATGCGTAACTCGAAGGGGCTCGGCAACTTTAAAAACCTGTTTTTCTACGCTCCCGGCGGGAAACCGGACGGCATCAAAATCGTGCCACTGAGCGAAGTCGCCACAAAGGATGATTTTTTTAACATCAAGAAAGCCAGCGCCGCTGACCTGATGGACGCGCACCGCGTACCGTTCCAGCTTATGGGCGGCAAGCCCGAGAATATCGGTTCACTCGGCGACGTTGAGAAGGTGGCAAAAGTCTTTGTGCGTAACGAGCTGTCGCCACTACAGGACAGATTCAGGGAGGTAAACGACTGGCTCGGCACGGAAGTCATCAGGTTTAAAAATTACAGCCTCGATAACCCGGAATAATCATCCCCAGGCCGCCGCGATGGCGGCTTTTTCATATCCCGCCATCATCACGCCTCAGACGCGCCACACGCGCGCAACTACATTAGACCACCAACGAGCCGACAGCGACCACGACAGCGCCGTAACGACGCGCTCAGACGATAATTTTTAATAATGCGCACTACCGCTGGCGCGCAATGCTTTCCCCGCCACGCCTGCGCACTTAACGGGTTGCTTTTAATGCAATTGCATGAGGGAGTTTCATAGAGATATGATGCAGTATTAGGTGCTAAGAGCAACCTTACTAGGCACATGCGTTTTGATGCACTTTAATGCAATACTGTATTACATTCGAATTTGTAGCTTTATTGCTAACGCTGGTGATTACACAGCTTAAAACTGTATAGAGAGGGACTATATGTCAGAACATTTTTTTGAGTATGATGAACAGGCTGAAAACGAAGATGATGTTGAATTGGCCGCAGGGACGGACTTCTCTGCTGCAGTAGTCAGTGGTACCGACTGGACAACGGAAACTATTATAAACCAGATTAATAAAAATAATATTCAATTGAACCCGGATTTCCAACGGCGTGATGCTTGGGATAAAACAAGGAAAAGTAACTTTATTGAGTCCTTGATATTGGGCTTGCCAATACCTCAGTTAGTACTGGCAGAAAGGAAGGAACAGAGAGGAGCTTATATAGTTCTTGATGGAAAGCAACGACTGCTAAGTATTCGACAGTTTGCCGCTGAAAAAGATGATACGGTTTATGAACAGCTAAAATTGAGTGGTCTAGAAATAAGGACAGACCTCAAAGGGAAAAACCTGCATGATCTTAAAGATGATGCGAGTTTTTATAGTGATGTTGCGGCATTTGAAAATCAGCCGATAAGGACGGTTGTAATTAAAAATTGGCCGAGTGAAGAGTTTCTTTATCATGTGTTTTTACGGCTAAATACTGGCAGTGTCCAATTGGCGCCTCAAGAGTTAAGGCAAGCCCTTCATCCGGGGGCTTTTGTTTCTTTTATTGATGCTAATGCACCAGATAACCAAGCGATTAGAGATATACTGAAGTTGAAGAAACCCGACTTCCGTATGCGAGATAACGAGTTATTACTTAGGTATTATGCTCTAAAAAATTTCATTACTGAATATTCAGGTGATCTAAAGAGGTTCTTGGATAATACATGTTTGCAATTCAATAAGGATTGGCCTAGTGTAGAACATTTGGTTTTAGAGCAATTTAAGCAACTAAATTATGCTCATGAGACTATTTTGAGTATTTTTGGGGTTAATAGTTATAAAAAATGGTTTGCTGCTGATTACGAGAAGAGATTTAATAGGGCTATTTTCGATATTATGGCACTTTCATTTTCTTATCCAGAGGTTCGCTCTGCTGTTGCTGGGAGAGAGAGTGAGGTCGAGGAACTATTTAGAACACTTTGTAAGGATCACTACTATTTCCTTGCGTCTATTGAAACCACGACAAAAAGTTTGAAATCAACGCATACTAGAATTTCAGTTTGGTTTAATGAATTAAATAACTTGTTAAATACTAATTTGCCAAATTTCAAGCTCGATGATTCTATTAATAGAATAAAAGTGGTGTGATTATGGTCAGTTCTGAGCGGTTTATTGCTTTGCAGGAGAGGTTAGATGAATTAAGAAGGCATTTGCTTCCTCCTGAGTTTTCACCTATAGGTGAATACGATCCTGTTCAGTTAGATATGGCGAAGGGGTACCGCCTATTGACTCATGCTGAATTCGAATCTTACCTTGAGGATATTTCGAAAGAGACAGTATTGCATGCACTACAGCAATGGAGGCGAAATAAAAGGCCATCGATGACGATCGTTTCGTTCCTTGCGGCTTATCATAGCTGTTGGTCGGTTGGCGATGAGCAAAATAATCAGGAGCTGATTAATTTATCTCGGGCAAGAACGAATCCTAAAGAATCACTCAGTGAAATCATGAATATTGCAAGTAGACAATTTATAGATAAAATCAGCGCCAATCATGGAATTAAGGCAAAGAATTTCAAGTCATTAATATTTCCAACTGGTGTAGATATAGATGAGTTGGAACCAGAAATGCTTCCAAAGTTAGATAGCTTTGGTTCGAAGCGTGGCGAGATCGCTCATTTGTCGGCGAGGGTTAATCAGCAAATAAATCCTAAAGACGAATTTGATGATGTTAATTTTTTGCTAGAGTGTTTTCGCACTTTAGATCAGAAACTAATTAATATCAAAAATGCAATATAGAAATATAAGCCATGTTATATGACATGGCTTATATCTTGGATAACTACTCTACACAGTGAAATAAATCCTTGGTAGCACTATTTTTTATTTCACTATGTGCAAGATCAGCAATGAGAGTCAGTGCAAGTTTAAGTTCTGACGGCTTGCAGTTTGCTATCAGAGATACTTCGGCGATGAATTGAACACAAGCCCATTTTTGTTCTGTGTGGCTGAAAGGCTCCCCAACCATGAAATCTCTCCCAATTCAAAACACTGTATTTTTATACAGTATCAGTAATGACATATAATGTGAAGTAAAATGTCTTTCAACTAAGCGGTGTATGTACATGATATGAAGGCGGATTACTCACGATAAATTTTTGCAGCGACTAAAAAATCTGCGGCACGCTTGAGGATGCTCTTAAACTTAGCCTACTGTGATGGGGCTGCAGAAAATATTTCTCCTCTTGCTGTCCCGCGTAGCCATTTGCCCTTAAAACAGCTTTTACCACCCGCCATCAGGTGCAGGGCTTCGCCCCGGCTGATTGTGTTGCCGGTTGTCAGATGTATCTCGTCTATGGTTTTCGCTATTGCTGCGTTTTGCTCATCCGTTCCGTGGATGAATTTTCGCCGTGTTGCTGGCTTTTTCTTCCTGAGTCGGTTGGTCAGCTCTCGTTTTTCACGCCGACTCAATGGTTTTGTTAAATCCAGTGCCGGTGGATCGCCTTCGCTTCCCGTACAGTTATTGACAGAACTCCGAGAGGGCGCAGGAGCGCCCTTAAGGTCAACGGCCAAATCAACGGCACGCTTTGGCACAATTTTCCACTGAGTGAGCCGGGTTAAAATTGGGGAACCTGCGCCGATGTTGGAATCGTAGACGCCTTTAATGCATACAGTTTCCTCTCCATACTTATTAAGTTCAGTACGTGGCTCGTAAAGAGTCCGAACCTGTAAATCGTCTCTACGAACGAAAGGCCCACCCTGAGCATTGACATAGTCAGCCCAACGACCATAATGAGCCGCATCATGTACGGCGGCGAATTCAATACTAAGCGCTCTTGCCGTTTCTGGGTCGGCCATTTTGCGAAGCTCTCTGTATACCGTCACTGGTGCACCGCCTATAAACTGGAATTGACGGATGTGCCAGCGAGCCGCCCATGCTGATACGGCAGGGGCGGTCTCTTTGAGCAGCTCACCGCTTTCGTCATCGGTTTCACCATCGAGAGCATAACCGTCGATATTTTTCGAAATGTATTTAGCAACATAGCCGGTAGCGCTGCCCTTTTCCGGGTCAATGGCCACGGCATGAAAGCGCGCTTTTTTGGCTTTATCGCTTCTCAGCTCTTGGTGGTCTTCCTCCCACGCATAATCACGGATGATGAGACGCACGCGCTCGACGTCTTCCGGCAACATGAACATAAGCATGTGCCAGTGCGGCGTTCCGTCGTGATGAGGCTCGGCAACACGTATGCCGAAAATGCGTATTTCTTCCCGGTGCAGCTTGGCGCGTATGCGCGCCCAAAGGCCAGTTAGATAGCTCTGCGTGTCCGATGGGCTGGCACCATTCCATTTGCTGTTACGGTATCCCGCTTTAGTCGTGGCGTGATATTTAGACGGTGCAGTCAGGGTGTAAAACTCCCCGACATAACCGAGTTCATTGCAGATATTTTCAAACCCACGGATGCGGGTCATCAGCTCGCAGCGACGTATCGCAGGGTTAGCGACTGAACCGTCGTATTTTTCGATAAGACTGATGCGGTTGCCGTCTTCGTCTTCGAGATCCAGCCCCTTGAGAAATTCACGCGTGCGGCGCTTCTGCTCGCGCCAGTCAGTCACGCAGTTTTTACTCGCGTATGCATGCTTTTTCTTACTGACGTTGCCAACGGCAATTTGCAGATGTTCGCGCCATGCGGCCGCGACGCGACGTAGACGACCACGCCACCACGTATCGTTAAACATGCGGGTGATAGCCGGTGTGATTTCATCCTCACCGACATATTTCTTTGTCATCCGCTCCCAATGCGGCGGGGTAACGTTGAATTGTAGGGAAATAATACCGGCGCGCATGTACCAGGTGTACAGCGTTTTGAGCTCACTAAATCCGGTGTCATCAATGCCGGCCAGCTCTGACCGGATGAAATTAGCGATATCAGCGGCCAGCAGGTCAATATCGGCGCGCGCCATATCAGGGAGGCGATTATATCTGGCGACCATATTGACCATGCGTGACGCCAGATATTGCATAAGCTGGGTATCAAAATGACCACCAAAAACAGCGGCTGAAACATTGCTGTTGATACCCGCGTACTCATATTTTTTTGCGACCAGTTCAAGACGCGGCAATGCCTTTTTACAAAAGCTGATTAAAAAGGCATTGGCTCGTTGACTGCCCTGACTTTGCTCCAGCAGCGCTGCGGTGCGATAAACGTCAAAGCGCACGCGCTCGGGCTGGAGAGAAAGCACTTTTCTCGCATGAAGCAAAGCCGCGAACATACGGTCGCGGCGGTACTGTTGGTCATAGGTAAGATATGGGCTGGCTATTGCTGACCGGGGAGCGTTCCACGGGTAAGCAAAGTTAACGCTTACCCGCATAGTTCCCCCATTTGCCTAAGCTGTATGCTTAGCATCAAATAGCCGGGAGCCCACTCGCTAAGGTCAGTTACATGAGTCACCAGCACATAGACAAAAGCGCCGGTAAAACCGACCTTTTTCGGGTCACATTCGCAGGCTCCATACTCGTTTAAGCAAAGTAAATCCCCTACAGCAAAAGCACGGTCAGCACGGCGAAACTCGGCTTTTTTCGTTCCATTGATGACAGCCTGAAAAAACTCAGGCCGAGTTTTTAGTTGATGTGTTTTTCTCATGCCGTCGCCTTGATAGAGGAGGCACACATTTCTCCGACACGCTCAATTTCAGCGGCCATTGCATCAAGGGTGGTAATTGATGTCTGCTGAATATGGTGATGAATCAACCCGGAAATAAGCTGATTAATTTTCGGGTAATAGCCGATAGTGTCGAGCCATTCCTCGCCAGATTTTTTACCAGACTTAACGACTTTTTTTTCAGTCAGAATGAATTGATACTGGTCGCTGGTAATAACCCATTTATCACCTATTTCGATTCGAATGCTCATTTACACGCCCTTATAGTGTTTTGATTTGAGCTCGGCGATTTGCTGGCAGGTCACGCAAAAGGTCACGCCCGGAATCGCAATGCGGCGAGCTTCCGGGATAGGTGCGTCACATTCCTCGCAAAGAAAACGGGAAGGTGCAGCGATACGGCTGCGCGCGTTGCTGATGTGGCGTTCGCGGTCTTCCTGCTCGCGCAGTTGTGCTAAATCCATTGCGTCGGCCATTAGTGCAGCTCCCGTGATTCATTCTCAAAGCGGGTTGCTTCACGGCGCAGCAGTTCGGCAGCTTCAGTGCCGCTCATACCTTCTTTGGTGATATGGATAGCCAGCGCCTCAAGGCGGATGGAAACAGCGAGCGCTCGGTCTTTACGCTCTTCTTTTTTTGCATCGGTCAGCAATACGGCCAGCGCATCACAATCAGTGTTAAAACTACGGATTTCGGTATTACGCATAATTAACTCTCCTGATTTCGGGCAATAAGAAGCCCGGCGGGTTTACGCCATTAAATTTCTGTTTGGATTAATTCGGCATGGCTAGCCGTTTGGGAAATAAACTCACCACTGCACGAAAATGATTCATCGCTTTAATAAGCGCCTTTTTCTCGTCAGTAGTCAGCTCACTTAATTCGAGCTCATGACGAGCCGCCGGTATTTTTGCCAGAAAGAAAATAGCGGCCAGCGCCCGATTATTTTCTTCAAATTGTGGGTCACGTTTATCGCGCATGTCATCGACAAAGCGCTCAACCTCTTTCCAGCTATCGCCCCAATATCTCGCGCGCAATTCAGCCACATGATTGAGACCGGCCAGACGTTCACCCGCTTTTAGCGGAACAGTCGCGGAAACAGCTTCGATAGCCATAATTCCCCCTGCTTTTGAGTGGAGAGGCCAGCCAGTAAATCAGCCTGTGAGTGGCTCGGGTGCCATCGCTTGCCGTCCTTACCTGCGATCCAGCCGTGGCCGTAGTGCATGCTGGGACTTTGCTTTTTAAGCAGTGATGCAAATGACGGTTCAGTATTCAACATAAGCACCTCACATCAGACCGAATGAGGCACCGAGGCCGCTCATGGTGTCTACAACGCTTGTCATTGCCGGGTTAGCCTGAAGCCGCGCCTGTAAAGCCATTGCCGACAGTGACAACATGCGAATACCAGCATTAACACTAGCAATCATATTTTGTTTGCGTGCAGGGGTAAGGCGGTCGCCTGAAACAGCGCCGCTTGCCAGTTCACCGAGTTCGCTCATGGCGCGCATGACATAGGATTGCAGTTTCTCTTTTGCAAGTTCGTTGACTGGCACGCACGGCAGGCAATGGATCTGAGACAGAAAACCATCGACTAGGGTAGAGTCTTCGGTCAGGTCTGTCAGTGTCCAGATTTCGCGCGGCGTTAACTGGTGCGGTTGTTCCGGGTTTAATTTGTTGTAAAGCGTATGCGGTTTGATGCCTGCTTTATCCGCCAGCTCTTTCACGTTATGAGTGGCTGCGAATTTTTTGCAGGCGTCGTCAAAGTGTGCATGTGACGAAACGCGAAAATCTAACATGCTGTAACTCCCTTTAACTTGCAAAATTAAGTTACTGGAATACGGCATAGCGCGAATTAATCGCCTGAGCGAGTAATCGCGTACGGAAGGCAATCATGTTGATACGGCCGAGGCTACCCTCTCGGGTACGGGGCACCAGTAGCAGCTCGCCGCGCTTTACCATCTCTTTAACGGTGTTCAGGCTGCATCCGTACTGCTTTGCAAACTCTTCATATGAGAGGAAGTCCGGGCCATTGGGGATTGCAATTTGAAGATTCATAGGTAATTATCTCCGGTTAGATTCATTTTTAGTATGTTCTCGCACATTCTCAGGGTGCAGGACGGATACTACTTTCCATATGAAAACCTGTAAAGGTTAAATTGAAAATAATTTAGGTATCCAAATGGATAAAGAAGAGAAGTCCGTCAGAGATGTCATTGATAGAATCCTTGTTTCTTATGGAGTTAGAACAAGACAGGCTTACTCTGACCTCGCAAAAATTCCATTGCCCACCATTAGTAATTGGGTCAAGCGGGGTAAGGTTCCTGGAGACTACATAGTCCAGTGTGCTCTCGATACTGGCGCAGACCTTAAATGGCTTATGGAAGGTGGTGAACTTACAAATGTAAGATTTGAGCCTGGTCATTACCCTATGCAGGGAATACGACTGATGGAGGCAATGCAAAGCTCAGGCGGGAAAGAGATTTTGCAGCGCATCATGCAGGCTTACGGCTTTACCATGCAAAAGGAGCTGGGCGACCATCTCGATATACCATCCGGCACGATGAGCGCTTGGGTTCGCCGTGAGCACTTCCCGGGGGATGTTGTTATCGTATGTGCTTTAGATACGGGAGCATCTTTATACTGGCTTGCCACAGGTAACGGTGGACTTTATGAAAGTAATGTGACCTTACCCACAGAGCAAACGGCATTAGCCACAATTAGAAAATACCGCCTTGAAAACGGTGAATTAAAAAAAATAGGTAACTGGTTGGCTGACCCGTCAATGATTCCTGATAATCATGATGGTCTGATGTTTGTTGAAGGTATGGGTAAATCTTGGCTGGTTGATATTTCTGCAAAGAATATTGCTAACGGCCGCTGGCTCATCAGTATTGATGGTGCAATGGATGTGTTCAATGTGATTCGGCTACCCGGAAATAAAGTTCGGTTGTCCAATGATTCTGCTGAGTTTGAATGCAATTTATCTGATATTACACCGTCAGGTACGGTTATTTTTACAATTGAGAAACATATATAAGGGATTTTATGATGCGCTCATTATTTGCTTTTGGGTTACTTGTTCTCTGTTCATCTACGTTCGCAGCCGAGAAAACGCAGGCGTTAGATGGATCATCATTTGGTAATACATGGCCTCTGACTTTTGAAAAGGCTACGGTTTCCTGTGTTAATGGTGCATATGCTTTTGTTTATGATACCGCTACAGATAACCGCTATCCTCTTAACGGTATGGCTTCCAGCGCTGTTAAGTCCGGAAAAATGGAAGGTTACGATTTAGATTCAGTATGGAAAGATGATCCTAATTATTCCGGTGTGAAAATGTCAATATCTCCGGTTTTAGATTCAGCCCTGAGTCTCTGTAAATAATTTATTAAAAAGGAATTGGCAATGAAAGAAAATAAACATGTTGAGAAATTTAAGTCAAGTCATTTGAATTCAGGTGAGTCTGTCATTGCGTGGGCGGAAGGATATATCGGTAAAATGATGGGTAGTGGAAAAGATACCCAACATAATGGCGTGTTAATTGTGACAGAAACTAGAGTTGCTTTTTATCGTAAGGGATTTATTGGTGAGGTAATTGAAACTATACCTTTAAAATCTATCACCTCTATTGAGAGAAAGTCGACACTTGGTCATAGGGTTATAAGGGTGCATACATCCCATGATGACCTTGAATTTAAAACATTCAGCAAAGAGTCAGAGCTTGCCCTCGTTGAAGCAATTGAGAGCGGGCGAGGGTTGAGAACTGAAACAGTAGCACCCGAAAAAAATAAGGCGAGTAACGATCCATTCGAACAACTCAAAAAATTATCAGAGCTTAAAGAGGCTGGGGTGATTTCTGATGAGGAGTTTCAGGCTAAAAAAATCAAGTTGATGGATCTGATTTAAGTATCCCTCGGTATGGGGATGATACCTCAGTTTATAAGACAGTCTATTAGCCACAGTGCTAGATGTAGCAAATAAGGGGGGGATTTGACTGTTAAAAAACTTTCATCCGGTGAGTGGCTATGTGATTTTCGCGTTAATGGGAGAGAAAGCCGTCGCGTGCGTAAACGCTTCACCACCAAAGGTGAGGCAGTGGCTTATGAGCAATATTACCGCGATGAGGCCAAAGATAAGCCGTGGATGTCAGAAAAAGAAGACCGGCGTAAACTCAGCGAAATTATTCAGCTCTGGCATAATCTGCATGGGCAGGCGCTGGTTGCCAGCAAATCCCGACTGGCTAAACTGCAAATTGTCTGCAACGGACTAGGCGACCCGATAGCATCACAACTTACAGCTAAGGACTGGGCGCATTATCGTGACCAGCGTCTAAGCGGCAAGATTGACAATGGTTATCATAAAGACCCGGCTAAGTGGGTAGCAAAGCCGATAACGGTCAATCGGGAGCAGCAATATTTAGAGGCCGTATTTAACGAGTTAAAGCGGCTAGGGGAGTGGAGTTTACCAAACCCTCTGGATGGTATTCGTGTCTTCAAAGAGGCTGAAAAAGAGATGTCCTGGCTGACGTTAGAGCAAATTCCGCAGCTCATACTGGCATGTCAGAAGTACGGACATGAAGACCTTGCACAGATTGCCGAAATTTGTCTGGCAACTGGTGCGCGATGGGGAGAGGCAGAGCGGCTAACTCGCCCCCAACTTTCGCCATACAAACTGACGTTTACAAAGACCAAAGGCAAAAAGAATCGCACTGTTCCCATCCCAAAATGGCTCTACGAAAAATTAGCTACCCGTCAAGGGAGGATGTTTAAGCCCTGCTATCAGGAATTCAAGAAAATGCTTTTGCTCACAGATATTGAGCTGACGGAAGGGCAAAAGACCCACGTCCTGCGTCATACTTTCGGTGCGCATTTTATGATGAATGGTGGCAACATTCTCGTACTTCAAAAGATACTCGGGCACGCAAACATTCGTGAAACAATGAAATACGCACACTTCGCTCCTGACCATCTTGAGCAGGCTGTCGAGCTGAATCCCCTGAGCTTGATAATGTCCACCGAATGACCACGCAGCATGTGCGAGGGTGGTTTAAAACATATCTAGGATATGCGTAACTTATTGTTATTTTTGTATATTGTTGATTTTCAATATCGATTACTAGAAGCGTCTTAACTAATAAGCGCATCACGCTACATCCAAAGCGTGTTATAAAACAAGGGGTTAGCGTAATGCTAACCCCTTTTTTGTTGCCGATGGCGGCAAAATAGCGACAGAGATAAAAAACCTGCCGAAGCAGGTCAAAGCCAGAGCTGATGTTGTTGCACTCGCGTCAGATGTGGCGGCGCGGGATCCACTTCAACCGGTAACGACCTCGACGTCGTGCCCGGAAACAATACTACCGAGCGCCTCACCATCACACCGGCAGATGACACCACTATCCAGCCAACGCCTGCCGTTATGGAATCCGACACTGACCTGCATCTGCGTCTGCGTACACACAGGCATTTGAAGGCTTGAGCGTAGCGGGGCCGGTCGGTGCATATGAATATCACGACCGCAGCGCCGACGATTATCGCAGGCTGTTTGGCTGCGACTGGTCTTTTGCTGTTGCAGCGGGTGAGGTGGAAGCATGAGCAAGCGCAAGCCACGTAAAGCAGTCGCCATGACCGCCAGCGCCCCGCAAAAAATGGAGGAGTTTACCATCGGCGAGCCGGTGCCGTTAACAACGGGAAAATCGCGACTCAATGGCATAAAAAACCGACATTCTTAGTGTCGGTCTTATGGCTGAATGCATGTATCAGTTTTGCCATGAAATGATGTCATCGAGACCTGAGATCAGGTCGGGAAAATAACTTTCATCAATATCGAGGGAGCCCTCAAGCGTAATACTTTCAGCATGGTTTTCAGGCTTTAGTTCCATGCTGACGCCAACAGCCCCGGCAAAATGCGCCTGGTGAAACTTAAGTACAACCTGCTCGAATGCCGAGGTTAAGTTAATATCCTTAGATTCCCCCCCATTCTTTAAGGCCTGATGGAAATTTTGTGTATCATTCCTGAATTGCTCTAACTGACCGACAAAAAACTCTGCTGCAAACTCGGTTTTTAAGGCAGGAATTGAGAACTCAACCCATACCATAATACGGCTATAGGATGGTATCTCGGGTTCAGTCACTCTTTCATAAGGCGTTAATTTCAGATGCCTGTCACCGCTGATGATATCTATCATTATTCCCCCTTCAAGGCATGTACTGAAAATGCATGATAGTCCAGTCAGCTTCCCTGACTAAAACCTCAAGACGGTATGACTTATAAATATATGAGCCTTTATTTTGCTTGTTCTCAACAAGTTTATACATACGCGCTTCATACCGGAAAAGGCCTGGTTTTTTCAGTGGATCCGGCGTTCTCGCGCCATAGCGAATGGCCTTTTCCTGGATCTGTAAAGGCACATAGCGGCCGGGGTTTAGTATATGTTTTGCCGATGACTCACTCATTCTGAGCGTGTGAGCTGATAAGCCCATTTTCAGCCGGCCACGCAAGAGACTGATTGTAGCCTCACTAAGTCTCACAGTTACGGCGGTTTTAACACCACTCTCCAGTAATGCTTTACCCGCACGAAATAGACGAAATACGCCAAAAGCAATTAAAGCGAGGTCTGTGGGATCAATCAGGGGGGGGCTTCTAATGGCGCCTCTTCCAGCCTGACAAACATACCGTCGGCATCATAAATCTGCCATAACCCGGGAGCCTGAGCGACGGAGTAACCAATACACATCCCGCTTTCGTCATCAACGATGGGTTTTGAGTTCAGTGCTGGGTTGCGTGGGCGAAATTCAAAGTATTCACCGGCTGGCAATGTTGATTGGAAGGTGTAAAAACGTCCTGGCTCGTCTGTAATTAATCCAACACTCATCGTCATGATTTTCTTTTGGTTAACCCTCAGATCATCATAATGGACGTTTTTGCTTCAATCTACTTTTCCTGACTTGTTTTAAACACCTCAGCAGCTAACGCCTCGCTGGGCTTGTTGTTCAACCCCGCCAGCACCGAAAGCGAGTTGCAGCACCGACGGCGTTTGTTAATGCAACCAGCAATCGTCCCCCATAGCAATTGGCGATAAAGTGGCGACAGAGGTTTCATAATACTGCAATTCATTGCATTAAAAATAAAATTAACTAATTGTTTTTTATGGTAATTACTGGATTTGTATTGAGTGTCAGTAGGAATGTCTTAACTAAGATTCGCTTTCGCGACATCCTGATAGAAAGGGCTGGCCAGATGGCTGGCCCTTTTTTTATCTAAATTTTAACTATTTTGATGTAAATCAATTACAATATCGCCCGGATTTCGGAGGGGCGGTGAACGGCACTATTTTCTCACAACCAGCATTTCAACGGCGGGCCGCCTGGCTGGCGCTGTTTGCGATCCTGCTGATCGTGGTGGCGCCGCTGATCTCCATTTCGCTACAGAAAGATCCCATGAGCGCGATGCCGGGCATGCATCATGCTATGCCGATGGGCGAGTCTCATGATGGGATGTCCGGGCATGAGATGGTAATGATGCACGGCGCTGACAGCGCGTCACAGCCGGCGCATAGCATGCCGGTTGATCACGCCGAAGCCTGCGGCTATTGCGTGCTATTAGCGCACGTACCGGGGCTACTGTTCGCGCTGGCGCTGTTCTTCGCTATGATCCTGCGGCGCATTCGCCTGCCGGTTTCTCGCCCGGTATTAAAACACTGGCACTACTTCCCCTGGCTCTACCCTGAAACCCGCGCGCCGCCGCGGCTGTCTGCTTTTTCCCTTTAATAAAAATGAATCTGCGTACTGCGCAACGACCTCTTTTGCTTTAAAAAAGGAAGAGTATGACTACCTGCACCTCGCGCCCGGCATGGTTAAACCTGCTGCGGCGCCTCCATTTCTATATTGGTCTGTTTATCGGACCATTTATCTTTGTCGCGGCCTTGACCGGCACGCTGTATGTCGCCACGCCGCAGCTGGAAAACTGGCTGTACCATGACGCCTTACAGGGCTCGCTCAACGGCGAAAGACAGCCGCTTAGCGCGCAAATTGCCGTCGCCAAAGAGGCTACGCAAAACAACCTCCGCCTGCAGGCCGTGCGCCCGGGTATTACCGCCGGCGAAACGACGCGGGTGATGTTTGCCGACCCGCGGCTGGGGGAATCAGAAAACCGGGCTATTTTTGTTGATCCGGTGACGCTACGGGTCAAAGGCGATCTGACGGTTTACGGTACCAGCGGTATTTTACCGCTGCGCCAGTGGATTGATTACGCGCATAAATCATTGCTGTTGGGTGACGGCGGCAGGCTGTACAGCGAACTGGCGGCCTCCTGGATGTGGGTTGCGGCGTTGGGCGGTATTGCGCTATGGGCGATGACCCGTCCGAAGCGGCGTATAAACAATCGGCTGCAAAATACCCGCCGTCTGCACGTGACGCTGGGCTGGGTGTTACTGGTTGGCATGTTGCTGTTTTCCGCCACTGGCTTAACCTGGTCGCAGTGGGCGGGCGGTAACGTCGATAAGATGCGCGCCGCGTTTGGCTGGCTAACGCCGCAGGTCAATACGCAACTTCATGGCGGGGAGGCGATGCCGCCCGATCCGCATGCCGGGCACCACATGGCGCATATGGCAATGGATGAGCCACAGGTGAAAGTGACTGCGGATCGGTTCGATAGCGTATTGCAGGTGGCGCAGGCCGCAGGGCTGACGGCCAGCAAGCTGGAGATCCGGCCGCCCAAAAGCGCGGGGATGGCGTGGACGGTGAATGAAATTGACCGTAGCTGGCCGACACGGGTCGATGCGGTGGCCATTGATGGCGAGACGTTACAAGTCGTGGATCGTACCCGCTTTAGCGATTTCCCGCTGATGGCTAAGCTGACCCGATGGGGCGTCGATTTTCATATGGGTTTACTGTTCGGGTTGGCGAACCAGTTGCTGTTGGTGGCGTTCGGGGTGGCTCTGTGCGTCATGATCATCGTCGGCTACCGCCTGTGGTGGATCCGCCGTCCGACGCAGAGTGCGTTTAATCCTGCACAGACGTTGGTACAAGCGTGGCTGGGGCTAAGTGTTGCCGCCCGGGCGCTTGCGCTGCTAATTGCGCTCCTGCTCGGGCTGGCGGTGCCGCTGATGGGCGTCAGCCTCGCGGCGTGCCTCGTGGTTGATTACCTGCGCTGGCGCGCGGCTTCAGCGATGAGGCTGGTTAAGTCGGTAGACTAACGTGCTTAAGGCGTGCTGATCACCACGGTAACGCGGCGGTTTTCAGCACGGCCTGCAGCGGTATCGTTGCTGGCGATGGGGTACTTTTTACCTAACCCGCGGGTGGTTAAATTACTGCGCGGAATCTTCGCGCCTTCAGCCCAGGCATCCGCCACGCTGTTGGCGCGCTTTAATGACAGCGCTTCATTGTAGCTGTCTTCGCCGTAGTTATCGGTATGACCTTCAAGACGGCTATGGGTAATACCGGTCTCAGCTAACCGTGCGGCCATACTGTGGATTTGCTGCTGGCTTTCGGGACGCAGGCGATAGTCGTTTTTGTCAAACAGAATGCTGTCAGACAAACCTAAAGACCAATCACCAGCGGCTTCGGTAAAGCCGTAAGACTTCATTGCTGCGACCTGTTCTTTAGAAAACTTACCTGGCGCCTGGCACCCGGTGAGGAGAAATGCAGCCAGAAGAGTGGGTGCAATAAATTGCCTGAGCATAGTAATTCCTTCTTATTTTTGTGTGTGATGAAAACGCTGGTTTTTCATCCGATACATATTCTGATCGGCCAGTTCCTGCAGCTCCTCCACCGAGGTGTGCTCCCAGGTCAAAGCATAGCCAATACTCAGAGAGAGCGTTGCCGTGTGGCCATTGTGAAGGTTGAATGGCTGGAGAAACTGTTCGGACAGCGTTGCGCAAAGCGCCTGGACTTCGGTTTCTGTATGCACATCGTGCAATAAAATGGCGAATTCATCGCCGCCCAGACGCCATGCCTGGTGTTGGTCGCCAACGAATGCCATCAGGCGGCTGGCGACCTCAATAAGGACTTTATCGCCGGCGGCGTGTCCCCAGTTATCGTTAATGAGTTTGAAATTATCGCCGTCAAGAAACAGCAGCGCCGAGCTGTGGCGTGCCTCGTCATCGTCCATTAGTTTACCGATGACGTTGCGAAACGCCGCGCGATTCGCCAATCCCGTTAGTGGATCATGTAACGAGCTGCGCAGCAGTTGCGCATTTTTTGCCTGCAGCTGACGCTGCCAATCCTCCATTTCTCCGAGCAGGCTATTGAAGTCCTGGGCGAAGAGATGGAATTCCTCAATACGTTCTTCCGGTACACGGCGCGAGAAATGGCGGTTTTCGCGGATATCATGTACCACTTCGGTAATACTTTGCAGCGCGGTGACAATACCGCGGTGCAGAGAATGGGTGAGCATCAGGGCGATAACGGACGCCAGCAGAATACTACCGGTCAATACGATCAGCGAAACACCGAGAAAATGACTGATTAACCGATCGAGCGCCTTCAGACGAAGCTCACCGATTATTTTTCCCTGATGCCAGATTGGCTGGACAGTCGGTTCAGGAAACAGCCATTTACTAATATAACCACTGAATTTTTCGTTTTTAACTAAGGCGTCATTACGCCAGTCGGCGAAATGACGCTGACGGCTGTCCAGAAGCGTGGCTTCGGAAAATTGCCCCTGTCTTCCAAGCGTCGCCAGCGTATCTTCTGCGGCGGTGGCATCGCCAAAAACCAGTGCCGCTTCGAGGCTGCGGCCCATGGTTGCCGCGGTGAGCTCAAGATTTTTTTGCGCGTACTGTTTTAACGTGATGACAGAGGCGGCGCTGAGCAAAAGCCAGACCAGCGTCATCGAAATCACTACGCTTATCATGCTGATTCGGCGTAACGCGTTTTTGAAAGTGGGGCGCGGGGCCTGAGAAAAATCCTTATTCATGTGATTTCTTCCGGGCAAGCATCAGTACGTCCGGATTGACCCGTACACCGCTATGCGTCAGGACATCCAGATTAACGGAAAACCTCACCCTATCGTCATTTATGAGCAAGCAAAAAGCGCTGCCAAAAGAGCAATCGGTATTTTGTTCCGCTATGAGTAATAGGGGACGGGAGCCATATTTTTTTGTTAATGCAGACTGCTGATCCGGGGTTTCACTGCCGAAATACAAACCGTCGCAGCTGGCCTTTAGGGCTTCCTGTGAATTTCGAACTATCACCGGTTGATAAGGTAAATTTTCCGGCGCTTCCTGAGCCAAACTGCGGATATATCGGGAGGTGGAAAAAACGCATAACTTCGGCGGGCCGGATAAATTTGGCCAGCGCGTATAAGTCACAATCCCCGAAACTATGGCGCGAACGTTCTCAGATGTCTCAGCGGCAAAAGCGGGAACTCCCGCGATGAGCAAAAAGAAAAGCAAAAATAGACGGTAAAACTCTTTCATTAACGGGTCCGTCAAATCGTTATTGCACGGGAAACGCAGTTCGCAGTTGCCTGAGCGGAGAATAGCATTATTGGCAAAAAGCGTCATTAGCTGCCCCGGCCGCTTTGAGATAATCCTTACCAGGAATTTTAGTAAAGGAATGAGTAAAGCGCGGCGGCAAAAAGAGTCTTTCGTCATGTGTACATTTATATGAACAGTTTGCGGGCAATCCGATGCCAATTATTTTGCTAGTGTAAATTAAAGTTTACGTAATATGGATTGATATCTTTACTTTATATGGTATGGTTACGTCATGCCCGCTGAGGCAACAACTATCGCAAACGAGCTATACAGGATCGCCATCATGCAAAAAGACGCGCTGAATAACGTACATATTACCGATGAACAAGTTCTGATTACCCCGGATCAACTGAAAGCCGAATTCCCGTTAACCGTGGAGCAGGAAGCGCAGATCGCGCACTCCCGTCAGACTATTTCCAACATTATTGCCGGCCGCGATCCGCGTCTGTTGGTGGTCTGTGGTCCTTGCTCAATCCACGATCCGGAAGCTGCTATCGAATATGCTCGTCGATTTAAAGCCCTTGCCGCAGAGGTCAGCGATAGCCTCTACCTGGTGATGCGCGTCTATTTTGAAAAGCCCCGTACTACCGTTGGCTGGAAAGGGCTGATTAACGATCCGCACATGGATGGCTCGTTTGATGTTGAAGGCGGTCTCAAGATCGCGCGTCGCCTGCTGGTTGATTTGGTCAATATGGGTCTGCCGCTGGCGACAGAAGCGCTCGATCCAAATAGCCCGCAATACCTTGGCGATCTGTTCAGCTGGTCCGCCATAGGCGCGCGTACCACCGAATCGCAGACCCACCGTGAAATGGCATCCGGTCTGTCGATGCCGGTTGGTTTTAAAAACGGTACCGATGGCAGCCTGGCGACGGCGATCAACGCCATGCGCGCCGCCGCCATGCCGCACCGTTTTGTCGGCATCAACCAGGCCGGCCAGGTTTGCCTGCTGCAGACCCAGGGGAATCCGGATGGTCACGTCATTCTGCGCGGCGGCAAAGCGCCTAACTACGGCCCGGAAGATGTTGAGAAGTGCGAAAAAGAGATGGCGCAGGCGGGACTGAAACCGTCGCTGATGATAGATTGCAGTCATGGTAATTCCAATAAAGACTTCCGTCGTCAGCCGGCGGTTGCGGAATCCGTCGTCGCGCAGATCAAAGATGGCAACCGTTCCATCATTGGCCTGATGATTGAGAGCAATATCCACGAAGGCAATCAGTCTTCTGAGCAGCCCCGTTGCGATATGAAGTATGGCGTATCCGTCACCGATGCCTGCATCAGCTGGGAAACTACCGATGCACTGCTGCGCGAGCTCGATAGCGATCTGCGCGGACATCTGGCGGCACGTCTGGGTTAAGAGGATTGTATGGTTGCTGAACTGACCGCATTGCGCGATCAAATTGATGAAGTTGATAAGGCGCTGCTTGATTTGCTGGCAAAGCGCCTGGAGCTGGTGGCGGAGGTTGGCGAGGTAAAGAGTAAATATGGCCTGCCGATTTACGTACCGGAACGGGAAGCCGCGATGCTGGCTTCCCGCCGCGAAGAGGCGGCGGCGCTAGGCGTGCCGCCGGATCTTATCGAGGATGTTCTGCGTCGGGTGATGCGCGAATCGTATTCAAGTGAAAACGACAAAGGTTTCAAAACGCTGCATCCGAATCTGCGCCCAGTGGTCATTGTTGGCGGCGGCGGGCAGATGGGACGTCTGTTTGAGAAGATGCTGACGCTGTCTGGCTATCAGGTGCGGGTACTGGAAAAAGAAGACTGGCCGCGGGCGACAGAGATTGTCGCCGATGCCGGGATGGTTATCGTCAGCGTTCCGATCCATACCACAGCAGAGACGATTTCGCGTCTGCCGCCGCTGCCGGCGGACTGCATTCTGGTCGATCTGGCTTCCATCAAAGCCGAGCCGCTGCAGGCGATGCTGGCGGCGCATAACGGCCCGGTATTGGGATTGCACCCGATGTTTGGCCCAGACAGCGGCAGCCTGGCGAAACAGGTAGTGGTTTACTGCGATGGGCGTCAGCCGGAAGCGTACCAGTGGTTCCTTGAACAGATTCAGGTCTGGGGGGCGCGACTGCACCGGATCAGCGCCGTTGAGCACGATCAGAACATGGCGTTTATTCAGGCGTTGCGTCACTTTGCCACTTTCGCCTATGGCCTGCATCTGGCCGAAGAGAACGTTCGTCTTGAGCAACTATTGGCGCTTTCTTCGCCGATTTATCGACTGGAGCTGGCGATGGTGGGGCGTCTGTTTGCCCAGGATCCGCAGCTGTATGCCGACATCATTATGTCGTCAGAAAATAATCTGGCGTTGATTAAGCGCTACTACCAGCGTTTCGGCGAAGCGATTGGCCTGCTGGAGCAGGGCGATAAGCAGGCGTTTATCGACAGCTTCCGTAAAGTCGAACACTGGTTTGGCGATTACGCCCAGCGCTTCCAGAGCGAAAGCCGCACGCTGCTGCGTCAGGCGAATGATAATCGACAGTAAGTCCGCTAAACGTGTATACAATAAAGCCAGAGGGGTAACCCGCTGGCTTTTTTTATAGGGATGAAAAGATGGCTCAACCGCAACCGCTGTTTGATTACGTCGGGCACCTGCCGGAATGCCCAACCTGGAGCGATGCCGAACAGGTACTGTACTGGGCGGATATTCTGGAGTGCGAAATTCACCGCTACGATACACGCAGTAAAGAACACCAGGTTCTGCAATTTCCCGAAGAAGTGGGCTGCTTTGCTCTGCGCGAGAAGGGAGGTTTTATCGTCGCCTTACGTAGCGGTATCTGGCTTTGTGATGCCCGTGGTCTGCTGCAACGCAAAATCTGTGATAACCCAAGTAACCCGGATCTCGCGCGTTTTAACGACGGCGGTACCGATCGGGATGGCCGTTTTTACGCAGGGACCTTCTGGGGGCCGGGGGATTACAATGGCGCGCTGCTGGTGCGTATTGATAACGACCTGACGCCAAAGGTGGTGCAGTGCGATATTCATGGTGCTAATGGTCTGGCGTTTAGCGACGATAAGCGCTGGATGTATACCTCCGATACGCCGAACGCGGTGATTTACCGCACGCCGCTGGATGAGCAGGGCGAGCCGGGCAAACGGGAAGTGTTTCGTCGTTTCCATCCTGGAGAGGGGATCCCTGACGGTGCGGCGGTTGATGAAGAAGGCTGTTACTGGAGCGCGATGTTTGACGGCTGGCGGATTGCCCGTTTTTCGCCGAATGGAGAACAACTGGAAGAGTATCGCTTACCGGTGCGTTGTCCCACGATGGTGTGTTTCGGCGGCGCGGATATGAAAACGCTCTACATCACTACCACCCGGGAAAATATGGACGCCGACGAAGTGGCGCAATATCCGCTTTCCGGCGCCATCTTCACCCTGCCGGTTGCGGTGGCAGGGATGAAGAAACGGCAATTTATTGAACGTTAAGCCGGGTCGACCGGCACGACGTTTTCGCTCGGGTAACAGCCCAGTACTTTCATCGAACGGGTAATTTCGGCCAGCTCTTTTAAAGCTTTACGTAAGGGAAGGGATTCCAGGTTGGCCTGAATATCCAGATAAAACATCTCTTCCCACGGGTTACCGTGGATTGGGCGCGATTCCAGCTTGCTCATGATCAGGTTGTGGTTACGTAGCACCAATAGCGCTTCAACCAGCGCGCCCGCCTGTTGCCCGGTGGCGATTAACAACGTCGTTTTCGCCGGCACCTGATCGGATACGTTCACCGCTTTACGCGCCAGTACCAGGAAACGAGTGATGTTTTGCGTCTGGTTAGCCAGGCAGTGCTCCAGCACCTGCAGCCCGTACAGCGCGCCGCCGGCTTCGCTACCCAGCGCGGCAACGGTGGGAGATTTTGCCTGCGCGACTTTTTCCATCGCCGCCGAGGTGCTCTCGGTGTACTCGATTTTCCAGTGCGGATAGCGGCTTAAATACTGGCTGCACTGCTGGAACGGCTGCGGATGACTATAGACGGTCTCGATCTTATCGGCGTCCGTTGAGGACGAAACGAGCACACAGTGATCGATTGGCAGCGTCAGTTCGCCAACGATCGACAGACTGGTGTGCTGCAGCAGATCGTACACATCGTTGATCCCGCCGGAGCTGGTGTTTTCGATCGGCACGACGGCGTAATCGGCCTGACCGGTTTCGACCTGCTCAAAGATATCGGCGAATTTCGCGCAGCCGCTTTCGATAAATTGCTCAAAATGACGCGCGGCGTACTGGCGCGCGGCAAGATGTGAGTACGAACCTTTAGGCCCCAGGAAGGCGATACGCGCGGAGTGGGGGTTAATCTTATTGAGATGCTGCTGCAGTAGCGCCTGTTGGGTAAGAACGGAGTCTTCAATAATCAGCTGGAACAGGCGGGTAATGTAGTGGGCGTCCAGATGATGCTTTTTGCCAAGAGTCATTAAACGCTCCAGCAGGTCGCGTTCGCGGTCGATATCGCGTACCGGACGGTGCGATTCCAGCTTCGCTTTCCCGACTTCCACCGCCAGGCCGCGGCGTTCGGCCAGCAGCGCGAGCAGTTTTTCATCCAGGGCGCTTATTTTGTCGCGCAGGGCCAGTAATGGGTTTTCCTCGGTCATAATTGTGTTGCCTTTCTTGTTATCAATAAAAAAGGCCTCCCGCGTGGGAGGCCTTGTTATTCGTCTTCGCATTCTTTCTTATACGACGAACCGCCTCCCAGTCAGGGGAAGGTAAAAAAGAATGCGAAGAAGAACGGGAGTCGTTTCACGATGAATTCCTTAGGTTAGTGTGGATTACAGTACCTGTACTGTTTTCATCCTGTCAATAAAAAACGAAAAACGCGCCCGAAGGCGCGTGGCATGACACAACTTAAGTTAAGGATTACTCTTCTTCTTCCACAAAGCCTGCCTCTTTCACCGATGTGGCGGCGCGGCGGGCTTCCCCTTTGTGTTGCACTTTATTCAGCTGCCGTTCCAGCTTGTTGATCAATTCGTTAATGGCGGCGTACATGTCTTCATGACGCGCGCTGGCAACCAGATGACCGTTCGGCGTATTGATGGTTGCGTCAGCAATAAAACCCTGCGGCTCCTTAGAGAGAATGATGTGCGGGTTGATTAAATGAGTTTGCCACTTATCCAGTTTGGCGAGACGGTCTGCGACATGCTGGCGGATTGCCGGAGTAATTTCCATTTGTTTACTGGTAATGTTCATTGTCATAAATTTTACCTCTTGTCTTTCCCGTCTTGGTGAACCCAGCATACCTCGCCCAATGTCAAAATGTGTGATCTAAATCACATTTAAATGTCACTTTTTGTCAACGAATTCATTTTGTGAGACAGGACAGGAACGGATGAGATTTTACTTGTCGAAATGAAGAAAGGGGGCCATATTTGATGAGTTAACTCGGCGCTAAACCGCTTCAGCGCTGGTGTTCATTGAATAAAAAAACGGCAGCCGCGTGGCTGCCGTTTTGCTTTCTGCTATCACCCTCAGGTGTTTTTGCCGTTGGCGGCGATGATTTTGGCGACTTTGTCAGCCTGCGCATTCATTTGCATCTGACGATAGGCGTTTTCCATCTTCGGCAGCGCATCGCGAGTGGCCTGTGTATCCGGGTAGTTACGCAGCATACCGTCAACGCGGTTCACAACGGCAACCCAGGCGCCGCGGTCGGTGTAATAATCCACCACCGATAGCTCATACTTCGCCAGACGATCTTTCAGGAACACCAGACGCTTGTAGGCGTCAGTGGCGTACTGGCTGTTCGGATAACCGCGAACCAGCTTCGAGAAATCATTGAATGCGTCGCGAGCGTGCTGCGGGTCGCGGTCGGAACGATCGACGCCGAAGAAGCCCTGCAGAGCGCTGTCATCGAGGGCCATGTTAGTCAGGCCGCGCATATAGATGACGTAGTCAATGTTTGGATGCGTAGGATTCAGACGAGCGAAACGATCGATTGCGGCCTGAGCCAGCGGCAAATCGGCATTTTTGTAATACGCATAAATCAGGTCCAGCTGTACCTGTTGGGAGTAAGGACCAAATGGATAGCGATTATCCAACGCTTCCAGTTGCGTTATTGCCTGTTTCCAGTTACCGTCCTGCAACTTTTGCTGGGCGGTCGCGTAAATTTCATTCGGCGGATTATCAGGCACCTCCTCCTTTGAGCCAGAGCAACCCACCAAAGCCAGGCTCAGTGTGGCTGCTGCCACCAGGTATTTCATGCGCGTCATGACGTTTTGACTTCCTCAAAATGTTTATGCGGGAGAATCTCTGTTCCTGCTCCCGATTAAGACCAGCTACAATAGCACACTATATTAAACGGCAAAGCCGTAAAACCCAACGTTAAACGAAGAAGCTGTATATGGCACAACGAGTACAACTCACCGCAACGGTGTCCGAAAATCAACTCGGTCAACGCTTAGATCAGGCTTTGGCCGAATTGTTCCCGGATTATTCACGTTCGCGGATAAAAGAATGGATCCTTGACCAGCGCGTGCTGGTAAATGGCAATGTCATCGACAAGCCGAAAGAAAAAGTTTTTGGCGGCGAGGCCGTCTCTATCGATGTTGAGATCGAGGAAGACGTGCGTTTTGAACCGCAGGATATTCCGCTCAATATCGTCTATGAAGATGACGACATCCTGGTCATCAACAAACCACGTGATTTGGTTGTGCACCCCGGTGCGGGCAACCCTGACGGTACTGTGCTGAATGCGCTGCTGCATTACTATCCGCCCATTGCCGATGTACCGCGCGCGGGAATTGTCCACCGTCTGGATAAAGACACCACCGGTCTGATGGTCGTGGCGAAGACTATTCCGGCGCAAACGCGTCTGGTCGAGTCGCTGCAGCTGCGCGAAATTACCCGCGAGTATGAAGCGGTGGCCATCGGCCACATGACCGCTGGCGGTACGGTTGAAGAACCGATCAGCCGTCACCCAACCAAGCGCACGCATATGGCGGTTCACCCGATGGGGAAACCGGCGGTGACCCATTACCGCATTATGGAACATTTCCGAATCCACACCCGTTTGCGCCTGCGTCTGGAAACCGGCCGTACCCACCAGATTCGCGTGCATATGGCGCATATCACCCATCCGCTGGTGGGCGATCAGGTTTACGGCGGCCGCCCGCGTCCGCCGAAAGGGGCATCGGACGAGTTCATCAGCGCGCTGCGCAAATTCGATCGCCAGGCATTGCACGCGACCATGCTGCGTCTGTATCACCCAATTACCGGTATTGAGATGGAATGGCACGCGCCGATCCCGCAGGATATGGTGGAACTGATCGACGCCATGCGCGCCGATTTTGAAGCCCATAAGGACGATATTGACTGGTTATGACAAAGCTGATTGTTCCGCAGTGGCCAATGCCGAAAGGCGTGGCGGCCTGTAGTTCTACTCGTGTGGGCGGCGTGAGCCTGCCTCCGTATGACTCGTTGAACCTTGGCGCCCATTGCGGCGACGATCTCCTGCATGTCGAAGAAAACCGCCGGCGGATGTTTGCCGCTGGCGGATTACCCTCTTATCCGGTGTGGCTGGAGCAGGTGCATGGCACCACGGTACTAAAATTGGATGGCGGGCCGTACGTGTCAAAACGCGCCGATGCGTCATACTGTAATACGCCGGGTACCGTTTGTGCGGTGATGACCGCGGACTGCCTGCCGGTGCTGTTCTGTAACCGCGCCGGAACCGAGGTGGCGGCAGCGCACGCCGGATGGCGCGGCTTATGTGAAGGCGTACTGGAAGAAACGGTCGCCTGCTTTAATGATAAACCGGAAAATATCCTGGCCTGGCTTGGTCCGGCAATAGGCCCTGAGGCGTTTGAAGTCGGTGCGGAAGTGCGCGAGGCTTTCATCGCCAAAGATGCCCAGGCGGAGAGCGCCTTCCGTCCTGCCGGTGAAAAATATTTTGCTAATATCTATCAATTGGCTCGTCAGCGCCTGGCAAACGTCGGCGTGGAGCAGATTTTCGGCGGCGATCGTTGCACTCTAAGTGAAAAGGATGATTTTTTCTCTTATCGTCGCGACAAGACCACAGGTCGTATGGCAAGTTTCATTTGGCTGATATAACCTAGAGAATCAAGACGATCCAGAAGGCAAACTTATTTTTCACATAGTTCAGGTCTTTAACCTTGAATAATTGAGGGATGACCTCATTTAATCTCCAGTAGCAAATTTGACCTGTTTATGGGAGGAGTTATGCGTCTGGATCGTCTTACTAATAAATTCCAGCTTGCTCTTGCCGATGCCCAGTCGCTAGCACTCGGGCACGACAACCAATTCATCGAACCACTTCATCTAATGAGCGCCTTGCTGAATCAGGAAGGGGGATCGGTACATCCTTTATTAACCTCGGCGGGTGTTAACGCCGTGGCGTTACGCAGCCAAATCGAACAGGCGTTGAGCCGTTTACCGCAGGTAGAAGGTACCGGCGGCGACGTGCAGCCGTCTCAGGATCTGGTGCGTATTCTCAATCTTTGCGACAAGCTGGCGCAAAAGAGAAAGGATAACTTTATTTCGTCAGAACTGTTCGTTCTGGCGGCGCTTGAATCACGCGGTACGCTGACCGACCTGCTGAAATCTGCCGGAGCAACAACCGCCAATGTGACTCAGGCGATTGAACAAATGCGCGGAGGTGAAAGCGTGAACGATCAGGGTGCCGAAGACCAACGTCAGGCATTGAAAAAATTTACCGTCGATCTGACCGAACGGGCCGAACAAGGCAAACTGGACCCGGTGATCGGCCGTGATGAAGAGATCCGTCGTACCATCCAGGTACTTCAGCGCCGTACTAAAAACAACCCGGTACTGATTGGTGAGCCCGGGGTGGGTAAAACGGCAATCGTCGAAGGACTGGCGCAGCGTATCGTCAACGGCGAAGTACCAGAAGGGCTGAAAGGCCGTCGGGTATTGGCGCTGGATATGGGCGCGCTGGTGGCCGGGGCGAAATATCGCGGCGAGTTCGAAGAACGTCTGAAAGGAGTGCTGAACGATCTGGCGAAACAGGAAGGCAACGTTATCCTGTTTATCGATGAGCTGCACACCATGGTCGGCGCGGGTAAAGCCGACGGCGCGATGGATGCCGGCAACATGCTGAAACCGGCCCTGGCGCGCGGTGAACTGCACTGCGTTGGCGCCACCACCCTTGATGAATACCGCCAGTACATTGAAAAAGACGCCGCGCTGGAACGTCGTTTCCAGAAAGTGTTCGTTGCCGAGCCGACGGTAGAAGATACCATCGCGATTCTGCGCGGTCTGAAAGAACGTTATGAACTGCACCACCACGTGCAGATCACTGACCCGGCCATCGTGGCGGCGGCGACCCTGTCGCATCGCTATATTGCCGACCGTCAGTTGCCGGATAAAGCTATCGACCTTATCGATGAAGCAGCATCCAGCATCCGTATGCAGATCGACTCGAAGCCGGAAGAGCTGGACCGTCTCGATCGCCGTATCATCCAGTTGAAGCTGGAACAGCAGGCGCTGAAGAAAGAGGCGGATGAAGCGAGCCTGAAACGTCTCGATATGCTTAATGAAGAGCTGGCGGACAAAGAAAGCCAGTATTCGGTGCTGGAAGAAGAGTGGAAAGCGGAAAAAGCATCGCTCTCTGGTACGCAGACTATTAAAGCTGAGCTGGAACAAGCCAAAATTGCTATCGAACAAGCACGACGTCTTGGCGACCTCGCGCGGATGTCCGAACTGCAATACGGTAAAATTCCGGAGCTGGAAAAACAGCTGGCGGCAGCCACTCAGTCTGAAGGCAAAACGATGCGCCTGTTACGTAACAAAGTAACCGATGCCGAGATCGCCGAAGTGCTGGCGCGCTGGACCGGTATTCCGGTGGCGCGCATGATGGAAAGCGAGCGCGAAAAACTGCTGCGTATGGAGCAGGATCTGCATCACCGCGTCATTGGCCAGGATGAAGCGGTTGAAGCGGTATCCAACGCCATTCGCCGTAGCCGCGCCGGATTGTCTGACCCGAACCGGCCTATTGGTTCGTTCCTGTTCCTCGGCCCGACCGGGGTGGGTAAAACCGAGCTTTGCAAAACGTTGGCTAACTTCATGTTCGACAGCGACGACGCGATGGTGCGTATCGATATGTCCGAATTTATGGAGAAACACTCCGTCTCGCGTCTGGTCGGTGCGCCTCCGGGATATGTGGGTTACGAAGAGGGCGGGTATCTGACCGAAGCGGTTCGTCGTCGTCCTTATTCCGTCATCCTGCTGGATGAAGTGGAAAAAGCGCATCCGGATGTATTTAACATTCTGCTGCAGGTGCTTGACGATGGTCGCCTGACCGACGGGCAGGGGAGAACGGTCGACTTCCGTAATACGGTTGTCATCATGACCTCTAACCTCGGTTCCGATCTGATTCAGGAACGTTTCGGCGAGCTGGACTACGGTCATATGAAGGATCTGGTGCTTGGCGTGGTTAGTCAGCGCTTCCGTCCGGAGTTTATCAACCGTATCGATGAAGTGGTGGTCTTCCATCCGTTGGGTGAAAAACACATTGCTTCTATTGCGCAGATCCAACTGCAGCGTTTGTATAAACGTCTGGAAGAGCGCGGCTATGAAGTGCATATGTCCGATGAGGCGCTGAAGCTGCTGAGCGAAAATGGCTACGACCCGGTATACGGTGCGCGTCCATTGAAACGTGCCATCCAGCAACAGATAGAGAACCCGTTAGCCCAGCAAATCTTGTCTGGCGAGCTGGTTCCGGGTAAAACCGTCGAGCTGGTGGTGAAAGACGACCGTATCGTGGCAGTGCAGTAAGTCACAAAACGACAAAAACGGGCCCTCTGGGCTCGTTTTTGTTTAAAAACCAGGCAAGAATTAAAGTCCAAACGATGATTTGGTTGAAAAGTGAGCGCTTGAATTGTTTTTTTGAATTTATGCTTGTCACTTCAGAATTACTCCCTATAATGCGCCTCCACTGACACGGAACAACGGCAAACAAGCCGCCGGGTTAGCAAGGTTTCAGCAGTGAAATACGACGCTGAAAGCCGACAGAGAAAAGCGAAATAAGCGCTTGACTCTGAATGAGGAAAACGTAATATACGGGACCTCGCAACGGTGAGCTGAAAGCCGCGTTGCAACTGCTCTTTAACAATTTATCAGACAATCTGTGTGGGCACTCAAAGTGACATGGATTCTTAACGTCCTCGGACGAAAAATGAATACCAAGTCTCTGAGTGAACATGCGTAATTCATTACGAAGTTTAATTCACGAGCATCAAACTTAAATTGAAGAGTTTGATCATGGCTCAGATTGAACGCTGGCGGCAGGCCTAACACATGCAAGTCGAGCGGTAGCACAGAGAGCTTGCTCTCGGGTGACGAGCGGCGGACGGGTGAGTAATGTCTGGGAAACTGCCTGATGGAGGGGGATAACTACTGGAAACGGTAGCTAATACCGCATAACGTCGCAAGACCAAAGTGGGGGACCTTCGGGCCTCATGCCATCAGATGTGCCCAGATGGGATTAGCTAGTAGGTGGGGTAATGGCTCACCTAGGCGACGATCCCTAGCTGGTCTGAGAGGATGACCAGCCACACTGGAACTGAGACACGGTCCAGACTCCTACGGGAGGCAGCAGTGGGGAATATTGCACAATGGGCGCAAGCCTGATGCAGCCATGCCGCGTGTATGAAGAAGGCCTTCGGGTTGTAAAGTACTTTCAGCGAGGAGGAAGGCGTTAAGGTTAATAACCTTAGTGATTGACGTTACTCGCAGAAGAAGCACCGGCTAACTCCGTGCCAGCAGCCGCGGTAATACGGAGGGTGCAAGCGTTAATCGGAATTACTGGGCGTAAAGCGCACGCAGGCGGTCTGTCAAGTCGGATGTGAAATCCCCGGGCTCAACCTGGGAACTGCATTCGAAACTGGCAGGCTAGAGTCTTGTAGAGGGGGGTAGAATTCCAGGTGTAGCGGTGAAATGCGTAGAGATCTGGAGGAATACCGGTGGCGAAGGCGGCCCCCTGGACAAAGACTGACGCTCAGGTGCGAAAGCGTGGGGAGCAAACAGGATTAGATACCCTGGTAGTCCACGCCGTAAACGATGTCGACTTGGAGGTTGTGCCCTTGAGGCGTGGCTTCCGGAGCTAACGCGTTAAGTCGACCGCCTGGGGAGTACGGCCGCAAGGTTAAAACTCAAATGAATTGACGGGGGCCCGCACAAGCGGTGGAGCATGTGGTTTAATTCGATGCAACGCGAAGAACCTTACCTACTCTTGACATCCAGAGAACTTAGCAGAGATGCTTTGGTGCCTTCGGGAACTCTGAGACAGGTGCTGCATGGCTGTCGTCAGCTCGTGTTGTGAAATGTTGGGTTAAGTCCCGCAACGAGCGCAACCCTTATCCTTTGTTGCCAGCGGTCCGGCCGGGAACTCAAAGGAGACTGCCAGTGATAAACTGGAGGAAGGTGGGGATGACGTCAAGTCATCATGGCCCTTACGAGTAGGGCTACACACGTGCTACAATGGCATATACAAAGAGAAGCGACCTCGCGAGAGCAAGCGGACCTCATAAAGTATGTCGTAGTCCGGATTGGAGTCTGCAACTCGACTCCATGAAGTCGGAATCGCTAGTAATCGTAGATCAGAATGCTACGGTGAATACGTTCCCGGGCCTTGTACACACCGCCCGTCACACCATGGGAGTGGGTTGCAAAAGAAGTAGGTAGCTTAACCTTCGGGAGGGCGCTTACCACTTTGTGATTCATGACTGGGGTGAAGTCGTAACAAGGTAACCGTAGGGGAACCTGCGGTTGGATCACCTCCTTACCTTAAAGAACCTGCCTTTGTAGTGCTCACACAGATTGTCTGATGAAAGTAAAGAAGCAAGGCGTCTTGCGATTGAGACTTCAGTGTCCCCTTCGTCTAGAGGCCCAGGACACCGCCCTTTCACGGCGGTAACAGGGGTTCGAATCCCCTAGGGGACGCCACTTGCTGGTTCGTGAGTGAAAGACGCGCGCCGACATATCTCAAAACTCATCTTCGGGTGACGTTTGAGATATTTGCTCTTTAAAAATCTGGATCAAGCTGAAAATTGAAACGACACACAGTTAATGTGTGTTCGAGTCTCTCAAATTTTCGCAATCAGAAGATGACACTGTAAAAGGTGACGTGAGCAAAGTGAAGCCAAGGCGTACCGCACGCAGCGAGCGGAGTGGACTATATGTCCATGAGCATCGCGAGTACGGAACAACGCAGGATTCACGATGCGCAACGAACCGGACAGAATGAAACATCTTCGGGTTGTGAGGTTAAGCGACTAAGCGTACACGGTGGATGCCCTGGCAGTCAGAGGCGATGAAGGACGTGCTAATCTGCGAAAAGCGTCGGTAAGGTGATATGAACCGTTATAGCCGGCGATGTCCGAATGGGGAAACCCAGTGTGATTCGTCACACTATCGTTAACTGAATACATAGGTTAACGAGGCGAACCGGGGGAACTGAAACATCTAAGTACCCCGAGGAAAAGAAATCAACCGAGATTCCCCCAGTAGCGGCGAGCGAACGGGGAGCAGCCCAGAGTCTGAATCAGCTTGTGTGTTAGTGGAACGGTCTGGAAAGTCCGACGGTACAGGGTGATAGTCCCGTACACCAAAATGCACAGGCTGTGAACTCGAAGAGTAGGGCGGGACACGTGGTATCCTGTCTGAATATGGGGGGACCATCCTCCAAGGCTAAATACTCCTGACTGACCGATAGTGAACCAGTACCGTGAGGGAAAGGCGAAAAGAACCCCGGCGAGGGGAGTGAAAAAGAACCTGAAACCGTGTACGTACAAGCAGTGGGAGCACCTTTATGGTGTGACTGCGTACCTTTTGTATAATGGGTCAGCGACTTATATTCTGTAGCAAGGTTAACCGTATAGGGGAGCCGCAGGGAAACCGAGTCTTAACTGGGCGTTAAGTTGCAGGGTATAGACCCGAAACCCGGTGATCTAGCCATGGGCAGGTTGAAGGTTGGGTAACACTAACTGGAGGACCGAACCGACTAATGTTGAAAAATTAGCGGATGACTTGTGGCTGGGGGTGAAAGGCCAATCAAACCGGGAGATAGCTGGTTCTCCCCGAAAGCTATTTAGGTAGCGCCTCGTGAACTCATCTTCGGGGGTAGAGCACTGTTTCGGCTAGGGGGTCATCCCGACTTACCAACCCGATGCAAACTACGAATACCGAAGAATGTTATCACGGGAGACACACGGCGGGTGCTAACGTCCGTCGTGAAGAGGGAAACAACCCAGACCGCCAGCTAAGGTCCCAAAGTCACAGTTAAGTGGGAAACGATGTGGGAAGGCACAGACAGCCAGGATGTTGGCTTAGAAGCAGCCATCATTTAAAGAAAGCGTAATAGCTCACTGGTCGAGTCGGCCTGCGCGGAAGATGTAACGGGGCTAAACTGTGCACCGAAGCTGCGGCAGCGACACTATGTGTTGTTGGGTAGGGGAGCGTTCTGTAAGCCTGCGAAGGTGGCCTGTGAGGGTTGCTGGAGGTATCAGAAGTGCGAATGCTGACATAAGTAACGATAATGCGGGTGAAAAGCCCGCACGCCGGAAGACCAAGGGTTCCTGTCCAACGTTAATCGGGGCAGGGTGAGTCGACCCCTAAGGCGAGGCCGAAAGGCGTAGTCGATGGGAAACAGGTTAATATTCCTGTACTTGGTGTTACTGCGAAGGGGGGACGGAGAAGGCTATGTTAGCCGGGCGACGGTTGTCCCGGTTTAAGCATGTAGGCGGAGGTTCCAGGTAAATCCGGTACCTTATTAACGCTGAGGTGTGATGACGAGGCACTACGGTGCTGAAGTAACAAATGCCCTGCTTCCAGGAAAAGCCTCTAAGCATCAGGTAACATCAAATCGTACCCCAAACCGACACAGGTGGTCAGGTAGAGAATACCAAGGCGCTTGAGAGAACTCGGGTGAAGGAACTAGGCAAAATGGTGCCGTAACTTCGGGAGAAGGCACGCTGATATGTAGGTGAAGCCCCTGCGGGTGGAGCTGAAATCAGTCGAAGATACCAGCTGGCTGCAACTGTTTATTAAAAACACAGCACTGTGCAAACACGAAAGTGGACGTATACGGTGTGACGCCTGCCCGGTGCCGGAAGGTTAATTGATGGGGTTATCCGTAAGGAGAAGCTCTTGATCGAAGCCCCGGTAAACGGCGGCCGTAACTATAACGGTCCTAAGGTAGCGAAATTCCTTGTCGGGTAAGTTCCGACCTGCACGAATGGCGTAATGATGGCCAGGCTGTCTCCACCCGAGACTCAGTGAAATTGAACTCGCTGTGAAGATGCAGTGTACCCGCGGCAAGACGGAAAGACCCCGTGAACCTTTACTATAGCTTGACACTGAACATTGAGCCTTGATGTGTAGGATAGGTGGGAGGCTTTGAAGCGTGGACGCCAGTCTGCGTGGAGCCAACCTTGAAATACCACCCTTTAATGTTTGATGTTCTAACGTTGGCCCCTTATCGGGGTTGCGGACAGTGTCTGGTGGGTAGTTTGACTGGGGCGGTCTCCTCCCAAAGAGTAACGGAGGAGCACGAAGGTTAGCTAATCCTGGTCGGACATCAGGAGGTTAGTGCAATGGCATAAGCTAGCTTGACTGCGAGCGTGACGGCGCGAGCAGGTGCGAAAGCAGGTCATAGTGATCCGGTGGTTCTGAATGGAAGGGCCATCGCTCAACGGATAAAAGGTACTCCGGGGATAACAGGCTGATACCGCCCAAGAGTTCATATCGACGGCGGTGTTTGGCACCTCGATGTCGGCTCATCACATCCTGGGGCTGAAGTAGGTCCCAAGGGTATGGCTGTTCGCCATTTAAAGTGGTACGCGAGCTGGGTTTAGAACGTCGTGAGACAGTTCGGTCCCTATCTGCCGTGGGCGCTGGAGAATTGAGGGGGGCTGCTCCTAGTACGAGAGGACCGGAGTGGACGCATCACTGGTGTTCGGGTTGTCATGCCAATGGCATTGCCCGGTAGCTAAATGCGGAAGAGATAAGTGCTGAAAGCATCTAAGCACGAAACTTGCCCCGAGATGAGTTCTCCCTGAGACTTTAAGTCTCCTGAAGGAACGTTAAAGACGATGACGTTGATAGGTCGGGTGTGTAAGCGTAGCGATACGTTGAGCTAACCGATACTAATGAACCGTGAGGCTTAACCTTACAACGCCGAAGGTGTTTTGGCGGATTTGAGATGATTTTCAGCGTGATACAGATTAATCAGTGCGTCGATAAGACGGGCTGATAAAACAGAATTTGCCTGGCGGCGATAGCGCGGTGGTCCCACCTGACCCCATGCCGAACTCAGAAGTGAAACGCCGTAGCGCCGATGGTAGTGTGGGGTCTCCCCATGTGAGAGTAGGGAACTGCCAGGCATCAAATAGAACAAAAGGCTCAGTCGGAAGACTGGGCCTTTTGTTTTTGTGTTTTGCGGCCAGACGCGCCGCCATCTCCCCCGGTGGCGCTGCGCTTACCGGGGCTACAGTCCTGTAGCCCGGAAAAGGTGCGCAGCACCGCCTCCGGGGAAAGCCGCTGTCATAGCAACGTAAACGAAAGGCTCAGTCGGAAGACCGGGCCTTTTGTTTTTGTGTTTTGCGGCCAGACGTGCCGCCAGCTCCCCCGGTGGCGCTGCGCTTACCGGGGCTACCAACCCGTAGCCCGGAAAAGGTGCGCAGCACCGCCTCCGGGGAAAGCCGCTGCCATATCGACGTAAACGAAAGGCTCAGTCGGAAGGCCGGGCCTTTTGTTTTGGTGTTTTGCGGCCAGACGCGCCGCCGTCTCCCCCGGTGGCGCTGCGCTTACCGGGGCGACAGACTCCGTAGCCCGGAAAAGGTGCGCAGCACCGCCTCCGGGGAAAGCCGCTGCCATAGCAACGTAAACGAAAGGCTCCGTCGGAAGATCGGGCTTTCTGCTTTTGTGTTTTACGGCCAGACACGCCGCCATCTCCCCCGGTGGCGCTGCGCTTACCGGGGCTACCAACCCGTAGCCCGGAAAAGGTGCGCAGCACCGCCTCCGGGGAAAGCCGCTGCCATAGCAACGTAAACGAAAGGCTCAGTCGGAAGACTGGGCCTTTTGTTTTTGTGTTTTGCGGCCAGACGCGCCGCCGTCTCCCCCGGTGGCGCTGCGCTTACCGGGGCTACAGATCCGCACTTCCTGCGGGGAAGATCGCGCCATATCCACACGCTCACCTTCATTCAAAGCCATATAAAACCCCGTCGTTGTACCCACTTCGCCATAATTCTCTTTTTCATTGCGCATGTACTGACGTTAATCGCGAAAAGCGGTGTTACGAAAAAAAAATGTGAATACAATCACATATAAATAAATAACAATTATATAACATTTGGTTCACTAATTAATTTGTCGAAGTGACGTGTCACGCCCGATGAGACAGATTACGGTCTTTGCTGGAGCAAAATTACAATGACAGAAAGCAGTATTAACGAGCAGGGGGCCCTGGAACAGGGAGATACCCGGCGCCGAGTATGGGCAATTGTGGGCGCATCTTCAGGGAACCTGGTGGAATGGTTTGATTTTTATGTCTATTCATTTTGCTCACTCTATTTTGCGCACATCTTTTTCCCTTCAGGAAATACCACTACTCAATTGTTACAAACCGCCGGAGTTTTTGCCGCTGGCTTCCTGATGCGCCCCATCGGCGGCTGGCTGTTTGGCCGCATTGCTGACCGTCGCGGACGTAAAGCCTCAATGCTTATTTCGGTATGCATGATGTGCTTCGGCTCGCTGGTAATTGCTTGTCTACCGGGATACGCCACTATCGGCACCTGGGCACCGGCTTTGCTCCTGCTGGCACGTCTGTTCCAGGGCCTGTCCGTTGGCGGGGAATATGGCACCAGCGCGACCTACATGAGTGAAGTGGCAGTAGAAGGAAAGAAAGGATTCTACGCCTCCTTCCAGTACGTTACGTTAATTGGCGGTCAACTGCTGGCGGTACTGGTCGTTGTCGCGCTACAACAAATCCTCAGTGATGAAGACTTGCATGCCTGGGGATGGCGTATACCTTTTGCTCTGGGCGCCGTACTGGCCATCGTCGCGCTGTGGCTGCGCCGTCAGTTGGATGAAACCTCGAAACAGGAAACCCGAGCGCTGAAAGAGGCCGGTTCCTTTAAAGGTTTGTGGCGTAATCGCCGGGCTTTTGTCATGGTGCTGGGCTTTACCGCCGCCGGCTCGCTGACTTTTTACACCTTCACCACCTACATGCAAAAATATCTGGTGAATACCGCCGGCATGTCGGCCAGCACCGCCAGTATGATTATGACGGCGGCGCTTTTTGTGTATATGCTGGTACAACCGCTGTTTGGCGCCTTCTCGGATAAGGTGGGTCGCCGCACTTCAATGCTGTGTTTCGGCGTGCTGGCGACGCTGTTTACCGTTCCAATCTTGAGTGCGCTGCAGAATGTTAGCTCGCCGTATGCCGCATTTGCCCTGGTGATTTGTGCGTTGCTGATTGTCAGCTTCTACACTTCCATCAGCGGGATCCTTAAGGCGGAAATGTTTCCGGCACAGGTTCGCGCGCTGGGCGTGGGCTTGTCCTATGCGGTAGCAAACGCGTTGTTCGGCGGTTCAGCGGAATACGTCGCGCTGTCGCTTAAATCTGCGGGAATGGAGAATGCCTTCTACTGGTACGTGACGGCGATGGCGGCGATTGCCTTCCTGGTGTCTCTGATGCTGCACGGTAAAGGGAAGGGTCTGCGTTTGTAACCTTATTGATGCGCCAGTTGCCACACCGCATAGCCGGTAGTGGCGCCGGCGACATCCCAGGCGAAATCTTTCCAGCTCCAGCCGCTCCCTGCCGGGCGGCTGTCCCATAACTCTTTTGATGCCCCCAGACTAACGGAAAACATCAGACCGATGGCGGCGCTGCGATCGCGGCTGTATCCCTGATGCTGCGCATATTCATTGCCGGCCGCGGAGAGCATTGCCGACGCGAGAAAGTGTTGGGCTTTGTCCTGACCACTCCAGGCATCATTGGCCATATGGCTGCAGCCGCCAAGCAGTAAAGGGGCAAAAATAACAAGATGACGCATAGTGCTTCCTGAAAAAAAGCCCCGTAAACGGGGCATTGATTTAAAGAATGCGGCTAATAAGACGGTCGATGCGGATACGTCGCAGACGGCGAATGAGCTTTTTCACCTTCACCGGATAGTCGGCGATGCTTTGCAGATCGCGATAATGCTTCACTACCGTCGTATGCGTACGGATGAGCTGAAGCTCCTTTTCCCGCATTTCGCGCAGTTGATGTTTAGGATCGTGGATAAGCACGGCATTTTCCAAGTCCAGCCGCCAGGCGCGCGGATTGAGGTTATTGCCGGTTAACAGCATCCATTCGTTATCAACCCACATACCCTTTAGATGGTAGCTGTTATCGTCATCTTTCCATAAACGCACGATGAGCTGATCGGTATTCACATAATACTGCAGGCGGCTCAGGAAGCGTCGCAGGTTAATTTCGTACAAATAAGGCAGTGCGCCGATGATTTTAAACGGCTGATCTTCCGGGATATAGAAGTCGTTCGCGGTCTTATCGCCGACGATGATTTCCACTTTTTTGCCGCTGCGTAGCAGAGAAATAATATTTCTGACCAGTACGGCGGGCAGGTTGAAATACGGGGTGCAGATTGTCAGCTTATGTTCCGCACACGGCATCAGGTGGAAGATAGTCTTGTTGAGCAGGCTCGATTTACCGAGCCCGACCAGCGGTGTGACTGATAGTTGATCTTCATCGGCATTGCCGGTGAAGTGATAGCCGCTTTCGCGCAGATCCTGGCGATACAGGCGAATATCATTTTTGATTTCCGGGCTTTTCGGCCGATCCGGGCGATCGAGACGATTCACGCCGCGACCCTCTACCAGGTTGTGCTCGACCCAGTCGAACATGACATCGGCCATCTTGCCGTTGCGGATGCACTGATAGCGATCGTAGCGATATTTATCATGCTGATGCAGGTACACATCGTTCAGGCTGGCGCCGCTATAGATGACGCTATCGTCGATGATGAAGCCTTTAAAATGGAGCACGCCGAGCGCTTCACGGGTATTGACCGGGACGCCATAGACCGGGATATCAATCCCAGGATTTTCCTGGGCCATACGACAGTACCAGTCGGCATTGGTATTGGAGGCTGCAGCGCCGATGCGGCCGCGCTGGGCGCGATGCCAGTCAACCAGCACGCGCACGTCCAGTTCCGGACGTTGACGTTTGGCGTCGTACAGGGCTTGCAGTATTCCTTTTCCGCCATCATCTTGCTCAAGGTAGAGCGCAATAATGCAAATACGCTGGGTGGCGTGGGCTATCTTTGCCAGTAGCGCCTGGCGGAAATCAGCCGGCGCGTAAAAGAACTCGATATCATCAACTGACTGAGAGAGCTTAGGGAGTTGGGCAAGGTGTTGTTGATGTTTATTACGCTTAAATTTTGACAACATCACAGTGCGTTTCTTCTCTGTTTATTGAAGGGTCTTCTGTACCATGCAGACGACGTAAGCGGGCAATAATAACATCACTACCCGCGAATGTGGTCATTAATTGCTGTCGCTTGTCACCGAATGTAACGTATTCAGCGCAAGAGACAGGCTCACAATTCCGTCTTCTAGCTGGATATCTACGGCAAAGCCAAGTTTTCTGGCAAGGCTTATCATGCCGCGGTTATTTGGCATGGTGATGCCATTTAAGCGCTGTAATCCGTGTCCATGCGTATAGGCGATAAGCTTTTCAAGGAGCTGTCGCCCCAGACCTAAACCTTTCAGATCCGAGCGTACCAGTACGGCAAACTCGGCATCAATGTTATCAGGATCGGAAATCGCTCTGGTCACGCCAAGGATCTCGCTTCCTTGCTCCGTAGCGCGTACCGCAACAAAGGCCATTTCACGATCGTAGTCGATCTGGGTCATATTGGCTAAGTCGTCATGGGTGAATTCGTTGATCTCGCTGAAGTAGCGGTAATAGAGATCTTCTTTGGTGACCTGTTCGATAAAAGCCAATAGCAGAGGTTCATCCTCAGGCAGGATCGGCCGGAACAGGCAGCGTTCACCGTTTTTCATCACCACCCATTCTTCTAACTGTTGCGGATAGGGTCTGACTGCCAGCCGGCTTTCGCTGTCGCCGCTAAATGGCGCCAGGCTGAGGGTGACGTCGAGGGCGGTAAACTCGTTGCCGGAAGCAAGCAAGGGGTGAATATCCAACCGCTGGATCTCGGGGCAATCGACGATCAGATTAGAGACCTGCACCAGCAACTGGCTAAGACCGGGAATATCTAACGGGCGTAGCGCGCTGCGTCCGCGGATTTTTTTGCTCTTAATGGCCTGGATCACCAGATAACGAGCCAGGTTCATATTCAGCGGCGGCAGGGCGACCGCGGCCTGATTTTCCGCTCGCCACTCGACACCGCCTTCGCCAAGCATGATCAACGGGCCAAAAAGCGGGTCATGCTCGACGACGACCCGAAGTTCCTGCGCCCCGGCGCGGTTGGCCATGCTTTGGACTAGCAGGCCATGAATACGCGCCTGCGGCCAGGCCATTTTTACCCTGTCGATAATCGCGTCCGCCGCCTGCTGGACTTCAGCAGGGGTTCGTAAATAGAGCATAACGCCCTGAACTTCAGATTTATGTGGAATATCCGGCGAACGTAACTTCAACGCCACCGGGTAGCCAATCTGCTCGGCGATATGTACCGCTTCGGCGCTGTCGGCGGCAATCCAGGTGGGCAGAGTATGGATGCCGTAGGCGCGCAGCACCGGGCTGACTTCATGGGTGTCCAGTGAGGTCGCGCCTTCGCTCAGCGCGCGCTGCAATAGCGTGTGGGCCTCGGCGGTATTGGCGGTCAACGTATCGGACAATACCGGCGTTTCCCGTAGCTGTTTCTGGTTGCGACGGTATTCCACCATATGCATAAAGGCGGTAATGGTACCCTCAGGCGTGCGATAGGTTGGAATGCCGGCTTCGCTAAATAACCGTCGCGCCTCCTGGGAGGAGAACTCTCCGCACCAGTTCGTCAGCACCGTAACGTATTTCCCGCGCGGATGACGCTTAAGGGCATCAATCAACGCCAGCGCGCTTTCGGTACCCGGCGCCGCGGCGCTGGGGGAGTGGATCACCAGCAGCGCATCATAATCCTGGCTATCCAGCAACACATTCAGCGCCTTGAGATAATGCTCGCTGCTGGCGTCATCGCGCAGATCCAGAGGATTAGCAACCTCGACGCCTGTCGGTAACGTCTGTTTGAGCTGGTTGCTGGTTGCCTCGCTAAGCGTGGCGAGCTTACCGTTACGCAGCCACAGTTCGTCCAACGCCAGCGCCGCCGGCGCCGCGCCATTACTGATGATCATCAGTTTTTCGCCGCGCAATGGGCGCATATGGCTCAGGGTTTCAACGGCGGAAAAGAGCTCGTGGGTGTCCTGCACGCGCAGTAGCCCCGCCCGCTGAATAGCGGCGTCCCAGGCGGGATCCATTCCTGAGTTTACATGCAGCAATTTCTGCGCCGCCGGGCTGCGGCCGCTTTTGATGACCAGAATGGGTTTATTACGCGAGGCGCTACGGGCGGCGGAGACAAAACGCCGCGCATCGCTGAGATGCTCCAGATAGAGCAGAATGGCGCTGGTCTTGCTATCACGGGCGAGAAAATCGAGCAGGTCGTCGACGTCGATATCAAGACTATCGCCCAGCGCAATAAAGTACGAGAAGCCCATTTCACGCTGCTGCGCCCAGTCCAGAATGGTGTTGGAGACGGCGGCGGATTGCGAGATAAACGCCAGTTTGCCGCGCTGGATAGGCACCGGCGAAAAGCTGGCGTTGAGGCCCTGCCACGGCGCCAGGAGCCCCAGGCTGTTGGGGCCGAGTAGACGCATTTGATAACGGGCGGCGCATTCGAGCAGCGCCGGGTACTGATCCGGCTGTGAAGAGAGGATAATGCAGGTTTTACACCCTTTTCGCCCTAAGGCCTCGAGCAACTCGAGATTGCGCCGGGCATTAGTACAGAGCACCGCCAGATCCGGAGTAAAAGGCAGGCTGTCGATAGTCGGCCACGCCAGTACGCCAAGCACCGCTTTCCAGGCGGGCGTCACCGGCAGAACCGGGCCATTAAAACCGCCGGCCAACAGATTGCGCATCATTAAATAGCCAGCGCGCTGCGGTTTCATCGATGCGCCAATGACGGCGATCGATTTTGGCCGCAGCAGTGCTTCCAGGCCTCGTTGGCTCATACCGGTCTCCTTTAATCCCCAGTGACCGAATGATTTTAAACGCTTTCAGCCTGTTGTGCTGTGATACTGCCCTTATGCTGCGTTTTTCCCGCCAGATAGCGGCTTCTGAACAGGCTAAAGTGATCGCCAAGCGCGGCCGCCGCCTGTGCGTCGCCGGCTAAATCCAGCAGAGCAATGGCGACTTCCGCTGTACAGTACTGGCCGTCGGCGTGGGCCTCGCGCAGGTGATAGGCGGAGATGCGCGACAGGTCGACTGAGATTACCGGCAGCGCATCGAGATACGGACTTTTGCGAAACATTTTCCGTGCTTCCGTCCAGGTGCCGTCGAGCATAATGAACAGCGGCGGCTTACCTTCCGGCGGGGCGCTCAGTACCTGACGATCCGCTCCGGCATAAGAGGCCGGAAAGACGACCATGGGCTGATAATCAGGGTTGGCGACCAGATCGAGCAACGCCTGCGGCGGCTCGGTACGCGACCACTGAAACGCTTCGGTATTGGGCAGAATATCGGCGATAAGACGTCCGGTATTGCTGGGCTTCATCGGCTCGGTGTCGAACATTACCAGGCAAAAGCGGCTGTCGGCGGGCACTGGCGCCAGCGTTGCGCACAGACACTGTTTTAGGGGGAGCAGGCAGCGCTGACAGCGGCGGATGCGGTTGCCGCGAGCAAGAAAAGGCCGGGTTGCGCGCGCGAGGCGTTCGGCGCGCAGGCGAAGGACAGCGTTATCAATCATGGGAGTCGCTAATGAAAAACGCTATTGTCGCAGAGGAGAAAACGGGGCACAAGCGGTGCCCCGGCGGCTTTACTGTTGGTTGGCTTCGTTCAACCAGCTATCGAACGGCGCTTTGGGGACGGCGCCATTCAGCATGTCGACCATTTCACCATTTTTGAACATCATAATGGTTGGAATGCTACGGATGCGGAAGCGAGCGCTCAGTTCGCGTTCGGCTTCGGTGTTCACTTTCACAAAACGCATTTCGCCGCTGCGCTCTTCAGCCACATCTTCAAAGATCGGCGCGAAGCTACGGCATGGACCGCACCACGGGGCCCAGAAATCAATCACGACTGGCAGATCGTCCTTTAATAGTTTATCCAGCGTTGCCCCGGTCGCGTTGATGACATCGCCGTCAAAGAGATCGTGGCCGCAGCGTCCGCACTTGGCGCCATCGGCGCTACGGTCTTCGGGGATGCGGTTAAGAGCCTGACAACTGGCACAAACGGTATTCATAACTAACCTCTGGTTATGGGGTTGCAGCGCGGCACGTGGCCGATTTGTTTCTGTAATGTTACATATTATCGATTAGGCGCGAATAAAGGACAATGTCTTTTGTTCGATGGTTACAATAGACCAAGGCTTTTAAATGAAATAATGGCTAAGTGAAGATACATCGGGTAATCTTCGCGCTTCGCGCAGCGCAGGTGGAGAAAATAGATGAGCGACGAACTGAAAAATAAAAGCGGCAAGGTCAAAGTGATGTATGTCCGCAGTGATGATGATTCTGACAAACGTACCCATAACCCGCGTACCGGGAAAGGGGGAGGGCGTCCAGGAAAATCACGTGTTGACGGCCGCAGCCGCCCTGCGCGCGATGAACGTAACAGCCGCGGCGACGATCGCAAACGCGACGATCGCAAGCGTAATGATTTTAATCGCGATGATGCGTCCCCGTGGCGCACCGTTTCCCGCGCTCCGGGCGATGAGACGCCGGTAAAAGAAGATCACGGCGGCATTAGCGGTAAGAGCTTTATCGATCCGGAAGTGCTGCGTCGTCAGCGCGCGGAAGAGACCCGCGTCTACGGCGAGAACGCCTGTCAGGCGCTGTTCCAGAGCCGTCCGGAAGCCATCGTACGCGCCTGGTTTATCCAGAGCGTTACCCCGCGCTTTAAAGAGGCGCTGCGCTGGATGGCAGCCAACCGTAAGGCCTACCACGTAGTGGACGAAGCCGAGCTGGCGAAAGCGTCTGGTACCGAACACCACGGCGGCGTCTGCTTCCTGATCAAAAAACGTCATGGTACTTCCGTGGCCCAGTGGGTGGCGAAAGCAGAAGCCGAAGATTGCGTACTGGCGCTGGAAGATGTTGGCAACCCGCACAACCTCGGCGCGATTATGCGTAGCTGCGCGCACTTTGGCGTGAAAGGCGTGGTAGTACAGGATGCCGGCGTGCTGGAGTCTGGCGCGGCGATCCGCACTGCAGAAGGCGGCGCGGAACATGTTGAGCCGATCACCGGCGACAGCTTTATCGATACCCTGACGCAGTTCCGTCAGGCTGGCTACGCCATCGTCTCGACCTCCAGCCATAACGGTACGCCGCTGTTTAAGGCCGAGCTGCCGAAAAAAATGGTGCTGGTATTAGGCCAGGAGCGTGACGGTCTGTCCGATGCGGCGATCTCCAGCTCTGACCTCAACGTCGCCATCGACGGCACCGGCAATGTCGAAAGTCTTAACGTCTCCGTGGCGACCGGCGTGCTGCTGGCGGAATGGTGGCGTCAGAATAAGGCCTGATAACGGTCTCTGAATGCAAAAAGCCAGCTGATGCTGGCTTTTTTATTGTCGTCGCTCACTCGCTTTCAGCGGGCAGCACCGGCATCCAGTCAATGGGCGCCTCGCCGCGTTCTGCCAGCCACTGGTTGGTTTGCACAAAGTGATTGCAGCCGAAGAAACCGCGGTGCGCCGACAGCGGTGACGGGTGCGGCGCCTTCAGGACGCAATGGCGCTGGCGATCGATAATGGCGCCTTTCTTCTGCGCGTGCGCACCCCACAGCAGAAATACCACTCCTTCACAATGCTGGTTAATCAGCGCTATCACTTTATCGGTAAAGGTTTCCCAGCCGAGACTGGCGTGTGAATGCGCCTGACCGGCGCGCACCGTTAACACGGTATTAAGCAGGAGCACGCCCTGGCGCGCCCAGCTTTCCAGATAACCATGCGCCGGGCGCTGAAAGCCGGGGATGGTGCCTTCCAGCTCTTTATACATGTTCAGCAGCGACGGCGGTATCTGTACTCCCGGTAAAACAGAAAAGGCCAGACCGTGCGCCTGTCCCGGGCCGTGATAGGGATCCTGACCTAAGATGACCACTTTGACCTCGCTCAGTTCGGTATAGCGAAAGGCGTTAAAGACATCTTTCTGCGGCGGATAGATAGTCATGCCGGACTGACGCTCTTCGGCGACGGTCTTGAGGGTGTTGAGAAAATAGGGCTGCTGCTTCTCTTCCGCCAGCACGTCGTGCCAGGTTAATGGGGTGGTCATCTCGCTCTCCTGCAAAGTGTCATGCCCATAGCTTAACTGCTTCTTTCTGCATAACAAAATCGCGACGTCATTCCTGACTGGTTGTACATAAAAAAAATTGAAAATTTACAAAATTTTTTATGGCACCTACTGGCGTAACTTGATGTAAAACAATACTATCCTCATATACCCACTTTGAGTGAGTGGTTTTTGTTGATTTAAATCAATGAATGCCGGGTGTGTGGCTGATATATATACACTCATACAACAATGGTTTTACCAATTGGCCGCAAAGAGGCCAAAATCGAATAAACACTGCCTGGGAGGCATCAAATGATTACTGGTATCCAAATTACTAAAGCGGCAAACGACGACCTGCTGAACTCTTTCTGGCTGCTGGATAGCGAAAAAGGCGAAGCGCGCTGCCTGTGCGCCAAAGGTGGTTTTGCGGAAGATGACGTGGTTGCGGTGAGCAAACTGGGTGAAATCGAATACCGTGAAATCCCGGTAGACGTGAAACCGGAAGTCCGTGTGGAAGGCGGTCAGCACCTGAACGTGAACGTGCTGCGTCGCGAAACCCTGCTGGATGCCGTTGAGCACCCGGAAAAATACCCGCAGCTGACCATTCGTGTTTCCGGCTACGCGGTACGTTTTAACTCTCTGACTCCGGAACAGCAGCGCGACGTTATCGCTCGTACCTTTACCGAAAGCCTGTAAGGCTAAAGCCAGATGTGAAAACGCCGGGATATCCCGGCGTTTTTTTTACTCTTCGTTGGACGTTGACGGCGTCCCGGCAGCGCTTGGCTTACGGCGCTTACCGATGTTTTTTGTATCGCGGTGGCGTTTCTTCACCCGCGGCTTCTCTTTTTCTTTCTCTTTTTTCTCGGCGCGTTTCGCCAGCACTTTCTTCGATGGCTTACCGGTTAACTTCTCGCTCGGCGCGCGGGTTTTCGGTCGCAATTCATCAATCACGCGAGCTTTCAGCGGTTCTTCAACGTAGCGGCCGATTTTGCCCAGCAGCAGATGATCGTGCGCTTCAACCAGCGAAATAGCGGTGCCTTTCTTACCAGCACGGCCGGTACGGCCAATACGGTGCAGATAGATATCGGCGGTGCGCGGCATATCGAAGTTAAACACGTGGCTGACATCCGGAATATCAATACCGCGCGCGGCGACGTCGGTGGCAATCAGCACGTTCACGCGACCATCGGTCAGGCGTTTAATCGCTTCGTTACGTTTGATCTGCACCATTTCGCCTTCCAGCCAGCAGGTGGTGATGCCTGCTTCGTGCAGCTTGGCCGCCAGTTCATGAACGCGCTCGCGTTTACGCACGAACACGATAGAGCGGGTTGCTTCCGGCTGCTTCAGCAGATTAACCAGCAGCGCGGTTTTATGCTCGATATCATCGGCGCGATAGTACCACTGGTGAATTTTTTTACGTTCGCGGGTCGACGGATTTGCAGAAACTTCAACCGGCTCTTCCAGCAGGCGTTCGGCAAAGTCTTTAATTGCATCGCCTTCCAGCGTGGCGGAAAACAGCATGGTCTGCTTGCGCCAGCGGGTTTCACCGGCGATGGTTTCGATATCCTGGGCAAAGCCCATGTCCAGCATGCGGTCCGCTTCATCAAGGATCAGCGTTTCTACCGCGCGGCAGTCGAAGTTCTCTTCTTTAATATACTGCAGCAGGCGACCGGTGGTGGCGACCACGATATCCTGGTTTTCGCTGAACACTTCCGCGTGGTTCATGTACGCAACGCCGCCGGTAATGGTGGCAATATCCAGATGGGTATGCTTCGCCAGTTCGCGGGCGTGATCGGCAACCTGCATCGCCAGCTCGCGGGTCGGCGTCAGGATAAGGATCCGCGGCGGCCCCGATTTCTTACGCGGGAAATCAAGCAGATGCTGCAACGCTGGCAGCAAATATGCCGCAGTTTTACCGGTGCCTGTCGGCGCAGAACCGAGAATATCACGGCCATCAAGCGCAGGCGGAATAGCGGCGGCCTGAATGGCTGTCGGGCGTGTGAAACCTTTATCCTGGAGCGCTTCCAGTAGGTTTTCGTCGAGTTCAAGTTCGGAAAAAGTCGTTACAGTCATGTTCTACCTCTGAGTGGGCCGCCGATTATAGACGTTACTGACGTAATGTTCATCTGTTTGTAAGGCTATCTGTTCTCCGGTATTGTGCATAGCCTTAAGCACAGCCGTTTTCGCCAGCAAGGTTTTTGAGGATGTCTCAGTCGAAGTTTGCGCTGCCGCGCAATGGTTTTACCTTTAAACAATTTTTCGTCGCCCACGATCGCTGCGCCATGAAAGTCGGTACCGACGGTATTCTGCTGGGCGCCTGGGCGCCGATTGCTCAGGTGAAGCACGTGCTGGATATCGGCGCCGGTAGCGGTTTACTGGCATTAATGTTAGCCCAGCGTACCGCGGAGTCGGTACAACTGGATGCGGTGGAGTTGGATGAAGAGGCCGCGGCGCAGGCGCGGGATAACGTGGCGGCCAGCAGCTGGTCTGGACGCATCGCGGTATTTCAGGCGCCGATTCAGCAGTGGCAGCCGCAGCCGCCGCGGCGCTATGAGCTCATTGTCAGCAATCCGCCGTTTTTTGCCGAAGGCGTCCCTTGCGCGACGTCGCAGCGCGAACAGGCGCGTTACACCACCTCGCTCGATCATACGACGCTGCTCGCCTGCGCCGCGGATCTGATTACCGAGGAGGGCTTTTTCTGCGTAGTGCTGCCGGTGGATATTGGTAATGCGTTTGTCGAACGGGCAAAAGCGATGGGATGGCATTTGCGCTTACGCACCGACGTGGCGGAAACAGAAATGCGTCCGCCGCATCGCGTCCTGCTGGCATTCTCTCCCAGCGCCGGCGAGTGTTTCAGCGATCGGCTGGTGGTTCGTGGGCCAGAGCAGCAGTACTCTGAAGGCTTTACCGCGCTGACCCGCGACTTCTATCTTTTTATGTGAGTGAGCGGCGAGAGGATTGACGGGCCGCTCTCGGCCAGCGTGTCCGGGTAGTCGAGCGTATAGTGCAGGCCGCGGCTCTCTTTACGCTGCATGGCGCAACGCACGATAAGCTCGGCCACCTGCACCAGATTGCGCAGTTCCAGTAAATTATTGGAGACGCGAAAACGCGCGTAATACTCATCCAGCTCCTGCTGCAGCATAGTAATGCGCCGCAGGGCCCTTTCCAGCCGGCGGGTGGTACGCACGATTCCGACATAATCCCACATCAGCAGGCGCAGTTCGTGCCAGTTATGTTGAATCACCACCAGTTCATCCGGGATCTCAACCTGGCTTTCATCCCACGGCGGCAGCTGTTCCGCCGCTTGCGCCAGCGGCAGGCGTTTCGCAATATCCTCGGCGGCCGACCAGCCGTACACCAGACACTCCAGTAATGAGTTCGAGGCCATGCGGTTGGCGCCGTGCAGCCCGGTGTAGCTCACCTCGCCGATGGCGTACAGGCCGTCAACGTCGGTACGTCCGTTATCATCCACCATCACGCCGCCGCAGGTGTAGTGGGCGGCAGGCACGATCGGTACCGGCTCTTTGGTTAAATCGATGCCAAGGCCGAGTAGCTTTTCATAAATCATCGGGAAATGCTGGCGAATAAACACTTCGGGCTTATGGCTAATATCCAGATACATGCAGTCGACGCCGAGGCGTTTCATCTCATGGTCGATGGCGCGGGCGACGATATCGCGCGGAGCCAGTTCGCCACGCTCGTCGAAGTCCGGCATAAAGCGGCTACCGTCGGGCCGTTTTAGCAGCGCGCCTTCACCGCGCAGGGCTTCCGTTAAGAGGAAGTTTCGCGCCTGTGGATGAAACAGCGCGGTAGGGTGGAACTGGTTAAATTCGAGATTGGCCACACGGCACCCCGCGCGCCAGGCCATGGCGATGCCGTCGCCGGAGGAGACATCAGGGTTGGTGGTGTATTGATAGACTTTCGCGGCGCCGCCGGTCGCCAGCACCACGGCTTTTGCGCTGCAGGTTTCTACCTTTTCCTTATTACGATTCCAGATCCATGCGCCGACGACCCGCCGGGTACCCGGCAGACCAATCTTATCGGAGATAATCAGGTCAACCGCGTTGCTACGCTCCAGAATGGTGATATTCGGATGCGCCAGCGCTTTGCCGACCAGCGTCGTCTCAACCTCTTTACCGGTGGCATCGGCGGCATGCAGGATCCGCCGATGGCTATGGCCGCCTTCACGCGTCAGATGGTAGCTCTCTTCACCGTTTGCCTGAATCTGGGTATCAAACAGTACCCCTTGATCGATAAGCCACTGTACGCAGGGTTTGGCGTTGCTGGCGACAAAGGAGACGGCATGGCGGTCACAAAGACCGGCCCCGGCGATGAGCGTATCTTCGACGTGGGATTCAATGCTATCGGTTTCATCGAAAACGGCGGCAATCCCACCCTGGGCGTAGAACGTCGAGCCTTCGCTAACCGGCCCTTTGCTTAGTACGGTTACCGCGTGGCGTTCAGCCAGGCGCAGCGCCAGAGACAATCCGGCAGCGCCGCTGCCGATAATCAACACATCACAGGAAAAGTCAGGAGTCGTCTTCATAGCTTCTGTTTAATTTACTAAACACAATGGCGTCACCATAGCACCTGATGGGGCCAAATCGTACAATTATTTTCGTGAATAGTTGTGCGGGCTAAACAAAGCTGGCGGAAAAGAAAATATGTAAACGAAAGAAAATATTTGCGAAGCAGGCCGTTACCTTCAGATTTTATAGTGAAAAATAAGTTGGGTTACGTTACCCTTCAGGCGGGCCTTGCGCTTTTTCTTCATTAGCTTACCTGGCGTTGAACAACGGGACTTATAATGAGAGATAACAATCAGTCCACCGTTGTCAGACAAAAATCAAAAGCGTAACGGAACTTTATTGTGTTCAGACACTCCAAACGACTGCTTGCTCATAATGCAGTGCTTGGGTGGTGTTCTGAATACGCATGGGAATTGGGTTTGGGGAGACATTACCTCGGATGAGCGAGCAGTTAACGGATCAGGTCCTTGTTGAACGGGTCCAGAAAGGAGATCAGAAAGCCTTTAACCTACTGGTAGTACGCTATCAGCACAAGGTGGCAAGCCTGGTCTCCCGCTATGTACCGCCGGGCGATATCGCTGACGTTGTTCAGGAATCGTTCGTGAAGGCGTGGCGTGCGCTGGATTCTTTCCGGGGGGATAGCGCTTTTTATACCTGGTTGTATCGTATCGCCGTAAACACGGCAAAGAATTATCTGGTTGCTCAGGGACGCCGTCCGCCATCAAGCGATGTAGACGCCAACGAGGCGGAAAATTTCGAAAGCGGCGGGGCATTGAAAGAAATTTCGAACCCTGAGAACTTAATGTTGTCAGAAGAGCTGAGACAAATAGTTTTTCGTACCATTGAATCGCTCCCGGAAGATTTACGCATGGCAATTACGTTACGGGAGCTGGATGGCCTGAGCTATGAAGAAATAGCCGCCATCATGGATTGTCCGGTTGGCACGGTACGTTCGCGTATCTTCCGGGCACGTGAAGCTATTGATAATAAAGTTCAACCGCTAATCAGGCGTTGACGATAGCGGAATACTGGAAAAGGGTATCAGGCATGCAGAAAGAAAAACTTTCGGCCTTAATGGATGGTGAAACGCTGGATAACGAGCTGCTCAATGAGCTGAGTCGTTCTTCTGAAATGCAAAAAACCTGGGAGAGCTACCATCTCATCCGCGACACGCTGCGAGGCGATACCGCCGAGATGCTCCAATTCGATATCTCAGCTCGCGTAATGGCCGCCATCGAGAACGAACCTGCTCGTCAGGTTGCGCCGCTTATTCCTGAATCTCAACCCGCTCCACACCAGTGGCGTCAGATGCCTTTCTGGCAGAAAGTGCGCCCGTGGGCCAGCTCGCTTACCCAAATGGGCGTGGCAGCGTGCGTGTCTCTGGCGGTGATCGTCGGTGTTCAACAATACAATGGGCACTCCGATGCTTCCCAGCAGCCGGAAGCGCCAGTCTTCAACACCATGCCGATGATGGGCAAAGCCAGCCCGGTTAGCCTGGGCGTTCCGGCCGATGCCTCCGCCGGTAGCGGTCAGCAGGCGCAGGTTCAGGAGCAACGTCGTCGTATTAATGCTATGCTGCAGGACTATGAATTGCAGCGTCGCCTGCACGCTGAGCAGCTTCAGTTTGGCCAGGCCCAGACTCAGCAAGCCGCTGTTCAGGTGCCGGGTTATCAAACTTTAGGAACGCAATCGCAGTAATGAAGCAACTTTGGTGTGCCATGTCGCTCATGGCAGGCAGCCTGTTCTTCTCCACCAACGCCTCGGCTGATACATCGTCCGGGGCGTTGTTGCAGCAGATGAACCTGGCCAGCCAGTCCCTCAATTACGAGCTGTCTTTTGTCAGTATCAACAAACAGGGCGTTGAGTCGCTGCGCTATCGTCACGTGCGGTTGAACAACCAGCCCCTTGCTCAGTTGCTGCAGCTCGACGGTCCGCGTCGGGAAGTGGTGCTGCGCGGTACTGAAATCAGCTATTTTGAACCCGGTCTCGATCCCTTCACCCTGAACGGCGACTATATCGTCGATTCCTTGCCGTCTCTGGTGTACACCGATTTCAAAAAGCTGGCCTCGTATTATGATTTCATCTCCGTTGGCCGGACGCGTATCGCCGATCGCCTGTGCGATGTAGTGCGCGTGGTGGCCCGCGACGGCACGCGCTACAGCTACATTGCGTGGCTGGATGCCGAGACCAAGCTGCCGCTGCGCGTCGACTTGCTCGACCGCGACGGTGAAACCCTGGAGCAGTTTCGGGTGGTCTCATTCAATATCGGTGATAACGTAAGCTCGAGTATGGAAGCGCTGTCGAAAGCCAGCCTGCCGCCGCAGCTGTCGGTTCCGGAAAGCGGCAATAAAGCCAACTTTAACTGGGCGCCAACCTGGCTGCCGCAGGGCGTGACGGAAGTTTCCAGCAGCCAGCGTCGTTTACCGACCTTCGACGGTCCGGTCGAGTCTCGTCTCTATTCCGACGGTCTGTTTAGCTTCTCCGTTAACGTTAATCGCGCGACGGCTAACAGCAGCGATCAGCTGCTGCGCACCGGTCGCCGTACCGTCAGCACTTCGGTACGCGATAACGCCGAAATCTCGGTGGTTGGCGAATTACCGCCGCAAACGGCAAAACGTATCTCAGACAGCATTAAGTTCAGGGCCGCGCAATGATCAAAGAGTGGGCGACTGTCGTCTCCTGGCACAACGGCGTGGCGCAGGTTCACTGCGATGTTAAAGCCTCTTGCAGCAGCTGCGCCTCGCGCGCTGGCTGCGGTAGCCGGGTGCTCAATAAACTGGGGCCGCAAACCAGCCATACCATAAGCGTTCCCTGCGACCAGCCGCTGACGGCCGGGCAAAAAGTGGAACTGGGCATTGCTGAAAGCAGCCTGCTGGGTTCGGCGCTGCTGGTATACATGGCGCCGCTGTTCGGGCTGTTTGTGATGGCGTCGATTTTCCAGGTGCTGTTTGCCAGCGACATTGCTTCGCTGTGCGGCGCGTTGCTTGGCGGCGTCGGCGGGTTCCTGGTGGCGCGCGGGCTGTCGCCAAAGCTGGCTGCTCGCCAGTCGTGGCAGCCGGTGATTTTAAGCGTCGGTTTACCACCGGATCTGCTGCGCGTTGATACGCCTTCCTCTGAAATGGGGCAGTGATTTCACTGTCCCTCATCTTTATTTACGCTTCCTGATACAACGCCACAATTCTGCCGTTATGCTGGATCTAACAGCATTTCCTGGTTTCGCGGATGTAGTGTAGAATGCGGCGTTTTCGGATTAAAAAACGTCAGGCACAGAACAGCGGCCTCATGAGACTCGTAAGGCATAATTAACTCTAAATATGAAGAATATACGTAACTTTTCGATCATCGCTCACATCGACCACGGTAAGTCGACGCTGTCTGACCGTATCATCCAGATTTGCGGTGGCCTTTCTGATCGCGAAATGGCGGCCCAGGTTCTGGACTCCATGGACCTTGAACGTGAGCGTGGCATTACCATCAAGGCGCAGAGCGTCACCCTGGATTACAAAGCCAGCGATGGCGAAACCTATCAGCTCAACTTTATCGACACCCCGGGCCACGTTGACTTCTCCTATGAAGTATCGCGCTCCCTGGCGGCGTGCGAAGGCGCGCTGCTGGTGGTTGACGCCGGGCAGGGCGTAGAAGCCCAGACTCTGGCGAACTGCTATACCGCGATGGAAATGGACCTCGAAGTCGTCCCGGTTCTTAACAAGATCGACCTGCCTGCCGCCGACCCTGAGCGCGTAGCGGACGAGATTGAAGATATCGTCGGTATCGACGCTCACGACGCGGTTCGCTGCTCGGCGAAAACTGGTGTTGGCGTGCCGGATGTGCTGGAACGTCTGGTACGCGATATTCCGCCGCCGGAAGGCGATCCGGACGCGCCGCTGCAGGCGCTGATTATCGACTCCTGGTTCGATAACTATTTAGGCGTCGTGTCGCTGGTGCGTATTAAAAACGGCACCATGCGCAAAGGCGACAAAATTAAGGTGATGAGCACCGGTCAGGTCTATAACGCCGACCGTCTGGGCATCTTCACCCCGAAACAGGTTGACCGTACCGAACTGAAATGCGGCGAGGTAGGCTGGCTGGTTTGCGCCATTAAAGACATCCTCGGCGCGCCGGTGGGCGATACCCTGACCGCGGCGCGTAATCCAGCGGATAAAGCGCTGCCGGGCTTCAAAAAAGTGAAGCCGCAGGTCTACGCCGGTCTGTTCCCGGTGAGCTCTGATGACTATGAGAACTTCCGCGATGCGCTGGGTAAACTGAGTCTGAACGATGCTTCCTTATTCTACGAGCCGGAAAGTTCAACGGCGCTGGGCTTTGGCTTCCGCTGCGGCTTCCTCGGTCTGCTGCACATGGAAATCATTCAGGAGCGTCTGGAGCGTGAATACGATCTGGATCTGATTACCACCGCGCCGACGGTAGTCTATGAAGTAGAAACCACCTCTAAAGAGGTTATCTACGTCGATAGTCCATCGAAGCTGCCGCCGCTGAATAATATTCAGGAACTGCGTGAGCCGATCGCCGAATGTCACATGCTGCTGCCGCAAGAGTTCCTCGGCAACGTGATTACCTTGTGTATCGAGAAACGCGGCGTGCAAACCAACATGGTTTACCACGGCAAACAGGTTGCGCTGACCTATGAAATCCCGATGGCGGAAGTGGTCCTCGATTTCTTCGACCGTCTGAAGTCCACCTCCCGCGGCTATGCGTCGCTGGATTATAACTTCAAGCGTTTCCAGGCCTCTAACATGGTGCGCGTTGACGTGCTGATCAACGGCGAGCGCGTCGATGCGCTGGCGTTAATTACGCACAACGACAACGCGCCGTATCGTGGCCGCGAGCTGGTCGAGAAGATGAAAGAGCTGATCCCGCGTCAGCAGTTCGATATCGCGATTCAGGCGGCCATCGGTAACCACATCATCGCGCGCTCTACCGTGAAACAGCTGCGTAAAAACGTCCTAGCGAAATGCTACGGCGGCGACGTCAGCCGTAAGAAAAAGCTGCTGCAGAAGCAGAAAGAAGGTAAGAAGCGTATGAAACAGGTTGGTAACGTTGAACTGCCGCAGGAAGCGTTCCTCGCCATTCTGCACGTTGGTAAAGACGGCAAATAATCTAAGGAGTTGGCATGGCGAACATGTTTGCCCTGATTCTGGTCATTGCGACCCTTGTGACAGGGCTGTTGTGGTGTCTGGATAAGTTCATATTCGCACCAAAACGTCGTGAACGTCAGGCCGCTGCTCAGGCAGCGACTGGCGATCAGCTGGACAAGAAAACGCTGAAGAAGGTTGGCCCAAAGCCGGGCTGGCTGGAAACCGGCGCCTCGATCTTCCCGGTGCTGGCGATTGTGCTGATTGTGCGTTCGTTTATCTATGAGCCGTTCCAGATCCCGTCAGGTTCGATGATGCCGACCCTGCTGATTGGCGATTTTATCCTGGTGGAGAAATTCGCCTACGGTATTAAAGATCCGATCTACCAGAAAACGCTGATCGAAACCGGCCATCCGAAGCGTGGCGACATCGTGGTGTTTAAATATCCGGAAGATCCGCGCCTTGACTACATCAAGCGTGCGGTTGGTCTGCCGGGGGATAAAGTCACTTACGATCCGGTGGCTAAACAGGTGACGATTGAGCCTGGCTGCGCGTCGGGCCAGGCATGCGGGAGCGCCTTGCCGATCACCTACTCAAACGTTGAGCCGAGCGATTTCGTTCAGACCTTCTCCCGTCGCAACGGCGGTGAAGCCACCAGCGGTTTCTGGCAGCTGCCGAAAGGCGAAACCAAAGCCGACGGTATTCGTCTGACCGAGCGCAAAGAGACGCTGGGCGAAGTGACCCACCGTATTCTGACGGTACCTATCGCTCAGGATCAGGTGGGGATGTACTATCGTCAGTCCGGTCAGCCGCTGGCGACATGGGTCGTTCCGCCGGGTGAATACTTCATGATGGGCGACAACCGCGACAACAGCGCCGACAGCCGTTACTGGGGCTTCGTGCCGGAAGCGAACCTGGTGGGTAAAGCCACCGCCATCTGGATGAGCTTCGAAAAACAGGAAGGTGAGTGGCCAACCGGCGTACGTTTATCGCGCATCGGCGGCATCCACTAATTCCTCGTCTTAATTCGCGCTGCCGGTGCAATAATGGCAGCGCGAATTATTTAGTATTTAAATCCATCCAAACTAACGACATCCCTTGTCGTTGCGTATAGAATATCCCCCCGAAGTTTTTGGTTGTCTCTCGAAAGAGTGACACTGCACACGAAACCGCGTTGGTTAGTTTCTGCCCTTATATATCAAGGGTATGTATGCTCAGGTCGGTTTCGTGTGCTGCATCTTTGACGCATTCATTTATTGGTAACGCATGAACCCCATCGTAATTAATCGGCTTCAACGAAAGCTGGGCTACACTTTTGTTCATCAGGAGCTGTTGCAACAGGCATTAACTCACCGCAGTGCCAGCAGCAAACACAACGAGCGTCTCGAGTTTTTAGGCGACTCTATTTTAAGTTTCGTGATCGCCAATGCGCTCTATCATCGTTTCCCGCGGGTAGACGAAGGGGATATGAGCCGTATGCGCGCGACGCTGGTGCGAGGCAATACGCTGGCGGAAATCGCCCGCGAATTTGAACTGGGCGAGTGCCTGCGCCTTGGGCCTGGCGAGCTGAAGAGCGGCGGTTTTCGTCGCGAATCGATTCTGGCTGACACCGTAGAAGCCTTAATCGGCGGGGTTTTCCTCGACAGCGATATTCAAAATGTTGAACGCTTAATCCTCTCCTGGTACCAGACTCGTCTGGATGAAATCAGCCCGGGCGATAAGCAAAAGGATCCGAAGACTCGTCTGCAGGAGTATCTGCAGGGGCGTCATCTGCCGCTGCCGTCCTACCTGGTCGTCCAGGTTCGCGGCGAAGCGCACGATCAGGAATTTACTATCCACTGCCAGGTCAGTGGCCTGAGTGAACCGGTGGTTGGCACAGGTTCCAGCCGTCGCAAGGCGGAGCAGGCTGCCGCCGAACAGGCGCTGAAAAAACTGGAGCTGGAATGAGCGAAGAAAAAAGTTATTGCGGATTTGTCGCCATCGTTGGTCGTCCAAACGTTGGCAAATCCACGCTGTTGAACAAGCTGCTTGGGCAGAAGATTTCGATCACTTCCCGTAAAGCGCAGACTACCCGTCACCGCATCGTCGGTATCCATACCGAAGGGCCGTATCAGGCGATTTATGTTGATACCCCGGGCCTGCATATGGAAGAGAAGCGCGCGATTAACCGCTTAATGAACAAAGCGGCCAGCAGCTCGATTGGCGACGTGGAACTGGTTATCTTTGTCGTTGAAGGTACCCGCTGGACGCAAGATGACGAGATGGTGCTGAACAAGCTGCGCGATGCGCGCGCGCCGGTGATTCTGGCCGTCAACAAAGTTGATAACGTGCAGGAAAAAGCGGATCTGCTGCCGCATTTGCAGTTCCTTGCCAGCCAGATGAACTTCCTCGACATCGTGCCGATTTCTGCGGAAACCGGCACCAACGTTGATACTATCGCGTCGATCGTACGTAAACATCTGCCGGAAGCGATTCATCACTTCCCGGAAGATTACATTACCGACCGTTCCCAGCGTTTCATGGCTTCCGAGATCATCCGCGAAAAGCTGATGCGTTTCCTGGGCGCTGAACTGCCGTACTCCGTGACCGTCGAAATTGAACGTTTCGTGAGCAACGAACGCGGCGGCTACGACATCAACGGCCTGATCCTCGTCGAGCGTGAAGGGCAGAAGAAGATGGTAATTGGCAACAAAGGCGCCAAAATCAAAACCATCGGCATCGAAGCGCGTAAAGACATGCAAGAGATGTTTGAAGCGCCGGTGCACCTCGAACTGTGGGTCAAAGTGAAATCCGGCTGGGCCGATGACGAGCGCGCGCTGCGCAGTCTCGGTTACGTTGACGACCTCTGAGTTAACGCAACGTGGATGGATGGCAGCGCGCCTTTGTCCTGCATAGCCGACCGTGGAGCGAAACCAGTCTGATGCTGGACGTCTTCACGGAAGAGTCCGGTCGCGTGCGCCTGGTTGCCAAAGGCGCACGCTCCAAACGTTCTAATCTCAAGGGCGCTTTACAGCCCTTCACCCCCTTACTGGTTCGCTTCGGCGGCCGCGGCGAAGTCAAAACCCTTCGCAGTGCGGAAGCCGTCTCGCTGGCGCTGCCGCTTAGCGGCATCACGCTCTACAGCGGTCTTTACGTAAACGAGCTCATCTCCCGCGTGCTTGAGCACGAAACGCGCTTCTCCGAACTCTTTTTCGACTACCTGCACTGCATCCAGGCGCTTGCCGGGGCCAGCGGTTCGCCGGAGCCCGCGCTGCGGCGCTTTGAGCTGGCGCTGCTCGGGCACCTGGGCTATGGCGTGGATTTCCTCCACTGTGCCGGCAGCGGCGACCCGGTGGATGACACCATGACCTACCGCTATCGCGAAGAAAAAGGCTTTATCGCCAGCCTGGTGATTGATAACAGCACGTTTACCGGGCACCATTTGAAAGCGTTGGCTAGCCGCGAGTTTCCGGATGTAGATACGCTGCGCGCCGCGAAGCGCTTTACCCGCATCGCCCTGAAGCCGTATCTTGGAGGGAAACCGCTCAAGAGCCGGGAATTGTTTCGCCAGTTTATGCCCGCGCGAAAGGCGCGAGCCGATAATACGAATAATGATTAACGAGGATTGTCATGGCTGAATTACTGTTAGGGGTCAATATTGACCACATTGCGACATTGCGTAACGCGCGCGGTACCGCTTATCCGGATCCGGTGCAGGCGGCTTTTATTGCAGAACAGGCCGGCGCCGATGGTATTACCGTGCACCTGCGCGAAGACCGCCGCCATATCACCGATCGTGACGTGCGCATCCTGCGCCAGACGTTGCACACCCGAATGAATCTCGAAATGGCGGTTACCGAAGAGATGCTGGCGATTGCCTGCGAGACAAAACCGCACTTTTGCTGCCTGGTGCCGGAGAAGCGTCAGGAAGTGACCACCGAGGGTGGGCTGGACGTGGCCGGACAGCGCGATAAGATGCGCGACGCTTGCAAACGTCTGGCGGATGCCGGCATCCTGGTCTCCCTGTTTATTGACGCCGATGATGAGCAGATCAAAGCGGCTGCCGACGTGGGCGCGCCGTATATTGAAATCCACACCGGCTGCTATGCCGATGCCAAAACCGATGCCGAACAGGCTAAAGAGCTTGAGCGTATCGCCAAAGCGGCGACCTATGCCGCCAGCCTTGGACTAAAGGTGAACGCCGGTCACGGTCTGACCTATCATAACGTGAAAGCCATTGCCGCCTTGCCGGAAATGCACGAACTGAATATCGGCCATGCCATTATTGGTCGCGCAGTGATGAGCGGTCTGAAAGAGGCTGTCGCGGAAATGAAACGCCTGATGCTGGAAGCGCGCGGCTAATGGCGATTCTCGGGCTGGGTACCGACATCGTCGAAATCGCCCGCATCGAAGCGGTGATCGCCCGTAGCGGCGATCGCCTGGCGCGCCGGGTGCTGAGCGATCACGAATGGAGCATTTGGGAGCAGCACCAGCAGCCGGTGCGTTTTCTGGCAAAACGCTTTGCGGTCAAAGAAGCGGCGGCGAAAGCGCTCGGAACCGGTATTCGCAACGGCCTGGCGTTTAATCAGTTCGAAGTTTACAACGATGAATTGGGCAAGCCGAAACTGCGGTTATGGGGCGAAGCAAAGCTTTTAGCCGAACGGATGGGGGTAAGCGCTATTCACGTCACTCTCGCCGATGAACGCCACTACGCCTGCGCCACGGTGATCGTCGAAAGCTAAACCCGCGGTTAAAGCTTATCCGCGTGGTGCATGAGCACGAATTTATCCCACAACTGTTCTTCATTCTCGACGTGCGCCGGATCTTTGAGAATAGTATTCGGGATCGGGCACACTTTCTGGCAGGTTGGCGTGTCGTAGTGGCCCACGCACTCGGTGCAGCGGTTGCTGTTAATCTCATAAATGCTCTCGCCCATCGAAATGGCCTCATTTGGGCACTCCGGTTCGCACATATCGCAATTGATGCATTTTTTGGTGATTAACAGCGCCATCAGGAAAATCTCAGAAACAACACAAACAGGGCGGGCATTATACGCCCATTTTCTACTCAGACCAGCTTTTTCACCAGCGCTTCGCTAGCGTCTATATTTATAACCCCGTTGAGCCTGAATATGTACCTGGTACATTTATTAACTTGCTTGTTGTACCCCGTACACTTATGATGATTTTATAATCATGATACGCAGGATGCGGTATGTACACTTTTATTGAGCTGCAGGGTTTCAGTAAACGGCGTCAGGCGCTTCTACCGGATGACGAGTTTCGCGTTTTTCAGGAGGTGTTGATTGAGGATCCTGAGGCTGGCGATACCATCGCAGGGACAGGGGGATTTCGAAAAATTCACTGGAGCCGACCGGGGATGGGCAAGCGTGGCGGGGTGAGAATTATTTATTACAATGTGACGCGTAAAGGGCGAATTTACCTGGCATTGGTCTATCCCAAAAATGAGCTGGATGATTTAACGGAAGAACAAAAGAAGATGCTGAAACAGTTATCCGCTATGCTGGAATAACGCTGAGTTTCTATCACTCCACGGGACCACGTTGTCAGTGGTGCCCACGAGGGCGATGAGGTACAGATGAAAGACGAATTATTTGCCGATCTGCTGGCCAGTGCAGAAGAAATGGTGAGAATTGAAAAAGGTGAGCAAACCCCTGAGCCGCAGCATGTTCACACTTTTAGCCCGATCGATGTGAAAGCTATTCGCGAAGCGACGGGGTTAAAACAGCAGGATTTTGCTCTCGCCGTAGGCGTTAGCTATGACTTAGTTAAAAGCTGGGAAACTAAACGGCGTCAGCCAACCGGGGCGCCGCGAAAATTGCTGCTTTTATTACAGCTCAATCCTTTTATTATCAATCAGCTCAAAACAATCTAATGTTTGTGGGCATCGCCAGATGCCCATTTTCTACTCAGACCAGCTTTTTCACCAGCGCTTCGCTATGTCGTATCCGTTCCGGCGCGTGTTCGAGATCTTGCTGCACCAGCGCCATAAAGAGGAGATCGGTGAGCATCATTTGCGCGCTGGTGGAGGAGATCGCCGCGCTGCGCGTCGCCTGCTCTTCAGCAATAGTGTAGAGACACTGCGAGGCCTGCTGCTGTAAGGCATTGGGAGTAAACCCGGTGATCGCGAGGATCTTGCTGCCGACGCGTAGCGCTTCAGTGGCCGCCATATTGATCTCGCGGCGTTCGCCGGAGTAGGAGATAGCCAGCAGCAGATCGTCCGCCGACATCGCTTGCACCGTTGCCAGCAGCGCATGCATATCCTGCTCGGCGACGGCGTTGATGCCAATTTTCATTAACTTCCAGCTAAAATTGCGCGCCACCAGCCCGGAGGCGCCGATACCGGTAATGATTACCCGGCGAGCATCGCGCAGCAGAGTCACCGCCTCCAGGAGTTTCTCTTCGCTGTTGACGTCCAGCGAGGCGTGCATCGCCGCGATGTTATCTTTGATCAACTTTTCGCCCACCAGACGCAGCGGATCGTCGCCGCGGATTTGGTTGTGTACCGGCACCGAGTGCGGGTCCGGGCTGCTGGCCAGCGCTTCGCTGAGCGCCAGTTTTAATGCCGGAAAGCCTTTGAACCCCATTTTTTGCGCGAACTTCACCACGCTGGACTGGCTGACTCCCGCTTCGCCCGCCAGCTGCTGCGAGCTGAGATGGCGGGTTTGGTCCGGCTGAGCCAGAATAAAGTCAGCAAGTTTTTTGTCGCTCGCCGCCAGCGACGGGTAACGCTGGCGGATGCGGATTAAACAGTTCATGGCTTCTCCGAAGGAGGGCGTTAGCGGCTGAAAGAATTTTGTATTCGATTATAAGTGGAATAATACGAATTAAAAATTCTGCTGTGAAGAATTATGCGAACGGGTCAGATTCTGAATCTTACCTCAACCACGGCAGACAATTTCGCGCTCGTCGCGGCAAGCCTGTTAAGCTATCGACATCGCCAGGAAAATCCGTACCAGAAAGGAGTTCGGTTTGAACAGTAACGCGCGACGAGTCGTGTTTTTCGATCTTGATGGCACCTTGCACCAGCAGGATATGTTTGGCAGCTTTATTCGTTATCTTTTACGTCGTCAGCCGCTCAACGTGCTGGCAGTGGCGGCCTTGTCGCCAGTAGTACTGCTGGGGCTGTTGGTTAACGGTCGCGCGGCGCGCTGGCCGATGAGCCTGCTGCTGTGGGCTGCTACCTGCGGGCGGCGTGAAAGCCATCTTAAGCGTCTGGAGGCGGCGTTCGTTAGCTGGTTTCGCCAGCACGTGACCGCCTTTCCGGTGGTGCAGGGCCGGCTAAACGACTATTTAACCAGTACTGATGCCGACGTCTGGCTGATTACCGGCTCACCGCAGTCGCTGGTGGAACAGGTCTATGCCGATACGCTTTGGCTGCCGCGCGTAAAACTTATCGCCAGCCGTATGAGCCGCCGTCGCGGCGGCTGGGTGCTGACGCTGCGTTGCCTGGGCCATGAGAAAGTAGCGCAGCTGGAACAGCGGATCGGCGCGCCGCTACGTTTATACAGCGGCTATAGCGATAGCGAGCAGGATAACCCGCTACTCTGTTTTTGCCAGCACCGCTGGCGGGTGACGCCGCAGGGCGATCTCCAGCAGCTCGAATAATTCTGCTGCAGGCGAATTATTTGGGCGATATATAGCGCCCATGTATAATGCGCCCCGCTTTTTCTGCAGGAGTGCCGCTGTGTCTGACCACGAATTTAACGATGAATACTGGATGCGCCATGCGCTGACGCTGGCGAAACGCGCCTGGGAAGAGGGCGAGGTGCCGGTGGGCGCCGTGCTGGTACATAACAATCAGGTCATCGGCGAGGGATGGAACCGGCCGATTGGCCGTCACGACCCCACAGCCCATGCCGAAATAATGGCGCTGCGTCAGGGTGGACTGGTTCTGCAGAACTATCGTTTAATTGATGCCACGCTGTACGTCACGCTGGAGCCCTGTGTGATGTGCGCCGGGGCGATGGTGCATAGCCGCATCTCGCGGCTGGTGTTCGGCGCCCGCGATGCTAAAACCGGCGCGGCCGGGTCGTTAATCGATGTGCTGCATCATCCGGGGATGAACCACCGGGTTGAAATTACCGAGGGAATTCTGGCTGAATCTTGCTCTACGATGCTGAGCGATTTCTTCCGCTGGCGGCGGGAAGAGAAAAAAGCGTTGAAAAGAGCGCGGCAGGACGAGGGCTAACGTCCTGCTGTCGGCAACTTCAGCTTAACGTTGTCGACAAGCTTTTCGCCGCGGAATCTAAAGAAGGGCATCGCATACTCTTTATGCTCGCCATCGAGTTCTTCCGGCGTGACGGCTGGATAATCTTCAGCAATCGCCATCTCCTGCGCCGCTTTCCTTTCCTGTTCAGACAAATATCCAACCAGGCTGATATGGTACTTACGAATATTTTCCACGTAGGCGTAAGCCTCATGGCCGCGGGCGTAGCCATATTTTAAGCGGCTGTAGTAGGGCTTCTGGCTCAGCAATGGCAGACGCTGCTTAACATCGGACCAGCTGTTCGGGTTGCCTTTTTGTTTTTTAGTCAGCGCCATTGCGTCAAGCATATGCGCGTAGCCCATATTATAGGCCGCCAGCGCAAACCAGATCCGCTCGTCTTTCGGGATCGCCTCCGGCACTTTGGCCATCATATCCTGCAGATAGCGCATACCGCCGTCTAGGCTCTGTTCGGCATCGGTACGGTCGGTCAGACCTAAACTCTGGGCGGTATTGCGGGTTAGCATCATCATGCCGCGCACCCCGGTCGGCGAGGTGGCCTGCGGGTCCCAGTGCGACTCCTGCCAGGCAATCGCGGCCAGCAGTCGCCAGTCGATCTGCCGGGCGTATTTCTCAAACAGCGGCTTCAGATCCGGCAGCGTATTTTGCACCGCGCGCAGGAAGGTGCGGGTATCAACATAGTCGAAGTCGTTGCCGTGGCCGAGATACTTCTCTTCCAGGCGGGCGAGAGTGCCGTCTTCGTTCATACTATTAAAGAAATCGAGCATGGCTGCCGATAGTGAATTGTCTTCGCTTTTTTCGCTAAACCAGGTGACCGGCTGTTCATCGCTGATATCGAGCGCCACAGCCAGCTCCGGATGCACGCGCTGGAACAGGCTGACGGCGACGGAATCGGCGACGGTATATTCCAGCGTGCCGTCGATGACCGCCTGCATCAGGGCGGTGGTGCCGCGTTTTTCATCGACGCGCCAGTTGAGGTCCGGATATTTGCTCTCCTTCAGCGCCTGCAGGTCGTTAAGGGCGACGTGGCCTGGGGCGATGGCGAGCTGTTCGGCGTTAATCCCGGCCAGCGTGCGCGGGCGATTACCGCCAACGCGATAGACCAACTGCTGCGAAACGGAATAATAGGTAGGGCCTGCCTGATAGTTCTTCACCCGCTCGGTGTTATAGACCAGCCCGGCGGCCAGCATATCGGTTTTACCGGCATCGAGATCGTCGAACAGCTGGCTGATATTCTGCCGCACGGTGACTTTCAGCTTCACCCCAAGGTAATCGGCGAAGCGTTTCGCCAGCTCGTAATCGAGACCGTAGTCTTTGTTGTTGATGGCGGCATAGGTCAGCGGCGAGTTAATGGTACTCACGCGCAGTTCGCCGCGGGCAATGATCCCGGCCACGCGGTTCTCCGGTTTTCCCATCCACGGCAAAGACGGCCACAGCGCCGCCGCCAACAAAAGGGTGACGACGCCGATCAGCAGATAATTAATCTTTAATTTTTTCAAATAGTTAATTTTCTGCAGCGTGGAGTTCCTCAGCTGGGTATATCCGGAAAAAGTAAAAGGTTGCCGTAAGTTGAGCGGCATTTTGCTTAAGAATGCGCCAGTTGGCAACTTATTCGCGATTCATGTCACATTTATTGATAAAACTGATGAATCATTTTATTTCTACGCAAACGGTTTCGTCGGGGCTCAGGATTCTCTATAATGGCGGCCGTTTCCCCCTGGCTCACCTTGAAAGCTTCGAAGACGAGAGACTTATGATGGATATTTTGCGTGGTTCACCTGCACTGTCGGCATTCCGTATCAACAAACTGCTGGCACGTTTTCAGGCGGCCAACCTGCCGGTTAGCACCTTATACGCGGAGTATGTTCACTTTGCCGACCTGAGCGCCCCGCTAAGCGATGAGGAGCGCGAAAGACTGGTCAGACTGCTCAAATATGGCCCAAGCCTCAGCAGCCATACGCCAACCGGTAAATTACTGCTCGTCACCCCTCGCCCCGGCACTATCTCTCCCTGGTCCTCCAAAGCTACCGACATCGCCCATAACTGCGGTTTATCGCAGGTCGTGCGCCTGGAGCGCGGCGTGGCGTACTACGTTGAAGCACAGGGGCTGAGCGACGCGCAGTGGGACGCCGTTGCGGCGGAACTGCACGATCGTATGATGGAGAGCGTTTTCACTGAGCTGGAAGAGGGAGAGAAGCTGTTTGTTCACCATCAGCCGACGCCAGTGACCAGCGTAGACCTGCTGGGCCAGGGACGTCAGGCGCTGATTGACGCCAACCTCCGTCTGGGGCTGGCGCTGGCCGATGACGAAATTGACTACCTGCAGGACGCATTCGTTAAACTTGGCCGCAATCCGAACGACATCGAACTGTATATGTTCGCGCAGGCCAACTCGGAACATTGCCGCCACAAAATTTTTAACGCCGACTGGGTTATCGACGGCCAAAAACAGCCGAAGTCGCTGTTTAAAATGATCAAAAACACCTTCGAGAAAAACCCGGAATATGTGCTGTCTGCCTATAAAGACAACGCTGCGGTAATGGAAGGTTCCGAAGTCGGCCGCTATTTCGCCGACTACCAGACCGGGCGCTATGACTTCCATCAGGAGCCGGCGCACATTCTGATGAAAGTTGAAACCCACAACCACCCGACGGCAATTTCGCCGTGGCCAGGGGCCGCGACCGGTTCCGGCGGCGAGATCCGCGACGAAGGCGCAACCGGACGCGGCGCGAAGCCGAAAGCGGGCCTGGTCGGCTTCTCGGTTTCTAACCTGCGTATTCCGGGCTTTGAGCAGCCGTGGGAAGAGGATTTCGGTAAACCTGAGCGTATCGTGACCGCGCTGGATATCATGACCGAAGGCCCGCTGGGCGGCGCGGCGTTTAACAACGAATTTGGTCGTCCGGCGCTGAATGGCTATTTCCGTACCTATGAAGAGAAAGTGACCAGCCACAATGGCGAAGAGCTGCGCGGCTATCACAAACCGATCATGCTGGCGGGCGGTATTGGCAACATCCGCGGCGAGCACGTCCAGAAGGGCGAAATCACCGTTGGCGCCAAGCTTATCGTGCTGGGTGGCCCGGCGATGAATATCGGTCTCGGCGGCGGCGCGGCGTCATCCATGGCTTCCGGCCAGTCTGATGCCGATCTGGATTTTGCCTCCGTACAGCGCGACAACCCGGAAATGGAGCGCCGCTGTCAGGAAGTGATCGACCGCTGCTGGCAGCTGGGCGATGCGAACCCGATTCTGTTTATCCACGACGTTGGCGCGGGCGGTCTCTCTAACGCCATGCCGGAGCTGGTGAGCGATGGCGGCCGCGGCGGGAATTTCCAGCTGCGCGATATCCTCAGCGATGAGCCGGGAATGAGTCCGCTGGAGATCTGGTGTAACGAATCCCAGGAACGTTATGTTCTGGCGGTCGCGCCGGAACAGCTGCCGCTGTTTGAAGAGCTGTGCCGCCGCGAGCGCGCGCCTTACGCGGTGATTGGCGAAGCCACGGCGGAGCAACACCTTAGCCTGAGCGACAGCCACTTTAACGATCGGCCGATCGACCTGCCGCTGGACGTCCTGCTCGGCAAAACGCCGAAAATGACACGTGACGTGCAAACGCTGAAAGCACAGGGCAGTGAGCTGGATCGTCAACCAATGACGATTGCCGATGCGGTTAACCGCGTGCTGCATCTGCCGACGGTGGCTGAGAAAACCTTCCTTGTGACCATCGGCGACCGCACCGTGACCGGTATGGTTGCGCGTGACCAGATGGTGGGGCCGTGGCAGATCCCGGTCGCTAACTGCGCGGTGACCACTGCCAGCCTCGATAGCTACTACGGCGAAGCGATGGCGATGGGCGAACGCGCGCCGGTTGCGCTGCTCGACTTTGCCGCCTCGGCCCGTCTGGCGGTCGGCGAGGCGTTGACAAACATCGCCGCTACGCAGATTGGCGAACTCAACCGCGTCAAACTGTCGGCAAACTGGATGGCGGCAGCCGGTCACCCGGGTGAAGACGCCGGTCTGTATGAGGCGGTAAAAGCGGTCGGTGAAGAGCTGTGTCCAGCGCTGGGCCTGACTATCCCGGTGGGTAAAGACTCAATGTCGATGAAAACCCGCTGGCAGGAAGGCAGCGAGCAGCGCGAAATGACCTCGCCGTTGTCGCTGGTGATCTCCGCGTTTGCCCGCGTTGAAGACGTGCGCGGCACCGTGACCCCGCAGCTCTCTACGGAAGATAACGCCCTGCTGCTGATCGATCTCGGCAAAGGGCGTAACGCGCTGGGCGCCACCGCGCTGGCGCAGGTCTATCGTCAGTTAGGCGACCAGCCGGCCGACGTGCGTGATGTCGCGCAGCTGAAAGGCTTCTGGGACGCGATGCAGGCGCTGGTGGCGCAGCGTAAGCTGCTGGCTTACCACGACCGCTCCGATGGCGGCTTGTTAGTGACGCTGGCGGAAATGGCTTTTGCCGGTCACTGCGGCGTAACTGCCGATATCGCCGCGCTGGGCGACGACCGTCTGGCTGCGTTGTTCAACGAAGAATTGGGCGCGGTGATTCAGGTTCGCGCCGCGGATCGCGAAGCGGTAGAAGCGCTGCTGGCGATGAATGGTCTGGCAGATTGCGTGCACTACTTAGGCCAGGCGACGGCGGGGGATCGTTTTGTTATCACCGCCGACGGTCAGCCGCTGTTCAGCGAAAGCCGCACCACGCTGCGTATGTGGTGGGCGGAAACCACCTGGCAGATGCAGCGTCTGCGCGATAATCCGGAGTGCGCCGATCAGGAGCACCAGGCGAAGTCTAACGATAGCGACCCGGGTCTTAACGTTAAGCTGTCGTTTGATATCAATGAAGATGTTGCCGCGCCGTATATTGCGACCGGCGCGCGCCCGAAAGTGGCCGTGCTGCGCGAGCAGGGGGTTAACTCCCATGTTGAAATGGCCGCCGCTTTCCATCGCGCCGGCTTCGACGCCATTGACGTGCATATGAGCGATCTACTGGCGGGTCGTACCGGTCTTGGCGACTTCCATGCGCTGGTGGCCTGCGGCGGCTTCTCCTACGGTGACGTACTGGGGGCAGGTGAAGGTTGGGCAAAATCGATTCTGTTCAACGAACGCGTACGCGATGAGTTCGCCACTTTCTTCCACCGCCCGCAGACGCTGGCGCTGGGCGTGTGTAACGGTTGTCAGATGATGTCCAATCTGCGTGAACTGATCCCTGGCAGCGACCTGTGGCCGCGCTTCGTACGCAACCACTCTGACCGCTTTGAAGCGCGTTTCAGCCTGGTTGAAGTTACCCAAAGCCCATCGCTGCTGTTGCAGGGGATGGCCGGTTCGATGATGCCGATTGCCGTTTCGCACGGCGAAGGGCAGGTGGAAGTTCGTGATAGCGCGCATCTGGCTCAGCTTGAAAGCAAAGGCCTGGTGGCGCTGCGCTTCGTCGATAACTTCGGCAAAGTGACGCAAACCTATCCGGCGAACCCGAACGGCTCGGTGAACGGCATTACCGCAGTGACCAGCGAAAGCGGTCGCGCGACGATCATGATGCCGCACCCGGAACGCGTCTTCCGTACCGTCAGCAACTCCTGGCACCCGGAAAACTGGGGTGAAGACAGCCCATGGATGCGCATCTTCCGCAACGCGCGTAAGCAACTGGGTTAATACCGTTTACGTAACGCGTTGTTGATAATGAGCCCCCTGGTCATCAGGGGGCTTTTTTATTTGTGATCGGGGCCGCGTGACGGTGTCGGGAATTACCGACAAACGCGGTTTTGGGGTGTCTCCAAAAGGCGACACTTAATGTACTGATTTTAAAAGATTCTATATATATGCTTATTTGGTGTTGCTAATTAGCGACACCAAGGCCGAATGTTGTGCGATAGGCTTTTGAAGCGGAATTACATGTAATTCTTTATATATCATGCTGTTAATAATTTGTTTTGAAAGGTGGCACACTTCATGCATAATAATTGGCAGTGGCTCATTCACCTTCTTATGTCAGCCCCTTCGGGAAGCGCTACATAAACTTCGAATGACGCACAAACAGGTGCCTGCCGTCCAACTCCTGATAACAGCTCTGCTTTATCAGTCATCGGGCGAAACGTCGAGTAAGGCACCGCCTCATTCCTTAATAAAGGCAGGCTTTAGAGCCTGCCTTTATTGTTTCTGCCGTGGATGTTTCCGCCATCCTCAGTTAGCATCTTCAGGAGCTAATGGTTGAGGCTATATCTTTGAAGCGATTCTCTCTTTTCCCCCGTTCCTTGCGCCAACTGGTGACGCTTTCCTTTGTGCTGATCATGTTGCCGCTGCTTGTCCTGGCATGGCAGGCCTGGCAAAGCCTGAACGCGCTCAGCGCCCAGGCCGCGCATATTAACCGCACCACCTTGACGGATGCGCGGCGTAGCGAAGCGATGGTCAACGCCTCGCTGGAAATGGAGCGTAGCTATCTCCAGTATTGCGTGCTGGACGATCCTACCCTTGAGCGGGTCTATCAAAATCAACGTAAGCGTTATAGCGAAATGCTTGAGGCGCTCTCTGGCGTGTTGCCGGATGCTGACATCTGGCAGACCCTGCGGCAAAACCTCGCCGACCTGGCCCAACTACGTTGCCATAATAGCGCGCCGGACGCCAAAGCCGCGGCGAGCCTCGAAGCCTTTGCCGATGCTAACAATGAAATGGTACAGGCGACCCGAACGGTAATCTTCTCCCGCGGCCAGCAGCTACAGCAGGAGATTGCCGAGCGCGGGCAGTTTTTCGGCTGGCAGGCGCTGGTTCTGTTTCTGCTGAGCCTGACGCTGGTCTTGCTGTTTACCCGCATGATCATCGGCCCGGTGAAGGGCATCGAGAAGATGATTAACCGCCTGGGGGAGGGGAAGTCGCTGGATGATGCGGCGCTGTTCACCGGCCCGCGCGAACTGCGATCGGTCGGTAAACGGATTATCTGGTTGAGCGAACGTCTGGCGTGGCTGGAGTCCCAACGCCACCAGTTTCTTCGTCATCTGTCACATGAACTGAAAACACCGCTCGCCAGCATGCGTGAAGGAACGGAACTGCTGGCGGACCGGGTAGCGGGGCCGCTGACGACGGAGCAGCAAGAAATCGTTGAGATCCTCGATAACAGCAGCCGTAATCTGCAAAAGCTAATCGAACAACTGCTCGACTATAACCGTAAACTGGCCGATGGCCCGGTCGAGCGGCAGAAGGTGGATATTGCCGAACTGGCGCAGACCGTCGTTTCCGCGCATAGTTTACCGGCAAGGGCCAAGATGATGTCTACCGAGCTAGCGCTGGATGAACGCTTCTGCCTGGCGGAGCCGACGTTGCTGACCAGCGTGCTTGATAATCTGTACTCCAATGCGGTGCACTATGGCGCTGAATCCGGTAACATTCGTATTCATAGTTACCGCCACGGCGAGCAGGTTCGTATCGATGTCGCCAATAGCGGCGAGCCGATCCCCGCCGCCGAAAGAAACATGATTTTCGAGCCTTTTTATCAGGGAAGCCACCTGCGTAAAGGGGCAGTAAAAGGCAGTGGTCTGGGGCTGAGTATCGCCCGCGACTGCGTACGGCAAATGCAGGGAGAGCTGAGCCTGGTCGATGACAATCCCGGGTTCATCTGTTTTCGCATCTCGCTCCCCGCCGCTGAGCCGGGAAAAACCAACACATGAATCAACATTGGGTGAATATGTCCCACTTTTTCGCATTGCGCCGTCCTTTACGGGGATGGCTGCTGTCGGGCCTATGCTGCCTGACGCTGGCGGGCTGTTCCGCCGCTATGTCGCCGCGCGCCGCTGACGGCAATGCGCCGCCCGAGCTGCCGGAACATCAGGTGGCGGATTTTCTCTCCGTAGATTGCGCCAATATCTGGTCGCTGGAAAACGATGCCAGTGATAAAAACCCGCTGTACTGGCTGCGTGGTATTGACTGTGCGGATCGCCTGGCGCCGGTACAGGCCCGCGCCGAAGCCAAATTGCATACCGATGATAACTGGCAGGATGCTTTCAAACGCGGCATTCTGCTGGCCGACGCCAAAATCACCCCCGACGAGCGTCGCGAAATGGTTGCCCGCATCGACAGCTTTAGCCCGCAAATCGCCGCGCAGGTCCGCCCGCTGTACCGGCTGTGGCGCGACGGCCAGGCCCGGCAATTGCAGTTATTTGAGGAGCGCTCCCGCTACGGCAAACTTCAGCAATCGAGCGATGCTGAACTGGAAACCTTGCGCCAGCAGGAGCAACAGCTGCGTAGCCAGCTGGATCTGACCACCCGCAAGCTGGAAAACCTTACCGATATTGAGCGTCAGCTCTCCAGCCGTAAGCCCGGCGGCAATTTTAATAGCGGTAGCGACAAGGTACCGGAGGTGATCCATGACGATCCGTAAGCCCGCCCACCTGCTGCTGGTGGACGACGATCCGGGGTTGTTAAAGCTGCTGGGGATGCGTCTGGTCAGCGAAGGCTACAGCGTGGTCACGGCGGAAAGCGGGCCCGAGGCGCTACGCGTGCTGACGCGCGAACGGGTGGACCTGGTGGTGAGCGATTTACGCATGGATGAAATGGACGGCCTGCAGCTGTTTGCTGAAATCCAGAAGGCGCAGCCCGGTATGCCGGTCATCATCCTGACCGCCCACGGCTCCATTCCTGACGCCGTTGCCGCTACCCAGCAAGGGGTGTTTAGTTTTCTGACTAAACCGGTCGATAAAGACGCGCTGTATAAAGCGATTGATGATGCTCTCGAGCAGAGCTCGCCGGCCACCGACGAGCGCTGGCGACAGGCGATTGTCACCCGTAGCCCACAGATGCTGCGGCTGCTGGAGCAGGCCGGGATGGTGGCGCAGTCGGACGTTAGCGTGCTGATTATCGGCCAGAGCGGTACCGGGAAAGAGATTGTCGCCCAGGCGATCCACAACGCCAGTCCGCGCCACGAAAAACCGTTTATCGCGATTAACTGCGGCGCGTTGCCGGAACAATTACTGGAATCCGAACTGTTCGGCCACGCGCGCGGCGCCTTTACCGGCGCGGTCAGCAACCGCGAAGGGCTTTTTCAGGCCGCCGAGGGCGGTACGCTATTTCTTGATGAAATCGGCGATATGCCCGTCGCGCTGCAGGTGAAACTACTGCGCGTCCTGCAGGAGCGTAAGGTGCGCCCGCTGGGCAGCAACCGTGATATCGACATCGACGTGCGCATTGTTTCGGCGACCCACCGCGATCTGCCGAAGGCGATGGCGCGCGGCGAATTCCGTGAAGATCTGTTCTATCGGCTCAATGTGGTTAACCTGAAGATCCCGCCGCTTTCCGAGCGCGCGGAGGATATCCCGCTACTGGCCAATCATCTATTGCGCCAGTCCGCCGACCGTCACAAACCTTTCGTGCGCGCCTTCTCCACCGATGCGATGAAGCGGCTGATGGCCGCCAAATGGCCGGGCAACGTGCGCCAGCTGGTTAACGTGATTGAACAGTGCGTGGCGCTGACCTCATCGCCGGTGATCAGCGATGCGCTGGTGGAGCAGGCGCTGGAGGGTGAGAATACCGCGCTACCGACCTTCGTTGAGGCGCGTAATCAGTTTGAGCTCAACTACCTGCGTAAGCTTTTACAGATAACCAAAGGTAACGTGACGCATGCCGCGCGGATGGCCGGGCGCAACCGCACCGAATTTTACAAACTGCTGTCGCGCCACGAGCTCGACGCCAACGACTTTAAAGAGTAGCCCCGCGGCATAGCGCAAGCTATGATACGGTAAGCAACCGGTTACGCGACAAAGACAGGAAAACCATGAAAAAGATTGATGCGATTATTAAACCGTTCAAATTGGATGACGTGCGTGAAGCGCTGGCGGAAGTCGGGATCACCGGCATGACGGTGACGGAAGTCAAAGGGTTTGGTCGTCAGAAAGGGCATACCGAGCTGTACCGCGGCGCGGAATATATGGTGGACTTTCTGCCGAAGGTGAAAATCGAAATCGTGGTGACTGACGATATCGTCGATACCTGCGTCGATACCATCATTCGTACCGCCCAGACCGGTAAAATCGGCGACGGTAAAATCTTTGTCTTCGACGTGGCGCGGGTGATTCGTATCCGTACCGGTGAAGAAGACGACGCGGCGATTTAATCCTCGCCGCTCGCTGCAGTATTGCCGGGTGGCGCTGCGCTTACCCGGCCTACAAATCCCCGCGTCGTTGGGCTTACAGAACCTTATGCGGGCCGAAACATTCGTAATGAATGTTGTCTTTATTGACCCCTAATTCTACCAGCTGCTTCGCTGCAAATTGCATAAACGCTACCGGGCCGCAGAGATAGAATTGCATCTGCGGGTCGCGAATATTTTCCGCCAGCGGCGCTAAATCCATCAAACCTTCGCTATCAAAACGTCCTGCCTGACGGTCGGCTTCGCTCGGGCTGCGGTACCAGACGTGTGAGGTAAATTTCGGTAGCGTCGCGCCAAGCGCCTTCACTTCGTCCGCAAAAGCGTGAACGTCACCGTTTTCCGCCGCGTGGAACCAGTTCACCTGGCCCTGATGATGGCTTTTCGCCAGCGTATCCAGCATCGCCAGCATTGGCGTTTGGCCGACGCCGCCGGAGAGCAGGGTCACCGGCGTCTGCGCTGCCACGTTAAGGAAGAAGTCGCCTGCCGGTGCGGCTAAATAGACCACGTCGCCTTCGCTGGCGTGGTTATGCAGCCAGTTGGACACCTGGCCGCCATTCTCGCGCTTCACCGCGATGCGATAGCCCTTACCGTCCGCTTTGCGGGTCAGAGAGTATTGACGAATTTCCTGATATTCGAAGGCTTCCGGCTTCAGCCAGATAGCCAGATACTGTCCCGGCAGGTAATCGGCGACCGGCTGACCGTCGACAGGCTCCAGTTCAAAGCTGGTAATAAGCTGGCTGCGCGGGGTCTTCTTAACAATGCGAAACGCACGGGTACCTTCCCAACCGCCATTTTTACTGGCGTTATCCTGATAGATTTCCGCTTCGCGATTGATGAAGACGTTCGCCAGCACGCCATAGGCTTTGCCCCAGGCGTCGAGTACTTCCTGGCCCGGGCTAAACATTTCGTCGAGGGTCGCCAGCAGATGGCTGCCGACGATATTGTACTGCTCCGGTTTAATCTGGAAGCTGGTATGTTTCTGGGCGATTTTTTCGACCGCCGGCAGCAGGGCCGGCAGGTTGTCGATATTGCTGGCGTAGGCGGCAATAGCGTTGAACAGCGCTTCGCGCTGATCGCCGTTACGCTGGTTACTCATATTGAAGATCTCTTTGAGCTCCGGATTATGAGTAAACATGCGGTCATAAAAATGTGCGGTTAACTTTGGGCCGGTCTCTACAAGCAGGGGAATGGTAGCTTTGACCGTGGCGATGGTTTGAGCGTCGAGCATAGCAGCTTCCTTAAATATTATCCTATTGATGCATTTCAAATGCATCTTATATAAATAACCCTGCTATGTAAATGGTTCTTTATCACTTTGCCGCAAAGCCGTTACAACATGAAGAATTTGCATCACAAACCTGAAAAGAAATCCGTTGATAATGTTTGATGCGTTATTGCTCAAAGCCTTGTGTGCTGTGGAGCCAATCGTTTGCGTAAAATCCTTTGTCAAGACCTGTTATCACAGAATGATTCGGTTATACTGTGGGCCGTTGTCCATCAGGACCGCCTTTTTAGGCCAAAATTTTATCGTTAGCTGAGTCAGGAGATGCGGATGTTAAAGCGTGAAATGAACATTGCCGATTATGATGCCGAACTGTGGCAGGCTATGGAGCAGGAAAAAGTACGTCAGGAAGAGCACATCGAACTGATCGCCTCCGAGAACTACACCAGTCCGCGCGTGATGCAGGCTCAGGGTTCCCAGCTGACTAACAAATATGCTGAAGGTTATCCGGGCAAGCGCTACTACGGTGGCTGCGAGTACGTGGATATCGTTGAGCAACTGGCTATCGACCGCGCGAAAGAACTGTTCGGCGCCGACTACGCTAACGTGCAGCCGCACTCCGGCTCGCAGGCTAACTTTGCCGTCTACACCGCTCTGCTGCAGCCAGGCGATACCGTGCTGGGTATGAACCTGGCGCAAGGCGGCCACCTGACCCACGGTTCCCCGGTTAACTTCTCCGGTAAACTGTACAACATCATTCCTTACGGTATCGATGAGTCCGGTAAAATTGACTACGAAGACATGGCGAAGCAGGCTCAGGAGCACAAACCGAAGATGATCATCGGTGGCTTCTCCGCTTACTCCGGTATCGTTGACTGGGCGAAAATGCGTGAAATCGCTGACAGCATCGGCGCTTACCTGTTCGTCGATATGGCGCACGTAGCGGGCCTGATTGCTGCCGGCGTTTATCCGAACCCGGTTCCGCATGCCCACGTTGTTACTACTACCACCCACAAAACCCTGGCGGGTCCGCGCGGCGGCCTGATCCTGGCGAAAGGCGGTAGCGAAGAGCTGTACAAGAAACTGAACTCCGCCGTGTTCCCAAGCGCGCAGGGCGGCCCGCTGATGCACGTTATCGCCGCGAAAGCGGTGGCGCTGAAAGAAGCGATGGAGCCAGAGTTCAAAGTTTACCAGCAGCAGGTTGCTAAAAACGCCAAAGCGATGGTGGAAGTGTTCCTGAACCGCGGTTACAAAGTGGTTTCTGGCGGTACTGAAAACCACCTGTTCCTGCTGGATCTGGTTGATAAAAACCTGACCGGTAAAGAAGCTGACGCCGCCCTGGGCCGCGCCAACATCACCGTTAACAAAAACAGCGTGCCGAACGATCCGAAGAGCCCGTTCGTGACTTCCGGTATCCGTATCGGTTCTCCGGCTGTGACTCGCCGCGGCTTTAAAGAAGCGGAAGTGAAGGAGCTGGCTGGCTGGATGTGCGACGTTCTCGACAATATCAACGACGAAGCTGTTATTGAGCGCGTCAAAGGAAAAGTGCTGGATATCTGCGCACGTTTCCCGGTTTACGCATAATCTTGCCGCGTTAAGATAAAAAAGGCCGCGATTGCGGCCTTTTTTGTGTCTGATGATTAGCGGCGGTCCAGCGAAATTGAACCCGGTCCGGTTATTGCCAGCAGCAGGAAGGCCCCGGCAATACTGACGTTCTTATAGAAGTTAATCATATTCGGCAATACCGCATCGCCGGTCATATCCCAGTAATGGTGGCCGATAACCGCGGTACCCAGGGTGTAAAAAATAAAGATCACCGCCAGCGGGCGGGTAAAGAAACCTAAAATAATCAGAATAGCGGCGGGAACCTCCATGATGACCGCGATAATCGCCGCCAGCGTCGGCAGCGGCGCGCCGGAAGAAGCCATATATTGTACCGTTCCGCTAAATCCCATCAGTTTCGGATAGCCAAAAATAATGAACAGCAGCACGATCGCAATACGTGCGATTAACAGCAGAACAGGGCGGGAAGAGCCAAAGTCAAAATAGCGTAGCGTGTTCATAATCAGTCCTTTATCACAGGCGTGTGATCTAAACGTAATACACATTTTTACTCCCCGCCACGCTGGGAAACTAATATTGTTGCGCTTCGTTTAGCGGCGATTGAGTCGATATGCAGAAAGCGCTTTGATGCCCGGTTATCGGATTTTTTTTCATACTGCCCGCCATTTGGTAAAACCCTTGCGTGACGATGCTCACGATTTTAAGAGAAATGTAGTTAATGACCATGCAGATAGTGAGACATGGGTTTGCTCAGTATGCGCTTTATCGCCAGACTAGAGCTTCCATTCGGGAGGGAATCATGGTCTTGCACTCCACGCGCTGGCTGGCGCTAAGTTACTTCACCTATTTTTTTAGCTACGGTATTTTTCTACCATTCTGGAGCGTCTGGCTGGCAGGCGTTGGCCTGACGCCGGAAACCATCGGCGTGCTGCTCGGCGCCGGGCTGGTGGCGCGTTTTCTGGGCAGTCTGCTGATTGCGCCGCGGGTTAGCGATCCTTCTCGTTTGATTAGCGCCTTGCGAATCCTGGCATTACTGACGCTGCTGTTTGCTCTCGCCTTCTGGGTCGGCGGGCAGGTGGCCTGGCTGATGGTAGTCATCGTCGGATTCAACCTCTTTTTCTCGCCGCTGGTGCCGCTAACCGATGCACTGGCCAACACCTGGCAAAAGCAGATCACCATGGATTACGGCCGGGTGCGATTGTGGGGATCGATTGCTTTCGTCATCGGTTCTGCGCTGACCGGCAAACTGGTGAGTTTGTATGATTACCGGGCGATCCTGCTGTTGTTAAGCCTGGGCACCGCTTCGATGCTGTTGGGCATGTTACTGAAACCTTCAGTGATGCCGCAGGGGGAGAGCCGACATCAGGAGGCGGCCGGACTATCGGCGTGGCTTAGCCTGGTGCGGCAAAGCTGGCGTTTTCTTGCCTGCGTCTGTCTGTTGCAGGGGGCGCACGCCGCCTATTACGGTTTCAGCGCGCTGTACTGGCAGCAGGCCGGTTATTCAGCTTCCGCCGTCGGCTATTTGTGGTCGCTCGGCGTCGTCGCCGAAGTAGTGATTTTCGCCCTGAGTAAAAAGGTCTTCCGTCGCTTTAGCGCCCGCGACCTGCTGCTGCTCTCGGCGGTGTGCGGCGTGGCGCGCTGGACGATTATGGGCTGGACGACCGCGTTGCCGTGGCTACTGGTTGCGCAGATCCTCCACTGTGGAACGTTCACCGTCTGCCACCTGGCGGCCATGCGCTATATCGCCGCGCGGCAGGGAAGTGAGGTCATCCGCCTGCAGGCCGTTTACTCGGCGGTGGCGATGGGCGGCAGCATTGCGGTGATGACGGTATTTGCCGGCTTCCTCTATCAGCACCTGCATCAGGGCGTCTTCTGGGTGATGGCGCTGGTAGCGCTTCCGGCGCTGATCGTGCGGCCGAAGGTGGTAACCGCCTAGCTCTCAAGCATTTTGCAAATCTGCTGCCGCTGGTGATCGCTGAAATTCTCTTCAGCATGAAACAGCGGCGGCGAAAACAGCGGTAGCGCGGTGGTGTAAGGCGTGACTACTAAGGTCACATCTTTCGGCGCGCCTTGTTGCTGAAACTGCGTCACGCTTAAGTATTTAATATTCAGCGGCAGCAGCGTCAATTCCCGCAATTGCATTTCCAGCGCCTGTTCCAGCTCGCTATTTTCCCGCGTCAGCAACACCACCTGCTTTTCATGCAGGTCGGCTTTTTGCATCAACCATGCGCCGAAAATCACCGCAATTAAACTGACCTCTTCCTGATTAAATTGAATATGATAGGCCGTTTCGAAATCGCGCAATGCGTCCTGAGTAGTACGCATCAGGCGCGGATACAGGCGTCCGATCTCCTCAGGTAAGGCGTTATCGATACCGATAGCGAATACGCTGCGGTTCAACGCCTGCGAAAGATGAATATAGAGCTGGTCGCTTAACCCCTGTTCATCGCTAAACGGCCGTCCCGCCAGATCCTGGAAACGATGGATCAAGCGGGAGATCGCCAGATGCAGGCGTCTGTCCTGTTGATGGCCGTCATGAATCGGATCCGGCGTTTTCAGCAACATAAAAAGCAGGGTCAGGAAATGTTGTTCGCCGGCGTGGGGCGTGGCGCTGACCCGACGCTGCCAGTGGCGAACGATTTCGGCGGCGAGGTCAAATTCCGCCGCCGCCTGGGCCCAGCTGCGCTGCTGGTGGGTGAAATCCGGCGACTGGCCCAGATGATGTTGTAGCAGGCAGTACTGAAGATACAGGCGCAGGAACTGCCCGTCCCGACAGTCAAACTGCCGATTGAGCGCGCGCGCGCAGCGATTCACCAGCGCCTGAAGATTGGTATCATCATATAAGGTTCGCGCGATACCCTGCTGTTTAAGCTGCGTTTTTAACGCCGGGGTAAAATGGTGGTGAACGAAATGCGGGCACAGGCGCAGCCCGCGCCGGAGAGCGTGCAGCAGGCACAGGCGTTGATCGAGCGCGGCGCCTTCAATCCGATAGCTGCCGTCCATCTGCGACGCGAGAGTCAGTCGATGATAACGCTGAATTTCGCGCCCCGTCTCCGCGATATCCTGTTGGGCCGTCGCCTCATCCACCTGGTTGAGCCTGACCAGCTGTTGCGGCGTGACGGATTGTCCCGGAAGATAGAACATCAGGAGCACCTGGCTACGGCGCTGTGGACTGGAAAGCGCAGATGGTGGTTCAATCACTGTCATCATCTGGTAAGTTCCAGTTAGGGTTTCAGCTAAGAATAGCCAAAGGATGCGGGTTGAGCAGGACGGGCCGCGGCCTTTAGATCAGGATTGCTGGCGAGGTTCACAGAATTTTTCACGCGAGGAACAGATGAAGAGAGTGAAACACTGCGTCAGTGCGGCATTTTTCATGGTTTTATCATTGTCAGCCGTTGCGCATCCGCACAGCTTCATTAATTTGCAGAGTGAGGCCGTGGTGAAAGACGGTCAGTTGACCGGTTTCAATATGCGCTGGACGATGGACGAAATAACCTCAGCGGATCTGCTCTATGATGCCGGAAATGCCAAGCCGGGCAGCGAAGTATGGAAAAAACTGGCAGCGGAGGTGATGGCCAATGTGCTCGGCCAGCACTACTTCAGCGAGCTGTGGCATAACGGCCAGCGGGTGAAGTTTGCTAACCGCCCGGATGGTTACGGCCTTGCGCGTAGCGGGATGCAGGCGGTACTTACCTTCACCTTGCCGCTGGCGACGCCGCAGCCCATTGCCGGACAAACCTTCACTTTATCCACCTTCGATCCGACCTACTATGTCGATATGTTTTATGAGCAGGATAGCGATTTTTCACTGCCTACCGCGCTGCGGGCCTCCTGTAAGACCACGGTAATGACGCCGAAACCCAACGACAAAATGCTGTCTTATGCGCAGTCGCTCGATAAAGAGGACGCGCCGCCGGAAGACATGGAACTGGGTAACTACTTCGCCCAGAAGGTGACCTTGACATGTCAGTAGTCTTTACGCCGCGAGCGCGGGCGCCGCGCTGGAAATCACTCTGGCCGCTGGCGCTGTTTCTGACGCTGACCGTCGTGGGCGGTATCTGGTTGTGGCTCGCCTGGCCGCAGGTACTGTTGCAAAGCGCGGTCTGGCAGCGTTCACTGAATCTTGAGCTCAGCCAACTGCTGCAGGCGGTGGCGGATAACCCTTCAGCGGCGGGGCTATCGCTGCTCGGGTTCAGCTTTGTCTACGGTGTGCTACATGCCTTAGGCCCTGGCCACGGTAAAATCGTGATTACCACCTGGCTTGCCACCCATCCCTCAAAGCTGAAATCGAGTATTACGCTGACGCTGGCGGCATCGCTGTTGCAGGGAATGGTGGCGATAGCGCTGGTGGTGGTGGTATTGACGCTGCTGCAGCTCCCGGCGCGTCAACTGCATCTCAGCAGCTTCTGGCTGGAGAAGGGCAGTTATCTGCTGGTCGGCGCATTGGGGCTTTTACTGTGCTGGCGGGCATTGAAAAAACTGCGAGTCTTGCTACGGCGGCCAACGTTTACCGCTTTTACCCTGCAGCACGTCCATGATGAACATTGCGGCTGCGGCCATCAGCACCTTCCGGCGCCGGATCAACTACAGAGTGGCGACGACTGGCGCGCCAGGCTGGCGATTGTGCTGTCGATGGGCATGCGTCCCTGCTCGGGAGCGATTATGGTGCTGCTGTTCAGTAAGGTGATCGGCGTCTTTGGCTGGGGCATGGCAGCCGCGCTGGTGATGGCGGCGGGAACGTCGCTGACCATAAGCGGGCTGGCGCTGTTGGTGCATGGATTCCGCCAGTTGGCTATCCGCCTGAGTCGCCATCAGGCACCAGCGATGTGGAAACAGGTTGGCTGGGCGACGCTGGCGCTGGCCGGCGGCGTGGCGCTGTTGACGGCGGCCGTCGTGATGTGGAGTAGCGCGATCCCGCCGGGCGGCGGCTTGCGGCCGTTTTAGGGGATAAAAAAAGGAAGCCGCGGCTTCCTTTTTACATTCAGTGAGAAATTAACGCTTCAGCGCTTCGCTCAGCTGCTCGCGCATGTTCGCCAGCATCGCTTTCACGACGCGCGGGTTACCGGCTACGATGTTGCCGGTCAGCATATAGTTATGACCACCGGTGAAGTCGCAAACGATGGCGCCTGCTTCACGAGCGATCAGCTCGCCTGCGGCGAAATCCCACGGTTTGAGGGCGATTTCAAAGTAACCATCAACGCGGCCAGCGGCAACGTAGGCCAGATCCAGTGCGGCGGAACCGGTGCGACGGAAGTCAGCGCACTCGGTGAACATATTGCCGAGGATGTTCATGTAAGCGGTAGCGTGCTGCTTGGCTTTGAACGGGAAACCGGTGGCGATGATGGTGCCGTCGAGATCGCGAGCGTTGCTGCCGCGCAGACGGTAGCCGTTCAGCTGCGCGCCCTGACCGCGGGTGGCGGTGAACAGTTCATTACGCATCGGATCGTAAACCACCGCGACTTCAGTACGGCCTTTAATGCGTACGGCGATGGAAACGGAGAAGTGTGGCAGACGTTTAACGAAGTTGGTGGTGCCATCCAGTGGATCGATAACCCATTGAATATCCTGATCTTCACCAGCGTGCTCGCCGCTTTCTTCGGTGATGATGGTGTGCTGTGGGTAAGACTTGCGGATGGTTTCGATAATAATCGCTTCTGCGGCTTTATCGACGTTAGTCACAAAGTCATTGCTGCCTTTCTGGCTGGTTTCTACGGAATCTGGCGTTTCGTAGTGCTTGGCAATTAAATTACCCGCCTTGCGCGCTGCGCGCACGGCAATGTTCAGCATCGGATGCATCGGTATCTCTCACTGGATGTTAAAGAACGGGAAAAAACGGCGCATATAGTAACAGCGAATTCTGCTTATGTCTCCGTTTTATGTTAGCATGCACGAATAATCTTTAGCCGAAGAACCATAATGCTGCAAAATATTCGAATCGTACTGGTAGAAACCTCACACACCGGCAATATGGGCTCCGTTGCCCGCGCGATGAAAACCATGGGCTTAACTAACCTGTGGCTGGTCAACCCGCTGGTGAAACCTGATTCCCAGGCCATCGCGCTGGCCGCTGGCGCCAGCGACGTGATTGGTAACGCGCAGATCGTCGATACCCTTGATGAAGCGCTGGCGGGCTGTAGCCTGGTGGTTGGCACCAGCGCGCGCTCCCGCACGCTGCCGTGGCCGATGCTGGATCCGCGCGAATGCGGTCTGAAAAGCGTCGCCGAAGGCCAACATGCGCCGGTCGCGCTGGTCTTTGGCCGCGAGCGCGTTGGCCTGACCAACGACGAACTGCAGAAGTGCCACTATCACGTGGCGATCGCCGCCAACCCGGAGTACAGCTCGCTGAACCTGGCAATGGCGGTGCAGGTTATCGCCTATGAAGTGCGAATGGCCTGGCTGGCGACGCAGGAGCAGGCGCAGCCGGCGGTTGAACATGAAGAGACGCCGTATCCGCTGGTCGATGATTTAGAACGTTTTTACGGCCACCTTGAGCAGACGCTGCTGGCGACCGGTTTTATCCGTCCGAATCATCCGGGGCAGGTGATGAACAAGCTGCGTCGTCTGTTCACCCGCGCGCGTCCGGAAAGCCAGGAGCTGAACATTCTGCGCGGGATGCTAGCGTCTATTGAGCAGCAGAATAAAGGTAAGTAACCGCGTTCCCGCCGGATGGCGCTTCGCTTAGCCGGCCTACGAAGCTACATCTCTGTTGTAGCCCGGGCGAGGCCTTTGGCCGACCCCGGGAGCGGCTCGAAATCAATAACGGCACGGAAAGCCAAATACCTGACTAAAACAGTCAAGTAAATAGTTGACCAATTTACTCGGGAATGTCAGACTTGGCCCTGCTATGCAATACCCATATTAATAAAAAGCCCGGGCAGGGGCGAGTTTGAGGTTAAGTAAGACATGAGACTGACATCTAAAGGGCGTTATGCCGTGACCGCAATGCTTGACGTTGCGCTCAACTCTGAAACGGGTCCGGTTCCGTTGGCAGATATTTCAGAGCGTCAGGGAATTTCGCTTTCCTATCTGGAACAGCTGTTCTCTCGCCTGCGTAAAAATGGTCTGGTATCCAGCGTTCGTGGACCAGGCGGCGGTTACCTGTTAGGTAAAGAAGCTGGCAGCATCGCCGTAGGCGAAGTGATCAGCGCCGTAGACGAATCCGTTGACGCCACCCGTTGTCAGGGTAAAGGCGGCTGCCAGGGTGGCGATAAGTGTCTGACTCACGCGCTGTGGCGCGATCTGAGCGAACGTTTGACCGGTTTCCTGAACAACATCACCCTGGGCGAACTGGTGAATAACCAGGAAATCCTCGATGTTTCCGGTCGTCAGCACAATCATGAATCTCAGCGTACTACGCGTTCTCAGGACGCCATTGACGTAAAACTGCGCGCCTAGCACGAGGCTTAGTTTCAGCTTGCGGCTTACGGGCTGCAAGGTGAAACGGCAGGGTAGATAGCAATAATAAAGATTTTCAGAATCAGGCCGGGATGTTAAGACATCTCGTGTACTCGGTCGTACATCAAGCCGGTTGCCTGGTTCCTTGCATTGAGTGATGTACGGAGTTTAAGAGCAATGAAATTACCGATTTACCTCGATTACTCCGCAACAACGCCGGTGGACCCGCGTGTTGCCGAGAAAATGATGCAGTTCCTGACCCTGGACGGGACCTTTGGTAACCCGGCCTCACGTTCTCACCGTTTCGGTTGGCAGGCTGAAGAGGCGGTAGATATCGCCCGTAATCAGATTGCCGAACTGGTCGGCGCCGATCCGCGCGAAATCGTCTTTACCTCCGGCGCAACGGAATCCGATAACCTGGCGATTAAAGGTGCAGCCAACTTTTATCAGAAAAAAGGCAAGCACATCATCACCAGCAAAACCGAGCATAAAGCGGTACTGGATACCTGCCGTCAGCTCGAACGCGAAGGTTTTGAAGTGACCTACCTTGCTCCGCAGAGCAACGGTATTATCGATCTGAAAGAACTGGAAGCGGCGATGCGTGACGACACCATCCTGGTTTCCATCATGCACGTAAACAACGAAATCGGCGTGGTGCAGGATATCGCTACCATCGGCGAGATGTGCCGCGCCCGCGGTATCATTTACCACGTTGACGCCACCCAGAGCGTGGGCAAGCTGCCTATCGATCTGAGCCAGCTGAAAGTTGACCTGATGTCCTTCTCCGGTCACAAAATTTACGGCCCGAAAGGTATCGGCGCGCTGTATGTACGCCGTAAGCCGCGTATTCGCATCGAAGCGCAGATGCACGGCGGCGGTCACGAGCGCGGCATGCGTTCTGGTACCCTGCCTGTCCACCAGATCGTCGGTATGGGCGAAGCTTACCGTATCGCGAAAGAAGAGATGGAAAGCGAAATGGCGCGCCTGCGCGGCCTGCGTGACCGTCTGTGGAACGGCGTGAAAGATATGGAAGAAGTCTATCTGAATGGCGACCTCGAGCAGGGCGCGCCGAACATTCTCAACGTCAGCTTCAACTATGTTGAAGGCGAGTCGCTGATTATGGCTCTGAAAGACCTGGCGGTTTCCTCCGGTTCAGCCTGTACTTCCGCGAGCCTTGAGCCATCCTACGTGCTGCGCGCATTAGGCATGACTGATGAACTGGCGCACAGTTCTATTCGTTTCTCTTTAGGTCGTTTCACTACCGAAGAAGAGATTGACTACACCATCAAGCTGGTTCGTAACTCCATCGGCCGTCTGCGCGACCTTTCTCCGCTGTGGGAAATGTTCAAGCAGGGCGTGGATCTGAACAGTATTGAATGGTCACATCACTAATTCGGCACCGATAAGGAGAATTCATCATGGCATACAGCGAAAAAGTCATCGATCATTACGAAAACCCGCGCAACGTCGGCTCTTTCGACAACAGCGACGACAGCGTCGGTAGCGGTATGGTTGGCGCGCCGGCGTGCGGCGACGTCATGAAGTTGCAGATTAAAGTCAACAATGAAGGTATCATTGAAGACGCGCGCTTCAAGACCTATGGCTGCGGTTCCGCTATCGCTTCCAGCTCCCTGGTCACCGAGTGGGTGAAAGGTAAATCGCTGGACGAAGCGCAGGCTATCAAGAACACCGATATCGCCGATGAACTGGAACTGCCGCCGGTGAAAATTCACTGCTCTATCCTGGCGGAAGACGCGATTAAAGCCGCGATTGCGGATTACAAAAGCAAACGTGAAGCAAAATAATTAAGAGTTGAGGTTTGTTATGTCGATTACCTTAAGCGACAGTGCAGCAGCGCGAGTCAATTCCTTCCTGGCGAACCGCGGTAAAGGCTTTGGCCTGCGTCTGGGGGTAAGAACCTCCGGCTGTTCAGGCATGGCTTATGTACTGGAATTTGTTGACGAGCCGGCGGCAGAAGACACCGTGTTTGAAGACAAAGGCGTGAAAGTCGTGATCGACGGCAAGAGCCTGCAATTCCTCGACGGCACTCAACTGGACTTCGTCAAAGAAGGTCTCAACGAAGGGTTCAAATTTACCAACCCGAACGTGAAAGATGAGTGCGGTTGCGGCGAAAGCTTTAACGTATAATCGGTAATCCCCAACCCCACCGCGGTCACGCCGCGCGTGGGGTTTTCGTTTAGATGCATGACCCTGAGGTTACTATGGACTATTTCACCCTCTTCGGGTTACCAGCCAGCTATACCCTCTCGCTTGAACAACTGGCTGTCCGGTATCAGGATCTGCAGCGCCAGTACCATCCGGATAAATTTGCCAGCGCGCCCGCTGCGGAACAGCTGGCTGCGGTTCAGCACTCCGCCACCATTAACCAGGCCTGGCAGACTCTGCGCCATCCGCTGACCCGTGCGGAATATCTCCTTTCGCTGCACGGCTTTGACCTCGCCAGCGAGCAGCACACCGTCCGCGACACCGCGTTCCTGATGGAGCAGCTGGAACTGCGCGAAGAGCTCGATGATATCGGCCAGGCGAAAGACGAAGCGCGGCTGGAAACCTTTATCAAAGGGGTAAAAGCGCTGTTTGATACCCGCCATCAACTGATGGTTGAACAATTGCAAAACGAGACCTGGGATGCGGCGGCTGATACTGTACGCAAGCTCCGTTTTCTCGATAAACTGCGCAGCAGTGCTGAAGAACTCGAAGAAAAACTGCTCGACTTTTAATTTTCGGAAGCAATTATGGCCCTATTACAAATTAGTGAGCCTGGTCTGAGCGCCGCGCCGCATCAGCGTCGATTGGCGGCAGGTATCGACCTTGGCACCACCAATTCTCTGGTTGCTACCGTGCGTAGCGGCCAGGCCGAAACTCTGCCCGACCATCAAGGGCGCTACCTGCTGCCGTCGGTCGTGAACTACCACGCCTCGGGGCTGACCGTCGGCTATGAAGCCCGGCTCAATGCCGCTCAGGATCCGGTGAACACCATTAGTTCGGTGAAGCGAATGATGGGGCGTTCCCTCGCCGATATTCAAACCCGCTATCCGCATCTACCGTACCAGCTGCAGGCCAGTGAAAATGGACTGCCGATGATTCAAACCGCCGGCGGCCTGCTGAACCCGGTACGGGTCTCCGCCGATATCCTGAAAGCCCTTGCCGCTCGCGCCACTGAAGCGCTGGCAGGCGATCTCGACGGCGTGGTCATTACCGTTCCGGCCTATTTCGATGACGCTCAGCGTCAGGGAACCAAAGACGCGGCGCGTCTGGCGGGCCTGCACGTGCTGCGTTTGCTCAATGAGCCGACCGCGGCGGCTATCGCCTACGGCCTCGATTCCGGTCAGGAAGGGGTGATTGCGGTCTACGATCTCGGCGGCGGCACCTTTGATATCTCCATTCTGCGCTTAAGCCGCGGGGTGTTTGAAGTGCTGGCGACCGGCGGTGATTCCGCTCTCGGCGGCGATGATTTCGACCATCTGCTGGCCGACTATCTGCGTGAGCAGGCGGGCCTCAGCGACCGTAGCGATAACCGTCTGCAGCGTGAGCTGCTGGATGCCGCCATTGCGGCGAAAATCGCCCTGAGCGATGCCGATGTGGCGCACGTTGCGGTAGGCGGCTGGCGGGGCGATATCAGCCGTAGCCAGTTTAACGATCTGATTGCCCCACTGGTAAAACGTACCCTGATGGCCTGCCGTCGCGCGCTGAAAGACGCCGGCGTTGAAGCGCAAGAGGTGCTGGAAGTGGTAATGGTCGGCGGCTCCACCCGCGTGCCGCTGGTGCGTGAGCGCGTTGGCGAATTTTTTGGCCGTACCCCGCTGACCTCTATCGACCCGGACAAAGTTGTCGCCATCGGCGCGGCGATACAGGCGGATATTCTGGTCGGCAACAAACCGGACAGCGAACTGCTGCTGCTTGATGTTATCCCGCTGTCGCTTGGGCTGGAAACCATGGGCGGCCTGGTAGAGAAAGTGATCCCGCGTAATACCACCATTCCGGTGGCCCGCGCGCAGGAGTTTACCACTTTCAAAGATGGTCAAACGGCGATGTCTATTCACGTGATGCAGGGCGAGCGTGAGCTGGTGCAGGATTGCCGCTCGCTGGCGCGTTTTGCGCTGCGCGGTATCCCGGCGCTGCCGGCGGGCGGGGCGCATATTCGCGTGACCTTCCAGGTTGATGCCGACGGTCTGCTGAGCGTCACGGCGATGGAAAAATCGACCGGCGTGGAAGCCTCAATCCAGGTGAAACCGTCTTATGGCCTGACGGACGGCGAAATCGCCAACATGATTAAAGATTCGATGAGCTACGCCGAACAGGATATCCAGGCGCGTATGCTGGCTGAACAGAAAGTCGAAGCCGCTCGCGTACTGGAGAGCCTGGAAAGCGCGCTGGCCGCCGACGCCGCGCTGTTAAGCGCCGCAGAGCGTCAGGCTATCGATGCCGCCGCGGAGCAAGTTCGCGCCGCCGCGGCAGGCGAAGATGCAGACGCGATTAAAGAAGCCATTAAAAATATCGACACACAAACCCAGGAATTCGCCGCACGCCGCATGGACCAGTCGGTCCGCGCTGCGCTGAAAGGCCAATCCGTGGACGAGGTTTAAAATGCCAAAAATTGTTTTTCTGCCCCACCAGGACCTGTGTCCGGATGGCGTAGTTGTGGAAGCTGAGAGCGGTGAAACCATTCTGGATGCGGCGCTGCGTAGCGGTATCGAGATTGAACACGCCTGTGAAAAATCCTGTGCCTGCACCACCTGCCACTGCATCGTGCGTGAAGGTTTTGACTCGCTGGCGGAAAGTAGCGAAGATGAAGACGACATGCTGGACAAAGCCTGGGGGCTGGAACCTGACAGCCGTCTGAGCTGCCAGGCGCGCGTCACCGACGAAGATCTGGTCGTTGAGATCCCGCGTTATACCATCAACCACGCACGCGAGCACTAATATGGCACTGAAATGGACCGACAGTCGCGAAATCGGCGAAGCCTTGTATGACGCTTACCCGGACCTCGACCCGAAAACCGTTCGCTTTACCGATATGCATCAGTGGATTTGCGATCTGGAAGAGTTCGATGACGACCCAAACGCATCCAATGAAAAAATTCTGGAGGCGATTCTGCTAGTCTGGTTAGACGAAGCAGAATAATTTTCGCCTCAAGCGGAAAAATTTTAACGGGCTGCCATAGGGTGGCCCGTTTGTTAATAAGGATAAAGATAATGACCGAAGCCATGAAGATTACGCTTTCTACTCTGCCTGCCGATGCGCGCTGGGGAGAAAAAGCGACCTGGAGTATCAATAACGACGGTATCGCCTTACATCTCAACGGTAAAGACGACCTGGGATTAATCCAGCGCGCGGCGCGCAAAATTGACGGCATGGGTATCAAGCACGTCGCCCTGAGCGGCGAAGGCTGGAATACCGATCGCGCCTGGGCCTTTTGGGCCGGCTATAAAGGGCCGAAAGGTCAGCGCCAGGTCGAATGGCCAACCCTTGACGATGCGCAGCGCAGCGAGCTGGATAACCGCCTGACGATTATCGATTGGGTTCGCGACACCATCAACGCGCCGGCAGAAGAGCTGGGGCCAGAACAGCTGGCCCAGCGCGCCGTCGATCTGCTGTGCGGCGTGGCGGGCGAAAAGGTCAGCTATCGCATCACCAAAGGCGAAGATCTGCGTGAGCAGAACTATCTTGGCCTGCATACCGTTGGCCGCGGCTCCGAGCGCCCGCCGGTCCTGCTGGCGCTGGACTATAACCCGACCGGCGATAAAGACGCGCCGGTATACGCCTGTCTGGTTGGCAAGGGCATCACCTTCGACTCCGGCGGCTACAGCATCAAGCAAAGCGCCTTTATGGACTCGATGAAATCCGACATGGGCGGCGCGGCCACCGTGACCGGCGCGCTGGCTTTCGCTATTACCCGCGGTCTGAACAAACGTGTGAAGCTGTATCTGTGCTGCGCGGATAACCTGATTAGCGGCAACGCCTTCAAGCTTGGCGATATCATTCATTACCGCAACGGTAAAACCGTTGAAATCATGAATACCGACGCCGAAGGCCGCCTGGTGCTGGCGGATGGCCTGATCGATGCCTCGGCGCAGAAGCCGCAGCTGATCATCGATGCCGCCACCCTGACCGGCGCGGCGAAAACCGCGTTGGGTAACGACTACCACGCGCTGTTCAGTTTTGACGACGCGTTGGCGAATCGCCTGCTGGCGAGCGCGCAGGCGGAAAATGAAGCCTTCTGGCGTCTGCCGCTGGCCGAATTTCACCGCAACCAGCTGCCGTCTAACTTCGCGGAACTGAACAACACCGGTAGCGCGGCGTATCCGGCCGGCGCCAGCACTGCGGCGGGCTTCCTGTCCCACTTCGTGGAAAACTACCACCAGGGCTGGCTGCACATCGACTGCTCCGCGACGTACCGCAAAGCCGCGGTAGAGCAGTGGTCGGCGGGCGCGACGGGTCTTGGAGTGCGTACTATCGCTAATCTGCTGACGGCTGAGTGATGGCCTTGCCGGGCGTTACGCTTACCCGGCCTGGAAAACCGTAGGCCCGCGCGGACGTAGCGCCGCCGGGCGATTTTGAAGTAGCGAATCTATGTCTGATACTAAAAATGAATTAGAAACATTGCTGGAGAAGGCTGCGACCGAGCCTGCTCATCGTCCGGCATTTTTCACCGCACTGCTTGAGGCAACCGTGTGGGTGCCGGGTAGCGCGGCGGACAGTGAGCAGGTTGTCGAAGATAGCGCCCTCGATCTCCAGCATTGGGAAAAAGATGACGGCACCTCGGTCATTCCGTTCTTCACCTCGCTGGAGGCGCTACAGCAGGCGGTAGAAGAGGAACAGGCCTTCGTGATGATGCCAGCGCGCACGCTGATGGCGATGACGCTGGGCGAATCGCTGTTCCTCAACCCGAAGTTGCCGAGCGGCAAAGAGTTCACCCCGCGAGAAATCAGCCATTTGCTGGGCGAAGAGGGCAGCCCGCTCAGTACCCAGACGGTGCTGGAAGGCGGCGAAGCGCTGCTGCTGTCTGAGGTCGCCGAACCACCGGCGCAGATGGTGGATTCGCTGACCACGCTGTTCAAAACGCTGAAGACCGTCAAGCGGGCGTTTCTGTGCTCGATTAAAGAGAGCGCCGACGCGCCGGCCAACTTGTTGATCGGTATTGAAGCGGAAGGGGATATTGAATCCGTTATCCAGACCACCGGCAGCGTGGCCACCGATACCCTGCCTGGCGATGAACCTATCGATATTTGTCAGGTGGTAGAAGGCGAGAAGGGCATCAGCCACTTTATGATTGCCCATATCACGCCGTTCTATGAAAAGCGCTGGGGCAGCTTCCTGCGCGATTTCAAGCAGAACCGGATTATCTGAAAGCGGGGGCGTTAGCCCCCGCTGTGTTTTTTTATGTCTTCTGCGCGAGGCCGAAAATCGGGTTTGCAAAGGTCAATGCAGGGCGGCAAAGATCCGCGGATAGGCTGACACCATGTTATAGATAAGGAATCCCGTCACGCACAGCGTAACAATGCCGTTGAAGAGCGCCATATCACCGCGCCAGGCCCGACACCTCTTTTCGCCCAACAGAGAACGTATCGCTGCCACCAGCCCGCCGACCAGTATTAACGCCAGTAACACGCCTGCCATCTGCGCGATAACAATGTACCAGCCTAACGGTGTGTTCACGCCGCGGGCGCTCATTAGCGCGATCTGTGCAGGCAAAATCGTCTGGCACCCCAGCGTGAGTATCATGAGAAGGTGCAGGTCCGCCAGCTGAGCATGAGACGTGCGGGTCAGGCGTCGGGCATCACGCAGCAGCAGTACGCCTGATGCCACCGCAGCGGCAACGCTAACGTGCTGGAGAAAAAAGATATATAACGCCAGAGTCCCGGAGCCGACCCTGGACAAAAAGAAAAGATTGCAAAAGACAATGACCAGCAGGCCAAATTTCATGCTCCAGGCGCGTAATATCTCGCCCGGCCAGCGGCGGTATGGCGATGGGTTATGCAGCATCCATGCGGCAAGGGTCGATTTACCGTATCCGGGAGCAAGCAGCACCATCAGAAAACCCAGCAGCGCCTGATGGAAATAGGTTATCAACGGAACTTGTTCCAGAGTGACTCCGAGAAAGCGGGTATAAACGGAAACCGGCGCAGGAACCAGGCTTAACCATGCCCGGTTCCATTCCGGCCAAAAATAAAGAATGACGCCGCCCGCCAGCAGGCCGGTTATGCCTCCCAGCCAGGGCAGGCGAGATGAATCAGCAGAATGTGGGGTGGAGACTAATGCCATTTTCACTCCTTGTGGTGACATCAGGTTACGGAAAAGGCGCTCTCCTGGAGCAGCCCCGGCGGCGCGCGTTAACCTCGCCATCCGAGGCGAGACCGTGAATTAGTCAGGGCAGCCTTCAAGCCTGGCGTAAAGATCCTCATGAATATATTCCAGCTCCAGCAAGGCGCCATCGCGTGCCTCGTTGAGGGCTTGCTGGCGCTGCCATTCGTCATGGCTCTCTTCCTCATCGGTAAAGACCCCTTGCAGATATTCAATCAGCGACGATTCCGCCAGCCAGAGGTCATTCTCTTTACCTTCGAAGCGGACGACAGGATATTCACCCTGTTCATCACGCTCGGTGACATAGATAAATACCTGCTGATCGCCGGAATGGCTGATGCGAATCAGGGCAGGAAGACGCGGATCGTCGTTCCAGATTGGCGTCAGCTCTTCAAAGTCCAGCCCGGCCATATCAAGACCATTCATGTAATAAGCATCTTCATCCAGCGAGTCGGAAAGCAGGACGCCATGTTCATCAATTGAGACCACAACCGATTCCAGCACCAACTGACCGTGGGGGCTTTTCAGTTGACAATCGTAGGCCAACAGCGCTTTCAAACTGTCCGGAAGCGCCACGGTTTCGCTATTTTGCGGATCGCGGTATTTCCTGACCCGCAGGCGCTCCACCTCATCTTCCGGCATAGGTTTAGGAGAGGGATTGCGATTGTGCTTTTTTACGACATCCATGAGGTTCTGTAATGAAAAGGCCATTATTCAATTTCCTTATAAATTGGGTGGCGGTAGAGCAAATTCGGCAAGTACAAATCCTGCGGCAGGGTAGAGTAACCGGTTTATCGAGAAGCAGAAGAAAGGGGCGGGGAAAATCAGAAATTATTTAGGGACTGCGGGAGGGGGGACCCGCAGTCACGACGCGTTTACTCAGCGGCAGGGGTCGGCTCGATCGGCAAATCCGTTCTCGCGCCCCATTCGCTCCATGAACCATCGTACAGGCACACGCCGTTGACGCCGAGGGTGGTCAACGCCAGTACCACTACTGCCGCCGTAACCCCGGAACCGCAGCTGGCGATAATCGGTCGCGCAAAATCAACGCCCTGACGCGCAAAAATATCGTTCATCTCATCGACGGTTTTCAGTTCGCCATTAATCACCAGCTCGGTCCACGGGACGTTAAGCGCGCCGGGGATATGCCCGCGGCGTAAGCCTGGACGCGGTTCATCCGCCAGGCCGTTAAAACGCGCCGCCGGGCGGGCGTCTACGATCTGCGCCGATCCTTCATGGCTGACCAGCAGCACATCGGTTAAGCGTTTGATCACCTCAGGATCGAAGTTCACCTCAAATTCGCCTTCCGGCAGGTCCGGTTCGCCTTTTTCCAGCGGCAATTCGTCGCGACGCCAGCCTTCGAGGCCGCCGGCGACAATCGATACCTTTTCGACGCCGAAGGTGCGTAACATCCACCAGGCGCGCGGCGCTGAGAAGAGATTGCCTTCGTCATACACCACCAGATGCTTATCGCTGCTGACGCCAAGCTCGCGCATCGCTACGGCGAAAGTTTCCGCCCGCGGCATCATATGCGGCAGCGGGCTGGTGTGGTCAGACAGCGCTTCGATATCAAAAAAAACCGCGCCGGGGATATGCCCGTCGCGGTATTCCGCCGCCATATCGCGCAGCGCTTCCTGACCTGCCGGCGCCATCCGCGCATCCAGAATTTGAATCTGCGGGTCATCAATATGTTCCGCCAGCCAGTCGGCGGCGACAAAGAATGAGGTGGACATGAGTGCCTCCGTTTTATTATCGATCAATGAATTGTCGGCGTTTTATAAAGGGCTGACAAGTTAAGGACGCGGGAGTGGGGAGGCGGTCACGGAGTTTCCCGATTCATAGGCGGTTTCTATGCTGGTAGCTGTTGAGAATCGCCGCGATGACGCATAATAGAACGTTATTGATTGCATCAGGCTCTGGGCCTAGGGGTTAGAAGGATGAAACCATTTCGTTTAGCGGCGCTATCGTTGGCGCTCCTTACCGCACTATCATTAAGCGGCTGCGATAACAGCGGTGAACCGCAGGCCGTATCGGCGGCCGACAAAGGCGCTGCCGATAGCGCGAAAAAACCGGATAGCGCCCAGCTGGCGACGTTAAAAGAAAAAAGCCAGGGCAAGGCGCTGACGGTGCTCGACGCTTCTGAAGTGCAGCTCGATGGCGCGGCGACGTTGGTGCTGACCTTCTCCATTCCGCTCAAGCCGGATCAGGATTTTTCCCGCAGCGTCCATCTGGTCGATAAGAAAAGCGGCAAGGTTGACGGCGCATGGGAGCTGGCGCCGAATCTCAAAGAGCTGCGTCTGCGCCATCTCGAGCCAAAGCGTGAATTGATCGTCACCGTTGATCCAACGCTCATTGCCCTCAATGACGCCACCCTCGGCAGCCCTTTTGAAAAAACCATCGCCACCCGCGATATCGCGCCGAGCGTCGGTTTCGCCAGTCGCGGCTCGCTGCTGCCGGGGAAAGTGGTCGCCGGGCTGCCGGTGATGGCGCTGAACGTCGACAATGTCGACGTCAATTTCTTCCGGATTAAGCCGGAATCACTTTCAGCCTTCGTCAGTCAGTGGGAATACCGTAACTCGTTAAGCAATTGGGAATCTGACGAACTGTTGAAGATGGCCGATCTGGTTTATAGCGGACGCTTCGATCTCAACCCGGCGCGGAATACCCGTGAAAAGCTGCTGCTGCCGCTTACCGACATCAAGCCGCTCCAGCAGCCGGGCGTCTATGTGGCGGTGATGAACCCGGCGGGTCATTATAGCTACAGTAACGCGGCAACGCTGTTCACCCTCAGCGATATCGGCGTCTCGGCGCATCGCTACCACAACCGGCTCGATGTCTTCACCCAGAGCCTCGAAAATGGCGCCGCGCAGTCGGGAATTGAAGTGCAACTGCTAAACGCCAAAGGGCAGACGCTGGCGCAGGCGAAAAGCGATAGCCAAGGCCATGTTACTCTGCAAACCGACAAAGAAGCGGCGCTGCTGCTGGCGCGTAAAGACGGGCAGACTACGCTGCTTGACCTTAAACTGCCGGCGCTGGATCTGGCGGAATTCTCCATCGCTGGCGCTCCTGGCTTCAGTAAACAGTTCTTTATGTTTGGCCCGCGCGATCTCTATCGCCCGGGGGAAACGGTTATTCTTAACGCGCTGTTGCGCGACGGCGATGGTAAACCGCTGGCGGAGCAGCCGGTGAAGCTGGAAGTGGTGCAGCCGGATGGCCAGGTGATTCGCTCTGTGATGAGCAAACCGGTCAATGGCCTGTATCAGTTTACTTATCCGCTCGACAGCGGCGCGGCAACCGGTATGTGGCACATTCGCGCCAGCACCGGCGATAATCAACCCCGCGAGTGGGATTTCCACGTCGAAGACTTTATGCCCGAACGCATGGCGCTGAATCTGACACCGCAGTCCGCGCCTATAGCCCCGGATGCCGACGTCGCCTTTAGCGTCAGCGGCGCCTATCTCTACGGCGCGCCGGCCAGCGGCAACCAACTGCAGGGCAAACTGTTCCTGCGCCCGCTGCGCGACGCCGTCGCGGCGCTGCCGGGCTTCCAGTTCGGCGATATCGCGGAAGAAAACCTCTCCCGCAGCCTGGACGAAGTTCAGCTGACGCTGGATGAAAAAGGCCATGGAGAAGTGACGACTTCGAGCCAGTGGCAGGATAGCCACTCGCCGCTGCAGGTGGTGTTGCAGGCCAGCCTGCTGGAATCAGGCGGCCGTCCGGTGACCCGCACCGTACAGCAGCCGATCTGGCCTGCCGAGGCGCTGCCGGGGATCCGCCCGCAATTTACGCTGAAGGACGTTTACGACTACCGCACCGATACCACGGTGAAACAGCCGGTGGTGGATGAAAACAGTAACGCCGCTTTTGACATCGTCTATGCCGACGCGAAAGGCGAGAAAAAAGCGGTCTCCGGTCTGCAGGTGCGGCTGATCCGCGAGCGGCGCGACTACTACTGGAACTGGTCCGATAGTGAGGGCTGGCAGTCGCAGTTTGATCAAAAAGATCTGCAGGAGGGCGAAACGTCGCTGGATCTGCAGGCCGGGCAGACCGGCAAAGTAAGTTTCCCGGTGGAGTGGGGCTCGTATCGTCTTGAGGTGAAGGGGCCGGACGACGTCGTCAGCAGCGTGCGCTTCTGGGCAGGCTATAGCTGGCAGGATAACAGCGAAGGCGCCGGCGCGGCGCGTCCTGACCGCGTGACGATGAAGCTCGACAAACCAGGCTACAAACCGGGCGACACCATCAAGCTGCATATTGCCGCTCCGGCGGCGGGTAAAGGCTACGCGATGGTGGAATCCAGCGAAGGGCCGCTGTGGTGGCAGGAGATTGACGTCCCGGCGGAGGGCATGGATCTGTCGATTCCGGTCGATAAAGCCTGGAATCGCCACGACCTCTACCTCAGCACGCTGGTGGTTCGCCCCGGCGATAAATCGCGCTCGGCGACGCCGAAACGCGCGGTCGGCTTGCTGCATCTGCCGCTGGGCGATGAAAACCGCCGTCTGTCTCTGGCGCTGGATGCGCCGGAGAAAATGCGCCCGAATCAGCCGCTGACGGTGAAAGTGAAGGCCAGCGTCAAGGAGGGCGAGGTGCCGAAACAGGTTAACGTTCTGCTCTCGGCGGTGGATAGCGGGGTGCTGAATATTACCGATTACGCCACGCCGGATCCGTGGAACGCCTTCTTCGGCCAGAAGCGCTACGGCGCGGATATTTATGACATCTATGGTCAGGTAATCGAAGGGCAGGGGCGTTTAGCCAGCCTGCGCTTCGGCGGCGATGGCGACGAGTTGAAACGCGGCGGTAAACCGCCGGTTAATCACGTGACGATCGTCGCCCAGCAGGCGCAGCCGGTGGTGTTGAATGACCAGGGCGAAGGCACGGTGACGTTGCCCATCGGAGATTTTAACGGCGAGCTGCGGGTGATGGCTCAGGCGTGGACGGCAGATGACTTCGGCAGCAGCGAAGATAAAGTGGTGGTTGCCGCCCCGGTTATCGCGGAACTGAATACCCCGCGCTTCCTTGCCAGCGGCGACGCCACGCGTCTGGCGCTGGATCTCAGTAATCTGACCGACAAACCGCAAACCCTGCAGGTGCATCTTACCGCCAGCGGGTTGGTCACGTTGACCGATGGCCAACTGCCGCCAGTACAACTGGCGCCGGGCGCCCGCAGCACGCTGTTTATACCGGTGACCGCGTTAGCGGGATTCGGCGATGGTCAGGTCAATGCCACCATCAGCGGCCTGAATCTGCCGGGCGAAACCTTCGCGCCGCTGCAAAAGCAGTGGAAAATCGGCGTGCGTCCGGCATTCCCGGCCCAGACCGTCAATAGCGGCGCGGTGCTACAACCTGGTGAAAGCTGGCAGGCGCCGGCGGCGCAGAGTCAGGGGTTCGCCCCGCAAACGCTGCAGGGCCAACTGCTGCTCAGCGGTAAACCGCCGTTGAATCTCGCCCGCTATATTCGCGAGCTGAAAGCCTATCCTTACGGCTGCCTTGAACAGACCGCCAGCGGCCTGTTCCCTTCTCTGTACACCAGCGCCGCGCAGCTAAAAGCGCTGGGGATCAGCGGTGATAGCGATGAGAAACGCCGCGCGGCGGTCGATGTTGGTATCTCGCGCCTGCTGCAGATGCAGCTGGAAAACGGCGGCTTTGCGCTCTGGGATAAAGAGGGCCCGGAAGAGTACTGGTTAACCGCCTACGCCATGGACTTCCTCGTCCGCGCGGGCGAGCAAGGCTATAGCGTGCCGGTCAACGCCCTTAATAAGGGGAACGAGCGCCTGCTGCGCTATCTGCAGGAACCGGGTTTGATGACCGTGCGCTACAGCGACGATGCGCAGGCCAGCCGCTTTGCCGCTCAGGCCTACGCCGCGCTGGTGCTGGCGCGCCAGCAAAAAGCGCCGCTCGGCGCCTTGCGTGAAATCTGGAGCCGTCACGAACAGGCGCGATCCGGACTACCGCTGCTGCAACTCGGTATTGCGCTGAAAACCATGGGCGATGCGCCGCGCGGCGATGAGGCCATGAAGCTGGCGGTTGCCACGCCGCGCCAGGATGAGAATCGTTGGCTGGGCGATTACGGCAGCCAACTTCGCGATGATGCGCTGAAACTGGCGCTGCTGGAAGAGAACAAGCTGCTGCCGGAGGTACAAAATCAGCTGTTGGGCAGCTTGTCGGAAGAAGCCTTCGGTCAGCGCTGGCTGTCGACCCAGGAAACCAACGCGCTGTTCCTTGCCGGGCGTACCCTCGCCGACCTGCCGGGCAACTGGCAGGCGCAAACCTCGCTGCAGGCGCAGCCGCTTGCCAGCGACAAAGCGCAAACCCGCAATCTCGACGGCGATCGGCTGGCGGCGCTACAGGTGACGAATACCGGCAATCAGCCGCTGTGGCTGCGTCTCGATAGCAGCGGTTATCCGCAAAGCGCGCCGCAGCCGGGCGGCAACGTGTTGGGGATTGAACGCGCCATTTTCGATACTCACGGACAGCAGAAATCGCTGACCTCGCTGCGTAGCGGCGAACTGGTGCTGGTCAAGCTGGAGGTGACCGCCAAACGTAACGTTCCTGACGCGCTGGTGGTCGATCTGCTGCCGGCGGGCCTTGAGCTGGAAAACCAGAACCTGGCCAATAGCAGCGCCAGCCTGCAGGAGAATGGCGAAGCGGTACAAAATCTGCTTAACCAGATGCAGCAGGCGGATATTCAGCATATCGAGTTCCGCGACGACCGCTTTGTCGCCGCAGTCGCCATTAATGAAGGTCAGCCGGTGACGCTGGTCTATCTGGCGCGGGCGGTGACGCCTGGCACCTATCAGGTTCCGCAGCCGCAGGTGGAATCGATGTATGTACCGCAGTGGCGGGCAACAGGGGCGGCCAGCGGCCCGCTTACCGTTACGCCGTAAATGCGTGCATTACCTCGCATAAAACGCCGCTGGCGCTGGCTGGCGGCGTTTATTTTTCTGTCGTGGCTGGCGCTATTGGCGGCCGACCGTCTGTGGCCGCTGCCGCTGCATGAAGTCACTCCTGCCCGCGTGGTGGTGGCGGAAGACGGCACGCCGCTGTGGCGCTTTGCTGACGCGCAGGGCGTCTGGCGTTACCCGGTGGCTATCGCTGACGTTTCGCCGTGCTATCTGCAGGCGCTCATTCAGTATGAAGACCGTTGGTTCTGGAAACATCCGGGGGTCAACCCCTTCGCGGTGCTGCGCGCCGCCTGGCAGGATCTTACTTCCGGGCGGGTGATATCTGGCGGCAGCACCCTCACCATGCAGGTGGCGCGTCTGCTCGACCCTCATCCGCGCACCTTCGGCGGCAAGCTACGCCAGCTATGGCGGGCGCTGCAGCTGGAGTGGCATCTGTCAAAAAGCGAAATTCTTACCCTGTATCTGAACCGCGCGCCGTTTGGCGGCACCCTACAGGGGATCGGCGCGGCCAGCTGGGCTTATCTCGGCAAACCGCCCGCCCAGCTCAGCTACGGCGAGGCGGCGCTACTGGCCGTGCTGCCTCAGGCGCCGAGCCGTTTACGCCCGGACCGCTGGCCGCAGCGGGCCCAGGCCGCTCGCGATAAGGTGCTGGAGCGGATGCTCAGCCAGGGCGTCTGGCCGCAACGGGCGGTACAGGAAGCGATGGAAGAGCCGGTGTGGCTTTTCCCGCGGCAGATGCCGCAGCTGGCGCCGCTGTTTGCGCGCCGGGCGCTGGCGACAAGTCGTGATGAAAAGGTGACGACAACGCTCGATGCCGGGCTCCAGCGGCAGCTTGAAGATCTGGCGATGAACTGGAAATCACGTCTGCCGCCGCGCAGCTCACTGGCGATTGTCGTCGTCGATCACACTGATATGAAAGTCCGCGGCTGGGTGGGATCGGCGGATATCCGCGACGATAGCCGCTTCGGCCACATTGATATGGTCTCGGCGGTGCGCTCGCCGGGTTCGGTGCTGAAACCCTTTATCTACGCGATGGCGATGGATGACGGGCTGATTCACCCGGCATCGCTATTACAGGATGTGCCGCGGCGCTTTAGCGATTATCGCCCCGGTAATTTCGACAGCGGGTTTCATGGCCCGGTGAGCGCCAGCGAGGCTCTGGTGCGTTCGTTGAATCTGCCGGCGGTGCAGGTGCTCGAGGCCTATGGACCCAAACGCTTTGCGGCTAATTTACGCAATGCCGGCCTTCCCTTGATGTTGCCCGCTGGCGCTGAACCGAATCTGTCGCTGATCCTCGGCGGCGCTGGAGCGAGGCTGGAAGATATTGTCGCGGCGTACGGCGCTTTCGCCCGTCATGGCAAAGCGGCGCGGCTGCGCATGAAACCCGACGACCCGCTGGTGGAAAGGGCGCTAATGTCGCCAGGCGCGGCGTGGATCACCCGGCGGATATTGGCAGGCGAAGCCCAGCCGTTACCCGATGCGTCGCTGCCGCAAGCGGTGCCGCTGGCGTGGAAAACCGGCACCAGCTACGGTTATCGCGATGCGTGGGCGGTAGGCCTCAACGCGCGTTATTTGATTGGCATCTGGACCGGACGGCCAGACGGTACGCCGGTGGTGGGGCAGTTTGGTTTTGCCAGCGCCGTGCCGCTGTTAAACCAGGTCAATAATATGCTGCTGGCGCGTCCGTTAATGAGCCGCGGCGGGCTGCCGGTCGACCCGCGTCCGCCGTCGGTCAGCCGCGGCACTATCTGCTGGCCCGGCGGGCAGGATCTGCCGGTTGGCGATAGCAACTGCCGCCGGCGCTTAGCCAGCTGGCTTCTGGATGCCAGCCAGCCGCCGACGCTGCTGTTGCCGGGTCAGGAGGGCGTGCGCGGTATCCGCTTCCCGGTGTGGCGTAACGCAGCAGGAGAACGGGTCGCCGCGGATTGTCCGGGCGCGACAGAAACTTCTGTTGATGTCTGGCCGCTACCGTTAGAACCCTGGCTGCCGGTTAGCGAGCGCCGCCGGGCGCGGCTGGGCACGGCATCGAAGGCGTGTCCGCCGCTGCAGACTCAGGATGCCGCGCCGCTGGTGCTTTCCGGCATTCGCGAAGGGGCGGTAATAAAACGGCTCCCGGGCGAGGCGCGGGTGATGTTACCCGTGCAAACGAGCGGTGGAGAAGGGCGGCGCTGGTGGTTTATTAACGGTGAACCGTTAGAGGCAGCGGGCGCAAGAACGATAATTACGCTCGATAAGCCCGGCGAGTGGCAACTGGTGGTAATGGATGAGGCGGGGCAAACGGCGGCCGCCAATTTCACCCTACAATAAACAGGGTAAATCTGTTGTTGGCGGTTTGTGTTGCTAATACTCATCTTATTTTAACAAAATGTTACCTTCGTCCGTAGGCATCGCCGACGTTGCTCATTATAATGCGCGCCAGGCCATACGATCGTATGTGCAACAACAGAACATTTAATTAGAGGTAATCATGGCTATTGAACGTACTTTTTCCATCATCAAACCAAACGCGGTGGCAAAAAACGTTATTGGCAGCATCTTTTCTCGCTTTGAAGCTGCAGGGTTCAAAATCGTCGGCACCAAAATGCTGCATCTGACCGTTGAGCAGGCTCGCGGCTTCTATGCTGAGCACGAAGGCCGTCCGTTCTTCGACGGTCTGGTTGAGTTCATGACCTCCGGCCCGATCGTGGTTTCCGTACTGGAAGGCGAAAACGCGGTTCAGCGTCACCGTGACCTGCTGGGCGCGACCAACCCGGACAACGCCCTGGCCGGTACCCTGCGCGCTGACTACGCTGACAGCTTCACCGAGAACGGCACCCACGGTTCCGACTCTGTAGAGTCTGCTGCTCGCGAAATCGCGTTCTTCTTTGCTGAAGGCGAGGTTTGCCCGCGCACTCGCTAATCTCCTGCGTCTTTCACGCCACAGCTTTGTTGGCTTCATTCGCGCACCCCGGTCACATAGTTATCTATGCTCCCGGGGATTTGCGAACTCGCCGCCTCGCTGTGACCTGAAATACTTTGGAGATACGACCCTCGTCTTTTCGACCGTCGCGGCGTGGCCTGACAATCGAAAAGCCTTAGAGGATTGAGCAGTCAGTTACAGATTTTTTTATCATTGCTTTGTGCAAACGTGGCAATGATGCGCCAGAATTTGTAGAATATAGCGCCCCTGGACGAGCAGTCGCTCTCCGGGGCGTTTCTTTTTCAACCCACCTGGGGCCATAACGTGTAATAACGAGGCCGGAAAAATTATGTCTGAACAAATTGTCACACCTGATACCGCCGCTCTGACGGTGCCGAATAAAGATGCCAAAATCAACCTGCTGGATTTAAACCGTCAGCAGATGCGCGAGTTTTTCAAAAACATGGGCGAGAAGCCTTTCCGCGCCGATCAGGTGATGAAATGGATGTATCACTACTGCTGCGATGACTTTGATGAAATGACCGACATCAACAAAGTCCTGCGCGGCAAACTGAAGGAAGTCGCCGAGATCCGCGCGCCGGAAGTCGTTGAAGAGCAGCGCTCCAGCGACGGCACCATCAAATGGGCGATTGCCGTTGGCGATCAGCGCGTTGAAACGGTCTACATCCCGGAAGAAGACCGCGCCACGCTGTGCGTCTCTTCACAGGTTGGCTGTGCGCTGGAATGTAAATTCTGCTCCACCGCTCAGCAAGGCTTCAACCGTAACCTGCGCGTTTCCGAAATTATCGGCCAGGTCTGGCGCGCGGCGAAAATCGTCGGTGCGGTGAAGACTACCGGCGTACGTCCAATTACCAACGTGGTAATGATGGGTATGGGCGAGCCGCTGCTGAACCTCAATAACGTCGTTCCGGCGATGGAAATCATGCTGGATGATTTCGGTTTTGGTCTCTCCAAACGTCGCGTGACCTTGTCCACTTCCGGCGTGGTGCCGGCGCTGGATAAACTCGGCGACATGATCGACGTTGCGCTGGCGATTTCTCTGCACGCGCCGAACGACACCATCCGCGACGAAATTGTACCGATTAACAAAAAGTACAATATTGAGACCTTCCTGAACTCGGTGCGCGGCTATATTTCGAAGTCCAACGCCAACCAGGGCCGCGTGACTATCGAGTACGTCATGCTGGATCACGTCAACGACGGTACCGAGCACGCCCACGAACTGGCGGCGCTGCTGAAAGATACGCCGTGCAAGATCAACCTGATCCCATGGAACCCGTTCCCGGGCGCGCCGTATGGCCGTAGTTCTAACAGCCGTATCGATCGTTTCTCCAAAGTGCTGATGGAATATGGTTTCACCACCATCGTGCGTAAAACCCGCGGCGACGATATCGATGCTGCCTGCGGCCAACTGGCGGGCGACGTAATCGACCGTACCAAACGTACGCTGCGTAAGCGTATGCAGGGCGAAGCGATCGACGTGAAAGCCGTCTGATAAGTTATGCAGCGCACAGCTTTCGCTGCGCGCTGCATAAATATGTCGAATTGCCAGGCGAAATACGCTGATTCGGTTAATAATTACGGTGCGTTTTTGTCGACTTTGAGGCAGTATGTAGCGGTACAACAACCGCTTAGCATTCAATATTGATAAGTCTCTGTGATAGTCGCCCGGACAGCCTTATACTGTCGGTTGACGTTGAGCAGTGTCTCGCGGCGCAGGCTCTTTCCCGCGCTGAACTTTAAATTTCACGTACCAGTAGTTGTAGCGAATGAATACTGAAGCCACTCAAGACCATCAAGAAGCAAACTCTACGGGCGCGCGCCTGCGTAATGCCCGCGAACAACTCGGACTCAGCCAGCAAGCGGTGGCTGAGCGCTTATGCCTGAAGGTTTCCACGGTTCGTGATATTGAAGAAGATAAGGCGCCAGCCGATCTTGCTTCGACCTTCCTGCGCGGCTATATCCGTTCCTACGCTCGCCTCGTACATATCCCGGAAGAAGAACTGCTGCCGATGATGGCGAAGCAAGCGCCAATTCGCGCCGCTAAAGTGGCACCGATGCAGAGCTTCTCGCTGGGTAAACGTCGTAAAAAACGCGACGGTTGGCTGATGAGCTTTACCTGGCTGATTTTGTTTGTGGTTATCGGCCTGAGCGGCGCATGGTGGTGGCAAGACCACAAAGCGCAGCAGGAAGAGATCACCAGCATGGCCGATCAATCCACCAGCGATCTGAACAGTAGCGATAGCGGCAGCCAGTCAATTCCGCTGGACACCGGTTCGGCGAATAACGCGCCGGATACGACGGCAGCCAATACCAATAGCGCGCCGGTCGATAACTCGACTGCGCCAGCCGCGAGCGCGCCAGCGGCTACCTCCGCGCCGGCGGATAACAACGCCGTGGTCGCCCCTTCGCAGGCGAACGTCGATACCGCCGCCACCGCGCCGGCTGCGCCAGCCCCGACCTCCGCATTGCCTACCGATCAGGCCAATGCCGCAGCGGCGGCTTCCGCTCAGGATCTGGTAATGAACTTTAGCGCCGATTGCTGGCTGGAAGTGAGCGATGCGACCGGTAAAAAACTGTTCAGCGGCCTGCAGCGTAAAGGCGGGAACCTGAACCTGAGCGGTCAGGCGCCGTATAAGCTGAAAATCGGCGCCCCGGCTGCGGTACAAATCCAGTATCTGGGCAAACCAGTCGATTTGAGTCGTTTTATCAGAACTAACCAGGTTGCGCGTCTGACCCTTAATGCCGAACAATCACCGGCGCAGTAACAGACGGGTAACGCGGGAGATTTTTCATGCATAACCAGGCTCCGATTCAACGTAGAAAGTCCAAACGCATTTACGTTGGTAATGTGCCGATTGGCGATGGGGCTCCCATCGCCGTACAGTCGATGACCAATACTCGCACCACCGATGTGGCCGCGACGGTAAATCAAATTAAAGCGCTGGAGCGCGTGGGCGCGGACATCGTCCGCGTTTCCGTCCCGACGATGGACGCAGCGGAAGCTTTCAAGCTCATCAAACAGCAGGTCAACGTCCCGCTGGTCGCCGATATCCACTTTGACTACCGTATCGCGCTGAAAGTCGCGGAATATGGCGTTGATTGCCTGCGCATCAACCCAGGCAACATCGGTAACGAAGAGCGTATCCGCATGGTTGTGGACTGCGCGCGCGACAAAAACATTCCTATCCGCATCGGCGTCAACGCCGGTTCGCTGGAAAAAGATCTGCAGGAAAAATACGGCGAGCCGACGCCGCAGGCGCTGTTAGAGTCCGCCATGCGTCACGTCGATCATCTCGATCGTTTGAACTTCGATCAGTTCAAAGTTAGCGTAAAAGCTTCTGATGTCTTCCTCGCCGTTGAATCCTATCGCCTGTTGGCGAAGCAGATCGATCAGCCGCTGCATCTCGGGATCACCGAAGCCGGCGGCGCGCGTAGCGGCGCGGTAAAATCCGCGATCGGTTTAGGTTTGCTGCTGTCTGAAGGGATCGGCGATACCCTGCGCGTGTCGCTGGCTGCCGATCCGGTGGAAGAGATCAAAGTCGGCTTCGATATCCTGAAGTCGCTGCGCATCCGTTCCCGCGGTATTAACTTCATCGCTTGCCCAACCTGCTCGCGTCAGGAGTTTGACGTCATCGGTACGGTGAACGCGCTGGAGCAGCGTCTGGAAGATATCATCACTCCGATGGATGTTTCGATCATCGGCTGTGTGGTTAACGGCCCAGGCGAAGCGCTGGTTTCTACCCTCGGCGTCACCGGTGGCAACAAGAAAAGCGGCCTGTACGAAGACGGCGTGCGCAAAGACCGACTGGACAATAATGACATGATCGACCAGCTGGAAGCGCGTATCCGCGCGAAAGCCACCATGCTGGATGAAGCGCGTCGTATTGAAGTTCAGCAGGTTGAAGCAAAATAACGTGTTGGGAAGCAATACGCTTCCCGTGTATGATTGAACCTGCGGGCGCAAGGCGCCGGGGTTCATTTTTATATATAAAGAGAATAAACGTGGCAAAGAACATTCAAGCCATCCGTGGCATGAACGATTATCTGCCGGGCGAAACCGCTCTCTGGCAGCGCATTGAAGGCTCACTGAAGCAGGTGCTTGGTAGCTACGGTTACAGCGAAATTCGTTTGCCGATTGTAGAGCAGACCCCGTTATTCAAACGCGCGATCGGCGAAGTGACCGACGTGGTTGAAAAAGAGATGTATACCTTCGAAGACCGCAATGGCGATAGCCTGACGCTGCGTCCGGAAGGAACGGCGGGCTGCGTACGTGCCGGCATCGAACATGGTCTGCTGTACAATCAAGAACAGCGTCTGTGGTACGTGGGGCCGATGTTCCGCCACGAACGTCCGCAGAAAGGACGCTACCGTCAGTTCCATCAGATTGGCGCGGAAGTCTTTGGCCTGCAGGGCCCGGACATCGACGCCGAGCTTATCATGTTGACCGCGCGCTGGTGGCGCGAGCTGGGCATTTCCGATCACGTCAGCCTTGAGCTGAACTCCATCGGTTCGCTGGAGGCGCGTGCCGCCTATCGCGACGCGCTGGTTGCCTATCTGGAACAATTTAAAGATAAGCTTGATGAAGACTGCAAACGCCGCATGTATACCAACCCGCTGCGCGTGCTGGACTCTAAAAATCCGGAAGTACAGGCGCTGCTGAACGATGCGCCGGCGCTGGGCGATTATCTGGACGACGAGTCCAAAGAACACTTCGCCGGTCTGTGCGCGCTGCTCGACGCGGCCGGAATTCGCTATACCGTCAACCAGCGTTTGGTGCGCGGGCTTGACTATTACAATCGCACCGTATTTGAGTGGGTCACCACCAGCCTCGGTTCGCAGGGCACCGTCTGCGCCGGCGGCCGTTACGACGGTCTGGTTGAGCAGCTTGGCGGTCGCGCGACGCCGGGCGTTGGCTTTGCGATGGGCCTGGAACGTCTTGTTTTGCTGGTTCAGGCAGTCAATCCGGAATTTAAAGCCGATCCTGTTGTCGATATATACCTGGTAGCCTCCGGTACCGATACTCAGTCCGCAGCAATGCGTCTGGCTGAGCAGGTTCGCGATGCGCTGCCCGGCGTTAAGCTGATGACTAACCACGGCGGCGGTAACTTTAAGAAGCAGTTCGCTCGCGCTGACAAGTGGGGCGCGCGCGTCGCGCTGGTGGTCGGTGAGTCAGAAATTGCTGACGGAAACGTGGTAGTGAAGGATTTACGCTCAGGTGAGCAAACTACCGTAACGCAGGATAGCGTTGCCGCGCATTTGCGCACACTTCTGGGTTAATTTCCCGGAAACCATTAGTCAGGAGAAGGACTGCGTGGAAACTTTCAACAACGAAAACGAGCAGGTCGACGCCCTCAAGCGTTTCTTTGCCGAGAACGGTAAAGCGCTGGCCGTCGGGGTGATTTTAGGGATCGGCGCGCTGGTTGGCTGGCGCTACTGGACTTCCCATCAGCTGGATTCGGCCCGGGATTCCTCTCTGGCCTACGAAAATGCCATTTCCGCGCTGAAATCGGGTACGCCTGAAACGCTGACCGCGGCGGAGAAATTCGCCGCCGACAGTAAAAACACCTATGGCGCGTTCGCATCGCTGGAGCTCGCGCAGCGTCTGGTCGACAAAAACGATCTGCAGGGCGCAGAGAAGCAGCTGCAACAAGGGCTGACTGCCGCCTCCGATGATAACCTGAAATCGGTTATCAATATGCGTCTGGCCCGCGTACAGCTGCAGCTCAAGCAGCCGGATGCGGCGCTGAAAACCCTGGAAGGCATTAAAGGCGAAGGCTGGACCGCTATCGTCGCCGATTTGCGTGGTGAAATTCTGCTGAGCAAAGGCGACAAGCAGGGCGCCCGCGCGGCCTGGGAAGCAGGCGTGAAAAGCGATGCATCGCCAGCGCTCAGCGAAATGATGCGTATGAAAATAAATAATTTGTCCATCTGAGAGGGACTCGATGCAATTGCGTAAATTACTTTTGCCAGGGCTGCTTTCCGTCACCTTACTGAGCGGTTGCTCGCTGTTTAACAGCGAAGAAGACGTGGTGAAAATGTCACCGCTGCCGACGGTGGAAAACCAGTTTACGCCGTCCACGTCCTGGAGCACTTCAGTTGGCGATGGTATCGGTGATTTCTATTCCAACCTGCACCCGGCGTTTGCTGACAGCGTTGTGTATGCGGCTGACCGTAAAGGCACCGTGAAAGCGCTGCACGCTGAAGACGGAAAAGAAGTCTGGTCGGTGAACCTGGCGGAAAAAGACGGCTGGTTCTCGCGCGCCCCGGCGCTGCTCTCCGGCGGGCTGACCGTTTCCGGCGGCCACGTTTATGTTGGTACTGAAAAGGCGCAGCTGTTCGCGCTGAATACCAGCGACGGTACCGTTGCGTGGCAGAGCCGTGTTGCGGGTGAAGCGATTTCTCGTCCGGTCGTTAGCGATGGCATGGTACTGGTGCATACCAGTAACGGTCAGCTGCAGGCGCTGAACGAAACCGACGGCGCGGTAAAATGGACCGTGAACCTGGACATGCCGGCGCTCTCCCTGCGCGGTGAATCCGCTCCGGCCACCGCTTATGGCGCGGCAATTGTCGGCGGCGATAACGGCCGCGTCAGCGCCGTGCTGATGCAGCAGGGGCAGATGATTTGGCAGCAGCGTATTTCTACGGCTACCGGCCCGACTGAGATCGACCGTCTGAACGACGTTGACACCACGCCGGTTATCGTTAATGGCGTTGTTTATACGTTGGCTTATAATGGCAACCTGACCGCGCTGGATCTGCGCAGCGGCCAGATTATCTGGAAACGCGAACTGGGTTCAGTGAACGATTTCATCGTTGACGGCAATCGTATCTATCTGGTCGATCAGAATGACCGCCTGCTGGCGCTGACCACCGATGGCGGCGTAACGCTGTGGACCCAGAGCGATCTGCTGCACCGTCTGCTGACCGCTCCGGCGCTGTATAACGGCAGCCTGGTGGTAGGCGACAGCGAAGGCTACATGCACTGGATCAATCCGGAAGACGGCCACTTTGTGGCGCAGCAGAAAGTCGATAGTTCCGGCTTCCTGACCGACCCGGTTATCGCCGACGGTCGCCTGCTTATCCAGGCCAAAGACGGTACGCTATATTCAATCACGCGTTAACTCGCGCGGTAGTATCGCTTTAATAAACGGCTCCTGACAGACAGGGGCCGTTTTGACTTTTTAAAAAACCTCGTAAAATGAGGTTGTATTGCAATTTGTATGAGGCATTTAACATGATACCTGTGGTCGCGCTTGTCGGGCGCCCTAACGTTGGAAAATCCACGCTCTTCAACCGCTTAACGCGCACTCGTGACGCGTTGGTCGCGGATTTCCCGGGGCTGACTCGCGACCGTAAGTACGGTCGTGCTGAAGTGGAAGGCCGCGAATTCATCTGTATCGATACCGGCGGTATCGACGGTACGGAAGAAGGCGTGGAAACCCGGATGGCGGAACAGTCGCTGCTGGCGATTGAAGAGGCCGACGTGGTGCTGTTTATGGTTGATGCGCGCGCGGGCCTGATGCCGGCGGATTCCGCAATCGCCAAACATCTGCGTTCTCGCGAAAAACCGACCTTCCTGGTGGCGAACAAAACCGACGGCATCGACGTCGATCAGGCGATGGCCGACTTCTGGTCGCTGGGGCTGGGCGATATTTATCCGATCGCCGCTTCGCACGGTCGCGGCGTTACCAGCCTGCTGGAACATGTGTTGCTGCCGTGGGTGGATGAGGTTAATCCGCAGGAAGAAGTGGATGAAGACGCCGCCTACTGGGCGCAATTTGAAGCCGAGCAAAACGGCGAAGAAGCTGAAGAGCCGGAAGACGACTTCAACCCGCAAGATCTCCCGATTAAGCTGGCGATCGTCGGTCGTCCAAATGTCGGTAAGTCAACGCTGACTAACCGTATTCTCGGCGAAGATCGCGTGGTGGTTTACGATATGCCGGGCACAACCCGCGACAGCATCTACATTCCGATGCAGCGCGATGAACGCGAATATGTGCTTATCGATACCGCTGGTGTGCGTAAGCGCGGCAAAATTACCGACGTCGTGGAGAAATTCTCGGTCATCAAGACGCTGCAGGCGATTGAAGACGCCAACGTGGTGATGCTGGTCATTGATGCCCGTGAAGGCATCTCCGATCAGGACCTATCGCTGCTGGGCTTTATCCTTAACAGCGGTCGTTCCCTGGTTATCGTGGTCAACAAATGGGATGGCCTGAGCCAGGAAGTGAGAGAGCAGGTGAAAGAAACCCTCGACTTCCGTCTGGGCTTCATCGACTTCGCCCGCGTGCACTTTATCTCCGCTCTGCACGGCAGCGGCGTCGGCAACCTGTTCGAATCGGTGCGTGAAGCATACGACAGCGCCACCCGTCGCGTGGGTACCGCCATGCTGACCCGTATTATGACCATGGCGGCAGAAGATCATCAGCCGCCGCTGGTACGCGGTCGCCGCGTGAAGCTGAAGTATGCGCACGCCGGCGGTTATAACCCGCCGATCGTGGTGATTCACGGCAATCAGGTGAAAGACCTGCCGGATTCCTACAAGCGTTACCTGATGAACTACTTCCGTAAATCGCTGGATGTCATGGGTACGCCGATCCGCATTCAGTTCAAGGAAGGGGAAAACCCGTTTGCCAATAAACGCAATACCCTGACGCCGAACCAGATGCGTAAGCGTAAGCGCTTGATTAAACATATCAAGAAAAGCAAATAATGCAGAAACCCGCCGCTGGCGGGTTTTTTTATCCACCCTATTCAACGCTTCGCCGGGTCAGCAACGCTGACGTATGACGTGATAAACTCATGCTATTCATTATGAGAAGGAGACACCATGGAACTCAATTGCCCCATTTGTCATGCCCGGTTGGAAACGCAAGGCAACGGCGCGCATTGCGCGCACTGTGAGAAGGATTTTGCTTTAGAGGCGCGCTGCCCGGACTGCCATCAGCCGCTGGAAGTACTGAAGGCCTGCGGCGCGGTGGATTATTTCTGCCAGCACGGCCACGGACTGATTTCGAAAAAACGCGTCGAATTTGTGCTCAGTTAATCGCTAACGCAGCCTTCACCATTTCGCCAGAGTTCAACCAGCGCCTCCGGCGCCCGCTCTTCCGGGACGAGAATGATCAGGCTGTGATAGTGCTGGGCGCTGATTATTTGGATACGAAAGAAACGCTGGTCGCCGCTACCCGGGGAATCCGGCTGCCCCGGCGGCTTGCCGAGCGGCAACGACTGCTGCAGTATTGCGGCGATGCGCTGTTTTTGTTGCTCGTTAAGTTGCGCTACGACAATCTTACGCATGCCGCTAAGCGTCGGGAACCAGGCGACGCCGCCTTCACGCGCCAGTTCAATAATCGCGTCATCGCTAAGATCGGCCTCGTTCATGATGTGACTCCAACGCCCTCCCAGGCCTGGCGAATCGTATCGGCGACCGCTTTACCAAAACGTTTTTCGCCATGTTGAATCGTCAGTCTGGCAAAGGCTGAAAAATCGGCGTCTTTGGCCAGTGACTTATCACAAACCGCGTCGTACCAGGCGTATCCCGCTTTTTCCCATGCAAAACCACCCAGCGCGCTGGCGGCGAGATAGAAAGCATGATTAGGAATGCCGGAGTTAATATGCACGCCGCCGTTATCCTGCTGGGTATGCACAAAATCTTTCATATGGGCGGGTTGCGGGTCTTTGCCAAGAATGGGGTCATCATAGGCGGTCCCCGGATGCGACATCGATCGCAGTCCTTGGCCGTGAATCCCTTTCGCGAGGAGCCCCTCGCCAATTATCCAGTCTGCTTTATCTGCCGTTTGCTGGCGTTGATATTGCTTGACCAGCGAGCCAAAAACATCGGAAAGCGATTCATTGAGCGCGCCGGATTGTTCGAAATAGATAAGCCCGGCTTCGCTCTCCGTAACGCCATGGCTTAACTCGTGCGCCACCACATCAATCGCAATTGTAAAACGATTAAAGATCTCGCCATCGCCATCGCCAAACACCATTTGCTGCCCGTTCCAGAAGGCGTTTTGATATTCGTGACCATAGTGGACGCTGCCGGTCAGCTTCAATCCGCGGTTGTCCAGCGAATCGCGATGATAGCTCTTCCAGAAAAACTCATGGGTGATGCCGAGATAGTCGTAGGCTTCATCGACGGCGACATCGCCGTTGGAAGGTTGTCCTTCAAAGCGCACCTGGAATCCTGGAAGTTCCTGAGTCTGCCTGGCATCGTAAATGTCGCGCTCAAGCTGGCCTGGCGTGGCGACATGGGCGGCGGCGGGGCGGCCCGGCACGTGCGCCATCAGGGTTTGTACATGGCTCAGCGTTTGCTGCGCGCAGCGCTGCTGCTGAACGGAACCATGGTCGACAATACGGCGTAAAATGTAGGGTGGAATCACGAAACGAGGACAAGTATCTGGCATATCACGCTCCCTGGCCGGATGAACGGTGTTAAAAGGGCATGACAGCAGTATAGTTATCCCCGCTTGAAACGGGGGATAATCAGACTTTTTTGCGGGCGCGCGTTTTCTTCACCGGGGTAATGGTTGTCACTTCGCTTTCGATCCAACCATCTTCCAGCCGGGTAGTGACAACATCGCCAGCCTGCACCTGTTTGATTTTTTTCAGTACCTTGCCGTCACCGGCTGATGTGACGCTATAGCCACGAGCCAGCGTCGCCAGCGGGCTGACGGCTTCCAGATGCGTCACGGTATTGCCGAAACGCTCGCGCTGCTCGCTCAGTCGGGCGCGAATATTTTCCGCCAGACGATACTCCAGTTGCTGAATACGCGACTGCGCGCGATGGATACGCGGCTGCGGGTTTTGCTGATTCAACCGCTGCGCGGCGCGCTGCTGGCGCTGGTCGGCACGTTTGAGCTGGCTTTCCAGCGCAAAGCGCATCCGCTGACGCAGGCGTTCCAGTTCGGTCTGCTGACGCGCTAAACGCAGCTGCGGATGCTGCTGCTGTAAGCGGTGGAACAACTGCGTAAAGCGGCGCTGGCGGTTGGCGAGGAAGTAATCCATCGCCATCTCCAGGCGCTGCTGGCCGGACTGTAGCTGACGCAGAAGCTCCTGCTGATTGCGGCTGACGATCTCTGCCGCCGCAGAGGGCGTCGGCGCCCGCAGGTCGGCGACAAAGTCGGCGATGGTGACGTCGGTTTCATGGCCGACGGCGCTCACTACCGGAATGCGGCTGGCGAAGATCGCCCGCGCGACCCGTTCGTCGTTAAAGCTCCATAAATCTTCCAGCGAACCGCCGCCGCGCCCGACGATCAGCACGTCGCATTCCTGGCGCTGGTTGGCTACTGCTATCGCGCGCACGATTTGCCCCGGCGCATCATCGCCTTGCACCGCCGTGGGATAGACGATAACCGGCAGCGAGGGATCGCGGCGTTTCAACACATGTAAAATATCATGCAGCGCGGCGCCGGTTTTGGAGGTGATAACGCCGACGCAGTGCGCGGGTGAGGGGAGCGCCTGCTTGTGACTTTGATCGAATAACCCTTCCGCCGTCAGGAGCGCTTTGAGCTGCTCATATTTCTGCTGCAGCAGGCCTTCACCGGCGGGTTGCATGCTTTCGACGATGATCTGGTAGTCGCCGCGCGGCTCGTAAAGCGTAATGTTGGCGCGAACCAGCACCTGCTGGCCATGCTGCGGGCGAAACGTGACGCGGCGGTTGCTGTTGCGAAACATCGCGCAGCGCACCTGGGCGTTATCGTCTTTTAAGGTGAAGTACCAGTGGCCGGAAGAGGGCTGGCTGAAGTTAGAGATCTCGCCGCTTATCCAGACCTGGCCCATTTCGCGTTCCAGCAGTAAGCGAACCGTCTGATTCAGGCGGCTGACCGTAAATATTGCAGGGGATTGAGATGGCAACATGTGAGCAAGATCAAATTCTAAATCAGCAGGTTATTCAGTCGATAGTAACGCGCTGAGAGGGGATCGCAAGTATTATTTGCAAAAAAGGGTGGATGCAATCGGTTACGCTCTGTATAATGCCACGGCAATATTTATCCACCCTGGTCGAGATATTGCCCATGCTACGTATCGCTAAAGAAGCCCTGACGTTTGACGACGTCCTCCTTGTTCCCGCTCATTCTACCGTTCTGCCGAATACCGCCGATCTCAGCACGCAGCTGACGAAAACGATTCGTCTGAATATTCCTATGCTCTCCGCGGCGATGGATACCGTAACTGAAGCGCGCCTGGCAATTGCCCTGGCCCAGGAAGGCGGCATCGGCTTTATTCATAAAAACATGTCAATCGAGCGCCAGGCTGAAGAAGTCCGCCGCGTGAAGAAACATGAATCCGGCGTGGTAAGCGATCCACAGACCGTTCTGCCGACTACCACCCTGCGCGAAGTGAAAGAACTGACCGAACGTAACGGTTTCGCCGGTTATCCGGTAGTGACCGAAGACAACGAACTGGTCGGTATTATCACCGGCCGCGACGTGCGTTTTGTTACCGACCTGAATCAGCCGGTCAGCGTTTATATGACGCCGAAAGAGCGCCTGGTCACCGTGCGTGAAGGCGAAAGCCGTGAAGTAGTCTTCGCGAAAATGCACGAAAAACGCGTAGAAAAAGCGCTGGTAGTGGATGATAGCTTCCATCTGCGCGGCATGATCACCGTAAAAGATTTCCAGAAAGCGGAACGTAAACCGAATGCGTGTAAAGACGAGCACGGTCGTCTGCGCGTTGGCGCCGCCGTTGGTGCTGGCGCCGGTAACGAAGAGCGCGTTGACGCGCTGGTCGCCGCAGGCGTTGACGTTCTGCTGATCGACTCCTCTCACGGTCACTCCGAAGGCGTTCTGCAGCGTATTCGCGAAACGCGCGCTAAATATCCTGACCTGCAAATCATCGGCGGCAACGTGGCGACCGGCGCGGGCGCTCGTGCCCTGGCGGAAGCGGGCGTCAGCGCGGTGAAAGTGGGTATTGGCCCTGGCTCCATCTGTACTACCCGTATCGTTACCGGCGTAGGCGTTCCGCAGATCACCGCTGTTTCTGACGCGGTTGAAGCGCTGGAAGGCACCGGTATTCCGGTTATCGCCGATGGCGGTATCCGCTTCTCCGGCGATATCGCAAAAGCGATTGCCGCAGGCGCCGCCGCGGTGATGGTAGGCTCCATGCTGGCCGGTACCGAAGAATCCCCGGGTGAAATCGAGCTCTATCAGGGCCGTTCTTATAAATCCTACCGCGGTATGGGTTCCCTGGGCGCGATGTCCAAAGGTTCCTCTGACCGTTACTTCCAGAGCGATAACGCCGCTGACAAACTGGTACCGGAAGGTATCGAAGGCCGCGTTGCCTATAAAGGCCGCCTGAAAGAGATCATTCACCAGCAGATGGGCGGCCTGCGCTCCTGTATGGGTCTGACCGGTTGTGGTACTATTGACGCACTGCGTACCAAAGCAGAGTTCGTGCGCATCAGCGGCGCGGGCATCCAGGAGAGCCACGTTCACGACGTGACGATCACCAAGGAATCCCCGAACTACCGCATGGGCTCCTGATTTTCATCGCCCGGCTACGCGCCGGGCGATTTTTATTCAATCATCGCTACTTCTCTGGAATTAACGTCAATGACGGATAACATTCATAAACATCGCATTCTTATCCTGGACTTCGGTTCACAGTACACCCAGCTGGTTGCACGTCGCGTACGTGAGTTAGGGGTCTATTGCGAACTCTGGGCTTGGGACGTGACCGAAGCTCAAATCCGTGAGTTCAACCCGAACGGCATCATTCTTTCCGGCGGCCCGGAAAGCACTACCGAAGACAACAGCCCGCGCGCGCCGCAGTACGTCTTCGAGGCCGGCGTACCGGTATTCGGCGTATGCTACGGCATGCAGACCATGGCCATGCAGCTGGGCGGCCACGTTGAAGCTTCCAACGAGCGCGAGTTCGGTTACGCGCAGGTGGAAGTGCAGACCGACAGCGCGCTGATCAAGGGCATCGAAGATGCGCTGAGCGCTGACGGTAAGCCGCTGCTGGACGTGTGGATGAGCCATGGTGATAAAGTCACCGCTATCCCTTCCGACTTTGTGACCGTCGCCAGCACTGAGAGTTGCCCGTTCGCCATCATGGCGAATGAAGAAAAACGCTTCTACGGCGTACAGTTCCACCCGGAAGTCACCCACACCCGTCAGGGGCTGCGTATGCTGGAGCGCTTCGTGCGCGACATCTGCCAGTGTGAAGCGCTGTGGACGCCGGCGAAAATCATCGACGACGCGGTTGAGCGTATTCGTCAGCAGGTGGGTGAAGATAAAGTCATCCTCGGCCTGTCCGGCGGCGTTGACTCTTCCGTTACCGCGATGCTGCTGCACCGCGCCATCGGTAAAAATCTGACCTGCGTATTCGTGGATAACGGCCTGCTGCGCCTGAACGAAGCTGAGCAGGTTATGGATATGTTCGGCGACCGTTTCGGCCTGAACATCGTACACGTTGCGGCGGAAGATCGCTTCCTGACCGCGCTGAAGGGCGAAAACGATCCGGAAGCGAAGCGTAAAATCATTGGCCGCGTCTTCGTTGAAGTGTTTGACGAAGAAGCGCTGAAGCTGGAAGACGTGAAATGGCTGGCGCAGGGCACTATCTACCCTGACGTGATCGAATCCGCCGCTTCCGCGACCGGTAAAGCGCACGTCATCAAGTCTCACCACAACGTTGGCGGCCTGCCGAAAGAAATGAAGATGGGCCTCGTTGAGCCGCTGAAAGAGCTGTTCAAAGACGAAGTGCGTAAGATTGGTCTGGAGCTGGGCCTGCCGTACGACATGCTGTTCCGCCACCCGTTCCCGGGGCCGGGCCTCGGCGTTCGCGTACTTGGCGAAGTGAAGAAAGAGTACTGCGACCTGCTGCGTCGCGCGGACGCTATCTTCATTGAAGAACTGCGCAAAGCCGACCTGTATGACAAAGTAAGCCAGGCATTCACCGTGTTCCTGCCGGTTCGCTCCGTCGGCGTGATGGGCGATGGTCGTAAGTACGACTGGGTCGTCTCCCTGCGTGCGGTAGAAACCATCGACTTTATGACCGCGCACTGGGCGCACCTGCCGTATGATTTCCTCGGCCGCGTCTCCAACCGCATCATCAACGAAGTTAACGGTATTTCCCGTGTGGTGTACGACATCAGCGGCAAGCCGCCAGCGACTATTGAGTGGGAATAAGCCGATAACCCTTCCTGAGTTTTCATGAACGGGTAAAACTGCAATCAACCCTCTGTTTTTACAGAGGGTTTTTATTTATGTGCATTCATGAATTTTCTATGTGGCGCACAGTTCCTGACGGTAAATTTGACGTAATCGTCGAAAAAGTAGACAGTCCTCTTTAGTCAATACGTACAGTAATTAGTCAATTCTGACGGTATTTCCGGAGGGCGTATGCTTACCGATATCCAGCTTAAAAGACTTAAACCGCAGGAAAAAATCTACAAAGTTACCGATCGTGATGGGCTCTATGTGGCCGTATCGCCCACTGGAACTCGCTCATTTCGTTACGATTATCGGATTAATGGCCGTCGTGAAACCCTGACCATTGGACAGTATGGCGCTGACGGTATTTCACTGGCTGAAGCGCGTGAACAACTCATTGCCGCCAAAAAGCTGATCAAGTCAGGCGTGTCGCCTGCTGTGAAGAAACGTGACGGTAAAAATCAGATCAGAAATGCGGAAACTTTCGCAAATTTTACCGTCAGCTATATGAAGCGTGCCTCTCTTGCAGACAGCACGAGATCGATGAAGCAGGCCGTCATTGACCGGGACATCATTCCTTTTCTGGGTAACAAGCAAATGGCGGAGATTACGCCATCAATGGTTCGAACCCTGTGCGATCGCATCGTGGATCGTGGCGGTAATGCCACGGCGGTACAGGCGCGTGAGATTATCAGTAGCGTTTATACATACGCGAAAAACCGGGGGCATGACTTTAAGAATCCCGCTCAGGATATCAAGGCCAGTTCGATAGCCACATTTTTTCCTCGTGACAGAACCCTTTCTCTGCCGGAAATTTCTATCTTCTTTAATACGCTGGATACCGTCGCTGGCATGCCCACGCTCAAACTGGCCCTGAAACTGATTTTTCTTACGCTGGTGCGTAAAAGTGAATTTACTCAGGCGACCTGGAATGAAGTGAATTTCAATACTAATGAATGGACCATACCCAAAGGCCGTATGAAAGGGGGACGGCCTCATGTCGTCTATCTTTCCCGTCAGGCTTGCGATCTGCTGGTGGCGCTGCAAATGTGTGCTGGAGGAAGTCCTTACTTACTTGCCGGGCGCTATAGCATCAACAAACCGTTGTCTAATGCAGCTCTCAACGGGGTTATTACCACGACGGTAAAAGTTGCACAGTCGCAGGGGAAGTCGCTGGAGCATTTTACCGTCCATGACATGCGACGAACCGCCAGCACTTTATTGCACGAGGCTGGGTATCCATCAGACTGGATAGAGAAATGCCTCGCACATGAACAAAAAGGGGTGAGGGCAATTTACAACAAAGCGAAATATGCACAGCAGCGTGCTTACATGTTGCAGCAGTGGGCGGATATGGTTGATGGGTGGATCGCCGGGACGCTGGTGAGGCTTACACCGTTTTCTCCAACCAACTACGAAAAGTGGATGTTGGGCGAAGCCAGTGGTTTTAATTACGGTAATTAATACCATGACTCAGGCGTATCCACATTGATATCTAGAAATTGGCTGGATTCACCATATTTTTAATCTAAGGTCATAAGTAAATGGTTTGTATAAAGCGCTGTATGTAAAACCAGTGTTTTTATATATAGGTTTTTAAATGAGGTATAATGTGATAAGTTGGATAAAATGGATAATTTAACTTAGATATCAAAAGATTGCGTATTAGTTTAATGCACGATTGGGTGATAACTTTTTAAAGTATATCTTTAAGGTATTCTGAACATGCTTGAATGTCATTTCTATGCGCTACCTGCTGGCCAGGGGGATTGTTTAGTAATTCAATTCCAAGGGGACGATGGTAAATATCACAATATTCTCATTGATGGTGGGAATAGAAATCAATTAGAGTTTAACATACAGAAAAGAATGTTAATTTCGATAATTGATAATGGTAATAAAGGAATCTTTGATCTTGTAATTGTAACGCATAGTGATGACGATCACATTTCAGGTATTCTTAAAATTATGGGAGATAGTGATTTAGAGCCACTGGTAAAAGAGTTATGGTTTAATTCTGAGAAAACAATAAATTCTTTTTTTAATACTAAATGTAAAAATACACAAAAATATAACCTTGATGGGAAAGTTATCGGAAGTAATAAGTCATCAAGGGCGCAGGATAATAATTTATACACTATTTTAGATAAAGGTAATAAGTGGAATAAAAGAATTATATTATCAGGGATGTCAGAAAAAATAGCTAATTTGACTATTAATATATTATCACCTACTAAAGATAAATTATCTGCTCTTAATAAATATTGGCCTAAACAGAAGTTAGGTCCAGTTAAATCCAGTGGAGAACATGGATATGATTATAAGACTTCATTGCGAGAGTTTTATGAGAAAATGGATAATTTTACAGAGGACAATAGTGTTGTCAATGGAGCTAGTATAGCATTAAGTATTGAATGGAAAGAAAGACGATTCCTGCTTCTTTCCGATGCTCATCCTACTATTGTCGCAGAAAGTATAATAGATTTATACGGCGTAGAGAAAACAATATTCGATATAGTCAAAATGTCCCATCATGGGAGTGCGAAAAATATCAATAACGATTTGCTCTCTTTGATCAGTTGTCGTGATTTTGTAATTTCAGCTGACGCAAATAAACGGCATTTTCATCCGAATAAAGAAGCGTTAAGTCGTGTGTTATTTAGTAATGGTATAGAAAACACTATATTTCATTTTACTTACGACAAGGAAGAGTTAAGAAATATATTTTCATCGGAGCCAGATGTTATGGTGAGGTTTCCATGCAACAAAAATGATGGAGTTCATCTCTCTTATGAGTATTGATATAGCAGATAAGTTGGGAGTGAAAGTAAGCTATAACAATAAAAATAGTAGTGGTTTTATTTGCCATGGTGATGATTATTCTTATGTATTAACTGCAAAGCATTCAATATGTAAATCCAGTCCTAACGATTGTAAGTTTAAACATAAGAAATGTGATACCTGTGTTTTTAGTGGTGTGGCAAAAACTAAAGTAAGCATTTGCAAACCTGATACTGATACTTTTCCCCTATGCAAAGTAAAGGATATTTTACTTTCTCCAAAGAAAGATGTTGCTATTTTGGTCTTAAATGATAAATCTCATCTTGATTTAAAAAGAAAAGAATTACCAGGAACAAAAATCATTAATGCTGCTAATTATAATTCATCACATAAATTTGTTTCTTGCGGTTATCCTGCAATTAATGAACATCAATCTGTTCAACCTTTGCACTATAATAATTTTAGTTTATTTAGAAATGAAAAAATTTGTCTTCAAATTATTAGTGATACATTGACTGCATTAGAGGATCCTAAAAATGGTCTTTCAGGAAACTCTGGTGCAGGGATTATTTTAAATTCATCAAGTTGTGTGGGGTTACTAGGGCTTTATACTGATACTGGTGATTATGGTATTTGTTATGGTGATATAGTCGATTTTTCTATAAATGAGCTTCTTACATCTTCCGGATACGTCCCTTTAGAAATGGAAGAGGATCTATCAAATAATTTTAAAGCACTAATTCATTCCGATTTTATGGAGTGCTTTGTCCGAATGGAATGTGATTTAAATTTAGACAAAAATCGAATTGTTAATCTGTATAGGCTCTGTTTAGATGGAAAAAAATATGACTATGTTAAGATTGGTGATCGGTTAATTGATTGTATTCCATCATTTTCCCTTTCCCGTAAACAATTAATGAGGTGTCGCGAGAGAAATACATTTGGAAATGCTACGCTATCCGCGATACGTAATTTTTTGAAAATAGAAAGGAAGACAAAAATATCCGAAATGTTATTACAAGGATTCCTTGAATCGTATCTGCATGCGCCTAAACTGTATTCATTTGATGAAATAAATAATGCAGGTTTTCATGGTGCCCATGTTAAATTTAATAAAAATAGGAATGTTGAGTTAATTCATTCGGCTGCATTTATATCTAATTCGCTAGCGGATGGCGTTTCATATGCGATAGATGCTATTCTTAAAGCATTTCCTGAGTTAAGATCGTTGGATGGTTTGCTTGGTAATACATTTTTAGAAACAAACTTTACCGAAGATGAGTGCCAAATCCTAGCCAGTCTTCTTATCCCGGGAGAGTCTTCTTATTCGCAGGGTTATGAAGACAGATTGGCTATATTTATTGGCTATAACCATAAGATTGAAGAGTCACTCATATATGAGAATGCATCTAGATTTCCGTCTTTACTTGAACAAAAAATTATTCTTAATGTTCAGCAGGCACTAGAATATCGGAAAGAGGAAATCAATAAATTATCAATAGTTAACGCAACTATTGATTGTTTTTTTGTTCCATTCGATGATGTGAATAAATTTAATGACGAGTTCATTGAGAGTCTGAAAAATGAAGAAGCTTGATTCTTTCATTATAGAAAAAATATTTAACAGCGGATATTTTAAAAAGCTTTATAAAAAAATAATAAAAGCATATTCTGCGTTGACTTTAGAATCTGAGAACCATTTCAATATTTCCAATACAGAGTTGAGAGACATATTTAGATTTATTGATTTGTTGGCGAACTCATCTAATCAAAATGCTAGGATGTGTGCATATCACTGGATTAGTTTACTTGAACCATTTTCTGATAAATGGGGGAAATTCTCACTTATCTCTTCTTTAGTCTACTCTAAACTTGGTTTATACGCATTAGATTTTAATGATCATGCTCTTCCATTTTCGCAGCGACTTGAGAATGAAGCGAAGAAATCTACCCAAACATTTAATAACACATATATATTCACCGATGCACAGTTTGATATTTATACGGATATGCTGAAATCACCTTATTATAGTTTTTCAGGTCCAACGTCATTGGGGAAGTCATTTATTCTAAAGCGCTATATTGAAGAGATTATTCAAAATTCTACATCAAACATTGTCATCTTAGTCCCAACAAGAGCATTGATTAGTCAGTTTTCTTTGGAGATTAAAAATGAATTATATGAACTTATTGAAAATTTCAATTATAAAATAGTGACTCACGGATCATTAGCAAGTAAATCAGATGCCGTAATCATTAAGCATATTTTTATATTGACGCCGGAACGATTGCTTAATTTGTTCTCGCAAGGCAAGGCTGTTAGTATAGATTATTTGTTTGTAGATGAAGCACATAAATTATCAAATAATGATGACTCAGATGTGCGGAGCCTTACAGAGTATAATGCTATCGACAGTGCATTATTCAACAATCCAAATATGAAAATTGTTTTTTCTTCCCCAAATATTGAAAATCCTGAGGTTTTTTTAAATCTTTTTGGGCGTGAAAAAATTTATGCAAGTAGGATTATTGAATCACCAGTGTCACAAAATCTTTATCTTATTGATTTTCATAAAAAAGAAATTAAATATTTTTCTAATTCAGAATGCATCGATATTGAAAGTGATTCTTTATATACACTCAATAAAAAAAGTGATTTTATCTATAATATAGGAAGCCGACATGGATCAAATATGATATATTGTTCTAGTCGGGCTAAAGCTGTTGATTCTGCACTTGAATTTTATCAAATAAGGCTCTCAGAAAATATTGTTTTATCTCCTTTGTTGATTGATTCCATAAAAAAAATAAGGAATTATATTCATCCTGAGTATTATTTAGCTATGTTTCTAATGAAGCGAATTGCTTATCATCATGGACAATTACCACAAGCAATAAGAAATATAGTTGAAGAATTATTCCGAAATGGAGATATTGATTTTATCTTTTGTACACCTACTTTGGTTGAAGGCGTTAATATGCCAACTCGGAATATATTTATCAATTGTGATGATAAAATTAGATTAATCGCTGATGCGAAAAAAAATCCTAATAAGACACTTGCCTTTTGGAATCTGGCTGGCCGGGCGGGTAGATATTGCAAGGAGTTATCTGGGAATATTTTTTGTTTACAGGATGAATCAAATCGATGGGATAATACTGATATTTTTTTAGAGAAAACAGCGCATTTAACTACAACTATAGATGCCCGGATAGAAAGTAAATCTGGGTTAAGAGAAATAGAGCGCTATCTTTCTGATGCGGAGACTGATATTTCTAAAAGGAACCAGGCGATAGAGTATCTCGCTAATATTATGGCTGTAGACACTATTAGATTTAAAAATAATCTAAAAGATAGTTTTGTCCTGCGGAAATTTTATGATATACATCGAGAAGAATTGTTATCTCTTGCTAAAGTAAAAGCAAATGGTATTTTAGACATTCCTATAGATATTATCAATTCCTATAAATCTCTTAATTTTAAAATACAACGAAAAGTATTTGATTACGTTAGCGTATCTCCTGTAAACAAAAAACTCCCATCGCTCGACTATGCAAATATTTTGTCTGTATTGGAGTTGTTTTATGATCTTTATAGATGGGGTGAAACAGAAACTAAATATGTAAAATCAAAAGAACAATTGACTTATTTTGCTACTTTAATGAATCAGTGGACCAATGATTATTCAATAAACAGAATTATAAACGAAAATATTGATCTAAAAAGAACCATTGTCATTGAACGGGGACAACAACCAATACCTTTTGATAAAAACGATATTAATCATGTTAACAAAGTGATCGATGATATTCTTTATAACATAGAGAGAATTTTATCGTTCTTTTTTGAAAAATATTTCAATCACTACTATAAATGTCTGGCAGCAATTTTAGGTGAGGACAATGCGGGACATAATTGGGCGACATTTCTTGAGTATGGCTCTAAGAATCCATTATGTATTAGCTTACAAACATTAGGCATTTCAAGGCATGCTGCAAATATAATTGCGTCTTCCAGAGAACTTAGGAAATATTTAAAGTTCAATGAGGATTCATATGAGCTAATTAGTGTTAATAAGCAAGGGTTGTTGAATTCTTTGCAAAAAGATTCTGTTGAATATGGAGAGATTAAAATATTTCTTTGAAGATTGGGCTATTTATGAGGCTAATATATTGAGTGTATGGAAGTTTAACGATTATATACTTGCTCAATATATTTACCTCTACCATCTCCATGGCCCAGATCCGTTGAGGTTACCGCCAGCGCCTCTTTGTGGCTTAACCCCTGTTCCTCATAATAGCGGATCGCGTCCTGCGCCCAGGCATAGCGCAGGGAGTGGGGCGAGTATTCGCCTGTCAGCCCGGCATCGCGGAGATGGTTGTGCCAGTAATCCATCGCTGATTTCAGATCCGGTTTGTTAATCAGATGCCCGTCACGCTCCCCGGCAATATTCAACGCCTCTTTCACCGCCTGGCGAACCGCTTCCCTGTCTATCACCTGTGTCATGCGCGGTCGTCCGCCTTTGGTGCCAAAGATCACTGGCAGACGTTCAGCCCCTTTTTCCAGCTGTTTATCCCAGGTTTTCAGCGACTGGCAGTGTAAGCACACCTGTTTTAGTTCCACGCACTTTTTGAGAGTTCCGTTTTTTCAGCCATCAGCCGGTACTCTTCCGGCGTCAGGTTGTTCAGGGATTCATGAGGCCGCTCGTTGTTATATTCCATCAGCCAGCGCTCTGTAATTTCCCGTACTTCATTCAGTGTTCTGAACAGGTAAAAATCCAGGATTTCTGTCCGGTATGTCCGGTTGAACCGTTCGATAAAAGCATTTTGTGTAGGCTTCCCCGGCTTGATAAATTCGAGCATCACGCCGTGTTCTTCGGCCCATTGTGCCAGCGCCAGCGAGACCAGTTCTGGCCCGTTGTCCATCCGCATTTTCAGCGGGTAGCCGCGGTTTGCCACGATCCTGTCCAGCACCCGGATGACTCGCTGAGCCGGGATATTCAGGTCGATTTCTATCGCCAGTGCTTCACGGTTAAAATCATCCACCACATTGAAGGTCCGGAATCGTCTGCCGCAGACCAGGGCGTCGTGCATAAAATCGATGGACCAGCTCTGGTTTAACGCTTGCGGCGTCCCCAGTGGCGCTGGATTACGCTCTGGCAGTCGCTGTTTTCCCTTACGACGAAAATTCAGTTTCAGCAGACAGTAAATCCGGTGAACGCGTTTGTGGTTCCAGATATTGCCCTGCCTGCGCAGCAGCTGGAACAGCTTCTTAAAACCGTAGCGCGGATAGTGTTCTGCCAGTTCAGTCAGCGCATGGATCACCGGTTCATCACGCCGGGTATCGGGCTGATAAAAATAGACCGTCCTGCTCAGCGATAACGTCCTGCAGGCCTGGCGTAAACTCATGGCAAATTGTGCCGTCAGATAGCTGACGAGTTCACGCTTTATCGCTGGTTTTAAAGCTTTTTTTCGATAACGTCTTTAAGTGCCCGGTTCTCAAGGCTCAGGTCGGCAAACATCTGTTTCAAACGTCGATTCTCATCCTCAAGGTCTTTGATTTTTTTAATATCGGCCGCTTCCATCCCACCATATTTCGCTTTCCAGTTGTAATAGCTGGCTTCAGAAATTGCGGCCTCACGGCACACATCCTTGACGGTACGTCCGGCTTCAACGGACTTCAGAACGGCGATGATCTGGTGTTCAGTGAATCGGGCTTTACGCATGGCGATCTCCTCAGGGGACATACTCAGTATGTCGGAAGATCTCTAAAAGTGAATGGGCCGTTTTGCCGGGATACTTACAATCCCACGAGGCAAAACGGCTGTACTGGTGCGCGGTGATGAACCGCTTGATCTGCGTCAGCACGCCTTCATCCTCCTGGTTGGCAATATGGTCGCGCTCGTTCAGCCTGGCGTGCAGGCAGATCCGGACCGCCCCATATGCCGTGCCTTCCTGCCAGCCCGTGACACCCTGCAGCGTCGCTATCTCTCCGGCCACCGCCAGCAGCGCAAAACGGGCCACGATGCGCTGCACCTGGTTTCCGGCATGCTCCGGCATCAGGGCGGTCTGGTAGCGGCGAAGTAACTCTCTTGCCAGTGTGGTGCTGGCGTCCATGTCGTGGGTGAGGAAGGCCAGCCAGGCGCGAAAGGCGGTGCCGTGGAAGCGGGCGACCCGGTTGCAGAGGGCATCGGCAAATTGCTGGCCGCTGGCAAAGCTGTGTAGCTGCTCAAACGCGCCATGCTGCCCGGTGTCGCTGGGGATTTGTACCATGCGCACGTCCATCCCGGCGTAGAGGCGCTCCCCGGCGCGTTCGGTGTGTTCCGCCAGCGACAGCTCCCCGGTGGAGAACAGCAGCAGCGTCCAGTGCCTGCGGTTGCGTACCTCGCCGTCGGTGCGGGCGCGCCCCTTGCCCTGGCCGTTCGCCAGCATATAGGCAATCATCCCGGCTTCACGCGGGTCCACTTCGCGCAGTTCATCAAGCGGCAGCAGGGCATCGTTGTGGCGGCTGGCAATTCCCTCGAGCGCATTCCCGGTTGCCCGCCAGGAGTGCCAGTAATCGGTGCCGCCACAGACGGAAGCGGCCACTTTCATCACCGTGGTTTTGCCGTCGGTGGACTCACCGCGCAGATGAAAGCCTTCGCCGCCCGTTCCGGTCAGGCGCAGCAGCGGGGCGGCCAGCGCACAGCAGACGGCAAAGACCAGCCTCGAGTTGCCAGCACAGAGCGCGGCGACCTGCTCCTGCCATTCCGCCAGCGTACCGGATTGTGCAAAGCTGCCGGTCAGGTAGTGGCTGCCCTGAAGGATGACATTGTCGCCTTCCGGACCGATAACCTCATCCGGCAGCACGTACACGCCGTTGTGCCAGCCGGTTTTCTCCACGCAGGTGACCCGGCGTCCGGGGAGTGACCGTGAGATGTATTCGCACAGCAGGCTGCGCAGGGCGGGGCGGGTGGAGATGTAGGTCAGGCCGTTCTCCAGCAGAATGCGCCGCAGCTCCTCACCGTTGCCGCTGAGCATTGCCATCGGCATGGCCCAGCGCCGCAGCTGCCCGGTGGTGGTGTGCCATTCCAGCAGGCGGCCATAGCTGCCGTCATGACTGTCGCAGGTGATGGCGGTGACGCGCAGCGGGGAACTGATGCGCTGGGGCTGGACGTCGCTTTCCCCGTCGCGTCGTTCGGTCAGCTTATCAAACCACAGTGCTTCTTCATCGAGGCGGAAGTGATCCGGCAGGATGTCAGAAGGCCTTTCCTGCCGCAGGCGTGCAAGCTGACCGCTCCAGTCCTCCAGCAGCTCACCGTCGGGGCTCATCAGCCGGGCCATCTGCACATCCGCATGTGCCAGTTTTACGGCGATTTTCAGCAACTCCTCTTCGCGGATATCGCCTGTGCGAAGTACCCGGACGTAGAGCGCGTCAGGTCTGATTATGGTCAGGTTATCCAGATCGGCCAGTTCATCCGGGCCGAGTACCACCGGAGGAACATCATCTTCCCGGTCGGGATCTTTTCGCCAGGCGCGTGAGGTTTCCCATGCCAGGCTTCCGGCAAGGATCACCACTTCGAGCGTGCGGTCCGGAGACTGCTTACAGAGAAAGGGCGCGCGTTTCATGATGAGGTGTCAGTCGGCTCATCCCTGAGCGTGGATTAACGGATGGCGGTGCGGCGTTGTTGCCACTGGCGGATTTCAGCGGCATCGAAAACCACCAGTCGGGAAGAGAGGTGGACGGGACGGGGAAAGTCGGTGTTTTTAATCAGGCGGTAAACCGACGATTCGCTCATCGCCAGAAACTGGACCACCTGCCGCATACGTACGTTGCCGCTTTCGGGAAAAGCATCGTTACTGTCAACACGGGTTTTCATGATTGCACCTCACGGGAACAGAGTGTCGAGGCGGTTATAGCGCGGAACGGGAAGGGGAGGTATAGGTCCAGGTGAAAAAGGAGAGTCCGGATAGAAAATAATGAGTCCGGGAAAAGTTTCTTTACCATCAAAACTGATAGTTTAAGATTAATTTATTGAAAACAAATAGTTTTTATTCAGCTAAGCCCCGTAGAGATAAGATTTGCTATGGTTAACGAATGGCAACGCACGACTACAAACACTTCACAATAGATGTCGCTATCTCACCGACAGCTTTGAGCGAAGAGCAGATGTTCGCTTTAAAATAGAACTAATCCTCTTTCTTAAAGTTCACTGAAAGAAAATGGTCTGGTTTGTCAATATATTTACATAATGACATACTGAATTCGATGGTGAAGTGAAAGCATGTAATTAAGAGAAGATTTCACATTTAACTATTTAAATAACAGTCCATAATGGGGGGCATTGTTTTAATTTGTTATGTATTTAATTAATATGAGATTTGAGTTAAAGAAACCTCATGTCTAGGTAAGCATTTTTTACAGGGGAAAATATCGACTTCAAACTCTCAAATAAAATTTTTGCACCTTGCTCAATAAATATGCAATCATTAAGTATTGCCTCTGCTTTTACAGCATAATCAAAATTTTTCAATGCATGCCTTATTTTTATTTCATCCTGTAGATAGTTTGCTTTATAGTAAAATATAGACACATTAGAAAAAGCATGGTATGCAAGTAATATTGCCCAGATCGGTCGGGGTAAATTAACAGCCGGAGATAACCTGAGAATTCCATCATCCTCATGCAAACATTTGTTCAAATTGATAAAATAAAAGTTTTGATGGCATGCTTCATGAAGTAAGATATCGGCTAATTGAAATACCTCGTCCCGAAGTGAATAATAGGAAAGCCCACAATGCTTATCCCAACTACCAGAACTGAAAGAGTTTTTTTCGGCCTCGGTGACGTATAAACTTGTTATTGCTGAAGTCACCCACTCTGTCAACACTCCTGTAGAGGATAGTTCATTAATAGCGAGCCTATTTAGCATGTCTAGTTCATCAAAATTCCCAATTGTTAGCTTAGATGATGTGTCATAGCCATGGTTGATAGTATCTTTAAATGCAACAGCATCGCCAAGAAACATTGATGTCGATATTTTATGAACATTATCATGGTTTTCTTTTATTGTTTCTCTAAATGTGAGAGTGTTTTTTTTAGTTATGAACTCCTGATTGTTCAAACATCTAGCAGGAATGCCATTAAAGGAACCAAAGCCTGGAGAGGCTGTATTAGAAAATTTTCCTTGCACGCAAATCCCGGATAACCTAATAGCATATAACTCTATTTTAAAATATGGAGGCTCTAGGGTTGTATCTGCCAACCATTGAAGAAGTGAGGGGATTTCAGGTGCCCATGTGTTGCTGTTTTTTGGTAAGGACCGATCAGATATACATATTAGAGCTTCTGTAACCCATAGGGGGATTAGGTGAGGTTTAAGGTTTTGTAATAGCTTTTGAGCCAATACTACAGAAAAGGAACTTTTCCTATTTAATAGCGCATCATGAATGCCTTGCTCTGAAAAAGGGCTAGCACAAGAAATTAAACTATCCAACACGACTCACCCCCTCCACCCATGCCTTTTCAGGAATCGACTGTTGCATATATTTTAAAATATGCTTCCCAAGTCCATACATAACACTACAGTAATATGTCGGATTATTAAAGCTCACTCCATCAAAACGGTCTGGTATGTAACCCCCACCACACGCATTAACGACAGCACAATTTTTACATGTGTCACAAAGCTTTTGTAATTCCTGAACTTTGAAATGTTCAGAATGCACATCCAACTTATGTGTTTTAATATTAATGTCATCACTAGAATATATACCACCAAGGAATCGAGTCACATCACTCATTCCAATTGCACCATTTGACTCAACAACACACAAAGTAGTTAAATCGCCTCCTAGTGCATCGAGGGCAACCTCATGCCCAAGAAATCCTTTAATCATTAATTCATACAACCTAATTCTTGGTGCTCCTTCACCAAGTGATCTCCAGTATTCGAAACCTTTAATCAGTTTTTCTTCTAAAGATGCCAAGTCTGTTATTCCGCTGGGCGGGGTTATAATATTGCCAAGAGGAAGTAGTAAATCAAAAGAACAAATCCCTATAGTGGGAAACCAGTCAATTAACTCACAGATATCAGATGTGTCAGAAATGACGGCAAGTGCGCCTGGCTTAAAATTTGTTCTAGTGATATGCAAATTTTCAAGCACATCTAATAAATTTGGAGTAATGTCCCGTCCTCGCCGATTAACTCTTTTTGAGAAAATTGATGGAGGTCCATCAATACTAATGCCTACATTAACTTTAAATTCAGAAAACAAATCAACCCACTCTCTATCCAGAAGTAATCCGTTGGTTTGAATTGAATATCGGAGGATTTGTTTGCCAACTATAAAATCCATAGTTGTAAGCAGTTTTCGTAGTCGCGCTTTCCCATATAATAAAGGCTCCCCACCATGCAGTTCTAGATGAAAAGTCTTCATATTATAGAATTCAACATGTTCTTTAATTTTTTTTGCTAAAGCCTGAACAATTTCATCACTAGCAAAATTCTCCCGTTGGGACCAAGAACTATCCCCCATGTTATAAACATAGCAATACGTACAATTTATATTGCATTTCTGAGATATCTTGAAAATAACTTGGTGAAGAGTTTTTGTTTTTATATTGAATGAAAAATCAGTCATCCCTCCCCCTTGTTACATTAAATTTTAATATAAACTAAATTTGATTAGTGTGACTACTCCGATGATCACTTGCATGAGCTGTTTGGTCGCCACCTAATTGTTTTCTCTGTTCTTCAATAAGTTTTTTTATCAGAGCGTCAATATTTTCATAATCATCAAAATTAATTTTTGAAAGATCTATTTTGCGAGGTTTTTTAGGCTCAACCATAGCATCACCAATAAGTTAGAATGTGGATGGTTAAATTAAGATATAATCTCAGTATGAAACTTTGTCAAATGTATATGCGAACATAATGTAGGTGCACTCCTGTTGTTGTTACACGCTCTGAGCGTCCCGCGCTTTTAAACCATAGGACGATGTCTTTCATAAGTTAGTAGATTCATATAGTTATGAGATCTATCTACGGACGAATACAATTTTCAAGCTTAACCCTTCTCCTCCTCTCGTAAAATCAAAGGCATTTAGTCTGGCACGTCAGAAAGAAGCATTGATATGAGGTTTCTAATAAGCACTAAGAATTATTTTTGTTACAGTGCGCTACCTTGTCCTTCCCGATTGTTCTTTATTGATTAGGTTATAATGACCTATGAGGTCTGCCTCTAGGCACGAAGCCGACTATACACCTGAAGTTTCAGAGCTTAATCGGTTCACCACACTCGACACTGGGAGCGCCTACCTACGTTCTCTTCTCCCGTCCCATCTTCAACACCTCATAAAACGTCCCTCGTCCAAGCCCATCCGACGGCAATTCCTGTTCCTGAGCCAGAGCCTTCAGCTTCCGAAGTATCCGATCCGAAGTTGGTTTATCAGACGTACCATAACGCCCATCAGTCTCCTCAACCAGAAGCTGAACCAGTAACCAGCAGAGCCCGGCAGTATTCTCCCGAGCCTTATCGCGTTTATGCATCCCACGCTGGGAAGGTTGTGATGAAGCAGTGAGATCTGGCAGCGCGCCGTCGCCGAGTGTCTTCAGCCACTTGCGGCCGCGACTGTGACGCGACAGTTTCATCACCGCCTTCAGGCTGCGGGCCTTAATTTCTGGCGGAGTGAGTTCGTCATCAATAAGCCGCCAGGCCAGGGCGAACATCTCATCGGCATAGAACATGCGTTTGTTCGCCGGGGCGCTGACCATGCCTGTAGCTTTGATGGTGCGGCTGATGGCGTCGTGCAGGATACGGTAATTCTCCTGATGTTCTTCCGGCAGGGCGTTTGCCGGTTGGGAAGCATCGAGGCCGAGAAGCAGAAGGGCGAGTTGCCGCGCTTCCAGCAGCGGCATATCACATTCCCGTTCAAACAGATTCTGACGAATGGGACTGGTCACATTATTCTCCTCCTTCAATGGCTCTTTGCACTTTCACACCAGCTCTGGCGGACAAGGTTTTACTCTGTATTGCTCGTTAAATAGACAAAGGCAGATTATCACCAGAGTGTTGGTAGTTTTGTTCTGACATGTAGGATCTGTGGAGTGCATAAAGGAAATCAGCTTCCGGCAGGAACAAATTGATCTCTGTACTTAATCTGGACCATTTCTCAGAAGAGCAGGGGGGGCATGAGACCTTGTTGGTGGTCTAAATATAATCTATATTAAAACCGAGATATGACCATTAGGCGGACCAACATGAAAGTAGAGACAATCAGCTACGTTAAAAAGAACGCAGCAACGCTTGATCTGTCAGAACCCATCCTGGTCACACAAAATGGTGTGCCTGCTTATGTTATAGAGTCCTATGACCAGCAGCAGGAACGGGAGAACGCCATTGCTTTGCTGAAATTGCTGACCCTGTCAGAGAAAGATAAAGCGGAAGGGCGCGTGTTCTCGAAAGACCAGTTGCTGGATAGCCTTGCGGATTAAACGCAGCGCGCTCAACGTTAAGGGATTTCCATGGAACAGCAGGTGACCTTTGAGTACACGCTTACGGTAAAGCACTGCATCGACACAATAGCAGGTTTCCTGAAGCGTGTTTGTGTTGAGCCGCGTCCGGTTATCGCAGATATTCTCACACAGTTTGAGAGTACCGTGGGTCAGTTCCCGCTGGGATGCCAGATTTGCCCTGAACTGCTGAAAATTGGCTGCGCCAAATACCGGGAGTTTAACCACGCTGAAGGCTACCGGGTTTTGTATTCCGTAGACGGAACGTTAGTGACCGCGCATGCGATCCTGGCACATCGGCAGGATGTTCAGCAACTGCTGTTTAAGCGTCTGATCATGGCCTGATAGCCCTAAATGCGTGTTGTACGGCAATAATACAAATCTAAAGAGCGTGTTTGTAAACTATCATAACAACATGATTAATATCACAAATTTCATCATTTTGACGGTATTTATTACAGTGTCGTCTGGAAATGGTTGTCATAAAATTCCGTGATAACAAGATGTTGGATGGTTCCTAAACCATTGAGTGGGAATAATTCCTGCTGATAGCTGAACGAAACCCTCTGTTTACAGAGGGTTTTTTTATGTCCGTAATGATGTTTGATGTCGGTTGGGCATATGGTCTGGATTAAAAACGATGCCTGACGATTAGCGAACACGCCATGAAGTCGAGTCAATCAGCAACGTTAAAAGAACGCCGCGACGGGTGAATGTCAATTTTTGCTGCAGTTGCTTACCCTGTCACAGAAAGATAAAGCGGAAGGGCGCGGGTTCTCGAAAGAGCCGTTACATTGGCCGTAGGCGTTATTCCTGGGCTGGAGTGGTTGGCGTCGCGGGAGCATCAATGGTGATGGTCGATTGCTGCGACTCTTGCTTGCCCTGATGATGGTACCAGGCGCCGATAGAGGAGTAGACAAAGCGTCCAAAGAAGAAGAGAAAACTGATAAGTAGTACGATACGGGTCATGCGACGGTTAAATCGATGTCGTTTACGCATACTGGGTGCCTGACTCACAAAAGGTTCCTTGAAGTATACCCGAAGACGGGCAATGGGGCTATTAAGTCATAGTATAGCGGTGGGGTCAATTGTCGGCGGTGTAAAAATCGTAGAGCTAAAACATTACTTAATGTTATATAAGATGAACATCGTATTTACACGGATTTTGGTTGTTGCACAAGGTCGCAAAAAAATAAGTTTTATTAATATTAGCTAAATAGTTTATTGATTTGCGTCAATTGCTTGATTCTGTTGCTCACTAAAATCGACCATCTGTTCCGCATCGTTATTACTTTCGCGGTTAGCCTGGTCGGGTTGGATGCCTGTCTGAATATACTCCGCAGGAGTTGGGGTAATCTGTCGAGCATCTATGAGTATTATTAAACTATACAAACGATATCAGGATAAATGGTGGGCACTACCGCTCGTCTTACCTACGTTGTTGTTGCCATTAGCGCGCGCTGCAAATACATTCGCGAATCTTAACGGTCATACCGTCTTCCTGTATTACCTTCCGCTGGCGCTAGTATTAAGCCTGATGCTATTTTTTGGCTGGGCGGCATTGCCTGGCATTGTTATCGGCTTGCTGCTGACCATTACGCGCGGCATGACCTTTGAGCAGGCCATCGGCGTGTTATTTCATTTTTTGATCCCCGCGGTGCTGTGCTGGGGCGGATATCGTATTTTCGTTCCGCGCCGCCAGCAGATTTCCCACGGCAATGTTGCCCTGATGCCGCATCGATTGTTCTGGCAAATGCTGCTGCCTTCGGTGATTTTTCTCATTATCTCGCAACTTGCGGAGTATCTGGGTCTGCATCCGCGCGCGGCGGAGCTGGTTGGGACGACGCCATTTAGTTTACGATCGTTAATCACTTTTCAGGCGCTGATGGTCGGTTGTCTGACCGGCGTGCCGCTGTGCTATTTTTTGCTGCGCGTTATTCGTAATCCTTTGCATTTACGCGGCTTTATATCCCAGGTGCGTTTACAAATCGACCAAAAAATAAAACCGCTGGAAATTATTGTCTGGGCAATAGCATTGTTAATAATACTGGCTTTATTATTCATGCCGTTAAATGTCAACAGCACGATATTTAGCACAAATTATACATTGTCATTACTTATGCCGGTCATGTTATGGGGAGCGATGCGCTTTGGTTATCGTTTTATTTCCCTGGTGTGGCCGCCGATATTAATTCTGGTCATCCATTTTCATTACAGCTACTTGCCATTTTCCCCCATCTACAATAACCAGCTGGCGATTACCTCCTCCAGCTACCTGGTTTTCTCTTTTATTATCGCTTATATGGCAATGCTGGCGACGCAGCAGCGGATGATCCACCGTCGGGTTCGCAGAATGGCCTTTCTCGACCCGGTCGTTCATATGCCAAATTTGCGCGCCCTGAGCCGGGCGCTAAACCACTCGACCTGGTCGGTACTGTGCTTTTTACGCATGCCAGAGTTGGAGCTGCTCGGGCGGCACTACGGCGTGATGCTGCGAATTCAGTATAAGCAGCAGCTGTCGGAGTATTTGAGTCACCTACTGCAGCCAAACGAAATGGTCTGTCATCTTTCGGGCCATGACCTTGTGGTACGCCTGAATAGCGACGATCATCAAAAACGCATTGTGATGCTGGATGAGCGGATTAAGCAGTTCCGTTTCATTTGGGATGGTATTCCGCTGCAGCCGCCCGTCGGGATCAGCTATTGCAACGTGCGCTCTCCGGTCAAGCATCTGTATTTACTGCTCGGTGAACTGAATAATATTGCCGACATGTCGTTAACCAGCGGACAGCCGGAAAACGTGCAGCGCCGCGGCGCCGTTCACGTTCAACAGGGGCTAAAAGAACGCGTGTCCATGATGAACCAGATCCTGCAGGCGCTGGAGCAGAATCGCTTTCGGCTGATGGCGCAGCCAATTGTCGGCATGCGCGGCGATAGCTATCATGAAGTCCTGTTACGCATGGTTGGCGAGCAGGGCGAGCTGGTTGCGCCGGATAATTTTTTGTCCGCGGCGCACGAATTTGGCCTGGCTTCGCGCATCGACAGCTGGGTTATCGACAATACGCTGGCTTTTATGAACGATAATCGCCATACGTTGCCAGGCATGCGTCTGGCCATCAATCTGTCGCCAGTCTCGGTCAGCCGCAGCCGTTTCCCGGATGAAGTCGAGGAAATGCTGCATCATTATAATATCGAGCCATGGCAGCTTATTTTTGAACTAACGGAAAACCACTCGCTCAGTAATCCGGAGCAGGCGCAACAAACGCTCGCGCGGTTGCAGGAATTGGGATGCCGGGTGGCGATTGATGATTTTGGCACCGGCTATGCCAGCTATGCGCGGCTGAAAACGCTTAACGTCGACATGCTGAAAATTGACGGTAGCTTTATCCGTAATCTGGTCACCAGTAGCCTGGATTATCAGGTCGTAGCGTCGATTTGCCGGTTAGCGCAAATCAAAAACATGCAGGTAGTGGCGGAATATGTGGAATCGCCGGAGATCCGCCAGGCGGTGATTTCACTGGGGATTGATTATATGCAGGGCTATGACATTGGGATGCCGGTTCCGATAGAACAGCTGGCGTGTGCGGCTGACGTCGCATAAAAAACGGCCGGGCGTATGGCCCGGCCGTTTTTAGTGAAAGAATCCAGCTTTACGCTTCTTCTTCAGTAATTTTCAGCAGCCATTCCGGCACGCCTTCCCAGTATTCTTGCTCTTTCTCCAGATCCAGTAGCACTAACGCGTTCTGGCTAAACCAGTCGTGGGGGAAAATTAATGTCCAGTGATTGGCTTCCGTCTTCAATGTCAGTTTTGGCGGCGTAGTCGTCGCCTGACGCTGATTATTCAGCAATACGCCCAGACGCAGCAGTTGGATCAGCGGCAAGAATTGTTTTTTCTTAAACAAGGTAAAACGCGGCAGATCATCAAGCTTGATAGCTTTGCGGTGATAGCGCACCAGCGTAGCCATCAGCATCTGCTGCTCCTGATTAAAGCCCGGTAGATCGCTATTTTGCAGGATATAGGCGGAGTGGCGATGCATGCCGCTGTGGTTAATGTTCAGCCCCACTTCATGTAGCATTACCGCCCACTTCAGCAGGGCGGACAGATGCGGATTCGCCAGTTTCGGGTTTTGTTCCTGCCACTGCTCGAGCATCTGAGTGGTGGTTTCCAGTACCCGGCGCGCCTGCTCGCGATCGATATTGTACTGGTTTGCGAGGCTCTGGGCCGTACGGCTGCGAATATCCTGGTGGCGGAAGCGACCTTCCATCTCGTACAGCACGCCTTCGCGCAGCGCGCCGTCGGACAGGCGCAGCTCTTTGATCGCCAGCGCGTCGAATACCCCGCACAAAATGGCCAGACCGGGCGCGAATACCGCTTTACGGTCTTCCGACAATCCCGGCAGGCTTAATGAATCGAAGTTTTTATTCTTCAGCAGTTCACTGACCAGCATTTCAAGGCGTTCTGGGGTAATGAATCCGTCCTTTTCACCCATCGCGACCAGCACTTCGTGCGCTGCTTTGATGGTGCCAGAGGCGCCCAGCGCCACGTTCCACCCCTGAATACGGAATTGCCAGGCCAGCGTTTCCAGTTTCTGCACCGCCGCCAGGCGCGCGCGCTGGAAGTTTTCTTTATTGATAACGCCGCCGGCGAAATAGGCCTGCGAGAAGCTTACGCAGCCCATACGTCGGCTTTCCACCAGGCGGGGCTCGAAATCTTCGCCGATGACGAGCTCAGTCGAACCGCCGCCGATGTCGATAACCAGCTTACGTCCCCGTTCCGGTTGCGTGTGTTCAACGCCCATAAAAATCAGACGCGCTTCTTCGTTACCGGAGATTATCTCGATGGGGTAAGGAATGACTTTTTCCGCTCGTTTGAGAAAATCCGCCGCGTTAGCCGCCTGGCGCAGGGTATGCGTCCCGACGATACAAACGCTGGAAGGGGAGAACCCCTGCAGACGTTCAGCAAACAACGACAGGCAGTTCAGCCCGCGAGTAATCGCTTCTTCGCTCAACACCGAGTTTTCATCCAGGCCATCGGCCAGGTGGACGCGCTGCTTGAGGCGACCGATGATCTGCATTGCCCCGTCGACGACACGGGCGATCACCATATGAAAACTGTTCGAACCAAGGTCGACCGCAGCGAACTCCTGCGGCCGAGGTGTTTTTTCGTTTATTGGCATAGGTTAATCGGGTTGTTCGAGTGATTTGAGATAATCGTAAATCGCCATCTGTGCGCGTACTTTGCGACGATTGCCGCGCGGCACGTAGCGATTACTCAGTTCTTTATCAAGATAGCGCGCTTTTACGGTATCGTTGAACAGGATATCGAGAATATCCAGTACGCGTTGCTTCAGACGCGGGTCCAGCAGCGGTACGGCCACTTCGATACGATAGTCGATATTGCGCGTCATCCAGTCGGCGGAGGATAACCACACCTGTTTATCACCGCCGTTTTCAAAACAATAGACCCTGTCGTGCTCAAGGAAACGGTCAACGATACTAATAACGCGAATATTTTCGCTAATCCCCTCAAGACCCGGGATCAGCGAGCACATGCCGCGGATGAGCAGGTTCACCGGTACGCCGGTGCTGGAGGCGGCGTAGAGTCTGTCCACCAGCCCTTTATCGACCAGGTTATTTAATTTAAGCGTAATTCCGGACGGTTGCCCATTCTGCGCATTGGCGATTTCGCGATCGATCATTTCATACAGCAGACGACGCGAGTTCTGCGGCGATACGAGCAGGTAGTCGAAGCTGACGGGTCGGTAAGGGTTTTCGATAAAGTTAAATACGCGACGGACTTCATTGGTGATGCGCGCGTCGGCAGTGAGTAATGAATAGTCGGTGTAGATACGAGCGGTTTTCTCGTTGAAGTTGCCGGTGCCGATATGTGCATAACGTACTACCTCATCGCCTTCTTTACGTGAAATGAGGAATAGTTTGGCGTGGATCTTCAGCCCCGGCGCCGAGAAGATAACGTGTACGCCGGCTTCAGTCAGACGTTTAGCCCAATGAATATTGGCCTCTTCATCGAAGCGCGCCTGCAGTTCAACCACCACGGTCACTTTTTTACCATTGTGGGCGGCGTGGATCATCGAATCGATAATCCGTGAATCCTTAGCGACGCGGTAAATATTGATTTTGATTGCCAACACGCTTGGATCGAACGAGGCCTGACGCAGCAGTTCAAGCACGTGCTCGAAGGTATGATACGGATAGTAGAGCAGTACGTCGCGTTCGCGGATGGCGTCAAAGCCGTTGCGGAATTTATCGAACCACAGGTGGCGCAGGCGCGGCATCGGTTTGTTGACCAGGTTGGCCTTGCCAACATTCGGGAAACCGATAAAGTCTTTAAAGTTGTGATAACGCCCGCCCGGCAGCATTGAATCGTAGTTGGAGATGGAGAGCTTATCGCGCAGCATTTCAACCATCGCGTCCGGCATATCGCGCTGGTAGACAAAACGTACCGGCTCGGCGGTTAAGCGCTGCTTCAGGCTCGAGGACATCAGCTCCATCAGGCTCGATTCCATTTCGTGTACCAGATCGTACTCGGCATCACGGGTCATTTTCATCGAGTATGCATTAAGGGCATCGTAGTCAAAGAAACCCTTGAAGATATCATCCAGGCAGTAACGCAGAATGTTATCCAGCAGAATCATTGGTTTGCGGCGTCGCGGCGTTTCCGGCGGCAGGTTCACAAAGCGCGGCACCTTATCGGATGGAATTTCCAGCAGCGCGTAGTTAATGGTATCGCCGCGGATAATCTCCACCGCCAGATAGGTGTAATCATCTTTCAGGAATTGAACCAGATCCGTTTCGCGATTGATCAGAATCGGCGAAATATGCTGGCGAAGATACTGTTTGAAGTAGTTGCGCAGCCAGGACTGCTGATTAACGGACAGCTGGCGTTCGTTAATCAGGAAGATCTGATTACGCGCCATTTCCAGCAGCAGTTCATTATAAAGACCATCAAATTCCTGATCGGCCTTGAGCACGCGGGCCTGGATTTTACCTAACAGATGACGTGAATGGGCGGTACTACCTTGTTCTTCACTGATAAGAATGCGTCGCTTAAGTTCAGCGAAGCGCACTTTGTAAAACTCATCAAGGTTATTGGAGTAAATTCCTAAGAAGCGCATGCGCTCGATAAGCGGGTTACTCTTGTCCGCCGCTTCCTGAAGTACGCGCTCGTTAAAGGACAACCAGCTGAGTTCTTTTTCGATGTATAGCTTTTCCTGGCCCATTACAACTCACACTCCGGATCATTGACGTCGCTTTTTCATTATGGCGAGCTTTGCCATTGAATGTCCAACTATGTCAAAGCAATATGACAGTTTTCTTTCAATCGGATGTCAGGAAAAAGCGGACGCGTTTGTTTGCTTACGTTATGTTCAGTCAGGGGCGAAATGGAGGGCGAAACGATGTGGGAAACGCGGGCGCTGGAGCTCAATAATCAGGACATCTGGCACTGGCCGTCGGCCTGCCGGTTGATTGAATACGCAATTGAGCATGATTTTAATACCGTGGTGGTGGGGCAGGCCGAGCTATTTGGCAAGCTGGTTTCGCCACAGGGGTTTACGCCTTTTGACTATAACGACCGCTTGTCGAGCCAGCAACGAGCGCGCTGTATCTATCTCAATCGCCTGGCGTTGCGCTGTCGTGAGCAGGGGTTGCGATTTTATCTGCAGGCGAAAGAACTTAGCTTTCCCACCGAACTGTTATTAGCGCATCCGGAACTGCTGGATACCCCGCGCGGGGTGCGTTTTGATGTCGATTTCTGGAGCCGCTGGTTAACCGACAAAATCCGCGCCGTGTGCCAAAGCGTGCCGGCGCTCACCGGTTTGATTATTGCACTCTCCAGTACCGACGGTTTACTGCCGATCTCTCGCCCGCAGTGGGTCAGGCAAAGCGACGGTCTTCGCCAGCCGGCGCAAAGCTTGATGCTCTATCGTCGCTGCTTTAATGCCCTGAGTCAGGCGGTAGCCGCGCAAAATAAGCATCTGGTACTGCGAGTTTTCCCCGCCAGCAATGACGATCTCAGCGTCGTACTGGATGCGATTGAACCGCTGCCGCCTGCGGTTTCGGTATCGATAAAACTCACGCCGGAACGTTTCTGGCCTGCTTTCCCGAATAATCCGGCGCTGTTGGCGGTGCAGACGCGGGATGTGTGGATCGATATCGATCTTGCCGGAGAGGAAGTGGGATGGGGGGTCATGCCATTTTTACGTATTGATGAGCTGCAGGGGCGGCTGTTGTGGTGCCAGAGCCGCAATCCGCGCATTACCGGCGCTATTTGTAAAACCAGTTGGGAAAGTATCGATAATCACTGGATCCCTGCGACGCTAAGCGAATGCAACCTCTTCGCCTGTAGTCAGTTGCTGGGCGAAGGGGCGGTAAAAAATCAGCAGCAGTTACTGGTGCAATGGCTGGTGCAACGTTACGGCTGGTGTCCGTCAGCCGATGTCGCGCAGCAGTTCCAGTTGCTGCTTGAACAGGCCACGCAGACGCTCTACCAGTCAATATATGTGCGTGACCACGTTTTCCATCGCCATAGCCAATTGCCTGAAAGCTACGGCCAGGCGGTGTGGAGCCTTTACGGACAACTGGCGCGTAGCCACTGGTTACCCGGTTCGGCGCAGGATATCCACTTCACCCGCGATGACCCGCAGAAGTCGATGGCGAATCTCACGCAAATCGCGCAAGAAAAAGATGAAGTCGCAGCCAGCGCGCAGCAGTTGGGAATAGCGGCGCAAGCGTTCGCTCTCACCGCGGATTTTCCCGCCGCGCTGGCGCTTCGGTGGCGTGAAGAGTGGCAGGGACTGCCGCTCTATTGTCAGTTATTTACCCATGCGCAAAAGGCCTTCTTTACCCTGCACTATGCCCGAGAGGTGGAAAACAGCTGGAGCATGCGGGAAATTTGCCATATCAACGTGCAGGCGTTATATCGCTGCGCATCGGAAATGGAAACGCTTTGTCAGCAGATTGGCGAGGCCTCGCCGGCGTTTTACGTGATGTTCGATCCTGTACGAGCACGTAATCTGGCGGATAGCCTGAGCACCGAACTGGCGGCGCTCAGGTAACTGCATTAAAGGGTGCGACGTAGGGCTTCAACCAGGCACAGTATCGCCATTGCCTGGCCGTAGGGCATGGCGGTCAGGGGGATATTACGATAGTGGTCGAGGTCCTTGCCCATCGCTGTGCCAAACGACACCTGCGTTAACTCTCCTTGCGGCGAGATATGTTCGATTATCCCCCGGCAGGCCCGCTCGGCGACCGGCAGAAACGCGTCGTCGAGGTAGCCGAGGCGCACCGCCTTGAAAATACCCGCGGCAAATCCCGCCGTCGCAGAGGCTTCCAGATAACTATCCGGCTCGTTGAGCAGCGTCGGCCATAGGCCGTTTTCGGCCTGGCAGCGGGCAAGGGCGCTGACCTGAATCTGCAGAGTATTTTGCAACTGGCGGTAAAAGGCGTCGTGCTCGTCGAGATCGAGCATCTCCAGTAGCTCCGGTATCGCCAGCGTTATCCAGCTATTGCCGCGAGCCCACAGCGCGCCGGCGAAATGGTGTCTGCCGTTGAAATGCCAGCCGTGAAACCACAGGCCGCTTTGGCGGTCGCTTAAATAATGCAGGTGCTGCAAAAACTGAAATTTCGCCTCTTCTAGCCAGCGCGATTTACCAAACATTTTGCCGAGCATCGCCAGCGGCAGCACCGCCATCATTAGCGTATCGTCCCAGATTTGTTGATGATGGGGAGCCTCATAGGTGACGTGCTGCAGGCAGCCTTCATCGGTACGCGGCATCTGGCGATATATAGCGTCTCCCCAGCTTTCCAGGTAGGCGCGCCAGTCGCTGCGAGGCGTCTGTTGATAGCGCAGCGCCAGGGTTAAAAACGGGCAAGCGGTATTGATGTTTTTTTCCGGCGTGCCCTCGGCGAAGCGGGCGCTAAACCAGCCGTCAATAAGTTCACGAGCCCGAAGCGATCCTGTCAGTTGCTGGTAGCGAAACAGGCCAAACAGGGCGATGCCATGCGTCCACTCCCAGCCGTCCCAACCTTTGGTGTCAACCACCCGGCCATCCGCCAGCCGTTGCAAATACTGGCCGCTATCGTCGGTAATCGCGGTTAAGTTGCCGATTAGCGCTTCGATGAGTGACTGTAATTCAGGACGGTTGTTTTTCTGCGACATAGTGATTTCCTTGAGAAGAAACGGCGGCGCGTTGCCAGCGATCGTTGCGATGTGGATGGCCGGTCAATAGCTCGATGGTTTCGCGTGCCAGCGGGCTGGCATCCTGTGGATGACCACCGGCGCGCAGACGCTCCAGTTCGCTAATCAGGATTTGATGTCGCGGCTGGCTCAAGCGAAAACGAAACGCGCCATACATCGCCAGTAGGGCCAGCAGGCCGGGGCCAACGAGGAATACCCACCAGATGCCATTCAGCGCGGCGGTATTCTGCGTTTCGGCGCCTTTGGTGAATCCAAAGGCTTCCAGCGCCAGGCCGACGATAAACAGCGCCAGCGCCTGGGAGAATTTGCGCGTCAGCATCATCACCCCTGCGTAGATCCCTTCACGCCGCACGCCGGTGTAGGCTTCATCGATATCGGGCAGGAAATTGTAGACATTCCATGGGATGAGATAGGTGCCGCCGCGGGCGATCCCCATCACGATTGCGCCGCCGAGCAGCAGCCAGGAAAGATGGCTGAAAGAAGCGGTCAATTGGCTGAACCACAGTAGCGCGCAGAGGATCAGCGCGATGGCCACCTTATAGGCGTTGCCGTTGCCGACGCGGATGCAAAGCCAGGTAAATAAAGGGATCGCGAAGAACTGAAACAGCGTCATCAGACTCATGGCCTGCGAAGCCAGCGAGGTGCCGACACGTAGCACGTAGGTCATATAGTGCATAAACAGAGAGCCGAAAATATCCAGCGCCACCGCGCCGCCGACGTACATCATGATATGAATACGGAAGGTCCGCAGACGGAAGGTCGAGGCCATTTCCCGATACAGCGAACGCAGCGTTTTGCCTAAACCTTGCTGCGTCTGCGGAGGCGGGAGGTTGTCGCGCTCCCAGGTACCGCGCCAGACGAAGATCCACGGCAAGGCAAAAAGCAGGGCGAAGATAATGCCGATATAGAGAAACGCCTGCGATTTATCGGCGACGTGGGCCATGATTTGCCCGGGGATCAGCGCCGCGAGAAAGGCTGTCGCCTGAGCGAATAACATTCGCGCGCCGGACATTTTCGAGCGCAAATCATAGCGGGTGGTCATCTCTGCAGGCAGCGTATCGTAAGGCACCATCAGCAGGGTGAAGACGGTGCTGAATAGTAGATAGGTACCAAGGTACCAGGCGTAGCCAAAACCACTTATCCACATCAGAGCGAAACAGAGCGATAGCGGCGCGCCGAGAATGAAGAAGATCCGTCGCCGTCCCCAACGGGTGCGAATGTTGTCGGTAATGTAGCCCATCACCGGATCCGTGATGCCGTCCCAAATCTTGGCGATGGCGAAAATAGAGGCCGCGGCGGCGGGTGAGAGCCCGGCGACTTCGATATAAAAGTAGAGCAGCCACAGGCCGGTGATGGTCATCGCGCCGCTGCCGAAAATATCGCCCATCCCCCAGCAGAGGATGTTGCGGGTTTTGACTTCTCGTTGCGGGGTCACTGTCCTCGTCATGAGCGTATCTCTTTGGTAAGGAATGCGAGGTTGCACAGTAAAAGAGGGGGAGGGGGGCGAGAATCCCGACAGTCGGTTTTTCGTACCGTTCTGCGAGCAGCATGCCAAATGGCGACAAAATGAAATAAATCCCGTGATGCTGCTCACATATGCTGCGGTTTAAGAGGGCAATAACTGTGATAACGGCCCTATTTTCATTTTTTCCGCCGGTAAATTTTGCGCGAAATCTCACGTTTTTCCCCTGAGCGTGACGGGGAATGTGAAAGGGTACGCAGATATTTCCGCGGTAGTGGTTTCGACTCTACGCTGAGGGCCAGATAAATGGTGAGATAGCTAATACGTTGATTTCCAGGACATGCTATGAACATTTATCTTTCGCAGCGCCATCCCCATGCGGATGGCGTGACGCCGGATACCGAACTTTTTCAACAGGCGCTGGACGAACTGGCGCAGGCAGGCGGCGGCCAGTTGGTAGTTGATTGCGGCAGGTACGCGCTTGGCGGTTTGCGGATAGGGTCGAACACCTGTCTGTGGCTGTCGCCGGGGGCCGAGCTTATCGTTAGCGAAAACTATGATGACTTTGCTCAGGCGACGGCGCTGAGCCGGGCGGAATCTTCAGATCGGGCCTTTCTGTATGCTGTGGATGCACAGAATATTACCATCTGCGGCGGCGGCGAGATTTACGGCAGCGCTGACGGCTGGTTCTCCCGTGGCGTTGATGCCATGGGCTACCGCACGCCAGCCAGGGCGCGCCCGCGGATCATTTTGCTGGAGAATTGCCGTCGCGTCCGGCTGGAAAATATCACCGTACGACATGCCCCGATGTGGACAATCCATCTGGTCTCCTGCACGGGCGTGGTGGTTGACGGCGTTACCGTCGACAATGATTTGACGATGGCTAATACCGATGCGCTGGATATTGACAGCTGCCAGCAGGTCCATATCGCCAATAGCTATTTCAGCGCGGCGGATGATGCCATCTGTTTGAAAACCACCGATAAACCTGAGCGCATCCAGCGACCGTTGCGTCAGGTAACCATCGTTAACTGCACGCTGCGCTCGAAAAGCTGCGCCTTTAAAATTGGTACTGAAACCTGGCGGGATATTGAAGATGTGCTGGTGAGTAACTGCACTATCTTTGACTCCAATCGCGGCATTGGCCTGATATCCCGCGACGGCGGGCGGCTACGGCGGATGATTTTTAGCAGCATTGCTTTTGATTGCGTGAGCGCGCCGGCCTGTCATTGGGGCGAGGCGGACCCTGTTTTCCTTTCCGCGCGCCGTCGCGATCCGGCGATTGAACCCGGCGAAATCTCACAGATCCAGTTCCGCGGGCTGGTTGGCGAGTGCGAAGGCGCGATAAACCTGCATAGTGAAACGCCAGGTCAGATCCGGCGTATTCTGTTTGACGGCGTGCAGCTAACCCAGAAGCTGAACCTGGCAGCGGAGCAGGGGCTTTATGATATCCGCCCGCCGTGCAATCCGATGTCGCCGACCGGGATGGGGATTGATAACGCCTGGTGTTTGAATCCGCAAAGCGGCCGCGTTTGGGGTGTCGAGCCTTATCCCGGCGGTTTGCCGGTACTGTATGCTAACGGCGTAGCGGGTCTGACACTGCGCGAATTTGATTATCAGCGCCCGACCCCATTACCGGCAGCCTGGAACCCTAACGCGCTATGTCTGGAAAACGGAGATAATTAGCGAGGAAACAAGAGAAGAAGTTGCCCCGGCGATTGCTCCGGGGCCAGAATAACTTATTCTTCAGCGGCATAGCCCTGCGGCGGCAGCTTGCGATTATCCAGCCACGCAGAGTTAGCTTCCATACGCAGGCGTCCATCAACAAACCAGCTCACCACCAGCGGGTAGATATCGTGCTCCTGCGCCTGAACGCGGGCGGTAACGTCATCTTCGCTGTCTTCCGGAAATACCGGTACCCGAGCCTGTAAGATCACCGGCCCGCCGTCGAGCTCGTCGGTGACGAAATGCACCGAGGTGCCATGTTCCTCATCACCGTTTTCCAGCGCCTGGCGATGAGTATGCAGCCCTGGATATTTCGGCAGCAGAGAAGGATGGATATTCAGCAAGCGCCCCTGATAGTGGTCAACAAACGCTGGGCTAAGGATGCGCATATAGCCTGCCAGCACCACCAAATCCGGTTGAAAGGCGTCGATTTGCTGCATCAGCTCGCGGTCGAAGGCCTCGCGGCTATCAAACGCTTTCGGCGAGAGCGCAAAGGCCGGAATACCGGCCTCGCGGGCGCGCTCAAGGCCGAATGCTTCGGCCTTATTGCTGAATACCGCACGCAGGGTGCCGTTGATTTGCTTCCGGGCGCAGGCATCAATAATCGCCTGTAAATTACTGCCGTTACCGGAAATCAGCACCACAATGTTTTTCATTCAATGACCACACGTTGTTCGGCATCGGATGCCTTGATATAACCGATTTTCCACGCGTTTTCACCCTGCTCGTTCAGCAGGGTGATAGCTTTATCCGCCTCGGCTGCCGGGAGCGCGACCAGCATGCCGACGCCGCAGTTAAAGGTGCGGTACATTTCGTGGCTGCTGACATTACCGGCGGTTTGCAGCCAGTTGAAGACTTCCGGCCACTGCCAGGATGACTCGTCGATCACTGCCTGGGTGTTGTCCGGCAGTACGCGCGGGATATTTTCCCAGAAGCCGCCGCCGGTCAGGTGGGCGATAGCGTGGACGTCGACATTGGCAATCAGATTCAGAATCGATTTGACATAAATACGGGTCGGCGCCAGCAGGTGGTCGGCCAGCGGTTTGCCGTTGAGGTCGGTGGTCTGCGGGTCAACGCCGCTGACTTCGATAATCTTACGTACCAGCGAGTAGCCGTTAGAGTGCGGGCCGCTGGAGGCAAGCGCGACCAGTACGTCGCCGTCAGCCACTTTGCTGCCGTCGATGATTTCTGATTTTTCTACCACGCCGACGCAGAAACCGGCCACGTCATAATCTTCACCATGGTACATACCCGGCATCTCTGCCGTTTCGCCGCCAACCAGCGCGCAGCCGGACTGTAAGCAGCCTTCGGCGATGCCGTTGATCACGCTTGCCGCGGTGTCTACGTCCAGTTTACCGGTCGCGTAGTAGTCAAGGAAAAATAGCGGCTCGGCGCCCTGAACCACCAGGTCATTAACGCACATGGCGACCAGATCGATACCGATAGTGTCGTGACGTTTAAGGTCCATCGCCAGACGCAGCTTGGTGCCGACGCCGTCGGTGCCGGAGACCAGTACCGGTTCGCGGTATTTCTGCGGCAGAGCGCACAGCGCGCCGAATCCGCCCAGTCCGCCCATCACTTCCGGGCGACGGGTTTTCTTCACCACGCCCTTAATACGGTCGACGAGAGCGTTGCCTGCATCAATATCCACGCCGGCATCTTTATAGCTGAGAGAGGTTTTATCGGTCACTGCGAAGTCTCCACGCGTTTGCGGTAGCAAGAAAAATCGGCGCAATTCTAACAGGGAAAGCAAACGTTTGCGAGCCTGCTTTACACTCGATTTAAAACGGCTTACAGATGAGCAAATTTGATACTGTTCACGAAAATGAAACCGGGTACAGTCTTCTGCTTGCCTCGCCTTTAATGAATGATCATTATGCCAATGAAACCGGTTTCTGTTTGGTGAAAAGCGCATAACGATCGTCTATAGGGAGAGTATATGTCCGGATTCAAAGAAGGTTTTCTGTGGGGCGGCGCGGTAGCGGCGCATCAGCTTGAGGGCGGCTGGCAAGAAGGAGGGAAGGGGGTTAGCGTTGCTGACGTGATGACCGCAGGCGCCCACGGGGTGCCGCGTACGATCACCGACGGCGTACTGCCTGGTCATAACTATCCCAACCATGAGGCAATTGATTTTTATCATCGTTATAAAGAAGACGTAGCGCTGTTTGCCGAACTGGGATTTAAGTGTTTCCGTACTTCAATTGCCTGGACGCGCATTTTTCCGCTGGGTGATGAACTGGAGCCCAATGAAGCGGGCCTGCAATTCTATGACAATCTGTTCGACGAGTGCCTGAAATATGGTATCGAACCGGTGATCACGCTCTCCCATTTTGAGATGCCTTACCACCTGGTGACTGAATACGGCGGCTGGCGCAACCGTAAACTCATTGATTTCTTTGTCCGCTTCGCGAAGGTAGTGTTTACCCGCTATCAGCACAAAGTGAAGTACTGGATGACCTTTAACGAGATCAACAACCAGGCCAACTTCCATGAAGATTTCGCCCCCTTTACCAACTCGGGCCTGAAGTATCAGCCCGGCGAAGACCGTGAACCGGTGATGTTCCAGGCCGCCCATTATGAACTAGTCGCCAGTGCGCTGGCGGTAAAGGCGGCACGCGAGATTAATCCGGGGCTGCAGATTGGCTGTATGATCGCGATGTGTCCTATCTATCCGCTCACCTGCGCGCCGGACGACATGATGATGGCGATGAACGCCATGCATCGTCGTTACTGGTTTACCGATGTGCATGTACGCGGTCGCTATCCGCAACATCTGCTCAACTACTTCGCGCGCCGCGGTTTTACGCTGGATATTACCGACGCCGACCGCCGGGCGTTACAAGAGGGCTGTGTCGACTATATTGGTTTTAGCTACTATATGTCCTTCGCCACCAAAGCGACTGACGATAATCCGCACCTGGATTACGACGAAAGCACCAGCCTGGTCTCCAACCCGTACGTGAAGAAATCGGATTGGGGCTGGCAGATTGACCCGGTTGGCCTGCGCTACTCGCTCAACTGGTTCTGGGATCATTATCAACTGCCGCTGTTTATCGTTGAAAACGGCTTTGGCGCCATTGACGTGCGTGAAGCGGACGGCAGCGTGGACGACCAGTATCGTATCGATTATCTCAGCGCCCATATTGCCGAAATGAAAAAAGCGGTGGTGGAAGATGGCGTCGACCTGATGGGGTATACCCCGTGGGGCTGCATCGACCTGGTCTCCGCCGGTACCGGGGAAATGAAAAAGCGCTATGGATTTATCTTTGTTGATAAAGATAACGAAGGTCGCGGTACGTTGGCCCGCAGCCGGAAAAAATCTTTTGCCTGGTATCAGCAGGTTATTGCCAGTAACGGCGAAAACCTGTAGGTGCCAACAAGCGTAGCGTTGTCAAAGATAAAAGCCGAAGGGGAACCTCCGGCTTTTTTTGTTTGTTTTATAATGTGTAACAATCCATAAATCACTTTGTTTGATATACGTCAAGCAAGATGGGTATGGCGCAATCCGCAAAAAGCGGTATAATCCCGCGATTTTTTTTGTGGCTGCCCCTCAGAGGAGAAAGAGAATGAAGATCGTGGAAGTGAAACATCCACTCGTCAAACACAAGCTGGGCCTGATGCGTGAGCATGACATCAGTACTAAACGCTTCCGTGAACTCGCCTCAGAGGTTGGTAGCTTACTGACCTACGAAGCAACCGCCGATCTCGCTACCGAGCGTGTCACCATCGAAGGCTGGAACGGCCCGGTCGAAGTTGAGCAGATCAAAGGTAAGAAAATTACCGTAGTGCCCATTCTGCGTGCCGGTCTGGGGATGATGGAAGGCGTGCTGGAGCACGTGCCGAGCGCGCGTATCAGCGTCGTGGGTATCTACCGTGATGAAGAAACGCTGGAGCCGGTTCCTTATTTCCAGAAGCTGGTTTCTAACATTGACGAGCGTATGGCGCTGGTGGTTGACCCGATGCTGGCAACCGGCGGTTCGATGATCGCGACTATCGACCTGCTGAAAAAAGCGGGCTGCTCGAGCATTAAGGTGCTGGTGCTGGTGGCGGCGCCGGAAGGCATTGCCGCGCTGGAGAAAGCGCATCCTGACGTCGAGCTGTACACCGCGTCCGTCGACCAGGGCCTTAACGAGCACGGATACATTATTCCGGGCCTCGGCGATGCCGGCGATAAGATTTTCGGTACCAAATAAATGATGAAGTGATAAAAAGCCGACTTTGAGAGTCGGCTTTTTTTTGAATAAATCACGCCCACAACAAATAACAAACGACTCTCAGAGGATAATATTATGACGCGCCGTGCAATCGGGGTGAGTGAAAGACCGCCGCTTTTACAGACAATCCCGCTTAGTTTGCAACATCTGTTCGCCATGTTTGGCGCAACGGTTCTGGTGCCTATCCTGTTCCACATTAACCCGGCTACCGTACTGCTGTTTAACGGCATCGGTACGCTGTTGTACCTCTTTATCTGTAAAGGCAAAATTCCAGCCTATCTGGGGTCGAGCTTCGCCTTTATCTCCCCGGTGTTACTGTTGTTGCCGCTGGGTTATGAAGTGGCGCTCGGCGGCTTCATTATGTGCGGCGTCCTGTTCTGCATCGTCTCCTTTATTGTCAAAAAAGCCGGTACCGGCTGGCTGGATGTAATGTTCCCGCCGGCGGCGATGGGCGCCATCGTGGCGGTTATCGGCCTGGAACTGGCGGGCGTGGCGGCGAATATGGCCGGGCTGCTGCCGGCTGACGGTCAAGCTCCCGACAGCAAAACCATTATTATTTCGATGGTAACGCTGGCGGTGACGGTTTTTGGTTCCGTACTGTTCCGCGGTTTCCTGGCGATTATCCCGATTCTTATCGGCGTGCTGGTGGGCTATGCGCTCTCCTTCGTGATGGGCGTAGTCGATACGACGCCTATCGCCGAAGCGCACTGGTTCGCATTGCCGACCTTCTACACCCCGCGCTTTGAGTGGTTTGCCATTTTCACCATTCTGCCTGCCGCGCTGGTGGTCATTGCCGAGCACGTGGGGCACCTGGTGGTGACCGCCAATATTGTTAAGCGCGACCTGATCCGCGATCCGGGTCTGCACCGCTCGATGTTCGCCAACGGGCTGTCGACGATTGTCTCCGGTTTCTTTGGCTCGACGCCAAACACCACCTACGGTGAAAATATCGGCGTGATGGCGATTACCCGCGTATACAGTACCTGGGTTATTGGCGGCGCGGCGATTATCGCGATTCTGCTCTCCTGCGTCGGCAAGCTGGCGGCGGCGATTCAGATTATCCCGGTACCGGTGATGGGCGGCGTTTCTCTGCTGCTGTACGGGGTGATCGGCGCATCCGGTATCCGCGTGCTGATCGAATCAAAAGTCGATTACAGCAAAGCGCAGAACCTGATTCTGACCTCAGTTATTCTGATCATCGGCGTGAGCGGCGCCAAGGTGCATATTGGCGCGGCGGAGCTGAAAGGCATGGCGCTGGCGACGATCGTCGGTATCTGCCTGAGCCTGATCTTTAAACTGATCAGCGTCCTGCGTCCGGAAGAAGTGGTGCTGGACGCCGCGGATAGCGAAGAAGCGAAATAACGATCCTGATACCGGGCAGCGATCCTGCCCGGTTCTCTCCGGACCTAAAACTGTGTTAAACTCTTCGCGTTTTTCTGTAAGCCTATGTTGAGGTCCATCTGAACGCTCCGGCACAGCTCTCTTTGCCACTGTATCTTCCTGACGACGAAACGTTCGCGAGTTTCTGGCCGGGTGATAATCCTTCCCTACTTGCCGCTCTGCAGAACGTACTGCGGCAGGAACACAGCGGATACATCTATATCTGGTCACGCGAAGGCGCGGGGCGTAGCCACCTTTTGCATGCCGCCTGCGCTGAGCTATCCCAGCGTGGCGATGCCGTCGGCTACGTGCCGTTGGATAAGCGCACGTGGTTCGTGCCGGAAGTGCTGGACGGCATGGAGCAACTGGCGCTGGTGTGTATCGATAACATCGAGTGCGTGGCGGGGGATGAGCCCTGGGAGATGGCTATCTTTAATCTCTATAACCGTATTCTCGAATCAGGTAAAACTCGCCTGCTGATCACCGGCGATTGCCCGCCGCGGCAGCTGCATCTCGGCCTGCCGGATCTCGCCTCGCGCCTTGACTGGGGCCAAATCTACAAGCTGCAACCGCTGTCGGATGAAGATAAGCTGCAGGCGCTGCAGCTGCGCGCCAGATTACGCGGTTTCGAGATGCCGGAAGACGTCTGCCGTTTCCTGCTCAAGCGGCTGGATAGAGAAATGCGCTCGCTGTTTATGACGCTCGATCAGCTGGATCACGCGTCGATTACCGCCCAACGAAAACTGACGATCCCATTCGTTAAAGAGATCCTGAAGCTTTAGGCCGAAAGCGACGCCAACTCCTGCTCTGCCAGGCCGGTTAGCTGCGCCACCAGCGCGGGGGCGAGGCCGCTACGTAACATCGCGGCGGCGATACGTTTTGCTTCTTCTTGCCGACCTTCTTGCCGGCCCTGAAGCAGACCGCGCTCCAGGCCTTGCTGCTCGAGATATTCTGCAATAGTCATCAGCGTCTCCTTATGTTGCGGCGTCCGGCGTGGCAAATTCATCCAGCCAGCGTATAAGATGAAAAAAATCGCGCCGCGGGCAACACCGGCGGCGCGTAGGGGTTAGCTGACGATTTCCAGCACCTGTTCCGGCGGGCGGCCGATACGCGCCTGGCCGTGGCTGACCACGATGGGCCGTTCGATGAGTTTCGGGTTCTCGACCATGGCCTTAATCAACGCCTCTTCGCTGAGCTGTGGGTCGGCGAGATTGAGCGACTTATACAGATCTTCTTTCTGGCGCATCAGTTCACGGGCGCTGCTCATATTGAGCATTTTCAACAGCTGGCGCAGCGTCGCGGCATCCGGCGGTGTCTCCAGATACAGCACCACTTCAGGGTCGATGCCGTTGGCTTTCAGCAGGCTGAGCGTGTCGCGGCTCTTCGAGCAGCGCGGGTTGTGGTAAATTTTTACCGCGTCAGACATGTGGTCTCCTTACATTTTCTGATAGGGGCGGAATCTTTCCTGCAGCTGGCGCAGCTGGTCGATGCGAGCGTCGTAGCGCGCCTGCTGCAAACTGCCCAATTTCACTTGCGAACTGGCGCTGCTCAGCAGCGAGATGGCCTGGTCAAGCCTGCCGGCCAGCGCCATGCCTTCGGCCCGCGCCGCCAGCTCCTGGTCGCGATGACCCAGGGCGCCTTCCGCCTGCGCCAGCAGGTCCCAACCGTTGCCGTCATCTTTATTATTAAAGGTGTAGCGATTGAGTATGGTAGCGGCTTCCGCCGGCTGCCCGCCCTGCAGATAGGCGTTGGCCAGGTTCAGCTGCAGGACCGGATCGGTGCGGATCTCTTTGGCGTTTTTCAGACGGTTAATCGCGTCAGTGGTCTTTTTCTGTCCAAGATCGATATCGGTGGCAAGGTCAAGATACCAGGGATTTTGCGGATCGGCGCTGAGTAGCGGCTGTAGCGTTTTGCGCGCCTGATCGTAGTTATTGCTCTCCATGGCCAATAGCGCGCGGCCATACAGCGCGGCGTGCTGCTCGCGGATATTGCCTTTCGACCAGGCGTCAAGCAGATCGCTGCCGAGCTTATTTTCCCCGGAATTGTACATCCCGAGCGTACGGGCCTTGGCGAGATAGAAATCCGCCGACGACTGGACCACCACCGGACGCATCTGATTGGCGCGGTTACGGGCGTCGGCCAGACGGCTTTCCGGCAGCGGGTGAGTAAGCAGCATTTCCGGCGGGCGGCTGGAATAGCGGGATTCGTCGAGTAATTTACCCATAAACGCCGGCATTGCCTGCGGATCGAAACCGGAACGCTGCAGTACCTGAATACCGATGCGGTCAGCTTCTTCTTCATTCTGACGGGTGAAACTAATCATCCCCTGCTGGGTGCCGGCAAGGGTGCCGGTTAATGCCGCCATCCCCGCCTGCGGGCTGGCCATCGCCAGCAGAATTGAGCCCAGCGCGCCCACCCAGGTTAGCGGCGCGCTACGTTTTTGGTCTTCCATCGCGCGCGCCAGATGGCGCTGGGTAACGTGGGAGATTTCGTGCGCCATCACCGAGGCGAGCTCGCTTTCGTTATCGGAATAGCGGAACAGCGCCGAGTGCAACACCACGTTGCCGCCGAAGAAGGCGAAGGCGTTAATCTGATCGTTATTAATCAGATAAAAGTGGAACGGCGTACGCACGGAGTTAGCATGGGCGACCAGGCGCATACCCAGCCCGTTAATGTATTGCACCAGCAGTGGGTCGTTAATCAGCGGCGCGCTGCCGCGCAGCTGGCGCACGTAGTAATCCCCCATCTGCATTTCCTGACCGATGGAAAGCGTGCTTCCTGCCGAGGTGCCCATATCCGGCAGCGTATCCGCCGAGTCAGCGGCGGCAGGTAATATCGTCCCCAGCGTCAGCGACGCGACGGCGGCGGCCACCAGCGTTTTCTTTAACTGCCTGAACATAACCTCTGTCCTGTAATGTGGGTGTGCCAGTTTGACCGGTTGCGCGGCCCAATGTTCCCGTGCCGCAGATTCTGCGAGTTTAGCTGTGGTTGATGGCGTTGAAAATATGATATTCGCACAGTTGTGCAGGTTTGTGTCATAGCCAATAAAAAGCGAAGTCTTTTTTGTGACACTTAGATACAATTCCCCGGATTGTGGCGATTTGCGCTTCAGGGAAGGGTTTATGCTTGAGATGTTAATGCAGTGGTATCGTCGTCGTTTCAGCGACCCGGAAGCGATAGCGCTGCTGGTTATTCTGCTGGCCGGCTTCGGCATTATGTTCTTTTTCAGCGGCCTGCTGGCGCCGCTTCTGGTCGCCATCGTGTTGGCCTATCTGCTGGAGTGGCCGACCGTTCGCCTGGAGCGTATCGGCCTGTCGCGAACCTGGGCCACCTCGCTGGTGCTGGTGCTATTTGTCGGTATCTTGCTGCTGATGGCCTTTGTGGTGATGCCGGTGGCCTGGCAACAGGGCATTTATCTCATCCGCGATATGCCTGGCATGCTTAATAAGCTTTCCGATTTCGCCGCCACGCTGCCGCGTCGCTATCCGGCATTGGTGGATGCCGGCATCATCGATGCGATGGCGGAAAATGTGCGCACTCGCATGTTGACCGTGGGGGATTCGGTGGTGAAGTATTCGCTCGCCTCGCTGGTGGGCCTGCTGACGCTGGCGGTTTATCTGGTCCTGGTTCCGCTGATGGTCTTCTTCCTGCTGAAAGACAAACAGCAGATGCTGAATGCCGTACGCCGGGTATTGCCGCGTAATCGCGGTCTGGCGGGGCAGGTGTGGAAGGAGATGAACCAACAGATTACCAACTATATCCGCGGTAAGGTGCTGGAGATGATTGTCGTCGGCGTCGCTACCTGGATAGGCTTCATTCTCTTCGGTCTTAACTACTCGCTGCTGCTGGCCGTACTGGTGGGATTCTCGGTGTTAATCCCCTATATCGGCGCTTTTGTGGTCACTATTCCGGTGATCGGCGTGGCATTGTTCCAGTTCGGCGCGGGTACTGAGTTCTGGAGCCTGTTTGCCGTATACCTGATTATTCAGGGGCTGGACGGCAACCTGCTGGTGCCGGTGCTGTTCTCGGAGGCGGTGAATTTACATCCGCTGGTGATCATTCTGTCGGTGGTGATTTTTGGCGGGCTGTGGGGCTTCTGGGGCGTTTTCTTCGCGATTCCGCTGGCGACGCTTATCAAGGCGGTAATGCATGCCTGGCCAGATGGAATGGCTATCGAAGACGAGTGACGCGCTGATTGAGCCAAAAAAAACGCCGGGCGATTTTTTATCCCCCGGCGTTTTTCATTTAGAGGTTATGCGTTTTCTTTCAGCCAGTTCAGCACGACATCGTGGTGATTGCTGGTTTTGAAGTTATCAAACACATGTTCAATCTTGCCGTCAGCATCAATGAGGAAGCTAATACGGTGAATGCCGTCGTAGGTTTTCCCCATAAATGATTTTTCGCCCCAGACGCCGAACTGTTCGCAGACCTGATGATCTTCATCAGACAGCAGCGTAAAGTTCAGCAGCTCTTTTTCGGCAAAACGGGACAGCTTTTCTGGTTTATCAGTGCTGATACCCAGTACTTCGACGCCCGCTTTTTTCAGGTCGTCCATATTATCGCGTAAACCGCACGCTTGTACGGTGCAGCCTGGGGTCATGGCTTTCGGGTAAAAATAAACCAGAACACGCTGTCCCTGGAAGTCGGTTAAATTTACTTCCTCGCCGTCCTGGTCCGGTAAGCTAAATTTCGGTGCGATATCACCGGCTTTCAGTGGGGTCATTGGTTAAACTCCATCCTGTTCATCATGCTGTGAATAATTAACGATGTTAATACTGCCTTGTGCGCTCAGTTCTGTACATAGTGCTTTGAACGCTTGCTCGATATTTGTCGTGTTTTGCGAGGCAGGACTGTGCGCGGTGATTTGAATAAATAGCTGAGCGGCGTCTTTATCTTCTCCCGGTTGAGTTCGGGAGACCAGTTCGGCGATATTCATATTCCACGTGTCGCACAGCGCGGTAAAGCGCTCAATAATATGCGGCGAGTCCGGCACCTCTACCTGGATCCAAACCGTATTCGGCATCGCCTGCGGCGGCCGGGCGGAGGTGCGCTTCATTACGATCAGCAAATCCAGCTCGGCTCCTTTTAACGGCAGCGTTGATTCGATCAGGTTAATCGCGTTCCACGAGCCGGAAAGCAGCATTATAAACGTGAACTCGTCGCCGAGCATGGCCAAGCGGCTGTCTTCAATATTGCAGCCGCAGCTGCTGACGTGGCGAGTGATTGTGTTTACGATGCCGGGGCGGTCTGCGCCCAGAGCGGTAATCACCAGATAGTGTTGTAATGAGGCTGTCAAACCTGTTCTTCCTTTAAAAAGGTGAGGTAACATTAGGAAAGCATAAAAAAAACCGGCGTACAACATCCCAGATGGCGTTGGGTCTCTTGCTTTTATTGCGGCACCAAACGTAACATTGAGAATCTTGTCCCACTTCTGCTCTGAGGATGGCCCATGTTCACGGGAAGTATTGTAGCGCTTGTCACGCCGATGGATGATAACGGTAATGTCTGCCGGTCAAGCCTGAAAAAACTGATTGATTACCATGTCGCCAACGGAACCTCGGCGATTGTTTCTGTAGGGACTACCGGCGAATCCGCCACGTTAAGCCATGAAGAGCATGGCGACGTCGTAATGATGACCCTCGAGCTGGCCGATGGCCGCATTCCGGTCATTGCAGGTACCGGTGCAAATGCAACCGCAGAGGCGATTAGCCTGACCAAGCGTTTTAACGATAGCGGCGTTGTCGGCTGCCTGACGGTCACTCCTTATTATAACCGTCCGACCCAGGAAGGCCTGTTCCAACACTTTAAAGCTATCGCTGAACATACTGACCTGCCGCAAATTCTGTATAATGTGCCGTCCCGTACCGGTTGCGATATGCTGCCGGAAACCGTCGGTCGCCTGGCGGAAATTAAAAATATTGTCGGTATTAAGGAAGCAACAGGGAACTTAAGTCGTGTTCACCAGATCAAAGAGCTGGTTTCAGATGACTTTATTCTGCTGAGCGGCGATGACGCGACCGGCATGGACTTTATCCAGCTCGGCGGCGTCGGCGTCATTTCCGTCACGGCGAACGTTGCTGCGCGTGAAATGGCGGACATGTGCCGACTGGCGATGGCGGGGCAATTCGCGGAAGCTCGCGCGATTAACCAGCGTCTGATGCCGCTGCATACAAAATTATTTGTCGAACCCAACCCGATCCCAGTCAAATGGGCTTGTAAGGCGTTGGGACTTGTAGCGACCGACACGCTGCGCCTGCCGATGACGCCGATTACCGAAGCGGGTACGAAAGCGGTTACCGCAGCGCTGAAGCATGCCGGTTTGCTGTAGAGTTTAGGGAGATTTGATGGCTTACTCAGTACAGAAGTCGCGCCTGGCGAAGGTTGCGGGTGTTTCGCTGGTTTTACTCCTCGCGGCCTGTAGTTCTGACTCGCGCTATAAGCGTCAGGTTAGCGGCGACGAGGCTTATTTAGATGCCGCGCCGCTCAGTGAACTCCACGCCCCGGCGGGGATGATCCTGCCGCTGCAGACTGGCGACTACAACATTCCGGTTGCTTCCAGCACCGGCGCGGTAGGCAAAGCGCTGGACATTCGTCCACCGGCTCAGGCGTTAGCTCTGGTCAGCGGCGCGCGTACCCAGTTTAACGGCGACACCTCCACCTTGATGGTTGAAAATAGCCGCAGCGGTTCTTTATGGGCGCAGGTTGTCAGCATCATCCAGGCGAAAAACTACACCATCACCAAGCGTGACGATGCAGGCCAGACGCTGAATACCGATTGGGTAGAGTGGAACCGCCTTGATGAAGACCAGCAGTATCGTGGCCGTTATCAAATCTCCGTTAAGCCGCAGGGCTATCAGCAGGCGGTGGTAGTGAAGTTGGTGAACCTGGAGCAGGCGGGCAAGCCCGTGTCTGACCCAGCTTCTCTGCAGCGCTACAGCACCTCGATGCTGAACGTTATCTCTTCCGGTCTTGATTCTAACGCCACCAATGCGCAGAACGCGGCGCAGAGAAGCGCTGGCGCGACCTTCGACGTGCAGAGCGCGGCGGATGACACCGGCTTGCCGATGCTGGTGGTGCGCGCGCCATTCAACATGGTATGGCAGAAACTGCCGGCCACGCTTGAAAAAGTGGGCATGAAGGTGACCGACAGCACTCGCTCCCAGGGCAGCATGGCGGTAACTTACAAGCCGCTGTCTGACAGCAGCTGGCAGGAACTGGGCGCCAGTGACCCACAGCTGGTCTCTGGCGACTATAAACTGCAGGTCGGCGATCTCGATAACCGCAGTAGCCTGCAGTTTATCGACCCGAAAGGCCACACTCTGACGCAGTCGCAAAATGACGCCCTGGTAGCCGTATTCCAGGCCGCATTTAACAAGTAATAAAAAGGGCTGGAGCAATCCGGCCCTTTTTCATGTATAGTGACGCAAACGTGTGCGTGGCCGCAAAGTCCGGTAAATTGCCTGATTTTGCCTACGGGCGGAAACGTAATTTTTTGGCTTAATATCACTGGAGTGGTGAAAGATGAAAAAGCAAGCTGAGTTGTATCGTGGCAAAGCGAAAACGGTATACAGCACCGAAAACCCGGATCTGCTGGTACTTGAATTCCGTAACGATACGTCAGCAGGGGATGGCGCCCGCATCGAGCAGTTCGATCGTAAAGGTATGGTGAATAACAAATTCAACCATTTCATTATGAGCAAGCTGGAAGAAGCCGGTATCCCGACCCAAATGGAAGCGCTGCTTTCCGATACTGAATGCCTGGTGAAGAAGCTGGATATGGTGCCGGTTGAATGCGTGATTCGTAACCGCGCGGCGGGCTCGCTGGTGAAACGCCTGGGTATTGAAGAAGGTATCGAACTGACTCCGCCGTTGTTCGATCTGTTCCTGAAAAACGACGCCATGCACGACCCGATGGTCAACGAATCCTACTGCGAGACGTTCGGCTGGGTGAATAAAGAAAACCTGGCGCGCATGAAAGAGCTCAGCTACAAAGCGAATGACGTACTCAGCAAGCTGTTTGATGATGCCGGTCTGATTCTGGTCGACTTCAAGCTGGAGTTCGGCCTGTTCAAAGGCGAAGTGGTGCTTGGCGATGAATTTTCTCCGGACGGTAGCCGTCTGTGGGATAAAAACACCCTCGATAAAATGGACAAAGATCGCTTCCGCCAGAGTCTCGGCGGCCTGATCGAAGCTTACGAAGAAGTGGCCCACCGTCTGGGCGTCAAGCTCGACTAATCTCCTCCGCGCCGGAAGAAATCGTCTCTTCCGGCGCTCTTATTCGTTGTTTCCTGTGGTAATCCTCCGCTGAACCGCCTACGATCTCTCATATTCGTAACATGATGGAATAGAGGTGCTTATGCGCTGGCAAGGGCGTCGTGAAAGCGACAATGTGGAAGACAGACGTAGTGATTCAGGTTCGCCGCTGGGCGGCGGTGGTGGCGGTTTCCGCATTCCAAGCGGTAAAGGCGGCATCGTCCTGCTGATTATCGTTCTGGTGGCGGGTTATTATGGCGTGGATTTAACCGGCATGCTGACCGGCGAACCGATGCCGCAGCAGCAGACTTCTACCCAGCGTTCGATCAGCCCGAAGGATGACGAAGCGGCGAAGTTCACCTCCGTTATTCTGGCCACCACCGAAGATACCTGGGGGCCTATTTTCGAAAAGATGGGGCGGCAATACGTTCAGCCGAAGCTGGTGATGTATCGCGGCGCGACTCGTACCGGTTGCGGCACCGGACAATCGGTGATGGGGCCGTTCTACTGCCCGGCGGACAGCACGGTCTATATCGACCTGTCATTCTATGACGAGATGAAAAACAAACTCGGCGCTGACGGCGACTTTGCGCAGGGCTACGTGATTGCGCACGAAGTCGGCCATCATGTGCAGAAGCTTCTCGGCATCGAACCTAAGGTCCGTCAGATGCAGCAGCAGGCTTCGCAGACCGAAGTGAACCGCCTGTCGGTGAAAATGGAGCTGCAGGCAGACTGCTTTGCGGGCGTCTGGGGCAATAACATGCAGAAGCAGGATGTGATGGAAACCGGCGATCTGCAGGAAGCGCTCAATGCCGCTGAGGCCATCGGCGACGATCGTCTGCAGGAACAAAGCCAGGGCCGCGTAGTGCCGGACAGCTTCACCCATGGGACTTCCCAGCAGCGCTATACCTGGTTCAAACGCGGTTTTGATAGCGGGGATCCTGCGCAGTGTAATACCTTCGGCAGCGCGCTTCGCTAACGTTCGCCGATGAAAGCACTGCTTGACCTGACCGCGCGGATGGCGCGCGAGGGCATTCGTCGCCTGCTGGTGCTCAGCGGTGACGAGTGCTGGTGCCTGACGCAAGCCCTGGATTTGCGAGCGCGGCTGGAGGGCGACGGACTGTGGGTCGGCCCGTCGTTACAGTTGGCACCCTGCGCGGCGCCGGGCGCGCTGAAAACGCTGCTCGGGCGCGAATTTCAGCATGCCTTTTTCGACGCTCGCCACGGTTTTGACGTGGCGGCTTTTGCCGCGCTTGCCGGCACGCTGCGCGCCGGCAGCTGGTTAGTGCTGCTGGCGCCGGATTTTGCCCGCTGGCCTGAGCAGGCGGATGGCGATTCGCTGCGCTGGAGCGATACGTCTGAACTAATCGCCACCCCTAACTTTGTCCACCGTTGTCTCCAGCTCTTCACCGCGGATCCTGAGGTCGCACTGTGGCGACAGGGCTACGGCTTACGGTTGCCGGAGGCCGCTCCGCGCAGAGACTGGCACGCTGCTGATGGCTACCCGCAGGCCGAACAGGCCGCCATTCTCACTTCGCTACTGTCATCGCCCCCGGAAATTGCCGCCGTTACCGCCGGGCGCGGGCGCGGCAAATCCGCGCTGGCGGGAATGTTGATTCATCAGCTCACCGGCTCCGCCATCGTCACCGCGCCGACGCGCGACGCGACGGAAGTCATCGCCGCTTTTGCGGGACAAAAGATATGCTTTATGGCGCCCGATGCGCTGCTGGCAAGCGATGCGAAAGCCGACTGGCTGGTGGTCGATGAGGCCGCCGCTATCCCGGCACCGACGCTGCGCCAGCTGACGGCGCGTTTTCCCCATACGCTGTTAACGACGACGGTTCAGGGCTATGAGGGAACCGGCCGCGGCTTCTTATTGAAGTTCTGCGCCGGTTTCCCAACGCTACGGCGGTATAACCTGTCGTCGCCGATTCGCTGGGCGCCGGGTTGCCCGCTGGAGTCGGTTATCGACCGGTTATTGTTATTTAACGATGAGGCATTTCTGCTGGCGCCGCATGGGGAACCGCAGCTGGAGACGTTAAGCCAGGATGCCTGGCGCGAACAACCCACGCGCCCATCAGAGGCTTATCAACTGCTTTCCGGCGCGCATTACCGCACTTCGCCGCTGGATTTGCGCAGGATGATGGATGCGCCAGGCCAGCACTTCACCGTGGCTCGCTGCGCGGATGGCGTCGCTGGCGCGGTGTGGCTGGTGGAAGAGGGCGGCCTCGAACCTGCGCTTAGCCGCGCCGTCTGGGCCGGATATCGCCGCCCGCGCGGCAATCTTGTCGCCCAATCATTGGCCGCGCACGGCGGTAGCCCGCTGGCGGCGACGCTGACCGGCAGGCGCGTCAGTCGTATTGCAGTCCATCCAGCGCGCCAGCGCGAAGGGTTGGGGCAGCGTTTAATCGCCCATGCCGTCAAGCAGACGCACGGCTGTGACTATCTCTCCGTCAGCTTTGGTTTTACCCCTGAACTATGGCGCTTCTGGCAGCGCTGCGGGTTTCTGCTGGTGCGCATGGGCACGCATCGCGAGGCGAGCAGCGGCTGCTATACGGCGATGGCGCTCTATCCGCTCAGCGAAGAGGGGCGGCAACTGGCCTGGCGCGAACATCAACGGCTGGCGCGGGATGAACGCTGGCTGAGTCAGTGGCGTGATGAACGCGCTCCGGTGACGATGGATGAAACAGCTATGCTTAATGAGGAGGACTGGCTGGAGGTCGCCGGTTTTGCCTTTGCGCATCGTCCGCTGTTGACGGCGGTCGGGAGTCTGAACCGGCTTCTGCAGGCGACGCCGTTGCCGTTAGTGGCGCTACGCGCGCGCTTAGCGCAGCAGGATGAAGCAGCGCTATGCGTGGACCTCGGTTTATCCGGTCGCAAGGCGCTACTGGCGCGACTGCGGGAAGAGGCGGCTGCGGCCATGGCGGGACTCGATCCTGCCCGCGCGCAGCGGCTGGAAGAGTGGGTCAGGAAGCTGCAATTTTTTTAACTAACTCATTCAGTTAAATGGCATGGTCATATTCTCTGCGCGGCGTAAACTGCCTTGCATCAATCAGGAGCCCGATTCCTGTTTATCTGAGACATCAGGAGATAACCATGAAACACGATCACTTTATTGTTCAGAGCCCGGCGACGCCTGCGCAACAGTTGCTGCTGCTGTTTCATGGCGTGGGCGATAATCCGGTTTCGATGGGGCAAATAGGTAGCTGGTTTGCGCCGCTGTTTCCCAACGCGCTCATTGTCAGTATCGGTGGCGCGGAACCCTGCGGTCCGGCGCCGGCGCGCCAGTGGTTTTCGGTACAAGGCGTGACGGAAGAGAATCGTCAGCAGCGCATTGATGCCATTATGCCGACCTTTATTGAAACGGTACGCTACTGGCAAAAACAGAGCGGTTTGGGTGCGCAGGCGACGGCGCTGATCGGTTTTTCGCAGGGGGCGATTATGTCCCTCGAGAGTATTAAAGCCGAGCCAGGACTGGCGTCGCGGGTAATTGCCTTTAACGGCCGTTACGCGACGCTGCCGCAAACGGCGACCACGCAAACCACCGTGCATCTGATCCACGGCGGCGAGGATCGGGTGATCGATCTGGCGTGGGCGGTCTCCGCGCAGGAGCGGCTGCAGGAGCTGGGTGGAGATGTCACGCTGGATATCGTTGAAGATCTCGGACATGCCATTGATGACCGGAGCATGCAGTTTGCCCTCGATCGGCTGCGTTACACCGTACCGAAGCACTATTTTGATGAAGCGTTGAGCGGCGGTACGCCGAAAGATGACGATATAATCGAAATGCTGTAATGGCCCCGCGGCACAACGTCGGCTGGTATAGGTAGATACTGTTATCGGTTTACAACTTTTTTAAGGGTTTTCCCGGACGCGGCGCGTTGCGTCTTCTCCGGGCTACCAAATCGCACAGCGCTGTAGCCCCGGTAAGCGGCAGCGCCACCGGGGAATTTTGAGGCCACCAACACCAGCAGTTTCAGTAGCCACGGGTACAGAGGTAAAATTGAGAACTTCAGCTCGCAATGGTACGGGCCGTAGCCCGGGTAAGGCGTCAGCCGCTACCCGGGAATGCATCCAGCCCGCGTGATGACGGGGAACGCAGATTTACTTCTTCGGCTGGTCTTTGTTCGGCCAGTCGTCGTCGTCATCCCACTTGCTATTGAAGTCGCGATGCGGCGGCAGATCCGGTTTGTTGTCGAGATATTTTTTCGGGTCGACGCGATTAAGATCTTTAATCACGTTGATCATCACGCCGACTAAAAATACCAACACCAGAATCCACCAGTGGTTGATAAGCCATTCCATGCTGTGTCCTCTTTTTACCCCGCAGCGGCGCTGCAGGGTAATCGTTATTGTCGTCAGGCGACCAGTTGTTCCATGATGCGTTGATACATCCGCGCCAGCAGCTGCAGGTCGGCGGCATTGACGCATTCATTAATTTTGTGAATGGTCGCGTTCACCGGGCCCAGTTCCACCACCTGCGCGCCCATGCGGGCGATAAAGCGTCCGTCAGAGGTACCGCCGGTGGTTAGCAACTGCGGTTTTACTTCATTATAGTGCTCAATGGCGTTCACGACCGCATCGACAAGATTGCCGCGACCGGTCAGGAACGGCTGGCCGGAAAGCCACCATTCGACGGTATAGCGCAGCTGATATTTTTCCAGCAGCGCGATGATGCGTGCTTTGATCATCTCGTCGGTCAGCTCGGTGCTGAAACGGAAGTTGAACTGAACGAACATATCGCCAGGGATGACGTTGTTACTGCCGGTGCCAGCCTGCACGTTGGCGATTTGCATGCTGGTCGGCGGGAAGTATTCGTTGCCTTTATCCCATTCGATAGCCACCAGCTCCGCCAGCATCGGCGCGGCGCGGTGCACCGGGTTATCGGCGAGGTGCGGATAAGCGACGTGGCCCTGGACACCATGAATCGTCAGGTTACAGGTGAGTGAACCGCGGCGGCCGTTTTTCACGACATCGCCGACCACTTCGGTACTTGAAGGTTCGCCGACCAGGCAGTAATCAAGGCGCTCGTTACGCGCCATCAGCGTTTCGACCACTTTTACCGTGCCATGGGTGGCGCTGGCTTCTTCATCAGAGGTGATGAGAAACGCCAGGCGTCCTTTATGATCCGGATACTGCGCGACAAAGCGCTCGGCGGCGACAACCATTGCCGCCAGCGATCCTTTCATATCCGCCGCGCCGCGGCCAAACAGCATGCCATCGCGAATAGTTGGTTCAAACGGCGGGTTGATCCAGCGGTCGGCGTCGCCGGCCGGCACCACATCGGTATGGCCGGCAAAGGCCAGCGTTTCACCCTGTCCGCGCCAGGCCCAGAAATTTTGCGTATCGCCGAAGTCCATCGCTTCAACGGTAAAGCCGATCGCCCGCAGGCGTTCAATCATTAACGCCTGGCATCCCGCATCATTGGGGCTAAGGGAAGGGCGGCGAATAAGCTGCTGAGCCAGCTCAATGACCGGGCAAGACATAGACTACACCTCGTTAATAAATTTTTCGTAGTTTGCTTCGCTAAAGCCCAGCAGCATAGGCTGACCGGGCGCGCAGAGCAATGGGCGTTTGATAATTGCCGGCATTTCCATCATCAACGCCGCCGCCGCATCGGCATTATCGATCCCAGTGCGGACCGATTCATCGAGTTTGCGCCAGGTGGTGCCGCGGGTGTTAAGCAGCGCTTCCCAGCCTAATTCGGCAATAAAGGTATTCAGCAATTCGCGGTCCAGTCCGTCAACACGATAATCATGGAAGCGATAGTCTATCTGATGGGCTTCCAGCCAGCGGCGGGCCTTTTTAATGGTGTCGCAGTTTTTGATGCCGTACATGGTCAACATAATTAAACCTTCACGTTAAAAGAATATGTTTCTCAGTTTTTTCCGAATATATAAGCTTTGTTAAATAATACGTGAATCGGCTGGATAAATATAACTTTTCAGCCTTGTCTGATTAAAATTTGTTCTTTTTCGCGACAGACTAAGATAATGAATTACAGGAATTCTGATATTAACAAAATGTTGCGTAATGTTGCTCTATGTCACATTAAATTTACATGAACCGGCTTATGGTAGCCGCAAGCCAGAGTATTCAAGGCTTGCGGTGACAAGAAAAGCGATTAGAGCGATAGATCGGACGAACTTCTCCTGAGCGGGGAATTTATCTAAAATCGCCATAATAATAAGAGAGGCTATTATGATTGAACATGAACTGGGGAACTGGAAAGATTTTATCGAAGATATGCTGCGTAAATAAAATCTGGCTTTGTCGGTACTGAAGACAATGTTTGACCCATGAAAAAGGCGACTGTGACAGTCGCCTTTTCTGTTATTTGACGGTTTATTCCGGCCTCTCTTTCAGCGGGAAGCGGCGGCGTACCAACACGAAGAACAGCGGTACAAAGAAGATGGCCAGCACGGTGGCGGAGATCATGCCGCCCATGACGCCGGTACCAACAGCGTGCTGGCTGCCGGAGCCCGCGCCGGTACTGGTGGCCATTGGTAGCACGCCAAAGATAAACGCCAGTGAGGTCATCAGTATCGGGCGTAGACGCTGGCGGCAGGCCGATAGGGTGGCGGTCAGCAGATCTTCGCCTTTCTGGTTCAGCTCGTTGGCGAACTCAACAATCAGGATGGCGTTCTTGGCCGACAGGCCGATGACCGTCAACAGACCTACCTGGAAGTAGACATCGTTTTCCAGGCCGCGCATCCAGGTCGCCAGCAGCGCGCCGATAACCCCCAGTGGTACCACCAGCATCACCGAGAACGGTACCGACCAGCTTTCATATAGCGCCGCCAGACACAGGAACACCACCAGCAGAGAAATGGCGTACAGGGCAGGCGCCTGAGCGCCAGACAAACGCTCCTGATAGGACATCGCCGTCCATTCCAGGCCGAAACCGTTCGGGAGCTGTTTGGCTAACTCTTCCATAATGGTCATGGCGGTACCGGTGCTGACGCCAGGCGCGGCTTCACCGACGATCTCGACCGCTGAGTAGCCATTGTAACGTTCGAGGCGCGGCGAACCCGTTTCCCAACGCGAGGTGGCGAAGGCGGAGAACGGGACCATGGTGCCGCTACTGTTACGCACATACCACAAATTGATATCGTCCGGCAGCATGCGATATTTCGCCGCCGCCTGGACGTAGACCTTCTTCACGCGTCCGCGATCCATAAAGTCGTTCACGTAGCTCGAACCCCAGGCGGTCTGCAGCGTATCGTTAATATCATCAATGGAGACCCCCAGCGCCTGGGCTTTACGCTGGTCGATATCAACCTGTAGCTGCGGACTGTCGTCCAGGCCGTTGTGGCGTACGCGGGTGAGCTGGTCGTTGTTCGCCGCCAGCTCCAGCAGTTTGTCGCGCGCCGACATCAGCGCCTCGTGGCCGTTGCCGGCGTGATCTTCCAGCTCCATATCGAAGCCCGCGGAGCTGCCAAGGCCGCTGATGGCCGGTGGGCTGCTGGCAAACACGCGCGCTTCTTTAATTCTATTGAAGGCTTTGGTCGCACGCTCAATGATAGCGAACGAGGAGCCGGTTTTTGGGTCGCGCTGGTCCCAGTCTTTCAGGCGGACAAACATACGTGCGACGTTCTGGCCGTTGCCGCCGGGGCCGGAGCCGACGGTAGCAAACACCGACTCGACGTTACTCTTCTCGTTATTGAGGAAATAATCTTCCGCTTTTTGCACCACTTTCAGCGTCTGCTGTTGGGTGGAGCCGCTCGGGAGCTGTATCGAGGTGGTGAACATACCGCGGTCTTCCAGCGGCAGGAACGAAGTCGGCAGATGCAGGAACAGCAGCACCATGCCGCCGAGCAGCAGGACGTAAATCAAAATCCAGCGCAGCGAGCGATGGAGAATTTTGCCCACGAAAGTTTCATAGCGGCTGGCGCTGCGGTTGAAGGTGCGGTTAAACCAGCCGAAGAACCCTTTTTGACCATGCTCCTCGCCTTTGTGAATCGGTTTTAACAGCGTGGCGCAGAGCGCCGGGGTGAGGATCATCGCCACCAGCACCGACAGCACCATTGCTGAAACGATGGTGATGGAGAACTGGCGGTAAATGGCGCCGGTGGTGCCGCCGAAGAAGGCCATAGGGACGAATACCGCCGAAAGGACCATGGCGATACCGACCAGCGCCCCCTGGATCTGCTTCATCGATTTTCGCGTCGCTTCGCGCGGCGAAAGACCTTCTTCGCTCATAATGCGCTCGACGTTTTCGACGACGACGATGGCGTCATCGACCAGCAGGCCGATAGCCAGCACCGTCGCGAACATCGTCAGGGTGTTAATACTGTAGCCGCAGGCGTAGAGCACGGCGAAGGTGCCCATCAATACCACCGGCACGGCGATGGTCGGGATCAGGGTCGCGCGGAAGTTCTGCAAGAACAAATACATGACCAGGAACACCAGCAGAATCGCCTCCAGCAGCGTTTTCACCACATCGGTAATCGAGGCTTTTACAAAAGAGGTGGTCTCGTAGGCGACTTTATACTGCAGTCCGTGCGGGAAATATTGCGACAGTTCATTAAGACGGGCAATAACGCGCTCGGCGGTGGCCATTTCGTTGGCGCCCGAGGCGAGCTTAATCCCCAGCCCCGAAGCGGCCTGACGATTATAGCGGCTCAGATAATCATATTTTTCTGCGCCCATTTCGACGCTGGCGACGTCGCCCAGCGTGACTTCCGAACCATCCTGATTAACGCGCAGGGTAATATCGCGGAACTGCTGCGGTGTTTGTAGCAGCGATTGTGAGTTGATGGTGGCGTTCAGCGCCTGGTTATCAACAGATGGCGTACCGCCCAACTGGCCGACGGCAATTTGCGCGTTCTGCGATTCGATGGCGTCAGTTACATCTTTCGCCGTCATCTGATAGCTGTTGAGTTTCGCCGGATCGAGCCAGATACGCATTGAGTACTGCGAACCATAGGCGTCGATATCGCCGACGCCGTTGACGCGGCTTAGAGGATCCTGCACGTTACTGGCGACGTAGTCGGCAATATCCTGCTTATCCATGCTGCCGTCGGTAGAGACAAACGCGAGAGTGAGAATGTTGGTGTCGCCGGTTTTGCGCACCGTGACCCCCTGATTCTGTACCGCCTGCGGCAGTTTACGCATCGCCGATTGCAGCTGGTTTTGTACCTGCTGTACGGCTTCATCCGGGTCGGTACCGGCGGTAAAGCTCAGGGTAACCGTTGCCTGACCGGTGGCGCTACTCTGCGATGACATGTACATGAGGTTATCAAGGCCGGTCATATTCTGTTCGATAACCTGGGTGACGGTATTCTCCAGCGTTTGAGCCGAAGCGCCTGGATAATTGGCCGTCACTCGGACGTTAGGCGGCGCCAAATCCGGATATTGTTCTACGGGGAGCGACAAAATTGCCAGCGTGCCGGTCAGGACTAATAAAATAGCCAAAACCCAGGCAAAGATGGGGCGATCGATAAAGAAATTCGCCATCGGAATCAGGACCTCATTGTGTACATTTTTTGTTATTTCGCAGCCTGTGATACTTTATAGATAACCCCGCAGGCAATCGTGGAGAAATTAAGGAGATAGTGTAATTTATCATGTGTCTTTTATGAGAGCGTAAAGAAACGTCTGCCGCTCCTCTCTGAATTTATATGCGCTTATCACGTCTTTTCTGTCATTCCGTCAAAGCCGCTTATTATTACTCAGCTAAATGAAACAAAATTCCATTCAGGTCAATATTTTTGATCTAAACCGGATTCTGGTGAGAAAAGCCGATTTCTGGGCAAACGACCATTGTCCCACGGTCATGATGTCAGGTAATAAACAGTCATACTAAATGAGGGGTTATTAGCGATAAGCCGGAAGGATGTATGAACCACTTTATTATGAGCGATAGTCGCAAATGCATCGGATGCAGGGGCTGCGAAGTGGCCTGCGTGATGGCGCATAATGGCGAACAACATGTCTTGACCCCACAGCGCTTTTTGCCGCGCATTACCGTGATTAAAAACCAGAAACAGCGTAACGCGGTAACCTGTCGTCACTGTGAAGGCGCGCCCTGCGCGCGTAGCTGTCCTAACGGCGCCATTAGCCGGCAGGAAGACAGCGTATTGGTGCAGGAAGAAAAATGTATCGGCTGTAAATCCTGCGTGGTGGCCTGTCCCTTTGGCGTGATGCAAATCGTCGTCACGCCAAACGGCAGAGCGACGGCGCACAAATGCGACTTATGCCATGGTCGCGAAGCCGGGCCAGCCTGCGTGCAGAATTGTCCGGCGCAGGCGTTACAGATGGCGAACGATTCCGCGTTAAGCGAGATGGCGAAAGCGCGGCGGCTGCGGGCGGCGCGTGCGGATGCGGCGTCCTGGCAACATCGGACTTTGACCGCTTTAGCGTCAACCGCCGACGATAAGGCTAGCCAGATGGCGGCCACTTCCCTCCGAGGCGAGGCGGATAAACTGGCGGCTGATGCGCGTAAACAGCACTTTGGCGAAATCTATTTGCCGTTCAGCGCGGCGCAGGCGCAGCGGGAAACGCAACGTTGTCTGAAATGCGGCGATCGCAGCATCTGTGAGTGGACCTGTCCGCTGCATAACCATATTCCGCAGTGGATCGAGCGGGTAAAGGCCGGCGACATCGCCAGCGCCGTTGAGCTTTCCCATCAAACCAACTGCCTGCCAGAAATCACCGGTCGCGTCTGCCCGCAGGATCGTCTGTGCGAGGGGGCCTGCACGCTGCGCGATGAGAGCGGCTCGGTGACGATCGGCAATATCGAACGCTATATCTCCGACCAGGCGCTGGCCGGCGGCTGGCGCCCGGACCTTTCGGCGGTAAAAGCCAGCGGTAAGAGAGTGGCGATTATCGGCGCCGGGCCTGCAGGCCTGGCCTGCGCCGACCTTCTGGCGCGTAGCGGCGTGGCGCCGGTGGTGTTCGATCGCCACCCGGAAATCGGCGGCCTGCTGACGTTCGGCATCCCGCCTTTCAAGCTGGATAAATCATTGCTGGCCCGTCGGCGCGAGATTTTCAGCCAGATGGGCATCCGCTTTGAGCTGAACTGCGAGGTGGGTAAAGACATCAAACTCGCACAACTGCTTGCAGACTATGACGCGGTTTTCGTCGGCGCTGGTACCTATCGCTCAATGAAAGCCGATCTGCCTAACGAGGAGGCGCCGGGCGTGTATGAGGCGCTACCGTTCCTTATTGCCAACACCAAACAGGTGATGGGGCTGGAGGCGCTGGCCGATGAACCTTATATCGATACCGCCGGGCTGAAGGTGGTCGTGCTGGGGGGCGGCGATACGGCGATGGACTGCGTGCGTACCGCGCTGCGCCACGGCGCTCAACAGGTCACCTGCGCCTATCGTCGTGATGAAGCCAATATGCCGGGGTCGAAAAAAGAGGTCAAAAATGCCCGTGAAGAGGGGGCGAGTTTTGAATTCAATGTTCAGCCGATCACCCTTGAGCTCGGTGAGGATGGCCGGGTCAGCGGCGTGCGTTTTCTGCGCACCCAGCTTGGCGAAGCGGACGCTCAGGGCCGCCGCAGCCCGTCGCCGATCCCCGGCAGCGAATTTGTGATGCCTGCCGACGCGGTCATTATGGCGTTTGGTTTCCACCCGCATTCAATGCCGTGGCTGGAAGCCGCGGGGGTACAGCTGGATAGCCGCGGGCGGATCAAGGCGAACGTGGAGAGCCGCTATCGTTACCAGACCAGTAATCAGAAGATCTTCGCCGGCGGCGACGCGGTGCGCGGCGCGGATTTGGTGGTGACGGCGATGGCGGAAGGGCGGCATGCCGCGCAGGGGATCATGGACTACCTGGGCGTCGCTTCCGCACTGACGCACTAACGACAAAGCAGGCTCCGCGGCGTAGTATGGCCGGGTTATTTCACGCTGCGGAGTTTGCATGTCACTTAATATCCACGTCATTAAAGATAAAATCCTCTCCGAAAACTACTTCGTGCTGCGCAACATGACCTATGAGTTGACGCGCCGCGACGGCAGCGTCGTGCGTCACAAACGCGAAGTGTACGATCGCGGCAACGGCGCCACGGTTTTGCTTTACAACCCTGGCAAGCAAAGCGTGGTACTGGTGCGCCAGTTCCGCGTCGCCACCTGGGTTAACGGCAACCCGGATGGCATGCTGATTGAAACCTGCGCCGGACTGCTGGATAACGACGCGCCAGAGGTATGTATCCGCAAGGAGGCGATCGAGGAGACCGGTTATCAGGTCGGCGAGGCGCGCAAGGTCTTCGAACTCTATATGTCGCCCGGCGGCGTGACCGAACTGATTCACTTTTTTATCGCCGAATACAGCGAGGCGCAGCGCGCTAACCGGGGCGGCGGCGTAGATGATGAAGATATTGAGGTGCTGGAACTGCCGTTCGTCCGGGCGCTGGAAATGGTCGCCAGCGGTGAAATCCAGGATGGCAAAGCGGTGATCCTGCTGCAATACCTACAAAATTCCGGCCTCATGTCGCGGGATCTCTGATAAATCTGATTGAGCAAAACCCCGCCAGTGCTGATGATAATGATGAATTAGAAATCACTCTGTCAGTCATACTTCGGGATTGTGCCGCTCATGCTTTATCGGGTTTTAATACTGCTTTTTTTCGGTTTTCTGCCGACGTCGTTGGCGTGGGCGGCGCCAGCCCAGCAGTTGTTTGGAGATTGGCTTGTCACCTGCAACAATCAAAATTATTGCGTCACGCGTAATGTCGGGCTGCATCATGGATTGGTGATGACCCTAAGCCGGAGCGCGGGAGCGGCCACCGATGCCGCTTTGCGCATTGAACTTGGCGGCGTTGGTAATCCGGTCGCCGCGCTGGCGGCCATCGGCCCGCGGCTGCAGCTAGATGGTAAACCGCTGCATTTTGACGGCAAACACTGGCAGATTGCCGATAAGCTGATTAAAACCGGCGATAGCGTCAGTATCGACGCTTTCCTGCAGCAGGCCCAGGAGGGGAAAGAGATTACCCTGCAAAACGGTCTGCAAAGCATTTCATTGAAGGGCCTGAAGGCCGCGCTGCTATTTATTGATAATCGGCAAAAGCGGGTCGGCAGCGAAACCGCGTGGGTCGGCAAAGGTGAAGAACCGCCGCTCAGCGTACCGCCGGCACCGGCGTTGCGAACCGTGGGTAAAGCGGAAGTAGCGCAGTCGCCGCTCAGCCGCGACGAACTTAATGAGCTGATCGACTACGGCAATGAGCGGATGAACGCCAGCCCCTGTTCGCTCGATCCTTTCCGCCGGGAAATCCGCGTCACCGCGCTAACCGATGAGAAAGTTCTGCTGATGACCAGTTGTGAAGCGGGCGCGTATAACACCGTCTGGCTGGCGTGGCTGGTGTCGCGCAAAACGCCTCATCTTGCCCGTCAGGTGCGGCTGGCGCTGCCATTCCAGCCGCCCGGCAATGCGCCGCGAGATATAGAACTGATTAACGCCAGCTTCGATGAGCAGCGTCATGAACTGGTGACATTCGATAAAGGCCGCGCGCCGGGCGATTGCGGGATCCAAACCCGCTGGCGCTATGACGGCCAGCGGTTTAATTTGACCCGCTACGCTCAGCAACCGCAGTGCGATAACTGGCAGGGGCCAGACGCCTGGCCCACATTATGGATCACCCGTTAAGCACTTTGCGGCTGACTTCGACAATATGTTCAGCGGTAAAGCCGAAGAACGGGAACAGCTTGTCGGCGGGCGCCGATTCCCCGTAGCGGGTCATACCAACAATTGCGCCTTTCAGGCCGACATATTTATACCAGTAGTCGGCGATACCGGCTTCGATAGCGACGCGGGCGCTAACATCGGAAGGCAGCACCGACTCGCGCCAGGCCTCATCCTGAGCATCGAAAACGTCGGTGGAGGGCAGCGACACCACCCGCACGTTTACGCCGCTGGCCAGCAGCGTCTCCGCCGCCTGAACGGTAATCTCGACTTCCGAACCGGTGGCGATAAGGATGAGATCCGGCTTGCCGCCCGCATCCTTCAGAACGTAACCGCCGCGCGCAATTTCCTGCACCTGTTCCGGCGTACGGGCCATTTGCGCCAGATTCTGTCGCGAAAGGATTAACGCGGTAGGGCCGTCATTGCGCTCGATGGCCGCCTGCCAGGCGACGGCGGTTTCCACCTGATCGCACGGCCGCCAGGTACTAAAATTGGGCGTCAGGCGCAGGCTTGCCAGCTGCTCTACCGCCTGGTGCGTTGGACCATCTTCGCCAAGGCCGATTGAATCATGGGTATAGACCATAATCTGATGCGCCTTCATCAGCGCCGCCATGCGTGCGGCGTTACGCGCGTATTCGACGAACATCAGGAAGGTCGAGGTATAGGGAATAAAACCGCCGTGCAGGGCGATGCCGTTAGCCACCGCGGTCATACCGAATTCGCGTACGCCGTAGTGGATATAATTACCCGCCTGATCCTCTTTGATCGACTTCGAGCCGGACCAGATCGTCAGGTTACTGGGCGCCAGGTCGGCGGAACCGCCGAGCAGCTCAGGCAAATCCGGGCCGTAGGCGTTAAGCGCATTTTGCGAAGCCTTACGGCTGGCTATTTTCGCCGGTTCCGACTGTAGCTTCGCCACATAATCGCGGGCCGTTTTTTGCCAGTCAGCCGGGAGCTCACCTTCCATGCGGCGTTTCAGTTCAGCCGCCAGTTCTGGATACTGCTGCTGGTAAGCAGCGAATTTTTCATTCCACGCATGTTCTGCTTTCTCGCCGCGCGGCCGCGCATCCCAGCCCTGATAAATTTCTTTCGGGATTTCAAACGGCGGATATTTCCAGCCCAGCTGTTCGCGGGCCAGCGCGACCTCCTTTTCCCCCAAGGCCGCGCCGTGCGACTCTTCGGAACCGGCTTTATTCGGTGAACCAAAACCGATTATGGTGCGGCAAATAATCAGCGAAGGTTTGTCTGTTACCGCCTGCGCTTGCTGGATTGCCTGCTTCACCGCCTGCGGATCGTGACCGTCGATATCGCCAATCACGTGCCAGTGGTAGGCGCGAAAGCGCTCGGCGGTATCGTCGGTGAACCAGCCTTCAACGTGGCCGTCAATAGAGATACCGTTGTGATCGTAGAACCCAATCAGCTTGCCTAATCCCAGGGTGCCCGCCAGCGAACTGGCCTCGTGTGAAATCCCCTCCATCAGACAGCCATCGCCCATAAACACCCAGGTGTAGTGATCGACGATGTCGTGGCCGGGACGGTTAAACTGCGCCGCCAGCGTACGTTCGGCGATAGCCATCCCGACGGCGTTAGCCAGCCCCTGGCCGAGCGGCCCGGTGGTGGTTTCCACGCCGGGGGTATAGCCATGTTCCGGGTGGCCCGGCGTTTTCGAATGCAGCTGGCGGAAGTTTTTCAGCTCATTCATCGGCAGATCGTAGCCGGTCAAATGCAGCAGGCTATACAGCAGCATCGAAGCATGGCCGTTAGACAAAATGAAACGATCGCGATCGTACCAGTGCGGATTTGTCGGGTTGTGCTTGAGAAAATCGTTCCACAGCACTTCGGCAATATCCGCCATCCCCATCGGAGCGCCGGGGTGGCCGGAGTTGGCTTTCTGGACGGCGTCCATGCTCAGGGCGCGAATGGCGTTAGCAAGCTCTCTTCGGGACATAGTCGTTTACTCCGTGACAAAGGATGACAGTTTGGCTGCTAGCAGATCTTCCAGTTTGCGCTGATCGACGGCGAACTGGCGAATACCTTCCGCCAGCTTTTCTACCGCCATCGGATCCTGGTTATGCTCCCAGCGGAATTCCGCTTCGCTTAGCGGAACCGGGCGCGGAAGTATCTGATGAGCGGGGATGAGTTTACGTATTACCGGCGCGTCGCTGGCCTGCAGCTCTTGTAACAAGGCCGGGGAGATGGTGAGGCGGTCGCAGCCGACCAGCGCGAGGATTTGTTCGGTACGGCGGAAGCTGGCGCCCATCACGATGGTGTTGTACTTATGGAGTTTGAAATAGTCGTAGATATTGCGCACCGATTTCACCCCCGGGTCTTCATCAACCACGTAAGGCTCTAACGGCTGACGCGCCTGATACCAGTCGTAAATACGCCCGACGAAGGGCGAAATCAGAAACACGCCGGCTTCGGCGCAGGCGCGAGCCTGGGCGAATGAGAACAACAGCGTCAGGTTGCAGTGGATCCCTTCTTTTTCCAGCACCTCCGCGGCGCGGATCCCCTCCCAGGTGGAGGCCAGTTTGATCAGGATCCGCGACTTATCGATCCCCATTTCCTGATAGAGAGCGACCAGGTGGCGCGCTTTCTCAATACTTTTTTCACGATTGAAGGAGAGGCGGGCATCGACTTCGGTAGAGACGCGCCCTGGAATGCTTTTGAGTATTTCCGCGCCGAAATTGACCGCCAGCTTATCGCAGGCATTAGCGACCTGCGCCTCGCGGTTGCCGCCCTGTTTCGCGGCCCAGGCGAGGGCATCATCGATAAGCCCGGCGTAGTTATCCAATCCGGCAGCCTTTAATAGCAGCGAAGGGTTGGTGGTGGCATCTTCCGGCTGATAGTGGCGGATAGATTCAATGTCGCCGCTGTCGGCGACCACAGTGGTGAATTGTTTGATACTGTCTAGCTGATTCATTAAAAAGTACTCCTGGAACAATAAGTTGCATGAGTTCTTGTCGTTATGCGGTAGAGATGGTGATGAGGTACATAACTAAAAAGCATAGCAGACGGGGCTATCATTGACCGTGAAACTAGGTTACATAAATATTATAAATTGATAACAACCAGACCTTTGTGATGGCAAGAGTATGGCGGCCTTCAAAGTTTAAACCGCCGTCAGGCGCGATACTAAGCATCGCCTTAAGGCGGGCCGACGGCTCGCCATCACGCTTCACCCCCTACGATTCGATACGTGAAAGGAACCATAAAATGGATGAGCAGTTGAAACAAAGCGCCCTCGATTTCCACGAGTTCCCGGTGCCCGGGAAAATTCAGGTGTCGCCGACCAAACCCCTGGCGACCCAACGCGATCTGGCGCTGGCATATTCGCCGGGAGTTGCCGCGCCGTGCCTGGAAATTGAGAAGGATCCTTTGGCCGCTTACAAATACACCGCTCGCGGCAACCTCGTAGCGGTGGTCTCCAACGGTACCGCCGTCCTCGGTTTAGGCAATATCGGCGCGCTGGCCGGAAAACCGGTAATGGAAGGAAAGGGCGTTCTGTTTAAGAAATTCGCCGGCATCGATGTGTTTGATATTGAAGTCGATGAGTTGGATCCTGACAAATTCATTAATGTCGTCGCCGCCCTGGAGCCGACGTTTGGCGGCATCAACCTCGAAGATATTAAAGCGCCGGAATGTTTCTATATTGAGCAGAAACTGCGTGAACGCATGAATATTCCGGTGTTCCACGACGATCAGCACGGCACGGCGATTATCAGCACCGCGGCAATTCTCAACGGTCTGCGGGTGGTTGAGAAGAATCTCTCCGATGTGCGGATGGTGGTCTCCGGCGCGGGAGCGGCGGCAATCGCCTGTATGAACCTGCTGGTGGCGCTGGGAATGCAGAAACACAATATCGTGGTCTGCGACTCGAAAGGCGTAATCTATAAAGATCGCGAAGCCAACATGGCGGAAACCAAAGCGGCCTACGCGGTGGAAGACGACGGGAAACGTACCCTCGACGATGTCATCGATGGCGCGGACATTTTCCTCGGCTGCTCCGGGCCGAAAGTTCTGACTCCGGAGATGGTCAAGAAAATGGCGCGCTCGCCGCTGATCCTCGCGCTGGCGAACCCGGAGCCGGAAATCCTGCCGCCGCTGGCGAAGGAAGTGCGCGACGATGTGATTATTTGTACCGGCCGTTCCGACTATCCAAACCAGGTCAACAACGTGCTGTGCTTCCCGTTCATTTTCCGCGGCGCGCTGGATGTTGGCGCGACGGCGATTAACGAAGAGATGAAGCTGGCGGCGGTTCACGCTATCGCCGAGCTGGCGCATGCCGAACAGAGCGAAGTCGTGGCTTCCGCCTATGGCGACCAGGATCTCAGCTTTGGCCCGGAGTACATTATTCCGAAACCGTTCGATCCGCGCCTGATCGTCAAGATCGCGCCAGCGGTTGCCAAAGCGGCGATGGAATCCGGCGTGGCGACGCGGCCGATTGCCGACTTCGATGCCTACATCGAGAAGCTGAGCGAGTTCGTTTATAAAACCAACCTGTTTATGAAGCCGATCTTCTCCCAGGCGCGCAAAGAGCCGAAGCGCGTGGTGCTGGCGGAAGGTGAGGAGACCCGCGTGCTGCACGCCACGCAGGAGCTGGTATCGCTGGGGCTGGCGAAGCCAATCCTCATCGGTCGTCCGAGCGTGATTGAAATGCGCATCCAGAAACTGGGTCTGCAGATCAAACCGGGCGTGGACTTTGAAATCGTCAATAATGAATCCGATCCGCGCTTTAAAGAGTACTGGAGCGAGTACTATCAGCTGATGAAGCGTCGCGGCATTACCCAGGAGCAGGCGCAACGGGCAGTAATTAGCAACACCTCGGTCATTGGCGCGATCATGGTTCATCGCGGTGAGGCGGATGCGATGATCTGCGGAACCATCGGCGATTATCATGAGCACTATCGCGTGGTACAGCCGCTGTTTGGCTTCCGCGACGGCGTCAGCACCGCCGGGGCGATGAACGCGCTGCTGCTGCCAAGCGGTAACACCTTTATCGCCGACACCTACGTCAATCACGATCCATCGCCGGAAGAGCTGGCGGAGATCACCCTGATGGCGGCGGAAAGCGTGCGTCGTTTTGGTATCGAACCGCGCGTGGCGCTGCTGTCGCACTCCAACTTCGGTTCCGCCGATTGCCCGTCGGCCAGCAAAATGCGTAAAACGCTGGAGCTGGTGAAGGCGAGCGCGCCGGATCTGATGATTGACGGTGAAATGCACGGCGATGCCGCGCTGGTCGAAAGCATCCGTAATGACCGTATGCCGGATAGCCCGCTGAAAGGGGCGGCCAATATTCTGGTGATGCCGAATATGGAAGCCGCGCGTATCAGCTACAACCTGCTGCGCGTCTCCAGTTCGGAAGGGGTCACCGTCGGGCCGGTACTAATGGGTATCGCTAAGCCGGTGCATATTCTGACGCCTATCGCCTCCGTGCGCCGTATCGTCAACATGGTGGCGCTGGCGGTCGTGGAAGCGCAGACCCAGCCGCTGTAAACGCAAAAAATTAAGCCCCGGTATTCCGGGGCTTTTTTGTCTCAGGTGGCTAAATTCAGATCCACTCTTTCACTTTGATGAACTCGCTCAGCGCGGCTTCCGGGCTGCCTTCCTGCGGGTGGAAGTTGTATTCCCAGCGCACCAGCGGCGGCATCGACATCAGAATAGACTCCGTACGCCCGCCGGTCTGCAGGCCGAACAGCGTGCCGCGATCCCACACCAGATTGAATTCCACATAGCGCCCGCGGCGATAAAGCTGGAAATCGCGCTCGCGTTCGCCATAAGGCGTGGTTTTTCGGCGCTCAACGATTGGCAGATAGGCGTCAGTAAAGCCGTTGCCCACCGCCTGCATAAAGGCGAAGCAGTGGTCAAAGTCCGGGGTATTTAAATCATCGAAGAACAGGCCGCCAATGCCGCGCTGTTCGTTACGGTGCTTGAGGTAAAAGTAGTCATCGCACCACTTTTTATAGCGCGGATAGACCTCGTCGCCGAACGGCAGGCACAAATCGCGGGCGGTACGATGCCAGTGGATGGCGTCTTCTTCAAATCCGTAATAAGGCGTTAAATCAAACCCGCCGCCGAACCACCACACCGGGTCGGCGCCGGGCTTCTCGGCAATGAAAAAGCGAACGTTGGCGTGGCTGGTTGGCACATAGGGGTTTCGCGGATGCACCACCAGCGAAACGCCCATCGCTTCAAAGCTGCGCCCGGCGAGCTCCGGGCGGTGGGCGGTTGCCGATGCAGGCATCGCATCGCCGTGGACGTGAGAGAAGTTAACCCCGGCCTGCTCAAAGACGCCGCCGTCGCGTAAAACCCGGCTGCGTCCGCCGCCGCCGCCTTCGCGCTGCCAGCTATCTTCGACAAAATCCTTGCCGTCAACGGCGGAGAGTTTGCCGCAAATGGCATCCTGCAGCTGAAGAAGGAAGGCTTTTACCTGCTGTACATCGGGTTTCATTAACGTCTCTTCGAATGCGCTTTCTGGTTATCGAACCAGTGGAAATAACTAATAATACCGGAAGCAATAGCGTTGGCGATCTTCTGGCGGAAAGCGGTTGTGCCGAGTAGCTTTTCTTCATTTGGGTTGGTAATGAACGATGTTTCGACCAGCACCGAGGGAATGGAAGGTGACTTCAGCACCACAAAGGCCGCCTGTTCTGTATTGCGGCTGTGCAGCTTATGCACCGGCTTAATCTTTTTCAGAATATGCGAGCCGAGCGTCAGGCTGTTCTTAATGGTGTCGGTTTGCACCAGATCGAACAATACCTGCTGTAGCAGATGGTCCTTATCCGTCGCTTTTTTACCGGCGACCTCATCGGCGCGGTTTTCGCGCTCGGAGAGATATTTCGCCATGGCGCTACTGGCGCCGCGGTTGGAGAGCGCAAAGACGGAGGCGCCGGCCGCACTCGGGTTGGTAAAGCCGTCGGCGTGAATCGACATAAACAGATCGGCGCCGTGCTGGTGGGCGATTTCAACGCGATCGTATAGCGGAATAAAGGTATCGCCGCTACGCGTCAGGCGGGCATCGATGCCGTTGCTGCGTAAAATACTGCGCACATTTTTGGCAATGGCCAGCACGACGTGTTTTTCTTTCGAACCGTTGTGGCCAATTGCCCCCGTATCGATGCCGCCATGACCGGGGTCAAGCATCACCAGGCGCTTGCTGCCTGCTTTCTTTGCGACGGGTTTGCTGTGTCCATTGGAAGTTTTTAGCGGCTGTTCTTTGGCATTGGCCTGGGAAGCGACGCCGGTTAGCGTCATCGCAGCCAGTCCTGCTTTCAGCACCTGACGGCGCGAAGCAAGTATTTTTAATGGTTTAAAAGTGCTCATTCGGCCTGAATTGTAAACAAGTGATGTCCAATGTTATATCGTATCGCGTTTCCCGTTACGACCACTCAAAATAAGAATTGTTTTACTTTTCATTTCAATACATGACAAAGATATATTATGCCATTTTTTGCCGATGATTTCGCCTGATATTGGCTATCAGTCATATTCGCGCCATAATCACTGTTTTTAACCGTAAATGGTGGGGAATACCATGGAGATTCGCGTTTTTCGCCAGCAGGATTTCGAAGAAGTGATCACCCTTTGGGAGCGCTGCGATCTTCTGCGCCCATGGAACGATCCGGAAATGGATATCGAGCGTAAGCTCAACCACGACGTGAGCTTGTTTCTGGTCGCTGAAGTGAACGGTGAAGTGGTAGGGACGGTAATGGGCGGTTACGACGGTCACCGCGGTTCCGCTTACTATCTTGGCGTACATCCGGAATATCGCGGCCGCGGTATCGCTAATGCGCTGCTCAATCGGCTGGAAAAGAAGCTGATCGCCCGCGGCTGCCCGAAAATTTCAATTATGGTGCGTGACGATAACGAAGTGGTGCAGGGGATGTATGAGCGTCTCGGTTACGAGCACTCGGATGTACTCACCCTGGGTAAACGCCTGATTGAAGATGAAGAATACTGAATTTATTCCTGCCGATTACGATGCCCAGGGCCGTTTGCGGCTGCCGCTGTTGTTTTGGGGCGTGCTGTTGCTGCAGGCGCGCACCTGGGTACTGTTCGTCATGGCCGGCGCCTCCCGCCAGCAGGGCGATGCGCTGCTGAGCCTGTTCTATCCCGATCACGATAACTTCTGGCTGGGGTTACTGCCCGGCGTACCGGCGGTCGCGGCATTTCTGCTTAGCGGTCAGCGTCAGCGTTTCCCGCGTCTCTGGCCGCTGATGCGCTGGCTGCTGATTGCCTCGCAGGCGCTGTTGCTGGCCTGGCAGCCGTGGCTGTGGTTCACCGGCGAGGCGCCTTCCGCGCTGACCATCGCCCTGCTGGCGGCCGATATTTATGCGCTATGGTGGCTGATAACCAGCCGCAGGTTGCACGCCTGTTTTCGCCTCGAAGCGCTTTAATGGCACTTTTTGCCGATCGCGTACTCCAACATGCGTTGAATTAATCAGAAGGATTGAGATATGAAATCGCTACGTCTAATGCTCTGCGCGCTTCCGCTGGCGCTAACCGGCTGCTCAACGATGAGCGCGGTGAACTGGTCGGCTGCCTATCCGTGGAACTGGTTTGGTTCCTCCAACGAGGTCACCGAGCAGGGCGTGGGTAAACTGACAGCATCGACGCCGCTGAATGAGCAGGCGATTAGCGATGCCCTCGGCGGCAGCTACCGTCTGCGCAGCGGAATGAAAACCACGGATGGCAAAATCGTTCACTATTTTGAAGCGCTGAAGGATGACAAGCTGGCGCTGACCATCAACGGCGATGGCGGTACGGTGAGCCGCATTGACGTACGCGATAGCGCGATTCCTGCCGCCAGCGGCGTGAAAATCGGTACCCCGTTTAGCGAGCTGTACAGCAAAGCGTTCGGCAACTGCGAGAAAGGCGCTCCCGATAACGGCGCGGTGGTGGAATGTAAAGCCGCAGGTAGCCAGCACATCAGCTACGCCTTTACCGGTCACTGGAGCGGCCCGGACGAGCTGATGCCGTCCGACGATACCCTGAAAAACTGGAAAGTCAGCAAAATTATCTGGCGTCGCTAATTTGATCTGAAGAGACACGTGGGCGGATAAAAACGGTTACAATGGCGCGTTAGCAACGTCATAGCGTTGTGGTTGCATCATTTCAGGAGGAGCGATGTCTCAGGTTCAGAGCGGCATTTTGCCGGAACATTGCCGCGCGGCGATTTGGATTGAAGCCAATGTCAAAGGGGATGTTAACGCCCTGCGCGAAGCGAGCAAAATTTTTGTCGATAAAGTAGCCACCTTCCAGGCTAAATTCCCCGATGCCAAACTCGGCGCGGTGGTGGCTTTCGGCAATACCGTCTGGCGTCAGCTGAGCGGTGGTGAAGGCGCGGAAGAGTTAAAAGATTTTCCGGTTTACGGCAAAGGGCTGGCGCCATCCACGCAGTATGACGTGTTAATTCATATTTTATCCGCCCGCCATGAAGTGAACTTTTCCGTCGCACAGGCGGCAATGGCCGCGTTCGGCGACGCCATCGAAGTGAAAGAAGAAATTCACGGTTTCCGCTGGGTGGAAGAACGCGATCTGAGCGGCTTCGTTGACGGCACCGAAAACCCGGCAGGCGAAGAAACTCGCCGTGAAGTCGCGGTGATTAAAGACGGCGTTGACGCGGGCGGCAGCTACGTATTTGTGCAACGCTGGGAGCACAATCTTAAGCAACTGAACCGCATGAGCGTGCCGGATCAGGAGATGATGATTGGCCGTACCAAAGAAGCCAATGAAGAGATCGACGGCGACGAGCGCCCGGTCACTTCGCACCTGAGCCGCGTGGACTTAAAAGAAAATGGCAAAGGGCTGAAAATCGTCCGCCAGAGCCTGCCGTACGGTACCGCCAGCGGCACTAACGGCCTGTACTTCTGCGCCTACTGCGCGCGCCTGTACAACATTGAACAGCAGCTGCTGAGCATGTTCGGCGATACCGACGGTAAGCGTGATGCCATGCTGCGCTTCACTAAACCGGTGACCGGCGGTTATTACTTCGCGCCGTCGCTGGAGCGTATTCAGGCGCTGTAATTTTTCCCCTCACCCTAACCCTCTCCCCAAGGGGGAGAGGAGACGGCACGGTGGACTCTCTTTCTCCCTCTCCCTCAGGGAGAGGGGACGTACGGTGCGGTTATGGATTCCGCGTGCGAACTCCCTTTCTCCCTCTCCTGAGGGAGAAAGGACGGTACGGTGCGGCTATGGATTCCGCGTGCGGACTCTCTTTCTCCCTCTCCCTCAGGGAGAGGGGCGGGGTGAGGGCATCGGCGAGTCAAGCGCTTCAAGTATTCTCTCCATCACCGCATCTTCATACTCTTCAAACTCATTATTCCAGAAGCGTAAAACCCGCCATCCCTGGCTCTGTAGCCAGCGGGTGCGGCGAACATCGTAGACGCGCCTCTCATCGTGCTGACCGCCGTCCAGTTCAATCGCCAGCCGTGTTGCGCAGCAGGCAAAATCGAGAATGTAGGGACCAACGGGATGTTGGCGGCGAAACTTATAGCAAGCAAAACGGCGGTTGCGCAGTAAGTACCATAGTCGACGTTCTGTTGGCGTTAAGCTACGTCTGAGCTGACGTGCAAATATCTGTGTGTTTTTCATATAAACACAGTGCACCCCTGGCTGCCGTTTGTCACAATGACACGTCGAATCTGCGAGCCGCTTTCAGCAAAGCTTTGCCAGTTGCTTATTCTCTTTTCTACTTCTAAATCGCCAAACGGTATATAAAACCGTTACTCCTTTCGTACTCGTTATAAATATGATGATCATCAGTAAATGATCATTTTTGATAAGGGTGCGCAATGGCCGTTAAATCACTGAAAAAAGGATATCTGGCGCTGGCGGCTTCCATGCTGCTGGTGGCGCAGGCGCAGGCGACTGAACTGCTGAACAGTTCCTATGATGTTTCCCGCGAGCTGTTCGCCGCCCTTAATCCGCCTTTTGAGCAGCAGTGGGCAAAAGAAAACGGCGGCGATAAGCTGACCATCAAGCAGTCCCATGCGGGCTCCTCCAAGCAGGCGTTGGCGATTCTGCAAGGCCTGAAGGCTGACGTCGTGACCTATAACCAGGTGACGGACGTCCAGATTCTGCATGATAAAGGCAACCTGCTCCCGGCAGACTGGCAGAGCCGTCTGCCGAATAACAGCTCGCCGTTCTATTCGACCATGGCTTTCCTGGTGCGTAAGGGCAACCCCAAAAATATTCACGACTGGAACGATCTGGTGCGTTCCGACGTGAAGCTGATTTTCCCGAATCCTAAAACTTCAGGCAACGCGCGCTATACCTATCTTGCGGCCTGGGGGGCGGCGGATAAAGCCGATGGCGGCGATAAAGCCAAAACCGAACAGTTTATGACCCAGTTCCTGAAGAACGTCGAGGTCTTCGATACCGGCGGTCGCGGCGCGACCACCACCTTCGTCGAGCGCGGGCTGGGCGATGTGCTGATTACTTTTGAATCGGAAGTTAACAACATCCGTAAACAGTATGAAGCGCAGGGTTTCGAAGTAGTGGTGCCGAAGGTCAATATCCTTGCCGAGTTCCCGGTAGCGTGGGTAGACAAAAACGTTAAGGCCAACGGTACTGAAAAAGCGGCGAAAGCCTACCTGAACTATCTCTATAGTCCGCAGGCGCAGACCATCATCACCGATTACTACTATCGCGTGAATGACCCGAAAGTCATGGCGTCGCTGAAAGATAAATTCCCGCAGACCGAACTGTTCCGCGTGGAAGACCAGTTTGGCAGCTGGCCTGAAGTGATGAAAACCCACTTCGTCAGCGGCGGCGAGCTGGACAAACTGCTGGCAGCGGGGCGTCAGTAATGTTGGCTGTGTCGTCCAAGCGCGTGCTGCCGGGCTTTACCCTGAGCCTTGGCACCAGCCTGCTGTTTGTGTGCCTGATTTTACTGTTGCCGCTCAGCGCGCTGGTAATGCAGCTGGCGCAGATGAGCTGGGCGCAGTACTGGGAGGTGATTACCAACCCGCAGGTGGTCGCTGCCTATAAAGTCACGCTGCTGTCTGCTTTTGTGGCGTCAATTTTTAACGGTGTGTTTGGCCTGCTGATGGCGTGGATCCTTACCCGCTATCGTTTCCCGGGCCGTACCCTGCTGGATGCCCTGATGGACCTGCCGTTCGCGCTGCCGACGGCGGTGGCCGGCCTGACGCTGGCCTCGCTGTTCTCGGTTAATGGCTTGTACGGCGAATGGCTGGCGAAGTTTGATATCAAAGTGACTTATACCTGGCTTGGCATCGCGGTGGCGATGGCCTTTACCAGCATCCCGTTTGTGGTGCGTACCGTGCAGCCAGTGCTGGAAGAGTTAGGGCCGGAATATGAAGAGGCGGCGGAAACCCTCGGCGCGACGCGCTTACAGAGTTTCCGCAAAGTGGTGCTGCCGGAGCTGTCGCCGGCTCTGCTGGCGGGGATTGCGCTGTCGTTTACCCGCAGCCTTGGCGAGTTCGGCGCGGTGATTTTTATCGCCGGCAACATCGCGTGGAAAACGGAAGTGACTTCGCTGATGATTTTCATTCGTTTGCAGGAGTTTGATTACCCGGCGGCGAGCGCGATTGCCTCGGTGATCCTCGCGGCGTCGCTGCTGCTGCTGTTCTCCATCAACACTCTGCAGAGTCGCTTTGGTCGACGCGTGGTAGGTCACTAATGGCGGAAGTTACTCAATTGAAGCGCTATGACGCGCCCCGGATCAACTGGGGCAAATGGTTTCTGATCGGCGTCGGGATGCTGGTATCCGCCTTCATCCTCGTGGTGCCGATGATTTATATTTTTGTCCAGGCTTTCAGTAAAGGGTTAATGCCGGTGCTGGAAAATCTGGCCAACCCGGACATGCTGCACGCCATCTGGCTGACGGTGATGATTGCGTTGATTACCGTGCCGGTGAATCTGGTGTTCGGTACGCTGCTGGCCTGGCTGGTGACGCGCTTTACCTTCCCTGGCCGCCAGCTGCTGCTGACGATGCTGGATATCCCGTTTGCCGTCTCGCCGGTGGTGGCAGGTCTGGTTTATTTACTGTTTTACGGCTCCAACGGCCCACTCGGCGGCTGGCTTGATGAGCACAACCTGCAGATCATGTTCGCCTGGCCGGGCATGGTGCTGGCGACTATCTTCGTCACCTGTCCGTTTGTGGTCCGCGAGCTGGTGCCGGTCATGATGAGTCAGGGGAGCAATGAAGATGAAGCGGCGATCCTGCTCGGCGCTTCCGGTTGGCAGATGTTCCGCCGGGTGACGCTACCCAATATTCGCTGGGCGCTGCTGTACGGCGTGGTGTTGACCAACGCCCGCGCGATTGGCGAATTCGGCGCGGTGTCGGTCGTTTCCGGCTCGATCCGCGGCGAAACGCTATCGCTGCCGCTGCAAATTGAATTACTGCAGCAGGACTACAACACCGTCGGTTCGTTTACCGCCGCGGCCCTGCTGACGTTAATGGCTATTTTGACCCTGTTTTTAAAGAGTATGTTGCAATGGCGTCTGGCCAATCAGGAAAAACGCGCGCAACAGGAGGGAAATCATGAGCATTGAGATTGCCAATATTAAGAAATCGTTTGGTCGCACCCAGGTGCTGAATGATATCTCGCTGGATATCCCTTCCGGGCAAATGGTTGCGCTGCTGGGGCCGTCCGGCTCCGGTAAAACCACTTTATTGCGGATTATCGCCGGGCTGGAGCATCAATCCAGCGGCCATATCCGTTTTCACGGCACCGACGTGAGCCGGATGCACGCCCGCGATCGTAAAGTGGGCTTTGTTTTCCAGCACTATGCGCTGTTCCGTCATATGACGGTGTTCGATAACATCGCCTTTGGCCTGACCGTACTGCCGCGTCGTGAGCGTCCCAATGCGGCGGCGATTAAAGCCAAAGTGACCAAACTGCTGGAGATGGTGCAACTGGTCCATCTTGCCGACCGTTATCCGGCGCAGCTTTCCGGCGGCCAGAAGCAGCGCGTAGCGTTAGCGCGCGCGCTGGCGGTCGAGCCGCAAATTCTGCTGCTGGATGAGCCCTTTGGCGCGCTGGATGCGCAGGTGCGTAAAGAATTGCGCCGCTGGCTGCGCCAGCTGCACGAAGAATTAAAATTCACCAGCGTGTTTGTTACCCACGATCAGGAAGAGGCGATGGAAGTCGCCGATCGGGTGGTGGTAATGAGCCAGGGCAATATCGAACAGGCCGATGCGCCTGAACGCGTCTGGCGGGAACCTTCGACCCGTTTTGTGCTCGAGTTTATGGGCGAAGTTAACCGCCTGCAGGGCACCATTCGCGGCGGCCAGTTCCATGTCGGCGCCCACCGCTGGCCTTTAGGCTATACCCCGGCATACCAGGGGCCGGTCGATCTGTTCCTGCGACCGTGGGAAGTAGATATCAGCCGCCGTACCAGCCTGGATTCGCCATTGCCGGTGCAGGTGCTGGAAGCCAGTCCGAAGGGGCACTACACCCAATTAGTTGTCCAGCCTCTGGGGTGGTATGACGAACCGCTGAGCGTGGTGCTGGCGGGCGATGAGGCCCCGTCCCGTGGCGAACGCCTGTTTGTCGGCTTGCAGAATGCGCGCCTGTATAATGGAACCGAACGCATCGAACCGCGCGGCGAACTTGCTCTGGCAGAGACGGCCTGATAGCTTAAATCCACGTGCTTTTGCCGGGCGGCGCTGCGCTGACCCGGCCGACAGCCCGGAGCGCATGACGCGGCCGGGCTTTTTATTGGACAGCTGAAGTGAACACATTAGAACAAACAATCGGCAACACGCCGCTGGTGAAATTACAACGTCTGGGGCCGGACAACGGCAGCGAAATCTGGCTTAAGCTTGAGGGCAATAACCCGGCGGGCTCGGTAAAAGATCGCGCTGCGCTGTCGATGATTGTCGAAGCGGAAAAGCGCGGCGAAATTAAACCAGGCGACGTGCTTATCGAGGCGACCAGCGGTAATACCGGTATCGCGCTGGCGATGATAGCGGCGTTAAAAGGCTATCAGATGAAACTGCTGATGCCGGACAACATGAGCCAGGAGCGCCGTGCCGCGATGCGCGCCTACGGCGCTGAACTCATCCTGGTCACCAAAGAGCAGGGGATGGAAGGCGCTCGCGATCTGGCCGCCGCGATGGCCGAGCGTGGCGAGGGTAAACTATTGGATCAGTTTAACAACCCGGATAACCCTTACGCCCATTACACCACTACCGGCCCGGAGATCTGGCGCCAGACGGACGGGCGTATCACCCACTTTGTTTCCAGCATGGGCACCACCGGTACCATTACCGGCGTATCGCGTTTTCTGCGCGAACAGGCGAAGCCGGTAAGCATCATTGGGCTGCAGCCGGAAGAGGGCAGCAGCATTCCGGGGATCCGCCGCTGGCCGCAGGAATATATGCCGGGTATTTTTAATGCCGCGTTGGTGGATGAGGTGCTGGATATCCACCAGCAGGATGCGGAAAACACGATGCGCCAGCTGGCCGTACAGGAAGGGATCTTCTGTGGCGTCAGTTCCGGCGGCGCGGTTGCCGGGGCGCTGCGTATTGCTCGCGCCAATCCGGGCGCGGTGGTAGTGGCGATCATCTGCGATCGCGGCGATCGCTATCTCTCAACCGGCGTGTTCGGCGAAGAACACTTCAGCCAGGGGGCGGGTATCTAAACGCGCTATCACGGCCCCCCATGCCTGGCATGGGGGGCGGTTAACCTAAAGTGCGTGTTTCGCGACCAGCTTATCCAGAAACGCCCATAGCTTTTGATTCATCTCGCGATAATCCCATTGCCTCATTTCATCTTCGCTGCGAATAAAGCGCCTGCCTTTTGCGGCGGTAAGTTCAGGTTGCGAGTGCGTAATTAATAACTCGATGACCTCCACGTCAAACTCCATATGGCACTGAAAACCGTAGACCCGATCGCTATATTTGACGATTTGCCGCGGGCACCCTTCGCTGGAGGCCAGGACTTCCGCCGCAGGCGTCAGGCCCGGCATATCGTTGTGCCAGTGGCCGACTACCACCGATGGTCCGAAATGGGCGATGTTGTCATCCTGCAGTCCGGCGGTGGTCAGGATGATAGGATAGTGGCCAATCTCTTTTTCCGGGCTTTGCATCACCGGCGCCCCCAGCGCTTCGCCGATCAGCTGCGACCCGAGGCAAATCCCGACCACGATACGCCCGGCGGCAATCGCCTGGGCAATCAGGTTTTTCTCAGCATGGGCATCAAACCATGGGCACTCGGCAAGCGTGGTGCGTGGCGACTGCGGGCCGCCAAGTACCACCAGCATATCAAAACCTTCGGCATTCGCCGGCAGCGGATCCCCGACATAAACCCGCGACCAGCTGGCCTGATAGCCGCGGGCGTTAACCCAGCGCAGATAGGCGCCAGGCGCTTCAAAAACTTCATGGACGATAAAGTGGATCCGCATTACAACTCCCGTGTTTAACAAGGTAAGACCAGCGATAAATCGTGTGCAAGTTGTTCAATTTGCGCCTCGGTTAAAGCGCCCAGCGACAGGCGCAGGCCGTGCGACGGTGTTTTCACGCCAAAGGCCTCACCTTCACGCACCAGCCAACCGGCACGCGCCAGACGCAGCGCCAGCGGCTGGCTGACGGCTGAAAGCGGCAGCCAGAAATTAAGACCATCGCCAGGCGGAAAATCGCCAACGCCGTGGCGGGCCAACGCGGCGGCGAGCCGCTGATTTTGCTGCTGATAGTGGCGCTGGCTCGCAGTCAGAGAAGCGGCAAAAGCGCTATCATTCAGGCAGGCGAACGCCAGCTCTTGCAGCAAATGGCTGACCCACTGGCTACCGGCGTTCAGGCGCAGGCGCAGCGCCGCTGAGGTGGTCGGATCGCTGGCGACTATCGCCAGGCGCAAATCCGGGCCCAGGGTTTTGGACATTGAGCGCACCAGCGCCCAACGCTGAATGCCTTCAGCTAGCGGATTGTGCCAGCGTGTCGCTGAGAGCAGGGCGAAGTGATCGTCAACGATCGCCAGCGTCTGCGGATAGCGGGCGAGCACGGTGCGAATCGCTTCCGCGCGCTCCGGCGTCAAACTGCAGCCGGTCGGGTTGTGGGCGCGTGGAGTCAGTATTACCGCGCGGGCGCCGTTGCGCAGCGTTTCTTCAAGCCGCTCTGGGTTCATGCCTTCACCGTCGACGGCGACCGGGTTGGGCTGGAAACCGGCGTAACGCAGCATATTGATGCTGCTCAGAAAGCAGGGGTCTTCTACCGCGACGCTGTCGCCGGGGAGCAGCAGTGCGCAGAGCAGGCGTTCAAGGGCGTCAATTGCGCCGCTGGTCAAGTTGACGTCAAATTCGTGGCCAATATCGCGACTGACCCACTCCCGCGCCCAGTCAGCCAGACGCGGCTCAACGGCGGCATCGCCATATAAGTGCGGGGTCCGCGACAGCTTGGGAAGAAAACGGCCAATATCCGGCAGACGTCGCGGATCCGGATTGCCGCCGGAAATATCAATCAGCGATGTCGTCGGATCGCCGCCCTCGACCGCATTAAGCGTATTAAGCGCCTTAATGGCCGTGCCGTTGCGCCCCTGGCTGACGGCGAGCCCTGAGGTCACCAGCCGCTTGTAGGCCGCCGCCACCGTATTGCGGTTGACTGCCAGTTCGCCTGCCAGCTCGCGCACCGGCGGCAGCGCCTCTCCGGGTTGCAACGCGCCGCTCTGCACCAGATGACGGATGTTATCGAAAATCTCGTTTGCGGTTTTTCCGGTGAACATTATTGACCTATGACAAAATGAATTTTAGCATAGGACGAATGATAATCAGAGTATGACCCGCTGTCCAGCGGGGGGAGAAAGGATGAGTCAGCAAGACGAAATACAGTCCGTGCTCTTTAACGACCAAAGCCGGGCGCTGGAGGTTGATATCGTGGCGGTGCAATCGCAGGTAGTCTATGGCAGCGTCGGTAACAGTATCGCGGTACCGGCAATCAAGCAGCATGAATTGCGGGTGATGGCGGTGCCGACGGTGTTATTCAGCAATACCCCACATTACGATACTTTCTACGGTGGGGTGATCCCGGAAGAGTGGTTTAGCGGCTATCTGCGGGCGCTGGAGGAGCGTGATGCGCTTCGCGAGCTGCGGGCGGTGACCACCGGGTATATGGGCAGCGCCGGGCAAATTGCGCTGCTGGCGCAGTGGCTGCAGCGGATCCGTGTGCACCATCCCGACCTCTGTATTCTGGTTGACCCGGTGATTGGCGATGTAGATAGCGGCATCTACGTAAAAGCGGAGATCCCTGAGGCTTATCGCCGCCACCTGTTGCCTCTGGCGCGGGGTATCACGCCAAATCTTTTTGAGCTCGAAACCCTCAGCGGCATGCCGTGCCACAACCAGCAGGAAGCGGTGATCGCCGCGCGTAGTCTGCTTTCCGATACCCTAAAGTGGGTGGTGATTACCAGCGCGCCTGGGCTGGATGCTTCGACTATTAACGTGCTGGTGGTCACCGACGACGCGGTCGAAGTGGTCGTCCATCCTCGCGTCGAAACCGACCTCAAAGGTACCGGCGACCTGTTCTGCGCCGAGCTCATCAGCAACCTGGTGCGCGACATGCCGTTGGGCGACGCTACGCGCGCCGCCGCTCAGCGCGTGCTGGCGGTAATGACCTGGACCGAGAGTCAGGGCTGCGATGAACTCATTTTACCGCCGTCGGGAGCGCAATAACGATGCATAGCTATCGGTTAGTGGTACGCAGGGAGGGGAGAACCGTTGGCCATTTTGAGACGACGGGGATGAACGCGCTGGAAGATGCCTGTAGGGCGAGAACGATGTTTGAAAACGAGAGCGGCTGCCAGTGCGAGCTATGGGTCGCGGATAGCGAACGGCGGATTCTGGAAAGTAGCCCGCAGGGGATGAAAATCCTGGCGAGTGAAAAGTGCTACCGGCCGGCATAAAAAAATGGCGCCTGAAGGCGCCATTTTCTCGGCAAGCAAGAATTACTTCTTGATGCGGATAACCGGAGTTTCACCAACGGTGACGCTACCGGACAGTTTGATCAGCTCTTTGATCTCGTCCATGTTGGAGATAACAACCGGAGTCAGGGTAGACTTGGCTTTTTCTTCCAGCAGCGGCAGATCGAATTCGATAACCGGGTCGCCGACTTTCACGCGCTGACCTTCTTCAGCGATGCGCTTGAAGCCTTCGCCTTTCAGTTCAACGGTATCGATACCGAAGTGAACAAACAGCTCAATGCCGCTATCGGATTCAATAGAGAAAGCATGGTTGGTTTCAAAAATTTTACCGATGGTACCCTCTACCGGCGCAACCATTTTGTTGCCAGTAGGTTTGATGGCAATGCCATCACCCACAATTTTCTCCGCAAAAACCACATCCGGCACGTCTTCGATGTTGACGATCTCGCCAGAGAGCGGAGCAACAATCTCAATAGTTCCGGTGTCTTTTTTGTCATCAGAAACCAGAGATTTCAGTTTATCGAACAAACCCATGATCTTCTCCTAAGCAGTAATTTGGGCCGCGCATCTCGTGGATTAGCAGATTGTTTTTTCTTCAATGAACTTGTTAACCAGCGTCATTAACTCGTCCGTCGTCGGTTGAGCAAGAGCCTGCTCTGCTAATACTTTTGCATCTTCGAAGTTCGTGTTACGAATAATCTTCTTGATGCGCGGGATGGAAATGGCGCTCATAGAGAATTCGTCCAGCCCCATACCCAGCAACAGAAGTGTAGCACGTTCATCGCCTGCAAGCTCACCACACATACCCGTCCATTTGCCTTCTGCATGAGAAGCATCAATAACTTGCTTGATCAGAGTCAGCACAGACGGTGACATCGGCTGGTAAAGATGCGAGATCATATCATTACCACGGTCAACTGCCAGAGTATATTGCGTTAAATCATTGGTTCCGATACTAAAGAAATCAACTTCTTTGGCTAAATGACGAGCAATGGTCGCGGCTGCAGGGGTTTCCACCATCACGCCGATTTCAATCGATTCGTCAAAAGCTTTACCTTCGTCACGCAGTTCCTGTTTGTAGATCTCAATCTCTTTCTTCAGTGCGCGCACTTCTTCAACAGAGATGATCATCGGGAACATGATGCGCAGCTTACCGAAAGCGGAGGCACGCAGGATAGCGCGAACCTGGTCGCGGAGGATCTCTTTACGATCCATCGCGATACGCACGGCGCGCCAGCCGAGGAACGGGTTCTCTTCTTTCGGGAAGTTCATGTACGGCAGCTCTTTATCGCCGCCGATGTCCATGGTGCGAACGATAACGGCCTGTGAGCCGCACGCTTCAGCCACCGCTTTATAAGCTGCAAACTGTTCTTCTTCAGTCGGCAGAGAATCGCGGTCCATGAACAGGAATTCAGTACGGTACAGGCCAACGCCTTCCGCGCCGTTGCGCTCAGCGCCATCGACGTCGCGAACGGTACCGATGTTGGCGCAAACTTCAACCTGATGACCGTCGAGAGTGATGGCCGGCAGATCTTTCAGTTTCGCCAGTTCAGCTTTTTCTTCAGCAACCTGCGCCTGCAGCGCACGCAGCTCTTCGATTTTTTCGTTGCTTGGGTTAACCAGAACCTGGTTGTTAACCGCATCGAGAATCAGATAGTCGCCGTTTTTCACCTGGGAGGTGACGCTTCCGGTACCGACGATTGCCGGCAGCTCAAGGGAGCGCGCCATGATAGAGGTGTGGGAAGTACGGCCGCCCGCGTCGGTGATGAAACCCAGCACCTTGTTCAGGTTCAGCTGTGCGGTTTCCGACGGGGTGAGATCGGCGGCAACGAGGATAACTTCATCCGCGATAGCGCTCAGATCGATGATTGCCAGGCCCAGAATGTTGCGCAGCAGACGTTTACCGATGTCGCGTACGTCAGCGGCACGCTCTTTCAGGTATTCGTCATCCAGCTCTTCCAGTGCAGTTGCCTGACCTTCGATAACTTCATTGGCTGCCGCATCGGCAGTCATGTGCTTATCTTTAATCAGGGCTATGATTTCCTGCTCAAGCTCCTCATCTTCCAGCAGCATAATATGCCCTTCGAAGATGGCTTCTTTTTCTTCACCGAAAGTTTCACCAGCTTTGGTTTTGATGACCTCCAGCTGGGCGGAGGCCTTGGTGCGGCCGTTCAGGAAACGTTCAACTTCCTGATCAACCTTATCGGCAGAAATTTTCTTCCGGTCGATGACAATTTCGTCTTCTTTCAGCAGGAGAGCCTTGCCGAAAGCGATACCCGGGGATGCTAAAATGCCTGAAATCATAACCCTACCTTACTTGTGACTGATATTAAAAAGAACCCGTGAACTTACTCGAGTTCAGCCATCAGTTTAACCAGATGCTCAACTGCTTTTTGCTCATCTTCGCCTTCAGCGGAGATGGTCACAACGGTACCCTGAGTCAGGCCCAGAGTTTGCAGTTTGAACAGGCTTTTTGCGCTGGCGCTTTTGCCGTTGGAGGTTACAGTGATCTCAGAAGTGAAGCCTTTCGCTTCTTTAACAAACTGAGCAGCAGGGCGGGTGTGCAGACCGTTCGGAGCGGTAATGGTAACTTCTTGCTGGAACATTATATTTCCCCAACTTATAGGTTTAGTGTTGTGGACCTAAAGTCTAGCCTAACGACCAAACTTTAGCCTGTATTGTTAGCGCCGGCGTTACGTGTGTGGCTAAGGCGTCAGCAGCGGAACCGCTGAGAGGACCTTAAGTCCGTTGACGTCTAGCACTTCATTAAACATTATGCCGCGAAAGGAAGACTTGAACCAAATCATAAAATCGATTCAGCCTGCGGAAATCCAAATCTGAATAATTTCGCGCTTCAAAATAAATGTGCTGGTTAAATACCAGACCCTACGAGGTGAATCAATGCCAGGAGGGGTAAAACTTTGACGTATGCCACAAAAAAGCACCCGAAAAGGTGCTTTTTTACACGGTTTTTACAAACTGGCACTACTGTTGCAATTCTTTCTCGGTGAAGAGATCTGCGAACAGCGCCGTGCTTAAATAACGCTCACCAGAAGACGGTAGGATAACCACAATATTCTTATTGGTAAAGGCTTCATCTTCCTGCAGCTTTAACGCCGCGGCGACAGCCGCGCCGGAAGAGATACCGGCCAGAATACCTTCTTCTTCCATCAGGCGACGAGCAGTGGAGATGGCTTCTTCGTTGGTGATGGCGACCACTTTATCGACCAGTTTCAGGTCGAGGTTGCCCGGGATAAAGCCGGCGCCGATGCCCTGAATTTTGTGCGGGCCAGGTTTCAGCTCTTCGCCAGCCAGCGCCTGGGTGATAACCGGCGAGTCGGTTGGCTCAACGGCGACGGTGATCAGATCTTTTTTGCCTTTCGTGCCTTTAATATAACGAGAGACACCGGTCAGGGTACCGCCGGTACCTACGCCGGAGATAAAGACGTCAACCTGGCCGTCGGTGTCTTCCCAGATTTCCGGGCCGGTGGTCTTTTCGTGAATTTCCGGGTTCGCCGGGTTACTGAACTGCTGCAGCAGCAGATATTTTTCCGGGTCGCTGGCAACAATCTCTTCCGCCTTCTGGATGGCGCCTTTCATGCCTTTCGCGCCTTCGGTCAGCACCAGGTTAGCGCCCAGCGCTTTCAGCAGCTTGCGGCGTTCCACGCTCATGGTTTCCGGCATGGTCAGCGTGAGTTTGTAGCCGCGAGCGGCGGCGACGTAGGCGAGGGCGATACCGGTGTTGCCGCTGGTTGGTTCAACCAGTTCCACACCCGGTTTCAGTACGCCGCGCTTTTCAGCATCCCAAATCATATTGGCGCCGATACGGCATTTAACGCTAAAGCTCGGGTTACGAGATTCTACCTTGGCCAGGATTCGGCCATTACCGATGCGGTTCAGTCGTACCAGCGGCGTATGACCGATAGTCAGGGAGTTGTCTTCAAAAATCTTACTCATGGCCCGTCCTTAACTGTATGAAATTTGGGGGTACGGCTTCAGCATACCCGCTTAAACAATATCCGGAAGTAAGGATTTAGCATATCTATATGCTGAAGGGAAATAATGATGAGCAAGAAGGAATAAGACGGAAATAAGGGGCGGCGTGTACCGCCCTGAAAGAGACAGCTCAGATCGCTATTTCCACATGGCGTGCTTATCGCGGTAGCAATCCACCCACATCGCCGTCGCGCCGCAGATAGCGACTGGCAGAATGACCAGGTTGAGAACCGGGATCATGGTGAACAGGCTGGTCAGCGCGCCAAACTGCATGTTAATGACCTTCCGCGAGCGCAGCGCCTCGCGCATGGTTTTAAACGGCACTTTATGGTTATCGAACGGATAGTCGCAGTACTGAATGGCCAGCATCCAGGCGCTAAAAAGGAACCACAGTACCGGCGCGACGGTTTGGCCAATGCCGGGGATAAAGTACAGCAGCAACAGAACGATGGCGCGCGGCAGGTACCAGGCAAACTTTTGCCATTCGCGTTTCATAATGCGCGGGAGATCTTTCATGATGCCGAATACGCCAACATCCGGCGGCGTGGCGCCGGTCAGTCGCGCTTCGAGCTGTTCCGCCAGCAGACCGCTAAACGGCGCGGCAATCCAGTTGGCGATGGTCGAAAAGAAGTAACCAAATACCAACAAAATAGAGATAACCGCCACCGGCCATAGCAGGTAGTTTAACCACTGAAGCCATTCAGGCACATGGCTCATTAATGAAGGGATCCAGCTATCGAGGCGGGTAAACAGCCACCAGAACGCGCCGCCCATCAGAATGACGTTAACTAATAAAGGCAGGAACACGAAACGTCGGATCCCTGGCAGCCTGATGAGTTTCCAGCCTTGTGAAAAATAGTAGACGCCGCTACGTGGGGTAGTTGCGGATGATGAAACCATAGTCAGGCGATGCTCCTTTTTTAACATTCAGTGTGAATGCCCGCTTATTTTATCGGGTTGCCAGACAATAACCAGTTAGGAAATGTTCGAAAAAACAGCAAAAAGCACGATTTAGTTCATCTTTATGGGGTGAAAGGGGCAGACGCACTTGCACTTGATGTAATCGGCAAATACTCTTAGTGAGTAAATGTTTGCCGTGGTGGCAAGGTGTTAGAACAACAGAGAATATAATGATGCAGGATTTGCGTCTGATATTAATCATTGTTGGCGCGATCGCCATAATCGCTTTACTGGTACATGGTTTCTGGACCAGCCGTAAAGAGCGTTCCTCGATGTTCCGCGATCGCCCACTGAAACGTATGAAGTCTCGCGACGATGAAACATCGGAAGGCGATGACTTTGATGACGATGTTGAAGGCGTAGGTGAAGTTCGCGTTCACCGGGTTAATCACGCCCCGAACGGCGCATATGGGGAGCAAGAAGCACCTCGTCAGGCGCCGCAACACCAGTATCAGCCTCCGTACGAGCGTCAGGTGCAGCAGCCTGTGCGTCAGGACGAGCCGGTGCATCAGGCGCCGCCGCACGCGCCGCGTCCGCAGCAGCCTGTTGCTCCGCAGCCGCACGTTCAGCCGCCGCAGCACGTTGCCCCTGCGCAGCCGGTCCATCAGCCGCAGCCGACCCAGCCTCAGCCGGTACCGCCGCAATACCAGCAGCCGGTGCAGCCTGCGCCGCAGCAGCCTGTAGCGCAACAGCCGGCGCCAGTCCAACAACCTGTTGCTCAACAACCTGCGCCGGTTCAACAGCCTGCCGCGCCGCAGCCGCAACAGGCGCCTGAAGCGCCAGCCGCTGAACCTCAGCAGCCCGCCGCCGCGCCGCAGCCGAAAGAGCGCAAAGAGACGGTCATCGTGATGAACGTCGCCGCGCATCACGGTTCGCAGCTTAACGGTGAACTGCTGATCAACAGCATCCAGCAGGCCGGCTTTAAGTTTGGCGATATGAATATTTTCCATCGTCATTTAAGCCCGGACGGTAGCGGACAGGTATTGTTTAGCCTGGCGAACATGGTTAAACCTGGCACCTTCAATCCGGATGCGATGGTGGATATGACCACGCCAGGCGTGACTATCTTTATGCAGGTGCCGTCGTTTGGCGACGAGCTGCAAAACTTTAAACTGATGCTGCAATCGGCGCAGTACATCGCCGATGAAGTTGGCGGCGTGGTGCTTGACGACCAGCGTCGGATGATGACGCCGCAGAAACTGCGCGAGTACCAGGATCGTATTCGCGAAGTAAAAGAGGCTAACGCCTGATCTACGCGCTAGCGTGTCGTCTGCTTAATCTGAACCCCCGCCCGTCGGGGGTTTTTTATCATTGATGGTGCGATATGGAACCAATCGAACAAAAACTGACTGAACTGCGAACTACCCTTCGCCATCATGAATATCTGTATCATGTTATGGACACTCCGGAGATTCCCGATGCGGAATATGACCGGCTGATGCGTGAACTGCGCGAACTCGAAGCGCAACATCCTGAACTGATAACCCCCGACTCGCCGACCCAGCGCGTGGGCGCGGCGCCATTGGCCTCTTTCAGCCAGATTCGCCATGAAGTGCCAATGCTGTCGCTGGATAACGTCTTTGATGAAGAGAGTTTCCTCGCCTTTAACAAACGCGTGCAGGATCGTTTAAGCGATACCGCGGACCTGACCTGGTGCTGTGAGCTCAAGCTCGATGGCCTCGCGGTCAGTATCCTGTATGAAAACGGCGTGCTGATGCAGGCGGCGACCCGTGGCGATGGCACTACCGGCGAGGATATCACCTCCAACGTGCGAACCATTCGCGCTATTCCGCTGAAGCTACGCGGCGACAATATTCCGGCGCGTCTGGAAGTACGCGGGGAAGTGTTCCTGCCGCAGGCCGGATTTGAAAAAATTAATGAAGAAGCGCGCCGCACCGGCGGCAAAGTGTTTGCTAACCCGCGCAATGCCGCCGCGGGCTCGTTGCGCCAGTTGGATCCGCGTATTACCGCGAAGCGACCGCTTACTTTCTTCTGCTACGGCGTTGGCGTGCTGGAAGGCGGCGAACTGCCGGCCAGCCACTCTGCGCGTTTGCAGCAGTTTAAGCAGTGGGGATTGCCGGTGAGCGACCGCGTGAAGCTGTGTCATTCTCCAGAGGAAGTGCTTACTTACTATCGCCAGGTTGAGGAAGACCGTCCGCATCTTGGTTTTGATATTGACGGCGTGGTGATAAAAGTTGATTCGCTGGCGTTGCAGGAGCAGCTCGGTTTCGTTGCCCGCGCTCCGCGCTGGGCGGTGGCCTTTAAATTCCCGGCCCAGGAGCAGATGACTTTCGTCAACGATGTGGAATTCCAGGTTGGCCGTACCGGAGCGATTACGCCGGTTGCGCGCCTGGAACCGGTGCACGTGGCCGGGGTGCTGGTCAGTAACGCCACGCTGCATAACGCCGACGAAATCGAACGTTTAGGCTTGCGCATTGGCGATAAAGTGGTAATTCGCCGTGCCGGTGACGTGATCCCGCAGGTCGTCAACGTAGTGCTTTCCGAACGCCCGGAGCATACGCGTGAAATCATCTTCCCAACCCATTGCCCGGTCTGTCATTCCGATGTTGAACGCGTAGAAGGGGAAGCGGTGGCGCGCTGTACCGGCGGGCTTATCTGCGGGGCGCAGCGTAAAGAAGCGCTGAAGCACTTTGTCTCCCGACGGGCGCTGGATGTCGACGGTATGGGCGATAAAATCATCGATCAGCTGGTTGAGAAAGAGTACGTGCATACGCCAGCCGATCTGTTCCGCCTCAGCGCCGGTAAGCTAACCGGGCTGGATCGCATGGGGCCGAAGTCGGCGCAAAACGTGGTCAACGCGCTGGAAAAAGCAAAAGAGACGACCTTCGCCCGCTTCCTGTACGCGTTAGGTATCCGTGAGGTTGGCGAAGCGACTGCCGCGGGACTGGCGGCGCATTTTGGCACGATTGAAGCGCTGGAACAGGCTTCAATTGAGGAACTACAGAAGGTGCCTGACGTCGGGATTGTCGTCGCCACGCATACTTTTAACTTCTTCGCCGAAGAGAGCAACCGCGAGGTTATCGCGCAACTGCGCGCGGAAGGTGTCCGCTGGCCGGCGCCGGTGGTGGTGAAGGCGGAAGAAATTGACAGTCCGTTTGCCGGTAAAACAGTGGTATTAACCGGTAGCCTGAGCCAGCTGTCGCGCGATGATGCCAAAGCGCGGCTGGTCGCGCTGGGGGCGAAAGTCGCCGGCAGCGTGTCGAAGAAAACCGATTTGGTGATTGCCGGCGAAGCGGCGGGCTCTAAGCTTGCGAAGGCGCAGGAGTTAGGCATAAAGGTTATCGATGAAGCCGAAATGATGCGCCTGCTGGGAGAGTAACGTGGATAAAGCGCAGCTCATCGAGATTGCTAATACCGAGATGCCGTTTGGCAAATATAAGGGGCGCCGCTTGATCGACGTCCCGGAAGAGTATTTGCTGTGGTTTGCCCGTAAGGATCAATTCCCTGCCGGGCATCTCGGCGAGCTGATGGCGTTGACCTTATTGATCAAGACCGAGGGGCTGACGCAACTGGTTCGGCCCCTGAAACAACCGCGTTAACCTGCCGTGGCGCGGGGTTTCTCCTGCGCCTGTTGGGCGTCTGTCTGCGCTTTATAGCGACGAGCCAGTACGGCGCAGACCATCAGTTGGATCTGATGGAAGATCATTAGCGGCAGCACCATTATTCCCAGAATCGACGCCGGGAACAGGATATTCGCCATCGGTATCCCGTTCGCCAGGCTCTTTTTCGAGCCGCAGAAGACGATGGTAATTTCATCCGGCTTGCTAAAGCCGCAGCGGCGGGCGACAAAGATATTGATCGCGATGACAATAGCCAACAGCACCAGGCTGACAACGACGATAAACAGCAGCGATCCCACGCCCACTTTATGCCAGATTCCATTGACGACGGCTTCGCTAAAGGCGGAGTAGACCACCAGCAGGATTGAGGTCTGGTCGGTTTTGCCAATCCATTTTTTATGTTTCGCCACCCAACTACCGATCCACGGGCGCGACAGGTGGCCGAGTACAAACGGCAGCAGCAGCTGCAGCATAATCTTACCGACCTGTTCCAGATCGCCGCCAGCGCCATGCAAATGCATCAGCAGTCCTACCAGCAATGGCGAGACAAAAATACCGAGCAGACTTGACGCTGAAGCGGAACAGACCGCCGCGGCGACGTTACCGCCGGCGAGCGAAGTAAAGGCAATTGCTGACTGTACGGTCGCCGGTAAGATACAAAGGTAAATAAAACCGCTATAAAGCATCGGGTCGACCTTAATCGGCGCCCACCACGCAAACAGAACCCCCAGAACCGGAAAAACAATAAAGGTGCTGCACATCACCCACAGGTGTAAACGCCAGTGGCTGCCGCCGGCGATAATCGCTTCACGCGACAGCTTGGCGCCATGCATAAAGAATAATAGCGCGATAGCGGCGGTGGTGAGGTGCTCGACGAAAGGGACGAATTCGCCGCGCGCCGGAAAGAACGAGGCCAGCAGAACCACGGTAATCAATGTCAGTGTAAATGGATCAAGAATGCGGAAAAGTTTCATAAACGCTCCTGAAATTCGATGCCGCTATTGTGCTTTCTTTGTTTTGAGAAATAAAATTGATTTATTGCATCTATTCATGAATAAAAAAGATGAATTACTCGCTACGTCAGTTAAGGGTCTTTATCACCGTTGCCAGGGCGCGCAGTTTTAGCCGTGCCGGGGAGATTATTGGTCTCAGCCAGTCGGCAGTAAGCCATAGTGTTAAGGAGCTGGAGCACCAGACCGGCGTACGTTTGCTCGACAGAACAACGCGTGAAGTGGTGCTCACCGAGGCAGGCCATCAGCTGGCGGGCAGGCTTGAGCGTTTGCTTGATGAACTCCATGTGACCCTACGTGAAGCGGGGCGGGTAGGGCAGCAGTTGACGGGGACCGTGCGCGTCGCCGCCAGCCAGACTATCTCGGCGCATCTAATCCCGCAATGCATCGCACATAGCAATCGCCGCTATCCGGATATTGATTTCGTACTGCATGACAGGCCGCAGCAGTGGGTGCTGGAAAGTATCCGTCAGGGCGAGGTTGATTTTGGTATCGTTATCGATCCGGGGACGGCGGCAGATCTGCAGTGCGAGTCCGTGTTGGCGGAACCTTTTCTGTTGTTATGCCGTGAGGATCACCGCTTTTCCCGGCAGTCATCGGTCAACTGGCAGGAGCTGCAGGGGGAGAGGCTGGTATTGCAGGACTATGCTTCCGGCAGTCGGCCGCTGATTGATGCCGCGCTGGCGCGTTTCGCCATCAAAGCCGATATCGTACAGGAGATTGGTCATCCGGCGACGCTGTTCCCGATGGTGGAATCGGGGATTGGTATTAGCGTGCTGCCGGCGCTGGCTTTACCCTTGCCGCAGGGCAGCCGTTTGCAGGTAAAAAGATTAACCCCGGTTGTGGAGCGCCAATTGATGCTGGCGCAGCGAAAAAATCGCTCGCTGTCGACCGCGGCGCAGGCGCTATGGGAGATCGTACGCGAAGAGGGCGCAAACCTTACATCAGCCAGGGTCGAGGACCCGCTGTATCAGCGCTAAGCGTCATTCTTAACGCTGGTGGGGAACGCTACTTTTTATACTGCACAATCGTAGATATTTCCTTTTCTCATGCCTGGTGAAAACCCTAATTTAGTCTGTTCAGAAATCAACAGCCCCAATTTGAATCATTGTTTAAATACACTACGTTCGATCAACTTGTTTACACTATACAGAGAATAGAGCGGAGCGTGTCATTGTCGGGCTGCCGAGCTGTTGAATTTTCCAGACGCTATTTGAGAATGGTAAAAATGGAATTATCAGTCCCTTTTATGCTCGTTATTATTTCCATTGCTTCGCTGCTTGCTCAGTGGTTGGCGTGGCGATTACGTATACCTTCTATCCTGCCGCTGCTGCTCATCGGCGTACTACTTGGCCCCGGGGTGCATTTATTGCAACCGGATATATTATTTGGTCCTCTACTTTTCCCACTGGTATCGCTGTCGGTGGCCATCATTCTGTTTGAAGGGGCCCTAACGCTACGCTTTGACGAGATTCGCGGCTTGGGTGGTATTGTGCGCAATTTGGTCACAATTGGAATGTTGATTACCTTCGCCGTTATCTCACTAACCTGCTGGGGGATTTTAGGCCTCACGCCGCAGATTTCAGCGCTGATCGGGGCGGTCACGGTGGTTACAGGGCCGACAGTGATTTCTCCACTCATGCGAGTGGTTCGCCCAACAGCCTCTATTAATCAGGTACTGCGCTGGGAAGGGATCGTCATTGATCCGGTGGGAGCGATTTTTACACTATTAGTATTTGAGTTTATTACTTTGCAGGAGCAAACGGGCACATGGCTTCATTTGCTGATCATGCTTACAAAAACGGTCGTTATAGGGCTGGTGAGCGGGGCGGTATTTGGCGTGTTCTTAGGGAATGCGCTCAGGCGTGGTTGGATCCCGGGTTATCTGCAAAACTTCGCTGTTTTATCCTTCGTTCTATTGACGTTTGGCGTGTCCAATACGCTGGCTGATGAATCTGGTCTGCTTGCGGTAACGGTTCTGGGGATCTGGCTGGCTAATATGCGAGAGGTTGAGACCTCGGATATCGTTGAATTTAAAGAAGAGCTATCCGCCATCTTACTTTCAGCGCTATTTATCATCCTGGCGGCCCGTCTTGATATCCATGCACTCTGGGCGATGGGCTGGCCGCTGCTGATATTGATGCTGATCGTCCAGTTTGTGGCCCGTCCACTATGCATTCTTGTCTCGACATGGCGTTCCAGCTTGCATTGGCGTGACAGGCTGATGTTATGTTGGATCGCCCCGCGCGGAATCGTTGCTGCCGCCGTCAGTTCCCTGTTTGCTTTGACGCTGCAAAAAAAAGGCTATGAGAACGCGGATCAGCTGGTAACCGTCGTTTTCGCAATCATTATAGGTACGGTAGTTTTGCAAAGCCTTACCAGCAGTCAATTGGCGCGCTGGCTTGGCGTGCAGCAACGTAGGCCTCGAGGAGTGCTGATTGTCGGGGCGAATACGGTCGCCAGAACCCTGGCCCAGGCGCTCAGAAAACTCGATATTCCGGTTCAGCTGAGCGATAACAGCTGGGAATACTACCGGCTGGCAAGAATGGAAGGGTTACCAACATATTATGGCAATGTCTGGTCTGAACATGCGGAAAACTACCTGAATCTGAGTGAGATTCGTCAGGTGATCGCCTTGTCGCCTAATCGTCACCAGAATGCGCTGACCGCCCTGCATTTTCAGCATATATTTGGTAATAATCGCGTCTTCTCAATCCGTACGGGGCCTGTGACCAAAGGACGTAGTGAGAAAGAAACGCGTCACGAACAGCTTTTCGATACTGAAATGACCTGGGCACGGCTTAGTAGCTTGATAGCGAAAGGCGCAGTCATGAAAGTCACTCGCCTGAATAACAATTTTGGCTGGCCGGAGTATCTCAGCACCAACCCCGGTGCAACACCGCTGTTTGCGCAAAGAGAGGATGGCAATCTGATAGCGATTAATAATGGAATCATGCCGCCGCCACCCTGTACCGTCGTGGCGATTATCGAACCTGGAGTGGAAAGTGAAAAAACTCCGTCAGAAGCGTATTGATAGCCTGTTCTTCATTGTTGGCTGTCGTTGCAGGCCGTTCCGCTATCTGGCGTTCTGCGCATAGCAAAAAGGCGCCTTTAGGGCGCCTTTTTACATTGGTGGGTCGTGCAGGATTCGAACCTGCGACCAATTGATTAAAAGTCAACTGCTCTACCAACTGAGCTAACGACCCGAAGTGGTGGGTGATGACGGGATCGAACCGCCGACCCCCTCCTTGTAAGGGAGGTGCTCTCCCAGCTGAGCTAATCACCCACTTCGGTACTTCACATTTTGACAGAAAATCCAGCTGGCGAGAAAGTGGTGGGTGATGACGGGATCGAACCGCCGACCCCCTCCTTGTAAGGGAGGTGCTCTCCCAGCTGAGCTAATCACCCACTTCTCAATTTTCTGTTCTACACGGCGGAGACTACGTAAAGTAGTTGGTGGGTGATGACGGGATCGAACCGCCGACCCCCTCCTTGTAAGGGAGGTGCTCTCCCAGCTGAGCTAATCACCCCCGCTGTGTGGAGTCGCATTATAGGGAGAGTTGAAATTGAGTCAACGCCTTTTCTAAATAATTTGTTTGTTCGTCGTAAAATTAAACAAAGCGATCGCAAAATCAGCTTCGGCGTATGATTTATAAACAAAAATGGTAAAGCGTGATGTTGAAGCGGGATCTACATTGAGGAATCAGCCTGTGGTGTTAGAATATTCCCCTATCAATTCCAAGAACACTGCCGGCTATCGGCATCTTTATTAAACGTAAGGCCATTTCATGAAAATCAAAACTCGCTTCGCGCCAAGCCCAACAGGCTATCTGCACGTTGGCGGTGCGCGTACTGCTCTCTATTCCTGGCTTTTTGCACGTAACCACGGCGGTGAGTTTGTGCTGCGTATTGAAGACACCGATCTCGAACGCTCCACCCCGGAAGCAATTGAAGCCATCATGGATGGGATGAACTGGCTGAATCTGGAATGGGACGAAGGCCCGTATTTCCAGACTAAACGTTTCGATCGCTATAACGCGGTTATTGATGAAATGCTGGAAGCAGGCACAGCTTATAAATGCTACTGCTCGAAAGAACGTCTGGACGCGCTGCGCGAAGAACAGATGGCGAACGGTGAAAAACCGCGCTACGACGGTCGCTGCCGCCATGATCATCAGCATCACGCCGCCGATGAGCCTTGCGTCGTGCGTTTTGCTAATCCGCAGGAAGGTTCGGTTATCTTTGACGATCAAATCCGCGGGCCGATCGAATTCAGCAATCAGGAGCTGGACGATCTGATCATTCGCCGTACCGACGGCTCTCCGACCTACAACTTCTGCGTCGTGGTGGATGACTGGGATATGGCGATCACCCACGTGATCCGCGGCGAAGACCACATCAACAATACCCCGCGTCAGATCAACATTCTTAAAGCGCTGAATGCGCCGGTACCGGTGTATGCGCACGTATCGATGATCAACGGCGATGACGGTAAAAAACTCTCCAAGCGCCACGGCGCGGTGAGCGTGATGCAGTACCGCGACGACGGCTACCTGCCGGAAGCGCTGCTGAACTATCTGGTGCGCCTGGGTTGGTCCCATGGCGATCAGGAGATCTTCACTCGCGAAGAGATGATCGAGTTCTTCTCGCTGGGCGCGGTGAGCAAGTCCGCCAGTGCGTTCAACACCGATAAACTGCTGTGGTTAAACCATCACTACATCAACACGCTGCCGGCGGAATATGTGGCGACGCATCTGCAGTGGCACATTGAGCAGGAAAATATCGATACCCGTAACGGCCCTCAGTTGTCCGAGCTGGTTAAGCTGCTGGGCGAGCGTTGCAAAACGCTGAAAGAGATTGCCCAGAGCTGCCGCTACTTCTATGAAGAGTTCGCCGAGTTCGACGCCGATGCGGCGAAGAAACACCTGCGTCCGGTGGCGCGTCAGCCGCTGGAAGTGGTTCGCGATAAGCTGGCGGCCATTAGCGACTGGACGGCGGAAAATGTCCACCATGCGATTCAGGCGACCGCCGATGAGCTGGAAGTGGGCATGGGGAAAGTAGGCATGCCGCTGCGCGTGGCCGTGACCGGCGCGGGTCAATCTCCGGCGCTGGACGTCACCGTTCATGCTATCGGTAAATCCCGTAGCGTTGAACGTATCAACAAAGCGCTGGCGTTTATCGCCGAACGCGAAAGCCAGCAGTCCTGAGGCCGAGCGTAAGCTAAAGCAAGCGGCAGGTTAATCCTGCCGTTTTTTTTCGCCGCTATTTTTTGACGGGGCTAATACCTAACCGCGCCAGGAAGCCACTAATGCCATCGCGGGCAAGAAGATCGCGCAGGTGAGTTTGTTCCGCGGCGGTCATCAGCTGCAGCGTATCGGCGATTTGCCGCCATACCGCATCCGCTTCATTGATAAAGTAGCCGCCGGGCTGTTCGGCGAGCTGGTACTCTTCATTCAGATGGCGAAATGCCGGAATATTGGTCAGAAAATCAATCACTGTCCTATCGATGACAATCAAACGCGCACGCCCGCCTTTGACGCCGGGAATCGCTTCGGTTCGCCACTTTTGTTCTCGCGCCCAACGGTTGACCGTTTGTCTGGCCAGACCCAGAACTTCGGCAAGCTCTGCAGGCGTCATTTTTTCTTTTAGTTTCATCATTCTTATTTTACTGGCCGCGTATTCCAAGACGGTTTAACAACCCGGTAATGCCTTCGCGCAGCAGCAGCGACATTAGCTGCTTCTGTTCGCGATGAGTCATCTCTTTGCAGAGCGTAAGCAATAAGGGTTCGAGATCGGTCTCGGCGACCGAATAGGGAGAGGGCGTTTCCGCTACGCGTTGGGCATTGCGGATAAACTCCCGTACCTGCTCGTTAACGTGTACGAGACGCGCTTTGCCTCCCTGTACGCCAGGCCGCGGAGAAGTTTGCCACCCCTCTTTACGAACCCATTTATTTATCGTCTGTCGGCTGAAGCCAGTTAGATGCGCAATTTCTTCCGGAGTCATTCGTTCCTTGAGCATACTATTTCCTGAGTAAATATGTGGGAATTAGTGCTTCATGTTATAGCATCCTTTTACAGGAAATAGTGACATGTTTAACGCCTGCCTGCGATAAGGCTCGCATTGTCAGCTATTTGCCTGCTTTTTCAGCGATTGAATCAGGAGGGGTAATTTTGCCGTTGACACCTGGCGAAGGAATTCATATTATGCCGCCCGTCAACACGACACGCTTTACGTTACGGGGCTATAGCTCAGCTGGGAGAGCGCTTGCATGGCATGCAAGAGGTCAGCGGTTCGATCCCGCTTAGCTCCACCAAATTCTGCACCCAGCGGATTTGGTTCGTAAAGAGGTCCTGTGGGGCTATAGCTCAGCTGGGAGAGCGCTTGCATGGCATGCAAGAGGTCAGCGGTTCGATCCCGCTTAGCTCCACCAAAATTCGAACCCTCGCTACGGCGGGGGTTTTTGCTTTAGCGTCCTCAATGTAAATGATTTTCAGCTTACGTCAGCGTGTATCGAGCAAATAAAAACCAACGTAATTTAGGAATTTTTCTCGGTTTATTTTCTTGCCTGCCATTATTAACCAACATACTATTTTCTGATTGCCTATAATTTTTAGCCGCAGAGGTGTTGATTAACAATAATGACTGACATATTTAACATCAAAGTTAAAAAAACTCTGCTGGCGTTAATTGTTTGTTTGATTTTTATTCCGCTTTCTCGATTAATTTCTCCGCAAACCCTTATCGACGGAAAACAAATTTATCTGGCATGGCTGCCATTAAGCGTCATGTACGCAACCATTTGTATTTTTGGTCGTTATGCTGTTGCTCCCTTGATTGTTGCGTTTGCAATTACTAATACATTTATAATAGAACTAACCTATACGCAGGCCGCTATCCTGTTATTCTGTCAATTATTTTCCGTCTTTTTCACCTTCGCAATCATGCGTTCGTTGTCGGGAAAAAAATGGCGTAGCGGAAGGCCGGCCAAGCGCCATATTGGTCGCCGCATCTTCTGGGGCGGCTTCTTTGCTCCCATCCTGCTCAAGCTGACGATGTATCTGGCGGGGCGCTTCTTCGCCTTCCCGCTTGCCGTCTCCAGCTACTTCAGTACCGCGTCAATCATCTATTCCGTTATTGATATCCAGGCGTTGATATGCGCCGCCTTAATCTTTACGACCGCTTTCTATTATCCGATGAGAATGATAGTTAGCCCACGTTATCGGCGGGTGTTTTGGCTGCGTCATTGTCAACCGTGGCTGGTGAAAGAAAAAAGAACCTTTACCTTGTACTGGTTTATGGCATTAATCACAATCATGCTGGTGCTTTGTGCGCCTTTTGATTCCGATTTAATTGCCGGATATCTGGTGCCAATTATTTTTATTCTCTACTTCGTTGGTATTGGGCGTCTGGGGCATGAGTTAATTCGCATTACGTGGGCTATTTCGGCATTCTTTTTAGTCGCCTATAACAAAAATTTTCTGCAGGGTGTTCAGTCGGGGTACTCCTTGTCATTTGTCCTGTCGGTGTTAATTTCATTCACGATTTGTTTGTTTTACATGACAGATATTTATTCGCGTAGTGACAGAATTAAACAACGCTGGCGCGATCGAGCTGAAGAAGATCCGTTAACCGGGTTACCCAATTTGCGGGCGCTGGAAGGACATTTGCGCCAGTCGCCGCGGGTTGTTATTAGCAGTCTGCGCATCGAAAACCTGGACTTCCTTAGCCGCCATTACGGCATGATGATGCGCGTAGAGTGCAAGCGGCAAATAGCCCGCCGTCTGCAGCCGCTACTGGACCACCGCGATAAAATTTATCAGCTCCCGGGTAGCGAGTTATTGCTGGTGATTGAGGGGCCGGAACCGGCTGCGCGGCTAAATCACATCGTCGCGATGCTTAACCACGCTAAATTTAACTGGCATAACCAGGTTCTGGATTTAGAGTTTGGCGCGGCGTGGGGGAGTTACAGCGGCATTGAGACCGAATTACACCCTATGCTCGGCCAGCTTAGTTGGTTATCGGAGCAGGCTGGCGCCGTGCAGCGGGTGCTGGCGTTAGATACCGCGCAGGAGGAGGTTTCCGACCAAACAACCGAACAGGTGCGGATGCTGACGAAAATAAAACAAGCGCTGAACGAGCGTAATCTTCTGCTGTACGCGCAGCCGATTCAGAATGCGGAGGGGGAGGGCTATTACGAAATCCTCACCCGTATGCGCTGCGGCGAGACGATTATCACGCCGGATCGGTTTATTCCACTTATTGCACAGTTTAACCTCAGTCAGCGCTTCGATATGCTGGTGCTGGAAACGTTGTTCAGCCAGCTTGATCAACATCCCGGCCGACGCTTCTCCGTCAATTTGCTGCCGTATACGCTGATGCAAAAGGATAGCGCCGCGCAGATTATCGCGCTGTTTAAGCGTTATCGCGTTTCGCCTGCTTATATCACGATTGAGATAACTGAAGAGCAGGCGTTCTCGAATGCGGATACCAGCATGCATAATATTCAGCTGCTGAGTGAGTTCGGTTGCGCTATCGCCATTGATGACTTCGGTACCGGCTACGCCAACTATGAGCGTCTGAAGAGCCTGCAGGCGGATATCGTAAAAATTGACGGCTGCTTCGTGCACGAAATCGAGAGCGACCAGCTTGATGCGATTATCGTGAAATCCATTATCGAAATCGCGCGGGCGAAACAGTTAACGGTCGTCGCAGAGTACGTAGAGACTCAGGCGCAAAAGGCGATGCTGTTGGCGCTGGGCGTCGATTATTTGCAGGGCTACCTGATTGGCAAACCGCAGCCGTTAAGCGAATTGAAGGCGTAAAAAAGCCGGGCGATACTGCAGCCCGGCTTGTTATTTTATTAACGTCTGTTTGTGATTACAGTACCAGCGCAGCGATAGAGGCTGACAACACGCTGACCAGCGTGGAACCGTAAACCAGTTTCAGACCAAAGCGAGAAACCACGTTACCTTGCTCTTCATTCAGGCCTTTAATCGCCCCGGCGATGATGCCGATAGAAGAGAAGTTGGCGAAGGAGACCAGGAAGATGGAGATGATACCTTCCGCACGCGGGGAGAGCGTCGCTGCCACTTTCTGCAGATCCATCATCGCCACGAATTCGTTAGACACCAGTTTGGTCGCCATGATACTGCCTACCTGCAGCGCTTCGCTCGCCGGCACACCCATCACCCACGCAACCGGGTAGAAGATGTAGCCGAGGATCCCCTGGAAGGAGATGCTGTAGCCAAACCAGCCGGTGACGGTGGCGAACAGGGCGTTGAGCGCGGAAATCAGCGCGATAAAGCCGATCAGCATCGCCGCAACGATAATCGCTACTTTAAAGCCTGCCAGAATGTATTCGCCCAGCATTTCGAAGAAGCTCTGACCTTCGTGCAGATTGGACATCTGCAGGTTTTCTTCGCTCTGCTCAACGCGATACGGGTTAATCAGCGACAGAACAATAAAGGTGCTGAACATGTTGAGCACCAGCGCGGCAACCACATACTTCGGCTGCAGCATAGTCATATAGGCGCCGACGATGGACATCGAAACGGTAGACATCGCGGTTGCCGCCATGGTGTACATACGGTTGCGCGACATTTTGCCGAGAATATCTTTATAGGCGATGAAGTTTTCCGACTGGCCGAGGATCAGCGAGCTAACGGCGTTGAAAGATTCCAGTTTACCCATGCCGTTAACTTTCGACAGCACGGTACCGATCGCGCGGATGACAATCGGCAGAATGCGAATATGCTGTAAAATACCAATCAGCGCGGAAATAAAGACGATTGGGCACAAAACCTTCAGGAAGAAGAAGGCCAGACCTTTATCGTTCATGTTACCGAATACGAAGTTGGTGCCTTCGTTGGCGAAACCGAGAAGTTTCTCGAACATCTCAGAAAAGCCTTTCACGAAACCCAGACCGACATCGGAGTTCAGGAAGAACCAGGCCAGCAAAACTTCAATAACAAGTAATTGAATAACATAACGAATGCGGATCTGCTTACGGTTGTGACTGACCAGCAAGGCCAGTATAGCCACCACAACGATCGCGAGGACAAAATGCAAGACGCGGTCCATATTTGCTCCAAATATGAGGCAGGTTAAATTTCCGTGCACATTCTATGCAACAAGCCTAAATAAAACGAGATCGAATCCACACTATTGCAAGGATATGTGACCAATAACAAAAATAGTGATCAATCGTACATTTTTGTTATGTTATGCAAAGGTATTAAAAGTTGCATTAATGTACTAATCTGATGAAAGGCGCGTTGTCGACAGCTTCACGCCCGTTTCGTTATTTGGCCTGCTATCGTTCCCTCCTATCAAAGCAATCATTATCACCTTTCTAAATGAACTTGATAATCATTCGCATTTTGATAGCATTAAACATAGCAAAGGCTATATTTCCAGGGGCAGAAAATGACTAACAGTCGCGTTGAGAATAGCAGCGGTCGCGCAGCGCGCAAGATGAGGCTCGCACTGATGGGGCCCGCATTCATTGCTGCCATCGGCTACATCGATCCGGGTAACTTCGCCACGAATATCCAGGCTGGCGCCAGCTTTGGCTATCAATTGTTATGGGTAGTGGTATGGGCGAACCTGATGGCGATGCTGATTCAGGTGTTATCGGCCAAGCTCGGTATCGCCACCGGTAAAAACCTCGCGGAACAGATCCGCGACCATTACCCGCGCCCGGTGGTGTGGTTTTACTGGATACAGGCGGAAATTATCGCCATGGCGACCGATCTGGCTGAATTCATCGGCGCGGCCATCGGCTTTAAGCTGCTGCTCGGCGTTTCCTTATTACAGGGGGCGGTGCTGACCGGCGTCGCCACCTTCCTGATCCTGATGTTGCAGCGTCGCGGGCAGAAACCGCTGGAAAAAGTCATCGGCGGGCTGCTGCTGTTTGTGGCGGTGGCGTATGTGGTCGAGCTTATCTTCTCGCAGCCGGCGTTAGCGCCGCTGGCCAAAGGCATGATTATTCCGAGCCTGCCGAATGGCGAAGCGGTATTCCTTGCCGCCGGGGTTCTCGGGGCGACGATTATGCCGCACGTTATCTATCTGCACTCATCGCTGACGCAAAACCTGCACGACGGCTCGCGCAAAGAACGCTATAACGCCACGCGTTGGGACGTGGCGATTGCAATGACCATTGCCGGCTTCGTTAACCTGGCGATGATGGCGACCGCCGCCGCTGCGTTTCACTTCAACGGCCACACCGGCGTGGCCGATCTCGACCAGGCTTATTTAACTCTCGAACCGCTGCTTAGCCATGCCGCCGCGACGATTTTTGGTCTCAGTCTGGTTGCCGCCGGTCTCTCGTCGACGGTAGTCGGAACGCTTGCCGGGCAGGTCGTGATGCAGGGGTTTATCCGCTTCCATATTCCGCTGTGGTTTCGCCGGACTATCACCATGCTGCCGTCGTTTATCGTGATTATGATGGGGCTGGATCCAACGCGTATCCTGGTGATGAGCCAGGTATTGCTGAGCTTCGGGATTGCGCTGGCGCTGGTGCCGCTGCTGATTTTTACCAGCGATGCGCGGTTAATGGGCGATCTGGTAAACAGTCGCTGGGTAAAACGCATCGGTTGGCTGATTGTGGCGATTGTGGTGGCGCTGAACGGCTGGCTGATTATTGGTTCCGCATTAGATTAATACGGCAACAAAAAAGGGAGCTTTCGCTCCCTTTATCAATTAGTGGTGCCCGTGACCATGTCCGCGCCCGCCGCCAGGGCCTCGGCCCCAGCCGCCACGGCGATCGTTCCAGCCTTCGCGATAGCCGCGCTCGTAAGCACGACCGCGATCCCAGCCGCGTTTATCCCAACCGCGATGCCAGCCGTTATCATGGCGATGCCAGCGGTGATCGCGCCATTCATAATGACGACGCCAGTAATCACGGTCGCGCCAGCCGCCACCGTCCCAGTAGTTACCGTAACCGTCACGATCGCCAATTTGTAATTTTACCGATGGCAGCAGGGTGATTTCACCAGCATTGGCGATAACCGGCGCGCACGCCAGCAGTACCGCAGCCAGAATCAGTGACCTGAACATACTCTTCTCCTCACGATCGGGTCTTAATGACCTGTTAACCAGATATTACGAGCCGGTAAAGAGGCGTAGCATCAGGGAACTCTTAAATCGCAAGAAATAGCACTTTTTGCCAAAGTAAAAATGAGTTTACACCGCAAGGATCGCATCAATGGCGGCGCACTCTTCAGCGCTGAACCGACGATTGCTTAACATACCCACGGCATCGTCCAGTTGCGCCGTTTTACTGGCGCCGATCAGCACTGACGTCACTTTATCTTCACGCAGCACCCAGGCCAGGGCCATCTGTGATAGCTTCTGTCCGCGGCGCCCGGCAATGGCGTCAAGCTGGCGGACTTTTTCCAGCCGCTCGGCGGTGAGCTGTTCCGGCTGTAAAAAACGGCTATTGCTGGCTGCGCGCGAGTCTGGCGGAATACCGTTTAGATAGCGGTTGGTCAACTGGCCGCCAGCCAGCGGTGAAAACGCTATACTTCCCACGCCTTCGGCCTGCAGCATCGCTAATAATCCTTCTTCCACCCAGCGTTCAAACATCGAATATTTGGGTTGGTGAATCAGGCAAGGCGTGCCGAGATCGTTGAGGATAGCGATAGCCTGACGTGCCAGCTCGAGCGGGTAGTTCGATAAACCAACGTAGAGCGCTTTTCCCTGGCGAACCAGATGATCCAACGCGCGCATGGTCTCTTCCAGCGGCGTTTCCGGGTCCGGGCGGTGGTGATAAAAGATATCGACGTACTCAAGACCCATCCGCTTCAGGCTCTGGTCGAGACTGGCGACCAGATACTTACGCGATCCCCAGTCGCCATAAGGACCATCCCACATGGTATAGCCCGCTTTACTGGAGATGATGAGTTCGTCGCGGTAGGGCAGAAAATCTTCTTTCAGGATCCGCCCGAAGTTGCTCTCCGCCGATCCCGGCGGTGGGCCGTAATTGTTCGCCAGGTCGAAGTGGGTAATCCCGAGGTCGAAGGCGTGACGCAGCAACTGGCGGCTGACCTCGACCTGTGTCTCATCGCCAAAGTTATGCCACAGACCGAGAGATATCGCCGGTAGCTTCAGGCCGCTGCGCCCGCATCGGCGGTATTCCATGGTCTGATAACGCGTGTCGCTTGCCTGGTAAACCATACTTCCTCCGCATCAAAACAGGGTGTGTATACGTTTACACTAATCAATGTTGCATGCGGAGTATATGGGGATAACGCGTAAATTTTGCTTTCCACCCTCATTATTGCTCACAATCTGGACAGGTAAAACGCATATCTAATACTCAGATTACCTGCACAACAACAAGGATTATGGATATGCAACCGACTTACACCATTGGCGATTATCTGCTGGATCGTCTCGTAGATTGTGGTATCGATCGCCTGTTCGGCGTACCTGGTGATTACAACTTACAGTTTCTCGATCACGTGATAGCCCATCAAAATTTGGGATGGGTCGGCTGTGCTAACGAACTGAACGCGGCCTACGCCGCAGACGGCTATGCGCGTATAAAAGGCGCCGGCGCGCTGCTAACCACCTATGGCGTAGGTGAGTTAAGCGCGTTAAACGGAGTGGCCGGTAGCTATGCGGAACATATCCCGGTGCTGCACATTGTGGGCGCGCCATCTACCGGCGCGCAGCAGCGCGGCGAACTGCTGCACCATACCCTCGGCGATGGTGATTTCACCCATTTCTCGCGGATGAGCGAACATATTACCTGTTCTCAGGCGACGTTAACGGCGGGCAACGCCTGTCACGAAATTGACCGGGTATTAAGCGACATGCTGACCCACCACCGCCCAGGGTATCTGATGCTGCCTGCCGACGTGGCGAAGGCCCGTGCGGTGCCGCCGGCCCGCGCGCTGGTCATTAAGGGCCCCGCGGCCGATGAAAACCAGCTTGCCGGCTTTCGCGAGCACGCGGCCAAACTGTTGCGCAGCAGTCGCCGCGTGTCGCTGCTGGCGGATTTTCTCGCTCAGCGTTACGGTCTGCAAAACACACTACAGCAGTGGGTTAAGTCCGCGCCGATTACCCACGCCACCATGCTAATGGGTAAAGGGCTATTTGACGAACAGGGAACGGGGTTCGCCGGGACCTATAGCGGGATCGCCAGCGCGCCGCAAACCCGCGAAGCGATGGAAAGCGCTGATGCCATCATCTGCGTGGGTACGCGCTTTACCGATACGATTACCGCCGGCTTTACCCATCATTTGCCAACGGAGAAAACCATCGAAATCCAGCCGTTTGCCGCGCGGGTTGGCGATCATTGGTTCAGCCGAATCCCGATGGATCAGGCGCTGGCGGCCCTCATTGATGTTTCTGGCAAGCTGTCCGCGGAATGGCGCGCGCCAGATATCATCGCGCCCGACGCTTCCGGCGCGCCGCAGGGTAATCTGACGCAGAAAAACTTCTGGAGTACGGTCGAGAAACAGCTGCGGCCGGGCGATATTATTCTTGCCGATCAGGGGACCTCGGCATTCGGTATCGCCTCATTAAAACTACCCTCGCAGGCCACGCTGCTGGTGCAACCGCTATGGGGCTCAATCGGTTTCACGCTACCTGCCGCTTACGGCGCGCAGACCGCCGCCGCGGACAGAAGGGTGGTATTAATCATTGGCGATGGCGCCGCGCAGCTCACTATCCAGGAGATGAGCTCAATGCTGCGCGATAAGCAAAAACTGTTAATTTTGCTGTTGAATAACGAGGGCTACACCGTCGAGCGCGCCATTCACGGACCAGAACAGCGCTACAACGATATTGCGTTGTGGGACTGGAGCCGCTTCCCCGATGCTTTTGCGCCGGATACGCCTTCCCGCTGTTGGCGGGTATCGCAAACCGGTGAGCTGGCTGAGGCGATGGCCGATAGCGTTAACTCCGATAAGCTAACGATGGTTGAAGTGATGCTACCGAAAATGGATATTCCTGATTTCTTACGCGCGGTTACCCAGGCGCTGGAAGATCGCAACAACCGCAGCTAATCGCCGCGGCGTTTGGCAATCATCAGCGGCTTCCCGGCCAGCAGTAGCCAGGCCGGGAGCATCACGATACATAGCAGCGGCAGCAAGGTGGTATCCGGCACCACCACTGCCGCCATAAACAGGCTCAGCCAGCCGTCGCGGGTGACGACCAGCACCAGGCCGAGGATCGCGCAGGAGATGGTAATGGCGGCCGGTACCGCTTCAACGTGGGCATGCAGCATTAGCCCCAACGAGACGCCGACAAACACCGCCGGGAAAATACGCCCGCCGCGGAAGCCACAGGCGGCCGCCAGCACCAGCGCCGCCAGTTTCACCACGGCAATGAGTAGAAAATCGCCGGCGCCAAGGGTCTGGCTGGAGGCCAGTTGCTGCATTTCGTCCAGCCCTTTAAACAGCGTAATATGCCCGCCAATAACGCCCAGGATCCCCAGTAAAAACCCCCCGATACCTAGCATTAACACCGGATTTTTCAGGCGGTGGATCAGCGCGTGCAGACGCGGTAGACACCATACGGCGACCATGCCGACGGCGATGGCGATAAGCGTGACGATCGCGCCGCTGATAATATCGACGATACGCAGGTGTGGATAGTGCGGGATCGGCAGGGTGAAATTGGGATGGAAAAAGATACCGGTCGTCAATGCGCCTGCCGCCGCTGCCAGCAGTGGGGCGAATAGCCGGTCCCATAACGGAACGTCGCTGCTGCTATTGAGCGTTTGCGAAAAAATAAGCGCCGCGGCAACCGGCGTACCGAACAGCGCGCCGATGGTTCCCGATGCGGCGAGGATTGTCCAGTCCAGCGAGCTTACTCGTGGGAACAGACGTGAGCCAAGGGCGACGGCAAGCGCGATATTGACCACCATGATCGGATGTTCCGGCCCGAGACTCACGCCGCCCGCGAGGCCGAGAATCAACGCCGCCAGTAACCCCGGTAGCGCGCTGGTGGCGATGGGCGCGCCGATTAAGGATTCGGTTGCCGGATCTGGCCCACCATGTCCAGGACTGTAACGGACCACCAGCCCCACGGCGATCCCGGTGAGAGTGAGGATGGCAATTATCCATAGCGGACTATCGGCGGCAATGCCGACATGTGCCGGCAGGTCGCTCCACAAGATGCTCTGTAGGACTGCGGCTATCTTCATCGCCACAATCAATACCAGGCTGGATGCGATACCAATAAGAATGGCGGGTATCGATAACAACAGCATCGTTCTGGCGCGCGGGTGCAGCATGAAGGGTTCCTTTTAAATGTCCTGAAGCGCTACTTTGCCTGTCTCTGTAAAGAGCTTCGGCGCAAATGGTGCTGAAACGATAAACTTAAGGCCAAACCTGACGTTGCGTGTATGACATAAACTGGCATGTTACATAGATTACAGTCTAAATGTGACCAATGTCGCTAAACTACCGGCGGCTGTACGTTGGTCGTTGTTGTTATGTCGCCATGAATTTACAGTGTGCGAAAAGAATTATTTTGACTTTAGCGGAGCCGTAACGGAATGACAAAATTTGCTTTAGTAGGAGACGTCGGCGGAACTAACGCCCGTCTGGCGTTATGTGATATCGCAAGCGGGGAGATTTCCCGCGCTAAAACTTATTCCGGGCTCGATTACCCAAGCCTTGAGGCCGTTGTACGCGTCTATCTCGACGAACAAGCCGTGAAGGTCGAGGATGGCTGCATCGCCATTGCTTGCCCCATCACCGGCGACTGGGTGGCGATGACCAACCATACCTGGGCTTTTTCTATTGCCGAGATGAAAAAGAACCTCGGATTTGCGCATCTGGAAATCATTAATGATTTCACCGCGGTGTCGATGGCGATCCCAATGCTCAAAACTGAGCATCTGATCCAGTTCGGCGGCGCGCAACCGGCGGAAGGTAAACCGATCGCCGTCTACGGCGCTGGTACAGGTCTTGGCGTAGCGCACCTGGTACATGTTGATAAACGCTGGGTGAGCCTGCCGGGCGAGGGTGGCCACGTCGATTTCGCGCCGAATAGCGAAGAAGAGGGCATTATTCTCGAGGAGTTACGCAACGAGTTGGGCCACGTGTCCGCCGAACGCGTTTTGTCCGGCCCTGGATTAGTTAATCTGTATCGGGCTATCGTTAAATCCGATGGCCGTTTGCCGGAAAACCTACAGCCGAAGGACGTCACTGAACGTGCGCTGGCGGATACCTGCATTGATTGTCGCCGCGCGCTGTCGCTGTTCTGCGTCATTATGGGGCGCTTTGGCGGTAACCTGGCGCTAACCCTTGGCACATTCGGCGGCGTGTATATCGCGGGCGGCATTGTCCCGCGTTTCCTTGAGTTCTTTAAGGCGTCGGGTTTCCGCGGCGGGTTTGAAGATAAAGGGCGCTTTAAAGCCTACGTGCAGGATATTCCGGTCTATCTCATCGTTCATGATAACCCTGGCCTGCTCGGCTCCGGCGCGCATCTGCGCCAGACGCTTGGGTATATACTCTAAGCCACTCTCAGTCGGGCGGCGTTTGGCGCCGCCCATCTCATTACAGATTCATCAACTGGCGAAACTCTTTCACCTTACTGCGGCTGACCGGCACCTGAAACTCAAGGTCGCGCAATCGTAGGACGTAGGTGTTGTTGAACCATGGCTCAATTTCGCGGATTTTATTCAGATTGACGCAGTACGAGCGGTGACAGCGAAAGAAGTGCGCAGCCGGCAGCTTGCTGCAGAATTCGGTGATGTTCATCGGCATGACGAATGATTCACGGCGCGTATAGACGAAGGTCATTTTCTCATGCGCTTCCGCGTAATAAATATCGTGAATGCTGGTGACGATGATCCGCTCGTCTTTAATTAGATTAATGGTGTCGTTTTCGCGGGTTGGGTTGTGCGCGGGCGTGCCGCTTACCGCCAGTTGCTGCTGTTGCTGCCAGGCGCTGGACAGCTTCTGCAACATATTAATAATCCGTGATTCCTGATAAGGCTTGAGGATGTAGTCAAACGCTTCCAGTTCAAAGGCTTCCACCGCATGTTCTTTCCACGCGGTGATAAAGACGATGAACGGCTTATGCGCGAACTGGCTAATATTTTGCGCCAGCAGCACGCCATCCAGCGAGGGGATATTGATGTCGAGAAAGATGGCATCGACTTTATTGTGCTGCAGGAATTTCAGCACGTCGAGACCGTCGTCGAAGGTGCCGACGATCTCCATCTGGCTGTGGGTGTTAATCAACCAGGTGAGTTCCTGCTGCGCCGGGAACTCATCCTCAACAATAATGACTTTCATTTTTTCTCCGCTCATGGCAACAGCGATACCGGTTCAGTCGCCGGGGCGTGCTGGTTGGGGACGTAGAACGCAATCTCCGTCCCCGGCGTCAAGCGGCGGATATGCAGCCCTTCGCCGTAGAGCAGTTTCACCCGATGATGAACATTCAGCAGGCCAATTTTATTACCCGGCATCTCGTCGGCTTCGACGCGGGCCACCACCGCCGGGTCAATACCGTTCCCGGTATCCCGTACGCTGATGCGCACCCGGTTTCCGCATTCGTTGATGGCGATAGTCACCACGCCCTTGCCCCGACAGGGTTGAATACCGTGGACGATGGCATTTTCTACCAGAGGCTGAATGAGCAGGCTGGGGATGACGCAGCTGACCTCCTCATCAATATCATAAATCACCGTCAGCTTGTCGCCGAATCGCGCCTGCTCGATCGCAATATAATCCTTAATTTGGTATAGCTCGCGCTTGATGTCGATCTGCTCGTCATCTTTTAACTCAATGTTATAGCGCAAATAACGCGACAAATTGAAAATCAACTGCCGGGCGGTATCCGGATTCATACGGATGGAAGAGGAGATGGCGTTAAGCGCATTAAACAGAAAATGAGGATTTATTTTACTCTGCAGGGCGCGTAGTTCCGCTTTATTGGCCATTTCACGCAGCTGTTCGGCCCGGGAGACCTCAAGCTGGGTGGAGATTATTTGCGACAGGCCGATCGCCATCTCCTGCAGCGAGGAGGTAATACGATGCGCGTGGCAGTAGTAAATTTTCAGCGTGCCGGTCACCACACCTTTCTCGCGTAGCGGAATCACCAGCATGGAGTGGATCTCCGGCGTTCTGTAGGCTTCATCGTTGTTTTTAATGATGATGGTGTCGCTTTCAATAGCTTTACGAGTCGTTGGGCTGATATCGTTGTTGCGATCGTTATAGTTATTTTCCCCATAGCCAACGTAGGCCAGCACCCGGTCAGTGGTGGTAATCGCGACCGCATCGGCATTGATGTCCCTGCGAATAATATCGCAAACCTGACGCAGCGATTCGCTGTTAACGTGACGGAACAGCGGCAGCGTTTTGTTGGCGATATCCAACGCCAGTTTTGCCTGGCGCGCCGCGCTGGCCTCTTTCTCGCCTTCCACGCTCTGGACCAGCAGTACAATAAAACCGATGCAGATGCTGCCAAGGATCATCGGGATGCCGATTTTGGAGACAATATCGATCCCCAGCGCCAGCGTCGGCGCCCACAGCACCACGAGGATCATGGTTAGCGTTTCACACAGCATCCCGGCCAGAATCCCCACCTTCCAGCGCTGGGCTTTCGGGATTTTGCGGTTGATAAGCCCGGAAAGCAGCCCGGCGACAATACTGGTGATAAAGCAGGGGATGGCGGTCACACCGTCAATATCAATGAGATAGCGGTGTACCCCGGCAATTACGCCGACAATCGCGCCGACCCACGGGCCAAACAGGATCCCGCCGGACATCACCGCGATAATACGTACGTTGACCAGCGAACCTTCTACCGGAACGCCGGACCAGGTGCTGAACAGCGCGAACATGGAGAAGATGGCGGTGACCGCCAGCAGCTCGCGAGGCGTATGCGCCGATTTATGCAGCAGTTCGCGAAACAGGCGTAAGCGGATAAGAAAAAAGAGGCAAATGAGCATTAATGCCGCGCGGTCAAAAACCGCCAGCAGCATATTAAAAATATCGTGCATGGGTGCGCCCAGGATTCGCAGGAAAGCAATATGATAGAAAACCTCGCGCCAGAAGGCTAGCCGCAGAAATCAATGAGGAACAAGCACAAAAATAAAAGGGGATAAGTGGATATCTCCAGCTATCAGGGCGTTGATGGGGAGTGATGATATATTACAGTATTATAAATGATATCAATATGTTAATTGTTTATTTAATATATGCACGTTTTAGGGAGGCGTTCTGCCGCATACTAATAAGTAATGCCTTATTTTTGGCGCCAACGATTATTTTTTATCAACCCTCTCGACAGCGTGTTTTTTTTCAGGTTATTTTCTAAGCGAGCCACATCGGTGGCCGCGTCGCTCGGACGGTCCGGGCGCTAACGTTAATCTGAGGAATCTATGGCTGAATTCAGTCCTGAACGCCGTTTTACGCGTATCGATCGTCTCCCTCCGTATGTTTTTAACATTACTGCCGAACTGAAAATGGCTGCGCGTCGGCGCGGCGAAGATATTATCGATTTCAGTATGGGTAACCCGGATGGCGCCACGCCGCCGCATATCGTCGAAAAACTCTGTACCGTTGCCCAGCGCCCGGATACCCACGGTTACTCTACCTCTCGCGGTATTCCGCGTCTGCGCCGCGCGATTTCGCGCTGGTACCAGGAGCGTTATGAGGTCGATATCGACCCGGAATCAGAAGCCATCGTGACGATTGGTTCGAAAGAGGGGCTGGCGCATCTGATGCTGGCGACGCTCGATCATGGCGATACGGTGCTGGTGCCAAACCCCAGTTATCCGATTCATATTTACGGCGCGGTTATCGCCGGGGCGCAGGTCCGTTCCGTCCCGCTGGTGGAAGGCGTTGATTTCTTCAATGAACTGGAACGCGCGATCCGTGAAAGTTATCCGAAGCCAAAAATGATGATTCTGGGCTTCCCGTCTAACCCTACCGCCCAGTGCGTTGAACTCGATTTCTTCGAAAAAGTCGTCGCGCTGGCGAAACGTTATGACGTGCTGGTGGTGCACGATCTGGCCTACGCCGACATCGTCTATGATGGCTGGAAAGCGCCGTCGATTATGCAGGTGCCCGGTGCGCGCGATGTGGCTGTCGAATTCTTCACCCTGTCAAAAAGCTACAACATGGCCGGCTGGCGTATTGGTTTTATGGTAGGGAACAAAACGCTGGTTAATGCGCTGGCCCGCATCAAAAGCTACCATGACTACGGTACCTTCACGCCGTTGCAGGTAGCGGCGATTGCCGCGCTGGAAGGCGATCAGCAGTGCGTGCGTGATATTGCGGAACAATATAAACGTCGCCGTGATGTGCTGGTGAAAGGGCTGCATGAAGCCGGCTGGATGGTTGAATGCCCGAAAGCGTCAATGTACGTGTGGGCGAAAATTCCGGAGCCATATGCGGCGATGGGCTCGCTGGAGTTCGCTAAAAAGTTGCTGCAGGAGGCCAAAGTGTGCGTCTCGCCGGGAATCGGCTTTGGCGACTATGGCGATACTCATGTGCGTTTCGCATTAATCGAAAACCGCGATCGTATTCGTCAGGCCATCCGCGGTATCAAATCCATGTTCCGCGCAGATGGGCTGCTACCGGCAGCTGGTAAAACGGTAGCTGAACACCACGAATAAAAAATGGGAGCCGTCTGGCTCCCATCTCTTTACTGCATAGCAGGTTAAATCATCAGGGCGAAGGTACCGGCCCAAACGATGACCATAAAAGAAATTCCCATCAAAAAGTATTTCACGACATGTCACTCCGCATTTTGGCGAAACGCCTAAATGAATTTAACTTTAACCATTGCAGGATTGTCGCAGATAAAACCAGACTATTCTGGCAGCTGCGGCAAACCGAAATTCTGTGCGTTAACTGCTCCAGATGGCGCTAATGTACGCTTAAAAAATGGTGGAAACAAGATCCATTTTTTTATTAATTTTTAGTTACTTACGACTGTCGTGAATAGGCGACACATTAATTTCATTCGGTAATAAATTCAATTACGGCGACGATGATTTTAAGCAATACCCTGACATTCTGTAGTTATTTGATTTTGGGATTTTTTCTATTGGCGGGAAGGTGCAGAAATCACTTTCTGCACCCTATCGCGATGAGGTTAGTGGCCGGTCGTCGGCGCGCGCCATTGATGTGGATAACGTGCGGGAACAAAGCGCAAGGTAAGCGCCATTAAGAGGAAAACGCAGATGGCGTGGAATTCCCAGTCTAGCTGGTAGTTTCCGCTCAGGCTGCGCAGCAGCCCTGAAAGCCACGGCGATAAACCGGCGATAATAAAACCGATGCCCTGCATAAACGCCACCAGCCGACCGGCGACGGCAGGCTGCGGTGAATGGTCCAGCGCCAGTACCAGGCACAGCGGGAAGGCGCCGCCCAGTCCTATGCCGCAGCTCACCGCCCACAGCAGCGGCCACTGTTGTGGCCACCAGATGAAACCGCAGAACCCGAGCAACTGCAGCGCCAGCGCCAACATCAGCAGCTTACGGCGATCTTCGTGGCGAGCGAGCATCGGTAGTAACAGCGCGCCGGCGGTTTGGCCGACGGTCATCAATGCCAGAAGCGTGCCGCTAAACTGAGCGCTGTGGCCAAGCTGCATATAATAGGGCGGTAACCAGGCAATCAGGCTGGCGTAGCCGCCATTGATCAGCCCGAAATAAAGGCCAAGCGTCCAGGCCCGATGGTGACGAAAGACCGACGGCGCGGCTTGCGCCGATGCGGCAACCGGCGCGGCGGGCAGCATTTTGCTGATCGGCAACCAGCCAATGAGCGCAGCCAGGGCCGGTAGCGTCCACCATGCCAGCGCGTGGTGCCAGAGCGCGCTTTGCTGCGCAAGCCAGGGGGTGAGCGCGGCGCCAAGGCCGCCTCCGCCCATCAACGCCGCTGACCACAATCCCATGACCTGCGGCGTGCGGCGATGAAAAAGACGCTTGATGACGCTGGGAATAATCGCCTGAATCACGCCGATGCCAATCCCGCCGAGCAGCGCGCTACTAAGCAGCAGGCCGCTTTGCGGCGCCAGCTCGCGCAGGAGCGCGCCAATGCCAATCGCCAGCAGACTTAACGCAATACTGCGGTTTTCGCTAACGTGGCGGTTAATCCATCCGCCAGCGAGCGCCAGCCCCCCCATCGCGATGACCGGAAGCGCGGTCAACAGTGAAACCAGGGTAAAGCTCATACCGGTTGCCTGTTGCAGTTGCGGCAGCAATGGACCTATCGAGGTCAGTAGCGGGCGCATATTAATGCCGATCAGTACCAGCACAAATAACGTCAGCGTATTGCGTTGCGTCTGGCTCATTACGCTTTACCCGCCCAGCGCTGATACAGGGCCAGCCCTTCGGGTTGTGGGCAGTGGTGAATGGGGAGTGATTGGTCATCCAATGGCTGCTGCAATTGTTGGTAGATAGCGGCGGTAGAGAGATTGAAGCGCTCGCCATCCTGATTGCTGTTGGCAAAATAGACTTCGCGCACGCCGGTTAAATACATCGCGCTCAGACACATCGGGCAGGGTTGTCCGCTGGCGTAAACCACGCATTCGCGCAATATCTGATTGCCCAGACGTAGAGAAACGTCGCGTATGGCGTTGAGTTCAGCGTGCGCGGTAGGATCGCCGCTCTGGTGCAAGGTATTCACCGCTTCGGCAATGACTTCACCCTGGCGCACGATGACGGCGCCGAATGGGCGGCCGCCGTTTTCAACATTTTTGGCAGCAAGCGTAATGGCGCGCTGAAGATAGTTATCATGAGTAGGCATGAGCGGCTCCTGTAGATACTGTTATCGGTTTGCAACTGTTTTGGTCCGGGAAAAACATGTGGTGTTAATTCAGAGCACATTGCGCTCCCCTCCTGCCGGGAACGTCTCAGTGATTTTGAAGCCACCAACACCGGCAGTTTCAGTAACCATGGGGACAGCGGTAGAAATTTTCAGCTCGCCATGGCACGGACCGTAGGCCGGATAAGGCACAGCCGCCATCCGGCTCGAAAGCGGCTTTTTACCCGCGGTTATTGCCAGGCGGCGCTATGCTTGCGCGGGCCTACAGAGCACATGCCGGCGTAGAGGCCGGGTAAAAGAACTCAGTCGGCGGCAGGCTGGAGATTGAACCCTGCTTCAGGGTAGCGAGCTTATGCCATAAGCTAAAAGACTTATTTATGATTGAGTCAATAAGATTTGCTTATGGGTTGCCGAAATACTACTGAGTTCTCTCACGCGAGGATGATTTTTGCCAGACATGCGGTTTATCTACCAGGTATATCCAACGCCAAGGATGCCATACAGTTCTCCGCTGTGCTGGACAATGGGGCTATCGGCAATATCGTCATCATAGCGTTCGTAGTTTGCCGCTACCATAGCGACCCAATGCGGGCTAAAGCGGTAGCTGGTAATGATGGCGACCATTGGCGATACCGTCGTACCGGTATCCCACTGCGGGCGCTCGGGCGTCGCCTCGCCTGCTGAGACGCCGCCAAAATAGTAGTTCGCCATGTTATGGCTACGCACCATCAGCCCCATACCGGGCATCACCAGCAGATTGTCTTTAACAATCGGAAAATCGGCCCATAACAGCAGCTCCTGGCCGTTGCTGCGACCGCTGATATCGGAACTGATGCGCGCGCTTATCAGCGCGTATGGCGTGATCCAGGTAGCGCCAATACCGCCTTCCAGTTCCCCTTTACGTTCGTCCATTCCCTTGAATGCCGCATCGTCGCTGGGATCTAAATTACCGAAACGCCAGCGCCCATAGCCGTAAAGCGCGATATTGTCATCAAGGTGAAAGTAGTAGCGGGCGCGATCGCCGAGATACATTAACTGGTCGCCAAAATACAATCCTCCGGGAATAAAGTGGGTTTCGTTGTCCTGCTTTTGGTAGCGTGCGGTACCGCTAATGGCGGCGCCGCCGAGAACCCATCCTTTAGGCACCGGGCTATTCGGGTTATCGGCGGAAAAAATGTCGATTGAGCCGAGGTCGACCTCAGCGCTAGCGGAACCGCAATACAAAGCAAGCGTACCGAGAATGGCTATGGGGCATTGGGATAGTTTGAGCATGAGCTTATAGTTGGCGTGAGATGATGAAGTCGATGTGAATCGACCGTGATAAACAATAGAAGATATATAGACGATAGCGAACGCGGTAGGGGGATATTTTTTGTCTTTTATCGTACTTTTTCTGTTTTGCTTTTACTCGGGAAAGCAAAGTGCGCCGGTATCAGCACTATCACTGTAACAGTAGCGGATTATCCGTGTGAATAATCCGCACAAAAATGAATATCATGAATTGAGAATCAGTTCAGAGAGTGAAGCCATCGAATGATTTTCGTTGGTGACGATGCCTTCTTTTTTTAGTTTTTCCATGATGGATTTAAAAGCGAGCTGTTTACTGCTTTCTGTCGCATTAAGTAGGTCGCGGTTAAAGGCGGGATTAGATTGAATGATATAATTAATGAATTCGAGCAGCAGCTTATTCTGCGGCGGCGTGGATGGCTCATTAATGGTTTTTTCATTATATGAATTCATCGCGGCTTCAGAATGTTCCAGCGGACGACTACTGATGGTGTGCTCGTAAATTTTCTCAATTTCTTTACAGGTAATGTACAGCTTGCTTAGCTCAATCGTCGGCTTATCATCATTATCAGGAATGAAATTGCAGTAGATGACGTTTTTAGCCGGAGAGATAATGCTCAGTGAATCTTCTTGTTGAATGTTGTCCGGATTCTCCAGCACATCCATTAGATTTCTTGAATGAGTGTGCCATAAACCAGAAACTGAAACGTTGAGTTTAATTTTGGCGATGGCGCTGTCGTGATTGGCATCAATGACCGACACATTTTCATTCAGGGTGATGATATTGTTTATTTTAGAGTGCTGAGACCAGGGTTTATTGGCTTTGGTAATGTCATCAAAACCACCGTAGCCGTATGACGAATCGCCAACCCCTTGATTCCTGGTTAAGGCGCTATTGAGAGTGCCGCGATTTTTTTTCAGTTTCAGGCACAGGCTGATAGCGCCGATATCGTGCCAGTGAAGTAAATCTTCCAGTTCGCACTGCAAGAGTTTTTGCGCACGAGCGATAGAGCAATACTCCAGCGGTGGGAGATTGTTCAACTTCCAAATGTTTCTTTCTATCTTATTCATGGCGTTAATTTAATATAAATGTTTTAAATGGTTTGCGTGTTCTGATTAACAGAACGCGAGCGTTTTTATTCGACTACACAATCCTTTTCATGAAAAACTATTCATCAGAGGAATGTGAGTTTATAGTTCATAATATTTATACGGCGGAGGATGGTTAAAATACCCTCTGTAGATAATTATAATCCCTGTTTTATAAATAAGGAATAGAACAATGCTTAATTAACGGTAAGCCGGGTTTGAACTATAATAAATTACTCTAAAACTGAATGCGTTAGATGTTAATGATTGTATCGATAAATAAAAAAGACGCCGCAGCGCCTTTTTATAGTAACCATCGCAGGCATAAATTAGCGGGCGCTCTTCTGGAGAGTAAAACCGCCATCCCCCACCTGCGCCGTGGCATACCACGCCATTAATTCCTCGGTACCCGGCGCGCCTTCGGCTGGTGCCCATGGCGCGGAATCCTGCTCGGCTACCGGCTGATAGCCTCCGTGCTTGACTTCAAAAATGATACCGCCGCGATCGAGCGACAGTACCGCATGCCAGGTACCGGCCGCCATTTCCAGCGCCGTGCATTCTTCTCCTAATACCACGCGGTGGGTCACGGTGCCTTGTTCATCGAAGTTCAGTACTACAAAACGGCCGCTTAACGGCAGCAGCAGCTCAAAAGTATGAGGATGACGGTGAGGACGAATGTAAGTTCCCGGCTCCATGGCAATGGCCAGACGCTGTACCGGATCGCTGAGTTCCGGATGGAAGTTACGATGCGCCCGTAGGCGGGGCGAGACCGCGGCGGCCGCGCTCTGTTGTTGCATATCACTGATAGTGATTTGTTTCATGTATACCGCCTGCAAAAAAAGATGACTCAGGGCTTACGCCGGTTTGCATGACTAAGGTGGAGTTGAGCAATCTGCGCTACGAAGCGCAGATTGCTCTCCCGGTTACCTGATTATGCACATTTAACGCCATTAGCATAGGGTGATTTATCTATTTCATATTGATGAATATATTTAAGTGATTTTTTATTTTTTTAGTGGCGTTGCTTAATTTTATCTCATCTCAATCATTATTCTTTTATTGTTGGCGAAGGTGTGTAGCATAAAAATAGGGGGGAAATAGCAACATACCTGAGCGTTTCTTACAGAGGGAAACATAATTGAGTATGCAATCTATAAGTGACTGGGTAAGCAAGCTTGAGCCGCTTTGTGCCGAAATAGAAACGGCGTATCTTGATTTTATTATTGACCAGAGCGGTCTCGATTATTCCATTATCCCGGCACTTGAGGAGTTTTCTCCCCCTCTTCAATGGCAGTCCCTTTACCTTGGTCTGCCGGAGGAATCTCTGCCCGAAATGGCGCCGCTCCTGATTCGTATCGCACTTAATGCCCCGCTACAGCGGCAGTGGTTTATCGAACTGGCGTATAAAACGCAAACCAGAACGCCATTACTGGCAATAGGGTCGCAGTGGGCTTTCTCCACGCTAGCCGAATGGCTAACTGACTGCGTTGATGCAACGCATGAGGGGCGATCAGGCCTTTTTCGCTACTTTGACGCTCGTCTATTTCCGTGGCTATTTTCCGATATTCTGCAACCCGAGCAGCAAGCGCAGCTACGTCGTCCCGCACTCTTCTGGAGCTGGCTGGATCTTGATGCCAGGCCGGCACTATTGATCGGTCACGGCGCTCCGCTTGGGCTTGGTGAAAAATGCCAGAAAATCGCTTTCAGTGATGAGCAATTCGAAGTGATGATGTGTCTTTGCGACGTTAGGTTATTTCTTCGCCATCGAAGTCTGCCGGACAGCTTGTTCAGCTCCCAAGAGGAACGCTTTTCAGCCTGCTTTCGGGCGATGTTGGATGCGACAAAAAATGGAATTTTGCTGGACAACGATCGCGAGGAATGGGTGATGAATACCCTGGTGGAACGGCACTCTCTTGCAGAATGAAAACCAAATCATGACTCACATGCCTCGTTATTGATAAAGGAATATTCCATGAACCTAACATTTCCGCGCGTGATACTGGTGGCATTGCTGCTGACTGTCGCCAGCCAAGGGGCGCTGGCGGGAACCATTAAAGCCATCAATCATACCCGTTGGGCGATTAACGCTTTCAGCGTCGATGGCCAGTCGGGAATAGACATTATCGGGCCGTATCAGGGGGGCGGTGGTGGATGCTGTTACCAGGTACCTGCGAAATGGAGACCAGGGATGACGGTAAAGGTGAACTGGGAAACGGGGGTGGCTTTTGCCAGCGATGTTCCTGATATCCCAGAGCCTGAACGGCCTGATACCTCTAGAATGAGTGAAAAAGAATATTATCAGGCGTGGCAAAGTTATTCAAATGAAATACAAGAGTGGTATAAAAAAATCAATGCATTAGGTGGACATCATTCATTTTTAGTTTCGGTACCGGACTATACGGGACAGGAAACCTGCGGGATCACCGTGCATTTTTTGCCTTGCGATCGGGCCAAAGTGACCACCAGTTGTGCCAACTACGGCAGTCCGGGATACCCCATTAAGGAACCTATAAAGATGATGGAGCCGAAATTATGTCCGCGATAATTAGCGAGCGGGCATGGTACCCGCCTGCGTTTCCGGCGCAAGGACGTTTACCGACGCAAGCCGCGCTGGTAGGGCAGAATAGCCTCCGCCAGGAGAGCCTTGAAACGGCCTACCGACAGCAATTATCGCTGGCCGTCGGGCGGCGCGTGGAGCCCCCCTGTTGCAAAACACTGCATATCAGCCTGTTTTTTGATGGCACCGGTAATAACCTTAATCACGATCTTTTTGTCGCCAATCCGAAGCATCCAACTAATATTGCCCGCCTGTTCCGCGCCACTATTGGCCAGGGTTATGCTGGTGGGTTGGCGGATAAAGGGCCTGAGCTGCTGGATGCCAGCAACAGTGACGGCAATAAATACTACAAATATTATATTCCCGGCGTCGGTACTCCTTTCCCGGAGGTGATGGATCTGGATTTCAGCATAATGGGACTCGCCGCGGCAACACACGGCGAAGACCGGATAAACTGGGGGCTGCTACGGCTGGTCGATGCTCTCAAACGGACCATGGATAAGGATGCGCTCTCGGATGGCGACAGCTGGAAGGCGGTCAAAAAGATGGCAACATCGATGGTTTCCTTTGGCCTGACCGGCAGCGCTAACCGCTATGAAACCATCCATAATCTGTTGAATGCAATGTCCGCAGATCTGCGCAAAGCGCTGCTGCCCGCTATGCCCGGCAAACAGAAGCTATTAGGCATTAAGCTGTATGTGTATGGTTTTTCTCGTGGAGCGGCAGCGGCCAGGACCTTTGTTAACTGGCTGAGCGAACTGCTGCCAAAGCCAGGGGAGGGAGAAACAAAGCCCGAACAGTGTCTGGCGGTGGGAGAGCTGAAGATCCCATTAAGCGTGGAGTTTCTGGGCCTGTTAGATACCGTTGCTTCAGTGGGGGTCGCGCATATTGCCCCCGTAGCGGAAGGACATATGGGGTGGGCGGACGGAAGCCAGGAGCTGCCGGATGAAGAGTTCTACGGCGGATTTATCAAACGCTGTGTACATCTGGTTTCGGCACATGAACAGCGGCTGTGTTTCCCGCTGGATTCCATTCGCCGCCCGGACGGCAAATACCCGGCGAATAGCGTGGAGGTTATTTATCCGGGGGTGCACTCGGATATAGGGGGAGGATATCCGCCGGGGGATCAGGGAAAAGGTGATTCTGATTTAGAATTAATATCCCAAATTGCGCTGAATGATATATACGCTGCAGCCTATAATATAGGTGCGCCATTAAAGGTGAAGCTGCAAAGTTTACCTGTTGATTTGCAAAAGGATCTTTGGCGCGTTATGCCCGTCCAATTAGTTCGTGACTTTGATATTTCTCCAGAAGTGGTTCTGCGTTTTAACAGTTGGAGGACTTTAACTTTAAGTGTTGAAAGTTACGCCAAAGATATTAGTAAAGAACTGGCCGCCAAATATGACCCACAACGTGCTCCCCTCTGCCTGGAACGAGCCCTGGAAGAACAGATCGCTTGGATCACCGCATGGCGCATTAATCGCTATGCCGGCGGTAGCTACAAGACCCAGCGCTTTTACATCGATTCTGCGGCAAATGGACTGGATAAAGATAGCGATCCGCAGGTCAGAAAAAAATCTGAAGCTGAGAGAGAGGAGGCCCAACAGGCGGTAGAAAAAGCACGGCGTAAACGTATTGTTGAGCAAGATCAGGAGTCCGCGTTTCTGATGCTGCCGCAGGGGCCAAAAGATTTTGATGCCGCGCTTGGGCAGACGCAATTGCGTCAGGCGGCAGATGAGTTTCGGGAGGATTATCATCGACTATCGCGTACGGATAACGGCAATTGGTTGTTTAAGGCCGTCGACGCAATGAGTAATGCGATTTTCCTGCTAAATGGTGATGATGAATACGGTGAGTGGCTAAAAATAAAAACCACAGGCGCCGAGCGAGAAAAAATACTTTTTCCGCCGCAGGGTGAGAGCAGTAATGCCCATCTGCCAGCAGGACTGGTACGGGCGTTGTTCGACGAGCAAATACATGATTCCCGCGCATGGTTTATGCACAGCGCTCTAGGAGCCCGCGAGCCGTGGGGGAGTTATTTTCTGCAGCGGATGATCTACTTTGGCAGCCGAAGTAGTAAACCGCTAACTCCACTGATGATTGCTGGTGCGGTAGTTGGGGCAGCGACGGTCGCAGGCGGTGTCGCCGTTATCATTAAACAGAAGCGGGTAATGGGTGAGCTTATTGGGGTAATTGGCGCTGCGGGGGCTATTTATCTGGAAACTCAGGCAATCGATCTGCTTTCTGGTAAGCCATTATCGATGCTGAAAAACGCCGCGCAGTTACAGTTGCCCACCATGGAGCCTGGCCTGGTCGTTGCCGGTCAAACCCAGATGATTAGTGAGCAGCGGCTGGCGCTGAAGAAATCACAAATAGAAAAGCGTTGGACGGAATCAATAGCCTCAGCGCTGCTGGTATAGTTGGAGCAGGAGCGAACAATGTTACAGGAAAGACGCCAGAACCTTACTCTGCACCTATTGTGCGGATATGGAAGATGAGGCCATTACCTGAATATCCGCCTTACCAGGTTGCCAGCCCGCCATATGGTGTGCTCTGGCTGTCGATAAGCTTGATAGTGGTGGTGTTCTCGGGAATCGGGGAGCTAATACTTCAGCCTGTCGGAAACGTTGTCGGCATAGTGTCATGCGGCAGTGCGATAGTGATGGTGATACTGTGGATGCTTCGTCTCCTCTATTACCGGCTGTCGGTTCATTACGCTCAATACTATTACCGGCTGGTCAGTCAGTATCAGCAGGAGTGGTGGGCAGAGCATCAGCTGCATTTTACGTTAAGTGACGTAGTGTTGCTCGGGCCGTCTGGATCAACGAATACGCATTGGTGGCGCCTGCTCAAACATGAACAGCGTCCCGCAGAGGTAAAAAACGAGGCGAGCGGCAAGGCATTACGAGTTGCCCGTACCTTGGTTGAGCCTGCGCATGAACGCGAGGTACAGCTCGCGAAAATGCTGGTGCTGCAATGGAAGGAACAACGCCTCCACGCCGGGTTACCTGATTTACGGTGCTGTTACTGGCAGGGTTCGCGCCGCGCCTGGCAGGCATTTTGCGCTCAGATGCAGGCGACATTTCCTACAGTCGGGTTGCCTGCTGAGCCACGGTTGTGGCGAGGCGAACAGAGCCTTGCGGAATTTGCTGCGATAAGCGACACCTTAGCGAGCAATGAAGCGATTCTGGTGGCCGGGTGCCACTCGCTAATGGCTTCCTTTTACTCGGTACTGCCAGCCGGCGAGTCGGCGGCATTATGGCTGGTTGGTAAGGGCGGCTCCGTCTGCCTCACTCGCGGTGAAGTGTACGATGTTACAGATAAAGAAACATTATCAGAGACTTGCTCTCGAGCGGAGCGGCAAATCGGGCTCGAAGAGGCGCCTGACGCCTGCATACTGTTTGCGCAGCCTACGCTATCTGGCTGCGGCTGGAATATTACCCGCCATCGGCAGGATGTTTATTGGGGCAACTGTGGCGAGATGGAAATGTTAATAGTCATCGCGCTTGCCGCGATAAGTGCTGAGTATTTTCGCCGACCTTGTAGTTGGATAGCCCGCGATCCGCAACATACGCTGGCACTTGGGATCGTTAAACCGGGTGGGGAAGAGAATTGAAATAGCCGTAATATGAGGTAAACATGGTGTCCCCTGCAGGAATCGAACCTGCAACTAGCCCTTAGGAGGGGCTCGTTATATCCATTTAACTAAGGGGACAAGGCGGCGGGATTATAGCGTTTTTTCCGCCGCCCGTTAAGCGCATTGCGATTAATTGCTTAATTTGCAGCCGTTTAGCCCTTTTTATCTGCTTCGGCCTTCGCTTTGGCTTTCTGTTCCTGGGTCATGTCGTTGCGAATCTGGGCGTGGCTTAGCAGGGCGAAGATAAAGGTGCCGCCGCAGATGTTGCCGGCGAGCGTCGGCAGCGCGAAGGGCCAGATGAACTCTTGCCAGGGCAGGGCGCCGCTGAAAATCAGATAGAAAATTTCCACACTGCCGACGACGATATGCGTGGTGTCCGCCAGTGCAATCAGCCAGGTCATCAGGATGATGACGATGACTTTCGCCGAACCAGCGGCCGGGAACATCCAGACCATTGTCGCCACCAGCCAGCCGGAAATAATCGCATTGGCGAACATCTCGCCAGGCGTATTCTCCATGACTTTCTGGCTGATGCTGTGAAACGCCTCACGAGTGGCGTCATCGAAAATCGGCATGATATTAAACGCCCAGGCGGCGATAGCGCCACCCAATAAATTACCTAATAACACCACGCCCCACAGGCGTAGCAATAGCGCAATATTACCGGCGCTGGGTTTATGCATAATCGGCAGCACGGCGGTAACGGTATTTTCCGTAAACAGCTGCTGACGGGCGAGAATGACGATAATAAAGCCGAAGGTGTAACCCAAATTCTCCAGCAGATAACCGCCGGGCAGGGCGCTGAGGTGAACATGAAAAATTCCCTTGGCCACCAGCGAAGCGCTAATTGATAAGCCGGCGGCAATCGCTGACCACAGTAGCGCCATGGCATCGCGCTCGAGCTCCTTTTCTCCCTCCTGGCGAATCACCTCATGGGTGGCCATTGCCTGCGAAGGCAGACGCTCCTCATCCACTTCTATTTTCTCGCCATGTTGCTTCTCTTCGCTTTCAACTTCGCGTTCATCGCTATCATGTGTGCCGGTGGCGCTATTTTGTCGGGTCATGGCTGCTCTCCCTTTGTATTTGTTACTAAGCGTAGAGAGAAATCAGCGCGGCGGCACAGGATATGCTCCTAAATTCAGCGCAATGGCAAGAATAGCAATACGAATATTGCAAAATATGTATAGAATCGGGAAGCTACATTGATGCCAAAGAAGGCTATGCTGAAAGCAGCTACCCAACGATAAAATGCTAATGGGGGCGCCGTCCCGGATGCCTCCAGCGATAGCCAGAATTAACAGGGAGAAACCTATGAATTATCGCCTGTCGGCGCTTGCGCTTGGCGCCACATTGCTGGTGGGATGCGCCAGTTCCAGCACTGACGATCGGTCGCAGGGGCGTTCAGATCCGCTTGAAGGGTTTAACCGTACCATGTTCAACTTCAACTTTAATGTGGTTGATCCTTATGTACTGCGCCCCGTTGCCGTCGCCTGGCGTGATTATGTGCCGCAACCGGCGCGTAATGGTTTAAGCAACTTCACCAGCAACCTTGAAGAACCGGCGGTAATGGTCAACTCCTTCCTGCAGGGCGATCCCTATAAAGGCATGGTGCATTTCACTCGCTTCTTCCTTAACACCATTCTTGGGATGGGCGGCTTGATCGACGTGGCCGGTATGGCGAACCCGCAGCTGCAGCGCGTTGAACCGCATCGTTTCGGTAGCACGCTGGGCCACTACGGCGTGGGCTACGGCCCGTACGTACAGTTACCGTTCTACGGCAGTTTCACCCTGCGTGATGAGGGCGGCGACATGGCCGATGGCCTGTATCCGGTACTCTCCTGGCTGACCTGGCCGATGTCTATCGGTAAATGGGCGGTAGAAGGGATTGAAACTCGCGCTCAGCTGCTGGATTCCGACGGCCTGCTGCGCCAGTCTTCCGATCCGTACATCCTGATGCGTGAAGCCTACTTCCAGCGGCACGATTTTATCGCTAACGGCGGTAAGCTGACGCCGGCAGACAACCCGAACGCGCAGGCGATTCAGGATGAGCTGAAAGATATCGATTCGCAGTAATCCACGCGATTCATAAAAGAAAAAGGGTGAACATGATGTTCACCCTTTTTTTATATCGTTTGCTTATCAGAAGCGGTAGTTGAAGTTCGCGCCGTACAGCCAGGCGGTACCTTCAGAACGGAAGGTGTAAGGACCTTCTTTAATTTCTACGTGCTGACCGTGCATGTAAGAGACGCCGACATCCACTGAAGCATCTTTATTGAACGCGTAGGTGGTACCGGCGCTCAGCCACAGGCGATCCTGATCCGGGATAGAGATGGAGCGGGTGCCGGCCGGAATCGGGCTATCATCGAAGGCGATACCGGTACGGAAGGTCCAGTTATCGTCATAGTAATAGGTGGTACCCAGCGCGATGCGATAAGCATCTTTAAAGCCTTCATCTTTATAGAACAGCGTCTGACCATTGCTGCCGGTGGCCTTCAGCTCCTGGAACTGGCTCCAGCTGGTGTAGGTCAGGCTATAGTGCACTGCCCACTGCGGCGCGACGCGGTTATAACCCGACAGCTCCCACATTTCTGGCAGATTGAGAGTCAGCGCGCCGTTAGTGGTACGGCCATCGGTACCGGCCGGTAGACCGAAGTTGCCGAGGATCTGGTTATACGCGGACGGCAGATCGCTCTTATAGTTGCCATCAAAGTCGATTTTAACTTCAGAGCGGTAGGTGAAACCGTAGCGGTTGTTTTTGTCCAGCTCATACAGGATACCGGCGTTCCAGCCGAAGCCCCATTCGTTGCCGTTCAAATGCGCAATCTGAGTGTCTGCAGGGATCTGGGAGACCCGGCCCGCTAGCGCTGGAGGCAGCTTGCCGGAACCGGCAACGATTTGTCCTAAATCACCTGCGTAGCGTTCGATTTTCGCTTTCGCATACACCGCATCAAACCCTAAACCAAAGCTCCAGTTGCTGTTCAGGCGATAGGCGCCGCTTAAATTGAGGTTAACGGTGGTGAGATCGGTTTTGCCACCCATACTGCCGGCAGCATAGTCATCAGCAAACTCAGTCGCGAGACCATAGTTAGAGGTAATAGATGCGCCCCAACCAAACTGCTCGTTTATTGGCGAAACAAAGTGGAAGTTTGGTACCCATGCCGTTGGGGCAATATTGTCTGCATTCAGACTTTTACCGGTAGGCGAGGTACCAGAAACATTAACGTCCGGGTCGACGAAGACGGCGCCTGCCGACATCGTCGGGCGGTCAAACATCATGATTAACGCGGGGTTACGGCTGGCGTTGCCCGCATCGTCAGCGATTGCCCCTTCACCGGAATAGGCACGACCAAGACCTGAAGAGGAGAATTCATTTAACTGGAATCCTGCGGACCAGGCTTGGGTTGAAACAAGTGCTACAGCCACTGCAAGGGCAGATTGGGTAAAGCGGGTTTTCTGGCTCATGCCCATAACCTCATTGAGTTATTTTTATTTAAACTATGTTACATGCCGTAACAGAAGCGCGAAGTGTAGGGTCTGCTTTACGACAGAGAAATCAGACCAGTGGCCTGAGTATAGGTCTGACCAGATGAGTTGTTGCAAGTTTGTTTATGAGATTTTTCAATTGTGATAACAGAAACGCGATCCAGCTGGCAAAATTGCCCCGGTGCGTCATGCCCAAAGTGGTGCATTTTTGTTTTGGATCATTTTTAAGTGTGATTTCTGTCACTTAACCGTTTTCTTGCTATTAACAACTGGAGGGCGGCCGGGGGCGGGCGTAAAATAGGCGCATTATTTGTCTGGCACCAAAGGTGCATATACAGAGGAAATCTACGATGAGTAAATGTAGCGCTGATGAAACCCCAGTTTGCTGCTGTATGGATGTTGGCACCATTGTGGACAACACCGACTGCACCGCCTCCTACAGCCGCGTGTTTGCCAACCGCGCTGAAGCGGAAGCGACGCTCGCCGCGCTGAGCGAAAAAGCCCGCAATGTTGAGTCTGAACCGTGCAAAATTAACTCGACGTTCACCGATGTTGACGGCGGCGTGCAGCTGAATATCGATTTTGTTTTTAGCTGCGAAGCGGAATCGCTGATCTTCCAGCTGGGGTTACGTTAATCCTCTCTCTTAACGCCTCTTTCCTGAGGCGTTATCTTTTCTATTCAATGTGTTTTGGCTCCCACTTTTTCTCTTCCCCGATTGGCTTAATGTAAAAAATTAGTTAAGACTAGTTATCAGGTCAGACCACTTGGTTTTATCGGTTAACAGGGGAGTGTTATGAGTCAGGCATTACCGCTTATCACCCGTCAGGGCGATCGCATTGCCATTGTCAGCGGTTTACGTACCCCATTTGCCCGTCAGGCGACGGCGTATCACGGCGTTCCGGCCGTTGATCTGGGTAAAATGGTCGTCGGCGAAATGCTGGCGCGCAGTGAAGTTCCCCCGGAAGTGATTGAACAGCTGGTCTTTGGCCAGGTTGTGCAGATGCCGGAAGCGCCTAATATTGCTCGTGAAATCGTGCTCGGTACCGGCATGAATGTGCATACCGACGCCTATAGTGTTAGTCGCGCCTGCGCCACCAGTTTTCAGGCGGTAGCCAATATTGCCGAAAGCCTGATGGCCGGCACGATCCGCGCGGGCATTGCCGGCGGCGCGGATTCCTCTTCCGTTCTCCCCATCGGCGTGAGTAAAAAACTGGCCCGCACCCTGGTGGATGCCAATAAAGCGCGTACCCTTGGTCAACGGCTAAAACTCTTTTCCCGCCTGCGCCTGCGCGATCTTTTACCGGTGCCGCCAGCTGTCGCGGAATACTCAACCGGCCTGCGGATGGGCGACACCGCTGAGCAGATGGCGAAAACCTGGGGCATCAGCCGTGAAGATCAGGACGCGCTGGCGCTGCGCTCGCATCAGCTTGCCGCCCGCGCCTGGGAAGAGGGCAAATTGGCCAGTGAAGTGATGACGGCCTATGTGCCGCCTTATCGCGAGCCGCTGGAACAGGACAACAATATTCGTAAAAATTCAACCCTCGCGGATTACCAGAAGTTACGTCCGGCGTTCGATCGTAAACACGGCAGCGTGACGGCAGCAAACAGTACGCCGCTTACCGACGGCGCCGCCGCGGTGATCATGATGACCGAATCCCGGGCCAAAGAGTTGGGGTTAACGCCGCTGGGCTATCTGCGTAGCTACGCTTTCACCGCTATTGATGTCTGGCAGGATATGCTGCTGGGCCCTGCGTGGGCGACTCCCCTGGCGCTCGACAGGGCCGGAATTACCCTTGCAGACCTCACGCTGATTGATATGCATGAGGCTTTCGCGGCGCAGACGTTGGCGAATTTACAATGTTTAGCCAGCAATCGTTTCGCCCGGGAAGTTCTGGGCCGCGCGCAGGCGACCGGGGAAGTCGATGCCAGCAAGTTCAATGTGCTGGGCGGCTCTATCGCTTACGGACACCCCTTTGCGGCGACCGGCGCGCGCATGATTACGCAGACCTTGCATGAACTCCGGCGCCGCGGCGGCGGATTTGGTCTGGTTACCGCCTGCGCGGCAGGGGGTTTAGGTTCAGCTATGGTTCTGGAGGCCGAATAATGGAAGCGGCAACAGCTTTTACGCTTGAAGTTCGCCCGGATAATATCGCCGTTATCACCATCGACGCGCCCGGCGAAAAGATGAACACACTGAAAGCCGAGTTCGGCGGCGAGGTACGGGCGATTATCCGTCAGCTCCGCGAGAATAAAGCGCTGCGCGGCGCTGTATTTATCTCCGCTAAACCCGATAACTTTATCGCCGGCGCCGATATCAACATGATTGCTCGTTGTACCAGCGCCGCAGAGGCCGAAGCGCTGGCGCGTCAGGGTCAGCAGATCATGGCCGAGATCAACGCGCTTTCTATCCCGGTGATTGCCGCCATTCACGGCGCCTGCCTTGGCGGCGGCCTGGAGCTGGCGCTGGCCTGTCATGGGCGAGTCTGTAGCGATGATGATAAAACGCGGTTGGGATTGCCGGAAGTACAGCTGGGGTTGCTACCGGGATCGGGCGGCACTCAACGCCTGCCGCGGCTGATTGGCGTCAGTACGGCGCTCGAAATGATCCTCACCGGTAAACAATTGCGTCCGCGTCAGGCGCTGAAAGCCGGTCTGGTGGACGATGTTGTCCCGCAATCGATATTGCTACAGACCGCGGTTGAGTTGGCGCTACAGGGCCGGCCGGCGAGCCGAACAGTACCGGCGCGCGAACGGGTGCTTGCCGGGCCTCTGGGCCGTCAGCTGCTGTTCCGCATGGCGGCAAAAAAGACCCGGCAAAAAACGCAGGGTAATTACCCGGCGGCAGAGCGTATTTTACAGGTGATAGAAAACGGACTGGCGCACGGCTGCAGCAGCGGTTATGCAGAAGAGGCGCGGGCGTTTGGCGAACTGGCGATGACGCCGCAATCGCAAGCGTTACGCTCTATTTTCTTTGCCAGTACCGATCTGAAAAAAGATCGTGGCGCCGAGGCTGACCCTGCTGCGCTTAAAAGCATTGGCGTGCTAGGCGGTGGTTTAATGGGAGGCGGTATTGCTTACGTCACCGCTTGTAAAGGCGGTCTGCCGGTACGCATAAAAGACATTCAGGCGAAAGGCATCAATCATGCGCTGAAGTACAGCTGGGATCTGCTGGATAAGCAGGTGCGTCGCCGCTATCTGCGCGCCAGTGAACGCGATCGTCAGCTGGCGCTGATTTCCGGGGCCACAGATTATCATGGCTTTGCCCATCGCGATGTGGTGATCGAAGCGGTGTTTGAGGATCTGGCGCTCAAGCAGCGGATGGTTGCCGAGATCGAACAATGCTGCGGGCCGCAAACGATCTTTGCCTCTAACACCTCATCGTTACCGATCGGCGAGATCGCCGCTCAGGCCGCCCGGCCGGAGAAGGTCATCGGTCTGCATTTTTTCAGCCCGGTCGAAAAAATGCCGCTTGTTGAGGTTATCCCGCACGCAACGACCGATGAGCAAACTATCGCCACGGTGGTCAAGCTCGCGAAGCTGCAGGGGAAAACGCCAATCGTGGTCGCGGATCGCGCCGGTTTTTATGTTAACCGTATTCTGGCGCCCTATATCAATGAAGCCATGCGCCTGCTGCTGGAAGGCGAGCCGGTCGAACATATTGATAATGCATTGGTTAAATTTGGTTTCCCGGTCGGACCTATTCAGTTGCTGGATGAAGTCGGCATTGATACCGGCACTAAGATTATCCCGGTACTGGAGACCGCTTTTGGTGAACGTTTTAGCCCGCCTGCAAACATCATTGACGCGATTTTGAAGGACGATCGCAAAGGGAGAAAAAATAATCGCGGTTTCTATCTTTATGAGACAAAAAGGCGTAAAAGCAAAAAACGGGCTGACCCTGCTATTTACCCATTATTGGCAGTAGCCAGTCCGCAGGCGCGTTTGTCTGCTCAGCAGGTTGCTGAACGCTGCGTGATGATGATGCTCAACGAAGCGGCGCGCTGTGTTGATGAACAGATCGTGCGCAGCGCGCGCGATGGCGACATTGGCGCCGTCTTTGGTATAGGTTTTCCGCCGTTTCTCGGCGGCTCGTTCCGCTATATGGATAGCCTCGGCGCGGGTGAAGTCGCCGCAATCTTGCAGCGTCTGGCCGCACAGTACGGCCCTCGTTTTTCTCCGTGCGACACCTTATTACGCATGGCCGAGCAGGGGGCGACCTTTTGGCCCACTGGTGAACGGACGACCTAAGTTGTGGTCAAAAGAAGGTAAATCCAACGTTGGCTGGCGCTGTTGATTGGCGGTTTTGTAAACAAATATTGACTATACTTACGCCATTGAGGTAAAAAACAGCGTTTCATTCGTTGGATGGATCAGGCACAATGCCCGGCCACCGGGTCGCCTGCGTATTGTTTACGCAGAGCGAGTTGCGGTGATTCTGGTTAACAAAAGCGGTGCAATATGCAAGTTTTTATCATGCGTCACGGCGACGCTGCCCTCGATGCAGCCAGTGACTCCGTTCGTCCCTTAACCGTTTGCGGTTGTGACGAATCTCGTCAGATGGCAACCTGGCTGAAAGGTCAAAAAGTGGATATTGAGCGGGTGCTTGTCAGCCCTTACCTGCGTGCAGAGCAAACTCTGGACATAGTAGGGGAGTGCATGAACCTGCCGAAAGATGTCGACGTGATGCCGGAACTCACGCCATGCGGCGATGTAGGGATGGTCAGCGCTTATCTTCAGGCGCTGGCAAATGAAGGCGTGAAAACGGCGCTGGTCGTTTCACACCTGCCGCTGGTGGGGTACCTCGTCTCAGAGCTGTGCCCGGGGGAAACGCCCCCGATGTTTACGACCTCAGCCATTGCCTGCGTCACCCTCGACGCCGACGGCAAGGGCGAATTCACCTGGCAGATGAGCCCCTGCAATTTGAGAATGGCGAAAGCAATCTAAGGCTTTCCCCCCGGAGCTTCCGTTTACGGAAGCTCCGGCGGCAACCACTCTTCAACTTCAATCAGTACCAATAGCGCGGCATCGCCGCCGTACTCTTTTGGTGCCTGATGGAACGCCATAATATGCGGATGTTGCGCCAGCCACAGCGGCGTTTGCTGCTTGAGGATATGTTTGCCGTGCCCGTGCATCACGCAGGCGCAGAAGACGTGTTCGCGGCGGCAGGCGGCAATCAGCGCGCCGAGTTCTTGTTTCGCCTGCTGTTGGGTTAAACCGTGCAGATCGAGAAACAGCTCCGGCGAATAGTCGCCGCGGCGCAGTTTTTTCAACTCAAAATGGCTGACATCCGCGCGCACGTACTTCATCGCGCCTTCCGTATTGAGCAACGGCTGAAATTCGTCGGAAAAATAGTGGCTGTTATCCACCTGTTCCTGCAGCAATCGCTTGGGCGGTACCTCGCTGAGTTTCTTGCGCTGCGGGCGGTGTACGATGGTGTCCTGTTTAATTTGCCGGGTGCCGGTCATTAGCTGGCGGAACAGCGCCTGATCCTCCGCGCTTAGCGATGTTTTCTTTTTCATTGCCCAATCTCACTATTTCTTTTCGGTAGTTTACCCGACTCGCCCGCGCTTCAGGCAAGGAAAACCTATTTTTCCCTATGTCGGCTGCGCAAGAATGCTGATTTATCGCCGCCGTCGTGGCAAACTAGCCGCCGAATTTATAGCAGAGCGTGCCCTGGAGGATTGCGTGGATAAAATTTTTGTTGATGAAGCGGTCAATGAGCTGCAGACCATTCAGGACATGCTGCGTTGGGCGGTAAGTCGTTTTAGCGCCGCCAACATCTGGTACGGTCATGGTACCGATAACCCGTGGGATGAGGCTGTACAGCTGGTACTACCCTCGCTGTACCTGCCGTTAGATATACCGGAAGATATGCGCGCCGCGCGCCTGACCTCCAGCGAAAAACATCGTATCGTCGAGCGCGTGATTCGCCGCGTCAACGAACGTATTCCCGTCGCTTACCTGACCAACAAAGCGTGGTTCTGCGGCCATGAATTCTATGTCGATGAGCGCGTGCTGGTACCGCGTTCGCCGATTGGCGAACTGATCAATAACCAGTTCGCCGGGCTGATAAACCATAAACCGCAACATATTCTCGATATGTGTACCGGTAGCGCCTGCATTGCTATCGCCTGCGCCTATGCCTTCCCGGAAGCCGAAGTCGACGCTGTCGATATCTCCCCGGACGCGCTGGCCGTTGCCGAACATAACGTTGAAGAGCATGGCCTGATTAACCAGGTTACCCCGATCCGCTCCGATCTGTTCCGCGATCTGCCGAAGCTGCAGTACGATCTAATCGTGACCAATCCGCCGTACGTTGATGAAGAAGATATGGCTGACCTGCCGGACGAGTATGAGCATGAGCCGGTGCTGGGTCTGGCTTCCGGCAGCGATGGTCTGAAGCTGACGCGCCGCATTCTCGGCTGCGCGCCGGATTACCTCAACGACGACGGTATTCTGATTTGTGAAGTCGGTAACAGCATGGTACATCTGATGGAGCAGTACCCGGACGTGCCGTTCACCTGGCTTGAGTTTGATAACGGCGGTGATGGCGTCTTTATGCTGACTAAACAGCAGCTCATTGACGCGCGCGCGCATTTCGGCATTTATAAAGACTAAAAAACAACACGCAAACATAACGAAAAGAACGGAGCCGTGATGGCAGGAAATACAATTGGACAACTCTTTCGCGTCACCACCTTCGGCGAATCGCACGGCCTGGCGCTGGGCTGCATCGTCGATGGGGTGCCGCCAGGCATTCCGCTGACCGAAGCCGACCTGCAGCACGACCTGGATCGCCGTCGCCCTGGGACATCGCGTTACACCACCCAGCGCCGCGAACCGGACCAGGTGAAAATCCTCTCTGGCGTCTTCGAAGGCGTGACCACCGGCACCAGCATTGGCCTGCTGATTGAGAACACCGATCAGCGTTCTCAGGACTACGGCGCGATTAAAGATGTGTTCCGTCCGGGCCATGCGGATTACACCTACGAGCAGAAATATGGCCTGCGCGACTATCGCGGCGGCGGGCGTTCGTCCGCGCGTGAAACCGCGATGCGCGTGGCGGCCGGGGCGATTGCCAAAAAATTCCTCGCGGCCAAATTCGGTATTGTTATCCGCGGCTGCCTGACGCAGATGGGCGATATTCCGCTGGCTATCAAAGACTGGGATCAGGTTGAGCAGAACCCATTCTTCTGCCCGGATCCGGATAAAATCGAGGCGCTGGATGAACTGATGCGCGGCCTGAAAAAAGAGGGCGACTCGATCGGCGCGAAAGTGACCGTCGTGGCGGACGGCGTTCCTCCGGGCCTCGGCGAGCCGGTCTTCGACCGTCTGGATGCCGATATCGCCCACGCGCTGATGAGCATCAACGCGGTGAAAGGGGTAGAAATCGGCGATGGTTTTGAGGTGGTCAAACTGCGCGGCAGTGAAAACCGCGACGAAATCACCAAAGCTGGCTTCCAGAGTAACCACGCCGGCGGCATTCTTGGCGGTATCAGCAGCGGTCAGCAAATTGTTGCTAACATCGCGCTGAAGCCAACCTCCAGTATTACCGTTCCCGGTCATACGATTAACCGCTTCGGCGAAGAAGTCGAAATGATCACCAAAGGGCGTCACGATCCGTGCGTCGGCATTCGCGCGGTTCCAATCGCCGAGGCCATGCTGGCTATCGTGTTAATGGATCACTTTATGCGTCAGCGCGCGCAGAATGGCGACGTGACGACAACAATACCACGCTGGTAACCGATGAAAAATACCGTTATCGCACTGCTGGCGCTGTTGGCCAGCACCGCCAGCCTGGCGGCGACGCCGTGGCAGAAAATATCCCAGCCGATTAGCGGCAGCGCTCAATCTATTGGCGCGTTTGCCAATGGCTGCATCGTCGGCGCCCAGCCGTTACCGTTGAACTCCCCTGATTACCAGGTGATGCGTACCGATCAGCGGCGCTACTTCGGCCACCCGGATCTCGTGCAGTTTATTCAGCGACTGAGCCTGCAGGCGCACAATAAAGGTATGGGGACGGTGCTGATTGGCGATATGGGCATGCCTGCCGGCGGGCGCTTTAACGGCGGCCACGCCAGCCATCAGTCGGGTCTGGATGTTGATATTTTCCTGCAACTGCCGCAGACCCGTTGGACCTCCGCACAGCTGCTGAAACCGCAGGCGCTGGACTTAGTCGCCCGCGATGGTAAGCGGGTGGTGCCGTCGCTGTGGAGCCCGCAAATCAGCAATCTGATTAAAATGGCGGCGGAAGATAACGATGTAACACGTATTTTCGTCAACCCGGCTATCAAACAGCAATTGTGCCTCGATGCCGGTAACGATCGCCAATGGCTACGCAAAGTCCGCCCGTGGTTCCAGCATCGCGCCCATATGCACGTGCGCCTGCGCTGCCCGGCGGGCAGCCTTGAGTGCGAAGATCAAGCACCGCCGCCGGCTGGCGATGGCTGCGGAGCCGAGCTGCAAAGCTGGTTTGAACCGCCTAAACCTGGGTCAACCCCACCTGTGAAGAAGACGCCGCCTCCGCTGCCGCCTTCCTGCCAGGCGCTACTGGATGAGCATCTTCTCTAATGGATAGTTTTGCCGAGCTGTTTATGGTGTCGCCAATGGTTCTGGTGGCGCTCTTTTTTGTCGCGATTCTGGCCGGATTTATTGATTCCTTAGCCGGCGGCGGCGGGTTGTTGACCGTCCCGGCGCTGATGGCGGCGGGTATGCCGCCCGCTCAGGCGTTGGCGACCAACAAGCTACAGGCCTGCGGCGGTTCCATTTCCGCGACGCTCTATTTTATCCGTCGCAAGGTAGTGAATCTCGCCGATCAGAAACTCAATATTCTGATGACTTTTATCGGCTCGACGGCGGGCGCGCTGCTGGTGCAGCACGTGCAGTCCGATATTTTAAAGCAAATCCTGCCGCTGCTGGTGATTGGCATCGGGCTGTACTTTTTGCTGATGCCGAAGCTCGGGGAATCCGATCGTCAGCGTCGCCTGTATGGCTTGCCGTTCGCGCTGGTCGCTGGCGGCAGCGTTGGTTTCTACGATGGTTTTTTTGGCCCCGGCGCCGGTTCTTTTTATGCGCTGGCCTTTGTGACGCTCGCCGGGTTTAATCTGGCGAAATCCACCGCTCACGCCAAACTGCTAAACGCCACCTCCAATATTGGCGGCCTGCTGCTGTTTATTATCGGCGGCAAAGTGATTTGGGCTACCGGTTTTGTGATGATGGCCGGGCAGTTTATCGGCGCTCGCGCCGGTTCGCGGCTGGTGCTGAGTAAAGGACAGTCGCTGATTCGGCCGATGATCGTCATCGTCTCCGCGGTGATGAGCGCTAAACTTCTTTACGACAGCCACGGGGCTGAGATTTTGCAGTGGTTGGGAATTCACTAATGCAACAGCAACACCATTATCAGCAGTTGGTCGAGATCTTTGACGGCTGCTTTGCCGATGATTTTAATACCCGTCTGATTAAAGGCGACGACGAACCGATCTATCTTCCTGCAGATAGCGAAGTGCCCTATAACCGGATCGTGTTTGCCCACGGCTTTTACGCCAGCGCTCTGCACGAAATTTCCCACTGGTGTATCGCCGGCAAGGCGCGGCGCGAGCTGGTGGATTTTGGTTACTGGTACTGCCCGGACGGCCGCGATGCAATGACGCAAAGCAAGTTCGAAGACGTCGAGGTTAAGCCACAGGCTTTTGACTGGTTGTTCTGTACGGCGGCGGGATTTCCATTTAACGTCAGCTGCGACAACCTGGAAGGCGACTTTGAACCCGACCGTATTGCGTTTCAGCGGCGCGTGCATGCCCAGGTGATGACTTATCTGGAGCAGGGGATCCCTGAGCGCCCGGCGCGCTTTATTCGCGCGCTGCAACAGTATTACCAAACGCCGCCGCTGACGGCAGAACAATTTCCGTGGCCGGAAGACCTGCACTAAAGCCACGAATTACAAATGAAAGAGGAAAGACGATGATCGCGGAGTTTGAATCACGCATTCTGGCGTTAATTGACGATATGGTAGACCACGCCAGTGATGACGAACTGTTTGCTGGCGGTTATCTGCGCGGCCACCTGACGCTGGCGGTGGCCGAGCTGGAAGGGGAAGGGGAGCACTCGGCGCAGGCGATTAATGATAAAGTCGCCAGCAGCCTGGAAAAGGCCATTAGCGCGGGCGAACTGTCGCCGCCGGACCAGATTCTGGTGCAGGGGATGTGGAATAACCTGTACCAGCAGGCGAAAAATCAGGCCTGATAACTGATGTCATCCGGATGAGGCGTTAGCCGACATCCGGAGACTCTCCCCGGTCGCGCTGCGCTTACCGGGGCTACCAGGCTGTAGATACTGTTATCGGTTTGCAACTTTTATCTTGAGAAAGCATTTATCTCGTTTCGCTCCAGAGTATCTTGCGCTCCCGGTTAATTCTTCTGCAATATGTTTTCCGTGGCGCAGAGAGCGCACAGGGCCTTCCGGGCTACCAAATCGCACAGCGCTGTAGCCCCGGTAAGCGCAGCGCCACCGGGGGTTTTTAGGCCACCAGCGCCGGCAGTTTTAGCCTGCGTAGTGAATAAATTAACGGCAGACTGCACGGACCGTAGGCCGGATAAGGCGCAAGTCGCCGTTATTTTACCGCTTTTCCCTTCAGCAGTTTTCTCACCCACAGCCGATTCGGATTCAGCGCCGCCAGCGTGTCGCTATCCAGCGGCAGCGGTTCTTCACTCATCTGCGCGGCCAGCAGTTCGGCGCTCAATGGCGCGGTGCACAGCCCACGAGATCCCAATGCCGCGAGCATAAACAGATTGTGATAAACCGGCGCGCTGTCGACATTTTCCTGCTGTTCGTGAAGCGTGGCGTACTGCGTCAACGTTTTCTCATAATCCGGAACATTGCCCACCATCGGCAGGTGGTCGCGGGTGGCGCAGCGTACGCCGCAACGGGCGTCGTTGCCGCTAACATCCACCTCTTTTGCCCATGCCGCCTGCGGGAAACAATCAATCAGGCGCTGGCGATTTTGCCTCTGATCTTCGGCGCTGAAATCGGTATCCGTCTTGCCGCGATTATAGCTGGCGCCGATACAGTGTTGCTGATTCGCGGGATTCTGCGGCGTCAGATAGCCGTCATAGCATAACACCTGGCGCAGGGCGGAAAGCCCCGGCGTGGTGGGGATATGGCTAACCTGGCCGCCGACCGGATAAGCCGGCAACTGCGCGGTCTGGGCAAAATCAGTCAGGCGATGTCCGTTCGCCAGTACCACCGCCTGATGATGATGCTGCTGATTGAGCAACCAGCCGTCGCCCTCCGCGCAGAGCGTTTCAACGGGATAACAGAAGTGGCTGCGTAGTCCCTGCGTCGCCGCCAGCGACAGCAATTCTGCCGTCAACTGCTGCGGGCACAGCCAGCCGCCGGCAGGATAGGTAATGCCGCCGCAGCCGGTATCAACGCCGGTAAGTTCAGCGACCCGATCCGCCGTCACCGCGCGGGCGAGCTCCGCAGGTATATCTGACGCCAGCATTTGGGCGATTTTCTGCGTGCTTTTTTCATCCCAGGCGAGTTGGGTTACGCCGCACCATTGATGATCGAATTCCACTGGCAACGCGTCGTAAACGCGGCGCGCGAAAGTAAACGCCGCCGGGAAAAAGCGCGCCAGCGAAGGGTCGTGCTGGCTTAATAGCGGATACAGCGCGCCCTGGCGATTGCCGGATGCGCCGCGGGCGGGCGCATCGTCAGCGCAGTACAACGTCACCTGCCAGCCGCGACGCAGCAGCGCCAGCGAGAGCAGGGCGCTGGCGATACCGCCGCCGATCACCGCCGCTTCGCGCGATTGACTGCCGCTGCGGGCAAACCATGGCGTCCGCGCCAGCGTCGGCGCGTCGGCGGTCAATTCGCCGATTAGCATTTCGCGCTTGCGGCCAAAGCCTTTGCGTTTTTGCATGCTAAAACCGGCCTCCTGCAGCCCGCGGCGAACGAAACCGGCTGAGGTAAAGGTCGCCAGCGTGCCGCCGGGGCGGGCCAGGCGCGCCATGGCGGAAAACAGCCCCGGCGTCCACATATCCGGATTTTTCGCCGGCGAGAAGCCGTCGAGGAACCAGGCGTCGACCTGGCGGTTAAAGGAATCATCAAGCTGGTCGGTAAGCGCGTTGATATCGCCAAACCATAAATCCAGCGTGACGCGGCCATCGTCGAGCAGCAGGCGGTGGCAGCCCGCGATTGGCAGCGGCCACTGCGCCTGTAGCTGTTCAGCCCACGGCGCCAGTTCCGGCCAGTGCTGGTGCGCCAGACGCAGGTCGTCGGCCTTCAGCGGAAATTTTTCAAAACTGATGAAATGTAATCTTTGCAGCGTAGCCTGCGGATTATCGCGACGAAAAACAGCAAACGCCTGCCACAGCGTCAGGAAATTGAGCCCGGTGCCGAAGCCGCTCTCCGCGACGATAAACAGCGAGCGCGGGTGGGTTGGGAAACGGCTATCAAGCCGGTTGCCGTTGAGAAAAACGTAGCGCGTCTCTTCCAGACCGTTGTCATTAGAAAAATAAACGTCGTCAAAATCTCGGGAAACAGGTGTACCCTCAGCGTTGAATTCCAGGTTGGCGGGTTGTATGGCGTTTTGTTTCACGTAAGTTACTCGAATCACAAGGCGTAGCGCGATCTTAACGATGTGTGCCAGAAGGCGCAAATTTATACACAAAATGGCTGATCGGACTTGTTCGGCGTACAAGTGTACGCTATTGTGCGACTCGAAACTTAAAATAGTGCGACTTACAGAGGTATTGAATGAAACGTGCAGTGATTACTGGCTTGGGCATCGTTTCCAGCATCGGTAATAACCAGCAGGAAGTCCTGGCATCTCTGCGTGAAGGACGTTCAGGGATCACTTTCTCTCAGGAGCTGAAGGATTCAGGAATGCGTAGCCACGTATGGGGCAACGTCAAACTGGATACCACGGGCCTCATTGACCGCAAAGTAGTTCGCTTTATGAGCGATGCATCCATTTATGCTTATCTGTCCATGGAGCAGGCGGTAGCCGACGCCGGTCTGGCGCCGGAAGCATACCAGAACAACCCGCGTGTCGGCCTGATTGCAGGTTCCGGCGGCGGATCCCCGAAATTCCAGGTCTTCGGCGCCGATGCCATGCGTAGTCCGCGTGGTCTGAAAGCCGTGGGCCCATATGTTGTCACCAAAGCGATGGCTTCCGGCGTATCCGCCTGCCTCGCCACGCCGTTTAAAATCCACGGCGTCAACTACTCTATCAGCTCCGCTTGCGCCACTTCCGCACACTGCATTGGTAACGCGGTAGAACAGATTCAGCTGGGCAAACAGGACATCGTCTTTGCCGGCGGCGGCGAAGAGCTGTGCTGGGAAATGGCTTGCGAATTCGACGCCATGGGCGCGCTGTCCACCAAATACAACGATTCTCCGGACAAAGCGTCCCGTACCTATGATGCGAACCGCGACGGTTTCGTTATCGCGGGCGGCGGCGGCATGGTCGTGGTTGAAGAGCTGGAACACGCGCTGGCGCGCGGCGCGCATATCTATGCGGAAATCGTCGGTTACGGCGCGACTTCCGATGGCGCGGACATGGTTGCTCCATCTGGCGAAGGCGCAGTGCGCTGCATGCAGATGGCGATGCACGGCGTTGATACCCCGATTGACTACCTGAACTCCCACGGCACTTCTACTCCGGTAGGCGACGTGAAAGAGCTGGGCGCGATCCGCGAAGTCTTCGGCGACAATAGCCCGGCTATCTCCGCCACCAAAGCGATGACCGGCCACTCTCTGGGCGCCGCAGGCGTACAGGAAGCCATCTACTCTCTGCTGATGCTGGAACACGGTTTTATCGCGCCAAGCATCAACATCGAAGAGATGGACGAGCAGGCTGCCGGCCTTAACATCGTCACCAAACCGACCGATGCTCAACTGACCACCGTGATGTCCAACAGCTTCGGCTTCGGCGGCACCAACGCTACTCTGGTTATGCGTAAATACAACGCCTAATTGGTACGAAACAGAACCAGGGGAGCCTCAGGCTCCCCTTTTTTTGACGTCTTGACAGCGCCCGGCGAGAGAAGGCAAATTGCTCGCCATTATTCTCATTCCATCTTCTCGCCTTGCTCTGCAAAACTGGGGTAACGCATGTCCGCAGCGACAAAAACGATAAACAACGCTTCAGAGAATCTCTCGCTATTTCGCATTACCTTTGCGGTTTTTCTGACCTATATGACCGTGGGGTTGCCGCTACCGGTTATCCCACTATTTGTGCATCACGATCTCGGCTTTGGCAACACTCTCGTCGGCGTGGCCGTCGGCATCCAGTTTCTCGCCACGGTCTTAACCCGCGGCTATGCCGGGAGACTGGCCGATCAGTACGGCGCGAAACGCTCGGTACTGCAAGGAATGCTGGCCTGTGCTCTGGCCGGCGGCGCCTGGCTGGCGGCGGCGCTGTTGCCGGTGCCGGTGATGGCCAAATTTGGCCTGCTGGTGCTGGGCCGTTTGATTCTCGGCTTTGGTGAAAGCCAACTGCTGACCGGTAACTTAAGCTGGGGATTAGGGCTGGTTGGCCCGCGTCGTTCCGGTAAAGTGATGTCGTGGAATGGCATGGCGATGTATGGGGCGCTGGCGGTGGGCGCGCCGCTGGGGCTGCTGATTTACAGCCGTTTCGGCGTGGCGACGCTGGCCTGCGTCACGATGGCGCTGCCGTTGCTGGCGTGGGCGATTAACGGCACGGTCCGTAAAGTTCCCGCTCACGGCGGCGAGCGTCCTTCGCTATGGAGCGTCATCGGCATGATCTGGCGGCCGGGGATTGGTCTCGGCCTGCAGGGCGTCGGCTTTGCGGTAATCGGCACCTTTGTTTCGCTCTATTTCGCCAGCCACGGCTGGGCGATGGCCGGCTTCACGTTGACCGCGTTTGGCGGCGCTTTTGTCCTGATGCGTATTCTGTTCGGCTGGATGCCGGATCGCTTCGGCGGCATTAAGGTGGCGATGGTGTCACTACTGATTGAAGCTATTGGCCTGACGCTGCTGTGGCAAGCGCCGGGCGCCTGGGTGGCGCTGGCGGGCGCCGCTTTGACCGGCTGCGGTTGCTCGCTTATCTTCCCGGCGCTGGGCGTTGAGGTAGTCAAACGGGTTCCGGCTCAGGTTCGCGGCACCGCGCTTGGCGGCTATGCCGCGTTTCAGGATATCTCTTATGGCGTCACCGGCCCGCTGACTGGCCTGCTTGCCACCTCGTTGGGCTATGCATCCGTTTTTCTTGCCGGGGCGATTTGCGCGGTATTAGGGATTGTGGTCACTCTGTTGACGCTACGTAAATAAAGGAATAACGGCGGCTATCAGGCCGCCGTTATTCTTTTAGGCTTACAGCACCAGCCACAGCAGAATAATCACCACCAGCAGCGCAATCGCCACCGTCCACGCTTTTTTACTATACACCGGATGGGGGGCGGGCAGCGGCTCGACCGGGGTAATTGCCATTGTCGCCTGGGCGCGGGCCACGCGTAGCGCAAAGACTTTATTTAATAGCGTTAGCACCTGCGGGCTGGTTAAGGTCGTCGTTGGCGTTACCTGCCAGCTGCTTTGCGCGAAATCGGCGATTTTCTGCCACTCCTGCGCCTCCAGCGGTTGCTTAAGCGCTGCCTGCAGCGAATTCATCGTCGGCGCGGTTTGCGCGCTCAGAGTTTGTCGCGCCTGCAGCCAGTACGAGAGCGGGGTGAAGTGGGTGGCGGGGATCAGTTCGCCGGATTTCACGCCGCACAGCTCAAGCATTGATTGCCAGATAAGCTTGCTCGATTCGCCGGTTGCGGCGGCCAGTTTGGTCACTAACTGATTCAGGGTGTTATGTTCCGCCGGCAGCAAAGGGCGCAGCGTCGGCGTACGCTGCTGTGGCTGCGGGATCGCCAACTGGCCGTTTTGCAGCAGATGCAGCACGTTCTCCAGCTGCGCTTGGGTTAGCGCATGCAGCACGGTTTGACCGTAATTCTGGCGGATATAATCGCTCACCGCCTGACGGTTATTTCCCTGAGTCAGCAGTTCGCTGAGCTGGGCGAGAATTTGCCGATGGTGGTGGTTTTGCTGAGCGATACTTAAGCGCTGATTCAGGTTGCTCTCAGCCGCGCTGAAATGGCTCGCCAGCAGCGGCGTGTCGCCTTTCAGACCCAGATCGTGCTTCACGCAGGCCCACACTTCGGCGTTTTGCTGCGATGTCAGCGTCACCAGACGCGTTATCAGCCGCTCCAGAACGGTGCGTTGCTGCATGGTGAGCGCATTTGGGCCCACGGCGGATGCGCCGGATGGGCCAGTCCCCGGAGGGCGATCGGACATACCTGAAACGGGTGGTGTCATGATGAATCCTTACCGTAGTGCTGTACTTAAGCCGGGTGATGATGTTCCTGGCGGCCAGATTATGGCACACTTCCCCGGTTTACTCTCGTTCTCAGACAGGTACTGAACCGTGAAAATCCTCGTTGATGAAAATATGCCCTATGCGCGTGAGCTTTTTAGCCGTTTGGGAGACGTGCAGGCCGTTCCCGGTCGTCCCATTCCGCAGGAAGCGTTAACCGACGCCGACGCGCTGATGGTGCGTTCCGTTACTAAGGTGAACGAAGCGCTGCTCTCCGGTAAGACGATTAAGTTTGTCGGCACCGCCACCGCAGGCACCGATCATGTCGATCAAGCGTGGCTGCAACAGGCGGGGATTGGCTTTTCCGCCGCGCCGGGCTGTAATGCGATCGCGGTGGTGGAGTATGTTTTCTCGGCGCTGCTGATGCTCGCCGAGCGCGATGGATTCGCGCTGGCTGACCGCACCGTCGGTATCGTCGGCGTCGGCAACGTTGGCGGGCGTTTGCAAAAACGTCTGGAAGCGCTGGGAATTAAAACGTTACTCTGCGATCCGCCGCGCGCCGATCGCGGCGATGAAGGCGACTTCCGCAGCCTGGACGAGTTAGTGCAGCAGGCGGATATCCTGACGTTCCACACGCCGTTGTTTAAAGACGGACAGTATAAAACGCTGCATCTGGCCGATGAAGCGCTGATTAGCCGCCTGCAGCCGGGAGCTATTCTGATTAACGCCTGCCGTGGCCCGGTGGTGGATAACGCGGCGCTGCTCAAGCGCTTGCAGGCCGGGCAGCAACTGAGTGTGGTGCTCGACGTCTGGGAACCCGAACCGGATCTGAATACCGAGTTGTTGGCGCGTGTCGATATCGGTACCTCGCATATCGCCGGTTATACCCTTGAAGGCAAAGCGCGCGGCACCACTCAGGTGTTTGAAGCCTATAGCGCGTTCATTGGCCATCCGCAGCAGGTGGCGCTGGACACGCTACTGCCGGCGCCGGAATTTGGCCGCATCACTCTGCACGGCCCGCTCGATCAGGCGACGCTGAAAAGGCTGGTCCATTTGGTGTATGATGTGCGCCGCGATGATGCGCCGCTGCGTAAAGTGGCAGGCATTGCCGGCGAATTCGACAAGCTGCGTAAAAATTATCAGGAACGCCGCGAATGGTCGTCCCTGTACGTACAGTGCAGCGATGAAAAAGCAGCGACGCTGCTGCGTCAGCTCGGTTTTAATGCCGTACATCATCCTGTTCGTTAATATCTTCTTAATGCCCCTGTCGGATAATCCGGCAGGGTCGCTATTTTCTGGAGTACACCACCATGTCTGAAGGCTGGAATATTGCCGTACTGGGCGCAACCGGCGCCGTAGGCGAAGCCCTGCTTGAAACCCTTGCTGAACGCCAGTTTCCGGTAGGCGAAATTTATGCGCTGGCGCGCAATGAAAGCGCGGGCGAACATCTGCGTTATGGTGGCAAATCGGTCATCGTGCAGGACGCCGCCGAATTTGACTGGACCCAGGCCCAGTTGGCTTTCTTCGCCGCAGGCGTCGAAGCCAGCGCGGCGTATGTCGAAGAAGCCACCAACGCCGGTTGTCTGGTTATCGATCTTAGCGGCCTGTTCGCGCTGGAGCCGGACGTGCCGCTGGTGGTGCCGGACGTTAACCCGTTCGTGCTCGGCGACTACCGCAACCGTAACGTGATTGCGGTACCAAACAGCCTGACCAGCCAGCTGCTGACGGCGCTGAAACCGCTGATCGATGATGGCGGCCTGTCGCGTATTACCGTTACTAATCTGCTGTCTGCCTCGGCGCAGGGGAAAAAAGCGGTCGATGCGCTGGCGGGGCAGAGCGCGAAGCTGCTGAACGGTATTCCGATTGATGAAGACGATTTCTTTGGTCGCCAGCTGGCATTCAATATGCTGCCGATTCTGCCGGATCGCGAAGGTAGCGTGCGCGAAGAACGACGTATCGTCGATGAAGCGCGCAAAATTCTCCAGGATGACGGCCTGATGATTTCCGCGAGCGTCGTGCAATCACCGGTCTTCTATGGTCATGCGCAGATGGTGAATTTTGAAGCGCTGCGTCCGCTGGCGGCGGAGGAGGCGCGCGACGCCTTTACCCGCGGCGAGGATATCGAGCTTTCTGAAGAGGGCGAATTCCCGACGCAGGTCGGCGATGCTTCCGGTAACGCGCGTCTGTCCATCGGCTGCGTGCATAACGATTACGGCATGCCCGAGCAGATTCAGTTCTGGTCGGTTGCCGATAACGTGCGCTTTGGCGGCGCGCTGATGGCGGTGAAAATCGCCGAGAAGCTGGTTCAGGAGTATTTGTACTGATGTCTGAAGCACAGCAGCAGCCGGTGTATAAAATCGCGCTGGGCATCGAGTACGACGGCAGCAAATACTACGGCTGGCAGCGGCAAAACGAAGTGCGCAGCGTGCAGGAAAAGCTGGAAAAGGCGCTGTCGCAGGTGGCGGCCGAACCGGTACACGTATTCTGCGCCGGGCGTACCGACGCCGGCGTTCACGGTACCGGCCAGGTGGTGCACTTTGAAACCCGCGCTCAGCGTAAAGACGCCGCCTGGACGCTGGGCGTAAATGCGAATTTACCTGGTGACATCGCCGTGCGTTGGGTGAAGCATGTTGCGGACGATTTTCACGCCCGCTTCAGCGCGACGGCCCGTCGTTACCGTTACGTCATCTATAATCACCGCCTGCGTCCGGCGGTGTTAAGCCAGGGGGTGACGCATTATTACCACCCTCTGGATGCCGGGCGGATGCATCGCGCCGCGCAGTGTTTAATTGGCGAGAATGACTTCACCTCGTTTCGCGCGGTGCAATGTCAGTCGCGCACGCCGTGGCGTAACGTGATGCATATCAACGTGACCCGTCACGGGGCTTATGTGGTGGTGGATATCAAGGCGAACGCTTTTGTTCATCATATGGTAAGGAACATCGTCGGCAGCCTGATGGAAGTAGGCGCCGGAAACCAGCCAGAGAGCTGGATTGCAGAACTGCTGGCGGCGAAGGACCGGACTCTGGCTGCCGCGACGGCGAAAGCGGAAGGATTGTATCTGGTGTCGGTGGATTATCCGGCCCATTTCGATCTGCCGGTAATGCCGATGGGCCCGCTATTTTTGGCGGACTAATATCAGCGCCCCCGTAACAGGGGGCGGTTGTCACTAAAGGCTAAGACAAATATGGACCTGATTCATTTTTTGATTGATTTCATCCTGCATATTGATGTGCACCTTGCGGAGCTGGTCGCGCAGTATGGCGTCTGGGTTTACGCCATACTGTTCTTGATTCTGTTCTGCGAAACCGGCCTGGTGGTGACGCCGTTCCTGCCCGGAGATTCTCTGCTGTTCGTCGCCGGCGCGCTCTCCGCGCTGCCAACTAACGATCTCAACGTACACCTGATGGTCGCGCTGATGGTCATTGCCGCCGTTGTTGGCGATGCCCTGAACTACACCATCGGTAGATTGTTCGGCGAAAAGCTATTCAGCAATCCGAACTCGAAGATTTTCCGTCGCAGCTATCTCGACAAAACCCATACCTTCTATGAACGCCACGGCGGCAAAACCATCATCCTCGCGCGTTTTGTGCCGATCGTCAGAACCTTTGCGCCGTTTGTGGCGGGAATGGGCCACATGTCCTATCGTCATTTTGCGGCGTATAACGTGGTAGGCGCGCTGCTGTGGGTACTGCTGTTCACCTACGCCGGGTACCTGTTCGGTGATTTGCCGATCGTGCAGGAAAATCTGAAGCTGCTGATCGTGGCGATTATCGTCCTGTCGGTACTGCCGGGTGTTATCGAAGTGATTCGCCATCGCCGGGCGGCGGCAAAGCAGGCTAAATAAGCCCTTAGCGGCATTTTCGCCGGGCGTTGCAATGACGTCCGGCGCGCAAAGTGTGAGCGGTTCGACCACTTTTTTATCCCATGTTACGGGATGTTATGATTTAATGTGCAACATTCATGGTCTGTGAGGGGCAAAAGTGGCATTATGCGCCCCTTGCGACAAAACTGGCATCGACCAGGTTCAGGTAGAAAGGTTATCAATGAGCTGGATTGAACGAATTAAAAGCAATATAACCCCCACCCGTAAGGCAAGTATTCCTGAAGGTGTATGGACCAAGTGCGACAGCTGCGGTCAGGTACTGTACCGCGCAGAGCTGGAGCGCAACCTGGAGGTTTGCCCTAAGTGCGATCACCACATGCGTATGTCGGCGCGCAATCGCCTGCATAGCCTGCTGGACGAAGGTTCTCTCGTGGAGCTGGGTAGCGAGCTCGAGCCAAAGGATGTGCTGAAGTTCCGCGATTCGAAAAAGTATAAAGACCGTCTGGCCTCTGCACAGAAAGAGACCGGCGAGAAAGACGCGCTGGTGGTGATGAAAGGCACCCTGCACGGCATGCCTGTCGTGGCGGCGGCATTTGAATTCGCCTTTATGGGCGGTTCGATGGGTTCCGTTGTTGGTGCGCGTTTCGTCCGTGCGGTTGAGCAGGCGCTGGAAGACAACTGCCCGCTAATCTGCTTCTCCGCTTCCGGCGGCGCCCGTATGCAGGAAGCGCTGATGTCGCTGATGCAGATGGCGAAGACCTCCGCGGCGCTGGCGAAAATGCAGGAACGCGGTTTACCGTACATCTCCGTGCTGACCGACCCGACCATGGGCGGCGTCTCCGCGAGCTTCGCGATGCTGGGCGATCTTAATATCGCCGAGCCGAAAGCGCTGATCGGCTTCGCCGGTCCTCGCGTTATCGAGCAGACCGTGCGTGAGAAGCTGCCGCCGGGATTCCAGCGCAGTGAGTTCCTGATTGAGAAAGGGGCGATCGACATGATTATCCGTCGTCCTGAAATGCGTCTGAAATTAGCCAGCATCCTGGCGAAACTGATGAATCTTCCTTCGCCGCAGGCCGATGCGCCTCACGAAGGCGAGGTGGTGCCACCGGTACCGGATCAGGAACCAGAGGCCTGATAATGCAGAGGGCAGGGCCGACAGGCGCTGCCCTTTTTTTTACCGTTAACTCTCGCGGACATCATGGAAAAAGATCCTATTCCTCAGGCCACGTCGCCCCTGGCTACGTGGCTTTCTTATCTGGAGCATCTGCACAGTAAAGCCATCGATCTGGGGCTTTCGCGGGTGAGCGAAGTCGCCGGACGGATGGCGATACTAAAACCGGCGCCGTTTGTCTTTACCGTGGCGGGTACCAACGGCAAAGGCACCACCTGCCGGACGCTGGAATCCGTGCTGATGGCGGCGGGTTATAAAGTTGGCGTGTATAGTTCGCCGCATCTGGTGCGCTATACCGAGCGCGTGCGTATTCAGGGCGCTGAGCTGCCGGAAGCGGCGCATACCGCCTCATTTGCCGAAATCGAAGCGGCGCGCGGCGATATCTCGCTGAGTTATTTTGAATTTGGCACGCTGTCCGCGCTATGGCTGTTTAAGCAGGCGCAGCTCGATGTGGTTATCCTCGAAGTGGGCCTCGGCGGGCGCCTGGACGCCACGAATATCGTCGATGCCGACGTGGCGGTGGTCACCAGCATCGCGCTGGATCATACCGACTGGCTGGGGCCGGATCGTGAAAGCATTGGCCGTGAAAAAGCCGGTATTTTCCGCGCCGGCAAACCGGCGGTGGTGGGCGAACCCGATATGCCGCAGACGATTGCCGACGTGGCGAATGAAAAGGGCGCGACGCTGCTGCGCCGCGACCATGACTGGCGTTATAGCGTGACAGACCAGTCATGGAACTTTAGCGATAGTCAGGGCGAGTTGGCAGGGCTGCCGCTGCCGCAGGTTCCATTGCCGAACGCCGCGACGGCGCTGGCGGCGCTACGCGCCAGCGGGCTTAACGTCGCTGAACAGGCGCTGCGCGACGGCATCCATCACGCCATGCTGCCGGGGCGTTTTCAGATTATCAGCGAGGCGCCGCGGGTGATCCTCGATGTCGCGCATAACCCGCATGCGGCGGCTTATCTCGCCGGGCGTCTCAAAACCTTAGCGAAAACGGGGCGCGTACTGGCGGTTATTGGTATGCTGCATGATAAAGATATCGCCGGAACCCTGGCGAATCTGGCGCCTGAAGTAGACGCGTGGTACTGCGCGCCGCTGGAAGGGCCGCGCGGCGCCACGGCGGATCAGCTGATTGCGCATCTGCGCGCAGGGCAAAGTTATGACAGCGTAGCCCAGGCGTGGCATGCCGCCATGGCGGATGCCAAAGCCGAAGATACGGTGCTGGTGTGTGGTTCCTTCCACACGGTAGCGCATGTAATGGAAGAGATAGACGCGGGGAGAATCGGTGGCGAGTAAGTTTCAGAACCGTTTAGTCGGGACGATTGTACTGGTAGCGCTGGGGGTAATTATTCTCCCGGGTCTGCTCGACGGTCAGAAAAAACATTATCAGGATGAATTTGCGGCGATCCCGTTGGTGCCGAAGCCGGGCGATCGCGATGAGCCGGATATGCTGCCGGCGGCTACCCAGGCGCTGCCTTCGCAGCCGCCGGAAGGCGCCGCGGAAGAGGTGAGAGCGGGAGACGCCGCAGCGCCATCGCTGGATCCGTCGCGCATCCCGGTGAATAACAATAGCTTCGATGAAGTTCAGGAGCCGGTGGTGGCCGCCAAGCCGCAGCCGAAACCACAGCCGAAGCCGGTTGAGAAACCGCAGCCGCAGCAGGTCGCGCAGACGCCGCCTCCGGCGAAACCGCAGCCGCAACCACAGCCGCAACAGCAGCAGGCCGCTATTCCGGCGCCGACCGGAAAAGCCTATGTGGTGCAGTTAGGGGCGTTGAAGAATGCCGATAAGGTTAACGAAATCGTGGGTAAACTGCGTTCCTCGGGCTTTAAAGCCTGGACATCGCCATCCACGCCGGTTCAGGGTAAAATTACCCGTATTCTGGTGGGGCCGGATGCGTCGAAAGACAAGCTGAAGGGGCAACTCGGCGAGCTGCAGCAAATTTCTGGCCTGAGCGGCGTGGTCATGGGATATAGCCCGAATTAAAAAACCATATCCGCTCCGATTGGGTGAGCCAGCAAGCGGGTTAACCTGCTGAAACCCTTGCCGGATACGCCCTGAAGAGGCGTCAGGCTGTATGGCGTTGAATGTTTTTTCAGCGCCATTTTTATTTCTGTAGGGCACGGAAATCCCTACGCAAACGTTTTCTTTTTCTGTTAGAATGCGCCCCGAACTGGACGACAGGGCGTAAAATCGTGGGATGTATATGGTCTGGATTGATTACGCCATTATTGCGGTAATTGGTTTTTCCTGTTTGGTTAGCCTTATCCGCGGCTTTGTTCGTGAAGCGTTATCGCTGGTGACATGGGGATGTGCCTTCTTTGTCGCCAGTCATTACTACACTTACCTGGCTGTCTGGTTCACGGGCTTTGAAGACGAACTGGTCCGAAATGGGATTGCTATCGCGATATTGTTTATCGCAACGCTTATCGTCGGCGCTATCGTTAACTATGTGATAGGCGCTCTGGTAGAGAAAACCGGTCTGTCAGGAACAGACAGGGTGTTGGGGATCTGTTTTGGCGCCCTGCGCGGCGTGCTGATTGTCTCCGCTATTCTGTTCTTTCTCGACAGCTTCACCGGTATGGCAAAAAGTGAAGACTGGCAAAAGTCTGAGCTTATCCCGCAGTTCAGTTTCGTTATCAGATGGTTCTTTGACTATCTGCAGAGCTCGTCAAGTTTCTTGCCCAAAGCATAAGCGTTGGGATGTAGCTTAACGAGGAAAAGACGTATGTGCGGTATTGTCGGTATCGCCGGTGTTATGCCGGTAAACCAGTCGATTTATGACGCGTTAACGGTGCTTCAGCATCGTGGGCAGGATGCCGCGGGCATCATCACCATTGATGCAAATAACTGCTTCCGTTTGCGTAAAGCCAACGGACTGGTGAGCGATGTGTTCGAAGCGCGCCACATGCAGCGTATGCAGGGAAATATGGGGATTGGCCACGTCCGTTACCCAACGGCAGGCAGTTCCAGCGCTTCTGAAGCGCAGCCTTTTTACGTTAACTCGCCGTACGGCATTACGTTGGCCCATAATGGCAACCTGACCAATGCCCACGAGCTGCGTCAAAAGCTGTTTGAAGAAAAACGCCGCCACATCAACACCACCTCCGATTCCGAAATTCTGCTCAATATCTTCGCCAGCGAGCTGGATAATTTCCGTCATTACCCGCTGGAAGCCGATAACATTTTCGCCGCGATTGCCGCGACGAACCGCCAGATCCGCGGCGCATACGCCTGCGTGGCGATGATTATCGGCCACGGCATGGTCGCCTTCCGCGACCCGAACGGTATTCGTCCGCTGGTGCTCGGCAAGCGCGATATCGGCGATGGCCGCACCGAGTATATGGTCGCCTCCGAAAGCGTGGCGCTGGATACATTGGGCTTTGAATTTCTGCGCGACGTCGCGCCGGGCGAAGCGGTCTACATCACCGAGAAAGGCCAGCTGTTTACCCGTCAATGTGCGGAAAACCCGGTCAGCAACCCATGCCTGTTCGAATACGTCTATTTCGCACGTCCGGACTCCTTTATCGACAAGATTTCCGTCTATAGCGCCCGTGTGAACATGGGCACGAAGCTTGGCGAGAAAATTGCCCGCGAGTGGGAAGATCTGGATATCGATGTCGTTATTCCGATCCCGGAAACCTCCTGCGATATCGCCCTGGAGATTGCCCGTATCCTCGATAAACCCTATCGTCAGGGTTTCGTCAAAAACCGCTATGTTGGCCGTACCTTTATCATGCCGGGCCAGCAACTGCGCCGTAAGTCCGTGCGCCGTAAGCTGAACGCCAACCGCGCCGAATTCCGTGATAAGAACGTGCTGCTGGTGGACGACTCTATCGTTCGCGGCACCACCTCTGAACAGATTATCGAAATGGCGCGCGAAGCCGGTGCGAAGAAAGTGTATCTGGCCTCCGCGGCGCCGGAAATTCGCTTCCCTAACGTTTACGGTATCGATATGCCGACCGCCAACGAGCTTATCGCCCACGGTCGCGAAGTTGACGAGATCCGTCAGATCATCGGCGCTGACGGCCTGATTTTCCAGGATCTGAACGATCTGATCGAAGCGGTACGCGCCGAGAACCCGGATATTCAGCAGTTCGAGTGTTCGGTCTTTAACGGCGTGTACGTCACCAAAGACGTAGACCAACAGTATCTCGATTATCTTGATTCCCTGCGCAACGACGATGCGAAAGCGGTCCAACTGCAAACCGAAGTTGAAAACTTAGAGATGCATAACGAAGGCTAATTCGTCCCTTGTTGCTGGCCCGCCGTCTTTCGAGGACCGCGGGCCTTTTTATTTTTACCCGCCAGGTTGCGTCGGAGACTATAATCCGGCAAAGTCTGCGGCACTATGCGCAAGGGGTATAACATCGTGAAACGACTCATTATCGGCATTTCCGGCGCCAGCGGCGCGATTTACGGCGTACGCCTGCTACAGGTGCTGCGTGACGTCGCGGAGGTCGAGACCCATCTGATAATGAGCCAGGCGGCGCGTCAGACGCTGTCGCTGGAAACCGACTACTCGCTGCGGGAAGTGCAGGCGCTGGCCGATGTGGTACACGACGCGCGCGATATCGCCGCCAGCATCTCCTCCGGCTCGTTTAAAACCAGCGGGATGGTTATTCTACCGTGCTCGATGAAAACGCTCTCCGGCATCGTCAATAGCTATACCGACGGTCTGCTGACCCGCGCAGCAGACGTGGTGTTAAAAGAGCGCCGCCCGCTGGTGCTTTGCGTACGCGAGACGCCGTTCCACCTTGGGCATCTGCGTTTAATGGTGCAGGCGGCGGAAATGGGCGCGGTGATTATGCCGCCGGTGCCGGCATTCTATCATCGTCCCCAGTCGCTGGATGATGTGATTAATCAGACGGTTAACCGGGTGATCGATCAGTTTGATATTGACCTGCCGCAGGACCTGTTTACCCGCTGGCAGGGCGGGGCCTGATGCACCTGTTTGGTGCATTTTATTTACCTTTGCCTTCCGCTGGTGCATTTTTGTTGTCCTGATCAAATCCTCGACATTTAATTTGTTTTTTTGCGTTTTGCCGCTGCGGTTTATCCGTTAATGCTGGTATCTTCCCTTCTAAGACAATCTTGCAACTTTATATTAACAAATTTAACGCTGTTACCGGCACGCACCGGGAAAATGGCATAAAACCTGCAAGAACCGTCGGCAACACACATAACCAGACAGCGCACAACATAACAACATCACGACACTTAAGGGCTTTCTATGAAGAAGACGATCCTGGCTCTCTCGTTAATCATGGGAATCAGTAGCGCCGCCAGCGTATCTGCGGCGCTGCCGCAAAGTATCCGCATCGGCACCGATACCACCTATGCGCCTTTCTCGTCGAAGGATTCGAAGGGCAACTTTATTGGCTTTGACATCGATCTGGGCAATGAACTGTGCTCGCGTATCAAGGTGAAGTGCACCTGGGTGGGCAGCGATTTTGACGCGCTGATCCCCTCGCTGAAAGCGAAGAAAATCGACGCGATTATCTCGTCGCTGTCGATTACCGAAAAACGCCAGCAGGAGATTGCGTTCTCTGACAAACTGTACGCGGCAGACTCTCGTCTGATCGCGGCAAAAGGCTCGCCGATTCAGCCGACGCTGGAGTCGCTGAAAGGCAAGCATGTTGGCGTACTGCAGGGCTCTACTCAGGAGGCCTATGCCAACGAACGCTGGCGCAGCCAGGGCGTGGATGTTGTCGCCTATGCCAACCAGGATCTGATCTATTCCGACCTCGCCGCCGGGCGCCTCGATGCGGCGCTGCAGGATGAAGTCGCGGCCAGCGAAGGTTTCCTCAAACAACCTGCCGGTAAAGATTACGCCTTTGCCGGCCCTTCCGTTAAAGACAAAAAATACTTCGGCGATGGTACCGGCATCGGCCTGCGCAAAGAAGATGGCGAGCTGAAAGCCGCTTTCGACAAAGCGCTGGGTGAGATGCGGAAAGACGGCACCTACGACAAAATGGCGAAGAAATACTTCAACTTTAACGTCTACGGCGATTAAGACTGTAGCGGTCTGGTTATGCCAGGCCGCTCTATTGCGACGCGGTTATTGTTGCCCTTGATAGGTGCAAGCGGTTAATGGCTTGCCCCAGAATGGGGCGACAGCGGTTTTTCTTTGTTCAGAAAGTGCATAGTTAAGCGTTTCTGATGCAAAAAAATCTGCTTTCATGCGCATTTTGCTTTGCCTTGGCAGGGCGAATAATGGCACGATAACTGACGTAAGTGCTTCTAATAAACCCGTTAGAATGACAGTCTGTTGAGGATAATTATGAAAAAACTGGCGTTGTCTCTTTCTTTGGCGCTGGCCCTTTCCAGCGTTTCCACGGTATTCGCAGCCATTCCACAGAAAATCCGTATTGGTACCGATCCTACTTATGCGCCGTTCGAATCGAAGAATGCGCAGGGTCAATTGATTGGTTTTGACATCGATCTGGCGAAAGAGCTGTGTAAGCGTATCAATACCCAATGTACCTTCGTTGAAAACCCGCTGGATGCGCTGATCCCCTCGTTAAAAGCGAAGAAAATCGATGCGATTATGTCCTCGTTGTCGATCACCGAAAAGCGCCAGCAGGAAATTGCTTTCACCGACAAACTTTATGCCGCTGACTCCCGTCTGGTGGTGAAAAAGGGCAGCGATATTACGCCAGACCTGAGCAAGCTGAAAGGCAAGCGCATTGGCGTTCTGCAGGGCACCACTCAGGAAACCTACGGCAACGAGCACTGGGCGCCGAAAGGCATTGAAATTGTCTCCTATCAGGGCCAGGACAATATCTATTCCGACCTGACCGCGGGCCGTATTGACGCCGCGTTCCAGGATGAGGTCGCCGCCAGCGAAGGTTTCCTCAAACAGCCGATTGGCAAAGATTATCAGTTTGGCGGCCCGTCCATTAAGGATGAGAAGTTGTTTGGCGTCGGTACCGGCATGGGTCTGCGGAAAGACGACACCGAGCTGCGTGAGGCGCTAAATAAAGCTTTCGCCGAGATGCGTAAAGACGGCACTTACGACAAGCTGGCGAAGAAATATTTCGACTTTAACGTGTACGGCGACTAATCATCGTTAGTACCTCGCCGCACGCGTTTTCACGTGCGGCGATCGATGACAGACAGGGCAGACAGCATGCTGTACGGGTTCTCACAGGTTATTTTTCAGGGCGCGCTGGTCACCCTTGAGCTGGCGCTTAGCTCGGTGGTGCTGGCGGTCCTTATCGGGCTGGTGGGCGCGGGGGCGAAACTATCCGCCAACCGGCCTATGGCGCTGGTGTTTGAAGGCTATACCACGCTGATCCGCGGGGTGCCGGATCTGGTGCTGATGCTGCTGATTTTCTATGGGCTACAAATCGCCCTTAACAGCATCACCGATGCATTCGGCATGGCGCAATTTGATATTGATCCGATGATTGCCGGTATTATCACCCTCGGCTTTATCTATGGCGCGTACTTCACTGAAACCTTCCGCGGCGCGTTTCTGGCGGTGCCGAAAGGCCATATTGAAGCGGCGACGGCATTTGGCTTCAGCGGCTGGCAGACGTTCCGCCGCATCCTGTTTCCGGCGATGATGCGCTATGCGCTGCCCGGCATCGGCAACAACTGGCAGGTGATTCTCAAAGCCACCGCGCTGGTGTCGCTGCTCGGTCTGGAAGACGTGGTTAAGGCAACGCAGCTGGCGGGCAAAAGTACCTGGCAGCCGTTCTATTTCGCTATCGTCTGTGGGGCTATCTATCTGGTGTTTACCACGATTTCCAATGGTGTGCTGCTGCTGCTTGAACGCCGCTACTCCGTGGGTGTGAAGAGGGCTGACCTGTGATTGAAATTATTCAGGAGTACTGGAAATCCCTGCTGTGGACCGACGGTTACCGTTTTACAGGCGTGGCGATCACCCTGTGGCTGTTGATTGCTTCAGTGGTGATGGGCGGCATCCTCGCGGTGTTTCTCGCCATCGGGCGCGTATCGAGCAATAAATACATTCAGTTTCCGATCTGGCTGTTTACCTATATTTTCCGCGGCACGCCGCTGTACGTGCAGCTGCTGGTGTTTTACTCCGGGATGTATACGCTGGAAATCGTCAAAGGCAGCGATCTGTTGAATGCGTTTTTCCGCAGCGGCCTGAACTGTACGGTGTTGGCATTGACCTTAAATACCTGCGCCTACACCACCGAGATTTTTGCCGGGGCGATTCGTTCGGTGGCGCCGGGCGAGATTGAGGCCGCGCGGGCTTACGGCTTTTCGTCAGTTAAGCTGTACCGCTGCATTATTTTGCCCTCTGCGCTACGTATTGCGCTGCCCGCGTACAGTAACGAAGTCATTCTGATGCTGCACTCGACGGCGCTGGCGTTTACCGCCACGGTGCCGGATTTGCTGAAAATCGCGCGCGATATTAACTCGGCGACCTATCAGCCGTTTACCGCTTTCGGCATCGCCGCGGTACTGTACTTAATTATTTCGTATGTGCTGATTAGCTTGTTCCGCAAGGCGGAAAAGCGCTGGCTGCAGCATATCAAACCTTCTTCGACGCACTGAGAAAGCCATGACCGACAATAAATTAAGCGTTATCGATCTGCATAAACGTTACGGCGAGCACGAGGTGCTGAAAGGCGTCTCGCTGAAAGCGAAGGCCGGAGACGTGATTAGTATTATCGGCTCATCGGGTTCCGGTAAAAGTACCTTCCTGCGCTGCATTAACTTTCTTGAGAAGCCAAGCGAAGGAACGATTATCGTCAACGGGCAGAATATTGGCCTGGTGCGCGATAAAGACGGCCAGTTGAAGGTAGCGGATAAAAACCAGCTGCGTCTGCTGCGCACGCGACTGACGATGGTGTTCCAGCACTTCAACCTGTGGAGCCACATGACGGTACTGGAAAACGTCATGGAGGCGCCGATTCAGGTGCTCGGCCTAAATAAACAAGAAGCGCGCGAGCGGGCGGTGAAGTATCTGGCGAAAGTCGGCATCGATGAACGCCAGCAGATCAAATATCCGGTACATCTTTCCGGCGGTCAGCAGCAGCGCGTGTCCATCGCGCGGGCGCTGGCGATGGAGCCGGACGTACTGTTGTTTGATGAGCCGACCTCGGCACTTGATCCGGAGCTGGTGGGCGAAGTATTGCGTATTATGCAAAAACTGGCGGAAGAGGGGAAAACCATGGTGGTTGTCACCCACGAAATGGGCTTTGCCCGCCACGTCTCTTCACACGTGATTTTCCTCCATCAGGGAAGAATCGAAGAAGAGGGGCATCCCGACGAGCTGTTCGGCAACCCGAAAAGCCAGCGCCTGCAGCAGTTCCTTAAAGGTTCACTGAAGTAATCGCCTCTATCCCGGCGGGTTTGCTCGCCGGGAATGACTTAACGCTCCAGTCGGTAGATCCAATCATCGTAATCCACGCCGTTGAGGTGGTAGGCCTGTTCCAGCACCTGAATGCGTACAAAACCCTGCTTTTCCAGCAGCCGCGACGACCCCAGGTTATCTCCCAGCACCCAGGCATTAATGGCGTGGATGCCAAGGGTGGTAAAGCCGTAATCACAAATCGCGCGCAGCGCTTCGCTGGCGTAGCCCTGACCCTGCGCTTGCGGCAGTAGCGCGTAGCCGACGTCGGCCTCGTGCGGATTTTTCGAACTGATGCGCAGACCAATATCTCCCAGCGGCGTGCCGGCCGAATCGCGCAACACAAAGACGCCGGCATCTTCGCAGCGGCATTCAAACACGCTGCGTAGCGCCGTTTCGCTTAACACCTCACCCATGTAACGCATGACGTCAGGATCCTGACGCAGACGCAGAAAAAAGGGCCAATCGGCCGGAGTGAAGCGGGAAAGCAACAGGCGGGGCGTTGTTATCGTAGTCATAAAGCGATTAATCAGCTAAAACGAAAGCCTACTTTACCACTATGCTGCGCCGGGTAACATGCTCGTCCTCGCGAATCAGCCCGTGGGTGACGTGGCGCTCAGACTTTGCAGGTAGCGCTGCACGCGGTGATTTTCAGGTGAACGGCGGAGCTGTAGCGCCAGGTTGAGGCTATCCAGCAGTTGGGCGTTAGCCACCATCGGCGAATCGGCGGCGATGCGCTTTTCCGCGACTAACCATTCAACGACGGATTTCCAGCGCCAGAGAGGGGAATTGCCTTTCACACGCTGTACGGGGCCGGGAAACCGCCCGCTGCCGCGAGCGCCCTCTTTTAATAGCGCGATCGCCTGGCGGGAGACGCCGATAAGTTCGGCGATATCGCTCAGCCCGACCAGTGTCGAATCGATGGACTCCACGCGGATATCTGGCAGCGCGGCGGTTTCTACATCGCGGATGGCGGACAGCGCCGCCTGTTCCAGCGATTGGCCCTCGCGATCGAACTCGAGGTAGACCGCGGTACCGTAAAAGCAGACCAGAGCGTCGCTACAGCCTGCGGCAAAGAGCGCATCTTCCAGTCCGGGCGTTTGACTGGTGACGCCGGATAGCGTCAGCGTAAAATTAAATATCGGCATCGTTTAGCGTTCCTTATGCGTGATGCGCGCGGTAGCCGGGATGGGACACCGTTCGACCATTCTGATTATTTGCCGGGCGTGGTTTTCAGGGACGGCGGGCGTCGACCAAATGCTCATCATATGTTCACGGTGTTCAGCCACGCCGCAGACGAGACGCCCAAAGTAATGAGCGCTTTTACCTGCAGGCAGCAATATCCACCCCCGCGCCGTGGCAATCGCCATCCTGATATGTTTGTCCGGATGTTCCTTCATCGTTAAATCCTGCTCAGAATAAAAAGAGTGTTGACGGGTGTCAACGTGTTTTGAGGATATATTCCTCGTCAGGACGTTATGGCAGGAGAATATTTTTGCGGTTGGAATGCGCTTCACAAGAAACGTAGCAAGGAGAACAGGGAATTAACGATTTGCGAGGCGGCTTCCGCCCCAGAGAAGAGAATGGGGAGCCATTGCTCCCCGTTTATCTACCTAGCCCAACACATCCTTCAGCGCCTCTTCCAGATCGTACCAGCGGAAGCTGAAGCCGGCGGCTTCCAGGCGTTTTGGCAGCGCGCGCTGGCCGCCGAGTACCAGTACCGAGGATTCCCCCATCAGCAGGCGAATGGCGGCGGCGGGAACGCGGAAAATCGCCGGGCGATTAAGCGCGTGGCCGAGCGCGTGGGCAAACTGTTCGTTACGCACGGGATAGGGCGAGACCATATTGAACGGGCCACGCAGATCGTTATCCAGCAGCCACAGAATACCGTTCACCATATCATCGATATGGATCCACGCCAGATACTGGCGACCGTCGCCGATAGGTCCGCCCAGGCCGAGCTTAAACGCGGGCGTCATTTTGGCCAGGATCCCGCCCCGCGGCGCTAAGACGACGCCGGTGCGCAACAGGCACACGCGCGTGCGATCGCTTTGCGCCTCACAGGCGATTTGCTCCCAGCGGGCGCAAAGTTTATGGGTAAATTCGTTGTGCGGCGGCTCTTCCTCGGTCACCACGACTTCACCGAGATCGCCGTAATAGCCGGTAGCGGAACCGCTAATCAGCACGGAAGGTGGTGTTTCGCTGGCTTTAAATAACGCGACCAGCTGGCGGGTGATGTCCCAGCGGCTGTGGCACAGGCGCTCTTTTTGCTCTGCCGTCCAGCGCTTATCGGCGATCGGTTCACCGGCAAGGTTAATGACGGCGTCAAAGCCATCGAGGTTGTTTTGCCCTTCGAAACCGCGCCACAGCGTGACGCGGGGATCGAGACGGGCTTTCGCGCGTTCAGGGTTGCGGGTGGAAACCGTGAGTTGGTGCCCAAGTTCCAGCAGCCTGGTAATAAGATGCCGACCAATGAGCCCGGTACCGCCAGTGAGCAGGATTTTCATACCGCCTCCCTTACAAACGTTTTAGCGCCGCCAGCTCATAGTCATCGATACTGAGTCGGCATAGCGCAGCGCGTGAAGTTTATCGATCTCTACTTCAGCATAAGTGACCCAGTGATGTTCGCATGCGATATTGAGCACATCCTGGGTTAATTTTTCCAGCAGCGAGAAGCGGTTATTCTCGATATGGCTGATGATGCGTTTAGTAATGGTGCGATAGTTCAGGGCATCATTGATGTCTTCGCTGTCGCGAGCCTTATCGGCCGGATAGTGAATCACCACATTCACCAACACATCCTGACGGTTGGCGATCTCTTCCTCTTTGATTCCAATAAAAGTACGCAGGCGCAGGTTCTTAATACGAATAATGGCGTCTGGCTGAGACATTGCAGGCTTCCTCCGTGTAGTAATTTCCGCAATCATACATCAAAGCACGCCCTGCGAGCAGGGGATTAATACTGTTGCGTTTTGAGTAGCGCTTGTTGCGTTGCCGGGCGCTGGCGGATGCGTTCAAACCAGTTATGCACCGCCGGGAACTGGCTAAGATCGACGCGTTGGCGCTGGTGGGCATTAATCCATGGCCAGCAGGCGATATCGGCGATACTGTAGTGCTCGCCGCCCAACCATGGACTGGCTTCAAGACGCCGGTTCATTACGCCATACAGACGCTGGCTTTCGACCTGATAGCGTTCAATGGCGTAGGGGACAGCCTGAGGCGCGTGATGGTTAAAGTGGTGGTTTTGCCCAAGCATCGGCCCCAGACCGCCGACCTGCCAGAACAGCCATTGCAGGGTGGTATGCCGTTCGCGCAGCTCTCCGCTCAGTAATTTTCCCGATTTTTCCGCCAGATAGAGCAGGATCTCTCCGGACTCAAACAGGCTTAACGGCGCGCCGCCGTCGACCGGAACGTGGTCAACGATCGCCGGGATCTTATTATTTGGCGAGATAGCCAGAAACTGCGGGCGAAACTGTTCACCTTTGCCGATATCGACGCGTATCAGGCGATAGGCCAGCTGCGCCTCTTCGAGAAAAAGAGTGATTTTGTGGCCGTTGGGGGTGGGTGCGTAGTAAAGATCGATCATGAGGTCTCCCGCCATCGAAGGTCGCAAACGTTTCGAGTATAGGCGACCTGCGCAATCGCGGGGCAAAGATTATATTGCGAAATCCTCATGCGGCTGCCAGTGACATCTTATAGCAGACCAGCTATGTTGATTTATCTCCCCCTGGCTTCATTGAGGATGTTATGAATCAGCCTGTTATTACCCTGTGGTCCGATGCCGATTTTTTCTCCCCCTATGTGATGTCCGTGTACGTGGCGCTGCAGGAAAAAAGCCTGCCGTTCACTCTTAAGACCGTCAATCTCGACAGCGGCGAGCATCTGCAGCCAGGCTGGAAGGGCTACTCCGCGACACGGCGCGTGCCGCTGCTGGAAGTGGATAATTTTTCGCTGAGCGAATCCTCGGCCATTACCGAATACCTTGATGAACGCTTTGCGCCGCCGGAGTGGGAGCGCTTGTATCCGCACGACCTGCAAAAACGCGCGCGGGCGCGGCAGGTGCAGGCCTGGCTGCGCAGCGATCTGATGCCCATACGCGAAGAACGCTCCACCGATGTGGTGTTTGGCGGTGTGAAGAAGCCGGCGCTGAGCGCCGCGGGGCAAACCAGCGCGGCTAAACTCTTTGCTACCGCCGGCGCGCTTTTGGCGCATGGCGGGCAGAATCTGTTTGGCGAATGGTGTATCGCGGATGCCGATCTTGCACTGATGCTAAACCGTCTGGTGCTGAACGGCGACGAGGTGCCGGAAGCGCTGGCGGACTACGCGAGCTTCCAGTGGCAGCGGGCGTCTGTTCAGCGTTATGCCGCACTGTCGGCTAAACGTAGCGGCTGATAAGCGCAGGCAGTTCCGTTATCATAGACAGACCGTATTGTCTGGTAAGGGGTTGATATGAAACTGATGTTCGCATCCGATATTCACGGCTCGCTGCCTGCGACCGAACGCGTTCTGGAACGTTTCGCGCAGAGCGGGGCGCAGTGGCTGGTTATCCTCGGCGATGTGCTTAATCACGGGCCGCGCAACGCGCTGCCGGAAGGGTATGCGCCGGCGCAGGTCGCCGAGCGGCTGAACAGCGTCGCGCAGCGGATTATCGCCGTCCGCGGTAACTGCGATAGCGAAGTCGATCAAATGCTGCTGCATTTCCCCATTACCGCCCCCTGGCAGCAGGTGCTCAGCGAACGCTACCGCCTGTTTCTGACCCACGGTCATCTCTATAGTCCGGATAATTTGCCGCCGCTCGCCGCTGGCGATGTACTGGCTTATGGTCATACTCATATTCCGGTTGCCGAGAAACACGGCGATATTTTCCTCTTCAATCCTGGTTCTGCGAGCATCCCGAAAGGCGGCTTTGCCGCCAGCTACGGCATGCTGGAAGATGATCGGCTGCAGGTTTTCGCACTCAAAGATAATCAGGTTATTGCAGAGGCCGCAATTTACCCGTAATTTACCCCTCAATCGTAAAGACGCGCCGCGAGAGCGCTTAAAAGTAAGGTTTCCTGATGGCGGAACAGAAGCATTTGGCAAGCACAGAATGGGTCGATATTGTTAATGAAAACAATGAGGTGATAGCACAGTCCAGCCGCGAGCAGATGCGCGCGCAGTGTCTGCGTCACCGCGCGACCTATATTGTGGTTCATGATGGGATGGGCAAGATTCTGGTGCAGCGCCGTACCGAGAGCAAAGATTTCATGCCGGGCATGCTGGATGCGACCGCCGGCGGCGTGGTGCAGGCGGATGAACAGCTGCTGGACTCCGCGCGCCGCGAAGCGGAAGAAGAGCTGGGGATTGCGGGCGTGCCTTTTGCCGATCACGGCCAATTCTACTACGAAGATAAACACTGCCGCGTCTGGGGAAGCCTGTTTAGCTGTGTTTCTCATGGCCCGTTCGCCCTGCAGGAAGAAGAGGTCAGCGAAGTATGCTGGCTGACGCCGGAAGAGATCACCGCGCGCTGCGATGAGTTCACCGCCGATTCACTGAAAGCGCTGGCGCTGTGGATGACCCGTAACGCGGGCAATACCGGCCACGATCGCGACGAGCCGGAAGAAGACGAAGCGTAATTTCCTTTACGTGTTAGCGTCATAAAAAAGGCAGCCATTTGGCTGCCTTTTTTGTCTCAGCGGGAGATTATTTCTGCTGCTGAGAAGACTGAATCGCCGTCAGTGCGATGGTGTAGACGATATCGTCTACCAGCGCGCCGCGGGACAGGTCGTTTACCGGCTTACGCATACCCTGCAGCATCGGCCCGATGGAGATCAGGTCAGCGGAACGCTGTACGGCTTTGTAAGTGGTGTTACCGGTGTTCAGATCCGGGAAGATGAACACGGTCGCGCGTCCAGCTACCGGAGAGTTCGGCGCTTTGGACTTCGCTACGTCAGCCATCACTGCGGCATCATACTGCAGCGGACCGTCGATCATCAGGTCAGGACGTTTTTCCTGCGCCAGACGAGTCGCTTCGCGTACTTTTTCTACATCGCTACCTGCGCCGGAGGTGCCGGTGGAGTAGGAGAGCATCGCCACGCGCGGTTCGATACCGAAGGCAATCGCGGAATCAGCGGACTGAATCGCGATTTCCGCCAGCTGTTCTGCGGTCGGATCCGGGTTGATCGCGCAGTCGCCGTAAACGTAAACCTGTTCCGGCAGCAGCATGAAGAATACGGAAGAGACCAGCGAGCTGCCCGGCGCCGTTTTGATAAGCTGCAGCGGCGGACGGATGGTATTGGCGGTGGTGTGAACCGCGCCGGATACCAGGCCGTCGACTTCGTCTTGTTCCAGCATCAGGGTGCCGAGAACGACGTTATCTTCCAGCTGCTCGCGCGCAACCGCTTCGGTCATGCCTTTGTTCTTACGCAGTTCGACCAGACGCGCCACGTAGCTTTCGCGAACCACTTCCGGATCGACGATTTCAATACCAGCGCCCAGCTCTACGCCCTGAGAGGCCGCAACGCGGTTGATCTCATCCGGGTTACCCAGCAGCACGCAGGTAGCAATACCGCGCTCGGCGCAGATGGCCGCCGCTTTAACGGTACGCGGTTCGTCGCCTTCCGGCAGAACGACGCGTTTGCCCGCTTTACGCGCCAGCTCGGTCAGCTGGTAGCGGAAGGCCGGCGGAGACAGACGACGGCTGCGCTCGGAGGTCGCGGTCAGCGATTCGATCCAGTCGGCGTTGATGTAGTTGGCAACGTATTCCTGAACTTTCTCGATGCGCTCGTGATCGTCAACCGGTACTTCCAGGTTGAAGCTCTGCAGGCTCAGAGAGGTCTGCCAGGTGTTGGTGTTAACCATGAATACCGGCAGGCCGGTGGCGAAAGCGCGTTCGCACAGCTTGCTGATGCGCGCGTCCATTTCATAGCCGCCGGTCAGCAGGATAGCGCCGATTTCTACGCCGTTCATCGCCGCCAGGCAGGCTGCGACCAGTACGTCAGGACGGTCTGCGGAAGTCACCAGCAGAGAACCCGGACGGAAGTGCTCCAGCATGTGCGGAATGCTGCGCGCGCAGAAGGTTACGGACTTCACGCGGCGAGTATTGATGTCGCCTTCGTTGATCACGGTCGCGTTCAGGTGATGCGCCATGTCGATAGCGCGCGTGGCGATCAGATCGAAGCTCCATGGCACCGCGCCCAGCACCGGCAGCGGGCTGCCGTTCTGCAGCTGCGCCGGGTCGATCTTCACGACTTTCGCTTTAGACGAGTCGTCGAAGATTTCGGACAGGTCAGGGCGGGTACGGCCTTGTTCATCAACCGGAGCATTCAGTTTGTTAACGATAACGCCAGTGATGCTGGTGTTCTTCGCGCCGCCGAAGCTGTTGCGAGTCAGTTCAATACGCTCGTTCAGCTGTTCCGGGGTATCGGTGCCCTGAGACATCACGAAGACGATTTCCGCGTTAAGCGTTTTCGCGATTTCGTAGTTCAGAGACTGAGCGAACTGGTGTTTACGGGTCGGGACCAGGCCTTCAACCAGCACCACTTCAGCATCCTGAGTGTTGGCATGGTAGTTGGCGATGATTTCTTCCATCAGCACGTCTTTCTGGTTGCTGGACAGCAGCGACTCAACGTGGCTCATGTTCATCGGTTCAGCGGCAGTCGTCGTTGAAGAGCTGGCGCGAACGATGGTGGTAGTCTGGTCTGGAGTATCGCCACCGGAACGCGGCTGGGCGATAGGTTTAAAGACGCTCAGGCGAACGCCTTTGCGTTCCATAGCGCGGATAACACCGAGGCTGACGCTGGTCAGGCCTACGCTGGTTCCGGTAGGGATCAGCATGATAGTACGGGACACGATATATCCTCTTTCGTTACCGCCAGTTTTAGGCGGGATACAAAACAGCACCGCCAGCTTACCGTCATACTTCAAGTGGCAACTCGAAGACGTCAGGGTTATCGCTGGCGGTGTGGAATTAAGCGGTCAGACGGTGTGCGTCTTGAGCGATAACCAGCTCTTCGTTGGTCGGGATAACCACGGCAGGGCGGGTACCTTCTTTGTTGATGAAGCCAGACTTACCGAAACGGGCAGCCAGGTTACGTTCGTGATCAACTTCGAAGCCCAGAACGCCCAGTTTACCCAGGGACAGCTCACGAACCATCGCGGCGTTTTCACCGATACCACCGGTGAAGATAACCGCGTCCAGACGACCGTCCATCAGCGCGGTGTAAGAACCGATGTATTTCGCCAGGCGGTGGCAGTAAACGTCCATTGCGCGCTTAGCGTCAGCTTTATCCGCGTAGTTGTCTTCAACGTAGCGGCAGTCGCTGGTGACTTCGGTCAGACCCAGCAGGCCGGACTCTTTGGTCAGCATTTTGTTGATAGCATCTACGCTCATACCCAGCGCGTCGTGCAGGTGGAAAATGATCGCCGGGTCGATATCGCCAGAGCGAGTACCCATCACCAGACCTTCCAGCGGGGTCAGACCCATGGAGGTATCAACGCATTTACCGTTACGGATAGCGGAAACGGAACCACCGTTGCCGAGGTGGCAGGTGATGATGTTCAGTTCTTCAACCGGCTTGTTCAGTACCTTAGCGGCTTCCTGAGTCACATAGTAGTGGCTGGTGCCGTGCGCGCCGTAACGACGTACGCCGTGCTCTTTGTACAGGCTGTACGGTAGGGCGTACAGGTAGGACTCTTCCGGCATGGTCTGATGGAACGCGGTGTCGAACACGGCAACGTTCTTGTCTTTCAGGTGCGGGAAGGATTTCAGCGCTTCAGCGATACCGATCAGGTGCGCCGGGTTGTGCAGCGGTGCGAAGGAAGCGGAGTCTTTGATGCCCTGAATAACGGAATCGTCGATGACAACGGAACTGGTGTATTTTTCACCGCCGTGAACGATACGATGGCCAATTGCGGTCAGCTGTGCTGACAGTTCTGGTTTTTGTGCCAGAATAGTGTTAACGATAAAGTTCAGCGCTTCACTGTGAGCGGCGCCTGCGCCTAACTCAGCTTCGTGTTTGCCGCCGTCCATTTTCCATTTGATACGGGCTTCAGGAAGATGGAAACATTCGGCTAAACCGGAGAGATATTCGTCACCGTTAACGGCATCCAGGATAGCAAATTTCAGGGAAGAGCTACCGCAGTTCAGAACCAGTACTAACTTACTCGACATGGAAGTACCTTTTATGATACGTGGCTAAAAAAACATCAGTGTGTCACAAAGCGTAGCGCAGGATGACATCGACATTTATGATTAACATCATGCCTTGTTCTGTTTTCTGGCACGATGAGGGAAGTACATATGATTTTATGTCATTTTGCATAATTTTCCGCCAGCAGCAGAATATGCGATAATTTGACTAACCTGGTAAAAGGGTCTAACCGCCCTCTCAGGTGGGCACAGGATACCTGATTGCCGCATCCATTGCCAAAATCTTTTGAACGTTGTCATGCACAGTTGGTGTTTTGCACGAAAATTTTAAGTTTTATATGTAAAGTTGAGGTATAGCCATGTCGACCCCTGAGAATCGCCCCGTTAGCTTTTTTAGCTTGTTTCGTCGCGGGCAGCACTATGCGAAGACCTGGCCCCTCGATAAGCGATTGGCGCCGGTGTTTGTCGAAAACCGCATTATTCGCGCTACCCGCTACGCGATTCGCATCATGCCGCCGGTTGCGGTCTTCACCTTATGCTGGCAGATAGCGCTCGGCGGCCAGCTTGGCCCGGCCGTCGCCACCGCGCTGTTTGCCTTAAGCCTGCCGATGCAGGGGCTGTGGTGGTTGGGCAAGCGTTCCGTGACGCCATTACCGCCATCAATATTGAACTGGTTTTATGAAGTGCGCGGCAAATTACAAGAGGCCGGGCAGGCGTTAGCGCCGGTTGACGGCAAGCCGGATTACCAGGCGTTGGCTGACACGCTTAAGCGCGCCTTCAAACAACTGGATAAAACTTTCCTTGATGATTTGTAATTCCATACGGAAAACGCATATAAAAGAAGGCGCATGATTTATGCGCCTTCTTTATTTCACGCCGTAAGTGCTACAGGAGTCAAAAATGGAAATGACCAATGCGCAGCGTCTGATTTTGTCCAATCAGTACAAGATGATGACTATGCTCGACCCGGACAACGCCGAACGTTACCGCCGTCTACAGACCATCATCGAGCGTGGATATGGGCTGCAAATGCGCGAGCTGGACCGCGAATTTGGCCAACTGACGGAAGAAACCTGCCGGACCATTATCGATATCATGGAGATGTACCACGCGCTGCACGTTTCGTGGACCAACCTGAAGGACGCCTCCGCTATCGATGAACGTCGGGTGACCTTCCTTGGTTTTGACGTCGCCACCGAGGCCCGCTATCTCGGCTACGTGCGCTTTATGGTCAATGTAGAAGGGCGCTATAGCCACTTCGATGCCGGTACTCACGGCTTTAACTCGCAGACGCCGATGTGGGAAAAATACCAGCGTATGCTGGCCGCCTGGCACTCCTGCCCGCGCCAGTATCACTTGAGTAGTAACGAAATTAACCAAATTATCAATGCCTGATGGAGGTGCCCGTGCAGTGTAAAGGTTTCCTGTTCGATCTCGACGGGACGCTGGTGGATTCTTTGCCGGTGGTCGAGCGTTCATGGTGTAAATGGGGCGATCGTTTCGGCATTCCGCACGATGAGATTCTCGGTTTCATTCACGGTAAACAGGCCATCACTTCGATTCGTCATTTTATGCCGGGGCGCAGCGAAGAGGATATTCAGGCCGAGTTCCGCTTCCTTGAGCAGATTGAAGCCACCGATATCGACGGCATTGTCGCACTGCCGGGCGCGTTAAGCTTGCTGAATACGCTTAATGAAGCGGGGATCCCGTGGGCTATCGTGACTTCGGGTTCCATTCCGGTTGCTCACGCCCGCCACCGCGCGGCAGGTCTGCCGATGCCGAAAGTGTTCGTTACCGCCGAGCAGGTGAAGAAGGGGAAACCGGCGCCGGATGCCTATCTGCTCGGCGCCGAGCTGCTGGGAATACCGGCACAACAGTGCGCGGTGGTGGAAGATGCGCCGGCGGGTCTGCTTTCCGGGCTGGCTGCCGGATGCCGCACCATCGCCGTCAACGTTCCGGCTGATGCGCCGCGCCTTGATGAGGCCGATCTGGTGCTGACGACCCTCGAAAGCTTGCGCATTGAGCGGCAGGCGGATGGCAATGTTCAGGTGAATCTTAAAGCATAATCTCATGACTTAGCCCCGCGTTGCCGGGGCTTTTTTGTGCCACAATTTCGGCTCCCTCTTCAGACAAGGATAAGTTGTGAACGGTGAATTGATTTGGGTGTTATCGCTACTGGCCATCGCGGTTGTCTTGTTTGCGACCGGCAAGGTGCGCATGGATGCCATCGCGCTGATGGTGATAGTTGCGTTTGTGCTTAGCGGTACCTTAACCCTCAGCGAAGCCTTCTCCGGCTTTAGCGATCCGAACGTTATTCTCATTGCTGCTTTATTTATCATTGGCGACGGCCTGGTGCGCACCGGCGTGGCGACTAAAATGGGCTCCTGGCTGGTCAAGGTTGCCGGCAATAGCGAAACCAAAATGCTGGTCTACCTGATGCTCACCGTTGCCGGACTGGGGGCGTTTATGAGCTCAACCGGCGTAGTGGCGATATTTATTCCGGTAGTGCTCAGCGTCTCGCTGCGTATGAATACCTCGCCGTCGCGGCTGATGATGCCGCTAAGCTTCGCCGGGCTGATTAGCGGCATGATGACGCTGGTGGCGACGCCGCCGAACCTGGTGGTCAACAGTGAGCTGCTGCGCGAGGGGTTGCATGGCTTCAGCTTCTTCAGCGTGACCCCGATTGGCCTGGTGGTGCTGGTGTTGGGTATCGTCTATATGCTGGTGATGCGCTTTATGCTGAAGGGCGAAGATGACAGCGCCGCCCGCGATGGCCGCAAGAAAAGCACCTTCCGCGATTTAATCAAAGAGTACCACCTCACCGGTAGGGCGCGCCGGCTGGCGATTCGTCCGGGCTCGCCGATGATCGGCCAGCGGCTTGATGATTTAAAGCTGCGTGAACGCTACTGCGCCAACGTTATCGGCGTCGAACGCTGGCGGCGTTTTCGCCGGGTGATCGTCAACGTTAACGGGGTGTCGGAGTTTCGCGCCCGCGACGTGTTGCTGATCGATATGTCGGCATCCGACGTCGATCTGCGGCAGTTTTGCGGCGAGCAGATGCTTGAGCCGATGGTGCTGCGCGGCGAATACTTTTCCGACCAGGCGCTGGACGTCGGTATGGCGGAAGTTTCGTTAATCCCTGACTCAGAGCTTATCGGCAAAACGGTGCGCGAGATGGCCTTCCGTACCCGTTTTGGTCTGAATATCGTTGGCCTGAAGCGCGATGGTAAAGCGCTCGACGGCGCGGTAGTTGATGAACAACTCCAGTTAGGCGACATTATGCTGGTAGTTGGCAACTGGCGGCAGATAGCCATGCTGGCAAAACGCGGCCGCGATTTTGTGGTGCTGAATATGCCGGTAGAGGTCAACGATGCTTCGCCCGCGCACAGTCAGGCGCCGCACGCCATTTTCTGCCTGGTGTTAATGGTAGCGCTGATGCTTACCGATGAAATCCCCAACCCTATCGCCGCAATCATCGCCTGCCTGTTGATGGGCAAGTTTCGCTGTATTAACGCCGAGAGCGCCTATAAGGCGATCCACTGGCCGAGCATCATTTTGATCGTGGGTATGATGCCCTTCGCCCTGGCGTTGCAGAAAACCGGCGGCGTGGATTTAGTGGTGCAGGGATTAATGGACGTCGCCGGAAGTAAAGGCCCCTATTTGATGCTGGGTTGTTTGTTTGTGATGTGCGCGGCGATTGGTCTGTTTATCTCGAATACCGCGACGGCGGTGCTGATGGCGCCAATTGCTCTGGCGGCGGCGAAATCGATGGGAGTATCGCCATATCCTTTTGCCATGGTGGTGGCGATGGCGGCTTCGGCGGCGTTTATGACCCCGGTCTCTTCACCGGTTAATACGCTGGTGCTAGGACCCGGTAAATATTCGTTCAGTGATTTTGTCAAAATCGGTGTGCCCTTCACCGTACTGGTGATGGTGGTCTGCGTACTGCTGATCCCGGTACTCTTTCCGTTTTAATTCATTCAGGCCGGGCAGGGGCTGCCCGGCCTGAATATTAAAGCGGTGAATCCTGGCTGATTTCATCGAGCGACAGCTGGAAGCTCGGGACAAATACCTGCATAAAGTAATCCATCTCCGGGCTACGGCGCGACTCCAGCGTTTTTTCCAGCCGACCTTTCGCCAGCAGAAATTCGTTATTGCCGGCAGAAAGCTCTTCAAGACATTTCAGATAAGCGCACAGGGCGTCGGCCTGCTTCACAATCGACTGCTCTTCTTCGCTGTAATGGTGTTCATCAATCAGTGGCTCAAAGATATCGCGCAGCTCATCGGGAACCATATCGACCAGTTTTTGCTGAGCGATTTTTTCAATCGCTTTATATTCCTGGGCAATCTGCGAATTGAAATATTTCACCGGCGTGGGCAGATCGCCGGTGAGGACCTCGGAGGCATCGTGATACATCGCCAGCAGGGCAATGCGTTCGGCGTTGACCTGGCCGCCAAACTTGCGGTTCTTAATTGCCGCCAGCGCATGGGCGACCATCGCCACCTGCAAACTGTGCTCGGAGACGTTCTCGGTGCGCACATTGCGCATCAAAGGCCAGCGGTTAATTAGTTTCAGGCGGGAGAGGTGGGCAAAGAAATGACTCTGACTCATAGGAACCCTTAAGCAGTGACAACATCGGGTTCCATTGTGCGCAGGGATCGCCGCCGGATGCAAATACCGGCGGCGGCGCGATTAAAGCTGATGATAGCCGGAGAGGAAGCGCCCGAAGCGGGAAATCGCCATTTCCAGGTCATCTTCACGCGGCAGGGTGACGATACGCACGTGATCCGGCCACGGCCAGTTGAACGCGGTACCCTGAACCAGCAGCACTTTCTCCTGCAGCAGGAAATCGAGCACCATTTTCTGGTCATCGTGGATATTAAAGCGTTTGGCGTCGATTTTCGGGAACATATACAGCGCGCCTTTTGGCTTGACGCAGGAGACGCCCGGGATCTCGTTGATTAACTCCCAGGCGCGGTTACGTTGCTCATACAAGCGCCCGCCCGGAATGATAAATTCGCTAATGCTCTGATAGCCGCCTAGCGCGGTTTGGATAGCGTGTTGCGCCGGGACGTTGGCGCACAGGCGCATCGAGGCCAGCATTTCCAGCCCTTCGATATAGCCTTTGGCGTGCTTTTTCGGCCCGTTCAGCACCATCCAGCCCTGGCGGAAACCAGCGACGCGATAGGTCTTCGACAGCCCGTTGAAGGTGACGGTTAACATATCCGGCGCCAGCGCGGCGATAGAGTGATGTTCGGCGTCGTCATACAGTATCTTGTCGTAGATTTCGTCGGCGAAAATAATCAGGTTGTGCTGACGGGCGATCTCGACGATCTCCTGCAGCAGCTCTTTGGAATAAACGGCGCCCGTTGGGTTATTCGGGTTAATGATGACGATCCCGCGGGTGCGTGGCGTAATTTTGGCGCGGATATCGTCGAGATCCGGGAACCAGTCTGAAGATTCGTCGCACAGATAGTGTACCGCTTTGCCGCTGGAAAGCGAGACCGCCGCGGTCCAGAGCGGGTAGTCCGGGGCTGGAACCAGCATCTCGTCGCCGCTGTTGAGCAGGGCCTGCATGGCCTGGACGATCAGCTCGGAAACGCCGTTACCGATATAGATATCTTCCACGGTAACATCGCGCATTCCGCGCGCCTGGTAGTGCTGCATAATTGCTTTACGGGCGGAATAGAGACCTTTTGAGTCGCTGTAGCCCTGGGCGGTCGGCAGATTGCGGATAACGTCGACGAGGATTTCGTCAGGCGCATCAAAGCCGAACGGCGCCGGGTTGCCGATATTCAGCTTGAGTACCTTGTTGCCTTCTTCTTCAAGGCGTTTTGCTTCTTTGAGAACCGGACCGCGGATGTCGTAACAGACATTCTCTAACTTGCTGGATTTTTCGATAGGGGACATGAACCTTTGACCTTTTAGCTGTTATCGCCACTCCCTGCCGTGGAAGTCAGCACGGAACAATGTACTCCGCATCCCCGCTGTTTTGAAGGGTTAACAGGAGAAGATTTTGCGAATAGTATTTTTTTAGAGTAATGAATTTGTCTGTGTAATGGCGTTATTCTTTATATAATGTGCCTGATATGGGTTTTGGAATGGTTTTATGTTGCGCATATTGCGCAGATGCATGGATATTTATCTGGTTTGTTGCTGATGGAAAAAGTGGGTTGCCTGAATTTTAACCGCTAAAAGACACTATGCTAATAAGAAAGAGGGTGCTGATAACTGTAGCAACTATGTTAATTTTTTTTAATAAAACATGCCAATTAATGAATCAGGTATATTTGATTGCATAGATTATTTCGGGTTTTGTTAATTTAATTATAGTGCTGCAAAAATGTTTAAAATTACCTTAGATAATACTGATTAGCGCTTATAAATATTGTGGTTTTCGGTTAGGATATGACGGTTAATATCGACGTATAAACCTCTGTTTAACGGCGTGATTTTATTAATATATTGTTATTGCAGGCTTTTTTGTTTGTGTTCCAGCAGGCGTTGTTATGCGTGTCGGGCTTCCGGGCGTAACGAGATTTGTTATTGCAGACTTTGTTTGAGATTCATCACATAACGTAAGTCTCAGTAATTAAAAATGCGTAGAGCTACGAACAAAATATTACTCAAATTTTTCGCACATTTGTCGCGAACGAGTGCTTTCACATGCAATGACGTTCTTCCAGTTGTCATCCGCGGCAATTGTCCGCTCGGCACGAGGCTCATGGAATAGCCGGAAACCTGGATACAGCATCAACAAGGCAGGCCAGCATCAGCGCCTGTAAGTGAAGAAATATGATAAATGCAAATCGTCCGATACTGAATCTCGATCTCGATCTGCTGCGGACCTTCGTCGCCGTCGCCGATCTGAGCACCTTTGCGGCGGCCGCTGCCGCGGTATGTCGTACCCAGTCCGCCGTCAGTCAGCAGATGCAGCGCCTGGAGCAACTGGTTGGCAAAGAGCTTTTCGCTCGCCATGGGCGTAATAAATTACTGACCGAGCAGGGGATCCAACTGCTCAGCTACGCGCGTAAAATACTGCGTTTTAATGATGAAGCCTGCATGTCGCTAATGTTTGGCAGCCTGCAGGGGACGCTGACTATCGGCGCTGCCGATGAAACGGCGGATACCATCCTGCCTTATCTGCTCAATCGAATCGGCAGCTTCTATCCCAAACTAACGCTGGAAATTAAGGTCCTGAATTACGCCGATATCGTCGCGAAGTTAGGCAGCGGCGAGATCGACCTGGCGTTAACTACCCATCAAACCGGCGAATTTGACGTCCTGACGCTGCGTACCTCGCCGACGCTGTGGTACTGCGCCGCGGATTATGTACTGGCGCACGGAGAATCCGTTCCGCTGGTGCTGCTCGAAGAGTCCGGGCCGTTTCGCGAAGATATCATCTCCGCGCTGAATGCCGCGCAGGTCCCCTGGCATCTGGCGCATGCCGCCAGTTCTCTGGCCGGGGTAAAAGCCGCGGTGAAGGCGGGGCTTGGCGTCACCGCGCGACCGGTTGAAATGATGAGCCCTGAGCTGCGCGTGCCGGGTAAAAGCGATGGCCTACCGGGTTTGCCGGATACCCACTATGTGTTGAGCTGTAATCCACAGCGGGAAAACGAGCTGGCGCAGGCAATTTTTCAGTCGCTGAGCCAGGACCATAATCCGTGGAAAACAGAAACGCTCTATACCCCGGAAGGGGGAGACGGCTCCCTGGTTTCATAAAGCCAAATTATCATATATCGATCACAATAATCCGGTAACAAAATGTAAGTGTAAAAAAGAGTCGCCGATCGACAAAATGAGGTCAGTGGCTCTTTTTTTTTATATTTTACAAGGATTTTAAGCAGTTTAATAATTTATTGATATATGAATCAATAGGTTGGCCCGGAAGCGGCCATTGTTTCCCTGTTTTTAGCTGCAGTTTCAATACTTCCTGCTAATGTTAAAAAACCGGATAGATTGTTGCCGTTTTTCTGATGTAATTAACAAAAGCGTGTCACAGATCAAGAAAATACCCCTACTTGGGGGGAGGAATCGCGGCCAAATCCTGTCAAAATAGATTGGCGAAACTGATTTACGTCTAAAACGGACACGATTCAACAACACTAAATCCGAATGATATGCAAGGTTATTACGCAACAAAGGGCATTTAATGTTAATGAAAAGATTCCAATGTAAATTAATGTAGTTAAAACTTTTGTTAAAGTTGACAAAAGGTTAAAGAAAGGGGTAAAAAGCCACGGCATTTGGGCTTCCTCATCAACCAGGGACGCTTTTTTGCAAGGTCATTTTTTTATTCCTCCCGTGAAACGCTGTGGCGTTCATCTGCCATCAAGAGCAGAGGGTTTTGGCGCTACACTTTTTTGGTTAAGCAATGCGTATGTCAACATCCACTGAAGTCATCGCTCATCATTGGGCATTCGCTATATTTCTCATCATCGCTATCGGTCTGTGCTGCCTGATGCTCGTCGGCGGCTGGTACCTCGGCGGTCGCGCGCGCGCGCGTAGCAAAAACACGCCGTTTGAATCGGGGATCGACTCCGTTGGTTCGGCCCGCTTACGTCTTTCTGCGAAGTTTTATCTGGTCGCCATGTTCTTCGTTATCTTCGACGTGGAAGCCCTGTATCTCTACGCATGGTCAACCTCCATTCGCGAAAGCGGCTGGGTTGGCTTTGTGGAAGCCGCAATTTTCATTTTAGTGCTACTGGCTGGTCTGGTTTACCTCGTTCGCATCGGCGCACTGGACTGGACGCCTGCGCGTTCCCGTCGCACGCTGGTTAACCCGGAAACAGACAGTCCCACTAACCGTCATATGCAGTAAAAGCGAGGCAATAAGATGGATTATACGCTCACCCGCATAGATCCTAACGGTGAGAACGACCGTTACCCCCTGCAAAAACAGGAGATCGTAACCGACCCCCTGGAGCAAGAAGTCAATAAAAGCGTGTATATGGGGAAACTCGAACATGCGCTGCATGACATGGTGAACTGGGGCCGTAAGAACTCGATTTGGCCGTACAACTTCGGCCTGTCTTGCTGCTATGTAGAAATGGTGACGTCATTCACTGCGGTGCATGACGTTGCGCGTTTTGGCGCGGAAGTACTGCGTGCCTCTCCGCGTCAGGCCGACCTGATGGTGGTCGCCGGCACCTGCTTCACCAAAATGGCCCCGGTAATTCAGCGCCTGTACGATCAGATGCTGGAGCCGAAGTGGGTTATCTCTATGGGCGCATGCGCTAACTCCGGCGGGATGTACGATATCTACTCCGTCGTGCAGGGCGTGGATAAGTTTATTCCGGTTGATGTTTACATCCCGGGCTGTCCGCCGCGTCCGGAAGCTTATATGCAGGCGCTGATGCTGCTGCAGGAATCCATTGGTAAAGAGCGCCGTCCTCTCTCCTGGGTGGTTGGCGATCAGGGCGTCTATCGCGCCAACATGCAATCCGAGCGCGAGCGTAAACGCGGCGAACGAATTGCGGTGACCAATCTGCGGACTCCGGACGAGATTTAACTTGCGCCTGCGGGCGGGAACCAGACTTCGCAAATCAATCTACAAAAGCAGCGAAGCCTCGCCCGGCAGTCACCACGGACCTTTTGCAATGGTGAACAATATGACTGATTTAACCGCGCATGACGCCGCACCAGCCTGGCAAACCCGCGATCACCTTGATGACCCGGTGATCGGCGAACTGCGCAACCGTTTTGGGCCGGATGCCTTTACCGTTCAGCCTACCCGTACCGGCGTTCCGGTGGTGTGGGTGAAGCGCGAACAGCTGCTTGAGGTGGGTGATTTCCTGAAGAGATTGCCAAAACCTTACGTGATGCTGTTTGACCTGCACGGCATGGACGAACGTTTACGTACGCACCGCGATGGTTTGCCAGCCGCGGATTTTTCCGTTTTCTACCACCTGATCTCAGTAGACCGCAACCGCGATATCATGCTCAAGGTGGCGTTGTCTGAAAACGATCTGCATCTGCCGACCTTCACCAAACTTTTCCCTAACGCCAACTGGTATGAGCGTGAAACCTGGGAAATGTTTGGCGTGACCTTTGACGGTCACCCGAATCTGCGCCGCATCATGATGCCGCCGACCTGGGAAGGCCACCCGCTGCGTAAAGACTATCCGGCGCGCGCCACCGAATTCGATCCGTTTGAGCTGACTAAAGCCAAGCAGGATCTGGAAATGGAAGCGTTAACCTTCAAGCCGGAAGAGTGGGGCATGAAGCGCGGCACCGAAAACGAGGACTTTATGTTCCTCAACCTCGGCCCGAACCACCCGTCCGCTCACGGCGCATTCCGTATCATTCTGCAGCTGGATGGCGAAGAGATCGTCGACTGCGTGCCGGATATCGGCTACCACCACCGCGGCGCGGAGAAGATGGGCGAACGCCAGTCCTGGCACAGCTACATCCCTTACACCGACCGTATTGAATACCTCGGCGGCTGCGTCAACGAGATGCCGTACGTACTGGCGGTGGAAAAACTGGCCGGGATCACCGTGCCGGATCGCGTGAACGTGATCCGCGTGATGCTGTCCGAACTGTTCCGCATCAACAGCCACCTGCTGTATATCTCGACCTTTATTCAGGACGTCGGCGCGATGACGCCGGTCTTCTTCGCCTTTACCGACCGTCAGAAAATCTACGATCTGGTCGAAGCGATCACCGGTTTCCGTATGCACCCGGCGTGGTTCCGCATCGGCGGCGTCGCCCACGACCTGCCGCGCGGCTGGGATCGCCTGCTGCGTGAATTCCTTGAGTGGATGCCGAAGCGCCTGGATTCCTATGAGAAAGCCGCGCTGCGCAACACCATTCTGATTGGCCGCTCGAAAGGCGTTGCCGCCTACACCGCGAAAGAAGCGCTGGAGTGGGGCACCACCGGCGCAGGCCTGCGCGCGACCGGTATCGGCTTCGACGTGCGTAAATGGCGTCCTTATTCTGGCTACGAAAACTTCGACTTTGAAATCCCGACCGGCGGCGGCGTTTCCGACTGCTACACCCGCGTGATGCTGAAAGTGGAAGAGCTGCGCCAGAGCCTGCGCATTCTCCAGCAGTGCCTCGATAATATGCCGGAAGGCCCGTTCAAAGCGGATCACCCGCTGACCACGCCGCCGCCGAAAGAGCGCACGCTGCAGCACATTGAGACCCTGATTACTCACTTCCTGCAGGTTTCCTGGGGCCCGGTGATGCCGGCCAACGAATCCTTCCAGATGGTTGAAGCGACGAAGGGGATTAACAGTTACTACCTGACCAGCGACGGCAGCACCATGAGTTACCGTACCCGTATTCGTACCCCGAGCTATGCGCACCTGCAGCAGATCCCGGCGGCGATCCGCGGCAGCCTGGTATCCGACCTTATTGTCTATCTGGGTAGTATCGATTTTGTTATGTCAGACGTGGACCGCTAATTATGCACGAGAATCAACAACCACAAACCGAGGCTTTTGAGCTGAGTGCGGCAGAGCGTGAGGCTATTGAGCACGAGAAGCACCACTACGAAGACCCGCGTGCGGCGTCCATCGAAGCGCTGAAAATTGTTCAAAAACAGCGCGGCTGGGTGCCGGATGGCGCGATCTATGCGATCGCCGATGTGCTGGGGATCCCGGCAAGCGACGTCGAAGGCGTGGCGACATTCTATAGCCAGATCTTCCGCCAGCCGGTTGGCCGTCACGTGATCCGCTACTGCGATAGCGTGGTGTGCCATATCACTGGCTTCCAGGGGATCCAGTCGGCTATCGAGAAAAAGCTGGACATCAAACCGGGTCAAACCACCTTTGATGGCCGCTTCACGCTGCTGCCGACCTGTTGCCTTGGCAACTGCGACAAGGGGCCGACCATGATGATTGATGACGACACGCACAGTTATCTGACGCCGGAAGCGATTCCTGACCTCCTGGAGCGGTATAAATGAAAACCATTATTCGTACTGCCGAAACGCATCCATTAACCTGGCGTCTGCGCGATGACAAGCAGCCGGTGTGGCTGGACGAGTATCGCAGCAAAAACGGTTATGAAGGGGCGCGCAAGGCCTTAGGCGGCATGGCGCCGGATGAAATCGTCAATGCGGTAAAAGACGCCGGCCTGAAAGGGCGCGGCGGCGCGGGCTTTTCCACCGGTCTGAAGTGGAGCCTGATGCCGAAAGACGAGTCCATGAACATCCGTTACCTGCTGTGTAACGCTGATGAAATGGAACCGGGCACCTATAAAGACCGTCTGCTGATGGAACAGCTGCCGCACCTGCTGGTGGAAGGTATGCTGATCTCCGCCTTTGCGCTGAAGGCATACCGCGGTTACATCTTCCTGCGCGGCGAATATATCGAAGCGGCGCAGCATCTGCGTCGCGCGATCGCCGAAGCCACCGAAGCGGGCCTGTTGGGGAAAAATATCCTCGGCACCGGTTTTGACTTCGAGCTGTTCGTGCATACCGGGGCAGGGCGCTATATCTGCGGTGAAGAGACGGCGCTTATCAACTCGCTGGAAGGCCGCCGCGCGAACCCGCGCTCCAAGCCGCCGTTCCCGGCGAGCTCGGGCGTATGGGGCAAACCGACCTGCGTCAACAACGTTGAAACCCTGTGCAACGTGCCAGCCATTCTCGCCAACGGCGTGGAGTGGTACCAGAATATTTCAACCAGCAAAGATGCCGGCACCAAGCTGATGGGCTTCTCCGGGCGCGTGAAGAATCCGGGCGTCTGGGAACTGCCGTTCGGCACCACCGCGCGCGAGATCCTCGAAGATTACGCCGGCGGCATGCGCGATGGCCTGAAGTTTAAAGCCTGGCAGCCGGGCGGTGCCGGTACCGACTTCCTGACCGAAGCGCACCTCGATTTGCCGATGGAGTTTGAAAGCATTGGTAAGGCAGGGAGCCGTCTGGGCACCGCGCTGGCGATGGCCGTCGACCACGAGATCGGCATGGTTCCGCTGGTGCGCAACCTCGAAGAATTTTTTGCCCGCGAATCCTGCGGCTGGTGTACGCCTTGCCGCGACGGCCTGCCGTGGAGCGTGAAGATCCTGCGCGCCCTGGAGCGCGGCGAAGGCCAGCCTGGCGACATCGAAACCCTTGAGCAACTGTGTCGATTCCTCGGGCCGGGTAAAACCTTCTGCGCGCACGCGCCGGGCGCGGTTGAACCGCTGCAGAGCGCTATCAAATATTTCCGCGAAGAATTCGAGGCTGGCATTAAGCAGCAGTTCAGCAATACCCATGCAATTAACGGTATTCAGCCGAACCTGCTTAAGACGCGCTGGTAATCTAAAGGTTTTTTATTTTTGGAAGCACGCAAATGGCTACGATTCATGTAGACGGCAAAGAATACGAGGTCAACGGAGCGGACAACCTGCTAGAGGCTTGTCTCTCTCTTGGTCTTGATATTCCATACTTTTGCTGGCACCCGGCGCTAGGGAGCGTCGGTGCTTGCCGCCAGTGTGCGGTGAAGCAATATCAGAACGCGGAAGACACGCGTGGTCGCCTGGTGATGTCCTGTATGACTCCGGCATCCGACGGCACCTTTATTTCTATTGACGACGGCGAAGCGAAGCAGTTCCGCGAAAGCGTGGTGGAGTGGCTGATGACCAACCACCCGCACGATTGCCCGGTCTGCGAAGAGGGCGGCAACTGCCACCTGCAGGATATGACGGTCATGACCGGTCATAGCTTCCGCCGCTATCGTTTCACCAAGCGTACCCACCGCAACCAGGATCTGGGGCCATTTATTTCTCACGAAATGAACCGCTGCATCGCCTGCTACCGCTGCGTTCGCTACTATAAAGATTATGCCGACGGCACCGATCTGGGCGTTTATGGCGCTCATGACAACGTCTACTTCGGCCGCCCGGAAGATGGCACGCTGGAAAGCGAGTTCTCCGGTAACCTGGTTGAAGTTTGCCCGACCGGCGTCTTCACCGATAAAACGCACTCCGAGCGTTACAACCGTAAGTGGGACATGCAGTTTGCGCCGAGCATCTGCCAGCAGTGTTCCATTGGCTGTAACATCAGCCCTGGCGAACGCTATGGCGAGCTGCGTCGTATCGAAAACCGCTATAACGGTACCGTTAACCGCTACTTCCTCTGCGACCGCGGTCGTTTCGGCTATGGCTACGTAAACCTCAAAGATCGTCCGCGTCAGCCGGTTCAGCGCCGCGGCGACGATCTGATCGCGCTCAACGCCGAACAGGCGATGCAGGGGGCGGCGGATATCCTGCGTCAGTCGAAGAAAGTCATTGGTATCGGTTCTCCGCGCGCCAGCATTGAAAGCAACTTCGCGCTGCGTGAGCTGGTCGGTAGCGAAAACTTCTATACCGGCATCGCTAAAGGCGAACAAGCGCGCCTGCAGATGATGCTTAAAGTGCTGCGTGAAGGCGGGATCCATACCCCGACGCTGCGCGATATCGAATCCTACGATGCGGTACTGGTGCTGGGCGAAGACATTACCCAGACCGGCGCGCGCGTTGCCCTGGCAGTACGCCAGGCGGTGAAAGGGAAAGCACGTGAAATGGCGGCGGCGCAGAAAGTGGCCGACTGGCAGATTGCGGCAATTCTCAACATCGGACAGCGCGCCAAGCATCCGTTATTTGTCACTAATATCGACGACACGCGTCTGGATGACATCGCGGCGTGGACTTACCGCGCGCCGGTGGAAGATCAGGCGCGTCTGGGCTTCGCTATCGCCCATGCGCTGGATGACAGCGCGCCGGCGGTTGATGGCCTGAGCCATGACCTGCAGGGTAAAGTCGATGTGATCGTTCAGGCGCTGGCCGGGGCGAAAAAACCGCTGATTATCTCCGGCACTAACGCCGGCAGCATGGAAATCATTCAGGCTGCCGCTAACGTGGCGAAAGCGTTGAAAGGCCGCGGCGCCGATGTTGGCATCACGATGGTTGCCCGCGCGGTGAACAGCGTCGGTCTGGGCATGATCGGTGGCGGCTCGCTTGAAGAGGCGCTGGACGAACTGGAAAGCGGCGCCGCAGACGCGGTTATCGTGCTGGAAAACGACCTGCACCGTCATGCTTCCGCCGCGCGCGTCGACGCAGCGCTTGCGAAAGCGCCGCTGGTGATGGTGGTTGACCATCAGCGCACCGCGATTATGGACAAAGCGCACCTGGTGCTCTCCGCGGCAAGCTTTGCGGAAAGCGACGGTACCGTGGTGAACAACGAAGGCCGCGCCCAGCGCTTCTTCCAGGTTTACGACCCGGCTTACTACGACGCGAAAACCGTGATGCTGGAAAGCTGGCGCTGGCTGCATTCGCTGCACAGTACCGTTAACAACCGTCAGGTTGACTGGACGCAGCTGGACCACGTCATCGATGCCGCGATTGCCGCCCTGCCGCAGCTGGCGGGCATTAAAGATGCCGCGCCGGATGCGACCTTCCGCATTCGCGGCCAGAAGCTGGCGCGTGAACCGCACCGCTACAGCGGCCGCACGGCGATGCGCGCCAACATCAGCGTGCACGAGCCGCGTCAGCCGCAGGATAAAGACACCATGTTCGCCTTCTCAATGGAAGGGAACAACCAGCCGTCCGCGCCGCGTTCGCAGATCCCGTTCGCCTGGGCGCCGGGCTGGAACTCCCCGCAGGCATGGAACAAATTCCAGGATGAAGTGGGCGGTAAACTGCGCCACGGCGATCCGGGCGTGCGTCTGATTGAAGCTTCCTCCAGCGGGCTGGAGTACTTCACGGCGGTTCCGGCCAGCTTCCACGCGGAAGAAGGCAAATGGCGTATCGCGCCGTACTATCACCTGTTTGGCAGCGATGAGCTGTCTCAGCGCTCTCCGGTGTTCCAGAGCCGGATGCCTGAGCCGTACATCAAGCTGAACCCGGCGGATGCCGCAAAGCTTGGCGTCAATGCCGGGGCGATGGTTTCCTTCAGCGTTGAAGGCCAGACGCTGAGTCTGCCGCTGGTTATTTCTGAAGGGCTGGCCGCGGGACAGGTTGGCTTACCGATGGGCATGCCGGGCATCGCGCCGGTACTGGCCGGGGCGCGTATTGATTCACTGCAGGAGGCGCAAGCATGAGTTGGTTAACGCCGGATCTTATCGACATTCTGTTAAGCATCCTGAAGGCCGTGGTCATTCTGCTGGTGGTCGTCACCTGCGGCGCGTTCATGAGCTTCGGCGAGCGTCGTCTGCTCGGCCTGTTCCAGAACCGCTACGGACCTAACCGCGTGGGCTGGGGCGGTTCGCTGCAGCTGGTCGCCGACATGATCAAGATGTTCTTCAAAGAGGACTGGATCCCGCGCTTCTCCGATCGCGTGATCTTTACTCTGGCGCCGGTTATCGCCTTTACCTCGTTGCTGCTGGCCTTTGCTATCGTGCCGGTTAGCCCGTCGTGGGTGGTCGCCGACCTGAACATCGGTATTCTGTTCTTCCTGATGATGGCAGGCCTGGCGGTTTACGCGGTCCTGTTCGCCGGTTGGTCGAGCAACAACAAATACTCGCTGCTGGGGGCGATGCGTGCTTCCGCACAAACGTTGAGCTACGAAGTGTTCCTTGGTCTCTCCCTGATGGGCGTGGTGGCGCAGGCGGGGTCATTCAACATGACCGATATCGTCAACAACCAGGCGCATCTGTGGAACGTCATCCCGCAGTTCTTCGGCTTCGTGACTTTCGCCATCGCCGGCGTGGCGGTGTGTCACCGTCACCCGTTTGACCAGCCGGAAGCGGAGCAGGAACTGGCCGATGGTTACCACATTGAATATTCCGGTATGAAATTCGGTCTGTTCTTCGTCGGTGAATACATCGGTATCGTCACCGTATCAGCGCTGATCGTTACGCTGTTCTTCGGCGGCTGGAATGGCCCGTGGTTACCGCCTTTCATCTGGTTCGCGCTGAAAACCGCGTTCTTCATGATGATGTTCATTTTGATCCGCGCATCATTACCGCGTCCGCGTTATGACCAGGTAATGTCCTTTGGCTGGAAGGTATGCCTGCCGTTAACGCTGGTCAACTTGTTGGTAACGGCGGCTGTCATTCTCTGGCAGGCGCAATAAGGGGTGAATTGAACATGACCTTAAAAGAATTATTGGTAGGGTTCGGCACCCAGGTCCGCAGTATTTGCATGATCGGGATGCACGCCTTCGCCAAACGTGAAACTCAGATGTACCCGGAAGAGCCGGTATATCTGCCGCCGCGCTATCGTGGCCGTATCGTGCTGACGCGCGATCCGGACGGTGAAGAGCGCTGCGTTGCCTGTAACCTGTGTGCGGTAGCCTGCCCGGTTGGCTGTATCTCTCTGCAGAAAGCAGAGACCAAAGACGGCCGCTGGTACCCGGAGTTCTTCCGCATCAACTTCTCACGCTGCATTTTCTGCGGCCTGTGCGAAGAAGCGTGCCCGACCACGGCGATTCAGTTGACCCCGGACTTCGAACTGGGCGAATACAAACGTCAGGATCTGGTGTACGAAAAAGAGGATCTGCTGATTTCCGGTCCGGGCAAATACCCGGAATATAACTTCTACCGGATGGCGGGTATGGCAATCGACGGCAAAGATAAGGGCGAAGCGGAAAACGAAGCTAAGCCAATCGACGTCAAGAGCCTGTTACCGTAAGGAGAGGGGCAATGGAATTCGCTTTTTATATCTGTGGCCTGATAGCCATCCTCGCAACCTTGCGGGTCGTCACCCACACCAATCCGGTGCACGCGCTGCTGTACCTGATCATTTCGCTGTTAGCGATTGCCGGGGTGTTTTTCTCGCTGGGCGCTTACTTCGCCGGTGCGCTGGAAATCATCGTTTACGCCGGGGCCATTATGGTGCTGTTCGTGTTCGTGGTGATGATGCTCAACCTGGGCGGCACCGAGATCGAACAGGAACGCAAATGGCTGCAGCCGGGGATCTGGATTGGCCCTGCCATCCTTTCCGCGGTGCTGCTGGTGGTTATCGTTTACGCCATCCTGGGCATCAATGACCAGGGTATCGACGGCGCGGCGATCAACGCCAAAGAAGTGGGTATTGCGCTGTTTGGGCCGTACGTCCTGGCGGTGGAGCTGGCCTCCATGCTGCTGCTGGCGGGCCTGGTTGTCGCCTTCCACATTGGCCGCGAAGAGCGCGCCGGTGAGGTGCTGAGCAACCGCGTGAACGACAGCGACAAAAGAAAAACGGAGGAACACGCATGATCCCCTTAACACATGGACTGATCCTCGCCGCCATCCTGTTTGTGCTCGGCCTGACTGGTCTTGTGATCCGCCGCAATCTGCTATTTATGCTGATTAGCCTGGAAATCATGATTAACGCCGCCGCGCTGGCATTCGTGGTCGCGGGAAGCTACTGGGGCCAGACTGATGGTCAGATTATGTATATCCTCGCCATCAGCCTCGCGGCTGCGGAAGCGAGTATCGGTCTGGCGCTGCTGCTGCAGCTCCATCGTCGCCGCCAGAACCTGAACATCGATTCAGTAAGTGAGTTGCGTGGATGAACATGCTTGCCTTAACCATTCTTCTGCCATTGATTGGCTTTGTGCTGCTGGCCTTCTCCCGCGGACGCTGGTCGGAAAATCTTTCCGCCACTGTGGGGATGGGCTCGGTAGGCCTGGCGGCGCTGGTGACGGCGTACGTCGGCGTCGACTTTTTCGCTAACGGCAAACAGGCGGTCAGCGTACCGCTGTGGAACTGGATGTCGGTCGGTGATTTCAACATCGGCTTCAACCTGGTACTGGATGGCCTGTCTCTGACCATGCTCTCCGTGGTTACCGGCGTCGGCTTCCTGATCCACATGTTCGCCTCCTGGTACATGCGCGGCGAAGAGGGCTACTCTCGCTTCTTCGCTTACACCAACCTGTTTATCGCCAGCATGGTCGTTCTGGTGCTGGCCGATAACCTGCTGTTGATGTACCTGGGTTGGGAAGGCGTGGGTCTCTGTTCTTACCTGCTGATCGGTTTCTACTACACCGATCCGAAGAATAACGCCGCGGCGATGAAAGCGTTCGTGGTCACCCGCGTCGGCGACGTGTTCCTCGCCTTCGCGCTGTTCATTCTTTATAACGAACTGGGCACCCTGAACTTCCGTGAAATGGTTGAGCTGGCGCCGCAGCACTTCGCTAACGGCAGCACCACGCTGCAGTGGGCGACGCTGATGCTGCTCGGCGGCGCGGTCGGTAAATCCGCTCAGCTGCCGCTGCAAACGTGGCTTGCCGATGCGATGGCGGGCCCGACGCCGGTCTCTGCGCTGATCCACGCCGCTACCATGGTGACCGCGGGCGTGTACCTGATTGCCCGTACCCACGGCCTGTTCCTGATGACGCCGGAAGTGCTGCATCTGGTCGGTATCGTTGGCGCAATCACGCTGGTGCTGGCGGGCTTCGCCGCGCTGGTGCAGACCGACATCAAACGCGTGCTGGCTTACTCGACCATGAGCCAGATTGGCTACATGTTCCTCGCGCTGGGCGTGCAGGCCTGGGACGCGGCGATCTTCCACCTGATGACGCACGCGTTCTTTAAAGCGCTGCTGTTCCTGTCGTCCGGTTCGGTGATCCTCGCCTGCCATCACGAACAGAACATCTTCAAGATGGGCGGCCTGCGCAAATCCATTCCGCTGGTTTATGTCTGCTTCCTGGTGGGGGGCGCGGCGCTGTCCGCTCTGCCGCTTATCACTGCAGGCTTCTTCAGTAAGGATGAGATTCTGGCTGGCGCGATGGCCAACGGCCATATCAATCTGATGGTAGCGGGCCTGGTCGGCGCCTTTATGACCTCGCTGTATACTTTCCGTATGATTTTCATCGTGTTCCACGGTAAAGAGCAAATTCACGCGCACGCAGGGAAGGGGATTACCCACCATCTGCCGCTGATTGTGCTGCTGGTTCTGTCCACCTTCGTTGGCGCGCTGATTGTGCCGCCGCTGGAAGGCGTACTGCCGCAGACCACTGAGCTCGCCCACGGTAGCGTGATGACGCTGGAAATGACCTCCGGGATTATCGCTATTGCCGGCATCCTGATCGCCGCGTGGCTGTGGCTGGGCAAACGTACGCTGGTGACTTCCATCGCCAACAGCGCGCCTGGCCGCTTCTTCGGCACCTGGTGGTTCCATGCCTGGGGCTTCGACTGGTTATACGACAAAGTGTTCGTGAAACCATTCCTCGGTATTGCCTGGCTGCTGAAGAGCGATCCGCTGAACTCGTTGATGAATATCCCGGCGATTCTGTCCCGCTTCGCAGGCAAAGGTCTGCTGGTGAGCGAGAACGGCTATCTGCGCTGGTATGTGGCTTCAATGAGCATCGGCGCGGTGGTGGTGCTGGCTCTGCTGATGGTACTGCGTTGATTTGAGCGCGCGGTTTTGCCCGGTGGCGCTTCGCTTACCGGGCCTACGAAACCGTAGGTCGGGTAAGCGAATCGCCACCCGACACAACAAACCGCCGTCAAACGTGAATGTAGTCGAATTCGTTGAAAATCGGTCCTGAACGGGACTTTAACAAGGAATAAAAATCGCCATGTTATTACCCTGGCTAATATTAATCCCCTTTATTGGCGGCTTCCTGTGCTGGCAGACTGAACGCTTTGGCGTGAAACTGCCGCGCTGGATTGCGCTGATTACCATGGGACTGACGCTGGTGCTTGGCCTGCAGCTGTGGATGCAGGGCGGCTATTCTCTGACGCAATCCGCGGGGATTCCGCAGTGGCAGTCGGAATTCGTGCTGCCGTGGATCCCACGTTTCGGCATTAGCATCCATCTGGCGATTGACGGTCTGTCGCTGCTTATGGTGGTGCTGACCGGCCTGCTCGGCGTGTTGGCGGTGCTCTGTTCCTGGCGCGAAATCGAAAAGTACCAGGGATTTTTCCACCTCAACCTGATGTGGATCCTGGGCGGCGTCATCGGCGTATTCCTCGCCATCGACATGTTCCTGTTCTTCTTCTTCTGGGAAATGATGTTGGTGCCGATGTACTTCCTGATCGCGCTGTGGGGTCACAAAGCCTCTGACGGTAAAACGCGTATCACGGCGGCCACCAAGTTCTTCATCTATACCCAGGCGAGCGGTCTGGTGATGCTGATCGCCATTCTGGCGCTGGCATTCGTCCATTTCAACGCCACCGGCGTGTGGACCTTCAACTATGAAGAGCTGCTGAAAACCCCGATGTCGCACGGCGTGGAATACATGCTGATGCTCGGCTTCTTCATCGCCTTCGCGGTGAAAATGCCGGTGGTGCCGCTGCACGGCTGGCTACCGGACGCCCACTCCCAGGCGCCGACTGCCGGTTCCGTCGACCTCGCGGGCATCTTGTTGAAAACCGCGGCCTACGGTCTGCTGCGCTTTGCGCTGCCGCTGTTCCCGAACGCCTCCGCCGAGTTTGCGCCAATCGCCATGTGGCTGGGCGTGATCGGTATCTTCTACGGCGCGTGGATGGCCTTCGCCCAGACCGATATCAAACGTCTGATTGCATACACCTCCGTTTCCCACATGGGCTTCGTGCTGATTGCTATCTACACCGGTAGCCAGCTGGCTTATCAAGGGGCGGTGATTCAGATGATTGCCCACGGTCTGTCCGCGGCGGGTCTGTTCATTCTGTGCGGCCAGCTGTACGAACGTCTGCACACCCGCGATATGCGCCAGATGGGCGGCTTGTGGAGCAAAATTAAATGGCTGCCGGCGATGTCGATGTTCTTCGCTGTCGCCACCCTGGGGATGCCGGGCACCGGTAACTTTGTCGGCGAATTTATGATTCTGTTCGGCAGCTATAAAGTGGTGCCGGTGATTACCGTTATCTCGACCTTTGGTCTGGTATTCGCTTCCGTTTACTCGCTGTCGATGCTGCATCGCGCCTACTTCGGTAAGGCGAAGAGCGAAATCGCGACGAAAGAGCTGCCGGGGATGTCCCTGCGTGAACTGTCTATCATCCTGCTGCTGGTGGTGCTGCTGGTGCTGTTGGGCTTCTTCCCGCAGCCGATTCTCGACACCTCGCATGCTGCGATGAGCAACATTCAGCAGTGGTTTGTTAATTCTGTTTCTACTACAAGGCCGTAATTCGCCATGACAATAACTCCACAACAACTGATCGCACTGCTACCGCTGCTGATCGTCGGCTTGACGGTGGTGGTTGTGATGCTCTCCATTGCGTGGCGACGCAATCATTTTCTCAATGCCACGTTGTCGGTTCTCGGACTAAACGCCGCGCTGGTCTCGCTCTGGTTTGTTGGTCAGAACGGGGCGATGGACGTCACCCCGCTGATCCGCGTTGACGGTTACTCGATGCTCTATACCGGGCTGGTGCTGTTGGCGAGCCTCGCGACCTGTACTTTCGCCTACCCATGGCTTGAGGGTTACAAGGACAATAAAGAAGAGTTCTACCTGCTGGTGCTGATCGCCGCGCTGGGTGGCATTCTGCTGGCCGGCGCCAATCACCTGGCCTCGCTGTTCCTCGGTATCGAATTAATTTCGCTGCCGTTGTTCGGCCTGGTCGGCTACGCCTTCCGTCAGAAACGTTCGCTGGAAGCGAGCATCAAATACACCATCCTCTCCGCGGCAGCCTCGTCTTTCCTGCTGTTCGGTATGGCGCTGGTGTATGCGAACTCCGGCAACCTGTCCTTCCTCGCGCTGGGCAAGAGCCTGGCTGACAACGCGCTGCACGAGCCGCTGCTGCTGGCGGGCCTCGGTCTGATGATCGTCGGTCTTGGCTTTAAACTGTCGCTGGTGCCGTTCCACCTGTGGACGCCGGATGTATACCAGGGCGCGCCTGCGCCGGTATCCACCTTCCTGGCGACCGCCAGCAAGATTGCCATCTTCGGCGTGGTGATGCGTCTGTTCCTGTACATGCCGGTGGGCGACAGCGAAGCGGTACGCGTGGTGCTGGGCCTGATCGCCTTCGCCTCTATCATCTTCGGTAACCTGATGGCGCTGAGCCAGACCAACATTAAGCGTCTGCTCGGTTACTCTTCCATTTCCCACCTCGGCTATCTGCTGGTGGCGTTAATCGCCCTGCAGAGCGGCGAAATGTCGATGGAAGCCGTCGGCGTCTACCTGGCCGGTTATCTGTTCAGCAGCCTCGGCGCGTTCGGCGTGGTCAGCCTGATGTCCAGCCCGTATCGCGGCCCGGATGCTGACTCGCTGTTCTCCTACCGCGGTCTGTTCTGGCACCGTCCGATCCTGTCGGCGGTAATGACGGTGATGATGCTGTCGCTGGCCGGTATTCCGATGACCCTCGGATTTATCGGTAAGTTCTACGTGCTGGCCGTTGGTGTGCATGCGCACCTGTGGTGGCTGGTTGCCGCGGTAGTGATTGGTTCGGCGATTGGTCTCTACTACTACCTGCGCGTTGCCGTCAGCCTGTACCTGAGCGCCCCGGAGCAGCTGAACCGCGATGCGCCGTCAAACTGGCAGTACAGCGCCGGCGGTATCGTGGTGCTGATCTCCGCGCTGCTGGTGCTGGTGCTTGGCGTGTGGCCGCAGCCGCTGATTAGCATCGTGCAGCTGGCGACGCCGCTGATGTAATCTGCGCTATAAATAAAAAACCGCCGACTTGTCGGCGGTTTTTTTATGCCCGCGCTTTACGCCAGCCGATAGACCATAAAATCCTCCGCCAGTAGCGTATTGGCGAAAATCTCCCGGCATTCCGCCAGCATGCGCAGGCAGCCTTCGGCATCGTAGCGCGAGCTAAAGTGGGTGGCGATTAGCGTGCCGACCCCCGCTTCTTTGGCAAGCGCCGCGGTTTGCTGACTGGAAGAGTGGCCACGGCTATTGGCTTTCTCCGCCATCGCCTGCTCAAGGGTGGTTTCGTGGACCATCACATCCGCGCCGCGCGCCATCTCCAGCGCCTGCGGGCAGGGGGCGGTATCGCCAAAAATGGCCAGCGTTTTACCCGGCGTCGATGGCCCCAGATAGCGGCTACCGTCGATGACCCGACCATCTTCCAGCTTAACGCGCTGGCCGAGCTTGAGCTGATGGAACAGCGGCCCCGGACGCACGCCATCGGCAATCAGTTGGGCGGCATCGAGGGTGCCGGGTTTGTCATGCTGTTCGATGCGGTAGCCGTAGCACTCCACCGGATGGCTGAGCGGGTACGCGCTGACCCGATAGCCGTCTTCGTCGAAGACCAGACCGGGGCCGACTTCAATGATAGTGAGCGGATAATCGGTCCACGAGCCGCTCAGGCGCAGCGCGGTTTCGATGAATTCTTTAATCCCTTTTGGTCCGTAGACCGTCAGCGGCAGCGAATTTCCCTGCATCGAGCGGCTGCACAACAGGCCGGGCAGGCCGAACAGATGATCGCCGTGCAGGTGAGTGATGAAAATTTTATTCAGTTTGCCTGGATGGTAAGGGGTGTGGAGAAACTGATGTTGGGTGCCTTCGCCGCAGTCAAACAACCACATTTCAGCGCTGGTGGGTTGTTGCAAATTCAGTATTATCGACGTCATATTACGCGTACGGGTCGGCACGCCGGCGGATGTCCCCAAAAATGTTAATTCCATCGTCCAGTGTCCTCAGGCGAGTGGTAAAGCATCAGTATATCAATAAGGAGTAACAAATGATGACCTGGCAGGATTTACATCACAGTGAGCTCACCGTTGCCCAACTGTACGCCTTGCTGAAGCTGCGCAGCGCGGTGTTTGTCGTCGAACAACACTGCGTCTATCAGGATATCGACGGCGATGATTTAGTCGGTGAGAACCGTCATCTGCTCGGCTGGCGCGACGGCGAGCTGGTGGCCTATGCGCGGATCCTCAAAAGCGAAGAGGAGTTCGAACCGGTGGTGATCGGCCGGGTTATCGTTAGCCCGACCTTGCGCGGCGAGAAGCTGGGCTACCAGCTGATGGAGCAGGCGCTGGCCAGCTGCCGGCAGAACTGGCCGCAGAAGGCGATTTATCTTGGGGCGCAGGCGCATCTGCAGAAATTTTATGCCAGCTTTGGTTTTGTGCCGGTGACGGACGTATACGATGAAGACGGGATTGCCCATATCGGTATGGCGCGTGACATCACAACTCATTAAGAAGCTAAATAGTAATAGCGTATCGCTATCAATTATCTATACTTTTCCTCCTGTAGCGAATCCAGTGGCTGGCGTTCGCCGTGCCTGTTAAGGTTCGCTCCCTCATGATGGGTACTGCTATTTATCGCAGCTACCCTTTATAATGTGGGGTTTTTAATTTCGTGGAGGTTCGCGTGCTGTCTGTTTCCACTGCGCTGGAAAGCCTGTTGGGCTGCCTGGCTGAAGATTTCCCTCCGTCACCCGGCACGCGAATTTTTGATATCCCCTTCCCGTTAAACGACGCCTTCGACCCGTTACTGTGGTGCGCGCATCAGCCGTGCTGGCCGCAATTCTACTGGCAGCAGCGTAACGGTGATGAAGAGCTGGCGGCGCTGGGCGCGGTAACCATCTTTGCCTCCTTGTCCGCGGCGCATGATTTTTTATGCGCGCAGGGGCGGGAAGATCTGCGCATCCTTGGGCTGAACGCGTTCGATCCGCAGCAGGGCAATCTGTTTCTGCCGCGGCTGGAGTGGCGCCGCCTGGGCGGTAAAGCGACCTTGCGGTTGGTGATACATAGCGCGACCTCGCTGCTTGACGACGCGGTGGCCGCGCGGGCGTTTCTTCAATCATTAAATAGCGAGCAGGCGACGGCGGCATCGATGCCGTCGCTGCGAAGCGAGCAGCATGCGCCGGAATACCCGCAGTGGCGCGAGCTGATTATGCAGGCGACGCAGGCAATCGGCGCCGGCGAAATGGATAAGGTTGTGCTGGCGCGGGTCACGGATTTACGCTTTAGCGCGCCGCTGCAGGCGTTTGCCATTATGGCGGCCAGTCGGCGCAGCAATCTTAACTGTTTCCACTTCCTGATGGCCTTTAGCCCGCAGCAGGCGTTTCTCGGCTCCACGCCGGAACGGCTATGGCGGCGACGCGGCGCGCTGCTGCGCACCGAAGCGCTGGCGGGCACCGTCGCTAACCATCACGATGACGCCCGGGCGCAGCAGTTGGCCGATTGGCTAATGAAAGACGATAAAAACCAGCGGGAGAATATGCTGGTGGTGGAGGATATCTGCCAGCGTTTGCAGGGCGAGTCGCCGACGCTTGACGTTCTGCCGCCGCAGGTCGTACGCCTGCGCAAGGTGCAGCATCTGCGGCGCTGTATCTGGAGCGAACTGGCCGAGCCCGACGATAGCCGCTGCTTGCTGCAGCTGCAGCCTACCGCGGCGGTGGCGGGGCTACCGCGCCAGGCGGCGCTGGCTTTCATCCGCCGTCATGAGCCTTTCGCCCGCGAATGGTATGCCGGCTCCGCAGGTTATCTTTCACTGGCGCAAAGCGAGTTTTGCGTGGCGCTGCGCTCGGCAAAAGTCGAGAACAGCACCCTGCGGCTGTATGCCGGGGCCGGTATTGTCAGCGGATCTGACCCGCAGCAGGAGTGGCAAGAAATAGAAAATAAAGCGGCGGGATTACGAACGTTATTACTTTCAGAAACGTAGAGAGACGACGTATATCAAAACGACGCAACTCTGCCTTATCTATACTTAGCATCAATATTTGATACCGGACAATTTCATGTCAGTAAGCGCATTTAACCGACGCTGGGCGGCGGTGATCCTTGAAGCTTTAACCCGCCACGGCGTGCAGCACATTTGCATTGCCCCAGGCTCGCGCTCGACGCCCTTAACCCTGGCGGCGGCGGAAAACCGCGCTTTTATTCATCACACTCATTTTGACGAACGTGGCCTTGGTCACCTGGCGCTGGGACTGGCGAAGGCCAGCCGCCAGCCTGTGGCGGTGATTGTCACCTCCGGAACAGCAACTGCGAATCTCTATCCGGCGCTGATTGAAGCGGGCCTGACGGGTGAAAAACTGATCCTGCTGACCGCCGACCGCCCGCCGGAGCTTATCGACTGCGGCGCCAATCAGGCCATCCGCCAACCGGGAATGTTTGCTTCTCATCCTGCGCAGACCGTTTCTTTACCGCGTCCTTCGCAGGATATTTCCGCGCGCTGGTTGGTCTCGACTATCGATCAGGCGCTGGGCGAGCTGCATGCCGGCGGGGTGCATATCAACTGCCCGTTCGCTGAGCCGCTATATGGCGATATGGACGATAGCGGGCTGGAGTGGCAACAGCAGCTCGGCAACTGGTGGCAGAGCGATAAACCCTGGTTGCGTCAGGCGCTGCAGATGGAGAGTGAGAAACAGCGCGACTGGTTCTTCTGGCGGCAAAAGCGCGGCGTAGTGGTCGCGGGCAGGATGAGCGCCGCGGAAGGTAAAAAAGTGGCTGAATGGGCGCAGACCCTCGGCTGGCCGCTGATTGGCGATGTCCTGTCGCAGACCGGGCAGCCGTTGCCGTGCGCCGACCTGTGGCTGGGAAACGGTAAAGCGGTCAGCGAACTGGCGCAGGCGCAAATCGTCGTGCAACTCGGTAGCAGTCTGACCGGCAAACGCGTGCTCCAGTGGCAGGCGACCTGCGAGCCGGATGAATACTGGCTGGTGGATAATCTGCGCGGTCGCCTCGATCCGGCGCAGCACCGCGGTCGCCGTCTGCTCTCAAGCGTTGAGCGCTGGCTCGAACTGCATCCGGCGGAGAAACGCCAGCCGTGGGCGACGGTGATCCCGCAGCTTGCCGGGCAGGCGTGGCAGGTCGCGGTTGCCAGCAACGAGCCCTTTGGCGAAGCGCAGCTGGCGCAGCGCATTCGGCGCTATTTGCCGGATCAGGGACAGCTGTTTGTTGGCAACAGTTTAGTGGTACGCCTGATAGACGCGCTGGGGCAACTGCCGGCGGGTTATCCGGTCTATAGTAATCGCGGCGCCAGCGGCATCGATGGCCTACTGGCGACAGCCGCCGGCGTGCAGCGCGCGAGCGCCCGGCCTACGCTTGCGATCGTCGGCGATCTTTCGGCGTTATACGATCTCAACTCGCTGGCCCTGCTGCGCCAGGCGTCGGCGCCGCTGGTGCTGATCGTGGTCAATAATAACGGCGGGCAGATTTTCTCTATGCTGCCGACGCCACAGGACGAGAGGCGTCAGTTCTATTTAATGCCGCAGGACGTGGATTTCAGCCACGCGGCGGCGATGTTCGGTCTGGCTTATCACCGCCCTGATGACTGGCAGTCGCTGGATGAGGCGATGGCAGGCGCGTGGCGCCGCGCCGGGGCGACGGTGATTGAGCTGGCGGTTAACGAGACCGACGGTACGCAGACTCTCCAGCAACTGCTGGCGCAGGTAAGCCGGCTGTGACGCTCAACGCGGCGGTTGAAAGCGGCCAACCGGGTTATCCCTGGCTGGTATTCCTGCACGGCTTTTCCGGAGACCGCGACGAGTGGCGTACGGTTGGCGAAGCGTTTCCGGCCTGGCCGCGGCTGTATCTCGATCTGCCGGGACACGGTGGCTCGGCGGATATCGCGGTCGATGGCTTTGCCGGGGTCAGCGAATTACTGCAGGCTACCCTAAATAGTTACAACATCCTGGATTACTGGCTGGTTGGCTACTCCCTGGGCGGCCGGGTGGCGATGAACTTCGCCTGCCAGCCGCGCGCGGGCCTGCGCGGCCTGATCGTCGAGGGCGGACATCCGGGCCTGCAGGATGAAGCGTCGCGGCAGGCGCGGCGCGGCAATGATAGCGCTTGGGCGGAACGCTTTCGCCGCGAGCCGTTAGCGCAGGTCTTCGCCGACTGGTATCAGCAGCCAGTCTTCGCTTCGCTGAATGCGGCGCAGCGCGCGTCGCTGGTCGCCCTACGTCGCCACAATAACGGCGCTACGCTGGCGGCGATGCTGGAGGCGACCTCCCTTGCCCGGCAGGCCGATTTGCGCCCGTCTCTGCAGGCTCGCGATTTTCCTTTTCACTACCTGTGCGGCGAACGCGACGCGAAGTTTCGCGCTATCGCGCAAGCGCTCGCCGCCGATACCCATATCATTCACCATGCCGGACACAACGCGCACCGGGACAACCCCGCGGCGGTGATTGCCTGTCTGGCGCAGATTCTGGCAAGTTAACTGAAGGACATTCTATGATCTCTCTTGATGAAGCAATGCTCTATGCCCCCGTTGAATGGCACGATTGCTCAGAAGGCTATACCGATATTCGTTATCAAAAATCGACTGACGGGATTGCTAAAATCACCATCAATCGTCCGCAGGTGCGCAACGCCTTCCGTCCGCTGACCGTTAAAGAGATGATTCAGGCGCTGGCGGATGCCCGCTATGACGACAATATCGGCGTCATCGTGCTGACCGGTGAAGGCGATAAAGCTTTCTGCGCCGGCGGCGACCAGAAAGTCCGCGGCGACTACGGCGGCTATCAGGACGACTCCGGCGTTCACCATCTCAACGTACTCGACTTCCAGCGCCAGATCCGCACCTGCCCGAAACCGGTAGTAGCGATGGTCGCCGGTTACTCTATCGGCGGCGGCCACGTACTGCACATGATGTGCGACCTGACCATCGCGGCGGATAATGCCATCTTCGGCCAGACCGGGCCTAAAGTCGGCTCCTTTGATGGCGGCTGGGGCGCTTCCTATATGGCGCGTATCGTCGGGCAGAAAAAAGCGCGCGAAATCTGGTTCCTGTGCCGTCAGTACGACGCCCAGCAGGCGCTGGATATGGGGCTGGTGAACACCGTGGTCCCGTTGGCGGATCTGGAAAAAGAGACCGTGCGCTGGTGCCGTGAAATGCTGCAAAACAGCCCGATGGCGCTGCGTTGCCTGAAAGCGGCGCTGAACGCCGACTGCGATGGCCAGGCCGGGCTGCAGGAGCTGGCGGGTAACGCCACCATGCTGTTCTACATGACGGAAGAAGGGCAAGAAGGACGTAACGCCTTTAACCAGAAACGTCAGCCGGACTTCAGCAAATTTAAACGGAATCCATAATGCGCGTTTCGCAGGTTTACCGCTGGCAGATACCGATGGACGCGGGCGTGGTTCTGCGCGAACGGCGGTTAAAAACCCGCGATGGGCTGTTCATCCGCCTGCAGGAGGGTGAACGCGAAGGCTGGGGGGAAATTTCTCCCCTGCCGGGATTCAGTGACGAAACGCTGGAAGAGGCACAAATGACGCTGCTGGCGTGGGCGCGGGCCTGGCGCGACGGCGCCGAGCCGCCGCTTCCCATGCAGCCCTCCGTTGCTTTTGGTATTAGCTGCGCGCAGGCGGAGCTTGGCGGCGAACTACCGCAGGCGGCGGATTATCGCGCGGCGCCGCTCTGTTCCGGCGACCCGGATGAACTGTTCGCCAAACTGGCGGCGATGCCCGGCGAGAAAGTCGCTAAGGTGAAAGTGGGGCTGTGGGAGGCGGTACGTGACGGCATGGTGGTGAATCTGCTGCTGGAAGCGATCCCCGACCTGCAGCTGCGGCTGGATGCCAACCGGGCGTGGACGCCGGTCAAAGCGCAGCAGTTCGCCAAATACGTTAATCCGGCGTATCGCCAACGCATTGCCTTTCTCGAAGAACCGTGCAAAAGCCGCGACGATTCGCGCGAATTCAGCCAGCAGACCGGTATCGCTATCGCCTGGGATGAAAGCCTGCGCGAGGCGGATTTCCGCTTTGTCGCCGAGCCCGGCGTGCGCGCGGTGGTGATCAAACCGACGCTGACCGGCAGCTTGCAAAAGGTTCAGCAACAGGTCGCTGCGGCGCATGCGCTGGGGCTGAGCGCGGTGATTAGCTCGTCGATCGAGTCCAGCCTGGGGTTAACGCAGTTGGCGCGGATCGCCGCCTGGCTGACCCCGCAGACTATCCCCGGACTCGACACGCTGGCGCTGATGGGCGCGCAGCTGGTGCGGGCGTGGCCGGAGAGTACGCTGCCAATATTCAATGCTGATGAGCTGGAGCAACTGCTGTGATGTTTTCCGATTGGCCGTGGCGCCACTGGCGTCAGTTACGCGGCGAGTCGCAGGCGCTACGCCTGAATGACCAGGCGTTGACCTGGCGTGAGCTATGCGCGCGGATTGACGCGCTGGCGTCTGGTTTTGCCGCGCAGGGCGTCATGGAAGGTCAGGGCGTGGCGCTACGGGCCTACAACCAGCCGGAGACGCTACTCGCCTGGCTGGCGCTGCTGCAGTGCGGGGCGCGGGTGCTGCCGCTTAATCCGCAGCTGCCTATGGCATTGCTGCAGGAACTGCTGCCTGCGTTAACCGTACAGCATCAACTGGTGCTTAACGGTGATACGCTGCCGGGGAATTTACCGGCGTTAACTCTGCAGGCGGCAGAAGCCGCCCATACCGTTTGCTGGCATGGCGAACGGCTGGTGTCGATGACGTTAACCTCCGGCTCGACCGGCCTGCCAAAGGCGGCGGTGCATAGCGCCAGCGCCCATCTGGCCAGCGCCGCTGGCGTGCTGGCGCTGATGCCGTTTGCCGGGGAGGACGACTGGCTGCTGTCGCTGCCGTTGTTCCATGTCTCCGGGCAGGGGATCATCTGGCGTTGGCTGCTGGCTGGCGCGCGGCTGACGGTGCGCGATAGACAACCGCTGGAGCAAGCGCTGCTGGGCTGTACCCATGCTTCACTGGTACCGACTCAGCTATGGCGCCTGTTGAATGGCGATGCCGACGTTTCACTTAAGGCGGTGCTGCTTGGCGGCGCGGCGATCCCCGTCGAGCTGACCGAAAGGGCGCGAGCGCAGGGGATACGCAGCTTCTGCGGCTATGGCCTCACCGAATTCGCCTCCACGGTCTGCGCTAAAGAGGCCGACGGAGCGGCGGATGTGGGCGAGGCGCTGCCGGGAAGGGAGGTGAAAATTGTCGCCGGCGAGATCTGGCTGCGGGCGGCGAGCATGGCCGCCGGCTACTGGCGGAATGGTCAACTGTTGTCATTAACCAATGATGAAGGCTGGTTTGCGACGCGCGATCGCGGGGAGTTACGTGCCGGTCGACTGTCGGTTATTGGGCGACTGGATAATCTCTTTTTTAGCGGCGGCGAAGGCATTCAGCCGGAGGAGGTTGAGCGCGTGATACTCGCCCATCCGCAGGTTCAGCAGGTGTTTATTGTGCCGCAGGATGATGTCGAATATGGCCAGCGCCCGGTGGCGGTGGTTGAATGCGAGGATGGCTGCGAAATGACCACCCTGGCGGCATGGAGTGCTGAACGGTTAGCGCGTTTCCAGCAGCCGATACAGTGGCTACGGCTGCCGGAAACGTTAAAGAACGGCGGGATTAAGATTTCGCGCCGGGCGCTGCGCGAATGGGTCAATTCGCCGGTTTAGCCGATATTGGCCTCGGCGCGGCGCTGGCGCTGTTTACGTCTCACACGCAGCAGCGGCGGTACCACCAGGACGGCGACAGCCAGCATCAGCAGCGTTTTGGTTACGCCGCTTTCCCAGAGGATAGCCAGATTACCGTTGCTGATTGACAGCGCGCGGCGCAGGTTCTGCTCCAGCATCTCGCCCAACACAAAACCGAGGATCAGCGGCGACATCGGAAAGTGCATTTTACGCATGATGTAGCCGAGCACGCCGAGGCCAACCATCAGCAACAGGTCAAAGGTGGTGCTGTGAACCGCATAGACGCCAACGGCGGAAACGGCGGCGATGGCGGGTACCAGGAACCATAGCGGGATCGTCAGCATGCGGGTGAACAGGCCAATCAGCGGAATGTTCATAATAAGCAGCATCACGTTGGCGATAAGCAGCGCGGCGATGAGCCCCCAGACGATATCCGGCTGTTCGGTGAACATCGCCGGGCCGGGCGTAATGTTATACAGCGTCAATGCGCCCATCATGACCGCGGTGGTGCCGGAGCCAGGCACGCCAAGCGTCAGCATCGGAATAAACGAACCGCAGGCGGAGGCGTTATTCGCGGCTTCCGGCGCCGCCACGCCGCGAATATCCCCCTTGCCGAAGTTATCGCTATTACCACTGATTTTTTTCTCCGTCATATAGGTGATGGCGCTGGCGATGGTCGCCCCGGCGCCGGGTAGAATACCAACGAAGAAACCCACCACGGAAGAGCGTAGGGTCGCGCCGACGCACTGCGCGGCCTCTTTGGTGTTAAACAGCATGCGCCCGGTTTTACGCACCAGCGTTTGCCCGCCGCTGGTGCTCTCCAGCATCAACAGAATCTCCGAAACGGAGAACAGACCGATAACCACCACAATAAATTGCACGCCATCGGAGAGATGGACGCTGTCGAAGGTGAAGCGGTAAACCCCGGTGTTGGCATCGACGCCGACCGTCGCCAGGCCCAAACCGATTAACGCCGCGAGGAACGATTTCAGCGGGTTTTGCGCCATCATGCTGCCGAGGCAGGCGATGGCAAACACCATCAGCGCGAAATATTCCGCCGGGCCGAACGCCAGCGACCACTGGGCGAGGAGCGGCGCGAACAGAATAATACCGCCGATCGCAATCAGCGAACCGAAGAAAGAGCTGACGGCGGAAATCGACAGCGCGACGCCGCCGCGCCCTTGCTGCGCCATGGGATAGCCATCAAGCGCCGTCATGATGGCGGCGGCATCGCCGGGCACGTTCAGCAGGATAGACGAAATACGCCCGCCATATTCGCAACCGATATAGACCGTCGCCAACAGGATCAGCGCCGATTCCGCGGGCAGGTGCAGGGCAAAGGCCAGCGGCAGCAGAATGGCGACGCCGTTAATCGGCCCGAGGCCGGGCAGCAGCCCGACGATGGTTCCGACAAAGCAGCCGATGAGGGCGATAAGCAGATTTTCCGGCGTCATGGCGACGGCGAAACCCTGCGACAGATAGATCCAGGTATCCATAAGCTTCTCCGTTAATTTAACCAGACGCCAAGCGGCAGAGTCACATCAAGTAAGGTATCAAAGGCGTACCATAACGAGACGCCCATCATCACGCCGGCAATACCTGCCGCCGGTAGCGTGGCGCCGAACAGCAGGCCGATCACCGCCGTCAGCAGCGCGGTCGCCAGCGGAAAGCCCAGCCATTCAAATCCCCAGGCATAGACCACCAGCACCACGACCATGGTTAACAGCCGTTGCAGGACATGTCGTCCCGGCCACTCGATAGCGTCCGGGCGACGCAGCAGCATCAGCGCTGAACACAGCAGCATCAGGCCGATAATGCCCAACGGGAAAGGGCGCGGGCCGACGGGTTCATACGAGTATTCGCTGTGGATCTGCCAGGCGATAAACAGGCCGCCAATGCATAACAACAGCCAGACTCCGGCAAAGATACGATCGCTCATAAGCGCCTCCGCGGATTATTTAGCCAGGCCAAAGGCTTTCGCCTGTTCGCGATAATCGCTGACCTGCTGTTTTACATAGGTATCGAGCTCCTTGCCGTTCATGTTGAATTCAAACAGGCCGCGCAGTTCACGTTGCTTTTTGAACTCATCGGTTTGCTGCAGTTTAGTGAATTCATCAACCCACCACTGGTAGTCGGCATCGCTTACCTTCGGGCCCATAAAGAAGCCGCGAATAATCGGCCAGACCAGCTCATAGCCCTGCTCTTTAGCGGTAGGGACATCGGCCAGCGCGCCCGGCAGACGCTCGTTGGAGAAGACCGCCAATACGCGGATCTTATTTCCCTGCAGGTACGGCACCATTTCACTCAGATCGCCGGAGACCGCCTGCACATGGTTGCCGAGCAGCGCGGTTACCGGCTCGCCGCCGCCCTCAAAGGCGACGTAGCGCATCTTGTGCGGGTCAACGTTGGCTTTTTGCGCCAGCAGCGCCGCTTTCATCCAATCCTGGCTGCCGATGGAGGCCCCGGCGCCAATGACGATAGTGGCGGGATTTTTCTCCATCGCGGTCATGAATGACTTCAGGTCTTTCCATGGCGAATCGGCGCGTACGGCAATCATGCCGTAGTCGGTACCGACGCTGGCCAGCCAGCGCACGTCATCAACCCCGTAGCGGCCGAATTTCCCCTGCGACAAATTCAGCAGCGAGCCGCCGGAAAAGGCGACCACGGTTCCGGCTTCCGCCGGGCGCTGGGCGACGATGGCGTTATAGGCCACCGCGCCGACGCCGCCGGGCATATAGGTGACGCGCATCGGTTTCTCGATCGCGCCGGTTTCCATCAGGCTCACCTGAATCAGCTTACAGGTGAGGTCAAAGCCACCGCCGGGCTTGGCGGGCGCGATACATTCGGTGCGGGACGGGGCTTGCGCCGCGAAAGCGGTGGTTGTACAGAGGCACAGCGCGATGGCGCTAAGATGGCGGAAAAATGGCGTTTTCATAGGCTTCCTCAGTAGGTACAGGGAATGTTTTTCTGATTATGTGAACCGACATGTGGCGATTCGGTTGCGTGATTGTTAAAACAGTTACCTTTCATTTCCCTTTCAATGCGGCAGCAACTTTACAGGATGTGATATGCGTCTCTTATTAGCCGAGGATAACCGTGAGCTGGCTCACTGGCTGGAAAAGGCTCTGGTGCAGGGCGGTTTTGCCGTGGATTGCGTTTTTGATGGCCGGGCGGCGGATCACCTGCTGCAAAGCGAAAAATATGCGCTGGCGGTGCTGGATATCGGTATGCCGGGCCTGGATGGCCTCGAGGTGGTACAGCGGTTACGTAAGCGTGGACAAACGCTGCCGGTGCTGCTGTTGACCGCGCGCAGCGCGGTAGCGGATCGGGTGAAAGGGCTGAACGTCGGCGCCGACGATTACCTGCCTAAACCTTTCGAGCTGGAGGAGCTCGACGCCAGGCTGCGGGCGCTGCTGCGACGTAGCGAAGGGCAGGTACATGAGGTGCAGCAGCTTGGCGATCTGGAATATCGCGATGAAGGCTATTTTCTGCTGCGCGGTGAGATGTTGCCCCTGACGCCGCGCGAGCTGGCGCTATTGAAAGTGCTGATGTTTCGCCGTACCCGTCCGGTTTCCCGCCAGCAGTTGTTTGAACAGGTGTTTAGCCTCAGCGACGACGTCAGTCCGGAAAGCATCGAACTTTACATTCACCGACTGCGCAAGAAGCTCCAGCAGAGTAATGTGCGTATCACTACGCTACGCGGGCTGGGTTATCTGCTGGAGTGTGAGCCGCATGAGCTGGGGTAAACCGCAATCGCTGTATGCCCAACTGCTGCTGTTTCTCGGCCTGCCGCTGGCGCTGTTGTGGGGGTTATCGGCATTCAATAGCTACGTGAGCGCGCTGCAGGCGGCGACGCAGGCCTACGATCGTACGCTGCTCTCCTCGGCGCGCACCGTGGCGGAGCGGCTGGTAGTGCGCGGCGGTCATCTGGAGGTCAATGTGCCCTGGGTGGTGCTGGACAGCTTTGAACTCAACATGAACGACCGGCTGTATTACAAGGTGGTCGACCCGCAGGGGAAAGTGATTTCCGGCTTTGACGATCTGCCGGCAATGCCGCCGGCCACTTCACGAACTCAACTTTATCCGGCGCTGGCATGGTTTTATCATACCGAATACCGCGGTCAGGCAATCCGCGTGGCGCGCCTGCTGCAGCCGGTCAATGAAGGCGGTATCGTTGGTATGGCGGAGATTTATATTGCCGAAACGCTGCAGTCGCGGCGCTGGCTGGCCGGACAACTGCTGTTTTCATCCTGGGTGTCGCAGGGCTTATTAGTGCTGTTGACGTTGGTACTGGCGGGGTGGCTACTGCGCCGCGTTCTGCGGCCAATGCGTCAGCTCTCGGCGCTGATGGTGCGCCGTGAACCCGGCCTGCTGACGCCGCTACCGGAATTGTTGCCGTGGTCGGAAACGCGGCTGCTGATCGTGGCTTTTAACCGCTATATCGACCGCCTGCGGGTGATGATCTCCCGGCAGGAACGCTTTAGCGCCGATGCTTCACATCAGTTGAAAACGCCGCTGGCGGTCCTGAAAACCCAGGCTTCGGTGGCGCTGGCCAGCGACGATCCGCGGCTGTGGCGCGAGAGTTTGCAGGCCATGCGCGCGACGCTGGATGATACGATTTTACTCACCGAACGTTTGTTGCAACTGGCGACGGTGAAACGCCGGGAGCAGGGCGAGCAGGCGTTTGCCGCGGTCGATCTGCAGGAGGTCGTGCACCATAGCTGTTTTTCGCGTATTGCTCAGGCGCGCAGTAAAAACATCGATCTGGGTTATGAGGGCGAACAGTCGCCGGTGTACGTTTTGGGTGATGGCGTTTTGTTGGGCGAACTGTGCGCCAACCTGCTCGACAATGCGATTCGCTACACCCCGGAACGCGGAACGGTGACGCTGAGCCTGCATCGCGATGGCGAAGCCGTCACGCTGAGCGTGGAGGATAGCGGCCCGGGTATCGAGGAAAACCTGATTCACCAGGCGCTGACGCCGTTTCGACGGCTGGAGAATGGCGGCGGTCTACCCGGCGCCGGGCTGGGCCTGGCGCTGGTAAACGATATCGCGCGTCTGCATCGTAGCCGGCCGCAGCTGTCGCGCAGCGAAAGCCTGGGAGGATTAAAGGTGACGCTGCGTCTGCTGACCGTGGCTTAAAGCAGCCCTTTCTGGCTGAGGGTGAGGCGGGTCGCGGCATTAAGATCGTAATGTTGCAGGTCTTCGCCCTTCACCCAGGCGTAATCGTCGAATTCCTCGTTGATCGTGACCTCGCGGTTGGCGCTTATGCAATCGAAAATCAAATAGATCATGTAGATCTCTTCCTGGCGACCATCGGCATAGGTTTTCACGCGGGTATCATCGCGGAAGCTCCATGGCGTGATGTGGGTCAACTGCAGTTTTTCGCCAAGCTCCTCGCGGACTTCACGTCGCAGCGCCTCTTCAATTCTTTCACCCGGCTCCACGCCGCCGCCGGACAGCGCCCACTGTCCGGGAAAAACCCCGCGGTCGGCAGCCATCTTGCACAACAGATAATGGCCATCATTTTGGATGAGCGGGCAAACAATCGTCCTTTGACGCATGATTTTTCTCCTTCGCAGTGAGTCGGGCCGGGTATCGAGGAAACAGTTTGCGAGGCGCCTCGGCAAACCGCAAGGGAAATACGGCGCTGGCTCTACAGAGTGCTAAGTTAAGCGAAATTATCTTATGGAGAGCCACCATGGAAAGGACTACCCATTCCCCACATGACGCCGTGTTTAAACACCTGCTGTCGCATCGGGCGACGGCGCGGGATTTTCTGGATATTCACCTTCCTGAACATTTGCGAGAATTATGCAATCTGCAAACGCTGCAGTTGGAATCCGGAAGTTTTATCGATGAAGACCTGCGCGCCAGCCATTCCGATATTCTTTACTCGCTGCAAACTCAGGCGGGAGACGGATATATCTATCTGCTTATCGAACATCAAAGCTCTGTGGACCGTCATATGGCATTTCGCCTGATGCGTTATGCGATAGCAGCGATGCAGCGGCATCTGGATAAAGGGCATACACAACTGCCATTGGTGATCCCGCTGCTTTTTTATCATGGGCAAGTCTCGCCCTGGCCGTATCCCATGTGCTGGCTGGAAGGATTTGCTCATCCACAAACCGCGCGGCAGGTATACAATCAGGATTTTCACTTAATCGATATCACGGTGCTTCCTGACGATACAATAATGCAGCACCGACGGGTCGCGATGCTTGAGTTGCTGCAAAAGCATATCCGGCAACGCGATATGATGGAACTGCAGGAGCAACTAGCCAGCCTGTTGGCGCTGGGATACACTAGCCGCAGACAGCTCAGGACGCTGCTTCACTATTTATTGCAGGCAGGAAATGCCGCCGATCCGGTCGCCTTTTTACGTAATCTTGCGCAAAATGTCCCCAGACGGCCGCATAAGGAGACGCTAATGAACATTGCCCAGTTTCTGGAACAACGCGGCCATCAGCAGGGCCTTGAGCAGGGCCTGCAGCAAGGCCTTGAACAGGGAGAACAATTGGCTGCGCAACGTATTGCCCAGGCGATGCTGGAAAACGGGCTTGACCTGGCGCTGGTGGCGAAGCTGACGGGGCTTGCGCCGGAGCGTCTGGCCCTGCTCGCCCATTAATTTTTCTGCTTCCTTCAAATGGCCTGCGCGACGCTGATTGCGCAGGTTAATATAGATTTATTTAATCAATACAACCTAATTAAATATAATTACGCTGAATTTGAATTCGGTGGAATTTACTTTCTTTCGCAAATGCGCGTCGGTATTGATGTAAAAAGACGCAACTGGTTACACTCTTGTGAAAAATCATTTCGCCAGGTCATTGATTCCTGACGGGTGCGCAGTAGAATTTTCTGGTTTTTTCGGGACTTCTTTGATTCTTCTTTTCTGGATAGAGTAAATAATGAAAAAGAGCATTTTTATGGCCCTGGCCGGGGTAATGATGGTTTCCTCGGCGGCCCATGCTATTAGCGTTACCGGCGAAGCCGGCGAGCACTATACCAACCTCGGCGTTGGCTTTGGCACCGAATCCACCGGCCTGGCAATTTCCGGCAACTGGTTGCATAGCGATAACGACGGCGACGCCGCGGGCCTGGGTCTGGGTCTGAATATTCCGCTGGGACCATTCCTGGCGACCGTGGGCGGCAAAGGTATCTACACCAATCCGAAGCAGGGCGATGAAGGTTACGCGGCGGCGGTCGGCGGCGGCCTGCAGTGGAAAATCGGCGATAGCTTCCGTCTGTACGGCGACTATTACTACTCGCCTGATTCACTCTCCAGCGGCATCGATAGCTATGAAGAAGCTAACGTCGGCGCCAGCTGGACCATTATGCGTCCGCTTAGCATCCAGGCAGGCTATCGCTATCTGAACCTGGCGGGTAAAGACGGCAACCGTGATAACACTATCGCCGACGGTCCGTACATCGGCGCCAGCGCCAGCTTCTAATCCTCCGGCGCGGCCTGCCGCCGCGCCAAATTTCTTCGTCGCCAGCCCGCGCCTTTGCGCTATAGTAATTCGACTTATCAGGCTGGAGTTCATAATGCTACAAGTGGAAATGCTGTCCACCGGCGATGAAGTGCTGCATGGGCAGATTGTCGATACCAATGCCGCCTGGCTGGCGGATTACTTTTTTAATCAGGGTTTACCGTTAACGCGCCGCAATACCGTCGGCGATGACCTCGACGCGCTGGTGGCTATTCTGCGCGAACGCAGCGAACAGGCGGATGTGCTGATCGTGAATGGCGGTCTGGGGCCGACCAGCGACGATCTTAGCGCGCTGGCGGCGGCGACGGCGAAAGGCGAAGGGTTGGTCCTCAACGCTGAATGGCTGGAGACGATGACGCGATTCTTTGCCGAGCGCGGTCGGCCAATGGCGCAAAGCAATCGCAAGCAGGCGGAAATCCCCGCCAGCGCCGAAATGATCAATAATCCGGTGGGCACCGCCTGCGGGTTCGCCGTACAGCTCAACCGCTGCCTGATGTTTTTCACCCCCGGCGTGCCGTCTGAATTCAAAGTTATGGTCGAGCAGGAGATCGTACCGCGTTTACGTGCGCGCTTCACGCTTCCGTCGCCGCCTGTCTGTCTGCGCTTAACCACCTTCGGACGCTCAGAAAGCGAGCTGGCGCAGAGCCTCAACCACCTGCAGCTCCCCCCGGGTGTGGTGATGGGCTATCGCTCGTCAATGCCGATTATCGAACTGAAGTTGACCGGTCCCGCGACGCAGCGCGATGCGATGCTGGCGCTGTGGCCAGAGGTGCGTAAAGTGGCCGGGGAGAGCGTTATCTTCGAGGGCACGGAAGGGTTACCGGCGCAGATCGCGCGCTGCCTGCAGGAGCGTCAGCTTAGCCTGACCTTGAGCGAACAGTTCACCAGCGGCCTGCTGGCGCTGCAGCTGAGGCGGGCGAACGCGCCGCTTCTCGCCAGCGAAGTGGTGCCGGCGCAGGAGGAGACGTTAGCGCAATCGGCGCGCTGGGCCGCCGAGCGGCGCGTAAACCATTTTGCCGGACTGGCATTGTCGGTCAGCGGTCAGGAGGCCGATTACCTGAACTTTGTGCTGGCGACGCCGGAAGGTACGCACGCGCTGCGGGTTAAGTTCAGCGTGAATCGTCATGGGCTGGCGGTACGGCAAGAAGTGTGCACCATGATGGCGCTGAATATGCTGCGCCGCTGGCTCAACGGTAAGCCGGTCAGCGGCGAGCATGGCTGGATTAATGTCGTCGAGACGCTGTTTATCGACTGATTCAGGCAGGCGCCCCCAGCGCCTGCGCCAGCAGAGTAATGGGATGTTCGCAGCGCTTGCTGGTGGACATCTCTATCTGCCATTTGCAGGTTTCGCAATCGGTAATCACTAAGTCCGCGCCGCTCTCCTCAATCTGGCGAAATAATGGTGCGCCAATCGCCTGCGCCGACGAATAGTTTTCCGACTTGAAGCCGAAGGTGCCGGCGATACCGCAGCACTGCGAATCCAGTACTTCCAGCTGTAGGCCCGGGATTTGGCGCAAAAGCTCAAGGGTGTATAGCGACCAGCCCATTTTTTCCATGTGACATGGAGTGTGATAGACCACCTTCAGCGGCAGCGGGCGCAATGGAAGGGTTTTGCCGGCATCGAGCTGTTTCCAAATCCAGCGCGTCGCTAACTCCACCCGATCCCGCAGATCGCTGTTATCGATATCCAGGAGATGGGGATATTCATCGCGCAGGGTAAAAGTACAGGTTGAAGAGGTGGCGATGATCGGCAAGGTGTTTTCGCGCATGGCGGCGACGTTGCTGTGCGCTTGCTTGCGCGCTTTGTCAAAAAAGCCGTTGGCGATAAGCGGGACGCCGCAGCATTTTTCTTTTGATAAGAGCTGCACGCCGGTACCCAGCGCGTTGACGACGCGAATCAGATCCTTACCCAATTGCGGGTGGTTATAGTTGACGTAGCAGCCATGGAAGAAAGCCACCTGCTCGCTGTACTGCGCCTGTGCGGCGGCGAGCTGGCGGTAAGCGCGGCGGAAGGTGCCGAAGCCATATTTTGGCAGCGTGCGGCGATGGTCGATTTTCAGCGCCGCATCGAGCAGGCGGCGCACCGGTTTTAAACCGGTCGTGGCGTTGACCAGCGGCGCAAAAGGCGTGGAAAGGGTACCCATCAGGTCGGTATGGCTGAGGATAGCATCGCGCAGGGTCGGTGTTTGCTGGCTGTACTGCGCACGCGCGCGTTGAATGATATCGCCGATTTTCACATCAGATGGACAGGCCACCTCGCAGCGTTTGCAATTAATACAATATTTCAGCGCGTCGTCGTACAGCGCGCCATCTTTCAGACGCAGACGTTCGCCGTCCGGCCCCGCCTGTTTCGGGCCAGGATAGCGCGGATTCACCCGGCTCACCGGGCAGGCGGTGGTACAGACCGTACATTTTATGCAGCTTTCAAAGCGGGTATCATTCATGGTCGGCCTCCTGCAAGGTCGTGGATCTGTCTGGCGGCATGCAGCGCGGTGACGGCGCAAACGCCGCCGCCGCAGCCGAGTTGAATGGCATCGAAACCGCCGAGCAGCGAGCCGATAGCGAAAAGATTACTCAGCGGCTGGCCGAGCAGGTGTGGGCGTAGCATGGGGTCCGTCTTCAAACCAAAGCGTTGCCACGGTTGTGACGCGAAGAAATCACGCTGATACCAGCTATCGCGCGCCAGCGTTTGCTGCAGATCGAGGCCGAGGATCGGTTCGCGCACGCTATCACGGGTGGCGACGAGACCGTTACTGAAAAAGCTACCGCTCGCCAGCACGGTAAAGCGCGGGCGCAGCGCGATATCGCCGTGATTTCGCGTCCAGACGGCCTCGACGGCGCCCTGCTGATGGCTGATTTTCACCACTTCGTCACCGGCAAGCCAGGTACCGCCGGTGCGGATGAACTGACGCTGAAGCTGGCTATGCAGGCGCATCCCCGGCACCGAAGGCGGTAGCGTCGGCAGCAGGCGCAGCGGGCAGGGCAGATGTTCCTGTAGCCAATGCCAGAGGCGATTATCCGCGAGCCCAAAACAGGCGGGCATCATCAGCAGCTCGTACTCTTGCGCCAGCGGCAGCAGCGCGGACTGCAGGGCAGGCCACAGGTTTTCATCATCAAGCACGCGGGCGATGTTGGCGGCACGGAACTCCGTAGGGTTATCGCGCAGCACATCAAGCAGCGGTAAATCAATCTCCGCGGCGGTGGCATTCACTCCGCTCTGCCCGAGGGCGGCGGCTGCCAGGTGCGGCTGAAAATCGGCAAAACCGCTAATCCCTACCAGGCATACCCGTTGCTGCGCGAAGGGCGCCAGCGGAACCTCTTCCGGCGACAGCCACGCCGGGCGCAACGTCCCCAGCGGCGTCACCCGCAGATGAGGTTGGCGCGCTTCGCCTTGCATGTTCGCGCCGCAGGCGGCCAGCAGCATTTCGGTCTGCCTGGCGTATTCGAGCACCGCGTCTGCGCCGAGGCGGGAGTAAGGGTGTTCAGGCAGCTGAACGGCCAGTTGCTGAAGACCTTGTGCGACGTCTGTGACGGTATCACCGTTCGGCAGCGCCGAGAGCAGGTCTAACGAAGCAGAGGAAAAGTGCAGCGCGCTTTGCCCGCGGCTGATTATCACGCAGCGTAGGCCGTATTGATTCAGCGCCAGCCCGCACAGTAGACCGGCTAGTCCGCCGCCGACGATGGCGCAATCAAATTTCATCCTGATGCTCCTTTTGCAGTCCGCATAAGCCGAGGTAGACCCAGCGGGTAAATTCACTTTCGCGCAGCGCGTCGCCCCAGGCGATGGGCTGAACGCCCTTCCAGCGTTCATTAAGAAATTCCGACAGCTGAGTTAACGACTGCGCCGGTGTGGCGACGTTGAAGCGCTGTAGCAGCCCGGCGGCGCGGCAGGCGCACAGTTCCCCCTGGCAGGTGCCCATACCGACTCGGGTCCGGCGGCGCAGGTCGAGCAGATTCTTCACCGCCAGATTCTCTACCGCGTACTGCACTTCCCCGGCGGTGACCGCTTCACATTCACAGACCAGGCTGCGGTGCTGGCGGCTGTCGCCGAGCCATGCCGGGGTGCGGTCGCCGTGGCGATAGACCGCCGACCCGCGCAGGGGCGTCGGTAGCGAGATAATCTTTTTCAGCGTGGTTTCTGTGGCTTCCTGGGAACCCGGCAGCGGACGCTCCGCGGTACGGCACGGCTCAGCATTGCCGAGTTTGCGGCAGACGGCGTCGCTGGCCCATTCCGCCATCAGACGGTAGGTCATCAACTTACCGCCGGTAATGGTGATAAAGCCTTCCATACCGTCGCGCGCGGCGTGGTCGAGCAACACAATACCGCGGCTGACGCTGCGTCCGCTGGGATCGTCATCGCTGGCGACCAGCGGACGGACGCCGGAGTAAGCGCGTAGTACTCGGGTACGTCCCATGATCGGCGCCAGTTTTTCACCTTCGCGCAGCAGCGTATCGACCTCTTCCGTCGTCACCCGGTTATCGTCAATTTCGTCATAAGGAATATGCGTCGAGGTGGTGCCAATCAGCGAGATGGTATCGCCGGGCACCAGAATATCGGCATCCGCCGGCTTGCGGCAGCGGTTAATCACCTGGTTATTAATGCGGTGGTCGAGGATCAGCAGCGAGCCTTTTGCCGGGAACATGGAGATGCGCAGATCGGCGTATTCCGCGATGCGTTGGCCCCAGATCCCGGCGGCGTTGACGACGACCTGTGCACGCATACTGCGCGCTTCACGGCGTTGATGATCGTAGATCTGTACGCCGTACACACGATCGCCCTGACGTAGCAGGCCGGTAACCTCGCAGCCGGTGAGGATCTGCGCGCCGTGTTCGCGGGCGTCGAGCATATTAGCGGCCGTCAGGCGGAACGGATCGACGGTGCCGTCCGGTACCTGTACGGCGCCAAGCAGCGTCGGGTTGACCGCGGGTTCCAGACGCAAAGCTTCAGCGGGGGTAAGCGGTTTGGCATCGATACCGGCCTGCTGACAGGCGTTGATAAAGGTTTGCTGCCAGGCGATGTCATCTTCGGGTAGGGTGATAAACAGCCCGTTGGTGGGTTCAATGCAGTGGCGGGCGATGCGGCGTAAAATGCGATTCTCGCTGATGCATTCGCGCGCGGATTCGCCATCGGTGACGGCATAGCGTGCGCCGCTGTGCAACAGACCATGGTTACGGCCGGTGGCGCCGGTGGCGATATCGTGCCGCTCAATCAACACTACGCGTAACCCGCGCAGGGCGCAGTCGCGGGCGATTCCCGCGCCGGTGGCGCCGCCGCCAATAATCAGCGCATCAAATTCTTGCGTCTCGTCCATCTTCCGGTCCTCTACTTTCGTTTTACACCATTTAGCCATATCAAAAGTGTGGAATGTTTGATTTCGAGCATATTTGCGCGCAATTCGAGCGTTTGCTGTGATTTTGTGCTCACAATGGAAAATTTTGTCATATATCTGTAACAAAATGTGCGATATTTCACAGTATTAGTTCTACGCTTTGCCTACCATCGCGACCTAATTAGAAGTGCGTGAATAAATTAGATTTTTTGCGTCGATGTCAGTGAAACAGCAATGGCCACGGAGGCTGATATGTTAAGTATTTTTAAACCCGCAGCGCATAAAGCGCGTTTGCCGGCGGCGGAAATCGACCCGTTGTATCGTCGATTACGTTGGCAGATCTTTATTGGCATCTTCTTCGGTTATGCCGCTTACTATCTGGTTCGTAAGAACTTTGCGCTGGCGATGCCTTATCTGATTGAGCAGGGGTTCTCTCGTGGCGACCTCGGTTTCGCGCTTTCCGGTATCTCCATCGCCTACGGATTTTCGAAATTCATCATGGGATCGGTCTCCGACCGCTCGAATCCGCGCATTTTCCTGCCCGCAGGGTTAATTCTGGCGGCGCTGGTGATGCTGGTGATGGGCTTCGTGCCGTGGGCGACTTCCAGCATCATGATCATGTTCGTATTGCTGTTCCTTTGCGGATGGTTCCAGGGGATGGGCTGGCCGCCGTGTGGTCGTACCATGGTGCACTGGTGGTCGCAGAAAGAGCGCGGCGGGATTGTCTCAGTGTGGAACTGCGCGCATAACGTCGGCGGCGGTATTCCGCCGCTGCTGTTCCTGCTGGGGATGGCGTGGTTTAACGACTGGCACGCGGCGCTGTATATGCCGGCTTTCGGCGCGATTCTGCTGGCCATTTTTGCCTTCGCGATGATGCGTGATACCCCGCAGTCCTGCGGTCTGCCGCCGATCGAAGAGTATAAAAACGACTATCCGGATGACTATAGCGAAAAGCACGAAGAAGAGCTGACGGCGAAGCAGATCTTTATGCAGTACATTCTGCCGAACAAGCTGCTGTGGTACATCGCTATCGCTAACGTCTTCGTTTATCTGCTGCGCTACGGCATTCTGGACTGGTCGCCGACCTACCTGAAAGAAGTCAAACACTTCGCGCTGGATAAATCCTCCTGGGCCTACTTCCTCTATGAGTACGCGGGCATTCCGGGCACCCTGTTGTGCGGCTGGATGTCGGACAAAGTATTTAAAGGCAACCGCGGCGCAACCGGCGTGTTCTTTATGACCCTGGTGACGATTGCCACTATCGTTTACTGGCTGAACCCTCCGGGTAATCCGGGCGTCGATATGGCCTGTATGATCGTCATTGGCTTCCTGATTTACGGCCCGGTGATGCTGATCGGTCTACATGCGCTGGAACTGGCGCCGAAAAAAGCTGCCGGCACCGCTGCGGGCTTCACCGGTCTGTTCGGTTATCTCGGCGGTTCCGTAGCCGCGAGCGCCATTGTTGGCTATACCGTCGATTTCTTCGGCTGGGACGGCGGCTTCATGGTAATGATTGGCGGTAGCGTACTGGCGGTTCTGCTGCTGATTATCGTCATGCTTGGCGAGCGTCGTCATCATCAACAACTGAAACAAGCCTAAGGAGCGGCGATGAAAATGAAACTTACCGCGCTAATGAGCGGAATGATTTTGGCCAGTTCGGCGCTGTGCTTCAGCGCCGTCGCGGCAGAGAAGATTGTCATCGCCCACCGCGGCGCCAGCGGGTATCTGCCGGAACATACCCTGCCGGCGAAAGCGATGGCTTACGCTCAGGGGGCGGATTACCTTGAGCAAGACCTGGTGATGACCAAAGACGACCGGCTGGTGGTGTTGCATGACCACTATCTCGATCGGGTAACTGACGTAGCGCAGCGTTTCCCGCAGCGGGCGCGTAAAGATGGTCGTTTTTACGCTATTGACTTTACCCTGGCCGAGATTAAGTCGCTGAAGTTCACCGAAGGTTTTGAGCCGAAAGATGGTAAAAACGTGCAAACCTATCCCGGGCGTTTCCCGATGGGTAAATCCGATTTCCGTATTCATACCTTTGAAGAAGAGATTGAGTTTGTACAGGGGCTAAACCATTCGACGGGTAAAAATATCGGTATCTACCCGGAAATCAAAGCGCCGTGGTTCCACCATCAGGAAGGCAAAGATATTGCCGCCAGCACGCTGAAAGTGCTGAAGGAATATGGCTACACCAGCAAGCAGGATAAGGTTTATCTGCAGTGCTTTGACGCCAACGAGCTCAAACGCATTAAGAATGAGCTGGAGCCGAAGATGGGGATGGATCTCAATCTGGTGCAGCTCATCGCCTATACCGACTGGAATGAAACGCAGCAGAAACAGGCCGATGGTAAATGGGTGAACTACAGCTATGACTGGATGTTCAAGCCGGGGGCGATGGCGCAGATTGCGCAGTACGCCGACGGTATTGGTCCGGATTACCATATGCTGGTAGCGGAAGGCTCGAAGCCGGGCGCGGTGAAGCTGACGGCGATGGTAAAAGAGGCGCACGCCAGCCATCTGCAGGTGCATCCGTATACCGTGCGCGCGGATCAGTTGCCGGAGTACGCCACTAACGTTAATCAGCTCTATGACGTGCTGTATAACCAGGCGGGCGTCGACGGCTTGTTTACCGATTTCCCGGATAAAGCGGTGCAGTTCCTGGACGCGAAATAAAACAAAAGGGCCGTAAGGCCCTTTTTTATGTTTTCCCCCTCTCCCTGTGGGAGAGGGCCGGGGTGAGGGCATCAGGCCGCACACATCGACAACACTACATCTCGATCTCAATATCGCCTTTCGCCCGGCAGCAGCAGGGCAAAATTTCTCCCGGCTGGATAAACGCCAGCGGTTCGGTCAGCCAGTCAACCTGACCTGACACCAGACGCGTGCGGCAGGAACCGCAATAGCCTTCGCGGCACTGATACTCCACGTCGATGTTATGCGATTCAAGCGCGGCCAACAGGGAAGTATGTTCATCCTGACACTCAAGGCGAGTGCCAGAAATCCTCAAGAAAATCCGCTTCATTACAGCTGGAAGTTGCTCAGATCGTCAGCGTCGACTTCAGAATCGATCTGGCCGACGAGATAAGAGCTGACTTCCACTTCCTGCGGCGCGACCTGAACGTTGTCGGAAACCAGCCAGGTGTTGATCCATGGGATCGGGTTGGAGCGGGTCTGGAACGGTAGATCGAGGCCCACCGCCTGCATGCGGATATTGGTGATGTACTCGACGTACTGGCAGAGAATATCTTTGTTCAGACCGATCATCGAGCCGTCGCGGAACAGATAGTCCGCCCACTCTTTTTCCTGCTGCGCCGCCAGCACGAACAGGTCATAGCACTCCTGTTTGCACTCTTCGGCGATTTCCGCCATTTCCGGATCGTCGCTGCCGGAGCGCAGCAGGTTCAGCATATGCTGAGTGCCGGTCAGGTGCAGCGCTTCATCACGGGCGATCAGGCGAATAATCTTGGCGTTGCCTTCCATCAGCTTGCGTTCGGCAAAGGCGAAGGAGCAGGCGAAGCTAACGTAGAAGCGGATCGCTTCCAGCGCGTTGACGCTCATCAGGCACAGATACAGTTTCTTTTTCAGCTCGCGCAGATTCACGGTCACGGTTTTGCCGTTGACGGTGTGGGTGCCTTCGCCCAGCAAATGCCAGTAGCTGGTCATTTCGATCAGCGAATCGTAATAGTGAGAGATGCCTTCCGCGCGTTTCTGGATCTGCTCATTGGTCACGATATCGTCGAACACCGTCGCCGGATCGTTGACGATGTTGCGAATAATATGGGTGTAAGAGCGCGAGTGGATCGTCTCGGAAAAGGCCCAGGTTTCCACCCAGGTTTCCAGTTCCGGGATGGAAATCAGCGGCAGCAGCGCGACGTTCGGGCTACGGCCCTGGATGGAGTCGAGCAACGTCTGATATTTCAGGTTGCTGATGAAAATATGCTTTTCATGTTCCGGCAGCGCCTGATAGTCGATGCGATCGCGCGAAACGTCGACTTCTTCCGGGCGCCAGAAGAAGGAGAGCTGCTTTTCAATCAGCTTTTCAAAGATGTCATATTTTTGCTGATCGTAGCGGGCCACGTTAACCGGCTGGCCAAAAAACATCGGCTCAAGCAGTTGATTGTTTTTCGTCTGTGAAAAAGTGGTGTATGCCATGAGTGGGTCCTGTTGAGATTGTATCGCCCGGCAACACTGCGTTTGCCGGGCCTACAAAACCGTAGGCCGGGTAGGCATCGCGCCACCCGGCAAAAATACCTTAGATCTTACATGCGCCGCTTTCGCAGCCGTCGTCCTGAATTGACGGCGCCAGGTCATCCTGGGCGTCTTCCGCGCCATCACGGGTGTTGTGATAGTACAGCGTTTTCACGCCGAATTTATAGGCGTTGAGCAGGTCTTTCAGCAACTGCTGCATCGGCACTTTTCCGGACGGGAAACGCGTCGGGTCGTAGTTGGTGTTGGCGGAAATCGACTGATCGATAAACTTCTGCATGATGCCGACCAGCTGCAGATAGCCGTCGTTATTCGGCATTTCCCACAGCAGTTCGTAGGCGTTCTGCAGATTTTCGTAATCCGGAACGACCTGGCGCAGGATCCCGTCTTTCGACGCTTTGATGCTCACGTGGCCGCGCGGCGGCTCAATGCCGTTGGTGGCGTTGGAGATCTGCGAAGAGGTCTCAGACGGCATCAATGCGGAGAGCGTGGAGTTACGCAGGCCGTGGGTTTTGATGGATTCGCGCAGCTGCTCCCAGTCGAAATGCAGGGATTCGCTCACGATCGCATCCAGGTCTTTCTTGTAGGTATCGATCGGCAGAATACCCTGCGCGTAGGTGGTTTCGTTGAACCACGGGCAGGCGCCTTGTTCGATAGCCAGTTCGTTGGAGGCCTTCAGCAGATAATACTGAATAGCTTCGAACGTTTTGTGCGTCAGATTGTTGGCGCTGCCGTCGGAGTAGCGTTTGCCATGTTTCGCCAGATAGTAAGCGAAGTTGATAACGCCGATGCCCAGCGTACGACGACCCATCGCGCCGCGTTTGGCCGCCGGGATTGGGTAATCCTGATAATCCAGCAACGCATCCAGCGCGCGCACCGCCAGCACCGCCAGATCTTCCAGCTCATCGAGGCTATCGATGGCGCCAAGGTTGAACGCCGACAGCGTGCACAGCGCGATTTCGCCGTTTTCGTCGTTCACATCGTCCAGCGGTTTGGTCGGCAGGGCGATTTCCAGGCACAGGTTAGACTGGCGCACCGGCGCGACAACCGGGTCGAACGGGCTGTGGGTGTTGCAGTGGTCAACGTTCTGAATATAGATACGGCCGGTGGAGGCGCGTTCCTGCATCATCAGCGAGAACAGCTCAACGGCTTTAATACGCTGTTTGCGGATGCTGTCGTCTTTTTCGTATTTAGTGTACAGACGTTCGAACTCGTCCTGATCGGCGAAGAACGCATCGTACAGGCCAGGAACGTCGGACGGGCTGAACAGGGTGATGTCCTCGCCTTTCAGCAGGCGGGTGTACATCAGCTTGTTGATCTGCACGCCGTAGTCCATGTGGCGAACGCGGTTGGCGTCGGTGCCGCGGTTGTTTTTCAACACCAGCAGGCTTTCGACTTCCAGATGCCACATCGGATAGAAGAGGGTGGCCGCGCCGCCGCGAACGCCGCCCTGCGAGCAGGATTTCACCGCGGTCTGGAAGTGCTTATAGAACGGGATGCAGCCGGTGTGGAAAGCTTCGCCGCCGCGGATCGGGCTACCCAGCGCGCGAATGCGGCCGGCGTTGATACCGATACCGGCGCGCTGGGAAACGTATTTCACAATCGCGCTGGAGGTGGCGTTGATCGAATCCAGGCTATCGCCGCACTCGATCAGCACGCAGGAGCTGAACTGACGAGTAGGGGTACGCACGCCGGACATGATCGGCGTCGGCAGCGAAATTTTAAAGGTGGACACCGCGTCATAGAAACGCTTGATGTAGTCCAGACGGGTCTCACGCGGATAGTTAGAGAACAGGCAAGCCGCGACCAGAATATAGAGGAACTGGGCGCTTTCATAGATTTCGCCGCTGACGCGGTTCTGCACCAGGTATTTACCTTCCAGCTGCTTAACGGCGGCATAGGAGAAGTTCATATCGCGCCAGTGGTCGATAAAACCGTCCATCTGCTGGAACTCTTCTTCCGTGTAGTCTTCCAGCAGATGATGATCGTATTTACCTTTTTCGACCATGTTCACCACATGGGTGTACAGCGCCGGCGGTTCAAACTGGCCAAACGCTTTTTTGCGCAGGTGGAAAATCGCCAGTCGCGCGGCGAGGTACTGGTAGTCCGGCGCATCGCGGGAGATCAGGTCCGCTGCGGCCTTAATAATGGTCTCGTGGATGTCGGCGGTTTTGATGCCGTCATAGAACTGAATATGCGAACGCAGTTCTACCTGAGAAATCGAAACGTTATTCAGTCCTTCTGCCGCCCAATCTAGTACGCGATGGATTTTGTCGAGATTGATACGCTCGGTGCTACCGTCGCGCTTTGTCACCAGCAGACTCTGATTCATGTGGTTTTTACCTGTCCGTGAGAAAAAATATCCCCCCATTTATCCACAGCAAGTCGTTGTGACTAACTCTGTGGATAAATACTATATGTAGGGGGTTGTCGATAAAAAGAACGCTATATGGTGAGTTATTTTAGTAAGGATTCTTTTGAGTACAAGGGTTGATTTTGACGTTAATTTGAGGTTGCGCAGGCGTAATAATCGCTAAGTCCACGCCGTATAAGGCCTGGAGAAGAAGTCAATAAAACAGAAAAAAAAATCAAAATTTGATCGAGTGCTGATTTCTTCGTCGGAAGGGAAAATTGCGCAGCTTGATGCCGCGCAATCATCATCATAAAAACGTATGACGTTATGCTTTTTTCGCCGTTGTATGCAACATATAGTTAACATCAACCCCCGGCGCCAGCTTGAAGGTATTAGTGAGCGGATTGTAATGCAGGCCGGTAATGTGCTGCTCTTTCAGAGAAGTCTGATCGATCCAGCCGATGAGCTCCGCCGGCTTGATGAACTTCTTAACGTCATGCGTACCTTTTGGCACCATTTTCATCACGTATTCCGCGCCGACCACGGCCATCAGCCAGGCTTTGCCGTTGCGGTTAATGGTCGAGAAGAAGACCTGGCCGCCGGGCTTCACCAGCCGCGCGCAGGCATGCACGACCGACTGTGGATCAGGGACGTGCTCGAGCATCTCCATACAGGTGACGACGTCGTACTGTTGGGCGTGCTTCGCCGCGTGCTCTTCGACGGTCTCCTGCACATACTCCACCTGAACGCCGCTCTCCAGCGCGTGCAGTTTTGCGACCTGCAGCGGCTCGAAGCCCATATCCAGACCGGTGACCGTTGCACCTTCGCGCGCCATGCTTTCGGCGAGGATGCCGCCGCCGCAGCCGACATCAAGCACTTTTTTGCCGAACAGGCCGCCGGAGCGTTCGGCAATATAGCCAAGGCGCAACGGGTTGATGCGATGCAGCGGTTTGAACTCGCCTTCTAAATCCCACCAGCGCGAGGCGACGGCTTCAAATTTGGCGATTTCATTGTGATCAACGTTGGGGGCCACCGACGGTTTTTCGGCATTCATGGGCGCTTTTACTCCTTTTCTGTTCTGACCTGCGAGTATATCAGCAGACTGCCACGAATAAACCGTATTGCTTTACCTCTATTACGACGGCTGTGTTATAATTTGCGACCTTTGAATCCGGGACACAGTAGAGGGATAGCGGTTAGATGAGCGACCTTGCGAGAGAAATTACACCGGTCAACATTGAGGAAGAGCTGAAAAGCTCGTATCTGGATTATGCGATGTCGGTCATTGTTGGCCGTGCGCTGCCGGATGTCCGAGATGGCCTGAAGCCGGTACACCGTCGCGTACTATACGCCATGAACGTATTGGGCAATGACTGGAACAAAGCCTATAAAAAATCAGCCCGTGTCGTTGGCGACGTAATCGGTAAATACCACCCGCATGGTGATACCGCCGTTTATGACACCATCGTACGTATGGCGCAGCCGTTCTCCTTGCGTTATATGCTGGTCGATGGCCAGGGTAACTTTGGTTCTGTCGATGGCGACTCCGCCGCAGCGATGCGTTATACGGAAATCCGTATGTCGAAGATCGCTCATGAGCTGATGGCCGATCTCGAAAAAGAGACGGTTGATTTCGTCGACAACTATGACGGCACGGAGAAAATCCCTGACGTCATGCCGACAAAAATCCCTAACCTGCTGGTGAACGGTTCTTCCGGTATCGCCGTAGGTATGGCGACCAACATTCCGCCGCATAACCTGACGGAAGTTATCAACGGCTGCCTGGCGTACGTTGATAACGAAGACATCAGCATTGAAGGGCTGATGGAACACATTCCGGGCCCGGACTTCCCGACCGCCGCTATCATTAACGGCCGTCGCGGTATTGAAGAGGCCTATCGTACCGGTCGCGGTAAAGTTTACATTCGCGCGCGCGCGGAAGTCGAAGCTGACGCGAAAACCGGTCGTGAAACCATCATCGTGCACGAAATTCCGTATCAGGTGAACAAAGCGCGCCTGATTGAGAAAATCGCCGAGCTGGTGAAAGAAAAACGCGTTGAAGGCATCAGCGCGCTGCGCGACGAATCTGACAAAGACGGTATGCGTATCGTTATCGAAGTGAAACGCGACGCGGTGGGTGAAGTGGTTCTTAACAACCTCTACTCCCAGACCCAACTGCAGGTTTCTTTCGGTATCAACATGGTTGCGCTGCACCACGGTCAGCCGAAGATCATGAACCTGAAAGACATCATTGCGGCGTTTGTTCGTCACCGCCGCGAGGTTGTCACTCGTCGTACTATTTTCGAACTGCGTAAAGCGCGCGACCGTGCGCATATCCTTGAAGCGCTGGCGATTGCGCTCGCTAACATCGATCCGATTATCGAATTGATTCGCCGCGCGCCGACGCCGGCGGAAGCAAAAGCGGGTTTAATCGCGCGTTCATGGGATCTGGGCAATGTCTCCGCGATGCTGGAGCGCGCCGGCGATAACGCCGCGCGTCCGGAGTGGCTGGAGCCAGAGTTCGGCGTGCGTGACGGCCAGTACTATCTGACCGAACAGCAGGCCCAGGCGATTCTGGATCTGCGTCTGCAGAAACTGACCGGTCTGGAGCATGAAAAACTGCTCGACGAGTACAAAGAGCTGCTGGATCAGATTGCCGAGCTGCTGCACATTCTGGGTAGCGCCGATCGTCTGATGGAAGTTATTCGCGAAGAGCTGGAGCTGGTTAAAGAACAGTTTGGCGATGCGCGTCGTACCGAAATCACCGCCAACAGCGCCGATATCAATATCGAAGACCTGATCAACCAGGAAGATGTTGTCGTGACCCTGTCGCACCAGGGCTATGTGAAATATCAGCCATTAACCGACTACGAAGCGCAGCGTCGTGGCGGTAAAGGCAAATCGGCAGCGCGTATTAAAGAAGAAGACTTTATCGACCGCCTGCTGGTGGCCAACACCCATGACACGATCCTCTGCTTCTCCAGCCGTGGTCGTTTGTACTGGATGAAGGTTTATCAGCTGCCGGAAGCCAGCCGCGGCGCGCGTGGTCGGCCGATCGTCAACCTGCTGCCGCTGGAAGCTGACGAGCGTATCACCGCTATCCTGCCGGTTCGCGAGTACGAAGAGGGCGTTAACGTCTTTATGGCGACCGCCAGCGGTACCGTGAAGAAAACGGCATTGACCGAGTTCAGCCGTCCGCGTTCTGCCGGTATCATTGCCGTCAATCTGAACGAAGGCGACGAACTGATCGGCGTCGATCTGACTTCTGGCCAGGACGAAGTGATGCTGTTCTCCGCCGCTGGTAAAGTGGTGCGCTTTAAAGAAGACGCCGTTCGCGCGATGGGCCGTACCGCAACCGGCGTACGCGGTATCAAGCTGGCAGGCGAAGATAGCGTAGTGTCGCTGATTATTCCTCGCGGCGAAGGCGCTATCCTGACCGTGACGCAAAACGGTTACGGCAAGCGTACTGCGGCAGCAGAGTATCCGACCAAGTCACGTGCGACGCAGGGCGTTATCTCTATTAAGGTCACCGAACGTAACGGTTCCGTGGTCGGCGCCGTGCAGGTCGATGATTGCGACCAGATCATGATGATCACCGATGCGGGTACACTGGTGCGTACTCGCGTTTCTGAAGTGAGCATCGTGGGTCGTAATACTCAGGGCGTGATTCTGATCCGTACCGCGGAAGATGAAAATGTTGTTGGCCTGCAGCGCGTGGCTGAACCGGTTGACGACGAAGAACTGGATGCCATCGACGGCAGCGTAGCGGAAGGCGATGATGATATCGCGCCGGAAAACGATGCTGACGACGACATCGCCGAAGACGAAGAGTAATCGTCGCAGGTAAATGTTCTGAAAGGGCCGGGTATTATCCCGGCCCTTTTTGCATTAACATTGCGACAAAGCCCATTTACCGCTACTTTAACCCCATTCTGTTGAGCCCCTGACGACCGAGCATTGCCCCATTGAAATATCTTGCCTCGTTTCATACGACCTTAAAGGTTTCTCGTTACCTGTTCAGAGCGCTGGCGGTTCTGCTATGGATGCTGATTGCTTTTGTCTCCGTGTTTTATATCGTTAATGCGCTGCATGAACGGGAATCGGAAATTCGTCAGGAACTGAATCTTAACGCCGACCAGGCGCAGCGATATATCCAGCGGACTGCGGATGTCATTAAAGAGCTGAAGTACGTCGCAGGCAATCGTGCGGCGACCGGGAGCGAGGGCAGCGCGGCGCTGGCCAACAGCGGCAATATCACTATCCCCAATTTTGAACCGCTGTATCCGGATTCCGACTGCAGCGCAATGAGCGGCGCCTGGCGCAATTCGCTGCAATCGCTGGCGTGGTTCATGCGCTACTGGCGCGATAATTTCTCCGCCGCCTACGACCTGAACCGTATCTTTTTAATTGGCAGCGACAACCTCTGTATGGCTAACTTCGGCCTGCGCGATATGCCGCTGGAGCGCGATCAGGCGCTGAAGGTGTTGCATCAACGTATCGAACAATATCGCGATGCGCCGCAAAACGAGCGCGGCAATAACCTGTTCTGGATTAGCCAGGGCGTGCGTCCGGGCGTCGGCTATTTCTATGCCCTGACGCCAATCTATATGGCTAACCGCCTGCAGGCGATGCTCGGCGTCGAGCAGACTATCCGCATGGAGAGCTTCTTTACGCCAGGCAGCCTGCCGATGAGCGTGACGATCCTCGATGATAACGGCCAGCAGCTCATTTCCCTTGCCGGGCCGGATAACAGTATTAAACCGGAAACCCGCTGGATGCAGGAGCGGATGTGGTTTGGCTACAGCTCTGGTTTCCGCGAACTGGTGCTGAAAAAGAGCCTGCTGCCGTCATCGCTGAGTATTGTCTATTCGGTTTCCGTCGATCAGGTGCTCGAGCGCATCAGGATGCTGATCCTCAACGCTATCGTGCTGAATATCCTGACTGGCGCGATCCTGTTCGCGCTGGCGCGCATGTATGAACGGCGGATATTTATTCCGGCGGAAAACGACGCCCAGCGTCTGGAAGAGCATGAGCAGTTCAACCGTAAAATCGTCGCCTCCGCGCCGGTAGGGATCTGTATTCTGCGTACCCAGGACGGCACTAACATACTGAGTAACGAACTGGCGCATAACTATCTGAATATGCTGACTCACGAAGACCGCCAGCGGCTCACGCAGATTATCTGCGGCCAGCAGGTCAACTTCGTCGACGTGTTAACCAGCAACAACACCAACCTGCAGATTAGCTTTGTACACTCGCGCTATCGTAATGAAAACGTCGCGATATGCGTGCTGGTGGATGTTTCCGCCCGTGTGAAAATGGAAGAGTCGCTGCAGGAGATGGCCCAGGCGGCGGAACAGGCCAGCCAGTCGAAATCGATGTTCCTCGCCACCGTTAGCCACGAGTTGCGTACGCCGCTGTACGGCATTATTGGCAACCTCGATCTGCTGCAGACCAAAGCGTTGCCGAAGGGAGTCGATCGGCTGGTGACGGCGATGAATAACTCCTCCAGCCTGCTCTTGAAGATTATCAGCGATATTCTCGACTTCTCGAAGATTGAGTCAGAGCAGCTAAAAATCGAACCGCGAGAGTTCTCGCCGCGCGAGGTCATGAATCATATTTCGGCGAACTATTTACCGCTGGTGGTGCGCAAACAGCTGGGGCTGTACTGTTTCATCGAGCCGGATGTCCCGCAAACGATGATCGGCGACCCGATGCGTCTGCAGCAGGTTATTTCCAACCTGCTGAGTAACGCCATTAAATTTACCGATACCGGCTGTATCGTGTTGCACGTCCAGCGCGCCGGCGACTATCTGCAAATTAGCGTACGTGACACCGGCGAGGGGATCCCGGCGAAAGAGGTTGTGCGCCTGTTCGACCCGTTCTTCCAGGTCGGTACCGGAGTACAGCGTAATTTCCAGGGCACCGGCTTGGGGCTGGCTATCTGTGAAAAACTTATCAGCATGATGGATGGCGACATTGCCGTGGAAACTGAACCCGGCATGGGAAGCCGTTTCACTATTCGTATTCCGCTATACGGCATGCAGCCGATGCCGCCGCTGCTGGCCGATCGGCACAGCAACAGCACCTGTTGGCTGGCGATTCATAACACGTCACTGGCGCTTTTTGTCGAATCGCTGCTGCAATATCATGGCCTGACGGTACGTCAATTTGCTGGTCAGACGCCGGCTGCCGACGATATTTTATTAACCGATGATGAAGGCTATGAGGGTTGGCCGGGAAGCGCTGCGGTGATCTTCTGCCGCCGCCATATCGGCATTCCTGTTGAGCGCGCGCCGGGAGAGTGGCTACATAGCGTTACCACGCCGCATGAGCTCCTGCCATTACTGGGGCGTCTGCTGCATCTGGCGCTGGCGGCGGAAGAGAATGGTCCGGCGCTATCGGCCCATGACGCGCCAACGGCCAGCAATGACGACATGATGATTCTGGTGGTCGACGATCATCCGATTAACCGCCGCCTGTTGGCCGATCAGCTTGGCTCGCTGGGTTATCAATGCGTAACGGCCAATGATGGCATCGATGCGCTTAACGTCCTCAGTAAACAGCATATTGATATTGTTCTCAGCGATGTGAACATGCCCAATATGGATGGTTACCGTCTGACGCAGCGGATCCGTCAGCTGGAGATGACGTTACCGGTTATTGGCGTGACGGCTAACGCGCTGGCGGAAGAAAAACAGCGTTGTCTGGAATCGGGAATGGATAGCTGCCTGTCAAAACCGGTGACGCTGGATATCCTTAAGCACACGCTGGCCACCTATGCCGCACAGGTACGTAAAGCCAGAAAAACAAGCTGAGGCCGCACGGAATGGTGCTGAGAGCTCCCCGGCGCGCGATGCTCTCCGGGGTGGGAATAAAGTTTCAGAATGGCCCGGAAACGGCGGCTGGCCGCCATCCGGGAAAAGTGAATTACTCTTTATCCGTTGAGGTAAGAGAAACGGAAGAGAGGTAGTTCAGCAGTGCGATATCATTTTCGACACCCAGCTTCATCATTGCCGATTTCTTCTGGCTACTGATGGTTTTAATGCTGCGGTTCAGCTTTTTGGCGATCTCGGTGACCAGGAAGCCTTCAGCGAACAAACGCAGAACTTCACTCTCTTTCGGCGACAGGCGTTTGTCGCCATAACCGCCGGCGCTGATTTTTTCCAGCAGGCGGGAGACGCTTTCCGGAGTAAACTTTTTGCCTTTCTGCAGCGCGGCCAGCGCTTTCGGCAGATCGGTCGGCGCACCCTGCTTCAGTACGATCCCTTCAATATCGAGATCCAGTACTGCGCTGAGGATAGCCGGGTTGTTGTTCATGGTCAGAACGATAATCGACAGTTCAGGAAAATGGCGTTTGATGTATTTGATCAGGGTGATCCCATCGCCATATTTGTCGCCAGGCATCGACAAGTCGGTAATCAGGACGTGCGCGTCAAGTTTAGGAAGATTGTTAATCAGAGCTGTGGAATCTTCAAATTCGCCAACAACATTCACCCACTCGATCTGCTCAAGTGACTTACGAATGCCGAACAGTACGATCGGATGGTCATCGGCAATAATTACGTTCATATTGTTCATGTATTAGGCTACCTTGCTACAGCAAGCTCTTGACGTAACCGTCAATGTCGCTGATGTATTTTTCTATACCTTGAGCATCTCTTTCATGAATCAGATGCTCAAGCGCTTCACATAACTGCTTGCCGGGTATCAGATTAAGCATCGCAAACGCCCCTTTGAGGCGGTGAGCGGTCTGCGCCAGCGCAGCGAAATCGCTGATGGTTAATTCAGTATACAATCTCTGAACATCATCCGGAACAGTGTCGGCAAACAGCGCGTAATAACCGCTGGCATGGAGTTCAGCATTCCCTTCATTTCCAGTGGAGGCGGGCTGAATCTCTTCTTGCGCCAGCTGCTGCTCAATCAGCTGCAGGATAGCTTCCTGCATGGCAGTGCTGATATTAAAATTGACGCTCAACTGACCAGGGCCAATTTTGCGTATCCCAACCTCATCATCGCTTAAAAGCAAGCCTGAAGCAGTAAGATTAGACGGATTATCAGTTAAAAAGAGATCGTACTCTTGACTTGAGAGTCTTTCGTCCGGGGTGATGCAGCTCGCGCCCCAGCTCTCTAACTGGCGCGTCACGATGCGGCGTACTTCATTGGCGGTAATGTCAATCATTACGACTACATCGTCCAACAGGTGTTCGCCGGAGTCGCTCTCTTCCTCGCTTGCCGCCATTTTAAGGTGTAGCGAGTAGCGGGTGCCGAGCGATTCTCGCGCCTTAATATTAAGCTGCCCGCCAAGCTTGCGGGTTAAACGGTCGCATAACCAGAAGGTGAGGGCATTGGCCTTGCCGTACTGGTCGGCTTGCGTCTCGTTAAGGAACGGGAAGTGCATATTATCGATTTCATTAGCGCTTACGCCGTTGCCGGTATCAAGGATACGGAAAGTCAGCCGATCGTCGGCAGATTCATCTTTGCTCACCTCAAGGGTGATTTTACCGATAGAGGTAGTGGTGATCGCGTACTGAATCAGCAGTAATAGCGTGCGGCGCAGCGCGTCGCGATCGCCGTAGCGCTGCTCGTTGGCCGGCAGCGCGTTATTGATTAACAGCTGGAGTCCCTTGCGTTTTACCATTGGTAGGACTTCAGGAACTACTTCATCTATTAAGCCCTGAATGGAGAATAAGCCGGGTGTGGTTTTCCAGGCGTCGCTTTCCAGTAAGTTCGCCAACTGAATCTCATCGACCAGATGAACCAGTTCATCCGCGCGCTGCGCCAGTTTACGGCTCTCATTAATGCCGATGGCCGCCGCTTCATGCGCCAGCGCCTGCGCCGGTTCTTTCAGCGCGGCGCCGATGTTCTGCATAAAGGCGATACGCCCCTGCTGATTTTTTTCATACAGACGCTGGGCCTGTTTGAGCTTTTTGTTCACCAGTACTTCTCTGTCCTGGTCGCGAATAATCAGGATCTGCGTACGCGGAGCAACCTGGCTACGGTACTGGCGGATTTCATAAAGTTCATTATTGATCGTCGCCTGAATGACCCCTTGATGCTGATCGGCCATGTTGGTGATGTTCTGCAGGTTCAGATGAGGCAACAGATGATCGGCGATCGGGTTGCTGATAATAGTGCGATTGGCTTCCTGATCGTGCACCAACAGGCCCAGCGGCAGCAAAGAGACAATCTCTTCATTAATTGCGCGCTGAGCGCGAAGCTCGCTGTTGGCGGCGGTGGGTGCCGCGCTAACGCTGCCAGTATTACGGCGACCGCTATAGTGACGGAATGTGGTAAAGCCAAACAGGGTTAATGCCAGCAGACCAATGGTGAGCAGCAGCGGCAGTAAAATATTCTGCAGGGATTCCATCAGCAAAGTGCTGAACGGCACGACCCACACCAGCCGCATGCCGGTGGTATTGATGGCGGTAGTTATCTCAATACGCAGGCCATTGAAGCTGACGCTAACGTTATCAACGGCTTCTTTATCAGGGCTGTTGGCGGCATTCTGTGCCGGATCTGCCTCCAGACGGAAGCTATCCAACGACATGCTCGGGGGGATGAGGTCGTTAATCGGTAAATCGAAGGCCACCACCGTTGCCAGGTGGCCCGGTTGGTTAAAGGTGGTACGCAGCGTGAAGTAGTGGCCATTTTGCCAGGTCAAATGGCGCAGCGAAGAAAAGGTTTCCCGTTCGTCCAGCGTATTTGCCTGCAGCAGCATTTCGGCGCGGCGGGATTCCACCACGCTGCTAATCGTCGATTCTTTAAAACTCGAAGACAGATCTTTCAGCGGCAGCGTAGAGACCAGAATCAAGCTGTTATCCAGCCCGTTCAGATAATACATCGACCAGGGGATGGTTTCCGCGCCCCATAGAATATCGAGGTAATTAGAAATTTTCTGCGTCATTTCAAGCGTCGAGCTGTCATGAGATCCGAAAATCAGCGCCTCGGTTTTGCGCCGAGGCTTTTCCAGATAGTAGACATCCTGCTTTAGCCGGGTTTCCTGCAGCCCATCGCTTGAAGTACTGGAACTGGTGGCTGCGATATTGTCGTAAATCTGCCAGGTGGCGTAACGCCAGGTATCGATGCGTTTGTGCAACGCGTGGCTGATATCAACCACCTGGTAACTTCTGTCTTTTAGCCACGTATTGACCGAGCTTTGGATCATCACGCCCATCGTCGCGAGCAAGACGATAACCATCAAAATGAAGAAGCGGGTGATGTTGCCTGGGATCAGGGAGAATTTTTTTTGGGTCATCGCGTAGCAGAGCTGCTCAGTAGTGTTTGTAAACAAGATGTTGCGCCATAGTGACGGGCAGCACAACGAATACTGGCTGGAAGTATAAAGGCTAAAACGGGAAATCCATACAACAGATTGACGCTGAGGGATCTTTTAATGCTGAGATTTGTCTCAAAACCATAGCGACCACGAATATGTACAGTGGAATTGATCTTGTACAATTAACTGGCATTTGTTGCAGGTAAATAGCACGAAAAAACAAGAAATTGGCGAAATAGGCTAACTTTCATTCGGAATTGATTGATTAATAGTCGTTATTTTTTTATGCGATAGCACAGCATAATTAAAGATACGTAAAGAAGGGTAAAAAAAACCGGATGCGAGGCATCCGGTTGAAATAGGGGTAAACAGACATTCAGAACTGAATGACGGTAATAAATAAAGTTAATGATGATAGCGAGGATTATTTTAGTCTTCGGGGAAGATTTTGTTTTACCATTCAGTGCTATACATTTACATGCTTTCAATAATTTGATTTTAAAGATAAATATTATTTTTTTGATTTTTGATGCTTATTTTGGCGACCATTATCGTGCCTGAAAAGTTCCTTGATATTTACAAATTGAAACATCTTGTGCGCATTTTGAAACACCTTAGAAGTTTTCGTATCATATTCTTGTTGGATTATTCTGCATTTTGCAGCACAATGAATACAGCCGACTGATTAGAAGGGTAATCAGTAAGCAGTGGCAATAATAAAAGGCATATAACAAACAGAGGGTTAATAACATGAAAGTTAAAGTACTGTCCCTCCTGGTACCAGCACTGCTGGTAGCGGGCGCAGCAAATGCGGCTGAAATTTATAACAAAGACGGCAACAAATTAGATCTGTACGGTAAAATTGATGGTCTGCACTACTTCTCTGACGACAAGAGCGTAGACGGCGACCAGACCTACATGCGTATCGGCGTGAAAGGCGAAACCCAGATCAACGACCAGCTGACCGGTTACGGCCAGTGGGAATACAACGTTCAGGCTAACAACACCGAAGGTTCTGACAAGCAGTCCTGGACCCGTCTGGCATTCGCTGGTCTGAAATTCGGCGACGCGGGTTCTTTCGACTACGGTCGTAACTACGGCGTTGTATACGACGTGACTTCCTGGACCGACGTTCTGCCGGAATTCGGCGGCGACACCTACGGTTCCGACAACTTCCTGCAATCCCGTGCTAACGGCGTTGCTACCTACCGTAACTCTGACTTCTTCGGTCTGGTTGACGGCCTGAACTTTGCTCTGCAGTACCAGGGTAAAAACGGCAGCACCAGCGGTGAAGACATGACCAACAACGGTCGCGGCTTCCAGAAACAGAACGGCGAAGGCTACGGCACCTCCGTTACTTATGATATCTGGGACGGCATCAGCGCTGGTTTCGCGTACTCCCACTCTAAACGTACTGACGATCAGAACGTTAATGGTGTTATGGGTCACGGCGACGACGCTGAAACCTATACCGGTGGCCTGAAATACGACGCTAACAACGTATACCTGGCGACTCAGTACACCCAGACTTACAACGCAACTCGCACTGGCGACATCGGTTTTGCTGACAAAGCGCAGAACTTCGAAGTGGTTGCTCAGTACCAGTTCGATTTCGGCCTGCGTCCGTCCATCGCTTACCTGCAGTCTAAAGGTAAGGACCTGTCCATTCGTGGCACCGGTATCAACTATGGCGACCAGGATATCCTGAAATACGTTGACCTGGGCGCGACCTACTACTTCAACAAAAACATGTCCACCTACGTTGATTACAAAATCAACCTGCTGGACGACAACGACTTCACCCGCGCTGCCGGTATCTCTACCGACAACGTCGTTGCTCTGGGCCTGGTTTACCAGTTCTAAGCAAGCTGAAGTGTTGAAAAAGGCGCCTGTGGGCGCCTTTTTTTATGCCCGGTTTAACCTCGCTGGTATACTCTGGCTGCCTTTGTAACAGGAGCCCGTTTTCATGGATACCACCTTTTTCCGCGCCGCCTTTATCGGCCTCTGCGTTCTGCTTACCGGCTGTGATTCCGCGACATCCCCGGCCACGCCAAAATCCGCCGCCACCGTGCTCGATGGCAAAACGATGGGGACCTATTGGCGCGTTAGCGTCGTCGGGTTGGATCCGGCGAAAGCCGAAGATTTACGCCATAAAGTTCAGGCGCAGCTCGATGGTGACGATCTGCTGCTTTCGACCTGGAAAAACGACTCCGCGCTGATGCACTTCAATCATGCCGCCACTACCGAACCGTGGCCGGTGAACGAAGCGATGGCGGATATCGTCACTCTGTCGCTGCGTATTGGCGCCAAAACCGCCGGAGCGATGGATGTTACCGTCGGGCCGCTGGTCAATCTATGGGGATTTGGCCCGGATAAGCAACCGGTAAAAACGCCGACGGCGCAGCAAATCGCGGCGGCAAAAGCGCGTACCGGGCTGCAGCATTTGACGGTGATTAACCGCGCCGATCAACAGTATCTGCAAAAAGATATTGCCGATTTATTTGTCGATCTTTCCACGGTCGGCGAGGGCTATGCCGCCGATCATCTGGCGCGGCTGATGGAGCAGGAAGGAATTGCCCGCTATCTGGTATCGGTTGGCGGCGCGCTGGTCAGCCGCGGGATGAACGGTGACGATAAACCGTGGCGAGTGGCGATTCAAAAACCAACCGACCGCGAAAACGCCGTCCAGGCGATTGTCGATATCAACGGCCACGGCATCAGCACCTCCGGTAGCTATCGCAACTACTACGAGCTGGACGGCAAACGTATTTCTCACGTTATCGATCCGCAAACCGGGCACCCCATCAACCATAAGCTAGTTTCGGTGACGGTGATTGCGCCGACGGCGCTGGAAGCCGACGGTTGGGATACCGGGCTGATGGTATTAGGGCCGGAAAAAGCCCAACAGGTGGCACACGAGCAGGGGCTGGCGGTCTATATGATTGTCAAAGAGGGCGACGGCTTTAAGACCTGGATGTCGCCGCAGTTCCGCACCTTCCTGGTCGGCGAGCAGAATTAAAAAGCAAGAAGCGCAGTTTTTTAGATCGGAGCAAGGCGCAAAGTAAGGATACACTTACAGCAGGAGCCCGCTATGAAACCGATGATTGCCGATATGACTAACGATGACCGCCGCTGGCAGGCGGTCTGCGAACGTGACGCCAGCGCCGACGGGCAGTTTGTCTTCGCCGTGTTGACCACCGGCGTCTGCTGCCGTCCCTCGTGCCGTTCACGGCGCGCGCTACGGGAGAATGTCCGCTTTTATTCTGATGTCGAAGCGGCAAAGGCCGCCGGATATCGCCCCTGTAAACGCTGTCGGCCGGATAATCTCGACCCCGACCAACAGCGGGTCGAGAAGGTGGCCGCCGCCTGTCGCCTGCTGGAACAAGAGGCGCCAATCACCCTTGAGGCGCTGGCGCAGCAGCTGGCGGTCAGCCCGTTTCACTTCCATCGTATTTTTAAATCCGTCACCGGGCTTACGCCCAAGGCCTGGCAGCAGGCGTGGCGCGCGCGGCGCCTACGCGAAGCATTAAGCCAGGGCGAGAATGTCACCAGAGCGGCATTAGCTGCAGGCTTCCCCGATTCCGCCAGCTATTATCGCCAGGCAAACGAGACGCTGGGCATGACCGCCCGCCAGTTTAAACGCGGCGGCGAAGATGTGGTGATTCGCTGGGTTTGCAGCGATAGCGCCTCTGGCCGGTGCCTGGTGGCGTTCAGCGAACGTGGCGTATGCGCCGTGTTGCTGGGCGATGACGATAAGGCGTTATATGCGCAGCTGGCGAGCTTGTTTCCCGGCGCCCAATTACAGCCGGGTGATGACACGTTTACCGAACGCGTGGCGCAGGTGGTTGCCCATCTGGATAATCCGCAGCAGGCGGTGAATTTGCCGCTGGATATTCGCGGTACCGCTTTCCAGCAACGGGTGTGGCAAGCCTTGCGCCAGATCCCGCCAGGCGAAACCCGCAGCTACCGCGAGGTGGCGCACAGCATTGGTCAACCGCGTGCGGTCAGAGCGGTTGCCGGGGCCTGTGCGGCCAATAAACTGGCGATAGTCATTCCTTGCCATCGGGTAGTACGTGAGGGCGGGGCGCTTTCCGGCTATCGTTGGGGCAGCGAACGCAAAGCGCTGCTGCTGGCGCGCGAAGCAAAAATACGGGAGAAATAATGCTCGATCTGTTTGCCGATACGCCACCCTGGCAGGAGCCGCTGGCCCCCGGGGCGATGATGTTACGCCGTTTTGCCGTTCAGCGCGCGCCGGCGCTGCTGCAGGCCATCGCCGGAGTGGCCAGCGCTTCTCCGTTCCGCCAGATGGTGACCCCCGGTGGTTATACCATGTCGGTGGCTATGACCAACTGTGGCCAACTCGGCTGGACGACCGATATGCACGGCTATCTCTATGCGCCGGGCGATCCGTTGACCGGCGAACATTGGCCGCCGATGCCGCCGCTCTTTCAGCAACTGGCGGCGGAGGCAGCGCAGGAGGCGGGCTATGCGCATTTCTCCCCGGACGCCTGTCTGATTAACCGCTACCAGCCGGGCGCGAAGCTGTCGCTGCATCAGGATAAAGACGAGCGGGATTTGCGTGCGCCTATCGTTTCGGTGTCGCTGGGACTGCCGGCAGTGTTTCAGTTTGGCGGGCTGAAACGTAACGATCCGCTGCGTCGGCTGCTGCTGGAGCATGGCGATGTGGTGGTTTGGGGCGGCGAATCACGGCTCTTTTACCACGGCATCCAGCCGCTTAAACCGGGGGAGCACCCGCTGACCGGCGCCTGTCGTTATAACCTCACGTTTCGCCTCGCGGGAGGCCGGCAAAAACAAAAATAAGAATTATTCTTGCTGTCGTCGGCAAGCCGTTTAAACTGCTGGCTGTTTGCTTGTCCGGATCGTAGCTTATGGAATTACTTGTTCTTGTTTGGCGCCAGTACCGCTGGCCGTTCATTGCCGTCATGGCGCTGAGTTTGCTCAGCGCGGCGCTGGGTATCGGGCTTATCGCCTTTATTAACCTGCGCCTGATTTCCCTTGTGGATACCTCGCTCACCGTGCTGCCGGAGTTTCTCGGCCTGCTGCTGCTGTTGATGGCGGTCACGCTCGGCTCGCAGCTGGCGTTAACCACGCTTGGCCACCATTTCGTCTATCGCCTGCGCGGCGAATTTATTAAACGCATTCTCGACACCCAAATCGAAAAGATCGAAAAAATCGGCAGCGCTTCGCTGCTGGCGGGCTTAACCAGCGACGTGCGTAACATTACCATCGCCTTTGTGCGCCTGCCGGAGCTGGTGCAGGGGATTATCCTGACCTTCGGGTCCGCCGCCTACCTGGCTTTTCTGTCAGGTAAAATGATGCTGGTGACCGCGGTCTGGATGGCGGTCACCATCTGGGGCGGCTTTGTGTTGGTGGCGCGCGTCTATAAGCATATGGCGACGCTGCGCGAGACCGAAGATAAGCTGTATCATGATTATCAGACGGTGCTGGAAGGGCGCAAAGAGCTGACGCTGAACCGCGAACGCGCCGAATTTGTTTTTAATCAGCTGTATCTGCCGGATGCCCGCGATTATCGCCACCACATCATTCGCGCCGATACGTTCCACCTGAGCGCGGTGAACTGGTCGAATATCATGATGCTTGGCGCCATCGGTCTGGTGTTCTGGATGGCTAATGGCCTCGGGTGGGCCAATACCGCGGTGGCGGCGACCTATTCCCTGACGCTGCTATTCCTGCGTACGCCGCTGCTGTCGGCAGTGGGGGCGCTGCCGACCTTGCTCAGCGCCCAGGTGGCATTCAATAAACTGCATCAGTTCGCGCTGGCGCCTTACCGCCCCGGTTTCCCCGAGCCGCAGGCGCATCCGCACTGGCAGACTCTGGAGCTGCGCGACGTCTCGTTCCGCTACCCGGATAACAGTTTTGCCGTCGGGCCGATTAATCTGACTCTCAAACGCGGCGAACTGGTGTTTCTGATTGGCGGCAATGGCAGCGGCAAGTCGACGCTGGCGATGCTGCTGACCGGGCTGTATCAACCGCTCTCCGGGCAGATCCTGCTCGATGGTCAACCTCTGGCGACGGAAAAACCAGAAGATTACCGCAAGCTATTCTCGGCGGTATTTACCGATGTCTGGCTATTTGATCGTCTGTTAGGGCCAAAAGGCGAACGCGCCGATCCGGCGCTGGTCGCGAAGTGGCTGGCGTATCTGAAGATGGACCACAAGCTGCAGCTGGAAGAGGGGAAAATCCTCGATCTGAAGCTGTCTAAAGGGCAGAAAAAGCGTGTGGCGCTGCTGCTGGCGCTGGCCGAAGAGCGCGATATCATTTTGCTCGATGAGTGGGCCGCGGATCAGGATCCGCATTTCCGCCGCGAGTTTTATCAGGTGCTATTGCCGCTGATGCAGCAAATGGGGAAAACCGTGTTTGCCATCAGCCACGATGATCACTATTTCCAGCATGCCGATCGCCTGCTGGAGATGCGCAGCGGCAAGCTGAGCGAGCTCACCGGCGTTGAGCGCGAACTGGCGACCCGCGACGCGGTAGCACGTACTGCTTAACGTTTTTGCTGGTTACCCGATCGGGCGTTTTCGTCCGTTCGGGACATATTGCTGGTTTTTACAGCAGATAAATTGCTGGCGGTTATTATTTCCCCCTCCTCGCGCTATGCTTATGGCTGCGGCCATGCAGGTCGACTTCTATTCTCACAAGGATTGCCTGAGCGATGTCCGTTTTGCATAAAAAAAGCGCCCGATTACGCGATGAAGAACGCGCCCGCCTGATTTGGCTATTGAGCACTGATAAAGCCGTCACCTCCGCGCTGCTGGGGAAACTCACCCTCGCGGAGCGCTATGATGAAGGGACGCTGGCCGATGACCTGGCGGAAGTGGAAGTGCTGGTGTCGCATCTGCCGCCGCCGGATCTCGCCGATGCCCTGGAAGCGCTGCCTTATGACGCGCGTACCGCGCTGTGGGGGCTGGTTGCCGATGACAAGCGCGGCGAAGTGCTGCTGGAGGCGTCAGAGAGCGTATGGGGCGATCTCATCGACAAGATGAGCGACCACGACCTGATATTTGCCCTGCAATCGCTGGATATTGATGAACAGGTTTACCTGTTGCAGCACCTGCCGCGCGACTTAACCGGCCGCCTGCTGGCGACGCTGCCGCCGGATAAACGCGCGCGCATTCGCCAGATGATGCGCTACGCCGATAACACCGTCGGCGCGATCATGGAGTTTGAGGTGATTACCGTTCGCCCGGAAGCCACTCTGGCGGCGGTACAGCGCTATCTGCGCCGGTTGGGCAAAATGCCGGAAAACACCGATAAACTGTTCGTCACCACGCGCAATAAACTGCTGCTCGGCGAGCTGGAGCTGCAGACTATTCTGCTCAACGATGCGCAAAAGCGCGTTGGCGAGGTGATGGAAGGCGATCCGGTGACTTTCCAGCCGCAGGAAGAGGCGGAGAAAGTGGCGCGTACCTTCGAACGTGATGACTTACTGAGTGCTGCGGTGATTGATGCCGACGGCAAGCTGATGGGGCGTTTGACCATCGATGAAATCGTCGATGTGGTGTACGAAGAGACCGATAACGATCTGCGCCGGATGGGCGGTCTGAGCGAAGATGATGATGTTTTTGCGCCGGTAAGCAAAGCGGTGAAAACCCGCTGGGCGTGGCTGGCGGTGAACCTCTGTACGGCGTTTATCGCTTCACGGGTGATCGATGGCTTTGAACATACCATTTCTCAACTGGTGGCCCTGGCCTCGCTGATGCCGATCGTCGCCGGGATAGGCGGAAATACCGGCAATCAGACGATCACCATGATCGTCCGCGCGATGGCGCTGCAAAAGATCCAGCCGGGAAGTTTTACCTTCCTGATCCTACGCGAGATGGGGGTGGCGCTGATTAATGGCCTCGTATGGGGCGGGATTATGGGGGCTATCACCTGGTGGTTATACGATGACCCGCAGCTTGGCGGGGTGATGACGTTGGCGATGATGCTCAACCTGCTGATGGCGGCGATGATGGGGGTTATCATCCCGATGGTGATGGTCAAGCTGGGGCGCGATCCGGCGGTCGGCTCCAGCGTGATGATCACCGCGATTACCGACACCGGCGGGTTCTTTATTTTCCTTGGTCTGGCGACGCTGTTTCTGATGTAAGCTGCGCTTTTACGCGCAGGCGGCGAGGGATGAGCGCCATTGCGATAAGCCCCGCCAGTACGCCGATCGCCAGATTACTGGTCGTGACCGTCACGACGACGGTTGCCGCCATGACCAGCGTTTCCGGCCACGGATTGCGCGCCAGCGCGGTTGGGCGAATACTCTGCCAGCTGAAGGTTTTCACCGCCACAATCACCATGACCCCGGCCAGCACCGCCATTGGAATTTTGGCCATCACCTGGCTAAGCGCCGTCACCAGAAGCAGCAGTACCAGACCGGCCACTATCGTCGATAGGCGGCTACGCGCCTTGCCCATTTCCACGTTAACGATAGTCTGGCCGATCATCGCGCACCCGGCGATGCCGCCATAGCAGCCCGCGAGGATATTGGCGACTCCCAGTCCTGCGCTCTCACGCGACTTATTTGACGGCGTATGGGTGAGATCGTCAACCAGCTTTGCCGTCAACAGCGATTCCATCAGGCCGACAAAGGCGATACTCAGGGCGCAGGGCCAGATAATTTTCAAGGTGCTTAAATCCAGCGGCACCGCCAGCGCGTTGAAGCCCGGCAGACCGCCGCCCATAGCGCCTTCATCACCCACGGTTGGCAGCAACTGTCCGCTGGTGACGGTATAAACGGTGAGAAGGACGATAGCAATAAGCGGCGCCGGCACGGCTTTGATAAAACGCGGCGCCCACAGCACGATGAGCAGCGTCAGAACGAACAGGCCGACGATGAGCGGCTGCCTGCTCCAGAAATGGGGAACCTGGGCGAAAAAAATAAGAATGCCGAGCGCATTAACAAAACCGGTCATCACCGCTGGCGGGATAAAGCGCATTAACCGCGCCATACCGCAGACCCCAAACAAAATTTGAATAATACCAGCCAGAATGACAGCAGGCAGAATATACCCTACGCCATGCTGATGTACCATCGGGCCAATTACCAGGGCGACAGAACCTGCCGCCGCCGTCACCATCGCCGGACGCCCGCCGAGAACCGACATCGCCAGACAGAGCACCACTGAAGCAATCAGGCTGACCTGCGGGTCCACGCCGGCAATGACCGAAAATGAAATGACTTCAGGGATTAACGCCAGGGCAGTTAGCACGCCAGCGAGGGTCTCGCGTGTTATCAACGCCAGTGAGAGAGTGCGGGAAGTTGAGGGCATAAAAGTTCGCGGATGATAAAAAATTTGAAGGGAGAGAAGCCGCCGTTGGCGTGCGCTCCATCACAGAACGGGAGATGATAGCGCGGAAAGGGCCATCATACCAGTACAAAAAGTGATTTTGTGTACACATTTATTAAACATTTTTATAACAGATCTCAAAACTCAACTTAAAATTTAAACAATATTTAAATTTTTGAGTACAGGTGGTACCTTTGATCCCGAGAATCGTTTCACCTGCGCTAAATAAAAAAAGCGAGTAAAAGTAAGGCTCAAATCCGATGAAGAAAAAGATGGCCGTACCCAGCTCACAGGCGGTTGGTTCCAATACAAATCGGACCAACACCCGCCATGAGCAAGAGACGGATGTATTGTTGATTGGCGGCGGTATCATGAGCGCCACGTTGGGAACCTGGCTGCAGGAACTGGAGCCGGATTGGTCTATTACCATGGTCGAGCAGATGACCAGCGTTGCCGAGGAAAGCTCGAACGGCTGGAACAATGCGGGTACCGGCCATGCGGCGTTGATGGAGCTCAACTACACGCCGCAAACCGCCAATGGGATCAATATCGACAAAGCGGTCGATATCAATGAGTCCTTCCATATTTCTCGTCAGTTTTGGGCCCACCAGGTGACCCGCGGCATCCTGACTAAGCCGAAATCCTTTATTAACAGCGTGCCGCACATGAGCTTTGTGTGGGGCGAAGACAACGTTAACTTCCTGCGCGCGCGCTACGCGGCGCTGCAGCAGAGCGAACTGTTCCGCGGTATTCGTTATTCTGAAGATCATCAGCAGATCAAAGAGTGGGCGCCGCTGGTGATGGAAGGACGCGATCCGCAGCAAAAAGTCGCGGCAACGCGTACCGAAATGGGTACCGACGTTAACTACGGCGAGATCACTCGCCAGCTGATCGCCGGGCTACAGAAGCATGATAACTTCTCTCTCCAGTTGGGTACCGTCGTTCGCCGCTTTAAGCGCAATGCGGACAACAGCTGGACGGTGACGCTGGCGGATGCCAACAATCGTCACCAGAAGCGGACGATCAAAACCAAATTCATCTTTATTGGCGCGGGCGGCGCTGCCCTGACGCTGCTGCAGGAAACCGGCATTCCGCAGGCGAAAGAGTATGCGGGCTTCCCGGTTGGTGGACAGTTCCTGGTGTGTGAGAACCCGGAAGTGGTTAATCATCACCTGGCGAAAGTCTATGGCCAGGCGGAAGTTGGCGCGCCGCCGATGTCGGTGCCGCATATCGACACCCGTATTATCGACGGCAAACGCGTGGTGCTGTTCGGGCCGTTCGCGACCTTCTCGACCCGCTTCCTGAAAAACGGCTCCCTTTGGGATCTGCTGGCCTCGACGAATACCTCGAATATTCTGCCGATGCTTAACGTCGGGATGGATAACTTCGACCTGGTGAAATATCTGATTAGCCAGGTATTGCAGAAAGATAAAGATCGTCATGCCGCACTGTGCGAGTACTACCCGGAAGCGCGCAAAGAGGACTGGCGCCTGTGGCAGGCCGGTCAGCGTGTACAGATTATCAAACGTGATAAGAAGATGGGCGGCGTGTTGCGCCTTGGCACCGAAGTGGTGTGCGATGATGAAGGCACCGTAGCCGCGCTGCTGGGCGCTTCTCCTGGCGCGTCGACGGCGGCGCCGATCATGGTGCAGCTGTTGGAGAAAGTCTTCAAAGACAAAGTACAGACGCCGGCCTGGCAGGCGAAGATGAAAGAGATCGTGCCGAGCTACGGCATGCGTCTGGATGGTAATCCGGCCGCTATTGAGCAGGCGCTGGCGTGGACCAGTGAAGTGCTGGGGCTACACTACGAGCCGACGACCGCGGCAGACGACGTGCCGCAGGCTGAACTCAAGCCGCTGACCGGCGGCAAACCGATGGCGGATATCGCGCTATAACAAAAACGGCAGCCCGAGGGCTGCCGTTTTGTATTACCGCTGGCGATTAACGCTCCACGGCATTACCGATAGTTTCTTCGGCTTTCCAGATGCGGTATTTCACTTCAACGTTGGCCGGAGTATAAACCACGATCGGCAGCTTGCTGTTGTAGCGCAGCATGGCTGCATCGCCGAGACCCGCGGTAACAAATTTCTTCTCTTTCTTACCGTCCGGGCAGGCCATCATGGTGGAAACCGGGGACGTCAGCTTATCAAAGACATAGTAGTCATAGCCCCAGCCTTCCAGCGTTTTGCTTTCCAGTTGACCGCCGAGGCGGTGATGGTTGCAGTCAACTTCCAGCGTCTGGCCAATCATCAGTTCAACTTTTAACGCGGATTCATCCTGCTGCTGCGGCAGCTGAATCACCTGACGCTTCATCCCTTTTTCCGCTTTCGGATAGGGGGCGACTTTCTCCAACGGCTGCTCAGCGGCTAACGCGCTGGTGGAAACACAGGCAACGGCCAGCAGAGAAACAGCAAGCGTAGCGATTTTTTTCACGGTTGATCATCCTTTATTATCGTTACTAACCAATACAGACTAACATCATTGCCCTGAATGGTAAGAGTTATTTACCATTATTTTCAATATGAATAGTGAAATGCACTAGTAAAGTGAAGCGTGCGCCAGCTATTCATCGCGGCTGTTTTTGGCTTCTTCAATAAACTCTTCGTCCAGTAAGTCGGCGTTCCCGGCGTGTTCACGCCCCGATAACAGGTTCCAGCAGGCAATAAACAAGGCGGCAATCAGCGGGCCAATGACGAAACCGTTGATACCGTAGATTTCCATGCCGCCAAGAGTGGCAATCAGGATCAGGTAATCCGGCATTTTGGTATCTTTTCCCACCAGCAGCGGACGCAGAATGTTATCCACCAGGCCGATGACAATGACGAAGAAACCGACAATAAACGCCCCTTGCCACAATTGCCCGGTGGCGAACAGATAAATCGCCGCCGGCACCCAGATAATGGCGGAGCCCACCGCCGGGATGAGCGACAGAAAGGCCATTAAAGCGCCCCATAAAATGCTGCCATCAAGACCGACGATCCAGAATGCAAAGCCGCCGAGCGCCCCCTGTGCCAGCGCGACGGCGACGGTACCTTTAACCGTCGCCCGCGCGACGGCGGCGAATTTGGCAAACAGGTGCTGTTTGACATAATTGGATAGCGGCAAAGATTCGAGGATTAACAGCACCAGATAAGGGCCATCTTTCAGCAAGAAGAACAGCAGATATAACATAATGCCGAAGCTGACGGTAAAGCCGAACGTCCCTTTACCGATCAGGAAGGCGCTACCGGCCAGATATTGTCCGCCTTTCAGGGCGGCATCGGATAGTTGCTGCTGAATCTGTTCCGCGCTATCGAGATTGTGCTCTGAGAGGAAACTTCTGGCCCAGCTCGGGAGATGGGCAAACAGGTTGGCGACCACCGTCGGAAACTGGGTGTCATTATGCTGTAGCTTGGTGTAGACCACGTTCAGCTCGAAGGCTAGCGACGAAATGATAATCGCCAACGGGGTGAAAACAATAAGACAGATAATGACGACGGTCAGGAGCGCCGCGATGCCGTTGCGTTCACCGATGCGCGTACGGATATTGTTTTTTATCGGATTAAATATTACCGCCAGGATTGCGGCCCACAGGATAGCGGAATAGTAAGGGGAGAGTACGTCAAAAAAGGCCAGGGTAACGATCAGTAAAATAAGGATAAAAAATCCTTTGGGAAGTCCTTTAACTCTCATTGGGTCCGCTCCAGATGATAACGAATACAGTCGAATAATAGATGGAATTTAACAATTTGCCATCAGGATAATCGCAGTCTTAGCGGGAAGGGGAGTACAAACATTAAAAAGATGTGCTACAAGACGACATGATCATGTGTGGCGATCCGTCCGTGCAATTTAAATCATACATTTTTTCGTCAGGTGATAGGCTTGGGTTTATCTAACTATTTGAGGTATGGCCGAAAGTGAATATTTCCGAGATCTACGAGTGGCGCAAGAATAGCTACCTGGTCAGTACAGACAGAGAAAAACTGGATGTTAAGGCTATCCATCGGTATCTGACAAGGTCGACCTGGGCCAAGGGTATCAATCTTGACACTGTCGCTACATCAATTGAAAACAGCCTTAATTTTGGCATTTATCATCATGATACTCAGATAGGCTTCGCTCGCCTGATTACGGATTTTGCTACATTTGCCTATCTTTGTGATGTGTATGTGCTCGAAGAATATCAGGGAGAAGGGCTTGGAAGGTGGATGATGGAATGTTTGCATAATCATCCTTTATTTGAACAGCTTCGCAGAATTATGTTATTCACCACCACCGCGCCCTGGCTTTACGAAAAGTTCGGCTACCAGCCAGTAAACCAGGAAAACTACGCCTGGACTATTACCAGGCCTGATATTTATACCAAGGGATAAAATCTGTCTGGCAAACACTCATATTCAGGTGCTTGTTGGCTTGTTTCCTGATGTATCTACTCTTGACGCGAAGCGGGCGTGCAGGAAATCACCATACCCAGTGGCGATATCCCACTCACGATTCCAATTCAGCAATCGCCAGTTCGGCAATTTTTATTGTTATTGAAGTCGTTTCGTTACTTGAGAGTGACCAGGCGGTTGAAAGACCGCACCACGCAATTATCCATTTGAGCAGGCGCTCTTTATCCATGTCTGCCATCCTGGTAACGATGCTTAGACGCTGTTTAAAGGTCTCTGGTACAGTCGCAACAGCAGGTACCGGATAACCAAGATCCGGATTAGTAAAAATATTAGCAAAGTCGAATCCCCGTTCACCTATCAGCCCTTTGGGGTCAATGGCTAACCAACCGGACGTTTCAAAATCAAGCACGTTACCGTGATGTAAGTCGCCATGTAATACAACCACATCTCGTGGAGAAGAAAGCAACTCTTCTGAAATTTCTGCGCAACGTGTCAGGATACCGCCATACTGCAAGGCGGCTGGTTTTAGAGGATAAAACCATTCACGCAGGGAGGTTAGCCGGGGGAACGGTCTTTTGGCGAATGAATGAAGCCGGTTCGCAGTCATACATAAAATACGACAAGCGATATCATCCTTATCTCCACGAGACATTGCTGATAAAGACGCGGAACCTGTGGCTCTTGAGAGAAGAATTGCTTCCTTTTCATGTGCAATCACATGGGCAGCGCCGTTCCCTTCCCACCATACCATGAGTGCATTACCGGCTTGTTCGTCAGTATCATCAGTGACTTTTAACATGGCTTTAATACCATGGGTTGCTGTTTTGACCGGATACAACTGTGACGTATGAGTGACAAATGGGGTGCCATCAGGAATGAGATTCCAGCAATTTAGCCAGGGTGTTAACTTGAACATATCCATAAAGCGGTCTTTAACATCCTTGCAATCAACGTTTAGACAACGTCCGTTTCGGGTAAATCAATGATAACCAGTATACCAAAGCTGCCCGTATCTACCGTATGAGGAATGCCAGCCTTAGAGAAAGGCCGGGCAGGGAAACACGTTCCAGGTCTGGAGTGAAGGAAGGATCGAGTTTTTCGACGAGGTTTCCCCCCTGCGAAAAACAGGCACAAAAAAACCAGCCATAAGAGGCTGGTTTTTTCGAAGGTTTTTGGTCGGCACGAGAGGATTTGAACCTCCGACCCCCGACACCCCATGACGGTGCGCTACCAGGCTGCGCTACGTGCCGACGCGTGGAGGATAATATTACCCGTTCCCCCATCGAATGCAAGCGACCGACAACTGATTGATTCAAAATTAATCAATCAGTTAGCGATAAAGCGTTTTTCATCCGTCAGCACCTGCAGCAGCAGGCTGAGCTGTGGTTTTTGGTCTTTCACCTTCTCGCCGTTACTGTTCCAGGTGTGATAGGTGCCGTTGTGGTCGAGCACCACGGTCATCGTTGGCGTGGTAATCGCCAGAGTATCGCTATTGGCCGCGGTGACCCAGCTGCGGCGACGCGCCGGGCTAAACAGGTCTTCGCCCTGCGAATATTCATTCGCTGGCGTCGACACGTGCAGCAGACGCTGCATCAGCGTCGTCATCACGTCTTTGTTATCCGTGAGCGTGGCGATCTCCTGCGCTGGGGTTCCCGGCCAGTGAATAACCAGCGGCACCTGCAGATTGCCCCGTGACCAGTCGAATTTACCCTGCTTGTTATCCAGCGGCATGCCGTGCCCGGCGGTAATAATCACCACCGTATTATCCAGTTTGCCCGCTTTGCGCAGCGCGTCGAGCACACGGCCAATTTGCGTATCGACGTCGCCTGCGGCGCGGCCATAGGTGCGCGCAAAATTCTGCTGCTGGCTGTTATCAATATTAGTGCCGTTCAGCGATACCCACGAGAACCAGCGGTTCTCATCCTGGGCGTAGCGATCCAGCCAGCCGATCCATTGGTCTGCCGTTTGCTCGTCACTTTGCGTTTTGGCCGCCGGCAGCGAGAAGTCCGACAGCAGCGCCTGACGATAGAGCGGACTGCTGAAACCGTCTGATGAGAACAGGCCCAACTGGTAGCCCTGTTGGTTGAGGGCGGTAATCAGCGCCGCCGGGATACGCGCCGAGAGCACGCCATCCATATAACCCGGCGATATGCCGTAGAACAGGCCGAACATTCCGCTATCGGTGCTATTACCGGAGCTCATATGCTGACTAAAGTTGACGCTCTCTTTTGCAAAAGCAGCCAGCTGCGGCATATTTTTCTCGAAGCGTGAATAGTTGAGGTTATCCACGGTAATGAGCAACACGTTGTAGCCCGTGCCGAGGTCTCGATAGCGTAGATCGCTCAGCGGATACTGCACCGAAACCGCTTCCGGCGCGCCTTGTTCAACCAGACGGCGCTGGTAATCCTGAGCGTCGAGCAGGCCATGCTTCTCAAGGAAGCGGCGAGCGGTCATCGGATAAGAGAGCGGCAAGTTGGCCCGCTGCATGGTGATCGGGCGATAGAAGTTAGCATCCGCCCAGATATAAATCAGGTGGCTGCTGATAAACGAAATAAAGAAAAACCAGGCGACGGGGCGCGCGTAGTGACGGCGGCGCGTCAGGCTGCGCAGCTTTTGCCAGCTCCAGGTGGCGAAGAGCATCTCGATCAGGAAGATGATCGGTACGCTGATAAACATCAGCTGCCAGTCGCGAGCCATCTCGTTCTGGTCGGGGTTAATCACCAGTTCCCAGACGACGGGGTTTAAGTGCAGGTGGAAGCGAGTGAAGACTTCGCTATCGATCAGCAGCAGCGTCATCCCGGCGGTGGCGAAGATGACCGACAGGAAGCGCATAAGCCGCTGCGAGCCGACGATAAAGGTCAGCGGGAAGAGAATCAGTACATAGCTGGTGAACACCAGAAAACTGAAATGACCAACGAGGCTGACATACGAGAAAACCCGCCCGGCAAGCGTCGTTGGCCAGTCGGCGACAAAAAGATAGCGGCTGCCGAGCGCCATGGCCAACAACATGTTGAACAGGGCGAACCAGTGTCCCCAACTGACCATCTGGGAGACTTTTTCTCGGTAGGGCTGACGTAGAGTCACCATATACTGTTGTTCGTTATCCTTAGTGCGCGGGATCGTCGTTAATGGACGATTGCAGCGCCTGGGCGAAAGAACGGGCGATTGCCTGACGCTGCGCCGGCGCGACGCTACTGTTAATCAGGTTGGTCACCATATTGCCCAGCACCATCAGTGACAGGTCAACCGGCGCTTTGTGTGTTTCCAGGACGTTCGTCAGCTCGCTGAGCAGCTGCTCGACCTGTTCATCGCTATAGCGGGATATTTGTGGCATAAACTCAAAATCTGTTTGTTCGTGAAAGGGCAACATATTACCGTAGCAGCAGCATTTTTTCCGCATTTTTTCGCCACGGCGTAAAAGCGCCCAGCAACGCGAGTCTCAAGCGTGAAACAGACATCTGCCGGTTGCGTCATCGTCCCGGTGGTGGTTGAATACCGCCCGGTCTAAAAGGAGAGTTTAACATGAGTCTGGATATCGACCAGATTGCCCTGCATCAGTTGATCAAACGTGATGAACAGAATCTGGAACTGGTGCTGCGCGAGTCGCTGCTGGAACCAAATGCCACTGTCGTGGAAATGATGGCTGAACTGCATCGTGTCTACAGCGCAAAAAGCAAAGCCTATGGCCTCTTTAATGAAGAGAGCGAGCTGGCGCAAGCGTTGCGTTTACAGCGTCAGGGTGAAGAAGAATTTCTTCCTTTCAGCCGTGCGGCAACCGGTCGCCTGCGCGATGAGCTGGCGAAGTATCCGTTTGCCGAAGGCGGCATTGTGCTGTTCTGTCAGTATCGTTATCTGGCGGTCGAGTATCTGCTGGTGGCGGTGCTCAATAATCTGAGCAGCATGCGCGTTAACGAAGAGCTGGATATCAGTTCCACGCATTACCTCGATATCAACCATGCCGACATCGTGGCGCGTATCGATCTGACCGAGTGGGAAACCAATCCCGAATCGACCCGTTACCTGACCTTCCTGAAAGGGCGGGTGGGGCGTAAAGTCGCTGATTTCTTCATGGACTTCCTCGGCGCCAGCGAAGGGCTCAACGCCAAAGCGCAGAACCGCGGTCTGCTGCAGGCGGTGGATGATTTCGCCGCTGACGCGCAGCTGGATAAATCCGAGCGCCAGAACGTGCGCCAGCAGGTGTACGCCTACTGTAACGAACAGCTGCAGGCGGGCGAAGAGATCGAGCTGGAGTCGCTGTCTAAAGAGCTCTCCGGCGTCAGCGAAAAGAGTTTCCAGGAGTTTACCGCTGAACAGGGTTATGAGCTGGAAGAGAGCTTCCCGGCGGACCGCAGTACGCTGCGCCAGCTGACCAAATTTGCCGGTAGCGGCGGCGGTTTGACCATTAACTTTGATGCGATGCTGTTAGGCGAGCGCGTATTCTGGGATCCGGCAACGGATACGCTGACCATCAAAGGTACGCCGCCGAACCTGCGCGATCAGCTGCAGCGCCGTACTTCTGGCGGTAATTAATCCCTGCAGCTTATCCCGGCGGAACATGATGCCGCCGGGTTAACCTTCTACCTGAATAATCCCGACGCCGCTTTGTTTAAGCTTCTGGCGTAACGTGTCATCCAGTTCGCTGTCGATAACCACTGTGCTGGCAAGATTAAGCTCGCCGATGGCAAATGCGGAGGCGGAGTTAATTTTCTCGGCAGAGGCCATCACCACGGTTTCTGCGGCTCTGGCCGCCAGCGCGCGCTTGATGCCCGCCTCTTCATAATCACCGGTGGTAAAGCCCACCCGCGGGTGCACACCCGTTACTCCCATAAAGAACAGATCGGCATTAATCCGCGCCATCGCCGCCAGCGTCTCGGCGCCGACCGTGACTACCGAATGTTTAAACATTGTGCCGCCGAGCAGGATCACGTCGATCAGCGGATGCTCGACCAGCGCCACGGCGATCCCAGGACTGTGCGTCACCACGGTACAAGCAAGGTCGGCGGGTAGCGCGGCGATCATCGCCGTGGTGGTGGTGCCGCCGTCGACGATGACCACCTGTCCTGGCTGGATAAGCGCCGCCGCCCGGCGGGCTATCGCCTGTTTGGAAGCCATCTGCACGCTTTTTCTGCTTTCGATTGGCGCGATAGCGGCGGATACCGGCAGCGCGCCGCCGTGGACCCGTTGCAGTTTACCTTCCGCCGCCAGTTCGCGCAGATCGCGACGAATGGAGTCTTCGGAGACTTTAAAGCGCTGGCTTAACTCTCCCGACATCACCTGTTTTTCTGCGGCAAGGATCTGCAGGATGTGCTGTTTTCTCTGGCTGGCGAGCATGTTGTTCACTTCACGATTGATCTTGTTTATGCACGATTATGCATGTTATGTTGCCCGCTGTCACCTTAGAAGGGGAAAAACATGCATGTAGACGCACCGCGCGTTCGCCACGTTCGCGAAACGCTCTTGTCAGATAACTGGTACACGCTGAAAAAATATACCTTCGAACTGCTGCGTCGTGATGGACGCTGGCAGGAGCAGAGCCGGGAAGCCTACGACCGCGGCAACGGCGCGGTTATTCTGCTCTACAATCGCCACAAGCAGAGCGTGGTGCTCATCCGCCAGTTTCGTTTTCCGGTGTGGATCAACGGTCACGACGGTTTTTTGATCGAGGCCGCCGCGGGGTTACTGGATAACGCCTCGCCGGAAGAACGCATTATCGCCGAAGCGGAAGAGGAGACCGGTTTTCGCGTCACCCGTATTGAACCGGTATTCACCGCGTTTATGAGTCCGGGGTCGGTGACCGAGAAGCTGTACTTCTTTATTGCTGAATACTCCGCGGACGATCGCCGTGGCGATGGCGGCGGGCTGGCGGCGGAAGGAGAGGATATTGAAGTGCTGGAGTGGCCGCTGGCGCGGGCGTTACGGGCCATTCGCGATGGCGAAATCGTGGATGCGAAAACCATTATGCTGCTGCAGCACCTGGCGTTAAATGCCGACACGCTCCTTGCCGGTTAAGCGGCAAGGAGCCGGCAAGATTAGCGCAATTCGCGGGCAATGGCGCTGTACATCAGCGCCGCTTCCAGCGGTTGCGCGTTAAAGGACGGTTCCGCCTGTGGCCAGGTTGACCACTGCACGATCACCAGATGTTCCGCACGGTTGACCATTATCACCTGGCCGTAGATCCCCAGCGCCCACAGCGAGCCTTTGAGCCCTTCCTGCGGCGTCGGCTGCACGTTTTGCGCATTGGCCGGAATGGCGTTATTCCACCATTGATAGCCGTAGATACCTTCCGGATGCGCTGCTGAAACCGAGTTCAGCGCTTTTGTCCAGCTCGCGGCTTGATCGAACCAGCCTGCGGGCACCAGCTGTTCACCGTTGCTCAGGCGGCCATCGCGGGCGACAAACTCGCCAAAGCGTCCCCAGTCTTCGAGGGTGGCGTTAAAGCCGTGGGCGCCGACATCATGTTGTCCTTTTTTGTAGGCGTGCCACACGCCATCGTGGGCCATGCCCGCAGGCTGCCACAGTGATTGTTCAAGCCAGGCGGCCAGCGACATACCGGTTGCGCGTTCCAGCACATCGCCCAGCAGCCAGGCGCCGCCGGAAGAGTAGGACCACTGCTCGCCTGCCGGGTGTTTGCGCGACAGCGTCGACACAATTTTACGCACGCAATCATAGGCGCCGGGCTGCGCTTCACACTGGGTCAGGCGGGCGAAGTGCGACTGTGGATTGGTGTAATCTTCATTCCATTCCACGCCGCTGGTATGTTGAATGAGCTGCTTGAGCGTCACGCCATCCCAGGCGGTGCCTTTCAGTTCGGGTTCATAAACGGTAATCAGGTCATCAAGGGAGTGGATTTTACCCTGTTGAATAGCGATACCGACCAGCGTCGAGACGACCGATTTACCCACCGAGCGCGAGGTCCACAGCGTGGTGTCGGTATTACCTTCGGCGAGATATTTCCAGGCGACTTTGCCATCTTTCAGCACCAGCATACCGCTGACGTTTTCGCGCTTCAGGTAATCTTGCAAATTCCAGGTGTGGCCGTTGAGCGTGTAGCGGGCATCGGTCAGCTGTTTTTTTGCGCGCTCCAGCGGGACCGAGTCGCCGTGACGGAAAACATCGCCAGCATAGTTGCGATAGTCATTACGAAAGCCAACGACGCGTGACGCCTGATCCCAGGTGAGCATGTCTTTGGCCGCGGGTAGCGTTTGATCGTAAGGCGTGGGGCAGACATCCAGCGTCAGGCCGCCGCAGTTTTGCGCCATTGCCGCCGCCGGTAGCGCCGCCAAAATTAACGCCAGAGCCAGTGGTTTTCTTATCATTTTCATTTCCTCGTTTGCCATAGATTCGCATCGCAGTATATAAACCGGCGCGCGGCGGCTAAAATCACTCTATGGGGGATTTTCCCCTGAAAGGGAGAGAAGGATGAAAACCCTGCAGTATTCATTTGCACAGATTGAAGCCTTCGCGACGATTGCTGAGACCGGCAGCCTGTCGCGGGCGGCGATTCGTTTAGGGAAAGACCGTACGACGCTTCGCGATCTGCTGGATTACCTGGAAGATGCGTTGGGCTACCGGTTATTCAGCCGTGAAGGGCGTAGCCTGACTTTAACGGCCGAGGGAGAGCAGCTTTTTCGCCAGGCGCACCTGTTGTTGCGACAGGCGCAGGCTTTCGAGTCTTTTGCGCAAACGCTGCCGCAAACGGCCTGGCAGGAGTTACGCCTGGTGTACGATCCGTTCGTGCCGCGTGAATTTCTCTGTTTGCTGGCCGATACGCTTGCCCGGCGGCAGATCCGTTTAAGCTGCTGGAGCGCTTCGCGTCGCGAAGCCGAGCAGGCGTTGAGCGATGACGTCGCGGATATGGCCATTTGCCAGGCTAACAATCGTACGCTGGGTAGCGAAATGGAGTGGCGGGCGCTGGGTACCGTTGATTTACGCTTTTACGCCGCGCAGCGGTTGTTCGCTGATGCCGCAAGGCCGCTGACGTTGCTGAATTTATCGCTCACCCCGCAGTTAGTCATGCACCGGCGCAGCGACGATCAAATCGCCCGCCGGTTACAGATATCCGGCCATACGCTGTATATGAATGAAATCACCATGTTGCGCCACGCAATGGAGCAGGGGCAGGGCTGGGGTTTTTTACCCGACCATTTACGGCCCGACGAGTGGCAGGGGGTTGCTGAAATAGCCACCGAGGTCGGTAATCAGGGGCTTAACGTTACCATGGTGATGCTGTGGCTGCCGGGAATGAATAAACACCGCGCGCTGGGAGAGATTGTTGACGACGCGCCAGGGTTATGGCGGCGCAGATAACAAAACGCCCCGGGTCAGAAGACACCAGGGCGTTTGCCATACAACTTGCTATCGGCGATTAAGCGCGAACGAAGTCGATGTGGGTCAGTTTCGGCTTGAACGCGTGACGCTGAACAGCCTGAACTTTAACTTTCTCTTCTTTGCCGTCGACAACCAGGGTCAGAACTTCGCCGTAGAACTCAGCTTTGTCCTGCATGTTCCACAGTTTGTCGTGATCCAGTTCGATAGCAACCGGAGCAGCTTCGCCACCGTAGATGATTGCCGGGAACTTGTTAGCTGCGCGCAGGCGGCGGCTCGCACCCTTACCCTGCTCTTTACGTACTTCTGCGTTGATAGTAAACATTGATGTCTCTCTATATATAAAGCCTGCAACAGGCGACCCAGCAGCAGGCAGATTATCTGCTTTGCGAATGCAAAAGCGGGCGGCATTATAGCCGCCTATCGGCACAGCGGCAATCAAAACCTCAGTTTTTGGCGGATTAACGCAGCTCATTGGCGCGACGGAAACGGCCCTGATAATCGAACACTTTTTCCCGCACCTGCCAGTATTGCCCCTTCATCCGGGCGACGACAAAGTCCGGATGGCGCAGCAGCGCCTGCTGGGCAATGATGTCTGCCGGAGTTATCCAGCGTAGCGGCACGCCCGGAGTACGGGTATGCGGGCGGATAAACAACTGCTCAAAGGCGGTACGCTGCGCGGGCGTTTGTAAACGGAAGCGCTCACTCACATCGGCGCCGTCCTCATCGTAATAGGTGATTTTCAGCCACGGGCCTTTTTCATCGCTGCCATGCTGCAGCGCCATGCCGCTGCAGCGCAACACCAGCGCGTCTTTAAGCTTCAGCGCCGCCTTCAGCATGTCGTCCGGGTCGACCAGAATAGAATCGCACTCGCGACAGCGGCGGGCGGCAATGTCATTCTCGGCGTTGCACTGCGGACAGTTTTTAAAACGAAAGCGGAAGTCGCACTGTTCGCGATGGCCGTCATCATCTTCGAACCAGCCCTGGCAGCGACGGCCAAAATGCTCAATCAACGTGCCGTCGGCGGTGGTTTTCCCCCAAAAAGTATTGGCGAAACCGCAGGCCGGGCAGAAAACCTGTACCGGGACATTATCGCTTTTGCCTTTTGGCGTGCCGACTTCCGGCGCATACAGGTCGTGAGGGTTGCCGGCATAGTCGAGGATCAGGCAGTCGGTTTTGCCCGGCGCCAGACGCAGGCCGCGGCCAACAATTTGTTGGTAAAGGCTTACCGACTCGGTTGGCCGAAGAATCGCGATAAGATCGACGTGCGGCGCGTCAAAGCCGGTGGTCAGTACCGCGACGTTCACGAGATAGCGATACTGCTGCGCTTTAAAAGCTTCGATGATGCGATCGCGCTCCGGCCCCGGCGTTTCGCCGGTAATCAGCGCCGCCTGCGCGGGCGGCAGCAGGCCGGTAATTTCCCGCGCATGTTCGACGGTCGCAGCGAAAATCATCACGCCTTGACGGCTTTCGGCAAACTCAACGATTTGGCTGACGATATGCGGCGTGATGCGCTGCTGTTTTTTCAGCTCATGGTTAAGGTCGGCTTCGCTGAACAGGCCATTGCTCTGCGCCTGCAGGCGGCTGAAATCGTATTGTACCACCGGCATATCGAGGCGCTCAGGCGGCGTCAGGTAGCCGTGCTTAATCATATAACGCAGCGGCAGCTCGTAGATGCAGTCGCGGAACAGCGCTTTCTCGTCTCCGCGCACCATACCGTGATAGTGGAACTGATAAATCCACCCCTTGCCGAGACGGAAGGGGGTCGCGGTCAGGCCGAGCAGCCTGAGCTGTGGATTCACCTGCCGCAGGTGGCTGATGATTTGCTGATACTGGCTGTCGTCATCGTCGCTGATACGGTGGCACTCATCGACGATCAGTAAGGAGAATTCGCTCTGAAACTGCTCAAGATTGCGCGCCACCGACTGCACGCTGCCGAAGACCACCTTGCCCTGGCTCTCTTTACGCTGCAGACCGGCGGCGAAAATATCGGCTTCCAGGCCAAGCGCACAGTATTTACTGTGATTCTGCGCCACCAGTTCTTTAACGTGGGCCAGAACCAATACGCGTCCGCGCGCCAGCCGCGCAAGTTCGGCGATCACCAGGCTTTTGCCGGCGCCGGTCGGCAGCACGATGGCGGCCGGCTCATGGTGACGGCGGAACCAGGCGAGCGTGGCGTCGACCGCCTCTTTTTGGTAGGGACGTAGTGTAAAAGTCATCAATTCTCGGGGGTTAATTAACTCGCAAATAGTATGCCATGAATCTTTTCCCTTGAGTGGTGTTAAGACCCCGTTATACTAACCAATGGAATTCTTCTTTTTCGGGCGAGATGCCCGCTCCAGCATTATTACAGGCTAAAAAATCTCATGCGACTTGATAAGTTTATCGCTCAGCAGCTTGGCGTCAGCCGTGCTATTGCCGGGCGTGAAATCCGCGGCAGCCGCGTTACCGTGGACGGCGACATTGTGAAAGATGCCTCCTTTAAGCTCCAGCCGGAGCACGAGGTAGAATATGACGGCAATACGCTGACCCAGCAGCACGGCCCCCGTTACTTTATGCTCAACAAGCCGCAGGGTTATGTCTGTTCAACAGACGATCCCGATCATCCAACGGTGCTTTATTTTCTCGATGAGCCGGTTGCCCATAAGCTGCACGCCGCCGGGCGTCTGGATATCGACACCACCGGTCTGGTACTGATGACCGATGATGGGCAGTGGTCGCACCGCATTACTTCGCCGCGCCATCACTGCGAAAAAACCTATCTGGTGGAGCTGGAAAATCCGCTGGAAGAGGGCGTCGCCGAGCAGTTTGCCAAAGGCGTGCAGCTGCATAATGAAAAAGATCTCACCAAACCTGCTGTCCTCGAAGTCATCACTCCGACAGAAGTACGCCTGACCATCAGCGAAGGCCGCTACCACCAGGTAAAACGCATGTTCGCGGCGGTGGGTAACCACGTCGTGGGATTACATCGCGAACGTATCGGCGATATTACCCTTGATGCGTCGCTGGAGCCCGGCGAATACCGCCCGCTGACGGCTGACGAAATCGCCAGCGTTGGCGCCCCACAAGCACGGAGTAAAACGTGACGACAAAGCAGAATTCTTCATTTGGGATTGTGTTTATTCTTGGCCTGTTGGCCATGTTAATGCCGCTGTCGATTGATATGTATCTGCCGGCGCTGCCGGTTATCTCGTCGCAGTTCAACGTGCCGGACGGCAGCGCGCAAATGACGCTCAGTACCTATATTCTGGGCTTTGCGCTGGGGCAGTTGCTGTACGGGCCGATGGCCGACAGCATTGGCCGTAAACCGGTGATCCTCGGCGGGACGCTGATATTCGCCGCGGCAGCGGTGGCCTGTGCGTTGTCGCAGACCATCGAGATGCTGATTACTATGCGTTTCTTCCACGGCCTGGCGGCCGCGGCGGCCAGCGTGGTGATCAATGCCCTGATGCGCGATATCTACCCGAAAGAGGAGTTCTCGCGCATGATGTCGTTTGTCATGCTGGTCACCACCATTGCGCCGCTGGTGGCGCCGATGGTCGGCGGCGCGGTGCTGGTGTGGTTCAGCTGGCACGCGATTTTCTGGATCCTGGCGCTGGCGGCGCTGCTGGCATCGGCGATGATTGCTTTCTTTATTAGCGAGACGCTGCCGGTAGAACGGCGGCAGAAATTTCATATTCGCACCACGCTTGGCAACTTCGCCACCCTGTTCCGCCACAAGCGGGTACTTAGCTATATGCTGGCCAGCGGCTTCAGTTTCGCCGGCATGTTTTCATTTCTCAGCGCGGGTCCATTTGTCTACATCAACATTAATCACGTGTCGCCGCAGCACTTTGGCTACTATTTTGCGCTGAATATCGTGTTCCTGTTCATCATGACCATCATTAACAGCCGCTTTGTTCGCCGGGTCGGCGCATTGAACATGTTCCGCGCCGGGCTGTGGATCCAGCTGGCGATGGCGGTGTGGATGGTGGTGTGTGCGCTGCTTGATGTTGGTTTCTGGTCGCTGGTGGTGGGCGTGGCGGCGTTCGTCGGCTGCGTATCGATGGTCTCCTCTAACGCCATGGCGGTGATCCTCGACGAGTTTCCGCATATGGCGGGAACCGCATCGTCGCTGGCCGGAACATTTCGCTTTGGGATTGGCGCGATTATCGGCGCGTTGCTGTCGATGGCTACCTTTACCACCGCCTGGCCGATGCTGATTTCTATCGCTTTTTGCGCCGCGAGCTCCATTCTCTTCTATCTGTACGCCAGCCGGCGACGAAAAGTCGCACATTAAGTCACATTTTCAGGGGCGATTTCCGCCCCTTTTTTGATACATATCAACCGAAATCGGCTTCCCTGTTTAGCTATTTGTTTCTTTTATGTAAAATCAATTAGTGTAAAAAGTCGCAATGTTGCGATAAAAAAGTTGTTTTGGATCACAGAAACGGGTACATATAGCCGCGAACTGTTTCCGCAAGGCAACTATAAAGTTCTGGATAATAAGCTGTTAGCCCTGGCCCGATGCGGGTGTAAGCGTTTTCTAAGCTGTTGCAGGACTATTTGTCAACAATGTGTTAATATTGATGTAAATTTATTGTGAAGCCTTTTGCTTCCGGGGAAACCAAGTGAATACACAGCAACTCTCTATCGTACACCGACTGCCGCAGAGCTATCGCTGGCTGGCCGGTTTTGCGGGTTCAAGAGTTGAACCGATTCCGCAAAACGGCGCGCAGGGCGAAAATAGCCTGGTGGCATTAAAACTGCTCAGCCCGGACGGCGAGAAAGCGTGGCCGGTGATGCGTACGCTGAGCCAGGCGCTGAGCGACATCGAAGTGGATTGTTCCATTCTCGAGTGTGAAGGCGAGCCATGCCTGTTCGTTAATATGCAGGATGAGTTTGCCGCTACCTGCCGACTGAAAAATTTCGGCGTGGCCATTGCCGAGCCTTTCTCTGGCAACAACCCCTTCTGACCGTCAGCTTAACGCCAGCAGCTGGCGGGTGTACTCCTGAAGCGGTGCCGTAAATACGCGCTCGCATTCACCCTGCTCGACGACTTCTCCCTGCCGCAGCACTATCACCTGATGACAGAGCGTCCGTACAACACGTAAATCGTGGCTGATAAACAGATAGGCCAGCTGATGCTTTTGCTGTAGCGTCTTCAGCAGCGCCAGGATCTGCGCCTGCACGGTTTTATCCAGTGATGAAGTCGGTTCATCTAACACCATCAGCTGCGGTTTGACGATCAGCGCCCGGGCAATGGCGATACGCTGGCGCTGGCCGCCGGAGAATTCCGCCGGATAGCGCTGTCGCGTCGCGGGGTCGAGCCCCACTTCCTGCATCACCTGAATCACCGCCTGTTCACGTTCCGCGGGCGTCAGCGTTGGCTGATGAACGCGTAATCCTTCCTCGATAATCTGCAGGACGCTCAGGCGCGGGTTGAGCGATGAATTCGGATCCTGAAAAACGACCTGAATGCGTCGGCGCAGCGGCAGCATCTGGCGGCGATTTCGCCCCTGGATCGACTCGCCGGCAAACTGCATTTCTCCGCTGGAGTTAATCAGCCGCAGCAGCGCCAGCCCGGTGGTGCTTTTGCCAGAGCCGGATTCTCCCACCAGCCCCAGCGTTTCTCCGGCCCGCAGGGTAAAAGTCAGATGGTTGACCACCCGATTGTGATCGACCACCCGGCGCAGGATCCCTTTGCGGATTGGGAAGGCGACGTTAAGATCGCGGGCCTGCAGCAGGATGGGCGCATCGGCGGGTAGCGGCACCGGTTTGCCGGTCGGTTCGCTATCCAGCAGGCGGCGGGTATACGGATGCGCGGGCGCCTGAAACAGCTCCCGGCAGCCGTTTTCTTCGACGCAGCGGCCGTTTTGCATCACCGCCACCCGGTCGGCAAGCTGGCGGACAATGCTCAGATTGTGGGTGATGAACAACATCCCCATGTTGAGCTCATGCTTCAGTTCGCGCAGCAGTTGCAGAATTTGCGCCTGCACCGAGACGTCCAGCGCGGTGGTTGGTTCATCGGCGATGAGCAGCTCCGGGCGCGTCAGCAGCGCCATGGCGATCATCACCCGTTGGCGTTCGCCGCCGGAAAGCTGGTGCGGATAGTCGGCAAGCCGCCGTGAAGCGTTACGGATGCCAACCCGATCCAGACAGTCGAGGATTTCGCCGCGCGCCGCCTCTTTGCGCATGCCGCGGTGCAGCGAGAGCACCTCGTACAGCTGTTTCTCCAGCGTATGCAGCGGATTGAGCGAGACCATCGGCTCCTGGAAAATCATCGCGATGCGGTTGCCGCGGATCCCGCGCAGGGTACGCTCATCGGCGCGCAGCAGCGACTGGCCGTGAAAGCGGATATCGCCGCTGGGATAGCTAACCGGCGGCGAGGGCAGAAGGCGCAGTACCGACAGCGCGGAAACGCTCTTGCCGGAGCCGGATTCGCCGACCAACGCCAGCGTTTCACCCGCGGCAATCTGCAGCGTCAGGTTGCTGACTACCGTTTGGCTTGCCCCTTGCTGGCGGAAGGCGATAGAGAGGTCGTCAATGTCTAATAACGGCTGGCTCATGCTATACCGCCTTACTCGGATCGAAGGCGTCGCGGACCGCTTCGCCAATGAAAATCAGCAGCGTCAGCAGCACCGCCACCGACAAAAATGCCGCCATCCCCAGCCACGGCGCCTGCAGGTTATTTTTCCCCTGCAGTAGCAGTTCGCCCAGCGACGGCGAGCCTAGCGGCAGGCCAAAGCCGAGAAAATCGAGCGAGGTCAGGGTGGTTATCGAACTGCACAAAATAAACGGCAGGAAGGTGAGGGTGGCGACCATCGCATTCGGCAGCATATGGCGCAGGATAATATGGCGATCGCTGACCCCCAGCGCCTGTGCGGCGCGAATATAATCGTAGTTACGGGTGCGCAGGAATTCGGCGCGAACCACCCCGACCAGCGTCATCCAGCCAAATAAAACGGTGATCGCCAGCAGCCACCAGAAATCAGGTTGCACTACGCTTGAGAGCAGAATAATTAAAAATAGCGTCGGCATTCCGGACCATACTTCGATAAAACGCTGCCCCCACAGGTCGAGCTTACCGCCGTAGTAGCCCTGCAGCGCCCCGGCAAGCACGCCAAGCACGCTGGAGAAGAGCGTCAGTAGCAGACCGAATAATAATGAGATCCGCGCGCCATAGAGGATCCGTGCGAATACATCGCCGCCGTTAGCGTCGGTACCCAGCCAGTTGTGCCTGGACGGCGGCGAAGGGAAGGGGCTGTCGGTGGCGAAATTGATGCTGGTGGCGCCGAAACGCACCGGGGCCCACAGCACCCAACCGTTTTCCGCCAGCCGTTTTTGCAGCCAGGGATCCTGATAGTCGGCGGCGGTGGCAAAATCACCGCCGAAGGTCGTTTCGCTATAGGTTTTCAGCGCCGGTACGTACAAACTACCGCGATAGTGCACCAGCAGTGGCTTATCGTTGGCGATAAGCTCGGCGCACAGGCTGCAAATAAACAGCGCCAGGAAGATCCATAGCGACCAGTAGCCGCGGCGGTTGTGGCGAAAACGCGCCCAGCGGGCCTGATTAACGGGGGAGAGAAATGACATTAGCGGCCCTCGAAATCGATACGCGGATCGACCAACGTATAGCTGATGTCGCTGACAATGTTTAATAACAGGCCGATTAACGTGAAGATATACAGAGTGCCGAACATCACCGGGTAATCGCGCGACACGGTGGCTTCGTAGCCGAGCAGCCCAAGACCATTGAGCGAGAACATCACCTCAATCAGCAGCGAACCGGTAAAGAACATGCTGATAAAAGTGGCGGGAAAACCGGCAATCACCAGCAGCATGGCGTTGCGGAAAACGTGTTTCCACAGGATCTGTTTTTCCCCGACGCCTTTGGCGCGGGCCGTCACCACATACTGTTTGCGGATCTCATCAAGGAAACTGTTTTTAGTCAGCATCGTCAGGGCGGCGAAACCGCCGATCACCGTCGCCAGCACCGGTAAGGTGATATGCCAGAGATAGTCGGCGATCTTCTGATACCACGGCAGGCTATCAAAATTAGCGGAGACCAGGCCGCGCAGCGGAAAAAGATCGAAATAGCTGCCGCCGGCGAAAATCACGATCAGTAATATCGCGAACAGAAATGCCGGGATGGCGTAACCGATGATGATAAATGTGCTGCTCCAGACGTCGAAATGGCTGCCGTTACTGACGGCTTTACGGATCCCCAGCGGTATCGACACCAGGTAGATAATCAGCGTGCTCCACAGGCCGAGGGTAATAGACACCGGCAGGCTGTCTTTAATCAACTGCAGCACCGAAGCGCTGCGAAACAGGCTGTCGCCAAAATCAAAACGCAGATAGTCGCCGAGCATCTTAAAGTAGCGTTCGTGAATCGGTTTATCGAAGCCGTAGCGGTGGGTGATTTCGGCAATCACTTCCGGATCGAGCCCACGCCCGCCGCGATAATGGCCTTCACTGATATTGCCAACGCCGGTACGCGCATGACTGGCGCCCATACCGCTATCTCCTGCGCCGGGCAACCCGCTGCGGTCGCCGAACTCCACGGCGGCGATCGCCTGATCGACCGGACCGCCTGGCGCAATCTGCACGATAAAAAAATTGATGGTGATGATGGCCCAGAGCGTCGGGATCACCAGTAATAGTCGGCGGAGCAGGTAGGCGCCCATCTTTAATCCTTAACGTCGGTCCGCGGGAAGCCTGGCGGCTTTGTTAACATCGTACCACCAGCCATCAAAACCGGAGGAGTAGGTCGGGCGTGTTTGCGGGAAGGAAAATTTGTTCCAGTAAGCCGTCCTGTCCTGCGCCATATACCACATCGGCAGCATGTAATAGTTCCAGGTCAGCACCCGGTCGAGCGCGCGACCCAGCGGCCGGAGTTTCTGTTTGTTGCCCTGCCAGCGAACGATCTGCGCAATCAGCGCGTCGACCGCCGGGTTCTGCACTCCCGGTGCGTTATAGCTGGAGTTAATATAGTCCGAGGCCCACGAAACCTGTAAACCCGTATCTGGCCAGGCGGTGGCGCGCCATAGCGAAGGCATCATGTCGTAATCGCGGCTCCGCAGTCGGCTGGTGGCCTGAGAGTTATCCACCTGACGGATATCCATCGTCACGCCTAAACGCTGTAAATTATGCTGGAACGGTAGTACCCAACTGACGTTGCCGCCGGAAGCGAGCAGCAGCTCAAAGCGCAGCGGTTTGCCGGTTTTACGGTTTACCCGCTGACGGTTTTTTAGCACCCATCCCGCCTGGTTCAACAGGGCATCTGCTTTAAGTAAATTGGCGCGATCAAAACCATCGCCGTTGGAAACGGGCGGCTGATAAATCCGGGTAAAGACCTCTGGCGGCAAATCTTTTTTCAACGGCGCCAGCAAAGTGAGTTCATCGGCCTTCGGGTAATCACGAGCGGCATATTCTGTATTCTGAAAGTAACTGTTTGGCCGACTGTAGGCGCCGTAAAACAGCGCCTTATTCATCCATTCGAAATCAAATGCAAGGGTGATGGCTTCACGCACCTGGCGGTCGGCAAAGACCGGGCGCTGAGTATTAAAAGCCAGCCAGCGGGTATCCTTTGCCGAGGTAGTCGTGCGATCGTCTTTCACTATATAACCGTTGCTAAAGTTGCGCCCGATATAGCGCGTCGCCCAGTTTTTTGTCGAACTCTCCTCGCGCATATCTACCGCTCCGGCTTTGAAGGCTTCGAAAGCGACGTTATCGTCGAGATAGTAGTCGTAGCGAATCGTGTCGAAGTTCCAGCGCCCGCGGTTCACCGGCAGGTCGGCGGCCCAGTAGTTCTCGACTCGCGAATAGACAATATATTGCCCCATCCGCCAACTGCTGATGCGATAGGGGCCACTGGCGAGCGGCGGCGTTGAAAGGGGGTCGCTCAGTTTATGATGGCGCCAGAATGACGCGGGCATTATCGGCAGGGACAGCAGGCTGAGCATATTTTCTTTGCCCGGCTTGGCCAGTTCGATGCGCACCGTCAGCGGGGCGATAGCTTTAACGGTCGTCCCTTTATAAATAAGACGGAACTGCGGGACCCCTTCGGTCATAAATTTTTGAAAGGTGAAAGCAACGTCGCTGGCGGTAATCGGGCTACCGTCATGAAAGCGGGCGCGCGGGTTGATGGTAATTTCCATCCACGAGAAATCATCGGTAAAGCGCGCGCGATCGGCAATCAGCGGGTAGTAGCTGCCCGGTTCATCGTCCGAGGTGGTAAACAGAGTGTCATACAGCGCATCGGTGCGTACGCCGGGATTACCGCGCAGGGCGTAGCGATTGAAATTGTCGAAGGTGCCAATGGCGGCAAGCGTAATACCACCGCCTTTTGGCGCATCCGGATTGACGTAATCGAAGTGATGAAAGTCAACGGCATACTTTGGCTCGCCGATGATAGCGAACGCCTCGCTCTCTTTTATGGTTTGCGCCTGGCTACTAAGGCTAAATAAAGCCAGCAGCAGCAGGCCGATGCGCGCAAACATAGTTGGAATATCATCCTCTGACCATTAACCCCGATGGTTTCGCATCATAAGCGACCCTCAGCGGCTTGTGAAATAATTTGCCGGTTCATCATGAGCGGCAACCAGTTTCTCCAGCGGCAACGGGCGGCTGAAGCAGTAACCTTGCAGATATTTCACGCCGTGAGCGCGCAGCCATTCCGCCTGCTCCGGTGTTTCTACGCCTTCTGCCACGGTTTTCAGCTGCAGGCGGCGGCTTAGCGTTAATACCGCATCCAGCACGGGAGAGGTGACGGTTTCGGTACCGATCGCCTGCACAAAACCACGATCGATCTTCAGATAATCAAAGTTATAGCGCTCAAGATAAATTAGCGCGCTATGGCCGGTACCAAAATCATCAATAGCAATTTCGAAGCCCTGCTGGTGCAGCCACTCAAAAATAGCCATCGACCGGTTTTTATCGATCATCGAGCGCTCGGTTATTTCCAGCACGACGTCGAAGTAGTTTGCGGGTAACGCGGCGGCAAAACGTCGCATATCTTGCTGAAATTCGGCGGCATGCAGGTGGGCGGGGGAGATATTCAGGCCAAGCTTGGTACCGCGCGGCAAAATGCGCTGCAGAGTCGGCGCATCGCGGGCAATCAACATTAACAGATGATGGGTGAGCGGCACGATCATCTGCTGCGTTTCCGCCAGATTAATAAAGACGTCTGGCGGGATTTCACCCACCACCGGATGCCGCCAGCGCATCAGCACTTCAACGCCGCTAATCTGCAGGGTATCGGCCTTTACCACCGGCTGGTAGACCACGTAGAACTGGTTGTTTTTGATCCCCAGTTGGATCGATTTCCGCGGATCGGATTTGATCGTCAGGATGTAGTAGCTGAGTAAGCCGGCAAGCATGCCGCATACCACGCCGAGCAGCAGGGCGAACTGGGTATTCTCGCCAAACCAGCTGTTGGAAAAGAGATACACTTTTAGCGGTAGCCCCGGAACCTGAATCTGGCGTATCGGCTCATTGGGCAATGATAGCGGATCGATAATTTTGCTGCTGAAGGTCGAAATCGCAGTATGGCCGATGGCCAGCGCAATACCGTTGAAGTCATTCTGCCGTGCGGTATAGAGGATGTAAGGCGTCAGATTAGCATTGATGGATACAAAAATGCCGCTGTCTCGATCGCCGGGGTGTTGCACCCACATTGCCAACGCGGCGGTGTCCGGCATCATCGGTGTGCCCTGGAGGATGGCCATATCCAGGGGTTTATTGATATCAAGCTGCGGTATCAATTGTTTAAACGGTGTGTTCATTGCGCCGGTGGCGGATGAACAGAACGCTTTACCGTTTTTCACCAGCAGGAAGGCGCGTACGTTCGGACTGAAGGCGGCGCTGGCAGCCAGGCCGGAGTCAATATGCTCACAGGGCTGATCGAGCAGAGGCTGCAGGCCCTCGATGGTTTCGCTTAAATCGGCGAAATAACTATTAAGGTAGTGACTGACGTTATTGATTATCTGATCGAAACGTTCAGAGCGGTTGTGGTAGATAACCATAAACTGGATGCTGCCGGCCAGTAGCGCGACGGCAACGCCAATGCAAATACTGGTGAGCCAGATTTTACGTCGGGGTGAAAAGTAGCGGGTTAGCATAGGCCAGAATCTGTCCGTATAATTGAATCATGCCAATGGGGTGCCAGAAGAGTATGGTTCCATTTCCTTTAAAAGGCATAGCTTGTAAAGACATAGCTTATTTTGCGGAGATCATCGGCGGAAAAGCAAAAAAACACTGCCGGGGCAGTGTTTTTTTCATTTCTTACCGTCAGCCAAGGGATAACCGACGGTAAGAAGAGGTATCAGGAACGACTCAGAACGCGACGCGCTTCGTTATAGCGCTTTTTCCAGTATGGCTCATCCAGGCTTGAGATGGTGACGCCGCTGCTGGTAGAGGCATGTACAAACTGGTTATTGCCGATGTAGATACCGACATGACGGCCCGTAGAGCCCGCACGGAACAGTACTAAATCACCGGTACGCAGTTGAGTGCGCGAAATCGATTTGCCGGAATCCTGCTGCTCGGAAGTTGAGCGCGGCAGCTCCAGACCAAATTGTTCACGGAAAGTACGCTGCACGAACGCCGAGCAATCGATCCCTTTCCGGGTGCTGCCGCCAAGGCGGTAACGCACGCCTTTCCAGCTAGCATACTGGTCCATCAAGCGGGACTTAACGTCCAGGTTGCTGACCATTTTTTCAAATTCATCCTGAGAGGCTTGCAGTGATGATAAATCTCCACTACCCACAGCATGCGTCTCAGAATGCATATTCTTGGCGGTACTTGTTGAACTACACGCGGAAAGCAGAACCGCAACTGCAATCGCGGGGACGACCCGCAAGATATATCTCAAAATCGGCTGAGATTTGACCATTATGTTTATTTTCCCTTGTTGTCCTTAACGACAATGTCGTTATAAAAAATGCCAAACGTGGTAGAGCCTAGATTCCAGAAAGCAATGAGACAATTCCTTAAGCCTAAAAATGTGGAGTACCGCACAAATTTATTCAAATGATGAATTGTGTTGCCTGGAAGGGCAAAACGAGAAAGAGATTACCCTATCAAACGTGGGATGGCGAGCGGTTTTGCGCGATTTCTTATAAGTATTTTTGCGACAAAAAGTGAATCATCGGCAAAGGGAAAAATAGCGCCTTTTTTGGCTGAAAAATATGCAATATCTTCATTTCAATGATGATTAATGTGACAGGAAGATGATGTCGCGAATAAATCATCAGCAAATATAAAAAAAGGGGTCAGAACGACCCCTTATGGATAATATTAATAAAATGTAAAAATGATCTTATTTTTTTGCTATTCCACCCGGAAGCGAACGGTCAAACCAGGCGATCAACTTATCGGAAAGCGAGGTCATTAATACCCACGGCGCACCTATCAGCACCGCGCTGAGCGACCCTACGGCAATATCGGTGAACCAATGGGCGCCGATCATCACTCGCGGGAAAGCAAAAACCACAAAAATAACCAGTGCAATGATAAATGCCCGGCGGCCGAAATATCGCCACATAAACGAGGCGAAAATGAGCAACATCATGCCGTGGTCGCCCGGGAAGCTATCTTTTGAAGCGTCTTTAGTTGGCAGTGAGACCACGTCGCTGACTTTCGTAATATCCGTAAAGAACAACGAAGGGCTGGCGCGCTGTACCGGCATCAGATGCTGGGCAAGTTGATTGATAATCACCGCCGCGAGCAACATCACCAGCCCCATAAGGATAATGCGACGGCGTTCAGCGCTCTGCGCTTTGATCCAGAAACTGAGCATCAGACAGCCCATCGCCAGCAGCGAGCAGGCGTCGAACGCGCGATTGTTGATAATGGCTAACAGCCAGGCATACGCACGGTTGGTGCTGACGCCCTGGTTAAAGAAGTGAAAAATAGCCGAGTCAAGCGGGAACCAGAAACCGTGATTTGCCGGTAGATACCAGGAACAAAATAAGGCTACGCCCGCGACGTTCAGCAGCAAGATAAAGGGGATACGGTTTTTAGTCATAACAGATGCGATTTTTTTAAACAGCGGCCAAACATAGCCGCATTAACTTAAACGAAGCTTCAACAGCGAGGACTGCAGGGCATTCCAGTCAACTTCTGACTCGGAAATCAGTTCGATGCGGCTATCCGGCGGCGGCGCGTTTTGGGTTTCGATGTGCAGATCGAGCCCCTGACGGTTGATCCGCACCAATCCTTCAGCAATACGCATCACGCCTTTCACCCGGCCAACCGGCGCCAGGCGCGCCCATTCCAGCAACCCAACGGTGTCAAATTGGGTATCAGCATCAAAAATCCAGCCGCAGGCATGGTATCCCTGGCCGCTGTTAACACTGCGACGCCAGCGTTGATGCGCCGGTAGATTCAACGCCGCCAGACCCTGCTTTTGCCCGTGACTATGCACGTGGTCCGGGCTTGCCGGCAGCGGGGCGGTGTTACGGCGCGGGAGATCCAGCAGCGCGAGCTCGATATTCCCCTGGGTGGCGTTTACCTGCAGGCGCTCCCCGGCGTACTGTCGCCACCAGTTGGCAAAAGCGGCATCGCTTTCCGGCGTCGCCCGATCGCTTTTATTGGCGACGATGACATCGGCTGCGGCCAGCTGATCGCGGAAATTATCATTGGCCACGATCTTTTCCTCCAACAGCTGACGCGGATCGAGAATGCACAGCGTCGCGCGCAGATCGATCCACGGTTCATAGACGGCGGCGGTGAGGATATCGAGAATTTGCTTCGGATGGCCCAGCCCGGTAGGCTCAATCAACAGACGGTCAGGTTTTCCCTGGCGCAACAGCGTATTGAGCCCAACCTGCATCGGCAGACCGTTGACGCAGCACATGCAGCCGCCGGGGATCTCTTTTAGCAACGCGCCGCTTTCCGCCAGCAGGGCGCCGTCGATGCCGACTTCGCCAAACTCGTTGACCAGCACGGCCCATTTTTCATCCGCAGGTTTATTAGCCAGTAGATGAAGAATTGAGGTCGTCTTGCCGCTGCCGAGAAAGCCCGTGATCAGGTTAGTTTTGGTCACAATTTCTCCAGCACAGAAATGTAATGTTGTAACAGTTGCGACTATCCTGACGAAAAAAGGGGAAAAAGAGAAGGGATACTGCGGACAGAAATGCATTCTGTCCGCTAAACAGCAGAAATTGTTAACTGCGTAGTGCCTTAGCCACGGCTTCGCGGGCGCCTGATTTAACCAACTGATGCCAGGCTGCTGTGACGTCGGCAACAAACTGCGGATTGCCCGGCAGATCCTTGCCAAATATCTCTTCCAGGCTGAGCAGGGCGCTGACGCGCTCTTCTTGCTGGCTGGCGCCAACCAACTGTTTTATTTTGTCGACCAGCGGGTCGCGCACATCAATGGCTTGCCCGGCGTCGTCGACGCCGCTTACATAACGCATCCAGCCAGCCACGCCCAGCGCCAGCAGCGGCCAGCGGCTGCCGTTTGCCAGATGAACGCGAATACTATCGAGCATGCGCTGCGGCAGCTTTTGGCTGCCGTCCATGGCGATTTGCCAGGTACGATGCTTTAACGCCGGATTGGCGAAGCGCGTTATCAGGCTGTCAGCATAGGCAACTAAATCCACGCCGGTAATCGATAGCGTTGGCGCTTGTTCATCAAGCATCAGGCGGCGGGCGGCATGGCGGAAAACATCATCCTGCATACAGTCACTCACATGCGCGTGCCCTGCCAGATAGCCCAGCCAGGCGAGGAAAGAGTGGCTACCGTTGAGCATCCGCAGTTTCATTTGTTCCCACGGCAGGACGTCGCGGGTCATCTGTACGCCCGCCGTTTCCCAGGCCGGGCGCCCGGCGACAAAATTATCTTCCACCACCCATTGAATAAACGGTTCGCAGCTGATGGCGCAGGGATCTTCAACGCCCAGCACGGAGGCAATCTCCGCCAGCGATTCTTCGGTGGCGGCCGGTACGATGCGGTCAACCATAGTGCCGGGGAAGCTGACATGTTCAGCAATCCAGTCGGCCAGCTCCTGACTACGTTTCTCAGCCATGCCGAGAATGGCGTTTTTCACGACGTGACCATTGTCGGGAATATTGTCGCAGGAGAGTACGGTGAAGGGAGCGAGTCCGCGTTCGCGGCGACGATTGAGCGCTTCAACTAAAATACCGGGAGCCGACTGCGGCAGCGTCGGGTTTTCCAGATCGTGAACGATACGCGGCTGGGTTGGATCCAGTTTACCGGTCGCCGGATCGATGCAGTAACCTTTCTCAGTGATCGTCAGCGAAACGATAGCCACCTGCGGTTCGCAGAATTTCTCGATAATCGCCGCCAGCGAATCCAGTCTGGCGTTCAGGCATTCATGCACTGCGCCAACCACGATCGACTGGTTACCCTCAGCGCCTTTTTCCAGCACCGTAAACAGGTGGTCCTGCGCACGCAGTTGGCTCATCAGCTTATCGCCGCTGAACAGGCTGATTTCACAAATTCCCCAGTCGCCACCGCCGGCGTTAAGCACCCGGTCGGTTAGCAGCGCCTGATGCGCGCGGTGAAACGCGCCAAAACCAAGGTGCACGATACGCGAGCGCAATTGGCGGCGATCGTACTGCGGAAGTTGCACGCCTGCTGGCAGCGCGGCGGTAGCGATAGTAGTCATTTTTATACACCTGATTAACCAATGATTAACATCACGCAGTGTAAAGTTATATGACAGCAATTTAAATTGGTAAGCCGAATTTATCCGCTTAGTGTGAGCTGGATCAATCAATGCTACGGGCGAAATTGACCATTAAGCAGAAGCATGTATGGTAGTCGTCATGATGTTTCACATTATTGGTATAACAACTTAAAGAGGGCATTGCGATGGAGCAAACCTGGCGTTGGTATGGACCGAACGATCCGGTATCGCTTGATGATGTGCGCCAGGCGGGCGCCACGGGTGTCGTGACGGCGTTGCATCATATTCCGAATGGCCAGGTCTGGCCGGTAGACGAGATTCAACAGCGTTTAGCGCTGCTGGCGGAAAAAGGCCTGAGCTGGTCGGTGGTCGAAAGTATCCCGGTGCATGAGGATATCAAAACCCACAGCGGACAATATGATAAGTGGATTGCCAACTACCAGCAGAGCATCCGCAATCTGGCGGCCTGCGGTATTGATACCGTGTGCTATAACTTCATGCCGATTCTGGACTGGACGCGTACCGATCTGGAATATCAGCTGGCCGATGGCTCCAAAGCGCTGCGTTTTGACCAGATTGCTTTCGCCGCTTTTGAACTGCACATCCTTAAACGCCCGGGCGCCGAAGCTGACTACAGCGCTGAAGAGCAGCAGCAGGCTGAAGTTTACTTCAAAGCGATGAGCGCGGCGGATATCGACAAGCTGACCCGCAATATCATTGCCGGTCTGCCGGGAGCGGAAGAGGGCTATACCCTCGATCAGTTCCGCGCGCGGCTGGCGGAGTATGACCACATCGATAAAGCGCAGCTGCGTGAGAACATGGCCTACTTCCTGCGGGCGATTGTGCCGGTGTGCGAAGAAGTCGGCGTGCGCCTGGCGGTTCACCCGGACGATCCGCCGCGTCCGATCCTCGGCCTGCCGCGTATCGTGTCGACGATCGACGATATGCAGTGGTTGAAAGAGACGGTAGACAGCATTTATAACGGCTTTACCATGTGTACCGGATCCTACGGCGTGCGCGCCGATAACGATCTGGTGAAGATGGTGGAAACCTTCGGCGATCGTATCCACTTTACCCATTTGCGTTCTACCTGCCGTGAAGAAAATCCTAAAACCTTCCACGAGGCGGCGCACCTGAACGGCGACGTCAATATGGTGGCGGTGGTCAATGCGATCCTGAGCGAAGAGCTGCGTCGTAAGAAAGCCGGCGATCTGCGCCCGATCCCGTTCCGTCCGGATCACGGCCATCAGATGCTTGACGATCTGCGTAAGAAAACCAACCCCGGTTATTCGGCTATTGGCCGTCTGAAAGGCATGGCGGAAGTGCGCGGCGTTGAGCTGGCGCTGAAGATGACCAAATACCCTGAGCTGCTGTAATCATGGCGTGAGGGAAAGCAAAAGGACAGCCAACGGCTGTCCTTTTTTGTGCCTGATATCGGCAGCGAGTAGCCTGGATAAGGAGCGCAGCGCCGCTATCCGGGACATTCCCCGGCCTGCGCTACGCTTAGCCGGTCTACCGAACTACCGAACGTCGCGGGTTGTGTAGCCCGGATAAGGCGCGCAACGCCGCCATCCGGGACATTCCCCGGCCTGCGCTACGCTTAGCCGGGCTACCGAACTACCGAACGTCGCGGGTTGTGTAGCCCGGATAAGGCGCGCAGCGCCGCCATCCGGGAACAGACCCGGCCTGCGCGACGCGGGGCCGGGCAACCGTCAGAGGAGGGGGGTTAGTCCGCGCGGCCCATATAGCGGCACTCTTCGATATGAATGCGGATTTTCTCACCGCTGGTCAGGTATTCCGGAACCTGAATGACCAGCCCGGTGCTCATGGTGGCCGGTTTGGTGCGCGAGCTGGCGGAAGCGCCTTTGATACCCGGTGCGGTTTCTACGATTTCCAGGTCAACGGTCTGCGGCAGCTCCAGCGCCAACAGCTGGCCATCCCAGGTCAGAACCTGCATATCCGGCATGCCGCCTTCCGGGATAAACTGCAGCTCTTCTTCGATCTGCTCTTTGGTGAAGGTATACGGGGTATAGTCTTCTTTATCCATGAATACATATTCGTTGCCATCGACGTAGGAGAAGTCAACGAAACGACGGGTCAGGGTGACGGTATCAACAATATCGTCGCCCTTAAAACGCTCTTCTACTTTCAGGCCGGTACGCACGTCGGAAAAACGCATTTTATACAGCGTTGCTGCGCCACGGGCGCTTGGCGACTGAATATCAATATTTTTAACAATCAGCAGTTTGCCGTTGTAATTCAGCACCATACCTTTTTTAATTTCATTCGCTCTTGGCATTGCAGTAATCCTGTCACTTAAAGGGTCAAAAATATCGCGTAAAACTACTCGCGCCGGGCCTTTCAGGCAAGCGGAATTCGCGACTTTTGCTATCTCCTGGCAAATCTTCGATCGGCGCTGCTGAAAAAGCCGTTTCGCCAGCTTCAGCTTTCCTGATAGCCGATATTTTGCTACTGTCCGCCTCCCACTCATTAAGGAGTCAGGTATGGAATGTCGCCCGGACTGCGGAGCCTGTTGCACCGCGCCGTCCATCTCAAGCCCCATTCCCGGAATGCCTGACGGCAAGCCGGCCAACACCCCATGCGTGCAGCTGGATGAACATCTGCGCTGCAGGATTTTTGCCTCGCCGCTGCGCCCTAAAGTCTGTGCAGGTTTACAGCCGGCCGCGGAAATGTGCGGCAGCACGCGTCAGCAGGCGATGGCTTATCTTATTCATCTCGAAGCGCTGACCGCGCCTTAAACGTCTTTAATCCGCCACAGGCAGCCCTGAGCGATAATTCCCATCGCCAGCGCAATCCAGAACACCGCGTGATAGCTCCAGATTTCCGCGACAACGCCCGCCAGCGAGCCGGCGATGATCCAGCCGACGCGCGTGGTATTGGTATACAGCGTGGTCGCCGCGCCCGCCTGGCCCGGCATCAGATCCTGAAAATAGAGCATACCGATACCGGCCAGGATCCCGATGTAAATCGCGTTCAGCGCCTGCATCGCCAGCAACAGGGCCGGGGTATGGACAGTCAGCATACCGACATAAAACAGCAGTCCGGCAAGCGCGGCAATGCGCATCAGCAAGCGCTTTCCAAAACGTTTCGCGTAATAACCGGCAATCAGCATGGTGGGGATTTCCAGCCCGGCGGCGGTCCCCATCATCAGCCCGGCCAGTTTCTCCGGCAGATGCAGTTCATTAATGATAAACAGCGGCATATTAATGATATAGAGGCTGTTGGTGCCCCACATTAACGTACAGATGCTGAACAGCAGCAGCGCATCGCGGCGATTGGTACGCGGCGCTTCAAGATGACCACCGGCGGTTTTGCTCTCTTTACGCATGCTGGGCAGGAAGAACCAGACCATCAGCGCGCAGACGATAAACGCCACGGCGGCGCTGAGATACATCACGGTAAAACCAAAACCCATCGCCAGCGCGTAGGCCAGCGGCGGGCCGATCACCCACGCCAGCGAGACCTGCGCGCGCAGAATGGAGCTGAACATCACCGCCTCGCGCCCGGTTTTGTCCGCGTGTTCGCGAGCGAGGGCGAACATTTGCGGGTTGGCGGTAGAGCCAAAACTACTGAGAAAGACGCCGACGAACAGCAGAATAAAGTAGTTGCGGTTCCAGGCGAACAGCACGCAGGCCAGCACCCCCAGCAGGCAGCAGGCGACAATCAGCTGCTTGCGATCGCCTTTACGATCGGAACGCCCGGCTAGAAACTGGCTTACCAGAATACCGATGACCGCGCTGCCGGTAAAAAAGAAGCCGACCATTGCCGGGCGCACGTGCACCTCATTGGTCAAAAACAGGCTCAGGGTCGGGGTTTGTAAAGCCCCGGCGATCCCCGTCAGAAAGGCGACGATAAGAAAAGCGGAGGAGGTTAAGTCGAACCCGCGGCGGGGAAGGGCGGCGCTACTGTTTTGCATGCTGGAATATCATTGGTTTCAGGAGAGGCGAAGTTTACGCCGACACCCATAAAATGAATAGTGGTATGGCACGAAAAATTAAAAAGGCGTTTCAAATTATGTCATTCAGCAAAATGCTGAAGCCAATGGCGCATTTCACCATTAGCTTCAGCAAAAATGTGCGGTATCTCTAAATTCTGTTATCAGCCTTCGGAGTTTACTTGCGCAGTGCGCAAGAAAGGTACAGACTCATTGAAACGTTTCAGCGTCATCAGAGTATTATCCAGTCATCGGGTGGCGTATTTTTTCTCATGTTAGCTGAAACGATTCAATTCAGCGGAGAGGAGAACTATGTTCCAGTTATCTGTTCAGGATATTCATCCCGGCCAGCAGGCCGCGAATAAAGAAGAGGCAATACGTCAGATTGCTGGCGCGCTGGTTAGCGCGGGTAATGTGGCTGACGGCTACGTTAACGGTATGCTTGCCCGCGAGCAGCAGACCTCCACTTTCCTCGGCAATGGCATCGCCATCCCGCACGGCACCACCGATACCCGCGACCAGGTTCTGAAAACGGGTGTACAGGTGTATCAGTTCCCGCAGGGCGTGACCTGGGGAGAAGGACAAACCGCTTATGTGGCGATCGGCATTGCCGCCAGCTCCGACGAGCACCTTGGTCTGCTGCGTCAGTTGACGCACGTTCTGAGCGACGACTCGGTGGTTGAACAGCTGAGAACCGCCACTACGGCAGAAGAACTGCGCGCTGTGCTTATGGGCGAAAAGCAAAGCGAAGCGCTGAAGCTCGACAACGAAACCTTGAGCCTGGACGTGGTCGCCAACGATCTGCTGACGCTGCAGGCGCTGAACGCCGCGCGGCTGAAAGAGGCGGGCGCGGTAAACGCCGATTTCGTCAGCCGCACCATTAACGATGCGCCGCTCAACCTGGGTCAGGGGATCTGGTTGAACGACTGTGCGGAAGGCAACTTGCGTAGCGCTATCGCCGTGAGTCGCGCCGCCAACGTGTTTACCGCTGACGGGCAGCCGGTGGCGCTGCTGATCACCGTCGCGATGGCCGATGAGCAGCCGACCGCGGTGCTTAATCGCCTGAGCAATCTGCTCATTGATAAAAAAGCGGAGCATCTGCTGAAAGCCGACGCCGCCACGCTGCTGGCGCTGCTGACCAGCGACGACGCCATTGCTGAAGACGTGCTGAATGCTGAATTTGTAGTACGCAACGAGCACGGGCTGCACGCGCGTCCGGGCACGATGTTGGTCAATACGATTAAACAATTCTCCAGCGACATTACCGTCACCAACCTCGACGGTTCCGGCAAGCCGGCCAATGGCCGCAGCCTGATGAAGGTCGTGGCGCTGGGTGTGAAAAAAGGTCACCGTCTGCGTTTTACCGCGCAGGGTGAAGATGCGCAACAAGCGCTGGATGCGATTGGCGAAGCGATCGCCGCAGGCCTTGGGGAGGGCGCATAAATGAGCAGACGTGTAGCAACGATTACTTTAAATCCGGCATACGACCTGGTGGGCTTCACCCCGGAAATCGAACGTGGCGAAGTGAACCTCGTGCGCACCACCGGCCTGCATGCGGCAGGTAAAGGTATTAACGTGGCGAAAGTGCTGAAAGATCTCGGCATCGACGTCACCGTCGGCGGCTTCCTCGGAAAAGATAACCAGGATGGCTTCCAGCAGCTGTTCAGCGAGCTGGGCATCGCCAACCGCTTCCAGGTGGTGCAGGGGCGTACCCGTATTAACGTCAAGCTGACGGAAAAAGACGGCGAAGTGACCGATTTCAACTTCTCCGGTTTTGAAGTAACCCCGGCGGACTGGGAGCGTTTCGTTAATGATTCTCTGAGCTGGCTGGGGCAGTTCGATATGGTTTGCGTCAGCGGCAGCCTGCCGTCCGGCGTAAGTCCGGAGGCCTTCACCGACTGGATGACGCGCCTGCGCAGCCAGTGTCCGTGCATTATTTTCGATAGCAGCCGCGAAGCGCTGGTCGCCGGACTGAAAGCCGCGCCGTGGCTGGTAAAACCAAACCGCCGCGAGCTGGAAATCTGGGCTGGCCGCAAGCTGCCGGAGATGAAAGATGTCATCGACGCCGCTCATGCGCTACGCGAGCAAGGTATCGCCCACGTGGTGATTTCGCTGGGCGAAGAGGGCGCGCTGTGGGTCAACGCCTCCGGCGAATGGATTGCTAAACCGCCTTCAGTCGAGGTCGTCAGCACCGTAGGCGCTGGTGATTCGATGGTCGGCGGCCTGATTTACGGCCTGCTGATGCGTGAATCCAGCGAGCATACCCTGCGCCTGGCGACTGCCGTCGCCGCCCTGGCCGTCAGCCAGAGCAACGTTGGCATTACCGATCGTACCCAGTTGGCCGCAATGATGGCGCGCGTCGACTTACAACCCTTTAATTGACAGCAGGAGAGGCATAATGAAAACGCTGCTGATTATTGATGCCGGGCTTGGACAGGCTCGCGCCTACATGGCGAAGACCCTGCTCAGCGCCGCGGCGCAGAAAGCGCACCTTGAGCTGATTGATAACCCGAACGATGCCGAACTGGCCATCGTGCTGGGAACCGCGCTGCCGGCTGACAGCGCGCTGAACGGTAAAAACGTCTATCTGGGCGATATTAACCGTGCAGTCGCTCATCCGGAATTGTTCCTCGGCGAAGCGAAAGACCACGCTAAGCCGTACGTTGCGCCAGCGGCGGTAGCCGTTCCGGCCGCCGCTCAGGGGCAGAAACGTATTGTCGCCGTTACCGCTTGTCCGACCGGCGTTGCTCATACCTTTATGGCGGCGGAAGCCATCGAAACCGAAGCCAAAAAACGCGGCTGGTGGGTGAAAGTGGAAACCCGTGGCTCCGTGGGGGCGGGTAATGCCATTACTCCGGAAGAGGTGGAGCAGGCGGATCTGGTCATCGTCGCCGCCGACATTGAAGTCGATCTGGCGAAGTTCGCCGGTAAACCGATGTATCGCACCACCACCGGCCTGGCGCTGAAGAAAACCGCGCAGGAGCTGGATAAAGCCGTTGCGGAAGCGAAGCCGTACCAGCCATCCGGCAAACCGCAGGCGTCCGGTGAAGGTAAAAAAGAGTCGGCTGGCGCCTATCGTCACCTGCTGACCGGCGTATCCTACATGCTGCCGATGGTGGTCGCGGGCGGGCTGTGTATCGCGCTGTCGTTCGCGTTCGGTATTAAAGCGTTTGAAGTGAAAGACACCATGGCGGCGGCGTTGATGCAAATCGGCGGCGGTTCAGCCTTTGCGCTGATGGTGCCGGTACTGGCGGGCTTTATCGCTTTCTCCATCGCTGACCGTCCGGGTCTGACGCCTGGTCTTATCGGCGGTATGCTGGCCGTCAGCGGCGGCTCCGGCTTTATCGGCGGTATTATCGCCGGTTTCCTTGCCGGTTATGTGGCGAAGTTAATCAGCACCAAGCTGAAGCTGCCGCAGAGTATGGAAGCGTTGAAGCCGATTCTGATCATTCCGCTGATTTCCAGCCTGATTGTCGGCCTGGCAATGATCTACCTGATTGGCAAACCGGTGGCGGGTATCCTGGCCTGGCTGACCCACTGGCTGCAAACCATGGGGACGGCGAACGCGGTGCTGCTGGGCGCGATCCTCGGCGGTATGATGTGTACCGATATGGGCGGGCCGGTGAACAAAGCGGCTTATGCTTTCGGTGTGGGTCTGTTGAGTACCCAAACCTATGCGCCGATGGCGGCGATTATGGCGGCCGGTATGGTGCCACCGCTGGCGCTTGGCCTGGCAACGCTGATTGCTCGTAACAAGTTCGATAAATCGCAGCGTGAAGGCGGTAAAGCGGCGCTGGTTCTGGGGCTGTGCTTTATCACCGAAGGGGCGATTCCATTCGCCGCACGTGACCCGATGCGCGTACTGCCTTGCTGTATCGTTGGCGGCGCGGTGACCGGCGCTATCTCGATGGCGGTAGGCGCGAAACTGATGGCGCCGCACGGCGGTCTGTTCGTCCTGCTGATCCCTGGCGCCATCACTCCGGTGCTGGGTTATCTGCTGGCGATTATTGCCGGTACGCTGGTCGCGGGTCTCTCTTACGCGGTGCTGAAGCGCCCGGAAGCGCCGGCAGCGGAAGTTGAAAAAGCGGCGTAATATCAGCGCAATAGAAAAGGGCCGATTCATCGGCCCTTTTTTTGTTCCTGAATTCAGGCCACTTCGGCGGTCTGCTGCGCCCGCAGCCAGGCAATTTCTTCCGCCCAGATATCCGGGTTAATGGTTTCCAGAATCAGCGGGATACCATCGAAACGGTTATCCTGCATGATCCAACGAAAAGCATCATGGCCGATATTGCCTTCACCGAGGCTATGGTGACGGTCGACGCGGCTGCCAAAAGTGCTTTTGGCATCATTGAGGTGCATGCCGCGCAGATACTGGAAGCCGACGATCCGTTCGAATTCGGCAAAGGTCTTTTCACACTCCTCCGCGCTGCGTAGGTCATAACCGGCGGCGAAAGCGTGGCAGGTATCAATGCAGACGCCAACGCGGGATTTGTCTTCAACGCCGTCAATGATGGCGGCCAGATGTTCAAATTTAAAACCAAGATTGCTGCCCTGACCGGCGGTATTTTCGATAACCGCGGTCACGCCTTCGGTTTTCGCCAGCGCGATGTTGATGGATTCAGCGATACGCGCCAGGCATGCATCTTCCGGGATCTGCTGCAGGTGGCTGCCCGGATGGAAGTTGAGCAGCGTTAATCCCAACTGCTGGCAGCGGGTTAATTCATCGATAAACGCCTCGCGGGATTTCTCCAGCGCTTCTTCGACCGGATGACCGAGGTTAATCAGGTAGCTGTCGTGCGGCAGGATCTGCCCCGGGCCGAAGTGATATTTTTCGCAGGCGGCTTTGAATTCGGCAATCGCGTCATCGGTGAGCGGCGCGGCGCGCCATTGACGCTGATTTTTGGTGAACAGGGCGAAGGCGGTCGCTTCGATTTCGGCGGCGCGGATGGCGGCATTGGCCAGCCCGCCGGAGGCGCTTACGTGCGCTCCAATGTATTTCATAAAAAAACTCCAGTTAAGCCGCTGGGGGGAGGGTAATGATAGCGGCTTAACCGGAGAGTTACAGCAATGAATGAATATCGACGAGAAACTTACTGCTTAGCCAATCAGGTGGTGGATAGCGAAGTTAATCGCGCCGCCGCCAACAATCAGCCAGACGAACAGCACCAGCGCCATCAGCAGCGGCTTAGCGCCGGCTTTTTTCAGCGCGCTGACGTGGGTAGTTAAGCCCAGCGCGGCCATTGCCATTGCCAGCAGTACGGTATCAAGCGTGACCAGCATATCGACGACGGCTTTCGGCAGCAGGTGGAAGGAGTTAAACACCGCCACCAGAATAAACAGGATGGCAAACCACGGAATGGTGATTTTGCTCTTTTCGCCGTTACCGGCTGGCGCCAGCTGTTTCACACGAGCGGCGATGAACAGCAGGAACGGAGCCAGCATCATCACGCGCAGCATTTTGGCGATAACCGCGGCATTTTCGGCGTCCGGGCTAACCGCGTGACCGGCGGCAACCACCTGCGCGACTTCATGCATGGTGGAGCCCATATAGATGCCATAGGTTTCCGGAGTGAACCAGTGCGCCAGCAGCGGATACATCGCCGGGTAGAGGAAGATGGCGATGGTACCAAAGATAACCACTGTCGCCACGGCGACCGTCACTTTACTGGCTTCAGCTTTGACGACCGGTTCGGTGGCCAGAACCGCCGCGGCGCCGCAGATGCTGCTACCGGCGCCGATAAGCCAGCTGGTGTGTTTATCGAGACCGAAGACCTTCTGCCCGAGGAAACAGGCGATAAAGAAGGTGCTGGAAAGCGTCAGTACGTCAATCAGGATCCCGCTGACGCCGACGTCAGCAATCTGGGCGAACGTCAAACGAAAACCGTACAGAATGATCCCCAGGCGCAGCAGATGCTGCTTGGCGAAAATCACCCCGCCATCGCAGGACTGCCAAATCTTTGGATAAACGGTGTTACCGACCACCATGCCGAACAAGATAGCCAGCGTCAGCGCGCTGAAGCCCGCGCCGGCGATAGCAGGAAAACTGCCTGCCCACAGGGCGGCGCCGGTCAACGCGGCGGTCAGCGCCAGGCCTGGGACGAAATGCCACAGGGTGCGATGTTTAGTGGGTAAAGTGAGTGCTGTCATAACCTTCTCCTTTGTCTGGGCAAAGAATACGACTGGCTGGTTTAAAAATAAAATTGATTATATATTTATAATCTATCGGAATAAGTGATATACCCTTCATCCTTCAGGCCACAGCCCTGCTGATTTATGTCAACATAGCGTTGACGGTTATCCAGCTTGGGCTAATACACAGGTGAGTTATGCATATCACGCTACGGCAACTGGAAGTTTTTGCTGAGGTTTTGAAAAGCGGGTCGACGACTCAGGCGTCACAGATGCTGGCGCTGTCGCAGTCGGCGGTGAGCGCGGCGCTGACCGACCTGGAGGGGCAACTCGGCGTTCAGCTTTTTGACCGCGTTGGCAAACGGCTGGTGGTCAACGAGCACGGCCGCTTGCTCTATCCGCGCGCGCTGGCCCTGCTGGAGCGCGCCGGAGAGATAGAACAGCTGTTTCGCGGCGATAATGGCGCTATCCGCGTTTATGCCAGTAGCACCATCGGCAACTATATTCTGCCGGAAATCATCGCCCGCTACCGCCGCGATTTCCCCGAACTACCGCTGGAGCTGAGCGTCGGCAACAGCCAGGACGTGATTAATGCGGTCAGCGATCTGCGCGTCGATATTGGTCTGATAGAAGGGCCGTGCCACGCGGCGGATATTATCGCCGAGCCGTGGATTGAAGATGAACTGGTGGTGTTCGCCGCCCCTGACTCGCCGTTCTTAGAGGGCGAATTGACGCTGCAACGGCTGGCGGAAGCGCAGTGGATCCTGCGCGAGCATGGCTCCGGCACGCGGGAAATCGTCGACTACGTGCTGTTGTCGCATCTGCCCGCATTTCAACTGGGCATGGAGCTTGGCAACTCGGAGGCGATTAAACATGCGGTCCGTCATGGGTTAGGCATCAGCTGCCTGTCACGGCGGGTGATTGCCGAGCAGCTGGAGGCTGGAACGCTGGTGGAGCTCAAGCTGCCGTTACCGCGCCTGACGCGCACGTTGTGGCGTATTCGCCATCGGCAAAAACACGTTTCCAAGGCGCTGCAGCGTTTTATCCGCTACTGCGAGGTATAGCGCTGGCGTAAGCCACGATTTTTTGTCTGTTTTTTTATGCGCCAATGCAGGATTACTGCTTTACTAATAATTTGTGTCAGATCATGAAGCTCTCTTATAACTTTGCATTTGTACCGGATGGACGGACGATCGTCTGCTACAATCGCGCCTCATTTTTTGGATGGATAGCATTTTCACATGGTTTCGGAAACTAAAACCACAGAAGCGCCCACGCTCCGCCGCGAGCTAAAAGCGCGCCACTTGACCATGATCGCTATTGGCGGTTCCATCGGTACAGGTCTTTTCGTTGCCTCTGGCGCAACAATTTCACAGGCAGGCCCCGGTGGCGCGCTGCTTTCCTACATTCTGATCGGTCTGATGGTGTATTTCCTGATGACCAGTCTCGGCGAGCTGGCGGCGTTTATGCCGGTTTCAGGCTCCTTTGCGACCTACGGTCAGAACTACGTAGAAGAAGGCTTTGGTTTCGCGCTGGGCTGGAACTACTGGTACAACTGGGCGGTGACTATCGCCGTTGACCTCGTTGCCTCGCAGCTGGTGATGAGCTACTGGTTCCCGGATACCCCCGGCTGGATCTGGAGCGCGCTGTTCCTTGGTATCATGTTCCTGTTGAACTGGATCTCGGTACGCGGCTTCGGCGAAGCGGAGTACTGGTTCTCGCTGATTAAAGTTGCCACCGTGATTATCTTTATCATCGTCGGCATCATGATGATTTTTGGCATTTTCGAAGGCACGACGCCGGCGGGCTGGAGCAACTGGGGCATTGATGACGCGCCGTTTGCCGGCGGCTTTGCGGCGATGATCGGCGTGGCGATGATTGTCGGTTTCTCCTTCCAGGGCACCGAGCTCATCGGTATTGCCGCGGGCGAATCGGAAAATCCGGAGAAGAACATTCCGCGCGCGGTGCGTCAGGTGTTCTGGCGTATCCTGCTGTTCTATGTCTTCGCGATTTTGATTATCAGCCTGATCATCCCGTATACCGATCCGAGCCTGCTGCGTAACGACGTTAAAGATATTTCCGTTAGCCCGTTCACCCTGGTGTTCGAGCACGCCGGTCTGCTCTCTGCGGCGGCTATCATGAACGCGGTTATCCTGACGGCGGTGCTGTCGGCGGGTAACTCCGGGATGTACGCCTCTACGCGTATGTTGTATACCCTGGCGTGCGACGGCAAAGCGCCGCGCATTTTCTCGAAGCTGTCGAGAGGCGGCGTACCGCGCAATGCGCTGTATGCGACGACCGTGATTGCGGCGCTGTGCTTCCTGACCTCGATGTTCGGCAACCAGACGGTCTACCTGTGGCTGCTGAACACCTCCGGGATGACCGGCTTTATCGCCTGGTTGGGGATTGCGATCAGCCACTACCGTTTCCGTCGTGGTTACGTGTTGCAGGGTAACGATATTAATAACCTGCCGTACCGTTCCGGCTTCTTCCCGCTGGGGCCGATCTTCGCCTTCGTACTGTGCCTTATCATCACCCTTGGCCAGAACTATGAAGCCTTCCTCAAGGACACCATTGATTGGGGCGGCGTGGCGGCGACCTACATCGGCATTCCGCTGTTCCTGGTTATCTGGTTTGGTTACAAGCTGGTGAAAGGTACCCGCTTCGTGCGCTACAGCGAGATGAAGTTCCCGGAACGCTTTAAAGGCTAACTTCATACACTGCCGCTTTCGATAAAGCCCTCTTTTAAAGAGGGCTTTTTTTATGCCTGCAAGAATTACAAACGGACACACTTCTTCATAATTGTATTGATAATTGTAATCATTATCCTTATCATTTCGGAAAATTCAGGATGAAGCCAATCTCCATATCTTGCCGCTCAACCATGAAAGGCAAGGGGCGACCAGCCACATCGACTGTAAAAATTTGCGCGCAGCCGCCAGAGCCGCGTGTCGACAAGATGTGCAAGTAGCACCCTTTGTTTGATTTGTAGTTGACCTCATGGAGATTTGGTATGTTCAGGTTAAACCCTTTTGCCCGGGCGGGACTGTGCGCGTCCGTCGTAGCATTGGCATTTCCGGCGCTGGCCGCAAATGATGACGAAACGCTGGTTGTCACCGCCGCGGCGACTGAACAGAGCGTCAAAGATGCCCCCGCCAGTATCAGCGTTATCACCCAACAGGACTTGCAGCGTAAGCCGGTGCAGAACCTGAAGGACGTGCTGCGCGATGTGCCTGGCGTTCAGCTCACCAACGAAGGGGATAACCGTAAGGGCGTGAGTATTCGCGGCCTGAGTAGCAGCTATACGCTGATCCTGATCGATGGCAAACGGGTGAACTCGCGTAACGCTGTCTTCCGCCATAACGATTTCGATCTTAACTGGATCCCGGTGGACTCCATCGAGCGGATTGAAGTAGTGCGCGGCCCGATGTCTTCCCTGTACGGTTCCGACGCGCTCGGCGGCGTGGTCAACATCATTACTAAAAAAATCGGCCAGAAATGGACCGGTACCCTCAGCAGCGATGCCACTATTCAGGAACACCGCGATCGCGGTGACACTTATAACGGCCAGTTCTTCACCAGCGGCCCGCTGATTGACGGCGTGTTGGGCATGAAAGCCTACGGTAGCCTGGCGAAACGCAGTAAAGACGATCAGCAATCTTCCAGCAACGCCGCGGGCGAAACGCCGCGCATTGAAGGTTTTACCAGCCGCGACGGCAACGTTGAGTTCGCCTGGACGCCAACGGAGAACCAGGACATTACCGCCGGCTACGGTTTCGATCGCCAGGATCGCGATTCAGACTCGCTCGACAAAAACCGCCTCGAACGTCAGAACTACTCTTTGACCCATAACGGGCGCTGGGACGTTGGTAATAGCGAAGTGAAATTCTACGGCGAGAAAGTGGATAACAAAAATCCAGGGCAGGCGGGCACTATTACTTCTGAGAGTAATGCGGTCGATGGTAAATATGTGATGCCGCTGGGTATGATCAACCAGATCGTGACCCTCGGCGGTGAATGGCGCCACGATAAACTCAAAGATCCGGTAAACCTGAGCAGCGGCGGCAAATCGACTTCCGCCAGCCAGTACGCGCTGTTCCTCGAAGATGAGTGGCGGATCTTTGAACCGCTGGCGCTGACCACCGGCATCCGTATGGACGATCACCAAACCTACGGCGATCACTGGAGCCCGCGTGCGTACCTGGTCTATAACGCCACCGATACCGTGACCGTGAAAGGCGGTTGGGCTACGGCCTTTAAAGCGCCGTCGCTGCTGCAATTGAACCCGGACTGGACCACCAACTCCTGTCGCGGTAGCTGCAGCATTATCGGTAACCCGAATCTGAAGCCGGAAACCAGCGAAAGCTTTGAGCTTGGTCTGTATTACAGCGGTGAAGAGGGCTGGCTGGAAGGTGTTGAAGGCAGCGTGACCGCCTTCCAGAACAACGTTGACGATATGATCGACATCCTGCGCACCTCCAGCGCCAGCGAGGCGCCGGGTTACCCGAACTTCGTCGGCTGGAAGACCGTGAACGGTAAGCGCGTGCCGGTATTCCGCTACTTCAACGTCAACAAAGCGCGGATTAAAGGCGTGGAGACCGAAGTGAAGGTTCCGTTCGGCGAAGAGTGGAAACTGACGGTCAACTATACCTATAACGATGGTCGCGATCTGAGCAACGGCGGCAATAAACCGCTGCAGACGCTGCCGTTCCATACCGCTAACGGTACCCTCGACTGGAAACCGCTGGAGGATTGGTCTTTCTACGTCACGGCCAACTATACCGGCGAGCAGCGTGCGGTAAGCGCGACGGGTAAAACCCCAGGCGGTTATACCATGTTCGATATCGGCGCCGCGTGGCAGGTCAGTAAAAACGTGAAACTGCGCTCCGGCGTGCTTAACGTTGGCGACAAAGATCTGAACCGCGACGATTACAGCTATACCGAAGATGGCCGTCGCTACTTTATGGCCGTCGATTACCGCTTCTGATAGCGATAAACTGTCAGCCGCCGCTGAAGTAACTTCAGTGGCGGCAGCCCCGATAAAACGTGTACGCCGCTATCCGCCAGGTATCAGCCGTTTGCCTCTTTCATCCACCACCTTTTCTCCATCCTCTTTGCTAAAAGCGCCTTGCTGCGGATCGGGCAGGATATCCAGTACCACTTCAGAAGGCCGACATAAGCGGGTTCCCCGTTCAGTAACCACAATAGGGCGATTAATCAGGATGGGATGAGCGAGCATAAATTCTATTAACTGTTCGTCGGTGAACTTATCCTCCGCGAGTCCCAACTGGGCATAAGGTTCAACATTCTCGCGTAGCAGAGTACGCACCGCGATCCCCATCTCTGCGATAAGTTTAACCAGCTCATCGTGAGTCGGCGGTGTTTCAAGGTAGTGAATAACGGTGGGTTCATTACCGCTGTTACGGATCATCTCCAGCGTATTACGTGACGTGCCGCAGGCCGGGTTGTGATAGATGGTGATATTACTCATATAAGTGTCTCGTTATAGAGTGAGAGAGAGCCGCAGCGCCAGCGCGGCCAGAGTGACAAACAGCACGGGTAGCGTCATGATGATGCCGGTGCGGAAGTAATATCCCCAACTGATGGTCATACTCTTCTGCGACAGTACGTGCAGCCACAGCAGGGTCGCCAGACTGCCTATTGGCGTGATTTTGGGGCCTAAATCGCACCCAATCACGTTGGCGTAGATCATCGCTTCTTTGATAACGCCAGAAGCGGTGCTTCCTTCAATCGACAGCGCGCCCACCAGGACCGTTGGCATATTGTTCATTACCGACGACAGGAAAGCTGTCAGGAAGCCCGTGCCAAACGTTGCCGCCAGCAGTCCCTTATCCGCCAGCATATTCAGGACACCCGACAGATATTCCGTTAAGCCCGCATTGCGCAGACCGTAGACCACCAGGTACATACCCAGCGAGAAAATAACGATCTGCCAGGGCGCGCCGCGCAATACTTTACCGGTATTGATAGCGTGACCTTTTTTCGCAACGGCAAACAGAACAGCAGCTCCGACAGCGGCGATGGCGCTAACGGGCAGCCCCAGCGGTTCAAGAACAAAGAAACCAACCAGCAACAAAAGCAGAACAACCCTGCCAGCCTTGAAGGTTGCGGGATCTTTAATCGCGCTGGCAGGCGTTTTCAGCAAAGTGACGTTGTAGGTTGCCGGAATATCCCGGCGGAAAAACAGATGCAGCATGCCCAGCGTGGCCGCGATGGCAGCAATATCAACAGGAACCATTACAGAGGCGTATTGCGTAAAACCAAGCCGGAAGAAGTCAGCAGAGACAATGTTTACCAGATTAGAAACGATAAGCGGCAGGCTGGCGGTATCGGCAATAAACCCGGCTGCCATGACAAAGGCCAATGTTGTCCTTTTGCTGAACCCCAGAGCGAGCAGCATGGCAATGACGATGGGAGTCAGAATGAGCGCTGCGCCATCGTTAGCAAACAGCGCCGCAACGGTCGCGCCTAACAGGATAATCCAGCTAAACAGCAGACGACCGCGCCCGTTGCCCCAGCGGGAGACATGCAGCGCGGCCCATTCAAAAAAGCCCGATTCATCGAGCAGCAGGCTGATGATAATTACCGCGATAAAAGTCGCAGTTGCGTTCCAGACGATATTCCAGACCACAGGAATATCACTGGGATGAATAACGCCGCTGACCAGCGCCAGCACTGCGCCAATACTCGCGCTCCAGCCGATGCTGAGGCCCCGGGGCTGCCAGATAACCAACACCAGCGTGAATAAAAAGAGACTACCGGCCAACAACATTTCCTACTCCAATATATGCGTTTATATATATGTATCAACAGGTGCTACACGCTGATTTCGTGCGCCATTCGTCAATATCTTCTCTCATGCTCTGCCAGGATGCGGCAATGATCTCCGCCGCCCAAGCCGGCATATGGGGCGAGAGGCGATAGTGGACCCATTTCCCTTGCCGACGGTCGAGCACCAGTCCGGACTCACGTAATATCGCCATATGACGCGATATTTTCGGCTGGGATTGCCCGGTGGCGGTACACAGATCGCAGACGCACAGTTCGCCGGACTCACGTAGCAACATGATGATGGCTAGACGGGTTTCATCCGCCAGAATTTTAAACAGCTGGATAGGTTTTATCATGGTTGACCAGATTATCATCGGAGTACATATATGCTAAATCATATGTGTTGTGTTTTAAACAACAAATTATCGCCCGTAGCGACAAGGTAGTTCCTGACGATGATAAAAAGCCGGGCAAGCGGAGGATGCCCGGCGGAGCAGAGTAGGGGGTTACTTAAAAAGATGCTTCGCGTGGAAGCGCAGATGATCTTCTATAAAGGTGGCAATGAAATAGTAGCTGTGGTCGTAGCCGGGCTGGATACGCAGGCTCAGCGGCCACTGTTTCTGTCGCGCCACCTCTGCAAGGACCGCGGGCTGCAGCTGGGTACCGAGAAACTGGTCGGCGTCACCCTGATCAATTAAAGTCGGAATGGCATCCCCGGCCTGGCTTGCCTGCATCAGCGCGCAGCTGTCCCACTCCTGCCAGGTCGCCTCATCATCGCCGAGATAGGCGCTGAACGCTTTTTGTCCCCACGGAACTTTGCATGGGTTGACGATCGGCGCGAAGGCCGAGACGCTGGTAAAGCGCCCTGGGTTTTTCAGCGCCACGATGAGCGCGCCGTGGCCGCCCATCGAGTGGCCGCTGATGGCGCAACGGTCGGCGACCTGGAACTGGTTGTTAATTAACTGCGGCAGCTCATCGCGCAGGTAGTCGTACATGCGAAAATGCGCCGCCCACGGCGCCTGAGTGGCGTTGAGGTAAAAACCTGCGCCTTTACCGAGATCGTAACCGGCATCATCGGCGACGTCATCGCCGCGCGGGCTGGTGTCGGGCATCACCAGCGCGATGCCAAGTTCGGCGGCTATCCGCTGAGCGCCGGCCTTAGTGGTAAAGTTTTCGTCATTGCAGGTCAAACCGGATAGCCAGTACAGCACCGGCGGCGGGGCGGTTTCCGTCGCCGGCGGTAAAAAGATGCTAAACGTCATGGCGCAGTTCAGGGTACTGGAGTGATGACGCCAGCGTTGCTGTCGACCCTCGTAACAGCGATGCTCTTCAAGCAGTTCCATGCAGGGCTCCTCGGGTATCTATGTGTAATGCTTAATAATACAGATATTTCATTAACCGGTGAGCAACTTTCACTTTCCCGTCGCGCAAAGCTATTGCATCATTAATACGAGTTATAAAGAACATCTCAGAACATCTACAGTACTTATGATTGCGCGCGGTAGCGGCGGGGCTCGCTGGCGTGGCGCATCGACAACGTCCAACCGCAGCGGTAAAAATGAAAGGTTGCGCCAATTTCAATAATTATCGTGACGGCTACTGGATTATGTGCGCCACCTCACGCACAATGAGTGCAAACTTTGCCCTCAGAAGAGCAAAGAGCGCCACACCTGCAGGAGAACCTAAATGTCATCATTGAGTAAAGAAGCCATACTCGTTCATGAAGCGCTGGTCGCTCGTGGGCTGGAGACGCCGCTGCGTCCGCCAGTACAAGAAATTGATAATGAAACGCGCAAGCGTCTGATCGCCGGGCACATGACTGAGATTATGCAGCTGCTGAATCTTGATCTCAGTGACGACAGCCTGATGGAGACTCCGCATCGCATCGCAAAAATGTACGTTGATGAGATTTTCTCCGGTCTGGATTATGCCAGATTCCCGAAAATCACCGTTATTGAAAACAAAATGAAAGTTGACGAGATGGTGACGGTTCGCGATATCACGCTGACCAGTACCTGTGAACATCACTTTGTGACGATTGACGGCAAAGCGACCGTAGCTTATATCCCGAAAGATTCGGTAATCGGCCTGTCGAAAATTAACCGCATCGTGCAGTTCTTTGCCCAGCGTCCGCAGGTGCAGGAGCGCCTGACGCAGCAGATCCTCACTGCGCTGCAGACCCTGCTCGGTACCAGTAACGTCGCGGTATCCATTGACGCGGTGCATTACTGCGTGAAAGCGCGCGGCATCCGCGATGCGACCAGCGCCACGACCACCACTTCGCTTGGCGGTCTGTTTAAATCCAGCCAGAATACCCGCCAGGAGTTCCTGCGCGCCGTACGTCACCACAATTAATTCGGAGCAGGGTGCATGGAGAGAAACGTCACGCTGGACTTCGTTCGCGGCGTCGCCATCCTCGGCATTCTGCTACTGAATATCACCGCCTTCGGCTTGCCGAAGGCGGCCTATCTTAATCCAGCATGGGCCGGGAGTATTTCGCTGAGCGACGCCTGGAGCTGGGCAATCCTCGACCTGTTTGCGCAGGTGAAATTCCTCACCCTGTTTGCTCTGCTGTTCGGCGCCGGATTACAAATGCTGCTGGTACGCGGTAAACGCTGGATCCAGTCGCGGCTAACGCTGCTTGCCCTACTTGGTTTTATTCACGGCCTCTTTTTCTGGGATGGCGATATTCTGCTGGCCTATGCGCTGGTGGGGCTGATTGCCTGGCGCATGGTACGCGATGCCCATCACGTTAAATCGCTATTTAATACCGGCGTAGTGCTATATCTCATCGGTATTGCGGTGCTGGTATTGCTGGGATTGATTTCCGCCAACGGCGCCAGCCGGTCATGGGTGCCCGATGCCGCGAATGTGCAGTATGAACAGTTCTGGAAGCTCAAAGGCGGTATGGAGGCGGTGAGCAATCGCGCGGATATGCTGTCCGATAACCTGGTGGCGCTGGGCGTGCAGTACGGCTGGCAGCTGGCGGGGATGATGCTAATGGGCGCGGCGCTAATGCGCTGCGGCTGGTTGAAAGGGCAGTTTAGCCTTAGTCACTACCGCCGCGTCGGGTTTGTGCTGATTATTGCCGGGATGGCGGTGAATGTGCCGGCCATCGCCGCGCAGTGGTACTTGCAATGGGACTACCGCTGGTGTGGTTTTCTGCTGCAGGCGCCGCGTGAACTTGGCGCGCCGCTTCAAACCATCGGCTATGCCGCGCTGGCGTGGGGATTCTGGCCGCAATTATGCCGCTTCCGTCTGGTCGGCGCGATTGCTTGCGTTGGGCGGATGGCGCTCAGTAACTATTTACTGCAAACCCTGATCTGCACCACGCTGTTCTATCATCTCGGCCTGTTTATGAAATTTGACCGTTTTCAGCTGTTGGCCTTTGTGCCGGCGGTGTGGGCGGTTAATCTCCTCTTCTCGCAGTTTTGGCTGCGTCATTTCCGCCAGGGGCCCGTTGAGTGGCTATGGCGTCAGTTAACCCTGAGAGCCTCAGGGACAACAACAAGAGATACATCCGTATAACGATCTCGATCACAATCATTAACAAAATGGATGTAACCGTTTCCAGCGGTGTGACCTCACTCACGTAGCGCGGCGCGCGTCACTGCCAGAATAGCCACCTTGCTGAACACAGGAGGTGGGTGTGACGTATTGTAATGCTATTAAGGTGGGTCTCCATGATCACCATTCGTGATGTCGCCCGTCAGGCGGGGGTCTCCGTAGCGACGGTCTCACGGGTGCTGAACAACAGCGCGCTGGTGAGCCCGGATACGCGGGAAGCGGTGATGAAAGCGGTCGCGCAGCTGGGCTATCGACCCAATGCCAATGCCCAGGCGCTGGCGACCCAGGTTAGCGATACCATCGGCGTGGTGGTGATGGATGTGTCGGACGCCTTTTTCGGCGCGCTGGTGAAAGCGGTGGATACCGTCGCGCAGCAGCACCAGAAATATGTCCTGATCGGCAACAGTTATCATGAAGCTGAAAAAGAGCGCAACGCCATTGAGGTGCTGATTCGCCAGCGCTGTTCGGCGCTTATCGTGCATTCGAAAGCGTTAAGCGATGCCGAACTCGGCGATTTTATGCAGCATATTCCGGGCATGGTGCTGATTAACCGCATTGTACCCGGCTTCGCGCACCGCTGTGTGGGTCTCGATAACGTCAGCGGCGCGCTCATGGCTACGCGGATGCTGCTCAATCACGGCCATCAGCGGATTGGCTATCTCTCTTCCAACCACGGCATTGAGGATGATGAACTGCGCCGTGAAGGGTGGAGTAAGGCGCTGCAGGAGCAGGGTATTATCGCCCCGGAAAGTTGGATTGGCTCGGGATCGCCGGATATGCAGGGCGGCGAAGCGGCGATGGTGGAACTGCTTGGGCGTAATTTAGGCCTGACGGCGGTGTTTGCCTATAACGACAGTATGGCTGCCGGCGCGCTCACCACCCTCAAGGATAACGGCATTGCTGTGCCGCAGCATCTCTCGCTGATTGGCTTTGATGACATTCCCATTTCCCGTTACACCGATCCGCAGCTGACCACGGTGCGCTATCCCATTATGTCGATGGCCAAATTGGCTACCGAACTGGCGCTACAAGGGGCGGCAGGAAAACTCGATAGTGAGGCCAGCCACTGTTTTATGCCCACGCTGGTGCGCCGCCATTCTGTGACGCAGAAGCAAAGTGTGGGGCCGATCACTAACTGAATCTATCCATCGATGTAACCGCTTTCAATCTGTGAGTAAATTCACAGTATATTAACATTACGCTGTTTATGATGGCAGCGTTGACCAGTCCGAACCAGGCTGTGCTGATGATGCGTTTAAACATCATCTTAAACAATAGGTTAGGCACTTGATGAAGCCGTTTTTCTGGAGCGTTACCCTACACGGAAGACAGAATTAACGTTGTGAATATCGTTGTGCGGTAACCCTAATGTAACAACTCCCGCCAGCTATCTTCACGCCAAAAAAAACGATGCAAAATAATAAAACCGGAGATTCCATGAATAAGAAGGTCTTAGCTCTGTCCGCCGTCATGGCTGGTATGCTTTTCGGCGCCGCAGCGCATGCCGCGGATACCCGTATCGGCGTTACGATCTACAAGTATGACGACAACTTTATGTCCGTCGTGCGTAAAGCTATCGAAAAAGACGGCAAATCTGCGCCGGACGTGAAGCTGCTGATGAATGACTCGCAGAACGATCAGTCCAAACAGAACGATCAGATCGACGTGCTGCTGGCGAAAGGGGTGAAGGCGCTGGCGATCAACCTGGTTGACCCGGCGGCGGCGGGTACGGTTATCGACAAAGCGCGCGGGCAAAATGTGCCGGTGGTGTTCTTTAACAAAGAGCCATCGCGCAAGGCACTGGATAGCTACGATAAAGCCTACTATGTAGGTACCGACTCCAAAGAATCCGGGATTATCCAGGGCGATCTTATCGCTAAACACTGGAAAGCGAACCCTAACTGGGATCTGAATAAAGATGGTCAGATTCAGTTTGTTCTGTTGAAAGGCGAGCCGGGCCACCCGGATGCCGAAGCGCGTACTTCCTACGTTATCAAAGAGCTCAATGAAAAAGGTCTTAAAACTCAGCAACTGGCGTTAGATACCGCCATGTGGGATACCGCGCAAGCGAAAGATAAAATGGACGCCTGGCTCTCCGGTCCGAACGCCAACAAAATCGAAGTGGTGATCGCTAACAACGATGCGATGGCGATGGGCGCGGTAGAAGCGCTGAAAGCGCATAACAAGAGCAGCATTCCGGTGTTCGGCGTCGATGCCCTGCCAGAAGCGCTGGCGCTGGTGAAATCCGGCGCGATGGCCGGTACCGTGCTGAACGATGCCAACAACCAGGCGAAAGCGACTTTCGATCTGGCGAAGAACCTGGCTGACGGCAAAGAGCCTGCTGCTGGCACCAACTGGAAAATTGAGAATAAGATTGTCCGCGTACCATACGTAGGCGTCGATAAAGACAACCTCAGCCAGTTTATCGGTAAATAAGTTTTACATGCATTGCGGGCGCGTTCAGCGCGCCCGATTATTCCTGATACCGAAGCCGATTTTGCTGCGATATAACTTATCGTCGCGGATCGGCACGAACGCAGCCAGGTATAACTATGGTCAGCAATAATAGCGTACAGTCGGGCGAATATTTGTTGGAAATGAGCGACATCAACAAATCTTTCCCCGGCGTGAAAGCTCTTGATAATGTCAACCTGAAGGTTCGTCCGCACTCAATCCATGCATTAATGGGGGAGAATGGCGCGGGTAAATCGACATTATTAAAATGCTTATTTGGGATCTATCAAAAAGATTCCGGCAGTATTCTTTTTCAGGGAAAAGAGATCGATTTCCATTCGGCGAAAGAAGCCCTGGAGAACGGTATTTCAATGGTGCACCAGGAGTTAAACCTGGTTCTACAACGTTCGGTCATGGACAACATGTGGCTGGGGCGTTACCCCACCAAAGGTATGTTTGTCGATCAGGATAAAATGTATCGCGATACCAAAGCGATATTTGATGAACTGGATATTGATATTGACCCGCGCGCTCGCGTGGGGACGTTATCGGTATCGCAGATGCAGATGATTGAAATTGCGAAGGCGTTCTCCTATGACGCCAAAATAGTCATTATGGATGAGCCTACCTCATCGCTGACCGAAAAAGAGGTCAATCACCTGTTTAAAATAATCCGCAAGCTGAAAGAGCGTGGCTGCGGCATTGTTTATATCTCCCATAAAATGGAGGAGATATTCCAGCTCTGCGATGAGATTACTATCCTGCGCGATGGTCAGTGGATTGCCACCCAGCCGCTGGAAGGGCTGGATATGGATAAGATCATTGCGATGATGGTTGGCCGTTCGCTGAACCAGCGTTTTCCGGATAAACAAAACAAACCGGGCGAAGTAATCCTTGAAGTTCGTAACCTGACCTCGCTGCGCCAGCCGTCGATCCGCGATGTCTCGTTCGATCTGCATAAGGGCGAAATTCTCGGTATTGCCGGGCTGGTAGGCGCGAAGCGTACCGATATCGTTGAAACGCTGTTTGGCATCCGCGAAAAGGCCAGCGGCACTATTACCCTGCATGGTAAAAAAATTAATAACCATAGCGCTAACGAAGCGATTAACCACGGCTTTGCGCTGGTAACCGAAGAGCGTCGTTCGACGGGGATTTATGCTTATCTCGATATTGGTTTTAACTCGCTGATATCAAATATCAAGAAGTATAAAAACAAGGTCGGCCTGTTGGACAATTCACGGATGAAAAGCGATACCCAATGGGTTATCGATTCCATGCGTGTAAAAACGCCAGGTCATCAAACGCAAATCGGTTCGCTTTCCGGCGGGAATCAGCAGAAGGTTATTATCGGCCGTTGGTTATTAACCCAACCGGAAATATTAATGCTTGATGAACCGACCCGCGGAATTGACGTCGGCGCGAAATTTGAAATTTACCAGCTGATTGCCGAACTGGCTAAAAAAGATAAGGGCATCATTATTATCTCTTCTGAAATGCCGGAGCTGCTGGGAATTACCGACCGTATTCTGGTTATGAGCAACGGGCTGGTTGCCGGAATTGTTGAGACCAAAACCACGACGCAAAATGAAATTCTGCGTCTTGCATCATTGCACCTTTGAGATCAGGGGCTTTCCATGAGTGCGTTAAATAAAAAGAGTTTCCTCACTTACCTGAAAGAGGGTGGGATTTACGTTGTACTTTTGGTCTTGCTGGCCATTATTATTTTCCAGGACCCGACCTTCTTAAGTCTGCTGAACTTAAGTAACATCCTGACGCAATCCTCGGTACGTATTATCATCGCTCTCGGCGTCGCCGGGCTGATTGTTACTCAAGGGACCGACCTTTCCGCCGGACGTCAGGTGGGTCTGGCGGCGGTGGTGGCGGCTACCATGCTGCAGGCGGTGGATAACGCCAACAAGGTGTTCCCGGAGATGGCGACCATGCCGATCCCGTTGGTTATTCTGCTGGTTTGCGCAATTGGCGCGGTGATTGGCTTGATTAACGGTATCGTCATTGCCTATCTCAACGTGACGCCGTTTATCACTACCCTGGGGACGATGATTATCGTTTACGGTATCAACTCCCTGTACTACGACTTCGTCGGCGCGTCGCCGATTTCCGGTTTCGACAGCCACTTCTCGCAGTTTGCCCAGGGCTTTGTCGCTTTAGGTTCATTCCGCCTGTCGTACATTACTTTCTACGCGCTGATCGCTATCTTCTTCGTGTGGATCCTGTGGAATAAAACCCGTTTCGGTAAAAATATCTTCGCTATCGGCGGTAACCCGGAAGCCGCGCGTGTCTCCGGCGTTAACGTGGCGCTGAACCTGCTGATGATTTATGCCTTGTCCGGGGTGTTTTACGCCTTCGGCGGGCTGCTGGAAGCCGGACGTATCGGTTCGGCGACCAACAACCTCGGCTTTATGTACGAACTGGATGCGATTGCCGCCTGCGTGGTGGGGGGCGTTTCCTTCAGCGGCGGCGTGGGTACGGTTTTCGGCGTGGTGACCGGGGTTATTATCTTTACCGTCATCAACTACGGTCTGACCTACATCGGCGTCAATCCATACTGGCAGTACATTATTAAAGGGGCGATTATCATCTTCGCCGTGGCGCTGGATTCACTGAAATACGCGCGTAAGAAATAAGATTGAACCCATACAAAACCCGCGCCTGGCGCGGGTTTTTTTATATCTCAAATCGACGAAACGACGCAGGTTATTTTTCTTTCTGTAGCTCCAGCAACTGCTCAGGCGTGACCGCCGGGTAGGATTGCGCATCCTCCGGAACTTCATGCTGCTGCGCCGGGATGGGGATCAGCGGCCCGAGGAAACGCGGTTCGCGTTTGAAGATATAGAGATCCGCCAGCGCGCCAAACCGGGCGCCAAACTCGCGAAGACGCACGGTCCACATATCCTTCGGCGAAGGCACCGCATAGCACTGCGCCTGAATCCCCATATGCAGGGCGATAAACAGCGCGCGCTCGCAGTGGAAGCGCTGGGTGATAATAATAAAATCGTTGGTATCGAACACTTTGCGGGTGCGCACGATCGAATCGAGGGTGCGGAAACCAGCGTAGTCCAGCACGATATCCGCCGGATCGACGCCGGCTTTGATCAGATCCCGGCGCATGGTCATCGGTTCGTTATAGCTTTGCAGGGCGTTGTCACCGCTTAACAGCAGATAATTGACCTTACCGCTATTGTAAGCGTTGAGCGCGCCCTGGATCCGGTAACGATAATACTGATTGATCACGCCGGTGCGATAATATTTGGCAGTACCCAACACCACGCCAACCTGGCGGTAGGGGAGATCCTGCAGCTCATCGTAAATATAGGGCGCGGTTTTCCAGCTCATCCAGCGGTCAAGACCCAGCACGGTCAACAGCAGCAGGCCGAGCAGGACTAACAGGCTGTATAACACACGCTTTAACATGAACTTGACTCAATGGTGAACGAGGGAAGCTTCAGGCTACTTTACCCGCCGGGTAAGCGCAAGAAACCATCGTTTAATTGCGGGGATTTTCAGCAATATGGCAGATTACCGAATCCAGGCCGGATAAGCCAAAGGCGCATCCGGCAATCTGCTCAGGCTATCTGGCTAGTTAACCTAACAGCACGCGGTCGATATTCTGACAGCCCAACGCTTTCAGGGTTGCAACGGTCGCATCCCACTGGATAAGCGCGGCGTCGGCTTTCTCGGCTAACAGCGCGCGCTGGATATCCGGATAGTCGTAACCGTTAAGGCTCAGCAGGTTCAGCGCGCCCTGCAGCGGCGGTAGCGTCGGATTGAACGCCGCGTTTTCCGCGTAGCTGCCGCAGAAAATGGTGCCGTCTTTCAGCTCAAGCGCCACGCCGGAAGGGGAGTTGCTGTACGGCGCATGGCAGCGGTTCGCCGCCTGAATAGCCGCCTGCGTGAGCGCATCGCCGCTGAGGGGGAAGCCGTGATCCTGCTCATCCATCAGCAGCGTTTTAATCTCCAGATCTTTCGGACCAAAGGCGTCTGGCAGATAGTGCTGCAAGGAGTGCGCTTCGCGACCCGGCAGATGAATGCGCAGCGCCAGACCGCTGTTCAGTTCGTTCATAAACTGGCGACAGTGGCCGCAAGGCGTGTAGTTGACGGTAATGGCGCGCAGGGATTTTTCGCCGCGCAGCCAGGCGTGGCTGATGGCGCTCTGTTCCGCGTGGACGGTCTGCTGCATGGTGGCGCCGAGGAATTCCATGTTGCCGCCGAAATACCAGCGACCGCTCACGCCGCGGGCGATAGCGCCAACGTTAAAGTGAGAAAGATCGGCACGGGCGCAGGCGGCGGCAAGCGGCAGTAGCGCAAAGGCCAGCGCGTCTTCATCCAAACCTGTTGCTTGTTGTAGCGTCGCCACCTGATCGGCTTCGAGCAGCGCCGGGAAGTGCGGGTCTGCGAGCATCGGGGCGATGGCCGCCTGCAGGTCTGCCGCCAGATTAGTCAAAGCAGCTTGAAAACGAGAGTGCATAGCGTTGCCTCATAACAATGTAATGGGAAGCTAGTGTACGGGCCCGTACGGGCCCTATATGTGACATAAGTCTCATTGTTTGTGCAACGCTAATTTGTTGCATTTATAAGTGTGATGCATATCACATTTATCCAACAACAGCGACGATCACCGGGAACAGAAAAGGCGCGACCAGCGAGGTAATAATTCCGCACAGTACCAGCGCCAGCGAGCTAAATGCCCCTTCCTGGTAGTCCAGTTCGGCGCAACGGGCGGTGCCGAGGGCGTGCGAGGCAGTACCCATCGACAGGCCGCGGGATGCTTTAGTATGAATACGCATGGCGTTAAGCAGCGTATGGCCGAACACCGCGCCGAGGATGCCAACGAAAATGACGCACACGGCGCTAATCGCTGGAATACCGCCAATACTGCCGCTGACCGCCATGGCAATCGGCGTAGTGACGGATTTTGGCATGATGGAAGCGGCGATTTGCGGGGTGGCGCCCATCAGCAGCGCGACGGTGGTACCGGTGATCATCGCCACGCAGCTACCGATAAAGCAGATGGTGATGATGGATTTCCAACGCGCGCGGATCTGGTGCAGTTGTTCATACAGCGGAAAGGCCAGCGCGACCACCGCCGGCTGCAGCAGATCGTTAAGGATTTTGCTGCCGGCAAAATAGCGTTCATAAGAAATGCCGGTGACCAGCAGGAAAGGAATAATGACCACCATGGCGACCAGCAGTGGGTTGAGCAGCGGAAATTTAAACCGCGCCGCCAGCTTGCGGGCAAGGAAAAAGACAATCAGCGTTAACGGGAGCGACCACCACATTTCATGGATCATTTTTTACTTCCTTTTTGCCCGATGATTTTGCGTTCACCGTGGACCAGATGCGAGCTCCAGCTCACTACCAAAAAGACTAATAAGGTACTGACGGCGCAGGAGACCGCCACCGGCCCCAGCTGCGCGCGCAGCAAATCCCAGTACTGCATTACGCCGACGCCGATAGGCACGAACAGCAGCGCCATGTAGCGAATCAGGATGTTGCAGCCGGGGTTGACCCACTGCGGCGGCATAATTTGCAGCGCCAGCAGCACGAACAAAATCAGCATGCCGATAATGCTGCCGGGAATTGTGATGGGCAGTAGCCCGGCGATAAAAATGCCCGCATACAAGCAGGCGTAAATCAGGACGAAAGCTCGCGCGTACTGCCAGATAATATTCAGCGACTTACTCATGGTAATAACCCTTGATGAACTGCCATTCATCATACAATTAAACCCTGAAATGTGCTACCGATCACATCATGAATTCTACGCATCGTCAGCATAGAAAATGGGAACAGCGGCCTTATTCTGCGAGGTAGTGCAGAAAACGAGTGAGCGCCAGCGACGGTACTTCGCTTTTGCGCCAGAACATCCCAACGCTACCTTTTTGTTCAATACGCGGCAAATTCAGAATCGCCAGTTGCCCATGTTCGGCGTAATGCTGCGCCAGCCGCAAAGAAAGAATAGAGATCATATCGCTGCTTTGCAGCAAATTGCTGGTGACATTCATCGAGGCCGACTCGATAGTATTCTCCGGCAGCATGACGCCGTTATCGACCAGCGCGTTATCAATACTCTGACGAATGGGCGTGCCGGTAGGCCAGACGATCCAGCGCCAGGCGGCAAGATCCGCCCAGCTCAGATGGGACCTGCTGGCCAGCGGATGATCGGGACGGGCGACGAAGCATACCGGTTCGGTATAGAGCACACGGTAGTTGAGCGGCAGTTCCAGCGCGCGCCCCCCAACACGTCCGACGACCACATCGACCACGCCGGAGAGCAGGTCGTGTAGCAGTGGAGTCATCACTTTTTCTTCGATATTCAGATGCAGGGTCGGCATCTCTTTAAGCAGGGCGAGGATCGCCTGCGCCACGCAGTCTGTCGCCACCGGCGAGCAGCCGATCATCAGGCTGCCGACCAGCCCGCCTTGTTTAAAGCGCTCGATCTCGTACTGCGAGCGCGACATGTCGTTGATTAGCCGCTGGGCGTGCTGAAGCAGCAGTTTGCCGCCTTCCGAAGGGCGCAGGCCCTTACTGTGGCGCTCAAAGAGCGGCATGCCGACTTCTTCTTCAAATTGCGTCAGCCACTTAGAGAGTGCGGGCTGGGTAATATTCATCATTTTCGCGACCTGCGTGAGATTGCCTTGCTCACCCAGCGCCACCAGCATTTTCAAATGCTGCAGCTTCAACTTTTGCGTCCAGTTCGCCATCAGCAGATAACCTCCAGGTTATGTCTATGCCCGAAAAGCCATTGTACATTTCATCGCCATAGTTACAAAATCGCAACATAAAAGAAATAAATACAACATCTACCCTGACCTGCACTGAGGCATCATTATGGCTCAACGACGTGAACTACAGACGTTACTCAACGCAGCGCCGGTTGGCGCCCTGCAGTGGCGTGTGATTATTTGCTGTTTTCTGGTGGTGATGCTTGATGGTTTCGACACCGCCGCCATTGGTTTTATCGCCCCCGATATCCGCGTTCACTGGCAACTGAGCGCCAGCGAACTCGCGCCGCTGTTTGGCGCCGGACTATTGGGATTGACCGCCGGGGCGCTGCTCTGCGGCCCGCTTTCTGACCGCTTTGGCCGAAAACGGGTGATTGAGTTCTGTGTTGCGTTGTTTGGCTTATTTAGCCTGCTCTCCGCGTTCTCGACGAATCTTGAAATGCTAGTGATCCTGCGTTTTCTCACCGGTCTGGGATTGGGCGGGGCGATGCCCAACACCATTACCATGACTTCGGAATATCTGCCGGCTCGCCGCCGCGGGGCGTTAGTAACCTTGATGTTCTGCGGCTTCACGCTGGGGTCGGCGCTGGGCGGCGTGGTGAGCGCCCAACTGGTGGCGCATATCGGCTGGCACGGCATTCTGGCCTTAGGCGGCATCCTGCCGCTGCTGCTGGCCGTCGCGCTGCTGTGGGCGCTGCCGGAATCGCCGCGCTGGCAGGTTCGCCGCGGACTGCCGCAGGAGACCATCGCCAAAACCGTCAGCGCCATCACCGGCGAGCGCTATTCCGAAACCCATTTCTGGCTGGATGAATCGGCGGCCGGGCCGAAAGGCAGCATTAGCCAGCTGTTTGTCGGCCGCCAGTTGACGATCACCTTGATGCTCTGGGTGGTGTTCTTTATGAGCCTGCTGATTATCTATTTGCTCTCCAGCTGGATGCCGACGCTGCTTAACCATCGTGGTATCGATTTGCAGCACGCTTCGTGGGTGACCGCCGCGTTTCAGGTGGGCGGCACGCTCGGCGCACTGTTGCTCGGCATCCTGATGGACCGTTTCAATCCCTTCCTTGTGCTGGCGCTGAGTTACTGCCTGGGCGCGTTGTGCATCGTGATGATCGGTTTAAGCGAAAACGGTTTGTGGCTGATGGCGCTGGCGATTTTCGGCACCGGAATCGGCGTGAGTGGTTCGCAGGTAGGCCTGAATGCGCTGACCGCCACGCTTTACCCTACTCAGAGCCGCGCGACCGGTGTCAGTTGGTCCAACGCCGTCGGCCGCTGCGGCGCCATCGTTGGTTCGCTCTCCGGCGGCATGATGATGGCGATGAATCTCTCTTTCGACACGCTGTTTTACGTTATAGCGGTACCGGCGGCGATCGGCGCGGTGATGCTCATCCTGCTGATGCTGGCGGTTCGCCGCCCTGGAACTGTACCCGACGCGCTGCCCTCTGCCGGTATCGCGAATAAATGAGGAGAATAATAATGACGCCATCTACTCCGCAATCGAACCGCAATCGTCAGCAATTCTATCAGCATATCGCTGGACAGAATCTGACGCCGCTGTGGGAATCGTTGCACCATCTGGTGCCGCAAACGCCGAATGCCAACTGCGCCCCGGCGTACTGGAACTATCAGGAAATTCGCCCGCTGCTGCTGGAAAGCGGGCAGTTAATCGGCGCTAAAGAGGCGGTGCGTCGGGTACTGGTGCTGGAGAACCCGCAGCTGCGCGGCCAGTCGTCCATTACCGCGTCGCTGTATGCCGGCCTGCAGCTCATCATGCCGGGCGAGGTGGCGCCGAGCCACCGTCACAATCAGTCGGCGCTGCGCTTTATCGTGGAAGGCCACGGCGCGTTTACCGCCGTCGACGGCGAGCGCACGCCAATGCGCCCCGGCGATTTTATTCTGACTCCGCAGTGGCGCTGGCACGATCACGGCAATCCTGGCGATGAACCGGTGGTCTGGCTCGATGGTCTCGATTTACCGCTGGTCAACTATCTCGGCTGCGGTTTTGCTGAAGATTATCCGCAGGAGCAGCAGCCGGTGACGCGTAAAGAGGGCGACTACCTGCCGCGCTACGCTGCCAACATGTTGCCGCTGCGCCATCAGGTGGGAAATTCCTCGCCGATTTTTAACTACCGCTACGACCGTAGCCGCGAGGCGCTGCATGACCTGACCCATCTTGGCGAGGCCGACGAATGGGACGGCTACAAGATGCGCTACGTCAACCCGGTCACCGGCGGCTATCCGATGCCCTCGATGGGCGCTTTCCTGCAACTGTTGCCGAAAGGGTTCCGGTCGCGGGTGGCGAAAACCACCGACAGCACCATCTACCACGTAGTGGAAGGTAGCGGCCAGGTGACGATTGGCGAACAAACCTTCGCATTCCAGCCGAAAGACATCTTCGTGGCGCCAACCTGGCACGGCGTATCGTTCAACGCCTGCGAAGAGTGCGTGTTATTTAGCTTCTCGGACCGTCCGGTACAGGAGGCCTTAGGTCTGTTCCGCGAAGCGCGTTATTAATAAGAAGGAAAACCATCATGACTCAATACGTTTTTGCTCCCCAGGCGCCGATTAGTCTCCCCGTTGTTGGCAGCGATGAGCAGTTCCCGGTGCGCCGCGTGTACTGCGTAGGCCGTAACTATGCCGCCCACGCCCGTGAAATGGGCTTCGATCCGGATCGCGAACCGCCGTTCTTCTTTTGCAAACCGGCGGATGCGGTTGTGCCGGTCGCAGCTGGCGAAACGCTGGATCTGCCGTATCCGGCGCAGACCGACAACTATCACTACGAGATTGAGCTGGTGGTCGCTATCGGCAAGGCGGGACGCGACATCCCGCTGGATCAGGCGCAGGAATATATCTGGGGCTATGCCACCGGACTCGATATGACCCGCCGCGACCGCCAGATGGAGATGCGCCAGATGGGGCGCCCGTGGGAAATAGGTAAAGCATTCGATCTTTCCGCTCCTGTCGCGCCGCTGCATAAAGCCGCCGAGGCGCGCGAGGTGAATCAAGCCGGGATCTGGCTGCAGGTGAATGGTGAAGATCATCAGCGTAGCGATATACGCCACCTCATCTGGTCAGTAAATGAAACCATCAGCTATCTGTCGGGCTTTTTTGAACTGCAGCCCGGCGATCTGATTTTCACCGGCACGCCGGAAGGCGTCGGCGCGGTGGTGAAGGGCGATGTGATTACCGGCAACGTAGACGGACTGACGCCTATCGCCGTTCGCGTGGTGTGAGGTGAACAATGAAGCTGTACAGTTTTTTTAATAGCTCTGCCTCATACCGGGTGCGCATCGCGCTGGCCCTCAAGGGTATCGATTATCAGAGCGTGGGGGTGAATATCCGCATCGGGGCGCAGAATGCGCTGGAGTACAGGCGGCTCAATCCGGTGGGGCTGGTGCCGACGCTTATCACCGATGACGGTGAATCGCTGGGCCAGTCGCTGGCGATAGTTGACTGGCTTGACCGCCACTACCCACAGATGCCGCTGCTGCCGCAGGAGGATCCGGCGCGGATGCGGGTGCTGGAGATGGTTTACGCCATCGCCTGCGATATTCATCCGATTAATAACATGCGGGTTTTACGCTACCTTAGCGACGAGCTGAAGGTCAGCGAAGCGGACAAAAAACGCTGGTATGCTCACTGGATCCAGCAAGGGCTGAGTGCGCTGGAGCAACTGCTGCGACAATCGAAATCCGGCGCTTTCTGCGTCGGCGATAGACCAACGCTCGCCGACTGTTGCCTGGTGCCGCAGTGGGCCAACGCGCAGCGAATGGGGTGCGATCTGAGCCATTATCCGCGCTGCCAGGCGGTTTACGACGCCTGTACCCGGCTACCGGCGTTTATTGCCGCCGCGCCGGAAAATCAACAAGACAAAATTCCGGCCTAGGGAGGAAGGAAAATGGCGAAAGTGACGCGAGCAATTATCGTCGGCGGCGGCATTGGCGGCGCGGCGACGGCGCTCTCTCTGGCGCGCCAGGGAATCAAAGTAATGCTGCTGGAAAAGGCGCATGAAATCGGTGAAATCGGCGCCGGTATTCAACTGGGGCCGAATGCGTTTTCAGCGCTGGATAGCCTCGGCGTCGGCGAAGTGGCGCGCCAGCGCGCGGTGTTTACCGACCATATCACGATGATGGATGCGGTGAATGGGGAAGAGGTGGTGCGTATCGAGACCGACCAGGCCTTCCGTGACCATTTCGGCGGCCCGTATGCGGTGATCCATCGGGTGGACATTCACGCCACCGTCTGGGAAGCCGCGCTGACCCATCCCGGCGTGGAATACCGGACTTCAACTCAGGTGGTGGATATCCGCCAGACCGCCGATGACGTGACGGTCTTTGATGACAAAGGCAATAGCTGGACCGCCGATATTCTGCTGGGCTGCGACGGCGTGAAGTCAGTGGTGCGCCAGAGTCTGCTCGGCGATGCGCCGCGGGTCACCGGCCACGTGGTGTACCGCGCGGTGATCGAGGCGGCCGACATGCCGGAAGACCTGCGGATTAACGCGCCGGTGCTGTGGGCCGGGCCGCATTGTCATCTGGTGCATTATCCGCTGCGCGGCGGCAAACAGTACAACCTGGTGGTCACTTTCCATAGCCGCGAAAGCGAAGAGTGGGGCGTGCGCGACGGAAGCAAAGAAGAGGTGCTTTCTTACTTTAAAGGGATTCATCCCCGCCCGCGGCAAATGCTCGACAAACCAACGTCCTGGCGCCGCTGGTCTACCGCCGACCGCGAGCCGGTTGCAAAGTGGGGTAACGATCGCATTACCCTGGTCGGCGATGCCGCCCATCCGGTAGCGCAGTATATGGCGCAGGGCGCCTGCATGGCGCTGGAGGATGCGGTAACGATAGGTAAAGCGCTGCAGCAGTGCGACGGCGACGCCGCTCGCGCCTTCGCGCTGTACGAGTCGGTGCGTATTCCGCGTACCGCGCGAATTGTCTGGTCAACTCGTGAAATGGGGCGGATTTATCACGCGGCGGGGGTCGAACGGCAGGTACGTAATCTTCTATGGAAGGGCAAAACGCAGGATGAATTTTACCGCGGTATCGAGTGGCTTTACGGCTGGAAAGAGGATAACTGCCTCGCACCACGCTAAGGTCTGATATTGAGATCTTTAAACCGACGCACAGAGGCGCTACCATAGCGCCTCTTTTTTTTCCGGGTAACGATATGCGTGTATTACTGGCGCCAATGGAAGGCGTGCTCGATTCGCTGGTGCGCGAGCTGCTGACCGAGGTTAATGATTACGATCTGTGCATCACCGAATTTCTGCGCGTGGTGGATCAACTGCTGCCGGTAAAATCGTTCTATAGACTGTGCCCGGAACTGCACCATCAAAGTCGCACTCCGTCCGGTACCCGGGTGCGCGTGCAATTGTTGGGGCAATACCCGCAATGGCTGGCGGAAAACGCCGCCCGCGCGGTGGAGCTTGGCTCTTGGGGCGTGGATTTAAACTGCGGTTGTCCATCGAAGCTGGTGAACGGCAGCGGCGGCGGCGCAACGTTACTGAAAGATCCCGAGCTTATCTATCGCGGGGCGAAAGCCATGCGCGAAGCGGTTCCCGATCACCTGCCGGTGACGGTGAAAGTTCGCCTCGGCTGGGACAGCGGCGAACGGCGCTTCGAAATCGCCGACGCGGTCCAGCAGGCGGGCGCCAGCGAGCTGGTGGTGCATGGCCGCACCAAAGAGGATGGTTACAAAGCTGAACGCATCAACTGGCAGGCCATCGGCGAAATCCGCCAGCGCCTGACTATTCCGGTGGTTGCTAACGGCGAAATCTGGGACTGGCAAAGCGCGCAGGAGTGCATGGCCGCTACCGGCTGTGATTCGGTGATGATTGGCCGCGGCGCGCTCAACGTGCCGAATCTCAGCCGGGTAATCAAATACAATGAACCGCGTATGCCGTGGCCACAGGTGGTTGAGTTACTCAAAAAATATACCCAGCTGGAAAAGCAGGGGGATACCGGTTTATATCACGTAGCGCGCATTAAGCAGTGGCTGGGCTATTTACGCAAAGAATACACGGAAGCGCTTGGCCTCTTTAATGAAATTCGCACCTTGCAAACCTCAGCAGAGATAGCGAAAGCGATTGCACGTTATTAGATAAGGCGGTGTTATTCCGTACGCACTTTAGTAATTAGCACTTATTCCTGCACGATACGACGCGAGCTGTATCACGTTTTTATTCCCTCGCGCTTGAGTCGTCACAAGAAGTTGATACAGTGCAATAGCTGGATTGCTACTGCTTCGGCAGGCGAAACCTGATTACCTGGCATTTGTCGGGGGTCAGGTTTTTTTGTTTCTGGGGTTCATATGCTAATCGCCAAAGTACTTAATAATAACGTGGTGGTAGTGGTCAACGAGCAGCAGCGCGAACAGGTGGTGATGGGGCGAGGGCTGGCCTTTCAAAAGCGCGTGGGCGACTCGTTGGACGAAAGTAAAATTGAAAAAGTCTTCGCCTTACAAAGCGATGAACTGGTTGGCCGCTTAGGCGAATTACTCAGTCAGATACCGTTAGAAGTAATGACCACCTGCGATCGTATCATCGAGCTGGCCCGCGGGCGGTTGGGAAAGTTACAGGAAAGTTTGTACATCACCTTAACTGACCACTGTCACTTTGCCATTGAGCGGCAGAAAAACGGCGTCGCGATTCGCAACGTGCTGTTGTGGGAGATTAAACGGCTGTATCCGAAGGAGTTTGAACTGGGTCAGGAGGCGAGGGCCATCATCGCCCGCCGGCTGGGCGTCGAGCTTGCCGAGGATGAAGCCGGGTTTATCGCTTTGCATCTGGTGACGGCGCAGCTCAACAGCGAAATGCCGGAAGTGATGCACGTGACGCGGGTGATGCAGGAGATCCTGCAACTGGTGAAGTATCAGCTGCAGCTTAGCTACGATGAAGAGTCGCTCAGCTACCAGCGTTTTGTGACCCATCTGAAGTTTTTCGCCCAGCGCATGTTAACGCGAACGGTAGTGCAGGATGACGACGTTACGCTGCACAGTGCGGTGAAAGATAACTACGCCAAAGCGTGGAAGTGCGCGGAAACGGTGGCGAAGCACCTGCAAAAGAATTATCAACGGGCGCTGACCACCGAAGAGATTATGTTTCTTGCCATTCATATCGAGCGGGTAAGAAAAGAGGGGCGTTAATCCCCCAACAAAACTGGATTGTTACTGCATGATGCAGGCAAAACCTGAGCGCGACGCCAACCGGCGTGGTTCTCGGGTTTTTTTATTTTTACTACTCAGTCGCCGGTTGTCTGTGGGCAGCGGCAGTAAGGAAAAGAGCATGGAATATAAAGCACTCGCGCAGGATATTCTTCACCGCGTCGGCGGCAAAGAGAATATTGTGAGTCTGGTTCACTGCGCGACACGTCTGCGTTTTAAATTGAAAGATAACGCGAAGGCCGATGCCGAAGGGCTGAAGGCGAATCCTGGTGTGATCATGGTAGTCGAAAGCGGCGGCCAGTTTCAGGTGGTCATCGGTAACCATGTGCACGATGTCTGGCTGGCAGTGCGCCAGCAGGCGGGGTTAAGTGACGACAGCGAACCGGTGCCGCAGGAGAAAGCGGCGAAAAGCTCGGTATTAAGTCAGCTGATCGACATCATCTCCGGCATCTTTACCCCTTTTATTGGCGTGATGGCGGCGACGGGTCTGCTGAAAGGACTGCTGGCGCTGGCGCTAACCTGCGGATGGCTCACGCCGCAGCAGGGGACCTATAAAATCTGGTTTGCCGCCAGCGACGCGCTGTTCTTTTTCTTCCCGCTGTTTCTTGGCTACACCGCCGGCAAAAAGTTTGGCGGCAACCCGTTTATCTCAATGGTGATCGGCGGCGCGTTAACCCACCCGCTAATGATGCAGGCCTTTGAAGCCAGTCAGACGGGAGCGCCCGTGGAGCATTTTCTCGGTATACCGGTGACCTATATCAATTATAGCTCCTCGGTGATCCCGATTATTCTCGCCTCCTGGGTCTGCTGCTGGCTGGAACGGAAGAGTAACGCGGTGCTGCCGTCGGCGATGAAGAACTTTTTTACCCCGGCAATCTGTCTGGCGGTGGTTGTGCCGCTGACCTTTCTGGTAATAGGCCCGCTGGCGACCTGGCTGAGCCACATGATTGCCAATGGCTATCAGGTTATCTACGTTTTTGCCCCATGGCTGGCAGGCGCAGTGCTGGGCGCGCTATGGCAAGTATGCGTTATCTTCGGCCTGCACTGGGGGTTGATACCGCTGATGATCAATAACATGACCGTGTTGGGGCATGATTCTATGCTGCCGATCATTCTGCCGGCGGTGATAGCCCAGGTGGGCGCCGTGCTGGGGATACTGCTGGCCACGCGCGATTCGCGTCAGCGGATGCTGGCCGGTTCCGCGTTTTCCGCCGGGCTATTTGGCATCACTGAGCCTGCCATTTATGGCCTGACCCTTCCGTTACGTCGCCCGTTTATCTTCGGATGTATCGCCGGCGCGATTGGCGGCGCGATTACCGCCTTCAGTAATAGCTACGCCTACTCCTTTGGGGTGCCGAACATTTTCTTTCCGGCACAGATGATCCCGCCCGGCGGCATTGATTTTAGCGTGTGGGGCGGTCTCATTGGCACCGGCGTGGCTTTCATTCTCGCCTGCGTATTGACCTTCTTCGCCGGCTTGCCGCGCAGCCAGGCAGAACAGGCGGTCGTCATCGCGCCTGCGGCGGAAAACGATATTTTGGCGCCGATGTCCGGCAGCGTACTGGCCCTCGATCAGGTGCCGGATCGCACCTTCGCCAGCGGCCTGCTGGGCAAAGGCGTAGCCATTATTCCGGCGGTGGGCAAGGTCATTGCCCCGTTTTCTGGCGAGGTCGCCTCACTGTTTCAGACTAAACACGCTATCGGCCTGCTGAGCGACAGTGGCATTGAGCTACTGATCCACGTCGGCATTGATACCGTCAAACTCGACGGCGTACCGTTTACCGCCCATGTCAAAGAGGGGGACAAAGTTCAGGCCGGCGATCTGCTGCTGGAGTTCGATCGTCAGGCCATTCTGGACGCCGGTTACGACCTGGCGACCCCGATTATTATCAGCAACAGCGATGATTACCGTAGCGTTGAGATTGTGTCCGCGAGCGTCGTGGATGCCGGCCAGCCGCTGTTGTCCGTTAGCCATTAATCACAGGAGAGAGCGATGAAAACATTCCCGCAGGGCTTTTTATGGGGCGGCGCCACCGCGGCAAATCAGGTCGAAGGCGCATATCTGGAAGATGGCAAAGGTTTATCCACCTCCGACGTGCAGCCGCAGGGGGTATTCGGCGACGTCGTGGAGCGCGTCGCCGGCGACAGCGGTATTAAAGATGTGGCGATCGATTTTTACCATCGTTACCCGCAGGATATCGCGCTGTTTGCTGAGATGGGCTTCAACTGTCTGCGGGTCTCGATCGCCTGGACGCGTATCTTCCCGAACGGCGATGACGCCGAGCCGAACGAAGCCGGGCTGGCCTTCTACGACAAGCTGTTTGCCGAGATGGCCGCGCACAACATCACTCCGCTGGTGACGCTATCTCATTACGAAATGCCGTGGGCGCTGGTGAAAAACTATGGCGGCTGGGGCAGCCGCGAGGTGATTGGCTTTTTCGAGCGCTACGCCCGGACGGTATTCAGCCGCTATAAAAATCAGGTCAAGCTGTGGCTTACTTTTAACGAAATTAATATGTCGCTGCATGCGCCAATGACCGGCGTCGGCCTGCCGGCCGGTAGCAGTAAAGGCGAAGTCTATCAGGCTATCCACCACCAACTGGTGGCCAGCGCGCTGGCGGTCAAAGCCTGTCATGAACTGGTACCGCAAGGGAAAATTGGCAATATGCTGCTCGGCGGGTTGATGTATCCGCTGAGCTGCAAGCCGGAAGATGTCTTTGAAACGCTGCAGCAAAACCGCAGCTGGCAGTTCTTCGGCGATGTGCAGTGCCGTGGCGCCTATCCGGGCTACATGCAGCGCTATTTCCGCGAAAACGATATTACGCTAACCATCACCGACGACGACCGGGAAGCGCTGAAAGAGACCGTCGATTTTATCTCCTTTAGCTACTATATGACCGGCTGCGTCACCGCCGATGAAGCGCTGAACCAGCAGGCGCGCGGCAACATTCTCAGCATGGTGCCGAACCCGCATCTGGCAAGCTCGGAGTGGGGCTGGCAGATAGACCCGCTGGGGCTGCGTACGCTGTTGAACGTACTGTGGGACCGCTATCAGAAGCCGTTGTTTATCGTTGAAAATGGTCTGGGGGCGAAGGATAAAATCGAAGCCGACGGCAGCATCAACGATGACTATCGCATCAGCTATCTCAACGATCATCTGGTGCAGGCGCGCGAAGCCATTGCTGACGGCGTCGAACTGATGGGCTTTACCAGCTGGGGGCCAATCGATCTGGTTAGCGCGTCAAAGGCAGAGATGTCAAAGCGCTACGGTTTTATCTATGTCGATCGTGACGATCGCGGGCAGGGGACGCTCGAACGGCGTAAGAAGAAAAGCTTCGCCTGGTATCAGGCGGTGATTGCCAGCAACGGCGGTAGTCTGCAGGAATAAGCTGTTCGGCGGCCCGGTTTTTTCCGGGCCGCATGCCGTTTAAGCCGGTTTACCGGCGCGCAGTAAAAAGATCATCGGACGCTCTTTCTCTTCCTCGAGCGCCGGTTGGGCGGCGATTTGCTCGGCGCTCGGGCCCCACTCATCAAGCTGCTCCAGCACAAAACCGGCGGCGATAAGCGCGTTAATCCAGCTTGAGAGTTTGCGATGCTGTTTAATCACCCCCTCGGCAAACCAGTTGCTGATACGTTCGCCTTCCTGCTGATAGTGGCTCACCGGCCAGCGTTTTTGCCCCTGTTCATCTACCTGCCAACCCTGCTGCAGCGGCGCGGTATAGATGGGGTGTTCGGCGGAAAAGACCAGCGTACCGCCGGGAACCAGCGCCTGATAGAGCATGGCGAACAGCGGCGCGACGTCCGGCAGATAATGCAGCGCCAGCGAACTGTAGACCAGATCGCAGCTATTCGCGGGCAGCGTAAGGGTTTGCAGGTCGGCGCAGCGATATTCGATAGTCTCGCCGGTGGTCATCTCCCGCGCCCGCTCCAGCATCCGGCTGGAGAGATCGAAACCGATTATCTGTTTTGCTCCCTGTTGCTGCGCCCAGCGGCAAAACCAGCCGTATCCGCAGCCGAGATCGACCACCCGCAGGCCATCTAACGCCGGCAGCAGGTGCTGAATTGCCGGCCACTCCGGCGCGCCGTCAAGCCCCTTCACCGAGCGGTCAAGGGTGGCGTAACCGGCAAAGAAACCGGGATCGTCATAAATGTTCTGACTCATTACAACTCCAATAATAACTTTGTTTATTTTTAGCTGACTCATTGTCAATGCACACGCTTTACTTAACGACCGTCATTCAATTAATTTATGATGACCAACCTTTATAAGTAACCCGACCCGAAGAATGAATCTTACACTGAGCAAAAGCGTGCTGGCGGCACTGCCACTGGCCATCGCGCTGGCTGGCTGCGCGCCATCGCATGACATTGGCGGCCCTTTAAAGCAGCAAACCCCGGCATCTCACGTTTCGATGGATCTGCCCGCCGCCGTAAAAAATGGCTGGCCGCAGACCGACTGGTGGAAAGATTACCACGATGCCCAACTGGATAATCTGATTCAGCGCGCGTTAGCCAATGCTCCGGATATGCAAATTGCCGCGCAGCGCATCAAGCTGGCCGAAGCGCAGGCGCGAATGTCTCAGGCGAATCTCGGTCCGGAGATGGATTTCTCCGCCGATATCGAACGACAGAAAATGTCCGCGGAAGGCCTGATGGGGCCATTCGCCACCGACACCGACGGCAATACCGGACCCTGGTATACCAACGGTACCTTTGGCCTGACCGCCGGTTGGGATCTGGACCTGTGGGGGAAAAACCGCGCGCTGGTGAAAGCGCGCATCGGCGAAGTGAAAGCCCAGCTCGCCGAGCAGGCGCAGACCCGCGAGCTGCTGGCCAGCAGCGTGGCGCGCCTGTACTGGCAGTGGCAGACCGAAGCGGCGGTAAAAACGGTGCTGCAGCAGGTTAAAAGCGAACAGAATAATATTGTTAGCGTCGATACCGCGCTCTATCAGCGTGGCATCACCAACTCCGCCGAAGGGGCGGAGAACGACATTAACGTCAGCAAAACCGATCAGCAGTTGGCCGACGTGGCGGGTAATATGAAAGAGATTGAAGCGCGGCTGATGGCGTTAACCAACAGCCAAAGCCAGTCGCTCAATCTGCGAGCGGCGCCGCTGCCCGCGGTCAGCGCGCAGATGCCGAGCGAACTGGGCTATGAACTGCTGGCCCGCCGTCCGGATCTGCAGGAAGCCCACTGGTATATCGAATCCTCGCTGAGCGAAATTGATGCGGCGAAAGCGGCGTTTTATCCGGATATCAACCTGATGGCGTTCCTGCAGCAGGATGCGCTGCATTTAAGCGATCTGTTCCGCCACTCGGCGCAGCAGATGGGCGTGACCGCCGGGCTGACGCTGCCTATCTTTGATAGCGGCAGGTTGAACGCCAATCTCGATATCGCCAGCGCGCAGAACGGCCTGTCGATCGCTAAATACAACAAAGCCGTAGTCGATGCGGTGAACCAGGTGGCGAAAACCGCAAGCCAGGTAGAGACGCTGATGGAGAAAAACCAGCAGCAGCAGCAGGTGGAGAAAGACGCGCAGCGGGTGGTCAATCTCGCCCAGGCGCGAATGAACGCCGGTATCTTACCCGGCTCCCGCGTGAGCATGGCGAAGCTACCTGCGCTACAGGAGCGAATTACCGCGCTGCGCCTGCACGGCCAGTGGCTGGACGCCAGCATTCAGCTGACTTCCGCACTGGGCGGCGGTTATCACCAGACGACGAAATAACGGCGTCAATAGCGGCGCGCGGCGCCGCTATTCATTATCATCCTCTGTATCTTGCGCTTTTCTTTTCGCTTCCCGGCGTTTCAGCCACAGATGAGCTCCGACTACCAGCGCCACCACCAGGATCAGCCAGACCCAGTGTTTGATGTGCTGATCGAGATGATGTAGCCACGGGCCTATCGCCTCGCCGCCAAGGTAGCCGAGGGTGGTAAAAATCAGCGCCCAAACGATGGCGCCGAAAATATTCAGCGGCAGAAAAATTTTCGGTGGCAAGCGGCTGGCGCCGATCAAGACCGGGCCGATAACCCGAAAGCCGTACATAAAGCGGGTGCCGATAACGAACAGATAGGGATGCCGCTGAATCAGGCGCTGCGCTTTTCGGATCCGCGCCTTCTGCCGCGAGAAGCGACGCAGTAGCTTGCCGCCGAACTGGCGCCCCAGAAAATAGAGTAGCTGATCGCCGATCATGCCGCCTAAGGCTACGGCAACGACCACCAAAGGAAACTTCAATAGACCCTGATGCGCCGCCACGCCGCCAAGGATGGTGATGGTTTCACCTTCTGCGATGCTGCCGATAACCAGCGCCGCGTAGCCGTATTGGGAAATCAGGTGATTGATATCCATATAAACATAAACTCCTACTATTACCAGTCCCTTAATCATACACCCTGATGATTAAAACGGTCTGAAGCGCATTTTTATCGCTGTACACAAAATAATCTACAGAGTGAATTATACTTGGATCAGTGCTGTACGAAGCCGTGACAAGGGGGACGCTATGAACCATGTCTGGGGACTCTTCTCTCATCCTAATCAAGAGATGAGCGTGATCAAGAGTGAAAATGAAACCATTTCGCACCATTATACCCACCATGTGCTGGTGATGGCGGCGGTTCCGGTTATCTGCGCCTTTATCGGTACGACGCAGCTCGGCTGGAACTTCGGCGACGGCACGGTGATTAAGCTTTCACTGATGACCGGGTTGGTATTAGCGGTACTGTTTTATGCCGTGATGCTGGCCGGGGTGGCGGTGATGGGGCGGGTGATCTGGTGGATGGCCAGGAGCTATCCGCAACAGCCGTCGCTGAAACGCTGTATGGTTTTTGCCGGTTACGTCGCGACGCCGCTGTTTTTAAGCGGGATCGTGGCGCTCTATCCGCTGGTATGGCTGTGCGTGTTAATAGGCACCATCGCGCTGTTTTACACCGGTTATCTGCTGTATCTGGGTATTCCGACCTTCCTGAGTATTAATAAGGAAGAGGGGCTCAGCTTCGCCAGCTCAACCCTGGCTATCGGGGTGCTGGTGCTGGAAGTGCTGCTGGCGATCACCGTCGTGCTGTGGGGCTACGGGTACCGACTCTTCTAATCAGATGCATTGCCGGCAGAAATGAATAATTATGTCGGCAATGCAGCATTTACTCACGATTCTTATTGGCCTCAGGGTGTTATGACGCGGTATGATGGCGTTTGCCAGCGGCGTAGCCCACTTTACGCCGCGGCGTACGTTCTATAACGTGCAAAAATACTTTTCAGAATGCCCATGATGCCGAATTTTCGAATTTCTTTGCTCAGCCTGACTTTGCTGCTGGCTGTGCCTTTTGCGCCCCAGGCGATAGCAAAAACCACTGCGGTAACCGCCGCTTCACAGCCGGATATCGCTTCCGGTAGCGCGATGATCGTCGATCTGGCGACCAAGAAAATCATTTACGCCAGCCAGCCCGATTTGGTGCGCCCGATGGCGTCTATTACCAAAGTGATGACCGCTATGGTAGTGCTGGATGCGCATTTACCGCTGGACGAGATGCTGACCGTTGATATCAGCCAGACGCCGGAGATGAAAGGTATCTATTCCCGCGTGCGTCTTAACAGCCAAATCAGCCGCCGCAATATGCTGCTGCTGGCGCTGATGTCCTCGGAAAACCGCGCCGCCGCCAGCCTGGCGCACCACTATCCTGGCGGTTATAACGCTTTTATCCGCGCGATGAACGCCAAAGCGCAGGCGCTGGGGATGACCCATACACGCTATGTTGAGCCGACCGGCCTGTCGGTGCATAACGTCTCCACGGCGCGCGATCTGACTAAGCTGCTGATCGCCAGCGAACAATATCCGCTGATCGGCCAGCTAAGCACCACCAAAGAAGATACCGCCACCTTTGCGCATCCGGCTTATACCTTGCCGTTCCGCAATACCAACCACCTGGTGTATCGCGATAACTGGAATATTCAGCTGACCAAAACCGGCTTTACTAACGCCGCCGGCCACTGCCTGATTATGCGTACGGTGATTAATCAACGCCCGGTGGCGCTGGTGGTAATGGACGCATTTGGCAAATACACCCATTTTGCCGACGCCAGCCGTTTACGGACCTGGATTGAAACCGGCAAGGTGATGCCGGTTCCGGCCTCCGCATTGAGCTATAAAAAGCAGCGCGAAGCGCAGATGGCGGAAGCGATGCTGAAAGGCGGCACGCAGACCGCGCAGAACGATTAATTTGTCCTTCCCCGGATTGCGCCGCAATCCGGGAATTCTAATATCACTCCGGTAACGTCCAGTCGCCGTCGCCAAGCTGGCGCTGCATAATGAGGGTATCGCGCCAGTCGCCCATCTTATAGCCGACGCTGCGCAACTGTCCGGCAACGGTAAAGCCAAATTTCTTATGAATGGCAATCGAGCCGGCGTTGTTGTGGCCGTCGCCGATAATCGCCAGCATTTGCCGCCACGGCCCCTGTTCACACTGCGCGATGAGGCGCGTCAGCAGCGCGCTGCCGATGCCGCGCCCGCCCATGCCGGACTCGACGTAAATCGACTCTTCCAGCGTATAGCGATAGGCCGGGCGAGGGCGGTAAAAGGTGGCATAGCAGTAGCCGACAATGGTGCCGCGCCACAGCGCGACCAGCCACGGAAGCCCGTTATCGCGCACGGTTTTAATTCGCTTGCGCATTTCGTCGACGGTAGGCGGGATCTCTTCAAACGAGGCGCGGCCGTTAAGCACGTGCCAGACGTACAGCGCGGCAATCGCATGCGCGTCATCGGGCAGCGCTTCGCGGATCTCTAAGTCGGCGTCTTGTAACTTATCCTTGGCGGACATGGGGGCTCCTCAAGCTAATTGGCCGGAGAGTCTTTTTCTCCGGCATGCAGCGTAATACAGAAGCCCCGCGGCTGAACAGTCCTGGTTTTGTTACGAGCGCAAAAAGTTGTGCAGTTTAACCAGGGCTGCGCATTGACCAACGAAAGCGAGTTAGCTATGTAATGGCAAGGTACCCAGCAAGATCGCGCCTGCCAGCATGCAAATAACGGTTCCTGTTGCCCACTTCAGGCTGGCGCGCTGATTCAGCCCGTAATCAAGGTCGAGAATACCGACAAGAAGATAAGTTGATGCAACGAGCGGACTAAGCAGATGAACGGGTTGCCCAATCAATGAAGCAACGGCCATCTGCATGGGGGAGATCCCATAATTTGCCGCTGTCTGGGCAAGAATAGGCAACACGCCAAAATAGAAAGCATCATTTGTCATGAAGAAGGTAAATGGCATGCTGATTAGCGCCGTGATAACGCCAAGCCAGGGGCCTGCAGAGGCCGGTAGTGACTCAACAAGACTGTTGGACATGGCATCCACCATGCCTGTACCTGACAGAATGCCGGTAAAAATACCTGCTGCAAAAATAAGAGCCACAATGGCAAGCACGTTCTCCGCGTGTTTGGCAAGAAGCTCCTTCTGGCGTTTCATGTCAGGGAAGTTCACGAGCATCGCTAATGCGAAGGCAATCATGAAAAGCGTCGCCATAGGCAGCATGCCCAGAATTAACATCACTAACAAAGCCACTGTCAGAGCGGAGTTGAACAGATAACGATAGCTGGTTACTGAAGTACGCTTCCCGCTATCTTCACTCAGGTTAATTTCGATGACGCCGAGCCGGCGCCGTTCGCGCAGTCCAAAATAAACGGCAACCAGTACCACCCAGGCAAGGCCGCATAACATAACCGGTAGCAGATGCATAAAGAGTTCGCTGACGTCTACTTTCATGGCGCTGGCGGCCCGCGCCGTCGGGCCTCCCCAGGGCAACATGTTCATCACGCCGATAGAAAGCAATAACACGGTGGCCATGTACTGAAGTTTTATTCCGAGCCGACGATACAGCGGAAGGAGAGCGGCTGTACAGATCAGGTAAGTTGTGGCGCCGTCGCCGTCCAACGCAACGCTAATCCCCAAAATCGCAGTGCCCACCATAACCTTAAGCGGATCGCCTTTTACGATACGAACAATGAGACGGATAAAAGGATCGAACATTCCGGCATCAGTCATGACGCAGAAATACAAAATGGCAAAGGTCAACATGACACCTGTCGGAGCAAGCAACTTCACGCCGTCCATCATCATTTTTCCAAGCTCAGCGTGGAAACCAGCCACTAAAGCAAAAAACAGCGGCACGAGGATTAACGCGAGCAGGGCTGACAGCTTGCGAGTCATGATCAGGAACATGAACACGCCTATCATGAGGTAGCTTAGTATTGTCATCGTTGTACCTTCCTGTAAATTAGTATTGTTCTGTCAGGTAGAATGTTGTTTTGTTTTTCTGGTTATTACTCTTGCGATGAACAGAGGGCGACGTCAAGAAAGGATGTAAATGAGATGTAAAATTATTGAGCTGGATCTACCTTTTGCCTAAATAGTAATCATTTTGATATCAGCCTGTTTGTCTTCTTTAGTAAATAAATCATCTGTTGATGAACTCCGCACGTAGGTTTATGAATGTGATTTAGCTCGCAGTAATAAGTCGAGGTGTTAAACGCTGATTGACTCTTGTACAAATTACAACAAAATTAAAATAGAACGATGTTTTGTCAGGTAGAACATTTTGAAGGGTGTTCTATCTGACTGTACCGGAGCCAAGCTAATGAGCGAGAACATTATCGATATTCTTATCAGTGAAGTAGGTCCGCGAGACGGGCTACAGAGCGTTTCTGCAGTTATGCCGACCGCTCTGAAAAAGCAGTGGATTAGTGATTTAGCCTCAGCAGGTTTAAGAGAAATTGAGGTGGGTTCTTTTGTTTCACAGAAACTGCTGCCCCAGATGGCCGATACGGGGGAGATCGTAAAGTATGCGCGGACGCTACCGAACCTGTTTGTTACCGCGCTGGTGCCCAATCTACGCGGGGCAGTGTCCGCGTTCGAATCGGGAGTACAGAAGATCACCATTCCGGTTTCAGTCAGCGAACCCCATTCGCTGGCAAACGTGAATAAAACCCATGACCAGGTTTTTGCCGAGGTGGCCAAAATTGTCTCATTTCGCAATGAGAACCACCCCGGGGTTGAGATCGAAGCAGGTCTATCAACAGTATTTGGCTGCACTATTCAGGGCGTCGTTCACGAAGACAACGTTATTCGCATTGCCAGCATTATGGCTGAGCTGGGCGTTGATGAGGTTGGATTGGCTGATACGGTAGGTTACGGTACGCCGCTTCAGGTACAGCGCCTGTTCCGCAGGCTGAAAGCTGAAGTCGGTGAGTTGGCCGGCAGCGCCCATTTTCACAATACCCGTGGACAGGGACTGGCGAACGTTCTTGCGGCGCTGGAAGCCGGTGTTACAACATTTGACGCTTCACTCGGCGGTATTGGCGGCTGCCCGTACGCGCCCGGCGCATCGGGCAATATTGTTACGGAAGATCTTGTCTATCTGCTCGAATCAATGGGATTACGTACCGGTGTCAACATAGACAGGCTGCTCTCCGCGCGCGAAACGCTCAAACGCGGATTACCGGCAGAGCCGCTCTACGGCTTTATTCCCGATGCCGGGGTTGGCAAAAATTTTCACTATGCAGGAAGGAAATAATGACCACTCAGAACCAGAAAAAACTGCCGCTGGAAGGCGTCCGCGTCATTGAATTTGTCCACATGGTGATGGGGCCGACCTGCGGTCTGCTGCTGGCCGACCTTGGCGCAGACGTGATTAAAATTGAGCCGGTCCCCAATGGAGACAATACCCGACGCCTGACGGGTTCGGGCGCGGGTTACTGGATGACCTATAACCGGAACAAGAAAAGTCTGGCCGTCGATATTAAATCGTCAGAAGGCCTGGAAGCGGTTAAAAAACTGATAGCCACGGCCGATGTGTTTACCGAAAATTTCCGCCCAGGCGCTATGGAAAAAATGGGTTTCGGCTATGAGGCCGTAAAAGCCATTAAGCCCGACATTATCTACAGCTCGATGAAAGGCTTTTTACCGGGTCCGTATGAGAACCGAACGGCGCTTGATGAAGTAGTGCAGATGATGACCGGCCTTGCTTATATGACGGGGCCGGAGGGGCGTCCGCTACGGGCGGGCGCCTCAGTAAATGATGTCATGGGCGGAATGTTCAGCGCAATAACGGTGCTGGCTGCTCTGCTACAGCGCGGCCAGAACGGGCAGGGGCAATTCGTGCAGACGGGGCTCTATGAGAACTCAGCCTTCCTGGTGGCCCAGCACATGATGCAGAAAGCGGTGACGGGAAAATCAGCGGCTCCGATGCCCAGCCGGCTATCTGCCTGGGCAGTCTATGACGTATTTACCACCCGTGAAAATGAGCAGGTATTCATTGGCGTGGTGAGTGATACGCAGTGGAAAGTGTTCTGTGAAGCCTTTGGCATGCATGATTTTGCCGTGGATGAAAGCCTTGCCACGAATAATCAGCGCGTTCAGGCTCGCGAGCGAATTATGCCGGTTATCAGAGCGCACCTGCTGACGATGCCTAAACATGAGGTGATGGCGCTATGCGAGCGATTTGGCCTGCCGTTTTCTCCAATTCGCCGCCCGGACGATCTTTTTGATGATATACATCTTAACGAGTCCGGCGGAATGACCGGGGTTATACTGCCAGACGGCACAGAGGTTCGTATCCCCATGCTACCGTTTGAAATGGACGGGCAGCGTTTCGGAACCCGCATTAACGTACCTGATGTTGGCTGCGACTCTGCTACCATCCTTGCCGAGCTGGGTTACTCATCAGATGTGATTGCGCGTCTGGAACGAAGCGGCATCATTTCCTTCGCGCCTTAATCATCATCAGCCCGCCTGGGCGGGCTATCCAGGCTTCTTGATCTGTCCTTGTAATTCCTTATTTTGTTCATTAAGTTATGGACAATTCGCCTCGCTTTACAGGGCTTTTTTATCTAATGAGGTCTGCATGACAAACGATGATGGCGCGCCGGAAAAATCTCCGGCCGGAAAAAAACCGGCAACCGAAAGCGGCGGCGCTGCAGCAGTGGATCGTGCGTTTGCCATTCTTGCCGCATTCGACAAGGATGCCTCTCAACTGACGCTGGCAGAATTAGCGCGGCGAACCGGTTTATATAAAAGTACGATTCTCCGTTTGCTTAACTCCCTTGAAAAAGCAGGTTTTGTGCGTAAGTCCGTAGATGGCCGCTACTGCATCGGGCCGGAACCGCTCAGGCTCTCATCGCTGTATCAGGCTTCATTCCGCTTAAGAGATGTGCTGTTGCCACATCTTGAGCACCTTTCTGCTCTCAGCGGAGAAACATCCTCTTTCTACATCCTGGATAATGACTGGCGGGTCATTCTTTATCGCGTAGAACCACGGCGGGCGGTCCGTGTTGCAATACGAGAAGGCGATCGTTTCTCCGTTAAATATGGCGCGTCCGGGAAAATACTGAGTGCGTTTACATATACTGATGACCCCATTTTTGCTGAAATACGGCAAAAATTATGGGCGGAATCTTATGGCGAGCGCGATCCTGAAACCGCTTCAGTTTCTGTGCCGGTTTTCGGCGTGGGGGGAGCTTTACAGGGCGCATTAACGCTCTCCGGGCCAAAAGAAAGGTTCAGGCCACAGGACATCAGGAATATTTTAAGCACTCTTTTTCAGAGCGCAATCCACTCAACCAAAGAACTCGGCGGCGATTATTCACTGTTGGTAGAGGCCAGGCAGAAGCACATTGAATGAAACAGCCGGCATCGCAAGCGTAAATAACGCGTCACGTCTTAAAACGTTTTTAAAGAATATTCATTCCGGGACAAGGGACTCTCTAATTTGAGAGTCCCATAACGTTATCGCGATTATTCTGCTTCCGTTGGCTTCTGCGCCTCGCCCCAGTATTTTTGTTTGCTGGTTTTGCCGATACCCGGATTCATGCTGTTGGTGGGATCGTTCTGGCGATAGAAGCGCTTTAAACTCTCCGCCGCTTCATACAGATGGCCGACGTTGTGCTCCGCCGGATACTGCGCACCGCGCGCTTTCAACAGATCCAGCATTTTTTCCTTCAGTTCGTGCGCGTCGACCCCTTTCTTCACGATGTAATCCTGGTGGAAGACGTGACACATAAAGTGGCCATAGTAGAGCTTGTAGACCAGTTGGCTGTCGATTTCCGCCGGCAGATGTTCGAACCATTCGGTGTCATTGCGGCGCAGGGCGATGTCCAGCGCCAGAATATCTTCCACTTCGTCGGCATGTACCGCCTGATAGCGGATCGCCGCGCCGGCGGCGGCGAAGCGGTGCAGGAATGCCTTGCTGCCTTCTTCCGCGGTACAGACAAAGAAATCGCCTTCAGCCTGCTGGAAATAGTCCGTAAGCCACTTCTGCGCTTCTTCGATGCCGTCGCCGGCCATCTTCAGCAGCAGATGATGTTCGTACTTATCGCGCCAGGTTTTCATACGCTCCGGCAGGTGCGCCGGGAAGGCATGACCGAGCTTCTGCATAAAGCGGTCGGTGAAGTGCGGCTTGAACAGGGAAACCTTTTCCAGCATCGCGTCGGTGCGCCCCTTCATGGTGAAGAAGAACGGCATTTTGTCGGTGCCGAGCTTATCGATCATCAGGAAGGTATCTTTGCCATATTTTTCGGCGATATCGTAAATATCGCGGTGCATATATTCGCCGGCCACCGGCAGATTATTGAATTCAGCGAGGATGTGGCGGCGGATCTCGGTGAGCACTTCCGGCTGGTTAGTGCCGATATAGAACACCTGCTGGCGTTTTTCCGCTGGAAAAGTATCGAGACGGACGGCGAAGACCGCCAGCTTGCCGGCGCAGCCGGAGGATTCGAACAGGCGGTCCGGGTCGGCGTTATAGCGAGCCGGAGTATCGGCGTTAACATCGCGCACGCGGGTGACGTAATCGTGATCGTGGGCGTGGCGGCCATCGTGTTGCACGTCGGCATCGGTGATACGATCGTCGTCGAGGCGGCTCAGAATTTGCTCTGGCGTCGCGCCTAAATCGATTCCCAGATGGTTGACTAATTTCAGTTTGCCGTCGGCATCAATCTGCGCAAACAGCGACATTTCGGTATAGGCCGGTCCGCGTTGTACCAGGGAACCGCCGGAGTTGTTACAGATACCGCCGATAACCGATGCGCCGATGCAGGAAGAGCCGATCACCGAGTGCGGTTCGCGGCCCAGCGGCTTGAGCGCTTTTTCCAGTGAATAGAGGGTGGTACCAGGGTAGGCCAGCACCTGCTCGCCCTTATCCAGCAGGTGCAGCTTGTCCAGACGCAGCGTGCTGATAATGACGATTTCGCGATCGTAATCATTGCCGCTCGGGGTGGAGCCTTCGGTCAAGCCGGTATTCGCCGCCTGCATCAGGATAATTTTGTCAGCTTGTACGCAGGCGCTGAGCACCCGCCATAGTTCAAGCAGGGTACCGGGGAACACCACCGCCAGCGCATCGCCGTGGCCGGAGCGGAAACCTTTTCGGTAACGCTGGGTTTTCGCCGGATCGGTTAACAGATGCGAGGAGCCAACCAGCCGCGCCAGTTCCGCCAAAAAGGGAGGGTTATTTATTGTTGTTGCAGATGACATGATTCACTCCTTGTGGGCACAGGAAAGCTATATCGCTGTTAGCATACCGCTTTGTATGACAATTTGGTGTATGAATGTTTCTATAAATCAGATAAGAACCTTAGCATTCTACGGGCGCGTTGTTTATATATATGGCAAACTGCGGTTTTTGCTGCGTTTTCGCTGGGCTATTAGCACCGAATCAAAGAGGGATACATAATAATGAAATGGTTGTGTACTGTTGGCGTCGCCGTGAGCCTGGCGCTGCAACCCGCGCTGGCCGATGAACTGTTTGGTAACCATCCGCTGACGCCTGAGGCGCGAGATGCGTTTGTTAGCGAACTGCTGAAAAAAATGACGGTCGATGAAAAAATCGGTCAGCTGCGCTTAATCAGCGTTGGCCCGGATAACCCGAAAGAAGCGATCCGGGAAATGATCAAAGACGGTCAGGTAGGGGCGATTTTTAATACCGTGACCCGGCCTGATATCCGCGTGATGCAGGATCAGGTGATGCAGCTAAGCCGCCTGAAGATCCCGCTGTTTTTCGCCTACGATGTGCTGCACGGCCAGCGTACCGTCTTCCCGATAAGCCTCGGCCTGGCCTCCTCTTTTAATCTCGACGCGGTGAATACCGTCGGGCGTATCTCGGCCTACGAAGCGGCTGACGATGGCCTTAATATGACCTGGGCGCCGATGGTCGACGTTTCTCGCGACCCGCGCTGGGGCCGCGCCTCTGAAGGGTTTGGCGAAGACACCTACCTGACCACCGTGATGGGTAAAGCGATGGTGGAATCGATGCAGGGCAAGAGCCCGGCAGACCGCTATTCGGTGATGACCAGCGTTAAACACTTCGCCGCCTACGGCGCGGTTGAAGGCGGTAAAGAGTACAACACCGTCGATATGAGCCCGCAGCGCCTGTTCAATGACTACATGCCGCCGTATAAAGCCGGTCTCGATGCCGGCAGCGGCGCGGTGATGGTGGCGCTAAACTCGCTCAACGGTACCCCGGCCACTTCCGATTCCTGGCTGCTGAAAGACGTCCTGCGCGACCAGTGGGGCTTCAAAGGCATCACCGTTTCCGACCATGGCGCCATCAAAGAGTTGATTAAACACGGTGTCGCCTCCGACCCGGAAGACGCGGTGCGCGTCGCGCTGAAGTCCGGTATCAACATGAGCATGAGCGATGAGTACTACAGCAAATATCTGCCGGGGCTGGTGAAATCCGGCAAGGTGACGATGGCTGAACTGGATGACGCTACCCGCCACGTGCTCAACGTCAAGTATGACATGGGGCTGTTCAACGATCCGTACAGCCATCTGGGGCCGAAAGCGTCCGACCCGCAGGACACCAACGCCGAAAGCCGTCTGCATCGTAAAGAGGCGCGCGAAGTGGCGCGAGAAAGCCTGGTGCTGCTGAAAAATCGTCTCGATACGTTGCCGCTGAAAAAATCCGGCACCATCGCGGTGGTGGGCGCGCTGGCGGATAGCAAGCGCGACATGATGGGCAGCTGGTCGGCGGCGGGCGTGGCCGATCAGTCGGTCACCGTGCTGACCGGCATCAAAGAGGCGCTGGGCGATAAAGGCAAAGTGATTTATGCCAAAGGCGCTAACGTTACTGACGATAAAGGCATTGTCGATTTCCTTAACCTGTATGAGAAAGCGGTGCAGGTCGACCCGCGCTCGCCGCAGGAGATGATCGATGAGGCCGTGGCGGCGGCGAAACAGTCCGACGTGGTCGTTGCGGTGGTGGGCGAAGCGCAGGGTATGGCGCATGAGGCTTCCAGCCGTACCGATATCACCCTGCCGCAAAGTCAGCGCGATCTGATTAGCGCGCTGAAAGCGACCGGTAAACCGCTGGTGCTGGTGCTGATGAACGGGCGTCCGCTGGCGCTGGTGAAAGAGGATCAGCAGGCGGATGCGCTGCTGGAGACCTGGTTTGCCGGTACTGAAGGCGGCCATGCGATCGCCGATGTGTTGTTTGGCGATTACAACCCGTCCGGTAAGCTGCCGATGTCCTTCCCGCGTTCGGTGGGGCAGATCCCGACCTACTACAGCCATCTGAATACCGGCCGTCCGTATAATCCGGAAAAACCGAATAAATACACTTCGCGTTATTTCGATCAAGCGAACGGCCCGCTGTATCCATTTGGCTATGGCCTGAGCTACACCACCTTTAGCGTTTCCGATGTCAAAATGTCGGCGCCGACGATGCCGCGCGACGGCAGCGTGACCGCCAGCGTGCAGGTGACCAACACCGGCAAACGTGAAGGGGCGACGGTGATCCAGCTTTATCTGCAGGACGTGACCGCGTCGATGAGCCGGCCGGTGAAAATGCTACGCGGCTTTAAGAAGGTGAATCTCAAGCCGGGCGAGACGCAAACTGTCAGCTTCCCGATTGATGTTGAAGCGCTGAAGTTCTGGAACCAGCAGATGAAATACGTTGCCGAACCGGGCAAATTTAACGTCTTTATCGGCGTCGATTCCGCCCGCGTTAAGCAGAGCGAATTTGAGCTGCTGTAGTCGCGAGCCCAGTAAAAAGGGATAAACCGGGTGTTACACCTGAAAGGCCGATTAATCGGCCTTTTCTTTTTCGTTAAATGGCCAAATGGACTACGCTTTTCTCTTAAGCTTCTGTAAGCGAAGCGTATAAAAATGAGGGAAGCGGGATGATGATGGCAATGAAATGGTCAGGTGTAATGGCGCTTGCAGCCCTGCTTAGCCTGCCGCTGCAGGCGGCGGAACCGGTGAAGGTGGGCTCGAAAATCGATACAGAAGGGGCGCTGCTCGGCAACATCATTTTGCAGGTGCTGGAAAGCCATGGGGTGAAAACGGTCAATAAAGTCCAGCTCGGCACCACGCCGGTGGTTCGCGGCGCGATTACCGCCGGCGAGCTGGATATCTATCCGGAATATACCGGCAACGGCGCTTTCTTCTTTAAAGATGAAAATGACCCGGCGTGGAAAAACGCCAAACAGGGCTATGAAAAAGTTAAGAAGCTGGACGCGGAAAAAAACAAGCTGATCTGGCTGACCCCGGCCCCCGCAAATAATACCTGGACTATCGCAGTGCGACAGGAAGTGGCAGAGCAAAATCATCTTACTTCATTGGCCGATCTTAGCGCCTATCTACAGAAGGGCGGCGACTTTAAACTGGCGGCTTCCGCGGAGTTTATCGAGCGCGCCGATGCCCTGCCGGCATTTGAAAAAGCTTACGGATTTAAGCTTAATCAGAATCAGCTGCTGTCGCTGGCGGGCGGCGATACCGCAGTGACCATTAAGGCGGCGGCACAGCAAACCTCCGGCGTTAACGCGGCGATGGCCTATGGTACCGATGGGCCGGTGGCGGCGCTGGGATTACAAACCCTGAGCGATCCAAAAGGCGTACAGCCCATTTACGCGCCGGCGCCGGTGGTGCGCGACGCGGTGCTGAAGGCGTATCCGCAGATGGCGCAGTGGCTGGAGCCGGTGTTCGCCAGCCTCGATGAAAAAACATTGCAGAAATTAAACGCCAGTATTGCCGTTGAAGGGCGTGACGCGAAGAGCGTGGCCGCCGATTACCTGCAACAAAAAGGGCTGCTGAAGTAAGGACTGGTGACTATTCGTTGTTATAACCGCGTGGCGCTGCTGCTTACGCTACTGCTGTTGGCCGTGGCGGCGCTGCCGTTTGTTACTTATGCCCCTAATCGTCTGCTCTCCGGTGAAGCGCGCTGGCTCTGGACGCAAATGCCGTGGCTGGCGGCGGCGCAGCTGGCGGGCGGGCTGCTGCTGTTGTTATTGTGCTGGATCCCTGGCCGTCTGGCGCTGTTAGGAAGCCTGCTGATTGCCGATTTGCTCCTGCCACTACTAATGTGGGGCGCCGGAGACATCGCGCGACATCTGGTTCAACAGGGCTCCCCGCTGGCGCGTACCTCTCCCGGCAGCGGATTATGGCTTGCTCTCGCGCTATGCCTGCTGCTTGCCAGCGATACTATCCGCCGACTGACTCCGCACGCTGTATGGCGTTGGCTGCTGAATGCGCAGCTTTGGTTGCTACCGTGCCTGCTGCTGTGGCATGGGGCCCTCGATCAACTCTCTTTGCTGAAAGAATATGCTAACCGCGAGGATGTCTTTAATGACGCGCTGCGTCAGCATCTATGGTTGTTGTTCGGGACGTTGCTGCCCGGATTATTATTGGGTTTATCGATAGGCTTCGCCCTCTGGCGGCGACCGCACTGGCAGGCGCCAGTATTTACCTTCCTTAATGTGATTCAAACTATTCCCTCGGTGGCGCTATTCGGTTTGTTGATCGCGCCGCTCGCCGGTTTGACCCGCCATTTTCCGTGGTTGGGGAATATAGGTATTTCTGGAACCGGGATGGCGCCGGCGCTGATCGCGCTGGTGCTGTACGCGTTATTGCCGCTGGTGCGCGGGGTGGTGACCGGACTACAGCAGGTGCCGCGGGAGGCGCTGGAAAGCGCGATGGCGATGGGAATGAGCGGCGGACAGCGTTTTCGCCAGGTCCAAATGCCGTTGGCGCTACCGATTCTGCTGCGTAGCCTGCGGGTCGTCAGCGTGCAGACCGTCGGTATGGCGGTGGTGGCGGCGCTGATAGGCGCGGGCGGCTTCGGCGCTTTGGTGTTTCAGGGGCTCCTCAGCAGCGCGCTGGATTTGGTGCTGCTGGGGGTCATCCCGACGATTGCGTTGGCGGTAGCCGTGGATGCCGTGTTTGCACTGTGGGGCGCGTTATTAAAAGGAGAGGCGCATGATTGAATTCGCCGGGGTGAACAAGGCCTTCGCCGGACAGCCGGCGGTGAAGGATCTTAATCTGCATCTGCGCGAAGGCGCGTTTTCCGTGCTGATTGGTACTTCCGGCTCCGGAAAATCGACCACTCTGAAGATGATTAATCAACTCGTGGAACAGGATAGTGGAGTGATACGCTTCGCCGGCGAGGATATCCGTCGACAGCCGCTGCTGGCGCTGCGCCGCCGTATGGGGTACGCCATTCAGTCTATCGGCCTGTTTCCACACTGGACGGTGGCGCAGAATATCGCCACCGTGCCGCAGCTGCAAAAGTGGCCGCGCGGAAAAATTACCGAGCGGGTTGATGAACTCATGGCGTTACTTGGCCTGGAACCTCTCCTACGCGATCGCTACCCGCATCAGCTTTCCGGCGGCCAGCAGCAGCGCGTTGGTGTGGCGCGGGCGCTGGCAGCCAACCCGGAGGTGCTGTTAATGGATGAGCCATTTGGCGCGCTGGATCCGGTCACCCGCCAAGCGCTGCAGCAGGAGATGCTGCGCATTCATCGTCTGTTTGGGCGCACGATCGTGCTCGTCACCCATGATATCGACGAAGCGCTACGCCTGGCGGATCACCTGGTGCTGATGGACAGCGGCGAAGTGGTGCAGCAGGGGGAACCTATGCAGATGCTACTGCAGCCGAAAAACGCCTTTGTTGAAACCTTCTTTGGCCGTAGCGAACTGGGCGTTCGGCTGCTCTCGCTACGCGGCGTTGGGGATTACCTGCGCCGGGATGAACGGCTGGCAGGCGATGCGCTGAACGTCTCGATGACGTTGCGCGAGGCGCTGTCGCAGTTTGTCGCTCACCGCCGCGACGTTTTGCCGGTGGTCGATGAACAGGGCGAAGCGTGCGGTACGTTGCACTTTGCAGACCTGCTACACGATAGGGGCACGAAGTGAAGGCGCTTCGCGATCCGCTACTGTGGCTGGTAGCGCTGTTTATCGCGCTGCTGCTGGTATTGCCCCACAGCGCGCCGCTGTTTAGCTGGCTGTTTCCGGAGCTGCCGCGCCCGGTTTATCAGCAGGAGAGTTTTCTGGCGCTGACGCTGGCCCACTTTTGGCTGGTGGCGCTCTCAAGCATTGCCGCGACGGTTATCGGCGTGGGGGCAGGGATTATCGTCACTCGACCCGCCGGGCGAGAGTTTCGTCCACTGGTGGAAACCATTGCCGCTATGGGACAGACATTTCCGCCGGTAGCGGTACTGGCGATCGCGGTACCGGTGATGGGCTTCGGCTGGCAGCCGGCGCTTATCGCATTGGCGCTTTACGGAATATTGCCCGTGCTGCAGGGGACGCTGGCTGGATTAAGTTCGATATCGCCTGGGGTATTGAATATTGCCGAGGGGATGGGGATGAGCGGCTGGCAGCGGTTGTGCAAGGTGGAGCTGCCGCTGGCGGCGCCGGTGATGCTGGCCGGGATCCGCACCTCGACCATCGTCAATATCGGTACGGCAACCATTGCCTCAACGGTGGGCGCCAACACCCTCGGCACGCCGATAATAATCGGTCTCAGCGGCTTTAATACCGCTTATGTGCTACAGGGGGCGCTGCTGGTGGCGCTCGCCGCGATCATAATCGACCGCTTTTTTGAACGGCTGAACCAGTGGATCAGCCGACACCGCCGCGAACAATAAACGAGTAACCTGCCAGCATGACGCCGCCGATCCCGCCGATGGCCATGCATAAGAAGAGGGTAATGACCGCGATTTTCGCAGGCTTCATGATAGGCTCCTTTTGTTAACGGAGGGATTATACGGTGAAGCGCAGGTGTTAATGAAACATTAATTGCTATTTAGCCAGATCAGATTTTCCCGCTGTTCCCATTCGCGGAGCTGCGCTGCCTGCGGGCTACCCGGCGGCGCGGGGCACCACACCAGCAGGGTGCTGTCAGGAAATAGCTGCGGGCGGATCTGATTAAGCGAGTGCGCGACGATATCCACCCGCCAGCCCTGCTCGCAGGCGATCCAACCTTCCAGCCATAATTGAGTGGTGTCATCGGTGTTCCAGCCCACCACCACCGCGTGATGGCCGGGGCGCTTCCAGGCATGGGCGAGACATTGGGCGATGTGGTTGATTAAGATACCATCGAGCAGGCTACGCAGCGCCAGTAAAGTCGGCTGAGGGCTTAGCAGGCGGTGGCGAAGCGGATTGAGCAGATGATGCACCAGCATCTGTGCGCTATAGCTGTGGCTACGCTCTTTGAGCCATAGCCGCACGCGTTGGTAATGACCTTCCTGCAGAAAACCGAGCAAGATTTCCTGCTGTTCGCGCCAGCCGTCTTCGACATCCACTTCGCGATCGGGCAGCAGGTTTTTTACTTTGCTGACCTGAACGCCGGCATCAATCCAGCGCTTAATTTCGCGGATGCGATCGATTTCACTGTCATTGAATAAACGATGGCCGCCATCGGTGCGTTGCGGCTTGATGAGTTCATAACGTCGCTGCCAGGCTCGCAGCGTCACGGGATTGATATCACAAAGCTGAGCCACTTCGCCTATCGTATACAGCGCCATTTTCCCCTCCCGCCGTGTGCTCCTCATTTAACTGTAGAAGGGGTTTATCAATTGTTCATTTTTTGCGCTTTACGGCGCCGGCGAGACGGTGGGAAGTGTGATCGTCACCATGATTTATCATTTTCTTGTATCGCTTCAAAGAAAGTTATGGACGGGCAGTGTATGTTACGCGCTTTCAAAGGTTGTGTGGTTGGCGGGTATGTACGAGTTCGATCTGGTCTTGCTGCTGCTCCAGCAGATGTGCGTGTTTCTGGTTATCGCCTGGCTGATGAGTAAAACGCGGCTGTTCATTCCCCTGATGCAGGTCACCGTGCGTTTACCGCATAAGCTGCTGTGCTATGTCACCTTCTCGATTTTTTGCATTATGGGGACCTATTTCGGTCTGCATATCGAAGACTCTATTGCTAATACTCGCGCTATTGGCGCAGTGATGGGTGGCCTGCTCGGCGGCCCGGTGGTCGGCGGTCTGGTGGGGTTGACCGGCGGCTTGCATCGCTATTCGCTGGGCGGCATGACGGCGTTAAGCTGTATGGTGTCGACCATTGTCGAAGGGCTGCTCGGCGGCCTGGTGCATAGCATTCTGATCAAACGCGGACGTCCGGATAAAGTGTTCAGCCCGCTTACCGCCGGGGCGATTACCTTTTTCGCTGAACTGGTACAGATGCTGATAATTCTGCTCATTGCGCGGCCATTCCAGGATGCGTTGCACCTGGTGCAGAGTATCGCCGCGCCGATGATGGTCACTAATACCGTCGGCGCCGCGCTGTTTATGCGCATTCTGCTGGATAAGCGGGCGATGTTTGAGAAATACACCTCGGCTTTTTCAGCCACCGCGTTAAAGGTGGCGGCCTCCACCGAGGGGATCCTGCGCCAGGGGTTCAACGAAGAGAACAGTATGAAGGTCGCTCAGGTGCTGATTCAGGAACTCGATATCGGCGCCGTGGCGATTACCGACCGCGATCGGCTGCTGGCGTTTACCGGTATCGGCGACGATCATCATCTGCCAGGTAAACCTATCTCCTCATCCTATACACAAAAGGCGATTGATACCGGCGAAGTGGTTTATGCCGACGGCAACGAGGTGCCATACCGTTGTTCAATTCATCCTGGCTGTAAACTGGGCTCGACGCTGGTCATTCCGCTGCGCGGTGAGAATCAACGGGTTATTGGCACTATTAAGCTATATGAAGCGAAAAACCGCTTGTTCAGCTCGATTAACCGCACGTTGGGGGAGGGGATAGCGCAACTGCTGTCGGCGCAGATCCTTGCCGGCCAGTATGAACGACAGAAAGCGTTGCTGACCCAGTCGGAAATTAAACTGCTGCACGCGCAGGTTAACCCGCACTTTCTGTTCAACGCCCTGAACACGCTGAAGGCAGTGATCCGCCGTGATAGCGATCAGGCTGGGCAACTGGTGCAGTATTTATCGACCTTCTTTCGCAAAAATCTGAAGCGACCAACGGAGATTGTCACCCTGGCGGACGAAATTGAACATGTGAATGCCTATCTGCAAATTGAGAAGGCGCGATTCCAGGATAATTTGCAGATACGCATGCAGGTGCCAGCGTCGCTTGAGCATCTCCAGCTACCGGCATTTACGTTACAGCCGATAGTCGAAAACGCGATCAAGCACGGCACCTCTCAGCATCTTGGCGTGGGCGAAATTACCATTCGCGCCAGTCAGCATGAGCGTTGGTTACAGCTGGATGTGGAAGACAATGCCGGGCTTTACCGTGATAACCCTAATGCCAGCGGGCTTGGGATGAGTCTGGTGGACAGACGACTGCGCACGCGCTTCGGCGCCGACTGCGGAATTAGCGTCGCTTGCGAAGCGGAACATTTTACCCGCATCACGCTGCGACTGCCTGTGGAGGAAAATGCATGCTAAAAGTTTTAATCGTCGATGATGAGCCGCTGGCGCGGGAAAACCTGCGCATCCTGCTGGAGGAGCAAAGCGATATAGAAATCGTTGGCGAATGCGGCAATGCCGTCGAAGCGATTGGCGCGGTGCATAAGCTGCGTCCCGACGTGCTGTTTCTGGACATTCAAATGCCGCGTATCAGTGGGCTGGAGATGGTTGGCATGCTCGATCCTGAACATCGCCCCTATATCGTCTTTTTAACCGCCTTCGATGAATATGCGGTGAAGGCGTTTGAAGAGCACGCTTTCGATTATCTCCTCAAGCCTATTGAGAACGTCCGGCTGGAGAAAACGCTGGGCCGCCTGCGCCAGGAGCGCAGTCTGCAGGATGTATCACTGTTGGAGGATGCCCAGCAGGCGCTGAAGTACATTCCCTGCACCGGTCACAGCCGCATCTGGCTACTGCAAATGGAGGATGTGGCTTTTGTGAGCAGCCGAATGAGCGGTATTTACGTCACCGATAGCGAAGGCAAAGAAGGTTTTACCGAGCTGACTTTGCGTACTCTGGAAAGCCGAACGCCGCTGCTGCGCTGCCACCGTCAGTATTTGGTTAACATGGCGCATTTGAAAGAGATCCGCCTTGAGGAGAACGGCCAGGCGGAGCTACTGATGCGCGCCGGGCAAACGGTGCCGGTCAGCCGTCGTTATCTGAAAAGCCTGAAAGAGGCGATTGGTCTGTAAAAACGCGGAATCATGGTAGACTTAGCGCCAGCATTTTTCATCATGAAGGCATTATGATCAGTAACGACATTTTACGTAGCCTGCGCTACACCCTGAAAACGAATAATAACGGTCTGGTACGTATCTTTGCGCTGGCGGATGCGCCGGTGAGTGCGGAACAACTGGTACCCTGGCTGAAAAAAGAAGACGAAGAAGGGTTTGCGCGCTGCCCGGATGTCGTACTGTCGAATTTCCTCAACGGTCTGATTTACGACAAGCGTGGTAAAGATGAGTCGGCGCCGCCGCTGGCGGTCGAGCGCCGGGTGAATAACAATATCGTACTGAAAAAATTGCGTATCGCCTTCTCGCTGAAGACCGACGACATTCTGGCTATCCTGACTCAGCAAAAATTCCGCGTGTCGATGCCTGAAATTACCGCCATGATGCGCGCGCCGGACCACAAAAACTACCGTGAATGCGGCGATCAGTTTTTGCGCTATTTCCTGCGCGGTCTTACCGAGCGCGAGCACGCCAAAGGCTAAGCGCCTGACTTGACCCGGGCCTGCGCCCGGGCCCTGTATCTCTTTACTTCTTCACTTCTTTAAAACCCTGCGATTCCAGCAGCTTAGTCGATACTGATAGCGAAACAAACTGCTGTGAGCAGTCGGTGAACATCGAGCCTGGCAGCTTGCACAGCTCGCTGATTTTCGCTTTGCTGAAATCCACGGTCAGATGTTCAAGCGCGTAGGAGTCTTTATAGTCGATGGTCTGCTCAACGCCCTGCAGATTACGATAGACGCTGCTGATCGGCTCGATAATCGCCCGCGCCTGTTCTTTATTTTCCGCGCCGATCGATTTATAGGGAATGGTATTGTCGGCATCCTGACGCAGCACTTTGTCGCCGTCATAGTGGTAGGTAAAGCTAAGTTCGACGCCGTTAGTATTCAGCGCAAAGGTTTTAGTCTCTTCTTTTTTATTATCGCAGCCGGCGAGGGCCGCCAGCAGAACGGATACGGCCAGCACGCTAGCCATCTTGCGGTTAAATTTCATCACGATTCCCTATGTTGAGTGGTATTGCGCGTCCAGAGAGGAGCAGACAGTAATGATTATTATGGCGATTACACGTTGTCGCAACAGAAGGCGTGAAGGGAATAAAAAAAGCGCTGCCGGAGCAGCGCTTTTGCGGAGGGTTATTTAACCTGCTGACCCGGCTGTGCGCCGCTGTCAGGGCTTAACAGGAAGATATCTTTCCCGCCAGGGCCGGCGGCCATCACCATCCCTTCGGAGATACCGAAGCGCATTTTACGCGGCGCCAGGTTGGCGACCATCACCGTCAGACGGCCAATCAGCGCCTGCGGATCCGGGTAGGCGGATCGGATGCCGGAGAAGACGTTGCGCTTCTCGCCGCCGAGATCGAGGGTCAGGCGCAGCAGCTTATCGGAACCGTCGACGAACTCGGCGTTTTCAATCAGCGCGATGCGCATATCCACCTTGGCGAAATCGTCAAAGGAGATAGTTTCCTGGATCGGATCATCGGCCAGCGGGCCAGTCACCGGCGCGGCGGCGGCTTTAACTTCTTCTTTAGAGGCTTCCACCAGCGCTTCGACCTGTTTCATTTCAATGCGGTTGTACAGTGCCTTAAAGGCGTTAACCTTGTGCGCCAGCAGCGGCTGCTGGATGGCGTCCCAGCTCAGCTCGGTGTTGAGGAACGCTTCAGCGCGCGCGCTCAGCCCCGGCAGAACCGGCTTCAGCCAGGTCATCAGCACGCGGAACATGTTCAGCCCCATGGTGCAGATTGCCTGCAGGTCGGCGTCGCGGCCTTCCTGTTTGGCCACCACCCACGGCGCCTGCTCGTCGACATAGCGGTTAGCGACGTCGGCCAGCGCCATAATTTCGCGGATGGCTTTACCGAACTCGCGGCTTTCCCACGCTTCGCCGATAGCGGCAGCCGCATCGGTGAAGGTTTTATACAGCGCCGGGTCAGCCAGCTCGGCAGAGAGCATGCCGTCGAAGCGCTTATTGATAAAGCCGGCGTTACGCGAAGCCAGGTTCACCACTTTGTTAACGATGTCGGCGTTGACGCGCTGGATAAAGTCTTCCAGGTTCAGGTCGATATCATCAATGCGCGAAGAGAGCTTAGCGGTGTAGTAGTAGCGCAGGCTATCGGCATCAAAATGGTTCAGCCAGGTGCTGGCTTTGATAAAGGTGCCGCGAGATTTGGACATCTTGGCGCCGTTTACCGTGACATAGCCGTGAACGAACAGGTTGGTCGGCTTACGGAAATTGCTGCCTTCAAGCATGGCCGGCCAGAACAGGCTGTGGAAGTAAACGATGTCTTTACCGATGAAGTGATATAGCTCGGCGCTGGAATCTTTCTTCCAGTATTCATCGAAGCTGGTTGTGTCGCCGCGTTTATCGCATAGATTCTTAAAGGAACCCATGTAACCGATCGGCGCATCCAGCCAGACGTAGAAGTATTTGCCCGGCGCATTCGGAATTTCAAAGCCAAAGTACGGCGCGTCACGGGAAATATCCCACTGCTGCAGGCCGGATTCGAACCACTCCTGCATTTTGTTCGCCACCTGCTCCTGCAGCGCGCCGCTGCGGGTCCACGCCTGCAGCATTTCGCTAAAGGACGGCAGGTCGAAGAAGAAGTGCTCAGATTCACGCATCACCGGCGTCGCGCCGGACACCACGGATTTCGGGTCGATGAGTTCAGTTGGGCTGTAGGTCGCGCCGCAGACTTCGCAGTTATCGCCGTACTGGTCCGGAGATTTACACTTCGGACAGGTACCTTTGACGAAACGGTCCGGCAGGAACATGCCCTTTTCCGGGTCGTAGAGCTGAGAGATAGTGCGGTTTTTAATAAAACCGTTTTCTTTCAGACGGGTATAGATAAGCTCCGACAGCTCGCGGTTCTCGTCGCTGTGCGTCGAGTGGTAGTTGTCGTAACTGATATCGAAACCGGCAAAATCGGTCTGATGCTCCTGACTCATCTCGCCAATCATCTGCTCCGGGGTGATGCCAAGCTGCTGCGCTTTCAGCATAATCGGGGTGCCGTGGGCGTCGTCGGCGCAGATGAAGTTGACTTCGTGGCCGCGCATTCGCTGGTAACGGACCCAGACATCAGCCTGGATGTGCTCCAGCATGTGGCCGAGGTGGATAGAGCCGTTGGCGTACGGCAGCGCGCACGTTACCAGAATTTTTTTCGCGACTTGAGTCATAGTGGGCATTACATCTTCTGTTGTAAAAAGGGCTTTTGATGTTACCTGAAAGGCAATAATTTGGTAAGCCCAAAGCTTATTGTGGGGGAATTATTCCCTTTCAGGTAAACTTAACGGACAAGAATCAACTCACAATAACAAAGGAGTCGGGATGAGTTCGCAATCCCAGGCCAAATCCCCCGAACGTCTACGTGCGATGGTCGCCGGGACTCTGGCTAATTTCCAGCACCCAACCCTGAAGCATAACCTCACCACGCTAAAGGCGCTGCACCATGTTGCCTGGCTTGACGATACCGTGCATATCGAGATCCAAATGCCGTTCGTCTGGACCCGCGCGTTTGAGGCGTTGAAGGAGCAATGCAGCGCCGAGCTGCTGCGCATTACCGGCGCGAAGGCCATCGACTGGAAACTCTCTCACAGTATCGCCACCCTGAAGCGAGTGAAAAACCAGCCGGGCATTAATGGCGTGAAAAACATCATCGCCGTGAGTTCCGGTAAAGGCGGGGTGGGCAAATCCTCTACCGCCGTGAACCTCGCCCTGGCGCTGGCGGCGGAAGGGGCCAAAGTGGGTATTCTCGATGCCGATATCTATGGTCCGTCGATTCCGACCATGCTCGGCGCCGAAGACAGCCGCCCGACGTCGCCGGACGGCACCCATATGGCGCCGATCATGAAGTATGGCCTGGCGACTAACTCCATTGGTTATCTGGTAACCGACGACAACGCCATGGTGTGGCGCGGCCCGATGGCCAGCAAGGCGCTGATGCAGATGCTTCAAGAGACGCTGTGGCCGGATCTGGATTACCTGGTACTGGATATGCCGCCGGGAACGGGCGACATCCAGCTGACCCTGGCGCAAAACATTCCGGTGACCGGCGCGGTAGTGGTGACGACGCCGCAGGACATCGCGCTGATCGACGCCAAAAAAGGCATCGTGATGTTTGAGAAGGTGGAAGTGCCGGTCGTGGGGATCGTGGAAAACATGAGCATGCATATCTGCAGCAACTGTGGCCACCACGAACCTATCTTTGGCACTGGCGGCGCCGAGAAGCTGGCGGCGAAGTATCACACCCAGTTGCTAGGCCAGTTGCCATTGCATATCACGCTGCGTGAAGACCTGGATAAAGGCACGCCGACGGTCATTGCGCGTCCGGAAAGCGAGTTTACCGATATCTACCGCCAGCTGGCGGGACGCGTGGCGGCGCAGATGTACTGGCAGGGCGAAGTTATCCCGAGCGAGATCGCCTTCCGCGCCGTTTAAGGCTGGGTGTAACGCATCAGCCAATAATCTCCGTCAGGAGACGCGCCCTGCGCTTCGACTTTCCAGCCGTGATGCTGGTAGAAGCGCAGGGCGTTTTCATTTCGCGACAGGCACTTCAGCGTGCCGCTGCGCTTAAATGAGCGCTGAACCTGTTCCAGCAGCAGGCTACCGACGCCTTTTCCCTGCCACTGCGGATCCACAAACAGGTTATGCAGGAAGTTGTCGATAACCCACACCGAGGCGAATCCTGCCAGCACATCGCCGCATTCGGCGACCCATAGCTGTTCGTCTTGCACCACGGCATCAAAATCTTCCAGCCGCCATTGATCGCCGTTAAGCCATGTCCATGAGGCAAGACGCGCGTCAAGAAACAGCTGACGCAGGCGAGGGTAGTCGCTGTCGCGGCCAGGACGAATACGCAACTGCGGCGATAGTGAGAGCTTAGCGATGATAGAAGATCTCGCCGTCATACACTTTCAGGATCTTGCCTTCGGTGTCGGTGATCAGAACATAGTTGCCGCCCATGTAGGTCCAGTGGCTGCCGGCATCCGGCGCGGGCAGGTTACGCAATTGCCACTGCTTGATGTTGTACTCAGGAGTGAGGTACATCGCCGGCACGGTATCGCCAATATGAAATTGGGTAAAATCAGCGGTGAATTCTTTCATCGCATACTGTTCAATCCCGGAGGCCGGCGCCGCCCAGCTTGCGCTGGCGCTGGCAAGAAGTACGCCCAGAAGCATCATTTTTGTTTTACGCATATTTTCCTCAATATTACCTGGACTCAAAATAGCAGCCTCGTATCATTCCTGAAGCGCTGCTGAAATGGCAAGCACTGGTTTTTTAAAAAGTGTAAGCAAAACACGGCTGAAGTCTTGTGCCGCTTGCGTTGTTACGCGGTAAATCGCTATTTTGGGAGCATTCTGAAGCTTTGGAGAATTGGCATGTTCAGGCTGGAAGATCTGACCTTATTTGTCCGCGCGGCGGCGTTAGGCAGTTTTAGCGAGGCGGCACGAGAAGCGGGGCAGCAGCCAGCGCAGGTAAGCGCGGCGATCAAACGCCTGGAAACGACGCTCAACATTCGCCTTTTTGCCCGTTCGACCCGTAGCCTGCGCCTGACCCCGGAGGGCGAAACCTGGCTGCCCTACGCCACCCAGATGCTTGATACCCTACAGGCCGGGTTACAGAAAATTCAGGCGCCGGGAGATGAAGTGCGCGGCACGCTGCAAATCTCTGTGCCATCCGACCTTGGGCGCAACCTGCTGCTCAAGGTATTTTGCGCTTTTCGCGAACGTCATCCGGCGCTGAGTCTGCGGCTGCACTTTTCCGATCATCTGACCGACGTGTTTAAAGATCCGGTGGATGTCGCTTTTCGCTACGGCTACCACGAAGACGCTTCGTTTATTTCGCTGCCGGTCGCGCCGGAAAACCGTCGGGTGTTGGTGGCTTCACCGCAGTGGGTTGCCCGCCACGGTCAAATCAGTAGTCTGGAGGAGTTATCCCGGCACAGTGCGCTACTGTATGTATTACGCGGCCGGCCTTTTGACCGCTGGCCGCTGATTTCAGGTAATGAAGTGCATACCGTGGAGATGAACGGCGCGATTATGAGCGATGATGCGGAGGTGATCCGTCGGCTGGCGGTAGCCGGAGAGGGGATCGCTTATAAATCGTTTCTTGATGTCAGCGACGACCTGCGGGAAGGGCGTCTGGTGCGGTTGCTGCCGGACTTTCAGGGCGATTTAACGCCGCTGAACATGATTTGTCCGCACCGCAAACAGCTCTCTGCCGCGGTGCGTTTATTATATCAAGAGGTGAAATCACATTGTGAAGCGCTTAGTGCTTAACTAAGGTCGCGAAGTAATAGATTAGCGGGATCGCCAGCACCCACAGGCCAATCGGAATTTCACGCCACTTGCCGGCGATCGCTTTGATGACAATGTAAAACAGCAGTCCGCCGGCAATACCGGTGCCGAAGCTGTTGGCGATGAGCGTAATCATCACCATCATGAGGACCGGCAGTCCATCGGTAAAGTTACCCAGATCGACTTTGCGCAGGCCGCTGAACATATTCAGGCCAATCAGAATTAACGCCGGCGCGGTGGCCTCTTTAGGGATCATGAGCGCCACCGGCGTAAACAGCAGCATCAACAGGAACATCACCGCCGCCGAGAGCGCGGTGAGGCCGGTCTTGCCGCCGGCTTCCGCCGCCGCGGATGATTCAATCAGCGCCGTAGCCGCCGGAATACCGACCCACGGGCCCAGCGCGGCGGCAATCGAATCGACCATAAACGGGCGATTAATCTGCGGCATGTTACCTTCTTCATCCAGTAATCCCGCTTCGCCACCGACCGCCAGGGTCGTGCCCATGGTCGAGAAAAACTCGGACGCAAAAAAGACGAACAGGAACGGCAGAAAGGCGATATTTAATGCCCCCAACAGATCGATTTGCCCGAACACCGGAGCCAGCGAGTGCGGAACATCAATAAAGCTGCCCGGCAGTTTTGTTACCCCGAACGGAATACCCACCAGGGTGGCGAACAGAATGGCCCACAGTATCGCGCCGGGCACTTTACGCGCCTGTAACGCTATCGCCAGAAACAGGCCACACAGCGCCACCAGCGCGCCGGGGGCAAGAAAATCGCCGAGCATCAGGGCGTTGGTTTTGGCATTCGCCAACACCAGCCCGGCATTGCGAAAGCCGAGAACCGCGACGAACAACCCGATCGAGGCCGTCAGCCCCAGCTTAATTGATTGCGGTACCGAGCGGGTGACCACTTCGCGCAGGCCAAATTGGGTCAGCAGGAAGAAGAGGATCCCCGACCAGCAGGCAATTCCGAGGCCAATCTGCCAGCCAATACCTTCGCTGCCCGCCAGCGTCACCCCCACCAGTACCGAGCCGCCAATGCCCGGGCCGACGATAAACGGCAGGTTGGCGTAAAACGCCATTAATAGCGAACCGGCGACAAAAACCAGGATAGTGCCGGTGGTGGCGGCGCCTTTATCCATTCCGCCAATCGCCAGCAGCCCTGGAATGACCACCAGTAAATAGGCGGCGGCGAGAAAGCCGGTGATCCCGGCCAGGCATTCGGTGCGTAGCGAACCGCCCCGTGAACGCAGCGCAAAGCGGCGCTCCAGCCAGTGGCTACGGGCAGAAGTATGAAGTGTGTTATCGGCCATGCTCAGGCTCCCTGAGGATTATTGTTGTGATGAGTTGGCGCCGGTGTCTCCCGGCAGGCTATCAACGGGTCAACTATCTGGCGGCTGCCGCCGTCGGTTAAACCCAAATCGGTTAAATGCGGTCCGGCGTTGCAGGCAAGGCAGGTGCCTTCAATCGCCTTAAATACCCGGTATGGCGGCTCCCAGTCGGCGACTTTACTGCTTAAATCTCGCAGCTCGCGGAACTGCCGCGCCAGCTCGGCGGTGGGAAGATCGGAGAGCATGCCGGCAATTGGCATCGCCACATGGGCCAGGATCTCGCTCTGTTGCGCCAGCGCCATCCCGCCGCCGGAAGCGATCAGCTGATTTGCCGCTAAGGCCATATCCTGAGCATCGCGCCCGAGCACCACCAGGTTATGTGAATCATGCGAGTAGCTGGTGGCGATGGCGCCGCGCAGCTCGCCCCAGCCTTCGAGCAGGGCGATTTGCGGCGTTGCCTGATGGCGGCCGTGGCGGTGCTTAACCCAAATCAGGCTAAAGCCCGCGGGCAGTTGTACTTCGCCGTCGCGGATCTGTACTTCTACTTCACCCCATTTCGTGAAGCGCGCGCCGCTGATGTGGCGCAGGCGGGCGACGCCATGACGAATGCCCTTAATTCGCAGGATAAAGTCTTCCGCGGCGAGGGGCGCTAACTGCAGAGTATCACGCGGCGGCGTCACGTCGGGCGCGGCGGCAAGGGGGGTTAGCAGGTGACCGCTGCGAGCGATAAGTTTGCCGCCGACATAGACCTCCTGAGCCTCGAGTTTCTCCAGCGAATCAAACACCACCAGATCCGCGCGCCGTCCTGCGGCAATCAGCCCAAGATCGTTACGCTGCAGGCGAATAGCCGCATTGAGGGTGGCGAAACGCAGCACATCGACCGTTGGCAAACCGTGTTCAATCAGCAGGTTGAGCAGGGCGATAATGCCACCTTTCTCCAGCAGCATATCCGGCGGGACGTCATCGGTGCAGACGGTGATTTGCGAAGAGAGATGCGGCAGCGTTTTTAACGCCGTAACGATATCGGGCAGCAGATAGGGGTGTGAGCCGCGAATTTCGATAGTCAGCCCGGCGCGCAGTTTTTCCAGCGCATCGGCCGCTGAAGTCAGTTCGTGATCGGAGGTGACGCCGGCGGCGAGATACGCCTGTAAATCGGCGCCGCTGAGCCCACGGGCATGGCCCTCAATCAGTTTGCCGCTGTTAAGCCCGGCCTGGACAATCTCCTGCATCCGTTCGCTGCCGTTCAGCACGCCATGCATGTCCATCACTTCCGCTACGCCGCGTACTTCCGGCCAGCCAAGCATAGTTTCCATTTCAGCGCCGGCGAAATCAGCGCCGGACATTTCGAGACCTGGCGTAGAGGGGACGCTGGATGGCGCGGCCACCATCACCTGTAGCGGCAGGTGGCGGCTGGCATCAACCGCGTAGCGCACGCCATCGACGCCGAGCACGTTGGCCAGTTCATGTGGGTCCCAGAACACCGCGGTGGTACCCTGCGTCAGGACGATTTCGGCGTAGCGCTCGGGCGGTAGATGCGAACTTTCAAGGTGTACGTGGGTGTCCATCAAGCCAGGCGACAGATAGCCGCCCTGCAGCGAGCGCACTTCATGGGCGTCGGTGCGGTTGCCGCGCGGATGCACGCTGGCAATCATTTCCCCAACGATGCCGACGTCAGCGTCGCGGATTTCGCCAGTGGCCATATCGACGATCTGCGCATCGACGAGCAACAGATCAAACGGGGATTCGCCGCGCGCGGCCTGTACGGCGCGACGACGGACTTCAGCATTGCTGGACATAACAACTCCACCACAAGGATAATGCGGATACTCTATGGGCACAGCAAACGTTTGCCCAGATGAATAAATTTATCGCCCGATAAGCTCGGGTTATTCTGTATGACCATTGGTAGCGAACCTGACAATGAACGAACCCTGGCAACGTCTGCCCGCGCTCTCACTGAAACAACTGCAGTATTTTGTGACCCTGGCTCAGTTGCGCCATTTTACCGATACCGCCAATCGGCTGGCGATTAGCCAACCGGCGCTCAGCAGTGCGCTACGGCAGATTGAAAGTGTGATCGGCGGTAAGCTGGTCAATCGTACCGCCTCGGCGGTCACCCTGACGGAACTGGGGGCGGCGATTTTACCTCATGCCCAGCGGATACTGAGCGTGGCCCAGGCGTCTTTTTTTGATATGCAACAGATCGTGGAAGCGGGCGGCGATGGCACAGTACGGATAGGCCTGGTTCCGTCGGTGAGCTCGCTGCTGTTTCCGCTACTGCCGCAGACTCTGGCGCAGGCCTTTCCGCGTCTGCGCATCGAATTTCATGACCAGACCAACGATGCGTTAATGCGGGCGCTGCAAAGCGGTGAGATTGATTTTGGTATCGGCGCGATCGACAGTTCGCTGCCGGCTGAGCTACTGGTTTATCCGCTACGCGAGGATCCGTTCGTGGCGGTACTGCACCGCGACGATCCGCTCGCTGCGCAGCCAAATTTACCGTGGAAGCAGTTGGTAGGCCGTGATATTGCCGTTTTCTCAAAGGGGAATATTCAGCGGCTGGTGGCGGCGCTGGTGGAAAGCCAACGTTTGACCTTAACGACGCGTTACCAGGTAGACTATATCGAAACCCTTTATGGGCTGGTACGTTCGCGGCTGGCGGTGGCCATTCTCCCGGCGCTGTATACGACCTATTTGCACGATCCGGCGTTAAAGGTGGCGCAACTGCAGCAGCCGGCGCTCACGCGGACTGTGGCCCTGATGCGCGGGCCGCAGGCGCTACCACCGCTCATTGAAGATTGTTTCTCCTTACTACAGGCCGAGCTGCGTAGCGCTGCAGGATAAATAAATCCCCCGCGGCCAGAAAGGGCGCGAGGGAGATTCAGCGATTATCGCTTACGGGGTGACAATGTTGAACCAGAATTCAAACTTGTCCATGTAGCTCAGCATTTCATCGAGCTTAGCGCTATTGCCGCTAATCTTGACGTCGCCCTTGTCTTCAGCTTCCTTCAACGTTTCCTGTTTCAAAATGATCTTGTTCAGGGTATCGCGATTCAGAGTGATGCTGGCGTCAGCCTTGTCTGCTACCGAATTAGCAGTGTGGTTCAGTACGCCATTTTCCAGTTCCAGTTTGTACTTGCCGCCGTCGGCGCCCAGATCGATATTGAAGACCGCTTTCGCCGCACCGGCTTTCTGACCGTTGATATGCACAGCCAGGTAGTCGAAGAACATCTCCGGGGTCATCGCGCGCACGGTATCCGGGCTGGCGGTATTTGGCGTCGGGAGTTTCTGTACGCCGTTACGCAGTTCCTGCGCGCCGGTCAGGTAGAAGTTGCGCCAGGTACCGGCTTCCGCCTGGTAACCTAACTGCTCCAGGGCATCCGCTTCGAGATTACGCGCATCGGTATTCTGCGGGTCGGCGAAGACGATTTTACTGGTCACCTGCGCCACCCAGCGGTAGTTCCCCTGCTGATAGTCGGCTTTGGCTTTCTGCATGATGGCATCGGCGCCGCCCATGTATTCAACGAACTTCTTCGCAGCCTGTTGCGGCGGCAGCTCGTCGAGGGTCGCCGGGTTGCCATCGAACCAGCCGAGGTAGTAAACGTAAGTTGCTTTTACATCGTGGCTGACGGAGCCGTAATAACCGCGGCTCGACCATTGTTTCTCCAGCGATTCCGGCAGCTTGAAGTTAGCGGCGATTTCATCGCGGGTCAGGCCTTCGTTGGCCATGCGTAGGGTCTGGTCGTTGATGTAGCGATACATGTCGCGCTGACCTTTCATCAGCTTGATAATGTTGTCGTTACCCCAGGTTGGCCAGTGGTGCTGAGCGATAATGACTTCAGCATCGTTGCCCCAGCGGTCGATCGCGGCGTTGATGTATTTTGACCACGCCAGCGGGTCGCGGATCTTCGCGCCGCGCAGCGAGTAGGTATTGTGCAGGGTATGGGTAACATCCTCTGCCGCTTCAATCATTTTCTTCTCTTTGACATACCACAGCATTTCCGACGGCGCTTCGGAACCCGGCGCCATCATGAAGTCGTAGGTCAGACCATCTATCACTTCCTGCTGGCCGGTTTTGGTGATGTAGTTGGTCGGCTGGATAAGCGTCACGGTACCTGCGGAGGTGGTGGTGCCAAGACCGGCGCCGACCTGCCCTTTGGCGTCAGGCTTCAGCAGGTTGCCGTACATGTAGCTGGCGCGGCGGCTCATTGCGGTACCGGCCATGATGTTCTCGGAAACCGCTTCTTCCATAAATCCGGCAGGGGCGTAGATTTTCACCTTACCCGCTTTCACGTCGGCTTCATCAACCACGCCGCGGATACCGCCGTAGTGATCAACGTGGCTGTGGGTGAACAGCACGGCGACAACCGGCTTTTTACCACGGTTGGCGTAATAGAGATCCATCGCTTCTTTCGCCGGCTCGGCGCTCAGCAGCGGGTCGATAACGGTTATCCCTTTCTCACCTTCAATGATAGTCATGTTGGAGAGATCGAGATTACGGATCTGATAAACCCCGTCGGTGACTTTAAACAGGCCGCCGATATTAATCAGCTGCGACTGGCGCCACAGGCTTGGGTTAACGGTATCCGGGGCTTTTTCACCTTCTTTGACGAAGTCATACTTTGCCGGGTTCCAGATAACGTTGCCTTGCTCGCCTTTAATCATGGTTTGCGGCAGCGCGGCGATAAAGCCTTTATGCGCGTTATCGAAATCGGTTTTATCGGCAAACGGCAGTTTGTTGTACAGCGCGTTATTTGCCTGCTGAGTTGCCGGAGTGGCGTCCTGTTGCTGGGCGGCAGCGAAGGCGGAAAGCGACAGTGAAGTTAAAACACCGGCCAGAGCCAGATGTTTAGCGATCTGATTTAATTTCATTGCATGGCCTCTTAGATTATTTGTTCCGCTATCAATGTTTAATATCAGCGGATAATTCAAATGCGGACTAATTACTGGCCATTTTAAAGCGAATACTTTGCGTTGATAGTCCCATATGGGACTGGTCATTCGTGAAAAAATAATCATCTCGAATCCGCTATCACTTCGCTGCTATACTCGATACCACGGCAGACGGCGCAGCAAGGGGCATAGCGTGAATTTTCAGGATATCCATAGCTATTATCAGCAACTCAACATTGATGCCTTTTTTCCGCAAATAATGGCACAAGGGGAGCCCCTGACGGTTGCGGCAAATAAAAAATTAGCAATCCAGCCAGAATATATTTATTTTTGCACTGAAGGTTCGCTTTCAATATTAATGCCGGAGAATGGCCTTTATATTGGAAATTCCATTGAGTATATGCCGATTGGTCTTATGGAAAGATACTGCCCGCTAGCGAAGTTTGAATACATCGGCAGCGCGGCGGTGAAGCTGGTCAAAGTCACTTATGATGTTTTTGACCAAATCTTTTTACGCGGCGGTCCTGAACGCGTGCAGGAGTTGGCGACCATTCTGACCTATATGTCGATTTTTACTATCGATCTTCACAACGAACGCCGGCAAATGACCAGCTACCAGACCATCAGGCCGATGCTGTTTCGTTATCTTTATCGCCAGAGTACGCATCAGGGGGAAAATGAAGGCCTGGCGCTGTTTATTATTAAGCGCACTAATCTGTCGCGCACGCATGTATTTCGCGTACTGGCGGATCTAAAAGCCGGGGGCTATATCACGATGAAGCGCGGCAAACTGGTTTCGATCGACCGACCGCTGCCGGAAGCTTACTAGTAGAAAGGAAACTCCCGCGACCGGGCGCCGCGGGAGCAGGGCATTATGGCGTGACGATGTCGAACCAGAATTCGAACTTGTCCATATAGCCCAGCATTTCATTGAGCTTATCGGCGTTACCGGTGATTTTCGCGTCGCCGTTATCGACGGCCTGTTTCAGCGTCTCCTCTTTGAGGATGATCTTATTCAGGGTGGCGCGGTTGAGGGCGATAGTGGTATCGGCATCTTTCGCTTCCGCGTTGGCGGTATGGTTCAGTACGCCGTTTTCCAGCTCCAGCTTATACTTGCCGCCGTCGCTGCCGAGATCGATATTAAACACCGATTTCGCGTTACCCGCTTTCTCGCCATTGATATGTACCGCCAGATAGTCGAAGAACATTTCCGGGGTCATCGCGCGCACGGTATCCGGGCTGGCGGTGTTCGGGGTAGGACCTTTCACCACGCCGTTACGCAGCTCCTGCGCGCCGGTGAGGTAGAAGTTACGCCACGGGCCTGATTCCGCCTGGTAGCCTAACTGTTCAAGGGCATCGGCTTCCAGATTACGCGCATCCTGGTTTTTCGGATCGGCGAAGACGATTTTGCTGACGACCTGGGCTACCCAGCGGTAGTTACCCTGGTCATAATCCTCTTTCGCTTTCTTCATGATGGCATCGGCGCCGCCCATGTAATCGACGAATTTCTTCGCCGCTTCTTCCGGCGGCAGTTCGTCGAGGGTCGCCGGGTTGCCGTCGAACCAGCCGAGATACAGCACGTAGGTGGCCTTCACGTCGTGGCTAACGGAACCGTAATAACCGCGGTTAGCCCAGGTGTTGGCAAGGCTCTCCGGCAGTTTGAATTTAGCGGCGATTTCATCGCGGGTCAGCCCTTCGTTGGCCATACGCAGGGTCTGGTCGTTAATGTAACGATACAGGTCGCGCTGGCTCTTCAGCAGGTTAACCACGTTTTCGTTGCCCCAGGTCGGCCAGTGGTGCTGAGCCATAATAATTTCGGCCTTGTCGCCCCAGCGTACAATTGCTTCGTTGATGTACTTCGACCACGGCAGCGGTTCGCGGATTTTCGCGCCGCGCAGCGAATAGGTGTTGTGCAGGGTGTGTGTCACGTCTTCCGCGGATTCAATCAGTTTTTTCTCTTCGATGAACCACAGCATTTCCGACGGCGCTTCCGAACCCGGCGCCAGCATAAAGTCATAGGTCAAACCGTCAATGACTTCTTTCTGCCCGTCTTTTTCGATGATATTGGTCGGCGCAATCAGGGTAACCGTGCCCGCCGAGGTGGTGGTGCCAAGGCCGGCGCCGACCTGACCGGTGGCCGATGGTTTCAGCAGGTTGCCGTACATGTAGCTGGCGCGGCGGCTCATGACGTTACCGGCCATGATGTTTTCTGCCACGGCCGCTTCCATAAAGCCGGACGGCGCGTAAATTTTCACTTTGCCGGATTTCACATCCGCCTCATCAACTACGCCGCGCACCCCGCCGTAGTGGTCAACGTGGCTGTGGGTATAGATAACGGCGACGACCGGTTTCTTACCGCGGTTTTGGTAATACAGATCCATGCCCACTTTGGCGGTTTCTGCCGACACCAGCGGATCCACGACGGTAATGCCTTCTTTACCTTCGATGATGGTCATATTGGAGAGATCAAGATTGCGGATCTGGTAGACGCCATCGGTGACCTCAAACAGGCCGCTAATATTGATCAATTGAGACTGACGCCACAGGCTCGGGTTGACGGTGTCCGGGGCTTTTTCACCTTCTTTGATGAAGGAGTACTGCTGCGGATCCCATACTACGTTACCTTGTTCGCCTTTAATGATCTCGGTGGGCAGGGCGGCAATAAACCCTTTATGGGCGTTGGTGAAATCGGTGTTATCTGAGAAGGGGAGTTGATTATAGAGAGCGTCGTTGGCTTGTTTGGTGGCGGCGGTCGCTTCTTTTGCGGCGACTTCCGCCCATGCTGACAAGCTGATCGATGACAGCAAGCCGGCGATGGCTAAACCTTTCACTACGGGGGTCAATTTCATTGGAATCCTCTTACCATGATGGCAATTCACTCGTTAATTCCGATCTGACGTGGTGTTACAACTTGTAACGCTTATTTGAACTATAACCAGTTGTTTACATTGAGCAAGTTATGGTTACAAAAAAACTACATTAGTTAAAAAACTACTCACTCGTAGGTAAAATGAGATTTATCCAATGGGATTAATGTCGCTTGTTTAGCGCGGTGTCAGACGTGTCGGTTACTGCGGGGAAGGGGAGAAAAAAGCGGCTCTTAGGCCGCTTTTAAATTAACAAGGAAGCGGCGCTATTTGGCGTAGCCTAAAAATTTACCGTCCTGCATGACGGCAATTTTTCCTGATTGGTAGACAATAAAAACGTATAAACCCTGAGAATAGGTTTTCGCGTCAGCATTGCTTTCGTCTAAGGCCGCGGGTTTGCCATCAACTGTCAGCCCGGTTGAGTTTGTGACCAGCTTCATGCCATTGAAGATCTTCACTTTTTTGCTGGATTGCGCTTTCTGCACGGGATATAAAGCCTGTGCATTTTCCAGCGCCTGCTTCTCCGCTGCGGCGTTCACCGCAGCCTGTTTGTTTTGTTCCGCAATATAACAGGCGTCTTTACTGACCCCCTGGGCTTCACACTCGGCCATACGCTGCGCCGGCGAACTGCAACCGGCCGCGATGGCTGCGCTGAGTGCCAGCAGTATTATCGAGACGTGTTTCACTTTCATCATTAACGACCTTATCGTAGATATTATTTTATACATGCGACGAACATTCATGACAGCGGCGATCGTCCGGGGATCGTTAGCGTGCTTAATTCGTAACGCGTGGTAACTATGTCGTAGGGTGATTAAGCAAATTGTGATCTACATCAACCGCCGTACGGATAACTAAAAAATAGTGTAATCGTTTACAATGCGGCGAAAAGAGCGTCTCTGTGGCAAGCGTACGGGGATGATACAATGACGAGTAATGACGGTGTGCCAATCAGCCATTATGATGGCGCTTTATGCAAGGATCATAAGGGATTATGAAGTGGATACTGTTGAACAAATTAGTGGGTACTTCTATAAAGGATACTGGAATCTGAAACCAGAGGAGTTATTCCTGTTGATTCTCATCGATGCGATGAGTCAGCATCTTGAAATTGAGGCAACAGCCGCAACTGCTATCTTAACCGGACAACCCTGGATACCAACGCGAACTAAACCAGGTACAGCAATTAAAGGAACGAGTATTGCTTCAATAATGTCTCGTAAGCTACTCAGTAATGTACGTTTGCCGGTTGGTATTTCGTTGATCACTCCTATGGGTAAAGGTCTGAAAGACTTTCATTGGTCGAAAACTAATAAGTTAGGCGCGGTTATAGGCCGCTACATACCATGGATAGGGTGGGCAATGGCATTTTATTATGCGAGAGCAATACTAATTGATACTGGTGAAAATTTTAATAAGATTGTTAAACCAGAACATAAAGTTGCATGGACATACTTCTAATGAGCATTGAACAAGAAATTATTGATTATATATATACTCATCATAGCCATAAGAAATACTGTTTTTTTGGCGATCGTCCAGAAGTCACGTTAGATACTGAATTAACAAAGGGGGGGCTGAATATCATCTGGGAAGATGCAGAAGATACTTTAGATTACTATTTCAAACAATGGAATGTAAAAATGAATGGCTTCGAAATTATCTATTACTTTGAACCTGAGTTTTTAGGTTCCATGCCTCCAGAGAAGCCGCTTAAACCGCTAACAGTACAAATGTTGGTAGAGTCCGCAAAAGCGGGTGAATGGCTGTACGATTAAGGGACATATCGCGGGAGACATACCGCTTTTACCGTTTACAAGACTTACCGCTGGCATTACTATCCTGAAGAGAGATTAACGGAACGTTAGTCGCCATTTTGTACCAAATGACTCGGGGTGCCCTTCTTTGTGAAGGCTGAGAAATACCCGTACCACCTGATCTGGATAATGCCAGCGTAGGGAAGTCAGAGACCGCATGGTCTGCGCTGCTTCCTCATCTGGCGGGAGCAAACCATGCATGAACCGCTAAATCCGGCGCATATCGCGCACCTGCAGCAGCTTTTCCGCACCTCTTCGCCGCTTGTTCACTGTATGACCAACGATGTGGTCCAGACTTTCACCGCTAACGTCCTGCTGGCTATTGGCGCCTCGCCGGCGATGGTGATTGATCCTACGGAAGCCGCGCAGTTTGCCGCCATTGCCGATGCGCTATTGATTAATGTCGGGACCTTAACCACTGAGCGCGCCAACGCGATGCGAGCGGCGGCGCAGAGCGCCCGCCAGGCGGGAAAACCCTGGACGCTGGATCCGGTTGCCGTCGGCGCGCTGACGCTGCGTACCGATTTTTGTCGCGAGCTACTGGAACTGCGGCCTGCGGCGATTCGCGGCAACGCCTCGGAAATCATGGCGCTGGCGGGGAATAGCGGCGGTGGGCGCGGCGTCGATACCACCGACAGCGCCGCCGCGGCGTTACCCGCAGCCCAGGTGCTGGCGCGCAAGCTCAATACCGTGGTCGCGGTGACGGGCGAGGTGGATTACATCAGCGACGGCGAGCGCACGCTTGCCGTGAGCGGCGGTGATGTCCTGATGACGCGGGTGGTCGGGACCGGCTGCGCGTTATCCGCGGTGGTGGCGGCAAGCGCCGCGATGCCCGGCGATCGGCTGCAAAACGTAGCAGCCGCCTGCGGCCTGATGAAAATGGCGGGAGGTGAAGCGGCGCGACACGGCGGTCCCGGCAGTTTTATCCCGGCATTCCTCGACGCGTTATACGCGGAGGTGGCGGCATGAAGCGGATTAACGCCTTAACCATCGCCGGCACCGATCCCAGCGGCGGCGCCGGGATCCAGGCCGACCTCAAAACCTTCTCCGCGCTCGGCGCTTACGGCTGCTCGGTGATCACCGCGCTGGTGGCGCAGAATACCCGCGGCGTGCAGTCGGTATACCGCATTGAGCCGGACTTCGTGGCGGCGCAGTTGGATTCGGTGTTTAGCGACGTGCGAATCGATACGACGAAAATCGGCATGCTGGCGGAAACCGATATCGTTGAAGCGGTGGCGGAACGTCTTGCCCGCTATCAAATTGCCAACGTGGTGCTGGATACCGTGATGCTGGCGAAAAGCGGCGATCCGCTGTTATCCCACTCGGCAATTGCGACGCTGCGCCAGCGCCTGCTGCCGCACGTTTCACTGATCACCCCGAATTTGCCGGAGGCCGCGGCGCTGCTCGATGCGCCGCATGCGCAAAGCGAGCGCGAGATGCTGGAACAGGGCAGGGCGCTGTTGGCATTAGGCTGCGGGGCGGTATTAATGAAGGGCGGACATCTGGACGACGCCGAAAGCCCGGACTGGCTGTTCACCCGCGAAGGCGAACAGCGCTTTACCGCGCCGCGTGTGCAGACCAAAAATACCCACGGTACCGGCTGTACGTTATCTGCCGCGCTGGCGGCGCTGCGTCCTCGCTATGCCGATTGGGGACAAACCGTCGCCGAAGCGAAGGGTTGGCTATCGGCGGCGCTGGCGCAGGCCGATTCGCTGGAAGTGGGGCACGGTATCGGCCCGGTACATCATTTCCACGCCTGGTGGTAAATGGCAGTGAAACGAGACAGCAGAATCTACTGAAAAAATGCGCTCCCGGCTGGAAAATATGCTAACTCGGTACCAGGCTTAACCTGCCCAAAATTTTTGGGTTGGGATAAAACATGCTGGCTGCGGCCAGCACTTACGGGAGATAGCTATGACTGATATTACGCAGTTGCTTGGCAAAGATGCCGACAGCCTTTTACAGCACCGTTGTATGACTATTCCAGCCGATCAACTCTATTTACCGGGCGCGGATTACGTCGACCGGGTGATGGTGGATAACAACCGCCCGCCTGCGGTGCTGCGTAATATGCAGACCCTCTACAATACCGGGCGTCTGGCCGGAACGGGGTACCTTTCCATTCTGCCGGTCGACCAGGGCGTAGAGCATTCGGCGGGCGCGTCATTCGCCGCCAACCCGCTCTACTTCGATCCGAAGAATATTGTGCAACTCGCCATCGAAGCCGGCTGTAACTGCGTGGCTTCTACCTATGGCGTACTGGCCTCGGTATCGCGCCGCTACGCGCACCGCATTCCATTCCTCGTTAAGCTCAACCATAACGAAACCCTGAGCTACCCGACCGAGTATGACCAGACCCTGTACGCCAGCGTTGAGCAGGCGTTCAACATGGGCGCGGTTGCGGTTGGCGCGACGATCTATTTTGGCTCCGAGCAGTCGCGTCGGCAGATTGAAGAGATCTCCGCCGCCTTCGAGCGCGCGCACGAGCTCGGCCTGGTCACCGTGCTGTGGGCCTATCTGCGCAACCCGGCATTCAAAAAAGATGGCGTCGATTACCACGTTTCCGCTGACCTGACCGGCCAGGCCAACCATCTGGCCGCCACCATCGGCGCTGATATCGTGAAGCAGAAAATGGCCGAGAATAACGGCGGCTATAAGGCGGTGAACTTCGGTTATACCGACGATCGCGTCTACAGCAAGCTGACCAGTGATAACCCGATCGATCTGGTGCGCTATCAGCTGGCAAACTGCTATATGGGCCGTGCCGGGTTGATTAACTCCGGCGGCGCGGCGGGCGGCGAAACCGATCTCGCCGATGCGGTGCGCACGGCGGTGATCAATAAACGCGCCGGCGGCATGGGGCTGATCCTCGGTCGTAAAGCGTTTAAGAAATCGATGAGCGAAGGCGTGAAGCTGATCAATGCGGTGCAGGACGTCTATCTGGACGGCAAAGTCACTATCGCATAAGGCAAAAATCCGGGCGTGAGGCCCGGATTGACTCTTTTACTTACCCCGGTCTCCGGGGTTTTTTATGATTTTGCTGCGCTGACGGTCAGCGGTTTAGCCGCTTCGCTGGTAGCAAACCCTGGCTGTTCAACGCGAATAAACGGGCACAGGAAGAAGGCGAGAATATAGAGCGCGGTATAGGCCACCACCACGCCGATGGTGCTGAAGTGCGGCAGCAGCACCACCGCAATCGCCGGCGCGAGGAAATTCGACAGCCCGGCAGACAGGTTGTAGACCGAAATCGCCGCCCCTTTATGCTTTGGCTCCAGCGCCGGGAACACCGCCGCCATCGGCACGAACGCCGCGACAAAAATCCCCAGCGCAATCGCCGGCACCAGCGCCATAGCGAAGTTATGCCCGAAGTGCTGCGGCAGGTAGTAAAACGCCAGGCTCGACAGCGCCATGCCGATGCAGCCGAACCAGCGCACCACTTTCATCCAGCCCAGTTTCTCCGCCACAATCCCCCAGAAGACGTTGGAGAAAATGGTGGTGAAGAAGAACGCCGCCCACACCTGCAGCCATTCGGAAGTGGTGAAACCGAGCTCATCGACGAACATCATCGGCATGACCACCGCGAAGCCGAACAGCGACAGGGTGTTGATAATGCGCACAATGCTGGAGAGCATAATGCTGCGGTTGGTGTAGATAAGGGTCACCGCGCGCCCCAGCTCGGAGAACTTCTCGCAGGTGGTGAGGTTCTGCATATGGCGCGGGGTTTCGGTGTTGCGCAGCGCCGCCAGGGCAATCAGCCCGCCGGTGACGCAGAACGCCAGCGCCAGCCACAGGGTGCCCATCTCGCCAATGTGCGGGATGGTGAAGCTCGGGATATAGCTGCCGAACACGCCGATGCCGACGGAGTAGACCGCCCAGAACCAGCCCAGGGCCGAGCTGGAGCTGTCGCTGCGGACGTTATGGATAATGGCGACGATGAACGAGTAGAGGAACAGCGGATAGGCCAGACCGCGGATACCGTAAAACAGCAGGATTAAGGCATAGTTGGCGCGGCCGAGACCGAAGACGAGGAACAGGACGTGGAACACGCACCACAGCACAAAACCGATAAACATGGTTTTACGCGGGGTGATGATTTCCGCGACCACGCCGGAGACCCAGGCCGAGAGGGCGGCGGCGAGGCCGTAGAGGGTGAAGGCGAAAGAGGCCTGCGCCGGGCTGAAGCCCAGCTCCTTGATGTAGTGCGAGAGGAAGGCGAGTTCAAAACCGTCGCCGGTCATAAACACGGCGATGGCGACGTATCCCCAGATAAGGTTCAGCGGCAGACCGAACCACTGTTTGTTATTAACGGACATGTTAACCTCGATTTCAGGATGCAGAGGAGCGGCTCCGCTGCACAACAGCGGAGCATTATTGTTATTAAATTAAAGAGGTATGTTATTCGCGGATTAGCCGACCGGCCTGTTGTAGCGCTTTGTAGGCCTCATACCTGCGTTGATGAAGCGAGCTAAACGCCGTTTCGCTACGATAGGTTTTATCCACTCTGGTGAACCGCTTCATGGCGTCCGGTAGCGAGGCGGCGACGTTGCCCGCGACGGCGCCGAGGATGGCGGAACCCAGCAATACTGGTTCGCTGCTGGCGGTGCTGACCACGGTTACGCCACAGGCATCGGCCAATAGCTGGCGTACCAGCGGGTGCTGCCCCGCGCCGCCGCTGATAACGATATTTTCGCTCTCAATACCACAGGCGCGTTGGGCATCAAGGATCTGCCGCAGGCCGTAGCCAATCCCGCATAATCCGGCGACATACAGCGCGGTCAGGTTATCAAGATCCCGCTCCATCCCCAGCCCGGCAATCAGCGCTTTCGCGTGGGGGTCGGCAAGCGGCGCGCGGTTGCCGAGAAACTCCGGCACGACGTGCAGTCCATCTGCCAGCTTCACCGCCTCCGACGGCGAGGCAACCTGCGCCAGCACGCGATCCGCCAGCCAGACCGGCAGTGGAACGGCGGCGGCTTTGGCCTGTTCGCGCGCTTCGGCCGCCGCCGGATGGAAGCTCAGTAACTGGTCGATAGCCGCGCCGGCGGCGCTTTGTCCACCTTCGTTCAGCCAGTAACCCGGCACCATCGCCGAATAGTAAGGCCCCCAGACCCCAGGGACGAACACCGCTTTCTCGGTGGTGGTCATGGTGCAGGAGGAGGTGCCGAAGACGTAGGCCATATTATTCACCGCGCCGTTGAGTACGCCAACGGTGCCAATGCCGCCGGCATGGGCGTCGATCATCCCGACCGCCACCGGCGTACCGACAGGCAGACCCATCTCTTCGGCCGCCGCCGCGGTTAACCCATCACCACAGGGCGTTCCCGGATCGACAATACGCTGGCCGATACGGGCGAAGTCTTCTTCCGCCAGCTCTGCGAGGCCAATCTGGCGGAAGTAGTCGGCATCCCAGCGCTTTTCATGGGCCAGATAGGTCCATTTACAGGTGACGGTACAGACGGAGCGGGCCAGATCGCCGGTCGCGCGCCAGGTGAGGTAGTCGGCCAGGTCGAAGAAGTGACGCGCACGGGCATAAGTCTGCGGGCGATTTTCTTTCAGCCACAGCAGCTTCGGCGTTTCCATCTCCGGAGAGATAGTCCCGCCGACGTATTGCAGCACCGGATGGTGGGTGGCATTGATGCGTTCCGCCTGTTCGGTGGCGCGGTGATCCATCCAGACGATGATATTGCGGTCCGCCTCTTCGCTGGGGCCGACGGCCAGCGGCGCGTCATTCTCCCCGATTACCACCAGCGAGCAGGTGGCGTCGAAGCCGATACCGGCTACCGAGTGCGGAGAGACGGCGGCCTTTACGACCGCGCGTTTAATGCAGTCGCAAACCGCCTGCCAGATTTCGCGGCTGGATTGTTCCACCACGCTGCCGGCGCTACGGAAGAGGGTTATCTCCCGGGTGGCGTGGGCCAGCAGTTCGCCGCTGAGGTTAAATACCCCGGCGCGCACGCTGCCGGAGCCGACATCGACGCCGATGAGGGTTTGAGTCTCGCCATTCATAAAATCGTCCTTTTAGTCACCGATACCGGGGGTTATAAATCAACGCTGTTAGGCAGAATAACCAGGTCGCGCACGGTGACGTTTTTCGAACGGGTGACCATAAACAGCACCGATTCGGCAACTTCGATAGGCTGCATCAGGCTGCCGTTGGCCAGCGCTTCTTCCATTTTCTCTTTCGGCCAGTCATCGAGCAGGGCGGTGACCACCGGGCCCGGCAGTACCGCGCCGACGCGGACGCCGTGCTGGGAAACCTGGCGGCGGGTAGTATGAACAAATGCCTGTACGGCGAATTTTGAGGCGGTATAGATAGGTTCCCAGATAACCGGCACCACGCCGGCGATGGAGCTGGTGAAAATAATATCGCCGGATTTTTGCGCAATCATATGCGGCAGCACGCTACGCACGCAGCGGAAGGCGGCGTTAGTATTGAGGTGCAGCACGCGATCCCAGACGTCCGGGTCGCCCTCAGCGACCGGGCCGCCGATGTAAGCGCCGGCGTTGGCGTGGAAGATATCGAGACGGCCGGCAAGTTGCAGGATGCCGTCAATGATCTTATCCACCTGATCGCCCTGCATCAGATCGACCTGTAAAGCAAAAGCGTTTTCGCCAAGCTCTGCCACAATCTTGTTGAGCTTTTCGCCTTCGCGGTCGATCAGAACCACCTTCGCGCCCGCGCCAAGCAGGGTTTTTGCGCATTCAAGACCAATGCCGGAAGCGGCGCCGGTGACCGCGGCGACTTTGCCGCTAAGAGAAGTATTCATAGAGGATACAGAGTGGTTCATTTTATAATCCTTCATGTTGTCTGTTTTGCTCATCAAGCGGGTCTCGACGAGCTTGAGGAGCGGTTACCTGCTACAACAATCTGGCCTGTCAGAGCAGGAGTAACTAAGTTAAGCTATTGAATATCAGCACCATTTATTTCAATTTGCTGATGTCTGAACGATTATTGAGTGTATACGCTAGCGAGCGTCATGGTTGCTCAATCGATGAAGCTAATGTTGCGCCAGCTTCATCGATTGAGCAAGTGGGGAAATTAACAGCGAAATGAATTTGTGACGCAAGTTGGGAAAATGAAAAAAATCACTATCTACGATCTGGCGGAATTATCCGGCGTTTCGGCAAGCGCGGTGAGCGCGATCCTCAATGGCAACTGGAAAAAACGCCGTATCAGCGCCAAACTTGCGGAAAAAGTGACGCGGATTGCGCAAGAACAGGGCTACGCGATTAATCGCCAGGCCAGCATGTTGCGCAGTAAAAAATCGCATGTCATCGGGATGATTGTCCCCAAATACGACAACCGCTATTTTGGTTCCGTGGCGGAAGGCTTTGAAGAGATGGCGCGTGAGCGCGGCCTGCTGCCGATTATTACCTGTACTCGCCGTCGACCGGAGCTGGAAATCGAAGCGGTGAAAGCGATGCTTTCCTGGCAGGTGGACTGGGTGGTGGCGACCGGGGCGACTAATCCGGATAAAATTACCGAGCTTTGTCAGCAGGCGGGGGTGCCGACGGTCAACCTTGACCTGCCGGGCTCCACCGCACCGTCGGTGATCTCCGATAACTACGCGGGCGCCCGCGCGTTGACCGATAAAATTCTTGATAACAGCCTCAATCGCCACGGCAAACTGGCGCCGCTGTTTTTTGTCGGCGGGCGCAGCAGCGACCACAACACCCTGGAGCGTTTGCGCGGATTTCGCGATGCCCATGCGGCGCGCGGCATGAGCGTGCCGGATGAAAATATTCTTTCTCCAGGCTACTCAAAAGGCAAAGTAGAAGCCTGCATGCAGGCGCGTTTCAAAAGCGCTGATGAACATCTTCAGGGGTTCTTCGTTAACTCGACCATCTCGCTGGAAGGGGTGGTGCGATGGCTGGCCCAGCTAGGGCTGACCGGCGCCGAACAGCCACCAATGGGCTGTTTTGACTGGGATCCGTTTGTTTATCTATTGGGTCACGACATTGACATGGTGCAGCAGAACGTACCGGCGATGCTGGAAGCGGTATTCAATATCATCGACGCTGGCGAGGCCAGCCAGCAGCGGGTAGAGATCCCGCCGCTGTTGATTAGCAGCCGCGAGCATCTGGCGTGAAAACCGCTGGCGCTAGCGCGTCAGCAGCCAGCGGGCGGTATGTTCATCGGTCACCAGGCCGTTAATCCAGCCGCCTTTTAACGCCGCGAGGATCGCCGGGCGCTTGTTCTCGCCACAGGCGACGGCTATCCGCGGGCACTGATTTTGGCGGATATCGTAGCTGGTGATCAGGCGATTAATTTCGCTGTCGACGACGCCGCCGTCGGCATCGATAAAGCGGCCGAGGATCTCGCCGATGCCGCCGTGCGCCGTCAGTTCATCCAGTTGGGCCTTATTAATAAATCCGTCTTTGAAGATCGGGCTTTGGGTCCCCAATGGGCCGATACCGACGAAAATAACGTCCGCCTGCTGTGCGGCGGCAGATACGTTGCTGAACAGGCGGCTGCCGCACCACATCTCATGTTCCTGACGGGTTTGCGCATAGCGCGGCGCGGGCCACTGGTAGTAGTTGGCCTGAATTTTCCGCGCCAGCAGCAACGGCACGTCGTCGTAGTAGTTGCATTTCCCTTCATCGTTCATTGCGCTAATCAGCGCCACGCAGCGGCTGTTGGGGCTATCGAAATCAATGCGCTGGATGGTTTTTTTCAGCGTTAATCCAGAACCAATGCCGATTATTTTGGCGTTATCGCTCTGCAGGTAGCGGGCCATCAGCTGATAACAACCGAAGGAAACGCTATCCAGCGTGCTCTCTTCGTTGTAGGTCGGCACGATATTGCACTCGATGAGTTGATACTTTTCCTGCAACAACTGCGCATAATCGAGGCAGTTCGCCACCGGATGATGTAAACCAATCGACACAATGCCTTCTTCCTTCGCCGCGGCGATCAGGCGCTGGACCACCGGCCTTGAGGTGCCGAGGTGGCTGGCGATTTCGCTCTGATTCTGACCGGCAATGTAGTACATCCATGCGGCGCGGACCTTCTGATCCAGCCTGATGTCGTCTTCTTTACTCACGTTATCCTGCCTTAAATACGCGGGCGCAGTAGCGCAGATACCCGCATTTTGGCTGCGGTTTTCCAAACAGGCAAGCTTTTGCTCTGAATTGGTCATTTGTAATTTTATTGGGTAATTGTTCTTTTGTGATCTGTAGCTCTTATTTGATTCAAATGATCATCTACAGTGAGCCGCATCACCTCAAGGAGAGCAGAACATGAATACGCAATTCACATGGCTTCACATTGGTCTCGGGTCTTTTCATCGCGCCCATCAGGCGTGGTATCTGCATCGACTGCGGGTTTCCGGCGATTCGCGCTGGCATATCGCGGCGGGGAATATTCGTAATGACGCCGAGCATGTGGTGCATGCGCTGGCGGAGCAGGAAGGGCGCTATGTCCTCGAGACGGTGAGCCCGGAAGGGGAGCGAGAATACGAAGAGATCGCCTCAATTCAAAAATTACTGCCGTGGCAGGCGGGGCTGCAGCCGCTGATTGATGAAGGCGCGAACCCGCAGACCAAAGTCATTGCTTTCACGGTGACGGAAGGGGGCTATTACCTCAATACGCAACATCGCCTGGAAACCAGCAACGCCGATCTGCAGGCCGATTTGCAGGGGGATTGCAAAACCATTTATGGCACCATCACCCGGATCCTTGAAAAACGCATCGCCGACGATGCTGGTCCGCTGACGCTGCTTAACTGCGACAACGTGCGCCACAACGGCGAACGTTTCCATGATGGACTGGTGGAATTTCTGCAGCTGACCGGTAAACAGCAGGTTATTGACTGGCTGGCGGTGAACGCGACCTGTCCAAACACCATGGTCGATCGTATCACGCCGCGCCCGGCCGCCGATCTGGCGCCACGTATCAAAGCGCAAACCGGCATCGACGATAAAGCGCCGGTGATGGGCGAAACCTTTATTCAATGGGTTGTGGAAGATAATTTCCGCGCTGAGCGCCCGGCGCTTGAGACGGTAGGCGTGGAGATGGTGGCGTCGGTTATCCCCTATGAAGAGGCGAAGATTCGCATTCTTAACGCGTCACATAGCTGTATCGCCTGGGCGGGAACCCTGTTGGGCCAGCAATATATTCACGAGAGTACGCTTACCGATGCCATCTACGCCATCGCTGACCGTTACGTCAGTGAAGATGTGATCCCGTGTCTGGGCGATAACGGTATCGACCTGGCAACCTATCGCGACGTGGTACTTAAGCGTTTTACCAACCCCTATATCCAGGACACCAACCAGCGGGTGGCGGCAGACGGATTCTCAAAAATCCCGGCGATGATCGCCCCAACCCTGCAGGAGTGCTACCAGCGCGGCGTGCGCCCGCAGGCTACCGCTATGTTGCCGGCGCTGTTCTTTGTCTTTATGCAGCAGTGGCATAAAGGGGCTTTACCGTATCAGTACCAGGACGGAATTCTTGATGAGTCGGCGGTACACGCCATGTTTAATTCGCCTGACCCGATCGCCCGGTACGCCGGTGATAAAGCCCTGTTTGGCGAGCTGGCGGAATCGGCGGATTTCCACGCGCTGCTGCGTGAGCAAATCGCCGCCGTTTACGCGCTGACCCAGCAGGAGGCGCTATGTATTTAGGTATCGATCTCGGCACTTCGGAAGTTAAAGCGCTGGTGCTGGATGAAAACAATGCGGTCGTCGCCAGCCATAGCGCGCCGCTGACCATCCAACGGCCGCATCCGCAGTGGTCTGAACAATCGCCGCAGGCGTGGTGGGAAGCGACGGAATACCTGATTGCCACTCTGCGCGAGAAGTGCGCGAGCCATTGGTCGGCGATTAAAGCCATCGGCCTTTCCGGACAGATGCATGGCGCCGTGCTACTGGATGCCAGCGGCGAGGTGATTCGCCCGGCGATTTTATGGAATGATACCCGCTGCGCGCAGGAGTGCGCCGAGCTTGAGGAGATGGCGCCGGAGCTGCATCAGGTGGCCGGTAATCTGGCGATGCCGGGATTTACCGCGCCGAAACTGCTGTGGGTGCGGCGTCACGAGCCGCAGCATTTTGCCCGTACCGCTTGCGTACTGCTGCCGAAGGATTTTCTGCGCTACAAGATGACCGGCAAAAAAGTCTCCGATATGTCGGATGCCGCCGGCACCCTGTGGCTGGATGTTGCGCGACGGGACTGGTCCGACGCGCTGCTGCAAAAGTGCGGCCTGACGCGGCAACAAATGCCGGAACTGGTTGAAGGATGCGACGTTTCCGCCACGCTGGCGGCAGACATTGCCGAACGCTGGGGGCTTAATCCTTCGGTGCTGGTGGCGGGGGGCGGCGGCGATAATGCGGTCAGTGCGATTGGCGTTGGCGCGGTGTCGTCGGGAGACGCTTTTATCTCGCTGGGGACCTCCGGCGTGCTGTTTGTCGTCACCGACCGCTATCGTCCGGCGCCGCAGTCGGCGGTGCATGCTTTCTGTCACGTACTGCCGAACCTGTGGCACCAGATGAGCGTGATGCTCAGCGCCGCCAGCTGTCTGCAGTGGTTCTGTCGTCTGACCGGCACCACCGAAGTGGCGCTACTGGAGGAGATAGCCCAGTTAAGCGAAGACGAAAAAGCCAATGCGCCATACTTCCTGCCTTATCTTTCCGGCGAGCGTACCCCGCATAACGATCCGCTGGCGCGCGGTATGTTCTGGGGAATGACCCATGCCAGCCAGCGCGCTCAACTAGGATATGCGGTGTTGGAGGGGGTGAGCTTCGGCATTGCTGACGGCCTGCGCGCGTTGCAGGAGAGCGGAACCCGTATCGACCAGTGCTCACTGGTTGGCGGTGGCGCCCGCAGTCCATTCTGGGCGCAACTGCTGGCGGATATCCTGGCGATGCCGGTGGTAACGCATAAAGGCGGGGAAACCGGCGGCGCGCTGGGAGCGGCGCGGCTGGCCTGTCTGGCGGCGGGCAAGCCGTTGGCAAGCGTTTGTCATAAGCCGGAAATCTGGCAAACCTGGCAGGCGGATCCGCAGCGTCATCAGACGCTGATGCCGCGTTACGCCCATTTTCAGTCTCTGTACCTCAACGACCGACATTGTCGACAGCAATAAGACATCTGACGCTCCGGCGAAACTGCCGGAGTGATTCTCCTGCACCCTACAACAACGAGGTCACCATGTCCGTTAATCACAAACAGTGGCTCGGTCTGCCGCTGAACCTTATCTGGGGATACGTCGCCATCGCCGTGTTTATGACCGGCGACGGTTTTGAACTCGCCTTCCTCTCACACTACATCAAGGAGCTGGGCTTCAGCCCGGCGCAGGCCTCTTTCGCCTTCACCCTCTACGGCCTCGCCGCCGCCCTCTCGGCCTGGGTCTCCGGCGTGGTCGCGGAAATCATCACCCCGCGTAAAACCATGTTTATCGGTTTTGTGCTGTGGTGCGTGTTCCACGTCCTGTTCCTCGTCTTCGGTCTCGGCCGCGCCAACTACGCCTTAATCCTGCTGTTTTACGGTATCCGCGGTCTGGCCTATCCGCTGTTCCTCTACTCGTTCATCGTCGCCATTATCCATAACGTCCGCAGCGACAGCTCCAGCTCGGCGCTGGGCTGGTTCTGGGCGGTCTACTCCGTCGGCATCGGCGTGTTCGGCAGCTATATCCCGAGCTTCACCATCCCGCACATTGGCGAGATGGGCACTCTGTGGCTGGCGCTGGCGTTCTGCGTCACCGGCGGACTGATTGCCCTGGCGGCGCTGCGCAACACCGAAACCCCGCGCCATATGCAGAACCTCACCACCCGCGAGAAGTTCTCCGAGCTGGGGCGCGCGGTGACCCTTATCTACACCAACCGCAGCATTATGCTCTCCAGCATCGTGCGCATTATCAACACCCTGTCGCTGTTCGGCTTCGCGGTGGTCATGCCGATGATGTTCGTCGATGAGCTCGGTTTCACCACTTCCGAATGGCTGCAGGTGTGGGCGGCGTTCTTCTTCACCACCATTTTCTCCAACGTCTTCTGGGGGATTGTGGCGGAGAAACTGGGCTGGATGAAAGTGGTGCGCTGGTTCGGCTGCATCGGCATGGCGCTGTCGAGCCTGGCGTTTTACTACCTGCCGCAGCACTTCGGGCATAACTTCGCTATGGCGCTGGTGCCGGCGATTGCGCTGGGGATTTTCGTCGCGGCGTTCGTGCCGATGGCGGCGGTGTTCCCGGCGCTGGAGCCAAAGCATAAAGGGGCGGCGATTTCGGTCTACAACCTGTCTGCCGGGCTGTCGAACTTCCTCGCGCCGGCAATTGCGGTGGTGCTGCTGCCGCACTTCAGCACCATCGGCGTGGTGGTGGCCTATACCGCGCTCTATCTGCTGGCGTTTTGTCTGTGCCCGTTTATTCGCGTCGATCAGCCGGGCTTTGCCCGTAAGGCAAGCGGCGTCAGGGAAGGGGTAGAATATTCATAACGTTATGAGGGCGGGTATATCCCGCCCTGATGTTTTAACGCAGTAACATACAGTCCGGCGGCAGACGGCAGCGTAGCGCCTCGCCGAGGATTTCCATCCGGAAGGATTTGCCGCTCAGAGGTTCGCCATCCAGGTTGAAGGTCATTTCATGGGCGGCGGTGACTTCAAACCACGGCGATACGCCGTCGATCAGATTTGGCGAATTATCGGGATTAGCGAGGGTGCTAAACAGCGCAGGCAGCAACTCTTCGCCGGTAAAAATACGCAGATGCAGTAGCCCGTCGTTAATTAATGCTTCAGGACACAGTTGTTGACCACCACCGGCCTGGCGGCCATTGCCGATGCCGATAACCAGCGCGTCGCCCTGCCAGTGAAAGTTCTCGCCGCGAATTTCGCAGCGGTCAGGCTTCAGGGTATCCATGCGCGTCAGGCCGTGAATCAGATAGGAGACGCCGCCGAGCGCGGCTTTTAGTTTTTCCGGCGTTTCGGTGGTGATACGGGTACCAAAGCCGCCGGTGGCCATATTGATAAATCCGGCCTCGTTATTCACGCGAACCACATCAATAGGGACGTCGCGCCCGGCTATCGCCAGCTTCAGCGCGCTGGCTAAGTCCTGCGGGATGCCGACGCTGGTGGCGAAATCATTGGCTGTGCCGAGGGGGAGTATTCCCAGCGCCATATTGTTGCCGCGCTGGACCAGCGCAGTGGCGACTTCATTAATCGTGCCATCGCCGCCGCCGGCAATCACCGTCGCCACCCTGAGCGTTTCGGCTTCCTCGACAAAACGAATCGCATCGCCTTTCTCCCAGGTCACGCGGACGTGTATCTCGATACCTTCTTCGCGCAGGAGATTAACGGCTTCGCGCAGTTGGGGCTCATTCGCGCCTTTACCGTTGAGAATTAATAAGCTGGCTGGAAATTGGGTCATCCTTTATCGCCTCATTCTTAGTCGTCATCCTCAGTGTATCGCATGAATGGCGTCATGGAATAAGAAAGTCGGGAAAATAGGATGCATAAAAAATAAGCCCGCGTAAGGGAGATTACGCAGGCTAAGGAGGTGGTTCCTGGTACAGCTAGCATTTATGGGTTATGTTTTTCAGCGAAATGGATGATACCTGCTTCGAACGTAACGGTATGTGATCCGATTCTAATATCCATACATAGTGAAAAAATAACGCCAATAAACTAATTTTTATGCGGATTGCGCGTCGACTCGCCGTTGAAATTACGCATCAGCAAACCATACTCCAGCGCCATATCCTCCGGCAGCGGCAGCCAGACGATATAACCGTCTCCCGGCGCGACCGGCATTGCTTCGCCTTTAGCGTTCTCCATATGTTCGAGCGTAAAGTTGACGTTGCCTTGCGGAGTCATGACCTCGAGGCTGTCGCCGACCGAGAACTTATTTTTTACCGCCACTTCGGCCAGATTACCATTACGCTTGCCGGTGAATTCGCCGACAAACTGCTGGCGTTCGGAAACCGAGTAGCCGTACTCGTAATTCTGATAGTCGTCGTGGGTGTGGCGGCGCAGGAAGCCTTCGGTATAGCCGCGGTGAGCCAGACCTTCCAGCGTCTCCAGCAGACTGGTATCGAACGGTTTACCGGCGGCGGCGTCGTCAATCGCTTTACGGTACACCTGGGCGGTGCGGGCGCAGTAGTAGAAGGATTTGGTGCGGCCTTCAATCTTCAGCGAGTGCACGCCCATCTGGGTCAGGCGCTCCACGTGGGCGATTGCGCGCAGATCTTTGGAGTTCATGATGTAGGTGCCGTGCTCGTCTTCGAAGGCGGTCATATACTCGCCCGGACGTTTGGCTTCCTCAATCATAAATACCTGGTCGGTTGGTGCGCCGATACCGAGAGTGGGTTCAACGTTCTGCACCGGGATAGGCTCATGCTTGTGGACGATATTACCTACGTCATCTTCTTTGCCTTCCTGGACGTTGTACTCCCAGCGGCAGGCGTTGGTGCAGGTACCCTGGTTAGGGTCACGTTTGTTGATATAGCCGGAGAGCAGGCAGCGGCCGGAGTAGGCCATGCACAGCGCGCCATGGACGAAAATCTCGATTTCCATCTCCGGCACCTGGCTGCGAATTTCGGCGATCTCGTCCAGCGACAGCTCGCGGGACAGGATCACGCGGGTTAGCCCCATTTGCTGCCAGAATTTCACCGTCGCCCAGTTGACGGCGTTGGCCTGTACCGACAGGTGAATTGGCATATCAGGGAAGTTTTCCCGCACCAGCATGATTAAACCAGGATCGGACATAATCAGCGCGTCCGGTCCCATTTCCACTACCGGTTTGAGATCGCGAATGAACGTTTTCAGCTTGGCGTTATGCGGCGCGATGTTAACCACCACGTAGAATTTTTTCCCTAGCTCGTGGGCCTCATTGATGCCGAGCTGCAGGTTTTCGTGGTTAAATTCATTGTTGCGCACGCGCAGTGAGTAACGCGGCTGGCCGGCGTAGACCGCATCGGCGCCATAAGCGAAAGCGTAACGCATATTTTTCAGCGTTCCCGCCGGGGAAAGGAGTTCCGGTTTAAACATGATTTTCTCGTTCTGATGACAGGTCAGACTCGCCGCACCAGGTGCGGCGATTCGGGGGAGTGTCCCCACATTAAGGGCGGGCATTGTAGCGCCGTGGAAAGAGGGAGTAAACCTTTGCGCCTCTCTGCTCTGAGAGGCGCAGAGGTTAGGCTATTCGACAGGCGTCCGCCTCCCAGCGATAGCCGACGCCGTAGACGGCGCGAATAAACGACTGCTCGGCATCCAGCGATTCAAGCTTACGGCGCAGGTTTTTAATATGGCTGTCGATAGTGCGGTCGGTGACCACGCGATAATCGTCGTACAGATGATTGAGCAGTTGTTCGCGGGAGAAGACTTTACCCGGCTCCTGAGACAGCGTTTTTAATAGCCGAAACTCGGCGGGAGTCAGGTCCAGTAATTTTTCGCGCCACGAGGCCTGGAAACGGCTCTCATCAACGATGAGCGGGCTTTGCGCATCCAGCGCCTGCAGAGCGCGCTGTGGCTTGCAGCGACGCAGGATCGTCTTCACGCGAGCCACAACTTCACGCGGACTATATGGTTTGCAGATGTAGTCGTCGGCGCCGATCTCCAGCCCCAGCAGGCGATCGATCTCCTCGATTTTGGCGGTGACCATCACGATCGGTACATCGGAAAAACGGCGGATTTCACGGCACAATGTCAGGCCGTCGGTGCCGGGCAGCATTAAATCCAGCAGAATCAAATGCGGGGGCGTCTGGCGAACGTAGGGCAGTACCCGATCGCCATGAGCAATTAGCGTTGGCGCGTAGCTCGCGGCCTGCAAATAGTCGATCAACAACTGACCGAGCTTGGGCTCGTCTTCCACGATTAAAATACGCGGCGTGTTTTCATCAATGGGTAATTCGCTCATACGTCCCTCGATAAATCCTGTTCCAGAGGTAATTCTACTTTAATGCTAACCCCGCCAAAAGGCGAATGGCTGGCGTTCAGGCTGCCGCCGTGGGCCGCTACGATGTTCATACAGATTGCCAGCCCAAGGCCGGATCCGCCGCTGGCGCGGTTACGCGAACCTTCGGTGCGGTAAAAACGTTCACACAGCCGCGCCAGCTGCTCGTCGCTAACGCCGGGGCCGCTATCGGCAAAATCGAGCGTCAACATGCGGCCGTTTTGTTTGGCGCTAATCAGCAGGCGTCCGCCGCGGTCGGTATAGCGCAGGCTGTTTTCCAGCAGATTATTGAACAGCTGCATTAGCCGATCGCGATCGCCGAACACGATAGCGTTATCCGGCAGCGAGACGCCGATGGTCAACCCGCGGCTGGCGAAACGTTCGCGGAACGCTCCTGCGGCGACCTCCAGTAGCGCAATTAAATCTACCGATTCTTTCTGGTAGGCTAACGCGCCTTCATCGGACATCGATAGCTGATGCAGATCGTCTACCAGCTTAGTGAGCGTGCCGACTTCCGCCTGCAGCGAAGAAATTGAATCCGGGGTGAATTTACGCACGCCGTCCTGAATAGCTTCCAGCTCGCCGCGCAGCACCGCTAGCGGCGTGCGGAGTTCATGCGAAATATCGGCCATCAAATCGCGGCGCATTTGTTGGTTGCGCTCAAGCGTACTGGCAAGCTGGTTGAAATCCTGCGCCAGACGACCCAGTTCATCCCCGCCGGTGACCGTGACGCGGGTAGAGAAATCGCCCGCTGCCAGCTTATGGGTACCTTCCACCAGCCGTTTGACCGGCGCCAGCAGCCCGCGGGCCAGCGGGAAGGTGGCCAGAGCGGCGAGGAGGGTGGCGAGGGCGACGATAAGCCAGCTGGTGCGTTTTTGCTGGCGGTCGAAATTGATATCCGTGTTGCGCGTGAGTCGCTCGACCGGCGAGGCGATCACCGCCCCGACGGTCACGCCGTTGACGACAATGTTGCGCCGGGTGCCATCTTGCGGTACCGGCGCTCGCGGGCCTACCAGCACGTGCCCTTGTTGATCGACAACCCAAAATTGCGTGCGCCAACCGTGCGGCGGCATATCGGGACGCGGGCCAGGCCCGGGCATTGGCCCTGGCTCGCCGTGTGGGCCCGGACCACCCGGCGGGCGTTCGTCGTTATCCCGCTCGAAGGTGCGCAGTAACTGGAAGATAAAACGATCGTTATTGCGCAAAAACTTCCAGTCGCCGTGCTGCTCGTACTGTTCGCTCAGCGCGTCGCCGAGCATCGTTAATCGCTGTTCATTACCGCGTTTTATATAGTCGATAAAGCCGCGCTCAAAGCTGATACGCACCGCCCAGTGCATGCTAATCAGCAGCACGATACAGGTAGCGAAAATTGCCAGGAACAGCTTACCGGTGATACCCGGGCGCCAAAGTTTCACGATTCACTCCTTTTGCGTCGGCGGATGACGGTGTTGCTGCCGACATCGTTCGGTACGCGGGAAAAGATGAGCGCCGGGAGGGCGATAATCACCGCCATGCTCAGATAGGTGTAGAGGAAAACTTGATGAACGGCTGGGGCATCGGCGCTGATATGCTGCTGGCCGTACATGCCGAGCAGTAGCCCGGCGATGGTCACGCCGATACTCATCGAGAGCTGCATAACCATCGAGAGCAGGCTGTTACCGCTACTGGCCAACTCATCAGGCAGGTCTTTTAGCGTCAGAGTATTCATCGACGAGAAACGGCTGGAGTTAATCATGCCCTGCAGGAACAGCACCAGCGGCAGCAGCCAGTACCAGCCGGCCAGTGCGACGGCCATGAACAGCAAACTCACCAGCGCCAGGCCGAGGGTTGCGAAAACCAGCACGCGGCGATAGCCAAAGCGATTCACTACCTGCACCACGATGCGTTTCATCCCCATGCTGCCCAGCACCATCGGGATCATCATCAGCCCGGCGTGGAACGGCGAGAAGCCGAGGCCAATTTGCAGGAATACCGGGGTCATAAACGGCAACATCCCGCTGCCGATACGCCCGGCGAAGCTGCCGCCAAGACCGAGCGAGAAGGTTTTATTGCGAAACAGTTTCAGGCTAAACAATGCATTAACGTTACCGCGGGCGTGCCACCAATAGAATCCCATCGCCATCAGGCCGCCGACGACCAGTACGGCGAGCAGCAGCGGCGAGATACCCAGCCCTTTTTTGCCGTCAAGCGCCAGCGTCAGGGCGGCCATTCCCACCGCCAGCAGAATAAAACCAAGAATATCAAAACGCCGGGTCTGCAGGGTGTAGTTTGGCATCAGGCATAACGTGGCGATAGCGCCGATGATACCTACCGGGATGTTAATTAAGAAAATCCAGTGCCAGGACGCATATTCGACCAGCACGCCGCCAAGCGCCGGGCCGAGCAGCGGTCCAACCTGGCCGGGCAGGGTGACGAAGGTCATCGCCGCCATATACTGATCGCGTGGAACGATTTTCATCACCGTCAGACGCCCGACCGGTACCATCATCGCTCCGCCGACGCCTTGCAGCACGCGGGACATCACTAACTGATCGAGAGTGCTGGCCTGGGCGCAGAATAGCGAGCCGACGGTAAACAATACAATGGCGCTGAAGAAGATATTGCGCACGCCAACCCGGTCCGCCAGCCAGCCGCTGGCCGGCAGCATGACCGCCACCGTAAGCACATATGAGACCACCACCATATGCATGTGCAGCGGGCTCTCCCCAAGGCTTTTGGCCATCGAGGGGAGGGCGGTGTTAACGATGGTGGTATCCAGCGACTGCATAAAGAAGCCGAAGGCCACAATCCATAACTGCCAGCGTACGCTGGAGGGCAGATCTGTCATTTTATTCGCTTACCGGTTGAGCAGACTTGCGCGTAAAACGCAGCCGCAGACGATCAAAGAACAAATAGACCACCGGGGTGGTGTACAGCGTCAGCAGCTGGCTCATGACCAGCCCGCCGACGATGGTGATCCCCAACGGCTGCCGCAGTTCTGACCCGTCGCCGCCCGACAGCACCAGCGGCAGTGCGCCGAACAGCGCCGCCAGGGTGGTCATCATGATCGGGCGAAAACGTAGCAGGCAGGCCTCGAAGATGGCCTCTTCCGGCGGCAGATTACCGCTGCGCTGCGCTTCAAGGGCGAAATCGACCATCATGATGGCGTTTTTCTTTACGATGCCAATTAATAGCATGATCCCTATCAGGGCGATTAGGCTGAATGGGGCGCCGAACAACTCCAGCGCCAACAGCGCGCCAACCCCCGCCGATGGCAGGGTAGAGAGGATAGTTAACGGATGCACGTAGCTTTCGTAGAGGATCCCCAGCACGATATACACCGTGGCGATGGCGGCGATAATCAGGATCACCTGTGAGTTCATCGTCTGCTGGAATACCTGCGCGGTGCCGGCAAACGATCCACGGACGCTCGACGGCACGCCGAGCTGGGTCATCGCCCGGTCAATGGCGTCGCTGGCTTCCGATAGCGATTTGCCGGTCGGCAGGTTGAAGGAGATGGTCGAGGCGGCCGATAGCCCCTGATGATTGACCGAAAGCGGCGCGTTCGCCGGTTGCCATTTGGCGAAATACGACAGCGGAATGGGTTTGCCGTCTTTACTGATGACAAACATTTGTTCCAGCGCGCTAACGTCCTGGGTATAAAGCGGATCGACTTCCATCACCACTTTGTACTGGTTCAGCGGCTGGTAGATGGTCGAGATTTGCCGCTGGCCGAAAGCGTTGTTTAACAGACTGTTGGCATCCTGTACGCTGACACCCAGTCGTGACATGGTGTCGCGGTCGTAGACCAGATCCATCTCCGCGCCGTTATCCTGTTGGTCTGAGTTCACGTCGGCCAGTTCCGGCAGCGCCGCCAGTGCCTTGCGGATTTTTGGCTCCCATTCACGCAGCGCCGACAAATCGTCCGATAACAGAGTGTATTGATAGCTGGCATTCGACTGACGCCCGCCGACGCGGATATCCTGTACCGCCATCAGGAACAGATTAGCGCCGGGCTCTTTCGCCAGCTTTTTCCGCAGCCGGTCGATGATTTGCTGCGCGGTTTCATGGCGCTGCTCGCGCGGTTTCAGGGTGATAAACATCATACCGCTATTCACCCGCGAGCCGCCGGTAAAGCCGGTCACGTTATCGACCGCCGGATCCTCGCGGATGATCTTCATAAAGTCCTGCAGTTTGCCGCGCATCGCCTGGAAAGAAATGCTCTGATCCGCCTGAATGCCGCCCATCAGCACCCCGGTGTCCTGCTCCGGGAAGAAGGTTTTCGGAATGGCGATATACAGCCACACGCTGAGCGCTATCGTACCGAGCAGGACCAGGCCAGTCAGCCGACTATGCTTCAGCACCCATTTTAACGATTTGCCATAGCCGCCCTGAATAGCGACCAGCAGGCGGCCAAAGCCGCGATTGCGCGTTGGTTCATGAGGTTTGCCGCTTTTCAGCAGCCAGCCGCACATCATCGGCGTTAGCGTGAGCGATACGGCGAGCGAAATGCCGATCGCTACCGATAGCGTGACGGCGAACTCGCGCAGCAGACGGCCCGGAAGGCCGCCCATCAGCAGCAGCGGTAAGAACACCGCCACCAGCGACAGACTCATCGACAGCACGGTAAAGCCGACTTCACGGCTGCCCTGTAACGCGGCCTGCAGCGGTTTCATTCCGGCCTCAAGATGGCGGGAAATGTTTTCCAGCACTACGATGGCGTCATCAACGACAAAACCGGTGGCGATGGTCAGCGCCATTAGCGACAGATTATTGAGGCTGAAGCCGCATAAATACATCGCTGCGAAGGTACCGATTAACGATACCGGTACGGCGACAGCCGGGATAAGTGTTGCGCGCCCGGAGCGCAAAAACAGAAAGACCACCAGAATCACCAGCGCGACCGAGATCACCAGCGTTTGTTCGACCTCTTCCAGCGATGCGCGGATGGTGGGCGAACGATCCTGGGCAATCTGTAAATCGATGGCTGCCGGGATAGTACGCTGTAGTTCCGGCAGGCGGGCGCGGATGCTGTCGACCGTTTGAATGATGTTGGCTTCCGGCAGCTTGCGTATCATCAGCAGGATCGCCGGTTTGGCGTTGGTCATCCCGGCGTTACGCACATCCTGGACTGAATCCGTCACTTTTGCCACGTCGCCAAGACGTACCGCTGCGCCGTTGTTGTAATGGACGATTACCGGCAAATATTCCGCCGCGGTTTTCAGTTCATCGTTGGTCTGCACCTGCCAGCGATGGGTTCCATCTTCCAGCGCGCCCTGCGGGCGACGCACGTTGGCGTTATCGATGGCGCTGCGCACGGCATCCAGTGAGACGCCCTGGTTAAACAGCGCCTGCGGGTTGAGATCGACACGCACCGCCGGCAGGGAGCTGCCGCCGACGTCGACATCGCCGACGCCGTCGATCTGCGCGATGGTTTGCGCCAGCTGGGTTGAAGCGAAATCGTACAGCTCGCCCTGCGAATAGGTATCCGAGGTGAGCGTCAGGATCATGATCGGCGCATCGGACGGGTTAGCTTTGCGATATGTGGGGCGGCTGGGCATCCCGCTCGGCAGCAGGCTTTGCGCGGCATTAATCGCCGCCTGCACGTCGCGGGCTGCGCCGTTAATATCGCGATCGAAATTAAACTCCATGATGATGCGGGTACTGCCAAGCGAGCTCGACGAGGTCATTTCATTGACCCCGGCAATGCGCCCCAGCGAGCGTTCCAGCGGTGTGGCTACCGACGAGGCCATGGTTTCCGGCGAGGCGCCGGGCAGCGAGGCGCTAATCATGATCACCGGGAAATCGACCTGCGGCAGCGGCGCGACCGGCAGCAGGCGGAATCCGAGGATCCCGCACAGGGTAATCGCCAGCGAGATAAGAATCGTCGCCACCGGGCGATAAATGAAGAGAGCGAAAAACTTCACTTACGCCTCCTCTTCACGGCGCGGGAAGCGGCTCTTCATATACAGCGATAGCCGATCGAACAGCAGATAAATCACCGGCGTGGTGAATAACGTCAGTACCTGGCTGAGCATCAGGCCGCCAACCATGCCAATCCCCAGCGGACGACGCAGCTCGGCGCCGACGCCGGTACTGAGCATCAACGGCAGCGCGCCAAGCAGGGCGGCGAGGGTGGTCATCAGAATCGGACGGAAGCGCAGCAGGCAGGCCTGATAAATGGCTTCCCGCGGCGGCATTCCCTGTTCGCGCTCGGCGGCGAGGGCAAAGTCAATCATCATGATGGCGTTTTTCTTCACGATACCAATCAGCAGAATGATGCCGATGATGGCAATCACATCCAGCTCGCTACCGGCCAGCCATAGCGCCAGTAGCGCCCCGACGCCAGCGGTCGGCAGCGTAGAAAGAATGGTGATGGGATGAATGAAGCTTTCGTACAGCACACCGAGCACGATATACATGGCGACGACCGCCGCGACCACCAGCCAGACGGTGCTACCGAGCGCCGACTGGAACGCGAGCGAACTGCCCTGGAACTGAGTGCGGATGTCGCTTGGGAAATCCAGCGACTGCTCGGTGGACAAAATAGCCTCTACCGCTTCGCCAAGAGAGTAGTTATCCGGCACGTTGAATGAAATAGTGGTAACCGGAAACTGATCGAGATGGTTGACCGACAGCGGCGTAAAACGCTGCTCGACGCTGGCGATAGACTTCAGCGGCACAATGCCGCCATCGCTGCTGGTGAGGCGAATATTATCCAGCGCCGCCAGCCCCGGCGTCGCCTGGGTGTCGTGCTCCAGCACCACGCGATATTGGTTGGCCTGGGTATAAATTGTCGAGATCAGCCGTTGGCCAAAAGCGTTATACAGCGCGTTATCGACATCCGCCATGGAAATACCCAGCCGGCTGGCGCTATCGCGATCGACATTGATATAAGCCGCGAGCCCTTTATCCTGCCAGTCGCTGCTGACATCGGCAAGCTGGGGTAAGGATTGCAGGCGCGACAGCAATTGCGGCACCCAGTTGCTCAGCGCATCGAGCGAGTTAGCCTGCAGGGTAAATTGATACTGCGTTCGGCTGACGGTGGTATCGATGGTCAGATCCTGCGTTGGCTGCAGGTAGAGCTCAATGCCCGGTACGCTTGCCACCGCGTGTTGCAGGCGACTAATGACCGTTTGTACCCGATCGTCACGCTCATCCAGCGGCTTGAGGTTAATCTGTAGACGCGCGCTGTTCAACGCCGGGTTGGTGCCATCAACGCCGACAAACGACGTGAGGCTTTCAACCGCCGGATCTTTCAGAATCAGCTCGGATACCTGCTGCTGGCGTTGCGCCATACTGGCGAACGATACCGACTGCGGCGCCTGTAAGGTGCCCTGAATAATGCCGTTATCCTGGATCGGGAAGAAGCCTTTCGGGATAAAGACCCATAGCAGAATCGATAACGCAAGGGTGCTTAACGCCACGCTCAATGTTAACCACGGGTGGTTCAGCACGCGGCTCAGCCAGCGACCATACACGGCAATCACCCGCTCGAAGAATCGCTCGCTGGCCCGCGAAAAGCGGTTTTGTTTGCGCAGCGATTCGTGACTTAACATCCGCGCGCACATCATTGGCGTCAGGGTCAGCGAGACCACCGCCGAAATCAGAATCGCCACCGCGAGGGTAATGGCGAATTCGCGGAACAATCGCCCAACGATATCACCCATAAACAGCAGCGGGATCAGTACGGCAATCAGCGAGAAGGTTAATGAAATAATCGTGAAGCCGATTTCCCCCGCGCCTTTCAGCGCGGCGGCAAGCGGTTTCTCACCTTTTTCAATGTAGCGGGAGATGTTTTCGATGACTACGATGGCGTCATCGACCACGAAGCCGGTGGCGATGGTCAGCGCCATTAGCGTCAGGTTATTAATTGAAAAATCGAGGAACACCATAACCGCGAAGGTGCCGACCAGCGACAGCGGCACGGCGACACCGGGAATGATGGTTGCCGGGACATTGCGCAGGAAGAGATAAATGATCATCACCACCAGAGCGATGGCGAGCAGCAATTCGAACTGCGTATCGCTGACCGACGCGCGAATATTGGTGGTGCGGTCAGAAAGCACCTGTACCTTAACGGATTTAGGCAGGCTCTCTGTGAGCTGCGGCAACATCTGGCGGATGCTGTCGGCGGTGGCGATGATATTCGCTCCCGGCTGGCGCTGGACGTTCATTACGATCGCCCGCTGCTTATTGGCCCACGCACCGAGCCAGGCGTTCTCGGCGCCCTGTTCGATGGTCGCAACATCGCCAAGGCGGATCGGCGCGCCGTTCTGATAGGCGATAATCAGTCGACGGTAATCTTCCGCCGACTGCATCTGATCGTTGGCGGAAAGAGTGACCGCGCGGGCCGGACCGTCAAGGCTACCTTTCGCTGAATTCACGTTGGCGCTGGTAATGGCGGTGCGCACGGTTTCGCTGGTCAAACCTAACGCGGCGATCGCCTGGGCATTGAGCTTAACGCGCACCGCAGGGCGCTGGCCGCCGGCCAGCGTCACCAGACCGACGCCGGAAACCTGAGAAATCTTCTGCGCCACCCGAGTTTCCACCATATCTTCGACCTGCGTCATCGGCATTGCGCTGGAGGTGACGGCCAGGGTCATGATCGGCGGATCCGCCGGGTTCACTTTGCTATAAACCGGCGGGTTGGGTAAATCAGACGGCAGCAGGTTGGTGGCGGCGTTAATAGCCGCCTGCACTTCCTGTTCGGCAACATCCAGCGCCAGGGTCAGCTGGAACTGGAGGGTGATGACCGACGCGCCGCCCGAGCTTTGTGAGGACATCTGTTTAAGGCCGGACATCTGGCCAAACTGGCGCTCCAGCGGCGCGGTAATCGACGACGTCACCACATCCGGGCTGGCGCCGGGGTAAAGCGTCACCACCTGAATAGTGGGGTAGTCCACTTCCGGCAGCGCGGAGACCGGCAGGAAGCGATAGCCGATGATGCCGGCCAGCAGAATGGCGACCATCAAGAGCGTTGTCGCCACCGGACGCATAATAAACAGCCGGGACGGACCGCCCGTACTGCTTGGGGGTAAGACTTGCATCAGGCGCCCGCTCCGTTTTTACCACTCTGGCGGGCGGCGGGTTGTTCCTCCGCGGCGCTGTGAGCTTCGACGACTTCGACCTTGGCCCCTTCGGTCAGGCGGTCGATACCATCGGTCACCACCCGGTCGCCTGCTGACAGCCCGGCGTTAATCACCACTTTCTGGCTATCCTGAATACCCGGTGTGACCGTATGTTTACTGACTTTATTCTCACTGTTCAGCACCCACACGAAGTGCCCCTCGTTGCCCATTTGTAGCGCGGCGGTGGGGATCACGACCGCATCCTGCTCGGTATCCACCAGCATTCTGGCGTTGACGAACTGATTCGGGAACAATGCGTCATCGAGGTTATTAAATCGCGCCTTAAGCTTAATGGTGCCAGTAGTGGCATCGATTTGGTTATCGAGGCTCAGCAGGTTGCCAGTGCTGATCTTCTGTTTATTGGTACGATCCCAGGCCTCAACGGTCAGCGTTTTCCCGGCCTTTTGCGCCTGTACCACGGTGGCGATATCGCTTTCCGGCAGGGTAAAGACCAAATCGATAGGGTGGGTTTGCGTGAGTACGACAATGCCGGTGGTGTCGCCACTGGAGATTTGGTTGCCGATGTCGACCTGTTTCAGGCCCACACGTCCGTCAATCGGCGCGGTGATGCGGGTCCAGTCCAGCTGCAGTTGCGCACTGGCGACGGCGGCCTGATCGGCTTTAACCGTACCGGCGGATTCAACCACCAGCGACTGCTGCGTATCCAGCTCCTGACGGGAGATAAGGTTGGTTTTGACCAGTTGTTGATAGCGGGCGAGATCGCGGCGCGCGTTTGCGAGGGTAGCGTTATCTTTGGCAAGCTGGCCCTGCGCCTGGGCCAGCGCGACCTTGAACTGGCTGGGATCGATTTGCGCCAGCAGATCGCCGGCTTTCACCTGCTGACCTTCCTGGAAATGAATACTCAGCAACTGACCGTCAACCCGACTGCGCACGGTCACGGTGTTCGCCGCGGTAATAGTCCCCAGGCCAGTAAGATAGCGGGGGACGGATTCGCTGGTGGCGGTTGCCGCCTGCACCGGGGCCAGCGCCGCGCCGAAGCGGCCATGGCGCCCCCCGGCAGGCGGTTTTGCTCCTTGTTGACTTGCGCCAGCAGCGCCTGCGGTTGTTTCTTCAGAGCGATCGTGCCAGAACCAATAGGCGGCACCCGCCGCCAAAATTACCGTCAGGACCATTCCCCAACGAAGTGTGTTACTGCTTTTCATTATTTTGCTATCTCATCCTGAAGCTTTCGCTGAATGATACTAGTTTAGTAACGGAACGCCCCGCAAAAATGGAGGAATTATGAAAAGCGCGTATGGAAAGGTCTGAATTGGCGGGCTTTCACGAGGAGGCTCGCAAAGCCGAACGCTGAAAAGAAATGTGTCGGACGCGGCATGGTAACGTCAGCTTGATTTAGCGGAGGCTAAATACAGGAAAGCCCCTCCTGAGGAAGGGGCCTTAAATAAGGAAAGGGTTATGATGAACCTGGTCATCATACTGGTGATACTCTTAGTGATTAGCTTACCGGCTTACTAAGACGCCAGGGGGAGGAGAAATCCTCCCTTACCCTTCATCCTGAAAATTAGGACGAAAAAGCGGCAAAGTCAACTCAGGTTACCGAATGGCGCTCGCGTTTCAGGCGAAAACCACCTGCGCCCAGCGGGCAAGCCCGGCGGTCACGGAACCAAAATCATCGCCGCCGGCGATCGGTATCCCCGGCAGCTGTGCGGCAAGCGCCTTCTTAATTAATGGCGATCGCGCGCTACCGCCGGTGAGATAGATAACGTCCGGGGTTTCATGGCTGCTTTCCAGCGCTAACTTTACCTGCTCCATAATGCGGGCCAGCGGTTGATTGAGCGCCTCTTCCAGCCCCTGCTGGCTGATAGCGGTCGCCAGCTCATCGCTAATAAACGGCAGTTCGGCGTTGAAATCCTGCTGGGCGGAAAGGGCTATTTTGCTCTCTTCCGCGCTGCGCACCAGGCGATAGCTCAGACGCTGACGCCATACTTTAAGCAGCAGTGCGACCTTGTCGGCATCGCGGGCGTCGCGCAGTAGGTCATTGAGCATACGGCCGTTGGCGGCGCTATAAAAATCGCTTTGCGCCGGGACGTCATTAATCGCCACTGCATTCCACCAGGGCAGTACCGGCAACGCAATGCCTTTTTCCGTTTCACCGCCCATACCGAGTAACGGCATCAGGCATTTGAAGGCCAGGGCGATATCCAGATCGTTACCGCCGATACGGCAGCCGCTGTGGCCGAGCAGGCTAGCCTGACGGTCAGCTTTCTGCCGCCACTGCGGCCCCATCAACAGCAGCGAGCAGTCGGTGGTGCCGCCGCCGATATCGACGACCAGCACGCGTTTTTCGTCATCGAGGGTGGCTTCAAAATCTAATCCCGCCGCGACGGGTTCAAACTGAAATACGACATCGTAAAATCCAGCGCGTTTCGCCGCCCGCTCCAGAATTCCTTGTGCCTGAGCGTTGGCGTCATCGCCGCCAAGCCCCTGGAAGTTAATCGGTCGACCAATGACCGCCTGGGTAATTTGTTCGCTAAGCTGAGACTGCGCCTGCTGCTTAATATGCAGCATCATCGCGCAGACCAGATCTTCAAATAACGCGACCTGCTGGGGTTTAAGGCCATTGGCGCCAAGAAACGATTTTGGCGACTTAACGAAGTAGACCTCTTCCGGATCGTCAACGTATTGATGCAGAGAGGCGAGTCCGAACTGAACGCTGTTGCCCAGGACTTCGATATCTTCATCACGGTTATAATTAATGGCGCGACGCAGCAGCGCCTGGTTTTCCGCACCGTCGGCCGGGACATTGTGGTGGCGGTATAGCCATTCGCTGACCGCTTCGCGCGTTGGAGCGCAAAGCATCGATGGCAACAGCGGGCTACCATTTTCCAGCGTTAAAAGCCGTGGGCTGTCACCCTGCATAACGGCGACCGAACAGTTGGCGGTACCATAGTCAAAACCAATAAACATAACCGGAAAAATCCCCATGCCAGTGAAGAAGGGGGGCGACTTTAGCGGATTGCCGCCATGCCGACAACTGGAATTTAAAAGCAAGGCGTATCTGGCGCAGAGCATCTATGCTTGTTGCGATCAATAAGGAGAGTGCATGACATTATTACCCTGGCAACCACCCTATGACTGGCGATGGATGTTCGCGTTTCTCAGCGCGCGTGCGGTAGCGGGAATTGAAAGCTTCCATGAAGATGAATATACCCGCAGCTTTAGTATCGATGGGCACAGCGGATTGATTACCGTTAAAGCGGATGAATGCGAGCAGGGTTTCCGGGTGATGCTCTCTCCCGGACTATTACCGGTAGCAGACCAGTGCCTGGCGCGCGTAGCACAACTGTTTGATTTAGCATGCGATCCGTTTGAGGTCACGCAAACCTTAGGCAAACTGGCGCAGCCGCGGCCTGGGTTACGCTTGCCGGGCGCGCTGGATGCGTTTGAACAGGCGGTGCGCGCGGTATTGGGGCAACTGGTGAGCGTAGCGATGGCGGCGAAGCTGACGGCCAAAGTGGCTGCGGCCTACGGGCAGCCGTTAAGCGAAGCGCCAGGCTATGTTCTCTTCCCTGACCCACAGAAACTGGCGCAAGCCGATCCATTGGCGCTCAAAGCACTAGGTATGCCCCTTCGCCGCGCGGAAGCCTTGATTCACCTTGGCAAAGCGGCATTGAGCGGTGAATTGCCGTTGACGGCGCCTGCTGATATTGCAACCGGTATGAAGCGATTACAGAGTCTGCCGGGCATTGGTCGCTGGACGGCGAATTACTATGCGCTGCGTGGTTGGCAGGCAAAAGATATTTTTCTGCCCGATGACTATCTGATTAAACAGCGTTTTCCTGGAATGACGCCCGCGCGTATCGCGCGCTATGCCAGCCGCTGGCAACCCTGGCGCTCCTATGCGTTGTTGCATATCTGGTATACCGAAGGCTGGACGCCGGACGAGGAATAGGCGTACAGGGCGCATATCACTGGTATCGCCGCCCTGAAATCCCTATAATTGCCGCGTTTGACGGTCAAACGTCACCCTCCATCTACATCCAGGTTAATCAGGTCGCAAAAATTTATGACTGATACGTCTCATCAGTGCGTCATTGTAGGCATCGCCGGCGCATCGGCTTCGGGCAAAAGCCTTATCGCCAGCACACTTTATCGTGAATTACGTGAACAAGTTGGCGATGAGCATATTGGCGTTATTCCAGAAGACAGCTATTACAAAGATCAAAGCCATCTGTCGATGGAAGAGCGTGTAAAAACCAACTATGACCATCCGAGCTCGATGGACCATAGCTTGTTGTTCCAGCATTTACAGACGCTGAAAAGCGGCCAGCCAATTGAATTACCCGTGTATAGCTACGTTGAACATACGCGTATGCCGGAAACGATTCATATTCAACCGAAGAAAGTGATCATTCTGGAAGGGATCCTGCTGTTGACGGATGCCAGACTCCGCAATGAATTAAACTTCTCTATTTTCGTCGATACGCCGCTGGATATCTGCCTGATGCGCCGCATCAAGCGTGATGTTAACGAACGTGGTCGTTCCATGGACTCGGTGATGGCGCAGTATCAGAAGACGGTGCGGCCAATGTTCCTGCAATTTATTGAACCTTCCAAGCAATATGCCGACATTATTGTCCCGCGCGGCGGTAAAAACCGTATTGCCATCGATATTCTGAAGGCCAAAATCAGTCAGTTCTTTGAATAACACGTACTAATTGTGTAACGTGCAAAGAGAATCCCAATTGCCCTTATTCCCGGAAAGCGTAAGGGCTAGATGCCTTAAAGGAGAAAGCTCATGCGTCTGTGTGACCGAGATATAGAAGCCTGGTTGGATGAAGGGCGCCTGGCAATCAGCCCGCGCCCGCCGGTGGATCGAATTAACGGCGCCACCGTTGACGTTCGCTTAGGCAATAAATTCCGTACCTTCCGCGGTCATACGGCGCCATTTATTGACCTGAGCGGCCCTAAGGCGGAAGTGAGCGCGGCGCTGGACCGGGTCATGAGCGAAGAGATCGTATTGCCGGAAGGTGAGGCTTTCTATCTTCATCCTGGAGAGTTGGCGCTGGCGGTGACTTATGAGTCTGTAACGCTTCCGGCAGACCTCGTCGGCTGGCTTGATGGCCGCTCGTCACTGGCGCGTCTCGGACTTATGGTTCACGTCACTGCGCACCGTATTGACCCGGGCTGGTCTGGCTGCATCGTGCTGGAATTCTATAATTCCGGCAAGCTGCCGTTGGCGCTGCGCCCGGGAATGCCCATTGGCGCGTTGAGCTTCGAGCCGCTTTCTGGCCCGGCGGCGCGGCCATACAACCGCCGTGAAGACGCCAAATATCGCGACCAGCAGGGCGCGGTGGCTAGTCGAATCGACAAGGATTGATAAAGTAAGCGGCTTATAGAGGATGTCATGAGACGAATTCTGACCACGCTGATGATCTTGTTGACCGTCATTGTCGCGGGACTCACTGCGCTGGTGTTGCTGGTCAACCCTAATGACTTCCGCAACTATATGGTGCAGGAAGTGGCGGAGCGTAGCGGCTATCAACTGAAGCTTGATGGTCCGCTGCGTTGGCATGTTTGGCCGCAGTTGAGTATTCTCTCCGGCCGTATGGCGCTAACGGCGCCAGGTGCTTCCGAACCGGTCGTGCGTGCTGATAATATGCGTTTGGATGTTGCGCTGATGCCGCTACTTTCTCATCAACTGCAGGTCAAGCAGGTGATGCTGAAAGGCGCGGTCATTCAGCTTACCGCGAAAACGGAAGCGGTGCGTGACCAGAACGCGCCGGTGGTGCCGCATGACAATACGTTGCCTCAGGCGCCGCAAGATCGCGGTTGGTCCTACGATGTCCGTAAGCTGCAGGTAGCCGATAGTGTCCTGTTCTTCCAGCATGAAAATGGCGAACAGATCACCGTGCGCGACATACGCTTACAAATGGAGCAGGATGACAACCATCTGGCGACGGTTGATTTCTCCGGCAGGGTCAATCGCGATCAGCGTGACCTGGCGTTGTCCTTTACTGCACAGGTTCAGGGCGGTGATTACCCTCATTCTCTGAAAGCTGATTTTTCGCAGCTCAACTGGCAGGTACGCGGAGCGGAGCTGCCGCCGGATGGCCTCAACGGGCAAGGAAGTCTGCAAGCCAGCTGGATTGAAGAGGCGAAAAAACTCAATTTCGACAATCTCAATCTCACGGCTAATGGCAGCGCAATTACCGGTAGTGGTAGCGTTGTGTTGGGGGATAAACCTGACTGGGTGCTAAACCTGCAGGCGACCACCCTGAATCTGGACAGTTTGCTTGCGCAAAACGCGGCGGCCAATGAAGGCAATGCCGATCAGCGTGGGCAAAGCCAGCCGAGACAGCTGCGCCCCGTGATTGCCGATAGCGATATCCAGCAGGATTATCATAGTTTGCTTGGCTTTAACGGCCAGCTCGCGCTGTCGGCGGATCAGGTGCAGTGGCGTGGTATGCGATTCAGCCAGGTGAAGAGTGATATCACGAACCAGCAGGGCCTGCTGACGGTGAAACAACTGCAGGGCAGTCTGGGCGAGGGGCGTATATCTTTACCTGGAGTGCTGGATGTTCGGGGCAATACGTCCCATGCCGCTTTCCAACCGCAGTTAGATAATGTGGAAATCGGTACCATTTTGCAGGCGTTCCACTACCCGATTAGCCTGACGGGAAAATTATCCCTGAATGGCGATTTCTCCGGCCCGCGCATTGATGCAGATGACTTCCGTCGTAACTGGCAGGGACAGGCACAGCTGCGAATGAAGGATACGCGTACTGAAGGGCTCAACTTCCAGCAGCTCGTACAGCAGGCTGTAGCGAGGAGCACCAACGTACAGGCGCAAGAAAACTTCGATAATGCGACTCAGCTTGACGCGTTAAGCAGTGATTTAACCCTGAATAATGGCCAGATAACGCTTAACGGCTTGCAGGGACAGTCGGCAATGATGGCGTTGAACGGGCAAGGTAATTTGAATCTGCAAGCAGAGGATTGCGACATGCATTTCAACGTGCGGGTGTTAGGCGGCTGGAAAGGTGAAAGCAAGCTGATTGACCGCCTCAAGCAGACGGCAATCCCGCTGCGTATCTATGGTAAGTGGCAGTCGTTAAGCTATAGCCTACAGGTAGATCAGATCCTGCGTAAGCAGTTGCAGGACGAAGCCAGACAGCGTTTGAACGAGTGGGCTGAACGCAATAGTAATAGTCAGAACGGCAAAGATGTGAAGAAACTGCTCGATAAGCTGTAATCATCATCAGCCGCCGCAGGTGACCCGCGGCGGCTGAACCGCTTTATTCACACTTCATAATCTAATTCATCTTCTACTTCAATCGGCGGGATAATCTGTACTTTCTGCACTCGGTGGCTTTCAACTTCCAGAGTTCGCAGGGTATAACTGCCAATCTTCACTTCTTCACCTGCGGCTGGAATATGCTGCAAATATTCCATCAATAATCCGGCTATCGTGTGATATTCGCGTTTATCATCCAGCGGCAGCGGAACGTACTGAACCAGATCCTCCAGCGGCATATGGCCGTTAGCGGTCCAACTGCCATCGGCGTTTTTGTGAATATCATGACGAGCATCGATCTCTTCCACTTCATTAGGCAGATTACCCGCAATGGTTTCCATAACATCGCTGATAGTCACCAGCCCTTCAACGGAGCCAAATTCGTCGACCACAAAAGCAAAGTGCGTCCGCGCCTGACGAAACTGCTCCAGCGCCGGGAGTAGCTGCAAGGTTTCCGGAAAAATAAGCGGTTGGCGTAGCAGAACGTGTAAATCAAGCGGCTCATTGCGCAACGACTGCTGTAGCAGGTCGATAACATGAACAACCCCTAACAGATCCTCGTTATCGTTGCCGCCGGTGACGACTATACGGGTATGCTGGTTTTTCTCCAGCAGCGCGCGGACTTCCTCTTCGGGCGCGCTTAAGTCGATGTGTTCAATATCGTGACGTGAAGTCATGATGCTGCTGACGGTGCGTTGATTCAGATTCAGTACGCGCTCAATCATTAAGCGTTCCTGCGGATTAAACAGCGGGTTTTCCCCCTGATCGGCGACCATGGTTGCCGTCTCGGCATCAAGCTCAGCATTCTCCTTACGTCCGCTTAGTAGATTCATCACCGCCTCAGTCGTCCTCTGCCGCATAGTGAGATTTGCCGAGAGGAAGCGCCGGCGATTAAAGATAGCTAACTGATTGAATGATTCGATCATCACCGAGAAACCAATAGCGGCATACAGATAACCTTTCGGGATTGGGAAGCCAAACCCTTCGGCGATCAGGCTAAAACCGATCATCAGCAGGAAACTAAGGCATAGGATGACAATCGTGGGGTGGCTGTTGACAAAGCGGGTCAGGGCTTTGCTGGCCATTAACATCAGCGTAATGGCGATAATAACTGCGGCCATCATTACCGCCAGATGATCAACCATACCAACCGCGGTAATGACTGAATCCAGCGAGAAGATAGCATCTAGCACGACTATTTGCGCCACCACGCCCCAGAACTTCGCCCCTTTACGCTGGGTGGGATTATTACTGTCTTTCCCTTCCAGCCGCTCATTAAGCTCAACGGTGGCTTTAAACAACAGGAACAGCCCGCCGAATAACATGATCAAATCGCGGGCGCTGAAGCTTAAGTCATGCCAGTTGAAGAGCGGCGTGGTGAGGGTGACTAACCAGGAAATTGACGCCAGCAGAACCAAACGCATCACCATTGCCAACAACAGACCGGTAACACGCGCGCGATCGCGCTGGGCAGGGGGAAGCTTTTCGGCAAGGATAGCAATGAATACCAGGTTATCTATCCCCAGAACCAGTTCGATAACCACGAGCGTAATGAGACCAGCCCAGATAGAGGGATCGGCAATCCATTCCATAATCAATAAGAACCTTTACAACATAATCGTATCATCTATCGATCATGGATAAGCGCCAGGTAAAATGCAACGACTTATGGTGGCGATGCGTAGCGGGTTAGCGTACAAACGAAAGTTATAACGTAATAAGCGATGGTTAAATATCGGGCCTTTAAGATCTATTTGGGCTGATTTGGAATTAATTAGAAATCCACACAATTACTGTGCGGTAATAGCAAGGATAAGAAAAGATTATTAACCGTAGCCAACACCAAAATATTGGCGTATTTTTCACCAAGTTGTTATTTAGGGGAAAATTCCTACTGAATTCCGTAGCTTGTCAGGCCTCTCGTTTAATAAGACCCTTAAGATGGCTCATTGTTGCATAAAAGCAGCAGTATCAGCGATGGATAATGGGTTAATCTGCGGGTAAGAAGGTTAGTCAAGTTAGCTTTTTGTCCAAAGTTTAGACGATTTTACTAATTACTATCACCAAATTGCTATTTCACATGGTATTTGACTTTTACTGAAGTGTCTTGCCATGGCGATTTTTAAGAAAGAAGGTGTTTAATCTGCAAAGGAAGTTGCTTATCGCCAGGATCGTTTTCCAATTATTATTGTTAAATAACAATGCATTAAGCGCTGCTTTTGCTCTGTTCCCATGAATGCCAATTGACCAGGACAAATGTGTGAGAATTTTCTTAAAGCTACCTGTCAGCTAGCATTTTTTGCGTGTATTCTTGGACTAAGAGAGTAATTTAGGATTTTGGTTAAAGTCGTGCACGGTACGATGCTGTACCATCACAAACAAATGCCAGTGACATCAACGTTCTGACAAAAATTCGAAAGTTTATAACCATATAGGTGGATGAAATAATGGTGAGTTTGAAAGCAATTATTCCGGTAGCAGGGTTAGGGATGCATATGTTGCCTGCAACCAAAGCGATACCGAAAGAGATGCTGCCGATCGTTGATAAGCCGATGGTTCAGTATATCGTCGATGAAATTGTCGCCGCCGGAATCAAAGAAATTGTGCTGGTCACCCATTCATCTAAGAATGCTGTAGAAAACCATTTCGATACCTCTTATGAGCTGGAAGCGCTGCTGGAGCAACGAGTTAAACGCCAACTGTTAGCAGAAGTGCAGGCGATTTGTCCGCCAGGCGTCACGATAATGAACGTTCGACAAGGTCAGCAACTGGGCCTGGGTCACTCTATCCTTTGTGCGCGTCCGGCCGTTGGCAATAATCCGTTTGTAGTAGTGTTGCCGGATATCATTCTTGATGGTGCGAGCGCGGATCCGCTGCGTTATAACCTTGCGGCAATGGTAGCGCGGTTTAATGAAACCGGGCGCAGTCAGGTTCTGGCCAAACGCATGCCAGGGGACCTTTCCGAGTATTCCGTCATTCAAACCAAAGATGGGTTGAAAGTGGAAGGGGAGATTGGCCGTATTGTTGAATTTATTGAAAAACCAGACGAACCGCAAACGCTCGATTCCGATTTGATGGCCGTTGGCCGTTATGTGCTGTCTGCTGATATCTGGGAAGAACTTGAGCGTACCGAACCTGGCGCATGGGGTCGTATCCAGCTGACTGACGCTATAGCCGCACTGGCGAAGAAACAGTCTGTTGATGCCATGTTGATGACCGGTGAGAGCTACGACTGCGGTAAAAAAATGGGCTACATGCAGGCGTTTGTAAGCTACGGCTTACGTAACCATAAAGAAGGAACTAAGTTCCGCGAGAGCATCAAAAAGCTGCTGGCGTGAAACCAGGCGCTTAATACGAACGAAAGCTGGCGTGCAGATAACATCATATTGTTGGGTGGCACGCCAGCGTTAGAAGATCCAACTGAAATGAAGCCGAGATTCTTATTTATTCGGTTCATTAATTGCAATGAAGAGTTTTCATCTCAGTTGAATCTTATTGAGTACATAGATGCGATGGCTGATTGATGATTGTCGTGCGTGAAGCAGTCATTTGGTCAGATGAGTCAGAAAATTGCTTAACTGATAGTTGCTTAGTGCGCTCTTTCTTAAGTAAGCGCACTGTAGCACAGTTAGAGATGCGAAATAAAACTTGACTGAGATCATGTTTAGCCATTAAACAACGGTGATGTATGCATATAAACGTAACGTTAATGGATGAATATGCCCATAAGGAATTCATGGATAAGATACAGGGAAAAGGGATGTATCGTCAGAGGATGAAGCGTAAATGAACTGGCAATTTGTCTCGTTTTTTGGCGATAGTACCGTGTTGCTTCCTAGTGCAGTGGTGCTGTTCGCGGTGCTGGTGCTGCGTAAAACATCCCGGACTCTGGCCTGGCAATGGGCGCTGCTCTTTGGGATTACGGGGACTGTCGTGTGCATTTCAAAACTGGCCTTTATGGGCTGGGGAATTGGCATACGGGAAATCGATTTTACCGGTTTCAGCGGACATACCGCACTCTCAACCGCCTTTTGGCCAATACTCTTATGGCTGTTAACTTCTCGTGCTTCATCATCCCTGCGCTGGGGGGCCGTGCTTCTGGGCTTTATTCTGGCGGGTATTGTGGGCTATTCCCGATTGATGATTCATGCACATTCGGTATCTGAAGTGGTGAGTGGATTTATTCTGGGTGCTTGTGGAAGTTTGACTTTTCTGCTGTTGCAATGGCGTACGTCGGCTTTTCGTTCTGCGCAGATTTCATGGATGGGGGCATTGAGCGTGGTAATTATCCCACTCATATTATTAAACACTGGGGTTAAAGCACCGACGCAGTCCTTGTTAGGCGAGGTTGCAACCATGATCGGGCCATTTGACAAGCCGTTTACCAGAGCCGATCTACATAAGCATATATATTAATCATACTAGTTCGATATGTTTAAGGGTTAACTGCTGGCGTGATTAGTATGATAAATAGCGTATCCATAGCTAGCTAAGGGATTTTAGAATCGTGACCTTCATAATGGTGAAACATAATAATGTTAACAGGATCCTTGAAAGCACGGTCCGGTATGTTATTACGGATAAGATGATTCTTAAATGAAAAGAGAATAACGGAAATCAGAGTTATCGTTCTGGAACCCAAAAAAGAAGTGGGTAATGATATCTATCATATTTTGTAGTTGACTACTGCATGGGTATTTTTTTACTTAAACATGGTATTTATTTTAATCGATTTAAAATCATATAGTTACCATGGATCATTCTTAGGGTGGTAATAAAGTGGTCAACTGGTGAGAGATGCCATTAAATAATCTTATTAACAGATGAACCCTTGCCGGTAAAAATGAAAAATATCGTTTTATCCGCTTCGTGGGGGGGAATTTATGCTCCCAATTAACAGAAGAATCTCGTAAACTCGAGGCGGTAAAAATAATTGCTGTGGTTAATTCACCAACAGCCGATGTAAAGAAAATTCCTGGGTAAGAGGTACAGTGCGTTGGTAGCTGTTAAGCCAAGGGCGGTAGCGTATCCAGACACTCGCGGTACCCAATGTTTTGAATACTCACCATACGCATAGCGACGTTGTCAGACTTCTGATCATGTGCACATTATTGAGCCCATGAAAGTAGCCTTGGCAACCAATATCGCTTACATTATGAATGCATTAAGTTCACATCCGTTTGCAGCAAACCGCTCGTACCTGAGGATGTTGTCCATCGAGGCAATGGATCGCTGTTGTAAAAAATAGGCTTGTCGAACTCATAAGCTCCTGATTCTTAAAAATCCCCATTGCCGTACCCACCTGGTGGGAAGGGACTCGTAAATGGAACTTGAACAATGATAAAAATTGCTCGTATCGCACTTGCTTTGGGTCTGGTTGCATCAGTTAGCTCGCAGGTATATGCAGCAGGGTTGGTGCAAAATGATAATGAACTTCGCAACGACCTGGCGTGGTTATCCGATCGCGGAGTCATTCATCTAAGTCTCTCCACCTGGCCGCTCAGCCAGGAAGAAATTACCCGAGCACTGAAAAAAGCAAAACCTTCATATTCCTCTGAACAAGTTGTCCTGGCGCGCATCAATCAACGCCTTTCTAATTTGAAGGCGGATTTTCGCGTAAGCGGCTATACGTCAACTGACCAGCCTGGAACACCTCAGGGATTCGGCCAAAGCCAACCAGCAGATAATTCTCTCTCTCTTGCCTTCAATAACAGCGGTGAATGGTGGGATGTGCATCTGCAGGGGAATGTCGAAGGCGGCGAGCGTATTAGCAATGGATCGCGCTTTAATGCCAACGGCGCGTATGGCGCAGTCAAGTTCTGGAATCAATGGTTATCATTCGGTCAGGTGCCTCAGTGGTGGGGCCCTGGTTATGAAGGAAGCCTGATTCGTGGCGATGCGGCAAGACCGATGACCGGTTTTTTAATGCAACGCGCTGAACAAGCTGCTCCTGAGACATGGTGGTTGCGCTGGATTGGTCCGTGGCAGTATCAGATTTCCGCAAGCCAGATGAACCAATATACGGCCGTACCTCATGCTAAGATCCTTGGTGGGCGTCTTACTTTCACACCTTTTCAGTCACTTGAGCTTGGCGCTTCACGCATAATGCAGTGGGGGGGAGAAGGGCGTCCTGAATCCTTTAGCAGTTTTTGGGATGGCTTTACTGGCAAAGACAACTCGTCAGCCAACGACCCAAATGAACCGGGTAACCAACTTGCCGGCTTTGATTTTAAGTTTAAGCTCGAACCTACCCTGGGCTGGCCGGTGAGTTTCTATGGCCAAATGATTGGCGAAGATGAGTCAGGATTCCTACCTTCCGCGAATATGTATCTTGGTGGTATTGAAGGTCACCACGGCTGGGGTAAAGATGCGATTAACTGGTATGTGGAGGCGCATGATACCCGTACCAATATGAGTCGCACTAATTACAGTTATACCCATCACATCTATAAAGATGGTTATTATCAGCAAGGCTATCCACTAGGTGACGCGATGGGGGGCGATGGCCAGTTGTTTGCAGGCAAAGTTGAGTTGGTGACTGAAGATAATCAGCGCTGGAGTACCCGTCTGGTGTACGCGAAAGTGAACCCGGAAAATCAGACTATCAATAAAGCGTTTCCTAATTCAGACACCTTAAAAGGGATACAGTTGGGCTGGAGTGGCGATGTCTATAAATCTGTTCGATTGAATACTAATCTTTGGTACACCAATGCCGATAACAGCGATAGCGACGATGTTGGTGCCAGTGCAGGGATAGAGATTCCATTTAGTTTATAGGCTGGATGCTGAGAAGAGGGTAGGGATTACTGATTGTGAATTGTTAATCGGTAAAAACTCAGACGGCAAATCAGTAATTGAAAAATTTGGTTTATTGATGATGTGACATTATGAAGAAAAAAATTGTTAGGGTTTCAGCAGTGGCATTGGCAATTAGCTTTTTGACAGGGTGTACTATTGTTCCGGGTCAGGGGCTGAACAGCTTACGCAAAAATGTAGTTGAACTTCCGGATAGCGATTATGACCTGGATAAGTTGGTGAACGTTTATCCAATGACGCCGAGGTTAGTGGAGCAGCTTAGACCTGAGACTGTGCTGGCTCGCCCAAACCCTCAGTTAGATAACTTATTGAAAAACTATGAGTATCGTATTGGGGTGGGGGATGTGCTGATGGTCACTGTTTGGGATCATCCAGAGTTAACTACTCCAGCTGGCCAGTATCGTAGTGCAAGTGACACCGGCAACTGGGTGAATTCTGACGGCTCAATTTTTTATCCTTATATAGGTAAAGTTCAGGTAGCAGGAAAACCGTTGAGTCAAGTTAGACAAGAAATAGCGAGCAGATTGACAACATACATCGAGAGTCCACAAGTCGACATCAGCGTGGCAGCTTTCCGCTCTCAAAAAGCATATGTTACAGGTGAAGTGGTTAAATCAGGCCAACAACCGATAACCAATATACCGCTGACAGTTATGGACGCAATAAATAACGCGGGCGGCTTAGCACCTGATGCTGATTGGCGAAATGTAGTCCTGACACATAATGGCAAAGATACTAAGATTTCATTATATGCTCTGATGCAAAAAGGAGATTTAACTCAAAACCACTTACTGTATCCGGGTGACATTTTGTTTGTACCAAGAAACGATGATCTCAAGGTATTTGTGATGGGAGAAGTGGGCAAACAAAGCACCATGAAAATGGATCGAAGTGGAATGACGCTCGCAGAAGCTCTAGGGAATGCAGAAGGAATTTCCCAAGCAATGAGCGATGCAACAGGGGTATTTGTAGTTCGCCAGCTTAAAGGTGATAAGCAGGGTAAAATTGCTAATATTTACCAACTTAATGCTCAAGATGCATCCGCAATGGTATTAGGGACTGAATTCCAATTACAGCCATATGACATTGTTTATGTTACAACAGCTCCGCTGGTTAGATGGAACCGCGTTATTTCACAATTGGTACCAACAATTAGTGGGGTTCATGATATGACTGAAACTGTTAGATATATCAAAACGTGGCCATAATAATGTTTGATTCTATATTAGTGATCTGTACAGGTAACATTTGTCGCTCTCCAATAGGAGAGCGAATACTACGTAGTATTTTTCCAGATAAAAAAATTGATTCCGCTGGTGTTGGCGCATTGGTAGGTCATGCAGCAGATAATTCAGCGATAAGGGTAGCTAGTAACCATGGTATATCCCTGGAAGGGCATAAAGCAATACAATTTACTAGTGCTTTGGGTCGACAATACGATCTGCTACTTGTAATGGAAACTGAGCATTTAGAACAAGTTAGTCGAATCGCGCCGGAGGTTAGAGGCAAGACAATGCTACTTGGACATTGGTTGCAAGGAAAAGAAATCCCCGATCCTTATCGCAAAAGCGATGAGGCGTTTGAGTCGGTGTATCGATTAATAGACCAAAGCTGCCAGCACTGGGCAGAGAAACTAGGTAGATAATTCAGGAATTTTCTGCATGGCATCATTAAATAACAATACTTCGCAAGATAGTAACGACATTGATTTCGGGCGGCTGATTGGTGAGTTGATTGACCATAAAAAACTCATCATTGCTGTTACTGCTGGTTTTACAGTACTGGCGGTATTGTACTCACTGTTAGCTACCCCAATATATCAAGCAAATGCTTTAATCCAAGTTGAACAAAAACAAGGAAATGCACTTTTAGATAGTCTCAGTCAGATGTTGCCTGATAGTCAACCTCAGTCTGCACCTGAAATAGCATTACTACAATCACGAATGATTCTTGGCAAATCAGTTGATGATTTAAATCTTCAGGCTCAGACAGAACAGATTTACTTTCCCGTGTTTGGGAAAGGTTTATCCAGAATACTAGGTGAAAAACGAGGCAAAATAAATGTATCCAGGCTGTATTTGCCAAAAAGCCTGAAGGGCGATACACCTGAAATCATACTGACAGTTAAGGATAAAAATAATTACCAAATTGAAAGTGGTGATTTGGTCATTAATGGAGTCGTGGGTAAATTGATTGAAGATAAAGGAATATCATTATTAGTTCAATCAATCGATGCAGAACCGGGAACACAATTTAAAATAAGATATTTGCCAAGGCTATTAGCAATAAGTAACCTTCAAGACTCATTTAGTGTTGTCGATCAAGGCAAAGATACCGGGATGCTTAATTTGACATTAACCGGAGATGATCCTGAGCTTATTGCTCATATGTTAGATAATATTAGTCAAAATTATCTATCCCAGAATGTCGATCGGCAAGCAGCACAAGATGCAAAGAGTTTAGAGTTTTTGAGTAATCAGTTACCGACTGTTCGCTCTGACTTAGATGCTGCAGAAGATAAATTGAATGCTTATAGGAAACAAAAAGACTCAGTTGATTTGTCTATGGAGGCAAAATCAGTACTTGATCAAATTGTAAATGTCGATAACCAATTGAATACGTTGACATTCAAAGAGGCTGAAATTTCGCAGTTATATACGAAAGAACATCCTACATATAAAGCGTTAATGGAAAAACGTAAAACTCTGCAACAAGAAAAAGGAAAACTAAGTAAGCGCGTAAGCGCGATGCCATCAACGCAGCAAGAAGTACTTCGATTAAGCCGTGATGTTGAGTCAGGTCGAGCTGTGTATATGCAGTTGCTCAACCGGCAACAAGAGTTAAGCATTGCTAAGTCGAGTGCTATTGGTAATGTCCGTATAATTGATCAGGCAATAACAGAACCAAGTCCGGTGAAACCTAAAAAAATCCTTGTTATCGTAATCGGAATTATATTGGGATTATTTATTTCGGTAGGACTCGTATTGGTTCGTGTCGTTCTGCGTAGAGGAATCGAATCTCCTGAACAATTAGAAGAACTCGGTGTAAATGTTTATGCAAGTGTACCGGTGTCTGAATGGTTAACAAAACAAAATACCGGAAAAATCAAACGCAATAAAAATCAATCTAGTACTTTACTTGCTGTAGAGAATCCAGCTGATTTGGCTGTGGAAGCTATCCGAAGTTTACGCACCAGCCTTCACTTTGCAATGATGGAAGCAAAGAATAATGTTCTTATGATTTCAGGTGCTAGCCCTAATGCAGGTAAAACTTTCATTAGTACTAACTTAGCTGCAATAATTGCTTTGACAGGAAAAAAAGTTCTTTTTGTGGATGCCGATTTACGTAAGGGGTATGTACACAAAATGTTGGGCAAACAGCATGCCAAGGGACTATCTGAGATATTATCTGGTCAAGAATCAATTGAAAAAGTCATCGAACGAGTTCCCGGTGGTGAATTTGATTATATTGGCCGTGGACAAATTCCTCCGAACCCTGCTGAATTGCTAATGCATACTCGCTTCTCTGACATGATCGAATGGGCATCAAGTAATTATGACCTTGTAATTGTCGATACACCACCAATCCTTGCGGTTACCGATGCTGCTATCATTGGGCGCTATGCAGGAACAACATTGCTTGTTGCTCGTTTCGAGGCTAATACTACGAAAGAAATCTCAGTAAGTGTTAAGCGCTTTGAACAAAGTGGTGTAAATGTTAAAGGTTGTATATTGAATGGTGTGTTAAAGAAAGCAAGTAGCTATTATGGTTATGGATATAATCATTATGGTTATTCATACTCAAACAAAGAATAATAAATTATTATGATATTAAAGGTGAGCTACTATAGCTCACCTTAAATATTGTCATATACAATTTAAATCTCTATGTGTACACAGAGGGAGCTATGACGCACTTTTCTAAAAATATAACTTGCAGCGTAATCCTAGCGCTTGCCGATTTTTTTGGCTTTGTTCTCTCTTTATATCTTTCCTTAGGAATACTTTCAGTTACGCTAACTCACTTTGAAGAACGTGTACCAGAAGAACAAATATCCGGTTGGATTGCTTTACATTGGTTGCTAGGAGTATGTTGCATATGCTGGTATGGAGTACGACTCAGACATTATTTTTATCGGAAAACATTTTGGTTTGAATTAAAAGAAATATTGCGTACATTAATAATTTTTGCTGTTATAGAAATCGCTGTCATTGCATTTGCAAAATGGTATTTTTCAAGATATGTCTGGTTGCTGACATGGTTATTTGCCCTTGCATTAGTCCCGTTGTCAAGAATCGCTGCAAAATGGGTGCTCAAAAAGATCGGGTTATGGCTCAGAGATACCTGGATTATTGGCAGCGGTAAAAATGCATTAGATGCATATAATGCGATACAAAGTGAAAAAAATCTCGGTTTAAATATTGTTGGGTTTATTTCAGATAGTGAGCAGCAGGGGTTAATAAAAGAAAAATTAAAAAATGCAAATGTTTTGAAGCCCGAAGAAAACTGGCTGAATAGCATTGATAAAAGAACACAGTTCATCGTTGCAGTAGAATCAAATCAAGGCGATGTGCGAAATGCATGGTTACGAGATTTTATGATCAAAGGATACCGATACGTATCGGTTATACCAACATTGAGGGGTGTGCCACTCGATAGTACGGATATGTCATTTATTTTTAGTCATGAGGTAATGATATTCCGTGTTCAACAAAATTTAGCGAAACTGTCGTCAAGAATACTTAAACGAACCTTTGATATTATAGGGTCAATAAGTATTATAGTGATATTATCACCGCTTCTTATATATATCAGCCATAAAGTTAAAAAGGATGGTGGCCCGGCAATTTATGGTCACGAACGAGTAGGGAAAGACGGGAAATCGTTTAAGTGTTTGAAATTTCGTTCAATGGTTGTTAATTCAAAGCAGGTTTTGGAAGAGTTACTTCTTTCAAATGCTGATGCCAAAGCGGAATGGGATGCGACATTTAAATTAAAAAATGATCCAAGGATTACCAAAATTGGCCAATTCCTGAGGAAAACAAGTTTGGATGAGTTACCTCAGTTGTTTAATGTGTTAAAAGGCGAAATGAGTCTGGTTGGACCGAGGCCAATTATCACAGCTGAGTTAGAAAGGTATAACGATGAAGTGGAGTACTATCTTCTGAGCAAACCAGGAATGACTGGATTATGGCAGGTAAGTGGTAGAAGTGATGTTGACTATGACACCCGTGTATATCTTGATGCCTGGTATGTTAAAAATTGGTCAATGTGGAATGATATAGCCATATTATTCAAAACAATTACAGTAGTTTTGAAAAAAGATGGTGCTTATTAACTATTGCTGTGGGTGTGAACATGAATAGAAGAGCTTTCTTGTTATCAACGATTTCTAGTGTAGCATTAAGCAGTCAGTTTGCGCGCGCAGTAACAGTAAATAATACTAAAAAAAATTTATCAGAATTTTTTAAAAACCAAAATAGTAAGAAGATTTTAATCCCTCCTGGTGACTATTACTTTGACGGTACATCTATAAACATTGACTCGATGTCAGAAATAATTTTTTCGGATGGGGCTAATATTTATATTGATGCACATAAGAGTAATCGTAGTGCTGCGATATTTAATATTGCAGGTGCTAAAAATATACAAATTTCAGGAGGGAACTTCATTGCTGAAGATGATTTGATAGTAGTTGTGCAGTGTGTGGATTATGTTGAAAATATTACTGTAAAAAAAATTAAGTGTATAGGGTGTAGGATTTTATCTTCCAAAATGACACAAAGATACTCTGATATTCTTATTGAAAGAATAAGTCAGGATATCAATGTGTCATCTTGTAGTGCTAATGCAAAACAAATAAAAACTAATCATGCCTGTATTGAACTTAGTTATATCAATGGAGGGCGGTGTGGTAATAATATAATATCAGCTTTCTATCATGGAATTATGTTCTGGGGCGGTGATTCGAATCCCGTTAAAGATGGGGAGCCGCATAATGAAAGAAAATGCACAGCATTAGTAATTAATAATAATATAATCCGTGATGTCAGATTAGGCGGGATTTGGGGGTCAATGGGGGAGCGTGTAAGCATTACTGCGAATTATGTAGAAAACGGTGGTGATGTGGGTATTGATTTTGAGGGCTGTAATAATAGTATTGCTAAAAACAACATCGTCAAAAATTTTAAACATGGATGTCTAGCAACTTTTTTTATATGTAATAATATTATATTTAAAAATAATCTTGCACTTAACTCTGGTCTTTATGGAAAATCTATCGCGGCTATATTTAATGCAAGTCAAAAACCACTTAATAAAAATATTAACTTTATCGGTAATGTGTTTGTTAGTGAAGGTTTGATTTCATATTTTAAACAAAATGGTGCGACTGATTACCTGAATGTTAGAAATAATTATTTTGGCAATGTAATTGTTGATTTTACTAGCAATAATAATGGTGATATTGACATTTCTGATAATAAGTTTAAATACGATACTATAATTGATAAAATGGCTAGTACAATTAGGGTTGGAAACGTTAAGAAAGCAAGTGCAAGTATAAAAATTGCTAATAATACATTCATAAACATACCATCTGAAAATTTTAAAGCTATACAGTTTTTTAGGATTGAACCAAATAAGAGATTGAGCGTAAAAACCAATAACAATGTATTAAATAATGTTTTGATTAACAAAGACCAAATATCATATCAGAATTGATGTTTTGAAATTAAGAATATAAAAATGGATAAGAAATATGAGTAGGTTAAAAGATGCACTGCTTTTCATAACATTTGCGATCCCCAAAGCAGGTGCTAAAATCGGAGGGTTCCCACTATATATTTCGCTGTTGAGTAGTATGTATTTTATGTTCATGGGAGCCTTGCATGCACTGACAAGACCGAAAGAACTCTTACTCGCATTAATACCATTAATATTGTTATTGCTTTCATTTTTAATAAATCAATCTTCATACAATGCATTGTTTTTTTCGGGCTCACCATTTTTACCATTGTCATCTCAAATAGCATATATTAGTTCGATGTTTGCTTTTTTTTGTTATTATGGTGCTCTTGGTATCAACAATGCTGACAATTGGAAACGTTATTTAAAATTAATTTTTTACATCCTTGTTATTTATGCTTTAATGCAAAAAATTATTGGTGACTATACTGTGGTTATCCCCGGTATTACAGCAAATTTTCAGGATGCAGTAACGCCAAACTTTCTTGCAGACAAAAATAATATGATTTGGGGGATACATTATCTTAAAGCTACATCCACATACCAAAATGGTAATGTATTTGGCGCGAATCTATTACTAATTGGTTTCGCTGTTATTGCAAATTTAAGAAATGAGTTAAAAGGAACAATTGTCCCATTATCTTTGCTTGGGGTCGTCGTGTTATTGACAGCCTCAGCATCAATATACCTTGGTATGATTGGGGCACTTTTATGGATGTTTTTTACTGCAGAAAAAAAATCCCCAATGGCATTGATAGTAATGCTACTTGTAATCGTAGTCTCGGCAGTAATGTTTTTGATTTTATTAAATACCGATAATATTTTTTCAAAAATAATATATGAAAGATTGGTTAACCGTGACTTAAGTCAAGGGAGCGGGAGAATTGAAAAGATTATATCCTATATTGATATTATTACCGAACATCCATTAATTTTGCTAAATGGTATGTTATCTTACAATAGAACATTTTATGAGATTTATGAAGTTCTTCCGGCATCAATAGCACAAATTTTTGGTGTGCCTATGGTTTTATATTTCTTGAGTTTTATTTTTATTAAGTTAAAACCGTTGTTGAGATCGCCTTACATTTTGCCGTTTGTCGCATATTTTTGCGCCGCATTGTCAGATGGTGCTTTTTGGTTGCCACCGACTGCTACGAATCTTTTTATTATTATGGGGTTATGTACAGTTTGGTTTAATCAAGAGTGTAAAAATAAAACTGAAGGTGCTAATGATTAATAAAATTAAAACAGCGGTTGTTTTTACTGCATCAATCGTGGGTGGTCATGAATTAATGGCTATAGCTCATATAAAGCGATTTATTAATAAAGGGTTTAGTTTATCATGTTTTGTACCAGAGGATAATTCTCAACTAAAAGAAATCCTTACAAATCAAAGCGTAGTATATGATACGCATGCAGTATGTCATAAAAGATTGGAAATTCTGCACTCTTTTTTAAATCTAAAATATAGAATGCGGGCAAGACATTTTTTAAAAAAAATAAGTGCTGATTATGATTATATTGTCATTATTCAAGGTGATATTGAGTTAGGTTCTGTATTAATAAATGAAGGGGCGGTTATTTGTAAAGACAAAATAATTAGTTATATCCCTTATACACATCGCTTTTCTTTAATGGGAAGCAAGTTTGCCTTAGTTAAGGATATTTTGTCCAACATCGTTTATAAAAAATGCAACAAATACATCACAATAAGCAATGTATTTGCTAATGAGCTGAAGAAAAGAAATTCAAATGCTCGTGTAAAAGTATTACGTAATGTTATTGTTAATTTTAACCCTGAGAATGTAAGAGGAAGTGGTTACACATACCATCAAAGTGAAAATGAATTTGTTTTGCTAATGGCCGGAAGAATCTATTTTCGGCAAAAAGGGCAACATCTACTGATTGGTGCTTTGAAAAAAATTAATGTCAATAAAAACATAAGAGTTAAGGTTATTGGTGATGGCCCAGACCTTAAAAAAATGAAGGAGATGTCAGACACACTGAGTTCTAATGTGACGTTTGAATACATGGGCTGGAAGAATAATATATGGGACTATACCAAGGATGTGGATGCATTAGTTTTACCTTCATTGTATGAAGGAGTACCGCTCGTCATGCTTGAAGCAATTAAGGCAAATGTCTCGATTATAGCTCCTGCCCGTGATGGCATGCTTGATTATATACCTCAGATTTATTTATATAAAACTGGTAGTGAAGAAGAAGAAATAGACGCTTTATCGATAAAGCTGCAAGATATTATAAGTGGCAACTAACCAATGGATATTTATGAAAAACATTCTAATTGATGACCGATGGTCAGGTTCAGGCGGAATCGGAACATTTGCTGAAGAAATTAATAAAATAACAAATTATAAGAGTGCGGGTTTCACCGGCAAACCATTCAGCCCTGTTGATTGCATAAAAACATCGTTAAAGATGCTGAAGATGCGTGATGGTATAGTTTTTTTTCCAGGCTATATTCCTCCATTATTTTCCAGAATACCATTTGTGTTTACAATCCATGATTTGAATCATTTGGAGCGTCCTGAAAATTCGAGTCTATTAAAAAAAATATTCTATAAGGTTGTTATAAAAAGAGGATGTCGAAAAGCTAAGTATATTTTTACTGTTTCCGAATTTTCTCGACAAAAAATCATCCAATGGTCCGGAGTTCCTGCTGAAAAAGTTGTAAATGTAGGGAATGGAGTATCCAACAATTTTCGACCAAATGGACAAAAGAAAGATTTTGGATATCCTTATTATTTATGTGTCAGTAACAGGAAAAGTCATAAGAATGAGGTTGGAACAATTCAGGCTTTTGCCAGAGCAGATATCCCTAAAAACGTAAAACTTGTTTTTACTGGCAAGAAAACAGATGAGTTAGCGACTCTCATCGAAATCAATGAGCTTACTGATAGGGTTGTATTTACTGGTTTTGTCAAAAACGAAGAATTACCTGAGCTTTATCGTGGTGCAGAAGGATTGATTTTCGTCTCCTTCTATGAAGGATTTGGTCTCCCTGTTATTGAGGCAATGGCAAGTGGTATACCTGTAATTACCTCCAAAACAACCTCCCTCGGTGAGGTTGCTGGCGACGCAGCACTTGTAGTTGACCCTGAGAATATACAGCAAATAGCAACTGCAATATCTAAATTACATTCTGATATTGAACTTAAAACCCAACTCATTAGTAAAGGCTCAAAACAGGTCGGTAAATATTCCTGGAGTGCTACCGCAGAACTTGTTAATAAGTATCTAACAAGTAGTTGAGAGTATAGAAATCGTAAAACAAGAATGAAATTTTTCTGTGTTGACGATAATGTTGGTAAAAATGAGTGAAAAATACGCTACAAATAAAAAAATAGTTGCAAAGAACACATTCATGCTTTATGGCAGGATGTTACTAATAATGTTTGCAACTTTTTATACCTCACGCTTAGTTTTAAATGCGCTTGGGGTTTATGACTTTGGGCTTTACAGTGTCATTGGCAGTATTATCGTTTTATTTTCGTTCATTCAAAACGTATCAGCTTTGGCAACTCAAAGGTTCCTGTCAGTTGGTTTAGGTAGAAGGGACTTTTCCTGGACTAAAAGAGTCTTTTCGACAAGTATATTGGTCCATTTCATAATATGTGGTGCCGTTTTATTCCTCGCTGAAACAATTGGGTTATGGTTCTTAATCTATAAATTAAGAGTTCCCGTTGAGCGTATGACAGAAATATTTTGGGTGTACCAGTTGTCTGTCATATCTCTGCTTATTCAGATCATGCAAACACCATTTATTGCAGCGTTAATTGCAACTGAAAAGATGGATTTGTTTGCTAAGATAGGGATATTTGATGCTATTCAGCGCTGGGGCATGGTGTATTTATTTACCTTGTTCGAATTCGACTCGAAATTAATATGGTATGCTGCATTCTTGCTTTTTGGATATATATCAGTGTTTTTTGTCTATTTTGTTAGTTGCATTAAGAAAATAGATATATGTACTGTAAAGGTAAGTTTCAAAGAAAATAAAGAACTGCTCAAGGAAATACTATCCTTCTCGAGTTGGTCAATGATGGGCTCATTGAGTTTAGTCGGACTTTCTCAAGGTATTGCTCTCCTGACATATTTCTTTGTCGGAGTTGTGGCAAATGGTTCTGTTTGGTTAGCGGAGCAGGTGCTGATTGCATTTAACCGTGTCATAGGTACTTTGCAAACCGCATTCAATCCTCAACTGATAAAGCAGCATTCAACTGGAAATCACGAAGAGGTTTCGTCTCTTCTATCTTTATCCTGCAAGTTGACTGGCTTTATCGTACTGATTGCAGCAGTACCCGCCTTTGTAGATGCGCCTTTTGTTATTAACTTATGGTTGAAACAAGTTCCAGAACATTTGGTGGTGTTGGTAAGAATTGTCATACTGTATGTCATCATTGATTCTCTATCAGGACCTTTTGTTACCGTAGCATATGCAGTGGGAAAGTTGCGGAACTATCAGTTAATAGCATCATTAATAATGCTTTTAACTTTGGTATTAACATATGCTCTTTACTCTTTGGGTTTTGCATTGGTTGTGGCGGTGTCTAGTCGTATACTTTGTGCAGTTGCAATGCTTATGTTCAGAGTTTTGTATGTGGAAAAAGTAACTGGATTAAATAGTAAAATATTTTTCCTTAATATTTTCCCGCGCTTATTTTCTGTTTCTGTAATATCATTTGCAATTTCATTTTACATTAACACCGTACTTCCTGTAGGTTTTTTAGGATTACTGCTTCTAATCGCCTTAAACACAATCTCAGTGGCTATACTCTTTTTCTATTTGGTGCTAATTAGTTCAGAAAGAAAATATTTAACATCTTTAATAAAGAAAAAATTAGGTAGGAAATAACATGCAAGTAAACAATACTCAATATGGCGTCCTGACGTACGAAAGTGACATCTATGTCAAAAGAAACTGGATCAATCTGGGTGATTATGTACAAAGTACAGCAGCACGCCAGTTTTTACCTTGCGTGAATGAGTATATACCACGAGATCATATGAATACTTATAGTGGTAATAAAGTAAAAATGATCATGAATGCGTGGTATATGGATATACCAGAAAACTTTCCGCCATCTGAAGATATAACTCCTTTATATGTGTCAATCCATATTAACTCTACTATTGTAGATAAAATTTTCACACCTGCGAGTATTGCGCACTTTAAAAAACATGCGCCGATAGGTTGCCGTGATTTTTACACTCGTGATTTGCTGATCTCAAAAGGGATTGATGCGTATTACTCAGGCTGTATGACACTTACGTTGGGGAATAAATATAAACGGGATAATGTTACTGATGATATTTATTTTATCGATGTGATGTATGACTCAATGTCATTACCAGAGTTAATGAGCCAACCATTACGTTTCGGAAAACGCTTGCTAAATGGTCGGGCATTTGAATTTAATCATAGAAGCAAAGTACTAAACCAGTTTTTTGATAGTGAATTACTCAAGCATGCTAAACATGAAAAACAGATCATTCCGTACCTTTCCGCTGACGAAGGTTTTAAATTAGCCGATGATTTTCTGAGGAAATTGGCTAATGCAAAACTGGTAGTAACCTCCAGGATTCATACTGCTCTTCCATGCCTGGCTATGGGCACTCCAGTTATTTTTGTAAATGGTGGTTTTAAAAATAAAGTTGATAACTGCCGTTTCGATGGGTTATTTGACTTCTTTAATAGAATTGACGTCGATATGAATGCCAATGCGACTGCTAACTTCGAATTTGATGGTAAGAAAATAGGTATGAATACTATTATTAAAAATAAAACATTGCATGAACAATATGCTAATGAATTAGCGAATAAATGCAGAAGTTTTGTTGTGTAATTTTATTCTAAATGTCTCTTTATCGAACTGTAAATATATTAAATGAGGTTAAGTCATGATTCTCCCAGTGATAATGGCTGGAGGTACTGGTAGTCGTTTGTGGCCGATGTCGCGAGAGCTATATCCAAAACAGTTTTTACGTTTACACGGCGAGCAATCAATGCTTCAGGAGACAATTACTCGCCTTAATGGTTTAGAGACTAAAGAACCTATTGTGATATGTAACGAACAACATCGTTTTTTAGTCGCAGAACAACTACGTCAAATCGAAAAGCTATCTAATAACATTATCCTTGAACCAATTGGACGTAATACGGCTCCAGCAATTGCACTTGCTGCATTACACGCAGTAGCACATGATGATGATGATCCATTGCTACTTGTTTTGGCCGCGGACCACGTTATTGAGAATAACGATGCTTTTCAAGCTGCAATCAACAGCGCTGTAGTTTATGCAAATCAAGGGAAGCTTGTAACGTTTGGTATTGTGCCTACTGGCCCTGAAACGGGATATGGTTATATCCAGCGTGGTAACGAAGAACATTTCGATAATCATATAGCTTATGATGTAAAACGTTTCGTTGAAAAACCTAACTTGCATACAGCACAAGAATATTTGGACAGCGGTGAATATTACTGGAATAGCGGTATGTTCATGTTTCGAGCAAGACGCTTTCTGCAAGAGTTGGATGAGTTCCGTCCAGATATTCTTAGCTCATGTAAAAAGGCAATGCAGACTGTGCATACCGATTCTTTACGTGATTTTATTCGTGTTGATAAAGATGCTTTTATTGCTTGCCCTGATGAGTCAGTTGATTATGCTGTAATGGAAAAAACGCAATCTGCATCTGTAGTACCACTGGATGCAGGTTGGAATGATGTTGGTTCATGGTCAGCACTGTGGGAAGTCAACGATAAGGATGGTCAAGGTAATTCACTATCCGGGGATGTTTTTGTTCATGATTCTTCTAACTGTTATATAAATAGCGAAGAACAACTAGTAGCTGCCGTTGGGGTTAACAATCTGGTAGTAGTCAGCACCAAAGATGCTGTGCTCGTTATAGATAAATCACAGGTGCAAGACGTTAAACGTGTAGTTGAACATCTTAAAATGACTTCGCGTAGAGAGTATAGGATCCACCGTGAATCCTATAGCCCTTGGGGGCATAGTGATAAAGTGGTTAATACAACTAAATATCACATTAACAAAGTTACAGTTAAACCGGGCGGTAAGTTTTCTTTGCAAATGCACCACCACCGGGCCGAGCACTGGATTATATTATCAGGAACAGCGAAGATTACCTTAAACGAACGTGAGTTTTTGCTTACTGAAAACCAATCAACATTTATTCCTGCTGGTTCGACTCATATGCTGGAAAATCCAGGGAAAATAGATCTTGAAATCCTTGAGATTCAATCTGGTTCATATTTAGGTGAAGATGATATTGTTCGTCTAAAAGATCATTATGGAATTTGATTAAACGGGGAAAATGATGGAATTATTAACCTGCTTTAAAGCGTATGACATTCGCGGCAAGTTAGGCTCGGAACTTACAGAGGACATCGCATACCGTATTGGTCGTGCATATGGTGAGTATCTTAAGCCTAAAAAAATGGTTGTCGGAGGCGATGTCAGACTAACTAGTGAATCCCTTAAACTTGCCCTTGCCAAAGGATTGCAGGATGCTGGTACTGATGTTTTAGACATTGGTTTATCGGGTACTGAGGAGATTTATTTTGCTACATCTTACCTCGGCGTTGATGGCGGAGTGGAAGTAACAGCCAGTCATAACCCAATTGATTATAATGGAATGAAACTCGTCCGCGAGAACTCAAAGCCAATCAGTGGTGATACTGGGCTAAGGGAGATCCAGCGTCTTGCCGAAGAGAATAATTTTGCTATAAATTCATCGCAGCCTAAAGGTAGTTATCAATCCATTTCTGTATTAGATGCATATATTGATAAGTTATTGAGCTATATCAATCTTCATAATATCAATAGAACGCTAAAATTAGTTGTTAACTCTGGTAATGGCGCCGCAGGTCATGTTATTGATGCCCTTGAGAAGCGCTTTATAAAGCATAATGTTCCTGTTGAATTTATAAAGGTGCACCATGAACCCGATGGGACCTTCCCAAATGGTATACCAAATCCATTATTACCAGAGTGTAGAAAAGATACTACTGACGCTGTCATAAAAAATAATGCTGATATGGGAATTGCATTCGATGGTGATTTCGATCGATGCTTCCTGTTCGATAATATGGGTAACTTTATCGAAGGCTACTATATTGTTGGTCTTTTGGCTGACGCATTTCTTGAAAAGAATCCTGGTTCTCGTATTATTCATGACCCGCGTTTAAGCTGGAATACAATTGATATTGTAAAGAATGCTGGCGGCATTCCTGTGATGTCTAAAACAGGTCATGCTTTCATTAAAGAACGTATGCGTGCAGAAGATGCAATATACGGCGGCGAAATGAGCGCCCACCATTATTTCCGCGATTTTGCCTATTGCGATAGCGGAATGATCCCATGGCTCCTTGTCGCTGAATTGCTCTGTATCAAGGATAAAACGCTAAACCAATTAGTTAGTGCACGGATGCAAGCTTATCCTGCCTCTGGAGAAATCAACAGCTCCCTTAGCGATCCGCAATCCTCGATCAAACGGGTTCTTGAGCGATATCAGAATGAAGCTCTTGATATTAATTACACGGATGGTATAAGCCTTGAATTTGCGGACTGGCGCTTCAATCTACGTAGTTCTAACACTGAGCCTGTCGTTCGCTTAAATGTGGAATCCAGAAGTGATGTTACTTTAATGAAAGAAAAAACTGCAGAGATTTTAGCCTTGTTAAGGGCTTAAATTTAAATTACTAAAGGTGCTTTTCAAATCTGGAGCACCTTTATATTTTGCATGTTAAATTATAAATGTACGATGGATTTTTATGCGCGATTTAAATGTTGGTATTGTTGCTGATTGGTTTATTACTTATGCTGGTTCTGAAAAAGTAGTAGCGGAACTTATTAAATCATATCCAGAATCACACTTGTATTCTGTTGTGGATTTTCTTTCCTCTGAAAATAAAAAACACTTTCAGAATAAAGAAATAACCACAACATTCATTCAACGCCTCCCAAAAGCGAAGAAAAAATATCAAACATATCTTCCTTTAATGCCATTAGCGATTGAGCAACTTGATGTATCCAGCCATGATGTCATTCTTTCTAGCAGCCATGCTGTTGCTAAAGGGGTTTTGACGGGACCCGATCAACTGCATATTAGTTATGTTCATTCCCCTATAAGATATGCATGGGATCTCCAGCATCAATATCTGCGGGAAGCAGGTTTAGATCATGGAGTCAAAGGAATGATTGCAAAATTGATTTTGCATAAAATGCGCATGTGGGACTACCGTACTGCAAATGGCGTTGATCATTTTATTGCTAACTCACAATTTATCGCACGGCGGATTAAAAAAGTTTATGGGCGAGAGGCTGATGTCATTTATCCGCCTGTTGATGTCAATCGCTTTCTTCTGAATGAAGCTAAAGAAGATTATTACTTTACCGCATCACGCCTTGTTCCATATAAGCGTATTGATTTGATAGTTGAGGCTTTCAGTCACATGCCAAACCGTAAACTTGTTGTTGTTGGTGATGGGCCGGAAATGCAAAAGATAAAGTCTAAAGCCACGGCTAACATTGAAATCCTGGGCTATCAATCAAATGAAGTCATGCAAGAGCATATGAGAAATGCTAAAGCATTTGTTTTTGCGGCAGAAGAAGATTTTGGTATTACTCCTGTTGAAGCGCAGTCTTGTGGGACGCCTGTAATTGCGTTTGGTAAAGGTGGTTCACTTGAAACAGTAAGACCATTTGGTGTAGATAATCCAACAGGTATCCTTTTTGACAAACAGGATATAGATTCTGTCATTGATGCTGTACAAAAGTTTGAAACTATGCAGGATCAAATTCTTCCTAATGATTGTCGTGCTCATGCGTTAAAATTTTCAACCGAGCGGTTTAATCAGGAAATTTCTGAATACGTCAATTCTAAATATTGCGAATTTGTGGAAAATAAAAAAATCATCTATTAATAAATGAATAAAAACTAAGCAATTTTGTGCCACTTGGCTTTTGTTGCGGTAATGGTATTAAAAGGCAGAATTAAAACCAATAATTTTCAATAGGTTATGACTGCCATTCTTCATTTGTGAACATTTTTACACTATACGTCATACAGGCTTTGAGCTAATATAAACATCACATTTAAACTGCGAACGTGTCGCAGTGACCACACCAGACAGGAGTAAGTAATGTCCAAGCAACAGATTGGGGTTGTTGGTATGGCGGTGATGGGCCGAAACCTTGCGCTCAACATCGAAAGTCGTGGCTATACCGTCTCTGTTTTCAATCGCTCCCGTGAAAAGACTGAAGAAGTTATTGCTGAGAATCCAGGCAAAAAATTAGTCCCTTATTTCACAGTGAAAGAGTTTGTTGAATCTCTGGAAACCCCTCGACGCATCCTGTTGATGGTTAAAGCCGGTGCCGGCACTGATAGTGCTATTGAATCTCTTAAGCCATACCTGGAAAAAGGCGACATCATTATTGATGGGGGTAATACTTTCTTCCAGGATACTATCCGTCGTAATCGTGAACTCTCTGCTGAAGGGTTCAATTTTATCGGGACAGGTGTATCCGGCGGAGAAGAAGGTGCGTTGAAAGGCCCTTCAATTATGCCGGGTGGTCAAAAAGAAGCTTATGAACTTGTTGCGCCAATTCTTAAACAAATTGCTGCTGTTGCGGAAGACGGTGAACCTTGCGTAACTTACATCGGAGCTGATGGGGCTGGCCATTATGTTAAGATGGTTCACAATGGTATCGAATACGGTGATATGCAACTTATCGCTGAAGCCTATGCATTGTTGAAAGGTGGTTTAAATCTTTCTAACGACGAATTGGCGGATACTTTCACCAAATGGAATGAAGGTGAGCTTAGCAGTTATCTCATTGATATTACAAAAGATATCTTCACCAGGAAAGATGAAGAAGGTAACTATCTGGTAGATGTTATTCTTGATGAAGCCGCGAATAAAGGCACCGGTAAGTGGACAAGCCAAAGTTCTCTCGATTTAGGTGAACCTTTGTCCCTTATTACTGAATCAGTTTTCGCTCGTTATATCTCATCCCTAAAAGAGCAGCGTGTTGCAGCGTCTAAAGTCTTGACGGGCCCACAGGCTAAACTTGCCGGTGATAAAACTGCATTTATCGAGAAAGTCCGTAGAGCATTATATTTAGGTAAGATTGTTTCTTACGCCCAAGGTTTTTCTCAGTTGCGAGCTGCCTCGAATGAGTATCATTGGGATCTCAACTACGGTGAAATTGCTAAAATTTTCCGTGCAGGGTGCATCATTCGTGCTCAGTTCCTTCAGAAGATCACCGATGCTTATAATCAGGATGATAAAATAGCCAATCTGTTACTAGCCCCGTACTTTAAACAGATCGCTGATGATTACCAGCAGGCATTACGTGATGTCGTAGCTTATGCGGTGCAAAATGGGATCCCTGTTCCGACATTCTCAGCTGCTATTGCTTATTATGACAGCTATCGCTCTGCTGTATTGCCAGCGAACCTAATTCAAGCTCAGCGCGATTACTTCGGCGCACATACTTATAAGCGCACTGACAAAGACGGTGTGTTCCATACTGAATGGATTAACTAAGTTAGTAATGATTTGCTATCTAAGCCCTGTTTTTACAGGGCTTTTTTTTATCTATATCTGTTTAGATATTATATTTTGTTCGAAAATGGTTTTTTTCAATTTATAATCCTGTCATAATGAGTGTCTTATAATAATAAACCTCAAGTAGGTCGCTAATGATTTATGTTAATGGTCGTTTTCTTACTCAAAAACTTACCGGTGTGCAGCGATTTGCTTATGAAATGACTCTTCGGTTATCGAAATTGAGACATAATGTTGTGGTCTTGGTACCCAATATGTCCGCCATTGATAAAAGCTATAACATTTCAGGTTTTAATATTAAAGAAATCTCAGGGGGTAGAGGCCATTTCTGGGAACAATTCACATTACCTCTTTTTTTAAAAAAACAAAAAGATTGCATGCTAATCAACTTATGCAACACTGGTCCTTTGCTTTTCAAAAGGCAGATTATTACGCAACATGATATTACTTATATTCGTTACCCAGAAAGCTTTTCATTTGGCTTCAGATGGTTATATTCATTAATAACCCCTATTTTACTAAAGAACTCTAAATTAATAGTGACGGTTAGTGATTTTTCTAAAAGTGAGCTAGTAAATTATTATAATTGTGATGCCAGTAAGATTCATATTATTCCGAATGCTGTGAGTAATAATTTTTTTAAACCACATGACAGTATGGTTAAGACTAATGAGATTCGTGGATGCGACTACTTCCTGACTGTATCCTCGGTTAATCATCATAAAAATATTCATGGTCTTATTGAAACTATACTATCTGCAGATTTAAATATAAACTTGAAGATAATAGGTGACAGGAACACAGTGTTTAATTGTGTAAATATAAAAACCAATGATCCAAGAATAGATTTTTTAGGACGTGTATCTGATGATGAACTTATTTCATTATATAAAGGTGCGAAAGCTTTTATATTTCCATCCTTTTATGAAGGATTTGGTATACCCCCACTGGAAGCTCAATCATGCTCTTGCCCAGTTATTTCTTCAAATAGAGCTTCCCTCAAAGAAACCTTAGGTGATAGTGTATTGTACTTTGATCCAGACTCAAAATATGAGCTTATCAAAGCTATCATAAAATTAAACAATAGCGCTGAAGACCGTAAGTTGTTGATTAGTAAAGGTAGAGCAAATGTGCTGAGATACTCCTGGGAGCGTTCCGCTGAAACACTGAATATGCTTATTACTAAAGTTGAATAGCTTATTCACTATACACTCTCGAGTGTGTTACAAGTTATTCATTGTTAACAAAGTTGCTTTATTAATAATGGTGTTAATTATTTCAGTTAATTAACATTTTACCCGCCTTGACTTGCTCTGACCTCAATTAGGCTACATCTGCTAAGCCTGCATTTACTACACCATTCTCTGGCCCTATCCTCAAAAAATTCCGCAATTCTGTTAACATATAAAATACCCTTGTTATAAGTGGTGGTATTTGTCGTTTCTAATTTGAATTTATCCTTCTTGCGTTTTCCCCTACTGAATTTAGTGGGGGGAGGGAAGCTCTGGTTTTAATTTATAGCTGTATAACTTATGGAAACTATTCGTGATTTATTTTTTTATTCGGGCGTGTTGACGGTGTGATTTTTTTAGACTTTTCTTATTAAGGGGAAGGTGCATCTATGCTGATGCAAACGCTTCCAATGTACTCCCAATAACTCTGGGCCTGGATTGCTCCTGATACGAAATTTTGAGGATTCTTAAATGGTTACTCAAGTGCTACTCACACAAAAAGCAGTTGCAGCTATACAATTTGCAATTCTTGGGAAAAACACCTATACGACGGCTTCCACCTATGATGCCGTAGCAGGCCAGTTTCGTACGGGGGCGATTAGCCAAGAACAATATATTTCTAACCTGTTAGCATCCACAGCGGGTCAGACTTTGTATTCTGGCAAAACTGACCTTGAGATAGTTAAACTTGTCTATGCGTCCATTTGGGGAAGTACCCCAGCAGATAGTGTCGCCCAAACCTTTTTAACAGGCTCAAATTTAAATGCTGCACTTAATAATGTAATTAATGGCGTTCTTAATTATACAGGATTCGATTCTGCGACGCTAACTGCACAAAATAGCTTTGATAATGCACTGAATAAAGTCATGTACAAAGACTATGGCTCAGCGAACTGGAATACATGGAGCGTCGCTTTAAGTAGCAAGGAGCAAGTCGAAGCTGCGTACATTTCTTTAGTTGGCCGTTCAGTTGATATGGGTGGGCTTGGCGACTGGACTAATTATCTCGCCACCGGTGGGAATACATATAGTTCATTACTGACAAAATTAATCGCATCTTCCGAGTTTCAAAGCAAGGGATCTAACTTAACTGGTGATGCCTTTATCACACATGTTTATCAAGGAATTTACGGCGTCGCGCCTAGCGCAGCGGTTTTAGCGCAATACAGCGCTCTTGGTACCAATAAGGCAACCATTACTCAGGCAATCATTAACGATTTACGCGGTTCTACGGCTACAGATGCGGCAACTGTAACCAATCAGCATGCTTTTGAATACCAGATTGGTACCGGGCTACTTTATAAAACCAGCGCAGTCCTCAGCGCCAGCGCCGCAGGCGGCAACGCGACCGGTACTGTTAACACTAATGCCAGCCATCAGCTCACCAATGCTGAAACTGCGGTTCTGACTAACGCGCAACTCAATGCTAACGTGGCGAGCACCGTTAACCTCAAATTCGCGGATCATTTGGCTAATCTCACCATTAATGGTTCAAGCGCAGCCACTGTTAACCTGTCCGATAATGGGGTAAACCCTGGAGTGGACATCGTTGTTAACAACGGCAGCGTGATCCTCAATGCCAGTTCCGGCGCTGATGATGTTCTTGTGAGTAACCTTGTTAATATGACCACCGCCACGGCTAAGTTTAACCTCGGAACGGGTAACGATACGCTGAAATGGGCCGGTAACTCTACTGGCGGGGCAAATACGGTGAGCACATCTGTCACCGCTGATGGTGGAGCTGGGATTGATACCATTTCGGCTAACTTTATTACGAAAAATGTCGTTATGGGTGGGACTATTCTAAACAGAACTGCGGTCATCACTTCTAACTCCGCGCAATTTAGTAACTTCGAAAAGCTGGACCTTGCTGGCTATATAGGGCAAGCAACTGTTAGCGCTAGTTCTACCGCTCAAGCCCATACATTCGATTTTGGTGTATTAACTGGTAATGCATCCACCGAATCAAGCTTGACTACTCTTCCTTCTAACGTTACTCAGGCAGCAACCTCAACCGTCGGTTCACAGGGATTTGTTCTGTCAGGTCTGGCTAATAACGTCCATGTGATAAATGCGGCAGGTGGTAGTGCTGCGCAACTTGAAGTCACAGGTAATGCGACTGCGGCAAGTAGTGTCGATATTACTTTCCGTCCAGGTATCACCGATCATTTCAATGTTAACTTCACCGCAACCAGTAATAGCGATATCAATGCAGGCTCGCTGGCCCTAAACAGCAGTGGCGCCACTGCTTTGACAACCCTGAATGTCGGCTCGGGTGGTACCGGTAGCTTCGCTAACGCCATCACCTTGGCGGGAACCGGTAGTCAGCTACAAACCATCAATGTCACCGGCGATCATTTGCTTAATCTGACGGTAGGCACCGGTTATGGTAACCTGGAGACTATTAATGCTTCTGCAAATACTGCAGGGTTGAATCTGGATGCCAATGTGGGGGGGACCGGTAAAGGTATTCTTTATCAGCTCCTGACTCTTCTTCCTGGCTCAGGTGTGACAACAACCCTTATTACACTTTTGGGATTGGATGGTGGTCACAACTTAACGGTGCAAGGAACTGGCGCTGCGGATACTTTCAAGGTCCTGGGTAACACCGTTGTTTCAGGAGGTAATGGGGCGAATCTCTACCAACTGAAAGCGAGCACTGTCAATTCTGGTGTGACCATTTCGGATTTTAATAGCGGTAAAGATAGTATCTTTGACACGGCCTCAGGTCTGACTATTAACAATGATGTCACACATACCCAAGTAGCAGATTATGGTACACGTACGTCGGATGTTGTTGATGCGTTGCTGGGTACGTTGGTTGGTGGTGTGGTTGGCGGCGTTGTCGGCTTGTTAGGGCAAATCCTTGGTATTGGTGGGAATGGGGATCTTACTGCTAAGGTGGGTGTAGCGTCGGTTATCTGGACTGATAACTCCCACGAGGCTAGTAACTACCTGATTGTTGATAACAACAACAACCATACTCTGGATGCGAACGATACAGTAGTGTATCTCAACGGGCAAACCCATCAGCAGTTGGTTGATACTTTGCACTACGCTTAAGTAGCGTGATGTGATGGATGTTTTATAAAGAAAGGGGGAGGTCGCTCTTCCCCTTTTTATTGTGATCTCTGTCGTATTTTTATTAACATTAATTTTCGTATGGATTAAAAAATATTTTTTGGTAGCTTGATATTTTAGTACTTTCCTATCTATATATTATAAATATCTCCAGCCTGAGTTGTTGGGATCTGATTGCTCTACTGTCGGTAGAGGTGTGGCTGAAGGTACACAAAATTAAGGGAAAAAGCAGTGGAGCACTATTTACCGCGCAATGAAATTGCGGACGTAATACGCACTCGCAGTAAAATATTCTGGACAGTTGGTGTTTTCACCGCATTCATTAATATCTTAATGTTAGTACCTTCGATTTATATGCTCCAGGTTTATGACCGGGTGCTACCCTCTGGTAATGAAATTACTCTGCTGATGCTAACCCTTATCATGCTTGCCATGTTTGGTATGATGGCATTGCTGGAGTACGTCCGTAGCATGGTGGTAATACGGATTGGCGCACAGCTAGATATGCGTTTAAATACACGTATTTATACCGCAGCATACGAAGATAATCTCAAAAACAAATCTGCTGATGCCGGGCAAATGCTTAACGATCTTACTAACATGCGTCAGTTTTTGACCGGCAGCGCGCTTTTTGCTTTTTTTGATGCGCCCTGGTTCCCGATTTATTTGTTGGTCATTTTTCTGTTTAATCCCTGGTTGGGGTTGTTTGCATTAATTGGCTCACTAATACTGATAGCGTTGGCCGTGGTGAATGAAATAGTTTCAAAAGAACCATTGGCTGAAGCGAGTAAGCTTGCGTTGCAATCAGGAAGTCTTGCCAGCACCAACTTGCGTAATGCGGAAGTTATAGAAGCATTAGGAATGTTGCCAAATATCAAGGGACGATGGTTTAGTTTACATCAACGATTTCTGAACAGTCAGCGAGTCGCGAGCGAACGAGCTTCACGTATCAATTCTATTACAAAGTTTGTGCGTCTTTCCTTGCAATCTTTGGTGCTCGGGCTGGGGGGCTGGTTGGCCATTGATGGCCATATTACTCCGGGGATGATGATCGCAGGTTCTATTTTGATGGGAAGAACGCTTGCTCCGATAGAACAAGTGATTAACGTCTGGAAAAGCTGGAGTTCGGCAAAACTATCTTATGGCCGGTTGGTGAAGTTACTCGATAGTAATCCACCCCGTGGCACCGGGATGTCTCTACCGAAGCCTGAAGGAGTACTGAGCGTAGAAAATGTATCTGCGAAACCGCCGGGCGCGCAGGGTGAACCGGTACTACACGCTGTGTCATTTAATTTACAGGCGGGTGATGTGCTTGGCATTATTGGCCCTAGTGCATCCGGAAAATCGACCCTGGCACGATTATTAGTTGGGATTTGGCCGGTAAGTGAAGGAATTGTTCGTTTGGATGGCGCAGATATTTATCAGTGGAATAAAGATGAACTGGGCCCCCATATTGGCTATTTACCACAAGACATTGAATTGTTCGCCGGAACCATAGCGGAGAATATTGCGAGATTTAATGATGTCGATGCTGAGAAAGTGATTGCTGCCGCGAAACTGGCAGGGGTACACGAACTGATTTTACGTTTTCCACATGGCTATGACTCAGTTATTGGCAACGGAGGAAACGGACTTTCCGGAGGTCAAAAACAACGAATTGGTCTTGCAAGGGCCTTATATGGCGATCCCTCGTTGATTGTTCTTGATGAACCTAATTCTAATCTGGATGACGCTGGCGAATTAGCCCTTAATAAGGCTATTGCCTTTCTTAGAGAGCGGAAAAAAACGGTGGTACTGATTACGCATCGAACTAACTTGCTTTCAATGACCAGTAAGTTGTTATTGTTAGTCACTGGTAAGGTTAACGCATTTGGTACCACCCAGCAGGTACTTCAGGCTTTGAATAATGCTCAGAGAACTCAGTCAGCACAGCAACAGGCAATGCATGCAGTTAATAATGAATCGCATGACGGCAACGGGGCACCCCCTAAAACACAAATAAACTAAAAAACGGCTTCTCAAATAATAGCTGCAACTATCTGTTGTTAAAGGGGGGAATATGTCTTCTCACATTAATCAGTCTCTTCGTGGCGATACCTCATCAGATTCTACTGATGAGCGGAAGTATACGCGTTTCGGTTGGTTGGTGATCGCCATTGGTTTATGCGGTTTCCTTTTATGGGCAGCTTTTGCCCCATTGGATAAAGGCGTTGCTTCTCAAGGGTCGGTAACAGTTTCAGGAAACCGTAAAACAATCCAGTCTCCAACTAGCGGTATTATTAGCAATATTGCGGTTAAAGAAGGGGATAAGGTCAAAGCCGGGCAGGTACTGGTTCAAATGAGCCAGGTTCAGGCGCAGGCGCAGGTGGATTCTCTGAAGATTCAATATTATACCACTCTGGCAACGGAAGGGCGTTTGTTGGCCGAAAGAGATAACCTGGATACCATAAAATTCTCTGACGTTTTCAATGCTATCAAAGACAAGCCTCGTGCAGCGGAAATCATTGCCTTGCAGCAACAACTTTTCATTTCGCGCCGACAGGCATTACGTAGTGAAGTTGATGGTTTTAAACAATCTATTGATGGCATCCGTTTCCAGCTTAAGGGATTACAGGATTCCCGGGCGAATAAACAGATCCAGCTAAACAGTATCCGTGAGCAGATGACCAGTATGAAACAGCTCTCTGCTGAAGGGTATTTGCCGAGGAATCGTTATCTGGAGGCTCAACGTCAGTTTGCAGAGATCAGTAGCAGCATTGATGAGACGATTGGCAGGATCGGACAGCTTCAAAAACAACTGCTAGAGTCGCAACAGCGAATAGACCAGCGTTATGCGGATTATCAGCGTGAAGTAAGAACACAGTTAGCGCAAACGCAAATGGATGTAAATGATTATAAAAACAAACTTGATATGGCTAATTTTGAACTAGGGAATACGGAAATTATTTCGCCAGTTGATGGAACAGTTGTTGGGCTGAATATATTTACCCAAGGGGGAGTAGTGGGTGCAGGCGACCATCTTATGGATGTGGTTCCCAGTGAAGCTGCGCTGGTTGTGGATGCTCAATTAAAAGTACAATTAATCGATAAAGTATATACCGGACTTCCCGTTGAGCTTATGTTTACTGCTTTTAACCAGAACAGGACCCCTAAAATACCTGGTACTGTAACGCTCGTTTCTGCAGACCGTTTAATCGATAAAGCAAATGGGGAAGCTTATTATCAGATGCAGGTAACCGTCACTCCGGAAGGCATTAAAATGCTCCAGGGCGAGGAAATAAAACCTGGGATGCCTGTCGAGGTGTTCGTAAGGACGGGGTCACGTTCGTTGTTAAGTTATCTCTTTAAACCTATTATGGATCGTGCGCGTACTTCATTGACCGAGGAATAATCGTGATTTTCATGAAAAGGAAGATGATTAATCTAGCCCTTAGTTCGATAGTGTGGGTGATATCCTCACCGGTGCATGCATTGGGTATTCTGGATGCTTATTCGCTTGCATTGGAAAAAGACCCAACATTTCAGGCGGCGATTAAAGAAAAAGAAGCCGGTGATGAGGCAAGGAATATCGGACGAGCAGGGTTGCTACCAAAAGTCTCTCTCAATTATCAGAATGCACCACGAAATTGGCAAACTCAAAAATATCAGACGAGTGATATTTTTGGCAATGTCAGCGATGTGACTAAACGACAGCAGTACCGCAGTTATGCTGGTTCCGTGACCTTAACGCAACCTCTATTTGATTATGAGGCTTATGCGAAATATAAAACGGGAGTCGCACAAAGTTTGATGGCCGACGAAAAATATCGCAGTAAATATCTCGATCTTGCAGTCCGGGTCATTTCGGCTTATGTCAGTGTTGCATATGCAAAAGATCAAATTGCACTCGCTGAGGCGCAGAAAGCTGCTTATAAAGAACAACTTGCTCTAAATGATCGCCTGATGTCCGCTGGCGAGGGTACTGTAACGGACGTTGCTGAGACTCAAGCAAGGTACAGTTTGGCCGAAGCTCAGGTTATCGAGGCTCGGGATGTCTTAGACTCAGCTCAGCGGGAACTTGAAGTCATCATCGGAATTCCACTTGATCAGTTAGATGCATTGCAGACGTTACGGCAAGGCAAATTTCAGGTCTCGCCGCTACGTTATACAGCATTCGATGATTGGCAAAAATTAGCCATGGAACGAAATCCCCAACTAGCTTCATCACGTCATGGCGTGGATGCAGCGCGTTATGATGTAGAACGCAATCGGGCTGGATTTATGCCTCAGGTACAGCTATACGCATCACATTCGGAAAATGATTCCAGCAGCGACAACACCGTAAATCAAAAATATCGAACAGATAGCGTTGGGGTTCAGGTATCAATGCCAATTTATTCTGGCGGAGGGGTTGCTGCCTCGACAAGGCAGGCCGCGGCACGTTATGGTCAGGCCAAGTATGAACTGGACGCCCAGGTCGGTTCGATAATGAACGATCTGCGTAAACAGTTTAATCAATGTATTAGTAGCCAGGCGAAGCTTAGGGCTTACGAACTGGCTGTAAAGTCTGCAACGACGCAGGTTGAGGCCACGCGGCAAAGTGTGCTTGCAGGGCAAAGGGTTAACGTTGATGTGCTTAATGCGGAGCAGCAGCTTTACGCTGCACAGCGAGATTTAGCAGAGGCCAAATACACGTATATTAAGGCCTGGATTACGTTGCTTGGAGATTCAGGTACGCTGAGCGAAAAAGATATTATGCAAGTCGCGGGGTATTTCCATCGTTCTTGAGTTAAGCTATGAAGTCGGAAACAGAAAGAGTGTAAAATAGTTTGTTTTTTGCATCTCTGAAACCCGTATCGATACTACGCTTCAATCTGTATGCTCACATGAAGGGGACCCTTAAGACCCGTCCCCGTCTTGACTTCACTATTCGCAAAGAGTAAAACGCCAGCAGTATCCATGATTACTGTGGCGATTTGCCATCACCCGTTAACTGTAGAAGTGTTGCTCTATGAAAATTACTATTTCCGGTACAGGCTATGTTGGTTTATCGAATGGTGTTCTGATTGCCCAGAACCATGAAGTGGTTGCTTTGGATATCATTCAGGCCAAAGTAGATTTGCTTAACCAGAAAATTTCACCTATAGCAGATAATGAGATCCAACAATATTTAACGGAAAAAAAGCTTAATTTTCGTGCAACAACAGACAAACTCGATGCGTATCATGACGCTGATTACGTTATTATAGCTACGCCGACAGATTATGATCCCAAGACAAATTACTTCAATACGTCTTCTGTTGAGGCTGTCATCCGTGATGTGACTGCTATCAATCCGAAAGCTGTTATGGTTATAAAATCAACGGTCCCAGTTGGTTTCACTCGTGGCATAAAAGAACGCCTTGGCATTGAAAATATCATTTTCTCGCCGGAGTTTCTCCGCGAGGGGCGTGCTTTGTACGATAATTTATATCCATCACGGATTGTCATTGGTGAGCGTTCTGCTCGTGCTGAGCGATTCGCAGATCTATTGAAAGAAGGTGCGATAAAAAAAGACATTCCGACCCTTTTTACTGATTCAACTGAAGCTGAAGCTATTAAGCTCTTTGCTAATACTTATTTAGCACTACGTGTTGCCTATTTTAATGAGTTAGACAGCTACGCCGAAAGCCAGGGACTAAACAGTAAACAAATTATTGAGGGTGTATGTCTGGATCCGCGAATTGGTAATCATTACAACAATCCCTCTTTTGGCTATGGTGGGTACTGCTTACCGAAAGATACCAAACAGTTGCTGGCGAATTATGAGTCGGTGCCCAATAATATTATTTCGGCAATTGTTGATGCTAATCGCACCCGAAAAGATTTTATTGCAGACTCCATTCTGGCGAAAAACCCGAAAGTTGTTGGTGTGTATCGGTTAATTATGAAGAGCGGCTCTGATAATTTCCGTGCTTCCTCTATTCAAGGTATAATGAAAAGGATAAAAGCGAAAGGTATACCTGTAATTATTTACGAGCCAGTGATGAAGGAAGATGAGTTTTTTAACTCACGCGTTATTCGCGACCTTGATGCTTTCAAGCAGGAATCAGATGTTATTATCTCTAACCGCATGGCAGAAGAATTGGCGGATGTGAAAGATAAAGTATATACGCGTGACCTCTTTGGTAACGATTAACTTTCCATAATGACAGGTAGTTTGCAAAATTACCTGTCTTAATTTTTTATAAAGAAAAAACGCAGCATCATTATGTGCTTAAATAAAATACTAATGCTACCGTGGCATTTGCGAGACTGTTTCTGTCTTCTACATCGAAAGAAACGTCTGTCGAATTAGAAATATATAGCGTCGGGATAATACTAGGCTGATTACACTATTGGCGGTTAATATACCGCAATCTTTTGATTGCGGTAAAATAGAAGATAAGAAACTATCAAATTGCGTAGTAGTCTTTATACCAATCCACAAAGTTCTTCACGCCTTGCTTAACTGTGGTTTGTGGCCGGAAACCAACAAGATCATATAGCGGTTGGGTTTCAGCGCTTGTCTCCAGAACATCGCCTGGTTGCATCGGCATCATGTTTTTCTTAGCTTCCATTCCCAGCGCCTCTTCAAGCGCAGTGATGTAGTCCATCAGTTCTACAGGCGAACTATTACCAATGTTATATACCCGATAGGGGGCGGAACTGGTCGCCGGAGACCCGCCTTCAACCGTCCAGTCTGGATTCGGTTGCGGAACAACATCCTGAACACGAACAACTGCTTCAACTATATCGTCAATATAGGTGAAGTCCCGCTTCATTTTTCCGTAGTTGTAGACGTCTATACATTGCCCTTCGAGCATGGCTTTCGTGAATTTGAATAGTGCCATATCCGGGCGTCCCCAGGGTCCGTAGACGGTAAAAAACCGCAGCCCGGTTGTTGGAATTCCATACAGATGCGCATAAGTATGTGCCATCAATTCGTTGGCTTTTTTGGTTGCCGCGTATAGCGATACAGGATGATCTACCGAATCATCGGTTGAAAACGGCATCTTACGGTTTAAGCCATAGACGGAACTGGATGACGCGTAGACCAGGTGCTCAACTTTAGTATGGCGACAACCCTCAAGGATATTCAGGAAGCCCATCAGGTTAGCGTCAGCGTAAGCGTGTGGGTTTTCCAGCGAGTAACGCACGCCGGCCTGAGCGGCAAGGTTGATTACGCGGTTAAATTTCTCCGTAGCAAAAAGCTGCTCCATGCTGACCCGATCGGCGAGATCAATTTTGTGAAAACTGAACAAAGGTGCTTTCAGAAGATCCAGGCGGGCTTGTTTGAGGCTCACATCGTAGTAGTCATTCATATTGTCGATTCCGACAACCTCATGACCAGCTTCAAGCAGGCGTTTGCATACATGAAAGCCGATGAAGCCAGCAGCACCAGTGACTAAAAATTTCATTTATATCCTCCAGGATCATTATGTCCCACTGCCTATAAGGGCCTATTTTACACAGGGGGGAGGTATCGATCATCTTGTTTACAGATTGGTTCGGAAAGGTTGGAGAGAATAACATTTAAAGCTAAACCTACCGTAGCAAGGACGCCATCTCCAATATGAGAGTGAAAATCACTCTCATTGGTTAGCAAGTGTTTTTAGTTGTAGACAAATGTTTAAACGGCATTGTACTTACCTGGTATATATCTCTTCTTTGCCAGCCAATACTGCTTTTTCGCTTTTAATCTTATAGTCCGGGAGTATACTATGCTGCTGTTTCATTCATATGGTATTAACTTAAGATGCCCACATTGCAACTTTCTGATTTTATTACCATAATAGGCAGGTATGCCACTGACATTAATGACGCTGCTGAATAGGGCAACTTGTATAAAGTTAAGTAACTCAGTTGCCAGGTCTGTTGCCTGAAATGAGACTAACCTGATGGCAAGTTGCCTCTAAAGCGGCGAGAGTGACCGCTCTCAGATTGAGCTCAACTTGAGGCTTGAGACAGAGCAAAATCATGGACTCTTGCGGTAGTAATGCTTTGAGGTTTATGACGATTTATCAAATGCTAAGCTTGTTTTGCGCGCTTTGGTTGCGATAGCCAATGGCGGTAGCGTGTCTCTGATTGATGTGATCGTTGGCTGTTGCGAGTCAGCTAGACAAAGCTAATCGTTTGTAGTCGTATAGTCACCCCCGTAACATACTCCAAATGATGGTATAGAGTACGCTATTATATGGAACTGCTTATGGTTGCTAAGAAGGGTTTCTCTATACCGTGGATATAGAGGCAACGACTGCTTTTGGCTAATTTATTATAATTATGTTGATATTATAGCTGTGCACAATTTCCTCAAGGTGCCAGAGGAAAGAATGATTGCGTGGTCGATTTCAAAAAAATGAGTGCAAATAATGAAGTTTAAATTAGGATATTTATTTGATCTACTTGTTGTGATAACTAATAAAGATTTAAAAGTTCGCTATAAAAGTAGCATCTTTGGATATTTATGGTCTATCGCAAACCCTTTATTATTTGCGATGATTTACTATTTTATTTTTAAAATGGTAATGAGAGTACAAATTCCAAATTATACCGTTTTCCTGATTACTGGGTTGTTCCCGTGGCAATGGTTCGCAAGTTCGGCAACCAATTCATTGTACTCATTTATTTCTAATGCGCAGATCATTAAAAAAACAGTATTTCCGCGCTCGGTTATTCCTTTGAGTAATGTGATGATGGAAGGGCTGCACTTCTTGTGTACAATTCCTGTAATCGCTGTGTTTCTATATGTTTATGGTATGTCACCGTCGCTGAGTTGGTTCTGGGGCATTCCTCTACTGGCGATCGGACAGATTATTTTTACATTTGGATTTGCTCTAATTTTCTCAACGCTGAATTTGTTTTTCCGTGACCTGGAGCGATTTGTCGCCTTGGGCATTATGTTGATGTTCTACTGTACCCCGATACTCTATAATTCAGATATGATCCCGCAACAATTTACCTGGATCATTGATTATAACCCACTGGCTAGCATGATTATGGCCTGGCGAGATCTGCTTATGAATGGCAACCTGGATTATGTGCATATCACTTATCTATACTCATCAGGCATGGTTGTGTTGCTGCTAGGAGTGTGGGTCTTTAATAAATTAAAATATCGATTTGCAGAGATTTTGTGATGACCGCTGTTATTGAATTTTGCAATGTAACAAAAGAGTATCCTCTATATCATCATATTGGCTCTGGCATTAAAGACTTGTTTTTTCATCCGCGTCGGGCCTTTAATTTGCTAAAAGGCCGTAAGTATCTGGCTATCGAGAATGTGTCATTCACCGTCAATAAGGGTGAATCAGTTGCATTGATTGGCCGCAATGGCGCAGGCAAAAGTACGACCCTTGGTCTCGTTGCGGGTGTGCTAAAGCCAAGTAAGGGCGAGGTAAAAGTTGTCGGCCGCGTGGCTTCGATGTTGGAGCTGGGAGGCGGTTTTCATCCGGAACTTACCGGGCGTGAAAACATCAAACTTAATGCCACCTTACTGGGGTTACGCAGAGCAGAAGTTAATAAACGGCTTGATAAAATTATCGAGTTCTCAGAGCTAGGTGAGTTCATTGATGAGCCTATTCGCGTATACTCCAGTGGCATGCTGGCGAAGCTGGGCTTTTCCGTTATTAGCCAGGTTGATCCAGATGTATTGATTATCGACGAAGTTCTCGCGGTTGGGGATATCGCATTTCAACGGAAATGTATTGAAACAATCAATGAGTTCAGAAAACGTGGGGTAACAATCCTGTTTGTTAGCCACAGCATGAAAGATGTTATGCAGATTTGCGATAAAGTTGTGTGGGTTGAAAATCACCGGTTGAAAGCTATCGGTGAGGCAAGCTCTATTGTTGATGAATATGTAGCCTCAATGGCTTGATGGAAAAACTAATGCAGAAGAATGTACTTATTGTCGGCGCAGGATTTTCAGGCGCGGTTATTGGTCGCTTATTGGCTGAAGCAGGTCATCAGGTGACGATTATTGACAGCCGGCCGCATGTTGCTGGTAACTGCTATAGTGAGCGGGATAGTGAAACCAACGTTATGGTTCATACCTATGGCCCTCATATTTTCCATACTGACAATGCTGAGGTTTGGGAGTACATCAACCAATACACGGAAATGATGCCTTATGTGAACCGGGTGAAGACGACGGTCAATGGGCAAGTATTTTCCTTACCAATCAACTTACACACAATTAATCAGTTCTTCCATACCACGTGCTCCCCAACCGAAGCACGTAAATTAATTGATGAAAAGAGTGATAAAACGATAGAAGAACCTGCAACATTTGAAGAGCAGGCACTGCGTTTTGTCGGCAAAGAACTTTATGAAGCCTTTTTTAAAGGTTACACAATCAAACAGTGGGGAATGTCTCCGTCGGAGCTCCCGGCTTCCATTCTTAAGCGTCTGCCTGTACGATTTAATTATGATGATAACTACTTTAATCATAAATATCAGGGGATGCCAAAAGACGGCTACACGGTAATCGTAGATAAGATATTAGATCATAAAAATATTTCAGTGGCTTTAAACACCCTGTTTGATGAAACCACTCGTGGCGAATATGACCATGTATTTTATAGTGGCGCGCTGGATGGTTTTTATAAATATGATATGGGACGTCTGGGCTATCGTACCCTGGATTTCGATGCATTCCGAACCGACGGTGATTATCAGGGATGTGCGGTAATGAATTATGGTGAGCAAAAAGTGCCTTATACTCGTATTACTGAGCATAAGTACTTTGCGCCATGGGAAAGTCATGAAAAATCAATCTGCTATCGCGAGTTTAGTCGCTCATGTGAGCCTGAGGATATTCCGTATTACCCAATTCGTCAGGTAGGGGAGATGGCTATGCTGCAAAACTATCTCGATCGCGCCGAAAAAGAAGCAAATATTACCTTTGTTGGTCGTCTGGGTACATACCGCTATCTTGATATGGATGTAACTATTGCTGAAGCTCTGGAAACTGGGCGAACTTATCTTAAGTCATTAGAACAGAATTCTGTGATGCCTGTGTTCACGGTCAAAGTCAGATGAATGTCGCTGCTCTAATCGTCACTTATAATCGGTTAGAAAAGTTAAAAACAACAATAGAGGCAACGCTGGCGTTGCCTTTTCAATATATAGTTGTGGTTAACAATGCGTCAACCGACGACACTCAAGCCTATCTTAATTCTGTTTGCGATGAACGAGTTATAGTTTTACATCGGGAGATGAATGATGGCGGGGCTGGCGGTTTCAAATATGGAGCGCAATGGATAACGCAAAATTTGAACACTAATTGGGTTCTATTTTACGATGATGATGCGTATCCGATGAAAAATTTTGGCGTAGCTTTTCAGTCACTTGATTTATCGAGTGAAAATGTCTATGTCTGCACGGTGGTGGATACATCAGACAAATGCTGCAAGATGAATATACCCTGGAAGAAAATTCCTAATGGTTTTTGGGGAAATATCGCTTACAGAGTTAATCCTGCACGTTTTATTCCTGACGGAAGCCAGCAAGAGACCGTAGTGAGCGTTTCATTTGTAGGAATGTTGATAAGTCAGGAGACACTAAAGAAATCTATATCGTTTATATATGATGAGCTTTTTATCTATTTTGACGATGTTTATTTTGGTCATCATCTGGTCCTGCAGCGTACGCCTATTATTTACCTTCCTGAATTATGTATTGTCCATGATATTGATACTACTAATCAATTAATAGCCCCATGGAAACTATATTATTTAAGTAGAAACCTTATCTTGTCCCGTAAAATATTCCAGGACAATTCGCCTTTCACCTTATTTGATGTTTCATTAAGGTTGTTGAAGTATATATTTACAGCACTGAAGCATGAAAAGCGGAAAGAATGTATGATTAATGTCTATAATGGAATCAAGGATGGTTTCTGGAAGCCAAAAGGTAGAGGTGCATAATCCGCTATGAAAAAGAAATTATGCTATTTTGTTAACTCTGCCTGGTATTTTGAACTTCATTGGCTCGAAAGGGGAATTGCTGCATTAAATAATGGATATGATGTCTATGTTATTGCAAATTTTGTAGATGATGCAATTTCAAACAGACTCACCGCATTAGGATTTCACTGCGTTAATAGCCAAATTAATGAGAAAAGCATCAATCCTTTTGCTTTTATCAAAGGCTTTATTAATGCATCGAGGATATTGAAAGGCATTAATCCTGATATCCTTCATTGCATTACGATTAAACCTGGGATCATAAGTTGTCTGTGGGCCAAATATCACAAAACTAAACTTGTTTATAGTTTTGTAGGGCTAGGGCGAGTGTTTGAGAGTGAGCAACTCATTTTTAAAATATTACGTTGGCTTGTCCTCAGGTTGTATCGATATTTGTTCTCAAATGTTGATTGTAAAATAATATTTGAACATCGAGAAGATAAAAGAAAAATACTTTCTCTGCTGGGAGTCAAAGAAGAGAAAGCAAAGGTCATTGATGGCGCCGGGGTTAATATCAGTTATTTTTCATACCAGCAAGAACCGAAATTGACTCATGGAATAATACTTTTTGCCAGTCGTATGCTACATAGTAAAGGATTACTTGATCTCATTAAGGCAAAAAGGATCCTGAAGTTAGAAGGGATAGATTGTACTATTCAGGTTGCAGGTATCATTGTTGAGAATGATGACGATGGGATTACCTTGGGACAAATAGAGAAATGGCACGCAGCAGGCGATATCGTCTGGTTAGGTACTCGAGATGATATTAGAGAATTGATTGCTGGGGCAAATATTGTTGCTCTTCCTTCTGTATATCCCGAAGGTGTACCGCGAATTCTGCTTGAGGCTGGTGCTGTGGGTAGAGCTTGTGTTGTCTATGATAATGGTGGGTGCAATTCACTAATTAAAGACGGCTATAATGGTTATATAGTTGAACGCAAAAATGTCAAAGAACTGGCCGCGAGAATTAAAGCATTGATAAATGAAGATGATGACAGACAAAAAATGGGTATCAATGCCAGGGAAAATATTGTCAATCATTATACATCAGAAATTGTTATTGATAAAACATTACAAGTATATGAAGAGCTGTTTCAGCGCTGAAAAATACTCATGCGGTTAGGTTATGAATAATAATATTGCATTACAGTCATCAGTATTCCCTGATATACACCACCGTGAAATTAGCTCTCTGTATTTTTTATCTGATAATGTATCTACATGCTATAGTGATGCAGGGTACGTCAGAGTATCGAGGAATCATGACATTTGCTTTGATACTTTTTATAATTCATTTGATCTCCATAAGTGGTCGAAATACACAACAGTTAAACAGATTGGGTTCAAAGTTGATGTTGTTGGCAGAGGTATCGCCACAATTTTCTTAAAAACGAATGATATATTAAAGAAAGTATTTCAACGCGAAATTGAAGGGGCATTCACGCTAGATAATTTAGAATTAAATGAATGTCGTGACGGTAGACTTTATTTTTACTGGTCGTCAATTGATGATAGTGAGATCAGGAGTTTTTCTTTTACTACATATGGGGCAGTAGAGGATTTTGATAAGTTAGCGATTGTCATCACGACTTATAATCGACAGGCAGCATTATTATCGACGTTGTCGAGATTTGAGGAAAACTTATTTGCCGATAGTGTCGGTCAGTCAAAATTTCATGTGTATGTTATTGATAATGGATGCAATTTAGATTTAGAGCCAAGACCTAATGTTACCTATATAAAAAATAAAAACATGGGGGGGGCTGGTGGTTTCACTCGTGGTTTATTTGAGGTGAAAAAGAACAATAAAGAAACTTATTGTATCTTTATGGATGATGACGCATCCTGTGAAATCGAAAGTATTAAAAGAGCATATTGGTTCATGTGTTTTTCAAAAAACGATGAACAAATGATAGCAGGCAGTATGCTATATGAGGATAAACCTCAAACGGTTTACGAGGCAGGTGCTATTTATCCTTATAAACAGATACGAATGCGGCCTTTAAAAAATGGTGTTGATGTCTCAACACCAAGTGGCCTGGATGTGTTTAATAAAGAGGACGGACAAGCCAATTACGCAGCATGGTGGTTCTGCGCTTTTAAAGTATCAGCGATAAAATACTATGCTTTTCCTTTCTTCGTCCGCGGCGATGACATTTTATTCGGGATAATGCATGCTTACCCGATCGTTACTCTCAATGGCATTGCGTCGTGGCAGATGAATTTTAATCAAAAATATAGCGCATTAGTTGAATATTTGAGCGTTAGAGGTCTGTTGGTTCCTGCATTTGTATACCCGTCATCACAGAAAAGAAGACAGATAGCTTTTTGGATATTAGCAAAAGTACTTTTGCTATGCTTTTCATACCGTTATTCTTCGGCTGAGGCTATCATTGAAGCTTATTCAGATGTTATGCAAGGCCCTGATTTCTGGATTGACGATGCGGATGCGCAAAAAGCGCGTAGACGGATTAGTGAGCTGTCGAAAGATGAATTGCCATGTGAAGTCGAGCAGGGTAACGACGTGAAAAAAACTGACCGTGATAGTCCTGAGTCCAAATGGGCGAAGATAATCAGGCTGTTTCTTCTCAATGGTCATCTGGTTCCTGGGTTTATTACGGCTGGAAATAGGGTACGAATCCCTAACACAGAAATTCATCCGACAAAACAGGTTTTTTTGAATGCTGAAGTTTACTATGAAACTACTGAGGGTAGTTTTATCGTACTGAAGCAGGATAAATTACGCTGTGCTAAGTTGATCATCAAAACATTGTGGGCCATTAGCAAAGGGTTCTTTACCTATAATGCTGTTGCAGAAGTGTATGGAAAGAAGATCTCGTACTTAACGTCTGAGAATTTTTGGAAGAAATATTTTATTTAAATATTGATGGCTTGTTCTTTATTCGTAATGATAATATTGTCATAGTTAAATATTTCTTCTTGCTGATAGGGTTTGGGATATTTATTTATACGGAAGATACTCATTTTGATTTGGCTAGTTTCTACAATCTAGTCTGAAGTTAAATATATTTATACAAGAGACAGTAATGAGCGACATGATAGTTTGTGATACTCGACAATCAAAGGTTATACCAAAATTGTCTATTATAGTACCAGTCTATAATACTTCTGGTTTTGTGGAGAAGACTTTATCTTCATTTGATAAAAATGGTAATGATCAAATAGAACTTATCATTGTAAATGATGGCAGTACTGATAATAGTGTCGAAGTTGTTCAGCAATGGCTTGATACCTATAAAGGTAACGCAATTTTCGTATCACAGGAAAATAAAGGGCTATCAGAGGCCAGAAACACGGCCTTACGCTACGCGAATGGCCAATATATTTCTTTCTGTGATAGTGATGACTGGTTGAACGAAAAAGCTGTTCTTGATTCCCTGGAATTTGCCGAGTCTGACGATCTTGATATTGTATTATATCGTTCATACGTTTACGACAACCAAACAAAAGATTCGTATCCGTTCTATGATGCAGCGACTTGGGATCATATTTTAGGTGGCGAGCTGAAGAAGACAGTAAATGTTGCAGCATATCCGCAAATCCTCAGTCTTGAACCTAATACCAATAACCGTATCCTTAAGAAAGAGTTTTTTGACAAGTATATAACTATCTTCCCGGTAGGGATTCATTTTGAAGACGTTACTCCTCATATTGTAAGTCTGGTTAACGCAACAAAAATTGGCATGATAGATACTGTCGGCTATTTTTATCGAGTTAATCGTGAAGGGAAGATTACGGATCAAAAAAGCGAAAAGCGATTTGATATAATTAAGACCGCGAAAGAGTTATTGCAGAAGCCTGAAGTTAAAGGTCTCAATGCATATCAGCAATATTGTGTAATGTCGCTACTATTTAAAATGATTTTCTGGTGTGGTAGATATACAACTTTGAGTGATCGACGTCGTTACTTCCAGCAAGGTGTGGATCTGTTTTCTGTATCTAATCCGGGCGTGCGTTCGCGCTTGAAAACTTCCTTAGGTTTTGCGGAGCGTAACAGAGAGTTTATTCTCATGTTGGCATTTTTCAATGGCGCAACGGATTTTCTCACAGAGTACAGTACTGGTAAGCAAACGCTATCAACAAAATTTAAACTGTTGAAGGCTATTTCTACTGCAAACATTGATGTCAATAAATTGATCTTCAAAAAAGCTTTGCGTTTTGCAAAAAATAAGTTCGGAAAACGGGTAGTAGGTTAATAAAATGATCAATAGAACACAATTGAATGCATATCTAAATAAACTACCTTCGGCAATTAGCCATGATGAGTTAGCACAACACAAGCATATCATCGAGCGAAGCTTTTTTGGCGTAGATTTGTTTTCTTGCGAAAGTGATGTTTTAGCTTTTGTCGGTACTTATACTGGTCTGGAGCTTCTGGTTGCATTTTATAACAGCAAGCCGCGCGCGATAATTGTTGTTGAATCTAATGCAAGCAAGTTTAAACGTATTCAGGAACTATTAAATAAAAACCCTGAATTGAAAGAACGTGTCTATCTGTTTGATAATTTCTCCAATCCTGAAATTAATGAGTTGATTGGTGAGCGTCACGTTAGCGTTCGTATTTCTCTTCCTGCATTTACCCGGGCAGCTCTGGAGTATGTTACTGCACAGTGGAAACTTGACCATATTTGTGGTGAATTCAATCAGTACGATGTTGATCCGTTAATTGTTTATCGTCAATGCGCGCGCGCTGCGGATACTTTTTACTGGCGCATTCAGGATCAACACCAACCTCTCACGGGTAGTCGCCAGAAGTATGAGTATGAAGTTTCAGTGGTCGTACCCGCATACAATATCAGCGCCTATATCGACCAGTGCATTGAGTCCCTGGCGAATCAGTCTATTGAAAGTATAGAGATTTTAGTCGTCGATGATGGTACACCGGATGATTCCGGTGAGAAAGCTGACGCCTGGGCTGCGAGATACCCAGGTAGAGTGAAAGTTATCCATAAAGCCAATGGTGGGTGCGCGACGGCACGAAATGCCGGCGTTAGCCAGGCCAAAGGGCAATATATTGGTTTTGTTGACGGCGATGATTGGTGCGATCTTCAGATGTATGAAGATTTGTTCCGTGCCGCGGTGATGAAAAATGCTGACATTTCCCAGTGTGGCTATAAAGAAGCTTATGAGACTGGTGAAATAGTTAAATTCCCCCTGGACATTAATCTCAGCCGTCTGGATTTACTACGCGAGCGCCCAACAATGTGGCGTCGTATTTACTCTGCTGACATGCTGAAAAACAAAGGAATTTCTTTCCCTGAGCATATTCGTCGGTTTGATGATTTACCTTTCCAGTTCGAGACTTTTTTAAACGCCAAGATTATTGCTAATATACCTTTTGATTATTACTATTATCGTCAAGGGCGCTTAGGTCAGGATATTTCTGTGCGAGATGACCGACTTTATGTTCATTTCCCTATTTTTGATTGGATCTACAGTCGTAACTCGGATACGTTCAACTATGATGAAGAGCGTAAATTATTTGAGTTAGAACTCGATGTCCACTTCTGGGCCTGGAGTGTCATTGAAGCGAAATTCAAGGATGAATATTTTAAGCAGGTCCTGGCGCAAATTTTTGCATCTAAGAAGATTTTGTCTAAATTTGATATGCTGGTAATAGCCAAAAATAAAGGAAGAGAAAGATTTATGTTTTATTTAAAGCTACTAAAAGCCAAAACATTCTAACTCTTCTACCTTATTAAAAGCCGCGAAAGATTTCTTTCGCGGTTTTTTTTTATAATTGGCTGGCTCTCATATTCAGCTTGTCGCCTACTAAAGATGCAATTTTTGTAGATGGTTTATCAATGAATGTATAGCCAAACCATGAGATAAGCACACAAAATAATAAACTGACTAATGTGCTTATTATACTAGCAAATTGGTTAGTAATACCTGCATCATGTAAATAAACAAATAATGCCGTTCCAATACTCATGATAATAGGGATATGAAATACATATAAGGAAAATGAGATCTTACCCAGAAAAGTAAATACAGGTCTGGACAGACAATTTGAAAGTTTTGATGATGTATTAGCTATTAATAATAAAACTACTGCTGCGATTGAGTGACACAACGTGGCCAAACCTTCTTTACTAAAACTTGTGAGTTCATTTAAGAAGTTAATTTCAATTGTCCACGGATTTTCTGTTGCAAGAACAACTGTTAATATACTGGCTGGAAGAATAAACTTAGGTTCAAGTTTTATGTTATATACCAAAATAGTACCGCCAATAATAAATAGTATCAAATAGCAGCCAAGTGTCGGTTCAATCAGATAGATAAGTATTGCTGATATTATGATGTGGGCACCGTTTTTTTTGACAAAAAATAATGCGGCATAGAGATACAGAAAAAGTGACCCCATTAACTCTATTTTAATCGTCCAGAGTGGGCCATTATAGGAGGTATCGCCTATATAAGCAGAATACAGACCATTGTATATGGCTCCAGTTAGTGTGAGTTCTGATTGATAGTTAGATTTTAACCACTCGTGCCCACCTACGATCGCCGCCATTTCGGCATTATGGAAGCCTATCGTATTTTGTAAAACAACAGCCAGAATGACTGAAGCGAGTACCAGTGGGGTAAGTCTAAAGTATCTTTTTATAAAGCTTTCTTTAAGATAAGAAAGGTCGTTTTGCCGCTTATAAAAGCCAATGAGCAACACATAACCACTCATTACGAAAAATAGACAAACTGAGAAGTTCCCATCCAAAATCCTTCGATATATCTGCCACCATACTGAGTTTTGCGAATATAATCCATTTGGCGATACCAGCACCCCCATAAATACATCCATATGGTAAAGCACGACGACAAGCGACGCGACTCCGCGGAGTCCGTCGAGATGTTTATAATGTTGCAAGTGAGACCCCGTAGCCTGTTTGGCTTTATTTTTGTTGTGTTCCATAACCAACGCGTCAAGAAGCAGAACCTGACGGTATTTGTTTATATTACCACACTGATGTTAACTGGTAGTTATTTTTTTGTTGTTGTGATCGGTCTCACGATAGTTGATTTAACATTAAATTTGCTTAAGTATGTGAAATTAAGCCCGGAGTGCAGCACCCATCATGCCGAATAAATTATTTTTAAACGCTTTCATTATCCAGGATCAATGGAGTGATATTTGTCAGTGAGGTTCAGTGTGTTAAAATAGCAACATTACAATGCACAATAATAAGTTGCTTTATTTCGGAGTTTGCATGAGCGTTTTTTTTAGATGTTTAGAGTATTTAAAAACCAGACGTTTTTTATATTTTATACTGTTTTTTCTGTCCCTTGTGTTGTGTTGGTTTGAACCTACAAATATATTTTTTACCACTTTCTTCTCTGTTTTTATTTTCTTGCGTTTGATTTTTTGTATTCGTAATAAAATAATCAGAAACAGTCTGGTGGTTTTTGTTTCATTGATCACGTTTTTGACTTACTTTATCTATCAGAAATATGGTGGACTCTCAACCAGTATGGTCATGTCAACCTTCGGGGTTGGCCTTTCCGTTTCATTAGGTACCGTACAAACCTTTGGTCTAAAATTTCTGGTAGGTTTTCTTTTCATACTTTTTGCACTTTCGTTGTTATCGATTAAAATACCAAAAGCACGCTATTCTGTTAAAGAACGTGTTATTTTGACTATTAGTCTTATCCTTATTCTTTCAAAGCCTGTGATAGATGGTGTTAGTTTTTGGGGGACTAAATTCTTTATCAATAATATCGAATATTCACCAACTTTTATTTCGCAGCCATACATCGATCAGTACAAGATTTTTTTTGGACCTCTTGTTTCCTCAGTGTCGATTATCGCTGAAAATATAGTTGATGATGTTAAATACAAAAAGATAGAGCATAAAGAATATCCTGATTATATTAAAAAAGAGACTGAAGGTAGCCAGAACATTATATATGTGATTGGCGAATCATCTAACCCTGGCCGCTATGGTATTTACGGCTATGGAAAAGATACTACGCCAAACTTATCGCAGATGGATAGAGATGGACAAATATGTGTCGTTAATAACGTTCACTCTCCGGCTGCGCAAACACGACTTGCTGTACCGATGCTGGTTTCTTTTGAAACGCCCTTGCAGCGTGGCAACTTGTTTAAATTTAAGAATCTTATCGAGATGGCACAATTGCAGGGCTACCATACGTACTGGTTCGACTCTCAGATGCAAAACAACATGTGGAACAAGCCTTTCGGTTATCTGGCAAAATATGCTGAAGTACTGCAAACTCCGGAAGATAATAATACCCGTTTCCCAGTTAACGAGGGGCAGGACGAAAAGTTATTACCGGCAATCAAGCATTATTTTAAGCAATCGCAAGAGAGAAATTTTTACGTCATTCATCTGATGGGTAACCATTTGCCTTATTCTGACCGTAGAGGGGAAGCGGACAACCCGATGGTTGATGATTATGATGCGTCTATTTATAACGTCGATGATACCTTAAAGAGTATTTTTACCCTTGCTGATACCTATCTTAAAGATTACAAGTTGGTTTATGTATCAGACCATGGGGAAGTTGTGGGGCAGGGACATGGTTTTCCATCCAGTGATAATGAAATGTATAAAATTCCATTGCTGATGAATGATGCGTCCTGGTGTGCGAAGGCTGAACAATTTCGCAACAACAACCACTACTTCTCATCTGATTTAACCAAATTCCTGGTGTTAGAAATGATGGGTTATGCTGTTTCTGATGAGCATATGAAAGACGCGGTAAAAAATTCTGATTTCGTGCTGAATGAAAAAGAAGACGCTATTCGTTTCTCTGAATTAAGGGATGTGCCCTTACCGCAACATCCTTAATCGGCGGTTAATACATAGACTCTGGTTTAAAGGATGATCATATTAAACCAGAGTCCCTTCAATGCATGTTTCGATTTACTTATGTCTGGACTTAAGATTATCGATAATATCCCCTAAATCCAGCCCCTGGTCCTGAAGTAGCACCAGCAGGTGATACATCAGGTCTGACGCTTCATTCTTCAGTTCAAACTTGTCATTTACCGTCGCGGCCAGGGCGGTCTCTACGCCTTCTTCCCCAACTTTTTGCGCAATACGTTTGGTGCCGCTGGCATACAGTTTCGCAGTGTATGAGCTCTCCGGGTCTGCATGTTTGCGCTCGGCCAGCAGTTGTTCCAGTTGATAGAGGAACAGCCATTGGTGTCCGGTTTCCCCAAAGCAGCTTGAAGTTCCTTTGTGGCAGGTCGGGCCTATCGGGTTGACCAACACTAACAAGGTATCGTTATCGCAATCCGGGGTAATGCTGACCACATTAAGAAAGTTGCCGGAGGTTTCACCCTTTGTCCACAGGCGCTGTTTGGTGCGCGAGTAGAAGGTTACTTTGCCGCTTTCTTGCGTTTTCGCCAGCGCGTCCTCATTCATATATCCTAGCATTAACACTTCGCCAGATTCAGCGTGCTGTATGATGGCCGGCATCATGCCGTCGGTTTTTTGCCAATCCAGCTGTTCACTCAACATACCCTGATCTCCACGCCCTGGGCTGACAGGAACGTTTTTAATTCGCCAATATTAATAATTTGTTTATGGAACACGGAAGCGGCGAGGGCGCCATCGACGTTGGCGTCGCGGAATGCCTCAAGGAAGTGCTCCATGGTACCGGCGCCGCCGGAGGCAATCAGCGGAACGTTACACACTTCACGGACCTTTCTGAGCTGATCCAGATCGTAACCGTTGCGCACGCCGTCCTGGTTCATCATGTTGAGGACAATTTCTCCCGCTCCGCGCTTTTGTACTTCCTGTACCCAATCCAGCGTCTCCCATTGAGTGACGCGAGTTCGGCTCTCATCGCCGGTGTACTGATTAACGTGATATTTTCCGGTCTGTTCATCAAACCAGGTATCAATCCCTACCACGATGCACTGCACGCCAAAGCGATCGGCGAGACGGGTGATTAACGTTGGATCCGCAAGCGCAGGCGAGTTAATTGAAATTTTGTCGGCGCCGAAGGAGAGGATCTGCGCCGCGTCTTCCAGCGACTTAATTCCACCGGCTACGCAGAACGGAATATCAATCACTTCCGCTACGCGCGATACCCAACTTTTATCGACTACCCGGCCATCGCTGGAGGCGGTAATATCGTAGAACACCAGTTCATCCGCGCCTTCATCGGCATAGCGTTTTGCCAGCGGAACGATATCACCGATAATTTCGTGGTTGCGAAACTGCACGCCTTTTACTACCTGACCGTCGCGGACGTCCAGGCAGGGGATTATCCGTTTTGCCAGCATTGAATGGCCTCCGTTACGTTGAATTTACCTTCCAGTAGCGCGCGGCCGACGATCACCCCGCGAACGCCGGTTCCGCGCAGCGCGGCGATATCGCTGAGACCGCCGATCCCGCCGGAAGACTGGAACGCCACCTGCGGATAACGCGCGCAGACCTCTTCATATAGAGAGACGTTGGAACCCGCCAGAGTACCGTCACGGGAGATATCGGTACACAGCACATGTTGCAAGCCGACCGGCAGATAGCTTTCCACCAGCTCTTCCAGAGTGACGCCAGAGTTTTCCTGCCAGCCGCTCACCGCCACCTGTTTATGACCCTCGGCATCAATGCGTACATCCAGCGCCAGCACCAGATGCTCGGGGCCAAAGCGTTTAAACCAGCCTTTGACCTCCTCCGGCGATTTCACTGCCGTTGAACCGACCACCACGCGCGCCACGCCGGCATCAAGCAGTGCGGCAACGTCTTCTTGCGTACGTACGCCGCCGCCGACCTGCACAGGTACCGTAATGCCGGCAACCAGGGTCTTAAGCAGCGGAATCTGGCGTTTTGCCGGATCTTTCGCCCCGGTCAGATCAACCAGATGCAATACTTCCGCGCCCTGATCCGCATAGGATTGCAGGCGCGGTAACGGATCGTTGCCATAGTCGCGCTGCTGGCCATAGTCGCCCTGATGCAGGCGCACCACGGTACCGTCAATTAAATCTAAAGCTGGAATGATCATTACATCTCCAGGAAATTTTTCAGCAGCTGCGCACCGGCGCTACCTGAGCGCTCAGGGTGGAACTGTACGCCAAAGAAGTTATCTTTCTGTACCGCCGCGGTGAAGGCCTCGCCGTAGTTGCATTGGGCGATAGTGTACGGATTGACCTGCATGGCGTAGCTATGGACGAAATAGAAATAAGCGCCTTCTTCAATGCCGCGGAACAGGCGATCGCCGGCTTTGGCATAGACCCGGTTCCATCCCATATGCGGCAGCGGCAGTCCGTGGTCGGTCATTTTCGGCACTTCTTCATCAATAATGCCCAGTAGCTCAACACCGTTATTCTCTTCGCTGCGCGCACCGAGTAACTGCATGCCGAGACAAATCCCCAGCACCGGCTGGGTACAGGCTTTAATCAAGTCAATGAGCTCGCGTTCGCGCAGCTGATCCATCGCAGCCTGCGCGGTGCCGACGCCGGGCAGAAAAAGTTTATCGGCACGCAGAACAACATCCGGCTCGCGGCTGACCACTGGCTCATAGCCATGGCGGCTCACTGCAGATTTCACCGAGTTGAGGTTGGCGCACCCGGTATCGAGGATCACCACGTTCATCACAATACCCCTTTTGAAGATGGCAACGTGTCGCCCTGGACCCGAATGGCCTGGCGCAGCGTACGGCCAAAGGCCTTGAACAGGCTCTCGACGCGGTGGTGATCGTTCTTACCTTTGGTTTTCAGGTGCAGCGTCACCGCCATGGTATAGGAGAGCGAGCGGAAGAAGTGTTCGACCATCTCGGTGCTCAGGTCGCCGACGCGCTGATAGGTGAAGTCAGCTTTATATTCGAGGTGTGGGCGACCTGAGATATCCAGCGCACAGCGCGCCAGGCATTCATCCATCGGCAACACGAAGCCAAAGCGGTTAATGCCGCGCTTATCGCCCAGCGCCAGCTTCAGCGCTTCGCCTAACGCCAGGCCGGTATCTTCTACGGTGTGGTGATCGTCGATGTAAAGATCGCCGCCGACGTTAATCTCCAGGCGAAAGCCGCCGTGGGTGGCAATCTGATCGAGCATGTGGTCGAAGAAACCCACGCCGGTGTGGATCTTGCTGCCGCCTTCACGATCCAGCCAGACTTTAACGTCAACCTGGGTCTCTTTGGTGATGCGCTCAACGTGAGCGTAGCGGTCGCGACGGGTCAGCTGTTCGCAGATGGTCGGCCAGTTCAGCGTTTCACTGTTATAGCGCAGGCCGATGATGCCCATGTTATCCGCTAACTCTATATCGGTGGCGCGGTCGCCGATGACGTAACTGTGGGCTTTATCCATTACGCCCTCTTCCAGCCACGGCAATACCAGTTGGGTCTTCGGCTTGCGGCAGTCGCAGTTATCACCAGGCATGTGCGGGCAAATCAGCACGGATTCAAAGATAACGCCCTGCGAGGAGAAGACCTGCATCATCAGGTTGTGCGGGCCGTCGAATTCCTCCTGCGGCAGGCTATCGGTACCAAGGCCATCCTGGTTGGTGATCATCACCAGCTTATAGCCTTCCTGCTGTAGCTTAAGCAGCGCCGGGATCACCTGCGGTTCGAAGGCCAGTTTTTCAAACCGGTCTACCTGAAAATCAACCGGCGGTTCAGAGATAAGCGTACCGTCACGGTCAATAAAGAGAAACTTCTGGGTCATACATTCTCCGCAGTCAAAGCGTCAATCACGCGCTGGCTCTCTGCACGGGTACCGATAGTGATACGCAAACAGCCGCTTAATGAGGGTTGTTTATTTTGGTCACGTAAGATAATGCCCTGATCCCACAAAGATTTAAACACCGCGCTGGAGGCGGTTATCCGCGCCAGCAGGTAGTTGGTCTCGGAATCGAACACTTGTTCGACACAGGCGATCTCGCGCAGCGCATCGACCAGGTAAGCGCGTTCATCAATGATCTGCGCCACGCGCGCGCGCATAGCGGCAATGCCTGCCGGGCTTAATGCCTGGGCGGCGATATCGGCGACCGGCGTTGAGAGCGGATAAGGCGCGATGACTTTCAGCAGTACATTAATCACCTCTGCGTTAGCCAGCGTAAAACCGCAGCGCAGCCCGGCCAGCGCAAAGGCTTTCGATAAGGTGCGCAGGATAACCAGGTGCGGGTACTCGTTCAGCCAGTTCGTCAGAGATGCCTGGGGGCAGAACTCAATATAGGCTTCATCCGCTACCACGATTGCTTTACCGCGCGTCATTTCCAGCAGGGCGCGGAAATCTTGCGGATTGATTATCTGCCCGGTCGGATTATTGGGGCTGCAGACAAACACCACTTTCACGCCGGTGAGATTCGCTTCGATACCCGGCAAATCGAGCTGCCAGTCGGCGAGCGTCGGCACCGTACGGCACTCAACGCCGATGGTTTCGGCGCTGACGCTGTACATGCCGTAGGTTGGCGGGCAATAAAGGACAGCGTCCTCGCCCGGTTCGCAAAAGGCGCGGATCAGCAACTCGATGCCTTCGTCAGCACCGCGGCTCACCAGTACCTGTTCTGGTTTTACGCCGGCATATTGCGCGTAGTTTTCGATAACCGCCTTCGGCTGTGGTTCTGGATAGCGGTTTAATGTCTGTTCGGTCAACTGGAATTCCACGGCGGTGGGGAATTCGTTGGCGTTCAGCCACACGTCGCCTTTCCCCCCAAGACGGCGGGCGGATTGATACGGCGTCAGCGCGCGGATATTGGCGCGGGCTAAGTCTTCAATGCTCATGCTTGCTCCTTAAGGGCGGCTACGCGCAGCGTTACGGCGTTTTTGTGGGCGGTCAGCAGTTCGGCTGCGGCCAGGATCTCGATAGTCGGGGCGAGGGCGGCGAAGCCTTCACGCGTCAGTTCCTGTACGGTCATGCGCTTTTGAAAATCCGCCAGACCGAGGCTGGAACAGGTCGCGGTGTAGCCGTAGGTCGGCAGCACGTGGTTGGTGCCGGAGGCGTAATCACCTGCCGATTCTGGCGACCAGTCACCGAGGAATACCGAACCGGCGCTGGTGATACCGTCAACTAGTTCACGGGCGTTACGGGTCTGGATAATCAGGTGCTCCGGTCCGTACTGATTTGAGATCTCTACACATTGGGCGAGATCGCGGGCGACAATAATACGGCTGGCGGAAAGCGCTTCACGCGCGGTTTCGGCACGCGGCAGGGCCGCTAGCTGACGTTCAACCGCTGCGGCGACCCGGGACCCCATGTCGGCGTCCGGGGTCAGCAAGATAACCTGGGAATCCGGGCCATGTTCCGCCTGGGAGAGTAAATCGGAGGCGACGAAATCCGGCGTCGCGCCGCTGTCGGCAATCACCAGAACTTCCGACGGGCCAGCGGGCATATCGATAGCCGCGCCGTCAAGGCGCTGGCTGACCTGGCGTTTGGCCTCGGTGACGAAGGCGTTGCCAGGGCCAAAGATTTTAGCGACTTTCGCCACCGATTCCGTGCCGAAGGCCATTGCCGCGATAGCCTGCGCGCCGCCGACGTTAAAGATATTACGCACGCCGCAAAGCTGCGCCGCATAAAGGATTTCATCGGCAATCGGCGGCGGCGAGCACAGTACCACTTCCTGACAGCCGGCAATGCGCGCCGGTGTGGCGAGCATCAGCACCGTTGAAAACAGCGGCGCCGAACCGCCCGGAATATATAAGCCGACGGAAGCGATAGGGCGGGTAAGCTGCTGGCAGCGAACGCCGGGTTGGGTTTCAACATCGACAACCTGCAACTGCTGCGCGTTGTGAAAGGTCTCGATATTGTTGACCGCCACCGCCATCGCTTGTTTGAGCTCGTCGCTGAGGCGCGCGCCGGCGGCAGCAATCTCTTCGTCAGACACTTTGAGCGCTGTGACGGTGGTGTTATCGAATTTGGCGCTATATTCGCGTAAGGCGGCATCGCCATTCTCTTTTACGTTAGCGAGGATCCCGGCTACCGTTTTGCTGATGCTCTCAGAAGCTGAAATCGCCGGGCGCATTAATAGTTGTTGCTGTTGTGCGGCGCTGCAGCTATTCCAGTCGATAATGGTATTGAAGCTCATGGTCATTTCCCCTGTTTGTCCCGTAAACGAATTGCTGGATTACTCCATCATTTTCTCTATCGGTAGCACCAGAATAGAACTGGCGCCCAGCGCTTTCAGTTTTTCCATGGTTTCCCAGAACAGGGTTTCGCTGCTGACCATGTGCATCGCTACCCGCTGTTTGTCTCCTGCCAGCGGCAGAATAGTTGGCCGCTCTGCGCCCGGCAGCAGCGCCACCACTTCTTCCAGCCGTTCGGTCGGTGCGTGCATCATGATGTATTTCGATTCGCGGGCCTGGATAACTCCCTGAATACGGGTCAGCAGACGGTCGATCAGTTGCTGTTTCGCATCGTCCATCTCACCGTCGCGCTGGATCAGGCAGGCTTTGGAACGATAAATCACTTCAACTTCGCGCAGGCCGTTGGCTTCGAGGGTTGCGCCGGTAGAAACGAGATCGCAGATGGCATCGGCAAGGCCAGCGCGTGGGGCGACTTCGACGGAGCCGTTCAGCAGACAGGATTTAAAGGAGATACCTTTCTGATCGAGATAGCGCTTTAACAGGTGTGGGTAAGAGGTGGCGATGCGTTTACCGTCCAGCGCCGCCGGGCCATTCCAGTTTTCATCCACCGGTGTCGCCAGCGACAGGCGGCATCCGCCAAAATCGAGACGGCGCAGGGTGAAATAGCGCGGGTCTTCGCCCTGCGCGCGGCGGCTCAGCAGCTCTTCTTCCAGCACGTTCTCGCCGATAATGCCAAGGTCGACAACGCCGTCCATCACCAGCCCCGGAATATCGTCATCGCGAACGCGCAGAATGTCGATCGGCATGTTTTCCGCAAGGGCGATCAGACGCTGGGTGTGCAGGTTGACTTTAATGCCGCAACGGCCGAGCAGTTCGCGTGAATCTTCACTCAAGCGGCCTGATTTCTGAATAGCTATGCGTAAACGGGTGTTGTCTAACATTGTTGTTTTCCTCTGAATACCTGTCTGAATCTGTCCGAATTCGGTCCAAAAAAAAGCCCCCGGAAGTGAATCTTCCGGGGGCTCTCTTTGCGTTCATGCACCACTGGAAGATCCAAACGTCTTCCAGCACACATCGCCTGAAAGACTAGTCAGGATGATGGTGATGATGGTGGTTTTTAAATTGAACGCTGTTCATAAAATTCTCTTTGAATGACTATGCATTTGATGTCTTTTAACCTAAACCAGTTCCGGCGCATAAAGCAAGCCCTTTTTTCCATCATTAATTCATTTCATATTCGTCGAACAAATTGTCAGGTCTCGCAGGCTGGCGTAGCCTAGTATCAGCACAGCGAATGAGTCAGGAGCCAGGGTATGAAAAAGGTCGCGATTGTCGGATTAGGGTGGCTGGGCATGCCGCTTGCGTTGTCATTGCGCGCGCGTGGTTGGCATGTCACCGGCAGTAAAACGACGCAGGATGGCGTAGAGGCGGCGCGGATGTGCGGTATTGAAGGATATCCGCTGCGTCTTGACCCCCAGCTGATCTGTGATGCTGAGGATCTGGACGCGATGATGAACGTCGATGCGCTGGTCATCACGTTACCAGCGCGGCGCACGGGCCCCGGGGAAGATTTCTATCTACAGGCGGTGCAGGAGATTGTCGATACCGCGCTCTCGCGGCATATTCCACGCATTATTTTTACCAGTTCGACCTCGGTTTATGGCAATACTGAAGGGACGATGAAGGAAAATTCGCCGCGCGATCCGCAAACCGCCAGCGGCAGGGTTCTGAAAGAGCTGGAGGACTGGCTGCATGCGTTGCCGGGTACCTCGGTGGATATTCTGCGTCTCGCCGGGCTGGTGGGGCCTTCTCGCCACCCGGGGCGTTTCTTTGCCGGTAAATCGGCTCCGGATGGGCAGCACGGGGTCAATCTGGTGCATCTGCAGGATGTTATTGCCGCGATTGAGTTATTGCTTCAGGCTCCGAAAGGCGGACACATCTATAATATATGTGCGCCAATGCATCCGGCGCGAGGTGTCTTTTATCCGCAGATGGCCCGTGAACTTGGGCTGCCGTTACCGGTATTTACCGATAACCCGGAAGGCGGTAAAGGTAAAATCATTGATGGCAACCGGATCTGCTATGAGCTTGGCTTTGAATACCAGTACCCCGATCCGCTGGTGATGCCGATGGAGTAACCACCAGCAGGCATTCGCGTACCGTAAGGGGGGGGCGATGAAACCACTGCTGGATGTCCTCGTTATTCTTGATGCCTTAGAAAAAGAGGGGAGCTTTGCCGCGGCCTCGGCAAAGCTCTATAAAACCCCCTCGGCGCTGAGCTACACCATCCATAAACTAGAAAGCGATCTAAATATCCAACTGCTGGATCGTAGCGGCCATCGGGCGCGCTTTACTTGCACCGGGCAGATGCTGTTGGAAAAGGGGCGTGAGCTACTTCATACCGCTCGTGAACTTGAGCTGCAGGCTATCAGGTTACATCAGGGCTGGGAAAATACCCTGACCATCAGCGTCGATATGACTTTTCCTTTCTCTCTTTTAACTTCACTCATGGAACAGTTTTATCAACAGCACAACGTGACCCGTTTGCAATTCACCAATGCTGGAGGTTGGGATGCTCTGGTGGCAGGCGAGGCCGACATGGTGCTGGGCGCGCTTAACGAGCCGCCAACGCTGGTGGGTTATGGTTTTAGTCTGCTTGGCGAGCTGGATCTGTGTTTTGTGGTCGCGATTAATCATCCGCTGGCGCAGGCTAAGGAACCGCTGAATTTGCGGGTGTTACAGCGATATCGGGCGATTATCTGCGATGCCGGTTTGCTGCAAAGCGAAAAGCAGGAGAGTGTGACGGTTTTTGATATGAACGGCCTGTTGGAGCTGGTATGCGCCGGGCTGGGCTGGGCCTACTTGCCGCGTTATCTGGCTAAGGCCTGGCTGGAGAAGGGCAAATTGGTCGAGAAACGCATTACCACACCCGCGCGGCTGCATCGGGCATGGATTGGCTGGAATGAAGACGTTTTTGGCCTTGCCGCGCAATGGTGGTTACAAGCGATATTAGCAAATAGTGCTATTCGTCAGATCTACAATACTAAAATAGTATGAATATTAGGCGGTTAGAATTCTTAGCCTATTAATAAACCTTACAACATCTTGTCATTAAGCCAGAAGTTGTTGCAAAATACGCAGCCTGAAAACCAGAGACTAGCCGACGCTTTTTTTAAAGTGTCGGTTATTTTTTTGGTCGAAAGACACATCATTCAATACCAAGAGGCCGGGCTTCGTACCGGATAGATATTTACTAAAAACCGACAGTCGTTGTCGCTGAGGAATAGAAAGAAATGGGGCAATTTTTTGCTTACGCGCTGGCCTTCGCCGTAAAAGGGGATAACTATGTCGCATAACGCTACTCCAAATACCTCTCGCGTGGAATTACGTAAAACCCTTACGTTAGTTCCGGTTGTAATGATGGGCCTGGCCTATATGCAGCCGATGACGCTGTTCGATACGTTCGGTATCGTCTCTGGTATGACCGACGGCCACGTGCCGACGGCCTACGCCTTTGCGTTAATCGCTATTCTTTTTACTGCGCTGAGCTATGGGAAGCTGGTACGCCGCTATCCTTCCGCGGGTTCAGCGTATACCTACGCCCAGAAATCCATTAGCCCGACCGTTGGCTTCATGGTGGGTTGGTCCTCTCTGCTCGACTACCTGTTCGCGCCGATGATCAATATCCTGCTGGCGAAAATCTACTTTGAAGCGCTGGTGCCTTCGATTCCGTCGTGGGTGTTTGTTATCGCGCTGGTCGCGTTTATGACCGCCTTTAACCTGCGCAGCATCAAGTCCGTCGCCAACTTCAATACCGTTATCGTGGTGTTGCAGGTGGTACTGATTGCCGTGATCCTCGGCATGGTGGTGTATGGCGTATTTGAAGGCGAGGGCGCCGGTACGCTGGCCAGCAGCCGTCCGTTCTGGTCCGGCGATGCGCACGTTATCCCGATGATTACCGGGGCGACGATACTCTGCTTCTCATTTACCGGCTTTGACGGCATCAGCAATCTGTCTGAAGAGACCAAAGATGCAGAACGCGTTATTCCGCGCGCTATCTTCCTGACTGCGCTGATTGGCGGCCTGATCTTCATTTTTGCTACCTACTTCCTGCAGCTGTACTTCCCGGATATCTCGCGCTTTAAGGATCCGGATGCCTCACAGCCTGAAATCATGCTGTATGTGGCAGGTAAAGCCTTCCAGGTGGGCGCGCTGATCTTCTCCACTATCACCGTGCTGGCTTCCGGTATGGCGGCGCACGCTGGCGTTGCGCGCCTGATGTACGTAATGGGCCGCGATGGCGTATTCCCGAAAAGCTTCTTCGGCTACGTGCATCCGACCTGGCGCACTCCGGCGATGAACATCATCCTGGTTGGCGCGATCGCGCTGCTGGCGATTAACTTTGACCTGGTAATGGCGACCGCGCTGATTAACTTCGGCGCGCTGGTGGCGTTCACCTTCGTTAACCTGTCGGTTATCTCGCAGTTCTGGATCCGCGAGAAACGCAACAAGACGCTGAAAGACCACTTCCAGTATCTGTTCCTGCCGATGTGCGGCGCTCTGACCGTAGGCGCGCTGTGGGTTAACCTGGAAGAGAGCTCGATGATCCTGGGTCTGATCTGGGCCGGTATCGGTCTGATTTACCTGGCGTGCGTAACCAAAAGCTTCCGCAACCCGGTACCGCAATACGAAGACGTTGCGTAATCACGCTTTATGCTAACAAAAGCCGGGGGGAAACCTCCGGCTTTTTTGTTTCTGGCGTCCGCTGAATATCCCCGGTGGCGGCCGGGGGGCAGGGGATGGAGCGCTTACTTCTCCTGTCGCATCACGTTAAGCAGCGTATCCAGCAGTCCTGGAAAGCGGGCATCCAAATCGTCGCGGCGGAGCGAAATTAAGTTTTCCCGCCCCTGAGGACGTTGCCAGATCACGCCGCTGTCGCGCAGTACCCGCCAGTGGTGAGTCATGGTGGATTTAGCGATATCTTCTTTGCGTAGCGCGTTACAACTCTGCTCGCTGCCGTCGGAGAGCGTGCGAATGATTTCCAGCCGCAAGGGGTTACCCAGGGCAAAAAGGACATTTTCCAGGCGAATTTGTTCACGTTCGGGGTGATTGGCGATCATAATATTCCTGTGTCGGCGGTTGTGCTGTTTACGCGAACAGCAGTCCGTATCGGCGGCTGGCGGCTAATATACCCAAACTCCTTTTCTTGCGCCACGCGCGCCGTCGCAACCTGACCGATAACAGTGATAGAGAAAACAGTTCGAATATACTCGTACAGTTGTACTATTATAGATGCCGTAAACCTAACCGCGGCGGATTTAGCCGCTCATTGACAGTCAAAATGACTAAGGACGCATCATGCCCCGACCCATCCCCCTCGAACGTTATCGCAACATCGGTATCTCCGCGCATATCGATGCCGGTAAAACCACCACCACTGAGCGCATTCTGTTTTACACCGGAATGAGCCATAAGCTGGGTGAAGTACACGATGGCGCGGCAACTACCGACTGGATGGCGCAGGAGCAGGAACGTGGGATTACCATTACTTCCGCAGCGGTAAGCTGTTTCTGGCCCGGGATGGACCGCAGCTTTGAGCCCCATCGTATTAATATCATTGATACTCCGGGGCACGTGGACTTCACTATCGAAGTAGAACGCTCGATGCGCGTGCTGGACGGCGCGGTGATGGTCTATGACTCGGTCGGCGGCGTGCAGCCGCAGTCGGAGACCGTCTGGCGGCAGGCCAACAAGTATCATGTACCGCGACTGGCTTTCGTCAACAAAATGGACCGCCCGGGCGCCGATTTCTTCCGCGTGGTGCAAATGATGATCGACCGCCTGAAGGCCAATCCGGTGCCGATTGTGATCCCCATTGGCGCCGAAGAACATTTCACCGGCGTCGTTGACCTGATAAAGATGCGGGCCATTCAGTGGGATGATGCAACGCAGGGGATGACGTTCAGTTACGCGCCTGTACCTGATGACCTGCTGGCGACGGCCCGGCAGTGGCGGGAAAAAATGGTCTCGGCCGCGGCGGAAGCCAGTGATGAGCTGATGGATAAATATCTTGAGAGCGGTGAACTGAGCGAAGCGGAAATTGTGGCCGGACTACGTAAACGCACGGTCAGCGGCGAGATCCAGCCGGTGCTCTGCGGTAGCGCTTTTAAAAATAAAGGCGTACAGAGGATGCTCGACGCGGTCGTTGAATTCATGCCGTCGCCGCTGGATATTCCGGCTATTCAGGGTATTGATGACAAGGGGCAACCGGCGGAACGTCACCCGAGCGACGATGAGCCGCTGTCGGCGCTGGCGTTTAAACTCATGACCGATCCCTACGTCGGCCAGTTGACCTTCATTCGCGTCTATTCCGGGACGTTGAAAAAGGGCGATGCGGTTTTTAACCCGGTGAAGGGCAAGAAAGAGCGTATCGGGCGTATCGTGCTGATGCATGCCAACGATCGCCACGAAGTCGACGAGTTGCACGCCGGCGATATTGCCGCCTGTGTTGGTCTAAAAGATGTCACGACGGGCGATACGCTATGCGATCCGGATGCGGTCATCACTCTCGAGCGCATGGAGTTCCCGGAACCGGTCATTTCGCTGGCGATTGAACCGAAGACTAAGGCCGACCAGGAGAAAATGGGCATTGCGCTGCAGCGGTTGGCTTCCGAGGATCCGTCGTTCCGCCTGCACACCGATGAAGAGTCCGGACAGACGATTATCTCCGGGATGGGGGAGTTGCATCTGGAGATTATCGTCGACCGTATGAAACGCGAGTTTGGCGTTGAGGCGAATATTGGCCGTCCGCAGGTTACCTATCGGGAAACCATCCGTAAAACGGTGAAGGATGTGGAAGGTAAATTTGTGCGTCAGTCCGGCGGTAAGGGGCAGTATGGGCACGTCGTGCTGACACTGGAGCCATTGGCGGCGGGGAGCGGCTTTGTATTTGAAGATGCCACCAAAGGTGGGGTGGTACCGCGTGAATACATCCCTTCTGTGGAGAAAGGGCTGCGTGAAGCGATGGGCGCCGGCGTGCTGGCGGGCTATCCGGTCGTCGACGTTAAAGCGACTCTGACGTTTGGTTCGTATCATGACGTCGATTCGTCCGAGATGGCTTTCCGTATGGCGGCAATTTTCGGCTTCAAGGAAGGGGCGCGAAAAGCGGACCCGGTGATCCTGGAGCCGGTGATGCACGTCGAGGTGGAGACGCCGGAAGAGTACGCGGGGAATATTATGGGCGATCTCTCTTCCCGTCGCGGGATGGTGCAGGGGATGGAGGAGCGTTTCGGTAGCCAGATTATTCGTGCCGATGTGCCGCTGGCCGAAATGTTCGGTTATTCTACTACGCTGCGCTCGATGTCGCAGGGCCGCGCGACCTATAGCATGGAGTTCCATCATTACGCGGAAGCGCCGCGTAACGTGGCCGACGATATCATCGCCAGCCGCGCGAAAAGTTAAGTCAGTATTCCCGGGCTACGGTTACGGCCTGGCCCGGGTTAAACGATTTCCTGCGCATATTGCCACAGCGCTTTCAACAGGGCCTGTTTTTCACTATCGTCAGCGTACTGTTGATACAGCAACTGCAGTTCATCGGCATAGGCCTGCAAAAATTCCGGCGTAAAGACGTTACGGCGGTGCTCTAACCAACGCTGCTGTTCGTTTTCATCAAGCGTACCGGGGAAGTTACGCGCGCGGTAGTTAAACAGCAGGCGTTCAATGCGTTTATCAGCAAAGGTAATATCCAGCGCCGGCAGATTTCGGGGTTCGGTTTCCAGCACAATTTTCATCGCCGCGCGATCGGCATCGCTAAAGAATCCGTTGTAAAGTTGGGCGTCAACATTATCCGATGGCGTGAACGGTTCGGCTTCGGCATATAGCGCGACTACCTTTTCGCGTACCTGCGGATTTGCGCGCAGCAGTTGGGCGTTCTCCAGGCAGCGCTGAATATTAATACCTAAACGGTCGGCATCCTGCGGGCGCAACGTATTGGCCTGCGCCAGCACCGGGCATTTATTTAAATGCACCAGCTTAATTGGCGCTGCCGGTAAATCACCGAGTTCATCTCGTGGAGTATACAGGCGTTCGCGCAGTGTATCGGCATCGAGCTCCAACAACGGCGACATATCCCCCGCCAGATCAACCATAATCACCGCATTGCGGTTATCCGGATGCCAGGCTAGCGGCGCGACCAGGCTGGTGTTGCCGCGGGCGGCGCCGAACATACCGGAAACGTGGACTAGTGGTTTTAACTGCGGCACGTCGATCAACGTCGCCAGCTTGCGTTTATTACGATGACTGTACAGATATTCAAACAGACGCGGCTGATGGGTTTTCACCAGTTTCGCCATCGCGATGGTGGCGTACACATCGGCCATCGCATCGTGGGCATTACTATGCTCAATACCGTTTGCGACGGTCAGATGCTCAAGGCGGAAGCTTGGCAGTCCTTCTTCGTTATCCGGCCAGTTGATACCTTCCGGACGCAGGGCATAGCAGGCGCGCATTACATCCAGCAGATCCCAGCGCGAATTATCATGCTGCCAGCTCCAGGCATAGGGATCGTAAAAGTTGCGATAAAAAATATTGCGGCTGACTTCGTCATCAAAGCGGACATTGTTATAGCCGACGATACAGGTTTTCGGCACCGTGATCAGATCGTTGATGCGGCGGGCGAAAGCGGCCTCGTTGTCACCTTTGGCCAGCGCTTCCTGTGGCGTAATACCGGTAATCATTACCGCCTGCGGCTGCGGCAGATAGTCGTCCGCAGGCTTGCAGTAGAAGACTTCCGGTTCGCCAATGACATTCAGATCGCTATCGGTGCGGATGGCGGCGAACTGCGCCGGTCGGTCGAGCGAAGGGCTGGTACCGAAGGTTTCGTAGTCGTGGAAGAGGAAGGATTGTTGTTCGCGGTCAGCCATAATTGAAATGTAATCGCTCTGATAATCTATTTGATAGCCTGATTTTCCCTTATTAACATTGAAGGCGCAACTAAAGTTTGTCGCGGTTTTTAATGTCGTGGCGATATTATTTTTAAATAATATCGCCACGACCTCACATTGTTTATAGCCGTTGTTTAAGCCGCTTCATTCACTTTTATGCTGTTAGGCTTAATAATTTTACGACCCAGTGCAATTCCTCTCTTCTCAATGTATTTGTATAGATTTATGGCAATGCTATAAGTTATTGGTAAAATTATCACAGCAGCAATAACAAAACGGAGCAATGCAGGAAGTTGCACGTAGGACTGATGTTGAACAAGCCATCCAATCATCGGAATAACAATCATCAAATGCAACAGATATACCGAATATGATACGTCACCGAGGAACTGACTGAAGCGGGCGGAAAGTAACTTTCTGCTAAAGAAGACAATACCTTTTAGTGGCGATTTATCGCTATGAGGCATCAGAAGAATCGACATCCCAAGGATTATCATAACCTCAATGATCATACGGATAGGTGAAGTAAAGTAACCCATCAAAAATGCAGCGAGTGGAGAAAGTAATGCAACCATAACGTAGATCTTACGGTTCTCTGCTACGGCTTTATAGAGCAACATTCCTGATATAAATAAAGGTAGCTTGAATAAAATCATCGAGGGCATCGGGAATGCTGCGAAATATCCAGGGAAAATAAATGCAGCCATTACGCACATTACAATCAATGCCAGGCAAGTCCTAATGAAACCAATCCCCATGACCAGCATCATGATAAACGGGAAAAGGGCATAGTATTGCATTTCAAGCCCAATACTCCAGTCAGGAAGGACTGTCCTGAATGAATAATAAGGAAGGAAACCAAAGGTGAATGAGATGTGCGTTAACACGTTCGCCATTGATGAGTCGGTATATCTCGCGGTCTCAGTTTGCGTTTCAGGCCATGCCAGCGCGATAGCATCCCGGTAGTGACCAAAGGTTTCACCGAAAATAAATGCCACAATTAGAAGGAGATAATAAAGCGGAGCGATTCGGAAAAAGCGCCTTGTCCAAAATGAAATTACCGTTTTAACGGACATCCAGGGTTCGACGTGCTGCCTTTCAATGTAATTTTTAGCCATCAGATAACCGGACAGCAAAATGAAAAGATCGACGCCAAAATCCGGGTTGCTCAGGATAGGGATGTTGCATCGTGTCAAAATACAAATGTGACCGAGCAGGACCCACAAGGAAGCGTAGCCTCGTAAGCCATCAAGCTCAGGAGACCAGTTTTTATTCTGGCTCATCGTTACACCAATGAATATGTTTGTGAATTAGATGTTAATAGATAATATATGATCAGTTGAAATGTCTACATAGGAATTGTTTATGGAAAGTATTTAAGAATAACCTCATGAAGGTTTTTCATATTAATTTTTTATGACATGCATTTTTAGGTTTTTTCTTAATTACTTTTTGTGTTTGAGTGTTTTTAAATCCCATGCTAATTATGGGTGTTAATAGCCTCGTTAAAATAAATGGCGTTATATTAGATAGGTTAGTTGTTATGCTTTTTATTCATTATGAGCATCGATAAATCTACCATGTCATATTTTCTTGCAATTTAACCCTGATCTCTCAGGCGAACTTCCGTAAAAAGGACGGCGAATCTGTAAATCTTGAGGATATGCCGTTGAAAGGCCGTTTTTTATTTGCTGTAACTTTGCTCGCTTCGAGCGTTTCCTGCGCATTTGCCGCTGCTGATTTGCCCGTCACCGTGACGCCGCCTTCGATCCAGGCCGGTTCCTGGGTGCTGATGGACTACACTACCGGTCAAATCCTGACCGCCGGTAACGAACACCAACAGCGTAACCCCGCCAGCCTGACCAAACTGATGACCGGCTACGTCGTCGACCGCGCCATCGACAGCCATCGTATTACCTTTGATGATATGGTCACCGTCGGCAAAGACGCCTGGGCCAAGGGCAATCCGGTGTTTAACGGTTCTTCGCTGATGTTCCTTAAAGCGGGCGATCGCGTTAGCGTCCGCGATCTTAGCCGCGGACTGATCGTCGATTCCGGTAACGACGCCTGCGTCGCACTCGCTGACTATGTCGCCGGCGGTCAACCGCAGTTCGTCGCGCTGATGAATAGCTACGTTGAAAAATTGCATTTGAAAGACACCCATTTTGAAACCGTCCATGGACTCGACGCGCCAGGTCAGCATAGCTCCGCCTATGATTTAGCGGTGTTGTCGCGGGCCATTATTCACGGCGAGCCGGATGTCTATCATATGTATAGCGAAAAAAGCCTGACGTGGAACGGTATCACCCAGCAGAACCGTAACGGTTTGCTGTGGGACAAAACCATGAATGTCGATGGTCTGAAAACCGGCCATACCTCAGGAGCTGGTTTCAACCTTATTGCCTCTGCGGTCGATGGACAGCGTCGTTTGATTGCCGTGGTGATGGGGGCCGATAGTCCAAAAGGGCGAGAAGAGCAGGCGGCTAAGCTGTTGCACTGGGGCCAACAGAATTTTGACACCGTCCAGGTGCTACAAAAAGGTAAGCAGGTTGGCGTCGAACATATCTGGTATGGCGACAAAGAGCAGATCAAGCTCGGCACCGATCAGGACTTCTGGCTCGCGATCCCGAAATCTGAAGTTCCACGTATCAAAGCAAAATATGTACTGGATACTAAGGATCTGGAAGCGCCTATCGCCGCTAACCAACGCGTGGGCGAAATCTCGCTTTACGATGGCGACAAAGTGGTCGGTCATTGGCCACTGGTGACGCTTGAAAGCGTTGGCAAGGGCGGGATGTTTTCCCGTCTGAGCGATTATCTGCATCACGGCATTTAATCTCCGCACCCATGGGCCCGCCGCGCTCTGCGGCGGGCTTCATTCATTTCGCGCTTGTGGCGACTCTGTGAATCCGCGCACATACTGTTGTTCATCCGCCTGCTAAATTTGATGTATATTTATACAGTATTCTATCAACACTGGAGGTGCTATGAACTACAGCATTCAATCTCTCGACGCCCGCAAGATTGCCGGGTTTCATATGGTTGGCCCGTGGGAGCAGACCGTAAAGCAGGGGTTTGAACAACTGGCGGCGTGGGTCAGTCACCACCAGGTGCCGGCTCTGGAGTGGGTGGCGGTTTATTACGATAATCCGCAGCAGGTGCCCGCGGAAAAACTGCGTTGTGACACCGTTGTTACCGTGGCGGATGATTACGTCATCCCGCCGAATAGCGAAGGAGTCATCCTCACCGCGATTGCCGGCGGCGACTACGCCTGCGCCAGCGCGCGGGTCATTAACCATGATTTCTCCACGCCGTGGCTGCAGTTCTTTGACAGCCTGCTGCAGAGCAGCGATCTTCAAATTGCTGATAAACCCTGTTTTGAAATCTACCTTAACGACGGCAACCAGGACGGTCACTGGGATATTGAGATGTATGTGGCGGTGAATCGCGTCGGCTAATAAACCTTTATCCCTGATTTTGACAAGGTTTCTTACACTAGCTCAGTGCGCTTGCGAAAAAAGCGGCTACAATTGGCTTTTTCTGTTTGCCGGAGCAGGCCGTGCGCGCTGATAAATCACTTAAGCCATTTGAGATCCGACTGTATCGTCATTACCGAATTGTGCACGGTATCCGCATTGCGCTGGCTTTTGTTCTGACCTTCTTGCTGGTGCGTCTGCTGAACGTGCCGGAGGGCACCTGGCCTTTGATCACCCTGGTGGTGGTGATGGGGCCTATCTCTTTCTGGGGCAATGTGGTGCCGCGGGCCTTCGAACGTATTGGCGGCACTATCCTCGGTTCGGTATTGGGGCTGGTAGCGCTCAAACTCGAACTTATCTCACTGCCAATTATGGTGCTGTGGTGCGCGGTGGCGATGTTCCTCTGCGGCTGGCTGGCGCTCGGCAAACGGCCCTACCAGGCGTTGCTGATCGGCATTACGCTGGCGGTGGTGGTGGGCGCGCCGCCGGGCGATATGAACACCGCGCTGTGGCGAAGCGGCGATGTCATCTTCGGTTCACTGTTGGCGATGCTGTTTACCGGTATCTGGCCGCAGCGGGCGTTTTTGCACTGGCGCATCCAGATGGCGAATTATGTCACAACGTTTAATCGGCTGTATCAGGCCGGTTTTTCGCCGAATCTGGTTGAGCGCCCGCGGCTGGAAAAACATCTTCAGAAAGCGCTCAATGACGTGGTGAAAATGCGTGGGTTGATAACCCCGGCCAGCAAAGAAACGCATATTCAGAAAGCAATCTTCGAAGCCATCCAGACCGTCAGCCGTAATCTGGTATGCATGCTGGAACTGCAAATCAACGCTTATTGGGCCTCTCGTCAGGGCCATTTTGTGATGCTTAACGCCCAGACTTTGCGCGAAACCCAACGGATGACCCAGCAAACGTTGCTGACTATCGCCCATGCCCTGTATGAGGGAAACCCGCAGCCGGTTCGCGCCAACACCGAGAAGCTCAACGAGATCGTGGTCGAGTTGCGACAGCTTATCAAAGAGCATCAGGACGATAATCTGTCGGAAACGCCGATTCACGGCTATGTTTGGCTGACCATTGAGCTGGCGCGCCAGCTTGAGCTGCTGTCGCACCTTATTTGCCGCGCGCTGCGCAAATAAAAGGCAGATACGTGCGCGAAGTGAACAGGTTGCTTCGATTCAGCAACATTTAGGGTTATGATAAACGCAAAGGAAAAAACATTGTCATCAGCGACTGCTAGCAGTTATGTTAGCCCTATAGGGCAGTCGCTTTAGCGAATCCGAATCTCAAATATTAGGGGTGTAAAAATGGAAACAACTAAGCCTTCTTTCCAGGACGTTCTGGAGTTTGTTCGTCTGTTCCGTCGTAAGAACAAACTGCAGCGTGAAATTCAGGACGTTGAGAAAAAGATCCGTGATAACCAGAAGCGTGTCCTGCTGCTGGACAACCTCAGCGATTACATCAAGCCGGGTATGAGCGTTGAAGCCATTCAGGGTATCATCGCCAGCATGAAAACCGACTACGAAGACCGCGTTGACGATTACATCATCAAAAACGCCGAGCTGTCGAAAGAGCGTCGCGATATCTCCAAAAAACTCAAAGTGATGGGTGAAGCCAAAGTCGGCGAATAAACTACCCACTTCTTCCGGCGGCATTGCAGGCCGCCGGATTCCTCCATCTTCCCGCCTTAAACCTCCGTATAAGCATCGCCCTTTAAGCCGACAGTTTGTTATACTGCCGCCGTGAACTTATTGATACCGGAAGGGTTTATCACATGCAGTCCCAGCTTCAGGTACCGCCGCGATGATACTAATTACCGGCGGCGCGCGTAGCGGCAAAAGCCGTCACGCCGAATCTTTACTCCAATCCTGCGCGTCGGTGCTCTATATCGCCACTTCAGCCGTTATTGACGATGAAATGGCCGCACGCATTCAACATCACCGTAATAGCCGTCCGGCGCACTGGCGTACTGCAGAGCGCAGCCGTGACCTGGCGCCACTCATTACCCCCGATTATGCACCCGATGAAGCCATTTTGCTTGAGTGCGTCACTACACTGGTCACCAATATTCTGTTCGCTGAAGGTGGGGAAACGGATCCTGATGAATGGGATTATGCAGCGCTGGAAAGGATAGTCATGCAAGAAATCACTCAACTGATTGCTGCCTGCCGCGCCTGCCCGGCGCCGGTGCTGTTGGTCACCAATGAAGTGGGGTTGGGAATAGTGCCGGATAACCGGCTGGCGCGGCATTTTCGCGATATTGCCGGGCGCGTGAATCAGATGCTGGCCGCGGCCGCCGATGAGGTGTGGCTGGTTGTTTCAGGGATAGGAGTCAAAATCAAATGATTAAATCGTTCTTCGCCACGCTTTCTTTTATGAGCCGCTTGCCGGTTCCGGCCCGCTGGTCACAGGGGCTGGAAATCGATCAATATGAGCGCGGGATCGTCACTTTCCCACTGGTGGGGTTACTACTTGGCGCGATTGCCGGGCTGGTGATGCTGGCGCTTCATGCCTGGTGCGGCCTGCCGTTGGCCGCGCTGTTTGCCGTACTGGCGCTGGCGCTGCTGACCGGCGGTTTTCATCTTGATGGCCTGGCGGATACCTGCGATGGGATCTTTTCCGCCCGCCGCCGCGAACGGATGCTGGAGATCATGCGCGATAGCCGGTTGGGGACGCACGGCGGACTGGCGCTGATCTTTGTGCTGGTGGCGAAGGTTCTCGTCATTAGCGAACTGGCGCTGCGCGGCACCTCGATGCTGGCCGCGTTGGCTGCATCTTGTGCCGTGGCGCGAGGGATGTCGGTGCTGTTGATGTACCGCCAGCGCTATGCCCGGGAGCAGGGGCTTGGTAACGTATTTATTGGCAAGGTGACTTTCCGACAGACCGTCATTACCCTGGCGCTATCATTGGCGCTGGCAACGCTGCTGCTGGGCCTGCATGGCCTGCTGGCTGCGGTTATAACGCTGCTGGTGATATCGGCGCTTGGTCAGGCGCTGAAGCGCACGCTGGGCGGGCAAACCGGCGATACGCTTGGGGCGGCCATTGAACTGGGCGAAGTTATCTTTTTACTGGCGTTGCTATAGAGCATATATCGCGCTGACAGGAAGCATATGAATACATTAACTGAATGGTTAGCAGCCATCCCGCGACTGGACGAAAGCGCGATGTCGCGCGCTGGTGAGCATATTGACGGGTTGTTGAAACCGCCTGGCAGCCTGGGGCGTCTGGAATCGCTGGCGATTCAGTTGGCAGGCATGCCGGGTCTACAGGGCGCGTTACGTTTTCCACGTAAAACTATTGTGGTCATGTGCGCCGACCACGGCGTCTGGCATGAAGGCGTTACCGTCTCGCCACAGGCGGTGACCGCGATTCAGGCGGTCAATATGACCCGTAAGAATACCGGCGTTTGCGTGCTGGCAGCGCAGGCGGGGGCTGATGTTCAGGTGATTGACGTCGGGATTGACGCCGAACCCATCCCTGGTCTGGTGAATATGAAAGTGGCGCGCGGTAGCGGCAATATTGCCTGCACCGCGGCGATGAGCCGGGAGCAGGCCGAAACGCTGCTGCTGGCGAGCATGCGCTACACCCGTCAGCTTGCGGAGCAGGGCGTGCGTCTGTTCGGCGTGGGCGAATTAGGAATGGCTAACACGACCCCCGCTGCGGCAGTAGTCAGCGTGCTGACCGATCATGATGCCGGCGATGTTGTAGGCATCGGCGCGAACCTTCCAGTATCGCAGCTGGCGCACAAGGCGGAAGTCGTACGCCGGGCGATAGCGGTCAACCAGCCTTCAGCGGGCGATGGCCTCGACGTGCTGGCAAAAGTGGGCGGTTTTGACTTGCTCGGGATGGCCGGGGTCATGCTGGGCGCCGCTTCCTGCGGATTGCCGGTGATACTTGATGGTTTCTTATCATACGCGTCGGCACTGGCGGCCTGCCGGATTGCCCCACAGTTGCATCCGTATCTGATTCCGTCGCATCTGTCGGCGGAGAAGGGGGCTCATATTGCGCTGGAGCATCTGCAGTTGAAGCCTTATCTGGATATGGGGATGCGCTTAGGCGAAGGCAGCGGCGCGGCGTTAGCGATGCATCTGGTCGAGGCGGCAGGGGCAATGTTCAACGATATGGGGACGCTGGCGGAGAGCAATATCGTGCTGCCGGAAACCCGTTAACCGGCTTCGGGGCGCCGACCGGCCCCCCGAAATAGTGCTTACAGCGCCTGCTGCCACACGCTTTGCGGCAGCAGATAAACATCCGCTTCTGCTTGCATGCCGTCGGTGACGATATGACGAATGCCGCTGGCCATCACTGCAAGGGTGACATCAAACGCATTCAGGCTATCGCCAAAACCGGCGGTAAGGTTGAGCATTGAGCCATCGGCCATCAGATAGATTGTTTTCTCCGGCAGCCGATAAGCGTTGATATAGGGCATAACCTCTTCATGCGGGAACTGGCGCAGGTGTTCGCAGTCAATCTCTTCCGCCACGTGGCCGACGTTGAGAATAAACACGCCATCTTTAGCGCTGTCCAGCGCCAGGCTGTTGACCACTTTCTTGCCGCCGGTGGCGGTGGCTACGACGTCGGCTGATGCGATTGCATCCTGTAAATCCACGACATGCCAGCCGTCATAAGCGGCCTGTAAACGGCGCGCCGGATCGATTTCCGCCACCATGACCTGGCCGCCGAAGGCTTTTGCCGCCGCCGCGACGCCTTGCCCGACCAGGCCGTAGCCGATCACCAGCACTTTTTTCTCATGTAGGGTAAGGTGAGTGGTCTGGAAGAAGGTGTGCCAGGCCGTCAGGCCAACCATATGGCGGTTATGTAGCCCTTCTTTGACCGGCAGATCATCCCAGTTAAAGATAGGGTAGCCGGGGCGGATATCACCGAGACGATTGACGCCGGAGCCGGTGGCTTCAAGGCCGGCGACGACATTGCCGAACTCGCCGCGCTGGTGGAGCAGGGTGGTAATATCTGCGCCCATCTCACAAAGGTGAGTTGGCCCCCAGGCGATGGCTTTTTCCCATGATTGCTGCCAGTCGGTATCGCTCATATTGCGCCAGGCGCAAGCTTCCGCGCCGCGTTCTACTAGCCAGGCGACGACCTCATCCTGCACGGTGGTTGGGTTACAGGTGGTCAAAAAGACTTTCGCCCCTTTCTCCAGGAGCCCCTGCACCAGCGGGATCATTTTCATATCCAGATGCATACAGCAGGCCAGGCGTACATGGCTGAGGTCGGGAAGGGCCGCCACCTGGCGCAGGGTACGCGGCATATTCTGGCTGGCCCATGCCACTTCTTTCGTTAAATTTGTCTTATTATTCACCGTATTGTGACCTTTAATCCGTAGAGTGGGTTTAACCCCGGTGGGGAAGATGATTCTAACGCAGCATGTAAAAATCACATAACCCGCACTGCCCGATAAAGTTGCAAATAATAGGCATCATAAATACATGGTTGTTAATGAAGAGTTAAATTAAGACAATGAAATATAATTTCTTCCTATGATGTGAGCGATTCGTTCGATGTTACGCGTTTTACAGCGCCCGCTATTTTCCCGCGCGCGTATTTTCCTCGGCCGTTTAAAACCCCACGCTTTACCCGTTGCGAAAAAGCATATTTTATTGGGCTCAATCGGTGCCGGAACGGGTCTTGCCGTCACCAGCATGTTCAGCCACTGGCTGCTTGGCGAGGTGAATCTGTGGTTTATTGCGCCGATGGGCGCCTCGGCGGTATTGCTATTTGGCGCGCCCAGCAGCCCGCTTGCTCAGCCCTGGTCTATCGTCGGCGGCAACGTGCTTTCGGCGCTGATCGGCGTCACGGTGGGGCTGTTAGTGCCGGATACAGCGATCGCCTGCGGCCTGGCTGCGGCGCTGGCGATCGCCGGGATGTGCTTTTTGCGTTGCCTGCATCCACCTGGCGGCGCGGTGGCGCTCACGGCTATTCTTGGCGGCGCCGGCGTACACAGTGAAGGCTACCAGTTTGTACTGACGCCGGTGCTCCTGAACTCCATGATGCTGGCGCTGCTGGCGATTGTCTTCAATAACCTGGTCGGTCGCCGCTACCCGCATCCGCTGGCTGCGGAAGAAGTGAAGCCGAATGCGGTACCGATGGGGATTACAGTCACTCGTGCAGATATTCATGCCGCGCTGCTGGAGGGGCAATTCCTCGATATCGATGAGGACGATGTTCAGGAGCTACTGGAGAATATCGAACAGCAGGCTCGGTTGCGTCTTGCCGCCGATCAAAAAGCGCGCTAGTGACGCTGTTAACCCACTCGTTGCAGCGTCTTAGCTAGCGACAGCCTGAATCGCTCGATGAGGTCGGTTTCACCCGGCAATAATTCGGCGAGGGTAATCGTTTTGTCCGCGCCATAGACCTTGCCGCTACCGAGCTGCGCCTCAATACTGTTGGCCGCCTGATGCGCTGCCTGCAGGTCGGTATCCAGTAATATCACCGCATGGGCCAGAACGATGTGCCCCTGGCTTTCGGCTACGGGCCGCCAGTACTGAGCGGTACCGGCAATCTTGCGCGCGTTCTCTCCCTCGCCGCAGGCAAGGTTATAGCGCCCGTCGCAGAAGGAACCGCTGACGGCCTGAAATTGGCTTTCGACGCCAAAGGTCGCCAGCGTGCGTTGCAATATTCCACACAACAACAGATAAATAGGTTCGGCGGCTTCGCCTAACGGCTGGGTTACCGGCCAGGCAAGACTCAGGTTGAGGATCCCCGGCCCCTGCGGCACCAGCCCGCCGCCGGAGCGACGGATCCATACCGGCCAGCCGCGGGCGGCAAAGGCTTCGCTGACCGCGGGCAGATTGGCGAATTTCCGGTAACTGCCGGGTACTACGAACCCCTGCGGCGCCTGCCAGAGCTGAGCGACGGCTTCACCGCGGCGTGCGCGCTCGAACAAAGGCTGTTCGGCGAGCGTTGGATCATTGCAGCGGACAATGGGCAATTCGTCGGCGTTGAACCCGTCAGGCCAGCAGTCCGTATTCTGTGGTGTTATCACGAAGCCCCTTTTTTATGCCGGATGGCGATTTTTCATCAACATCGCCGTGACGGCAGAGATCAGGCAGCCGACCGTCAGATAAATCGCCACGCTGTGCCACGAGCCGCCAGAGAAAGTGACCAGCGCGGCGGCGATGAAGGGCGTGAAACCGCCGCCGACCACGCTGGCCACCTGGTATCCGACGCCTGCGCCGCTATAGCGATAGCTGGCGCCAAACATTTCGGTAAACATCGGTTGCTGCACGCAGACCACCATATCATGGGCGATGTTGGCCAGCATCAGGGCAAAAAACAGGATCCAGAACAATGAGTGCTGCTCCAGCGCCATAAAGAAGGGGAAGCCGCTTAATGTCCCGATCAGCGCCCCGGTAATATAGATCCGACGGCGGCCAAACCTATCCGCCAGCCACGCAAAGCAGGGAATGGTAAAACAGCTAATACCGCCCACCAGCAACCCAATATTGAGGAACAGTTCACGCGGCAGGCCGAGGTTTTGCGTCGAGTAGTTGAGGGCGAATGCGGTCACGATATACATCGTTAACAGTTCACACAGGCGCAGGGCGATGATTAATAAGAAGGCACCCGGATGGCGTACCAACGCTTCCAGTACCGGCAGGCGTTTTTTCTTCGCGGCGGGCGTTTTCTGCAACTGCTGTTCAAACTCCGCCGACTCGGCCATGCCGTTGCGGATCCACAGTGCCGCCAGTACCAGCACTACGCTAAACAGGAACGGCAGGCGCCAGCCCCAGCTCAGGAACTGCTCATCGGTGGTGAAACTGCTGACAAGCGATACCAGCCCAGTAGAGAGCAGCAGACCGACGCCGTAACCCACCTGCACGCCGCTGCTATAGAACGCTTTTTTGTTTTTCGGCGCGCTTTCAACCGACAGCAACGCCGCGCCGCCCCATTCGCCCCCGACGGCGAAGCCCTGCACCGCGCGCAAAATCACCAGCAAAACCGGCGCCCACCAGCCAATCTGGTTAAAGGAAGGCAGTAGGCCGATACAGGCGGTGGCGATCCCCATCATCCACACGGTCATCATTAGCATGCGCTTACGGCCTAAACGGTCGCCAAAATGGCCGAAGATAATGCCGCCGAGCGGGCGGAAGAGGAAGCCGACACCGAAAGTCGCGAAGGCTGCCAGCGTGCCCATCGCCGGGCCAATTTGTGGGAAAAATTCGCGGTTGAACACCAGTGCGGCGGTGATGCCGTACAACAGAAAATCGTACCAGTCGACGACGGCGCCGGCAAAGCTGCCCCATGCCGCGCGACGAGCGCGATTAAGAGAACCAACCCCCTTGCCGGAGTCGGGTGAAATAAGCGTTGAGTCCATGTCTGTCCTGTTTGTTGCTAATTTGTTATTATTTGAATGAGACGTTTTCTTATCTTCGCGCCGTTAGGGAGATTACCGCGCACAAGTTCAACTGAAAAGTTTTTTACCTGCAGGAAAGACAATAAAGTAAAAAATGTCTAAATCGAACATTTAATTTCCACCGCTGGCGCGGGTTAACTGTTGACCATGACTGCTATTTTATTTTTGTCGCCCCACTGGGACAGCTTTTAAGAATTCACGTAAATGGTTTACAATTACTATCTCCAACGCTGGATATGGTGGGTGATATGCGTCTAATTTTTGCAGTTTTATTTTATGTTTTAGTTTTACCTAATGCTTTCGCAGAAAAACTGCCTGCGCCAACGGGCAAACCCGTTTTAACCATTTCAGGAAAGATTACCAATACAAACGAAGGCGATACCGCCGTATTTGACGTTGCCGCGTTAGAAAAATTGGGCAATGAGACAGTGATCACAACCACACCCTGGTATTCAGGAAAAGTGCGCTTTGACGGTATTTCACTTAGCAAACTTATGGACTTAGTGGGTGCGCAAGGTAAGACGGCGAAAGTGATGGCTCTGAATGATTATACAACCGAGGTGCCGGTGGAGGATTTTCATAAATTCCCGGTGATCCTCGCGCTGAAGATGAATGGCGAATATATGCGCATTCGTGACAAAGGGCCGCTTTTTATTGTTTATCCCTACGATAGTAGCGCGGAGTTACAGAACCAAATCTATTATTCCCGCTCGGCATGGCAGGTTTCAAAGATTATAATTGAGTAAGGCTCTGATCTTGAATCGAATACTCACTGCCATTATTTTGTCGCTTTTTATCGTCACCGGATACATTACCTATCTGGTGCATGAGCGGCAGAGTGAGCTGCAAAAATTAACACGTTACACCGACTCGTGGTCCGTATCCCAGATGGTCTCTGAATATATGCGTCTTGAGGCTCGTTTAAGCGCCCTGGCGCTGAACGTGAAGGGGACCGACCGCGATGAGGTACGCCTGCGCCTGGAAATAATGATGAGCCAGATCGAGCTGCTACAGCAGGGCGATCTGGGCCAGTTCATCAGAAAAAGCGAGCAGCGGCAGGCCACGGTTACCAGTCTGATTCAGATCCTCGATCAACTCGATCGGCAACTGGACACCATGACGCCTGAGCAGATGGTGACTCTGTTGCATACCATGAGTAAGTTGGATGGCCCGATGACCTCACTGGCCTCCATGACCCTGGCGCAGGACTTTGATGTCGTTAATCTTACGCACGATAAGATTCAGCATCTTTATTACATCTATTCGGTGATTTCAATCTTGCTGATTACGATGTGTATTTCTCTGGGTTTATTGATGCTTCGGCAAAATAATAACTTGCGTCGAGCGCATGTGCGCATGAAGTTGTTAGCTAACGATTTGCAGCTGTCGAAAGAGAAACTGCAGGTACAAAACCGCCGTTTGCAATATGACGCTTATCACGATTCGTTAACAGGCATGCCTAACCGCCTCTCTTTCTGGCAGAGGCTGCAGGAAGTGGTTAATCACGTAAAACCTTATAATGGTTGCGCTGTGGTTATGTTGTTCGACCTGGATAATTTTAAAGATGTTAACGATACCCTGGGACATGATGCGGGTGACAAACTGCTGCAGGAGCTCGCCAGCCGCCTGTCGTTCTTCCGTAAAACATCAGAGACGCTGTACCGGCTTGGCGGCGACGAATTTGCCCTTGTATCGCAGGATCTGAGCGAAGAAATGGCGCTGGAGCGGGCGGATGTGATCCGCGAGAAAATCAGCCAGCCCTACTATATCTACGATTCATTGATTAACATCGGCGCTTGCATCGGCATCGTTATCTCCGATGGTGAAAGTCGTACCGATTACTTATACAAATGTGCCGATCTGGCGCTGTATGAAGCGAAAAAGTCTGGCGCGGGCCACGTGGAGATTTTCCGTCCTGGCATGTTGCAACGTTTACAGGAAAACAAATCCTTTGAGGACGATCTGCTGCATGCGCTGGAAAATGACCAGTTCAAGGTTTACTACCAGCCAATCGCCGACACGGTGTCGCGTGAAATCTACGGCTACGAGGCGCTGGTACGCTGGTTCCATCCGCTACGCGGTATGGTACCGCCCGTTGAGTTTATTCCGGTGGCGGAGAAAACCGGCCTGATAAACCAACTTGGCGAGTGGGTGCTGAAAACTGCCTGTGAGGAGGCTGCCCGCTGGGAACAGCCGCTGAAGGTTTCGGTTAACGTCTCACCGATTCAACTTATTAATACTTCGCTTACCGAGACGGTGGCAGCGGTGCTAAAGAAGACCGGACTCGACCCGCGACGCCTTGATCTTGAGATTACGGAATCTGATGTGTTTAACGAAAATACACGCTCGCTGGAGATCCTCAGCCAGTTGCGCGAGCAGGGGATTCAGATCTCTATTGACGATTTTGGTACCGGCTATTCGTCATTGTCGCGGCTGAGTTATTTCCCTTTCGATAAGATCAAAATTGATCGCTCGTTTGTGGTCAATATACCTATGCAAAAAGACGACCTTGATATTGTGCGCCTGATCATCAGTATGGGGAAAAGCTTGCATATGCGCATCGTCGCCGAAGGCGTTGAAACCGAGGAACAGTTAACTTCGCTGCAACAATTAGGTTGCGATCTCGTCCAGGGATATTTGATCGGGAAGCCGGGGCTGTTAAATAACAACTGAAAGAAGATTTCCCTCGCTCTTTAAAATGGCGCCTGTGAACTATCGCAGGCGCTTTTTTATATTTTAAATAACGCTAATCCGTAATGGGTATAAATAGGGGTAGAAGCAATAGATTCGAAAAAATAATACCCTTAGCAATTAAAAGAGGTATATGATATGCAATATATCGTTCCATTCGCGGCGTTATTTCACGGCGCGGAAAGAGAGGCAAATCATGCAGCGAATCATTATACCTACCCATTATGTTCAGACCCGTTCCACCCCTATGTGGACCAAAGAGACCGCACCCGCGTCTATCTGGAAACGCCATCTTGATGCCGGCACGCGACAGGGCGTCTATCCGCGTCTGTCGGTGATGCAGGGTGCAATACGCTATTATGGTTATGCCGATGAAACGAGCCCAGACCCTGTTGAAACGATGACTATCGAAGCGGGGCAGTTTGGTGTCTTCCCTGCGGAAAAGTGGCACTGCATTGAGGCATTATCTGACGATACCGTATTTAATGTCGATTTTTACGTTGACCCTAAAATTCTGATTGAGGGATAAGCTATGTCTATGAACAGTGAAAATAAAGGTTATTCATTAGCGATAGTCAATGGCAACAATCACGAAAAATATGAGAAAGTTTATTTAAAGCCGATGGCGCTCTATGTTCCTGATATCGCGGCTCAGGCCGTAGCAGAATTACTCTCTGGGATTTCGAGCGATAATTTACAGGGTAAAGGGGTTAGTCTGACGGTAACGAATAATAATAATGGCGTGTCGGTGGATAAAGACTTTGACTCGCTTGACTCCTTACAGGACCCGCAGATCGCCGCTGACGCGGTGAAAGAGCTCATCAATATTGTGCGCGGCTATGAGTCTGACGAAGAGACTAACGTCTGCGGCTGGTAATACGCCGTCTGGCAGATATCGCCCGATATCTGCCTTTTCACAGGCTTCAACTAAGCGCGATCTGCCGCAGTAGCCAGTTCCGCAACGCGTTGATATCGCCGCGCTGGGCTATCTCTGGTGTCGCCACCAGATAATAGTTCGCTCCGGGTAAGGACATCTCAAATGGCGCTACCAGAACCCGGCGTTGCAGCAGATCGCGCGCCAGCAGTTCGCTGGCAATAACCACGCCTTGTCCCGCCACAGCCGCCTGGAGCGCATGCGTCTCGTCGCTGAAGGTTAACCCTGCGCCGGTATTCAGTTGTGATGGCCCGTAGTGGCGCAGCCAGTTCTCCCAGTCTGGCGAATCTGCCGGAACGTGACGATGTTCAACGTGGAACAGGGTAGCGTGACGCAAATCCTCCAGCCGTGTAATACCCAGCGCTGGGCTGGCGACGACGATAAAGCGGTCTTCATGTAGCAAGGTGCAGTGCAGTTTGCGCTCCGGCGTTTCACGATAGCGAATCGCGACGTCGACGCTGCGCAAGTTGAGATCCACACGCTCGACGCTGGTATGGAGCCGCAGGTCGATGGCGGGAAATTCCGCTTTAAATGCTGCCAGCCGCGGTACCAGCCAGTGGGTCAAAAAGTTGGAGGTGGTGGTGACGGTGAGCGACGGCGGCTGGTGTGAGCGAACAATTTGCGTAGTCGCTTCTTCCAGCGCGCTAAAGGCGCGTTGCGTGCCTGCGTAGAGGATTTCGCCGCTGTCGGTCAGGCTGACGCCCATGGCGTTGCGTTCACAGACCCGGCACTCCAGCACAGATTCCAGAAGTTTTATCTGATGACTTACCGCAGTAGCGCTCACTCCGAGCATATCGGCGGCGCGTTTAAAACTGCGGCAGCGGGCCACGGCATGAAAGGCGCGCAGCGCGCCCAGCGGAGGAAGGCGGGTTTTTCTCATGGCTGAATTTTTCTCATCTATGGCTGAAATCTATGCGTTTGCTGTACTCATTATACAGGCGGTAGCCTACTGATATGTGAAATAGACGCTGAGTTTAATTCATCAGCGTTTGCCATTATCAGGAGTGAATAATGAGTATCTATTCTAATCAGCACGCCGGTGGGGCAACAATTTGCGTAGTCCCGTTCACGCAAGCTATCGCGCTAAGTGGCGTATTCGCGGCGGGGGCGCTGCTATTGAGCGTTTCCTCCATGATTGGCGCTATCGGTACTCTGTCGTCTCTGCTGACGCTGGTGGGAGCTTTTGCCGTTGGCTATGCAATCGCGCGTTGGCAGCCGTGGCCAGCACGTTTTAGCGTTAGGGTATCGTGCTACGCCTTTGTGCTGTCCGCTATGGGCTGGTTAATGTTACTGGTGCTGTGGAATAGCGGACACGGTTGGCTATCTCAAATGCCGGGGATCGCCTTTGGTGGATTAGGTCTGGGCATCGTCTGGCAAAACAATGCTACAGCAAGATATTCGTCGGGAATGATGGCGAACATCCCGATGATAGCAGGTATCGTTATTATTATCCTGGCGACTCTGCTAACCAATCACTATGCGGATTCGGGAAAGGGAGGTTTTGTCTACGCACTGGCGGTCCTGGTGGATCTGGCATTGCTGGGAGCGGTGCTGGTGAAAATTAGGCAGCAGGAAATGTCGTAAATCGGCCTGTTATTGACCATGGCAAACCCTACCTATCATCTACGCAAGCGTAACACCACGACGACTTTGGTTTTGGCGTGGTGCCCATACTCCTCTATTTGTCAGTGAATCCATTAAATATAAGTCGTGAACGCTTAGTCATTTTGTGACAGCAGAATTGAGAGAAAAATCGCTGTTTTATGTAACGTGACAACATGTGAAGTGGCTTACATTTTTGACTTTCATCACACTTTATAGTTACGTCATTCTTGGTCGACGCAGTTATTTACTATGGCATCCATTAAAGACGTAGCAATAAAAGCTGGAGTATCCACCGCTACGGTCTCACGCGTGCTGAATAATCATCCCAGCGTGGCTCCAGAAACTCGCAAAGCAGTTCGTGAGGCAATGGATTTCTTATGCTATGTGCCCAGCAAGAGTGCGTTTCAATTGAGTGGGAAATGTTCTGGGCTGATTGCTGTTGTTCTGCCAAACCTTGTCAACCCACATTTTTGTGAACTGCTGGCGACATTTGAAGAAGAGGCAAGATACATCGGTAAAACGGTTATCGTCAAAACTCATCAGAATCAACCGCAGCTAGATAAGCAAATAATATATACGCTTATTAGTATGGGTATTGACAGTTTGCTATGGGTACCAACAGAAGCCGAAAGCGAACTTGCAGAATGGCTCATCGCAACTAATATCCCCGTTGCCGTGGTTACGCTGGTATCGCGATTTTTCAATTCTGTTTCTATCGATCAAAGTAAAGGGGCGGAAGTTATAGCTGAGCATTTTATTCAGACCGGTCATACCACGTTTGGATTTGTAGCGCAGGAAGGCGCAGATAACCGAAAGGTTTTTTCATGGGCAAAACGAATTACCGGCCAGGGATTGTCTATAGATAAAGAAAATCAGTTTTGGATAGCGAAAGGTGAGGGTGAGAAAACGTCAGGGCATATTAGTATACTCGATGATATTATTGTCAGGCTAGCCGCGAGAATAAATCATTGCTCATCTCTCTGGGTTTATAACGATGTGGCTGCTAGTTATATTATTGATGGGTTAAAAGAAAAAGGAATATCTGTGCCTAAAGATATTGCCATCGCTAGTTTTGATAATACTTTACTGGCACAAACTAAAAAAATTACCAGTGTGGCGCAACCGATAAGTGAAATCGCCCATCTGGCATTTCAAATGATTAACAACGAAACGAAGCAAGGCAGTATTGAAATGCACGAAATTGTCTCTCGGTTAATTATTCGGGAGAGTAGTGTGAGTATTAATATTACTTTGTTTTAATCTATATACGCCATTATTAACTTATAAATATAAACTAACATTGGTTTACTAACCTCTGTTGAACACTTATGACTGTATACTCTAGAGGTTTTCTATGTCTGCAAACTCAATCGAAAGGCAAGGTGTTTACGGCAAACTGCATTTAAAAGAAAAAATTGGTTATGGAATGGGAGATGCTGGTTCTTGTATGATTTGGAGTGTACTGGCGTTATATCTAACATGGTTCTACACAGATGTTTATGGCTTAGCTCCCGGTGTTGTCGGTACCTTGTTTCTGGTCATTCGTATTTTTGATGCCTTTAGCGATCCGGTTATGGGGGCGATTTGCGATCGTACTCGTAGCCGATGGGGTAAATTCCGACCATGGTTATTATGGATGGCATTGCCATTTGGTTTGGGAGCAGTACTGATGTTCACAACGCCCGATTTAAGTATGAATGGAAAAATTGTTTATGCCTGGGTGACATATCTTGTGATGTCATTGATTTATACTGCTATCAATATTCCATATTGCTCAGTAGCTGGTGTGATCACGCTAAACCAGAAAGAGCGTTTAGGCTGTTTGTCATGGCGATTTTTCCTCAATGGATTGGCGACGCTAATTGTCTCTTCTTCAATTTTACCCTTAACAGACTGGTTAGGTAACGGTAACAGAGCGGCTGGTTTTCAGTTGACTATGGTAATCATGGGAGGCGCTGCGACACTAATGTTCTTCTTTTGTTTTGCCAGTATCAAAGAACGTGTTACTGCAATTAAAGTTAATGACTCTTTAATAAATGATCTAAAAGATATCATCAAAAACGATCAATGGTTATTGATGATATGTATTACTTTCCTTAATGTTTTTCCGGCATTTATTCGTGGTGCAGTGACTATTTATTATGCTACCTATGTTATGCAAGCCTCCGTCGGATTTACTACGTTTTTTTTGGCTCTTGGTGTTGCATGTAACATGCTAGGTAGTGTTATAGCGAAACCACTCACCGATCGTTTTGATAAAATTAAGCTGTTCCGTTCGATTAATATCGTTCTTGGCTTCCTTTCTTTAGCTCTATGGTTTGTCGATCCCAGGTCTTTGCTGCCACTACTTACACTCTTTATCATCATTAACATCCTGCATTTAATTCAATCAGGCCCAATATTATGGGCTATGATGTCCGACGTTGATGACTACGGTGACTGGAAATACGGTAAACGCCTTACCGGTATTTCATTTGCCGGTAATTTATTTATGTTAAAAATGGGCCTGGCAGTTGCTGGTGCGATTGTTGCGTGGATATTATCATTAACGGGTTACATCGCTAATAAACCTCAACAAAACACAGAGACTATCGAAGGTATCATTATTATGTTTTCTTTACTGCCAATGATTACCTATTTTCTTAGTGCATTTGTAGTTAGATACTTTAAATTGAATAACCACTTTCTTGAGCAAATTAAAGTGGAACTCGCTAAGCGTGAACTTAATAACGGTTCTTCACCGCATCATGACATCGGGCGAGATACGACCACAGTGGTTAATCATTAGTTAAAATTTTTCTGAAAGAAATCAGGGGAGGTGTTACTTATTATAATGTCCAGACGGTCACTAGAACCATAATATCTACCTATCCTAATAATGTAGGGAGAAATAACGCATGTCGAGTAATAATTATTATGATGTAACAGAGTGGAGTGAAGGTAACCCTTTTGAAGATATCGGTTTTGTGATTAATAGTATTATTGCTGATATTAAAAAACGGCAGACTGACACAGATGTTAATGATGGCGGGAAGCCGGGGGCCGTGATCTTTATTCCACCTGGAGACTATCATTTGCTCACTCAGGTAGTAATAGACGTCAGTTATTTGAAAATTAAAGGGGACGGACATGGGTTTACCTCTTCAAGTATCCGTTTTAATACCCCGGAAAATGAGTGGGCAAGCTGGCATGAATTGTGGCCAGGCGGTAGCCGTATACTTGTTGATATAACGCCATCAGCTACGACTCCGGAAGCGGAAGGGGCGGCTTTTTATATTGAGCGTGGCGGTGACCCAAGAATAAGCTCAGTTGAGTTTGCTGATTTTTGCATTGATGGGTTACATTTTGTAGATGATGGTTCGGGAAATAACGACCCTGAAAACACCTACCTCAATGGTAAAACGGGTATTTATATTGCCAGTGCGCAGGACTCATTCCGTATTAGTGGAATGGGGTTCGTATATCTTGAACACGGCATCACTATATATAATGCCGATGCATTGGCGATACATAATAACTTTATTGCCGAGTGCGGTAATTGTATAGAACTCCGCGGGTCGGGACAGGCTTCAAAAGTAACTGATAATTTGATAGGTGCCGGTTATAGAGGATATTCTATTTATGCAGAGAACTTTGGTGGCCTTCTGGTTACAGCAAACAACATTTTTCCCCGCGGTAAAAGCAGTATTCATTTTTCTGGTGTCGTCCGTTCTGCAGTTAGCAGCAACAGGTTTCATTCATTCTATCCAGGGATGCTGGTTTTTGAGAAAAGCTGTTCAGAAAACCTGGTGACGGCAAACCACTTTTTCCGTGAACATGAACCTTGGGAACCTATGCAGGCGTATAGTAATGGTTTAGATGACTTGTATGGGTTGCTATATATAGAGGGTGAGAATAATTCGATCATTGCTAACCATATTTCTGAATCGATTGATAAACAGTATATCGTTCCCGTTGGCGCTACACCTGTGATAATACGGTTGGCATCAGGAGATAGTAACTATATTTCTGACAATCATATTGTTGCTACCACCGATACATCATCGTTAAAAGGTCATGCAGAATCTTGTTTCTCTACACAAGTTAGAGCGCTGCTGGCATTAAAGGGGTTGGAAGTTCTCGACGTGACGACCGTACAGGTCGACGCAGCATCTCAACGTAATACCATACTTGATTCCGGAAGTGACGATCAGGTTGTGCTTGATAAAGCGGTCAATGCGTTTAGAGCAACGCCGGTACCCGGCTTGTCATAATAGAAAAGCAAAAAGCCTGCTCGAAAGCAGGCTTTTCTGAATTTGGCTCCTCTGACTGGACTCGAACCAGTGACATACGGATTAACAGTCCGCCGTTCTACCGACTGAACTACAGAGGAATCGTGTGAACGAGGCGCATGTTAACGAGTGAGTGACGGGTTGTCAAAGGAGATTGCGTCATTTGCGATTGTTCGCTGGTAAAATCATCAATGGCAGCGATTTTTTCAGCACTTAAGCGAAGATTTAAGCAGTAAAAAAGCGGGAAGACTCACAAGTGGATCCGGAAAACACTCTATTCCGCAGTTGCATTAAAGAGTCATTTAGACGATGAGAGTACAATCGTCATTCGGATACACCAGCCTACAATACAGGTGTAACTTGAGACGTGAATGGATTATTTTTCATCGGGTTCTGCATTTAGCCGCCATGGCTGCAAATGACCATTTTTAATTCTGGTTAAATAATCTTCAATTAAACTCTTAGTTTGCGGGGCGAGGGTGTAAAATTCATGTAACGTACAAGCTATATTAGATTGTAAATCTATAGTGCTGGAGATGTTCTCAGGAATAATGTACATTTGGCGGTTTGTCATAGTTCTAATGTATAATCTTCTGCCAACAATAGGGTTTTCAGCGAATAAATTAACGCCAATCTCAATGACGCCTTCTACAGGAAAATATAAAACGTACCACTGTTTTTTATTATGGTTGTTAATTAAAGATTCAACCATTTCGGCAGGGGATAGACGTTTCAAATTATCAACACAACGAAGAATGTATCGGTACATTACAAATTGTTTTAGTAGAGCCGTGAAGAATCCTAATAAAAATAAAAGGGTAACCGTTGATGCTATTACTACTAAAAACCATTCTCCTGTTGATAAAACCGAAAAAGAAGATGCGACAACTAAACTTATTATTAACGAAAAGATAAATGTTAAGCTTTGTAATTTATATTTTTCTTTTGCAAATTTAAATAAAAAGTAAGTCAGGAAAAACCCACACAGGCAATAAAAAAATAATAATGATCTATCCATGTATTTAATCCTGGTATATGTGTGTTAAAAATATTTTCTCAAAGTATCTAAATATTTCAGACTAACTTGATTCTATGCTACCACGAAGACAGTAAACCTTGCTATTCCTGTTGGCGCGTAAACGCTGGAAGGAATAGTCATTTCGACGGTGCTCAGCAGGTTTAGTCGTTATGTTTGATGTCTGTGGATGAAGCGAACGAACAGAAGAGAGTGGAAAGCAAAAAAGCAGACGTCGCTGAACGTCTGCTTTTCTTAAAATTGGCTCCTCTGACTGGACTCGAACCAGTGACATACGGATTAACAGTCCGCCGTTCTACCGACTGAACTACAGAGGAATCGTGTGGAGTGGTATCTTAGCGGCGAAAAAAAATTTGTCAAATATCAATTCAGTGGTGGGGCTTCGCTTGCTGCATCTCTCAACAAATTGTCGTAATTGCCAACAAATTATCAGGAAAAATACTTTGCAGGATTAGCAGTTCTCAATCATCATTTGAAATGTTGTTTCAACTCTTCTCACTAAGGTCTCCCTTGAACGTCACTTCAGCAGTACGCCAGGCCGTAGCGCGCACGTCCTGGTTTAAAAAACGCAAGAGCTATCGGGTGCTCTACTGGCGTGAAATCAGTCCCCTTGCCGTACCGATCCTGTTGGAAAATGCCTGCGTGTTATTGATGGGCGTGCTGAGTACTTTCCTTGTTAGCTGGCTCGGCAAAGAAGCGATGGCCGGGGTGGGCTTAGCCGATAGCTTTAATATGGTGATTATGTCGTTCTTTGCCGCGATTGACCTTGGCACTACCGTGGTGGTGGCCTTCAGCCTCGGCAAGCGCGATAGAAAGCGGGCGAGGGCGGCTGCGCGGCAGTCGCTGGCGATCATGACCTTGTTCTCGATTGTGCTGGCGGCGGTTATTCACGCTTTTGGTCAGCAGATTATCGATATCGTTGCTGGAGACGCTACGGTTCAGGTTAAAGCGCTGGCCCTAACCTATCTCGAACTGACCGTGCTGAGCTATCCGGCGGCGGCCATTGCTTTAATTGGTAGCGGCGCGCTTCGCGGCGCGGGAACCACCAAAATACCGCTGCTAATTAACGGCGGGATGAATATTCTCAATATTATTATCAGCAGTATCCTGATTTACGGCCTCTTCTCCTGGCCGGGGCTCGGCTTTGTCGGCGCTGGGCTGGGGCTGACTATTGCCCGCTATATTGGTGCGTTGGCAACAATCTGGGTACTGATGACCGGTTTTAACCCGGCGCTGCGCATTTCGCTGAAGAGTTACTTTAAGCCGTTTAACTTTGCCATTATCTGGGAAGTGATGGGTATTGGTATCCCGGCGAGCATCGAATCGGTACTGTTTAACGGCGGCAAGCTGCTGACGCAAATGTTTGTTGCCGGTATGGGGACCAACGTCATCGCCGGAAACTTTATTGCCTTCTCGGTGGCTTCGTTAATTAACTTGCCGGGTAACGCGCTGGGATCGGCCTCCACCATTATTACCGGTAAACGTCTGGGCAAAGGGCAAGTCGGCCAGGCGGAACGTCAGGCCTGGTTCGTGTTCTGGCTGTCGACCATTATCCTGACGCTTATCGCCTGGGGCACCGCACCTTTCGCCGGCCTGATCGCTTCGTTCTATACCAGCGAAGAAGATGTAAAAGTAGTGGTTAAAGAACTATTGTGGCTCAATGCCCTATTTATGCCAATTTGGTCGCTTTCGTGGACCTTGCCCTGTGCCTTTAAAGGCGCACGCGACGTGCGTTACACCATGTGGGTGTCGATGCTGGGTATGTGGGGCTGCCGGGTGGTTGCTGGCTATACGCTGGGGATCATGCTGGGCATGGGCGTTATCGGCGTCTGGCTGGGTATGGTGCTTGACTGGGCGGTGCGCGGCCTGTTGTTCTATCGTCGGATGATCACCGGGCGTTGGTTGTGGAAGTACCCGCGATTAAAGGCTCGGCTGGAAGAAAAGTCATGAATATACTGAAAAAGCGTTACTTTTTAGACGAAGTGAGGAATAAATAGGCAAACGATCGCCATTATAAAAAACATCTTTGACATGGCTGAGCGTGCTCGCTAATATTCGCCCCGTTCACACGATTCCTCTGTAGTTCAGTCGGTAGAACGGCGGACTGTTAATCCGTATGTCACTGGTTCGAGTCCAGTCAGAGGAGCCAAATTTAAAAAGCCTGCTTTCGAGCAGGCTTTTTGCTTTTCTGCATCCATACAATTTTTCCCTGCGCACATAGCGCGCAGGGCTCGCCTGGGATTAACGGAACGGCGGTTCGTTGAAGGTACGCAGCTTGCGGGAGTGCATGTGGTCGCCCTCGGCGCGCAGCAGATCGATGGCGCGGATCCCTATCTGCAGATGCTCGGAAATCGCCCCTTCGTAAAAGCGGTTCGCTTGTCCCGGCAGTTTGATTTCACCGTGCAGCGGTTTATCGGAGACGCACAGCAGCGTGCCGTAAGGAACGCGGAAACGGTAGCCCTGTGCGGCAATAGTGGCGCTTTCCATATCAATAGCCACCGCCCGACTGAGATTAAAGCGCAGCGCCGAGGCGGAATAACGTAACTCCCAGTTGCGGTCATCGGTCGTCACCACCGTACCGGTACGCAGACGCTGTTTGACCTCTTCGCCCGGCATGCCGCTAACCTGTTTAGTGGCGTCATACAGCGCGCGCTGCACTTCGGCGATGCTCGGGATGGGAATATCCGGCGGTAGCACCGCATCCAGCACGTGGTCATCACGTAAATAGGCGTGCGCCAGCACGTAGTCGCCTATCGACTGGCTCTCACGCAGGCCGCCACAGTGGCCAATCATCAGCCAGACGTCAGGACGCAACACCGCGAGGTGATCGCAAATATTTTTAGCATTCGCCGGGCCGACGCCGATGTTGATCAACGTAATGCCCTGACCGTCGTTAGTGATCAGGTGCCAGGCCGGCATCTGGTGCTTTTTCCACGCCAGATCGGAAATCGCCTCTTCCGGGGCCTCCGTGTCGGCGGTGATCCAAATCCCGCCTGCACAGGAGAGGGCAATGTACGGGCTATCCGGATCGAGGATCTGGCTACAGCCCCAGCTGACGAACTCATCGACGTAACGAGTGTAGTTGGTAAACAATACATACGGCTGGAAGTGCTCAACCGGCGTGCCGGTATAATGCTTCAGACGTGCCAGCGAAAAATCGACGCGGCGGGCGTCAAAATGCGACAGCGGATAATACTCGGTAGCGTGGAACAGACCATCGGCGGTTTCATCGCCAATCTGCGACAGTTCGGTGGTTGGAAAATAACGTGTTAATCCAGCGCTCATTGAGCGATCCAGCGTCAGGGCTGAGCCATCAATCACGTAAGGAAAGGGAATTTCGTGCTGCGAATGGCCAACGCTAATATGCGCGCCGTAATCCTGATACAGCAGAGTTAATTGTTCCAGCAGGTAAGCGCGAAAGAGTTTTGGGTTAGTAATGGTGGTGGTGTAGCAGCCCGAATGGGTGAATCGCCCCCAGGCACGGGTTTTTAAGGCTTTGTGCTCGGCGCCATCCCATGAAACAGACAGTTGAGGATAGACGAATAAGCCTTCAGCACGGGCTATTTCATCAGGAAGGATATTGTGATGAATGTACTCGCCAATGGCCTTACGCAACGCGTTAACCGCTCTTTCATACTGCGCTTCCAGCTGGGAAAGCGCCTGCTCCGGGGTCAGACTGACGGCCTTCTTGTTCATCATTCGCTCCTTGTTTCAGGTCTGCTGATACTGTCGATAGTATGCTACAGCGTGAAAATGGCGAAGAAAAATTACTGTCCCGGGGAAATATTCAAACGCGTTGATAATAAAAGCTTAGCCGCTCAGGGTCAGGCAGTCTGTGCCCAGCGTTCGGCGCTAAAATTACTTGCGCTTATCACTCTTAATGTCGCCGCGCTGTTATTGTTGATGTAATAAAGCGCATTAGGACCAGGCGTTAACTTATCGCCTTCCTGCAGTTTGCATCGGCTTTCGATTTCAGCAATCACCACGATCTGACCGCTCTGTAGAACTACGCAAGTTCTTGCTGGAGATGAATTTTTCCGTACTTTTTTTACCCACCATTCCATTTTTTCACCCTGGCTTGATACACTCGGCATGATAATTGACGTGTTATCGCTTTAAAGACAACTGAAACTACCCATTGGTTTAATTTACGTTTAGCTCACGTTGTTAAATCTTAACTCTGCGATGCAGCGGGACAGGCAAATAACGCTTATGGCTTTGATGCGGCTTAACAAGTTTCTGAATCATTCTGGATTAAGAATAGTCTCGCTAGCGAAAAAAACGCTGGCAGCGGCGGTTATTGTGGTGGTGGTATTTTTCATCGGACGAATATATGAATCGGAACGTGGACCTGCATTGCAGCGCTGGCATACCTGGTCTGGCGATGAGATGACCGCTGATGAAATCGACCGCGCCAGTTTTGCCAGCTATCTCAAACGGGAAGATGAGATTTTCGCCGATTTGCGGCGTGAGGTCAGTGACCAACTGCCTGCCGCTGACAAAACGCCGATAAACCGCTTTTATCGCGACAGCCTGGTCTATCCACCACGCTTTAAGCCTGACTGGAATCGCTCCTTTATACTATTGCCATCCGGCAAACCGCGTGGTGCGGTGGTGCTACTGCATGGTTTAACCGACTCCCCCTACAGCGTGCGCTATCTGGCGGAAGAGTATCAACGGCAGGGGTTTATTGCAGTGGCGCCGCGCTTACCCGGCCACGGTACCGCCCCGGGCGCATTAACCCACGTTGATTGGCAACAGTGGCTGGCGACAACGCGCCTGGCGGTTCGGGAAGCGACGCGACTTGCCGGTGGGGATGTGCCGCTGCATCTGGTGGGATATTCTAACGGCGGCGCGTTGGCGCTGAAGTATGCGCTCGATGAACTGACCGATAAATCGCTGGTCAGGCCGCAGCAGATAATACTGTTATCGCCGATGATTGGCGTAACCGCTTTTGCCCGTTTCGCAGGACTTGCCGGGCTACCCTCGGTGTTTCCCGCCTTTGCGCGTGCGGCGTGGCTAAATGTCGTTCCGGAGTTTAACCCCTATAAGTACAATTCCTTTCCGGTTAAGGCGGCGCGCCAGTCGTGGTTGCTGACCCAGGCCTTGCAAAAACAGATTCTTGCGGCGGCGCAGAGCCAACGCTTAACCTCTCTCGCCCCGGTGTTAACCTTTCAATCGGTGATTGATTCTACAGTCAGCACCCGGGCGGTGGTTGATTCGTTGTACCGCTATTTGCCGGACAACGGCAGCGAACTGGTGATTTTCGATATTAATCAGGCGGCGAACTTGCGGGCGCTGTTTCGCCCGGCGACCTACTCAGCGGTGAATACCTTGTTACCTCCGGCGCCGCGTCCGTACTCTACGACTATCGTGACGAACGCGACTGAGCACACCCTCGATACCGTCGCGCGACTGACGCTGGCGGGGCAAACCGCAGAGAGAACGCAGGCGCTGCATCTGGCCTGGCCGCAGGATATGTACTCGCTTTCGCATATTGCGGTGCCATTCCCCATCACCGATTCGCTGTATGGCCGCGAGCCGACGGAGAAAAACCTTAGCGGTATTAGCCTTGGCACCATTTCGCTACGCGGCGAGACCGCGACGCTGAGCGTCGGCCTTGATACGTTAATGCGCGCTACTTCTAACCCGTTTTTCCCCTATCTGCTGCAGCGGATCAATCAGCGTCTGCCATCGTTCTCAGAACCACAGGATGTGCAGTACCGTCCGCAGCGCAATACCGATGAGGGCGGCAGGGGCGACGAAGCGGAAAAGACGCACAAATCTTGAGCTGACGCCAAGGAAAATGCCGATGCCGGGTAGGTCGAAGGTCTGGATGAGGAGCCCTGCGGAGGCGTTAATCTGGCTGAGCGTCACTTTACCCTGCTGCGCCAGCTCGGAGATAACCCCAAAATAGGCGGTACCGCCCGCCACGCATTTCACCAGCGCGGGTAGGACGAAGTTTTCAGGGATATGTAGCCATAGCAGCAGCGGCATCAGTACGCGCTGCAGCATCTCGATGACGCCAGCCGCCTGCATCAGTCCGACGATAGTCAATGATAAAATTAGCATCGGCACGGCGCCAAGCGCCAGGCGGATAGCGTCGGCGCCGGCGCTATTGATGACCGCGATCAGCCCGTGATTATTTTGTTCGCTTTCCGGGAGCGCTTCTGCCCGGCTGCTCTCGACAATTGACAACTTACGCCCGGTTGCGTACCAGCAAACCGCTGCGGCGCAGAGTCCGCCGATAATAGAAATGGCGATCGCGGCCAGCCAGTGCAGGCCGAACGGCGTTAAGGGATAGAATACATTGCCTTGGCCCATGGCGAAGACCATCGCCAGGGTGGCGGCCATTTGTCGGTCGGAAACACCACGTTTATCCATAATCGCCAGCGTGGCGAGCGGGGCGGCAAAACTCACAAAATTTATCTGAATCAGCGCGAAGGCGCTCATGCCGGTCAACCCAAAGGGCTTAAGCAGCGGCGCCAGCCAGCGCACGATGATGTCGAGAATTCCGCGGACTTCGAGATATTTCATTATGATCAGCATGACGACCATAATGGGTAATAAGGTATAAAGCGCTACGTCGACGGAGGATTTCCCCGCTGACATAATGATGCCGATGACATCCATTTATCTATCACTGTATGCAGGTCAAATAGTTAGCGCCATCATAATCCCGAAGGGGCAAAATGAACATGCTTTCGTGTGTTAGCGTAGACAGGTAAGAACGGTGCCTTCACGGAAGTGGTATTCGCCGCTGAACTGGCTACCTGCGGGCAACTCGTCGCTGAGGGTTTTATTAAGGCGCAACGTGAAACGCTGATTTACCGGGTCGAGTGCGACCATAGCGGCGGCATCAAAATCAAACATCTGCTGTACGCGCGGATAAAGCGCTTTGAACAGGCTTTCTTTGGCCGAGAAAGCCAGCAGCAGCGCCCACTCCTTATCCAGACCACAACAGGAAAGCAGCGTCTGTTCCGGTCTCGAGACAAACATATCGGCGCTTTCCAGCATGATCCCCGGTTGCAGATGCTCGATATCGACCCCGGGATACAAACCGTCGTCCTCGGCGCTAACCACCGCGATGGCAATATCTTCGCTGTGCGAGACGCTTCCTCGCCAGCCTGCCGGCCAAATTGGCGCACGATCCGTAGCGGTTAACACCGGTTCGAAACAACCTGATTGTTGCAGCAAATAGCGCGCGCAGTAGCGCCCGGCCAGATATTCGGCTTTCCGTTTTGCGACGGCGCCAGTAAGAGAAGGAGGGAGCGGGATGGCGTACTGGCTAAAAAGAGCGTCCTGTAGTTGCGATCTGGCGAAACGTACCCGACAAAATGTCAACGCCGGGTCAGCACGAAGATAGCCGCATTCGGCGTGCTGAATAAAGGGGAGATCGTGAAAGCTGTTGGTAACGATAAACATGCAGACTCATCAGGAAAAACCAGTATGGCGCTACCATAGCGCAGGTGATGAACGAAGCAGAAGAGTTGTGTGAAATATAAAACAAAAAGCCTGCTCGAAGGCAGGCTTTTCTAAATTTGGCTCCTCTGACTGGACTCGAACCAGTGACATACGGATTAACAGTCCGCCGTTCTACCGACTGAACTACAGAGGAATCGTGTGAACGGGGCGCATATTATCGATGACTGACGGTGTTGTCAAAGGCTGAATCGCCATAAAGCGTGCGACTGCTGACAATTTCAACAATCAAAAGCCTTTTATGATAAATCATACCGAAATGCACCGTGATGGTGCATTTATACCCCTAATGGGGCATATCATGCGCTCATGGAAGCCACCAGTATTATCACAAACCCTTATTTTGCCGCACCAGCAGGGTGATGATGTCGCGACGTAAAACCTGGCAAGCATCTTGCAAAATACCTGTAACTTAATGGCCAGTAGTGGCATTCCCTTACAGGAGGCAAAATGAACTTAAGACGACTGAAGTATTTTGTGAAAATCGTCGATATCGGCAGTCTGACCCAGGCCGCTGAAGTCTTGCACATCGCACAACCGGCGCTGAGCCAGCAGGTAGCGACCCTGGAAGGTGAACTGGAGCAGAAACTGTTGATCCGCACCAAGCGAGGCGTCACGCCAACGGAAGCGGGGAAGATTCTCTATACCCACGCGCGGACCATTTTACGTCAGTGTGAACAGGCGCATCTGGCGGTACATAACGTTGGCCAGACGCTGAGCGGGCAGGTGGCAATTGGCCTTGCGCCGGGAACTGCGGCTTCGGCGATCACCATGCCGCTGTTGCAAACGGTGCGTAATGAACTTCCTGAGGTTAACGTATATCTGCAGGAGTGCAGCGGCAGCGTATTGAATGACAAGCTGCTTGGCGGTCAGCTGGACATGGCGGTGCTGTATGAGCGTTCGCCAGTGGCGGGAGTGGTCAGCCAGCCGCTGCTGAAAGAGGATTTGTATCTGGTCGGTACGCAAAACTGTCCGGGGCAAAGCGTTGACCTTTCAGCCGTCGCGGAAATGAGCCTGTTTTTACCGCGCGACTATAGCGCCGTTTGCGCCCGGGTCACCGAAGCTTTCACTTTACGCCGCCTGTCGGCAAAAGTAATTGGCGAGATCGAATCCATCACCACATTAACTGCGGCAATCGCCAGTGGAATGGGCGTTACCGTATTGCCGGAATCGGCGGCGCGCGCGCTGTGTGCTACGGCTAATGGCTGGATGGCGCGCATCAGCACGCCGTCGATGAGTCTGTCGTTATCACTGAATACCTCGGCACGTGGCGGCTTATCTCCTCAAGCACAGGCCGTCAAAGATATCCTGCTGTCGCTGGTTAGTCGTCCGTCCCTGGAGAATCGTGAATTACAGCTGGTCAGTTAGGTTATATTCTTTTAAGGAATAAGTTGCTGGTTTTTATTATTTGTTTGCCGGGTAAACAGACTTTAACAATAGACATCATGTTATGTCTGAAGACCTGGGGGAAAAGGTGAATTTCCAGCAACTTAAAATTATTCGTGAGGCGGCCCGTCGGGATTACAACCTGACGGAGGTTGCTAACATGCTGTACACCTCGCAATCTGGCGTCAGCCGCCATATTCGTGAGCTGGAAGAAGAGTTGGGGATAGAAATCTTTATCCGCCGTGGTAAGCGTCTGCTGGGGATGACCGAACCTGGCAAAGCGCTGCTCTCTATTGCCGAAAGGATCCTCAACGAAGCCAGCAATGTCCGCCGACTGGCCGACCTTTTTACCAACGACGCTTCAGGCGTATTAACCATTGCCACCACGCATACTCAGGCACGCTATAGCCTGCCTCCGGTGATTAAAGCTTTTCGCGAACTGTTCCCCGACGTGCGGCTGGAGTTAGTGCAAGGGACGCCGCAGGAAATCGAAGCGCTACTGCACAACGGCGGGGCGGATATTGGTATCGCCAGCGAGCGCTTAAGTAACGATCCGACGCTGGTGGCATTCCCCTGGTTCCGCTGGCACCACAGTTTGTTAGTGCCAAAAGATCATCCGCTGATTGAGGTTACGCCGCTGACGCTTGAGGCTATTGCACGCTGGCCGTTAATTACCTATCGGCAGGGGATCACCGGACGTTCGCGTATTGATGAAGCCTTCACCCGTAAAGGGCTGATGCCGGATATCGTTCTCAGCGCTCAGGATTCCGATGTCATTAAAACATACGTGGAGCTGGGCTTGGGCGTGGGGCTGGTGGCGGAGCAATCCGGCGATGCTCGCGAAGCGGATACCTTTACCCGTCTGGAAACACGCCATCTCTTTGATGCTAATACCGTTTGGTTGGGGTTAAAACGCGGTCAGTTACAGCGTAACTATGTCTGGCGTTTCATTGAACTGTGCAATGCCGGGTTGTCATTGGATGAGATTAAACGCCAGGCGATGGAGCCGGAGGAAGTGGCTATCGATTATCAAATCTGAGTGCGGACAGCAGGTCAGCGGGAGGCGCCAAAGCAGCTATAATTCATTCACGTGAGTCGCGACTGAGGAAGGGAAAATGATGGTGCGGCGTATGAAGTTGCTTTGCTCTCTGGTGATGATGTTGGCCAGCTACAGCGCGTTGGCGGTAAGTTATCCGTTACCGCCGGAAGGGAGTCGTCTGGTTGGCAGCCCGATTAAAATTAGCGTGCCCGAGCGTAATACCCAGCCGCTGGAAACCTTTGCCGCGCAGTACGGGCAGGGGCTCAGCAACATGCTGGAGGCTAACCCCGGCGTCGATGTCTATTTGCCTAAATCCGGTAGTTCGTTGATTATCCCGCAGCAATTGATCCTGCCTGCCACCGTACGGAGCGGTATCGTAATCAACGTCGCCGAGATGCGGCTTTATTATTATCCGCCTGAGGGCACTACCGTCGAGGTGCTGCCGATCGGTATTGGCCAGGCGGGGCGTGAAACGCCGCGCAACTGGGTGACGGCGGTGGAACGTAAACAGGAAGGACCTACCTGGGTACCGACGGCGAATACCCGTCGTGAGTACGCCAAAGAAGGTAAAACCCTGCCGGCGATGGTGCCCCCTGGGCCAGATAATCCGATGGGGCTATATGCTATCTATATCGGCAGGCTGTATGCCATTCATGGTACCAACGCCAATTTTGGCATTGGCCTGCGGGTGAGCCAGGGCTGTATTCGCCTGCGCAACGATGACATTAAATACCTGTTCGATAATGTGCCGGTCGGCACGCGAGTACAGATAATCGATCAGCCGGTGAAGTACACTACCGAGCCGGACGGCAGCCGCTGGCTGGAAGTTCATGAACCATTGTCGCGTAATCGTTCGGAATTTGAGTCAGACCGCAAAGTGCCGCTACCGTATACCCCGGCAATACGCGAGTTTGTGCAGGGAGCGGGCGTAAACGTCGGTCGTGCGGATTATGCACTACAGCGGCGATCCGGGATGCCGGTGAATATTAGCAGTTCAGCGGGGGAAGCCAGTTTTTAAGCCATGAACGTTAAAAAGCAAAAAGCCTGCTCGAAAGCAGGCTTTTTAAATTTGGCTCCTCTGACTGGACTCGAACCAGTGACATACGGATTAACAGTCCGCCGTTCTACCGACTGAACTACAGAGGAATCGTGTGAACGAGGCGCATACTACTGGCCTCGCATTTTTGTGTCAACGCTAAATTTAAGCAACTGATTCGAATGGCTAAGTTTAATTCAAAGCGAGCTTTTAATGAACAATCCGCACGTCGTCTTCATCCAGCAGATCGTTTTCCCGTAAACGCTGTAGCGGATCCTGACGATAGAACTGACAGAACCGCTGCCATAGCGCCGGGAAACGGGGGGCGAAAAGCTCTGGGGCGCTAAAGAAATATTCAGATAGCACTGCAAAGCACTCAGCCGGATCGGTTGCCGCATAAGCATCAATGCTGGCGGCGCTTTCGCCGACCAAATCGATCTCATCCTGAATGTTGTTCATCGCCGCATGCAGATCGTGTTCCCAGCCAGCCACTTCTCGCAGAGGGATAAAAGGAACGCCGCTGGCGCGGTCGCCGTTGCGTGAATCCAGTTTGTGCGCGACCTCATGTACCACCAGATTAAAGCCGGAGGCGTCGAAAGAGTCCTGAATATCTAACCAGTTAAGGATAATGGGGCCCTGTTGCCAGCTTTGGCCGGATTGGACAACGCGTTGATTATGTACCAGGCCGATGTCATCTTCCCATTCGTCATCGACGACAAAGGGGGCAGGGTAGATCAAGACTTCATGGAAGCCATCTAACCATTCAAGGCCAAGTTCCAGTACAGGCAGGCAAAAGAGTAGTGCGATACGCGCGCTGTGCAGGGGGGTTAACTCAAATCCCTGTAACGGCACCAGACGTTTTTGCTGTAAAAAACGTGCCGCCATTTGGCACAGCTGCTGCTGTTCCTGTTGAGTGAGGTTCGCTAAAACCGGAATGGCAACCGCTTGTTCCCATGGGATTTCGCCATTGCCTGTCTGTTCTTCTGCTTTCCACGGCCATTTAAACATCATATCGCTCGCAAAGTCGTCACTTGAACTCAATTTAAGGGACTGGAGCTATTAAAATGCCAAAGAACCTGGCATTATAGCAACCTCAACAGCGGAGAGATGCCGGAGCGGCTGAACGGACCGGTCTCGAAAACCGGAGTAGGGGCAACTCTACCGGGGGTTCAAATCCCCCTCTCTCCGCCACTATTCAATCACTTACGCCAAATCCCTTCAACGACATCCATCACACTTGGTATACTGTTGGTATATTCCGTCGCTATATTTTTATCAATCATCATCTTCTGAATCCTCTAAAATCGGTTGCTCCAGTGTCGGCGAAACGGTCAATTTGCGGTCATAAATACGTACCTGACGCTCTGTTTTATCGCCGCAGAAAGTTGTTTAATTTCGCGTGAATTTCACACAAATAGCAGGTGTAAGAAGTATCGCGACCAGGCAACCCTAAAAGGCTTCAGAATAGGGAGCTGGTTCGCCCGCAGGCTCATAAAAGTCAGTCAGGGCCGGTAAGTTGTCAGCCACCCACCGGTAAAAACGTGGTCATGAACTCATGTTGCCACAACACGACTTGAGCGATAGTTCACGTAGCGGAGCCTCTTCATGTGTAGTGCAGTGATGATTGTTCTGCATAAAATCGATTCAATGAATTAATCATCGTAAACATGCTAGCGTGTATAGTCAGCTTGACGGGGTGAATGGATTACATAAAAAAGTTGCAGTTTGTTGATGCTTCAACTCCTGCAACTATAAAAGATCTGATGCGTTGATAGCCAGTAAGAATAAAAACTCTTTTCTTACGGGATATGATTCACTCGATTAAGAGATAAAGAGTATTTATTGGCGAAGAAGTATCTTTCTCCAGAATCCTTCTGTTGTGAGCTTGCAAGTCACTTCTGAGTATTTTTTTCGCTGTGCTTTTGATGTAATAATTATCTTTAAGGTATTAAAGAGTATCTTGATAAACCCTAAGGCCTGCTGTTTTTTTGATGCTTCAGCAATATAACCATTTTTAGTGCTTCGATCGTAATAAAAGATCTTCTTGTACCTAAAAATCTGTCTCAGCGACACGCCTGATGTTTTTTCCTGATAAATAATTTTGTTTTTTAAAGGCGCCAGGAATCCATTTAACGTAATAATTCTGAAAAGTCGCCGTGATTTTGTCTCGAAATTACACTTAAACTCTACACTGTTATCTGGAGGAGATATCGGTTTCATTTTTTCATTAAAAGTAATAGAGTTTAATTCTTCTCGTACATCCTTCATGTCTGCATTATTTTCCCAAAAATCGGGAGCGCCATAAACATGTTTGAAAGCCAGGTTGATGGCGGCTGCACTATCATATTGATGAGCAAGCAGGCTTTTTAGATGAAATGAAATATATGTACCAATTATGTCTTTAACTGGTCGGCCAAAATATAACATATTCACGAGATGATTTCGCGTATCAAGGTAGGCGGTCAACGGTGAGGTCTTAGAGGAGAAATCTTCCTCCGCGTAACAAGCAATGCCATTTGTTGTTAATATATCAAAATCGTTCATCATGCCGAATAAGATATCATCACCGCGAACAAAAAAAGGAAATGCAAAACTCTTGACGTGATTTATCGGGAATGCAAAGAACCACCACGCGCCATAATTAGGGAATTGTATTAGAGTTTCTGTTTTTACCAGGGATTCCACATCATTTAATCGCCACCCTGAGTAAATAGGATGACATACCCTATCAAAAAATGCTCCCTTCTCAACTAAAGAGTCGGGGCGCGCACCTGCGAATAACGAACCAGAAACTGCAGCATTGTCGTTTAACGCATAACTCAATATCGAGTATGTCTTTTTAATGCATTCAGCTTCACAACTTGCATCATCATCCATGAATAATGTATGGGTGAAATCACCTTCATCAATGTAATGAAGTAGGCCTCTCATAAATCCACCCGCACCTCCGGTATTTTTATTTGGAATGATCTTAATTCCATTAGCCTCATTAGCTGTTATATTATTGGAGTTATCAATAACAGTAAAATCAATTAGTCCGCGATAGTTATCATCTTCTAATATTTCTCGCTTTATTCTCATCATTGATGGGATAACGTATTTTTTTCTATCAAAATGTGTAATTGATATCCCAAGCTTAACCTCTCTGCGGGGAGACTGTTTGGTAAACCATTCCCCGCTATTAAGGGAGACAATTCCATCTATCGGAATTATTTCAATATATATAATGCCTCGATTGAGAGTGTTGCCCAAATCCAGGGTGAATATTTCTCGAGTGAGGTTATCCAGTGCCACGGTCGCCGATGCTAGCTCATATTTTGAATTTTCTTCTGTAATGAGCATCGCGCTGATTTTGGCTAACCCAGTGCCTGATGCATTGAACGCGAGATCGTGTATTCCGCATTTTTCTTTCCAGAGAATAGTGGAAAAACCATTGTAATAGGTATCAAAAGAAATTTTCCCTCCGGGAAATATGGTAATGATATTTCCCGAAAATGAAAAAAGGCTCCCTCTGATGTACATGCTTTCAGAAGCCCCAAACCTGGCGTTTGGCATAACCAACCGCTGTAAGCATTTTGCTGTTTCCATTATTCCTCTTTTTGATTATTTAAAGCGCGATAAAAAATTGAAATGGACGGTTAACAACTAACCGAGATGATTGTTTACAATACTAGTACCTGGCTATCGCAACCAAATGGCAAACCTGATCAATATTATTGACCATCCGTATTGGTCGCTATTGATGTCGCAATTGTAAGAGAAAACGAACCCCATTACCTTGTTCACGGGTCATGAGATTTTACATATCATAAGACTTATCCATGCGAATTTGAGTCGTTTTCCTGCCTTGCGGTTGGAAACTTATTGTCTCTTGTCATACATGTATTTGCTTACTTTAGAACAACACTCATCACAGAGATGATCTTTCTCAGCCATTAATCTTTCGAAGAACCCTAGCTTTTTACCGCAGCGCATGCAGTGTTTACATTTAAATAATTTCACTTTGCAATTATACCAATTTGTCGTTTTTTCAATCAATGCATATCAGACAGCTAAGTCTGCTGTAGTTATGCTCTTCATAACAGGTTTAACGTGTTGTGATGCGGCACGACATAACTCCCATGCTGTAAACCAACCCAGTTCTTACCTGTTTAAGTGTCACAAAATGTTCTTCCCTGTGAAGGGGATATTTTAAAGGCGTATTAACAAAAAAAAGCCTGCCGTGGCAGGCTTTGGTAAAACGGTGACTCTTAGAACTGGTAGACCAGGCCCAGTGCGACTACGTCATCCGTCGCGATGCCGTTAGCGCGATAGAAGTAGTCGTCTTCGTCCAGCAGGTTGATTTTGTAATCAACGTAGGTGGACATATTTTTGTTGAAGTAGTAAGTCATACCAACATCAACGTATTTAACCAGGTCTTTGTCGCCGCTGTTGTACAGGTCTTTACCTTTAGATTGCAGATAAGCGACAGATGGACGCAACGGTAAACCGAAATCGTCGAACTGATACTGGGCAACAACTTCGACGTTCTGCGTCTTGTTGGCAATACCGCCGCCAAGATAGCTGGTGGATTTACCGAAGGAAGTCATGTTGCGGGTTTCCGCATACATTGCGGCCAGGTAGATGTTGTTAGCATCGTATTTCGCGCCCACGGTCCAGGCATCAGCTTTATCGCCGCCGGCGTAAGCGCTGTTGGCCGCTGCGGCCACCTGATTGTTGGTACGGTCAGAAGAAGCATACGCCGCGCCGAAACTGATGCCCATGCCGAGGTCGTAGGAAGAGGAGATACCGAAACCGTCGCCATTTTCACGGGCCAGTTTACGGCCGCCGCCGTTATTGGTGCCTTCGCCGGAGCCAGCGTTTTCGTTATTACCCTGATACTGCAGGGCAAAGCTCAGGCCATCAACCAGGCCGAAGAAATCGCTGTTACGGTAGGTCGCCACGCCGTTGGTACGGCCAAGCATGAAGACGTCAGTTTGGGTGTAGCTGTCGCCGCCGAATTCCGGCAGTACGTCGGTCCACGCTTCGACATCATAGATAACGCCGTAGTTACGGCCGTAGTCCAGAGAACCGTAGTCAGCAAATTTCAGACCCGCGAAGCCCAGACGGGTCCAGGAGTTAGCGCCTTCACCTTCAGTGGTGTTCGCCTGAATATTGTATTCCCACTGGCCGTAGCCGGTCAGCTGATCGTTGATCTGCGTTTCGCCTTTCACGCCTAAACGCGCGTAGGTTTGGTCGCCATCTTCAGAAGCATCGTCAGAGAAATAGTGCAGACCGTCAATTTTTCCGTAGAGGTCAAGTTTGTTGCCGTTTTTGTTATAAATTTCCGCAGAGTGCGCCGCGCCTGCTGCTAATAACGCTGGCAGCATAATAGCCAATACTTTTCTTTTCATTATGTATTCCCTTTAATCATAATTAATATGAATTGTCTAATTCCCTGTGGAATGACGAATTGATACTAGCCGCTTAAGTTCATTTTTAATTAAATAAAAAATGTAATAAAAGTATATTAAAATATTTCAAAGTATGTATTTTATATTTAATATATGTGTTTTTTATTCTTTTGGTGGTTAATATTCATGTGGTTTATTGGTGTTTTATTTTTTTTGTGAATATTAATGTTTTTTAAATTATCCTTTGAAATGATATTTGTACCGTAAATAACATAAAATATGACAGGTTATAAAGTGATAAATTCCATTTGGAATAATGTTATTTTATAATTAATGGCGCTACATTTCATCAAATAGTCTTATTTAAAAGCATGACCACATCCGTAGTATATAGAGAGCGCCCCAATCCTGCGTTCGCGGGTGGCCGAAAGCGCTCACACCATACTCATGCTTCCAGATAAGCACGATAATTGTATAATGTGACGCACATCACAATTGTGTGATTGGAGATCATGCGCAGTAGTTGAAGTATGGAGAAGGATTTAATGGGCACTAAAGCGAAACGGAGCCCCGGTGGAAAGCTGGCGTTATGGGCTTTTTACGCCTTTTGCGGTTACTTTGTATGGGCGATGGTGCGGTACTGGTGGATAGTGGGGCGTATTCAAAGCATTCCCGGCGCCAGCATTGATGGTGAATTGGGTTCAACGGCAGGCAAATGGATTGGCGCGCTACTGGGTTTCTTGGTGCTGGGAGGTGTGGGTTCCATCCTTGGGGCGATAGCCTGGTACACGCGTCCCCAAATTCAGGGACATGAACAGCGCGATTAAAGTTGCTATGCTCACAGCGGGTCCAGGCATCAGGAAAAGCTCATGTTATTAGCTGAATGGCAACAACGATTTGAAAACTGGTTAAATGCGCATCATGCGCAGGAAGATGCGGCTCATGATATATCTCACTTTCGCCGTGTCTGGAGTACCGCGCAGCAATTGGTCGGCGATAGCGACGCTGACCAGTTGGTTATGCTGACGGCCTGCTACTTTCACGATATTGTCAGCCTGGCTAAAAATCACCCTCAACGTCATCAGTCCTCACGGATGGCGGCAGAAAAAACGCGGTCTATCCTGCAAAGCGCTTTCCCCGACTTTCCCGCCGACCGTTATCCTGCGGTTATGCATGCCATTGAAGCGCATAGCTTTAGTGCGGCTATATTACCGCAAAGCGTAGAGGCGAAAATTGTGCAAGATGCAGATCGTCTGGAGGCTCTGGGGGCGATTGGCCTGGCTCGTGTCTTTGCCGTTTCCGGCGCGCTGAACACTATTTTGTTTGATGCTGACGACCCCTTTGCTGACCAGCGCGATCTTGATGACAAGAAATATGCCCTCGACCATTTTCAGAGTAAATTGCTACGCCTGCCTGAGACCATGCAAACGGAGCAGGGGAGAGCGCTGGCGGTGCATAATGCCCAATTTCTGGTGCAATTTATGGCGAAGCTGAGCGCCGAACTGCGCGGCAACCCTCTGTCGTTGGATGAGGCGGTTTTGCGCCGCTTTGCGCCTGCGGTTTAAATCCGTTGCGACTATTTGTGGTACTCTCTGCAAAAATTGTCCGTGCTGGTTGAGGTTATGCCGCAAAATTTACCAAAAGAAAAGCTCCTGTCTGAGCCGGCAGGGGAACACGCGCAGGCGTTATTGCGCCAGCTGATGACGATATATGATGTCAAAACCCTGGTTGCACAGCTGGTTGCTGTTGGCGATCAGCACTGGAGCCCGGCGATACTCAAACGGGTGGCGACGGTGAGCCGTGCGGCGAGCAGGTTGACGAACGCGGAGTGCGCGCATCTGGCGAGCCTTTTACCGATTCCGCCGCGCCATCATCCCGACTATGCGTTTCGTTTTATCGATCTCTTCGCCGGCATCGGCGGCATTCGCCACGGCTTTGAAGCTATTGGCGGGCAGTGCGTATTTACCAGCGAGTGGAATAAACACGCTGTACGTACCTATAAAGCTAACTGGTATTGCGATCCACAGGAGCACAGCTTTAACGCCGATATCCGCGAAATCACTCTCAGCCAGCGCAGCGATATCAGTGATGAAGAGGCGGCGAAGTCTATCCGCGAGGCGATCCCGCAACATGATGTGCTGCTGGCGGGCTTCCCTTGCCAGCCCTTTTCCCTCGCCGGGGTATCAAAGAAAAATGCCATGGGACGCGCCCATGGTTTTGCCTGTGAAACTCAGGGAACACTGTTTTTTGATGTCGTCAGAATTATTGCCGCCCGCCGTCCGCCGATCTTCGTGCTGGAAAACGTCAAGAATCTGAAGAGTCACGATCAAGGAAGAACCTTCCGCATTATCATGCAAACGCTGGATGAGCTTGGCTATGAGGTGGCGGATGCCGATCATGCGGGCGCCGAGGATCCCAAAGTTATCGATGGGCGTCATTTCCTGCCGCAGCACCGCGAGCGTATTGTGCTGGTGGGTTTCCGTCGTGACTTACAGTTGCATGAAGGATTTACGCTGCGCGATATCGCCAGTTTGTATCCGCCGCAGCGGCCAACCTTCGGTGAGTTATTAGATCCGACCGTCGATGCTAAATTCATCCTGACGCCGGTTCTGTGGAAGTATCTTTACCGGTACGCGCGTAAACATCAGGCGCGTGGCAACGGTTTTGGCTACGGTCTGGTCGACCCGACTCATCCAGGCAGCGTCGCGCGAACGCTCTCTGCTCGCTACTACAAAGATGGCGCTGAGATCCTGGTGGATCGCGGTTGGGATAAGGCATTAGGCGAAAAGCATTTTGACGATCCTCAGAATCAACTGCGTCGCCCGCGGCGCTTAACGCCGCGTGAATGCGCAAGGTTGATGGGATTCGAAGCGCCGGGAGAGCACCGTTTTCGTATTCCGGTTTCCGATACTCAGGCCTATCGCCAGTTTGGCAACTCGGTGATTGTTCCGGTGTTTGCCGCGGTGGCGAAGCTGCTGGCGCCGCGAATTGCCGTCGCGGTAAAGCAACGTGTTGCCGGAGAGAGCGATGGCGGACGTTCACGATAAGGCCACGCGTAGTAAAAATATGCGCGCTATCGCTACCCGCGATACGGCAATTGAGAAGCGGCTGGCGGCGCTACTGACGCAGGCCGGGTTCACTTTTAGCGTTCAGGCGGCATCGCTTCCTGGGCGGCCTGATTTTCTGCTGCCTGACTACCGCTGTGTTATCTTCACCCACGGCTGCTTTTGGCATCATCACCACTGCTATCTGTTTAAAGTACCGGCGACGCGCACCGATTTTTGGCTAAAAAAGATTGGTGCTAACGTGCAGCGCGATCGCCGCGACCTGGCGCTGTTGGTAGAACAAGGTTGGCGGGTGCTTATTGTCTGGGAGTGCGCGCTCCGCGGGAGGCTGAAATTAAGCGATGAAGCCCTAAACGAGCGTCTGGAGGAGTGGATCTGCGGCGGCGGGGATTGCGCGCAGATCGACACTCACGGCATCGGTATTATCGATCCGATTGACAAGGCGTAACGGTTGAACGGGCAGGGAAGAGATATTTACCCAGCGTCACCAACACGACCGCGAAAATAATCACCGCCAGCGCCAGCCATTCGATCAAGGAGAGACTTTCGCCGCCAAACCCGGTTCCCAGTAGCACGGCGACAACCGGGTTTACATAGGCATAGCTGGTAGCAACCGCCGGCGTTACGTTACGTATCAGATACATATAGGCGTTAATGGCAATAAGCGAGCCAAAAATGGCCAGATAAGCAACAGCAAAAATACCGGACCAGGACGGCATTTGAGTGAGTTTCTCCCCCGAGAGCCCCGATGCTGCAGACAGCACAATCCCTGCCGCCAGCATTTCAATCGCTCCAGCCATCATCCCGGTTGGTAATTCAATACGCGAACCGTAAACCGAGCCAAACGCCCAGCTCAGGGAACCAATCAGAATCAGCAATGCGCCCCAGGGGTTGCCGCTGAGGTTGCCGCCGCTATTGAGCATCACAATTCCCGCCAGGCCGATCGCGATACCGAACCATTCCAGCTTGCGTGTGGCAATGCCAAAAAAACGGCTGAAACAGAGCGTAAACAGCGGTACGGTGGCGACCATTACCGCAGCGATACCTGATGGTACATGCTGATGTTCTGCAAGGGTGACGAAGCCATTACCGACAGCGAGCAACAGGATGCCTATCAGTGCAGCATTAAGTAGCGGCCGGCGGGCCGGGAGTTTATGGCCGGTGGCCAACAAATAGATGAGCAACACGCCCCCGGCAGAGAGAAAGCGGATCCCGGCCATCATCAACGGCGGCCAACTGGCGACGCCAATCGCGATAGCAAAATAGGTTGAACCCCAAATGATATACAGCGCAAACAGCGCGCCGATTAGGGGTAACAGTTGACGGGTAGACATACTTCCTCACGACGAAAAAGATAGAAAGGGGACATATAGTTAACGTGAAAACTAACGTGCTGGCGAGCGCTTTCAATGTGATTTTTTTGTTATTTTTTTGTTGACTAGTGACATCTCTGGGCGAGAGGGCGCTTTTGCCTCATACTCTATGTTTCATAAACAGAAATTGAAGGAAGTACATTTTGGCAGGAAGTAGTCTTTTAACCTTATTGGACGATATTGCCACGCTGCTGGACGATATCTCCGTCATGGGAAAACTGGCGGCCAAGAAAACGGCTGGCGTACTGGGCGATGATCTTTCTCTCAATGCGCAGCAGGTCACTGGCGTAAGGGCCAACCGCGAGCTCCCGGTAGTATGGGGGGTAGCAAAAGGCTCGTTTCTGAATAAAGTGATTCTGGTGCCGCTGGCGTTACTCATCAGCGCATTTATTCCCTGGGCTATTACGCCGCTTTTGATGCTCGGCGGCGCTTTTCTCTGTTTTGAAGGCTTTGAAAAAGTGCTGCATAACCTGCATGCGCGTAAGAATAAGGAAGACCCGAAACTGCGTCAGCAGCGCCTGGAAACGCTCGCAGCCCAGGATCCGCAGGCCTTTGAACGCGATAAAGTAAAAGGAGCGATCCGTACCGATTTTATCTTATCAGCCGAAATCGTCGCGATAACCCTGGGTATTGTTGCTGATGCGCCATTGCTTAATCAGATCCTGATTTTATCCGGTATCGCCATCCTCGTGACCGTTGGGGTTTACGGCCTGGTGGGCGTCATCGTCAAGCTGGATGACATGGGCTATTGGCTGGTAGAGAAAAAAAGCGTACTGGCACAATGGATAGGAAAAGCTCTCCTGGCCATCGCGCCGCGGTTGATGAAAATTCTGACTTTCGTCGGTACCCTGGCGATGTTTCTGGTTGGCGGCGGTATCGTGGTTCACGGCGTAGCGCCGCTGCATCATTTCATCGAAAATCTTGCCCATGGGCTGAGCGGAATACTGGCATCCATAATGCCTGTGGTCGCTAATCTGGTGCTAGGATTTATCATTGGCGCTATCGTCTTTGGCGTCGTAAAAGCGATAACCGCATTGCGCGGTAACGCGAAATAAATCCCAGCGCCGGTTACGCAAGATGGGCCGGCGTCGTCTAAGGTGAAACTGTTTCTCCCTGATACCGGAGGCAAAAATGGTCTTGTTGGTCAGTGATGAAGTCAGACGGAAAAGCGGCGGGCCGCGAATGGTCGTCACCGGCATCGCCGGCGACATGGTGGAGTGCCGGTGGTATGACGGTCACGTCGTACAGCGTGAAGCCTTCCGTGAAGATGAGCTGGTCCGCGGCGAAGGGCAACGTTCGCAGCATAATTAGATGTGCAGCGCCCGCTGGTGCGGGCGCTTTTTATATTGATTACGTTCGGACAAGGAGCGTTGATGTCGTTGGTTTCTTTGACCGTACTGCGAGTAAATAATGGATAAGCCGCTGTGGCCAAAAAAGTTCCGTCGCCTCTTCAATCCAGGGCGTGTGGTTAATATCTGTTTCATCGTGGTGCTGTTCTTTTCTACGTTACTCATCTGGCGAGAAATCCGGGTACTGGAAGAGGCCTACGTCGCCAATCAACGTAATAATCTTGAGAACGTGGCCCATGAAATGGATGGGCTGTTGCAATTTAATCTTAATCGGCTGCTCTTTTTCCGCAACAGCATGCAATCGGCGCTGGAGAACCCGCTGGATTTCGCCATTCTGCGCCGGGCCGAGCAGGAGTACATCAGTAAACGTCACGATCCTATCTGGTCAGTCGAGCTAAATAACCGGCGTACCCTGACGGTATACGGAGTCTCCGATTCTTTTGTCGACGCAGATGACCTGTTGTCGCGTAACAATCCTCAGGCCAGCAATGAATTGATGGCTACCCTTGAGCTTGGCTATCTTCTGCGTTTGACCAACAATAACCGAATCTTCAGCGAGCGCATGTCCTACGTTTCTCGCAGCGGCTTTTACACCACCACCGATGCTCCGCGCAGTTCAAGCCAGGTGCTGGCGCAGTTTTCGCGAGATACGGGGTCAGCATGGTTTATGCGGCAAACCCAGCGTGATAATCCGGGGCGAGGGATCCTCTGGCAAACCACCCAGCAGGAAGATGGGTATACGCAACCGCAGGTGGTTACGGCCTCGATTCCTCTGGATTATGAGCACTACTGGCTGGGCGTGCTGGCGATGGATTTTTCCATCCGCGACCTGCAGAATTTTCTCGTCAGTGCGGTAAAAGGAGGCCAGATGGGCGAGTATCAGCTGTATGACAAGCAGCTCAACTTGCTGGCCTCTTCGGCGCCGGATGATGTGCTGACGCCGCTCTCGCCCGAGGAACAAGAAAAACTGCGCTATGCGTTGGCCAATGATAACCATGGTGGCATACGCCAGTTAACCCGCTATATCAGTTGGGAAAAGATCCGTAACTTTGACGGCCTACTATTGCATATTCATACCCTGAAGGAGGGCGTGCGTGGTGATTTCGGGACGATTTCCATCGCCCTGACCCTGATGTGGTTAATGTTTACCCTCATGCTGATCGTGTCCTGGTTGGTTATCCGCCGTATGGTCATCAATATGAGCGTGTTACAGGCGTCGCTTGAATGGCAGGCCTGGCATGATGCTTTAACACGGCTGTTAAATCGCGGCGCCCTGTTTGAGAGGGCGATTGCGGCGGCCCGAAACTGCCAGCGGAATAATCAGCCCATATCCGTCATTCAGCTGGATCTGGATTATTTTAAAGGTATTAATGATAAACACGGACACCAGGCCGGAGACCGCGTTTTAACGCTGGTGGGAAGCACCATTATGGGGCAGATCCGCGAGGAGGATATTGCCGGTCGCGTTGGCGGCGAAGAGTTCTGTATCGTTCTACCCAACACGCAACTGTCGCAAGCACGCGCGATTGCTGAGCGTATTCGTCTGCGTATCCATAGCCGGGAGATATTATTGCACAACAGCGTTAGTCTGCGGATCAGCGCCTCGCTGGGGGTTAGTAGTAGCGAGATATCAGAGGAGTTTAACTTTGAGGAGCTGCAGTCGATTGCCGATCATCGCCTGTATCTGGCAAAGCAGAATGGACGTAACCGGGTTTGTTCGGCTGGATAGGACTCGATAATGTGAAATTGCTCACCTTTTCTGCCGCGTTGATATTCTTCGGTATAGGAAAATTCCTAAAAAACTCACCGCTTCGGCGCACCGTTCGTAACAGAACGATAAGGGGCAAGCCTTGTCACGCCTGGGTTATTAAATTGGATGTACATATAAGCCGCATTTCTCAATAATTCTCATCATCAATACTTCTTGTCATGCAAAATAATTGAGGATAATGTCTTCCATGCATCGGATTTCCCGGTGTAACGAATTTTCAAGTGCTTCTTGCATTAGCAAGTTTGATCCCGACTCCTGCGAGTCGGGATTTTTTTCACCTGTGCTTAGCGATTGGCTTCAGTCACGCTAAAGTCATGAATATCAAGCTCAAAAGCTTCAGCCAGCTCGCGCCAGGTGTGTTCGTTACGACCATCGATACTGACATGGTGCGGATCATCTTCACTACGATGTACTTCGCTTTCGCTTATCTCATTGATCGCCGCCAGCAGGGCATCGACATTAACGTCAATCCCGTCTGTATTCGTCACACCGCGGTCTTTAGCGGATTTCATCATCACTACCTCGCTCGGCTCTGACAGGGCCTCTTTAAGTATAGACGGTCTATAAAAACGCCAGTTGCGCTGGCTGAACGCTGCGTGAAGGCAGGTTTTGTTCTACACTGGCTCAAAACGAGAGGAGGCGAGTTATGCAGGTAAACGATCGTGTCACGGTAAAGACCGACGGTGGCCCACGTCGTTCGGGGGTAGTACTGGCAATTGAGTCGTTTAGTGAAGGAACCATGTATCTTGTGGCGCTGGAAGACTACCCGCTGGGGATCTGGTTTTTCAATGAAGTGGGGCACCCGGACGGCATTTTTGTTGAGAAAGCTGAGTAGGCCCGATTCAGAAACTGGCGGCGATACCCGCCAGTTTGCCATCAGCGCATATTGACGTAAATGCCGGAAGTAATGTTTTCAGCCAATCGAACAATATGATAAATCACCTGTTTATTATGCGTCTGGATCTTTTTCTTAATATTACCTTTATGTGACGAGACGGTTTTTGCTTTGATATTCATCTGTCTTGAAATATGTGAAGTCGCGTGCCCGGCCATCCACATCTGCAGCATATTCGATTCTGCCTGACTGAGTGATAAAGTAGGAATGCGGGTGCGTAATTGGTTTAGATGATTGGCGGTATCGGTTTGTAGATAATTACCCAGAATGTTATCAAGGTCTTTCGGCGTTAACGATTTTGAACTGATAAGTAGATTCTTGCGCACAAGTAAATAGTGGTCAAAATGGATGTTTGCCAGGGACATAAAAATAACAAATAAGGTATCGGGGTTGGTGGTAATGATGTCGCGGATAAGTTGGTTGCTCTCTTCGTGATGTATAAAACAGTCCTCGTTGAGAAACACAACCGCCGGACGCAGTGATTCGCAGCGCTCCTTCAAACTTAGTGCACTACGCACCTCAATGATATCGCGCTTCTTTATTCCCCGGCTTGCCAGATATCCGGTTAAACCTAGCCGGGTATAGCTGCACAAATCCATGATAATCGTTGACATGACCCATCCTCAATCAACACGTAACGATAATTCATCTGGCGCCTGGCCGTGTGATGAAGTCCATTTTTATAACGCCTGACTTTATGCGGAAAGCATTAGCCAGACTAAACTATTTGCTAATAATACTCATAATTTGCCAGGAATATTCTTAAAGTAAAGCCATAGAAAAAGAATAATCAGTTCCTGACAGTAATAATGCCCGGCGCTGGGGCATGGCGTCGCGACTATTTCAATTTATTTTCGGATTATCCTTATGAGGCGGCAGTCAATTAAATGGATGTTATCGGTGTTGTATTCAAAAAATGCATTTTTCATTCATGTTTCATACAACTAATAATAATCGGTAAGAGTAAATGCCGGGATTGGCGGTGAGGTTAAGCAACGGGCACATCGTGCAGGGGTGGCGGCCTTAACGCTTTAATGCCACAATACTTTTTTATCGGTTTGTGGGATGGATGATGAAAAAGATTGTTATGGCTGGCGCGCTGCTTGCTTTGGCCGGATGCGTACAGGTTGATACCTATCAGGCAGTGGTTAAAGCGCCAGCGCCTGCAGGGTTGGAAGGGTTCTGGCAATCGAAGGGACCGCAAAGCGCGATGGTAAGCCCTGAGGCGATTGCGACGTTTATCGTCACTAAAGACGGGGATACCCTCGATTGCCGTCAGTGGCAGCGGGTGATTGCTGAGCCGGGTAAATTAATGAACCGCGATGACCAGGTCTACAATGTGACCAGCAGCCTTGATATTTATCCTATTGAACGTAATGGAAATACGCTGGAATATGACCGAATGACGTTAACCCGCGTCGAGCGCTTAACGCCGGAGTGCGAAGAGGCCTGGAAAAAGAACCTGGCGGCGAGTAAAACCGCGCCATAATCGATTTTTGGCGGGCCGGCTTAAGCCGGCCCGTGCGCTTTAAAGCACCTCTTCAATGACCCAGACGCTGACGCTACCAGCGTTACAGGTAAATACGGCATTGCCCTCGTCGTCGGTTTCAATCATCTCCTGGCGATTATTAAGAAAATCCTTCCAGCGTTTATTGGCGTAATTCTCGCCAAGCGGCAGCGTTTTCTCGCCATCATCGCCGTTAGAAAGCACCACCACGCAGCCCGGGTGCTCATCGGTACCGCTGCGGCTAAAGGCAATACAGTTAGGGTGATCGAACCACAGCGTTTGTACGCCGTGGGCGAAACGCTGACGGGCGTCGATGAGCTCATGAAGTTGCTCGATAACCGGCATCTCGATGGCGTAAGTCTGGCCATCTCCGCCGGTATCTTCATAGCTTGCGCCGAACAGGTCGGCGTAAAATACCGAGGGAACACCGTTTTCACGCAGTAAAATCAGCGCATAGGCTAGCGGCTTAAACCAGGCTTCGACCGGCGCTTCCAACGCCTGAAGCGGTTGAGTGTCATGATTCGTCACCAACGTAACCGCATGGAAGGGATCGGCTTCAACCAGCGTGCCGGTAAAGATTTGACTCATGTCGTAATCGCGCCCCTGACGTGAGGCTTCATGGAATTTCATCTGCAGTGGTGCATCAAACAGCATGGTATTACCGTCTACAAGATCGATATACTGCTGTAGTTTATCCACCTCATGCGACCAGTATTCGGCAACAATAAAGAGTGGTTTTTCGCTGGAACTCTGTACGTGCTCAATCCACTCTTTATAAAACCATGCCGGAATATGTTTGACGGCATCAAGGCGAAAACCATCGCAGCCAGTCTGTTCAATGACCCAGCGGGCCCAGTATTTTATCTCCTCGGTGACGGCATGGTTGCGGAAATCGATATTTTCGCCCATGAGATAATCGAAGTTGCCCATTTCATCGTCGACCTGATCGTTCCAGCCGTCGCCGGTGTAGTCATTAACCACCTTGAATACGCCATCTTCATCGGGATTTTCGATATGGTCGATACCGCTAAAACATTTATAGTCCCAGATGAATTGTGAATATTGTCCACCGCGGGCAGGGAAGGTATAGCGAGTCCAGGCTTCACATTCGATGATTTCTTCCGAAATTTGCGTGCGGTCCTGTTCATCAACGCGTTGTACGCGAATGCGTTCTTTCTCATCGGCGCCCATCTTATGATTAACGACGACATCAAGTAGGACGGCAATTTGATGCTCTTTTAGCGCCTTAATTGCCGCCAATAACTGGGCCTTATCGCCATATTTGGTGGCAACCGATCCTTTCTGATCGAATTCCCCGAGGTCGAAAAGATCGTAGCTATCATAGCCAACCGAATAACCGCCGGAGGCACCCTTATAGGCGGGCGGCAACCAAATCATATTAATGCCAATTTCGTTAAGATTTGGCGCAAGGGCTTCTACTTCCCGCCATAGCTCGCCACCTTCCGGGTAATACCAATGAAAACATTGCAACAACGTGGGATTTTTCATCTTCCATGCTCCTGGCGTCATCAAGCTGACCTTTGCAGTATGGGAGATAACTGGCAAATATGAATAATTTCGTTGCTTTTTCGCTATACCCTAAATGGCTGCATATATAATAAATTGGCATAAGATGTAGCGGATAGATGTTGGTAGGCTACTGCTAAACGCCTTACACTACACGAAAATCTCATCATATTCGGGGTATCTATGAAACTAGCACTTCTGGGTCGTCAGGCGCTGATGGGCGCAATGGCCGTAGCATTGATGGCTGGTGTGAGCGTGAAAACTTTCGCCGCTGAAAATCTGCTTAATCAGGTCAAAGAGCGCGGCACGCTGCGCGTTGGCCTGGAGGGCACATACCCGCCATTTAGTTATCAAGGTGATGATGGCAAACTGACCGGTTTTGAAGTTGAGTTTGCCAATGAGCTGGCGAAACACATCGGTGTGAAAGCGGACCTCAAACCTACTAAATGGGACGGTATGCTGGCTTCACTTGATTCCAAACGAATTGATGTGGTGATTAACCAGGTCACTATTTCCGACCAGCGTAAGAAAAAATACGACTTCTCCACCCCGTATACTATTTCTGGTATTCAGGCGCTGGTGAAAAAGGGTAACGAAGGCGTGATTAAAACCGCAGCGGACCTGAAAGGCAAAAAAGTCGGCGTTGGCCTGGGCACCAATTATGAAGAGTGGCTGCGCCAGAATGTACAGGGCGTTGATATTCGTACCTACGATGATGACCCGACAAAATATCAGGACCTGCGCGTAGGCCGTATTGACGCTATTCTGGTCGATCGCCTGGCAGCGTTGGATTTAGTGAAGAAAACCAACAATACCCTGGCCGTAACCGGTGAAGCATTCTCCCGTCAGGAATCCGGCGTGGCGCTGCGTAAAGGTAATGAAGATCTGCTGAAAGCGGTGGACACCGCCATTGCCGATATGCAGAAAGATGGCAGCCTGAAGGCGCTTTCAGAAAAATGGTTTGGTGCTGACGTCACTAAGTAACGTCTGCAGATGAAAAAAGGCGCTGATAATGGCGCCTTTTTTTATTTCGCACGCAACTGCGTGCATAATAAGGATAACTGAGTCTGGAGGTGCCATGTCACTACAAAATTTAACGCGTTTTCCGCGCCTGGAATTTATTGGCGCGCCGACGCCGCTCGAATATCTACCGCGCCTGTCCGATCATCTCGGGCGGGATATATTTATTAAACGTGATGATGTTACCCCCATGGCGATGGGCGGAAATAAACTGCGCAAGCTGGAATTTCTTGCCGCTGATGCGCTGCGCGAGGGCGCTGATACGCTGATTACCGCTGGAGCCATTCAGTCCAACCATGTGCGTCAGACGGCGGCCGTCGCCGCGAAACTGGGACTGCACTGCGTCGCGCTGTTGGAAAATCCGATAGGTACTCGTGCTGAAAATTATCTGACCAACGGTAACCGCCTGCTGCTGGATCTGTTCAATACTCAGGTCGAGATGTGCGATGCATTGACCGATCCTAACGCGCAGCTTGAGGAGCTGGCGACTCGTATTGAAGCGCAGGGATATCGCCCTTATGTCATTCCGGTTGGCGGTTCTAACGCCCTTGGCGCGTTGGGGTATGTCGAAAGCGCGCTGGAAATCGCCCAGCAGTGTGAAGGGGCGGTGGAGATCTCCTCGGTAGTGGTCGCCTCCGGTAGCGCGGGTACTCACGCAGGGCTAGCCGTTGGCCTGGAACAGCTAATGCCGAACGCAGAATTAATTGGGGTGACCGTGTCACGTAGCGTTGCCGACCAGTTGCCGAAAGTGGTTGCGCTGCAGCAAGCCGTTGCGAATAGCCTTGAATTACAGGCCAAAGCGGAAATTACCTTGTGGGATGATTATTTCGCTCCCGGATACGGTACGCCCAATGAAGAAGGCCTGGAAGCGGTGAAACTACTGGCGCAGCTGGAAGGTATCCTGCTGGATCCCATCTACACCGGAAAGGCCATGGCCGGTCTGATTGACGGCATTAATCAGAATCGCTTTAAGGATGAGGGGCCGATTCTGTTTATCCATACTGGCGGCGCACCAGCGCTGTTTGCTTATCATCCGCACGTCTAATGCAGAATTAATAGAATGCACGAAAGTATCCAACTGGTCATTGATTCCGCACCATACCTGTTAAAGGGCGCGGTTTTTACGTTACAACTGAGCATCGGCGGCATGTTCTTTGGTCTGCTGCTGGGCTTTATCCTCGCACTGATGCGCATGTCGTCCATCTGGCCGATCAGATGGCTGGCGCGGATGTATATCTCCATTTTCCGCGGAACTCCGTTGATTGCTCAACTGTTTATGATCTATTACGGCCTGCCGCAGTTCGGCATTGAGTTGGATCCTATTCCGGCGGCGATGATTGGCCTGTCGTTGAATACCGCGGCCTATGCGGCGGAAACGTTGCGAGCGGCAATTGCCTCTATAGATAAAGGGCAGTGGGAAGCGGCAGCGAGTATCGGTATGACGCCGTGGCAGACCTTACGACGGGCTATTTTACCCCAGGCTGCCCGCGTGGCGCTGCCGCCGCTCTCTAACAGCTTTATCAGCCTCGTCAAAGATACTTCGCTGGCGGCGACGATTCAGGTACCGGAACTGTTCCGTCAGGCGCAGTTAATTACCTCGCGTACGCTGGAGGTCTTTACGATGTATCTGGCCGCCTCGCTGATCTATTGGGTGATGGCAACCGTACTCTCAACCTTGCAGAATTATTTTGAAAATCAGCTGAATCGCCAGGAGCGTGATCCAAAATGAGTGCGATTGAAGTCAAAAAACTGGTGAAGAAATTCCACGGGCAGACCGTGCTGCACGGTATCGATCTCGAGGTTCAGGAAGGGGAAGTGGTGGCAATTATCGGCCCTAGCGGCTCCGGTAAAACCACGCTGTTGCGCAGCATTAACCTGCTTGAGCACCCCGAAAGCGGTACCATTCGCGTGGGTGATGTGACTATCGATACGTCGCGTAGTATTAGCCAGCAAAAAGGGGTGATCCGCCGCCTGCGTCAGCATGTTGGCTTTGTGTTTCAGAACTTCAATCTGTTTCCGCATCGTACGGTGCTGGAAAATATTATTGAAGGGCCGGTTATCGTAAAAGGCGAAGATAAGAACGAGGCCATTTCTCTGGCGCGTGAGCTGCTGGCAAAGGTGGGGTTGTCGGGAAAAGAGAATAGCTATCCGCGTCGTTTATCCGGCGGGCAGCAGCAGCGTGTGGCAATTGCCCGCGCGTTAGCAATGCGCCCGGACGTTATCCTTTTTGATGAGCCGACTTCTGCATTGGATCCTGAGTTGGTGGGCGAGGTGCTCAACACCATACGCCAGCTGGCGCAGGAGAAACGTACCATGGTTATTGTGACCCATGAGATGAGCTTCGCTCGTGATGTCGCCGACCGCGCCATTTTCATGGATCAGGGACGTATCGTCGAACAAGGTAAGGCCAGAGAGCTATTTGCTAATCCTCAGCAGCCGCGGACGCGTCAGTTCCTTGAGAAATTTTTAATGCAGTAAATGTTACCATTCTGGCGCGGCCGACCCTAAACGGCAGGGCGGTCGTGACCAGATAATGGGCGTACCCGACAGGCGGATGGGAAATGTGAGCCGTTCAGCCAGACCAAATGTCGACCATTCCATCGCAGGTTGAAAATCACGACGTTGCAGCGGCGCGAAAGGCATCTCATGCCGTGCGCCTGGCCACTCCATCAGGGTGGCGGCGACACGCGCCAATGACAGCCGCGCACGATAACCTTTGCCGCTCTCTATGCGTTGTCCTATCCCTTTTAATACCGCAGCAGCCATCAGATACCCCGTCGCGTGGTCTAAGGCTTGTACCGGAAGCGGGATTGGTTTATCCGCGTCGCGCCAGCGTTGACCGGCATGAGCGATACCACAGGCCATTTGCACCAGACTGTCGAAACCACGTCGGTTTCTCCATGGACCCTCCCATCCCCAGGCATTCAATGAAACATCAACAATTCCCGGCGATAAAGCGGCTCTGGTATGACAATCCAGGCCTAGCGCATCCAACGCGTCAGCGCGGTAACCGTGAACAATGACGTCGGCTTGCGAGAGTAACGTGATTAAATGTTGCTTATCGATTTGTTTTTTTATATTCAATCGGGCGCAGCGCTTACCGAGCGTAATCTCTTCTTCGAGCGTGGGTTCTTGCCAGTCGAACGGATCGATACGTAATACATCAGCGCCTAATCCCGCGAGAAAACGTGTTGCGACTGGGCCAGCAATAATCCGGGTTAAATCCAGTATCCTGATTCCTGACAAAGGACGGGAGGAGGAGAGAGGCCAAACAACCGACGGTCCCGGCGGTAAATCTGCTTCTATCAGCAGCGGCTGCCGGCTGACGGCGATGCCTTGCGGATGGGCTCGCCACTCTTCCGCGCTGCGCATCGCCGCCGCGCAACCGCCATTTTCCACCACAGCTTGTTCCAACACATGCGAGCGCCATTGACGAACTTGTTGAGCCAACATTTGCCGCGTCGCATGTTGCCCCAGAATCTGCGCCACGGCGATTCTGTGATGGGCGGCATTCGTATGCAGTCGGATCCATCCATCTTCCGTTTGATAATCTCCCGCTAATGGATCCCAAAGCTGCTGTATTGGGCGATTGTGCGGCTTGGCGCTGGCTGAAAACCAATATGACGCGAGCCGGCGATCCACTATTGGCGTGGCGGATGATGAGCACAAGCGGGCAAGGTAAGCGGCGGCGATCCCCATTGAGGCGGCAGCAAAATCACTGACTGCAAAACAAGAAGATAAAGCCCCTGGGTGGCGGAACTCGATTGGCGGGACAGGGCTTGCGCTAAAGTCTTGCCACATCCGGGAAAAGAGCTGCATAGACGAGGACGGCGAGAGCATATTTTCCTCCAGAGTTCGATAAATAATCGTCAGCGAAAATCGAATAATGCGATGGCTACGTTATTTTATACATATAAATAAGATTTATGTGTTAGTTTTATGTATTTATAATAATGATTATCAATCAGGGGTTATTTGGTAGGTTATGAGGGACATTGATTTTTTCAGCTGGCGGCGGGAAATGCTGCAACAATTCCAGTCAACTCATGATGGGGATTCGGTTTATAACCTGCTCCAGCAGCAAACAGAGGCGCTGGAATACGACTACTACGCACTTTGTGTGCGCCATCCGGTGCCTTTTACGCGTCCGAAACTCACGCTGCAATCAACTTATCCTCAGGCCTGGATGTCTCATTATCAGGCAGAGAATTATTTTGCTGTTGACCCGGTATTGCGCAGAGAAAATTTTCTCCGTGGGCATTTGCCGTGGAATGACCAGCTCTTTTGCGATACGCCGGAATTATGGAATGGCGCGCGCGATCATGGTTTAAATAAAGGTGTGACGCAGTGTCTTACTTTGCCAAATCATGCGTTGGGCTTCTTATCGGTTTCCGCGAAAAATGCGCAACCGGGTTCTTATCAGGAGGACGAATTAGAATTGCGCCTGAGAACGCTCACCGAACTCAGCCTGCTGGCGCTGTTGCGGCTGGAGGATGAGATGGTAATGCCGCCGGAGATGAAGTTTAGCCGACGCGAACTGGAGATTCTCAAATGGACCGCAGAAGGGAAAACTTCCGCCGAGGTGGCGATGATATTGTCTATTTCAGAAAATACGGTCAATTTTCATCAGAAGAATATGCAGCGCAAATTTAACGCGCCCAACAAAACGCAAATCGCCTGTTATGCCGTCGCAACAGGATTAATTTGAGCGAATCGTTCGTTCTGCGTGTCAGACGTGAAACCGGCTGTCAGTGATAACTTTCAGCCGGTCCTTTCTTACTGACGGTAAGCTTGTTTAATTTGCTTAACGGTGCTGGAGAATACGGCAGCCTGAGCCTCATCTTCCATCTGCGCGATTTGTTTTTCCATTTTAATAATCACGCGGCCTGCGTCCGCTTGGCCCATAGCCTGAAGCATTAGCGTCAGTAGCGCTTTCAGGCAGGAGACTTCCTGCGCCAGTTGTTGATTATTTTCTGCAGTGGAAAAATCTGGTGTGCTCATCGATATCCTCGTTTGCTATCGGCGCTGTTGCGCAATACTAAATGTTAAGGCGGCGCAGTATACCACAAGCAGTAGAAAAAAAAGGAGCGCGTGATTTGTGTTCCAGGTTTCGGGCGCTGAGCGGTTAAATTTACTGAATAATATCTGTTCATCTTAACGGGCGTCGTTAATTTTTGCCGCTGTTTTTGGGAGAAGTTAATTATTGTTACATTCTTCGAACCGTATTTATCCGCGAGCTGTTCTGTTGCTTTTTTTGCTCCTTCTGTAGGGGGAATGTTAAAAAAGAAACATAATCCAACTATATGTTCTGTATAGGTTTCCACCTGGTGTGGAGACAAATTGCCATAAATGGGATAGAAATCTTCTCCAGGACACTTTTTGGGCTTTTAAAGTTACGATAAAACCCGGTAATATATGTGAGATAAACTATCAGTAGCGTTATCCCTAATTCTGGAGATTATTCCTTTGATCAACGTACTTCTTGTTGATGACCACGAACTAGTGCGCGCAGGGATACGACGCATTCTGGAAGATATAAAAGGGATTAAAGTTGTCGGTGAGGCCTGCTGCGGCGAGGATGCCGTGAAGTGGTGCCGTGCGAATCCTGTGGACGTCGTCCTGATGGATATGAACATGCCGGGTATCGGGGGGCTTGAAGCGACGCGTAAAATTGCGCGCTCTATTGTCGATACCAAAGTGATCATGTTGACCGTGCATACTGAGAATCCGCTGCCTGCGAAGGTTATGCAAGCTGGCGCCGCCGGTTACTTAAGCAAAGGCGCAGCTCCGCAGGAAGTGGTAAATGCGATTCGGTGCGTTGCTTCGGGTCAGCGTTATATCGCTTCCGATATTGCCCAACAGATGGCGCTCAGTCAGATTGAACCGGAAAAAACGGAATCGCCGTTTGCCAGTTTGTCTGAACGCGAATTGCAGATTATGCTGATGATCACCAAGGGCCAAAAGGTCAATGAGATCTCAGAACAGTTAAACCTGAGTCCCAAGACGGTGAATAGCTATCGTTACCGAATGTTCAGTAAACTAAACATTCATGGCGACGTGGAGCTTACTCACCTGGCAATTCGCCATGGCCTGTGCAATGCGGAGTCGTTAGCAAGTCAGTGAGTGATGTTTTTGACGCAAAAGCTTTCCTCAAGACGGTTACCAGCCAACCGGGCGTTTATCGTATGTATGATGCCGGCGGTACCGTCATTTATGTTGGTAAAGCCAAAGATCTGAAAAAGCGGCTTAGCAGCTATTTTCGCAGCAACCTGGCTTCGCGTAAAACCGAGGCTCTGGTGGCGTTGATCGCGCAAATTGACGTAACCGTTACTCATACCGAAACGGAAGCGCTACTGCTTGAGCATAACTATATTAAGCTGTACCAGCCACGTTACAACGTGCTGTTGCGCGACGATAAATCCTATCCTTTTATTTTTCTCAGCGGCGACACCCATCCACGACTGGCGATGCACCGCGGCGCTAAACACGCCAAAGGCGAATATTTTGGCCCGTTCCCTAACGGTTATGCCGTCCGCGAGACGCTCGCGCTGCTGCAAAAAATCTTCCCCATTCGCCAGTGTGAAAACAGCGTCTATCGCAACCGTTCGCGTCCCTGTCTGCAATATCAAATTGGTCGTTGTTTAGGGCCATGCGTCGCCGGGTTGGTGAGTGAAGAAGAGTACGAACAGCAGGTGGAATATGTGCGCCTGTTCCTTGCTGGCAAGGACGATCAGGTATTGACCCAGCTAATTGCCCGTATGGAAAAGGCCAGTCAGGCGCTTGAATTTGAAGAAGCCGCCCGTATCCGCGATCAGATTCAGGCGGTACGTCGGGTGACGGAGAAACAGTTTGTTTCCAATACTGGCGACGACCTGGATGTGATTGGCGTGGCGTTTGATGCCGGAATGGCCTGTGTGCATGTGCTTTTTATTCGTCAGGGTAAGGTACTCGGTAGCCGCAGTTATTTCCCGAAAGTTCCGGGTGGCACTGAGTTGGGGGAGGTAGTGGAAACCTTCGTAGGCCAGTTCTACCTGCAGGGTAGCCAGATGCGAACACTGCCGGGGGAAATATTGCTCGATTTCAACCTTGGCGATAAAACCCTGCTTGCCGATTCGCTTTCCGAGCTTGCCGGTCGTCGGGTGAATGTGCAGACCAAACCCCGCGGCGATCGCGCGCGCTATTTGAAGCTGGCGCGTACCAACGCCGCTGTCGCGCTTACCACCAGACTGTCGCAGCAATCAACGGTCAGCCAGCGTCTGCAGGCCCTGGCGACGTTACTGAAACTGCCTGCGGTGAAGCGGATGGAGTGTTTTGATATCAGCCATACCATGGGGGAGCAAACCGTCGCTTCCTGCGTGGTGTTTGATAGCAATGGTCCGCTGCGGGCGGAATACCGCCGCTACAATATTACCGGTATTACGCCTGGCGATGATTACGCGGCAATGAATCAGGTATTGCGTCGCCGCTATGGTAAAGCCATTGAAGAGAGCAAAATCCCGGACGTCATCCTGATCGACGGCGGTAAAGGCCAGCTTGGCCAGGCCAAAACCGTATTTGCCGAACTGGATGTACCGTGGGACAAAAATCATCCGCTGCTGCTGGGAGTAGCGAAGGGGAGCGATCGTAAAGCCGGACTGGAGACATTATTCTTTGAACCTGAAGGCGAGGGGTTTAGTTTGCCGCCGGATTCTCCTGCTTTACATGTTATCCAGCACATTCGCGATGAGTCGCACGATCATGCTATCTCTGGGCACCGCAAAAAACGGGCAAAAGTGAAAAGTACCAGTACTCTTGAAACGATCGACGGCGTTGGTCCGAAACGCCGACAGATGTTGTTGAAATATATGGGTGGTCTGCAGGGTTTGCAGAAAGCCAGTGTAGAAGAAATTGCGCAAGTACCGGGGATATCTCACGGACTGGCAGAAAAGATCTTCTACTCGTTGAAACATTAGGGGCTCTGTAGCACCATAGGGCTAATTTACACTTACAACATATAGTTACCTGTTACCATGCAATTTAATATTCCTACGTTGCTCACTCTGTTTCGCGTTATTTTGATACCGTTTTTCGTGCTGGCGTTCTATCTGCCTTTTAGCTGGGCGCCTTTCGTCTGCGCGTTAATTTTCTTTGTTGCTGCCGTTACCGACTGGTTCGATGGTTATCTGGCGCGTCGCTGGAACCAAAGCACGCGTTTTGGCGCCTTCCTTGATCCAGTCGCGGATAAAGTGATGGTGGCGATTGCCATGGTGCTGGTCGCCGAGCACTATCATACCTGGTGGGTGACATTGCCGGCAGCGACGATGATCGCACGTGAAATTATTATTTCTGCACTTCGTGAGTGGATGGCAGAGCTGGGTAAACGCAGCAGCGTAGCCGTATCATGGATTGGTAAAGTGAAAACGACAGCCCAGATGGCGGCGCTGGTCTGGATGCTGTGGCGGCCGAATATGTGGGTGGAATGGGCTGGTATCGTTCTGTTCATGGTTGCTGCGGTGTTGACGCTGTGGTCAATGTTACAATATTTGAACGCTGCGCGCGGCGATTTGCTTGAACAGTGATCGTTTCGACGCAAATTTCAGCAAACGAGACGAAGTTGCGAAAAATACCGTTGACTCACCGCGTGAGATAAGTAGAATGCAACGCATCGAACGGCGGCACAGTCTTCCAGACGATAACAAAATCAAGTGATTAGCTAATCTACTTGATGATGCGGGAATAGCTCAGTTGGTAGAGCACGACCTTGCCAAGGTCGGGGTCGCGAGTTCGAGTCTCGTTTCCCGCTCCAAATTAAAAGCATCGGCAGTAGCGGGTGTTTAAGTATTAAAGGCGCGTTAGCAAAGCGGTTATGTAGCGGATTGCAAATCCGTCTAGTCCGGTTCGACTCCGGAACGCGCCTCCACTTTATATCCCGAGCCCGGATGGTGGAATCGGTAGACACAAGGGATTTAAAATCCCTCGGCGTTCGCGCTGTGTGGGTTCAAGTCCCACTCCGGGTACCATTGGGATAAAGTAGAATAATCAAAGCAATAAGCAGTGTCGTGAAACCACCTCCGGGTGGTTTTTTCATTTCTGAAGCGTCATTTCCTGACATCATTTCTGACATCCTCCCCCACCCGCTGAGATAGACTCACAGCGCTATAGCGTTATTTGTCCTATGACAAAACCTGCGGTGCTTGCTACGCTTAATGGGATTTTCGAACCAGGCAACAGGAGTAGGGGAAATATGTTTACCGGATTGTGTGCTTTTCCACTGACGCCGCTGCGCGACAATGAAGTAGATAGCCGCGCGCTGATAAAAATTATCGATCGTCTGGTTTCGGCGCGAGTTGATTCTCTGGGCATCCTGGGCTCGACCGGCAGCTATGCCTATTTGAACCGCGAGCAGCGCAAAACGGTTGTGTTGGCGGCAAAGCAGCATACGCAAGGGATCCCGATGATGGTCGGGATAGGTGCGATGGCGACGGATACTATTTTACGTCTTGCAGAGGATGCTCAGCAGGCGGGGGCGGACGCGTTGCTGCTACCGGTGTTGAATTACCAGCCTCTGGCGGATGACGAGGTGTTCACCCTGTTCCAGACGGTTGATCGCCATGTGTCGGTACCCATTTGCATTTATGATAACCCGCGTACCACCCACAGGATCTTTTCTGATGCGCTTGTTGAGCGTATTGCCTCGTTAGCTAATATTGCATCAATAAAGATCCCCGGTTTGCCGGATGATCAGGTTGGTGTCAGAGTCGCTACGCTTCGTCAGCTCGTGCCGCAGCGAGTCAGTATTGGCGTCAGCGGCGACGCTTTTGCCGCTGCAGGGTTAAACGCCGGCTGTAACTTGTGGTATTCAGTTTGCGGTGGCCTGTTCCCGGAAATTGCCCAAAATATTACCGCGGCAGCGCTGAGCGGCGATCGGCAGCTGGCATCGGTATTAAGCGAGCGTCTGGAGCCATTATGGGCATTGTTTAGACTGCACGGCAGTCTGAAAGTGATTGCCGCCGCCGCCTCTATTCTCGAACTGACCGAAGTAGAGTGTTTACCACGACCTTTGGTCTCACTCTCCGCGGAGGCCATTAACGAAGTTAAATCGGTTATGGATAAGCTGGGTCTACGCTGAAGTTAACCGCGTTTCCCTTACCTATTTTTATCAGGAAATTCACAAACTATTTAAGGTAATATATCACTGGCGTTAATGTTAACGCTGTATTGATATCTTTTGGGTATGTGAAGCCTTAATGGCAATGATAATTATATATGAGGGATCTTATGGCCACGTTGCTTGAAAGCTACGGGAACTGTTTTCGAAAATACGCTACGTTCCGCGGCCGCTCCGCGCGCCAGGAATATGTGGTTTTTACCATTGCTAACTTTATTTTGTCCGCGATCCTGGGATTGATTCCTGTCGTTGGCGGTATCTTCGGGTTAATCATTATCATTCCGGGGATCGCGGTTGCGGTGCGCCGTCTGCACGATCTCAATAAGTCCGGTTGGTGGTTGCTGGCGCCGTACGGCATTATGCTAATCGGCCTGATTGGTATTGCCGCCACCGTCGAAGAGGGTAGAGCCGCAGTATGGGTATGGGTGATTGCGCTGGGCGGCCTGGCCGCATTGGTGATGTCGATTTGGATGATTTTCACCCGTGGCACCATTGGCAGCAACCGCTTTGGCGATGAACAGAACGACGACAATGTCGGTGGTAACACGATGGGTAAGAGTTCTGCCGCGGATGATGTTAGAGATCGGCTGGCGCAAGCTAAGAAAATGCTTGATGACGGCGTCATTAGCGCAAGTGAATACGAAGTGATGCGTGCTAATATCATTAAAGATATGTAACTGATTCTCCGCCGGGCCTGCCCGGCGTTAATAAATTCACCTGTGATAGTGAGAGCGGGTGGTTTTCTCCTCCCGTTTTCGCTACTGTAAGCGCCATTTTTCTACCATCATGAGCCTGTTAATGAAAACCGGACCCCTGAACGAAAGCGAACTCGAGTGGCTGGATGAGATCCTGTCGAAATATGCCACCGAAGGCGCCATCCTTGATGTCTCTGAACTTGATGGTCTGCTGACGGCTATCTTATCCGGACCGAGCGAAATTGAACCAGCGCAGTGGCTGCTGGCTATCTGGGGCGGAGCGGATAACGTACCGCGCTGGGCTAACGATCGCGAGCGCGACCGTTTCGTCAACCTGACCCTGCAGCATATGAGCGACATCGCCGAACGCCTGGCTGACTATCCGGAGCAGTTTGATCCCCTGTTCGGCACCCGTGAGTTTGTAGGGCAGGAGCTGACTATTGTTGAAGAGTGGTGCTTCGGCTACATGCGTGGCGTTGCTCTCAGTGATTGGTCGACGTTACCCGCTGAACTGCAGCCGCAGCTTGATACCATTGCGCTACACGGAACGGAAGAACGCTTCGAAGCGCTCGATACGCTGACGGCTGACGAATTTGTCGAAAGCATTGATAGTATTAAGCCCGCGGCGCTGGCTTTATATAATTACTGGATGGAAAACGCTCAGCCGACGGCCGTGCAGCAACCGGTAAGAAATGAGACCAAGGTGGGGCGTAATGATCCTTGTCCCTGCGGTAGCGGCAAAAAGTATAAGCAGTGTTGCTTAGCTAAATAACAACAGGGGCCAAATGGCCCCTGTTGTTTATCCGACTGCGGGTAATAATCCCGCCACAATACAGAATTGAATGACCACAATCGCCACTCCACAGCTCAACACCAGCCACAGCGCTATCGAGCCGCCGGGTACACGCCATGTCGCCTTCGGGTGCAGTCTACGGCTCTTCATCACCAGCAATGATGGCAGCATCAGCGCCAGTACGGCGAGCGCCACGCCGGCGTATCCCAGCGCCATCACGAAACCTTGCGGATAAAACAGGGCGAACGCCAGCGGCGGCAGAAAAGTGATGATGCCGCTCTGAATACGTCCTGCAGGCGTGTTTTTACGCTGGAACAAATCTGCCAGGTAATCAAACAAACCCAATGCGACGCCGAGGAAAGACGTGGCCAACGCGAAGTCGGCAAACAGATGTACCGCCACTTCTACATGCGGCGAGGCGACAACATCGCGGATTGCTGCCAGCAGGCCGTTCAGGCCGGAATTCTTCGCCAGCACGGCGGTAAAGGCCGGAGAGTCGATGCTGCCAAGCGTGGCGAGTTGCCAGAAAATATAGGCGACCAGCGGAATAAAGCTACCGATGATAAAGACGCGGCGCAGCTTACGAATATCGCCATTCAGATAGCTAACGATGCTTGGAATACTGCCATGAAAACCAAACGAGGTGAAAATCACCGGAATAGCGGACAGCGCCAGGCCTTGCTGTAACGGCAGGGTCAGGAGATTTATCTGGTGAATATGCGGCAGCAGCAGCACCAGCATCACCGCAAGGAAGATAATTTTGGCGCTAAATAAAAAGCGGTTAAACAGATCGACCAGCGAGGTCCCGATGCACACCACCGCGCCGCCAATGCCGGTAAAGAGCAATACGCCAGCAGAAGGCGGCAGGCTCCAGTTTAGCCACTGATTCAGACTAGAGGCCAGTAGTTCCCCGGCGCCGCTGATGTAGGCCGCTGTTAGCGCATACATCAGAAATAGCATACAGAAACCGGTGACCCATTGGCCGTAGCGGCCGAGATAGCGCGCCGCCAGTGAGCCTAACCCCATATCCGCAGGGACATGTTGATAGACTTCCAGCAGCAGCAGGGCGGTATAGCACATCAGCGCCCACAGCGCGATCAGTAATACCAGGGTGACGCCAAAACCCACTCCCGCCGAAGCGAGCGGCATCGCCAACATACCGGCACCAATTGTGGTGCCTGCAACGATTAAAATACTACCCAGAGTGCGGTTCTTCACGCTTTTCTCTATCTGTGAATGAATGGACAAATAATTATGCCGCGCAGAGTATGTGAAATGAGTGATTTCGTCAAATGAAGGTTACATTGTGTGTAATTAAAAATTTACACTTCTGGCGGGCAGAAAACACTGCGCTGGCGCAAAGCCGCCAGCCGCAGACTCATATATGCTGCACGTTTTTACAGGAGGAGCTATGTCATCTATTCACGGTCATGAAGTATTACAGATGATGATCGCATCGGGCGAATCGTACAGCGTTGCCAGTCTCGAAGCGGCAATTAAGACGCAATTTGGTATTGATGCGCGCTTTCACACCTGTTCGGCGCAGGGTCTGGATGCGGCGCAACTGGTGGCTTTTTTGCAGCGGAAAGGTAAATTTATTGCGGTGGAAGAGGGCTTCAATACCAGCGAAAGTAAAATCTGCCGTCATTGAACACGCGGCGGCCAGCAGCCGCCGCAGCGGGAATTAGTTTTGTGTATCGAGGGTTGCCAGTTCTTTATCGATAAAGTACAAGCCTTCACCGCTCTTACCGACAAGAGTCAGTTTATCAATAACAGATTTGAATAATTTCTCTTCTTCATGCTGCTCAGCAACATACCATTGCAGGAAATTAAAGGTCGGGTAATCCTGATTGGTCATCGCCGCATGCGCCAGTTCATTAATTTTTTGCGTAATTAACTGTTCATGTTCATAGGTCTGGCGGAAGAGTTCATCCAGTGAAGTATATTCGGCAAACGGCGAGCTAATGGCATTAATGCGCGGCAGGCTACCGGTATCGGTCAAATAGTCAAACAGGCGCTGCATGTGCGTCATTTCTTCCTGCGCGTGGCGGCGGAGAAACGCGGCGGCGCCTTCAAAGCTATGGTAGCTGCACCATGCGCTCATCTGCTGATAAAGCAAAGAAGAATAAAGCTCAAGATTCATTTGCTCATTAAGTTTTTCGATCATTTCTGCTTTCAGCATGGCGTCCACTCCGGAAATAAAGAATAAAACATAGTGTGGCGCCACTATAATTTGTTAGTTATTTATTTGCAAAAAGTAAATTAAAAAATTTAATTATTAAAAATGCAAATGGGAATAAAACGCATTGGCAATATATTAAAGGATGAGAATGCTTTTAATTTAATAATTATTCCGTCAGTGATAGCCCAACGACAACATACTCATCGTTAGGCGCAGAGGCAAAGGTGGCGGTACGTGGGCCTCGGATCTTAAAGTGTGAAGCGCTACGTAATTTATAAAACGGCTTTTCATATAGTTTGAAAATGCATTTATGAAGTAGTAGAGTCCTGATAACGCTAACGAACTCGCGGGCCGCTCCCGCACAGCTTTCAGGAGAGTGAAGCATGAAAATCGCACTGATGATGGAAAACAGCCAGGCCAGCAAAAACGCCATCATTCTCAAGGAGTTGAAAACCGTTGCTGATGAGAAAGGCTTTCCGGTTTACAACGTGGGAATGAGTGATGAACAGGACCATCATCTGACCTACATTCATCTGGGGATCATGGCCAGCATCCTGCTGAACGCTAAAGCGGTCGATTTCGTGGTGACCGGTTGCGGCACAGGCCAGGGCGCGTTGATGTCATTGAATATTCATCCAGGGGTGGTCTGTGGTTATTGTATTGACCCTGCGGATGCCTTCCTGTTTGCCCAAATCAACAACGGTAACGCGTTGTCGCTGCCTTTTGCTAAAGGCTTTGGCTGGGGGGCGGAGTTGAACGTGCGCTTTATCTTCGAGAAGGCCTTTACGGGCCGCAATGGCGAAGGTTATCCGCCTGAGCGCAAAGAACCGCAGGTACGCAACGCGGGCATCCTCAACACAGTGAAAGCGGCGGTGGTGAAAGAAAATTATCTTGATACCCTGCGGGCGATCGATCCGGAACTGGTAAAAACCGCCGTTTCCGGGCCGCGGTTCCAGCAATGCTTCTTCGAAAACTGCCAGGATAAAGAAATCGAAGCTTTTGTCCGCCAGATTATTGGTTGATAGGGCTTTTCAAACAGGCCTGCATCCATGTGCAGGTCTGTTTGCTATGGTTTTTCTTTGCTGGATACCGTGCTGCCAGCATCTCGCGTAAGGTGCAACGTATCAACCATCCCTACCAAACAAATCAGCGCAATAAAGACAAACGCCATACGGAAATCAATTCCCGGTAGAGTCGTCAGGTTAAACCACTCGCTCAACTGTTCACCGATGCGGATGCCGATGGCGCCGAGAGTGATACCTAGCCCAACCGCCAGCTGTGAAGCGGTGCTGAACAGCGTATTGGCATAACTCATCTGAGCGGAAGGAACGTCGGCAAAAGCGAGCGTACTGACGCCGGTAAATTGGATGGAACGGAACACCCCGCCAAGATAGAGGATCAACATTATCAGCCATACTGGCGTTTGCGGCGTTAACAGCGCGTAGGCAAGTAGCGAGGCGACATTCAGCGCACCGTTAATCAGCAATAAGCGGCGAAAACCCAACCAGCGGATGAGCGGCGTGGTTGCGGGCTTGATAGTGAGATTGCCGACGAAAACGGCCAGCACCAGTAGCCCGGAATGAAAAGCATCCATACCGAACCCTACCTGGAATAATAGCGGAAGCAGAAACGGGACTGCGCTTATCGAGGCGCGAAACAGTGAACCGCCGTACATGGTTATCCGGAAAGTCGGAACCTGCAGAGCGTCCAACCGTACCATTGGCCAGGCGGCGCGGCGGAAATGACGTAGCGCAAAAGCCATACATCCCATACCCGTCGCCAGGAGCGCCGGCGTTTGCCAACTTTGTGGCTGCTGGTCGCCGAGCCGTTCCATCGCTGCCACCAGACTTATCATTGCCAATGACGTCGCCACAAAACCGGGGAGGTCGAAGGGGCGGCGTTCTTCTTCACGGATGTTGGGAATGATGCGTAGCGAGAGCGCCATCGCCAGTAGCCCAAGCGGCACGTTTATAAAAAAGATCCAGTGCCAGCTGGCGTAACTGGTAATAAAGCCCCCGAGCGGCGGGCCGATTATCGGTGCGACCAATGCCGGCCAGGTCAGCGTGGCTATTGCCTTGATGAGCTGATCTTTGGGCGTGGCGCGCAACACCGCCAGTCGCCCGACGGGGACCATTAGCGCGCCGCCGATACCCTGTAGAATGCGCATTGTCACAAAGCTTTCGATGTTGCGCGATAAACCGCAGAAAACGGAGGCGAGGGTAAAAATGGCTAGTGCCAGCGTAAACACTTTTCGCGCGCCGAAGCGGTCGGCAATCCAGCCGCTGGCGGGGATCAGCACCGCGAGGGTGATCAGGTAGGCGCTGATGCCGATATTGAGCGCGACCGCCGCTACGCCAAAATCCTTCGCCATATCAGGCAGGGCGGTAGCGATGACCGTGCCATCGAGAAACTCCATAAAGAAAGCGCCAGCCACCAATAATGCCGGGGCGGAAAAAGCGCCTGCTTTCGGCGTAATTGTTGTTGTACCCATTGAGTCGTTGCCATAGCAAAGTGAATAAGTATCTTTGCGGTACGTTTTCTTTTCGCCGCTCCCGCACATGTTTTTTTATCTGGTGCGATTTAGGTTACTATTACGCTCCTGAAAATAGGAGTAAAAAATGTCTCAACCTTTCACTGAACAAGATGAGCTGGTATCTGATGTCGTTGCATGCCAGCTGGTCATCAAACAAATCCTCGATGTGATTGACGTTATCGCCCCGGTCGAAGTGCGCGAAAAAATGGCGGCCCAGTTAAAGGCGATTGATTTTGCGAGCAACCCTGCTTCGGCGGATCCGGTTACGCTGCGCGCAGTACAAAAAGCAATTGCATTGATTGAGCTGAAGTTTACCCCGCAGGGTGAAGCGCACTAGATTTATCACTGCGCAGTTGATTGCCCGGCCGTTCCAGTCAGGAACGGCCGGATTCAATTAGTGGTGTTGAGGCGAGATGAGATTGAGAAGTCGACGGTCCGTTTGCTCCATACCGAGCCCGGCTTTATCTGCAGTCCGTATTTCATCAAGGACGGTTTGCAATAAAAGTCCATCTCGCTGCTGTTCTTTCTCCAGCAGCGTCAAAAAACGCCACGTTGTGTCATCGTGCTGCGCTTTTGCTTCCTGCGCCAGACCGGACAGCATGTTGCTACGTTGCTGATACTCTTCAAGGGTTTTGGCAAACACTTCTTCAAGCGTTGAGCATTGTGGGGGATAGCTTTCATCGGCTTTCACTATTGGCCAGGCCCCGGCCTTTTTCATATAGTCAAAAACCTGCATCATTAACGTCACGCTGGATTGCGCACGGGTACGTAAGAAGGTTGCGGTACCGTTCAGGCGCTGCTGCGCGCACCATTCGCCTAAATGTAGATAAACATTTGAGGCGTGAAACTCAAGATTAATCTGGGTATTTAATTTCTGAACCATTCCTGGAACTGCCATAACAATATCCTTATTTATCCGCAAGGGAAGTATGACGCGCTACCATCGCCTTGCACAGGCGAATACAGCAGGCGCAATGCAATGGGCAGGAAATAAATACGGTGCTTTCCATTTGCACTTAACCATTTATTTGTTTCTGCCGACACATTAAGAATACCCTTGTATATTGAATAAGGAAACTCTCAATACAGGTAATTTACGATTTGTTACAACATCAGCTTAGCGATTGTTTAAATTGGTTTTTTGTAATTATTGTATTGTAACCATCTGAATTTAAATGCTTATGTTTAATTGTTCGTAGAGCTAGTTAATTTGTATTAATAAAGTTGATTTAACGATAATTTCATATATCGATCATAGCTTATTCATTATTCGAAAATAGCGAGATGAGAATGAATTTGTGATAGATCGTTTTTGTAAGGGGTAGAAGAATAACGTCTATGCTGGCTGAGAATAGAAGGCCAGAGTCGCCTGGGATAGCGTCGACGCAGCCACAAGGATAAGTCTGCTGATGATATGGATTATTATGTCACGCATGACGCTAATTGTCTGACAATTAGCGTTTTTTTTATGTCATTTTTTGCTGAATTTATGTACGCAATTACTGTAATTCTGCGGTGTGATGACGCTCTCGTATGGATAAATAATTTCCAGTTAAAACTATTTTAACAACGGCAATGTTGATTGCGTTTTTTCTAATGCCTTGTTTTAAGACCGATAAAAAATTTAAGTCCGATTTTTCCCTACAGAAAAGCGAAATAAAGCTGGAGTTTACCATGCACAAATTTACTAAAGCGCTGGCGGCCATTGGCCTCGCGGCGGTTATGTCACAATCAGCTATGGCTGAAAACCTCAAGCTCGGTTTTCTGGTGAAGCAACCAGAGGAACCCTGGTTCCAGACCGAGTGGAAATTTGCTGATAAAGCCGGCAAGGACCTGGGCTTTGATGTCATTAAAATCGCGGTACCGGATGGCGAAAAAACGCTTAATGCGATCGACAGCCTCGCCGCCAGCGGCGCGAAGGGATTTGTCATCTGCACGCCGGACCCAAAACTGGGGTCGGCGATTGTTGCCAAGGCGCGCGGCTATGACATGAAAGTTATCACCGTCGACGATCAGTTTGTTAATGCCAAAGGTAAGCCGATGGAGAGCGTGCCGCTGGTCATGATGGCCGCCAGCGAAATCGGCGCTCGTCAGGGGCAGGAATTGTATAAAGAGATGCAAAAACGCGGCTGGGACGTGAAAGATACCGGCGTGATGGCGATTACCGCCGATGAACTGGATACCGCCCGCCGCCGTACTACCGGTTCGATCGACGCGCTGAAAGCTGCGGGTTTCCCGGAAAAACAGATCTATCGCGTGCCAACCAAATCTAATGATATCCCAGGGGCTTTCGATGCGGGCAACTCCATGTTGGTTCAGCACCCTCAGGTCAAACACTGGTTAATTGTTGGCATGAACGATAACACCGTGTTGGGTGGCGTACGTGCGACTGAAGGCCAGGGCTTTAAAGCGCCGGATGTTATCGGTATCGGCATTAACGGCGTTGACGCGGTGAACGAACTTTCGAAAGCCCAGCCGACGGGGTTCTATGGCTCTTTGCTGCCAAGCCCGGACATTCATGGCTATAAAACCAGTGAGATGCTCTACAACTGGGTGACCAAAGGGACCGAGCCGCCGAAATTTACCGCCGTGACCGACGTGGTGCTGATTACCCGCGATAACTTTAAGCAAGAATTGGCGAAGAAAGGGCTGTAAGGCCGGGTTCATTCCGCCTCCCGCCCTGGCGGGAGGTTATGCGTAGTAGAGCGGAGTCGTTATGCAACAATCTACCCCTTATCTCTCATTTCGCGGCATCACCATGACGTTCCCGGGCGTTAAAGCGCTGTCTGATATCAGCTTTGACTGCTATCGCGGGCAGATCCACGCGCTGATGGGTGAAAACGGCGCCGGGAAGTCCACCCTCTTAAAAATTCTCAGCGGTAACTACATTCCGACTGCCGGGTATCTGCAAATTGATGGTCAGCAGATGGCATTTAGTAATACCACCGCGGCGCTAAATGCCGGCGTGGCGATTATTTATCAGGAACTGCATCTTATCCCGGAAATGACCGTTGCCGAAAATATCTATCTTGGTCAGTTGCCGCATAAAGGCGGCATTGTGAACCGGTCTTTATTGAATTATGAAGCGCGGCTGCAGTTAGAACATCTGGGGTTGGATATCGACCCGGAAACGCCGCTGAAGTATTTGTCGATCGGCCAGTGGCAGATGGTGGAAATTGCCAAGGCGCTGGCGCGTAACGCGAAGATCATCGCGTTTGATGAGCCTACCAGTTCACTCTCCGCACGGGAAATCGACAACCTTTTTCGCGTCATTCGCGAGCTACGTGAAGAAGGGCGAGTGATTATTTATGTCTCACACCGTATGGAGGAAATTTTCGCTCTCAGCGATGCCATTACCGTGTTTAAAGATGGCCGCTACGTGCGTACCTTCGATGACATGCGGCTGGTGGACCACGACGCGCTCGTGCAAGCGATGGTGGGTCGTAATCTTGGCGATATCTACGGCTGGAAAGCGCGTGAATATGGCAGTGAGCGGTTGCGGCTCGAAGAGGTTAAAGCGCCGGGCGTCAGAATGCCAATCAGTTTATCGGTACGCAGCGGTGAAATTGTCGGCCTGTTTGGTCTGGTCGGCGCCGGACGCAGCGAATTAATGAAGGGGCTGTTTGGCGGCAGCAGAATTACCGGCGGTCAGGTCTATATCGATGGTCAGGCGATAAATATTCGCAAACCCGCGCAGGCGATTCAGGCGGGAATGATGCTGTGTCCGGAGGATCGCAAAGCCGAGGGCATCATTCCGGTACATTCGGTGCGCGACAACATCAATATCAGCGCCCGGCGTAAGCATATTCATGCCGGCTGCCTGATTAACAATGCCTGGGAAGCGAGTAATGCCGAACAACATATCAAATCGCTCAATATCAAAACCCCAGGAGCTGAGCAGTTAATTATGAATCTCTCCGGTGGTAATCAGCAGAAGGCTATTCTTGGTCGCTGGTTGTCGGAAGAGATGAAGGTCATCCTGCTTGATGAACCGACCCGCGGCATTGATGTTGGCGCAAAGCATGAAATCTACAACGTTATCTATGCGCTGGCGGCTTCTGGCGTGGCGGTCGTTTTTGCCTCCAGCGACCTGCCAGAAGTGCTCGGCGTCGCCGACCGCATCGTCGTCATGCGCGAAGGTGAAGTGGCCGGTGAATTGCTGCATGAAGACGCGAATGAACAGCAGGCGCTGAGCCTTGCAATGCCTAAAGTCAGCCAGGCCGTAGCCTGAGTAAGGAGTGAATGATGTCATCTGTAACTACACCCAGCGCTGCCCGATCCTCTTTCAGTTTCGGCCGAATCTGGGATCAGTTTGGTATGCTGGTGGTCTTCGCCGTGTTATTCATCGGCTGCGTGATCTTTGTTCCCAATTTTGCTTCTTTCGTCAACATGAAAGGGTTGGGGCTGGCGATTTCCATGTCGGGAATGGTCGCCTGCGGAATGCTGTTCTGCCTGGCTTCAGGCGATTTTGATTTGTCAGTTGCTTCTGTGATTGCCTGCGCCGGTGTGACAACAGCGGTGGTGATTAATCTCACCGAAAGCCTGTGGATTGGTATTGCCGCAGGATTACTATTAGGGGCGGTCAGCGGGCTGGTGAATGGTTTTGTTATTGCACGTTTGAAGATCAACGCGCTAATCACGACCCTGGCCACCATGCAAATTGTCCGCGGGCTAGCCTATATTATTTCCGATGGTAAAGCGGTTGGCATTGAGGATGAACGTTTCTTCACCCTGGGCTATGCCAACTGGTTAGGTTTGCCGGCGCCTATCTGGCTGACGGTTGCCTGCCTGATCGTCTTTGGACTGCTGCTGAATAAAACCACCTTTGGCCGCAATACTCTGGCAATAGGAGGCAATGAGGAGGCTGCGCGTCTGGCAGGGGTACCGGTGGTTCGTACCAAGATTATCATCTTCGTTCTTTCAGGTCTGGTATCGGCGGCTGCGGGGATCATTTTGGCTTCGCGCATGACCAGTGGTCAGCCTATGACCTCAATTGGTTATGAACTGATTGTGATCTCGGCATGTGTACTGGGTGGCGTATCGCTAAAAGGCGGGATCGGTAAGATCTCTTATGTGGTGGCCGGGATCCTGATTCTGGGTACCGTAGAGAATGCGATGAACCTGCTGAACATCTCGCCATTCTCGCAATATGTGGTCCGCGGGGTGATATTGTTGGCGGCGGTTATCTTCGACCGTTACAAGCAAAAAGCGAAACGTTCGCATTAATTGAGCGCAACTTTTAAGTCTACTCATAATGTCCCGCCAGCGCCCGCTGCGCTGGCGGTGACTATCAAAAATGGCGAGGCTGGTCACACTGTCTATACTTACATGGCTAACAATTAGTTAACAACCAGCGTAATGCTGGCCATGATAAGGAGGAATACAGGGTGGCTGACCAGATATCTGTACCGCCTGAGCTAACCGGAAACCACGCATTTTTTCTGGATCTTGACGGCACGCTTGCCGATATCAAACCTCATCCCGATCAGGTTGTTATCCCCGAAGACGTCCTTCAGATGTTGCGATTACTGGCACAGCAGCAACATGATGCTGTGGCATTGATTTCAGGGCGCTCACTCGCAGAGCTCGACGCACTTACCCGTCACTGGCGATTGCCGCTTGCCGGCGTCCACGGGGCTGAACGCCGCGATATCAATGGAAAAAGACATGATGTATCACTACCGCCGGCGCTGAGCCGTGAGGTCGGCGAAGCATTAACTTCGGCGCTACAGGCGCTGCCTGGCAGTGAACTGGAAGATAAAGGCATCGCTTTTGCGCTGCACTATCGCCAGGCGCCACAACACCAGAGCGCCATCCTGGCATTGGCGCAGGATATCGTGCAGCGTTATCCGATTCTGGCCATTCAGCAAGGGAAGTGTGTCGTTGAGATCAAACCGCGCGGGATTAACAAAGGTGAAGCGATTGCCGCGTTTATGCGGGAAGCGCCTTTTGCGGGACGAAAGCCGGTATTTATCGGCGATGACCTGACTGATGAGGCGGGTTTTACTATGGTTAATCAATTAGGCGGAGTATCGATAAAAGTTGGACAAGGCGACACACAGGCGCGCTGGCGGCTGGCAAATGTTGCCGCCGTACATCAGTGGTTACGTCACGTCGTCGACAATACGCAATGCCTGGATGTATTCACTAACGGGAGGGATGACCATGGGTCGTTTAGTCGTAGTATCTAACCGTATTGCAACGCCGAATGATAAAAAGGCCAGCGCTGGCGGCCTGGCGGTGGGTATTTTAGGTGCGCTGAAGGCGAGCGGCGGCACGTGGTTTGGCTGGAGTGGGGAGATCGGCGATGATAGCCAGCCGTTGAAGAAGGTGAGTAAAGGGGATATTTCCTGGGCCTCATTCAACCTTAGCGAAGAAGATCACGAGCTCTACTACAATCAGTTTTCCAATGCGGTGCTATGGCCCGCGTTTCACTATCGTCTCGACTTAGTCAATTTTCAGCGTCCGGCGTGGGAGGGGTATCTGCGCGTTAACGCCGCCGTGGCGCAAAAACTGCTGCCGCTGCTAGCCGACGACGATATGATTTGGGTTCATGATTATCACCTATTGCCATTTGCCAGTGAATTACGCAAAAACGGCGTCAAAAACCGCATCGGTTTCTTCCTGCATATTCCGTTTCCGACGCCTGAAATATTCAACGCTTTACCTCCACATGCGGAGCTTCTTGAACAGCTTTGTGATTATGATTTACTCGGCTTTCAGACCGAAAACGACCGGCAGGCATTTGTTGATTGCGTCGCCCAACAAACGACCTTGTGCGAAGTGGGTCACCAGCAATACCGTGCCTGGGGTAAGACGTTCCGTACTGCCGTCTATCCGATAAGCATCGAACCTCAGGAAGTCGCGCGCAGCGCCAGCGGGCCGCTGCCGCCGAAGTTGGCTCAATTGAAAGCTGAACTAAAAGGAGTTAAGAATATTTTTTCCGTTGAGCGCCTGGATTACTCCAAGGGGCTGCCGGAGCGTTTTCAGGCTTACGAGGCGCTGCTGGAAAACTACCCGCAGCATCGTGGAAAAATTCGCTATACCCAGATAGCGCCCACTTCGCGGGGCGATGTTCAGGCTTATCAGGATATCCGCCATCAACTGGAAACGGCCGCCGGGCGAATCAACGGCCACTATGGTCAACTGGGGTGGACGCCGCTGTATTATTTGAATCAGCACTTCGATCGCAAACTACTCATGAAGGTATTTCGTTATTCGGATGTGGGGCTGGTCACGCCGCTACGCGATGGCATGAACCTCGTGGCCAAGGAGTTTGTCGCCGCGCAGGACCCTGAAAACCCTGGGGTGTTGGTGCTATCGCAGTTCGCTGGCGCGGCGAATGAACTGACTTCCGCGCTCATCGTCAACCCTTACGATCGCGATGAAGTGGCGGCGGCGCTGGACCGCGCTCTGACTATGCCGCTTGCGGAGCGAATTATTCGCCATGGCAAAATGCTCAAGGCGATCGAGAATAATGATATTGATAACTGGCAGGCGCAGTTCGTTGCCGATCTAAAGCGCGTAAAGTCGCATGAGGATAGCTGCCAGCAGCCAACCGTAGTTACTCCCTCCGCGTAGTCAAAATGGCTGATGCTTCGGCATCAGCTTATTCCAGGGAAACCAACAGCACATCGACTCCGCTGCTGCCGACGATATTCTTCGCTGAACAGGTTGCGCGGGAAAACAGGCTCTGGTTATGGTTGCCGCAGATCACCAGGTCGACGTGATGCTGACGGCAAAAATCCTTCACGTGATGACAAAGTTCGCCGCTGGCGATGGTCATTTTGCTGATGGGATAGTCCGCCTGGGCGGCGAGTTCATTAAGAAAGCTACGTGTCTCCTCCTGCATAATCTCACGCAAATTCTCCATCATCGGCGCGGCGAACTGATTATACATTTCCGGATCTGTCGCCAGCGTGATCAGGCTAACCTGCGCATTAAGCGGACGTGCGATAGACACCGCTTTATTGACCAACATGCGGCTTTCCGGCGTTGGGGCGACGGCGACTAACAGATGAGAGTAGGGCATCTAGCCTCCTTGAGATACGCAACGGGATCTTTCTACTTTCTTTACTCCTAATTCCATCTTTCCACAAGGGGTATTCGCGCGGTTAAAAACGCCTTTCTCCAACCGTGTAATATCAGATTCTGGCAGCCGACTCGCAAAAATGATTCTCTCTTTTGCTTTAAAAGAAACGCTGTTTTATAAATCGGTGACGCATGTTGCCCGGCCCTTTGTTTTTTTGCCACTGAATGATTAGTACTGGCAAAAATGCAAAGGTAAGCCGGTTTTCATGATCTTACTGTAGCCATGTATCCGCAAAACTTCGGTATAGCCTGGTAAGGCCGAAGTTATCTAATAAAAAAGAGACAGGATTTACGGCGATGAAAACACGAAAAATCGGTTTGGCTAATTATCTCGCCTATGGTTCCGGCGATTTTCTCGGCGCGGGAACTACCGCGCTTACCGCAGCATGGCTACTCTATTTTTACACCACTTTCTGCGGGCTATCCCCCATTGAGGCGACGCTCATTTTCGCCACCGCGCGCGTACTCGACGCAGTCGTTAGCCCCCTGATGGGCTTCTTAACCGATAACTTTGGCTCTACCTGGCTGGGTAAGCGATTCGGCAGACGCAAATTTTTTATTTTGCTCGGTATTCCCTGTGTCTTTAGCTACTCAATGATGTGGGTAGGCGATATGGGGTTCTGGTATTACCTCGCGACTTATCTGCTGTTTGATATTGTCTATACCATGATTCTGGTGCCCTACGAGACGCTGGTGCCGGAGATGACCGATGATTTCAAACAGAAGACCAAATTTTCAGGCGCGCGTATTTCCATGGCGCAAATGTCGGCGATATTAGCCTCGTTTTTACCGGGGATTCTGCTCACCCAACTGGGTAAAGACAACGCCAGCTCATTTTTTTACGCAAGCCTGGTCTTTTCGGTGCTGTGCGCCCTGATGCTGACCTTCGTCTGGTTTTTTACCTGGGAGCGCCCTCGGGAAGCGTGGTCTGAAGCGGCGCTGCGCGCAGAAGAAGAAAAACGCAATTTAACCCTCGCGCAGAGTCTTAACCGGCTGTTTATTGAGCTTAGCTCTACGCTGCGCATTAAAATCTTCCGCCAGCATCTTGGTATGTATCTGGGCGGTTACATCGCGCAGGACGTTTTCAATGCGGTGTTTACCTATTATGTGGTCTTTGTGCTGATGCAGGATGCCTCCGTCGCCTCTAACTTACTCGGCACGATGGCTATCTTCCAGTTTATCGCGGTCATCGCCATGATCCCGCTCTGCATCCGCTTTGGCCCGGCGCCTTCATACCGCATGGTAGTGGTGCTGTTCGGTTTGAGCTCACTCTCATATGCCGTGCTCTATTACGCGGGGCTGAGCGACGTCTATTCATTATTACTGCTCATTTCTGCTATCGCGGGTCTGGGGCGCGGCGGCATTAATTACGTGCCGTGGAATACCTACACCTATATTGCCGACGTCGACGAAGTCATTACCGGCCAGCGTCGGGAGGGCATTTTCGCCGGTATCATGACGCTGACCCGCAAAGCGTCGCAGGCGGGGGCGGTGATGCTGGTTGGCATCATCATGCAACTATCGGGCTTTGTCTCCGGGCAAAAAATTCAGCCGGAAGGCGTGAGTCATACCATTCTGTTGATCCTTAGCGTCGGTACGTTGGTGGTGCTGGCTTGCGGCTTCCTGGTCTCCCTGCGCTTTAAACTCAATCTGCATACGCATAGCGTGCTGCGCGCCGAGACGCTAATGATGCGCGATGTCGGTTACGCGCAGCCCGAGCGGGCGACAGCGGAAAACCGCGCGGTGGTTGAGCAGCTGGCGGGGATGCCTTACGAATGCCTGTGGGGCAATAACAATATTGGTTACCTGAATCGCAATAAACCTGCCGCCCCGGCGCTGAATCAGGGCGGTGCTTTGAATTCGACATATACCAGAGGTTAAGAACATGAAAGTTTGGCCGGTCAAACATAGCCCATTATTGCGTCAGCCTGAGCGCTTTATCGCTCGCAGCGAGCTTCAGGCATTGATCCGTAATGTGACGCAAAACCTGGTGAATATTAAGGATGAAAGCGGGCAATTTTTACTGCGGCTGGACGACGGGCGAGTCATCGATACCAAAGGTTGGGCCGGTTGGGAATGGACCCACGGCGTTGGCCTGTACGGCATCTACCAGTATTATCAACAAACCGGCGATACCGCCATGCGCGATATCATTGACGGCTGGTTCGCCGACCGCTTCGCCGAAGGGGCAACCACCAAAAACGTTAATACCATGGCGCCGTTTTTGACGCTGGCTTATCGCTATGAAGAGACCGGGCGTCAGGAGTATCTCCCGTGGCTCGATAGCTGGGCCGAGTGGGCGATGCATGAGATGCCGCGCACCGAGCAGGGAGGCATGCAGCACATTACCCTGGCGGAAGAGAACCATCAGCAGATGTGGGATGACACGCTGATGATGACGGTGCTGCCGCTAGCCAAAATCGGTAAATTACTAAATCGTCCGCACTACATTGAAGAAGCAACCTATCAGTTCTTGCTGCATGTACAGAACCTGATGGACAAAGAGACTGGCCTGTGGTTCCACGGCTGGAATTACGACGGTCGGCACAACTTTGCGCGTGCGCGCTGGGCGCGGGGTAACAGCTGGCTCACCATCGTTATCCCGGACTTCCTTGAGCTGGTGGATTTGCCAGAGGGGAGTGCGGTGCGCCGCTATCTGCTACAGGTACTGAATGCGCAAATTGCCGCGTTAGCTGACTGTCAGGATGAGAGCGGCCTCTGGCATACCCTGCTCGACGATCCGCATTCCTACCTTGAAGCGTCAGCGACGGCGGGCTTTGCTTACGGCATCCTGAAAGCGATACGCAAGCGTTATATCGGGGCGGAGTACACCGAGGTTGCCGAAAAGGCGATACGCGGGATTGTGCGTAATATTTCACCAGAGGGGGAACTGCTGCAAACTTCGTTTGGTACCGGGATGGGCACCGATCTCGATTTTTATCGGCAAATTCCGCTGACGTCGATGCCGTACGGCCAGGCGATGGCGATTCTTTGTCTGACGGAATATCTGCGCAAATATTTCTGATAGCGGCATAGATTCCCCGGCCACGCCGCGCGTACCGGGGCTCCTGATAATACAAACCCGGCTTTCACCGGGTTTGTTTTTACATCCGCTCTACGGTCTCAATACCCAGAGTATCAAGACCCAGCTTCAGCGTCTTCGCCGTCAGCTGCGCCAGTTTCAGGCGGCTATTACGGGCCTCTTCGCTTTCGGCGCTGAGGATTGGGCAGTGTTCGTAGAAACCAGAGAACAGCCCGGCCAGATCGTACAGATAGGCGCACATCACGTGCGGAGTACCTTCACGGGCGACGACGGCCAGCGTTTCTTCGAACTGCAGCAGGCGGGCAGCCAACTGCGCTTCGCGATCTTCGCTAATAACCACCGGCGCGGCAGCCAGCGCGCTTTCGTCGATACCGGCTTTACGGAACACCGACAGCACGCGGGTATAGGCATACTGCATGTAAGGCGCGGTATTACCTTCGAACGCCAGCATGTTATCCCAGTCGAAAATGTAATCGGTAGTACGGTTTTTCGACAGATCGGCATATTTCACCGCGCCGATACCCACCGCATTGGCCAGTTTTTCCAGCTCATCGGCAGGCATATCCGGGTTCTTCTCGGCCACCAGGCGGCGTGCGCGCTCCAGCGCTTCGTCCAGCAGATCGGCCAGTTTGACGGTACCGCCGGCGCGGGTTTTAAACGGTTTACCATCTTTCCCGAGCATCATGCCGAACATGTGGTGTTCCAGCGGTACGGATTCAGGTACATAGCCGGCTTTACGGACAATGGTCCATGCCTGCATCAGGTGCTGATGCTGACGAGAGTCGATGTAGTAGAGCACGCGGTCGGCATGCAGCGTTTCATAACGGTATTTTGCGCAGGCGATATCGGTAGTGGTGTAGAGGTAGCCGCCATCCTTTTTCTGGATGATGACGCCCATCGGTTCGCCTTCTTTGTTTTTGTATTCATCAAGGAAGACCACGGTCGCGCCTTCGCTCTCGACGGCCATACCTTTTGCTTTCAGATCGGCAACGATCCCCGGCAGCATCGGATTGTACAGGCTTTCACCCATCACATCATCGCGAGTCAGGGTGACATTCAGGCGATCGTAGGTGATCTGGTTTTGCGACATGGTGATGTCGACCAGTTTACGCCACATCTGCAGGAAGTACTCGTCGCCGCCCTGCAGCTTAACCACGTAGCTACGCGCGCGCTCGGCGAACGCTTCGTCTTCGTCATAGTGCTTTTTCGCTTCGCGGTAGAAACCTTCGAGGTCGGCCAGCGCCATTTCGCCGGCGTTTTCCTGCTGCTGCTTTTCCAGATAAGCGATCAGCATCCCGAACTGGGTACCCCAGTCACCGACGTGGTTGGCGCGGATAACGCGATGGCCGAGGAATTCCAGAGTACGTACCGAGGCATCGCCGATGATGGTTGAACGCAGATGGCCGACGTGCATCTCTTTCGCCACGTTCGGCGCGGAGTAGTCAACAACGATGGTCTGCGACTGTGGTTTCGCCACGCCCAGGCGCTCGGACTGCAGCGCGAGATTGACGTTTTCCGCCAGGAAGGCCGGATCGAGGAAAATATTGATAAAGCCCGGCCCGGCGATTTCGACTTTATTGGCAATGCCGTTCAGATCGAGATGAGACAGTACCTGCTCTGCAAGTTGTCGCGGCGCCATGCCCAGTTTTTTGGCCACTGCCATCACGCCATTGGCTTGATAGTCGCCGAACTGAACTTTTGCTGACTGGCGGACCTGAGGTTCGCAATCGGCAGGCGCGCCTGCCGCGATCAGGGCCTGGCTGACTTTTTCTGAGAGAAGAGCCTGAATATTCACCGGAATACCTTACTTTTAAGGCGCGAGAACCCCTGTGGGGCGGCGCCGGAACATGGACAAATTAAGGCGGGAGTATACTGCATTTGCGCCCAGCCGTCAGCACCGCGCGCAAGTTGTAAAGCGGCACGCTTAATGAATAACCATTCGTTGTTCAGGCGCGCGGATTGGCGGTTGGTCGGGGCGGCGAAACAGGATAAATTAGCCTTTTTAGCAATGACCGAGGCGCAAGATGGCGAACTGGCAGCAAATTGATGAACTGAAAGATATTTCGGCGGATTTACCGCGTTTTAGCGATGCGCTGCAAGCGCTGGCCGAACGGTTGGGGTTGGAGCTTGCGCCGCTGGACGCCGACCATATCTCGCTGCGCTGTCATCAAAATACCACGGCGGAACGCTGGCGGCAGGGGCTGGAGCGTTGCGGCGCGCTGCTATCGGAAAATATCATTAATGGCCGCCCCATTTGCTTATTTAAGCTTGCCGAACCTATTTGTGTCGCCCACTGGCGCTTTACGGTTGTGGAGTTGCCATGGCCGGGGGAAAAACGCTATCCGCACGAAGGCTGGGAACATATCGAAATCGTTCTGCCGGGCGAGCCGGAAACCCTCAACGCTCGCGCGCTGGCCTTGCTTTCCGATGACGGGCTCAGCCAGCCGGGAATTTTCGTAAAAACCAGCTCGCCGAAAGGGGAGCGTGAACGCTTGCCGAACCCGACGCTTGCGGTCACGGACGGAAAAGTGACCATCAAATTCCATCCCTGGTCGATCGAGCAAATCGTCGCCAGCGAGCGAACCGATACTTAACAGTGTGAAGCCGCGCGGCGTCTGCGGGGAAAAATCGTGACATGCTGTGCTGCCCGTGATGAAAATGGAGAAGGAATCGATGTTGCTGGAAGTTTGCTGCTATAGCATGGAATGCGCGCTGGAGGCGCAGCGCTGCGGCGCCGATCGCATTGAACTTTGCGCCGCGCCGCAGGAGGGCGGGTTAACGCCGTCGTTGGGCGTGCTGCGTTCGGTGCGAGACAATATCTCGATTCCGGTTCATCCGATTATCCGTCCGCGCGGCGGCGATTTTTGTTACACCGAGGGTGAATTTGCCGCCATGGTGGATGATGTGGCGACGGTCAGAGATCTGGGTTTTGCTGGTCTGGTGATTGGCGTACTCGATGCTGACGGCCAGGTGGATATCCCACGTATGCGAAAAATTATGGCGGCGGCGGGTCCGCTGGCGGTGACCTTCCATCGGGCCTTTGATATGTGCGCCGACCCGCGTCAGGCCTGGCATTCGCTTGCTGAACTTGGCGTTGCTCGCATCCTTACTTCCGGTCAACGGCCAACGGCGGAACAAGGTCTTGCAAAAATTATGGAACTAATTGCGCTGGGCGATACTCCAATCATTATGGCCGGAGCGGGAGTGCGGGCTGCCAATCTGCAAAAGTTTCTGCAGGCAGGCCTCAAAGAGGTGCATAGCTCAGCGGGGCAGTGGTTGCCATCGCCGATGCGCTTTCGTAATCCGGGGTTATCAATGTCCACCGACGCAGATGCCGATGAATATTGCCGCTATGCCGTTAACGGCGAAGCGGTAGCGGAAATGAAACAGATTATTTCTGCCGCGCGGGATTAGCCCGCGAAGCTAACCGTTTTTTGCTGCACATCATGTCGCCCAATATGATGATTGCCCGTACCAGGCCCCTGCAATTTCAACAGGGGCCTTTTTTTATCCCACGAGCGCCAGTGTTCGGCTGAGGTGAATTACGCCCTGGCCGCGGCCGCTTTTTTCGCCAGCGACTGTTGCGTCTCTGGTTTAGTGGCGACGATCACCGCGCGCAGCGGCGCGGGGTAACCTTCCAGCGTTTTGCTGCTGTCATGCGGGTCGAGGAAGTCGGCGAGTGATTCCGTCGTCATCCATTCGGTGCGGCGCTGCTCTTCGCTGGTGGTAACGCAGGTATCAACAATGCGCACATCGATGAATCCGCACTTCTCCAGCCACTGTTTTAGCGCGGCGGCGGAAGGAATGAAATAAACGTTACGCATTTGCGCGTAGCGGTCGCCTGGCACCAGCACGGTGTTCTCATCACCTTCAACGACCAGCGTCTCCAGTACCAGTTCGCCGCCGGGGGCTAACTGATCTTTGAGCTGCCACAGATGATCCAGCGGGGAACGGCGGTGATACAGCACTCCCATCGAAAAGACGGTATCAAAAGCTTCCAGCGCCGGCAGTTGTTCGATGCCTAGCGGCAGTAGGTGCGCGCGCTGATCGTTGCCGATGAGTTTGCGTACCGCTTCAAACTGGCATAAGAACAGCTGGGTTGGATCGATACCGACCGCCAGATGCGCGCCGGCGCCGATCATTCGCCACATGTGATAACCACTGCCGCAGCCGACATCAAGAATAGTACGACCGGTGAGATCGGAAAGATGCGGCAGCACGCGTTCCCATTTCAGGTCGGAACGCCATTCGGTATCGATATTAATGCCATACAGCGAATAAGGGCCTTTACGCCACGGCATCAGGTTTCGCAGCAGATTTTCAATTCGCAGCTGGTGGCCTTCGCTGAGTGGCGTTTCGCTTTCCGCCGTGACGCTATGCAATAGATCGAGACGCCAGGGCGCCAGCTCGGGCAGAAACTCAACGGCGCGTTCCCATTCGCGAAACTTACCGTGCAGCGCTTCGCGTTGCCAGGCCGCGACCTGAGCGGGCAGGGTTTCCAGCCAGTGGGAGAGCGGCCCTTTCGCGATCAACTGATAAAAATTACTGAAGTCGATCATGCCCGTTCCTCGGATTTAACCGCCACCAACGAACCAAAATTAAAGCACTGGAACCACAGTTCGGCATGTTCAAATCCGGCCTGACGAAGGCGCGCTTTATGGGTTTCAACCGAATCGGTCAGCATGACGTTTTCCAGCATGCTGCGTTTCTGGCTGATTTCCAGTTCGCTATAGCCATTGGCGCGCTTGAAGTCATGGTGCATGTTGAACAGCAGTTCGCCGACGTTGGCATCTTCAAAGCTGAATTTTTCGGAAAGCACCAGTGCGCCGCCCGGATTGAGCCCTTGATAGACTTTATCAAGGATCGCCTGACGTTCGCTCGGTTCGAGGAACTGAATAGTGAAGTTCAGCACGACCATCGAGGCATTTTCAATGGCGATATGGCGAATATCGCCCTCGATAACCTCAACCGGCGTTGGCGCTTTATAGGCATCAATATGACGACGGCAACGTTCTACCATCGCCGGGGAGTTATCAATGGCGATAATTTTGCACCCCGGGTGCGCAATATTGCGGCGCACGGAAAGCGTCGCGGCGCCGAGCGAACAGCCAAGATCGTAAACCTGAGTGTTTGGCTGAACAAAACGCTCAGCCAGCATGCCGATCATCGAAATAATATTGGAGTAACCAGGAACAGAGCGCTGGATCATATCCGGGAAGACTTCGGCTACCCGTTCATCAAAGGTCCAGTCGCCGAGACTGGCAATCGGCGCGGAAAAAAGCGTATCGCGGTGAGACATAACGTTAAACCCGAAAAAACGAAAACGGCGTATTGTGCGCTAACGCAGGGAGAAAACCAACTCCCAGGGCATATACCACAGGTTAGCCAGCACCATCAGCAACAGCGAGCACCAGGTGGCGCTCATTCCGGAACGCCGCCAGCGGAACAGGCGATGATGGAAACCGTACGAGTGCATCAGGCGCCCGGCAATCAGCAAAATACCGCAAACGTGCACCATCCAGGTTAGCGCGCCGTTCATTTCCATAAACAGCAGCAAGATAAGCCCAATGGGGACGTATTCCACGGCATTGCCATGAACGCGAATGGCGACCTGTAGTTCGCTAAAACCGCCGTCGCCATAGCCGACGCGATACTGCATGCGCAGACGTACCACGTCGAAGGAAAACTTGATTAACAATAACGCACCCAAAACCGCATACAGCGCGCTGACCATACCCAAAACTCCCTTTAATTATGTCAGGTGGCTCCGACTATCATAGCAGGATATCAGAAAAGCGAGGATTGCTGCGGAATTGACGGTGCGGCGCCGACTTGCGGCAGCACCGCGCGTAGGTCTTCCCATAAGGTATCTACCAGTTCAGGCGCCTGGGCGATATCCGGGGTATGCAAAAACAGCCACGGCGTGGCCGACTGATGCCATTTTGGCAGCGTCTGTAGCCAGACGCGAAACAATTCGCGATTCTGCGCCATATCATCGCTGCCGATAAAGCGCACCATCGGCTGCTCCGCGGTCATGACCGCGTGAACCGGGACTTTGGGTTTCTTTTTCTGCGCGTCGATCATCGCCGGATTACGCGCGACGGCGCTATGCACCGGGCGGCTATCGAGGATAACTCGATTGGCGTTGCGCTGGTGTAGCCCGCGATTAAGCTGCTGTTCGGCATCGCCTTTGGCGAAAAACTCGGGATGGCGAACTTCAACGCCGTAGGTGAAGTTTTTCGGTAGCGTATCGAGAAAATGCCACAGGGCAGGGAGGTCTCGTGGCCCGAAGGTGGCGGGCAACTGCAACCAGTACTGGCCGATGCGCGATTCCAGCGGCGCCAGACGGGTAAAAAATTCGTGGCTTAAATCGTCGCAGTCGCGCAGTGCCGCCTGATGCGAAATCGTGGCCGGGAATTTGAAACAGAACCGAAAATCATCGTGAGTTTGTTGATACCAGCGATCGACTATCTCGGCCTTTGGTAAGGCATACAGGGTGGTATTACCCTCCACGCAGTTAAAATGGCGGGCATACTCTTCAAGGCCGGTGATGCCAAGGCGCACCCATTTAGGGTGCGACCATTGCGGGAGCCCGATATAAATCATAAGGCGGCGAGAATGCCCTCAGTACTGCGCACGCGGGCGATGCGCGGGAAGATATGCGTCATACTGCCCTGATGCTGATCGGCGGAGGCAGCGCTGCACGCATCCTCGGCGATGATCAGATTGAAACCGAGTTCCCAGGCATTGCGAGCGGTGGATTCCACGCCGATATTGGTGGAGATACCGCAAAGGATAATGGTGTCGATACCGCGGCGGCGCAGCTGCAGTTCAAGATCGGTACCGTAGAACGCGCCCCACTGACGTTTCGTCACTTCAAGATCGCTATCCTGCTTGCCAAGCGCCGGCGGATAGACCCACCAGTTTTCAGGCAGCTTCGCGGCGCCAGCCTGGGCATCTACCGGCTGTTTTAACGCTTCAGCGAAATCGGCGGACCAGCCGACGCGAACCATGATGACGGGCGAACCCTGTTGACGACATTTTTCAGCCAGCTTTGCCGCGCGCGTCACCACCTCGTCGGCGCGATGCGGGCCGCCGGCAAAGGGTAAAATGCCTTCTTGCAGGTCAATAACGACCAGCGCGGTTTTTTTCGCATTGAGTTCTAACATGGTATCCCCGTATCTTGTTCTCTTGTCAGGCCGCTACAATACCGTTGCTAATTCGGCTCAAGGGTAACAAATTTTGTTAATTTATGTGAGCACAAGCAATAAGCGCGCAGCAAAGCAGCGTACAAACTGCGTCGGGCTTATCGTCAGACAGAATTTCCAGTATAATAGCCGCCTTTTTTCATTCAGTAGTGACATTCAGCAAAGCTGCGACCTCGTCGCCTGCATGGCAGGCAACATCCGCCTGCGGCTAAGTTAAGGGATATCTCATGCGTACAGAATATTGCGGACAGCTACGTCAGTCCCACGTGGGGCAGCAAGTGACCCTGTGTGGTTGGGTCAACCGTCGTCGTGATCTCGGTAGCCTTATCTTCATCGATATGCGCGACCGTGAAGGCATCGTGCAGGTGTTTTTCGATCCGGATCGTGCGGATGCATTAAAACTGGCTTCCGAACTGCGTAATGAGTTCTGCATCCAAATCACTGGCACCGTGCGTGCGCGTGAAGAGCGCAACGTCAACCGCGAGATGGCCACCGGCGAAATCGAAGTGCTGGCGTCTGACCTGACCATCATCAACCGCGCGGAAGCGCTGCCGCTGGACTCCAACCACGTCAACACCGAAGAAGCGCGCCTGAAATACCGCTATCTGGACCTGCGTCGTCCGGAAATGGCTCAGCGCCTGAAAACCCGCGCCAAAATCACCAGCTTCGTGCGCCGCTTCATGGACGATCACGGGTTCCTCGATATCGAAACCCCGATGCTGACTAAAGCCACACCGGAAGGCGCGCGTGACTACCTCGTGCCGTCGCGCGTTCATAAAGGTAAATTCTACGCGCTGCCGCAATCTCCGCAGCTGTTCAAACAGCTACTGATGATGTCCGGTTTCGATCGTTACTATCAGATAGTCAAATGCTTCCGCGACGAAGACCTGCGTGCCGACCGTCAGCCTGAATTTACCCAGATTGATGTTGAAACCTCGTTCATGACCGCGCCGCAGGTGCGTGAAGTGATGGAAGATCTGGTTCGTAAGCTGTGGCAGGACGTGAAGGGCGTAGACCTCGGTCAATTCCCGGTGATGACCTTTGCCGAAGCGGAGCGTCGTTACGGTTCCGATAAGCCGGACCTGCGTAACCCGATGGAGCTGGTAGACGTAGCCGATCTGGTGAAAGCGGTCGAATTCGCCGTCTTCTCCGGCCCGGCTAACGACGCCAAAGGCCGCGTTGCTGCCTTACGCGTGCCGGGCGGTGCGGCGCTGACCCGTAAACAGATTGATGAATACGGCAAATTCGTACAGATCTACGGTGCGAAAGGGTTGGCCTATATTAAAGTGACCGAGCGTGCGAAGGGCCTTGAAGGCATCAATAGCCCGGTGGCGAAATTCCTCAACGCAGAAATCGTCGAAGCTATTCTTGAGCGCACGGGCGCGCAGGACGGCGACATGATCTTCTTCGGCGCTGACAACAAGAAAGTGGTTGCCGATGCCCTCGGCGCGCTGCGTCTGAAGCTGGGCAAAGACCTGAATCTCACCGACGAGAACAAATGGGCGCCGCTGTGGGTTATCGACTTCCCGATGTTCGAAGACGACGGCGAAGGCGGCCTGACCGCGATGCACCATCCGTTCACCTCGCCGAAAGATATGACTGCCGCCGAGCTGAAAGCCGCTCCGGAAGACGCTGTGGCTAACGCCTACGATATGGTCATCAACGGCTACGAAGTCGGCGGTGGTTCGGTGCGTATCCACAGTGGTGAAATGCAGCAAACCGTGTTTGGCATTCTGGGCATTAACGAACAAGAACAGCGTGAAAAATTCGGCTTCCTGCTGGATGCGCTGAAGTACGGCACGCCGCCGCACGCCGGCCTGGCGTTTGGCCTGGATCGCCTGACCATGCTGCTGACCGGTACCGATAACATCCGTGACGTTATCGCCTTCCCGAAAACGACGGCTGCCGCGTGCCTGATGACCGAAGCGCCGAGCTTCGCGAATCCTGCCGCGTTAGGCGAACTGGGGATTCAGGTTGTGGCGAAAGAGGCAAAAGAGTCTCCGGAGAACAACTAAGATGTCATTCAAGCTGCCCGTCTCCGTTCTGGTGGTGATTTACGCCGAAGATACGAAGCGGGTGCTGATGTTGCAGCGACGCGACGATCCCGCTTTCTGGCAGTCGGTTACCGGCAGCCTGGAAGAGGGGGAAACCGCGTTGCAGGCCGCCGCGCGCGAAGTAAAGGAAGAGGTCGCCATTGACGTTGCTCGCGAGCAACTGGCCTTAATTGACTGTCAGCGTACGGTGGAGTTCGAGATATTTTCTCACTTACGTCATCGCTATGCGCCGGGCGTCGAGCGCAATACGGAATTCTGGTTCCGTCTTGCGCTGCCCCATGAGCGCCAGATTGTTTTCACTGAACATCTGGATTACCGCTGGGTTAGCGCGTCGGATGCCGCCGCGCTAACCAAATCGTGGAGCAACCGGCAGGCGATTGAAGAATTTGTAATTAACGCCGGATAACTTCCCGCGGCGTTTGTCGCGGGAAGACGGCTTTTTTGGAGAGTTTTTTATGGCAGGTCATAGTAAATGGGCCAACACCAAACACCGCAAAGCGGCACAAGATGCCAAGCGCGGTAAGATCTTTACTAAAATCATCCGCGAGCTGGTCACCGCTGCGCGTCTGGGCGGCGGCGATCCGGCATCCAACCCGCGTCTGCGCGCGGCTGTAGATAAAGCGTTGTCCAATAACATGACTCGCGACACCTTGAACCGCGCCATCGCGCGCGGCGTCGGCGGTGATGAAGACGCGAACATGGAAACCATCATTTATGAAGGTTACGGCCCGGGCGGCACTGCGGTAATGGTTGAATGTCTGAGCGACAACCGTAACCGTACCGTCGCCGAAGTACGCCACGCCTTTACCAAAACCGGTGGTAACCTCGGAACCGACGGCTCCGTGGCCTATCTGTTTAGCAAAAAAGGCGTGATCTCCTTCGAGAAAGGCGACGAAGACACCATCATGGAAGCCGCGCTGGAAGCGGGTGCTGAAGACGTCGTTACCTATGACGACGGCGCTATTGACGTTTACACCGCCTGGGAAGAGATGGGCGCGGTGCGTGATGCGCTGGAAGCCGCTGGCCTGAAAGCCGATGCTGCTGAAGTCTCAATGATCCCGTCGACTAAAGCGGATATGGATGCGGAAACCGCGCCGAAGCTGCTGCGTCTTATTGATATGCTGGAAGACTGCGACGACGTGCAGGAAGTGTATCATAACGGCGAAATCTCTGATGAGGTTGCCGCAACGCTGTGATGCCGGTAGCCGGTATTGCGGGTGAGTTATTACTGGAGGCGCGTGATGGCCATTATTCTCGGCATTGACCCGGGGTCACGCGTGACCGGTTATGGCGTGATTCGCCAGGTCGGGCGGCAGTTGAGCTACCTTGGCAGCGGATGTATCCGCACCAAAGTAGACGATCTGCCGTCGCGGCTGAAGCTGATATACGCCGGCGTCACCGAAATTATTACCCAGTTCCAGCCTGACTATTTCGCTATCGAGCAGGTCTTTATGGCGAAAAATGCCGATTCGGCGTTGAAGCTTGGGCAGGCGCGCGGGGTGGCGATTGTCGCGGCGACGAACCAGGACCTGCCGGTCTTTGAGTACGCCGCCCGCCAGGTTAAGCAAACCGTCGTCGGAATCGGTAGCGCGGAAAAGAGCCAGGTACAGCATATGGTGCGTACCTTGCTGAAACTTCCGGCAAATCCGCAGGCGGATGCGGCGGATGCGCTGGCCATCGCCATCACCCATTGCCACCTCAGTCAGAACCTGGCTCAGATTAGCGAGACCAGGCTCAATCTGGCGCGAGGGCGGTTACGATAATCACAAATCAGGCTGGATATTCATCCAGCCTTTTTTTATGATAACGCATTAGACTTTCGGCCCTTTATTCAGGAGCGCTACGTGATAGGCAGACTCAGAGGCATCATTCTCGAAAAGCAACCCCCGCTGGTATTACTGGAAACCGGGGGCGTAGGTTATGAAGTCCATATGCCGATGACCTGCTTCTACGAGCTACCGGAAGCCGGGCAGGAAGCCATCGTCTTCACCCATTTTGTGGTGCGTGAAGACGCGCAGCTGCTGTACGGCTTTAACAACAAGCAGGAACGCACGCTGTTTAAAGAGCTTATCAAAACCAACGGCGTCGGGCCGAAGCTGGCGCTGGCTATCCTTTCCGGCATGTCGGCGCAGCAGTTTGTGAACGCCGTTGAGCGTGAAGAAGTTGCCTCGCTGGTGAAACTGCCCGGTATCGGCAAGAAAACCGCCGAACGTTTAATTGTCGAGATGAAAGATCGCTTTAAAGGCCTGCATGGCGATCTGTTTACTCCGGCCGCCGATCTGGTGCTGACCACGCCTGTCGGCCCAACTGCCGACGATGCGGAGCAAGAAGCGGTTGCCGCGCTGGTGGCGCTGGGCTATAAACCACAAGAGGCCAGCCGAATGGTGAGCAAAATCGCTCGCCCGGACGCCAACAGTGAAACGCTAATCCGCGAAGCGCTGCGCGCGGCGTTGTGAGGTAAGGGATGATTGAAGCAGATCGGCTGGTATCAGGCGACAGCATTGGTTTCGAAGAGGCCGCTGACCGCGCTATCCGCCCCAAATTACTGGCAGAATATGTCGGCCAGCCGCAGGTGCGTTCGCAGATGGAGATCTTTATCCAGGCGGCGAAACTGCGCGGCGATGCGCTCGATCACCTGTTGATTTTTGGCCCACCAGGGTTGGGGAAAACCACGCTTGCTAATATCGTCGCCAACGAAATGGGCGTGAATCTGCGTACCACCTCCGGCCCGGTGCTGGAAAAGGCCGGCGACCTGGCGGCAATGCTGACCAACCTTGAGCCGCATGATGTTCTGTTTATTGATGAGATCCACCGCCTTTCGCCGGTAGTGGAAGAGGTACTGTATCCGGCAATGGAAGATTATCAGCTGGATATCATGATTGGCGAAGGCCCGGCCGCACGCTCGATTAAAATCGACCTGCCGCCGTTCACCCTGATTGGCGCGACTACCCGCGCCGGTTCATTGACTTCGCCGCTGCGCGACCGCTTTGGTATCGTGCAGCGCCTCGAGTTTTATCAAGTGCCGGACCTGCAGCATATCGTAGGCCGCAGCGCCCGTCATATGGGTTTGGAGATGAGCGAGGAAGGGGCGCTGGAAGTGGCCCGTCGCGCGCGCGGTACACCGCGTATCGCCAACCGTCTGCTGCGCCGGGTACGCGACTTCGCCGAAGTGCGCCACGATGGCACTATCTCCGCTGAGATCGCCGCTCAGGCGCTGGATATGCTCAACGTGGATGCCGAAGGGTTTGACTATATGGATCGCAAGCTGCTATTGGCGGTGATCGATAAATTCTTTGGTGGTCCGGTCGGCCTCGATAACCTCGCGGCGGCTATCGGCGAGGAGCGGGAAACCATTGAAGACGTGCTGGAGCCGTACTTAATTCAGCAGGGGTTCCTGCAGCGCACGCCGCGTGGCCGAATGGCGACGGTGCGCGCCTGGAATCACTTCGGTATTACCCCGCCGGAAATGCCCTGATAAAACCCGGTAGCTTTCCGCTACCGGGTAGCCTCTCAATCAACTCGCCGCTTTCTTCGTCATACTCAGAACAAACAGCGCCGCTGCGCAGAGCACAACCGAAGGCCCTGCTGGGGTATCGTAGAACGCCGAGAAGGTTAAACCGCCGGTCACCGCCAGCATACCTACACCAACGGCTACCGCGGCCATCTGTTCCGGCGTGCGGGCAAAACGGCGGGCGGTAGCTGCCGGGATTATCAACAACGAAGTGATGATCAGCGCGCCGACGAACTTCATTGCCACGCCGATAGTCAATGCCGTCACCAGCATCAGCAGCAGCTTAACCCGCTGCAACTTCACCCCATCAACAAACGCTAAATCAGGGCTGATGGTCATCGCCAGCAGGTTGCGCCACTGCCAGAGCAATATCGCGACCACTACCACCACGCCTAACGCAATGGAGATTAAATCCTGCGGGGTGACGGCTAACAGATCGCCAAACAGATAGGCCATCAGGTCGACGCGCACGTTCGACATCAGGCTCACCACCACCAGGCCGAGCGACAGCGCGCTGTGCGCCATGATGCCGAGCAGGGTATCGACCGCCAGGTTAGGGCGTTTTTCCAGCCATACCAGCCCGCCTGCCAGCAGCAGCGTGACCACGATAACCGCATAAAACGGATTAACGTTGAGCAACAGACCAAACGCCACCCCAAGCAGCGAAGCATGCGCCAGCGTATCGCCAAAGTAGGACATTCTCCGCCAGACCACGAACGAACCCAGGGGGCCTGCCGCGCAGGCGAGCATCATGCCGGCTAACCAGCCGGGTAACAGTAATTCAATCATCAGCGGCCATTTCCCCGACGCAGTACAATCCGCCCCTGCAGGTCGTGGCGGTGATTATGTTGGTGACGATAAATGCCCAGCTGTTCCGCGCCGCGCGGGCCGAACATGGAGATAAATTCCGGATGCATCGAGACCACTTCCGGAGTTCCGGAGCAGCAAATATGCTGATTCAGGCACAGCACTTCATCGGTTTTGGCCATCACCAGGTGCAGATCGTGGGAAACCATTAAGACCGCGCAGTTCAGCTCCTGACGCAGTTGATTAATTAAATCATACAATGCCACCTGACCATTGACGTCGACGCCCTGGGTCGGTTCATCCAGCACCAGAAGTTGTGGTTGATTCAGCAGGGCGCGCGCCAGCAAAACGCGCTGGGTTTCGCCACCGGAGAGCTTTTGCATTGGCGCATCGATTAGATGCCCGGCCTGCACGCGCTGCAGCGCCGGCATAATATCCTGCTTGCGGGTACCGGGACGCAGGCGCATAAAGCGGCTGACCGTCAGCGGCATGGTCGCATCAAGATGCAGTTTTTGCGGCACATAGCCGATACGCAGATTTTTCTCGCGCTGGATAGCACCTTCGGTCGGCGTCACCAGGCCGAGCACCACGCGCACCAGCGTCGATTTCCCGGCGCCGTTTGGGCCAAGAAGCGTTAAAATTTTGCCTGGTTTTAGCGTTAGCGAAATGTCAGACAACACGCGCCGCTGGCCGTAGACGACCGCGACTTTTTCCAGCGTTACAAGATTCGTCATGTCAAATTAGGGGTTGCACTAGCGATTGAATGTTATAATATCACATCACTTTCGCTCATTACGATGATTAGTCGCATTATGTTACATAAAAATACGCTTCTTTGCGCTGGACTTAGCGCCGCTTTTTTGTTCGCTCATGCCCCGGTTGCTCATGCAGCCGTCGTCGCTTCCATGAAACCCCTTGGCTTTATCGCTTCCGCCATCGCCGATGGCGTGACGGATACCCAGGTTTTACTGCCTGATGGTGCTTCCGAGCATGATTATTCACTTCGTCCATCGGATGTAAAACGCTTACAGAACGCAGACTTAGTCGTATGGATTGGTCCAGAAATGGAAGCCTTTATGGACAAGTCAACGCAAAGCATTGCGGAGCAGAAAAAGGTCACCATCGCCCAGTTGGATGGGGTGAAACCGTTGCTCATGAAAGGGACGGATGATGACGATGACGAACATGGTCACGAACATGCTAATGGCGAAAAAAGTGACGGCGATCACCATCACGGCATTTACAATATGCATCTGTGGCTCTCCCCAGAGATAGCGCGGCTCTCAGCGGTTGCAATCCACGATAAATTATTGGAACTTATGCCGCAGAGTCGAGCCAAACTTGACGCCAACCTGAAGGAATTTGAGGCAAAATTAGCCGCAACCGACAAACAGGTGAGTAACGAGCTGGCGCCGGTGAAAGGTAAGGGGTATTTCGTTTTTCATGATGCCTATGGCTACTACGAAAAACATTACGGTTTGACCTCGTTGGGGCATTTTACCGTCAACCCTGAAATCCAGCCTGGTGCGCAGCGTTTACACGAAATAAGAACACAGTTGGTTGAGCAGAAAGCGACTTGCGTTTTTGCTGAGCCACAATTCAGGCCAGCGGTTATCGAAGCTGTTGCCAGGGGGACCTCCGTGCGCATGGGAACCCTGGATCCACTTGGAATCGGAATTAAGCTGGGTAAAGACAGTTACCCGCAGTTCCTGAGCCAGTTGGGGCATCAGTATTCAAGCTGCCTGAAAGGAGATTAACGAGGAAGTGAATACGTGCAACAGATAGCCCGCGCTGTCACTCAGGCATTCAACAACTTGCCGCGACCCCATCGCGTTATGCTGGGGTCGTTGAGCGTCCTGACTTTAGCGGTCGCCGTCTGGCGGCCCTACATCTACCACCCGGAATCAGCCCCGATCGTCAGAACGATTGAGCTGGAAAAAAGCGAAATCCGCTCTCTGCTGCCGGAAGCCTCTGAACCCATCGATCAGGCGCCGCAGGAAGAAGAAGCTATCCCGCAGGATGAGCTCGACGATAAATCCGATAGCGACTCCGGCGGCCATGAATATGTGGTTTCCACCGGCGATACGCTGAGCAGTATTCTTAATCAGTACGGTATTGATATGGGCGATATCGCTCAACTCTCCTCTGCTGATAAAGAACTGCGCAACCTTAAAATTGGTCAACAGCTCTCCTGGACGCTGACCGCCGATGGCGACCTGCAAAGCCTGACGTGGGAGATGTCGCGCCGCGAGACGCGTACCTATAACCGCGTCGCCAATGGCTTTAAAATGAGCAGCGAGCTGCAGAAAGGGGATTGGATCAACAATGTCCTGAAAGGTACCGTTGGCGCCAGCTTCGTCTCCAGCGCCCGTGATGCTGGCCTTACCAGTACGGAAATCAGCGCGGTCATCAAAGCGATGCAGTGGCAGATGGACTTCCGTAAGCTGAAAAAAGGTGATGAATTCTCGGTCCTGATGTCGCGTGAAATGCTTGATGGCAAGCGCGAGCAGAGCCAGCTGTTGGGCGTGCGTTTACGTTCCGATGGCAAAGATTATTACGCGATCCGTGCCGAAGATGGCAAATTCTACGATCGCAACGGTACGGGGCTGGCGAAAGGCTTCCTGCGCTTCCCGACCTCGCGTCAGTTCCGCGTGTCGTCTAACTTCAACCCGCGTCGCCTGAATCCGGTGACCGGGCGCGTCGCGCCGCATCGCGGCGTTGACTTCGCTATGCCACAGGGCACGCCGGTGCTTTCCGTCGGCGATGGTGAAGTGGTGGTGGCGAAACGCAGCGGCGCGGCAGGATACTATGTCGCCGTGCGTCATGGCCGCACCTATACCACCCGCTATATGCACCTGCGTAAGCTGCTGGTGAAACCGGGGCAGAAAGTGAAACGCGGTGACCGTATCGCGCTGTCGGGCAACACCGGGCGTTCTACTGGCCCGCACCTGCACTATGAAGTCTGGATCAACCAGCAGGCGGTTAACCCGCTGACGGCGAAACTGCCGCGTACCGAAGGTTTAACCGGTTCCGACCGTACCGATTACCTGGCGCAGGCCAAAGAGGTTATCCCGCAGCTGCGCTTTGATTAGTCTGAATTATCTTCACTGAAAGCCGGCGCCCGTTGTGCGCCGGCTTTTTCTTTTGTGCGATGAGTGACGTATCGCTAAACTAAGCCATTATCTTTATTGATTAAGCAGAACTTCTGCGGACCGGGCATGGAAACGAAAAAAAATAACATTGAATTTATCCCCAAATTTGAGAAATCTTTTTTACTGCCGCGCTACTGGGGCGCGTGGCTGGGCGTTTTCGCCTTCGCCGGAATCGCGCTGACGCCTCCCTCTTTCCGCGACCCTATTCTCGGAAAACTGGGGCGTTTTGTCGGCCGTCTGGCAAAAAGCTCCCGCCGTCGGGCGCAGATTAACCTGCTGTACTGCTTCCCGGAAAAAAGCGAACAAGAGCGTGAAGCTATCATCGATGCGATGTATATGTCTGCTCCGCAGGCAATGGTGATGATGGCCGAACTCGGCATGCGCGATCCGCAGCGTGTGATGTCCCGCGTTGACTGGCAAGGGAAAGAGATCATTGACGAGATGCACCGTAATAATGAAAAGGTCATCTTTTTAGTGCCGCACGCCTGGGGCGTGGATATTCCGGCGATGCTGATGGCTTCAGGCGGGCAAAAAATGGCCGCGATGTTCCATAACCAGGGTAATCCAGTATTTGACTACGTCTGGAACACTGTGCGCCGTCGTTTTGGCGGGCGGATGCACGCGCGTAACGATGGTATCAAGCCGTTTATTCAATCGGTGCGCCAGGGCTACTGGGGCTATTATCTGCCCGACCAGGATCACGGCGCCGAGCACAGCGAATTTGTTGATTTCTTCGCGACTTATAAAGCGACTCTTCCGGCGATTGGCCGTCTGATGAAAGTCTGCCGCGCGCGCGTAGTGCCGCTATTTCCGGTGTATGACGGTAAAACGCATCGCCTGACGGTACTGGTGCGCCCGCCGATGGACGACCTGCTGGAAGCCGATGACACGACGATTGCGCGCCGTATGAACGAAGAGGTTGAGATTTTCGTCAGGCCGCACACCGAACAGTATACCTGGATCCTGAAACTGCTGAAGACGCGTAAGCCGGGCGAAACTGAGCCTTATAAACGCAAAGAACTGTTTCCGAAGAAGTAAGCTGTACGCTGCGCTGAGCAGGGCTACGGCGCCTGCATTTACCAGACCGTAGGCCGGATAAGGCGCAGCCGCCATCCGGCGCAAAAGCGGCTCCTTATCCGCGGATATTGCCCGGCGGCGCTGCGCTTGCGCGGGCCTACAAAACATTTCCGTATGCTACCATCGCCGGCATGTTGTGATGCCTGTATTTACCAGGATAACAAGCATAAAAAAGCCTCCGTAAGGAGGCTTTCCTGTCTCTGAAGATGATTACTCAACGGTCAGAATACGGGTGGTGTTGGTGCTACCGATGGTGCTCATCACGTCGCCCTGGGTGACGACCACCAGGTCGCCGGAGACCAGATAGCCTTTATCACGCAGCAGGTTAACCGCGTCGTGCGCGGCGGCAACGCCGTCGTTATGGCTATCGAAATGCACCGGCGTCACGCCACGATAGAGCGCCGTCAGGTTCAGAGTACGCTCGTGACGGGAGAGGGCGAAAATCGGCAGGCCGGAACTGATACGCGAAGTCATCAGTGCAGTGCGGCCGGACTCGGTCATGGTGATAATCGCGGTAATGCCTTTCAGGTGGTTGGCCGCATACATCGCCGACATGGCAATCGCTTCTTCGACATTGTCGAACTGGACGTCAAGACGGTGTTTAGAAACGTTGAGGCTTGGGATCTTCTCCGCGCCCAGACACACGCGCGCCATCGCGGCAACGGTTTCTGACGGATACTGTCCGGCAGCGGTTTCTGCGGACAGCATTACGGCATCGGTACCGTCCAGCACGGCGTTCGCTACGTCCATAACTTCCGCGCGGGTCGGCATCGGATTGGTGATCATCGATTCCATCATCTGCGTGGCGGTGATGACCGAGCGGTTAAGCTGGCGAGCGCGGCGAATCAGGGCTTTCTGGATACCCACCAGTTCCGGATCGCCGATTTCCACACCGAGATCGCCGCGAGCAACCATCACCACATCGGAGGCGAGAATAACGTCGTCCATGGCATCCTGGTCGCAGACCGCTTCCGCACGCTCGACTTTAGCGACGATTTTCGCATCGCAGCCAGCGTCGCGGGCCAAACGGCGAGCGTAGTTCAGGTCTTCGCCGCAGCGCGGGAAGGAGACCGCCAGGTAATCAACGCCAATTTTTGCGGCGGTAATGATATCGGCTTTGTCTTTATCGGTTAGCGCTTCAGCAGACAGTCCGCCGCCGAGTTTGTTGATACCTTTATTGTTAGATAACGGGCCGCCAACGGTAACTTCGGTGAACACTTTCATCCCTTGTACTTCCAGGACCTTCAGCTGCACGCGACCATCGTCGAGCAGCAGGATATCGCCTGGAACGACGTCCGCCGGCAGGCCTTTATAGTCGATGCCGACTTTTTCTTTATCGCCTTCGCCTTTGCCGAGGTTGGCGTCGAGCAGGAATTTGTCGCCAATGTTGAGGAAAATTTTGCCTTCTTTGAAGGTAGAGACGCGGATTTTCGGCCCCTGCAGGTCGCCGAGAATTGCTACGTGACGGCCCAGTTTTGCTGCAATTTCACGGACTTTGTCTGCGCGGAGCTGGTGATCTTCCGGGGTACCGTGAGAGAAGTTCATGCGTACGACGTTAGCGCCCGCGGCGATAACCTTTTCGAGGTTGTTATCGCGGTCAGTTGCCGGACCTAAGGTCGTTACGATTTTGGTTCTGCGAAGCCTTCTGGACATGTAATACTCCGTTGACTGAAACAACTTTGGTGTTGCGTGAACATGGATTCGGTAGCGCCGAATCCGCTAATGGGCGGAACTGCTACGCTGCCGGGACATAATTGGTCTCTGACTTATAATGACTATTATTGTTTATCACTACTAATGAGTAGTTCTTTATCAAAGCGCGATTCCTTGAGCGCTTCCTTGACCCTCTTCAAGTTATCTCTGAATTTTGCTCCGCGGCGCAGGGTGAAGCCGGTCGCCAGCACATCAATTACCGTGAGCTGGGCCAGACGCGACACCATCGGCATATAAATATCGGTGTCTTCCGGGACGTCCAGAGTAATGGCCAGCGTCGACTCCCGCGCCAGCGGGGTGCCGGCTGAAGTAATGGCAATGACCATGGCATCGTTTTCACGCGCCAGTTGCGCCAGTTCAACCAGGCTTTTGGTGCGCCCGGTGTGTGAAATGATGACCACCACGTCATCATCGTTACAATTCATACAGCTCATGCGCTGCAGGACAATATCGTCGGAGTAGATGACCGGGACGTTAAAACGGAAAAATTTATTCATTGCGTCATGCGCGACGGCGGCTGAGGACCCCAGACCGAAGAAGGAGATTTTCTTCGCCTGGGTAAGCAGATCGACTGCCCGGTTGACCGCCGACATATCCAGCGCATGATGTACCTGATCGAGGCTGGCCATCGCCGATTCGAAAATTTTCGCCGTATAGGATTCGACGCTGTCGTCTTCATCGACATTACGGTTAACATAGAGGGTACCGTGTGCCAGACTTTGTGCCAGATGCAGTTTAAAATCGGGGAAACCCCGGGTTTCAAGACTGCGACAAAATCGGTTTACGGTCGGCTCGCTGACGCCGGCTTCCAGCGCCAGGGCCGCTATGCTTGAGTGAATGGCCTGCGCCGGGGTGGCAAGAATGACTTCCGCCACTTTGCGTTCAGATTTGCTAAGGTTTTCCAGTCGGGACTGGATTTTTTCCAGCATGTTCATTGTTAACAGGCGCTCATCAATGGAAACGATTTCATTAATGGGTGAAATCATCAGGCGTTTTAGCAAGAATATACCCCTCCGCAATCAGAAGCGGTGAGGAATGACGAGAAAAAATGTCGTTTTTTTTCATTACATGATCAGAGTCGTATTTTACTAACTGAAAACCAGACGAAACAACGAACATTCTTAGCCTGATGCCCAATTTGTCGGCGAACGCTTTTCCTCTATGTGCGGTAACGTCGGGAAAGCACCGCTAAGGGTTTCAGGAAATTCGTAAACACAGTACAGTGCAGCGTAAGAAAATTACAAATTTAGCCTGGCATAAGCACCAGACTATCAACTGAGGAGAATGACATGGCGGTAACGCAAACGGCCCAGGCATGCGATCTGGTCATTTTCGGCGCGAAAGGTGACCTCGCGCGCCGTAAACTGTTGCCTTCCCTGTATCAGCTTGAAAAGGCTGGCCAGATTAACCCTGAAACCCGCATCATCGGCGTTGGTCGCGCCGATTGGGATAAAGACGCTTACACCAAAGTAGTGCGTGAAGCGTTAGAAACCTTCATGAAAGAGAAAATCGACGAAGGTTTATGGGATACCCTGAGCGGTCGTCTGGACTTCTGTAATCTTGATGTCAACGATACCAGTGGCTTCACCCGTCTGGGCGAAATGCTGGATCAGGAAAACCGGGTCACCATTAACTACTTCGCGATGCCACCAAGCACTTTCGGCGCCATCTGCAAAGGTCTGGGCGAAGCAAAGCTGAATGCCAAACCCGCGCGGGTGGTGATGGAAAAACCGCTCGGTACCTCGCTGGAAACCTCCCGGGAAATTAATGACCAGGTGGGCGAGTATTTCGAAGAGTGCCAGGTTTACCGTATCGACCATTATTTGGGTAAAGAGACGGTACTGAACCTGCTGGCACTGCGCTTTGCTAACTCCTTGTTTGTTAATAACTGGGACTGCCGCACCATTGACCACGTTGAAATCACCGTGGCGGAAGAAGTGGGTATTGAAGGCCGCTGGGGTTATTTCGATCAAGCCGGGCAGATGCGCGACATGATCCAGAACCATCTGCTGCAGATCCTGTGCATGATCGCCATGTCGCCGCCGTCGGATCTGACTGCCGACAGCATCCGCGATGAAAAAGTAAAAGTGCTGAAATCGCTGCGCCGAATCGATCGCTCGAACGTGCGTGAGAAAACCGTCCGCGGTCAATACACCGCCGGGTTTGCGCAAGGCAAAAAAGTACCGGGCTATCTGGAAGAAGAGGGCGCTAACAAATCCAGTAATACGGAGACCTTTGTGGCCATCCGCGTGGATATCGATAACTGGCGCTGGGCTGGGGTTCCGTTCTACCTGCGTACCGGTAAACGTCTGCCGACCAAATGTTCCGAAGTGGTGGTTTACTTCAAAACTCCGGAACTGAACCTGTTCAAAGAGACCTGGCAGGAGCTGCCGCAGAACAAACTAACCATTCGTCTGCAGCCGGATGAAGGTGTTGATATTCAGGTGCTTAACAAAGTTCCAGGCCTCGATCACAAGCATAATCTGCAGATCACCAAACTGGATCTGAGCTACTCCGAGACCTTCAATCAAACTCACCTGGCGGATGCCTACGAACGCCTGCTGTTGGAAACCATGCGCGGTATCCAGGCGCTGTTCGTGCGTCGCGATGAAGTGGAAGAAGCGTGGAAGTGGGTTGACTCCATTACCGGCGCATGGGCGGCCGACGGCGACGCGCCGAAGCCTTACCAGGCCGGTACCTGGGGCCCGGTGGCGTCGGTGGCGATGATCACCCGCGATGGCCGTTCCTGGAACGAATTCGAGTAAGTGTATCGTTAATCCGGGAGAGTTATTTTACCGGTAACATGATCTGGCGCAGTCTGGCGCATAATTTTTAATCTTTTAAGCCCCGGGAGGATTCACCCCCGGGGCTTTTTTTATTACACTGCCTGTAGACATTTTGCCCCTGAGCCCCAGTGGTGGTGCCATTTACACTATTCTTCGACGTCATCGCGCGGTGGCCGGACAGATAAATTTTGAGGAGCCTCTATGAATTCGACAATGTTACGGGTAACAAATCGCATTATCGAACGGTCGCGCGAAACCCGCTCAGCCTACCTCGCACGGATTAATCAAGCCAAAAGCGATACCGTCCATCGCTCGCAGTTGGCCTGCGGTAACCTGGCGCACGGTTTTGCCGCCTGTCAGTCAGAAGATAAAGCGTCGCTGAAGAGCATGTTGCGCAACAACATCGCCATTATCACCTCCTACAACGATATGTTGTCCGCCCACCAGCCTTATGAACATTATCCGGATATCATTCGCAAAGCCTTGCACTCCGCCAATGCGGTAGGGCAAGTGGCCGGCGGCGTACCGGCAATGTGCGACGGCGTGACGCAGGGTCAGGATGGCATGGAGCTGTCGCTGCTGAGCCGCGAAGTGATTGCCATGTCCGCCGCCATCGGCCTGTCGCATAACATGTTCGACGGCGCATTGTATCTTGGCGTATGCGATAAAATTGTTCCCGGTCTGACCATGGCGGCGCTCTCCTTCGGCCATCTGCCGTCGGTGTTTATTCCCTCCGGCCCGATGGCCAGCGGTCTGCCGAATAAAGAGAAAGTGCGTATTCGTCAGCTGTATGCCGAAGGTAAGGTTGACCGTATGGCGCTGCTTGAATCCGAAGCTGCCTCTTATCATGCGCCGGGCACCTGTACCTTCTACGGTACCGCCAACACCAACCAGATGGTGGTTGAGTTTATGGGTATGCAGTTGCCAGGTTCCTCGTTTGTTCATCCGGACGCTCCGCTGCGCGAAGCGCTGACCAGCGCCGCCGCGCGTCAGGTGACGCGCATGACCGGCAACGGCAATGAGTGGATGCCGCTGGGTAAAATGATTGACGAAAAAGTAGTGGTCAACGGTATCGTTGCGCTGCTGGCGACCGGCGGCTCCACCAACCATACGATGCACCTGGTAGCGATGGCGCGCGCGGCGGGCATTATCATTAACTGGGATGATTTCTCCGATCTTTCTGATGTGGTGCCGCTGCTGACGCGCCTGTATCCAAATGGTCCGGCGGACATTAACCACTTCCAGGCGGCAGGCGGCGTGCCGGTACTGGTGCGCGAGCTGCTAAAAGGCGGATTGCTGCATGAAGATGTCAACACGGTTGCCGGCTTCGGCCTGTCCCGTTACACCATGGAACCATGGCTGAATAACGGCGAACTGGACTGGCGTGAAGGGGCGACCGCGCCGCTTGACGATCAGGTCATTGCTACCTTCGAGAAACCGTTCTCCCGCCATGGCGGTACCAAAGTGCTGAGCGGTAACCTCGGTCGTGCGGTAATGAAGACCTCCGCGGTGCCGGTTGAGAACCAGATTATCGAAGCGCCAGCGGTCGTCTTTGAGAGCCAGCACGACGTACTGCCGGCGTTTGAAGCGGGACTGCTGGATAAAGATTGCGTAGTCGTTGTACGCCATCAGGGGCCGAAAGCGAACGGCATGCCAGAATTACATAAACTTATGCCGCCACTTGGTGTATTATTGGACCGCCGTTTCAAAATTGCGCTGGTCACCGATGGTCGACTTTCCGGCGCATCAGGCAAGGTACCGTCAGCCATCCATGTTACTCCTGAAGCCTACGATGGCGGCTTGCTGGCGAAAGTGCGCGATGGCGACATGATTCGCGTTAACGGGCAGACCGGCGAGTTGACCCTGCTGGTCGATGAAGCCGAACTGGCCGCCCGCCAGCCGCATATTCCTGACCTGAGCAGTTCGCGGGTCGGTACCGGCCGCGAGATGTTCGGCGCGCTGCGCGAGAAGCTCTCCGGAGCCGAGCAGGGCGCAACCTGCATCACTTTTTAAGACGATTCGATTTGTAGATCTGGCGAGAGAAAACTCTGATGAAAAACTGGAAAACAACTGCAGAAGCAATCCTGACTAACGGCCCGGTCGTACCGGTTATCGTGGTGAAAAAGCTGGAACACGCGGTGCCGATGGCGAAAGCGCTGGTTGCAGGCGGTGTACGCGTTCTGGAAGTCACGCTGCGCACCGAGTGCGCGCTGGAAGCTATCCGCGCTATCGCCAAAGAAGTGCCGGAGGCGATTGTCGGCGCCGGCACCGTGACGAACGTTGAGCAACTGAAAGCCGTAACTGAAGCAGGCGCGCAGTTCGCTATTAGCCCGGGCCTGACCGAGTCCCTACTGAAAGCGGCGACCGGCGAAGGTACTATCCCGCTGATCCCGGGTATTAGCACCGTATCCGAGCTGATGCTGGGCATGCAGTATGGCCTGAAAGAGTTCAAATTCTTCCCGGCGGAAGCGAACGGCGGCGTGAAAGCGCTGCAGGCGATTGCGGGTCCATTCGGCCACATTCGTTTTTGCCCGACCGGCGGCATCTCTCCGGCGAATTACCGCGACTATCTGGCGCTTAACAGCGTGCTGTGCATCGGCGGCTCCTGGCTGGTTCCGGCCGACGCGCTGGAAAACGGCGACTACGATCGCATCACCAAACTGGCCCGCGAAGCGGTAGAAGGCGCGAAATAATTTCTGCGCCTTAAATGACAGAAGCCCGGCCCGCGTGAGCGACCGGGCTTTTTTTATCCCTTCACGACAACCGCGGCGGCAGCGTTTTTGGCGCGGCTGATGGCTTCATCGACGTTGTCAGCAACCGCCAGCGTAACGCCCAGGCGACGCGCGCCGGCGATTTCCGGTTTGCCGAACAGCCGCAACTGCAGACCCGCGCCAACGGCGGCATGCAGATTGCCAAAGGTCACGTTCTCACTGGTTAGCTGCGGTAAAATCACCGCCGATGCCGCTGGTCCATACTGGCGGATGGCGCCGATCGGCAGGCCAAGGAAGGCGCGAACGTGCAGGGCGAATTCCGATAGATCCTGCGAGATCAGAGTGACCATGCCGGTATCGTGTGGGCGAGGGGAGACTTCGCTGAAGATAACCTCATCGCCGCAAACGAACAATTCAACGCCGAAGAGCCCATATCCACCCAGCGCCAGTACCACTTTGCGGGCGATCTCCTGCGCGCGTTGCAGCGCGAGATCGCTCATCAGCTGCGGCTGCCAGGATTCACGGTAGTCGCCATCTTCCTGACGATGGCCTACCGGGGCGCAAAAGTGGACGCCGTCGACGGCGCTGACGGTGAGCAGCGTAATTTCAAAATCAAAATTTACCACCCCTTCGACGATGACGCGTCCGGCGCCTGCGCGCCCGCCCTGTTGGGCGTATTGCCAGGCGGCGCTGAGCTGGTCAGCCGAGCGGATAAAGCTTTGGCCTTTACCCGAGGAACTCATTACCGGCTTAACGATACAAGGCAGACCAATTTCGGCGACGGCGGCGCGGAACCCTTCTTCACTGTCGGCAAAACGATAGGCAGAGGTGGGGATCTGCAGTTCTTCTGCCGCCAGCCGGCGAATGCCTTCGCGATTCATGGTGAGTTTCGCGGCCCGCGCGGTTGGCACCACTTTTTGCCCGGCTTGTTCAAGTTCAACCAGAGTGTCGGTGGCAATGGCTTCGATCTCCGGCACGATATAATCTGGCCTTTCTAAGGCGATCAGTTCACGCAGCGCGTCGCCGTGCAGCATGTTGATGACGTGCGAACGATGGGCCACCTGCATCGCCGGCGCATCGGGATAGCGGTCGACGGCGATGGTTTCAATACCCAGCCGCTGGCATTCAATGGCGACTTCTTTTCCGAGCTCGCCGGAACCTAACAACATTACCTTCGTGGCCGCGGGGCGCAGCGCGGTACCTAATAAAGTCATAACCTACTCTCAGCGTAAACAGAACATGCCGCGCATTATAAACGAAAACGTTTGCGTATGTCTTTATACGCGTAAGTTGAGAACGGCGGCGAAATTTGATATACTGTATATAAATACAGTACAAAGAGGCTGCACAATGGCGGTTGAAATCAAATACGTCGTGATCCGTGAAGGTGAGGAAAAAATGTCTTTTGCCAGCAAAAAAGAGGCCGATGCTTACGACAAAATGCTCGATTTGGCTGAGGTGCTCAATGACTGGCTGGTCGCGTGCCCGCTGGAATTAGATGAAGCTCAGCGTGACAATATGTCGATGTGGCTGGCCGAGCGCAAAGACGCCTTACACCACATTCTGAAGTCAGGGAAATTGCCGGAAGCAGAAGATCATGCTGAGGCGGCGGCAGAAATGCCGGAGTCTGCGCCTACAGAGGACGAGGCTCAGCCTGGTGCCGCCGAAGAAGGCGCCGCGAAAAAGCCGCGCAAAGCAAAGGCCGCCTGATAACCGGCGCAACGGAAATTTTCGCATCTTTAGCCAGCCATAACATTTCCTGACGTCTCGTCGTTTAGGCTGATGGCATCGCATCTCGCGCTATGAGGAATGTTATGGCTAACTGGCTTAATCAACTTCAGTCCCTGCTGGGTCAGCAGGGTAACCCCCTCTCCGCTGAAAAGTCGTCATCCGCTAAAAACCTGCTGCCCGGCGCATTGGGCGGTCTTGCGGGCTTATTGGTCGCCAGCAAGTCATCGCGCAAGCTGCTGGCGAAATATGGCACCGGCGCGCTGCTGGTTGGCGGCGGCGCGGTGGCAGGCAGCGTGCTGTGGAATAAGTATCAGCAAAAAATGCGCGGCCAGCAGGCGGATATCGCAATGCAGACATCTACCGCGGTTGCCCAGGAACCGGTTGTGCTTGATGCGCGCAGCGAGCGGCTGATTACCGCGCTAGTCTTTGCCGCCAAAAGCGACGGTCATATTGACGAACGTGAACGTCAGCATATAGAAGAGCAGTTGCGCGCGGCGAACATCGACGTGCAGGGCCGAGTGTTGATCGACAGGGTTTTAACCCAGCCGCTCGACCCGCAGCGGCTGGCGCAAAGCGTGCGCGATGGGCAAGAAGCGCTGGAAATCTACTACCTCAGCTGCGCGGTAATTGATATTGACCATTTTATGGAGCGCAGCTATCTGGATGCGCTCGGCGATGCGCTCAAGCTGCCTGAGGACGTTCGTCAGGAGATAGAACGCGATGTTCAGGCGCAAAAGCAGGCGCTTGATTCTTAAAAGAGAGCGTTTCGCTTGCATCGCTGGCCACTTTTGCCACCCTTATAGACACGACATCGTTCAGGGCGCTTGGCGCCCTGAGTGATTTTGTGATTCCATAATAAGACGCAGAAGAATAACGCATGCTACCGAAAGCCAAACGGATCCCCCACGCCATGACGCTACATGGCGACACTCGCATCGATAACTACTACTGGCTACGCGATGACGAACGCGCGCGCCCGGAAGTGCTGGAGTATCTCCATCAGGAAAATGACTACGGCAAAAAGGTGATGGATTCACAAAGCAGCCTGCAGGAGCGGGTGCTGAAGGAAATCATCGATCGCATTCCGCAGCGGGAGGTCTCCGCTCCCTATAGCAAAAATGGCTACCGCTATCGCCAGGTCTATGAACCAGGCTGTGAATACGCGATTTACCAACGTCAATCGGTGCTCAAAGAAGAGTGGGATGAATGGGAGATTTTGCTCGACGCCAACCAACGGGCGGCGAAGAGCGAATTCTATACTCTCGGCGGATTAGGCGTCGCGCCGAACAACCAGCTGATGGCGGTGGCGGAAGATTATCTTTCCCGCCGTCAGTACGGCTTACGTTTTAAGGATCTGAGCCGCGGCGAATGGTCGGCTGAGATCCTGGAAAACGTCACGCCAGGATTCGCCTGGAGTAATGACTCACGTTTTCTGTGGTATGTGCGTAAGCACCCGACCACGCTGCTGCCGTATCAGGTCTGGCGGCATGCCATTGGCACTAGTGCAGATAACGATGTGTTGGTCTACGAAGAGAAAGACGACACGTTTTACGTCAGCGTGCATAAAACCACCTCCCAGCAGTTTGTGGTTATTTATCTTGCCAGCGCCACCACCAGTGAAGTGTTACTCCTTAATCCGGAACTTCCCGATGCGGCACCGGTGTGCTTTTTGCCGCGACGCAAGGATCATGAATATAGCCTCGACCATTATCAGCACGCGTTTTATCTGCGCTCTAATCGCGAAGGTAAGAACTTTGGCCTCTACCGCACCGTGCTTCGCGACGAAGGGCAGTGGCAGACGTTGATCCCTGCGCGTCCTGACGTGATGCTTGAAGGTTTTACCCTGTTTACCGACTGGCTGGTGGTCGAGGAACGCCAGCGGGGCTTAACCAGCCTGCGGCAGATCAACCGTAAAACGCGAGAAGTGGTTGGCATCGCTTTTGACGATCCCGCCTACGTCACGTGGCTTGCCTATAATCCGGAACCGGAAACGTCAAGGCTGCGCTACGGTTATTCATCGATGACGACCCCGGATACGCTATTTGAGCTGGATATGGATACCGGCGAGCGGCGGGTTATCAAACAACAGGAAGTGCAGGGCTTTGACGCTGCCTGTTATCGCAGCGAACATTTGTGGGTGACAGCGCGTGACGGCGTGGAGGTGCCGGTATCGCTGGTCTATCACCGCGAACACTTTCGCAAAGGGGCCAACCCGTTACTGGTGTACGGCTATGGCTCTTACGGCGCCAGCATGGACGCCGATTTTAGCGCCAGCCGTCTGAGCCTGCTGGATCGCGGTTTTGTCTTTGCAATAGCCCATATTCGCGGCGGCGGCGAACTTGGTCAGCAGTGGTATGAAGACGGCAAATTCCTCAACAAGAAGAATACCTTTAACGATTATCTGGACGTCTGCGATGCGCTGCTGGCGCAGGGATATGGCGACCCTAAATTATGCTATGGCATGGGCGGCAGCGCCGGCGGCATGCTGATGGGCGTGGCGATAAACCAACGACCGGAGTTGTTCCATGGCGTAGTGGCGCAGGTGCCGTTTGTTGACGTACTGACCACCATGCTCGACGAATCTATTCCGCTCACGACCGGTGAGTTTGAGGAGTGGGGAAACCCGCAGGACGAAACCTATTATCACTATATGAAGAGCTATAGCCCCTATGATGGCGTCTCAGCCCAGGCTTATCCGCATATGTTAGTGACCACCGGGCTGCATGATTCGCAGGTGCAATACTGGGAACCCGCAAAATGGGTGGCGAAGCTACGCGAGCTGAAAACCGACGACAATCTGCTGCTGTTATGTACCGACATGGATTCCGGGCATGGCGGTAAGTCGGGACGGTTTAAAAGCTACGAGGGCGTGGCCTTGGAGTACGCCTTTTTAATCGCCCTCGCGCAAGGCACCTTGCCCGGCAAGGTAGAAGTGTAGCGTTACTCGCCAAGGTAGTGTTTGAGGGTCAGCCGCAGTTCAGGGCTCATTCGGTCCAGGTTATTGAACAGCCAACGTAAATAGCCTGGATCGTTTTCCGCCACTTCCGACACCGCTTTGCCGCGATATTTGCCGAAGGTAAAGGTAGTCAGTAGCGCCGGTCGGCCAGTAATGTCGGCCATTTCATCCGGTGACCAGCCGGAAACCTGCATGATATCCAGCAGTAGGGCGGCGGTGATATAACAGTCGTACAGCGCGCGGTGGTGATGCAAACCCGGCGGGGTGGCTACGCTCAGCTTGCGCGACTTATACAACCCCATATTGCTGTACTTAATCCCCGGCCACAGGCGGCGCGCCAGCTTCATAGTACAAATCCACTCGCCGTTCATTTCCGGTAATACCCGGCGATCAAAGCTGGCGTTATGGGCGACATACCATGGGCTGCCCTGGTATTGCGGTACGATTTCTTCAATCCAGGGCTTATCGGCCACCATTTCTTCAGTGATGCGGTGGATAGCCATCGCCTGCGGGCTGATAGGGCGGTCAGGTCTCACCAGATGACTCATGGGATTCGTTATCTGGCCGTCGATGATATCGACGGACGCAATTTCGACAATGCCGCCCTGCAAACCGCAGGTTTCGGTATCGATTACGCGCAGCATGGCTTACTCCTCGCCAAAAACACCAGCGTAAAGGAATGCGCGGCGGATGCCAATGGGGGGATCCTCAAGGAATGATCAATCATTTTGCTTTCGGTTCATACGGCAGGCGGGAAAGTGACACGGATGCCAGACGGTGCGCGATCAGACGTTCACGGAACCAGTCGCGCAGGTGAGCCGGTTGCTCTCGCTCGACGAGGTCGGCAACGACCGGCATATTGTAGCGTTCTTTAAAGGCGACGCCGGCCGCCGCGAGATCAACGTTGACCTTGTCCATTTCATCTTGCGAAATTTTTGCCAGATTATTTGCCATCAGTACCTCCTTCATTACGGCGCAAAAGTTACTAAGCGTGACGCTGAAAGGCAAGTCCCGGATGCTTAGCTCGACTATGCCATTATACAGGGTTATTCTCTGTCCAACATACATAACAAAAAGGAATGACGTTTATGCGAAACATCGCCGGACGCGCGCTATACGCCGCCGTATTTTTCAGCGCTATGTTAACCACCGCCAGCGCTTTTGCTCATGCTCATCTGCAACAACAAATCCCGGCGGCCGATTCGACGGTCTCCGCGTCGCCGCAGTCGCTCACGTTAACGTTTAGTGAAGGCGTCGAGCTCTCCTTCAGCGGTGTGACCCTCAGCGGCCCGCAGAATAAACCTGTCGCTACCGGCAAGCTGGCCCGCAGCGACGGTAATAAGGCGCAATTAACGCTGCCGCTGACTGAACCGCTGGCGGCGGGCGAGTATACCGTAGCGTGGCATGTGGTCTCCGTTGACGGCCATAAGACCAAAGGGCAATACCACTTCAGCGTGAAGTAAACCATGCTGACGGGAGTGTATGTCGGCCTGCGGTTTGTCCACTTCATCTCATTGATGACGGCTTTCGGTTGCGCGCTGTACGGCGCATGGTGGGCGCCAGCCTCGCTGCGTCGTCTGCTGATGCAGCGTTTTTATCCTTTGCTGCGCTACCTGCTAATGATTAGCGCTATTTCAGCCACCTTGATGCTGATGGCACAAGGCGGGTTGATGGCCGATGGCTGGGGGGATGTCTGGCGACCTGCAATCTGGAGGGCTGTTATCGGGACGCAGTTCGGCGGCGTCTGGCTTTGGCAAATGGTGCTGGCGTGGATTGCGCTGGCGGTGGCGTGGCTCAAACCACGCCGCCCGGCGCGTCTTCTGTTACTGCTATTTTGCGCGCAGTTGTTGTTAATGGCCGGCGTGGGGCATGCGGCGATGAACGACGGTTGGCTCGGCGCGCTACAGCGCACCAATCACGCGCTACATCTGTTCTGCGTCGCTGCCTGGGCCGGCGGGCTGTTGCCATTTGTCTATTGCCTGCGGCTGGCGCGCGGGCGCTGGCGTCAGGTAGCGATAACCACCATGATGCGTTTTTCACGTTATGGGCATCTGGCCGTGGCTGGCGCGATTGCCAGCGGAATTGGCAATACGCTATTAATACAGGGGCGGCTGATTGGCGATTCACCGTGGGGAGCGATGTTGTTGCTCAAATGTGCGCTGGTCGCCGCGATGGTAGCAATTGCGCTGGTGAACAGGTATGTTCTGGTACCGCGAATGTCAGGCGAAGGCGCATGGGCGGAACGGACTATTTTACGCACTACACAGCTGGAAATGGCGCTTGCCGCGCTGGCGATCCTCGCCGTCAGCCTGTTCGCGACCTGGCAACCTAATTGAGTTAACTGGCTAAATGATGAAAAAAATCGTTCTGACAATGTTGTTACTGGCAAGCTCAGGCGCCGCGCTGGCGGCGCCACAGGTGATTACCGTGAGCCGTTTTGAAGTGGGTAAAGACAACTGGGCCTTCACCCGCGAAGAGGTGATGTTAACCTGCCGCCCGGGTAATGCGCTTTATGTGATTAACCCGAGCACCCTGGTGCAGTATCCGCTGAATGATGTCGCCGAGCAGGAAGTGAAGGCCGGTAAGACTACCGCGCAGCCGATTTCAATCATCCTGGCTGACGATCCGCAGCATCCGGGGCAAAAAATGAGTCTGGCGCCGTTTATCGAACGAGCGCAAAAGCTCTGCTGATAATTACCTATATCACGTTGTTTTAAAGATAAAAAACCGCCTGCGTCTTGTGGAAAAACGCGGCGGTTTTTTGTTGGCGCAACGGATTTTGTCAGCAATTTTTCAACCGCTTTTGTCGCGGACTGGAAAAGCTGACACAGTCAACTATTCTTATAAGGCAAGGCGACTTAGCCTGCATTAATGCCAACTTTTAGCGCACGGCTCTCTCCCAAGAGCCATTTCCCTGGACCGAATACAGGAATCGTGTTCGGTCTCTTTTTATCTGAAGTTCAGCGAGTTAATAATATCCATTTTTGACTGCCCAAACGGCCGAACGCTCAGCTTTTCCCCTTATATCACAACAAAAACACTCTTAACATTATTTTTACATAAAATTTGTCCCGTTAATGGCCGAGTTCAGACATGCTGGCCGGAATCCTGTACCGTTCTTAATAGGTCACGGTGACGGTGACGATATCCGTATATACTCCTGCGGGTTTACTGGTCTGGCTGGGATTTATCTGTACTGTGTAGTTTACATCCTGTGATGCGCCGGTGCCGCTGACGCTCAGATTATTGGTTGGCGTCCATGCACTGCCTGAAGGCTGATAAAACTGATATTGCAACCCGTAATTCACCTGGTTAATGCTCGCAATAAGCTGCCGCCATCCGCCAGCGAGGGCATTGGCGCTGGTGAGGTTGACGGTATAGGTTGCGTTTTTAGTACAGCGAACGGAAAGTTTGTTGCTAAGCGTGGTAAAGCTTGAAGGAATTGACGCCGGAGTAAAGGCGACATCAGGAGCATTATCGATGTAACAGAAATTGGTAACAATTAGCTTCACATTCAGCGTGACGGTTTGCTGACCGGTGGCATAGTTGCAGGTAATAATGCCGGAAACGCAAATCCGGTAATCCCAATGAATACTAATGGTGTCGGTATAAGTACCCGCAGGTACGTTGAGTCCGGCCGGGATCTTCAAATACAAAGGCAGCGAACCGTCGCTGGCATTAAATAACCCAAGCAGGCCGATGAGTGAAGTGATACTCCATGTTTTGGTATAGCCAATATTGTAAATTTCCGAACAATTGGTATCTGAGCAGATGTTGTAAGGAACCACGTCGGTACCGGTGGTGCTCATCATTTGGGGCGTGGTGCCCGAGGGATGATCGGAGGAAAGAATCCTGGCGTTTATCGTATTTGTACTGAGTAGCGATAGGGCACTGCCGGAACAGGAAAAACCAGACCCCGATTTGACCGTTTGCTGAGTGTTTGCCAGCGTAAAGGAGTCAACAGAACCAAAACTTGCATCGTTTGAGAGCTGAAATGAACAACTAATATCCGCGCGCGCCGTTGCACAAAGCAGAAAGAATAGCGCGCACAGTAAAAACAGATGTTTCAATTTTCTATCCTTATTCTTCAATGGCAGCTAATCGGGCCGATACGTTGCGGTACCGGCGTTAATTCCGGCAACTCGAATTGCGCCGTACACACGCCGCTGGCAGCGTGAATAACCAATTTGTTGTGTTGAGTGAGATGACTGAACCACACCAGTCCGTCGTAACCAACCAGCCCCGATTGCTGGCTGCTGACTTCTTCAACCGACGTGCCTGGCGGCAGAGGGTTGCCCGCTTCATCGACCAGGGTAATCGAAGCGGAACGGACGCGGGTGACCGGGAAATCCACCAGCGCGCCGCTGGATTCCCGTATCGCAATTCGTTTTTCTACGACTTTAGCCTCAACGTCCGTGGGCAGCGGTAAGGTGTCGAGGGTCACTTTGCCAGGATACCAGGCGGTGGCCCACGGGATTAGCAGATGGCCACTCTTGTCGGTCGTTCCGACTTTACGGTTTTCGTAATTAACTGCGACATCCGGATAGCCAGCGGTCGAGACGACGATAAACGCATCGCTGATCCTGCGCGCGAAGAACAGGCTGCTATCCATCAACACCACCGAACCAGCTGCTTCAAACCAGCCCTGATTATCATGCTGGGAACCGTAATAACCGCCACTTAACGTTGAAACATCATTTACCCAGGTTAAATCCGCCTGACTATAGCGATCTCCGGTAACGGAGTGGGCCAAATTCCAACCTAATCCACCGTCTGCGGGAGCGGAGCGGTTGTAGGCGACGTTTTGCCCCCATTCGCCGGAGCTGGCGCGCTGACTGCTTAACTGCAATGAGCCGAAACTGTCGAAAGGAATGGTTATCTGCATCATACTGGAATAAGTATTTGCCTGCAGATCCCGGTTAATGCTGATGTTGAAGCTGCTATTTCGCCACAGGCTACGGCTCCAGGATAAGTTCATCAGGCGGGTGCGGCTGTCATCCTGCGCCTGGATATCGAAATAACCAAGGCTAAATGAACCCAGTATTTTTCCCCATGGGCTGAGGCTTAATGTTGCCTGGTCTGACTGACGACTGAGCGTTACCGTCGATCGATAGCTGGAGAGATTAGCGAAATTCTCGCTGCGTTGAATATGTTGATAGTTAATCCCCCAGATATTGCCGTAATACGAATAACCAGCGGAATACTGGTCACCCTGCCCATCGCCCTTACTCGTGCTGGCGGACAGACTCAGCGTACCCAGCGCGCCAATAGCGATGTCGCTGCCGACCCCGCCATTAGTTAATCCTTGCCGATCTTCTGTATGCATTGACAGCGTGAGCCAGTTGGTTAAACCGTAGCGATAAATTGCGCTGATGGCGCCAGCGCCATAGTCGGCATTTTTAATGCCGTAGTTATTACGCAACGCGCCGAGGGTAAAATCGAAATCGCTGAGTCCCTGGCGCAGCAGGGTGTTTGAGACGTAAAAAGGAACGCTGGTAGAGACTTGACGGCCAAGAGCATCGGTTGTGACGATGGTTGCTTCACCAGCGCCGCTAATGTACGGCACGTTAGTCAGGGTATACGGACCGCCGTTAATTTGCGTTGAGCTGGCTTTATAGCCGTTGATAAAGAGATCGACACTTGAAGGGACTGCTGCGCTACCGGATAGATTCAATAACGGGTAAGTGACCAGGTCCGGACGAACCGAAAAGTTACGGCTGAGGCGAATACCGCCGAGGCGCACCGAACTACTCCAGGTTAACGCATTGCTCACCACGTCGCCTGCCTGGTAGCTGAGCATATTTTCAGGATCGCTATACTTCCACAGCGAATCGTAGCGGATATATCCCTGTTGGCTATCATCGCGGCGGGATGACCAGTTTTGTCTGATAACGGCATTATTAGAAAAAACGCCCGCCGGGCCGAAAAGGCGAAATTCCGTCGAGGTGCTGGTGGTTCGCTCGCCGGCGGAAGAAGCCAGGCTATAGGAATCGTAGTTAAACAACAGCCCAGGGGTACTGATCGCCTGCAGATACTCCTGCTCGCGACTATTACCGATATGCTGCTCCGGCAGCCAATTATCCGGAACGGTTAATTTCAGCATTTGGCCGGGCTGGTCGTAAACGACCTTGACCTCCGCTATCTCTCCTACGTCAACCAGCGTTTTGCCGTCGGGAACCGGGATCCACATCTGCTTGAGTACCGCAGCGGAGATCCAATAACGATCATTAATCACTTTCACCGGCACGGTACCCACAGGCGTGTTGCCGTTGACGGAAATACCGAGATACAGCACGTACTCCTGTTGTGTGCCTGGTGCGGTCGCAGGTGCGGGTAACGAATCATAGGTAGCCGCCCAGGCCGTTGCCGAAGCAATAGCCAGCAGACCACCGATTCCGATCAGAAGCCTCATGGTTAACGCGCTGCCGGGATTTCCACCGCCTGACTATTATCAGTCAATTTCGCAAACAGGCGCATCCCGGATGCGTTCGCCGCGCGGCCTGATGTCGGGAAACAGACGCGACGTTTAGCCAGCACATACCCCAGTAAACCCTGAGTTTGTTCGATCTGCGGCTTTCCTGCTGATGTTGACCAGTAGACATTACTCAACCTGGCGTGTTGATTCCCGGCATTGTTAATGCACAGATTCTGACCGCTAAGCGACCAGTTTAACGTGGTTCGTAGCAGCTCTATGCCGTTTTCCAGCTTCAACGGATCCGCACCCTGTCCATAGGTGAACAGAGGCAGTACGTAACGCATGCGCATATTCAGGCCGGCGGAGCTTTTGTCTGTCTGTTTTATCGGTTGCGCCGCGGGGATTTCGTCAATCACGATACGGTATGATTTTTCCTGGCCGCTGGCGACTGGCGAAACGCGCATCAGGCGGATAAGTTGACGCTGGCCGGGTTGCACATTGGCAAAGGGCGGGCTGGAGACGACGTCATTCTGATCGGCGTAAACATCTTTCGATTCTTTTTGATCCCAGCCGAAGATGCGTAGCTGTAAATTGACCGCCGTCTCGCCGCGGTTTTCCAGCCACAGTTCAGAGCCTTTTTCGCTGGCGCTGATGGTTTGAAAAATAGGCCAGACCAGCACCGAGCTGGCGGCGCAGGCGTTAGTACTTATTGCTGAACCCAGCAAAACAACAATACAACGACGAATCATATTCAACCTGTCTTATTTTAATAGGTCAGCGTGACCGTAACGGTATCACTGTATGAACCCTGCGCCGGATAGCCATTCGTGGCAAAAAGGCGGCCATAAACCGTATAAGTTTGTGTCGTGTTGGGGAATGAGGCGACGCTGTAAGCTTGAGCGCCGGTCCCCCAAACGGTAGAGCGGTTAGCATCCTGAAAAAGCTGGTAAGCCAGCGTATTGCCGGTGCTGTTGGACATATAGCGTTGGGCCGCGGAGCCGCCGTTGACACCGTAGTCAAGCGCCAGCGAGATCGCCATCCCCGGCGTACACGCGACGACGATTGAGCCAGCGCCAGCGGAGCTGGCGACATCAACATTGCTATAAAGCGACGACATGGAGCCAAAATTTAAGGTGCCAAAATCAGCGCCAGGTGTTCCTGTTCCGTTGCCAAGCAGGCAGCCGGTCGTGATCTGGGCGGTAACCTTGAAGGTTTTCTGCGCGGTGTCAGCCCAGACGGCTGTGGTCCAAAAAAAGAATATGAGTAGCCAAATTGTGCGCGACATGACATCCATTTCTCCACAGTGTTACCAGGTTAATGTCGCGGTGACCATGTCCTGGTAGAAGCCCGCAGCAGGGGCGGTTACGCCTCCTTGGTCCGCCGGCAGCACTCGGGCATAAATTGGGATTTCCTGCGCGCTACCTGTCCCCGTGATGCCGATACCGGCACTGGTAAATTCGGCCTGACGGGTGCTATTTGAGTAAAGCCGGTAGGCAATTTGATCGCCGTCGGCGCTTTGCATTTGGCGCAGTCCGTTTGTTCCTACATGCTGGCCGTTATTCAATGTCAGCGTCGCGGGAAGGTTATTGCTACAGACGATAGAGACAGCGCTGGCGCCGCCGCTGCCAATCAGATTGCTATCTATGGCGTTAACCAAATCGCTATAGGTGCCGAAATCAATGGTACCCCAGTTGTTTACGCCGCTTGCGCTGGAACCATTGGTGACGGTACAGCCCGAGCCGATAGTCAATTGCACCCCGACCTGACCCGTCAATGTACCTGTGGTTAGCCCAGCTGCAGTGACCCATGGCGCCTGAACGAGAAGCGCTGTTGTGATAAAGCCGCCAAGCAAAATGCGCGAAATAGTGTTGACGTTCATGATGAACCTCTGGATTGAAAGCCGCTAAGTAAAACCCTGTTTTTGTGAGCATGAGATTAATCCCATTAATCAACATATAATCGCTCTCTGGAAAAATGCTTATTTTTTTACAATGAACTTATAGTTAGTGTTTTTATGGTGTTTTATGCTTTGTGTTTTGTGAATGTTTATTTTTATTATTGGTTTTTAGGTGTTTTGAGCGTTGTAAATTCTGCGTATGGCGAGGTGGGGAAGGGGGGACTGTGTACAATTTTTGCAATTGTCGTGTTAGCGCATATTTTTAGCGAAATGCCAGGGAAAAAGTTGGTAGGGATGAGCATATAAAAACAGCAGAAAAGAAGACACCTGCACGCAACCAGACCCATGGTGCAGGTGAAAATTGGGTCTACATCGGAAGTCGTCAGTATACATATTTGTATGACAAATGAAATAAGGCAATGATGGAATGTTTTACAATTAATGCGGTTCTTCGGCTAATCGACGTCGTAATTCTGCAAGTTGTTAATAATTGAACTAAGTTTTCGGCCACGAGCAATATGGAGAATTATTCTGGCGCGATCAGTGCCGGATAAAGTGACGTTTCCAGATAGCTGACCAATACCCATATCTCGTCACTGAAAATAAACCATAGGGCACTACCTAAAATAAGCAGGATAACCAGCAGCAGGAAAATCTCAGTTTTACTCATGGGTCAATGGCCAACTTAAACCGATTATCAACAGGCCACGATATTAACCAAAGAATGTACAAATGAAAACGCCGTTATTTAAAACGGCGAATCTTTTTCGTAATAAGACGTGAATATTTATTTTACACTTAGCAGATTAGCCACCTGTACGGCCATCTCATCCATTAGCTGGAAACGGCGGCGATATTCGGCACGCTTCTTGCTTGCGATACTTTCCAGCGATTTTCTTTCCAGTTTCAGCGGCAAGCGCCAGCGGTAACTATCCTCACGCACACCTTCAATTGATTGCCAGAACTCATCATAGCTGGCATGGAAGTGCCGGCCTTTGCTTAAGCGATAGCGCAGCGCGCGGAACACGTGGCCATTATCGCTAACGGCGTAAATAGCCTGAATATTGCTTTGGCCGGCCAACAGCCAGATGAATTCCAGCAGCAGGCGCTTAGGGAACAGGCCGTAACAGGCGCGGGTCGCGTGTTTAATCACCTCATGGGAAACATGGCGGCGGGGCCCCTGCAGGCCGCCGATGACCAGTTGCCACTGCCCTTGGTGGCGGATTACGCTAAACGTGGCGCTGGCCAACAACTGGTGATGGCTATCGCGAAGCCAAAGGGTGGTTTCACCTTCCCGCTCTGCTTTCCCGGCTGACGAGGCAAAGAGCGTAAAGGCCGCATCATCTTTAGCGGACAGGGTCAGTAACGGTAGTTCTGACGGCGATATCATGGCCATCGCCAGCCGGTTTTCGCCCAACGAGTCGACGTACTGATAGTGGCTGATGATGGCCTGGGAACGCTGACGCGCGTTTAGATCGCGCACTAAATACTGACGATGTACTTTACCTGGAAGCGTAGCCTGCGCAGCCAACAGTTGGCGGAAATCACTACGTGCCGAAAGGGTGTCCAGCATTTCTCGGGTCGGCTGATAAAATAATGCCGTACGCAACAAGAATTTGAGCCGAAAGTTGCGTTTTTGCCAGATTGGCGCAGGCGTGATACGCCCCATTACGAGATCGGCAATCAAATTTGAGCGTTGCTGCAGTGTGCATGATGAATGCAGGCTATTGTCCGTCACGATGTCATACCTCGTCATTATTTTATTTTTATTTTACGGATCTCGCGGGACAAGCTTAATGGTTCGCCAGACTATATTTACGCCTTGTTTAACGTTGATTGACGTATGAATTTTCAACCTCGTTTTCAGACATATTTTGTATAATTAACAGAGGGGGTGAAATATGTATCAGCGATTGGCAGGTAGCACCTGGCGTAATATTTGGCTGGTGGGCGATCTACATGGTTGTTTTGCTTTATTAATGTCCCAGCTGCGCCAGCTTAAATTTGATCCCTGGCAGGATCTTCTTATTTCTGTTGGCGATCTGATTGACCGTGGGCCGCAAAGCGTGGAATGTCTGGGGTTGCTGCGTTGCCGGTGGTTCAGAGCGGTGCGCGGTAACCATGAGCAAATGGCGCTGGATGCGCTGGCGAGCGGGGAAATGGCACTGTGGACGATGAACGGCGGCGGCTGGTATCCAACCGCCTCACAGGAACAGAAACGGTTGGCTGATTTGCTGTTTAACCGCTGCCGGGATGTACCGTTAATCATTGAACTCCGCTGTCAGGATACCACCCACGTGATTGCCCATGCCGACTATCCCGCCAGCGTTTATCGTTGGCAGTTGCCCGTGGACGAACATCAGGTGCTCTGGGGCCGCCAGCGTTTAACCGATCATCTGGCGGGGCGGCACGGTGAGATAGCCGGGGCGGATCATTTTTGGTTTGGCCATACGCCGCTTAAACGCCGTTACGATAGCGATAACCAACACTACATTGACACCGGCGCGGTGTTTGGCGGAGAGCTAACGCTGGTGCAGCTGCAGTGAGCCGCTTAAAAATCGCTGTATTCCGTCGCCGGTCGCCAGAAGCCGTCGATAAAATCTTCTACCGGGAAACAGCCTCCCTGGCGAATTCGTTGGTCGTCCATAGCGACGAGGCATTGTCGTTCGCTATCATAGACATCCACTACGATGTCTTCGCACCCGCCGTCCAGATAGCAAATGAATAATACTAAGGCAAACATCCCGCCCTCATTAGCGAATGAACATAAGGTAAGTGTAGGGGAAGTTAGCGCAGCGGGGGAGGGATATAAATAACCCGTCTCAGGCGACGGGTTCATTTGAGTCAGGCAAGGCGCATGACCCAGGCATCGGATTGGCGATCGTAATGTTTGCGGTAAAGCACAGAATGTTCGCCATTAAGAATGGCGGGAACGCTGGTTTCGGCATCCCAGGCGTCTAATTGCATGCATAAGTCAGGATCGGATTTGCAAGGAATGCTTAACGTTCGCTCACCCTGTGACTCGCCATGCAGCTCGGCGTCGTCGATCTCAAACGCGCCGATTCGTACGTTAGTTTTACTCATCATTCACCCCGTTTGTCTGCTGAGTTGTGGTACGACCAGTTAGGCCGTCATTTTTCAGCGTAGACAACGGGGAGTAAATCGCCAGTCAAAAAGTGCGCTTTTTGGCGCGCGGTCACGACTTTCCAGCGAAGAGTTTGCCGTCGCGCACCAGTTCGCGGGGGTAACTGTTTTTCAACCGCGATCCCACACGCTTGGCGAGTCCTAATGGCGCTCCCTGGAACGTGACAATTACTTCATCCTGCCGCGGCGGCGCCTCGGGATAGACATCGCGTCCACGATACCACTCTTCCGCTTCCGCTAAGGTGAGCTCAAACGGCTCCTCTGGCGCGGCCAACGCGATCGCTGCTTCATGCTGCCAGCGGTAGCCTTTGTTATGCGTTTCAGCGAGGCGGATCCCGATGCGCGAAAAACGGACGTTGCCGATTAGCGCTTCCAGCGCCTGTGGGAACAGCCAGATTTCTTTATCACGCTGCCACAGATGAAGATGCTCTCCCCAATGCAGGCCAACGGCGTTGGCGGCTGCGGTGACAGCCGCTGCCTCACGTCCTTTCATCGGCGCGAAAGGGAACTTACCCACTTTATAGCCGGGCGCAGGCAGCGGATCGATAGAGGCGGTTTTACGCAGGCGGGCAACGAAAAAACCCTCACAATCAAAAATCTGCGGGAACACGTGCAGGAAGCCTTCGTCGGTGAGCGCCTCGCGGGCCTGTGGGAACAGTGAATCCAGCGTCAGGACTTCTACCGCCTGCGGGTAGGTCTGCAGGAGCCAGTTTATCACTTCCTCGTTTTCTTCACGGTTCAGTGTACAGGTGGAGTAAACGAGGGTGCCGCCAGGACGCAGAGCGTGAAAGGCGCTGTCAATGAGCTCACGTTGGGTGGCGGCAATCTCCTGATTACTTTCTGGCGACCAGTTTTTTAGCGCATCAGGATCTTTACGCACTACCCCTTCGCCCGAGCAGGGGGCGTCGAGCAAAATCGCGTCGAAGCACTCAGGCAGAGCGGCGCCGAAGACGCGCCCGTCGAAGTGGGTGAGGGCAACGTTCGTGATGCCGCAGCGGCTGATATTGGCGTGCAGCACTTTCACCCGACTGGCGGAGAATTCGTTAGCCAGAATCCCGCCGTGATTGCCCATGCGAGCGGCGATTTGCGTCGTTTTGGAACCCGGCGCGGCGGCGACGTCCATCACTCGCTCAGGCATGTTCCCATCGGCGAACAGCGCCGCTACCGGCAGCATCGAGCTCGCTTCCTGAATATAAAATAGCCCGCTCAGATGCTCGGCGGTGCTGCCCAGCGGTAATACATCGTCGTCATCGCGCTCGATCCAGAAACCCTCGGCGCACCACGGAACCGGCGTTAACTGCCAGCCGTAAGGGGCGACCAGTTGCAGAAAATCAGCGACCGTAATCTTCAACGTATTGACGCGGATACTGCGACGCAGCGGACGCTGGCAGGCGGCGATAAAGTCATCGAAAGAGAGATGCGTTGGCATAGCCGCACGCATTTGAGCGAGGAAGGGTTCCGGAAGATAGACAGCGTTTTGAGCCACGAGCAGCGCACCACAAGAAAAAAGGGTGCGCAGTTTACCATAAACGCCCCGGAGCGGGACACCGGGGCGTTTATGGGACATTGGGAATTAATTAGGTAGCGCCGTTCCCCAATCGCGCCACTCTTTCGGCTCGCTTTCCAGCAGCAGGAAGTGCTTGCCATCCTGCGCTTTCGGCGCCAGCGGCGTTCCCGGCGGCGTGGCAAAGGCAATACCGCCGCGAATAAACTGGTTGAAGGTACCTGTTTTCACCACGCCGCCAATCAGGCCGAAGTCGAGGCTATAGCCGGAAGCCAACCAGAACACCGAGTTGTTGCGCACCAGGTACTGATAACGCTTACTGATACGCAGCTTAACCATTACGCGGTCGGACATTGAACCCAGGGTCAGCCCGGTCACGGTGCCCACTTCCAGGCCGCGGAACAGCACCGGCGTACCAATATCGAGCGAACCGGCTTCCGGCACTTCGACGATAATACTCAGGCCATCGATGTAACGTGAGTCGGTGATGGTGGTGTCCTGAATCTCAAAGTCGCGGCGCGGCGAACCACGGCCGGGTTCAACGTTGATATAAGACTGGAAAATCGTGTCCAGATGTTCAACGCCGGCGGCAGAGATCTGCGGCGTAATGACCGAGAAACGCGTCCCGGCACGGGCAAAGGTGCCGACATATTCAGGATAAAGTACCGCTTTGGCCTGAACTTCATTCTTTGCCGTGATCAGTTCCAGCGACTGGATCTGGCCGATGTCGATACCGAGGTAGCGAATCGGCATACCCGCCGCCATTTTACCGGCATCGAAAGCGTGCAGCGTGATCTGGCCGCCCACCGCGCGGGCGGCGGTTTCGGAGGCGTACAGGATACGCTTATTGTTCAAGCGCGCGTTGGCGCTGCTGCCGCTGAGGTTATCGAAGCTGATGGCGCCTTTCAGCGCGCGCGCCAGCGGTGACGCCTGCACGGTTAGCCCATTACCGTCGAGTTTTACCTTTGCGCCGCCTTCGGCCCAGAAGACGCTGTTATTGGTCAACAAATGGCGATATTCCGGTTTGATATGCAGATCGATATCGAATGCGTTGCTGCGCGGCTTCACCGAGATGATCTCGCCGACGGCGAATTTGCGATACAACACTACCGAGCCTGCCTGCACATCGGGCAGCGTTTCCGCAGAAAGGCTTAGCGTGGTGGTCGGGATTTCACTAAGGCTATTTTCCTGCGCTTTTTCCAGGTTGGCATACAGCGGATAGCTGCTCTGCATTTCCCCTTTTTCGCCGGGGATGATGCGGATCCCGCCATCAACCCATTCGCTGGCGCTGGCGCCGAGTACCTGCACGCCATCCAGCCCAACTTTCACATCAAGGCGGCTGTTGACGACAAATTTGCTATCGCCGCGTACCAGATTGCGATACTCCGGCGCAATGGCGACCTGGAAAGTGACACCCTCTGCGGTTAGCTTGCGTTCCAGCACCTGGCCCACTTTCACGCCGTGCAGCATGAGCGGCTGGCCGGCGGAAACGCCATAGCTTTCCGGCGCCGATAACGTCACGGTGGCGACGTTAGGCTCATCCAGCAGCGCTTTATCGGCTGGCATAACCATAAAGTGATTGCGCGGTTCGCCGTCCCCGGGTACCAGTTCGAAGGTGTTGCCGGTGAGTAGGGCGCTGACGCTTGGGTTATCCAGCGAGATTTTCGGCTTCTTCATTTGAATCAGCGTTTTATCCCGAAGCAGGGTGACCACGCTCGGGTCGACGGTCATCTCACCGCTAACTTTACCGCCGGGATTGAGATTGAGTTTGGTTAACTGACCCACTTCCAGCCCCTGATACATCAGCGGCGTAGAGCCCGCCTTCAACCCATCGCCGTCAGGCAGCTCCAGCGTCACCAGCACGCCGCGCTGGCTGTGCGCCAGATCCTCATACAGGTTGTACTCGTCGTTTTGCGCCGCCGCTTTGGAGTCGTCTGGCGAGTCAAAGGCGATGGCGCCGTTAACTAACGCGGAGAGATTTTCCAGCTGGACTTTGGCGCCGCTCAGGCTGACGTCGGCTTTAATCCCGGAGACGTTCCAGAACCGACTGCCTTTTTTAACAAGATTGGTGAAGCGACGCTCGATTAATACATCAATCGTCACCCCCTGATTGTTGGCGTTGAGCGTGTAGTCATACACCCGGCCAACCGGAATTTTACGGAAATAGACCAGCGAGCCGCTGTTCAGCGAGCCGAGATCCGGCGCCTGCAGATGAATCATTAGTTCGCCGTTGTTGATGCGGTATTTTGGCTGAGTATCCAGGGCGACGAAGTGATCTTCCGGTTCGCCTTTGCCCGGCATCATGCCGATATAGTTACCGCCGACCAGCGCATCCAGCCCGGAAACGCCGGCCAGTGAAGCTTTTGGCGTCACCAGCCAGAACTGGGTGTCTTTGCGCAGCGCGTCTTTCATATCGCTCTTCACGCTGGCGGAAACTTCGATCTTGCTGAGGTCCTTACTCAAAGAGATATCCTGTACCGTACCAACTTCTACCCCTTGATAGCGGATAGGTGTACGCCCCGGAACAATCCCGTTTGCGGACTGGAAATCGATGGTAATCGTCGTTCCCCGGCCTTCAAAGCTGGTCCAGATGAGCCATCCGGCAATCATCAGCGCGATGACCGGCAACAACCAGAATGGCGAGATACGACGTTTGGTTTTTATTTTGGCTTCAGTCGGCGAAGCGGGCGTTTCCTGACTCATGAGCGTCCCAAAGTAAGCGGCTGTCCAGCCATTCAACTGCAAGGATAGTTAAAATCACCGCGCCGCCGAAGTACACCGCCGCCGGCCCCATGGTAAAAGCCAGGAGCTGATCGCGGTTTATCAACGACATGGTTAATGAGATAACAAACAGATCCAACATCGACCAGCGGCCGATCCAGGTAATCAGCCGCAGCAGCAGGATACGCGTACGTAGCCCCTGTTCGCATTTGAATTGTATGCTGACCAGCAGGGTAAATAACACTATAACTTTGGTGAATGGTACCAAAATACTGGCGATGAACACTACGCCGGCGATAGCGATGTTGCTGTTGGCAAGTGAAATAATGCCCGAAAGAATCGTATCTTCCTGGCGCGAGCCATTGACGTAGATTATCGATATCGGCAGCAGGTTGGCCGGCAGCAGGAAAACCAGCGACGCAATCAGGGCCGCCCAGCTACGCTGCAGGCTTTGCGGCCGGCGATGATGCAGCGAAGTATGGCACCGGCGGCAGCGGCCGCGGGAGTCGCGATAACCGGTATAGTGACAGCCGGTGCAAACCTGAAGATTGGTGTCGTAGCGCATTGCCGGTCGTTCGGGATAAAAACGCTCCCACAACTCTTCAACGTTCATGTGGATGAGCGTCAGGATGCTGAGTAGGGTCAGCGCGATAAACGCGATTAGGCCGATGCCGGGCTGCAGGAAGGCATAGTCCTGGACCTTAATGGAGGCGACGCCGATACCGACCAGATAAATGTCCAGCATCACCCACTCTTTCAGTTTCCCGAGCATCAGCAGCACCGGACGCAGGTTCATCCCCAGCACATTACCAAGCCAAAGGTAGGCGATGGATACCACCAGCAGGACGGGCGCAACCACGGCGCAGAAGAGCACCATCGCGGCGGTAATGGGGTCGCCCTGGTTGGTCATCTGCCAGATCCCCTGCAGGACGTTAGCGTCAATGCGCACGCCGAGCAGATGCAAACGCAGCAGCGGCTCGCTCCAGGCGAACGGCATCAGCAACATCATCGTAAACGCCATACTGGCAAGCCGCGAGAGGGACCAATCGCGGCCGTCGCGTACTTTCGCGTTGCACCGCGGACACCAGGCGCATTGATTTCTTTTCACAACCGGTATGCGAAACAGCATGTCGCACTGCGTACAGCGCTGATAGTGCGCATGCGGCGTTGGCGAACTGACCGAATGAACGGTAATCTTCTTCGTCGGCGTGATTGAGGGTGTTTTTATCAGCATTTATTACGTTCGGGAATGAATGTATCCCACTATATTAACCCAGGAATGAATTCATCTTGAGCCCGAAGGCATTTAATGCTTATTTTAGTAGGCATCTGCAGATGAGATAGTAAGACAACTAAGTGATTAAAAAATGAACAAAACAGAATTCTACGCGGATCTGAACCGCGATTTCCAGGCGCTTATGGCAGGCGAAACCAGTTTTTTGGCAATGATCTCCAATACCAGCGCGTTGTTGTTTGAACGCCTGGAAGAGGTCAACTGGGCCGGTTTTTACCTGCTGGAAGGCGACACGCTGGTGCTGGGGCCGTTCCAGGGTAAGCTGGCCTGTGTACGTATTCCTGTCGGCCGCGGCGTGTGCGGTTCCGCCGTGGCGCAGAACCGCGTCCAGCGCGTGGAAGATGTCCATGCCTTTGATGGCCATATCGCCTGTGACGCCGCCAGCAATTCGGAAATCGTCTTTCCGTTGCAGGTGAATAATCAGATTATCGGCGTACTGGATATCGATAGCACGGCGTATTCCCGCTTCACCGCAGAAGACGAACAGGGGCTTGCAGAGCTGGTCTCGCGCCTTGAAACGCTGATTGCGGCGACCGATTATCAAAAAATCTTTGCCCACGTCGCAGGATAATCAACGGATAACGTAGCATTTAGCGATGACGTCATTATAATGACGCCTGTTCATGCCTGCGGCTTGTTGGCTACGTCCGTTGTAATCAGGAAATTTCATGGAAAATCAACCTAAGTTGAATAGCAGTAAAGAAGTAATCGCGTTTCTGGCCGAACGTTTTCCTCAGTGTTTCAGCGCTGAAGGCGAAGCGCGCCCCCTGAAAATCGGTATTTTTCAGGATCTTGTAGAGCGAGTTGGCGGCGAGATGAATCTCAGCAAAACCCAACTGCGCGCTGCCTTACGTCTTTATACTTCGAGCTGGCGTTATCTGTACGGCGTGAAAGCGGGAGCGATTCGCGTCGATCTCGACGGTAACCCGTGCGGCGAACTGGAAGAGCAACACGTTGCTCACGCCCGTCAGCAGCTCGAAGAAGCCAAAGCCCGCGTTCAGGCGCAGCGCGCCAGCCAGCAGGCGAAGAAGCGCGAAGCCGCTGCCGCGGCAGGCCAGCAGGAAGAAGGGGCACGCCGCGAGCGTAAACCGCGTCCTCAGCCGCAGGCTCGCCGTAAAGAAGGTAGTGAACAGCGTAAGCCGCGTCCTGCAGCTGCCAAAGCACCGCGTGAAGAGCAACGCCTTACCCCGGTGTCTGACGTCTCTGTATTGAGCGTCGGTCAGGCTCTGAAGGTGAAAGCAGGCAACAACGCAATGGACGCCACCGTTGTGGAAATCACCAAAGATGGCGTTCGTGTACAGCTGACTTCTGGTATGTCAATGATTGTACGCGCAGAACACCTGGTGTTCTGAAACGGAGGCCGGGCCAGGCATGAACAAACTTTTTAAGCTCACCGCGCTTGCGGGCCTGCTAGCAATAGCAGGCCATGCCTTCGCCGTGGACGATATCACCCGAGTCGATCAAATTCCCGTGCTGAAAGAAGAGCCGCAGCACGCGACGGTGAGTGAGCGCGTTACCTCGCGCTTTACTCGCTCCCATTATCGGCAGTTTGATCTCGACAACGCCTTTTCGGCAAAAATTTTCGACCGCTATCTGAATCTGCTGGATTACAGCCATAACGTGCTGCTGGCCAGCGACGTTTCTCAGTTTGCGGCGCAAAAAAATAAAATCGGCGACGAACTGCGCAGCGGTAAACTGGACGTTTTCTACGACCTGTATAACCTCGCGCAGAAGCGTCGCTTTGAGCGTTACCAGTACGCCTTAAAGGTACTGGATCGTCCGATGAATTTTACCGGCAACGACAACTTCAATCTCGATCGCAGCAAGGCACCGTGGCCGAAGGATGAATCCGAGCTTAACGCGTTGTGGGACGCCAAGGTGAAGTTCGATGAACTAAGCCTGAAGCTGGCGGGTAAAGACGAGAAAGAAATTCGTGAAACCCTGACTCGTCGCTACAAGTTTGCGATTCGTCGCCTGGCCCAAACCAACAGCGAAGACGTCTTCTCGCTGGCGATGACCGCTTTCGCGCGCGAAATCGACCCGCATACCAACTATCTCTCCCCGCGTAACACCGAACAGTTCAATACTGAAATGAGCTTGTCTCTGGAAGGTATTGGCGCGGTGCTGCAAATGGACGACGACTATACGGTGATCAATTCACTGGTTGCCGGTGGTCCTGCGGCGAAGAGCAAAGCGATTAGCGTTGGCGACCGTATCGTCGGCGTCGGTCAGCCGGGTAAGAGCATGGTCGATGTCATCGGCTGGCGGTTGGACGATGTTGTCGCGCTGATCAAAGGGCCGAAGGGCAGCAAAGTTCGCCTGGAAGTTCTGCCGGCTGGCAAAGGGGCGAAAACCCGAATTGTTACTCTGACCCGCGAACGTATTCGTCTTGAAGACCGTGCGGTTAAGATGTCGGTCAAAACCGTCGGTAAAGAAAAAGTCGGCGTGCTGGATATCCCGGGCTTCTACGTTGGCCTGACCGATGACGTCAAAGTGCAACTGCAGAAGCTGGAAAAACAGAATGTCAGCAGCATCGTCATCGATCTGCGCAGTAACGGCGGTGGCGCGCTGACGGAGGCGGTTTCGCTCTCTGGTCTGTTTATCCCATCCGGCCCGGTGGTGCAGGTGCGTGATAACAACGGTAAGGTTCGCGAAGATAGCGATACCGACGGTGTCGTCTACTATAAAGGTCCGCTGGTGGTCCTGGTCGATCGCTTCAGCGCCTCGGCATCGGAAATTTTTGCCGCCGCGATGCAGGACTATGGCCGTGCGCTGATCGTCGGCGAGCAGACCTTTGGTAAAGGAACCGTTCAGCAGTATCGTTCGCTAAACCGTATCTACGATCAGATGTTGCGCCCGGAATGGCCGGCGTTAGGTTCCGTACAGTACACCATCCAGAAGTTCTACCGCATTAACGGCGGCAGCACTCAGCGTAAAGGGGTTACTCCGGACATCATGATGCCAACCGGTAAAGAAGATCGCGATACCGGCGAGCAGTATGAAGATAACGCGCTGCCGTGGGATAGTATCGATCCGGCGACCTACGTGAAGTCCGGCGATATGAAACCGTTCGAACCTGAACTGCTTAAGCGCCATGAAGACCGTATCGCGAAAGATCCGGAATTCCAGTACATCATGAAGGATATTGCGCGCTTTAACGCTATGAAAGACAAGCGCAATATTGTTTCTCTGAACTACGCGCAGCGTGAGAAAGAGAATGAAGAAGATGATGCAATTCGTCTGGCGCGAGTGAACGATCGCCTGAAACGCGAAGGCAAGCCGCTGCTCAAAAAGATTGACGATCTGCCGAAGGATTATCAAGAACCGGATCCGTATCTTGATGAGACCGTGCATATCGCCATTGACCTGGCGCAACAGGAAAAAGCTCAGCCTCCGGTAGAGCCGCCGGTTAGCAAATAACTCCTCAACGGGCACAAGTGATTGTGCCCGTTTCTTTTTCTCCCTTCATCTGCCCGTCGACTTTATTCAACAAAAATGTCAACACTCTCTCAGGTGTCAGCGATATGCTACAAAATGTAAAGTTGTGTCTTTCTCGTGACTTAGCAGGGCCTGATAGTTGAAAATTAGCATCTGACCCATACGATATGGGTATCGCATAGTGCGTTTTGTTAAATCGAGGTAAAAAGAATATTATGATGCGAATCGCGCTTTTCCTGCTGACTAACCTGGCAGTCATGGTGGTATTTGGCCTGGTGCTTAGCCTGACGGGGATCCAGTCGAGCAGCATGACCGGCCTGCTGATCATGGCGCTGCTGTTTGGTTTTGGCGGCTCGATCGTTTCGCTGCTGATGTCGAAATGGATGGCGCTGAAGTCGGTTGGTGGGGAAGTTATCGAGCAGCCGCGTAACGAAACTGAGCGTTGGCTGATGAACACCGTCGCGCAGCAGGCGCAGCAGGCGGGCATCGGCATGCCGCAGGTGGCGATTTATCACGCCCCGGACATTAACGCCTTCGCCACCGGCGCGCGCCGCGACGCTTCTCTGGTCGCTGTGAGCACCGGCTTGCTGCAGAATATGAGCCGTGACGAAGCGGAAGCCGTTATCGCTCACGAAATCAGCCATATTGCCAATGGCGACATGGTCACCATGACGCTGATTCAGGGGGTAGTGAACACCTTCGTTATCTTTATCTCCCGCGTTATCGCGCAGATTGCGGCTGGTTTCCTCGGCGGTAATCGTGAAGATGAAGGCGAAAGCAGCAACGGTAACCCGCTTATCTACTTTGCGGTCGCTACCGTACTGGAACTGGTGTTCGGTATTCTCGCCAGCATCATTACCATGTGGTTCTCGCGCTATCGTGAATTCCACGCCGATGCTGGTTCCGCCAAACTGGTCGGCCGTGAGAAGATGATTGCTGCATTGCAGCGCTTGAAAACCAGCTATGAACCGCAGGAAGCGAGCAGCATGATGGCGTTCTGTATCAACGGTAAAGCGAAGTCGATGAGCGAACTGTTCATGACCCACCCGCCGTTGGACAAACGCATTGAAGCGCTGCGCAGCGGGGAATACCTGAAATAATCTGGCGTGCAGACGTTGAAAATAAAAATCCGCAGCTTTCGGGCTGCGGATTTTTTTTGGCCGCGCGTTATCAGGCGGCGCGCGGTTGAGTTACGCGTAGTCCGCTGATGGCAGCGGCAACCACCGCCAGGGCGCCTGCCAGCAGAAGCGCGGTATGGGTGCCGCTATCGCCCGCCAGGTTAAACAGCAGGGCGACCAGCGCGGCGCCGCTACTTTGTCCCAGTAAGCGTGCGGTACCTAACATGCCGCTGGCGCCGCCGCTGCGATGAGCTGGCGCGGAGGAGACAATAGTATGGTTGTTTGGCGACTGAAACAGCCCGAAGCCCGCGCCGCACAGCGCCATCCGCCAGATAATATCGAGGTCGGAAGGGGAAGAGGGTAATAGCGCAAGGCCAAACAGGCCGCAGGCCATGATCAGCAACCCCATTGCCCCCAGTAGCCCGGCATGAACTTTCTCTATCAGGTAACCCGCCAGAGGGGCCATCACCATGGTCGCCAATGGCCACGGCGTTAACAGCAGCCCGGTCTCTACTTCACTGCGTCCGATAACGGTTTGCAGGAAAAAGGGCAGGGATACCATCGCCAGCATCTGGGCGCAAAAAGAACAGATTGAGGTACAGATAGAGAGCGAAAAGATCGGAATTCGCAGTAAATCAACGGGTAGCAGTGGTACCGGCATGCGCAACTGCCGTCGCACAAAGAAGAAGCCGATAATCAGCATGGCGATGACTTCCGCGAGCACCAGATAACCGGATTGCCCCTGGGCAAAGCCGCCGAGCGCCGTGATGAGCAGCCCGAAGGTGAGAGCGTTCATGATCGCGCTCGGCAGATCGAAACGGGTAATTTTGCTGGCGGCGCTGTTGGGCGGCAAAAAACGCATAGCGAGGAAAATAGAAATAATCCCCAGCGGTACGTTGATTAAAAACAGCCATTGCCAGGAGGCGAGCGAAAGAATAGCGGCGGCAATGGTTGGCCCCGCGGCGGAGGATACGGCGACAACGAAAGAGTTGATGCCCATTCCACGTCCTAGCTGCCTTTTAGGATAGATAAGGCGAATCAGCGCCGTGTTGACGCTCATCAGCGCTGCGCCACCTAAACCTTGAGCCACTCGCGCCAGCGTCAACATCTCAAGGCTTCGGGAAAGTGCGCAAATCAACGAGGTGATAGTAAATACCACCAGACCGATTTTATAGATGCGCCGATAGCCAACCATATCGCCAAGAAACGATAGCGGTAGCAGGGCGATGACAATAGCGATTTGATAAGCGTTGACTATCCAGATTGACGATGCCGGCGAAGCATTGAGGTCGGTGGCAATCGTCGGCAGGGCGACGTTGGCGATAGCGCCATCAAGTACGGCCATCGTCAAGCCTAAAACAATCGTCAGAATGGCGCCGTAGCGCTGCGGCGCCGGCAGGCCATCCAAAAATTTTTTATCCATGTGAAGTTTAAGTCTTAGAGGAAACTATTTTCTGATTAATGATTTTAGCATTGATTATTCAACCATAAGTCGCAGATTTGTAACCAACTCGCAGAACAACGATTGCGACGGTCATAATGTGAATTTATAATAAAAAACAGTTCTGAATTTTATAAAACAGTTACGATGAGGTGAACAATGGCAGCTGCTGATATGGATAAACAGCCAGATTCTGTCTCTTCAGTATTAAAAGTTTTTGGCATCCTGCAGGCTTTGGGCGAAGAGCGTGAGATTGGTATCACCGAATTGTCACAGCGTGTGATGATGTCTAAAAGCACGGTGTATCGTTTTTTACAGACTATGAAGTCGCTGGGCTATGTCGCACAGGAAGGCGAGTCTGAGAAATATTCTTTAACGTTGAAGTTGTTCGAGCTTGGCGCGCGGGCATTGCAGAACGTTGATCTGATCCGCAGCGCTGATATCCAGATGCGCGAAATTTCGCGTCTGACTAAAGAGACGATTCACCTCGGCGCGCTGGATGAAGACAGCATCGTTTATATCCACAAAATTGATTCCATGTATAACCTGCGGATGTATTCGCGTATCGGTCGTCGTAATCCGCTGTATAGCACCGCCATTGGTAAAGTGCTGCTGGCGTGGCGCGAGCGGGCGGAAGTCGAGCAAATCATGGAGGGCGTGGAGTACAAACGTAGCACCGAGCGAACCATTACCGATACCAGCGAGCTGTTGAAAGTGCTGGACCAGGTGCGCGAGCAGGGCTATGGCGAAGACAATGAGGAGCAGGAAGAAGGATTACGCTGTATTGCGGTGCCGGTCTTCGATCGCTTTGGCGTGGTGATTGCCGGCTTGAGTATTTCCTTCCCGACGCTGCGCTTCTCTGAAGAACGTTTGCACGAGTATGTGGCGATGCTGCATGCCGCCGCGCGTAAGATTTCCGAGCAGATGGGTTATAACAATTATCCGTTCTGATAGTCAGCGGGAGCTACAGCGCGATGCTGTAGCTCCACTTGTATTAACCCTGATCGATAACCTTCACGCTTTTGCGCAGAATCGGGCAGTTGGTAATGCCGATAATACCGCTATCAGAGTGAACATATTGTGCGGTGGTGATGCCTTGCGCCGTCAGGTATTTGCACTGTAGTCCCAGCCCGCCAGCATTCTGATTGCTGCCAATTAATACCCCATAACCGCTTAATAATACGCCAATCCAGACGATCGCCAGTATGACAATAGAGCGAATGATCAATCGCATTGTTGCCTCGTTATTTGTATGATCCTGACGTTTATTCTGGCACGAACATTATTTGATACAAGTCTATGATTCCTAAACTCGCCTTTCGTATTACAGTTAGCCGCGGTTTAAGAAGGCCGTGTTATCCTGGCAACATCTGATTATGGTACGGAGAGTGGAGTGAAAAAATTACGCTGGGTTTTGCTGATTGTTGTCATAGCGGGCTGTTTACTGCTGTGGACTCAGATGCTTAACGTAATGTGCGATCAGGATGTGCAATTTTTCAGCGGTATTTGCGCTATTAACAAGTTCATCCCCTGGTAAGACATTTTTGTGCCGACGGATTTTCTTCTGCCGCGCGGGTGGTAGAATGAACGCCTTCTCTTTGAGGTGGTGAAATGAGTGAGTTATTGAATCCTGGGATTGTAAGTCTGGCGTCTCTGGCGCTTTCCGTTGTACTGCTGCTGGTGGGGCTGCTGCTGTGGTTCTTTGTGAATCGCGCCAGTTCACGTAGCAATGAGCAAATCGAACTGCTGCAGTCGCTGTTGGATCAACAAAAGCGGCAGAATGCGCTGCTGCGCCGTCTCTGTGAAGCCAATGAGCCGGAGAAAGAAGAGGTTGCTGAACCTTCAGCGGCTGAGAAGGAGAAAAACGACGACGATTTCATTCGTCTCGTTGCCGAACGTTAAGTTGATGAACAGGTGTGCACATCATGTGCGCGCCTGTGAGTGTCATAAAATTTTGCTATAACTTATTCTTATATAATCCCTTATTCTGCCTCAAACTGTTTCCGTTTAATGGATTAAACATCCATGCTCTATTTCACATATTGAATAATCTTTTGAGCTAATCAAAAAAAGTAATAACGAAACGTTTCTATTGCCTGCGGGCAATACTTTGTCATTAATGTTTCATTATTAACGTCTATTTTAGCGAATATTTGTGTGGTAACGAGTTAGCGGTTTAATTAACTCTACTACTGGCATAGTTCAGGCGATTTCCTCTTGTTCTTCAGCGCCATTTTCGCATCATTATGCACAATACGCCGCTGCGCCCCCTTAAATATGGCAGTTCGTATACGTACGTACCTGGACGAACAGAAGTTGTTGAGCTATGGTAAAAAAGTTGCATTTATCAGGCATACGTTATTGTTTGTTTGGTAACAATGCAAAGATAAGCCAGGCGCGGCAAAGACGCATAAATGTGCAGGCGATCAAATGATTTCCTGATAATTTGTGCGAACGATCGTGACACGTTTAAAAATGGCTTGCCATTATTTACGTTGTGTGTGATAACACGTTTCGGGTTAAACGAGGTACAGTTCTGTTTATGTGTGGCATTTTCAGTAAAGAAGTCCTGAGTAAACACGTTGTCGTTGAATACCGCTTCTCTGCCGAACCTTATATTAGTGCCTCATGCAGTTATGTGTCAGTTTTATCTATGTAAGCACCTGCGGGTGAAGAAAACAGTTTAAGGAATTTTGCAAATGGCAAAGATTAAAGGTCAAGTTAAGTGGTTCAACGAGTCTAAAGGTTTTGGCTTCATTACTCCGGCTGATGGCAGCAAAGACGTGTTCGTACACTTCTCTGCAATCCAGGGTAACGGCTTCAAAACTCTGGCTGAAGGCCAGAACGTTGAGTTCGAAATTCAGGACGGCCAGAAAGGTCCGGCTGCAGTTAACGTAACTGCTATCTGATTCAAGACCACTCATCTTGTAAGAAAGCCTCGCTACTGCGGGGCTTTTTAGCATCTGTTGCAAAGTATTTCCAATATTTCCCCTCCGACGCGCTTTGTTGCAAAACATCACCCTTATTAGCACTGTTTAGCAGTCTGTTTTGCCAATTTTCTGTTAAATCAGGTGGTTGCAAAATAATGCTGGAGCTACGGTGCAAAAGAATAAAAGTAAGTCCGCCACAAATTTTCTCCCTATCCGTTTTGGGTTGCTGTGTGTGGCGATTTTGGGATGTCTTGGATTTCTGCTGGCGAGGGTAGGTTGGCTGCAAATCGTCTCTCCGGATAATCTGGTTAAACAAGAGGATATGCGTTCGCTGCGCGAAGAACCCATTGCCGTAATGCGCGGAACTATCAGCGATCGTGAAGGACGCCCGCTGGCGGTGAGCGTGCCGGTAAGCGCAATCTGGATAGATCCACAGACCATGCTGGAGAAGGGCGGCGTCGGCTATGGCCCGCGCTGGCAGGCTATGGCGGAAGCATTGCATCTCGATCTTATTGAGCTCTCTCATCGGGTGCAGTCGCATCCCCATGCCCGATTCCTCTATCTGGCGCGCCAGGTTAATCCGGAACAGGCCGACTGGATCGATAAATTGCACCTCCCGGGCGTTTATTTGCGCGATGAGTCCCGCCGTTTTTATCCGGCCGGACACGTCGCCGCCAACCTGCTGGGCTTTACCAACGTAGATAATCAGGGGATTGAGGGAGTTGAGAAAAGTTTTAACAAACAGCTCATGGGCACGCCTGGGCGTCGGCTGGTGCGCAAAGACCGCCACGGTCATGTGATAGAAAATATTACCGAGCAGGCCCCCGTTCCGGCACATAACCTGCAACTTAGTATCGACGAGCGGCTGCAAACGGTCACGGAGGATGCGCTGGATAATGCCGTGCGTTGGAATAAGGCGGAATCAGGCGCGGCGGTGTTGATCAAGATTGATACCGGCGAAATCCTGTCGATGGCCAGCTACCCGGATTTTAACCCTAATAACCGCGACAGCGCCCAGCTCGATGATTTTCGAAATCGCGCTATCAGCGATACCTTTGAGCCGGGTTCAACGGTCAAACCGCTGGTGATTATGACCGCGTTACAGCAGGGTATCGTGCAGCCGGATAGCGTCGTCGATACCCATCCCTTTACGCTTGATGGTCATCGCATCCGCGACGTGGGTTATTATCCCGAGCTGACGCTCACCGGTATCCTGCAAAAATCGAGTGATACAGGAGTTTCGCACCTCTCACTGGCAATGCCGGTGCAACACTTGATCGACACTTATAAGGCCTTTGGCTTTGGCGACCCGACCGGGCTTGGCTTGACCGGCGAAAGCTCCGGGTTAATGCCGCATCGCCGTTATTGGGGCGAGCTGGATCGCGCCACCTTCGCTTTTGGCTATGGACTGATGGTAACTCCGCTGCAGCTGGCGCATGTCTATGCAACGATCGGCGGTTACGGTATTGAGCGCCCGCTGTCGATAACCCGTATCGACCCGCCTGTCATCGGTACGCGAGTCATGCCGCAAGAGATCGTGCATGAAGTTGAACATATGATGGAGAGCGTGGCGCTGCCGGGCGGCGGCGGTACAAAAGCGGCGGTACGTGATTATCGGATAGCGGTGAAAACCGGCACGGCGAAGAAAATTGGCCCTGACGGAAAATATATCGATAAATATGTCGCCTACACCGCCGGCGTGGCGCCGGCCAGTCAGCCGAAGTTTGCGCTGGTGGTGGTGATAAACGACCCCAGCAACGGTAAATACTACGGTGGGGCGGTATCCGCGCCGGTGTTCAGCCAGATCATGGGCGATGTGTTACGTCTGGAAAACGTGATGCCAGACGGTATGCCGCAAGGCTCTGAGAATCTTATCGTCATGCATAACCGCGAGGATCTGGCTCCCGCGTTGTAACAGTGGTCTGCGAGGGCGAATAGCGCTACACTTTCGCCCTTTCAGCGCCACCGGAGTTATCATGTCTTATACCTGCCCACTATGCCACGCGCCGCTTAGCCGCAGCGCAAATAGCTATATTTGCCCGCAGCGGCACCAGTTCGATCTGGCAAAGGAAGGGTATGTCAATTTACTGCCGGTGCAGTTCAAACGTTCACGTGACCCGGGCGATAGCGCTGAGATGATGCAGGCGCGTCGCGCCTTCCTCGATGGCGGATATTATCAACCCTTGCGCGAGGCGATTTGCGGCTATCTGCGGACTTTCGCGCCGGGCGAGCTGCTGGATATCGGCTGCGGCGAGGGATACTACACGCATGCTTTCGCCGCCATTGCCGCACGCAGTTTCGGCCTCGACGTCTCAAAATCGGCGATCCGCGCGGCCGCTAAACGTTACCCGCAGGTCGAATTCTGCGTGGCTTCCAGCCAACGGTTGCCTTTTGCCGATCGCTCTCTGGATGCCGTCGTGCGTATTTATGCGCCCTGTAACGCGGACGAATTAGCGCGTGTAGTGAAAGCCGGCGGTTGGGTGATAACCGCCACGCCGGGGCCGCGCCATTTGATGGAGCTGAAAGGGCTGATCTACGATGAAGTTCGTCTGCATGAACAGAACCGGGAGGCAATGCCGGGCTTTACGCTGCGTCATGAGCAGCAGTTAGCGTATCCGATGCAGTTGAGCGGCGCGCAGGCGGAAGCATTACTACAGATGACGCCGTTTGCCTGGCGAGCGAAACCGGAAGTTCGTGAGTCACTGCGCGAGCAGGAAACTTTTAGCTGCCAGACCGATTTCATGATCCACTGCTGGCAGCGCGAAGCGTAAGCGCTAAGGGGCGAAATGGCTCCACAGAATCTGTGCGCCGATACCGATTAGCACAATACCGCCGAGAATTTCGGCCCGTTTGCCGAGCAGCGGGCCGATAAAGCGGCCAACCATAATTCCCAGCGTCGACATGGTAAAGGTGGCGCAGCCGATAGCCAGCGCGGTGGCGATAATATTGACCTGCAGGAAAGCAAGACCCACGCCGACCGCCATCGCATCAAGACTGGTAGCGAATGCGGTGGTCACCAGCAGCCAGAAGCCGTGGCGGCGCGGCGCTTCACACTCCTCGTCATCACCGCCGCGAAAACCTTCAATGACCATTCGCCCGCCGAGAAACACCAGCAGTACGAACGCGATCCAGTGATTCCACTCCAGCACAAACTGGCTCGCCAACATGCCCAGGCCCCAGCCGACCAGCGGCGTCAGGGTTTCGATCGCGCCGAATATAAGACCGGTACGCAGCGCTTCGGAGAACTTAGGTTTATGCAGGGTGGCGCCTTTACCGATAGAAGCGGCAAACGCATCCATCGACATGCCGAAGGCAAGAAGAATAGTGGCAGATATGTTCATGAGCGTGTCCTGACCGGGGAATATCCATATGACACATCGCTGCCCCCAGTAAACATACGCGGAGCTTGAGCATAACGTACAGCAGTGATGTATCTATGGTCTCGCCTGATTGAACGACCGCTCAACCCGTACGTGCCACGTTTTGCAACGAGTATGTTGACACGTACATTTTCCACCTGCGGAAAATCGGCTACTCCCCAACGACGGGCGCAACCTTAACATATTTTTAGAAGATAAAACAATCACAGAAAAATAATATTAGCAACAATAAATGATAACGATTTTCATTTAAAATATTAAGTGAGGGATTGGTTAAATAATATAACGAGGATAGGTGAGTAAATATAGCCATGGCTATATATTCCGGCATCAATGAATGGCGAAAATATAGCGCAGGCTATATCTGTAACTTATTGACTGGTAACAAGTAGTTTGTATATTTTTTCCAGGTCGTCGATATTTCGTACGCGAATAAGCAGGCGCCGCTGCTCTAATTGCATCACCAGTACGCCGTCTTCCGACAAATTCATCGCTTTAATGCGTGGATATTCAATCCACACGTTGGCAAAGAAAAAGCCGTTCTTTTTGAACAAAATTCGCGGCGTACGGATCCAGAACAGATATAGCCCCATTAATGCCAGCGCAGATAATAACCAGGTGGTGATTATTTCACCGTGGCTGGCGATATTGTTGTAGATGAGAATTGCCGTCAGGCCGACGAAAATCATCCCGTCGACCCGTCCACGACGCAGCAGGGGGATTGATAGCAGGGTGGGGCCATGGCGGCGCGGCATGATGAATTGGTCGTAGATAGCGAAAGCCACCAGGGCGACGATAAACAGAATGAGCACCAGCTCCGTGATTGCCATTGATCCTCCAGGCTGCGTGGGCCTTCGCACAGGCGCACGTTTTAACGCTAAAAAAAAGCCGGGGACAAAGCTGTCCCCGGCCTACAACGTGACGATTATTGACCCAGCAGGCCGACCGCGTAGCCGGCGATACCGATGACGAAGAAGCCAACGATGATCCACAGCGGGTTGACTTTCTTACGCAGCAGCCACATACAGGCGAAGGTCAGCAGCAGCGGCACCAGTCCCGGCATCAACTGGTCAAGGATGGTCTGCACGGTGGTCACACGAGTCTGGCCATCCTGACCGGTGATAGTGGAAACCACCAGCGGGATATTAACGTGCGTCCATTTGTTGACCAGAGCTCCCATGACAAACAGGCCGAGGATTGACGCCCCCTCAGTCAGTTTCTGCAGGAAGCCGCCGCCCATATCCTTAACGATGTCCACGCCTTTACGATAGCCGTATGCTACGCCGTAGTAGCGGGTCAGCAGACGCACGGCATTGAACAGGATAAAGAACAACAGCGGACCGAGCAGGCTACCGCTCATCGCGATACCGGCGCCGAGTGCGGCGAATACAGGGCGTACGGTACCCCAGAAGATCGGGTCGCCGACGCCTGCCAGCGGCCCCATCAGGCCAACTTTGATACCGTTGATTGCGCCATCGTCGATTTCCGCGCCGTTAGCACGCTGCTCTTCCATCGCCAGAGTTACGCCGAGTACCGGCGCCGCGACGTACGGATGGGTGTTGAAGAACTCAAGGTGACGCTTAATAGCCTGCTTACGCGCATCGTTGTTCTCAGGGTACAGGCGACGGATTGCCGGAACCATAGAGAAGCAGAAGCCCAGCGCCTGCATACGTTCGAAGTTCCATGAACCCTGGAACAGGTTAGAACGAATGAACACGCCACGAATATCACTCTGAGTGAGTTTTTTCTCGGTGGTATTTTTAGTCATATCAACCATTTCGCTCACCTGTTAGTCCAGTTCGTTATCGAGATCGTTGTTACCAGCCGCCTGAGCCGGGGCACCCGCTACGCGGTTATATTTCGGGCTCAGCTGAATGTAGAGAATGGCCATGACGGCACCAATCACCCCCAGCGCAACCAGGTTGAAATTGGTGAAGGCCGCGGTGACGAAACCGAGGTAGAAGAACGGCATCAGGTAGCCCGCGCGCATCATGTTGATGACCATCGCGTAACCGACGACGACGATCATACCGCCCGCGATGTTCAGACCGCCAGTTACCACTTCCGGAATAGCGTTCAGCAGACCCTGAACTTCGCTGGTGCCGACAGAGATGGCTACGATAACCGCCGGGATGGCGATACGCATCGCCTGCAGGAACAGCGAGGAAACGTGCAGCCAGGAGATGGCCGTCAGGTTACCGTTTTCAGCGGCTTTATCCGCCGCGTGCTGGAAGGCAACGGTGATGGTACGCACGATAATGGTCAGAACCTGGCCTGCCGCCGCCAGCGGGATAGCCAGCGCGATACCGGCGCCGATGCTTTGGTGGCCGGCAATAACCAGTACGGTAGAAATAATGGACGCCAGCGCGGCATCAGGCGCAACCGCCGCACCGATGTTCATCCAGCCCAGGGCGATCATTTCCAGCGTACCGCCGATGATGATACCGGTTTTCATGTCGCCGAGAACGGCGCCGATTAAGGTACAGGCGACCAGAGGACGGTGGAACTGAAATTCATCAAGTACCGACTCCATACCCGCAATACACGCGACGATGAACACCAGCACAATCTGAAGAAGGGTAATCTCCATTGTACTTCTCCTGTTGATTAAGTCTTAAAGTGAAAATTGGCTCGCGAGCGCCGGGTTATTTATCCACCTTGGCGATCAAATCCATCATTTTCAGTTTCTGGTCGGTGGAAACTTTGCGCGCTTCCAGTTCAATACCGCGGGCATTCAGTTTTTTGAATGCTTCGATATCGGTTTCATCGACCGAAATCGCGTTATTCACCTGCGTTTTACCCTGACGGAAAGCCATACCGCCGATGTTGACGCTGGTAATTTTCACGCCGCCTTCAACAATACGTTCAACGTCCGTTGGGTTAGTAAATAACAGCATGACGCGTTCGCCGGCGTATTTCGGGTTGTTGTAAACGCGAATCATCTTCGCGACATCAACAACGTGAGCGGTCACGCCCGGAGGAGCCACCTGGGTCAGCAGCGTTTTACGCACCGTATCGGCGGCGACTTCATCGCTGACCACGATAATGCGGGTGACGTTGGTCTCTTTGGTCCAGCGGGTCGCAACCTGGCCGTGGATAAGACGGTCATCGATACGCGCCAGGCCAATCACCATGTAATCATTTGGACCCATCGGTTTAGCGGGTGTCGCCGCTTTTGGCGCGGCCGCCTGCACCGGTGCCGCTTTTTCAACCGGTTTGGCTTTCAGCGCTTTCACGCCTTCGCTACCGGTTTCCACCGCCAGCGCCACCAGCTCATCAAACGACGGATCGTCGTCGCGGGCCATGAAGGTTTCGACCAGCATCGGGACGTTGACGCCAGCGATCACTTCATAGTTTTCTTTATCAACAACAATGCGGCTTGCCGCGTTGAATGGACTACCGCCCCACGTATCGACGAGGAACAGCACGCCTTTTGTGGTATCCAGTTTTGCCAGCTGTGCATTGTACTTTTCGATCAGCGTTTCGGCGTTTTCACCGGGAACGAAATCGATCCAGCCAACGTTTTCCTGCTCGCCCAACAGCATTTCTGCGGTTTTCAGCAGTTGTTCTGCAGCCCAACCATGTGTGCCTATTACAATAGCAATCGTCACTTGCTACCTCCGTTATTATGGTGAATGCATCATCTGGTCTGATACATCCTGAATCACTCTTGTGGAAAAATCGATTCAGTAAGGGTGTAAGATCTAATTTAATTACTACCGCGAATTATTTTAGATAGTGAAAAAATAATTAATGTGATGGAGCTCCGTAAATTACGCTTCGATAATCAATAATTTCGCAGCGCAAAAAATAGCCTTAGCTATTGCAAAGACAGGTAAATTTTTGCCAATTCTGCGCTATATTTTGCTATGTTTAGCTTCCGTTTAATTACTCAGGAGTATAGGGCATAGCCCGCCGTATGGACCGTCATCGACGTCTTTTCACCCTCAGGCACTCGTCTGCCGCCTCTACCTCACACGCTTTTTTACCAGCAACTATTGTTTCGCCGGTGCATGACATCGCGATGACTACCGCTGTCGTTAACGGGAGCCGCTCATGGAATTCTTAATGGATCCCACCATTTGGGCTGGCCTGCTGACGCTGGTGGTCCTCGAAATTGTTCTGGGTATCGATAACCTGGTCTTTATCGCCATCCTTGCCGATAAACTGCCGCCAAAACAGCGTGATAAGGCACGTATCATCGGCCTGTCGCTGGCGCTGATTATGCGTCTGGGGCTGCTCTCGGTTATCTCGTGGATGGTCACCTTGACCAAGCCTTTGATAAGCATAGGCGATTTTTCGTTCTCCGGGCGCGATCTGATCATGCTGGTCGGCGGTATCTTCCTGCTATTCAAGGCGACGACAGAGTTGCATGAACGACTGGAGAACCGCCAGCATGATGCCGGCCACGGCAAAGGCTATGCCAGCTTCTGGGTGGTAGTGCTACAAATTGTGGTGCTGGATGCCGTCTTCTCACTTGATGCGGTGATTACCGCCGTCGGCATGGTGAACCATTTGCCGGTGATGATGGCTGCGGTCGTTATTGCGATGATCCTGATGCTGTTGGCTTCGAAGCCGTTAACCCGCTTCGTGAACCAGCACCCGACGGTTGTCGTGCTGTGTCTTAGCTTCCTGCTGATGATTGGTCTGAGTCTGGTGGCTGAAGGCTTTGGCTTCCATATTCCTAAGGGCTATTTGTACGCGGCGATTGGCTTCTCGATAACCATTGAGTTCTTTAACCAGGTGGCGCGGCGTAACTTTATCCGCCACCAGTCGACGTTGCCGCTGCGCGCGCGTACCGCTGATGCGATTCTGCGCCTGATGGGCGGTCGCAAACAGGCGGCCGTCGCGCACGATAGCGATAGCCCGGCGGCAGTGCCGGTGCCGGAAGGCGCGTTTGCTGAAGAAGAACGCTATATGATTAACGGCGTGCTGACCCTGGCGCAGCGTTCATTGCGCAGCATCATGACCCCGCGAGGCGAAATTAGCTGGGTGGATGCTGAACAGAGCGAAGAAGAAATTCGTCGCCAGCTGCTTTCGTCTCCACACAGCATGTTCCCGGTTTGCCGCGGCGAGCTTGATGAAATCATCGGTATTGTACGCGCCAAAGAGATGCTGGTGGCGCTGGAAGCGGGGGAGAACGTTGCCGCAATGGCTTCCGCTTCTCCGGCGATTGTGGTGCCGGAAACGCTGGACCCGATCAACCTGCTGGGCGTGCTGCGCCGGGCGCGCGGTAGCTTTGTCATCGTCACCAACGAATTTGGCGTGGTGCAGGGGCTGGTGACGCCGCTGGACGTCCTGGAAGCGATTGCCGGTGAGTTCCCGGATGCGGATGAAACGCCGGAAATTGTGCTGGATGGCGAGGGGTGGTTAATCAAAGGCTCAACCGACCTCCACGCGCTGCAGCAGGCGCTGGGGCTGGACGACCTGGTCAACGAAGACGATGATATCGCTACCGTTGCCGGGCTGGTTATCTCCGCGAACGGCCATATCCCGCGGGTAGGCGATGTTGTGGAACTGCCGCCGCTGCAGTTTACCATTGTTGAAGCGAACGATTACCGCGTCGATCTGGTACGGGTTATTAAAACCGTACACGATAACGACGAAGAAGAGTAATGTCGAACCCGCCGGGCTAAACTTGCCCGGCGGGTTGTTTTTTACCCCCAGTCGCCGCCAGACGGTGTTTCTCCTCCGCCAGCCAGCGCGGAAAATCCTCTACCGGTAACGGGCGGGCATAATAATATCCCTGTAGTAAATCCACGCCGTGGCTGCGCATGTAAATCTTCTGTTCCTGAGTTTCGACCCCTTCGGCAATGGTGACGATTTTGAGCCGGTGCGCCAGGGCGATAATCATATCGGTCACCGTCGCGTTGACGCCATCAATGCCAATGGCGCCGGTATAAGACTTATCAATCTTCAGTACATCCGGGCGGAGTTTTTCCAGCCAGGACAAAGAACTGTTGCCGGTGCCGAAGTCATCAATGGCCAGCTGGACGCCTTTAAAATGCAGGTGCTCCGCCATGTGGTGATCTCCCTCACGCAGGACATCGCGTTCAGTCAGCTCGACTACCAGCTGCTGTACCGGATTAGCGCTGAACCAATAGGTGTGCAGGTCGCGCAGCAGTTCGCCATTACTGAAATGACGCGCCGCCACGTTAATACCAATATGAAAATTGGCATCCTGCGGGAAATAATGTAGCCGGCGGGCGGTTTCGGCGATGACGTAGCGGGTCAGGGGGACTATCAGGTTGTAGCCTTCAGCAATAGGAATAAAAACATCCGGTGAGATATTGCCGCGGCGCGGATTGTTCCAGCGCAGCAAAATTTCCACGCCGCAGCACTGCTGGGTGCGTAAATCCTGCAGCGGCTGGCACCATACCTCGAACTCGTGGGCGGCGATACCCAGGGTTATTTCGCGCGAGAAAGTCATTCGTCCTGCGGTCGTCAGCCAGGCGATACCGGTCATCAACAGGCTGAACATCAGCGCCAGCGGTAATTCAGCGGGCAGCTCTTCTAAGGCCACCGCGGAGGCTCCCGGGCCGCTGATGTTGATGGTAAAGGGGAACTGGCTGGAACTTTGCCGGTAAATTATCGGCAGACCCGGCAACTGATGACTTTCGACGACGCCGACATCGCTGAGAAAGCTCTTGTTGCCTACCGTGAGGCTGATGTCGCTTATGAGCGATGATTTTTCTTTGAGAATCAATTCGCCAAGCAGCTCGATATTAATAATTAACAACGCGCCGTCGGCGCCGCTCACGGAGGAGGGATACCACTGGATCAGTACCGGCGTGCCTTTGAGCAGTGAGTTGTCGGTTGAAAAGGCCAGCAGCGGCTTTACCGTCGGCAGTGTGGGCTGTAGCTGATGAATGGCCACATGGCGCGGGCCAAAAATGCTGGAGCAGTAGGCCATCCCGGACTGAACAAGGATGATTGAGCGCACGGTCTGTAGCGTGGCTGCGGTTTTACGCAGTTCAAGATGTACATCCTGACAGGGTTTGCCGACCATACTTAGCAGGGTAGCGTGTTTTGCCGCCAGCGGTTGCAGGATATTGTCCATCGCGATCACCATATTGCGGGTCACCGTCTGGATACGCTGCTGATTTTGGCTACGCTGTGAAATAAATCGGATTGTCAGGGTGACGGCAAGCGTCAGAAATGCAACGGCCAGGCACACCAGAATGCGCTTGCGGCGATATGTCGAAATGACCTTCTGTGCATTTTGCATGCGCGGCGCCCTGTCGGCTAAATAGAGGAATAAGAGTAACAGCCGGCTTAAAGCAAGTGTAGTGGGTAAGATAAGTTGGTGGGAGAAAAAGAAAAATGCGCCCGGAAAGGGCGCATTTCACAGACGCGTTTTAGTCACACTGGACTTTGATCGCCAGGCCGCCGCGAGAGGTTTCGCGATATTTGGCGTTCATGTCTTTACCCGTTTCGTACATGGTCTCGATAACTTTATCGAGAGAGACGCGCGGTTCGCTGGTGCGGCGCATCGCCATACGCGCGGCGTTAATCGCCTTCACGGAGGCGATAGCGTTACGCTCGATGCACGGCACCTGAACCTGTCCGGCGACCGGGTCGCAGGTCAGGCCGAGGTTATGTTCCATGCCGATCTCCGCCGCCACGCAAACCTGCTCCGGGCTGGCGCCGAGCAGTTCAGCCAGGCCCGCCGCCGCCATTGAACAGGCGACGCCGACTTCGCCCTGACAGCCGACTTCAGCGCCGGAAATGGACGCGTTCATCTTATACAGTGCGCCAATCGCGCCGGACGCCATAAAGTAGCGAATATAGATATCCGGGCTGACGGACTCGATAAAGTGATCGTAATAGGCGAGCACCGCCGGAACGATACCACAGGCGCCGTTGGTCGGCGCGGTAACGACGCGGCCGCCGGCGGCGTTCTCTTCGTTGACCGCCAGCGCGAACATGTTCACCCAATCGACAACGTTCATCGGGTCGTTAGACAGTTTATCGCTGGCGACCAGCAGGCGACGCAGCGCCGAAGCACGACGCGGCACGCGCAGCGGCCCCGGCAGCACGCCTTCGGTGTTCATGCCGCGATCGATACAGGCGCGCATGGTTTGCCAGACGTTTTCGAAATAGGCTTCGATCTCTTGCTTGCTGTGCAGCGCCAGTTCGTTTTGCATCACCATGCCGGAGAGCGACAGACCGGTTTCTTTGCAATAGCCCAGCATTTCCTGCGCCGATTTAAACGGATACGGAACCTGCAGTTCGCTCGCGTCTTCTTTGCCGAAATGCTCTTCGTCGACGATAAAACCGCCGCCGATTGAATAGTAAGTTTTGCTGTAGATTTCTTTCTCGCCGGCCCAGGCATGGATAGTCATGCCGTTTTCGTGCAGCGGCAGGTTGTCGCTACGAAAACGCATGCCGTCATCCGCCGGGAAGTCGACTTCGTGTTGCCCGTTTGCCAGCAGCAGACGGCCGCGAGTTTCAACGTCGCGGATAAATGCCGGGATCGCGTCAATATCGACCGTTGCAGGCAGATTGCCCGCCAGCCCCATGATAATGGCGATGTCCGTGTGGTGGCCTTTGCCGGTTAATGAAAGCGACCCATAAACGTCAACGGCGACGCGCGTCACTTCATTAAGCAATCCCTTTTCGACCAGGTCATCGACGAACTGTTTACCGGCCTTCATCGGCCCTACAGTATGGGAAGATGAGGGACCAATCCCCACCTTGAACATGTCGAATATACTAATCACGATAACACTCCTGACAGGGTTACCGCGGTTGCGGTAACGATGTAATAACTGCGCATAGTGTAAGAGGGAACCGGGTTGTCAGCTTAACTATTCACATGAATTAAACTAATGGATAACCTTGGTTTTACTAATAGTGCGAGCGGCTTCGCATTACTTATTATAGCTAAGGGCGAGTGCCGATTTGCAGCGCCAGCTCGCGAATAATGCCGGCGGTCATTCCCCAGACAAAATAATGTTGGTACCACGATAGCCAGACGCGATGAGAATTACCGCGCCGATGGATGTCCAGCGGGTGGTAGCGACCCAGGCGCAGCGCCTCTTCCAGCGGCATTTCAAACACCGCAGACACCTCGTCCTGACTGGCATGATAGTGCAGGTCCGGGGGGATTATGCCGACCACCGGCGTCACCTGAAAGCCGGTGACGCTGTCGACCGGCGGCAGCACGCCGATCACTTCAACGGCTTCCGGCGGGATCGCCACTTCTTCCTGCGCCTCGCGCAGCGCGGCGGCGATCAATGTAGCGTCGGTGTTATCAACTGCGCCGCCGGGGAAGGCGACCTGGCCCGCGTGCTTGCGCAGCAGCGGCGAACGCTGGGTCAATAGCAGCCCCGGCTGCGGGCGCCGGACAATCGGCACCAGTACCGCCGCCTGGCGCTGGTTCAGCGACTGCGGCGAGGGCTGCGGGCGCAGCAGTTGAAAACGGGAAAGAAAGTCGTCCAGATCGAGGGCGTTAGCCGCCATGTTCTAGCTCTCCAGTTGATGCAGGATACGGTTAACTTTATCAAAAGTTTCCTGATATTCCGCGGCTTCTTCGCTGTCCGCCACGATACCGCCGCCCGCTGAGCAGTACAGTTGGCCCTGCCAGGCGGTGATCGTACGGATAGTAATGCTGGTATCCATATTGCCGCACAAGCTGAGATATCCAATGCTGCCGCACCATGCGTTGCGTCGCTGCGGTTCAAGTTCATCGATAATCTCCATGGCGCGAACTTTCGGGGCGCCGGTAATGGAGCCGCCAGGGAAGGCCGCGCGCAGCAGATCGCTGGCATCAAGCGTAGCAGGCAATCGTGCGGTGATGGTGCTCACCAGGTGATGCACCGCCGGGAACGGTTCGACCACAAACAGTTCCGGTACGCGAACGCTGCCCGGCACGGCGACGCGGCCGATATCATTGCGCATCAGATCGACAATCATTAAATTCTCGGCGCGGTCTTTCGGCGAGTTGGCGAGCGTCGCCGCCTGGCGTGCGTCCTCCTGCGGGGAATCGAGTCGCGGCAGCGTGCCTTTAATGGGGCGCGTCTGGATGTCATGCTGATGCAATTGAATAAAACGTTCCGGAGACAGGCTTAAAATCGCCCCTTCCGGCAGGCGAATAAAAGCGCTGAACGGCGCGCGGTTGGCGGCATTAAGCTTACAGAATGCCTGCCATTCGTCGCCGCGGTAGCGAGCCTGGAAACGCTGCGCCAGGTTGACCTGATAACAGTCGCCGCTGCGCAGATACGCCTGCACCTGGCGGAACTTTTCGCCGTACTGCTGGCGGCTCATATTCGATTGCCAGCAGGAGGTCAGGGCGAATGCTTCACCCGGCTCACCTGTTTGCGACTCCAGCCACTGCAGGCGCTGTTGCGGATCGTCGTAACTGAGCAGCGACACCTGCTGGCGTTGATGATCGACGATCAGCGCCCAGTCATAAATGCCGATCGCCATCTCCGGCAGGGCGATATCAGCCTGCGCTTGCGTCGGCAGACGTTCAAAGCGACGGCCAAGATCGTAGCCGAATAACCCCAGCGCGCCGCCGAGAAACGGCAGGTTTTCATCGGCCTGCGGCGTTAACTGACAGCGATCCAACTGCTGTTGCAGCAGCTGCAGCGGATCGTCCTGCGAGACAAATTCGCCTTCACCGTTGCAGACACAGGTTTGCTCGCCGCGGGTAACCAGCGTCGCGCGCGGTTCGGCGACGATAATATCGAAACGGCTATACGGATGGTCGGCGAAGCCGGAGTGCAGCAGCATCGCCCACGGCGTGGCGCTTAACGGCGCGAAATAGCGTTCGGCGGCATCCGGGCGCCAGGGCAGGGTAATAATAGCGGGGGACAACATTAACCTCGATCCTAATGTGCCGCCCACTGGCGAAATGGCGGACGGCGTGAAATAATTACGCCCCACAATGTAGCAGGAGTGAGTGATGTTTGCAGGTTTACCTTCGCTGAGCCATGAGCAACAGCAAAAAGCGGTCGAACGTATTCAGGAATTGATGGCGCAGGGGATGAGCAGCGGCCAGGCAATCGCCCTGGTGGCCGATGAACTGCGCGCCACGCATACCGGCGACCGGATCGTAGCGCGCTTCGAAGATGACGACGAAGACGAGTAATTACGCCGCGGCGATGATTTTGATCTCAACTTTATACTGCGGCTTCATCAGGGTTGCCTGTACGGTGCAGCGCACCGGCGCGTGACCGGCAACCACCCAGGCGTCCCAGGCTTTATTCATCGCCGCAAAATCATCTTTGTTGGCCAGGAAAATGGTGGCATCAAGAATACGTGACTTATTGCTGCCCTGTTTTTCCAGCACCGCGTCAATTTGCGCCAGGGTGTTGGCGGTCTGCTCAAACGCGTCGGCGTCGAGGTTTTCCGGCACCCCGGTGTAGTAGATAGTCTGGTTGTGAATCACCACATCAGACCAGCGGGCTTCGGCATCAATACGCGTAATTGTCATTTATCTTTCCTCTTTGTTCTATCCATTTGGCTGCGGCAAGACTGCCACAATGTTCCGCCCGCGTCACTACCCGGGCTGGCGAAACGCCGTCCTCCCTGACATAATCACTGTCCAAATAACCAGGGGGCAACGTGATCGACGATTTTGCAGCAGACGGCCAGCTGGCCATGGCGATACCGGGATTTAAGCCGCGCGAACCGCAGCGCCAGATGGCGATAGCGGTGAGTGAAGCTATTGAAGCCTCCCGGCCGCTGGTGGTGGAAGCAGGGACTGGCACCGGTAAAACCTACGCCTATCTGGCGCCCGCGCTGCGCGCGAAGAAAAAGGTGATCATCTCCACGGGTTCGAAAGCGCTGCAGGATCAGCTCTATAGCCGCGATCTGCCGACCGTCGCCAAAGCGCTGAAATTCACCGGTAAACTGGCGCTATTAAAGGGGCGCTCAAACTACCTGTGCCTTGAACGCCTTGAGCAGCAGGCGCTGGCGGGCGGCGATCTGCCGGTACAAACGTTAAGTGACGTTATTCTTCTGCGCTCCTGGTCTAATCAGACGCAGGATGGCGATATCAGCACCTGCGCCAGCGTCGCCGAAGATTCTCAGGCCTGGCCGCTGGTGACCAGCACCAACGATAACTGTCTCGGCAGCGACTGCCCGTTATACAAAGATTGTTTTGTGGTGAAAGCGCGTAAGAAGGCGATGGATGCGGATGTAGTGGTGGTCAACCATCACCTGTTCCTTGCCGATATGGTGGTGAAGGAGAGCGGCTTTGCCGAACTGATCCCCGAAGCGGAAGTAATGATATTCGATGAAGCCCATCAGTTGCCGGATATCGCCAGCCAGTATTTTGGCCAGTCGCTCTCCAGCCGCCAGCTACTGGATTTGGCCAAAGACATCACCATTGCCTACCGTACCGAACTAAAAGATACCCAACAGCTGCAAAAATGCGCCGATCGTCTGGCGCAAAGCGCGCAGGATTTCCGTTTGCAGTTGGGCGATCCGGGCTATCGCGGCAACCTGCGCGAACTGCTGGCGGATAGCCACATTCAGCGCGCGCTGCTGCTGCTCGATGACGCGCTTGAACTGTGTTACGACGTCGCTAAACTCTCCCTTGGCCGCTCGGCGCTGCTCGACGCGGCCTTTGAGCGCGCGACGCTCTATCGCGGGCGCCTGAAGCGGCTCAAAGAGATCAATCAGCCTGGCTATAGCTACTGGTATGAATGCACGTCGCGTCATTTTACCCTCGCCTTGACGCCGTTAACGGTGGCCGAGAAGTTTAAAGAGGTGATGGCGCAAAAATCGGGGAGCTGGATCTTTACCTCGGCGACGCTGTCGGTGAACGACGATCTCCACCACTTTACCGCTCGTCTCGGCATTGATGACGCGCAGACGCTGCTGTTGCCCAGCCCATTTGATTATCAGCATCAGGCGCTGCTCTGCGTACCGCGTAACCTACCTCTGCCGAACCAGCCCGGTGCTGCCCGTCATCTGGCGGCCATGTTGAAACCCTTGATTGAGGCCAATGATGGACGCTGCTTCATGCTCTGCACCTCGCATGCCATGATGCGCGATCTGGCGGAGCAGTTTCGCGCCACCATGACGCTGCCGGTACTGCTACAAGGAGAGACCAGCAAAGGCCAGCTGCTGCAGCAGTTTGTTAGCGCCGGCAATGCGCTATTAGTGGCGACCAGTAGCTTCTGGGAAGGGGTTGACGTGCGCGGCGACGCGCTGTCGCTGGTGATTATCGATAAGCTGCCCTTTACCTCACCGGACGATCCGCTGCTCAAAGCGCGAATGGAAGACTGCCGACTGCGCGGCGGCGATCCGTTTGATGAAGTTCAGCTGCCGGATGCCGTCATTACCCTCAAACAGGGCGTGGGGCGCCTGATCCGCGATATTGACGATCGCGGCGTTCTGGTTATCTGCGACAACCGGCTGGTGATGCGCCCCTACGGCGCCGTGTTCTTGGCCAGCCTGCCACCCGCGCCGCGGACCCGCGATATCCGCCGGGCGGTGCGCTTCCTCGCCGTGCCGCCGGCAAGGTAATCCGCAGTAAAATATGATAAGCTGCGCGCCATTTTGTTAATCAGCTATCCCCAATGGATTTAGGATGGTACGGCGGCGGTAAGTCCGCGCGCCGATAAATGTACCGCCCTAAAACCTGGAATATGTAACGAGAGCGTGACCACCCATGCGAATTTTGGCTATCGATACCGCCACGGAGGCGTGCTCCGCGGCGCTGTGGAATGATGGCGCCCTGAGCGCCCATTTTGAAATTTGTCCTCGCGAACACACCCAACGTATCCTGCCGCTGGTGCAGGAGGTCCTCACTGAAAGCGGCACTACGCTGAATGAACTTGACGCGTTGGCCTTTGGCCGCGGGCCGGGCAGTTTTACCGGCGTACGTATTGGTATCGGCATTGCCCAAGGCCTGGCGCTGGGCGCGGAGCTGCCAATGATTGGCGTCTCTACGCTGGCGACGATGGCGCAGGGCGCGTGGCGCAAAACCGGCGCTACTCGCGTGCTGGCGGCCATCGACGCGCGTATGGGCGAAGTCTACTGGGCCGAGTATCAGCGCGACGAAGATGGCGTCTGGCACGGTGAAGAAACTGAAGCGGTTCTCAAACCGGCTGCGGTTGCCGAACGCCTGGCGCGGCTCTCCGGCGAATGGGCTACCGTCGGCACCGGCTGGCAGGCGTGGCCGGATCTGGCGAAAGAGAGCGGGCTGATTTTAAGCAGCGGCGAGATTGAACTGCCGGCGGCAGAAGATATGCTGCCGCTGGCCATCCAACTGCTTGCGGCGGGAAAAACCGTGGCCGTTGAGCATGCGGAACCAGTTTATTTGCGAAACGAAGTGGCGTGGAAGAAACTTCCTGGCCGCGAGTGAATCTCAGTAGAGAGAAGACTGAGAGAAGGAGTCGCATCATGGCGGGTCAAAAACAGGGCGTTCGTTGGCTGTTAGCCGCGGCGGTCGCCGTTGCGCTAAGCGGTTGCGTGTCGGTGCCGGATGTTATTAAAGGCACCAGCCCTACGCCGCAGCAGGATTTAGTACGGGTGATGAACGCGCCGCAGCTGTATATCGGCCAGGAAGCGCGTTTTGGCGGTAAGGTCGTCAACGTGCAGAATCAGCAGGGGAAAACCCGCTTAGAGATTGCCACCGTACCGCTGGATAGCGGCGCGCGGCCGGAACTGGGGGAACCTTCACGCGGCCGTATCCTCGCCGACGTGAGCGGTTTCCTCGACCCGGTCGATTTCCGCGGCCAGCTGGTGACCGTGGTTGGGCCGATTAGCGGCGTCGTCGACGGAAAAGTTGGCGCCACCCCCTATAAATTCATGTTGATGAACGCCACCGGCTATAAGCGCTGGAACGTGGTGCAGCAGGTGGTGATGCCGCCGCAGCCCATCGACCCGTGGATGCTCGGCCCACGCCCCTGGGGCTACGGATACGGCGGTTGGGGTTGGTATAACCCGGGACCGGCTGAGGTCAGAAATGTCGTAACGGAATGATTTTGTTGTTTTTATAATGGAATAGAAACAGCGGCTAGCCCGCTGTTTCGTGTTTTATAGTCTCATAAGAAAAATAAATAGTGACGCGCTTCGCAACCTGAAAAACGCCTAATTAATAAACTGGTACGCTGAGTTAATATAATGTTAACAAAATGTTTGTTGATCAGGGGCTGTGATGACGACGAATAACTATTTCAGAGGTGAAGCAGTGAAAAAGGTTTGGCTAAACCGTTATCCCGCCGATGTCCCGGCGGAGATAAATCCTGACCGCTATCAATCCCTGGTTGAATTGTTTGAACACGCCACCACCCGTTATGCCGATCAGCCGGCATTTATCAACATGGGCGAGGTGATGACCTACCGTAAGCTGGAAGAGCGCAGCCGTGCTTTCGCCGCTTATCTCCAGCAAGGATTAGGGCTACAGAAGGGCGATCGCGTCGCGCTGATGATGCCTAACCTGCTGCAATACCCGGTGGCGCTGTTTGGGATCCTGCGTGCCGGAATGATTGCCGTCAACGTTAACCCGCTGTATACCCCGCGCGAACTGGAGCACCAGCTCAATGACAGCGGCGCGGCGGCGATTGTGATCGTTTCCAACTTCGCACATACCCTGGAGAAAGTAGTCGATAAAACCCAGGTAAAACACGTCATCCTGACGCGGATGGGCGATCAGCTCTCCACCGCTAAAGGAACGTTGGTCAACTTCGTGGTGAAGTACATTAAGCGGCTGGTGCCAAAATATCATCTGCCGGACGCCATCTCATTTCGTAGCGCCCTGCAGCATGGCTACCGTATGCAGTACGTGAAGCCGGAAATCGTCGCGGACGATCTGGCCTTCCTGCAGTACACCGGCGGTACCACCGGCGTGGCGAAAGGGGCGATGCTGACTCACCGCAATATGCTGGCTAACCTCGAACAGGTGAATGCGACCTACGGTCCGCTACTGCACCGTGGTAAAGAGCTGGTGGTGACCGCGCTGCCGCTGTACCACATCTTCGCCTTGACCATGAACTGCCTGCTGTTTATTGAACTCGGCGGGCAGAACCTGTTGATTACCAATCCGCGCGATATTCCGGGCCTGGTAAAAGAGCTGGCAAAATATCCGTTCACCGCGATGACCGGGGTGAATACCTTGTTTAACGCGCTATTGAACAATAAAGAGTTCCAGCAGCTTGATTTCTCTTCGTTGCATCTTTCCGCCGGCGGCGGCATGCCGGTGCAGCAGGTGGTTGCGGAGCGCTGGGTGAAACTGACCGGCCAGTATCTGCTGGAGGGCTATGGCCTGACTGAGTGCTCGCCGCTGGTGAGCGTCAACCCGCATGATATCGACTACCACAGCGGCAGCATCGGCCTGCCGGTGCCGTCGACCGAAGCCAAGCTGGTCGATGACGATGATAATGAAGTCGCGCCGGGCGAGCCGGGTGAGCTCTGCATCAAAGGGCCGCAGGTGATGCTGGGCTACTGGCAGCGTCCGGATGCCACCGATGAAATCATTAAAGATGGCTGGCTGCATACCGGCGATATTGCGGTGATGGATGATGAAGGCTTCCTGCGCATCGTCGATCGCAAAAAAGATATGATTCTGGTCTCCGGTTTTAACGTCTATCCGAATGAAATTGAGGATGTGGTCATGCAGCATTCCGGCGTGCAGGAAGTGGCCGCCGTCGGCGTACCGTCCGGCAGCAGCGGTGAAGCGGTGAAGATCTTCGTGGTGAAGAAAGATGCTGCGTTAACCGAAGAAGCGCTGATTACTTTCTGCCGTCGCCATTTGACCGGCTACAAGGTGCCGAAGCTGGTTGAGTTTCGTGATGAACTGCCGAAATCCAACGTCGGCAAAATTTTACGTCGAGAACTGCGTGACGAAGCCCGTGCTAAAGTAGACAATAAAGGCTAAGCAACGAGTGAGTCGCCAGGCGCCGGCTAGCCGGCGTCCAGATTACTGACAAAGAAGGAAAAAGCGTGGTTTTTCCTTCTTTGTGGCGATCGGCCGAAAATCAATCAATTGATTTTCCTTGTTATTTGTCTGGTGCAATCTGCAAGCCCAACGATTGCATGAGGTTTGTGATTAATCTCGCGCCGGCTAAGCCGGCGTTTTTTATGGGCGCAAGTTAAGAGAGTATGATTTGAACTATCAGATGATCACCACCGACGATGGCCTGCGCGCTATCTGTGAAGCGGCAACTTCGGCACCCGCAGTTGCGCTGGATACCGAGTTTGTTCGCACCCGTACCTACTATCCGCAGCTTGGTTTGCTGCAGCTGTTCGACGGCAAACAGGTCTCTCTGATCGATCCGTTGACCATCAACGACTGGGCGCCGATGCGCGAGCTGCTGCTCAACCAGGATGTCACCAAATACCTGCATGCGGGTAGCGAAGATTTAGAAGTCTTCCTCAACGCGTTCAACCTGATGCCGCAGCCGCTGATCGACACCCAGATTCTGGCCGCCTTCTGCGGGCGCCCGATGTCGTGGGGCTTTGCTTCAATGGTGGAAGAGTATTCCGGCGTCGCGCTGGACAAAAGCGAATCACGCACCGACTGGCTGGCCCGCCCGCTGACCGAGCGTCAGTGCGAATATGCGGCCGCCGACGTCTGGTACCTGTTACCGATCGCCAGCAAATTAATGGCGGAAACCGACCATGCGGGCTGGCTGCCGGCAGCGTTGAACGAGTGCCACCTGATGCAGCAGCGCCGTCAGGAAATCCTTGACCCGGCGGATGCGTGGCGGGAAATCGGCAATGCCTGGCAACTGCGAACGCGCCAGCTGGGCTGCCTGCAGTTGCTGGCGGAGTGGCGTCTGCGCAAAGCGCGCGAGCGTAACCTGGCGGTGAACTTTGTCGTACGCGAAGAGCATCTGTGGAGCGTGGCGCGCTATATGCCGACCAGCCTCGGCGAGCTCGATAGCCTCGGTTTATCCGGCAGCGAAATTCGCTTCCACGGCAAAACGCTGATTAGCCTGGTTGAAAAAGCGCAGGCCTTGCCGGAATCGGCGCTGCCGGAGCCGCTGCAAAACCTGATCGATATGCCGGGGTATCGCAAGGCCTTTAAAGATATTAAAGCGCTGGTGCAGGAAGTGAGCGCGGAGAAGGGCGTGAGCGCCGAGCTGTTGGCGTCGCGCCGTCAGATAAACCAACTGCTGAACTGGCACTGGCAGCTTAAAAATAAAAATGGTGAGCCAGAACTGGTTTCCGGCTGGCGCGGGGAATTGATGGCCGATCGTCTTAAAGCGCTGCTCAACGACTATCCTCGCTAGCGCCCGGCGCGATTCAGGCCATAAAAAACCGGCCGCGCGTTGCGTGGCCGGTTTTTTTTAAGGCTACGGCGAAATGCCGTTAACAAGACAACAGGGTCAGGGTTTCGACTCTTCAGCTTCTGGCAGGGTCACGTTCAGCTCGAGAATCGAAATATCACCATCGCGCTGTTCCAGCTGTACGCTGACCATCTCTGGGTCTATCTGCACGTATTTACAGATGACCTCCAGGATATCTTTGCGCAGCTGCGGCAGGTAATGCGGTTCCGCGTCGCCGCGGCGGCGCTCCGCGACGATGATTTGCAGGCGTTCTTTCGCAATGTTAGCCGTGTTCTTTTTTCGCGAGAGAAAAAAGTCGAGTAATGCCATAATTTATCCTCCGAACAGGCGTTTGAGGAAACCTTTCTTCTCTTCTTCGATGAAGCGGAAAGGACGTTCTTCTCCGAGCAGACGATCCACAGTATCCGCATAGGCTTTACCCGCATCTGAAACGGTATCCAGAATGACCGGCTCGCCCTGGTTCGATGCGCGCAGCACGGACTGATCTTCCGGAATCACGCCCACCAGATTGATGCGCAGAATTTCCAGCACGTCTTCCATGCTCAGCATGTCGCCTTTGTTCACGCGACCTGGGTTGTAGCGCGTCAGCAGCAGGTGCTCTTTGATCGGCTCGTCGCCATTTTCCGCGCGGCGGGATTTGGAGGCCAGAATGCCAAGGATACGGTCGGAGTCGCGCACGGAGGAGACTTCCGGGTTAGTGGTGATGATGGCTTCGTCAGCGAAGTACAGCGCCATCAGCGCGCCGGTTTCGATGCCTGCCGGGGAGTCGCAGACAATAAAATCGAAGTCCATCTTTTTCAGTTCTTCAAGAACCTTATCTACGCCTTCGCGGGTCAGCGCGTCTTTATCACGGGTCTGAGAAGCCGGAAGGATATAGAGATTTTCAGTACGCTTATCTTTGATTAGCGCCTGATTGAGAGTGGCATCGCCCTGGATAACGTTGACGAAGTCATAAACCACCCGACGCTCGCATCCCATAATCAGGTCGAGGTTACGCAGGCCGATATCGAAGTCGATAACGACAGTTTTCTTTCCCTTCTGGGCCAAACCAGTAGCGATGGCCGCGCTGGAGGTGGTCTTACCAACGCCCCCTTTACCCGAAGTCACAACAATAATGCGTGCCATAGAAATTCCTTGTTAAAAAGGGATTAATTGAACGGTTGAATTGTCAAAGCGCCGTCGCCTAAACGCAGACGCGCCGCTTTGCCATAAAATTCAGCTGGGATGTTATCGCTCAGCCAATATTCCCCTGCGATGGACACCAGTTCCGCCGCGAGGTTAGTACAAAATATTTGGGCATCTCTGTCGCCGCTTGCGCCAGCCAGCGCACGTCCCCGCATCATGCCATACACATGGATGTTACCATCAGCGATAAGTTCCGCTCCGGCACTCACATGGTTTGTAACAATTAGATCACAGTGTGGCGCATAAATGCGCTGACCGGAACGTACCGGCAGATCAATCAAACGCGTTTTTGTGATCGGCGTAGCAACTGGTGGTGGTTCAACGGGTTCCGGCGGCGGCGCCTGACGAACGATTTTCTCTTTTCCTTCCGTCAGTAGCGGGATCCCGGCACGGTCGATTTCCGTTTTCAGGCGGGAAATTTTACAACCGCTCACCCCCATGATGCGCAACCCGGTGGCGACGATAGCTTCATGCATCGGGCGCCAGTCGACGCTCTCTTCAATACTGCTGATGTTGACCACGACCGGTGCATGACGTAAAAAAGCGGGAGCCTGGGCGATTTTGTCTTCTAACGCCTGACGAATAACCTCGGGATTTGCATCGTGCAAATGAACGACAGATAAAGTGAAGCTACTGCCCTTAAGTTCGATTGGCGTATTTGACATCCTGGCCTTACTCAATTTGCTGTTTATCATCCGCCGAAGTGCGGTGATATTCCGAAGACTAAAAGGCATGTTATAGTCACTCATATATTGAGGCAAGTGACCACGGGTCTAATTCCGAGTAAAACTATGTTTTGTGTGATCTATCGAAGTACTAAACGTGAACAAACCTATTTATATGTCGAAAAAAAGGACGATTTCTCGCGCGTCCCGCCGGAACTGATGGCAAGCTTCGGCACCCCGCAGATGACCATGCTGCTGCCGCTCGACGGGCGCAAGACGCTGGCTAACGCTGACCTCGAAAAAGTAAAACAAGCGCTCGTCGATCAGGGCTATTACCTTCAACTTCCTCCCCCTCCTGAGAATCTACTTAAGAAACACCTCGCGGAACAGGGGAATAAATCCGATTAACCCATTGAGGGAAAATAATGTACCAACATCATAACTGGCAGGGTGAGTTACTGGATTATCCAGTGAGCAAAGTGGTTTGCGTTGGCAGTAATTACGCAAAACATATTAAGGAGATGGGCAGCGCGATGCCGGAAGAACCGGTGTTGTTTATTAAACCTGAAACGGCGCTATGCGATATCCGCCAGCCGTTGGTACTGCCTGAAGGATTGGGCTCGGTGCATCATGAGGTTGAACTGGCGGTGCTGATTGGCAGTACCCTGCGACAGGCCAGCGAAGACCACGTACGCAAGGCGATTGCCGGTTATGGCGTAGCGCTGGATCTCACCCTGCGTGATATTCAGGGCAAGATGAAAAAGGCCGGGCAACCGTGGGAGAAAGCTAAGGGGTTTGATAACGCCTGTCCGATCTCCGGTTTTATTCCTGCCGCCGAGTTCAACGGCGATCCGCAAAATACGCCGCTAAGCCTGAAGATTAATGGTGAAGTCCGCCAGCAGGGGACGACTGCGGATATGATTCATAAGATCGTACCGCTAATTGCCTATATGTCGCGCTTCTTTACGCTAAAAGCGGGCGATATCATCCTGACCGGGACCCCGGACGGTGTCGGGCCGCTGGCCAGCGGCGACGAGCTGGAAGTCGGCTTCAATGGTTTGACGTTGTCTACCCGCGTGCTGTAAAGTCCGCTTGCCGCCTTTTGGGGCGGCAAAACTTGCATCGGCGTGCCAGACTGGTTATAAGGTGCACCCTGAATTGCAATGACGGACATCCCAATGAGCGAACAACCTTTCTGGCAACAAAAAACACTGGATGAAATGACCGACGCGGAGTGGGAATCACTGTGCGACGGCTGCGGACAGTGCTGCCTGCATAAGCTAATGGATGAAGATACCGACGAGATTTACTTTACTAACGTCGCCTGCCGTCAGCTCAACATTAAAACCTGCCAGTGCCGCAACTACGAGCGTCGCTTCGAGTACGAACCGGACTGCATCAAACTCACGCGTGAGAATCTGCCGACCTTCGAATGGCTGCCGCACACCTGCGCCTATCGCCTGCTGGCGGAAGGTAAACCGCTGCCGCACTGGCATCCGCTGCTGACCGGCTCAAAAGTGGCGATGCACGGCGAACGTATTTCCGTGCGCCATATAGCGGTGAAAGAGTCCACCGTCGTCGACTGGCAGGACCATATCTTAAACAAACCAGACTGGGCGCAGTAAGCTCGTTGAAATATTAGAACCGGGCATTCCCTGCCTGCGCGGCCCGGTTCTTTGTACGCATCAATATCCCATCATTCTTAATGCCAGCCAGATAATTCCCGCCCACAATAAAGCGCATGGAAAAATAACAACACTAAGAGAACGCCAGCCGTTTCTACTCATCGGAAACCCCACATTTAAGTCATCATCACCAGGTGCGTTTGGCATTTCATCATCGGCGCGGGGGCGGGGAACTTTAGGAATATTTGTAAAGCAGATGTAGATAAAAATAGACCCGGCGCGGTGGCCGGGCTGAGAGGGAGTTGACGAGCTGCCAGGTCTCCCCGGCGCGATGACTGCTTGCGGCGATCAGATGGGCAGGAAACTCATCATCAAATACGCGACGACAATGCAGATTAGCGTCATATACCAGACTATGCTCATGGTGACTTATCCCATTTCAGACTCAAGAAAGACGAGCCTATCGGGTAACGACTTTAAACATCCGGATGTCGATTTTCAACCGCAAGCACGTGAGGGGCTTAGCTTTTCCTGGCGTGGAACAGGCCGTCTTCGCCGTGGCTTTCATCTTCAACCCAGAAGTTAATATTGAATTGGGCATCATCGCTGAGCTCGATACGATGCCAGTATTGCGGCGGGCTGGTGGCGAACTGCCCGGCATTAATGACGACTTTCATCTCCGGTTCGCTAGCCTGCTCATCATGAAAACCGTAATAAGTTACTGTGCCTTCCATTACGCACAGCTGACCGAAAACGTTAGCGGCAGTATTGTGATGGGTGAGCAGCGCTGGCGGAACATTTTCTTTAGTGAAGAACGGAGTGGAGCGTTTGACTTTCCAGTTAGCCGGGATACGCAGGTGAGACATAGTGAGCTCCTTAGTGGATGCAAATAAGATGTATTTAATATGCAACTTTAAAGGGGCGTCGTCAACTTACAGGCACAAAAAACGCCCCCGAAGGAGCGTTTACCATCTGGCAGGATAGCTTAACGGCCGAACAGATCGCGCTTTTTGGCTTTAAATGGCTGAGCGATCAGTACCAGCAGGCCGATGACCAGATAAGCGGCAAAGATGCCTACCAGCCACTGCGGCATTTCCAGAGTCAGGAATTCCCACTGGCGCACGGAACAGTCGCCGGTGGCAACGAATACCTGCGGTAGCCATTTATCCAGCGGCAGCCACGTCGGGAAACGAGCGGCGAAATCGCAGGTCTGGAACGGAGAAGGGTGTAGCTGAATCATGGTGTGCTCCCAGGCTAACTGCAGACCGCGCAGTGCGCTGTATAGCCAGATGAGCAACGCGACATAGCGCAGCGGGGTTTTCGGCGCGATAGCGCCCACCAGACCGGCGCCCATAATGCCAAACAGAGCGCAGCGTTCGTAAATACACAACACGCAGGGCTGCAGCAGCATCACGTGCTGGAACCACAGCGCCACTAATTCAAGTATAAAAGCGGTTAACGCCATCAAGAGCCAGGCGCCGCGTCCCCTTGAGCACTGGTTTAAGTATTGCAACATAATCATTTCCCTGGAACATGCTAAATCATGGCAGTGTAAACGAAAACTACCGCGACGCCATCCGCTAGTCGGAAAATATTACGTAAATGAATATTCGTTACCCGGGGGGAACCCGGGTAACGGGCTGCGCAATTAGGGCAGTACTGGGGTGGTCAACCAGCCGTGGCTGAGCATCCACTGGGTGGCCGGCATCAACAGGGTTTCGACGCACAGCAGGCCGACCAGCGTGAGCACGATGGTATAGGGAAGCGCCATCCACACCATTCTGCCATAAGAGAGGCGGATCAGCGGCGCCAGCGCCGAGGTCAACAGGAACAGGAACGCGGCCTGGCCGTTGGGGGTCGCGACGGAAGGCAGGTTAGTGCCGGTATTAATGGCGACCGCCAGCATTTCAAACTGCTGCAGGCTGATAACGCCGTGTTCCAGCGCCGCTTTTGCTTCGTTGATATACACCGTACCGACAAAGACGTTATCGGAGATGGACGACAGCAGGCCATTAAACAAATAGAACAGCGATAGCTGAGCGTGCGGTGAAGCCTGCAGGACGAACTCAATCACCGGGGCAAACAGATGCTGATCGATAATCACCGCCACAATGGCGAAAAAGACCGTCAGCAGGGCGGTAAACGGCAGCGCTTCGGTAAAGGCTTTACCGATGGCGTGTTCGTCGGTCACGCCGGAAAAGGTGGTCGCCAGCACGATGACGGAGAGGCCAATCAGGCCAACTTCCGCCAGATGCAGGGCGAGGGCGGCAATCAGCCACACGCCGATGATCCCTTGAGCGATAAGGCGCATCCGATCCTGGCGGCTGCGGCTCTGGCGGCTACGGTCGTCGAAATCCTGCAGGACTTTGCGCACCGGGACTGGCAGCGGCTCGCCATAGCCAAACAGGCGGAATTTTTCCAGCAACAGGCAGGTTATCAGGCCGCATACGATTACCGGCAGGGTTACCGGCGACATACGGATGAAGAATTCGCCGAAGTGCCAGCCGGCGGCTTTGGCGATAATCAGGTTCTGCGGTTCGCCGACCATGGTCATCACGCCGCCGAGCGCGGTACCGACGCCGGCGTGCATCATCAGGCTGCGTAAAAAGCTGCGGAACTGTTCGAGCACGTCGCGGTAGTGTTGATCGATATGGCTGTCATCAAGCATGTCGTTATCATCAGGCCGCGCGGAGGCGACGCGATGATAAATACCGTAAAAGCCGACCGCTACGCTAATGACCACCGCAACAACAGTTAGCGCGTCAAGGAAGGCGGAGAGAAAAGCCGCTGCCAGGCAGAAGGCCAGCGACAGCAGCATCTTGCTGCGGATCCCGAGGAGCAGCCGAGTAAAAATAAACAGCAATAGCTGCTTCATGAAGTAGATCCCGGCCACCATGAACATCAGCAGCAGCAGGACTTCGAGATTATTGGCTATTTCTTCGCGAATATGTTCGGGGCTGGTCATACCGATCAGCACCGCTTCTATCGCCAGCAGGCCGCCAGGCAGCAGCGGGTAGCATTTGAGCGCCATCGCCAGGGTGAAGATAAACTCCACCACTAACAGCCAACCGGCGACAAACGGTTGAAGATAAAACGCCAGCGGGTTAACCACCAGGAAGATAATCAGGAGAAGCTTGTACCAGTCTGGCGACTGGCCAAGAAAATTGCGCCACAGGGCGCGGCCATAAGACATTTCCACGACAGAGGTCCTTCCGTCAAACAACATGATTTTATGCGTAACTATTGCAAGATTACCAGTTGAGTAAAAAGGGAAGCAACTTTCTTCGCGGCGCATTACAGGTAATGGAAGGCGTTAAGCAAAAGCTGAAAATGAAACGGCGATCCCCTTTTAATTACTTTCAGATGCTATCTGGCGTATGGCTGCTCTGGTATGATGAGTGCAATTTGCAACGCTGTGTAATGGAAATCTTATTATGGTCATTAAGGCGCAAAGCCCTGCGGGTTTCGCGGAAGAGTACATCATTGAAAGTATCTGGAATAATCGTTTCCCGCCTGGATCCATTCTCCCTGCTGAACGTGAACTTTCTGAACTGATTGGTGTGACCCGAACCACTCTGCGCGAAGTGTTGCAACGTCTGGCCCGTGATGGCTGGTTGACTATCCAGCATGGTAAACCGACGAAAGTGAACAACTTCTGGGAAACCTCCGGACTGAATATCCTTGAAACGCTGGCGCGTCTCGACCACGATAGCGTGCCGCAGCTGATTGATAACTTGCTGTCGGTGCGAACCAATATCTCAACGATTTTTATTCGTACCGCTTTCCGCCAGCACCCGGACAAAGCGCTGGAGGTCCTGGCTACCGCGCGTGAAGTTGAAGATCATGCCGATGCTTTCGCCGAACTGGACTACAACATCTTCCGCGGTCTGGCGTTTGCCTCCGGCAACCCGATCTACGGTCTGATCCTCAACGGCATGAAGGGGCTGTATACCCGCATTGGTCGTCACTATTTTGCTAATCCGGAAGCGCGTAGCCTGGCGCTGGGTTTCTACCACCAGTTGGCGAAAGTGTGCGAAGAGAGTCAGCACGATAAAGTGTACGAAATCGTCCGCGCCTATGGCCACAACAGCGGCGAGATTTGGCATCGGATGCAAAAAACGCTGCCCGGCGATTTAGCCATCAATATGCGCTAAGTACGGACCACCCTATAAAAAATGCCCGGATAATCCGGGCATTTCGCTTTTTGACACTTGATCCGATTTACAACGCGTTCTGCCGCGGCGGGGTGCGATCCAACAGCTCAACGCTGCCGTCGGCATTCTGCTGCTCAAGGATCACGTCAAAGCCCCACAGGCGGTGAACGTGTTTAAGCACTTCGCGACGGCTCTTATCCAGCGGCACGCGGTTGTGCGGCACATAGCGCAGCGTCAGCGAACGGTCGCCGCGCAGGTCAACGTTCCAGACCTGAATATTCGGCTCAAGATTGCTGAGGTTATACTGCGCCGACAGCTTAGAACGAATTTCCCGATAGCCTTCCTCATTATGAATGGCGGAAATCTCCAGGTAATTATTATGGTCGTCATCGAGTACCGTGAATAAGCGGAAGTCTCGCATCACCTTCGGCGACAGGAACTGGCTAATAAAGCTCTCATCTTTAAAATCGCGCATGGCGAAATGCAGCGTCTCCAGCCAATCGGAGCCGGCGATATCCGGGAACCAGTAGCGGTCTTCTTCCGTTGGCGACTGGCAGATACGTTTAATATCCTGGAACATAGCGAAACCCAGCGCGTAGGGGTTGATCCCGCTGTACCACGGGCTGTTGTAGGGCGGCTGGAACACCACGTTGGTGTGGCTGTGCAGAAACTCCAGCATAAAGCGCTCGGTCACTTTACCTTCGTCATACAGATGATTGAGGATGGTGTAGTGCCAGAATGTCGCCCAGCCCTCGTTCATGACCTGAGTCTGCTTCTGCGGATAAAAATACTGGCTGACCTTACGAACGATACGCAGGATCTCGCGCTGCCAGGACTCAAGCAGCGGCGCGTTCTTCTCCATAAAGTACAGCAGATTCTCCTGCGGTTCGGAAGGATAGCGGCGGCTTGCCTCGATGGCTTTTTCCTCTTCCCGTTTTGGCAGAGTACGCCATAGCATGTTCACCTGGCTTTGCAGATACTCTTCGCGGCTTTTCTGCCGCGCCTTCTCCTCCTGCAGCGATATTTTCTGCGGGCGTTTGTAGCGGTCGACGCCGTAGTTCATCAGCGCATGGCAGGAGTCGAGCAATTTTTCAACTTCATCGACGCCGTAACGCTCTTCACATTCGGTAATGTATTTACGCGCAAAGATCAGATAGTCGATGATTGAGCTGGCATCGGTCCAACTGCGGAACAGATAGTTATTTTTAAAGAAGGAGTTGTGCCCATAGCAGGCGTGCGCCATTACCAGCGCCTGCATGGTAATCGTGTTCTCCTCCATTAAATAAGCGATACACGGGTTGGAGTTAATGACTATCTCATAGGCCAGACCTTGCTGGCCGTGTTTATACGCCTGTTCGGTTTCGATAAATTTTTTGCCGAACGACCAGTGCGGATAGTTGATCGGCATCCCGACGCTGGAGTAGGCGTCCATCATCTGTTCGGAGGTGATCACCTCGATTTGATGCGGATAGGTATCGAGACGATACAGCTTCGCCACCCGGTCGACCTCGGCAAGATAGGTTTCCAGCAGTTCAAAAGTCCAGTCGGGTCCATCGCTTAACCGGGTGGTGTCCCTGTTCATGGAATCAATCGTAGCCATTAGCGCGCCCTCGTTGTTGGTGGTTCTCTCTTTGTGGAGAACCTCTTATCAAGCATAGAACACGCCATAACAAACTGCGTCTGCGGGTAATTTCTTTTCTTCGCGATATCACAATCCCAAAGGCCTTAATTTAACATTTACTTAGCATTTTATGCTTAGGAAAAATAAAGCGCAGCACGAGATCGTAAATCTCTGGTGTCAGTGCTGGTGCGGTTTGGTGTGAGATAAGTCACCATAAATAAAGCGTATGTTGAATAATATTTTCATCTGGGTTATCAATTTGTAATTAGATGATTGTTCTTTAACTATTACGGAGTGGCTATGCGAGTCGTCATACTGGGAAGTGGGGTGGTTGGGGTAGCGAGCGCCTGGTATTTAAGCCAGGCGGGACATGAGGTGACGGTTATCGACCGTCAGCCAGGGCCCGCTGAAGAAACCAGCGCCGCCAACGCCGGGCAGATCTCTCCCGGCTACGCGGCGCCGTGGGCGGCGCCGGGCGTGCCGCTGAAGGCGATTAAATGGATGTTCCAGCGCCATGCGCCATTGGCGATTGGCCTTGACGGCACGCAGTTCCAGCTCAAGTGGATGTGGCAGATGCTACGTAACTGCGATACCCGCCACTATATGGAAAACAAAGGGCGTATGGTGCGCCTGGCGGAATATAGCCGTGATTGCCTGAAAGCGCTGCGTGAAACCACCGGTATCCAGTATGAAGGCCGCCAGGGCGGCACCCTGCAGCTCTTCCGCACCGAAAAACAGTATGAGAACGCCACTCGTGATATCGCCGTGCTGGAAGAGGCTGGCGTACCGTATCAACTGCTGGAAGCCAACCGCCTGCTCGAAGTCGAACCGGCGCTGGCGGAAGTCAGCCATAAACTGACCGGCGGCCTGCGCCTGCCAAATGATGAAACCGGCGATTGCCAGCTCTTCACTACCCGTCTGGCGGCGATGGCCGAGGCGGCAGGGGTGACTTTCCGCTTTAATACCTCCGTCGATGCGCTGCTTTACGAAGGCGATCAAATCGCCGGTGTGAAATGCGGCGACGAAATTATTAAGGGCGACGCCTACGTGATGGCGTTTGGTTCTTACTCCACCGCGATGCTTAAAGGGCTGGTGGACATCCCGGTCTATCCTCTGAAAGGCTACTCGTTAACTATTCCGATTGCCGAAGAGAGCGGCGCGCCGGTATCGACTATCCTTGATGAGACTTACAAAATCGCGATTACCCGTTTCGATCAGCGTATTCGCGTTGGCGGGATGGCGGAAATTGTCGGCTTTAATAAAGAGCTGCTGAAGCCGCGCCGCGAGACGCTGGAGATGGTGGTTCGCGATCTGTTCCCGCGCGGCGGCTACGTTGAGCAGGCGACCTTCTGGACCGGCCTGCGACCGATGACGCCGGACGGTACGCCGGTGGTTGGCCGCACGCCGTACAAAAATCTGTGGCTGAACACCGGGCACGGTACGCTGGGCTGGACCATGGCCTGCGGGTCCGGGCAGCTTCTGAGCGATCTGATCTCCGGGCGTACGCCGGCGATCCCTTATGATGATCTGGCCGTGGCACGTTACAGCCCGGGCTTTACGCCGGCTCGCGCTCAGCATCTGCACGGCGTGCATAACTAAGGAGCCTCCATGTCTCGTCCGGTAAAAGCCAGCATTGACCTGTCGGCTTTACGTCAGAATTTACAGATTGTTCGCCGCGCTGCCCCTGGGGCGCGCGTTTGGGCGGTGGTGAAGGCCAATGCCTATGGCCATGGCCTGGCGCGGATGTGGCAGGCGCTGAACGCCGCAGATGGCTACGCATTGCTGAATCTCGAAGAGGCGATCCTACTGCGGGAAAAGGGCTGGAAAGGGCCGATTCTGCTGCTGGAAGGATTCTTTCACGCCGATGAACTGGCGCTGCTGGATAAGTATCGCCTGACCACCAGCGTACACAGCAACTGGCAAATTAAAGCGCTGCAGCAGGCTAAACTGCATGCGCCGCTGGATATCTATCTCAAAGTAAATAGCGGTATGAACCGGCTGGGCTTTATGCCAGAACGAGTGCATACCGTCTGGCAACAGCTGCGATCGCTCGCCAACGTCGGTGAAATGACGCTGATGTCGCATTTCGCTGATGCGGAAAACCCGGATGGCATCGTGGAGCCCTTGCGCCGTATCGAGCAGGCGGCGGAGGGGCTGGACTGCCCGCGTTCGTTGTCGAACTCAGCGGCCACGTTGTGGCATCCGGAAGCGCACTTTGATTGGGTGCGCCCGGGAATTGTGCTGTACGGCGCATCGCCGTCGGGTCAGTGGCGGGATATTGCCAATAGCGGCTTGAAACCGGCGATGACCCTCAGCAGTGAAGTGATTGCCGTACAGACGCTGAAAAGCGGCGAACGGGTGGGCTATGGTGGGCTGTATCAGGCATCCGGCGAGCAGCGCATCGGCATTGTCGCCTGCGGTTATGCCGACGGCTATCCACGCGTCGCCCCGAGCGGCACGCCGGTGCTGGTCGACGGCGTACGCACCACCACCGTCGGGCGTATTTCGATGGATATGTTGGCGGTAGATCTGACACCTTGTCCGCATGCGGGTATTGGCGCGCCGGTTGAGTTGTGGGGGCAGGAGATTAAGATTGACGATGTCGCTGCGGCCAGCGGCACCGTCGGTTATGAATTAATGTGCGCTCTGGCGCCGCGCGTACCGGTGGTGACAGTGTAACTTTGTGTGAGGCGGATCACTCCGCCTCATCTTCCGCAACCCGCACACCCACCTTCAGTACGTGGTCGTCCTCTTTTTCGGCGACCGTCCACACCATACCGGCAAACTCCACCTGATCGCCGACGACCGGCGCGGCGCCCAACAGTTGCTGAATCACATCGCCCAGCGACTGCTGATGTTCGCGAAATTCTTCACCGCCGTCGAGGCCATAAATCTGCGCCACATCGGCGAATTTAGCTTCCGCATCGAGGATAAAGTCGCCAAAGAACCGCTGATCGAGCGAGACCGGCGGCGACTGGCTGAACATTTTACCCAGCGCCGGCAGGTCGCGCTCGCGGCCGATAACGCAAAGAATATCGCCATCCATCAGCCGCGTGCTGCCGGTAGGATGCAGCAGTACGTTGTCGCGGAAGAGTGCGGCGATACGCGTCTCCGGCGGCATGTGGAGGTCGCGCAACGCTGCGCCAACGCACCATTTATCATCACCCAACTGGTAGACAAACTGTTCCCACGGATTTTCCGGATGGATATCCAGCCCGACGCGTGAGATAGGCCAGCCGACCGGCGGTACCACGACCTTCGCTTTTTTCGCCGCCCAGGAGAGCGAGGTGCCCTGAAGCAGCAGTGAAATCAGCACCACGAAAAAGGCGACGTTAAAGAACAACCGCGCGTTCTCAAGCCCGGCCATCATCGGGAAAACGGCGAGGATAATCGGCACCGCGCCGCGCAAACCGACCCAGCTGATAAACACCCGCTCGCGCAGATTAAAACCGCGGAACGGCAGCAGGCCAGCAAATACCGACAGCGGACGCGCGATGAAGATCATCCACATTGACAGCAGTAGCGCCGGAATCGCGATCGGCCACAGGTCGGACGGTGTGACCAGCAGGCCGAGGACGAGGAACATGGCGATTTGCGCCAGCCACGCCAGGCCGTCAAAGTTTTGCAGAATGCCGTGGCGGTTGCGAATGGGTTTATTACCGAGCAGGAAACCGCAGAGATAGACCGCGAGGATACCGCTCCCGTTCAGTGAGGTGGTGACGGCGAAAATCATGATCCCGCCGCTTAGCGCCAGCAGCGGATAGAGCCCGGTAGGCAGGACGATGCGGTTAATCATCTGCAGCAGCAGATAACCGCCGCCGAGTCCAATAGCGATGCCCAGGCCAAACTGTTGAATGATATGCACCACAAACATCCAGCTCAGTCCGGCTTCATGCTGCTGGATCATTTCAATCAGGGTAATGGTGAGGAACACCGCCATCGGGTCGTTGCTGCCGGATTCAATTTCGAGGGTCGAGCCGACGCGCTCGTTAAGCCCTTTACCGCCGAGCAGCGAGAACACCGCCGCCGCATCGGTGGAGCCGACGATGGCGCCAATTAGTAGCCCTTCGATTAAATCGAGCTTGAACAGCCATGCCGCCATCATCCCGGTGAGGGCGGAGGTTATCAGCACGCCGACCGTCGCCAGCGACAGCGCTGGCCAGAGCGCCACGCGAAACGAACTGGCTTGGGTGCGCATTCCGCCGTCCAGTAGGATCACCGCCAGCGCGAGGTTACTCACCATATAGGCGAAAGGATAGTTATCGAAAGGAATGCCGCCGATACCGTCTACGCCTGCCAGCATACCGATGGCGAGGAAGATAACCAGAATCGGGATGCCGAGGCGTGAGGAGAAAGAACTCAATAAAATACTGCAGGTTACTAAAACAGAACCCAGGATAAACAGACTAATGACCGCAGCGGCGTCCAATGTTCACGTACTCCTTGTCAGCGTGAAGGGGTGAAAATTACACCATTTTAACAATCCGCGCGTTTGCAGGATACTCGCGCAGAGGAATTTTTATTCCGCCAGCACCGGATGGCCGCTTATCGTTAAGGTTGCGGCTGAGGCGTTGTTGACCAGCCGCGCCCGCGCGCCGAGAGGCAGGGTAACGGTGCGCTGTTCATGACCGAACTCGAGGCCGGTCAGCAGCGGGATGGTGAGTTGCTGACGTAGCCAGGCGTAGACGGTGGGAAGATCATAACCGTCGTCGTAGTCGTTGGGTTGCGCGCCGGTAAAACTGCCGAGCACGATAGCCCGCTGGCGGGCAAGGATCCCGCTGTTGAGTAACTGCAGCAGCATTCGTTCAACGCGGAACGGATGCTCGTTGATATCCTCAAGCACCAGAATACCGTCGTCAATCTGCGGGAGCCACGGCGTGCCGATGAGCGACGTGACCATCGCCAGATTGCCGCCCCACAGGGTCCCTTCGACGCGGCAGGTTGGGCCGTCGCTTTGCCATTCGAGGGTAAATTCTGGTTCGCGTAGCGCCTGCCAGAAGTGATGTTCAGTAAACGCATTCAGGGTTTCGGCGCCGAAATTGCCCGCTAACATCGGCCCGCTGAAGCTGATAGCGTTGGCTTTAGCCAGCAGTCCCATCTGGATGGCGGTGAAATCGCTGTGGCCGCAGATAAGCAGCGGTTCCCGCTGTTGGCGTTTCGATAATGCCTGCCAGTCGATATGCGGTAGTAACCGGGTGGCGCCATAGCCGCCGCGCACCGCCAGCACGATGTGGTTTTTTCCCTCAAGGGATGCAAGTTGGTTAATATCGGCCAGACGTTCGCTGTCGCTGCCGGCGAAACGCTGCTGTCGACGGGGGATCGCCTGTTGGTTCAGTACCTGATGACCGGCCTCCTGAAGACGGGCCACGCCAAGGGCCGCAGCCTGTTGATTGATACAGTAACCGGAAGGGGCGACCAGATAAAACTGAGACATGGCAATTCCTTGCAAAGAATGAAAGGGTTATCATGCCGCCTGGAACGTTTATTGTCATCTCCGTGCGGCAAACTTCAGCCAATAAGGATAGATGTGTGAAATTGAGATGGTTTGTTTTTTTATTTGTATTGTTGGCCGGTTGTAGCTCGAAGCACGATTACACCAATCCGCCGTGGAACCCGGAAGTCCCGGTGAAGCGGTCGATGCAGTGGATGCCGATCAGTGAAAAAGCCGGTGCCGCGTGGGGGGTTGACCCGCAGCTGATAACGGCGATCATCGCGATTGAGTCCGGCGGTAATCCCTCGGTGGTCAGTAAATCCGGTGCGGTAGGACTGATGCAGTTGAAGCCGTCGACCTCCGGGCGCGATGTCTATCAACGGATGGGCTGGCGTGGCCAGCCTTCGGTCAGCGAGCTGAAAAACCCGGAACGCAATATTTCGATGGGCGCCGCTTATCTGAGCATTCTGGAAAACGGCCCGCTGGCGGGGATTAAGGACCCGCAGGTGATGCGCTATGCGGTGGTGGTCTCTTATGCCAACGGCGCAGGCGCGCTGCTGCGCACCTTCTCGTCGAATCGCCAGGACGCCATCGACGAGATTAACGATCTTGATGCCGATGAGTTCTTTGAACACGTGGCGAAAAAGCATCCTGCCCCGCAGGCCCCGCGCTATATCTGGAAACTGCAGAAAGCGCTGGACGCGATGTAGCGTCATCTCTCACCCCGTCAGGCAGGATTCGCCTTGCGGGGTGCCTTTCAGATAATCCTAACTTTCGTGGCTAATTGAACTGATGTAGCTGACGGGACCAATCAACTCTTTGTAATCCCGGTAACTTTCAGGAAGGGACTCGATTCCATTAACCGCCACCACCAGCATAGCCGTGGCCTCATCCATTTCATCGCTAGTCTGGGCTAATTTTTCGCGTAATAATCCGATAAGCGCCTGAGAATTATTATGTGAGACCCCATTCAAATCCAGACGATTATGATCCCATACGTTGCAACCCCATGCAGTGAACCACAACAGGCTTCCTGTAACCATCAATATCCAACAAAAAGTGTTTTCAGCGACATCGACGTAGATAAATATTCGACAAGCTAATATTACGGCTAAGATGAGTGAGGGGATACTGAACAACAGAAAATTGCATCGGCGGCGTAGCATACTTAAGGCCAGCTCTGGGCTTTTTTGCTGATCCTGCCAGATGTTAAGGTTGGTGATATGCAGGCTAGTAGGCAGATCTTCATGACATGGTTTTCGTACCTCAAAATGGTCAAATAAAATTCTTTCAATGACGTTCATTTCATTGCTTGCATAACGTCCGTTAGCCAACATCTGCCCGGGCTCGGGGATCCACAGATATCCTTTATGTAACAAACTGAACATTGCTAACTGAATGACCCGCGTGCCGCCGCCGTCAATCCAGGCAAGAAGCCATGGGTCGATCCCGGTCGTTAACTGCTGGGCTTTAGCCGCAGGCCGCGTCAGGGCGATAATGATTCCGATAGAAAGATAAATAGCCGGGACGACAACGATAATACAGCCGAGAAACAGTAAAGGATGCATATGCATAATAAGAGTCCACATGATGTCGCCCTCAGACTACTCAAGCCGTTCAACAGAAAATGCATAATTTATTGGCTTGATGATCGTTATAAATTCACGATATTTCTCGGGTAGCAGGGAAGTTTTACCGATGGCGACGTAATAATCAGCTGTTTCATCCGTTGTTGTTTCGGCCTCAGCCATGAGAGTATCCTTTAATCTATTTACATAATTATGAACAATGTTAATTGAGATCCCCTCACGGTCCATCCGGGTGGCATTTAAGGTAATGATGAGCCAAAGTAACAACCAAAGCCCGGTAACGATAAGCATCATGAGCCAGCTTAATACGCCGGAGTGGATAAGCGTGCTACTATCGAAAAACGTTTTCCACAGATATGTACCGATTAAAATTAATGAAGGAACGACGATCAGGATCATATTCCACGTATGTTGCGCCGGACTGAGCATCAGGCCCCTACACTGGGGATCGTCTGACCAATGGTTTTTATCGGCGACGTAAAGAGAAAGGGGTAAATTCTGGGCGCTGGGTTTTGGTGTAGAAAAATGGTCAAAGAGTATTTTTTCTACACGAGTCATCTTGCACTCTGCATACTGCTGGTTGGCGCAAAGTTCGATATTCTCAGCGCAATGAATAATGATTACGTAGTTTTTTCTTAATAGCCTGAAAATGGCTAATTGAATAACGACGGTGGCTCTGCCCCGTAGCCAGGCAAGAAACGACGGAGATATGGAGTAAGGTGGTGGTATCGGCGTGTTTTTCTCAGAAGGACGAGTCTTTGAGATAATAATCATCACTAGAATATATATCACCGTGGTTGATAATATATGGTAACCCATAAAGGACAATGGGGATAAATCAGAGATGAAACTGATTAAATTGTTCACTTCACACTCCTTGTGATAACCGCAACCTTGCGCGTGAATTTTTACCAGAATAGTAGCTAGTTTAATAGGGTGGTTCTGGTTAAACAATAAATTTAGTTTGTCTGGCGGCTTTCATTAAAAAGCACTGATCAGATATTTGTGTGGTTTATGAAATTAAGCCTCCGACTTATTTCAGGAGGCTTATGTTTACGAGGTAAATTAAAAATCGTAGCCCACGGTTGCCGTGACGCTACGCTCAGCCCCCCAGTAACAGTTGCCGGTACCGTAGCAGCCGGAAATATACTCGCGATCGCCGATATTATTCGCATTAACCTGAATATAGGCGCCTTTCATCGCCGTTGACCATGCCCCGAGGTCGGCGCGCGCCATCGCATCTATCAGGGTGACTGACGGTAAACGCTCGGTATTGGCGTCATCGGCCCACTGCTTACCGATATAGCGCACACCCGCGCCAAGGGTGATACCCGCCGGCAATTGATAGCGCGCCCAGAATGAGGCCATCTGATCTGGCGTCAGCTGAGGGGTATTATTATCGGTGCCGTCTTTCGTGTCCTGAAAGCGCAGGCGATTCCAGGTATAAGAGGCAATCGTGCTCAATTGCGGCGTAATCTGGTTATGCGCTTCCAGCTCTACGCCCTGTGAATGCACTTTCCCGGCGGGAATATAGGTGGCGGTGGCGATGTTCGGATCGCGGGTGGCGACATCTTTTTGCATCAAATCGTAAATCGCGATGCTATACAAATCGCTGCTGCCCGGCGGCTGGAATTTCAAGCCGGCCTCCACCTGTTCGGCGGTGGTGGGTTTTAATAACGTACCATCGGCGCCCGGCAGCATCGCCGGGGTAATCGCCTGGCTGTAGCTTAAGTAGGGCGAAAGGCCATTATCGAGCGCGTACAGCAGCGAGGCGCGGCCGCTGATGCGATCGTCGGAGCGGCGGTTTGACGTGCCTGAAGTGTCGCTAACCTGTTGTGAAACGATGCGGTCGTAGCGTCCGGAAACGTCAAAGTGCCAACGATTCCACACCATTTCATCCTGCAGATAAAGCCCGGTCTGGTAATAACGGCGATTATTTTTATCGCTGTAGGTGATGGTATGCCCGGTTTGCGGCGTATAGCCGGTAAAGGGGTTAAGCGGCGCCGCGCCGCCGGCTCCGGTCCATAAATCGTTGCGGAAGCGATGATACTCAGCGCCGAGGATTAACGTATGCGCCACTTCACCGGTCGCGAAATCGGCGCGCAGGCGGTTATCGGTTGACCAGCCGTCCAGCGACCCGCGGGAACCGCTGTAGCCGCGGGAAAGCAGGTCGCTGTCACCCACCCAGCCAACCTGATAAACCTGATCCAGCGAGACATTCGTATGGGTATAGCTGCCCGCGGAGTAAGCCGACCAGACATCGCTGAACTGGTGGTTGAATTCATAGCTGTAGATTTGCTCGCGGCGCTGGTAGCCATCGCCCGGATCGCCTTCATTGGTGCTGGGTGAGAGCTTACGGCCGTTGTGCGCATAACGGGTACCATCCAGCGGCAGAGAGCCGTGGTAGCCGCCGGAGGGATCTTTTTGCAGGTAGGCGCGCAACAGCAGCGAAGTATCGCTATCCGGCTGCCACAGCAAGGAAGGCGAAATCGCATAGCGCTCTTCGCGGGTATGATCATACTGCGTATCGCTGCTGCGGGTCATGCCGATGAGCCGCCAGGCCCATTGGTCATTAATGGCATCGGTATAGTCGAAGGCCGCGCCCTTAGTATTTTGCGTGCCGCCGGTCAGGCGAAAGTGCCCCTGCTGGCTGAACTGCGGCCGTTTGGAGGTCAAATTGACCACCCCGCCCGGCACGCTTTGGCCATAAAGGGCGGAAGAGGGGCCGCGGATGACGTCGACGCGTTCAATAAACCATGGGTCGATCTGCAGTACGTTATGGCTGCCGCCGTCGCTCATCAGGCGCATGCCGTCAAGGAACAGGTTATCAACGTCGCCGCCGTGGTAGCCGCGCAGCGAGATGGTATCAAAGCGCGTCGCGCCGCCGCCAAAACTGGAATAAACCCCCGGCGTATACTGTAGGGCCTGGCTTACGGTATTGGCGCCCTGATCGGCGATCTGCTGGCGGGTGATCACCGATACCGACTGGGCGGTAGTAATCAACGGCTGGTCGGTTTTTGTGGCGCCGGTTGACGTTTTGGCGCTATAGCCTTGAGTTTGCGCGCTGGCGGAGTCGTCAGGTTGCGCGGTCACGATCAGGGTATCTTGCGCCTGAGCGGCGAGAGGGAAAGCGGCCGCGAGGGCGCACACCAGCGCGGAGCGCTTAAAATTAACAGAGGAGATCATGCCATAATCCTGAATAGCGCGGTCTGGCACTCCTGTGCGCCGCCGCGGAAATAAACGAAATGCTTTTTCGTTAAAAATAATGCGAATTATTATCGTTTGCTTTTGCATGATCAAGCAAAATAGTCCTCCTCAGAGCAAGAAGACATTTTGCTGGCTGTCGGCGGATGATGGGGTTACGTCGATGGAAAAAGCGCGGCGAAGATATCGCCGCGCGCAGGGGATTACTGGGCTTTTTTCTCCGCAGCCGCCACGGCATCGTTCGCGGCGGGCTGCTTGCCAGCGGTGATTTCTGCCTGCGCCGGGCGGGTTGCCGGCAGCGCATCGCACGGTTTATCTTGCGGGCAAACCAGGTCGAGCATCTTTAACGTCACGCCGTTGGTCCAGCCAAAGCCGTCCTGCAGAGGATACTCTCCGCCGCCGCCGCCGGTACCCGTCGAACTCACGTCATATTTCTCAACCAGCTTCTGCTTGCTGTCATAGGTGTGCTGGACGTTGCTGAGGAAGCGCCAGGTGACGTCCATGGCCACCTTTTTCTGACCATAGTTCTGCAGACCTTCCACCGCCACCCACTGCAGCGGCGCCCAGCCGTTTGGCGCATCCCACTGTTGGCCGCTATTGACCGTGGTGGTGGTAAGCCCGCCGGGCTTCAGCAGGCGGCTTTCGGCGGCGGCGGCTACCTTCGCGGCACGTTCGCTGGAGGCCGCTTTGACGTACAGCGGGAACAGCGCCGCGGCGGTCAGCTGATTGCGAACTTTATGGCTCTTCAGATCGTAATCGGCATACCAGCCCTCTTTATCGTTCCACAGATATTTTTCCAGCGCCTTCTGGCGGGCATTCGCCAGCGCGTCGTACTGTCCGGCTTTAGCGCTGTCACCTGCGGCTTTACTGGCGCGGGCAATGGTTTTCTCCATGTGGAACATCAGCGCATTGAGATCGACCGGAATGATGCTGGTGGTGCGGATAGTCCCCAGCTGCTGCGGATTATCCATCCAGCGAGAACTGAAGTCCCATCCGGAGGCCGCGGCGGAACGTAGGTCACGATAGATTTCGGTGGCCGGGCGGTTAGGATTGTTTTTGGCGGTAGTCACGTCGTCAAGCCAGGACTCCGGGCGAGGCGTATCGTTATCATCCCAGTAGCGGTTAAGCAGCGCGCCATCTTCCAGACGTACCACGCGTTTATTCGCGTTGCCGGGCGTCAGCGCATCGGCGCCTTCCATCCAGTAGCGATACTCTTTTTCCATCTGCGGCAGCCAGGTCTTTAGCGCCCGATCGCCATCGTGGCTGGCCAGCAGCTCAACCATAAAGGAAAAGAACGGCGGTTGCGAACGGCTCAGATAGTAACTGCGGTTGCCGTTTGGAATATGCCCCCAGCGGTCAATCTCGGCGGCAAAATTGGCCACCATGTCTTCCACTTTATCCCAGTGCCCGCTTTCGGCGAGGCCCAGCATGGTGAAATAGCTATCCCAATAATAGACTTCGCGGAAGCGTCCACCGGGCACCACATAAGGTTTCGGTAGCGGCAGCAGCGAATCCCACTTCTCGACCTCGACGGTGCTGCGGGTTAGCACCGGCCATAGCCCATCAATGTGTTGACGCAGGGTTTGCCCTTTCGGCGGCACGTATTGATTGTTATCCCGCGGCAGGGTGAAGTTGATCTCGACGAAATGGCGCAGATCGAAGCTGGCCTGACCTTTTTGCATCCGATAGTCGGCAAGGATCATTAGCGGATCGCTATTCGGGACCGCATCAGCGAAGGTTTTTTGGTCAGGGAAGAGTTTCGCGCTTTGCACGTCGTTAAATAGCGGGCCTAAAAGTTCATCAGGCGATTGCGGCACCGGGGAGGTGTTGTCATCTGCCTGCGCGGCGAATGTCGCCAGGCTTAACATTGCGCCTCCCAGCGCCAGTTGAATAAGGTGGGTCAGGGTTTCCGGGCGACGTAGAACCGATCTCGTCATCGATAATTCTCCATTTTACGTTTTGCTGACTTCGCGCCACTGCGAACGGCCATCAGAAAACCTTAGCCGAATATCGGCCGCCTCGCGTGCTGGAGTTAACATTTTGGCCGAAAACAGAGTATTTACCTGGCGACATATTGTCCCGGCGTTTTGCCGGTCTGAGTACGGAAGAAGTAGATGAAGGCGCTATCGCTGGCAAACTCCAGCGCCTGGGCGACATCCGTGATGCGCTGGCCGCAGGACAGCAATTCTACGGCTTTCATCAGCCGCCACTGCTGGCGCCACTGCTGATATGACATGCCGGTTTCGCGCTGAAACAGGCGGCTGATGGTCTTTTCTCCGGCGCCGCATTGCGCCGCCAGTTGTTGAAGTAGCGGCGGTTGCTCATGGCCGTTGAGATGACGTAGACGTTTATCCTGCGGCAGCGTTAGCATCATCGGTTCGTGTTTTGCCGCGCCGATTTCCGCCACGCAAAGCGCCGCCAGGTGCAGGGCCGGGCCCTGTCGCCAGTCGGTATCCCAGGGGCTGGCGCTAATGCGTTCCAGTAGCTCGCGCAGCAGCGGCGTAACGTTGAGGATCGCAGGCTGACGGGGCAACTGCGGGTATGAGTCATTGGCGAACCATACCGAACGGTAATCAACGATGTGCTGCATTTCGGCGCGGTGGGTGACGCCTGCGGGGATCCACGCCGCGCGGGTCGGCGGCAACATACACAATAGCGCGCCGTCGTTCAGCGTCAGCCGGATGCAGCCCTGACGGGTAAATAGCATCTGTCCCATTTGATGTTGATGCAGACCATCGTCATGATCGCCGTTTAGGGTCGCTTGCACGCCAATCAGCGGCGCATTGAATATATCAGGGTCAAAGGATGCATCCGCGCTGAGCCAGGCCATAATGTCTGATTCTCGATGTTAAGTGTCATTATATTTATAATCGCCGATTTTGCCGCTCCCTACAATGGCGCCTCTGATGAGGGAGATTGATATGTTAAGTCGTTCGGCGATGGCGCTGGTTACCGCATTACTCATGTTTCCGCAAATCGCGGAAACTATCTATAGCCCGGCGCTAATTGATATCAGCGCCCATTTTTCCGTTAGCGCCGGCGATGCGGCGCAGACGCTGGCGGTCTATTTCATTGGCTTTGCCATCGGCGTGCTGTTCTGGGGCTGGTTCAGCGACCGGCGTGGACGGCGGCCGGCGTTATTGCTCGGTCTGGCGGTGTATACCGCAGGCTGCATGCTGGCGCTGGCGGCGCCAAATTTTGGCGTATTGCTGGCGGCTCGCATCGTGGCGGCTTTCGGCGCGGCTATCGGGTCGGTGGTTGGGCAAACGGTGTTGCGCGATGCGTTTGAAGGTCGGCAGTTGGCGGCGATTTTTTCCTTCGTGGGCATGGCGCTGGCTATCAGCCCAGCAATTGGCGTCTATTCTGGCGGCGTGTTGGCGGGGTGGTGGGGGATGTATGGCGTGTTTAGCGCCCTGGCGTTGCTGGCGGCGACGCTATTGCTGCTGTGCGCGGCGGTAATGCCGGAAACCCGGCCGTCGCGAACGGCAAATCAGGCGCTCTGGCCGCTATTACTGCGCATGATGGTGGATACAAAAATCCGTTTAGCGGTGGCGCTGGTGGCGGCATTGAATATCGGTTTGTTCAGCTACTACAGCCAGGGGCCGTTCCTTTTTGCACGCCTGGGGCTGGATGCGCGGGCTTTTGGCTACAGCGGTATGGCGCTGGCCGCGGGAGCGTTAGCCGGCGCGCAGGGGAATCGTCTGTTGCTACGACGTGGAGCGGGGCAGCAGCACATATTTATTTGTGCCGGTCTTCTGTTATTGCTCGCCAGCGCAGGCGTTGGCCTGTTAACACATTCATGGCTCTTTTTGCTGCCGATGATGGGGGTAGCGACAGCCTATGCCATGGCGATCCCCGTGGTGCTGGGTACGGCGCTTAGCGATTACGGCGATTGCCGCGGTAGTGCCGGGGCGCTGCTTGGCCTGGCCTATTATTTGATTATCGGCTTGGGGCTGGCAATTGTGGGTTGGGGGGAATCCTTGGGTATCACGTTAGCGATCTGTGCGGCGGTGAGTGCGCTTACCGGTTGGCGTTATCTGCGGCACATGGATGATGAGTTTTCCTGATTTGTGATGATTAGCACAAATCACTGCTTGGCAGGTTTGTGACTGGATGAAAAATCGATATTGATTTTAATCAAGGAATTACCTGCTATAAAATAGCCTAAAAATTAGGTTAAAATAATGTTGATAATGATAACCAATTGTTTGTTTTTGTTTTCAGCTAAATTAATGAAATATATCTTTACATACAAATAACGTGAAAAATTGTGACCTCATCCCGTAATGAATCGAAATAAATACAGTTTTCTCATTTTATTTGATTGTTTACACCTGAGGTTTAAACAGAAATTAATGTGAAATGCCTCCTTTTATTGCTTGAAAATTACCCTTTGCTCGCTCATTTTTAGCTTAAAAATTAACCTTTTTTATCCCCATAAATATTTTTTATCCCCTCATATTTCTTTGACTAAAATCATGATTAATTTCATGTTTTTGATTTTAACTTATTGATTTTAAATGTTTTAATTTGTTTTTTGGATAAGGTTGATTATAGGTGAAAGGGCTTTGTGAGTGGTCTCACACAACCACCAGATCATCATTTGATACACTTCCCGCCGTCAACAAAGTCATTAACGTGGATAACCAATATGAATACTATTCCGCTCCCTAAAACTCAGCACCTGGTTGTATTCCAGGAGGTGATCAGAAGTGGTTCGATTGGTTCAGCAGCGAAAGAATTAGGATTAACTCAACCTGCAGTCAGTAAAACAATTAATGATATTGAAGACTATTTCGGTACCGAGCTCATCGTCCGTAAAAATACCGGTGTAACTTTGACTGAAGCCGGGCAGGTGCTGTTGACCTGGTCGGAGTCGATTACCCGTGAAATGAAAAATATGGTTAACGAAATGCACAGTATGACCTGCAGCACAGTCGTTGACGTCTCGTTTGGTTTCCCGTCGCTAATCGGCTTCACTTTTATGTCGGATATGATCCATAAATTCAAAAAATTATATCCAAAAGCACAGGTCTCGATGTATGAAGCGCAGCTTTCTTCGTTCCTGCCGGCGATCCGCGATGGTCGTCTCGATTTCGCCATCGGCACGCTGAGCGATGAAATGAAGCTGCACGATCTACATGTCGAACCGCTATTTGAATCGGAATTCGTGCTGGTGGCCAGCAAATCGCGAACGCGGAGCGGCAGTGCCACGCTGGCATCGTTACAGCACGAACAGTGGGTATTGCCGCAAACCAATATGGGTTACTACAGTGAACTCCTCGCCACGCTTCAACGCAGCGGCATCAACAATGAAAACATCGTTAAAACAGACTCTGTCGTTACTATTTATAATCTTGTTCTCAATGCTGATTTCCTGACGGTTATTCCGTGTGATATGACCGCACCATTTGGCTCTAATCAATTTATTACTATTCCTGTCGAGGACGCATTACCGGTAGCGCATTATGCTGCGGTATGGTCGAAGAATTATCGCATTAAAAGTGCGGCCTCGGCGTTAGTTGAATTAGCGAAAGAATATTCAGCCCATAGCGGTTGCCGACGACGACAATTAATCACCGTAGATTAACTGTCTTTTTATATTGATTGAAACTTAAGCTGCGATTTATTTATCAGTCGCTGCCCATTAACGCTATTTGTTTAATTCCAGGTTAAGAGGTTCTCATGCATATTACATACGATCTTCCAGTTGCTATTGAAGATATCCTCGAAGCGAAAAAAAGATTGGCAGGTAAAATATATAAAACGGGGATGCCGCGTTCGAATTATTTCAGCGAACGATGCAAAGGCGAAATCTTCCTTAAGTTTGAAAATATGCAGCGCACCGGTTCTTTTAAAATTCGCGGCGCGTTTAATAAACTCAGTTCGCTGACTGATGCGGAAAAGCGCAAAGGCGTGGTGGCGTGTTCCGCCGGTAACCATGCGCAGGGCGTTTCGCTCTCCTGCGCTATGCTCGGCATCGACGGTAAAGTGGTGATGCCGAAAGGCGCGCCAAAATCAAAAGTGGCCGCCACCTGCGACTATTCGGCGGAAGTGGTGCTACATGGCGATAATTTTAACGACACCATCGCCAAAGTCAGCGAAATTGTTGAAATGGAAGGGCGGATATTTATTCCACCATACGACGATCCGAAAGTGATAGCCGGCCAGGGGACTATTGGTCTGGAAATCATGGAGGATTTATATGATGTCGATAACGTTATTGTACCGATTGGCGGCGGCGGTTTAATTGCCGGTATCGCGGTGGCGATTAAATCGATCAACCCGACCATTCGGATTATTGGCGTACAGTCTGAAAACGTTCACGGCATGGCGGCCTCGTATTACGCCGGAGAAATCACCAATCATCGCAATAATGCCACCCTGGCCGACGGTTGCGACGTTTCTCGCCCGGGAAATATTACTTATCAGATTGTTCGTGAATTAGTTGACGATATTGTGCTGGTCAGCGAAGACGAAATTCGCAACAGCATGGTCGCACTTATTCAACGCAATAAAGTGATTACCGAAGGGGCCGGGGCGTTAGCCTGTGCCGCATTATTAAGCGGTAAGCTGGACAGCTATATTCAGAACCGAAAAACCGTCAGCATTATTTCCGGCGGCAATATCGACCTGTCTCGCGTATCGCAAATTACTGGTTTAGTTGACGCTTAATCTTTTTGATGAGGATAGGATATGAGTACTACAGATAGCATTGTATCCAGCCAGACAAAAGAGTCGTCCTGGCGCAAATCGGACACCACCTGGACCCTGGGCTTATTCGGCACCGCCATTGGCGCCGGGGTATTATTCTTCCCGATCCGCGCCGGTTTCGGCGGCCTGATCCCCATCTTACTGATGTTAGTGCTGGCCTACCCGATCGCCTTCTATTGCCACCGGGCGCTGGCGCGGCTGTGCCTTTCCGGCTCAAATCCTTCCGGCAACATCACCGAAACGGTAGAAGAGCACTTTGGTAAAACCGGCGGGGTGGTGATTACCTTCCTTTATTTCTTTGCGATTTGCCCGCTGCTGTGGATTTACGGCGTGACAATCACTAATACCTTTATGACCTTCTGGGAAAACCAGCTGCAGTTGCCGGCGCTGAACCGCGGTTTTGTCGCGCTGTTCCTGCTGCTGCTAATGGCGTTTGTCATCTGGTTCGGTAAAGACCTGATGGTGAAAGTGATGAGCTATCTGGTATGGCCATTTATCGCCAGCCTGGTGCTGATTTCGCTGTCGCTGATCCCTTACTGGAACTCCGCGGTCATCGATCAAGTGAATTTAAGCGAGATTTCGCTAACCGGTCACGATGGCATTCTGGTTACCGTCTGGTTGGGTATTTCGATTATGGTGTTCTCGTTTAACTTCTCGCCTATTGTCTCTTCATTCGTGGTTTCCAAGCGCGAAGAGTATGAAAAAGACTTTGGTCGCGAGTTCACCGAGCGCAAATGTTCACAGATTATCTCTCGCGCCAGCATGCTGATGGTGGCCGTGGTAATGTTCTTCGCCTTCAGCTGCCTGTTTACGCTGTCGCCGCAGAATATGGCAGATGCCAAAGCGCAGAATATCCCGGTGCTCTCGTACCTGGCGAACCACTTCGCCTCGCTGTCCGGCACCAAATCCACCTTTGCAACGGTGCTTGAATATGGCGCGTCAATCATCGCGCTGGTGGCGATTTTCAAATCCTTCTTCGGACACTACCTCGGCACGCTGGAAGGCCTGAACGGTCTGGTGCTGAAGTTTGGTTACAAAGGCGATAAAACCCGCGTTTCCAGCGGCAAGCTCAACACCATCAGCATGATTTTTATCATGGGCTCAACGTGGATTGTCGCCTACGCCAACCCGAACATTCTCGACCTGATTGAAGCGATGGGCGCGCCGATTATTGCCTCGCTGCTGTGCCTGCTGCCGATGTACGCCATCCGTAAAGCGCCATCGTTGGCGAAATATCGCGGCCGCCTGGACAACGTCTTCGTCACGGTAATCGGTCTGCTGACCATTCTGAACATCGTTTACAAACTGTTTTAATTAAGCTCAGGACGAGCGGAGTGATGACATGAATGAATATCCGGTAGTACTGGTCATTAACTGCGGCTCGTCTTCAATTAAATTTTCAGTACTTGATGCCGCCAGCTGTGAAGTATTAATGGCTGGTATTGCAGATGGCATTAATTCTGAAGATGCGTTCCTGTCAATAAATGGGGGAGAGCCGGCTAAGCTGGCTCACCGCAGCTATGAAGGCGCATTGAAGGCGATCGCATTTGAATTAGAAAAACGTGATTTAATGGATAGCGTGGCGTTAATTGGCCACCGTATCGCGCACGGCGGCAGCATATTTACCGAATCGGCGATAATTACCGATGAAGTTATCGACAATATTCGCCAGGTGTCGCCGCTGGCGCCGCTGCATAATTACGCCAATCTCAGCGGTATTGAATCAGCTCAGCAGTTATTCCCGGGCGTACAGCAGGTAGCGGTCTTTGATACCAGCTTTCATCAGACGCTGGCGCCAGAGGCATTTCTCTACGGTCTGCCGTGGGACTATTACCAGCGACTGGGCGTGCGTCGCTACGGTTTCCACGGTACTTCGCACCGTTATGTTTCTCAGCGCGCGCTGGCGTTGCTTGATTTACCCGAGCAGGATAGCGGGCTGGTCATTGCTCATCTTGGCAACGGCGCGTCGATTTGCGCGGTACGCAACGGCCGCAGCGTGGACACCTCGATGGGCATGACGCCGTTGGAAGGCCTGATGATGGGTACCCGCAGCGGGGATGTCGATTTTGGCGCGATGGCGTGGATCGCCGGCGAAACTAACCAGACGCTCAGCGATCTGGAGCGCGTGGTGAATAAGGAGTCCGGCCTGCTGGGGATATCCGGATTGTCATCCGATCTGCGGGTGCTGGAAAAAGCCTGGCATGAGGGGCATGAACGCGCGCGGTTGGCGATTAAAACCTTTGTGCATCGTATCGCCCGCCACATTGCCGGCCATGCCGCCTCGCTACGCCGCCTTGACGCGATTATTTTTACCGGCGGTATCGGCGAAAATTCGGTATTAATCCGTCAACTGGTGATTGAGCATTTAGCGGTATTCGGCGTCAGCCTGAATGAGGCGCTAAATAAACAACCCAACTCCGCCGGTGAACGCATTATTTCTTCCCGCGAGGCTCGAGTGATATCTGCAGTCATACCCACCAATGAAGAGAAGATGATTGCGCTCGATGCTATTCATTTAGGCAAAATTAATGCATCCCTGGAATTTGCTTAATTACGTTGTGGTCCTGTAGAGAGATTATTTTCATGAAGGTAAATATCGATACCAGCGATATGCTGTACGCCGAAGCATGGCACGGATTTAAAGGTACGGACTGGAAAGAAGAAATTAATGTCCGTGATTTTATTCAGCACAACTATACGCCGTATACCGGAGATGAATCATTCCTTGCTGAGGCGACGCCGGCGACGACCGCGCTGTGGGAAAAAGTCATGGCCGGCATTCGCGTAGAGAACGCCACCCACGCGCCGGTTGATTTTGATACTAATATCGCCACCACCATTACCGCTCACGATGCCGGCTATATTGAGCAATCGCTGGAAAAAATAGTCGGCTTGCAAACGGATAAACCGCTCAAGCGCGCGCTGCATCCGTTTGGCGGCATTAACATGATTAAAAGCTCGTTTGATGCCTATGGCCGGGAAATGGATAGCCAGTTTGAATATCTGTTCACCGAGCTGCGTAAAACCCACAATCAGGGGGTATTTGACGCTTATTCGCCGGATATGCTGCGCTGCCGTAAATCCGGCGTACTGACCGGTCTGCCGGATGGCTATGGCCGCGGGCGTATCATTGGCGACTACCGCCGCGTGGCGCTATACGGCATCCGCTATCTGGTGCGTGAACGTGAACTGCAGTTTGCCGATCTGCAGGCAACGCTGGAGCGCGGGCAGGATCTGGAAGCCACTATTCGTCTGCGTGAAGAGCTGGCGGAACACCGCCGCGCGCTGCTGCAAATGCAGGAGATGGCGGCGAAATACGGCTGCGATATCTCCCGCCCGGCGCGCAACGCTCAGGAAGCGGTACAGTGGTTGTACTTCGCCTATCTGGCGGCGGTGAAATCGCAAAACGGCGGTGCGATGTCGCTGGGGCGTACCGCCTCTTTCCTCGATATCTATATCGAGCGCGACTTCCACGCCGGGATCCTCAATGAACAACAGGCCCAGGAACTGATCGACCACTTCATTATGAAGATCCGCATGGTGCGTTTCCTGCGTACGCCGGAATTCGACACGCTGTTCTCCGGCGATCCTATCTGGGCAACCGAAGTGATTGGCGGGATGGGGCTGGATGGCCGCACGCTGGTGACTAAAAACTCCTTCCGCTATCTGCATACGCTGCACACCATGGGCCCAGCGCCGGAACCCAACCTTACCGTATTGTGGTCGGAAGCGCTGCCGATTGCCTTTAAGAAATATGCCGCCCAGGTCTCGATCGTCACTTCCTCGCTGCAGTATGAAAACGATGACCTGATGCGCGCCGATTTCAACAGTGATGATTACGCTATTGCCTGCTGCGTCAGCCCGATGGTCATCGGCAAACAGATGCAGTTCTTCGGCGCGCGCGCCAACCTCGCCAAAACGCTGCTGTACGCAATCAATGGCGGGGTGGATGAGAAACTCAAAATCCAGGTCGGGCCGAAAACCGCGCCGCTGATGGATGAGGTACTGGATTACGACAAAGTGATGGCCAGCCTCGATCATTTTATGGATTGGCTGGCGGTGCAGTACATCAGCGCGCTGAACATCATTCATTACATGCACGATAAATATAGTTATGAAGCCTCGCTGATGGCGCTGCACGACCGCGACGTATACCGCACTATGGCCTGCGGGATTGCCGGGCTGTCGGTGGCGGCGGATTCGCTTTCGGCTATTAAGCACGCGAAGGTGAAACCCATCCGCGACGACAGCGGCCTGGCGATCGATTTTGCGATTGAAGGCGATTATCCGCAGTACGGCAATAACGATCAGCGCGTCGATAGTATTGCCTGCGATCTCGTTGAACGCTTTATGAAGAAAATTAAGGTGTTGCCGACGTACCGTAACGCGGTGCCCACGCAGTCGATCCTGACGATTACCTCAAACGTGGTGTACGGCCAGAAAACCGGTAATACCCCGGATGGCCGCCGCGCCGGTACGCCGTTTGCGCCGGGGGCCAACCCGATGCATGGCCGCGATCGCAAAGGGGCGGTCGCTTCGTTGACTTCCGTGGCTAAGTTGCCGTTCACCTACGCGAAGGATGGAATCTCTTATACCTTCTCGATCGTCCCGGCGGCGTTAGGTAAAGAGGCGAGCGTCCGGCAAACCAACCTCGTCGGTCTGCTCGATGGCTACTTCCACCACGAAGAACGGATCGAGGGCGGCCAGCATCTGAACGTCAACGTGATGAACCGCGAGATGCTGCTGGACGCCATAGCTCATCCGGAAAATTATCCGAACCTGACCATCCGCGTCTCTGGCTATGCGGTGCGCTTTAATGCGCTAACCCACGAACAGCAGCAGGATGTCATTTCGCGAACCTTCACCCAGGCGCTGTAACGCAACGGGGCGACGATAATGGTCGCCCCATTTTTATCATGGGTGTGAAACCTGGTCTTCACTGCACGGTAAACCGAGGTGTAGATATGATTAGCGCTTTCGATATTTTCAAAATTGGTATTGGTCCTTCGAGCTCTCATACGGTGGGGCCGATGAATGCAGGAAAAAGTTTTATCACCGAGCTGGCGACCCGCGGCGACCTGACGCAGACTACGCGCATTGTCGTCGATCTGTACGGTTCGCTATCGCTGACCGGCAAAGGGCATGCGACCGATGTCGCCATTATCATGGGGCTGGCGGGAAATAGTCCGCAGGATGTCGATATTGACGCCATCCCGGCTTTCATTCAGCAGGTGACCGCGAGCGGCCGTCTGCCGGTGGCGAAGGGGAGTCGGCAGGTTGATTTCCCGTTGCCGGAGAGCATCGTATTTCATGATAGCGCGCTGGCCCGCCATGAGAACGGTATGCGCATCAGCGCCTGGGATCATCAGCAGCCGCTACTCAGCAAAACCTATTACTCAATTGGCGGCGGATTTATCGTTGAGGAATCGCGTTTTGGCCAGACTCACGATATCGCAACGCCCGTCCCCTTTGATTTCCGTTCCGCCCATCAACTGCTTCAGCTGTGCGAACACAATGGCCTTTCCATCTCTGGCCTGATGATGCAAAACGAGCTGGCGCTGCGCGATAAGGGGCAAATCGATGCTGGCTTCGCCGCCATTTACGCGGTGATGCGTAACGGTATTGAGCGGGGAATGAATACCGAGGGCGTGCTGCCGGGGCCGCTCAACGTGCCGCGGCGGGCGGCGGCGCTGCGCCGACAGCTGGTGGCCAGCGATAGTCTGTCCCGCGATCCGATGAACGTCATCGACTGGATCAATATGTTTGCGCTGGCGGTGAGCGAAGAAAATGCCGCCGGTGGTCGGGTCGTCACCGCGCCTACCAATGGCGCATGCGGGATTATTCCCGCGGTTCTGGCCTATTACGACAAGTTTCGCCGCCCGGTCAATGCCAACTCGATTGCCCGCTATCTGCTGGCTGCGGCGGCTATCGGTTCACTGTATAAGATGAATGCCTCTATATCTGGCGCAGAAGTTGGCTGTCAGGGCGAAATTGGCGTGGCCTGCTCTATGGCGGCGGCTGGGCTGACGGAACTCCTTGGCGGCAGCCCGGCGCAGGTATGCAACGCCGCGGAAATCGCCATGGAACATAACCTCGGTCTGACCTGCGATCCGGTGGCCGGGCAGGTGCAAATCCCCTGCATCGAACGCAATGCCATCAATGCGGTGAAGGCGGTTAACGCCGCGCGGATGGCGCTCCGCCGAACCAGCGAGCCGCGGGTTTGTCTCGACAAGGTCATTGAGACAATGTATGAAACCGGTAAAGACATGAACGATAAATATCGCGAAACCTCACGCGGCGGGCTGGCGATAAAAGTGATTTGCGACTGACGAATCAGAAAGGACTGGGCTGGCGCGCCGCTATCGCTTCACCGCTGACCGGATGGTGAAAATGCAGTTCGCTGGCGTGGAGCATCAGGCGTGAGGCCTGATGTGACGCCAGCCCTCCGTAGAGATCGCAGCCGAGAATCGGATAGCCGAGATGCTGGCAGTGGATGCGTAGCTGATGGGTGCGTCCGGTTTCCGGTAGCAATCGTACGCGAGTTACCGCCAGCGAACCGCTGGCTGTTGGCAACCATTCCCGTGATAGCACCTGATAGCGCGAGCGCGCCGGTTTACCGTTACGCTCGCTAATCGCCATCCGTGGAAACAGCGCCGGATCTTTGGCAATCGGCGCGTCTATCACCCCTTCATCTTCCTCTGGATGCCCACACAACAGGGCGTGATAAACCTTGCTTACCGCCCGCTGGCTGAACTGCTGACACAGCGCGGCGTTGATCGTTTTGTTACGCGCCACCACCATAAGGCCGGAAGTCCCGAAATCGAGCCGATGAACCAGCGAGCACCCAGGAAAATTCTGCACCAGGCGGTGATGGACCGAATCCAGGTTCTGCGGGTTCTTACCCGATAGGCTGAGCAGACCGCTGGGTTTGTCGATCAATAACAAATGTTCGTCCTCGTAGAGGATCTTAATCTGCGCGGAACAAGGTGGGGCGATGAAGGTATCAATTACGGTAGACATGGGCAGGCGCTGCTTAAGGGTGAGGGCGGATGATAGCGAATCTCTGTCTGGAAGGCGACCCGGAATCTACGCTCCGGAACGGAAGACTTTTTAGCGAATAACGATAACAAAGTATGCAACCCCTTTGCAGAGACGAGCTGGGTATGGTAGGTATATGTTATGTTATAACATATAAATATCGGTAAATATGCTTAAGAGTGATCCTGAAATACTTAGCATCAAGGGGCTGAGTCTAAATGTCAAAAAGGGGACTGTAATACTTGACGGTATTCATTTCTCGCTCCGAGCCGGGGAAAAGCTGGCGGTTATTGGACCTAACGGCAGCGGTAAGTCGAGCCTATTAAGAGCCATTATTGGCGAACTCTGTCCGGATAAAGGGACGCTGTACTGGCAGGGGCGTCCACTACGGCAACTGTCGCCGGAAGCGCGCGCGCGGAATATTGCCTTCCTGTCGCAAAACGATATCCCCGATTTGCGTCTGACGGTGGAAGAGTATGTTCAATTGGGGCGTTTACCGTATCGCGAATCACCGTCCTCGGCGCAGGGACGTCGCATCGTGGAGAGCGTTATTAGTGATACGGATCTGAAACCTTTACGCCATCGCCAGTTGGGCGACCTCTCCGGCGGTCAGCGCCAGCGCGCCGCGCTCGCCCGCGCGCTGGCGCAATCGCCCACATTATTACTGCTGGATGAGCCGACTAATCACCTCGATCCGCTGGCGAGAACCGAGTTACTTGCCCTGGTAAAACGCGCAGAGGTTGCGGTGATTGCGGTGTTACACGACCTTGCCGCGGCTGAAGCCTTTGCCGACCGGATGCTGGTTCTCCACCATGGCAAGCAGGTGATTTGCGACGTACCCGAAGCTGCGCTGCACCCCAGCGTGAGCTATCCGGTTTTTGGCATGACCAGTTTTCGCGTGGCGCATCCCGTTAGCGGTAAAGCGCTGCGCATTTTTGAAGTTCCTCATCGCGCTTAATGAACTCGAGTAAATATGAACAAACTTTTAACTACTTTATTGCTGCTGTTAAGTAGCCCGTTTGCGCTGGCTAATCAATTTCCCGTCACCGTGGATAGCTGCGGTAAGCCCATCACCTTTAATCAACCCCCACAGCGCGCGGTGATTAACGATCTTAATATGGCGGAAATGGCCTTCGCGCTCGATCTCCAGCAGCGGATTGTGGGGCTAACCGGCATCACCGGCTGGTACAAACTTACGCCGGAGTTCAAAGCGGCGATGGGGGTCATCCCCGAGCTGGCGCCTAAATATCCGGCGCTGGAAACGCTGCTGGCGGTTCGGCCGGACTTTTTCTTCGCCGGCTGGAACTACGGCATGAAAATCGGCGGCGATGTGACGCCGCAGACGCTGGCGCCATATGGGATTAACACGCTGGTACTCAGTGAAAGCTGCGTCCAGGCCGGCGGGCGCGGGAAGAAAGCTGATATGAGTTTGCTGTACAACGATGAACTCAAGTTGGGCAAGATTTTTGGCAAGCAACAACAGGCAGAAGCGCTGGTGGAAGGGTGGAAGCGTCGCCTGGCGCATCTGCCCGCCAGGGCAGCGAATACGCAGCCGCTGCGGGTCTTTGTCTATGACTCCGGCGAAGATAAACCTTTTACCAGCGGCAAGTACGGGATGCCGACGGCCATTATCGAGGCGGCCGGGGGACGCAACGTGATGGATACTCTGGACGCGAACTGGACAACGACGAGCTGGGAGGCGGTGGCGGCCAGCGAACCACAGGTGATTATTCTGCTCGATTACCAAACCGGCACGGGAACCGAGGCGCTGCAGCGCGTACTGGAATCCCATCCCCTGATGAAACAGACCCCCGCTGTCCGGCAGCAGCGTTATCTAAAGTTGCAGTATGCTGAATTGACTCCGGGGCCGGCGAATATTGCGGCAGTTGAGAAGCTGGCGCATCTCTTATATGCCACGGACGTGAAATGAAGCCGTCAATGCAACGTTTTGTTCTATGGACGGCGCTGGCATCCGTCGTTTTATGCGCTTTGATGATTTCGAGCCTGCGGTTGGGGAGTGTGGAGCTCTCATGGCGACAGGTGATATCAGCGTTAGGGCTATCATCCGCTCCCATTCCCGGGATTTTGAAAACTATCGTCATTGACTTACGCCTACCACGGAGCCTGCTGGCGGCGTTGACCGGCGCAGGACTGGCGATCGCCGGCTTGCTGTTACAGACTACGACACGTAACGAACTGGCCGATCCATTCTTGTTCGGTCTCTCTTCAGGCGCTTCCGCCGGCGCGGTGCTGGTGATCACCCGTTTCGGCGAGATACTGGGGGCGTTTACGCTTCCGGTCTCGGCCTTCATCGGCGGGATATTATCCGCGCTGGCGGTGATGATGTTGTTTCGCGTCAACCAGTTAAGGCGAGCGGAACAGTTAATTATCTGCGGCCTGGCGGTGTCGTTTCTTTTCAGCGCGCTGACCAGCTATCTGGTCTTTTCCGGCGATCAGCGAGCGGCCGGTTCGTTGCTATTCTGGTCATTGGGCGGTCTGGGACTGGCGCGATGGGACAACCTGTTCATTCCGTTATTGAGCCTGGCGTTGTTGAGCGGATTTACCCTGATTCGCTGGCGGGCGTTGGATGCGCTGCTGGCGGGGGAGCAGACGGCCTGCTCGCTGGGCGTCGACGTGGAGCGGTTGAGAAGCGAAACCTTTCTCTGCTGCGCGTTGGCTACCGCTTTGCTGGTCTCTTTAACCGGGGTCATTGGTTTTGTCGGCCTGATGGTGCCTTATCTGGCGCGTCGGGTCGTGGGCGTCAGGCACCGAATGGCCGTGCCAATGTGCGCTCTGCTGGGCGCGATATTGCTCATTGGCGGCGATATACTTAGCCGAAGCCTGATAGCGAATCAAGAATTACCGATTGGTATTATTACTGCCGGGCTTGGCGGCGCGTTTATTGTTAGTCTGCTGATGCGGGCAACACGATAAGCCGGGTCAAGGCTAATAAAACCCATTAATTGCGCGCAATTAATGGGTTTTATTATTTGAATGAATGTTATTCGCCGAATATAAAATTATTCGCCGCCGTTGAAGAGGTGACTTTTCTGGCTGGTGCGCTTTTGTGGGAGGTAGAATGTTTGTAAATAATTCGCCAGAAATATAATTGAGCCGGAAATTCTTTCAGGTCAATATTGTTGCGGCATAGCGGTAAGTGATGATTTATATCAATGGAATAGGCATCATTGGCGCATGCCCCGTTAGTCAGTGAGTTTTTGGTTTAATTCCCTACTAAAAACACATGAACCCACGCGATATATTGCAATATTGCGATTGCTGGTTATTTTGTTTGTTATTTCTATAGTGAATATTCTTGATATCAATCTAAATATGGTTCATTAATCTGGGTGGTTAACGGTAACTAGTGATTCATTCTGATGTGGTTCGGATATATAAGGGATGTAATGAACAACGCCTTCCCAGGTGAGCGACTCAATACCCGTATTCATTCACAATTGTCACTGCATATCGAAATTGAACCGAGGGCCGTCGAGTTGACAGTTAAACTTCTGGCCGTTAGTCGTTTCGATAATATTAAAGCCCACCCAATATTCGTTCAAGAAAAAATAAATACCAATAACAATAATTCAAGTTTTTCTCTTTTGGAGCGCCGTTCGCCCGTGAGTTAGCAAGGTGAAATGAAATCTGGGGTTTAAGAACGTCTTATTGAAGAAGCAAAAGTAACGCACAGGAGGTGCGATGAAAACATTACGACCACTGTGGGGCAGGGGTCAGATGATCTCCCCACAACATTTTCAACAACAGGTGAACCAGGCGGCCTGGCAAAGCGAATGTATTGCCCGTCTGGGAGTAATGAACCCCTGGGGCGTCATTCGCGTCGAATTTGACGCCGCCCTGCTAAAGCAAGGGACACTGAAAGCCAGCCACCTGTACGTGCGCTTTCCTGACGGCACGCTTATCGATAGCGATAACGCTGATGCGCTTCCTGCGGTAATGGTATTGCCGCAGGAGGACTGCCGTGAATTAACCGTGGTGCTGGCGCTGCCTCATGAGCATGAAAACGGCGGCAACTGCCTGCAGATGGAAGAGCGCGCAGAGCGGCCGGTACGTTGGCGTCTGGCCTGGCGAGAAGTGCGCAACAGATATGGCGAAGACAGTCGACAAATTGCGGTGCTGCTTGCGCAACTGACGCTGCGCGCTGCGGATGACGATAACGGCGATTATCAAACCGTCGCCCTCGCCAGACTACGTCGCGACAGTCAGAACTGTTGGTCGCTGGATGAGCACTTTATCCCGCCGCTGCTGAAAGTGTTGGCCAGCCGCTGGCTTTACGAACAGACGGAACAGCTGACGAATCAGCTGCGCGCGCGCCTGCAGCGCCTGATGGCGATGCGCCGGGAGAGCAACGCCAGGATGGCGGATTTTGCGGTAGCGGATGTATCACTGTTCTGGCTACTGAACGCGCTCAACAGCGCGGAGCCGGTGTTGAGCCATTTTCTACGCCATCCACAGGTACATCCGGAACGGCTGTATGAAGCGCTGGCCAGCCTGGCGGGCAGTCTGCTGACCTTCTCCCTTGACCATACTACGGCGGATATTCCGCCTTATCGCCATCAGGCGCTGACAGAAGTCTTTCCACCGTTGTTCAAATTACTCGGCGTACTGCTCGAAGCCAGCCTGCCATCCAGGGTCGTGGCGATTGAAATGACGCACGATGACCGGCGTAAGCGCTGGCATGCCCGTCTGCACGATCCAAGGTTGCGCGAAGAGGCCGATTTTTATCTCTCGGTGCGTTCCGCGCTACCAGCGGCGCAGCTGCTGGAGCAATTTCCGCAACAGTGTAAAGCCGGTAGCCCCGATGAGGTTGACCGGGTGGTCAACGGTTCGCAGCCGGGTATTCCGCTAAAGGCCATGAGCCATGTTCCCGCCGCCATCCCGCTGCGACTGGAAAATCAGTATTTCACCCTTGATATGACTCATCCGGCGGCGCAGGCGATGCTGGCGGAAGGGAGTTGCGTCTTTTATGTGCCCGGCCTGCTGGGCGACCCTGAACTCGAACTGTATGCGGTGCTGCGCTCATGACTCAGGATCTCAATATTGATGCTCTGCTGGCGGATAGCTGGCTTACGGTGACGGAACTGCGTCTCGGCGCCAAACTGGCCGAGGGGGAGGGGAAACTCCTCTGGCAGCGTTGTGTAAACAACATTGAACAGGTGATGGCGCAGCTTGTGGCCGCGGATGTCAGTGAGGCGAACCGCCAGCATATCCTTTATAGCTGGTGCGCGCTGCTGGATGAAACCGCCAAAGGCCGCAAAGAGGAAGATGACGCCAGTATCACCTGGTACGATCGACCGCTGGAGGTCAAATATTTTGGCGGCATGGAAGCCGGGGATGCGCTCTATGAGCGCATCCGCCAGGTGCTGCGCGAACCTGCGCCGGATCTAGCCGTACTGACCTGTTTTCATCGGGTGCTGGCGCTGGGGTTTAAGGGCAGGTATAGCCTTAATGACCCGGCGCGCGCAGCGCTTGTCAGCACGCTCGGCGAGCGTGTACCGCCGTTTGCGAGCGACCCGCATCAGCCGATACTGGCGGCGCTCTCCGGGCGCAACGGCATGGCTGACTGGCTGCGCCGTTGGCCTATCTGCATTGGATTGTCGCTGGCGGCGGTGGCCGCGCTGTGGCTGGGGTTGAACTACTGGCTGGATGGTCTGGTAGCGGCTTTGCAACTGGGGAGCGGGCAATGAACGCGCGCTATCAGCGCCTGTTATGGTTGTGGGCGGGGCTGCTGGTAGTGCTGCTGAGCCTGCTGTTTCTGCCGTTAACCACCGGCGGCCGGTTGCTGGCTGTTGGGTTGACGGTGGCGGGCGTAGCGGCCGGAGTGGTCTACGTCGAGCGGCAACGACGCGGGCGACCAGAGGATGCCGACTGGATGGTTGAGCTACCGCCGGCGCCTTACCGACTGCCGGTTGTGCTGGTCTGCGGCGACACGGCGGACTGGCCGGGAGAAGGAGCGGTTTACCGTACGGCTCAGGGGTGCTGGCTGAGAGTCGCCACCGCCGCGTTGCAGCAGACGGTGCGTTATGTGCGCAATGAGCGCCCGGCGCTCATCGCGCAACTGGCGGTGATGTTCTGCATGCAGCCGCAACAACATGATGATGACGCGGTGCTGGCGACGCGGCTACGCGAGTTGCGCTGGCAGCTTGCCCAGGTGCGGGGCGATACCCGTCGGGCGATACCGTTACTGCTGAACAGCTCTCTGTCCGGCGCATCGCTGGAACCGTTATGGCAGACAGCGCGTGCTGGAGAGACGTTGCAGGTGTGGCTGCCTGACGGCGTGCCGTGCAGCAGCGCAAGCTGGTTGATGCAGGCTGATGGCGCTCATCGCCTGGCGGCGCAGCTTAGGATAAATGCGCTTGCCCGCTTTACGCAGCAGATAGCGTTGAGCGTACTGACGGCGGGCACCGACGATGTTCCCCCGATCGCTCCGGCGGTCGTACTGTATCATTTCACGCCTGCCGGGGCGCCTGTCGTGGCGGATAACTTATGGCAGCGCTGGCTGTCTGGTCATACCGCCCTCAACTCACTACCGGGCTGGTTGCCGGAAATGACTTCAGAAGCGCGGGCATTGCCTGATTTCATTTTGCCAATACTACCGCTGGGCGGTGGCATCACGCCGAAAAACCGTGCTCTGCGGCGGGCATTCTGCCTGTTCTCCCTCGCGGCCATGATCGCGCTGTGCTGCAGCGCATGGAATAACCATCAACTCCTTCAGCGGATCGGCTTTGATGTTCAGCGCTATGAACGGACGGCGATGGACGACCATGCAGCAAAAGCCCGCGCCGTACAGATTTTACGTCAGGATGCGGCGCAACTGGACGCCTTCGCGCGTGATGGCGCGCCGCTGGCGCTGGGGCTCGGGCTATATCGCGGCGAGCGTCTGCGTCAGACGGTACTGGAAACGATTCGCTCCTACGTCCCCCCGCCACCGCCGAAAGCGGTAGAAAAAATCGTGCCGAAAATTATCCGCCTCGACAGCATGTCACTTTTCGATACCGGCAAGTGGACGCTGAAACCGGGCTCCACCAAGCTGCTGGTGAACTCGCTGCTGGGGATAAAGGCCAGGCCAGGTTGGCTTATCGTCATCGCCGGGCATACCGACAGCGTGGGTGATGATAAATCCAACCAGACACTCTCTCTGAAGCGTGCCGAATCGGTGCGCAACTGGATGCGCGACACCGGTGACGTGCCGGAAAGTTGTTTTGCGGTACAGGGTTATGGCGAAAGCCGACCTATCGCCAGCAACGAGGCGCAGCAAGGCCGGGCGCTGAACCGCCGGGTCGAAATTAGCCTGGTGCCGCAGGCCGATGCCTGCCGGGTGGCGACCAACTCCGCCTCATCCCCGGCGGATGGTGCTTTCTAAACCGACTATCTCATCAATCTCCGTGCGGGCAGGTTTTCCTGTCCGTCGTTTTTGTTGCCGGGGACCGGGGTCAACACAATCTGCCCAACCTTGTGCGCTTTTGGGCTCCTCATCAACAGGAAACAGCGACGGGCGGTAGCGTGGCTGAAAGTGATGGAAGGGAGATAAAGAAAATGGTGTTTGATAAGGGAAAATAAACCATGAGTAACATAAAGCCTTTGTTTTTCAACCACAGTCATCATCTTTTACAGGTGCATGGTTGTAACTCCTCGCTGGATGTTCTGTGCTTCGAAGGCGAGGAAAACTTAAGCGAGCCTTTCCGCTATACCATTGAATTTACCAGCAGCGATCGCGCCATCACCCCGCAGCAGATGTTGCTGCAAAACACCTCGCTGACCTTGCAGGCGCCGGTTGACCAGGGATTTGGCATTAAGATCCAGCAACCGGTGCGCGTGCTGCAGGGGACGATCACCACTTTTGAACGGATTTCCACCTCAAAGGAGGAAACGCGTTACGCCTTGACGTTACAGCCGCGTCTGGCGTTACTGTCGAAGAGCCATCAGAATCGAATTTACCAGGACATGTCGGTGCCGCAGATTGTGGAGCACATTCTCAGAACCCGTCACCACATGCGCGGGGAAGATTTTGTATTTCGACTGGCGCATGAATATCCGCGCCGTGAACAGGTGATGCAGTACGGCGAGGACGATCTGACTTTTATCTCCCGGCTGTTGGGCGAGGTGGGGATCTGGTTTCGCTTCACCGCAGATACCCGGCTAAATATTGATGTGGCGGAGTTCTTCGACGACCAGCAACACTACGAGGCGGGGCTGATGTTGCCCTCGGTCGCCCCGTCAGGGCAGCATGATGGCGGCAGCGAGTCGGTGTGGGATTTGCAGAGCCGACACCACGTGGTTGAGCGTTCGGTCTTCACCCGTGACTACAACTATCGTAACGCGCCCGAGGACATGAATCTCAACATCAATGTCAGCCGCGGCGATAGTACCACCTATGGTGAAGCCTATCACTGGGCGGACAACTATCTGGCGCCGGGTAATCGCTACCAGCATACGCCGGACCCGGAGAGCGGGGCCTTTTATGCCCGTATTCGCCATGAGCGCTACCTGAACCAGCAGACGCGGCTGAGCGGGGAAACAAACTGCGCGACATTGGCTCCCGGCCAACTGCTAAAAGTGAACGGCGGCGAGGAGGTGACGGAGGTCTGGCGCCGGGGCGTGGCGATCACCGCTATTCACTGTCGCGCCCGCCGCGATCGCAGCTTCGAAGTGACGTTTCAGGCCATTCCCAGTGTAGAAACCTATTGCTTTCGCCCGGCAATCATCAGCAAACCCAAGATGGCCGGGACGTTGCCAGCGCGCGTCACCAGCACCAAAATCAACGATCTCTACGGCCATATCGATCGCGACGGACGTTATCGGGTGAACTTATTATTCGACCGCGATCGCTGGCAGCCGGGTGAGGAAAGCCTGTGGGTGCGGCAGGCACGCCCTTACGCCGGTGAAACTTTTGGCCTGCATCTGCCGTTGTTAGCGGGAACCGAAGTGGCGATCGCTTTTGAGCAGGGGGATCCGGATCGGCCCTACATCGCCGGCGCGCTGCACGATTCCACGCACCAGGACCATGTGACGCTTTACAACTACAAGCGCAACGTGCTGCGCACGCCAGCGAACAACAAAATTCGCCTCGATGATACCCGAGGTAAAGAGCACGTTAAGGTCAGCACCGAATATGGCGGCAAGAGCCAACTGAACCTCGGCCATCTGGTTAATCATCAGAACACGCCGCGGGGAGAAGGGTTTGAGTTACGCACCGACAGCTACGGCGCGATCCGCGCAGGCAAAGGGATATTTATCACCGCTGACGAACAGCTGAAAGCGATGGGGGCGGTCGCGGAAATGGAGCCCGCCAGTAAATTGCTCAGCGCCGCCGCAGTTCAGCTCAACGACTGGCAGGAGATTGCCCGCACCCACTACAACACCCCACCGGATATCAGCACGTTAAAGCAGTTCGTCGGCAAAGCCGTCAATCTGGCGAGCCCCGTCCTGCTGATGAGCGCGCCGAAGGGCATCGGCATGGTGACGGCGGAAACGACGCTGTTGCAGAGTGGTAAAGGACTGTATCTGCAAAGCGCCAGCGATATTGCGCTGGCCAGCGGTAATCGTTTGTCGGTGAATACCAAAAACGCTATCTCACTGCTTTCCCACCGCGAAGGGATGCGTATGGTATCGGTGAAAGGCCCGCTGGAGATAGAGTCGCACGGCGATACTCTGGCGCTCACTTCACTGAAAGATATTACCGTTCAGTCAACGCAGGGTCATCTGCAGCTTACCGCCAAAAATGGTATCACCCTGGGCTGCGGCGGCGGCTACATTCGTCTGACTCCGCAGGGGGAAATCCACCTTCATAGCCCGAGCCTGCTCAGTTTTAAGGGCACACATAAGATGCAAGGGCCCGCCGGCGAGACATTTCCGCTTCCCGACCTTCCCACATCGATTTGTAAAGATTGCCTGATTCATGCGCAAGAACTGGCTCAGACCTTTGTTCCGCGTGCCGCCTGACAATCGCTTATTGATATAACTTACCCGGAGGAACAGACCTTGAAACCCATTATTCGGCAGGGTGATAGCTTGCGTGAGCATGGCGGTACGGTGATCGGCGGCCATTACCTCTGTTTTGGTAAAGGTATCGCCTGTAAAGGCGACCAGGTGAGCTGCAATAAACATGGCCTGACGGTCATAGCCGAAGGAAGCTCGCTGTATGAAGTGGATGGTGCTCCGGTGGCTCTTGACGGGCATCGTTGCGCCTGCGGCTGTACGCTGGTGAGTTCACGCCCTGATTGCGAAGTCGCGCTATGAGACAGCTCACCGACTATCTGCCTTACAAAACCGCCACGCCACCCCACAACGGACGGTGGTTGTCCTTTGGCGCGGGGCTGACGTTTATCAGCGGAGGAGGCGCGGCGTTAATGCCTGCCGAAGCGCGTGGAGGGGCGTTAATTGCCGTCGCGATCGTTAGCGCCGTGCTCTTGGTCTTCATCATCTGGATGCTGCGTCTGCTTTATTACCGCCTGTCGGTCCACTACACCCAGTACTACCAGCGGTTGATCGATCTCGATCATCAAACGTGGTGGGCCCGGCATCAATATAGCGTAGGGCTGGGGGAAACGGTGCTGCTGGGGCCGGTGGGGTGTGAGCCCGAGCACTGGCAGACGCTGCTGAAGCGAGAACATCAGGCGCCAAAAGAGAAACTGGAGGCCGGTGCGCGGGCGCTGCGGCTGATCCACTCGGACATCGTTGATATCGACCTGCGCGAACAACAGCTGGCCCGGATGCTGGTGCGGCAATGGTTGGCTCAGCGAGGCGACCATCAATTTCCCTGCCTGAGTGGCTGTTACTGGCAGGGCAGCGAACCGGCATGGCGAGAATTTTGCGCCGAGCTGCGAAAGCGCTATCCCACCGCCCAGTTGCCGCATATGGCGGAACCCTGGCAAGGTGAGGCCAGCTTATCGGAGATTACCGAGCGAATGAATGTGGCTGGCGACGCATGTTTCATTCTGGTAGCAGGGTGCCAGTCGGTAGCGGCGACGGCTGATACCGCAAGACCGGCGGGTGAATCCGCCGTGCTGTGGTTACTGGCCCGGGAGGGGGAGGCGCGACTGACCCGCGGCGAGGTTTATGAAGGCGCCGCGGTGGAAAATATCCAGCAGGTCTGTCAGCGGGCGATGCAGCAAAGCGGGGCCGAACGTCCGCCCGATCCCTGTATCGCATTTACACAGCCGCAAATCCCGGAACTGGCGCAAAGCGGCTGGAACAGCAACCAACTCCTGCAGGATGAAAACTGGGGAGAGACGGGGCAGATGGAGCAGCTCATCACCATCGCGCTGGCGGCGATATTTGCCCGCCGCTTTCATCAGTCTTGCGGCTGGATCGCCCGCGATCCGCGTCATGCTCTCTCTCTGGGCATCGTCACCGCAGCCGTGCCGGCACCGCAACCTTAAGATAAGAAGGAATGAACATGTCGTTAATGAATCAGGAATGGACTAGCAAGCTGGAACAATTTGCCCGAAAGCTCGCGCTGCGCGACGTCTATCTCATTGCCGATCAAGGTGTTTTAAGCAATCCGTTGTTGGATGGCTTAAATAGACTTTCTCCTCCGGTGCAATGGTTCTCGCTCTATCAGGGGCAACCGGAAGAGCCGCTGCTGGAGATGGCGCCTTTATTGATGCGGCTTGAGCTAGCTTGCTGGCAGCATCGTCAGTGGCTCGCCGATCTGATCGCCGCATTTTCCTACAAGCCGGGTCTGCTGATCTTTCTCTCACCGCTAAGTTTTTCAACGCTCGCCGCCCACTTGCGCAATCTGGCCGATGGCGCCTGGGAAGACCGTTCTGGCCTGGTGCGCTATTACGATACTCGCATGTTCCCCTTGCTGATGCAGCATGTGCTCACTGAAGAACAAAAAGCGTGGTTTTTAGAACCGGTTTATCTCTGGAGCTACCGCGATAGAGACAACAAGATCTGCTGGCTGGAAGGCGAGTGTTCGCCAGTTCAGGCAACGATCCCGGAGGCGATCAAGATTAATTTCAGCGATGAGCAAATAATGAAACTGGATGTCGCTATCGATGCCCAGCGATTTACGGTTTCTGAAAAATTCAGCACCTTTTTTACGACTCAGGAGGACAAATTTAATACCCTTTGGCAGCTCGGCTGGCAGGCGCATCAGCAGAATTTTATCGGTGATTTAGCTTCCTGGTTTGAAAGTCACTTTGAGGAATGAAACATCCTCCCTTTTGATAATCAATAGGCGATTATCAGTTCTGTATGGACACATCAATGATAAAGCATATCCGTATTTTGCCCGGCGGACTGAAGGTGCTGGCCGCCGCTTTTCTCTGCCTGCTGACGGCCTGTCGCGACCACAGTCGCGACGGCATGAGCGGCGCTGATATAAACGTCTTAAACCACGGTCCGGATGCCATTGTCTCGTTGCAGGTGAATGGCTACGGCGGGCCAGGCGCTAACTCCTACGGCGGCGGCGGCGGCTTCTGCTGTGTGATGGTGCCAGATGTCTGGCGCCCGGGGCTGACGGCAAAAATTACCTGGACCTCCGACCCTAACTCCTGGATGAAACTGAGCGATATGCCTGACAACTATTCGCAATATTATCAGCGCCATGGCCCTATCACCGTCCCCATTGAACGTTGGGAGAAGGGGCAGGCCTGCGGTTTTGACGTGCATATTTTCCCCTGCGATAAGGTGCGGATAGTCCGTTCCTGTATTCCACCGGGACAGCCGGGGTATCCGGTGCCACCTTCCCCTCCGGACTGGAAGCAAAGAGCACAAAATATCATTATGAAAAATATTAAGGAGGAAGTTGTATGTCCGACACCGCAGACTCCACGCTGAATGCCCTGAAGGCGCTTATTGCGGCCTTTCAGACCGGTGCCACTCCGGTCACGGTTAAAACCTCCACCGCAGAAGCGGCTAGTTTACCGCCGAAGTTTCCCGGGCCGGATGATAAAAAGGGGAAAACGTCAGCGGATAACCCCACGCAGCAGAAAACCGAATACAACGAGCGCGGTCGCCTGCCGGCGAGCAGAACGCAGACCGAAGGCAACTATGCCAGGCAGTACCTGGAAGGGTATATCGGGGAGTCCGATCATCAATCGGACAAAAAAACGGAACCGGGCTGCCCCGCCAGCCTGCATATCAGCCTGTTCTTCGACGGTACCTGTTGTAATGAAGAGGGAGCCGATGAGGTATACGGTTCGCGTAACCCGCCGTTGACCAATATTGCTCGGCTCTAACCTCTGGAAAACTGGTATTAATGTCTGTAGCGGCCAATTTTATTTGACCGCTACAAATATCATTATCACAAATATTCGGGAGGTATATATATCAGCAAAAATATAATTCTGTCATCACGTCATCTCTTAATAACGACGCATTTAATTTTTTGTAAGGACACATCAATGATAAAGCATATCCGTATTTTGCCCGGCGGACTGGTGGTGCTGACCGCCGTTTTGCTCTGCCTGCTGACGGCCTGTCGCGATCACAGTCGCGACGGCATGAGCGCTGCTGATATAGCCGTTTTAAACCACGGCCCGGACGCCATCGTTTCGGTGCAGGTGAATGGCTACGGCGGGCCAGGCGCCAATTCTTACGGCGGCGGAGGCGGCTTCTGTTGCGTGATGGTGCCTGATGTCTGGCGCCCGGGACTGACGGCAAAAATCACCTGGACCTCCGATCCTAACTCCTGGATGAAATCAAGTGAGATGCCAGATGATTATGAGACTCACTACCAGCACCATGGACCGATTACCGTGCCGATTGAGCGCTGGGAGAAAGGGCAGGCTTGTGGTTTTGATATCCATATTTTCCCTTGCGATAAAGTGCGGATAGTGCGTTCCTGCTACGGTCGAGCGGCCCCTGAATATCCGATACAGCCTGAGACTGACGGACTAAAAAAAGCGCAAAACGTGCTTATAAATCATATTAAGGAGGAGATCGTATGTCCGACAACACAGACTCCACTCTGAATGCCCTGAAGGCGCTTATTGCGGCCTTCCAGACCGGTGCCACTCCGGTCGCTGTTAAAACCTCCACCGCAGAAGCGGCCAGCTTACCACCGAAGTTTCCCGGGCCGGATGACAAAAAGCCCGCGGATAACTCCACGCAGCAGAAAACCGAATACAACGAGCGCGGGCGCCTGCCGGCGAGCAGAACGCAGACCGAAGGTAACTACGCCAGGCAGTACCTGGAAGGATATGTCGGGGAGTCAGAAGATCCCTCGGACAAAAAAACGGAACCGGGCTGCCCGGCCAGCCTGCATATCAGCCTGTTCTTCGACGGTACCTGTTGTAATGAAGAAGATGGTGATGAAGTGTATGGCTCGCGAAACCCGCCGCTGACCAATATTGCTCGGCTCTAACCTCTGAAAAACTGGTATTAATGTCTGTAGCGGCCCATTTTATTTGACCGCTACAAATATCATTACCAGTTATATATGGGGGGCATCTATTAGCATAAATAAAAGCATTTAATTACGTCATTTATTAACAAGTCATCACTTTATATTTGTAAGGACACATCAATGATAAAGCATATCCGTATTTTACCTGGCGGACTGGCGGTGCTGGCCGCCGTTTTGTTCTGCCTGCTGACGGCCTGCCGCGACCACAGTCGCGACGGCATGAGCGGCGCCGATTTAAACCTCTACAATCACGGTCCGGATGCCATCGTTTCGGTGCAGGTGAATGGCTACGGCGGGCCAGGCGCTAACTCCTACGGCGGCGGCGGCGGCTTCTGCTGTGTGATGGTGCCTGATGTCTGGCGCCCGGGGCTGATGGCAAAAATTACCTGGACCTCCGATCCCAATTACTGGATGAAATCCAGTGAGATGCCGGATGATTATGAAACTCACTATCAGCGCCATGGGCCGATTATTGTACCTATTGAACGTTGGGAAAAGGGACAGGCCTGTGGCTTTGATGTGCATATTTTCCCCTGCGATAAGGTGCGGATAGTGCGTTCCTGCATCCCGCCGGGACAGCCGGGCTACCCGGTACCCCAGTCGCCGCCAGACTGGAAGGAAAGAGCAAAAAATATACTTTATAAGCATGTTAAGGAGAACATCGTATGTCCGACACCGCAGAGTCCACGCTGAATGCCCTGAAGGCGCTTATTGCCGCCTTTCAGACCGGCGCCACCCCGGTCGCGGTCAAAACGTCCACCGCAGAAGCGGCCAGCTTACCGCCAAAGTTTCCCGGGCCGGATGACAAAAAGCCCGCGGATAACTCCACGCAGCAGAAAACCGAATACAACGAGCGCGGGCGCCTGCCGGCGAGCAGAACGCAGACCGAAGGTAACTACGCCAGGCAGTACCTGGAGGGGTATGTTAAAGAGTCCGATCATCCCTCGGACAAAAAAACGGAGCCGGGCTGCCCGGCCAGCCTGCATATCAGCCTGTTCTTCGACGGTACCTGCTGTAATGAAGAAGATGGTGATGAAGTGTATGGCTCGCGAAACCCGCCGCTGACCAATATTGCTCGGCTCTAACCTCTGAAAAACTGGTATTAATGTCTGTAGCGGCCCATTTTATTTGACCGCTACAAATATCATTACCAGTTATATATGGGGGGCATCTATTAGCATAAATAAAAGCATTTAATTACGTCATTTATTAACAAGTCATCACTTTATATTTGTAAGGACACATCAATGATAAAGCATATCCGTATTTTACCTGGCGGGCTGGCGGTGCTGGCCGCCGTTTTGTTCTGCCTGCTGACGGCCTGCCGCGATCACAGTCGCGACGGCATGAGCGGCGCTGATATAAACGTCTTAAACCACGGTCCGGATGCCATTGTCTCGTTGCAGGTGAACGGCTATGGGGGACCAAGGGCCAATTCCTACGGCGGCGGCGGCTTCTGCTGTGTGATGGTGCCTGATGTCTGGCGTCCGGGACTGACGGCAAAAATTACCTGGACTTCCGATCCTAATTCCTGGATGAAAATAAGCGATATGCCTGACAACTATTCACAATACTATCAGCGCCATGGACCGATTACCGTGCCTATTGAGCGCTGGGAGAAAGGGCAGGGTTGCGGCTTTGAAGTGCATGTCTTTCCCTGCGATAAGGTAAGAATTGTACGTTCCTGTTACGGTCGTTCATCTCCGGAATATCCGATACAGCGTGCGCCCGATGAGGATAAAAAAGCAGATAACGTCATTTTTAAACATATCAAGGAGGAAGTCGTATGTCCGACACCGCAGACTCCACGCTGAATGCCCTGAAGGCGCTTATTGCGGCCTTTCAGACCGGTGCCACTCCGGTTACGGTTAAAGTCTCCACCGCGGAAGCCGCCAGTTTACCGCCGAAGTTTCCCGGGCCGGATGACAAAAAGCCCGCGGATAACTCCATGCAGCAGAAAACCGAATACAACGAGCGCGGGCGCCTGCCGGCGAGCAGAACGCAGACCGAAGGTAACTACGCCAGGCAGTACCTGGAAGGATATGTCGGGGAGTCAGAAGATCCCTCGGACAAAAAAACGGAACCGGGCTGCCCGGCCAGCCTGCATATCAGCCTGTTCTTCGACGGTACCTGTTGTAATGAAGAAGATGGTGATGAAGAGTATGGCTCGCGAAACCCGCCGCTGACCAATATCGGCCGCCTCTACCATGCGGCAAACTGGTTAGATAAGGCGGAGGATGATGGTTACTTCAGTTATTACTTTCCCGGCTGCGGAGCGCGCTTTCCGGAGATTGGTGAAGAGCACTACTCGCTGGACGGCGAGCTGTTTGCCAACGGCGGTGAGGACCGTATCAACCAGGCGCTGCTTAAAACCTACAGCAGCATCTGCTATGCGGTGAAAAAGGAAAGGATAGAAGACAGCGAACTGACCGGATACCGGAACAGTATGGCCACCGTCTGGCCCTTCTCGCGGCTGACCCAGAAGTTCAACCGTAAAAGCGCGCTTGACAAATTCTGCAACGATCATCTGGGGTACGTTGTCAACCAGTGGCCGCGGCAGCCAACGCGGCTGCATATCCAGCGCTCGCAGCGGCGCATCGCCAAAATCAAGCTGTTCGTCTACGGCTACTGCCGGGGGGCCGCCACCGCGCGCGCCTTCGCCCGCGGGCTGGAGTCGCTGCTCGATGATGCAAAGATGCCGCTCGATGCGACAAATATGCTGCCGGCGGGAACGGTGGTGCCCGGCGGTCCGACCCTGCTGGGTATCCCCATCAGTATCGAGTTTATGGGGCTGCTGGATTCGGTCTCTGCGGTTGGCGTGCCGCATATCCTGCCGTCGGCCACCGGGCATCTGGGCTGGGCGGCCAACAGTCTGCGCCTGCCGACCACCAAAGGTTTTTTAAAAAGCTGCTACCACTTTGTCGCCGGCCACGAGCAGCACGGCGACCTGCCGCTGGACTCCATTCGCGGTCCGGATGGTAAATACCCGGCCGGGGCGGTGGAGGTGGTCTACCCCGGGATGCATGCCGATGTCGGCGGCGACTGTAAGCCCACGGAACTCGGTAAGGTGCAGACCGACTCCCGCAGCCTGCTGTCAAAGATTGTGCTGCATGATATGTATGCCGCCGCCTTCGATGCCGGGGCGCCGCTGAGCGTACTTGAGGAGGTATTGCCCGGTGGGGCTCAGGACAAAAAATATCGTGTTATGCAAGGCTACGTTGCTGATTATTTCAAAATCTCCGAACAGGCCATTGCCCTGCTTAACGCCGGCCGTCAATGAGGCGGAGGTGGTGGCCATCGCCGTGGCTCAGGGCCGGGATCCGGTTGCCGCGCTGAAGGCGGCTCACGACAAGGCGGATAGCGATAAGGCGAAAGCCGCCGCCGCGAAGCCGCCGGAGAACGGTCCGCTGGGCAAACTGCCGGATCCGGTGTATGTGCCGCTGAAGGCCAAAGCGCTGGAGGTGATGCTGGCGGACCAGCTGAGCTGGATCACCGCCTGGCGCACCGAGCGCTTTGCCAGCCCGCAATACGCCGATAAGTATTATCAGCGCAAACCTTTTTATCAGCAGGCGCTGAATGAGCAGACCAGCGCGCTGCCGTCGGCGGCGGCGCCCGCGGAAAGCGAAGGGCCGCGTGAAGTGCCGTTTATCGATAAGGATCGGCTGGACCGCGCGGCGTGGGGCTATGACTTTGCCCATACCGGTATCGTGGCGCTGCTGGCTCAGGTGCTGCTGGATATTATTCCCACCACGCAAGCCTGCGGGTAAAAATGATTATTGATATTAATGTCGGCGATATAGTAGTGCAGGCGCGAACGGATATGAGAATACAGCTGAAGATATTTATAGCGGCCCATTTTATTTGACCGCTACAAATATCATCATCACAAATATCCGGGAGGTATATATATCAGCAAAAATATAATTCTGTCATCACGTCATCTCTTAATAACGACGCATTTAATTTCTTTTGTAAGGACACATCAATGATAAAGCATATCCGTATTTTGCCCGGCGGACTGGCGGTGCTGGTCGCCGTTTTTCTCTGCCTGCTGACGGGCTGTCGCGACCACAGTCGCGACGGCATGAGCGCCGCCGACATAACGTTGTTAAACCACGGCCCGGATGCCATCGTTTCGGTGCAGGTGAACGGCTACGGCGGGCCAAGGGCGAACTCCTACGGCGGCGGCGGCGGCTTCTGCTGCGTGATGGTGCCAGATGTCTGGCGGCCGGGCCTGACGGCAAAAATCACCTGGACTTCCGATCCTAACTCCTGGATGAAATCGAGTGAGATGCCCGATGATTATGAAACTCACTATCAGCGCCATGGGCCGATCATCGTCCCTATCGAACGCTGGGAGGAGGATCAGGCTTGCGGTTTTCATGTGCATATTTTCCCCTGCGATAAGGTGCGGATAGTCCGTTCCTGCATTCCACCGGGACAACCGGAGTATCCGGTTCCCCAGTCGCCGCCAGACTGGAAGGAAAGAGCAAAAAATATACTTTATAAGCATGTTAAGGAGAACATCGTATGTCCGACACCGCAGAGTCCACGCTGAATTCACTGAAGGCGCTTATTGCGGCTTTTCAGACCGGTGCTACCCCGGTCACGGTTAAAACCTCCACCGCGGAAGCGGCCAGCTTACCGCCGAAGTTTCCCGGGCCGGATGATAAAAAGGGGAAAGCGCCAGCTGATGACTCCACGCAGCAGAAAACCGAATACAACGAGCGCGGGCGCCTGCCGGCGAGCAGAACGCAGACCGAAGGTAACTATGCCAGGCAGTACCTGGAGGGGTATGTCAAAGAGTCCGATCATCAATCGGATAAAAAAACGGAACCGGGCTGCCCCGCCAGCCTGCATATCAGCCTGTTCTTTGACGGTACCTGCTGTAATGAAGAAGGGGCTGATGAGATATACGGCTCGCGCAATCCGCCGCTGACCAATATTGGCCGCCTTTACCATGCGGCCAATTGGACGGATCAGAGCTTTTCAGCTGATAACGATGGTTTCTTTTGTTACTACTTTCCCGGCTGTGGGGCGCGCTTTCCGGAGATTGGCGAAGAGCACTACTCGCTGGACGGCGAACTGTTTGCCAACGGCGGTGAGGACCGTATCAATCAGGCACTGCTAAAAACCTACAGCAGCATCTGCTATGCGGTGAACAAAACCGCGATCAAAGACAGCGAACTGACCAGATATCGGCAAAGTATGGCCACCGTCTGGCCCTTCTCGCGGCTGACCCAGAAGTTCAACCGTAAAAGCGCGCTCGATGAGTTCTGCAACAAGCATCTGGGTGCCGTGGTCAATCAGTGGCCGCGGCAGCCCACGCGGCTGCATATCCAGCGCTCGCAGCGGCGCATCGCCAAAATCAAGCTGTTCGTCTACGGCTACTGCCGGGGGGCCGCCACCGCCCGCGCCTTCGCCCGCGGGCTGGAGTCGCTGCTTGATGATGCAAAAATGCCGCTCGATGCGACAAATATGCTGCCGGCGGGAACGGTGGTGCCCGGCGGTCCGACCCTGCTGGGTATCCCCATCAGTATCGAGTTTATGGGGCTGCTGGATACGGTCTCTGCGGTTGGCGTGCCGCATATCCTGCCGTCGGCCACCGGGCATCTGGGCTGGGCGGCCAACAGCCTGCGGCTGCCGACCACCAAAGGCTTCTTAAAAAGCTGCTACCACTTTGTCGCCGGCCACGAGCAGCACGGCGACCTGCCGCTGGACTCTATCCGCGGGCCGGACGGTAAATACCCGGCCGGGGCGGTGGAGGTGGTCTACCCCGGGATGCATGCCGATGTCGGCGGTGACTGTAAACCCACCGAACTCGGTAAGGTACAGACCGATGCCGCCAGCCTGCTGTCAAAGGTTGTGCTGCACGATATGTATGCCGCCGCCTTTGATGCCGGGGCGCCGCTGAGCGTACCTGAGGAGGTGATGCCTGGCGGGGCTAAAGAGAAAACCTATCGGATAATGCAAGGTGACGTATTAAAACAATTCAAAATCTCCGCCCAGGCCATCGCCCTGTTTAACGCCTGGCAGCAGGCCGGGGCGCAGCAGGCGGGGGCGAAGAGCGAAACGCCGGCCGTCAACGAGGCGGAGGTGGTGGCCATCGCCGTGGCTCAGGGCCGGGATCCGGTTGCCGCGCTGAAGGCGGCTCACGACAAGGCGGATAGCGATAAGGCGAAAGCCGCCGCCGCCGCGAAGCCGCCGGAGAACGGCCCGCTGGGTAAACTGCCGGATCCGGTGTATGTGCCGCTGAAGGCCAAAGCGCTGGAGGTGATGCTGGCGGACCAGCTGAGCTGGATCACCGCCTGGCGCACCGAGCGCTTTGCCAGCCCGCAATACGCCGATAAGTATTATCAGCGCAAGCCTTTCTATCAGCAGGCGCTGAATGAATCGTCCGGCGCGCTGCCGTCGGCGGCGGCGCCCGTGGAAAACGAAGGGCCGCGTGAAGTGCCGTTTATCGATAAGGATCGGCTGGACCGCGCGGCGTGGGGCTATGACTTTGCCCATACCGGTATCGTGGCGCTGCTGGCTCAGGTACTGCTGGATGTGATCCCCACCACGCAGACCAACCAGCTTGGCGGTCCGCTGGTGGCGGCGCAGGAGTCGGAATATATCCAGATCAAGAAAAGCGGCGATGCCCGGCGGGCGGCGCTGATGGGCTCGCCGACGATGCTGGATTTTTATGATAACTACGTGCATGACACGCTGGCCAAATATAATCATGATCCGCTGCACTCCTCGTTTTCCCACGGTTATTTTGCGTCGCGGACGATTTACGATAACGATGATGATACGTGGGATTCGGTGAAACAATTTGGCCAGCGGGTAAAAGCGATTATAGATATTAATGTTGGCGATATATTAGTGCAGGCGCGAACGGATATGAAAATACAGCTGAAGATATTTATAGCGGCCAATTTTATTTGACCGCTATAAATATCATTATCACAAATATTCGGGAGGTATATATATCAGCAAAAATACAATTCTGTCATCACGTTATCTCTTAATAACGACGCATTTAATTTCTTTTGTAAGGACACATCAATGATAAAGCATACCCGTATTTTGTCCGGCGGGCTGGCGGTGCTGGCCGCTGTTTTTCTCTGCCTGCTGACGGCCTGTCGCGACCACAGTCGCGACGGCATGAGCGCCGCTGATATAGCCGTCTTAAACCACGGCCCGGACGCCATCGTTTCGGTGCAGGTGAATGGCTACGGCGGGCCAGGCGCCAATTCCTACGGCGGCGGCGGTGGCTTCTGCTGTGTGATGGTGCCGGATGTCTGGCGGCCGGGACTGACGGCAAAAATCACCTGGACCTCCGATCCTAACGCATGGATAGACCCGAAACATATCCCTGGCGATCATGCGAGTCACTACCAGCACCATGGACCGATCACCGTGCCGATTGAACGCTGGGAGAAAGGGCAGGCTTGTGGTTTTGATATCCATATTTTCCCTTGCGATAAGGTGCGGATAGTGCGTTCCTGCTACGGTCGAGCGGCCCCTGAATATCCGATACAGCCTGAGGCTGACGGACTAAAAAAAGCGCAAAATGTGCTTATAAATCATATTAAGGAGGAGATCGTATGTCCGACACCGCAGACTCCACGCTGAATGCCCTGAAGGCGCTTATTGCCGCCTTTCAGACCGGCGCCACTCCGGTTACGGTTAAAGCCTCCACCGCGGAAGCCGCCAGTTTACCGCCGAAGTTTCCCGAGCCGGATGATAAAAAGGGAGAAAAGCCTGCCGATAACTCTACGCAGCAGAAAACCGAATACAACGAGCGCGGCCGCCTGCCGGCGAGCAGAACGCAGACCGAAGGCAACCATGCCAGGCAGTACCTGGAGGGGTATATCGGGGAGTCCGATCATCCATCGGACAAAAAAACGGAACCGGGCTGCCCGGCCAGCCTGCATATCAGCCTGTTCTTCGACGGTACCTGCTGTAATGAAAAGGGGGCCGATGAGGTCTACGGCTCGCGTAATCCGCCGCTGACCAATATCGGCAGGCTCTACCATGCGGCTAACTGGAGTGGCCAGCTGCCGCCAGCGGAAGATGACGGATTCTTTTGTTACTACTTCCCCGGCTGTGGCGCAAGCTTTCCGGAGATTGGTGAGAAGCACTACTCGCTGGACGGCGAGTTGTTTGCCAACGGCGGTGAGGATCGTATCAACCAGGCGCTGCTTAAAATCTACAGCAGTATCTGCTATGCGGTGAAAAAGGAAAGGATCGAGGACAGCGAGCTGGATACCTTTCGGCCACAGATGGCCACCGTCTGGCCCTTCTCGCGGCTGACCCAGAAGTTTAACCGTAAAAGCGCGCTTGAAAAATTCTGCGACGATCATCTGGGCTGCGTGGTCAATCAGTGGCCGCGGCAACCGACGCGGCTGCATATCCAGCGCTCGCAGCGGCGCATCGCCAAAATCAAGCTGTTCGTCTACGGCTACTGCCGGGGGGCAGCCACCGCCCGCGCCTTCGCCCGCGGGCTGGAGTCGCTGCTCGATGATGCTAAAATGCCGCTCGATGCGACAAATATGCTGCCGGCGGGGACGGTGATTCCGGGGGGACCCACGCTGCTGGGCATCCCCATCAGTATCGAGTTTATGGGACTGCTGGATACGGTCTCCGCGGTTGGCGTGCCGCATATCCTGCCGTCGGCCACCGGGCATCTGGGCTGGGCGGCCAACAGCCTGCGGCTGCCGGCCACCAAAGGTTTTTTAAAAAGCTGCTACCACTTTGTCGCCGGTCACGAGCAGCATGGCGACCTGCCGCTGGACTCCATCCGCGGTCCGGACGGTAAATACCCGGCAGGAGCGGTGGAGGTGGTCTATCCCGGGATGCATGCCGATGTTGGCGGCGACTGTAAACCCACCGAACTCGGCAAAGTGCAGACCGATGCCGCCAGCCTGCTGTCAAAGATTGTGCTGCACGATATGTATGCCGCTGCCTTTGATGCCGGGGCGCCGCTGAGCGTGCCTCCTGAGGTATTGCCCGGCGGCGCCAAAGATAAAACCTATCGAATGATGTCTGTTTATGTATTGGACCAATTCAAAATCTCCGCCCAGGCCATCGCCCTGTTTAACGCCTGGCAGCAGGCCGGGGCGCAGCAGGCGGGGGCGAAGAGCGAAACGCCGGCCGTCAACGAGGCGGAGGTGGTGGCCATCGCCGTGGCTCAGGGCCGGGATCCGGTTGCCGCGCTGAAGGCGGCTCACGACAAGGCGGATAGCGATAAGGCGAAAGCCGCCGCCGCCGCGAAGCCGCCGGAGAACGGCCCGCTGGGTAAACTGCCGGATCCGGTGTATGTGCCGCTGAAGGCCAAAGCGCTGGAGGTGATGCTGGCGGACCAGCTGAGCTGGATCACCGCCTGGCGCACCGAGCGCTTTGCCAGCCCGCAATACGCCGATAAGTATTATCAGCGCAAGCCTTTCTATCAGCAGGCGCTGAATGAATCGTCCGGCGCGCTGCCGTCGGCGGCGGCGCCCGTGGAAAACGAAGGGCCGCGTGAAGTGCCGTTTATCGATAAGGATCGGCTGGACCGCGCGGCGTGGGGCTATGACTTTGCCCATACCGGTATCGTGGCGCTGCTGGCTCAGGTACTGCTGGATGTGATCCCCACCACGCAGACCAACCAGCTTGGCGGTCCGCTGGTGGCGGCGCAGGAGTCAGAATATATCCAGATCAAGAAAAGCGGCGATGCCCGGCGGGCGGCGCTGATGGGCTCGCCGACGATGCTGGATTTTTACGATAACTACGTGCATGACACGCTGGCCAAATATAATCACGACCCGCTGCACTCCTCGTTTTCCCACGGTTATTTTGCGTCGCGGACGATTTACGATAACGATGACGATACGTGGGATTCGGTGAAACAATTTGGCCAGCGGGTAAAAGCGATTATAGATATTAATGTTGGCGATATATTAGTGCAGGCGCGAACGGATATGAAAGAACTGAATACGGTATCGGGCGTGTTGGGTAAAATATATCGCGATATAAAAAGCGAGGCTTTTAAAATACTGCTGCCTTAATTCGTTATCGCCATATTCATTATATCCGCTAAGTATCCTTAATAACGCTATACGGGCGTGATGATGCACGCCCGTGGCTAAGGGAATCATCAATTTTATGTTCAAGGAAAAAAATGCCGCGGTAATGACCGTAGCGGCTACCGCGACCCTGTGTCTTGCCGTCTGGACAATTGTGGTCCTGCTGAGCGGTCTGGGATGGTGGAACTGGCACGCCAACCGCACGCTGCAGTGGACGGCGATCCGCGAGATAGTGACCGTCTGTGGCCTGATCTGGGCGTATGGTCTCTGTCTCTGGATATTGGGCTTTATTGCTTTCCACCTGTTTATCAGGCAAAAAGCCGATGGGCAACAGCGTCAGACGCGGACTTTTATTAGCCAGCAGACAAAACCGGCGCAGCCGTTTGCGTCCTTAAAGCACTTTCTCCGTCGCCGCTACGGCCGATTGTGGCGCAATAAGGTCCGCCTGCTGTGGGTCGCTGGCGAGGCGTCGCAGATTGCCGCCATCGCTCCAGGCCTTGCGCAACAGCAATGGCTGGAGGGCCGCGGTACGGTGCTAATTCACGGCGGTAGCCTGTCGGCGACGGTGGATAACGAGCGGCTCAGCGCCCTGCGTCGGCTGCGCGGCTGCCGGCCGCTGGATGGTATCGTGCTGGCGCTGGACAATGCTCAGGCCACCGCCGCGACCCTGGACGAGTATTTGCGTACGCTGGAGCAGGTTGCGCAGGTCCTGCGCTACCAGCCGCCGGTCTATCTGTGGCAACTCCGCGACAGCGACTGGCCGCAGGATACACGCATTACCCAGACGCTGGGGGCGTTGTTCCCGCCGCGGGCCGTCCCGCAGGATGTTGAACGGCAGCTTCGCGCCATTCTGCCCGCCATGCTGGCGCAGGGGACCCAGCAGTTGTGCGCTGATTCGTCCCACGATTACCTGCTGCGTATCGCTAAATGGCTGAAGGAGGGCGGTATCAGCGGCTGGAAGACGCTACTGACGCCGTGGCTTACCGGGCATCTGCAACAGATCCCGCTCCGCGGTCTGCTGTTCAGCCCCTCGTTAAAGGCGGAAGAAGCGGTGGACAATGGGCTCTATCCCCACCATTGGCCGGCCCCGGCCGTCTGGCAGGGGATCATCGCAGACTGCGGCCGCGCGCGCGGCGTGCCGGTGGGGGGGGCGTGGCGCCGCTCCCTCGGCGTCGGCCTGCTGGCGCTGTTTGGCTTGTGGGCGGCGGGAAGCCTGCTCTCTTTTATCGTCAACCGCCAGCAAATTGTCAGCGCCACCCAGCGGGTACAGCTGCTGCGGCAGCCCGTCGTTAACGACCAACAGCTGATCGATTTGCAGGTGCTGCGTAACGATATCGGCCGTCTACAGAATCAGCTCGCCAACGGCGCGCCCTGGTATCAGCGCTTTGGTCTTAATCATAATGCGCCGCTTTCTACCGCGCTGCTGCCGTGGTATGGGCGGGCTAACCAGCGTCTGATCCGCGACGCGGCGGCAGAAGCGCTCACCCGGCAACTGACGGTGTTGGTCAACCTGCCGCCGCGCAGCCCGCAGCGGGCGCAGCTGGCGAAAGCGGGTTATGACCAGTTAAAGGCCTATCTGATGATGGCGCGTCCGGATAAAGCCGATGCGGCGTTTTACCGCCAGACAATGACCGCCGCGCAGCAGACGCGTCAGGGAGTCGCCCAGGCGCTATGGCAGAGTATCGCCCCCGATCTATGGGCCTTCTATATGGACAACTTGCCGTCGCAGCCGGCGTGGAAAATCACCCCGGACGCCGCGCTGGTGACGCAAGCGCGTCAGGTGCTGCTGGCGCAAATCGGGCGGCGCAACGCTGAAAGCACGCTTTACGAGAACATGTTGCTGCAGGTGCGCCGCAACTATGCCGACATGACGCTGGAAGATATGACGCCGCAGACCAATGCCAGCCGGTTGTTTACCACGGAAGAGGTGGTGCCGGGGATGTTTACCCGTCAGGCGTGGGAGGGCGGCGTGCGCGAGGCGATCGATAAGGCGGTGGCGACCAGGCGCGATGAGATCGACTGGGTGCTGAGCGATAGCCGCCAGACCGTCAGCGGCGACGTCTCCCCGGAGGCGTTGAAACAGCGGCTGACCGATCGTTATTTCACCGATTTCGCCGGGGCGTGGCTGGGTTTTCTCAATAGCATCCGCTTGAATCCGGCGCGCAATATTGCCGATGTGACCGATCAGCTGACGTTGGCGGGCGACGTTCGTCAGTCGCCGCTGATTGCGTTGATGAATACCCTTGCCTGGCAGGGGCAGACCGGGCAGCAGCGTGAGGGTGTGGCGGATTCGCTGGTGAAGTCGGCTAAAAATCTACTTGATAAGGATAAGCAGCCGTTTATCGATCAGCAGGCCGGCGGCGCGCGCGGCCCGCTGGAAAGTACCTTTGGGCCGCTGCTGGCGCTGATGGGCAAAAATCCCTCTCAGAGCGTGGTCGCCGCAGACAGCACCCTCAGTTTACAGACCTGGCTGACGCGCCTGACCCGCGTACGCCTGCGGCTCCAGCAGGTGGCAAACGCCCCCGACCCGCAGGCGATGATGCAGCAGCTGGCGCAGACCGTGTTCCAGGGTAAAAGCGTCGACCTGACCGACACCCAGGAGTACGGCAGCCTGGTGGCGGCCAGCCTCGGCGAAGAGTGGAGCGGTTTCGGCCAGACCATGTTCGTCCAGCCGCTGACGCAGGCCTGGGAAACGGTGCTGCAGCCATCGGCTGCCAGCCTGAACGAGGCGTGGCAGCGTTCTGTGGTCGCTAACTGGCATTCGGCTTTCGACGGCCGCTATCCGTTTGCCGCGGGCAAAAACGATGTCTCGCTACCGATGCTGGCGGCATTCATCCGTCGCGATAGCGGGCGAATCGACCAGTTTCTTGCCCGACAGTTGGGCGGCGTGCTCAACCGCGAGGGTAGCCGCTGGGTGGCCGATAGCGCGCACAGTCAGGGGCTGACTTTCAATCCGGCCTTCCTGAAGGCGATTAATCAACTGAGTTCCTTGTCCGACATCCTGTTTACCGACGGCAGTCAGGGAATGGGGTTTGAACTACAGGGGGTGGCGACGCCGGGCATTGTTGAAACGCAGCTCACCCTCGACGGCCAGAATCTGCACTACTTTAACCAGCTTGCCGAATGGAAAAGTTTCCGCTGGCCGGGGACGTTCAACAAACCCGGCGCGATGCTGAGCTGGAGCTCAGTGGCGGCGGGCGCTCGGCTATTGGCGAACGACAGCGGCCCGTGGGGCACGCTGCGTATGCTGGAGAGAATGAAGCGCCAGCAGATCGGCGATGGGCTGTTTCGTCTGACGGTCAATACGCCGGATAACCGGCAACTGCAGTGGCTGCTGCGTACCGAACTCGGCGATGGCCCGCTGGCGTTGCTGAAACTGCGAAACTTCACGTTGCCGACACAGATTTTCATCGTGGAGGCCTCCCGTGCGGAACCGTTTGCTGACGGTGACGTAGAGGAATAAGGGCCGACATTCACTCTGCAAGCGCTGCTTTACAAGCAGCGAGTTTTCTAATTCTGACATCTGAGATATTCCATGGACGATTTAACTCTGCGTTATTTTGACGCTGAAATGCGCTATCTGCGCGAGGCTGGCGAGGAGTTTGCCCGCGCCCATCCCGATCGCGCCGCGGCGTTAAACCTCGATAAAGCCGGCGCCCGCGATCCCTATGTTGAGCGGCTGTTCGAGGGCTTTGCTTTCCTGATAGGGCGGCTGCGCGAAAAGCTCGACGACGATCTGCCGGAGCTGACCGGCGGGCTGGTGAGTATGATCTGGCCGCATTATCTACGTACCATTCCGTCGCTGGCGATGGTGGAGTTCAGCATCGACTGGCGGGAGATGAAAGAGCCACAGCGGCTGGAGAAGGGGACGGAGGTGATCTCCCGGCCTATCGGCGAGACGGGCACCCGCTGCCGTTACACCACGACCCAGCCGCTAACCTTACAGCCGCTCGCGCTCTCCCGCGCCAGTATCAGGACGCTGGCGGATGGCCGCCAGGCGATTTGTCTGCGTTTTGATTGTGGCGAGCTGGTTGACTGGAGCACGCTCGACCTGCGCCGTATCCCGCTATACCTGAATGCCGATGCGCCGCTGGCCTGCGCGCTGCATGAAGCGCTGACCCTGAACGTGGCGCACATCGGCATATGTCTGGCGGGGGAGACTGATAGTAGACCGCTGGCGGCCCATTTTGCCGTCTGCGGGTTTGCCAACGATGAGGCGCTGCTGCCTCAAAGCGGCGGGTTCAGCGGCTACCAGTTGCTGCTGGAGTATTTCAGCTTTCGTGAAAAATTTATGTCGGTCGCGCTGTGCGGCCTGGAGAATATGACGTTTCCTGATGCGCCGGGATGGTTTGAGATAGACGTGGTGCTGGATAAATCGTGGCCGCAGGAATACGCGTTGTCAGAGAAACATCTGCGCTTACACTGCACCCCGGTTATTAACCTGTTCCCGCTGGAGTCGGACCCGCTGCATCTGGATTCACTACAAAGTGAGTATCTGCTGCGCCCCATGCGCGTCCAGGATGGACACACCGAAATCTATTCGGTGGAGTCCGTCACCTCTTCTCACCTTTCCGGCACCCAGGCGTATGTGCCGTTTACCAGTTTTCGCCACAAAGGCGGCATGTTGCGCCATGATGCGCCGGAATATTATTACCACACGCGCGTTAAACGTGGCCCGTCCGGGCTACATGATACCTGGCTGACGCTTGGCGGCGAGGCGTTTGACCAGCATCGCGTGCCGCAGAATGAAACCCTGTCATTGAGCCTGATCGGCACCAACGGCCAGCTGCCGCGCCGGGCGCTGCAAAGCACGCTGCTGGACACGGTGGTGAAATCCACGACGTCGCGCCTCCAGGTGCGTAATCTCACCGCGCCGACGTTGCCGTGTTATCCACCGGATCGCGACCGTTTTCACTGGCGGGTGTTGAGTCATCTCGGCAGCAGCTTCCTGTGGATGATGGATAACGCCGAGGTGTTGCGCGGCGCGCTGGCGTTGTATGACTGGACGGATAACGAAATGAACCGCCGTCGTCTGCAGGCGATCGTCGATGTGAGCCACTGTGAGGTGGAACGTTTTGCCGAGGGGCATTTTCTACGCGGCGTGCAGATAGAAGTGACGCTTGACGGTAACGGCTTCGCCGGGCACGGCGACATCTGTCTGTTTGGCGAGATGCTCAACCGCTTCTTTGCCCTGTATACCGACATCCACCTGTTTAATCGTCTGATTCTGATACTGCAACCTACCGGAGAGCGTCTCGAATGGCAGGAGAACCACAAACGCCGCATTCCCGGCTGAGCCCGCGGCTTGAGCGGGATATTCAGCGCATCAACTTTTACCGCTTCTGTCAGCTACTGGAAAAATCGCGACCTGGCGCGCCGGCATTAGGCAGCACGCTGAACCCGGCGGATGATCCGGTACGCTTTCGCCCGCATCCGGGGATGGGTTTTCCGGTCAGCGAACTCAAAGCGGTGGAGTATGATGAGGCGCATCCCGACGCGCCGCCGACGCTGCGCACCACCTTTATGGGGCTATACGGTGTCGATTCGCCGTTGCCCACCGCCTGGCTGGATGATATTGCGCAGCAAAGAGAAGGGCATGAGGCGCAGGAAGCATTTCTCGATATTTTCAACCACCGCATTCTGAGCCAGTTTTATCGCATCTGGCGCAAATACTCGTATCCGGCAACCTTTGAAGACGGCGGTCGCGACCGTACTTCGCAGAGCCTGCTGGGGCTGATCGGGCTGGGCATTCCCGGCACCGCGCAGCATATTGCCGCGCCGGTATCTCGCTTTCTGGCATTACTCAGCGTGATGCGCCTGCCCGCGCGCACTGAAGAGGGAATTCAGGCGCTGGTACGATTGTTGGCGCCCCATACGCGGGCGGAAGCGTCGCCGCACTGCCCACGGACGGTGTACCCGGCGCAGCCGCTGGGTTTTTACGACGATAACGATTTCCTGCTTGATGGCTATACGTTACTGGGCGATGAAACGACCGAGATTGCCAGCCAGTTGCTGATCGCGCTGTATACCGATGATATCGCCGAAGCCGCAGGCTGGATGCCGGAAGGGCAAATCTATGCGGACTTTCTGGTTCTGCTGCGGGTTTATCTCGGCTGGCGCTATAAGGCCAAAATCACCTTAACGCTTCCCACGCCGCTGTTACCCGCGCCGGTGCTCGGCGAAACGCCGTTTATGCTCGGTATTACCGGCGTTCTGGGCATGGAGGGGGACGCGGTTCCGCCGGATTTACCGGCCACGTTTACCACGGAACTGGGCGGCTACCGCGGCATGCCGCTTGCATCATTATCACAAGGAAACCAACGTGTTGCATATCACTTCGCTTAAACTATCCGCACTGATTCTTCTGCCGTTCATGCTGGCGGGTTGTGGGCTAACACAGAAAATCAGCGACGGCGCTTCGTCCGCCGTAAAGTCAGTATTTTATCGCCAGGTGAAAACGCTGCGTCTGGATTTTAGCGCGCGCAATGCGTTAAACACCGATAACCGCGAGGATAACAGCGCCTCCCAGCCGGTGATGGTGCGGGTCTATGTGCTGAAAGATCGCAAGACCTTCGATAAGACGGTGTACCAGCAGCTGGCGGTGGAAGGAGAGGACATTTTAAAAGACGACCAACTGGCCAGCCGCGGCCTGGTGCTCAAACCGGGAACGGCGATGAGTCTCACCATGCCGCTGGATGAACAGGCTCAGTATGTCGCCGTGGTGGCGCTGTTCCGGGCGCCGGATCTGACGAAAAACGACTGGAAGCTGGTGCTTGCCCGTGAGGATCTTGACCCGGACCGCGCGCGCGTCATTGAGGCCAGCCATCATCAACTTGTTCTGCAACCGCAGAAGGACAAGTGAGAAACGCGCTGCGCAATTTTATATTCAATTAATAACCTCACGGACGCCATGACGGCCAAACCTGATTTTATTTAAGGTTTGGCCTGTTGGGGAATCATTTAACCGTGGGCAGATCGCTATATCGGGTGGTGTATCGCGGGGAGAGCATTTCCCGCTTCATCTGCCACGGTTGCTGGATACCCTGGCCGGCGAAGTAAAGCGTCCCACGTCCGTCTTCTGCATTCAGGCAGTCCAGCACCTCCATCAATTTTTGGCTGTTTTTTCGCGGCGCATTTTCGTCAAACAGATTAAGTTGCGCGACGCCCTGGCTATAAAAATCGCCCAGCATTACCCCGGCCTTCTGATACCGGCAGCCACTTTGCCAGATGGCATCCAGACAACGCGTCGCGGCGGCGATAATATCTCTGCTGTCCTGCGTTGGGGTAAGCAGGGCCACCGAGGCATTATTGGCGTAATACCGTTCGTCAGGCGCGAAGGGTGAGGTTTTTACAAAGACGGAGATAAACCGGCAGTATTGATGTTCCTGACGAAGTTTCTCTGCTGCCCGGGAGGCATAACTACAGATGGCCTGGCGCATTTCTTCGTACTCCGTAATGCGATGGCCGAACGAACGGGAGCAGACGATCTCTTGCTTTACCGGGGCAAACTCTTCCAGCTCAAGGCAGGGTTCGCCGCGTAATTCACGGACGGTTCTTTCCAGTACGACATTAAAGTGTTTTCTGATGAATCGAATATCCGTGTCAGCCAGCTGCAATACCGTCCGGATCCCCATCGCTTCAAGCTTCTTCGCAATGCGTCGACCCACTCCCCAAACCTCTTCCACCGGTAGCGCCGCCATCAATTTTCTTTGCCGCTCCGCATTCGACAGGTCAACCACGCCTCCTGTCTGCTGTTGCCAGCGTTTTGCCGCATGATTCGCCAGTTTAGCCAGCGTTTTTGTCTGGGCTATACCGACGCCTACCGTCAGGTGCGTGCGTTGCCGCACCGTGGCTCTGAGCTCATGTCCAAACTCGGTAAGAACGCGGCAGTTACGCACGCCGGTAAGATCGCAAAAAACTTCATCAATGGAGTATTTTTCACAGCGAGGCGACATCTCTTCAAGCGTCGTCATTACCCGGTTGGACATATCGGCGTAGAGTTCATAGTTGCTACTAAAGCAAACCACCCCATGATGTCTGAAGATATCTTTTTGTTTAAAGTACGGTTCACCCATTTTCACAAACGGTTTGGCTTCCGCAGAACGTGAAATCACACAACCGTCATTATTGGACAAAACGACCACCGGGCGGCCGCGTAAGTCCGGGCGAAAGACGGTTTCACAGGAAGCATAGAACGAGTTCACATCACACAGGGCAAACACGATCAGCCCGCCGATTTCACGATGTAGGTCACCACGCCAAAAATTTCCAGACACTCTTCACTGCCTGGCATAATCGGCTGGTAGGCGGGATTGTCAGGTTTGAGCATGACAACAGGATGTAACTGGAGGCGCTTAACCGTGAATTCTCCATCCACTGCGGCAATAACGATGCTGCCATGGACGGCCTTGCGGGAGCTATCCACCACCAGTAAATCACCATCGCCAATGCCAGCGTCAATCATTGAGTCACCGCTTGATTTCACAAAGTAGGTGGCGCCTGGATGCTGAATCAGCAGTTCATTCAAGTCGATACGCCGCTCAACATAATCCTGTGCGGGGCTAGGAAAACCGCAGGGAACAAGGTCGCTGAACAGCGGTAATGCCACGATCTGGCGTAGTTCGGTTAGTGTGAAAAACTGCATGATGATCACCGATTATTTTTACTGTATGCATATACAGTATTGTAGATCGGTGGCAGAGATCAAGAGGGGCGTACCTTATCAAAACCTGCGCCAGCGCCCGGCTGGCGGGGGTTTTATGTCTGAAGCCGGTTGATAAACAATAGATTACCTCATCGCTAATATTAACGACTTCGCCGTTTAGCTGGCGAAAATAGCGCGGCGATTTTATGTAAAAAGAATCTGAATATGACTGGGTAAAGGATCTGATATTAACGAGACCGGGATGTCTGCGCGATTAACGCGCTGGGATTGCTCACCGGCCGACCGTATGCAAGAGCTGGCCGGTGAGCAAATGGCTGTGATGGCAGTTCGCAGCCGCGGTTATTTTAAAGCGTCCGCGCAGGCTTAAACATATTTCTTCGCGCCAGGAGGCTATTTTCAGACTTACCTCATTACCGTTGCTAATAAGTCAAACCACTAATTAACGCCTGTTAAGAAAGCTCCACTACTAATAATGACGGTATAAAGATGAACAAAAGCACAGAGTTGAATAATTAAGAGTATTCCTGGGGGAATTATCGGGCAGAGAGATGACTTCTGATAAATATTCAGGATAATTTATCAATCTTAAGGAATTTGCCCCGCGGCTGCCTGTACCATAAAGGAATCCATATGGTTAATCGGATATCGATCCTGTCATCTGTCGACAGCTCCTCGTTATTATTCTGGAAATTCAGCGGGCAGGAGAAACTGTCCGAACCTTTCCACTTTCAGGTCGATTTACTCAGCCAGGATTTTGCTATCGACCGTCAGGCCATGCTTGGCAAAAACATGACGGTGGCGGTCCCCGGCCAATGGGGGCAGGAGCGTTATCTTTCCGGCAAAATCACCGCCGTTACCGTGCGCGCCGAAGATCTTGGCGAGACGCGCTACGCCGTCTATCAGACCACGCTGGAACCCGATTTTTGGCCGATGATGCGCGACCGCAACTTCCGTATTTTCCAGCAGCAGCGGGTGCCGGATATCGTGGCCAAACTGTTTAGCGAGCATAACGTTAAGTTTGAGGACAAACTTACGCGTAGCTACCGGCAGTGGGATTATTGTGTGCAGTACGCGGAAAGCAGCTTCCATTTCATCAGCCGTTTGCTGGAGCTGGAAGGTATTAGCTATCTGTTCCGCCACGATAAAGACGGCCATACCCTGGTGCTGATGGATGACTATCAGCAGGCTGAATCCTTCCCCGGTTATGAAACTATTCCCTGGCATGCGCAGCCGGGCGGCGGCGCGGTCGGCGAAGAGGGCATCAGCCAGCTGATGGCGAGCCACGTCGTCACGCCGGGGCTTTACAGCACCGATGACTATGATTTTCGCAAGCCCCACGCCTGGATGCTGCAAACGCTGCAGAACCCGGTCTCGCCGACGCCGGGCAAAATCGACGTTTACGACTGGCCGGGGCGCTTTATGGAGCACGGCGACGGCGAAGCCTACGCCCGCATTCGTCAGCAGTCCTGGCAGGCCGAACAGCAGCAAACGCAGGGTATCGCCACCGCGACCGGTATCGTCCCGGGACACACGTTTACGCTGACGCATGCGCCCAATATGGCTGATAACGCTAAATGGCTGGTGGTGGGCGCCCGTTATGATTTTGAAGAGAATCAGTACGCCTCCGGCGGCGGAAATACCGCGCAGCACCGCATCGCGTTCACCGTCATTCCCGCCGCGACGCCATTTGTCCCTGCGTCAAGGACCGACTGGCCGCGCACCTACGGGCCGCAAACCGCCCGCGTGGTAGGGCCGAAAGGAGAATCGATCTGGACCGATAAATATGGCCGGATTAAGGTGAAATTCCACTGGGACCGCGAAAGCCAGGGCGATGAAAATAGCTCCTGTTGGGTGCGCGTTTCCAGCGCCTGGGCCGGCCAGGGTTACGGCGGGGTTCAGATCCCACGCGTCGGTGATGAAGTGGTGGTGGACTTTATTAACGGCGAGCCGGACCGGCCGATTGTCATTGGCCGCGTCTATAACGAAGCCAGTATGCCGCCGTGGGCGCTACCGGCGGCAGCCACGCAGATGGGCTTTATGAGCCGTTCAAAGGATGGTTCGCCGGACAACGCCAACGCCCTGCGTTTTGAAGATAAACCCGGCGAAGAGCAGCTCTGGCTGCACGCCGAGCGCAACATGGATACTGAAGTCGAAAACGACGAGACCCATGATGTCGGCAATAACCGCACCAAAACCGTCGGCAAAGACGAAACCAGCCATATCAAACAGAATCGAACCCGCACGGTGGATGGCAATGAAAGCGTTACCGTCGGCAAAGATCGCAGCAAAACCATCAATGGTAATGAAACCACCACCGTTGAGCAGAACCGTACCGAGAGCGTGAAGGGGAATGAGACCCTAAGCGTTGAGCAGAACCGCGATGAAACTATTAGCGGCAACCATACCACCACGGTGAAAAGCAACCATACCGCGACCGTCGAAGGCAAGCAGTCTCTGGCGGTCGTACAGGATCGCACCCGTCAGGTGCAGGGTAACGAAAGCGTCAGCGTCCAGCAGAACCGTAACGTGCAGGTCACCGGCAATCAGACGCTGGGAGTGACCGGCAATCACGATATTTCCGTGACCGGTAAGCAAACGCAGACCATTGCCAGCAAGCAAGAGGTGACGATCGGCGCCGGGCGTACCCTGAGCATCACCGGCGGTGATACCCGCTTTACGCAAGGGAGCGTAACCGACAGCGCTACCGATACCGTACATATCAACGTGGGTGAAAGCGGCATTCTGATAAGCAACGGCAGCGTGGAGATTACCGCTGGCGGGTCGACGATCACCATTAACGCCGCCGGCGTGATGGTGAATGGTAAGAAGATTGAGCTCAATGCCTGACAGGGAAAAGGAATGAACGCGGCGAAGAATCCGACCGAAAAAGTGATGAACGAGCTTGAGCTTAGCTGGCTGGACGCCAGCGAGCAGGCGGAGCAGATCCGCTTATTTATCTGGCGGGTGCCTGCCGGCGGCGAGTCGCTGCTTGATGGTTTTATCGCGCTGCAGCAGCACCCTGAAGGGCGCTCGCTGCCGGATCTGCTGCTGGGGCTAACCACGCCGTTTGAGACCAGCTATGGCTACAGCGACGCGCTTGGGCGCGAGTTTGTGGAACATTACGAAGCGACGCCGGATGCCGCTATATGGGATGCCGAACGCTTTCTTCCGACCTATAGCCCGGCGCAGTTGCGGCAGATGCTGCAGGATTTTGCGACGACATTTCATGACGATTTACGTTATCTGGTGTTGGTGCTGAAACCCTCCGCCGTCAGCGATGAAAAGGCGTTGAACCGCTGGTTGAACGGCTGGCTGGCGCAGGAGGCGTGCAACGCCAGACTGTTACTGATCGACACCCTTGAGCAACCGATCTGGCAGCCGCTGTATGAGGCGCATCCGCGCAGGGTACGGCTGCTGACCGATGATGTCGACAGTATGAAAGTGATGCACCAAACCGCGCGCGGGCAGAGCGATCCGAATCCCGATCGCCTGCTGTTTCGCCGCTATCTGGCTGACGCCATGCTGCTGCTGGAAAAAGGCAGCGCCGCGCAGGTGGCCGCGCGCGGCGGCATGGCGCTCGGCGTCGCCCAGCGCTGCGGTTGGGCCGACCAGCAGGCGATGATGCATAACCTGATCGCCGGCGGTTGGTTGAAAGGTAACGATCATCAACGGGCCGTCGAACACTACCGCCAGGCGCAAAACATCAGCGGCGAAATTGCCGATCCGGCGCTTAAAGGACAACTGCGTACCCAAAGCACTTTTGGCGAGGCCGGCGCCTGGTTCGCGCGCAAAGAGTATCTCCAGGCGGCGAAAGGCTATCGTCGGGCGGCGGGTGAAGCGCAAGCCATTCCACATCCGGTATTTGCCGTAGAAGGCTGGCGGATGTCCGGTTTTTGTCTCAACCTCGCCGGGCATCGGGCAAAAGCGATGGAGGAGTATGCCCACGCCATCCAGGCGGCGGAGCCGATCCCACGGCAAGAGCGCGCCCAGACCACGCTGCCGCTGGCATTTCAGGATCTGCTGCGCATCCATGATAAACGGCGGACCGAGGCGCTTGAGGCCTGCGCGACGCGCTGGCAAAGCGAAAAACAGCGCTTAATCCAGCAGGCGGAAGACCGCTTGCCGCGGGAACCCGTCGTCGAACAGGTAAAACGCGTGGATCGGCAGTTACAGCTACAGCTGGAAGCCGCGTTCGCGCTGATCCGCGAAGCGCGGGAAAAACTGATCCGCGGCGGCGATGACAGCTTTCGCCGCGTGATCCGTCTGGCGCGGGAGACGCTGCATCCGCACTGGAACGGCCTGCCGGAGATCGCCCACCCCTTTGATGCCCCGCCGGGTGAATGGCAAAGCCTGCCTGCCTGGGGAAATACCGATGCATCATCCACTGAAACTGCAGGGAGCAACCCGCTATGAAGACCCGGATTATTATTATTGTTGCCGTGACGCTGCTGGCAATCCTGTTTTTAAGCCTCTCGGACGGCGGTTTCGCCACCGAAGTGCGCACCTTCCTGCGCGCGCTGCTGCGCGCCATGTTCTGAGGCGCGTCTGATGCACTCCGGCGCTCACTTCGACCCGCAGCTTGGCCTGGATATCCATACTTATCCCTGGCCGCTGCCGACGCCGCATATTGGCATCGTTTTCGACGTGTTTGATTATCTGCCGCTGCTGGGCACTACCGTACACGTCAACGGCATCAAACGCGCCAGCGCGGGGACCGGCGGTATTGCGGTACATATTCCGGTCGGCGGCGTGTGGGTACCGCCGCTGCGCGCGCCCGGCGGCCCGCAGATGGAAGACGAGCTGTTTATAGGCAGTAAAACCGTCGCCGTCGACGGTGAGCCGTTTTCCCGTATCGGCATGCCGGTGCTGAGCTGTAACATCCTCGGGATGGTGCCGCCGTTCCGCCTGAAGCGGCTGAGCAAACCAAAGCCGCTTTCGCTAACGCTGCCGCTGACGTTTAACCTCGCGATTCCCAACAATGTGATTGTCGGCGGGCCGCCAACCATCAACCTGATGGCGCTGCTGATGCGCGCCGGGTTAAGCGGGTTGGGCAAGGGGTTGAAGAAAGTTAAAAAAACGCCGCAGTGGCGACTGTTTATGCGGCGGTTTAAAAAGCTGCGCCAGAAGCTGTTTCGCAACATGGATCCCGGCGTCCTGAAATGCCGGGTGCTACGCGCCGAACCGGTTGATATCCGCGACGGTAGCGTGAGCCTGGAGCATGAGGATTTTTTGTTACCCGGCCGCCTGCCGCTGGCGTGGACGCGAAGCTACTCGTCGGCGGATCTCGATGAAGAAGGGCTGTGCGGTTACGGCTGGTCAACCCCGGCGGACACCCGCCTTGAAATACTGGCCGATGAAGGCGTCGCGGTGTTGACTCAGCCGGAAGGGATGACGCTGTTTGCGGCGCTGCCGCAGTCCGACGGCCGCGAGCAGGCTATTGTCGGCCTGCCGGACGGCAGCCGCCTGTGGCGGGAAACCCGCAATGGCGAATGCTTCTGGCATGTTGAGCAGGAAGGGAGCGCGCGGCTGCAATTTCGCGGTAAGCGCGGGCCGCTGGCGATTTACCGGCTGGCGGACCGTAACGGTAACGGCTGGCAGTTCGACTGGCAGGGACGCGAACTTGAGCGCATCCGCGAGGTCAGCACGCGCGGCATGAGCGGCAGGGAGATCCTCGTCACCTGGCAGGATGGCCGCCTGCGGGCGCTACGCCTGCGCAACGCGCTGGATGACGAGATCACGCCGTTGACCCGCTATGAATACGATAGCGATAATCAGTTGAGCGCGGAGATCGATGCGCTTTCGCATCCGCGGCGCTTCTACTATCAACAGCGTCATATGACCAGCCATGTCGACCGTAACGGCCAGGGCTTCCACTACCAGTTCAATGACGAGTGGCAGGTGGTCCACGCCTGGGGCGACGGCGGCGTATGGGATTACCATTTCGCCTGGCACGACTTGCTCAACGAAGTGGAAATCACCGATTCCAACGGCCATGTAACGTCTGTCAGCTTTGATGATAACGGCCTGCCGGTTTCGGAGGTCGATCCGATCGGCGGCAATACCGTCTTCCACTACGATGATTTTGGCCGTACCGTCGAACTCATTGAGCCGGACGGCAGCGCGCGTCGCTGGGAGTATGATGAACAGGGGCGAATGATCGCCGAACATCTGCCGGACGGTAGCCAGATTCAGGCGGCCTACAATGAAGACGGCGATCTGCTGACGCTGATTGATGAGAAAGGCGCGTGCTGGCGTTCGGACTATGACGAACGCGGCAACCTGCTGGCGGGAACGGACCCTACCGGCGTCACCACGCGCTATCAGTATGATGAGTACGGACAACTGAGCGCGGCGGACGTGCCGGGTTCCGGGCAGAGTCGTTATCGCTATGATCGGTTTGGTTTTTTGCAGGCGCTGAGCCAGGCCGGCGCGGGAACCACTCAACTGCGGCATTCCGCGCGCGGTACGCTGCTGGAGCGTATTGACGCTAGTGGTGGCAGCAGCCGTTTCCACTGGGACAGCAAGGATAGGCTGGTGGCGATGGTCAATCCGCAGGGTGGCGAAATTCGCGTCGCTTACGACCGGGAAGATTCACCGCTTCACTTCACCGATGAAGCCGGCCAGATAACCCGTTTTCGTTATAACCGCACAGGAATGCTGGCCGCCTGCGAGACGCCGGATGGCGCGACGCTTGGCTATCAGTACGACCTGGAAGATCGCCTGCTGGCGGTGATCAACCAGAACGGTCAGCGCTGGCAGCTGGACCGCGACGCGCTGGGGCGCATCGCCGCGGAGACCGATTACTGGGGACAGGTGACCCGTTATGGCTGGGATAAAGGCAACCGGCTGATCGGCCGTGAGGATCCGCTGGGGCGGCTGGTGCGCTACGGTTACGACCGCGGTGGGCGGCTAAGCGAGCGGCGCAGCGGCGATACCCTGCAGGCGAAGTATCATTACGATCCCTGCGGGCGGATGGTGCTGTGTGAGAATCCGTGGCGGCGGCTGGCGTGGCGCTATGATGACGCCGGGCGGGTGCTGCTGGAGGAGCAGGACGGTTTTCAGCTGCATTATGGCTATAACGAGCGCGGCCTGCTGGTCTCCCGGCGCAGCGACAGCGGTCATCAGGTGCGTTACGCCATGGATGAGTATGACCGGTTGAGCCAGATCCAGCTGAATGACGATGCGCCGATCGTGCTGGGTTACGATGAGGCCGGGCGGCGGGTCAGCGAGCAGCTGTCGGCTGAAGTGACGCGTCATTTCACCTACGACCGGCTCGGCCAGCTGACGTCGCAGCAGGTGTTGCAGAATGATTTACCGCTGTTCACCAGCGGCTTCAGCTGGGATAGGCTGGGTAACCTGACCCGGCGCGATGACAGCCTGTGGGGCAGCGATCGTTACGCTTACGATCCGGTGGGGCGCTTGACGGCCCATACCGCGCCGGACGGTACGCTGCGGCAGTTTGTGCAGGATGCGGCAGGCAGCCACCTGCAGACGCAGACCCGGGCGGTGAATGAGAGCGCCGGAGGCTGGTTCCGCGAGGGGCAGCAGCGCGGGGTGCGTTATGTATTCGATCGCGCGGGCGAGCTGCGACAGCGGCGCGATGTCCGGCATAACGGCGAGAAAGAGGATTTTAGCTGGGACGATAACCGCCAGCTGGTGGCGGTGCGCAAGGGCGAGCGGCTGGTGCGCTACGGTTACGACGGGCTGGGGCGCCGGGTGTTCAAGCAGACGGCGGAAGAGACGCGCTGGTTCTACTGGCAGGGCGACGCGCTGGCGGGGGAAACGGTCACTATCACCCGCGAACCGCTGGCGGCACAGAACATTTTTGATACCGGCAGCCGGCTGCAGCGGCAGAAAGCGCAGGCCGCGCTGTTCGGCAGTATGCGCGAGTACGTGTACTATCCGGGAAGTTTTCAGCCGCTGGCGCTGCTGACGCAGGAAGCGGGCAGGAAGGAGAGCTGGCACTATCATTGTGACCCGAACGGCGCGCCGGTCCGCCTGACGTCATTGCAGGGCGAGATAGTGTGGTCAGAGAAGACGGGCGTATGGGGAGAAAAAGGGGAGATCTACGCCGATCGTATCAGCAACCCGCTGCGTTTCCAGGGCCAGTATTTTGACGCTGAAACGGGGCTGCACTATAATCGATATCGTTACTATGATCCTGAAATTGCGGGATTTATTAGCCAGGATCCGATTGGATTAGCCGGTGGGCTGAATGTTTATCAGTATGCGCCGAACCCGCTGGGTTATATAGATCCAAAAGGTTTAACACCGAAGACATTGTATCATTATACGACCGAGGAGGGGATGAATGGGATTATGGAAAGTGGGACTATTCGCGCCTCATCAGGTGATATACATGCGCGTTTTGGTGAGGGGCAATATTTTACAGATATTACACCAGCCATGATCGGCGGAAGGACATTAAAAGATGCTTCAGGGACAGGTAAAATGTCTCTGGGCCAACTGGCAAGTAACATATATGGTGATTCCAGAAAGTTGAATGGTATTACTCATTTTGTAGAAATAGATGTAACTGGGCTAAATGTCACAGAACCAAGAAAAAATACATTTAGAGTTGCAAATACAGGAGAACTGAATGTTTCGGATAGAATCGTCAGCAGTGGAAAGTCCACAAGTTGTGGTTGAATATTATAAGTCTAATGCGGAATTTACGTCTGGGGAAGGCATCCTGTATACAGAGTTTATGGGGGAAATTGCCACAAGACAGATAAGTGTTTTGGATAGCTTATATTACCCATCAGCCTCGTTGAGTGATGAAAATGATAAAATAGGTTTCCTTCTTTATGATGGAAAAAAAAGTGAATTAGAACTATCTGATTCACAGATTATATCAAAAGACGAATTTGAGGCTGTGTGGTTAATAGCTATGAATGATCACAAAGAAAAAGAAATCATTCAATATGTAACTGGAGATGCTGCTGTCCCATTAAGTTCTGCCACTATCATTGCTCATATAGTTAATAACAAAGGTAAATGGGGGAAAGGATTTGTTTTATCATTATCAAAAAAATACCCAGCAGCCAAGAAGGTTTATTTGGATAAATATTCTAACACATCAGATTTAACTTTGGGTGATATACAGTTCATATCTGTAGATGAAAAGGATAGAATATTTGTGGCTAATATGGTTTCTCAAGATGGGATAAGAAAAAACCATGCTGATAAAAAACAATATTTATCATATCACGCACTTGAGGAATGTCTTGAAAAACTATCGGAGTTTGCATTGATTAATCGATTGGTTGTACAAATGCCAAAAATTGGAGCTGGATTAGGTGGCGGAGATTGGAAGCATATTGAGAGTTTAATACAAAAACATTTATGTTATAAATTAATTAAATGTACTGTTGTGATATTGTGATTCCCAGAGCGGGGTACCTTATTTTTTTTTACAGCTGTATCTGGATAGGCGGGATATTAAAGTGAATTTATCATAATATATTCGCTCTTTAAATATTCTAAGTCCGGTGATATTAACAACTATCCTGTAAGTTTTCAGCTGTTGGCGCTGCTGACGCAGGAAGCGGGCAGGAAGGAGAGCTGGCACTATCATTGTGACCCGCTGCGTTTTCAGGGCCAGTATTTTGACGCTGAAACGGGGCTGCACTATAATCGACATCGTTACTATGATCCTGAAATTGCGGGATTTATTAGCCAGGATCCGATTGGATTAGCCGGTGGGCTGAATGTTTATCAGTATGCGCCGAACCCATTAAGCTGGATCGATCCGCTGGGACTAAAATGTGGCTTCGCGGAAAAGGACAATATAACCCAAAGGTGGGTAAATAAATTAACAGGTAAAACTCCGGCTGAAATAGACTCCCTTTTAACATCTAAAGGTTGGACGAAGATCTATCCACAAGCTGGTAGGCCTGAGGCTATTCGACATATACAATATGTGAAAACGACAAAATCTGGTACAACATATAAATTAGATTATCATCCTGGTGGTAACGCAAAACAACAAAATATTCATGGAAATGATTACTGGAAGGTTTATAGGACTAATAGTGAAGGTGAGGATATCGTATATGGACGTATAGGTCATGGTGGTTTTGAAAATTATGATCTAATAAAGGACTCTCCTGTTTATGTCGACGGTGTATTAGTAAATGGTGGGATGTAAAATGTTTGATTTTTCTGCAGAAATAAAATCATTTCATTCGTTAGGCGATGTGCTGTTAAATACAAATATATCTGTCTATCTTGCTGAAATGTATGCTGACCATTGTGTTGAGTACAAAGAGTATCTTCTACCTGATGCGAGTAAGAGATTTGCCTATGTATTGGATGATACTTTAACTATATCAACCGAACCTGATGGAAATATATTTTCTATTGGATGCAATCAAAATTACAAAGGGTTATACAAAAACTTATTATATGCCGGTCAAGAATTTGGTGAGATAAAAAAACTCACTTATCGGCAAAGAATATTTAATGGTTCCATTATTATAGACGAGGATTTTGGCATTCAATTTATATTACCCTCACCATTTGATGAGATAGCTGACAGTATAGATAACATTCCGTCCGACTTGAAATTGAATGAAATATATATAGGGGATTTTTCATTTTGGAATCCATGTAAATAACAAAGCAAAGCCGGGTAATAAATTAACTCTTCCCGGCCTTTATAGCAACGCTGCGCTTTGGGAACTCTATCTTAGAGCTTAGATTGGTGCGGGTTGACGGTACGATTGGCCCAGGGGATAGGATTGTTCGTCTGATCCGATTGGATTAGCCGGTGGGCTGAATGTTTATCAGTATGCGCCGAACCCGCTGGGATGGGTGGATCCGTGGGGGCTGACTGGAAAACCGTTAAACTCACCTGATATAAGCAAGTGGCTTAATAAAGGGGGAACGGTTTGGCAAGAAGTTGAAAGCAAAGTTTGGGTATACCAAGATAGTGCTGGCAATGTTGTTCGCTATCCAGAAGGGTTTCCAGATTTTACACCATATGAAAGGCAGAGTGTTAATGTTCCAGACTTAAGGGGAGATCATAGTAAGTCACCTGGAGGAGATTTTGGTAAAGCAGATGCATTAGCGCCAAAAGGTCAGGCGAATTATGATCTTAATACGTGGCATCATCATCAAAATGGCATCACAATGCAGGAAGTGCCCAAAAATATTCATCGCCGGTTCACCCATAGAGGTGGTGTATCTAAAATAAAAAGCAACTGTCAATAATATCAGGAGTTATAGAATGCCTATTTTGACTGGATTAAGTATTGATAAACAAGATATTAGTTATCTGGAGGGACATTTCTCTGTTGCTTTTCCTGATGATTACAAAGATTTTTTAAAAAAACACAATGGATATAGAATCGTTGCACCTGACTATTGCGATCTACCATTCGACAAGGTTGATAATGATTTTATTTCATTCGATGTGCTTCTTGGTTATAAGACTAGTAATAGTAATTTTGATATAATTGAAATTAATGAAGAGTTACTAGATGAAATATCGTTTATTGATGGCGCGCTAATAATTGGCATGGATCCAAGTGACAATGGTTATGTCCTGATAACTAAAAATGATTTAGCCGGAGTTTATTACTGGGACCGGACTTGCCTACATGCTGAAGATAATAAACAAAGCTATGATATTAGTGATGATGATGATTTAAATCATCTTTATCTTATGAATAAAACCTTTTCAGATTTTTTTGGAAGTATAATGAATCTAACAGTTAATAAAGGAATGATGTTATCTACGGGATTGTAATGATATTCTTAATTTAAGGATGTACTTCTTTAATACCCTGCTTGGTTAATTATCATGCAGGGTTCAATAATAAATTGGATTGCATATCTATAATGTCAAGCATTAAAAAGTTATAAATGGAATCATAGGGCTTAGGGAGTCTTGCTTCCTGATAGATATAAACATTTTGAAAATTTTATTGGCCCAGAAGAAAAATCTCAGTATTTCCAGTAAAGGAGTATTGCACTATGAAAGAACTCGAAAATCCAAGAATTGAATCCAAAGTTAACTCCTTTGTTGAAAAAGGGAATGAGTTGCATGATGACAAAAAATATGCACAGGCGTTAGAGCAATATGAAAAAGCCTGGAGTATTTTGCCTGAACCAAAACCAGAATGGCAAGTTGCTAACTGGATTTCCGCAAATATATTCAGCGCTTATTTTGACCTTGGTGATTACAATGAGGCAAAAAAATGGGGCGAAATGACGTTGCAAACGAGAGGGTCGGAGATAGATACAGCGCCATCGATCGATCTGGGTATGGTTTGTTATGAGCTAGAACAATTTGATGAAGCTTACAAATATTTTAACGATGCTTATAGCTATGGAAAAGAGAGAGCATTTAAAGGCAGACCTAAGAAGTACCTTGAGTTTTTTTTAAATAAAAGGGCATAGTGGAAATTTTATAAAGTAATCGAAAATGAGAGAGTTTATTTTTTAGCGAGAGTAAGAACTATTTCTTTAAATGATAAAAATCCACGCTACTGTGTGGTTTTTGCAATGCGAAAGCCCTTTTAGCAAATGGAATAATGTCGGGAAAAAAGATTCCAGCCGGCGGCACAGGGTATTTTTGATACTGGCAGCCGGCAGCACCGCCTGACGCCATTGCAGGGCGAGATAGTGTGGTCAGAGAAGACGGGCGTATGGGGAGAAAAAGGGGAGGTCTACGCCGATCGTATCAACAACCCGCTGCGCTTCCGGGGCCAGTATTTTGACGCTGAAACGGCTGAATACCTTACTTACCTCTCTCGCGGCGTCGCCTTCTTACTACTGTACATCGCTTTATCCGCACTGTTCAGCAATGTATCGGCATCTGCGGCATCGTGAGGGAAAAGCGCAATGCCGATGCTGCCGGAAATCGTAATAACATGCTCGTGGATCAAAAATGACTGAGTCAGCGCATTGCTGATTTTTTCCGCCGTTTGTCGGGGGAGCGGATCGTTTGCTTTTAAACCAGGGAGCAGGGCGATAAACTCATCGCCACCGAGGCGGGCCACCGTATCACCTTCTCGTAAAACGCTTTGTAGACGAAACGCCACCAGCCGCAGCAGTTCGTCACCCACGGCGTGGCCGTAAACGTCATTCACCGGCTTAAAGCGGTCGAGATCGATAAAGAGCAGCGCTACTTCTGTCTCATTGGCGATGGCCTGAGTAATCGCCAGCTCCAGGCGATTAACCAACAGCCTGCGGTTTGGTAATCCGGTCAGCGCGTCGAAGTTGGCGTGCAACCAGACCACCTGCTCCCGCTGTTTACGGTCGGTGATATCGCGAATAAACGCGGAGAAAATCTGCTTGCCTGATTGCTGATGAGGCCAGATCGACAGTTCGATAGGGAATTTGCCTTTAGTGCGATGCAGGGCGGTAATTTCGATGGTGCGATTAAGGATATTCGACGGCTGAGCCGCCTGAAAGCGCATTAAACCACGGGCGTGCTGCTCGCGAAACTCTTCCGGCACGATCATCTCGCCCAGGTTGTTGCCGATAGCTTCCCCAGCGGACCAGCCGAACATTCTTTCCGCGGCCTGGTTCCAGTTAATCACCACGCCAGCATGATTGATGGTAATCACCGCATCCTGTGCAGTCTCAACCAGCTGTCGATGGTTCTCCTCGCTTTCGGCCAGCGCTCGCTGCATCGACTCAATCTCGCTGATGCTCTCCTGTAGCTCACGATGCATTTCCGCAAGCGAAAGCGAGAAAAAGCGAATACGCTCTTCTACTGACATATTTTTCATTTCGGCGTACAGATCGCTGGCGCTACGTGGAGACATAAGGCGTTCCTGATGAATCGAAGAGAATATTCAACCAATTTAGCAATAAGTGTAGTTAAAAAAAGATCCGCTGCTGACATCCCGGCTATTTTATCTATTAAATAAAATCTATTGTAAATTTGTTCAGATTTAAATTTAACGCTTAGTTACAGATGGATCATATTCCGGAGGTAATAATCCGCACTCTTTATAAAGCGTATTAAGGACAATTTATCGTGAATACTTTCTTGCGTAACACCCTGGCCGCCGTGTTGATGACTGCGGGTCTTTCCGTTGCCGCTCAGGCCGCGACGACAACCGAAGTACCGCCGTTATCCCAGGACCCGGTGGTGCAACATCTCAAGCTGAGCAACGATCAGGTCAGCAAAATTCAGGCCCTGCGTCAGGAGCTGGAAACAAACCTCAAAAATATCAAAATTGGTGGTTACCAGGATGGGGCTCTGGTTGATGTGATTCAATCCGGCAAATGGGATGATGCGAAAGTAAAACAGCAGTTAGCCGCTTTTGCGCAATTGGATCAGCAAACGCGTTATTACCGAGTGAAATATTACTTCGGTATTAATCAGGTACTGACGGCTGAACAGCGCGAGCAGGTAAAAAAAGATCTGCAGCAGGCACTAAACTAAACAATGTACGCATGTTCCGCCCTTTGGCGGAACATGCGTAATGACTTTCCGCAATGAAAAGACAAGGGTGCCATCATGAAGAAGTTTCTCTTTATTGCGCTGGGAATGACCGCGTTGTTTAGCCAGGCTGGGGTCGCCGGGACTAAAACGTTGGTCGATTATGGCGTCGTACAGGAAAGCCATATTATTAGCAACCCGCATCAGCGCCAGCCGCTTCGCACGCTGGCTGCGGGAACGCTGGGCGGCGTTGTCGGCCATCAATTCGGTAATGGTAAAGGGCAGACGGCAATGACCGCCGCAGGCGCCCTGGCCGGAGCTGGCGCTTCACGCTATCACCAGGATCGGCAGCAGGGCGCTCAGCAGGTTGAACTGCTAATCAAAACCAATAGCGGCCAGGTGATACAGGTGCTACAGGGTTACGACGGTCGGCTTATCTTCAACAAGGGAGATAAGGTGCGTATCCTGACGTCGGGAAATGATACCCGGGTGGATAAATCGGTGTAATGCGCCAAGCGGGAGCCAATATACTCCCGGTTGGCGTGACACGTTATGCTGATTTCAGCATATCAAAGCGGATAATCCGCGAACGTCCCAGCTCTTTCGCCCGATACAGCGCGGCATCTGCAGCACGTAGCAGGCTGTCGCTTTGCGCGTGTTGCGGATAGCTGGCGATACCGATAGAGACATTCACCTGGCCTATATCCGTCAGCCCGCAGCGTAAAGTCATATTTCTCACGTTGTTGTAGATTTCAGTCGCGCAGGCTTCCGCTCTGGCCTCATCGCTGCCGGAAAGCAGCACCAAAAACTCTTCGCCGCCATAGCGGAATGCCATGCCAATATCGCGAACCGCGCGCTGGATGATCGCTGCGACGTTTTTAATCACCAGATCGCCCGCTTCATGGCCGTAATTATCGTTAACCGCCTTAAAGTGATCGATATCAATCATCAGGCAGCTCAGCGGACTGTTGTTGCGCACCGCCAGATTCATCTGCGTATGCAGCGCTTCCTCAAGATGGTGGCGGTTTCGCAACCCGGTCAGAGAATCAAACAACGCTTTTTCCAGCAGCGCGTTGCGCAGACGCTGATTGGACAGCGCCAGGCCCAGCGCTTCCGCCATGAGTTCGAGATAGGCGCGGGAAGGGGCTGTCTCACTGGTGACATTACGAAAAGAGAGCAGGCCAATGGCTTCACCCTGGGCGATCAGTGGGACGCACAATGATTGCTCGTTACATTCTTGCGGCAGATGATAGCAGGCGATGTCCGGCTCGCCGTTAACCGGCGGATGGCTCAGACCGCGGCGTACTGCCCAGCAGTTATCAGGATAAAAGACTGCGGGCTCGTCAGGTGGCGAAAGCCACTGCGCGACGCAGCGCATTTGCCAGGGATCGGTATCCAGAATATACAGTCGGCCAGGAACGTCCGGCGCGATGTTGGGCGCGAAAAGTTCAGCAACCTTCACCACATCCTCGAATGACTCACATCCCTGCAAGCGTTGAGTCATTCGCGCCAGCAGTTCACGAACCGCCCAGTCGGCATCGCGTTGTTGTTCAAGGCGCTGGCGGGCAAGGCCATTTTCGCGAAAGATGCGGATTGCCTGCGCCATATCGCCGATTTCATCGATCTGTTTGAAGTGCGGTGGTTCGACGGCATAATCCTGTGATGCCAGACGTTGTACCACATCGCTGAGTCGTACCACAGGGGTGAGTACCCGGCGTTTGAGAATAAAACCGAGAACAAATAAAAACATTAAGGCGGTCAGGCCGACCATCGCTTCCGAAAGCGTCCGCCAGAGGTGCGATTTTTCAGTAGCTTGCTGCATGGCGTTGTTCGTTCGGCCTTCCAGCAGCAGGCGGAAATGATCGATCTGCGTTTGCACCCGATCCAACTCCTGCTCATAAGGCTTGCCGTAAACCTGCAAAATCGCCTCTTTCTCTTCGCCGCGAGCGACGCGATCGATGGCGGCCTGCTGTTCATCTTGTAATTCATCGGCAATACGCAGGCCGTCGCGCAACAGCGCCAACTCCTGCTGGCTGGCGCCAATGTCTTTTAGTTTAAGCAACCGATCTTCAATTGATTTGAGAGTTTGGATCTGCTGACGATACTGTTGCAGGGTCTCTGGTTGTTTTTCGATGACGTACAGTCGCGTGAGGTCCGAAAGCTCCCACGCGTCGCTTTCTATCTCATCGGCAAGACGAACGAACGCATCCCGTTGTTGTACAGCCTGGCGTTCAGCGCGATCGGCGCCGGAAGCCATTAGCATCGCCATACCGGATGCAATGGTCAGGCCTACGGTGATCCCGTAGGCCCAGTTAGTCATGGTGGCGATTCTCACCGAATATTTCCTTGCAGGCAGATGAATGAGACATTCGTCTTTTTATTATAGAACCCCGCAGCCAACCGGAAGATTCAGAGGCGCGGTATGCGGGTGACGAGGTGGTGTAACTCCTCGGCATGCTGGCGCAAAACAAGATACACATCGTTATCCAGAGCGCCATTTATAACATCAGTTTCGATAAGATGTAACGCCTCTTGATACGGCATACCGAGCCGATAAGGGCGATCCTCTACGAGCGCGGTAAAGATATCCGCAACGGCGATAATTCTGTCTGGAAGGTGCAAATAACGATGATTCAAATGAAGTGGATAGCCGCTGCCATCGAGTTTTTCATGGTGATTAGCGGCCCAATCGATGATTTCCGCCAGATCGGTGAAATCTCGTAATATTTCACCGGTCATATAGCTGTGTTCGCGAATCAATTCGGCTTCGTCATCGCTAAGTTCAGCCTGTTTTTCGAGGATCGCCAGTGGAATATATATTTTGCCGATATCATGCAAATAGCCGGCAATTTCAATTTTACGGCACACCAGCGGCGGTAAATTCATATAGACGGCGAGGGCATAAGAAATTTCGCCAACCATGATGCTGTGGCTGGCGGTGAAACTACTGTAGGTATCAACAATTTTCGCGATCAGCAAACAAATATCTTTCAGACCATCGATGTCAATATATACGTCGTTAATCGGCCCCACAATTTCCAGCAACCGCTGAATATGCTCTGCTTGCATATGGCGCCAGAAGGTAGGGTGTTGCGCTAGTTCACGCAGAGTATCGCAAAGTGGTGGATCGATATCGCGATAGTCATCGACAAAGCGGGCGACGAGCGCCTTTTGTTGGTCCGGGGCAACGACGCCTTGCGTAGGAAGGAGACGCTCAAAGCAGTCCGCAAAATAGACGATATGCTGCTCCAGAGTGCCTTTGCGGGTTGGATCAAAGTGGTGATCGCCAATAATAGGGCGAATAAGGGTAAAAGTGTCCAGGCCGGCAAGCATCTGTACGCCGCGGATTTGGTGTGGGTCATAAAGGTTATCTATCGCATTCAGTGAGTCAATGCGCCGCTTATCACCCAGTACGCCGATATCATGCAGCAGCGCGGCCAGAAAGATGGTTTTTTGCTGCAGTGCTGGAAGCTCCAACGCCAGCGATAATTTGTAGCTTATCAGCGCCGTGCGCAGTAAATGCAGGTCCAACCTTGGGTTGATGGCGTTAATGACGCGCGTGACCAGCATTAAAGCCGACTTTAAGGCAATACGCATTTTTCTCTCCGTCCATGTAAACCGCTGTTGCCGTTAATCCTGTGGCATCCGAAAGCATGCTCAAATGCCTCCCGGACGCTGCATGAGTGAAGAGATGTATATCTGAGGCTTCATCCACGCTCCGTAAACAATTCATTTTAGCTCACATAGTCGCTTTCATTCTGCTAATCACTTGATGAATCCTTTCACAGTTTGATTCATATCTAGTTGCGATGAGGAGTGATTGCTTTTACATCACCTTTCAGGAGGCGATAGGCGCGGACTGACAAACCCAAATCAGCGATAATGTGTTGTCAGTCTCAATTTTGCGAGATGGCATCGGCAATGCGGTTTAATTACCAGGAGTGCAGCAAAAAGTAACAACCAGGGAATAGTTGAGATTCCTGCGAACGCGACTATTAGTTAATTGCAATGTTATACTTTTGTCAGTATTTATCAGTAAGCATAAATAATCCTGTTCTTATTTATATTTATTAATAGCTAACATTTTTAATCGGCCAGCGCGGTCGCAAATATTATTATCCACAGTGATTGTTTGCACTGACTATATTTGATGTATGTATGTTTTTTGCCCGTGCGCGTTCAGGGCCTAATGTGCCGGAAGGCGGCGTCAACAGCGGCCTGCGTGATGTCATGCCTGTAAAAACGCCAGATAGCAGTTTAAGTCCATTCCTATATCAGAAAAAATCATTAGCGCGAAAATGATTATCAGCGTGAATATGAATGAACGGACTTCATTTCCGCTTTACAATTTGTAACATCTGTGAATCTATTATGTATTTTGGCATTAAGTGTAATTTTTTCTTGCTGCCGTGAATTTACCAGGATTACTATTGTCTGACTTGCTGTATCGCCTAATGACGGATGAAGGGACTCGTTTTTTCCTTAAGCGTTACCCTATATTTTAATGTTTACAGGAAAAACCATGTCTTGCGCCTTTAAAAAACATCTATTGCTTCCCCGCTATTGGGTGACCTGGTTTGGCCTGGCCATTCTTTGGTTAATCGTCCAACTCCCTTATCCCGTGTTACATACGCTCGGTACTAGCGCAGGGCGGTTATCACGTCGTTTTCTGAAACGTCGGGAACACATTGCCCGGCGTAACATTGAGCTGTGCTTTCCGGAGATGTCCTGCGCTGCCCGCGAAAAGCTGTTGGAAGAGAACTTTATGTCTCTCGGCATGGGGCTTATCGAAACGGGTATGGCGTGGTTCTGGAGCGATGAACGCGTTAAAAAATGGTTTGACGTCGACGGTATCGCCAATCTGAACAACGCGCTCAGCGCCGATAAAGGCGTGATGGTTGTTGGCATTCACTTTATGTCACTGGAACTGGGTGGCCGCGCAATGGGCTTGTGTCGTCCGATGATGGCGACGTATCGCCCGCACAATAGCCCGCTTATGGAGTGGGTGCAGACTCGCGCTCGTCTGCGCTCGAATAAAGCGATGATCGACCGTCGTAATCTCTCCGGTCTGGTACATGCGCTGAAATCCGGTGAGGCGGTGTGGTTTGCGCCGGATCAGGATTACGGCCCGAAGGGCAGCGTATTTGCGCCGTTCTTCTCGGTTCCACAGGCGGCGACGACTAATGGTACCTGGGTGCTGTCGCGCCTCTCCGGTTCAAAAATGCTGAGTATCAGTATGGTGCGCAAGCTGGATCGTAAAGGCTACAGCCTGCATATCAGTGAAGTCATGAATGATTATCCCGGCGAAGATAAACAGATTGCCGCCAGTTATATCAACAAGGTCATTGAACGCGAAATTCTGCGTGCGCCGGAGCAGTACCTGTGGGTGCATCGCCGGTTCAAAACCCGCCCGCTTGGCGAAACTTCGGTATATTAGTACCACAGTTGCGCTCCACGCTTTCAAAATGACCGCAGTTGCGTTAACGTGAGCCGGATCATACTTTTTGTTGAAAGCGAAGGAGTGCAGCGTGTTCGCTGAGTTTGGTGTTTTGAATTATCTGACCTACCTGGTCGGGGCTATTTTTATCATTCTCGTACCAGGTCCCAATACTTTTTTTGTACTGAAAACCGGTATCGCGCACGGCGTTAAGAAAGGATACCTTGCCGCCGCTGGCGTATTTATCGGCGATGCGGTTCTGATGTTCCTGGCTTTTGCTGGCGTTGCGACGCTTATCAAAACGACCCCGGTGCTGTTTAATATTGTGCGCTATCTCGGCGCGATTTATCTGCTTTGGTTGGGCGCCAAAATGCTCTACTCGGTATTTAAACAGCGCGAGGGGCATGATGCCGCCGATGCTGAGCCGGGGAGCGCGATCCTCAAACGCTCGTTAACCCTGAGTCTGACCAACCCGAAAGCGATCCTTTTCTATGTCTCTTTTTTCGTCCAGTTCATTGACGTTAATGCGACATCGCCGGGCGTCGCGTTCTTTATCCTGGCGCTAACGCTGGAGATCATTAGTTTTATCTACATGAGCTTCCTTATCCTGTCTGGTTCGTTTGTTACGCGCTATGTGAAAACCAAAAAGAAACTGGCGAAATTGGGCAACAGCTTGATCGGCCTGGTCTTTGTCGGCTTTGCCGCACGCCTGGCGACGCTGCAGTCCTGATCCCGGAAACTATCTGCCAGCGATAATCGCTGTGTTGTAACAAAAACCCTTCAATTTTTATTGCATTGGTGTTACATATACAGCCGATTATCGCTCACAGAGAAGGGAACCCGGATGATTCTGCAAAAAATCCTCAGTAATAAAAACGGCAAGAAGTTTCTGTTGTCGATGGCGACGGTATTTGCTATTGCGCTTGCCGTCGTGGGCCGCGCAACGTTCGGTGGCGTGGTGAGCGAGTACAACATGCCGTACTCGGAGTGGACAACTTCAATGTTCTTCCTGCAAGGCGCGATGGTGATGGTTTACAGTACCGTGTTCACCGTGTTATTTGCTATCCCGCTGGGCTTTCTGTTTTTAGGTTCTGATCGTCAGGACTAAATGCAACAAGGCGAACTCTTGTTCGCCTTTTTGAATGATCCTATCTGTCACCAGCCACGGTCATGATGATGGTGGTGGTGTCGATGATGATAACCATCATCTACGATACATCCCGATAACAGCGTGCACAGCGCAATAATCAACGGTAACACCATCGGTTTTTTCATTACTCACTTCTCCAGTTAATGCCCGCTTTAGCAAATAAATACAGCGAAGCGGCTGATGAAGTGAGTGTATCGTCTTAACTTATTGAGTAGATAAGACAACTCTGCAATACCGGGCGGAGGGGAAAAATGAGATTACCACCAGCCCAATTCGGTACCGGCGACCACTACGATGGCGACGATAATCATAATAATGGTCGTCTTTTTCATGATGCCCCCCCTGGCGCCGCATAGCCACCAACAAAAAACCAGCCCAGAAAGACCACGGCGACGATGAAAATCACCACCGGAAAAAGAATACCCAATTTCATGCTCAGTTCCTGTCTATTAACGTTATGTTATCTATCATACTGGAAAGTTATGCTTTTTGGTCAATATCGAACCGGGTCAGCATGCGGCGTGCGTTTTTGTCGTGGTACATAGCCTCATCCGCCGCGCGTAGCGCCTGCTCAACATCCATATTTCGCGGATCGACTTCGATCACCCCAAAGCTGGCGCCAGGATATTCTATACCGTGTCCGGCCAGGCGGTAACGTCCGGTAAGCTGCTGGCGTAAGTGGGCAATAAACGCCTCCTGCGCGGATGATTCAAGCGCCGGGCCGATGATTAAAAACTCATCGCCGCCGAGGCGGCCAACGGTATCTTCGTCACGCACGCTGGCACTTAATCGTTCGCCTATCTGGATGAGAAAACTGTCGCCGCAGGGGTGGCCCAGTTTATCGTTAATCGCTTTAAAATCATCGAGGTCGATGAAGATAAGCAGAAGTCTGCGTTGTTGGGCGCCAGCTGTAATAAACAGCGTCTTAAGATGTTTAAACAATGCGCGACGATTAGCTAAACCTGTCAACTCATCGGTATAGGAGTGCATCTCCAGCGCCGCATTCGCGCTGCGCAGTTGCTGAACCAGCGTCTCTTTCTCCACGTAATGAGAGATCAGGCTGGCGAACAGGATCATAACCTGCTCGCCTTCCAGGTTAAAGGGCTGCTTGACGCGGCTGGTGGCGCACAACGTGCCATATAAGGAACCATCGGCAAGATGGACCGGGATACTGAAGAACGTAGCGATACCGAGCTCCTGCGCGGCAATACAGGAGCGCCAACGTTGGCCAACGTCGTTGCAAAATATACAGTTATCATCGAGCGCGCGTTTGCAAAGCGACTCGTCCCAGGGAACGGAGAACCCTTCGGGGATCTGCATTTCGCTGCTGTTGTGGGCATACATGACGAGCTGGCGCTGCGCTTCGAAGTCAATGCGGGTGAGATAAGTTGACTCCATACGGGTCACCAGCTCCAGCATTTCCAGCAATTGTCGCACCAACGTTTCGAGCGTTCGTTCGGTAGCAAGCGTCTGTGAGACGCGGGCAAGAATGAAGTCTGACATGAATGAAACGGCCCCCGGACGTTAGCGCAGTACTGCGAGCTGGCGCAGCGAACAGCTAATAACAAACATATTTATAACGAATGTATCACATTTGGCAGGGGGATATCTGCTATCGCGACGGTAAAAAAAAGCCCCATCGGGGGCGATGGGGCAAAACTCATTGATTATGGAATGATCTGTTCTCTGGTCAATTCGAGAACGAGCGCTACTCTAAAGGGCAAAAGTGTAGTTAAAATGGAGAAACCGTGGAGATTCAGGGCGAAAGGTCGCTTTGAATAAAACAGGAGCAATTATGAAGTGGATAGTAATGATGTTGCCGCTGGCGTTAGCGGGCTGCGCTCAGTCACAACAGCCTGATGCGCCGCCGCCGCCAAACTCGATCGGGATGGCCAATCCGGCCGCCGTCTATTGCGACCAGAAGGGCGGTAAGCAGGTTCCGGTCCAGACACCTCAGGGCGTGCGCACCGACTGTAAACTTCCCAGTGGCGAAACGCTCGATGAATGGGAACTGTGGCGGCGCGATCATCCGGCGAAAAAATAATTCGCCGCCGCTAAATTAAGCTCTTTAGCCACTCCGCCAGCACCAGCGCATGGTTTTGTTGCGTATCTTTTGCCGCATAGAGCAGGGTTAATGGTTGCTGGTTGGCCAATTTGGCGAGCCGTAGCCCTTCATCGCGATGGTTTTCCAGTTCTTTGTGGTACTGCTGGCGGAAGTGAGGGAAGTCAATCGCTTCTCCATGCAGAGCCTTGCGTAAATCGCTGGAAGGCGTCAGGGTTTTACACCACTCGTCATAATGCAAATCCTCTTTTTTTATCCCCCGTGGCCACAGGCGATCGACCAGCACGCGGTAACCGTCGCTGGCCTCTGTAGGGTCAAAAACGCGTTTACATTGAATCATCATTATTCTCCCGTCGTTATGTCAATCTGGCGGCAAGCCCTTGCAGCGCACCGATAAATAACCATTGTGTTCCGCGAATGATAACGCTAATCTGAGGTTCCTTGTGTTGCCCGATAATCCACAGACATAAGGATCCTGCTATGAATACCCCTTTGCGCATTGCTCTTGTTGGCGATTACAACCCTGACGTGATTGCCCATAAGGCGATTCCGCTGGCTATTGATGACGCTGCCGCGGTTCTGGAACAACCGGTGAGTTATGACTGGATAGCCACCAGCGAGATTACCAGCGCAGACCGGCTCACCGATTATGACGCTATCTGGGTGGTTCCCGCCAGCCCGTATAAAAACGCCGAAGGCGCATTTATCGCCATTCGCTACGCCCGTGAAAATGGCATTCCGTTCCTCGGCACCTGCGGCGGTTTCCAGCACGCGATTATCGAATACGCCCGTAATGTAATGGGATGGCAGGATGCGGCGCACGCCGAAACCGATAGCGAAGGGCGAATGGTCATTGCGCCGTTAAGCTGTTCGCTGGTGGAGAAATCAGACGCTATCGAGCTGCGCGCGAACACGCTGATTGCTCGCGCTTATGGCCGGGACAGCATTGAAGAGGGATATCATTGTAACTACGGCATTGCCGAAAGCTTTGCCCATGAGCTGGAGCAGGGCGCGCTGCGGGTGACCGGTTGGGATGAGAACGGCGAGATCCGCGCCGTGGAGTTAACCACCCATCCGTTCTTCGTCGCCACGTTGTTCCAGCACGAGCGCAACGCGCTGGAAGGGCGTCCGGCGCCGCTGGTACAGGCTTTCCTGCACGCAGCCCGACAATAAAAAATCGGCAGCCCCGGCTGCCGACTCTTGTGATTAATGAATTTCCCGCGCCCTGCCGGCAAGGGCGCCAAACAGCGCCATGATCACTGCGATGAGTGCGACGATAATTAACGGTATATGCCAATCGCCGTAAGCATCATGGATTTTACCGATGAGTGGCGGCCCGCAGGCGGCCAGCAGATAACCGATAGTCTGCGCCATGCCGGAGAGCGCCGCGGCCTGATGCGCTGAGCTGGCGCGCAGGCCAATAAACGTCAGGCCAAGGATCATAGTAGCGCCGGATCCGAAACCAAAAATCAATGTCCAGATCACCGCCTGACCGGGCAGTAACCACAGACCGAGCGTGCTGAACACGCACATTAAGGCTACCAGAACGGCGATGCCACGCTGATCTTTCAGGCGATGGAGTACCAGCGGGATGGCCAGGCCAGGCGCAGCGGTCGCCAGCTGCAACAGACCATGCAGAGAGCCAGCCTGCGCTTCGCTGTAGCCCATACTCTGCAGGATTGCGGGCAGCCAACCAACGATCACGTAATAGACCAGTGAATTAATGCCGAGGAACAGCGTTACCTGCCAGGCCAGCGCCGAGCGCCAGATCCCCCGATTATGCGCGGCGCCCGAACCGGTCATCGGCGTGGAAGCCTGGCGGCGGGCCTGCGGCAGCCAGAGAAAGAGCGCAAATAGGGGGAAAATCATCAGTAGCAGCAGCGCGCCGCGCCAGCCAAAACCCACTAGCGCCAGCGGCACCACCATTGCGGAACCTGCCGCCGCCGCCGCGCCCATGGTAATGGAGTAGGCGCCGGTCATACGGGCCACATGGCCGGAAAAATCACGCTTAATTAACCCAGGCAGCAGCACGTTACCCAGCGCGATGCCGCAGCCAATGAGCGCTGTACCGAGATATAGCCAGGCTGTTGAGGGGAGGGAACGTAATCCGATCCCGAGGCAAATAATCACCATCGCCAGCAGCAGGCTACGCTCAATGCCGAAACGGCGGGCGACGCCGGCCGCCAGCGGAGAGACCAGTCCGAAGGCCAGCAAAGGTAGTGTAGTGAGCAGCCCGGTTTGCGCCGTCGTCAGTTGGTATTCAGCGCGTATCGCATCCAGCAGTGGGGCGATACCGGTGAAAGTTACCCGTAGCGTGGCGGCGATAAATAAAATGCCGACAATCAGCAGCAGCTTGCTGCCGTTGGCAGAGGAAGAAACAGGACTCATAACATTCTCAGACTAATAAACAGGGTCGTAACAATAGCCTGTTTAACCGCTGTTTGAATCAAGCTAAAATGACAGATTATCGCTAATATCGGACAATTTGATGATTGGACTGGGTTTAGACGGCTATGAACCAGACAGCGGGCATGAAGCGGCGCTGGCGTTTCGCATCCAGGTGGTGGACGACGAGCAGTTTATTCCGCGCCATCAGCACCGCAAAGGTCAACTGATCCTCGCGCTGCACGGCGCTTTAACCTGCGAAGTGGATAACGCTATGTGGATGGTGCCGCCGCTGTATGCGGTGTGGGTTCCGGGTCAGCTTCCACACAGCAATCGCGCAACGCCAGGGGCGCAGGTGTGCTTTTTGTTTATCGAACCGGGGGCGGCGCCGATGCCTGAGCATTGCTGCACGTTAAAAATCTCACCCCTGGTGCGAGAGTTGATTATGGCCCTTGCCGAACGCGGCAGGGAGGCGCTTGACGCGCCGCCTACGCAGCGCCTGGTGCAGGTGTTATTTGATGAGCTACCGCAACAACCGCAGGAGCACCTGCAGTTGCCGGTTTCAGGACATCCGAAGATCCGCCGGATGGCCGACACCATGGCTCGCGATCCGGCGCACTGGCAGACGCTGTCGCAGTGGGCGGCGGCGTTCGCCATGAGCGAACGCAACCTGGCGCGGCTGGTGGTGCGGGAAACCGGGCTAAGCTTTCGCCGCTGGCGGCATCAGCTGCAGTTGATTCTGGCGCTGCAGATGCTGGTGCGCGGACAGACGGTACAGCAAACCGCTCAGACGCTCGGTTATGATTCAACAACCGCCTTTATCACCATGTTTAAAAAAGGATTAGGGCAAACGCCTGGCCGCTACCACGCCAGTTTATCTAAGCCTTTCCGATAAAAAGTGAAATAATGCCGGCGGCGATAAGCGGCCCGACCGGGACGCCGCGAAACAGCGCCACGCCCAGCACGGTACCCACCAGCAGCCCGGCGACCAGCTGAGGCTGCGAACCCATGAGCGCGACTCCGCGTCCGCCAAGCCACGAGACGAACACGCCCACGGCAATCGCCAGCAGTGACTTCCAGTTCACAAAAGAGTGGATCAGCGTCGAGGGCGGTAACGTTCCGCTGGCGATGGGAGCCATCACGCCGATGGTCAGAATGATGATACCAATGGTCAGCCCCTGCTTTTCAATCCAGGGGAAGAAAACATTAAGCGGCGTCACCCGCACGATGATGAGCACCAGTATTGAGATAGCGACAGTGGTGTTATGACTGATAAAGCCGAGCGCCGCCAGCCCCAGCAAAATAAACAGGGTTGTATCGAACATGCCAGAGATCCTTGCCAAAATAAAAAAAGAAAACCTGCTTACTCTACGCATAATCGCGTGAATAAACAGGCTTTTAATTTATTAGCTGCAAATAAGACTACCAGCGCCGCCCGTGAACCTTGTCGCATACCGGCGATGCGTTAAATGACGCGACGGAACGCTACCAGCTCAGGACGGGCGATACGCAGATAATCGTCGGTATTCATAATGATCGATTTTTCCAGCAGGCCGGCATTAAAGGCTATCTCTGTAAAACGTTCGAACAGCAACGGGTCGGCGACCAGTTTTAGCTTAGGGTGGAAGCTAAACGGCGGAATAGCGCCGAATACGCAGGCGGTAAGGGCATCGACTTCTGCCGGGCTGGCGAGTGACGCTTTACTGCCGCCAATATGCTGCGCCAGGCGGGATAAATCGGCCTGCTGATCGGCGGCAAGGATAGCCAGCACGTGCTGGTTTATCCCATTACCTTTCACTTTACAGACCAGCGCTTTGGCGCCCTGTCCCAGCGCGGTACCGCGGATTGCAGATACGGCTTCACATTTACCAACGGCTTCATGTTCCATAACCCGGTAGCGAGCCTGTTGCCGATCAAGGAGGCGACATAACCGCTGGTGTATGTCTGCGGTCTCTGGCGATTGCATGTTGCGATAGTTCCTCTACAGAAAAGGCAAAGCTTAACCCCGCGCGATGGCAATGAAAACTTATCTGCGAAGGTCGGGGCTTTTTTTCTGCTTTTTGTTCATATACAGGCGCGCATCGGCAGCTTTCATTGCGTCGCTGAGTGATTGTTCTGGCGCGAGATGTTCCCCGCCCCAGGAAAAATCGACGCGCTGTTGATGGTCATGAATCGCCAGATATTGCCGGATCTTCGCCGCGATATTTTCCGCTTCATCATGCGGATAATCGATCAGAATTAGAAAGAACTCATCACCTCCTAAGCGCACGCCATAATCGCTGCTACGAATGGAAGCGGAAATAGCCCGCGCCAGAAGAATAATCGCTTCGTCGCCGGCGGTATGCCCCCAGGTATCGTTGATCTTTTTCAGTCCATCGCAGTCAAGCGCCATCGTTACCACGTTAACCCCTTGCGCGGTAAGCCGTTGCAGGCGCGACTCCAGCATCGGGGTAAGGATCTTACGATTATAAAGGCCGGTCATGGTATCGCTGATATTCTCTTTCGATACCGAGTTATAAAGGCGGAAATGAACCCGCACCAGATGCAGTAACGCGGCGGTAGAGAGTAAATAAAACAGGAAGAGTTTCCACGAACTGAGCAGAAAATACATAATATCAAGAGATAAGCTTATCCGTAAGTTTTCTGCCACCTGATGGGTGTAATGGGCGTAATTCAACAGATGTGTTTTACTATGATGTACCTCAATGAGGGCGCCAGTATCGGAATCCTTCAAGGTAATATCCAGATAGCGCCACACTAAAGGCCGGTCGCTGGTATATAACAACGCCTCAATCTCTTGCGCGGTCACATCGACCATCACTACGCCTTTTAGCTTATCCTTGAAATACACCGGCGTTAAAAACGATAAAATATTCTTTCCCGTCATCGCATCAACATACACGGTTGAGATGAGCGAGCGACCCTGTTCTAAACCATCGAGGCTGGCCTGGCTAATACCCAGTTTACTGTCCTGAAGAAAATTCCAGTTCTGTATCGGATTGCTTTTAATTCTGACGGGCGCATAAAAATAGATATATTTATTTACCAGATCTATGTAATAGCGAAAGCGTTTTTCTGATTTGAGCGTCGCAGGTACCTCTGGTTGCCAGCTATCATTCCTGGCAACCGCGCGATCGAATGCCTGGAGCGCAGGAATATCGCCACGCCACTTGCCGCAGTCGGCATGCGCGGCGCTTAGCGTGCCATGCAGTTGGGGATAGGTATATCCGGCGATATTCAAACCACTGACATCCCCGTGGTGTTGTACGCTATTGCAGACCTGCTCTAGCTCCGTTTGATTTGGGGGAGTATCCAGTTTGCGCAGAAATTGAGAGATGATGAGTTGATTCTGATACTTATCATAGAGAAAGGTCGATTCTCCTTTTTCTATGATGTATCGCATATAGCCTGACATATCGCGATGGGTAGCGATTAATTCGTATACAAGAAATGAAGACGTCAACACCACAACGCCTGCGGAAATAACATGTCGCAGTAATTTATTCTGTAATTTCATGATGTTTGGATTCGTCTTACCCGTTTAGCTGATTTTATCATAGTGGATAAACAGGCTACCAGAGCGTGGGTGAACGAACGGCTGGTCAGATTAACTATGCTGACAGATAGTGTAGGTGTGGAGAGCGAGGCAGGGCAGATTAACTAAAATGCGGCACTCTTCATGACGCGTGTCTGAAGAGTGCGCAGGACTGGCCAAAGGCCACTCATGAGGCGGCGGAGGCAAACATTTTGCTTCCGGCGACTTGTGACATGACAGGCTGATAAACATCGATAGATTCGATATTGTCAAAAGTCACCATGTCGGATTTGCAAAAAATGCATTTCGCGCCGAAGGGGTTTTTTTCGCTCACATCAAAATGTGAGGTTCTGTACTGTGACCCATGGCAGCACGGGCATCGGAAATGAATATTGTTAATCATAATTTTATCCTTTTATATTATTATGTTTTTTTACATTTTGTTACTGACCCACAGATGGATATGTAAATTTCTGATGGGCTGAACTGCAAAACGGAAATATCGTTTGCGTTACTACTAAAAATAGCATGCCTGACAAATTATGTTATCAATTTATGCCATTTTGTGTTGATTTGAATGGGATGCTTCTTATTTATCTACTCAGGTCAAGGCCGTCATCGTTATCGTAAATCAGAAGTTCGCATCAAATTTAGCCGGCGTTTAACCGTCTTACTAAGCCATTACTCTTATTAGTCATCTTCTATCCAGTTTTTAATGTATCAAAGCATACAGGATTTGATTTGCAGAAGAATCTTAATACTATTGGAGAGACTCAGGAAAGGTGGTATCAGCGATAGCGCCTGGAGGTGTGAGTAACTGCTTGGGTAATATCTTTCTGTCTTTCAAATCGACGCAACCATTAACGCATAGTAGAAAAAATAGTGCAACCTTTATTTTAGCCGTCCGGAGGCCCGATGCGTAAAGGATTAATTCGGCAATTATCAAAATGTAAATGGACGGAGCCAGAATCTGCCTGGCAATGTGTTTTCGTGACAGATAAATCAGCCAGAATGGGTATTTATCTGGCTGATTTATGAGACTAAGTATTACTGGTGGCGCCTTGTTTATGGAACAACTCGCGGAAGACCGGGTAAATATCTTCCTGATCGCGAATATGCTGCATTGCAAAATTCTCAAACGTCGCCTGCAGATGCTCATACTCGCGCCACAGCGTCTGGTGGGCGCGGCGGGTGATTTCGATATAGCTGTAGTAACGAACCACCGGCAATATTTTCTTCGCCAGCAGTTCATGACACAGCGGCGAGTCGTCCGCCCAGTTATCGCCATCCGACGCCTGCGCGGCGTAAATATTCCACTGCGCCGGGTCATAGCGGGCTTTAACAACCTCATCCATCAGCTTTAAGGCGCTTGAAACGATCGTGCCGCCGGTTTCCTGGGAATAGAAAAACTCATGTTCATCCACCTCTTTCGCCTGGGTGTGGTGGCGAATATAGACCACCTCAACGTTTTTATAGGTTCGGCTGAGGAACAAATACAGCAGAATGTAAAAACGTTTCGCCATGTCTTTTGTGGACTGGTCCATTGAACCAGAAACATCCATCAGGCAGAACATTACCGCCTGGCTTGAAGGCTCCGGTCGTTTCTCATAGTTTTTATAGCGTAAATCAAAGGTGTCGATAAACGGCACGCGCTCAATTTTAGCCCGCAGTTCAGCAATCTCTTTACGTAGCCGCTCCTCTTCCAGCAACTGCGCTGGTTCGCTTTTGGCAATGGTATCGAGATCGTCTTCCAGCGCCCGCAGTTCGCGCCGTTTACCGGCGGTCATCGCGGTTCGCCGCGCCAGCGAATTCTGTAGCGAGCGCACCACGCTGATATTGGCCGGTACGCCGTTGGCGGTAAAACCCGCACGATGGGTTTTGAACTCGTTCAACTGGCGTTGCTGGTTTTTCTTCAGGTTGGGAAGGGCCAGATCTTCAAACAGCAGGTCAAGATATTCATCTTTGGAAATCTGAAAGACGAATTCATCCTGGCCCTCGCCATCGGCGCTGGCCTGCCCCTGACCACCGCCGCCTCCACCGCCGCCGCCCTGAGGGCGTTCAATGCGGTCGTTCTGCACAAAGTGATCGTTGCCGGGATGGACGCGATTACGTAGCCCGCCGCGCCCCTGATGAAACATCGGCTCGTTAATATCGTCCGTCGGAATAGAGACGGACTCACCGCTGTCAATGTCGGTCACCGAACGTTTATTGATGGCTTCGGAGATCGACTGCTTTATCTGCGCCTTGTAACGGCGCAGAAAGCGCTGACGATTGACAGCGCTTTTGTTCTTCCCGTTCAGGCGTCGGTCTATGAACCAGGTCATATGCCCTCCTGTACTGCATTTGCCAACTGTACCCTGATGTTGATTAGGGTAGATGTCTTTCATTATACGAGCCGTGGTGCTGAAACCCGGCAGCCGCGGCTACCGGGTTTGTCGCTATCAGGACGATTTACGTACCCGCAGGTACCATTCGCACAGCAGGCGCACCTGTTTACGGGTATAGCCTTTTTCCATCATGCGATCGACAAAGTCGTCGTGTTTTTTCTGCTCGTCGGTAGACGTTTTGGCATTGAACGAAATGACCGGCAACAGCTCCTCGGTATTGGAGAACATTTTCTTCTCAATAACCGTGCGCAGTTTTTCATAGCTGGTCCAGTTCGGATTACGTCCGCTGTTATTCGCTCTGGCGCGGAGCACGAAGTTGACGATTTCATTACGGAAATCTTTCGGGTTGCTGATCCCCGCAGGTTTCTCGATTTTCTCCAGTTCCGAATTCAGCGATTCACGGTCGAACAGTTGCCCGGTATCCGGATCGCGGTACTCCTGATCCTGAATCCAGAAATCTGCATAAGTGACATATCTGTCAAAAATGTTCTGTCCATATTCGGAATAAGACTCAAGATACGCCGTCTGGATCTCTTTGCCGATAAACTCGGCGTATTTCGGGATCAGATAGCCTTTGAGGAATTCCAGATAACGTTCGGCCTGCTCTTGCGGGAACTGTTCGCGTTCGATTTGCTGTTCCAGGACGTAGAACAGATGGACCGGATTGGCCGCCACTTCGGCATGATCGAAGTTAAACACCCTTGAGAGAATTTTAAAGGCAAAACGGGTAGAGAGACCGTTCATCCCTTCGTCGACGCCGGCGTAATCGCGATACTCCTGGTAGGATTTCGCTTTCGGGTCGGTATCTTTCAGGCTTTCGCCGTCATAGACGCGCATCTTCGAGTAGATGCTCGAGTTTTCCGGCTCTTTCAGGCGCGACAGAATAGAGAAGCGCGACAGCGTTTCAAGCGTTCCTGGGGCGCATGGCGCATGGGTCAGCTCACTGTTATTCAACAGTTTTTCATAAATACGGATCTCTTCCGAGATGCGCAGGCAATAAGGCACTTTGACGATATAGACACGGTCAAGGAACGCCTCGTTGTTTTTGTTATTACGGAAGGTTACCCACTCGGATTCGTTGGAGTGCGCGAGGATAATGCCGTTGAACGGCAGGGCGGAGATCCCCTCGGTACCGTTATAGTTGCCTTCCTGGGTCGCCGTCAGCAGTGGGTGCAGTACCTTAATCGGCGCTTTAAACATCTCGACGAATTCCATGATCCCCTGGTTGGCGCGGCACAGCGCGCCGGAGTAACCATAGGCATCCGGGTCGTTTTGCGCATAGTGTTCCAGTTTGCGGATATCCACTTTCCCCACCAGCGCCGAAATGTCCTGGTTATTTTCATCACCGGGTTCCGTTTTGGCGATGGCAATCTGTTCGAGGATTGACGGCCACACTTTCACGACGCGGAATTTAGTGATATCGCCGCCGAACTCGTGCAGGCGTTTCGCCGCCCATGGCGACATAATTGTGCCGAGATAACGGTTAGGAATACCGTATTCTTTGTTGAGGATCTGCGCGTCCTCCTGCGGGTTAAACAGGCACAGCGGATGATCGTTGACCGGGCTGCGTTCGCCGTTGGCGCTCAGTACATAGATTGGCACTCGCTGCATCAGCGATTTCAGTCGTTCCGCCAGCGAGGACTTACCACCGCCGACCGGCCCCAGCAGATACAGAATCTGTTTTTTCTCTTCCAGACCCTGCGCAGCATGTTTCAGATAGGAAACAATCTGCTCGATGGCATCTTCCATACCATAAAACTCTTCAAACGCCGGATAGCGTGCAACAACCCGGTTTGAAAAGAGGCGGGACAGCCGCGGCTCCAGGGCCGTATCGACCATGACTGGTTCACCAATGGCCGTCAATAGCCGCTCAGCCGCGTTGGCATAAGCACTGCGATCTTGCCGGCAGATGGTAAGAAACTCCTGCAGTGTGAACTCTTCGTCCTTGGCAGCTTCATAGCGCTGGCGATAGTGATCGAATATATTCATGGCATGCCGTCCTTTCGTTTTTTAGCACAGGTTGAGAGCCGTTCATATGAATAGTAGGGGCCCCCGGAAGGAGCAGGCTGAACGACATCCTTCACTTCTCAGCAACCCTCGTGCCAGGTTACAGAAGCGATTTGGATAACGTGCTCTGCGACTACACCTTCTAAATTTAAGCGTAGATGCATTTAGAAAACTTGCATGCAGCTAAAACTCAATTTCAATGACATATCAATAACTCATCCGGAAACCAGGCAATTTTTCGCATATCTTGCCAAAGCCGTTCATCAATGCGTCATGAAGTTGCAAGAGGGCGGTCATCAAGCAGTGGGAAATTGTTCGGTTTAGTGTAAGAGCAAGTAAAGCATTTGAGGCATGACCTCTACGACGTTAAACTGCACGCGCTAATTATTTGACAACAGGAATATGGATCGTGACTAAAATCAAACTTCTGGCACTGGGTGTGTTCATCGCGACGTCAGCTAGCGCAGCGCACGCTGACGGGAAGTTAACGCTGGGGGCCGGCGTGGGCGTCGTCGAGCATCCTTATAAACAATATGATGCAGATGTTTATCCGGTACCTGTCATTAGTTATGAAAGTGATAATTTCTGGTTCCACGGTTTGGGTGGTGGTTACTACCTGTGGAATGATACCAACGACAAACTGTCCGTGACCGCTTACTGGTCGCCGATGTATTTCAAGCCGGGCGACAGCGACAATTCGCAGATGCGCAAGCTGGACCGCCGCAAATCCACCATGATGGCGGGTTTGAGCTACGTTCATAACACTCAGTACGGATTCCTGCGTACGACGCTTGCTGGTGATACGCTGGACAACAGCAACGGTATCACCTGGGATCTGGCCTGGCTGTACCGTTATACCAACGGCAACCTGACCCTGACGCCGGGTATTGGCGTGGAGTGGAACAGCGACAATCAAAACGAATACTACTACGGCGTCTCGAAGCATGAGTCTAATCGCAGCGGCATGCGCAGCTACGATCCTGACAGCAGCTGGAACCCGTATCTGGAGCTGGCGGCGAACTATCGTTTCCTCGGCGACTGGAGCGTTTACGGTATCGCCCGCTACACTCGTTTGTCTGACGAAATCACCGATAGCCCGATGGTGGACAAATCCTGGAGCGGCCTGATTTCGACCGGGATTACCTACTCCTTCTAACAGCGCACTACGACAGACTTTTTTGTGCATCAAAACAGGGCGTTATGCCCTGTTTTACTATCCGGTGGCGCGAAAGTGGCGAACTCCCACGACAATTCGCGTTTATGCCGGGTGGCGGCTACGCCTTATCCGGCCTACGGTCCGCGCTATTGTGAGCTTAAATCTCTATCTCGTACCCATGGTTACTGACACTGCCGGTGTTGGTGGCGACTGGCCGCTCCCTGTCGCCCCATTTAAGTAGGCCTGATAAGCGAAGCGCCATCAGGCGCACATAGGCTACCCGCTCACGCCCGACGGTTATCGGGCGTTTTCGTGCAGGGTTTGCGCGTTGATTAACGCTTCACGACGCGAATGGTCTGCGCCAGGCGGGTGGGTTTCTCTTCGCTGGCTTTCTGCGGCACGGTCACGCAGCAGGTTTCGACGCAAACGAAAGTTTTGTAGCCATCATCCGGCATATCGCCCATGCTGACGGAAAGCGCCGGGCCCGGGTTCCAGGCAACGACGTTACCGTGGTGGCGATGGATCACATCGATGTTGCGCTTCAGGACATCATCATGAATCACGCTGCAGGCTTCGGCGTTCAGATAAACGCGGTCGGTACGGTCAGGGAAGGTCTGGATGCCGTCTTTCAGCACGCCTTCTTCGGCATTCAGCACTTTATCAACATAGCGATTGCCAAGGCCGCTAACTTTCACCGCCGCGATATCGCCAACGTTGAAATAGGTGTGCAGGGCAGAAGTGGTTTCAAACTCGCCGTGGGCTTCCAGTTCGATCTCGCAGGTCTTACCCAGCTTGAAGCGCGCATACAGCGTGAAGTCGTGCGGCCAGTATTTGCGGGTTTCGTCACTGCTCTGCAGTTCGAAGGTCAGCATCACGCCGTTTTCATCTTCGTCCTGGCATTTTAGCGCCCACGGCAGGTTACGTGCGAAACCGTGCGACGGCAGCCCCTGTTGCGCTGATGGGCCGAACCACGGCCAGCAGATGGGTACGCCACCGCGCAGGGCGACGCCGCTTTTAAATGGGGTATTGTTGCTCAACCACAAAACTTCTTCTTCACCGGCCGGTTGCCAGGAGAGCAGGTGAGCGCCCTGTAGGGCGACGGAAGCTTTTACCTGCGGGTGGTCAACCACGATAAGTTCAAGATCGTCCAGCTGGCGGCGGGATAAAGCAGGAGAAAGTTGTTCAATCACCGGGAGAGCAAAAATTTTATTAATCATTACGCCATCCTCTTTCAGGCAAAAAAAAGAGCGACCGAAGCCGCTCTTATTAATTACTTGTTCATCTCAACTTATTTGGAGATGTGAGCAATCAGGTCCAGAACTTTGTTGGAGTAACCAGTTTCGTTGTCGTACCAGGAAACCAGTTTCACGAAGTTGTCGTTCAGTGCGATACCAGCTTTAGCATCGAACACGGAAGTGCAAACTTCGCCGTTGAAATCGGTAGATACAACGTCGTCTTCGGTGTAACCCAGAACGCCTTTCATTGCGCCTTCAGAAGCCGCTTTGATTGCTTTCTTGATTTCTTCGTAGGACGCTGCTTTTTCCAGACGAACGGTCAGGTCAACAACGGATACGTTCGGAGTCGGAACGCGGAACGCCATACCGGTCAGTTTGCCGTTCAGTTCTGGCAGTACTTTACCTACAGCTTTAGCAGCGCCGGTAGAGGACGGGATGATGTTCTGAGCTGCGCCGCGGCCGCCGCGCCAGTCTTTGTGAGACGGGCCATCAACGGTTTTCTGAGTTGCGGTGGTAGCGTGAACGGTGGTCATCAGGCCTTCAACGATACCGAAGTTGTCGTTGATAACTTTAGCCAGCGGAGCCAGGCAGTTAGTGGTGCAGGATGCGTTAGAAACGATGTCCTGGCCTGCGTAAGTGTCGAAGTTAGCGCCGCGAACGAACATCGGAGTGTTGTCTTTGGACGGGCCAGTCAGAACGACTTTTTTCGCGCCAGCGGTGATGTGTTTACGAGCGGTTTCGTCGGTCAGGAAGATACCGGTTGCTTCAGCAACAACGTCAACACCAACTTCGTCCCATTTCAGGTTAGCCGGGTCACGTTCAGCGGTAACACGGATTTTTTTACCGTTAACGACCAGATGACCGTCTTTCACTTCAACGGTGCCGTCGAAACGACCGTGAGTGGAGTCATACTTCAGCATGTAAGCCATGTACTCTGCGTCTAACAGGTCGTTGATTGCAACGATCTCGATGTCAGAACGTTTCTGAGCAGCACGGAAAACAATGCGACCGATACGGCCAAAACCGTTGATACCTACTTTGATAGTCATATATTCCACCAGCTATTTGTTAGTGAATAAAAGGTTGCCTGTAAAATTACAAAAACCTTACGCAGCGTCAAGCGGAATCGTGTCAATCATTGCGACAAATCAATCCTGAGCAGACCTTTGCGCGATTGATTTGCCTCACTCTCCCTTTGAGCCCAATTCCATATGGGGACTGCGTCCGGAATTTTAAAGGTCATATAAGATAAAAATGTGATTGGTATCACAATTATCTGGCTGCCTGATGGCATCGGATAAGTTTAGAACAAAAGTACAGGTTTCATTGTTAATGTTTTGTTAGAATCGACGGGTAAAGTTGCCCTTTCAAAGCGAGAAGTAATCACATGGCTAATAAACCATCTCCTGACGAGCTCAAACAAGAATTGAGCGAGATGCAGTTTTATGTGACGCAGAATCACGGTACCGAACCGCCGTTTACCGGTCGGTTGCTGCATAACAAAAAAGACGGCATCTACCACTGCCTGGTCTGCGATGCGCCGCTGTTTCACTCACAATCCAAGTATGACTCCGGCTGTGGCTGGCCGAGCTTCTATGAGCCGGTGAGCGACGACGCGATTCGTTATCTCAATGATTACTCCCACGGTATGCAGCGTACGGAAATTCGCTGTGGCAATTGCGATGCACACCTGGGGCATGTCTTCCCGGATGGCCCGCAGCCGACCGGCGAGCGTTTTTGCGTCAATTCGGCCTCATTAAGCTTCACCGATGACCAAAACGGCGAGCGAACCAAAGGCTAAGAAACGATTCAGCAAATTATTCCAAGTCGGATGAGCAGAAGATGGATATCGAGCAAATTATTGCCAGTATGACGCCGGAACTGTACCAACGTTTAGCCACCGCGGTGGAGTTAGGAAAATGGCCGGACGGCGTTGCGCTGACCCCGGAACAAAAAGAAAACAGCATGCAGCTGGTGATGTTGTGGCAGGCGCGCAATAACACGGATGCGCAGCATATGACCATCGACACCAACGGTCAGATGGTGATGAAGAGCAAACAGCAATTGAAAGAGGATTTCGGAATCGTGCCGAAGCCGATTGCGACGTTCAAACCGCAGTAATCTGCTGCACTGAGCGCCCGGTTTAACCGGGCGGCTCTTTAAGTCACCCCGGTCGCGTCGTGCTTCCGGGGCTCGCGCTTTACTGCGTCTTGATACCTAGCGACTCGGCCAGCTGTCGGGCAAGCTGGTTTTTGTCATCTGCGCCATATTCCCAGAACATGCCGCCCGCTAACCCTTTGCTCTTGATGTAATCGGCTTTGATCGCCACCGAACGAGGGTTCTCGTAGGACAGGGCGAATAGCGCTTTGCCATCGGTTGATTTTACCGATAACCACGGCACCTTCGCTTCGTCATCCCAATGTTCAGTAAAGCGTTTCTGCGGATCGTTTAGTAGTTTGGCGACAATATCGTTGTATTTCACATAGGTATCTTTGCTAAGGTCATAACCCAGCGATTTAAACAACTCGATTTGCTGCGCCCCGAAGTAAGGTTGGGTGGCCGGGTTTTTCTGCGCATCCGGCTTACTCCAGTCGATGCCTGGCTCGACGGCACGTTTCGGTACCCGGCCATAGAAACCGATACCGAGATTCATCTGGCTGGGTTTGAGACCAGCAGCCAGATAGTTATTAACCACAAAATCGGCGCTGTATTTATCCGCTGCGGCCGCCGTCGGCCAGTGGCGGGAGTCATACAGATTGGAGTTGAAATATTGCGTGCCGTAGGCCATGTCGTAGGTCATCAGGTTGATGTAATCCAGCTGCGGGGCGACCGCTTTCACGTCGACCCAGCTTTTTGGACTTTCAACATTAGCGCCCACGGCGATGGTCACCAGTTTCTTAGTGCCAACGGCGGCACGCAGTTCTTTAAGCAACGCGGTAAAGTTATCGCGATCCGCCGGTTGGCTAGCCACTAATCCCCAGGCGCCGTTAACCGGAAATTCCCAGTCAAGATCGATGCCATCAAGGCCATACTGGTTAATGACCTGCTGAACCGAACGAATAAACACCGCCCGGCTTTCCGGCGTGGCCGCCGCGCCGGAAAATCCACGCGCGCCCCAGCCGCCGACGGAGAGCAGGACTTTTAGATCCGGGTTTTGCTGACGTAGCGCCGGCAGTTTTTGTAAATCCGCCTGTACTTTCGGCGACAGCCAGATTTGATGGAGATGGTCAGGGTCTTTCAGCGCGTCGTTGGTCTCGTCTTTTTCATCGTTGTAGATAAGGCCGAACGAGTAGTTAAGATGGGTTATTTGTCGGACATCAAGCTTGTCGATATCGCCGCCGGGGCCAGCGGTGACGTCGCCGCCGCCGTTAAAGTAGCCGACCGACATGTAAGATTGCGCGGAAACGACAGAGGCGCAGAGCAGGGGTAATGCTGCCAGCAAGGGCAAAAGTTTCATCGGAGTTCCTCTTTGACAATAATAAAAATGCACACGCCACGGAAATGGCGTGGCGAAAAAACAGCCTGCCCACAGTATCAGCCCTTATCCGGGGAAACTGCGAGACAGCTCAATTTATCGAGGTCAACGAGGCGGTAAATACCGCCCGGCGTGAGGCACGCCGGGCGAGACGTCAGGGCTGAGTTTCCAGCCAGTCATCGAGGGTGTAGAGCGTGGCTCCGGCAGCGGCCATGTCCATAAAGGCAACGGCGCTGTCCTGCGGCTGCAGGTTGACGCCGCGACAGCCGTCGGTGATAACGTTAACGGTGTAGCCCAAATCCAGCGCATCGAGCGCGGTAAATTTAACGCAGTAATCCGTCGCGAGGCCGAGAATGTTCAGCTCCGTCACGCCGTGCGCGCGTAGCCAGCCATCCAGTTCGGTTTTCTGCCGGTGACCGTTGTCGAAAAACGCGCTGTAGCTGTCGATTGCCGGGTTTTGCCCTTTATGAAACACGGCGTTGATGGCCTGCTGTTTCAGTAACGGGTGCAGCGCGGCGCCATCGCTATGCTGCACGCAGTGATCGGGCCAGAAAGTCTGCGGCAGGCCATCAAGCTCGCCCTGGGCATAGGGTTCTGCCTGATGCTGGCTGGCAAAGCTGCCGTGGTTGGCCGGATGCCAGTCCTGGCTTGCGATGATGGCGTCGCCGCGCGCCAGGCTCCAGTCGATCAGCTGATTTGCGATATCAATGGTGCTATCGCCTTCGGGGACGGCTAGCGCGCCGCCGGCGCAGAAATCGTTTTGCAGGTCGACCAATAGCAGTGCGCGGTGGCTCATAGCATGCTCCTTATTCATCGGGGGTCAGCTCGCCGCGCAGGTTTTGCTGCATGGCGTTCCGAATGGCCGCACCATCAAGGTTCTGACTGAGCAGATAGTGTAGCTTGGTCAGCGTCGCTTCCACGGTCATATCAAAACCGCTAATGACACCGGCCTGCGCCAGTGCGTTGCCGGTGGCGTAGCCGCCCATATTCACCTTACCCGACATGCATTGCGTCAGATTCACCACCACGATACCGCGCTGGCTGGCTTCCGCCAGGACCTGAATAAACTCGCCGTTCTGCGGCGCATTGCCTACGCCATAAGAGCGCAGGATCAGCGCTTTCACCGGCTGACGCAGGAAGTTACGCACCACATCGGCAGAAATCCCCGGATAGATGGTGACCACGCCGATCGGCTGCGGCGTAATCGGGTGAACGATCAGCTCGCCATTTCCGTGCGGCGCCGGCGGGGTACCGAGACGGCGGATATGGATGCCGGCCTCCAGCAGTGGCGCGAGGTTTGGCGAAGCAAAGGCATCAAAACCGTCTGCGTGGGCCTTAGTCGTGCGGTTGCCGCGATACAAACGATTATTGAAGAACAGCGAAACTTCGTTGATGGGATAGTTGGCGGCGACGTACAGCGCATTGAGCAAATTGATTTGCCCATCGGAACGCAGCTCGGCTAGCGGGATTTGTGACCCTGTCACAATCACCGGCTTACCTAAATTCTCCAGCATGAACGACAGCGCCGAAGCGGTAAAGGCCATGGTGTCGGTGCCGTGCAGGATAACAAAGCCATCGTATTGGTCGTAGTGGTCGCGAATATCGTCAGCGATATGCTGCCAGTCTTCCGGCGTCATATCAGACGAATCCATCAACGGCGCATATTCATGAATAGTGAAGTCCGGCATCTCCGGGCGGTGGAACTCGGGCATCAGCGCCAGCTGGCGCTGCAGGTGGCCGGAAACGGGGATATAACCGTGATCGGAGCGCTGCATACCGATGGTCCCACCGGTGTAGGCAACGTAAATCGATTTCTTTTGCATAGCATCGCTTAGGTTGGATGTGAACAGGCGCAGTATAAAGTGGCAGGCAAAAAAATAAAGCGCTAACCCTGGGAGTTGCAGAGAAGCGCTTGAATTTAATGTCGTTGAAACGCTGCCCCACGGCGGGGGCAGACGGGGGATTAACGAATATTGGCGCAGGTCAGACAGAAGGCATAGCGATTCTGCGGATCGTTAAATGCCGCCAGTTTATCGCTTTCCGTTTTCACAACGTCCGCGGCTGCCGCAACCGGCGCAGGCAGGTATGCCTGGATGGCGGCCGGCAGAGCCGCGCGCACTGAACCGGTCAGGCTATCCATCACCATCGCGAAGAACGTTGGTTCTTCCTGGTACCAGGTGATATGCCACTGTTTCAGTTTCGCCAGCTCCGCGGCTTTCGCCACCGCATCGTCAAAATCGCCGAGGCTATCCACCAGACCGTTGGCCTTGGCGTCTTCACCGGTCCAGACGTGGCCTTGCGCGATTTGGTCAATCTTCTCCGGCGTGCTCTTACGCGCGTTAGCCACCAGGGTGATAAAGCGCTTATAGCCGTTTTCGATGCTCAGCTGTATTAACTGCTGCACTTCCGGCGGCAGCGATTTGGTGGTTGAGACATCGGCCAACGGCGAGGTGGCGACGCCATCGGTATGGACGCCAATTGAACCGAGCGTATTTTCCACCGTGTTAATCACGCCAAAGATACCGATGGAGCCGGTAAGGGTGCTCGGGTTCGCCACGATGTAATCCGCAGGGGTGGAGATCCAGTAACCGCCGGATGCCGCCATGCCGCCCATTGAGACCACCACCGGTTTACCCGCCGCTTTCGCCGCCGCCAGTTCTTCGCGGATGACCTCCGAGGCGCTGACGCTGCCGCCAGGACTGTTGACGCGCAGAACGATCGCTTTCACTTTCGGATCCAGGCGCGCGTCGCGGATTTGCGCCGCGGTGGTGTCGCCGCCGACGTTACCCGGCGTTTCTTCACCATCCATGATGGCGCCGTTCGCAAAGATAACCGCTACCGCTGAACCCTGTTCAGCAGGCGCTTTGACGTTGTAATCGTAGTAGCTGATGGCGCGATAGTTGTTATCCGCTTTGCTCCAGCCAAACTGCTTAGTGAGCGCCTTTTCCACTTCCGTCGAGGTGGCCAGCTCGTCGACCAGCTTGTTATCCAGCGCGTATTTCGCGGTATCGCCATCGACTTTACGCAGGCCGTCGATCACGCCCTGAGCGCCGGGGAACAGCTGCTGCGCGGTGATCTGGCGGTTAGCGGCAATAGTGTTGAGATAGTTCTGCCACAGTTCGCCGATCCAACGGCTGTCCGCTTCACGCGCAGCCGGCGACATGTCGTCGCGAATAAACGGCTCGACGGCGGATTTGTAGGTACCGACGCGGAAAACGTGGGTCGAGACTTTCAGTTTATCCAGCAGCGATTTGTAGTACAGACCGTTGGTGGCAAAGCCGTGCAGGTCGACTTCACCCTGCGGCGAGAGCCAAATTTTATTGGCGAAGCTCGCCAGGTAGTATTGCCCCTGGGTGTAGCTGCTGCCGACGGCATATACCGGTTTACCGCTGTCGCGGAACTCGCGAAGCGCTTTACCGATGTACTGCATCGAAGGCTGATCGCCGCCGACGAAGTTTTTCAGATCCAGTACGATACCGGTGATATTACGGTCGTCTTTCGCCTGGCGAATCGTCTGCACGATATCGAACAGTGAGTTCTCCTGCAGACGATCGGAACTGGCGCCGAACAGCTGGCGACCGATGACTCCCAGTTTGCTGCTGGCAGAAGGCTTATCAACTACCACGCCGGTGATGTTCATCAGCAGCGCGCCGCGTGCGGTATGTTCCGCGGTGCTGCTGCTAAACTGCGCCCAGATGCCGACGCAAATCAGCACCAGTGCCAGGAACACCAGGTTCAGCGCGAATTGGCGAATGAAATTGAGTATTCGCCATGTCCATTTAAAAAATCCGGCAAGAAATCGCCAAAGGGTTCGCATGTATTCTCCCTAATATTTTGATGATGGGTCAGCCGCAGGGGCTGCCGCGTCTGGCTATCCTAAAGAGAGTGCCGACGCTTGTCAGCAGGAATCACCCATCGGGCTGTAACAAAATCCATGCGCATGTTAATTTTATGCAAAATGACATCACAGGAGTTACACAGATGGATGCTCTCGAACTACTGATAAATCGCCGCAGCGCGTCGCGCCTGACCGACCCGGCTCCGGCTGGCGAACAGCTGGAAAATATCCTTCATGCGGGGATGCGCGCGCCGGATCACGGTACGTTACAGCCGTGGCGGTTCTTTATTATTGCCGATGATGGCCGCGAACGCTTTAGTCAACTGCTGGAAAAAGGGGCGATGGCCGCCGGGCAGGATGAAAAAGCCATTGAAAAAGCACGCAATGCGCCGTTTCGCGCACCGCTGATTATCGCGGTGGTCGCGCGCTGCGAAGAGCATCCGAAGGTGCCGCAGTGGGAACAGGAGATGTCCGCGGGATGCGCGGTGATGGCGATGCAAATGGCCGCAGTGGCGCAGGGCTTTAACGGTATCTGGCGTAGCGGTGCGTTAACCGAGAGTCCGGTTGTCCGCGAAGGCTTTGGCTGCCGCGAGCAGGACAAAATTGTCGGTTTCCTTTACCTCGGCACGCCGCAGTTAAAAGCAGCAACCACGTTTGCGCGACCGGATACCGCGCCGTTCGTCACGCGCTTCTGAGTCAACGCTTGTTACGCCGGGTGGCGGCTGGCGCCTTACCCGGCCTACGGGGCGTGCGGCCTGCCTTTAATTTATTCACCATGCTGGCTGAAACTACTGATGCTGGCTATCTCAAAATCCCCGGTGGCGTTGCCGCTTACCGGGGCTACAGCGCTTTGCGATTTGGTAGCCCGGAGAAGGCGCAGCGCGCCGCCTCCGGGAATGCAAAGGCGATGACGTTACTTCTGCGTTTTGGCGAATTCATCTTTGGCTTTCTGCAACTGCTGCTGGAAAGCCGGATTGGTATGCAGGGTCGCCACTACCGCCGAGCCGACAATACGCGCCGCATCGACGTCGCTCTGCCAATGATAGCCGCAGATAACCCGGCTTTCGCCCAGCTCATAGCCGCGCTTGAGAATTTCGTTTTGTCGTTGCGGGTTGATCTCCGCCAGTACCAGCGCGGTTGCCCAACCGATTGAGGTGTGGCCGGAAGGATAAGAGCCGTTTTTCGACAGCTTGTCCTGCTCGGTGGTGTTACAGGTTGAGACGCCGTAGAACGCAAACGGGCGAATGCGCATATATTTTTCTTTCGCGCTGCGGGTGGCCAGATCGCCGGCATCCTCAATCATATTCGTCAGCAGCTTATGCAGCTGCGGCGCGTCTTTTTCGGTGATGGGCGAACCAAAGGCGCTGGAGAAGGCATTCGCCACGCCGCCGGCGCTAAGGTTGGCATCTTCAGCCGCCAGTTTACCGCGTTCGGTATTGCGCAGCAGTCGTCCTTTCTCATACATCGCCTGATCGTTTAAAAATGCGATACTGCCAACTTCCGGCGGCGGCGGCAGCAGCGCCAGGCTATCGATGGCCTGGGCATTTTTCAGATAATAGAGATCGGGTTTGGTTGTCGCATCGTTGCCGGCAGGGACCAGTGCGAAAGCGTTAACGGAAAACAGGCTGGCGAGGCAGAGGGCGAGAACGCGCTTTTTCATCTACATTTCCTTACGGTGTTATATGTCCAGAACAATGGTTTTGTTTTTAGTCACATTTTTGTCATCTGTAAGTAAAAGTTAAAATCACATTGAAAAAATTGTTCGGTATCGCAAAAACGCATATTTGTCTGCTTAATGAGCAACCACTCGCGATTTCGGACTGTCGCACTTATCACCTTGCCGTTTGGGCGCTACCATAGCGGGATTGCAATGACAGGAGATGTCCATGAGCGAGCAAGCTATTCGTTTAACGCAATACAGCCACGGAGCCGGTTGCGGTTGTAAAATTTCCCCCAAAGTGCTGGAAACCATTCTGCATAGCGAGCAGGCGAAGTTTGTCGACCCGAACCTGCTTGTCGGCAACGAAACCAGCGATGATGCGGCGGTCTACGATCTGGGTAACGGGACGTCGATCATCAGCACCACCGATTTTTTCATGCCGATCGTCGATAATCCTTTTGATTTTGGCCGTATTGCGGCGACTAACGCCATCAGCGACATTTTCGCCATGGGCGGCAAACCGATTATGGCGATTGCGATACTTGGCTGGCCAATCAACACGCTGGCGCCGGAGATTGCTCGCGAAGTGGTTGAAGGCGGGCGTTTTGCCTGCCAGCAGGCCGGAATTGCGCTGGCGGGCGGTCACTCCATCGATGCGCCAGAACCGATTTTCGGGCTCGCGGTGACCGGCGTGGTACCAACCGAACGTATCAAGAAAAATAGCACCGCGCAGGCGGGCTGTAAGCTGTATCTGACCAAACCACTGGGCATTGGCGTGCTGACTACCGCCGAGAAGAAATCGCTGCTGAAGCCGGAACATCAGGGGCTGGCGACGGAGACCATGTGCCAGATGAACCTTGCCGGCGCCGCATTTGCCAATATCGAAGGGGTAAAAGCGATGACGGACGTCACCGGTTTCGGCCTGCTGGGGCATCTCAGCGAAGTCTGCCGCGGCGCGGGCGTTCAGGCGCAGCTAAATTACGCCGATATCCCGAAACTGCCGGGCGTTGAAGCCTATATCGCCGCCGGAGCGGTGCCGGGCGGCACCGGGCGCAACTTTGCCAGCTACGGTCATTTGATGGGCGAGATGCCGGCGGAATGGCGCGATCTGCTGTGCGATCCGCAAACTTCCGGCGGCCTGCTGCTGGCGGTAACGCCGGAAGCTGAAGCCGAAGTCCAGGCCGCTGCCGCGGAATTTGGCATCAAGCTGGCCGCCATTGGCGAGCTGGTAACCGCCCGCGGCGGGCGTCCAATGATCGAGATCCGTTGATTAGATGCGGTTGTTTATTGCAGAAAAACCGAGTCTCGGTCGCGCTATCGCCGATGTGTTGCCGAAACCGCATCGCAAAGGTGATGGTTTTATTGAGTGCGGCAACGGGCAGGTGGTCACCTGGTGTATCGGCCACCTGCTGGAGCAGGCGCAGCCGGATGTTTACGACGGCCGCTATGCGCGCTGGAATCTGCTCGACCTGCCCATCGTTCCGGAAAAGTGGCAACTACAACCAAAACCGTCGGTCACGAAACAGCTGAACGTCATCAAGCGCTTGCTTGGCGAGGCGCAGGAAGTGGTTCATGCGGGTGACCCGGATAGAGAAGGGCAACTGCTGGTCGATGAAGTGCTGGACTACCTGCAACTGGCGCCGGAAAAGCGCCAGCAGGTGCAGCGTTGCCTGATTAACGACCTTAACCCACAGGCGGTTGAACGGGCGATTAACCGCCTGCGCGCGAATAGCGAGTTTGTCCCGCTGTGCGTGTCGGCGCTGGCCCGCGCTCGCGCCGACTGGCTGTATGGCATCAACATGACCCGCGCCTACACCATTCTCGGGCGTAATGCCGGCTATCAGGGAGTGTTGTCGGTTGGCCGCGTACAGACGCCGGTATTGGGGCTGGTAGTCCGTCGCGATGAAGAGATTGAAAACTTCGTCGCCAAAGATTTCTTTGACGTCAAAGCGCATATTGTCACGCCGCAAGACGAGCGGTTTATCGCCACCTGGGTGCCAAGCGAAGCCTGCGAACCCTATCAGGATGAAGAGGGGCGTTTACTACATCGTCCGCTGGCCGAGCATGTCGTTAAACGCATAGAAGGGCAGCCGGCAATCGTAACCGGCTATAACGATAAACGCGATTCCGAACCGGCGCCGCTGCCGTTTTCGCTGTCGGCGTTGCAGATTGAGGCGGCGAAACGCTTCGGCTTCAGCGCGCAGAACGTGCTGGATATCTGCCAGAAGCTGTATGAGACCCATAAGCTAATTACCTATCCGCGTTCGGATAGCCGCTATCTGCCGGAAGAACACTTTGCTGGCCGCCATGCGGTACTGAACGCGATTAGCGTCCATGCGCCGGATCTACTACCGCAGCCGGTGATGGATCCGGAGATCCGCAACCGCTGCTGGGATGATAAAAAGGTCGATGCGCACCACGCGATTATCCCGACCGCGCGCAGCAGTCAGGTCAAACTCAACGATAACGAAGAGAAGGTGTACAACCTGATCGCTCGTCAGTATCTGATGCAGTTCTGCCCGGATGCGGTATTCCGCAAGTGTCAGATTGACCTTGATATTGCTAACGGCAAATTTGTCGCTAAGGCGCGCTTCCTCGCCGAAGCGGGCTGGCGCGCGCTGCTTGGCAACAAAGAGCGCGACGAAGAGAACGACGGTACGCCGCTGCCGGTGGTCGCCAAAGGCGATGAGCTATTGTGCGAAAAAGGTGAAGTGGTGGAGCGACAGACCCAGCCGCCGCGCCACTTTACCGACGCGACGCTACTGTCGGCGATGACCGGTATTGCCCGCTTTGTGCAGGATAAAGAACTGAAAAAAATCCTCCGCGCAACCGACGGTTTGGGGACGGAAGCGACCCGTGCAGGGATTATCGAGCTGCTGTTTAAGCGCGGTTTTCTGAATAAAAAGGGGCGCTATATCCACTCATCGGACGCCGGTCGGGCGCTAATCCATTCCCTGCCGGAAATGGCCGCACGCCCGGATATGACCGCCCATTGGGAGTCGGTATTGACGCAAATCAGCGAAAAACAGTGCCGCTATCAGGACTTTATGCAGCCGCTGGTAGGGACGCTTTTCCAGCTTATCGATCAGGCGCGGAGCACGCCGGTGCGCCAGTTCCGCGGGCTGGTTGCGCCAGGCGGAGCGAAAAAATCGTTTAGTAAAGGGAAGGGTAAGCCGAAAGGCAAAAAGCCGGCGGCGGATATCGCGCCGGAAAGTCCGCAATAATGTCTCCGCCCCTCGCCACGGAGGGGCTTAGCTAAAACGCCCTTCCGTCTGAGGGCGCTTAACCCGGTTGAGGGTTTTCCCGCATATCATTTCCGCCTCCCTGCTCTAAAATAGGGTCATTGATGTTAAAGAAGGGATGATGATGGCAAACGATCCAATGGACAGTATCCTCAAAATCAGATCGGTCAGCACTATGGCTGAACTGCAACGACACGTCAGAAACGTGATGTCCGCTTTTGGCTATGACCGGATCGTACTATTTTCTATTTCCCCACTACGTACTCCCTATATTGAACGCATTTACTGGATTGAAGGGCACTGGTTTGACGATGAGGTAGATGAACAAACCTACCTGCAGCGCTGCCCGGTCAACCAGCATTTCATCCATACCTCCCGGCCATTTTTGTGGCGAAAAACAGGTAGTGACACGGCCAGCGGTGAGTATCAAATTGTCGACATTCCCCTGAAAGGCGCGCTTCATGGCATGCAGATCCCCATTTTCGGCCGCACGGGGATTGAAGGGGCGCTGAGCCTTGGCGGCATGGCCATCGACGCTTCTCCACGAGCCGAAATGCTGCTGATGTTACTGGGCATAGAGGCATTTCATTGCGCGCGGAGATTGTTGAGCTCTGTTGAGGAAGGTAACGCAACCGTACTGACCCGGAGAGAAATCGAAGTACTCACTCTGGTAGCCAAAGGGCTTAGGCAGGGAGACATTGCCGCCGTGCTGGGGATCTCTGAACGTACGGTGGAAAATCATTTGCGCCATGCGCGCGGTCGCCTGAGAGTGGTGACCACGGCGCAGGCCGTCCAGGTGGCGATGCTGAACGGTGAAATATCGCCGCCTCACAGTGAATAATCTCTATATCCGCAGATGAAAAGGAAAAGATGATGAGCGAACAAATCAGTAAACAACCGCAAGTGGACCATGCTGAAGAGAATGCTTTTTTTCCTTCGGCCTATTCCCTCAGCCAGTTTACCAGCCCGGTGTCTGACCTTAGCGGCGCTGATTACACGCGGCGCTATAATGGACGGCGGAAAGTGCTGGTTATCGCCGCCGATGAACGTTATCTGCCTACCGATAACGGCGCGCTCTTTTCGACCGGTAATCATCCGGTAGAGACGCTGCTGCCGATGTACCATCTGCACGCCGCAGGTTTCGATTTTGATATTGCGACGCTCTCCGGGCAAATGGTCAAGTTTGAATACTGGGCGATGCCGCGCGAAGACCAAAAGATTATGCCGTTCTTCGAGCGTTATCTTCCGCAGTTCCGCCAGCCTCTGGCCCTTTCTGACGTCGTAGCGCAGCTGGATGCTGATAGCGATTATGCGGCGGTATTTATTCCCGGCGGCCACGGTGCGCTTATCGGCCTGCCGGAGAGCGAAGCCGTCGCCGAAACGCTGCGCTGGGCGCTACGACACGATCGGTTTGTGATTTCGCTCTGTCACGGCCCGGCGGCGTTCCTCGCGTTACGACAGGGGGAGAATCCGTTAAACGGTTATGCTATTTGCGCGTTTCCGGATGCCGCCGATAAACAAACCCCTGATATCGGCTATATGCCTGGTCACCTGACCTGGTATTTTGGCGAAGCGTTAAAAGCAATGGGGCTTGAGATCGTAAACAGCGATATTAAAGGTCGTGTACATCAGGACCGTAAAGTGCTGACCGGGGACAGCCCTTTTGCGGCGAATGCGCTCGGTCAGTTGGCGGCAAAAGCGTTGCTCGACGAATATGCAAAGTAACAGCAATCTGATGATGAGGGGGAGCAGTGAAGTATATCTCAATTAGTCAACCGGGCGGCCCGGAGGTTCTTCAGATTGGTGAAGGCGACATCCCCTCGGTCGGTGATAACGACGTCCTGATCCAGGTTAAAGCCGCTGGCGTCAATCGGCCGGATATCTTACAGCGACAGGGCGTTTATCCGATGCCGGAAGGGGTAACGCCGATACCCGGACTGGAAGTCGCTGGGGTGGTCGCGGCGGTAGGATCGCAGGTGACGGATTTTCATCCCGGCGATAAGGTTTGCGCCCTGACCAACGGCGGCGGCTATGCGGAGTATTGCGCGGTACCGGCGGGGCAAACGTTGCCAATACCGCCTGGGCTGAGTTTTAGCGAAGCGGCGGCGATACCTGAAACTTTCTTTACCGTGTGGGCGAACCTGTTTCAGATGGGCCGGGCGCAACCTCATGAAAGCGTCCTGATTCACGGCGGGGCCAGCGGCATCGGGACGACGGCGATCCTGTTGTGTCATGAGTTAGGTATGAAAGTCTATACCACCGTCGGGCAGGAAGAAAAAGTGGCGGCGCTGCGTCCTTATGCCACGGCCATCAATTATAAAACCGATGATTTCGCAGAGAAAATCACTCAGCTGACCGATGGTAAAGGCGTCGACGTTATTCTCGATATCGTGGGTGGACCCTATTTTAATCGTAACCTGGAACTGCTGAAACGAGACGGGCGGCTGGTTATTATCGGCTTTATGGGCGGGCGAATCGCCCATGATGTTGATATTCAAACCTTGATGCTCAAGCGCGCGACCGTGACCGGTTCAACGATGCGCGGCCGAAGCGCAGAAGAAAAAAGGCAGATCGCTCAGGCGTTGAAGGACCACGTCTGGCCGCTGCTGTCGCAGGGTAAATGTAAGCCGCTGATTTACGCCAGCTATCCGATGGCTGAAATCGCGCAGGCGCATGCCTGCCTCGATAGCGGTAATCATCTGGGGAAAGTGGTGATTACCATGGAGTAGAGTTGATATCCCCGACGCCAGGCGTCGGGGATAAAGACACAGATTAAATCACACCCTGCGCCAGCATGGCGTCAGCGACCTTGACGAAGCCGGCGATATTGGCGCCGCGGACGTAGTTGGTCTGTTTCTCTTCACCGCCGTACTCGACGCAGGCGTGGTGAATATCCAACATGATGTGATGCAGACGCGCATCCACTTTCTCCGCTTTCCAGCCCATACGCGCGGCGTTTTGCGCCATTTCAAGGCCGGATGTGGCAACGCCGCCGGCGTTGGCTGCTTTGCCCGGCGCGAACAGCACGCCAGCGTCGAGGAACAGATCGGTGGCGGCAATGGTGGTGGGCATGTTGGCGCCTTCTGCAACCGCCTTAACGCCATTGGCGATCAGGATTTGCGCGGCATCGACATCCAGTTCGTTCTGGGTCGCGCACGGCAGCGCGATATCTACCGGCACTGACCACGGCTGCTGGCCTTCGAGGTAGGTCAGACCGAATTCGCGCGCGTAGTCGGCGACGCGGCCGTGGCTACGCTCTTTAATATCGATCAGACGGGCCAGTTTCTCTTTAGTGAAGCCGGCTTCGTCTACCACCGTACCGTTGGAGTCGGAGGCGGTAATGACGCGCGCGCCGAATTCCATCGCTTTCTCAATGGCGAACTGCGCCACGTTGCCGGAGCCGGATACCGCGACGCGCATCCCTTCGAAGCCCAGACCGTGGCGCTTAAGCATCGCTTCCGTAAAGTAAACCAGACCGTAACCGGTGGCCTCCGGGCGGATGAGACTGCCGCCGAAGGAGAGACCCTTGCCGGTGAAGACGCAGGCGCTGTTGTTGGAAAGTTTGCGCATCATGCCGGCCATAAAGCCGACTTCGCGGCCGCCAACGCCGATATCGCCCGCCGGAACGTCGGTATCCGGGCCGAGGTGACGATACAGTTCCGTCATCAAAGCCTGGCAGAAGCGCATCACTTCGCCGTCGCTTTTACCTTTCGGGTCGAAATCGCTGCCGCCTTTACCGCCGCCCATCGGCAGCGTGGTGAGGGCGTTTTTGAAGGTCTGTTCGAAGCCCAGGAACTTAAGGATCGACAGGTTGACCGACGGATGGAAGCGCATACCACCTTTGTACGGGCCAATCGCGGAGTTGAACTGCACGCGCCAGGCGCGGTTAACCTGAACCTGATTGCGATCGTCAACCCAGACGACGCGGAACTGGATGACGCGCTCCGGTTCGACCAGGCGTTCCAGCAAATTGAGCTGACGATAGCGCGGATTCTGTTCAAGGAACGGCCACAGAGTGGTCATCACTTCGCGGACGGCCTGAGCGAATTCAGTTTGATGCGGGTCGCGCTGTTGAACGCGGGCGAGAAAACTTTCCAGAGTACACGCCTGATCCATAGATGTAATTTCCCCTTACGGTTGTGGTTGCTTGTTATTTTTTATACCCGGCCTTGAAAAAGCCGATTTTCCGACTATAACACCGGAAATAGTTAGGCTGACAAGGAAAAATTGAGCGCGGAGAAAAATTTATAATCCGACGAGGGTCATAACTAAAAACGATGACCCAGGCCGGAGATGAGGGGGAGAGAAGCTAGCCTGCTTGTTGGTTTATAAAGGCATTCAGCAGAGGAATATCCGCTGGCGCCAGATCAAATTCTAATGCTTGCGACGGCGTACACCAGCGCAGTTCGCTATGGTAATGGGCGACGGGTTCACCGCTAAACTCGCCAACCCACCAGGCGTGCAGGTGGATCAAACGTCCGGAAACTTCCCGCTGATGGCTGGCGATATAGCGGGTTGGCCTCGCGACGATAGCCAGCTCCTCTTCCAGCTCGCGCGCTAACGCCTGCGCCTGGCTTTCTCCGGGTTCGATCTTGCCGCCGGCGAACTCCCACAGCCCCGGCTGATCGGCATGCGGCGGGCGCTGCGCCAGGAGAATTTTGCCGTCGCGTTCGATAATCGCGGCGACGACATCAATGATTTTTTGCATAGTTGTCCTGAATCATTCAAATACCGGCCTTGCTTATAATGGCGTATTATCTCCGTCTTTCCCCTGTACCGACAACCTTTTAGCCTGATGGAGCGTCACCGTGCTTGATAGCCGCCTGCACCCCCGATTGAAGCCCGTACTGAATGCCATCGCCCGCGTGCTCGATCGCCCGGGGATCTCCCCTGACGGCCTGACGCTTTTCGGTTTTGCTATCGGCGTGCTGGCCCTGCCGTTTCTGGCGCTCGGCTGGTACGGCGCCGCGCTGGCGGCCATTTTGCTCAACCGGTTGCTGGATGGCCTGGATGGCGCGCTGGCGCGGCGGCGCGGCCTCAGCGATGCGGGCGGGTTTTTGGATATTTCGCTCGATTTTTTGTTTTACGCGCTGGTGCCGTTCGGTTTTATTGTCGCCGACCCGACGCAAAATGCGCTGGCGGGCGGCTGGCTGCTGTTTGCGTTTATCGGCACCGGCAGCAGCTTCCTGGCGTTTGCGACCCTCGCGGCAAAGCATCAAATTGCCAATCCGGGCTATGCGCATAAATCATTTTATTATCTTGGCGGGTTGACGGAAGGAACGGAGACGATCCTGCTATTTGTACTGTGTTGCCTGTTTCCGGCGCACTTCACCTGGCTGGCGTGGTGCTTCGGCGCGCTATGCTGGCTGACGACCTTCACCCGTATCTGGAGCGGCTACCTGACGCTGAGGGAGGCGCAAAGCCAGAACCTCCCTCAGTAGTCGGATTATTTGCTGCTGTCCGGGCCGCGTTCGCCGGTGGCTACCGGATTTTGCGGATTACCGCTCCATTCATACCAGCCGCCGTCGTAAACGGAGACGTTTTTCCAGCCCATCGCTCTGGCGTACATGAAAGTCTCTGAGGCGCGCCAGCCTGTGCCACAGTAAAAAGAGACCTGCTGGTTGGGCAGAATGTTCCACTGTTTCCACATCGCCGCGATATCGTCGGCGCTGCGCATCGTGCCGTCCGGATTATGGAAGTCTTCCATATGGGTGGAATCGCTGCCGGCATGGCCCCAGCGCGCGCCGGCAATATCGCCCTTCGGCTTGATGTAGCTGTAGCCGCTGGTGGTGCCGATAAATTCCGGCCACGAGCGGACGCTGACCAGCGAAGCATCCTGGCGGTGTAGTAACCCACGCGCCTGTTCGGTATTGAGCATTAACTGCGGCTGACCGGGGATCGGCGCGCCGAAATCCGCTGCCGCTTTTTCTGCGGCTGGCATACCGCGTTCGACCGGCAGATTCGCGTCGGACCAGCTTTTCCAACCGCCGTCGAGCAGGCGTACATCTTTCACCCCGGCATACAGCATGATCTGCGCGACGCGCGCGGCGGCGTAGACGTCGCGGCCGTACAGAATCACCGTGGTGTCATGGCGAATACCGTGTTTAGCCAGCATCGCTTTTAGCTGTTCATCGGACACTTTGTTCCACAGCGGCTCGCTTTCCACTTCATTGGTATCGATATAACCGGCGCCGGGAATGTGATTCAGCAGATAAAATTTCGGCGCGCCCCAGGCCACTTCAAACAGTTTCCAATCGCCTTGCGGGGCGGCGGTAACGGTTTTACCTTGCTGTAAATCGTGGATCCACTGCGGATACACCAGCTGCTCAAAGTGCGGCAGCTTCTGCAGGCGCTCGCTCTGACTGAAGGCGTCGCTAAGCGTGCTGAGCTTCGTGAATCCGGCTTCTTTCAGGCGCGCCGCAACTCTGGCGTTATCCTCAGCGCCGCCATATAACGCGATTGGCGTATCGGCCTGCAGCTGGTGCTGAGTTGCCCATGCGCGCAGTTGTTCGTCGCTCATTGCGCCAAGCCAGGTAGCGGAGAGGTTTAGCGCCTGAGGTTCATGGCCCTGTGGCCCGTTGGCGCTCTGCGGCCAACCGTTATAGAAAGCGCTGAGGCGGGTGTCTATCGCCACGCCGTGCCGCTGTTGCAGCGTTGAAAAGTCCAGCGTTGGCATGGTATCAGCGGCGAAAGAAGAGGAAGCAGCAAGCCCCATGAGCAGGGCGAGTGCGGTCAATTGAGAAACACGTTTCATCGAAATGCCCGACGGTAGAAAGAGGAGGGCTCATTCTCTGCTCCTGATAAGGGAATTTCTTTGCGATAACGCAGGTTAGACGGAATTTGCCTGCCAGGCGGCGATATTAATATAGCGTCCGCCCGGCGGGAGATCCTGGCTGTCGTGAGTCACCAGCACCGCCGGGATTGCCAGCCGGTCAATTTCCGCAAATACCCACTGGCGAAAATCGGCGCGGCGTTCTGCGTCCAGGCGATTAAAAGGCTCATCCAGCAGCAGCGCTTGCGGCCTCGCCAGCAGGGCGCGCAGCAGGCTGACGCGCGCGCGCTGTCCGCCGGAGAGCGTGGCCGGATCGCGCGAGGCGAAGCCCGGCATACCGGCGCGCGCCAGCGCGTGCTCGACTTCGGCCCGCCGCGCCGCGCCGCGGATCTCCGCAGGCAGGGCGAGCTGTAAATTGTGCCCCACGCTGAAGTGGTCAAACAGTAGCGCATCCTGAAACAGGATGCCAATGCGCCGCGCTTCGGTGGCGAGCCCGTCGCAGCGGCGTTCGTTGAGCCATAATTCACCTTCAGCGCGAAAGGTGTCGGCAAGCGCGCCGATCATCCAGGCAAAAAGGGTTGATTTACCGCTGCCGGAAGGGCCCATCAGGGTCAACACTTCGCCGGGAGCGACAGAAAAATTGACTCCACACAACAGCGGTTGGCGGTGGAGGGTTAATGTCAGGTCGTTAACGGTTAGCATTAGCGTAATCCCCGGCGGCGACGGCCCATAAACCAGGCCATCAGCGCAGTAACCATAAAGCAGATCGCCGGTAGCAGCAATTGCCACAGCGCTTGTGCGGCAAGCCGTGTGCTGTCGCCGCCGCTGCTCAGCGCTACCGCTTCGCTGGTCAACGTCGGCGTCCGTCCGCCGCCGAGCCACACGGTCGGCAGATATTGCGCGATACTCACCGAAAATCCGACCGCCAGCGCGGTGAGCAGCGGTCGCGCCATTGACGGCAGTTTGACCCGCCAAAACAGGCGGCCGCGCCGCCAGCCAAGCGTACGGGCAATTAATAACAACCGTGGATCAAGATTGCGCCACGCCGGGGAGAGGATAAACAGCATCCATGGCACGACCCATAACAGATGCCCCCATAATACCGTCATCAATTGACCGTCGAGCCAGCCCACGAGTGCTAATTGATATTGACCATCGGCAAGCGGCAGCGTCGGGATGATTAATGGCAGCCAGAGTCCGTTATATCTGGCGGGACCGAACTCCAGCCACAGCAGACACAGCGCGGCTCCCAGTATCGCTGCGCCCAATGCCAGCCAGAGGCTGTTACCGATCGCCTCAGCCGTTGGCTGCGTCCATTGCGAAATGCCAGCCAACAACAATGCGCAAACCAGACCGCAGGCGGGTACCACCTGCGCCAGAATACGTCCGGTCGCAGCGTTGGCGGGGGCGGCGCGCTTGCCGCATAGTGCGGGAATAGTTTGCCGCCAACGGCGCCAGCCTGCCGATGCTATGGCCGCGAAGATTAACGTGAACGCCAACAACAGCAGGCTGGCCAACGCACCTTTCGCCTGTTGCAGCGGATCGCCCTGATTAAGCCACTGCCACGCCAGTACCGCCAGCGTTGGCGGATTTCCCGGACCGATCACTAAAGCGACATCCACCGCCGACAGACTCCATGCAACGGTGGCCAGCAGAACAAGGCTCATCGATGGCAGTAGCGCCGGCACAATAATCCACTGCAGACATTGCCAGCGGTTGTAGCCGAGGGTTTTCATGACTACGGTGTGGGCCGCCAGCTGTTTTTCACCCAGTACGCCATACGCCACCCACAGTAAAAAAGCGCTCTCTTTGACCGCCATCGTCAGGCCCAGACCGATACCGTAGCGATCGGCCGGTGGGCTCAACGCGGGAAACAGCCGATACAGCCAGCCGCCTTCGGCAAATAGCAGCAGGGCGGCCGTGGCGAAAGCGACATGGGGTACCGCCAGCAGCAGCGGTAATCTTCTCGCCAGGCGCTGCCAGCCGGCGGCTGGCCATAACGCGCCAATCACCGTCAGGGTGATGAACAGCGCGCCGCCCACCGCCAGCAGCGTAGAAGCTAGCGTCGCCGCCAGCGCCTGCGGCAACTGCGGATCGCTTAATAGCGCCCGCCAGGCCGCGGCGTCGACGGCAGGTACCGCCATCAGCGCGGCGGCGGGAAGCAGAGGGAGATAGACAAGCGCTATCGCTCCCCACGTCAGCGCAATTAGTGGGTACCGTAGCGGCGCAACCATTCCTGCTCCAGCGCGTCAACCCAGGCGGCGTGCGGTTCAGCCAGCATCGGCGGCGTCGCTTTCGGTTGCACGGCGTACAATGCGGCGCGCTGGGCGTCGTTGAGTTTTTCGGGATCGAGTACGCTGGGATCGCCCCAGATTTGCGGATCGGCTTTGCGTAGCTGAGCCTGCGGCGATAGCAGGAAGTTGGCAACCACCTGTGCGCCTGCCGTAGCGCGGGCGTTGGCGGGGATAGCGACAAAATGCACGTTGCCGAGCATCCCTTGTTTGAAACCGAAGCTATAACTGTCTTGCGGAAGTTCGCCGCTGGCGGCTTTTTGCTGCGCATGCAGCGGATTGAAAGTGAGTGATAGTTGTAGCGTGCCTTGCGACAGCATCGCGTCCATCCGCGCCGGTGACAGCGGAAAATCGCGACCCTGGCGCCAGAGCAGCGGGTGTAGCCTGGCGAGATAGTCCCATAGCGGCGCGGTCACCGCGGCGAAACTGGCCGCCTGCGGCGGCTGGCGCAGGGCATCCGGTCGATCGGTTAGCGAGATCAGCAACTGCTCAAGGAAAGCGGTGCCGGTAAAATCCGGCGGCCGCGGATAGGTGACGCTGCCTGGATGCGCTGTGGCGAACGCCAATAGCGCCTGTGCGCTGTCCAGGGGGGCAGACAGCTGCGAGCGGCGAGCGATAAAGGTCAGCTGCGCGCCACCCCACGGGGACTCCGCGCCATCGGTGGCGAGGGAGAAATCTTCCCGAACCGGTTTTCGCGTATCGACGTAGCGCCAGTTAGGCAGCTTTTCAGCCCAGCCGCTGCGCAGTAAATTCGCCTGCTTCAACGTGCGGAAATTCTCGCCATTAACCCACAATAAATCGATTGAACCGCCGCGGGAACGACCGGCACGCGCCTCGGTCTGAATACGCTTAACCGCATCGGCGGCATCGGCGATATGTACAATACGCAGATCGACGGCGTAATCACGTTTAACCTCGGCGCTGACCCAGTCGAGGTAGCGGTTAACCGCCGGGTCGCCGCCCCAGGCGTTGAACCATACCGTCTGGCCACGCGCCTGCTGGCTGATGCTCTGCCAGCTCTCGTCGGCGTTGGCGAGAGTCGGGGCCAGCAGCAGCGCGGCAAGCCAAATTAAACAATAACGCAGACTGCGCATATTGACTCCTTAGGGATGAGTGTCGGAAACATCGGGCTTCGGGATTTGGCACAGGCCCTGCGCCGGGATCGCCAACGCGGAATTAAAGCGCGCGGATAAATTTTGCAGGCCGATCAGCGCGGTTAGCTCGGTTAACGCCTGAGCATCGAACTGCTGCGCCAGCCGGGCGCGCAGCGCGTCATCGACGGCGGGCGGCGTCATGCTCGCCGCTTCGGCATATTCCAGCGCCAACCGTTCGCTATCGCTGAATAATCCGCTATTGCGCCAGTCGTTAACCGCCAATAGTTTTTCGCTGCCGCCGGCGCGCTGCGCCAGTTTCATGCTGGTGATATCAATGCAAAATTCACAGTGACACAGTTGGGCGATACGGGCGCTCACCAACGAGCGTAGCAGCGGATCGAGCGGCGAGCGCCGGCGCTCCAGATATCCGACAAACATCGAAACCAGATAAAACGCCAGCGGGATGCGACCCCACCAGCGGATAGGGCTGAGCACCGCGCCATAATGGCGACGGTGTAGCCATGCCTGCGGGCGCAGGATCAATGGAATCGACGTTAACGGCGGTAGATTCATGGCGATTTCCTGTTGTGATGCACAACGTATTGCGCCCTGGCTATCGCGACTACGATAGCCAAAGCGAACATAATAGATAACCCGCTGAGCAGCCAGAACCGCCCCCCCGTCAGCAGGCTTCCGGCCCACGAGTAGACGATAGTCGCCGGTAATTGGCCGACGCCGGTGGCAAACATAAAATGGCGAAAGCGGATTGAGGTTAGCCCAGCGGCATAGCTCACCGGATCGAAAGGGACGAAGGGCAGCAGGCGGCAAACCAGGATGGTGTGCTTGCCGTAGCGCCTAAAAAAGCCATCTACGCTCTGTAATACCGCCTTGCCGGTCAGTTTTTCTACCACTTCACGGCCCAGTACGCGGGCAATAAAAAAGCACAGCGCCGCGCCAGCCATCGCGCTGACCCATGACAATACGCCGCCCCACAGTGCGCCGAACAGCGAAGCGTTGGCAAAAGTTATTAAAAACGCCGGCAGCGGCGCGACAATTGCCTGCAGGATCATCAGACCGAAAGAGACCAGTGCCGCCAGCGGGCCATAAGCGTCAATAAAACGCTCCAGCGCCTGCTGATCGAGGGTGGCAAACGCGCTAAGGCTATGTTGCAGAAAGGAGCGTACGCCCGGTATTAACCACCAGCCGACGAGTGCTGCCAGCGCCAGCAGGACGATAGCGCCGCGTGAGAGCCACAGCCGTTTTCTGTTATCCATTTTCATCGCCTACCGCGGATGTTGCGACACTAATGTGTTTATAGCGGCCATAACGCCTGGCGGCCTGAGTTAATACAAATAGCGCCAGGCCGGCGATGCTGAGTTTGCCAATAAAGGCCGGGGTGATGCCATCGCGGGCCAGTTCGCTGGCCATAAAAGTATAAATAAACAATCCCGGCAGGGTGGCGATGGTGGAGATAAACGTAAAGGACCAGAAGGGGATCGCCGTCAGTCCATAGGCATAGTTCTGCAGATTATAAGGAAACAGCGGCACCAGCCTGGTGAAAATCAGAAAATCGCAGCCGCTGCGGGCAATACCGCGCTCGAACGCCTGAAAAACGGCATGGTGACCACAATAGCGCTGCAGCGCTTCGCGCCCCAGCCAGCGGGCCAGCAGGAACGACAGCGATGAGGCGACAGTTGCGGCGATAAGCGACAGTAACGTGCCCAACCAGGGGCCAAATATCATACCGCCGACGATGACCAACGCGCTGCCGGGCATCAGGCACAAGGTGGCGATGATAAACAACAGGATATAAAGCGCATAACCTGCGCTACCGCTGTGCAGAATAAGTAATTGAAGATCGTGAAGGTGGCTGAACAGTCTCGTCAGCCCGGCGTGATGAACAAGCCATGCCAGCAGGGCAAACAGGAGTACGGCAAACAGCAGTTTATAGCGTGCCTGGTAACGGCTTCTTTTGCATGAGGGGTCTCCTGTCTTCGTTTTGCCCGGCAGGAAACGCCGGGTGCGCGCGACAGTATAGTAAATTGCCGTGAGCGACAATGTATACCGTTCACTTTATTGATTTTGCTCAGGATAGCGGGGCTCCACGCCGGAGCCCCAAAGAAGAATTACGGCTTAAAGGTTGCCCATACCGGCGCATGGTCGGAAGGCTTTTCCATGCCGCGGATGTCGTAATCGATGCCGGTTTCGACGCAGCGCTGGGCCAGCGGCGAGCTTGCCAGCAGCAGGTCGATACGCAGACCGCGGTTGTCATCAAAACCTTTAGAGCGGTAATCGAACCATGAGAAGCGGTCATGATTATCCGGGTTGGCGTGACGCCAGGTATCGACCAGGCCCCAGCCCAGCAGACGATCCATCCATTCACGCTCTTCCGGCAGGAACGAACATTTACCGGTGCGCAGCCAGCGCTTGCGGTTCTCTTCGCCGATGCCGATATCAAGGTCGGTAGGGCTAATATTCATATCGCCCATGATAAGCACCGGATTTTCTTTGTTCAGCTCGGTATCGAGGTAGTTCTGCAGATTCTGATAAAACGCCGCCTTTGCCGGGAACTTGGTCTCGTGGTCGCGGCTTTCACCCTGCGGGAAATAGCCGTTAATTACCGTGACATTGCCAAACGGTGAGGGGATTTCCGCCATGATGATGCGGCGCTGCGCATCTTCGCCGTCGCCCGGGAAGCCGCGACGCACGGCTATCGGAGTCTCTTTGGTCAGCAGCGCCACGCCGTAATGGCCTTTTTGCCCATGGTAAAAGACGTTGTAGCCCAGCTTCGCCACCTCTTCGAGAGGAAACATATCGTCGTGAACTTTGGTTTCCTGGAGACCGATAACATCGGGCTGATGTTTATCGACGATGGCGGCCAGTTGATGGGGGCGGGCACGCAGGCCGTTGATATTAAAAGAGATGAATTTCATAGTCGCTGCCACTGTGCAAGGTGAATAGTGCAAGGATGTTAGCAGAATTTCATCATGGTGGCTGCCGGCAGGTGGTTAATTCTACCGATTACTGCGGTTGGCGAGCGAATCGCACAAATTATGCACCGTTTTGGCGCATGTCGCGCCAAAAAAGCGCAGATATCTACGATAAATTTCGTAGAGGATCACAATTACAGAATTATATCTTATCGCTGCATAACTTATCGTCTTTTTCCACTATCCAGCGCCGTTTACCTGATAATTATTCACTAGATATGCATTTTTGTTGAATAATTAGTGCCTGTAACTCGTTGATATCACGTGATTGAGCTCAATTTATGCATTTTTGCCTCTGGCTGGCACGATGCGTGCAATCTACATTTACAGCGTAATAACTCATAAATTTTAACATTGTTCTTACTTTTAATTTACCGGAAGAGGTCGATATGTCTCAGTCAATTACGCGTAGCAATTTTGATCAATGGATGATGCCGGTATATGCGCCGGCGGCTTTTATTCCGGTACGCGGCGAAGGTTCACGGTTGTGGGATCAGCAGGGGAAAGAGTATATCGATTTTGCCGGCGGTATCGCGGTGAATGCGCTGGGACACGCTAACCCACAGCTAGTAAAAGCGCTGACCGAGCAGGCGGGAAAATTCTGGCATACCGGTAACGGTTACACCAATGAACCGGCGCTGCGCCTTGCCAAACAGCTGATCGACGCCACCTTTGCCGACCGCGTTTTCTTCTGTAACTCCGGCGCCGAAGCCAACGAAGCGGCGCTGAAACTGGCGCGTAAATACGCCCACGATCATTACGGCAGCCACAAAAGCGGCATTGTCGCCTTCAAAAACGCTTTCCACGGGCGCACGTTGTTCACCGTCTCCGCCGGCGGTCAGCCTTCCTATTCGCAGGATTTTGCGCCGCTGCCGCCGCAGATCCAGCATGCTACCTATAACGACCTCGACTCGGCGCGCGCGCTGATTAATGACGACACCTGCGCGGTAATCGTCGAGCCGATGCAGGGCGAGGGCGGCGTGGTGCCGGCGAAAGCGGAATTTTTGCGCGGCCTGCGCGAATTGTGTGACCAGCACAACGCGCTGCTGATTTTTGATGAGGTACAAACCGGCGTCGGGCGTACCGGCGAATTGTATGCCTATATGCACTACGGGGTGACGCCGGATGTCCTGTCGACGGCGAAAGCGCTGGGCGGCGGCTTCCCGATCGGCGCGCTGTTGGCGACGGAGAAATGCGCCAGCGTGATGACCGTCGGCACTCATGGCACGACCTACGGCGGTAACCCACTCGCCACCGCTGTTGCCGGGGAACTGCTGTCTATCGTCAATACCCCGACGCTTTTGAACGGCGTTAAACAGCGTCATCAGTGGTTTAGCGAACGCCTGAGCGCGATTAACGCCAGATACGGCCTGTTCAAGGAAATTCGCGGACTGGGGCTGCTGATTGGCTGCGTACTGAACGACGAATATGCCGGAAAAGCAAAAGCCATCAGTACCCAGGCGGCGGAAGACGGGCTGATGGTATTGATAGCCGGGGCAAACGTCGTTCGCTTCGCCCCGGCCCTTAACGTGAGCGAGGAAGAGGTTAAAACCGGTCTCGATCGCTTTGAGCTGGCCTGCCGTCACTTCCTTGCGGGAGTTTCATCATGATGGTGATCCGACCGGTTGAAAAAGCCGATTTGCCGGGGCTGATGGCCCTGGCGGGAGAAACCGGCGGCGGCCTGACGTCGCTGCCGGCGGACGAACCCACTCTGGCTGCCCGCATTGAACGCTCCCAGCGGACCTGGCGCGGCGAACTGCCGAAAAGCGAACAGGGCTATGTCTTTGTGCTGGAAGATAGCGTCAGCGGTGCGGTCGTTGGGATCTGCGCGATTGAAGTCGCCGTTGGCCTCAACGATCCCTGGTACAACTATCGGGTCGGCACCCAGGTACATGCTTCAAAAGAGCTCAATGTTTATCACGCGCTGCCGACGCTGTTCCTTAGCAACGATCACACCGGCTGTAGCGAACTCTGCACGCTGTTTCTCGATCCGGCATGGCGTAAAGAGGGCAACGGCTACCTGTTGTCGAAATCGCGACTGCTGTTTATGGCCGGTTTCCGCGACCACTTTAATGACAAAGTGGTCGCCGAGATGCGCGGCGTGATTGATGAGCATGGTTATTCGCCGTTCTGGGAAAGCCTTGGCAAGCGCTTCTTCGCGATAGAATTTTCCCGCGCCGACTATCTCTCCGGCACCGGTAAAAAAGCGTTTATCGCCGCATTAATGCCAAAACATCCGTTATATATCGACTTTCTCTCCGATGAAGCGCGGGCGGTCATCGGCCAGGTTCATCCGCAAACGGCGCCTGCGCGTGCGGTACTGGAAAAAGAAGGCTTCCGTTTTAACAACTACATCGACATTTTTGACGGCGGCCCGACGCTGGAGTGCGAAATTGACCGGGTGCGGGCGATACGCAAAAGTCGCCTGCTGACGGTGGAGGAAGGGCAGCCTGCGCCGGGAGAGTGGCCGCAGTGTCTTGTCACCAACGAGCAGTATCAGCAGTTCCGCGCCATCCTGGTCCATGCCGACCCGGATAGCGAAACGTTGCTGCTGAGCGCGCGTGAGCTGGATACGCTGAAATGCCACCCAGGCGACCGCGTACGGATGGTCCGCCTGATCCCCGAGGAGAAAGCATCATGAGTTTATGGATTAACGGCGAATGGCAAAACGGGCGCGGCCCGCAGCGCAGTAAATATAACCCGGTCAACCAGGCGCTGCTGTGGCAGGGGAATGACGCCGACGCCGGGCAGGTCGCGCAGGCGGTTAGCGCCGCGCGTCAGGCTTTTCCCGCCTGGGCCCGCCTGCCATTTAGCGCGCGTCAGGCGATCGTCGAGAAGTTTGCGGCGCTGCTGGAAGCGAACAAAAGCCAGCTGACGGCGATTATTGCCGCTGAGACCGGTAAACCGCGCTGGGAGGCGGCCACGGAAATTACCGCCATGATAAATAAGGTGGCGATCTCGGTGCGCGCCTATCATAGCCGCACCGGCGAGAGCGAGACGGCGATGGCCGACGGCGCCGCCACCCTGCGCCACCGTCCCCACGGGGTACTGGCAGTATTCGGGCCTTATAATTTCCCGGGCCATTTACCTAACGGACATATTGTACCGGCGCTACTCGCCGGTAATACCATCGTCTTTAAACCCAGCGAGCTTACGCCGCAAAGCGGCGAAGCGGTGGTTAAGCTGTGGGCGGAGGCGGGCTTACCCGCTGGAGTCGTGAATCTACTGCAGGGCGGCCGGGAGACCGGCGAGGCGCTGAGCGGGCAGGCGGATATCGACGGTCTCTTGTTCACCGGCAGTTCCGCGACCGGCTTCCAACTGCACCGTCAACTGGCCGGGCAGCCGCAAAAAATCCTCGCCCTCGAAATGGGCGGTAACAACCCGCTGATTGTTGACGAACCGCAGGATATTGACGCTGCGGTCCACCTGACAATTCAGTCGGCGTTTATCACCGCCGGGCAGCGCTGCACCTGCGCGCGCCGTCTGTTGGTGAAGCGCGGCGCGACGGGCGATGCGTTTTTACAGCGTTTAGTGACGGTGTCACAACGTCTTATTCCCGCCGAGTGGGATGCGGAGCCGCAGCCGTTCCTGGGCGGACTGGTATCGCCGCAGGCCGCGCAAAAGGTGCATCAGGCCTGGCTTGGGCACGTGGCGAGCGGCGGACAGACGTTACTGGAGCCGCGCCTGCTGCGCGACGGTACCTCGCTGCTGACGCCGGGGATCATCGACATGAGCAACGTGCAGCAGGTGGCGGATGAAGAAGTTTTTGGCCCGCTGTTGTGCGTGTGGCGCTATGACAATTTCGAGCAAGCGATCGCGATGGCTAACGCCACCCGGTTTGGTCTCTCCTGCGGGTTGATTTCCGCCGAGCGCGATAAGTTCGAGCGCCTGTTGCTGGAGGCCCGCGCCGGGATCGTCAACTGGAACAAGCCGCTCACCGGCGCTGCCAGTACCGCGCCGTTTGGCGGAACCGGCGCCTCGGGAAATCATCGTCCAGGCGCCTGGTACGCCGCCGATTATTGCGCCTGGCCGATGGCCAGCCTGGAATCCGCCGAACTGACGCTACCGGAGACGCTCAGTCCGGGGCTGGATTTTTCATCGCAGGCAAGTTGATGAAAGTTCGCGGGGCCGGGATTCTCGGCCCTGCGAGTTTTCCTCGATCCGTTTCAGTAATAGAGGAGGCGTCGTGGACGACTTTCTGGCACTAACTCTGGCGGGGCGCTGGCCGCATCATTTTCATGGCGAAACCGCCCATTTTCGTTGGCACTGGATCGATTGCGGCATCCTGCTGCTGACCCCGCATGCGCGCTGCGAACGTTCACTGGTGCTCTCCTGCGGTATTCACGGCAATGAAACCGCGCCGGTGGAGATAGTCAACGCTTTGCTTCAGCAGTTGTTTAGCGGCGAACTGCCGCTGCGCTGGCGTGTTTTGGTGATATTCGGCAACCCGCCGGCGCTGCGGCAAAATAAACGCTATCTCGATAGCGATATGAACCGCATGTTCGGCGAACGCTGGCGCAAGTTCGCGCCCAGTGGTGAAACGGTGCGGGCGCGGCAGTTGGAAAGCGCTGTGACGCGTTTTTTTAGCGATAGCCATGGCGTGCGCTGGCACATGGATATGCATACCGCTATTCGCGGCTCGCTGCATCCGCGCTTTGGCGTGTTGCCGGCACGCGAGAAGCCGTGGGGCGAAGATTTTCTCAGCTGGCTTGGCGCGGCCGGGCTGGAGGCGCTGGTGTTCCATCAACAACCGGCGGGAACCTTTACCCACTTTAGCTGCGAACGTTTTGCCGCGCTGGCCTGTACGCTGGAGTTGGGCAAAGCGCTGCCTTTTGGCGACAACGATTTAACCCAGTTCTCAGCGACGCAGCGGGCGTTAAGCAGGCTGTTGGTGGGCGATTTGGCGGTGGAAGAAACGACTGCGCCGCTGCGCTACCGGGTGGTGCAGCAGATCACGCGCCACAGCGACCAGTTCCGGTTGTATATGTCAGGGGAGACGCTCAATTTTACGCCGTTCAGCGCCGGGACGCTGTTGGCTGAGGATGGCGAAACGCGCTATGTCGTCGAAAAGGCGCAGGAGTACGTGCTGTTTCCCAACCCCGGCGTGGCGCCAGGGCTACGGGCTGGGCTGATGCTGGAACGGTTGTAATTTCCTTTCTTAACTATTCACAGCCGTTGTCGTTCGCGGTTGTGAATATCGAGTGAAATATGGCTGCGCGCCGATCTTATTTATTTGTGCCATTGGCATAGTTTGCGGATTATTCCTGGTTAAATGCTTTGTTTTTAATCTCCACTGTTTTATAATCTTCATACTTTCCTTATAAAACAGCCTGTTATTTATTTTTTGTTGCATATCCTTCCTCATTTTCCTTATTTTCTCCACAATTGGTGAGAAAATGTTTTTTACACTTTCATTGTTTTACGCTTGCACTGACTAATTGACGATAAAGCGCGTAAAGTTAATCTCGTCAACACGGCAATGCGCCGTCAGAATAACTGATAGTAAGGACATAACCATGAAGAAGATTACTGCTCTGTTTGTTGCCTCTACTCTGGCTCTGGGTGCTGCTAACCTGGCTCACGCGGCCGATACCACCGCTACCACCCAAACCGATAGCAAACCGATGATGCACCATAAAGGTATGCCGGGTCATCACGATATGATGTTCAAAGACCTGAACCTGACCGATGCGCAAAAACAGCAGGTTCGTGACATCATGAAAAGCCAACGCCAAAACATGAAACGTCCGTCCCTTGACGAACGTCGCGCCATGCACGATCTGATCGCCAGCGATACTTTCGACAAAGCGAAAGCCAGCGCGCAGATCGACAAAATGGAAGCGCAGCATAAAGAGATGATGCTTTCCCGCATGGAAACCCAGAACAAGATTTACAACATCCTGACGCCGGAACAGAAAAAACAGTTCAATGCGAATTTTGAGAAGCATCTGACAGAACGTAAAGCGCCGGAAGGTAAAATGCCTGTACCTGCTGAGTAACTCAGCGCGAAGAATGAAGACCGCCGGTCTTGCCCAATCATTGCCAGTAAGGCTTTGGGCAGGGCCGGCGGTTTTTTACGTTTACGATATCATTAGCCAAGCGGGTGCAGCTGATACTCACCGCTGAGCAAAGGCTTACAAAGGATCTTGTAGCCATCGTGATCGAAACCGGCTGGCAGTGCGGTGAGTTCAGCAGCTTGCGCCAGCGAATCCACCGCGCCCAGCCACAGCCAGTTATGAATGATGTGGTACTGGACCATATCCGGACCGCGCTCCTCCAGCGCCACCGGACCCGCCCACGGCCAGCACACCAGCTGAAGCTTACTCATCTGCGCCAGCAGCCGCTGGTTATGATCTTCGACGCGCTCTCTACCGCAGCAGGCGCCGGCGCAGCGCCCCAGCGCGGAACGAAAACAGGCGCGCCCGCGACTCAGCGGCTCCAGCCCCAGAATGCCATAACACAGACGGTGCTCATCGGCGATGGTTTGCAGCGCCTTTAATGCCGCGCGGCGGTTAGCGAACAGGCCGTACAGGTGCTGCTGATGGGAGAAATCGACTTCTCGCGCATACACAACTTGCGGTTTACCCGCCTCCAGCAGCCAGGAGCAGAGCTGCTTATTACGCCGCAGTCGTTTATTAAACAGCGGCTGCTGTTCTTTAATTAACCGCGCTTCAAGTAACAGCGCGCCTAATTCCCCGGCGGTCCGCTGCCAGCTGATGCGCCGCGCCTGGCGCAGCATGGAGGCTTCATCAGCGGTACGCAAATGCGACAGCACCCGGCTGCGGATATTCACGCTCTTACCGATATAAAGCGGCAGCGTCTCGCTTTCACCATGGAACTGATACACCCCAGGCAGCTTTGGCAAGGCCTCAAGCCATGGACGCAAGTGTTCGGGGTACTCATAGATTGCCGCCGCTTCAAATTCCAGACGCGGGGCAGATTGTTTTCTGGCCACAACAACTCCTGATACTGTTCATACATCCAGTATAGCAGGCGAGTTTTATGGCGAAAAGAACAAAAAATAACCCCGGCGCTGGCCGGGGTACAGGGGAGTAGTTACTTCTTCCAGAAATCGTCGAAGACGGTAATCGGCGGGCGGCGCTTATGCTCGGTTTTCAGATACCAGCCTTCGATGGTTTTGGCGATGTTCTCGTCCAGGGTTTTGCCTTCCAGATAGTCATCAATGTTTTCGTAGGTCACGCCCAGCGCGACTTCATCCGGCAGAGAAGGGCGGTCATCTTCGAGGTCGGCGGTCGGCTGCTTCATATAAAGGTGCTCAGGACAGCCCAACTGCGCCAGTAGCTGTTTGCCCTGACGTTTATTGAGACGGAAGATAGGATTAATGTCGGTACCGCCATCGCCGTATTTGGTAAAGAAGCCGGTGATCGCTTCTGCGGCATGATCTGTTCCCACGACCACGCCTTTGGTCATGCCGGCGATACTGTATTGCGCTTTCATTCGCTCACGGGCTTTCTCGTTGCCGCGAACAAAATCGCTCAGCTCAATACCCGCTTCTCGCAACGCCTGCTCGCTGGCCAGCACCGCGCCTTTAATATTGACGGTCAGCACGCGGTCGGGCTGGATAAATTCGATGGCATCCTGGCAATCCTGCTCATCGGCCTGGACGCCATAAGGCAGGCGCACGGCGATAAATTGCAGGCTGCGATCGCCGCTTTCGGCACGCAGCTCATCGATCGCCATCTGGCATAGTTTGCCGGTAAGGGTCGAATCCTGGCCGCCGCTAATGCCGAGCACCAGTGATTTAATGAACGGGTAGGTCTGCAGATAGGATTTCAGGAAATCCACGCTGCGGCGAATTTCGCCTTCGACATCAATCTGCGGCTTCGCGCCCAGCGCCTGAATAATTTGTTGTTGAAGCGTCATTACGCCCTCCGGAAAGTGAGCCTGTATGGCAACCAGCATGGTCTAAAACTACCTCTTTGCTGCTGAAACGACAAGGCTGGTACCGCTGACTGACGGAAAAGAAGGCAACCAATGGCATAGCATTTAATTATGGTGCGGAAGGTAGTTGGAAGTAGAGTGCGCTGCGCCGCTGTTTTTTTGCACATATCTGGTTACCAGAAAAGTTCTGAATTTACATGAATTCGACGTTTGGCTTGAAAAATAACGCTTTTTATTCCAGGCTTAAAACACGCCGATTACATAATGAGGACGGAATATGAACAAAAAATTAGCAGGATTGATGGGCGCAGCGGCAGTATTAACCATGCTGGCGGGGTGTACGGCCTATGACCGCACCAAAGACCAGTTCACACAGCCAGTTGTTAAGGATGTCAAAAAAGGCATGACCCGCAGCCAGGTTATGCAGATTGCCGGTAAACCGTCGTCTGAAGTCACCATGATTCACGCTCGCGGAACTTGCCAGACTTATATCCTGGGTCAACGGGATGGTAAAATTGAAACCTACTTCGTCGCGCTGGACGAGACCGGCCACGTGATGAACTCCGGCTACCAGACCTGCGCCGAGTACGACACCGATCCGCGTAACAGCAAATAACTACGCGTCACAAGCTGAGAGCTACGAAAGCCCGACCATTGGTCGGGCTTTTTTATGGCGGCTAATGCTTATTTAATTGCGCGAATTATTTGGGGGAAATGTGAGGGTAGTCAAAACGCGAGGTCAATGAGAGACAATTCTGTTCAACAGGGAATTATCCTGCCGCCAAATGTTGCCGTATACTCAATGCATAAACAAAACTAACCTAAAGTTACCAGTCTTACCGGCTCTCAGTCATTGCTGAGGCCCAGGTCCTACAAATTGAGGAAGCGTTCATGGAAAAGAAACATATCTATCTGTTCTGCTCGGCTGGCATGTCCACTTCACTACTGGTCTCCAAAATGCGTGCCCAGGCAGAAAAATATGAAGTCCCGGTAATTATTGAAGCGTATCCTGAAACGCTGGCCGGTGAAAAAGGGCCGGAAGCTGATGTCGTATTATTAGGGCCACAAATTGCGTATATGCTGCCGGAAATCCAACGTTTGCTGCCGAACAAGCCGGTAGAGGTCATTGATTCCATTCTGTACGGTAAAGTTGATGGCTTAGGTGTATTGAAAGCGGCCGTCGCGGCCATTAAGAAAGCTGCTGCACAATAATTTTATTTTTTAAACTCGCGATATTCTGGCGTCTGGTAGTTAATTAATACTAGCCGCCACTATATTCAACAGTTTATTTTCCCGTCAAAGAGTAATTTCATACATCATCGCCGTAATATTTTATTGCGGCTTTTAAGGGTATTGACTATGAGTAAAGTGATCGATTCGCTTGAAAAGGTACTCCTTCCTTTTGCTGTTAAAATAGGAAAGCAACCGCACATTAATGCGATTAAAAACGGCTTTATTAAATTAATGCCGCTGACCCTCGCCGGGGCCATGTTCGTATTAATCAACAACGTTTTTCTGAGCTTTGGTGAAGGTTCTTTCTTTTATTCAATGGGGATTCGCCTGGATGCCTCCACCATTGAAACCTTAAACGGCTTTAAAGCCATCGGCGGTAATGTCTATAACGGTACGTTGGGCATTATGTCGCTGATGGCGCCGTTCTTTATCGGCGCCGCGCTGGCCGAAGAGCGTAAAGTCGACCCCATGGCTGCCGGTCTGCTGGCGGTCGCCGCCTTTATGACCGTCACGCCTTATAGCGTGGGTGAAGCCTACGCCGTCGGCGCCAACTGGCTCGGCGGGCAGAACATTATCTCCGGGATGATTATCGGCCTGGTGGTGGCGGAACTGTTCACCTTTGTCATTCGTCGCAACTGGGTCATTAAACTGCCGGATAGCGTGCCGTCATCGGTATCGCGTTCCTTCTCGGCGCTGATCCCGGGCTTCCTGATTTTGTCGGTCTTCGGCATTATTTCGTGGATTCTGTCAAACTACGGCAGCAACTTCCATCAGATCATCATGGACTCCATCTCCACGCCGCTGGCGGCGATGGGCAGCGTCGTTGGCTGGGCGTACGTAATCTTTAACTCCCTGCTGTGGTTCTTCGGGGTGCACGGTTCGCTGGCGCTGACCGCGCTGGATAACGGCATTATGACGCCGTGGGCGCTGGAAAACATCGCGCTGTATAACCAGTATGGTTCTGTCGACGCGGCCATCGAAGCCGGCAAACAGTTCCACTTCTGGGCGAAGCCGATGCTCGACTCCTACATCCTGCTGGGTGGTTCCGGTGCGACGCTGGGTCTGATTATCGCCATCTTCATCGCTTCTCGCCGCGCCGATCATCGTCAGGTCGCTAAGCTGGCGCTGCCGTCAGGCATCTTCCAGATTAACGAACCGATTCTGTTCGGTCTGCCGATCATCATGAACCCGGTCATGTTCATCCCGTTCGTTCTGGTCCAACCGATTCTGGCCGCGATTACGCTGGCCGCTTATAGCCTGGGCATTATCCCACCGGTGACCAACCTTGCGCCGTGGACGATGCCAACCGGTTTGGGCGCTTTCTTTAACAGTAACGGTAGCGTTGCTGCCCTGCTGGTCGCGCTCTTCAACCTTTGTGTCGCTACTGCCGTGTACCTGCCGTTCGTCATCCTGTCGAACAAAGCGCAGAGCACCATCGAGCAGGAAGAAAGCGAAGAAGATATTGCTAACGCACTGAAATTCTGATGTCGAGCGGTACGGGCTCTCCCCGTACCGCCTGAGAAACGAGGGAAATATTATGTTTGATCTGGATAACATCGACGCGGTAGAAACCCCGGAAAATGACCTCGAAGAGGTGGTGATGGGGCTGATTATCAACTCCGGACAGGCGCGTAGCCTGGCCTATGCGGCGCTGAAGCAGGCGAAGCAGGGGGATTTTGCCGCCGCGAAATCGATGATGGAGCAATCGCGGATGGCGCTGAGCGAAGCGCATCGCGTCCAGACCCAGCTTATTGAAAGCGATGAAGGCGAGGGCAAGATGAAGGTGAGTCTGGTGCTGGTTCATGCGCAGGATCATCTGATGACCTCAATGCTGGCCCGTGAACTGGTGGCCGAATTGATCGAGCTGCACGAGAAGGTACAATAGGCTATCCGAACGATGAGGCAGCCGAAGATGATGACCACCGAGATCAGTACCGCCAGGGAACAACAGCTCTTCAACGGGAAAAACTTTCATGTGGTCATCTATAACAAAACGGAGAGCGTGAGCGGGCTTCACCAGCATGATTACTACGAGTTCACTATCGTTTTAACCGGGCGCTATTATCAGGAAATTAATGGCAAGCGGGTGTTGCTGGAGCGCGGGGACTTTGTCTTTATCCCAATGGGGTCGCACCATCAGAGCTTTTACGAGTTTGGTGCGACGCGCATTCTTAACGTTGGCATCAGCAGACGCTTCTTTGAGAAACATTATCTGCCGCTGCTGCCGTTCGGTCTGGTCGCCTCTCAGGTCTATGCGGTGCAAAGCGCCTTTCTCAGTTATATCGAGTCGGTTATTGCTTCACTGAATTTTCGCGAGACTGAATTTGACGAGTTTATTGAACTGGTCTCGTTTTACACCATTAACCGCTTACGTCATTATCGTGAAGAGCCCGTTGAAGATGTGATTCCTCACTGGCTGAAAAATACCGTAGAAGATATGCACGATAAAAACAAATTTGGCGAAAGCGCGCTGGAAAATATGGTGCAATTGTCCGGGAAAACGCAAGAATATTTAACCCGGGCGACCCAGCGCTATTATGGTAAGACGCCGATGCAGATCATTAATGATATCCGCATCAATTTCGCGAAAAAACAGCTGGAAATTACCAACTATTCGGTCACTGATATTGCGTATGAATCAGGATATAGCAGCCCAAGTCTGTTTATTAAAACATTCAAAAAGCTGACTTCCTTTACGCCAAGCAGTTATCGCAAACAACTGACCAATATTAATTAACTCGCAGCGGTATTTACCGCGCGGTTTATTCATTCAAGTTAACTGTCCGCATTTATGCGGAGAGCGGTCTACGTCTACGCGTAGCGCCTAAGGGAGAAAGATATGAGCCAGAAATTAAAAGTCGTGACTATCGGCGGCGGCAGCAGCTATACCCCGGAATTACTGGAAGGTTTCCTCAAACGCTATCACGAGCTGCCGGTAACGGAACTGTGGCTGGTGGACGTGGAAGAAGGGCAGGAAAAGCTCGATATCATCCATGCGCTGTGCCAGAGGATGGTGGAAAAAGCCGGCGTGCCGATGAAAGTCTACAAAACGCTGGATCGCCGCGCGGCGCTGGAAGGGGCGGATTTCGTCACCACGCAGCTGCGCGTTGGCCAGCTGAAAGCGCGTGAAAAAGATGAACGTATCCCGCTAAGCCATGGCTATCTTGGCCAGGAAACCAACGGTGCTGGGGGCCTGTTTAAAGGCCTGCGTACCATCCCGGTGATTTTCGATATCGTCAAAGATGTGCAGGAAATTTGCCCCGATGCGTGGATCATTAACTTTACCAACCCGGCGGGTATGGTCACCGAGGCGGTATATCGCCACACCAATTTCAAACGCTTTATCGGCGTGTGCAACATTCCAATCGGTATGAAGATGTTTATTACCGATGTGCTGCAGCTGAGCCCGAGCGATGAACTGAATATCGATCTGTTCGGCCTTAACCACCTGGTGTTCGTTCGCGATGTGCTGGTCAATGGCGTGTCGCGCTTCGATGAACTGCTGGACGGCGTGGCTTCTGGCCGCCTGACCGCGAACTCGGTGAAAAATATCTTCGACCTGCCGTTTAGCGAAGGGTTGATTCGCTCACTGCGCCTGATCCCATGCTCGTATCTGCTTTATTACTTCAAGCCAAAAGAGATGCTGGCGATTGAGATGGGCGAGTACTACAAAGGCGGCGCGCGCGCTCAGGTCGTACAGAAGGTTGAAAAACAGCTGTTCGAACTGTACAAAAATCCGGATCTGAACATTAAGCCGAAGGAGCTTGAGCAGCGAGGCGGTGCTTACTACTCTGATGCCGCCTGCGAGGTGATTAACGCCATTTACAATGATAAGCAGGCCGAGCACTATGTGAATATTCCGCACCATGGCCACGTTGATAATATTCCGGCCGACTGGGCGGTAGAAATGACCTGTACGCTGGGCCGCGACGGTGCGAAGCCCACGCCGCGAATCACGCATTTTGATGAAAAAGTGCTGGGGCTGATTTATACCATCAAAGGCTTTGAAGTGGCGGCCAGCCAGGCGGCAATAAGCGGCGAGCTTAATGACGTACTGTTGGCGCTGAATTTAAGTCCGCTGATTCATTCGGATCGCGATGCCGAGCAGCTGGCGCGGGAGATGATCCTCGCCCATGAGAAGTGGCTGCCGAACTTTGCAGCGACTATCGAAAAACTGAAACAGTAACGGGAGCGGCCGATGGAACGCGTATTGATCGTTAACGCCGATGATTATGGCCTGAGCAAAGGGCAGAACTACGGCATTATCGAAGCCTGCAGGAACGGACTGGTGACGTCGACCACGGCGTTGGTCAACGGCGCGGCTATCGGCCACGCCGCCCAGTTGAGTCGCAGCCTGCCCGAGCTGGCGGTGGGCATGCACTTTGTGTTGACGCTGGGCGAGCCATTATCGGCGATGCCGGGGTTAACCCGCGACGGGCGGTTGGGCAAATGGATTTGGCAGATGGCGGAAGAAGACAGCCTGCCGCTGGATGAGATCGCCCACGAACTGGAGTGCCAGTACCGGCGTTTTATAGAACTGTTTGGTTGCGAACCGACCCATATCGACAGCCACCACCACGTGCATATGATCGCGCAGATCTACCACATCGTCGCCGCTTTTGCGCGCGAAAAGGGCGTCGCTTTGCGTATCGACCGCCAGGTGGCGGCGCTGAATGGCCTCGATCAGGATGCGGCGCGCAGTAGCGATGGCTTCAGCAGCGAATTTTACGGTGAAGCGGTTTCACAAGCGCTGTTCCTGCAGACGCTGGATGCCTCACTTGAACGGCAGGAAAACTCGCTGGAAGTGATGTGTCATCCGGCATTTGTCGATAACACCATTATGGGCAGCGCTTACTGCTATCCGCGGCTGACCGAACTGGACGTGCTGACGTCCGGCGAACTGAAGTACGCTATTGCGGAACGCGGCTACCGGCTCGGAAACTATCGCGACGTATAAAGAGAGGAAAGCCCGGCAGCCATGAACTGCCGGGCTTTTTGTTACGCGGGTATGGCCGCAACTTTACTGCTTCTTGACCAGACGCGATGCGCGGCCAGTAGCGTCAGCAGTTTATCGACGCTAAGCGTATTAATCGCGTCGCATTCGATAACCCCTTCTTCACCCGCAGCGGGCACCTGTAGCAGCGAACTAAACTGCCGCGCATCGCCCGCCAGTAAAATAGGCTTCAGATGCTTATAAGCTTCCAGCAGATAGTAGCGGGCATCTCCGTTATCGCTGATGCTGCTCAGATCGCCGCCGGGAACGATAACCGCATCAACCGTCAACGATGGCGAGCCGGCGAAGGTTCCGGCGATCGGTAGCTGCGATCCATCATCGGCGCTGACTTCGCCCATACGCGAATAGAGCAGTTTGCTGTGGACGCCTCTGGCCTGCAGCGCTTGCAACAGGTTGAGTACATCCTGCGCGCAGGTCTTCTCGTTGAGTAATACCGCGACAATTCGTCCTTTTACGTCGCCATCGCCATCAGCGTAAAGACTGAGGGTTGGATCTTTCTCCACGCCGTTAACCGGCGCTGGCGGGGCAATATTCCTCTGCTCATCGCTGAGTTCGATACCGAGATTGTTGGCTACCGCTTCCGCCAGCCCGATATCAATATGCGCCAGATGATCGACCACCCGCTCGCGGATCCAGACTCTGACCACTTTGCTCAGCTCAAAACTAAAGCCGCCGATAATGTGCTGCTGCTCAATCGGCGTCTGGCTGAGCCAGAACACGCGAGGCTGGGCGTAGTACTCGCCGAAGGAGGGGCTACGGTTACGGATTTTCTCGCCATCAACGCGTTCCGCCAGTGATTCAAAGCCGCCGCGTTTCGGCGCCGGCGGCGTTTCGCGAGGCCAGTTATCGTTGATAGAGTTGGGCTCATAGTTTGCTGGATTGGTATCAATCTCCATTCGGTGCATGCCGTCACGCTGGAAATTATGATACGGGCAGGTAGGGCGGTTAATCGGAATTTCGTGGAAATTTGGCCCGCCGAGGCGGCTAATTTGCGTATCGGTATAGGAGAAGAGTCGCCCTTGCAGCAGCGGGTCGTTACTAAAATCGATACCCGGCACGATATGACCCGGATGGAATGCCGCCTGTTCGTTCTCAGCGAAGAAGTTGTCGGGGTTACGGTTAAGCACCATTTTGCCGACTCGTTGCACGGGCACCAGCGCTTCCGGAATGAGTTTGGTCGGATCCAGCAGATCGAAGTCGAAATCGAACTCGTTTTCCTCTGGAATTAACTGCAGGCCGAGCTCAAACTCCGGATAATCGCCAGCCTCGATGGCTTCCCATAGGTCGCGGCGATGAAAATCCGGGTCGCGGCCGGTCAATTTCTGCGCCTCATCCCACACCAGGGATGCTTTACCGGCCACCGGCTTCCAGTGGAAGCGTACGAAGGTGGCTTTGCCTTCGGCGTTGATGAAACGGAAAGTATGTATGCCGAAACCTTCCATCGTGCGATAGCTGCGCGGCAAGCCGCGGTCGGACATGGCCCACATCACGTTATGCAATGTTTCCGGCTGCAGCGAAACATAGTCCCAGAAGGTGTCATGGGCGCTTTGTCCCTGCGGAATTGCCCAGTGCGGTTCGGGTTTCACCGCATGGACAAAGTCAGGAAATTTAATCGCATCCTGGATAAAGAAAATAGGCGTGTTATTGCCCACCAGGTCGAAAATGCCCTCTTCGGTATAGAATTTGGTGGCGAAGCCGCGGATATCACGCACGGTATCGGCCGAGCCCGCGCCGCCCTGAACGGTGGAGAAGCGGACAAAAACAGGGGTGATTTTTTCCGGCGCGGACAGAAAATCGGCTTTGGTAATCTCTTTCAGGCTTTTGTAAGGCTGGAAATAGCCGTGCGCGGCGGAACCGCGAGCATGAACGATACGCTCGGGAATGCGTTCATGGTCAAAGTGGGTAATTTTCTCACGTAAGATAAAATCTTCCAGCAACGTTGGTCCGCGGTTGCCGGCGCGTAACGAGTTTTGATCGTCGGCGATGCGTACCCCCTGATTGGTGGTCAGCGGGAAGTTTTCGCCGCCTTTACGCTGCGGCTCAAGCGTATCTAATTTTATGCTGTGAGTATCCGGCGCTTTCAGGCTGCCGGGCGCCGTCGGCTCCTCCCCGGGTGCGGTTGGCTGGGGAGTAGGGCGCCACTCGCGGTCTTCTGGCGCCAGTGAATCGAGGCCCGGTTTTGCTTCATCGCTATCGTGTACCGGAGCCTGTCGGCTGTGTGGGTCGTGGTGTTTTTCTGACATCTGCTCGTCTCCTGCTTTCATTGCTAAAAGTGGTCGTTGCTAAACCAAAACCCTTCTAACTATAGAACATTGTTCTGGGTTCGCCGGGCAGAAACGAATAGAGTTATCCTAAAATGCGCATTAGCGGAGGAGGGGCGACGAAAAGGGGGGCGATCGGCTATGATAGGGGTTTATGTTCCCGCTTTGCTTAGTGAATCCATCTGTTATGAAAACATTGCGCCAACAAAATCGCCCTGTCATTAGCTACGTGCCGCGCGTCGAGCCTGCGCCGCCGGATCATGCCGTTAAAATGGACCATTTTCGCGATGTCTGGATATTGCGGGGCAAATATGTCGCCTTTGTACTGATGGGCGAGCGTTTCCGCCGTTCACCGGCGTTCACCGTGCCGGAATCGGCGCAGCGTTGGGCTAATCAGATACGCCAGGAAGGTGAAATAGAGGCCTGACCTCGCGGGTAAAATAAAAAAGCCGCTGAAATTCAGCGGCTTTTTTGTGGCTGTTAACGTTAGCGATGCGCCAGTTCGGCGTCTTCTTCGCTATCGAGGATGGCTTTATCCGTCTGGCGCAGCCACTGGCTGGTCAGCGTGCCGGCGGTCATTGAACCGTTAACGTTAAGGGCGGTACGGCCCATATCAATCAGCGGCTCGACGGAAATCAGCAGTGCGACCAGCGTGACCGGCAGACCCATCGCCGGCAGCACGATCAAGGCTGCGAAGGTCGCGCCGCCGCCAACGCCGGCTACGCCCGCGGAGCTTACGGTGACGATACCCACGAGGGTGGCAATCCACATTGGATCCAGCGGGTTGATGCCAACGGTTGGCGCTACCATTACCGCCAGCATCGCCGGATAGATACCGGCGCAGCCGTTCTGACCAATCGTCGCGCCAAATGAGGCGGAGAAGCTGGCAATAGATTCCGGCACGCCCAGACGGCGCGTCTGCGCTTCCACGTTCAGCGGAATAGACGCCGCGCTGGAACGGCTGGTGAAAGCGAAGGTAATCACCGGCCAGACTTTACGGAAATACTTCAGCGGACTGACGCCATTGACGGCTAACAGCAGACCGTGTACCACAAACATGATCCCCAGCGCGATGTAAGAGGCCACCACGAAACCGCCGAGCTTGATGATGTCATGCAGGTTGGAACCGGCAACCACTTTGGTCATCAGTGCCAGTACGCCGTACGGGGTCAACTGCATCACCAGACGCACCAGCTTCATCACCCAGCCCTGCAGCGTGTCGATGGCGGTCAGGACGCGTTGGCCTTTCTCCACATCGTTTTTCAGCAGCTTCAGCGCCGCGACGCCAAGGAACGCCGAGAAGATAACGATACTGATGATCGAGGTCGGGTTCGCGCCGGTCAGATCGGCAAACGGGTTTTTCGGCACAAACGACAGGATCAGCTGCGGAACGCTCAGATCTGATACTTTACCGACATAGTTGCTCTGGATGGCGTTCAGACGAGCGGTTTCCGCGCTGCCCTGCACCAGGCCTTCAGCGGTGAGGCCAAACAGGTTGGTCACCAGCACGCCGACCAGCGCGGCGATTAGGGTGGTGAACAGCAGCGTACCGATGCTCAGGAAACTGATTTTCCCCAGCTGTGATGCATTGTGCAGGCGCGCCACCGCGCTCAAAATGGAGGCGAAGACCAGCGGCATGACAATCATCTGCAGCAGTTGCACGTAGCCGTTACCGACGATATTGAACCACTGAATAGAATCTTTCAGAACCTGACTGTCGGAGCCGTAAACCAGCTGCAGGCCAAGACCAAAAATAACGCCGATAACGAGACCGACCAGTACTTTTTTAGCGAGGCTCCACTGTTTGTGGCGGGTTTGAGCCAGCGCAAACAGTAAAACCGCGAACACGACAACGTTCGCTATTAATGGAAAATTCATCCCCGTTCTCCTGATATCTTGTTACCTGGGTTGGTCTGAAACCAACTCTTATGGCGCCAAGAGTAGCAGAAGGCCTTATTGCTTTCTTATACTCAAATGGAATGGGTTATAACCAAAAAATTATTTAGCGTATTTATCGTTCAGCCTGATGGTTAATAAAACGATTAAAGGTTATTTGCAGCGAATTAATCATATTTGATGACCAGCGCACGGCGCTATTTTCGGCCATGCTTTGCGGCATCCAGACGGCGTAAATGAACAGCGCCATGCACAGCGCGCGCTCGAGTTGATTGCCTTTGCGCGGCGCGAGGATCGGCAGACGGAACCGCCAGCGACAAGGCCACAGCAGCGGTACGCCGGCCGGGGTGAGCATATCGGCGAGTATATGACTGAGGTAGCCAAGCACTAAACCCTGCAGCGCATCGGCCGGGATTATCCAGCTCTCCGGCACTTTTAGATAGAACAGCGCCAGCCCGCCGAATACCGCCAGCAGGCTGTGGGTAAAACCCCGGTGGCCAAAGGCGCGGGCTACCGGTTTTGAGACCCAGCTTAAACGCTGCCCGAGGAAAGATTTAGGATGGTCGATATCGGGCAGCAGGCAGGTCAGCACGGCGGAAGGAACGATATGCCACCAGTCCCCCTGCGCCAGCACGGGGGTTAATTCTGCATTTTTTGCAAATACCGCACAGGCGATAGAAAAGAAGAGGTGGCCTTCCGCCGTCATGATAAAAACCCTAAACTGTCAATTCATACAGTATAGGGTTTTTATACAGTATACGGAAGAGGTGACGGTGTAACTCTTTGTCACAAGGTTGACATATTTTGACGACATTAATGCCAGCGCAAGTCGTTTAGCCGCGCAGGTCTGCTACCGTCAGCTGCTGCAGAGACGCCAGTTTCACATCGGCCAGTACGAAGCGCGGATCGCGGCTGTTTTCTGCTTCCGGAACCACAATCGAGCGCATCCGCGCCGCTTTACTGGCAATCATGCCGTTAACAGAATCCTCCAGCGCCACGCAGGACATTGGCGCGACGCCAAGCTTCGCGGCGCAATCAAGATAAACCTGGGGATGCGGTTTGCTGTAAGGCAGATGTTCGGCTGAGGCCAGCGCGTCGAACTGGTCGCGAAGTTCAAACATTTCCAGCACTTTTTCCAGCATATGCAGCGGCGACGCGGAGGCGAGGCCGATTTTTAGTCCTTCGGCCTTACACAACGCCACGGCTTCACGCACGCCGGGCAGTAGCGGCCGTGACTCCTCGACCAGCTGAATGGCCCGGCGGATAATGCTGGCGGTTACCTCCGCGCGGTCCGGGCCGCGCCAGGGCTGTTGCGCAAACCATAAATCGACCACCAGGTCGATGCGCAGCCCCAGCAGGTCAGGTAATTCATCACGGCGGCTAATATCCACTCCGAGGCTTTCCAGTACCTCCAGCTCTGCGCGGTCCCATAGCGGCTCTGAATCGATAAGCAGGCCATCCATATCGAAAATAGCGGCAAGAATCTGACGCTTTGCTGACATAAGTTCCTCTCCATTGGCGTAAGTAGATAACGAAATTGTCCATATGGTATATCATACCGCGCTGAAGCAGGCGAAATTCGCTGCGGAAGATAGACTTATACCTGACTCTATGTCGGCATGGAGAGTCTGGCGTTTTAAACAAGGGGAACTCATGACGTATCAACAAGCTGGACGCATTGCGGTCATTAAACGCATTTTGGGATGGGTCATCTTCATTCCAGCCGTGCTGTCTACGCTGATTTCCGTACTGAAGTTTATGTACGAGCATAGCGAAAAGAAACCGGGTATTGATGCGGTGATGATGGATTTCGCCCACCTGATGATTGAGATGGTGCGTTTCAATACGCCGTTCCTGAATTTCTTCTGGTACAACTCGCCGCTGCCGGAGTTCAAACATGCGTTGAACATCGGTTTCTGGATTATCTACGCGCTGGTGTTTGTCGGTATGGCGTTGCAGGCTTCCGGCGCGCGGATGGCCCGCCAGGCGAAGTTTCTACGCGAAGGCGTGGAAGATCAGTTGATTCTGGAACAGGCTAAAGGCGCGGAAGGCCTGTCTCGCGAACAGCTTGCCGAACGTATTGTCGTTCCGCGTCATACTATTCTGAAGCAGTATTTCACGCTTTACGTGCTGCCGATTGTGGTGATTGTGATCGGTTATATTTTCTTCTCGCTGCTTGGCTTTCTTTAAGCAGAAGATCTGCCCGGCAAGCCGGGCAATGTCTTACTCGGCAGGCAGCGCTCGCGGCTTGCCTTCATTGTCTACCGCCACATAAATAAACAAGGCTTCCGTCGCCTTATAACGCTGGCCCAGCGGTTCCGTCGATACTTTTTTCACCCATACCTCAATATTAATAGTGATTGAGGTGTTGCCGCGCTTTACGCAGCGGGCATAGCAGCACACAACATCGCCAACGGCGACCGGGCGTAAAAAAGTCATACCATCAACACGGACAGTCACAACGCGGCCGCGGGCAATCTCTTTGGCCATAATCGCGCCGCCGATATCCATCTGCGACATCAGCCAGCCGCCAAAAATATCGCCGTTCGCGTTGGTATCCGCCGGCATGGCCAGGGTGCGTAAAACCAATTCGCCCTTCGGGGCGAGATCTGTTGTTGTCATTCTATACTCTGTACTAGTCAAAGGAGATCAGGCGCGATGCTACTATGAAAACGGCGCAGAGAGAATAGGGGAATACGCCCGCCGGTACGGTTAAAACGGGGTTTTGGCAAAGGTCGGGGCGCGAGTTGATAATAGAAGGCGGTACGCGCCGGCTAGCGCGTACCGTTAAGGGGTATTAGTGCTTATCGTCCTGTGGCATGTGGCGGTAGATATAAACGCCGCTCAACAGGGTAAAGACCAGGGTCAATGCCGTTAAACCGAAGACTTTGAAGTTGACCCAGATATTCTGCGGCAGCCAGAACGCGATGTAGATATTAGCCAGCCCGCAGAGAATAAAGAACAGCGCCCAGGCCAGATTCAGCCGCGACCACACCTGCTGCGGCAGCGTCAGCTCTTTACCAAGCATGCGTTGGATCAGCGGCTTTTTCATTACCCACTGGCTGAACAGCAGGGCGCCGGCAAACAGGGCGTAGATGACGGTCACTTTCCACTTAATAAATTCATCGTTGTGGAAGAAGATTGTCAGCCCGCCGAATACGGCGACCAGCACAAAAGTGATCAACGCCATCTTTTCAACTTTACGATAGCGCACCCAGCTATAAATGAGGACTACCGCGGTGGCGACGATCAGCGCGGTGGTTGCGGCGTAGATATCGTAAATCTTATAAAAAGCGAAGAAGACTACGAGCGGTAAAAAATCGAGAAACTGCTTCATACATCAATTCCGTCGTTCAGGAAGGGCCGGAATGCCCGGCCCTGATTAAAGTTAGTTGCGAATAAGCATATACAAGCGGAACAAATAGATCAGCAACAGCGCAGAGAACAGATTGCTGATGGTATTAATGACCACGGCGGCAACGTTGGGCGACAGCGTTGCAAAGCTTGAAGCAAGCAGCAGCAGCGCCGTTTTTGCCAGCAGCCAGCCGAGTACCGCTGGCGCCACCAGGCGCATATTCGCCCACGCCAGACGCATACTGCCGCGCATTGCGCTAAAGATGCCGATTTTATCCTGCACCAGCATCACCGGCGCGAACGCCAGAACTATCGCCAGCAGCACGCCCGGCACCAGCACCAGCATCATCCCCATCTGTACCACGAAGGTGGTGAACAGAATAAGCAGCAACAGCTTCGGCAGAACCGGCGCCGCCGCGCCGATCGCCCGCAGCGCGCTGACGCGATGCCCGGCGGAGATCAGCTGAATCAGCAACAGTACGCCGCCGACGAGGATGGCATTCCCCACCAGGCCCGAGAAGGTTGAGGCTGCCGACGCGCGCAGCAGGATCTGCTGCTGTTCCGGCGTCATGTTCTGCACCAGCTCAAACAAGCCGGCGCTGCCCACGAGGTTATCGCCCTCGCTGAGAATCGATAACTGCTCGTCGCTGGGCGAAAAGGCATGGCCAATGACTACCGTGATGAACGCGCATAACAACGCAATCAGCAGAATAGTAACGAACTGATTACGAAAAAAATTCCCCGTGTCACGGTAGACGGACTTCGCCGTGATAGACATGCATTCTCCTTGAGTCTTGCAGGTGTTTTAACTAGCCGGGGATTGTACCGCAAAACGTGGTTGGGTAGCAGTCTCTGCCGAGGTCACGGTAGGTATATCTTTGTAAAGAGTTCCCAGCGGCGGCAGGCCATAGCGGGCACGGGCGCGATCGCAGGCTTCGTTGAGTTCGCCGCCTTCGCCTGACATGGCAAACTCGCGGCAGGGGGAAGGCCGCTGGTGATAGATGGAGCAGTGTACCGATTCGCCGATTTCACCGCTTAAGGCGGTACAGCGGCTTTGCCGCTGATTGGTACCGCTCATGCAGCGCAGAAAAGGGGTAAGGGGTTCGGTGAGCTGTGTGGGTACCACGCCGCCAGCGTCGTCGGCTTCAGCCCAGTAGAAGGAGACTCGAAAATACGCACAACAGGCACCGCACGTCATGCACGGGTTGATTTCACTCATAATTACACCTGAAAAAAACGCATCAACACAAATTGTCGGCAATTAAATTAGCTATCCGCGCGATCGGCGACAAGAGGGGCAAGCAAAAATTTTTCTCATGGGTAAAAATTGATGTAAAGACAAATCAGAACGTTACTAACTGCTGCAAAAATTAATCTGGATCAATAAATGTTAAATCTAATGGCCTGGTGTGATCTAAAACAGATCAAAGCTAACTCATTGTAGGTATATTTGCAGCCGCTGATAAAAACCATAATGGGGACATGGATATGAAGAAAATAGCAGCGGCGGCATTGATCTTAGGTACGCTTTCTGGTGGTAGCGCCTGGGCGCATGAAGCGGGGGAGTTTTTTATTCGCGCGGGCTCGGCGACGGTTCGCCCGACTGAGGGCTCTGACAACGTGCTGGGTAGTCTCGGCGGTTTTAACGTCAGTAATAACACCCAGTTGGGTTTAACCTTTACCTATATGGCGACCGACAATATCGGTATCGAACTGCTGGCGGCAACGCCGTTCCGCCATAAGGTCGGTACCGGGCCGACCGGCACTATCGCCACCGTACATCAGCTGCCACCGACGCTGATGGCGCAGTGGTACTTTGGCGATGCGCAAAGTAAAGTGCGCCCGTATATCGGCGCCGGTATTAACTATACGACCTTCTTTAACAATGATTTCAACGATACCGGTAAGGACGCCGGGCTTTCCGACCTGAGTCTGAAAGATTCATGGGGCGCGGCAGGACAGGTTGGCCTGGATTATCTGATTGACCGCAACTGGCTGCTTAACATGTCGGTCTGGTACATGGATATCGACACCGATGTGAAATTTAAAGCTAACGGCGTTGACCAGAAAGTCAGCACCCGTCTGGATCCGTGGGTGTTTATGTTCTCTGCCGGTTATCGCTTCTAATGCTTTAAAAAAACTGGCCGCCTGCGGCCAGTTTTATCCTCTTCAGACCAGCCGATGGGCGTGCAGTTTGGCGCTTTCCATAATGCTATCCATTATCACCTGCACGCGATGCGGCAACACGCCTCGCTGACGATAAATCAACCACGCCTGCATATTCACGCCGCGTTCCCGTGGCAGACAGGGTTGTAACGTACCGGCCTCCAATTCCGCCGCGACGGAGTAAAAAGGGGCATAAACGATGCCCAGACCCTGCTTGGCAAGCTCGATGGCCGGCAAAATGTTATCGCATACGCTGGAACCGTTGACCTCCACCTGAATGCTTTCACCCGCTGCGTTATAGCAATGCCAGCTGTTGCGGATCCCGCCCAACGTACGCAAAGTGATGCAACGATGCTGCGCAAGCTCATCAACATCGTGCAGAGGCGACTGCGTAATATAATCCGCGCAGGCAAACAGCCCCATGCGAAAGCGGGTGAGAGGCCTTGCGATCAGGCTTTCGTCCTGGGGCTGGAAAAAGCTAATCAGCAGATCGCAATCGCTATCGAAAAGCGTCCCGTGTTTCTGTTCGCGCTCGTCGGGATTGCGGGTGAGAAGATTGACGGTTAACTCCGGCGCTGAGCGCAGCACCGGCGGCAAAAGATATCGGGCAAGGAAAGCCTGAATGCCGATTGGCGCGCCGAGCGTCACCATACCGTTGAGGCTGCGTTTCCAGGTACCGGACATATCAAGCAGGTCATTATGCTTATCCAGCAGAATGTCCGCCCGGCGCAGGAACTGCTCGCCAAACTCGCTCAGGATTAATGCCCGTGGGTGGCGGATAAAGATTTCCAGCCCCAGGCGCCGTTCCAGCGCATTCAGCGCCCGCGACACGTTCGACTGCGGCATATCCAGTAGCTGGGCGGCTTTGCTAACGCTTGCCGTTTCGGCAATCACGCGGACGATGCGGAGTTCGTCTATGCGCAGGTCTTTTTCTTTCACGAGGTCGCTTCTTTTGGTTTTGCTATATCAAAAATGATATACATCTTTGCTGTCATTGTCATATGACTTCTGGTTGGGAGCTGGGTATCATTTGCGTGGATTATTTGTTACAGCCGAAAAATACAGAGAAATAATTCGATGAAAATAACAAGAATGGCTGCGTTATCTGCAATGTTGCTGCTGGCTGCGTGCGCTTCCAGCGTAACCGAAAAAGAAAAATATATTGAATATGACGATATTATCAAGGGACTATCGGTTTCGGGGGAAGAGATATTATACCGGAAAGATAAAAGTACTGATTTTTACCGTTACCAATATTTGGTCTATCAGTCGGAAAATGATTATTCTCGGCACAGCCCCACGATTACAGTGAGTGGCATTGCTAATTATAAAACAGCGTAGTTAGTACGGTTTACCTTTTTTATTACCAGGTGTTATTATGTTCCTTAACTACTTCGCCTTAGGCGTGTTAATTGCCGTGTTTTTGATTTTATTTTACGGCATTATTATTATTCATGATATTCCCTATTTATTAGCCAAAAAACGTCAGCATCCTCATCAGGATGCGATCCATGTGGCCGGCTGGGTGAGCCTGTTTACCCTGCATGCGATTTGGCCGCTGTTATGGATCTGGGCAACGCTGTATCGCCCCGAGCGCGGGTGGGGAATGGCGCATAAAGTCGAAGATAGCGCCGAAATGCATCAGCGAATCAGGCAACTTGAAAGCGAGCTGAAGCGTCTGCAGGAGCAACAGATAACTGTAACGACAAACTCGTCAAATAACCGCTGAGGCTAATGTATGGATTTACTCATTATTCTTTGCTATGTGGCGTTGGCCTATGGCGTATTTAAAATTTTCCGTATCCCGGTAAATAAATGGACGGTACCCACGGCGGTCCTTGGTGGGGTGTTTATTGTCGGCGCGCTAATTCTGACTATGAATTATAATCACCCGTACACCGACCGGGCGCAAAAAATAGCTCTGTCGATCCCGATTGTGCCGCAGGTGTCGGGGGCCATCGTAGAAGTTACCGATAAAACGAATGTGTTATTACGCAAAGGCGAGGTACTGTTTCGTCTTGATGATAGCCGCTATCGCGCGCGACTGAATAAACTGGAGGCGGATCTCAGCGCCGCCGAAGCGGATATCAGAACCCGGAAAGCGGCATTAAGTGAATCCGCCGCTAACGTCCAGCGGATGACGGCGGAATATGAACGTGCCCGTCAGGATTATCAACGCTATGCGAAAGGCGCGGCCATGCCGGTTAACCCTTTTTCTGAGCAGGACGTGAATCACGCCGAGCAGCAATATCAGGCGCAATCCGCGGCCCTGCGGGCGGCTAAGGCACAGTATCAACAGGAGTTAGAAAGACTTTCTGCGCGTTTCAATGGCGAGGATGCGCAAATCGCCAGCCTGAAATCGCAGATTGCCGAGGCGCGTTATGACCTTGAACAGACGGTATTCCGCGCGCCCAGCGATGGTTATGTCACCCAGGTGCTGGCGCGACCGGGAACCACGGCAGTTCGTCTGCCGTTCAAACCGGTGATGATTTTTATTCCGCAGCAGAAACGGCAGGTGGTGGCGGTATTTCGCCAGAACGCTATCCTGCGCCTGGAGCAAGGGGACGAGGCAGAGGTGGTATTCAATGGTCTACCGGGGCAGGTGTATGCCGGCAAGGTCACAAAAGTATTGCCAACTATTCCCGACGGCAGCTACCAGGCCAGCGGCGCGTTACAGGGTTTAAGCGCCACGCCCGGTCGGGAAGGGGTTTATGTGATGATTGACCTCGCGGCGAGCCGCGATCTCGCCCATCTCCCTGATGGCGTCAGTGCCCAGGCGGCGGTCTATACCGACCATTTTGCCCACGTGTCGGTGATGCGTAAGGTGCTGTTACGGATGACCAGCTGGTTGCATTATCTGTATCTCGACCACTAAAGGCCGAAGTTGAGCGAAAAAAAGCCCGCGATAAACGCGGGCAAAAATACTGGAAGCAATGTGAGCAATGTCGTACCGAATACCTGAGTTGTTCACTCAACTATTCGGTAATGAGAAAGATAATATTTCTCATTTAAGATATCAACCCCAGATTTTGTGCGGAGGCGAATTTTTTTAATCAAGGGTGAAAACCGTACGTTTCTGGCTGTTATCACGCGGCCAGGCCGCAGCGACATCGCGGAGCGGCAGCGGCGTGGTGGCGATGGTAAACTGACCGGGAACCGCAGCCTGCAGCATCTCCCCGGTTGCCGCCAGCAGTTGCGGCATGGTCAGGCTGCCGATGCCGCTGCCCATAAGCTGTAGCGGCGCGGCGCGCAGCACGGCGCCAGTTAACGCGATATCCGCCCCGGCAAGGGAACCCACCTGCACATAACGCACCGGCTTATCGCCGGGGGTATATTTCGCCAGCATGGGCAGCAGCAACTCTGCGCTGCGTCCCCACAAATAATCCACGATCGCATCAACTTGCCCGGCGCTGGCGGCGGCGAATTGTGCGCTAAGCGTCTGCTCATCGGCGGTTAAATCAATACACTCATCGGCTGCGAGGGTGGCCAGCGCTTGCGCATTGCGCCCGGTGGCAATGATTTTTTTCGCACCGAGGTAGCGGGCAATCTGCACCGCCAACTGCCCGGCGCTGCCGGTGGCGCCGTTAATCAGTACCGTTTCGCCGGCCTGAAACTGCGCCCGCTTTACAAGCGCAGCCCAGGCAGACATGCCCGGATTGGCCATGGCCGCGGCGCTGATATCGTCAAGTTCATCCGGCAGCGGCAGGCAATTCTGCATTGCGACCGGCGCGCGTTGCGCCATACTGCCGAACGGCGCGCCGGGGAAAGCGAAATAGACGCGCTGGCCGTCAGGGGTCATACCGACGCCATCGATACCGACGACAAACGGCAGAGTGCCGTCAAAACTATAATGATGTCCTGATGCCCGGCCTTTAACCACGTGGCTAATGGCGGCGGCGCGAACGTCGATCAGCGTGTGTCCGACGGCGGGCTGCGGTTCGCTAAAATCGGCCCATACCGGGCCTTCGCTTAGATCAAATACCACGGCGGCTTTCATAACATTATCTCCTGATGATAATTATGTGTAATATGCACATATTCTTCAGGAGCACTATACGCGGTTAACTAATACATGCAAGATGCACATAATAATTACGACATCACCGACTTTCACGGCGCACTGCTGGATATCATTAGCGTGATGAATCAACCTCTTCGCGATGAGCAGATATTGCAGGCGGCAGGGGTGCAGCTTGAACAGATACTATTTCCGCTACTGGTGGCGGTAGGGCGCTATGGCCCGGTGGGGGTAGTTGAACTGGCGGAGCATTTAGGCCGCGATTACACCACCGTCAGTCGTCAGGTGAAAAAGCTGGAGGCTCAGGGGCTTGCCTGCAAGCAGGCCAATGCCAAAGACCGGCGGATAAGCGAGGTGACGCTCAGCGAAAAGGGGCAGCGGATGATCGACGCTATTGCCGTTGCGCGGCGGCAGTTAATGAATCAGGTGCTGGCTGGATGGTCAGAAGACGAGGTGCTGGCGCTGTTTCGCCTAACGCGAAAATACGCCAACAGCCTGCAGCGGAAATAGCCGCCCGGCGTGAGGCCGGGCGACAAAGGGTCAGGCGGTTTTGGTTGCCGCTTTCAGGCTCTGCACGAAGGTTTTTAGCTCTTCGAGCATTTTTTGCGGCTGTTCAAGGTTGCGCTCGATAATCTTGACGATGGCCGAGCCGGATATTGCCCCGGCGGCACCGGCGTCAATAGCGGCCGAAACCTGCTCCGGCGCCGAGATACCAAAGCCCTGCAGCGGCGGCGCGGCGTTATATTCCGCCAATTTTTCAATCAGATGATGCAGCGGCAGCGCGGCGCGGTTTTCCGCGCCTGTCACGCCAGCGCGCGATAGCAGGTAGGTATAGCCGCGGCCATAGGAGGCAATCTGGCGCAGTAAATCGTCATCGGCATTTGGCGGGCAGATGAAAATCGGCGCAATGTTATGGCGCAGCGCTGCCTGACGGAACGGGGCGGACTCTTCGACCGGCACGTCGGCGACCAGCACGGAATCCACGCCGACACGCGCGCATTCGGCGTAGAACTCATCAATCCCTGGGCTGAACACCAGGTTCGCGTACATCAACAGGCCGATTGGAATGGTCGGATGCTTGTGGCGGATCGCCGCCAGCATCTCGAAGCACTGCGCCGGGGTAACACCGGCGGCAAAAGCGCGCAATGTGGCGCCCTGAATCGTCGGGCCGTCGGCCAGCGGGTCGGAGAAGGGGATCCCCAATTCCAGCGCATCGGCGCCGGCTTCAATCAGCGCATCGATGATTTTCAGCGACTGTTCCGGCCCCGGATCGCCGAGGGTGACGAAGGGAACAAAGGCGCCTTCCTGGCGGTTTTTTAACTGTGCAAATAGCGTCTCGTAACGTTCCATCAGATTTCCCCTCGCGCTTTCAAAATGTCGTGTACGGTGAAGATGTCTTTATCGCCGCGGCCGGACAGGTTAACCACCAGCAGCTGCTCTTTATCCGGATTCTCGCGCATCATCTTCAGCGCGTGCGCCAGAGCGTGCGACGACTCCAGCGCCGGAATAATGCCTTCATGGCGGGAGAGCGCTTTAAAGGCATCCAGCGCTTCGTTGTCGGTAATTGACACATACTCAGCGCGCCCGGTGCTATTAAGGAACGCATGCTGAGGCCCCACTGACGGGAAATCCAGCCCGGCGGAGATAGAATAAGATTCTTCAATCTGCCCGTCGGAGGTTTGCATCATCGGCGACTTCATGCCGAAATAAATGCCGACGCGACCATGCTTCAGCGGCGCGCCGTGCTCGCCGGTTTCGATACCGTGGCCGGCAGGCTCGACGCCAATCAGGCCAACGCGGGATTCATCAATGAAATCAGCGAACATGCCGATGGCGTTAGAACCACCGCCAACGCAGGCGATCACCGCGTCCGGCAGGCGTCCTTCTTTCTCGAGGATCTGCGCTTTGGTTTCTTCGCCGATCATGCGCTGGAATTCACGCACGATAGTCGGGAATGGGTGCGGGCCAGCGGCGGTGCCGAGCATGTAGTGCGCCTTCTCGTAGCTGCCGGACCAGTCGCGCAGCGCTTCGTTACAGGCATCTTTCAGGGTGGCGGAACCGCTGTGCACTGGAATGACTTCCGCACCCATCAGGCGCATGCGGAACACGTTCGGCGACTGCCGCTCGACGTCTTTGGCGCCCATATAGATGCGGCATTTCAGACCGAGCAGGGCGCTGGCCAGCGCCGAGGCGACGCCGTGTTGGCCGGCGCCGGTTTCGGCGATAATTTCCGTTTTGCCCATACGTTTGGCCAGTAGCGCCTGGCCCAGCACCTGGTTGGTTTTGTGCGCGCCGCCGTGGAGCAGATCTTCACGCTTGAGGTATAGCGTGGTGCGGGTGCCTTCGGTCAGATTGCGGCATTTGGTCAGCGCCGTCGGGCGGCCCGCGTAGTTTTTCAGCAGGTCGGTGAATTCGGCCTGAAACTCAGGATCTTTTTGCGCGCTGACGAAAGCTTCTTCCAGCTGGCGCAGGGCGGGCATCAGGATCTGCGGAACGTACATACCGCCGAATTCGCCGAAATACGGGTTCAGTAAAGTGCTCATTATTGCATTGCTCCTTAATATGCGCGCAGCGTCTGGAAAACGGCAGCCACCAGGCTTGCCTCTTTTATTCCCGGCTGCGACTCTACGCCTGAGTTGAAATCGAGTCCGGCACAGCCGCTTTTCGCGGCTTCTACGCAGTTATCGGCGCTGAGGCCGCCTGCCAGCATCACGTTACGCAGGTCCTGGCCCTGCAGCAGCGACCAGTCGAAGCGTTGACCGCTACCGCCCTGACCGTTGTCAAAGACATATCTGTCCACATGATTGAGGTTACGCGGCGGCAGCGTTTCGCCGACGCTCAGCGCCTTCCAGATTTGGATCTGCTCCGGCAGCGCCGCGCGCAGGGCATCAATCCAGGCCTGGTCTTCGCTCCCATGAAGCTGGACCGCGGCGAGTTTCAAGTTGGTCGCACGGGTGACGACCTCTTCAATGGCTGCATCGCGGAAAACGCCAACGTAGCTGAGCGGCGCGGCGGCCATTACCGCCTGTGCCTGCTGGTCGTCAACTGCGCGCGGCGAACTGGCGACGAAAATCAAGCCGCCGTAGATAGCGCCCGCCTCCCAGGCGACTTGCGCATCCTGCGGACGAGTCAGGCCGCAGACCTTGTTCTCACCTAACAGCACGCGCTTCACCGCAGCGCTTAGGTCCGGTTGCTCCATTAGCGCCGAGCCAATCAGGAAGCCGTTGGCGAAGTGGCTCAGTTCGCGGACTTCGCCGTAGGTATGAATTCCGGATTCGCTGATCACGGTGACATCCGGGCCGAGTCGCGGCGCCAGTTGACGCGTGCGGTTCAGATCAATCGACATATCGCGCAGATCGCGGTTGTTAATGCCGACGACTTTGGCCTTCAGCGCAATCGCGCGCTCCAGCTCCTCTTCGTTGCTGACCTCGGTCAGAACGCCCATATTGAGGCTGTGGGCGACAGCGGCGAGCTGCCGATATTGGTCATCATCGAGCACCGAGAGCATCAGCAGGCAGGCATCGGCCTGGTAGTAACGCGCGAGGTAAATCTGGTAAGGATCGATGGTGAAGTCTTTACACAGAATCGGCTGCGGCGCGACCTTGCTGACGATCGGCAGAAAATCAAAGCTGCCCTGAAAATATTTCTCATCGCACAGTACTGAAATTGCCGAAGCGTAGTGCTTATAAACCCCGGCGATGGTCGCCGGGTCGAAATCTTCCCGAATCAGTCCCTTCGACGGCGACGCCTTTTTGCACTCAAGAATAAAGGCGGTACGGGCGCCGGCCAGCGCATCGTAAAAATGGCGTTCGGACGGCACGATATCATTCTGAAAACTGGCTAACGGTTGTTGTTGTTTGCGGGCTTCTACCCAAATCGCTTTGTCGGCAACGATTTTTGCTAAAACGGTCTGCATTATTTACCCTCTTGCCGCTAATGCGGTCACTCTGTCATAGGCCGCTCCGCTGTGCAGCACATCCAGTACCTGCCGGGCGTTGGCTTTCAGGTCTTCATGCCCGTGTAAACGCATCAACATGGCGACGTTGGCGGCGACGGCGGCTTCGTGAGCGGCTTCACCTTTACCTTGTAGCAAGCGCGTGAGAATGTCACGGTTTTCTTCCGGCGTGCCGCCGGCCAGTTGCTCTTGATGATAAGGCGTCAGGCCGAAGTCGGCGGCGGTCAGCTGATAGCTCTGAATTTCGCCGTTATTGAGTTCGGCGACCACGGTCGGCGCATGCAACGAGACCTCGTCCATACCGCCGCTGTGTACCACGGCGGCGCGTTGATAGCCGAGTACGCGTAAGGTTTCGGCAATCGGCAACACCAGTTCCGGGCTGTAGACGCCAATCAACGCCAGCGGCGGGTGCGCAGGGTTAATAAGCGGCCCCAAGACGTTAAACAGGGTGCGCGTTTTCAACTGTTGGCGGACCGGCATCGCGTGGCGGAAACCGGTATGGTATTTCGGCGCGAACAGGAAGCAGACGCCCAGTTCATCCAGCGCGGCGCGCGATTTATCGGCATTCATATCCAGATTAATACCAAACGCGGCCAGCAGGTCGGACGAACCGGATTTACTGGAGACGCTGCGGTTGCCGTGTTTCGCCACCTTTAAACCGCAGGCGGCGGCGACAAAGGCGCTGGCGGTTGAGATATTGATGCTGTTGCTGCCATCGCCGCCGGTGCCGACAATATCGGCAAACTGATAATCCGGACGCGGGAAGGGCGCGGCGTTTTCCAGCAGCGCGGTGGCAGCGCCGGCAATTTCCTGTGGTTGCTCGCCGCGCACTTTCATGCTCACCAGCGCGGCGGCCAGCTGTTCCGGCTTCACTTCGCCGCGCACGACGGCGGAAAACAGCACGTGACTCTCCTGCTGGCTCAGCGTCTGTGCCTGGTACAATTTTTCCAGAATCGGTTGTACGACATTGGTCTGTTCCAGTTTCTGCAGCGCCCATGCCAGCGTTTGCTCCAGCAGCAGCGCCCCCTGGGTAGTCAGAATCGACTCCGGATGGAACTGGAAGCCGCAGACGCGATCGGCGTCGTGGCGAACCGCCATCACCATACCGTTGAAATTGGCGTTAATGGTGAGCCCGGCCGGAATATTGCTGCCGACCAGTGAATGGTAGCGGGCCACCGGCAGCGGGTTGGCAAGACCGGCGAACATCGCCTGGCCGTCATGCTCAATGCTGGAGGCTTTGCCGTGAAGGATTTCTCCCGCCTGGCCGACATAGCCGCCGTAGGCTTCCACGATGGCCTGGTGGCCGAGGCAGATACCGATAATCGGTAACTTGCCGCGCAGGCGGGTCAGCAGCTCCGGCATGCAGCCGGCTTCGCTTGGGGTTCCCGGCCCCGGAGAGAGCATCAGCACCGGGTTATCCATGGTGCCGATACGTTCAATCAGCGATTGTGCCGGAACGGTATTGCGATAAATAACCACGTTGTGGCCGTTAGCCCGCAGCTGGTCGGCGAGGTTATAGGTAAAGGAGTCGATATTATCGAGCAGCAGGATGTCGGCCATTAGAAAGTCTCCTTCGCGTGATGGGCCTGAGCAATGGCGCGCAGCACGGCGCGAGCTTTATTACGGGTTTCATCCGCCTCGGATTGCGGAACGGAATCGAGCACGATACCGGCGCCCGCCTGCACGGTGGCGATACCATCTTCAACGTAGGCTGAGCGGATCACGATGCAGGTATCGAGGTCGCCATGGGCGGTAAAGTAGCCGACCGCGCCGCCATAACTACCGCGCCGCTTGCCTTCCGCGGCGGCGATTAGCTGCATGGCGCGAACTTTCGGCGCGCCGCTAAGAGTGCCCATATTCATGCAGGCGCGGTAGGCGTGCAGGACGTCCAGGTCGCGGCGCAGTTCACCAACCACGCGGGAAACCAGATGCATCACAAAGGAGTAGCGATCGACTTTAGTCAAATCCGCCACGTAGCGGCTACCCGGCGTACAGATGCGGGCCAGGTCGTTACGGGCCAGGTCAACCAGCATCAGATGTTCGGAAAGCTCTTTGTGGTCGGTACGCATCTCCAGCTCAATACGGCTATCGAGATCGCGATCCAGCGAACCGTCGGCGCGGCGGCCGCGCGGACGGGTGCCGGCAATGGGGTAGATCTCAATCTGGCGGCTGACGGCGTCGTATTTCAGCGAGCTTTCCGGCGAGGCGCCGAACAGGGTGAAATCGTTATCCTGTATAAAGAACATATATGGGCTGGGATTGCTCTTTTTCAGCACATCGTACGAGGCCAGCGGCGACGGGCAGGGGAGGGAGAAACGGCGCGACGGCACGACCTGGAAGATTTCGCCCGCGCGAATGGCGCGCTGCATTTTGCGCACCACGGCGCCGTACTCCTCATCGCTCTGATCGACGTCGCAACGCATCTCGGCGACGGTAGTGACCGGCAGCGGCGCAGGCGGTTCATTTAACTGCTGGCGAAGCTGGGCGATACGTTGCAGAAGACGCTGTTTCTCATTCTCCAGCGGCGTGAACAGGCTCGCCTGAATGCGGGTGTTTTTGGTCTGATGGTCAATCACCAACAGGGTTTCAGCCAGGTAGAAACAGTAATCCGGGCAGGCGGTATCGGCGTCGAGCGGCGGTAAATCCTCGAAACCGGCCACCAGGTCGTAAGCGAACAGGCCGCCAAAGAACATCGCTTCGCGCTCGGCCTGCGGGACGCTGACTAACTCCTGTAACAGACGAAACGCATCGAACACCGATAACGAACACAGGCGAGCGTCTTCATCCAGCAGGGCGCTAACCGGCGGGAAGGTGAGTACCCGGCTGTTCGGCTGGCGCAGATTCTCAATGCCGGACGGCAATGCGTTATCCAGCAGTTCAAGCAGCGCGGCGCCGTTCGCCGACAGCGCCTGGACAGTGACGGTATTGCCAAGCGCGGTAATACGCAGGGCGCTATCCACCAGCAGCAGGCTTTTTAAATCGTCTTTACTATCGATGTCGGCCGATTCCAGCAGCAGGGTTGCCGGGCGCGCGCCGCATAATTGATGGAATAACGCCGTCGGGTTTTCGCGATAGATGGCGTCGCTGGTGAGAAGCTCGAGCGCTGGTTTTGATGTTTGCATTATCATTCTCGCCTGTTCTGTTCATTATTTTGTTCAAAAAAAAGCCCGCTCAGTGGCGGGCCAGGTATCTGTTTGCTGAGTGCAAAACGCGATCACGCCGCCCGATTCCAGGAACGACGCCACCAGCTATGAAGAGTAATAATTTGCGTTTTCATCAGAGATACCCGTTTTGTGAACTTGCGTACTAGTTAACTGGTTCATGAAAATAAAGTCAACCCTTGTTTGCAGATTTTCTTTCTCAGTCGTTATCATAATGCGCTTATTTCAGTTCAGGTCCACCAGGAGCCATCTTGAGCGACACTAATTACGCGGTCATTTATGACCTGCACAGCCATACCGTCGCCTCCGATGGGCGATTGACTCCAGAAGAGTTGGTACACCGCGCGCATGAGATGCGGGTGGGTACGCTGGCTATCACCGATCACGATAGCGTGGCGGCCATACCGGCGGCACGTGCCGAAATTGCGCGGGCTGGACTGCCGCTCACGCTTATCACCGGGGTAGAAATTTCCACCCTATGGGAAAATCACGAAATTCATATCGTCGGACTGAATATTGATATCGACCATCCGGCGATGACGCAACTCCTTTGCGAACAGAAAGAGCGGCGCAACCAGCGCGGGCGGATGATTGCCGAACGGTTGGAGAAAGCGCGTATCCCCGGCGCCTGGGAAGGGGCGTTAAAGCTCGCCGATGGCGGCGCGGTCACCCGCGGCCATTTCGCGCGCTTTTTGGTTGAAGCGGGTTTCGCCGGCAATATCGCCGACGTATTCAAAAAATATCTCGCCCGCGGGAAAACCGGATACGTTCCGCCGCAGTGGTGTACAATAAAACAAGCGATTGATGTCATTCATCATTCTGGCGGCAAAGCGGTGATCGCCCACCCAGGGCGCTACGATCTTTCCGCCAAATGGTTGAAACGGCTGTTGGCCCATTTTAGCGAGCAGGGCGGCGACGCGATGGAGGTCGCCCAATGTCAGCAGGCGCCGCATGAGCGCGCGCAGCTGGCGAGCTACGCGAAACAGTTTGGTTTGATGGCGTCGCAGGGTTCAGATTTCCACCAGCCCTGCCCGTGGATTGAACTGGGGCGTAAACTTTGGCTACCCGCTGGCGTGGAAGGGATCTGGCGCAGTTGGGAAGTGGCCGCTGAACAAATTGAGAGGGAAGTATGAGCCAGTTTTTCTATATCCATCCCGATAATCCGCAGGCGCGGTTGATTAATCAGGCGGTGGAAATCGTGCGTAAGGGCGGGGTTATCGTTTATCCAACGGACTCTGGCTATGCCCTGGGTTGCAAAATCGAAGATAAAGGGGCGATGGAGCGGATCTGCCGTATCCGTCAGTTGCCGGATGGCCACAATTTCACCCTGATGTGCCGCGATCTCTCCGAGTTGTCGACCTACGCGTTTGTCGATAACGTGGCGTTTCGTCTAATCAAAAACAACACGCCGGGCAACTACACGTTCATTCTTAAGGGAACGAAAGAGGTGCCGCGACGCCTGTTGCAAGAAAAGCGTAAAACCATTGGTATGCGCGTGCCGGCGAACCCTATCGCCCAGATGCTGCTGGAAACGCTTGGCGAGCCGATGCTTTCGACATCATTAATGCTGCCAGGTAATGAATTCACGGAGTCCGATCCGGAAGAGATTAAAGACCGTCTGGAGAAGGTGGTCGATCTGATTATTCACGGCGGTTATCTCGGCCAGCAGCCGACGACGGTTATCGACCTGACCGAAGACGCTCCGGTGGTGCTGCGTGAAGGCGTCGGTGATATCAAACCCTTCCTGTGATGCTTCTCGCGGGCGGCGTTTCACCCGCCGCCCGCGGCTTAAATTTAATTTAAAACACCTTTCATATTGAGTCATTTCTTTCCTGGTATATTATTAGCCTGCTTACGATATTACTCATTGATATCGCTTCCAGAAAGAAACTCAACATTATGCATAAGCTGACTATTCAACCCTCTGATGTTATTAAGAGGGAGAAAGTGCTATTCAATTTTTTCATGCTTTCAAGCATTACCGTTACTTTATATCTGGTGGGAAAAGCTATACGCCATAGCGATATTGCTTTGTTCTGGCCACTGAATGCGGTCATTGTCGGATTATTTATCAGGAATAAGGCGTTGCGTTATAAAAAATACGCCGCAGTTGTTTTAGCCGCAATGCTATTATCAAGCTTTGCTACGGGTGAGCGAGGAGTCTATAGTATTCTGGTGGATTTCTCCGATTTGCTATTTATGTTAATAATGTACTGGCTGATAATCAGAGAAGAGAAGGCAGATGAAGATAATTTAAAAATAACCATCTTTCGAATTTACAGCTATTGTTTTATCTCCGCGTTAATATGTTCAGCCCTGGGGAGTTATATTTATTCCTGCGGTATTCACGCTGAATTCTGGCAAATCTATCCTGTTTGGTTTAGCGAGGAGTTTACCACTAGTGTGCTCATTCTACCTTTTACGCTGTTGTGTCAGAAAAAAGAGTTTTTTAGCCCATTGACTTTGCGGCGGTTAGTACCGGTTGGCATGTTAATGGCCTCGCTGCTGGTCTCTATTCTCAGCGGAGTGACGGGAAGTATGGGAACGCTGGCGATGATTCTTCCGGCGTTAATTTGGTGCGCGCTAAACTATTCATTATCAACAACCTGCTTGCTGACTTTGTGCTCCGGTATGGTGGAAATGATGCTGATCGACCGGCACGCTATTGAATCGAACATGACGTCATTTCTGCCTATGATTATCTCCACGCGCCTTGGCATCGCATCTATTGCCATTAGTCCGGTTATCGTCGCGGTCAGCGTGGAGGCGGTCAACAAGATGGTGAAACAGCTATCGCGACAGGTTCGCTACGATTACCTGACCCGGGTTCATTCTCGTTTTGGTCTTTATGAACATCTGCGGGAACTAGAAGTAACGGACAATGAGACGTCGCTAAACGTGCTGGTGCTTGATATTGACCATTTTAAAAAAATTAACGACACCTGGGGCCATGATTGTGGCGATAATGTTTTGATGACTTTCGCCCGGCGGGTCAAAAACACTGTAGCCGATCGAGGGGTGATTGCCCGACTGGGCGGTGAAGAGTTTGCCGTGGTAATGACGGGAAAACCGGGTGAAGATGGCTATCGTTTAGCTGAAGATATTCGTCAGGCGATTGAAGAGATGAATATTGCCTGGCAAAGTGCGAATTTATCGCTAACCGTCAGTATTGGTCTTAGCTACGGGCAGGTGATGCGCTGGAATATTGTTGACAGCTTTGATCGGTTATTATCTGAGGCAGATAGCTATCTTTATCAGTCTAAAAAAACGGGGCGCAATCGTATCAGCGCCTCTCCTCTAATAAATAACAATGTTACCGGCTCATAGTCGAGATTTAAGCTGGTGAAACTCAATAATAATGACCTTTTACTTGTGATTGAATACAGTTAATTTATGCTCAAACTGACCCCAAATACTTATCCCATCACCCTGGTGAAAAGCGTGCTGGTTGTTTCACTGCTGGCGTTAATGCTGATTATTGTCAGCCTGACCGGCCTGTTTAACTATCAGTCGCGTCAGGTCAGTACCGCCATTGATAAAAAAATCATCGGAACTCAGTATGCGTTGATTCAGCATAAACTTGAGGATGCCGTTGACCGCCCGCGACAAATAACGAATCTATTTTTACAATATATTCAGGGGGAAGGTAACAATATCGATAAGGATGCTTTGGTTCCTGAAATGGTGTATTTGACCGCGAGCGCGTTTAAAACCATGCCTGCCTTTCAAAGCCTGTCGTGGTTTGCAGAAAATGGCGCCTGTATTGCTGTCATTCGCGACAATCACAGTAATCAAATTTATTTGCAGCGAACCCAGCGCGATAATCATCACTCCCTGGTAAAATACAGCGGTTTAAGCCCGCAGACCAATATTGTCAAAGTTAATCACGCCTTTAATGTCGCTGATTTTCCGCAGTTTCGCCGCGCACGCCAGCAAACGAGCGGTTTCTGGCAACGCTCCCTCTCTACCGGCAGCATCATCATGAGCTGGAACCAGCCGGTGTACGACAAGCAAGGTCGCTTTGTCGGGGCGATCGCCAGTGGCGCCACACCCGCAGATATGACCGCTTATTTACAGAGTCTCCTGCCGGACAAAAGCTATGCTCTCCTGCTTATTGATGACAACAATCGTATTGTCGCGCGTACCGGTAACCAACAGATCTGGCAGCAGGATCGCCAACTGATAGAAAAACTGACTTCCGCGCCACCGTCGCCAACGTCATTTTCCTTACGTGCTGGGGAGAAGACTTTGCTGGCGACCGCCTTTAGCGTGCAGGACAGCCAACATCTGTTGAACTGGAAGGCGGTTCTTATCGCCCCGCAGCATGCGGAAATGGCTGAAATGAATAAGCAGCGTCTACTTTTGACCTTCACCACGACGCTGTTTATTTTTATTTTGATGTTGGTTCTACTGATGATTATTTCGCATTTTACCGGCGCCTTAAAGGATGTTGCAGATAAAGTGCGTCTCGGATTGATGCCGTGGAAGAAACAAACTAAACGAGTATTTCCGGAAATAGCGTCACTGGATACGGCCTTGAGCAATCTTTGTTCAATTATTCCTGATACGTTTGAATTGAAACGCCGGAAACTGGAAGAGGATAGCGAAACCGGCTTTTTAACCCGTAGTGGTCTACTGAATTGTGAATCTCTTTACTATCACCGCAATATGTTGGCGATGATTCACGTCAACAATTACAACTCGGTAAAGCATGTACTTGGTACCGCCCAGGCGCGGCAGTTTATTCATCAGTTTGCTTTACGCATTCGCAAAATGTTGCCTGCAGGGGCGCTATGTTGCCGCGATCGCGAAGACTTGTTCATCATTGCTTTTGACGGCATTTATGCCGAAAAAGATGTTGCCTGGTATAGTGCGCTAATTGCTTCCGTTTTTCGTATGTCTACTTCTGATATGCCGGGTGAATCGCATATATTTACAGGCCATATTGGCATGTTGATTGAGTCGCTCACGCCAGAGAATATCAGCGAATGTCTGATGAATGTTAGCCTGGCTTTACAGCATGCTCAAATGCAGCGTAGCGGCATGAGTAAACTTTTCACCGTCGCTATGCGTGAAGAGGAAGTCAATAATCTGCGTCTGCATCAGGCGTTATGCGATGATCTCCGTTCAGAAGGTTTTCATTTGGTTATGCAGCCGATCGTCGCATTTGAATCGCTGCGCCCTTGTAAAGAAGGTGAATGCCTGGTTCGCTGGCAATCCAATGTGCTTGGCTTCGTGCCGCCCGATAAATTCATTTCCCTCGCCGAGAACACCGGCATGATTGTGCCGTTAGGGAAATGGATAATTGAAACCGCCTGTCGTGAACTTGCCGCGTTTATCGCGCGCGGCGCGCCACGGGATTTTAAACTTCACGTCAATATCTCGCCAATTCAGCTTCAGCAACCTGATTTTGCTCAGCATCTGCTGGAATCAATTCACGCTTGTGATTTGATGAACAGTAATATTTGCCTTGAAATCACCGAAAGCGTCTTGCTACAAGACACGTGGCGAATTGTCGAGATACTGGCTTATTTACGCCGCCTTGGCGTTTGCGTCGCGATTGATGATTTTGGCTCCGGTTACTCCAGCCTTTCATATCTGCATTCACTGCCGTTTGATTGTTTGAAGATCGACCGTGGGTTTGTCAGCAATGTGCTTGACGACAAAAAAAATGAAGCGGTTATCGCCTCGGTGTTAATGCTGGCTCGAAGCTTTTCCGTGCCTCTGGTGGCCGAAGGCGTTGAAACGTGCGAAATGGCGGAAAAACTGCAGGAGATGGGCTGTGATTTGGCGCAGGGGTATTATTATTCCCGGCCGAAAACGTTTGATAGCTTTGAATTTACTAATGGTTTATTTGTTGTTGACCCCGAGTGATGTGCCAGACAAACGGCGATAATAACGATGCAAATATTAAAAAAACAGCTTTCGGTCAACAGCTACCCGTTCACCTTAACGCAGGCCATCATATTTACTTTAGTTACGACAATTATCGTCGTGCTGCTGACGACATATGCTTTTCTTTACTACGAAGGTTATGCTTTTTTTGATGAGGTGAGTGCTGATATTCTGCGCGCGAAAAGAGTCAATATCGAGGAAGTTATCCACGATTATATTGATGTTCCCGTACAAGCGAATGCGATACTGGTCCATGCCATTGGGCGCCAATCCAGTGCGGCGATCCCGGTTCGCAGTTTGATTGGAGAAATGGTCAATATCACCAATAACGTATTCAGCAACAAACATTATCTCAATCTGGTTGAATTTGGCGCGGTGAATGGCGATTTCCTTCAGGCGGCACATGGTAAAGTCGCGTCGAATGATTATCTTGCGGTAAAAGATGCGCGAACAGCTCATCATCTGACGGTGTATAGTCATCTCACTGTGAATTCATTGGTAAAAGCGGTGCTACCGGATTATCAAATAACGCAGCGCGAATGGTATGCGGCGGTTGCTAAAGACCAGAGTTCTCACTGGACAAAACCCTTTCGCGATTATGAGTATGATAATGAAATTGGCGTCGCGTTCAGTTCACCGGCTTTCAACCGCGCCGGGCAGTTTGTTGGCGTAGTGGCCAGCGAGTTGCACCTCAACGAATTAAATAAAAGCTTGGAAAAATTCAAACCTCATCCAGACAGTATTTTACTCATTGTTAATGAAAGTAATGAGTTAATTTCCTCATCCGTCCCCTCGTTGACCCGAAGTATGCTGGCGGGAGGAAAACATTCGAGCCTTAATCTGCCCACGCTGGAGAACACCCATTTACCGGTGCTAGTGGCCGCGAGTCGTATCTTAAAAGCACACCAGCAATCCGGAGTGCATTTTTTCACCTCCGGCAACGAGGAATATTACATTGATGCTTTCCCTATCACCGATCGTGATGGTTTATTACACTGGACAGGGATCGTGATTAGTCCGGCGAGAATGATTACTCGTACCATAATAAAATATATAGCCATCACTATGGGCATGTTGTTTATCATTTTTTCGCTTGGTCTGCTGGTGGTGTTTTGTGGCTTATCCCGCGCGGTTAAGCCACTTCGGGATATCGTACGTAAAGCAGAACAACTGGTGACTCACCGCTGGTTGCCTCCCGATAATAAGCGTCATTTCCCGGAAATTGCCTCTCTGGAAACTACCTTCATGGCGCTGTCGTACCAGTTAGCGGAAAGCTTCGACGCTCAGCGGCGCGAAATAGAGGAAGATCAACCAACGGGCTTATTGACGCGGGCCGGATTATTACGGCAAGCATCGTTATATCAAAGCAGAAATTTACTTGCGTTGCTGCATATCAGCAACATGAACACGGTTATCAATTCATTAAGTACGGAGTATGGTGAAAAATTCATCAGCGATTATATTCTTCGCCTGCGTAATTTGTTGCCGACGAATACGCTGATCGCCCGCGATAAAGTGGATAAGCTTATCGTGGTTTTTCCAGGGCAAACTCAGCCAAAAGAGCGTCGGCGCTACAGCGAACTGCTTTCCTCACTGTTTATCGACGTCAAAAATGAAGCGTCTCTTACGGCAAACAAATACGTTTATACCGGGAATATAGGCCTGGTTACGGCTGAGATCCGCGAAGAGAATATTGAACAAACGCTGCGTGAGGCGTGGATTGCCCTACGCCATGCGCAGAAACAGGGAAATGGCGTCGCGACATTTTTCAGCGGTGAGATGCATGAGGCCGAGCTTTATAATATCCAACTTCATGAGTCTCTTCATGACGCGATCCAGCATCATGAATTTCATCTGGTGCTGCAGCCGATTGTGGATTTACAGGATCAGAGCGCTTTTCAGGAAGGAGAGTGCTTGCTTCGCTGGTGCTCTGAAGCGGAAGGGGAAATTCCACCCGATCGTTTCATTCCCCTGGCGGAAGAGAGTGGGCTGATAATCCCGTTAGGGCGCTGGATTATTGAAGAGGCCTGTCGTGAACTCTCCGCTATGATTCGCCGTGGGGCGCCGGCGAACTTTATACTGCATATCAACGTATCGGCGATTCAGCTTCTGCAACAGGATTTTGCCTGGCATTTGATGGATGTTATCTATCGTCATGGTCTGGTCACGGGCAATATTTGTCTTGAGATAACCGAACGGTTACTGATGAATGATGCTGCCAGAATTAGTCGAATGATTGCTTATCTGCGCCGCCATGGTATTGCCGTAGCGCTGGATGATTTTGGCGTCAATTTATCCAGCCTGTCTTATTTACACTCGCTGTCATTTGATAGCATCAAAATTGACCGCCGACTGATTTGCCAATTTGCCGATGAGGATAAAGCAGAATCGATGATTGCATCGTTGATTGTGCTGGCTCAGGGTTTTAAGGTGCCTGTTGTTGTTGAGGGTATTGAAGATGAGGCGATAAAAAACCAGTTACGCGACCTCGGCTGCCAGAAAGCGCAAGGTTATCTATTTGGTCATCCGGCGCCATTTACCCACTTTCCCATCCAGGCAAGTTCGCTGACGGCGGATGATGAGCAATAGACGGAGAAATGTATCGCAGTGAAGCATTCATTTTGAAGTTAGTGTAGTATGTTCGCCCACGCAGGCGCGCGCGCTGTTTTACAGCGCTGACGAATGGCGCCTTAAATTGTGTAAAGTGTTTATATAACAACAGGTTGATGTTTTTAATGACCTGTTGTCGCCAAAGCATATCAGACGCCTGGGAAGGCGACACCTAAAGGAAGCTCTATGAGCGAGAAATTACAGAAAGTGCTGGCTCGTGCTGGCCATGGCTCCCGCCGTGAAATTGAAACTATCATCGAAGCTGGCCGCGTCAGCGTGGATGGTAAGGTCGCAACCCTCGGCGATCGCGTAGAAATCGTACCTGGTTTGAAAATTCGTATCGACGGTCATCTTATTTCGGTAAAAGAATCTGCCGAGCAGATTTGCCGGGTATTGGCCTATTACAAACCAGAAGGCGAACTCTGCACCCGTAACGACCCGGAAGGGCGCCCGACGGTATTTGACCGTCTGCCGAAACTGCGCGGCGCGCGCTGGATCGCGGTAGGTCGCCTTGATGTGAACACCTGCGGCCTGCTGCTGTTTACCACCGATGGTGAACTGGCGAACCGTTTGATGCACCCAAGCCGCGAAGTCGAGCGTGAGTACGCCGTTCGCGTTTTCGGCCAGGTTGATGAAGACAAACTGCGCCAGCTGGCGCGTGGGGTACAGTTAGAAGATGGCCCTGCAGCATTTAAAACGATTAAGTTCACCGGCGGTGAAGGGATCAACCAATGGTATAACGTCACTCTGACCGAAGGCCGCAACCGCGAAGTGCGTCGCCTGTGGGAAGCGGTCGGCGTTCAGGTTAGCCGTCTTATCCGCGTACGCTACGGCGATATTCTGCTGCCGAAAGGCCTGCCGCGCGGCGGCTGGACGGAACTGGATTTGGCTCAGACCAACTATCTGCGTGAACTGGTGGAGCTGCCGGCGGAAACCGAAAGCAAAGTGGCGGTGGAGAAAGATCGCCGTCGCATGAAAGCGAATCAGATTCGCCGTGCCGTCAAGCGTCATAGCCAGACCAGCGGCAATCCGCGTCAGGGTAATAACGGTAACCGCCGTTCCAGCACCCGCAACAAGACTAACGGCTAATGCTGTCCGTTCCGGCGGTCTCCCGCCGGAACGCTCCTCCTTTATCCCTTCGCTTGTGACATTTTTCACACTTTTGCATAAAGACAAGAAACAGGAATTACGCAGACAAATAACGCAAAGTGATGTTATTAGCGTCGCCATATACTGTTGGCACTGATTACAAAACAGGTAGCCCGCAATGAGTACAACAACAAAGTTATCGGCAAGCTATGTGGTCATCGGCGTAAAAGAAAAGATAGGCTATGGCTTAGGTGATTTCGCCTCTAATTTATCGTTCGGTTTTGTCTCTTTATTCCTACTGTTTTTTTATACGAATATTTATGGCATCAGCGCGGTACAAGCGAGCCTGATCTTTGTGATTGCCCGGGTGATTGACGCAATATTTAATATCCTGATTGGCTTTGCAATTGATAAGACGCAGAGTAAATATGGCAAACTGCGTCCCTGGCTATTATATGGTGCAATACCGTTAGGTTTTTTAACCGTGCTGTGTTTTGTGCCGTTTGGCGGGGAGGCTAAATTTTATTTCGCGCTTGCTTCTTATACCATTTATTGTCTGGCCTATACGGCGGTTAACACGCCTTATTCGGCATTGACCAACCGCCTGACGCAGCATGAAGCCTCGCGCTCGTCGCTGTCGGTATACCGCTTTGTGTTGGCGATTGTCGGCTATCTGATTGTTTCCACGACCGCCGACTGGCTGATTTCGCCTTTTAACGATAAACAAATGGGCTATGTCTTTGCCGTTTCCTGTTTTGCGCTGTTAGCGACTTTTATGTTTCTTGCCTGTTTTGCCATGACCACGGAGCGAGTTGGCGAAGAGGATAAAATGAATGCGCCGACGCTTCGGGAAATGTTCCGTGCGGTATTAGGTAATGCGCCACTAATTCATCTGTCATTATTTACCGTATTTTTCTATATCGCTTATACCGTATGGATGGCGATCGCCATTTACTTTATTAAATACATCATCGGCAGCGAAGGTTTCACCGCTACTTTCTTCATGGTTCAGTCAGGCGCTTATATCATTGGTACCATTGTTTCCGAGAAAGTGATTGCGCTAATGGGGAAAAAGAAAATGGCGCTACTGGCATTGTTAATTGGCGTGCTGGGAGTGCTGATGCAATATTTTATCGCCGGTAATAATCTGTGGCTGATAATGATTGGCGTGTGCCTTTACAGCATTACGCTAGGCATGGGCTTTGTCGCCATGTGGTCGATGATTGCCGACACCGTCGAATATGCTGAATGGCATCACGGCGTACGCTCTGAAGGCGCAATCTACGGTTTCTTTAACTTCATCACCAAAATTGCGATGGCGATTGGCGGCGGTTGTGCGGGCTGGATGCTGGATCTCTATCACTATGATGCGGGTAATGTGACCAGCGATGCAATTAATGGCATCAATATTCTGATGACGCTTTTCCCCGGCGCGATGTTCGCCATCAGCGCCATCTTCGTGGCCTGCTATTCGTTGGATGAAAAAACCTATCGCGATATTGTGCAAAAAATCAGCCTGCGTAAGCAAAACGCGCTTTAACCTCAAGGAGTCAGAGAGATGAATAACGATTTTAGTACCCTTATCGCCGCCATGACGGCAGAGGAAAAAGTGGCGCTGCTGACCGGCAGCGGCCTGTGGCGCACGGCTTCGTTGCCGCAGCATGGTATCCCCGATATCGTGATGACCGATGGTACCTACGGCGTGCGCTATAGCAGCGCGCAAATAGATGGTAATGAAAAGTGGAGCATGGATGACTTCATCTCGGTGATTACTCAAACCGCCGACCAGGCCAGCGCCGATGAGCCTGTCGCGAAGGGCGGCAGTGAAGCGTTGTTCAGCGCGTCGCTGCCGGCCACCTGTTTTCCGAATGGCTCCAGTCTGGCCTGTAGCTGGGATGTTGAACTGGTACGGGAGATGGGGGAAGCGCTGGGTCGCGAATGCCAACAGATGGGGGTGGGCATTCTATTGGGGCCGGGAATTAACATTCGGCGCACCCCGCTGGCTGGACGCGGCTATGAATACTACTCTGAAGACCCGATCGTCAGCGGTGATATCGCTGCGGCGCTAATTAACGGCTTACAGGCCGAAGGCGTCGGCGCCAGCCTTAAACATTTTGCCGCCAATAACTCCGAGTATCGGCGTACCGAAATGGATTCGATTATTGAGGAGCGAGCGCTGCGTGAAATCTATCTCGCCGGATTTCAACGAGCGATTGCCAAATCCCGGCCGTGGACGGTGATGTCTTCTTATAACCGTCTTAATGGCGTCCAAACATCGCAGGATCCGTTCTTACTGACCCAGGTATTGCGTGATGAATGGGGATATGACGGTCTGGTGATGTCCGACTGGTACGGTATTAAAGACCGTCCGGCATCGCTGCTTGCCGGCAACGACCTGGCGATGCCGGAAACCCGCCGGGACAAACAAACCCTGCTGGCGGCCATCACCCGCGGCGAGGTACCGATGTCGGTGGTTGACCGGGCTTGTTTGCGGATGCTGGAGCTGGTCGATAAAGTACAACGACATCGCCGGCCGCAAATGCGCGCTGACTTTGCCGCACACCATGCGTTATCGCAGCGTTTAGCGGCAGAATCCATCGTATTGCTGAAAAATGAAGACAACCTGCTGCCGCTGAAACCAGATAAAACTCCGCGCATCGCGGTGATCGGTAAGCCCGCACAGGAGCCGGTTATTCAGGGCTCAGGTTGTGCCACCACGGTTCCGTATTTGCTCGACCGTCCGCTGGATGAGATTTTCGATCTTGCCGGGGACGACTTTAAGGTTACGTGGTCGCCGGGCGCGCCAGACGACAACCAAAGCGACAAGCAGGCTCTGGCGCAGGCGCGCGATGTTGCCGGGGCCGCCGATGTGGCAGTGGTTTTTGTCAGCACGGCGGTTGGCGAAGATGGCGAAAATGGCGATCGCCAGGATCTGAATATTCTCCCCGCGCACGAACAGCTGATCCGCGAGGTCGCTGCGGTACAGCCGAACGTGGTGGTGGTGTTGGCCAACAGCGATGCGGTGGTGATGCCATGGCTTGGCGAATGCCGGGCGCTGCTGGAAACCTTCTTTGCCGGACAGGGGATGGGGCGCGCCGTTGCTGAAATTCTCTTCGGTAAGCGCAACCCCTGCGGTAAGCTGACCGTCACGGTGCCAAATACGCTCGAAGAGACGCCCGCCTGGCTGCAGTATCCTGGGGAAAACCTGCGCCATCATTATGGCGAAGGGCTATTTGTCGGCTATCGCTATTATGATAAACGTCGCCTTACGCCTCTTTTCCCGTTTGGCTTTGGCCTGAGCTATACCCAATTCAGCTATGCCAATCTTTCGCTTTCCACAGCGCGGCTTGCCGAAGGCGACACCCTGTATGTAGCGTTTGATTTAACGAATACCGGCGACTATGAGGGCAAAGAGATTGTACAACTCTACGTTGCGGCCCCGAAGGGGGAGCTTATCCGCGAGGTTCGCGCGCTGAAAGCCTTTAGCAAAGTGCCGTTGCTGGCGGGAGAAACGCGTCGGGTCGAGCTCGCACTGCCTGTCGCTGATTTAGCCTGCTATCATCCGGGGCTGGCGGATTGGCTGGTGACCCCTGGGCAGTGGCAAATCTACGTGGGCGCTTCGTCACGCGATCTTCCATTAACGGCAAGCGTTGAGATTGATTGCCCTGCGCGCTACGTACCGCTGCGCGACGACAATTCTCTCCAGCAGCTTATTCAACAGCCGGAAGCCTTTGCCCGCGTGGTGACGCTGATATCGGCGAAAAGCGGTGTAGCGCCAGACCTGGTACGGGAAAAGCTTATCCGCCTGGCCCCGGATCTGTTCTGTGGTTTGCTGATTGCATTGACTGAATTCCTGGCGCTGGATATCGATCGCGATGAACTCAATGCCGTGCTGGCGGGTCATCAATAAACAAAAGTTCAGGAGGTAATCCGTGTTCCCGTTTTCAGTGACGCATCCTCGTCAGGTAACGCAAAGCGGGCAGCCGGCGACCAATAGCGGCTACGAGCTGATCGCCTTCGACGCCGAGAAACTCAACGTCTTTGCCGCCGAGGTACGCTACTGCGAACCTCACTGGCACCCGGCGCCGGAGCTTATCACCGTCCTTCATGGCGGTTTTACGCTGGCTGTCGGTCAGCGGGAGTGGCTATTGCGCGAGGGCGATATGCTGTATATCAACGCGGAGGAAGTGCATTCACTCAGCGCGGAGGTGGCCGGTAGCCAGCTGGTCACCGTGCAATTTTCGCCAGGTCTGTTTGATGAAATGCATCCCTCTCCACGGCTGGAGTGGTGTACCGCCGGACGTATTGCGCAGAACGCGGATTGGCAGGTGCGACAGCGGCTAACGGCGCTGCTGCAACAGCTCGTCGATAACCGTACGCCATTCCAGCGCATCGCGGCGATTTATTTACTGCTTGATGCGCTGGTGACGGCAGGGGAGCCGCAGGAGCGCGAAGAGAGCTCGCTACGCGAAGAGTCGATGATTAAAAAAGGCATTGATTATATTAATCTGCATTACGATCGGCCACTGACGTTGAGCGAAGTGGCCGAGCACAGCGGCATGAGCTATTCGTGGTTTTCCCGGCTGTTTAAGCGGGTGAGTCGTTACAACTTTAAAGAGTATCTGACCCTGGTACGGCTGAATAAGGCCCGTAATCTGCTGCGGGATACGCGTACGCCGATCACCGAAATCAGCCATAGCTGCGGTTTTCAGGAGCACAAATACCTGATCGCCGCCTTTAACAAATACTGCGGACTGACGCCGACCGAGTACCGTAAACGCTTTGTTTCGCGGCAAAACGTCCTCGACCAGCAGCTGGCGCTTGGCGAGGACTGTGTATGCCTGCCATTAAACGGCCAACTGCTGGCGCGGCTGGCGGTTAGTAATCAATCCCCATCTGCGCTTTAACCCCCGCGTCAAAGGCATGCTTTATCGGGCGTAGCTCGCTGACGGTATCGGCTAACTCGATAATTTCGCGATGGCAGCCGCGCCCGGTAATCATCACCGTTTGATGCGCAGGGCGGTTTCTCAGCGCCGTCAGCACCTCTTCCAGCGGCAGATAGTCATAGGCCACCATGTAGGTAAGTTCATCCAGTAGTACCAGATCCAGGCTGTCGTCGGCCAGCATACGCCGCCCGTGCTGCCAGACATCGAGGCAGGCAGCGGTATCGCTTTCGCGATTTTGCGTATCCCAGGTAAATCCAGTGGCCATTACCTGAAACTCGACGCCGTGCGGCTCCAGTAAATTACGCTCGCCGTTAGGCCAGGTACCTTTGATGAATTGCACCACGCCGGCTTTTTTGCCGTGTCCAACCGCGCGGGTGACGGTACCGAAGGCGGCGGTAGTTTTGCCTTTGCCGTTTCCGGTAAATACCATGATCAGCCCGCGTTCTTGCTGGGCGGCGGCGACCCGCGCATCGACTTTGTCTTTTACCCGCTGCTGGCGCTCGCGGTAACGTTGATCGCTCATTGGGATATCCCTGGTTTACGCCCTGGCTGGGCATCAAAGGTCATACCGGTTTTACGTCGGCTATCGTCGCCCATCAGCCATAAATAGACCGGCATGATATCGGCAGGGGTTTTCAGTTTTTGCGGATCTTCGGTCGGGAAAGCGCTGGCGCGCATTTTGGTGCGCGTCCCGCCAGGATTAATACAATTTACCCGCAGATGACGGCTTTGGTACTCTTCGGCCAGTACCTGCATCATCCCTTCGGTGGCGAATTTCGAGGCCGCGTAAGCGCCCCAGTTGGCGCGGCCCTGGCGGCCAACGCTGGAAGAGGTAAACACCAGCGAACCGGAATCAGACTTGAGTAATAAAGGAAGAAGCGCCTGGGTGAGCATAAAAGTGCCATTAACGTTCACCTGCATCACCTGCTGCCATACCTCAGGATCCTGCTGGTCCATCGGACATACGTCGCCAAGCAGGCCCGCGTTGTGCAATACGCCGTCGAGACGCGGGTAGTGAATGGCGATTTTCTGCGCCAGTTGCTGGCACTCCTGAGGCGTGCAGGTCAACAGGTCGAGAGTGAACCAGCGTGCCGCAATACCGCCAGCCTGTTCAATTTCTTGCGCGACGCCGCGCAGCTTTTCTTCATTGCGGCCGACCAGTACCACGCTTGCGCTGTAGCGCGCATAGGTAAGGGCGGCTTCACGGCCGATGCCGTCGCTGGCGCCGGTGACCAGAATGATACGGTCTTTAAGTAGGTGATACTGCGGTTGATAGTGCACGGCGACTCCTCTGCTGGCCTGCTTATGGCCACATCTTATTCGGTATCTTACTTTTGCGCTTTATGCCTCAAACGATTGATGATTGCAATCAGTCAAAGGGAAACTCTTCGCAGAATTAATATCTTGCAACGATTTCATTGCGACAAAAAAAAACGGGAATGCGCCTCGCAGCGCACGGAAAGCGCAGAGACTTGATGATAAAGGCTGATGTACACTGTGCGTCAACGTCAGTGCTTTACACAAGGTGAAAACGTGGAATTACTTGCTCAATACGGCTTATTTTTAGCCAAGGCTGCGACTATCGTCGTTGCCATTGCGGTTATCGCCGCCATTATCGTTAATCTGACACAGCGTAAGAAGCAGCGCGGCGAGCTGCGGGTGACGAATCTTAGCGAGCAATATAAGGAGATGAAAGAAGAGCTGGCGGTGGCGCTGCTGGATGGCCCGCAGCAAAAACTCTGGCATAAAGCGCAGAAGAAAAAGCATAAGCAGGAAGCCAAAGAGGCCAAAGCGCGGGCAAAATTGGGCACCGCGGAGCCCAGCGGCAAGGCGCGTATCTGGGTGCTGGATTTTAAAGGCAGCATGGATGCCCACGAGGTAAGCGGTCTGCGCGAAGAAATTACGGCGGTGCTGGCTTCGGCGAAGGCGCGTGACCAGGTGGTGGTGCGTCTGGAAAGCCCCGGCGGGGTGGTTCACGGCTATGGCCTGGCTGCATCGCAGCTGCAGCGCTTACGTGATAAACAGATCCCACTGACGGTTGCGGTCGATAAGGTCGCTGCCAGCGGCGGCTATATGATGGCCTGCGTGGCGAACAAAATCGTCTGCGCGCCGTTTGCTATCCTTGGCTCGATTGGCGTAGTGGCGCAGATCCCCAACATCAATCGCTTCCTGAAAAACAAAGACATCGATATTGAACTCCATACCGCCGGGCAATATAAACGCACGTTAACCATGTTGGGTGAAAACACCGAGGAAGGCCGGCAGAAATTCCGCGAAGATCTCAATGAAACCCATCAGCTTTTTAAAGATTTCGTACATCAGATGCGCCCGTCGCTGGATATCGAAAAGGTAGCGACCGGCGAGCACTGGTACGGCGTGCAGGCGCTGGAAAAAGGGCTGGCGGATGCGGTACAGACCAGCGATGAACTCCTGTTGAGCATGATGGATAACCATGAAGTCATTAGCGTGCGTTATCAGCAGCGTAAGAAGTTGCTCGATCGCGTTACCGGTAGCGCGGCAGAAAGCGCGGACCGTCTATTACTTCGCTGGTGGCAGCGTGGGCAAAAGCCCTTAATGTAAGATAAAACAACGCGAGGCTGATACCTCGCGTTGCTGTTTCTGGCTGGCTTAAGCCGAGAGCCGGCCCATCAATGACTGGCTATTAATCAACCAGGTGATACTTATCTGACAACTCATGAGCGAGATACTTGAACATGTTAAATACCGCGGTGCTCTTCGCTGTCGGCAAACCTTGCTCATCAAGATAAAACTCGCCGCTGAACACCAAAACCCCGTTACGCTGAACGACGTTGGTGGCTTCAATTCCGGCTAACGTATCTTCATGATCGCGAATGAGTTGATTGGCAATTTCAAGTAACGCCTGGCGTTCGATGGGTTGGGTTGTACCTTGCATAACGGACTCCTGTAGTTCTTCGCCGGTAGTCTACGCCGCGAGAGGGCAACGGGCAAATTTTCCATTGATTGTGCAGGGGTAATTGCAACTGGCTAAGAAACATCACTTTACTGGCGGAGTTGGCTTTTGCATGCTAATAAAGTTGCGTAACGAATTTTATCAGGTACAGTGTGACGCTTTCAGCGATCTGGCAACAGATTTGCTTGACATTCGGCCAAAAATTCTTCGTGCTATGCAACCTGGCTCGCTAAAGCCAGCAAACTCAGCTATCTGGTTTTATGGATGTGAAACTGGGCGTGCAGAGGGTTGATATCCATCGACGTGGCCGCAACATATCAGGCACGTCGCTAGTGGATGGTGAATCAATGTGCGATGTATTCCTGGATGAATTAAATTAGGTAAAGGTGAATATGGGTAAAGCTCTCGTTATCGTTGAGTCCCCGGCAAAAGCCAAAACGATCAATAAGTATCTGGGTAATGACTACGTGGTGAAATCCAGCGTTGGTCATATCCGCGATTTGCCGACCAGTGGCTCAGCTTCCAAAAAGAGCGCCGACTCTACCTCCACCAAAGGGGCTAAAAAGCCTAAAAAGGATGAACGTGGCGCTCTGGTCAACCGCATGGGTGTAGACCCATGGCACGACTGGAATGCGCATTATGAAGTACTTCCGGGTAAAGAAAAGGTAGTTTCAGAACTCAAACAGTTGGCGGAAAAAGCCGACCACATCTATCTCGCAACCGACCTTGACCGCGAAGGGGAAGCCATTGCCTGGCACCTGCGGGAAGTTATCGGTGGTGATGAGCAACGGTACAGCCGCGTGGTGTTCAACGAAATCACCAAAAACGCGATTCGTCAGGCCTTTGAGAAGCCGGGCGAGCTGAATATCGATCGTGTTAATGCCCAGCAGGCGCGCCGCTTTATGGACCGCGTGGTGGGGTATATGGTTTCTCCACTGCTGTGGAAAAAAATTGCCCGCGGTCTGTCCGCTGGCCGCGTGCAGTCTGTCGCAGTCCGCCTGGTCGTGGAGCGCGAACGCGAAATTAAAGCCTTCGTTCCGGAAGAGTTCTGGGAGATCGACGCCAGTACTACCACGCCGGGCGGCGACGCGTTACCGTTGCAGGTGACTCACAAGAATGACAAGCCGTTCCGTCCGGTTAACCGTGACGAAACCATGGCGGCCGTCGCGTTGCTGGAAAAAGCGCGATATAGCGTGCTGGAGCGCGAAGATAAGCCGACCAGCAGCAAGCCGGGCGCGCCGTTTATCACCTCCACGCTGCAGCAGGCCGCCAGTACCCGTCTTGGCTTCGGCGTGAAGAAAACCATGATGATGGCCCAGCGTCTGTATGAGGCCGGCCATATTACCTACATGCGTACCGACTCTACCAATCTGAGTCAGGATGCGCTGAATATGGTACGCGGCTATATCGGCGATAACTTCGGCAAAAAATACTTGCCTGAAAGCGCGAATCAGTACGCCAGCAAAGAAAACTCGCAGGAAGCGCACGAAGCGATTCGTCCTTCTGACGTGAATGTGATGGCGGAATCGCTGAAAGACATGGAAGCCGATGCGCAGAAGTTATATCAACTGATTTGGCGTCAGTTCGTCGCCTGTCAGATGACGCCGGCAAAATACGACTCAACCACCCTGACGGTACAGGCTGGCGAGTTCAAACTAAAAGCCCGCGGTCGTACGCTGCGCTTTGACGGCTGGACGAAAGTGATGCCAGCGCTGCGTAAAGGCGATGAAGACCGGACGTTACCGGTGGTCAATCAGGGCGACAGCCTCAGCCTGGTGGAACTGACACCTGCGCAGCACTTCACCAAACCGCCTGCGCGTTTCAGCGAAGCCTCGCTGGTAAAAGAACTGGAAAAACGCGGCATCGGTCGTCCGTCCACTTATGCGTCGATCATTTCGACCATCCAGGACCGCGGTTATGTACGCGCCGAGAACCGCCGCTTTTACGCTGAAAAAATGGGTGAAATCGTCACCGACCGTCTGGAAGAAAACTTCCGCGATCTGATGAACTACGATTTTACCGCACAGATGGAAGACCGCCTCGATCAGGTGGCCAATCATCAGGCCGAGTGGAAACAGGTGCTTGATAACTTCTTTGGCGATTTCACTTCCCAGCTACAAACGGCTGAGAAGGATCCTGAAGAAGGCGGTATGCAGCCGAACCCAATGGTGCTGACCAGCATCGACTGTCCGACCTGCGGGCGTAAAATGGGCATTCGTACCGCCAGTACCGGGGTATTCCTCGGCTGCTCTGGCTACGCTTTGTCGCCGAAAGAGCGTTGCAAAACCACCATTAACCTGGTACCGGAAAACGAAGTTCTCAACGTGCTGGAAGGCGATGATGCCGAAACCAACGCGCTGCGCGCTAAACGTCGCTGTCAGAAATGCGGCACCGCGATGGACAGCTATCTTATCGATCCGAAGCGTAAACTGCATGTCTGCGGTAACAACCCGACCTGCGACGGCTACGAGATTGAAGAGGGCGAGTTCCGTATCAAAGGCTATGACGGCCCTATCGTGGAGTGTGAGAAATGTGGTTCCGAAATGCACCTCAAAATGGGGCGTTTTGGTAAGTACATGGCTTGCACCAATGACGAATGTAAAAATACGCGTAAGATCCTGCGTAATGGCGAAGTGGCTCCGCCGAAGGAAGATCCGGTGCCTTTACCGGAACTGCCCTGCGAGAAGTCCGACGCTTATTTCGTCCTGCGCGATGGCGCGGCGGGCGTTTTCCTGGCGGCAAACACCTTCCCGAAATCACGTGAAACACGTGCGCCGTTAGTGGAAGAGTTGTACCGCTTCCGCGATCGTCTGCCTGAAAAGCTGCGTTATCTGGCCGATGCGCCGCAGCAGGATCCTGAGGGCAATAAAACGCTGGTACGCTTTAGTCGTAAGACCAAGCAACAGTACGTTTCCTCCGAGAAAGAGGGTAAAGCGACCGGCTGGTCCGCCTTCTTTATCGACGGTAAATGGACTGAAGCGAAAAAGTAACCTTCTGAATGGGCCGCGATGCGGCCCATTCTTTCTTCGATTTTCCTCGCACTACCGCCTCGTCATTGTCGCTTTATAACCGACTTATTATTTTTTGTTACCATCTATACACTGTAGATATAAATGATATAGTGGTTATAGCGAATCACTTTTTTATTATTAAATCGTCTTATACACCATCGGTCTCAGCACGCGTTGTGGCGCAGGTTCGGCGTGCCGCAGGGCATCTCTGGCATTTTGCCGCCGGCAGGCAGCAGTCTGAACGTAATGGGTATTAAGCGGATTCATTTGACGCGTTTACGGATATCAGCCATGAAACTACAGCAACTCCGCTACATCGTTGAGGTTGTTAACCATAACCTGAATGTCTCCTCTACCGCCGAAGGCTTGTATACTTCACAGCCAGGCATCAGCAAGCAGGTACGCATGCTGGAAGATGAGTTGGGAATTCAGATATTTGCCCGCAGCGGTAAGCATTTAACTCAGGTCACTCCAGCCGGTCAGGAAATTATTCGCATCGCGCGTGAAGTGTTATCTAAAGTTGAGGCCATTAAATCCGTGGCAGGCGAGCACACCTGGCCGGATAAGGGCTCGTTGTACGTTGCCACCACCCATACGCAGGCGCGTTACGCGCTCCCTGGAGTGATTAAAGGCTTTATTGAGCGTTATCCTCGGGTCTCTTTGCATATGCATCAGGGGTCGCCGACGCAGATTGCAGAAGCGGTTTCGAAGGGTAATGCCGACTTTGCCATTGCTACCGAAGCGCTGCATCTGTACGACGATTTGGTGATGCTGCCGTGCTATCACTGGAACCGTTCAATTGTGGTGACGCCGGACCACCCGCTCGCTTCGAAAGGTTCGGTGACCATTGAAGAGCTGGCGCAGTATCCGCTGGTAACTTATACCTTCGGCTTCACCGGACGTTCTGAGTTGGATACCGCGTTTAATCGCGCCGGGCTGACTCCGCGTATCGTCTTCACGGCGACTGATGCCGATGTTATCAAAACCTATGTGCGCTTAGGGCTTGGCGTTGGAGTTATTGCCAGCATGGCGGTCGATCCCGTGTCCGATCCAGACCTGGTAAAACTCGATGCCAATGGTATTTTCAGCCACAGCACCACCAAGATAGGCTTCCGCCGAAGCACCTTCCTCAGAAGTTATATGTATGATTTTATTCAACGTTTTGCGCCGCATTTGACGCGAGATGTGGTCGATACGGCCGTGGCGCTACGTTCGAATGAGGATATAGAGGCCATGTTCAAAGATATTAAACTGCCGGAAAAATAATCGAATTGATAAATGGCATTTCCTCCGGGGAGTGCCATTTTCTATTATGGACCTTATCAGAACTTATAAACCTCGTTGTAATCACATTTCTACGGATTTTCACTTCGTTATTTCTCCAATATACCCGCTGCGATCAAAATAACGGTTAAAAGCCTTTTACCTGTTCCTGAATTAGCTGGATCTATTTTATATATCTTATTAAGATTTATCTGTACCTGATGATTTTAGCAATTGGTGGTGATGAAATGATAAACAATATCGATTATGCAAAGCTCGCGATGTCGTATGAACGTCACAAAGCGGAAATCGATCCAACGCTGCGCAGTCAGGTCTGGGGCTCACTACTGATGGGGCTTAGCGCTTTCTGGTGCATCGTTGCATTATTCATCTGGATTATTAGCTAAAGCAGTTTATCAGAGAAGGTTATATTTCACTTTTGTGACAAAAGGAGGTTGGTAAAATTAGCACCCGGAATTGTGGAACACGGTGGAAGAAATTATTTTCCGACTTATCAGCTTTAAATGTTAATCCATCCTGAGCTAATCATTGTCTATCCGTGATTAGCTCTTTTTCTTTTCCCGTTCAGAGAATAGGATCGGAACTTACTCAACCTCATCAAATATCTCCGTGCTGTAACACTGTTATCTTCAAAATTTCTGAACTGTATGGTTTTGTCAATTTTAGCAATTTGAGTTGTTATCAAAGTGTTATGTCAAGTTTGTGTTATCTTTAATAAAGACCCTGAGGAGTTCAGGGCATGCATCCCTGTGATAAAGGAGGAGCTATGTCGTCAACACTACGAGCAGCCAGTAAGGATACGCTACAGGTCAAAGACAAAACCTACCATTACTACAGCCTGGCGCTGGCCGCTAAACAACTGGGCGATCTCACCCGACTGCCCAAATCCCTCAAAGTTCTGCTTGAAAACCTCCTGCGCTGGCAGGATGGCGACTCGGTGACGGAACAAGATATTCAGGCGCTGGCCGGCTGGCTGCAGAAAGCGCATGCCGACCGCGAAATAGCCTATCGTCCGGCGCGCGTATTGATGCAGGATTTTACCGGCGTACCGGCGGTGGTCGATTTAGCCGCCATGCGTGAAGCGGTAAAACGGCTGGGCGGCGATACGGCAAAGGTGAATCCGCTCTCGCCGGTTGACCTGGTGATTGACCACTCGGTAACGGTGGACCGTTTTGGTAATGAAAACGCCTTTGAAGATAACGTGCGCCTTGAAATGGAGCGAAACCACGAACGTTATGCTTTCCTGCGCTGGGGGCAGCAGGCCTTCAGCCGCTTTAGCGTTGTGCCGCCGGGAACCGGGATCTGCCACCAGGTGAACCTTGAATATCTCGGCCGTGCCGTGTGGAGCGAACTACAGGATGGCGAATGGGTGGCTTACCCGGATACGCTGGTGGGTACCGATTCGCACACCACCATGATTAACGGTCTGGGCGTATTAGGGTGGGGCGTCGGCGGGATTGAAGCGGAAGCGGCGATGCTTGGGCAGCCGGTATCCATGCTCATACCTGATGTCGTCGGTTTCAAGCTGACCGGTAAACTGCGTGAGGGGATCACCGCGACTGACCTGGTGCTGACAGTGACCCAGATGCTGCGCAAACATGGTGTGGTTGGCAAGTTCGTAGAATTCTACGGCGACGGTCTCGACTCCTTACCGCTGGCCGACCGGGCCACCATTGCGAATATGTCGCCAGAATATGGCGCGACCTGCGGCTTCTTCCCGATCGATGCGGTAACCCTCAGCTATATGCGCCTGAGCGGGCGCAGCGAAGAGCAGGTGGCATTGGTTGAAGCTTATGCCAAAGCGCAGGGGATGTGGCGCCAGACGGGCGATGAGCCGGTATTCACCAGCACCCTGGCGCTGGATATGGGTACGGTTGAGGCCAGCCTCGCCGGGCCGAAACGGCCGCAGGACCGCGTCGCGTTGGGCGATGTGCCGAAAGCGTTTGCCGCCAGCAACGAACTGGAAGTGAATCAAACGCAAAAATCGCGTCAGCCGGTTGATTATACTCTCAATGGGCAACGCTATTCGCTGCCGGAAGGCGCGGTGGCGATTGCGGCAATCACTTCATGTACCAATACTTCCAACCCGAGCGTGTTGATGGCCGCCGGCCTGCTGGCGAAGAACGCCGTTGAGCGCGGCCTGAAACCGCAGCCGTGGGTGAAAGCCTCGCTGGCGCCGGGTTCGAAAGTGGTTTCCGATTATCTGGCGCATGCCGGTTTGACGCCTTATCTCGATGAATTGGGCTTTAACCTCGTAGGGTATGGTTGTACAACCTGTATCGGTAACTCCGGGCCGCTGCCGGAACCTATCGAAGAGGCAATTAAAAAAGGTGACCTGACCGTGGGGGCGGTGCTCTCCGGTAACCGCAACTTCGAAGGTCGTATCCATCCGTTGGTGAAAACCAACTGGCTGGCGTCGCCACCGCTGGTCGTGGCCTATGCGCTGGCTGGCAATATGAACATTGACCTGACCCGTGAACCGCTTGGGGTTGGTAAAGACGGTAAGCCGGTGTTCCTGAAGGATATCTGGCCGAGCGGCGAGGAGATTGCTCGCGCGGTGCAGCAGGTTTCCACCGAGATGTTCCGTAAAGAATATGCCGAAGTCTTCGAAGGTACCGAGGAGTGGAAAGCTATTCAGGTAGACCGTTCCGATACCTATCGCTGGCAGGATGACTCTACCTATATTCGCCTGTCGCCATTCTTTGATGAGATGGGCGTTGAGCCGAAACCGGTAGAAGATATTCACGGCGCGCGGATCCTGGCGATGTTAGGCGATTCGGTGACCACCGACCATATCTCTCCGGCAGGAAGTATCAAGGCAGACAGCCCTGCAGGACGCTATTTGCAGGAGCACGGCGTGGCGCGCGCCGATTTCAACTCTTATGGTTCACGACGTGGCAACCATGAGGTGATGATGCGCGGTACCTTTGCCAATATTCGTATCCGTAACGAAATGGTGCCGGGCGTGGAAGGGGGGATGACGCGTCATTTACCAGACACGCAGCCTGTTGCCATCTACGATGCGGCTATGCTGTATAAAGCCGAGGGCACGCCTCTGGCGGTGATTGCCGGTAAAGAATATGGTTCAGGTTCCAGCCGCGACTGGGCGGCAAAAGGGCCGCGTCTGTTGGGCGTGCGGGTAGTGATTGCCGAGTCCTTCGAGCGTATTCACCGCTCTAACCTTATTGGCATGGGGATATTACCGTTGGAGTTTCCGCAAGGCGTGACGCGTAAAACGCTACAGCTGACCGGCGAAGAGCGGATCGATATCAGTAACCTGCAGGCGCTGCATCCTGCGGCAACGGTTCCAGTCACCATCACCCGCGCCGATGGACAGCAGGAGGTCATTCAGTGTCGCTGTCGTATCGATACCGCGACTGAACTTACCTACTATCAGAATGACGGCATTCTGCATTATGTGATTCGTAATATGCTGTAAAAGAAAGGGCCAGCGAATGCTGGCCCTGATTCATTCTGGAGCTGACTTATTTATTCAGCAGATGCCCCATCTTGGCCGCTTTGGTATCCAGGTAGTGCTCGTTTTTCGGGTTACGGCCGACGATGAGCGGAACGCGTTCGACGATATTGATTCCCGCCTCGGTCAGAATTTCGACTTTCTTCGGGTTGTTGGTCAACAGTCGAACCTGCTCAACGCCGAGCAGTTTGAACATATCGGCGCACAGCGTAAAATCGCGCTCATCGGCGGCAAAGCCTAGCTGGTGGTTGGCTTCGACGGTATCGTAACCTTGATCCTGAAGCGCGTAGGCGCGAATTTTATTCAGCAAACCGATATTTCGGCCTTCCTGACGATGATAAAGCAGGATCCCGCGCCCCTCTTCAGCGATGTGCGACAGCGCCGCTTCCAGCTGAAAACCGCAATCACAACGCAGACTAAAAAGGGCATCGCCCGTCAGACATTCTGAGTGTACGCGAGCCAGTACCGGGGCTTGCCCCGAAATATCGCCATACACCAGCGCGACATGATCCTGCCCGGTTGCCAGTTCTTCAAAGCCCACCATCAGGAAATCGCCCCAGGGGGTTGGCAGTTTGGCTTCTGCCACACGTTTAAGCTGCATGTGATTCTCCAGATTCTGACAGCACCTGAATGTGCTTTCTGTTTACTACTATTTTGCCACAACGCCGCGACGTTCTCCTAATTACCAACGACCGCCTGCGCGGAAAGCGCACAAACGATCTACTTTCCGTTATGATATTCAGAAGGAAAGAGAAGGAGATATGATGCTGTTGATTGCCAAAAGGACCGCCATCGGGGCGGCGCTATTGCTTGTTATGCCCGTTATAGTCTGGCTCTCCGGCTGGCAGTGGCAGCCGGGTCAAGCCCCGGCCATGTTGAAAATGTGGTACTGGGTGACTGAAACCGTCACCCAGCCGTGGGGAATAATTACTCATGTAGCGCTATTTGGCTGGTTTTTGTGGTGTTTACGGTTTCGTCTGCGCGAAGCGCTGGTGCTGTTTCTCATTCTCGGCGCCGCCATCCTGGCAGGTCAGGGGCTTAAATCCTGGATCAAAGAACGGGTGCAGGAACCACGGCCATTTGTGATTTGGTTAGAAAGAACCCAACAGGTACCGGTGGCGCAATTCTATGAGTTAAAACGTAAAGAACGCGCTAAACTGGTGCATGAGCAATTGGCTGAACAACAGACAATACCGGGATTCTTGCGTAAACACTGGCAAAAAGAGACCGGTTTTGCCTTTCCGTCCGGCCATACCATGTTTGCCGCCAGTTGGGCGCTGCTGGGGGTAGGACTGTTGTGGCCACGTCGGCGCTGGGTGACTATCGGCCTGCTGTTGGGATGGGCTACAGCGGTCATGGGCAGCCGTCTGGCGTTAGGCATGCACTGGCCGCAGGATCTTATCGTGGCGACCAGTCTTTCCTGGCTGCTGGTTACCGCGGCGACCTGGCTCACTCAGCGTTTTTGCGGCCCGTTAACCCCGCCTGTCGAAGAGGCGACGGATATCAAAAAACGCGCAACCTGACGCCGTTTATGTTGAATTTCGCGACACCTGGCCGCATATCATGACGGGTGTCATGCTTTTCCATTTCACCACTGCGGTGAAAATGATACTTTATAGGGCTTGAACGCGTTTTACTCGCGCAACCCACAGAACGGGAAGTCATGTGAAATATTTACTTATTTTCTTACTGGTGTTAGCTATCTTCGTCATCTCTGTGACGCTGGGTGCGCAAAACGACCAACTGGTCACGTTCAACTATTTGCTCGCGCAGGGTGAATTCCGCATCTCCACGTTGCTGGCGGTGTTATTCGCTGCCGGGTTTGCGATTGGCTGGCTGATTTGCGGCCTGTTCTGGCTGCGGGTCCGTGTATCGCTGGCGCGCGCCGAACGTAAAATTAAACGCCTGGAGCAGCAGATCGCGCCAGTGACCGTAGCGCCTGCTGATGCCGGCGTCCCTGCGGTCAAGGAATAACCTTCTATGCTGGAGTTGTTGTTTCTGCTTCTTCCCGTTGCCGCTGCCTATGGATGGTATATGGGGCGCAGGAGCGCACAACAGTCCAAACAGGACGATGCCAGTCGCCTGTCGCGTGATTACGTGGCCGGGGTCAACTTCCTGCTGAGCAATCAGCAGGACAAAGCCGTAGATCTGTTCCTCGATATGTTAAAAGAGGATACCGGCACCGTTGAAGCCCACTTGACCCTTGGCAACCTGTTTCGTTCGCGTGGTGAAGTCGACCGCGCCATCCGCATTCACCAAAGCCTGATGGAGAGCGCCTCGCTCACCTACGATCAGCGCCTGCTTGCCGTCCAACAGCTGGGGCGAGATTACATGGCCGCCGGTCTGTACGATCGCGCGGAAGATATGTTCAAGCAGCTGGTGGATGAAACCGACTTCCGCCTGGGCGCGCTACAGCAACTGCTACAAATCTACCAGCTAACCAGCGATTGGCAGTCCGCCATTGAAGTCGCCGAAAGGCTGGTAAAATTGGGCAAAGAAAAGCATCGCAGCGATATCGCCAACTTCTGGTGTGAGCTGGCGCTGCAGCAGATGGCCAGTAACGATCTCGATAAAGCAATGACGCTGCTGAAAAAAGGCGCGTCAGCTGACCGTAACAGCGCCCGCGTCTCGATTATGATGGGGCGCGTGTGGATGGAAAAAGGCGACTACGCGAAAGCGGTAGAAAGCTTGGAACGGGTGATTGGCCAGGATAAAGAACTGGTTGGTGAAACCCTGGAAATGCTGCAAACCTGTTATCAGCAATTGGGTAAGCATGAGGAGTGGGAAGCGTTCCTGCGCCGCTGTGTTGAAGAGAACACCGGGGCGACCGCGGAGCTTATGCTGGCGCAAATTATCGAGCAGCAGGAAGGCGCCGAAGCCGCACAGAGCTATGTGACTCGCCAGCTTGAGCGCCACCCAACGATGCGCGTGTTCCATAAACTGATGGACTACCATCTTAATGAGGCGGAAGAAGGGCGCGCGAAGGCGAGCCTGGGGGTTCTGCGCAACATGGTTGGCGAGCAGGTGCGGAGCAAACCGCGTTACCGCTGCCAGAAGTGCGGTTTTACTTCCCACACCCTGTACTGGCACTGCCCGTCCTGCCGTTCGTGGGCGACTATCAAGCCGATTCGCGGCCTTGATGGCCAGTAACGTCTAAAAAAAGCCTGGCTTTAGTTACAACATACTTATCTGTAATTTATCGTACCCGCTTCTGTTGCCACGTGCCCGCTTTTGTCTGTAGCCGGGCAAAACCAGCCTGTCATTTTCCCTGGTTCGCAGGTAGAATGCTGCCCGTTTACCTTTTTTGCGCCGTGCAGGCGCTCATCAACAATTAAGGTCCGGTCATGACGTCTACTGCTAGCTCTTCTCCTCGCGTTATCACATCTTCTCCCGTGGTTGTTGCGCTTGATTATGATAACCGCGATAAGGCGTTAGCCTTTGTTGATCGAATCGATCCGCGCGATTGCCGGTTGAAGGTAGGTAAGGAGATGTTCACGCTGCTGGGCCCGCAGTTTGTTCGCGACCTGCATCAGCGCGGCTTTGAAGTATTCCTCGACCTGAAGTTCCACGATATCCCGAACACCACCGCACGCGCGGTCGCCGCCGCCGCAGAGCTTGGCGTATGGATGGTAAACGTCCACGCTTCCGGCGGCGCGCGTATGATGACTGCCGCCCGCGAGGCGCTGCTGCCGTTTGGGAAAGAGGCGCCGTTACTGATAGCGGTCACCGTACTGACCAGCATGGAGGCCAGCGATTTACAGGATCTCGGTATTACGCTTTCTCCAGCCGATCATGCTGCTAAACTGGCGGCGCTAACCAAACGCTGTGGTCTCGACGGCGTCGTCTGCTCAGCGCAGGAAGCCGTCCGCTTTAAACAAGAGTTAGGACAAGAATTTAAGTTAGTTACCCCAGGGATCCGCCCCACAGGCAGTGATGCTGGCGACCAACGCCGGATTATGACTCCGGAACAGGCGCAGCAGGCGGGGGTTGATTATATGGTAATCGGCCGACCGGTTACCCAGTCAGCCGATCCGGCTGCAACGCTTGCGGCGATCAACGCGTCGCTGAAATTGGAGGCGTAATGAGCGATTCTAACAGCCGCCTGGTTTACTCTACCGAGAGCGGACGTATCGAAGAGCCGAAAGCGGCGCCGCAAAGAGCGAAGGGCGATGGTATTGTGCGTATTCAACGCCAGACCAGCGGGCGCAAAGGGAAGGGCGTCTGCCTGATTACCGGTATCGATCTCGATGATGACGCGCTGGCGAAGTTGGCCGCTGAGCTGAAAAAGAAATGCGGCTGCGGCGGTTCACTGAAAGATGGAGTGATTGAAATTCAGGGTGATAAACGCGACTTGCTGAAATCACTGCTGGAAGCCAAAGGGATGAAAGTGAAATTAGCGGGTGGCTAAGATAATTTCTGCGAAATAAACAACAAGGCCACGGTATTTACCGTGGCCTTAATTATTTGTAGATGCGTGAGTCAGTAACTACGAAATTATTATTAATTTAATACGCGGGGTGGTTATTTACCAACCTGGTGGCCAATGATGCCGCCAACCGCTGCGCCGCCCAGGGTGCCCAGGGTGCTGCCGTCAGTTAATACCGCGCCGCCCAGTGCGCCGGCGCCTGCGCCGATTGCGGTGTTACGGTCGCGTTTAGACCAGTTAGAGCAAGCGCTCAGGGACATTACTACAGTAACCGCCAGTACGGCCGCAGCCATTTTTTTGCTCATCGAAGTCATCATTTTATTCTCCTGAATAATCTATTCATGGATACAACTTCCTTTAAGCATAGCAACTGACTATGACTTAAGGGTTATTCCATGAAACTTAAGTTGCGCAGGTGTTGCTCTAATCACGCAGGTGATAGTCACTTCCTGTTATATCGCTAATAATAATTCTACTTATTTTAAAATTTAACGTCAGGTAAAAAATCTTAATTGCAGGTCAGAATACTCTCAGACACAGAGGGGCTGCCAACGCCATTCCTGGGCGCTGGCGGAAGCGATTAGGCGGGGTTGACAATATCGAGGGTTAAACCGCTTGCGCAGAGCTGCTGGCGAATAGTTTCGCTCAGGTTATTGTCGGTGATGACGCGATTGAAACGGGCAATTGGGCCCAGTGGATAAGGATGCACGACGCTGAATTTCGAACTGTCGCTGAGCACAATAGCTTCGCACTGTTTTTCCAGCACTGCGTTAACCACATCGGCGCGCATCATGTCGCGGCCGGTAAAACCAGTTTCACTCTGCCAGCCGTCAACGCCGATAAATGCCTTGCTGAAGTGCACCTGCTGGATGCATTGACGGGTTAACGGGCCAACCATGCTTTCACTGCGTTTCTGATAAATGCCGCCCAGCAGAATGACCTCACCCGGCGTTTCCTTGAGTAAATGCGCGATATAGCTGCTAACGGTGATGATCGTGATATCGCCGCGTTCCGCCAGCGTGCGGGCCAGCAGGGCGTTTGAACTGCCATTTTCGATGAACACCGTCTCTCCGGCCGCTACCAGCGACGCGGCGCGCGCGGCGAGTTCACGCTTAATGGCAAAGTTGGTCATCATGCGGGTTTCGACGTCTTCGCTATCAAGCGGTACGGCAAAGCCGTGGGTGCGGCGCAGATAGCTTTGCTTTTCCAGCGAATTCAGATCCTGACGAATAGTGACTTCGGAGACACCGGTCATCCTGGCCAGATCGGCAACGCTCATGCGGCCTTTATCGATGACCATTTGTAAAATACTTTGTTGTCGGGCGTTCATAGCTACATCACAGTTAGAGGTCTATACGGCGCCCAGCAGGCCTTCGGGCGTGCTGGGGGACAGGAATGAATCAGATTTCCCACGGCGCTTTCGTTTGCCCTGAGTCCTTCTCTGGCTCGTCGTGAGACAACGCCTGCAGCTCGGCTTTGAGGATCTCCAGGTTATGGATAGCCGAGTGATAATCTCCGGCAACCAGAATATCCAGCACGGTATCGATACGTTGGGCGAGCAGGCGGGCATTCAGATCAGACATAGCATTATCCTGGTTACAAAAATGAATGAAATCAATGATGCAAAAAACGACTGCAAAAGAGAAGCGAAAAAAACGCACATCCTTGCGCAGCTGGCGATATTCACTCAAAACGAGAAATGTATGGCCCCTGGGCAGGGGCCATAAAAGCGTTACGCCGCCGGACGGGCGATGACGCTGCGGGTTTCCATACGGACTTCAGCGATAGTCACGTCGATAACATCGGTGACTTTATAAACGACTTCACCTTTAATCTGTACGGTTCCGTTCTCCTGGCTGCAAACCAGTTCATCGCGTACCGCGTGCAGGAAAGGTGCCGGGATAAAGGCGACAGCGCCGTTATCAACCAGGCGTACGCGCATGCCGCCGCGGCTGACATCAATGATTTCTGCCGCATAACGGGTATCGGTTCCGGCTTTATCGTTGAGGAAGCGAGCGTACAGCCAATCTGCGACGTCGCGTTCCGCCATACGGTTCAGACGACGACGTTCCGCCATCTGCACGGTGACATCATCCTGCGGGCGGCCAATGGTCTCGCCTTTAATGATGGCCTTTAACAGACGGTGGTTGATCATATCGCCGTATTTACGGATTGGCGAAGTCCAGGTCGCGTAAGCTTCCAGCCCAAGGCCGAAGTGTGGGCCCGGCTCGGTGCTAATCTCAGCGAACGACTGGAAGCGGCGGATGCGGCTATCAAGGAAACCTGAAGGCTGAGCATCCAGTTCGCGGCGTAGTTTACAGAAACCTTCGAGCGTCAGGACTTCCTGCGGATCAACGTGTACATCGTGCGTTTTTAGCAGCGCGGCCAGTTGCTCGGTGTTAGCCGGGTCGAAACCGGTATGCACGTTATATACGCCGAAGCCGAGGTTATCGCGCAGCACGCGTGCCGCGCAGATATTAGCGGCAATCATTGACTCTTCAACAATGCGGTTGGCGATGCGGCGAGGTTCGGCAACGATATCCAGTACTTCACCTTTCTCACCCAACACGAAGCGATAATCAGGGCGGTCTTTGAACACCAGGGCGTGGGTTTGACGCCATTCGCTGCGGCGTTGGCAGACTTCCTGCAGCAGTTTGATTTGCTGCGCGATAGCGTCATCGGCAGGTTGCCAGGCGCCGATATTTTCCAGCCAGTTGGAGACGTCGTCATAAGCCAGTTTGGCTTTTGATTCGATGGTCGCGGCGAAGAATTCGATATTATCTTCAATGGCGCCGTCGGCTGCCAGGGTCATGCGGCAGGCGAGCACCGGGCGCACTTCGTTGGCGCGCAGCGAGCACAAATCATCAGACAGTTCGCGCGGCAGCATCGGGATATTAAAGCCCGGCAGATAGTTGGTGAAGGCGCGGATTTTCGCCGCGTTGTCCAGTTTGCTGCCCTCGGCAATCCACGCCGTCGGATCGGCGATAGCGACGGTCAGCAGCAGTTTACCGTCGTCGGCGCGCTCGACATATAGCGCATCGTCCATATCTTCGGTGCTGGCGCTGTCGATGGTCACGAACTCAAGCGCCGTCAGATCGCGACGTTCCAGTCCTTCATCGAGCATCTCGGTAGCAACGCCATTCGGCGCTTCTTTTTCCAGGTTATGACGCGCCAGCGTCACCCACCACGGCACGAAATGATCGTCGCTGAAGGTGATGAACTGCGTTAATTCGGCATAAAATCCGCGGTCGCCTTTCAGCGGATGGCGACGCATTTCAGCCACCGCCCAGTCACCCTGTTTGAAGTCGTGTTCAACGCCACGCGCGGCGCGGCAAGGGATGGCGTCTTTCAGCAGCGGATGATCAGGAACAATAGACAGGCGATCGTCTTTTTTCTGCACTTTACCGACAAAACGGGTCAGGAAAGGCTCAACCAGCTCTTCCGGCTCGGCGCTTTCACGTTCTTTTTCCGTATGGACCACGGCGATAATACGATCGCCATGCATCACTTTTTTCATTTGCGGCGGCGGAATGAAGTAGCTTTTCTGCGAGTCGACTTCGAGGAAGCCAAAACCTTTTTCCGTACCTTTAACGACCCCTTCAACGCGCGGAGTCTGGGAATGCAATTGCTGTTTAAGCTGCGCTAGCAGCGGGTTGTCCTGAAACATAATTAGGTTTTTTCGTGGCTAAAAGAGCGGCTGACATTTTTACGCGAATATGCCTGCCTCAGCAAGCGCTGTTTCAGCATTTTACGTCGCTTGACGTACCTCGCCGAGGGCGATTTTAAGCCGGTTCAGCCAGCCGCAGAGGCCGCACCACGCCAGCAGATTGATAGCCTCAACGCGGGAAAGCCCATATTCAGTGAGGGGAGTTAGCTGTGCGGCGCTAAAACGGTCCGGCGCACGGGTCAATAGCTGCCCCGCCTGCAGGAAAACGTGTTCCAAAGAATGGCTTTGCGCCCAGCGCTGAATCGTTCGTTCATCGCCGCGCAATGCTTGCAACAATCCGTTATCAGCTGTCCAGCGCGCTGCCCAGGCGTTAAAACAGCTGACGCTACCGTTGATTCGCGCCGCCAGCAACGCCGCCATTGTGCTTAAGGGCTGCGCAGAGTTATCCAGTTCAGTTAGCAGTTGATGCAGCAGCGCTAACGCCCCTTCATCCGTTGCCAGAATAGGGGCGAGAGGCTGTAGGCCGGGATGACGGTGCCATGCGGCGAGCCTTGCTTGCCTATCGTCATTGGCGTAACGCAGGTCGGCATCATCGATATCCGCAGACCACTCTCCTGTCACGTCCGTGAAGCGTTCTGACGGGGCATCTTCCTGCTGCGGCATACCCGGAAGCCAGCGTACCGGTTGTCCGAGCGCGGCCTGAAAGGCAGCTACCGCGCGGGCCTGAAAGCCCACGAAACCAATAATCTGGTTAATTAACACAATATCGCGGCTGGTCAGTCCGACCTCATCAAGCTGGCGGCGGGAGACCTCGTTGATAACCGAAGGGGAACTGGCTAACTGGCGTGCGTACTGGGTAATCTGCGCCAGTCGGCGATTACTCTCTCGTGAGGAGTCAGGGCCCGGCAACGGCGCCAGACGCGCGGCATAGTGGTTACATAAGCGCTGTACGCCGTAGACTTGAGCGACGGTCAGGGCGGTGCTGAGACGGTCGTAGGCGCTGAAGGTTTGTAATCGGGTTACCGTGACGCTGTCCGGGAAAAGTACCTTTGCCAATTGACGCGCGGGCGCCAGCCAGCCTTCATGTGGGTGGCTGACATCGGCTGCAAGCGACAGATCGAGCAAAAAACGGTCATCAACGTCAGCGGCTTCTGGCACCAGAGGAAGAACCTCGACCGGGCTGTTGGTTGACTGGGTCTCGTGATACCAGTGGTTTTTGCCATACACGCGGCGTTGCTCCATGGGCGTTCCTTGTTCGGTAGGTGGCGAACCGCCGTTTCGCGGTACCTCTATGCACAACTATCCTGGCGTAACCCTGAAGCAGGAGAAAATATTGATACGTACTAATAAATAGCGGATTGGAATAACAGAGGAAAAGCGTAGGTAGAGAGGGGTAGGAGACATCCTCCTCACCGGGGTGAGGAGGATAAGGCACTTATTTCAGTTCCAGTTCGTTCATCGCAGCGATGTTAAAGCCGCCGTCAACGTGAACGACTTCGCCGGAGATACCTGCAGACAGGTTAGAGCACAGGAAAGCCGCGCTGTTGCCCACGTCTTCGATGGTGACGGTGCGACGGATCGGGGTGACCGCTTCGCAATGAGCCAGCATTTTACGGAAATCTTTGATACCGGATGCCGCCAGAGTACGGATCGGACCAGCGGAGATGGCGTTAACACGAATACCTTCCGGACCCATCGCGTTCGCCATATAGCGGACGTTGGCTTCCAGAGACGCTTTCGCCAGACCCATAACGTTATAGTTCGGGATCGCGCGCTCAGCGCCCAGATAGGAGAGGGTCAGCAGCGCGGAGTTCGGGTTCAGCATCGCGCGGCAGGCTTTCGCCATCGCCACGAAGCTGTAGGCGCTGATGTCGTGGGCGATTTTGAAACCTTCGCGAGTTACGACATTGACATAGTCGCCATCTAACTGGTCAGCCGGCGCATAACCGATAGAGTGCACGAAACCATCAAATTTCGGCCATACTTTCTCAAGCTCAGTGAACAGCGCGGTGATGCTTTCGTCTTCAGCCACATCGCACGGCAGCACAATGTTGGAACCCAGCGCAGCAGCAAACTCTTCTACGCGGCCTTTCAGTTTTTCGTTCTGATAGGTGAATGCCAGTTCAGCCCCTTCACGGTGCATTGCTTGCGCAATACCGTAGGCGATGGACAGTTTACTGGCCACGCCAGTGATCAGAATGCGCTTACCGGAAAGAAAACCCATAGCTTTAATCCTTATCGTTATTGCTTATTTTTACTCTAACAATCAAAAGGTTAACGTTGTTATTTCAAAATAACTCAAATTTAGCCGGGAATTATATCCCACTGAAGACCCCTTGTGTCACGATTTTTTGTGTCGCCTGTCGCAAGGCAGCGCGTAATGATAAATGCGCTCGCTCCAGTATATCACCGGATAATCACTGTGTTTTAGCGACAGATCGCAACGCGTTGCCGAAATTTCTGCGGTTAACGGCGCACGATCGTGGTTAGTAAAAGCAGGGCGTCCGTCGTTAGCGGCGCGAGTTCGCCCGGCGCTTGTTGGCGCCAGAAAATACCCGATTGCGCTTCACATTGCCGTTCACCAAGTTGCCAGCGCCCCTGTAATACCCACGCGACGCCTTCGTCGCCGGGGGTCTGTACATCGTCCACGACGCGTACCTCGGCGGCGGCGCGACTGCGCTGGGTCATGATATTAAAGTCGAGACCGCGCTCGCGGATCCCTTCGCTACGCAGCTGCCACTCGCCGGCAAAAGCCCAGGGTTGCCACAACGCTAAAGGGTGATCGATAGCTTCGCCTTTCAGACGGAGCGGTTGCCCGGTCAGCAGGGTAATGACCCGATCGACGCCGGGAAAGCAGGAAAACGGACCATCATTTTGCAGAGTGGCAATGCTGGCTCGCCATAAAAAAGGGGCATCAGGTGAAGGCACACAGACTATCTCACGGGTCTCGCCTGCGCCATTTTTCCAGGGTGTGACGGGCAGAGTGGATAGTTGGACGGGAACGATCATGAGCGGTACACCTCGGTTAAGCGCTGCCTGCGCAGGCGTTAATCAACGTTATTGTTATGGTTTTGTTACCTTTTGCAATACAAAGAATTTACATATTCATCACAAAAATAGGATGCGTGCGGTGCGGGCAGTTGTCAATGCTTGTATATACAGGATCGGTCAGATGGGGAGTGAGTGAAATAATAATAGCGAGGTACCTATGTCTTCTTTTTCGTCTACAGACGGGCAATCAAAAAGTAATGAGGCAGGATTAAAGGAAACGCGGTCGATTGATTACATCCCCGAGCGCGAAAGGCATGGGCATCCCTTTAGCCAGTTTACCCTATGGTTTGGCGGCAACCTGCAAATTACCGCTATTGTCACCGGCGCTTTAGCCGTAGTGCTGGGTGGTGACGTGGTGTGGTCGCTGATAGGTCTTCTTCTTGGACAGGTGCTGGGGGCGGCGGTGATGTCGCTGCATGCGCTGCAGGGACCACGGCTGGGTTTGCCGCAGATGATAATAAGCCGCGCCCAGTTTGGCGTCTTTGGCGCGGTAGTGCCGTTGGTACTGGTCTGCATTATGTATGTCGGTTTCTCCGCGAGCGGTACCGTACTGGCGGGGCAGGCAATGGCAAAACTGTTGAGTATCAGCAATGTAGCTGGAATGCTGCTATTCAGTGCAATTATTATTGTTATTGCGGTGCTGGGTTATAAGGTGATTCATAAGCTGGGTAAACTGGCGAGCATTATCGGCATTCTGGCCTTCGTCTATATGTTCGTTACCCTGCTGATGTCGGCGGATCTCACGGCCCTGGCGCAAAATAACCATTTCTCCCTGCCGATGTTCCTGCTGGCGGTGTCTCTATCTTCGTCGTGGCAAATCGCTTTCTGCCCGTACGTGTCCGACTATTCGCGCTACCTGCCACGTAATGTATCGGCAACGAAAACGTTCTGCTCGGTGTTTTTCGGAACCGTATTGGGAACCCAGACATCCATGACGCTGGGTGTGTTTACCGCCGCGATTGCCGGCAGCGCATTCCCCGGTCATGAAGTGAGTTATCTGGTGGGATTAGGTAAAAGCCAGGTGATGGCGATGGTTATCTATTTTGCTATCTGCTTTGGCAAAATCACCTTCACGACGCTCAACGCTTACGGCAGTTTTATGTCTCTGACTACCATTGTTTCCGGTTTTCGTCGTCAGACCGCGTTGTCGCAGCAATGCCGGGTTGCTTTCGTCGTCATGATGGTGGCGGCTTCATGTATTATCGCGCTGCTCAGCGAACCGGCTTTCTTAAAGCACTTTACCCATTTCCTGTTATTCCTGCTGGCCTTTTTCGTTCCCTGGAGCGCCATCAGCCTGACGGATTACTACATTATCTCTAAAGGCGCGGTCGATATTCCTGCGTTGAGCGATCCGCATCAGCGCTATGGTTTCTGGAATTGGTATGCCATTACCATTTATATCATTGGCGTGCTGATTCAACTGCCGTTTATTGAGAACCCGCTGTTTCATGGTTCGCTGACGTGGATATTCGCCGGCAATGATGTGTCATGGATTATCGGCTGGGTAGGTACCGGATGGTTGTATTTTGCGCTGCGCCGCTTCGACCGCCGTCCATTACCGGCGCAGAGCGTGTTCCCGCAGTCATAAACAGCAGGGGCGGCTATTGTGCCGCCCCTGAAGGAATCTTAACGCTATTTGCCATCTTTTCGCCAGGCGTCGGCAGTCAGCGCCTCGCCGAAATGGCCGGCGATCAGCCGTTTGGTCAGTTCATGGAGCGGCGAGGCCAACACATCGGCGGTGCTTCCGCGTTCGACTACTTCGCCCTCATGCATCACCAGCACCTGATCGCTGATATGCTTCATCATCCCCAGATGCTGGGTCACGTAGATGTAGGATATTCCCTGTTTCTCCTGCAGCTCCAGCATCAGGTTGATTAGCTGCGAACGCATCGACATATCCAACGAGGCCAGCGCCTCATCGCAGATAATGACTTTCGGGCGCAGGATCAAGGCGCGAGCAAGCCCCAGGCGCTGCTTTTGCCCCGGCGCCAGCATATGCGGATAGTAGCTGACGTGGTCCGGCAGCAGGCCCACCATGCGCATGGTTTCGATAATCTGCTTTTCCCGGGCTTCCGGTTCGAGATCGGTATTGAGACGCAGCGGGAAATCGAGGATCTGCGAAATACGCTGACGCGGGTTGAGCGAGGTCGAGGGATCCTGAAAAATCATACGAATACGCTGGCTACGGAATGAGTAGTCGCCAAACTCCAGCGGATGGTCGTCAATCAACAGTTCGCCGGTGGTCGGCTCGACCATGCCGGCCAGCATTTTGGCCAGCGTGGATTTCCCGGAGCCGTTTTCACCAATAATTGCCAGCGTCTGCCGCTCGCGCAGGGTAAAGCTGAGCGGCTTCACCGCCTCTACCGTCTGGCGATGGAACCAGCCGGTGCGGTAGCGAAAGGTCTTACTCAGATTGCGAACTTCCAGCAATGTTTCGACCATTTCACTCTTTCTCCATGTTCAGCGGGAAATGACAGGCGTACAGATGATTACGCGCGCCGGTCAAACGCGGCGTAACGATACACTCGCGTTGCGCATAGGGACAGCGCGGCCCCAGCCGACAACCGATGGGAAGCTGTTCCAGCAGCGGAATGGCGCCGGGCAGGGTATTCAGCCGGCTTTTATGCGGCATTGAGCTGCCGAAGTCCGGGATCGCGCGAATCAGCGCCTGCGTGTAGGGGTGATGAGGGATGGTCACCAGCTCTTCGCTCGGCGCGGTTTCCACCGTCTGCCCGCAGTACATGACGTTAATTTTATCCGCCCATTTGCTGAGCATCTGCATATCGTGACTGATCAGCAAAATGGTGGTGTTGTTATTCTGGTTGAGCCGGGTCAACAGGCGAATAATTTGCGCCTGGGTGGTTGGCTCCATGGCGTTAGTGGGTTCATCAGCAATCAGCAGGCGCGGCTGGTTGGCAAGCGCGATGGCGATCATGACCTTCTGACATTCGCCGTCGGTCAGCTCGTAGGGGAAGCTGCGCATAATATCTTTGTGGTCTTTAATCCCCACCCGGTGCAGCAGTTCGATAGCGCGGCGTTTGCGCCAGCCAAAGCGTTGCCACCAGTGGCCTTTAAAGGTCCAGCCGGGGATATTTTGCATCAACTGCAGACCGATACGCTCGGAAGGGTCGAGGCAAGACTGCGGCTCCTGAAAGATCATTGACACGTTGTGGCCAATCAGTTTGCGGCGCTCGCGGTTAGACAGGCGCAGCAGATCGATATCATCAAAACGCATACGGTCGGCGGTAACCCGCCAGTTGTCTTTGGTGACGCCGCAAATCGCCTTGGCGATCAAGCTTTTGCCGGAGCCAGACTCACCGACCAGACCACGGACTTCACCTTCAGCCAGCGTCAGGCTGACCCGGTCGACGGCCTTTACCCAACCCTCGTTGGTTTTAAACTCAATGGTAAGATTACGAATATCCAGTAACGGCATTATTGAACCCCGGCAATAATTGCGCGGCGAATACCGTCGCCCAGCAGATTGATGAGCAGTACGCTTATCATGATGGCCGCGCCCGGCAGCATAACCGTCCAGGGAGCGACGTAAATCAGTTCCAGCGCGTCGCCGAGCATGGCGCCCCATTCCGGAGACGGTAGCTGGGCGCCGAGGTCGAGAAAACCGAGTGCGGCAATGTCGAGGATCGCCATTGACAGCGCGCGGGTAATTTCGGTGACCAGCCCGGCGGTAATATTAGGCAGAACCGCAAACCAGAGAATATTGAGCGTGGAAGCGCCGTCGAGGCGGGCGGCAATCACGTACTCTTTTTCCAGTTCATCGTGCACCATGCTATAGACCGAACGCACCATGCGCGGCAGCAGCGCCAGCCAGACGGCGAACATTGCATGGCTCAGATGCGGCCCGGCGAAAGCGACGACGATAATCGCCAATAGCAGCGAGGGGATCGACAGCAGAGTGTCGAGGATGTGGTTCATTATCGCTGAACGCAAACCATGGGTGGAGCCGGCAATGACGCCAAGCACCAGGCCGAACAGTGCGGCGCCGAGCGTGACCACAAAGGCGCCGCCAACGGTCGGCGCCGCGCCGCTGAGCAAGCGGCTCAGAACGTCGCGGCCGAGATCGTCGGTACCGAGGAAGAACGACACTTCGCCGTAGCGCGACCACGAGGGCGGCAGCAGCTGGTAGCCGAGGAACTGCTGATCGATGCCATAAGGCGCGAACCAGCCGCCGAATACGCACAGCAGCACCAGCGCGCCGCAGCCGTATAAACCAATCATCGCGGTGGTATCGCCGTAGAATTTACGCCATACGGTGCGCAATGCGCCGGGCGGGCGCTTTTCAAGATAGACGCTATCGTAGGGCATACCATTCCTTATGTTTCAGTGGGTTAGCCATGGCTCCTAAAATATCCGAGATGACGTTGACGATAATGACCAGCGCGCCGATTACCATCACTCCGGCGGAAATCGCCGCGTAATCCTGTTGGCGGATGGCGTTGATCAGCCAGCGCCCCAGACCCGGCCAGCTGAAGACCATTTCGGTAATCATCGCCAGCGTTAGCATGGTGGAAAACTGCAGCCCCAGGCGTGGGATCACCGGCGGCAGGGCATTGTGCAACACGTGACGATGCAGGATTGTCCGTCGGGTGACGCCGCGTGTCGCCGCCGCTTTAACATAGTTAGTATCGTAGACTTCGCTGGTACTGATGCGCATCAGGCGGATCACTTCGGTGGTCGGCGCGACGGCCAGGGTCAACACCGGCAGCACCATATGCCGCGCAGCGCTGACGATCATCTCATGGCGCCACGGCGAATCAGAGAGCCAGGCATCGATGAGCGCGAAGCCGGTCACCGTCTTCACTTCGTATAATAAGTCAAAGCGACCGGATACCGGGAACCAACCCAGCGTCAGCGAGAAGAACAGGGTAAACAGTAATGCCAGCCAGAATACCGGAATAGAGAACCCCACCAGCGCCAGGGCGCTAATGAGCGTGTCCGGCCACTTATTACGCATGATCCCGGCAATCATTCCCACGGGAATGCCGACCAGCAGCGCAAAACCAAATGCCAGAATGCACAGCTCCATTGTGGCCGGGAAGACCACTTTCAGCTGTTCGGAAATCAGTTGGCCATTGATGCTGGAGACGCCAAAGTCCCAGTGCAGAACCCCTTTGAACCAAAACAGCCAGGCATTCCACAGCGATGCACCCTGCAGCGGCGCGTGCGGCGTGAAATAGCTGAGGCTAAAGCCGATAAAGGTGAGGAAAAACAGCGTCACAAGTAACAGCAGCAGGCGGCGCAGGGTAAAAATAATCATGGTTTTTTCACCTCTTCTTTTTCGCGCGACACGCCTGCGAAGGAGGCGTTGCCAAACGGACTCAGCACCAGTCCTTTCATATCATAACGATAGGCCTGCAGCCGCAGCGAAGAGGCCAGCGGCAGCACCGGTAGTTCGCGGGCGAGAATATGCTGCGCCTCTTTGTAGGCTTCGATGCGCGAGGCCAGCTGCTGAGAAATCAGCGCTTTCTGTAACACCTCGTCAAACTCGCGGTTGCACCAGTGGGCGAGGTTGGTCTGCGAACCAATCGCCGCGCAGCTCAACAGCGGGCGGAAGAAACTATCCGGGTCATTACTGTCGGTGGCCCAGCCGGAAAGCGTCAAATCGTGGCTCATGTCCATCAAACGCGCCTCCTGGAAGCGGCCTTCAACAGGAATAATAATCACTTTTACACCCACCTGCGCCATATCCGCCTGTATCAACTCGGCGGTTTTCAATGGGCTGGGGTTCCACGCCTGAGAACTGGTCGGCACCCACAGTTTTAAGGTCAAATTACTCAAGCCCAGCGCCTGCAGGCGACGACGCGCCTCCGCGGGGTTGTATTCGGTGATTTTAGCGTCGTTGTCGTAGGCCCACGAGGCGCGCGGCAGCATTGAAGCCGCGGTTTCCGCGGTGCCGTAGTAGATCGATTGCATCAGCCGCTGGTTGTTGATCGCCAGCGCCAGCGCGTGGCGAACTTCCGGGTTATCCAGCGGCGGTTTGGCGGTGTTGAAAGCCAGCCAGGCGATATTCATACCCGGGCGCAGCGTCAGACGCAGGCGCGGATCGTCGCGCAGGATGGTGAGCTGGCTGGCGGCCGGCCAGGCGAGCACATCGCATTCGCCGGTCAGCAGTTTTGACAGCCGGCCGGTGCCGCCGGAACCGAGATCCACCACCACCTGCGGCATCAATGGCTTGCCGCGCCAGTAGGCCGCGTGGCGCTGCAGGCGGATGTACTGCCCGGTACGATACTCTTCTAGCTTGAACGGACCGGTACCGACGGGCTGGCGGTCGAGTTGTTCTTCGCGATCGCTTTTGGTCAGCTGCGCGGCATACTCTGCGGACATGACCGAAGCATAGTGCGTCGCCAGGTGCCACAGGAAAGAGGCGTCGGGACGTTTCAGGCGAAACTCGACGGTATGGTTATCCAGTTTCCGAACGCTTTCTACGGTGTCGGCGAACTGCAGACTATCGAAATAGGGGAAGCTACTGCCGTTGACGCTGTGCCACGGGTCGTCACGGTTAAAGATGCGCCCGAAGGTGAATATGACATCATCAGCGTTAAAAGCGCGGGTCGGTTTAAACCAGTCGGTGGTCTGGAACTGGACCTTATCGCGCAGATGGAAGCGGTAGGTGGCGCCGTTATCAAGCACTTCCCAGCTTTCCGCCAGTTCAGGCACCAGACGGTAGGTATAAGGGTCGACGTCGAGCAGGCGATCGTAGATCTGGGCGGCGAGGGTGTCGACAATCAGGCCGCTGCTGACTTTTTGCGGGTTAAAGGTATTTACCTGCCCGCTGACGCAATAGACAAATCCGCTATCGCGGATATCGGCATTAGCTGGCAGCGCCGGAGTCGGGGCCGGCGCGGCAAAAGCCTGCCCGCACAGCATCGAGGCTGCCGCTAAAAGAGAGGACAATTTCAGGCGCATATTTTCTTTTTGATCATAGAGCAGAGCTCTATCTTATTAATATTAAATGACATTTACCACCACCTTTACGACATCGAGGGGGATAATGCGGTCACCGGCAGCGCATGTTGTCCAGCCAGTTGGTCAAAATAGTGTCGGAACTAAACCAGTATTATCAAACATGGTATCTTTTTATTGCCAATTTCTCCAGTTAGCCATCTGCAGGCGTTCTGGTATCGGCGCGGGTGGGCTGTGGGGATCAGAGCGGAAGGAGCTGATTATAGCGGGCAATATAATCTTTTGGCGTGATCTCCAGTTCTCCGCCATCGCGATGGATGGCGACGAAAGTACGCAGCACGAATCCGCTTTTACGCTCTGATATCTCCCAGCCTTGTTCATTGTAGGCATCACGGGTGGAACGCACGCAGAGATCCGAGAAAATCATCATTAATGAGAGGGCCGGGGCGTGATGATTTTTCATGGTGTGGATCAAACTGGCATGGGCGGCATAGCGGGTGAGCGTATGAGAATTAACCGGAATCACGTGAATTTTCAATCCATTGAATGATATTACCGTCGATGATAATTCACATTAAGACATCTTACCAGTTACATATTATTAACTCCTCGCGTTTTTATATGTGAATTGATAGTGACGTTGTCACGTTTTAATCCTCCAGCGGTGTGAATTCATATAACGCCAGCGCATTGCTCTGCAGTGAATCCACCCGTAGCCAGCCATCATCCAGTTGTTCCTCATGCACGCTCAGCGCCGGACGGGCGTGGTGCTGGAGCCAGCGATAATCTTCTTCGTCAGGGCCGCTGCGGCTACGAAATGCCTCAAATAGCGGGAATAGCGCGCCATGGTGCTGATCGAACAGATGCTGTTTGATGCGCCAGCGTCCCTTCAGCCCTGCAAGCCGCAGGGTATAGGGCTGGCGAAAACGCTGGGTAAAGGCCTCTTCGCTCGACAGCCAGGGGTTGAAAATCACCGTATTGCGCAGTAGCAACTGGTAGTGTCCGTTATGGCGCAATAACAACAGGTTTTTGTCATTGATTAAGACTTCGCCGCGTAGACGCCGCCACAGCCATAATACCCAGTACACCGGGCGCGGCAGACCATGCAGGTAGTGCAGCGCCAGGCTGGAGGTGTCGAGTTTACCGTTGTCCCGCGCTTCCCCCTGAAGACCTGAATTAAGCCAGAAGCCGGCCAGCCACACCCGATCGGCAATGCCCAACAGGTTATCCATCAACAGCGCGCCGCGGAAAAAACGCCCGTTGGTATCGCGTGTATCGCCGGTTAAGGTATTCCACGATAGCAGCCACAGCGGTAACGAGAGCTGCCGTTGCCGTAGGGCATTATGGATTTGGCGTAATTTTTGTCGTGGATAGTCTTCGCTGGCGGATAGTTTGCTGCTATCGGCCTGCGCCAGGTCAAGCAGTTCGTTGGCATCCGCCTGGCAGGCGAGAAAGTCGGCCTCGCTGAGCAGCGGGGAAGACAGTAGCGGATCGTCGCCAATACCGCTTTGCGGGAAACGATGCCAGATACCCATTTGCGGTTGTTGCAAGGTGGACGCGAGCACTTCTCGCTGTTGTCGCCAGGCCAGCTGTCGCGCCGCTTCACTGGCCTGCGGCGACCAGTGCCAGACAAAACGCCAGCTCGCGAGCGTCGCGGGTGGGAAGTGATTGGCGGCGAGTTGCAGAAAACGTTGTAATAAATCGCAGCGGGTGGTTAAGCCGGTATGTAGCAGCACCGTCCAGCCTTTCTGCGCCAGCCAGCTAAACAGCTGCTGAAGATTGTACCAACAGGCATAGCCTGCGAGCGTCGGGTCGTCCCAGCCCTCGCCAAACAAGCGGCTGCTGAGAAACGGATCGTGAATATCGATGCCGTAAACGGGTAGCGTTTGCTGCAGTTGCTCCAGCTCGCGTCGCACATCTTCGCGGAGTAAATCATCGAGTTCACGGACGGTAACGATGGTACGGGTATGGCGCAATACCGGCGCGCGCGCTGGCAGCTGGCGGATATCCACCAGCCGTGTCTGACGCGGGTTGAGCAGCAGCGGCGGCGTATCATCGCTGCTTTTTTCCGCCTCGTTAAGACGGGCGTAAAGCCTCTCGACCGCGACCGGGCGCCAGATTTCGCTGGCGTTCGCTCGTGGACGAGCGCTGGACTGCGGCTGCTGCTGGCGAAATTGTCGCGGTGTGACGCCGTGCTGGCGCTTAAACAGATCGCTCATGATGCGAGTACTGGCGAAGCCGTTATCCTGCGCCACCTGCTGAACCGAGCGGCGGGTAGTCAGCAGTTGCTCGGCGGCTTTGCCGAGACGCAGGGCGGTAATGTACTGAACGAAGCTAATGCCGACCTCTTTATGGAACAGGCGCGAAAGCCAGGCCTCAGAGACAAATTCGGCGGCAGCCAGTTCCTGCAGCGAGATCCGCCGCTGATAGTTGGCTTCGATGCGCGCTACCACGTTGGTAATTCGTCGGCTCCAGTTCTCGGCCCCGCGGCGCAGGCTGGGCACGATAGGTTGGGTAAAACGGGTTGCCAGCAGCAGGGCAATTTCACTCAGCCAACGGTTGGCCTCCAGCCGATAGCGCGACTGATGATTGACCAGCCCGGCTACCAGCAACTGGCGCATCAGCTGGCGTAGATTATCTGTGGCATCCCTGGTTTCGCTGCTAACCCGATAATCACTGGCAAAAAAATCGCTATCAAGGCGGGTGAGCCAACCGGCGGCAAGGTTGAGGATCATGACCGCATTGGCCTCTTCGCCGGCAATCTGCCAGCGCTGGCGGCGGTTAATAATCGCCAGTTCATCAACCCGCATCGGTTGCGACGATTCGCCGAGTTGCAACGTTGCGCTACCTTCCAGCAGCCATAGCAGCGTTAATCCGTCGTTTTCCGGCGGGCTGAAATGGCGAATATCGCGAACAGTGAGGCTGAAATCGCCGAGATGATGTTCCATGCGCCGCTCCTTAAAAGACAAAAAATAGCAGGCTGTTTTTTGTCATAACAGAATTGTATAGAAAATAGTCATTGATATTTCGTCAATATAAAACAAAAAAAGGCATTTTAAAGCCGGTTGGGACGCATAAACTCGAAAGTGTCGTGCAAACACAACACAGGAATAATAAAAATGACACATCCACTGATTGAATCCTTGCAAGTTAATGAAGCGCAGTTTGTGGCGTTACGTCGCCGCTTCCACCAACAGCCCGAGATTGGCTTTGAAGAACATAAAACCAGCGATGAAGTCGCCCGGCTGCTTACTGAGTGGGGGTATGAAGTGCATCGCGGCCTCGCCGGTACCGGCGTGGTCGGGACGCTGAAAGTCGGCAGCGGCGAAAAACGTCTGGGATTGCGCGCGGATATGGATGCGCTGCCGATGCAGGAAATGAGCGGTAAAGCATGGGCAAGCCAGGTCGACGGGCGTTTTCACGGCTGCGGCCATGACGGTCACACCACCACGCTACTGTATGCCGCGGAATATCTGGCGCGTACGCGTCAGTTTAACGGTACGCTGCATTTAATTTTTCAACCGGCGGAAGAGCTGCTGTACGGCGGACGGGTGATGGTCGAAGATGGCCTGTTCACGAAATTCCCCTGTGACGCCATCTTTGGCCTGCATAACATGCCGGGCCAGAAACTGGGCAAAATCGGCCTGCGCGACGGCGCGATGATGGCCTCTTCCGATACGCTGCATATCGAGGTGAAGGGCATTGGCGGCCATGGCGCGGTGCCGGAACATACCGTCGATGCGACGCTGGTGGCCTGCCACATTACTCTCGCGCTGCAATCAATCGTTTCACGCAACATCACGCCATTTGAACCCGCGGTAGTCACCGTCGGCAGCATTCAGGCGGGCCATGCGCCGAACATCATCAACGATAAGGTATTGATGAAGCTAACCGTACGTACCCTTAACCAGCAGGTGCGCGAGACGGTGCTGCAGCGTATTCACGACATCGCGGTCGCTCAGGCGGAAAGTTTTAACGCCAGCGCTACCTTAACCCACGTCAACGGCAGCCCGGTATTGCGTAACGATCCGGCGGCTAATGAGCTGGTCCGTGAAGTGGCGACCACGCTGTTTGGCAAAGAACAGGTTGGTACCGTGAATCCATTTATGGGTAGCGAAGATTTCGCCTTCATGCTGGAGAGCAATCCCAACGGCTGCTATTTCACTATCGGCGTGGGTGATGAAGCCGACCGTTGCATGGTGCATAACCCAGGGTACGATTTTAACGATCAAATCCTGCTTACCGGCGCGGCGCTGTGGTGCGGCCTGACGGAACGCTATCTGCGTTAACCTATCGCGACGGGGGACCCGATTATGAGTTCTGTATCGTTAAGCGAATCTCAGTTCGTCGGTAGCGATCGCCTGCTGGCGGGTATTGTGCTCAGCGTGCTGACGTTCTGGCTGTTTGCGCAATCGGTTATCAATGTTGTTCCGGCGATGAAAAGCAGCCTCGATATTTCACTGGAGACGCTAACCCTGGCGGTGAGTCTTAGCGCCTTATTCAGCGGCTGTTTTGTGGTGGCCAGCGGCGGGCTGGCGGATAAATTCGGCAGGGTGCGGATGACCTATCTCGGCCTGGCGCTGAGTATTATCGGTAGCGCATTTCTGGCGGCGTCGCAGGGGCCGGGGCTATTTATCACCGGCCGTATCCTGCAAGGGCTCTCGGCGGCCTGCATTATGCCGGCGACGCTGGCGCTGATTAAAACCTGGTATGAAGGCAAAGCGCGGCAGCGGGCGGTGAGTTTCTGGGTCATTGGTTCCTGGGGCGGCAGCGGGCTTTGCTCGTTTGTCGGCGGTGCGATTGCCACCGGTCTTGGCTGGCGGTGGATCTTCGTGTTCTCGATTGCAGTGGCGCTGCTGGCGTTGCTGCTGCTGCGCGGCACCCCGGAGAGCCGCAGCGCCAGCGCCGATCGGCATAAGCTGGATGTGGGCGGATTATTAAGCCTGATCGCGTCGCTGGTGCTGCTTAATCTGTTTATCAGCAAGGGTCATCAATGGGGCTGGAGTAGTGGTTTATCGCTGTCGATGCTGTGTGGCGCGGTGCTGGCGGCAGCAGTATTTATCCGCAGCGGCCTGCGTAAAGGTGAAGCGGCACTGATCGACTTCGCTTTATTTCGCAACCGAGCCTACGGCGCGGCGGTGCTATCGAACTTTATGCTCAACGGCGCTATCGGCACCATGATGATTACCAGCATCTGGCTGCAACAGGGGCATCATCTCAGTCCGCTGGAAACCGGCATGATGACGCTGGGCTATCTGGTGACGGTACTGGCGATGATCCGCGTCGGGGAAAAGCTGCTCCAGCGCTACGGCGCACGGCTGCCGATGATGACCGGGCCGGTCTTTACCGCCATCGGCATTTTGCTGATCTCCTGTACCTTCCTCGATAAGTCGCTCTATATCGGGACCGTCTTCTTCAGCAATATCCTGTTTGGCCTCGGGCTCGGTTGTTACGCCACGCCATCGACCGACACCGCCGTCGCCAATGCGCCGGAGAATAAAATTGGCGTCGCGTCAGGGGTGTATAAGATGGGAAGCTCGCTTGGCGGCGCGATGGGTATTGCCGTGACGGCGTCACTTTTTGCGCTATTCCTGCCGTTGGGGATGGCCAGCGCCGCGCAGTACGCGCTGTGGTTTAACGCCGCGCTGTGTTTAGGCTCAATGCTGGTCAGCGCGGCGATGCTGCCGCGCGTCGCTCATAGCTGATGCTTCTTCAGTAATGCGCGTAGCTGGTGGTAGGTAAGCCCCAGCAGCGCCGCCGCCTGCTTTTGATTGTACTTCGCCTGCTGCAGGCTTGACTGCAGCAGGCTTTTTTCTTGCTCCAGCTGAAAGGCGCGCAGGTCCAGTGGTAGTTTGGGAAGCGCAGATTCATCGCCTGGAGCAGGCGATGGGGCCGCGCGGCGAAATGGGTTGATAATGATATTATCCAGCTCGCTATCGCTGCTGCCGTGGCGGTAAACCGAACGTTCAACCACGTTTTTCAGCTCACGAATATTGCCCGGCCAGCGGTATGCGAGCAGCGTGTCGACGGCTCGCTCGCTAAAGCCGGGAAACAGAGGAAGCCCCAGTTCGCGGCACATCTGAATGGCAAACTGGTTGGCAAGCAGCATGATGTCGCTCTGGCGCTCACGCAATGGCGGTAGTTGCACGACGTCAAACGCCAGCCGGTCGAGCAGGTCGGCGCGAAAATGGCCTTCTTCCACCATTTTAGGTAAATCCGCGTTGGTGGCGCACACCAGCCGTACGTTAACCTGCAGCGGTTGACTGCCGCCGACGCGTTCCAGTTCGCCGTATTCAATTACCCGCAGCAATTTTTCCTGCACCAGCATCGGAGCGGTGGCCAGCTCATCGAGAAACAGCGTGCCGCCGTCGGCACGTTCAAAGCGCCCCGGATGCCGTTTGCTGGCGCCGGTAAAGGCGCCGGCTTCATGACCAAACAATTCGGAATCGAGAAGGTTTTCATTCAGCGCCGCGCAGTTGAGCGAAATAAACGGCCCCTGCCAGCGCGAAGAGAGAAAGTGCAGTCGGTTGGCAATGAGCTCTTTGCCGGTCCCGCGTTCCCCGATCACCAGCACCGGTTTATCCAGCGGCGCCAGCTGCGAGACCTGCTCGAGCACCTCCAGAAAGCTGTTGGCCTCGCCAAGCAGGTTATCCTTGTATTCCGTCATGATGAATTTCGCCATTAAGTAGTGTGATTCACCAACTCACTGTAGCAAGCAGGCGGCCATTCCTCAACTACCTTGTTTAAAATCAACAAGATAAAAAGTTGGCACGCCATTTGTATTAACTACTGCACAGGCCGCTGCCTGCTATCAGAACTATGAGGATTGAAATTATGGGTATTTTTTCTCGCTTTGCCGACATCGTGAACGCCAACATCAACTCCCTGCTGGAGAAAGCGGAGGATCCGCAGAAGCTGGTCCGCCTGATGATTCAGGAGATGGAAGACACGCTGGTTGAAGTGCGTTCGACCTCCGCCCGCGCGCTGGCGGAAAAGAAACAGCTGACCCGTCGTATCGAACAGGCGCAGGCGCAGCAGGTGGAATGGCAAGAAAAGGCCGAGCTGGCCCTGCGTAAAGAGAAAGAAGATCTGGCGCGTGCGGCGCTGATCGAAAAACAGAAGCTGACCGACCTTATCGGCAGCCTGGAGCACGAAGCGCAACTGGTGGATGAAACCCTGGCGCGGATGAAAAAAGAGATTGGCGAGCTGGAGAATAAGCTCAGCGAAACCCGCGCTCGTCAGCAGGCGCTGATGCTGCGTCATCAGGCTGCCAGCTCTTCGCGCGATGTCCGCCGCCAGCTGGATAGCGGTAAAATGGATGAAGCGATGGCGCGTTTTGAGTCGTTCGAACGCCGTATTGACCAAATGGAAGCCGAGGCGGAGAGCCATCGTTTTGGCAAACAACAATCGCTGGATCAGCAGTTTGCCGAACTGAAAGCGGATGATGAAATCAGCGAGCAACTGGCGGCGCTGAAAGCCAAAATGAATCAGAATAACCAGTAATGCATATTGCGCGGCGCGGTGTTGCGCCGCGGCTCACCACCTGTAAGGAGTACACATGAGCATGCTTTTTCTTGCCATCCCGCTCACGCTGTTTGTGCTGTTCGTGTTGCCGGTCTGGTTATGGCTGCACTACAACAATCGCTCGGCGGACGGGGCATTAACCCAGAATGAACAGCAGCGCCTGCTGCAGCTGACCGATGAGGCGAAACGGATGCGCGAGCGTATTCAGGCGCTGGAAGCGATCCTTGATGCGGAACATCCGAACTGGAGAGACAAATAATGGCCGGATTGGATTTTAATAAAAAGCTGTGGCGCATTCCGCAGCGCGGCATGGTGAAAGGGGTCTGCGCCGGTATCGCGCAGCACCTGGATGTGCCGGTGAAGCTGGTGCGTTTGATAACCGTACTGGCGATGATTTTTGGCCTGTTCTTTTTTGTGCTGGTGGCCTACATCATTCTGACTTTCGCGCTGGATCCGATACCGGATAGCGAACTGTACGGCGAGAAAGGACCGAGCAATGGCGATTTACTGGCCGCAGTGGATGCCGAACTGGCTTCCGGCGAACAGCGCCTGCGTGATATGGAGCGTTACATCACCTCCGATACCTTCACGCTGCGCAGCCGTTTTCGTCAACTGTAAAACTTTTTCCATATAACCCATGAGGCAACGCATGAATATGAAATGGCAACAGGCAGGGCAAAAAGTGAAACCGGGTCTTAAGATCGCCGGTAAACTAGTGCTGCTGACCGCGCTGCGGTACGGCCCGGCGGGCGTTGCCGGTTGGGCGGTGAAATCGGTGGCGCGTCGGCCGCTGAAAATGTTGCTGGCGGTAGCGCTTGAGCCGCTGCTCAGTCGGCTGGCCAATCGTTTTGCTCGTGGAATGAAATAATTCCTCAGGGGGAGGAATACCGGTGCGCTTTATATTGGCCCTGATTATCCCCATCTATTTAGCTTATCATTAAACGACATTCCTTCTGGGCATAACGGACTGGCGATGAAGCGACTCAAAACTGAATTCAATGCGCTGGTCAACCGCGGGGTTGACCGGCATTTACGTCTTGCCGTGACCGGGCTAAGCCGTAGCGGTAAAACGGCTTTTATCACCGCGATGGTTAATCAACTGCTGAATATCCACGCCGGGGCCCGGTTGCCGCTGCTGAGCGCGGCGCGCGAAGAACGTCTGTTGGGCGTGAAACGGGTTCCGCAGCGTGATTTCGGTATTCCGCGTTTTACCTATGATGAAGGCCTGGCACAGCTTTATGGCCAGCCCCCGGCCTGGCCGACGCCGACCCGTGGGGTGAGCGAAATTCGTCTCGCGCTGCGCTATCGCTCTAACGATTCTCTGCTACGTCATTTCAAAGACACTTCAACGCTGTATCTGGAAATCGTGGATTATCCGGGAGAATGGCTGCTCGACCTGCCGATGCTGGCGCAGGATTATTTAAGCTGGTCGCGGCAGATGACCGGGCTTTTACAGGGGCAGCGCGGGGAATGGTCTGCCCGCTGGCGACAGCTGTGCGATGGGCTCGATCCGCTGGCGCCCGCCGACGAAACCCGTCTGGCGGAGATCGCCGCCGCCTGGACCGATTATCTGCACGCCTGCAAGCGCGAGGGGTTGCACTTTATTCAGCCGGGGCGGTTTGTGCTTCCCGGCGACATGGCGGGCGCGCCGGCGCTGCAGTTCTTCCCCTGGCCGGATGTCGATGCGATTGGCGAAGCCAGACTGGCGCAGGCTGATAAACACACCAATGCCGGGATGCTGCGCGAGCGTTTCAAATACTACTGCGAGAAAGTGGTGAAAGGCTTTTATAAAGATCACTTCCTGCGCTTTGACCGCCAGATTGTACTGGTGGACTGTCTGCAGCCATTAAACAGCGGGCCGCAGGCGTTTAACGATATGCGCCTGGCGCTGACCCAGTTGATGCAAAGCTTCCATTACGGCCAGCGAACGCTGTTCCGCCGCCTGTTTTCACCGGTTATCGACAAGTTACTGTTTGCCGCCACCAAAGCCGATCACGTGACCGTCGATCAGCATGGCAACATGGTGTCGCTACTTCAGCAACTGATTCAGGACGCCTGGCAGAATGCCGCCTTTGAGGGCATCAGCATGGATTGTCTGGGGCTGGCGTCAATTCAGGCTACCCAGGGCGGGCTTATCGAGGTTGACGGCGAGAAGATCCCGGCGCTGCGCGGCGATCGTCTGAGCGATGGGCAGCCGCTCACCATTTTCCCGGGCGAGGTGCCGGCGCGGCTGCCGGGTCAGGCCTTCTGGGAACAGCAGGGCTTCCAGTTTGAGAACTTCCGCCCGAGAGCGATGGATGTCGATAAACCGCTGCCGCATATTCGCCTCGACGCGGCGCTGGAATTTTTGATTGGAGATAAATTGCGATGAGCGAGCCGATAAAACCGCGGATCGATTTCGATGGCCCTTTGGAAACGGAAAAGAGCCAGACCTTAAAATCGGCCCGCGCCTTTGACGCGGCCGATGCGCAAACCTTCTCTCCGATGCTGCCTGAAATGGTGGCTGAAGAGGAGGGGGCCGCCGAAGCGGTGGTGGAATCGGTACTGCGCCCGAAACGCAGCCTGTGGCGGCGGATGGTTAGCGCCGGGCTGGCGATTTTTGGCATTAGCGTGGTGGCGCAGGGCGTACAGTGGACGGCGACGGCCTGGCAGACCCAGGACTGGATTGCGCTCGGCGGCTGTGCGGCCGGGGCGTTGATTGTCGGCGCGGGCGTGGGCTCGGTGGCGACCGAATGGCGTCGCCTGTGGCGTTTGCGCCAGCGCGCGCACGAACGCGATGAAGCGCGGGATCTGATGCATAGCCACGCGGTGGGCAAAGGGCGCGCGTTCTGTGAGAAGCTGGCGCAGCAGGCCGGGCTCGATCAATCGCATCCGGCGCTGCAGCGCTGGTATGCGGCCATCCATGAAACGCAAAACGATCGCGAAGTGGTGAGCCTGTACGCGCAACTGGTACAGCCGGTGCTGGACGCGCAGGCGCGGCGGGAAATCAGCCGCTCGGCGGCGGAATCGACGCTGATGATCGCCGTCAGCCCGCTGGCGCTGGTCGATATGGCGTTTATCGCCTGGCGTAACCTGCGGCTGATTAACCGTATCGCCACCCTCTACGGTATTGAACTCGGCTATTATAGCCGCCTGCGTTTATTCCGCCTGGTGTTGTTGAATATCGCCTTTGCCGGCGCCAGCGAACTGGTGCGTGAAGTCGGAATGGACTGGATGTCGCAGGATCTGGCGGCCCGCTTGTCGGCGCGCGCCGCCCAGGGTATCGGTGCCGGCTTGTTGACCGCCCGTCTGGGGATTAAAGCGATGGAGCTGTGCCGTCCGCTGCCGTGGATCGCGGATGATAAACCGCGGCTCGGCGATTTCCGCCGCGAGCTGATCGGCCAGTTGAAAGAGACGCTGCAGAAAAGCAAAACCGGCGCGGAGAAATAACGCCGGCAAGCGTAAATGCCGGGTGGCGGCTGCGCCTTACCCGGCCTACGGTTCGTGCGGCCTGTCATTAATTTATTCACCGCGCTGGCTGAAACTGCCGGTGTTGGCGGCCTCACCCTCCCCGGTGGCGCTGCCGCTTACAAGGGCTACAGCGCTTTGCGATTTGGTAGCCCGGAGAAGGCGCAACGCGCCGCCCCCGGGAACCCCCCTGGCGACCAGAGCCCTCTGTGCGCTCTCTGTGCCATGAGAGCCATAACGCAGAAGAAATGCCCGCATAACTTTACGGCATAAAGCCCATTTTTCCGCCATACTGTCAATAATTGTTGACAGCTATCTTCACGTAAGCCCATATCTGTCCTATCATTCATCCGTCATTGGCCTTTTTAGGGTGAAAACTCCTATGCGTCTGGAAGTCTTTTGTCAGGACCGTCTTGGTCTGACCCGTGAATTACTCGATTTGCTGGTGCTGCGCGGTATTGACCTGCGCGGTATCGATATCGACCCGATTGGCCGAATCTACCTTAATTTCGCCGAGCTGGAGTTCGCTAGCTTCAGCAGTTTAATGGCGGAAATCCGCCGAATCTCCGGCGTAACCGATGTACGTACCGTGGCGTGGATGCCGTCAGAACGGGAACATCTGGCGCTGAGCGCGCTGCTGGTGGCAATGCCTGAACCGGTGCTGTCGCTGGATGCCAAAGGCAAAGTAGAGCTTGCCAACCCGGCCAGTTGCCAGCTGTTTGGTCAAACCCAGGCCCGCTTACGCAGCCATCCGGTGGCGCAACTCATTACTGATTTCAACCTGCAGCGCTGGCTGGAAGGCAATCCGCTGGAGTCGCATACCGAGCATGTGGTCGTTAATGGCCAAAACTTTATGCTGGAAGTAACGCCGGTGTATCTGGAAGGTGAACACGCCGAACGTGTGCTAACCGGCGCCGTGGTGATGTTGCGCTCCACCGTACGTATGGGGCGTCAACTGCAAACGCTAACGACCCAGGATACCAGCGCCTTTAGCCAGATCCTCGCCGTTGGGCCGAAAATGCGCCACGTCGTTGAACAGGCCCGCAAGCTGGCGATGCTTAGCGCCCCGTTGCTGATTGTCGGCGATACCGGTACCGGTAAAGATTTGCTGGCCCATGCCTGCCATCTGGCCAGCCCGCGCGCCAGCAAACCGTATCTGGCGCTGAACTGCGGTTCGATTCCGGAAAACGCGGTGGAGAGCGAGCTGTTCGGCGATGCGTCGCAGGGGAAAAAAGGTTTCTTTGAGCAGGCCAACGGCGGCTCTGTGCTGCTGGATGAGATCGGCGAAATGTCGCCGGGCATGCAAACGAAGCTGTTGCGCTTTCTCAACGATGGCACTTTCCGTCGCGTCGGTGAAGATCACGAAGTGCATGTCGATGTCCGCGTTATCTGCGCGACGCAAAAAAATCTCGTCGAACTGGTGCAGAAAGGGCTGTTCCGCGAAGATCTTTATTATCGTCTGAATGTGTTGACGCTGAACCTGCCGCCGCTGCGTGATTGTCCGCAGGACATCATGCCGCTCACCGAACTGTTCGTCGCGCGCTTTGCCGATGAGCAGGGCATCCCGCGGCCCAAACTCTCTGCCGACCTTAATACCGTGTTGACCCGCTATAGCTGGCCGGGCAACGTGCGTCAGTTGAAAAACGCAGTGTACCGGGCGTTAACCCAGCTTGATGGCTTCGAACTGCGCCCGCAGGATATCCTGCTGCCAGATCACGATGTGTCGTCGCTGCCGGTTGGCGAAGAGGCGATGGAAGGATCGCTCGACGATATTACCCGCCGCTTTGAGCGTTCGGTATTGACGCAGTTGTATCGCAGTTTCCCCAGCACGCGTAAATTAGCCAAACGTCTCGGCGTTTCGCATACCGCGATTGCTAACAAGCTGCGTGAGTACGGTCTGAGCCAGAAGAAAGGCGACGAGTAAGTCACAGGTTGCGGCCGGCTCGGCGCGGCCGCAATTATCTGCGTTTTTTTAGCGATATTTCTGTATATACTTATTTTATTATTCTTTTTTCCGGGAAGGTGACGGTTGGTGCTGCAACGGGATTGGCCTCAGTGGATGATATTACTGGTACTCTCCGCCGTGCTCTCCTTTGTGCTGTTCCGCTTTCATCTCCCTGCCGCGCCGCTGCTTGGCCCACTGATCGCCGGAATAATCCTCAGCCTTCGCGGCGCCACGATTCGTCTCCCTCGTCCCTTCTTTATCGCCGCTCAGGCTATCATCGGCTGCATGATCGCCCGTGCGCTCACGCCGTCTATTTTCGGCGTTCTGGCCGCCAACTGGGCGCTGGTGTTGATTATCCTCTTTTCCACGCTAGCCATCAGCGCGCTGACCGGCTGGCTGCTGGTGCGCTACAGTTCGCTACCCGGGGCAACCGGCGCGTGGGGAAGCTCGCCGGGCGGCGCATCGGCGATGGTGGTGATGGCGCAGGAGTATGGCGCCGATGTTCGGCTGGTGGCTCTGATGCAGTATCTGCGGGTGCTCTTTGTGGTCGGCGCGGCGGTGATGGTGGTGCGTTTGGCGCTTGGCGGCGAGGCGCAGGAGATGACCCAGCATATCGTCTGGTTCCCGCCACTGACTTTTAATCTACCCTTAACGCTGCTATTGACCGCGGTCGCCGGTTGGTTGGGGTTACGTTTACGCATCCCGTCCGGGGCAATGTTATTACCGATGCTGGCCGGCGCGTTGGCGCAGGGCGAGGGCGTGCTGTTGCTGGAGCTACCGGAATGGTTACTGGTGCTGGCGTATACCGCGCTCGGCTGGACGGTTGGCCTGCAGTTTAATCGCGAGATTTTTCTGCTGGCGTTGAAGACGCTACCGCAAATCATCGCCGCCATCGTTGGCTTGATCGCGCTATGCGCGCTGATGGCTTTAGCGTTAACGCACCTGCTGCCGCTGGATTTTCTCACCGCCTATCTGGCGACCAGCCCCGGCGGCCTGGATACGGTAGCGATAATCGCCGTCGGGACCCGGGCGGATATGTCTTTTATCATGGCGATGCAAACGCTGCGCCTGTTTACCATATTGCTCACCGGCCCGGCCACCGCGCGGTTGATTTCGCGCTATGCGCCGCGCAAAGAAAAAAGCCTCCGTTGAAGGAGGCTTGATAACAGAAGGAGGGCGATTACGCTTTCAGCGCAGCCAGCGCCGCATCGTAATCCGGCTCTTCGGTGATTTCGTTAACCAGTTGGCTGTAAACCACCTGGTCGTTTTCATCGATAACGACGACTGCACGTGCTGCCAGACCAGCCAGCGGGCCTGCGGAGATAGCAACGCCATAATCTGCCAGGAACTGCGGCGCGCGCAGGGTGGACAGGGTGACCACATTGCTCAGGCCTTCTGCGCCGCAGAAACGGGACTGCGCGAACGGCAGGTCAGCGGAGATGCACAGCACCACGGTGTTGTTCAGCTCAGAAGCCAGTTGGTTGAATTTGCGAACCGATGCCGCGCAGACGCCGGTATCGATGCTTGGGAAAATATTCAGTACTTTACGTTTACCAGCGTATTGGCTCAGCGTGACGTCAGAGAGATCTTTGGCGACCAGCGTAAACGGCTGCGCCTTCGCGCCAGCCTGCGGAATGGAGCCCTGAACGGACACTGGGTTACCCTGGAAATGTACGGTTTGCGACATGGTTATCTTCCTGTTTACATATAGTTAACGTCGTAGTTAGTGTATGACATCAGCCAGCAACACGGCAAACTCTATTTAACATTTACCTAAGAGGCCCAGGGAATGCGCAACCTTCGAGTTTTTGAAGAATCATGGCCGCTACACACGCCGTTTGTTATTTCTCGCGGCAGCCGCAGCGAGGCCAAAGTTGTCGTAGTGGAAATAGAAGAGGATGGGGTAAAAGGAGCCGGGGAATGTACGCCTTATCCGCGCTACGGTGAGAGCATCGCCTCGGTGATGGCGCAGATTATGGCAATCGGCGAGCAGCTTGAGCGCGGCGCTACCCGCGAGCAGGTGCAACAGCTACTGCCGGCAGGAGCCGCGCGCAACGCCGTCGACTGTGCGCTGTGGGATCTGGAGGCGCGCCGCGCAGGGAAAACGTTGCCGCAGCTGCTTGGCGTCAATCTGCCGCGCGAAGTAGTGACGGCGCAAACCGTGGTAATCGGCACGCCGGAACAGATGGCGGCCAGCGCCGCCGCGCTGTGGGAGAAAGGCGCGCGGCTGCTGAAGGTCAAGCTCGACGATCATTTGATTAGCGAGCGGCTGGTTGCTATTCGCGACGCGGTGCCGCAGGCGACCTTGATCGTGGATGCTAACGAAGCGTGGCGTGGCGAGGGTCTGGCGGCGCGCTGCCAGCTGCTGGCCGATCTTGGCGTGGCGATGCTGGAGCAGCCGTTGCCGGCCGGCGCGGATGAGGCGTTGGAAAACTTTATTCATCCGCTGCCGATCTGCGCCGATGAGAGCTGTCATACGCGGGAAAGCCTGCCGGCGCTGGCGGGCCGCTACGAAATGGTCAACATTAAGTTGGATAAAACCGGTGGTTTGACCGAGGCATTGCTATTGGCGCAGGAGGCTGAGCGGCTGGGCTATACGCGGATGCTGGGCTGTATGCTCTGCACTTCACGGGCTATTTCCGCCGCGCTGCCGCTGGCGCCGTTAGCCCGTTTCGCGGACCTTGATGGACCGACCTGGCTGGCGGTGGATGTCGAGCCGGCGCTGCAGTTCAGCACCGGCCTGCTTCATCTGTGAGTGTGCCAGTGCAGTAAATCGGTCATCGCCGCGAGGTACTTTTCTGTGGCCTCGTCGGCGGAGACCGGTGGGAATTCGGCGGTAATGCACGGCAGGCCGATATCGGCGCACCAGCTGCCGAAAGAGCCTGGCGTTTCGTAACCAACGCTGCCCACCAGCGGTAAATTAAAAGCCCCGGCGAGCCATTGTCCAAGCTCGCTGTGGCCGGGGTCTTCAATGCAGGCTAGCGGATCGTGGAAGGAGACCACCCACGCCGGGTGGATCTGGTGGATCAGCTGGCACAGCGCCTGGGTTTCGGGTTCCGAACCTGGCTCTTCACCGGTCAGCAGCACTACATCGCGCTCTTCCGCGGCGCTATTCCAGCGATACACCGTTTCTCCCGCCTTCCAGTTAGCGGCCGGAAAGTTACGGTTGAGATCGATGCCGCGGGCGTTGGCGCGTAGCCCTAACTGACAGCCATCGGGATTGACTGTGAGAACGACGTGGTGGCGACGCAGCTCCGGTTTTAGCGTGCGCAACGCGCAGGATAGGGTGACGATCGACGAGTTTTCGTCGCCGTGCGTGCCGGCGATAATCAGACCGCTGCGGCTATCGGCCAGCGGAGCGGGGAACCACAGCAGCGGCGCGCCGAGATGCGACTGGCCGTAGCGTTGCGTGCCTGGCGGGAAAGCGCCGCGCAAGGGGCGAGGGCGTGAAACGGGCATAGGGTATCCTGTCATCAGGTTATTGTTAGCAGTGTTGTAGAAAAGCGCCCCGGAATCAAATAGTTTCCATGGCTGGCGAAAAAACTCGTCATGTCAATTTTCTATCATAAGCCGTTTGCAATTTCAGCTGGGGAAACAAATAATTATCGCTCTGCCAGCACTGGTTTGTTCATTTAAAAGGGGATCTCATGAAGTATCCTGTCACATTGACATGCGGCGCGCTGTGGTTAGCCAGCGTTTCTTCTCTTACCTGGGCGGCTGACGTGCCTCCGGGAACCGTATTAGCTGAAAAACAGCAGCTGGTACGCCATATCAAAGACGAGCCCGCTTCATTAGATCCCGCTAAAGCCGTCGGCCTGCCGGAAATTCAGGTTATCCGCGATCTGTTCGAAGGGCTGGTGAACCAGGATGCGAAGGGCAATATTATTCCTGGCGTGGCAACCCGCTGGCAGAGCAACGATAACCGCGTCTGGACCTTTACCCTGCGCGATAATGCGCGCTGGTCCGACGGCACTCCGGTGACGGCGCAGGATTTCGTCTATAGCTGGCAGCGGCTGGTCGATCCGAAAACCACCTCGCCATTTGCCTGGTTTGCCGCCTTAGCGGGTATCAGTAATGCGCAAAATATTATTGATGGTAAAGCGGCGCCAGACACCCTCGGGGTGACGGCGGTAGATGCCCACACGCTGCGCGTGCAGTTGGATAAACCGCTGCCGTGGTTCAGCAACCTGACCGCCAGCTTTGCGTTCTACCCGGTGCAGAAGGCTAACGTTGAAAGCGGCGCTAACTGGACGCGCCCGGGCAGCCTTATCGGCAACGGCGCCTATGTGCTGAAAGACCGGGTGGTGAATGAGAAACTGGTCGTCGTGCCGAATACACAGTACTGGGATAACGCCAAAACGGTGATTAAGCAGGTGACTTTCGTGCCGATTAACCAGGAATCCTCGGCGACCAAACGCTATCTGGCGGGGGATATTGATATCACCGAATCCTTCCCGAAAAATATGTATCAGAAGCTGCTGAAGGATATTCCCGGACAGGTCTACACGCCGCCGCAGTTAGGTACCTATTATTACGCCTTCAATACCCAGAAAGGGCCAACCGCCGATGAGCGCGTGCGCCTGGCGTTAAGCATGACTATCGACCGGCGGATTATGGCGGAGAAGATCCTCGGCACCGGCGAGAAACCGGCCTGGCGATTCACGCCAGATGTCACCGCAGGCTTTACCCCGCAGCCTTCGCAGTTTGAAAGTATGAGCCAGGCCGAGCTTAATGCCCAGGCTAAAGCGCTGCTATCGGCGGCAGGATATGGCCCGGACCGTCCGCTGAAGCTGACGCTGCTGTACAACACGTCGGAAAATCACCAAAAGATCGCCATCGCCGTGGCGTCAATGTGGAAGAAAAACCTCGGTGTCGACGTGAAACTGCAAAACCAGGAGTGGAAGACCTACATCGATAGTCGTAATACCGGTAATTTCGACGTTATCCGCGCGTCGTGGGTAGGGGACTACAACGAGCCGTCGACCTTCCTGTCGCTACTCACTTCTACTCATAGCGGTAATATCTCGCGGTTTAACGATCCGGCATACGATAAGATCCTCGCTCAGGCGGCGCAGGAAACCTCGGAAAAAGCGCGTAACGATGATTACAATGCGGCAGAGAAAATCATCATGGCCAAAGCGCCTATTGCGCCGATTTATCAGTATACCAATGGCCGCCTGATCAAGCCGTGGTTAAAAGGATACCCGATCACCAATCCGGAAGACGTGGCCTACAGCCGCACGATGTATATTGTGAAGCATTAATCGGTATTGGTTTCCTGATACCACAAGGTAACCACGTATAAACCCAGAGCTGGCGCGGCTTGCAGCGCCAGTTTCTCCTTCTGACCATCTCCCGCCGCAGATGAAAACATCACTTTTCTGACTCATAGTTATCCTGCCGTATTCGGTGGGATAACAAATCAATAAATATGTCACTAAAACTACGGCTTTCTGGTGCTGGCGCGAACTTGTAACGCTGAAGGTAATTCAATGAATTTATCCGTTGAATTACCCGCCAGGAGCTCCAGCAATGTCTGTCCTGCGAGGGTTCCCGTTTCACTCCAGGGAAATTCGACGGCAGTCAGCGCCGGTGAACAAACGGCGGCAAGAGTCCCCCCGCTCAGGCTTGCCAGTGCCAGAGAGTCGGGCACTTTTTGCCCCGCGCCATGGCAGGCCATAATGCAACCGCAGGCGATTTCATCGGATGTGCAAATCAGCGCATCCAGTTCGGGCCAGGTGATACGAATATCGCCGAGCAGGTTCAGGCCGGTCGTAATACCTGCCGCCAGGTGAGAGGTCACCACGCGATGCGGAGAGTGGTTAACGGAGAGCATCGCGCTGTTCCAGCCGCTCAGGACCTGGCGAAACATAATGTTATTGGAAGCCGTGCAAAGCAGGCCGATATTTTTATATCCGGCTTGTACAAGTGAGGTGACCAACTTTTTGATGGCTGCAGCATAGTCAACACCAATGCTAACCCAGCTCGCATCGCGATTGATGGCGCCAATCTCAACCACCGGCACGCCGGTATTACTTATCATTTGCGAACAACTGCTGATGTTATCAATATTGAATTGAACAATCGCAGCCGGGTTGTAAGCGAGCATTTGCGCAAAAGCTTTTTCTTCACTCTGTCCACCCTGGCCGGATTCGATAAACATCATGCTATAGCCCTGGGTCGCGAGCACAGTCTGCAGTGATTCGGAGACGGCAAGAAAGCCTGGGGAGGAAAAAGAGGGAACCACGCCCATCACCAGGCTAGAGTCAGCGGAGGCAAGGTTGCGGGCCTGCAGATTTGGCACATAACCCAGTTCGCTTACCGCTGCTTCAATGCGTGTGCGCAGTTCAGGATTCACTTTTTCAGGCATCCGTAACGCGCGAGACACGGTCATTGTGCTAACGCCAACCAGTTTTGCTACTTCAGCGAGCGTAATTTTACCGGTATTTTTTCTGCGTTTTTCTCTCGCGCCATCGTCCGCTTCTAACGTCTGCACTGATTTCCTCCTTTCGCCTGACTGGGCAGCCATTGTAAATGATATTTAGCGCTTTGCGCATTGCCCAACAGCAAAGTAATGATAAGTATGGTTTATCAAGTTAGCGGTAACAATAATTTTAACATAGTTACTATGTTAGCGCTAACTTTGCGAGGGAGATCACGGTAAGCCGTAAAGGCATTCCACTATAGTAGGCGCACCTTCAACGCCATCGGGGTATTTATGATTACGACCTGGCTACCCACGGAAAATATCCAGATTGTAGATTCAATTAGTGACTGGAAACAGGCAATTACATTATCGGCCCAACCGTTATTGGCGAAAGAGGCGATTACTGAAAATTATATTCAGGCCATTTTTAACAGCCACCAAAAACTTGGTCCTTATTATGTTTTAGCGCCTGGTCTGGCGATGCCACATGCTCGCCCGGAGCAAGGGGCTATTAAAAACGGGCTATCGCTATTACATATTAAAAAAGGCGTTTCTTTTGATTCGGAAGATAATGACCCTATTTACGTCGTGATTATGCTGTGTGCGCTTTCGGGAGATGAACACATCAATATGATTACAGCACTGGCGGACATTTTTAGCGATGATGAACGACTCTCAGCACTGCTGAAAGCATCATCAATGAAAACAATTCAAGCCGTTATCAATGGATAATGAGGTAGAGATGAAAAAGATTCTGATTGTTTGCGGTAACGGTTTAGGTAGTAGCTTTATCGTTGAAATGAACGTAAAAAAAATCATTACAGAGTTAAATAAAGAAGCAGAGGTTTCCCATACCGATCTGACTTCAGCAAAAAGCGAAACTGCCGATATTATTCTTAGCGCCAGGGATATAGCTGAACATCTGTCCAGCCATTCTGCACAGGTTTTTGGTTTATCTAACCTGCTGGATAACAATAAAATCAAAGAAATTCTTTCCGAGAATCTCTGATTAATTATTTGCGGCCTTACGGAGTCATTCTATGCTGCAGTTTATTATTCATGATGTGTTGGGCACACCAGCAATACTGGTCGGTCTGTTCTCCCTGATCGGCTTATTATTGCAGAAAAAAGCAGTTTCCGACGTTATTTCCGGAACCCTCAAAACCATTATGGGGTTTGTGATATTAACATCCGGGGCGGCGATTGTCGCCACGACGTTAACGACGTTTAGCCAGCTGTTTGAGCACTCCTTCCATATTCAGGGGGTTGTACCCAATACTGACGCCATGGCGGCGCTGGCGCAGAAAAACTACGGTACTGCGACAGCCATGATCATGGTGCTGGGGATGTTGTTTAACATCGTCCTTGCCCGTATTACGCCGCTGAAATACATCTTCCTGACCGGCCACCACACGCTGTATATGTCGGCGATGCTGGCTGTCATTCTTTCTGTCGGCGGTCTGTCGCCGTTCTGGGTGGTACTGGTGGGGGCGGTAATCCTCGGTATCATGATGGTGGTCTCTCCGGCTATTCTGCAGCCATTTACCCGCAAAATTACAGGCACTGATGACCTGGCGCTGGGCCACTTTGGTTCAACCGGGTATCTGCTATCGGCGCTGGTGGGGAAGGCGATCGGTAAAGGCAGCCCGTCGATTGAAGAGCTAAAGGTGCCGAAAACGCTGAACTTCCTGCGTGACTCCTCGGTGGCCATCTCGCTGACGATGATGATTCTGTTCCTGATTCTGGTACTGGTCGCAGGTAAAGAGTTTGTTGAGACCAGCATCAGTGGTGGCCAGAACTTTATTATCTTCGCCATTATCCAATCGCTGACCTTCGCGGCAGGCGTGTGGATCATCCTTGCGGGTGTTCGCATGATTATTGCCGAAATTGTTCCGGCCTTTAAAGGCATCGCCGACAAGCTGGTGAAAGACGCGAAACCGGCGCTCGACTGTCCAACCGTTTTTCCGTTCGCCCCGAACGCGGTGATCGTCGGCTTCCTGTCAAGTTTTGCCGCTGGTCTGGTGAGTATGTTCCTGTGTCCGCTGCTTGGCCTGAGCGTCATTGTTCCCGGCCTGGTGCCGCACTTTTTCTGCGGCGCGACGGCGGGCGTTTACGGCAACATCTGCGGCGGTCGTCGCGGCGCGGTGGTGGGGGCATTCGCCCACGGTCTGTTGATTTCTTTTTTGCCCGCGATTTTGCTGCCCCTGATGGGCGACCTTGGCTTTGCATCCACCACCTTTGGCGATGCGGACTTTGGCGTTGTTGGCATCATTCTTGGGCATGTCGTGTCACTGTTTAACTAACTAATTTTAAAGAGGTGAGGTATGGCAGCTAAATTTTCGCCCTCGTTAATGTGTATGGATTTAACGCAATTCAGAGAGCAAATTACGGCAATGAACGGTCGGGCTGATTTTTATCACGTCGATATTATGGACGGTAACTATGTGAAGAATATTACGCTATCACCGTTTTTTATCGAAAACCTGAAAAAAATTACCGATGTGCCGATCGACGTACATCTAATGGTGAATCACCCGGAAGATATAATTCCAATGTGTATTGATGCCGGGGCCGATATTATCAGCTTCCACCCTGAGACGGCGAATAACAAAATATTCCGTCTGTTGAACCAGATTAAAGACGCTGGTCGTCGCTGCGGCGTGGTGTTGAACCCAGCGACTCCGGCGGAAGCTATTAAAGAGTATGCGCATCTGCTGGATAAAGTGACCGTCATGTCGGTTGACCCAGGTTACGCAGGCCAGAAGTTTATCCCGGAGTCACTCAATAAAATTAAACAACTGATCGCGATGCGCGAAGCGCATGGGTACCACTATCTGACCGAAATTGACGGCTCCTGTAACGAGAAAACTTTTAATGTTATCTCCCAATCGGGCGTTGACGTCTTTATTGTGGGAACCTCGGGCCTGTTCTCCCTGGCGGATAATGTCAGCGATGCATGGGATAAAATGGTCGATATCTATCAACGCGAAATCGCTGCCTGAAAATTGCAGCGCGCTCAGCCGTATTGAGCCATTGTGCGGTGCAAAGAGTCTATTTAACCGGTCTGTCTCTTTGCCTTCGCGTTAGATTTATATGGTTGAGAGCGCTGTAACCCTTTTTATATCTGGAGTTCGCTTGCGACGCCTCTTCGTACGCTTGTGGATGCTATCTATTATGCTGTCCGGCCCCGACGGGTTTGGCAGACTACGTGGTGGCAGAAGCTGGTATCGCTGATTACTGATGATTATTTATATTAACGAAGGTAACTTATGGATATTTCGAGTGTACTGAACGTAAAAAATATCAAATTGAACATGATGGCTAAGAGTAAAGAAGAAGCAATTGAAGAATTAGCTGACTTATTAGTACGTGATGGAGCGGTTATTAATAAAGATATTTTTTTGAAAGATGTTTGGTTACGTGAAGAACAGGGCTCCACTGGATTCGAAAATCATATAGCGATCCCGCATGGTAAATCCTCAGGCGTAGCCCGTACGGCATTGGCCATTGGACGAACCCAATATCATATCCCCTGGGAAACGATGGATGATAGTGACGTTCGTTGTATTATTTTATTTGCTGTATGCCTGGTGGATCAAAATACCACCCACATCCGATTATTATCCCAGGTTTCAGGTTCACTTGCCGATGAAGAGATAGTAGAAAAATTGCTGATGGAAGATTCCCCTCAAAAAATTATTGATCTTTTAAATGCTGAAGGTACCAGCGCTTAAATTAATTGTCAGATCTGCCATAGTATCTAAAAAACCATTCTGGAGAATAGTTATGAATATTGTTGGAATTACAGCCTGCACTGTAGGTATTGCACACACCTATATTGCGCAAAAGAAAATTGAAATAGCTGCAAAAAAGGCCGGTCACAATGTCAAAATCGAAACGCAAGGCACTATAGGTATTGAGAATGCCTTGACCGCTGAAGAAATTGCACAAGCCGACATTGTTCTGTTAGCCGCCGATGTTAAAGTTTCCGGTGAAGAAAGGTTTGCCGGAAAGAAAGTCGTCAAAGTACCAACGGAAATGGCAGTTAAATCACCAAATAAGCTTATTGAAAAGCTTGGTGAATTAGTCAATTCATAACCCCTACCTATGCGTATCCTATATAAAATAAAGGGCGTAATTTATGAATATAAAAGAAATATGGAAAGCAGCAAACCCTAAAGGTCATCTGCTGACTGCCATCTCATTCTTGATTCCGATTGTCTGTGGCGCTGGGTTTATTATTGCCATCGGTATGGGTTTTGGCGGGACAGTTCAGGACACTTTAGTATCGGGTCAATTTGATCTGTGGCAGGCTTTCGCTACCATGGGAGCTAAGGCGCTCGGACTATTACCCGTCGTTATTGCTATCGGAATTTCCGGTTCGATCGCAGGTAAGCCCGGTATTGCCCCTGGTTTTGTTGTCGGTCTGGCCGCTAATGCTATTGGTGCGGGTTTTATCGGGGGAATGATCGGCGGCTACATTTCCGGGTATATTGCTCTTGCTATCATTAAAAATGTGAAGGTTCCTGGCTGGGCTCGGGGTTTAATGCCGACATTGATTGTGCCATTTTTTGCATCCATTTTCAGTGCTCTGCTCATGGTCTATATCATCGGCACGCCTATTGGTATTTTTACCGATGCACTCACATCGTTCCTGAGAAGTATGGGAACTTCATCTAATTTAGTGTTAGGTGCTGTTATTGGGGCGTTGTGTATCGTTGACTTTGGTGGGCCGATCAATAAAACGTGCTTTGCATTCGTCTTAACCCTCCAGGCACAGGGTATAAATGAGCCAGTTACGGCCCTTCAGTTAGTCAACACGGCAACACCTATCGGTTTTGGGCTTGCATTTTTTATCGCTAAGCTGCTTCGCAAAAATATCTATAATAACGAAGAAATCGAAATGTTGAAGTCAGCGGTTCCTATGGGGGTAGTGAATATTGTTGAAGGATCTATCCCTATAGTGATGAATGATATCGTTCGCGGTATTGCAGCAGCGGCAATCGGCGGTGCTTGTGGTGGTGCAATCACCATGGTGTATGGTGCGGATGCAACTGTACCTTTTGGCGGGGTATTAATGCTCCCAACAATGTCAAATCCCATGGCAGGTATTATGGCATTGATAGTTAATATATTAGTAACAGCAACCATTTATGCTGTCATCAAAAAAGATGTTCCTCGCGATGTTGTTATCAATAACGATCAAGAAGAGGAAGATATCAACTTCGATGATATTAAGATTAGTTAGATATATGCATAATGGCATGCCGTAACATGATGTGCGTTCACAATGTAATGTGATAATAGAATGTTATTATTATCGCGACATATATTATTTCTGCATTCTGTTCTAATCGCCACGAGTAAAAAATGGGTCGCCATGGTGGCCCATTTTTTACAGGCATGTTATCAGAGTTACTTAAAAAGACTATCTAATAATCAATTACGGCCCTGACGATTAACGTTGGGTGAAGAGCATGAGGGTAAATAGCAGCAATATTTTGTGGTTCAGTCTTAATCGTCGTTTCCATATCCGGCATTAATTCAATACGTTCGCCGCTCTGTAGCGTTGCGCCAATCAAACATGCCTGTATTTATGAATTCAATGCATAGGTCAAATCAGAAATGACAGACTAATCATGCTGGCATTCCGGTCCTAAAATGATGTTTTCACATGACGGGAGCCTTTTCATGGAATACACAGTTTTAAGTAACAACCTCAACATGCCGATGGTCGGTTTTGGCGTGTTTAAGGTTACCGATAAAGAAGAGTGTAAGCAGTCGGTATTAAGCGCTATTCGTACCGGTTATCGCCTGATTGATACCGCTGCCGTCTATGGCAATGAAGACGCCGTGGGCGAGGCGGTTCGTGAAGCTATCGCCGAAGGGCTGTGTACCCGTGAGGAATTATTTATTACCTCAAAACTGTGGGTTCAGGACATGGCCAACGGCGATATGGCCAAAGCCGGTATCGAGGCGTCACTGAAAAAATCGGGCCTGGATTACTTCGATCTCTATTTATTGCATCAGGCCATGGGCGATTATTTCAGCGCCTGGCGCGCGTTGGAACAGGCTTATGAAGCTGGTAAATTGAAAGCCATTGGCGTGTCCAACTTCTATGCGCATGTCTTGGCCAACTTTTGCGAAACCGTCAGAATTAAACCTATGGTCAATCAAGTCGAACTGCATCCTTACTTTGCGCAACCCGCAGCGCTGGAAACCATGAAGCATTATAACGTTCAGCCTGAAGCCTGGGCGCCGTTAGGCGGTGGCAGATATAAACCTTATGAAAATGCAATGCTTCAGGGGATTGCCGCCGCTCATCAAAAAACCATTGCTCAGGTTGTCCTGCGCTGGAACGTGCAGCGCGGTGTCACGGTGATTCCTAAATCCACTCGGCAGGAACGGATTGCAGAGAACTTTGCAATCTGGGATTTCTCACTGACTGACAGCGAAATGGCGCAAATCAGCGCACTGGATTTAGGCTATGTGGGTGAAGCGGTGAAACACTTTAATCCTGAATTTGTTCGCGGTTGTCTGGGGGTTAAAAAGCAGTAGAAAAGTCATAATGAGACGGTGGGGGAACCCACCGTCCTGATATAAACATTGCCAATCCACAGATCTTCGCTTTCATCTTACCGGGTTAACCTGCGCCAGGTTGACTATAAAAGATGTTCATCAAACTAATCAGCACGTAACTCGCCAGCCTCCCAGCTATAAACATCATCGCCAATTAATGAGTCGCCCAGTTCCTGATAATCGAAATGGTAAAACTCGGCGCTGACGTCATAACCGGAGTAGTCTACTGCAGCAAGACCTACAAATGCCCCGGTAAAGAAACCGCCATAGCTCTGCAGGACATAGTCATCAGAAAGAACAGCGGCATCTAATATCACCGGGATTTCAATAAACGCGATGCCGTCAAAACTATACTCATAGCTATAGGTCTGCTTCCTGACTTTCGTCCGTAACCATACGTATTCGACGTTTTCAGGAACCTTAATCGCATTATCTTTCAAATATGAAGTATATTTTCCACGGTTGTTTTCGGCGACCTCAATGACTCTACCGTTAATTTCATTCCAGGTGATAAAAGCAAAACTCCAGTGGCGATCGTTGTAGTAATTTGTTAACCCGGCCATTTGTTGGTAACTAAAGGGATTAAAGACTACTTTAACTTCAGCATTAAAGTAAAAGGCTTGCCAGCGGCGGGCAATCAACGACAGGTCATGGGTGTTCGCTAATGACCCCTGGCCGATTAAGGTTAGCTTTCCGTTGCCTGTGCTACCCATTTTTTCGCTAAAAGGTACCCGAAGGGTATTCCAGTTGAGATTGAGCGCTGGCGTTGTAAATTCATCATGTTGGCTGTTGTCTTTCGTGCTTTCGGTATAAATGGCGTCTTTTGGTCCCTCGACAAACGTTCTACCGCCGTGACCGCCTTCCACTCGTGGCCAGCCATCGTCATCCCAGTACACCTTTTGGATAGCCGTTTCCCGGCCAAGCGTGGACCAACCGCGTGGATCATAAATTGACTCACCAGGGCGATTCCATGGACGAGCGCACAGCGAAGCATAATACCACTCGCCTTCGGGCGTCGAAACCAAAGCCCCGTGTCCTTGTTTCTGGATATAGCTGTCAGGAGTATCAACGTTAGTTAAAAATACCTCCCCAGGCTCAGTTTCAAAGCTATCGGCGTTTAATGTCGTGGAACGCGCCACCACCTCCTGATGAGTAAATACCGTTCCCCCCTGAGCGGCAAAGAGATAGTAATAGCCGTGCAGTTTATAGAGATGCGGCCCCTCAACGAGCGCCACTGCGGTACCGCGATAAATGGTTCTTGCTGTTTCGGGCATCAGTTTTAGCGTTTTAGTATCGAGTTCAGTCAAGGTAATGCCGTCAAAAGGATGATTGTACTCTCGATGGTCCCACGTTTGCTGCACGATATATTTACGGCCATCATCATCATGAAAAAGTGAAGCATCAAAACCTACGCCATTAAGTTTGACCGGCGAACTCCACGGGCCGCGAATATCAGTTGCGGTGGTCAGGTAGTTTGTCATGTCTTTAAAGGCACCCTCGGTGACTTTCACATCGGTATACACTAACCAGAATTTGCCATCCGCATAAGAGAGCGCCGGAGCCCAGATGCCGCCTGAAGACGGATTGCCTTTCATATCTAAAAGAGTAGTGGTCGACAATGGTGACGGCAGCAGATTCCAGTGCTGCAAATCCTTTGACTCATGCAAACGGACGCCGGGAAACCATTCAAACGTCGAGTTGGCTATATAGTAGGTGTCCTCAACACGGATAATGCTGGGGTCGGCATTAAAGCCACGCAAAATAGGGTTTTGGATAAGAGACATATCATTATACCTTTATAAATTTAATCGTATTGGTTTTACACCCGAATCTCATCAAGTTGGCGGTTAATGTCGCTGACGTGTTTGTCTGAGATAGGATAAATTTGCATGATGATCATCGAGACAATCGCTAAGGCGATGGGGATCCAGACCGCTGTCATCATGATCCCGTCGATAGCGCTCGCGCTTTGTTGCGCGCCGGTTTCATTAAAACCATAGACGGCCAGCAACCACAGAGGAATAGCGCCCCCGATGGTAAAGCCAATCTTGAAAAAGAGTCCCATAATCGCGTTGATGATTGCCGCATTTCGCTTACCAGACTTTAATTCGCCATAGGCAATCACTTCAGGTACCAGTGCCCACATAAATCCGGTGGCTGAGGTTAAGCCCCACTGTTTAATAAATGTGGCGATATAAGCAAGCCACAGCGCATCGTGCATACCTTCCCGTGACCAGACATACGTTAATAACTCACCGACAATAAACATCCCCAGGAAAATGTGGAAGAAGCCTTTCTTACCAAAAATTTTCTTAAGTTTTGGCCAAAAAATAGGGAACGCAATACCCGGTATTGAGGCGACCAGACCGACGGCGCCCATCCACTCAGAGTGACCAACCACATACTGATTGAAAAAGCCATTTACCGTGTTCATAAAGAACATAAAGGTAAAGGCCAGCATGAAAAATAGTCCAAGAATGACAAGAGGACGGTTATTTTTGAGCTCAAGGAACAGATCGGTTGTTTTGACATTCGCCGTCTGTTCTGCGGTTGCAACGACGCGTTCTTTGGTGAATTTATAACAAATAAAAAGTGCCACCGCGCCTAATAACATATAAACGGAGTAGACGCCAAACCAGGCGTAATTCGCTGATGGGTCGGTATAGTTACCAAGGTTGAGTTCAATGCCAAAAAAACCAGTATCCTTGAGGCTACGATCTTTTGGTGAAGCCATTTGTACGAACATCGGAAACAGGGTATAGACCAAAAGGTTGGCGCTATTAGCCAGCATCATTCGCGTACTGGTTAATTTATCAATGGATTCGGGATCTCTGGTTAGCGAGGCATTAAGAGAACCGTAAGGAATATTGACCAGGGAATAGACTAAATCCAGCGCTAAATAGATGATAAAAGCAAACGGTACGGAGCCTCTGACGCCCGGAATGGGGGCAAAAAGCAAAGCGGAAAGGATCACTAGCGGCACTCCGGCTCTTAATAGCCAGGGACGATATTTCCCTGCCGCGGAGGTCCTTTTGTCCACATAGGTTCCAACCATCGGATCCCAAAAAACATTGATGATTCGGACAAAAAGAAAAATGAACCCCGCAGTGGCTGTACTGATCGTATTTACCGTCAACATATGTAGAGCAAGAAAGCCGCCGATCGTGCCGAAAACCAGGTTTTGCGCAAAATCGCCCATACCGTAGCCAATACGTTCCCCGCGAGTTAATTTATGATATTCATCATTGCGATTTTGCATTATGTTTTTACTCATTCTGAGCAGACTCCGGTTTGTTGTGTGAATGTGAAACACTTTCTGACACAAAAGATCGCGAAGAATCTATTACGTTTTTAAATTAATTAATTATGTTTTTTTACTTCTGTGATCCTCAAAGCAAAGGCCGTTTGGCATTATCTCTGTACTCTATATGGATTTTATGATGTTGAATATATGAAAGTGATATTTGCGAGATGGCTCACATTTGAGTGTTTTCTCAATCGCTGAGTGAAATAACGTAATTGAGCAACCGGTTTATAGAATACAGGATGTGTCATAGTTGTTACATTTCTTACATCCACCAATATTGGAGTGTTCATGCAATCTTAGGTCAAGTGCAGCGCGATTAATGGTTTTGTTCACCATACAATGAAATTCATCTGGCAAGTCTCTGCGGCGTTGCTTGTTTTAGCGCTAATCATTAATTTAATTGTGGGAAAGGAGAACGTTATTCGTATAAAACCTCTGTAGTCGAACAAAATAAAAATTAAATTGTTCTCACAGTAGCAACATATTCTGCGTGGCCAGAGTCAGATTGTTATTGCCTGAATAAAATTAACCTCTATTGAGATAATGATGACAATGATAAGAAAGCTTCCATTAACTATGGCGGTCATCGCCGTGTTTTCTCCGCTTACCTCTGTAACAGCCCAAGAATTTACCCAGGAGCAGATCGACGCCATCGTCGCGAAAGCTGTCGATAAAGCGCTGGCCGACCGCCAGGCCAAAATCGACGCCGCGGCTAATAAGAAGGTCGATGTTATAACCAACCCGCAAACCACCGCGGCTTCGCCGGATCTGGCGATCCCTTTCGGCCTGAAATTTAGCGGTTACGCCCGCTATGGCGCCCACTTCCAGACCGGCGACCAGAAATATGTCGGCGTCGACGGCTCCTATAACGGCGCCTCAGCGATCGGTCGTCTCGGTAACGAAAGCAACGGTGGGGAATTCCAGATCAGCAAAGCGTTCAAAAGCGCGCAGGGGGCTATCTGGGATCTCAACGTCATGTTTGACCACTGGAGCGACGAGGTTAACCTGAAAAAAGCCTACGTCGGCGTCACCAACGTCCTCGAATCTAACCCCAACGCCTATATCTGGGCCGGCCGCGACTTCCACCAGCGCCCGCAACAGGGGATCAACGACTACTTCTGGATGAACCACGACGGCCAGGGCGCCGGGGTGAAGAATTTCGATATCGGCGGCGTGCAGTTCGACGTGGCGACAGTGTCGCAGGTGAAATCCTGTAGCCCGGAAGTGATGGCCGACGAGACCAACCCGTCGCGGATCACCTGTACCGGCAGCTCCGATACCGGCGATAACGGCCACTACGCGCTGACCACTAAAACCCACAACATCAAGGCCGGGCCGATCGACGTCGAGGTATATGCCAACTACGGCTTTGACTCAAAAGCGGTGGACAGCGACGCGCGCCTCGATGCCTGGCAGGGCGGGCTGGTGCTGAGCCATAGCAACGACAGCGGGGTGAACAAAGTTATTCTGCGTTACTCCGACAACTCGGATAACAGCGTCTATAACAAGACCGACGACCTGACCACGGTCTATGCCAGCTTCGAGGGCAGCCATAAATTCACTCAGCAGGCGCAGATCGAGTATCTGCTGGCCTTCCACGATTACGACAACGGCAAGGACAATACCGATAACCGTAAAAACTACGGTGCGATCGTCCGGCCGATGTACTTCTGGAACGACGTGCACTCGACCTGGCTGGAAGCGGGCTACCAGCGCGTTGACTACGACCAGGGCGGGGATAACCACGGCTGGAAGCTGACGCTGTCGCAGAACATCGCCATCGGCATGGGGCCGGAGTTCCGCCCGATGCTGCGCTTCTATGTTACCGGCGGCCAGGTGGATAACGAGCACACCGCGAAGGTCAACGACACCAGCGACGAGCGGCTGGATTCGCTGAACATCGGCGGTATGTTTGAGGCCTGGTTCTGAGAGAATGTTTTTTACGGGAATACCAGACTGGCCTACGCCAGTCTGGTAGTTTTTGACACCCAGAATGCTATTTTATTAACGTCTCTATTAATAGTTCCTTTTAATAATTCATTTATTAAAAGGAATGAGTTTATTTCGACGCTGAAAGTTGAATTTATCACATTTAAATAGTTTCCATCTGTGATTGAGTGAATTATATATTGGTTATCGTGTTGAGATTGCATAAGTTATTGGTTGAAATGATTGCTTGCCGGCGATATTGATCTATGCCAATTAAATGACTTGTTATCTCTGGATCTTCGTATCTGCTGGTTGATATATTGCCCTGATTTCTTTAAACATAACGTTGTGAATAAAACGAAATTTACTCCACAATCATTCCTTAAGGAAAAGGGACCGCTATGGCTGATTCATTCCAGAATGAGGTGCCGAAGGCACGTATTAATTTAAAATTATCCTTACATACCGGGGGGGCGCAGAAGAAGGTTGAACTACCGCTTAAATTGCTCACCGTTGGTGATTTCAGTAATGGAAAAGAGCATCGACCATTGGCCGAGCGCCAGAAAATAGATATCAATAAGAATAATTTTAATAGTGTGCTTTCTGAATTTAACCCAGAGATCAATCTCACCGTTGAGAATACGCTGGCTGGGGATAACTCAGAAGACAATGTTAAACTGCGTTTTTCCGATATAAAAGACTTTGAGCCCGAACAGGTTGCCCGGCAAATCCCTCAACTCCGCGCCATGCTGGCGATGCGTAATTTATTACGCGATCTCAAATCAAACCTGCTTGATAACGCTACTTTCAGAAAAGAGCTTGAGAGAATCCTTAAAGATCCAGCTCTGTCCAGCGAATTACGCGCCGAAATGAGTGCCCTTGCCGGGAAGTAAACGGCGGTCATCTCTTTTAATGGATTAACCGGGAATATGCTGATGTCTGTAAATACTGAAACGAACCCCGCACAGGGGCAAACTGCCGTAATGAACAAAGAAAGCGTTTACGCTTCTCTGTTTGAAAAAATCAATCTGAGCCCGGCATCAAGCCTTGGCGATATTAATGTCTTTCTGGACGACACGGCGCTATCAGAGGCCACGGCGGGGGAACGCCTGACCGCGGCGATGCAGGTTTTTATGGACTGCATTCGTCAATCCGGCCAGCAGGTGGAGAAACTCGATAAAACGCTTATTGACCACCACATCGCGGACCTGGATTTTCGTATAAGCCGTCAACTTGATGCTGTTATGCATCACCCGGAGTTCCAGAAGGTGGAATCTCTGTGGCGCGGCCTGAAGCAACTGGTAGATAACACCGACTATCGCCAGAACGTGAAAACCGAAATCCTCGATGTGTCCAAAGACGATTTACGTCAGGATTTTGAAGATGCGCCAGAGGTGATACAGAGCGGCCTGTACTGGCATACTTACACCGCCGAATACGACACCCCCGGCGGCGAGCCGATAGGATCGGTAATATCGGCGTACGAGTTTGACGCCAGCCCGCAGGACATGGCGCTGTTGCGTAATATTTCGAAAGTCTCCGCTGCGGCGCATATGCCATTTATCGGCGCCGTAGGGCCGAAATTTTTCCTCAAGGATTCAATGGAAGAAGTCGCGGCAATTAAAGATATCGGCAACTATTTCGATCGCGCTGAGTACATTAAATGGAAATCGTTCCGCGATACCGATGACTCGCGCTATATCGGCCTGGTCATGCCGCGGGTATTGGGCCGTCTGCCGTATGGGCCGGACACGGTTCCGGTGCGCAGCTTTAACTACATTGAGCAGGTAAAGGGGCCGGATCACGAAAAGTATCTGTGGACCAGCGCGTCATTCGCCTTCGCCTCGAACATGGTACGCAGCTTTATTCAAAACGGCTGGTGCGTGCAAATCCGTGGCCCGCAGGCGGGCGGCGCGGTGAAAGATCTTCCCATCCACCTCTATGATCTCGGCACAGGAAATCAGGTGAAAATCCCTTCCGAGGTGATGATCCCGGAAACCCGTGAGTTCGAATTCGCCAATCTGGGCTTTATTCCGCTGTCTTATTATAAGAACCGTGACTATGCCTGCTTCTTCTCAGCTAACTCAACTCAGAAACCCGCGCTGTACGACACCGCGGATGCGACAGCCAATAGCCGTATCAACGCCCGCCTGCCGTACATCTTCCTGCTATCGCGCATCGCCCACTACCTGAAACTGATCCAACGCGAGAACATCGGCACCACCAAAGATCGCCGCCTGCTTGAGCTGGAGCTCAATACCTGGGTTCGTGGCCTGGTTACGGAAATGACCGATCCGGGCGACGAGCTGCAGGCCTCACATCCGCTGCGTGATGCGAAAGTGGTAGTGGAAGATATCGAGGATAACCCTGGCTTCTTCCGCGTCAAGCTGTTCGCGGTGCCGCACTTCCAGGTGGAAGGCATGGACGTCAATTTGTCTCTGGTTAGCCAGATGCCGAAGGCGAAAGGGTAACACGCCTGTCACTATCCAAGTCGTCTGGCTCGACAGGCTACAGCCTGTCTGGCGACAGACAACACACCCGCGCCATCTCAGGATGATGGCGTGTTAAAAAATGAAATGGAGTAATTAACATGGCAATACCAGTCTATTTATGGTTGAAAGACGACGGCGGGGCGGACATTAAAGGTTCCGTAGATGTGAAAGATCGTGAAGGCAGCATCGAAGTAGTGGCGCAGGAGCATAACCTGTACATCCCGACCGACAACAACACCGGAAAGCTAACCGGCACGCGTATCCACACGCCGTTTCTGTTTACCAAGGAAATCGACTCCTCAAGCCCCTATCTCTACAAGGCGGTGACTACCGGCCAGACGCTGAAGTCTGCCGAATTCAAGTGGTACAAAATCAATGATGCTGGTCAGGAAGTGGAATACTTCAACACCAAACTGGAAAACGTGAAAGTGGTGAAGGTCAATCCGCTGATGCACGACATCAAGAACCCAGCCTACGAGAAGCACAGCCATCTTGAGCAGATTGAACTGCGCTACGAAAAAATCACCTGGACCTATAAAGACGGCAACATCATTCATTCCGATTCATGGAATGAACGAACGACAGCCTGACGCCCGAAGCAGGCGGTTCGCCGTCTGCTTTTTTGCTAAGCGCCAGTGACCGTTGGCTTTTAGCAAAAATAATCAGCCTGCCCGACCTTGTGCGCTTTGGTCTCCTGCATCACGGGAAACGGCGATGGGCGGTAGCGTGTCCGGAATCGACAAAGAGAGAGCCTCATGGAAAACCCAGCCATTCTGTTACGCCGTTTAAACCCTTATTGCGCCCGCGCCCTGGAAGGCGCCGCTTCGTTGTGCCAGGCCCGCGCGCATGCGCAAATCCTTCCCGAACACTGGCTGCTAAAACTATTGGAGCAGGGCGAGGGAGACCTGACCGTATTAGCGCGGCGTTATGAGTGGGATATGGACGCTATCTGGCAGGATCTGCTCTCTTTTCTGGAAACGCTTCCGCGCTCGGTACACAGCCGGCCGCAGCTGTCCGGCAGCATCCAGAGCCTGATGCAGGAGGCGTGGTTAAGGGCTTCACTGGCGGGCGAGACCTCTCTACGCAGTGTTCATCTACTGATGGCGTTAGTCAGCAACCCAACGCGGGTGCGCTGTGACAGTCTGTGGCCGCTGTTAACGTTGGGACAAGCGCAGCTTGAACACCTGCGACCACTATTAGATATGCAGTCTGATGAGCGCCCGGAATTACAGCCAGATGAACCAGGCCACGTTGGCGATGTGGAGTTTGTCGGCCGCCCCGTGGAATCGGCCGTGAAGTCCGCTGAGATGACCCCTGCGTTACAGAACGCGCTGGACAAATTTACCCTTGATATCACTGCTCGCGCCCGCGAAGGCAAAATCGACCCGGTCTTTGGTCGCGATAACGAAATTCGTCAAATGGTGGATATCCTGTCGCGCAGGCGAAAAAACAACCCAATCCTGGTTGGCGAACCCGGAGTCGGCAAAACTGCGCTGGTCGAAGGGCTGGCGTTGCGTATCGCGGAGGGCAACGTGCCGGACAGTCTGAAGCCGGTTTCATTGCGTACGTTGGATCTCGGCTTACTGCAGGCCGGCGCAGGCGTTAAAGGGGAATTCGAACAGCGGCTTAAGAACATTATCGAAGCGGTACAGCAGTCGCCTGTTCCGGTGCTGCTGTTTATCGATGAAGCTCATACTATCATCGGCGCAGGCAACCAGGCCGGTGGCGCGGATGCCGCTAATTTGCTCAAACCGGCCCTGGCGCGCGGCGAACTGCGAACTATCGCCGCCACGACCTGGAGTGAGTATAAGCAGTACTTCGAGCGTGATGCCGCGCTGGAGCGCCGCTTCCAGATGGTCAAAGTCGACGAACCGGACGATGACACCGCCTGTCTGATGCTACGCGGGCTAAAATCTCGCTATGCTCAGCATCACGGGGTACATATCACCGATGAAGCCATTCGCGCTGCCGTGACACTTTCCCGACGCTATCTCACCGGCCGCCAGTTGCCAGATAAAGCGGTGGACCTACTGGATACCGCATCGGCCCGCATTCGCATGGGAATCGATACGGTGCCGGAATTGTTGACGCGTATGAAAGCGCAAATCACGGCGCTGGAAATGGAAAAACAGGCGTTGCTTGAAGATGCCATGGTCGGTAGCGGTAGCGACGAAGCGCGGCTGGCGGCAATTGAGCTGGAAGAATCGCGTATTATTTTACAGCTTGGTGATCTGGAAACGCAGTACGGCCTGGAACTGAAGCTGACCGAGCAACTGCTGAGCTGCCGAGCCGATCCTTCCCGCCGCAAGGAGATCGGCGCATTACAGAGCCAACTTGCCAGCGTCCAGAATAACCATCCGTTGTTGGGGCTGGATGTCGATTTACGTACCGTAGCAACGGTGATTGCCGACTGGACCGGGGTACCGCTCTCTTCATTGCTGAAGGACGAGCAGACGGAACTGCTGAGTCTCGAATCTCATTTGGATAAACGAGTGGTGGGGCAGGATATGGCGCTAAACGCCATTGCCAAGAGACTGCGGGCGACCAAAACCGGGCTTGCACCGGATAACGGCCCGCAGGGCGTATTTCTGCTTGTCGGTCCGAGCGGCACTGGAAAAACGGAAACCGCGCTGGCGCTGGCTGATGAGCTGTTCGGTGGTGAGAGATCGCTGATTACCATCAACCTTTCCGAATATCAGGAGCCGCATACGGTGTCCCAACTGAAAGGTTCGCCTCCCGGTTATGTCGGCTACGGTCAAGGGGGGATTCTCACCGAAGCGGTACGCAAACGCCCGTACAGCGTGGTACTGCTTGATGAAGTGGAAAAAGCGCATCGTGATGTGATGAATGTGTTCTACCAGGTGTTCGACCGTGGCTTTATGCGCGATGGCGAGGGACGCGAAATCGACTTTCGCAATACGGTGATCCTGATGACCTCAAACCTCGGCAGCGATCGGCTGATGCAGAGGCTGGAGGAGCGGCCGGAAGCGACAGAATCCGATTTACATGACCTGTTGCGCCCGGTGCTGCGAGAACATTTTCAACCAGCGCTGCTCGCGCGTTTCCAGACCATTATTTACCGTCCGCTCAGCCAGCTGGCGATGCGCAAAATTGTCAACATGAAACTCAACCAGGTTAGCCAGCGTTTGTATCGTCACTACGGTATGACAACCGATATTGCCGAAGGCTTGTACGACGCGTTGACGGACGCCTGCCTGTTGCCGGATACCGGCGCACGTAACATTGACAGCCTGCTTAATCAACAAATTCTACCGGTGCTGAGTCAGCAACTGTTGAGCCATCTGGCGGCAGGGTTGAAGCCGCAGAGCCTTTCTCTGGATGTCGATGAAGAAGGCGACGTGGTCATGGAATTTAGCCACTCCTGATGAGAATTTCTTAGCGTCAACCCCATCCCGGTACAGGATGGCGCGGGCGATGGGCAAGCAGAACACTATCTGCAGGGCATTGCGGTCTTATGGAGAAAAAATATGACCTGGATGAGTTCGTTGGGCCGTGAGCGCAACACAACCGCAGGAGCATAACCTGCATGGTTGGGAATATGAATTTAATCTCAAGCAAAGCTACCCAAAACGCGAACAGATAAACCAGTATCGCGAGAGCGACCTGGCGTTTATTCAGCGCCTGCTGGCTGAAGTCGGCATATTCTATTATTTCACCCTGCAGGAAGAGGCGCAGAGCGAAGTGGTGAATTTCGCCGATGCGCAGCGCACGTTGATATTTGGTAAGACACTCCCCGTCAACAGCCCGTCGGGAATGAGCGACAGCGGGGCGGAGTCCGTATGGGGCTGCGAGGCGGAGAGTGAACAGCGCAGGGAGGATCTTTATTAATGGCATCAGTTCTTACATTGATTAGTGCGAGCCAGGTAGCGCCGGAAGCGCTGGCCGCACAGACCCAGCAGCGTTTGCTGCTGTGGGAAAACTGGCTGCAGCCGGTCACGACCGAGCAACCAACGGGCGATGATCCCGGCTATGACGATGATTTCCAGTTGATGCGCGAAGAAGTGAATAAGCTATCCGGCGCCAATACCGATCTGATTTGTCAGCTTGCGGAAAAGCTGCTGACCACCGTCACCCAGGATATCCGCGTCGCCTCATACTACGCCTGGGCCCGCCTGCACCGCGATGGCGAAGCGGGTCTGGCTGATGGGCTGGAATTACTGGCTGGATTAATGCAGCGTTTTGGCGTGAGTCTACACCCGCAGCGGGATCGCAGCAGGAGAGCTGCCCTTGACTGGCTGGCGAGCCAGCGCATGCTCGACAGCCTGTCGTTATACCCGGAGGTATGCAACAGCGATGCGCTACGTATCACCGGCGCGTTGCTGATCATGGAGCAGACGCAAGAAGGGGCGGTCCCCGGCGCGTTGTGCGCCGCCCTCGAAACCCGGTTAATGAAATCCGGCGGGCCAGAAGCTGTGGTCCCGCAGAATATCAGCGATGCGCCGCTAGCGGCGGTGGGGGGCAGCGCGCCAGTGCTCAGCGGTATCACCTCTGGTCAGGAGCTGCTGACGCAGGCGCGGGTGCTGGCAAAGTATCTCAGCGACCAGCCGGATGGCTGGCTCTCTGCCCACCACCTGATAAAGAGCATTCGCCATGATACGCTGCATCAGTTGCCGCCGTTACTGGCGGACGGCAGAACTCGTATTGATCCGCCAAAACCGGACCAGCGGGCGCTGCTGAAAAGGCTGTATCTCCAACAGAGCTGGATGGAATTACTCGAGCAGGCCAGCGAGATGTTTTCCCGCGGCGCAAACCATCTGTGGCTGGATCTGCAGTGGTATGTTCACCAGGCGCTGTTGAAATCCGGGCGCGACGCGCAGGCCGCTATTATTCAGCATGATCTGCAAGGACTGCTGGCACGTTTGATCGGCCTGGAAGGGTTGGCGTTTAACGATGGTACGCCGTTTGCCGATGAGGTGACGCTGAACTGGATACAGCAACAGGTGCTGGATAATGCAACCATCTGGCTGGACGACACCGCTTCCCGCGCCGTCACCGCTTCCGGCGACGACAACATCCTTCAGTTAGAGCCGGAGGCGCTGGCTCTGGTCGACAGCGATGGCGCTGAGGCGGCGCTGACCTGGCTGCAACATCGTCCGGGTATCACCACCCCCAGAAGCCGCTGGTTACTGCGATTATTGATGGCGCGGATTGCCGAGCAGAGCGGGAAAAACGAACTGGCGCAACATCTGCTGGCGGAACTGGACGTGCTGGCAGCCACGCTGTCACTGGCGCAATGGGAACCGGAACTACTGTTTGAAGTCCGAGCGCGTCATCTGCGGCTGTTGCGCGGTAAGGCCGGACGCAGCGAAACGGAAAGAGCTCGTCTGCAGTCGCAGATGGACCGTTTGCTGGCGGACCTGATTGCTATTGACCCCGCCCGCGCGGCGGTGCTGTGCGTTTAAACGCCTGATGATCGTCATGGACGAGTAACGGATAACATACGATCGATGATTTAACCTTGTGCTATTTCGATGCTGGATCTCGACAAAGCCGGTACGCCGGATCCCTACGTAGAGCGTCTGTTTGAAGGGGTTGCTTTTTCCATGGAGCGCTTGCGGGAAAAGATTGATGACGACCTGCCTGAGCTTACCGAAGGGCTGGTTAGCATGCTGTGGCCGCACTATCTGCGCACCATTCCGTGGCTATCGGTGGTGGCGCTGACGCCGGAACTACCGACGATGAAGATGGCGGAAACGGTGCCTGCCGGGCTGGAGATATATTCCCGCCCGCTGGGGCCGAAAAATACCGTCTGCTGCGCCGCCTGCGCAGAGCGTGGGGCCGCGTGAGGTACCGTTTATCGACAAGGATCGGCTGGACCACGCGGCGTGGGGCTATGACTTTGCCCACACCGGCATCGTGGCGCAGCTGGGTTCGCCGCAGATGCTGGATTTTTACGATAATAGCGTCCTGCCGGGCCTGCGAGTAAAACAATTATTGAACTTAATATCGGCGAAATAATTAATACACGCACGAACGGATATGAAATAACTGCTGAGAATATTTATCGTGGCCAATATTCATTGACCGCTACAAATATCATCATCAGTTATATATGGAGGTTCATCTATTAGCATAAATACAAGCATTTAATTACGCCATTTATTAATAAGTCATCACTTTGTATTTGTAAGGACACATCAATGATAAAGCATATCCGTATTTTGCCCGGCGGGCTGGCGGTGCTGGCCGCCGTTTTTCTCTGCCTGCTGACGGCCTGCCGCGATCACAGTCGCGACGGCATGAGCGCCGCCGACATAACGTTGTTAAACCACGGCCCGGATGCCATCGTTTCGGTGCAGGTGAATGGCTACGGCGGGCCAAGGGCCAATTCCTACGGCGGCGGCGGCGGCTTCTGCTGTGTGATGGTGCCCAACGACTGGCGGCCGGGGCTGACGGCAAAAATCACCTGGACCTCCGATCCTAACTCCTGGATGAGGCTAAGCGATATGCCTGACAACTACGCGCAATACTATCAGCACCATGGGCCGATTACCGTGCCGATTGAACGCTGGGAGAAGGGTCAGGCCTGCGGTTTTCATGTGCATATTTTCCCCTGCGATAAGGTGCGGATAGTGCGTTCCTGTGTGCTCCCGGGGGGGCCGGTTCAGCCAGGTCAACCTGAATATCCAGTCCCTCAGTCTCCACCTGACTGGAGGGAAAGGGCACACAAAATACTTATCGAACATATCAAGGAGGAAGTTGTATGTCCGACACCGCAGATTCCACGCTGAATGCCCTGAAGGCGCTTATTGCGGCCTTCCAGACCGGTGCCACTCCGGTCACGGTTAAAACCTCCACCGCAGAAGCGGCCAGTTTACCGCCAAAGTTTCCCGGGCCGGATGATAAAAAAGGGGAAAAACCAGCAGATAACTCCACGCAGCAGAAAACCGAATACAACGAGCGCGGCCGCCTGCCAGCGAGCAGAACGCAGACCGAAGGCAACTACGCCAGGCAGTACCTGGAGGGGTATGTTAAAGAGTCCGATCATCCCTCGGACAAAAAAACGGAGCCGGGCTGCCCGGCCAGCCTGCATATCAGCCTGTTCTTTGACGGTACCTGCTGTAACGAAGAAGATGGTGATGAAGTCTACGGCTCGCGAAACCCGCCGCTGACCAATATCGGCCGACTCTACCATGCGGCAAACTGGTTAGATAAGGCGGAGAATGATGGTTACTTTTGTTACTATTTTCCCGGCTGCGGGGCGCGCTTTCCGGAGATTGGCGAAGAGCACTACTCGCTGGACGGCGAGCTGTTTGCCAACGGCGGTGAGGACCGTATCAACCAGGCGCTGCTTAAAACCTACAGCAGCATTTGCTATGCGGTGAAAAAGGAAAGGATCGAGGACAGCGAACTGGATACCTTTCGGCCTCAGATGGCCACCGTCTGGCCCTTCTCGCGGCTGACCCAGAAGTTCAACCGTAAAAGCGCGCTTGACAAATTCTGCGACGACCATCTGGGGGGCGTGGTCAACCAGTGGCCGCGGCAGCCGACGCGGCTGTATATGCAGCGCTCGCAGCGGCGCATCGCCAAAATCAAGCTGTTCGTCTACGGCTACTGCCGGGGGGCCGCCACCGCCCGCGCCTTCGACCGCGGGCTGGAGTCGCTGCTCGATGACGCTAAAATGCCGCTCGATGCGACAAATATGCTGCCGGCGGGGACGGTGGTTCCGGGGGGACCCACGCTGCTGGGCATCCCCATCAGTATCGAGTTTATGGGACTGCTGGATTCGGTCTCTGCGGTTGGTGTGCCGCATATCCTGCCGTCGGCCACCGGTCATCTGGGCTGGGCGGCCAACAGCCTGCGGCTACCGACCACCAAAGGTTTTTTAAAAAGCTGCTACCACTTTGTCGCCGGCCACGAGCAGCACGGCGACCTGCCGCTGGACTCTATCCGCGGTCCGGACGGGAAATACCCGGCGGGAGCGGTGGAGGTGGTCTACCCCGGGATGCATGCCGATGTCGGTGGCGACTGTAAGCCTGCGGAGCTCGGCAAGGTGCAGACCGACGCCCGCAGCCTGTTGTCAAAGATCGTGCTGCATGATATGTATGCCGCCGCCTTCGATGCCGGGGCGCCGCTGAGCGTACCTGAAGAAGTATTACCCGGTGGGGCTCAGGACAAAAAATATCGGGTAATGCAAGGCTACGTTGCTGATTATTTCAAAATCTCCGAACAGGCGATCGCCCTGTTTAACGCCTGGCAGCAGGCCGGGGCGCAGCAGGCGGGGGCGAAGACCGAAACGCCGGCCGTCAACGAGGCGGAGGTGGTGGCCATCGCCGTGGCTCAGGGCCGGGATCCGGTCGCCGCGCTGAAGGCGGCTCACGACAAGGCGGATAGCGATAAGGCGAAAGCTGCGGCCGCCGCCGCGAAGCCGCCGGAGAACGGTCCGCTGGGCAAACTGCCGGATCCGGTGTATGTGCCGCTGAAGGCCAAAGCGCTGGAGGTGATGCTGGCGGACCAGCTGAGCTGGATCACCGCCTGGCGCACCGAGCGCTTTGCCAGCCCGCAATACGCCGATAAGTATTATCAGCGTAAGCCTTTTTATCAGCAGGCGCTGAATGAGCAGACCGGCGCGCTGCCGTCGGCGACGGCGCCCGCGGAAAGCGAAGGGCCGCGAGAAGTGCCGTTTATCGATAAGGATCGGCTGGACCGCGCGGCGTGGGGTTATGACTTTGCCCATACCGGTATCGTGGCGCTGCTGGGCCAGGTGCTGCTGGATGTGATCCCCACCACGCAAACCGACCAGCTTGGCGGTCCGCTGGTGGCGGCGCAGGAGTCGGAATATATCCAGATCAAGAAAAGCGGCGATGCCCGGCGGGCGGCGCTGATGGGCTCGCCGACGATGCTGGATTTTTACGATAACTACGTGCATGACACGCTGGCCAAATATAATCATGATCCGCTGCATTCCTCGTTTTCCCACGGTTATTTTGCGTCGCGGACGATTTACGATAACGATGACGATACGTGGGATTCGGTGAAACAATTTGGCCAGCGGGTAAAAGCGATTATTGATATTAATGTTGGCGATATATTAGTGCAGGCGCGAACGGATATGAAAGATCTGAATACGGTATCGGGCGTGCTGGGGAAAATATATCGGGATATAAAAAGCGAGGCTTTTAAAATACTGCTTCCCTGACACTTTAATTACCATATTACTATGGACGGCGTCGTAAAAATAAAAATCTGAAATTACGTCATCTCTTAATAATTCATTACTTTATTTTATTTTTGTAAGGATACATCAATGATAAAGCATACCCGTATTTTGTCCACAGGGCTGGCGGTACTGGTCGCCGTTTTTCTCTGTCTATTGACGGCCTGCCGCGATCACAGTCATGACGGCATGAGCGGCGCTGATATAGCCGTATTAAACCACGGACCTGATGCCATCGTTTCGGTGCAGGTTGATGGCTACGGAGGGCCCAGGGCGAATCCCTACGGTGGCGGTGGCGGATTCTGCTGCGTGATGGTGCCTGATGTCTGGCGCCCGGGACTGACGGCAAAAATCACCTGGACCTCCGATCCTAATGCCTGGATGAAATCGAGTGAGATGCCCGATGATTATGAGACTCACTATCAGAAACATGGGCCGATTACTGTCCCCATTGAACGCTGGGAGAAGGGGCAGGCGTGCGGTTTTGATGTGCATATTTTCCCCTGCGATAAGGTGCGGATAGTCCGTTCCTGCTACGGTCGCGCAGATCCGAAATACCCGATACTTCCTCATCCTGATGAGGATAAAAAAGCAGATAACGTTATTTTCAAACATATCAAGGAGGAGATCGTATGTCCGACACCGCAGACTCCACGCTGAATGCCCTGGCTGGGCGCCCATTTGGATGTACGGCTACAGCTGTATGTGGCCCGCCATTTATTACCGGCTGCGCAACGCTCTTGCCAACCCAAAAACGCGGCGCGGTTAGGGCAGACCGCGGTACTGCGCCCGCTTAACGCGCAATACCCTGCTACTGACATTATCACCATTCATCTGGGGCGTTATCAGCGCGTCCGAAAAATATTCACCGAAGGGAGAACGATGAAGATGGCAACTATCGCTGGTAAAAATTGCGCCACATTGCTGCCCATCACTCTCACTGCAGCCTTAACCGGCTGCGGCCTGACGCAGAGCGTAAAAGATGGAGCCGTCTCAGTGACCTACGCTATTTTTTATAAACAGATCAAAACGCTGCATTTGGATATTCGGGCCCGGGAAGGGGTGAACCACAATGCGCAAGGGGCGTCATTGGCAACCGTAGTGCGAATTTACCAACTCAAAGAGCGCAAAGCGTTTGACGCCAGCGATTATCCCTCGCTATTTGCTGACGATAGCCGGGCAATACCAAGCGATTGGCTGGCCCAAAAAGATATCCGTCTACACCCGGGGGAATCCGTGGCGCTGGATATGCCGCTGGAGACGGCGGCGCAATACGTCGCGGTGGCGGGGATGTTTATCGCGCCGGATCGGGTCAAGGACAGCTGGCGGTTAGTGTTGACCCGCGACGACCTCGACCCCGACAAGCCGCGTATTATCGAAGCCGGTCACAACCGGCTGACGCTGCAACCGTTAAAAGGTAACTAAAATGCCGCGCCCCTCACTTTACGACACCCTGTTTGGTAATTTCTCCGGCGGTCTCGAGCTGCATCAGATCGGTGAAGAAAATCAGGTCATTTTATCGGTGCTTGATAATATACAGCGTATCCTCAACTGCCGGGCTGGCACGCTGGCGCATCTTCCGGATTACGGTCTGCCGGATATGACAAAAATTCTCCAGGGGATGCCGGGTAGCGCGCACCAGTTAATGACCACGCTGTCCGCGGTACTGCTCAAATACGAACCGCGGCTGAACAGCCTCCGTGTGGAGATGCTCGAACAGACACAGCCAGGCGAACTGCGTTATGCCATCGACGCGGAACTGAAGGAAATTGGTCTGGTACGCTATGGCACGGAATTTATGCCTGAAGGCAGGGTTCTCCTTCGCCATCTGAAACAGCAACAGTATCTGAATGCCCGCACCGCTATTTAGCCCTCACTCTGGTTACCCCTATGACAACTTATCCTAAGCGTCACCTGATTACCGGCGGCGACCCGCGCACGCTGGCAGACTACGCAAAGCTGCGTGAAGAAATGCACAAACTCAGCCACCCGGCGCGCCCCGACGTTGACTGGCTATACGCAGAACGGCTTTGCCTGTCATTATTTGACCGTAACGGCGTAGAGCTGCAGACCGCGGCTTGGTATACGCTTGCCCGTACGCAGTTAACCGGCTTATGCGGGCTGAATGAAGGACTGGCTATCCTGGAAACGCTGATTACCCGTCAGTGGGGGAGCCTTTGGCCACAGCCGGTACACGCGCGGATGGAAATCCTTAGCGGTTTGGGTAAACGGCTACTGCAAGCGCTGCGTACGCTGACGCTAGCCTATGTCGATCTTAGTTTGATTTATGAGGCGGAAGTGCATCTGAAAGCGCTGGATGCTGCGCTGCAGCGTCTGGAATTAAAGCACGCCAGTCAGTTTGATGCGTTGCTCAATTTGATGCATAACGCGGCTGTACGGCTGGAGAATAGCGATGGCGTGACCAGCGCTGATACCCTACCGCACGTAGTCACGATGGAGAACGCGTCCACCCATTTGGATGAGCGGGTTGAGCGAACAAAGTGGGTTTATATTGCGCCGCCGGAAACGCTGCCAAACGTGCAAGTCGGCAATGAGCGTCAGAACTCTGAAAAACGATGGCGACCTTTTATGGCCGGTATGCTGACGATGCTGGTGCTGACCGCAGCGGCAGGGTGGGGGTGGCAGGCGATGAATCAACCAGATCCGGAACAGCAGCAATTCGCTCTCAGTCTGGCGCCATTGCCGACGGTACTTTCGCCAGATCAGTTACGCTCCTTTTCTCTGCACGCACCGCCAGCAGACAGTGGGATAAAGCAGACCCGGCAGCAGCTTACACATCTGGCTCAACTCAAACCTAATTGGGCCATCGACTATAGCGATCAACTGGTACAACAGGCACTGGCGCTATGGCCGGAGCAGGCGAAAACATTGTCCTCGCAGTGGCGGCAGCAGATCATAGCTGCCGCGCTGCCAGCGGAAAACCTCACCGGGTGGTATCAGGGAATGCAGCAACTGCAGCAATTAACTCAGTGTCTGAATGCCCTGGATGAGCAGAAGGGAAAATACCTGACGGTCAGTGAACTGAAATCCGCGGTGTTCGCCATTACTCAGTCTCTTAATCGAACCGTTCCGGCTGAAGAACAGTTACGCCAACTATCGGCGATGACAGAAGGGCAAATCAGCCGCGCCGCGCAGCAGCAACAAGCGGAACAGCACCTGCAGCAGCTGATAGTCTCTTATGCACTAGTAAAAAATAAAACCGTGGAATAGCTTCGCGCAAGGAGTAAGGGCTGGGGGGCATATCGTACCGTAGCGACTCCAGCCCTGGAAAAGGCGCTTACCGCTGCAACACCTCGGCAAATTTAGCAAGCCACTGCGGGTGGGCGGGCCAGGCGGGAGCAGTAACCAGATTGCCATCAACGTGCGCCTGGTCGATACCGATATCGGCGTAATGTCCGCCACTGAGGCGAACTTCGGGAGCGCAAGCTGGATAAGCGCTGCAGGTACGGCCTTTAAGAATGCCGGCGGCCGCGAGAAGCTGTGGGCCGTGGCAGACGGCGGCAATCGGTTTACGCGCAGCGTCAAAAGCCTGTACCAGCTTAATCACCTGCTCATTCAGGCGCAGATATTCTGGCGCACGGCCGCCGGGGATGAGCAGTGCGTCGTAGTCTTGCTCATTGGCGCTATCGAAGTCAGCGTTCAGTACGAAGCGATGACCGGGTTTTTCGCTATAGGTTTGTGCGCCGTCAAAATCATGAATCGCCGTCATAATATAGTCGCCTTTGTTTTTATCCGGGCAGACAGCATCGACCTGATGGCCAATCATCTGTAATGCCTGAAACGGGACCATGGTTTCGTAATCTTCAGCGTAATCACCCACCAGCATTAAAATTTTCTTGCCCATTGCAACAGATCCTTGATGAATAATGATGCCTAAGGTATAGCCTGGTAAAATGAATAATGCCAATGGTTAATGCATGAATAAGAATGAAAGCAGCAATTTCGATAAAATATAGACCTGATGTATCGGATCAAGAGAAATAAATTTAACGCATGAATTAAATTCCGCACCAGGGAAGTTTACATTAAAAAGAAATGACGCCTGAATATTGCGTTTTGCTTTTTTTGTTGACGGGGAGGGTGTATTTGTTAATATCGGCTGGCTCTTTTTATTGGCGTGCGAATCTTTGGGATATATTCTTTATCTTATGTGTGTATTGTCTTTTTTACATGCGAGAATATATTCGGATATTTCGAATTGTTGAACGGCGCCAGGTGTTAAAAATGCCTTTTGTTATTGGCGGCATAGTGTAAACCTATTAATTAAATTAATATGTTGCGATGAGTAAGCATAATGGAGTATGAATGAATAAAATTCACCGTCTGACATTGATTGGTATTATAATTAACTTAGCCATGTTTCTTTTGGTGCTCAATGAGGTCAACTCGCTTTCAGATTATTATGGCTACGATCGAACGCTGCGTTTGATTAAAGATTTGGTCACAATTGTACTTCCCCTTGCTATAGTTGTTCAGGTGGTAAGCGTTTTTTTATTACCGAAAGCCCCGCGTGTTGGTATTGTGTTTGCTTATATCGGTGGGATTGCTATGGTGCCGATTGGTTTGTTGTTTTTAATCGGTTATATTTTTAGCTACGAAAGATACTGCAATGCAAACCTTGATGTTTATAACCCTGAAGCAGAGGTTGATATATCTAAGCCTGAAGATAAAAACTATAAATTAACATGCGATACATCCCGATTTGCGCCTACTGGTGCTATTGCTTTATGCATGGGAGTTATTGTGCTGGTGATGGGCGTGGGAATTGGCTATTTATTGGTCGCAGTAGGCATTCTCAATATCTGGAATGGGGTACGCCTCAAGGAGCGCGTTATGATTGGTCTTTCTGGTGATAAATTGATAGTTAAACCAAAATTGTACTCAGATACTTTTATCGTACCGCTGAATGAAATCGTATTAACAGGCAAAGGTGTTACTAATGACACTGTATCCCTAAAATTCTTACGTACAGGCCGGGCATTTGACGTGCGCAAGAAAATGCTGGCAGGTGAGAATATTGATGAATCACTCGAATATATTATTTCAAAAATCCCCACCGCCTGATTGGTTCTCACCAAAGTGAATATAAAACGGCACCTTTGAGGTGCCGTTTAGTCTTTTCTGGCGATATCAAAGGGTTGTGTTAATCCACGTTAGTAAAGTAATCGCGAGCGACTGCTTCCACACGCTTTGCTTCCAGGCCGGTCTTTTCGCTGATCCCGGCGATAAACGGCTTGAACTGCTCGGCCATCACGTGACCGCCGTCCCAATGAGCAACGTAGTAACGGCACTGATAGCGATAAAAGTGGAGGGTCTTTTCTCCTAACGTGTAATACATGACTTTCTCCTGTCCAGTGTGTCGGGTTGCGTCCGCAGAAGCTGATGGGGCGTTACCAAAATAATCAGGTATTTGATTATATCCTGCTCCCAAATGTGGGAAATTTCCAGCAGGTAATAGGCAAGCGGAGCACATTTTCTTCTGGTTGCGATCGATGCCATTTGCGGTTGAATATTGATCACACATAATGTATTTAATTAGACTAATTGTATTAAATCCTGATTACTCATTGAACAACAAGGCGAAACAATGACTCTACAACTTCCCGATTATCGCGACGTGGCAGCGGCCGCCCGGCGGATTGCCGGTTACGCCAACTCTACTCCTGTGATGACCTCCCGTACCCTGGATGAGCAATACTCAGCGCAGCTGTTTTTAAAGTGTGAAAATTATCAGCGCATGGGGGCATTTAAATTCCGCGGCGCGATGAACGCGTTGCAGCAGTTTAGCCCAATGCAAAAACGGGCCGGGGTAGTGGCGTTTTCTTCTGGCAATCACGCGCAGGCCATTGCACTAGCGGCTAAACTACTGGACATTCCGGCGACTATCGTCATGCCACACGATGCGCCTGCGGCTAAAGTCGCCGCCACCCGGGGCTACGGCGGTAAAGTCGTTTTTTATGACCGTTACACGGAGGATCGCGAGCAGATCGGTCGCGATCTGGCGCAACAGAATGGGCTAACCCTTATCCCTCCTTACGATCATCCGCACGTGATTGCCGGGCAGGGGACGGCGGCGAAAGAGCTAATAGAAGAGGTCGGTCCGCTGGATGCGCTATTTGTCTGCCTCGGCGGCGGTGGGCTGTTGTCAGGCTCGGCGCTGGCGACGCGTCATCTGTCTCCGGGGTGTAAAATCTATGGCGTAGAGCCCGAAGCTGGCAATGACGGCCAGCAATCTTTTCGTTGCGGCAGCATTGTGCATATTGAGACGCCGAAAACCATCGCCGACGGCGCGCAGACCCAGCATCTGGGGCAATATACTTTTCCGCTAATACAGCAACACGTCGACGATATCCTGACCGTGAGTGACGATGAATTGGTCGCAGCGATGAAATTTCTCGCCGAGCGGATGAAAATGGTGGTCGAACCGACCGGCTGTCTGGGCTTCGCTGCCGCAAGGGGCGCCATGGCGCATCTGCGGGGTAAAAAAGTCGGCATTATCATCAGCGGCGGTAATGTGGATATGAGTCGTTACAGCGCTTTATTGGCCACCGGGAACGAATTATGAGTAGCGAGATGTCGCCCTTGTTGGCACAGCTTGATCTCATCGCCCAGGGGTTAAGCGAAACCTTCGCGCCGTTTTGTGAAGTGGTCGTCCATGACCTGACGCATCCTCAACAGGCCATTTTATCAATCCACAATAATCTCTCCGGCAGAGAGGTTGGTCAGCCGGCGACCGAGATGGGGTTAGCGCGGATTGCCAGCGCCGAGTTCCCGGCCGTCGTTGCCAACTATGCCAATCAGTTTGCTGACGGACGTGCGGTGAAAAGTACCTCCATCGGTATTAAGGGCGATAACGGTGAATATGTTGCCGCCCTCTGTCTTAACGTCGATATGACGTTGTTTCGCGGTATGCAGAGCGCGTTGGCGCGCTTTACCGCCACGGAAAGCGCCACGGTGGTTGAACATCTTGAACCGGGCGGCGCAGCGGCCATTCGCCAACGAATTGATGCATTCGCCGCCGCGCGGGCGACAACAGCCAGGGCGCTGAGTGCGGCGGATCGTAAAACGGTGATTCGACAATTGCGTAAAGAGGGGCTATTGGATCTGCGCAAATCAATGGAAATGGTCGCGCAGCATCTCGGCATTTCGCGGGCGACCGCCTATTTATACGCCCGACAGGAGAGATAAGCGTAGCGGCCGCGCGGAGCTGCAGCCGCTATTCCATCAAGGGATTACTGAAGCCCGGTCAGTTCGTCGGTGGTTAACGCCAGCTTTTGCACGCTGCCGCTTTCTGCTGAAGCAACAGCGGCTTCCAGCACCGCCATCACCGCCAGCGCCTGTAGCGGCGGCACCGGGTTGGCGATTTTGCCCTGCAGGGCATCGCGAACCTGAATATAGTACTGACGCTGATCGCCTTTCGGCGTGGCGAGCGTGTGCGCCTGCAGGCTGGCGTCGAACAGCGTCATGCTGTCGTCATCCTGGCCCCAGCTTTCGCTCCCTGGGATGACCCCAGCTAGCAGCTGGCTCTCTTGCTGGTCTGCTTTCAGTTTAACGAGGCTGCCGCTATCGCCGTGGACCGTGAAGCGCGAGACGCCGCCGGCCACCAGCATGCTACAGTGCAAAACCACTTTGTGCTGCGGATAATTCAGCACCACGTGCGCCCAATCGTTGATCTCCGCGCCCTGTCGGAGGGTAGCGATATTGCCTTGTACCGATTGCGGCAGGCCGAAAAGTTGTAGCGTCTGGTCGATCAGGTGCGGGCCGATGTCAAACCACAGGCCGCTGCCCGGCACGTTTTGCTCGCGCCAGCGAACGCGTACTTCCGGGCGGAAGCGGTCGATATGCGACTCGAAATGCTTAACCTTGCCGATCAGCCCCTGCTCGATGGCCTGCTTAACGCCGAGATAATCGCTATCCCAACGGCGATTGTGGAAGACTGAAAGCAGTCGTTGCTTTTCGTCCGCCAGCGCGATCAGCTCGCGCGCTTCCTGGATATCGAGAGTGAAGGGCTTATCCACCACCACGTGCTTACCGGCGTTCAACGCCAGTCGAGCCAGTGGGGCGTGGGTGGCGTTCGGCGAAGCGAGTACCACCAGATCGACATCCGGATGCTGAATGGCCTCTTCCGGAGAAGCGATTACCGTGACATCTGGCAGGTCCTGCTTCACTTTGGCTTCGTCGCGGGAGGCGACGACGGCAAGCTTTAACCCCTCGACCGAGTTAATGAGCGGCGCGTGAAACGTTTTGCCGACAAATCCATAGCCGATCAGCGCAATGTTAATAGGTTTACCTGCGCCGGTGATAACTTTATGCATGACTTTCTCCACGTTATTCAGCGTCAGCAATGCTGACCTGCATTGAATTGTCTTCGCCAAGCGCGTGCCATGGCTTGTCGAGGAACAGACGATCGATGTGTTTCAGTTCGGCGACCAGGTATGGTTCGCAGCGATTAAGTTTCAGATGGTCAGCCACCAGCCAGTGCTCGACGCTGGCTGCCAGCATCGCGCGCTTTACCTCCGCATCCGCTTCCTGGCTGGCGCTAAGCCCTTGTTGCGCATGGATCGCGCAGGCGCCGAGAATGGCGATATCCGCGCGGTAACGAGAAAGCAGCGCCAGCGTGGCGCTACCGGCAAACAGCCGCTGCCGCATATCCCATTTTCCGCCAAGTAAAACCAACTCGATATCGGGCCGTTCGCTAAATAGTTGGGCAATATCCAGCGAAGGGGTGATGACCGTCAGCGGTCCTTTTAGATGAGCGGCGACGGCCAGTACCGTGCTGCCGGCGTCTAAAAATAGCGTTGATCCTGGAGGAATCTCACGGGCGACCAGCGCGCCGAGGCGTTGCTTAGTCTCGGGCAGCAGCGCATTGCGCGCCTGACGATTCATAGCTGGAAGATCGAGAGCGATAGCGCCGCCATGGTTTTTCTGTACCAGTCCGCGTTTTTCCAGGTCACTAAGATCGCGGCGAACGGTATCGGGCGAGACCTGCAATCGTTCGACCAGTTCGCTGATACTAATTTGACCGTTTTCGCTCAGTAGTTCGAGTAAAAACTGTTGTCGGGCGGTTTTATGCATAATCGCTGTTCCTGCAAAAGACTGCAATAAACCGCATAATACAGCATGAAGTGAGAATGTGAATCGCAAAAAGCAGCAAAAAATGCGTTGCCAGCTAAAAGGGGGGATTGTGCATCGCTTTTTGGGAAGGGGGACCGGCTCAGCGCAGACTACAGAGCGTTAAGCCGGTCTATTTAAAGGTACTCCGCTCAGCGCATTACCCAGTGCTGATTACCGACTTGTTCGTAGCGGCGCGTCGGCGGCTGCCAGTCTTTATCGCGAAACGGCGAGGGTAGTTCATCGTTATTGGCTTCGCGCAGAAGATGTCGGCGAGACGGATCGGTTTTCGGGATCGCCGCAATTAACTTCTGCGTGTAGGGGTGTTGCGGATTGGCGAAAATTGCCTGCCGCGGGCCAATTTCGACGATTTCGCCGAGATACATGACCGCTACCCGGTGACTGATGCGTTCAATCACCGCCATATCATGAGAGATGAACAGAAAGGCGATTTTCATCGTTCGTTGCAGTTCGATAATCAGGTTGACCACCTGCGCTTTGACCGACACATCCAGCGCCGACACCGACTCGTCGGCGATAATCACCTTGGGATTCATCGCCAGCGCGCGGGCAATGCAGATGCGCTGGCGCTGACCACCGGAAAATTCATGCGGATAGCGGTTAAGCACCGCGACGCTGAGTCCCACTTTCTCAATCAATTCATGGGCGCGCGCCAGCGCCAGCTGGCGTGTGGCGAGGCCATTTTCCAGCAGTGGTTCAATCAACGTTTCCTGGATTTTCAGCCGTGGATTCAGGCTGGCGAACGGATCCTGAAAAATCATCTGGATATCCTGACGCATCCGCTTTTGCTGTTGGCGCCCGGCTTGCAGGACGTCATAGCCATTAAGGCGAACATGGCCGGATTGCGCCTGGACCAGGCGAATGAGACTGCGACCGGTGGTCGATTTACCGCAGCCTGATTCGCCCACCAGCGATAGCGTTTCTCCGGGCCATAGATCAAAGCTAACGTTTTCTACGGCGTGGATATGCCCGGCTAACTGATTAAAAAAGCCTTTTTTAACTGGAAAACGGGTGACCAGATTTTTGACCGATAATACCGGCTCGTTGCTGGTCAGGCTGAGGTCAGGCTCTGGCGGGTAACGACGGATTTCCCCGGTTTGCAGGTTCACCGATGGGAACTTACAGGGGGTCGAGCTTATATCCATTTCACCTGCCGCGGGTACCGAGGCCAGCAGCGTACGGGTATAGGGCTGCTGCGGGGTGGCGAATAGCGTCGGCGTACGCTCGCATTCGATGGCATCGCCGCGAAACATCACCAGCGTATCGTCGGCGGTTTCCGCGACTACGCCCATATCATGGGTAATAAACAGCACCGCGGTATTGTTTTCTGCCTGCAGGGTTTTAATCAGATCGAGGATTTGCCCCTGGATAGTGACGTCCAGCGCGGTCGTGGGTTCATCGGCGATCAGCAGTTTCGGCTTCAGGGCCAGCGCCATCGCGATCATCGCACGCTGGCGCATACCCCCGGAAAACTGATGCGGATATTCATCGAAACGTTGCGCGGCATGCGGAATGCGGACTTTTTCCAGCAGGGCGATGGCCTCCTGCTTCGCCTGGCGCGCCGATAAGCCCTGATGGCGGATAAAAACTTCCGCTATCTGGTTGCCGATAGTAAATGCCGGGTTAAGACTGGTCATCGGCTCCTGAAAAATCATCGCCACCTCGGCGCCGCGCACGCGACGCATCTCCTCTTCAGGAAGGTCGAGCAGGGATTTGCCGCCGAGCAGCACCCGTCCCTCGGTACGGCTATGCCGGGCAGAAAGCAGACGCATAATGGCCATCGCCGTCACGCTTTTACCCGAGCCGGATTCGCCGACGATCGCCAGCGTCTTACCTGGATAGAGGCTAAAATAGATATTACGCACCACTTTCTGCCAGCTATCGCCGTGGCGGAATGCGACGCTCAGATTGTCGACGGCCAGCACTGGCGCAGGCGTTTCACGGTTCATGAGTCAGCACTCCCCGGCAAAGGGCGCGCGAGCGGAAACCCGCACCAGTGGGGTGAATTCGAGATCACGCTTAAATGGCCAGGTCGGTGTCAGCATCCGCAGACGCGCCACCCGTTCAATATCCTGATCGACCACCCCTTCCGAGAGCGCCATCAGGTTCGGATTGGCCAACGGCGCCAGCTCCGGCGATAAATAGCCGGATTTGACCACCAGGATTTTCACCTGCCGCGGGTTGAGCCCCAACGCGCTAAAGTCAGCGATATCGTGATACGGGCGTCGGCGGTCGGCTACCACCACGGTAACACCGCCTGTCTGTAGCACCGCCTGATTGGCCGGGCGCTGCGGATCCGCCGCCAGCAGACCGGTGACGGTAAAACGCGCGCTCGCGCTGATACCCGCCGGATCGAGGCTGGCGCCGATAGTCAACTGCAGTTCTGCGCCAATGCCGGCCTCAAAGGCCGCACGCGTCGCCGGCGCGTCGGTAATGCCGGCCACCAGGGTATTTTGCGCCTGCTGGCGTAGCAGCTCGGCGAGCACATCGCCGCGATCGCCGACGCCGCCGCCGGTTGGATTATCGCCAGAATCCGCCAGGATAACCGGGCCCGTGGCGCTGGCGATGGCCTGAGCTACGCATTCGGCGACGCTGCCCGTCCGACAGCCGAAAACAAAATCTTCCCGCGCGTCCCAATAGGCCTGCGCCAGTTTTGCGGCCTGTTGCTCCAGTACCGCGCGATCGGTGCCGGTAAAAATGGCCGCGGCGGTGGCGCGCGGTTCATCGGCCCACACGTAGCCGACCATTAATGAGCTATCGAGTACGCCGTCGATCTGGTCGCTGTGCGGCAACATGGCGTACAGGCTTTTTGCCGGTTCATCTTCCGTACTGGTTCGCTCGCCAGGCAGTAATACCGGGATAGGGGCCCACACTATGCCCGGGCGCACGCCGCTTTGCAGACTATTCACCAGCATACTGACCGAACGGCGCATGGTCTCTTCGATATCGATATGCGGCGCGGTGCGATAGGTTGAGTAGATATCGATGGCGTCGATGATGCGCTGGGTCACGTTACCGTGAAGATCGTAGCTGACGGCAATCGGGCAGTCATCGCCGACGCAGGCGCGGGCGGCGGTGATCCAGTCGCCTTCAGCGTCTTCCATACCTTCAACGTACATTGCGCCGTGCATCGCAAGGTACAGGCCGTCGATCGGCAGTTGCGCCTGCAGCCGGCTTAAGAATTCGGCCTTGAACTGCTCATAGGTCTCTCGCGCCACCGGGCCTCCGGGAATCGCCCGGGTGTGCAGCGTCGGCAGAAATGTCGCCGGATAATCGCGTAAAAACTGAAAGTGAGGCGCTTCCAGCAGGGCTTCGTCCTTGACGGTGCGAAACTCCGCTTCATGAGTCAGGACCGGATTAAACGTGCTGCATTCAATATGTATTCCGCCAACGGCAATGCGCATAAGGACCTCGAAATTATCCTGGAAAGAGAACGTGAGTCAGCGCGACGCTCGCCGCGGCGAGCGCCCAGCTGTCCTGAGCCAGCGGACGATAGATAAGCGGCGTTTTTCCCGCCATCCCCGGCAGCAGGTTGGTTTCAATGGCTTGTTGCATCACGGTATTCAGTAAACCGTTAAAGCTTTCCGGCTGGTGGGCAAGCATGATCGCCGCCGGATCGTGAGTCTGGATCTGATGTGAAATGGCTAACCCTAAGGCATCGCCGGCCCGATGCAGGATCTGGATGGCGGCGCTGTGGCCCTTACGCGCCATGGCTTCCAGTTCATCCAGTTGGTCAGTGTCGATACCGGCCATACGCGCCTGTTCAAAGATGGCGGTGAGAGACGCAATGGTGTCGAGACAGCCACGCTTCCCGCAGCGACAAGGCGTGCCCGCTGGTACGATGGTGCAGTGGGCTATTTCTCCCGCGCCGCCGTGGGCGCCGCGCCAGATTCGGTTACAGATGACCGCCGCGCTGCCGATGCCGCTGCCGTGAGAAATCACCACTGCGCTCTCCAGCTTGCGTAGATGGCCAAAAGTTTTCTCCCAGTTCGCCAGCGCCCGGGTGTCGTTTTCAATCAATACCGGGATCCCGCCGGTCGCGCGGCTTAACAGTTCAGCTAGCGGTACCTGATGCCAGCCCAGCAGCGCCGACTGTACGCAGACCGATTGCGCGGCGTCGACAAAGGCAGACAGAGCAAAACCGATGCCGACCAGCCGTTGGCGCTCGATAAGCGTATCGTTTAACAAACTGCGGATTTCATCCGCCAGTTGCTGGATTAAGGCGGGGATTTCAAGCAGCGGCGTGAGCAGCCGCTCGGCGATTTTCTCACCGCTGGCATTCATCAGTACCAACACCAGCTGATTATCAATCAGCGAGATGCCGATGGCGTAAGCGGCGTCCGGCGCCAGCGAAAGGGTGACGGAGGGGCGCCCTTGGCCGCCGGAAGCGGCCATATCGCTCTCCTCTAGCAGCCCATCGGCCAGCATCTCTTTTACCAGTGCGCCAATGGCCGCTTTACTCATACCCGTCAGGCGGGCGAGGTCTGCGCGGCTGGCGCCTTCCTCGCTACAGACCAGATGAATCAATTGTTGGTGGAGTTTGTTCAGCATAGTTACTCAGCCATAACGCTTTTTTCTGAACATAATCGCGGGCTGGCGCTTTAGCAACCAGTTTATTTTCAAAAATAACTAAACCATCACATATAAGTTAAATTTATTACCTAATTAAGCGTTAATCATGGCTAATATCACATTTATGGGACTCTGTTTTGGGTAAAAAGAAAACCTAATCGCAACATAACAGCCACAACTGGCGACATAACAGACAGGTAGGGGTTAACGGATGAAGGCAATTATGAATAAATATCGACTTGCCATTCTGGCAGGCTTACTGGCAACCGGCGGGGCGACGGCGCTGCAGGCAGCGACGCTGAACGTGATGCAAAACGAACCTCCGCGTAGCATGGATCCGGGCGACCAAACCGCGACCTTTACCGATACCGTTTTAAAACCGATGTATGAAGGTCTGGTGGATTTGTCGCCGGATTTCAAAATCGCCCCGGCGCTGGCCACCGCCTGGAAGGTCAGCGATGACGGTAAAGTCTGGACTTTTACCCTGCGTAAAAACGTCACTTTCCATGACGGCTCGCCGTTCAATGCCGATGCGGTCGTCGCCAATATTGAACGACATATCGACCCGAAAGGCGGACTGGCAGCCAGTTCGCGGATGCGCAACGTGATCGCTTCCGTGAAGAAGCTCGATGATGACAACGTCGAGATTACGCTGAAAAAGGTCTATCCCTCTTTCCTCAATCTGTTGACCGGCGGCTCGGCGAAGATGGTGAGCCCCACGGCGGCGAAAGCCGGCACCATTGGCCGTAAAGCGGACGGTACCGGCCCATATATGCTGCAGGAGTATAAAACCGGTGAATATGTGCTGGAGAAGAAAAACCCGAAATACTGGGGCGAGAATCACGGCCCGGATGAGATTAAGTGGACCTGGAGCGCGGAGCCGTCGGTGATGAACATGGCGCTGCTTTCCGGCCAGGTCGATGTGATTAACCCGGTACCGCCGCAGTTTGGTCTGCAGTTGAAAAGCAACCCGCAGGTGAAGCTGGAGCAGGGGCAGGGAGCGTCGGTATTCTGGGTAGCGCTCAACGTTGAGCAAAAGCCGCTGAATGATGTCCGCGTGCGTCAGGCGCTGAACCTGGCGACCGACAAAGAAGCGCTGCTGAAGGCGGTGATGTTTGGTTTTGCTTCTGCCGCCAACTCGCCGCTGGCGCCGGTGAACGAAGGATATGATAAAACCCTCAACGACTATCCGTGGGATCTCGATAAAGCGAAAGCGCTATTAAAAGAGGCCGGGTACCCGCAGGGCTTTGAGATGAACATCGCCGTGCAGGGACCGGATGCGCGTACCGCGCAAATCCTGCAGGCGATGTGGGGCAAAGTTGGCGTGAAACTTAACATCCAGCAGATGGAGAGCGGCGTCTGGAGCAAAGCGGCGTTTGCCCCGGCGGCGGAAAAGTTGGCCAACCGTACCGATGCGGTGCTGGCCTCCTGGTCTTCCGGCCTTAATGGTTCTGATTTGCAACTGCGCCCGCTGTACTACTCACAGAGCGCCGCGCCGGCCGGGGCTAACCTTGGTTTCTACCGCAACCCGCAGGTAGATGAGCTGTTAGATAAAGCCGCGACCACCATGGATAACAACGCGCGTATCGCCGAATATGTGGCGGCGCAAAAGGCCATTATGCAGGACGCGCCGCATGTGATGCTCTATTTCCAGGACGATCTGTACGCCACCCGCGCCACCATTAAAGGCGTGCGGATGGAGCCGGGCGGCGAAATTATCGTAACCGAAGCGCAAAAACCGTAACGCTGGGGTCAGGGTGGAGTTGTTATGAAAGCTTATGTGATTAAAAAACTGCTTTCTTTGCCGCTGATCCTACTGGGCGCATCGCTGATTGTCTTTCTGGCGATCAGGATGCTCCCCGGTGACCCGGCCCGCCTGATGGCAGGGCCGCAGGCCACCCAGGATGATGTCAGCCGTATGCATACGCGCCTCGGCCTGGACGATCCGCTGGCGGTGCAGTATGGCCATTTCGTCAGCGGAATGCTGAAGGGGGATTTTGGCACCTCGCTGAAGTCCGGCCAGCCGGTCTCCACCGAAATGAGCGAGCGGGTTCCTTATACCTTAGGCCTGGCGCTGCTGGCGTGGATGATGGCGGTGATCCTCGGTATTCCCATGGGGATGTGCGCGGCCATTTACCGCAATCATGTTGCCGACCATGTGCTGATGCTGGTGGCGATTGCCGGCGCGTCGATAGCCAACTTCTGGCTGGCGCTGATCGCCATGGATACTTTTTCGGTGAAGCTGGGCTGGCTGCCTTTGCTGGGCGCGGATGGCTGGAAAAGCTATATCCTGCCGTCGGTCTGCCTGGGGATTTTCCCAATGGCGGTAATGTCGCGGATGACCCGCTCCAGTATGGTTGACGTGTTAGGCGAAGATTATATCCGCACCGCGCGGGCCAAAGGGCTGGCGCCGTTTCAGGTCTATTTTAAACATGCGCTGCGCAATGCGCTGATCCCCATCGTGACCATTATCGCGCTTAATTTCGGCAGCCTGATCGGCGGCGCGGTGGTGACCGAGTCGGTGTTTAACTGGCCGGGGATAGGCCGCTATCTGGTGGATTCGGTGCGCTATCGCGATTATCCCGTTATCCAGGGCGTGACGATGATTACGGTGGCAAGCGTGGTGGTGATGAACCTGGTTGGCGAGATGATTATCGCCAGAATCAACCCGAAAATAAGGTTTGACTGATATGTCGGAAATTTCACTCGCCAAATCGCGCAGCGGCGTACTCAGCGGCCTGCGTTGGGGGATGGAGCATCCCTCGCTGACCCTCGGCGGCATCATCGTCGCCTTAATCGTGGTATGCGCCATCTTCGCGCCATGGTTAAGCCACTACGATCCCTACGCGCAGGACCTGCTGAATATTCTCTCCGCGCCGTCGGCCGACCACTGGTTGGGCACCGATGACTATGGCCGCGATATCTTTTCCCGCACTATTTACGGCGCCAGGATCTCACTGATTGAAGTGGTGGTCAGCGTGGCGCTGTCGCTACTGATGGGGCTGCCTCTGGGCATCATCGCCGCGTTGTGCGGGAAAAGTGTCGATCACCTGATTATGTGGGTGATGGATGTCATTTTCGCTTTTCCCGGCATCGTGCTGGCTATCCTGCTGGTCAGCGTCCTCGGCGCAGGGTTGCTGAATATGCTGTTGGCGATCGCTATCTTCTCCGTGCCGGTTTACGCGCGCCTCAGCCGTAACCTGACCTTGGGTATCAAGAATATGGAGTACATGGAAGCGGCGCGGGCGCTGGGAATTGGCTATCGCCGACAGATAATCCACTACATTCTGCGTAATACCCTGGGGCCGATTACCGTGCAGGCGACATTGACCGGCGGCTCGGTGATCCTGGCCGCCGCTTCGCTCTCCTTCCTCGGCATGGGCGTGCAACCGCCGATGCCGGAGTGGGGAACGATGATGAGCGACGGGCGTAACTTCCTTGGCATCAGCCTGGGGATTTCGCTGTGGCCGGGGCTGGCTATTGTCTTTTCGGTATTAGGCTTCAACCTGCTGGGCGATGGCCTGCGTGACATCATGGACTCTCGCCTATGAGTAATAGCGTGCTGTGCCTGGATATTGGCGGAACCTTTATTAAAAGCGCTATCTCTCCGGCGCCTGGCCAGGTAGTAATGCCGCGTCAGCGGGCGATGCCGCTGACTTCCTGGCCGGCATTCATCGACGCCGTACAGGAGATTATCGCGCAATATGGCGATGCGATTAGCGGACAGAGTCCGTTGGCGCTCTCCTGCGCCGGAGTGGTGGATGTTGCCAACGATCGTATTCTGTCGAGCAACATTCCGCCGTTTGCCGGTATCGATATTATCCAATCCCTGCAGGCTGAGCTCGGGCGCCCGGTGGCGATGGCTAACGATGCTGACTGTTTTACCCTGGCCGAAGCGCGTTTCGGCGCGGCAAAAGATCTGCCGGTGGTGTTAGGGGTGATCCTCGGCAGCGGGATCGGCGGCGGGATTGCCATCAACGGCAAAATCCTCTACGGCAATCAGGGGATCGGCGCCGAGTGGGGGCACGGACCCATTACGCGCACTCATCTGCGGGGAGTTGAGTTGCCGCGGCTGCCCTGCGGCTGCGGACAGCAGGGGTGTCTTGACACCCTTGGCGGGGCAAAAGGGATGCAGCGGCTGCATCAACTGCTCAGCGGTCAGGCGCTAAGCAGTGTCGAGATCGTGACGCAGGGCATGGCCGGAGAAGAGATAGCGGCGTTCACCCTTGAAGTATGGCTTGATCTGGTGAGCGAACCGTTGGCACATGCGGTAAATATCCTCGGGCCGCATAAAATCGTCGCAGGCGGCGGGCTGGCGAGCGAAACGTCTCTGCTGGCGCGCCTTGATACCGCGTTGCGGGCAAAGATTCTGCTGAAGAGCGCTGAGCCACTACTGGTCGCCGGGCAATTTAGTCGCGAAGGGGGATTACTGGGGGCATCGGTGCTGGGCTGGGAAAAATTTTAGCCAGGAATGTGGCAAATCTGACGGAAGCTTCTAGGATTAGAGCCTATCCCAGTAGGCGTAATTGGCGCAGCCAGTTTGAACACGGACAGCGCGCAGAAACCGGAGCGTACACGTAGTACGTGAGGATTTCGAGCACTGCCCTGGTTCAAAATGGCAAGTAAAATAGCCCTAATGGGATAGGCTCTTAGTCTGCTTATAAAAATGGAGTAATAACCATGTGCACCAATTTACACGATAACGCCCGCCGCTATGCGGAAGAGAAAAAATGAACGCTTGCTGCTAATCCCGTCCTGTGCCCGCCCAGACGATGGCAAGGGTTACTACTGTGGATTAGCCGACGACTGATACGAACTAATAAGAACCCGCCAATGGCGGGTTCTCCCTTTATGACGGCCTGACCAACTTACTTGAGCATTTTGTTATAGACGTAAAAATCCGTATCACGTACGAAGCCGCTACGCTCGTATAACGCCTGCGCTTTAGTATTATCGGTTGCCGTGCTAAGCATAATAAATGCTGAATCACTCTCTTTTGCCAGCTGTTCGGCACGGGCAATCAACTGCTGCGCTACGCCGTGCTGGCGGGCAGACTCATCAACGTACAGATCGTAAAGCAGCCAGATGCGCTTCATTTCCAGCGAGCAGAACAGGGGATAGAGCTGGGTAAAGCCCACCGCTTTGCCGTCCACTTCTGCGAAGAAAATGACCGACTCATTCAGTTGCAGGCGCTTAAGGATGAACTCCCGCGCCTGAACGAGATTTTCTTCGACCTGATAGAAACGACGATAGGCGAGATACAGCGGCAGGACGGTATCGACATCCTGGGGCTGGGCTTGATAAATATTCATACTAAAACCTCATTAAAATTACGGATGTAATTGTAATACAAATATGATCAGCTGTCGCCAAAAGCGGTATGCTGCCTATTTGTTAGGCGATTGCGACGATTGCGGGAGGCGAAATTCAGCCGAATAGCGTACCTTATGGATTATTCACGCTTTTTACAGGCATGCATTAATGGAGGTTCAGTGGACGCGATTAAGGGCTCGGAGCTGAAAGTGCCGGACGCCATCTTTGCATGGGTGCTCGACGGGCAGGGCGGCGTAAAGCCGCTGGCTGATAACGATAATATCGATAAGAGCAATCCCTGCTGGCTACATCTCAATTATACCCATACCGACAGCGCCGACTGGTTAGCCGCCACGCCGCTGTTGCCGAATAACGTTCGCGACGCGCTGGCCGGAGAAAGTACGCGCCCGCGGGTAACGCGCATCGGCGACGGCGCGCTAATCACCTTGCGTTGTATTAACGGCAGCACCGATGAACGCCCCGATCAACTGGTGGCGATGCGTCTGTATATGGACGAGCGGCTGATCGTCTCCACCCGTCAGCGTAAAGTACTGGCGCTGGATGATGTGCTGGGCGATCTGCAGGAGGGCAACGGGCCGACGGATTGCGGCAGCTGGCTGGTGGAAATCTGCGATGCGTTGACCGATCACGCCAGCGAGTTTATTGAACAGCTGCACGACCGGATTATCGACCTTGAAGATGACCTGCTTGACCAGCAGGTGCCGCCGCGCGGTTTTCTGGCGTTGCTGCGTAAGCAGCTTATCGTGATGCGCCGCTATATGGCCCCGCAGCGCGATGTCTACGCCCGCCTCGCCAGTGAACGCCTGCCGTGGATGAGTGACGATCATCGTCGCCGGATGCAGGATATTGCCGACCGTCTTGGACGGGGGCTTGATGAGATTGACAGCTGTATTGCCCGCACGGCGATCATGAGCGATGAAATCGCACAGATTATGCAGGAGTCGCTGTCGCGGCGGACTTACACGATGTCGTTGATGGCGATGGTCTTTTTGCCCAGCACCTTCCTGACCGGGCTGTTTGGCGTCAACCTTGGCGGTATCCCGGGGAACAGCTGGCATCTTGGTTTTTCGATTTTTTGCGTAATGTTAGTTGTTCTAATTGGCGGTGTTACTTGGTGGTTACATCGTAGTAAATGGTTGTAAGAAATTGTCTTTACAGGCGATTTTGCCGTTGAAACCCCGGCAATATTTGAGCGAAATCAATAAACCTTCTACCCATTCAGGGCAATATCTCTCTCGCAGGTGAATGCAACGTCAAGCGATGGGCGTTGCGCTCCATATTGTCTTACTTCCTTTTTTGAATTACTGCATAGCACAATTGATTCGTACGACGCCGACTTTATTGAGTCGGCTTTTTTTTGCCCTCTGCCAGCTAACTTCTACGCTTAAAGAATAGTCCTGTAAATAGAGGGGATAAACTATGCGTAAAATGGCGCTATCATTGCAGTCGATACCCATCGGCCCTGAGCCTAACGATCCGGTGCCCGTTCCCGATCCGCGGCCTCGTCCACACCCGCTTCCCGACCCGCCGCCGGACGATGACCCGATTAAATTGTCGCATCAAGAGCGGAGATCTGCGAGGATACGCGCCTGCAGATTGTCCGCCCTTTAATGCGAGAAAACATTGTGACCGCTTTTTCAACACTGAACCTTTTGCCCGAAGCTCAACTGAACAACCTTAACGAACTGGGATACCACGCGATGACGCCGGTGCAGGCCGCCGCGTTGCCGGCAATCCTTGCTGGGAAGGATGTGCGCGTACAGGCGAAAACCGGCAGCGGTAAAACGGCGGCCTTTGGTCTGGGATTGCTGCAGCACGTTGACGCCGGTCTGTTCCAGACCCAGTCACTGGTTCTGTGCCCGACCCGCGAACTGGCGGATCAGGTTGCTGGCGAACTGCGTCGCCTGGCGCGCTTTTTGCCAAATATTAAAATATTAACCCTCTGCGGCGGCCAGCCTTTCGGCGCCCAGCGCGATTCCTTACAGCATGCGCCGCATATTATTGTCGCCACGCCGGGTCGCCTGCTTGACCACCTGCAGAAGGGGACCATGTCGCTGGAAGCGCTGCAGACGCTGGTTATGGATGAAGCCGATCGCATGCTTGATATGGGCTTCAGCGATGCTATCGATGAAGTGATTCGTTATGCGCCGGCTTCGCGCCAGACTTTACTGTTCTCCGCGACCTGGCCGGAAGCCATCGCCGCGATCAGCGGCCGGGTGCAGCGGGATCCGCAGACGATCGAAATCGATAGCGTTGATGCGCTGCCGTCTATTGAACAGCAGTTCTTCGACGTTTCGCAAAGCGGTAAAATCAAGCTGCTGCAAAAATTGCTCAGCCAGCATCAGCCGGCTTCCTGCGTGGTATTTTGTAATACTAAGCGCGATTGTCAGGCGGTGTGCGATGCATTGAACGCTGCCGGCCAGAGCGCGCTGTCGCTTCATGGCGACCTGGAACAGCGTGACCGCGATCAGACGTTGGTACGTTTTGCTAACGGTAGCGCCCGCGTACTGGTGGCGACCGATGTCGCGGCGCGCGGCCTGGATATCAAATCGCTGGAGCTGGTGGTTAACTTTGAACTGGCGTGGGATCCTGAAGTGCACGTCCACCGTATCGGGCGAACCGCCCGCGCAGGCGAAAGCGGCCTGGCGATTAGTTTCTGCGCGCCGGAAGAGGCGCAGCGCGCTAACATTCTTGCCGAAATGCTGCAGATAAAACTCAACTGGGCTAACGCGCCGGCGGGTAATCATATTGCGCCGCTGCAGGCGGAGATGGCGACCCTGTGTATCGATGGCGGTAAGAAGGCGAAGATGCGTCCGGGCGATGTGCTGGGGGCGTTAACTGGCGATATGGGGTTTGATGGCGCCGATATCGGTAAGATTAACGTTCATCCCGCGCATGTTTATGTCGCTATCCGCCAGGGCGTGGCGCAGAAGGCGTATAAGCAGTTGCAAAACGGCAAGATTAAAGGCAAGTCCTGCCGCGTACGTCTGCTGAAGTAAGGGGCGGCAAGTGACAGTCTCCGGCGGTTGCCGGAGACGTGTTGCCTGTTATTTTACTTCAACCACATTCAGACGCAGTTCATCTAACTGAGCGTCTTCTTCTTCCGGTTGCCAGCCCGCAGGCTGCAGCGGGATCTCTTCGCGGTCAAAAGCCAGATCGCCGCCGTCAACCACCGCAGATCCGTGAGTGATGGATTTAAAATCAAACAGATTGACGTCGCTCAGGTGCGACGGCACCACGTTCTGCATTGCGCTAAACATGGTTTCGATACGGCCAGGATAGCGTTTATCCCAATCGCGCAGCATATCGGCGATCACCTGACGCTGCAGGTTAGGTTGGGATCCGCACAGGTTGCAAGGAATGATCGGGAAGCCTTTGGCCTGCGAGAAGCGTTCGATATCTTTTTCGCGGCAGTAGGCCAGCGGGCGGATAACGATATGCTTGCCGTCATCGCTCATCAGCTTCGGCGGCATACCTTTCATTTTGCCGCCGTAGAACATGTTGAGGAACAGCGTCTGCAGGATATCGTCGCGGTGATGGCCGAGCGCGATTTTGGTCGCGCCCAGTTCGGTCGCCGTACGGTAGAGAATGCCGCGGCGCAGACGAGAGCACAGTGAGCAAGTGGTTTTGCCTTCCGGGATTTTCTCTTTAACGATGCCGTAAGTGTTCTCTTCGACAATCTTATACTCAACGCCCAGCTGTTCCAGATACGCCGGCAGAATGTGCTCCGGGAAGCCCGGCTGTTTCTGATCGAGGTTAACGGCTACCAGCGAAAAAGAAATAGGCGCGCTTTTTTGCAGGCTGCGCAGAATTTCCAGCATGGTATAGCTGTCTTTGCCGCCGGAAAGACAGACCATAATACGGTCGCCATCTTCAATCATGTTGAAGTCGGCGATCGCCTCACCGACATTACGGCGCAGACGTTTCTGCAGCTTGTCGATGTTGTATTTTTCTTTTTTACTAATTTCTTGATTTTGCAGCATTTAATAGTGGCTCAATTCATAGTGTGGCATCAGAAGAGCACGCGTTGTGCCAGTCGCTGGAGCAATTCCCGCTGGCGCGTAGCAATGAGTGAGGTCTGATAGAAAACCGTGGCGTGTATGGTACGGATTCGGGGGGGCAATGTCAGCATCTTTCCGGCACTTTAATCCGCGAGGAGTAAAGATAATAAAGCCCGCCGGGCGGCGGGCTTTGCGATTATCTGACGACCAGTACCGAGCACTCGGCATGGCGCACTACCGCCGCGGCGTTAGAGCCGAGCAGATAAGTGGTGATGTCCGGGCGATGCGAGGCGATAATGACCAGGTCGGCGGGCAGCGATTTAGCCAGCGCCAGGATCTTATCTTTTGGCGAGCCTTCGGCAACGTGGAAATGCATTCTGTCTTCCGGAATGGCGAAGCCTTTGGCTAATTCGCGCAGTTGCGCTTCCGATTCGGCGCGCAGTTCATCCATTGCCGGCAGTTCAGCGGTATAGGCCATACCCAGAGAGGCGTAGTAGGGTAGCGAAGGGATAACGGTGAGGAAATGCACCTGCGCGTCATCGACGCGTGCTTCGGATTCAACGTGGCGGATCACACGTTGAGTAAATTCTTTATCAGAAATATCGATGGGTACCAGAATCATTCTACTCATAAAACCTCCTGTTTTAATAACCACCAAAACAGTATGCCATCAGGATTGAGGTTCTACTACTGCGTGAATCACAAATTGGTACGACAACCGGCAATTTATAGTTGGTTTAAGTGAAACGCCCGCCGTGAACGGCGGGCGCAAGCATTAGAACTGATATACCAGACCCAGTGCTACGATATTGTCGGTAGAAATACCGTTGTCTTTATAGAAGTCGTCATTGCCGTCGAGCAGGTTGATTTTGTAATCAACGTAGGTGGACATATTACGGTTGAAGTAATAGGTCGCGCCGACATCCATATATTTAACCAGGTCTTGATCGGCATACTGACCTTTGTAGACCAGATCTTTACCTTTGGATTGCAGGTAGGAAATTGCCGGACGCAGGCCGAAATCGAACTGGTACTGTGCGGTAACTTCAAAGTTCTGCGTTTTGTTAGCAATGGTGCCATTCTGATTGCCGTATGGCGTCATGTTACGGGTTTCGGAATACATGGTCGCCAGATAGATGTTGTTCGCATCATATTTAACGCCTGCGGTCCAGGCGTCGGCTTTATCGCCGCCCGCGGTAGACTGATGGGTCTGCTCGTTGGTACGGTCAGAAGAGCTGTAGGCTGCGCCGAAGCTAACGCCCATACCTAAATCATAGGTAGAGGAGATACCGAAGCCGTCGCCATTGGAGTTTTTGACGCTGCGGCCATCGCCGTTAGCGGTTCCTTCCTGGCTGGCGGAAGAGTTAAATTCATGGCTGGCTTGGTTTTCGTTTTTACCCTGATACTGAAGCGCGAAGTTCAGGCCGTTAACCAGGCCGAAGAAATCGCTGTTACGATAGGTCGCGACACCGTTGGCGCGGCCGGTCATAAAGTTGTCGGACTGGGTATAAGAGTCGCCGCCGAACTCTGGTAGCATATCGGTCCAGGCTTCCACGTCGTACAGGACGCCGTAGTTACGGCCATAGTCGAATGAACCGTAGTCGCCCGCTTTGATCCCGGCGAACGCCAGACGAGTCCATGCCTGATCGCCGGAGCTTTCGGTGTTGTTGGCCTGAACGTTGTATTCCCACTGACCATAGCCGGTGAGCATATTGTTAATTTGCGTTTCACCTTTAAAGCCGAAACGCAGGTAGGTCTGGTCGCCGTCTTTGCTGGAGTCGCTGGAGAAATAATGTAAACCGTCTACCTTGCCGTAGAGATCTAATTTGTTGCCATCTTTATTATAAATTTCTGCCGCGTGAGCAGCGCCGGCAGCCAATAATGCCGGGATAACCAATGCCAGTGCTTTTCTTTTCATTTGGATATTCCTTTAACTATTTTTGTTTTAACTTCCTGGGTGGAAGTACGGCCATGCTAAAGGAGCGCATTCTGATATGATAAGTATCAATTGTTACAATATAAGTAAATTCTAAAGCAAACAAATATACAGTAATGATAATTTTCCGTATGAATGGTTTGCGGGTAAATATATAAAATAAAAATTATACAATACAGATTGAATATCGTATTCTGACTGCGTTATATGCCTTTATTGTCATTGAATCCTTATATTGTTGCCGTCTCATTCATATTGAATGATTAATTTGTCGGAAAATGACAAGCCCGAATAGATTTACTATTCGGGCTTTTTTTATAGCACCAGATTTGCGTCAGCCGGTTTAGCTTTCGGTTGTCGGTTTCTCCGCTTTACCTGCCAGCTGGGCCAGGAAGTCATAGCGTTTTTGTAGGTCGGCGGCCGCGTCTTTCCACAACTGCTCGGCAACTTCCGGCTGCTGGGCGTTCAGGCGGCGGAAGCGTTGCTCGTTGAGCAGCGTCTCAGCCAGCGCGTCTGACGGCGGGCGTGAGTCCAGCGCCAGCGGCAGCTTACCTTCATCGGCGCGACGCGGGTCGAAGCGGTACAGCGGCCAGAAGCCGGTGGCCGTCAGCTGGCGCATCTGGTCATGGCTTAGCGCCAGGTCGTAGCCGTGCTCCTCGCACGGGCTATAGGCGATAATCAACGAAGGACCCGGATAGGCTTCCGCTTCCTGAATGGCTTTCACCGTCTGGTTAAGCTGCGCACCGAGCGAAATCTGCGCCACATAGACATGACCGTACATCATCATGCTCACGCCGAGATCTTTGCGTGCCTTACGTTTACCGTGCTCGCCAAACTTGGTGACCGCGCCGAGCGGCGTCGCCTTCGATGCCTGCCCGCCGGTGTTAGAATAACACTGGGTATCGAGTACCAGGATATTGACGTTTTCCGTCAGGCTCAGCACGTGGTCAAGGCCGCCAAAGCCAATATCATAGGCCCAGCCATCACCGCCGATAAGCCAGACCGATTTCTCAACTAACGCATCCGCATCGGTGAGCAGCTCTTCGGCTCCGGCGACGCCCGTCAGCGCCTGACGCAGCTCGGCGACCTGTTCGCGGCGCGCTTCCGGCGACGCTTGCGCATGTAGCGCGGCATTCAGTTCAGCCGGCAGCTTATCGGCAAATTCGCTCAACAGCCGCATTACGCGCTGGCGGTGTTGATCGACGGTTAAGCGGAAGCCCAGGCCGAATTCGGCGTTGTCTTCAAACAACGAGTTGGCCCACGCCGGACCGCGGCCGTTAGCGTCAGTGGTATAAGGCGTTGAGGGAAGGTTGCCGCCGTAAATAGAGGAACAGCCGGTGGCGTTGGCAATCAACATCCGATCGCCATACAGCTGGGTCAACAGCTTGATATACGGCGTTTCGCCGCAGCCGGAGCAGGCGCCGGAGTATTCAAACAGCGGACTAATCAGCTGCGAGGTACGAATATCAATGCGCTCAAGTTTCGTGCGATCGATTTCCGGCAGATTGAGGAAGTAATCATAATTGACTTTCTCTTCTTCAACGTGCTCAAGGCGCGACATCATATTGATGGCCTTGATGTCAGGATTCTGGCGATCTTTCGCCGGACACACTTCGACGCACAGGTTGCAGCCGGTGCAATCTTCCGGCGCGACCTGCAAAACGTACTTCTGCCCGCGCATATCGCGTGATTTCACATCCAGCGAGTGCAGGCTGGCAGGGGCGTTTTCCATCTCTTGCGGTGAGACCACTTTGGCGCGGATTGCCGAATGCGGACAGGCGGCGACGCAGTGGTTGCACTGGGTGCACAGCTCCTCCTTCCAGATAGGGATCTCTTCGGCAATGTTGCGTTTTTCCCAACGGGTTGTGCCCATGGGCCAGGTACCATCTGGCGGCAGCGCGGAGACCGGCAGCGCATCGCCAAGACCGGCAAGCATCGCCGCGGTGACGGCTTTGACAAAGTCCGGCGCGGCATCGGAGACCACTGGCGGACGATTAGGGCTGCTGGCGTTAACCGGCTGCAGCGGCACTTCCGCCAGCGATTCGCGGGCCAGCGCCAGCGCCTGCCAGTTGCGTTCCACCAGCTCCTGACCTTTACTGCTATAACTTTTGGCAATCGCACCCTGCAGTTCGGCCAGCGCGCTGTCGCCCGGCAGGATTTGGGTTAAATGGAAAAAAGCCATCTGCATAACGGTGTTGATGCGCGCGCCAAGGCTGCACTCGCGGGCGATTTTCGCCGCGTTAACCACATAAAAGCGCGCTTGCTTTTGATTCAGCGCGGCCTGTACTTCCTGCGGCAGGCGGGACCATACCTCATCAGCGCTGTAGGGCGTATTGAGCAGGAAAATGCCTCCGGGCTTCAACCGCTCTACCATCTGATATTTATCGATAAATTGCAGCTGGTGGCAGCCAACGAAATCGGCCTGTGAGATCAAATACGACGAGCGGATCGGTTTTTCGCTAACGCGCAGGTGCGAGACGGTCAGGCCGCCGGCCTTCTTCGAATCATAGACAAAATAGCCCTGCGAGAACCACGGCGTGGAGTTGCCGATAATCTTGATATTGTTTTTGGTCGCCGAGACGCTACCGTCGCTGCCGAGGCCGTAAAACAGCGCTTCCAGCTTCGCTTCCGCAGGTAACGTGTTTTCCGCCAGCGGCAGCGAAAGGTTCGTCACATCATCGTAAATGCCAACGGTAAAACGAGGCTTGGGCTGTGCGGCTTGTAATTCATTGAAGATAGCCAGCACGCATTCCGGGCCAAACTCTTTGGACGAGAGACCATAACGGCCGCCAATAGTACGCGGTAGCGTTTCGCGCTCGCCGCGGTTGAAGGCTTCCGCCAGTGCGGTCATAACATCGAGGTATAGCGGTTCGGCCAGCGCGCCGGGTTCTTTGGTGCGATCCAGTACGGCAACCGCGCGGGCGCTTTCCGGTAAGGCCTGCAGCAGATGCGCGGCGGAGAACGGGCGATAGAGGCGAACTTTCAGCACACCGACTTTTTCCCCACGGCTCAGCAGTTCATCAACGACCTCTTCACAGGTACCGATAGCGGACCCCATGATGACAATAACTCGTTCCGCCTGCGGATGACCGTAAAATTCGAACGGTTTGTACTGGCGACCGGTGGCGGCGGCGAAATCATTCATCGCCGTTTCAACGTGCTCGTACACCGCGTCGTACCAAGGGTTGGTTGCTTCACGGGACTGGAAATAAGTGTCGGGATTGGCGGAGGTGCCGCGAATGACCGGATGCTCCGGGTTAAGGGCGCGTTGGCGATGCTCGGCGATTTTATCCTGCGGCAGCAGGGAACGAATGGTGTCATCCGCCAGCGGAGCGATTTTGTTGATTTCGTGCGAGGTGCGGAAACCATCAAAGAAATGAATAAACGGCACGCGGCTTTGCAGCGTGGCGATATGGGAAATCAGCGCGAAGTCCTGCGCTTCCTGGACGCTGCTGGCGCAGAGCATCGCGCAGCCGGTCTGACGCACGGCCATCACGTCGGAATGATCGCCGAAAATTGACAGCGCATGAGTGGCGACGGTACGGGCGGCGACATGCAGGACAAAAGGCATCAACTGGCCGGCCAGCTTGTACAGCGTCGGGATCATCAGCAGCAGGCCCTGCGATGACGTAAAGGAAGTGGAAAGGGCGCCGGTCTGCAGCGCGCCGTGCACGGCGCCGATAGCCCCGGCTTCCGACTGCATTTCGACCACGCGGGGGACGTCCCCCCAGACGTTTTTCAGCCCATCGCCAGACCAGGCGTCGGCCTGCTCCGCCATCGTTGAACTGGGCGTAATCGGGTAGATGGCGATAACTTCACTCGTGCGAAACGCGACTGAAGCGACCGCGCCATTACCGTCAATCGTAATCATAAGAAGACACCCTTACATTGCGCAAAAAGAAGGGACTCGTGAAACGGCGACGAGTCCTGTTGTTATTTCCATATTTTAGCAAACGCCCGCCGCGACCATTTTCGCATTTGTGTCCTTGGGAATGTCCTTATCTATGTTTGGATCAATTTTTTGGCGGAAAAACAGAAAAGTGGCTGACCAGAGAGCTCAAAAGGTAGTGACGGATACCGGCGATGCATCGCTTAAACAAAGCAAAATATATTTTTAAATTTAATAGCTTTTAGCCAACCGGCAATCGCGTGCTATTTATTTGCTGCGGTGAATTCCCCTCTGCGGCGGAGCGTTCAGTTCAGTTCCCTGTTGGCGAAAATTAGCACGCGAATTAGCTCGAACTGGCTAATTCACCGGGAGGCACCCGGCACCGCAATCATCATGTGCAAACTATGCCGCCCGGTCGCTGCAACCGTGATTTTTTCGTCGGGAAAATATTTCGGGCTGGGATGAAAGCCTCGCTGGTAAGGCGCTTTGCCTGCCGAGATCAAGCTTTAAGCGGAAAATTTGCTAGAAAATGTTAATGAGGCGCATAAATACGTATTTCGCCTCTCGACGGCAGGCGCTGCGCTGCCTATTATTCTTGAGTTTGTTTATTCTAAGATGTTTCTGAAAGGGGGAGAGGATGCGAGCTGCGTTTTTAGTGGGGTGCGCTGCGTTATTACTGTCGGCTTGTAGCAACGAGCCGGTGCAACAGGCCACCGCGGCACACGTACCGCCCGGCATGCGCGCGGCGATGAGCGACAGCGGCCAGGCGAATTGCGCGATGGTTGGCGGTTCATTATCCGTTGCCCGCCAGCTTGATGGCAGCGCTATTGGCATGTGCGCGCTACCGAATGGTAAACGCTGCAGCGAGCAGGCATTAGCGGGCGGAAGCTGCGGAAACTACTAATACGCAACGCGTCTCGCTACATTAAATCGGCGAGTTTATACACCAGTGATTGGTCGGCGGTCGCCAGCGTGAGCTGATTCTCCGTCAGATCGACCTGCGCGCCATCGCGCAGCATTTTGCTGAGGGTATTATCCAGCGCGTTCCGTTGCGGATCCGCGCACAGCTTACGCGTCATCGCCAGCTGTTCAACTTTTAGCTCGCCGTCAGACAGCTTGCCCTGGCCGCTGAAGCCGTTGCACATCGTGCCTGACACATACATTTTTTCGCCGAAGCTAATTTCCGGCGGTGGCGTCTGGCCTGTCGGCAGCGCCTGGCCGTTAACGCTGGTCAGCACAAAACGATGATGTTGCAGTTGTTCGGCGTTGGTAGAAACTTTACTGTTGTATACGCAGCCCGATAGCAGCATTCCCGCCGCCAGCAGTGCAGCAAACTTATTCATTCGTACTCCAAAACATTTGTCATATCAATAAAACGAAAAACAGTGTAACTGTAATGCAGGCAGGATCTGTGGGGATTGTCTGAATGTGCCCCCCGCTAACGGGGAGCACAAAAGGGGAAAGAAGCTTAGACCAGCGCGTTCGGGCAGGTTTCGCCCTTAGCAACCTGCTGAAGATTACTCAACGTTGTTTCGGAAATACCGATCAGCGCTTCAGCCGTCAGGAACGCCTGGTGGCCGGTAAACAACACGTTGTGGCAGGCGGAGAGCCGGCGGAACACGTCATCCTGAATGACATCGTTCGATTTATCTTCAAAGAACAGATCGCGTTCATTTTCATACACGTCCATTCCCAGCGCGCCGATTTTCTGATGCTTCAGCGCGTCGATAGCCGCTTGAGAATCGATTAGCGCGCCGCGGCTGGTATTAATGACCATCACGCCGTCTTTCATCTGATCGAAGGCTGCCTGATTGAGCAGGTGATAGTTTTCGTCGGTAAGCGGGCAGTGCAGCGAGATAACGTCGGACTGCGCGTACAGCGTCGGCAGGTCGACATATTCAACGCCGAGATCCAGCGCCGCCGCGCTCGGATAGGGATCAAACGCCAGCAGGCGCATACCGAAACCTTTAAGGATCCGCAGCGTCGCGACGCCGATTTTACCGGTGCCGATCACTCCCGCGGTTTTACCGTACATCGTGAAGCCGGTCAGCCCTTCCAGCGAGAAGTTGGCATCGCGGGTACGTTGGTAAGCACGGTGGATACGGCGGTTCAGGGACATCATCATACCGATGGCGTGTTCTGCTACGGCCTCCGGCGAGTAGGCCGGAACGCGCACGACGCGCAGACCCAGCTCTTTAGCAGCGTCAAGATCGACGTTGTTAAACCCGGCGCAGCGCAGCGCGATGTATTTCACGCCGTGGGCTTTCAGCTCTTCCAGCACCGGACGGCTACCGTCGTCGTTAACGAAGATACATACCGCTTCACAACCGTTGGCCGTTTTTGCGGTCTTTTCGGTCAGCAGGAAGTCGAAAAATTCCAGTTCAAAGCCGTATGCGTCGTTAACATGCTGCAGATACTTTTTATCGTACTGCTTGGTACTATAAACAGCGATTTTCATAAGGCTTTCCTCTAGTGATAATACCGTCACGGTAGCATAATTAAAATAATCTTACAAATATTAAAAATTAGTTTAATCATCAGGTTATGATATTAATTCTAGAGCATATCGCAGTCTTAAGAAATCTCTTTAAAAGACAATACGTTTCACCAAAAACTAAGGCTAAATGCTCCCGGCGCCAGCAGGATAAATGGCCAGAGTAAACCCGATGCAACGTTGGCCACCTGAAAACGCCATAGCGGCGTACCGCTGGCGCCGGTAACCAGCGGTAACGTTGCTCGCAGCGGCGACAGAAAGCGGCCAAAGAATACCGCCCAACCGCCGTGACGGCGCAGGAATAGCTGGCTGCGCAGCACTCGTTCGGCGCTGAGCCAGCGCAGACGCTGCAGATGATGCTGATAGCGACGGCCAATTTGCCATGAGAGCCAGAATCCGCCGATTGCGCCGAGGCTGGCGCTTAGCCACATTAGCAAGAAATGACCGATACTGGTTGACGCCAACGCCCCGAGCACCAGCAAACCGGAGGTCCCGGGGATCACAAAAGAGATGAGGGCGCAGGATTTACTGAAGGTCAGCAGGAAAACAATCAGTAATACCAATGAATAGTGGCTCTGCGCGCGTTCGATCAGCGAGATAATGAGCTCCACGGAATAACGGCTCCTTATTACCTGTTTTTCCAAGTGTCGCAGGCATAATTTAAACGAAGACTAAATATTTTTTCAGCAGAAATGAGTGCGGCTATCCTTAATCTGGACGTTAACTTTCACTCGCGGGTCGAACGTGCCACAATAGGCACTTATCGGCTTTTACTTAGAATCAGGATTTGACTGCCCATGAAGGGTAAATATAAAGCCGCTCTTGCGCTGTTATTAGCTCTAATTTTGCTGCCGTTGGCCCTGCTGGCCACATTAACGCATTGGGTTCCGACGCTGGCGGGTATCTGGCTGCCGGTCGGCACGCGGATCTCGCTTGGCGAAAGTCCGCGCCTGACGCGCTCCTCGTTGGTTATCCCCGATTTACGCTACCTGGTGGGCGATTGTGAAATTGCTCGCGTCAGCAACGCGCGTCTTACCCATCCCAGCCGCTGGCGGTTACACCTGAGTGAACTGGATATCAATAGCGCCTGCCTGGCTAAGATCCCCTCCAGCGAACCGCTCTCCGGCGCGCCGCGAACCCTCGCCGAGTGGCAATCAATGCTGCCATATAGCTGGTTAACTATCGACAATCTGCGCCTGTCGCCGTGGGAAAAATGGCAGGGAAAACTGGTGATGTCGTTGACGCCTGGGCAGCAGGATATCGGTTATTCAGGCAAAGAGGTCACGCTACAGGCGAAACTGCGCGGCCAGACCTTAATGGTCAGCAATTTTAGCGCGCGGCTGGTGGAAGATCAGGCGCCGGTTAAGCTGGTCGGTGAATTCGAAATGCCGCTGGTGCCGGATGGCCTACCGGTCGATGGTCATCTGGTCAGCACTTTCGAATTCCCGCAAACGCCGGGTCTGGTGGATGCGGAACTGGAATGGCAGAAAAATCGCGGCCAGCTGCTGGTCACGCCGCGCGGTGAGGTTGAGCCGATGCTCGACCTGCCGTGGGAGATAACCCCGGAACGTATCACCATCAGCGACGGGCGCTGGAACGCGGTTTATGCCGGCTATCCGCTTAGCGGGCGGGTGGCGCTATCGGTTGGCGACTGGCAAAAAGGCACCGAAGAGATGGAAATCAGCGGCCGGCTCAATGTGTTAACGCACGGTGAAGCCGGTAAGGGGAACGCCGTGCTGAACATTGGTCCAGGTAAGCTAAGCATGGATCACAGCGACATGCCGCTCAGCCTGACCGGCGAAGCCAAGCTCGACGATATGATTTTTTACGCCGTGCTGCCCGCCAAACTCAGCGGGCCGCTAACGACGCCTGAGCTGGCTTTTCATCCCGGCGCGCTGCTGCGATCGCGCGGGCGGGTGATTGACTCGCTGAATATCGATGAGATCCGCCTGCCGTTGGCGGGAGTGAAAGTGACTCAGCAGGGGGTGGATGGCCGCCTGCAGGCGATACTGCGCGCCCACGAACAGGAAATGGGCGATTTCATCCTGCACCTGGATGGGCAAGCCGACAACTTTATGCCCGACCGCGGTCGCTGGTCGTGGCGATACTGGGGAGATGGTCACTTTACGCCGATGCAGGCGCGCTGGGATGTGAAGGGCGCCGGCGAGTGGCGGGACAGCGCCATTATTCTTAACAGCCTGTCGACCGGGTTCGATAAGCTACAGTACGGCACCATGCTGGTCAGCACGCCGCGCCTGACCCTCGATAAACCCATTCACTGGCTGCGCAATGAACAGCATCCAAAATTCAGCGGCGCGTTGTCGCTTGATGCCGGTAAAACCACTTTCAGCGGCGGCAGCGTTCTGCCGCCGTCAACGCTCAAGTTCAATATTGATGGCCGCGATCCGACCTGGTTCCTGTTTAACGGCTCATTACACGCGGAGAAAATCGGCCCGATTCGTCTGACCGGCCGTTGGGACGGCGAACGCCTGCGTGGCCAGGCCTGGTGGCCGAAACAGTCGCTAAGCGTATTCCAGCCGCTGATCCCGCCGGACTGGAAAATGACCCTGCGTGAAGGTGATATGTATGCGCAGGTAGCATTTTCCGCGGCAGCCGGGCAGGGTTTTGAGGCCGGGGGCCACGGCGTCTTAAAAGGCGGTAGCGCCTGGATGCCGGACAACCAGATCAACGGCGTCGACTTTGTTCTGCCATTCCGCTTCAGCGGCGGAAGCTGGCAGCTCGGTACCCGCCGTCCGGTTTCGCTGCGCATTGGCGAAATCGTCAACCAGTTTACCGCCAAAAATCTCAGCGCCGATCTCCAGGGAACATGGCCCTGGAGCGAGCAGGATCCGCTGGAATTGAGCAACGTCAATGTTGATATCCTTGGCGGCAAGCTGACCATGCAGCAGCTAAGGATGCCGCAGCATCAGCCGGCGCTACTGCGTCTGCAGAATATCTCCAGTAGTGAATTAATCAGCGCCATCAAAGTAAAACAGTTTGCGGTGTCTGGCGCGTTTAACGGCGCGTTACCGTTATGGCTGAACAACGATCAGTGGATTATTAAAGACGGCTGGTTTAGCAACCCCGGCCCGATGACCATGCGTCTGGATAAAGATACCGCCGATGCGCTGGTGGCCGACAACGTTTCCGCCGGCGCGGCGATCAACTGGCTGCGCTATATGGAAGTCTCGAAATCCTGGACGCGTATCAACCTTGATAATCTCGGCAAGCTGACGATGAGCGCGGCGATTAGCGGCACCAGCCGGGTGGACGGAAAAAGCAGCACCGTGCATTTAAACTATACCCATGAAGAGAATATTTTCGATCTGTGGCGCAGCTTGCGCTTCGGCGATAATTTGCAGGCATGGCTTGAGCAGAATGCGAAACTGCCCGCCCCGCGCTGTACGGATACATGTAAGGAACCAAAATGATAAAACTGTTCGCCGCGGCGCTGGCGACCCTGCTGCTGGCAGGCTGTACGCCGCGTATTGAAATCGCCGCGTCCAAGGAGCCGATCACCATCAATATGAATGTCAAAATTGAGCATGAGATTCATATTAAGGTGGATAAGGACGTCGAAAATCTACTGAAGTCGCGTAGCGATCTGTTCTGAGGCGATAATGAAAAAACGACTGCTGACAGCCACCCTGGCGTTAATGCTGTTGAGTAGCCCGGCGCTGGCGCTGACCTTGAATGAGGCGCGGGCGCAGGGGCGGGTGGGGGAAACGCTGAACGGCTACCTGGCGCCGCTGAAACAGGATGCGCAGACGTTGGCGTTAGTTAAACAGATTAATGCCGCGCGCAGCGAAAGCTATCAGCAACTGGCGGATGACAATAATCTGCCGGTGGATGAAGTGGCGAAAATGGCCGGGCAGAAGCTGGTCGCCCGGGCGCAGCCGGGGGAATATGTGCAGGGTATTAACGGCAAATGGCTGCGCAAATAGTTACCGATAGCGCTTACGGTATTCGCCGGGCGATACGCCGAAGCGCTGCTTAAACGCTGTCGAAAAATGGCTATGGTCGGTAAAGCCCCAACTGTAGCCAATTCCCGCCAGCTTCTCTTCATCATGAGCGTTTTGTAGCGCCCGTGCGCACAGGTCGAGACGCCGGTTCTTAATATACTGCGCGACCACCAGCCCCTTATCGGCAAACAGGCGGTACAGGCTGCGTACCGACATGCCGGTTTCCCCGGCCAGCCACTCCGGACGCAGCTGCTCCGACTGTATCGACTCATCTATCAACGCCATGATTTTTTGAAATTGCTTGTCCCGGCGCGTCGGCGGCGCGTCATGCTGCTGCAGCATTGGCCGCAGCAGACAGACGATAGCCTCCAGCGCCGCTTCGCCTTCGCTTTCTGAGAGCGCCGGGCTGCGCATACTTTCTTGCAGCAGCCGTTGGCTAAGCTGGACCATCGGCAGCGTTTTATTCAGCCGGGTGGCGATGCTGATGTCGCTGCCGTGCAGCTGGCTTTCCACAAGCTGGCGGGGCAGCAGCAGCGAAGCCTGTTTTGACGTTTGTTGCCAGAATATAGAGCAGGGACGTGAGGCATCAATGAGCGTGATATCGCCGGCCTCAAGCACTACCTGGCGCTCGTCCTGCTCGATAGCCGCCTGGCCCTCGAGCTGAAAAACGGTATAGAACCAGGCGTCGTTGTCGCGTTTAATTTCATTACGGGTGCGGTAAAGATTGACGCCGCGGGCGGTGACGGTACTGACTTTGAGGCTGCCGGTATAGCTTGCATCAATCTCGCCATGGAACGCGCCTTCCAGCGGACGGGCGGCAAAATGGCCGCATACCTGATTAATCTTCGCTAACCAACGCTGATAGTCCTGCCCGCTTTCTACCGTCGCCATCGTCTGCACCCTGTAAAAATAATGTTTCTGTATTGTTGCATTTACGCCGTGAGTGGCAAGAGCGCAGCGTGGAGTATATGAAAGAACTATTACCTACGGCACATTTCGCCGCCTGCCAGGGTGCTTAATTGCGGGACCTGTCACAGCGGCAAAAATGATTGTCACAGAGAAAAAAGCGCAAATGGCTGACCCGTCCTAGACTGTGTGCACTATCCGCGAACAATAAGGAAGTCGCATGTCCACATCACAGGTCGCGCTGCTCGCCAGCGTACAGCAATTTCTCGACAGACAGCATGGCTTATATATTGATGGCAACCAGCAGGCGGCACAGAGCGAAAAACGCTTAACCGTCTGGGACCCGGCCACCGGCCAGGCGATTGCCACTACGGCAGATGCTAATGCCGCCGACGTTGACCGCGCGGTGATGTCCGCCTGGCGCGCTTTTGTCGCCCGTAGCTGGGCCGGGCGAACGCCGGCCGACCGCGAACGGATCCTGCTACGTTTCGCCGATCTGGTGGAACAGCATGGTGAAGAGCTGGCGCAGCTCGAAACCCTTGAACAGGGGAAGTCGATCAATATTTCGCGCGCGTTTGAAGTCGGTTGCACCCTCAACTGGATGCGCTACACCGCCGGATTGACCACTAAAATCAGCGGCCGTACGCTGGACGTTTCCATTCCGTTCCCGGAAGGCGCGCGCTATCAGGCGTGGACCCGTAAAGAGCCGGTTGGGGTGGTGGCGGGGATTGTTCCCTGGAACTTCCCCCTGATGATCGGCATGTGGAAGGTGATGCCGGCGCTGGCCTCCGGTTGTTCCATTGTGATTAAACCCTCTGAGACCACGCCGTTAACCCTGCTGCGAGTCGCGGAGCTGGCCACGGAGGCCGGGATCCCGGACGGCGTCTTTAACGTCGTCACCGGTAGCGGCGCCGAGTGCGGGGCGGCCTTAACGACCCATCCGCAGGTGGCGAAAGTGAGCTTCACCGGTTCGACCGCCACCGGCAAACAGATTGCCCGCGCGGCGGCCGATCGCCTGACCCGTGTAACCCTTGAACTCGGCGGCAAAAACCCGGCCATCGTGCTGAAAGATGCCGATCCGCAGTGGGTGATTGAAGGGTTAATGACCGGAAGTTTCCTCAATCAGGGGCAGGTATGCGCCGCCAGTTCGCGGATCTATATCGAAGCGCCGCTGTTTGATAACCTGGTCGCTGGCTTTGAGCAGGCGGTCAAGTCGCTGCAGGTGGGGCCGGGAATGGTTGAAACGACGCAAATTAACCCGGTGGTGTCGCAGGCGCACTGCGCCAAAGTGGCCGCTTATCTGGACGAAGCGCGTAAGCAAAACGCCGAGCTGATCAGCGGTAACGTTGGGCCGAATGGTAACGGTTTTTATATTGCGCCGACGCTGGTGATTAATCCGGATGCCGGGCTGCGCCTGAATCGCGAAGAGGTGTTTGGCCCGGTGGTGAACCTGGTGCGCGTCGCCGATGGCGAAGAGGCGCTACGCTTAGCCAACGACAGTGATTTTGGCCTCACCGCCAGCGTCTGGACCCGCGACCTGACTCAGGCGCTGAACTATACCGATCGTCTGCAGGCCGGTACAGTATGGGTCAACAGCCATACGCTGATTGATGCCAACCTGCCGTTCGGCGGGATGAAGCAGTCCGGTACCGGGCGCGATTTTGGTCCGGATTGGCTGGACGACTGGTGCGAAACCAAATCGGTGTGCGTGCGCTACTGATTTTTTGTCGGATGGCGCTACGCTTATCCGACCTACGGTTCGTGCGGCCTGCCTTTAATTTATTCACCACGCTGGCTGACACTACTGGTGCTGGTGATCTCAAAACCCCCCGGTGGCGCTGCCGCTTACCGGGGCTACAGCGCTGTGCGATTTGGTAGCCCGGAGAAGGCGCACATACCTCTTCCCCCCGAGCGCTGATTTGCTATGATCGGCGCTCTTTTTTTCTGATGTTGCCCCGCTATGTGGAATGATGCGCTTTGCTATCAGCAGTACGGCGCGCCGGAAACGGCGCTCGCGCTGCATCACCTGCCGTTGCCGCCGCTGGCGCCCGGACGAGTACGCGTGCAAATGCGCTATGCGCCGGTCAACCCTTCCGATCTGATTCCCATTACCGGCGCTTACCGCCATCGTACGACGCTGCCATCGGTAGCGGGCTATGAAGGTGTTGGTGTGGTGATTGAAGACGCGACGAGTGGGCGTCCACGACTGGGGCTGCGGGTTCTGCCGCTGCGCGGCGCCGGAACCTGGCAGCGTTATCTTGATATTGACCCGCGCTGGCTGGTGCCGGTCGCTGAAGAGATAGATGACATCCTGGCCGCGCGCGGCTATATCAATCCGCTGACCGCAATGCTGATGCTGACGCGCTGGCCGGTGGCGGGGAAACATCTGCTTTTGACCGCTGCTTCATCGTCCTGCGCCAGCCTGCTGGGACAGTGGGCGCTCGCCATGGGCGCGCGTTCGGTAAGCGGTATTATTCGCTCGCCGCAGCACATCCCGCGCTTACAGCAGTATGGCGTCTATCCGCTACTCGAAGGTGACAGGGCGCTGATTGAACAAGTGAGTCAGTACAGCGATCTGGTGTTTGATGCGGTGGGCGGTGAGCTGGCTGACTTTCTGCTATCGGTACTGCCGCAGTCGTCAACGCTTGTCTCTTACGGCCTGCTAGCCGGTAAACCGCTCACCCAGACGCGAGGCAGCGCATCGGTACGCAAATTTCATCTGCGGGAGGCCTTACCAACACTCAGCGTCGATGCCTGGCAGGCTGCTTTTAAGGCGATCTGGCGCCAGCTGTCGACCACGGCGCAGCCTGCAGCGCAGGTGATAAAGCTGCGCGACTGGCGTGAAGCGATTGCCGCCGCAGGCCAGCCGGGAAGAAGCGGTAAAATCCTGCTCGATTTTACCGCGGGTTAAGATTATTTTTTCTTCTCGCCAAGCGTTGGGGTTTCGTCAAAGAAGTTCCACGGCTTGAGCAGCGCGTGCGCCCACTCGGTCGGCATGATCGGCCACTCTTCGGCGCGCGCGACGTGCGTGGTGCCGGTGGTAATCCATACGACGTCATCGTGGTTAGTCAGCGACTCATCATCCTTTGCGTACTGGCCTAAGCCGGTATCCTGGGCGGAGCGGTTGGGATATTTTCCTTCCGGATAACGTTCGCCTGGATGGTAGCGCGTCACCCACAGCTGTTTATCCATAAAGCTCAGACGATGATATATCCACTCGTCCGGGGCGAACCGGGCGCCGGTCGCCGCCGGGTGCGTGCCGCCGGCATAAGGGATAATCTGGTAAGAGACCGGGTTACCCATGCGGTTCTCTTTGCTGGTGTTGCTCAGCAGGCGGATGGTGCCAGGGTCGAATTTCTGCGCCGCTTTCTGCTCGCTATCGATTGTGTACTGATTCACCTGCATGGTGCTGGTGCGCGGGCCGCCGGCGGTGTTTGGCTTCACTTCAGGATCCATCGCCACCAGGGTGTTGTTTTCGCCGTCCACGTCGAGATCGAGGCGGAAATTATAAATATGCTGGTGGGTGGTGCCGACAATATTATGGTCGATCAGCGTCCCGTAGCGGGTATCCTCTTTGGCGCTGGGGTCGTGCATGGTCTTCGCCATCACGCCTTTAACGGCTTCAATCCCGGTGGCGCCGGCATCGATGCCGATGGTGCCGTTGTCGTGGAACACCCAGTCAAAGATATAATCATAGTTCCCGACGGTACTGATCCAGCGTACCACCAGTTCCCGGCGCTCGGTGCTGACGTTAGGTTTGCCCATTTCCAGATGCTTATATTCCGGCCCGGCGTAGCGTTCAAATATGGCGACCGCGCCGGGAATCGTGGTCGGTTTGCCGGTGTAATCGGCGATAGTTTCATCCAGCAGTACCGCATTCGATGGCGCATCTTTGCCGCGGACGATCGGCGATGTCAGAGTGCCCATGCCGTAATCGCCGGAGTCGAGGTAGGCTTTGAAATACCAGCCGACGTCCGGGTCGCCGTAGGGCACGATCATCCCGCCGAGGGAACCTTCATACATCACCTGGCGTTTTGTGCCGTTATCGTTGTAAGTCACCGTCGAGAGAATGGGCCCGACGCGCGAGTTAAGGCGCAGGTGGAAATCCCAGTTCCGCCAGTGGATGGTATCGCCGGTAATCGTATAGTTTTTGCCTTCCGGTTCGGTAATATCCAGCGGTTTCACCGCCGCGGCGTTGCGGTCCCGGCCATCATAAGGTCGTGGTTCCATTGGGACCGGGATCACCGGGCCTTCTTCAATTTTGATAATTTTCTTCGCTTCAAGGTCGACCACCGCCACCAGGTTTTCAATCGGGTGCGCCCAGTAGTTGCCGTCGCCGGTATCCAGGTAACTGACGACCTTCAGCAGACGCGCATCCTGCTGCAGGCCATCTTTGCCATCAAAGTAGCCAACGGTGAGCGGGGTGGTGACCACTTTGCTGGGATCGGTGATACCGTGCTTTTTCAGCACCTCAGCGAATTCGCTGCTGGCATTGATAATGTTCTGCACGCTGACAAAATCATCGAGCAGCACCATCCCATGGGCGCCTTTAATTGGCGTCCATGAGAGGATTTTTTTGTTTTGCAGATCGACGACGGCTTCAATGACATGTTTGCCATCGAGCATCACCACATCGGCGGTGCGCGGGGCATCAACGGGCGTTCCTTGCAGGGCAAAGGCCCATACCGCCGCCTTGTCCGGCTCGTGTAAGGAAATCTCAGTAAAGCGGGTATTCGGCTGGAACTCCGGCGCAGCTTTAACAATGGTCACCGCTTCACCGATTTCCGCCGCCGAGAGCGAGTTTAACGGGTGAGGGCGCTTTTCTACCTGGAAGGTCTGATCGAGACCGGACTGGAACACATCGTTGATAAAGGTATCGGAGACCCAGGCTTTACCTTCCTTCATTACCACCGGCACCTGTAGATCAAGGGATTTACCGTTGACGATCGCCGTTTTGGCGCCGGGCTTGACTTTGACGTAAGCGCCGTCTTTTATCAGGGTAAACATTTGCGCGTAGTCATCCCACTGCACATCGGCGCCGAATTCCTGCAGCGTTTTATCCAACGGCACCATGTGCGCTTCGCTACCGTGAGCGAAGACCGGTGATTGCCAGGCGCAAATCACCGCGACAGCGAGGGCCAGCGCGGTTTTACGAGGGGAAAACATTAAGCCGTTTGCCATTGTGACCTCATCTTATTGTTGTGTTGTTATTGCCGCTGCGAATGTCGGCTTTGTTACGCTTACCCTAGCAGTCTGCCGCCCAGGAACGTTTGTTTGCTTTTGCCAGCTTGTTTGTCAGTTTTGCCAGACGGACGTAAAAAATGCCTCCGAAGAGGCATTGAGAACGTGCGCCGATTTTTTTGCCGGGTGGCGGCTGACGCCTTACCCGGCCTACCCAACCGGGCCTGACTGTCTGTAGGCCCGCGCAAGCGCAGCGCCGCCGGGCGATTTTCAGCGCATCACGTCGGGAAATCTCCCTGCTGGCGCGCCACCAGGGTAAGAATGGAATACAGCGCCACCGCCTGCTGGTGCTGGTTGAAAATCTCAACAGCCCATTCAACGACGCCGGTGGCTTTCTCATCGGCGCTGCGCTGACGTTTAACCGTTTTCCGCTTACAGGTCAGGCGAACCTGAATGGTGTCTCCCGGTTTGACGGGTTCAATAAAGCGCAGGTTTTCCATGCCGTAGTTAGCGATAACCGGCCCGACGCCGGCATCGACGAACAGCCCGGCCGCTGCGGAGATCAGGAAATAGCCGTGAACCACCCGCTCGCCGAAAATCGACTCGGCGGCGGCGATTTTGTCCATATGCGCATAGAAATGGTCGCCGCTCAGGCAGGCGAAGTTAACGATATCCGCTTCGGTCAGGGTTCTCCGCGGGGTTAATAAGCTATCGCCGGGCTGGATTTCTTCGAAGTATTTACGGAAGGGATGAATGCGGTCTTCGCTAACCTGCGCGCCACGCACCCACTGCTGGCCGATGGTCGCCAGCATCGTTGGGCTGCCCTGGACCGCGGTACGCTGCATATAGTGTTTCACCGAGCGCAGCCCGCCAAGCTCTTCTCCGCCGCCAGCGCGGCCGGGGCCGCCGTGTACCAGCTGCGGCAGCGGCGAGCCGTGGCCGGTCGACTCTGCCGAGGACTCCTCGTTAAGGATCTGAATACGACCATGCGCGCGCGCGGCGCCAAGGATAAACTCGCGCGCCAGTTCGCCGCTGGCGGTGACCAACGTCCCGGCCAGACTACCGCCGCCGGCGCGCGCCAGCGTCAGCGCATGCTGGCGGTCACGATATGGCATCAGCGTCGCTACCGGGCCAAAAGCTTCTATGGCGTGGACTGCCGGCGTTTCATCTGGCTGTGAGCAGTACAACAGGGTCGGCGGGAAGAATGCGCCGTCAGCATTAAGATCTGCCTGTCCGCCAAGCAGGGCTTCGCAGCCGGCGGCAATCAGTTTATTGACGTTATCCTGCACATCCTGACGCTGTTCGCTATTAACCAGGGCCCCCATTTTAACGCCCTCCTGCGCAGGGTCACCGACGGTTACTTTATGCAGGCGGGAGATCAGTGCATCGCTAACCGCATTAATCTGAGCTAGTGGCACAATGATTCTGCGGATAGCGGTACATTTTTGCCCGGCTTTCGCGGTCATCTCGCGGACCACTTCCCGAATAAACAGCGCGAATTCCGGTTGCTCCGGGGTGACATCTTCGCCTAATACGCAGCAGTTGAGCGAATCTGCTTCCATGGTAAAGGGAATGGATTTGGCCAGCAGGTTAGGATGCGACCGTAGCTGCTGGCCGGTGGCGGCAGAGCCGGTAAAGGTCACCACGTCCTGGCTATCGAGATGGTCGAGAAGATCGCCCGCGCCGCCGCAAATCAGGCTGATGGCGCCTTCAGGCACCAGGCCGCTGTCGACAATCGCTTTTACCATCGCCTGGGTGAGCTGGGCGGTAGCGGTTGCCGGTTTAATGATAGCCGGCATACCGGCAAGCCACGTGGGCGCCAGTTTTTCCAGCATTCCCCAGCAGGGGAAGTTGAAGGCGTTGATATGTACGGCGACGCCCGACTTCGAGGTCAGCACGTGACGTGCGGCAAAACTGCCCTGTTTGGAGAGCGGAATTAGCTCGTCCTCCGGCCACAGGATATCGTCCGGCAGTTCGCGACTACCCAGCCCGGCATAAGTGAACAAAGTACCGATACCGCCTTCAATATCCACCCAACTGTCGGCGCGGGTTGCGCCGGTTTGCGCCGAGATGGCGTAGAACTCGGCTTTCTGCTCCAGCAGGTGTTTCGCCACTGCTTTCAGCATCGCGCTACGTTCAATAAAGGTCATCGCCTGCAGGGCTTTGCCACCGCGTTCAATCGCGAAGCGGCGCGCCTGCGCCATATCCAGTCCTTCACTGGTCACCTCCCAAAGCGCCGCGCCGGTAATGGCGTGATGGATAGTACGGGCGCTGCCCCGGCCGGTCTGCCAGGCGCCGGATAAGTAACTGGCTAACTGCTGCATCGCAAATCTCCAAATATGTTACGTGTGATATCTATAAATAGTTCTTTTATGAATCATAAAAATCAAGCCCGTATTTAATATTTTATTAACATTGTGATCGGTGGTTAATTGGTTGTTGTACTTATATCGCTGTTTTATCGGCTATTTACAAAAGGTTTTGCGGTTATCATCACAAAAAGAACAAACAAAATTTGTGGTTTTATTTAACCAATATGTAACCTTCAATAAACAAAGTGATTCACATAAATGTTTTTGTTGTGAATATCGGAATCATAAAGGTGATGACGTGACAGAAGAACAACGCTTTGACCAGCGCATCGCGCAGGAAACGGCCATCGAACCGCAGGACTGGATGCCGGATGCCTATCGTAAGACCTTGATTCGGCAGATAGGCCAGCACGCGCACTCGGAAATTGTCGGCATGCTGCCGGAAGGCAACTGGATCACCCGCGCGCCGACGCTGCGCCGCAAAGCGATCCTGCTGGCTAAGGTACAGGATGAGGCCGGGCATGGGCTTTATCTCTATAGCGCCGCGGAAACGCTGGGCTGCGCGCGGGAAGACCTGTATCAGAAAATGCTCGACGGGCAGATGAAATACTCCTCCATTTTTAACTACCCGACCCTCAGCTGGGCGGATATCGGCGTGATCGGCTGGCTGGTCGATGGCGCGGCCATCGTCAACCAGGTGGCGCTGTGCCGAACCTCCTACGGCCCCTATGCCCGGGCGATGGTCAAAATCTGCAAAGAAGAGAGCTTTCACCAGCGTCAGGGATTTGAAGCCTGCATGGCGCTGGCGCAGGGCAATGACGCGCAGCGGCAGATGCTGCAGGACGCCATTAACCGCTTCTGGTGGCCGGCGCTGATGATGTTTGGCCCCAACGATGACAACTCGCCGAACAGCGCCCGCAGCATGGCGTGGAAAATCAAACTGCACTCCAACGACGAGCTGCGTCAGCGCTTCGTCGATAACACCGTGCCGCAGGTAGAGATCCTCGGCATGACCGTACCGGACCCGGATTTGCGCTTTGATGAAGCCAGCGGCCACTACCGCTTTGGCGAAATCGACTGGCAGGAATTTAACGAGGTAATTAGCGGCCGTGGGATTTGCAATCACGAACGGCTGGCCGCCAAGCGTAAGGCCTGGGAAGAGGGCGAGTGGGTGCGCGAGGCCGCGCTGGCTCATGCGCAAAAACAGCAGGCCCGCAGCGCGGCATGAGGAGAGAGAACATGAGCAAAGTTTACTGGCCGTTATATGAAGTGTTCGTTCGTAGCAAACAGGGATTATCCCATCGCCACGTTGGCAGTCTGCACGCCGCCGACGATCAAATGGCGCTGGAGAACGCCCGCGATGCCTATACCCGCCGCAGCGAAGGCTGCTCGATTTGGGTGGTGAAGGCCAGCGAAATCGTTGCTTCGCAGCCGGAAGAGCGCGGCGAATTCTTCGACCCGGCGGAAAGCAAAGTCTACCGTCATCCGACTTTCTATACCGTGCCGGACGGCATGGAACATATGTGAGGCGGCGATGAATACCCCTAACCCCGTAGCCACCTACGCCCTGCGTCTTGGCGACAATGGTCTTATTCTGTCCCAGCGTTTAGGCGCCTGGTGCGGCCATGCGCCCGAGCTCGAGATCGATCTTGCGCTGGCCAACATCGGCCTCGACCTGCTCGGCCAGGCGCGCAATTTTTTAAGCTATGCCGCCGAGCTTAACGGCTGCGGCGACGAAGATACGCTGGCCTTTGGCCGCGATGAGCGCCAGTTCAGCAACCTGCTGCTGGTGGAACAGCCAAACGGCAATTTTGCCGACACTATCGCCCGTCAGTTCTTTATCGACGTCTGGCACGTCGCCCTGTTCAGCCGTCTGGTGAACAGCCGCGATACGCAGCTGGCGGCCATTGCCGCTAAAGGGCTGAAAGAGGTGCGTTACCACCAGCGCTTTAGCCACGGCTGGCTGGAGCGTCTCGGTAACGGCACCGAGGTATCAAATCGCAAAATGCAGCAGGCGGTCGACAATCTGTGGCGCTTCACCGGCGAACTGTTCCTTGCCGATGAAGTGGATCTCCTCCTGGTTGAGCAGGGCATTGCGGTTGATCCGCGCGAGCTTCAGGCCGAATGGCAAAGCGCGGTACACACGGCGCTGCTCGACTCCGGCTTACAGATCCCGCAGGAAGCGGCTTTCCGCAGCGGCGGCAAACAGGGGCTGCACAGTGAACATCTCGGCCCACTGTTGGCGGAGATGCAGTATCTGCAGCGTTCGCATCCCGGACTGCAGTGGTAAGTGAGGTGACTATGCAACGTCTTGCCGACATCGCTCCAGCAGAGGTTCGTACCATCTGGGGATTATTAAGCGCGATCCCGGATCCGGAAGTGCCGGTACTCACCATCACCGACCTCGGAATGGTGCGTAGCGTCGCGCGCCACGGCGACGGCTGGGTGATTGGCTTTACCCCGACCTATTCGGGCTGTCCGGCGACGGAGCATCTGCTGGGCGAGATCCGCACGGTCATGAGCGAGCATGGCTTTGTGCCGGTACATATCGTCCTGCAGCTGGATCCGCCGTGGACCACCGACTGGATGAGCCAGGATGCTCGCGAGCGACTGCGCCAGTACGGCATCAGCCCACCGCAGGGGCACGCCTGCCATGCGGACATGCCCGCCGAGGTGAGCTGCCCGCGCTGCGGCAGCATCCATACCTCGCTGATTAGCGAATTCGGTTCCACGGCCTGTAAAGCGCTCTATCGCTGCGACAGCTGCCGCGAACCTTTTGATTACTTTAAATGTATTTGAGGTTGCCATGACGACGTTCCATTCGCTTAAGGTGGCGAGAGTCGAGCCGGAAACCCGCGATGCGGTGACCATCACTTTTGCGATTCCGCAAGCCCTGCAGGCGGAGTACTGCTTTCGTCCGGGCCAGCATCTGACGCTAAAAGCCCGTCTGGGCGGCGAAGAACTGCGCCGCTGTTATTCCATTTGTCGCAGCCGCACGCCCGGCGAAATTAGCGTCGCGGTCAAAGCTATCGACGGCGGGCGCTTTTCGCGCTACGCCCAGCACGATATCCAGCAGGGTATGGAGCTGGAAGTGATGGTGCCGCAGGGGCATTTCGGTTATCAACCGCAGGCTGAACGGCAGGGTGAATATCTGGCGATTGCCGCCGGTTCCGGGATCACGCCGATGATGGCAATCATTAGCGCGACGCTGGCGACCGAGCCGCAAAGCCGCTTCACGCTGATCTACGGCAACCGCAGCAGCCATAGCATGATGTTCCGCCAGGCGCTGGCCGATTTAAAAGACCGCTATCCGCAGCGCCTGCAGGTGATACACCTGTTTAGCCAGGAGTCGATGGACAGCGATCTTTTACAGGGGCGCATTGACGGCGACAAACTGCGCCAGCTCTCCGCGCGTTTATTGGATTTCAGCCGTTTCGATGACGCCTTTATCTGTGGACCGGCGGCGATGATGGACGACGCGGAAGCAACGTTACGTGAACTTGGCGTAGCGGAGAAATCGATTCATCTCGAACGCTTTAATACACCTGGCGGCAATGTGAAGCGCGCCGCCGGCGTACAGGCGGAAGGGCGCACGGTAACCATCCGCCAGGACGGGCGCGATCGGCTGATCGCCCTCAGCGCCGAAGACGACAGCATCCTGGATGCCGCATTGCGTCAGGGCGCGGATCTACCATTTGCCTGTAAGGGCGGGGTATGCGCCACCTGTAAATGCAAAGTGCTGCGTGGCGAAGTGGCGATGGCCGCCAATTACAGTCTGGAAGCGGATGAGCTGGCGGCGGGTTACGTACTGAGCTGCCAGTCGTTACCGACCAGCGGCGATGTGGTAGTCGACTTTGACGCGCGGGGGATGGCATGAGTGACCTGCTGATCCACCGTCATGGCCGGGTGTTACAGCTGACGCTGAACCGCCCGCAGGCCCGCAACGCGCTGAACAATGCCCTCTTAACCCAGATTGCCGAGGTGCTGGAGGCAGCGTCAATTGATGACAGCGTCGGCGTCTGCGTTATCAGCGGTAACGCGCGTTTTTTCGCCGCCGGGGCTGACCTCAACGAAATGGCTGAAAAAGATCTGCCTGCCACCCTTGATGATATTCGCCCACGGTTGTGGGGGCGAATCGATGCCTTTACTAAACCGCTCATCGCTTCGGTCAACGGCTACGCGCTCGGCGCCGGCTGCGAGCTGGCCCTGCTGTGCGACCTGATTGTCGCCGGTGACAACGCCCGTTTTGGCCTGCCGGAAATTACCCTCGGCATTATGCCGGGCGCTGGCGGCACCCAGCGGCTGATCCGCAGCGTAGGTAAGGCGCTGGCCAGCCGGATGGTGCTGAGCGGCGAAAGTATTGACGCCCGCCAGGCCCAGCAGGCCGGGTTGGTCAGCGATATCCATCCGGCGGCGTTAACCGATGAGTACGCCCTGAAACTGGCTGCCACCATCGCCCGCCATTCGCCGCTGGCGCTACGGGCGGCAAAACAGTCGCTGCGCCTGTCGCAGGAAGTCAGCCTGCAGGCCGGTCTGCAACAGGAGCGCCAGCTGTTTAGCCTGCTGAGCGCCACCGAGGACCGCCGCGAAGGCATCGACGCCTTCTTACAAAAACGTACACCGGAATTTAAAGGACGCTAATCGTGGAAGCTTTCATTCTCAGCGCAGTGGAACAGGGCGTCATGACCATTACCCTCAATCGCCCGGACCGCCTCAACAGTTTTAACGATCTGATGCATCAACAGCTGGCGGAATGTCTGAAGCAGGCCGAGCGCGATGACGGCATACGTTGCTTGCTGATCACCGGCGCTGGTCGCGGCTTTTGCGCCGGCCAGGATTTGAACGACCGCAATGTCGACCCCAGCGGCCCGCGGCCGGATCTCGGCATGTCGGTAGAACGCTTTTACAACCCGTTAGTGCGCCGTCTGGCGGCGCTGCCGAAGCCGGTCATCTGCGCGGTCAACGGCGTGGCCGCTGGCGCAGGCGCTACCCTGGCGCTGGGCTGCGATATCGTGCTGGCCGCGCGTTCGGCCAAATTTGTGATGGCGTTCAGTAAGCTCGGCCTGGTGCCGGACTGCGGCGGCAGCTGGTTCCTGCCGCGGGTGGCCGGTCGCGCGCGCGCAATGGGGCTGGCGCTGCTGGGCGATAGCCTAAGCGCGGAACAAGCCGCGCAGTGGGGAATGATCTGGCAGCTAGTGGACGATTCAGAACTGGCGGATACCAGTCTGCAGCTGGCGCGCCATCTGGCGGCGCAACCGACGTTTGGTCTTGGGCTGATTAAAAAGGCGCTGCTGGCTTCTGAAACCAACAGTCTCGACGCGCAGCTGGACCTGGAGCGCGATTATCAGCGTCTGGCCGGGCGCAGCGATGATTACCGCGAAGGGGTCAGCGCGTTTCTGGCCAAACGACCACCACAGTTCAGCGGGAAATAGGCCATGACAACATCCTTATCCACGGTGGCAGTGATCGGCAGCGGCACCATGGGAGCTGGTATTGCTGAAGTGGCCGCCGCAGCCGGACATCCGGTGCGTATTTTTGATATTAACCCTAAGGCCGTAGGCCAGGCGATAGAGGGTATCGCCGGGCGTCTGGCGTCGCGCGTTGCGCGGGGCAAACTGGCCCCTGAGCAGGCCGACGCGCTGCTGGCGCGCCTGCATCCGGCCCACGATTTAGCCGCGCTTGCCGATGCAGATTTAGTGATCGAAGCGGCCTCTGAACGTCTGGAAGTAAAAAAGGCGCTGTTCGCGCAGCTGGCGGAGATCTGCGCGCCGTCAACGTTGTTGACCAGTAATACCTCGTCTATTTCGATTACCGCCATCGCCGCCGGGGTCAAAAACCCGGAGCGGGTGGCCGGGCTGCACTTTTTTAATCCGGCGCCGGTGATGAAGCTGGTCGAGGTGGTGAGTGGCCTGGAGACTTCTGCGGAGGTGGTAGAGCAGCTGTGCCAGTGCGTAAGCGGCTGGGGGAAACAGCCGGTGCACTGCCGCTCAACGCCCGGTTTTATCGTTAACCGCGTAGCGCGTCCGTTCTACGCCGAGGCCTGGCGCGCGCTGGAAGAGCAGGTTGCCGCCCCTGAGGTTATCGATGCCGCTTTGCGTGACGGCGGCGGTTTTCCGATGGGACCGCTGGCGTTGACTGACCTGATTGGCCAGGACGTCAACTTCGCCGTGACCTGTTCGGTGTTTAACGCCTTCTGGCAGGACCGCCGTTACTTGCCGTCGCTCCTCCAGCAAGAGCTGGCGCTGGCCGGGCGATTGGGTAAAAAGAGCGGTCACGGCGTCTATCGCTGGCCCGCGGAGACGCAGCCGGACGCGGCGCTGCCGTCGGTATCTACTGGCGCTCAATCCATTACGGATGTAAGTGACAACGTCACTGAATTAGATGATCTCTTGTTGCTGGAGACCGAAGGCGAGACGGCGCTGGCGCTGAGTGTGAAGCACCACCGCCCGGTGGTGGTGTATGACCTGTGCGCCAGCGATACGGTGGTGTTGGCCGCAGCGGCGACCAACGCGCCAGCGGCCACTGATAAGGCCGTGCATTACTTCCAACAGCAGGGCAAGAAAGTGCTACGTATCGCCGATTATCCCGGACTGCTGGTGTGGCGCACGGTGGCGATGCTAATCAACGAAGCGTTGGATGCGGTGCAAAAAGGGGTCGCCAGCGCGCAAGACATCGATACCGCCATGCGCCTTGGCGTCAACTATCCGCAAGGCCCGCTGGCGTGGGGAGAAAGCCTTGGCTGGCGACGGGTGCTGCAACTGCTGGAGAACCTGCAACGTCATTATGGCGAGGAGCGCTATCGCCCCTGTTCCCTGTTGCGCCAGAAGGCGCTGATGGAGAAGCACCATGAGCAATGATCCGTGGCGCAACGCGCGCGTGATGTACGAAAAAGATACCTGCGCCAGAAAGATGGGGATCGAACTTATCGAAATGGACGACGGCTTTGCGCAGATGAGCATGACCGTCTCGGCGGACATGCTTAACGGCCATCAAACCTGCCACGGCGGTCAGCTATTTACGCTTGCCGATACCGCTTTCGCTTACGCCTGTAACAGCCAGGGGCTGGCGGCGGTGGCCTCGGCGGCGAGCATTGATTTTCTTCGTCCGGCGTTTGCCGGCGACAGGCTGGTCGCTACCGCCAGGGTCAAACAGCAGGGCAAGCTGACCGGCGTCTACGACATCGAAATTGTTAATCAACAGCAAAAGATTGTGGCCCTGTTTCGCGGCAAATCGCACCGCATCGGCGGCACAATCACGGGAGAAGTGTAATGCGCGACGCCTTTATTTGTGACGGGATCCGCACGCCGATTGGCCGCTACGGCGGAGCGCTGGCCGGCGTCCGCGCCGACGATCTGGCGGTGATCCCGCTGCGTGAGCTGCTGAGCCGCAATCCCGGGCTCGACCCGGCAGCGATTGATGATGTGATTTTCGGCTGTGCTAACCAGGCCGGTGAAGATAACCGCAACGTAGCGCATATGGCGACGTTGTTGGCCGGTTATCCGCATACCGTGCCGGGCACCACGATTAACCGCTTGTGCGGATCGGGTCTGGATGCAATCGGTTTTGCCGCCAGGGCGATCAAAGCCGGCGATGCCGATCTGTTGATTGCCGGCGGCGTGGAATCGATGTCGCGCGCGCCGTTCGTGATGGGAAAAGCCAGCGCGCCTTATCAGCGTCAGGCGGAACTCTTCGATACCACGATTGGCTGGCGTTTTGTGAACCCGCTCATGGCGCAACAATTCGGAACTGACAGCATGCCGGAAACGGCAGAGAATGTAGCTGAATTGTTAAATATCAGCCGGGCCGACCAGGACGCTTTCGCCTGGCGCAGCCAGCAGCGCACGGCGCAGGCCCAGCGCGATGGCATTCTGGCGCAGGAAATCGTGCCGGTGCAGATCATCGGCAAGAAAGGCGCGGTCAGCGCGGTACGCGATGATGAGCATCCCCGCCCGGAAACTACGCTTGAGCAACTCGCGCTATTAAAAGCGCCGTTCCGTAAAGGCGGAGTCATTACGGCCGGGAATGCATCCGGCGTTAACGATGGCGCAGCGGCGCTGATTATCGCCAGTGAACAGCAGGCCAGCGTACAGGGACTCACGCCGCGCGCGCGTATCGTGGCGATGGCGACGGCGGGTGTTGAGCCGCGCCTGATGGGTTTGGGGCCGGTACCGGCGGTGCGTAAAGTGCTGGAGCGCGCCGGACTCAATATTAACGATATGGATCTGATAGAGCTGAATGAGGCCTTCGCCGCGCAGGCGCTGGGGGTGCTCAGACAACTCGGCGTGCCGGATGATGCGGCGCACGTGAATCCCAACGGCGGCGCCATCGCGTTAGGTCATCCGCTGGGCATGAGCGGCGCGCGGCTGGCGCTGAGCGCCAGCCTTGAGCTGCAACGCCGGGGCGGGCGCTATGCGCTGTGTACGATGTGTATTGGCGTGGGTCAGGGCATTGCCATGATCCTTGAGCGAGTGTGAGCTAATTTACCTGCGAGTACCCTACAATGATAACTACTACAAAATTAGATCCGATTGAAACCGCATCGCGTGACGAACTGCAGGCCCTGCAAACCCAGCGCCTGAAATGGACGCTGAAGCATGCGTATGAAAATGTGCCGATGTATCGCCGCAAATTCGACGCAGCAGGCGTGCACCCTGACGACTTCCGGGAATTAAACGATCTGAAAAAATTCCCCTGTACTACCAAACAAGATCTGCGCGACAACTATCCGTTCGATACCTTCGCGGTGCCGATGGAGCAGGTGGTGCGCATTCACGCCTCATCCGGCACCACCGGCAAACCGACGGTGGTGGGTTATACGCAAAACGATATTGATAACTGGGCCAATATTGTCGCCCGTTCGCTGCGTGCGGCCGGTGGTTCAGCGAAAGACAAAATTCACGTCGCCTACGGCTACGGCCTGTTTACCGGCGGCCTTGGCGCGCACTACGGCGCGGAACGTTTAGGCGCGACGGTGATCCCGATGTCCGGCGGTCAGACCGAGAAACAGGCGCAGTTAATCCGCGATTTTCAGCCGGATATGATCATGGTGACGCCGTCCTACTGCCTGAATCTGATTGAAGAGCTGGAACGCCAGATGGGCGGCGATGCCCGCGGTTGTTCATTGCGGGTCGGCGTGTTTGGCGCCGAGCCGTGGACGCTGGCGATGCGCGCGGAAATCGAGCGCCGCCTGGGGATCACCGCGCTGGATATTTACGGTTTGTCGGAAGTCATGGGTCCGGGCGTAGCGATGGAGTGTCTGGAAACCGTTGACGGCCCGACCATCTGGGAAGACCACTTCTTCCCGGAAATCGTCAACCCGGACGACGGTACGCCGCTGGAAGATGGCGAGCATGGCGAACTGCTGTTTACCACCTTGACCAAAGAAGCGCTGCCGGTGATCCGCTATCGTACCCGCGACCTGACGCGTCTGCTGCCGGGAACCGCGCGGACCATGCGCCGCATGGATCGCATCAGTGGACGCAGCGACGATATGTTGATTATCCGCGGAGTTAACGTCTTCCCCTCGCAGCTGGAAGAGGAGATCCTCAAGTTTGAACACCTGGCGCCGCACTATCAGTTAGAGGTGAATCGCCGCGGTCATCTTGATTCGCTGGCGGTACGCGTTGAGCTGAAAGAGAGTGGGCTGGCGCTGAGTCATGAACAACGCTGCCAGATTTGCCATCAGTTGCGTCACCGTATTAAGTCAATGGTCGGGATTTCTACCGATATTACTATCGTCAACTGTGGCAGCATTCCTCGCTCTGAAGGAAAAGCTTGCCGGGTATTCGATCTGCGTAAAGCGGTGGTTAGCGGTTAAATCTCTCCCGGTAACCCGGCTGAGGCCTTTACGCCGTAAGCCGGGAATTTCCTGTGCTATGATTCATAAAGGAAAAATATAACAACAGAATGAATCAGATGAGTAAACTCGACGCCTTTATTCAACAAGCTGTAACGGCGATGCCGATTAGCGGCACGTCATTAATTGCCTCTCTGTATGGCGACGCCTTATTACAACGCGGTGGGGAAGTGTGGTTGGGTAGCGTCGCGGCGCTGCTGGAAGGATTAGGTTTCGGCGAGCGCTTTGTACGCACCGCGCTATTTCGTCTCAATAAAGAAGAGTGGCTCGACGTCGTCCGTATCGGCCGGCGCAGCTTTTATCGCCTGAGCGATAAAGGACTACGTCTGACCCGGCGCGCGGAACATAAAATTTATCGGGCGAACGCTCCCGAATGGGACGGAACCTGGCTGCTGCTACTGTCGGAAGGATTAGAAAAAACGGTTCTGGCGGAAGTCAAAAAGCAACTGCTATGGCAGGGATTTGGCGCGCTGGCGCCGAGCCTGCTGGCCTCGCCGTCGCAAAAGCTGGCCGATGTCCAATCGCTGCTACATGAAGCGGGCGTCGCTGAAAACGTCATCTGTTTTGAAGCCCATTCGCCGCTGGCGCTCTCAAGGGCGGCGCTGCGCGACCGCGTAGAAGAGTGCTGGCATCTCACCGAACAAAATGAGATGTACGAGGCGTTTATCGCATTGTTCCGACCGTTACTGCCGCTGCTGCGCGACAGCGAACCGTCAGAGCTGACGCCGGAGCGCTGTTTCCAGATCCAACTGCTGCTTATCCATTTCTATCGCCGGGTGGTATTAAAAGACCCGCTGCTGCCGGAAGAGCTCCTGCCTGCGCACTGGGCCGGGCAAACCGCGCGGCAGCTGTGTATCAATATTTATCAACGCGTGACGCCCGGCGCGCTGGCCTTTGTCGGCGAAAAAGGCGAAAGCTCGGTTGGCGAGCTTCCCGCGCCGGGGCCGCTTTATTTTCAACGCTTTGGCGGTTTGCCGGGCGTCTAAGGAGGTTGCATGCCGATTTATCAGATTGATGGGCTGACGCCAGTGGTGCCGGACGAGAGCTATGTTCATCCGACGGCGGTGCTGATTGGCGATGTGATCCTGGGAAAAGGGGTCTATGTTGGGCCAAATGCCAGCCTGCGCGGCGATTTTGGCCGTATTGTAGTAAAAGACGGAGCCAATATTCAGGATAATTGCGTCATGCACGGCTTCCCCGGCCAGGATACCGTGGTGGAAGAGGACGGTCACATCGGCCACGGCGCAATTCTGCACGGCTGCGTGATTGGTCGCAACGCGCTGGTGGGGATGAGCGCGGTAATTATCGACGGGGCGGTAATTGGCGAAAACAGTATTGTCGGCGCATCGGCCTTCGTAAAAGCGAAAGCGGAAATGCCCGCCAATCATTTAATTATCGGCAGTCCGGCGAAAGCGATTCGTACGCTGAGCGAGCAGGAACTGGAGTGGAAAAAACACGGTACCCGTGAATACCAGGTGCTGGTGGAACGCTGTAAGCAGTCGCTGCATCAGGTGGAGCCATTAAAAGAGATGGAGGCCGGGCGTAAGCGTCTGGAATTTGATGAAAACCTGCGGCCAAAATCGGCGAGCTGAATGTGACTATTGTTTTTATTATAGCGTGACCGCTCCGGTACAGGTTTGTTGCCGCCCGGACACGGGGCGGCGAACGTCATAATCAGCGCTTCTGCTTGTAAAAGGAATCAATTAATTCATCAATAAACTTCTGCGCCAGCATCTCTACAGCGCCGCTACGGGTAAGCATCGCCAGGCAGGCCAGGCGGTCCAGTTTACGTAGCACTGAGCGTTTAACCGACAGCGAAATAGCCTTTTTTTGATCCTTATTCAATACCACTTTACCTGATGGCATCGGCATTTTCAGGCCGCTATTGACACGGAGCGCTTCTGCCATTCGCTCCATCATATCCTTAGTCAAGGAGCCACTGGCGACAAGTTGATAGGTATGGGCGGCTTTACTATATTTTATTTCCGCCTCATAGGTGTCCCGCAACGTTTTCAACGTTCTTGATAACGTTGGATCCGAACAATCCAGCTTTTCCAGCAGTTCCGCTGAGGATACCGGTTGCCCGTTGCCGAGAATAAGCGCCAGTTTAAAAATGCGCTCTTGTTTACTATTTAATCTCATCCTGAGACCATCGCATTATCCATAGTGGGTATGTTGATTAATTTATCTAACCTTGGGCTAAAGCATCAGGGGCGAAATCATTAACAATGCCGTAATAGGCTGCTCTGGCCAGAATTGCCGCTGCCCAGTTGCGATGGGTGGCCGGTTCGCACATTGTTCCCTGAGATTTAAACACTGCCTGGCTGGAGTTAAGGATCCGTAGCGCATCAGCGTGTTCGCCGGGCGTGACCATTAGCGCACGCTCAATAGTCAGTAACTGATTGGGATGGATGGCTGTTTTTCCGACCAGGCCGTGGGCCATATCCAGTTGCAATTCCCGCTCCATGATCTCCTGGCTGTCGATATGTTCGCAGACCGGTGCTGTCAGGGCAAAATGATAGGGAGAGAAAACGGATACCAGCATTTTGATAACGTATCCCATTGGCCCGTCATACAGCGTCAGATTACGCGAACGACGAAGCGAGATAACATTCATGAGATCGTTACCACCGATACGCAAGGCAATTATCCTGGCCCGACATGGATGGGCGCTGAGCTCTCCGGCAAGCTGGCGCATTTTCTCGCAATCAAACACCTCTTCGGTTTCCAGCGTTGGCATTATGCTCAAAGGCGTGCTGCCGATCGCGCGCCACCAGCCAGCCAATGAATGATGCGTAAATTTGGGAATGACCAGACCGTCAATGGCCGTTAAATCAAAGTTCTTAATTAGCAGTTTCGCCATGGTTAGATGTCGTGGGCGAATAAATACCAGCGGCCAGTAATGATGCTCTTGCGTTGTTTTGGCACGGGCTAGCTGTATACAGAGGTTTTTGAGGTTTACCAGAGCATGTTTGATATCGCTTTCGTTAACCGAATCTTCAAGACAGATCACTAATGAGCGTAGCCCTTTAATTTTGCCGTCAATAATAGTGGAGGCAATATCGTGGCGAGTGGCGGGCATGTATAGGGTCGCTCCCAGATTCCATGCCGAGAGACGTGTTTTCATTAAAATACCTTCTTAATAATAGTGACGGCGCGGTATTGGCCAATTTCATCGCCAACTTCGCTTATATGAATACCTTTATCGCGGGCTAACGCCATCAGTAGCGCAACATCCGGATCGTTAATGGCGCGCACCAGAACATGATCGGGTACCCTGCGAAGCACCGCGCGCGTTGCTTCTGCGATGCCTGGTTTGATGCGGTTAAGATTGTCGACGGCATATCGTTCAGCGAGATGAAGCACTACCGCTTCGCTTTTGCGTCGAAGTTTGGCTTTCTGCGCTAAATCGGGTTTAATCTGCGCGGCAGAAACTAGCGTCTGTCGATAATTATCAACGGTATCAACTAGTAGTTGGCCGCATTCAAAATCAGCTAAATGATCGCATTGCACACAACCGTGAAAGCCGACCGGTGACCATAGTGAGCGAGAAATCAGACCCGATACCGGCGCCCCCATGATACCGAAGGGGATTAACCAGTCATCGTCAGACGCGGACAACCATGCGCAGCCGCAGGGGTCGGCTAACACCACCAGCTTTGGTTCGGGAGGGTAGCCTTTTCGGCCGTGAAGCGAACGCTGCAGCTGTGAGCGAATGGCGCCTTTACCGGTCCATCCGTCGACAAATACGATACCTTGCGTACCGTGACGATTTTCAATCCATTCAAGTGCGGCGCTATCAATACCGCGATCGCGAATAATGCTGATACCGTAGTGGAAGGACGTTTTACCCGCGTCGCGCAGCGCCCGCTGTAGCATCACCCCCAGCGGGACACCCGCACGCACCAAACTCACCAGGATGATAGGCGTATTGTTGAACTGCGCGATGAGCGTGTGACTGAGCTGCTGCACTTCGTTAGCCATACGTGGCGTTTCGCGCTGTAGGGCTTTGGCAAAAAGATTAAGATGCCACTGACTTGGCGCGGGCTCCTGGCTTAGCAAGTCGGAATAATGCGCTTTACCCGATTGAATCAAAGCCTCTTTTTCATCAACCGACGTCATGGCGATATTCACAGGATTGAGCAAAAAGCGGACGTCATTTTGCGCAAAAGCGCCGGAAAAGTGATGGAGCTTGTGCATATTAAGAACCTGCGAAAATGTGGTGATTGATAGCTGTGGCAAACTGGCTCTGCTGGGGGACGGCAAACCAATGGCAAAGTTGCAAAAAGCGATGGTCGCTAAGACTGTCGCCAAACCCGAGCACCGGGAACGTACCGCGCTGGGCCTGCAATTTATTTATTAGCCAACCGACGGCCAGCCCTTTATCGACAGGCTCCGGTATCCAGGCAACGTTATTGCCGTTGCGGTGAAGATAAAACCCCTGCAGCGTGAAACGCTGCGTCAGCCAGTCGGCAAAGGCGTAGAGCTCGGCGATTCTGGTGCTGTCGCGATGTTTCATCACCAGGTAAACGGGCACGTCGTCATACTCTTCGTTGATGCGCGCCCAGCCGTCGATACCTTGAATAGCCATCTGGGTAGTTATGTCGTGTTGCATGGCTTTAAGTCTGTCAGCATAGGGCGCCAGGATAGCCACCATATGATGTTGCCACTCGGTATCCGGTAGCCCTTCAGGCGTCATGATGACTGCGCCGTGGGTGGTTATAGCCCATGAGCGAAATGGGATTTGCACCCGCGTCAACTCTTCGCTCCCTCTGGCGGTGACGGGGATCAGTTCGGCGTGTTCAAGCAACCAATCGACGAACATGGCCTGAGCTTCGTTCATATAGCTGCGCGGACGCATTTCACTGTCCAGCGCGGCGCAACGAAAGGGGGCCGCAGAAAGTTCATTGACCATTTTTCGTCTGGTCTGAAATAGCGTATCGTCGAGATCGGAAAATACTACTGGCTTATTCATAAGATAAAATCTCCAGTCGCGAACAAAGCGACTCCAGCGCGTGGGCCAGGTGGGGATCAACGCTTTTCGTAGGGGTCTCTATACATAAAATAATGCGATCGAAACGCTGGTGGGCGACGTTGTAGACAAAGTTTGGGATGCCCAGCCCGTAATTATCGTTAAATGACAACAGCGATTGGATCGCCATGCCAGGCGCAATCGGCGAGCGACTGGTCGCGCTGAACTTAACAGTGGCGCCTTGTTGCTCAAGGCGTTCGGCCAGCAAAAATGGTTCCCAGACAAACTCACCGCTGCCCAATACCAGGATAGTCTCTCCTGTGGTTGCGTTGATCTCGATGCCAAGGTCTGCCGCGGGACGTATCATTCCCAGACGCCCCCACGTCTGGCGCCGGGAAAGAGCATACTCCCCACGCGAGGTGATATTGACGGCAGGCATGTCGGGAGGCGTAGCGTTGGACAGCGGATGCCATTCCCAACGTCCTTTAACTAACGCGATCTGGCTCACCGGCAGGTTACAACGCCTGGCGAAGGCATCGCCGCTCCAGTCGGTAAGCGTCACGGAGACAGCACTTTGCAAATGTGTCAGGTGCGGGTGTAACGCGGACACGAGATTGATGAAGGTATTGCCGGTCGTGGCTTCATCGTCGATGAGCACCAGAGTTTTAGCTTCCAGCACCCGTCGGCGCATCTCTCGATCGTGGGGGAGATAAATCAAATGGTCCGTGGCATGGCTGTGCGCTTCTTTAAATTCGCACAGTAGTTCCGCCTCTTGCGGATGACGCGTAGAGGTGAGATAGATTGCCCGGTCAACGCGTTTGCGGAGTTCGTCAAACACGCCAGCGCCGAGACCAACGGCAGTCTCAGCCATCCCGACGAACAACACCGGACCGGCGAGGTCGGCGGGGAAACTTACGGCAAGCCGCTGGTAAACTGCGCGCATGGTTGCGGGCGAAACAGGAATATGCCGACCTAAAACATGGCTGACAAAGAGAAACGCCCTTTTAGGGTTGCGCCGTTCAGCGATGTCGAACAGCGCATGAAGTTCGTTTTCCTCGCCGTGGTGAAACACGCGTAATTCGCCACTTGAGAGCTGACGGAGGTAGCAGTTTTCGTTTTTCATCATTTCACCTCCGCATTATGCGAAGGCGCAAGCGCATTATTGAGTTGCTGAGGATATTGACAGCTCTCTGTCATGACTCTGATGGTTGCAGGGGTGAATTGATGCGCTACGCGCTGCACAATGTCATCCGCCGTCAGTAAACCCAGCCGCTGCGCGGCGAACAACCCGGGCAAATTCACGCCGCTGTGGCGGGTATACCCAATACCACCGGAGGGGCGTAGATTAATCTCCAGTAAAAGCGGTTTGCCCTCTGTATTGTGACGAGTCTGTACGTTTACCATACCATCAGCATGCAGTGATTCGGCGCAGGCGCAGGCAAGTTCGATCGCCGCTCCTTTATTTTCCAGATACTGCAATGCACCTTCTTTTCGCCTGCCAATGGCTGTCAGTACTTTGCCATGACTAAGCAGCATGTCGACAGAGTATTCTGGACCTGGAAGCCAGGGCATGAGTACCAGTGGAGTAAACGTCTCACTGGTCTTAACGGCTTCAATATATTGTTCCGGGCGGATACGTCGCTGTTCCGGATGATTAATAATACCTGTAGAAAGCGCGTGCTCATCAAATAGCCAAAACCCCGCGCCATAAATGCCGGTAACGGGTTTCACACATAGGCGGCTGCCGGGGAAAGGCGAAGCTTTGAGTAGATATTCCAGCGTGTTGGCATCATTGACTCGTATGGATGGCACCACGGGAAGCCCACATGCTTGCATGGCTTTCGCAAAGTTAACTTTGTCATCGGCAATTTCAAATGTGGACACCTGGCAGGCGCCCGTGGTGAGAGTCACGCCCAGCGCTTCAATCTGCCGTCGGTGCTGTTCGTACCAGCGGCACGCTTTGCCAACCTGAATTGCGGCAATGCCATACTCTTTTACTATTGATGAAATAAATGGCATCCGTGAATTGATTTCGGTGGGTTCACTTAATGAAAAATGTGCCGTTGATAATATTTCATGTCGGGGTTGACTGTGTGAGGCGTAGGTGGTTATAGGATGTTCGTTATTATTGATTGTGAAACCATTAATGCCGAAAATGATATCGCGTTGGGAAGATAGTCCCTCCATAATCCATATTTTTCTTTCCATTGATATTATTTCCACGCGTCCAGCGTTAAATTTAACTGGAGTCTAAAAGCGCTATGTTGGCATGTCAATCATAATATGAGGCGCTTTTTTTGTTTTCGGAATGATTATTTATGAAATGAATGTGTTCATATCTCCGTAATGATTTTTAAAATAATTGATCATCGGCGAGTTTTTCTTTTTCTTAATTTTCTAAATTGCCTTGTGTCAGTTCTTTATCATGATATGATTTTTTTGAGTCTTTAACGCATATTGATTTGCTAAATGTATTTAATAGGGAAGAATAAATGGTCTCACTTACTAAAAATCAGACAATATCATTAAGCAAAGTATCTCCGGCATTATCGCAGCTGACTTTTGGTCTGGGCTGGGATCCTCTGCGGGCAAAGAAAAAAGGGCTATTCGGCGGGTTGTTCTCCGGTGGCGCAGGTTCTATCGACCTTGATGCAAGCTGCATTCTATTGAATAAGAATGGCAACGTGCTGGATACCATTTGGTTTGGCCAGCTGAAATCTCGCTGTGGCGCTGTCGTGCATAGCGGCGATAACTTAACGGGAGAAGGTGACGGTGATGATGAAGTCATTCGCGTTAATCTGGAGAAACTTTCCGCTAACGTGGAATATCTGGCCTTTACCGTCAATAGTTTTTGCGGCCAAACGTTTAACGAAGTTGAGAATGCCCATTGCCGCGTGCTCGATCAAAATAATCAGGAATTGGCCCGCTATCAGCTAACCGAGCAAGGTTCTCATACCGGCATTATTATTGCTTCATTAAGCCGCCAGAACGGCAGTTGGGATTTTACCGCCCATGGTCAAGCAGCTCAGGGGCGCACCATCGACGATATGAAAAGTGACGTATTACGCATTGTGGTGCGCTAATGAAACTATTACCCGGAGGAAATAGCGCGGTTCCTGTTGCTAACCTTAGTATCAAAATAAGCGCGGGCAGTAGTATTGATGTGTCGTCATTTCGTCTCTATGCCAATAATAAGGTAAGAGGCGATGCGGATATGTGTTTTTACGGCCAGCCGCGAAATGATGATAATACCATTGAGCTGAGTACTAATAATACCGCTACTGTATTTCAGGTAACATTAGGGCTGCTGCAGGCGGATGTCCAGAAAGTGGCCTTTACCGCAACCTGCGATAATAACAGGACTATCGGTGAATTAGGCCATTTGACGATCGCGGTGGAGCATAACGGTACTACGCTGATTGAGTGTCAGGTCGATGTTCACGGTCGAAATGAAGCAGCGCTGATACTGGGCGAACTTTATCGGCGTAATGGCGAGTGGAAGTTTCGCTTTGTCGCACAGGGATTTACTGGCGGCCTAAAACCGCTCGCTGAATACTATGGCGTTGATATTGCCGATGAAGCCTTGCCCCCTGCAGATGAACCCGTGAAAGTGAACCTCAGTAAGGTCACTTTGACTAAAGAGAAACCGGCAATCAGCCTCGCTAAACGTGACGATTATGGCGAGATACGCGTAAATCTGAATTGGCATCGCCAAAGCTCGGCTACAGGTTTATTTGGTTCATTATTAGGGGCAGGCGCCAGCAGCGTTGATCTGGATCTGGGCGCTTTTGTCGAATTAAAAAATGGCGATTTAAGCGTAGTACAAGCACTGGGTAATGCATTTGGGCGATATCAACAACCGCCTTTTATTCAGCTTCAGGGTGACGATCGCACGGGGGCGGTTAACGATGGAGAATGGATCTGGATAAATGGTAGCGAATGGCAAAAAATTAACCAGATATTAATCTATGCCTTTATTTATGAGGGGGTCGCCAGTTGGGATAAAACAGATGGTGTCGTCACGCTACATGTTCCCGGGCAGCCGCCAATCGAAACCCGACTGACCGAAGGCAATAATCGTCGAACAATGTGCGCTATTGCTCGCTTAGTCAATGATAACGGCGCCATAAAAGTAGAGCGTATCAATCAATATTTCACCGGCCATAAAGAGATGGATCGCGCATTCGGCTGGGGATTCCGCTGGCGAGCCGGTTCAAAATAAAGAAAACCAAGTGAGGGAACGATGGGATTATTCAATAAAGTAAAATCGACATTGAGCGCCAGCCGCGTAGAACTGGTCAAACAGGTTGGGCGATTTAAAAATAAGAAATTCATGCAAGTAACTGTTGCGGTATGTGCTCGTATTGCCGTTTCCAGTGATGGTGTTAGCGCCGAAGAAAAACAGAAAATGATGGGTTTTCTGCGCTCGTCGGAAGAAATGAAAGTTTTTGATACCAACGAAGTAATCGACTTTTTTAATAAATTGGTATCCAGCTTCGATTTCGATATGGAAATCGGCAAAGGTGAAACCATGAAATATATTCTGGCCTTAAAGGATCAGCCAGAAGCTGCGCAATTGGCTGTACGGGTAGGAATTGCGGTGGGTAAAAGCGATGGTAATTTCGACCCGGATGAACAGGCGGCAACCCGAGAAATAATCGCTGCGCTCGGTTTTAACGCTGAAGAGTTTGGTCTTTAACCACAGCACTTAAAGGTATTTCATGGTCTCCACTCATTTAGGTTTTCCCGTTGAAACGGTGAGCGTTTTTATTATTCTCGCCATTGGGGCGATCGTTATTGACCTCGTAATGCATCGTAACGATAGCGTCATATCGCTGAAAAGCGCGGCGTTATGGTCACTATTTTGGGTTGCGGTGGCGATGGTTTTTGCCGGGTTTCTACTGGTGCACCACGGCGCGGAAGTGGCTAGTTTATTTGTTACTGGTTACGCCTTAGAAAAAGTGCTTTCGGTCGATAATCTTTTCGTGATGATGGCGATCTTCTCCTGGTTTGGCATTCCGGAACGCTATCGCCACCGTGTCCTTTACTGGGGAGTGATCGGCGCGATTATTTTCCGCGCTATTTTTGTCGCCATTGGCACAGGACTATTAGCGCTGGGCCCGTATGTTGAAATAGTCTTTGCCTTAATTGTGCTTTGGACGGCCGTCATGATGTTAAAAAGCGGGGAGGAGAGCGATGAAATTGAAGATTACTCGCAGCATCTCGCTTACCGTCTTGTAAAACGTGTATTCCCTATCTGGCCAAAATTAGTGGGGCATGCTTTTTTACTTACCGCGAAAGAGGTCGAGCGTGAACGGGCGAAGCCGGAAAATAAAGATCTCATTATCAGCACCGGAAAGCGCGTCGCGTTATATGCAACGCCGCTGATGCTATGCGTGGCAGTAGTAGAACTCTCTGATGTGATGTTTGCTTTTGATTCCGTGCCGGCCATTATTGCAATAAGCCAGGAGCCGCTGATTGTCTATAGCGCGATGATGTTTGCCATCCTTGGCCTACGTACGCTTTATTTTGTATTGGAGGCACTCAAACATTATTTAGTGCATCTTGAAAAAGCGGTCATCGTATTGCTTTTCTTTATTGCCTTTAAGCTTGGTCTGAACGCCACCGATCATCTTTGGCACCATGGCTATAGTATTTCGGCGACCGCCAGTCTGTATGTCGTTCTACTGGTGCTTATTGTTGGTATTGTCGCCAGTTTTGTCTTTCAGGATAAAAACGAGGAACAGCCAGGGGAGCATTAATTCCTCGCGCTGTCCTTCTTCATGTTCACTTTAAAAAGGATTTAATATGAGCGTATCACTGTCAAAAGGCGGTAACGTTTCTCTTAGCAAAAGCGATCCGTCAATGAAAAACGTGCTGGTTGGATTAGGGTGGGATGTCCGCACTACCGACGGCCAGGATTTTGACCTCGATGCATCTGCCTTCCTGTTATCAGAGACGGGAAAGGTGCGCAGCGATAGCGATTTCATCTTCTACAACAACTTAAAATCGGCAGACGGTTCGGTCACCCACACCGGCGACAACCGCACCGGGGAAGGCGATGGCGATGATGAATCGCTAATCATCAAACTGGATATGATCCCGGCCAACGTCGCCAAAATCGTCTTCGTGGTTACCATTCACGATGCACAAATGCGTCGTCAGAGTTTTGGTCAGGTGTCAGGCGCTTTTATTCGCCTGGTCAACAACGATTCACAACTTGAAGTGGCCCGTTACGATTTGACGGAAGACGCTTCCAGCGAGACGGCAATGCTATTTGGTGAACTTTATCGCCATAACGGCGAGTGGAAATTCCGCGCCGTTGGGCAGGGATACGCTGGCGGATTATCCAGCGTCTGCGCCCAGTATGGCATTAATGCATCTTAAAAACCGAGCAGCCCGACCGTCCGTCGGGCCATACAGTAGTTTATAACAGGAGGTTTAAAATGGCTGTTTCCCTCGTTAAAGGCGGTAACGTATCACTCACTAAAGAAGCGCCGTCGATGAATATTGCGATGGTGGGATTGGGTTGGGATGCGCGAGTCACGGATGGGCAAGATTTCGATCTCGATGCATCGGTCTTTATGGTTGGCGAAGATGGCAAGGTGCTATCGGATGCGAATTTTATCTTCTTCAATAATAAGAAGAGTCCTTGCGGCGGCGTAGAACATCAGGGCGACAACCGCACCGGTGAAGGTGATGGCGATGATGAGCAGGTCAAAATCACGCTTTCCCGGGTGGCCGCTGAGGTCAAGAAGCTGGTTTTCTCCGTCACCATCTACGACGCAGAAACGCGGAAACAAAACTTTGGCATGGTGCAGAACAGCTATATGCGGGTGTATAACCACGATAATGGCCAGGAAATTGCGCGCTTTGATCTATCCGAAGATGCATCAACGGAAACGGCGATGATTTTTGGCGAGCTTTATCGTCACGGTGCGGAATGGAAATTTAAAGCGGTTGGTCAGGGATTTGCGGGTGGGCTGGCGGCGTTAGCTTCCGCGCATGGCGTTAGCGTTTAATTCCTGGCAAGAATAAAACCTCCCGCTGGTGCGGGAGGTTGGTTTTATCAGGCTGCAACCACGCTGTCGATTGCCGCTTTGGCATCGGACTGTGCTTTGGCCGCAACTTCTGGACCATAGGCGATGCCTTCTGCAAATACGAAGTTCACGTCGGTGATACCGATGAAGCCAAGGAAGGTAGAGAGATACGGCGTGACCAGATCGGTTGGCGTATCTTTATGGATACCGCCGCGGCTGGTCAGAACCACTGCACGTTTGCCGGTAACCAGACCTTCAGGGCCTTTCTCGGTGTAACGGAAGGTGACACCTGCACGGGCAACCAGGTCAAAATAGTTTTTCAGCTGAGTCGGGATGTTGAAGTTGTACATCGGCGCAGCGATAACAATCACATCGTTAGCTTTCAGTTCAGCAATCAGCTCATCGGAGAGCGCCAGCGCTTCCTGTTGACGCGCAGTCAGCTGAGCATCGCTCGGACGCAGCGCGCCAACCAGTTCACCATCCAGTACCGGAATCGGATTTGCCGCCAGATCGCGCACGGTGACCACGTCGCCCGGGTGTTTTTCGCGCCATTGTTCAACAAAATAGTCGGACAGCTGGCCAGATTGTGAGTACCCTGCAAGAATACTGGACTTCAGAACTAATACTTTGCTCATGGGTGTTTCCTTTTTAATGTGATTGACGGGACAATGCCCTGGTGCCTGGTGACACTGTATTCACAATCATGCCGTAGAGATAGCGCAATATATCGAATCCTATGTTCAGTTTTTTTGAACAAGGCATGAGTTCAACAGATGTGGTAATCTACAGCAATATTTCATAAGAGATTTTTCCGGCAGAGCACTGCCCGATAACGCTATGACAGAACAACAAAAAATTACTTTCTCGCAGCTTTATGCACGGCTTGATGACCTGATGCTGCGCGATAAATCGCGCTACAGCCGTCGCCTGCATGGCGTAAAGAAGGTTAAAAATCCTGATGCTCAGCAGGCCATTCTGCAGGAGATGACGCAGGAGATAGAACAAGCAGCAGGGAAAGTCCTGCTGCGAGAAGCCGCGCGTCCGACGATTACCTATCCGGAAAACCTGCCGGTTAGCCAGAAAAAACAAGAGATTCTCGAAGCGGTGCGCGATCACCAGGTGGTGATCGTCGCCGGTGAGACCGGTTCAGGTAAAACCACTCAGTTACCTAAAATCTGCATGGAGCTGGGGCGCGGCCTGAAAGGCCTGATTGGGCACACCCAGCCGCGTAGACTGGCGGCGCGAACCGTCGCTAACCGCATTGCTGAAGAGCTGCAGAGCGAGCCGGGCGGTTGTATCGGATATAAAGTCCGCTTCAGCGACCACGTCAGCGAAAACACCATGGTTAAGCTGATGACCGACGGTATCCTGCTGGCGGAAATCCAGCAGGATCGCCTGCTGATGCAGTATGACACTATCATTATCGATGAAGCGCATGAGCGCAGCCTGAACATTGATTTTCTGCTGGGCTATCTCAAAGAGCTGTTGCCACGGCGCCCGGACCTGAAAATTATCATCACTTCCGCCACCATCGATCCGGAACGATTTTCGCGCCATTTTAATCATGCGCCGATTATCGAAGTCTCCGGGCGGACTTATCCGGTTGAAGTGCGTTATCGTCCCATTGTTGAAGAGGCAGACGATACCGAACGCGATCAGCTGCAGGCGATTTTTGATGCCGTCGATGAACTGGGGCGCGAAGGCCCCGGCGATATCCTGATCTTTATGAGCGGCGAGCGGGAAATCCGCGATACCGCTGATGCATTGAATAAGCTCAATTTGCGTCATACCGAAGTGCTGCCGCTATATGCGCGTTTATCTAACAGCGAGCAAAACCGGGTTTTCCAGTCGCATAGCGGGCGGCGTATTGTCCTGGCGACCAATGTTGCCGAAACGTCGCTGACGGTACCTGGAATTAAATACGTTATCGATCCGGGTACCGCGCGCATCAGTCGCTATAGCTATCGCACCAAAGTGCAGCGCCTGCCTATCGAGCCGGTATCACAGGCCTCCGCTAATCAGCGTAAAGGTCGCTGCGGGCGCGTATCGGAAGGTATCTGTATTCGTCTTTATTCGGAAGACGATTTCCTGTCGCGGCCGGAATTTACCGACCCGGAAATTCTGCGTACCAACCTGGCCTCGGTCATTCTGCAAATGACCGCTCTGGGGCTGGGCGATATCGCCGCGTTTCCGTTTGTCGAAGCGCCGGATAAGCGCAACATCCAGGATGGCGTACGCCTGTTGGAAGAGCTCGGCGCCATCACCACCGATGAGCAGGCAACGGCTTATAGGCTAACCCCACTGGGCCGTCAGCTCAGCCAGCTACCGGTGGATCCGCGTCTGGCGCGGATGGTGCTGGAAGCGCAGAAACATGGCTGCGTGCGTGAAGCGATGATCATCACTTCCGCGCTGTCGATTCAGGATCCGCGCGAGCGTCCCATGGACAAGCAGCAGGCGTCTGATGAGAAACATCGCCGTTTCCACGATAAAGAGTCTGATTTCCTTGCGTTTGTTAATTTGTGGAACTATCTCGGCGAACAACAAAAGGCGCTCTCGTCGAATCAGTTCCGCCGCCAGTGCCGGGTGGATTTCCTCAACTATTTACGCGTGCGTGAATGGCAGGATATTTACACCCAACTGCGCCAGGTCGTGAAAGAACTCGGCCTGCCTATCAACAGTGAGCCGGCGGAGTACCGGGAGATTCATACCGCGCTGCTGACCGGTTTATTGTCGCATATCGGGATGAAAGACTCTGATAAACAGGAGTACACCGGCGCCCGTAATGCGCGGTTCTCTATCTTCCCAGGTTCCGGTCTATTCAAGAAACCGCCGAAGTGGACGATGGTTGCGGAACTGGTCGAGACCAGCCGCCTGTGGGGGCGTATTGCCGCCCGCATTGAGCCTGAGTGGGTTGAGCCGGTGGCGCAGCATCTGATCAAACGCTCCTATAGCGAACCGCACTGGGAGCGGTCGCAGGGTGCGGTGATGGCGACAGAAAAGGTGACCGTTTATGGCCTGCCGATCGTCGCCGCGCGTAAGGTGAACTATAGCCAGATTGACCCGGCGCTGTGCCGTGAGCTGTTTATCCGCCACGCGCTGGTAGAGGGCGACTGGCAGACGCGGCATGCTTTCTTCCGCGATAACCTGAAGCTGCGCGCTGAAATCGAAGAGCTGGAGCATAAGTCGCGTCGTCGCGACATCCTGGTGGATGACGAGACGATGTTCGAGTTTTACGACCAGCGCATTAGCCACGATGTCATCTCCGCTCGCCACTTTGATAAGTGGTGGAAGCAGGCCAGCCGCGAAACGCCAGACTTGCTCAATTTTGAAAAGAGCATGCTGATTAAAGAGGGGGCGGAGCAGGTCAGTAAACTGGACTACCCGAACTTCTGGCATCAGGGCAATCTTAAACTGCGTCTCAGCTATCAGTTTGAGCCCGGTGCCGATGCCGATGGCGTAACGGTGCATATCCCTCTGCCGCTGCTCAATCAGGTGGAGGAAGCCGGGTTTGAATGGCAGATCCCCGGCCTGCGTCGCGAGCTGGTCATTGCGTTAATCAAATCTCTACCGAAACCGGTACGACGGAATTTTGTCCCGGCGCCAAACTATGCGGAGGCTTTTTTAGGCCGCGCGACGCCGCTGGCGTTGCCGTTACTGGATTCGCTGGAGCGTGAGCTGCGTAAAATGACCGGCGTGACTATCGACCGCGAGTCCTGGCAGTGGGATCAGGTGCCCGATCACCTGAAAATCACTTTCCGGGTGGTGGATGACAAAAATAAGAAACTGCAGGAAGGGCGCTCTTTGCAGGCGTTGAAGGACGCGCTGAAAGGCAAAGTTCAGGAGACGCTATCAGCGGTGGCCGACGACGGTATTGAACAAAGTGGGCTGCATATCTGGAGTTTCGGCACGCTGGCGGAGAGTTACGAACAGAAGCGCGGTAATTATAAGGTGAAAGCCTGGCCGGCGCTGGTGGACGAGCGTGACAGCGTAGCCATCAAACTGTTTGATAATCCACAGGAACAGCAGCAGGCAATGTGGCGTGGTTTACGCCGTTTACTGTTGCTCAATATTCCGTCGCCGATTAAGTATCTGCACGAGAAACTGCCAAACAAAGCCAAGCTGGGACTCTATTTCAACCCTTATGGCAAGGTGCTGGATTTGATTGACGACTGCATCTCCTGCGGCGTTGACAAGCTTATCGATGAAGCCGGCGGTCCGGTATGGACTGAAGAGGGCTTTAGTAAATTGCACGATAAAGTGCGCGCCGAACTGAACGACACGGTGGTCGATATCGCGAAGCAGGTCGAGCAGATCCTGACGGCGGTATTTAACATCAATAAGCGTCTGAAAGGGCGGGTAGATATGACGATGGCCCTGGGGCTGTCGGATATTAAAGCGCAGATGACAGGTCTGGTTTATCGCGGCTTTGTGACCGGCAACGGTTTCCGCCGTCTCGGCGATACGCTGCGTTATCTGCAGGCAATTGAAAAGCGTCTTGAGAAGCTGGCAATCGATCCACACCGTGACCGCGCCCAGATGCTGAAAGTCGAGAGCGTGCAACAGGCGTGGCAGCAGTGGTTGAATAAGCTGCCGCCGAATCGCCGTGATGATGACGACGTACAGGAGATCCGCTGGATGATCGAAGAGCTGCGCGTCAGCTTCTTTGCTCAGCAGTTGGGTACCCCGTATCCGATCTCGGACAAACGCGTGTTACAGGCGATGGAGCAAATTACGCCGTAGCCTGGCTGGTTATCCCCGGTGGCGCTGCGCTTACCGGGGCTACTCGCTTAAGCGTTTACCCACGCCAGAGTAAAGCCGTCCCAGCCTTTAGTACCCACGGTCTGCAGCGCCGTTGCCGTCAACCGTGGCTCGGCGCCCATCATCTCAATGAATTGACGCACGCCCTGAACGCGCTCGTCGGCGCTCTGTGGGTTAACCACTTCGCCGTCGCGTACCACGTTATCGCCAATAATTAAGGTTCCTGGGCGGGAATAACGTAGCGCCCAGCGCAGATAATGGGGATTATTCGGCTTATCGGCATCGATGAAGATCAGGTCGAAAGCGGGACATTCGCCAAGCGCCTCCAGAGACTGTAGCGCCGGCCCCTCCCGCAGCGTGACCCGCTGGTCAACGCCCGCCAGCTGCAGATTCTCCCGCGCCACCTGGGCATGATGCGCGTCGGCCTCCAGCGTGAGTAGTTGGCCGTCGGCAGGAAGCTCGCGCGCCATCCAGATGGTGCTATAGCCGCCGAGAGTACCGATCTCCAGTATCCGCTTAGCCTGGGTAAGTCTTACCAGCAGGGCGAGAAACTGCCCCTGATTGGCGGCGACATCGTGTGCCGGCAGCCCGGCTCGATGGTTGTTTTCCAGTACCCGATCGAGCATAGGATCGCCGGGGATTAAGGCCTCAATCAAATAATTGTCTACTGCCGACCACTGTTGTTGCATATTACGCTTCCCCATTTAGCTCCCTGATGAGTCAGACCAGCCGCCTCCCAGCGCCCGGTACAAATCAATCTGCGCCAGCAGAAGATTATTTTTCACCTGCACCACGCTTAATTGAGTGGAGAACAACGTTCTTTGCGCATCCAACACGTCCAGATAAGAAGAGTAGCCGTTACGATAGCGGTTCTGCGCGATACGCAACGTCTCTGCGGCGACCGATTCCTGCTCCTTGAGCTCGGTTAACTGTTCCCCGTAGCGGCTGATGGCATCCAGGCTATCGTTCACCTCTTTGAACGCGCCGCGTACCGTTTTCTCATACCCGTACAGCGCCTGATTGCGCTGGGCCATCGAGACATCAACCTGCGCATTTAGCGCCTGGCGGTTGAGTAACGGCGCCAGAATGCTGCCGCCGATGCTCCAGAGCCGCAGCGGATTATCGAGCAGTTCCGGCAGCGTCCGGTCCTGCAGGCTGCCGGTGGCGGTCAGGTTAATCGATGGCAGCAACTGCGCTTGCGACGAGGCAAGGGTGGCATCGGCGGCCACCAGCTGTCGTTGAGCCTGTACAATGTCAGGACGGCGGCTCATTAGCGATGATGGCAGCTGCGAGGGCAGCCGTAGTGGGGTAAGTTGCGCGAATTCATTGCGTTTCACCGTACCGGGATTGTCGCCCAACAGCACGCTCAGGGCGTTCTCCTGCTGGGCAATTTGATGTTGCAACGGCGGGATCTGCGCCCGCGTGGAGCGTAGCTCTGAATCCGCCTGCATGAGCTCCAGGCGCGAGGTATAGCCGGTTTCATACTGCCGTTTAGCCAGATTCCACGCATCTTCTCGCGATTTCAGCGTTTGGCGGGTGACCCGCAACTGCTCGTCTAATGACAACAAGGTGACGTAGCCGACGGCGACCGATGTCGCCACGGTCAGATTAGCCGCGGCGGCAGCGGCTTTCTGCGCTTCAAGGCTGGCCTCGGCGGCGCTGGCGGCGCTGCGGTTGGCTCCCCATATATCGACGTCATAGCTGGCGGTCAGGCCCCCTTTGTACAGCGTGCTGTGAATGGGCAGGCCAGTCGCGGCGGACTGTGCGCGAGCGCGGGTACCGGTCAGGCTGGCATCAAGCGAGGGGAATAAGCTGCTATTAGCAGCGTAGGCACGCGCCTGATACTCGTTAACCCGCTCACGGGCGATCAGGACGTCGCTGTTGTAGCGCAACGCCCGATCGACATACTGATTAAGGGCGCTGTCGTGGAAATTACGCCACCACACGCCTTCTACCGGGCTGGATGGACCCACATCGGCCCGCCAGGCAGCCGGGATCGCCAGCGTGGGATCCGCGCGTGGTACATCGGCAGACTGACAACCGACCAGCGCCAGCGCCACGGCAAGAGTTAACGGGCGGATCATTGTTTATTCTCCGCGCGGGTATCAATCGTCACCTGCACCGACATACCCGGACGCAGACGATAGCTGTTTTTCTGCCCCTCATCGACCGCGATACGGACAGGAATTCGCTGGGCGATTTTGACAAAGTTGCCGGTCGCGTTATCCGGCGAGATCGCGCTGAATTCGACGCCGGTTGCTGGCGAAATACTTTGTACCTTGCCGTGGAAGGTTTCGCTATTCAGCGCATCGACCGAGAAGGTAACCGGCTGGCCGACGCGCACCTCGGCGAGCTGCGTCTCTTTCAGGTTGGCGATAACCCAATGCTGAGGCGGTACCAGCGAGGTCAAATGCGTCCCCGCGCTGACATAAGCGCCAAGGCGTACGGAGATTTGCCCCAGTTGCCCGGTCGTCGGGGCGATAATCCGCGTATTCTGCAGGTCGATTTCGGCAAGCTCGAGCGCTGCTTTGGCGCTGGCTACATCGGCCTCCAGCGAATCGCGATTGACGATAGTGGACTGCAGATCCTGGCGCGACATCTCCAGCGTGGCTTTCGCCTGTTCGATATCGGCAGCGCCTTGAGCCGCGCTGGCCCGCGCGGAATCGCGTTCGCGAATGGATAACGACCCGTCCGCGGTAAGCTCCTGGACGCGTTTTAAATCGGCCTGAGTTTTCTGATTCTGCGCGCGGGCGTTTTGCAAGGCGGCCTCGTTTTTGGCGATCGTCGCTTCGGCGCTTTTCCGCTGCTGCTGGTTGTTTTTCAGCGCCGCCTGTTTCATCGCCAACGTCGCCTGCGCCTGGTGTACCCGCTGCTTATAGATACGATCGTCAATCTGGAACAGTACCTGTCCCGGCTGAACGGTATCAAAATCTTTGACGTTCACCGCGGTGATATACCCGTTAACCTGTGGGCTGATAAACGTCGTCTGACCGCGCACATAAGCGTTATCGGTAAACTGACTATGCCGGGTGAAAGGGGGCAACTGCCAGGCGTAAAGAATAACCAATACGCCGACGATGCCGATCGCCGCGGCGGTAAAAATAGACACCACGCGGATGTTGTTTCGGGTATTGGCCTGTTGCCTGGCCGCGTCCTGCTGACTCATAACCACTCCAGAGTAAAAATTATCTTATTATTTGTTGCCGGTTGCGCGTTTTAACGCGATACGGGCGGTGATTCGCAATCTGATTAAGCGCCAGAAAATCCACACCAGCGTTGCGGCAGAGATCGCCGCCGTCAGGAGATAAGTGTCATTGTAGGCGAGAATATTGGCCTGTAGCGTCGAGGCGTTTTGCAGCAACGTGGTAGCCTGCACGTTCAATAGCGTGCTGTCGCCAATTTGGCTTTGATACATCTGGCTATACTGCTGCAGTCGCTCGGCGATCAGCGGGTTCAGCGTGGTTATCTGATCGGCCAACTGGCTGGAATGAAATTTTTCGCGCCAGGTCTGAAAGGTACCGAGGATAGCTGAGCCGAGTAGGCCACCGATATTTTGGCTCATGCCAAACAGTACCGAGAAGCTGACCAGATTGCGCTGGTCGGCAATCACCCCGCCAATTCCCGCCAGCATGGCCGGCGCGAGGAAGAAGGCGCTGCCGAAACCAAGTAAAAACTGGCTGAACATTAACTGTTCCGGACGGGTCAGGGCAGTGGACTGACTATCAAGCAATGAGGCAATCATGATCAACGCCAGCGCGGTCGCGGTGGGCCAGTAAAGGCGCTGCGGGTTAAGCGTCAGACAACTGGCGACGATACCGCAGACGATACCGGCGAAAATCGACCACGCCAGGTTAGTCATCTGCTCGTTTTGCAAGCCGACGTACTGCAGCCAGCCGATGACCCCGGTATTCTGTTCCGCCAGTACGATACGAATCAGCAGCATAATCAGCCCCAGACGAATGATACTGCCGCTGGAAAGCCATTTGGTGTTAAGCAGCGGATTCGTTCGATTATGTTCAAAGGCGATAGCCGAAACGATCAGCACCACCGCCCCCGCCAGCGACCAGCCAAGCCACGGCGCCTCAAACCACCAGTCCAGACGGCCCAGCGACAGCACCGCGCAGACCAAAGCCATGCCGGGAGCCAGCAGGAAGAAGGTAATAAAATCCTTCTTCTCAAACACCTTTTTGCGGTCGCTTGGCGGCAGTTTCAGCGCGATGACGCAGGCCAGCGACACCAGCGCCAGCCCGAGCTCAAAGAAGTAGAGCCCGCGCCATTCGTCAATCTGCAGCAGTTCGGTCGAGAACAGACGCGCCAGCGGGATTGCCAGCGACGATCCGGTGATCCCAATGGTCAACGCCTTCAGACGGTGGCGCGCCGGCCAGGCCTGCACCTGATAGTAAATCCCCAGAGAACTCAGCGCCGCGGCCACCATGCCGTGCGCCGCGCGCACCATCATTGCCGAGCTGAGGTCGTTGACGAACAGGTGGAAGAAAGTGACCAGTACATACAGTACCAGGAAGCCTTCGGTAAAGGCGCGCAGGCCAAACTGCTGGCGAAATTTCACCAGCAGCAGGTTGATAGAAACGTTAGTCATCACGTAGACCGCCGGCAGCCACGCAATTTCCGTCGACCAGGCGGCAAAAGTGCCCTGCAGCAGCTGCAGATTGGCGGTAACGACGGCATTACCCAGCGCGCCGGTCAGACACACCAGCAGCCCGACGATGCCGTAAGCGACGCGTTTCGGCGTACTGTGAATCGGCGTCGAGGGCGAGCCGAGCATCGCCGGTTTTTCATGCGGCGCCCAGTCGTGGGGCACATAGGGATTAGCATCGCGACGAGGCATTATTTCTTTTCCACCTCGTGCAGCAGCTTTTCCAGTACCCGGTGGGTTTGCTCACGCTCTTCCGCAGTGATGGCGGTGAGGATCTCCTCGCGCAGGTCGTCGGCGACCGCTTTCACCTGATGGAAAAGCGCCATCCCTTTTTCAGTGGCGACCAGCAGACGCTTACGTTTATCGCTGTCAGGCTTAACGCGCTCCACCAGTTCAAGTTCGACCAGGCGGTTAATGAGCGGGACGATGGTGGCGCTTTCAACACCGAGTTCCTGCGCCAGTTCGCTTTGCGAGAGGGGCTGCTCGTTGCGGGCAATGGCTGAGACCGCCACCCATGACGCCTGGCTCATGCCAAGATTTTTCAACCGCCGGTTAACTGCCAGCCGCCAGTGATGCGCGGTTAAGTATAAGAGATGGGAAAAGTTAAGCTGTCGGTTATCCATGTTCCGCCTGCAAATTCATTAGAGCTCTAATGATTTTAGGCGCGGCGATTTACCGATTTCAAGTCACGAAGATAAAAATAGGTTAACGCAATGTGCGTTTTTTGTGGAAAAGGCCGGCTGACACGTGGAGAAAAAAATAAAAAACCCGGGCGAGCCCGGGTTGAACATCTGGATTACCAGGACATTAGCCCGGGTAGATGCCGCGATCTTTACGCGCCAGCAGGATGCGCTCACAGGCGACGATATAGGCCGCGGTACGCAGAGAACAGGCTTTCTCGGCGGCTTTATCGCAGACATGAACGATAGCATCGGTCATGATGCGGTCCATCTTGGCGTTGATCTCTTCTTCACTCCAGAAGAAGCTCGCCATATCCTGAACCCATTCGAAGTAGCTGACGGTCACGCCGCCGGCGTTACAGATAACGTCCGGAACCACGATCACTCCGCGGTCGGCGAGCACGTCGTCGGCGTCCGGATAGGTCGGGCCGTTGGCGCCTTCGAGGATCAGCTTACAGCTGATTTTTTCCGCGCGTTCACGGGTGATTTGGCCTTCCAGCGCCGCCGGGATCAGGATATCCATCTCGGTGGTCCAGAAATCTTCTTTAGCGATTTCACGCGCGCCCGGGAAGCCGGCGATCTTCTTGTTCTCGGCCTGCCATGCGGTCAGCGCCTGCATGTCGATGCCGCCTTCGTTGAACAGAGTCGCGGTGTGGTCCTGGATCACGACAATACGCGCGCCAACGTCGGCGAATAGACGAGCGGCTTCGCTGCCGACGTTACCAAAACCTTGCAGCGCGACTTTCGCGCCTTCGATTTCGATACCGTTACGACGAGCCACTTCACGACCGGTGACGAAGACGCCGCGGCCGGTAGCTTTTTCACGCCCCAGCGAACCGCCGAGATGAATCGGCTTACCGGTAACCACGCCGGTGATAGTGGTGCCGTGGTTCATGGAGTAGGTGTCCATCATCCACGCCATCACTTTACCGTTGGTACCTACGTCCGGCGCCGGAATATCTTTCTGTGGTCCAATGATAATGCCGATTTCGCTGGTATAGCGACGGGTCAGACGTTCCAGCTCGCCTTCTGACAGTGAGAACGGGTCGACGCGGATGCCGCCTTTGGCCCCGCCGTAAGGAATATTGACCGCGGCGCACTTGATGGTCATCCAGGCAGAAAGCGCCATTACCTCGTTAAGATCGACATCCGGATGGTAGCGAACACCACCTTTACCCGGTCCACGCGATAGATTGTGCTGTACGCGATAGCCTTCGAAATGGCGGATGGTGCCATCATCCATCTGCACTGGAATATCAACGATTAGCGCGCGTTTCGGGTGGCGCAGGGTTTCCACCCAGTAGGCGAGGTCGCCCAGATACGGCGCGACGCGGTCGATCTGGCGCAGGTAAGTGGTCCATGGAGATGTACTACTTTCAGATGCGTAAGATAACTTTTCCATAAGAGTCCTGTATCTCAATGTTATTTGTGTCGTGTAAAACCGTGGAATAGGTACAGCAGTAAAATCTGTGTGATGAATGTTATCACCAATTTTATAAACCAGTATTTGACGGCTATTCCGAATTTTACATTTTTGTTAGTTTTTTGGGGTTGCATTTGAATAAATAAGCACACTCTGGCGCCTGTATGTCATGCATCAATATGCATATTTTATGCAAATAAGTGAATACTGAAATAATTTTTTCATATTTTTCATTATCTTGATGATCCTCTAAAAGTGAATAAAATGATTCGTGGTTGTATTGACTTTGTTGCGCGTCAGGGCCCAGCATTAGCTCACGCAATACACAAGGTATTAACCGTGAATTAACATATACCCATACAAATAAAATGGCTTATTTCAGTTGTGGTGAAAATATTTGTCATCGCAGCGGGACGTTTGCGCCCTGAAAACGGCTAAAGGGAATTGTTAAATTCGACTATTCACGATTGGCCAATTTATGCCGCCGATCCTCGTTCCGGAGAATTGTTATGTCAGGCAGTATCACTCGCGAAGATTTTGATGCTTATATGGTTCCGTGTTTCGCTCCCGCGCCGTTTATCCCGGTGAAAGCAGCGGGCTCCCGCGTCTGGGACCAGCGGGGCAAAGAGTACATTGACGTGGCTGGCGGCATTGCGGTTAACGCGCTGGGTCATGCGAATCCGGCGCTGGCTAACGCGCTGAAAGCGCAGCTGGATAAGCTGTGGCACATCGGCAACGGCTATACCAACGAACCGGTGCTGCAGCTGGCGAAAACCCTGGTGGAGTCGACCTTCGCCGATAAAATTTTCTTCTGTAACTCCGGCGCTGAAGCCAACGAAGCCGCGCTGAAGCTGGCGCGCAAGTATGCGCACGACAAATTCGGCGCCGACAAGAGCGAAATCATCGCCTTCAAGAACTCTTTCCATGGGCGCACTCTGTTTACCGTCACCGTGGGAGGACAGCCGAAGTATTCCAGCGACTATGCGCCATTACCGCAGGACATCACCCATCTGCCGTATAACGACATCGACGCGGTGAAAGCGGCGTTCTCTTCCCGCACCTGCGCGGTCATCGTCGAACCGATTATCGGCGAAGGCGGCGTCATGCCGGCGGATCCGCAATTCCTGCAGGCGCTGCGCGAGCTGTGCGATGAGCATGAAGCAACGCTGATTTTTGATGAAGTGCAGACCGGCGCCGGGCGTACCGGCCAACTGTATGCTTACCAGCATTACAACGTGGTTCCGGATATTCTCACCAGCGCGAAAGGGCTGGGCGGCGGCTTCCCAATTGGCGCGATGCTGGCGAAAGAGGCCTGGGCGCAGGTGTTCCAGCCCGGTACTCACGGCACGACTTTCGGCGGCAACCCGCTGGCGGCGACCGTCGCTAATAGCGTGCTGGCGCAAATGGATAGCGCGCTGCTGGCGGGCGTGGGCGAACGCCATACCCTTATCGTCGATAAACTCAATGCGCTGAACGCCAAATATGATGTCTTTAGCGCCGTGCGTGGGATGGGGCTGCTGATTGGCGCCGAACTGGCTAGCCATCTGCGCGGCAAAGCCAAAGCGCTGACCAATCTGGCGGCGGAAGAGGGGCTGATCGCGCTGATAGCCGGGCCGGACGTACTGCGTTTCGCCCCGGCGCTCAATATTCCCCTGGCGGATATTGATGAAGCCTTCGTGCGCCTTGAGCGCGCCGTCGCCCGCTTAACCAGCTAATCCGGGAGACGGCCTATGATGTTATTTCGTCCCGTACGGGAAAACGACCTTGATGATATTGTCCGCCTGGCCTCCCGGGCGGGCGTGGGAATGACATCGCTGCCCAATGATGCCGTGCGCCTCGCCGCACGGATCAAACGCAGCGTAGAAACCTTTGCCGGCAAGCTGACGCGCGGCGAACAGGGGTTTCTGTTTGTTCTGGAAGATACCGAACTGAGCCGGGTTGTCGGCGTCAGCGCCATTGAGGTCGCAGTGGGGCTCGACGAACCGTTCTACAATTTTCGTATTCAAAAGACGGTACGGGCATCTAAAGAGCTTGGGGTATACAAGCATCAGGAATTGCTCAATTTAAGCTACGACCATACCGGCCATAGCGAACTCTGTACCCTGTTTCTGGACCCGGAGTACCAGAAGAACCGCAACGGCCTGCTGCTCTCCAAAGCGCGGTTTGTCTTTATTGCCGCGTTCCGCGAGTGGTTTTCGCCTCATCTGTTTGCCGAGCTGCGCGGGCGCAGCGACGAGCAGGGTAATTCGCCGTTCTGGGATGCGTTGGGGCACCACTTTTTCGACATTCCTTTCGCCGATGCCGATCGCCTCACCGGTACAGGGATGAAAACCTTTATCGCCGAACTGATGCCGGCTTACCCGATTTACATCTCGCTGCTGCCGGATGATGCCCGCGAGGTGATAGGCCAGGTTCATGCTAACACCGCGCCGGCGCGGGCTATTCTCGAAAAAGAAGGGTTTAGCTGGCGCGGGTCCGTCGACATCTTCGATGCCGGCCCGGTACTGGAAGCTGAAACCGATAATATTCGCGCTATCAGAGAGAGCTATTCGCTGCCGGCGCTGCAACTCATGACGCCGCAGGCGACGCCAACCATCGTCGCCAACGGACAGTTTGATAATTTCCGCGCGGTGCTCATCGCGCAAGAGACGCCGGGAGCGCTCGATCAGCAGGCGCTGGACGCCCTGCAGGTCAATGCCACCGACCGGGTTCACGCGGTGACACTCAATCCAGAGGAAAACAGATCATGGCGGTAAACGCACAGTTTATAGCAGGTAAGTGGCAGCAGGGCGCAGGCGCGCCGTTAACTAAGCTGGCGCCGGAAGACCAGTCCGTTTTATGGCAGGCGCAAAGTGCGGGCGCGGCCGACGTGCAGGCCGCCTGCGCCGCCGCGCGCGAGGCGTTTTATGGCTGGTCGCATCGTCCATTAAGCGAACGCATTGCCGTTGTTCAGCGTTTCGCGGCGCTGCTGGAAGAGAATAAAGAGGCGCTGGCGACGTTAATTTCCCGTGAAACCAGCAAGCCGCTGTGGGAAACCCGCACTGAAGTACAGGCGATGATCGGCAAAGCCGGGATTTCCATTGATGCCTACGCCGAACGCACCGGTTATCGCGAGTCCGCTATGCCGGATGGCAAAGCGCTGCTGCGCCATAAGCCGCACGGCGTGATGGCGGTGTTTGGCCCTTACAACTTCCCGGGGCATCTGCCGAACGGCCATATTATCCCGGCGCTGATCGCCGGTAACACCGTGGTATTTAAACCGAGCGAATTGACGCCGGCGACCGCGGAACTCACCGTTCAGCTATGGCAGCAGGCTGGGATCCCGGATGGGGTGCTAAACCTGGTGCAGGGGGCGAAAGATACCGGCCAGGCGCTGCTGGAAAATCGCGATATCGACGGCGTGCTGTTTACCGGTAGCGCCGCCGCTGGCTTCCACTTCCACCGTTACCTCGGCGGTCAGCCGGAGAAAATGTTGGCGCTTGAAATGGGCGGCAATAACTCGCTGATCGTGGCCGACGTTACCGATAGCGTTGCGGCGCTGAACGTGATTATTCAATCGGCCTTTATCTCCGCCGGGCAGCGCTGCACCTGCGCGCGTCGTTTACTGGTACCGCGCGGCGAACAGGGCGATGCGCTAGTCGAACAACTGATTGATGCCAGCCGGCAGATCCGCGCCGGTAAATGGGACGCCGAACCGCAGCCGTTTATGGGCGGGGTGATTTCGCAAAGCGCGGCGCAGGGCATGCTGGCGGCGCAGGCGAAGCTGGAAGCGCTGGGCGGCAAAGTGCTGCTGCGCATGAGCCAGCCGGACCCTCACTCTACCGTGTTAACGCCGGGGATTATCGACGTTACCGGGATTACGGTACCGGATGAAGAGTACTTCGGCCCGCTGCTTACCGTGATTCGATACGACCGGTTCGATGAGGCGATCGCGATTGCCAATAACACCCGCTACGGTCTGGCGGTCGGGCTTATTTCCGCCGACCCGGCGCTGTTCGACAAGCTGGCCGACGAAGCGCGCGCCGGGATCGTTAACTGGAACAAACCGCTCACCGGGGCCTCCAGCAAAGCGCCATTCGGCGGTGTCGGCGCCTCCGGCAACCATCGCGCCTCGGCGTGGTATGCCGCCGATTATTGCGCCTGGCCGATGGCTTCTCTGGTCAGCGAAACGCTGACGCTTCCGGCGACGACGTCGCCAGGTCTGCCATTCTGATAACCGTTTTTGTGAGGACACTATGTCTGGATTTGAAGCGAATTTTGACGGCCTGGTGGGGCCAACGCACCACTACGCCGGGTTGTCGGTAGGCAACGAAGCGTCACAAAACAACCGTGACGGTTTATCTAACCCGAAGAAGGCGGCGCTGCAGGGACTTTATAAGATGAAGACCCTGGCCGATCGTGGCTTTGTACAGGGCATTCTGCCGCCGCAGCCGCGGCCAAATATGACGATGCTGCGCAGCATTGGTTTTCAGGGCAGCGATGAGCAGGTGATCCAGCGTGCGGCCAAAGAGGCCCCGCAGTTATTATCGGCTTTTAGCTCCGCTTCCTCGATGTGGACCGCCAACGCCGCCACCGTGTCGCCGTCGGCCGATAGCGCTGATAGAAAAGTGCATTTTACGGTGGCGAACCTCAACAATAAGCTGCACCGCATGCAGGAAGCGCCGATCACCTCGGCCATCCTCAGGGCGACCTTCGCCGATGAGCGCTACTTTGCGCATCACGCGGCACTGCCGCAGCATGGCGATTTAGGTGATGAAGGGGCCGCTAACCATAACCGTTTCTGCGGGGATTATGACCGCCAGGGCGTGCAGTTTTTTGTTTACGGTAAGCGCGCCAGCGGCGGTGTTACGCCAGCAAAATACCCCGCACGCCAGACGCTGGAGGCCAGCGAAGCGGTGGCGCGTCTGCATCAGCTCGACCCGCAGTACACCGTATTCGCTCAGCAAAATCCGCAGGCTATCGACCATGGCGTATTCCACAATGATGTTATCGCCGTCAGCAACCGTCACGTACTGTTCCATCATCAACACGCCTTCCTGCAACAGCAGGAGGTGCTGGCGACGCTGAAGGAGAGAAACGCCAGTCTGAATATTCCATTTACCAGCGTTGAAGTGCCGGACGAGCAGGTTAGCCTCGATGACGCGGTGGCCTCTTATCTGTTCAACAGCCAGTTACTGAGCAAAACCGATGGCAAAATGCTGATCGTGGTGCCGGAAGAGTGTCGTCAGCGTGAAAACGTCTGGCGTTATCTCTCCGCTCTCGCCGCCGATAGCGCATCGCCTATCGATGAAGTGGCGGCATTCGATCTACGTGAAAGCATGCGCAACGGCGGCGGCCCGGCCTGTTTACGTCTGCGGGTGGTGCTTAACGATGCCGAGCGCGCGGCGGTCAACGCTCACAGTCTGATGAATGACGAACGCTACCGGCAGCTGACCGCGTGGGTTGAAAAGCATTATCGCGACCGCCTGCATGCCAGCGATCTCGCCGACCCGCAGCTACTGCGCGAGGTTTATCAGGCGCTGGACGAGCTGACGCAGATTTTACATCTGGGCGCGATTTATGACTTCCAGCGATAAGGGGCCGGGAATGGAACAAAACGTCAACGATTTACTGCATTGTAAACTGCAGACATGGACCTTTCCGCCGACTATCGAAGCCAGTTGGTTAGGCGATGGCATTCTGCAACTGCTGCCAAAAACGCCCTGGCGACAGGCGACGGTGCTTTCCGCCGGGGTGCACGGTAACGAAACCGCGCCGATTGAAATGTTGCTGCAGATCCTGCAGGGGTTAAGCCATGGCGAACAGCCGCTGACCCACGCGCTACTGGTGGTGTTCGGCAATCTGCCCGCCATTCGCGCCGGCCGTCGCTATCTGCATAACGATCTCAACCGGCTGTTTGGCGGTCGCCATCTGGCGGCGATGCCCGGTAACGAATCGCGGCGCACTTTTGAACTGGAGATGGCCGTACAGGCCTTCTTCCGTAGCGCCGATGTCCACGGCAAGGTGCCGCGCACGCATCTCGATCTGCATACCGCCATTCGCGGGTCGAAATATCGGCAGTTTGCGCTGCTGCCCGCTCATGATGGCGACTACGGCGCGGATTTTTATCAGCTGTTACAGGCCAGCGGTATGGACGCCATCGTGCGCCATACCGAACCGGGCGGCACCTTTACCCACTTCACCAGCGAGAAGTTCGGCGCGCAAAGCGCCACGCTGGAACTGGGGAAGGTGATGCCATTCGGTGAAAATGATCTGCGCTTGTTTGCCGCCACCGAACTGGCCATCGGCGCGCTGATCGCCGATGGCATCATGCCGCCGCGCAGCAAAGCGCCGGTCGAATACTTTGTGGTGCAGCAGAGCATCATCAAGAGCGAGAACGGTTTCACCCTTAATCTCGACCCGAAAATTGAAAACTTTACCGCGCTGCCGGCAGGCTATGAAATCGCCCGTCAAGCGCAGAAAACCTGGGTGGTCAATGCCGACGCCCCCTACATCCTGTTTCCGAATGCGGGCGTCGCCGCCGGTCAACGCGCCGGGCTGCTGCTGACCGCTACCGCGCCAAGCCTTTCCATGCCTGCTTGAAGGAATCAACATGACTGAACATCAACGTGAGGGGCAGGTTCATCCTGCCGCCGACGGGGAGTGCCCGTCGCAGCTCAAACGCGGCCTTGGCGCCCGGCACATTCAGATGATTGCGCTGGGCGGCGCTATCGGCACCGGACTGTTTATGGGGGCGGGCAGAAACATCGCCGTCGCCGGAACGTCCATTCTGCTTATTTATCTACTGGTAGGTTTCTTTACCTATATGGTGATGCGGGCGATGGGGGAGCTGTTGCTGACCCGCCTGGATTATCGTTCGTTTGCGGATTTCGTCGGCGATTATCTCGGCCCGCAGGCCAGCTTCTATCTGGGCTGGACCTACTGGCTTAGCTGGGTGGTGACCTGTATCGCCGACGTGGTGGTTTGCGGCAGCTATATGCAGTACTGGTTCCCGGAGATGTCGGCGTGGATGCCCGCGCTGAGTACGCTTGGCATCCTGTTCTTGTTTAATCTGTTGTCGGTAAAGATGTTCGGCGAGGCCGAGTTCTGGTTTGCGCTGATTAAAGTTATCACCATCATCGCGCTGATTTTGACCGGCGCGTGGATGATTGCTATTGGCTGGACTTCGCCGGATGGCGTGAAGGCTTCTTTAGGCCATATTACCGACCCGACGGCCTTTATGCCCCACGGCGTGACCGGTTTCTTCGCCGGTTTCCAGATAGCGATTTTCTCCTTCACCGGTATTGAGCTGCTCGGCACCATGACGGCGGAAACACGCGATCCTGAGCGCATCTTGCCGAAGGCGATTAACGCGCTGCCGCTGCGCATCATTATTTTCTATCTGCTGTCGATGGTGGTCATTATTGCCGTGGCTTCATGGCCTGGCGTCTCGCCGGATGCCAGTCCGTTCGTGACCCTGTTCGCCAAGGCCGGGCTGCCTGCCGCCGCCGCGGTAATTAACTTTGTCGCCCTAACGTCGGCCATGTCATCGGCGAACAGCGGCGTTTACTCCAGTACCCGCATGCTCTACGGCCTGTCGGTAGAAAAACATGCGCACTGGCAGTTCCGTATTCTGTCGCGTAATACCCGTATTCCGGTACGTAGCCTGCTGTTCTCCTGCTTCTGCATGCTAAGCGGCACGTTACTGCTGTTCCTGGTGCCAAACGTGATGACGTTATTTACCATTGTGTCGACGCTGGCGGCGATCATGGTGGTTTTCAGCTGGGGTATGATCCTCGTGGCATATCTGGTGTATCGTCATAAACGCCCGGACCTGCACGCGCAGTCGAAATTCAAAATGCCGGCGGGAGTGGTGATGTGCTGGCTGAGCCTGCTGTTTTTCGCCTTCTCGATCTTCATTATGATTTTCGACCCGGATACGCTGCTGGCGCTGATGGCCTCGCCGCTGTGGTTTATCGCGCTATGGTGCTTCTGGAAAGTGAAACAGAAGCGCGAAGGGCAACTGGCTTTGGATAATGTCAACGCCTGATGATACCCGGCAGCTTAAGCGTGGCTGCCGGATTTTCCTTTTCGCCTTAGCGCGGTTTATGATGTCGCCCGGTACTTCATTGATGGACCAGGACAATAGAAGGAAAGGGTATGACAGAGCATTTCCCGGCGCTTTCGCTCGAGACGTTAGCGGCGGCCAATCAGATTGGCGCCTGGTTGGCGCAGGATGATTTACCGCAGGAGCCACAGCCGAAAATTGTCGTGCTGGCCGGCAATGCGGTGATCCCGACGATTGATGCCGCCTGTCACCTGGCGGCGCAGGCGCAGGTCCCGTTGCTGATAAGCGGCGGCATTGGTCATTCGACGACCTTTTTATATAACGCTGTACGAAAGCATCCGCACTATCAGGCGCTGCAGGTAGAGGGGCGTCCGGAATCGCATATCCTGGCGGATATCGCCGAACGTTTCTGGCAAATACCGCGCGATCGCATTGTGGTGGAAGACCGTTCAACCAACTGCGGCGAAAACGCGTGGTTTACCCGCCGGTTACTGGAAGAGCGTGGGCTGGATCATACCTCTGGCGTGGTGATTCAGGATCCGACGATGCAGCGTCGGACGATGGCGACGTTTGCCCGCGTCTGGCAGGATGCTCCGGCGCCGCCGCAGTGGTGGAGCTACCCAGGTTGTTCGCCGCGGCTCGAAAATAGCGCTACTGGCCTGAGATTCAGCGGAGATGATAGTGGATTGTGGCCGGTGGGGCGTTATCTGGAACTGCTGCTTGGCGAGCTGCCGCGTTTGCTGGATAACCCGCAGGGTTATGGCCCCAACGGTAAAGATTTTATTGCCCATGTCGATTTCCCACGCGATGTTAGCGCGGCGTGGCAATGCTTGCGTGCAGATACGCTATTGAGCCAGGCGCTGAACGCCAGAACGCTGGGGTAGGGAGAAAGGCGGATAGCCGCAGCTATCCGCAGATTCTGGGATTACTTCGCGAATTTATCCAGCACGCGGACAAGCTGGGTGACAAAACCGTACTCGTTATCGTACCAGGCCACGGTTTTCACTAGCTGTACGCCGCCGGCCTCTACGATCTCCAGCTGGGTCGCATCATAGATTGAGCCGAAATGGCTGCCGATAATGTCGGAGGAGACAATTTCTTCTTCGGTGTAGCCAAAAGACTCGTTGTTCGCCGCCGCATTTTTCATGGCCTGATTAACCTCTTCCGCGGTGACTTTCTTCTCCAGCACGGACACAAGCTCAGTGACTGAGCCGGTTTTAGTCGGCACGCGCTGGGCGTGACCTTTCAGTTTCCCGCTGAGCTCCGGGATCACCAGACCGATGGCTTTTGCCGCGCCGGTGGTGTGGGGAATAACGTTCTCCGCCGCCGCTCGCGAGGCGCGCAGGTCTTTGCCACGGGGGCCGTCGACCAGCGATTGCGTACCGGTATAAGCGTGAATAGTGGTCATGGTGCCCACGGTAATGCCGAAAGCATCGTTCAGCACTTTAGCCATTGGCGCCAGACAGTTGGTGGTGCAGGATGCAACCGAAATAATGGTGTCATCCGGGCTCATGGTGTCGTCATTGACGTGATAAACGATGGTTTTCATCTCGCCGGCAGGGGCGGAAATCAGCACTTTCTTCGCGCCGGCGGTCAGGTGCGCCTGCGATTTTTCAGCCGACGTATAGAAGCCGGTACATTCAACAATCACCTCTGCGCCCGCGGCTTTCCACGGAATATGCTGGGCCTCTTTTTCCGCATAAACGGTAATTTTCTTACCATCAACGATTAGCGCATCTTCTGTAAAATCAACGCTCCATGGGAAAGGGCCGTAGTTAGAGTCATGTTTAAGCAGATAGGCTAAGACTTTCGGCGAGGTGAGATCGTTGATGGCCACGACCTCTAGCGGGCTATTTACTTCCAACAGACGACGAAGTACTAAGCGTCCAATACGACCAAATCCATTAATACCAAGTTTACTCATGGGTACTCTCCTGGTGGTGAAGTTGATACATTAAAACTATCTTCAGATAGAGTGGGGAAGGATATATCTCTTCCTTTCATTGACTTAGCTATTCACCTGCGGTGTTTCAATGGCTAAGTTATCTACCTTAAGCGTCTTCGGTCACTGTCACGTGGAGCGAGATGGTGCGAAGGAAGTATAACCCTGCCTGCTTCATCATGCGGCGTTAAATGGTAAACATTACCTACATGTCGTTACGGTATTTAGGCAGGCGTCCATCCTGCATGTACGCGTATGTGGTTGAATAATGAACATATGGCGAGAGGGTAGAGCTGACGCGGTCTGAGGCGAGTTATCCACAAACTATGCGATCTGATACTGACCCGTTTTGTGGATAACCTAAAATATTTCGGGATACTTAATTCACTCTGCGTTATAAGTTTGCGCCATACATCACGATAATCAATGTCTTCACTCGGTACCCTAATATAAGAATACTTAAATAGGGGAATAACATACCAATGAAAAAGAGCATTGCACTGACGATGGTGGCGCTGGCGTGTCTGTCGGCTAACGTTCTGGCGGCTGAGAAACTTGCGGGTAATGAAATACTTGCAGTACAAAAAGGCGGGGTGCCAGATAAAGTCTATACCCAACATCAGCCGAAATTGCGCATAGCAACCTATAATATCGGCAAGAATGAAGCTTCTGATAATGTGGCCGATTTTACGGCACTTAATTCAGCGATTAAAAAAATTAACGCCGATATTATTGCCGTCCCGGAAGTCGATAACAAAACTCAGCGCAGCCAGAAAATCGATCAGCTTAAGACGATTGCCGATGCTAACAATATGCATTATGCCTTTGGTAAAGCGTTGGATTTCGACGGTGGCGAATACGGACTGGGGCTGCTGTCAAAATACAAAATCCTGCATTCTCAGGTGGTGAAGCTGCCATCAGGCAATGCGGAACAGCGTGTGGCGCTGCTGGCGCAGGTCGACGTACCTGGCTTTGATTCCGCGCCGATTATCATGGTGACTCATCTTGACTGGCAAAAAGACCCCACCATGCGTACAGAGCAGGCTCGCTATCTGCTCGATTTGAGTATTGGCGATGCGGCGTCTGATTTTAAAGATATCGCCTCCTCAATTAAGATCCTGGCCGGCGATTTTAATTCAACCCGTGAAGAACAGCCGGTGAAAGAGATCGGTTATTTCTTTAACGAAGTGTCGAAGCAGGGGACGGATACGCGTAGCTGGCCTGCTGTTAACCCGGCTATTGATATCGACCACATTTTCACCTTCAAAGGACAAAAGTGGGATGTGAAGAAGCTGGAGATTCCGCATAACTCGGCGGAATTTAACTGGTCAGCGGCCAGCGACCATCTGCCGGTCATTGCAGAACTGCAGCTCACCGAGCAGTAACATTGCCCAGGGCTCTTTGCAAAAGAGCCCTATGATCTTCAATTCGCGCCAACGCTGTTGTTTAATCCTCGGTAAAGGTTAATGAAAATTTAAGGGAAGGCGGTTATGTTAACAACATCACACTTCCATTAAGGTTTGTTCATGCGCGATAAATATTCTGGCCTGCAGATAGGAATACACTGGCTGGTCTTTTTACTGGTTGTCGTCGCCTACGCGGCGATGGAACTGCGCGGCTTCTTTCCGCGCAGCGACCGTCCGGTGATAAACATGATCCACGTCTCCTGCGGTATTTCCATTTTTGTCCTGATGATCGCACGCCTGCTGGTGCGCCTGAAGTCTCCGGCGCCGCCGATTGTTCCTAAACCCTCGCCGATGATGACCGGTTTCGCCCATCTTGGCCATCTGGTGATATATCTGCTGTTTATCGCGCTACCGGCGATTGGCATGGTAATGATGTATTACCGCGGTAACCCGTGGTTTGCTTTCGGCCTGACGATGCCCTTTGCGGCGCAAAGCAACTTCGCTTTGGTCAACACCCTGAAGGAACTGCACGGCGTACTGGCAAATATCGGCTATTTCGTCATTGGCCTGCACGCGCTGGCGGCTCTGCTGCATCACTATTTATGGAAAGATAATACGCTGCTGCGCATGATGCCGCGTAAGCGCTGAATTCCCGCTTATCACGACTGAACCCGCCGGCCGGCGGGTTTTTTGTTTCCATCACTCGCCAATAAATGATTCGCGAAATGTTACTTATGCTGCAAATTTGTATCAATTATGTAAATAAAAATGTCTAAACGAAACGAAAGGTTCTATAAGAATCTCAGTGCGGTGGATTGAATCTAGCCGGGAGGTCGTCGAAACGATACCCTGGCACGTTCAGCGGTATCCGCAGCGTCATTGGCTAAAACGCCTGCATTTTCAATACCGATGAGCAAAAGGAAACCCTGACATGACCGATAATATACCGGCCACTTCTCCGCCTGTCGCCGATGCCGATGCCGGTGGCGCTGAACGCCTGAGCCCGCGCGAGCAGGTGGTGATCAATAAATTGTTCCGGCGCTTGATCCCTTTTCTGTTTCTGCTTTTTATCTTTTCGTTTCTTGACCGTATCAATATTGGCTTTGCCGGGCTCACGATGAGCCAGGATTTGGGGCTGAGTAGCACCATGTTCGGCCTCGCGACGACGTTGTTCTACGCGATGTATGTCATCTTTGGTATTCCCAGTAACATCATGCTGGGGATCGTTGGCGCCCGTCGCTGGATTGCCAGCATTATGGTGGTTTGGGGGATTGCATCGACAGCGACCATGTTTGCGACCGGGCCGAATAGCCTGTATCTGCTGCGCATGCTGGTGGGGATTGCCGAAGCCGGTTTTCTTCCGGGGCTTCTGCTCTACTTAACCTACTGGTTTCCGGCCTACTACCGGGCGCGCGCCAATGCGTTGTTTATGATTGCTATGCCGGTGACGATGGCGCTGGGCTCGCTGGTCTCCGGCTATATTCTCAGTATGGATGGTATGCTGGCGCTTAAAGGCTGGCAGTGGTTGTTCCTGCTGGAAGGATTCCCATCGGTGCTGTTGGGGGCGGTGGTCTGGTTCTATCTCGATGATAGCCCGAAAAAGGCCAAATGGCTGAGCGATGAAGACAAACGTTGCCTTAACGAGATGATGGAAAAGGACAAACTACGACTAGTGCAACCGAACGGTAGCGCCAGTCTGAGCGCGCTGCAGCAGGGGAAAGGCAGCCTCTGGCGCGACGTCTTCACCCCGGTGGTGTTGATGTATACGCTGGCCTATTTCTTTCTCTGTAATACTTTAAGCGCGCTTAGCGTCTGGACGCCTCTCATTCTCAAAAGCTTTAACCAGGGCAGCAGCAATATCGCCATTGGCCTGCTCAGCGCCGTACCGCATATTTGTACCATTATGGCGATGATCTGGTGGAGCAAACGTTCTGACCGCTTACAGGAACGTAAGCTGCACACGTTATTGCCCTACCTGTTTGCCGCCGCGGGCTGGATGCTGGCGGCGCACGGGTCAAATAGCATCATGCAACTGTTGGGGGTGATTATGGCCTCGGCGGGTGCCTATGCGGCGATGGTGATTTTCTGGACCACGCCGGATCAATCCATCAGCCTGCGCTCGCGAGCGATCGGCATTGCGGTGATTAACGCGACAGGTAATATGGGATCGGCCATGAGTCCGTTATTATTCGGCTGGCTGAAGGATTTAACCGGTAGCTTCAACGCCGGATTTTACCTCGTTGCCGGGTTCCTGGTTTTGGGGGCGCTGGTGGTATCGCGCATCCCGATGAAGGCCAGCCGTCCACGAGCGACGCCATAAAAAAACAGGAGTAGCGATGAGAGTGAGACGCGCGGTACCCGATGAAGCCCCTGCGTTGTGGAATATCCGTAATCAGGCGATTCGCCATGGCTGTCGTCAAAGCTATGGCGCTGAAGTGATTCACGCCTGGACGCCGGAACAGATGCCCGAAGGGTATCGTCACGCCGTTGCCGATAATCCGTTTTATATCGTGGAAAATAGGCTGGGCCAACCCGTCGCTACCGGCTATCTCGATATTGAGTCCTTAAGCGTGGAAGCGATCTTTACGCTGCCGGAGTGGGGCGGGCAGGGATGCGCGGATTTGATCATGAGGGCGGTTATTGCCGAAGCTCGCCGACGGGGGCTCGAAACCATTACGCTTGAGGCGACCCCCAATGCGGCGGGCTTTTATCTACGCCATGGCTTTGTTTCACATGGTGAAAAGAGTCATTATTCGAAAATGGCCAACGCCGAGCTACGCTGTATAGCCATGAGCCTCACTCTCGATTAACGGTAAACTTGCGCCGCTATGCTATGGTTGTTAGCGGCGTTTCAATTTGCCACTTTAGCTAAATAAATATAGTATACCCCCCTATATGATATGGAGGGCCTCTCGTGCCACATTCACCAGAAGACAAGAAGCGTGCGCTTAGCCGCGTACGCCGTATTCGCGGGCAGGTTGAAGCGCTGGAACGTGCGCTGGAGTCCGGCGAACCCTGCATGACTATCCTGCAACAGATTGCCTCCATTCGCGGCGCCGCCAACGGTTTGATGGGCGAGCTGGTGGAGATGCATCTGCAGGATGAACTGGTTAGCGGCGATACTACCCCGGACCAACGCGCCGCCCGCATGGCGGAAGTCGGTCACCTGCTACGATCCTATTTAAAGTAAAATCACGACGAGGAATGGACAGTATGAAATCACGTGCAGCAGTTGCCTTTGGCCCCGGCCAGCCGTTAAAAATCGTGGAGATTGACGTCGCGCCGCCAAAGAAAGGCGAAGTCCTGGTCAAAATCACCCACACCGGTGTTTGCCACACCGATGCTTTTACTCTCTCTGGCGACGACCCGGAAGGCGTGTTCCCGGCGGTTTTGGGCCATGAAGGCGGCGGTATCGTCGTTGAAGTCGGCGAGGGCGTGACCAGCCTGAAACCTGGCGATCACGTTATTCCGCTGTATACCGCCGAGTGCGGCGAATGTAAATTCTGCAAGTCTGGCAAAACTAACCTCTGCCAGGCGGTCCGCGCCACCCAAGGGAAAGGTCTGATGCCGGATGGCACTACGCGATTCTCCTATAACGGCGAGCCGATTTATCACTATATGGGCACCAGCACCTTCAGCGAATACACCGTCTGCGCCGAGATTTCGCTGGCAAAAGTAAACCCGCAGGCGCCGCTGGAAAAAGTATGTCTGTTGGGCTGCGGCGTCACCACCGGTATCGGCGCGGTACATAACACGGCGAAGGTGAAAGAGGGCGACAGCGTCGCGGTGTTCGGGCTGGGCGGTATTGGCCTGGCGGTGATTCAGGGAGCGGTGCAGGCGAAGGCCGGACGCATTCTGGCGGTCGACACTAATCCGGATAAATTTAACCTCGCCAAAGAGATGGGCGCCACCGACTTTATCAACCCGAACGACTACGATAAACCGATTCAGGACGTGATTGTCGAGCTAACCGATGGCGGCGTTGATTTCAGTTTTGAATGTATCGGTAACGTCAACGTTATGCGCGCGGCGCTGGAGTGCTGTCATAAAGGTTGGGGTGAGAGCGTTATCATTGGCGTTGCCGGAGCGGGTCAGGAAATTAAAACTCGTCCGTTCCAGTTGGTCACCGGCCGAGTATGGCGTGGTTCCGCCTTCGGCGGCGTGAAAGGGCGTAGCCAGCTGCCGGGGATGGTTGAAGACGCGATGGCGGGTAAGATTCGCCTCGATCCGTTTATCACCCACCGGTTACCGCTCGACCAGATCAACGAAGCCTTCGATCTGATGCATGAAGGTAAATCGATTCGTACGGTTATTCACTTCGGTGATAACTAAGTATCACCGATAGCGAAACCCGGGCCATTTATCGCCCGGGTTGACTTCTGGCTGTGTTAATACTTGCGCCAGTGCTCATAGCCCGATTGCCAACGTCGTTGCTCTCGCCGTTCTCTTTCGCGTTGAATATCTGACTTTTGATCCTCCCAGACTGGACAATCCGGACCGCTTGCCACTTCGCAGGGGGCAGAGATTTCGTTTAGCGGATTGACCTTTTTTTCTTCCCACAGCGTCGGGTCGCGTAAATCCACTTCTGGCGCTTTCAGCGCCTGGGCTGAGGTGGTTGCGGCTAATAAGAGTGCGCCGATCGGCAGGTGATGGAAGGCTCCTTTCATCTTTTATCCTTGTTATGTTGTTATTGATAACTGTTCGCAATAATAACATAACGCAATAAAACATTCTAAAATCGCAGCCTGTCGAAGAAACTTATAGTGCTGACTCAGGGATTATATTGATCTTAAATTCTCCCGGCATGGTTGATATCGCTTCTACGGTTAAACCGTTTTTATCGGTTCTGCCCTTAAATACTCTACCGTCTGGTGTGGTGATTTGGTAAGGGAGATAGGGCAGCGGCATACCCGTACGCGGATTCTTCAACACAAAGTCGTGGCGATAAAGTTGTGGTGGTTCCTTGTTGGCGCATCCCGTTAGTAACGCAGCCAAAAGCAGCGCGCTTGAGCCTTTCATCAAAGCCATAATGGCTTCCTCCCTGTTTATTCTGCCTGAGAAATGAGGTTCCATAGTAACAAAAGCCTGAAGATCGGCGCCTAAATGGAATCTGAAACCGGAGAGATAAAGAAAGGCCCCTGAACGGGGCCCTGGTTTTATTTTTGATCGGGTAAAGCGTAAGCGATGATGTAATCGCCGCGATCGGGAGACTGACGCGCGCCGCCGGCGTTGATAATGATGTATTGCTTACCGGTTTTCGGTGAAACGTAGGTCATTGGGCCGGATTGGCTGCCCACCGGCAGGCGAGATTTCCAAATCTCTTTGCCGTTGGCGGTATCAAAGGCGCGCAGATAGAAATCCTGGGTGCCGGCGAAGAACAGCAGGCCAGACTGGGTAGAAAGCGAAGCTCCCAGCGTTGGCATGCCGATAGGGATCGGCATATGCATGCGGATACCCAACGGACCGGTATCTTCTACCGTACCTACCGGAACCTGCCAGACCAGCTTACCGCTTTTCAGATCGACCGCCGACATGGTGCCGAACGGCGGCTTCTGGCAGGGGATACCCAACGGCGACAGGAAACGCTCACGCATTGCGCCATACGGCGTACCTTCCATCGGTACGATACCCATTTCGATACCGCTGGCATCTTTGGCCACTTTCGCTCGCGGCACCATGTAGTTAGCCAGTCCAAGACGCATGTCGTTGACGAACATCAGGCCGTTATTCGGATCAACCGACACGCTGCCCCAGTTCATCCCGCCAAGCGAGCCCGGATATTGCAAGGATCGGTCCTCACCCGGCGGAGTAAAGACCCCCTGATGGCGCATCTCTTTGAACTGAATACGGCACAGCAGCAGGTCAACCGGGGTGGCGCCCCACATATCCGATTCTTTCAACGTTTCGTTGCCGATCATCGGCATGCCGACGGAGTACGGTTGCGTCGGCGAGTAGCGTTCACCTTTAACGTTACCAGCCGGGACCGGACGTTCTTCCACTTTAGCGACCGGTTCGCCCGTCGCGCGGTTAAGCATAAAGATCATGCCCTGCTTGCTGGTTTGCACCAGTACCGGCGTCGTACCGCCTTTACCGTCCGGCAGATCGTACAGCAGCGGTTGCGAAGGCAGATCGAAATCCCACAGATCGTGATGGGTAGTCTGGAAATGCCAGCGTACTTTACCGGTGGTCGCATCGACCGCAACGATAGAGGAACTGTATTTATCATCCAGCGCCGTACGTTCGCCGCCGAAGAAGTCTGGCGTGGCGTTACCGGTTGGCAGATAAATAAGATTCAGTTTGGCATCATAGGACATCGCGGACCAGACATTCGGCGTCCCGCGCGTGTAGGTCTGTCCTTCCGGCGGCACGCCGGTCAGTTGCGGATTGCCCGGATCCCAGGCCCAGGCCAGTTTACCGGTATGCACGTCAAAAGCGCGAACCACGCCCGGCGGTTCACCGGTGGAGTAGTTATCCGCTATACGACCACCAACGACAACAAGGTTACCGGCAACCAGCGGGGTAGAGGTCTGCTGATAATAACCGGGTTTGATTTCCCCCATGCCGACGCTGAGATCGACGGTACCGTGTTCACCAAATGCTTCACAGGCTTTACCGGTATCGGCATCGATTGCGATCAGACGCGCATCGGTAGTTGGCAGGAACAGGCGGCGGGCGCAGGCGGCAGGCTGGGTCCCGGCAACGGCATTAGCCTGTGCCTGGCTATCTTCGTAGTAGCCTAAACCGCGGCAACGTTGCCAGTTCGGCGCCGTCGCTTTTGAGTCGTAGCGCCATTTCTCTTTGCCGCTATCGACATCCAGCGCCAGGACTTTGCTATATGGCGTACAAACATAGAGAGTATCGCCAATCTGCAGCGGCGTATTCTGGTCTTCCGCGCCGGAACCGTTACTCTGCGGAATATCGCCGGTATGGGCAATCCAGGCAACCTGTAGCTGGTTGATATTGTTTTTATTGATCTGATCCAACGCGGCGAAGCGGTCGCCGTGAGTGGTATTACCCCAGTGCTCCCAGTTTTTTTGTTCTTCACCCGGTTGTACCGGTTTTACCGGCACGGGTTCGCTGGCGCTGACCAGCGGCTGGGATTTGAACATCCAGCCAAAGCTGACCAGCAGTACCACGGCCAGCACGCCCGCGAGGGTGAAGGCCGCGCCTTTTTTGGCCGGTGCGCTGGAAAGGAAAGGCCAAACAATAGCGCACAGAAAAGCCAGAACGCCAAGCGCGAACAGGCGTGAGAACAGCGGCCAGTAGGTCCAGCCGGCGTCGCTGATAGCCCAAACAATGGAAGCTGCGAAGGCGACGGCATAAAGAATGATGCCGCCGCGACGATTGCGGAAAATAAGCAGGGAGGCGATAACCATCACCAGCCCCATAATGGCGAAATACCAGGTGCCGCCGACGTTTGCCAGTTTGGCGCCTAAAATACCGATTGCCAGACCGATGATTAACATCAGTCCGGCGAGTAGCCACTGCAGGATCCGGGGGAATCCGCGCGGCACGTTGCCCGTAGCCATGTTGTCTCCTTTTACCACCCCTTGCCAGGTGTGTACCAAATGAATCAAGTGCAAATGGAAATTGCTTTTGAGTGAAGCTCCATAAAGCTTCATAAAGGTGATTTCAAAAGATGAATTCATTTCACATGAACCAAATGGTGAAATCATGGCTATGATAAATCTGTTAATGAAATGAGCGCAAATGTTAATGAATGATTTCGCACTAATTGATTAGCACGATGTATATATTAAGGGGCAGAAGAATGAACGTAGCGGTACGTTACCCCGTTGTATTCGCTCGGGGTAACGACCATGAATAATCAGGCAGGCATGGATTTGCGTATCGCGCTGAGTAGAGTTTGCGCCCCCTGCGACAAGCTGGCGTCCACTCGGGTAAGAATACCGATCGGCTCGCCGGCGCCTTCGGTGGCGATAGGTAATGAGGTTAACAAACCGCGACGCAGGTCGTCTTTCACCGCGCCGGAAGGGACGAACCAGACATAGTCATAATCGACGGTGAGCTGGCGTGAAAGCGAGGCCGACAGCGTTTCAATACAGCCGGGGGGAATTTTACAGCCCTGGCTTTGCAGCAGCGTTTCCGCATTCTGCCGCGGAATGGTCCCTTTTGGTGAGACCACCACCGGCCATTCCATCACCCGGCTGAGCGTTACCGTCTCCTGCAGCAGCGGGTGGCCGGGGCGGACGACCAGTTTTAGCGATTCAAGAAACAGCAGTTCATAGTTGAGGCCACTCATCAGTTCCGGATCGGACATGCGCCCAATACCAATATCGACATCGCCGGATTTCAGCCCCGCCAGCAGCATGGTGTTATTCATGGTGGCGACCTGTAAGGTGATGTCTTTTTGCTGTTTGTGAAATTGACCAATCACCGTAGGCAAAATACCGAGCGCTGCGGTTGGCAGGGCGCCAATCCTAACCACATCGCTATTCATGCCTTCTTTACGATTGAGAGCCTGGCCTGCGGTATTGAGAGCATCCAGCACCTTGACCGCATGGGTTAGAAACTGTTCGCCAACCAGCGTCAACTGCGCGCCAAGCCGCCCGCGCTCAAAAAGCCGGGTACCGGTCAACTGCTCAAGCTCGTTGAGGGTTTTTGATAGCGCAGGTTGGCTAAGATTCAGGGTTTCTGCCGCCCGCCCCAGGGTTCCCTGTTGTGCGACGGCGACGAAAGTATGTAAATGGCGCAAGCGAATGCGCTGACTGAAGAGACCATTTTTTTCCATAATCGATGTTAAAAACAGAGCTGTCTCGGTAGCAAGCGAAGTTGTTTAATTTTGATAACTAGTTAGCAAAATATTATTAACATTTGATCTTATTGTCTTACAAGTCATTTCTACCAGAGGCGATAAAAAGCCCCGCACTCGGCGGGGCAGGGTAAAGGGAGTAATTTGGGGGGGGAAATTAAATATCGAAGAACACGGTCTCTTTATCGCCCTGTAAATAAATATCAAAGCGGTACACGACTTCATCTCCACGCACTTCACGTTGCGCGATAAGCGTCTGGCGGCGAACTTCCCATTCAATCAGATTCAGTACCGGATCCTGTTCATTTGCCGCCTGTTCATCAGCGAAATACATCCGCGTATTCAGGCCAATGTTGATACCCCGCGCCACTACCCACAGATTGAGGTGCGGCGCCATAATGCGTCCGTCACGGCCGACGACCGCGCCGGGTTTGATGGTTTGAAAACGCCAGACGCCGGATGCAAAGTCAGAACAAGTACGGCCCCAGCCGCGGAAGTTCGGGTCCAGAGCCTTGTTCTGCTGGCGGTCGTCGGGATGGTTATAACGCCCGTCGGCGTTAGCCTGCCAGAGTTCCAGCAGCACGTCGCGTACCGGGGTTCCGGAACCATCGAAAACCCGCCCTTCAATCGTAATGCGTTGGCCTTTGGTTTCCGCGCTCACTAAGTTGGGGCCAAAGTTTTTCTCAAAAATATGAAATCCTGCAGCGTCCGGCGCCAGACCAATATGCACATAGGGCCCGGCAGTCTGCGAGGCGGTTTCAGCTAAATAGTCTTTCATTGGGCGACCCCCTGGGTACGATTTTCGAACAGCGTGGCGCGGTGGCCGCGCAGCACAAGGTCAAAACGATAGGCCAGACTGTCGAGCGGCACGGCGGCGTGGGTATCCAGCTCGGCAATCAGGGTACGCACGGCATCATCGTTATTGATGGTTCTGACAATCGGACACTGTTTGATAAGCGGATCGCCTTCAAAGTACATTTGGGTAATCAGCCGTTGCGCCCAGGCATCCCCTGAGAGCGAAAAGTGAATATGCGCCGGTCGCCAGTCGCTAACCTGATTACGCCACGGGTAGGGGCCGGGTTTGATCGTGCGAAAGCAGTAATAACCATTTTCATCGGTCAGAACCCGTCCGCAGCCGCCGAAGTTGGGGTCAATCGGCGCCAGATACTGGTCTTTCTTATGACGGTAACGGCCGCCGGCATTGGCCTGCCATACTTCGACCAGCGTATTTTTCATTGGCCGGCCAAAGCCGTCGCGCACGTAGCCGTGGACGATAATTCGTTCGCCAATCGGCAGGCCGTCTTTGGCGTAGTTGAGAATGAGATCGTTATCCAGCGGGCCAAGGTCGTCGCTGCTGAACACCGGGCCGGTAATCTCAGAAAGTGAATTTTGCAGGGAGATGAGCGCATTGCGCGGCGAGCGTAGCACGCTGGTTTTGTATCCCGGCGCCAGCGCCGGCGGATGGCTATTGTAATCGCGATGTACGACCTCGCGCGGTGACCATTTATTATTCATAGGGTACTCCATCAAACGGAAGAGAGGCATGTTGTTGTAATTTCGCCAGAAACAGTCTCTGTAAATGTTTTGTTGATTTAAAGTGAAATTAAATCTAATTTTTCATAACCCACGGTTATGATTTGTACAGGCGAAACGCGGTAGCAGGTTATCCGCATCACAGTTTGTAAATTCTTCCCGCCACTCTTAACGCGCTTTCCTACACTCCAGGAAGTATTCACTGGAGGTAAGACATCATGGCGAACACCATCACGGCTGATGAGATTCGGGAAAACTTTTCACAGGCTATGTCGGCAATGTACCAGCAGGAAGTTCCGCAGTATGGAACCCTCCTGGAGTTGGTGGCGGATGTGAATCTGGCGGTCCTGGAACACAACCCGAAATTACATGAACAATTGGCTAATGCCGACGAACTGGCACGGCTGAACGTTGAGCGCCACGGCGCGATCCGCGTGGGAACGGCGGAAGAACTGGCGACCCTGCGTCGCATGTTTGCCATTATGGGGATGTATCCCGTTAGCTATTACGATCTGTCGCAGGCTGGGGTACCCGTGCATTCTACCGCCTTTCGCCCGGTCGATGACGCGGCGCTGGCGCGTAACCCGTTTCGTATTTTCACCTCGTTGCTGCGCCTTGAACTGATCGGCAACGAGGCGCTGCGTCAGCGAGCGGCGGATATTCTCGCCCGTCGCGATATCTTTACGCCGCGCTGCCGTGAGCTGATTGCGTTACACGAAGATAGGGGGGAATTCACGGCTGCAGAAGCGCGCGAATTCGTCAACGAAGCGTTGGAGACTTTCCGTTGGCACCGTCATGCCACCGTCGACGAGCAAACCTATCACGCGCTGCATAATGAGCACCGGTTGATTGCCGATGTGGTCTGTTTCCCCGGTTGCCACATTAACCATCTGACGCCGCGCACTCTCGATATCGATCGGGTTCAGGCGTTGATGCCGCAGTGCGGTATCGAACCGAAAGCGCTCATTGAGGGACCGCCGCGCCGCGAGGTGCCGATTTTACTGCGGCAAACCAGTTTTAAAGCGCTGGAAGAGCCGGTGATGTTCGCCGGCGAACATAAAGGTACGCACAGCGCGCGCTTTGGCGAAATTGAACAACGCGGCGTCGCGTTGACGCCGAAAGGACGAGCGCTGTATGACCGCTTACTGAATGAGGCCGGGGTCGGTAAAGACAATCTTAACCACCAGCGCCATTTGCAGGAGGTCTTTAGCCAGTTTCCTGACAGCGAATTTTTGCTGCGTCAGCAGGGGCTGGCGTGGTTCCGCTATCGCCTGACGCCTGCGGGGGAAGCGCATCGCCATGCTTTTGGCCCCGGCGACGATCCGCAACCGCTGATCGAGCGCGGTTGGGTAGTCGCGCAGCCGATTGTTTATGAAGATTTTTTACCGGTGAGCGCCGCGGGGATTTTCCAATCAAATCTTGGCAACGAAACGCAGGCCCGCAGCCACGGTAACGCCAGCCGTGACGCTTTTGAAGCGGCGTTAGGCTGTGAGGTCCTCGATGAGTTCGAACTATATCAACAGGCGGAGGAACGGAGTAAACGCCGTTGCGGTCTGCTCTAAAATCGGTACTCTGCATGGCATAACTTGCAAAAGGACGTTGTTATGCAGAATTCATCTATGCCGCTAGTAAAAACGCGGCAGGGCACGCTATCCGGCACTAATGAACAGGGGATCCATATCTGGCGCGGTATTCCCTACGCGCAGCCGCCGGTAGGCGAGCTGCGTTGGCGTTCGCCGCAGCCTCCAGAGCGCTGGCAGGGCGTGCGTCAGGCCGATACCTTTGCCGCCGCCAGCTGGCAGGATATCGAATATTGTCGTGAACTGGGCGGCGGCGATCCTGGCCGTTTTTCCGAAGACTGTCTGTATCTCAACGTGTGGGCGCCCGCTGCCCGCTCGCAGCCGCTCCCGGTGATGGTCTGGCTGCACGGCGGCGGCTACACCATCGGCGCCGGCAGCCTGCCTCCCTACGACGGTAGCGCGTTGGCCAGCCGCGAGGTGGTGGTGGTCACCGTCAATTATCGTCTTGGGCATCTCGGCTTTTTCGCTCATCCGGCCCTGGAAGGCGAAGAGGGCGAGCGGTTGTATAATTTTGCGCTGCTCGATCAGATAGCCGCGCTGCGCTGGGTGCAGGATAATATCCACGCCTTCGGCGGCGACGCCGCCAATATCACCTTGTTCGGCGAATCCGCGGGGGCGCGCAGCGTCCTGTCGTTAATGGCGTCGCCGAAAGCGAAAGGATTGTTCCATAAAGCCATCGTGCAAAGCGGTTATACCTTACCGGATTTACCACGGGAAAAGGCGCTGGCGAAGGGAAAGCTGCTGGCGGAACATTTTTCTCTTGCCGATGCCAGCGCGGAACAGCTGCGGGCAATCCCCGCCGATGCCTTTTGGGCGCTGACGGCGCCGCTGAATATCGGCCCGGCGCCGATTGTCGGCGATGCGGTGCTGCCGGAGCCTATGCTCGACACGTTCTTTAAGGGCCGTCAGCATGCGATGCCGGTGATGATTGGCTCCAATAGCGATGAGGCCAGCGTGATGGCGGTATTTGGCGTCGATATTGCCGGCCAAATTCAAAAACTGCGTCGCGAACGCCGTTTTGGCCTTGGGCTTATCAAACTGCTGTATCCTGGCGTCAAAGGGGATGAAGCGTTAGGCAGAGAAGTGTGCCGCGATATGGCGTTCACCACCCTGGGTTACGTGGTGATGCAGGCGCAGCAGCGTGTTGGGCAACCGTGCTGGCGCTACTGGTTTGATTATGTTGCGCAAGCGGAACATGAAACTTATCTCCACGGCGCGTGGCATGGCAACGAAGTGGTTTACGTTTTCGACAATCTGACCCGCGCCGAACCGGTGTGTCAGTACGCCAGTGAGGCGGACCGAGCCTTCGCCGCGCAGGTCGCCGACTACTGGGCCAATTTTGCCAGGCTGGCAGGCAATCAGTGTAGTGAGTTAACCGGCCCGGTGCGCTGGCCCGCCTGTTTGCGCGGGCGAGATCGGTTGCTGCGTATCGGTCTTAACAAGCGGGCGGGTTTTAAAGTCGAGAACCGCTTTATGCGCGCGCGGCTGGCGCTGTTTCGCCGGGTGATGAAGCATCATGTGACGCTGGATTAACCAGCGCGGCGCGAAAGCGCGCCAGGCCGTCGGCTTTGCTTTGCGAGCGGCGAACGACCAACCGGTAGCTGGCGCCGGTTTTGACGCTGAGCGAGAAGGGGCGGCATAGTCGCCCGGTACGAAGATCCTCGGCGATTAGCGTCTCGTCCGCCATGGCGACGCCGAGCCCCTGCATCGCGGCGGTGATGGCGAGGTCCATGGTGTCGAAATATTGGTTTTTATGCATTTTTAACGTTGGTTCATGCGGATAGTGCGCCAGCCACAGCAGCCAGTCGGTTTTATCCCGCGTCGGGTGTAAAAATGTGATGGCGGAGAGCTGCGGATCGCACGGCGTATCGGGACTGGCCACCGGCGTGAGGGCTTCTTCAAACAGCAGATCCCCGGCGCTCTGATGGGTGCCAAAGATAATCGCCGCATCGTAGGGTTCAGTCTTAAAGTTAACGTTATGCTCGGTGGTGGTGGTCAACGCCACCTGCAGTTCCGGATAACGTCGTTCTATCTCCAGCAGTTTCGGCACCAGCCAGCGGATCGCGCAGGTAGGCGCTTTCAGGCGCACGACAGTTTGCTGCTGGCGCGCCTGCTCGGCTACCGTTAACAGGCGGCCAAATGCCGACTGCAGCTCCGGATAAAGCGCGCTGCCCTGCGGAGATAGCCGCAGCCCGCGGGCGTGGCGTACAAATAGCGGGAAGCCAAACCAGCTCTCCAGCGCGGCAATCTGCCGGCTGACCGCCCCCTGCGTCAGGCACAGCTCCTGCGCGGCATGGGTTAAGTTGAGATGCCTCGCGGTTATCAGAAACGTTTCTACGGTATGAAAAGGCAGGGCGCTACGCGACATGTTGGCTCCAGCTATGCATTTTGATCATAGGCAGTATGCCACGCATCGTTGCGAAATTGGGACGATGCGTTCCGTTTTTGCCATCTAATCGTCATCCTGTGCTTACACTATTATTAGTCTCGTTGATACAACGTCTCTCACCGATTAGTTGATGTGTATAAAAGGAGCCATCATGTCTAAACCTTACGTTCGTCTGGATAAAAATGATGCGGCAGTATTACTGGTTGACCACCAGACCGGGCTGCTGTCACTGGTTCGTGATATCGAGCCGGATAAATTCAAGAACAATGTCCTGGCCCTCAGCGATCTGGCTAAATACTTTAAACTACCGACTATTCTGACCACCAGTTTTGAGAATGGCCCTAATGGTCCGCTGGTGCCGGAACTGAAAGAACAGTTCCCTGACGCCCCTTATATCGCTCGTCCCGGCAATATTAACGCCTGGGATAACGAAGATTTCGTTAACGCGGTAAAAGCCACCGGTAAGAAACAGCTGATTATTGCCGGTGTCGTCACTGAAGTCTGCGTGGCCTTCCCGGCGCTGTCGGCGATTGAAGAGGGATTCGACGTCTTTGTGGTGACCGATGCGTCCGGTACTTTTAACCCGATCACCCGTGATGCGGCGTGGGATCGTATGTCGCAGGCGGGCGTGCAGTTAATGTCGTGGTTTGGCGTGGCCTGTGAGCTGCACCGCGACTGGCGCAATGATATCGAAGGATTGGGAACCCTGTTCTCCAACCACATTCCGGACTACCGTAACCTGATGACCAGCTTTAACCTGCTGAGCAAGAAATAAGCAGCTGGCGGCCAGTTTTCAGGCCTGGCCGCCGCTTCAATCAGACGGGATTATTCACTCATCGAGGCGACAGGGCGCGACTTTGCACGTTGATTTTTCAATAGCCGCGTCGCCAGTACGCCCGACATCATCGACCCATTCACATTCAGCGCGGTACGCGCCATATCGACAATTGGCTCAATGGCGATAAAAATGCCGACCAGCGCCACCGGGAAGTTGAGCGTAGACAGGACAATCAACGCCGCAAATGTCCCGCCGCCACCGACGCCTGCGACGCCAATTGAGCCCAGAGCGATAGCCGGAAGTAAGCTTGCTAAAAACGAGAACGACAGTGGGTCGATACCCAGCGTTGGCGCGATCATGGCCACCATGATGGCCGGATAGATCCCGGCGCAGCCGTTTTGCCCCATACTGGAACCAAAGGAGGCGGCAATGTTGGCGATGGTATTCGGCACGCCGAATTTTTCCTGTGCGGTAATCGCTAATGGAATCGAAGCCGCGCTGCTGCGGGAAACAAAGGCGAAGGTAAGCACCGGCCACACCGTTTTAAAGTAGCGCAGAGGATTTTGACCGCTAATAGTCAGCAGAATCGCATGCACGATAAACATCATGGCGACTGCCAGATAACAGGCGGCGATAAAGCCTAGCAGGCTGGTGAATTGCGCTAGCTGATAGGTTGAAAAGACTTTTGCCATCAGTGCGAGGACACCGTATGGCGTCAGCGCTATGACGATACGCACCATCTTCATCACCCAAATTTGAATCGCGTTAATCCCGCTACTTAATTTTTGACCTTCCTCCGGCGCCTCTTTTTTCACCTTTAATAACGCCACGCCGGCCAGCAAGGTAAAGATGACGATGCCGATAACCGATACGCTGCGCGCGCCGGTCAGGTCGAGAAAAATATTTGTCGGGATCAGCGAAGTGACCAGTTGGGGTAGCGAAACGGCTGCGGTTTTGCTGACGTCTTCGGCGGTCAGCGTCGATTGCATATGGCTGAATGCGCTGGCGTCGAGACCGATCAGGTTAGCGGTAAACAGGCCGACCCAACCCGCAATCATTACCAGGCACAGCATGCAGGCAACAATGGTTAGGGACATTCGGCCAATACCGGCGCTATTTTCGAGTTTGTTAATCGCTGACAAAATTGAAATAAAAATCAGCGGTACGGCGACAAGTTTCAGCAAATTAACATAGCCGTTGCCGACGATACTGTACCAGTCAATGACCGTTTTACGTTGTTCGTTGGCAATGAAATGGAGTGATAATCCGAGAAGGGCGCCGAGAAAGATTGCGATAAAAACGCTTTTTGATAACGAGTTGCTTTTTTGGTCGAGTTTAAAAAGTCCCCATGATGCGATTAAAAATAACGCGATATACGCTGACGTAATAAACATATGATTTGCCTCTTGCCCCATTCAGCACCTGAAATGCCGGAAAGAGATATATTCTAAATTTCTCTAAGGCGGTCAGTAGCCTTAGAACCGCTGGGGATTATAAAGAATTGAATCGCATAAGGCATACTAAAATTGTGGTTTATAGCCTGAGTGTTAGCCCTGTCATGTTTTAAAGGCGTCCTGAGAGCCATGATCGGAATGCATAGCTCTTATGATAACAATTCGCTTGTCGCCTGAAGGCGCTTTGGTTTGAATGGATATGCAAATAAAACGAGAAAGGATTAATCATGGCTCTTAGTGCTTCGGTCACCACTCGCTCGAAATTGCCGGATGTCGGCACCACGATTTTTACCGTTATCGGCCAGCTTTCAGCGCAGCATAATGCGATTAATCTCTCTCAGGGCGCGCCTAATTTTGCCTGCGACCCACAGCTGGTGGCCGGCGTGACGCAGGCAATGAACGCCGGACATAACCAATACGCGCCAATGACCGGTCTGCGGGCTTTAAAAGAGCGTATCGCTGACAAAATCGCTACGTTATATGGCACGCAATATGATGTCGATAACGAAGTGTTGGTTACCGCCAGCGCCAGCCAGGGGATCTATTCCGCCATTGCCGGGCTGGTGCATGCTGGCGACGAGGTGATTTACTTTGAGCCTTCGTTTGATAGCTATGCCCCGATAGTGCGTCTGCAAGGCGCGACGCCGGTGGCGATTAAGCTCACCGTGCCGGATTTTGCGATTAACTGGGACGAGGTGCGTGCCGCGATTACCCCGCGGACGCGGATGATCATCATTAATACGCCGCATAATCCAAGCGGCCAGGTATTATCCGCCAACGACCTTAATCAACTGGCGATGCTGATCCGCAATACCGATATCGTGGTTTTGTCCGACGAAGTCTACGAGCACGTAGTCTTCGACGGCGAAAAGCATCACGGCATGGCGACCCATCCGCAGCTGGCGGAACGCAGCGTGATTATCTCTTCCTTCGGTAAGACTTACCACGTGACCGGCTGGCGCGTTGGCTACTGCGTGGCGCCGGCGGCGCTGATGGATGAGATCTGCAAGGTACATCAGTTTCTGATGTTTTCTGCCGATACGCCGATGCAGTACGCTTTCGCAGAGCATATGCAGAATCCGGCTTCATGGCTGTCGCTGGCCGCTTTTTATCAGCAAAAGCGTGATTTGCTCCAGCAACTGCTGCAAGACTCGCCGTTCCGTTTATTGCCGAGCGCCGGCTCTTTCTTCATGCTGGCGGACTATCGCCATTTCAGCGATGAGCATGACAGTGAGATGGTTAAGCGGCTGATTACCGAATACGGCGTCGCCACGATTCCGCTATCGGCATTTTATACCGATGGCACTGATAACAAACTGATTCGGCTCTCTTTTGCCAAAGATGAAGCCACATTGCGGGCCGGCGCCCAGGCGCTGTGCCGCGTTAAGCCGCGTTAAGGAGCCTGATGATGAAAATAAAAGCCCTAACTCTTGCTTTGGGAATGCTGTGTACCGTTTCAAGCTTTGCCGCCAGCGAGTTACGCTACGGCGTGGAGGCGGAATATCCGCCGTTCGAAAGCCGCAATCCGGCAGGGGAGTTGCAGGGTTTTGATATTGACCTCGGCAACGCGATTTGTCAGGCCGCGCAGTTGAAGTGCAGTTGGGTCGAAACTTCCTTTGATGCCCTCATTCCGGGGCTGGTAGCGAAGAAATTCGACGCGATTAATTCGGCGATGAACATTACCGAACAGCGGCGCAAGAGTATTGATTTCACCCAGCCGATCTACCGTATTCCTTCACAACTGGTGGGCAAGGCCGACAGCGGTATGCAGGCGACGCCGGAAGGGCTGAAGGGCAAAACCATCGGCGTGCTACAGGGCTCGATTCAGGAGACCTTTGCCAAGGAGCACTGGGAAAAACACGGCGTCACGGTGGTTTCCTACAAAGACCAGAACATGGCGTGGGCCGATCTGCTTAACGGCCGTATCGACGCCTCGCTGGTGATGTCTGCCGCCGGCCAGGCCGGATTCCTCAGTAAGCCGCAGGGTAAGGGATTCGGCTTTATCGGTAAGCCGGTGGCTGATGATACGATTCTGGGTAGTGGTATTGGCTACGGCTTGCGCAAGGGCGATGAGGCAACTAAAAAACAGCTCGACGCGGCAATTGATAAAGTGCGCGCCGACGGCACTATCACCCGTCTGGCGGCAAAGTACTTCCCCGGTATCGACGTTAGTGTGAAATAATTTTTATTTGCGGCTCTTTGCTGCGCAAAGAGCCGCCCGCATTACATCAGTACCACCGGTTTGATGACTTTACCGGAAGCTGAATCTGCGAAAGCCTGATTAATCTCTTCGAGCGGATAGAACTCGATAAGCTTATCAATGGGGAATTTCCCTTGTTTATAAAACTGTACCAGCTGCGGAATAAACAGCTGCGGTACAGCGTCGCCTTCAATGACTCCAATCAATGATTTACCTTCCGCCATCAGATCGTTTTGCACATTAAAGGTGATATCGCCGGTAAAGCCGACGACCGCCACCGTGCCTAACGGCTTAATCGCGTGGATCGCCTGCAGGACGATGGCGGCGACGCCGGTCGTTTCGATGGCGTAGTGCGCCCCTTTGCCGGTCAGTTGGCGAATGACCGCAACGCTATCTTCCTGTTTGCCATCGATCACGTGGGTTGCGCCGAGTTCACGTGCCAGCTCAAGGCGATTGGCATGAATATCGACGGCGATGATTTGGCTACAGCCGGTAAGCTTTGCGGCCATAATGGCGCTTAAACCAACCGCGCCGCAGCCGAATACCACCAGCGACTCCCCGGCAACCGGTTTAAGTCGATTCAACACCGTCCCGCTGCCGGTTTGAATTCCGCAACCCAGCGGACCAAGAAGCGAAAGTTCGACTTCACGGTCGACAACAATAGCATTCGTCGCTTTGGTGACCACATACTGACTAAACGAAGATTGGCCAAAGAAAACGGATAATTCTTGATCATCAAGACGATATGGGGTGGAGCCATCGTCTAAGCGTCCACCAAAGTTTAAGTCATTGAAACTTTCGCACGCGGAAGGATGGTTGGTGAGGCAGTTTTCGCAGCGATGGCAGGCGGCGTAGCTCAGTACTACATGATCGCCAATTTCGACCCCACGAACGGCATCACCGACGTTAACCACGATACCTGCGCCTTCGTGGCCCAGAATGGCCGGCATCGGCAGGATCCCGGCGTTATCGCGGATCACCGCGTCGGTATGACAGACGCCGGTAGCGACAATTTTTACCATCACTTCGTCTTTTTTAGGGGCGCTAACCTGAATATTTTTAATGCTGAATGGCTGTTGATAACCCAACGTCACGGCGGCTTTTACTTTCATTAGATACTCCTGACATTTTTCCCTGGAGAATAGAGATTACACCTGGTGTGATGAAAATTTATCCTGTTCGTGCTGAAAATAAACAAAACGCGGGTAAAAATGGGTAGGTATCGCATCAGTGTGTGTTCGCCAAAACAGGTCAGCGATAGCGATCGTATGGCGGTTATTCAGTCTGTTCCGGTGGACATCTTTTTTTTCATGCTTTTCGCCTGCCAACAATTGGATTATCAATCATTTTTGTCTAGAGTGAGCGGAATTCACGACGCAGATGTTTGCAACGTTGCGTATCCGTCGAACTCTTAAAAAGGACGCTTTTCCAGGCATGAACCGCAGACGTTTTCTTAAATCATCCATGGCTGTTGCCGCCGTATGCGGAACGTCAGGAGTCGCCTCGTTATTCACTAAAGCGGCTTTCGCCGCGGATTCCGCTATCGCCGATGGTCAGACGCGCCGCTTTGATTTTTCCGTGCTGCAGGCGATGGCTCATGACTTAGCCCGCCAGCCGTGGGGCGGAGCGCCGCGCGACCTGCCGCCGACGCTGGCGAATCTGACCCCTCAGGCCTATAACAGCATCCAGTATGATGCGGCGCATTCGCTGTGGAATAACGTTGAAGAGCGCAAGCTGGATATCCAGTTTTTCCATGTTGGTATGGGTTTCCGCCGCCGGGTGCGTATGTTCTCGCTGGACTCCCAGTCTCAGCAGGCGCGGGAGATACACTTCCGTCCGGAGCTGTTCCAGTACAACGACGCCGGCGTTGATACCAAACAGCTGGAAGGGCAGACCGATCTCGGTTTCGCCGGTTTTCGCGTGTTTAAGGCGCCTGAACTGGCGCGCCGCGATATCGTCGCTTTCCTGGGCGCCAGCTACTTCCGCGCGGTCGACAGCACTTATCAGTACGGCCTGTCGGCGCGCGGTCTTGCCGTCGACACCTTTACCGATACGCCGGAAGAGTTCCCTGATTTCACGTCATTCTGGTTTGAAACCGTCAAACCTGGCGCGACGGTGTTCACCGTCTACGCGCTGCTCGATAGTCCGAGCGTCACCGGTGCCTATAAGTTCACCGTGAATTGCCAGGAAACGCAGGTGATCATGGATGTCGAAAATCATCTCTATGCGCGCAAGGACATTAAGCAGTTGGGTATTGCGCCAATGACCAGCATGTTCAGCTGCGGTAATAATGAGCGCCGGATGTGCGATACCATCCACCCGCAAATCCACGATTCTGACCGCCTGTCGATGTGGCGCGGCAACGGCGAGTGGATTTGCCGTCCGCTGAATAATCCGCAAAAACTGCAGTTCAACGCGTTCCAGGATAAAAACCCGAAAGGTTTTGGCCTGCTGCAGCTGGATCGCGATTTCAGTCATTATCAGGACGTGATGGGCTGGTATAACAAGCGCCCGAGCCTGTGGGTGGAGCCACGTAATCAGTGGGGTAAAGGCGCCGTTAGCCTGATGGAAATCCCGACCACCGGTGAAACGTTGGATAATATCGTCTGCTTCTGGCAGCCGGAAAAACCGGTAAAAGCGGGTGATGAACTGGACTTTAGCTACCGCTTGTACTGGAGCGCGCAGCCGCCGGTGCGCTCGCCGCTGGCGCGAGTGCTGGCGACACGCACCGGAATGGGCGGATTCCCGGAAGGATGGGCGCCGGGTGAACACTATCCGGACAAATGGGCGCGTCGTTTCGCCATCGACTTTGTCGGCGGCGACCTGAAAGCTGCGGCGCCGAAAGGTATTGAGCCGGTGATTACGCTCTCCAGCGGCGAGGCTAAGCAGGTAGAGATCCTCTACGTCGAGCCGTTTGACGGCTATCGTATTCTCTTTGACTGGTATCCGACTTCAGATTCCACCGATCCGGTGGAGATGCGCATGTTCCTGCGCTGTCGCGGCGACGCTATCAGCGAAACCTGGCTGTATCAGTACTTCCCGCCAGCGGCGGATCGGCGTAACTACGTTGATGACCGGATTATGAAATAACCCAGGCCGTCGCTACCCGCCCGCGGTGCGCTACTGCGGGCGTTGTTGTTTATCAGTGAGATATTGTCATGACTGGCGAAAACAGCCCCACCATCGAAACTATCCCGGTTAACGAACAGCTGGAGCTGCGTGCGGTTGACGAACGTTACGTCAGTGAGCTACATCAACTGGTGCTCAAAAACCGTAATTGGCTGCAGCATACGTTAAGCTGGCCTGCGGAGGTGCTGAGTGAAGATGAAACCCGGCGCCACGTGCAGGGAAACGTGATGCTTCACCAGCGCGGTTATGCAAAAATGTTCCTGCTGTTTTTACAGGGGCAGATGATCGGCGTTCTGTCATTTAACCAGATTGAACCATTGAATAAGACGGCCTATATCGGTTACTGGATCGATCAAAGCCATCAGGGGCAGGGACTGTTGTCGCAGGCGTTACAGGCGTTTATCCATCATTATGCGCAAACGGGCGTCGTGCGCCGTTTCGTGATTAAATGCCGGGTCGCCAACCAGCGCAGTAATCAGGTGGCGCTGCGTAATGGTTTCGAACTGGAAGGTTGTCTGAAGCAGGCCGAGTTTTTAAATGGCGCGTATGACGATCAGAATATCTACGCGCGGATTATCGACCCGCAATAATCGGCTATAGCGAACCCAGCAGCGGTGTGCGGGTGATATGCTCGTCGCCGCTGACGATTTTGCGCCCGCGAAGATGAATTCTGTCACCCTCCAGCGCTTCGATACAGGCGTTACCGCAGATTTCTACCTGATGTTCGATAATCACATCGCCTCGAATCGTCGCGTGCCCTTCGATAAGGACCTCGTCATCCAGCAGAATGGGGCCGCCGAGAAGATGGGCGTGCCCGCCGACCATCACACGATGTTTTAACAAGCAGTTGCCTTCGACCACGGCGTTTTCGCCCACCTGGGAACTGTAGCGCAGGGTTGGGATCTGATCCTCGCCGCGCCCGGCGACCAGCCGCGCGCAATCGTAGACCCGGGCGTTGTCACATATCCATACGTCGTTATCTTCATTACCTTCAATACGCGCGTTATCGAACACTTCGGCACGGTGTTCAACAAAAGCGTGCTCAACCACGGCATCGCCGTAAATTTGCGCCTGGTGAACAATCCGTGAGGCGCTAACCGTAGCGCGCTGATAAATTTGCAGCACTTTATCGGTATCAGAGGTGAGTCCCTGAGCGGCAATCACCAGACAGTGGGGGAGAACACGCGCCTGGTCGGCGATTCGACAGACGCCGCGAATTTGTGAATGCTTTATTGTGACGTTGTCACTTATTCTGGCGCCGTGACTTGCCTGAACGTTATCAAGCCAGGCGTTATCGCTAATTGTCGCCCCGTGGCTTATTACACAGGTGCCGGTCAGGCGGGCGTTGTCGTCAACGCGCGCGCCAGCGAAGACAACGCTGTTGGCATCATAAATCCAGCAGTCGCCGCCCTGGCTTAACGCGGCTTCATCATCGAGCCAGCCGCCTTCGCTACCCGCCTTAACGTCTGAGAAATCAATCAGCGCCACGATTTGCCGCAGAGTTACGCTATGTTTAATCCCGTCTTCTTCAAACTGATACAGGCGGACGTGGTCGCTCAGACGATATTTCTTCATCAGTATTTCTCTTTACCGTTGGTTAACACAAACATAGCAAAAATCTCCGTAGCGCGTTTTATAAGGTTCCTTTAAAATGCAACTTAAAATTAAATTGAAAGTTTAATTAAAATGAATAAAAACGCAGCGAGCGGCCAGGTGCTGAATCTACCGGCTGGCTATTTTGGTATGGTGCTGGGAATTATCGGCATGGGGTTTGCCTGGCGCTATGCCAGCACTCTCTGGCCGGTGAGCATGCTTATTGGCGATGCGCTGGTGGTGCTGGCGACGGGGATCTGGGCGCTATTAATGTTAGCGTTTATTGCACGGGCGATTCGTTTCCCGTGCAGCGTGCTGCAGGAGATGCGTCATCCGGTGGCCAGCAGTTTTGTCAGTTTGCTCCCGGCGACAACGCTGTTGGTGGCAATCGGCTTTGTCCCCTGGTACCGACCGTTATCGCTGGCGTTATTTGCTGCGGGCGTTACGCTGCAGCTTTGCTATGCGGCCTGGCAGAGCGCGGGGCTGTGGCGGGGTAAACATCCGCAAGAGGCAACGACGCCCGGTTTATATCTGCCGACCGTCGCCAACAATTTTATCAGCGCCATGGCCTGCGGTGCGCTGGGGTTTAATGATGCCGGACTGGCGTTTCTCGGCGCTGGCGTCTTTTCCTGGCTCAGCCTGGAGCCGGTTATCCTGCAGCGGCTGCGCAGCAACGGCGAGCTACCGGCGGCTTTGCGGACTTCGCTGGGCATCCAACTGGCGCCGGCGCTGGTGGCCTGTAGCGGGTGGCTCAGCGTCAACGGCGGTGAAGCCGATACGTTTGCCAAAATGCTGTTTGGTTACGGTCTGCTGCAATTGTTGTTTATGCTGCGCCTGATGCCGTGGTATCTGCAGCAGCCGTTTAATGCTTCATTCTGGAGCTTCTCGTTCGGGATTTCCGCACTGGCGACCACCGGCCTGCATTTGGGGCACGGTGAGCAGCACGGTTTTTTCCATACGCTGGCGATCCCCTTATTTATTTTTAGCAACCTGATTATCGGCCTGCTGCTGCTGCGTACCTTTCTGCTGCTGGTGCGAGGTAAACTGTTCATTCGCGTAGACCGTGCCACTTTATTGCCAAACAAGGATTAATCATGACGACTCGTGACGAAAACTACTTTACTGAAAAATATGGCCTGACGCGCACCCACTCAGAAGTAGTGTATGCCGCCTCGCTGATGCAGCCGGGACAGACGCTCGACCTTGGTTGCGGCAATGGACGAAACAGCCTGTATCTGGCAGCGAAAGGTTACAACGTCACGGCGTGGGATAAAAATCCCATGAGTATCGATAATCTGGAGAACATTCGTCAGGCTGAAGGGCTGGAGAACCTGCAGACGGCGATTAAGAACCTGAATACGCTGAGCTTTGATGGCGAGTATGATTTTATTCTTTCTACCGTGGTGATGATGTTCCTGGAAGCCAAAACCATCCCTGGTCTTATCGCCAACATGCAGCGCTGCACTAAGTCTGGCGGCTATAACCTGATTGTTGCCGCCATGGATACCGAAGATTACCCCTGTACCGTGGGCTTCTCGTTCGCCTTCAAACCTGAAGAACTGCGTGACTATTATGCTGGCTGGCAGTTCCTCAAGTACAACGAAGACGTCGGCGAACTGCACCGCACCGACGCCAGCGGCAACCGCATCAAGCTACGCTTCGCCACGATGCTGGCGCGTAAACCGGCTTAATCCGCCGCCAGCAGGCACAGCTGCAGGGCGGTTAGATAGGAGGCCTCAAAGGCGCGCAGCGGCAAAAATTCGAATTTCGAATGGAAATTATGCGCGCCGGTGAAGAAGTTCGGCGTCAGCAGACCCTTTGCCGATAGCGCTGCGCCGTCGGTACCGCCGCGCATCGGCGTGGGTTTTGGCGTTATACCGAGGCTTTCCATCGCGGTGAACATCAGGTCAATAGCCCGGCGGTCTTCTCCAATGGCGTTGCTGATATTGCTGTAAGTATCGCTTATCGTGAATTCAACTCTGGCAGTGGGGTACTGGGCGGCGATTTTCTCCGCCACTTCGCCAATCTGTTGTTTGCGGCGGTTAAAGCTGTCCAGATCGAAATCGCGAATGTTGGCCTGCAACCGTGTGCTGTTCTGGTCGCCATGAATACCGTTAAACCACACGTAGCCTTCGCGCCCGGCGGTATGTTCCGGCGTCTGCTGGCGGTCGAAATGGCTCATAAAGTCGGTTGCCATTAACACCGGGTTAACTAATACGCCTTTGGCGGACATCGGGTGCGCCGTGACGCCGGTAAACCGTATCTCCGCAGAGGCGGCGTTGAAGTTTTCATAAACGAGCTCGCCCAGTTCGCAGCAGTCGATGGTCCAGGCAAAATCGACGGCGAAACGCGAGAGATCCAGCGCTTTTGCCCCGCGAAGACCCACTTCTTCGTCCGGGACGAACGCCACGACGATACCGCCATGCTTATGTTCGGCGGTCAGGTTTTCCAGCAGCGTCATGACAACGGTCACCGCCGCTTTGTTATCGGCGCCCAGTACGCTGGTGCCGTCGCTGAAAATAATCTCTTCATCACGATAGGCCAGGATTTCCGGATGCTCGTCAACCCGCAGCCAGATTTGCTGTTCCGAATTAAGACAGAGATCTTCACCAGTAAATCGCAGAATTTGCGGATGAATATCCGGCGACAGCCCGACATCAACGGTATCAATGTGCGTGATAAAGCCGATCCGCGGCGCCCCGGGGACGGTGCCTTTTTTTACCGCCGTGACGGTCGCATGCTCGTCGACAACGATATCGTCAAGGCCAAACTGACGTAGCTCGTCGGCTAACGCCTGCGCCATCTGATGTTGTCCGGGCGTCGTGGGTAACGTGGTTGCTCGTGGATCGCTTTGGCTGGTGATAGCCAGATAGCGAAAGAAGCGCTGGGTTAATTGTCTGGTTAAGGGCGAGGCCATAGTGTTTCCTTCTATATACCCGTCATACTTCAAGTTGCATGTGCGTTGGCAATAACTCGGCCCATCCCTGGGCCTCGCCCTTACGGGCGCAGTGAACTGCGTTCAAATTCGTTCCTGACGAATTTGTCCTCACTCACCCCAGTCACTTACTGGAGTAAGCTCCTGGGGATTCGCTGCGTCGCCGCCTTCCTGCAACTCGAATTATTTAGGGTATAGTTATTTTTAAGGTGTTTGCAATCTGGCTTTAGTGTTATCTATGGGCAATAAAACAACAAGCTATTCATTAGTCAAAAAATGAAAAGGGAAACGCATGCAACGCACATTTACTTCAATAGCTCTGACGATAGCGGCATTAGCGGTGAGTTCCGCTGTGAATGCGAAAACACTGGTTTATTGCTCTGAAGGCTCGCCGGAAAACTTTAATCCGCAGCTTTATACTTCCGGGACCAGCGTCGATGCCAGCGCGGTACCGATATATAACCGGCTGGTGGACTTTAAAGTTGGCACCACGGAATTGCAGCCCAGCCTGGCGGAAAGCTGGGAGGTGAGCGACGATGGCAAAGTTTATACTTTCCACTTACGCAAGGGCGTTAAATTCCAAAGTAATAAGTATTTTAAACCGACCCGTGATTTTAATGCCGATGACGTTATTTTTTCCTTTATGCGGCAAAAAGATCCGAATAACCCTTATCATAATGTCTCTAATGGCAACTACTCCAATTTTGAAAGCCTGGAGTTTGGTTCGTTAATTACCGCAATTGATAAACCGGATGAATATACGGTGCGTTTTACCCTCGCGCACCCCGAGGCGCCTTTTGTCGCTGACCTCGGTTGGTATTTTGCTTCAATCCTCTCTGCGGAATATGCCGATGCGATGCTGAAAGCCGGAACCCCGCAGCGCGTCGATATGGATCCCATCGGCACCGGGCCTTTCAAGCTGGCGCAATACCAAAAAGATTCGCGGATCTTGTTTACCGCATTTCCTGATTACTGGCAGGGAAAAGCGAAAATCGATCGTTTAGTATTTAGTATTACGCCTGATGCCTCGGTGCGTTACGCTAAGCTTGAGAAAAATGAGTGTCAGGTCATGCCATTCCCCAATCCCGCCGATTTACCGGGGATGAAAGATAATCCGCAGATCAATCTGATGAGCAAAGCCGGGCTTAATACCGGTTTCCTCGCCTTCAACACCCAGAAAGCGCCGCTGGATAACGTTAAGGTGCGCCAGGCGTTGGCCATGGCGATCAATAAACCGGCAATTATCGACGCGGTGTTCCACGGTACCGGGACAGTAGCGAAAAACCTGCTGCCGCCTGGCGTCTGGAGTGCCGATGCCGATCTGCAAGATTACAGCTGGGACCTGGAAAAAGCCAAAGCGCTGCTGCGTGAATCCGGCGTGAAGAGCCCCATTACCATCGACCTGTGGGCGATGCCGGTTCAGCGTCCTTATAACCCAAATGCGAAACGAATGGCGGAAATGATCCAGGCCGATTGGGCGAAAATCGGCGTGCAGACCAAAATCACCACCTATGAATGGGGCGAATACCTTAAGCGGGTGAAAGACGGCGAGCATCAGGCGGCGTTAATGGGCTGGACTACCGCGACCGGCGACCCGGATAACTTCTTTGGCCCATTATTTACCTGCCAGTCGGCCAACGGCGGTTCTAATTCGGCCAAATGGTGCTACGCGCCGTTTGATAAAATTATCGCCGAAGCCAAAACCATCACCGACAGGCCGCAACGAGAAGCCTTGTATAAACAGGCGCAGCAGATGATGCACGATCAAATGCCGGCCGTGATGATTGCGCACTCAACTATTTTTGAGCCGGTTAATAAATCGGTGATCGGGTATGAAATCGACCCGTTTGGGAAGCATATTTTTTATCAGGTGGACGTAAAATAAGCATCGTAAATAAATCCGCCGCGTTGGCGGATTTATTTTTTGCAAGGAGTTGACGGACCACCTTTTTTGTCACAAAACTTAGCGTGGGAATTTGTTATAAATCTTGCCGACAAACTGCATTTACAGGGATCATCCATGCGTACGAAAATGTTATTTAAAGTAGCCGCTCTGGCCGGGCTACTGGCATTAACCGGTTGTGCATCCAAACTGGCGCAACCGGATCAGTATTCCGGGTTCTTAAAAGATTACTCTAAGTTAAAAGAGACTACCTCGGCTTCCGGCAAACCAGAGCTGCGCTGGATCTCCCCGGACTACAATCCGAACAACTATGACAATGTTGTTTATCGTCCAATCACCTACTACCCGGTGCCGAAACCAACGACTCAGGTAGGGGAGAAAGCGCTGCAGGACATCCTCAATTACACCAATAAGCAGATGAAACAGGCCATCAGCGAACGTAAACCGTTGGCGACCACGGCTGGCCCTCGCAGCCTGATTTTCCGCGGCGCCATCACCGGTGTTGATACCAGTAAAGAAGGGCTGCAGTTCTATGAAGTGATCCCGGTAGCGATGATTGTCGCGGGTACCCAGGCGGCAACCGGCCATCGCACGATGGACACGAATCTCTACTTCGAAGGCGAACTGATCGACGCGAAGACTAATAAGCCGGTTATTAAGGTTGTGCGTAAGGGCGAAGGTAAAACGCTGTCTAATGAGAGCACGCCGCTAACCGCTGATACGTTGAAGCAGGTGATTGATGACATGGCGATCGACGCGGTGAAATTCGACCCGTCGCAGAAGTAATTGATGCGTTAAGCCCGTCTGGCGCGATGCCTGACGGGCTTATTATCAGGCCAGCCGGCGGCGCATAAATAGCTGCTCGGGGCGGGCGAACATCACCAGATTTCCTACCAGTATTAACGCAAGACCTATCACCGCGTTGCTATGCCAGATGTAACCTTCATAGAAGGTGGAGATAGTTAATGCCACCAGCGGGAAAAGCAGCGTGCTATAGGCCGCTTTACTGGCGCCGATACGTCCTACCAGGGTGAAATAAGCGCCGAAGGCGATCACAGAACCGAACAACGCCAGATACAGCAGGGCGCCCATATAACTCCAGGTCCACTGTGGCATAAAGTTATCGCCGCGCAGCAGCGCGATCGCGCCCATCACCAGCGTGCCGTAAAACATGGCCCAGCTATTGGTGGTCAATGTCTCAAGCCCGCGGCGCTGGTGGCGAATACTCAGCATGTTGCCCAATGAAAAACCGTACGTTCCCAGGGCGCTCAGGCCGATTCCCCACAGTAGCGACGCGTTCAGACCATTGGCGAGGAGATCGTCCCAGAAGAGGGTGACGATTCCGGCGAGCCCCAGCGCCGCCGCCAGCCAAAAGCGCCCCGGCGGCTGCTGGCGGAAGAAAATAAAACTGTTGATCGCGTTAAATAATACCGCCATCGAAAAGATCACCGACTCAAGGCCGGTATTGATATGCGCCGCGGCGGTATAAAAACACCAGAAGTTAAAGCAAAAGACGCAGCAGCCTTGCAGCATGCAAAACAGATGATCGCGCATTGCCAGCGGGCGCAGACGCCGGGTAATCAGCAAAATTGTCAGCATGGTGACGCTGGCGACGGCAAAACGCCAGAAAATTGACACCGGCGCGGCAACGGGCCCCTGTTGTAAAAAGATAGCAATCCATGTGGTACCCCAGATAACCACCACCAGCCCGTAGAGTAATGCGTTCAAAATGTCTCTCCTGTTAATATGCCTGGCGTGAGTGTGCGGTTTTTCCGGGCAAAGCGCTGTCACCTTTTTGTTGCCGACTTGCAAAATCTTGCGCTTATTTTTCACAAGCTCATGGTCAATGCTGGTAAGCGGAGAGGACAATTTATAGACTAGAGGTCTGCGGATTAAAAACGATGTGAAGGCTATGGCATACGGGACGTTCGAAACATTACAACAACAAAATGCGGTGCTGCGGGGGACCGTAGAACTCAATTCCGGGATCCAGCTTGCCGCGTGGTACAACGACCTCGATCGAATCACGGTGCGCAGCGACCACCACACGTTGAGCCTGTATGTCGCCGATGGTTACGAAAGCTACCAAAAAACGCCCTACGGCTGGAAGAACGGCGGCGGGCCGGATCGTTTTTGTCTGATGCCAAAGGGCGATGAAAGCACCTGGGATATTCGCGGCGATCTTTCGTTCGTTCATCTCTATTGCACCGATGAACACCTGCGCCGTGTCGGCGAGCAAATTTGGGATCGCAGTCCTGCTTCTTTCACCTTGCAGGAAAAGACCTTTGCCAGCGATGACAAAATTACGGCGGTCTATCGTCAGTTTCTGCTCGACAACGACTGGCGCCAGCAGGCTAATCAACTGCTGTTAAGCTCGGCCAGTACGCTGCTGTTGACGCATCTGATTCAAAACTATTCGAACGTCCAGTGGCGGTTGCCGACCGTTACCGGCGGCCTGGCGCCGCATCTGTTGCGTAATCTGTTGGCGTGGATTGAGGAGCATCTCGAGCAGCCGCTAACGCTCGCCGATCTGGCCGCCCAGGCGTCGCTTAGCGAATACCATTTTGCACGGATGTTCCGCCAGTCAATGAATATGGCGCCGCACCAGTATGTGATGCAGCGGCGGATGCTCAAGGCGCAACATCTGATTTGCCATACTCAGCAGCCGTTGACCGAGATAGCGTTAGCCTGTGGCTTTAGCTCCGCCAGCCATTTTAGTCATCGGGTAAAAAGCGCCACGGGGCTTACGCCAAGCCAGCTACGCGCGGCGCAGCGCGGTTAACAGCGCATAGCTGATACCGCCGAGGACCAGCCCCCAAAAGGCCGAGCCGACTCCTGCAAGGGTAACGCCGCTGGCGGTGACCAAAAATGTTACGACTGCGGCATCGCGTTCGCTCTCATGCCCCAGCGCCTGATAGAGACTGCCGCTAATGGTTCCCAACAATGCCAGTCCCGCCAGCATCTGGATCCACACCGGCGGCAGCGCCGCCATTAGCGCGGTTATCGAACCGCCAAATAGACCCGCTAACAGATAAAAAAAACCGGCCGCCGCTGCGGCGAGCCAGCGCTTATCCGCATCCGGATGCGCATCCGGACTTTGACAGATCGCGGCGGTAATGGCGGCGATGCATACGGAATAGACGCCAAATGGTGAAAATAGCAGCGCCAGCGCGCCGGTAAATACGATAAGCGGCGAGACCGGAACCCGATAACCTGATGCCTGAATAGTCGCCAGCCCCGGCGCATTCTGCGAAGCCATGGTGACAAGAAAAAACGGTACACCGACGCTGAGTAACAGCGAAGGAGTGAACTGCGGGGTAATCCACTGCGGAGCAACAAAAACCATATCGTTTGCCACTGGTGACAGCGCGCCGGTTAGCAGGGCGATGACCCCACCTGCCGCTAATGCCGCGACCACCGCAAAACGTGGATAAAGCGCTTTGCATAACAGCCAGGCGGCGAACATCCCGCCGCATAGCAGGAGATTATCCTGCAAACTGCCAAATGCCTGCAGACCAAAGCGTAGCAGGATTCCCGCCAGCATTGCCGCCGCCAGCGAATGCGGAATGATTTTCATGAGGCGGGCAAACAGTCCCGTCACGCCACATAGCAGGATCAGCGCGTTGGCGAAAACAAATATTCCCACCGCCTGCGCCAGCGTCGCTCCCTGTAATCCACTGACCAGTAAAGCCGCGCCTGGGGTTGACCATGCGGTGAGGATGGGGACTTTCCGCCATAACGTTAATACCAGCGTGCTGACGCCCATCGCCAGGCCAAGGGCGGTCATCCAACCGGCTATTTGCCCGGCGTCGGCGCCAGCGGCGGCGGCCGCTTGCCAAATGATGGCGGCGGAGCTGGCGTAGCCTACCAGCACGGCGACAAATCCCGCGAGCAGCGTGGGGATGGGAAGGGTAAAGGAGCGCATGAACACCTCTTGTGCGTTATAACATACGACGAAGGTAGCATTGTGCGTTATAGCGTACAACTGGTAATATCAAGAAAATGACGAGGAGCACCAATGAATATTGCCCAACATCTGGCATTGACGCTGAAAAGCCTGCGTCAGCAGCGCGGCTGGAGTTTGTCGCGGCTGGCGGAAGAAACCGGAGTATCAAAGGCGATGCTCGGGCAAATCGAACGTAATGAATCGAGCCCAACGGTTGCGACATTGTGGAAGATAGCCACCGGCCTCAATGTGGCGTTTTCGACTTTTATTGTCGCTGATGAGTCCGCAGCGCCCGCCGCCTTCGACCCGCAGCAGCAGGCGATGGTGGTGACGCCCATCTTCCCATGGGATCCCGAACTGCGTTTTGACCATTTTTCGATTACCCTCGCCCCCGGCGCGCTGAGCGAATCGACGCCGCATGAGACCGGCGTCATTGAACATGTGGTGGTCATTAGCGGTACGCTGGATTTATGTCTGCAGGGGCAGTGGCATTCATTGCAGGCGGGAGAAGGGCGGCGCTTTGCCGGCGACCTGACGCACGCTTACCGCAATAGCGGCGCGCAGACGGTGCACTTTCATTCGCTGATTCATTATCCAAAAGAAAAAGCCGCGGACTAATCCGCGGCCAATCAAGATGACTGAGACTAAAATTCACAACGTGACGAGGAAAATCCGGAATACGCAGCCACTGTAACCTTGCCGGGTTTTCATGAGAAATAGCTTTTTCTTCAATGCTTTGCCGATTTCTGCAAATTCGCTGTGCGGGCGCGGCGGAAAATGTTTTCGTCTGCGCTCAGTTCTGACTACAATAGCCGCCATTTCGACCCCCTATAACGGATAACGACGAGCGTATGCGCCTGCAAAACCATCATCTTGAACTTCTTAGTCCCGCCCGCGATGCCGGGATCGCCCGTGAAGCGATTTTACACGGCGCCGATGCGGTCTATATCGGCGGGCCGGGCTTCGGCGCGCGGCATAATGCCAGTAATAGCCTGAGCGATATCGCCAACCTGGTGCCGTTTGCGCATCGCTTTGGCGCTAAGGTGTTTGTGACGCTGAATACCATTCTTCATGATGATGAACTGGAACCCGCGCAACGTCTGATTACCGATCTGTACGAGACCGGCGTCGATGCGCTGATCGTGCAGGATATGGGGATAATGGAGCTGGATCTGCCGCCAATCGAGCTGCATGCGAGCACCCAGTGCGATATTCGCAGCGTCGAGAAGGCGAAGTTTCTCTCTGATGCAGGCTTCAGCCAGATTGTTCTGGCTCGCGAACTCAACCTCGATCAAATTAAAGCGATCTACGACAATACCGACGCGACTATCGAGTTCTTTATTCACGGCGCCCTGTGCGTTGCCTATTCCGGCCAGTGCTATATTTCTCACGCGCAAACCGGACGTAGCGCCAACCGCGGCGACTGCTCTCAGGCTTGCCGCCTGCCTTACACCCTGAAAGACGATCAGGGGCGCGTCGTGGCTTATGAAAAACATTTATTGTCGATGAAAGATAACGATCAAACTGCCAACCTGGCGGCATTGATCGACGCCGGCGTGCGCTCCTTTAAGATTGAAGGGCGCTATAAAGATATGAGTTATGTGAAAAATATCACCGCTCACTATCGTCAGATGCTGGATCGTATTATTGAAGACCGCGGCGATCTCGCGCGTTCTTCCGCCGGGCGCACCGAGCACTTTTTCGTGCCGTCTACCGATAAAACATTCCATCGCGGCAGCACCGACTATTTTGTTAACGCGCGTAAGGGCGATATCGGCGCGTTTGATTCGCCGAAATTTATCGGTCTGCCGGTAGGCGAAGTATTAAAAGTCGGAAAAGATTATCTCGATGTCGAAGTGACCGACGCGTTGACTAACGGCGATGGTCTGAATGTCATGATCAAACGTGAAGTTGTCGGCTTCCGTGCCAATACGGTGGAGAAAACGGGGGAAAACCGTTATCGCGTCTGGCCAAACGAGATGCCGGCAGACCTGCATAAAGTACGTCCGCATGAGGCGCTTAATCGTAACCTCGACCATAACTGGCAGCAGGCGCTACTGAAAACTTCCAGCGAGCGTCGCATTGCGGTTGATATCGCGCTGAGCGGCTGGCAGGAACAATTGGTGCTGACCATGACCTGTGAAGACGGCGTCAGCGTCACGCATACGCTGGATGGCGAATTTGCCGAAGCGACCCAGGCGGAAAAAGCGCTGGCTAATCTGCGTGATGGCGTGGCGAAGCTCGGGCAGACTATTTACTACCCGCGTGATGTGCAGATTAATCTGCCGGCGCTGTTTGTACCGAACAGTATGCTCAACCAACTTCGCCGCGAAACGGCAGAGATGCTCGATCAGGCGCGCCTTGATGCCTGGCAGCGCGGTACGCGTAAACCGGTCTCCGTACCTCCGCCGGTGTATCCGGAAACGCATTTGTCGTTCCTGGCGAACGTTTATAACCACAAAGCGCGCGCTTTTTATCAGCGTTACGGCGTACAGCTGATTGATGCGGCGTATGAAGCTCATGAAGAGAAGGGCGACGTACCGGTGATGATAACCAAGCACTGCCTGCGTTTTGCCTTCAACCTATGTCCGAAGCAGGCTAAAGGCTCGATTAAAAGCTGGAAGGCGACGCCGATGCAGCTGATCCACGGTGATGAAGTCCTGACGCTGAAATTTGATTGTCGCCCGTGCGAAATGCACGTGGTGGGTAAAATCAAAAATCATATCCTCAAGATGCCGCATCCGGGCAGCATCGTCGCCTCCGTTAGCCCGGACGAGCTGATGAAAACGTTGCCCAAGCGTAAAGGCGCGTAAGGGCCGTTCTCACAGCGGGCCGTTATGCGCCTTTGCTTTGCGCGCATACTGCCGGTGATGATGCTCGCGCAGCGAGCTGGCGGTCTCCTCAGCCTGGCTGCGTAGCTCATCGCAATCAGCCTCGTGCAGTAACTGCTGTTCGAGGCTTTGCACCGGGAAATATTCATGCCCCTGACGCTGGGCTAACACATGGCCGGACAATAACCCGCACATCAACACAACCGCTGTCAAAAATTTTCGCCACATATCATTTTCCATATCAATAGATAACGCATGAGTAATATGGTTGATTTAATATCGGCTTTTTTGCATGGTTATCAAAGAAGCGCAAGGCTTTGTCAGGCGCGGCTGAAGAATGATGAAAAAAAAGCCTGACGCGTCAAGCGCCAGGCTAAGAAACAGTTTCTTTTCTCAGGCGCGAAGCCCGGCGGCGTTCATCAGCAGGCGGAAAATCATGCTGACGGCGCCCAGCGCCAGCACGCTAGCCCCCCATATGGCCACCAGCCATAGCAAACGTTTTATCCATGATCTCTCCATCAGTGATATCCCTCGCCAGGTTGAACTTTGCCGCGGAATACGTAGTAGCTCCAGAAGGTATAACCAAGAATGACGGGAATAATCAGTAGCGCGCCAACCAGCATAAAGCCCTGGCTTTGCGGCGGCGCCGCGGCCTGCCACAACGTAATCCCCGGCGGGATAATATTCGGCCAAATGCTGATCCCAAGCCCGCTAAAGCCAAGAAAGACTAATCCCAGCGTCAATATAAACGGCAGGACGTGAGCGTCGCGTTTCCCAAGCGTGCGCCATAACCAGGCGCTGATGGCGATAACCAGTAGCGGCACCGGCAGCAGGTAAAACAGGTTCGGCAGGCTAAACCAGCGCTCGGCGATCGCCGGCAGAGAGAGCGGCGTCCACAGACTAATCGCGGCTATCGCCACCAGTAAGGCCAGCAGAAGAAAGCGTGAAATTCTGCGCATGGTATTCTGCAACGGATTCTCGCTTTTCATCACCAACCAACTGGCGCCCAACAACGCGTAAGCAACGGTGAGGCCGAGGCCGCAGAAAAGGGTAAATGGCGTGAACCAATCCCACATTCCGCCGCTAAAGCTGCGACCGCTGACCGGAAAACCATGAATGACCGCGCCAACGACCATGCCCTGGTTGAATGTCGCCAGTAGCGATCCGCCAAGAAAAGCTTTATCCCAGAAAGGGCGGTGCGTAGGGGTAGCTTTGAAGCGAAACTCGAAGGCCACGCCGCGAAAAATAAGGCCGATCAGCATCAGGGTTAAGGGTACCGACAGCGCGTCGATAATCACCGCATAGGCCAACGGGAAGGCGCCGAAAAGACCTGCGCCGCCAAGCACCAGCCAGGTTTCATTGCCATCCCATACCGGGGCGACGCTGTTGACCATCACGTCGCGCTCTTCATCGCCGCGTACGGTAACAAACAGAATCCCAATCCCTAAGTCGAAACCGTCCATGACGATGTACATCAGCGTGGCGAACACGATGATAACAAACCAAATAACCGATAAATCAATACCCATTAGCGGGACTCCTTATGCTGAAAACCATCCATAACGGCAGAAAGCGGACGCGCGGGCGTACCTGTTGGCGCCGGTGTCTGCTCCTGCGGTCCTTTGCGGATCAGGCGCAGCATGTAGCTATAACCGACGCCGAACACCGAACTGTAGACGGCAATAAAGGCCAGCAGGCTAATGGTCATATGCAGATCGCCGTGAGCTGATACGGCCTCGGAGGTGCGCTGTACGCCGTAGACGACCCATGGCTGGCGGCCAACTTCGGTGGTCACCCACCCAGCAAGAATCGCAATCAGTCCGGAAGGCCCCATCCATAACGCGAAGCGCAGGAAAGGTTTTGAGGTATACAGACGCTGGCGATAGCGCAGCCACAGCGCAATGGCGCCAAGCAATATCATCAGCATTCCCAGACCGGCCATCAGACGAAATGACCAGAAGACAATGGTTGAGTTAGGGCGATCTTGCGGGGCGAATTCCTTCAGCGCCGGTACCTGCTTATCGAGGCTATGGGTAAGAATCAGACTGCCGAGGGCGGGGATCTCCAACCCGTAGCGGGTGCGCTCTTGTTGCATGTCCGGCCAGCCGAACAGCAGCAGCGGCGTCGGTTCGCCGGGCGGATTTTCCCAGTGGCCTTCGATGGCGGCAATCTTCGCCGGTTGGTGTTTCAGGGTATTAAGCCCATGCATATCGCCGATTAATGCCTGGATGGGGGCGACAATCAGCGTCATCCATAGCGCCATTGAGAACATGGCGCGGATGGCATGGGTTTGGTTGCCGCGCAGCAAATGCCATGCGGCGGATGCGCCCACGAATAACGCGCTGCTAAGAAACGCAGCAACGGACATATGGAATAAGCGGTAAGGGAAAGAAGGGTTAAAGATAACGGCGAACCAGTCTACGGGTACGACCTGGCCGTTAACGATTTCAAAACCTTGCGGTGTTTGCATCCAGCTATTTGAGGCCAGGATCCAGAACGTGGAAATGATGGTGCCCAGCGCCACCATACAGGTGGCGAAAAAATGCAGGCCGGGGCCGACACGGTTCCAGCCAAATAACATCACGCCAAGGAAACCGGCCTCCAGGAAGAACGCGGTAAGGACTTCATACGTTAGCAATGGGCCGGTAATGCTGCCGGCGAACTGAGAAAAACCGCTCCAGTTTGTGCCGAACTGGTAGGCCATAACCAGCCCTGAGACCACTCCCATACCAAAGTTGACGGCAAAGATTTTCGACCAGAAATGATACAGCGAGCGCCAGACAGGATTTTTTGTTTTTAACCACAATCCCTCAAGTACCGCCAGGTAACTGGCAAGACCGATGGTGATCGCTGGAAAGATGATATGAAATGAGACGGTAAAGGCGAATTGGATCCGCGCCAGATGAAATGCATCAAGACCGAACATGCAAGGCTCCACAACAAAATTGATTCTGCGCAATTTTAGAGGGGGGAGAGGCGTGATAGCAGACGCAGAAAAGCGCTTTTTTATGATAACAGTTGCGGATTGTTATTCTTTCTCTTGATGTTTCATATTTGTGAAGTTAATTTTCATGTCATCATAAATAATCAATTTCGTATTGTGAATTTATATCAGTTATACTTCACACTTTTATTTACGATTTTCCTTATGACTTGCGCTGTTTTTTGTTAATTATTCTGCTAGCCTGTGCTGGCGTTATGTTTTGCCGTCAAGTTTACCTCTTAAATATCCGTATTCATTATGTGAATTTTATATCCATTATTTTTTAATATATTAATTGATAAAGAAAGGGAGAGGGTTTGTCAAAGAAAGGCCTGCGAAGTTTACTTATCTCATTGTTGATCATGAGCATTTTTTGGCTTGCCGTGGGCGGCGGAGTCTATCTGCTTATTTGAGCTACTATTATCCCGGCATGAAATCACTTCATTTTTAGATGTGTGATGAATTTATCGGTCGGGCTGATTTAATCGCTGATTCACAACATGAGAAATAAAGCGTATCTATGTTCAAACGATTAGAGTTGGCATCGATACGTCGTGCGCATCATTCATATTTTTTCTAACTTGCGGACTTGCCTGATACTTTATTGCTATCCTCAAATGCGAATAATTCATCATTGATAATACAATTTCATGTTCTTTCAGCGGCAAGATCACCACTTGCCGTGCTATGAGATACTCGCTCAGTGGCATCTGTCAGGTATATCAGTTTTTAAAACCTGCCATTTTTGACCATCTGTTATAAGATATGGCATCCCGTTGATGAAATGGATGCGGTAATGAAAAAGTATCAGCAGCTTGCGCGACAGTTAACTGAACAAATCGCGCTTGGCGTTTGGCAACCCGGCGATCGGCTACCCTCCTTACGCGAACAGGTTGTCAGCAGCGGAATGAGTTTTATGACCGTCAGCCATGCCTACCAGTTACTGGAAAGCCAGGGACGGATTATCGCTCGTCCACAATCCGGTTATTATGTGGCGCCGCAGCCGGTGAAGCAGCGCCAGCCTGAGCCTCCCGCGCAAGTGACGCGCAATGAGTCGGTTGATATCAACACCTATATTTTCGACGTCCTGCAGGCGAGCCGCCAGGCGTCGATGCTGCCTTTTGCTTCCGCTTTTCCCGACCCGCGTCTGTTTCCCTTGCAGCAGCTAAATCGTTCGCTGGCTCAAGTGAGTAAAACCGCCACCGCCATGAGCGTGATCGAGAACCTGCCGCCTGGCAATGATGAGCTTCGTCATGCGATTGCCCGGCGTTATGCGTTGCAGGGAATGAACGTATCGCCGGATGAGATAGTCATTACCGCCGGTGCGCTGGAGGCGTTGAACCTCAGCCTGCAGGCGGTAACTGAGCCCGGCGATTGGGTCGTCGTCGAAAATCCATGCTTTTACGGCGCGCTGCAGGCGCTCGAACGGTTGCGACTTAAGGCGCTATCGGTGGCCAGCGATGTGAAAGAGGGGATCGATTTAGCGGCGCTGGAACAGGCATTGCAGAGCTACCCGGTCAAAGCCTGCTGGCTGATGACCAATAGCCAGAACCCGCTCGGATTTACGCTGACGGCAGACAAAAAAGCGCAACTGGTGGCGCTATTGACACGCTACAACGTCATGTTGATTGAAGATGACGTTTACAGTGAGTTGTACTTTGGTCGGGAAAAACCGCTACCCGCAAAGTACTGGGATCGTGATGAGATGACGCTGCACTGTAGCTCATTTTCAAAATGCCTTGTCCCGGGGTTTCGTATCGGCTGGGTTGCCGCTGGCAGGCATGCCCGCCGTATTCAGCAGTTACAGCTGATGAGTACGCTTTCTACCAGTTCGCCGATGCAGTTGGCGCTGGTCGATTATCTCTCGACCAAACGTTACGACGCGCATTTACGCCGGTTGCGGCGACAGCTTGCCGAGCGGAAACAGCTGGCCTGGCAAGCGCTACTGCGTTTTTTACCCGCCGAGGTCAAAATTCATCATAGCGACAGCGGTTATTTCCTGTGGCTGGAGCTGCCCGCTGGCGTCGATGCTGGCGAACTCAGCGCTCTGGCGTTACGGGATAACATCAGTATTGCGCCGGGTAAAATGTTTTCTACCACCGCTAACTGGACCTCATTTTTCCGGTTTAATACCGCCTGGGGCTGGGGAGAAAAAGAAGAGCAGGGAGTCAAACGGCTCGGCGAACTTATACGTCAACTTTTGTCTTAGCTTATTCATCGCTTTTTTTAATTGCCGGTTTTTATTTTTCCGGCAATTTATCCACTTCATTCTTGTATTCATTAATCAGTTTAAAATATCCACCAGCACCGGGTCGTCATAGGGAATATGCATACTCATCCCCCTGCCATAACTCCTTGTCTATAATCCATATTATCGAATCGTGGTGGCGATTTTTGCGGAATGCGCACCTGGTCACAACCTGAGGAAATTTCCCCAGAGCCCCGCAGGCCGCCGTCTACCCTTATTAAGGGAGATATTTTTACGGCACGGCTGCCGCTACTTTTATTCTGACAGGAGTAAGTTCAAATGAGCAAAAAATTTGCCCGTGGTAGCCTGTGCGCGCTGAGTATGGTTGTGCTGACAGCGCAAGCCGCTGAACCGCCGTCTTCGCTGGATAAAGGAGAAGGGCGGCTCGATATTATTGCCTGGCCGGGTTATATCGAACGCGGTCAGACGGATAAGAATTATGACTGGGTAAGCCAATTCGAAAAAGAGAGCGGCTGCCAGGTTAATGTGAAGACTGCCGCCACTTCAGACGAAATGGTCAGCCTGATGGCGAAGGGCGGTTACGACCTGGTGACCGCCTCCGGCGACGCCTCGTTGCGCCTTATCATGGGCAAGCGTGTACAGGCGATTAATACCGCGCTGATCCCAAACTGGAAAACGCTTGACCCGCGAGTTGCCAAAGGCGCGTGGTTTAACGTCGGCGATAAAGTGTACGGCACGCCCTATCAATGGGGGCCGAACCTGCTGATGTACAACACCAAAACCTTCCCGACGCCGCCTGATAGCTGGAAAGTAGTTTTCGTCAAACAGGATCTACCGGACGGAAAAAGCAATCAGGGGCGAGTTCAGGCCTATGATGGTCCGATTTATATCGCTGATGCGGCGCTATTTGTCAAAGCAACGCAGCCGCAGTTAGGAATTAACGATCCCTATGAACTCACCGAAGCGCAGTATCAGGCGGTGTTGAAGGTTCTGCAGGATCAGCATCCGCTGGTTCACCGTTACTGGCACGATGCAACCGTGCAGATGAGCGACTTTAAAAACGAAGGCGTGGTTGCCTCGGGCTCCTGGCCGTATCAGGCCAATGGTCTGAAAGGTGAAGGTCAGCCTATCGCTACCGTCTTCCCAAAAGAAGGCGTGACCGGCTGGTCCGATACGACGATGTTGCATAGTGAGGCAAAGCATCCGGTATGCGCTTATAAGTGGATGAACTGGTCGCTGACGCCGAAAGTACAGGGCGATGTCGCCGCCTGGTTTGGGTCGCTGCCCGTGGTGCCGCAGGGCTGTAAAGCCAGTACGCTACTGGGAGACAAAGGCTGTGAAACCAACGGTTACAACCAATTCGACAAGATTGCGTTCTGGAAAACGCCGATTGCCGAAGGCGGAAAGTATGTTCCTTATAGCCGTTGGACCCAGGACTATATCGCGATTATGGGTGGCCGCTAAGCGCCTGGAGACTGAACATGACGTACGCGGTAGAGTTTGATGACGTTTCGCGTTTGTATGGTGACGTACGCGCGGTGGATGGCGTGAGTATCGCCATTCGCGATGGCGAGTTTTTTTCCATGCTGGGGCCGTCAGGCTCCGGCAAAACCACCTGCCTGCGCTTAATCGCGGGCTTCGAACAGCTATCCGGCGGTTCTATTCGTATTTTTGGTCAGCAGGCCAGCGAATTACCGCCCTGGCAGCGTGACGTCAATACGGTTTTTCAGGATTACGCGCTATTTCCGCATATGTCGATTATCGACAACGTCGCCTATGGGCTGATGGTGAAAGGCGTGGGCAAAAAAGAACGTCAGCTTCGCGCCCAGGAAGCCTTAGAAAAAGTGGCGCTTGGGTTTGTGCACGCTCGCAAGCCTTCGCAGCTATCCGGCGGTCAACGGCAACGGGTCGCCATTGCCCGCGCGCTGGTCAACCAACCTCGTGTGCTGTTATTAGATGAACCGCTTGGCGCGCTGGATTTAAAACTGCGCGAACAGATGCAGGTAGAGCTAAAAAAACTTCAGCAGTCGCTGGGTATTACTTTCATTTTTGTTACTCACGATCAGGGTGAGGCGCTGTCGATGTCCGATCGCGTGGCGGTGTTTAACAATGGCCGTATTGAGCAGGTCGATTCGCCGCACTCGCTCTATTTACAGCCTAAAACCGCCTTTGTCGCCGGATTTGTCGGCACCGCGAACGTTTTTACCCCAGAAGTTTCGCAGCGCCTATGCGGGGTGTCTGGCGCGTGGTCACTCCGTCCTGAACATATTCGACTGAATGGCGGCGGTGATATTCAGGTTCAGGGGACCGTGCAGGCGGTGCAGTTTCAGGGGGCATCAACGCGTATTGAACTGAAACTTGCAGCGGGCGAAAAGCTGCTAGTCAGCCAGGCCAACGTTGATGGCGGGGCGGCGTTGAGCGCGCCGCGGTTGGGGCAACAGGTATTGGCCGGCTGGTCGCGTTCGGCGATGGTCTCCCTGGAAAGCGGAGGCTGAGATGACGATGGCGCTTGTACAACCAACGACCGGGAGGATGTCAGGGCTGTTCTGGCGAAAACCGTCATTGGGCCTGTTTTTACTGCTGCTGGGCCCGTTGATGTGGTTTGGGATTGTCTATCTGGGATCGCTCCTGACGCTGTTGTGGCAAAGCTTCTATACCTTTGATGACTTTACGATGTCGGTCACCACGGATTTGACGCTCGCTAACCTGAAGGCGCTGTTTAATCCCGCCAACTACGACATCATTGTCCGTACCCTGGTGATGGCCATCTGCGTGACTATTGCCAGCGCAATCCTGGCGTTGCCGATGGCGTGGTATATGGCGCGTTATACCCGCGGCAAGATGAAAGCCTTCTTTTATATCGCGGTGATGTTGCCGATGTGGGCCAGCTATATCGTTAAGGCGTACGCCTGGACGCTATTGCTGGCGAAAGATGGCGTGGCGCAATGGTTTCTCGGCCACCTTGGTCTGGAGAGCGTGTTAAATATGGTGTTGACCATCCCGGCGGTCGGCGGCAATACCTTATCGACCTCCGGGCTCGGGCGATTCATGGTGTTCGTCTATATCTGGCTGCCGTTCATGATCCTGCCGGTACAGGCGGCGCTGGAACGCCTGCCGCCGTCGCTGCTGCAGGCCTCCGCCGATTTAGGCGCTCGACCGCAACAAACCTTCCGCTACGTGGTACTGCCTTTAGCCATACCGGGTATCGCGGCAGGTTCTATCTTTACCTTTTCCCTCACCCTTGGCGATTTTATTGTGCCGCAACTGGTGGGACCGCCCGGTTTCTTTATCGGCAACATGGTTTATTCGCAGCAAGGCGCGATTGGCAATATGCCGATGGCGGCGGCGTTCACGTTGGTGCCGATTGTTCTTATTGCACTGTATCTGGCGTTTGTTAAGCGCCTGGGAGCGTTTGATGCACTCTGAACGCGCACCGTTGTTTCTCAAAATCGCCACCTGGGGCGGAGTGGTATTTCTCCATTTTCCACTGCTGATTATCGCCTTGTACGCCTTTAATACAGAGGATGCCGCTTTCAGCTTCCCGCCGAAAGGGCTGACGCTCCGCTGGTTCAGCGAGGCTGCCGCTCGCGCAGATATCATTGAATCAGTGACGTTGTCACTTAAAATCGCCGCTTTATCCACGGGGATTGCGCTGGTGTTGGGCACTCTCGCTGCCGGCGCGCTGTGGCGGAGTTCGTTTTTTGGTAAGAATGCCGTGTCGCTGCTGTTGCTATTACCTATTGCACTTCCTGGCATCATTACCGGCCTGGCGCTGCTGACGGCATTTAAAGCCGTCAATCTTGAGCCTGGCTTGCTAACCATCGTGGTGGGTCACGCGACCTTCTGCGTGGTGGTGGTGTTTAACAACGTCATTGCCCGATTTCGCCGGACATCATGGAGTCTGGTGGAAGCATCGATGGATCTTGGCGCTACAGGCTGGCAAACCTTCCGTTACGTGGTGCTGCCCAATTTGGGTTCGGCACTGCTGGCGGGCGGGATGCTGGCATTCGCTCTGTCCTTTGATGAAATTATCGTCACTACCTTTACCGCCGGACATGAGCGGACGTTACCGTTGTGGTTGTTAAATCAACTGGGGCGCCCGCGCGATGTACCGGTCACCAACGTGGTCGCGCTGTTGGTGATGTTAGTGACGACTGTACCCATCCTGGGGGCCTGGTGGCTAACCCGTGACGGTGAGAATAACGCCGAAAGCGGAAAATAATACACTTTACAGGATCATGCTATGCAACATAACCTTTTGATAAACGGTCAATTAGTGGCGGGGGAAGGCGAGGTGCTGCCGGTATTCAATCCTGCCAATGGCGAAACGATTATTGAGATTGCGGAGGCGACCGAGGCGCAGGTTGATGCCGCCGTCAATGCTGCAGATCGTGCGTTTGTCAGCTGGAGCCAGACAACGCCGAAAACCCGCGCCGAATGTTTGCTGAAAATGGCGGATGTGATTACTGAACATGCAGAAACGCTCGCCAAACTGGAGTCTTTAAACTGCGGTAAACCGCTACATTGCGTTATCAATGATGAAATGCCGGCGATTGCCGATGTATTTCGCTTCTTCGCCGGCGCCGCGCGTTGCCTGCCGGGAATGGCTGCTGGGGAGTACCTTGAGGGGCATACCTCAATGATCCGCCGCGACCCGGTGGGGGTGGTGGCCTCGATTGCGCCGTGGAACTATCCGCTAATGATGGCGGCGTGGAAGCTGGCGCCCGCGCTGGCGGCCGGTAACTGCGTGGTGATTAAACCTTCAGAAATCACCCCACTGACGGCCTTGAAGCTGGCGGAACTTGCAAAAGACATTTTCCCGGCCGGCGTTATCAACGTGCTTTTCGGCCGGGGCCCAACTGTTGGCGACCCGCTCACCGGCCATAGTAAAGTGCGTATGGTTTCGTTGACTGGTTCGATTGCCACCGGCGCCCATATTATTGGTCACACGGCGAATTCGATTAAACGCACCCATATGGAGCTGGGCGGTAAAGCGCCGGTCATTGTTTTCGATGATGCCGATATCGATGCCGTCGTCGAGGGCATTCGTACTTTCGGTTTTTATAACGCCGGTCAGGACTGTACTGCCGCTTGCCGTATTTACGCGCAACAAGGCGTCTACGATCGGCTGGTTGAAAAACTAGGCGCGGCCGTGGCCAGCCTGAAAATGGGGCAACCGGACGATCCATCCACGGAACTGGGGCCGGTCAGTTCGCTTGCGCATCTCGAACGGGTGACAGCGGCTGTCAACGCTGCGCGCGCCTTACCGCATATTAAAGTGGTAACCGGCGGCAGCCGCGCGGCGGGGAGTGGTTACTATTTCCAGCCCACGCTGTTGGCTGGCGCACAGCAGGATGACGCTATCGTACAACGCGAAGTTTTTGGCCCGGTAGTTAGCGTGACGCCGTTTAGCGATGAGGAACAAGTATTAACCTGGGCTAATGATTCGCAATATGGGCTTGCCTCCTCGGTGTGGACGCAGGACGTGGGCCGCGCCCATCGCCTGAGCGCGCGTTTGCAGTACGGTTGCACCTGGGTGAATACCCATTTCATGCTGGTTAGCGAAATGCCGCACGGCGGACAGAAGCTATCTGGTTACGGCAAGGACATGTCGATGTATGGCCTGGAGGACTACACGGTGGTTCGTCATGTAATGGTGAAACATTGAATATTAACGTGCCGGCAGCATTATCACGCTAATAGTTGCAATAGCAATAAATGTTAAAAAAGATAAGGGGTAATATGAGAGTATTCTTATACCCCTTCAAGAGCTAAGCCATTGTGAGTGCCGGAGATAAGCGCCGGATGGGGTGTAAACAACTAAGCATGCTATTAATTGTTGATCCCTGCAGGATGATGCGGGGATTTTTTTGCGTATCGACTTTTTATGCCGATTTAATAATCAATGTTTGTCTTTTTTTGATGGCAGGCCCGAGTGGCGGCGCTCACGAATATAAGAGATAAGACTGTAGATTGCGATCACCAATAAGACTAAAGCCATTAGCAGGGCAAGTATTCCTGACATAAGCGACCTCAAAAATAAGTAACAGGAAAAGCAAAAACGTTATAACTAATAGTAATGAACCTATGCGGAAGTTCGTGAGTTTGCAAATAATAATTTCTTTCACTTACCGGAATATAGAGCACAAAATAACACCTGGAAATCTACAGTCCGCATTAACCATAAGGTTGAGCAGTCGATTGCTGATTATCGGCAGTCGCTAATTTAAGAAAATTCTCACCTCATAAAAGCCAAGTATAGTTAGCTATCCATAATCCGGTATGCGGATTGCCAGATCATTTTGTTATTTCCAATGAAATAAATATCCTCTCGCTAGCAGAAGGGGGACATAACGGATCGCACTCCTCAGAAATGCTCTCCAGGAAGGGAATGATTGTAGCCATAATGTTAAATTCTGAATGAAATCGCCACGGGACAGTTGTTATCGTGTAGGCGATTTGACTTTTTCGCCTCGCTCATGAGAAAATTTTACATAATTTGTTATTCTGACGTTGAATCGGTTTTGAAAAAGCTAGCATTTATCCTGTTACTCATCGGCGTAAGCGCAATGCTTTACGACAATCTCCCTGCCCAGCGAATTCGCGGCTGTGAAAGCCTGGGGGCAACAGAGGGGGGTTGTGCAGCGGTCGAGTGGGATACCGAAAAGCTTAATTTCTTGCCGTCATATAACCCGGAAAGTCTTAAGACTATTGTAGTGCTTCAACAGAAAGCCGACGGGAAACGCGCGATAATTAAATCATAAAAAAAGCAGCCGTTGAGGCTGCTTTTTTAGGTTTAGTTGCTGAAAAATTACTAAAACCAACCAAAACGAACGGATAACAGGCTAATAAGCGCAAGCGCTGCGCCGACATTAATCAGAATTACGGTTTTGCTGGAAACATCCATAACGCCACCTTTATGAGTAAGCCCCTACATTTATAGTCGGTGGCGTAGAGTTGCGCTATCGGACAACACTGAATCAACCGTTTTTCCATGGTCTTTGCAGTTGCTTGTTTTGTGAAGTATTGATCTCTGACGTACTAAGTGGTGCGGGACAGGATAACGCGTGTTGCGCGATGTCTGACAGGGAAGGAAAAAATGACTTTATACCAGAAGATGCTGGTTTTTTATGCCGTAATGGGCTGTATTTGTGCGTTGATAAGCTGGTTTTTAACTAAGGAAAGCCGTTGCATTCGGCTGCTGGCAGCGCTGTTGATTGGTGCGACATGGCCGTTCAGCTTTCCTATGGCGTTGCTGGTTTCTCTATTCTGAACAACAGAAATGGCTGGCCTAATTGTCTTGATGGCTGTATATAAATACAGTTAAAAATAATAAGGTTGCCATCTGATGAACAGCTTCTATTCGCATTTAGCCGGCGCAACGGTCCGTTGGTTTGATTTCCAAGGCCAGGGGGACCCTATTGTGTTCATTCATGGGTTAGGTTGCGCCTCTTCATACGATTACCCGCCAGTGGTTTCTAACCCTATATTGAATGGGCGCCGGGCCTTACTAATTGATCTTCCAGGCTATGGTTACAGCGATAAACCGCTTCAGTTTGGCTACCGAATTGCTGACCAGGCTGCGGTCGTTGTGGAGTGGCTGAACAAATTGCAGGTCAGCCGCTGCATTCTCTACGGCCATAGTATGGGGGGCAGTGTGGCTATTGAGGCAGCGCAGCGGTTGGGCAAACGCGTTGAGGCCTTAATTGTCGCCGAGCCCAATCTCTATGCCGGTGGGGGATTCTATAGCTGTAAAATCGCCGGGCAGACGGAAGATGATTTTATCGCCAACGGCTATCAGTCGATGCTGGCGGCAGAAACGTCCCCATGGAAAGGTTGCCTACAAAATAGCGCACCGTGGGCGTTATGGCGGGGAGCTACCAGCCTGGTAGTAGGTGTTTCTCCCTCCTGGTTTGAGCGTTTTATTCACCTGCAATGCCGTAAGACGCTTATCTACGGTAGTTTATCGCTACCCTCACAGGAAGCGGAAGACGTCGAAACTGCGGGTATCGCATTGGCTGTCATACCGCAGGCGGGGCATTCGATGGCTTGGGAAAACCCGGCCGCGCTGGCGCGCGCGATTGCCGGGCTGGTCTGAAAGCATCGCGGTAAATCAGAACGGTAATTCGCGCGGGCGAGTTTGCATGGTTATCCAGCGAAGCTCGGTGAATTCAGCGATCCCGGCGCGCCCTCCAAAGCGGCCATAGCCGGACGATTTACAGCCGCCGAACGGCATCTGCGCTTCATCATGTACGGTAGGGCCGTTAATATGGCAAATACCGGTTTGCAGATTTTGCGCTACATTCCAGGCGCGAGCGCTATCGCGGCTATAAACCGCTGCCGCCAGGCCGTATTCGCTATCGTTCGCGACGGCCAGAGCCTCTTCCTCGCCGTTAACCCGGATCACCGATTTGACCGGGCCAAAAGATTCCTCATGCCATATGCGCATTTCACGCGTCACGCCATCCAGCAGGGTGGCGCGCATTTGCGTCGAATCCGCTTTTCCACCGCAGAGTAAATGTGCGCCTTTACTTAGCGCATCATCAATCAACGCGTTGCAGCGTTGTACCGTTTTCAAATCGACCACCGGGCCGAGAAGCGTAGAAGGTAGTGCGGAAGCGCGTTGGCTGATTAATGCGACGAACTCATCCGCGATGCTCTCATCGACAATAATGCGTTCGGTGGACATACAAATCTGTCCGGCGTTGGCAAAAGCGCCAAAAATCGCGCCCGCCGCTGCTTGCTGCAGATCGGCATCATCCAGTACCAGTAGAGGCGCTTTGCCACCCAGTTCAAGTATCGCAGGTTTCAGATGCTCTCCGCAGGTGCGGGCAATAATGCGCCCCACTGGCGTTGAACCGGTAAAATTGACCCGTCGTATGGCTGGGTGAGCAATCAGCGTCTCCACCAGCGCAGGCGCATCGGCTGGCGAGCAGGTAAGATAATTCACTACTCCATCGGGAAATCCCGCCGCCGCGAGGGCATCGACGATTAAGCTTTGCGTCGCCGGTGAGAGTTCCGAGCCCTTAAGGATAACCGTATTGCCACAGGCCAGCGGCGTGGCGATGGCACGGGTCGCCAGAATGAGCGGCGCATTCCACGGCGCCATAGCCAGCACCACGCCGGCCCCCTGACGTACGCCCATCGCCAGATTGCCGGCCACGTTGGAGGGAATAATTTGACCTTCGATTTGCGTGGTTAAGGCCGCGGCTTCACGCAAAATATCTGCCGCCAGGTGTACGTTGAATCCGGCCCAGTGCGCTGTCGCGCCGGTCTCCGCCGCCATAGTAGCGATAAATTTCGCCTCTCTACGCTGCATTTGCTCGGCGGCTTCCAACAACAGCCGGCGACGTTCGGAGGGGATGGTGTCGCGCCATGAGGGGAATGCGGCGGCGGCTGCTTCTGCGCAGCGACGAGCGTCATTGATGCTCGCCGCTGCGGCGGTAGAGGCTATCTCGCTATGTTGCGGATAACGTCGAGTGAAAGTGGCGTGACCTTCGGCATCGTGCCAGCGGCCGCCGCTATATAAGCTGCAGGTTATTGTCATTAGCGTAACCTCATTGGTCTGCGGAGCGTCGAGTCTACCGCCTTACCTCATTGCGTAGCGGCGAAAGGGCGGTTATCGCACAATTTTTTTGCAGATTTCTCAGCGGGTCACAACTTAGTACAATAATGAGAACGGCGAACATGGGCCGCAGCAAACACAATCTATTCGCCACAGCCCACAGAGGATAGTTAATGTAATGGCTGTTCCTGTAGCGCGTCAGAATATTGTTTTAGTCTTTTAATTTTATCTTTTAAAATCCAGCTTAACTCGGAAATATGCATTTTTATTTCGTCAATATCGACCGAACTGCCTTCCACGAAGGCAGGCGTTGTGCCGACGACGCCGCTCGCCAACGCTTTATTTGTTTCACAGCGATAGCCGATCTCATAAAGCCTATCGCTTAGCTTTTTCTCAAAAGCGTTGAGATTGTCATAAGCCCTGAGATAGTCCGTAATTTGCGCGGCGGAATGTAATATATAAAATCGTGATTTCACGGCCGGCGTTTTATCAAGATCAATAGCAATTGAGTCGTCGGGAACGAATAGATTAACGGTGGGTATTGCCGCCGCTGGCGAACGTCGGGTTACATCATAAATCCCTCCATCGTCGGCCTGTAAGGCGGCGTGATGCGTTGCGACCAGAAAACAGCCCGGCCAGTAGTTTATCTCCCAGCCCAGCAGCATTTTTCCACCGACCTGTTCGATCGCCGCGCTGACGTTCCAGTAGGCGTTTCCCTCGGGCCCCGGTTTATCAATAACCGGGAGATAGATTGGACTGGCGCCAGGATTCAACTCTTCGGCAAATTGCAACAACCGCGGGTCGTTGAGAGTGATAGGCTGATAAATCGAATTCGTCATGTAACGCTCCTTTGACTGAAATGGGACAATGCGGCACGCGATTGGATCTTAGTCGTAAATAATCATTTTGTCGTACCGGTGCGGGAGTCGCTGATGATAGTGACGTTAAGCAAAGCAAACAGCGCTAACCTTATGAGTTAAAGTGTGAATCTAATAGCGATTCATTATTTGCTGGTTGTATTCCGCTGTGCTGTTATTAGTAGGCATATAACAAATTTATAAGGTTTATAACCATGTCTACAGGGAAATCACTACTTGCGCTGGCTTTAAGCGCGCTGTTACCGGCCGGCGCCGCGTGGGCGGCATCCAACGACACGCTGGTCTACTGCTCGGAAGCCTCGCCGGAATCCTTTAACCCGCAAATCGCCAGCTCTGGCCCTTCATTCGTTGCCAGCTCACAGGTGCTCTATAATCGCCTGATTACCTTCGACCCGCTTATAAACACGCCGATTCCGTCGCTGGCGACCGAATGGAAAGTGTCTCCGGATGGTAAAACCTGGACCTTTACGCTGCGTAAAGGCGTGCAGTTCAACAGCAATAAATACTTTAAGCCGACCCGCGATTTCAATGCGGATGATGTGCTGTTCTCGGTGCTGCGCCAGCAGGATCCGCAGCATCCTTATCACAACGTGTCGCAGGGCAATTATGAATATTTCCACGACGTCGGTCTTGATAAGCTGATTAAAGAAGTGAAGAAGATCGATGATTATCACGTTCAGTTTGTGCTGAGCGAGCCCAACGCGGCGTTTCTCGCCGACTGGGGGATGGACTTCGCTTCGATTCTTTCTGCGGAATATGCCGATGCGATGTTGAAAAAAGGAACGCCGGAATACGTCGATAGCTGGCCGATTGGCACCGGCCCATACGCGCTCCAGCAGTATAAAGTGGATTCACAAATCCGCTATATTGCCAACCCGCACTATTGGGAAGGCGAGGTGCCGACTAAACATCTGATCTTCTCGATTACGCCGAACGTTGAGACTCGTCTGGCTAAGCTGCAGACCAATGAATGCCAGATTATTCCCGCACCATCGCCGGTACAGTTCCCGGTGATTAAAGGGAATAAAGATCTGGCGCTACACGCGGTGGAAGCGTTGAACGTGGGGTATCTGGCATTTAATACTGAAAAGAAACCGTTTGATAACGTGCTGGTACGTCAGGCGCTGAACTACGCCACCGACAAACAGGCGATTGTGAAAGCGGTCTTCCTTGATTCCGGCAACGTGGCGAAATCGCCGATCCCGGCCAATATGCTCGGTTACAAGAAGGATTTACCGGATTACGACTACAATCCGCAGAAGGCGAAAGAGCTGCTTAAGCAGGCGGGATTGGAGCAGGGCGCAGAAGTGACCCTGTGGTCGATGCCAGTACAGCGCCCGTATAACCCGAACTCGAAGCGGGTCGCTGAAATGATTCAGAACGACTGGAGTAAGGTCGGCATTAAAGCGAAAATCGTTAGCTATGAATGGGGCGAATACCTTTCCGGGATGCGCAAGGGCGAGCATGATAGCGCGCTGTTTGGCTGGATGTCCGATAATGGCGATCCGGATAACTTCGCCGGCACGCTGCTGAGTTGTGATAATATCAAAACTGGCTCTAACGTGGCGCGCTGGTGCGATAAGTCCTATGATGCGCTGGTGAAAAAAGCGCTTCTGCTAAGCGATCCGCAGGCGCGCGCCAAACTTTACCAACAGGCCCAGGAAATTTTCTATCAGCAGGCGCCGTGGATCACGCTGGCGACGGGTAAAACTTTCTACGCCACCCGCAGCAACGTCAGCGGCTACAGCGTGAGTCTGATGGGAAGCGATTTTTCCAAAGCGAAGCTGAATTGATCAAAAAGGAGAGCAGGATGGCCCATCTGGACGATGTCATTGCCAGGGTCGATGAGACCATTGCCGGGGGCGTGATTAGCCATATGAACGAGCTACTGATAGCGTTAAGCGATGATGCTGAACTGGGCCGTGAAGAACGCTATACCCAGCAGCAGCGCCTGCGCACGGCGATAGCCCATCACGGGCGTCAACATCATGAAGATCAGGAAGCGCGCCGCGAGCAGTTAACCAAGGGCGGCGAGATCCTTTAAGGGTGAGCTCAAAACTGGCGCCTGGCCACCAACCAGGCGCCGGCCACCAGCATCACCGCCCCGCATACTGGCCCGATTAACGCCCTAATCGGCACGCCGTGGGCGCGAATCAAATCAATAATCAACCCGCCAACCAGCTGACTGGCCACCAGTACCGCAATGGTCGTCGCCGCCCCTACGGTTTGATAACCGCTGATGCTGGCGAAGACGAAAAACGATCCCAGCAGGCCGGGGATGAGGGTCCACCATTTGATATTCAGCGCCAGTTCCTGAAAACCTGCCGCGCCGTGGCGCAATAGCAAAATAGTCACAAAAATAACAATTCCCACCAGAGAATTGAGCAACATGGCGATAAGAATCGTCGAGGCGGATTGGGTAATGCGGACCATCAGGGTGTTTTGCAACACCAGACCGACACCCGCCGCTATCAGGCAGGCAAGGGTGAGCGACTGATTCATGCCTCGCCGTCCGGATCCAGGCGATCGTCGAGCTGCAGCTGCATAAAGGTCAGATCCAGCCAGCGGCCGAATTTAGTCCCCACCTGCGGCATCTGCCCACTGGTGATAAATCCCAGGGTTTCATGCAGATGCAACGAAGCGTGATTGCGGGATTCAATTCCGGCTACCATCACATGTTTACGCAGGCGTCGCGCTTCAGCGATAAGCGCGACTAACAACTTGCGGCCGATCCCCTTACCTTGATGATCGGGATGGACATACACCGAATGTTCAACGGTATGGCGGAAACCGTCAAATGCGCGCCAGTCGCCGAACGAGGAGTACCCGGTAATGACGCCGTTTTCTTCACTCACCAGCACCGGATAACCGGCAATCTGCCGGGCTTCAAACCAGGCAATACGGTTATCGGTATCGACGGTTTTGTCATTCCAGATGGCAGCGGTATGCAGTACGGCGTGATTATAGATTTCGGCGATCGCCGCGCAATCGTCTTTACTGGCATGGCGGATGGACATAGAAAGCCTCAAAGTCTGTACACTATAGTAGTACGGTATTATTACAATAATGAACAGCAGGCTGTCATCAGTTTTAGCAATAAATTTTACACAGAACGCTGCAGTATCGGGGATAGCAGACAGTTGTGTAATACGGTGGTGCGCACTATATTGTTACGCCATGAATACTATAGAAGACAACCTCAACCAGCGCATTAGCGCACGCATTCGTATCGAACGCGAGTCCCGCGGCTGGTCGTTGAGCGATTTGGCTGAACGCGCCGGGGCCTCGCGGGCAATGGTGCATAAAATTGAACGTGGCGAGAGTAGCCCCACCGCGGCGATGCTGGGCCGTCTCTCTGGCGCGTTTGGCATCAGTATGTCGACGTTAATTGCGCGTGCAGAGATGCAGGAGGGCAAGCTTTTGCGCTTTGCCAACCAGCCGGTGTGGCGCGATCCGCAAAGCCACTATTTGCGCCGGCACGTCTCGCCGCGTAGCGATCTGCCGATCGACCTGGTGCAAATAGAGTTGCCGGCTGGCAGCGATGTACCGATGCCCGCTTCTTCGTACGCGCTGGCGCGACAGCTCATCTGGCTACAGCAGGGTGAATTAGTTTTTGTTGAAGGGAATACTCGCCATCAGATGCAGGCGGGGGATTGTCTGGAACTGGGGCCGCCCAACGATTGCCGGTTTATCAATGAGTCCAGCGAGACTTGCGTCTATCTGGTGGTACGCCTGAATCAATCCGGCTCATAATGTTAAAGCGCGTTAAGCATAAAACGGCTAGCCTCAGTACAGGCCGTTAACAAGAGGAGTTTGCTATGACCGCTAATCCACAACGCCATCACCGCTGGATATTGGCTTCACGCCCGCACGGTGAACCTACCGCCGAAAATTTCAGACTGGAAGAGGGCGATCTGCCGACGCCGGGAGCGAACCAGATCCTGCTGCGGACTATTTATTTGTCACTCGACCCTTATATGCGCGGACGGATGAGCGATGCGCCTTCTTATTCGCCACCGGTGGAGATTGGCGCGGTGATGGTCGGGGGGACGGTAAGCCGTGTGGTGAGCTCTAATCACCCTGATTTTAAACCCGGTGAGTGGGTGCTTGGCTATAGTGGCTGGCAGGATTATGCGCTTTCCGATGGTAGCGATTTGGTTAAGCTCGGCGACAATCCTGAACACCCTTCCTGGGCGCTGGGGGTGTTAGGTATGCCGGGATTTACCGCTTATATGGGGCTGCTGGACATCGGCCAGCCGAAAGCGGGCGAAACGCTGGTGGTGGCGGCGGCAACCGGGCCGGTGGGGGCCACCGTCGGGCAGATTGGCAAACTTAAAGGCTGCCGCACCGTCGGCATTGCCGGCGGCGCCGAGAAATGTCGTTATGCGGTAGAGACTTTAGGCTTCGATGTTTGTCTTGATCACCGCGCTGCGGATTTCAGCCAGCAGCTGGCGCAGGCGTGTCCGCAGGGAATCGATGTCTATTATGAGAACGTCGGCGGTAAAGTCTTTGATGCGGTTCTGCCGTTGCTGAATACCGCGGCGCGGGTTCCCGTGTGCGGATTGGTTAGCGGCTACAACGCCACCTCGCTGCCGGATGGACCGGATCGGCTGCCGCTGCTGATGGCGACTATCCTTAAAAAACGCATTCGTATGCAGGGCTTTATCATCGGCCAGGATTACGGCCATCGCATTGCCGAGTTCCAGCAGCAAATGGGGCGCTGGGTACAGGAAGGTAAAATCAAATATCGCGAGCAGCAGATTGATGGCCTGGCGCAGGCGCCGCAGGCGCTGATTGGTCTGCTGAAGGGAGAAAACTTCGGCAAAGTGGTGATTAACGTCGCAGCGGACGAGTAACGTCACCGCCTTCTCTAACGCCCCCGAAGACGCGTGCGGGGGCGCTTTCGCCGCCTTTAACCAACAAAATGACTAATCCATACTTTTATTAATGGTTTGCTTTTCCGTGAGCGGCTTTTTATCCTTAAGGAAACTTAAGAGGTTAATGCGATGAAAGATGTAGTTGATAAATGCAGTACCAAAGGCTGCGCCATTGATGTTGGCACCATTATCGATAACGAAGACTGCGTTTACCGGGTCGAGAAACTTTTCCCTACCCGTGAAGAGGCGGAGTCCGCGGTAGCGGCCATTCGCGAACGCGCCGTTGCCGCCGCCAGCGAAACGCCGTCCGTAGATTACACGATTGAGCCGGTGGGTAATGAGGCGAAACTGGACGCGGCGGTGAATTTCTCCTGCCAGGCGGAAAAAATTATTTTCGAATTGTCCTTGAGAAGCGCGTTCTAACAGACTGCGGCGGAATCAAAAAGGGATCCCAATTGGGATCCCTTTTTTATCATCACCCATCGGCGGGCGTAGTTACTCGAAACGCCAGGCGAGATTCATACCGATGCCGAAGTTACGGCCCGGCGCCGGTTCGTAATAACGACCATTGGATTCGTTGACAATCACTGAGCCCGCGTAATTACGGTCAAACAGGTTATCGACCCGGCCGAACAGATCCATATCCATTTTCCCGTAGCTCCACTTATAGCCGGTGGTCAGGCCAACCACGGTCCACGATGGCGCTTTGGCGGTGTTGGCGTCGTTGGCCATAATGTCGCCCATATAACGGATATCGCTCCCCGCGTACCAACCCTGTTCCGGCTGGTAGCCGAAAGAGGCATAGCCCATATTGCGGGCGATGCCCGGAATGCGGTTGCCGTTGCAGTCTGACGAACCGCAAACGTTCGTGCGATAGGTGGCATCGAGCCAGGTCCATGCCGCTTTTAATTTCCAGCTATCGCCAAACTGCTGGTCGAGGCCAAGTTCCATTCCCTGACGACGGGTTTTACCGGCGTTTTTATAGCTGGTGCGGCCGCCGCTGCTGGAGTCGACCACAATCTCATTGTCGGTATCGGTCTGGAACAGCGCGGCGGTGAACAGTCCGTTGCCTATCCGCGTTTTGCTGCCAATTTCCACGGTCTCATTTGTGGAGGGTTTGAGATCGAAGTTTAATCCGCTCTGATTGCCGGAACGATACGAGAGTTCATTGATTGTCGGCGTTTCAAAACCGCGCCCGGCGGAAAGATAGATATTCCAGGCATCCGTGACGGCATATTTCAATGAACCGGCTGGCAGCCATTTGTGATAGCTGGCATCGCCGCTATCGTCGCCGTTACCCGGAGTGACGTAATAGTCGTTAGAGTCAAACCACACCGAACTGTAGCGGACGCCAGCATCTAGGGTAAGCTTCTGCGTCAACTGCCACTGGGTTTGCAGGTACGGATCCAGGTTCCACATCAGATTGCGTTCATTACGGCGCAGGTCGCCCTGTTCGCCGTATTGCGGCGCGCCGTTCACCAGAACGTAGTTTTCATAGCCCTTACGTCGTTCGCTCATGTTTTCGTAATCAAGACCGGTGGTAAAGGTCACCGGCACCAGTAATTCACCGCGGTGGGTCCAGCGGGTGTCGATCCCCTGATAATGGCGAGTTAAATCGATGACGCCCCCGGAATGCGAGGGCTTCAGCTGCGGCGCCATCGGGATTGATTGGTACTGAGTGGTTTCGCGCTCGCCGGCGTACATCATCACGCTCAGATCGTCCTGCTGGCTAAGCTGGCGTTCGTAGCGTAACCCGGCCTGGGTCTGTTTCACCGTTTTACGCGTGTTGTATTGATCGCCGCGCGGCGATTGGCGCGGATTATTCTGCCACTCCTCGTAGCTCAATCCGCCCGGGTCATTAGCTTTGATATCCACACTATTGAATAGCAATGTTAATTTACTGACGTCGTTAATCCGCACGCCTAATTTGGCGTTGGCGAGATTTTTACGCGCGCCGCTGTGATCGCGAGAACCATGAGTGGTGAAACGGTTGGTCGACACCGTGTAGTCGACATCGCCTGCCTGGCTACCGTCGCCGACGGCGCCGGTTGCTTTCAGTCCGTAATGCCAGGTACCGAAGCTGCCGTAGTAGCTGCTGGCCTCGATGGTCGGCGGCTGGCTGCCGGTTTGGGTATTGACGTTAATTACGCCGCCGGAAGAGTTGCCATAGAGCGCGGAAAAAGGTCCGCGTAACACTTCCAGGCTATCGATACTGCCGATATCGATATTCGATGTCTGCCCCTGGCCATCGGGCATGGTGGCAGGGATACCGTCAACATATAGCCGCAGGCCACGCACGCCGTAGGTGGAGCGGGAACCGAAACCACGAATCGACAACTGCAAATCCTGAGCATAGTTTTGCCGGTTTTGTACCTGCAAACCGGGTACCGCGCCGAGCGATTCCGAGAGGTTAATTCGCGGGGCGGCCTGACGCATATCATCGCCATTCACTACGCTGACGGCGGCAGGGGTATCCAGTTCGGAAACCGCGGTAGGCGTCGCCGTGACGACCATGGTTTGTTCGTCGTTGGTGCTGGCGTGCACGTTGGCGACGAGAGGGAGTAATAAAGCGGGGAGCGCGACCGTGCGCATGGCAATAATCTTCATCAGAGCGACTCGCAAAGAGAAACGTACCAAATGGAACATATGTATATATGTTACACCGTTTGTAAATTCTTTGAAAAGAATTAACTAACCGGTCGTTAAGTAATGGCAAGTAAAGGTGATTCTTTTAACCAAAAAAGGCAATTAACACTCCACATTACGATAAATAATGATTACTATTCTCATTTACAAAAAGAGTGAAGTTAACCTTCACGCTGTGGAAGCCATCTCTAACCAGTAATTAATTGTTCTATAAAGGGAATCGTTATGTCATTACGTCAGTTATCCGCGCCGCGTCTGCGTCGTTCTCTGTTATTAACGTCGTTACTGTTGGCAGGCAGCTTCAGCGCCCACGCCGCCGAGGAGCTCCTGCGCAAAGCGGTCGGTAAAGGCGCGTACGAAATGGCGTATAGCCAGCAGGAAAATGCGCTGTGGGTTGCCACCTCGCAAAGCCGCTCCCTTGATAAGGGCGGCATCGTCTATCGTCTGGATCCGACCACGCTCGACATCACCCAGGTTATTCATAACGACCTGAAACCGTTCGGCGCCACCATCAATCACACCACCCAGACGTTGTGGTTTGGCAACACCGTTGATAGCAGCGTGACCGCAATAGATGCCAAAACCAGCGCGGTGAAAGGGAGACTGGTGCTCGATGACCGTAAACGTAGTGATACCGTGCGCCCGCTGCAGCCGCGTGAGCTGGTGGTGAATGAGAAAACCAATACCGTGTATATCTCCGGGCTGGGTAAAGAGAGCGTGATTTGGGTGGTGGATGGCGACAAGCTGACGCTGAAAGATACCATTGCCAATACCGGCGCGATGGCCACCGGGCTGGCGCTCGATGCTGACGCTAAACGTCTTTACACCACCAATGCCGATGGCGAACTGCTGACTATCGATACCGATAGCAATAAGATCCTCTCGCGTAAGAAGCTGCAGGATGACGGTAAGGAGCATTTCTACCTGAACCTGAGTCTGGATACAGCCGGCCACCGCGCTTTCATTACCGACAGCAAGCAGCCGGAAGTGCTGGTGGTGGATATTCGTGACGGGAAAGTGCTGCAAAAAATCGCCGCGCCGGAATCTTTAGCGGTGCTGTTTAACCCGGCCCGCAACGAAGTCTACGTCACCCATCGCAAAGCGGGTGAAGTCAGCGTCATTGATGCTAAGACCTATAAGGTTGTCAAAACCTTCAAAACGCCGACCTTCCCGAATAGCCTGGCGCTGTCCGCCGATGGAAAAACGCTGTTTGTTAGCGTGAAGCAGGAGTCAACTCGTCAAAAAGAGGCCACCGCGCCGGACGACGTAATCCGCATTGCCCTGTAATCCCCTGGGAGGGGGCGACCCCTCCTTACTCCGGGTCTCATCCTCTGTTACAAACCGCTATTAGCCTGATTACTATAAAGGTTATACACTTACTTTTTCCCGCGCGCGGCGGGAGAGTGGTAATCATTCTGGAGAAATTATGAAAAAGCCATATATGGTGATCTGCGCGGCGGCAATGCTGGCGCTTCTGGCAGGCTGCAGCTCTAATTACGTCATGACGACAAAAAGTGGGCAAACTATTGTGACCCACGGCAAACCGCAGTTGGATAAAGAGACCGGCATGACCAGCTATATTGATGAGTCTGGCAACAAACGCGAAATCAACAGCAGCGACGTTGCTCAACTGGTGGAAGATAATTAATTTTTCGGTGACGGTTTGCCCGCTGAGGGGCAAACCGTTATGGAAAAGCGCTTAGCGTTTTTCAACGCCCGGCGCCGTGCTGTGAACATCAGCCACGCGTTTACGTACGCCGAACCAGCCTGCGACCAGCAGCACCGCCAGCAGCGGAATGGACCCGATGGTATAGGTGCCGTTCGGGTAGTCAAATGCCATCAACACCAGTACGCTCAGCAAGAACAGCAGCGTTAGCCATGAAGTAAATGGCGCGCCCGGCATTTTGAAGCTCACATCCGCCGCTTTGCCTTCCTTGATAGCCTTACGCAGACGCATCTGGCAGATCACGATAAAGCCCCATGAAGCGATAATCCCCAGGGATGCGACGTTAAGCACGATCTCAAATACCTGCGACGGCACCAGATAGTTGAGGAAAACCCCCACCACGTAGACTGCCAGCGTCGCGAGGATCCCGGCGTAAGGGACGTGATGGCGGCTCATCTTCGACATAAACTTCGGCGCTGAACCTCCCATCGACATCGAACGCAGAATTCGCCCGGTGCAGTACAGGCCTGAGTTCAGGCTGGAGAGGGCGGCCGTTAATACCACGATGTTCATCACGCTACCGATGTATGGTACGCCGAGCTTCGAGAAGAAGGTGACGAACGGGCTTTGCCCTGCCTGATAGGCGTTCCACGGCAGCAGCAGCACCAATAGCACGACGGAACCGACGTAGAACAGGCCGATACGCCAGATCACGCTGTTAATCGCTTTCGGTACCATGGTTTCCGGGTCTTTACATTCGCCCGCCGCGGTACCCACCAGCTCGATGGAAGCGAAGGCGAAGACTACGCCCTGAACTAGCACCAGTGCCGGCAACAGACCGTGGGGGAAGAAACCGCCGTTGTCGGTAATCAGATGGAAGCCGGTGGCATTGCCATCGAGCGGTTTTCCGGTACCGAGGAAAATCGTGCCGACTACCAGGAATGCGACAATAGCCAGTACTTTTACCAACGCGAACCAGAACTCCATCTCAGCGAACCATTTCACACCGATCATATTCATGGTGCCGACGATCGCCAGCGCGCCAAGAGCGAAGACCCACTGCGGAACATCGCCGAAAGCGCCCCAATAATGCATATACAAGGCGACGGCGGTGATATCGACGATACCGGTCATTGCCCAGTTAACGAAATACATCCAGCCGGCGACGTAGGCGGCTTTTTCACCGAGGAATTCACGAGCGTAAGAGACGAAACTACCGCTGGAGGGGCGATGGAGAACCAGTTCGCCGAGGGCGCGAAGGATGAAGAAGGAGAAGATACCGCAAACCAGATAAACCAGCGCCAGCGCCGGACCCGCCATTTGTAAACGCGCCCCGGCGCCGAGAAACAGACCGGTCCCGATGGCGCCGCCAATGGCGATCATCTGTACCTGACGGTTGCCCATTGCTTTGTGGTAACCCGATTCGTGCGAGTTGAGCCAGTGGCGTTTCGCGGCATGATGTTCCGCCGCGTCAGTGTGTTTGTTATTCATTGATGTACCCATTTTCCTGTCAATGTCCATGAGTGGTTGTCGTATCGCGCAGCGGCGATACATCGTGCTGGCTTTCTCACTATTCTGTCGTAGAGATAAATCATGCACGGCGCTGCATCCTACACGTAACGTGATAGTGACGCACGTAAAACATTTCACAACAGCACTTACTTAAATATCAATGAGTTCAATGACGCAACGCGTCGACGAGTAGCGCAAACGCAGCGGTATGCTGACGACGGCTGGGATAATACAGATGATAACCAGGGAAGGTGGGTGTCCAGGCATCGAGTACCCGTACTAAACGACCGGCAACCAGCGCCTCCTCGACGACATCATCAGGGACATAGGCCAGGCCGAGACCGGATTCCGCGGCATCAATGCGTTGCGGCAAGCTATTCAGCGTCAGTTGTCCGTCCACATAAACCTGGAAGGTTTTATTATTGTCGCTGAATTCCCAGGCGTAGAGCCCGCCGCGGGTCGGTAGCCGTATATTAATACAGCGATGCTGATCCAGTTGATAAGGCGTCTGTGGTGTGCCGTGGCGTTGAAGATAATCAGGCGAGCCCACGACGACCATGCGCATGTCCGGGGCGATGCGCACCGCAATCATGTCCTTTGCCACCTGATCGCCGAGACGTATACCGGCGTCAAAGCGGCCATCGACGATATCGGCCAGGCCGTTATCGACGGTAATTTCGATATTGATATCCGGATAACGCAACATAAATGGCTTTAATGCCGGCCACAACACCGCGCTGACGGCGTGTTCACCGGCGTTAAGGCGAATATTACCCGCCGGAAGGGCGCGGCTATCCCTCAAGGCGCCGAGCTCGCGTTCAATTTCCGTGAGATGCGGACGTAAATTCTGGAACAATTTTTCACCCGCTTCGGTGGGGGCGACGCTGCGGGTGGTACGGGTCAGCAGACGAACATCAAGCCGGGCTTCGAGGTTGCGCATCGCATGGCTCAGCGCAGATTGCGATACCCCAAGTTGGGCAGCGGCGCGGGTGAAACTGCGTTCGCGGGCGACTACCATAAACGACAGGAGATCGTTGAAGTTATCCTTTAACATGCTGTTACCGTATTTAATTTAGCGAATTCATGGCAGGAAATTGAGTCTAAACGCGGTAGACGGCTTTCGCCACAAGGATCTACGCAGCTGAAGAGAGTATATGCTGACTATCGGGAGAAAAAGGGGCTTGAAATCATCATGAAAATCAATGTGGTAGGCACTAGCGGCGTAGGGAAGTCGACACTTGCGCAACGCCTGGCGGCAGCGCTTTCTTTGCCCTACATCGAACTGGATAGGCTCTACTGGCGGCCAGAGTGGGAGGGGGCGCCGGATGAAGAGTTTTTCGCCAGCATCGCGCAGGCCACGGCCTCTGCTGGCTGGGTTCTTGATGGCAACTATAATCGCAGTCGCGCAGTCAAATGGCGTGATATTGATCTGGTGGTATGGGTAGATTATAGCTTTGTTCGCACACTATATCAGGCCATTCGCCGTGCGCTGAGTCGCGCCTGGCACCAGCAGGAGCTATGGCCGGGTACCGGTAATCGCGAAACCTTTCGTCGCACCTTCTGCAATCGTGATTCGATAATTTTGTGGACCATGAAAACGTGGCGCTCTAATCGTCAGCGCTATTTAGCGGATATGCATTCTGCGCAGTATGGTCATATCCGTTTCGTCCGTTTACGTAATCAGCGACAAACAGAGCGCTTTATTGCTGAAATTGTCCATCAGCAGGCAATGGCTGGCAGGGTGCATATCTAATTTCCGGCAGAGTACATGTGAATAAATTGTTTCTCAGTACGCGCTGCAGATTCTAATAATGCAGGCATGTTAATTAAAACGAGCCTGCGAAATGTCTTATCGAATCAGTATCCTGGATAAAAGTCCTCTTGCTCCTGGCGAAACTGCTGCTCAGGCGCTGGCGCGTACGTTAACGCTTGCGCAACAGGCAGAACGCTGGGGGTATCATCGTTTCTGGATTGCCGAGCATCACAACGCGGAACAGCTGGCGAGCCCGTCGCCGGAGCTGCTGATTGCCTGGATCCTCGGGCAAACCCGGCAGATCCGCGTCGGATCCGGCGGCGTGATGCTGCAGCACTATAGCCCTTACAAAGTCGCCGAAAACTTTAATTTGCTCGCCAGTATTGCGCCAGGACGCGTCGATCTCGGCGTTGGCAAGGCGCCAGGCGGTCTGCCGCTTGCCACTCGCGCGCTGCAACAGGGCGTCCATCAGCATGAGAAGGGCAGTTTTGCCGAACAGCTTGCCCAGCTTGATAACTGGCTAACGTTGACCGAAAGCCAGGGCGAGGAGAGCCTGCGCGCGACCCCTATCCCGCCGCGCCGCGCGGACGGTTTCCTGCTCGGCGCCAGCGTCGAGAGCGCCCGCCTGGCGGCCCGTCTGGACTGGAACTTTGTTTTTGCCGCGCATCTCAACGGCGATAAAAACCTGTTGCGGGAAGTGTTAACCAACTGGCGCGAATTGAGCCGCCGGGAGGTCATCGTGGCCGTACAAGTTATCGTTGCGCAAGACGCCGCCAGCGCCGCTGAACTGGCGAAGCAGGTGGAGGTCTGGGGCGTTGAACTGGCAAACGGCCAGCGGGTAACGGTGGGTAGTGAAGCTCAGGCGGCGGCTTTTGCCCGTCAGGCCGGTAGCCCGCCGACGCGCATTGAGCGCCGCGAGTCCTCGCTGTTGTTTGGTACCGCAGAAGAGGTTAAAGCACAACTCGATGCCCTTCAGGCGCAGTGGGGCATTGATGAGTTTATTATTGATACCCCTATTGCCGAAGGGCGTGCGCGGCTGGCGTCGTTGGGATTGCTGGCGCAGGCGCATCTTGGCGCGGAGGTAACGCCATGAATTTCGAGCAACAGTTGATTAGCTGGCGGCGCGAACTGCATCAGAACCCGGAACTCTCATTACAGGAAGTGGCAACTACCGCGCGTATCCGCGACTGGTTGCAAAGCGGCGGCCTGCCGTTACTGCCTTACGAGTTAACCACCGGCGCGGTGACGGAAGTGGGCAGCGGCGATAAAATCATCGCCCTGCGCGCCGATATTGACGCGCTACCGATAGAAGAGGCCACCGGACTGCCGTTCCGCTCGCAAAATCCCGGCGTCATGCATGCCTGCGGTCACGATATACATACCAGCGTGATGCTTGGCGCGGCGTTGCTGTTAAAGGAACGAGAAGCGCAACTGCCGGGGCGGGTGCGGATCCTGTTCCAGCCAGCGGAAGAGAGTTTCGGCGGCGCAAAAACGTTGATCCGCGCCGGGGCGCTTGACGGCGTATCGGCAATCTTCGGCATGCACAATGAGCCCAATTTACCAGTTGGCGAGTTTGCCACCCGCGGCGGCCCGTTTTATGCCAACGTCGATCGCTTCGTATTCAAAGTGACCGGCAAGGGGGCGCATGCCGCCCGGCCGCATGAAGGCAAAGATGCCATCCTGCTAGCGAGCCAACTGGTGACGCTGCTACAGAGCGTCGCCAGCCGCGAAGTGAATACCCTGGATTCGGTGGTGCTCAGCGTGACGCGGATCCAGGGGGGGAATACCTGGAACGTTTTGCCGGAAAGCGTGGAGCTCGAAGGGACGCTGCGTACCCACAGTAGCGAGGTGCAGCAGCGGGTTAAGGCGAGAGTCAGCGAAATCGCCGCCGGTTTCGCCAGCGCCTTTGGCGCGCAAATCGATGTCTTCTGGTATGCCGGGCCAACGGCGCTGGTTAACGATGAGCGCTGGGCGGCGTTCGCCAGCGCGGCGGCCGACCGCTTCGGTTATCGCACGCATCACGCCGATTTACATCTGGGCGGCGAAGACTTTGCCGTCTATCTGCAGCATATTCCGGGCGCTTTCGTCAGCATAGGTAGCGCCAGCGAGTTTGGCCTGCATCATCCGGCTTTTAATCCGGATGAAAACGCCATTGCCCCAGCCGCGCGCTATTTCGCGGATCTGGCGGAACAGGCATTACACCATATTTAATTTTTGACAGGGTAAGGGGTCACTATGTCTGAAAAACGGCAATTACGTCTGGGGACGATTTTACATGGCGCCTCAGGAAATATGTCCGCCTGGCGTCATCCGGCGGCGTTGGCGGATGCCAGTATTAATTTTGAATTTGTGAAAGAAACGGCGCAAAAAGCCGAGCAGGGGAAACTCGATTTTATTTTTGTCGCCGACGGGTTATATATTAACGAAAAATCCATCCCGCACTTTTTAAATCGTTTTGAGCCGTTAACGGTATTATCAACGCTGGCGGCGGTGACCGATCGTCTGGGGCTGGTCGGCACGCTCTCCACCTCCTATAGCGAACCGTTCACGACCGCGCGACAGTTCGCCAGCCTTGACCATTTAAGCCACGGGCGCGCCGGCTGGAACGTGGTGACGTCGCCGCTGGAAGGCTCGGCGAAAAACTTCTCCCGCGCCCAGCATCCCGATCATGCGCTGCGCTATCGTATCGCCGACGAATATCTTCAGGTGGTTAAAGGATTGTGGGATTCCTGGGAAGACGGCGCTTTTGTGCGTAATAAAGAGAGCGGCCAGTTTTTTGATAAAAATAAACTGCATACGCTTAATCATCATGGCGATTTCTTTAAAGTCGCGGGTCCTTTGAATATTGCCCGCACGCCACAGGGACGGCCCATTATATTCCAGGCAGGCGCCTCCGATGACGGCAAAAAATTAGCCGCTCGCCACGCTGATGCCATTTTTACCCACCAGGAATCATTAGCCGAGGCGCAGGCGTTTTATCAGGATGTCAAAAGCCAACTGGCTGCCTATCAGCGCAGTGCGGATCAACTGCATATTTTCCAGGGCGTCAGCGTAATCGTCGGTGACGACGCGGAGGATGCGGAGCGTCAATACCAGACCACGGCGGCGCTGGTCTCGATCGACGACGCGTTGAATTACCTGGGGCGCTATTTCGAGCATCACGACTTTGCGCAATATCCGCTGGATGAACCCTTCCCGGATATTGGCGATCTTGGGCAAAACAGCTTCCGCAGCACCACCGATGAAATTAAACGCAATGCCCGTGAACGGGGATTAACCCTGCGCCAGGTGGCGCTGGAGGCCGCCAGCCCGCGCCCGCGCTTCTCCGGCACGGCCAGCGATGTCGCCGACGGCCTGCAGCTGTGGTTTGAACAACGCGCCGCCGATGGCTTCATTATTCAGGGCGGCACGCCGGAAACCTTCCCGCGTTTTGTTGATGAAGTGGTGCCATTGCTGCAGGCGCGCGGATTGTTCCGCCGCGACTATCCAGGCACCACGCTGCGGGAAAGCCTGGGGCTGGATCTGCCCATTAACCAATTCGAAAAATAATAAAAGAGAACCGCGCTATGCAGAAATCAACGCTATTGCTGGCCTTCGCGTTGGCAATTAGCGCCCCGTCGTGGGCGCAGGACGTCAATATCAATGGCACCGGAGTTAGCCTGGAAGCCAATAAAACCCCGATTCATACGGCAAAAAATCCGCAGGCAATTGCGCTGTTGCCGAAAGATCTGCACCTGGCGGTGCCGGGGAAATTTACCGTCGCGGTTGCGGCGCTAAACTCGCCGCCGCTGACGGTGTTTTCTGATGATAACAAAACGTTGCTCGGTAGCGAGGCGGATATTGCGCGTCTGGTGGCTGACAGCCTCGGCCTCGAAGTCAACGTTGTTCCGACCTCGTGGGAAGACTGGCCGCTCGGCGTCGCCTCCGGCAAATATGATGCCGCGATCAGCAATATTACCGTCACCAAAGAGCGCAAAGAGAAGTTCGATTTCGCCACTTATCGTAAAGATTCGCTGGGTTTTTACGTTAAAAGCACCAGCCCACTGAACAAGATCGACAAAGCGGAAGATATTGCCGGGCTGAAGATTATCGTCGGCTCCGGCACCAATCAGGAGGCTATCTTACTCGCATGGAATGCGGAAAACGTTAAGCGCGGGCTTAAACCGTTTATACCGGTCTATACCAAAGACGACGCCGCGCAGACGCTGGCTTTGCAAACGGGCCGCGCCGACGCATTCTTCGGCCCTAACGTCATAGGCGCCTGGAAAGCGGCCCTTACTGGCAAAACCAAGCTGGTGGGCAGCGTGGACGGCGGGTGGCCGAAGGCGGCGCATATCGCGGTGACGCTGAAGAAAGGCAGCGGGCTGGTTAATGCCGTACAGGCGGCGCTCAACGGCGCTATCGCCAGCGGTGACTATGCCAAAGTGCTCAACCGCTGGGGCGAGGGAGTGGAGAGTATCCCACAATCGGAAATCAACCCCGCCGGGCTGGGCGATTAACAGGGGGCGCTATGAGCGAAGCATTTCGTGATATTTCTCCGGACGCGCCGGAATTACAGCCGATTATTAGCGGCCTGTTTGCCGAGTACGCCGCTCGTTACGGCGACTATTTTTCTCGTGATGCGGAAGTGGAGTTAACCGAATGGTATCTGCCGCCGCAGGGGCTGTTTATTGTGCTGGAGCGTGACGGCGAAATCATCGCCACCGGCGCCTACAAGCCGAAAGACACGCACACCGCGGAAATTAAGCGGATCTGGACGCATCGTCGGCTGCGTCAACAGGGGCTGGCCGCCAGGGTTGTACAAGAACTGGAGCGTCGGGCGGTGCTGGCAGGTTATAGCCATATTTTTCTCACCACCGGTTTTCGTCAGCCGGAAGCGGTAAAGCTCTATTTAAGCCAGGGGTATGAGGCGCAGTTTGACCTCGCTCGCGACCCGGAAGAGTACAGCCGGCCGCCCTATGATGGCCGGTTGCGGTTCAGTAAAGCGCTGGCGGTTAGCGCCCTCAGCCACAGCGCTTAAGGAGGCATTATGCAATCATCTGAAACGATCAAAGTGGTTCCGGCGCGCTACCCGCTGCGCGTCGCCGGGGCGGTATTGGCGCTGCTGGTGCTGGCGGTCGTCGTGCAGTCGGTCGCGTTCAACCCGCGCTGGGAGTGGGGGGTATTCGCCCACTGGTTCTTCGACCCGGTGATCCTCGAGGGGGTGGGGCAAACGCTGCTGCTCACGCTACTTGGTACCTTTTTAAGCGTTATCTTCGGCGGCCTGTTGGCGCTGGCCCGCCTGTCGTCGTCATGGCTGCTCAGCAGCCTGGCATGGGGGTATATCTGGCTGTTCCGTTCGCTGCCGCTTATTGTGGTGTTGATCATTCTGTATAACTTCTCTTATCTGTACGACAGCTTATCGCTGGGGATCCCTTTCACCGGCGTAACCTGGGCGAGCTATCAGACTATCAATGTACTGGGGCAGTTCTCCACGGCAGTAGTTGGCCTGACGCTGGTGCAGAGCGCCTATACCGCTGAAATTATCCGCGGAGGCTTTTTGGGCGTGGATCACGGGCAGTATGAGGCCGCCGCCGCGCTGGGACTCCCCGCCTGGCGACGCACGCTGCGGATCATCTTGCCGCAAGCGCTGCGCACCATTCTGCCGGCAGGGTTCAATGAAATCATCAGCCTGGCAAAAGGGACGGCGATGGTTTACGTACTGGCGATGCCGGAATTGTTCTACACCATTCAGATGATTTATAACCGCACCCAGGAAGTGATCCCGCTGCTGATGGTGGGCGCCGCGTGGTACCTGGTGATTACCAGCGTGCTCTCCGCAATTCAGTACCTTGTCGAACGCGCGCTGGCGCGCAGCGAACGCCGCTCGGCGGTGAACAGCGTGCGTAATAATCGCGTGACCCAACCGGTTCGTCAGCCGCAGGAGGCCGTCCATGCTCAACTCTCGTAATGGTCATATTTCGATAACCGGGGTCAGTAAATACTTTGGCCGTCATAAAGCGCTGGATGATGTTTCGCTGGAGATAGCGCCGGGAACGGTGACGGTGATCCTCGGGCCGTCCGGTTCGGGAAAATCGACGCTGCTGCGCACAATTAACCATCTTGAACGGGTCGATGAAGGGTTTATCCAGATTGATGGCGACTATATCGGCTATCGCCGTAAAGGCGACAAGCTGTACGAGCTGAAAGAAAAAGAGATCCTTCGCCAGCGGGTCAACGTGGGATACGTATTTCAGAACTTCAATTTGTTTCCGCATCTGACGGTGCTGGAGAATTTAATTGAAGCGCCGATTGCCCACAAACGGGCCAGTCGAAAGGAGGCCATCGCTCGTGCTTACGAATTGTTGGACATTGTCGGTTTGCGCAACAAAGCCGATGCCTGGTCGCGGCATCTTTCCGGCGGCCAGCAGCAGCGCATCGCCATCGCCCGCGCGCTGGCGCTCAATCCGCGCGTGATCTTGTTTGATGAACCCACTTCCGCGCTGGATCCGGAACTGGTTGGCGAAGTGCTCGATGTTATCAAGAAACTTGCCCGCTCCGGGACGACGCTTGTGGTGGTAACACACGAAATCGGCTTTGCCCGCGAGGTTGCCGACCAGGTGGTGTTTATGGTCGATGGCAAAATCGTTGAACAGGGCAGCAGCGATGAAGTGTTAAATCATCCGCAACACCAGCGTACCCGGCAATTTTTATCACGGGTGCTGGCATGAGGAAATTAGCTGCAGCCCTCATGCTGCTCCTGAGCATCGGCGAGGCGCGCGCCGAACTCGATTTGCGCGCCAATGAACAGCCATTGCCGGTGACGCGAGATGATAACGCGATTAGCAAAATTCCTCCGGACTATCGTTTTGTGGAGCCCGGTGTGCTGACGGTGGCGATTTCGGCATTAAATTCACCGCCGCTGGCGCTGCTGGCCAGCGACAACCGCACGCGTATCGGCAGCGACCCGGACATCGCCCGTATACTGGCGGGTAGCCTTGGTCTGAAACTGAAGCTGGTGCCAACGGCCTGGGAGGACTGGCCTTTGGGGATCGCGTCAGGGCGTTACGATGTGGCGTTGATTAACATCGCGGTGACCGAGAAGCGCAAAGAGAAGTTCGATTTCGCCACCTACCGCGTAGACTCGCTGGCCTTCTCGGTGAAATCAACCAGTGACATTACGCGGATCTCAAATGCGCAGGATCTCTCAGGACGTAAAGTCATTGTCGGTTCTGGTACCAACCAGGAGCGGATCCTGCTGGGATGGAATGCGGAAAACGAAGCCGCGGGACGGCAACCGGCGTTACCGGTTTATCTTACCGACGATGCCTCCGGCAATCTTTATATTCAGTCGGGAAGGGCGGACGTCTTTTTTGGTCCGCAGTCGGTGGCCTCTTATAAGGCTGCATTAAACGGAAAAACCAAAGTTGTCGGGCTCGGTCCCAAAAAAGCTTGGGTGGCCACCACCACTAAAAAAGGCAATGGGCTGGTATACGCGCTGCAGGCGGCGCTGAATGGCGCGATCGCGCGTGGCGAGTATCAGCAGGTTCTCGCGCGCTGGGGGGAACAGGGGGAGGTAGTCAGGCAATCGGAGGTCAATCCGCCGGGGATAACATATTGATGCTGTGATTATTAATAGCCAGGGATTGCTATACTCATGGCTACATCGTGTGTCTTATTAATGGATTAATCTCTGTGGCCGAAAACCAACTCTTACTGGAGCAACGCTGGCAGCACCATCGTGAGCCCGCGTTACTCGCCGCTTCCGGCGGCGCTATCGACACTATCAGCTTCATCACCTTGTTTGGCCTGTTTACCGCCCACGTCACGGGAAACCTGGTAGTGGCCGGGGCAGCCCTGGCCACCAACAGCGAAGGTATTTTATCGAAACTGCTCGCCATTCCTGTTTTTATGCTGGCGGTGGCGATCGTCACGCTGGTTATCAAAAGTCGAAAAACCATTACGCCACGCTTTCTTGGCAGCTTGTTCGTCGTTGAGATTCTGCTGTTACTCCTTTTCGGCCTGTTGGGGCTGCTGTGGCAGCCCTTTGTCGGCGCGGATAGCGCGACCGCGTTAATCACCGGCATGGCCGGCGTGATGGCGATGGGGGTGAGGAACGCCACCACCCGATTATTATTACCCACCACCAGCCCGAGTACGATGATGACCGGTAACGTCACGCAGTTAACCATCGATGTGGTTAACTGGTGCCAGGCGCCCAACCGCGAGAATAGAGAAAAAATCAAAAAATCGGGGGCTTCGGTGCTCGGTTTTCTGCTGGGAGCAGGGCTTGGGGCGCTGGGCTACATCCTGACGGGTTTCTACTCGGTGCTTATTCCGGTAGCACTGGTAGCCATCGTCGCCTGGCGCGAATTCAGCGCCGCGCGGAATTAGTGCTACGCTAAAAGTTTTCTGCCTGGGAACTGACTATCATGAAATTGTATGGTGTGCCGGGGTGGGGCTCGGCAATAAGCGAGATGATGTTGACCTTGGCCAACATCCCTTATCAATTTATCAATGTCGATGGCTTTGACCAGCCAGGCGCGCAGCGAGAGAAACTACGGGCGATCAACCCGCTGTGTCAGGTGCCTACCCTGCAACTGGCGGATGGCAGCGTGATGACGGAAACAGCGGCGATCGCGCTGATGATCCTTGATGAGCGCCCGGATCTGGCGCCGCCAGCCGGTACGCCACAGCGCCAGCAGTTTCAACGTTTGCTGATCTGGCTGGTGGCTAACGTTTATCCGACCTTCACCTATGCCGACTATCCCGAACGCTGGACAGCCTCAGCGCCTGACGAACTGCGTGAGAGCTGTCAGCAATACCGCAAATCACTCTATCTCTGGCTGGAACAGCAGCTGGCAGCCGAGCCTTACGCATTAGGCGGGAATATCACGTTGTTGGATTGCTATATTGCCGCGATGTACAGCTGGGGGCCGCGGCGCGAGTGGTTTGCCGCGCATACGCCAAAGTTTGCCGCTGTGGCTCAGGCGGTTTATCGCCGTGCGGAGCTGCAGCAGGTACTGCGTGACAATAATCTTCTCTAAGGCACAAATCGTGATTTGAGTTAGGGAATCTGTGATAGTTTTAAAATCCCAATAATAAGGAGCCTGCTATGCCACATGTCGATATCAAATGTTTTCCCCGTGAACTGAGCGAAGAGCAAAAAAGCGCGCTGGCTGCGGAAATCACTGAGGTTCTGATCCGTCATCTCAGCACCAAAGACAGTTCAGTTAGCGTTGCCCTTAATCAGGTACAGCAGAGCGACTGGCAGCGGGTGTGGGATGATGAGATCGCGCCGCAAATGGATTCTTTGATTAAGATACCGGGCTACCGAATGTAAAGGACGGGCCGCTTTTCATCGCGCCAATTAGACTACTATCGACCAAGGTCAATTTTACTTGAGCGAAAGATATGCCACTTTATTGATCCAGATCAATAAAAGTGGCTTTTTTTTGATTTCCATACCTTTCATTAATTTACCTTTTGTAAAGTAATTGGCCATTTAAGAATAATCCTAATCAACATAAATAACTGATAATAATGCACTATATAGTGCATTGCGCTTTGTATGTATTTAAATGTAGTTTTATGTTTTGATTATTATGCATATCAAAATTGTTTAGGCGATTGCTGATTTGCCATGTAACCTGCCTTTGAAATGATGATTTTTATCATGGAGAGATGAATGATAATAGGTAGTGCGTTACTTGGTTACCAATTAGAGGATGATTTTTTTTACTTCTTGAAGTACCGGGAAATAGCTACTGTAAGTGGTAATAGAAAAAACATCCGTCTACGAAAAACGATGGCCTGTTTAATTGAGTATTTATTTGAACATGGTCTTGAAAGAATGGTTAGTGATGAAGAGTTGATGGTACATGTCTGGGAGAAAAATGATTTAAGGCCCTCATCACAACGTTTATGGCAAGTGATGCAAAATTTACGTCGACTCCTTAAGGATGTCGGCATTGAGCAAGAAATTATATTACGCGTCAAGACTCAGGGTTATTATATCAACAGTCACTACGTTACAACTGTTTATTCTGTGAAAAGTGATAAACCGTTCTGCCAGAATGATGGCGCTATCATACAGTTACGTGGAATATCCGACGTAAGTTAACAGCCGAGTAGGATTTTCTATATTCAAGGTGCGCCTGTCGTTCTTATGCCAGGGTTATAAAATTGAAGGTTATAATTAATAGCAAGGATATCTGGTTTCGACTGGGTGTAGAATATTGTCTACAACAGATATCTTCTGAGTGTCATGAGCCCGCTTACGTTGAATTGGCTTACACTAACCATTCTATACAGCAAGCGGATCTTATTATTTTGCCGCTACATGGCTATCAAGATTACAAGCATCTCTATGCGTTATCTCAATTGTTTAAGGGCATTATTTTGGGAGTAAGCACGTCCAGAAGTAGTCGCCCTGGACGGTTGATTTATCGGGGGAATATATTGTGGGTGAGTAGTCGCGAATCGACAGCCAATATTCAAAAGTTGTTGTTGGACATTAAGCATCGGCAGTTATATGACCATGGCGGTCAGCCGGACTTTAGTCTAATAAAGGCAAAGGGGGGAGCCCCGCTCAGTGAAAGAGAGATGATGATTATCGATCATGTCGTAGCCGGCATGTCGGTGAACGTCGTTGCCAGAGTGTTAGGTCTGCGGGTAAAAACCATTTATGCGCATTTAGACAAGATTAAAGCTAACTTCAACCTTAAAGGCGGCAGTCATCTTCATCGTTTTATGATAAGCCCGCTGTCTTATCACTTATTGTAAAAGATGGTCATCCGGGAATGACGGCAGGGTTGCCGTCATTTTGTACCCTATTTAAAACCAGATTTCAGTCTGTACGCCAAAATTCCAGTTGCCGCCGGCGGTAAAACCGGAACTGCCAAAATCATCGTTAATGGCGTAGTGATCCAGTGCTTTGTCCCAGTTCATCCATGTTGCGAAGAAGCGGATCTCCGGGCGAGCTTTAATATCGAAAATGTCGCCGACTTTAAACGTTGGTGCGAAGGTAAGCTTGTAAAAATCGCCGCTGACGGCCTGATACTGATAAACATTGTCGTTATAGCGATAGGTTCGGCCATTAGGATTCAAATCCATATATTGCCAGGAGGCTTCATATAGCAGGGCAAAGTTGCGGGTGATCTCTTGGGAAAGACGCAGGTTAAGAGTAGCCCAGTCGTAGCGGTCGCCGTCACGATAACGGTTTTCGCTGTGTTGCGCGATGACCGATGGCGCCAATTGCCAGTTTTTCCCTAGCGGCAAAATGCCGTAAGAAGCAAAACGCAGGGATTTAGCATTCCCGGTAAGATCGCCGTCGCTGCCCGGCTGGCGAGCTTCTGCGCCTAAACCGCCACCGTACTGCAGGGCGCTTTCTGAGATGCCGGGAGCAAGGCCGTAGAACTGCTGTTTGTCGTGATAAGCCAACATCGCGTAATAGCCATTTTTGGCGGTGTTGTCGCTACGTAGCGCATAACTGCCGGTCGTTGAGGTGTTGTCTTTTAGCGTGTCATTACCCTGCGCGGTCATTACCGTGGTCATTAACTGCCAGTTTCGCCAGAAATGATTGGCGGTAAACATCAGATTCTGAATATCGTTATCTTCATAGTTATCGCTACCTAAATCGCCAAAGTTGCGGGCGTAGACTGAATAATCGCCCCGAAGCTGTTGACTCCAACGCACATCATTGATTCCGCCGCCGGTACCGCCGAGGAACATAATATCGCTATCGGTAAAGTGAATATCGAAGTTATCCCGATCAAAGCGTTTTCCGGCCCAAATCGACGCGTGGTTAAATGGACCGCTAAAATCAACGAAGCTACCCATCTCGACATACAGTTGGCGTACGTTAAGGTGGTGGCTATTATTATCCTGCACCCACGGATCCGGGTTGGTGGCGCCATCGGCAAGCATTGTTTTGAAATGTGCCCATGAACCGTCGCTAAAGGTCATTTTTTTGCCAAAGCTCAGTTCAACATAGTTATCTTTCTCATTGCCAAGACGACCCACGTGGGCGTCGCCGTTAAGCGAACTGGCCGGTGAAATACCGGGTCCGCCGCGCGCGCCTTTACCGTGGCTGTTCACCAGCATTCCGGAACGGGCGTAGGCATTAAATTCAAAACCGTTATCGTCGGTGGATTTGGCCAATTGACGACTGATCTGCTGCTGTTTTTGTTCGCCGGCATCAGTGCGCTTACTTAGGGTTTGTATCTGTTTTTCGGCATTGCTGGCGCGTTGTTCCGCGACGGAGGTTCGCTGTTCGGCCTGCTGCGCACGGCGGTTTGCTTCGGCTGCCTGGTGTTCCGCATGTTTCAGTCTGGCCTCAAGTTGGGCCAGCCGCTGCTCGATAGTGAGCGGCGCGGCCAACGCGTCGGAGGCCGAAAAAAGGGCGCAGCAAACTGCTGCGCAAATCAAAGAGAGACGCATACTTATCCTTGTCAGTTTCAGAGGTAATAAAAGAGGGGGCGAACTTAAATCGCCTGACGTTCTCCGTCTGTTGAATGAATGTCGGACGTGGCATAGCGCCCGGCATCGAGGTCTGCGCGGATTTGCTCGTAATGATCGTCAAGCCGATAAAAACGACCCATCCACAACATCGAGGCAAAGATCAGTAGCGCCGGAATGTAGAGATAGCAGGACTTTATCGCCAGCATCGCCGTTTCACTTTGCGCCTGGTTGGCGATATAGCCGCCTGAAGTGAGCAGGGCGCCCGTAATCGCGCCAGCGCCAGCCATGGCCACTTTGCCAAGAAAACCATTGATTGAGGTCAGGATCCCAGCGGTATTCACTCCGGTTTTCCAGACGCCATAATCCACCGGATCCGCCTGCATCGAGAAGTAAATAGCCGTGCGTTGTCCGGCACCGAGCGAAAGGATCACCGCACCAGTAACCAAACCCCAACTATTTACCCCTGCCGCCATCATTACGATCATTCCAATGAGATTGATAGCACTGGCAATCAGGTAGACATGGCGTTTTTTTAGCCGACTGGCCAGCAGTGGGACGGTCAATGTCCCCAGCAGAGGCACAAATGTCGAAATACCGGCGACGATTGCCGTCAGACTTCTATTGCCGACGTAGTAGTGGAAGAAGTAAACCAACGCGCCTGTCTGGAAGAAAAATGCGCCCCACATCAGGAAAATGTTAATCGCGAAAACCCACCACGGACGGTTGGCGCGTAGGCTGAACCAGGCGCGTTTCAGAGTCATTTTTTCTTGAGTGATGGTGATTGTTTCTTTGACGTTGCGGAAACTGACCAGTAGAAAAAAAGTGGCAATCACGCCGAACATCACCGCGGTATAGAAAAACCCACGAGCCTGATCGCCCTGACCGAGAGTGCTGACAAGCGGCAGCGTGGTGACGGCGACAATGGTCGCCCCCAACGAGCCAAGTAAGATTCGTACTGCCGAGAGCGTAGTGCGCTCCTGGGAATCGTTTGTCAGAAACGGCAGCATCGCGCAAAACGGAATATTGACCAGTGTGTAAAGAAACGACAGACACAGATAGGTAATAAAGGCGTAAATCAATTTTCCGGTAGTGGAGAAGTCGGGGACGTAAAACGCGAGGATACATAGCAGGCCGAACGGTACGGCGCCAATCAGCAAATAGGGACGACAGCGGCCCCAACGGGTTGCGGTATTGTCTATTACCAGTCCCATCAGTACATCGGCCACGCCATCCACCAGACGTGTCACCAGGAACATCACGCCGACGTACCAGGCGGGTAAGTTCATTACATCGGTGTAGAAGAACATCAGGTACAGAGAGATAAGCTGCCACACCAAATTGCAGGAGAGATCTGCGATGCCGTAGCCCAGGCGTTGCCGCCAAAGAGTGAATATATTGTTTGCCATAATGATATGCTCGTATTTAATTGTTATTAAAGATTATATTGGCGGATAAACCAGGCCGGGGTACAGCTCCACGCGTGACAATAGCTGTTAATCAGCTTGCTGCCGTAAGGTGAAAACTCAGGGTTGTCAGGATCAAAAACCTCCCAGAACGTATCCGCGCCGTAATCTATCATCGCGCCCCAGTAGGCTTTGATTTCGTTAATAGCTTCCGCGCGTAGCCCACATTGCAACAGAGCAGCAACAAAATGGTGACGCAGATAGGGCGTGTTGATGGCCACCGACGGCGGGGAGGAAAGCAAATGACGCATGAGCGTTTCTCGTTGCGCACTATTGCCGACTTCGGCTAGCACCATCCAGATTTGTGATGCCCAGGAGACTTGACGTTGCGCGCCGCTAATGAAAAATCCTTGCGCTTCGTCCCACAAGCAGGACAGCGCAGCCGACTTTAGCTGCTGCAGATGCATCTGATAACCCGCTACTAACTCGGGCTGAAATTGTCCGGCGAGCAATACGGCGCGCTGCAGGCAGTAAATTAAGACGCCCTGGGCCGAAGTTTGCTTGTTTAGCGTCTCTTGCCAGTCGATAAATACCCACCAGTCGTCGCTATCGCGAACCAAATGCTGTTTATCGCAACGTTCAAGCGCCAACTCGATTTGCCGTCTGGCGGTGGGCCAGAGCTCTTGCGCGGTGGCTACGTCGCCGGTACTGCGTAGATAGTTGAACAGCGTATCAACAAAAAACAGCGAATAATCAAACAAAAAGGTGTCGTCGGCTATGACTTGCGGCTGAACGAAAATATTGGCGGAAACCATACCGTCTTGCCGGGTATGGCCAGCAAAAAGATACAAACAACGGCGAACCAGCGAGTGATTCGCGAACGTGACATCGTTAACCAGCGCCTGCAGGCGGAGATCGCCAAGCCACAGACGACGGTCGCGCTTGGGCCCATCTTCGAATACGTCTTGCATACAATTCTTCAGCGTCAGTACGGCTGTCTGGTCGATAAGCTGTAAACGTGGGTCTTGGGTAGTTGATGGGGGGCAGATACAGTGGGCCGAACTGACGGCATGGATGCGCAGTCGGGTGAAACACAGATTAAATTTTCTGGAAACCGCCTTGACCTCCACTTTGAGATAACGAAAGCAATAGCGTCGCGGGAGTCTGATTTCTCCAGGAAGTTCATCAATCCACAAATCCTGCTGTTGCAACCAGCTGCTGCTGAGCCAGCCCCGGTAATCATCAAATGATTCACAAACCTCGCTCAGCGTCTCGCCGAAGGTAAAATGAAGGTGCGCCGGGGCATCGGGAGGACTGCCGACGCTTAGACATGCCAGCTCAACATAGCCAACAAAGTGATTACCGAAGTCCACGATGACGCTGTCGCCACTGGTGAATTCACGCTGGTAAAATTGCTGTGGGGTGCAAAGCTCCACTGCCTGCCAGCCGAAGGGGGCGCTGGCATCGGCATGAGCGTCAATAATGGCCTGCGGTTCGCGGTATTCGCTGTGCAGTGCGGGTTTAAGCGACTCCGCGGTGCGTAAAAACTGCGGATGGCGGATCATCGCAACTTGGGCGTTGTATTGCATGGTTTGTGACATACTGCGTCCTCAAAGTTAGGGGACTCGCAGCATAAAATGACGATGTGAGTGGCAACCACTCTGGCAATGCCAACGCGATGGCCATGTTGGCAATGGCAGTGGGATGGGGCGGGTGACGATCACAATTTGATAAATCTTACCGATAGTGGTTTGGGAAATGCATTATCGTGCTATCAGCTGCCTTGCCGTATTGGATATTAAGTGATGATGACGTTGACTATTGATTCTTATTTCAGCAATCCACTCGCTAAACTGGCTATTTACGCCAGCGATCCAGAGGATAATAACCGCGAACATGGTCATGAATTCGCGGAGTTAGTGATAGTTGAACAAGGGCATGGCCTCCACGTTATTAATGGCCGGCCTTTGTATATTCAACAAGGGGATGTTTTTTATGTTTCTCCTGGCGATACGCATTATTATGATGAGCTTGGGACGCTGAAGTTAATTAATCTATTAATTAATCCGCAGGTTGATTTTATCTATTTACGCGAACTTGCACCGTTATTGCAAAACTTTGCGGCCACCGACTCCTCGCGCTACGGTTGGTTATCGCAGGCGACCCGGCAACAGTGTAAGCTATTGATTGAAAAAATATGTAGTGCCGAATACCAACAAACTAAGAATAACGCCCTGCGTGAGGCCACCTTTTTTCAGCTAATTACGCTTATTCAACGAGCGGAAAGTGAAGTCGAATATAGCACCACTAAATACAAACTCCATAAGCTGCTCACTTGGTTACAGGAACATTGCTTTGAGGAACATAACTGGCCGCAACTTGCTGAACAATTTCACCTGACGTCACGCACTGCTTTTCGTCATATTAAAGAGGCGACTGGATTAACGCCCGATAATTATGTCAAGCGCCTGCGCCTGGTATCCGCACGAGTAAAACTGCGGGAAACGGAAATGACGATCACAGAAATCGCCTTTTTATGCGGTTTCGCCAATAGCAATCACTTCACGACGCTGTATAAAAAGGTCTTTGGCCTGACTCCCAGCGATGACCGCCGCCGCCAACACCTGGCGTCGTAGGAAACCTTATTTGTTTTCTGGCGTATTGGCCTGCACGTGACGTCCGCTGGCGACAAAATTACCGGTACCGAGATGGTGAATGGTATTGAGTTTATCATCGTCAAACTGCCAGCGGCCGCTGACGAAAACGCGTTCATCGGCCGCGGCGGCAACCACTTCGCCAAACAGCGTATCGTATTGTTCTTGTGCCGCGGTGGCGGGTAGCAGACGGCATTCCATCCACGCCAGGCATTTCTCTTCAATTAACGGTAACCCCAGTTCGGGACCCTGCACCGTCGGGATACCGTAAGCATTGAACTTATCTTCATCGCGCCCGCTTACGCTGCCTACCGCATAGACCCAACTGGCGGCGGCCACGCCTGGCACCACGATACCAAAGGCGCCGTTACGCTCAATGAGATCACGCGTCCAGGTGCTTTTATCCACCACAATAGCCACGCGAGGCGGGGCAAATTCAACCGGCATCGACCAGGCGGCGGACATCACGTTGCGCCGCCCTGACTGCGCGTCATAACTGGTGATCATAATGGTCGGGCCGTGGTTGAGCAGGCGACTGGCGTACTGAAGTTCGACGTGGCGAAAACGGCTCATAAGCGTTCCTTGGTGAGTGGCGAATGCCTGTAAGTAGTTTATTCACAATACAAAGGTAATCAATACGTCAACCGCGACCTAAATCAGAAATCATCTGGTGCGATCGCACAAAATACGCCGTCGCGGGGAAAAAATACGCTATAAATGTCGGACACCAAAAGCTGGAGGCGTTGATGACCCCATTTTTAAGCGCGTATTTTACTCGTCTGGCCTGGACGGGAACCCCCGATGTTTCCATTGACACCCTGCGGGAGTTGCATAGCCATCACAATAGCGCGATCCCGTTTGAGAATCTGGACGTTTTACTGCCGCGTGAAATCCACCTTGACGATCGGGCGCTCGAGGAGAAGTTAATCACCGCCCGCCGCGGCGGTTACTGCTTTGAGCAGAACGGGCTTTTGCAGCGGGCGCTAAGTGAGATTGGTTTCTCGGTTCGCAGCCTGCTGGGGCGCGTGGTGTTGGCTAATCCACCACAAATGCCGCCGCGCACCCATCGCTTGCTGCTGGTGGAGGTCGAAGGCGAACGCTGGATCGCCGACGTCGGTTTCGGCGGCCAGACGCTGACCGCGCCGATTAAGCTGCTGGCGGATATTCCGCAGCATACGCCGCATGGGATTTATCGCCTGGTGCATGAAGGCGATGAGTGGACGTTGCAGTTTAATCATCATGAGCACTGGCAGTCGATGTACCATTTCGATCTGGGTCGACAGTATGCTTCTGATTATGTGATGGGTAACTTCTGGTCGGCGCACTGGCCGCAGTCCCACTTTCGTCACCATCTGCTGATGTGCCGTCATCTGCCTGACGGCGGGAAAATGACGCTCACCAATTTCCATTTTACCCACTGGGAGAACAACCACGTGGTGGAGAAGGTGGATCTTGCGGACGTGTCGGCGCTGTATGAAGCGCTGCAAACCCGATTCGGATTAGGTGTAGACGACCCAAAACACGGGTTCAGCGAAGCCGCGCTGGCAGCGGTAATGGCGGCGTTCGATACCCATCCGGAAGCCGGGAAGTAACGTTTATAACGGGACGAGGAAAGCGCATGGTCGCCGTAGGCCGGATAAGGCGTAGCCGCCATCCGGAATAAAGGCTGGAGCCGTGGCCGATGAATATGACCCCGGAGTCGGCGCGAGCGCCTCGTCTGGGCTACACCGCTACAACCGCATCAATGCTGACTGAAACTGCCGATGTTGGTGGCCTCAAAATCGCTGAGACGTTCCCGGCAAGCCGGGGCAGCCCGCATGGATGCGGGCTGAGGGCCGTGATTTGCAAGGACGCTGCCTCGGCCCGACCCGAAGCCTGCCGGGATAAGTCGAAGGAACCACGAAGTGGCGATTTTGGCGGCCAGAGCCCGGGAGTACAGAGGGCGGCGGCGACTGGCCGCCCTCTGTGCGCTCCCTGCGCCATGAGAGCCATAACGCAGAAAAAATATCGGGAGCGCAATGTGCTCTGAATTAACACAAAACACGTGTTTTTCCCGGACCATAACAGTTGCAAACCTATAACAGTATCTACCGGTATGGATGAATGATAAAAGCCGCTGGCTTTCAGCGCCGGGAACGCACCACCTGATAGCGGCGGGTGAAATACTCTATCGGCGCGCTCCAGACGTGAACCAGCCGGGTGAACGGGAAAATAAGGAAGATAGTCATCCCCAGCACCAGATGGACGCGATACACCCACGCGACGCCATCCAGATGCGCCGATGCGCCGCCGTGGAAGGTGACTACCGCCTGCGCCCAATCTACCAGTTTCAGCATTTCGCTGCCGTCCGGATGCTGGGCGGAGAACGGAATAGTCGTCAGCCCCAGCGCGCACTGAATCAGCAGAATGCACAGGATCAGGATATCCGCAGTGGTGGAGGTGGCGCGAATGCGCGGGTTGGTCAGACGACGCACCAGCAGGCCTATGCCGCCGACCAGGGTCAGCACGCCGCAGACGCCGCCCAGCACCATCGCCATCACCTGTTTCTGCGACATCGGCAGGAACCATGAATAGACCCAGTGCGGCGTCAGCATCCCGAAGAAGTGGCCGAAGAAGATGCCGAGGATGCCGATGTGAAATAAGTTCGACCACAGCACCATGCCCCGTTTATCGAGCATCTGGCTGGATGACGCGCGCCAGGTATACTGACCGTAGTCATAGCGCAGCCAACTGCCCACCAGGAACACGGTGCCGCAGAGATAAGGGTAGATATCGTAAAAGAAGACGTTTAAGTACTGTATCATTTCGGGCCTCCGGCGCGGATGTCGACGTACTGCGGCGCCACATCCTGGCTAAAGCGTCGTTGATAAGCTTGCATTGGCGAGCTATCGCAAGCGGTTGCATTATCTTCAATAAACTTCACCTGTTCTTCTTCCCACACCGCATCCAGCGCCTGGCGCGTGTCGTCACGCTTCTCACTCGCTACCTGCCTGGTGACACTGTCACTATTGAGTGGGCTATCCGCCAGCGTGAGGAGGGCGTCAAAGAGTTGATAGTAATCGCATTCGCGCTGCTTTAAGCGCCCACCGAGCAATGCCAGAATGGGCGCGACGTTCTGCAGTCCTTCACGGGCATCGGCCAACGGGAGAGTGCTGAGATACTCAAGATATAAAGGCAGGTGGTCCGGGAGTTCGCGACAATCGATCTGCAGACCCGCCTGTTCATACTGATTCATCAGATCGACCATCGCCTGGCCGCGGTCGCGCGATTCGGCGTGAACGTGTTCAAACAGCAGCAGCGAGGTGGCGCGACCGCGCTCAAACACCTCACACCATTCGGCCTGACGGTCGAGCAGCGGCGCCGCCAGTAATCGCGTAACAAACGGCGTCAGGGCGGGCGCATCGGCGCTGACCAGCGCCAGCGCCTCCTCGCGGTTATCCCACAGCGCGTCGTCGGGATACTCCAGCAGTAAAGCGATGACTTTGAGAAGCCGCATTACTCTCCCTCCCCATGTCGACGAACGTCTCCCACATCAATCGCGTCGATGCGACGACTGTTGAACAGGTTGAATTTAGTATCAGAACCATGGCAACCATCGCCGAAGGTAAAACCGCAGCCGTTGCGTTCAGGGAAGGCGTCTTCCGCCAGTTCGCGGTGGCTGGTGGGGATTACGAAGCGGTCTTCGTAATTGGCGATCGCCAGGTAGCGATACATCTCTTCCACCTGCTCGACGCTGAGGCCCACTTCTTCAATGGCGCGGGTATCGGTCACGCCTTCAACGGTTTGCGAACGTTTGTAATGGCGCATCGCCATCATGCGTTTTAACGCGCGCAGGACCGGGCCGGTATCGCCGGCGCTCAGCAGGTTCGCCAGATACTGAACCGGTATACGCAGGCTTTCGACCGCTGGCAGGATATTGCCGTTACTCGGCAGGCCGCCGGCGTCGGCGACGGACTGAATCGGCGACAGAGGCGGGACGTACCAGACCATCGGTAAGGTGCGGTATTCCGGGTGCAGCGGCAGCGCCAGCTTCCAGTCCATCGCTAGTTTATACACCGGTGATTGTTGCGCGGCTTCGATCACGTTATGCGGAATACCCTGCTTCAACGCCTCTTCGATGACCGCCGGGTCGTTAGGGTTGAGGAACACCTCGCACTGGCGCTCGTAGAGGTCGGTTTCATGTTCGGTACTGGCCGCCTCTTCGATGCGGTCCGCGTCGTACAGCAGTACGCCAAGATAGCGGATGCGGCCGACGCAGGTTTCGGAGCACACCGTCGGTTGCCCGGACTCAATACGCGGATAGCAGAAGATGCATTTTTCCGATTTGCCGCTCTTCCAGTTAAAGTAGATTTTTTTGTACGGACAACCGCTGATGCACATCCGCCAGCCGCGGCATTTATCCTGGTCGATCAGCACGATGCCGTCTTCTTCGCGCTTGTAGATAGCGCCGCTTGGGCAGGTCGCCACGCAGCTCGGATTAAGGCAATGTTCGCAAAGACGCGGCAGATACATCATGAAGGTGTTTTCAAACTGGCCGTACATCTCTTTTTGCATCGCTTCGAAGTTGCGGTCTTTGGCGCGTTTTTCAAACTCGCCGCCGAGCAGTTCCTCCCAGTTTGGCCCCCAGCTGATTTTATCCATCCGTTCGCCGCTAATCAGCGAACGCGGACGGGCGGTAGGCAAGTATTTGCCTTCCGGCGCGTTGTGCAGGTGCTGATAATCGTAGGTAAAGGGTTCGTAATAATCGTCAATCTGCGGCAGCACCGGGTTGGCGAAAATCTTCGACAACACGCTGACGCGGTTGCCCAGACGCGGAGTGAGCTTGCCGCTGATACCGCGGATCCAGCCGCCTTGCCACTCGTCCTGATCTTCCCAGTTTTTGGGGTAACCGATACCGGGCTTGGTTTCCACGTTGTTGAACCACGCATATTCCATCCCTTCGCGGCTGCTCCAGACGTTTTTACAGGTGACGGAGCAGGTATGGCAGCCGATGCATTTATCCAGATTCAGCACCATTCCGACTTGTGAACGTATTTTCATTTTTTCGCCTCCTGTACCTGGTCGCGACCTTCGCCATCCAGCCAGTCAATATTTTTCATTTTGCGGATCATAATGAACTCGTCGCGGTTGGAGCCGACGGTGCCGTAGTAGTTAAAGCCGTAAGCCAGTTGGGCGTAGCCGCCAATCATATGCGTGGGTTTTGGACAGACGCGGGTGACGGAGTTGTGGATACCGCCGCGACGACCGGTCACCTCCGAACCTGGGATATTCATAATGCGTTCCTGGGCGTGATACATCATGGTCATTCCCGGCGGCACGCGCTGGCTCACCACCGCACGCGCGGTGAGGGCGCCGTTGGCGTTGAAGGCTTCAATCCAGTCGTTATCTTCAATCCCCAGTTCTTTTGCGTCGGTTTCGCTTAGCCAGACGATGGGTCCGCCGCGCGACAACGTCAGCATCAGCAGGTTTTCGCTATAGGTAGAGTGGATACCCCATTTCTGATGCGGGGTCAGGAAGTTGAGCGCTTTTTCCGGGAAGCCGTTTGGCGGCACGTCCTTCATCTGGCTGACGCTGCGCGTATCGATAGGTGGGCGATAGGCCACCAGACTTTCGCCGAAGGCGCGCATCCAGGGATGATCCTGATAGAGCTGTTGCCGCCCGGAGAGGGTGCGCCACGGGATCAGTTCGTGAACGTTGGTATAACCGGCATTATAAGAGACATGTTCGCTTTCCAGACCAGACCACGTTGGGCTGGAGATGATCTTGCGCGGCTGCGCCTGAATATCGCGGAAGCGGATTTTCTCATCCTCTTTATTCAGCGCCAGATGGGTGTGGTCGCGGCCGGTAAATTCTCCCAGCGCTTTCCAGGCTTTCACCGCCACCTGGCCATTGGTTTCCGGCGCCAGGCTCAAGATGACTTCACTGGCGTCGATCGCGCTGTCGATGCGCGGGCGGCCTTTGGCCGGACCGTCGGGCTTGACGTAGTTGAGTTTACCGAGGAAGTCGACTTCGTTTTGCGTATTCCACGAAATGCCTTTACCGCCGTTGCCGAGCTTATCGAGTAACGGCCCCAGCGAGGTGAAGCGCTCCCAGGTGGCCGGGTAGTCACGTTCAACCAGCGCAATTGACGGCGCGGTTTTGCCTGGAATGAGATCGCATTCGCCCTTGCGCCAGTCGAGGACATCAAACGGCTGTGATAGCTCCGCCGGAGAGTCATGCTGCAGCGGCACCAGTACCACATCGGTCTCTTTATCAAGGTGACCGACGCAGACTTCAGAAAAACTTTTCGCAATGTCCTTGTAGATTTCCCAGTCGCTTTTCGCCTCCCAGGCCGGGTCGACGGCGGCGGAAAGCGGGTGGATAAACGGGTGCATGTCGGAGGTGTTCATATCGTCTTTTTCGTACCAGGTGGCGGTCGGCAGGACGATATCTGAGAACAGGCAGGTACTGGACATGCGGAAATCGAGGGTCACCAGTAGATCGAGTTTGCCCTCAATCGCCGCGGTCTGCCACTCGACTTCCTCCGGCTTCACGTCAGCGGTGGCGCCAAACTCCTCGCCCTGAATACCGTTATCGGTACCGAGCAGGTACTTGAGCATGTACTCATGGCCCTTACCGGACGATCCCAGCAGGTTAGAACGCCAGATAAACAGGTTGCGCGGGTGGTTGTGGCCGCTATCCGGCTGCTCGGCGGCAAAGCGAATATCGCCTGCTTTTAACGACTGGACGGTGAACTCTGCGGGGGACAGCCCAGCAGCGTCGGCCTGCTGCTTGATGCTCAGCGGGTTAACGTTAAGCTGCGGCGCGGACGGCAGCCAGCCCATGCGCTCGGCGCGAACGTTGAAGTCGATCATATGGCCGCTGAATTTGCTGGCGTCGGCCAGCGGTGAGAGCAGCTCCTGAGCGGTTAGTTTTTCGTAGCGCCACTGGCTGGCGTGGTTGTAGAAATAAGAGGTACTGTTCATCTGCCGCGGTGGACGAGTCCAGTCCAGCGCGAACGCCAGCGGCAGCCATCCGGTCTGCGGGCGTAGTTTCTCCTGGCCGACATAGTGCGACCAGCCGCCGCCGCTCTGACCGACGCAGCCGCAGAATACCAGCATGTTGATCATCCCGCGGTAGTTCATATCCATGTGGTACCAGTGGTTCACACCGGCGCCAAGGATAATCATCGAACGGCCATGGGTTTTATGCGCCGTATCGGCGAACTCGCGGGCGATTTGCTCGATATGGTGACGCGGCACGCCGGTGATCTGTTCGGCCCACGCCGGGGTATAGGCTTTGACATCCGCAAAGTCACGCGCGGCATTGGCATCGTCAAGGCCGCGATCCAGACCGTAGTTCGCCAGCACCAGGTCATACACGCTCACTACCAGAGCGTTTTCACCACTGGCTAACGGCAGCTGTTTCGCTGGCAGTTGATGAAGCGTTATCGGCTCCTGCTTTACGCTGCGAAAATGCGGGTTTTCATTGCCGCCGAAGTAGGGGAAGCCGACCGACACCACGCTATCGTGCATATCCAACAGCGACAGTTTTAAGTCGACGTCACGGCCGTTAGCCCGCTGTTCGAGATTCCATTTGCCTTTTTCGCCCCAACGGAAGCCGATGGATCCGTTCGGCGCGACCAGTTCGCCGTCGGCGTTAAAGGCGACGGTTTTCCATTCCGGGTTATTACTTTCTCCCAGTCCGTTAAGCAGGTCAGCAGCGCGTAGCATACGGCCCGGCGCATAGCTGCCGTCGTCACGACGGTCGAGCATCACCAACATTGGCATATCGGTATAGGTACGGCAGTAGTTGAGAAAGTAATCGCTCGGATTGTCGAGGTGGAAAGTTTTGAGGATCACGTGGCCCATCGCCATCGCCAGCGCGCTGTCGGTACCTTGCTTCGGCGCCAGCCACTGGTCGCAGAGCTTGGCGACTTCCGAATAGTCCGGAGTAATGGCGATGGTTTTGGTCCCCTTGTAGCGCACTTCGGTGAAGAAGTGGGCGTCCGGGGTTCGCGTCTGCGGGACGTTTGAACCCCAGGCAATAATGTAGCTGGAGTTGTACCAGTCGGCGGATTCCGGCACGTCGGTCTGTTCGCCCCAGGTCATCGGCGAGGCGGGCGGCAGATCGCAATACCAGTCATAGAAGCTCAGACAGGTGCCGCCGAGCAGCGATAAATAACGGGTGCCCGCGGCGTAGGAGACCATCGACATCGCCGGGATCGGCGAAAAGCCCGCGACGCGATCCGGACCGTAGTTTTTAATGGTCCAGACGTTGGCCGCGGCGATCAGTTGATTTAACTCTTTCCAACTGGAGCGTACAAAGCCGCCTTTACCGCGAATTTCTTTGTAGCTGCGGGTTTTCAGCGGGTCCTGCATGATGCTATCCCAGGCCTGTACCGGGTCGGGATGCTGTGTCAGGGCTTCGCGCCACAGCTCAATCAGCCGTTTACGCGCCAGCGGGTACTTCAGGCGGTTGGCGCTGTAGAGATACCAGGAGTAGCTGGCGCCGCGCGGGCAGCCGCGCGGTTCGTGATTTGGCAGGTCCGGTCGGGTGCGCGGATAATCGGTCTGCTGGGTTTCCCAGGTGACCAGACCGTTTTTGACATAAATTTTCCAGCTACAGGAGCCGGTACAGTTCACACCGTGCGTGGAGCGGACAATTTTGTCGAATTGCCAGCGTTGCCGGTAGCTATCTTCCCAGTCACGGTTATTGTCGTAGACCTGACCGTGGCCGTTGGCAAAGGTCTCGCGTTTCTGCTTAAAGTAGCGAAAGCGATCCAGTAATTTACTCATGACATTCCTCCTGCTCCGCTAATGTCCGGCATCGTGCCATCCGGTAAATAGGTCGTTATGGTTGTGCTGGTTTACGGCGGCCATAGACCAGCCAGGTCACCAGCACGCAAACCACATAGAAGACAAAAAAGACTTTCATCGCGCCCACCGGCGAGCCGGTCATGGCCAGCGAGGTACCGAAGGCTTTTGGAATAAAGAAGCCGCCGATGGCGCCAATTGCAGCGATGAAACCGAGCGCGGCGGCGGTATCGGTCACCGCTTCATGCTGGGCCTGTTCGTCGCTGCCGCCGCGCTTTTTCACGCTATCAATGGTGAGCTGGCGGAAGATCACGGCGATCATCTGGAAGGTGGAACCGCTGCCAAGCCCGGCAGTTAAGAACAGGCCCATAAACACCACGTAGAAGGCGAAGAAGCTGCCGGAACCGGAGCCCGGCAGGGTGAGGAAAAGCAGCCCGGTAAAGACCGCCATCAGAATGAAGTTGACCAGCGTCACCCGTACGCCGCCCAGACGGTCGGAAATGATACCGCCGAAGGAGCGCGCCAGCGCGCCGATAAACGGGCCGAAGAAGGCCAGTTTCAGGATATCGACATCCGGAAACTGGGTTTTCGCCAGCATCGCGAAGCCGGCAGAGAAGCCAATAAACGAGCCGAAGGTGGCCAGATACAACAGACTTAGCAGCCACATATGCGGGCGTTTCAACACCGGTAGCTGATCGCGAATTGAAGCTTTGGAACTGGCAATATCGTTCATGCCAAACCACGCGAAAACGGTGGCGATAACCAGTAACGGCACCCACAGCAGCGGTGAGTTGCCGAGCCACAGCATGGCGCCGCCAGGTTGCTCTACGCCGCGAACGCCCAGAAAGGTAAAAATCGGCAGGAAGACAAAAATAGGAGAGACCAGTTGCATCACGCTGACCCCGAGATTGCCGAGTCCGCCGTTAATCCCTAATGCGCTGCCTTGTTTGGCCTTGGGGAAGAAGAAGCTGATGTTGCCCATACTGGAGGCGAAGTTGGCGCCGGCAAAACCGCAGAGTAACGAAATTGCGATAAATACCCAGTACGGGGTAGTTGTATTTTGTACTGCCAAACCCAGCCATAAACAGGGAATCACCAGAATAATCGTGCTAATAACCGTCCAGTAGCGCCCACCCATAATAGGTACCATAAAGGAGTAGGGTACGCGTAATATTGCGCCGGAAAGCGAAGGTAGCGCCGTTAATAAAAACAGCTGGTCAGTAGTGAAATTAAAACCCACTTTATTGAGATTGACCGCAACTGCGCTAAATAACATCCAGACGCAGAAGGCGAGTAACAGACAAAATACGGAAATCCATAAGTTCCTGCGCGCAATCGCTTTTCCTTTATTTTCCCAGAAGGCTTCATTTTCTGGTCGCCAATCTTTTAAAAGATAATGATTCTTTTTATCACCTTCTATCGACATAACACCCTCACTAAAGCGTACGAGATCAAAAGGATAAATAAAAAACAGCTGAAACTATGCAGGCTGGAATTAAGCTTCAGCTGTTTTTAATAATTGTATTGTTTGAGGATAGATAAGAATCGAGGCGTGAAAGAATTCACGCCGACAATGAAGGGCGGTCAATTGTTACTAAATGTAACCTAAACCTGAGGGAGTTCCAGCGCGATATAATGTTTTAAGTAACGGATAAATGCCGCGTCGTCAATCGCTTGCATCCCCAGCGCGTAAATGCCATCCAGCCCGCAAACCAGAGCAATCAGACGCCAGGCGATATTATCAGCCGTATCCTGCGGCTGAAATTCACCGGCTTCGGCGCCGCGGTTAATCGCCGTGACCGTTTCATCATGCCACATGCTCATGGTAAGCAGATATGCGGCCTTAATTTCCTCATCGCTATCGGACAAAATCTGCGCTTCCCGCCACAGGCGGATATAGGGTTCGAGACGGCCATCTTCGCTGCCAAGTAATGAAAACAGGCGTTCGCTCCAGGAGGCGTCATCGGTCAGCAGCTGAATATCGAGCATTTCGCGGATCAAGCGGATAAAGGCCTGCGCTTTTAGCTCGCCGGTCGAGGCAAAATGATGATGTAACTGACCTGCTGCGACGCCGGCGTCGCTGGCTATCTGGCGCACGGTCATGGCGCTGAAGCCGCCATTTAGCGCCACTCGCATGGCGGCCTGCATGATAACTTCCCGACGCGCTTCCCGATTTAAATAGTGCATAGCGACCCGTAACCAAGAGGTGATGGGATGATGGTAACAAAAAGTTGGACAGGCGTTCAACAATCCGGCAGGATCGCAATCCTGGACGCGTGTCCAATTTCGAAAATTGAGGAAAAGTAGTATGTCTCGGCAATGGTTAACGCTGATGGCGATTTTGCTGGTTTATATCCCGGTAGCAATTGACGCAACGGTGCTGCATGTGGCCGCCCCGACGCTCGGCGTCGCGCTTGGCACCAGCGGCAACGAGCTACTGTGGATCATTGATATCTATTCGTTGGTGATGGCCGGTATGGTGCTGCCGATGGGCGCATTGGGCGATAAAATCGGCTTTAAGCGCTTATTGCTGCTCGGTAGCGCAATTTTTGGTATCGCTTCGCTGTGCGCCGCGCTGTCACCGACGGCGATAACGCTGATTATCTCCCGCGCGCTGCTGGCGGTTGGCGCGGCAATGATTGTGCCGGCGACGCTTGCCGGGATCCGCGGCACTTTCGCCGAAGCCAGCCAGCGTAACATGGCGCTGGGATTATGGGCCGCGGTGGGATCCGGCGGCGCGGCATTTGGCCCGCTGGTGGGCGGTATGCTGCTGGAACACTTCTACTGGGGATCGGTGTTCCTGATCAACGTGCCAATCGTGCTGCTGGTCATTGCCATCAACGCTAAGGTTGTGCCCCGTCAGCCCGCCCGCCGCGAGCAACCGCTGAATCTGCCGCAGGCGCTGATCCTGATTGCGGCCATTCTGATGCTGGTGTTTAGCGCTAAGTCGGCGCTAAAGGGGCAGCTGGCGCTGTGGCTAATCGCGCTGGTGGCCATCGGCGGGGCGGCCATGTTGACCTGGTTTGTCCGCAAACAGCTGTCGATGCCGACGCCGATGGTGGATATGCGTCTCTTCACCCACCGCATTATTTTAAGCGGGGTGATGATGGCGATGACCGCGCTCATTACGCTGGTTGGTTTTGAATTGCTGATGGCGCAGGAGCTACAGTTCGTGCATCAGAAAACGCCGTTTGAGGCCGGGCTGTTTATGCTGCCGGTGATGGTCGCCAGCGGCTTTAGCGGGCCGATTGCCGGAATGCTGGTCTCGAAACTGGGGCTGCGGCAGGTGGCGACCGGCGGTATGTTGCTGAGCGCTTTAAGCTTTTTGGGACTGTCGATGACCGACTTCAGCACGCAACAGTGGCAGGCGTGGGGGTTAATGACGCTGCTGGGCTTTAGCGCCGCCAGCGCGCTGCTGGCGTCAACGTCGGCGATCATGGCGGCAGCGCCGAAAGAGAAGGCGTCGGCGGCAGGCGCCATTGAAACCATGGCCTATGAATTGGGCGCGGGGCTTGGTATTGCGCTGTTCGGCCTGATCCTGACCCGCAGCTACAGTTCGGCGATTGAACTGCCTGCCGGGATTGGCGGTGAAGCAGCGGTACAGGCCTCATCGTCCATTGGCGAGGCGATGAAGGTGGCGCAATCATTACCCGCGATACCGGCTGATTCACTAATCGCGGCGGCGAAAACCGCATTTATCAGCGCTCACAGTATTTCTCTGGCGACGGCTGGCGTTCTGCTGTTGTTGCTGGCGCTGGGGATCTGGCGCGGGCTGGCCAATACGCCGGCGCCACGGTAATGTCACAGCTGAAGAGACAGCTCCATCGCCGCGCGACGCAGCGGCGCCAGGGCTTTCTCCTTCAGCGCCGCGGCGCTCATCGAAGAGGCGGGGACGCCAACGTTGAGCGCTGCCACCACCTGGCCGCTACGCGACAGCAGCGGTACCGCAAGCGAGCATAATCCAACTTCAATTTGCCTGTCCGCCAGCGCATAGCCCTGCATGCGAACTTTGGCGATTTCCGCGCGTAGTGCTGTAGAATCACACAGGGTATACGGGGTGTAGCGCATAAGATGTGCGCGTGACAGTGTCACTTCTAGTTGATCTTCGGGCAACGCGCTCAGCAATACCCGTCCCATTGAGGTTGTCCATGCCGGGAGGCGGCTGCCGCGGCCCAGATCGACGCTGAGCAAGTTATTGACCGCCGCGCGGGCGATATACAGTACGTTGTCGCCATCAAGCGTGGCGGCGGAGCAGCTTTCACCTAACGTCTTACCAAGATTGTCCAGCGCCGTTTGCGCCACCTTCGCCAGCGGGGTTCCTGCCAGATAGGCGTGGCCCACTGCCAGCACGCGCGGCAGCAGTTCATAGCTGCGGCCGTCCGGGCTATGCACCATCCCCAGCGCCGCCAGGGTATACAGGCAGCGGCGCACCGCCGCGCGGGAAATTTGCGTTTTTTGACTTAACTGCGAAATGGTCAGCCGCTGGCGCTGGGGAGTAAAAGCATTGAGCACCTCCAGCCCGCGGGCGAGTGACAGCATAAAATTGGGGTCGTGCTCGGCCTGCCTGGCGCTCAGCGTAGTGTGGGTATTGTCGCTCATTGCATCTTTCTCCGTTGCAACGTAAAGCTCACGGGGAATCACTATACCGCGCGCAAACCAGGGTGCGGCGAATTGTGCCTGTTTTACCACCTCGATCACATTATTAACCGCAATTTAACAAGCGTGCCGATAATCGCACAACATTTCGATTATCGCCGTTGACCATCCGCCAGGCTGGACCCTATTGTCAAAGCACAGACATCCCCGTTATGGATGTGGGTACAAAAAGTTATGCATCTTTCAGGAACAAAAAATGACTGCGACCGTAGAACGCATTGAGAGCTGGTTAGTGGATGTACCGACTATCCGGCCACATAAATTATCGATGACCACCATGGGCTGCCAGACGCTGGTCATCGTGCGCATTACCCGTTCCGATGGCGTATGCGGTATCGGTGAAGCGACGACCATCGGCGGGCTGAGCTACGGCGTCGAGAGCCCGGAGGCTATCTCATCGGCCTTGACCCACTATCTGACGCCGCTGCTGAAAGGGCAGCCGGCGGATAACCTGAATGCGCTGACGGCGCGGATGAATAGCGCCATTAGAGGCAATACTTTCGCAAAATCTGCCATTGAAACCGCACTCCTTGATGCCCAGGGCAAAGCTTTAGGGCTACCGGTATCGGCGCTGCTCGGCGGCGCGCTGCAAACGTCGTTGCCGGTGCTGTGGACGTTAGCCAGCGGCGATACCGCGAAAGATATTGCCGAAGGGGAAAAGCTGTTAGCCGAGCGCCGTCATCAGGCATTCAAGCTGAAAATTGGCGCACGGGAATTAGCCACCGATCTCCGCCATACCCGCGCCATTGTGGAAGCCTTAGGCGATCGCGCCAGCATTCGCGTTGACGTTAATCAGGCCTGGGACGCCGCGACCGGCGCGAAGGGTTGTCGCGAGCTGGCGGCGATGGGGGTCGATCTCATCGAACAGCCGGTGAGCGCGCAGGACAATGCAGCGCTGGTGCGCCTGAGCCAGCAAATCGAAACCGCGATCCTGGCGGATGAAGCGGTCGCGACCGCTTACGATGGTTACCAACTGGCGCACCAGGGCTTTACCGGCGCTTACGCGCTGAAAATCGCCAAGGCGGGCGGGCCGAATAGCGTGCTGGCGCTGGCCCGCGTCGCGCAGGCGGCGGGGATTGGCCTGTATGGCGGCACGATGCTGGAAGGGACCGTGGGGACCGTTGCCTCTCTGCATGCCTGGTCGACATTGCCGCTGCAGTGGGGAACCGAGATGTTCGGCCCGTTGCTACTCAAAGACGATATCGTCAGCGTGCCGCTGACCTTTGCCGACGGTCAGGTGGCGTTGCCGCAAACGCCAGGGCTTGGTGTGGAGCTGGATGAAGACAAGCTGCGCTTCTATTCCCGTAAAGCATAACAGGAGAAAATAATGCTATTTAAAGTTGATATGACCGTTAATATTCCGATCGGGTTTCCTGCCGCCGAAGCGGATGAAATTAAACAACGCGAAAAAGCCTATTCGCAACAATTACAACGTGAAGGCAAGTGGCGACATATTTGGCGCGTCGCCGGTCTTTACGCCAATGTCAGCATTTTCGATGTAAAAGATGCCGAAGAGTTGCATCAAATTTTAATGGGATTGCCGTTATATCCATTTATGGATATTCGCGTAGAGGCGCTGTGCCGTCATCCCTCGTCTATTCGTGAAGACGATAGCTAATAATAATAAAACATGACCTCATGCCGGGGGCACCCGGCAAATATCCTACAACGATAAGAGAGAATAATTATGAGTAATGCTTTCGTACAACAAGAAGCCGTGCAGAAATTATTACGTGAAGGCGCGGGTTTAAATGTTCCTGGCGGTAACGAACGTTTTAAAGCCATTGTCCACCGTTTGCTGGAGAATATCTGCACGCTGATCGATGACTATAACGTCACAGAAGAAGAGTTCTGGCATGCGGTGAACTATTTGCACGAGCTGGGTGGGCGCCAGGAAGCGGCGCTGCTGGCGGCGGGGCTGGGTCTTGAACACTTCCTCGACCTGCGTCAGGACGCTATCGACGCGGCGGCGCATCGTGAAACCGGCACCCCTCGCACCATCGAAGGGCCGCTGTATGTGGCCAATGCGCCGCTGGCCGACCGCCATGCCCGCATGGATGATGGCACCGACGCCGGCGAAGTGATGTGGCTGCACGGCCAGGTTAAAGATAGCCAGGGCCAGCCGATCGCTAACGCCATCGTTGATATCTGGCACGCCAATACCCTGGGTAATTACTCGTTCTTCGATCAGAGCCAGAGCGACTACAACCTGCGTCGTCGTATTCGCACCGGCGCCGATGGCCGCTATAGCGTGCGCAGCATTATGCCATCCGGCTACGGCTGCCCGCCGGATGGTCCAACCCAGAAGTTGCTGGATCAGTTAGGCCGCCACGGCAACCGTCCGGCGCACATTCACTTCTTCGTCTCCGCGCCGGGGCATAAACATCTGACCAGCCAGATCAACCTCAGCGGCGACAAATACCTGTGGGATGATTTTGCCTTTGCCACCCGCGATGGACTGATTGCCGACCCGGTGAAAGTGAGCGACCGCGAGACGATTGCACAGCGTGAACTGGACGGCGAGCACACCGAAGTGCGCTTTGATTTCACCCTCTGTAAAGCGCTGAGCCCCGACGAAGAGCACCGCGGCACCCGTCTGCGCGCCAAAGAGTAATCTGCTTTAGCGGCCCCGGCCACGCTGATGGCCCGGGCCGCGCTCTACACCCGATAATCACCATATTTGCCAAATATCTTTAATCCTGAATCCTGCAGGAGGAGTTAACTCATGCAAAAAACGCTATCAGCGCTTAAAGACAAAATTAACAACGCGTTAATTGTCGATCGTGAAAATCATATTTACCGTTGCCATCGCTCTATATTTACCGATCAGCAGTTATTTGATTTTGAAATGAAACATATCTTCGAAGGTAATTGGGTGTTTCTCGCCCACGAAAGCCAGATTGCCGAGCCGGGAGATTATTATACCCTGACGCTGGGACGGCAGCCGGTTATTATTACTCGCGATAAAAAGAATGAATTGCATGCATTAATTAATAGCTGCGCCCACCGCGGCGCCATGTTATGTCGACGCAAAACCGGGAATAAAAATTCGTTTACCTGTCCGTTCCACGGTTGGACCTTCAGCAATAACGGCAAATTATTAAAAGCCAAAGATGAGAGCACCGGCGCTTATCCTGACACCTTCAAACATGAAGGGTCTCACGATCTGCAAAAATTGCCGCGTTTTCAGTCCTACCGCGGTTTCTTATTCGGTAGCCTCAATGCGGACGTGCAGCCGCTGGAGGAGTATCTCGGCGAAACCCGCAAAATCATCGATCTGATCGTCGATCAGGCGCCGGAAGGACTGGAAGTGCTGAAGGGCTCGTCGAGCTACGTTTACGAAGGCAACTGGAAGCTGGGCGCGGAGAACGGCGCCGATGGTTATCACGTCAGCGTGGTACACTGGAATTACGCCTCAACCATGTCACGCCGCAACTATGAAGCGGAAGGGACGCATGCGGTTGACGCCAACGGCTGGTCAAAGAGCGTCGGCGGCGGCTACGGATTTGACAACGGCCACATGTTGCTGTGGACCCGCGCGTTGAACCCGGAAGTGCGCCCGGTCTATGCCCACCGCGACCGTCTGCAGGCGGAGTTCGGTGAACTGCGCGCCGACCAGATGGTCAATGAAACCCGCAACCTGTGCCTGTATCCCAACGTCTACCTGATGGATCAGTTTTCTACCCAGATCCGCGTAATCCGCCCGATTGCGGTCGATAAAACCGAAGTCACCATCTGGTGTTTTGCGCCGAAAGGGGAATCAGACCAGGCCCGGGCGTTACGCATCCGCCAGTACGAAGATTTCTTTAACGTCAGCGGAATGGGGACGCCGGACGATCTGGAAGAGTTCAGCGCCTGCCAGCGCGGCTATCTTGGCGAAAATCTGGCATGGAGCGACCTCAGCCGCGGCGCGCTACGTTGGGTCGACGGCCCGGATGAACACGCCAGGCACGCGGGTTTTACGCCGCGGCTAAGCGGGGTGAAATCGGAAGATGAGGCGCTGTATATTGCCCATCATCACCACTGGCAAACGGTCATGCTGGCGGCGCTGGAACAGGAACAGCAGCGCTACAACCAGTCCATTACCCAGCGCGTGGAGGTGGCCTGATGCTGAATCTCGAACAAGTTCGTCAGTTTCTCTATTACGAAGCCCGCCTGTTGGATGACCGTCAGTGGGATGAGTGGCTGAGTTGTTACAGCCCGCAGGTGGTCTACTGGATGCCGGCATGGGGCGACGATGACCAGCTGACGCGCGACCCGCAAAAAGAGATTTCACTTATCTACTACCCCAACCGTGAAGGACTGGAGGATCGTGTCTATCGCATTAAAACCGAACGTTCCGGCGCCAGCACGCCGGAGCCGCGTACCACGCACATTATCAGCAATGTCGAGCTGATGGGCGAGAGCGATGAGGGGCTTGCGGTGCGCTACAACTGGGTCACCTGGAGCCATCGCTATCAACACACGGATGCCTATTTCGGCTCTACCTGCTGCACGCTAATTGAGCAGGACGGCAGGCCGCAGATCGTTCGTAAAACGGTACGCCTGAATAACGACTATATCCGTCAGGTTATCGACGTTTACCACATTTAAGAGGCGCTTATGACTTTTAATATTGTTCTTAATTTTGAGGACGGCATTACGCGATTTATTCAATGCAATACCGGAGAGAAGGTGCTGGATGCGGCCTATCGCCAGAAGGTAAACCTGCCGATGGACTGTTCTGACGGCGTTTGCGGCACCTGCAAATGCCACTGCGCCAGCGGTGAATACGATTTGGGGGAGGATTATCTCGACGAGGCGTTAAGCGACGACGAAGCGCAGGCTCGCCAGGTGCTGACCTGCCAGATGGTCCCGACCAGCGACTGTGTGATCGACGTGCCGGTGGCCGCCGCGCAGTGTAAAACCGCGCTGACGAACACCGGGGCGCAGGTACGACAGGTGAATTTACTGTCCGATACCGCCATCGAACTGGTGGTCGCGCTGGATGAGCCGCTGGCTTTTCTGCCGGGGCAATATATCAACATTCAGGTACCGGGCACGCCTCATGTGCGCGCCTACTCATTTAGCTCGTTGCCGGGTTCTCTCGAAGGGCGCTTTCTGATCCGCAACGTGCCTGGCGGCATGATGAGCCAGTGGTTAACCCAGCAGGCGCGGCCCGGCGACCGCCTGACCCTCAGCGGCCCGATGGGCAGCTTCTATTTGCGCAGTGGCGAACGCCCGCTGCTCATGCTGGCGGGTGGCACCGGGCTGGCGCCGCTGCTGTCCATGTTACACACCCTGCAGACACAGGGTAGCCCGCGTTCGGTGACGTTACTGTACGGGGTGACCCGTGACGACGATCTGGTGAAAACCGACGCGCTGGATGCGTTTAAACAGCAACTGACGGGATATCGCTGGCTGCCGGTAGTGGCGGATGAAAGCAGTTCCTGCCCGCAGCGCGGCTTTGTGACCGAACATCTCGATGACGCGATGCTGAATAACGGCGACGTTGACATCTATCTTTGTGGACCGCCGCCGATGGTGAATGCGGTCGCCACGGCGCTGCGCGAACGAGGAATTTCCCCGGCAGGGTTCTGGTATGAAAAATTTATCGCCAGCCAGAGCGCGGCGGCGTAAGGAGACATGATGCGTTTTACCAATAAAGTCGTCGCTATCACCGGCGCGGCGCAGGGCATTGGTCGCCAGACCGCGGAACAGGCGGCAACTGAAGGCGCCGCCCTGTTGCTGATTGACCGCTCGCCTTACGTACATGAACTGGCTGCCGTTTTAGCCCAGGCCGGAAGTCAGGTACTGGCGCTGGAGGCTGACCTTGAGCAGTGGCAGAGTACTGAACAGGCGTTTGCCGCCGGGGTCGCGCATTTTGGCCGCCTCGACGTGCTTATCAACAACGTCGGCGGCACCATCTGGGCGCGACCTTTCGCCGAGTATCAGCCAGAACAAATTGAGAAAGAGATCCGCCGCTCGCTGTTCCCCACCTTGTGGGGCTGCCGCGCGGCGCTCCCCTGGATGCTGAAGCAGGGGAAAGGCAGCATCGTCAATATCTCGTCGGTGGCGACGGCAGGGGTGAACCGGGTGCCTTACTCGGCGGCGAAAGGCGGCGTTAACGCGCTGACCCGGTCTATCGCTATGGAGTATAGCGGCAGCGGCATTCGGATTAACGCCGTCGCGCCGGGCGGTACGGAGGCCCCGCCGCGCCTGACGCCGCGCAATGAAGAGCAGCCGAGCGAGCAGGAAAAGGCGTGGTATCAGCAGGTTGTCGATCAGACGGTGGCGAGCAGCCTGATGCGCCGTTACGGCACGCTGGCGGAACAGGCGAATGCGATCCTGTTTCTCGCCAGCGATGAGGCCAGCTATATCACCGGCGTGACGCTACCGGTGGCGGGCGGCGACCTCGGCTAACGGCGGGTGGCATACCAGCAGAGCAGGGAGCCGAGACATACCATCCCGGCCCCCTGCCAGAATGACCATGAGAGCGCGGCGCTGAGCAGCACCGCCGCCAGCGCGGAGGAGAGTACCGGCGTAAAGTACGACGCCGCCGCCAGCAGGCTGACGTTGCCGTGCAGGATACCAACGTTCCACGCCGCGTAGGCCAGCCCCAGCGCCACGGAGACCGTAATCAGCTTAATGACTACCGGCCAGCTAAACTGCATCGGCGGCTGCGCGCTGGCCAAAAACTTCAGCCACAGGGTCAGCGCCGTTAATAAGACGAAGAGGGTAATGCCATTTTTGCCTTTGGCATATTTCGCGGTAACCGTGCAGTAGGCTGCCCAGATAAATGCGCCGATAAATGCCAGAAAGTAGCTCAGCGGGCTGGAGATGACGTTATTGATAATTTCATTGAGGTTGAGTCCGTGCTCGCCGCCGAGCACCCAGCTCACGCCGAACAGCGCCAGCAATAAGCCGGGGATCACCAGCCAGCTGCTTTTCTGACCGTTAAAAAGAATGGCGAATAAAATGGTCAGGCTGGGCCACAGGTAATTGACCATTCCCACTTCAATGGCCTGCTGGCGGGTGGCGGCGAAGCCCAGCGACAGGGCGAGGCAGATCTCATAGCTAACAAACAGCACGCTGCCGGCTAACAGATAGCGGCGCGGGATCTGGCGCAGGTTGGGAAAGCCGACGGTAAAAATGAGCAGCAGGCCGCTGAGACTATAAATCATCGCCGCGCCGCCGACAGGACCTAGCCCTTCGCTAACGCCGCGAATCAAGCCGACCATCGTGCTCCATAATATAATGGCGGCGAAGCCTATTGACGTCGCTCTCTTTTTTTCCATGTTTAACCTGATAGTGACTCAAACGCAGCCAGAATTTATAACATCTTTTTGCGCCCGGCGGTCGATCTTTTCCGTAGCACATAACTCTTTGGGGTTAGTCAAACTCGTCGCCGATGACTCTTTAGAGGGCTAGCGTGGGCGACCTTGATTTGACGCAATAAAAAAAGGGACATTGCTGTTAGTTTCCTCCGCGCGATGAACAAACATCCTGCATGGAGGAATCAATGGACGTCAGCCGCAGAAAGTTTTTTAAAATCTGCGCAGGCGGTATGGCCGGAACAACAGCTGCCGCACTGGGCTTCGCCCCGAAAATGGCGCTGGCTCAGGCACGCAATTTCAAATTGCTGCGCGCAAAAGAGATCCGCAACACCTGCACTTACTGCTCCGTGGGCTGCGGGCTATTAATGTATAGCCTGGGCGACGGCGCGAAAAACGCCAAAGAAGCGATTTATCATATCGAAGGGGATCCGGATCATCCGGTAAGCCGCGGCGCGCTGTGCCCGAAAGGCGCCGGTCTGCTGGACTACGTCCACAGTGAAAATCGCCTCCGATATCCGCAATACCGCGCTCCGGGTTCGGATAAATGGCAGCGCATCTCCTGGGATGAAGCTTTTAACCGCATCGCCAAATTGATGAAAGCCGACCGCGATGCCAACTTTATTGAAAAGAACGAACAGGGCGTGACGGTTAACCGCTGGCTTTCCACCGGAATGCTGTGCGCCTCGGCGGCGAGTAATGAGACCGGCATGCTGACGCAAAAATTTGTGCGCTCGCTCGGCATGCTGGCGGTAGACAACCAGGCGCGCGTCTGACACGGACCAACGGTAGCAAGTCTTGCTCCAACATTTGGTCGCGGTGCGATGACCAACCACTGGGTTGATATCAAAAACGCAAACGTCGTAATGGTGATGGGCGGCAACGCCGCGGAAGCGCATCCGGTGGGATTCCGCTGGGCGATGGAAGCGAAGAACAATAACGATGCTACGCTTATCGTCGTCGACCCACGCTTTACGCGTACCGCGTCGGTGGCCGATATCTATGCGCCGATTCGTTCCGGTACCGACATTACGTTCCTGTCGGGCGTGCTGTTGTACCTTATCGAAAATAATAAGATTAATGCCGAGTACGTAAAGCATTACACCAATGCCAGCCTGCTGGTACGGGATGATTTTACCTTCGAAGATGGCCTGTTCAGCGGCTACGATGCGGAAAAGCGCCAGTATGATAAATCGTCCTGGAACTACCAGTTCGATGAAAATGGCTACGCGAAACGCGATGAAACGCTCAGCCATCCGCGCTGCGTGTGGAATCTGCTCAAGCAGCACGTTTCCCGCTACACGCCGGAAGTGGTTGAAAACATCTGCGGTACGCCGAAAGAAGACTTCCTCAAAGTATGCGAGGTGCTGGCTTCAACCAGCGTCGCGGATCGCACCACCACCTTCCTGTACGCGCTGGGCTGGACGCAGCACACCGTCGGCGCGCAGAACATCCGCACCATGGCGATGATCCAACTGCTGCTCGGCAACATGGGCATGGCTGGCGGCGGCGTCAACGCCCTGCGCGGACACTCCAATATTCAGGGGCTCACCGATTTGGGTCTGTTGTCGACCAGTCTGCCGGGTTATTTGACGCTGCCGTCCGATAAACAGAGCGATCTGCAAAGTTATCTTAGCGCCAACACGCCGAAAGCGACGCTGGCCGACCAGGTGAACTACTGGAGCAACTACCCGAAATTCTTCGTCAGCCTGATGAAATCGTTCTACGGCGATGCGGCGCAGAAAGAGAACGACTGGGGCTTCAACTGGTTGCCGAAATGGGATCAAGCCTACGACGTCATCAAGTACTTCAATATGATGGATAACGGCAACGTCACCGGCTATATCTGCCAGGGCTTCAACCCGGTTGCGTCCTTCCCGGACAAAAACAAAGTGGTGCGTAGCCTCAGTAAGCTGAAATATATGGTGGTTATCGATCCGTTGGTGACCGAGACATCGACTTTCTGGCAGAACCACGGCGAGTCTAATGATGTCGACCCGGCTACGATTCAGACCGAAGTCTTCCGTCTGCCATCGACCTGCTTTGCCGAAGAAGACGGTTCGATCGCCAACTCCGGTCGCTGGCTGCAGTGGCACTGGAAAGGCCAGGACGCGCCGGGTGAAGCACGCAACGATGGCGAAATTCTTGCCGGGATCTATCACCGTTTGCGTGAGCTGTACCGTCGCGAAGGCGGTAAGGGCGCGGAACCGCTGCTGAAAATGAGCTGGAGTTATAAGCAGCCAGATCATCCGGAATCGGAAGAGGTTGCAAAAGAGAACAACGGCTACGCGCTGGCGGATCTCTACGATGGCAATGGGGTGCTACTGGCGAAAAAAGGACAGTTGCTGAATAGCTTCGCGCTGTTGCGCGATGACGGCAGCACCGCGTCATCTTGCTGGATCTACACCGGCTGCTGGACCGAGCAGGGTAACCAGATGGCGAATCGCGATAACGCCGATCCTTCTGGGCTTGGCAATACGCTGGGCTGGGCCTGGGCCTGGCCGCTCAATCGCCGCGTGCTGTATAACCGCGCATCGGCCGATATTAACGGCAAACCTTGGGATGCGAAGCGAATGCTGATTCAGTGGAACGGCAGTAAGTGGGTCGGTAATGATATTCCGGACTTCAATACCGCGCCGCCGGGGAGCAACACCGGGCCGTTTATTATGCAGCAAGAGGGGCTTGGGCGCCTGTTTGCGCTCGATAAACTGGCGGAAGGGCCGTTCCCTGAACACTACGAGCCGATGGAAACGCCGCTTGGCACCAACCCGCTGCACCCGAATGTGGTCTCCAGCCCGGTAGTGCGTTTATACGAAGATGACGCTATTCGCTTAGGTAAGAAGGATAAGTTCCCGTATGTCGGTACTACCTATCGCCTGACCGAACACTTCCATACCTGGACCAAGCATGCGCTGCTTAATGCGATTGCGCAGCCGGAACAGTTTGTCGAAATCAGCGAAGGGCTGGCGAAAAGCAAAGGTATCGTTAACGGCGACTGGGTGAAAGTCAGCAGCAAACGCGGCTTTATTCGCGCGGTTGCCGTGGTGACCCGCCGACTGCGCACGCTGAACGTCAACGGCCAGCAGGTAGAAACCGTCGGTATCCCGCTGCACTGGGGTTTTGAAGGCGTGGCCCGTAAAGGTTACATCGCCAACACCCTGACGCCTAACGTCGGCGATTCCAACTCGCAAACGCCGGAGTATAAGGCGTTTTTGGTCAACATCGAGAAAGCGTAAGGAGCGATTAAATGGCGATGGAAACACAAGACATTATTAAACGCTCCGCGACCAACCAGATGACTCCCGCGCCACGCGCGCGGGACTATAAGGCCGAAGTCGCCAAGCTTATCGATGTCTCCTCCTGCGTAGGCTGTAAAGCCTGCCAGGTGGCCTGTTCCGAGTGGAATGACATTCGCGATGAAGTGGGGCACTGCGTCGGCGTGTACGACAACCCGGCGGATCTCAGCGCTAAATCCTGGACGGTAATGCGTTTTAGCGAGACCGAACAGAACGGCAAGCTGGAGTGGCTTATCCGCAAAGATGGCTGTATGCACTGCGAAGAGCCGGGTTGCCTGAAAGCCTGCCCGTCCGCCGGGGCGATCATTCAGTACGCCAACGGCATCGTCGATTTCCAGCAGGAAAACTGCATCGGCTGCGGCTACTGCATTGCCGGGTGTCCGTTTAATATCCCGCGCCTCAATAAAGAGGATAACCGGGTCTATAAATGCACCCTGTGTGTGGATAGGGTCAGCGTTGGTCAGGAACCGGCATGCGTGAAAACCTGTCCTACCGGCGCTATCCACTTCGGCACGAAAAAAGAGATGCTGGAAGTGGCGCAGGAGCGGGTGGCTAAGCTTAAAAAACGCGGTTATGCCAACGCCGGGATCTACAACCCGCAGGGCGTAGGCGGCACCCACGTGATGTACGTGCTGCATCATGCCGACCAGCCGGAGTTGTATCACAAGCTGCCGAAAGCGCCGCAGATCGATACCAGTATCAATCTGTGGAAGGGGGCGCTGAAACCGCTGTCGGCGGCGGGCTTTATTGCCACCTTTGCCGGGCTGATTTACCACTACATCGGTATCGGGCCGAACAAGGAAGTTGATGACGATGAGGAGGAACATGATGAATAAATCGAAAATGATAGTGCGCACCAAATTTATCGACCGCGCCTGTCACTGGACGGTGGTTATCTGTTTCTTCCTGGTGGCGCTGTCGGGGATTTCGTTTTTCTTCCCGACGCTACAGTGGTTGACGGAAACCTTCGGCACCCCGCAGATGGGGCGTATCCTGCACCCGTTTTTCGGGGTGCTGATTTTTGTCGCGCTGATGTTTATGTTTGTGCGTTTTGTCCACCACAATATCCCTGATAAACAGGATATCCCCTGGCTGAAAGGCATTGTGGAGGTTCTGAAAGGCAATGAACATAAGGTCGCGCGCGTCGGTAAATATAACGCCGGGCAGAAGATGATGTTCTGGACCATTATGAGCATGATTTTTGTGCTGCTGGTGACCGGGGTGATTATCTGGCGCCCGTATTTTGCGGACTATTTCCCGATTCCGGTTATCCGTTACAGCCTGCTGATACACGCTACTTCGGCGATTATCCTGATCCACGCGATCCTCATTCATATGTATATGGCATTCTGGGTGAAAGGGTCGATTAAAGGCATGATTGAGGGTAAGGTCAGCCGCCGTTGGGCGAAGAAACATCACCCGCGCTGGTATCGCGATGTCGAACGCCTGGAAGCGCAAAAAGAGAGCCGTGAGGGAATGAAGTAAGCCTTTATGGGGTAAACCCGCTCCGGTGATATCGGGGCGGGCTCCCGGCATTCAGCAGTTAGTGATAAGTGTATCGATTGAATCAATGACCCCCTGACGCGCACAACTCAGATTACAGACGAAATCCTGTGGCTGGATTCGTTTATTATTTAAATTACTGATCATCGGCGTACAAAGTAAAAAGCTGTCAAACTCTATATTTATCCTTGGGGCGACATGCTGATGCCACCGAGGTAACTGTCGCGCCCGCATTAAAGGAATAATGACTCTAGTGGCCAGGTCAGCATAGTAATCATTCTGCACTATCATATAATACGGTAGGGTGTTATTTGTTTGCGCAGAACAATTTCGATAGACATTGAATTGTTCAAGCATCATAGCACCCTGAAAAACTCATCATCTGTGAGAGTACCTGCTTTTGCAATAAATTCATTCATTGCGGCAATGAATTCCTTATGTTGGCGCTGCTTATCTGTTTCTCGTAAATCCTTTCCTGTCTGCGCTGACTCCTTCTGGGCTGGCACGTCAGTACATCTTTTACGTAGCGTATTACTTTTCATAGTAGGTTCCTTGCTGGTGGTTCAGTGATTATTCTCTTTACTCACTTAAAAATAAACCTCAGCAGTAATTTTAATATTTATTTTGCGAGCCGGGTTCCAGAGCAACGCAACAGATGAAATATTAACGTTTATTGTAATAATCCTCTGCGCAGGGGGAATACTGCGCAAAGGTGATAAAGCTATTCCTTCAAAACTTCTCAGGAATAAACCGGAAAGGAAAATGGGTCGGTTTCACTTTGCCAATTTTACGTTTCGGTAAGGTAATGTGTTCCGTTGGTAGAGCCTCGTAGGGGATCTGCGAAAGCAGATGGGTAATAATATTCAGGCGTACGCGTTTTTTATCTTCCGAGCGGGCGACAAACCACGGCGCCCAGGCGGTATCGGTGGCGGCAAACATCGCATCACGCGCTACGGTGTAGTCATCCCAGCGGTTGAAGGATTTAATATCCATCGGCGATAGCTTCCAGATTTTGCGTCCGTCATCAATACGGTCGCGCAGGCGCCGTTCTTGCTCCTGCGGCGTTACCTCCAGCCAGTATTTCAGTAAAATAATGCCGGAATCGACCATCCCTCGCTCTACCATCGGCGCGCCGTCGAGGAATTTTTGCACCTCCTCCTCGGTACAAAATCCCATCACCCGCTCAACGCCGGCCCGGTTGTACCAGCTGCGATCGAAAATCACTATCTCGCCGGCGGCGGGCAGATGTTTGATATAACGCTGAAAATAGAGCTGGCTGCGTTCGCGATCGGTTGGTGCGGGCAGGGCGACGACGCGGAAAACCCGCGGGCTGACGCGTTCGGTTATCGCTTTGATGGTGCCGCCTTTGCCTGCGCCATCGCGACCCTCGAAGACGATGCATATCTTAAGCCCTTTATGCACTACCCACCGCTGTAGCTTGACCAACTCGACGTGCAGTTTACGCAACGCCTGCTGATACTCTTTCTCGCTTAACGGCTCCGTTTTGGCGGGTATGACGGGCGCAACGGTTTTTTTCTTGTTTCCCATGACAGTCCTCATTGCGTGACGGCCTGAAAGGCAGGTCGCTGTTTAAAGTGTAATCAGACCCAGGCAAAGCGGCGGAAAACTTCTCATCCGGCGGAGAGAGAAAGATAGCCATTAAGCGCATCATCTCACTGCTGATTAATCAGGAATCGGGTAGGATAGTCTCGTCAATTAGCTAAAATCATTCAGGGAGAGAGTATGTCGAAAAAACTTTTGCAGGTGCACTTTGCTTTTAGCGGCCCGTTTGGCGATGAAATGTCGGCGCAATTAGTCGAGCTCGCGCAATCTATTAACCAGGAGCCCGGTTTTATCTGGAAGATTTGGACGGAGAATAGCGCTACGCAGGAAGCCGGCGGCATATATCTGTTCGAAGATGAACAGAGCGCGCAGGCTTATGCAAAAAAACACGCCGCACGCCTACGGCAATTTGGCGTGCAGGAGATGTTCTACAAGATTTTCGATGTCAATTTAGCGCTCAGCCAGGTTAACCACGGGCCGCTCAATTAAAACAAACCGTGGTTACATATAGCGCTCAAACTGCCATGCCGCCACGGCTTCGAGGATAAACAGCCCGGATACAACGAGACCCGCCACGCGATGGCGGGAATAAAATAGTATTCCCGCGACCACGGCTAACACCGGTAACGTAATGGGCCAGCAGGCGACGATAGTAATCCAGGCGATGATCAGATAATCCTTCATCATGGCGAATACTCCATGGTCAATGTTTACCGGCGCGCACGATGCGCCGGTAAAAATCAGAATTCGACGACGCCGCCTTGTTCAATACGGTCAATATCATTGGTAACGGGATTCACCTTTTCGTTGTAATAGGTGTAGGCATTAACGTCGGGCGTCATCGTTAATTTTGGTTGTTCCGTTTTCGATTCAGGCGATTCTGCTGGTGGATTAACGGCAAGGTCTGCCGGCTCCGGCGGCGTATAATGTAACTGGTCGGCGAGATTACCCGCTGCGAAGGCGCAGGCGTTAATAGAAAGCGCGCTGATGGCGATAATAATTAATTTTTTTAAAGTCATGATTTTCATCCATGAGGCGAAACCCGCCACGGCGGCAGGTAAAAGAGCAAGGCTTAAGATAATACGTAAAAGAAGTTAATGTTTCAAAGCGTAAACGCCGTCTGGCAGCATAAAGTTGCTATTCATCGGCAATTCTTTATGGTGGCGACCTGTATTGCCGAGCATTCCCCATCCTCTCGTTATTAATTTCACATTAATGCAGCAAAATTTTCACTAGTTTTGATCATCACCGCACTTTTGCACCAGCCCGGTGCGCAAGGTTGCTAAAGTCGTTCTATGTTTAGCTCACTGTCGGTATGGACACCAGCGTTCCCGGCAGGCCACGTGACGGCAACAGACCTCCTGACCTGTAAAGACTGGCGCATTGCCGGGGTGGTACCGATTGCGGTCACGCTACGCGACTATTAGTAATCGATCTGGCGATACCTCTCTTCCTGGCGGGTTTTTTGCTTTATCTACCGAAGCCGCTACGGCTTATTCCAGCATTGGCACGTTACGCTGTAAGTGGTTTTTACTGCGCCAGTTTGTGGCGTCTGTTCGATATCGCTGAGGACTATCCGAATGTCTTTAAAACTTAAAAAGTTGACTCTGCATTTTGCAATAGCAGGTTGTTTGAGCGCGGCATTTTATGCACAGGCGGATGTGAAGATTGGCGTGGCCGGCCCATTTACCGGGCCGAATGCGACCTATGGCGCCCAATACTGGAAAGGGGCATCGCAGGCGGCGGCTGATATTAATGCAGCCGGGGGAATTAAAGGCGAAAAAATTGTGCTGGTACAGGGCGATGATGCCTGTGAACCCAAGCAAGCGGTGGCAGTGGCTAACCGCCTGGTCGACGACTCCGGCGTCTCGGCGGTGGTGGGTCACTTCTGCTCTTCCTCGACGATGCCCGCCTCCGAGGTCTATGACGAAGCCGGCATCCTGACCATCACGCCGGGTTCCACCAATCCGCAAATCACCGAACGCGGAATGAAAGATATGTTCCGCATGTGCGGGCGCGATGACCAGCAAGGGGTGATTGCCGCCAACTACATGCTGGATGTGCTGAAGGCGAAGAAGATCGCCGTCATTCACGATAAAGACACCTACGGTCAGGGATTAGCCGATGCGACACGCGCGGCGCTGGCTAAACGCGGGACGAAAGAAGTGCTGTATGAAGGCTTATCCCGCGGGGAAAAAGACTTTAATGCCCTGGTAACCAAAATCGGCGCCCTGAAACCGGATGTGGTTTATTTCGGCGGCTGCCACCCGGAAGCCGGCCCGCTGGTGCGCCAGATGCGCGAGCAGGGCGTCCAGGCTAAGTTCTTCTCCGGCGACTGCGTGGTGACCGAAGAGTTAGTTACCGCCGCGGGCGGGCCGCAGTTTACCAATGGCGTGTTAATGACCTTCGGTAAGGATCCGCGCACCATTCCTGAAGGTAAAGCGGTGATCGACAAATTCCGCGCCAGCGGTTTTGAACCGGAGGGCTATACCCTTTACGCCTATGCTTCGATTCAGGCTATCGCCGCCGCCTATAACGCCGCCGGTACCGATAATGCCAAAGCCAGCGAATGGTTAAAAAACCATAGCGTCGATACCGTGATGGGTAAAAAAGCCTGGGATGGCAAAGGCGACCTGAAAGTATCGGATTACGTGGTTTATCAATGGGATGATAAAGGCAAATATCATCAGCTGTAACCCGGGATTGTAGTGCGCATAACGTCCTCATCAGAGGGGCGTCGTACCACCATAAGCAGCAGACGTTAAGGCCTCTGCGTCTGCTGCACCTTGACTGGCAGGATGGTTCATATGGCGGCATTCTTTCTGCAACAACTGATCAATGGCTTAACGCTTGGCGCGGTATATGGGCTTATCGCCATTGGCTACACCATGGTTTATGGCATCATCGGTATGATTAACTTCGCCCACGGCGAGGTATATATGGTCTCAGCCTACCTGTGTGCTATCGGGCTGGCGCTGCTGGCCTACTTCGGTATTCACTCCTTCCCGCTGCTTATTTTCGGCACGCTGGTGTTTACGATTATCGTCACCGGGGTGTACGGCTGGGCCATCGAACGCATTGCTTATCGGCCGCTACGCAACTCAACGCGTCTGGCGCCGCTGATCTCGGCAATCGGTATGTCGCTGATTTTACAAAACTACGTGCAACTGAGTCAGGGCCCCAATCAACAGGGGATCCCGACGTTGATGCACGGCGTATTGCGGATTACGGTAGGTGATGGCGTGGTGCAAATCACCTGGACCAAAATCTTCATCCTGCTCGCCGCCTTCGTCGGCATGGTGGTACTGAGCTGGATAATCAACCACACGCAGTTAGGTCGGGTTTGCCGCGCGACCCAGCAGGATCGGCGGATGGCGGCCATTCTCGGCATTAACACCGATCGGGTGATCTCGCTGGTGTTTATGATTGGCGCCGCCATGGCGGGCCTCGCCGGGGTGCTGGTGACCATGAATTACGGCACGTTTGATTTTTATATCGGCTTCATTATCGGCATTAAGGCCTTCACCGCGGCGGTACTGGGCGGGATCGGTTCGCTACCGGGGGCGATGCTTGGCGGCCTGCTGCTGGGCGTCGCCGAGGCGCAGTTCGCCGGGTTAGTGAACTCGGATTATAAGGATGTCTTCTCGTTCGCATTGCTGGTGGCGATTCTGATTTTTCGTCCGCAGGGGCTGTTAGGCCGTCCTGTGGTGGCCAAGGTCTAAGGGGGACATATGACCGATATTTCCCGTTTAGACGGCATCGATGTCAAACGCAGCGTTATTGATAGCGTGCTGGCCGGTTTATGCGCGCTGATAGTCTTTGGCCCGATCGTCGGCATTGTGCTGAAGGGGTACAGCTTTACGCTTTCTCCACAGCGCGTCATCGTGCTGGTGGCGGTGGTAATGGCGGGGCGGCTGTTGCTCAGTCTGCTTTTGCAAACCCGCGGGGGGAAGCAGTTTGTCGGACGTTTTGAAGGCAACGACCAGGGGGTATTTGTCCGTCCCCCCGGCTATCGTAGTCGGCTGCGTTTTGTCCTGCCGCTGCTGGCGATCGTGGCTATCGTTTTCCCGTTAATGGCCAGCAAGTATCTGCTTACCGTTGCGATCCTCGGGCTTATCTACGTCCTGCTGGGGCTGGGATTAAACATCGTGGTGGGTCTCGCGGGGTTACTTGATTTGGGGTACGTCGCCTTCTACGCCATTGGCGCCTACGGTCTGGCGCTTGGCTATCAATACCTTGGCTTAGGTTTCTGGGCAATGCTGCCGCTGGGGGCGGTGATGGCGGCTTTGGCGGGGGCGTTATTGGGTTTTCCGGTATTACGAATGCATGGCGACTACCTGGCTATTGTGACGCTGGGATTCGGCGAAATCATCCGCCTGGTGCTCAACAACTGGGTGAGCTTTACCGGCGGCCCCAACGGCGTTTCGGTGCCATCGCCAACGCTCTTCGGCCTCGAGTTTGCCCGGCGAGCCAAAGAGGGCGGCACTCCGATTCATGAGTTTCTGCATATTGCCTACAACCCCAACCTTAAATTTATCTTTATTTATGCCGTGTTGTTTATCGTGGTGTTAATGGTGTTGCTGATAAAACACCGCCTGACCCGGATGCCGATTGGCCGGGCCTGGGAGGCGCTGCGGGAAGATGAAATCGCCTGCCGGGCGATGGGGCTGAATCACGTGCTGGTTAAGCTGTCCGCGTTTATGCTTGGCGCGTCGACGGCCGGCATCGCTGGCGTCTTTTTCGCGACTTATCAGGGGTTCGTCAACCCGACGTCGTTCACCTTTTTCGAATCGGCGCTGATCCTCGCCATCGTGGTATTAGGCGGCATGGGCTCGACATTGGGGGTGGTGCTGGCGGCTTTCGTCCTGACGGTCACGCCGGAGCTTCTGCGCGGCTTTGACGAATACCGGGTTCTGCTCTTTGGCGTGCTGATGGTCCTGATGATGATCTGGCGCCCGCGCGGGCTGGTACGCACCGGGCGTACCGGGGTGGAAATCCGCAAAGGAGTCGCGCCATGAGCGATGCAATATTGCAGGTCGAGCATCTGATGATGCATTTTGGCGGGATTAAAGCGCTGAATGATGTCAACCTTGAGGTTGAACGCGGATCGATTACCGCCCTGATTGGCCCGAACGGCGCGGGGAAGACCACGGTGTTTAATTGCCTGACCGGATTCTACCGCGCCAGCGGCGGCGCCATTCGTCTTAATGCCCGGCAACGAATGACCGATGTGATTCAGGTTCTCGGGCAGAAACTGCATGCCGATGATTTTTTCCATCCTGCGCGCCTGGGACGGCGGATGTACTACAAAATGTTCGGCGGCGCGCATCTGGTCAACCGCGCCGGGCTGGCGCGTACCTTCCAGAACATCCGCCTGTTTCGCGAAATGACGGTGATTGAAAATCTGATGGTGGCCCAGCATATGCAGGTCAACCGCCACCTGATCGCCGGGATCCTGAACACCCGCGGCTATCGGCAGGCGGAGAACCGCGCATTAGAGCGGGCCTTTTACTGGCTGGAAGTGGTGGAAATGGTTGACTGCGCCAATCGACTGGCGGGAACGCTCTCTTATGGCCAGCAGCGGCGACTGGAGATCGCCCGCGCGATGTGTACCGGGCCGGAAATACTGTGTCTTGACGAACCCGCAGCCGGACTCAATCCGGCGGAAACGCGTGCCCTGAGCCGGATTATTCGTTTTCTGCGAGAACATCATGGCGTCACCATACTGCTGATCGAACATGATATGAGCATGGTGATGGAAATCTCCGATCGCGTGATTGTGCTCGACCACGGCGATGTTATTGCTCATGGCACCCCGGCTGAGATCCAGGCCAACCTGAGCGTGATCGCCGCATACCTTGGTACCGATGAACAGGAGATTGCCTGATGAGCCAACCGTTGCTGGAATTTCGCGAGGTTAATGTTTTTTACGGGCAAATCCAGGCGCTGAAGTTGGTATCGCTAACGGTCAATGAAGGCGAAACGGTGGCGTTAATCGGCGCTAACGGCGCCGGAAAATCCACGCTGCTGATGTCCATTTTCGGCCAGCCGCGTATTTCCGCTGGCAGTATTATCTATCGCGGACATGATATTAGCCGCCAGTCGACGCACTATATCGCCACCAACGGTATTGCCCAGGCGCCGGAAGGACGACGTATTTTTGCCGACATGACGGTGGAAGAGAATCTGCTGATGGGCACTATTCCCATTGGTAATCGTTATCAGAATGAAGATAAAGCGCGGATGTATCGGCTGTTTCCGCGGCTGGAAGAGCGTCGCGCGCAGCGGGCGATGACGCTCTCCGGCGGCGAGCAGCAAATGCTGGCGATCGCCCGCGCGCTGATGAGTCGGCCAAAGCTATTGCTATTAGATGAACCGAGCCTGGGTCTGGCGCCGCTGGTGGTGAAGCAGATTTTCAGCATCTTGCGCGAGTTGACCGCCCAGGGTATGACGCTGCTGCTGGTGGAGCAAAATGCGTACCACGCGCTAAAACTGGCTAACCGCGCGTATGTACTGGTCAACGGCGAAATACGTCTGAGCGGTAGCGGCGCAGAGTTGCTGGATAACCCGGAAGTCAGAAATGCTTATCTGGGGATGGGTTAAGTTTTCGTCGGTCGTAAGGGGAGAAAACAGGGTGTGAAATCGGTTACACTAGCGTCGTGAATGCACATTAAAGTGACCGACTAGATGAAGAAAACGATTTTTTCCTTAGCGCTGGGAACCTTTGGCCTCGGAATGGCGGAGTTTGGCATCATGGGGGTATTGCCTGAAATCGCCCATGATGTCGGCATTACCATCCCCGCGGCCGGCAACATGATCTCGTGGTACGCCTTTGGCGTGGTGTTTGGCGCGCCTGTCATGGCGTTGTTTTCCAGCCGTTTTTCGCTGAAATCGGTGATGCTGTTCCTGGTGGCGCTATGTGTGGCAGGCAACGCGTTATTTACCTTCTCCTCAAGTTATCCCATGCTGGCGCTCGGTCGCTTTATTTCAGGTTTTCCTCACGGTGCTTATTTTGGCGTCGGGGCGATTATCTTGTCGAAAATCGCCTCGCCGGGCAGGGTTACCGCGGCGGTCGCCGGGATGATCGCGGGTATGACGGTGGCGAACCTGCTTGGCGTACCGGCTGGCACCTGGCTTGGCCATCAGTTCAGCTGGCGTTATACCTTCACGGCCATCGCGCTATTTGATGTGCTGGTGCTATTGGCGATACTGCGCTGGGTGCCGACGCTATATGACAAATCCGCCTCCCGGCTCAGCGAACAATTCCATTTCCTTAAAACCCCGGCGCCGTGGTTTATTTTCGCCGCCACGATGTTCGGCAATGCCGGCGTTTTTGCCTGGTTTAGCTATATCAAGCCCTTCATGATGAATGTCTCCGGCTTTAGCGAGTCGGCGATGATGTTAATTATGATGCTGGTCGGATTGGGGATGGTTTTAGGTAATCTCTTTAGCGGCAGGATCTCTGGACGCTACAGTCCGCTGCGTATTGCGGCGATGACTAACGGCGTCATTGTCGCGGCGTTACTGCTCATCTTTGCCTTCGGCATACAGCCGCTGGCTTCGCTGGCGCTGGCGTTTATCTGCTGCGCCGGGCTCTTCGCACTCGCCGCGCCGCTGCAAATATTACTGCTACAAAATGCCAGAGGCGGAGAAATGCTCGGGGCGGCGGGCGGGCAAATAGCGTTTAACCTCGGCAGCGCGATAGGCGCCTACTGCGGCGGAATGATGATTACCTTTGGCGCAGGTTGGCGTTCGGTGGCGCTGCCGGCGGCAGCGCTGTCGTTCCTGGCGATGAGCTCGTTGCTGCTGTATGCGCGATATCAGCGGCGGGTAACGCGTCATCGCGTTACCCAGGCAGGGCAGGTCTGATTAATCCCGCCACGGTTCGCCAAGGGTTAGCATCAGGCGGTTAGCCCAGGCGAAGAATGCCGCCGATTGCAGCAGATCCAACTGTTCGACGATATCCAGACCCTGTTGCTCCAGCGCGCTGAGATGCGCTGAGGTTATCGCAGGCGGGGTAACGGAAAGCGCGGCGGCGGCGTCAATCTCCGCCTGCCAGCGCGGCTCTTGACCATCGCTGAGATTCTCCCCAGGCGTCACCGCCAGCAGGGTCTCCACCGCTCGCTCATCTTTTGCCAACTGCGCCGCCTTGCGCGCGTGTACCGACGCGCAGTAGATGCAGCCGTTGATTTTACTGGCCACCGTTGCCGCCAGTTCACGTTCGGCGCGCGGCAAGCCACTCGGCGTATAGAAGATCCCTTTATCGGTCAGCGTGCGCTGTTCAAGCACCGGTTGGTTGCGCGCCAGCAGGCGGAAGTAGGGGGAGTCACTGTGGCCGAACTGCGCCAGCAGCGCCTGCTCGGCGGGATTAAATTCAGCGAGCGGCTTATCGGCAATCCACGGTTCCCAGTGTAATTCATCGCGCGTAAAGGCCACCGGCGCAGGTTTACCGCTGGCAGTCCTGGGATGTGTGTGCCAGTAGCCGGCGACCACCGGGGTCTCGGCCGCGGAGGTTGGTTTGTCATTTAACAAACGCAAGCCGCTCAGCAATCGGCTTTGAAAACTGACAAACGCAATAAGCTGCGCCAGCGTTACGATACCGCGCAGGCTCCAGCCCGCGTCGCTAAGCGTTTGTAACGCCGCGGGCGTCGCTTCCACCGGAGTAAAGGTCAGCAGGCGGGCAAACCCCAGCGCGGCGGCAAGCCGTGGGGTTGTCGGGTCGGCAATGCCGAAACCGGCGTAATGCGCCGCCAGCGCGTCTGCCTGATGAAGTCTGGCCACTTTTGCGGCGATGGCGAACCGTTCCTCGAGCGGAAAATCCTCATCCTGTTGGCTAAATAGCACCTCGTAACTTCCCTGGGCGTGGCGGGTCGCAGCGTCGCGTAACGCGCGGGCCTTGCCCAGCGGTGAATCGGCGGCGATCTCCGCCAGTTCAGCCAAAATATCCTGACTTAAGCTCATAGCGACTCCTTATCTGAATTGCGGGGCAATGTGTTTAGCGATGAGTTCGATAGAACGCAGCGTGTCCTGATGCGATGGCTCCACCGAATGAACCTGAAACGAAATGTCAGTCACCCGGGCTAGCACGCTGTCTTTAGCCAGCGATGCAAGCACATGCGGCGCATCGCCAATGTGGGCATCAAGCTGGCGAGCGTAATCCGTGACAGTGTCACCAATAATCTCGTGGCCGGCGGCGCGATGGGCTGCCGCCTGTTTACTTAAACCCGGCTCTGCGGCCTGTAGCGCATACCCCTGGCTGTCGGCAATAAACGCAGTGCGGGAGGCCAGAATTCGCGGCGCCACGCCGGATGGCAGCGCGGCGAGGTAGGCGTCGATAATCGGGTTCTGAATCGCATCCAGCGGCAGCTCGCTTTGACCTGGCGGGCGCGGCTGTGTGCGCGATAGCATCAACCCATGGCCGGATTTAGCGGCCCGAATAGCGCCTTCAATTGAAAAGGTGGCGATCCAAATCCGTTTTGCCAGCTGCGGCGCAGGCGGATAAAGATGATTGTCCGGATGAGCCAACGTATCGCCGCGCCAGGCGCTTTCAATCAAATGCAGATGATCGGCGAAGACCGCGCCGCGTTGTTCGCAGGCCAGGCCAAAGGGGAGAAAAGAGGTTGGCGTCCCGCCGGAACCAAAACCCACTTCCAGGCGACCCTCAGCGAGTAAATCCAGCACTGCCGCATCTTCCGCAACGCGCAGCGGGTTTTCCATCGGCAGCGTAATGATGGCGGTACCGAGACGGATCCGTTGCGTATGGGCCGCCGCATGGGCAAGAAACACCAACGGCGACGGTAATCCGCCTTCATTTTCATGAAAATGGTGTTGCGCCACCCAGGCGCTATCAAAGCCCAGCCGTTCCGCGTGGCGGATCTGCTCCGTCGCCAGGCGATAGCGCTCTTGCGGCGTGGCGCGATCAAGTAGCCGGGTGAAAAATCCGAGACGTTTAGGCATCATGCAATCTCCATGCTGGGTGCGTGATAATGAGGAATGGCGGCGAGCAGCTCGCGGGTATAGTCGTGCTGCGGCGCGGCGAACAACTGCTTTACCTCGCCCTGTTCGATGACTTGCCCGGCGCGCAGCACCGTCACGCTATGGGCGATGCGACGCACCGTCGCCAGATCGTGGGTGATAAACAGATAACTCAACCCAAGCTGTTGCTGTAATTGCAGCAACAGGGCGAGAATTTGCGCCTGCACCGTGACATCCAGCGCTGAGGTGGCCTCATCGAGCACCAGAATCGTGGGCTCGAGGATCAGAGCCCTGGCGATAGCGACCCGCTGACGCTGGCCGCCGGAGAGCTCGCGAGCGGTTCGGTTGAGTAGCTCCGGCGCCAGCGCGACGCGGGCGGCGACGGACTCTACCCGTCGACGCCGCGCATCTTTGGTCAGGCGCTGAAAATTCTTCAACGGCTCTTCGATGATGTCGAACAGGGTCTGGCGGGGATCGAGAGAGGCGAAAGGGTTTTGATAAACAAACTGAATTTTGCGCCGCAGCTGGCGCTGGGCCTCGCGGCTCAATTGTCCGCTGGCAATACCATCGATGGTCACCTGTCCGCTATCGGCCTGCTCAAAACCCAGCAAGATGCGGGCGAGGGTGGTTTTTCCTGAACCCGATTCGCCGACCAGCGCATGGGTACTGCCACGCGGTAAAATAAAGCTTACGTTATCCAGCGCCTGCAGATGGCTGCCCCCTAACGTAAAGCGTTTGCTCACGCCTTCAACCCGTATTGCCGGCGTAACAAACGGGTGAATGGCGGTGGTTAAGTGCAGGTTTTGTCCCTGTAGATCGCACAGCAACTGGCGGGTATAGCCGTGCTGTGGGGTGCGGATAACATCACCCGTGTTGCCCTGTTCCTGAATTTCACCGTGACGAAAAACTACCAGCCGGTCGGCACGCTGCGCCGCCAGCGCGAGGTCATGGGTGACAAATAGCACCGCGGTGCCGGATTCACGACGCAGATGATCGAGCAGATCGAGGATTCTTTTTTGGACCGTCACGTCGAGCGCGCTGGTGGGTTCGTCGGCAATAATCAAATCCGGCTTCAGGGCGATGGCAATGGCGATCAGCACCCGCTGTTTCATACCGCCGGAGAGCTGGTGCGGATATTGGTCTACGCGCAGCTCCGGATGGCTTAAGCCGACTTTTTCCAGCAGGGCGATAACTTGCTGTCGACGCTCCGTTTTACTGCTTTTTTGATGCAGGCGGAGTATTTCGCCGACCTGTGCGCCAATGGTTTGCACCGGGTTCAGCGAGTTGCCGGGATCCTGCGGCACCAGGCTGATTCTGGCCCCGCGCAGGCTATCCAGCCGCTTGCCAGACCAGCGGCTAATCTCTTCACCGTTGAGGCGAACCGCCCCGGCATCGAGGCGGGCGTTTTCCGCCAGCAGGCCGATAATCGCCTGAGCGGTTGTGGTTTTACCCGAACCGGATTCGCCGACGAACGCCAGCATCTCGCCGCGTTTAACCGTAAAACTCACCCGATGAACCACTTCGCGCCACTGCCCGCCCGAGCGGTAGCTGATGGTCAGATTTTCTACGTTAAGCACGTTCATCGGCGATCCCTATTGAGTTGTTGGCTGATACGATTGGCTGCCAGTACCACGGCAATGACCGCGATTCCGGGGAAGGTGGTGAGCCACCAGGCGGTGGAAAGATAGTTACGCCCCTCGGCGATAAGTAATCCCCATTCCGGCACCGGCGGTGGAGTGCCATAGCCGAGGAAACTCAGGGTTGAGAGGGCGAGAATAGCCTGGCCGAATTGTAGGGTGGCGAAAGCCAGCACCGGCGAAAGCGAGTTAGGCAGAATATGCCGCCAGAATACGGACAAAAAAGTGCCTCCGCTTCCGTAGGCTGCTTCGACATAGTCGCTGTGACGAATGCGCACGACTTCGGCGCGCGACAGTCGGGCGAAACTGGCGATAGCGGCAACGCCAACCGCCATGGCGGCGTTCAGGGTGCCAAAACCGAGCAGTATGATTACCGTTAGTGATAGCAGGAGCGAGGGAATAGCCAGCAGAATATCGACAAGCCGCATGACGACCGCTTCGACCCGCCCCCCCAGCGCGCCGGCAACGGTGCCCAACGCCGTGCCGACAACCAGTCCCATGGCGACGGCGGCCAGGGCCGCGGAAAGCGAATGCCCTGCGCCGTAGACGATTCGGCTCCACACATCGCGACCGAGCTGGTCGGTACCCAGCCAGTGTCCCGCCTGCGGCGCCAGACGCTGGGCGCCAGCGATGCCGTCGAGCGGATTAAACGCGGTGAACCATTGCGGTGCGAAAGCCATTAGTACCGCAACCGTCATCACCGACCATGCCAGCCACAGTCCAGGCTGGAAGGAAAAACGGCGCCAGTTCACCGGACGGCGTCGTGCCGCCGAGGCATAATCGACCAGACTCATAGCGCACCTCCGCGCAGGGGTTTTAAGCGCGGGTCGAGCATCGGCATCAGCAGGTCGACCAGCAGATTGATCGCGACAAAGCCCAGCGCTGAAATCATCACCACGGCCTGAAGAATGGCAATGTCCTGATTATTCACCGCCTGCTGCGTCAGTTGGCCGAGCCCGCTGCGGCCAAAAACGGTTTCGGTAATTAAGACCCCGGCGATCAGTTCTCCCAGCAGCAGGCCGGCAATGTTTAATGTCGGCAACAGAGCATTGCCGGTGACATGCCGCCATAACACCCACGTTTCGCTCATTCCCTTGGCGCGAGCAACGGCAACGAAGGGTTGTGCGGCGATGTGATCCATGGTGCGTAACAGAATTTGCGCCAGCGGCGCGGAAATCGGTATCGCCACCGCGATAACGGGTAGCACCAGGCCTTGCAGAGGTCCGGGATTGATAACCGGGACCCAGTGCAATTGGAATGAAAAGATTTGGATTAAGGCGATGCCGAGCCAAAAGGTCGGCAGTGAAATAAACAGCACCGGCAACGACTGTAGCAAATTGCTGATACCGCGTAGCCCCGGCAAACGCGAAGCGATAGCGATCGCAAAGGCCAGCAGAACCGCCAGCGCAAAGGCCGGCAACGCCAGCGCCAGCGTGTCGGGTAAATTGCTGGCAATCAGGGAACTGACAGGCAGTCCCGCCTGGAGTGAATAGCCGAAATCCCCCTGCAGCATGGCCAGCAAGGTATGCAAATATTGCCGCCACAGCGGGCTGTCTGCACCATAGGCCACACGCATTTCAGCGATCTGTTGCGGGCTCAGCCCCAGATCGGGGTTCTGAAACTTAATCAAAATCGCGTCGCCGGGAAGTACCTGCAGCAGAAAAAAGGTCAGGGTGAAGGCCGCCCACAGCACCAGCACGCCTTGTCCCAACCGTCGCCAAAGATAGTGGCTCATGGCGCCCCCTTAGTGTTTATCCAGCCATACGCCGTAAAACGACGGACGGCCTACGGCTTCAAAACGTACGCCTTTTACCCATGACGCGCCGGCAAAGACCTGCGGTTCTTCAAAGATGGGAATGACGTAGGCGTTATCCAGTAGGTAACGCTGTGCATCGCCAGTTAGCTGCAGACGCTTTTGCCCATCCACTTCGGCAGAGATTGCGGTTAACAGGGCGTTGAGCTTATCGTCACGGAAGGATTTTACTTTGTCGCTCGAACCGCCCTGTTGCAGCAAGGCATCGCGATTAGCCGGGAAGAACATACTCTTCACCACGTCCGGGTCGGCGCGACCAACTTCAGAAACGGTTAATGGCGTTTTTAGCGGGTCGAGATTATCCAGTACCCGGCTGCCGGCGTCGCCGGCTTTCACGCTTAAGGCCACGCCAACCTGACGCCACTGCTGCGCGACCAGCTGTAGCACCTCTTTGTTCTGCGGCTGGGGCAGGGATTCATAGACGGTGAGCGCCAGCCGTTGCCCCGCTTTTTGTCGGATACCATCCGCGCCCGGGATCCAGCCCGCCTCATCCAGCAGCTGTTTGGCTTTCTGCTGATCGAAGGCCAGTTTGTCGCTTAAGTCGACGTATCCCGCGGCGGTGCGGGCGATGACGGAACTTGCCTGCGGATAGTTAGGTGAGAAAAGGGTTTCGACAACCTGTTTGGCGTTGGTCGCATGCAGTAGCGCCTGGCGTACCCGCAGGTCGGCAACCAGCGGATTATCAGGGCGGAAGCTCAGGCTATCGTTAACGCCACGCGTCGGTGCGGCATAAATATTAAAGCCCTGGTCGGTCGCCTGTTTTTCATCATAGGCCTGTACCTGGCGAATAAACCCGGCCTGTCCCGCCAGCAGCGCGCCAATACGTACGCTATCTTCCGGCGTGACGATATAGGTAATACCGTCGAGGTTCGCCGGGCCTTGCTGAGCAAGATTTTTCGGCCCCCACTGATAATCTTTCCGCGCCACCAGGGTTAGTTCGCGTCCGGGTTTTTCATCTTTTACCGTAAAGGGGCCGGAACCAATGATATGGCGGGCATCGCCCAGCGCCTCAAAGCTCCGCGCCAGGGTGCTGAGGGAAACCAGCCCGGAGCCAATCGTTGCGGTCCCTTGCAGGAATCCCGGTGAGGGTTTTTTGAAGTAGAATTTGACGGTCAATGGATCGATGACTTCGCTACGATCGTAATTGTTGATCACTTCGGAAACCGGCAGACGTAGGGCTTTATTGCCCAAACCGTAAGTATCAAAATTCTTTGCGACCGCGTTGGCATCGAGTGGGGTGCCGTCAGAGAAAGTGACGCCAGGTCGCAGCTTAAAGGTATATTCGGTCTTATCGTCGTTGCTAGTCCAGCTTTCGGCGATCCACGGCTCGATAGCTAGCGTTTCCGGGTTCTGCCAGGTCAGCTTGTCGGTTATCTGATTGAGGATCCCGCCGTTAGGGTAAAAACCGCCGGCCGGCGGATAGAGATTGGTGTGCGGCTGTTGTTCCAGATAAATTAAGGTGCCGCCTTTGATCGGCGTTTGCGCGGCCGAAACTGAAAATGCGCCTGCGATAAAAAGGGCGGCAAGCGTAGCCAGGCGAAAGCGATTTTGCATGGTGAATTCCTTTGTTATCTATTGTCTTGCCATCATCGGGCGCGACGGAATACAAAGGAACCAACGATTTGCGCTAAGCATTTGCGAATTCTGACTATTCCCAACATGCGGGAATAGTCAGCAGGTTAGACTTTTTCGTCTGGCAGAGTCAGACAGAATTAACGGCGGAAATCGATAACCATGCGGCCGCGGATTTGGCCCTGTTCCATCTCCTTAAAGATGGCGTTGATATCGCCAAGCGGGCGCAGAGTGACTTTCGGCACCACTTTGCCTTCGGCGGCAAACTGGAAGGCTTCAATCAGATCCTGACGGGTACCGACCAGCGAACCCACTACTTCAATACCGTCCAGCACCAGGCGAGGGATATCCAGGCTCATCGCTTCCGGCGGTAGGCCAACGGCGACGACGCGGCCGCCGGCGCGAACCGCATCTACGGCGGAGTTAAATGCCGCTTTAGCAACGGCGGTAACCACGGCCGCGTGGGCGCCGCCGGTTTTTTCCTGAATGATTTTGGCGGCGTCTTCGTTGCGGGAATTAACCGTCAGGTCGGCGCCCATCGAGGCGGCAAGCTCCAGCTGTCCGTCGTTGACGTCAACGGCGATCACTTTGGCATTAAAGACGTTTTTGGCATATTGCAGCGCCAGGTTACCCAGGCCGCCGAGGCCATAAATGGCAATCCACTGGCCGGGTTTGATGTGTGAGACCTTCACCGCTTTATAGGTGGTGACGCCGGCGCAGGTGATGCTGCTGGCGGCGGCCGAATCCAGTCCATCCGGCACTTTGACCGCGTAATCAGCGGTGACGATGCACTCTTCGGCCATTCCGCCATCGACGGTATAGCCGGCATTTTTCACCGAGCGGCACAGGGTTTCGTTGCCGCTATTACAGTATTCGCAGTGGCCGCAGCCTTCGAAGAACCAGGCCACGCTCGCGCGATCGCCCGGCTTCAGCGACGTCACGCCAGGGCCGACTTTTTCCACGATGCCGATGCCCTCATGGCCAAGAATGACGCCGGTTTTATCGCCGAAATCGCCGTTTTTCACGTGCAGGTCAGTGTGGCAGACCCCGCAGCATTCCATTTTCAGCAGCGCTTCGCCATGCTCCAGCGGGCGTAACTTTTTGTCGGTTACATCAATCTGGTGGTCGTGGGTGACTACAGCAGCTTTCATGCGTTTCTCCTTGTTAATGATACGAAGGTGCTAACAGCGAAAATAATACTCATTAAGGATTGGATCTTATGTCGCTAATTACAAGCGGTATGGTTGGGAATGGGGGGATTTGCCGCATATTTGGCACTATATTCATCCGTTTATACTAATTTTAGGGGGCTTAATCGGCATTGCGCTACGTGCGTCAGGGTGATTGACAGGGTAAGCGAATAGTGGTTGTATGATGCAACCATCTCGATTCATGGATGTCACTATGTCTGACACTTTACTTATCGATCAAATTCGTTGCGCATCACGATTGATGGTGCGCGAGCTCGGCTTTATGAACAGCACGCTGGCGGCCACCGACTATTCACCTTCAGCGGTGCATGCGCTTCTTGAGATTTCTACTCATGGCGCGATGACCGCCGCGCAACTGGTGCAGGTATTGGGGCTGGACAAATCGAGCGTCAGCCGAATGCTATCGCGCCTGCAGGCCGCTAACGAGATAGAGGAAAATGGTTGTGTTGATGACGGGCGTTTTAAACAACTCTCGTTGACAACCAAAGGGCAGGCGACGGTCGCCCGCATTCATGAGTACGGCGCCATGCGGGTGATTGAGGCGCTGGCGCATTTGGATAGCGCACAGCAGCAGATTGTTGCCGAGGGGTTGACGGCCTATTCGTGGGCGCTTGAGCGTTGTCGTCAGCAGCCGGTCACGACCAGACCAAACGACATCACGATAGTCACCGGCTATCAGCCGGGAATGATTGGCCGCATTGCGCAAATGCACGGTGAGTATTACGCCCGGCATTACGGCTTTGGCCATTTTTTTGAAGGTAAAGTCGCCAGCGGTCTGGCTGAGTTTTCTGGCAGGCTGAACAATCAACGTAACCAGATTTGGCTGGCGGTCAAAAATGGCGTCGTCGTCGGCTCTGTCGCCATTGATGGCGAAGACCTCGGGAATAATGAAGCGCATCTGCGCTGGTTTATTCTCGGCGATGGCTGTCGTGGCAGCGGCGTGGGGCGGCGCTTGCTGACTGAAGCCATCAACTTTTGTGATAATCAGCGCTTCGATGCGGTTCAGCTATGGACATTTAGCGGCTTGCAGGCGGCGCGTAAATTATATGAATCCTTTGGGTTTACGCTGAGTAAAGAGTGGCGGGGCGATCAATGGGGGAAGACCATGCTTGAGCAACAGTTTACCCGCCGCTAAAGCCGTCATGCCACCGGGGCGCTAAAGCTCCGGTGGCATAAACGTGTTAACTCAACTGTATATTAATTTCCTCAATCTCCTGACGCCACTGCGCTTGTAGCTGCGGTTTCTGATGTTTCGGCTTACGCTGCAGATCGTCCGCCAATAACTGCTCCAGCATCACCAGACGTTCCAGCAGACCCTCTTGCAGGTCGTCGACGGTCGTCGCCTGCGGCGGCGTTTGGGTCGCCGGGCTCTGAAGGCGCTCGTTGCCGCGCAGACGGGGGTACACCTCGTCGACGTCGTGCCACTCGCTTAACCCGTCTTCATCAATTAACCAGAAGCGGTTACAGCTCTGGCTGATGAGCTGTCGATCGTGGCTCACCAGCAGCAGGCCGCCGGGATATTCCCGCAACGTCGCCGCCAGCGCCTCTTTACCCTCCATATCCAGATGGTTGGTGGGTTCATCGAGCAGCAGAAGGCTATAGCTTGCCAGCGACAGGCCGACAAACAGCAGTCGCGAACGTTCGCCGCCGCTGAGAGTGCTGACCTTCTGCCCGTGTCGCGCCCAGCCGAAGCCGGCGGAAATCAGCGCCCGCTTGCGCGTTTCCGGTGAAGGCTCAAAGGGCTCCAGCGCCTCCAGCAGGCTGGACTCATTCGCCAGTTGATGCAGGGTTTGATCGTAATAACCCGCATGGAGCCGCGGATGTAAACGCAGGCCGGCTTCGCTAGCCGGTTGCTGCATTTGCCGCCATAACAGGCGCAGCAGCGACGATTTCCCGCCGCCGTTGCGACCCATTATCGCTACCCGGTCGCCGCTTTGCAGCCGCGCCACACCGGTGGTGAACAGGGCGGGAAGACCCGGCGCCGGCGGCACGGGGAGATTTTCCATCTCCAGCAGGCGATCGGCGCGAACGGCGTCGCCATGCACCTCAAGACGCCACGGCGTGCCGGCGGTGAGTTCCGTCTGGCTATCCTTCAGGCGTGAAACCTGCCTTTCCATCTGCTTGGCTTTACGCGCCAGATCTTCGTTATCGTAAACCCGGCCCCAGATGGCCAGCCGTTTGGCGCTGGCAGCGACGCGGTCGATCTCCTTTTGTTCCGCTTTGTGGCGCAGAGCATCGCTTGCATCTTGCTCTTCCAGCGCCCGACGGGCGGCGCTGCAGGGGAGTGAGAAAGCGTGCAGCGTTTTATCGCGTAAAATCCAACTGGTATTAGTTACAGCATCCAGTAAGAGGTTATCGTGCGACACCACCACGAAGCTCCCCTGCCAGGTTTGTAAAAAGCTTTCCAGCCACAGCAGGGTCGGCAGATCGAGATGGTTGCCTGGCTCATCCAGCAACAGCAAATCGGGCTGTTGGATCAAGGCGCGGGCAAGCAACAGACGGGTATGTTGTCCGCCGCTCAGGGTGGCGGCTTGCTGTTGGGTCTGTTGAACGGTAAAACCCATTTCAGCGAGCAGCCGCTCCGCTTGCCAGCACAGCGAATCCCGTTCGCCAGGCGCCAGTTTTTCCAGTACCACCTGTAATAACGGTTGGCTGAGTAGGGCATCAGGAAGATGTTGTTCTACTCGCGCCAGCAGGCAGTGATTAGCCCGCGATACGCTGCCAGAATTCGGCGTGAGAGTGCCGTCCAGCACCTGCAATAGCGTGCTTTTCCCGCAACCGTTATAGCCAATCAGGCCAATGCGATCGCCTTTTTTCAGGGTAAAGGAGAGGTCGTTGAAAAGTGGGCCAAAGGCCGTATCAACGTGGAGAGATTGTGCGCTTAAAAATGTGCTCATTGTGAACTTACTCAAGAGTTACAGGCATGAGAATGCCTCGTCAAACATCGCTGACGATAACCCGGTAAGCCCGAGGAAGGGATTTAGTCGTTGGCTTCTTCGCTCAAGCTAAAGTTATCGCAGCACGATACCGATAACGCTTGAGCTGGTGCGATCGCCAAATGTATGTGAAACATTAAACAGTTCACAGTACAGCATGGGGATCCTCCTTATTTTTTCAGTAGGTTGATGGATGCAGGGAGTGTAGTGGCTAAATTGTCTTTTGACCAGATACCAGCATTGAGGATCGCGCCGCCGGTCTTATCGGCGGCGGGTATGACGATTAGGCCGGGGCCACGGTGAGTAGTAGGTTGGCAAAACGACGCTGTTCGCCGGAAGCGATGACCAGTTGGGTCAATGGCAGCCGGGACTTAGCGTAGAACGCCTGGCGTTCGACATATTCAAGCGGGCAGTTTGTCGGTAGAAGCTCCCGGTATTCACTGGCGATGGTGTTAGTGAATTCCGCTGGTGATGCCATCAGCGTCGCGTGTTCGACATTAACGCAGGTAAGCAGTTTTTCGACGATATAAGTTGCCGGTACCATGCCTGGCGCGAGGTTGAGCTGAATCAACGTGGCATCGGCATTGGCATTAACGCGACAGGCAAAATTGCTATCCGCGATGAGAATTTGTGATTTATGGCCGCAGCACGCCAGAGCAGCCAGCAGTTGTGGATGGATAATTTCGAATTTGATCATCAGGTACTCCCTGGCGGGCGGCGATTTCTGGCCGCCCGGTTTGCATTACATGCGATAAATTCCGCCGTTAATATCGATAGTGGCGCCGGAGATAAATCCGTCATACTCGCCGGCAAGGAAAGCAATGGCGCGGGCGACGTCATCCGGCGTTCCCGCGCGCTTTAGCGGAATTTGTCGGATGGTTTCATCAGCCGATGCCTGTGTGGTGTGGCGGTTATGAAAACGGGTGCCGAGAATAAGCCCCGGCGCAACCGCATTGACGCGTACGCCATGCTCGCCCAGTTCAGCCGCCAGAGAGCGTGTCCAGGTCAGGATGGCCCCTTTTGTGGTTGAATAGGCAAGAGATCCGGCATGCCCGCCGGAGCGCCCAGCCAGCGAGGCGAGGTTAATGATGCTGGCGCCATCCGTTGCCGATTTGAGCCAGGGAAGCGCCGCCTGGGTGACGTTAAGCATGGTGGTCATATTGACGTCTAACACCGTTTGCCAGAACTGACGGTCAATTTCGCCAAGCCACTTACGCCCGACGATGCCGCCGACGTTATTCACCAGGATGTCAATGCCGCCGAGGAATTCCGCGGCGGCCTGCACGCAGGCGGTCGCGTCCTCAGTGTCAATCAAGTCCGCATAGCGCCAGGCCGCTTTTTGCCCTCGCGAGCTGGCGATAGCCGCCAGCGCTTGCGGGCCTTCTTCACCGCTGTGATAGTGTAAAAAGACATCGCATCCCGCCAGAATCAGTTTTTCCGCCGTAGCCCAGCCGATACCTTGTTCAGAGCCGGTGATAAATGCTTTTTTACCAATAAGAGTTCCCATGATGTTTCCTTAAATTTTCAGGATTGAATGACGCCTTCGCGCTGTCTGGCGCAGTAGAAAATGCAAATCAGGCCGGTGATTAGCAGGCACATGGCGAGGAATATCAGACCCGGCGTGCTGCTGTGGCTGAAGTCGTTAAGGAGGCCGACCACGTAGGGGGCGACGAAGCCGCCCAGGTTGCCGATACAGCTCACTACGGCGAGCCCCGCGGCCGTCGCCGCGCCCGCCGAGACGTTGGCAGGCATCGATAAGAAACACGGTACCGCGGTATAGATACCAATGGCGGCAATGGTCAGGAATGAGAGTGAAACCGCGACGTTGTACTTGAAGAACACCACCGCGCCGGCGAGTCCTAATGCGGCGACGACCATGCTGATACCGGCAAAAACGGCGATTTTTCGCGTTTTACTCGCCAGCATGCTCCATGGATAAACCAGTAGCGCCGCCAGGCCGTAGGGGATGAGGGCAATCATACTAACGCGCAGAATGTCATCGCCGGAAATGGCGGTAATAATCGACGGTAGCCACATTCCGAAGCCGTAAATCCCGCAAACCATCCCGAAGTTCAGCAGTGCATAAAGCAAATATTTGGGATTTTTAATACCGCTGGCGAACTCAGCCAGCGAGACTTTACTACCTGATTTTGAACGGTTCGTACTACTCATTAACCACGCTTTTTCTTCAGCGTTGAGATAGCCGACTTCCTGTGGTGAATTCTTGATAATAAAAGGGATGAACAGGCCAATAACGATCGGCGGAATACCTTCGAGGATAAATAACCACTGCCAGGATTCAAGGCCAAACCAGCCGTTATCGATATGCAGAATTAAACCTGAAATCGGTGAACCGACGGCGTTGGATAGCGGCTGAACAATAATGAACATGCCGAGAATTTTGGTCCGCCAGGCGGGCGGAAAAAAGATCGTGAAGTAGTACACCACCGAAGGAAAGAAACCGGCTTCGCACACGCCGAGCATAAAACGACAGATATAGAGTTCGGTCGGCGTTCTGACGAAGCCCATCAAGGTGGCAAATATTCCCCAGGTTATCAGAATACGCGCGAACCACAGCCGCGGACCGAACTTAATCGTGCCGGCGTTGCTGGGGATTTCAAACATAAAATAACCGATGAAAAATATTCCCGAAGCAAAGCCAAAGGCGGTGGCCGTCAGACCAAGGCTATCCTCTAACGCCATTGCGGCGTAGGCCATATTATTACGATCAAGAAAAGCCAGAAAATAAAGCAATATCATTAATGGAACAATGTGCCATGTCAATTTCTTAATGGCGCTCTTTTCTATATTTTGCGCAGATTGTAGGTTCATCATTATTTCCGGTTATACTCGTTAAAGTACAAAAGAATGGGATGGGAATCCCGATATTAATATGCGTATTGAGTCTAAAAGGGTGTAAGCCTCCCTGCTGATAATAAATATTATCTGCATCGTGTTATTTATTTATAAAACAACTATGGTTGCTTTATTCTTACCGACTGGCGCTGAATCACTTCCGGAGCGAAGATAAATTCGTCGGTTTGTAATCCCGGCTCAGCAATTCTCTGGACGAGCCGCTCTACCATCATCGACGCCATTGTCGAAAGCGGGGCCATTACCGAGGTAAGGCCGGGCGATGAGAGCGCTGAGAGGGCGATGTTATCGATGCCAATGACCGAAATATCTTCCGCAATTCTCAGGCCCTGCGCGCGGAGCCCAACCATCATGCCGATGGCTAACGCATCGTTAATCGCCACCACGCCATCCACTCGCGGCGTGCGGGCGCTAATTTTTTGCGCCAGACTTACGCCCAGTTCGAACATCTCGGCGTCGCCGAATTCCCGATTGCCTCTGCCTTCTATCACCACGCCTCTTGCCGCTGTTCCGCTTTGGGCAAGCGCGGACTGAAAGCCGAGGATTTTATGGCTGCGCCCTAGCGTTAACCCGCTTTCGGTGGCAAAGACGATATTGCGGCAACCGTTGTCCAGCAGATGTTGCGCCGCCAGACGTCCCGCTTCAACGTTGTCCATTGAGACACTATCGAAGTAGCGCGCCCGAGGCGGGACGCTTTCGGCCAGCCGATTGTCATAGCTAATAATGGTCATGCCTTGTTCGGCTGCACGTACAAAGTGGGTTTTGCGTACGTCGCTGGCGGCGACGATCAATCCGCGTACGCCATGCAAAAACATATCCGCGATAAATGCCGACTCCTCGGCGGCATCGCGGCAGCAAATGCCTAATAAAAGGCGATGGCGAAAAGCGCGCGCGGCAGTATCCAGTTCATGTGCCAGCGCTGAAAAGCTCGGATTGACGATAGACGGTACCATCAGGCCGAGCATTTTGGTTGCTGAATCGGCGACCGGCGGGGCGCAACGCGGCGGGCGGTAATTTAACTCAGCCATCGTTTTGACTATCCGCTGTCGGGTCTCTTCGCGCATCTGCTGTGTGCGATTATTAAGTACGTTGGACACGCTACTAATTGACACCCCGGCCCGACGGGCGACATCACGAATATTCGCCATACCTAAACCTTCTGTTTTTGCTGCGCGCTTATTTCAGCACCGTGTTATCTGACTGCTAATTTATCGGCGACCGGGTAAGCGGGCAAGACCTTTACTCGCGGATGAGCGAGTTAATAAAGCATATGTGAAGCCACTCGTAAGGATGGACGGGTGTTTAGTAAACAGGGCGATAAATATTGCAATAAAGTGGAGCAGACAGGTACGGGTTTATTGCCGATGACGGCAGTTTGAGATGTCGCACGGAACAAAGGGGCTTGCTGAGGCTGCAACCAGGGCAGGAGTGACCTGTTTGCACTCCTGCCAGCTAACTTAACGGGTAGTTTGCTATTAACTCGTCTGTGATAGTGAAGTCGCGTTTACCAGTAATAGTGGCATTGCGCGCCAGCCAGACTGTTTATGTCGGTTTTCGTCGTATTTTACTCATCGTTCTTTTTTTGCGACGCTGACGGGGGATTTTGAGTGGCAATCCGCTGGGCACTGTAGAGTGTTTCTTTAGAGAGTCCTTCAATATCCGTAATTTGTCTACAGTTCGCGGCCATTACCTGCGGATCATCGTCCGGGTACCAGCTTTCATTGAAGCCCAGAGTTGAAAAACTTGAATATTGTTGGACTTTGCAGCGCCAGGCGCTTTTAATATTATATTTACTAAAATCCCAACTGGAGTCTTTAGTCTCGACAAATGTTTCGTATTTAATTGTGTTATTAAGATAAATACGGGTTATTCTTTCTCGCCAGAATATAGAAGTATGATAACTATTGTGGCGACTGTACTGAATGCTCAAGTCTTCGCCCGGTGTCACTTCTGGATGCAGAAAAACAAAGATGCCTGCGCAGAGAAACAAAATTGCAGGGATGATAGGGTGGTGCAGAAGGTGAAAATTGATTTTTCGAACAAGCAAAAGCCATATTAGAGGGGGCGATAAAAATATAAAGCAACGCAAAAAAGAATTTACTGGGTGAATATATAATAAGACCAACGAGAGTACCGGTTGCGGTTTTTTCTGGGTCGGCATCGGGTATGATGCGCCACATATCGCCACTAAAGAGAGAGAGACCCGCGAAGATAGCAGTAAGACCTATCAGGATTAATACGACGCGGATCATTGTCTGTGTGTTTTTGTTTTCTTTGAAAGTCACATTTTCCACTTTGCATTCCTTTGTTTGATGTGGGGTTGGAAAATGTTGCATGGGTAAGGAAAAGTAGCAAGTGTTTTTATTTATATATTGGCGTAAGAAATATCAGGAGGGAAAATATAAAGAAGCGGCAGGCGGATTGGACAAAAAAATAACCGGGCCCGATATTTGGCCCGGTTAGAGATAACGTATTAAATTGAGGTTCGGCGATAGTTGCGATATTCCGGTTGCCAGAAATTATCGCTAATGGCCTGAAGCAGCGCCTCGGCCGATGTTTTCACCGCCACGCCCTGTTCCTGAGCCACTTTACCGACAGCGAACGCAATAGCGCGCGACACGGCCTGAATATCTTTCAGTTCCGGCAGTACCGGGCCTTCGCCGTTATTCACCAGCGGCGAGTGGTTGGCTAAGGTTTCGCTTGCCGCCATCAGCATCTCGTCGGTGACGCGCGATGCCCCCGCGGCGATAACGCCAAGGCCGATGCCCGGGAAGATATAGGAGTTATTACACTGCGCGATGGCGTACTGCTTGCCTTTAACCGTCACCGGGGTGAACGGACTGCCGGTGGCCACCAGCGCTTCGCCGTCGGTCCAGGTCAGGATGTTCTGCGGTGTGGCTTCAACGCGGGAGGTCGGGTTCGACAGCGGCATGACGATCGGGCGCGGACAATGCTTGTGCATTTCACGAATAATTTCTTCCGTGAACAGCCCCGGCTGGCCGGAAACGCCGATCAGAATATTCGGCTTCACGTTACGCACCACGTCAAGCAGCGAGAGCGCTTCGTTGGTCGTATCCCAACCTTGCAGGTTTTCGCGCTTCTGCACCAGCTTGCTCTGGAACGACAGCAGATTCGGCATGCCGTCGGTCAACAGGCCAAAGCGGTCCACCATAAATACGCGCTGGCGGGCTTCCTCTTCGCTTAGCCCTTCGCGCATGATTTGCGCGATGATCTGTTCAGCAATACCGCAACCGGCGGAGCCCGCGCCGAGGAAGACAATTTTTTGCTCGCTGAGCTGGCTGCCCGCGCCACGGCTGGCGGCGATCAATGTGCCGACGGTGACCGCCGCGGTGCCCTGAATATCATCGTTAAACGAGCAAATCTCGTTACGATAGCGGTTAAGCAGCGGCATGGCGTTTTTCTGCGCGAAATCTTCAAACTGCAGCAGCACGTCCGGCCAACGATTTTTGATGGCCTGGATAACGTCATCAACGAATTGATAATACTCATCGTCGGTCACGCGCGGGTGACGCCAGCCCATATACAGCGGGTCGTCGAGCAGTTGTTGGTTGTTGGTGCCGACATCCAGCACGATAGGCAGGGTGTAGGCCGGGCTGATACCGCCGCAAGTGGTATAGAGCGACAGCTTACCGATAGGGATGCCCATCCCGCCGATACCCTGGTCGCCGAGACCGAGAATACGCTCGCCGTCGGTCACCACGATCACTTTGACGTTATGGTTCGGTACGTTTTGCAGGATATCGTCGAGGTTGTGGCGATTCTGATAAGAGATGAACACGCCGCGCGCGCGACGGTAGATTTCCGAGAAACGCTCACAGGCGGCGCCGACGGTGGGGGTATAGATAACCGGCATCATCTCATCGAGATGATTACCAATCAGGCGATAAAACAGGGTTTCGTTGGTGTCCTGGATGTTGCGCAGATAAATGTGCTTATCGATCTCGGTTTTAAATCCCTGATACTGGATCCACGCGCGTTCAGCTTGTTCTTCGATGGTTTCGACCACTTCCGGCAGCAGGCCCAGCAGGTTGAAGCTGCTACGCTCTTCCATGCTGAAGGCGCTTCCTTTGTTGAGTAACGGAAACTCAAGCAGAACCGGGCCAGCGTAGGGGATATAAAGAGAACGGTTTTTTTTATAGATGAATTGCATCGCACTAACTCCTTGATGTTCACTTCAGACCCGGGCGCGGCGATAAGCGATCGGGCTGGCAGGAAATGCAGCGGGCAGAGTATAGAGCAGATGGTAACAAAAGAAGGATGCGAAGCGTGGGATTGTCTTAAAAAAACACCATCCTGTTTAGCGGATGGTGTTTTTATCATCACTCAGCTGGAAAATTAACCACCGCGGCGTTTGCGGCCCGTAGCATGGATATGGTTAACGGTAGTTTCTTCGTCGCCTTCCAGCACCACTTTTTTCTGGCGTGAAAGCTTGTAGTTCAGACCGAGAAGATGACGTGCCTGATGGTTCGATTTCATTCTTACTCCTTAATCCTGTTCTGGTTTCAAGGACAAGCCCGACGCAAGCCGGACGAAACGTAACCCTAAGTACGCCGCGCTTTTTAACGCGACGGGATTATCGTGGTCCATTTTTTTGCGAATAGCAACCTTGCGTCGGCAGATTAAGAGCGTTCTCGATTCAGGCGCGGGCGATTACCACTTCATTTCGCCGGTGTTCACTTTCGCGCTCAACTCCAGCGAACTTTCTTCAGCGAGACCCGGATATTGCGCCTGCATGGCTTTGATGACGCTGGCGGAATCTTTATGCGCTTTCAGCGCCTGCTCGAATTTCTCCAGATAGTCGCGGGTAAAGACGATAGCCTTGTCGCCCGCCGGCGGCGTGCCGAGGTAGTGGCCCGGGATCACCTGTTGCGGATGCAGCGCGGCCATATCGTTAAGGGTCTGGCGCCACTGCTGACGGCTCGCCGCGCTTTGGGTATCGGCGGTCCAGACGTGCATGCCCCAGGCGACGCCGGTGCCGCCAAGAATCGCTTTATTCGCCGGGATCCAGACGAATGCGCCGTAGTTCTGCGGCTGACGAATTTCCACTTTCTCGCCGTCGATGGTGAAACTATCTGCGGCTAACACCTGTGGAACATAGACCTGCTTCGGCGCGCCGTCTTTCATCTGCGGGCCCCAGTAAGCCAGCTTCGCCGCTTTGGTCTCTTCAATATGCTTAACCACTTGAGGGGTCGCCACCACTTTGGCCTGCGGGAAGGCTTTCACCAGCGGCTCGAGGCCAAAATAGAAATCCGGATCGCCGGAGGTGATCACAATGTGCGTGAGCTTCTTACCGCTTTTGTTGATCATCTCAACCAGCTTTTCGCCATCTTTAACGCTGAACTGGGCGTCAAAAAGCACCGCCTCGTGCGGGCCGGAGGCCAGCGTGGAGTTCACCGCGAAGATCGCGTTCTCCTGCGGGTTGTAGGTTTGCAGGGTCAACGGCGCGGCAAAAGTGGTGGTGCTGAACAGGGCGGTGGCGATGGCCAGGGCAGATACTTTCATATTGGTTTTCTCTCTTTCAGGTGAATAGGTTTATTTTACGTCATTCTTGATTTGCGAAAATTCCTGAAAAAAGAGATGCTGAGTTTCATAAAACGTGCAGATGGATACGGATATGGATCGAGTGATCGCCGCCCAGGTATATATGCGGATATGCGAGCTGGGCAGTTTGAGCGCGGCGGCCAGGGCGCTTGGTATGTCGCGGCCGATGGTGAGTCGCTATCTGGAGCAGATGGAACACTGGGCCGGAACCCGGCTCATTCATCGTTCGACACGCAAACTGACTTTAACCAGCGCTGGCGAAAAGGTATTACAGAAAACGCGTAGCCTCACGCAATTGGCGGATGAGATCGCGGGGCAGACGGAACGCGCGGTGCCGAGCGGCACGCTGCGGGTCGCCTGCGCGCACTTTACCGCCATGCAGTTGCTCTCACCGCTGCTACCGGAGTTTTTGGCCCGCTACCCGCAACTGCGTCTCGAACTGGATATCAATAACCATCCGGTGAGTCTGATTGGCGAGCGTATCGATGTCGCCATCCGGATCACCGATAATCCGGAGCCGGGGGCGATAGCGCGGCGGCTTGGCATTTGCCGCTCGGTACTCTGCGCCTCGCCGAGGTGGCTACAGCAGCATGGCCAGATAAATTCGCCGGAGGAGCTTAGTCAACATAACTGTCTGCACTATAGCCATTTCGCCACCCCGACATGGCAGTTTACCGATCCGCAGGGTGAACCCGTGTCGGTGGCCGTCTCCGGCAATCTGAGCGCCGGGATCTCCTCTCTGCTGATGGAAGCGGCGGTTGCCGGATGCGGCATCGCCATGCTGCCGGAACTGGAAGCCCGGCGCGCGCTAAACAGCGGCGCGCTAAAGCAGGTGCTGACTGGATATACGCCAAAATCCCTGGCCGTCTATGGCATCTATCTGTCACGGGATTATCAGCCCAGCGCGCTGCCGTTGTTTCTGGAGGCCATTCAGCAACAGTTGGCTCAGGTCAGCTAGAGCTGTCTATACTTACTCCTTTAACGTCAAAAAGGAGTGAAACGATGGCAATTCATAAGAAAGGTCAGGCGCATTGGGAAGGGGATCTGAAAAGCGGTAAAGGCACCGTCTCGACGGAAAGCGGCGCGCTGAACCAACAACCTTATGGTTTTAATACCCGCTTTGAAGGTGTTAAAGGGACTAACCCGGAAGAGCTTATCGGCGCGGCCCATGCCGCCTGCTTCTCAATGGCGCTGTCATTAATGCTCAGCGAAGAGGGCTATACGGCGACCTCTATTGATACCGTTGCGGTGGTTACGCTGGATAAGAGCGGCGGCGGTTTCGCCATCACCAAGATTGCGCTGCAGAGCAATATTGTCCTGCCGGGTATCGACAAAGCGGCCTTTGATCCGATTATCCAGAAAGCCAAAGCCGGCTGCCCGGTTTCGCAGGTCCTGAAAGCCGACATCTCCCTCGATTATCAGCTCAACGCTTGATCCGTGGCGTGCCCGCGGGGACGCGGGCGCGTTGGCGTTTAAAGTCACCGTCGGCAAATGCCTGCCGCCGCGAATGGTGTTATGTTGGTGGCGTTACGGATAGCGACGGGCAACGCAATGACCAGCATACGCGGCATGATTGAATCACAGGTCCTGGGTTTAACCGGGATGGCGTTAAAAGAGATTGATTTTGAAAACCCGAAGGGCGAGCCAGGCTTATTTGGCCCGCAGTCGGCTATCTGGCAGGTACACGGCGACTTTACCTCAATGCTCTGCGGCGGCATTAGCGCGCTATTATTGCAGATGCTACATCCGCTGGCGCTGGCCGGTGTGTGGGATCATTCGCGTTTTCGCGAGGATATCTTTGGCCGTCTGCGCCGCACCAGTCAATTTATCTCAGCCACCACGTTTGGCGCTACCGCAGATGCCGAAAGATTAATCGCCAAAGTGCAGGGGATCCATCAGCGCATCAGCGGCGTTGCGCCGGACGGCACACCCTATCGCGCCAGCGATCCGGCGCTCTTAACCTGGGTTCACGTGGCCGAGTGCAGCAGCTTTATGGCCTCTCATCTGCGTTATAAGCGCACCATCGTTACTGCCGCGCGTCAGGAGCAATACTACTGCGAAGCGGCGGAGGTCGCCCGTCGGCTTGGCGCCGAAGACATCCCCGAAACGCCACGTCAGGTGGCGGAGTATTTGCAGGATATGCGCCCACAGTTACGTTGTGATGAGCGAACGCAAGAAGTGGCGCAGGTGCTGCTCAACACCCGTCTGCCGGGCCGTCTAAGCCAGCCGGTAGGGCGCTGGATAATGGTCGCCGGAATCGATCTGCTCCCCGATTGGGCGCAGCAGATGCTGGCGATCCCCATCAATCCGCTGCAGCGGCGAACCGCGAGAGTGGCGGTCAATGGCGTAGCGCGGGTGCTCCGCGCCTCGGTGCGAAATGGGGCTTATCATTGCGCTATGCGTCGAATGGCAACGTCATAAAATAAAAAAATAGCCGCTCAATGTCGGCTATTTTTAAAGCGCAATAATTCGCATTTATATATTATAACTCAGGCTATTTATTTTAAATTTATTATCAACAAGCCATTAATATTGAATATCGCTGATTCATATCAGGCTATCATCCACACTTTATTCGGGAGGGATGATGGAAAATAAAAATCAACAGAATGATAATAAATATCATCAGCGTTCACAGGCTGCGCGAAAAAGCACCCTGGTCAGCGTCGTGGTTAATCTGTTTTTATCGACCGGGCAAATTATCGCTGGCCTGTTTTCAGGATCGCAAGGGCTTATTGCCGATGGCATCCACTCTCTTTCCGATTTAATTGCTGATTTTGTGGTTCTGATTGCCAATAAGAAAAGCCGTAAACCTTCAGACAGCGATCATCATTATGGCCACTGGCGCTACGAAAATGGCGCGTCGCTGATATTGGGCGCGATTTTAATGGTTGTCGGCGTCGGTATGTTGTGGTCGGCGGTGGATAAACTACTCCATCCGGAAACCATTCAATCCGTGCATATTACGGCACTTTGGGTGGCCCTGACGGCGCTGATCGCAAAAGAGACGCTGTTCCGTTACATGCTGGCGGTAGCAAAGCGCATTCAATCGTCATTATTAATTGCGAACGCCTGGCATGCGCGCTCGGATGCGGCATCGTCGGTAGTGGTGGCGGTGGGGATCGTGGGTAACCTCGCCGGTATTGCCTGGTTGGATCCCGTGGCGGCATTGTTAGTAGGGGTATTGATTACACGAATGGGTTACACTTTTGCCGGCGATGCTTTGCATGATTTAATGGATCGCTCGGTCGACGCGCAAACCCAGAATGCGATACGCGACACCATCGCCGCAACCGGCGGCGTAGTGGGTTTGCACGATCTAAAAACGCGTAAGGCGGGCGACCTGATCCTCGTCGATGTCCATATTGAAGTTCCGGGCGAGCTGTCGGTTCGTGCAGGCCATGCTATCGCGCTGGCGGTGCGGGAAAATGTGCTCGCGCGCCATGAGGTGCTACAGGTGATGATTCACATTGATCCATACGAAGCGCCCGGCGGCGAACTGGCTCACGCGTAAACAACTTTCGACTCCTGCCTGCAGGAGCCAACGCTACCTTGCCGTTAATTGGCAATAACAGAGGATGATATGAAAATTAACGAACCTCAGGCGATTACTTTACCGCTGCCGCGAACGGCGATATTCATCGTCGCGACCGTAGCGCGCAGCGCTGAGAGCCTGAGCCGCGTGCGCGACTGGTGCGATGATTTTGCCGCGGTGGTGCGTTCCGTTGGTACCCGCATGCCGGAGGCAGGAATTTCCTGCATCTGCGGATTTGGCGCTGAGATCTGGCCGCAGTTGTTTGGTCAACCCACCCCGCAGCAACTGCATCCTTTCCGCCGCGTGGGCAGCGGAGAGCGCGTGGCGGTCTCTACGCCTGGCGATCTGCTGCTGCATATCCGTTCCGATGATATGGGGCTTAGCTTCGAGCTGGCGACGCAGTTGATGGATAAACTGGGTGACGCGGTGACGGTTGTCGATGAAGTTCACGGCTTCCGCTATTTCGACCGTCGGGCGATGATTGGCTTCGTTGACGGCAGTGAAAACCCGCAGGGGCGCGCGGCGGCGGATTTCACCATTATCGGCGAAGAAGACCCGGATTTCGCCGGAGGTAGCTACGTGATTGTGCAGAAATATCTGCACGATATGGCGGGCTGGAATGCGCTAACCGTCGAACAGCAGGAGCGTATTATCGGGCGTAAAAAAATGACCAACATCGAACTGGATGCCGACGTCAAACCAAGCTGTTCGCACAGTTCGCTGACCACGCTTGAAGAGAACGGCGAGGAGATTAAAATCCTGCGCGACAACATGCCGTTCGGCAAACCCGGGATGGGCGAGTTTGGTACCTATTTTATCGGTTATGCGCGCAGCCCGGCGCCCATCGAACAGATGCTGGAAAACATGTTCGTCGGTCGCCCGGCCGGTAATTACGATCGACTGCTCGATTACAGCCGCCCGGTTACCGGCAGTCTGTTCTTTGTACCTTCCGCGACGCTACTTGAAGAATTATCCAGCCGTCAGGCTGAATAACCCTGCATAATATCGGCCATTACGCCGCTACAGATAGTTTATTTCTCCGGCCTGCTTTGCAGGCCGTATATTGCGTGGAAAATAAAAACAGCCCATAATTAAAACACCATTAATTCATCGCTAATTAATGGCGGTTATCAACGCGATGTCGTGTTTGTGTACAATAAAATTAACCAATGGCTTAATAGATAATATCTATACCCTAAATAATTCGAGTTGCAGGAAGGCGGCGACGCAGGGAATCCCCAGGAGCTTACTCCAGTAAGTGACTGGGGTGAGCGAGGACAAATTCGTCAGGAACGAATTTGAACGCAGTTCACTGCGCCCGTAAGGGCGAGGCCCAGGGATGGGCCGAGTTATTGCCAACGCACATGCAACTTGAAGTATGACGGGTATATACCCATCATTTTTCATTAGGGTATGTACTGAGCATCATTGGGTCTTCAGGAAGTAATACAATGATCATCCGGCCAGAACAACACTGGTTTTTTCGTCTGTTTGACTGGCACGGTTCCGTGCTGTCAAAAATTGTTTTCCGCCTGCTATTGAACGTCCTGATGTCGGTCATCGCCATCATCAGCTATCAATGGTATGAACAACTTGGCATTCATTTAACCGTTGCGCCATTTAGCCTGTTGGGGATCGCGATTGCGATTTTTCTCGGCTTTCGTAATAGCGCGAGCTACAGCCGCTTCGTTGAGGCGCGTAATTTATGGGGAACCGTGCTGATTGCCGAACGAACGCTGGTGCGGCAGCTGAAAAATATCCTTCCAGCCGAGGATGAAACGCATAAAACATTAGTCAGTTACCTGGTGGCGTTCAGCTGGAGCCTTAAGCACCAGTTGCGTAAAACCGACCCGGCGGTCGACCTCTATCGCCTGTTGCCGAAAGAAAAAGTGGCGGAAATTCTCGCCAGCTCAATGCCGACTAACCGAATATTATTATTGATTGGTAATGAGTTAGGTAAGCTGCGAGAGCAGGGTAAGCTCAGCGATATTACCTACGGCTTGATGGATAATAAACTCGATGAGTTAGCCCATGTCCTGGGGGGCTGCGAACGTCTGGCGAGTACGCCGGTGCCGTTTGCCTACACCTTGATTTTACAGCGCACGGTGTATCTTTTTTGTACGTTGCTGCCGTTCGCGCTGGTGGGCGATTTGCATTACATGACGCCGTTTGTTTCGGTGTTTATCTCCTACACCTTCCTGTCATGGGATTCCCTGGCGGAAGAGCTGGAAGATCCGTTTGGCACCTCGGCCAACGACCTGCCGCTGAATGCAATGTGCAATACCATTGAACGTAATTTGATGGATATGACCGGGCAACATCCGTTACCGGAAAAAATGCAACCTGACCGTTATTACAACCTTACATAAAAAAACGCCGGGCGGGTCACCCCGTCCGGCGTTTAGTATTAGTGAGTACGCATTCCTGCCGCCGTCATCAATAGCTTAAAGAAGGTGGCGACCACGCCGAGCGCCAGCACGCTGGCCCCCCAGATAATCACCAGCCACATCAGTTTATGCCAGAACGGACGATGATGCGTCGTTAACGTTTTATCAGATTGAGTCGCCATCAATGATACCCCTCATCGGGTTTGATTTTGCCGCGGAACACGTAGTAGCTCCAGCAGGTGTACATCAAAATAACCGGAATGATCAGCAGCCCGCCGACCAGCATAAAGCCCTGACTCTGCGGCGGCGAAGCGGCCTGCCAGATAGAGATAGCCGGTGGAATAATATTTGGCCAGATGCTGATCCCAAGGCCGCTGAACCCGAGGAACACCAGCGCCAGAGTGAGTAAAAACGGCCCATAGCTGGCCTGACGATTATAGGCGCTACGGACAATCCCCCAGCAGCAAACCAGCACCAGCAACGGCACCGGCATAAACCAGATGATATTGGGGAAGGTAAACCAGCGGTGAGCGATTTCTGGGTGAGTCAGCGGCGTCCAGATGCTGATAATAGCGACCACTGCTAACAACGCCAGCGTCAGCGGGATCGCCAGCTCGGACATTTTGCGATGCAGAGCGCCTTCAGTTTTCATTATCAGCCAGGTGCAGCCCAGTAAGGCGTAGGCAATCACCAGCCCGACGCCGCAAAATAGCGGGAAGGGCGCCAGCCAGTCGAGGGTTGAGCCGCTAAATTCGCGACCCGTGACGCTGAGGCCGTTGAGCAGGGTGCCTACGGCGATCCCCTGACTAAACGTCGCCAGTAGCGAACCGCCGATAAACGCCTTATCCCACAACGGGCGATGTTCCGGCGTCGCCTTAAAGCGAAACTCAAACGCTACGCCGCGGAAAATCAGCCCCAGTAACATGGCGGTTAACGGGATGCTGAGCGCATCGATAATCACCGCGTAGGCCAGCGGAAACGCGCCATACAGCGCCGCGCCGCCCAGCACCATCCAGGTTTCGTTACCGTCCCACACCGGCGCCACGCTATTCATCATCATGTCGCGGTCGGTTTCATTTTTATTAAACGGGAACAGAATGCCGATCCCGAGATCGAAACCGTCCATCACGATATACATCAGAGTGGCAAAAACGATGATCGTGAACCAGATAATTGACAGGTCGATACCCATATTATTTTCTCCCCGAAGTATTCATAGGTTCGCGTACCGCTGACAGCGGGCGGGCAGGGGTTTGGTTCTGAGTCGGGTCCTCCGGCGTGTGCGCACTTTCCGGCCCCTTTTTTATCAGGCGAATCAGATACACGTAGCCGACGCCAAACACCGAGGCGTAAACCACGATAAAGGCCAGCAGGCTGAGGGACATATGCAGATCGCCATGGGCGGAGACCGCATCCCGGGTGCGCTGAACGCCATAGACTACCCACGGCTGGCGGCCAATTTCAGTGGTAAACCAGCCTGCCAGTAGCGCGACCAGCCCGGAAGGGCCCATCAACAGGGCAAAACGCAGGAACGGTTTTGACGTGTAAAGCCGGCCACGCCAACGCAGCCAGGCGCTGACCACGCCGAGCAGTACCATTAACATACCGAGCCCGGCCATCACCCTGAACGACCAGAAGATAATGGTGGAATTTGGGCGATCTTCTTTCGGGAAACTTTTTAAGGCCGGAACCTGTTTATCGAGGCTATGAGTCAGGATGATGCTGCCAAGATAGGGAACCTCAATTTTATATTTGGTGCGCTCCTCATCCATATCCGGCAGACCAAACAGCACTAATGGCGTGGCTTCACCCGGTTTATTCTCCCAGTGTCCTTCAATCGCGGCGATTTTTGCCGGTTGATGTTCGAGCGTATTCAGGCCGTGCGCATCGCCAATCATCGCCTGAATGGGGGCGACGATCAGCGCCATCCACAACGCCATCGAGAACATCTTGCGGATTGCCGGCGTGTCATTGCCTTTCAGCAGATGCCAGGCCGCCGAAGCGCCGACGAAAAAGGCGCTGGCAAGGAAGGCGGCGGTGGACATGTGCAGCAGGCGATACGGGAATGAAGGGTTAAAAACGACCTTCAGCCAGTCTACCGGCACCACGATGCCATTCTCGATAATGTAGCCCTGGGGTGTATGCATCCAGCTATTGGACGCGAGGATCCAGAAAGTGGAAAACAGCGTGCCCAGCGCCACCATACAGGTCGCGAAGAAGTGCAGTCCGCGGCCGACGCGATGCCAGCCGAACAGCATGACGCCAAGAAAGCCGGCTTCGAGGAAGAAGGCGGTCAGGACTTCATAGGTCAATAGCGGCCCGGTAATACTACCGGCGAACTGCGAGAACCCGCTCCAGTTAGTGCCGAACTGATAGGCCATCACCAGTCCGGAAACGACGCCCATACCAAAATTAACGGCAAATATTTTTGACCAGAAATGGTAGAGCTGGCGGTAGGTATCCTCTTTTGTTTTTAACCACAGCCCTTCCAGTACCGCAAGGTAGCTGGCGAGACCAATGGTAATAGCGGGGAAAATGATGTGGAAAGATACAGTAAATGCAAACTGTATCCTGGCTAAATAAAAGGCATCTAATCCGAACATGGCTCACCCCTGTACGACATTACTTCATTGTATTTATGGAATATTTTCTGCATAGCGGATACGGCTTTACCTGGGCAAAGCCTCCTGTTGATGACAATTAAATTACGGCGTTGACGGGCATTGAAATATGTTAATGCCCTTGATAATAAAGTTTAAAAATAATTCTTTAATTATCAAATAGGTTAAATTTAACACCCGATAGATAACATCTATTATACAACACGAAATGAGATGTTATTATTTAGTTAACGATTAAAGTTGCTCATTTCATTTTAACCAGACATTTAGTTAAACATTAAAAACAACGAGTTAACCCTGTCATTTGCTATTCATTGCAAAATGAAATGCGGTATTTCCCGCTTAATTAATGTGGTTATTTAACATCGCCGCAAAAAAACGTGACCAATGTTGTTAATAACATCCGCTAGCTGAAGAGAGTATTCAGGAGTTCATATGAATAAGAAAAAACGCGCTGTCCCCGGTGTTCATCCCTATGATGGCCCAGCGGGTGGATGGGGGGCGTTAAAAGCGACCGCCATCGCCGTGCGTACGCAAATGGACACGCTTGACGCCCCGGTCACGCTGCTGCGTACCAACCAGCCTGACGGTTTTGACTGCCCCGGCTGCGCATGGCCGGATAAAGAACATAAATCAACCTTCCAGTTTTGTGAGAACGGCGCGAAGGCGGTCACCTGGGAAGCCACCAGCAAACGCGTGACGCCAGAGTTCCTCGCTGCCAATACCGTGACCTCGCTGCTGGCGAAAAGCGACTTTGAACTGGAAGGGTACGGACGTATTACCCATCCCTTGTCTTACGATCGCGAAAGCGACACGCTGCGCCCGGTCTCCTGGGAAAGCGCGTTTTCCCGCATTGGCGAAGTATTACAGGGCATGCAGCCCGATGAAGTTGAGTTCTATACCTCCGGGCGCGCCTCTAACGAAGCGGCATATCTGTTCCAGCTTTACGCCCGCGAGTTCGGCACCAATAACTTCCCGGACTGCTCTAATATGTGCCACGAGGCGACCAGCGTCGGTCTGCCGCAATCGATCGGCATCGGCAAAGGCACGGTGTCTTTGGATGACTTTGATAAAACCGAACTGGTTATTTCCATCGGTCACAACCCCGGAACCAACCATCCGCGCATGATGGGGACGTTGCATGAACTGTCCCGCCGCGGTGTGCCGATTATCGTCTTTAACCCGCTGCGTGAAAGGGCGCTGGAGCGTTTTGCCGACCCGCAGAACGTTATTGAAATGGCGACCTACAGCTCAACTAATATCGCCTCAACCTATTTTCAGGTGAGAGCGGGCGGCGATGCCGCGGCGCTGAAAGGGATCGCTAAGGCATTACTGGAGATCGAAGCGGACCAGGGCCAGGTGCTGGACCAGGCGTTTATTAACGAGCACACCCTCGGCTTCGATGCTTTTGCCGAAGATTTACGTCAGACTAGTTGGCCGGAAATTGAGCGTGAGTCCGGATTAACCCGCGACGATCTGCAGCGCGTTGCCGTTGCCTACGCCAAATCCAACGCCACTATCGTGACCTATGGCATGGGGATCACCCAGCATAACAAAGGCACCTCTAACGTCCGGTTGATTGCCGACCTTCTGCTGATGCGCGGCAATATCGGCAAACCGGGAGCCGGGATCTGCCCGCTGCGCGGTCACTCTAACGTGCAGGGCAACCGTACCGTCGGCATTACCGAAAAACCGAGTGCGGAGTTTCTGAATAATCTTGAAAGCGTGTTTGGCTTTGCCGCTCCACGTGGACATGGTCACGATGCGGTGAAAGCGCTGCAGGCAATGGTTGCCGGCGAAGCGAAAGCGCTTATCTGTCTTGGCGGTAATTTCGCGGTGGCGATGCCGGATCATGAGCAGGCGTTCCCGGCAATGCGCGGGCTCGATCTTAGCGTGCACATTGGCACCAAACTGAACCGTTCGCATCTGCTGGTGGCGAAAGAGACCTTTATTCTGCCTTGTCTGGGCCGCACCGAACTTGATATGCAGGAGAGCGGACGTCAGTCGATTACCGTGGAAGATTCGATGTCGATGGTCCACGCTTCATCCGGCAAACTGAAACCGGCCTCTGACCGACTGCGCTCGGAACCGGCTATCGTCGCCGGGATGGCGACGGCGACGCTGCCGAACAGTAAGATCGACTGGTTATCGTTGGTGGCGGATTACGACCGCATCCGCGATCTCATCGAGCACACTATCCCCGGATTCGAGGATTATAACGAACGTATTCGTCATCCGGGCGGTTTCCGAATGCCGCTGCCGCCAACCGAGCGGATCTGGCCGACGCCGACCGGCAAAGCGATGTTCTCGGTGTTCAAAGGCGTCCATGAGAACAGCCGGGTTGACGGCGACGACGTGATGAGGCTGGTTACGCTGCGCAGCCACGATCAGTACAACACCACGATTTACGCGATGGACGATCGCTATCGCGGAGTGTTTGGCCGCCGCGATGTGCTGTTTATGAACGAGCAGGATATGGCCGAGCAGGGGCTGGAGCATGGCGACCGCGTCGATATTTTCACCGCGCTGCCGAACAGCGATCTGCGCCTCGAGGATATCACCGTGGTTGCATACAGCATCGCGCCGGGCACCGTTGGCGCCTATTACCCGGAAGCCAACGTGCTGGTGCCGCTGGATTACATCGATGAAGAGAGCGGAACGCCGTCGTACAAGTCAGTTCCTATCCGCCTGACGCTGCGTTCGAAAGAGGTGCGCGCCGTTCCCGGTCTGCGTTAATTTGCTGAATGTTGCCAGTGGCCTAAGACCGGGCCACTGGCAAATGGCATCTTGAAATAAGCCCCCACCGCAAGTAACATTTAAATAACATATCTTATCGCAGCTGTGTTCTGCATCGCGTCCACGAATGACCAGCGGACGTCACTATTCTGGAAGTTAAGATGGACATTAAACAGCTGAAATATCTGATCGCGCTCGATCAGACGCGCCATTTCGGTCAGGCCGCGGCGGCCTGTCATATCACCCAACCGACGCTTTCAATGCGTATTCGCAACCTGGAAGACGAACTTAATCTCACGCTGATTCAGCGCGGCCAACGCTTCGAAGGTTTTACCCCGGAGGGGGAGCGCATTCTGGCCTGGGCGCGGGCGCTGCTGGCGGCGCACGACGGCCTGGCGGCAGAAGCGGCGATTTGTCGCGGCCAGATGGTTGGCCAGTTACGCGTAGGCATGGTGCCGTTAGCCAGCCTGAACCCTATGCAGCTTATCAAACCGCTGGCGGAAAAATACCCTGAACTGCAGTTCAGTCTGCTGTCGATGACCTCTGAGCAAATTATCGACGGCGTCAGCCGTAATCAGCTCGATCTTGGCATCTGCTATCTGCACCACGTCGATAGCGAATTATTTAACGTCACCTGGCTGCCGAAAACGCGAATGGGCCTGCTGCACGACAGTCGCCATTTCCAGTTTGACGCCGGTATCCCCGAGTGGGAGACATTAGCGGGACTGCCGCTGGGTTTCCTTACCAAGGGAATGTATTATCGTGAATCGATTGAAATGAGCTTCAAAGCCAAAGGGTTAACGCCGAAATATGTCTTTGAAAGCGATTCGACATTTCAGATAATCCAGGCGGTCCAGGCCGGGATCTGTTGTGCCATCATGCCGCTCAATAACGGCCTGGAGGCGTTGAGCGACAACCTGGCGATTATTCCCATCGCGGAAACCGAGGTTGACTCCACGCTTGCGCTCATCATGCGTAACCAGGAGCCGGTGTCGTCGCTGGCGGAGAAGTGCTTCGCCGATGCGCAGGCGATTTTCGGCGAAACGTCAGAAACTTAATCGGCGGCAAAATGCTGTTGCATGAAATCGAGCCAGACGCGAGAACGAGCGGGTAAAAAGTGGCGTTCGCGATACAGCGCCATGAGATGTAGCGGTGCCGCCGGTAGTTCCAGTTCAATCACCTTTAACTGACCTGAGGCGATAAACGGGCGGCAAGCCTGTTCAGCAAGGATGGCGAAACCCACGCCGGCGACGGCGGCATGAAGAGCGATCTCTCCGCTATTCACCCGAAAATGGGCCTGTACGTTCACTTTTTTAAACGCGTTCTGTGCGGTGATGAATTGCCAGGCTTGCCCCTTCAGCGCGCTGACGGTGGTGATGCAGGGAAGCGAGGCAAGCTGCTCGCAACGTACTGGCTGTCCGCATTTTTCCAGCAGCGAAGGCGCAGCGACAACACAACAGGGAAACGTCGCCAACGGCCTGGCGATATAGCTGGCATCCTCCATTTTTCCACGGACGATGGCGACGGCAATATCAATATCATCTTTAAGCGCATCGGCACCGGCAAGGCTGACCACGCAGCTTACTTCGATTTTGGGATAACGCGTGGCGAACTGCGCCAGCAGGGGGCCAAAAAGCGTCGGTCCAATTTCGTTAGGCAGACATAAGCGCAACAGCCCCTCAGGATCGGCCTGCTGTTGAGTCAAGGCCGCTTCGGTTGCCGCGAGCTCATCGAGCAGGGGACGCATGCTGTTAAAAAAAGCCTGTCCGGCATCGGTGAGATGCATGTGTCTGGTGCTGCGCTGGATAAGCCGCAATTGCAGTTTTTCTTCCAGTTGAGAAATCTGGCGACTGACATTTGACGAAGGCATACGTAACGCCCGCGCCGCCCCGCTGAAGCTGCCGTTTTCCACGACATTCACAAACACGCGTAGTGCATTCAAATCCAGTTTACTCACCGCCGATTATCCCATTTTTGATAATTAACCCGCCCATTTTTACCGCCTTATGCGCTTTTTTACTAGCCGATAAACTGATGCTCCCCCTGATGAGAGGACGTGTAATGACCATAAATCTACGACGAATGGGTGCGATTATCGCTTTTATCCAATTTACCAACGCGCTGGAATATATGATTTTCAATCCGCTATTTGTCTACATGGCGCCAACTTTCCAGGTGCCGGTGAGCTGGGCAGGTTATGTCAGCGGTATATACACGCTCGCATCGGTCATTTCTGGCATTGGCGCGTGGCGCTGGGTGGGGAGGCTTAATCCGCGAACGTTTCTGCTGGTTAATATGGCGTTACTGGGAGCGTTAACGCTGATGGTGCTGGCCACCCAGCATTTCATATTACTGTTGGTGCTGCGCTTTTTTGCCGGGATCTTTGGCGGAATGACGATGGGGGTGGCCAGCAGTTTATTGATCAACGCGGCGGACCAGCAACAACGCGCGCGCTTGTTGGCAACGGTCATTTCGGCCTTTTCGCTGGTCAGTATTATCGGCATGCCCGCCATGTTGTTTCTCTGCGCACGTTTCGGCTGGCAGACGGCGCCGGCATTGATTGGCGTTCTCTGCCTGCTGGCGCTTATCATGATCTATGTTGGCCTGCCGAAGACTTCCGGCTGTGCAGGCTCTGGTACAAAGATACGCATCACGCCAACGATGCTGTTATTCGCCAGCGGCAATGCGTTAACCCAGTTTAGCCCGATGCTATTACTGCCGATCCTGGTGCCTTTGCTGATGGGCAATATGCGGGCAAGCAGCGAAGCGCTACCGTGGTTGTTCTTTCTCGGCGGTATAGCGGGATTCGCGGCGACAAAGTTGAGCGGCAGTCTGTGTCAACGCTTTGGCGGCTATCGGCTGAGCCTGGCGGCAACCGTAGTTTTTATCATCAGTTTGCTGATGGTGCTTTGGCTGGACGGTGCGAGTTGGCTGTTCATGATTGCCTTCCTGGGAGCATCTTATAGCCGGCTGGTTGCCTCCTCGGCGGTGGCGATTCGGTTCCCGGACGATACCTGGCGAGCGGGATTTACCACTTTGCAAGGAGGTTTCATGTCCTTCAGTACGGCGATTGCTTTTGTGCTCTGTTCAGTGTGGCTGGCCGACGGCGAGATGAGTCAGCAGGCGTCTACGGGGTTGATTGCATTTAGCGGAGCTAGCGCCTTGCTGCTGCCATTTTTACTGCGCTATCAAGAAAAAATACTCGTACATAACGCCGCCGAACGGGTAACCGGCGGCGTTGGTGAGCTTTAAATATTTTCCAGGCGAATTCCCCGGGTTCTTGGCCCAAATATGCCGACCGACAGCATAACCATCAGCATACTGGCGACGATAAAACTAATCACCCCTGGCGTTCCGGCATATTGCAGGATCACACCAATCATAATACTGGTGACCGCGGTAGACAGACGGCTAAAGGAGTAACAAAAACCTACCGCCCGGGCGCGTATATGGGTCGGGAAAACTTCGGCCTGGTAGGCGTGATAGCTGATGGTGAGCCAGGCATTAGACCAGGTGATCATAAAGCCGCAGATAACCAGCAGTATCGGGTTATTTTGTAAAGCGAACAGTGTGCCGAAGATGACCGTCATTAGCGCTGACAGGACAATTTGCCATTTGTTTTCAAAACGATGGACGAAACGAGTGCAGAACAGGCAGCCAAGCGGGTAGGCCAGGGTGATAAAGAAGGCGTACAGCAGGCTATGGGTAATACTGGCGCCCTGGCCGGAAAGCAGCGCGGGCAGCCAGTTACCGAAACCAAAGAAGCCGATGGCCTGGAAGAAGTTCATCACCATTAACATGAGGGTGCGTTGCCGGTACTGCGGCGCCCAAATTTCTTTAAAATTACCGCGTTGCGGCGCCGATACCGCCGGGCTGGCATGGCGCCGGGAAGGCGATAAACCGCAGCGTTGCTCCATTTCACCCATGACCCGGTGCGCGTCATCGTGGCGGCCTTTGCTTTCCAGCCAGCGGGCGGATTCCGGCAGCTTTTTGCGGATGACCCAAATGACCAATGAGCACAGTGCGCCAAGAATAATCACCCAGCGCCAGCCGCTCAGGCCGAGGATGGTCATTGGCACCAGTAGCCAGGACATCAGCGCCACTGTCGGTACCGAGAGAAACTGAATGAAGAAAGCATACGCGAAGGCTTTATTGCGTAAATGCGTCGGCATCCACTCGCTGAGATAAGTATCAATAGTCACTAGTTCAATTCCCAGGCCGATCCCGACCAGGAAACGAAAGAAAATGACCCCTTCAGCGCTATTTTGCAGCGCCATAATCAGCGAAAAGATGCCATACCACGCCAGCGCGAACATAAAGGTCAGACGGCGTCCGAGCCTGTCCGCCAGCGGCGCGAGCAGGCTGGCACCGATAAACAAGCCCATAAAGGTCGAAGAGGCGAAGGCCGCCTGATCCGCGATACCGAATACCCCGTCTTTCCCGGTATGGAAAATATTCTCGGCGAGCAGGCCGGTACTGATATAACCGGTCTGGAACAGGTCGTAGAGTTCGAAAAAGCCGCCTAATGCCAGCAGTGTGATAAATGACCATAGACCGGGCGAGGAGGGCAGAGCGTCGATACGCGCGGTTAAGCTGTCGGGATGTTGTCCTGGCGGGCTAAAGGAGGCGTCGCCGAGAACCTGGGTGGTAGACATATTATTATTTTCCTCAGGAGAAATGTTTGCCTGCTAATGTTAATTGGTTGTTAATGGTTTTAAATTTTTAATTGTTAGCGGCATCACGATTTAACAGTCAGAAATCATGCTTAATGCGTTTATAGATGGCAAATATGCTGGTTTTTTGCCTGGCGTAGCGGCGGAATTGAAGTAAACGACCGGTGATGGAAATCAGAATAAGTGAAATGGTATCGTTGGCGAATATCACCTACATTTGCAGCGTGTACTCTGTGCATTTAAAGGAAAAGATCATGTTAAAGCGTCAGGTAGTAAAAGCAGCGTTGGCTATGGTGCTGTCCCTAACAATGGCTGCGGCACCGGCGCTTGCTAATCCCGGAAACGGTAATGGCAACGGTAATGGCAACGGTGGTCATGGTAATAGCGGCAACCATGGCAATAGTGGTAATAACGGCAACCATGGAGACAAAGGCAACAATGGCCATAGCGTCGGCCAAAGCGATAACGGCGCTGGCAAGGGACAGCGTAAGAACTACGGCAAACCGGATCACGTCAACAGTGATATCAGCTATACCACCGCTCGCGCGCTAGCGGTGAACTATGGCTTAACCGGCTATCAGGCGCTGCCTCCGGGGATTGCGAAAAATCTCGCGCGTGGAAAACCATTACCTCCGGGTATTGCCAAAAAAGCGGTGCCTGCCACGATGCTCAACCAATTACCTTATTATCCCGGCTATGAATGGCGGGTCGTCGGGGACGATCTGGTTCTGATTGCGCTCAGTACCGCTGTGGTCACCGCGATTATTAATAGCGTATTTGATTAAACTGAAGCCCCCGGCGTTGCCGGGGGACTGGAGTGTCGTTATTCCTGATACAGCGCCAAAGCCTTGTTTAACTTGGCGGAGGCGATATTACTGAGTTGCGCATGAAAATCGTCATTGATTGTTGAGTGTAAATTACCGGCAAGGGTGTCTGCCGATTGCACATTCCAGCCGGTACCCAGCAGGCTCAACGATTCGTGCTTGTTCTTATAATATTCACTATCAATATTAAGTGCGGTGCCTTTAATTCCAAGGCAAGCGCCTACCAGATGGTGATGAAAACGGGTACTAATAATCTCACCATCAGCCTGAACCGGGATACCTCCATGCCAGACATGCGAGAAAGGATAAAACTGAATATCAGGGATGGCCTTCTGCAGTTCGACAAATGCCGTGTTGTCGGCGCCTGGAATAGCTTCTATATAACCTATTTTCTTGCCGCATTGATGCTGTTGCTGAAGGTAATCGGCAACCAGGGAAACAAGCTTTTGAAATATATCGTCTTCAGAAAGTTCATTCTGAATACAGCATAAAATATCCGGCAGATCGGGGCTATTGTTTTTGGATACCACATCCAGGTCATAACCCAGGAACACATCGTCCTGAGTATTTTCAACCGCAAATCGACTGGCCGTTGCAGGATCGCGAACGGAAAAATAATCAAATGAGGTTATCGCATCGTTAAAAATTTCAGCGGCAAGGAACTCTTCGTGCGGGTAAATGCTGATGCCGGTGGCAATCGTTTTAGCTTGCGAGACCTGTTTTAGCGCCTGGCAAGCGAACAGGATGGCATAGTTTTCTTTCCAGTTGGCATTGATATAGCCACCGCCGAGAATATGTACAATATCAGCAGAGCGTAAAATATCGATATTCAGGTCAATATCAGGAGAACCATAATCCTTAATAAGACTGGCAGTTTTATTATTTATATCATTTAGAATATCTACGGAACGCCAGCAGATTTTCCACAAGGTATTAATGGCTTTGAAGTTGGGATGATACTTCATAAACAACGATTGCACGTTACCTGGTTCAGGGGTATCTAACCAGACTTCATACTGTGGATAATTTTTATAAAGGAAAGATAGCCAGGTGGCGGTGATTAATTCATCGCCATAATTTGGTCTTCCGGAACATGAAACCAAATAAACTCTCTTGCTCATACCGTTTCCTTTACGTGGTTGTGTAAATTTGCTTAAATTATGATGGTATTTTGTACAGATAAATAAATAATGCGAATATTTAAGATGTTAATATAAATAACGTTTATCGTATAGGTATGTTGTCTGATTTGGTGATGGGGGTGGCACAATGTTCACGATAAGAGTTGTATGATGGCGGTCTGACGCATGGGCAGCCGACACGATTGTGCGCTGTGACTCCTCTGACGAGAGAGGTTAAACGAGAGCAAATCTAAACCAAACCTCACTGACGGGCTTACGGAGCTTTACTCCCGGCAAGTCACGTCTATACTAAGCACAACTTCACACAGGAGAGATATGTTGGACAGTCACCCTTATTTAAACATCAAGGCAAACTGACGCTATCTATTCTGCGCTGTTTGCCAACCGGCAGGCAGCAATCCTTTCCCGAACCCGATTGCCTCCTGAGAACTGGAATTCGCTTTTTTGCGAGGTAATTCATCATGCTATTGTTTTTTTACGCACTGTTCCCTCCGCCTTTGCCGCGGTAATACACGCTCATATTAGCCATTAAGGCTCTCTCACTGCGGTTTGGCTAACCTCGCAGGGATATTTAATACGCGCAATTATGAGTGTGAAAAAAATAACATCTAACTATGCATAATTTATTTATGCAGGGACTACCACATCTAAATTTGGGGATGAATCATGACTGACATGAAATTAGAAAACCGGAATACCAACCGGTCTGCGTCAGAAAATGATAAGCAGCATAAAAAGAGCTTTGCGATTGAAACGGAGGCCTTTAATAGCCCGGATCACACGCTGTCGCGTTTAAATAGCAGTCGGCAGGGGCTAACGACCGCCGATGCGCTGGAGCGGCTGGAAGACTATGGCCGTAACGAAGTGGCACGAGAAACCGCGCCGCCGTTTTTTATTCAATTACTGCAGGCATTTAATAACCCGTTTATTTACGTGCTGATGGCGCTGGCGGCAGTCAGTTTTATTACCGATTACTGGCTACCGCTGCGTAATGGTGAAGAGACCGACCTCACCGGAGTTATTATTATCCTGACGATGGTGAGTCTGAGTGGTCTATTACGCTTCTGGCAGGAGTTCAGGACCAATAAAGCCGCGCAGGCGCTAAAATCCATGGTCCGTACCACCGCAACGGTACTGCGTCGCGGGCCGGGAAATATTGGCCCCAGCCAGGAGGAAATACCCATTGAAGAGCTGGTGCCGGGCGATATTATTTTTCTTGCCGCGGGCGATCTGGTGCCGGCAGATGTTCGTCTGCTGGAATCACGGGACCTCTTCGTCAGTCAGTCCATTTTAAGCGGTGAATCGCTGCCGGTGGAAAAATATGACCTCATGGCCAGCGTTTCAGGTAAATGCAGCGATCGTTTACCGACGCCGGATAAAAATAAAAGCCTGTTAGAGATGGGCAATATCTGTCTGATGGGGACGAACGTCACCAGCGGCAGGGCGCAGGCGGTGGTGGTGGCGACCGGCGACCGGACCTGGTTTGGCTCACTGGCAAAATCGATCGTCGGCACCCGCACGCAGACCGCCTTCGATCGCGGGGTGAATAGCGTCAGCTGGCTGTTAATCCGCTTCATGTTGATTATGGTACCGATCGTGTTGTTGATTAACGGTTTCAGCAAGGGCGATTGGGTTGAAGCCTCGCTATTCGCCCTGGCGGTGGCGGTCGGTTTAACGCCTGAGATGTTACCCATGATCGTCAGTTCGAACCTGGCGAAGGGCGCGATTGCCATGTCGCGACGCAAGGTGATCGTTAAACGTCTTAATGCCATCCAAAACTTTGGTGCAATGGATGTGCTGTGTACGGATAAAACCGGCACCCTGACCCAGGACAATATCATTCTTGAGCATCATCTCGACGTCGGCGGCGCGGAAAGTAATCGGGTATTAATGCTGGCGTGGCTGAATAGCAGCAGCCAAAGCGGAGCGCGTAATCTGATGGACAGGGCCGTGCTCCGTTATGGGGAAGGCCGGCTGGCGCCGACGGAAAAAGAGCGCTTCGTTAAGCTTGATGAATTGCCATTCGATTTTGTACGTCGCCGCGTATCGGTCTCGGTGGAAGACAGCCGCTATGGCGATAAAAGCCTGATTTGCAAAGGGGCGGTTGAAGAGATGCTCGAAGCCGCGACCCATATCCGTGAGGGCGACAAGATCGTTGAACTGGATGCGCTGCGCCGGGAACTGCTGCTGACGAAAACCGAAGATTATAACGCTCAGGGCTTCCGGGTATTGCTGGTCGCTACCCGCAAGCTGGACGACACCGCGCTAAACGTGCCGCTCACCGCCGCCGATGAACAGGGGCTCACCGTTGAGGGCATGTTAACGTTTCTCGATCCGCCGAAGGAAAGCGCGGGCAAAGCCATCACCGCACTGCGTGATAACGGTGTCGCGGTTAAGGTGCTTACCGGTGATAACCCGGTCGTAACGGCGCGGATTTGTCTTGAAGTGGGAATTGATTCGCACGACATTCTCACCGGCCAACAGGTTGAGTCAATGACTGACCGCCAGCTTCAGCAGGAGGTCGAGAAACGCGCGGTGTTTGCCAAACTGACGCCGCTGCAGAAGTCGCGCATTCTACAGATGCTACAGAAAAATGGCCATACCGTTGGTTTTCTGGGCGATGGCATTAACGACGCGCCGGCGCTGCGCGATGCCGATGTCGGTATTTCTGTCGATAGCGCGGCGGATATCGCGAAGGAGTCCTCGGATATTATTCTGCTGGAAAAAGACCTGATGGTGCTGGAAGAGGGCGTTATTAAAGGACGCGAGACCTTTGGCAACATTATCAAATACCTGAACATGACCGCCAGCTCCAACTTCGGCAACGTGTTTTCGGTGCTGGTCGCCAGCGCCTTTATCCCGTTCCTGCCGATGCTGGCTATTCATCTGTTGATCCAGAATCTGATGTACGACATCTCACAGCTGTCGCTGCCGTGGGACAAAATGGATAAGGAGTTTTTGCGTAAACCGCGCAAGTGGGATGCGAAGAACATTGGCCGCTTTATGCTGTGGATTGGCCCCACGTCGTCGATATTCGATATCACCACCTTTGCTCTGATGTGGTACGTCTTCGCCGCCAATCATGTGGAGGCGCAGGCGTTGTTCCAGTCCGGCTGGTTTATCGAAGGGCTGCTGTCGCAGACGCTGGTGGTGCATATGTTGAGAACGCAGAAAATACCGTTCATCCAGAGCCGCGCGACGCTGCCGGTACTGCTCACCACCGCCGCCATTATGGCCATCGGCATTTATATCCCATTCTCGCCGCTTGGCGCCATGGTGGGGCTTGAGCCGCTGCCGCTGAGTTATTTCCCGTGGTTGGTTGCCACGCTGCTGAGCTACTGCCTGGTGGCGCAGGGTATGAAACGTTTCTATATCAAGCGCTTTGGCCAGTGGTTCTGATGACAAAAAGGAGGGATGACGATGAATCGTTCACCGGAGGATCTCATCGCCTGGATGTTTTTACTGGCCGGTTTGCTGGTACTGGCGCTGGCGATACGGCAAATCTTTGAATAGCGGGGGGACTATGCGCAAAACATCATTAGACCCAATCTTTATCCAGGCTGTGTTGATGATGGTGGTGATAGTCTTACTCACCGTCTGGATTAGGTAGTTTAAGGCCCGGGGCATTATTGCTCCGGGCCTGCGGTATTCCTGCAACATGGCAATTGGCGCTTTCCACCACGGGGAACGCGTCGATTAGCTCAATAATGGCAGAGCTTCGAGCATATTCTTCAGGCTTAGGGCATCCCACGGCAAGTGTTCGGCGACGGTGAGTCCCACCGGTTTGGCCTGAGCGGCAGCTTGATTGATAAAATTAACCACTTCGGCAATCGTCAGTTTCCCTTCGGCGACATCGCCGAAGTCGTGTACGCCGCGCCCCGGACGAGCAAACAGCACCGCTCGAAATAGGGCCGGGTCGAGAACATCGAGATCGAGGTGGATGGCCAGGTACTCAACACCTTCGCGCGCTATCCACTCGTCGATCGCCTGCGGATTCTGACGCAGCTCTGATGGGCTTAAGGTGGCGATACCGCGTTCACTAATAAACTGTTTTTCGACATCGAGGGGGTTATGGATCCCAGCAATAAGCGCTTTGCCAGGCGATAATGGCTTTCTGACCACCTGGGTTAGTTCCACGTCGCCATTGCCCATCAACGCCCCAAGAACGTGGGCATGGGCATGTGGGAACTGCTCTGGCGTCATAATGTCCGGGTGAGAATCAATCCATAACACCCCCAATTTATCGCCATATCTTTCCGCAAGCCAGGCAAAGGGGGCCAGAGAGACCAGGCAATCGCCCCCTAAGGTGACAATGGACTCTGGCTGAGTTCTGGTGATTTTGTCTTGCGCATCAAGCAGCTGTTCAACCACCGCACGGCGGCCGACAATACCCTCTTCATTAACCAGCGCAGCCTTGGTCGGGGCAGGTACGCTGACCTCCTCAACGGCGCCCTGGGCCGGCGGCGCCAGCCACGCCAGCAGCTGCGAACCGAAAAAGTAGGGCGGATTGTTACCGCCTTGCCACTGCGGGAAAAGTAAACGCAGTGTGTGGTAAGTATTTTGAGCCATATCATCCTCGCCTCAGGTATTTGCAATTAAATGAACGAACGTTCATTCATTTTATAATGAAACGCGCGATGCACGATGGCAAGCAAAAAACGGCAGAAGCAGGTAGAATTGCCCATCGCCGGAGGTAGTTGAAATGTTAAATAATTCAGAAACGTACCATAAGCTGATTGTCGCCGCGGCGGCGTGCTTTGCCGAAAAAGGATTTAATGGAACCAGCGTGCGCGAAATTGCACTGCGCGCAGGTATTAGCCTCGGCGCGATGTACACCTACTTCAAGGGCAAAGATGAACTCATTGAGGCGATTATCCTTGAAGAGCAAAAATCGGCATTAGCTAAGCATCAGGAGCGCTTTGAAGGTTCCCATTTTGCGCAGATTTGCGCCTTAGCCGTTTCCTGTATTGAAGAAGTGGGATATCCCTCATCTCACCAGCTGTGGGTGGAAATTATTGCTGAGTCGGCAAGAAAGCCGGCGCTGCGGCAGATTTTCGTCAATAGCGACAGGATCATGCGCGACGGAATGGCACAGATTATTACTCGCGGAATTGCCGCAGGTGAGCTCAGCCCACACGTTAATGTCGAAGAAGCAACGCTTACCATCTTTGCGTTAATCGATGGTTTGATTGGCCGTAAAGCGATGAATCCCGCATTTAGCGTGGCTAAGGATCTGCCGCACTTTGACCATGTCATGGCGACCATTCTCGATAAAAATAGCGTTAGTGAATCCCATGCAACAGTACGCTGATTTCTGTTTTAGCGCCGTGATGGCCCAACGGGCGGCAAAAGAAAATCTCACCCTTGATGCCGACCAGCTCGCGTTAGTCGCCGATTTGCAAACGCTGAGTCAGCAGTTATTCCGGCAGCAAACGGCAACACAAGGCTTGTACGTCTGGGGGCGAACCGGGCGCGGGAAAAGCTTTATTCTCGATAGTTTCTTTGCCAGTTTGCCGTTGCGTGAAAAGCGGCGGGTGCATTTTCATCACTTTTTCCGCGAGCTCCATCAGCGGCTGAACGCCCCTTCGGCGCCGCGATTGCCGCAGGTCGTCGCGCAAATGACCGACAACTGTCGTCTGCTCTGTTTTGATGAGTTTCACCTTCATGATCCGGCTGACGCGATGTTGATGAAGGTGCTACTGGAACATTTATTCGCGCGAAATATCGTCTTATTAGCGACCTCCAATTATCCGCCCGACCGTTTGCTGGCGAATCCGCTTTATCACGAACGTTTTTTGCCTTCCATTAACCTCATTAAACGGCATATGACGGTAACGGCGCTCAACGGCGAACAGGATTATCGCGAGCGACATACCTCGCTAGAGAATGATTTCTGCCAGGGAAAATTGTTGGTGCAGCCAGCTCTCAGCAGCCGCGCGGCGCTCGGTTTGCCGGCTATTGCCCCGCAGGCGCAGGCTCTGCAGGTAGGTTATCGAACCCTGCACACGGCATCGCCGCAAGGGACCTATCTGCATTTCACTTTCGAGCAGCTCTGCCTTGCGCCCACTTCGGTCATGGATTACCTGACGCTATGTGAGCAGCACCAGAACTGGCTCGTCGAGAATGTTCCGCCGTTGGCGCGAGTTAGCCCGGCGGCACAGCAGCGCTTTATCAACGTGGTGGATATTTTGTATGAAAAACAGTGCCGCTTAATATTAATTACCGATTGCGGGCTGGAAACACTGGTGGCGGATGTGGAGCTGGATGATATTCAGCGCACCTACAGCCGGTTACAGCAGCTCGCGCGGGAAGCATAAAAAAAGCGCCTCTCGATAATGAGCGGCGCTTTAACAGAGTAACCTGCCGCCGATTATTCACCGGCGGGCAGGGGAATTACAGATCGAAGCGGTCCAGATTCATCACTTTCGTCCATGCGGCAACGAAATCAGTAACGAATTTCTGTTGCGCATCGGCGCAGGCATAGACTTCGGCCAGCGCGCGCAGGACTGAGTTAGAACCGAACACCAGATCAACGCGAGTGGCGGTATATTTCTCTTCGCCGCTCTTACGGTCGCGACCGGTAAACAGCTCAGCCTGTTCATCGGCGGCTTTCCATACGGTGGCCATATCCAGCAGGTTGACGAAGAAGTCAGTGCTGAGGACGCCGACGCGATCGGTGAAGACGCCATGTTGGCTGCCGTCGAAGTTAGCGCCCAGCACGCGCAGGCCGCCGACCAGCGCCGTCATTTCCGGCGCCGTCAGGGTTAGCTGCTGCGCTTTATCGATCAGCAGAGTCTCCGTCGACACGCCGCCTTCGATGCGACGGTAATTACGGAAACCGTCGGCCAGCGGCTGCAGCAGATCCATTGCTTCAACATCGGTCTGATCCTGGCGCGCATCAACGCGACCCGGCGCAAACGGCACGTTTACGCGAACGCCGGCAGCGGCGGCAGCCTGCTCAACGCCCACGACCCCAGCCAGAACGATGATATCCGCCAGAGAAGCTTTACCCGACGCTTTCTGGATGGCCTGCAGAGTTGGCAGCACTTTGCTGGCGATGGCGTTTACCGGCCACTCTCTTTGCGGCAGCAGGGCCAGACGCGCGCCGTTAGCGCCGCCGCGTTTATCACCGCCGCGGAAGGTTGAGGCGGAAGCCCAGGCAACGGAGACCAGTTCGCTAACCGACAGGCCTGAATCCGCAATGGCCGTTTTCAGCGTGGCGATGTCGGAGGCGGTTGGGTTATGCGTCGGTGCCGGTAACGGATCTTGCCAAATCAGATCTTCTTTTGGTACTTCAGGGCCGAGATAACGGGATTTTGGCCCCATATCGCGGTGAATCAGCTTAAACCAGGCGCGTGCGAAGGCTTCGTTGAAGGCCTGCGGATCGTTCAGGAAACGGCGCGAGATTTTGCCGAATTCCGGGTCGAAGCGCAGCGTCAGGTCCGTTACCAGCATCGTCGGCTTGCGTTTTTTATTTGGATCAAACGGATCGGGGATAATCTCTGGCGCATCTTTCGCTTCAAACTGAATAGCGCCCGCCGGGCTGCGCGTTTGTACCCATTCGTATTTGAACAGGTTCTCGAAGAAGTAGTTGCTCCATTGGGTCGGGGTTTGCGTCCATACCACTTCCAGACCCGAGGTGATGGCGTCCGCGCCTACACCGCTGCCGTAAGTACTGCTCCAGCCAAGACCCTGAGATTCCAGCGGAGCGGCTTCTGGTTCCGGACCCACATGGCTTGCCGGCGCGGCGCCGTGCGTTTTACCCAGCGTATGGCCGCCGGCAATCAGCGCCACGATTTCTTCATCGTCCATCGCCATATTGCCGAAGGTCGCGCGAATGGCTGCCGCGGCGGAAAGCGGATCGCCGCTGGCGTTAGGGCCTTCCGGGTTGACATAGATCAGACCCATTTCGGTGGCGCCCAGCGCTTGTTTTTCCAGGCTTTCCGGGTGGCGGTGTTTCAGCCACTCTTTCTCATCACCCCAGTCAACGTCGAGGTCCGGTTCCCACACGTCTTCACGCCCTGCGCCGAAACCGAAGGTCCGGAAGCCGGCGTTTTCTAATGCCACGTTACCCGCCAGCATATACAGGTCGGCCCAGGAGATTTTCTGACCGTACTTTTGTTTCACCGGCCACAGCAGGCGACGGGCTTTATCAAGGCTGACGTTATCCGGCCAGGAGTTAAGCGGGGCGAAACGCTGCTGACCGCGACCCGCGCCGCCGCGGCCATCAACGGTACGGTAGGTCCCCGCGCCGTGCCACGCCATGCGAATAAACAGGCCAATATAGCTGCCCCAATCGGCGGGCCACCACTCCTGGGAGTCGGTCAGCAGCGCGCGAAGGTCGGCTTTCAATGCGGAGTAGTCGAGCTTTTTGAACTCTTCCCGATAGTTGAAGTTTTCGCCCAGCGGGTTAGAACGGTTGGAGTGCTGATTCAGCAGGTCAACACGAAGTTGGTTGGGCCACCAGTCACGGTTGGCGGTACCGCTGCCGGCGCTTTGCTTCGGCGTCTCGGCGTGGAAAGGGCATTTCCCTGCGGATGGGTTATTAGTGGGATCATTTGACGTGCTCATATCAGGCTCCGTTTGCTTTTGTGAATGCCATTACGATATACACTGCTACCAATAAGCGATATTTGAATGAGTCTACGGATTTAATAGCTTTTACCGTTCAACAAACATAATTAAAACCAGTGTTTTAGTGTGTTTACTCGGCGAAATTCAAAACCACACCTTTAAACATAGTCGTAACGCAGCGGTAAAGGAAACGTTATGATGCGTTAACCGCTACGGATCGCTAATTGTTTGAGATATGACAATTTTACTGCGATGAATGGATTAGCGTTGCCAGTAAAGCGGCGTGCCGAAAACGTCGGTAAAATAATCAATAACGGTGCGTACATTGAGCGACGGATGACGAGCATGCGGATAAATCGCGGCAATGTAAGAGGGCAAATGGTTGATGCCAACGCTGTAGTCATTCATCAGCGAAACTAATGTTCCCTGCGCCAGCGCATCGCCCACCATCCAGTCTGGAAACAGAACAATACCCATTCCGCCAATCGCTGAAGTGAGAAGGGCATCGGCGTTGTTTGAGATTAGCCGCGGTGTTTGCGGGTAATGGGTCCACTCTTCTTCCCCCTGGCGAAAAAGCCAACGGTTAGCTCCCTGTGAACCGCGATACACCAGCGTGTGATGTTGATTGAGCTCAGAAGGCGATTGCGGCGCGCCGAAACGGGAAAGGTAACCCGGCGCTGCGGCGAGGTAATAGCGCTGGGCGCCAAAAACCTTTGCGTGATAGCTGGCGTCAGGCAGGGCGCTGATGCGAAAAATGATATCAGTCGCCTGGCGATGAGGATCGACAAAGTCATCGGTCAGAATTAATTCGAACTCCAACGCGGGATAACGATCGGCCAGTCCGGCTAACCATGGCGCGATATGCCGTTGGCCGAAGTAGACCGGTGCGTTGATGCGCATAAGTCCGCCAGGTTGTTGGGTGCGATCTTGTAATTCGCGTTGCGCGTGAGCGAATTGCTCGGTCATCCCGCGGGCATAGTCAGCAAAAAGGTTTCCGGCCTCCGTTGGAACGACCGCACGCGTATTGCGATAGAACAACTGCTGGCCTAGCGCATCCTCGAGTTGCTGGATGACCCGTGAGATAAGAGAAGGGGATACGCCTTCACGGCGCGCGACAACGGAAAAACTATGGCTGTCATACACGGCGATAAATAGCTGGAGGGCGCGGAGATTAATGTTACCTACGTCGGCCATTGATGCAGATCCTGCAAAGGTGTTTACAACACTATACTATTTTTTGCATTAGCGCGCCGTTCTATTCTCTTCCGCTCTTAACAACTGAAGAGTATTTAATATGCAGCGTATGCTGATTTTTTTAGTGATTGCCGGCGGAATGGGGCTGTCCGTAGAAGCAGGTTTGTTGGGGCCGCTGGCGGGTCAGGTCGGTGATTTATGGGCAACAATGAGTATTTTCTCTATTGGCGCGGCATTAACATTTTTACTGATGCTTTTTTTTAGCCCGCGACAGAGTCCCTCTTTTTTTTCGCTCCCTGGCTGGCAATTAACCGGTGGTCTGTTGGGGCCCGGTTATGTGGTGATATTAACGATTGTGACTCCGGCGATCGGCATCGCAATGACAATTACCGGCGTTCTCGCCGGTCAGGTATGTAAAAGCCTGTTAATCGATCATTTTGGCTGGTTTGGTAGTCCGCGGCGAAAAATAGATCGCCGCCGGGTTATTGCGCTGTTGTTCATTGTGGCGGCATTAGTGCTGATTGCCGTTGATTGAGGTGCTGATATGAATATATTGATGATTATTTTGTCGCTGATTGGCGGCGCATTGCTAAGCGTACAGGCTGCGGTGAATGGCCGTCTTGGCGCACATGTCGGAATATTGCGTAGCGCATTTTTGACCTTTTCCATTGGCGCGTTGGTGACCGGTTTATTGATCGTTTTCTTTGCTCCGCAGCAGTCGATGACGCTGCTGGATGTGCCAAAGTGGCAACTGCTTGGGGCGTTCTGCGGGGTACCCTATATTGTCATCATGGTGCTGGCAGTACAGCGAATCGGCACGGCAACGGCGACGGTGGCGGTAATATTTGGTCAGCTCGCGATGAGCTTGCTGATTGACAATTTTGGGTGGTTGGGGAATAGCGCTATTGCCTTTTCGCCACAACGCCTGGCGGCGGCGCTGTGTTTGGCGCTAGCGCTGTACTTTATATACGCGTCTGGCGTATCAGGGGCAGTTGAGCCGACAAAACGGTCGGGAAAGGCGAAATGGTTGTCGACCGAACGGGAATAAGCTAATACTTAGACACCATGTGACTGGCGCTAAAGACAGAATACTGTTGGGGAGCATGGTCAAGTACGCCGCGCGCCTGGGCATTACCCCTATCTGGAGATAAGTTATGCCTGAATTAGCTTCATTATCGGCTTTTGCCGTGGTGGCGTTGGGATTGGTATTAACTCCTGGCCCCAACATGATGTACCTCACTTCACGGTCGATTTGCCAGGGAAAACGCGCCGGCTTTATTTCTCTTGCTGGCGTTGCGCTGGGATTTTTCTGTTATATGCTGTGCGCGGCTTTTGGCATAACCGCGCTGGTTTTCGCCGTACCCTATGCCTACGACGCGTTGCGAATTTGCGGAGTGGCTTATTTACTCTATTTAGCGTGGCAGGCGATTAAACCCGGTGGGCGGCCGATTTTCGCAGTTCGCGACTTACCGGCGGATAGCGGGCGTAAGCTGTTTCTAATGGGCCTTCTTACCAGCCTGGCGAATCCAAAAGTGGCTATCATGTATTTGTCTTTGCTGCCACAGTTCATCACCCCCGGGCTCGGCAGCGTGCTGAGTCAGTCGCTAATATTAGGCTGCACCCAGGCGCTAATAAGCGTGGCGGTAAACGGACTTATTATTATGCTGGCCGGGCAGGTGGCGCTGTTTCTTGGGCGGCGGCCGGGCTGGCAACAATTTCAACGTTGGCTGATGGCGACGGTACTTGCCGGAATGGCCGTAAAAATTGCCTTTGAGGCCAGAAAATAACCGTTACTGGCGAACCCCGCATGCTTATGCCTTTCTCCGGTTGAGAAAGGCATCTCACGTTCTAACATACTGATACATTTCTGCCAGTTCATTAGCAACCTTTCTGTAGGGCTAATGCGTCAATAAAGCTATTCTTCCCCGCCTTTATTTTTTGTGCTTTCAAGTGACTCAGGTAAATTGCCGCCAATGCCCCTATTGAGAGATGAGATCCGCGACCACTCGGCAGAAGAGATGCTATTCATCCGCCGCGCCGTCATTGCTTTCCTGTTGGTGGTGGTCTGCTTTGGCGTGTTGATTTTCAATCTCTACCATCTCCAGGTAGAGCAGCACGATTTTTATCAGACCCGTTCCAACCAGAACGACATTAAAATGCTGCCGATCGCGCCAAGCCGGGGGCTGATTTTCGACCGCAACGGTATTCCGCTGGTGCAAAATATCACCCTGTATCGCCTGCAGGTGATCCCCAGCAAAATTGCCGATATGTCGGCGCTGCTCCAGGCGTTAAGCCCGATTGTCGACCTGACGGCGGATGATATCGCCAGTTTCCGCGACGATATGCACCACAATAGCCGCTATAAAGAAGTGACGCTGAAATCCGATCTTACCGATGTGGAAGTGGCGCGCTTCGCGGTCAACGAATTCCGTTTTCCCGGCGTCACCGTCGAGAGCTACCAGCAGCGAAGTTATCCCTATGGCGCGGAACTGGCGCACGTTGTCGGTTACGTTTCCAAAATTAACGATAACGATTTACAACGGCTGGCGAAAAACGGCGAAGCAGAAAACTACGCGGCCGATCGCAATATCGGCAAACAGGGAATTGAAGGCTATTACGAGAAAGAATTACACGGCACCACCGGTTATCAGGAAGTCGAAGTAGATAACCACGGCCGCGTCGTTCGCCTACTGAAAGAAGTCCCGCCGGTCGCCGGCAAAAATATCTATCTGACGCTCGACCTGCATTTGCAGCAGTATATTGAGTCGGTCCTGAAGGGCCAGCGCGCCGCGGTCGTGGCCGTCGATCCGCGCGACGGCGGCGTACTGGCGATGGTGTCGAGCCCCAGCTATGACCCGAATCCCTTCGTTAAGGGGATTGGCTACCAGGCTTACAAATCGCTGCTCGATAACCAGGATCGCCCGTTGATTAACCGCGTCACTCAGGGCTTGTATCCCCCGGCTTCCACGGTCAAGCCGTATATGGCGCTCTCAGCCCTTTCCGCCGGGGTGATTACGCCAAATACCACCTTCTTCGGCGCGCCAACCTGGACGCTACCCGGTACTCAGCGCCGCTATCGCGACTGGTTAAAAACCGGACACGGTATGTTGAATGTGACCAAAGCGATTGAAGAGTCGGCGGATACGTTCTTCTACCAGGTCGCTTTTGAAATGGGCATTGACCGTATTCATCAGTGGCTGAGCAAGTTTGGTTATGGACAGCCGACAGGGATTGACCTGAATGAGGAGTATTCTGGCGTGTTGCCGAGCCGAGAGTGGAAACAGCGGGTCCATAAAAAACCGTGGTACCAGGGTGATACTATTTCCGTCGGTATCGGCCAGGGCTACTGGATCGCCACTCCTATTCAAATGGTGAAAGCGCTGACCACCCTAATCAACAATGGCAAAGTACAAAACCCGCATCTTTTGTACTCAATGAAGCAGGGGAATAAGGTCGAACGCTACCAGCAGCCGGCCAATTTACCGCAGGTTGGCGACCCGAAATCGCCATACTGGGGGATTGTCCGTAACGGTATGTATGGCATGGCGAACCTGCCGAACGGGACGGGATATAAGTTGTTCCATACCGCGCCGTATCAGATTGCGGCGAAGTCCGGGACCTCGCAGGTGTTTAGCCTGAAGGAGAACCAGACCTACAATGCCAAAATGATCCCGGTACGTCTGCGCGACCACATTTTTTATACCCTGTTTGCGCCGTATCAGCATCCGAAGGTGGCGATGGCGCTCATTCTCGAAAATGGCGGCGGCGATGGCGTTGTCGCCGGCCCGACGGCGCGCGCGATTCTCGACCATATCTTCGACCCGGCGAATGCGCCAGCTGCGGATAGCGCGCAAAGCAACGTTCCGCAGGTCGAAAGCGCCGATGCGCAGTAACGACCTTAAGTGGTGGACGTCGTCGGCGCGCTATATAAGATTTGCCAACTGCGGCGACGGCGAGTTATCTCACGCCATAGCGCGATGATCTCGTCCAGCTGCAGCTCGTTAACGTCCTGCGGCTTGGCTACCGGTAGATGATAGCGCTGGCGCAGGGCGGCGAGCGCGGTTGCGCTGGCGTCCCGCGCCTGACCGTTCTGCTCAGCCAGCTGGTGTTGTAACTGGCTGAACTCAGCTTGCCCACACAGCGTTAACTGGCGAAGAAAGGTTTTACAGCAGCGTAGTAGATTACCGGCGGAACGGTCGGGCGATTGCAGCGCCAGCAGCAGGCCATCGCGATCGGCGATCCGCTGATAACGGCAGCTCACCACGTAGCCAATCTGCTGTTCGACCCGCAGACGCTGGAAGAATTGCGGCTCGCAAAGTAGCGCCAGCAGTTGCAGCGCGGCCAGCGACGCCCCCTCAGGCAATGGAATAAAAACCAGAAGCGCGCTATCAGAGCTGGCGTGAGGAAGACGCTTAATACCGCGGCGACAGCCTGCCGAAGAGCGAAGCTCGGCGTTGACCGGGGCGTTGAGCAAGCTCAACAGACGGGCAACCTGCTGCGTCAGATTGCTGCTGCCGCCTACCATCGCCGCCAGCCAACCCTCCTGCGGCGGAGCGATAGCCAATTGTTCAGGTAATTGTTGCAGTAGCTGGCGAATGGCGATGGTTTCAGGTGCGACCACCGTCCCCGGCGCGGGTTGAGATAATCGGCGCATGAGCGCGGTGACGACGCGCTCCGCTACGCCGCCGGATTCAGGTAGCTGTAGAGTAAGCTGCCAGTTGCCGTCCACCGTTTGCCACTCGCCGCTGCCGCCAGCATGGCGAAGTTGCGCGAGCAAGGGACGGATCTGCTGGCTTATCTCCATACCCTGCGCCTGGCTGAGCACGCTATAGAAAGGCTTGCGAACGATCAGCGTCGGCGTTTGATTATCTGCAATGACATGCAGCATTGGACTGGTCGTTAGCGTCAGTTCAGGTGCATCAGCGGTCGCCGCCTGCGGATAAAAGCTAAATGCCAGCGGATCCGTCACTATCGTCCGTGGCTGCCAGCGGCTGAGCGGCAAGGTAAAGCCCTGGGTTGCCACGCCATCGCCAGCCGCTATTTTGCGGCAAACCAGCGAAGAGGCCGGCGCCGACAGCAAGCTGGCGCAGAAGCCAGCAAAATCGACGGGCGGGGAATCGGGCGCAAAACCCAATGCCCGCTGGCGGAGCTGTTCGAGCGGGGTCAGTGCGTCAAAACGCCGCTGCGCCAGCCTGTAATAGTGCATCTGCTGTTCAGGCGAGGTGTGCCGCAATGCCTGCAGCCATCGCTCGACATGCTGCTGGATGGCGTCGGGATGGTTGCTGCTGAATACCAGCGCCAGCCAGCCGACGCCTTCATCCTGGTAAAGCCAGTTCAGCGCGACATCGTCCGCGAGCCCGCATTCACGCAGCCCGGCAAGCAGGCTGCCGGGCGCTTCATCCAGTAAGAATTCGCGAAAAATGGTGACGTTGTCACTTTTTTCGATGAGCGGACAACGCCATACCGCCGGTTTGTCTTCAACGGCCAGTTGAAGATCCACATTGTTGCTAAAATACGCAGACGGCGGGCTTTCCGGCGGCAGGCCGCCAGGGAACCCCGCAGCAAAAAAATGGGCCAATTCGGCTAATTCATCAAGCGACTGCGGCCCCTGAAGCCATAGCTGCAGATGGCTGGCGACATAATAGCGCTGGTGAAACTCGCCGAGCGCACTCTGCAACGCAGGCAAGTTTCCGCCCAGCGAATCCATGCTGCCGACCTGAAAACGGCGAAAAGCCGCGGGCGCCGCCATCGCGTGACGGGCCGCGGCTTCACGGCGGGAGGGATCGTGCTGCTGGATAAGCCGGTTTTCCGCATCGATGACCGCCAGTTCCTGACGGATATCTTCAGGCGACAGTAGCGGCGCCCGGAGCGTATCCCGTAGACGGGTGATGCCCTCGGCCAGGCTGTTGGCGGCGACCTCGAAGAAATAGGCGCTGTGGCGGGCAAGGGTGGTGGCGTTGACGCTGCCGCCCTGGCGTTGGATCCACGCCATCAATCGCTCATCATCGTGATAACGCTGGCTGCCGCGAAACAGTAAATGTTCCAGCAAATGAGCCTGCCCCGGCAGGGCATCGGTTTCGTGATGGCTTCCGGCGCCCACCTTAACCAACGCCGCCGCACGCGTCGCCTGCGGATGATGAACCAGCGTTGCGCACATACCGCCTGCCAGTTCCACGATGCGGGTGGCGGTGGTCATCACAATTCCCGGGTTTTATAAATCAGCTGTGAACGGGTGCGGTTGCGGAACTGCAGCTGGCTGATTTTTATATCGCTGCAGGCCGCTTCGCGCCGCGCTTCGAGGATTTTATGGTGGTGCGGCGATTTGCTGCACACCGGGTCAGCGTTATCGGCATTGCCGGTCAGCATAAAGGCCTGACAGCGGCAGCCGCCGAAATCTTTCTCTTTTTCATCACAGGAACGACAGGGCTCCGGCATCCAGTCAAAGCCGCGGTAGCGGTTGAAGCCAAATGAGTCATACCAGATCGATTCCAGGCTCTGCTCCAGCACCGACGGGAACTCGACCGGCAGCTGGCGCGCGCTGTGACACGGCAGCGCGGTGCCTTCCGGGGTCACGCTGAGGAATATCGAGCCCCAGCCGCCCATACAGCCTTTGGGACGCTCTTCGTAGTAGTCCGGGGTGACAAAAAGCAGATTGGTCAGATTACCGTTAGCCGCCATTTTGTGTCGGTAATCAGCAACGACCTGTTCAGCACGGGCGATCTGTTCGCGGGTCGGCAGTAATCCCTGACGATTGAGGAATGCCCAGCCGTAAAACTGGCAGGTGGCGAGCTCAACATCATCCGCTTCCAGCTCGATACACAGCTCGATGATTTTATCGATCTGGTCGATGTTGTGGCGATGCAGGACAAAGTTCAGCACCATCGGGTAGTCGCGCGCTTTTACCGCTTTCGCCATCGCCAGCTTCTGCTGGAACGCTTTTTTGTTGCCCGCCAGCGCCGCGTTCAGCACTTCATCGCTGGCCTGGAAGCTAATCTGGATATGATCCAGCCCGGCCTGGCTGAAGGCGTCGAGTTTGCTCTCGGTGAGCCCAATGCCCGACGTAATCAGGTTGGTATAAAAACCGAGATCGCGCGCGGCGCGAATCAGCTCCGGCAGATCTTTGCGCGTCAGCGGTTCGCCGCCTGAGAAACCCATCTGCACGCTACCCATGGCCCGCGCCTGGCGAAAGACCTCAATCCACTGTTCGGTGGTGAGTTCTTTCTCCTGCTGAGCAAAGTCCAGCGGGTTAGAGCAGTAGGGGCACTGCAGCGGACAGCGATAGGTCAGTTCCACCAGTAGCCACAGCGGCGGATTAACGGCGGGTTTATTCTGGCTCACGGAAGATAATCCACTTCTGTTGGTAAGCTATCTGCAGGAATTCGATGACGTCGTCATCGACGCCGCCCGCTTCCGGGAAACGGGCGTTGAGTTCGGCGATTATTTTTGCCGCGTCGCGTTGACCATCGACCAGCTCGAGGATCGCGGCGGCGGTTTCATTCAGTTTCGCCATTCCTTCCGGATAGAGGATCACGTGGCTATCCTGAGCGGCTTCCCACTGCAGGCGGTAGCCGCGACGAAAGGCGATGATTGCGCTCTTTTGCATAGTTATACCAGTCGGGTCGTGTGCCAGGCCGCCTTGTCGGTGACCGTATGATAGGGTGGGCGCTGCAGTGCGTAGGCCATGGTCATGGCATCCAGCATCGACCACAGAATGTCGAGCTTAAACTGCAGGATCTCCAGCATCCGGTTCTGTTTTTCCGCGCTATCGCAGTAGATCTTCGCCAGTTCCAGCCCATGTTCGACGTCGCGATTGGCCTGGCTTAAGCGGCTGCGGAAGTAGAAATAGCCTTCTTCTTTAATCCATGGATAGTGCTGCGGCCAGCTGTCGAGGCGCGACTGATGGATTTGCGGGGCAAACAGTTCGGTTAGCGAACTGCACGCCGCCTCCTGCCAGTTGGCCCGGCGGGCAAAATTGACGTAGGCGTCGACGGCAAAACGCACGCCGGGCAGCACGTGGCGCTCGCTGAGTAACTCATCGCGGCTAAGCCCCACGGCTTCTCCCAACTGCAGCCAGGCTTCAATACCGCCTTCCTGGCCGTGACTGCCATCGTGGTCGAGGATCCGCTGTACCCACTTGCGTCGGGTGTGCGGATCGGGGCAGTTCGCCATAATGGCGGCGTCTTTTAGCGGGATATTGGTCTGGTAGTAAAAACGGTTCGCCACCCAGCCCTGGATTTGCTCGCGGCTGGCTTCGCCGTTATGCATCGCAATATGGTACGGATGATGGATATGGTAGTAGGCGCCTTTTTCCCGTAGCGCTTGTTCAAACGCCTGTGGCGATAGGGTTTCGCGAATCTGCATAGTTAGTCCTGAAGCGTGATAGGCATTCCGTCCCAGCTCACTTCAATTCCCTGTTGCGTCAGGGCGTTACGCTGCGGCGACTGCTCGTTAAGGATTGGATTTGTGTTATTGATATGAATCAGAATTTTGCGCTTTGCCGGGAGTGAGGCCAGCAGCGCCATCATGCCGTGTTCATCGCCAAGCGCCAGATGGCCCATATCACGACCGGTATTGCGCCCGACGCCGGCAGCCTGCAGTTCATTATCCTGCCATACGGTGCCGTCAATCAGCAGACAGTCCGCTTTTTTCAGCCACGGCAAGAGCGCTTCGTCCGGTTCGCCAAGCCCCGGCGCATAGAATAGCGTCTGGCCGTTGCGTCGGTTTTCGATAAACAGCGCCACGTTATGGCCCGGCAGCGGCCTATCGCGAAACGGCGAGTAGGGCGGCGCATTGCTGGCGATGGGGACGGCGGTAAACTGCAGGTCGGGACAGGCGTCAACGGTAAAACTATTCAGCGGAGTGACAGGATGGTGAATCAGGCCGCCGTTCCAGTGCCGTAACATGGTAAAAATGGGAAAACCCGTGCTGAGATCCTCATGTACCTCCGGCGTGCACCATACCTGATGGGGGCAGCCTTCGCGCAGGCTCAGCAGCCCGGTCGTATGGTCAATCTGGCTATCGGTAAGAATAATGCCGCCAATATGCGTGCCGCGCAGAACGCCTTGTTTATTTAACTCTGGCGTATGGGCAATTTGCTGGCTGATATCGGGAGAGGCGTTACACAGCACCCACTCTTTACCGTTATCGCTCACGATAATGGAAGACTGAGTACGAGCGGTGGCCTGAATCGTGCCATTGCGCAGACCCTGACAGTTGGCGCAGTTACAATTCCACTGCGGAAAGCCTCCGCCAGCGGCGGAACCGAGGACTTTTATAAACATGAAGACGGACCAGATAAAAAAACAAAATGCCCGCACGGACGGCGGGCGGAGCGATTAGCGGTTGGAAATGTACAGCGTCACTTCCAGACCCAGACGTAAATCAATAAAAGCAGGTTTCTTCCACATCGTTTTTTCCTCTATAAAAATGCGACATCAACAACGTCGGTTGTGTCGGTTTTGTGATGGCAATCAAATATTGCCCCTCAGGGGGATAAAGGTCAACCGGCAACATGTAAGTATTTAACCTTATGTTTACAATATAACCTATTGTTGCCAAACATTTTTTAATACCTTTTGCCAGTTGCCCCACAGCAGTTTATCCAGCACCAATTGTTCATAACCACTATGGCGCAATGCGTTGATTAGCCGTGGTAAACCGCTCACATCGCCCAATTCGTCCGGTAGCGTGATGCCGTCAAAATCGGACCCCAGCGCCACATGATCGTCACCCATGATGTTAATAAGATAGTCGATATGGTGAACGATGGTACGCAATGGGGTATCGCTATCGCGTTTGCCGTCGGCGCGCAGGAAAGCGTTGCCGAAATTGACGCCGACCACGCCGCCGCTGTCGCGAATCGCCCGCAGTTGTTCATCGGTGAGATTACGCGGCTGCGGGCATAGCGCATGGGCATTGGAGTGGGTGGCTACCAGCGGCGACGTCGAGTGATGGGCGGTATCCCAGAATGCTTTTTCATTCATATGAGACACATCAATCTGCATCTTCAGGGCATTGGCCTGCTTAATAAGATGGATACCTGCCGCTGTCAGTCCAGGCCCAGTATCCGGGCTACCGGGAAACGAACCATTAACGCCGCTGCCGAAGCGGTTAGCAATATTCCAGAACGGTCCAATGCTGCGTACTCCGGCGGCATAGAAGGCCTGCAGGTCGTGGCCCTCGCCATCAAAACCCCCGGCGCCCTCAATATGCGCCACCATTGCCAGTACATTATCCTGGCGGCAGCGCTCGATATCCGCCGCGCTCAAACACAATCTCAAGCGTCCAGCGGACTGCGCGACAAGTTGCTTCAGGATGGCCAGCTGCTGCCAGAGGATATCGATCGGATCCCACCGTTGGCTGGCGTATTGCGGCGCCATACGGGCAATATACTCCTGCGGCGGCACGAATAGCGCGAATAGCCCGCCGGCAAATCCGCCTTGCTGCATGCGCGGATAGTCGAGATGACCGTTCTCAATCCCGGCAAAGAAAGCGGTTGCAGGATCTTCGCGATGGTGAAGCCATAAATTGAGCAGCAGGTCATTGTGACCATCAAAAATCGCCATAGCGCTCCCTCTGCTGGTTGTACTGGAAATGCCTGACACGGTAACTGATTTGTTCGCTGCGGCAAGTGGAAATTCACAACTTAGCAACAATCGCCAAATCTGGCGTTTGTATCACACTGTATCAATCGACACCCCTCATACATGGCGATGCAAAAACACGATAAATCCCACACATGCGGGATACACAGGCCTGATTAACTGTTCACGTACTCGCTTAACGCTTCCAGATAAAAGGTGAAATGAGGATGAACAGATTATCCGCAATCCGTCATGTCAGCGCGGCGGCGCTGTGTCTCTCCGCGCTGTGGTCCGCCAGCGTGTGCGCTGCTGAAGACGCAGGCGCTTTCGACAAGGTGCAACAAATCAACGCCGGCGATTTGAATATCGGTTATGTCGATATGGGGCCACGCGATGGCCAGGCGGTAATTTTGCTGCACGGCTGGCCATATGATATTCAAAGCTACGCGCAGGTGGCCCCGGCGCTGGCGCAGAAGGGGTACCGGGTCATCGTGCCGTATCTGCGCGGCTACGGCTCCACTCGTTTCCTGTCGGCTAAAACGCCGCGTAACGGTCAGCCATCGGCGATGGCGGCGGATATTGTGCATCTGATGGATGCGCTAAATATTAAGCAAGCGGATTTCGCCGGCTTTGACTGGGGGGCGCGTACAGCGGATATCGTCGCGGCGCTCTGGCCGCAGCGGGTTAAGTCGCTGGTATCGGTGAGCGGGTATCTGATTAGCAGCCAGCGAATTGGCGAGAAGCCGTTACCGCCGCAGGCGGAACTGTCGTGGTGGTATCAATTCTACTTTGCCACCCCGCGCGGCGAGGCAGGCTACCGGCAAAATACCCATGACTTTGCCAAATTTATCTGGCATCAGGCTTCGCCGCGGTGGACATTCACGGAGGCCACGTTCGCCAATAGCGCGAAAGCGCTGGATAACCCGGATCACGTTGCCGTCACCATCAGCAACTACCGCTGGCGCCTGGGGTTGGAGCAGGGCGAAGCGAAATATGCGGCCTACGAACAGCGACTCGCGAAACTGCCGGCGATTAGCGTACCCACAATTACCATCGAGGGGGAAAACAATGGCGCGCCGCATCCGGCGCCGGATACCTATCGGGCGAAATTCACCGGTAAATATGAGCATCGGGATTTCAAAGGCGCAGTGGGACATAACCCGCCGCAGGAGGCGCCAGCGGAATTTGTTCAGGCGGTTATTGACGCCGATCGTTTATAAGCCTCACCGCGGCGCAAACGCAGAGTTGCGCTTGCGGAGAAGCCGCATATGCTTTTCATGAGCTTATTTTTCCGCAGGAGACGCCTTTGGAACGTATTGACCACATCCTGGTTGTCGATGACGATCGCGATATCCGCGAACTGATCGTGGGTTATCTGGAGAAATCGGGCTATCGCGCCAGCGGCGCAGCTAATGGCAAAGCGATGTGGTCCGTACTTAAAAACCATCAAATCGATTTGATTGTCCTCGATATCATGCTGCCCGGCGATGATGGTTTAACCCTTTGTCGCCAGTTGCGCAATGATGGCCAACAGGATATCCCGGTGCTGATGCTGACCGCGCGTAGCGAAGATAGCGACCGTATACTTGGTCTCGAGATGGGGGCCGACGATTATCTGGTGAAACCCTTCGTGGCGCGGGAGCTACTGGCGCGGATCAAAGCCATCTTACGCCGCGCCCGCGCGCTTCCCCCCAATTTACAAATCAGCGAAGCCGGCAGGCTTATCGCCTTTGGCGACTGGCAGCTCGATACCTCGGCGCGGCATCTACTGGACAAGAGTGGCATAATTGTGGCGCTAAGCGGGGCGGAATATCGCCTGCTGCGGGTGTTTCTTGATCATCCTCAACGGGTGCTCAACCGCGATCAGTTGTTGAATCTCACCCAGGGGCGTGATGCCGAACTGTTTGAACGGTCTATCGATCTGTTAGTGAGCCGCCTGCGTCAGCGCCTGCGGGAGGACGCGCGTGAGCCCGCCTATATCAAAACCGTGCGCAGCGAGGGTTATGTGCTGTCAGTGCCGGTGTCGATCCGCGAGGCGCGATAATGAAAGTGTGGCCGGCGTCACTGCAGTCGCGCTTAATGTTGATGATTTTTCTCGCTCTGCTGCTTGCGAATGCCCTGACGCTATCGCTTCTGCTCTACGAACGCATGAGCAGCGCCCGTAGCGTCATGCTGGGCAACCTTGAATATGATGTCGCCACTAGCGTGGCTATCCTTGATCGTCTTCCGGCGCAAGAACGCCCGCATTGGTTGCCGCGTCTGGCGCGCGGTAACTATCGCTATCAGCTTTCTGCCGGACAAACTGGCGACTATCCCACCAGCTGGCGTACCCGCGATGCGGTACGCTCGTTACAGGAAGCTCTGAGCGGTCGCTATCCTGTGAGTATTGTCGCCGTCCCTGGACCGCGCGAACATATTCAGGCCCACGTGACCCTGCGCGACGGCGCGCCGCTGAGCATTGACCTGTGGCCAAAGCTGCCGGCCATCGCGCGTTGGCTGCCGCTGGTGCTGGTCACTCAGTTTCTGTTACTGCTATTTTGCGCCTGGTACGCCGTCCGCCAGGTGGTTGCGCCGATGGCCCGTTTTACCCGCGCCATTGATACGCTGCAACCGGCTACTCCGGCGGCAGGGCCGCTGGCCGAGAAGGGGCCGCAGGAGGTGCAGCGCGCGGCGCGCGCCTTCAACGCGATGCAAAAGCGAATACAGGACCATTTGCAGGAGCGCGCGCGGATCCTGGCGGCGATCTCTCACGATTTACAGACGCCGATTACCCGTATGAAGCTAAGGGTCGAGATGGCTGACCAACCGGCACTCCGCGATAAGCTGTTACAGGATCTCGATAGCATGACCCGACTGGTTCGTGAGGGCATCGCGCTGGCACGATCGGCCGAACCGCTGGCAGAAGCGCCGCAGCGGATGAGTCTCAATGCATTACTGGATAGCATCGCCTGTGATTATGCCGACATCGGTAAAGCGGTCAGTTTTCATGCCGCTAAAGGGGCGGACGTCATGGCGCTTCAGCCACAGGCGCTGCGGCGAATCATGAGTAATTTAATCGATAATGGGCTGAAATACGCCGAAAAGGTAGAAATCAGCCTGAGTTATTCGCCGAATGGCGATGTTATCATTCACGTTGCTGATGATGGCCCCGGCATCCCGGAAGAAGAACTCACCGCCGTACTGCAGCCGTTCTATCGCCTCGAGCAGTCACGTAATCGCGATACCGGCGGTACCGGTTTGGGGCTGGCAATCGCCGCCCAGCTCGCCGGACAGATGCAGGGAAGTTTGACCCTGCATAATCTTCAACAGGGCGGTCTTGAGGCGCGGGTACGTCTCAAGACCGCCGCTTTGTATCCTTCTGTATCCACGTCAACTGCAGATAAATCCCTATACTAAACCGCCGTTTCACGGACATATCCGCCATACAATCGCCTGTTGTAATGCTGACGTTGCCACTTCGGCAACGTTGCGAAGGAGAATGATCATGGCTGTTGTGATTGCATTTTTGGCCGGTATGTTGACGCTGCTCAGCCCCTGTACCTTACCGGTGATCCCGCTGGTGTTTGCCAGCGTTAGCGGGCGTAGGGGACAACTGATCTTGTTGTTGTTCGGTATGGGGTTGATGTTTACCGCTGTGTCGCTGCTGGCCACGGCGGCAACAGGGTGGTTAGTCAATCTGACTATCGTTGGGCGTTGGCTGGCGCTGGGCTTTTTGGTCGTTGTGGCCATCAGTTTGCTGTCATCACGCGTTGCAGGTTGGCTCGGATCGCCAGCGGTGGCGCTGGGCAATCAACTTAACCAACAGAGCTATCGTTATGGCAGTGGGCTCGCTTCAGTGCTCGCCGGACTGGCGATTGGACTACTTTGGGCGCCGTGCGCGGGACCGGTGCTGGGGGCGATATTTAGCCTGGCGTTGTTGCAAGGAAATTCAGTGACGACCGGCATCTTGCTGCTTTCCTATGCCAGCGGATGCGCGCTGATGTTGCTGCTATTGGGGTGGTTCGGCGCGCGGCTGATTTCCCGTCTGCGCGGTGGTCAGGTGATAAGTGGGCGGTTGCGCAAACTGGCTGGCGTGGCGATGCTGGCCGTGGTGGCGTTAATCGCCAGCGGCAGCGATCGTTATCTGCAGGGCGCCAGCGGTTTAACCCATCGTCTGGAGCAGCGGCTCAGCGCGTTTATGCCGCAGGCTCCGCAACGGGTTCGGCTGGAGCCGATCGTCGCGCCGCGGCCAACCAGCGCTATGCCGGATTTGCACGGCGGCACCGCATGGATTAATAGCCCACCGCTTACCAAGGCGGCGTTAAAGGGCAAGGTGGTGCTGATTGATTTTTGGACCCGCGATTGCATCAACTGTCAGCATACGCTGCCTTATGTACGGGCGTGGGCCAATAAGTATCGCGATGCGGGGCTGGTGGTGATTGGCGTACATACGCCGGAATATCCGTGGGAACGATCGTTGCCGCAGCTTCGTGAAGCGGTCAGCCAGCGGCAGCTAAACTATCCGGTTGTCGCGGATAACAACTACGCCATCTGGAATGCGTTTGGTAATCAGTACTGGCCGGCGCATTATTTCTTCGACGCGCGGGGACAACTGCGCTATACCGCCTTTGGCGAAGGCGATTATGCCCGTCAGGAGCAGGTGATCCAACAACTGCTGCGCGAAGCGCGGACGTGAGAGGGAAATAAAAAAGCCGATAACAGCAGTTATCGGCTTTGCAGGACACTCGCTAATCGGCAGCGTCTTATTTCGCCAGCAGTTCCTGGGCAGTGCGTTCAACGAGGCTCAGCAGGACTTTCACATCCTCCAGCGTTACCACCGGGTTGAGCAGCGTCAGCTTCAGGCAGGTTACGCCGTTATGCTCGGTCACGCCGACGTTGGCGCGGCCGGACTCCAGCAGGGCGTCGCCCACGCGCTGGTTAAGCAGGGCGATCGCTGCGGTATCGCTACCAGCCATTTGCGCCGGACGTGAGCGGAACAGCACGCTTGCCAGCTGCGGCTGCATGACCAGCTCCAGCGTTGGTTGAGACTGAATGAACTCCGCGACGTTTTTCGCCATCGTCATGCCATGATCGATGATTGAAGCGTACTGTTTCTTGCCCAGTGCCTCAAGCCCCATCCACAGCTTCAGCGCGTCGAAGCGGCGGGTGGTCTGCAGCGATTTGGAGACCAGGTTCGGAACGCCATGTTCTTCATCAAACTCGGAGTTCAGATAGGCCGCCTGATAGCGCATCAGCTCGTAATGACGCGCCTCTTTCAGCAGGAAGGCGCCGCAGCTGATGGTCTGGAAGAACTGCTTGTGGAAGTCCAGGGTTACTGAATCCACTAACTCCAGGCCGTCGAGGTAATCGCGATACTGCTCGGACAGCAGCAGCGCGCCGCCCCACGCGGCATCAACGTGCAGCCAGATCTGGTGCTCCGCCGCGATAGCGGCGATATCACGCAGCGGGTCAATCGCGCCCGCGTCGGTGGTACCGGCGGTGGCGACGATGGCCATGATCTGCTCGCCGTTGGCCTGCGCTTGCGCAATCTTGGCCTTCAGGTCGGTGACGTCCATACGGGCGAATTCATCGGTTTTCACCAGCGTGACCGAGCGATAGCCAAGCCCCATCAGCGCCATGTTCTTCTGCACCGAGAAGTGGGCGTTTTCCGAGCACAGCACTTTGTACTGCCGAATGTCGCCCGGAATACCATCCTGCTGGATGGAATGCCCCTGACGGGCAAAGAAGGCGTCGCGCGCCAGCATCAGGCCCATCAGATTGCTCTGGGTGCCGCCGCTGGTGAAGACGCCGGCATCGCCAGCCGGATAACCGACCTGCGCGCGCAACCACTCGATCAGCTTCATCTCGATGATGGTCGCCGACGGACTCTGATCCCAGGAGTCCATGCTCTGGTTGGTGGCGTTGATCAGCACTTCCGCCGCCTGGCTGATAACCAGGCTCGGGCAGTGCAGGTGCGCCACGCACTGCGGATGATGCACCGATAGGCTGTCTTTCAGGAAGTACTCGATCGCACGTTCAATCGCCGCCTGGTTGCCCAGACCCTGTTCGTTAAAATCAAGGGTGATGCGCTCACGGAGTTCATCAACGCTTTTCCCCTGATACATTTCAGGTTGTTGCAGCCACTGCGCAACCGCCTGGCTGGTCTGGGAAATGACCTGCTGGTAAGCGTCAATGCTTGCCGCGGACCCAGCCAGAATCGGATTCAATTTGGACATTGCGGTCACTTACTCCACTCAGACCGGTTTTACGCCGGCGGCCAGCAGGGCCTGTTCAAACTTATCGAGGAATACTTCCAGCTCCGCGTCGCTAATCAGCAGAGATGGCAGCAGACGCAGTACGCAACCGTGACGGCCGCCGCGTTCCAGGATCAGGCCCGCTTCGAAGCATTTCTTCTGCAGCAGCGCGGAGAGTTCGCCGTCAGCCGGGTAGCAACCCATATGATCCTGCGCCTCGTTCGGCTTCACGATTTCGATACCGATCATCAGACCGAGACCGCGAACGTGACCGATAACCGGATAGCGTTTCTGCATTTCCGCCAGTTTGCCTTTCAGCCACTCGCCCTGGGCGGCGACTTTGTCGGCAATCTTGTTATCACGCAGGTGGCGCAGGGTGGTCAGGCCGGTGGCCATCGCCAGCTGGTTGCCGCGGAAGGTGCCGGTATGGTGGCCAGGTTCCCAGGCATCGAACTCTTTCTTAATGCCCAGAACCGCCATTGGCAGACCACCGCCGACGGCTTTAGACATCACGATGATGTCCGGCTCAATGCCGGCGTGTTCGAAGGCGAAGAATTTACCGGTACGGGCGAAGCCTGCCTGAACTTCATCGATGATCAGCAGAATGCCGTGCTCTTTGGTGACTTTGCGGATGCGCTGCAGCCACTCAACCGGCGCCGGGTTCACGCCGCCTTCACCCTGAACGGCTTCAAGGATAACTGCCGCAGGTTTGCGAACGCCGCTTTCCACGTCGTTGATCAGGTTTTCGAAGTAGTAGGTCAGCGCTTTCACGCCCGCTTCGCCGCCGATACCAAGAGGGCAACGATACAGGTGCGGATAAGGCATAAACTGGACTTCCGGCATCATGCCGTTGACCGCCGCTTTTGGCGACAGATTGCCGGTCACGGACAGCGCGCCGTGGGTCATCCCGTGATAACCGCCGGAGAAGCTGATCACCGCCGTACGGCCGGTGTATTTTTTCGCCAGCTTCAGCGCGGCTTCAACGGCGTCAGCGCCGGAAGGACCGGTGAACTGCAGGCAATACTCTTTCCCTTCGCCCGGCAGGCAGGAGAGCAGGTATTCAGAGAAGCGATCTTTTAACGGTGTTGTCAGATCGAGGGTATGTAACGGCAAGCCGCTGGTAATGACACTTTGGATGCTCTGCAGTACTTCAGGATGGTTATGGCCCAGAGCGAGGGTCCCGGCGCCGGCGAGGCAGTCCAGGTACTGTTTGTTATCCGCATCGGTCAGCCAAACGCCTTCGGCTTTGGTGATGGCGAGCGGCAACTTGCGAGGGTAACTCCTGACATTCGATTCGAATTCAGCCTGACGAGCCAAAAAGGTTTCGTTGTTCGCGTCCAATAAATCTGCACTTAAAGTATCAATACGGACTTTATCCGTCATCATATCACTCCCACAACCAGCGTTACGTTTGAACTCTGGTTGAATAAAAAGGTTTAGAAAATTGAATCGGCATTCATAAAGCGCGCACAATATATGGCTTTTTAAATCCGCATTCAATCTTTAATTTATGGCGCTATTTTGACGTCATTATTACATACAGGGGTGTCAATATAATTAGCTGATTTAAAAGATAAATTTCGATTGTTTTTAAAACCATGGAAAGTGTAATTATTAGTGAGAAAGTCTATATATTTTTATTACCGCTTCGCTGAATGACTGACGGAAATACTTCCGTCAGTTTTATGGTTACTTAACGCAGTTCAACCGCATAATTTGCTAAAGGTGTTACTTTTTTCACCAACTTGTTGTTATATAAAAATTGTTCATACGCGTCATAACGCGGCTTATCTAACGCTGCCGGATCGGTGGCGAACAGCGGCACGCTCTGCAACCACGCCTGCTGGTTCAGTTCGGTATTGAGTTCCGGATGCTCTTTGGCAAACCGCTGCCAGGTTTGCTGCGGATGGGCGCGCAAATAGCTCACGCCCTGCTGTAATGCGTCGAGAAACTTTTTGATTTTAGGGGCGTTGACCTCGGCCTTGTTTGCGACGATCACCAGTTCGTCGTAAGCGGGCACGCCATAGTCTTCCACGTTCATGACCACCGGTTTTTTGCCCTGCAGTTTGAGTTCCAGCGCTTCGATATTGCGATAACCGCCGATAACGGCATCAACCTGGCCGGCCAGCAGAGCGCTGGTGAGCTGGAAATTAACGTTGATCAATTTGATGCTGTCAGGGTCGATGTGAGCATGCTGCGCCATGGTGGCCAGCGTCGCTTGTTCAATACCGCTCACCGAGTATCCCACTTTTTTCCCTTGTAGATCGGCCGGAGATTTGATGCGCGGATCCAGCGCAATCACGGTATTCAGCGGCGAGTGGATCAGCGTCCCGACGCGGACCAGCGGCAGTCCTTCATCGGCGAAGAAGTGAACCTGCGGTTGATAGGTTATCGCTAAATCAGCCTGGCGAGCGGCAACCAGGCGCGGAGGGAGCGCCGGGTCGGAAGGGGGGATGATGTTGACATCCAGCCCGGCATCCCGAAAGGCGCCAATCTGTTCCGCCACCATAATGGGCGCATGATCCGGGTTGATGTACCAGTCCAGTACCAGGGTCAGCTTTTCATTTGCCGATGCCTGACCGGAAACCAGCAGAGTGAGGCCGGCCAACAGAGGTATACGCATATCTCTTCCTTATTATCTGTTGATAAGTTATTCCGGCGACCAGTCGATCAGCCGGTGCAAAAAGGCGTCGACCGCCAACCACAGCGCGATGGTCAGCAGCACTAAAATGAACAAGGCGGCGAAGCAGATATCGGTTTGCAGGCGGGCATTGGCATTCAGCATTACGTAGCCAAGCCCCTCGGCGGAGCCGACCCATTCGCCAATAATCGCGCCAATGGGGGCGACGGCGGCGGCCATCCGCAGGCCGGAACCTAGCGCGGGTAGCGCCGCCATGAGTCGGACATGGCGCAATTGAGCGCCAAAGGAGGCGCCCATGGTGCGGGCCAGATCGAGATAGTCGCGATTGACCCGTTGCAGACCATCAAAGAAAGCCGAGGTAACGGGGAAGAAAATAACCAGCACCGCCATCATGACCTTGGCGCTCATACCAAAACCAAACCACAGCACCAGTAGCGGCGCGAGGGCGAAGACCGGAATGGCCTGGCTGGTCAGTACCAGCGGCATTACCCACCGCTGTAATCGCGGCGACATGGTCATACAAAGCGCCAGCACCATACCGAGCGCGACGCCGAGCGCCATTCCGCTGAGAATTTCGCTCAGGGTGACCAGGGTGTGGCTGGCCAGATAACTACGGTTATTCCACAGCGCTTCAGCGACCGCCGCCGGAGAAGGCAACAAAAAGGCGGGAATGCCGCTGTAGCTCGCCAACTGCCAGAGCAACAGTAGGCCACAAAATACGCTGCACCCGCGCAGTAACTTGCCCCTCATCCGTTCGCCCTCATCAATTGCTGCAGCAGCTGCGCCTGACTTGCCAACAGCGCGCCATCATCCGGATCGCGGGGCGGAACGCCACTTAAATGATGGCTATCATCAATTTCACCATCAGGCGAGAGCACCAGCAGCCGATGGCTGAGGCGGCAGGCTTCCATCGGGTCGTGGGTAATGAGCACTACGGTTCGTCCGGTCAGTAAGCGCGCGGCCAGGCTCTGAATGCGTGTGCGGGTGAGGGTATCGAGAGCGGAAAACGGTTCATCCATCAGCACAATGGGCCGATCTTCATAGAGGGTGCGCGCCAACGCCGCGCGCTGGCGCATCCCGCCGGACAGCGCGGCAGGGCGTTCATCAGCGCAGGAGGCCAGTCCTACCTGCTCAAGAAGCTCGTTGACGCGGGCGTTGTCGACCTTCTCACCGCGCAGCCTGGCGCCGAGGGCGACATTTTCCCGCACATTAAGCCACGGATAGAGCAGATCTTTTTGACCCATCCACGCCAGTCGCGTAGTGACGGGAAGGCCATCGCTGGCGATGACGGTTCCGCGGGTTGGCGCCGCCAGCCCGGCGATAATACGCAACAGGCTGGTTTTGCCCGCGCCGCTGGCGCCAAGGAGCGACACCCATTGCCCGGCGGCAATATCAAAGGCGAGATCGCGAAAGATAGTCCGTGTGCCAAAGCGCAGGCATAAATCGCGAACGTGAATGCCTGGCGCCATCACGCCTGGACCTGCCCGGCGGCATTCAGACCCATCTGCCAGAAATTGCCTTCCAGCCGGGTAGCGGTAGTAAATATGTCGCTCAGTCCGGCGAACCGTGATTCCGCGCCGCGCTGTTGCCAGAGGGTTTCCAGCAGGCCGATCGCCGCGTTGACGCCCTGAAGATAGCTCTCGTCGCCGTAGTTGCGGATCCATGAAGCATAGGGATTATCGTGCAAGTTGGTTTGTGGGTTGTGCAGCAGACCGAGCCCGATTTCCGCGTAACCCGCAACGCAGGGCAGCAGCGCCGCCAGCAGATCCAACGCGTCGCCGGCGTGGCCGATATCCAGTACGTAGCGCGTGTAGTTGACGGTTTCCATCGCTTCGCTTTGCAGGGCCATAGCGTCTTCATTCAGCCCCCATTGCTCGCAATAGCCCACATGTAGCGGTAGCTCAGCAAGGATGGCATTCATCGAGGCGGCGGCGGCGCGCATCTCCGGCAACGTGCGAAGTTTGCTGACCAGCAGGGCGTAGCTGCGAGCGAAGTGGATCAGGAACAGATAATCCTGGGTTAGATAATGACGAAAGGCTGCCTGCGGCAGCGTACCCGCGGCTAATTGCTGGAGGAAAGGGTGCGATACATAGCGTTGCCACTCGCCACCGGCCTGCTCACGCAGTCGACCGTAAAGACCTTGGGTAAAAGCGGGAATCATCATGGGACCTCCTGAAAATAAGGGGAGATCCGGGCGTGCAGAAGTGTGAACAGGTAAAAACTGAAAACTGGCGAACATGCCGACCCGTCCCTTCGCTGGCATGACCCAGATCAGGTTCAAAGGGTTCGGTTTTTACGCCATCTCAGCCCTCACGGGACACCCCTCGGTTGCGACATGTTATACGTCATTCACTTTTTGATTACAACGGCGACAAGGTAAAAAGCGTCGATAGTAGTGACATTGTCACAATTGAGTGGTTATGTGTCAGATCGATAAACAACCTTTATCAATTTGTGTGATTAACCACGCTTTTTTATCCAAAAATAAGCAAAGTAAGGAGAGGGTAAGTTGGCGAAGAACAAGGGCTTACGATATATTTTTAGCACATTCCCTTAATATCCCCTTATGAATGCGTCAGTGCTGGAGACCGCATGAAGCTGGCAGGCCTTACTCTTTTACTGATGCTTGCCCTCGCGCCTGACGCGTCTCGTGCCGCCCAATTGTTCGATCCTGAAGATGGCATGCTTGATATGAGCCAGTATCTGCAGGATAACCCCTACGGTTTTTTGCCGGTGCCGGTAATGATCACCGAGCCGGCTATCGGCTACGGCGGCGGTCTGTTTGGTTTATTTCTGCATGGTAAAGGCTCCCGCGAGGGCGATCGTTTTATTCCACCAGCGCTAACGGGGGTCGGCGGCGGCGGGACGCAAAATGGCACCTGGTTCATCGGCGCCGCGCATCGCCATACGTGGAATCACGACCGGATTCGTTACCTGGTTGGCGCGGGCTACGCCAATGTCAATCTCGATATCTATTCGGGCGATATTGCCGGTTTTAACAAAAATGTGGCGGTGCAAACCCACACCAAAGGCTATGGCGGTCTACAAAAGCTGTTATTTCGCGTGGGGGACTCGCCGGTTTTTCTTGGCGCCTCGCAATTCTATGCACATACCGATGTGACCGCGGACAATCAGGTGATTAACAAGGTGTGGCAGCGGGTGCTGGGGGAGAAAAGCACCTCTTCGGCGTTGGGCGTAGTGGCGGAATATGACACCACCGATAATTTTTTCTACCCTAAGAAAGGGTTATCGCTACAGGGCGAGTACCGTTTTTACCGCGCTCTGCTTGGCGGCGACTATCATTACAATCAGTTGTCGCTGGATGGTAAATACTTTATCCCGCTGGCGCCGACCTTAACCCTGGCGCTGGCGGCGAATTATCAGTCGCTAACTCATCATGACAAGCACCTGACGCCAATGGCCCGGCCTTACATCGAACTGCGTGGCATCTCGCGTTTTCGCTATCAGGGCGATTATGTCGCTGTCGCCCAGACACAACTGGCCTGGCAATTTGCGCCGCGCTGGATCCTGCAGGGTTTTGTCGGCGTCGGTAGCACCGCTGACGAAGCCGGGGCGTTGTGGCAGCAAAACGAAGTGGCGTGGGGCACCGGTTTTCGTTATCTGGTCGCCCGTCAGTATGGGTTATTTACCGGCGCCGATGTCGCCTTCAGCGAACACGAACAGGCGGTCTATTTTAATGTGGGTTCCGGACTGTAAAGGTACATATAAAAAATGAGATGGAAAACAACCGTCATTACGCTGCTATTAACCTCTGGCGCCGTGTGGAATGCCTGTGCGGCGGAAAGTGACGACAGTGATAGCTACTTTCCCATCTGGGGCGACGAAGCCCGCGCCCGCGGTTATTCCATTCCGCTGCCGTTTGGCGTCAATCTCAGCTATATGAATATGCGCCAGGATATTATGGTCGACAGCATCACCTTTTCCGGACTGAAACTGGGTAACCATCCAATCCCCAGCGATATGTTCGCCATTGACGCCGGACACACGCGGGAGAAGAGCAAAACTGAGAACCTGCGTCTCGATATGTGGGTATTTCCATTCCTTAATGTCTACGGAATTTTGGGCCACACCCGCGGTTCGTCGGTGTCGAATGTGTCGGTCGATGCTGACCCGACGCAATACCGCGGTCTGGATCGCATCATCGCCGGCGCGGTGCATAACCTCAACCAAAGCGGCGAATTGCAAAACATCGATTTTGTCCTTGATTTCAAAGGTACTACCTGGGGGGGCGGGTTCACGCTGGCTGGCGGCTATGAGAACTGGTTTGCCCTCGTCGATACTAACTATACCCGCACCGATTTTGATATTCTCGACGGCAGCATCTCTGCCGTGACAGTGTCACCTCGCGTGGGTTATCGATTTGATCTACAGGGAATTTCTGGCCCTTCGCATCTCAGCGTGTGGGTTGGCAGTATGTATCAGGACGTGCAGCAGGAATTTAAAGGCAATCTTGCTGATTTGCATATGCCGCCACAGCTGCAGCCATTGATTGCCGCGGTCAATAAAGACGGCGACGGCAAGTTTGATGTCAAACAGAAACTCACTTCACCGTGGAATATGCTGATCGGCGCCCAGTACGAAATCACGCGTAACTTCAATGTGCTAACCGAATTTGGCTTTAACGAGCGCAATAGTTTCTTTGTCGCTGGCGAATACCGTTTTTGACTTAACGGCGCGTAGTCATCGGCGAGTATGATGCGCGCTGTTTTTGTGTGGTGGAGAACGCTTTTGATGCGTAAGAGTTTGTGGTGGTTATGGGCAGCCGCTTTTTCGGTATTTGCCCAGGACCCGGTATTACCGACGATTCCCGTTAATCATGTCAGCCCGGTAGTGGGTGAATTGTCACCGCCGGAATCGCTGCGCCCATGCTGCGCCTTCGGGTTCGATCTGCGGGTGCGCGCCATTGGCGTGCCGATCCCGGTTTATCAGATTGGCAATGTGCTGACGCTCGATACCTTAGGTGAGCATCATTACAACGATAGCGCGCTCGGCGCGGTTAAAAATCTGATTGGCTTAAGCGATGAGCACAATGGCCTTATTTATACCCGCCGCGGCGGCTTTATTGATATTGCCCATGTGCGCGATACCGCTGATTACACCTTCTATTTATTCAGCCGAATTTATCCCACGCTCGGCCAGCCAGGACGTATCTTTTATAGCGAGGAGCTGGGCGTCCGCCGCGTCCAGTTAAATGCCTTTACGCCGCCGGCTTCATTGCCGCAGCGATATACGATTGCCGCGTGGCTTGCCGGCCATCTGGCCTTTGAAATTGCGCAATGGCATGAGATCGCCCAATGGTATGGCTTCCAATCGGTTCCGGGCTTTTCGGAAGAGATTTCCGCCTTTTCGCCGGAGGATCTCTACTCCAATCTGCTGGGCGCACGTCTGGCGATCAACGTCATATTGCAAGGGCAAGCCGGTTCGGTCGATGCCTACAACCGGGCGATGGAAGCGGCGTTAAAACAGGCGTTGGTCAAACTGCTGGTCGCGCCGCAAAGTGAGACGGAACGGATGTTTCGCGAGATTGACGGCGACTGGTGGAACAGTAAGCGCAGGGTACCGGACAAATTTTTGGTACTGAAGCGGAATTACGATCTCAGCGAAAATCGCCTGCCAACGCCGGTTCCTTTTGAACGCACGCCGCCGTATCGTCTGACGATGCCAAAGGAAGTTGCCGGGTTTACGCTCGCTGAACTGGGTCAACTGCAAATCCATCCAGGGCAGGATATGCAGTCGCTACCAGCGCCGCAAAATTTTTATTCTCCGCAGCAGTTCCAGCAGCTTGCTGATAAAGCGCAGCAGGCAGATGCCATTCAACTGCAGCGTATTGAAAAATAACTAACGATTGGTCGCTGCTGGCTATACTCAATCAAACGAATCCCCCGTTGAGGTAGCATCAGACCATGGTATTTGTCGTTCCGCGCGCGTCCTGGCTACTGCTGGCGGTGCTATTCGTCAGCCAGGCAGGCTATGCCCTCGACGGCAGTCGGCTAAAGCAGCGTGCGGACGCGGTGCTCACCTTAATGAGTTATACCGTGGTGCCTGATGTAACCGCCAGCGACCTGAATATTGGTTCCGGCGCCAATGAGAAAAACGAACTCACCATCACCCAATTCGGCGGCGGCGCAACGCTGAGCGACAGCTTTCCTCTCTATCTGGAAGGCACCATGGGTTATAGCCGCTACGACCCACAATTTGTAATCAGCGATGGCGACCAAAGTCGTACCATCCCGACCAAATGGAACAGTCTGACCGCCACCGGCGGCGTCGGCTGGGACTTTCCGTTGTATCAGGACCGCTGGGGCGGAAAACTGGTACTACGGCCTATCTTCAATATGATGCTGGGCACCATGGCCAGTGATGCGCGTCTTGGTCGCTGGGCACTCGAACGTAAAACCGATGCCGATATTCGCTTCCTCGATGGTGGACGACTGAACGCCTATGGGTTGGGCGGGTCGCTAATGCTCGATTATGAACTGTTTTCCAAAACGCAGGATATTGATATAGAGGCGCGCTATTCCGCGATGAATTTGCAAACCTTCGGTAGCACATCTGAAGCGGTACAGGGGCAGGCCAGTGCCGAAAATCTGGGTATCTACCTTCGCCGACGCGCGCCGATTGCCGACTGGACGCTGCTGAAAAGCCCGGTGCGCTATGTGCTGGAAGGCGCCCATACCATGTATCTCGGCGACCAGCGCGGTGAACTCGGTTTTGATAGCCTGAGTTCGCTTGGTATTGGCCTGGAGCTCGATAGTAGCCAGTACCCGGTATTTATCACCCGCACCCGACTGGTGGCCCGCTACATGTTCGGTAATAACACCGAAGGGTACGGCCTCGGTTTAGCAATGAGTTTCTGAGTGCTATTGCCCGTTTTCGTGATTGCGTTATTTTTTCATTTTTGTTGGCAATATTTTCTTCGCTGATTCGTCTACCTCGATACATACATTTTAATGAGGTAATTGACGATGAGAGATTTTGAACGACACGGGCATCATCACCAGGGTTTTGGACGTCACAGAATGGCGCGGCCGCTGATCATCGGCGCGCTGATTGTTGTGGTACTGAGTCTGGTCGTGATGTCGCTATGGAACGCCTTGCTGCCGGCTATCTTCGGGGTGAAAAGCATCGGTTTCTGGCAGGCTTTGGGGTTGCTGGCGCTGTGCCGTATCTTGTTTGGCGGTTTAGGTTTTCATCGCGGTATGTTTGGTATGGCGCAGGCGCGTCGACGCATGCATGAACGCTGGATGACCATGACCCCGGAGCAGCGAGAGGAGTTTGCTCAACGTTTTGGTCGCCACGGACATCACGGCCGCTGCGCCTGGCATGAACGTCGCGGCGGGCAACCGACTGACGATAACACCTCGGCGAAGACGCCGGATGCCGAGTGAACGAGGTAAACAACACGATGGCGGGGGAATCACGGCTGCTGTCTGCGCTTGCCGCCTGTCGTGCGCGTTTAAGGGCGTTTATTCGCGGTAGAACCGCCGTACGTGACGATGCCGATGACATCCTGCAGGAAGTTACCCTGCAACTGATGAAAGTCGAGCAACCGGTGGAGAACGTGGCGGCATGGTTATTCCGGGCGGCGCGTAATGAAATGACCGATCGGTCGCGCAAGAAGCGCGAGTTGCCATTAACATTCGACAGCGATGAGGATGGCGATGGCGGCTCTGCCGAGGATGAGCTGGCGGAAACGCTGTTTGGCATCGCGCAGACGCCGGAGGAAGCATACCTTAAAGAACTGCTGTGGGAGGCATTAACTGAAGCGCTGGCGGAGTTGCCGCCGCTGCAGCGAGAAGCCTTCGAGAAAACCGAACTGCAGGGCTATAGCTACAGGGAGTTGGCGGCAGAGAGCGGCGCCAGCGAGCAGGCGTGGCTGTCGCGTAAACACAAAGCGGTACTCTTTCTTCGCAGCCGATTGCGAACGCTCTACGATGAACTTACCTCGCCTTAACTCATGCCCGGCGGCATATCGCGCCGGGCTTTATTGTATCCTTATTTCTATAACAGCGTCGCCAGCCACTCGGCGAAGACGCGCACCTTGCGTGATACATGACGATGGGGATAGATAAGCGATAATTTTCTGGAGGGAACCGGATTATTCGGCAGGACCTCAACCAACTCACCGCTCTTCAACCAGGGTTGCAGGAAAAGATCCAGACCCTGCATAATGCCGAGCCCAGCCAAACCGGCGGCAATGTACGTCTCTGAATTATCCACCACCAGTTTGCCGGCCAGCGCAAGAGTCTGCGGTCCGGCGTCAGTCTGAAACACCCAGCGCATGGTCTGATGATTACTGTTATTCAGCCAGTTGATCGCCTGATGATGCTGCAGGTCGTCAAGGATTGTGGGAACGCCGTGTTTCGCCAGGTAGGCCGGGCTGGCGCAGGTTTTCATACCGACGGTACCGAGATGACGTGCGATATAGTCACCGTCTTCAAGTTCGCCGATGCGCAGAACGCAATCGAGGCCCTCACGAAGCATATCCCGCCGTCGGTCGGAGCTGCTCAGCACAATTTCAAGCTCCGGATGCTGATGATAAAAGGCGGGGAGATTCGGTACGACCACTAACTTCGCCAGGGCGATAGGCATATCGACGCGCAGTTGACCCTGCAGCGGACGCTGCGGGGCGAAAGATTCCATCAGCTCGTCGGCCTGCGCCAGCAGAGGTTTACTACGACGATAAAACGCCTCGCCATCAGGGGTGAGGTGGATCTGTCGGGTGGTACGCTGCAGAAGCCTAACGCCGCAGTGCTGCTCCAGCTGCTGTAGCGCTTTCGTGACCGCCGGGCGGTGGATCTGCAGATTCTCGGCGGCACGCGTAAAGCTGCCAGAGTCGATGATTTCGATAAAAATCTTAATAGATTCAAATAGATTTAAGTTCATTTTTATCAATGTGCTCTGATGACGGCTTGGTATTTCACTTTGATTATTACTTATTTAATAACAGTGATGGATAATTTCTACTATTTTTCCAAACAATAAAGCGGCCTACAGTGTCGTCATCCCAGCGTTAAGCGCCAGAAAACACACTAAGGAAGTCGCATCATGCAAAACCGTTCTGTTAGCCATATTCTCGGTATTGAAAAACCTGTCATTCAGGGGCCGTTATCCTGGCTGACCGACGCCCGATTGGTCGCCGCCGTCAGTAATGCCGGAGGGCTTGGCGTATTAGGGCCGAACGCAGGTTTAACCGCGCAAACCGCCGTCTCGACGCCGCAGGAAACGGCAGAAAAGATGCGTGAAGAGATCCGTAAAACGAAATTACTCACCGAGAAACCTTTTGCCGTCAATCTCATTCCGACGGTTGAAAACGATATCTGGACGCCGCCGATTGTAGAAGTAGTAAAAGAAGAGGGGGTTAAAGCGGTGGTTTATACCGGCTATGGTCAAGGGGCTATCATTCCCTCGCTGTTTGCTTCTCTTAAGCAGGCCGGGATCAACATTATCTATCGTGATATTAACCCGACGCCGGAAAACAGCCGCGAGGCCGAGGAGATGGGCGCTGATGTTATTGTCGCCACCGGCTTCGACGAAGGTGGAACGCTTCCGGGGACGGCATTGGGAACGTTTTCTATCGTGCCATTGATTGTCGATGCGGTGAAGCGCGTGCCGGTGCTGGCGGCTGGGGGGATTACCGACCGGCGCACCGCCAGGGCCGCCCACGCGCTGGGCGCGCAGGGGGTATTTGCCGGCTCCGTGTTTATCAGCACCACCGAGAGCCGCGTGCCGCAATCGGTGAAAGAGATGATCGTGCAAGCTAACGGCCTGGATTTGCAGCTATTTCGCACATTGCCGGATTACTATCGTTCGCTGCCGGGTCAATTAGCCGCCAGACTGGTGGCGTTAGATAAATCCGGCGCCAGTAATGAAACCATAGCCGCGGAAATGGGCGGGTTGCGCGGCCTACGGATTGGCATGCTGGAGGGCAATACTGACGAAGGTTACATTTCACTGGGAACCGGCATCGGCAGTATTCAGCAGGTCAAGAGCGTCGCGGAAGTAGTGGATGAACTGACGGTTTAATCTCTACCGCTGCGCTCTCAGGCGGAAAACAGAAACTCCCCGTTCGCACAACGGGGAGGGTGATTAGCACAAATTAGCTCCCCCAGCGCTGCTGCAGATACTGAACCGCCTGCTGGGTTTGCGGCTGGTTAAGGTTGTTCTCGCGAAACAGAATCGTCCCCTGAATACCTGGCGTGGTTTCATTGAGGTCGATCTGCTTTTTCAGCTCCGGCACGCCGCCGCCGACCATCCAGTCTGGTTCATTTTTTGACGGTTCACCGACTTTATACAGCGCCACGCCGATATAGAGCCGGGTGTGAGTGGGTTTCACGACATCGGCCCACCACTTAGCCAGCACATCATAGCGCGCGGCATCGCGGGCGAACGGCCAGTACAGCTGCGGCGCGATATAATCCAACAGCCCTTGTTGAACCCAACTGCGGGTATCGGCATAGGACTCATCATAGGCCGCAGCGCCGCGGGTGTCAGAACCGGCCGGATCGTGGGAACGGTTGCGCCATACCCCCGCCGGGCTGACGCCAAACTCAACCTGCGGATTCAGTTTCTTGATGGTCTGTGAGACCTGCGCTATCAACTGTTGGGTGTTATGACGCCGCCAGTCGGCTTTCGAGGCATAACCCTGACCATATCGCTGATAGGTTTGATTATCGTTCAGCATCGATCCCGGCGTTTCAGTATAGAAATAGTCATCAAACTGCACGCCATCGATAGGATAGTTTTGCACCACTTCCGCCACGATACTGGTGATCCAGTCACGGACTTCCGGGATTCCTGGGTCGAGCACAAAGCGATCGCTGGCGGTACGTATCCAGTTGCGGTGCAGGACAAATACGCTGGCGGGGACCTGAGTCAGGGTGTGGTTAAGTTCGGCGATGGTGGCGGGTTTAGTATTGACCGAAACCCGATACGGGTTGAACCACGCGTGAACTTTCATCCCGCGTTTATGCGCCTCATCGAGCATAAACTGCAGCGGATCGTAACCGGGATTTTCGCCAATTTTGCCGGTCAACATGTCTGACCACGGCAAGATGTGGGACTCCCACAGCGCGGTGCCATCCGGTTTAACCTGGAAGAAGACGGTATTGATGCCCAGGCGTTGTAGATTGTCGAGTTTGGCGATCAGGGCCAGCTTTTGCTGGCTGATACGGCTTTCCGGGCTACTGGCGATAATTGAACCCACCGGCGGCCAGTCGAGACGGGAAACCGTGGTGAGCCAGACGCCGCGCACCGGCTGCTGATTTTTTGCCGATTTTTGCGCAACGGGCGGTTTGCTGGCGGTCACCAGCGATTTTGGCGCTTTACTGGTGCAAGTCACGAGCAGCAATACGGCGGCGGCAACCGCGCCGAGCCGGGTCATGCTGGTGACGGAGAGGAGGCGACGAGAAGCGATAATCATTACTCCCGTAGGCATGTAGACGCTTGAAAAATCACATTGTCTTATGATTCGCAGGTGAGGGCAAGGTGTGTAATTGGACGGAGAAAAATTACTGCCATGTTGCCAATTAGGATCGCCTCTAACATCCATACATAACAGTATCCTCCCAGTGATTTCCTGACAAAAAAGCAGAATTAACCTGGATAATTAGCTGGTCGGTTGTGTTACAACATATTACTAAACGCACAGCTAAGGAGAATCCGATGCGAAAAATATTATTGCTGGCCGCCGTCTTGCTGGCATCATCCGCACCGATCGTCACCCAGGCCGAGGAGATTACGCTTTTACCGGCCATAAAACTGCAGATTGGCGACCGTGATTCCTATGGTCATTACTGGGATGGTGGGCGCTGGCGTGACAAAGACTACTGGCATCGTCACTATGAATATCGTGATAAGCACTGGCGAAAGCTGGAGAAAAAGCAGCGTAAAGCCTATGAGAAAGGTTATCGTGATGGTCGCAAGGATTATAAGAAGCGCGAAAAAGAGTACAACAAGCACCACAACCACCATCATCACTAAATAAGATTGGAGCCATTATGGCTCCAATCTGCTATTACCTTCTGCCTTGTGTCTGCAATATTGTCTGATAATGTCTTCATCGCAGAAGCAAATTACCCCATCAATCTCCCTTTTCAGAATGAACTAATAATATTGCAAATGGCCTACCAACATTAGTGGGGGTAATATGCGTGTAAAAATATTTAGGATAATTCCATCTTTTCAGTGAATGAAAAATCCGATTTATAAAACCGTATATTATATTCATTAAATCAATCAGTTAAATTTCACTTTCTTTTGTATGGTTTTTGCGATTACACTTTTCCGCCGTCAGAAGGTTTTTTCAGGGATATCATCATTATAAGATTAGTCTGAAAAAATTAATTCCGCCAACTGCTCCTGATAATGGGGCGAAATTGCGTGTTGAATTGACTCGATCGATCTGTAAAATTGTGTGGTGATAGTTAATGAAATGTAATAAAGGGATCCACTGCGGTGAAGATTCGTGCGGTAGCTATGGCCATATCACAGCTGGAACCCTTTTACGCACAGTGATTAAGGATATTCAGACTTGTTATTCAAGCAGGAATAACCCTTAAGAAAATAATAGCATTGCAATGGAAAAGCATATGAAAACGCGAGTGTTTTTAGCCGCTATGATTGCGGTTTCACTGGCAGGGTGCGAAGCGCCGCCGAAGCCGCAAATTACCGATGACACCATTGAAACCACGCAGGTTAACGGCGTCAATTTGACCCATCGCCATATTGTTGTTCCTCCAACGGAATTTACCCCGATTAACGCAGAATATCGCGCGCTGTATTCCGCCGCGGTAATGAGCCAGGCCGGGTATGGCGGCAAAGTGATTGTGCAATTAGTTCCAGGTGCTAATTATATTGCATTGGGACAGGCCCAGGACGGCTGGATAGCGTTAGCCAATGAAGGTCAGGAAAATTTAATTGGCTATGCTCCGGCCAATGCCGTTGTCAAAAGTGAGCTGTATGATAAAACGGTTCGCGAACAGTCGAAGCGCCCGAAGGCGCGTAAGAAAGCGACCTGCGTGAGCGTCGACGGAAATACCAAAGCCTGCAAAAACGGCAATAACGGTACCTGGATTCTGGATTAATCCCGCCTTTACGAGCGACACCGTATGAATAATAACTCTCTTTTACGCCAGGTCATGCTGGCGTTTTATTTGTTTCTTTTTACGTTGGTTAGTGGATGTGGTTCGTCTTCACACAGCGACCCTGCCCGATACAATCTTCAGTTCCAGGCCCACCCGCAAATTAACCGTTCTGCGCCATTAAAGGTCAGAGTGTTAGTGCTGAAATCCGATGCGGAATTCATGTCCGCCGATTTCTACTCCTTACAAAATAACGCGCAAAAAGTTCTCGCCGGCAACTTGCTGAACAGCGATGAATTTTTCCTGATGCCGGGGCAACTGGCAAAAAAACTCAGCGGGCAAAGCTCGCCGGAGGCGCGTTATATCGGAGTGATGGCGGAATACCAATCTCTGGATGGTAAAAAGTGGCGCATTTCTCTTCCTCTGCCAACGCCTGGCGAAACCCCTTTCTGGCAGTTCTGGAAACTGTCGGCAGATCAACTGCAAGCCAATTTATATCTTGACGTTAACGGGATCCGCGTCGTGCAGCAATAGCGCGAGCCCTAACAGGAAATTTGTATGAATAAAGCAGAAAAGGTGGTCTGGACCGAAGGCATGTTTTTACGTCCGCATCACTTTCAGCGGGCAGAAAGCTACCTGCAAACGCAAATTCGCGAATGGGGCGGATTACAGCGCTCCTGGCTGTGGGGTTTTCTTGAGATTGAACTTGATGATGCGATGCTGCGTCAGGGGTGCATTGCCCTGAGCTATGCCAGCGGCCTGCTGCCGGATGGGACGTTCTTCCAGTTTCGCGATGCTCGTCAGGGCCCGGCGCCGTTGCAAATCCCGGATAACGTCACGGGCGAAAAAGTCGTATTGGCCTTGCCGGTACGCCGCGGCGGTCGGGAAGAGGTTATCTTCAGCGAGGAAAAAGACTCGCTGGCGCGATTTACCGCGTTTGAACAGGATGTGGAAGATGACAATGCGCTGTCGGTTGGCGATGCCACCGTGCAGTTTGCCCGCCCGCGGCTCACCCTGATGCTGGAAAAGGATTTAACCGCCGAGTGGACGGCCATCGGCGTGGCGTTCATCGCCGAAAAGCGCAACGATAACGCCGTAAAACTCGATAATGGCTATATCCCGCCGATGCTTAACGGCATCAATCATCCTTTGATTTACGCGATGATCAACGACTTGCATGGTCTGCTGGCGCAGCGTAGCCAGCAAATCGGCAGCCGGCTCCGACAGCCGGGGCGTTTTAATACTTCCGAATTAATTGAGTTCACTCTACTTGCGTTGGTCAATCGCCATCTCGGCCATCTCTCACATCTCAAAACGCTGCCGTTAGTTCATCCCGAGTCATTGTGGAATAGCTGGCTGCCGTTCGCCGCCGAGCTGACGACCTGGATGGCGCAGCGCGGTCCGGATGCTGCGTTGCCGATTTATGACCATGACGATCTCGCGAGCTGCTTCGGCAAACTGATGCTGTTGCTGCGCCAGGGGTTATCACAGGTAATGGAAGACAATGCCATCCAACTCCCGCTGATAGAACGATCGCATGGGTTGAACATCGCAACGGTACCCGAGAGCAGCATGGTGCGTGATTTCGGATTCGTATTGGCAGTTAAAGCCAGCGTACCAGGTGATGTTCTGCAAACGCACTTCCCGGCGCAGATGAAAGTCGCGCCGGTGAGCAAAATTCGCGATCTGGTGCAACTACAGCTTCCGGGTTTAATTCTGCGCGCTATGCCCGCCGCGCCGCCGCAAATTCCGTGGCATGCCGGTTACAACTACTTTGCAGTCGAGAAGGGCGGCGAGCTGTGGAACGACATGGAGAAATCTGGCGCCTTCGCCCTGCATCTGGCAGGCGAGTTCCCCGGCCTGGATATGGAATTTTGGGCTATCCGTAGCCCGTCGGAATAAGAAAGCGAGCGTTGATGATGCAGGAACAACAGGCCGATGCCAACCATGGCGTGAGCGGCAATAATCCCCTGGTGACGGCCGCCAACCCATTACTTAATGCGATTCCCCAGATCCGTCATTCGGTATCGCACGATGACCAGGCCGGTTTGCGCCAGCGTTTGATTGATGAAATCCGCCGTTTTGAAGTGCGCGGTCAGCAGGCGGGGTTACCCTACGAAGTAATAGTCGGCGCCCGTTACTGCCTGTGTACCGCACTGGACGAGGCGGCGGCCTTGACGCCATGGGGGAGTAGCGGCGTCTGGTCGGGCAGCGGTCTTTTAGTGACCTTTCACAATGAAACCTGGGGCGGGGAGAAGTTTTTCCAGCTGCTTGCACGCCTGTCGCAGAATCCGCGCGAACATATCAATCTGTTGGAACTGATCAACTACTGCTTATTGCTCGGCTTTGAAGGGCGTTACCGGGTAATGGATAACGGCCGCACGCAGTTGGAAACTATCAAACAGCGCCTGTGGCAGATGATTTGCGGCGTACGCGGCGGCTACGCGCCGCCGTTATCGGTTCACGGCGAGGATCGCCCGGTGCTGCGTAAACTGTGGCGTCCGGTGGTGCCGCTGTGGGCCTGCGTCGCGCTGGCGGGGTTCGCCGCCTGTCTGTTCTATATCATTCTTAACTGGCGGCTTGGCGATGCTACCAACCCGGTGTTGGCGAAAATTTACCAGACGCCGTTGCCGGAAGCGTCGATTGCTCAGCCGGCGGAAAAATTGCCGGCGGTACTTAACCTGCGAGGTTTTCTGCGCCCGGAAATTGCCGAAGGGCTGGTTGCGGTCCGTGACGAAGCGGACCGCAGCGTGGTGATCCTCAAAGGCGACGGGCTCTTTGCTTCGGCCTCAACGGTGGTGCGCGATCGCTACGACCCGGTCATTGACCGTATTGCGCAAGCGATGAACAACGTCAGCGGCCGCATTCTGGTGGTCGGCTATAGCGATAACGTGCCTATCCGCAGCGCGCGCTTTGCCTCGAACTACGAGCTGTCCCTGGAACGCGCGCGTTCGGTACAAAAACAACTGCAAAATCATCTGACGCAGCCCGAACGCGTAAAAGCCGAAGGGCGAGGGGAAATGAACCCCATCGCGCCGAATACCACTCCTGAGAACCGTGCCCGTAACCGCCGTGTGGAAATTACTCTGCTGGTGTCGCCCGATAATACCCGGGCTGAGCTGAACGGATTGCCCCAAGGAAATTAAGGATGCTGACACTTCTGCTTTCCATACTGACCAACCGGCTGCTGTGGGGTTTTCTCGGCGCTACGGCGGTGGCGGCCGTCATCTGGATGATTGGCCCGCTATTGTCGATTGTCGATACCCGGCCGCTGGAATCGGAACAAAACCGCGTTATATCTATTGCGCTGGTCTACCTCATCTGGGCGCAAAGCCACATTCTGCCGCGCCTGTACAACGCCTGGCTCAACCGCAAGCTGATGGATAACCTGAAGGAAGAAACACCGAAGGGCAACGATCCGCAGCAGCGCCTCAATAGCGAAGACCAGATCCTCGCCGATCGCTTTGATGAAGCCGCGCAAATGTTGAAAAAAGCGCACTTCAGTAAAACCGGTAATGGTCAGTGGACCCAGCGCTTTAGCACCCACTATCTGTATCAGCTGCCGTGGTATGTGATTATTGGCGCATCTGGCTCCGGTAAAACCACCGCTTTAGCCAACTCCGGGCTGCAGTTTCCGCTAGCCGACCGCTTCGGTAAAACGGCGTTACGCGGCATCGGCGGCACGCGCAACTGTGACTGGTGGTTTACCAACGAAGCCGTGCTGCTGGACACCGCCGGGCGCTATACCACCCAGGAGAGCGAGCAGGCGCAGGACGCCAGCGAGTGGCTGAAGTTCATGGGGTTATTGCGTAAATACCGCCGCCGCCAGCCGATTAACGGCGTTATTGTCACGGTAAGTATCTCCGACCTGTTAACGCAATCGACGGAGGCCTCGCGGCAGCAGGCGGTTAATCTGCGCCAGCGTCTCTCTGAACTACATGAACAATTGGGTATTCGTTTCCCGGTGTACGTACTGGTGACGAAGGCCGACCTGCTTAAAGGCTTCCGCGCCTGGTTTGCCGATTACGACAAGGCGCAGCGCGATCAAATCTGGGGCTTCACTTTCCCGTGGGAGCAGGCAAGCCTTGCCGACTTCGACCTGATGGGCCGCTTTACCCAGGAGTTTGCGCTACTGCAACAGCGGCTTGAAGCCGGGCTGCCGGATACGATGCTGCAAGAGCATGATGCCAAAACCCGCGCCGAAGCCTGGCTGTTCCCGCAAGAGTTTGCGGCGTTGCGGCCGCTGTTAGCCGATTACCTGAGTACCGTCTTTGCCCGTTCTAACTTTGAAACCGAGTTTTCACCGCGCGGCATTTATTTTGCCAGCGGCACCCAGGAAGGGCTACCGTTCGACCGCGTGATGGGCGAACTCAATCGCGCGCTGTCTTTGCCACAGGGAAATGAAAACGACAACTGGGACTCAGTGAGTAAAGAAGCGCCGATCCCCGGCGCCAAAGGCCAGAGTTATTTCATTAAAAACCTGCTGCAAAACGTGATTTTCCAGGAAGCCGGCATCGCCGGGCAGAACCGCTGGTGGGAACTGCGTAACCGCGCAGCGATCTGGTCAGGCTATGCGGCGCTCGCGGCGCTGTTAATCATTTCATGCGTACTGTGGCTGACCAGCTACGGCAAAAACAAGGCCTACCTGGAAGAAGTCTCGGTGAAGGTGCCGCAGGTTGAGCAGCAGAGCAAAGCGTTGCAAAACCCCGAGCAGCGCGATCTGTTCGCCATGCTGCCGCTACTCAACGGCCTGCTGGAATTGCCGAAGAGTGCCGATTTTGACGTCAACGACCCGCCGGTCAGCCGCCGGATGGGACTCTACCGCGGAAATGATGTCAGCGACGCCTCGCAGACGCTGTATCAAAAAGCGCTGCAGCAAATGCTGTTACCGGATGTCGCCATGCGTATCACTACCTGGTTGCGCAACGACAATGGCAGTGACGCCGAATATAGCTATGAGGCGTTGAAAGCCTATCAGATGCTCTATCAGCCCAAGCAGTATGACGGCAAGTTTCTACTCTCCTGGGTGATGCTTAACCTGCAGCGTAACCTGCCGCAAAACGTGACGCAGACGCAGCTACGACAGCTGGAAGGGCATCTGGTCCAGCTACTGGAACCGCAAATCCAGTCCTCGCCGTATGCCAGGGATGATGCGCTGATCGCCCGTGAGCGGGCGTTGATTAACCAGCAGCCGCTCTCCTCAAGAGTGTACGGTCGTCTGAAACGTCTACTTGAGCATGATGACAATCTGAAAGCGGTATCGCTGGCGACGCTCGGCGGTCCGCAGAGCGAACTGGTGTTCTCGCGTAAAAGCGGTACGCCGATCGCTGAGGGCGTTCCCGGCCTGTACACGCCAGATGGCTACTGGCAGGTGTTCAATAAACAGATCGATAACGTGACCAGCGCGCTGCATGAAGATGATATCTGGGTGCTGGGCGCCGCCAGCGCGTCGGAAGATAAGCAGCAAACCGATAACGCCGTCCGCCAGCTCTATATGCGTGATTTTATCGCCAACTGGGATCGCTTCCTCGCCGATATTCAGCTCAACAATAGCGCCGATCTGTCATCGCGGATCAACACCGCGCGCCTGCTTTCAGCCAGTAACTCGCCGCTGCGCCGGCTGGTTATCAGCCTGAGCCAGGTGCTGAACCTGGCGCGCGCTGAGCCGGATACGGTTAAAAGCGAAAACTCAGCCGAGCAGGGCAACCGCGCTACCCGAACGCTGGAAGCGCTTTTCCGCCATGATGAGGGCGGCACAACCCAGGGCGCGGCGCTTAGCCAGACGCCGGAACAGCTGGTAACGGAACACTACGCGCCGCTGATCGAACTGGCGCAGCCGTTGGAAAAGGGCGGCAAAACGATTGTGTTCGACGATTTTCTCAAACAGATCGACGAACTTTATCGCTACCTGACGGCGGTACAGGATGCCGCCAACAGCGGTATGCAACCGCCGGGCGGTGATGCGATTAGCCGTCTGCAGGCCAGCGCCGGGCGTTTACCTGGCGGCCTGCAAACCATGTTCAGCAAAATGGCAGTCGGCGCCAGCAGTGATACCCAGCGCCGCGATCTCGATAACGTACGTAAACGGATTAACGTGGAAGTTGGCGGTTTCTGCCGTCAGGCTATCGCCGGGCGCTATCCGCTGGTTCGCAGCGCCAGTAGCGAAGTCACGCCGGACGATCTGGCGCGTATGTTTGCGCCGGGCACCGGCATGATGGATACCTTCTTCCGTGACAACCTGACCAATAAGGTCGATACCACGCAGTCCAGCTGGCGTTTTATGCCCGGCATCGATGGCAAAACGTTGCCGGGTAGTGAAGGGTTATTAAGGCCTTTCCAGCAGGCGCAATCGATCCGCGACGCGTTCTTTGCCAATGGCGCGACCATGCCGTCATTTAAAGTGACGGTGCGCACCATCAACATGGACAACCGGATCCTCAACCTGACGCTGGATGTTGATGGCCAGCAGTTGCGCTATAGCCACGGTCCGCAGGCGGTGCAAATGATGAGCTGGCCGGGGCCGGGCGGAACCAACCAGGTGCGTATGCAACTCGGTCTGGCCGATGGCACCACCTCGACGCTGGTGACCAGCGGCTCATGGGCGCTGAACCGCTTTTTTGATAAAGCGCGCACCGCGCCCGGCAGCAGCAGTTTGAGCCGTCAGGCAACGTTTAATGTCGATGGTTACCAGGTCACGCTGGAGTTTGCGCCGAACAGTATCCGCAATCCGTTCCAGCTTCCCCGTTTCTCATGTCCATAACCGCAAGGAAAGCCGAATGACTCACGCCCCTGCGATGAGCTGGTACGGGAAACTCCCCAGTACCGGCGATTTTTTACAACGTCGATTTCCGGACATGCTGGTTCGCCAGTGGTCGCAATGGTTTCAGGTTGGGCTGATGGCCTGGCAACAGGAGCAACAGCGCAGCGGCGAACGCCAGTTCAGCAACGCGCCGGTATGGAACTTTATCGTTCCGCCGATGTTGAGCGGGCAGATGGTGCAGATGGGGTGTCTGATCCCAGGGCGCGACCGGGTAGGTCGCCAGTATCCTATCTGCGCGCAAATGGCCTTCAACCCGCTGGAGTGGTCGCCTTCGATCCTCACTCAGGCCGGAGAGTGGTATCAGCAGGTGGGCAGAACGCTGCTGCATGCGGTACGTAATGGTTTTTCCGCTGAACAACTTGACCAGGCGCTACTCGCTATTCCGGCGCCAAAGCTGGTAGAGGCGGAAAAGCGTTCGGAAATACTCGACGTGATTGGCTATCAGCAAGATGGGCAAAGCTCCCTTGGTTGGCAGCAGGCGGCGGACTGTTTTGATCCGCAGCGTCAGACCAGTTTTTGGTGGACCAACCGCGCCGATGGTTATCCGCTCTATACCCACGTCCATAGCGGTAATTTGACCGGCCAGCTGTTCACGCTGCTGTTTGATCCCGCCGGGGGCGCGAGACCGGGCCGTCACGGTCTGTATCCGCCGATGTTTGAATAAGCAGGTAGGCCATGAATATTGATGAATTCCTTGCTCCGGTTAGCGCGGAGCAGCCCTGCGGTGAAAACCTCGAATATGACGCCGATTTCCAGGCAATGGAACAAGCGATGCAGGGTAAAGCCGAGCAGCAGTTCGGCGACACCATTATCCCGGCGGAACCCGCTGACTGGACGACGGTAGAAAAGCTGGCGGCTGGGCTACTTAGCCGCACCAAAGATTTGCGCGTCATGCTGGCGCTGACTCAGGCGTGGACAAAACGCCGCGGCCTGAGTGGTTACGCGGATGGCCTGCTGCTGGTGCAACAGGCGCTGTCGCTTTACTGGCAGCCTATCTATCCGCTGCTGGAAGAGTATGGCGAAACTGATCCGTTTTACCGCATCAATGCGCTCGCGGGGCTAAGCGATAAATCAGCACTGACCAGCGCGTTACGCAATGCCGTGCTGTTACGCAGTAATGGCGATGAACTGCTATTGCGCGATGCGCAGGCGCTGCTCGATGGCAGTAAAACCGAATGCGCGGATTATCCCGGCGGCCGTTCGCGATTGATTGATGAACTGGCCCGCGGCGGACAGCCGGGGATAGACGCCATCCTCGCCATTCACCAGCGCTTGCAGACCATCCGCGAAATATTAAGCGATTGTCTGGGTGAAAGCGGCGTGCCGGAAATGGAACAACTGCAGAAGACCGTCGGTATTGTCGCCGGCGCCTGCCAGATCACCGATATTTCGTCCTTTCACGCGTCCCGCGAGGAGAGTGCCGTGAGTGAACATCAAGCGATTCCCGACGCGCTTGCGCCGTCTGCCGTTAACTGGCGCAGCGCGCAAATCAGCAGCCGCGCCGAGGCGCAGCAAATGCTGGAAAAAGTAAAACAGTACTTCGCCCAGCACGAACCGAGTCACCCCGCGCCGCTGATGATTGAACGGGTACAGCGGCTGATTGAGCTGGATTTTATGGACATCATCCGCGATTTAGCGCCGGACGGCGTTCATCAACTGGAAAACATTTTTGGACGTCGCGACTGACGCGTCCGGACATTATGGCGACAGGCATAAGGTCTGGCGCTCAACCTTTACCGCGCATCTTCGATGGAGAACATCATGGCAATAAGTAAAAGTGGGCAGAAATTTATCGCACGCAACCGTGCGCCCCGCGTACAGATCGAGTACGACGTAGAGATTTATGGTGCGGAACGCAAAATCCAGCTTCCGTTTGTAATGGGGGTGATGGCGGATCTGGTGGGTAAACCGGTCGACAATCAACCGGCGGTCGATGAACGTAAGTTCCTCGACATCGACATTGATAACTTCGACGAACGTATGAAAGCGCTGAAACCGCGCGTCGCTTTCCAGGTCGACAATACGCTGACCAACGAAGGCAAACTGAACGTCGATTTAACCTTCGACAGCATGGATGACTTCCTGCCGGATGCCGTGGCCCGCAAAGTGGAGCCGCTAAACAAACTGCTGGAAGCCCGTACCCAGCTTTCGAATCTGCTCACCTATATGGACGGCAAAAACGGCGCGGAAGAGCTGATTGCCAAAATTTTGCAGGATCCGACGCTGCTCAAATCGTTGAGCCAGATGCCGAAACAAGATGACAGTGCGAAAGGTAGCGAGGAGTAATCGATGAGCAACCCGACTCAACAAAATGAGCAGCAGTCCAGCCAGGCCTTTAGCCAGGATGAATTCAGCGCGCTGCTGAACAAAGAGTTTCGCCCGAAAACCGACCAGGCGCGTTCCGCCGTTGAGAGCGCGGTAAAAACCCTCGCGCAGCAGGCGCTGGAAAACACCGTCACTTTTTCCAACGACACCTATCGCACCATCCAGAACCTGATTGCCGGTATCGATGAACAGCTGTCGCGCCAGGTGAATCAGATCCTGCATCATGACGAATTCCAGAAACTGGAAAGCGCATGGCGCGGCCTGAGCTACCTGGTCAACAACAGCGAAACCGACGAGATGCTGAAAATCCGCTTTATGAGCATCTCCAAGCAGGAGCTGGGGCGCACTCTGAAACGTTACAAAGGGGTGGGCTGGGACCAGAGCCCGATCTTTAAGAAAATTTATGAACAGGAGTACGGCCAGTTTGGCGGCGAGCCATTCGGCTGCATCGTTGGCGATTACTATTTCGACCATAGTCCGCAGGATGTGGAATTACTGGGCGAAATGGCGCGAATCGGATCGGCTGCGCATTGTCCGTTTATTACCGGTACCGCACCGGAAGTGATGCAGATGGAGTCCTGGCAGGAGCTGGCGAACCCGCGCGACCTCACCAAAATCTTCCAGAATACCGAATACGCCGCCTGGCGTTCGCTGCGCGAGTCGGAAGACGCGCGTTATCTGGGGCTGGTGATGCCGCGCTTCCTGTCGCGCCTGCCTTACGGGATTCGAACCAACCCGGTGGACAGTTTTGATTTTGAAGAGCAGACCGACGGCGCGGATCACAACAACTATGCGTGGGCCAACTCGGCGTATGCGATGGCGGCGAACATTAACCGCTCGTTCAAAGAGTTTGGCTGGTGCACCTCCATTCGCGGCGTGGAATCCGGCGGCGCGGTGGAAAATCTGCCTTGCCACACCTTCCCGAGCGACGATGGCGGCGTGGACATGAAGTGCCCGACCGAGATCGCCATCAGCGATCGCCGCGAAGCGGAGTTGGCGAAAAACGGCTTTATGCCGCTGATCCATCGCAAAAACTCCGACTTTGCCGCCTTTATCGGCGCGCAGTCGTTGCAGAAACCAGCGGAATATCATGATGCCGACGCCACGGCCAACGCCCGTCTAGCTGCGCGTCTGCCGTACTTGTTCGCCTGCTGCCGTTTTGCTCACTACCTGAAGTGCATTGTGCGCGACAAAATCGGCTCCTTCCGCGAGCGCGATGACATGGAACGCTGGCTGAACGACTGGGTGATGAACTATGTCGATGGCGATCCGGCTAACTCGTCGCAGGAGACCAAAGCGCGCAAACCGCTGGCGGCCGCTGAAGTGCAGGTAGCGGAGATCGAAGACAACCCGGGTTACTACACCGCGAAGTTCTTCCTGCGTCCGCACTACCAGCTGGAAGGGCTTACCGTGTCGCTGCGTCTGGTTTCCAAGCTGCCGTCGCTGAAAACCAAGGAAGCGTAATATGATGCCGCCGGGAGGCGACTCCCGGCAGGTACCACGTCATGGAACTACACCGACTGCAAAGAAATATGGTTTTGGGAAATTAACTTCCCAGATAATCATCGGTGATCCTAATAAAACCTGGAGTCAGGATAACCCGCATTAATTTCAACTTTGCATTCCTGCTATTTCACAGCATGAGTGTTAAGACCAGCAATGGGCTTAAGCCTGTTGCTCTGAGGCAGAGGTAAAATATGGATGGTTTTATTCAGCCCCATGCTTTCCTGTTTGCCATATAAGTGCTTTTTCGAAAGCAATAATTTTCATTAACGAAGAGTAGATATTATGGCTATTGATATGTTTCTGAAGGTCGAGGGTGTAACCGGTGAATCAAAAGATTCTAATCACACCGGTTGGACTGATATTACCTCTTTTTCCTGGGGCGCATCCCAGCCGGGTAATATGAGCGTGGGCGGCGGTGGCGGTGCGGGTAAAGTGAATTTCAACGACCTGCACGTAAATGCGCTGATCGACAAATCCACCACCGCGATTCTGAAGCACTGCTCCAGCGGCAAGCACCTGACCAAAGTTGAACTTTCGGTCTGCAAAGCCGGTGGTCAGCAGGTTGAATATGCGCGAATCACCCTCGAAGATGTACTGGTGACTTCTGTGCAGTACACCGGCGCCGATAACGGCGACACCGTTGGCGTAACCTATGCCTTCCAGGCGGCGAAAGTGAAACAGCAGTACTGGGAGCAGACTTCCGCTGGCGGTAAAGGGGCAGAAAGCAGCGCCGGCTGGAATATCAAAGAAAATAAAGAAGCATAATTATATTGCTTTAACCGAACCGGGGGACTCTCTGGTTCGGTTTAATTCACCAGGGACTAAGAAAATGAAGGGACAATCAAACTTATTACCAGGTTACTGTATTGTACAGCAGCCGGGAACATTGGATTTTCAAGCTCGCTTATTATTCAATAATATCAATTGTGAATCCGCCCGTTACTTTATGCAGCTTAATCGCGATACCCCCTGGGTCAAACCAGGCCAGATATTAATTATTGCCGACCCAAACAACTTAAATCAAGCATTCCAGATGAATTCACTTTTTGTCGCCAAGAAAAAAGTAAACACAGCATTATCGACAGTTGATAATTCAGTGGCTGAAATGCTCAATAAAAATTATGATAAAATATCTACCATTACTTCGTGGGGGGATGCGATAGTTGGCAATGCGAGCGATTCAGGCGAAAAATATTTCAGGCAAATCGAGAGTATTCTGAAAAAAATTGAAGCAACGTATCAAAATCAATTCAGGACACAAGGTGCTTTGATTGGACAACAATTCTATGCTGAACGAAATTCGTTATTTACTCAGCTAAAACCACTGCTTAATAAGGTTGTAAGAAAGTCCCTTAAATTCAATGACTATAACGATATGAAAAGGGTACTTGGATTGTCTACTCAATCTATCGTTCATGAATGGAGCACAGTTGGCATTGGGGCAATACCCGGTTACGCAACTTATGTGAACAGTGCAGCCAAAGCTGCCGCTTTTATGAAGATGGGGGGCTGGGTGGCATTTGGTCTATCATTCATGAACACCAGCAATGACGTCTATCACGCTTGCACCGCAGGCCGAGAAAGCGAATGTGGTCAGGTAGCAATCAAAAAATATAGTGAGTTTGCTGGGGGAATAGGTGGCGGTATGGCTGGAGCATCATTTGCAGCACCTATTTGTATAGCGGCTGGTGTTCCCACTTATGGTGTAGGAACTATTGTATGTGGATTAGTAGTTACGGCAGCAGGTTCTTGGGCTGGTAGTATCGTTGGCGACGAAATTGGCAATACATTAAATAGATTAATTTATCGTGGGGATTGATACTACATTGAAATACTACCTTGATATATTGTACTTGCTTCTTGTAGTTGTTTTTTTTACATCTATTATTTTTTCTTTTTTATTTTATCGCCGCCACACGAAGCAAGTGGAAGCAATGTGCCTATTACTCGCGAAAGCGGGAGTGCTTAGTGCTCAGGATTATGAGTTTTGGCAGCGGTTAGGATTCTGGGGGTTTAGTTTTCGCGTGGCAATGGTTTCACGAATTCATAATGGCAAGCCAGTTAAATTGAGTAATGCCAAAATATTGGATGCCAGGGAAGGTCAGCGTTGCATCGCAAACTTCGAACTCGACTGGATTCGTAATTATTATAAATGCGTTACTATAATGGCTATTGAGTTCTTAGTGCTTCTGGTATGGACGCTTATGCGTTAACTAAAATGTCTATTGTTAGTTATCACCTCATCATTTCTTCAGTTTTGTTTGTTGCAGTATTTGTAACGTTGATTATCTATCATGGTTATTATAAAAAACACGATCAGGAGTTAGCTGGCGCTTTCGAATTATTACGGCGGAACGGTTTTCTTGATTACCAGGATTATTATTTATATGAAAAGCTGGGGTTACCCGGTTTCGGTTTTCGAGCATCATTAATGGCCGCAATTCTTAAGGAGAAAAAGATAAAAAGAAAAGGGGGCGGTTGGCTTAAGCCTGGGGCGAGTCAGCTAGTCAGAGAATACTATGACATTTCCTGGCTACAGAATTTTCAGCGCCTGACTTGGTTAATGTTATTTTTATTTGCGGTGATGTTCGTCCTGGCCTTGCTGGGCGATAATTAGTTCACTAAATTTACTTCTCTTTTTTCTAAATGACTCAATAACTCGCCCGCAAACGCCGCCGTTCTTATTTCGAGAGCGGCAGCGTTTGTGCGCCAATCATATCAGCAGGAATAGGCTATGCGATTCACGATTATTTCGACCAAAGCCGGTCATCAGCCCCCGCAGGGGAGCTGTGACTTTTACGCGCCGGGCGGTACCATTGGGCGCGGCACGGACAATAACCTGGTGCTGCCGGATGACGACCGCGCCATTTCTCGCCTGCAGGCCATCGTCCACGTGGCGGCAGACGGCGAGTGCAAAATTACCAATCGCGGCAACGTGACGCGGGTGGTACTCAACGAGATCCCGCTGGAGCGGGGGCGTCAGGTTGAACTCCAGGATGGCGATATCCTCGCCATTGACGACTATCGCATCGAAGTCAGCGATCTGCTGCAGGATAGCCAACCGATAAGCCGAATGGCGGCGAGCGGTCAGCCGCCTGTCACTACGAAACCGTCGACACCAGCGCCATCCGCAGCGCCCACTGTGGCGGAAGCCGCGCCAACCGCGGTACCGTCAGAAATCTGGGATAGCCTGATGCAGGAATTCTCGATTGCCGACAGCATCTCCAGCAGCCGGGCTAAGCCGCAGGCCGATAATGCGCCGAATCCCTTCGCTGAGCCGAAGCCTGCTGAACGTAATCCGGAAGATCCGCTGGCGATGTTCGCTGATAGTGAACCTCTGTTTGAGCGCCCGCCGGTGGCGACGGACGACCTGTTTGCCGATGACACCCCATTTGATCGCGACAGTATTTTTGCCGACGTTACGCCAACGACGCTGGTGCCGCCAGTTGAAAAACCGGCTCAGCCTGTCGCCGATGAGCCGCAGGCAGAATTGGATCCGCTGGCGCTCTTCGGCGGCGACGCTAGCGCCAAAACCGCGCGTCATGACGATCCGCTGGGGCTAATGGGCGGCGCGCCGCTGACATCGGTAGATGCCTTCAGCACCGAAGAGCCTGCTAAAACGGTTGCCGACGAGCCTGATGCCGCTTTTGATTCGCCATTATTAATGACCCAGCCGCCGCAGGAGCCGCCCGCGGCAGCGCGCGAAGAAGCGCCGGAAATAACCTTACCGACGCCGCAGGCCGTGGCGCGGCAAGCCGCCCAGACGCCAAAAGGGCGCTTGCGTATCGATCCCGTACGTCATGAACATCAGGCGACCAGCACGCCGCAGCCGGGTAACGGCGAAGTGCTGCAGGGAGAGCTACTGGAAGCCTTACTGGAAGGCATGGGGCTCGGCGATATGCAACCGGTGCCGCAGTTCGACAAAGAGAATATGCGTCAGCTTGGTCAAATGCTGAGCATGTTCTCGCAGGGCACCGTCGCGCTGCTCTCTTCGCGTTCGATCCTCAAACGCGGTGTCAAAGCCGATATGACCATGGTACTGGACGACGCCAACAACCCGTTCAAGCTGTTGCCTTCCGGGAAAACCGTGCTGATGCAGATGTTCGGCGCGCGGATGCCGGGCTTTATGCCGCCGAAAAAATCGGTACGCGACGCATTGATCGACCTGCAGGCCCATCAGTTAGGGATGATCTCGGGGATCCGCGCCATTATCGCCGCGATGCTGCAGTCCTTTAACCCTGAGCAGCTGGAAGAAGAGGCTAAACGCGATGGCCACACTTCGCGCCTGGCGCTTCCGGCCAGCCGGAAAGCGGCGTTATGGGACTATTTTGTCCGTACCTACGGCGAAACCGCCGGGGAAATTGAAGACGATTTCCACACACTGTTTGGTGAAGCGTTCCTCTATGCCTATGACATGGAAGTGAATCAGTACAAAGACTCACAGAGCGGATCGGAATAATAATGGACATTACCACGGCTTCTCTTTCCCGCCAGGGAACGCGCGCCAGCAATCAGGATCAGACCGGCGAATGCGTCGGTGAGCGCTCCGCCTGCTTTGTGGTCTGCGACGGCATTGCCGGGTTGCCCGGCGGCGAGGTGGCGGCGGAACTGGCGCGCAACGCGATTCTGGATCGGTTTGACGGCGATAATCATCTGAACGCCCAGACCATTCGTCAGTACGTGCAGCAGGCCAACGGCGCCATTCTCCAACAACAGCAGGCGACGCCGGATTATCGGCGAATGGGCACCACGCTGGTGAGCCTGTTTATCGATCGCGATTATAAGCTGGCCTACTGGGCCCACGCCGGCGATAGCCGGTTATACCTGTTTCGCCGCGGCTGGCTGTACCACGTCACCACTGACCACAGTCTGGTCCAACAGATGAAAGATGCCGGACATCAGACCGACGATATTAACAGTAATCTGTTGTACCGGGCGTTAGGCATGGCCAGCGACGGCGCGGAAGCCAGCTATAGCGATGTGGTGCCGGTGGAAGACGGTGATGCCTTTTTGCTCTGTACCGATGGTTTCTGGCACGGCGTTGGCGAAGAGCAGATGAAATCCTCCCTGCAGATGGTCAATACCCCGCAGGAGTGGTTAACCCTGATGAATCAGTATCTTCAGAGAAACAATGACGGCGACCAGGCCTCGCAGGACAACTACAGCGCCGTCGCGGTATGGATGGGCAGTCCGGAAGAGGCGACGCTGCTGCACTCGCTGGCCGACGCCGCGCAATTTTTCCCACTGCGGGATTGAGACAGGCTAAGAAGGATTTTTATGAAACATTGGATATTGGGTGCGGCAATATTTGCCGCCACCGGCGTCGCGCAGGCGGAAAACTACCGTATCGTGCAATCGCCTTCGCAAAAACTGGATGTCTGGATCGATAACATCAAGGGCAACACCGCGCAGAACTGGTGCGCTGATGAAGTGGCGCTACGCATCGTCGCCAACGGCAATAAGAACGTCAAAATACTGGATAACTTCCTGCCGCGCGTCGGCGCCTTAATGCAGCATCAGTGTTCGCGTTTACAGCAGCTGAACTGGACGCTGGTTGACGCGAATAATGGGCATATCGCCCAGGGTAGCGCGGCGAAAAACAAAAAATGGGCGGTAAAAGTCGCGCCCGCCGAGACCGTCGCGGCGGCGGAAAAGCCCGTCGCGCCAGCCTGGCTGCCGCCGGAAGAGAAGGCGGAAAAACTGTCTCCCGCCGCCGACCGCACGCCGTGGCAGGAGTTTACGCTGCAGGGCGGCTGCCGACTGCGCACCTTCTGGCAGGAAAGCGCCGCCGCCTTATTCATTCCCGCCGTTGAATCCGGTAGTTGTGAAAAGGGCGGCTGGCTGAGCGGACGCACCGTCATCACTCAATCAGTGAACGGCGAAGAAAAGCAGAGCACCGTCACGTTCGTGCATGGCTTCCCGGTAGTGGGTCTCAATGCCGCCGCTGACCCCAACAAACTTCTGATCACCGCGGTCAATAACCAACGCATGGTAGTCAGCAATGAAAACGCCCAACAAAGCTGGATGATCCTGCCCTATGTCGCCGGACAAAACGGTTGGCAGATGACCGGCACGCTGGCTATCGAAATGTCCCGCGAACTGGCCAACGATCCGTCGCGTCTACAGGCGCGGATAGAGGCGGCGCGGAGCGTCTGGTCGCCGTGGCTGGCGCCGGATATCAAACTCAACGTTGTGCTGATCGACGGCCTGCACCCGCTGCTGCGTAATCCGGCTGCCAGCGCATGGCGCGCGGCAAACTAAGGAGCGACGATGAACACGCTATATCAACAGCTGGCTGGCGAAAGCGTCGACGCGGCGCTGCAGCGCCTGGAAAGCGACATCAAAAGCCGTCCCGCCGATGCCGACTTGCGCGCGGCGTTCGTCCAGTTTCTATGCCTGAGCGGTAACTGGGCGCGCGCGTTGGCGCAGCTAAAAAGCTGGCTGGTGCTGAAGCCGCAGGCCCGGCCAACGGTCACCCTGCTGGAACAGAGCATTCAGGGCGAGCAGCAGCGCGATGCGGTATTTGCCGGTAGCGCACGCCCGCAGATGCCGGACAGCCAGTGGCCGTGGCTGTCTGCGCTGGCCTCCGCGCTTTGTGTTGATTCAGAAACCGCCCAGCGACAGCGGCTGGCCGCCTTTGAACAGGCGCCCCTTAATCCTGGCAATCTCAATCAGGCGGATACCCCCGCGGTCGCTTTTCACTGGTTGATGGACGGCGACGCGCGTCTGGGTCCGGTTTGCGAACTTATCGTCAATGGCCGGTATTGCTGGCTGCCGTTCGCCGCTATCGCCGAAATTCGTTTTCAGGCCCCGGCGAGCGTCACCGATCTGGTGTGGCGCCATGCGCTGGTGCGCCTGACCGATGGAAGCGAGCAGGTGTGTCAGATCCCCGCGCGTTACCCTGTCACGCCGCAGACGGAGGCGCGCTTCCAGCTGGGCCGCGCCACCGAGTGGCAGCCGCTGGACGACGAAGGCGCGCTGCATCAGGGCCACGGGCAGAAAGTGTGGCTTAACGATAGCGATGAATTCCCGATTCTCTCTCTTGACGTGGTGAGTTTTGCATGAACAAAACGGTACGCGACGGTGACGCGCTGCGCAGCGGCTGGCAGGCGCGTAGCAAGCAAGAGACCATTGGCGCCCGCGATAAGATGCAGCCGTCGCTGCTCGACCGCCTGACCGATAATCAGCCGCAGAAAAAATCGGAGCCGCTTAACAGCAACCTGATCACCCACAGTACGCTGCGCCGTCACGTGCTGCGCGATCTGCAGTGGCTGTTCAATACCATCAATCATGACGATCCGCAGGCGTTGGCCGCGCTGGCGCATGTGCGCCGTTCGGTGGTTAATTTCGGCGTCGCGCCGCTGGCCGGGAAACGGATGTCGGACATTGAATGGCAGGATATTCAGCGCAAACTTACCGAGGCAATTATCAGCTTCGAACCACGCATTCTGCCGCAGGGGCTTCAGGTCCGCTGTATTTCTGATACCCAGTCACTGGATTTACATAACGTCCTGTCGATTGAAATTAAAGGGCGGCTGTGGTGCGTACCGTATCCATTAGAGTTTCTGTTCCGTACCGATGTGGATCTCGAAAATGGCCACTTTGAATTGAAAGACGCGGGGTAACGATGGAAGGCAAACTGCTTGAATATTACAACCGCGAGCTGGCCTATCTACGTGAGATGGGCGCTGAATTCGCCGAACGCTATCCGAAGGTTGCCGGCAGGTTGGGCATGCGCGGTATTGAGGTCGCCGATCCTTACGTTGAGCGGATGATGGAGGGTTTCGCCTTTCTGACTTCCCGCGTGCAGCTAAAAATGGACGCCGAATTCCCGCGCTTTTCACAGCGCCTGCTGGAGATGATCGCGCCCAATTATCTGGCGCCTACGCCGTCGATGGCGATAGCCGAACTGCAGCCGGACATCAATAAAGGCGATCTGAGTAAAGGTTTCGTGGTACCGCGCGGTACGATGATGGACAGCCAGGTACTGAAGAAAAACGGCGTCACCTGTAGCTACACCACTGCGCACGATGTCACGCTGTTGCCGCTGCGTATTGAGAAAGCCGAACTTGGCGGGATCCCCGCCGATGTGCCGCTGGCCGCGCTTGGGCTCAGCCAGCGCGGCGCCGTCAGCGCTTTGCGCCTGCGTATAAGCTGTGAAGGGGCTCAACATCTTGGCCATCTGACCTTTGACCGGCTGGCGTTTTTCTTAAGCGGCCCGGATATTGAGGCGCTGCGCCTGCTGGAGCTGATTCTTGCCCACCAGGTCGGGGTGGTGTGCCAGACCACCGGGCGCGATCCGCTACGTTTTTCGCTGAGCGAAGAGGCTATCCAACAAGAGGGTTTCGCCGCCAATCAGGCGCTGCTACCGGAAGATCTTCGCAATTTTGACGGCTACCGGTTGCTGCACGAATACTTTGCCTTCCCGGCGCGCTTCCGCTTTATCAGTATTAACGGCCTGAGCAACCTAATTGGGCAGTGCAAGGAAGAAAAATCATTCGATATCATCATTCTGCTGGATAAAACCGACGACCGCCTGGAACAAGTGGTGGAAGCTAACCACTTCGCGTTGCACTGCACGCCGGTGATTAACCTGTTTCCGAAAATCGCCGCCCGCCAGTCGTTGAGCGACAGCCAACATGAATACCATCTGGTGGTCGATAACATCCGCCCGCTGGACTACGAAATCTATTCGGTGAGTAAAATTCACGGCAGCGCTGATGGCCACCGCGACGATCGCGAGTTCCGTCCATTCTGGAGTTCATGGAGCAAGGATGCCGGAGATTATGGCGCTTATTTTTCACTGCGCCGCGAACAGCGGGTGCTTTCCGAACACGCGCTGCGCTATGGCACGCGTACCGGCTATACCGGCTCTGAGACCTTTGTCTCACTGGTCGATGAGCAGCATGCGCCGTGGCAGGAAGATCTGCGTTACATCACCGCCGAGGTGCTGTGCACCAGCCGCGACCTGCCGTTGATGCTACAACAGGAGCTGGGGCAATTTGTGCTGGCGGATTCGCTACCGGTAAAAACATTGAAAATGCGTAGCGGCCCGACGCCGCCGCGACCGGCGCTGGCGGAAGGGCTCAGCACCTGGCGGCTGATAAGCCAGCTGCAGATGAACTATCTCAGCCTGATGGATGGTGAAAATGGCGAAGGCGCCGCGGCGCTACGCCAGTTGCTTGGGCTGTATGCCGGGCTGGCGGAGACCGCCGTGGCCCGCCAAATCGAAGGGGTACGCCACTGCGTGCTGGAGCCGGTTCATCGCCGGGTGCCGGAGCCGGGACCCATCGTCTTCGCCCGCGGTATCGGCATTACCTTAACCGTAGATGAGCGCGCTTTTTCCGGCGCCAGCCCGTGGCTGTTTGGCAGCGTACTGGAACGGGTCTTTGCCCGGCTGGTGTCGCTCAACAGCTTTACCGAATTCACCTTATGTAGCCAGCAGCGCGGCGAAATCGGTTACTGGGCGCCGCGAATGGGTAAAAGGGCGCTGATATGAGTGACACGTTGGCTACCATTCATCGCCTGACGCCGCTGGCGGACGTTTTCTGGCGCGAGGTTACCGCCGCGCCCTGGCGCTACGATCTTTTTCATCTGCTGCGCCGCATTGACGCACAAGGGGGCGAACGTTATCCGCTTGGGCGCGCGCCGCTGCCGAAATTTGAATCGCTGCGCATCGGGCAAACGCCATCAATGGGGTTTGCGCCAGCAACGCTAGCCAGCGCGCAAAAACGGGCAAATAGCGCGGTGCATGAGATATCGATTCTCAGCTTCGGTCTGTTCGGCCCCAATGGCCCGCTGCCGGTTCATATGACCGAATACGCCCGTGAGCGTATTCATCATCATCAGGACGACAGCCTGAGCGCTTTTGCCGATCTCTTTCATCACCGCCTGACGCTACTGTTCTACCGCGCCTGGGCCGACGCGCAGCCAACGGTATCGTTAGACCGTGCGGACAACCGCCGCTTTGAGCGCTATCTCGCCTCACTCATCGGCATGGGTCAGCCGGGGCAACTGGAGAAGGGCGACCTGAGCCCGCATGCGCGTTTCACCCACGCAGGCCATCTCAGCCGCCATGGTCGGGATCCGGAAGGGCTGGAGAAGATCCTGCGAAATTACTTCAAAGTCCCGGTCAACATTATCAGCAACGTGCCGCAATGGATGCCGCTGACCTCGCGAGAACAAGCTCAACTGGGGGCGGGAAGGCGTTTACCTCGCCTGGGCGTCTCGGCGTTTCTCGGCGTCGCGGTACGCGATGTTCAGCATAAATTCCGCCTTGAAATCGGCCCGCTTAGCGCCGCCGAATACGCCCGTTTTCTGCCGGGCGAAAACGCGGTGAACGAATTACGCGATTGGGTCCGCCAGTATCTCGGGATCGAATATGCATGGGACGTCAGGGTACTTATCCGCGGCGATGAAGTACCCGGTACGGTCCTCAGCGGCGACGGCAAACTGGGCTACAGCACCTGGCTTGGCCGCCAGCCAGCCCCCGCGCCGCGTGGCGATTTAGTGTTTAGCGTGGAGCAGAGCGACGCCTGATGTCGTCTGCTCTCTGACACCTTTATTAATGTTATCAATGGAACCGAACATGTCAGAAATCAGCCGTGCCGTACTCTTCGGCAAACTGGATACGCTGTTGTTTACCTCGCTGGAAAGCGCAACCGCCTTTTGTAAACTGCGCGGCAACCCTTACGTTGAGCTGGTGCACTGGCTGCATCAGCTGATGCAGCAGCAGGACGGCGACCTGCAACACATTATCCACCATTTCGCCCTTGATGAGCAGGCGCTGACCCGCGATATCATCGCGGCCCTGGATGCGCTGCCGCGCGGCGCCAGCTCTGTCTCCGACCTTTCTGAGCATATCGATAGCGCCGTCGAACGCGCGTGGGTTTATGGCTCGCTGAAATATGGCGTCAACCGCATCCGCGGCGGCCATTTGTTAATAGGGCTGCTGAAAACCTGGAATCTGGCTAATGTTCTGAAAGGTATTTCGCCGCAGTTTAGCAAAATCAATGTCGATGCCTTGAGCGAGAGCTTTGAGACGTTGCTGGCCGCCAGTAAAGAGAGCCAGCAGGCGGCGGTGGAGGCGGCCAACACGAGCGCGACGCCGACGGCGCAGGGTACACTGGCCCAGTACGGACAGAACCTGACGCTGCGGGCGCAGGAGGGCAAAATCGATCCGGTGGTTGGCCGCGATGAAGAGATCCGCCAGATGGTGGATATCCTGATGCGGCGCAGGCAGAACAACCCGCTGCTGACCGGGGAAGCCGGCGTCGGCAAAACCGCGGTGGTGGAAGGGCTGGCGCGGCGGATCGCCGCAGGCGATGTTCCGCAGCCGTTGCGTAATATTGAGCTGTGGCTGCTGGACATCGGTATGCTGCAGGCCGGTGCGGGCATGAAAGGCGAATTTGAAGCCCGTCTTCAGGCGTTAATTAACGAAGTGCAATCCAGCCCGACGCCGATCGTGCTGTTTATCGACGAGATCCACACCCTGATTGGCGCTGGTGGCCAGCAGGGCACCGGCGATGCGGCGAACCTGCTGAAACCGGCGCTGGCGCGCGGACAGTTACGCACCATCGGCGCGACCACCTGGGCGGAGTACAAAAAATATATTGAAAAAGATCCGGCGCTGACCCGCCGTTTCCAGACGGTGCAAATGCACGAGCCGGATGAAGAGAAAGCGTTGCTGATGCTGCGCAGTACCGTATCTCCGCTGGAGAAACACCATCGGGTACTGCTGCTTGATGAAGCTGTCAACGCGGCGGTGAAGCTGTCGCATCGTTATATTCCCGCGCGGCAGTTGCCGGATAAAGCGGTCGCGTTGCTGGATACCGCCTGCGCCCGCGTCGCCGTCAGCCAAAGCGCGCCGCCGCCGCAGTTGGAAGATTGCCTGCAGCGCATTGCCGCCCTGGATGTGGAACTGGAGATTGCCCAACGCGAGAACCGGGTGGCGATTGGCGATGCTCAGCGCATTGAGCAACTCAAGCAGGCGCGTCAGCAGCAGGAAACTGAACGCGATACCTTGAGTCGTCGCTGGGAGCAGGAACGCGCGTTGGTTGATGAAGTCATCGCGTTGCGCGCGCAATTGCAGGAGGCCGATGACGACGCCCAGCCGGCGCTGCGCCAGATGCTTAATGAAAAACAGCTGGCGCTAAAAACCCTGCAGGGTGAGATGCCGCTGCTGTTCGCGGCGGTAGATGAGAACGTGGTGGCGGCGGTGGTCGCTGACTGGACCGGCATTCCGCTGGGGCGGATGGTCAAAAATGAGATTGACGCCGTACTGAGCCTGGCCGACACGCTCAACCAGCGAGTGATTGGCCAACGCCACGGGCTGGATCTGATCGCCAAACGTGTCCGCACGTCACGCGCGCGGCTCGACGATCCCAATAAGCCGGTCGGCGTCTTTATGCTATGCGGTCCATCCGGCGTAGGTAAAACCGAAACCGCGCTGGCGCTGGCGGAAGCGCTGTACGGCGGCGAACAGAACATTATCACCATCAACATGAGTGAGTTCCAGGAGGCGCATACCGTCTCGACCCTGAAGGGCGCGCCGCCGGGTTACGTGGGTTACGGCGAAGGCGGGGTGCTGACTGAAGCGGTACGCCGCCGCCCGTATAGCGTGGTGCTGCTGGATGAAATCGAGAAGGCGCATCCGGACGTGCACGAAATTTTCTTCCAGGTGTTTGATAAAGGCTGGATGGAAGACGGTGAAGGCCGCCATATCGATTTCCGCAACACAATCATTATCTTAACGTCTAACGTCGGTACCGAGCTGATTAGCGCTATGTGCGCCGATCCGGATCTGATGCCCGAGCCGGAAGCGCTGAGCGGCGCGCTGCGTCAGCCGCTGTTACAGGTCTTCCCGCCAGCGCTGCTTGGCCGCCTGTTGGTGGTGCCGTACTACCCGCTGAGCGATGCGATGCTGGGGCAAATCGTGCGTCTGCAGCTGGCGCGTATTCAGCGCCGTCTGCAGGACAATCACAACATTGTCTGCGAGATTGACGACAGCGTCGTCGAGCAGGTGGTTCAGCGTTGTACCGAAGTGGAATCCGGCGGGCGTATGGTCGATGCGATTCTGACCAACACGCTGCTGCCGCAGATGAGCCAAATTCTGTTAACCGCCAACCGTAACGATGAGCAGTTTACGCAACTGCGCATCAGCTATGCGCAAGGCGAGTTTCATTGTCAGTTTGCCGCGTAACACCATCAGAAAGTGAGTCTTAAGATGACGGATCACGAAAACAATCGGACTGTCCTGAACGCGCTGCCGGTCGGGTATCGTTTTAACGAATTTGAAATAAAGGAAGTGATTGGCGGCGGCGGTTTCGGCATTGTGTATCGCGCCTGGGACCATCAGTTGGAACGTACCATCGCGATTAAAGAGTTTATGCCTTCGTCGCTGGCGGTACGTAACGAAGATATGACCCTGGTACTGCGTAGCGAGCGCTTTAGCAAAGCGTTCTCCGCTGGATTAAACAGCTTTATCCAGGAGGCGCGGCTGCTGGCGCGCTTTAATCATCCCAACTTGCTGCACGTGCTGCGCTTTTGGGTTCAGAACGACACCGCCTATATGGGCACGCTGTTTTATAGCGGCACCACCTTGAGCCGCCTGCGCGAACAACAGCCAAACCTCATCGATGAGGCATGGATCCGCCGGATGCTGCCGATGCTATTCGGCGCCATTAAAACCATTCACGACGCCGGCTATTTGCATCGTGATATCTCACCGGAAAATATCCAGATCCAGGATAACGGCCTGCCGGTGCTACTCGATTTCGGTTCGGCGCGCCGGACCATCGGTAATCTCTCCGACGAAACCGAAACTATGCTGCGCCCGGGTTATGCGCCTATCGAGCAGTATACCGACGATAATGACAGCGAACAGGGCGCCTGGACCGATATTTATGCCGTCGGCGCGGTGCTGCATACGCTGATCGTGGGTTCACCGCCGCCGGTGAGCGTGGTGCGGAGTATTCAGGACAACTATCAGCCGCTGGCGGAACTGAAGCCGGCGGGTTACTCGCTGCCGCTGCTACAGGCGGTGGATAAAGCTCTGGCGCTGCGGGTGGAGGATCGTCCCCAGTCAATTGACGCGTTTGCCGAGCTGATTGAAATGCCGGTGTCCAGTATCGATGACGTCTTGTCGGTCAAAAAAACCGGCACCATGCTGGCGCTGGTCGAAGAGGAAGAACAGGCGCCGGCCGCGACAGACTGGCGGCGCTATAAGGTTCCGGGGATGGTCGCCGCAGGCGTACTGGTCGGCATTATTGCCGGCGGTATGCTGTTCAGCGGCGGCAGCAGCGAGGCGCAACCAGCACAGAGCGCCAGCACCCAGCCGCCAGCGGCGGTTACGCCGCCGGTAACAACGCAGACCGCTAACGCGCAGCCCGCTCCGCCCGTTGCCGTTAAAGAGAGTAAACCTGCCGCCGCCGCGGCGCCTGTTGCTCAGGTTTACGTGCGCATGCGGGAAGGGGAAAAGCTCAAACTCAATGGCGAACCTCATAATACGCAACCGGCCACGAACGGCTTCGCCTCGCTGAAGCTGGCGCCGGGGCATTATGAAATTACCCTGCAGGGTAATGGACAAACCCGCGAGCAGACGCTGGAGATCGCCAAACCGGGAACCTGGCTTATTAATCCATCGAGTTGATAAGCCAAAACTGACGAGTGGAAGATGAGTATTTTTACTAACGTAATCGTTCTGGCCGTGGTCCTACTGTTTATTTATATTTTTGCGTCATTGCTGATTCGCGATGCGAAAAATAAAAAAATCAAAGCGGCTATCCACAATGATGGCGTTGCGGTGTCTGGCACCATCACAAATGTGAGAAGCCGCTCGGGCGGTAATTCCGGGTTTATTAATATTAGCGTCGATTTTAATTACGTTAACGAAAAAGGTGAATTGCTGACCGGTCAGCGGGATATCGTTATTGATATTACGCGTATCCAAAACTTTCAACCGGGAAAGCCGATTCCGTTACGCTACTTGCGCCTTGACCCGCAACAGGTGCTGGTCGATCTGCCGAACCCACTGTTAACGCGCAGCTAATGCTGCACAAACTGTATCCCCCTGAATGGAATAATATTATGTCTAACAGGATCACCGTTCAGCTCCCCGTTGAGGGGCTGCTTTTCTGGAAACTCAGCGGACATGAAGCCATGTCGGAAATGTTTGAGCTCAGCTTAACGCTGCTTGGCAGCGATGCGCGTCTGGATCGCAGCAAGCTGCTTGGCCAGCCGGTCACCGTGACCATTCCGACGCAAAACGCGCTGAGTTCGCGTTATTTCAATGGTAAAATTACCCGCGTGGCGGTGAGCGCCGTTGAACTGAGCGGTATCCGCTACGCCGCTTACCAACTGATCGTTGAACCCGACTTATGGCCGATGAAACGCGACCGCAACCTGCGTATATTCCAGGGGCAGACGGTACCGCAGATCATCAATACGTTGCTGAGCGAATATCAGGTCAACGTTGAGGATAAGCTGAACGGCAGTTACCGCGTCTGGGATTACTGCGTCCAGTATCAGGAAAGTAGTTTCGCCTTTATCAGCCGCCTGATGGAGCTGGAGGGGATTGCCTACCATTTCCGTCACGAGGCGGGTAAACATACGATGGTTCTGACCGATTCAGCCACCCAGCATCAACCGGTAAGCGGCTATGAAACCATTCCCTACCACCAGACGGCATCGGGCAGTATTACCACTGAAGAGGGGATCGGTCAGTGGGCGCTGGAAGATAGCGTGACGCCGGGGATTTACAGCCTCGATGACTATGATTTCCGTAAACCTAACGCCTGGCTGTTTCAGGCGCGGCAGAACCCGGCATCGCCCTCGCCGGGCAGTATCGACGTGTACGACTGGCCGGGGCGGTTTGTCGATCACGGACACGGTGAATTCTACGCCCGTATCCGCCAGGAGCGCTGGCAGGTAGAACATCAGCAGATCCAGGCGTCCGCCACCGCGGTAGGCATCGCTCCCGGCGCAACGTTTACCCTAACCAATGCGCCATTCTTTAGCGATAACGGCGAATATTTGACGACCGCCGCAGATTACTTGTTTGAAGAGAACAGCTACGCCAGCGGCGGCAATAGCGATATCTCGCACCAAATCCATTTTAGAGTGATCCCCTCTTCGGTAGTCTATCGCCCGGCGCAGGTAACCGACTGGCCGCGCACCTATGGCCCGCAGACGGCGAAAGTTGTCGGGCCTGAAGGGGAAAGCATCTGGACCGACAGGTATGGCCGCATCAAAGTGAAGTTTCACTGGGACCGCCACGCCAAAGGCGATGACACCAGCTCCTGCTGGGTTCGCGTGTCGAGCGCCTGGGCAGGCCAGGGCTTTGGCGGCGTGCAAATTCCCCGCGTCGGCGATGAAGTGGTCATTGATTTTATCAACGGCGATCCTGACCGCCCGATCGTCACCGGACGTGTGTATAATGAAGCCAGCATGCCGCCATGGGATCTCCCCGGCGACGCCACCCGGATGGGCTTTATGACGCGGAGTAAGGATGGGAATCAGGACAATGCCAGTTACCTGTTTTTTGAAGATAAGCTTGGTGAAGAGTCCGTCGATTTGCATTCTGAAAAAAATATGAACGTGTCTGTTGAAGGGATGCACAATGAAGTTGTTCATCAGCAAACGATCTATTCACATCTAAATACGCGTTCCACTAGTGTGGTAGGCCACGATACGCAAACCTTTAATGCCGGGCAAACCATCGCTATCACGGCTAATGGACGTAATGAAAGCATTGTCGATAGTGAAACTAAATCGGTTACAGGTTATTCAAGTAATAGTTATACCGGCAATGTGGTAACCGAAAGCGGTGATACGGTTAGCACTTTGGCGGCATCGAAGATAATGTACGAAACGCCAGATGTTATCTTTGGTCAGGTTGTCGATGCCAAAGGTACAGAAAGTGCAGTTCCCAATATACCTTTTGATATTAAAAATACCGCTGGGCAGATTATGGCTGCACCAGGGACCAAGCTCTACGCAACAGATTATTTGGCAGCAGCCTCTACAAGCGCAGTTTCCGCTGCCACCAGAGTGACATACAAAAAAGGGGTTGTAACGCATATCCAAGGTATTGACAAACTTACCGTGGATAATAATCAAATAGTAGACGTTAAAGGGAATGTTGCTAGAAATATCCTGGGTGAACTTAATGAAACGGTTCAAGGCAAAATATCTATTAACTCACCATTAAAAATATCTATAAAAAGCGATACTAAAGTAGAAATTGTTTCCCCTGAGGGGTTGTTCACTAACAAGGGAATAAGTGTATCATTAAATGGCACAACACACTCCTTCAACGGACTTAGCACATCTGTGAATGGTGCATCGTTTAGTTGGACACCATTAAACATGCCAACGTCATTAGCAAGTATTGTCCACTCTCCAATGAATGTAACTAGATCTCTAACAAAAATAGAATCTTCATTGCAGAATGTAGTTATTGGTTTTATCCACATGTTTATGTAAGAGGTATATATGAATTTTCTTTCTGAACACTCAGGCCCTATTGCGTTAGGTGTAATGTTGATATTCATCTTCATCTGTCTCAGAGGATTAAAGGGACAGAAGGAAGATTTTAGTGAAATAAGAAATTGGGTTACAAGGGACAACTGGAACGGCGAATTAGCAACAGGGAAATTAAAAGAATGGAAACAAACATCAACTACCAATAATTTTGACCATTTCTATATTTTTACTATCGAGTCTAATTTGAGTGGTGAAGCTCAAACATATAAAGCAGCAACTGTGTTAAAGACCTCTGAAGTCATTAAATTAAAAAAGGATATGCCTGTAATGTTCAAATACCAGGGAGTACCCCCAAAAAAAACAGCAGTCATGAGCGTAGGCTAATACTAGTCGATGCACGACATATAATTGCTGCTTTACCCTTTGATAGGGAACATGGCATAGAAACGGCCTCCAAATGCTGCGTTTCCTTTCCATTGGTTTTAGCTGGTAATAAATAATCAATCCAGAACCTAACGATTTCTCAATTTTTTGCATTTAAAATAAGACAGCCATCAATGGTTCACTTAATGTAAGATTTTACGATGTCAAATTCAACAATGTGGTCTATCTTTATAACCATTTTAGTTTTGGGGTGGTTCTTATACAGTATAATGAAGTCAGGAAATAATGATGAGAAGTTTCGTAAGGAAGACCTTAAAGTTGAAGCTAAAATTATTAGTAAGCAACATATAAGTACCTCTGGCACCGGGAATATGAAATTTGATTTTGAATTGGAATTTATGACTCCCGATGGAGTTGTCGTCACACATGCTCGTCGTTTTATAACTCCGGAAGAAATGGTTAAAATTGGTAGGAAAAATATAGTTTGTTTATATTACCTCCCAGGTACCCCTGAAAAAGTCTACCTTGTTCCTGGGGATATGGAGTAAGCAATCGATGATGGTTTTTGTTAATAACACGGATGCAACCCTATGAATGTCATCACGGAATCATCTTTTATCTTTGGCATTGTGGTGACAATCATAGCATTAGGTATATCATTCGCTGCATTCAAACCGAATAAATCTGAAGTCTCAGCAATTAAAAACTGGTTATCGAGAGATAAGTGGTCCGGTCAAACAATCCAGGTTCCGCTAGAATCATGGCGTCAGACAGAAACAAAGTACGGCAATGATTATATTTATGATTTCTATTTTAGTGCAAATATAAACGGTTATGTAAAAAAATACATTGCGAAAGGCATTGTAAGACCCGGTGACATTCATAAATTAAAGAAAGGAATGTTATTATCAGTAAAGTACAGTAATGACACGCTTGTAAAGATAGCGGTTACTTCCGTTAATTATTAAATGTGTAATGGTGCTGTAGTATTTGATATTTCATTCTACCTATAAAATCACAACCTGGAATTGATTAAATGGATTTTCTAAATACAAAATGGTTTTATATTCTGCTTGTGGCATGCCTTATAGCACTCTATATTATTGGGCGGAATTTTCGTAGTTCCGTTATCCCTATGATCAAGGCTGGGTTTATTGAAAGCGCTGTTCTTAAAACAGGAATCGCAGTAAATGCCGATATTATTGCATCTCATCAAACTAGTATGTGGGGTGGAAATAAGCCAATATACCATTTGACCTTAAAATTTAAAACTCTTGAAGGTGTTGAAACCGAAGCGAGTGTTGATATGGGGCTAAGCTTTGAAGAAATTGAGAGATTTAAACCCGGCAATGGGACAACAATAAAATACGACGCTAAAAATCCTAAACGAATCGCAATTTATGACAGACCATTATTTTTATAATGTGACAATTATTTATATTTAAAACCTAAAAGAGCTAACAATGAACTTTATTTATCAACACTCTTTGTTAATTGTTATTGCATCGGTTGCATTTAGCTTTTTTCTGTTGTTCGGTTCGTTGCGAAGTCTCAAAGGACAGGGCGGGGACCTTACTGAAATAAAAAACTGGCTAAGCCGTGAGCGCTGGCCCGGTGAGATCAAAAACGCATCTCTGGTAAGTTGGCGTCAAACTAACGCGACCAATAATTTTGATTATTATTTTGTATTTACCTTTGAGGCGAACATTGAGGGTACGACAAAACAGTATAATGCTGCCGCCGTGGTACGTGCTTCAGAAATCCCCAAATTAAAACCGGGACTTCAATTAACTATAAAGCATGAGGGCGTTCCGCCAAAACGAATGGCTGTTATGGATGTGGATTATGAATAAACAGGGTATCCACTAGACCTCTATGCTCGTGGCCATTTAGGTGGCCACTTAAAAACACTCACATAATTTCTAATATGTGGTGAACTTCATCATTAATGGATCATTATGTTTGACTCTATGTGGGGAACATTAATATTAGCCGTTTTAATTTTGTTTGGTTTGTTCTTATATTGTTATCGTTCAGGCTCCAATTATGATAAGTTTAAGGCAAATGGCATTCGTACCGAGGCTAAAATATTAAGCATGGAAAAAATTGGCGCGAGTGGCGGAGGGAGCACTAAACTTAAAATGGAATTATCTTTCAATACTGACTCAGGTCTGGTGACGGCAACGGCTAAACAGTATATTTCCCCGCAAAATATGGTAAAAATCATGAGAAACAATACTATTTACATCTACTACATGCCTGATAATCCCAAAGGGTTATTACCAACACCCTGGGAGATGGAGTGATGGAGTCTCTCTATATTGTGAGAAAACCAAGATGTTTTTTTACCTAAAATCATGAGTTGCGAAGCCTTAACTGAAACCCACCAGGGATAATTATGTCATTTGAAAAATGGATCACCAATATGTCTCCAGGGGAAATGATACCCGTGATTATTGGTTTGTCAGTAAGTATATTATTCATGATAGCCACCTATTTCACATTCAGAAAGTCATCGTTACAACTAAAGTCAGGGAAAATCTTTTTAAAACGCGAGCGCTGGCGAGGAGACTTACTGAGGTCGCAGATTGAATTCTGGCAACAAACTAATGTAATGCTCGGTAATAATCTATTTTTCGATATATATTTTCGCATCGATGAAATGCCTCAATTATTTTGCGCCAAGGCGCTGATTGCACCAGCACAAATACATCTATTACGTAAAGGGCTGTCCATTGTCGTTAAGAAAGGACGCGGCAATAAGATTGCTATTATGCAAATCGGTGATGTGGGTTAATTCACTATGGATATACTCTTTTTTATCGTCATGGGGCTGATTGTCCTGGTGTTTGGTATCTATCCCATGGCCCGCTTTCTTTATCAGGATGTTTATCCGTATTTAAAGGATAGTTTCACCCACAGTGAGGTCCTGCAATCCGGGATTGCGGTCAACGCGGATATCATTGCCGCACACCAGACCAGCGCCTGGAGCGGAAGTAAACCGGTCTATCGTCTCACCTTTAAATTTAAGACCCGCGAGCAGGTGGAAGTCCAGGCTAGCCTGAATTACACCCTGAATTTCAGCGACATTGAGCGTTTTAAGCCGGGTAATGGTACAACGATTAAATACGATCCGGCGAACCCGCAGAGAATTGCGCTATATGACAGGCCGCTTTTTTTGTGACAGCTAATCAGGAGATAACATGGAAATCGTCTCTACCATAATGCTAACCATGGCATGGGCCATTCCGCTGGTAGTATTGCTCTTTGTGGCCTGGGTTGCGATGCAGAATATACGCTCTGCGCGACAAGATAAAAAAACGAAAATGAATGGTGTCAATGTTAAGGCCACCATCCTGCAGATCAAATACGATCGCGACCAGCGAATTAATAATCACTACTCAGCCATTTTGACCCTTCGTTATCATTGGCATGAGCAAGAACTGCAGGGCATCCGCGGCGTTATATTCCCCGCGCAAGACCAATCTGAGGTTCAGGTGAATCAATTAATCAATATTCGCGTTCACCAGGACGACCCACAACATTTCTACTACCTCGATTATCGTAATGTCTGATGCTAAGCATCAATTCCCCTTAAGAACCTATCGCATTAGGGCTATATGAAAATCATTAAACCCTTACGCCTGAGCGTACTGAACCGGCCATTCCGCTGGCAGGGCAAAAATTATCTTGGCGTTTCGGTGCTGGCGTTGGCGGATATGGGGCCAAACCCGCAGCTGCGCCCCGAGATGGAACTGTGGCAGCTTGCCGCCGACGAACTGCAAACCAGCGGCGGCGTGGTGGATATGGCCATCCCTAAAGTCCGCGCCGAATTTCTTGCCACCGGTTTTGCCTATACCCATCATCAGCAGGAAAAAAGCGCCTGCGTGGCGCGCATCGATATCGACAAACTGAGTAAGTCGTTGGTGGTGTTCGGCGATCGCGAGTGGACGGGACAACGTATGACCCGACCGCAGCCGTTTAGCGAAATGCGCCTCGACTGGAGCCGCGCCTTTGGCGGCGGTGATTATGCCGACAACCCGCACGGGCTTGGTGTCGCGCCGGTAAAACAGCAGGGGCGCGAACATCATCCTCTGCCGAATATTGAACCGCTGGAGGGAAGAGTAAGCTCGCCGCAGCAGAAACCGCAGCCGGCAAGTTTTGGCCCGTTGGATATTCAGTGGCCGCGGCGCTTTAGCCGAATGGGCAAAAAATATGATGCCAGTTGGCTACAACAGGAGTTTCCCGGTTTTGCCCGCGATATTGACTGGAAAGTCTTTAACGCCGCCAGTCCCGATCAATGGTGGGAGGATCGGGATACCTTGCCGCCAGGGGCGAAATGGCGGATCTGGAATATGCATCCAGAGAAACCAATGCAGGAGGGCCAGTTGCCGCCGTGGCAGGCTCGCTGTTTTATTCATCGCCAGCGCGCGGATGAAACGCTATTTGAAGAAATTGCCTTACGCGCCACCACGGTATGGTTCTTTCCCCATCGGGAACAGATGATGCTTATCTGGCAGGGGCACATTCGTATCAATGAAGACGATGCCGCCGACGTCCTGCAGCTGATCCCGGCGCTGGAAAAAGAGGGCGCCGCCCGTTCGCTTAATCACTATCGCAAGGTACTGGCCCAGCGAATGGATAAAGAGAAGGGCGCGCTCTTCTCCTTCCGCGAAAAGGATCTCATACCGGAAGAGACCATCGGCCCGTGGATCGACAATGAAATTGAACAGTCGCCGAGTCCGCAGCAGGAGAATATGAAAAACCGCGCTCGTCTGCTGCGTGAACAGCACCGCGCCGCCATCGAAGCCAGCGGCGGTGATATCGATAGCCTGTTGGCGGATATCGACGAACCCACGTTGCCTAAGCTTGAAGACCTGCCGGAGTTTATCGCCGACATGGAGCGTCAGGCGCAGGAAATGGAGAATGATGCACAACAGCGCAAGCGTGAGATGGAGGCGCAATATCCGCAGTTGAATAACGATGAAAACCAACCGCGCGGCCCCGAATCCATGCACCGGATGCAGGAGATGCTACATCAGCACCAGCAGGAACTGAGCGAGAAAAAGCGCGCGCAAACGCGCGAGGCGCTACATCAGATGTATCTGGCCGCGGTGCAGCATCAGCCGCCGGCGGTCCGGCTGAAGGGCGATCTGGCGATGATCCTGCGCCAACGCGCCGAGCGTACCATGGCGCAGGGCGGCAATTTTAGCGGGATGGATCTGACCGGCGTTGATTTTTCCGGCATGGATTTTCGCGGCGCCAATTTTGAAAAGGCGTTACTGGAATGCGCGGACCTTAGCCACTGTCAGCTGGATAACGCCTCTTTTCAGGGGGCAGTGCTGGCCAGAACGGAGCTACAGCATTCGTCGCTGCGTAACTGTGATTTTAGCGGCGCCAGCCTGGTACTGGCGGAGTGCCATCAAAGCGACTTCACCGGCGCTCGCTTCGAAGATAGTCAGCTACAGAACGCGCTGTTTGCGCAATGCATTTTCGATAATGCGACGCTAAAAACGCTGATCCTTCGGGAAATCAGCCTGATTGACTGCCGTTTTCATCGCGCCGAGCTGGATGGCTGCGTCTTTATGGAACTGACGCTGGCACAACCTGATTTCAGCCACGCGCGGCTGCACAAATGCTCGTTTTTACAATCTGAACTGGAGCATGCCATTTTCCATCAGGCGACGCTGGAAAGCTGTTCTCTGGTGCAGACCATCGCGGAGCGTGCTGATTTTAGCGCTGCAACATGGCTAGCCAGCGCTGCGGTGTCGGAAAGCTCACTTATCGGCGCCGACTTCAGCCACGCTACGCTGCAGCAGAGCAATTTGCGCCAGACGCCATTACAGGGCGCGCGCTTTGCGCTGGCAAAAATCGAAAACAGCGATCTGAGTGAGGCTGATTGCCGTGATGCCAGCTTTGTGCGCGCGAATCTGGTCGGCAGTCTGTTTGTTCGCACCGATTTTCGCGAGGCCGATTTTACCGACGCCAACCTGATGGGCGCGCTGCTGCAAAAAAGCCAGCTTGCCGGGGCAAATTTCGAAGGCGCCAATCTGTTCCGCGCCGATCTTTCACAATCCTTTACCAGTAAAACCACGCGGCTGGATGGCGCATGGACCAAACGCATTAAAACCCTGCCGAAGCGCGATGGAGAAGTGATATGACGATACTGAGCCCGGAGGAGATCGTTCAGCGCATCAAAAACGGCGAGCCACTCAATGAAATATCGCTGGATGGTATCAACCTGCAGGGCTGCGATCTCTCCGGCGGTCTGTTTCAGGAGGTGTCGCTACGCGGCGCTAATCTGCAAAATGCCAATCTGCATGAAGCCCTGTTTACCGAATGCCAGCTGCAGAACCTGCAGCTGCAAGGCGCCCAACTTAAGCAGACGACCTTCAATCAGTGTGAAATGACCCATCTTCAGGCCGCTGAAACCACGCTTGATAGTTGCGTGTTTAATCAGTGCGACCTGCAAGAGAGCGATTTCTCGGCGACGACGCTGCAAAGCAGCCAGTTTATGCGTTGCCAGATGAGCAGGAGCCGTTTTAGCGGTTCAACGCTGGAACGCAGCGTGTTTTATGAGGCTGACCTGACTCACGCCAGCTTTGCGCAAAGCCGCGGTCTGTTGACCACCTTTTACCATATTGATTTGCGGGACACCGCGCTGAACGAAATGCAGTGCGATCGGCTGGTGTTTTTCCAGTGCGATCAGCGCGGCAAAGACTATTCAAGGCAGGGTTTTACCGGCTGCCAGTTCACCGATTGTCCGCTGGACGGCGCGAAGTTTAACGGCGCCCAGCTAACCCAGTGCAATTTCAAAGGCGCGTCATTGCGTGAAGCAGAGCTCAATCAGGTGAACGCCAGCCAGGCGCTGTTTATGGAGGCCGATCTGCGCGGCGCCCAGTGTCGCGGTAGCCTGTTCGACCAGGCGATATTTGTCGGCGCGATCCTGGAGCAGGCCGACTTTAGCCAGAGCAGGTTGTTCCAGAGCGTTTTACAGCGGGTTCAGGCCGCCGGAGCGCGATTCGCGCTCTGCGATCTGACGTGGAGTGATTTTTCCGCCGCCGACCTGCGCCAGGCGGATCTGCGCGGCGCGACCTTTTCCCGCACCCGCCTGCATCGCGCCCGCCAGGACGAAGCGCTGTTTACCGGCCGCCAGGGGATCCTGGAATACGATGAAGAGTTATTAGCCGCTGAGGCGTGGAGCGCCCAGCGCCACAGCCGTTGTTAAGGAGACAACAGATGACAACTATTAATCACAAACTGGCCCAGGCGGTGATGCCGCCGGCGCAGGCTTCCGGCACGGTGACCCATTGCTTTGCCGACGGTAGCGTGACCGTCGAGAGCGAAGGGCGCGGCTGGCACTGTAGGCGAGCGGTCAGCTGTCTGATCGCGCCGCAGGCTGGGGATCGCGTACTCATCAGCAGCGTGGACAACCAGATCTGGCTGTTAGCGGTGCTGGAGCGTGATGAAAGCCGCCAGGCGGAGCTCAGCGTACCGGGTGACCTGCATATTCAAAGTCAGGGGGAACTCAGCCTCAGCGGTCAGCGGCTGTGCGTCAATGCTGCGCAGGGGGACTGCCATATCAGCGAGATGAACTACAGCGGCGATAAGCTCTCGGCATGGGTGACACTGTCACGTATTGTCGGCAAGCGCGCCGAATCGGTCTGGCAAACGGTGACGCAAATTAGCCACAATCTGCTGCGCACCACCCGGCAGACCGAGCAGGTGCGCGCCGGGCAGTTGGATATGAAAGCGGAAGATTACGCCCGGCTGCATGCGCACAATACGGTCATCACCTCAAAAGCGATCACCAAAGTCGATTCAGAACAGATCCACATGGGCTAAGGAGCTAATCATGTTTGCCAACTGCCAGCTTTTTGGTGTCGATTTAGCCTTTCCCGACGTCTGTCTGACGCCGATGCCGGCGCCAACGCCGATTCCCTATCCGGATATCGCGCTGGGGCCGACGGCGATCCCTAACGCGCTCAATATTCTGTTTATGGGCATGCCCGCGCACAATATGGCGACGGTGACGCCGCTCACCAACGGCGATAACCCCGGCGTGGCGACCGGGGTAGCGTCAGGTACGGTGATGGGGCCATCGCGTCATCTGACCGGCGCATTTACCGTGCTGCTGAAAGGCACGCCGGCGACGCGTCTAACCAGCGTTAGCCTGCAAAATTCGACAAACGCGGTCGGTATGCGCATCGTACCCAGCCAGTTCAAGGTATTGATGCTGGCGCCGTAAGCTGTCGGCTATGCGAGAAAACGATTACAATCGCCCAACTGAATCACTTTTTGTGCAGAGTTATAAGGGTCAAGATGAATCCGAGCGTCATTCAGTGGAATGAAGACAATTTCTCGCAAGTTGAACGTTATCACGGCGTGGCTGTTGTGCGTTTTCATGCGCCGTGGTGCGGCCCTTGTCAAAGCAGCGAAAGTCTTTTTCTCCAGGCGGCCGACCGGCTACCGTCTGATGTTTTAGTCGGTACAGTAAATGTTGTTCAGGCTCCGGTGCTGGCGGCGAAATATAGCGTCTGGGGGTTACCCAATACGCTTGTTTTCCGCGATGGTCAGGTGGTGGAGCGTCTCAGCGGCCCACAAACATTCAGCACTATTTTGGCAGCGATAATTCGCGCCCAGGCCCTCATCTGATGTCGATAGTTTCTCCGATAGTGGGGCCCGTCTTCTACGATCTCCTGCAGCATGGTCGGGAGTTAGACCGCGCTATTGCGCGCCGGGACGCCAGCTTGCTGAATCACTCCACGCCAGGACTTGAACGCTACTTTTCGCGTCCACCAGGCGAACTTCCCCGGCAAAACCCATTTCCGGTCGCCGCGCTATTCCCACTGTTCTTAGTGGCTTTTGCATTCAACTTGCTACCATTTTTGCAGACGCTCCCGCCATTCTCGGCACCGATACGGGTAGCGAGTTTTTTTGTACCGGCGCTGGTGATAATATTTTTTCTGTTAACCAGCGGCGTGTTGCTGGCTCGCGGTTATACCCTCGGGCTGAAGGGATTTCTGGCGCTATTTCTTATCCTCTCAGCGTCAACGGTGGTGCAAGCATTGCGAGCGATGGTTAGCGCAGGTGAAAGTCTCTGGCCGCTGGCGTTCGCCGCGCTGGCATTACTGTGTTGCCGGCTAATATTTAACCGCCAGGGATTCGTGCTGTTCGCGATTTATTGTCGTAGCCAGCGGTTGGCTCTTCTCGCGGGCACACTACGCCGGCAGCGTAAATAGAGAGCGGCGAAGACGGTGAGCACCCCCTGACTATCAACGGATAGCCAGGGGTTTTGTTTATTGCGGGTAGTTAAACGCGTCAGGATGGTTTTCAAGGCTGCCGCTCAGCGCGGCAAACAGCACGGTTTTGCCATCAATCGACAGCGCATCGCTGACGTTAAGCCAGGTCAGTTTTTCCTGCGATGTTTTCTCATCTACCACCGAGAAGACGCCCGACATCTGTTTGGATTTTTCCGACCAGATCACGGCGATACGTTCGCTACCACAATCGTGTGGTTTACAGGCGCTTAATACCTGCCAGGATTCAGATCCCAGTTTCACGGTCTGTGCCGGAGAACCGGTACCGCCGCTGTTAACCCAGGCCGGGAGTTTATGGCCTTTAACCATCTGGCTGAACGACGCTTTGGTCGCATTATCTTTGGCAAGTGAAGTCAGCGTGACATCACTTTGCGCCATGACGCTGGCGGATGCGGTGAGTGCGATGATGGCGGCAAGTGCTTTGAACATGTTTCCTCCTGGAGTTGATATGTCCTCATTTCGGGCCCCTTAATAGTGGGCGCAGAGCATCATTAATGCAAATGAACATATTTATACAATGAATGTGATCCCCCGCGCAAAGCGTGGACTTATGCGGCTTTGACATGTCATGATGCACATTGGTTAAATTTTTGTATTAATAGCTGATAGTGAATGGCTAATACAAAAGGGCATATTAATTCAGGCGATAACGCATGGCGTATTTGAATCATCTGTTGACGTTTATTGAAAGTAATCCGGCTCTGGCGATCGGCTTTAACCTTATTCTGCTGGTCGTCTCCGGCATCTTTGCCCATCTTTTGTGCAAGTTTTTGCTGATTAAAGTGATACGCAAGGTGTTCTTCGCCAGCCATAAACAGGACGTGCCGCTGGAAAAAGACCGCCGTATCGCCGAGAAACTGTCAAACTTCATTCCGGTTATTATCGTCTACTACGTTCTGCAGTTTATGCCCAATATGCCGGCATCGCTGGTAACGGCGATTAATACCATCTGCGGAATTTTGTTTTTTATTTTTCTGTCGATCTTCTTCAACGAAATGCTGGATATCGTCAATAGCTCTTATCTGCGTAAGACCAAACGTAAAAACCACTCCATCAAAGGCTATATCCAGATAGGTAAAATCTTAGTTCACATTCTGGCCGCGATTATGATCCTCGCCGTGATGTCGAATAAATCACCGGTGATTATCATTTCCAGCCTCGGCGCCGTCGCGGCGGTGCTGATGTTAGTGTTTCAACATACCTTGCTGTCGCTGGTGGCCAACGTCCAGCTATCGTCCAACGATGTCCTGCAACTGGGCGACTGGATCGAAATGCCCGACAAGAACCTGAGCGGGGAAGTGACGGATATCGCGCTGCATACCATTACTATCCGTAACTGGGACAACACCATTTCGCGTATTCCGACCAAGAATTTCCTTACAGAAACGTATACCAACTGGCAGGCGATGTTCTCGTCCGGCGCACGGCGGATCATGCGCAGTATTAATATCGATCAGCACTCGGTAACCTTCCTGAATCAGGAGATGTTAACCCCGATGCTGGCAATCCGCGGGGTGAGTGAGCCGCTCAGTAAATTACTGGATGGCCGGGATCCGGGCGGCGTCGCGGATCGCTGGTTTATTGATAACGGGTTGACTAACCTGACGCTGTTTCGCCATTACCTGATGAGCTATCTCGCCGAACGGCCAGATATCATTAAAGATATGTACATCGTGGCACGGACGTTAAAACCGTCGCCGTCCGGGCTGCCGCTGGAAATCTACTGCTTTACCTCCTCGACGCTATGGATGGATTACGAGAACACGCAATCCGCTATTTTTGAATACATTACCGCCGTGGCCGGGCAGTTTTCACTGCGTCTTTACCAGTATCCCGCCGGGCATGATTTCTGGCGCTTATCGCAGGAAAACAGTTTACGGACGACGACACCGCCGTCGACGGAAGGGCCATAATTGGCGCGTATATCCATCTCGACAACAGGATGTTCAGAGGATGCTGAAGTTCATGAAAGACAGTTTGCTGCTCAGTGCGGTCGTCAGGGACAGAATAAAAACCAACGATCCGCAGCAACTGGAGAAGCTTAAAGACAGATTAAAAGACCGGATGGGTATTCCGGTCGGCTGGCATATGTCAGGAATACCGCTGATAGGGGCAATGATTCTGAGCATGCTCGCTTTTGCCCTGGCTCAACCTTATCTCTGCCTGGCAATGTTCGATCTATTTGGGCTGCCGCAGTATGCCGTGATGGCGGCGATTGTGCCTGTATCGCTAATTTATAGTCTGGTAATGGTTCTGGCGATGTACTTCGTTGCCAGAGGCAATTTTCTGGCGTTTAAATTATCACTGGCTTTGATGGTTTTTAGTGGTCTGGTTGCGAGTGTTTATTTTCTTTCTGTTTGCCTCGGGGCATTATTCGGCGCCGGACTCAAACTGGGATTTCTCATCAGCGCCGTGCTGGGACTATTATTCATTTTCGGCTGTATCCGATGCATAAATAGCCAGACTTTTTACCGTGCAAACGCCCTTTATTTACATAACAGGGTCTGGCGAAAACAGCTTAATATTCAGCGCCAAATGCTGCGCCGCGCTTCACGTTAGAAAAGGGCGGCAACAACCGGCAGTTTTCGCCTGGCCTTATTTTATAAATCAATGAGCAGATTCGTGCTGCGGCTGCGGGAGCAGCACAGCGCGACATGCTGCACGATGGCGCATTTTTCTGCTGCTGACTGCACCGTATCACGATGGTCCACCTCTCCCTCAACCACCCTGGTCAGACAGGCGCCGCAAATTCCCATCTCACAAGAGAGCGGCACTGCCACACCATTTTCCTGCAATACCTGCGCGATGGTTTGATTGGCGGCGACGGGCCAGCATTGGCCAGAAGAGGCGAGCGTCACCGTAAACGTCTCTTCTGGCCGGGCGTCGTTCGCGGGCATTGACGCCTGAAATGCCTCTTCATGGATCTGCTCAGCCTGCCAGCCTTGTATTGCCGCCGCCTGGCGCGCGGCGGCCATAAATCCCGCCGGACCACACACGTAAAGCCGATCCTCACGGTGAGGAACGCTCAATCTGCCAGCCAGATTTTCTCGCGGGCTCCCGCCTTCAGCTGAGCTATAAATTCTCACGTTTTCTGGCGCCAGCTTGCGGGCAATCGCGGCTAGCAGGGCGCCGTTTTCCCGACGGTTGAGGTAATAATGCAAGGTAAACGGATTTCCCTGCGCCGCTAACGCCCGCGCCATGCTATACAGCGGCGTAATGCCAATCCCGGCGGCTAGCAGGGTGACGTGTCGCGCCGTCTGCAGGGCAAACTGATTTCTCGGCGGTGATATCATCATCCTCTGACCCGGTCGCAGCGTCTCATGGATGTAGCGCGAACCGCCGCGCGATTCTGCCGCTCTCGCCACGCAAATCAGATAACGTTCCAGCCTGCTGTGGCTGCCGGTGAGTGAATACTGACGGGTTACGCCGCTCGCCAGATGCAGATCGATATGGGCGCCGGGCTGCCATGCGGGTAATGGGCCGCCGTCAGTCGTCACCAACGTGACCGCCAGATTATGTTCGCCTTCACGCCAGAGACCATCGACAACCACCTCAATCAGAGTACTCATCATATAACTCCTTGCTCAGACCAGGAAAAACTCACCGAAACCCAGCCGCTTCAAGCCGCGACGGTAGGCAATTGAGCTACGGTCGGCAGGAATATGTGCTTCCAGGGTAAGATCCAGAGGTAGCGTCTCCGGACGCTGGCTCTCTACCATCAGCCGGTCTTCTTCAAACACGCGAAGGTTGAAGGCGTAGACTTCCTCCACCGGCACATGCAGGTCGAAATTGCGGGCGATAGGGGCAAACATTCGCGTGATCCGTGATGAGACGGGCGAGGCGGCATTCATAATTACCAGCCGGGCTTCGCCGGGGAAATGAATCGTCAGGGTGGCGGTAAAGGGCAAATGCATCTCAAAGCGACGCAGCCATTGAAAACCCTCCGGAGCGCGGTAGCCGGCGCTTGCCGGATAATTGCCGACCGTACTCCAGTAGTCGACGACAAACCCATTTTCCGTTTCCTCAGGCAGGTAGTCAGGAACCTGTTGATTATCCGCATCGGCGAAGGTGTCGGTATGGATCCACGCAAAATGCGCCACATCAAGAAACCCTTCAACCTGACGGCCTGCAAAGCCATTGACCTCAAAAGCCGGGCAGGTCAGTTGCTGAAATCCGTCGTCTGCCCAGTGCGGCATGGTCGGTAACTGCGGGGGATTGTCAGCATCATAATCGAGACAGACCCACACCAGACCATAGCGCTCTTCCGCCGCGTAGCTGGTCAGATTTAATTTCGCCGGTATCGGCTGATTTGGACTGGAGGGGATTCGGTTACAGCGGCCATCTTCCCCAAAGCGCAGGCCGTGATAAGGGCAAATGATACCTTCTTCGTCATGAAAACCTAACGTCAATGGTACCCCGCGGTGGGGGCAAGCGTCGCGGGCGACCACTATGCGTTCGTGCAGGCGATAGATTACCAGCTTTTCATCCAGCAGGGTGGCCTTCACCGGTTGCCGGCCGATATCCGCGCTACGCGCCACCGGATGCCAGCATTTTGCCAGCCGCAGCCAGTCCTGGGGTTCAAAGGTGCAATGCGCGGGGGGCGTGAGCGGTTGTCTGTTCATCGTTTTGCTTCCTGATGGCTAAAGTGATTGTTTAATTGTTGTGAGTTAATTGTTGCCATAGTAGGGTGTTGACATCCATCAGCATTAATTCAGCCATCCGTTGCAAAAATTAGTACAGGTAACCGATGAGTCCTTTCTCACGCTTTGCTCGCTATTTTATGGAAGTGGCCCGCAGCGGCAGCCTGCGTCGGGCGGCGGAAAAACTGCATATTTCGGCTTCGGCGATTAACCGCCAGATACTGCAGGCTGAAGCGTCCTTCGGCACGCCGCTGTTTGAGCGGATGCCCGAAGGTTTGCGGATGACCACCGCAGGCGAGTTGCTGTATGACAATCTGCTGCGCTGGCAAAAAGAGTTTCGCGTAACCCAACAGAAATTTGATGAACTGCAGGGGCTAAAACGCGGAACGGTGAATGTCGGTATGGTGCAGGCGCTAGCCGAAGGGAGCTTTGCCGCGGCGCTGGCAGAGATTATCAACCAGTGCGAGTGGCTGGAACTGATGTTGCAGGTCGCCGATAGCCAGAGCATCAGCGACAGAGTGCGTCAGGCCGATGTCGATTTTGGTCTGATCCTCGATCCTGAAGGTCAGGCGGGTCTCAACGTACTGGCGTTTATTGAAATGGAAGTCGGGGTGGTACTGCATCCGCACCATCCTTTTGCCGCTGCGCCCGCGATCTCGCTGGGGGAACTTAGCGATGAACGGCATATTATTCCCGGCGCGCCGTTAATAGTGCATGACCGGGTGGCAATGCTCTATCGCCATTATGATTTTTCGCCGCCCAACACCGTTAGCTGCAATGATATTCGTCTGATTAAATCGCTGGTGCTTAAAGGCGGCGGGGTGGCGGTCCTGAGCCTGCTCGACGTGCAGGACGAGGTAAACAACGGTTCGCTGGCGTTTGTGCCGCTACGTAATAAGCTGCTGCGGCCTTTGACCCTGGCGCTATGCACCGCGCCATCGCGCCAGCTATCTCGTCCGGCGCAAATGGCGATTCAAAAACTCACGCTGGTGATGGAGGAGATGCGTAGCGCTGCTCACTCTCAGCCTAATGGCCCGCCCTGAATGGTTTCGCACAAGCCATTGATAATACGCTCGCCGGTTTCCGTTTTCAGTTCCTGATACCAGGCTTTGGTTAACGCCATATCTTTACCGTGGGTGATATCACAGCGTTTACGCGCTTTGAGCACCAGGTCACGCACCCGTTCACAGCGCAATGCTTCGTACTGGCGCAGCGCGGTGACAATATCGCTGTTTTCGCGTAGTACATTCCCCAGCACGACCGCGTCCTCCATCGCCGCGCAGCCGCCCTGGCCAATATCCGGCGTGGTGCTGTGTCCGGCATCGCCCAGTAGCGCCACCTTGCCACGCACCAGCTTATCAAAAGGTTCAATATCGTGAATTTCTATCCGGTTGGTGGTCTGCGGGTCGAGGGCAGCGATAAGCTTTTGCACCGGCGGCGCCCAGCCGGTGAAGTAGCGGGTTAAATCGTCGCGCAGGGTGAGGCGATCTTCCGCTAACCCGGCCGGCAACGGCACATCGAAGAAGAAGTAGAAGCGTCCGCCCGCCACCGGCATCAGCGACACGCGTTTCCCTTCGCCAACAAACGTCGTCCACTGATCGGCGGGAGCAATGGACTCATCAATATCGACCAGACCATTCCAGTTAACGTAACCGGCATAGCGGCGTTCCGGCGTATAGCCGAGCACATATGGCCGCAGCGCCGAATGGCTGCCATCGGCGGCGATGACCACATCGCCGTGCGCCTCGCTACCATCGGTAAACCAGACGGTTACGCCGTCGGTATGCTCCTCCACGCGGGTGACCCGCTTGCTGAACCGCACCTGCTCACGCCCCCAGAAATCGAGCATCTCGCGCTGCAGTTCCGTTCGCGACACAGGCGAAGGGCGGCCCTGCGTACGTTCAACCAGCGGCGCGAGGCTGAAGCGGGTGAGCGTTTCTCCGCGTTGATACTCCTTATACGCCAGATAATGCATCGGGCCGCCGTAAGCGTCGATGATCTTGCCCATCCCCAGGCGGTTCATACACTTGACGCCGTTGGGCCAGATAGAAATCGCGGCGCCAACCGGCTTAATCTCTTTTACCGCTTCGAACACTTCGCATGCGATGCCTGCGTTACGGAGCGCCACCGCGGCGCTCAAGCCGCCGATTCCCGCGCCAATCACGATTGCTTTCATTGTCTTCCCCTTAGGTGTGTTGTTTAAGGGGTTCAGCAATTTACGTACCAGGTAGCAGAACAGACGAAATCAGCGGAAAACGGAAGGGTGATGGGCGGAGTGCGCACCAAAGAAGGGCAAAGTTGCGATTATGTTGCCTTTTTATGAATCAAAGATTTCTTTTTATGAATTCAGGAATCAAAAGTTTCATCGCCTTGCGCCAACGATCGTTACGGAACCCCCACTTTTTAATGAAGCTATTTCACTGAAAAATAATAGATAAAACGATTTTTAGGTGGATAAAGATAGAGGGAGTCAGCAATGTGGCCTGCTTTGTGCACTACATCGTTAACGCTTACCCACGACGAGACGGTGACCCCATGTCTGATGAACAGAACAGCAACCTGCTTTATGGCCTCGAGCAGCGCATCCCGCCGCTGCCGGCCTTTTTTAGCGCCTTACAGCACGTGCTGGCGGGGCTGGTCGGCATTATTACGCCGCCGCTGATTATTGGCGCCGCGCTGGGGCTTGGCGAATGGCTGCCATATTTAATTAGTATGTCGCTAATAGCTTCCGGGATTGGCACCTTTCTTCAGGCTAACCGCGTCTGGGGGCTCGGTGCGGGCATGATCTGTATGCAGGGCACCAGCTTCGCTTTTCTCGGCGTAGCGATTGCCGGCGGCATGTGGGTCAAAGCGCAGGGAGGCGGCCCGCAGGACATTATGGCTATGCTGTTCGGCGTCAACGTTGTTGCCGCGCTGGTACCGGTCGTCGTCAGCCGCTTTATCGAACCGCTGAAAAAACTCTTTACCCCCATTATTACCGGCAGCGTCATTGCGCTGATCGGCATCAGCCTGATAAAGGTCAGTATTATTAACTGGAGCGGCGGCGAGCACGCGAAGGATTTCGCCAGCCCGGGCAATATCGCATTGGGCGGCGTGAGCTTAGGGATTATCGTGTTATTAAGCTGCGCGAAAAACCGTTGGCTGCGTTTATCGTCGGTGGTCATCGGCATGGCGGTGGGCTGTATCGCCGCCGCATTGAGCGGGAAATTTCATCTGGCGCCGATCGGCGAGAGCTGGTTTCGTCTGCCGGCGCTCTTTCCTTTTGGCTTTCAGTTTAATAGCGCCATCTTTTTACCGGTCGCGCTGGTGTCGCTGGTCTGCATTCTTGAAGCCGTCGGCGATTTAACCGCCAACTGCCTGATCTCAAAACAGTCCATCGATGATGGCGCGTTTCGCTCACGCCTGAAAGGCGGGATCCTCGCGGATGGTATTAGCTGCCTGATCGCCGCGGCGATCTGCGCGTTTCCCAATACCACCTTCGCGCAGAATAACGGCGTCATCCAGATGACCGGGGTCGCCAGCCGCTATGTCGGGCGTTATATCGGCGTATTGCTGATCCTGCTTGGTCTATTCCCGCCATTTGGCGAGATCCTGCGCCAGATCCCCACGCCGGTGTTAGGCGGCGCGACGATGGTCATGTTTGGCTGTGTCGTGGCGGCCGGGATCCGCATTATCACCCAGACCCCGCTAACCCGCCGCGATATGCTGATTGTGGGCCTGGCATTTGGTTTTGGCCTCGGCATTGAGGCGGTTCCCGCTTTCCTTGCCCATTTCCCGCCCATCATCGGCAATCTGTTTGGATCTGCCGCTACCAGCGGCGGGCTGGTGGCGATTGTATTGAATCTGATTATTCCGCAAGAGAAAGCCGCCATGACGGCAGCGGCAAGGAGCAATGATGATAACACTCAACCACTTTAATCAGCTGCCGCAGGCGCAAGCCCTGCGACTACTCGAACCCTGCGTGGCGCTCCCCGCCTGGCGCGAAGCGCTGGCGCTGGGGCGACCCTATGCCACACTGACGGCCTTAACGGATCGCGCACAACAGCTGATGCAGCACTGGGGAGAGGCGGACCTGGCGCGGGCGCTCTGCGCCCACCCGCGGATCGGAGAGAAGCCGACAGGCGGGGAAGCGCATGCCGCGCTGTCTCGCCAGGAGCAGGCGGAGGTTAATGCCGACGATGCCGCTATCGCCCGGGCGCTGAAAGAAGGGAATGCCCGTTACGAAGCCCGCTTTGACCGTGTGTTTCTGATCCGCGCCAAAGGGCGCAGCGCCGCCGAGATCCTGCAGGCGCTGACCCAACGGCTGACGCATAATGACGCGCAGGAAATTGAAGCGGCACTGGAACAATTACGTGAAATCACCTTACTCAGACTGGCGGGAGTTATTAGCGCATGATCACCCTGAGCACCCATATTCTTGATATTTCCACCGGCAAGCCTGCACAAGGCGTGGCGGTCACCCTGTTATGCGAAGGGCGCAGCCTGGCATCAGGCGTGACGGACAGCAATGGCCGTCTGGGCGAGCTGGCGACGGGACAGCTGCGTCCCGGAAACTATCAGCTGGTGGCCGAACTGCAATCGTGGTTTGCGCGCGATGGCCGCCAGACCCTGTACCGACAGGCGCAGATCGATTTTATGATTACCAACGACGACAAAGACCATTTTCATCTGCCGTTTTTAATTGCCCCCGGCGGCTGGTCGACCTATCGCGGAAGTTAAATTGAGTCCGCTGCCCGGTCAGAATACAGTGCCGGGCAGCGGTTCATCCTTCGTTACACCATACCTGTTCGCCATTGACCCAAGTCTCACTAATGTTCCGTTCATCGCCTAAGGTCATTAACACGAACAGCTGTTCATACACATCCTGACAGCGGGCGCTGCGCAGTCTTTGTAGCGGCGTCACCGCCGGGTCGATAACCACCAAATCGGCCTCTTTTCCCGACTGGAAATTACCTATTTTGTCATCCAGGCGTAACGCGTGCGCGCCGCCCAACGTCGCATGATAAAACGCTTCGCTGGCGCGCAGGCGATAGCTCTGTAGCTGCGCCACTTTATAGGCCTCGCCGAGAGTACGCAGCAGGCTGAAGGAGGTCCCGGCGCCAACATCGCTGCCGATGCCGATCCGGACCTGATGTTGCCAGCTGGCGGGCAGGCGAAATAGCCCGCTACCCAGAAACAGGTTTGACGTCGGACAGAAAGCAATTGCCGAACCGGTCTCATGCAGACACCGCCACTCTTTCTCTGCCAGATGGATCCCGTGGGCGAAGACGCTGCGCTCACCGGTCAATTGATAGTGATGATAAACATCAAGATAGTGCTCATGCTCCGGCCATAACTGCTTTACCCACGCTATTTCATTTAGGTTTTCACTCAGATGGGTATGTAGCCAGGTATCGGGAAACTCCTCCCGCAGACGCTGAACAGCTTGCAGCAGCTCCGGCGTGGAGGTGGGGGCGAAACGCGGCGTAATGGCGTAGCCCAGACGACCGCGCCGGTGCCAGCGCTGGATCAGTTCGCGGGTCTGGCGATAGCTTTGTTCGGCGGTTTCGGTTAAATACTCCGGCGTATGGCGATCCATCATCACCTTACCGGCCAGGAGGCGCATGTTCAGGCGCAACGCCTCGGTAAACAGGGCATCCACGGACGCCGGATGAAGCGTACAAAATACCAGCGCGGTGGTGGTGCCATGGCTGAGCAACTGGTTGACAAAAAAACGGGCGATATCTGCCGCGTACCGTTCATCGGCAAACTGGCTTTCCACCGGGAAGGTATAGGTGGTCAGCCATTCCAGCAGCTGTTCGCCAAAGGCGCCGATCATTTCGGTTTGAGGATAATGAATATGGGCGTCGACAAACCCCGGCAGCAGCAGTTTACCGCGCAGATCGCGATAGCCTTTCTGTGGATCGAGTAATGCTTCGCCTTCCTGCCATGGCAGTAACGCCTGAATCTTTCCGGCGTAAATAAACAGCACGCCATCATCAATATATCGCGCGTAGCGGGCGATATCGTCAGCGCTGGCGGCGGGTTGGCTAATATCAAAAAACGCACCGCGTAGCGCGGTGTGGTATTCCAGCATGTTGCCGCCTTATTTGAGTGTGGAGATATCTATTACGCAAATGTTTTGCAAATTTAATGCCAGAAGGCCGCGACAGATGCCGCGGCCGGGCGGAATTATTCTTTCTGCGCCAGCGTGCCGGGGGTAAAGCGGGCGGAAGAAGCGGCCTGCCGCTCATCGCGGGCAATCCAGCGATACAGGCTGCCGCTTAGCAGCACGCCGATGAACCAGCTAAAATTGGCCACTTCATGCAGAGCGGGAATAAAGCTGATAATCAGGCCAACCGCTACCGAGGGCAGCAGCGCGGCGATGGCCTTCGGGTTAAAACCGTTGCGGTACCAGTATTTGCCTTTCGGAGTGTCATCGAACAGATCGTTGACCGATACCTGCCCGCGTTTAATCAAATAGAAATCAACCAGCAGAATGCCGAACAACGGCCCGATAAACGCTCCCAATACATCCAGGGTGTAGTGGATAAGCTCAGGGGAGTTGAACAGGTTCCACGGGGTGAGCAGTATCGAGCCGACGGCGGCAATCATCCCGCCGGTGCGGAAACTGATTTTTTGTGGCGCGCAGTTGGAAAAATCAAATGCCGGCGAGACGAAGTTGGCGACAATATTAATGCCGATAGTGGCGGTGATCATGGTCAGCAAGCCGATGGCCACCGCCAGATCGTTACCCACATGGCTCACCGTTTCAATCGGGTCGGTGATCATCCGGCCAAATAAAGATTGCGTCCCGGAGACGATCACTACAGTCACCACCGAGAACAGCAGGAAGTTAAACGGCAGCCCCCAGCGGTTACCGCGGCGAATTTCGCCCATGCTTCTGGCATAACGGGAGAAATCGCCAAAATTGAGCAGCGGACCGGAGAAGTAAGAGACCACCAGCGCGGTGGCGGTGATCATCTGCCAACTTTGCTCGCCAGCGGTCAGCGTCTTACTGGCGAGGGTAAAGGAGATACCGTCGAGGCCTGTCTTGTATACAATCCAGCCCGCCAGCGCCAGCATCACCACATATACCGCCGGGCCGGCGATGTCGATGAAACGCTTAATCGCGCTCATGCCGTGCCAGAACACCATCGCCTGCAACAGCCACATGGTAGCGAAACAGAGCCAGCCAAGCGATGAAAGACCCAGCAATGAGGTTTGCGTCATTGCCGCCAGCGAGGGCCAGAACTTCAGCAGCACCAGCATCAAGGCGTTCGCAGCCAGATAGGTTTGGATCCCGTACCAGGCGAAAGCAATCAGTCCGCGTATCACCGCCGGAATATTGGCGCCGAAGACGCCAAACGCCTGACGACAAATGACCGCATAGGGCACGCCGGCAATCTGGCTGGGTTTTGCCACCAGATTGGCGCAAAGCTGGACGATAACAATTCCGGCCAACAGGCAGATAAGTACCTGCCAGCTCGCCAGCCCCAGCGTAAAGAAACTCGCCGCCACTACATAGCCTCCCATGCTATGCACGTCCGACATCCAGAAAGAAAAAATGTTGTACCAGTTCCAGTTTTGCTCGCGCGTCGGCGCCAGATCCTCGTTGCAAAGACGCGGGCTGTAGCCTGATGCCGGGTCTCCGGCGTTGAGCTGATGCGTATTTTGTGTATTTGGCATGGATCCTGCTCCTCTGAAGACAAACGTTGTGCCGTTGATAGCGGAAGGCGTTGCAGGATTCAGGCCAGAATGGTTAATCTTGTATACAAAATATTTATTTTATGTATACGATTTGATATCAAAATGGAAAGTGGAGTAGACCAATGGGCAATGAAAATCCGCTGCAGGCCGCAGCCGGACTGCATGACAAGGATGAGTCTATCTACGAAGCCTTGCTGACCGCGATTGTCGAGCAACAGCTGCTGCCGGGCAGCAAATTGCCGGAAGAGGCGCTGGCGGAGGTGTTCGGCGTCAGCCGCACGGGGGTACGCAAAGCGCTGCAACGACTCGCCGCTGTGCAAATGGTGACATTAACGCCCAAACGTGGTGCACAGGTCGCTAGTCCGACGGTCGACGAGGCACGGGAAATATTCCGCACCCGCGCGCTACTGGAAGTGGCGAATCTGCCGGATGTACTGCAACGCTGCCAGCCTCCGCATTTGGCGGCGCTGGAAGCCATTATTCAGCAGGAGCAACTGGCGCATGAGGCCTATGATGGCCCGGCGGCTATCCGCCATTCCGCTAATTTTCATATTCAGTTACAGGCCATTTCCGGCAACCAGGTGCTAACGGAGATGGTCACCCGGCTCAGTCAACGCTCATCGCTGGTGATTGCCGCCTGGGGCGCGCCGTGGCGGCAAGGGTGCCGCTGCGATGACCACGAGCGCCTTGTCGGCCTGCTGCGCGAAAAAGCGCTGACCGCGCTGACCGAGGCGCTAAATCATCACTTTGAACACATCGTCGCCAGTTTATGTTTTTCCCGCACGGGGGAGTCGGTTCCCGATTTCGCCCGGCTATTCGCCGGCTATAAGGAGCGGTAATGTCCACCATCTGTATACAAGTGATCAATCCCAATACCGATCCCGGTATGACGCAAACCATCGCCGAGGCGGCCCGCGCCGCGGCGTCGCCAGGAACCGATATTCTCGCGGTCTGTCCACCGGACGGCGTGCCGTCGATTGAAGGGCATTTTGACGAAGCCATCGCCGCCGTCGGTGTGCTGGAGCAGATTAAAGCCGGACGGCGGCAGGGCGTTTCCGGCCATGTCATCGCCTGTTTTGGCGATCCGGGACTACTGGCCGCCCGTGAACTGGCCCAGGGGCCGGTTATTGGTATTGCCGAAGCGGCGATGCATATGGCGACGCTGGTCGCTACCCGCTTCTCGGTGGTCACTACCTTGCCGCGCACGCTGATTATCGCTCGCCACCTGCTACATCAGTATGGATTCCATGACCATTGCGCCGGTCTGCATGCGATCGATCTACCGGTGCTGGCACTGGAAGATGGCAGCGGTGTGGCGCAGGAAAAAGTACGCGCCCGCTGTATTCAGGCGCTAAAGGAGGACGGCTGCGGCGCTATCGTGCTGGGCTGCGGCGGCATGGCGACCCTGGCGCAGCAACTGACCCGGGAACTTCAGGTACCCGTTATTGATGGCGTCAGCGCGGCGGTGAAGATGGTTGAATCTCTGGTGTCGCTCGGGCTGACAACCAGCAAGCACGGTGATTTAGCCTATCCGGAACGTAAAACGCTTAGCGGTAAATTTGCCGTGTTTAATGATTAAATGAGGGGGTGGGAGATGATACCAGCAGCAGAATCGTATCCGCGCGATTTGCGCGGCTATGCGGGAAAGCCGCCGCACGCGCAGTGGCCAAATCAGGCGCGTATCGCGGTACAGTTTGTGCTTAATTACGAAGAGGGCGCCGAGAATCACGTCCTGCACGGCGATGCGGGTTCCGAACAGTTTCTCTCCGATATCATCGGCGCTGCCAGCTACCCTGACCGCCATATGTCAATGGACTCATTGTATGAATATGGCAGCCGCGCGGGCTTCTGGCGTATCCATCATGCCTTTCAGGAGCGGGGGGTGCCGTTAACGGTGTTTGGCGTGGCGATGGCGCTGGCGCGTCATCCGGATATCGTCGCGGCGATCAAAGCGGCCAACTATGATGTGGTCAGCCACGGGTGGCGTTGGATCCACTATCAGCATATGGCGATTGAACAGGAGCGTGACCATCTGCATAAAGCGGTGCAGGTGCTGACCGACCTGTTTGGCAAACCGCCCACCGGCTGGTATACCGGTCGCGATAGCCCTAACACCCGGCAACTGGTGGTGGAACATGGCGGATTTGATTACGACAGCGACTATTATGGCGATGATTTGCCGTTCTGGACGGAAGTGCCTTGCGCCGACGAGCAGCGTAAACCGCATCTCATCGTGCCTTACACGCTCGATGCCAACGACATGCGCTTTGCCACCGCTCAGGGGTTTAATACCGCTGAACAGTTTTATACCTATCTGAAAGACAGCTTTGATGTGCTGTACGCGGAAGGCGAAACGTCGCCGAAAATGATGTCTATCGGCATGCACTGCCGGTTGCTGGGGCGCCCTGGGCGCTTCCGCGCTCTGCAACGTTTTCTTGATTACGTGCAGCAGCATGAGCGCGTGTGGATTTGTACCCGCCAGCAGATTGCCGACCACTGGCGGCAGGTGCATCCGTACCAGCCATAGCGGCAGGCCCATTGCGCCGTTGTTTTGTCGGGTGGCGGCTAACGCCTTACCCGACCTACGGTCCGTGCGGCCTGCCGTTAATTTATACTGCCGGTGTTGGTAGCCTCAAAATCCCCGGTGGCGCTGCCGCTTACCGGGGCTACAGCGCTTTGCGATTTGGTAGCCCGGAGAAGGCGCAACGCGCCGCGTCCGGGAAAACCCCTTAAAAAAGTAGCAAACCGATAACAGTATCTATGGTCCGTACCGTTGTGAGCTTAAGATCTCTATCTTGTAAATGGCTACTGAAACTGCGGTGTTGGTGGCCTCAAAATCGCTGAGACGTTCCCGGCAGGCCGGGGCAGCCCGCATGGATGCGGGCTGAGGGCCGTGATTTGCAGGGATGCTGCCTCGGCCCGACCCGGAGCCTGCCGGGATAAGTCGAAGGAACCACGAAGTGGCGATTTTGGCGGCCAGAGCCCGGGAGTACAGAGGGCGGCGGCGACTGGCCGCCCTCTGTGCGCTCCCAGCGCCACGGAAAACATATTGCGGAAAAAATTAACCGGGAGCGCAATGTGCTCAGAATTAACACAAAGCACATGTTTTTCCCAGACCAAAACCGTTGCAAATCGATAACAGTATCTACGCCGGCATGTGATCTGTAGGCCCACGTAAGTGTAGCGCCGCCGGGCAATAACCGCGGGTAAAGAACCACTTTCGCGCCGGATGGGGCTGCGCCTTATCCGGCCTACGATCCGTGCCATTGTGAGTTGGTAGCCCTGCTAAGCGCAGCGCAAGCAGGGGGCGACTACGGCATCAATGCCCCATCAAACTGACATGCGCGGCAACGATACGCCAGCCGCAGGAAAACCGCACCCAGGTTTGCTGCTGACGGCCAATACGATCGCTGCCTTCACGGGTGAACTCGGTACTGCATACCGCATAATCCTCTCCATAGGTGGTGATCACCGTATGGCGTAACTCCCGCGCAAGCCCTGCGGCAGGGCGCGCGGCGCGGAAAGCGCGGATCTCATCAATACCATACAGATTCTCTCCGGCGCCGAGGCGAACCGTGCGCGTATCGTGCCAGAACAACGCATCCAGCACCGCGATATCGTTACTCACCAGCGCCTGTTCATAGCGATAAAAGGCCGCCGTAACTTCGGCAACCACTTGCGGAAGATTGATGTCTTGCGATGCGATCATGCGGCTACCCCCACCGGACGAGAATCGGTTACTCCCATCGCTTCCAGCGCATAGGCGGCGCGCAGACAGGCCTGTTCATTAAACGGCGCGGAAATTAACTGCACCCCGACAGGCAGCCCCGTCGTGGAACGAAGCGGGACGGTCACCACCGGCAGACCGATGAACGAGATCGGTTGAGTAAGCATGCCCATGCTTGCGCGTATCGGTAAAGACTCGCCGTTGATCTCCATCGTCTGCTCACCAATAAGCGTCGCGCTGCATGGTGTTGCCGGGGCGATGAGCACGTCGGCATGGGTGAATAGCGACGCGACTTGCTGCTGAGCGTGGCGACGAAAGCGCTGCGCCTGCAGGTACCACGCGGAAGGGATCATCGCGCCCGCCAGCAGACGTTCGCGCGAGTGCGGTTCAAAGCGTTCCGGCTCGCGCCGTAAGGCTGGCAGGTACTGGTTTCCGCCTTCAGAAGCGCTAATGATAAACGCAGAAGCGCGCGCCAGCTCCGCTTCGGGGAAGAGATACTCTTCAGAGGCTTCGAGATAACGGGCGACGCGAGCCACCGCCGCGCGGGCATCGTCATCGCACCAGCGGCTGAAATAGCCGCCTAAAACCGCGCAACGCAGCCCCTGGAGGCCATATCGTAGATGCGGCGTGGCAGGGGCGACGCCGCGTTCGGCCTGAAACCCATCGTTGACGTCTCGCCCCTGCAGAACATCGTAAACTGTGGCTAAATCCTCTACCGTGCGGGCAAACGGACCAATATGATCGAGGCTGGGAACAAAAGGGTGGCTGCCGGCACGCGACAGGCGGCCGAAGGTTGGCTTGAGACCAAAAATCCCGCTCAGGGATGCCGGAACGCGAATCGAACCATTGGTGTCGCTACCGAGCGAGAAATTAACCAATCCGGCGGCGACCGCCGCCGCTGAGCCGCCGGAGGAGCCGCCGGCAATGCGGTTAAGATCGTGCGGATTGCGCGTCGCGCCATAGTGGCTGTTTTCCGTGGTAAAACCGTAAGCATAGGCGTCCATATTCAGCATCCCGCTGAGCAGGCCGCCTGCGCTATGGATCTGACTTACCGCCCAGCTATCGACGCGGGCAGGCGGGTTATCGCTGAACAATTGCGCGCCGGCGAGGGTGGTTTCCCCCGCGACATCAAACAGATTTTTGACCGCGTAGGGAACCCCTGCCAGCGCAGGCAGCGGCTGATTCGTTCGCCGTAGGGCATCAATAGCGTCCGCTTCGTCGAGCATCCGTTTCCCGGTGACTGTCGTCCAGGCGTTGAGCCGCGGGTTACTTTGCGCAATATCATCAAGCGTCAGGCGAGCCAGCTCTCTGGCGCTAAATTCACCGCGACTCAGCGACTGCTGAATGTCGGCAATGGTCATCTGATGTAGCTTCATGCTTTATACACTCCGGCGATTTCCAGACGCTGATCGAGCGGATAGGCCATCAGCGGTTCAGCCATATCGGCAATGCGGCGAAATTGCGCCAGCAGCTCAGCGCGGCGCGATTCATCCAGTTCAAGGGCGAGGATCTGTTCCATCTGTAGAAGCCAGTCGCGCCACTCTTTTTCGGTTTGTTTCATGCTTCTCCTCCTAATAGCCAGCGGCGGTGCCGTTACTGCGCGGGTCAGACGCGCCTTCAAACAGGCCGTCAGGATGGCGGACAATGGCCCCGGCATGTCCCATGGCCTCGCTGAAGTCGGCCAGTACCTCAACTTCATGCCCCAGTTCCCTGAGTCGGGCGAGGGTTTGCGGCGCAAAGCGACCTTCCACTTTTAGTGAGTCCGAGGTCTGTCCCCAGGTGCGCCCAAGGAGCCAGCGCGGACGAGAAATACTCTCCTGAAGCGGGACGTTCTGCAGGATATAACGGGTGAACAGCGCCGCCTGGGTTTGCGGCTGGCCGTCGCCGCCCATTGAGCCATAAACCATCACCCGCCCATCGTTCAGGCGTGCGGCGGCGGGATTAAGGGTATGGAAGGGTTGCTTGCCGGGCGCCAGCGCCAGCAAATGCGCCGGGTCGAGGCTGAACGACGCGCCGCGGTTTTGCCAGACAATACCGCTGTCCGGAAGCACCACGCCGCTGCCAAACTCATGGTAGAGACTCTGGATAAAGGAGACCGCCAGCCCGCTACTGTCCATCACGCCCATCCAGACGGTATCGCCGGGGCCTTTGCCTGCGCCCCATGGCGCGGCGCGCTGGTCGTCGATCTTCTCCGCCAGCGGTTGTAACGCCTGCGGGGACAGCAAACTTTGAATATCCACGTCCAGATGCAGCGGGTCGGTAATATGTTTATCGCGCAGGCTAAAGGCCTGTTTTGTCGCTTCCACGATACGGTGGATGGTCTGCGCATCGTCGGCCTGCTCCATCGCCAGCCGGTCAGTGATGCCGAGGATGGCCAGCGACACCAGCCCCTGCGTCGGCGGCGCCAGGTTCCATAACTCACCGTGTTGATGCTGTAGCCGCAGTGGTTGCGGGCGGCGCGCGCGATGCTGGCGCAGATCGTCAAGCGTGATAGGCAGGCCGTAACGGGCCATGCCGGCCGCCAGTTGTTCCGCCAGCGAGCCGCGATAGAAACTATCGAGCCCTTCCGCAACCAGCCGTTTTAGCGTGGAGGCCAGCGCAGGCTGACAAAAGCGGCTGCCGCTTTCAGGAGGGCGGCCATTGACCAGAAAAGTCTCAGCGAAGCCCGGCTGGCGCTGAAGTTCATCTAACTTTACAGCGGTGGCGCTGGCTTGTGACGCGGTCACCGGAATACCGTTATCGGCATAGCCAATCGCGTCCTGTAACAGGCGCGAAAGCGGTAGTGATTTACCGGTCAGGGATTGTGAAACTTTCAGCGCCTCATCCCAGCCGCTGACGGTGCCGGCGACGGTCAGAGCGGATTGCGGGCCGCGATGCGGGATGTGCGTTAGCCCGGCATAGGCTTCCGGCGTCGCCAGTGAACCAGCGGCGCCGCTGGCGTCAATGGCGATCGGATCGCCCTGCGGCGGCACGATCAGCCAGAACCCATCGCCGCCTAAACCATTCATATGCGGATAGACCACCGCGATGGTTGCGGCGGCGGCGACCATCGCTTCTATTGCGCTTCCGCCTTCGCGCAGCACGGACAGCGCGCTTTGGCTAGCCAGATGATGGGGGGCGACCGCCATCCCCTGGGTCGAGAAATGACTCTGCATAAATTATCCTCGTAACGAATCGTGCAGCCACTGCTGCAAACGCTGTCCGTGCAAAAGCTGTTCCACTTTGAAAAGAAAGTTTCAATGATGCGGCGGCCGTTTGTCTTTTCTCATTGTGGCATGCATTGTGAAGGGGGTTAGCGGTATAGTTCAGTGAAACAAAAGTTACAGAGGCGCTATGGAACAACTCGATGAACGGCTGAAGGCGCAATATGCGTCGTTGTCACCCCAGGAGCAGCGGGTGGCGGATTTCATTGTCGACCACTTTGATGACCTGATTAGCTACAACAGCGCCGAGCTGGCCCAGCTGAGCGGGGTATCTAAAGCGACGGTAAGCCGCCTGTTTAAACGGCTGGGGTATGAAAAGTATCGCGATATGCGCGATGAACTGCGCACGTTACGCCAGAGCGGGATGCCGTTGACCGATCATCGCGAGGCGGTGCAGGGTAATACCTTGCTGGCGCGGCATTATAAGCAGGAGATGGCAAACCTGACGCAGTGGGTGAACGCGCTGGATGCCCGGCAGTTTGCCGAAGCCATTAACGCACTGGTGAAAGCCAGGCGCATCGTCATTATTGGCATGCGTAACTCCTGGCCGCTGGCGTTGCATCTACGTCAGCAGTTACTGCAGGCGCGCGGGCAAGTGGTGGTGCTGCCGCAACCGGGGCAAAGCCTAAGTGAAGAACTGGTCGATTTAAGCGCGGAAGATATGGTGGTGGTGATGGCGTTTCGCCGTCGGCCGCGAATTATTCGCCCATTGATGCAGCAACTGCAACAGCGGGGAGTTCCGCAGCTGCTAATCTGCGAGCCGCAGGCGCATAGCCTGTTTCCTCTGGCGCGCTGGCGGCTCTGCGCCCCGCTGGACAGCGTGTCGGCTTTCGACAGCTACGCGTCGGCCAATAGTCTTATCAACCTGCTGGCCAACGCCTTGCTACATGAAATTCTCGATAGCGGTCGCCCGCGCATTCATGACATCGCTACGTTATACCAACAACTGGATGAGCTTGAACAACGATAATGGGGAGTCATGCTGGTGCTTTGCACCTTTTTAGTGCCAAAATGCGGTAAGAAGAAATCCAATTCTTCTTACCGCTATGGTTAATATTCCCGTCATTTCCCGCTAAAAGCCGATTAACCGGCGCAAATTTGTTTTGTCCGCATCTGGCACATTAGTTGCAGAAGTTTATTTAAAGAATCTTTTGTTTCATACTAACGTAACGGGGAATGATGATGAAAAAACTGCTGATCGCGCTGACCGGGGCCGCTTGTCTGTTAACACAAATCACCGCCGCACGCGCGGACCAACTCCAGGATATTGAAAAACGCGGCGTGATCCGCGTCGCCGTTCCCCAGGATTTCCCGCCGTTTGGTTCCGTCGGCACCGATCTCCAGCCACAGGGGTATGACATCGATATGGCCCGCTATCTGGCAAAGCAGATGAAGCTAAAACTACAGCTGGTTCCGGTGAGCAGCGCCAACCGGGTACCGTATCTGCAGACCGATAAAGTGGATCTGGTGATCTCAAGCCTGGGTAAGAACGCCGAGCGGGAAAAGGTCATCGATTTCAGCCAACCCTACGCGCCGTTTTTCCTTGGCGTCTTCGGCCCGCAGGGCAGTACCCTGAAAGATGCGGCCGAACTGAGCGGTAAGAGTATCGGCGTGACCCGCGGCGCGGTGGAAGATATGGTGCTGACCAGCATTGCGCCGAAAGCGACGCAGATTAAGCGTTACGAAGATAACAACACCACGCTGTCGGCCTGGCTTTCTGGTCAGGTGCAATACGTAGCGACGGGTAACCTGGTGGTGGCGGCTATCTCGCGGCAAAACCCGGCGAAAGCCCCGGTCGCCAACTTTATGCTTAAGGATTCACCGTGCGTGATTGGCCTGAAAAAGAATGAACCGGCGCTGAAGGAAAAGGTGAATGCCTTAATCGCGCAGGGCATTAAGGACGGCACCCTCAATACGTTGTCACAGCAGTGGCTGAAAGCGCCGTTGCCCAGCGACTTTGCCGCTTAAGGTACGGCGATGACGGAGCAATTACATTTTTCCGCGCTCTGGCCTTATTGGCCGGAGCTCGTGGCGGGACTCTGGGTCACTATCCAACTCACTGTACTCGCCACACTCGGCGGCCTGGCCATCGGGATCGTCGGCGCGGCTCTGCGTAGCGGGCGGGCAAGCTGGCTGAGTCGGATATGGGGGGCTTACGTTGAGGTTATCCGCAATACGCCGTTCGTGGTTCAACTGTTCTTTATTGTTTTCGGCCTGCCGAATCTGGGGTTGAAGATGACGGCGGGCGAAGCGGCGCTACTGGCGATGATCGTCAACCTGGGCGCCTACAGTACGGAGATTGTCCGCGCCGGGATCCAGGTGACGCCAAAAGGGCAGTGGGAAGCCGGCCGGGTACTGGGGCTCAGCCGGAGTCAGACCTTTATTCAGGTGGTGTTGCCGCCGGCGTTGCAGCGTATTTATCCGGCGCTGGTGAGCCAGTGCATTATCGTGATGCTCGGATCGTCGGTGGTATCGCAGGTCTCTTATGAAGAGCTGACCTTTGCCGCCAACTTAATTCAATCGCGAACGTTTTTGAGCTTCGAGGTGTATCTGGTGACGACCGGTCTCTATTTAGCGTTATCGATAGCGATGCGCCAGCTGCTAATGGCGGCTGGACGTAAATGGCTGAGGGTGCAGGCATGATGACAACCTTTACCGACTGGGACATCGTACGCAATCTGCTGCTGGCCGGACGCTGGACCGTGCTGCTGTCATTGACGGCTTTTATTGGCGGCGCGCTGGTGACATTACCGCTGTTGCTGCTGCGCCTGCGGGGAAAACGTTGGGGGCAGCGCCTCATTCGCGGCTATATCGAGCTATTTCAGGGGACGCCATTGCTGATGCAGCTGTTTCTCGCCTTTTTCGGCGTGGCGTTATTCGGGATCGATGTGTCGCCGTGGACCGCCGCCGCGCTGGCGCTGACCCTCTATACCAGCGCCTTTTTGCTGGATATCTGGTACGGCAGTATCCGGGCCTTGCCGAAAGGACAGTGGGAGGCATCGCGTTGCCTGGGATTAAATTTCACCCAGACGTTATGTCGCGTAGTGGCGCCACAGGCGGTGCGGATTGCCATCGCTCCCACCGTGGGTTTCGCCGTGCAGGTGATAAAAGGCACCGCGCTGGCGTCGATTATCGGTTTCGTCGAGCTCACCAAGGCTGGCACCATGCTCACCAATGTGACGTATCAGCCGTTTAAGGTTTTCGCGCTGGTCGCGCTGGGCTACTTCATCTTGTGTTATCCGCTGTCCCGTTACAGCCGCTATCTGGAGAATAAATTCAATGCCGCTCATCACCATTAATCAGGTGCAGAAATTCTACGGCGATAATCACGTGCTGAAGGGGGTCGATCTCGATATCAATATGGGCGAAGTGATTTCCATCATCGGCCGAAGCGGCTCGGGGAAAAGCACCTTATTGCGCTGCATTAACGGGCTGGAGGGGTACCAGGAAGGCAGTATTAAGCTCGGCGGCATGACCATTACCGATCGTGACTCGCAGGCGCGGGAGATTAGCCGCTCCGTTGGCATGGTATTCCAGAACTTCAATTTATTTCCGCATATGACGGCGCTGGAAAATGTGATGCTGGCGCCGCGGCGGGTATTGAAAAAAAAGCCTGCCGAGTGCCGCGAACTGGCGCAGCAAATGCTGGGAAAAGTCGGGCTTGGCGATCGGCTGGATTTCTATCCCTCCAGCCTCTCCGGCGGGCAACAGCAGCGGGTAGCTATCGCCCGCGCGCTGGCGATGTCGCCAAAAGTTTTACTCTGTGACGAAATCACCTCCGCGCTGGATCCGGAACTGGTGGGCGAGGTGCTCAAAGTGCTGGAACAGCTGGCCGCGGAAGGAATGACGCTGATTCTGGTTACCCATGAAATGAATTTTGCCCGTGAAGTCGGCGACCGGGTGGTGTTTATGCATCAGGGGCGAGTCTGGGAGCAGGGCGACAGCAAAACGCTGTTTAGCCAGCCACAAACCAATGAACTCAAACAATTTATCTCCTCCGTGCGCGGACTGAATTAATAAAGGAATCTACGATGGATATCGCTCAATTTTCACAAATCAATCCTCCGCATCGTCTGCTGATGGGGCCGGGGCCGATCAACGCCGACCCGCGCGTACTGCGCGCGATGTCCAGCCAGCTTATCGGCCAATACGATCCGGCTATGACGCACTATATGAACGAAGTCATGGCGTTATACCGCGGGGTATTCCGCACCAGCAACCGCTGGACCATGCTGGTGGATGGCACGTCACGAGCGGGGATTGAAGCCATTCTGATCTCCGCGATCCGCCCCGGCGACAAAGTGCTGGTGCCGGTATTTGGCCGCTTTGGCCATCTGTTATGTGAAATTGCCCGCCGCTGCCGGGCGGAAGTGCATACCATTGAGGTGCCGTGGGGTGAAGTGTTCTCTCCCGAGCAGATTGAAGATGCGATCAAACGGGTGCGTCCACGTATGCTGCTGACGGTACAGGGAGACACCTCGACCACCATGTTGCAGCCGCTGGCGGAGCTGGGCGAGATCTGCCGTCGTTATGATGTGCTGTTTTATACCGACGCCACCGCCTCATTGGGCGGCAATGCGCTGGAGACCGATGCCTGGGGACTGGATGCGGTATCGGCGGGGATGCAAAAGTGTCTCGGCGGCCCCTCCGGCACCTCGCCCATTACCCTGAGCCCGCGGATGGAAGAGGCTATCCGTCGACGTAAATGCGTTGAGCAGGGGATCCGTACCGCCGAACACCTTGATGGCGTCGATGAGATGGTTTACTCCAACTATTTCGATCTCGGGATGGTGATGGATTATTGGGGGCCAGAACGCCTTAACCACCATACGGAAGCGACATCCGCGCTGTTCGCCGCCCGCGAATGCGCGCGTCTGATTCTTGAGGAAGGGCTCGATAACGGCATTGCCCGCCACAAACTGCACGGCGACGCGCTGGTGAAAGGTATTCAGGCGATGGGTCTGGAAATCTTTGGCGACCTGCAACACAAAATGAATAACGTATTGGGCGTGATCATCCCGCAGGGCATTAATGGCGACCAGGTCCGCCAACTGATGCTGGAAGATTTCGCCATTGAAATTGGCACCTCATTCGGCCCGCTGCACGGCAAAGTGTGGCGTATAGGCACAATGGGTTACAACGCGCGCAAAGATTGCGTCATGACTACCCTCAGCGCGCTGGAATCAGTACTCAATTACCTGAAATTCCCCACCACGCAAGGGGCAGCCATGCAGGCGGCGTGGGATCATTATCGCAGCGAGAAACCGCTATGAACCTGGCCGCAGCGCGAGTGATGGCGAGGGCTGAGAGATTGGCGGCGATAAGCGAAACGCCGGAAGGCCTGACGCGGGTTTACCTTTCGCCACAGCATCTTGAAGCTAATCAGCAGGTTGGCCACTGGATGCGCCAGGCAGGCATGCTCGTCTGGCAGGACAGCGTCGGTAATATTTGCGGGCGCTATGAAGGCCGTGAAGAAGGGGCGCCGGCGATTTTGCTTGGATCGCATCTCGATACGGTACGCAACGCCGGGCGATATGATGGCATGTTGGGGGTGTTAGCCGCCATCGAAGTGGTGCAGAGCTTACATAATCAGGAGCGCCGACTGGCGCAGGCCATCGAAATCGTCGGTTTCTGCGATGAAGAAGGAACACGCTTTGGTATCACGCTATTGGGCAGCAAGGGGCTGACGGGAAGCTGGCCACATGCCTGGCTGGACCAGTATGATGCCGAAGGCATTAGCCTGGCGCAGGCGATGGTCAACGCCGGGTTGGATCCATCACGCGTCCATTCAGCCTCGCGCCCGGCGGAAGATTTTTCCGCCTATCTGGAGCTGCATATCGAGCAGGGTCCGCGACTGGAACAGGCCGGTTCGGCACTCGGTGTGGTCGAGGCGATCAACGGCGCGCGGCGCCTCAATTGCTGTTTTACCGGCGAGGCGGGTCATGCCGGCACGGTGCCGATGGACCAGCGCCGCGACGCGCTTGCCGCCGCCGCGGAGTGGATGCTGTGTATTGAGAGCACAACGCGCCAGCAGGGAGGCAACCTGGTCGCTACCGTCGGGACATTGCGCTGCTCGCCGGGGGCGGTTAACGTCATTCCCGGCGAAGTCGCATTGACTCTTGATATCCGCGGTCCGCAGGATCAACCGCTGGATGCATTACTGGATTCATTGCTGGCGTCAGCCGCAGAGATTGCCGGGCGTCGCGGCCTGCAGTTTGCCGCTGAGGAGTTCTATCGCATTGCGGCAACCACCTGCGATCCGCGATTACAGGGGGTGATTGCCGAAGCGGTATGCGAGGTACAGGGCGCGGCGTTGACGCTGCCAAGCGGCGCCGGACATGATGCGATTGCTGTCGCGGAGCGCTGGCCGGTGGGGATGCTGTTTGTGCGCTGTAAAGGGGGAATTAGTCACCATCCGGCGGAATCGGTCAGCGAAGCCGATGTCGAACTGGCGATTGATGCCTTCAGCCGGGCGGTGATAAAACTTGCCGGGTAAAGCAATAACGGGCGCATCCTCTTGTCGGGGATGCGCCGCAGACTTATCCCGCTCCCGCAGGAAGAGCTATTTTCCGCAGTCGGCTGGCGCTAACGGCCGCCGACAACGCCGAGACCGCGGCGGCGATCCACAGCGCAATATGAACGGCGCTTTCGTCTTTTGCCAACAGTACGCCCATCAAGGCGGCGCCCAGACACTGCCCGAATGTGCGCATGATAGATAAAACGCCCGAGGCATAGCTCGCCTGTTCGCGACTCACGTTTGACAGCATTTCGCGGTTATTCGGGCTCTGGAAGCAGCCAAAGCCAATACCGCATACCAGGCTCCGCAGGCAGATATCCCACGCGGCGGGCGTAGCGGGCAGCATCGCCAGCAGGATTAAACCCGCGACAAAAATCATCAATCCCAGCGTCGAGATGAGCGGAGCAGAGATTGAGTCCGCCCAACGGCCGGCGTGCGGCGCGATCAGCACTATCCCTAATGGCCACGGAGTAAACAGCAGCGCCGAGAGCATCGGACTATAGCCATACTCGTTCTGGAACAGGAACGGCAGCGCAATAAAAGTGATCCCCTGGCTTACGAAGGCGATCAGCGACGTAAAGGCCGAAAGGGTAAAACGTTCATTCTTAAACATCGCAGGCGGCAGCAGCGGGTTGTTCGTACGCCGGATACGCCAGATAAAGGCGGTACCGCTTATCGCCGCGAGCAACGTCCAGTACAAACTATCGATATGCTGCGAAGCGCTCTGCAAGCTATTCGCCGCCATGATCGTTGAACCCAATAGCAGCGCCGACAATATCGCTCCGGGCGTATCAAAAGCGGCTTGCCCGCCAACTGCCGGCCGCGGTAGCGCTCTGACCGCCAGCAGTAAGGCGACGGTGCCGGGGATCACGTTTATTGCAAACAGCCATTGCCAGCTCAAGGTATGCAGGATCGTGCCGCCCAGCACCGGCCCGATGGCGGAGCTTGAAGCGATGAGCAGGGCGTGTATCCCGAGAATCCGCCCCAGCAGTCGTCCGGGAAAAACGGAGCGCAATATGGCGGGCGCGATACTGAGCGTTGCCGCGCCGCCGATCCCTTGCAGCACCCGCATGCTGATGAGCAGCTCAGGCGTCGCCGCCAGCGCGCAACCTGCTGATGCCAGAATAAATGTCGTCAGTCCGGCCAGAAACACCGGGCGGTAGCCGAAACGCGCCGCCAGCGCGGCGAATATCGCCAGCGTCATCGCCGCCGCCAGCAGATACCCGTTGGCGAACCAGACGGCGGTACTGGATGATGCCTGCAGTTCCTGCACCATCGACGGCAGGGCAATGTTTACCATGGTGCCATCAAAGACACCCATTAACGTGGTGGTCATTACCGCGGCCATGACCCGCGCTCGCGCCGGGCCTGGCAGCCCGTCATCGCCAGGTTGGCTGGAAAAAAGTGTCATCGTGTTGTCTCCTGCAGAGGATATCTGGATGACGAAACTATAAAGATGGCTTTTACCGGGCGGAAGGCGCACCATTTACACTCTATAGTTGCATGAAACGCCTTATCTGAATGTTCCAGGAGTGATGGTCATGTCAGACCCCGATTTTAATTTATTGATTGCACTCGACGTATTACTGAACGAAGCCAGCGTGGCGGGCGCGGCACGTCGTTTGAATCTCAGTACGTCAGCCATGAGCCGCACGCTAAGCCGGTTACGCGACGTCACCGGAGATCCGATCCTGGTTCGCGCCGGGCGTAACATGGTGCTGACGCCGTGGGCGGAGGCGACCCGCGATCGCGCCCGTCGCGCGGTCTTCGAGGCAAAAGCGGTGCTGCAGCCAGCGGCCGAAGCGCTCAACGTGCAAAATCTGGAGCGTCTTTTTACCATCAGGGCAAACGATGGGTTTGTGGTGGCGTTTGGCCCTTCGCTGATTGCGGCGGTAGCCGAAGCCGCGCCCAACGTCTGTTTACGCTTTGCGCCTAAGCCTGAAAAAACGTCACGCTATCTACGGGAAGGACTGGTTGATCTGGAGATTGGCGTCCAGAGCAATATGGGGCCTGAAATCCGTCTGCAACGGCTATTTGAAGATCGGTTTGTGGGGGTGGTGCGTAAGGGGCACCCGCTGGCCGCCCTGACAGAGATAACCGTGGCGGATTATGTTGCCTGGGGTCATGTGGTGGCCTCACCAGAAGGTACGCTGCACGGGTCCGTCGATGATGTACTGGCCGAACTCGGCATGAAACGCAAAATCGCCAGCGTCGTACCCGGATTTCCGACCGCGCTTTCCGTGGCGCTGCAATCGGATCTTATCGCTATGATCCCCGCCCTCTATTTAGTCAATCAGCAGGTAGTTGACCAGGTGCATCTTTTTGAACTGCCTTTTAAAAGCCGGCGGCTCACCGTCTCGCAGATGTGGCATCCGAGAATGGAACGCGATCCCGCTCACCGTTGGCTTAGAGAGAAAATAGTGGCGATATGCCGCATGGACAAGTCGTTACACCAGAAGCTGTAGAAGATTATTCGCATTGAGTTTCTTCAGCGCATTACATTTATAGGTCGAGACCTGTTTTTCACTCATCTTCGTCATATGCGCGACATATCTTACCGACTGCCCCTTAACCAGTCTGTCGAGGACGTTAAATTCCATCTCGGTCAGGCAGCAGCGCAGGGTGCGGATCCGCCTTGGCTCTTTAGATAACAGCCAGGCGGCATCCGCAACGGAAATCCGGTCATCAATGATATGCAACGTTAACGTTTCAAAGCGCTTGCGCAGATAGGTGGCCAGCCCCCAGCTTTTTTCATTACACACCAGATAGCCCGTACCCTGCCAGCAATGGGCCTCAAGGGTAAGCAAAATATCAACCAGCGACTGATGTGTACCACTGATGGAGAAACGGCAGCGAATAACAAGGGTGGTGCTCTCTAACAGTAAGGGCTGCCACTGCACCGTGCCGCTATGCACTTCCGTCTTAACGTTACGACGGAGGAGGGCGTAGCGCAGCCCCTCCGCATAAAAGCGATTATTATCAAGAACAACGTAGCTCACAGTAGCCTCTTTATAACGTACTGGGGGTATAGATAACGCGTAACGTACCGGTATAGTCACCCGCGTTTTTGCTGCTGGCGGCAAAGGCGGGTGTTTTCAGGGTAATGGGCGCCGGGATGCATAACACGCTTTCGCGGCCGCCCGGCAGGACAACCTGGCGCAAATAGCGGCGATTGTTGGTGCCCTCCCAGGTCAACGTTTTACCGTTAGCGGCAACTTCAGTTGCGCCGGTGGTCGGGTTGGTCACCAGCACCTGATAATCAAGACGATCTCTTGGATCTGTCTGGCTGCCCCCCCGTCGCCGGATGGAGAACGCCCCTTCGGCACGCCCGGCCGCGTCAAGTCCATCGTCTTCAAAGCGTAGAAACGCCCGCGAGCTGGAACTGTTGTTGCCATCATAGAGGCACATATCCAGCGAGTTTTCGCCCTTAATCTCACTGCCGCCGGGTCTGCCTGGGAAATTGGTGAGGTTGAGGTTCACCACCGGCGTGGAGTGCGGAAATGCCGGTAAGTAAATCTGCTGATTGCCCGGGTCGACCACCTCAATACGCAGGTTTGCCTGCCAGTTAGCAAGAGTGAGGTAGCCTGGGCAGCCAACATTGACGTCATTAAAGTTGCCGTTGCAGTCGGCGGTGCCCCATTCACGCAAATTCTGTTTCAGCGTTGCCGTCCAGATACCGGCCTGATCGAGTTTGTTTAATTCGCTACGAACGATGTAAAAATCAAAATAGGGCGCACTGTTCCAGGCTGGCAAATCTACTGTACCGCCCGTTACGTAGCTGGCGAAAACAAAGGTTCTGTTATTGATAAACATACGGTGTTCGCCATAGACTTTTACGTCCACCGTTTTGTTGGTTATTGCGTGGGTAAAACGCAGGTTTATCGGATAGGGCGCGGCCGGGTTTGCCGAAAACCATACCGGCGCGGTCATGCAGGCGCCATAGGTTGTATCGGTACGCGACTGGCAGGTCAGGGTATTTCGTCCCCATTTTTGCGGATCGCTGGAATCATAACCGCCGGACTCGTGCAGCCAGATATCCAACCGGGCAGGAGGAGACTGGCGATCGAAGGCGAACGCCACGCTGGTATTTCTGCCGGCGGGACTACCGGCCTGAGCCTTGGCAAAACAGATGCAGGCAAGCAGTAAAATCAAAAGACGCGTTATCACATCATTTTCCTGTAGAGAGAGTAGAGTTATTCATCGCCGTTGGGCTGACCGCCGGCGTACGGCCAGCCAGCAGTAATTGCGCCTGCTGCTGCACGGTTTCCGGTAACGCGGAATAAGTCAGTTCTTCGCAGGTCACCGTGCCGACATAACGCACGACGTCACGCATGGTCTTCACCTTCAGCGCGCACTGGTAAAACTGCTGTTGTTTCACCAGATAGAGCGACTGGATCAGGCTGTCGCTTTCCGCGCTAAAGCCGCCATTACCTAAATCGCTCCAGCCGCTGACGTTGAGCGGCATGCCGCCGATAAACGGCGTGTGTTGTTCATCGGTCAACTGGCCAAGCCAGGTGTAACGCGTGGTGGTTTGCACCTCTCTGTGCAGCATTTTTCCTGGCACCATAAATACCGTTCTGCTTCCCGACCCCTGCGTAATTTCACTGTTGGCGCCGTGGGAAATGTCCGTCGACTCATTAATAGTGAGCGTGGTTTGCTGATAGCCGGGCAGGGCGAACAGCGCGCGGGCGTTTGCCGGGATATCGGCGCTACCGCTGTTATCAAGCGAAACGGCAATGCGGGAATCAGGAGATGCTTCCGGCGTGGCGACGTTGACCGCAATGGCTGACGCCGGGCGTCCGTCACCCCAGCGGCCAAACCACAGACCAGAACGAGATAACGCCAGCGTAGAACTGTAGTTACCGCTGCTGCTGAACCGGTGGCGATGAGCCTGGCGATCCCACGAATCGCTGACGGTCAAACTTCCGTTACCAAAACGGCCGCCCTGACGGGTATAGGCCGAAGTATTTAGCGAGTCGCTATTAATACCGGAAGCGTTGAGACCATATTCGTTTTCACCGCGCGCATCGGTGTACCAGTTGTGCGCGATGTTATAGTTGAGCTGATTCTTTTCATGCTTCTGCTGTTGCCACGTGGCCCCCACGGAAGTGTAGCTGGAAGCATCGCCCTGACGGTTATGAGCCAGCGACAGGCTTACGCTCAGGAAGCCGCCTTTATCCTTGCCATCACCAGAATGATCGTTACGCATAAACAGGTTTATGCTGCTGTTGATATTCAGCCCGCGGGTGCTGAACGAATTGCTCAGTCCGGCCTGCCATGCCTGCGAGCGGGTGCGGGTCATATACACCGATTCCCAGGGCAAACCGTTGTCGCGCCGATCGTCAGTATTCGGTAATTCACGCCGCGAAACATAGCGACCTTCATTGCGGTTATCGGAATAACCGAGGTTGGCATACCACGAGCCGACAGGAACGGAGAACATTACCGAGAGGCTTCGGTAGCAACCATTCACCGCATCGAACCCGGTACTGCTGGAGTCACAGTTATCAGCCGATAAGGCATTACGATAGAAGCTTAGTGAAAAGCCATCGTTGTAGCTGATTTGCTGGATATTGCCGCGTTGGCCCTGGCTGCCATAAAGGTAGCTAAAGCGTGTGCTGAGGACGCCATCGATGGGGCCGGTATTGAATCCGCGACTCCAGTCGACCGCGCTCTCCAGAAAACGCTGGTTCTTTTTCACCGTTGCGCCGCTGGTGACCGCCAGCGTAGAAGTTACAGGCAGGCGAATACCCGCTTGCACCACGGCGCTGCGTTCGTCGCTCATATCGTCGTTATCGGTTTCACCGGCCTGCATAAACCACTCGACGCGGTCGAATGGCGTGATGCCGGTGCGGGTAAACGGAACCTGCTCGGTGCGGGTCAGGCGGTTGTTTTCATAAATCGCCAGCGTCACGGTATAGCTCCCGTCCGGAAACGAACGGGTATCCAGGGTTTGCGCCCCGGCATTAAGATAAAAACTGGCCAGCAGCTGATTGCCTCTACGGGCATCTATACGCGCGTCATGGGAAAGCAGCACGGTAATGGGCGTTCCGCTGGACTGCTGAACGGGGTTGATCCACGCTCGCGTCGAGCCGGTACGCAGACCGCGAATTTTTCCAAGCGGTAGCTGGCTGAGGTTGATATTGCCGCCGGCCGCGCTGAAGAGATCGCGCGTATCCATTTCACCTAACTGAACGTAATATTCATGCCACAGATCCTGACGGAACCAGGCATTATTGACCGTGATCTCCTGCTGCTGTTGATGGCGAGAGCGCTGCCCAAGCCAGGTCCAGTCGAGGTTAAAATACCCATTCTCAGTCATGGCCAGCGCGCCGTTTCCCTGCACGGTCATCGACTGATAGTTTTCATCGGCCACGAAGTTGATATTTTGCTGGTGGATCAGCGCGTTTTCGGTATTACGCGTAGGCTGATACCACTGATTTTCCGCCGTTTGTTTGGGTAGATACCGCCTGTCGAAAAACAGGTTTATGCGCGCGTTATTCTCGTCATAAATCAGGGCCACGCTTTTGGTGTCGATAAAATCGCAACCCGGCGCGGAACCATTGCTGCTGCAGGCGAGATTGCCGTTACGCGCAAGCGGAGAGGAAAGGGCGCCGGTCACCGAGGCGATCAAGGCAGGATCATCGTTGAACTGACGTTTAATTGCCGCGACAAGCGTTTCCGGCGCCACGAAGGTTACCGTTTCAAGCGTAATATCGGCTTCAAACAGGCCAAGCGAAGTGCCATACAGACTCACTTCTGTCCACAGGCGCTGCGTTTTCGCCAGATCCTCAAAGCCCGCAGGTACGACGATAGTGGCGCTGGCTAATTGAACGGAAGCGGGTAACAAAACGACAAAAAGAAGAGCATTTCTGTGAAAAGCCATGAACGAGCCTCGACGTCATCCTGACATCAGAGGGCAGGCGCCCTCTGATGTACTTCCTTATACGTATTGTGGGGTTACGCGCCACCTTCCGCGGTGGTCGCCTGAGTCAGCATCAGACTCACCACGCCGCTGTACTGACCGGTTTTCAGAATGCCTTTTGTGGTCTGAGAGATGGTCAGCGGCAGGACCGCAGAACCGTTTTCAACGCTGCCCGGGAACAGTTCGCTACCGGTGAATTCAGCATCGGTGGTATTCAGGGTTTTATCGCCCAGTTTTACGGTCATCGGTACCGTTTCGGCGCCATCTTCATTGGTCAGATTCGCTGCGCTAACCAGACGCACTTTGACGTTGCTGGTGGCTGAGTTCGACCAGATCTTGGTATTCAGACGGTAGCTTTCCAGCCCACGGCCCGGCAGATATTGCATATCGATGCTGGCTGGTAATGGCGTATTATCGGCCTGGGTCATATCCAATTGGGAATCTACGTTGGCATTAACCGTAATATCCTTCTGAATAGCCATTGCGCTGAACGCAGTCGACATCGCAGCAACGATCATCAGAGGTTTAATATACTTCTTCATTGATATCTCCATATTTATAAACGAGCTCCATTAGCTCTTTAAACAAACCACACGTGGTTTTGACAGTGATGTCGTGTTATTGCACGACGGGTAAGTCGGCTTCTTCAGCTGTTTTATTAATCCAGTTGAAATAGCGGAATTTATATTTTTGGCCACGAACCTGAGTGAGCACTTTTAATTTTCGCTCGGTGTCCGGATAAATAGTCGCATCTTCTTTAAACCACCTGCATTTATCATTAACATCGCAAGCGCCAATTTCTTTCAGCGGTACCCGCAAAGAGCCGTCATTTTTTAAAGTTCCAGCTGCGGGATTTATTCGCAGAGAAACCACCGGCTTTTCCGGCGCCAAATGAACCAATGCTCCCCAGATAACGTTAACGCCGAGTTTGGCCGAAGCCGGCGTTCCCGCGGATGCTGCGGGCAGAATACTATCCGGCTGTTTTACCCCTTCAAAATAAACGCGCCAGGTACTCTCTTTTTCTGGCGGCGTCAGAGATACCAGCCTCACGATACGTAAAGCGCCTGCCGCTAAGGCGAATTTTTCAGGGGTAACGACAACGCCACCGTCTTTCCAGGCTGCCATCTCAACTTCTTTTTCCTGTGGCGTACCCGGATTAAGAATTTTCTTTTGCCTCACCCGAATGAACTGAATATCATCGCTTTTAGAGGCCACTCTGATTTGGGCCGTCCCGGAACTGTCGACGTTAAGTTCCATCGGGTAAACGCTCATATTAGCCTGTGTCATTTCTGCGAAAAATGACATCGACAGGGCAGCGAGATAAAGCGCAGTGGACTTGTTTACTCTGTTTTTTACTTTCACATTCATTCTGCCTGCTCTGAGTTCATGTACGGCGTTTTTACACCACGACACCGTCTGCTTTCGTATTGCTTCAGGACAGGGAAACTTTAACCGGAACAGCAGGTTGTGAAAATTTGTATTAGTTAACTTAAAAAATACAGTTCTTTATCCTGCAATCCAGGCTTTAAAGTTGTATAGTTAAAAGAAAATGCCGCAACCCAGGATGGGGAGAAAATTCCTACTGATGAAAAAATAAGCTAATTCAGAAGGGGATTTCTTGCCTGCAGTTACAGGGATAAAAAGCAAGCGGCAACAGCCGAGAATGAAATATGTTTTTTATATGCAACAATTCGTTGTTATTTGATCCTGAAGCTCACACATTAAGTATTGTTGGACAGCCTGAGTCCGTATTAACGCTTTCGGCGCCCGCCGTGCGTCTGTTACAGGAATTTATTCGTCATAAAGGAAGCGAACTTAGCCGTGAGGAGTTGATTACCCGCGTGTGGCAGGAATTCGGTTTCACACCTTCGGGAAATAATCTCAACAAAGCGATAAGTGAGTTACGCAAAAGCTTCCAGGCGTTGGGAGAACATCATGAATTGATTGTGACCATACCACGCTATGGTTTCCGGTTTGAGGCGGATGTTATTTTTCAACCAGCGCAAAACGCTTACGCAAGCGAACCTCAACCCCAGCGACAAAACGCTGAAAAGAGGAAGCAACCACGACGTCTGAAATGGTGGCTGGTATTCACGGCATTATTAGCGTCGGTATTCGGTATTGGTATAATTATTCGCCAACAACAGAATATAACGACGCCGATAAAGCTAAAGCCGGTTGAGCAAAAAATCGCTAAATGTAGCATCTGGCTTATTAACGATCATGGGCGGCCGTTGGTATTATCGAAACTGGCCGCGTTGCTGGATAAAAACAACGTAGCGTGCCAGCGCGAGGAGTACAGCGTCTATTATTTCAGCGCTCGTTTTTCCCTGGTCGCTGCGGATGAAGTGTTTATCGGCGCATGCCCGATCAATAAAGCCAGTTTGTGTAAAACCATTCGCTATAAAAGTGGAGCAGAAAAATGAAAATTAAAGTTTTCTGTGGCCTCGGTATTTTTCTGCTCGGTGGCGGATTGGCGCTTTATTACTGTTCTACCGGAGTTGGTAAACGTGATGTACTGGCCTGCAGTACCCTATTTAATTTTACGCGCAATGAAGGGAAGGCCAGTGAAGTGCGGGTTAATACAGTTGCTCAGTTCTATTTTCACCGCGACGGTACTGGTCTGACCGCCTACAAAGGGGCTGCCTGGGCAAATGGCCAGAGTATGATTGTTGACAGAGATGTCGATTTTATCTGGTCGCGGCGGGATGATGATAAAGTGGTGGTATTGAGCTACACCAAAACCTGGCGCAGGCACAATGACAACACGCCCGATGAGCAATGGGGAAGCTTCGCCAATCCAACCGCCCGTTACTATCTTACCATCTCCGAGGTTGCGCCTTCGGTGTGGCTGATCCAGGACCGGCATTATCCCACTTATATATGTCGAGCTGATTAACCACCTATAAAACAAGGAGAGTACCTCAGGTATTCTCCTTGTTTTTTCAGATAGTTGTGGCAAAGCATTACGGCTTGTACCCCCATGCTTTGAGAAACCCCTCAATTGCGCAGTCGGCAAGTTGCTCCAGCCTTTTTGGATCTATTGCTTTTTGTGCAATGAGCGCCCCAGGCAGCGGGTAACCCATAATTGCGCCGAGAAACGCTGTTGCCTGCAGTTCCGGGTCGTTGATGGTCAACAGTCCCTCGTCTCGTTTTTGCGCAAGGATCTCGCTGAGTGCCTGCAGTACGCGACCGGAGGGCCGTTGCTCAAGCGTGACATATAGCTCGGGTTTCTGCACGAGAACCTGGATCAGTAAGCGCTGAAAATGGATGTTCTCAGGGGCATAGAAGTGCTGCTGCACAACGTTTGCAAATCCGTGCAGCAGCGCGGGAAAATCCTGCTGACGTTCCTGTAAAAGCTGGCGTAGGGGGGGCTGCATTGTGTCATTCAGAAACGCAAAAGTCTCCAGCAGCAGCGCATCTTTACCACCGGGAAAATGGCTGTACAGCGTCGGACGCGTGGTGCCCGCTTCGGCGGCGATGGTATCCAAAGACACGTCCAGTCCGTGCTGGAGAAACAGCTCACGCGCGGTTTGCAAAATGCGAGGGCGAGCTTTCATCGGCCGCCCGCGTTGATTGACCATCAATTGAGTCCTTACTGTTTGCGACTTTTCAGTCGCATGATTCCTTGCTGCACTAGCAGGAAAAATAGTGGAACGAAAAGCAACGTCAGTAGCGTCCCTGAAAGCATGCCGCCAATCACCGCCGTCCCAATTTCTTGTTGGCTGGCAGCGCCGGCACCTGCAGAGAGTACCAGAGGGATCACGCCGACAACAAATGCGAGTGAGGTCATAATAATCGGACGCAAGCGCAGCCGTGCGCCTTCCAGTGCGGCTTCCGTCAGGCTTTTTCCTTGCTGAAACTGCGATAGCCCGAATTCGACGATCAGGATCGCATTTTTGGCCGAAAGGCCCATTGTTGTTAACATCCCCACTTGGAAATAAATATCATTTTCATAACCGGCGAGCAACGAAGCGCTGATCGCGCCAATGATGCCCAACGGGATAATCAACATCACGGCAATGGGGATCGACCAGCTTTCATATAGGGCAGCGAGGCACAGAAACATAAAGGCTAGCGATGCCAGATAGACCCACAGCGTTTGCACCGAAGATGAGCGCTCCTGCCAGGACAAACCGCTCCATTGCAGGTCAAATCCGTTCAGCGAGCTGACCATTTCGGACATTTCAGCCATTGCCACGCCGGAGCTGACGCCAGACGCAGCACCTCCTTGAAACTGCACGGCCGACAGCCCATTGAAACGCTGAAGCATCTGCGGTCCGCTGGTCCAGCGAAGCGTCGAGAAGCTGTCGAAGGACGCCATGTTGTCGCTGTTGCCACGGACAAACCAGGCGGATAAATTTTCCGGTGTTGAACGCCAGGGCGCGTCTCCCTGGATATACACGCGTTTAACCCGCCCTCGATCGACAAAGTCGTTAACATATATGCCCCCCCAGGCCGCTGAAAGCGTATTGTTGATATCGGCCTGATCCAGCCCCTGAACCTGCGCTTTTTGTCGGTCGACATCGACTTGCAGCTGCGCCTTTTCCTCCAGACTATTAATCCTTACCGCGTTAAGAGCAGGATTTTCTCTGGCGGCATTGAGCAGGGTGGTTTGTGCCTGCATAAGTGCCGCACTGCCATTTTCGGCGCTGTCCTGCAGCCATAATTCAAAACCGCTGGATTGTCCGAGACCGCGAATGGTCGGGGGTGACATCACGCTTATGTTGGCCTGCCTGGCATTTTTATTAAAATACTGGTTCGCGCGTAGAATAATGGCCTGAGCGCTGTTTTCTTTCCCGGGACGCTGGTCCCAGTGTTTTAACTCAGCGAATGCCATACCGACGTTCTGCCCGCTACCGGCATTATTTCTTCCTGTGACCATAAAAATAACGTCGAGGTTATCTCTCTCCTCAGTCATAAAATAGTGGGTAATATCCGCGCCAACGGCCTCGGTCATCGACATCGGCGAACCAGACGGCAGCGAGTACTGAACCATAACCGCGCCCTGATCCTCCTCGGGCAAAAATCCGCTTGCGAGCTTTTGATATTGCCAGAGCATCAAAAAAGTTAGTATCAGGGCCAGACAAACAAAACGGAGTGGATGGGCGGTCATTCGACGAAGTGTGGCCAGGTAGCTGTTCTGACTTATCGTTACTCCGCGATTGAAGAGGGTAAAAAAACGACCTTTATTTATGTGTCCAGGCTTGAGCAGGTGGGCGCACAGCGTTGGCGTCAGCGTCAGAGCGACCAATGCAGACAGCGCCATTGCTGAAACAATGGTCACGGTGAACTGACGATAGATAATCCCCACAGAGCCACCAAAGAACGCCATCGGGATAAAAACGGTGGAGAGAACCAGAGCAATACCTATCAGCGCCCCGGTTATCTCATTCATCGAGCGCAGCGTGGCCTCCTGTGGAGTGAGGTTTTCCTCTGCCATCAAACGTTCAACATTTTCCACCACCACGATAGCGTCATCTACCAGCAGCCCGATTGCCAGCACCATGGCAAAAAGGGTCAGTGTATTGATGCTGTAGCCAAGCAGGCTGAGAATGCCGAAAGTGCCCAACAGAACCACCGGTACCGTCAGGGTCGGGATAAGCGTTGCACGCCAGCTTTGAAGAAAAAGATACATAACGGCCACGACAAAGAGTATCGCTTCAATCAGCGTATGCACCACGCTTTCGATCGATACCGTCACAAACGGAGTGCTGTCGCGTGGATAGGCGGCGATTACGCCTTGTGGAAAGCGGGGAGAAAGGCGTTCGACTTCAGTCCTAACTTTCTCCGCCGTTTCCAGCGCGTTGGCTCCCGAGGCCAACTGAATTGAGATCCCAGCGGAAGGGTAACCATTGAGCGTCGTTTGGTTTTGATAGTTTTCCGCGCCGATTTCCACGCGGGCCACGTCGCGCAAGTACACTACTGAGCCATCGCGATGGGTGCGTAGAATAATATTCTCAAACTGCTCCGGATGACCAAGGCGGGACTGCGTCGTCACCGTGGCGTTCAAATATTGTCCCTCAATCGTCGGCAGAGAACCAATTTCACCGCTGGTCACTTGCGAATTCTGCGCCTCGATCGCGGCCTGTATGTCCGAGGGCATCAATCCATAGCTGGTCAGTTTGAGCGGATTGAGCCAGATGCGCATGGCATACTGCGCGCCAAAAACAGTGGTTTCACCCACGCCTTCGACGCGGCTCAACGGTTCTTGTAAAGAGCTGATGAGGAAATCGCTAATATCAAGACTGGTTAATTGCCTGCTTGGGTCATACAAGGCTAACACCATCAAGCTGTCCCCCTGAGATTTGGTAACGGTAATTCCTTGCTGCTGCACCTCTTGTGGTAATCGTGTAATTGCTTGATTTACCGCGTTTTGTACCTGTACCTGCGCCATATCAGGGTTAACGTCCTGATCGAAACTAAGGCTAATGCGGGCCTGGCCAGCTGAACTGCTGCTTGAGGAAAAGTAGATCAACCCATCGATACCTTTGATCTGCTGCTCCAGCACCTGAGTAACACTATCCTCGACGGTTTCTGCTGAAGCGCCAGTATAGTTAGCCGAGACATTAATAGCAGGCGGGGCGATATCCGGATACTGTTCCACCGGCAAAGTCATCATGGCGAGAGCGCCGGTTGCCATGATGCAGATGGCGATGACCGCGGCAAAAACCGGGCGAAAGACAAAAAAACGGGCCAGCATTGTTATTCACCTTTGGTCAGTTAAGGGATTTTTGCATAGCAAACGCGTCAGTTGGTTCGTTTAGCTCGTCGTCAGCCGGAAGAGGAGAAAAAGGCAAGGGCGGTATCTGTTTTGCCACGCCGTAGGAGTTGATTGTGAACAATTTGCGGGTTGCAACACATGGTGATGCGCGCAAGTATTCACTGCTGAAGTTTGGCAAACCAGCATCAGCACTGGAGCTAAAAAGCCATAAGCCAATGAAATAAAGAAGCTTTCCCCAATTTCTTTCGTTGAGCATCAGTGTGATCTCATGAATTTATTTACTTTACAGTAAAGTAAATAAATTATTTAAACAAGCAATCCTCTGTACGAATGAAAAAAGGGAAAGCAAGAGCGTGAGTCAAAGGTCTTAGAACATGCCGTTGCCGCTGGCGGTTTTTTGCGGAACGTTTTGGGTAACATCCCAATGTTCAACGATTTTGTGCTGTTCGTTGAGGCGGAAGATATCCACGATAGCCCGCGTAACGCCTGGCTCACGACCGGTCACTTCAACATGCAAGATCACGTTATCTCCGTCGACGAATGCCTGCTTAATTTCGCTGTGCGAGTCGGGATATTTACTCTTCAGAAAAGCGATAAACTGCTCGAAGCCTTCCACGCCATCTTTTGCCATCGGATTGTGCTGTACATAGCGATCCCCGAGATAGGGCCTGGCGGCAGAGAAGTCTTTTTCATTCAAGGCCTTATTATAAAAATCAATCACATTCTTTTTATTCAACAGCTCGCTTTCGCTATTGCCCGCAAAAACGGCGGGCGTCAGAGCGAAAAACAATGAAAGGGCGACTATCGATTTTTTAAGCATGCTTCCTCCAGCGATGGTTTGATGTCAGGCTTCAGGCCTGTCAGGTTAATGAACCGGCCACCCAGCGACATTTCAGACAGTAACGGTCTGCTGAGTTTGCGGCTGATTGAGATGACTCCATGAAAAAATGGAGTCTTGAATCTGCGGCATCGACTCGTTTAGATCAAGCTGCTTTTACTTAAGAAGAAAAAAGGGCAGTTTGGTCTGCTTTGCGGGAGGTCGCTAATCACCACAAATTACCAGGTTCATAATCCCATGTGGAGATCGTCAGGTATGCTTAATGTGATTTAACATAATATACATTATGCGTACTTGCATTGTAGCAGCAAAGTTATAATGTCCGCTTCGGGCTAAGTTAAGATGTCCGTCGTGTATAATCAACAGGAAGATTCCCATGACGGCACACGCAGCGGAGTTTTTCACTTTGGATGAAGTTAACCGACTCAAAATCATTCAGGACGTTGTCGACCGGCGTCTGACCACACAGATGGCCGCGCAGCGCCTGGGGATATCTGACCGCCAGTGCCGACGCCTTCTGTTGCGTTACCGTGAATCTGGCCCGCTTGGTATGACTAACCGCCGTCGTGGAAAACCCAGCAATAACCAACTGCCTGATGGCCTTGCACAGTACGCGCTCAATATTATACGAGAACGCTATACCGACTTCGGGCCGACGCTGGCGTGTGAGAAACTCGCAGAACTGCACGATGTTCACCTGTCCAAAGAGACTGTCCGTTCACTCATGGTCAAAGCCGGTCTCTGGATCCCCCGCAAACAACGTGCGCCGAAAATACAGCAGCCACGGTATCGACGGGCCTGCTGCGGCGAACTGATCCAGATTGATGGTTGCGACCATCACTGGTTCGAGAACCGTGCGCCCGCCTGTACCGCACTGGTCTACGTCGACGATGCGACGAGTCGCCTGATGCAGCTTCGTTTCGTGAAATCAGAATCGACCTTCACCTATTTTGAAACCACCAGGGGCTATCTGGAAATGCATGGCAAACCATTGGCATTGTATAGCGACAAAGCCAGCGTCTTCAGAATCAACAATAAAAATGCCACCGGCGGCGATGGTTATACCCAGTTTGGCCGTGCGATGCACGAACTGAACATCCAGACTATCTGCGCCAATACCAGTTCCGCCAAAGGTCGCGTTGAACGTGCCCATCTGACGCTTCAGGATCGCCTCGTAAAGGAGCTCAGGCTCAGGGGCATTTCTTCAGTGGATGCAAGCCAATGATTATGCCGATGAGTTCATGGCTGATTACAACCGACGCTTTGCGAAAGCGCCCCGGCATGACTTTGATGTGCATCGTCCACTTGAAACTGACGATGATCTGGCCACATTTTTCACATGGCGGGAACCACGCCGTGTTTCAAAATCCCTGACAGTGCAGTATGACAAAGTGCTTTATCTGATTGAAGATAATGAGTTAAGCCGCACGGCTATTGGCAAGTACATTGAAGTCTGGCATTACCCGGATGGCCGTAAGGAACTCCGGCTAAACGGGGTTGTCCTTCCCTACTCTACCTATGATCGCCTTCAGGAAATCGACCAGGGGGCTATCGTGGACAACAAGCGCCTCGGGCGTACACTTGAATTTATCAAACTGGTTCAGGATAAACGCGACAACAATCGGTCACAGGCTCTCCCTGCCGGAGATGGCCCGTCGCGGAGACGGAGAAAACCAACGGAGAAGAAATCCCAGCGCTCGCTTAACGGTGACGATATGCTGGAAGCACTAAAGACACTGCAATCACGTTCTGAGGAGATTTTTGGCACAAAGGAAAAATGATATTTATTGGAACAAAACAGTCTCTTTAATTAAAGAGACTGTTGCTTTTAAACGTTTAATAAATTTTTCATGAATCTAAAAAAACACTCAAGTCATTTGAAAATTTAACCGGGTTCTTCATCATCAAATTATGGTCACCAAAATCACTTTCACCATAAATATGTAAAACAGAACCTGAGAGGACACTATGAATCCACTTCTGGCTATCAAGCCAATCACTATTTTCACCTGTAAAAATGATTGTTGGCACATCTATTTTCGATGAAATAACATCACGCCAATCATTGTGAATATGATCCCACATTACCGCTACCATAGTATCTATGTTAGTCGGAATAATCTTTTCACCGAAATCCCTGACGTTAGCGTAGTAAGGCGAATCCATGCGGCTCAATAACTCAGGCAATCTTGTATTAACTACCATTTTATTAAAAGAAGCTTTGCCTGAGAACATATCTATCATTAGCTCTGCTGTCCTGCAAAATGCCCCAGATTGCAGGCGTTCATTTTCCGTCCAGTTCTGACGAACAAACAGAGCTGGAGCTTGATCAACGAAAGCCAGTTTTTTTATGCCCGAAGTACCATAATTATCTATATAATTCCAGATAATAGTTGCCCCCATAGAATGCCCACAAAGATTTATATCCACTACGTGAATATGTTCCAAAAACTCGTGAAGATCCTGAGCATATCGAGAAATTCTGTTCCCATAATGGTTATGTTCTGAAAGCCCCTGATTACGGAGGTCAAGTACAAATACGTGGTATTTTTGACTTAATATGTAAAGAATATAAAAATAATCTGTACCGTTTGATGACCAGCCCGGTACAAATATTAATGGTTCACCCTCACCAGCCTCCCACCATGTGAGCTTCATTTTGTCACTAGTACTAAATGAGTGGATTCGCAATTTATCAAAATCAGATACTGAATCTGGCATTCCATCAATATGATGCTTAAAAGAAAAAGAACGAAAGTCAGCTAACTGGCTTTGTGTGATTTCATTTGAATCTGTAGTATTCATGATTTTTTTACCCATATCGTTATGAACAAAAGTGTAAAATAATATATGTCAGCAAAAACTAGTGCTTAAAGTATTTAAATAACTCTATCTTTACCCGCATGCCATGCAAAATAGGACTGTATGAAAGTAACAAAAATCAAACAGACAAGCGTGGAATCCCAGCTCATAGAATACCCACGAATAATCCCTGCCAGATATGGGCCAAGAGCACCTATAAGATAACCAACACATTGAGCCTTACCGGATAATTGACCTGCCTGACTATGTTCACGTGTACGAAGACCAAAGAGAGTAAGGCAGGTTACCATAGACATTCCTGCACCAACGCCTGCGAACACTAACCATATTGCAGCTAATCCTGGCATAATCAGGATGCCAGCGATACCAACAGTAATAAAGAGTGAACACAGAAGCCCCAGAATACTCTGGTCTTTCATTCGTGATATGAACGCAGCGGTCGTTAGGTTTGCTATAACGGCAACCGCCTGGTACAAGAACAAGTGATAACCTGCCGTTGTAGCACTGACGCCATGTTCCCCTGCCATTGATGGATACCAGTCAATAACTGTGTAGAAAACCATCGTATGCAATGCCATAAACATCGATACCTGCCACGCAATCGAACTTTTCCAGACAGAACGGTTACCCTGAACACGCGTTTTCGCGGTAGAGTCAGACTCATGAGCTCCCCCAACACAAACCTTTAGCCACACAATAAGACCCAGCACGGCAGTTATCACCCAAACTCCGGTAGATAATCTCCATCCGGCAGTACTGATTACGGAAAGCGGAGCTGCAATTCCACTGGAAAATGCAGCTGTCAGCGCCATCGTCGCGGCATAGAGCCCAACACAACGTGCGGTATGGGAAGGGAAATCCCTTTTAACCAGGGGAACTACCAAAACGTTTGCAATTGCGATACCTAATCCTATGATAAAAGTGCCCAGCCATAACCCGGGCAACCCCATCAGAGAACGGACAATACATCCCACCGTAATAAGAATGAGCGCGGTCAAAAGTGCTTTCTCAAGACCAACTTTTCGGGTGAGCCTAGGAGCGAAAGGTGAAGCAAGTCCAAAAATAAGCAAAGGCAAAGCGTTAAGTAAACCCGATGCAGAGTTTGACAGGGAAAATGAAGCGGAGATTTCGTGAATTACTGGCCCAAGTGCGGTAATAGGAGCTCTTAAGTTGGATGCTATTAGCAACACTCCGACAAAGGTCAATGAGCGCAGAGAATTTTTTACAAGAGGAGTTTTATAAGAATGAACAGACATACTGAATCAACCTGCCAGATACGGAACTATGTAAGCTCGTATATAGTGCGTTGGTTGACGTTAACGCTTACGCACTTCGGTAACGCCGAAATGTCTGTTGCGCAGGTTACCTATACTTGTAAATGGTGTCAACATCTTCGATTCCGCTTGTTCTATTAAGAACACAACTGAAATTAATCGTTGCTGATGCCTGTAGTGCATATAATCTCACTATGCAAAGAGCGGACATTTGAACTTTGCCCTACCCCGGACATCTGAACTTAGCTTTGACATCATGGAGCGTGACGGATAACGGCGTTTAACGTTGTGCATTACTGTGGTTCTTGCTGGCCTGTGCTTGTTCCGTTCTCGTAGCTATCCAATCAAACTGGTCATCTATCGTTGCTCTGTCTGCGACGAGCGCCATTCAGCCTTCATGATATCCGCAATCAGACATGTCGCTTTCTTTCTCCAACAATCATCTCCGGCTGTCAGATTACATCGCGGACAACAACAACATCATTATGTCGTTGTCCGCGTCTACAATATCATTCTCAACATGGCGTTTTCACGACTCATCGTTCGCCATCGCTCCCGGGCGGCTTCGTCCTCGCCATGTCATCTCGATCAGAACACCTTAAATCGATATTCCATGATGACTTCCGAAGACAGCGTGTTTGTACGCGTATAATGGCCATCCGTAAGGACTGGCGTTTTTCCTTGCGTCTTGTATGACCATCCCGGCCCGAACATCGCCCAAAAAGTGAAGTTTTTAAACATGGACTGCGTTGGAACCCAACGGCTAAAGGCATTGATTTCCCCGGTGCGCACGTGATTCCCTTTATAGTTAAATTGCCCGATGTTTCCCGCCAGGCCTACGGCTAATTCAGGCGTTAACCGATATTCGGTGATGTTCGCCAGCACCAGTTCCCCATCACGCATGTAATCGTCGCCAGCGTAGGCCATAGAAATAAATGTTCCCCGAGAATTTTTGCTCATGTGGCGTGGATAAAACCCGACTTCATCTGCTTTTTTAGCATTGGTGTAGCCAATGCCCATTTTGCTATTCCAGCGTTCACCTTTCCAGGTCGCGTCCAACGCAAAATGCCAGGCATTATTGTCAAAATCCCGTTTACTCGCGGGCATTGCACGGTAACTTTCCATGGCGTGGGTGCCGTATACCTGAGTGCCTATCGTTAGCTGCGTATCAGGTCGAAACTGCGTAAACAGCAGGTGCCGCTGCAGATAGCCTTTGCTCTCACCATAAGCATACTGTGCATCAAAATTTTTTCCCCGCCAGAGAATTTCTCCGCTTGCCAGGTGGCTAATATATTCACCGGTATTGGTCTGAAATCGCTTTTTATCTGGTGAGTTTCTGTCCATGGAATTTTCAAGCCATGCCCCTCTTATGGTAAATGGACCGTAGCTTAAAGCACTGCTTACGCCGGAATACGTTGTCGGCGAAAGCCTGTTAGATGTTGAAATAACGCCATAATTTTTCAGCATCTGCCATCCCCAGCGCGCGTTTAGCTGAGCACCAGAAAGCGTGTAGTTAAGCTTCACGTTACGTTGACCAAACTTTGAATACCCTTCTGCATTGCTTTTTTTGTTACCAGTCCCATTGTTATAAAGCACGCCGCGGGAGTTGAAATAGTCGCTGGCGCCCAACTTTATCGCGCTATAATACGATACGTCGAAGCCGATAATATCGGCTAAATAACCAGACTGGTATTCTGCTGAAAATCCCTGACCCCAGGCGTTGTGTACATGTTTAGGGTTGGCATTTTCCTCCTTAAGATATTTCCAATAATTCTTTGCAGAGACAGTGAGCTGTGAGTCAGTAAAAAAAGGATCATCAAAAATAGCGTCTGTAGCGGCCCATACAGGCGTAACCAGCCCGCACGCTATTAACGCGGCAGTTATGTTGTTAAACATTTTTATTTCCTGAGAAAAGATCCGCCATAGCATATTTATGGCGGAAAACTAAACTGTCAGATTATTTATGGTTTAGTGAAACCTTGCCTGCTTCAACGTATTTCATGGTGCCAATTTCTGGCACACTGTATTTACCATCGTGATAAGTGATTTTCACCACCGCAGCATTCGACAATGGCAGATTTTTGGCCGGGTCCTCCGTCAGATCGGAAATCATTATCTGAATCGCGGTACCTGAAGAAATGGCCAAAATATTTTTATCACCCTCTTTTTGGGCATTTTCTACAATAGTTGCCAGCGCAGCTTGTGTCCGTTCTTTTACCTGCTCATAGTTTTCCGCTAGCTGTTTAGGATCGGATTTGGCCAGCGCGTTCTGGCTTTCGCTTACCGAAAGTGTGCCAGCTTTCATCCCCTTAAAAAGCGCTTTACTGTCCGACATTCCTAGTGCGTGTGCGCCTGCATTGGCCATATCGACATTATAACCGCCTTCAAAACCGCCAAAAAACGCCTCTCGCAGGCCTGTCATTTCGGTTAAATGATAATCCGTTACGCCAGCCTGTTTAAGAATTACTGCCATGGTTTCGCGCTGCCGTCCCGCATCACTGGAATAAAAACGATCAAATTTTATCCCTTTGAGTCCCTCACCTAAATATTGAGCAACCTGCACCCCATCCTTCGTCAACGGGGAATCAATCCAACCTTGCACGCGGTCAAACGAATTAAGCAGCGTTTTCCCATGACGCGCAAAATAAATATTGATGACCTCCTGGTCATTTTTATCGTTACTTTTCGCCATCAGCAGTGGACTGGTAACGGCGGTAACAGCCATTAAGGCCCCCAGAAATAAATTTTTCATTTTATAAGAATCCTTTTCTATAGCCAAAAAAAAACCTACGTACTCTTCAGCGCCCTGGCATGCAGGTGGAGAAGAAAACGTAGGTTTTGCCTGTTGATACAGTAACAATCCAGCTATTACGGACCCTATCACTAATGCTTTTGAATTGCACTTAATCTATAACGATGATTTATGTAAATGTGATCCTCCTCATATCAACCGTATTTCCGTCTGGACGTAAATATCTGCAGTACGTATTTTAAATTCACTTGGGATTGTTACTCTTTCAGGCAAAACCTAAGGCCGTTTCTGTACTCGTTGCAGGAGCGGCCTTAGGTTTTTTTTTGCATTGTATCTACCCTAGGATTAACAGGAGTTTCGATGAACAAGTCATGTATTGCCGCAGCGCTGATCTCTGCATTCACTTTCACCGTAAGCGCCGCCCCGCTTAAAATTTTGATTGTAAACGACGATGGTTGCGAATCTCCGGGCAGTATTTCGCTTCAGGAAAAACTCACGCAAAAAGGTTTTGAGGTATGGATGGTCGCTCCTGCTACCAATCAGAGCGGCATCGGTTCGGCCATTACCTTCAAAACGGGTAAAATCTTTGATGTAAAGAAAGCTGCTGATAAACGCTACTGCTTCCCGGGAACGCCCGCTGATGCGGTTGATTTCGGCTTACGGGGACTACTCATTAATAATCAGCCCGACCTGGTTATCTCTGGCGTCAACGATGGCCCGAATACCGGGATGGCCCAGGTCAATTCAGGGACGGTTAGTGCGGCAGCCAGGGCTGTACGTTATGGTTTCCCGGCGATTGCGGCCAGCATTGGGTATATCTTTACCGAAGTTGAAATGAAGAATAAATGGCCAAGCACACATAAATATTGGCCTGATGCGGTGGATTATGTGGTTGAGGTTGTTGAGACCCTGAATCGTAATCATGTTCCTGGTTCACCTTTGGTGCCTAAAGGATCGGGCTTAAGCATTAACTATCCGCCGCTGCCAAAATCAAAAATTAAAGGTGTACACTATATCGAAAATGAGATGTTCCCTACCCCACAGATTGGTTATGATATTTTACCTGATGGACGCGCCAAACAAATCATCAACCCGGCATCGTTAAAGAACGTTGAGAACGATACCGATTCCGGCTGGCTTAATAAAGGTTATATCACCTACACCCTCTTTGATGGGGCAACGAACGCGCCGCAATTTCAGGCGCAATATGAAGCACTGCTGAATAAATAATTCACCAGTTTATTTCACAACTTTGTACCATCCACTTCGTTCCTGCCGGCGATATACTAAATCGCTGGCAGGCGATGTTTTCAATTTTTCATCACCGCCAAATTATATTGCTCAAGCCCTCATCCGTACTGTACGACGCGTACCCTTCCAATATCAGGTAAATACTTGATTGAGTTCAAAAGTTAGTCTGTTTCGGACTATTCCTGGTTGTTTATGGTTTTTTTAACATCTAACCTCATTTTTCTATAATTCCACAATTCACGTAGCGAGCAGCTCATGACCTTCCCTGCACATTCTTCAAATCTGCCCGACTATGGGTTTGCTCGTAGCCTGGGACTAGCCTCTGGTAGTGATTTTGATTTTACCGCGCTGGCCGCACAACTGGACTGCTCCCGTGATTTCTCTCAAGCCGGGATAATCTATTCCGACGGAATGAATCGCTGGCTTGTGCGCCCTTCACGTAGAATCGCCACACCAAACCAAAGTAGCGTTAGCCATGTTATCGTGACAAAAATTGCATCCTCGACGCCGCACAATGCCGCAAAAGCCACGATCAAAACGCTACAAGCACCGTCACTGGCTAATGAAATTACCTCCACGGCTATAGCCTGCGGCGCTGCCGTGGTCACTGTCTTTTTAGCGCTTGGAGCTGGCGCGGCCATCCCCCTCACCGCCGGAGCCTCAGGCGTGGTGGCAGCAATGATCACTGCAGGTGGTGTGGCTACCGGTTTACAGTGTTTTATCGGTAGCGGACGTCTGTTAGCTATCGGTATCGGCCATGAGGAGGATATTGCCTGGCTTGACAGCCAGGACTGGTATACCGCAACCTCAACAGCCCTGGATATCGTTTCTTTAGCTGGCGCTGGTGCGGGTTTAAAAAGTACCATTGCAACATATAAATTAATGAAAGCCAGTTCCTCCTCCGGGGCGATAAACTGGCTCAAAAGTCTGAGCCGGGCCGAGCGTAAGCGTATTACAGAAGAAATCATCCGCGCCCAAAATCCAGGAATTTCTAACGGTGGAATTAAGGCGGCCATGCAGGCGCAGCTTTACCCTAAGCGTTTCCCGTCTGAGGCTATACAGCGTTCTTTGCAGCGCGAATTAACGAATGCGGTTATTAATACCTCAGCCTTCGCGGGGAGCGCGCTCACCGGAACAATACGCCACCCGCAAAATATGACGCAATCCGGTAAGTACGTCATCGGCGTTATACAGTCGTTCTCATTTTAGATAGTTAAAGCACTCGGCATAATGAAATATATTAATGACAGTCTCAAACTGGGCACCATCGTTGAGCAAAGGATAAAGGAGCAGGATCCTAAGCAGTTAGAGTCCGCGAAAATGTACTTGATGGAGCGTATGGGAACGCCTGTCGGGTTGCATACGGCTGGCGTGCCTTTTATTTTAAGCGCGCTGTTAAGCGTAATAAGTTTTGCTATGCCGCAGCTAACGCTTTGGGGAGCCATCTTTCAGTGGTTTTCCTGGCCCGCGCATGCTGTTTTTGCTGGTATCATCCCCACAGGTTTACTCTATTGTCTGCTGATCTTCCCGTCGATGACGCTGTTCTCTCGGGGTTTTCTGGCGGCGCTTAAGTTCTATCTAGGTCTGATTTTCCTGACCGCCGCGCTCGCCGCGGGAAATCTCATTTACGCATTCATTTCGGTATTCATATTTGGCGGGCATGCCGGTTTGCTTATAAGTGCTTTGGTTGGTGTATTGTTTAGCGCTGGGAGCATCAAACTCATTAACAGCGCTATGTTTGTAAAAACCTCAGCATTTTATTTACATAATCGAGTTTGGCGCTGGCAATTAAAACATCATGCACAAAATGCGATATGATAAAAAACCTCTGCTGGCTCATGCTGACGTTGTTAAGCTCGACGGGGCTTGGCGCCTGGTTTCTTCAACAGCAATATGACGCGCGCTCCGCCGACTTCCGCATCCTGTATCGAGAAATCACGGTAAAGGTGTCGCAGCACGATGCCATCATCCCCCTGCTTCCGGCCGGTCAAAATGCCGCCGAAGTCCAGCAGATCCTGCCGCAAATCGTGCAATGGCGCCGCTACGATTCCCTTGAACCGCGACGCCCCATCGTCGCGCAAAGCCCTGCACGCTACTGGCTGAATCTTCCGGGCATCTCCCTGCTGATTGATTTGAACACCCTACTTAACAGTCTCAATGAGAAAAAGACATTCAAACATCTTGCCATTCTCTGGGACGATACCACGTTGCTTGAGGAAGGTACCGCCTCTGCCAACACCTGGTGGCGTTGGGAGAAAACCGTCGCCAGCCCGACGCAGCCGCTGCGGATTAGCGCAGGCGATAACCCGCAGTGGCATCAACTGCCGTGGTGGCTGATACTTTCACCGGCACTGTTCTGGGCGGTGATTATCTATCTCGTTAATCAGTATCGAACCAATAAACGCCGACGGGATATCGCCGATTTACGCTCTCGCTATGGCGAACTTACTCGTCTTAATACCATGGGCGAACTGGCCGCCGGCATCGTACATGAGCTTAATCAACCGTTGACCGCCATCATGAGCTATAACCAGGCGGCAGTGCGCCTGATTAAAAAAAATGATCCCGTGCGGATCCCCGAACTACTTGAGGCCTCAGTGTTGCAGATAAAACGCATTGACGCCCTGCTCAGCCAGTTTCGTCTCAAGCTCACTAGTAAGCGCGCCGAATATCAGCCGGTGGACCTTACGTCCCTGTGGCTACGCGTTTGCGAATTACTGGATAACGAGATCGGCGCGGGGAAAGTTCGCGTCTCCAGCCATTTTCCGCCGGACCTCCCCGCGCTTCCTGCGCCGCCGCTATGGGTGGAGCAAATTCTGCATAATATCGCCAGCAATGCCATTCAGGCGCAAGGCGCAAATGCTCCCGGTAGCGCATGGATTCATTTACAAGCTGAGCGAGTGAATGACGGTATTACCTTAACGATTACTGATGGCGGACCAGGGTTATCGACTGAAGCGCTGGAGCAGGTATTTATGCCGTTTTATACCACCCGTAGCGACGGCGTTGGGTTGGGCATGGCTCTCACCGATACTCTCGTCCAGCGTCTTAATGGCACGATAGAAGCGAGCAATATCACCGGACAAGGCGCCTGCTTCCGGCTATGGTTTCCGCTACGCACGGAGGAGAAGTAATGGAACAGTATATCTGGTTAATAGATGACGATGCGGCAATCCGCGATTCATTGAGTCTGCTGCTCTCAACCGTTGGCTGGCAGGCGCAGGCTTTTGATAGCGCACATGCTTTTCAACATCAGGCAGGGAATCTTGCTGAATTAACCGGCTGTATGCTGCTGGACATCCGCATGCCGGGGAAAACCGGGCTGACGCTGCTCGATGAGTGGCGCCAGCTAGGTTTAACCTTACCGGTTATTATTATGACCGGGCACGGTAATATTGATTTATGCCGTCGCGCCTTCAAAAATGGCGCCTTTGAATTTTTAACCAAACCCATTGATGCCGACCTGTTATTCGAAGTAGTCGGCGAAGCGATGGCGCAGCAAAAAGCGCATCTCGAACGACAACAAATATTACTGCCGCTGCAGGAAAAACTCGCCACACTTACCGCCCGCGAACATGAAATGCTCCAGCAGCTGATTCAGGGATATTCCAGTAAAGAAATCGCTCGTTTATGCTCGCTATCGCCGCGTACCGTCGAAGCGCATCGCGCCAATATTTTTAGCAAGCTTGAAGTTAACTCGCTGCCCAAACTGTTAAAGATTTACGCTGATGTCGCCAGTGGTTCTAAGTAAAAATACCTGGTACGTTCGGTATTCGCGGCAATAGTCGCCATGCTCCCTGCGCCCTAGTATTGGCCTATCGCCACTCAACACGACGGAGCATCACTATGAAACGTATTCTTCTTAGCGCCATTCTGCTCGGTAGCCTGGTCACTACCGCCAGCGCCACCACGGGCGTACTCAGCCAGCAAAATTTGTCACTTGAGCTCGCGGATAAAATCGCGCAAAGCACGCTTCAGGCCTGCGTCAAAGATGGCTATAACGTCGCCGTCACTCTGGTCGACCGTTCCGGTACGCCACTATTGATGAAGAGAATGGATAATGCCGGCCCGCACACCGTCGAAGCCAGCCGTATGAAAGCATTCACCGCGCTAACCACTAAAAACGCCACCAGCGCTGTCATGAAAGGTTCTCAGTCCAACGCCGGAGCCGCGAACCTGCGCGATATACCCGGTTTTCTGCTATTAGCTGGCGGAGTGCCGGTTAAGATGGGCAACCAGGTCATTGGCGCGGTTGGCGTCGGCGGCGCGCCGGGGGGAAATTTTGACGAAGCCTGCGCAATTGCCGGGTTGAAATCTATCGAAGGCGAACTTAACCAGGGCTAATCCAAAGCGCGGGTAGACTATTGCTACCCGCTTTGCCATAGCGGGTTACCGACTCACATGCTGCATGGCGTTTTGCTCAACCGCCCCGCTTATCTTCTTCGCCCGACTTTCTTGACCAAAGAAGGTCAGTATCGCGATAATGATCGCTACCGTACCGGCAACAATTGCCATCGCCAGTCCATAGTTCTGACCATGATGTTCCGCGATCGTGGCCTGCAAAGTCGCATTAACCGAAGCAATAAGATTACCCAATTGATACACAAAGCCCGGCAGCACCGCCCGGGTATTCGCTGGAACCAGTTCATTCAGATAGGTCGGGACCACGCCCCAGGCGCCCTGAACCATGAACTGCATCAGGAATGCGCCGATTCCCAACATCAGTGAACCGCTAGCGAATGCCCACAGCGGGATAACCGGTAGCGCCAGCAGCGAGGCGGTTATAATGGCCTTTTTACGACCAATCTTCTCGGAAAGCGAACCGAACAGCACCCCGCCGATGATCGACGCAATATTGTAAGTGACCGCAATAATACTGATCGTTTTCGGATCAAAGCCGTGCTGCACTTTCAAAAATACCGGATACAGGTCCTGGGTACCGTGGGAAAAAAAGTTGAACGCCGCCATCAGTACCACCAGATAACAGCACAATTTCCAGTGCGTTTTCAGTACCGGCAGTAGCGCCGTGCTCTCCTTTTTCGCCCGTGACGCCAGCCATACCGGTGACTCCTGCACGCAGAACCAGATAAACGGCAACAGCAAAATAGGCGCAGCGCCGATAACAAACATCCCGCGCCAGCCGAGTAAATCAAATAGCAGCCCATAAGCGACGGCGGCAATCAGATAGCCAAACGGATAACCGGCCTGGAAAATTCCTGACATCAGCCCCCGGGAACGATCCGGAATGGTTTCCATTGACAGCGACGACGCCACGCCCCAAATACCGCCCATCGCCACGCCATACAACACTCTTAAAACCAGAAAAATCGTTAATGACGGCGCCGCGGCGGACAACAGCTCGAATATCGAAAAGAAGATGATATTCAACATCAGGATCGGCTTACGGCCATATTTCTCGGCGAGCCGACCAAAAATGAGCGCGCCGATAGGCCGTACGGCAAGCGTCAGTAATATCGCCAGCGTGACCTTTTCCAGCCCAACGTGAAACGTCTGGGCAATGTCACTCAGTAAGAAGACGAGGAGGAAAAAATCGAAGGCATCAAGTGTCCAGCTTAAGAAGCTGGCAATGGCGGCATTGCGCTGTAGTGAAGTCCAGCCTAACATCGTGTTATCCCTATCCTGGCACAGCGGCCTGGAGATGTAGCAGCTAGCCGAAAGAACATGCAGGGCCAACTGCATATGTAAATGTAAAGTTTCTTAAGTTACCCATATGTTAAATACACCCAACAATCGTATGGCTGCAAGTTAATTAGCATGCTAATTTGTTTCAAATTAAGTATATGTCCCCTGATACCCCGCGCAGGCAGAATGTATAGCATTTGATATACAGCTGTTCTACAATGAGCTGTATACCAATTGCTATACGGGAAAAGAAGATGAAATCAGATATCCAACTCAACATCCGGGCGAAGGAGTCCCAGCGGGCGCTGATTGATGCGGCCGCTGAAATTCTGCATAAATCGCGGACCGACTTTATTCTTGAGATGGCCTGCCAGGCGGCAGAAAACGTCATTCTCGACCGTCGGGTGTTTAACTTAAGCGATGAACAATACGCCGAATTTATCGACATGCTGGATGCGCCGGTTGAAGCTAACCCCGCTCTCGATAAATTGCTGGCGAGAAAACCGCAATGGGAAAAGTAAGCGCGCCGACGCCGCTATCTTCACACCACCAGATTGCGGAATTTTGTTGTGGAGAAACGGTTCTCGATCAATGGCTAAAACAGCGAGGATTGAAAAACCAGGCTCAGGGCGCCGCGAGAACCTTTGTGGTCTGCAAGGAAGATAGCCACCAGGTGGTGGGGTTTTATTCGTTAGCAACCGGCAGCGTTAATCACACGGAAGCCACTGGCGGCCTGCGGCGCAATATGCCCGATCCTATCCCGGTCATCATTCTCGCCCGCCTGGCGATCGACTGCGCTTTTCACGGACAGGGGCTGGGGGGCGATCTACTCCATGATGCGCTCTTACGCAGTTATCGCGTTGCCGAAAATGTTGGCGTACGTGCCCTGATGGTCCATGCTCTGACCGATAGCGCGAAACGATTCTATCTACACCACGGATTCAAAGCCTCAACCACCCAGGAACGCACACTTTTCCTCGCTTTGCCTAAATAACTCCACCTTTCGTCATTTTCTCTACCACACTTATCTTTCAGTTCGGGAACCGCACCAAAGGAAGGATAACGATGAAGAAAGTGGCGATTGTCGGCGTCGGGCCGACCGGGATATATACCTTTCATTCCCTGGTTGAACGGGGTGAGCCGCTGGAGATAGTGCTCTACGAGCAGGGTGAAGAGGCTGGCGTCGGCATGCCTTATAACGATGAGCATAATTCAGCGCAAATGCTGGCGAATATCGCCAGTATCGAAATCCCCCCCATCTATATTACCTATCTGACGTGGCTACAAAATCAGAGCGAAGACTGGCTCACCCGGTATGGCATTGAGCGTGAGGCCTTACATGAGCGGCAGTTTTTACCGCGTGTGATCCTCGGCGACTATTATCGCGATCGGTTTCTCGCGCTGTTAGAGAAAGCAAGGTTAGCGGGGTTCAAAGTTAGCGTGCGCGAGTCCTGCGAGGTGACCGATATCCAGGCAGAACAGGATGGCGTCAAACTGTGGGTTAACCATGCGCCCACAGCGGAACGCGCGGATTTTGCCGTTATCGCCACCGGACATCTTTGGCCGCAGGATGATGATTCCCCCCGCGAATATTATCCCAGTCCCTGGAGCGGCTTGATGCAGGCGCAGATAGCCCCGTGCCGGGTCGGTATCATGGGGACGTCACTCAGCGGCATTGATGCCGCCGTCGCCGTCGTCATTCAGCATGGCCACTTTACGACTGACGAGGATGAGAGCGTCCATTTTCGGCTTCATGACGCCAGCCACAAACTCCACATTACTCTGATGTCGCGAAACGGCATTCTGCCCGAGGCCGATTTCTACTGCCCCATCCCCTATGAACCGCTGGAGATAGTCACCCATCAGGCGCTGGAAGCGGCCATTGCCGAGGGGAGCGAGGGATTGCTGGATCGCGTATTCCAACTTATCGTCAAAGAGCTGGAACTCGCCGCGCCGCACTGGTGCAAGCAGATAGGTTTACGCCAGCTCACCGCGGATACATTCAGCGACGCCTGGTTTGTCGACAGAAAACGCCACGATCCCTTCGCCTGGGCGCAAGCCAATTTGCAGGAAGTGGAACGCAACAAACAGCAACAGCATACCGTGCCGTGGCGGTATACCATTCTGCGATTGCATGAAGTGATTGAGATGATTGCGCCGCATCTTAACGAACGCGATCGTGAACGCTTTAAAACAGGGCTCGCCCGGGTATTTATCGATAATTACGCGGCCATTCCGTCGGAATCGATTCGCCGCCTGCTGGCGTTACGGGAGGCAGGGCTTATTAGTATTCTGCCGCTGGGGTCCGTTTATCAACTGGAAGTTCAACCACAACGAACGGTCATCCACCATCACAATCAACGCAGCGAATTTGACGTCTTTATTGACGCCAGAGGCCAAAAGGCGCTGAAGAGTAAAGACATCCCTTTCCCGACGCTGCGCCAGCAGCTTCTCGCCTGTGGTGATGAAATCCCGGATATTGGTGACGATTACACCCTGCAGGCGCCGGCGTGCGCTCGCGGACGCATTGCCTTCGGCGCGCTGCCGTGGTTGATGCATGACCGCCCTTTCGTTCAGGGCCTCGTCGCCAGCGCGGAAATCGGCGCCGCGATGGCGAGAGCGGTTTCACAGCAGGCCAGCGGTCGCCGACGCAAGCTGTGGTTCAGCGATGAGTGGTGATCCATCAGCATGCGAATAACGACGAACAGCGTCTTAAGCGCAACAACGGAAAAGAGGCCGCCATTCAGGCATGCTACAACTAAAGGTCATCAGGCAGCACAACGCTTACGAGGTACTTATGAGTCAACTATTTAGCCCTGCGCGAATTGGCAAACTGGAGCTGGAAAACCGTATTGTCATCGCCCCGATGTGCCAGTACTCCGCGGATAATGGCAAAGCAACCGCCTGGCACCGCATTCATCTCGGACAACTGGCTTTTTCCGGCGCCGGTTTATTAATTATCGAAGCCAGCGCCGTCGAGCCTGCGGGCCGCATCTCCCCGGCGGACGTCGGCTTGTGGGACGATGAAACCGAAGCCGCCCTGTACCGGGTACTGGAAGATGTTCGCGCCTATTCAACAACCCGCATCGGTATCCAGCTGGGACATGCCGGGCGCAAAGCTTCCGCCGCTGCACCCTGGCTTGGCGGCGGTCAGTTAGCGCTGGATAACGGCGGATGGCAAACCGTCGCCCCATCCGCGCTGGCATTCCATGACGGCGACCGGGCGCCGAAAGCGCTGAGCCATGACGATCTGGCGCGGCTTAAGCAAGCCTTTGTTGATAGCGCGCGACGCGCCGAACGCCTGGGTATTGAACTGATAGAGCTGCATGCCGCGCACGGCTATCTGCTGCATCAGTTCCTCTCCCCGTTGAGCAACCAGCGTACAGATGAATACGGCGGTTCGCTGGAGAATCGCTTACGTTTCCCGCTGGAGGTGTTCCAGGCAATACGGGAGGCAGTCAGCGAAAATATCGCCGTCGGCGTGCGACTTTCGGCGACGGACTGGGTGGACGGCGGTTGGGATACCGCGCAATCCATCGTCTTTAGTCAGCAGCTTGAAGCGTTGGGTTGCGACTATATTCACGTTTCCAGCGGCGGATTGTCGCCACGGCAGGCGATTCAGGTCGGTCCTGGCTATCAATTACCGTTCGCCCATGAAATCCGCCAGCAGATCAACGTTCCGGTCATTGGCGTAGGGTTAATCACAGAACCGCAGCAGGCTGAAGATGCCCTGGTAAACGGCGACGCCGATCTGATTGCCATCGCCCGCGCTGCGCTCTACAACCCACACTGGCCGTGGCAGGCTGCGGCTGCTCTGGGGGCCCAGGTTAGCGTGCCGCCGCAATATCTGCGCTCGGAGCCACATGGTCTGAAAGGTACGTTAAAAGCTAATTGCTGAGACTATACGAAGCGAATGATAGCGGCGCATCAGCGCCGCTAGATTACGGCAGGGTTAATCGCGGGTTTGCACCCAGAACGCGTGGATGAGACCAGGAATGTAGCCCAGCAAGGTCAGAATTATATTCAGAATGAATGCCCAGCCGAAACCTTTACCCAGCAGTACGCCCAGCGGCGGCAGGATGATAGTAAATACGATTCTCCAGAAACCCATACACTCTCCATACAAACAAAATTAACGACTTAAAAAAGAGACCTCGTCTCTAAGCATAGTAATTCTACCTGATGCCGCCACGTTATCCGCCCTTTTTACCCGATTTTACGCATTTTGTAATGACTATTGCGTCAGCGAGTGCAATTCATCCGATGTATGGTTTTGTGAGTTCGATCATGTCCTCCACTACGCATTGTCGTTATCCTTAATTCAACTTGTATGGTAGTAGACTATAAACAACGCGGTAAGGAAAAGTTTTCATGCAAATGACGATGCGCTGGTTTGGGCCAGACGAAGATAAAGTCACTCTTGAACAGATCCGTCAGGTTCCGGGGGTGGAAGGTGTGGTCGGCGCGCTGTACGACGTTCCGGTTGGCGAAGTCTGGCCGCGGGAGAAAATTAAGGCGTTAGTCGAGCAGGCCCACGCTAACGGTCTGACGATGGAAGTAATCGAAAGCGTGAATATTCACGACGCGATTAAAATCGGGTTACCGGAGCGCGATCGCTATATCGCCAACTATCAGCAAACTATCCGTAACCTCGCCGCCTTTGGCGTTAAGGTCATCTGCTACAACTTTATGCCGGTTTTTGACTGGATGAAAACCGACATGAACTACCGGCTGGCGGACGGGTCGCTGACGATGGCTTTTGAAAAAGCCGGCATCGATAAAACGCTGGAACAGGTCGTCTCGGAAGTGCTCAGCAACGCCAACGGCTATGCCCTGCCGGGCTGGGAGCCAGAACGTTTAGCGCAGGTACAGACGCTATTCGACAGCTATAAGGCGGTCGATGATGACAAACTGCGAGAAAATCTGCTCTATTTCCTGGAGAAAATTATCCCGGTCTGCGAAGAGGTCGGCGTGAAAATGGCCATTCATCCTGACGATCCGCCGTATTCTATTTTTGGTCTGCCGCGCATTATTAAAAACCGCGACGACCTCGACTGGTTGTGTCGCGCGGTGGATTCACCGGCAAACGGAATTACCTTATGTACCGGCTCTATTGCCGAGGAGCCGCAAAATAATGTTTATCAAATCCTCGCGGAATTCAGCCAGCGCGGGCGCATTCATTTCGCTCATGTCAGAAATATTAAAATCATAAAAGATAAAGATTTCTACGAATCGGCGCACCCTACCCGCTACGGTTCGCTCGATATGTACCGGGTGATGCAGGCGCTGCACGACAACGGCTTCGACGGCTATATTCGTCCCGATCATGGCCGTTTTATCTGGGGAGAAACCGGCCGCCCGGGATACGGCCTGTACGATCGCGCGCTCGGCGCCACTTACCTGCTGGGATTATGGGAAGCGCTGGAAAACCAGCACGCCTGATCCGCTCTTCACTCAGGTGCCGGAGTTCTCCGGCACTGAAAATAATAAAATCTCTGTTGGGAGGATGTCATGTCTCCAGCCCTGGCTCTGCTATGGGTGGTGGTCGGTATTGCGCTACTGGTCATCATGAATCTGAAATACAAAGTCCACAATATTTTCGCCTTGTTAATTGCCGGCCTGTTTGTCGCCATTATGGAGGGCGTGCCCCTCGATAAAATCGTCTCGATGGTTCAGCAAGGACTGGGCGGAATAATGGGACACCTGGCGCTGATCATTATATTCGGCGCTATCATTGGCAAATTTATGACTGAATCCGGCGCCAGCCAGCAGATTGCCGATACGGTCATCAGGCGTTGCGGCACCCGTTATCTGGCGGTCGGCTTAATGTTTATCGGCGTCATCTTCGGCATCGCTATGTTTTATGAAGTGGCGTTTTTGATTGCCATGCCGCTGGTTCTCAACATCGCCAGCAAAGCCAATATCCCGTGGATGAAACTGGTTATACCGACGGTCGTCGGCGCCACCATGGGCCATAGTTTATTTCCGCCACAGCCGGGGCCGGTTGCATTAGTCAGCGCCTTCCAGGCAGATATTGTCCAGGTTTATCTCTACGGCATTATCGTTATCATCCCGGCGCTGTTCTGTGCGGGGATTTTATTACCCGCCTGGCTTCCGGGCATCCGCGAGATGAAGCTGAATGCCATGATTAAACCGCAGGAGGAGAAACCCGCCGAGGCGCTGCCGTCGTTTGCGGTCAGCATTGCTATTCCGCTGATCCCCGCGATATTAATGATTGCGTCTTCGCTGATTCAGTCGCTGTTTGGCGCGACCTCTTCTGCGGCAAAATTCTTCCAGTTTCTCGGCAGCGCGGAAATTAGCATGCTGCTGGCGACCGGCGCCGCAATCTGGCTGCTCGGCTGCCGCCGCGGTATGAACGCCGTTCAGGTTAACCACTGCGTAACGGATTCGGTCGCCAGAATTGCCAACGTTCTGTTCGTCATCAGCGCCGGCGGCATTCTCAAACAGGTTATTATCGATTCCGGCGTCGGCGATCATATCGTCACGATGATGAGCCACGTCCCGCTGTCGCCGTTTATTATCGCCTGGTTGATTACGGCGATTATTCGTATTCTTACCGGCCAGGGCGCCGTGGCGGCAATTACTTCAGCCGGGATTGTTTCGCCGATGGTGACCGCGTTTCACCTTAATCCGGCGCTGATGTGTCTGGCGGTGGCCTGCGGTAGCAATACCATTACTCTGATGTATGACGGCGGGTTTCTGCTATTTAAGGAAACGTTTGGTATCTCGATGCGCGATACCTTTAAGACCTGGGGCTTACTGGAGCTTATCAACTCGGTGGTGGGTCTGTTGATGGTGTTATTACTGAGTCTGTTTATTTCCTGATAAAATACACCGCGGCGAGAATGGTATCGCCGCGGTAGCAGTCCAGTATCTTACTGCTGGCCGGCCGGCGCCTGCTGAGCTGGCGCATGCTCCGGCGCGATACTCTCTTTTATCTCTTTGGTTTTATTGGCGGCATCGGCGGAAAGCTGGTTGGCTTCAACGATGGCGTTATCTTTAATTTTTCCCGCCTCTTTCATGATCGCATCGCTTTTTTGCTGCGCATCCTGTTTTACCGCATCCGCTTTATTTTTCGCATCCTGGGCAATCGCGTCGGCTTTCTTGTCGGCTTCAGATTTAATACTGCTGGCCTGGTTTTTCAGGCTATCCGCTTCATTATTGGCCTGCGTTTTGATGTCGTCGATCTGCTTATCTGCTTCTTGCTTAATGGCCCGCGCTTTATCGGCAGCCGCGTCTTTAATTTGTTCCGCGTTATCTTTAGCCTGATCCAGTTTATTGTCGACTTTCGATGAGTCATCGCAGCCAAACAACGCCAGGCACAATGCAGAGGTAATCAGCGTTTTATTCCACAGTTTCATCAGTATTCCCTTATCGGTCCAGGTGGTAATCCAGTGACGGTCATAGCCTTGCCGTATCGGCATAGTCAATTTATTTATAATCGCTATGCCTGGAGAGTCAAGCTATCGATAATTTTCAGTAATGCTTTGCCGGAAAACGCATAGACAGGTTAAAGACAGCGGCTAATTTGCTTAAAAACAAGGCAAAAAACCGCTATTCCAGCAATCGATACGCCCGGGCGGATAACCTGCTTTCCTTCTGGATGGCTAAAAAGCATCTTATATTCCATTTTGCGCTAAACGGCAGATTTATGTTCTTTAAAATGCCGTTTTTACAGTTCTACCATTCAGCTATCTCGATACGAATGGGTAAATGGTTATGTCACTCTTTCACTCTGTAAGCGACCTGATTGGTCATACCCCGCTGTTACAGCTGCATAAACTGGATACCGGCCCGTGCAGCCTGTTCCTGAAACTGGAAAACCAAAACCCCGGCGGTTCGATAAAGGATCGCGTGGCGTTGTCGATGATTAATGAAGCCGAGCGCCAGGGAAAACTGCGCCCCGGCGGCACCATCATTGAAGCCACCGCCGGTAATACCGGGCTGGGGCTGGCGCTGATTGCCGCCCAGAAAGGCTACAAACTGATCCTGGTGGTACCGGACAAAATGAGCCGCGAGAAAATTTTCCATCTGCGCGCGCTGGGCGCCACCGTGCAGTTAACCCGCTCGGACGTCAACAAAGGCCATCCCGCCTATTATCAGGACTACGCCCGCCGTCTGGCGGAGGAAACGCCAGGCGCGTTTTATATTGACCAGTTCAACAATGAAGCCAACCCGTTGGCTCATGCCACCACTACCGCGCCGGAGCTGTTTGAGCAGCTCGATGGCGATATTGACGCCGTGGTGGTCGGTGTCGGCTCAGGCGGTACCCTGGGCGGTTTGCAGGCGTGGTTTGCGGAGCATTCGCCGAAAACCGAATTTATTCTTGCCGATCCTGCGGGGTCGATTCTGGCGGATCAGGTAGAGACCGGGCAATACGGTGAAACCGGCTCCTGGCTGGTGGAGGGGATCGGCGAAGATTTTATTCCCCCGCTCGCCCATCTGGAGAAAGTACGCAAAGCATGGCGGGTGACCGATCGTGAAGCGTTCGCCACCGCCCGGCAACTGCTGCAGGTGGAAGGTATCCTCGCCGGATCGTCAACGGGCACCCTGCTGACAGCAGCCCTGCGTTACTGCCGGGCGCAGTCCACCGCTAAACGGGTGGTGACTTTCGCCTGCGATAGCGGCAACAAATACCTGTCGAAAATGTTCAACGATGACTGGATGCGCCAGCAAGGTCTGCTAAGCCGTCCGACGCGCGGCGATCTTAGCGATTTTATTGCCCTGCGTCATGACGAAGGCGCAACCGTCACCGCCGCGCCCGACGATACGCTGGCTGCCGTCCTTGCTCGTATGCGCCTGTACGATTTCTCCCAGCTGCCGGTGCTGGAAAACGGTCACGTGGTAGGCATCGTCGATGAATGGGATCTGATAAGCCACGTCCAGGGCGACAGCCAGCGTTTCGCGCTGCCGGTCAGAGAGGCGATGACCCGCCATGTCGAAACCCTGGATAAGCACGCCCCGGAAAGCGCACTTAAAAATATCTTCGACCGTGGACACGTCGTGGTCGTCACCGATAACGATCGGTTTATCGGCCTGATTACCCGTAGCGACGTCCTGACCACCTGGCGTAACCGACTGGAACAATAAGGAACGAACATGAAAAACTTACAGACGCTCAGCGTCCATAGCGGCATTTTTAACGACCAGCATGGCGCGGTGATGCCGCCGATTTACGCCACCTCCACCTTTGCCCAGCCCGCGCCGGGCCAGCATACCGGCTACGAATATTCACGTAGCGGTAATCCGACCCGCCACGCGCTGGAGACGGCCATCGCTGAGCTGGAAAGCGGTAGCCGGGGTTTTGCTTTCGCTTCAGGCCTCGCGGCCATTTCCACGGTACTGGAGTTGCTGGATAAGGACAGCCACCTGGTAGCGGTAGATGATGTTTATGGCGGCACATACCGACTGATTGAAAATGTTCGCCGTCGTAGCGCCGGTCTGCAGGTGACCTGGGTCAAACCTGACGATCTGCCAGGCATCGAAGCCGCAATCCGCCCTGATACGCGGATGATTTGGGTGGAAACGCCGACCAATCCGTTATTAAAGCTGGCGGACCTTACCGCCATCGCCGCGATTGCCCGTCGACATAACATTATCAGCGTCACCGATAATACCTTCGCCTCACCGATCATCCATCGCCCTATCGAACTGGGCTTTGATATCGTGGTGCATTCGGCGACCAAATATCTCAACGGCCACTCGGACGTGGTTGCCGGTCTGGCGGTGGTTGGCGACAACCCCGCGCTGGCGGAGAAGCTGGGCTATCTGCAAAACGCCGTCGGCGGCGTACTTGACCCATTCAGCAGCTTCCTGACCCTGCGCGGCATCCGCACCCTGGCTCTACGGGTGGAACGTCATAGCAGCAACGCTCTGCTGCTGGCGGAATGGCTGGAGCAGCAGCCGCAGGTCGAGAAAGTGTGGTTCCCCTGGCTCGCCAGCCATCCTCATCACGATCTGGCTCGCCGACAGATGGCCCTGCCAGGCGGTATGATTTCCGTTGTGGTCAAAGGAGATGATGACTACGCCGGGCGCATCATCAAAAAACTACGGTTATTTACCCTGGCGGAAAGCCTGGGGGGCGTGGAAAGCCTGGTGAGCCAGCCGTTCAGCATGACACACGCCTCCATTCCGCTGGAACAGCGGCTGGCGAATGGTATAACGCCGCAGTTGATTAGACTCTCAGTAGGCATTGAAGATCCGCAAGACCTGATCGCTGACTGGCGAAACGCGCTACGTGAGTAAACGCTAACCCCGCGCACCGCGCGGGGTTTCATTAGCCTCAGCAGAAACATACCGCTTTGGCGTTTTCCGTCGGATGATAGGGATCGCTTTTGTGATCGTCACTATCATCCCGTTTACGTGGGATCTCACCGTGTTTACCCGGCTCTTCGCGCGCCGGGTGTTTACCGCGTTTATCCAGTTCATGGTGATGCGCTCTGCTCATCGTCTGGCTCTCCGGTTAATTGGGCGCCTGTTGGCGCAGCTTATCAACCCGCACCAGCGGCGGCGTCATTTTGCTATCCAGGCTTCCGTTAATGCTCACCAGTTTGTCCGGCTTGACTTCCTGACCATCAAAAACGGCTGCCGGAATAATGGCCGCAATGGTGCCGGTTTTATCACGGAACAGATAGCGGTCGTCGCCTTCATGCTTAATCACATTGCCGCGCAGGGAAATAGTCGCGCCGTCGTGCATGGTTTTCGCCTGCTCAATGGTCATAATCCGGCCATCCTCCATACCGCGATAGCCGCCGTCCAGCTGGTGCGGTGGCGGCGGCGCGGCATCGTTTTCAAAACCGCCCTTTTCTTCAGCCCAGACGCCAGCGGTGAGTAACAAACAGAGTGTCGCGATTAGCTTTTTCCTCATTATTTCACCTTTCATGTCAGCAGACTGTTATTAAAGTCTGGCCGCTGATAGCGATTTTAACAACGTCAATAATTCTGATATCAGCTAAAATAACAACGTCGCTATCGCTGCGTTAAATATAAACATCATGCTGGAGCCCAAATAATGGACAATAATCAACAGGATCCGCCAGAGATAAACGAGAATCTACAGGCGCTACGCTTCGAGTATAACTTCCGGCGCTACGGGGTGGTTTTTCTCGCCATTATTATCATTGCTGCATTATGCGGTTTATTTTCATCTGGCATCCTGAGTTCCGCCCATCATGAGAATTCCGCTTCATCGTTAACGGTAGACTATGACCGTTTTGCCAGACTAATGAGCGAAACCGAAGTCAATATTCAGGTGAAAAACAGTAGCCTCGCTCATACCTCAGTGGATTTTTCACCCACGCTATTAAGCCATTACCAAATTGGCGATATTCGACCGCAGCCCGATAAAATGTACAGCGCTAACGGTCATCTGATCCTGGTTTACAATGAAAATAGCCGTGGCGCGCCGCTTTCAGTGTGGTTATCCATCACGCCAAAAACTTTCGGCAACCTTTCCACGACACTGCAGGCGAATCAGCAACCCGCCGTCACCTTTAACCAATTTGTCTTTCCGTAGGAGCCACAACGATGGAAATGGTGCTCAGAGCTGTCGCAATCTATCTTATCTTATTGATTATTTTTAAAGTTGCTGGCAGAAGAACGCTTATGCAACTCACCAGTTTTGATCTGATTTTACTGCTAATTATCAGTGAGGCCACCCAGCAGGCCATGCTCAGTACCGACTATTCTGTTACCGGCTCAATGCTGACGATTGTCACGCTGGTCAGCGTAGATATTTTATTTGGCTATATTAAGAAACGCTTTTCGCAGGCTGAGAATTATCTTGATGGTTCGCCGACGATCGTCGTAGAAAATGGTGTTGTCGCTGACGATAAAATGAAAATGGTCGATATCTCTGTGGATGACATATTGCTCGCCGCGCGACAGCACCATGGTATATATCAACTTGAGAAGATTAAATTTGCGATCCTCGAACGTAACGGCCAGATTTCAATTATTCCGACCGAAGCGTGAGACGTTACTTATCGCGTTCCGGTTGCTTATCGCCCGACTCAGGTGCCCGTGTCGGGTCGTCCTCTTCTTTTTCAGTAACATAATTAATATACATACCCCCTCCAACTTTGCGGCATTGAATTATAAAGGTAGCGTTACCACGAATTTTATCCATTGCCATTATAAATAATGTCGCTTGTTAGCCATAATAAGTACTCTCAGATATTTCCGACCACCGGCCAGCAATGAATCAATAATACTCAATTACTCATGACCAATACACCATGGCGAAATGCCATGTTCAGATCAATTGAGGCGACTATGGCGGTAATGGTTATCACCGGCGGTAGTGCGGGCGCCGGTAAAGCGACGGCGCTACGTTTTGCGAAAGCCGGCTATGACGTGGCGATTATTGCGCGCGATGAAAGTGGGTTACAGGAGGCCGAACACGCATGCCGCCAGTTCGGCGTGCGGACGCAGGTTATCAGCGCTGATGTCGCTGACGCCCGCTCGCTGCGACAGGCCGCGGCAGAAATCGAAACCCAGCTCGGCGCCATTGAGGTGTGGGTCAATAATGCCATGGCCACGGTGTTAGCGCCCTTCCATCTGATGAGTGATGAGGAATTTCGCCGCGTGACGGAGGTGACCTATCTGGGTTATGTCAACGGCACACGCGCCGCGCTGGAAGTCATGAGCCCCAGAAACCGCGGGATAATAATCCAGGTGGGCTCCGCGCTTGCCTGGCGTTCCATCCCTTTGCAATCGGCGTATTGCGGCGCGAAGGCGGCGATTCGCGGATTTACCGATGCAGTGCGAACCGAACTGATGCATCAACGCAGCCGGATCCAATTAACCATGGTACAACTGCCCGGAATGAATACGACACAGTTTGGTTGGGCAAGGAATAAAATGGATAAAGAGATGCAGCCCGTTCCCCCGGTTTATCAGCCGGAGGTGGCGGCAGAGGCGATTTTTAGCGTCGTTCAGCGCCCCGTTCGCGAATTGTGGGTGGGTAAAAGCACCATTCAATCCATCGTTGGCCAGTTTTTCTTCCCTTCACTACTCGACCGCCTGATGGTTAACAAAGCCTGGGAAGGTCAGCTGACAGCGCAAGCGAAACGTAACGAAAAGCCAGACGATCTCTACTCTGCCGTGCGGGGCGAGCACAGCACCCGCGGGACATTTAGCGCCGGCGCTCGCCAGCGCTCATTTAACGTCAGCGCCGATTTGCCTGGTAAAGTCGCATCCGGTGTTGGGATCGCATTTGGACTGATGATATTACGCGGACTACTACGCCGCCCGCGAAAGCGCCGTTAATCGTGCTGGCGGCTAAACCAGCGATAACCATAATCGGCAAGCTGTAACCGACAGACCTTGCCGCCGGTAAGGCGATCGCGATAACGGCGGTCCTCCAGCAGGCAGGACCAGTAACCTGTCTCCTGACGCGGCAATCGTACCTCTACTGGGCGTTCGCAGAAGTTCGCCAGCATCAGCAGATCGCGAGATTAACCGCGGTAGCGCAGCGCTAACACCGATGGCGGCAAACCGGATACCAGCTCAAAGGGCGTGGTGCCCGGCTCATGGTATTCGGCGCGCAGTTGAACCATCTGCCGCACTTGCTGCAGTAACGAGTGGCGTTGGCGCAGCGCCAGTTCGACGTTGACCTGCTGATATCGCCATGAACCGCTGGCAACCGGCCTGACGAGTAATTTTTCCGCCGCGGCGGTGGAAAAGCCCCCATTCACCCCGGCTGACCACTGCATAGGCGTCCTCACGGCATAACGCTCTTTCAGCGACAGATCCTCGCCCATACCGATTTCATCGCCATAGCGCATCACAGGCACGCCAGGCAGCGACAGTAACACCGCATGGCAAAGCGCCAGCCGACGGATATTACCTTCCAGCATCGGCGCCAGGCGGCGGCGAATGCCACGTTGATAGACTGACATCGACTTCCCGGGGGCGAAACAGCGCAGCACAAACTGCCGGTCTGCGTCCTCAATACCCTCCAGGTCGAGCTCATCGTGATTACGTAGCCAGTTAGCAAAACAGCAACCGGGCGGCGGCTTAATCATCGCTTGCAGCGCGCTAACGAGCGGCTTCGCACTCTGCCGGGCGAGGCTTACGTAAAAAAATTTGTTCAACCAGAAATTAAGCACCAGTTGCAGGCGATCGCTGTGGCCGAAATAGTGACGATAATCGTTCACTGCCACGTCAACTTCACCGAGCAAAATGGCTTCAGGATTGGTCTGTTCAACCAGTTGCCGAAGATGGGCCAATATCCAGTACCCCTGCTCTTCGTCGCCATTTCCGGCTTGTTTAACCAGGTGTGAGGCGGCGTCAAGCCGAAAACCGCTCACCCCTACGCGTAGCCAAAAACGCACAATATTGTCAATTTCGTCTATCACCGGAGGGTGCACCAGATTGAGATCCGGCTCGTGGCGATAGAACATGTGGCGATAATACTGTCCCGCCTGTTGATCCCAGCGCCAGACGCTCTTTTCGACACCGGGAAACATTGGCGGATCGTCCTGTTCGGGCGGCGAATCGACCCAGAGATAATATGGCCGGAAAGGAGAATGCCTGTTTTTACGCGCCTCTTGAAACCAGGGATGTTGCGAAGAGGTATGCTGGATAACCAACTCGATGATTACGCGTATCCCCAATTCGCGCGCGTCATCAATCAGTCGAATAACGTCGCTAATTTGCCCAAAACGCGGATCGGGCTGCAGATGATCCTGCACATCGTAACCGTCATCGAGAAATGGGGTCAGATAAAAGGGGGTTAACCACAATACCGTCACCCCAAGGCTACGTAAGTAATAGAGTTTTTGCCTTATCCCTGCCAGATCGCCACAGCCATCACCATTGGCATCATAAAACAGCGAGGTATCAACCTGATAAATTACAGCGTTTTGAAACCACGGTTGGCGAGGCATTATTCCTCCTCGTATGAGCAGAACATCACGAGCGCCCGAAACATACCCGAGGTATAAGCTCTTATTTTCTCTGCGCAGGCTCCGGACGTGTGGCAAGTTTATCTACCATCATTTGCTGCCTCGGGGTCAATGACGGACACTGACAGTGCTCGCTGAAATTTATCTCTAACATAATCTGCTTTTCCGCCCTCGTTAGAGCCAGCGAGCTTTGGTTAATTCGTGACAAGATGGCAAGGAGGCGTATCATTTATAAACCTTTTGCCGCTAACGCTTGGCATCAAAACCCGGCGTTTCGGAGCGAATAATATATTGCTCCGTAATATCGGGTATATGATGCAGCAACCATTCGGCCATGCCTCTTTCTTCCGCCAGAATACTTTCTAAATCAGCAATCGAATCATGATCGTTGACCTTTTGCGCGGCGGTTAATAAGGAGGTATAACAGGCGACCTCAAACTGCTCGAAAACGTAACCGCTGATCACCCCTTTCACCACTTCATCTTGTGGAAACATTCCACCAATAGATTGTCCCATCGCGGCGATTTTACTCATTGAGTCTTTAAGAACCGAGCGGGAAATATTATTGCGCGCAATAATATCATCCAGCACGGTAATTTGCCGACGGGTTTCAAAAAGATGCTGCTCAAGGCGGGTACATAATTCCGGGTAGCTGTCGGTTCGTTTTACCATTGATTCAAGCATTGATTCAGCCTGCGTTTCCATAGCGTGCGCGTCACGCAACCAATCGTGATAGTTTTCAATATCAGTCATAACAACCTCTTTATAAAAAGATAATTACTCTTCAGCCTTATCTTCATTTTCTTCTGCGGCCTGGTCGGCTCGCGCTGCGCTATACCCTGATAAGTGGCCGACAATATTTGCATAAATACTAATAATGATGACCCACAGGACACTGTCTTTCCACCATATTACCGACGGTATAGCCAGTACAAACCACATTATCGCCGCGACGAGATGACACCTTTTTATTACAACCGGACTAAGACTCATTTTTTTGCCTGATGCCTTAGATAGGATTAAGCGGACTGTTGGGCATCCTGATTGACGTGTCCAACGGCGATGTCCGTTAATTTCATATCAGCGTCTTTTTCTTCTTCCAGCGTTTCCGCCAGCAGTTTCACCGCGGCTTTATAGCCGAGTTGCTCTGCCAGCGTACACAGCGTACCGTAGGCCGCAATTTCATAGTGTTCAACTTTCTGCGCGGCGGCTATCAGCGCAGCATCGCGGATCTCGTTCTTTTCCGTCGCTTCGATCACTTCGTTGGCCTCTTCGATAAGCCCTTCCATCGCCACGCACTTCATCCGTTTCAGGCGAATTTGATCATTTTTTTCGAGGAGTTTATCGATACGTTCTATATGGCCCTGCGTTTCCTCGAGGTGAGCGCTGAATGCGGTTTGTAGCTCTTCACATGCGCTGGCGCGGGATAGTTTAGCCAGCGCGCGGGTTAACTGTTTTTCCGCGCTATAGGTATCCGATAATAAATGGGTAAAAATATCTTCAATGGTTTGAATTTTCATAAATCACACCTTTAAAAAAAGCGGGCCAAATGACCCGCAGGGTATTTTGTCTATGGTTGTTTGCTTATCAACCAAATTTACTTCAACTGACTAACTGTCACCGGATTTACGGCCGCCGCCATGGCTGTTTTTACCGCCTTTTTTACCGGCTTCGGATGCACGTTCCGGGTCATTTTTAAAATTCCCGCCGCTGTGCTGACCGCCTTTACGTCCGGCCTCAGATGCTTTATCCCGGTCTTCTGCGAAATTACCTGAACCGCCTCTATGTTCTGCCATAATGGTTACCTTTTAGCTCGGTTAGTTAATGATGATTTATTGGTCTAAATCATCGCCGTCGAAAACTAAGCATGGCGTAATCGCTAAAAAAAGCAATTCACTAATAATTAATTAAAAGCCACCACAAAATTAATTAAACAATAAATAGCGAAGCCGCAAAATAACAACTTAGCGGCATAAGGTGATATTTTATGAGAGAAACAAACGCAACCGCAGGATAAATAAAAAACTATCCCGTCGAGATAAAAAGTGTAATGTAAAAAATGTTAAAGATTATAATTCGAAACATTTCATCATTGAATAATCCTAAAAACCACAGCAAAGAAATCAGTTTGCAAAACCTCTTATATCAAACAGTTGCCCCGTAAAAAACCGGGAATATATCTATTTAGACTCCAGCTGTATTTTTAAAAACTTCCGCATGTCTTCTATCATTACTCTTTTCTGTGAAGGAGATTGCTATGGATAATGACAAACTGCGTACCAACCATTGGCCACAACCCCCTTTCCCCGATCAACCGCAAACGCCTCCCGGCCTGGCCGCCGAAATGGAACCCACACCGGATCATGGTGAAGTCAGCTATAGCGGTTCAGGACGGCTACAGGGTAAGAAAGCGCTGATTACCGGCGGAGATTCCGGGATTGGTCGCGCCGTGGCCATCGCCTTTGCCCGCGAGGGCGCGGATGTTGCCATTAACTATCTGCCGGAAGAACAGAGCGATGCGGACGCCGTTATCGCGCTTATCAAAGCGGAAGGCCGTACCGCGGTGGCGATACCGGGCGATATTCGCGTGGAATCCTTCTGTGAAACGCTGGTGGAAAAAGCGGTAAGCGGTCTTGGCGGTTTGGATATTGTTGTGAATAATGCAGGACGTCAGCAATACTGTGAAAAAATTGAGCAACTCACCACCGCCGATTTCGATGCTACTTTCAAAACCAACGTCTATGCGCCGTTCTGGATAACCAAGGCCGCGCTACCGCACCTCAAAGCCCAAAGCGTGATTATCAACACCTCTTCGGTCCAGGCTTTTAAACCGAGCCCAATTCTGCTGGATTACGCCCAGACCAAAGCCTGCCTGGTGGCATTCACCAAATCGCTGGCCAAGCAGTTAGGGCCGCGTGGGATCCGGGTCAATGCAGTCGCTCCCGGCCCGTACTGGACGGTGCTGCAGTCAAGCGGCGGACAGCCGGCAGAAAAAGTGCAAAACTTCGGCGGCGATACGCCGCTGGGGCGGCCAGGGCAACCCGTTGAGATCGCCCCGCTGTATGTCACCCTCGCCTCTGATGCCTGCTCGTATGCCTCCGGCCAGGTCTGGTGTTCTGACGGCGGTGACGGCGTACTTTAATGATGGAATGCCGGCAGCACCAGTTCGCCAATCTCCTGCATCGTCTCGGCCAGCGGACGCTGGTTACGGCGGAAATGCAGGCCGATATGGTTCACGCCGGCATCGCGCATCGCATTCAATTCCTGAATGAGACCATAGCGGCCGCTGCTGATGCCGAAACGATGGCGCTGAATCGGCGCATTGGGGTCATCTTGCAGATCCAGATGGATGAAGCTGATATAGGGTTTCTCGCCCGCTACCCGGCGCCATAGCCTGACGCGGCTAACGTGCTCGTCAGGCTGACCTGGATAGGCGAGCCAGCCATCCATGTTACTGCCTACCCATTGCGCCGTTTGTTGCGCCAAACCAGCAACCAGCAGCGGCGGAGTCGGTTTGGCTGGCAATAACTGCAGGCCCGGCTCCAGTTGACGATCGGTCTCCCCCTTCAGCACGCTCACGCCGTGACGGAAACGCTCGCCACGGCTGGCGTAGTCTTCACCAAATAGCGGGTATTCGACTGGCCTGTCGCCGCTGGCGATGCCCAATAGCAGCCGGTCGCCGCTGAGCGCCTGCACCGTGGCGGCGGCTTTACGTACCAGCCATGGCTGACGTAGCGGCAACACAACCGCCGCCGTGCCCAGTAAAATATTTTGCGTCAGGCTCGATAAATAGCCGAGGTAGGTAAAGGCTTCAAAGACGTTAGCCGCGTCGCCAAACTGCGGATCGTACAGCGGAACATCGCGGATCCAGGCGGCACGAAAACCGAGCGTATCCGCCAGTTTAATGCGCTCCGCGTGCTCGCTCATATCCGGCACGCCAAACGGTCGCCCGTCGCGCTGCCGTTTTAGCTGTCCGCTTGTTGACCAGTCATTGTCCAGCGGCAGTTCAACGCCAATCGTTAGCGGCTGCTGGGTTAATTTTTCGATGCTCATAGGTCACTCCGTCAACCGCCTGGCGGTATCACGTTGAAAATATGAGCAAAGTGTTTCATGGAATGCTATTGCAATAAACAGCACTAATCGCAATAGATAATTGCTATTTATGGAATTATCTTGAGTTCTGATTTTGTTTAAATGGATAGCTCACCAACACCAGAGGAAGAAACAATGATAAAAACCGACGCCTGGCTGTGGAAAAAGCACGCCTCCCCGCTTCTGCTCGAACGCCATGAGAAAACGTTAGTCACACCCGCTGACGATCAGGTGCTGATCGAGAACCGCGCCATTGGCCTTAATCCGGTCGACTGGAAGCTGATGGCCGGTCTCTCCGACGCCTGGCAGGAGGATCAGATCCCCGGCGTCGACGGTATGGGGGTGATTACCGCCGTTGGCCGCAACGCCCGCCACCTTCGTCCCGGCACGCGAGTGATGTATCACACCGACCTGCGTTTTGACGGTAGCTTTGCCCGCCATACGTTAGTCAGCGCCCAGGCGGTGATTGCGGTTCCCGACCACATCAGCGACCTCACCGCTGCGGCGCTGCCGTGCCCCGGTCTGACGGCGTGGCAGGCAGCGCAAAAGATCCCCCTTCCGGCTGGCGAGAATGTACTGGTCAGCGGCGCCGGCGGCGCTGCCGGCAGTCTGTTAAGCCAGTTACTGATTGAGAGCGGCGCTAACGTCTACGTCACGGCCAGCGCCACGCATCACGCGAAACTGTTGGCTCGCGGGGTGATTCAGGCCTTTGATTATCACCATACCTCGTGGCCGCAGGAGTTAAAACGCGCGCTGGCGGGTAAATCGCTGTACGCCGCTTTCGATACCGTAAACCAGCAAAATGCCCTTTCGCTTGCCGGGTTGCTCGGCTACTACGGCCATCTGGTCTGTATACAGGACCGGCTCGAGCACGCGCCGCTACCCGCGTTTACTACCAGTATCTCATTACATGAGGTCGCGCTGGCGGCAATCCATCCTTACGGTACCCAGAGACAGTGGAGTCGATTACGTCAGGCCGGGGAAAGCATGCTGCAGCAGATCGGCCGCGGCGAACTGGTGATGCCGCCGATAGAAAGCGTCAGCTTCGACGAGATCCCGCAGGCGCTGGAAAGGCTAAAACAGAACAATAACGGTATTAAGTACGTAGCGGTGCTGTAATATCCATCAGCACGATGAATAACCTCAATCCCAAAAACCGGGTAATCAATGCCACATCCAACGGACCTCTTTCCGCTGGATGAGGCATCCATCGCTTCACTTCCGTAGGTCGGTGTGGTGCTGAATGGTTACAATAGCCTGGGATTCAGCAGAGTATTACCGAAAATATAACAGCTAGATTGCTACCTAATAGTTACCACTGTCGATTAAAAATTCAGATTGAAAGAATCAAAAAAAGGAGTAACGTTAAAAAAACATTAACAAAGAGGTGCAAAATGTTACGCGATTATTTAAAACTGGATTCTGAAGACCAATTAGTTGAACAACAAAGCGGTCATCAACCTAGCCAGCAGTATACCGAAGTGACTGAGTGGGTGATCCTCAATAAAGAGGGTAAGAAAAAAGGCCGCGTCTCCCTGTTTGATAAATTTAATACTCGTCGCTCGTGGAACGTTAATTTTCGTATTACCCAATTTGATAACAGCGGTAAAGTTATCGTTGACCAACTGACAGACGCTATTTAACAGAATAATTAATAACATAGCGCCCAATCTGTGATGGAAGCCACCTGACAAAACGCTGAGGCCAGCAACCGCATTCATGCGGGAAAGCATACATAGTTTTCAACTCATCAATTACCCGCTCGTTTTATAATAATAAAATGAGTACTCGCTGCGCCTGAAGAAAAATAAACGCGCCAGTCGGCGCGTTTAATCATTAATTGTTTCTGACCGGCGGCGTCACCCTGACGCCAATAAAGACAATCAGCATGGCGCTTAATAATAACAGCCCGCTGCCGGTAAATACGCCGCTGGCGCCGCTGATATCAAATATTGCCCCACCGCCGGCAGCCCCGGCGCTAATGGCCAACTGGATCGCCGCGACTAATAATCCCCCTGCGCTTTCCGCTTCATCCGGTACCGTGGTAGCAAGCCAGGTTGACCAGGCCACCGGCACCAGACCGAATGCAAATCCCCACAGGGCGACCAACAGACCATCGAGTAGCGCAATATGACCATACAGCACCATCATCAGCGCCAGCACGCTCATCGCCAGTGGAACCAGCGCCAGCGTCATCCGCAAACTGCGCGCCAGCAGATGCCCGGCAAGCGAGGTGCCAATAAAGTTGGCCACGCCGAACCCCAGCAATATCAACGATACCCCTTCTACGCTTGCCAGCGCCACGGTTTCGAGAAATGGCCGCAGATAGGTAAAGAAAGCGAAGTGGCCGCCAAAAATCAAAATCGAAGCCAGCAGACCGCCAACCATTCCCGGCCGCCGCAGTACCTTAAAGAGCGTACTAAAGCTGCCAGCACTCTCCGGGCGCATCGACGGCAGTACCCATAGCTGCCACAGTAGCGCGACCAGGCTCGGTACGGCGCAGATGATAAAGACGTTACGCCAACCAATGAGCGCGCCCAGGTAGCTACCCAGCGGCGCCGCCACTACGGTGGCAATCGACACCGCCGAGAAGATAATCGCCAGCGCTTTCGGCACCATCGCTGCCGGAACCAGCCGCATCGCCGTCGCCGTCGACATCGCCCAGAAGCCGCCGATAGCGATACCGAGCAGCAGGCGTCCCAGCAGCAGGAACTCCAGTGAACCGGCAAAGGCCACGATCAGACTGGAGATGATTTGCAATACGGAAAAGAACATCAGCACCCAGCGACGGTCGATATTGCGGGTTGCAGAGGTAATCAACAACCCCGTCACCAGAGCGATTAACGCCGTGGCGGTCACCGCCTGTCCGGCCATCCCCTCACTCACGCCCAGGCTGCTGGCCATCGGCGTCAGTAAACTGGCCGGTAGAAATTCAGCGACGATCAGGCCGAAGACCCCCAGCGCCAGCGCATACACGGCGCGCCACGCCGGACGGGCGTTAACTGCGCTCTCTTCAGCGACAATGCAAGAACTCATATACATCTCTCCAGAATCATTAACATTCGCCAAGCTTAGTGGCTTCCGTTAAGACGATATATGATACATACTCTGCAATTATTGATTATTCGTCCGGAAAAAAAGATGAACCTGCAAACGTTAGATCTGACCAGCGAGCTGTTACAGGGCATGCGGCTGTCGGGAGTGAAATACCGACGGATTGAAACCTCTCGTCCTTTTGGCGTGGAGTTTAATTCGGTTCCTGGCAAAGCGCAGTTTCATTTTGTCAGCCGCGGCCCGCTCCTGCTACAAATGAGCAACGGCAAACAGTTCTCGCTCGAGAGCGGTGATGCGGTGTTTATTCCCAATAGCGATGCGCATGCTCTGCTCTCAGATAGCAAAGCCGCGCGGGTTAACGTGATGGAACTCGACAGCAAACCGGTCTGCGGGACGGTTTCCTGCGTCAAAAACGCGGGCTGCGTTAATACCGAAGAAAATGCGGTTATCTTCAGCGCCTGTATGGATTTTGAATTAGGCGGAATGCAGCCGCTGGTTCGGGCCATGCCGGAGGTGATGCTGGTCAGTAGCCTGTTAAACGCCCGCCCGGAAATCCAGCCGCTGCTGGCGGCAATGGAGCGTGAATCCCTGACGCGTCAGGTGGGCTATGCCGGCATTCTGGCACGTCTCGCCGACGTCGTCGCGGCGCTGATCGTCCGCGCCTGGGTGGAATGCGGCTGCGGTAACGCCACCGGCTGGGTACAGGTACTGCGCGACCCGAAGCTATCGCGCGCGATATACGCTATGCATCAGCAGCCCGGCGTCAACTGGAAGGTAGAAGACTTAGCCCGCGAATCCGGCCTGTCGCGTTCGGTATTCGCCGAACGTTTTCTCACCGCCACCGGTACCACGCCGGCCCGCTACCTGACGGAATTACGCATGCGCCTGGCGGTGCAGTACATCAGCCATGAAGGCGAAGCGCTGGAAAAAGTCGCCTTCCGCCTCGGCTACAACTCGCTCGCCGCGTTTAGCCGCGCTTTTAAACGCATTACCGGCAAAGCGCCGGGAGCGCTGCGCAATGGTGTCAATGAACAAGCGGTAACCTGATAAGCGTTACTTCTTTTGCCAGTTGGCCCACGGGCCAGCGTCGGCAGAGGCAGTAGATTTGTCGATAAGCCCTTCCAGCGTATCGAGATAAAAGTTTTCGACTTCTTTACGCGCCCACGGCGTGCGGCGCAGAAATTTCAGGCTCGACTTAATGCTCGGATCGCTTTTGAAACAGTTGATTTTGATGTGTCTGGCCAGTTCATCCCAGCCATATCTGGCCACAAGGTCAGTGAGTAACGCTTCGAGCGTCACGCCGTGAAGCGGATCTTTTGACGTGTGCATTGTCTTTCCTGCATGAAAAATTTCGCTCACCATACGGACCGCGGCGGCATCATGCAACATCCCGCTACTTTTTTACATCACGTCCACGCGTTTCCTCTCTCCTTATCCGTTTTTCGCAAAAGCACTGAACCCACCGCGGTCATAAATTAGAAAAGAACGTTATTGGTCGAAAAAATTGCGCTAAGGCAAGCTGAGCGCATCTACCCGACAGAGGAAATCATCATGCGCCGTTGTTGCTGCCGAACCCAGAATCACTCAATAGCCAATGACCCGTACCCCGTTTTCGGAGAACACAATGAACGCCACGACTTTGCCGATTCTCGATCTGGCCCGCTATAGCAATCCTGCTGAAAAGGCCGGTTTTCTTGCCGACCTCCGCCAGGCCGCTCGCGATATTGGTTTCTTTTATCTTATTAATCACGGCGTGGACGCCGGATTGCAAACTGAAGTTCAACGCCAGGCGCGACGCTTTTTTGCCCTTGATGATAGCGAAAAGCAGCAGGTGGCGATGATTCACTCCCCCCATTTTCGCGGCTATAACCGCGCGGCTTCCGAGCTCACTCGCGGCCAGCCGGACTGGCGCGAACAGTTTGATATCGGCGCTGAACGCCCGGCTTTAACTCTCGCCGAAAACGCGCCACGTTGGCAGCGCCTGCAGGGACCGAATTTATGGCCCGCCGCGCTACCGTCGCTGAAACCCACTCTGCTGGGCTGGCAGCAGGCGATGACCGGCGTCGGGATGACCTTGCTGCGCGCGTTTGCCGAAGCGCTACAGTTGCCTGCCGACGCCTTTGACGCGCTGTATGGCGATAAGCCGAATGAACATATCAAACTGATTCGTTACCCCGGACAGCGTGAAACGAAAAGCGACCAGGGCGTCGGCGCGCATAAAGATTCCGGATTCTTAAGCTTCCTGTTACAGGACGAGCAGAAAGGACTGCAGGTGGAAGTCGCGCCGGACCGCTGGATCGATGCCACGCCGCTGGCGGGAAGCTTTGTGGTAAATATCGGCGAGCTGCTTGAGCTGGCGACTAATGGTTATCTGCGCGCCACCGTTCATCGCGTGGTCTCGCCGCCGGCAGAACAGGAACGTCTCTCTATCGCCTTCTTTCTTGGCGCGCAGCTCGATGCCGTGGTGCCGGTGTACCGCCTGCCCGACCATCTGGCGCAGGAAGCGCTCGGCCCGGATAGCGATCCGCAAAATCCGCTGCTGCGGGATGTTGGCTGGAATTACCTCAAAGGGCGGCTGCGTTCCCACCCGGACGTCGCCGAACGTTATTACCAGGATGTTTTTCGCGAACGTACTGAGCAACTGATCGTTTAATTTAATAAGGATAACAACATGAAATATGCCGCATTCAAACTGGCAGGGGTCGCTTTATCTCTTTCTCTGGCATGGACATCCGCCCAGGCTGCCGCGCTGCGCGTTGCCGCTGACCCGGTGCCGCACGCTGAGATCCTCAATTACATCAAAAAAATCGATCCCAGCCTCGATATCAAAGTGGTTGAACTCACCAGCGGCGTCAACGCCAACGAACTGCTGGCGAATGGCGATGTTGATGCCAACTACTTCCAGCACGTTCCCTATTTGAAGGACCAGGAAAAAGCGCTGGGTAAGACTTTTGCCGTCGCTGCCACAGTGCATATTGAACCGCTGGGTATTTATTCCCGTAAGCACAAAGACTTTAATTCCGTCCCGGAAAACGGGACCGTCGCGGTGCCGAACAACACCACCAATCTCAGTCGCGCCTTGTTCCTGCTGCAAAGCCAGGGATTAATCAAACTCGGCGCCAAATTCACCACCCCGGCGACCACGTTAGCCACCCCGAAAGATATCGTGGAAAACCCCAAACATCTGAAGATCCTCGAAATTGAATCACCGCAGATCCCGCGTTCATTAGACGATGTCGATTTAGCGGTTATTAACGGCAACTACGCGCTGGAGGCGGGACTGGTACCGGCGAAAGATGCGTTAGGACTGGAGAGCGCGAACAACAACCCCTACGCCAATATCCTGGTGACGACGCCGCAGTTGGCTAATGACCCACGCATTAAAGCGCTGGCCAAAGATCTCACCTCGCCGCAGGTTGCCGAGTTTATTCGCAAAAACTATAACGGCTCGGTTATCCCGGTAGCGCCGCAATCATGATTGAGGTCGTCGGGCTGAGTAAAACCTATGCCGGAACAGGCCGACCGGCGTTGAACGACGTGTCGCTGCAGATCCCGAAAGGCGCGATTTATGGCATTCTCGGGCGCAGCGGCGCAGGCAAAAGCACGCTGATCCGCTGTCTCAATTTACTCGAACGGCCCTCTACGGGCCGGATTGTGGTGAACGGGCAGGATATCACTCAGTTAGACAAAGCCGGTTTACGTCAGCACCGTCTGCGCACCGGAATGATCTTCCAGCACTTCAACCTGCTGCATGCCCGCAACGTGGCTGACAACGTCGCGGTACCGCTGGAAATCGCCGGTGTCGACAAACGTGCGCGCCGCGAACGCGTGCTCGAGTTGCTGGAGTTGGTTGGACTGGCGGATAAAGCAACCGCCTTTCCATCCCAGCTTTCCGGCGGTCAAAAGCAGCGCGTCGGCATCGCCCGCGCGCTGGCGGCCGGCCCGGATGTGCTGCTATGCGATGAAGCAACCAGCGCCCTCGATCCGGAAACCACCGCCTCGGTGCTGGCGTTACTGGCCGATATCAATCAGCGGCTCAATCTGACTATCGTGCTTATTACCCATGAGCTGGAAGTCGTCAAAACGCTGTGCGATCACGCGGCGCTGCTGGAGCATGGCGAAGTCATCGAGAGCGGGAAAATCGCCGATCTGCTGGTGGCGCCGTGGTCCAGATTACGTCAGTCGTTACTGCATAATCCGCAGGCGGAGCAAGATTTCCTTGCCCGCCACGGCTTTCACGGGAGGCCTTTATGCGTAGTCGCATGAGCTGGGAAGATTTATGGCCCTTATTATGGGAAGGCAGCCTTGAAACCCTCTATATGGTGGGGCTGGCGGCGCTGTTTACCATCTTAATCGGCCTGCCGGTCGGCGTGTTACTGTTTGTCTCCCGGCGCAACGGCCTGGCGCCGATGCCGAAACTGAATGCGCTGCTGGGGGCGATTATCAATTTTGGCCGATCGCTGCCGTTTATCGTGCTGCTGATCGCGTTAATCCCCTTTACGCGGCTTATCATCGGCACGACCTTGGGCAGCACCGCCGCCGTCGTGCCGATTACTATCGGCGCTTTTCCGTTTTTTGCGCGGCTGACCGAAAACGCGCTGGATGAAGTGGATTACGGGCGCATTGAAGCCATTCTGTCGATGGGCGGTAATCTGTGGCACGTTATCTTTAAATCGCTGCTGCCGGAGGCGCTACCGACCCTGCTTGCCGGGATCACCCTGACTATCGTGATGCTGATTGGCTTTTCATCGATGGCGGGCGTCATTGGCGGCGGCGGTCTTGGGGACCTGGCGATTCGCTATGGTTATCAGCGCTTTAACGATCAGGTGATGGTCGGTACGGTACTGATTCTGGTGGTGATGGTTCAGGGCGTACAAATGATCGGCGACAGGCTGGTACGACAGCTTGCCCATCGCCGCTAAGCTCTCATTCGCAGGCGGCTACTACAGGCCGCCTTCTACCGCCAGAACCCTAACCAGGTCTGCCGCCGGCATTTCGCGGATCATCGCCACCCCTTGTCCCGCCCAGTGCGCGCCGAAACCATGATCACCCTGCGCCTTTGCCGCCGTCGCCAGCGCTTTTCCGGCGTCATAAGCGAGCGGATAGGCGGGAATGTCCCGTTCATTGAATGAAGCCACCATTTCGCTCCAGCTATTTTTAACGCAGCGTGCTGGCCGACCCGAAATGGCCGCCGTCAAAAAGGTGACAACGTCACTATTTTGCGTGAGCGCCTGTCGATATCCACTATCTATACCCGCTTCCGGGCATAATAAAAACGCGGTTCCCAGCTGAACGCCCGACGCGCCGAGCTGCATCAGACTGGCTATCGCCGTTCCATGCATAATGCCGCCGGCGGCGATAATGGGTAAATCGACGGCCCGCAGTAGTGCCTGAAGCAGAGTGAAGGTGCTCATTTGACGATCGTCGCCGTGCGGGTCAAAAATCCCCCGATGGCCACCGGCCTCATACCCTTGCGCAATAACGACATCAATACCCGCTTGCGCAATTAATCGCGCTTCCGCGACGCAGGTGGCGGACGCCATCGTCACCGTTCCCTGTTGCTGGAAGCGGCGAATAACCTCCGAAGACGGCACGCCAAAATGAAAACTCACCACCGCCGGCTTCTCTTCAAGCAGCATATCGAGCATGGATTGATGTTGATGGAAGCTCTGATAAATCTCGTTAAGCTGTTTCGGCGGCGTGCCGTGATAGCGGGCAAACGTCGGAGCCAACCTCGCCAGCCACTGCGCTTCCTGAACAGCATCGCGGCGCGACGGCGTATGACAGAAAAGGTTGACGTTAAAGGGACGTTCGGTGAGCTGCCGGGTTTGTTCAATAAGCGCCTGCGCCTGCGTAACCGTCGACGCGCCGAGCCCCAGCGATCCCAATCCCCCGGCATTGCTTACCGCCGCAGCCAAGGCCGGCGTCGACACGCCCGCCATCGGCGCCTGAATAATCGGGTAACGAATATTAAGCAATTGCATTAAATGTTGATTCATTGACGATCCTGCGCAATTTGCGATGTGAGACATTAACCATCTCTTTTTAAGATGATAAGATCAACTGCATTGTCATATTGAGAAGAAAAATATGAACCACACCACATTACTGATCTTTAAACTGGTGGCCGAAACGCAAAGCGTCACTCAGGCGGCGAAACAACTTGGTCGCGCGCAATCCAATATCACCACGCGCATTCAGCAGCTTGAAGAGGAGCTGGAAGTCGAGCTTTTCGTGCGCGGAAACAAGAAGATGCTGCTTTCACCCGCCGGACAAAACTTCCTCAGCTACGCGCGGCGAATTTTAAGCCTTGCCGAAGAGGCCAAACTGGCGCTGCACCCGGCACGGCCCGCGGGGACGTTAAAACTTGGCGCGATGGAAGCCTGTGCCGCCAGCCGCCTGCCGGCCATATTGCCTTTGTTTCAGCAACGCTGTCCGGACGCCGACCTGACATTGCGTACCATGCCCACCCGTCAGCTGACTGAACTAGTCGAAAACGCAACGCTGGACTGCGCGCTGGTTTCACTGCCGGCCGGTCCAGACGGTAGCCTTCAATGCCCACAAACGATTGAATATCTACCGCTTTTCATCGAACAGCTGGTCCTGATTGCCCCTGTTGATAGGCGCGATTACCGTTTTGCCGCCTTCCCGGCAGGATGTTCCTACCGCCAGCGCGGCATCGAATATCTGCAGCAGACGGGAACGCACGTGGACATCGTCGATGTCAGCTCCTATCACGCGATGATGGCCAACGTCGCCACCGGTCGCTACGCCTGTTTGCTCCCGGAAAGCGTCCTGGCCCTGCTCACGCTGCCCGCAGGCTGCCAGACGCAATACGTGACCCAGGCCGCCACCCAGCTTATCTGGCGCCGCGGGTATGTGTCGCCTATTCTCGACGCCCTGCGCCAGTTATTGCTGACGCCGGCCGCAGGCAACCAGCCCGGCGGCTCCCAGCAACACGCCGCTGGCCGTCAATAGTGAAGGATTAAACGATCCCGTCAGGCTGTATAACCCATCGGCGACCAGCGGCCCGATTATCTGCCCGACGCCGTAAGTCGCCGTGAGCGCGGCAATCATATTAAATTTTACCGCCTGATTTAGCCGCTTGCCCTCTGACAAGGCAATGGTTACCGTCCCAAGGAAGGTCGCCCCAACCAGCAGCGCGCTCAACAGACAAAAGGTGAATGAGTGGCTCCATGCCGGTAAGGCCACGCCGAAGGCCTGAATAACGAGATTGCTACAAAATGCCCGCTGATAGCCAATTTTTAGTACAAGTTGGTGCCAGATAAAACAGGAAGGTACCGCCGCGAGACCAAATACCGCCCACAGGTGCACCGGGTCGATACCCGATAGCGCGCCGTGCAAAAACAGCGGCAAATAGGTCGCGGTGATGATGTAGCCGAAACCCGCGAGGCCATAAATCAGCAGCAATTTTACCGCATCGCTCGTGCGCCCATTGTCGCTCGGCATCGCTGTTGCGGGCCCGCTGTGTAACGCCAGCAGCGAATCCGCCGGGCTTAATAATCCGCGCAAGGCGCATAAAAACAGCACCGTCGCCGTGATGGCGCACAGTAGCCAGATTTGCTGACTGCTAAACGCCAGCGCTTTACCGGCGGCAATAAACTCCGCCGACAAAAAGATCCCCATCCCGACACCGGCAAACAGTACCGGCGCGCCGTTATGATGTTTCATATGCTGCAGTAGCCATAACGAGGCGGAGATAAGCGTTACCGCACTGAGTACCCCGGCCAACCCGCGCAGGATAATGATAGCCAGCGGCGAACGCAGCCAGGCCAGTAGCGCCAGACAAATTAGGGTCAGAATGACCGAGACAATATTCATTCTGGTCGCCTGCTCCGGCTTTGCCTTCGCCAGCAACAATGCTCCCAGCAGGTATCCGGCATAATTAGCGGAGGCGGCCAGATTACCCTGACGCAGCGTCAGGATCTGATCGCTTAACATCACCGGCAGGATCCCGGTGAAGGCGAAGCGGCCGTAACCCATACCAATCATTAATACCGTCGCCCCTGCCAGCGCTAATAAGAAAGCGTTTATCTGCGGCCTGATTTGTCGCATCTCCGTTACCCCTTGCACAATTAATCTCAAAAAGAGAATATTATTTAATTTTAATTCTCTTTTATTATGAAATAGCATAATGCGACGAGCAAGTCGTCGCGCTAAGGCAAAGAGTAAAAGCACCAACCGCAAGATACTTCGATTAGAGACGAAGGATGGTTGTCAGAAGAAAATGGCCGTTAAACGCCGTACTCGATAATGGGCCGCATTATCTTCAGCGCGGCGCTCAGTTTATCGAGACTCGGTGACGCCAGCGCCAGACGTAAAGCATGCGGCACATCACGGCCGACGCTATACGGTTCGGCGGTGGAAATAGCGATATTCATGGTTAGCAGCTGTTTCACGACGCGATCGGCGCGGATCTCCTCGCCCAACGGCAGCCAAAGGAACCAGGCATTTTCATTGCCAATCATTGGTAAGCCAGCCAACGCCTGACGGGCGATGGCCTGCCGCCGCCGCGCATCTGCGCGCATTATAGTTTCGAGCCGGGCCAGCGTCCCATCCTGAATCCAGCCGCAGACCAGCGCCGTCGTTAAGGCCGGCGTATTCCAGCTGGTGGCGCGGATCGTCCGCTCTATCGCCGGCATTAACCCCTCGCGGCATACCACCATGCCAACCCGTAAACCGGTGGCGATGTTTTTTGAAAAACCGCACACATAGACCGTACGCTCAGGCGCCAGAGACATCAGCGGCGGCGGCGCGTTGGCAATCAACCATGCATAGGCGGCATCCTCAATGATGAACAAATCGAACTGACGGGCAATATCAACCAGTTGACTACGCTGTGCCAGATTCATTACCCAGCCGAGAGGGTTATGCAGCGTCGGCATGGTGTAAATCGCTTTTACCCGCCGTTTTTCACACAGGCTGCGGAGCATATCGAGATCCGGCCCTTGTGTTGTGTGCGGGATAGCAACCAGTTCAAGTTGATAGAGCCTGGCGAGGGCGCGAAATCCCGGATAGGTCAACGCATCTGCCGCAACCACGTCGCCGGGACGCAGCAGGCCGCCGAGCGTGACCGCCAGCCCATGCTGAGCGCCGTTAACGATAGCGACCTGCCCGGCGCTGGCCGCAATACCCTGTCTGTTAAGATGCCGGGCCACTATTTCCCGTTCGCTCATGCGTCCGGCGTGCGGTTGATAGCGTAACAACGCCTCCAGATCGCCCGCGCCAGATAGCTTTTTTAAGGCCTCGCGCAGGAGAACGGTTTGTTCCGGCAACGCCGGGGAGTTGAAATTAAGATCGATCATATCCGGGGCAATGGCGTGCTGATCGACACCCAGCCCCGGCGGCAAGCTCAGTTCACGCACAAAAGTGCCGCGTCCCGTTTCACCGCTGACCAGCCCCATTAACGCCAGTTCACTGTAGACCCGCGTCGCGGTAGCCAGAGAAATTCCGTGTTCAACGACCAATTGCCGATGGGTCGGCAGTTGGCTGCCAGCCGCCAGCGCACCGCTGCGGATTGCTGCCGCATAGCGATCAACCAGAGATTTATAGCGGTTTTTCATCGTCATTGTATCCATGACAATTATTTGATTGTCATGAATTGTGCGACCTACTATCGACCCGGTCAACCACCTTAACTATCACTACAAAGAGGTCTCACGTGCACAACCGTCGCGCTTCCACTTCCATATCCGGTTGGATAAACGGCTTTATCGGCGTCGCTATTTTTAGCGGCTCGCTACCCGCCACCCGCATCGCCGTGCAGGAATTCGATCCTTTTTTCCTGACTTTCTGTCGCGGTGCGATTGCCGGGGTGCTTGCGCTGGGCCTGATCTGGCTTTTACGCCTGCCGCGCCCGCAAGCGGGACAATGGCGTTCACTGGCGCTGGTTGCCGGCGGCGTGGTCATCGGCTTTCCGCTGCTGACGGCGCTGGCGCTACAGCGGGTGACATCCGCACACTCAATTGTTTTTATTGGGTTATTGCCGCTGGCGACGGCGATTTTCGCGGTGATCCGTGGTGGTGAGAGACCGCGCCCTGCCTTTTGGGGATTCTCGCTGCTGGGCAGCTTGCTGGTGGCCAGTTTCGCGCTGGCCGGTAATGTCGGGATCTCCGTCGCGGGCGATCTGCTGATGCTGGCGGCGGTAGTGGTCTGCGGATTGGGTTATGCCGAGGGGGGGCGCCTCACCCGAGAGCTTGGCGGGCTGGCGGTCATCTGTTGGGCGCTGTTCCTGTCCCTACCCCTGATGTTGATAGCCTGCGGCTTAACGCTTCCCATCAGCTTCAGTGGTATCAGTGCGTCTGCATGGACGGCGCTTGCCTATGTCTCGTTATTCAGCATGCTGGTAGGCTTTATCTTCTGGTATCGGGGACTGGCAATCGGCGGTATTGCGGCGGTCGGTCAACTCCAGCTATTGCAGCCCTTTTTCGGCCTGGCGCTGGCGGCGCTGCTCCTTCATGAAGCAGTGAGCCCGTTGATGGTAGTCGTCACGCTTGGCATCATTTTCTGCGTGATCGGTTCGAAGCGCTTTGCCCGTTAAAATAGTCGGCAGCCTGATTTGAGGCGCGCTCCTCTCTCAGGCTGTCTTCTATCAATTAAACTGTGGCGCAACCGAATGGCCGCAGGCGCTGTTAGCATCAATGGTGTCGTTCATGCAGGTTTGCGAATCAAGCCCCTGACCCGGCGCCATGCCCGAGGATGATGAGGAACCTCCTGAACAGGCGGATGCTGCAAAAACAATGAGCAATATAAGTAATTTTTTCATCGCGATGACCTCCGGAAAGCAAATAGATTGCCGTGCTCCATCCTAAGACTGGCCACTCATCCATTTCCCTTTCAAACTCAGGTATCACTCTAAGAAATAATATGGGCGTTATTTATCATCTGTATAGCTATATTATCGGTCATTTTGCCAATAAATGAACCGAGCGTTGGCATAAAATGCTCGCCCGCTCGCCGGAGCCGCCGCGCTTGCGCTATGCTTTACCTCCCTTTCGTTTTAAACACTTAGCGTTATGACCACATCTGTTAGCACCACTCAGCTTAACCTGCGTATTATTTCTATCGTGGTTTTCACCTGTATCTGCTATCTCTCCATCGGCCTGCCGCTGGCGGTGCTTCCCGGCTACATCCACTATCAGCTCGGATACAGTACGCTAATCGCCGGAGTCGTTATCAGCCTGCAGTACATTTCAACGCTCGTAAGTCGACCTCACGCTGGCCGCTATACCGATATCTGGGGGCCGAAAAAGGTCGTTAGCCTCGGCATCATCTGCTGCATGTTAAGCGGACTCTTCACCCTCGCGGCGGTGATGTTGCAAGCTATACCGCTTCTCGCCGTCAGCGCCCTGTTGATTGGCCGGGTTTTCCTCGGCGTGGGAGAAAGCTTTACCGCCACCGGGGCGACGTTATGGGGCATTAAAACCGTTGGCGCGATTCACACCTCGCGGGTGATTTCATGGAATGGCGTCGCGACCTACGTGGCAATGGCCGTCGGCGCGCCGCTGGGGGTGATGCTCAATAGCTATTTTGGCATCAGCGGTTTTGCCGTAGTGGTAGTGCTGGTTGCGCTAATTGGCCTGCTGTTTGCCCGCACGCGACAGGATGTCAGCGTAACCGCCGGAGTGAGAGCGCCATTCCATGTGGTAGTGCGCAGGATCTGGCCCTACGGGCTGGGGCTGGCGCTGGGTACCGTCGGCTTTGGCGTCATCGCCACTTTTATCACCCTCTATTTTTCGGCTCACCACTGGCAAGGCGCTGCATTCACGCTCTCTCTCTTCAGCATCGGTTTTATTTGTATACGCCTGATCCTTGGCAGCACCATTACCCGCTACGGCGGCGTGCCGGTGTCGCTTGTCTGCTTCGTAGTGGAGTGTCTTGGATTATTGATTATCTGGCAGGCGCCGTCGGCGTGGGTCGCCGGTATTGGCGCATTCCTCACCGGTTCTGGTTTCTCGCTGGTCTTCCCGGCGCTGGGCGTCGAGGCGGTAAAACAGGTAGAAGAACAAAACCAGGGTACGGCGCTGGGTACCTATTCAGCCTTTCTCGATTTGGCGCTGGGTTTGACCGGCCCGGTTGCCGGTTGGGTGGCGGGTTATTATGCGCTCGATACGCTGTACCTACTGGCGGCGGTGGTCGTCGCCATGGCGTTTATCCTGCTGCTTCGGGTTCGGCGAGGGATCTGAAGCTCAGTGTAATTAAAACTCGCGTTAAGCCTGTTTTTTGATTTTCAGAAAAAAACGGAGGAGAATCCGTACAAATAGTAGGCATTAAAGCCATACCCCATCCCTGAATAAAAGGAATTATGGATGAATCCCTGTTACAGGACTTTGCTGACCGGTGTCGTTCTGCTGTTTACCGGCTCTCCCGTCGCATTTGCAGGCACTATCGAAGCCATCAACCATACCAAATGGGCGATTAATCATTTCAGCGTTAACGGACAGTCCGGTCTGGATGCTATAGGCCCCTTTCAGGGGGGAGGCGGTGGATGCTGTTACCGCGCGCCGCCGTCATGGAAACCCGGCATGACTGTCAGGATAGACTGGGAAACAGGTCTGGGCAGCACTCTTGATATGACAGAACCCAAACCCATCCCACCCAATACCACAGGGATGTCTCAAAAAGACAGAAATCGTGCATGGGATGAGTACGGTGATAAAACCAGCGAATGGTTCGCAAAAATCAGGCGAATGAAAATACAGCATTCACGCATCGTGCCACTCCCGCCCTATACCTCCACAGACAAAACCTGCGGCATCACCGTGCATTTCCAGTCCTGTGACCAGGTAAAAGTCACAACAAGCTGCGCCGATTACGGCAGTCCGGCTTATCCGATTAAAGACCCCATTCAGATGAAGGAGCCTGCCGTATGTCCGAAGTGAATAGTGCGCCGGTCTGGTATCCACCATCTTTCCCGGAGCAGGGCCGCCTTCCCTCTGTTGCCTCTTTGACCGGGAGAAACTGTTACCAGCAGGACGGCCAGGAGCGGGCTTATCATAACGAACTCTGTCTCGCCGCAAACCGCCGGGTCGCGCCGCCCTGCTGCAAAACCCTGCATATCAGCCTGTTCTTTGACGGCACCGGCAACAACCTCAATCATGACCTCAACATCGCAGACCCCAAACACCCCACCAATATCGCCCGCCTGTTTCGCGCCACCGTGGGACAGGGATATGCCGCTGGACTCGGAAATAAGAATTCGGCTCTGACGGACCTCCCGGACACGGCCGGCAACAAGTATTATAAGTATTATATGCCCGGTGTCGGCACCCCATTCCCGGAGATTATGGATCTCGATTTCACCATGGGCGGGCTGGCCTTTGCCTCTCACGGGGAAGACAGGATTAACTGGGGACTACTGCGCATCATTGATGCACTGCGACGTACCACCGGACTCGGTAAAATGGACGACGGGGAATGCTGGGCATCGGTTCAGGCTATGTCCACCACCATGATGTCCTTCGGGCTGACCGGCAGCGGTAACCGCTATAATGAGTTTCAGCGCCTTCTTAAATCTCCGCCGTTGCACAGCAGGCTGAAGATGGCGCTTAATCCGGGTGAACCCGGAAAAATCAAGCTGCTAGGTATCAAGCTGTATATTTACGGGTTTTCGCGGGGAGCCGCGGCGGCTCGCGCCTTTGTCAACTGGCTCAGCGAACTGCTTCCTGCCCCGAAGGAGGGCCAGGATAAACCGGAGCAGTGCCTGATGGCCGGCGACCTTAAAATCCCTCTCAGCGTTGAGTTTCTCGGTCTGTTCGATACCGTCGCATCCGTCGGAATACCACATATGGCCCCAATTGCCGAAGGGCATATGGGCTGGGCTGACGGCAATCAGGCACTGCCGGAGGAAAAAAGATTCGGTGGACTGATAAAGCACGGTGTGCATCTGGTTTCTGCTCACGAGCAGCGTCTGTGCTTTCCGCTGGACTCTATTCGCCGCACCGATGGCTCCTATCCGGCCCGCTGCGTCGAGGTACTCTATCCCGGCATGCACTCCGATCTCGGCGGAGGCTATCCGCCGGGGGACCAGGGCAAGGCGAACAGGTCGGATGATGCCCTGCTGCTGTCGCAGATTGCCCTACATGACATGTATGCCGCCGCTTTCGCCGCCGGTGCGCCGTTCAAGGTTCCCCTTGAAGCCATCCCTGACGCGCTGAAGAAAGACCAGTGGCGGGCATTGCCGCCGGATGTACAGGATGAATTTATCATTCATCCTCAGCTAATCCGTCGTTTCAACGCGTGGCGCACCCTGACCCTGAACCTCTCCTCAGCAGAAGAGGATACCAGCCCGGAGCAGGCCTCTCAGTTAACACCCATGCAGGCACCGATGTCCCTGGAAAAGGCCATGGAAAACCAAATGGCATGGCTTACTACCTGGCGCATCGGTCGTTACGCCACAGGTACCTATAAAACACAGCGCTTTTACCTCGATGCCGCTGCCAGCGGCCTGGATGCCGACAGTGATCCGGAAGTCCGCAAAGCCCATGAACAGAAGCGGGCGGACAAACAGAAGGCCGTGGAAGATGACCGCAAAAACGAGTTAATCAAGGCGCCAAAAAACAGTTTTATCCTTCTACCTCAGGGACCGAAAGACTTCGATGCAATGCTCGGTCAGACCCAGCTGCGACAGGGCGCTGAAGAGTTCAGGGAGGATAACCGGGAACTGCGGCGGGACAGTACTCAAACATGGTATTACGAACCCCTTTACGCCCTTAAAAATACCCTGTACCTGCTGAACACCGACGATGAATACGCAGAGTGGATGCGCATGAAGACTGCCGGCGAATCCCGGCTGAAAGTGCTGTTTCCTGACACCGGCGAAGCCGGCAATACAGACCGGTCTGTCAGTCTTGTCCGAGCATTGTTTGACGATCAGATCCATGATTCACGGGCCTGGTTCATGCACAATGCCTTTGGCTCCCGTGAACCCTGGGGCGGTTACTTCCGTTACCGGATGCTCTATTTCGGCAACAACTGCAACAAATCACTTTCCCCCCTTATCGTGGCCGGCTGGGTGGTGGGCGCCGCCACGTTGGCGGGTGGCGTGGCTCTCGCCATCAGGCAAAAAAGCGTTCAGGGGAAAATACTGGGCGTCGCCGGTGCCTTCGGTGCCATCAGTCTGGAAGTGGAAGCGATTGATATTCTGTCCGGGAAACCGATCCCCATGCTACCTGGTTCCGAACTGCTGAGAGCCTTCACACAGCAACCGGGTGTGGCTGTCGCACAGCAAAAAGCCGCCATGGCAGAGCAGTACCTCGCACAGCATAAAGCCACGATTAACGCCATCTGGCTGGAGCTTGCGCAGGAAACCATAAATTAATCAAAATACAACAGACCAGGACGAACGTATGATGTATGCCGATTAATCATGATACTGGTAACAATTTAATCAATAATTGACGACGCTTTAATATCCGTGCCACCATTCCGCGAGCATCCAGTCCTGGATGCCGGGCGGTACGGGTGCAGTGATAGAGGTCGTCAACAAAACGATCCCCCCGTGACCTGGCTCCATTCGACTCGTCGCCTGATGCGGCGAGCGGCTTACCCTGGCGGGAAATACCGACATGCATCAAAGTTTCAACCAGCGCGTCCATTTTTACTACTGCATTCTGGTCGCGCTGAAAATCCACGTAAAAACGAAGAAATCGGGCGGAGCGAGAGGGAAAAATAATTTTCTTCTCAAATGGTTACGCAAGGCGCAGGACAACAACATTTTTCATCCGGATATCACCAGCGAAATCGAATGGCTGCGTGGCAAAATCATCCAGGCGGGACACGATACTGACCTTGAGCCGATGCTGGAATTCGTCTATGCCACCGCCCGGCGCGCCGAAATGCTCAAAGATGCCGACTGATCCTTATTAAGCTAGCTGCAAAATATCGCCGGTGGCCGGTGCCTGTGCGCCGGCGAGCCACAGTTTTCCCCAGGCGCCGGTACAGTGACAGGCCATAATTTTCTCCACCTGTAGCTGCTGTAAGTAAGTTCGGACCTGCCAGACCCTGGCGACAGATGCGGCGCGTAGGTGTAGCCCACCGATCAACGCGTGGACCCGCTCAATGCCGGTGATATTCTGACAATGCCGCACGATGTTCTCTACTCCGCGATGTCCGCAGCCGCAGATGATGACCAGACCGTGGTCGGAGAGATAAATAAGGACGCCTTCATCGACGATATAATCAGGCGTCAACGGCGTACTGGCTAAAATGCCAAAGGATTGCGGACGGTTTACCACGATCTCGCCGGACCACAACAGACGTTCGCTGATGGCAAACGGCTGCCGGTAGCATTCCATGCGAAAGCGGGAATAGTCGAGCTCAAGCGAGAGTTTTTTGATTTTGCGTACGTGCCGGCCAAGGCTGATAGCGGCATAGCGCGGTTGGGCAAGCCGTGGATGACAGATAATTCGACTTTCATCCGGCAGCCAGGGAACGCCGCCGCAGTGATCGTAGTGGCCGTGTGATAATACCGTCGCGGTCAAATTCTCCAGTTTAATCCCCATCCGCTGCGCATTCTCAAGAAAACTGCCGTCCGGGCCGGTATCAAACAGCACTTTACTGGTTTCATCTTCAATGAGCAGGCTGAGCCCGGCTTTGGCTATCAACGCCGGGTCGGCGTGCGCCGCAAGGCGATTTTCCAGTAATACCCTGATGGTTAAGGCCATTATATCATTCATCCCTGTTATATATGCACGACCAGTGTAACGAAGAAACCCTGCAATCTGTGTGATGAGCGCCGCACCCTTCACCCCCAAAAAAGTGACACCGTCACTAAAAAACAGCTTCACAACCGCGCTACGTCCTCTATGCTGATGAACGCGGAACATTAATCTGAGGTCGACTATGGCAGACTGGAATCCCTCGCTGTATCTGAAATTTGCTGATGAGCGTACCCGACCGGCGGCTGAGCTCACGGCGCGTATTGCGCAACAGCCGGTAAAGCTGGCAGTCGATCTGGGCTGCGGCCCCGGTAACAGCACTGCCTTGCTGCGCGCTACCTGGCCTGAAGCACGAATTATCGGCGTTGATAATTCCGTCGCCATGCTGGAACAGGCGACGCAAGCGCTTCCCGATTGCGAATTCGTTACGGCGAATATCGAAGACTGGTATTCCGCAGAGCGGGTTGACCTGATTTATGCCAATGCCTCTTTGCAATGGCTCAGAGACCATCAAACGCTGTTACCACGGCTGGCCGGTCAGTTAAGCGATGGCGGCGTTCTGGCGGTTCAGATGCCGGATAACTGGCAAGAGCCCTCTCATACTCTGATGCGTCAGGTTGCTGAAGAACTGGGATTTCCGGAAAGCGGCCGACAGCCGCTCCCCAGCGTTCAGCAGTATTACGACATGCTGACCCACAGCGGCTGCGAGGTAGACATCTGGCGCACTACCTATTATCACCCTCTGGAATCGCACCAGGCGATCGTTGACTGGCTGCAGGCGACCGGTCTGCGCCCGTACCTGCAAAATCTTGATGAAGCAGAAAAGAAGGTGTTTTTAGAGCGTTATCTGACGCTGTTACAGCAACACTATCCGTTACAGTGTAACGGAAAGGTGCTGTTATTGTTCCCGCGGCTGTTTATTGTCGCGCGACGCCTGGTTAACGCCTCGTCGCCAGTTCGACCTCAACGTTAAGCGCATTCAGTTGATTTACCACGCTGCTGCTCAGCCCGTCATCGCTGATGATGACATCAAGTTCGCTCAGCGGCAGGATCAGGTAATTCGCCATTTTTCCGTATTTTGATGAATCGCTTAGCAGGATACATTTTTCACTCACCTTCGCGACGGTCTGTTTCACGATGGCTTTATTTTCGTTAGGCGTCGACAGACCGCGTAAATTCCACGATGACGCTGAAATAAACGCGACATCGATAAACAGATTCTCTAACATTTTCGCCGTCAGGTGGCCAACGGCTGACTGATTTTCACGACATAGACGCCCGCCGGTATGAATCAATTCACACTGCCCGCGTTCAATCATCAAATTGGCAATGGCAAAATCATTGGTGACGATCAGCAAATCCTTGCGCTCAACCAGGTTTTCAGCCAACGCCAGCGTCGTGGTCCCGGCATCCAGATAGACGGTGCTATTCGCCGGAATATGCTTAAGCGCCGCCAGGCCAATAGCTTCCTTTTCCTGTGGGAACATCAGAGTCTTATCGCGATGCGAAGGTTCATTCAGCAAGCGGGTTCGTTGCGGCAGGGCCACGCCCCCTGATACGCTGGCCAGCACGTTAAGCTGCTCCAGGCGCTGAATATCGCGCCGGATAGTCATATGCGACACGCCCAGCGCCTCGACCAGTTCGACGACGCTGACCACCCCTTTGTCTTTAATGATTTCCAGTATCTTCTCTTGTCTTTCCAACGGCAGCATCGATTTCTCCTGATGGTGTCTCGTCATCTCATATTTTCACATTTTATCACATTCAGATGGGCTGTACATCGGATTGACAGCGCCACACCATGTGAAAAATAGATAATAAATGTTATTTAATGTGATCACCGTCGCTGCATTCATCATCTGAATCATTGATATTAACATTTAACAACAGATAGTACCGTAAATTAACACTCGCTGTATGAAGAGGACTGGATATGAGAGCAGGCATAATTGCCGATGATTTTACCGGCGCGACGGATATCGCCAGTTTTCTGGCCAATAACGGAATAGCGACCAGCCTGTTTAGCGGCGTCCCAGGAGAAGATTACCTGGGTGATGCTCGCGCATTAGTCGTGAGTCTGAAATCACGTTCTGTTCCAGCCAAAGAATCTGTGACACTGTCACTGAATGCGCTGCGCTGGTTGCAACAACAAGGGTGCGATCGTTTTTATTTTAAGTACTGCTCCACCTTCGATAGCACGATCGAGGGGAATATCGGTCCGGTCACCGATGCCTTAATGGATGCGCTGGGCGTCGCAACCACGGTGATCTCTCCGGCCTTGCCCATTAACGGTCGTACGGTGTATCAGGGACATTTATTCGTTGAAGATCGCCTGCTCCAGGAATCCGGTATGCGCAATCATCCGGTCAATCCCATGGATGACAGCGATCTGCGACGTTTAATGGAACGTCAGTCACGCGGAACATGCGCCCTTATCAATGCTCAGATGCTGGAGTCCGGCGAGGCGGCCGTGCGCGACGGCATCCAAACCCTATCCGCCGCGGGCTATCGCTATATCGCACTGGACGCATTAAACGATAAACATCTGCAAATTCAGGGACAAGCGCTGCACGATATGAAGCTGGTTACCGGGGGATCCGGCTTAGCCGCCGGTCTCGCGCGCTGCTGGGCCAACGCCACGGCGCCTTCCCTTCCCTTTAGCGTCACCACGCCAGCGGCCAGCACGGTAGTATTATCCGGCTCCTGTTCTATGAGAACTCAGGCGCAGGTGGAAAAATACCGCCAACTGGCGCCATCGCTGGCCGTGGACGTGGCAGGTTTGCTGGATAAACGTTGGACGCTTGATGAGTACTGCGTCCAGATCGTTGAATGGCTGAAAAAGCAGTCCAACGCGGACATGGCGCCTATGATTTATGCCACCACTTCGGTCGCCGAACTGCACAATATCCAGCAGCGCTATGGCGCCGAGCCAAGCCGGTTGATCGTTGAGGCGCTGTTTTCTCTGTTGGCAAAACAACTTGTGCAGCAAGGCGTGAGCCGGTTCATCGTCGCTGGTGGAGAAACCTCCGGCGCGGTAACGCAAGCGCTGGAGCTTCGCCATTTCGCTATTGGCGCCGCGGTCTCACCCGGCGTGCCGTGGATTAAGGCAGATTCCCGACCGCTTTTCCTGCTGCTCAAATCGGGTAATTTTGGCGATGACAATTTCTTTGCTCGCGCGCAGTCCGCGGAGGTTTGCGCATGAACGAGTCATCCTTACGCCAACAGATGGTGGCTATCGCACGCTCTTTCTTTCAACGTGGCTACGCAACCGGTTCGGCGGGCAATCTTTCCGTCCAGCTTGCTGACGGCACGATTCTGGCCACCCCGACAGGCTCCTGTCTTGGCGAGCTTAACGCCGAAGAATTGTCGCACGTGACCCTGAGCGGTGAATTGCTCTCGGGGTTAAAACCCTCAAAAGAGGTGAGTTTTCATCTCGCGCTGTACCGCAACAATCCGCAGTGTCGCGCCGTCGTCCATCTGCATTGCCACTACCTGACGGCTTTATCCTGCCTGCAGGATCTGGATCCGGCTAATACCCTGCCGGCCTGCACGCCGTATGTGGTCATGCGGGTAGGTGAAATACCGCTTGTCCCCTATTTCCGCCCAGGCGATCCGCAGATTGGCCAATGGCTCGGCGAACGCGCCGCGCAGCATAAGGCTTTTTTGCTGGCTAATCATGGTCCGGTGGTGGTGGGTAAATCGCTACGCGATGCCGCCGACAATCTGGAAGAGATGGAAGCGTCCGCCCGCCTGTTCTTCACGTTGAAAAACAGCCCGGTGAACTATCTCGATCATCAACAAATGACTGTGCTTCGAGGAATGCAATAATGTTGAAACTTGCTGCCAATTTATCGATGTTATTCGGCGAAAATCCGCTTCTGGAGCGCTTCTCCCTGGCGGCCAGGGCCGGTTTTAACGCCGTGGAGATGTGGTTTCCCTATGAATATCCCGTAGCGACCGTCGCCCACGAATTAGAGAAACATCACCTCAAGCTTATCGGCATCAATACTCCGGCAGGCGATACCGCACGCGGCGAATGGGGGTTATCGGCTTTACCCGGCCGTGAAGAGGAAGCCCGCAAAGCCATTGATTTAGCTATTCATTATGCTGCAGCTCTGCAGTGCCCGGCGATACACGTTATGGCGGGCGTCACCGAAGGGTTCGACCGGCAGCAATGTGCTAACACGTTTATTGACAACGTACGCTACGCGGCGGATCGAGCCAAACCGCATAACATCACCATTCTGCTTGAAGGTTTATCGCCCGCCACCCGTCCAGGATATTTATTTTCCAGCCAATATCAGGCGATGGAATATATTCGCCAGGCGGACCGCGATAATATTCGACTGCAGCTTGATATTTTCCACGCCCAGCAGGTCGATGGCAATCTAACTTATTTATTGAAAAACTTTAAAGAGTATATCGGCCATATCCAGATCGCATCTGTACCGGCGCGCCAGGAACCAATTGACGGCGAAGTGGATTATCAATGGATATTCGCCGTACTCGAGCAGGAAAAATATGAGGGTTACGTCGCCGCAGAATATAGTCCACGCGCCGGGACACAAGCCGGACTGCGCTGGGCACAACCTTGGTTAAATAACTAAAAATCACATAATATCAATGCCTCAGTGAGCGCCGATGCGCGCTCATTTTCTGGAGATAGAACTATGTCAAACCACTCTGCGTTGAGCCTGGAGGCGGTTGCGCCTGCCGTAAATGAAGAGTTAGTGTGGAAGAAAGTCGTCCGCCGCACGCTGCCCCTATTAATGATTTGCTATATTCTGGCCTATCTTGACCGGATCAACGTCAGTATTGCTAAATTACAAATGTCGAGCGATCTGGCCTTTTCCGATACCGTTTACGGTATCGGCGCGGGAATATTTTTTATCGGCTTTTTCTTTTTTGAAATTCCCAGCAATATGATCCTTCATCGCTTCGGCGCCAGACGTTTACTTGGCGGTTTACTTATTTCCTGGGCGCTCATCGCGCCGCTGACGGCATTCGTGCGCACGCCGCTGGAGTTTTATACCGTGCGCTTCTTTTTAGGCGTGGCGGAATCAGGCTTTTATCCCGGCGTAATTCTGTATCTTTCGTTCTGGTTCCCCAGCTATCGCCGCGGGCGGATGTTTGCCCTCTTTGCTACCGCCGTGCCGCTTTCGGGGATCCTCGGCGCTCCGCTTTCTGGCTGGATTATGGGCCATTTTCATGAGTACGGCGGTCTCGCTGGCTGGAAGTGGTTGTACATTATTGAAGGCGCGCCATCACTGCTGATTGGCGTACTGGTGATATTTCTGCTTACCGACCGCATTGCTCAGGCGAAATGGCTTTCAGATGACGAAAAAGCGTTGCTCGAGGCGCGACTGCACAGCGATGGCAGCCATAAAACCGAGCAGCATGGTTCAATGCTGGCCGTACTGAAGAATCCGAAGGTCTGGTTACTGACTTTTATCTATTTCTGCCTGATTGCCGGGTTCTATACCGTTAGTTTCTGGATGCCAACGCTGATTCACAACGCCGGTGAAGGCGATGTGCTGAAAGTCGGATTGTTAACCGCTATTCCTTATGCCGCAGCGATAGTCACCATGATTGCCGCTTCGCGTAGCGCCGATAAACACAGAGAACGTCGCTGGCATCTCGCCGCCATCGCCGTCATGAGCGGCCTGGGCATGATTATTGCGGCGTTGTTCAGCCACGATTTGGTGATTGCGATGATCGGCTTAACAATTGGCGCAGCGGGCGGATTGAGCACCCTACCACTCTTCTGGAGCCTGCCGACCGCCTTCCTTGGCGGCGCTTCAGCGGCGGTCGGTATCGCGGTAATCAACTCCTTTGGCAATCTCGCCGGCTTTGTCGCGCCGTGGATCATGGGCCTGCTCACCGATATGACCCATTCGACGCTAACCGGCACCTTAATCATCTCCGCGACGCTGTTTATCGGCGCCGCTGCGATATTCCGCATTCCTGCTCGTATGGTTAACCATTAATAATATTGAGAACATCACCATGAATAATACATTAACGATTGCCGTCACCGGCGCCGCCGGATTTCTTGGCTCCCAACTGGTCAAGGCCCTGCTTCAACGTGGTTCGCTAAGCGGCCCGCAGGGCGAAACGCAAGAAATCGGTAGACTAATCGCTATCGACCGCGTGGCGTTACAGGGGATCGACGATAGCCGTTTACAAGTATTAACCGGCGACATCAGCGATAGCGAATGGTTACGTAGCGCGATTCCCGCTCAGGTCGATAGCGTCTTTCATTTAGCCGCCATCGTTTCAAGCCAGGCGGAACAAGACTTCGAGCTGGGGATGAAAATCAACGTTGATGCCTTCCGCCAACTGCTGGAGCACCTGCGTCAGCTGCCGCAGAGCGTCAAACTGGTGACCACCAGTTCGGTGGCGGTGTTCGGCGGCGACTTGCCGGAAAAAGTGAGCGATTCACAGGTATGGTTGCCGCAGAGTTCTTACGGTACGCAAAAAGCGATTTGCGATCTGTTACTGGCGGATTACAGCCGACGCGGTTGGCTTAATGGCAGAAGTCTGCGCATGCCCACCATCGTCGTGCGTCCGGGAAGGCCCAATCAGGCGGCATCGAGTTTTGCCAGCGGTATTATCCGCGAGCCTCTTAATGGAGAACCCGCCGTTTGCCCGGTCCCGGCGGATACTCGTTTATGGCTGTTGTCGCCACGTAACGCAATTAAAGCTTTAATTCACGGACATGAACTGGCAGAAGCACAGTTGACGGACGGTCGGGTGATTAATCTCTGCGGGCTGTCGGTCAGCGTCGAACAGATGATCGCGGCGTTACGCCAGGTTGCCGGCGGTGAGGTCGCGCAGCGCATCACCTTCACCCCCGATGCCGCCATTGAACGCATTGTCAATTCATGGCCCGGCGATTTCGACACGCGTTACGCTCAGCGTCTTGGGTTTAGCGCCAACCACAGCTTCAGCGAAATGATCGAAGAGTATATGGCGGATTACCTCAAATAGGTTCGGTACCAGCGGCGCCCGACGGCGCCGCTGCATGTTACCAGGGGAAGTCGTGAACCAGCGAAAGATCCCAGGCGGTGGCCAGTAACGACAGAAACATAATCAGATTAACGGTAGTTTCGATTCGTTTTTCCATGTTGCTTCTCCTGTGTCGCACAGCTAGAGCTTCATCAGATACCGAACATAATCGTCCGCAGGGGTGAATTCATCATACAGTCGGCGTGCAGGATTATCGTGACGGGTGTGCCAGTACAGCCGCGACCATCCCTGAATTTTACCTTCAGCCTGCAGGGTTTGAATCAGCGTTCTCGCGACTCCCCGTCCGCGGGCTTTTGGCGCAACAAACAGGTCTTCCAGATAACAAATTGGCGTCGTCACCCAGGTGCCTTCGTGCAGTACGCAGATAGCAAACCCCAGCACCTCGCCATCAACCACGGCCACCCGGCCGATTACCGGTGAATGCGGGTCCAGCAAACGCCGCCAGGTATGTTCGGTGACGCTGTCCGGCTGCGGGCTATTATAGAACTGCGTGTACCCCTCCCATAACGCTCGCCAGGCGCTGTAATCCCGGTCGGCAGGTTCACGAATGTCGATATTCATTGATGGGATCTCCGCACGCTAAACGTCATCGTTAAGTCATTATTTTGCTTTCTGAAAATGACTTCAAGCGCCGAGTGCACATTTCATCTTTTTCCTCCCTACTAAGCGATGCGGGTATGGCGTTACTGCAACGGTTTATTGCTAATAATAATCAGAATGTTGTAACTAATAATAAAAATTAACCCGGCAGCATGCCGGGTCATTGCAGTGGAGCGTTTAGCACAGCGGTTTTACGGCACTGCGCATGCCATCACGTAAAATAGCCTCGAGATCGGCCGTCACCAGCGCCGTCAGCCCCGGCACCTTCGTCAGATCCTGCTGCCAGTGCGTTTCTACCGACAACACCGACGTTACCAGGTCCCGCGTTGCAAGCTGGCCGTCGCGATGCTGCGCCCACAACGACTGGAAGCGTTCGATCCACTCCGCGTCGTCCTGAACCGGGTAGACTTCACCGTTACGTTCGCCGCGGTAGAAGGCGATCAGCGCCGCCAGCGCGAAAGTCAGGCGCGCAGGGAGCTTACCGCTCTGCTTCTGCCCTGCCAGCAATTGCGGCAGGATACGAGTGCGGAATTTAGTCATGCCATTAAGGGCGATAGATAACAGTTGGTGCTTGATATAGGGATTGCGGAAGCGTCCTGTTACCGCGCTGGCGAACGATTCCAGCTCATCGCGCGGCAGATCGAGAACCGGGATAATCTCCTGGTATATCGCTTTTTCGACAAATGCGCAGACTTCCGCGTCGTTCATCGCTTCACCAACGGTGTCCAGACCCGCCTGCCAGGCCACCGGCACCAGTGCGGTATGCGCACCGTTGAGAATCGCGACCTTTCGTTCTTTATACGGTTTGATATCGTCAACAATCAGCACGTTGAGCGGTAATTTATCGAGGCGCAGTTCGGCGGCCAGCGATTTCGGCCCCTGGATCACGAACAGGTAAAAGTGCTCGGCGGTATCAAGAAAGGCGTCGTTATAGCCAAGCTGCGTTTCAATCTGCTCCGCTTCATCGCGCGGATAGCCGGTCACGATGCGGTCCACCAGCGTCGAACAGAAGGTGTTCGCCTCCGCAAGCCAGGCGGCGAAAGCTGCCGGCAGCGCCCATTCACGTGCATAGCGCAGCACCAGTTCACGCAGCGCCTCGCCGTTATAATCAATGAGCTCACAAGGGATGATAACCCAGCCTTTATCAGCAGCGCCGGCAAAATGGCTGAAGCGCTCATATAGCAGCCGCGTCAGTTTCGCCGGATAACTTACCGCGGGCGCATCGTCGAAACGGTCGCCCGCATGGTAACTAATACCGGCCTCCGTGGTGTTGGAGAAGACAAAACGAATGTCCGGATTGTGCGCCAGGCGCAGAAATTCATCGTAATCGTGGTAGGCGCTAATTTCGCGGTTTACCGAACGAATAAGACGCGCATCGCTGACCGCCTCGCCCTTTTCATTCAATCCGCGAATAATCGTGGTGTAGAGGCCATCCTGAGTGCTCAGCGACGGCGGGAAATCGCTGGCGATGGGGCGGACGATGACCACGCCAGCATTCAGGTCAGTATGCTCGTTAAGCAGGTCAATCTGCCAGTCAACAAACGCGCGCAGGAAGTTACCTTCACCAAACTGGATGATACGTTCAGGGTACTGCGCGCCGGGGAAATCACGACGGTTTAAGGTTTTCACAATGGGTTCCCTCTTAGAGTAGTCATACAACCTGAGTAATTGGTCCAATAAGTTATCAGGTTTTATGGTTGGCGAAACCCCGTTTTGATCAAACCTCTTCGTATTAATCTGCTGTCGGGAGGATCTTATAGAACAGCGAGGTGCCCGTCATTTCACCGTCAGGCATTAAGGCAAACTGCGGAATTTCCCCCGCTTTTTGCCAGCCGCACTGCTGATAGAAGCGTTCCGCTCCGCTGCCGGTCGCGGTATCCAGCACCAGCACCGTTTTCCCGTGCGCCAGTGCAATAGCCTCAAGCTCGCTCATCAGTAACCCGGCGATCCCCTGTCGGCGCGCATTTTGGTGAACCAAAAGCTTGGCGATATCGGCACGGTGCGGCTGGTTTTCCGGTTGGTCGATAATCAACTGGACGGTCCCCACTATCTGCCGTTGTTGGTTTTCTGCCGCCAGCACAATCCGCTCACCGGCGGCGACGCTTTGCGCCATCCGATGCCAGAATCGCTCGCCGGTGTCCGGCGAAAACGGCTGCATAAAACTGACCGAAGCCCCGCCGTTAACGCAGCTGGCGAGGATTTCATTTAATTGCGGAAGATGTTCAAGAATGGATTCACGCGTCAGCGTGCGAAGTGAAATAGGTGTGGCCATGGGTTGCTCCCTGATAATGACCACATCACTATGTTTTTAACTAATATTTAACTCAAGCTAAAAGACCATTGGATTTTCTTATCACACGCCGTCAGGCAGCGCCTGCACGCAAACACGATTGCGCCCGGCCTGCTTGGCGTTGACTAACAGGTCATCCGCTTCCATTAGCAGCTGATTAAACAGCTCGGCGATCCGTCCTTCACCCACTTCACGGCACTGCAGGCCAAGACTCACCGTCAGGCGAATACGCTGCTGCCCCCAGGTGAAGGTTTCCGACTCGATTCCCTGGCGAATTTTTTCTGCCAGCAGATGGGATTGTTGAGCATTATCGAGCAGCGCCGCGACGGCAAACTCTTCCCCGCCGATACGCGCCACCATTCCCTCTTCGCCTGCCAGTTCACGTACGCGCTGGGCAAACTGGGCCAGCACGCAGTCACCGCATTCATGACCCCAGGTATCATTCACCCGTTTAAAACCGTCGATATCCAGCACCATCACCGAGAGCTGTTTATTCGCCTGCGGCGCCTGACGTTTCAGCGCCTCGCCCAAACCGGAGCGCGAGTAAACGCGGGTCTGAAAATCAAAGTCAGCGCGGAGCGCCAGCTGTTTGACCAGGTTATTGATAGCCTCGACGCTGGTCGCCACGATCACCGGACTAATCAGCATCGCCGCCATACCAAGACGGGTTGAAAACAGCTGCCACGGCTGAGGACGCGCATCCGGCGAAAGATGAATAAGTGAGTTCGCCACCAGCAGAATTTCCGTGATACCGGTCATAAATGTCAGCAGGCAGGTCAGCGGCAAGGGATAGCGAATCGCGCACCAGATCAAGGCCGGCAACGGGAAGGTCAGGCTTCCGGCGCCGCCTACCGCCACGCCGAGCGCTATCGATAACACCAGCGCGATAACCGGCAGCAGTTGGCTAAAGCGAAAACGGCCCAGTACCGAGGGCAGCGTCAGGGTCAGAATAAACGGCAAGATGAGTACCGCGGTCGAGAACTGCTCGCTAAACCAGTCCGCCAGTTGCGGAATGAACGTCGCCCGTTCAACATCAACCGAACCCAGCGCGCCTACCGCGGCGCACACCAGCGCCGCCAGCAGGCAATAACAAAACAGATTCAGAGCGTTAATTGGCCCCGGCATCGAATCGGCGCGCCGCTTATCCCACAGCACCAGTTGCGCCAGAATAACGATAAAGACGATATTGGAGAAGTTAATCAGCAGCGACGCAAAACCCATGCCCCAACGGGAAGTCAGGCCGTCATAAACCAGCATCGCGGCAAAACAAATAGCGTAAAAATAGCTGCGATTTAGCCAGACGTAGCGTGCGAAAATACCTGCCATGACGGCATTGAGCGGCCAAAAGAACGAAAGCTCCTGCACCAGACGCAGCATGGCGCCCATAAAGTGCAGCAGGATCGTCAGCGTGAATAACACCAGCGCATCGCGCACCGGTTGATCCTCGCGAAATAGCGTGAATGACCGAATCGACAGTGAAGACATTCAGTAATTATCCGTCTAATTGTTTCAGGCAATTATTATGTAAATAATTAGTTAGCGGATTATCATAGCATGAGAATATTTGTTAGGCATACTGCCCATGCCTTCGCGTTACAGGTTAACGGCGGGTAATCGCATTCATTTCCATGACCAGCCAATGGTGAATCACCTGGACGACGTAACGCTGCTCCTCGCCGCTCAGTTCCCGTCCGCGCGGGATCGCATGCCATTTTTCCAGACAGCCGCGGCAGCAGGTGGCCGTGGCGTGCTGAGCGATAAACACCGGGTGCCCGCGCATCGGCGTCTGCTTACCATCATTAGCGATCTGCGCCGGAGCCAGCCGTTTGGCGATAAAATCCGCCGCGTGGCTGTCGATAACCTCCGGCCCTTTATCATAACAATACTGCCGCTCTTTCGCCCCGAGGTGGAAGCGTGAACGGAACGTTGAACGCCCAAGCCGGGCGAACAGAGTCTCCATTGCAGACATCAGAACACCGATCTTCCTAAACGTTGGGTAAGTTTCTCCAGTACAGCGATCCCCGCCAGCGAGTTACCGGCCTCATCAAGTTCCGGACTCCACACCGCAATCGCCATCTCCTGCGGCACAATCGCCACAATGCCGCCGCCGACGCCGGATTTTGCCGGCAGCCCGACGCGCCAGGCGAACTCGCCGGCGTTCTGGTACATACCGCTGGTCATCATCAGCGCGTTTACCTGCCGCGACTGTATCGGCGCGATGACCGGATCCGCCAGATGCGGGGCAATCCCCCGATCGGCGAGGAACAGGAAGGTCCGCGCCAGCTCGACGCAGCTCATCTCCAGCGAGCAGTAGTGGAAATAGTTTTGTAGCACCGTGGCGACATCGTTATGGAAATTGCCGAAAGATTTCATCAGCCAGGCGATGGCGGCGTTACGTGCAGAGTGTTCGAACTCGGATCGCGCGACCACCGAATCATAGGCAATATCGTCCACCCCGCTCAGCCGACGCACGATCTCCAGCATTCTCTGACGCGGCGCGCTCAGGCGGCTTTGCAGCATGTCGCAAACCACCAACGCTCCGGCGTTGATAAAGGGGTTACGCGGTTTGCCCTGCTCGATTTCCAGCTGCAGTAAGGAGTTAAAGGGCTGGCCGGAGGGATCTTTACCGACGCGTTGCCAGATCTCCTCTTCCTGATAATGGTTCATCGCCACCACCAGACTGAGCACCTTCGAGATAGATTGAATCGAGAAGCGTTCGTGGGCATCGCCGGCACTATAGTGCTGGCCGTCAACCGTACAGATAGCGACGCCAAGTTTATTGCCGCTAACGCGCGCCAGAGCGGGAATGTAGTCCGCTACCTTGCCGCGCCCAATCAGCGGCCTGATTTCTGCCAGAACGGCATCCAGCATTGCATTATTAATAACCGTCGCCACACTCGGCTCCTTGCCCACCATCGAAATTCGGGTGGCGAGTATAGCAGAGCGCGACGACGGACGTCAGGCGCTAACGTCGATTAGCGACGGTCTTTCCATACGGTTTGAATATTGCAGAACTCATGCAAGCCAAAATGCGACAGTTCCCGACCAAAGCCGCTTTTCTTCACGCCGCCGAAAGCCACGCGGGCATCGCTGGCACTATAGCCATTGATAAATACCCCGCCACACTCCAGACCACGAGAAAAACGTTCCGCTTCCGCGCTGCTTGACGTAAATACGGTTGCGGAAAGGCCAAACTCGCTATCGTTAGCCAGTTCAAGCGCATGCGCCGCGTCGCGGGCTTCGCTGATGGTAGCCACCGGTCCGAAAAGCTCCTGACGAAAACCGGTCATCTCGGGGGTAACGTTGGCCAGCACCGTTGGCGCGTAATAGTTACCGGCGCCGGCGATTTTCTCGCCGCCAAGCAGCAGCGTTGCCCCTTCTTTCAGCGTGGCTTCCACCTGTTGATGCAGTTCATCGCGCAGATCGAAACGCGCCATCGGACCGATATAATTTTGCTCGTCGCGCGGGTCGCCCATTTTCAACGCCGCCACCGCGGCCACGAATTTTTTGCTAAAAGCGTCGGCAATACCCGCTTCCACAATAAAGCGTTTCGACGCCGCGCAGACCTGTCCGCTATTCTGATAACGGCCGATGACGGCGGCTTTTACCGCTTCGTCCAGATCGGCATCGTTGAGCACGATAAAGGGATCGGAACCACCAAGCTCCAGCACGCATTTTTTCAGCGCTGCGCCGGCCTGAGCGCCGATTGCCCGCCCGGCGCGTACGCTACCGGTCACCGTGACCGCCGCGATACGGTCGTCATTGATAATTTGCGAAACGCCCTCGTTCGTGGCGTTGATCCAGCCAAAAACGCCAGCCGGCAGTCCCGCTTCAGCAAACAGTTCGCCCAGCAGCTGCGCGCTGCCCATCACATTTGGCGCATGCTTCAGCAGATAGCTATTCCCTGCCAGCAGAATCGGTACCGCGCCGCGCAGAACCTGCCAGACCGGGAAGTTCCACGGCATCACCGCCAGAATCGGCCCCAGCGGACGATATTCAATCACCGCCTTATTATCTTCTACCTGGGTGGCTTCGGTCGCCAGCATCGCCGGGCCATGCTCGGCATACCAGTCGCAGAGATTGGCCGATTTACTCACTTCGCCGCGCGCCTGGGCGATAGGCTTACCCATTTCAAGGCTGATCATTTGCGCCAGCTCTTCGCCACGGGCGCGCATTGCGCTGCCGACTTTACGCAGCGCGGCGGCGCGGTCGGTGACCGCTACGTGGCGCCACTGGCGAAAAGCCTGTTGCGCCAGAGCGATGGCTGAATCCACTTGTTGTTCGGTTGACCACGGCAGAGACGACACGACTTCACCAGTGGTCGGGTTAACGGAAACCGCATGGGTGGCAGATAAATTCATGGTTATTCTCTCTGTAGGGATTGCGAAGTATGGATAGTGTGGCCTACCCTTCCTTTCATTGAAAATGAATAATATTAAGCAACGTATTCACAAAAGAAGAATAGTATGGACTTAACCCAGCTTGAGATGTTTAACGCCGTCGCCAGCACCGGCAGTATTACCCAGGCCGCGCAGAAGGTGCATCGTGTCCCGTCGAATCTGACCACCCGCATTCGCCAACTGGAGGCCGACCTCGGCGTCGAGCTATTTATTCGCGAGAATCAGCGGCTACGTCTGTCGCCGGCCGGGCACAGTTTTTTACGCTACAGCCAGCAAATCCTGGCGTTAGTCGATGAATCGCGGATGGTGGTCGCTGGCGATGAGCCGCAAGGGCTGTTTTCCCTCGGATCATTGGAAAGCACCGCTGCCGTGCGCATCCCAACCACGTTAGCCCTTTTCAACCAGCGCTACCCGAAGATCCACCTGGCATTATCCACCGGCCCGTCCGGCACCATGATTGACGGCGTGCTGGAAGGCGCGCTGAGCGCGGCGTTCGTTGACGGTCCGCTGGTTCACCCCGGTCTGGAGGGGCTGCCGGTGTTCCCGGAAGAGATAATGATCGTCGCCCCCTATGGCCATGCGCCGGTGACGCGCGCCAGCGAGGTTAACGGCGCGAACGTTTACGCATTTCGCGCCAACTGCTCTTACCGCCGCCATTTTGAGAGCTGGTTTCACGCCGACCGCGCGACGCCCGGAAGGATCCATGAGATGGAGTCCTACCACGGTATGTTAGCCTGCGTGATTGCCGGCGCCGGGCTGGCGCTGATCCCGCGCAGTATGCTGGAGAGTATGCCCGGCCATCAGCAGGTTTCCGCCTGGCCGCTCGCCGAAGAGTGGCGCTGGCTGACGACCTGGCTTGTATGGCGGCGCGGCGCGAAGACGCGCCAGCTGGAGGCATTTATTGAATTGCTGAACGAGGATCGTCAGGCGGCAAGCGCGACATGATGGCGGACGTTAATCGGCGATAATCAGCCGCGGCGATAGCTCCAGGAGCGCCTCGCGGGTTTCCGTCGGCAAATGCGCGTCGGTGATAATGTCCGTGAGCGAGTCGAGGTGCGCGATATTGAACAGTGACCAGGCGCCGTATTTCGAACTGTCGGCCAGCAGGATCCGCCGCCGGGCGTTGGCAATCAGATCGCGTTTCAGCGCCGCCTTCTCTTCCGTCGGCGCGGTAATGCCCTTTTGCAAATCCCAACCGTTACAGCTGACGAACGCCAGATCCGGCCACACATTCTGCAGCAGGCGTCGCCCATGTTCGCCAATACACGACTGGCTGCTGTCATCGATGCGCCCGCCGATAATCGTCACTTCAATCTGTTTGAATTCAGCCAGAAACAGTGCGATATGCAGATCGCTGGTGATGACCCGCAGCGGCAGATGCGTAATCTGTCGCGCCAGTTCAATCATAGTGGTACCGGCGTCCAGCACAATGGCATCGCCGGCCTTGATAAGCGACGCCGCCGCTTTCGCGATGGCGTACTTCTCCTGCGGACTACGCTGCGCTTTTTCCAGCGTCGTCGGCTGTGTGGGAATAAATCGGTTGAGCGTCACGCCGCCGTGGGTACGGCTAATTACCCCTTCCTGATCGAGTTTAATCAGATCGCGACGAATGGTCGCCGGCGAGGCGTTGGTTACCGCAACCAGTTGGTCGACCGTTACCAGATTATGGCTTTTCAGGAAGTCCATAATCTGCTCTAACCGATTATATCCCTTCATGTTATTCCTGTGCGATTTGCATGGCGAGCTCAATGGAGGTTGCCATGCTCTCAGACTTCGCTTTACCTGTCCAGGCAATATCAAAAGCGGTGCCGTGGTCCGCGGAGGTGCGGATAAACGGCAGCCCGGCGGTGATATTCACCCCATCATAGAACCCGAGCAGCTTGAGCGGAATATGCCCCTGATCGTGATACATCGCCACCACCATATCGTACATGCCTTCATGGCACTGCATAAAAACGGTGTCCGGCGGGCACGGTCCGAAGACATGAACGCCCTGTGCCTTCATCGCCGCGACGGCCGGGGCGACGATACGAATTTCCTCATCGCCAAACAGACCGTTTTCACCGGCATGGGGATTCACCCCAGCGACCGCGATACGCGGCTGCTGGTAACCCACGCGGCGTAAAAAATCATCGGCGACGCGGATAACCGTCTCTACCCGCGACTGGCTTAGGGTATCGAGGAAGCGTCGCAGCGCGATATGGGTGGTGACGTGGATCACCTTAAGCTTATCGGTGTACAGCACCATGGCATAATCTTTAGTCTGGGTCAGGTGGGCCAGCAGTTCGGTGTGTCCCGGGAAATGGTGCCCGGCCAAATGTAGCGCTTCCTTATTTAACGGCGCGGTGGCGATAGCTTTAACTTCGCCCGCCAGCGCCAGCGCGGTGGCGCGCTTGATGCAGCGATACGCCAAATCCCCGGCCTGGGCCTGAACTTCACCGGGCCGCAGGGCCTGAGGGTCGCTTAACGGTTCATCAATCACGTTAATCGTCGCGGGTGAAAACTGCGCTTCTCTCGGGTGCTCAATAATCCGCAACTCCGCGCGCGGGGTAATGTTCAGCGCCAGGATTCGCCGCAGCGTCTGCGCGCAGCCCACCACCACCACCGGCGCGCCGCTCAGTTCGCCTTCGCTCAGCGATTTAATAATAATTTCCGGACCAATGCCCGCCGGGTCGCCCATCGTTACCGCAATCATGTTAGACACTCAGTTTCTCCTCAATAAAATTCACGACATCCCGCAGCGTGGTCTCCGTACCGAATCCCCCTGCTTTGGTCATCACCGGACGCGGCCAGCGACTTCCGAGAAAATGGCCGTACGGCACGCATTGCGCCACCCGGCCGGTTATATGAAACCCCTGCGCGCCGAGCGCCTGAGCGACGGCGATCGCGACATCGCCACCGGACAGATAGAGCGCCCCGGGCGCATGGAACTCAACGGCGAGTTGAGTGACCTGCGCGAGATAAGCGCAGATCCGTTCTCCCAGCGCAGCGCGGCTCAAGCCGCGTTCACGGCACAGCGCCTCAATGCCGTGCCGGACAGCGCTGTCCGCGCAGGTGGTGACCACGCAATGATGATTTGCCGCCAGCGCCGCGGCGATTCGCCGGGCATCGGCCAGGGCGTCGCCGTTAAAGGCGCGGGCGGCATCAATCCCGATCCGCGCGACTCGCGGATGGCCGGCCAAAGCGGCGACCTGAGCCTGCGCTATTTCACTCATGGAGCCGACCACCGCCAGCAACGGCCCGGTCGTGGCCCGGCGCAGGTAGCGCGCCAGCGCCTCGCAGATCCCCGCAGATCCCACCAGCAGCGTTTGCCGCGCGCGGCTGGCTACCGCGGCGATTACCTTATCCAGCTGCGCGTCTTCTTCAGCATCAATAATCAACACACGCGGTTGGTCGCTCTCTTCCGCGAGGGCGGCTGCCAGTTGCTGCGCATCCAGCGAACGGCACGGCAGGCGGCTCTGCATGGCGAGCAATTGCCCAATATCGGCGCTACTGACCGGCGTTTTGGGATCGCTGGCGAATTCGGTTTTATCGAGCGCCACGCCGTGGACATAACATCGTCCGCCGCGGGTTATGCGCCCTGCCGCCGGAAAGGCCGGCGCGACAACCGCGACAGAACAGCTCCGCGCACGCATCATTGCCTCCAGTTCCGCGCCGGGGTTGCCGCGCAGGGTGGAGTCGATTTTCTTCACCTGCCAGACGGCGGCGAAATTTTCCGCATCACCGAGTATCGCGTTTACTTTCTCTGCTGCCTGCGCCGCGGAAAGCGCCCGACTATCGCTATTGAGAACCAACGCCCGGGTGGTCGGCTGATGACCGGCGTTAAACGCCACCTCAACCGCTAAACCCGCTTCCGCCAGACTGACACCGGCATCATTGGCCCCGGTAAAGTCATCTGCCAGCACCAGAACAGGATTATCGCCGCAGCTCATTCTCTTTCCTTCATCGCTTATCTGAATCGCTAATGATTATATTCAATCATATTTGATTAAATGTGAGCAAGCTCAAGTTATTAAACCTCCGTATAAATTATAACTTTTGCTCATCGAAATGAGTGAACACCAAGTGGATTGATTGAATTTAATCATTACAAAAAAGGAGTAAGACGTGGCGACGATTAACAGCACGATTATCAGCGGCGCGGGCGCCATCTCAGCGCTGAAGCCAGTGCTGGCAGGTAAAAAAAACATTTTGCTGGTCACCGATGCGAACGTCGGTAAGCTCGAAGCGACCAAACGGATCCAACATCTGCTGGGCGAGAATACCGTTGATGTGAGGATCGTGGATTCCGTCCCGGCAGAGCCCAGCCAACATGATGTGGCGCAGATTGTTGCCCAACTCGCGGGAGCGCAGCCGGAGATGGTCGTCGGTATCGGCGGCGGCAGCGTTCTCGACGTGGCTAAGCTGCTCTCGGTACTACTTCATCCCGCATCCCCTTCGCTGAACGCGCTGATCGACGGCGAGAAACCGCGCCTGCGTCTGGCATCGCTGCTGATACCCGCCACCGCCGGCACCGGCTCGGAAGCGACGCCAAACGCTATCCTGGCTATTCCCGAACGTAATACCAAAGTGGGGATTATCTCCCCGGTGCTGCTGCCGGATTTCGTGGCCCTGTTGCCGGAACTGACCACCAGCATGCCTGCGGCCATTGCCGCCTCCACCGGCATCGATGCGCTGTGTCATCTTCTGGAGTGCTTTACTTCAACCGTCGCGAACCCGGTAAGCGATAACGCCGCCTTAATCGGCCTGTATAAGCTGGTACGGAATATTGAGCGTTCCGTGACCGACCCGCAGGATCTCACGGCGAAACTGGAGATGTTGTGGGCCTCGTACTATGGCGGCGTGGCTATCAATCATGCCGGCACGCATCTGGTGCACGCGCTCTCCTACCCGCTTGGCGGCACCTGGCATCTGCCGCACGGCGTCGCGAACGCCATTCTGCTGGCCCCCTGTATGCAGGTCGTGCGCCCGTACGCGGTGGATAAATTCGCTCAGGTCTGGGATCTGATCCCGGACGCCGATCTGACCTTGAATAACGAAGAGAAATCTCATGCGCTGGTCCGCTGGCTGGCACAGCTGGTGAAACGGCTGGCGCTGCCGGACAACCTCGCCGCGCTGGGCGTACCACCAGAGAGTATTGAAACGCTAAGCGCCGCGGCGCTGGAAGTAAAACGATTAATGAACAATGCCCCATGCAGCGTAAGCCAGGCTCAAGTCCAGGCGATTTACCAGACGCTGTTTCCACAGTCATGTCATCAGGGAGAAGAGAGATAAATGCATCATTCCATTCGCGGCGTGTTAACCGCCATTGTTACCCCCTTTACCGCTAGTGGTGAACTGAACCTGACGGCGCTACGCCAGCAGGTAGAGCGACAGCTGGCCGCCGGTAACGGCATTTTTTGCGGCGGAACCAACGGCGAGTTTTTCGTCCTTAATGAGGCGGAAAAAATTGCGGTTGCCGAAACCTGCGTCGAGGCGGTTGCCGGACGCGCGCCGGTGGTGGCCCATATTGGCGAAGTGTCGACGCGGGAAACCATTCGTCTTGGCCAGCAGATAGCAAGATCAGGCGTCGACGCGGTGTCCGTCATCACCCCGTGGTTCGTGCCGCTTAAACAAGATGAGCTGGTAAGCCACTACACGGCGATCGCCGATGCGCTCAGCGTACCGGTATTTCTCTATAACATCCCGGCGCGTACCGGGAACACCATTGAACCGCAAACCGCTCGTCGGCTGGCTGCGCATGGCAACATTATTGGCATAAAAGATAGCGCGGGTAGCTATGACAGCCTGAAGGGCTTTCTTGATGCGGTGTGCGACATCGACGGTTTTAATGTCCTGAACGGGCCGGATTCGCTGATTCATCAGGGTTTCGTGGATGGTTGTTCAGCGTGCATTTCCGGGCTGGCTAACGTGGCGCCACGGGAGATTAACGCGATTTGGTCAAGCTTCCAGGCAGGCGATATTGCGGCCTCAAGGCTGGCGCAGGAAAACGTCACCGGCCTGCGTACCGATCTCTATAAAGTCGCCTTTTCCCCTGCCGCGGTGAAAAAAGCCTTGCAGCTGATGGGCCATGAAGTCGGCGATAGCCGCTACGCGGTGCAGTTTAGCGCATCTCAACTGCAGCAAATACGTGGGATCATCGCGCAGTATCTTAATTAAGCGCTGCGCTTCTTCAACAAAATAGACCGGGTACCTGTGTGCCCAGGATTCGTACGCCCAAAGAGAGGCTAAGATGAATCATTTTACCACTGAAGATACCTTTATTATTGTCGGCATTGTCATCGCCTATATCTTATTTACCACCTGGCTGACGTTCCGCATCAGAAGTAAAAACTCCGGGGATTTTATGGAGGGCTCGCGCGCGATGCCGGCCTTTATCGTTGGTATCCTGCTGATGTCGGAATATATCGGCGCCAAGTCGACTATCGGAACCGCACAGGCCGCATTTGAGAGCGGGATTGCCGCCTCGTGGTCGGTGCTGGGCGCCGCCATTGGCTTTCCGTTGTTTGGCCTGATACTGGTTAAGCGGATTTATAATACCGGCAAAATTACTATTTCCGGGGCGATTGCCGAGCGATACGGCACCAGTACCAAGAATATTATTTCCATCATTATGATTTACGCCCTGTTGCTGGTGAACGTCGGTAACTACGTCAGCGGCGCGGCGGCAATTTCCACGGTATTAAAGATCAATTTACCCCTCGCGGCGTTTATTACCGCCATTGTTAGTACTTTCTATTTTGCCTTCGGCGGTATGAAAGGCGTAGCCTGGGTCACCATGCTGCACAGCGCATTAAAATATGCCGGTCTACTCATTATTATGGGCTTCGCGCTGGCAAAAACCGGCGGTTTCACGCCGATGATTGAGAAGATGCCGGATTACTACTGGACCTGGGATGGTAATTTTGGCGCCGGCACCATCTGCGCCTGGCTTATCGGCACCATCGGCTCCATCTTCTGTACCCAGTTTGTCATTCAGGCGATCAGTTCGACCAAAAACGTAAAATCGGCGAAACGCTCTACCTGGATTGCCTTTTTCTTCTGCCTGCCTATCGCCTTCGCGATCGCCATTATCGGCGTGGCGGCGAAGTTTCTGCACCCGGAAATCAACAGCCTGTACGCTCTACCGGTGTTCCTGCAGGATATGAACCCGTGGCTTGCCGGATTAGTGACAACGTCACTTGTGGCTTCTATTTTCGTTAGCGTCAGCACCGTTGCCCTGGCGATTGCCTCTCTGGTGGTAAAAGATTTTTACGTGCCGTGGCGCAATCCAACGCCGGAGCAGGAGTTTAAGGCCACCCGCTGGGCCTCGCTGATCATCGGTTTTCTGCCGCTTATTTTTGTGCTGCTGGTACCGGAAGTACTGAAGCTCTCCTTCTTTACCCGCGCCATCAGGCTCTCTATCACCGTGGTCGCGGTCATCGCCTTCTATGCGCCGTTCTTTAAGAGCGCCCGCGGCGCGAACGCTGGCCTCATCGGCGCCTGCGTGGTGACTTCGGCGTGGTATTTGCTCGGCGATCCGTTCGGCATCAATAACATGTACATCGCGCTGATCACCCCGGCCCTGATTATGGTGATCGACCGCCTAATCCCCAATAAAGCGCAACAATCATCCCCGGCCCCCATTGAACAAAGTGGAGTGTAAAAATGACCACCACCCCAACTTTTGACGGCGTGATTCGCCAACACCAGCAGGATCCTCAGCTCGCCTCGGCAATGCTGCCCTCCGGCTGCCCGCAAAACCATGCCGCCAATCTTCTGCCGCTGCCCGATGGCACGCTGATGTGCGTGTGGTTCGGCGGTTCTCAGGAAGGGAAAGCGGATATTTCAGTCTGGGGATCGCGTTTAGCGCCGGGCGCCACAACGTGGAGCGACGCGATAAAGTTATCCGACGACCCGGAACGTTCGGAACAAAATCCGGTGCTGTTCCAGGCTCCTGATGGCGTGCTATGGCTGTTATGGACCGCGCAGCACGCCGGCAATCAGGACACCGCTATTGTGCGTTATCGCCAGTCGCACGATGGAGGAAAGCACTGGGGAGCGATTGCCACCCTACTCGATGAACCCGGCACCTTTATCCGGCAACCCATAACCGTAATGCCCAACGGCAACTGGTTGCTGCCGGTTTTCTATTGTCGTACCCGTCCAGGGGAAAAATGGGTCGGTAACGACGATATCAGCGCGGTAAAAATCTCAGCCGATGGCGGCAAAAGCTGGCGCGACGTGGCGGTACCGCAAAGCCTCGGCTGCGTGCATATGAATATCATCCCGCTGGCCGATGGCTCGCTGGCCGCCTTCTTCCGCAGCCGCTGGGCCGATCATATCTGGTACAGCCAGTCGACAGATTTTGGCGAAAGCTGGTCAGCGCCGATTCCCACCACGCTGCCAAACAATAACTCGTCCATTCAGGCGACCACGTTGAGCAACGGTGAGCTGGCGCTGGTGTTCAATAATATGAGCGCGGCAGGCGCCAGCGAGCGTCGGGCATCGCTATACGATGAGATAGAAGACGACGACGGCCGGAAAGAGCCTGAATGCACCGGGAAAACCGCCTTCTGGGGCGCGCCGCGCGCGCCAATGACCGTGGCTATCTCCGCCGATGGCGGCAAAAGCTGGCCGTGGATGCGCAACCTTGATGAGGGCGATGGCTACTGTATGACCAACAATTCAGAGCAAAAACTAAACCGTGAATTCTCCTATCCCAGTATTAAACAGGGTGAAGACGGTAATTTACACATTGCCTATACCTGGTACCGGCAGGCCATCAAGTATGTCCGCGTCTCGCCGCAATGGGTTAAAGGAGAAGGCGTATGATCATCGGTAATCTGAATGCCCTGCCTCAGGCGGGGTTGCCGCTGGCGTTGCAGCAGATACTCAGTCGCACTGAATGTTCTCTTGCCGCCCTGACAGCCCGCGAAGATGGCCGCTTCCAACCTGCAGATGGCGGATGGCACTGCACCATCGGCATCGCGCAAACCCAGGCGGCAGAACTGCGACATACCGAATATCACCACCAATGGGCCGATATTCAGGTCATTTTAGCCGGCGAGGAGACGCTGCATGCCGGTATGGTGTACACAGGCCAACCTGATGATGAAGAACGCAAGCCGGACCTCTTTATCAGCAAGCAGACGCCGCAAAGCGTCACGCTGCATCTGTGCGCCGGGGACTTCGCGGTCTTTCTCCCCGGCGAACCGCACCAGGCACTGTGCGCCGTTACGTCACCCGCCCCGGTGAGGAAAGCGGTGTTTAAAGTACCGCGCAGCATGCTGGAGGCGCCATGAAGCAGGCACTGGTGACGGGCGCAAGCTCGGGGATCGGCGCCGCGATTGTCGGTCAACTGCTGGCGGAGGACTGGCAGGTGCTCGGTCTGAGCCGCTCCGCGCCGACGTTCATCCATGAAGGCTTCACCCATCTGGCGGTCGATGTGAGCGACCGCCGCGCGCTGGTTGATGCTCTGTCGTCGGTACCACCGCCGCAGGCGATTATCCATGCCGCCGGTTTGATGGCGGCGGCGCCGCTAGGAGAACTTGACGCGCAGCGTGGCGAGACGTTGTGGCGTCTACATGTAGATGCGGCGCAGACCTTAGCCAACCGCTTTGCGCCCGTTATGGACCGTGGCGGTCGGATTATCCTTTTGGGTAGCCGGACCTCGCGCGGAGCGGCAGGCCGTTCTCAGTATACGGCAACCAAAGCGGCGCTGGTGGCGCTGGCAAGAAGCTGGGCGGCGGAACTTGCCGCTGTGGGCATTACCGTTAACGTTATCGCCCCCGGCGCCACCGATACGCCAATGCTGCGCCAGCCAGGGCGCGAGAGTTCGCCGCCGAAGGCGCCGCCGCTCGGTAGATTGATTAAGCCACAGGAGGTGGCGTCGCTGGTGAGCTGGCTACTTAGCGAAGGAGCCGCGGCCATGACCGGACAAGAGCTGGTGATGTGTGGCGGCGCCTCGCTTGGTTAGGAGTACCCGGCTAAACGTCGCGCCAGCCGGGGGAAACTATCATTAACCTTCGCGCAAATAGACCGTGCCGCGCAGATAGGTGGTCGCCTGGCCGCTAATCAGTACGCGGTCATCGAGCCATTGGCAGCGCAGCTCGCCGCTGCGCGCCGACACCTGGCGCGCCAGCAGGTCGGTTTTATTGAGCTTCGCTCCCCAGTAGGGGATCAGCATACTGTGGGTTGAACCGGTTACCGGATCTTCCGGTACCGATTCACCGGGGCAGAAAAAGCGGCTGACAAAATCGTACTCTTCGTCGGCGGCGCTGATGCAAATCATCTTATCCAGCGTCTCCAGCAGCGCCATATTCGGGCGCACCGCTTCAACCTGCGCCCGATCGCGCAGAACCACCAGGTAATCACGCCCTTCCCGCACCTCCAGCGCGTCATCGATGCCCAACCCGGCGAACAGCGCCGGCGGTACGTCATGCACCGGCGTGGTTTGCCAGGCGGGGAAATCCAGCGTCAGCCAGTCGCCGCTGCGCGTTACCCGTAGTTCACCGACAAAACGGGTGCTAAATACGATAGTTGCCGAGGGGTGGTCGAGATATTCAAAAATCACGTGCGATGCCGCGAGCGTGGCGTGGCCGCAGAGGTTAATCTCATCAAGCGTCGTGAACCAGCGTAGCTCATAGCCAGCGTCGGTGCGGACAAAAAACGCCGTTTCGGATTGATTATGCTGCTGCGCCATTTTTAAGAGCGTTTCATCAGGCAGCCATTCGCTGAGCGGGCATACTGCCGCCGCGTTGCCGCCAAAATTGCGATCGCTGAAGGCATCGACCAGGTAAAAACTGATTTCTTTCATCGTGCTCCCCTTTTTTATCGGCTATCAACATGACACATAAACCATTCCCGCACACTATTAGCCGAAAAATTAAGTTGTTAGCTGCCACAGGCGTCAGCAAAAAATGAGATACAGATCACAAAGTGATTGTATTTTCAGCAGCATTCGTTTTAAGATCGCCTCCTCTTCTTCTCATTACTACCAGCCCGGAATTTATGCTTACAAATACGGTCTCACGCAAAGTCGCGTGGCTGCGGGTCGTCACGCTGGCAATTGCCGCCTTTATCTTTAATACCACTGAATTTGCTCCGGTCGGCCTGCTGTCTGATATTGCCGACAGCTTCGGTATGGAAACGGCCCAGGTCGGGATCATGTTGACCATTTATGCCTGGGTAGTGGCATTGATGTCGCTGCCGTTCATGCTGCTGACCAGCAAGATGGAGCGCCGTCGCCTGCTCATTGGCCTGTTCGTGTTATTTATCGCCAGCCACGTATTGTCATTTTTCGCGTGGAACTTCACGGTGCTGGTAGTGAGCCGCATTGGCATCGCCTTCGCCCACGCGGTGTTCTGGTCGATCACCTCCGCGCTGGCTATCCGTATGGCCCCTCCCGGCAAGCGCGCTCAGGCGCTTAGCCTTATCGCCACCGGTACCGCGCTGGCCATGGTGTTCGGCATTCCTATTGGCCGTATCGTCGGACAATATTTTGGCTGGCGCACAACCTTCCTGGCCATTGGTCTTGGCGCTTTAGCGACGCTGGTCTGCCTGGCAAAACTATTGCCGGCGCTGCCAAGCGAACATTCCGGTTCGCTCAAGAGCCTGCCGGTGCTGTTCCGCCGTCCGGCGCTGCTCGGTATTTATCTGCTGACGGTTATCGTGGTGACCGCCCACTACACGGCATACAGCTATATTGAACCCTTCGTGCAGAACGTCGCAGGGTTGAGCGCTAATTTCGCCACTCTGCTGCTGTTGGTGCTCGGCGGCGCGGGTATTATTGGTAGTATTGTATTCGGCAAGCTGGGAAACCAACATGCTTCCGCGCTGATTACCACCGCTATCGGCCTGCTGCTGGTATGCCTGCTGTTGCTGCTACCTGCCTCAAGGAACGCCAACCAGCTCATGCTGCTCAGCGTGTTCTGGGGGATCGCGATTATGGTCATCGGCCTCGGCATGCAGGTGAAAGTGCTGGCGCTGGCTTCGGATGCTACCGATGTGGCGATGTCGCTGTTTTCGGGAATTTTCAATATTGGTATTGGCGCCGGCGCGCTGGTCGGCAGCCAGGTGAGTACGCAACTGTCGATGTCGGCGATAGGCTACGTTGGCGCCGTACCGGCGCTGGTAGCGCTGGTGTGGTCGGTGATGATTTTCCGCCGCTGGCCATCGCCGGGCGATGAGCAGCAGCCGCACCACTCCCATTAGCCTTCACGAAGCCCGGCCGCTTACTGCCGGGCGCGTGAATCGTATTGCTGCCCTCAGGCGTGATAGTTGGTGATAATTTCCAGCACGCCGTTAATAATGAACTGCACGCCCATGCAGACCAGCAGGAAACCCATCAGGCGGGAAATCGCCTCGATACCGCCTTTCCCCACCAGCCGCATGATCGCCCCTGAGCTACGCAGGCAGCCCCACAGAATGATCCCCACCAGCGCAAAAATAATCGGCGGCGCGGCCAGCACGACCCATTCCGGGAAATCGACGCCGTGTTTTACCGTCGAGGCGGAGCTAATAATCATCGCGATGGTGCCCGGCCCGGCGGTGCTGGGCATCGCCAACGGCACGAAGGCGATATTCGCCGTGGGTTCATCCTGCAGCTCTTCCGATTTGATTTTCGCTTCCATCGAATCATGAGCTTTCTGCTGCGGAAACAGCATCCGAAAACCGATAAAAGCCACGATCAGGCCGCCGGCGATGCGCAGGCCGGGAATGGAAATGCCAAAGGTATTCATGACCACCTGGCCGGCATACCACGCCACCATCAGGATCGCAAAGACATACACCGATGCCATCAGCGATTGCCGGTTACGCTCGGCGTTGTTCATATTGCCCGCCAGGCCGAGGAACAGCGCCACGGTGGTGAGCGGGTTCGCCAGCGGTAAAATCACCGCCAGACCGAGCCCTATTGCTTTAAAGAGTTCCAGCATAGTGAGTCAACATCCCGTTAAGTATCATTTTTTCAGTACAGTTTCACCCCGCGAGTATATCGACAGCAGCGACTCAGATGCCACATCCACGAAAAAAATCACGTCGATAAAAAATAACAAGCGTTAGTAAAATGAGAAAAAGTGACAACCGTCAAATTATCAATCTTTAGCAAATCGTGGCATCGGCGAATTCATAATGTTGACTTATGATTGCCGCGGCAATAATATCCATCGCAACTAAATAATTGCCTGGGCAACTATCATGGAAAACACTAACAATCTGTTCAACGAGATGATCCCTCTTGGCCGATTGATCCAGATGGTTAACCAGAAAAAAGATCGACTGCTCAACGACTATCTTTCACCCATGGATATCACCGCCACCCAGTTCCGGGTGCTCTGCTCCATTCGCTGTGAAGTATGTACAACACCCGTTGAGCTGAAGACCGTCCTGTCGGTCGATCCAGGCGCAATGACGCGCATGCTCGACAGACTCGTCTGCAAAGGCTGGATAGAACGGTTGCCCAACCCAAATGATAAGCGCGGCGTTCTGGTGCAGCTGACACCAGAAGGCGCAGCCCTTTGTGAGCACTGTCATCAGGTTGTGGGTCAAAAATTGCACCAGGAACTAACAAAAAATCTAACGGCAGACGAAGTGGTCATGCTTGAGCAACTGCTCAAGAAAGTCCTGCCGTAATAAGAAGAGGTAAGATGATGTCCAGACGCAATAACGACGCCATCACTATCCATAGTATTTTGTCGTGGATCGAAGAGAACCTGGAATCTCCATTATCGCTGGAGAAAGTTTCGGAGCGCTCAGGTTACTCCAAATGGCACCTGCAAAGAATGTTTAAGAAAGAGACCGGCCACTCGCTGGGCCAGTACATCCGCAGCCGCAAGCTGACGGAAATCGCGCAAAAACTCAAGCAGAGCAATGAGCCGATTTTGTATCTGGCCGAGCGCTACGGTTTTGAATCGCAGCAGACGCTGACGCGGACGTTTAAAAACTATTTCGATGTACCGCCGCATAAATATCGCATCACCAACGTTCCGGGTGAATCCCGCTACCTGATGCCGCTAAATAATTATTGTTGTTAATCGCCTGCATAAAGACGTATCGAGGAAATCATGAAATTATTCGCTACCGCCGCCATCGTGCTAATGGCGCTGGCTGCAAGCCAGAGTTATGCGGAGCAAACCACCACTCCGGTTCGCCACAATAACCGGGATGCGATGATCATTCCTTCGGAACATAACGACTCGCCGTTTGATTTTAATCACATGGCTGCCGGCAATGATAAATCGGATGAGCTGGGCGTACCGTATTACAACTAACGCCCGCCCATTCCGCAATGACTCAAGCCCCGCTGAAGCGGGGCTTTTTTATCCCGGCTTCGTCGGGACGGTCATTACCGCGCTGCGCCGCGGCGCGCAAGCCGCAGACCGAACACGTTAATATAGAGCCCGCCCATAATCAGCGCCGCCCCCAACAGCTGTAGACCATTGAGCCGTTCGCCAAGCAGCAGAGCCGCGCTGGCCATCCCGACTACCGGCACCAACAGCGACAGCGGCGCCACCCGCCAGGTTTCATAACGCCCAAGCAGCGCTCCCCAGATACCGTAACCAACGATGGTGGCGACAAACGCCAGATACATCAGCGATAGCACGGTCGTGGCGTCGATATTAACCAGGCTTGCCGCCATCGCCTGCGGCCCATCAATAATGCCAGACGCCAGCATGAACGGTAACACCGGAATCAACGCGCTCCACACCACCAGCGACATAATCGGCGGCTTGTGTTGCTGAGACATAATCTTCTTATTGAAAATGTTGCCGCAGGCCCAGCTGAACGCCGCCGCCAGAGTCAGCATAAAGCCGACCAGCGGCACGTGCTGGCCGCCGAGGCTGGCCTCAACCAGTACCAATACGCCAAAAATCGCCAGCGCGATACCGGCGACCTGCTTTCCCTGTAACCGCTCGCCAAAGACAAAAGCGCCCAGCACGATAGTGAAAAAGGCCTGAGCCTGCAGTACCAGAGATGCCAAACCGGCTGGCATACCGAGGTTAATCGCGCAGAATAAAAAGGCGAACTGGCCGAAACTGATGGTCAGGCCGTAGCCCAGCAGCAGGCGCAGCGGTATTTTGGGCCGCGCAACGAACAGTAGCGCCGGAAACGCCACCAGTAAAAAACGTAACCCCGCCAGCATCAGCGGCGGCATATTGTGCAACCCGAGCTTAATCACCACAAAATTGAGCCCCCACACCACCACTACCAGCATTGCCAGCAGTCCATCTCTGCGCGTCATACGATGCCTCTGTCATTCTGGTCAACGATGACCAAGGTCAAAGTAACCAAATTCCTGCCGCTCGAACAGATCATTATTTTTAGCAGGTGCTGAAGGCACTTTCCGACATAGAGCCCGCTATACAAGGCTCAGTTAGCATGCTATTTGTGATCGGGCACAACAAAAATAAAACACAACATCGGGCAAGGAAAAATGACAACCACCATCAGGCGCTCAACGGTAGCGCTACTGGCATCGTCGTTGCTGTTAACCATCGGCCGCGGCGCAACGCTTCCTTTTATGACGATTTATCTCACCCGCCGTTTTCAGCTGGAAGTCGACGTCATCGGCTATGCGCTCTCCGTCGCGCTGGTCGTCGGCGTTATCTTCAGCATGGGCTTCGGTATTCTTGCCGATAAGTTCGACAAAAAACGCTATATGCTGATCGCCATCGTGGCGTTTATCGCTGGCTTTATCGCCATCCCCGCGGTCAATAGCGTGGCGCTGGTGGTATTCTTTTTCTCATTGATCAACTGCGCTTATTCGGTTTTTTCTACCGTGCTGAAGGCCTGGTTTGCCGATGTGCTGACGCCGGAGAAAAAGGCGCGCATCTTTTCGCTCAACTATACCTTCCTCAATATCGGCTGGACCGTTGGGCCGCCAATTGGCACCCTACTGGTGATGCAGAGCATTAACCTGCCTTTCTGGCTGGCCGCGCTGTGTGCCGCCTTCCCGCTGGTGTTTATCCAGATCTTCGTCGAACGTACCTCTGCCGTTAGCGTGGAAGGTACCGCGCCGCAGTGGACGCCGTCGGTGCTTTTGCGCGATCGTGCCTTGCTGTGGTTTACTTTTTCCGGCTTACTGGCATCGTTTGTCGGCGGCTCATTTGCCTCCTGTATTTCGCAGTATGTACTCGCCGCAGGCACCAGCGACTTCGCGGAAAAAGTGGTCGCGGTAGTGCTGCCGGTCAATGCCGCGGTGGTGGTCGCGTTGCAATACGCCGTCGGGCGACGGCTTTCGGCGCGAAACATCCGCCCGCTGATGACTTTCGGCACCCTGTGCTATGTGTTGGGTCTCGGCGGTTTTATCCTCTCCGGTAATAATCTGCTGATGTGGGGCATTTCCGCTGCTATCTTTACCCTTGGCGAAGTTATTTATGCGCCGGGCGAATATATGTTGATCGATCAGATTGCCCCACCCGGTATGAAAGCCAGCTATTTTTCCGCCCAGTCGTTAGGCTGGTTAGGCGCGGCGTTCAACCCGATGCTGACCGGGATAATCCTCACCCATCTGCCGCACTGGTCGCTATTCTTCATCTTAATGCTGGCGATCGTCGCCGCCTGGCTGATGATTTTCCGCGGCATGAATGTGCGTCCCTGGCAAACCGTACAGGCGTAAACCCAGGCGTCATGCGGCTGTCGGGTTGCTGTCGCCTCTCTGTCGGGTGCCCGTCGTGGCGCCTGGCAGGTTAAAAAACCACACTGGTCTCAGGTTCCCATCCGGAGATTAACACCATGAACAGCAGTACCCGAGTAAAGCAATTACGTCTGCAGCGCGCCTGGTCCCAGGAACAACTTGCCGAACTGGCTGGCGTCAGCGTTCGCACTATCCAGCGGATCGAAAACGGCGATCGCCCGGGGTTAGAAACCCTGAGCGCTCTGGCGGCGGTGTTTGAGATAAATGTGGCCGAGCTCAGCGACGATGCTCCCGTCGGTCACGAAGCATCGCTCGATTTACGTATCGAAGAAGCGAAAAGCCGCCTGCATCAGGAGAGCCGTTTTTTTCGCTCGCTGAGCGTGGCGGTCACGGTTTGCGTTTTGTTGCTGGTGATTAACCGTTTTACCCAACCGGATATCTACTGGTCAGTGTGGGTGGCAATCATCTGGGGCGCGTTATTGCTGTTGCGGGGATTACGTCTGTTTGTCTTTGCCGGGTGGATCCGCCAGTGGCGGCAGGCGCGACTGCAGCGCCTGCTACGCAAATAGAAAAAGCCCGCTTAATGCGGGCTATCTCGTTACCAGACCTGGGCGGCGATCCCAGTGACCAGCCGCACTTTATCCCACTGCTGGGCTTCGCTTAACGAATTGCCCTCTTCTGTGGAGGCAAAGCCGCACTGCGGGCTCAGGCAAATCTGCTCCAGCGGTACATACTGCGCCGCCTCCTGCAGTCGCGCCTTCACGCCTTCCGGATTTTCCAGTTCGCCGTTCTTGGTGGTGATCAGCCCAAGTACCACCTGCTGATGGCCTGGACGAATAAAGCGCAGCGGGGCAAAATCGCCGGAACGATCGTTGTCGTATTCAAGGAAAAACGCGTCGATGTTGACGCCGCCGAAGAGAATTTCCGCCACGGGCTCGTAGCCGCCTTCTGAAATCCAGGTCGAGCGGAAGTTACCGCGACAGACGTGCAGGCCGACGGTGAGATCCTGCGGCTTCCCTTCAAGGGCTTTATTCAGTACCCGGGCATAGGTACGCGCCAGTTCGTCCGGATCGTCACCGCGCTCGCGTACCTGCTGGCGTTGTTCGTCTGAACATAAATAGGCCCAGACGGTATCATCAAGCTGCAGATAACGGCAGCCAGCGTCATAGAAAGCGCGGATCGCATCGCGCCAGGTGGTTGCTAGATCGTTGAAGTATTCAGCCAGGTCCGGGTATACCGTGCTATCGATATCTTTACGCCCGCCGCGGAAGTGCAGCACGCTGGGGCTGGGGATGGTCATTTTCGGCTGCGCATTGCCGCTGACGCTTTTCAAAAAGCGGAAATCTTCCAGCATTGGATGGTTGCCGAAGCCCAGTTTACCGGTCACGCGCACGCCGTGCGCTTTGGTCTGTACGCCGTTGAACTGAATACCTTTCTCTGAATCGTAACGTTCAACGCCTTCCAGACCGTCGAAGAAGTCGAAGTGCCACCACGCGCGCCGGAACTCACCGTCGGTCACCACGTGCAGGCCGCAATCGCACTGCTGCTGAACCAGTTGGCGGATGGCTTCATTCTCAATTTCACGCAGATGGCCGGCATCAATATTGCCTTCCGCCAGCTGCAGGCGCGCCTGCTTAATGGCGTTAGGACGTAAAAAACTGCCGACAATATCTGCGCGGAACGGGGCCTGGTGACGTTGCATGTTCTCTCCTTAACGGCAGGCAGGTAGTTGCCCGCCGTGATAATTCATTATTTGAATTTTTAGACTTCTGGATGTCTATATGTCCAGATACTGTCATGCGGAGAGAGCATCGGCAAACGAGAAAAATTCATGGCTGTTGAATTTATTTCATGTTGCTCGTTTCGCTGACGCTAAATGCGAACCCCTCATCCGCCCAACCGGTCAGGCCGCCGAGCATCATTTTTACCGGTCTGCCAAGCTGCGCCAGCTTTAAGGCGGCAATATCCGCGCCGTTGCAGTGCGGCCCGGCGCAATAGACAACAAACAGCGTTTCCGCGGGCCACTGCGCCATTCGCGCGGCATTGATCTCGCGATGCGGAAGATGCAGCGCCCCAGGCAGGTGGCGACGGGCGAAAACATCATGACTGCCTATCACATGCAGCAGCACAAAGTCCTGCTCACCGCGCTGCAAAGCGTGATGGACATCGGCGCAGTCGGTTTCGACACTCAGTTTATGGGCAAACCAGGCAGCGGCATCGGCCGGGGCGGCTGGCGTAAATTGGCTTACAACACTCATGGCGTATTCTCCTTGTCTGTGGTAACACTACTTTAACTGCCACCCGACCCGGACCACCGCCCCCATTGATGACAGAAAACGCTGAAATCCTGACAACCAACAATGTGACACTGTCACCACCAAAAGTCGTCGTTCTGGCCTATGACGGCCTGTGTACCTTCGAGTTCGGCGTGGCGGTCGAGATTTTTGGTCTCCCGCGCCCGGAAATGGGCGATAGCTGGTATCGGTTCGCGGTCGCCGCCGTCGATGATGGCGAGCTTCGCGCCACCGGCGGTATTCGTATCGTCAGCGACGGCGGGCTGGCGCTGCTTAACGAAGCGGACACCATCGTCGTCCCCGGCTGGCGAGGCATAGAAAGCGAGGTTCCTCAGGCGCTGTGCCAGGCGCTGGCGGCAGCGTATGCGCGCGGCTGCAGAATCGTCTCTATCTGTTCCGGGGTATTTGTGCTCGCCGCCGCCGGATTGCTCAACGGCCGGCAGGCCACCACCCATTGGCGTTATACTGCCCGGCTGCAGGAGCGTTTTCCGTTGATTGAAGTGGTGGAAGACGTGCTGTACGTCGGCGATGCGCGGCTGATGACCTCCGCCGGCAGCGCCGCGGGCATCGATCTTTGTCTGCATCTGGTGCGCGAAGATTTCGGTCACGAAGCGGCGAACATCGTCGCCCGGCGGCTGGTGGTGTCGCCGCACCGCGACGGCGGGCAGGCGCAGCAGGTGATCCGACCGGTAGCAACAGCGCGTGAAAGCCAGCGCCTCGGCCAGCTGTTTGATTATCTGCATCAGCATCTCGCTGAGAGCCATACCCTTGCCTCGCTGGCGCAGCGAATGGATATGAGCCCGCGCACTTTCTTGCGTCGTTTTCAGCAGGCGACCGGTAAATCGCCGGCCCGCTGGCTGCTTGATGAGCGGTTGCTTCGCGCCCGCCAGCAGCTCACCGATAGCCGTCTCAGCATCGACAGAATCGCCGAAATCTGCGGTTTCGCTAATGCCAGTACGCTACGTCACCACTTTCGCCAGCATTTCGCCGTGAGTCCGCTGCAATATCGAAAAAAGTTTTCCCCCGTCAGTAGTCATATTAAGATGGCCAGCGACAATAATTCACGTCGTTGAATTACACCTGCAAGGATTAAGCTGATGAAAAAAGAGTGTCGCGTCGTTATCTATAAAGAGGGGCTGCTGGGCAGTATGTTTTTTGGCGAAGCGAAAGCCGATCCCGATAAAATGAGCCGGTTCCTCACTGAGTACACGCAGCAGGGCTGGGAAGTCAAAACCATGGCGGTCGAACGCCGCCGCAGCGCCCTGTTCTGGTCGCGCGAAGCCTATTTATTTGTGCTCGAACGCGCCATCTGATGCGTTAATTTACTTCATAAACATAACGCTATTCTGGTTAATCTTTTGTTTAGATTGACCAGGATATTATCTATTCAACAACCGTAAACCCTGTTCAATGAGGACAACATTAGCGCATAAATAAGATGGAGGTAGATCATGCTGGGAAATATGCATGTTTTCATGGCCGTACTGGGAACCATCCTGTTCTTTGGTTTTCTGGCCGCGTATCTAAGCCACAAATGGGATGACTGATGAACGACGATAATCCCCACCCGTAAGCGCCCCCTGCTGCTGTTGCACCAGGGGGCGTTCTGCGTTAAGTCACTTCTTTGAACGCCTGGCACATCATCCCCACCGCCTGTTTACTGCCGCTTATAAGGTCTTTCTGCGCTTGCGCGAATACATCACTTCATCGCTTTGTTTGAGCATATCCCCGAGCGTCGGATAACGGCTGACATCGCTCTGTAGCTCGCCGTAAGAGTAATTAATGTTATAGGGTTTTCCTGACGTCTGGTTGTAATGATCGACACTCTCACGCAGCTTTTGCAAGAATGTGTCGGCACGCCCGTTGCGGGTAATGATGGCGGCGAACTCATCGCCGCCTAAACGGCCGACAACCTCGCCTGGCAGCAGATGTTGCGCCAGAAACGCCGCGAAGGTTTTTAGCACCTCGTCACCTTCCGCATGCCCCCACAGATCGTTAATGGGTTTGAATTTATCGAGATCAAAAAAGACCAGGCTAAACGGCGTTGCGTTGCTAGTAAGCGTACGGAAACGTTTATCGCCGATACGGTAAAAGCCGCGCCGGTTAGCGATGCCGGTCAGACTGTCGGTCATCGCCATGCCAATCACCTGAAACTCATCCTCGACGATATACGCCAGATCCTTGAGGACGGCGATCTCTTCATCGTTAAACTCGCGCGGTGTGGTATGAATCAGGCATAGCGTGCCGGCCACGGCGCCATCGGGCAGATGGACAGGATAGCCCGCGTAGAAGCGGATATAGGGTTCGCCCGTCACCAACGGGTTATCATAAAAACGATCGTCATTGACCGCATCGTTAACGATGAATGCGCCGTCCTGCAAGATGGCGTGGGCGCAAAAAGAGATATCGCGCCGGGTCTGGCGAATCCCCAACCCCTGACAGGCGAGCAGCCACTGCCGTTCACGGTCGAGCAGGCTGATGAGTACCACCGGCACCTGAAAAATTCTTTTAGCCAGCCGGGTGAGGCGTTCGAAACGCTCATCATCACGGGTATCGAGCAGGTCCGCCAGATACAGCGATTTCAGTCTTTCTTCTTCATTTTCCGGTACGCCTGGGAATTTCATAAAGCCTCATTGCAATAAAGCGAAAAAATCAGATGGCGGGATTAATGAGCAGCCGATGAAAAGCGCGTCAGCGCCCCATACCAGTCATAGCTGCCCTGGGTACCAATTTCGCGTTCCCCCTCTTCCAGCTTCAGCAGAAAACGTCGTTTGTTGAGCTGATCGAGGTTATGAAAGTAATTAGCCAGCCGTCGGGCTAAATCTTCATACATGGCGAAAGCCACCGCGGTCCCTTGCGCCGCATCGGCGTATTTAGCAAATTCGTTCTTAATCGCCTGAAAATCATCGTTCATTGAAAGCACCACCTCCTGTCGCAATGTCATCAGTATGGTTAGCCCTGGCCGTTTTTTCCATCCCAATAGCTATCCGCATTTTATGCTGGCTTAAAAAATACGGCCCGGGGAAGCGCTGAGACCCACGCCATGAAAAACAATGCGTTTATGCTGTTATCTGCGCAAATTATCTGCAATCAGCAGAAGATAATAAAATCGTCAGGCGACGAGGCTGGGATGAATGGGCAAAAAAAAACCGCCATGTGACTGGCGGTGAATAAATGCTTGCATGGATAGATCGTAGATTGTATTTAGCGTTTTCGTAGAAGTGCGTCGGGACTTCCTACGTCTGACTCGCAGGCTAGCACGCCCTTGTTCAATAAATCTTAAACCGCATACTAACTCAGAGCTTCTCCACCAGCGCTTTGAGTTCAGCGATCAGCGGCGCGGTATTGTCCTGCGTCGCGAGCGGCCACGTCGACTGACGTACCACCAGCCGCGCCGGCAGCAGTTCGCGCAGGCGGCCGGTCGGCGCAGCCATCTGCTGCATCAGTAATTCCACCGCCCGTCGGCCTAACAGATCAAAATCCTGGGCGACGGTGGTAAGCGGCGGCTGGAAGTAAAGGCTATCGGCCGTATCGTCATAGCCGGTCACCGAAATCGCCTGGCTGCCGCGTCGATTAAGCTGCGCCAGCGCGCTTAGCACCCCGAGCGCCATCTGATCGTTGGCGACCACGATCGCGCTTAATTTCGGTTTTTTATGCAGCAACTCGAAGGTTTTTTGCCAGCCGCTGGCGGCGCTCCAGTCGCCGAACACCGTGATCGATTGACTGACCCCAAGCCGGTGCAGCGTCTCGCGCCAGCTGCCGAGGCGCATCCGCGCCGACACCGAGCTTTCCGGCCCGGCCAACAGGCCAAACTCGCGGTGCCCTAATTCCCAAAGGTGGCGCACGCAGGCGCCGCAGCCATCGCGATGATCGAAACGCACGCAGGAGACATCTGTCTCCGGCGAGACATCGAGAAACAAACAGGCGATATCCGTATTTTCCGCCGCCAGCCGTTCGGCGACGCTGCTCTCCAGCGGCAGGCTGATAATGGTGCCTCGAATATGCTGGGCGCGAAACTCATCCAGCCGCGCCTGCAGCGCCGGGTAATCACTTTGCGCCGGCATGGCGATGGCGACCTCCAGCCCCTGCTCACCGGCATACCGTTTCACCGCCGCGGCAATTTGCGACGGCGCGTGTAAGGTCAACGACGCGGTGATAAGCCCTATCGATGCCGCCGCTTTGCCCGCCAATAGCTGTGCCGAACGGTTAGGTACATAGTGCAGCGTCTGCATCGCGCGCAGCACCTTTTCACGGGTGCGCTGCGCCACAATCTGTGGGTTATTCACCACCCGCGACACCGTCTGCTGCGAAACGCCCGCCTCGCGGGCGACATCTTCTAAAGTGGCTGAACGGCGCTGCATCGCGTACTCCTGTCAGTGAAAACGGCGTAATGTCTTACGCTAACATTTTATGTCTTCCTTACGACAAAAATCTGCTATTTGCGCCGTGATTCGTGATCGTGAATGGGTTTCATTTTCGCCAACATTGCGGGTCTGTGGAAAATACCCGATAACCCGATGAGATTGTTTAGCGAATAACATTTATTACCATTATCCGTCAGGTATGCGTATGCAACGATATGATTCAGGCGCCGCTCGCGGCCCCGCTTTTCACGAAGTTCTGGCCCGCGAGGACTGGCAAAACCAGACTATCACTCACCTCAACCGCCTGCCCGCCCATCCCTCTTTTGCCAGCTGGCGCGATGCCGATGCGGCGCGCGACAACCGCCCTTCCGACCGCCGCCGTCAGCTGGACGGCGAATGGCAATTTTCCTATGCCCGTAGTCCGTTTCAGGTGGATGCCAACTGGCTGCAGCATGACCTGCCCGACAGCCGCCCGACGCCGGTGCCTTCAAACTGGCAAATGGAGGGCTATGACGCGCCGATTTACAGCAACGTCCGCTATCCGATTGATACCGTGCCGCCGCGGGTGCCCGAAGACAACCCTACCGGCTGCTATTCGCTACAGTTGACCGTCGATGAGGCGTGGCGGGTCGAAGGGCAAACGCAAATTATCTTTGACGGCGTCAACTCCGCGTTTCATCTGTGGTGCAACGGCGAGTGGGTCGGCTACTCCCAGGATAGCCGTCTGCCCGCCGCCTTTGATTTAAGCCCGTTTCTGCAGCAAGGCGCCAACCGCCTGTGCGTGATGGTGATGCGCTGGAGCGCGGGCAGCTGGCTTGAAGATCAGGATATGTGGCGCATGAGCGGTATCTTCCGTTCGGTGTGGTTACTGCATAAACCGCAGGCCCGCCTCAGCGATGTGCAATTAACCCCGCAGCTCGATGCTCTATATCGCGACGCGCAATTGCAGGTCAAGCTTAGCGTCGAGGCCGCGCCTGAAGCGCTGGCGGCGCTGGAAATTGACGTCGCGCTGTGGGATGGCAAAACGCGCCTTGCCAGCCAGCGCCAGCCGCTGGGTACGCCGATTATCGATGAACGCGGCAGCTACGGCGAGCGGGCAATCATCAATCTCGATATTGAGCGCCCGCAATTGTGGAGCGCCGAGCAGCCGCATTGTTACCGCGCGGTGGTATCGCTATGGCGCGGCGAGACGTTGCTTGAAGCGGAAGGCTGGGATATTGGTTTTCGCCAGGTAGAAATCCGCGACGGGCTACTGTTGCTCAACGGCAAGCCGCTATTGATTCGCGGCGTCAACCGCCACGAACATCATCATCAGCGCGGCCAGGTGGTCAACGAAGAGGATATGGTGCAGGACATTCTGCTGATGAAGCAGAACAATTTCAACGCCGTGCGCTGTTCGCACTACCCCAACGCCCCGCGCTGGTACGAACTATGCAACCGCTACGGCCTGTACGTGGTGGACGAAGCCAATATCGAAACTCACGGCATGGTACCGATGAATCGGCTGTCTGACGATCCGGCCTGGCTTGCCGCTTACAGCGCGCGCGTCACTCGTATGGTGCAGAGCAACCGCAATCATCCCTCGATCATTATCTGGTCGCTGGGTAATGAGTCCGGCTGCGGCGACAACCATCAGGCCATGTACCAGTGGTTGAAGCATAACGACCCTTCGCGTCCGGTACAGTATGAAGGCGGCGGCGCCGACAGCAGCGCCACCGATATTATCTGCCCGATGTACGCCCGCGTCGAGCGCGACCAGCCGTTCCCGGCGGTCCCCAAATGGTCGATCAAGAAGTGGATCGGGATGCCCGGCGAACAACGCCCGCTGATCCTTTGCGAATACGCCCACGCGATGGGCAATAGCCTGGGCAATTTCGCCGATTACTGGCAGGCTTTCCGCGACTATCCTCGCCTGCAGGGCGGTTTTATCTGGGATTGGGCCGACCAGGCAATCGAGAAAACATTCCCGGATGGTAGCGTCGGCTGGGCCTATGGCGGCGATTTCGGCGATAAACCTAACGACCGGCAGTTCTGCATGAATGGCCTGGTATTCCCCGACCGGCGCGCCCATCCTTCGCTTATCGAGGCCAAACATGCGCAACAGTATTTCCAGTTCGCTTTGCTGGAGCAAAATCCGCTGCGGATTGCTATCACCAGCGAATACCTGTTCCGCGCCACCGATAACGAAACGCTGCGCTGGCGCGTAGAGTGCGGCGGAGAAACGATAGCCAACGGCGACTTAGCGCTGGCGCTGCAGCCGCAAGAACGGGCGGAATTGATTCTTAGCGACAGCCTGGCCCTGCCGCGCGGCGCCCGCGATGTCTGGCTGCAGCTCGAAGTGATCCAGCCGCAGGCGACGTCATGGTCTGAGCCCGGTCACCGCGTCGCCTGGCAGCAGCTAGCGCTTGCCGCGCCGCTGGCGCTATCTGAGACCTCCGCTGAAGGCCCGGCGCCGGTCCTGACAATCGAACCCACGTTCTATCAGGTCAGCGTCGGATCCCAGCGCTGGGTTATCGATCGTCAGAGCGGACGTTTAAGCGAATGGTATGCCGCGGGCAAACAGCAGTTGCTTACCCCGCTTGCGGATCAGTTTGTCCGTGCGCCGCTGGACAATGATATTGGCGTCAGCGAAGTCGAACGTATCGATCCGAACGCCTGGGTCGAGCGCTGGAAGAGCGCCGGTCTGTATTCATTGACGACCCGCTGCGTGAAATGCGAGGCGCAGCAGCTGGCGCGGGAGGTGATCGTTGATAGCCACTGGCACTATTTGCGCGGCGAGGAGACGGTCATTGCCAGCCACTGGCGCATGACCTTCACGGCCGACGGCGGGCTCCAGATCACCGTTGATGGCGAACGTTCCGCAACGTTACCGCCGCTGGCGCGCGTCGGGCTGCGCTTCCAGGTCGCCGATCAACATGCCGAAGTCAGCTGGTTGGGATTAGGGCCGCACGAAAACTATCCGGATCGCAAAAGCAGCGCCTGTTTTTCGCGCTGGCAACAGCCGCTGCGCGAGATGAGCACGCCCTATATCTTCCCCAGCGAAAACGGTCTGCGCTGCGATTGCAAAGCGCTGAACTGGGGATGCTGGCACGTCGCAGGCCAGTTCCACTTCTCGGTGCAGCCGTACAGTACGGAACAGCTGATGACGACCGATCACTGGCATCGTATGACGCCGGAAAAAGGCGTCTGGATCACGCTCGACGGCCAGCATATGGGCGTTGGCGGCGATGATTCCTGGACACCAAGCGTTCTGTCACGGTGGCTGCTGCTCGAGACCCAATGGCACTATCAGGTTACGCTTCATTGTCAATAATAACGGGGGCTTCGGCCCCCACCGCACAGGTATAATAAGATATGAAACTCTCTGAACTCACGCCCCGCGAACGGCATAATTTTATCTATTTCATGCTGTTCTTTTTCTTTTACTATTTCATTATGTCGGCTTACTTTCCCTTTTTTCCGGTGTGGCTGGCGGAAGTAAATCATTTAACGAAAACCGAAACGGGGATTGTTTTCTCCTCCATTTCGCTGTTCGCGATAATATTCCAACCGGTGTTTGGTCTGATTTCCGATAAGCTCGGGCTGCGTAAACATCTGCTGTGGACCATTACCGTACTGCTTATTTTGTTCGCCCCGTTCTTTATTTTTGTCTTCTCGCCGCTGCTGCAAATGAACATTATTGCCGGCGCGCTGGTGGGAGGTATTTATTTAGGCGTAGTGTTTTCCAGCGGTTCCGGCGCGGTCGAGGCCTATATTGAACGCGTCAGCCGCGCCAACCGTTTCGAATACGGCAAAGTACGCGTCTCCGGCTGCGTCGGCTGGGCGCTGTGCGCGTCAATTACCGGCATCTTGTTCGGTATCGACCCTAACATTACCTTCTGGATAGCCTCCGGTTTTGCGCTGGTGCTTGGCGTGTTGTTATGGCTATCACGCCCGGAGGCCAGCAGCAGCGCGCAGGTTATCGACGCCATCGGCGCCAACCGCCAGGCCTTTTCACTGCGTACGGCGGCCGAACTGCTGCGAATGCCGCGCTTCTGGGGATTTATTATTTATGTGGTAGGCGTCGCCAGCGTCTATGACGTTTTCGACCAGCAGTTCGCTAACTTTTTTAAAGGCTTTTTCGCCACGCCGCAGCGCGGGACCGAAGTTTTTGGCTTTGTCACCACCGGCGGTGAATTACTCAACGCGCTGATTATGTTCTGCGCACCGGCAATTATTAACCGCATCGGCGCGAAAAACGCCCTGCTGACCGCCGGCATAATTATGTCGATGCGCATCCTCGGATCTTCTTTTGCGACTTCGGCGGTGGAAGTGGTCATTTTAAAAATGCTGCACATGTTTGAATTACCGTTCCTGCTGGTCGGCACTTTCAAATATATTTCTTCCGCATTTAACCCTAAGCTTTCCGCCACCCTATTTTTAATCGGCTTTAACCTGTCGAAACAGCTTTCCGGGGTAGTGCTTTCGGCTTGGGTGGGACGGATGTACGACACCGTAGGTTTTCACCAGGCCTACCTGATCCTCGGCTCAATCACCCTGAGCTTTACCCTGATATCGCTATTTACCTTAAAAGGTAGTAAGACACTGCTGCCTACAGCAGAGTATAACAATGCGTCCTGAGATTATCCTTCCGTCACGGATGACGGAGACGCCGCTTTGATTTGCGTTTGCCCGCCACTATTCTCCAGTTCGTAGAGGCGGCACTCCGCTCGCGCTGAGATCAATTGCGCCAGTTCTGCCGAGTGGCTGGTAAGCCAGATCTGGCTATAGCGTGACGCTTCGACAATCAGACGCGCCAGCGCCGGGAACATCTGGCGATGCAGGCTGTTTTCCGGCTCATTAATGGCGAGAAACGCCGGTGGCCGTGGGCTGAGTAACGCGACCGCCAGGCACAAAAAACGCAGGGTGCCGTCAGACATCTCCGCCGCCAGCAGCGGCCGATAAATCCCCTCCCGGCGCATCTTCATCACGAAACGCGAGTTGTCGTTCTCGCAGAAAAAGGTACAGTCGGGGAACGCTTCGCCGAGGATTTCGTGCAGCAACTCCTCAGCGCCGATTTCGACGATAGTCTGAAAGGCCGCCGCCAGATTGCCCCCATCGCTATCGAGCACCGGTGAACGGTAGCCGACCGTCGGCTGGCGGAGCGGTGAAAGCCTGCCGATGGCAAACTCATGGTAAAAACGCCAGCGGCGCATGGTCTCCCGCACGCGCGACACTTCCGGGAAACGATGCGGTTCGCCTAGCTGGCCGAAAATAGACTCGTTTTCGTAAATAGTATCGGTGAAGGTACTTTTTTCGCCATTGACATCAACCAGAAACGCCGCCTGGTTTTTCCGCTGCAGTACCCGTGACGATGGCCGGCGGTTAAAACCCGATAGCCAGATATTCTCTTCTTTAACGATCGGGTCAAGCATGAATTGCGTTGGGTACGGCAGTTTTTCCGGAAACCCGACCTGCAATTCGTATTCAAATTCGTCGGTCAGGCAGGCGATTTGCAGACGCCGTGGGTGGCGGTCGGTCGGCGCCTGTTTCCCCGACCACATGATATTCTCAAGCCCACCCTCCTCGCTGACATAGCTGGAAAACTGGCCGCTGGCCGAGGCGGTTAACAGGTGAATCGCTTTGTAGATGTTCGATTTTCCGCAACCGTTGGGGCCAAACACGATATTTAGCGGCCCGAGTTCCAGTTCAATCGCCCTGACTGAACGGAAATTGTTAATACGAATGCGGTTAATCATACCTTTCCTCTGGCGCGCCGATGCTCAACTGAGCGATTTTTTCATCCCGCGCGTTAGCGCGACTCTGGCGAGTTTATCGGCATCCAGATGTGAATCACTAAAGACGCCGAAAAACAGGCGTTCATCATCAATAACCTGCGACACGACCCGGTAGTTCAACGGCTGTCCGGATGGCGCGCCGTACTGCGCAGGAGTGACGGAAACTTCCGTCGCGGTGTCGGCGACGCTAACCAGCAGACCATCTGCTTTGCCGCCCACCAGCATGACCTTAATTAACGGGTGCACTGTGTTCCTCCCGAGTGGGGTCAAAAATGTCATTGAACAAGTCCCTGGCCACGCTGAAGCGCCGCAGGAAAAAAAATCGTCGTATGTACTTTTTTATAGTTCATAGCGGCCTGGAGTATAAAAAAAAACGAATTGCACTTTGTAAGCACGCATTATTAGTAGTAAAGGCCGACAAATGATGAAGGAAAAAAGTGGAATTGTGAATCTTAACAACTCTTATTTGTTGCTCAGGGCGTTGAGAATGGTCGCAAAATGTACATTGGTTACAGTGGGATACCGCGCTATTTGGGAGCCGGACAAGACGCGATGCGCCGCCTCGGAGAAAAAACCGGGCGGCGACGAATAGCACAGTATCTACAAGCCGCGATTTTTCAACATCGGCTCGATCAGCGGATCGTGCCCGCGCCAGTCGCGATACAGCGCTTCGAGATCGCAGCTATTACCGCGCGACAAAATCGCCTCGCGGAAACGTTGACCGTTTCCCCGGGTTAATCCCCCCTGCTCGACAAACCACTGATAACCATCGTCGGCAAGCATTTGCGTCCACAAATAGGCATAGTAGCCCGCCGCATAACCGCCGCCGAAAATATGCGAGAAATAGCTGCTACGATAGCGCGGCGGAACCGCCGCCAGATCCATCTGCTCCTCGCGCAGCGATTGCTGCTCAAAAGCATCGACATCCTGCGGCAGCGCCTGCGGGGTGACGCTGTGCCAGCGCATGTCAAGCAGCGCCGCCGCCAGCAGTTCGCTCATGTCATAACCCTTATTGAACGCTGAGGCGCGGAACATGCTGTCGCGCAGATCATCGGGCATGGCTTCGCCGGTCTGGTAGTGCTTCGCATAATGGGCGAAGACCTGCGGCTCGCTGGCCCAATGTTCATAAATCTGCGACGGGAATTCCACGAAATCACGCGGCGTATTGGTGCCTGAAAGACTCGCATAGCGCTGGTTAGCGAACAGGCCGTGCAGCGCATGGCCAAATTCGTGGAACAGCGTGATGACGTCATCCCACGATAGCAGCGCGCAGCCGCCGGCTTTTGGTTTCTGGTAGTTGCAAACGTTGTAAATCACCGGACGCTGGGCACGCAGCGTCGATTGCTCGACAAACACATCCATCCAGGCGCCGCCGCTTTTGCTGTCACGCGAGAAGTAGTCGCCGTAAAACAGCGCCATTCCTTCGCCGTTGGCATCAAAGATTTCCCATACCCGTACATCGGGATGGTAAAGCGGAATATCAAAACGTTCGACAAAACGAATGCCAAACAGTTGGGAGGCGGTCCAGAACACGCCATCTTCCAGCACCCGATCCAGGGCGAAATAGGGTTTTAGCTGCGCTTCATCGATGGCGAATTTAGCGCGCCGCACCTGCTCGCCGTAATATAACCAGTCCCAGGCCGCGGCCTGAAAATCGCCGCCCTCTTCATCAATAACCTGCTGGATGTCGGCAAGCTCCTGTTCGGCGCGACGGCGGGCCGCCGGCGCGATGCGGCGCATAAAAGCCAAAGCCTCAGACGGCGTTTTCGCCATCTGGTCAGCCATCGACCAGCTCGCGTAATCGGCGACGCCGAGCAATGCGGCCTTACGCGCGCGGATTTCCGCCAGCCGCAAAACCAGTTCACGGGTGTCGTTGGCATCGCCCTTCTGGTTACGCGTCCAGCCTGCAGTGAATAGATTGTGCCGGGTCTGGCGATCGGCAAGGGCCTGTAGCGCCGGTTGCTGGGTGGTATTGGTCAGCGCCAGCAGCCAACGGTCCTGCAGGCCTTTATCGCGCGCGGCATCGGCGGCGGCGGCAATCTCATCCGCGGCCAGCCCGTCGAGCTGGTGTTGATAATCGACAACCAGACCGCCGGACTTCACCGCCGCCAGCAGACGCTGCTGGAACTGACTTTGCAGCGACGCCTCCTCGGTATTCAATGCTTTTAGCGCGGTTTTCTGCTCTTGCGCCAGCGCGGCTCCCGCCAGCTGGAAACGCTGCCAGCTCACCTCAAGCAGACGCCGCGACTCCGGATCCAGATTCAGGGCGTCGCGCTGCTGCCAGACCTGTTTGACTCGCTGGTACAGCGCATCGTTGAGCCAGATATCGTTGCCAAGCTCGGCGAGCTCGGCGGAGAATTGTTCATCCAGTTGCTGTATCAGCGGATTAGTATTCGCCCCGGCCATAGCGAAAAAGACCCGGGTCACCCGGCCCAGGAGCTGGCCGCTCTGCTCCAGCGCGACCAGGGTATTGTCAAAATCCGCCGGCGCCGGATTGTTGACGATTGCCGCAATCTCCTCGCGCTGGCGCCGAACGCCCTCATCAAAAGCCGGGCGATAATGGCTATCTGCAATCAAATCAAAATGCGGCGCCTGGTACGGCAGCAGGCTGACGTGTAAAAAGGGATTATTGTCCGTCATCATTCTCTCCTGAACGCGGGTATCCACTAAGATTAGGCAACTCATTGATTGGCCGCAATGATTTATCCAGCCAGCGCGCTATACCAACAGATGACGATACGATTTTCCTTTACCGCGCGGCGTTAACGCGTGCTATGTTATGACAACACAAAAAGCTTTGAGGAACAGTAAGATGATTATTCTGGTGACTGGTGCAACTGCTGGATTTGGCGAAAGTATTACTCGTCGTTTTATCGCTAACGGCCACAAAGTGATCGCCACCGGGCGTCGTGAAGAGCGCCTGAAGACGCTCAAAGAGGAGCTTGGCGATAACCTGTATACCGCGCAACTCGACGTGCGTAATCGCGCCGCCATCGAAGAGATGATTGCCGGGCTGCCCGCGGACTGGCAGTCTATCGATGTTCTGGTGAATAACGCCGGCCTGGCATTGGGTCTGGAACCCGCTCATCGCGCCAGCGTCGAAGACTGGGAAGACATGATCGATACCAATAATAAAGGCCTGGTGTACATGACCCGCGCGGTGTTGCCGGGGATGGTGGAGCGTAATCGCGGCCATATTATTAATATCGGTTCGACCGCCGGTAGCTGGCCCTACGCCGGCGGCAACGTCTACGGCGCGACCAAAGCTTTCGTACGCCAGTTCAGCCTGAATCTGCGCACTGATTTGCACGGCACCGCGGTTCGCGTCACCGATATCGAGCCGGGCCTGGTAGGCGGCACCGAGTTCTCCAACGTCCGTTTTAAAGGCGACGATGCGAAAGCCGGTAAAACTTACGAGAACACCCAGGCGCTGACGCCGGAAGATGTCACCGAAGCGGTGTGGTGGGTTGCGAATCTGCCGAAACATGTCAACATTAACACGCTGGAAATGATGCCGGTCAGCCAGAGCTTCGCCGGGCTCAGCGTCCATCGTCAGGGCTAACGCCCTCAGCGGCCTGGCCTGCGGGCCAGGTCTGGGCGGAACGGCAAAAAACGAGTAAAATAATGCTCATAACCCATTAAAAAGTAATCATCAATGGCCGCAGAAACGCAACTGAATCCGACCCAGCCCGTCAATCAGCAAATCTATCGCATCCTTCGTCGGGATATTGTCCATTGCCTGATCCCGCCGGGAACCCCGCTGTCAGAGAAAGAGGTGTCGGTGCGGTTTGATGTTTCGCGCCAGCCGGTACGGGAAGCCTTCATCAAATTAGCGGAAAACGGGTTGATTCAGATCCGTCCCCAGCGCGGCAGCTATGTGAATAAAATCTCAATGACCCAGGTGCGCAACGGCTGTTTCGTACGTCAGGCCATTGAGTGCGCGGTAGTGCGCCGCGCAGGAACGATGATCAACGATGAACAGCTCTATCAGCTGGAACAAAACCTCAACCAGCAGCGGGTGGCGGTTGAACGTCAGCAGCTCAATGATTTTTTCCAGCTCGATGATGAATTTCACCAGAAATTATCCCTTATCGCCGACTGCCAGCTGGCGTGGGACACCATTGAAAATATCAAGGCGACCATCGATCGGGTACGCTATATGAGCCTTGACCACGTGACTCCGCCCGATATGCTGCTGCGTCAGCATCTCGATATTTTTCAGGCACTGGAAAAACGCGATCTTGATGCCGTAGAAAAGGCGATGAATATTCACCTGCATGAAATTAGCGAGTCGGTTTTGTTGATTCGTCAGGAAAATAGCGAGTGGTTCAGCGAAGAATAATGGGTTAAGCGGCAGCCAACGTTGCGTCAGCTGCCGTAAAATAGATTACCGAACCACTAACACCGGAATTTTGGCATAGCGTAAAACGGATTCGGCGTTAGAACCGAGGAGATGAGTTGATATACCCGGCTTGCGTGAACCAATAACGATAACGTCAAAATTCTCTTTTTCGCTCAGCGCTAATATTTCATCACGCACATTGCCAAAAACAATGCGGGTATGGATCCGCGACGCCGGGATTGAAAACAATCGCGACAGATCGCGCATTTTCTTTTCCGACTCTTCTTTCATGAAGGCTTCAAATTTACGAATATCCGCCGTGAAGCCGCGCAACAAAGAACTGGTGCTGTTTGGCAGCACGTTCAGCAACGTGATTTCACCTTCTTCGGCAGATGCTAAAAAATCCGCGTGACGAACGGCTTTATCGCTTAAATCCATTTCAAACACATCGACCGGCAATAATATCTTTTTGTACATAGCCTGAGCTCCTTAGTCCTGAAGAAACCGTTGGGGGGATTTTATTCTGCCATATTTAAGCGTGTGGGAATACGATCAATCACCCAAATAAATACTTCAGAGATAAAAATAAACATCAACAATATATAATTAATTATGGAAAGTTAGAGTTATGTATAGACGGGAAATATCAGAGGCTATTCGTATTGCTAATACAAAAATAGCCCGACTCGCTATGCGATGCCGGGCTATGAATGGAATGATGTTTTTTTTACTGGCCTTTAGCCCATTCGGCGACGGTCGCCTTGGCGCCGTGAATCTGTAAAGAGAGATACGCCGCCGTCACCGCATCGACAAAACGCGGTTCCTGCGGCAGGCTATCGCCGAAAATGGCCTTAATACCCAGCAGCGCCTGCACGCGTTCGCTACCCTCTTTACTACCCTGCACCGCCTGTTGAATGACCGGCAGTAGCGGATCGCTGATTTCAATCGCCTGCCCCTTGTCATCGACACCGCTCACGTAGCGCATCCAGCCGGCAATACCCAGCGCCAGCAGGCTGAAATCACTGTGATGCGCCAGGTGCCAGCGCACGGAGTCCAACATACGCTGCGGGAGCTTCTGGCTACCGTCCATCGCAATCTGCCAGGTGCGGTGCTTAAGCGCCGGATTGCTATAACGCTCAATAAGCAAACCCGCATAACGCGCCAGATCCACGCCCTGTACACTCAGCGTCGGCGCTTGCTCTTGCAACATTAACGCCTGCGCGGCGCGGCGGTAGTTATCATCCTGCATGCAATCATTGATATGCTGATAACCGGCGAGATAGCCCAGATAAGCGAGGAACGAATGGCTGCCGTTGAGCATTCGCAGCTTCATCTCCTCAAACGGCACGACGTCAGTGACCAGCTCCGCGCCGGCTTTCTCCCACTGCGGACGACCGGCGACGAAGTTATCTTCGATAACCCACTGGCGGAACGGTTCACAGGCCACACCGGCCGGATCGCGCACTCCGGTGAGTTGTTCAATTTTATCCAGCGTATCAGCGGTCACTGCCGGAACGATCCGGTCGACCATTGTGGAAGGGAACGTCACGTTCTGCTCAATCCACTGCGCCAGTTCGTCATCAACGGCGCGGGCATACGCACAAACTACGTTGCGCATTACGTGGCCGTTTTCCGGCATATTATCGCAGGACATGACGCTGAAAGCCGGCAGACCGGCGGCACGACGGCGCGCCAGCGCTTCTACCACCACGCCCGGCGCCGATTTCGGCTGGTGTGGAGTTTGCAGATCGGCGGCAATCAGCGGGTTATCAAGCTGCAGCTGACCGGTGGCCGGAGAGTGGCAGTAGCCTTTTTCGGTGATGGTCAGCGAGACAATCGCTACCTGAGGCTCGCACATTTTCGCTAACACGCTTTCCAGGCCATCGACCTGCGCATGCATCGCCTGTTTCACCACGCCGACGACGCGTGCGGTCCAGGCATCGGCGGACATTTCAGCCACCGTATAGAGCAAGTCCTGCTGTTGCAAATCGGCAATCTGTTGCTCACCGCCAATGAGGTTCACTTCGGTATAGCCCCAGTCGCTGCCGTGTTCGGCGGCAAGGATATCGGCATACACCGCCTGATGGGCGCGGTGAAAAGCCCCAAAACCGAGATGAACGATGCGAGAAACCAGCTTGCTGCGATCGTAAGAAGGAAGCGTTGCCCTGGCGTTTAAAAGCGTGTTTTCCATGGTGTCTCTCATTTTTATGATGACTGATAAATCATTCTCAAACAGAATGTTTTGGTGAGGTAAACCATCGCACGCAATTGGTATGACATCTTTGATTTTCATCAACTACCATACAAGAAGATCCGGCGCTGTCGCGTTTCGTGATCCTGCGCGCAATGGCGGGGATAGCCGGGAGTATCCCGGCTATCCTGGGTTAACGATGTGATTATGATTTCGCGTATTGGCCATTCGCGTTTAGCGCCTGGCGCGTACCGGCGTCCGCCGCATCGTGGTCCAGACTCAGGTCACGGTCACACACTTCCGGCATCAGTAATGACGAGATGAGACCGATAGCTGAATAACAGATCAGCATCGCGACAATCGGCCACCACGAACCGGTTACGTTACAGAAGATACCGGCCAGCACCGGCCCGAATCCCACCGCCACCAGGCCGCCGGCCTCTTTTGAGATAGCCATTCTGGTAAAGCGATTACGCGAGCCGAACATTTCCGCCATGGTGATATTTTCCAGCGCAAACAGACCCAGTACCGCCACGTTATGAATAACAATCAGGGACAGCATAATGGTGCTGGCGCTATAGCTTTTATCGACAATAATAGCCAGCATCGGCCAGGCCAGAATAATGGCGGAAATATTGACGATAATATAAGGTAAACGGCGCCCAACTTTATCCGATAGCCAGCCTAACAGTGGGATAGTAATAAAGCCAATCACTGAGCTAATCATTAAGGCATCGGTCGGAATCGCTTTATCAAATAATAGACTTTGAACCAGATATCCCGCGAGAAATGTTTGTAATAAACCGGAATTACCGGCCTGTCCAAAGCGTAAACCGGTCGCCAGCCAGAATGATTTACTTTTTAACATCGCGCCGAAGGTATTTTGCGCGGCGGCGGCTTTAGCCTTAACTTCATCAGCTTCGTTGACCTGTTCAAATACCGGGCTCTCTTTCAGATTTAAACGCAGCCAAATGGCAAAGATCATTACCACGACGCTTGCAAGGAACGGAATACGCCATCCCCAGGCGATGAGTTGTTCGCGATCGAGCAGGAAGAACATCACTGCCCAGATGGCCGTGGCGCTCAATGTTCCGCAGTTGGTGCCCATCGCCACCAGAGAAGAGATGATGCCGCGTTTCCCTTTCGGCGCATATTCCGCCAGCATGGTACCGGCGCCGGAAATTTCAGCGCCCGCCCCCAGCCCCTGAATAATACGCAGGGTCACCAGTAACACCGGCGCAAAAATACCAATCTGCGCATAAGTGGGTAATACGCCGATTAACGTGGTGCAAATGCCCATCATGGTGATGGTAATAAACAGAACCTTTTTACGCCCGATGCGGTCCCCCATTTTACCGAATATGAAAGCGCCGACGATCCGCGCAATATATCCTGCGCCATAGGTTCCCATGGCTAATATCAGCGCCATGGCCGCCGACTGCTCCGGGAAAAATATCTCATGAAAGACCAGCGCGGCGCCTAAAGAATAAAGCTGGAAATCCATAAATTCCAGTGCCGTGCCAAGCCAGCCGGATACCGCGGCGCGGATAAGATCCGTGGTACTTCTCTCATTTTTAGCTGTCGTCATAATAATAATCTCTAAAGTAGGATACAGCGAGGTTATTTATATTTATGCGTTGAAGGTTAATAACACCTTACAACAATGCTTGCGGTCTTCTTCAAATAACGTCATGGCATCGACAACATGCTCGAAAGCAAACTGATGGGTGATGAGCCGATCCGGATTAATTAAGCCGTTTGCCAACCATTCAAGAACCAGCGGGAATTTATTGGCATTGAGCCTGGACGAATAAATAGTGAGCTCTTTACCGGTGATCCCCTGCTGCGCCACCATTGACGGTTCGGTAGAAAAGCCCATCAGCACAATCCTGCCTGCCGGCGAAGCCAGTGCGATGGCCTCTGGGAAAATCGCCGGATGGCAGGCGGCGTCGATAATCAGCGTCGGTCGGATACCCTGCGCTTCCAGCGCCTGCGCCAGCGGTTGCTCCTTATTATTAATGGTCCAGTCGGCGCCGTTTTGCTGCGCCATCTGCAGCCGCTCAGGGATCTGGTCGGCGACGATCACCTGCCGCACGTTATAGACGCGCTTGAGCACCTGAATGGTGGTCAGCCCCATCGGCCCAGCGCCGTAGACCAGCGCGATATCCTGTTCGCGTGGTTTAGCCTGGCCGGTGACATTCGCCGCAATAGTAAAGGGCTCCACCATTACCGCATGATGGTCGCTCACGTTCTCCGGCACCGGCCAGGCATTTTTGGCCGGTACCACCGCGTATTCGCTAAACCCGCCATCGCGATGCACGCCCAGCACCACCAGCGACGCGCAGACGTTGGGCTTACCGACCGAACAGGGATAACAGTGGCCGCAGCTGATCACCGGATCAACCGTCACCCGCTGGCCCACGACTTTATCCGTCACGCCCTCGCCCACGGCATCAATCACGCCGAAAAACTCGTGGCCAATGACCCGCGGATATTTGGCGAACGGATTATGTCCACGATAGATGTGGCTATCTGAGCCGCAAATTCCCGCCAGTTTCACCTTTACCCGCACTTCCCCGTTCCCCGGCTGCGGCAATGGCCGTTCTTCAATCGCCAGCGCGTTCGGCTGTTGGATAACAATACTTTTCATTTTCCTCTCCTTACCAATTCCACAAAGTGCCATCTTCGAGGCGCGCCACCGGCAGACAGGCGGGTTCATAGGGGTATTTCGCCGCCAGCTTCTCATCGAACTCGATGCCCAGCCCTGGTTTATCGCCCGGATGCATATAGCCATTGTCAAAACGCCAGCTATGCGGGAAGACCTCCAGCATCTGTTCGGAATAGCCCATGTACTCCTGAACGCCGAAATTTGGCACCCACAGATCGAAATGCAGCGCCGCCGCCATGCATACCGGAGAGAGATCGGACGGCCCGTGAGAACCGGTACGTACCTGGTACAATGAAGCAAAATCGGCGATACGCCGCATGCCGCTGATCCCGCCAGCGTGGGTAATGGTGGTGCGGATATAATCAATGAGCTGTTCTTCAATCAGCTGTTTGCAATCCCAGATGCTATTAAAGACTTCGCCGACGGCAATCGGCGTGACGGTATGCTGGCGAATTAAGCGGAAGCACGCCTGATTCTCTGCCGGTGTCGGATCTTCCATCCAGAACAGACGATACTCCTCAACGCTTTTACCAAATCGCGCCGCCTCGATCGGCGTCAGGCGATGGTGCATGTCGTGCAGTAAATGCTCGTTGAAACCAAATCGTTCGCGCACGGCGGCAAATAGCCGCGGGGTGAAATCGAGATATTTCTCCGTTGACCACAGCTGCTCTTCCGGCCACACGCCTTTGGTCGCCGGCTCGTATGCCTGACCTTTGCCCTTGGCCATGCCGTAGGTGGTTTTCATCCCCGGAATACCGCACTGCACGCGGATCGCCTTAAAACCCATTTCCTGATGGCGGGCGTAGTCGTCCAGCACTTCATCAATGGAATGACCGGTGGTGTGGCAGTAGACCATCACCCCTTCGCGCGAGGCGCCGCCCAGCAGTTGGTAAAGCGGCATTCCGGCGGCTTTGGCTTTGATATCCCACAGCGCCATATCAACGGCGGAAATAGCCGACATGGTCACCGGACCGCGGCGCCAGTAGGCGCCTTTGTAGAAGAACTGCCAGATATCTTCGATGCGGTGAGCATCACGGCCAATCAGCTGCGGACAAAGGTGATCTTTCAGGTATGAGGCGACCGACAATTCACGGCCGTTGAGCGTGGCATCACCGAGGCCGACAATCCCGTCATCGGTGGTGATTTTTAAGGTGACGAAGTTACGCCCTGGGCAGGTAACGAACACGTCGGCGGCAATGATCTTCATGGGTAATTCCTTACATCTGTGCGGTTAGTGATCAAAATTAAATCACCAGACCTACTACCATACAAGTATGATATTTAAAAAAGATGCGAAGGATCACAAACGGATGTGGTTGCGGGGGGCGCCAGGCGCCCCCCGTTAGCGATTAATTAATGCGGTCTTTTACGATGAAGAAATAGCACAGCGCGCCGGTAAAGGTCACACAGGCGGCGATGACTAAGGCCAGGTTAAAGGAGTGCGTGGTGTCCACTACCCAGCCGGTGACAACCGGCGCAAAAGAGGCGAAAACAAAGCTGCCAAAGTTCTGGATCGCGGCCACCGACGCGACTTTATTCTCGCTGACCATCACCTGTACCAGTCCCCAGGCCGAGGTTCCGGCAAAGTGGACGCAGAATAGCGCCATGGAGATAAACGCCACCGCCTGGGTCGGCGAGTTAGATTGCACCACCAGCAACGTGCCGAGCGCAGAAAGCGTCAGGCCAACCACAATGGCCGTTTTGCGCGTTTTCGCCAAATCGTAACCGCGGCGCGCCAGCGCATCGACCACCAGCCCATTGACCCACATGCCCACCGCCGCGGCCAGAAACGGGATTGCCGCCACCCAGCCGGTTTTCGCCAGGCTCAATCCCTGCTGCGCCTGCAGATAACCGGGCAGCCACGCGATATACAGCCAGCCGGTATAGTTAACCCCGGAGAAGCCTAAAATCATGCCCCAGGTGGTGCGTCGTTTGAACAGCGCCAGCCACTCGCTGAATACCAGCGTTGGGCGCGCTTTTTCCGGCGCCGCCAGATACTGGCGCTCCTCCTGTTGCAGATCGAACTGCGCGCGGTTGCGATACCACGCGTACCAGCACAGGCCCACAACGATCCCGGCAAGGCCGATAACCACGAACATGGTGCGCCAGCCCCAGGCTATCTGCATCAGCACCAGCGCCGGCGGCGCGATCGCCTGGCCAAGCACCGTTGACGAGTTAAAGATGCCGACCGCGGTGCCGCGCTCTTTTTGTACGTACCAGTCGGTAATGGATTTTACCCCCGCCGGCATAAACGGCGCTTCGCCAATCCCGAGGCCAATACGGAGCAAAATAAAGTGGCTAAAGGAGTTCACCACCCCAGTTAGCGCCTGCATCAGTGACCAGAAAATCAGCCCTGCCCCCAATACAATTCGCGGGCCGAAGCGATCGAGCAAAATACCCGAGGGCAGTTGAGCAAAGCCGTATGACAGAGAGAACGCCGACAGCAGCACGCCGAATTCCGTCGCGCTAAGCCCGAGATCGCCGCGAATAGCCTCACCGGCAACGCTTAATGACGAACGATCGAGGAAGTTGACGATACCGGCGATGAACAGCAGCGTCAGGGTGACTTTTTGCACCCGGCCAATGCGCACGGGTTTGGCGCCAGCTTCGCTGGCAAGGGTTTGTGTAGCCATAATTGCCTCTTACGATAAACAGCACGATGCGTTTAGGGTAAGTAAGGCAACTAGTCGGCTACCATACAAGAATTAAGGTTGAAATTAGCGTGGAAGATCACAAAGGGCGATTTTTTATCCTGCTACAAGACGCTATGCCCGCCCCCAGCCAGCAACGATGATCAGCATGCCGAATAGCGCAATCACGGCCCCCGCCCAGTCAAAGTGGCTTAGCTTCACGCCATCGACGAAACGCAGCCACAGCAGCGCGGTGCAGACGTAGACGCCGCCATAAGCGGCATACACTCTGCCGCTGGCCTCCGGGTGCAGGGTCAGTAGCCAGACGAACATCGCCAGCGCCATCGCGGTTGGGATCAACAGCAGCGGCGAACCGCCCCGCTTCAGCCATAGCCACGGCAGGTAACAGCCGATGATTTCGCACAGCGCGGTAGCAAAGAAAAGTAACGTGGTTTTCAGCATTAAAGTTTGGTAAATGAGACAATTTGTTGCACTAGTGTACGCGATAATGCGCAGGTACCCATGCCATTTTGTCCGGTAGGCGCGGGTAGCGAGTTGTAGTAAACTTGTCCAACTGGTTAACCCTTTTTATCACTCAAAGGAAATCGTGATGAAAATGACACGCAATAAACGCTGGTGCCTGACCGCCCTGCTGGCGGCAAGCGCAATGGTCTATACCGCTTCGTCCTTCGCGCGAACCGACAAACTGGTGATCGAGTCCGGCGACAGCGCGCAGAGCCGTCAGCAAGCCGCAATGGAAAAAGAGCAGTGGAACGATACCCGCTCGCTACGGCAGAAGGTAAATAAACGCGCGGAGAAAGAGTGGGACAAAACCGACGTCGCCTTCGATGCGCAGGATAACTGCCAGAAGAGCGCCAACGTCAACGCCTACTGGGAACCCAACACCCTGCGCTGTCTTGACCGCCGCACCGGTCGCGTTATTACGCCATAATTCCCCGGCGCCCGTGGGCGCCATCCTCTATTAATGCACACAGGATTTCCCATGTCTGACGCCCCTCACGTCAAACTCCGCCCGCTTGAGCGCGAAGACCTGCGCTTCGTCCACCAGCTTGATAATAACGCCAGCGTAATGCGTTACTGGTTTGAAGAACCTTACGAGGCCTTCGTCGAACTCTCTGACCTTTACGACAAACACATTCACGATCAAAGTGAACGCCGTTTCGTTATCGAATGCGATGGCGAAAAAGCCGGGCTGGTTGAACTGGTGGAGATAAACCACGTTCACCGTCGCGCCGAGTTCCAGATTATCATCTCCCCGGAATATCAGGGCAAAGGGCTGGCGACGCGCGCCGCTAAGCTGGCAATGGACTACGGCTTTACCGTTCTCAATTTGTATAAACTGTATCTGATTGTTGATAAAGAAAACGAAAAAGCGATCCACATCTACCGCAAACTCGGTTTCATGGTCGAAGGCGAGCTGATTCACGAGTTCTTTATCAACGGCGAATACCGCAATACCATTCGCATGTGCCTGTTCCAGCATCAGTACCTTGAGAAACATCGTCCTCAAGGCCAGACGCTGCTCAAGCCCACCGCTCAGTAATAGTCGATAGTGTTTTTGATGCTGTAGTGTCGCGTCACCGCCGGCTGGACGCTTTCATCGACAACCTGCATCTCGCAGCGGATCGGGTTGTCGTGATCGTCATAGTCGCAGGTTTGCTTCACCTTACCTAATGCGCGGTCGTTAAATACGCTCACCGCGCTGTAATCGAGCTTTTTACGCGGATCGGTGGACGGCGTCGATACGACGCTGAAGCGCTCATCTTTCGCGGTGGTGGTTTTGCCCAGCGGATAACCTTCGCTGTCGTAGCGATAGCTGGAAGTGCTTTCTTTCCCGCGAGCCGTCACCACAAACCCGTTGTCATCGGTCTCCCAGCTGACGCCCGCCGCCGGCATCTCGGCGAGCTGGCATTTCCCCTGCAGCCGCAGGCGTTTCTCCTGCGTTTGCGCATCCAGATAGTAATTCGCGTCAAGTACCAGCGTTGCGCCGGTTTTGTTTTCGAGGTCGGTAAAATCCAGCAGATCAAAACACCCTTCTGCCGACACCTGGGCACGCACCCGCTTCACCATTTCCCCCTGGTCGTCGAACAGGATCTGAGTAAACGTTTTCACCGGGCCGCGCAGCGGGTCGAACTCAAACTCATTGGAAAAACTGGCCATCTCCGGGGTAAACGCCGCCGGCGTTGACGGCTTATCGCAGGCGCTGAGCAGCAACGCTGCCGGGATCAGCAAAAACAGTTTATTCACAGCCGCTACCTTTTTGGGAATATTCCAATCATTTTAGCAAATACAATTATTTACACCAATTCTGCTATGCTTAAAAATGGATGACATCAATAAGGAGCTTATGATGAAACTATCCCCATGGTTGTGCGCGGCCCTGCTGCTGGGTTCGGCATCCGCACTGGCAGCGCCGGACTCCTGCGAGCGGGTAAAGGGCGAGATCCAGCAAAAGATCATCAACAACGGCGTTCCGGCTTCTGGTTTTAGCCTGGCCATTGTACCGAACGATCAGCCTGACCAGCCCGGCGCTCAGGTGGTTGGCCACTGCGCTAACGACACCTTCAAGATAATCTATACCCGCAACGGCGACGCGACGGCGACCGATTCAGACGGGCAATAACCGCCGCTTTCGAGTGAAGGATCTTATCTCTGGTTGACCGGAGATAAGATTCGCCTACCCCTATTTAAGTATTATTCCTCACCCATGTGCCAGCAATCCTGCGGTTGCCAGCGGCATTTCGCATAATAAAAATCATGGAGTGAGCACAATGTCCAACCCTGAACATCCCGGCGGCGTCAGTCGTCGCACCCTCATAAAATCCTCAGCAATCGGTTCTCTGGCCCTGGCCGCCGGCGGCCTGTCGCTGCCTTTCAGTCTACGCACCGCGGCCGCCGCCGTGCAGCAAGCCACCGGAGCAGAAGAAAAAACCGTCTGGGGTGCCTGCTCGGTTAACTGCGGCAGCCGCTGCGCGCTGCGCCTGCACGTTCGCGACAACGAAGTGGTGTGGGTGGAGACCGATAATACCGGCCATGATATTTACGGCGATCATCAGGTTCGCGCCTGCCTGCGCGGGCGTTCTATCCGCCGACGTATCAATCACCCCGATCGTCTTAACTACCCAATGAAACGCGTAGGCAAACGCGGCGAAGGAAAATTCGAACGCATTAGTTGGACCGAAGCGCTGGATACCATCGCCGAAAGTCTGAAACGCGTGGTAAAAGAGTACGGCAACGAAGCGGTCTATATTAACTACTCTTCCGGGATTGTCGGCGGGAATATGACCCGCTCTTCCCCTTCCGCCTCGCCGGTGATGCGGCTGATGAACTGCTACGGCGGATCGCTCAACCAGTACGGCACCTACAGTACGGCGCAGATCGCCTGCGCCATGCCCTATACCTACGGTAGCAACGACGGCAACAGCACTTCGGATATTGAAAACAGTAAACTGGTGGTAATGTTCGGCAATAACCCGGCGGAAACCCGCATGAGCGGCGGCGGCATTACCTGGTACCTGGAGCAGGCCCGCGAGCGTTCCAACGCCCGCATGATCGTCATCGACCCACGCTATACCGATACCGCGGCCGGGCGTGAAGATGAGTGGATCCCCATTCGTCCCGGTACCGATGCGGCGCTGGTCGCCGGTATCGCCTGGGTATTGATTAATGAAAATCTGGTAGACCAGCCGTTCCTCGATAAATACTGCGTCGGCTACGATGAGAAAACCTTGCCGGCCGATGCTCCGGCCAACGGCCACTATAAAGCCTATATTCTCGGCCAGGGGGACGACGCTACCGCCAAGACGCCGCAGTGGGCCTCGCGTATTACCGGTATTCCCGCCGATCGCATCATTAAACTGGCGCGCGAAATCGGTATGACCAAACCCGCCTATATCTGCCAGGGCTGGGGGCCGCAGCGCCAGGCGAACGGCGAGCTCTCCGCGCGGGCTATCGCCATGCTGCCGATTTTAACCGGCAACGTCGGCATCAACGGCGGCAACAGCGGCGCCCGCGAATCGACCTATACCATCACCATTGAGCGTCTGCCGGTACTGGAAAATCCGGTAAAAACCGCCATCTCCTGCTTTAGCTGGACCGACGCTATCGCCCGCGGACCGGAGATGACCGCCACCCGTGACGGCGTGCGCGGCAAAGAGAAGCTGACGGTTCCCATCAAATTCCTGTGGAACTATGCTGGCAACACCATCATTAACCAGCATTCCGACATCAATAAAACCCACGATATCCTGCAGGACGAGAGCAAATGCTCGACGATCGTGGTTATTGAAAACTTTATGACCTCGTCGGCAAAATATGCCGATATTCTGCTGCCGGACCTGATGACCGTAGAACAGGAAGATATCATTCCTAACGACTATGCCGGCAATATGGGCTATCTGATTTTCATCCAGCCCGCCACCACGGCGAAGTTCGAACGCAAACCTATCTACTGGATCCTAAGTGAAGTGGCAAAACGCCTTGGCGACGACGTGCATCAGCGCTTCACCGAAGGCCGGACTCAGGAGCAGTGGTTACAGTACCTGTACGCCAAAATGGTCGCTAAAGATCCGGCGCTGCCGGGCTATGACGAGCTCAAAAAAATGGGTATTTACAAGCGTAAAGACCCGAACGGCCATTTCGTCGCCTATCGTGATTTCCGTCGCGATCCTGAAGCGCATCCGCTAAAAACCCCCTCCGGCAAAATTGAGATTTACTCCAGCCGCCTCGCCGAGATTGCCGCCCGCTGGGAGCTGGAAAAAGGCGACGTCATTAGCCCGCTGCCGGTCTATGCCTCCACCTTTGAAGGCTGGGACGATCCGTTACGCAGCCAGTTCCCGCTACAAATGTTTGGCTTCCATTATAAGGCGCGTACCCACTCCAGCTACGGCAACGTCGATGTCTTACAAGCGGCCTGCCGCCAGGAAGTGTGGCTTAACCCCATCGATGCCGAAAAACGTGGGATTAACAACGGCGACATGGTGCGCGTCTTTAATCAGCGCGGCGAACTGCGTATTCCGGCGAAGGTCACGCCGCGTATTATGCCTGGGGTGACGGCGATGGGTCAGGGAGCATGGCACGATGCCAATATGTCTGGCGATCGCGTCGACCACGGCGCCTGCATGAATACCCTCACCACCCACCGGCCTTCACCGCTGGCGAAGGGAAATCCGCAGCATACCAACCTGGTCGAAATCGAGAAGGTTTAAGGAGTAAACCATGAGCGCTCAATACGGATTTTTTATCGATTCCGCCCGTTGCACCGGTTGCAAAACCTGCGAGCTGGCCTGTAAAGACTACAAGAACCTGACGCCGGACGTCAGCTTCCGTCGTATCTATGAGTATGCCGGCGGCGACTGGCAGGAGGACAACGGCGTCTGGAATCAGAACGTTTTTGCCTATTACCTTTCTATCGCCTGTAACCACTGTGAAGACCCGGCGTGCACCAAGGTCTGCCCGAGCGGGGCGATGCACAAGCGCGAAGACGGTTTTGTAGTGGTCAATGAAGAGGTGTGCATCGGCTGTCGCTACTGCCATATGGCCTGCCCGTATGGCGCGCCGCAGTACAACGCCGCTAAAGGACATATGACCAAATGCGACGGCTGTCACGAGCGTGTCGCACAAGGCAAGAAACCGATTTGCGTCGAGTCCTGCCCGCTGCGCGCGCTGGACTTCGGGCCGATTGCCGAACTGCGGGAAAAACACGGCCAGCTGGCCGCCGTGGCGCCGCTGCCTTCAGCGCACTTCACCAGGCCGAGCATTGTAATAAAACCTAACGCCAACAGCCGTCCGTGTGGGGATACCACCGGCTATCTGGCCAATCCGCAGGAGGTCTGAAATGGGAAATGGATGGCATGAATGGCCGCTGGTTCTGTTTACGGTACTGGGGCAATGCGTCGCTGGCGCAGTCATCGTCAGCGGCCTGGGCTGGGTGTCGCTCTCCGGTCAGCGCAAAGCGCGAGAGCGGCTGGTGCGCAGCATGTTCTTTATCTGGCTATTGATGGGAATAGGTTTTCTCGCTTCCGTAATCCATCTCGGCTCGCCGCTACGCGCATTTAATTCACTGAATCGCGTTGGCGCTTCAGCGCTCAGTAATGAAATCGCCAGCGGCGCCCTCTTCTTCGCCGTTGGCGGATTCTGGTGGCTACTGGCGGTGCCAGGAAAAATGCCGGAGGCGCTCGGCAAAATCTGGTTGTTTCTCACCATGCTACTGGGGTTGCTGTTTGTGATGGCGATGACCCGCGTCTACCAAATTGACACCGTGCCGACGTGGTATAATGGCTACACTACCAGCGCGTTCTTCCTGACGGTACTACTCAGCGGGCCGCTGTTCGCCGCCCTGCTGCTGAAGCTGGCGAAAGTTGACTTCAACGGCTGGTTTTTTGCCGCGATTAGCGTCGCCGCCCTCATCATCAGCGTGGCCGTTGTTGTCTTGCAAAGCGCTGACCTCGGCACGATCCACAGTTCAGTACAACAGGCGAACGCCCTTCTTCCGGATTACGGCAGACTGCAGGTTCTACGGCTGATCCTGCTGGCGCTCGGTCTCGGCTGCTGGCTGTGTCCGCTTCTCCGCCGCCAGCCGCCGCGCGCCGCCGGGTTATTGATCGGGCTGATAATGGTTTTAGTCGCGGAGTGTATAGGCCGCGGCCTGTTTTATGGCCTGCATATGACCGTAGGTATGGCGGTTGCGGGTTAACGAGACGGCGCGCCTGTGCGCGCCGCAGTAAGGAATAGGGTAATGATGCAGATCCCAAATCGCGACGCCGTCGCACTAAGCGCCCGTACGCTGGGCGCGCTGTTCTCTTTTGTACCGGACAGCGAGCAAAACGCGCCGCTGGTCGCCGCTTTTCTCGATGGTAGCTGGCAGCCGCAGTGGCCGTTCCCGGTCTCCGATTCACTGGCAATGGAATTCGCCGCCAGCAGCGACGAGACGCTGCCGCAAGCCTGGCAGCGTCTGTTTATCGGCCCATGGGCGCTGCCCGCTCCGCCGTGGGGCTCGGTGTGGCTGGATAAAGAGTCGGTGTTATTCGGCGACTCGACGCTTGCGCTGCGCGAATGGATGCGGGCCAGCGGTATCGCGCTGGCTCTTGAGCGCAACGAACCCGAAGATCACTTCGGCACCTTGCTGCTGCTGGCTGCATGGCTGTGCGAAACAAATCAGGATGAGTTGTTTGCGCAACTGCTGGCCTGGCATCTGCTGCCGTGGTCCGGGCGTTTCCTGAGCGTCTTTATGGAAAACGCCGGGCATCCGTTCTATCGGGCGCTGGGCCAACTGGCGCAGTCGACGCTGGCTAACTGGCAGGCACATTTGCCCATCGCGGTGGCAGAAAAGCAGCTGTATCGTTAACTCACCCGCCGCGTCGATCCCCGGCGCGGCACTTATAGCTTTTGCATCTAAGGTTATTCCCTATCACAATAACGCCATGACTCCCAATTTCACGCCCGCTAATGCACCGTCTTCATAACTATCCTGATGTGCAGGTGATGTTCCGTCGCCTGCTCATCGCCACGCTCGTCGGCATCTTTGCGGCGCTGGCCGTGGCGCTGTTTCGCCACTCGATGGTCGTGCTGGAAACATTATTTCTCGGTAACGATAGCGGTAGCCTGGTGAACGCCGCACAGTCGCTGCCGTGGTGGCGTCGGCTGCTGACGCCAGCGCTTGGCGGACTGGCCGCGGGGACATTGCTGTGGTTATGGCAACGGCGCAGCGTGTCGCGTCCGCACGCCCCGACCGATTACATGGAAGCGCTGGAAACCGGCGATGGTTGTTTCGATACGCCGGCAAGCCTCGTGAAATCGCTGGCGTCGCTGCTGGTGGTTGTGACCGGCAGCGCCATTGGCCGCGAAGGAGCCATGATCCTGCTGGCCGCGCTGGCCGCCTCGCTGTTCGCCCGCCGCTTTACCCCGCGCGCTGAATGGAAGCTGTGGGTCGCCTGCGGCGCCGCCGCCGGGATGGCCAGCGCCTATCATGCGCCGCTGGCGGGTAGCCTGTTTATCGCCGAAATCCTCTTTGGCACCCTGATGCTGGCCTCGCTCGGCCCGGTAGTCATTTCGGCGGTAATCGCCCTGTTACTAACGAATCTGCTCAACGGCGGCGCCGCGCCGCTGTACCACGTCGTCTTTCAGCAAAACCTGAACGCGCTGCATTACGTTTTAATGCTGGCGACCGGCCTGCTGGCCGGGCTGTGTGGGCCGCTATTTATCTGGCTGATGAACTACAGCCACCGTGGCTTCGTGAGGCTGAAACTGTCACCGCCGTGGCAGCTGGCGATAGGTGGACTGATCGTCGGCATGTTATCGCTCATTACCCCAGCGGTGTGGGGCAACGGTTATAGCGTGGTGCAAAGCTACCTGCTGTCGCCGCCGCTATTTAGCGTCATTATCATCGTCTTTGTCTGTAAGCTGTTGGCGGTGCTGGCCAGCAGCGGCTCCGGCGCCCCGGGCGGCGTCTTTACCCCGACGCTTTTCGTCGGGCTGGCGCTGGGCATGCTGTTCGCCAGTTTTAGCGGGCTATGGTTAGATAACGATCAGAACATGGCGATTATGATTGGGTTAACCGGGATGGCGGCGTTTCTCGCCGCGACAACGCATGCGCCGATTATGTCAACGCTGATGATTTGTGAGATGACCGGGCAGTATGTGCTGCTGCCCGGTTTATTGATCGCCTGCGTACTGGCCTCGGTACTGTCGCGAACGTTACGCCGGGATTCGATCTATCGCCATGACGCTGCCGAGAACGTCTAAGTCAACATACTGGCTGAGTTCACGTTGTTCGGCGCGCGGCAGATAAGGCAGCTCGCCAATAAGCGGCGCGGGTAGCTTTTTGCTCAGTACATCAATGATTTCAGCGTAGTGCGCAAGACCAGGATTAATGCGGTTGGCGACCCAACCGATTAATGGCAAACCGTCGTTAGCCACCGCCTGAGCAGTCAACAGGGCATGGTTGATACACCCTTCCTGAATACCCACCACCAGCACTACCGGCAGTTGTTCCTGTACCACCCACTCGGAGAGCGGGCGTAAATCGTTCATCAGGCTGCGCCAGCCGCCGGTACCTTCCACTACGACATGATCGACCCTGCCGCTGAGCTGCTGCAGCCCGTCGCTGAGTAAACCGTAGTTGATCGGGCAGCTGTGCGCCACGCTGCTTTCTTCTTCGCTTAACGCGATGGGATTGACAGCATCATACGGCAGCGACAACGTCGACACGCTCTGTAATACCAGCGCGTCTTTATTACGCAGTCCGTCCGGCGTCTCTTTGCTGCCCTTCGCCACAGGCTTATACCCGGCGACGCTTTTACCGCTGGCAGCAAGTGCCTGCAGCAACGCGCGGGAAACTACCGTCTTCCCGACAGCAGTGTCAGTACCTGTTATAAAGAAACGCTTAAACATCACTAACCCCAAAGTTGTCTATACGAAAGATACATAAGAGAAATAATCAACAGTGGGAAAAGTCTACGCGAAGCCGTCGGGGCCCAGATTGAGATAGCGCAATTTTTGGTGCGACTATGAAAAAATGTTAACCCTGTAACAGTCGGATAAGGAGCGATCCGTTATAGAGGGCGTCTTTCACCAGAGCCGCGCCAGCCATCGTGCCGCGGTTTGAGAACTGGGTACTCTCAACCGCAATATGACGACTATATGCTGGCAGCGCCTGTTGCCGAATACAGTCAGAAATTGCCGGAAACAAAATATCGGATGCCTGGTTGAACGGCGAACCGATAAGGATTTTTTGTGGATTAAACAGGTTAACCATAATGGCCAGAATACGCCCCACGTGCGTACCAACACCGGTAATGATGTCCCGCGCCAGTAAATCACCCTGCTGCGCCGCCTGGCATAACCATTCAACGCTCAACTGCTGCTGATGCAGCATCGAGCTCATCGATTTTGCCATGCGCATCTGAGCCAGTTCCAGCACGCTTTCGATGCTGGCGATGGTTTCCAGGCAGCCGTGATTGCCGCAGTAGCAGCGTTTACCATAAGGGTCGACCTGGGTATGGCCGATCTCCACCAGGCTACTACTACCGGCATGCAGCAGGCGGCCATCGGTGATGACGCCAGCGCCGACGTTGTGGTCGATCACCACCTGGATGACGTCACGCGCCCCGCGTGACGCGCCAAACAACGATTCGGCCATGGTCCAGGCGCTGATATCGTGCTGAATATAGACCGACACCCCGGTGTGATTAGCCAGCGTTTCACCAAGCGGCATGTCTTTCACATCATCGTAAAATGGCATCCGGTGAATGATGCCGTTTTCAGTATCGATGATCCCTGGCAAGGTGATGGCGATAGCGGTAAGGCGCTCGAGCTTGTGCTGATGGCGAATAAAAAACTGGTCGATGTGCTCGATGATCCGCGTCAGCAGCGGTTGCGCATGCTGCAGCGGCAGTTCCAGTTGTTCTTCCACCACCAGTTTGCTGCTCAGATCGCGCAGCGCCAGATGAATCTCCCCCCGGCTGATGCGCAACGACAAATAATGCCAGGCTTCCGTTTCAACCATCAGCCCGACCGCCGGGCGGCCGCGGCTCCCCGGCTCCTGGATTTCGGTCTCCTGCACCAGATGCGCTTCCAACATCTCGCGAACAATTTTGGTAATGCTGGCCGGCGCCAGTTGCGCAAATCGGGAAAGATCGATACGCGACACCGGGCCAAGCTGATCAATCAGGCGATACACGGCTCCTGCGTTGGTCTGCTTTATTTGATCGATATGGCCTGGTTGACTGTCCGCTACCACCGTTGACTCCCTTTATTTTCGCGCTTCGAAATAAACTTTCGGCTATGGTGAAGCACTTCGATGGTACACGTCAAATTTTTACTTAGCCTTGTGATTTACCGCACGTTTTTGGGTCTTTTTTGTCTCATTTTGCTAACGCGGCGGCGGCGAGGAGATAATCGCGAAAACGCTGCGCCGCCAGTCCCTGTTCGCGATGTTTGGCCCACACCAGCCACATTTCCGACACCGCATCGGGTTCACTAATCGGCAGCCAGCGCATTTCATTCAGCTGCACCCGCTTAAACGAGGCCGGTAGGATTGATACCCCAAGACCAGAAGCCACCAGGCCGATGATGGTCATGGCCTCGCCGACCTCCTGGGTGATAACCGGCGCGGTACCGTAGCGGCGCATCAGTCCGAGAATATCGTCGTACAGGCCGGTACCAACGTGCGGGTCGAAAAAGACAAACGGCTCGCGCGCCAGCTCAAGCAGACTGACCGCCTGCTGACGGGCCAGAGGATGATCGCTGGGCACCATCGCCAGTAGCGGTTCGCGCAGCACTTTTTCCCAGCACAACGTATCCGGCAGCTGCGTGTTGCGCATCAGGCCAAGGTCAAGCGCCCCTTCAGTTAACGGCACTATCTGTTCGCGGGTGTTGGTTTCGCGAGTCTGGATATGGACATCGGGAAAGCGGCGGCGAAAAGTGGAAAGCGTATCGGAAACCGCTTTGATAAATGGCGCCGATGAAGTGAAACCAATGCGCAGTTCACCGGTTTCGCCGTGATGCAGGCGCCCGGCGCGGGCGGCGGCATCTTCAACTTGCGTCAGAATTTGTCGGCTATCGGCGAGAAATTGCTTCCCCGCCGCCGTCAGGCTGACGCTGCGGTTAGTGCGGGCAAACAGTCGCGCGCCAATTTGCTGTTCGAGAATCTGAATCTGCTGGCTTAACGGCGGCTGAGAGATGTTGAGGCGCGCCGCCGCACGGCCAAAATGTAGCTCTTCCGCCACGGCGACGAAGTAACGCAAATGACGCAGCTCGATATTCATATTTAAAACATCTTATTTGAGATTATTAATATATTAGACGGAATATTTACAATTTTATACCCTAAAAATGTGAGCTGAATGGTCACATCAGTTTGTTTGTAATCCAGCTGTATATAAGCAAGGAATTCTCCGTGAGCAACACAACAACCGCCGGCACCGCGCCGGCGAGCAGCGCCGGTGATAAGGCGGTAAACCAGCCAAATCAATTTATTAAACGCGGTACCCCGGCGTTTATCCGCGTCACCCTGGCGCTGTTTTCCGCCGGACTGGCAACCTTCGCCTTGCTCTACTGCGTGCAGCCCATTCTGCCGGTGCTGTCGGGCGAGTTCGGCGTAAGCCCCGCCAGCAGCAGTATTTCGTTATCGATTTCCACCGCGATGCTCGCCGTCGGCCTGCTATTTACCGGCCCGCTGTCGGATGCCATTGGCCGTAAACCGGTGATGGTCACCGCGTTACTGCTGGCCGCGTGCTGCTCCCTCTTATCAACAATGATGACCAGTTGGCACGGGATTCTGATCATGCGCGCGCTGATTGGTCTTTCGTTAAGCGGCGTAGCCGCCGTTGGGATGACTTATCTCAGCGAGGAGATCCACCCAAGCGTGGTGGCGTTTTCAATGGGGCTTTATATCAGCGGTAACTCGATAGGCGGCATGAGCGGCCGCCTGCTCACCGGGGTCTTTACCGATTTCTTCGGCTGGCGCGTGGCGCTGGCGGTGATAAGCGCCTTCGCCCTCGCGGCGGCAATCATGTTCTGGCGTATTCTTCCCGAGTCGCGCCACTTCCGCCCTATTTCGTTGAAACCGAAAACGCTGCTGATTAACTTCCATCTGCACTGGCGCGATCGCGGCCTGCCGCTATTGTTCCTCGAAGGTTTCCTGCTGATGGGCGCATTTGTGACCCTGTTTAACTATATTGGCTACCGCTTGATGATGTCGCCGTGGTCGCTGAATCAGGCGGTGGTCGGTCTGCTGTCGGTCGCCTACCTGACCGGGACCTGGAGTTCGCCAAAAGCCGGCGCGTTGACGGTGCGCTATGGCCGCGGACCGGTGATGCTGTTCTTTATTGCGGTGATGCTGTTTGGCCTGCTGATGACGCTATTCTCGCCCCTGTGGCTGATTTTCATCGGCATGTTGCTGTTCTCCGCCGGCTTTTTTGCCGCGCACTCGGTTGCCAGCAGTTGGATCGGCCCACGGGCGCGTCGCGCGCGTGGCCAGGCTTCTTCGCTATATCTGTTCAGCTATTATCTGGGTTCCAGTATTGCGGGGACGCTGGGCGGGGTCTTCTGGCATCACTACGGCTGGAACGGCGTCGGCGGCTTTATCGCGCTCCTGTTAATGGCCGCGCTGCTGACCGGCGCCTGTTTGCACAACCGCCTGAAATAATCGTTAAACGACGTGACCTTACGGGTCACGTCCGCTCACCATAGCCCGAGCACCGACGGCAACCCCAACAGTTCTCTGAGAGCATCCATAGAGAGCAGTGCGAAAAACACCCACGTGAACGGATTCATACTCGCCTCCGCTGACAGCCAGCGCCTGTTATCAGTGTAGCCGCTGGCGTGGCGCGCCGTCCGTTATAGTCATCACATGCGCATTTTTCGCCGCACGCAAAATGTCGTGCCCACGACTCGACCAAATCCCCCCGACGCGCTAGTGTACCCACTGACAACAGATTTATTTCACTCGCCACAGGCCAGCAGAGACTATGACTGAAAACAACAACTATCAGCAGCTCACCCGCACTTTCCAACGGCTCTCCCGCTTCTCACACCTTGCCGCCATCGCCGGCTGGGATATGTTCGCCATGATGCCGCCCGGCGGCAGCCGCGCGCGCGGCGAAGCGCTGGCGGAGCTCGGGGTGCTGCAGCACCAAATTTTGACCGATAAGAAGGTTGGCGAATGGCTGGAAAACGCCCTGCAGGAAGATCTTAACGATCTGGAGCAAGCTAACCTGCGCGAAATGACCCGGCAGTACCAGCAGGCGGCGCTACTGCCGGAGAGCCTGGTGGAGGCGAAATCACTGGCCGGCAGCCGCTGCGAACACGCGTGGCGCAGCCAGCGTCCGGCTAACGACTGGCAGGGATTTGCCGAAAACCTGTGCGAAGTCGTTAAGCTCAGTCGCGAAGAGGCGCAAATCCGAGCCGAAGCGAAAGGGTGTTCCCGCTACGACGCCCTACTGGATATTTTTGAACCCGACATGACCAGCGCGCGTCTTGACGTGCTATTCGCCGATCTGAAATCCTGGCTGCCGTCGCTGCTGGCAAACGTCGTCGATAAGCAAGCGCAGAAGACGCTGCTCGAGCCACAGGGGCCCTTCGCCATCGCCGATCAGCGTGAGCTGGGCCTGGAAGCGATGCGGGTTTTAGGCTTTGATTTTGACGGCGGGCGTCTGGATATTAGCGCGCACCCCTTCTGCGGCGGCGTGCCAGAGGACGTCCGGATCACCACCCGCTATAACGAAAACGATCTGCTCAGCGCGCTATTTGGCGTGATCCACGAAACCGGCCACGCGCGCTATGAACAGAACCTCCCGCGCAACTGGGTCGATCAGCCAGTTGGGCTGGCTCGCTCAACGGCGATTCACGAATCTCAGAGCCTGTTCTTCGAAATGCAGCTTGGCCGCAGCGAAGCCTTCCTCAACCGCCTGCTGCCCGCCGTGCGTCAGCGCTTTGGCGACCAGCCGGCGTTCAGCGCGGAAAACTTTATCGCCTGGAACCAGCGCGTGAAGCCGGGCTTCATTCGCGTCGATGCCGACGAAGTCAGCTACCCGGCGCACGTCATTCTGCGCTATGAAATCGAGCGGGCGCTGATCGACGGCGATATTGAAGTAGACGATATTCCGGCCCTGTGGGATGAGAAAATGCAGAGCTGGCTGGGTATTTCGACCCTCGGCAACTATCGTGACGGCTGTATGCAGGATATTCACTGGACCGATGGCGGTTTCGGCTATTTCCCTTCTTATACGCTGGGGGCGATGTACGCCGCACAGCTGATGGCGGCCGCCAGACGCGCGCTACCGAATCTCGCACAGGATATCGCCGGCGGCGATTTTAACGCCCTGTTCGACTGGTTGCGGCAAAATATCTGGCAACATGGCAGCCGCTTTACCACTTCGCAGCTGATTAAGAATGCCACCGGTGAAGATCTCAACAGCGAGTATTTCCGCCAGCATCTTACCGCCCGTTATCTCTAAGCCTGCGCGCCGGGGCCTGCTCCGGCGCTTTACCCCCGCCTGGCGCGTATTGTACAAACGGTTACACGCCGATACCAAACACTCACGGAAAGCTCGAAAAGACAAGCATATAGTTACTTCAACGGCCCCGCAGTGGGGTTGAAATGAAGAAACCTTTTCGAGGATATCAGAATGAAAAAAGTATTAGCTCTGGTCGTTGCCGCTGCTATGGGTCTGTCTTCCGCTGCTTTCGCTGCTGATGCAGTAAGCACCACTCAGGCACCTGCTGCTGCAACTCACAGCACCACTGCCAAGACCACTCACCATAAAAAACATCACAAAGCTGCCGCCAAACCAGCTGCAGAACAGAAAGCCCAGGCTGCCAAGAAACACAAAAAAGCCGCGGCAAAACCTGCTGTAGAGCAAAAAGCTCAGGCAGCGAAAAAACACCACAAAGCCGCCACTAAACCGGCTGCGCAGAAAGCTCAGGCTGCCAAAAAGCACCACAAAACTGCCGCTAAACCAGTAACGCAGAAAGCTCAGGCTGCCAAAAAACACCACAAAACCACTAAACACACCGCAGCTAAACCTGCTGCTCAGCCGGCTGCATAATCTTTCCGGTTAGTCTGGTCTTGTATAAATCGGCGCTGTTTCAGCGCCGTTTTTTTCTGGAGAGCGCTATGCTGCGACGTTATCGTTTTGAGCTCATCCTGATACTGCTGATAATCTGCGCGCTGGTGGCAACCCGCTTTTTCCTCTATTAGGCGCCGCTAATCTTCCCCCTCAATGGGAAAACCGGCTTCACGAATAGCCTGACGGCAATCGCTGACTCCTGCAGCATATCCCGCTTCAATTTCACATACCGGGCTCGCGCTGGAGAAAGGCAAGCGAATCGGCGTCGCCAGTTGACGTTCCAGCTCGCTAATTTTTTGCCGCGCCGCCAGCAACTCCACCGCCAATTCAGCGGCCGACACTTCGGTTTTCGCTCCTGTAATCACCGCCCGTAATTGCGTCTCATCGATAGTCATCATGTCCGCCAGTTCTGCATTCACTGGCAGATATTATAGCCAACGCCACCTCAGCGGCGCTGGCGGCTCGTTACAGGGCATGTACCGCCTCAATCACGAGATACCCCATCGCTCCCCACATAAAAATTGAAACTAACGAAACATAAACTAACGCGCGAATACCTTGTTTAGACATACACCCTCCCACTGCAGGAAATGACCTTGTGCTTATGATGGCCGGGTCAACCTCACATTTCACTCAATGGGAACCGGCGAAAACAATGTTTACAGTGAGAAAATGTTTCGTAGTGAAAATAATTGAGAAGATGGTAAAAAAACGCCAATGACGATGAACTTTTGCGTACTTCAGGCAACTAAAACGCCCGCTAAAAATTGCGCTTTGCGAATGTTCTGCAAGGCAAAGTGATTATTTTCCCCGCGCTTTACGTACGTTCCGATACACGAATTATGTTGCGTTGCCCGCCGCTTTCTGCGGAAATGACGACAGCAGAGATTATGCGTTAACCCTCTGAATTACCATGGTTCTCGCAGAGATGAAATGTCTTCAGGAGTCATTTTATGTGCCGTTTGGCTTAATAAAAATTATTCTTAACTTTCATAAACTTAAATCTCCTGCTACTTTCAATAGACATAATTATCTCCCCAGAGAGTGATATGCGTAGAGACGTACTGTTATTACTGTGTTCGTTTTGTGTATTTCCCCTGTATGCTCACGCCGATGATGACGGCATGAGCGCGAAAGATATCAAAACGCTTTTTTTCGGCCATGACGATCGTAAAGCGGTCAGCGATCCGGCCAGTTCCCCCTGGGATGCCATCGGTCAATTAGAAACCGCCAGCGGTAATCTGTGTACCGCAACGCTGATTTCTCCGCATCTGGCCCTCACCGCCGGTCACTGTTTGCTGCAGCCGCCGAAAGGCAAGCCGGACATGGCCGTCGCGTTGCGTTTTATCTCGCGTAAAGGCAACTGGGTCTATGAAATTCACGGGATTGACGGCCGTACCGACCCATCGCTAGGCAAACGGCTTAAAGCTGACGGCGATGGCTGGATTGTCCCCTCTTCCGCAGCCCCCTGGGACTTTGGCCTGATCGTCCTGCGCTACGCGCCAGGCGGCATTACGCCTGTTCCTGTTTTTAGTGGTGATAAAGAAGCGCTGACCGCGGCGCTAAAAGCCACGGACCGCAAAGTGACGCAATCCGGCTACCCGGAAGATCATCTGGATAGTCTCTATAGCCACCAGGATTGTCTGGTGACGGGATGGGCGCAAACGTCGGTGTTATCGCATCAATGCGATACGCTACCGGGCGACAGCGGTTCTCCACTGCTGTTGAAAACGGATAACGGCTGGCAGGTCATTGCGGTGCAAAGCTCGGCGCCGGGGCCGAAAGATCGCTATCGTGCCGATAACCGGGCCATTGCCGTGACCGGTTTTCTCGACAAGCTGGAAGCGCTGGCCAAAGAGTAATTATCCCTGCTGCTGGCGCAGTTGAAGCAATGAGTCGATAGGCATCGGTTGGCTGAAATAAAATCCCTGCAGTCGATCGCATCCCGCCCGCCGCAGCAGCGCCAGCTGCTGCTGAGTTTCTACCCCTTCGGCAACCACGGTGATCCCCAGCGCATTAGCGATACGTACCGTGCCGCGCACCAGTTCTGCCGCCTGTGGGTCGACATCCACCACCCCGGCTAACGACTTATCAATCTTGAGGCTATCAAAACGACAGCTGCGTAGATAACCAATACTGGAATAGCCAATGCCGAAATCATCCAGCGCGACGGCGATACCCAACGCTTTCAGGTTCTCGATAGCCACGCGGGCGCGCTCCGGGTTTTCCAGTACATAGCTTTCGGTCACTTCAAGCTGCAGGCGGCGAGCAGGAAACTGACAGCGTCCCAGGGTTTGGACCACCCGCGTTTCGAATTCCGGGTCGCGGAATTGCGCCGGTGAAATATTGACGGAAAGCAACAAATCCCCCATCGGTTGTAAGTCGTAACAGGCTTGCGATAAGGCAAATTGACCTAGCGCGTAGATTAATCCGCTACTTTCAGCGATAGAAATAAAAGCATCTGGCGCAAGTGGGCCTTCAGGCCGCCGCGGCCAGCGTAGTAACGCTTCAACTCCTTCCATCGCCAGCGTTTCGGCGTTGACGATCGGCTGATACCAGACGTCAAATTCGCCCCTTTCCAGCCCTTCCCGGATACCATTTTCAATGTGCAACTGGTGCTGACGCGTTTCGTTGAGGGTATCATCGTACCAGGACGCTCTCCCCTTACCGCTCTTCTTCGCGTGATACATAGCCATGTCGGCGCGGCGGAATAACTCGGTACTGGAGCATAATGCCGGTACGCCGCTGGCAATACCGATACTGGCGCTGATGTATATTTTGCGCTCGCTGAGTTCAATAGGGGCTTTTAATAACTCAAGCACCGCCCAGGCAAACGCGGAAGCCTGATTAACCGCTTGTTCACCGCTGACGGTCATGGCGAATTCATCACCGCCCATCCGCGCCAGCATCGCCCCCGCCGGAACACGGTCGCGTAATTCGCGGGCAATGCGTGCGATTAGCGCGTCGCCAACATCATGGCCATAGTTGTCATTAACGTCTTTGAAGCCATCGAGATCGATAAATACCACGCTCTGCATTTCATTCTTGCCGCATTCGCCCATCGCATTTAAGCGTTCAATCAGCGCCCGACGGTTCGGCAAACGGCTCAGCCAATCGATTAACGCATTTTTTCGCGCCTGCTGTTCGCCGCGCGCCAGTTTGTATAACCCCAGGCTACTGAGCAGAATAAATAGCAGAATCAAACTCGCCGCCAGAATGGCGATGAGCCTGATGCTGTTTGACGCGGCTCGCGCCGCCTCCGCTCCGGGAAGACGCGGTTGCCAGCTCAGATATGCCAGCGTTTCCCCGCCTTCTGTGCGCAATGGTACGCTGTATTCGCCGGCGAGCTGCGTCGTATGCAGGCGATTAATCTGGAAAGTATTCCCCAGGTTTTCCAGCATGGTCGGATTAATGTGGCGGGTAATAACCAGATAGCGACGGGTCTTGTCATAAACCGGTAAGCGACCGATCGTCGGGCGAATCAAGCCGATACCCACAAACGCGATACCCTCCCGGGTGCGGGTAATACCAGCAAAGGCATTTTCACCACGTCTCAGCGCGTTCGCGTGTTGCTCGATAAGGGCTTGCAGCCCGCTGCCAAAAAAACCAATATCGGGTTCGGTAAATGGCTCGCTGCGAAAAGCGCCCCACAGGATCCGGTAGTTTTCATCCAGGATAAAAGTCCCGTCGTAGAGATTATTAATCTTAAAACCCGACCCCCACGAATCATACAGCCAGCGTGGGTCAAGATGGGGCGTATAGGTTTGTTTAACCGCATCATCCCAAATCGAATTATCCAATACCAAAGACAACACCCGATTGACCGATGTCTGTACGGCCCCTTGCACCGAGAGCATCGAACGGTGCTTATCAATTTCATTGGTTTTTATACTGACCAGGTGTTGTGACAAATAGAAAAGAGAAATAACGGAGACCACCAGCCCCAGGCCGGCGAAAAAGACCAGTACAGAAAGAATTTTGGCAGAGGGAATATTCCGCCAGCCTGGCAAAGGGATCATGCGCTGTCCTCATAGCGGCCTACCGAAACCAGGCCGAATCTGCTTTTTAAGCGTAATACAGAGGACAGAATTTGCCGCCAGCTTACGCAGGCGGCATCATATCAAGCCAGTTTTATCAATACCATGCCGGCTACCAGCAGCACGACGCCAACCCAGCCTTTATGGTTAAGGCGTTGTCCAAAGAGGATCCAACCGGCGGCGATAGTCGCCGCGATCCCAAACCCTCCCCACAACGCATAAGCGACGGAAAGATCGATACCTTTTACCGCCTGCGAAAGAGCGCTAAAAGCCCCTAACACCGCCGCCAGCGACAGGATACCGTATATTTTACGACGAAAACCGTCGGAAAATTTCAGAAATACGTTCGCGGTAATTTCCAGTACGATAGCCAGCGCCAGCCAGGCGCCGTGAATCCACTCAAACTGTTGCATGAGCTGTCTCCTCACGCTGTTTCACCGCTTTCTTTGTGCCGGACTTAATCAGCACAATACCCGCGACCAGCGTTGCCAGCCCGGCCAGTTTTACGATAGACAGGCTTTCATCGAACAGCAGCACGCTAAATACGGTAATCAACAGAATACCGATACCTTCCCATAGCGCATACGCCACACCGAGAGCAATCTTTTTAACGGCGAAGGCCAGGAAAATATATGAAAGCGCAATCATTGCCAGCATTAAAATATAGCCCGTATGACCGCCGCTGACGCTTGCCCATTTCATAGACAGCGTGCCGGTTATTTCAGCAACGATAGCTAAGGCTAATAAAATCCAATAAAACATAATCCCTTCTCCTGCTTGAGAATACAATCCATGACGGCTTACGAAGGTAAACCGAAAAAATTCTGACGTAGTTTTAGCCGTGCGCGGTGCGCCAGCTCAGGCAGAGAGAATGGGACTATAGCGCGGAGCGCCAGTGCTGTTCGCCAGCAAATCGGGAAAGGATGAAAGGTAATGCGTGATGAGTCGAAAAATAAAAGCTGAACTGATTGTTCATAAAATTACAATTATCCGCGGTGTTGCTTCTCGTCATTGCGGAAAAAAATTGTCCTCGGTAGTTAAACACAAGTAAATTTGTACCATAGTGTTAATATTAACTCAAAGTCTTTGCAATTCTTTACGTCTAAGGCGCGATTTCAATTAGTATTTTCTCAAACTGATCTCCATCATAAACGTGTATAGCAAAGTCGCTATGATCAAGGACGTTTTCATCTTTACCGTAAGGAACCCAATGGCCAAACCCATCATCACCCTTAATGGACTCAAGATCGTCATCATGCTGGGCATGTTGGTTATCATCCTTACGGGCATCCGTTTTGCCGCCGACATTATCGTCCCCTTTATCTTAGCGCTGTTCCTTGCGGTGGTGATCAATCCGCTGGTCCAGCTGATGGTGCGCTGTCGGGTGCCCCGGGTGCTGGCGATTTCGCTACTGGTGGGCGCTATCGTCCTGCTGGCGGTGGTACTGCTGGCGTCGCTTGGCACCTCGCTTAACGAACTGGCGCGCACTCTGCCACAATACCGCACGTCGCTGGCCGAACCGCTAAAAACGGTCACGCCATGGCTACAGCGCTTTGGTTTTACCGTCTCCGCCATTGAGCTGAATAAGTATATCGATCCCAACGCGGTGATGACGCTGGTTACCAGCCTGTTGACCCAGTTGTCGAATGCGATGTCGTCCATTTTTCTGTTGCTGCTCACCGTAGTATTTATGCTGTTGGAAGTGCCGCAACTGCCCGCCAAGCTCCAGCAGCTGATGTCGCGGCCGGTTGAGGGGATGGGCGCCATTCAGCGGGCGATTGATAGCGTGTCCCACTATCTGGTGCTGAAAACCGCGATAAGCCTGGTCACCGGACTGGTGGTCTGGGGTATGCTGGCGCTGTTGGACGTCCGTTTCGCCTTTATGTGGGGGTTGCTGGCTTTTGCGCTGAACTACATTCCCAATATCGGTTCGGTATTGGCAGCCATCCCGCCGATTTTGCAGGTAATGGTATTTGGCGGCCTGTATGAGGCGCTGATCGTCACTGCCGGTTACCTTATTATCAACCTGGTGTTCGGCAATATTCTCGAACCGCGCATTATGGGCCGCGGACTGGGGCTCTCCACGCTGGTGGTATTTCTGTCGTTAATATTCTGGGGTTGGTTGCTTGGCCCGGTCGGCATGCTGCTGTCGGTGCCGTTGACCATCATTGTGAAAATCGCCCTTGAGCAAACCAACGGCGGGCAGAGTATTGCTTTCTTACTCAGCGACTTAAGTAAAGAATAACCGGCAATCTGGCTGGCCTATCCGCCAGCCTTCCCCTCCTTTCATCTTTTCCGCTTAGACCGTTACTCCTTTTTTATTATTGATCCCCATCACAAATGGGCATATCCAATCATTACTCTAAAGCTAACGATTAGCCGGCGTGCTTAATTGATGCGCAGCGCTGCGCATCGCACACTAACTTCCACCAGGACAAACGAAACGATTTGTCGAATCAGGAGGTTAACAATGAATGCTGAACAAACGACGGGACGGGTCTGGAACCGTCGCCGGACGGAAAAACAGCGGCGGCTGGCTGAAACGAAGATTGCCGGCAAAGTCATACCCACTGACCAACTGGTCAGCGTACTGGAAAATCTGCTCGCCCCTGGCGACCGGGTAGTACTGGAAGGTAATAACCAGAAGCAGGCTGATTTCCTCTCCCGCATGCTCGCCGAGGTCAATCCGCAGAAAATCCACGACCTGCATATGATTATGCCAAGCGTCGGGCGCAGCGAGCATCTGGACCTGTTTGAAAAAGGCATTGCCCGTAAACTGGATTTCTCTTTCTCCGGCACGCAAAGCCTGCGCATCTCGCAACTGCTGGAAGATGGTCTGCTCGAAATCGGCGCCATCCACACCTATATCGAACTCTACTCCCGCCTGTATGTCGATCTGTCGCCAAACGTCGCGCTGATCGCCGGCTATAAAGCTGACCGTAAAGGCAACCTGTATACCGGACCGAGTACCGAAGATACCCCGGCGCTGGTTGAAGCCGCCGCCTTCCACGACGGCATTGTGATAGCCCAGGTCAACGAACTGGTGGACGACGAATGCGATCTGCCGCGCGTCGATATCCCCGGCTCGTGGATCGATTACGTGGTGGTCGCCGACAAACCGTTCTTTATTGAACCGCTGTTCACCCGCGACCCGCGTCTGATTAAGCAAGAACACATTCTGATGGCGATGATGGCGATTAAAGGCATCTACGCGGAGCATCAGGTGCAGTCGCTTAACCACGGTATCGGTTTTAATACCGCCGCCATCGAGCTGCTGCTGCCCACCTACGGCGAACAGCTCGGCCTGAAAGGCAAAATCTGTAAACACTGGACGCTGAACCCGCACCCTACCTTAATCCCGGCCATCGAGAGCGGCTGGGTGGAGAGCGTGCACTGCTTCGGCGGCGAACTGGGGATGGAAGAGTACATCCGCGCCCGCCCGGATATCTTCTTTACCGGCCCGGACGGGTCGATGCGTTCTAACCGCGCCTTCTGCCAGCTGGCAGGTCAGTACGCGGTAGATATGTTTATCGGTTCGACCCTGCAGGTTGATGGTCTGGCCAACTCCTCCACCGTCACCCGCGGCCGCCTTTCCGGCTTCGGCGGCGCGCCGAACATGGGCCACGACCCGCACGGTCGCCGCCACGCCACCCCGGCCTGGCTCAATATGATCACTGAACCAGACCCGATGCAGCGCGGTAAAAAACTGGTGGTGCAGATGGTCGAAACCTTCCAGGCCGGCGTGAAACCGACCTTCGTTGAAACGCTCGATGCGGTCGAGGTCGCCAAAACTTCCGGCATGCCGCTGGCGCCGGTGATGATTTACGGCGATGACGTGACCCACGTGCTGACCGAAGAGGGTATCGCTTACCTGTACCGGGCCGAGAGCCTTGAAGAGCGCCGGGTGATGGTCGCCGCGGTGGCCGGGATCACCGATATTGGCCTCGGTGTAGACGCCAAACGCGTCGCCGCGCTGCGCCAGAGCGGCAAGGTCGTCTACCCGGAAGATATCGGCATTCGCCGCAGCGATGCCACCCGCTCGCTACTGGCCGCCGGCAGCGTCGCCGAGCTGGTGGAATGGTCCGACGGACTGTACAACCCACCGGCAAAATTCCGGAGCTGGTAATGAAAAAACTCTCCCCCCTACACGCAGAAAGCCGCGTCAGCTGGCTGGCGCATACCGCCAGCGCGTGTCTGATTGACGAAGCCCGTCTGAGCCCGAAACCGGGTCTGGTCGATAGTCGCGGCAACGGCGCGCATCAGGATCTCAATCTGGACCTGATGGAACGCTCCGCCCGCAGCCTACAGCCGACGTTTCATGCGCTGGCGCAGCAAAGCTGGCAGCGTCCGGCGGATATCGCCCTGCGCGAAACCGTCGGCCGCCTCGGTCGCGAAGGTGAAGCGCAGATGATGATGGCGACGGATGGAGTTAACACCCACCGCGGCGCTATCTGGGCGCTGGGCCTGCTGGTCAGCGCGGTGGCGATGTTGGGTGGAGAGGGTCAATCACAGGCGATCGCCGCCGCCGCCGCCTCCCTCGCCCGCCTGCCTGACGGCTTCGCGCCGAAAACCTTTAGTAAAGGGCTGCGCGCCAGCCGTCGCTGGCAGGTGCCCGGGGCACGCGAGGAAGCGCAGCGCGGATTTCCGCATGTTACCGCCCTGGCGCTGCCGCAACTACAGCAAAGCCGGGCGCGAGGCGCCAGCGAGCCGCAGGCGCGCCTCGACGCGCTGATGGCCATCATGACCTCGCTGAGCGATACCTGCGTGCTGTCGCGGGCCGGCATGAACGGCCTGGAAGCCATGCAGCAAGGCGCCCGTGAGGTTCTGGCGGCTGGCGGTTGCGCCAGCGTCGCCGGTCGCGCCGCGCTGGCGCGCCTCGATGCGCAGATGCTGGCGCAAAACGCCTCGCCGGGTGGCGCGGCCGATCTCCTTGCCGCCACCCTGTTTCTCGACCGGGTTTCCGGCTAACGCATTCAGAGGATGTTATGGAACAGATTACATTGTCATTTCCTGCCAACCGCGCCCTCAGCGGCAAAGCATTGGCAGGGGTCGTAGGTTCAGGCGATATGGAAGTGCTTTATACCGCCGCACAGGGCGCCACGCTCAACGTACAAATCACCACCTCAGTGGATAACAGCCAGGCGCGCTGGCAGGCGCTGTTCGACAGGTTGAACCTGATCAACGGTCTGCCCGCCGGGCAGTTGATTATTCACGACTTCGGCGCCACGCCGGGCGTCGCCCGTATTCGTATTGAACAAGTATTTGAGGAGGCTGCTCATGCGTAACGATCGCAGCTTTATTGAACTGCGCGCTCGCGAACGCGCCCACGCCCTGCTGGACGACGGCAGCTACCGCGAACTGCTGGATCCGTTTGAAGGCATTATGTCGCCGTGGCTCGGCGCGCAGGGCATCGTCCCGCAGTCCGACGACGGTATGGTGGTCGCCAAAGGCACGATCAACGGCCAACCTGCGGTGGTAATTGCCATCGAAGGCACCTTCCAGGGCGGCAGCATGGGCGAAGTCTCCGGCGCCAAAATGGCCGCCGCGCTGGAGCTGGCGGCGGAAGATAACCGCAACGGTATCCCGACGCAGGCGGTACTGTGCCTCGAAACCGGCGGCGTACGTCTGCAGGAGGCCAACCTCGGTCTGGCCGCCATCGCCGATATTCATGCCGCGATTGTCGACCTGCGCCGCTACACCCCGGTGGTCGGCATTATTACCGGTACCGTCGGCTGCTTCGGCGGCATGTCCATCGCCGCGGCGCTGTGCAGCTACCTTATCGTCACCCGTGAAGCCCGTCTCGGCCTCAACGGCCCGCAGGTTATCGAGCAGGAAGCCGGAATTGAAGAGTACGACTCCCGTAACCGTCCGTTTATCTGGAGCATGACCGGCGGCGAAATTCGCGCCGCCAGCGGCTTGGTCGACGCGCTGGTTAACGATGGCGTTAACGCCGTTAAAACCGCAATGAATGAGGCGATCGCCAAAGGTGTACCGGCACAACACCGCAGCGACAACTATGACGATTATCTGCGTCGCTTGAGCCAATTCGATACCCGCCAGCAGGCGGATACCGCGAAGATTAAACAGCTTTTTGCCCGGGAGGATAAATAATGAGTCAGTTCCCAAACCGCGCCGCGCTATGGCTGAACAAACTGGCGCCCAACGCGCCGCTGATGAGCGGGTTATGCGCCTCTGTTCAGGTTGCAGATGGCCAGATTGAGGGCGAAAACGTCCGCTTTATCGCCGTGGTACCTGACGCCAACAACCACTACCCGCGCGCCGCCGGCGGCGAAGTCGGCCTGCTGGAAGGCTGGACGCTGGCGAAAGTGGTCAACGAAACCATCGCCGCCGACGCCGATCGGCCTGTCAAACGGCCGATCGTCGCGGTAATTGATGTCCCGAGCCAGGCCTATGGCCGCCGCGAAGAAGCCTTTGGCATCCACCAGGCCCTGGCCGGGGCGGCAGGCGCCTACGCCAAAGCCCGTCTTGCCGGCCACCCGGTGATTGGCCTGATTGTCGGAAAAGCGATGTCCGGGGCGTTTCTGGCCCACGGCTATCAGGCCAACCGCCTGATCGCCTTTAACGATAGCGGCGTGCTGGTTCACGCGATGGGTAAAGAATCGGCGGCGCGTATTACGCTGCGTACCGTAGAAGCGCTGGAGAAACTGGCGGCGACGATCCCGCCGATGGCCTACGACGTCAGCAACTACGCTACGCTCGGCCTGCTCTCCGCCCTGCTCGATATCAACCATCCGGATGCGCCAGACGAAGGCGATCTGTCGCTGGTCAGCCGTACCCTGCGCGACGCCATCGCTGACGCGCGCACCGATACCTCACTGAAGTGCCGCCTGGGCGCGGAAAACCGCCGCAGCTCACAACTGGTTCGCGATCGCATGCGCGCCAGCTGGTAAGACGTTCGTACGTAAGTAGTAGAAGAAAACCTGCCGGAAGCAGTCTCCCGGAGCGCGGAATAAACGCTCCGGGAAGGGACGGCTTTTAGAAAAAATAACAATCGCGCCAGTACTCTATTTTATTTACAGGTGATTTATGACTTATGTGATTATTCATGCTCTCGCGCCCATTTTCGTCATTATGCTGCTGGGTTTCTGGGCCGGAAAGGCCGGGATGGTAGATAACAAAAACGTCTCGCTGCTTAATATTTTTGTAATGGATTTTGCCTTACCCGCCACGCTGTTTAGCGCGACGGTACAAACGCCGTGGGCCGGTATCGTCGCCCAGTCGCCGCTGGTGCTGGTGCTGACCGGCGCGATGTGGATCACCTATGCCGCAATCTACTTCCTCGCCACCAGCGTGTTCAAACGCACGCCGCAGGATGCCGCGGTGCTGACCCTCACCGTCGCCCTGCCAAACTATGCCGCGCTGGGTCTGCCGATCCTCGGCAGCGTGCTGGGTGAAGGCGCGTCAACCTCGCTGTCGGTGGCGGTTTCTATCGCCTGCGGCTCGGTGCTGATGACCCCGTTCTGCCTGCTGATTCTGGAGCGTGAAAAAGCCCGCGCCGCGGGTGAAAACAGCGGTTCTACGCTGGCGATGCTGCCGGTGCTGATGTGGCGTTCGGTGAAAAAACCGATCGTCTGGGGCCCGCTGCTTGGGGTGGTGCTTTCTGCTATCGGCATTAAAATGCCGGACCTGCTGCTGGCGTCGATCAAACCGCTGGGCCTGGCCGCCACCGCCGCCGCGCTGTTCCTCACCGGGGTGATCCTGTCGGCACGTAAACTGCAGCTCAATGCGCTGATCGCTACCTCAACCATCGTGAAACTGCTGGTGCAGCCGTTTATTGCCTGGGGTCTGGTGATGTTACTTGGTCTGCACGGCTCTATCGCCATTACCGCGATCCTGATGATTGCGCTGGCCGCCGGCTTCTTCGGCGTGGTCTTCGGCAACCGCTTCGGCGTGCAGTCTCCGGATGCTGAAGCCGTGCTGCTGTTAAGCTCGGTTCTGTGTATCCTGTCGCTACCGCTGTTTATCTCTTTGACTTCAGGACTGTAAACCATGTCATCAACGCCGCGTCCCCACGATTTAGTTTGGTTAAACCACGCCAGCGCCCTGGAAGCTATTGCCGAGCCGTGGGTGGCTCAGCAGTGGCGAGCCGCGCTGCCGGTGGTGGTGAGGCGCGACGTTGACGACCAGACCCGCATCCCGGTTGGGGTGCGGGGCATGAAGCGCAAGCAGCGCGCCGCCGGCTGGGTACAGGCGCACAATATCGTGCGCAGCGTCACCCCGGAGATGCTTGTCGAGCGCGAAGCATTACTCAGCTCGCCGTTTGTCTCGCAGCCGCCGGTCCAGGCGGCTATCGCCCTCACCTTACACCGCTGGCCCTGGGGCTGGGGCGTCACCGGCAGTACCGGCTACGCGCTGGCAACCGAAATCCCGGTGCTGCATGCGGCAAGCGATCTGGATCTGCTGATCCGCGCGCCGCAGCCGCTGGACCGTGAGGCCTTGCTGGAATGGCAGGCCCGGGTGGCCCAACTACCGTGCCGCGCCGATACCCAGGTAGAAACCCCCTACGGCGCCTTCGCCCTTAATGAGTGGCTGCGCGATGGCCGCGCGCTGCTGAAAACATCCCGCGGCGCGCGCTTAACCGCGACGCCGTGGCACAGGGAGGAATGATGAAGATTTTATTTACTTTTCCCGGTCAGGGCGGCCAGCGCCCCGCAATGCTGGCGGCAATCCCCGATCGCGAGGCTATCCTCTCCCAGGCGCGCGCCGTGCTGGGGGATGAAGTCGATACTCTCGATAGCGCCGATGCGCTAAAGCATACCCGTGCGGTCCAGCTTTGTCTGCTGATCGCCGGGGTGGCCTGGGCGCGCGAGCTACAGCGTCAGGGCGTGGATCCGCAGATGGTCAGCGGTCTGTCCATCGGCGCGTTTCCGGCTGCTGTGATTGCCGGCGCACTCGATTTCGCCAGCGCGCTGCGGCTGGTGGCGCTGCGCGGCGATTTAATGGAGCAGGCTTATCCCGAAGGTTACGGGCTGACGGCGATTATGGGGCTGACACGCCCGCGGATTGAGGCGCTGATGCAGGGCCACGAGGTGTATCTCGCCAATCTGAACGCCGAAACGCAGATCGTGATCGCCGGGCGTGATGACGCCATGGCCGAGGTGGCGCAGCTGGCGCTGCAGGCTGGCGCCAGTAAAGCCCAACGGCTGGCGGTCAGCGTGCCGTCGCACTGCGCGCTGTTGGCTAAACCGGCCGTCGCCCTGGCAAAAGCCTTCGCCGAGGTCACCTTAACGCGCCCTCAGCGCGCCTATTTAAGCGGCTCGACGGCGCGCGTGCTGTGGGATCCGCAGCGGATCGCCGACGATCTGGCGATGAACATGGCGCGCACCGTACATTGGCAGGAGGCGATGATCGCCGCCGATGAACGCGACGCGAGACTGGCAATCGAGATGCCGCCCGGCGGCGTGCTCACCTGCCTGACCCGCCAGGCGGGCTGGCGCGGCGAGACCATTGCGCTGGAGCGCAGCGGCGTAGACGTCGCCCGCCATCTTGCAAAGCGGCTTAGCGATTAATGCTGCGGGCGTACATGCGCCCTTCCGCCGCCAGCGCCAGCAGGTCGGCATCGCGCTCGCGATGGTGTGAATAGACGATAGAGATCAGCTGGCGCATCTGATAGGGTTCCGCCAGCTTTAACAGCTGCACATCGTTTTCATAGACTTTCTTCATGCGCCCCGGCAGCAGCGCGAAGCCGACGCCCGCCTGCACCAGGCTTATCATCGAAAAGATATCATTCACCCTGGTCACAATTTCCGGCTCAAAACCGGCTACCTGAAAAGCCTCCTGAAACCCGGCATAAGTCGCAAACCCTTCCGCCAGCGAGACAAACTTGCGATCGGCGTAATCGCGCAGGTCGGCGAGCTGCGAGGTATCCAGCTGTTCCGTCGCCGGCGCGGCGAGGAAGATATCATCTTCAAACAGCGGCACCACGTCGAAGGCCGAATTATTGTACTCGCCTTCATTGGTGGCGATTAAAATAGCGTCAAGGGCATCGTCTTCCAGCATATCCAGCAGCATCTGGTTGGAGCCCATCGTCAGATCCAGTTCAAGCTCCGGGCGACGCAGCTTCATCCCCATAATGATGCGCGGAACGGTTTCCAGCGTCAGCGAATAGAGAGTACCAATGCGCAACCGCCCCTGACCAACGCCGGCGACTTTGCGCGTCGCCTCAAGCCCGCGACTCATCAGACTCATCACATCCTGGCAGTATTCGAGCAGCGTCCACGCCGCCTGCAGCGGCAGCAGGTTACGCCCTTTGTGGACAAACAGCGGGCAGCCGACTCCCTCTTCGAGCGTATGCAGCGCGCGGTGAACGCTAACGCTGCTGAGCTTCATGGCTTCGGCGGTTCTGGCGATATTGCCCTTCGCCATAAACATCATAAAGACCGACAGCTTGCGGAAGGTGATCTCCTGGTTGATATCGTCTTTCATAGCCCTTCCACACTCCTGGTTTAATTTTCTGTTTCAATTCAAACCAGTATATCTTTTATGAGGCCAAAGTTGCAGGCAGCGCGCGGCGTCAGCCGGTAAATAACGCAAAAAAGGGAAGACCATGGTCTTCCCTTTTATTCACTGCCTGGATGCGTCGTTACAGCGCCATATCGTGTTGCGGCGAGGCTTCGCGCGGCGTCTCTGCCGGTTTGGCGGTCGCGGTCGGCGCGGACTCTGGCATCTGAATGACCGGAGGCTTAGTCAACTGCAGCGTCGCGGCGGTGTCATCCCAAACCTGCTGGGTCAGGGCCACATTACCGTTTAACTTCTCGCCGTAGCTCGGCACGATGGCGCGAATGCGGCTCTGCCATTCCGGCGAGTTAAACTGCTGCGGGAACATCTGCTTGAGAACGTTCAGGGTGATCGGCGCGGCGGTGGAAGCACCTGGCGATGCGCCGAGCAGCGCAGAAATCGTTTTCTGCTGATCGACCACCACTTCGGTACCGAGCTTCAGAACGCCGCCCTTCTCCGCGTCTTTTTTGATGATCTGCACGCGCTGACCGGCCTGAATCAGTTTCCAGTCTTCTTTGCGCGCGTTCGGGTAGTACTCTTTCAGCGCCGCAAAGCGGTCATCATCGCTGAGCATAACCTGGCTAATCAGGTACTTCACCAGATCGAAGTTGTCGAGGCCAACGTGGGTCATCGGCAGTACGTTGCTGGTGGTGGTGGTGCTCAGCAGATCGAAGAACGAACCGTTTTTCAGGAACTTGGTGGAGAAGGTGGCGAATGGTCCGAACAGCACCACGCGCTTACCATCAAGGTAACGAGCATCCAGGTGCGGTACCGACATCGGCGGCGCGCCAACCGAGGCCTGACCATAGACTTTCTGCTGGTGCAGTTTAGTCAGCTCCGGGTTTTCGGTCATCAGGAACGAGCCGCCTACCGGGAAGCCCGCATAGTTGTCCGCTTCCGGAATGCCGGTTTTCTGCAGCAGCTTCAGCGCGCCGCCGCCGGCGCCGATGAAGACATATTTGGCGTCGATAGCCTGCTCTTCACCGCTCTTCACGTTCTTAATCGTCACGTGCCAGGAGTTGTCGGCATTGCGTTTGAAATCGGTGACTTCAGAAGAGGTCTGCAGCGAGAAATTGCTGCTCTTTTTCAGGCTGCCGATCAGCTGACGGGTGATTTCACCGTAGTTCACGTCGGTACCGACCGGCGTCCAGGTGGCGGCCACTTTTTGCTGCGGATCGCGTCCTTCCATGACCAACGGCGCCCACTGTTTAATTTGCGCGTGATCGGTGGAGAATTTCATTCCCTGGAATAAGGTAGTCTGCTGCAGCGCGTTATAACGCTTTTGCAGATAATCCACATTATCGCCCCACACGAAACTCATATGCGGCGTGGAATTAATAAACGAGTGCGGGTCGTGCAAAATACCGCGTTTGACCTGCGCCGACCAGAACTGGCGCGAAATCATAAACTGTTCATTGATATCCAGCGCTTTGCTGACATCAATAGAACCGTCTGCACGCTGCGGCGTGTAGTTCAGTTCCATATTTGCTGAGTGACCGGTACCGGCGTTATTCCAGCCGTTAGAGGACTCCAGCGCGACGCCGTCGAGTTTCTCCACCATCACCTGTTTCCACTCCGGCTGCAGTTCCTGCAGCCAGGTGCCCAGCGAAGCGCTCATGATACCGCCGCCGATCAGCAGAAAATCAGTTTTTTTCGAGGTATCGCCATTCGCGTAGGTCGCCGTACTGACGAACATCGCTAATGCGGTCATAGATATAATCGTTTTTTTAATTGCAGGCATAATAGAAATATCGCGTAGCAAAAGTGTAATAAGAGCCGTCATATTAACGCACTTTTACTTTATTTTAAAATATCATTTACACTTCGATATTTTAATGCAAACAGTTTTTTAACTTAAAAAAGCAGTTTATTTATTTCACTGGCGGTTATTGTGAAAATAGCGGCAAAAAAAGCAGGATTATTCAGGCGATAAGAAATATAGCGCCGGTTTATTTAGTTATTTAACAAACCGGCGAGGAAATTAATTGACGTTACATGGCGTTTTCTCTTGCGCTTCACCCAGGGCGATACGCAGATGGTTGTTGTTTTCGCTGAGCAGATCCCGCGCCTGCCAGGCATCAAGCCCCGTCATCAGCATCAGAATCGCCGTCCGACAATGCTGATTGCAACTGGCCAACGCGGCTTTGGCTTGCGCGCGCGTACACTCTGTGGCGGCCATCACCATGGCGATTTGCCGCTCCTCCCAACGCGGGCTGGTTGCCTGGAGGTCTACGCGCAGGTTGCCGTACACCTTGCCGCTGCGTACCGCCAGGCCGGTAGTTAACAGGGTGAGGATCTGCCGCTGCGCCAGTTGCGCTTTCGGGTTGCCATAACCGGCTACCGCCTCCGGCCCGGTCTGCGGCGCAATAATAATATCCGCCAGCTGCGCAGCCTCGCTGTCGCTCAGCTGCGTCAGTAGCGCAATCGGCGCTCCCAGCGACCAGGCGTGACGCATGGCTCCCCACACCCACGGTATTTTGCCGCTGACGGAAAGGGCCAGCAGCATATCGTTGGCGCTGAAGGCATGTAGCTGCAAATCGCGCACGCCCGCGTCATAATCGTTAGCCGCCATCTCGGCCGCCTGCAGCGAGCTCTCTTCGCCGCCGGCGATAATCGCCACCAGTGAGTGATTGGCTTCAGGGGAATAGTCATTAACCGTTTGCAACGCCGCCTGCCCGGATGCCCCGGCGCCAATGATCACCAGCCGTCCTCCCCGGCTCAGGGTCGCCGCGGCGTTATCCACCAGCCGGGTAATCTGCGGCAGGCAGGCATCGATGGCGACGGCTATCTGTTTGTTATCCTGCTGCAGCAGGGTCAGCATATCGAGGGTGGCGAGCGTATCGATATGGCGCGTTTGCGGGTGGCGTCGTTCCAGCATTGATGCGGTTGGCTTACTGCTCATAAAACCTCCATTTAAAACCGAACTCACTGCGGCTACATCAATAGCAATGACATATCCATTCATTCATCACGGCTATTTGATTGATGCGGCCAGTGTAAAGCCTTCATCCACGGTTTTACCGCCACGGGGGTCACAGTTTGTTCACTCGACACCTAATCGCGGCGCGATTGCGCGTTATCCGAGCATGAGGGCTACGCATGTCAGGCAGCGGATACCCGGTAAGCCGGTTTTACTGTTATTACACGGCTTTATGAAAGCCGCCCTATCGGCGATAATGATCGTTCAACGAATTGACCGGGGTTGTCATGAAGGAAGCCGAGCTACAGCCGCCCGCCCGTAAGCGCGCCCGCAGCCTGAAATTAAGTACCGCTGTCACGCTGATGATTGGCAGCGTTATCGGCGCGGTGCTACTGCTGGTCTACGCGCTATGGTTTATGCAGATCAGCAACGCCACCCGCGACGGCTTAAAAGAGACGGCGCTGGCGGTGGCGCGCACCATGGCCGATATGCCGCAGGTGAAGCGCGGCCTCAGCGAGCCGCCGCAGAGCAATATTATTCAGCCGCTGGCGCAGGCCATTACCCGACGTAACGATCTGCTTTACGCGATTGTAACCGACATGCGCGGTATCCGCTATTCGCATCCGGATAGCGCCATCATCGGTAAACCGTTTATCGGCGAAGATATCCGCCCGACGCTCGCCGGGCGCGAAAACGTGGCGATTAACCACGGCGTACTGGCGCCGGCGCTGCGCGTGTTCACCCCGGTATTCAATGAACAGCATCAACAGATAGGCGTGGTGGTGGTGGGGATTTCGCTGAGTAAAGTCGACGAACAGATCGCCAATAGCCGCTGGGACGTCCTGCTGACCATTCTGTTCAGCGCGCTGGTCTGCGCAATCGGCACCTGGAGCCTGGTGCGCGGCTTGAAGCGTATTTTGCTGGGGCTGGAGCCGCAGGATATCTCTACCCAGTTCCAACAGCGTCAGGCGATGCTGCACTCGCTCAAAGAAGGCGTGATTGCCGTGGATAGCAGCGGCCAGGTCACGCTGATTAACCCGGCCGCCCGCGGCATGTTACTTAGCGGGCCGGATAAAAGCATCGATCGCACCCCGCTGCTGGCGGACCTGCAGGAAGTTCTGCGCAGCGGCGAGCCCATCTATGACCGCGCGCTCGGCTGTAATGGCTTGTTGCTGATTAGCAATACCGTCCCGGTGCGCAGCCAGAACGCCATCGTCGGCGCCATCAGCACCTTCCGCGATAAAACCGAGATGAGTCAACTGGTGCAACGGCTGGATGGCATGATGAGCTACGTCGATGCCCTGCGCACCACTTCGCACGAATTTATGAACAAGCTGCACGTGATCCTCGGCCTGCTGAATATGAAAAGCTATGACAAGCTGGAAGAATATGTACTGCAAACCGCCCATGCCTATCAGGCCGACATCGGCGAAATTCAGCACCGGATAAAATCGCCGGTGGTCGCCGGCTTCCTGATTGGTAAAATCCAGCGCGCCAAAGAGCGAGGCTTCACCTTGAACCTCGCCGAAGAAAGCCTTGTGCCGGATTGCCCGAATGAAAAACAGGTCACCGTGCTGGTAACGGTATTAGGTAATCTCATTGAAAATGCGCTGGATGCGATGAGCGGCCAGGCGGAAGGCGAAGTGAGCCTGCTATTGCACTATCAGGATGGCTGGCTAAGCGGTGAAGTCAGCGACGACGGCCCGGGGATCCCGGCGGCCAATATCGACGCCATTTTTAATAAGGGCTTCTCCACCAAAGGCGAGAATCGCGGCGTCGGCCTGTTTCTCGCCAACCAGCAGCTCCACGAACTCGGCGGCACGCTAGCCGTTGAGTCCGAGCCTGGCGTATTTACCCAATTTTTTGTTCACCTGCCCTGGGATAGTAAAAGGAAAAAAGCGTGATAAATGTATTGATTGTTGACGACGATGCGATGGTTGCCGAGCTGAACCGCCTGTACGTGGCGCGCATCCCCGGTTTCAGCTGCTGCGGCACCGCGTCGACGCTCGGCAAAGCCCAGGAGATGATTAACGACCCGCAGATGGCGATCGATTTAGTACTGCTGGACGTTTATATGCAGCAGGATAGCGGCCTGGATCTGCTGCCGACCATTCGCGCCAGCGGCCGCGCCATCGACGTGATTATGATAACCTCCGCCGCCGATGCCGCCACCGTTCAAACCGCCATGCACTACGGCGTGGTGGATTATCTGATTAAACCTTTCCAGTTCCCGCGCTTTGAAGAGGCGCTGACCGCATGGCGCGAAAAGCGCAAACTGATGACCGGCCAGCCCTATTACGAGCAGGCGGATGTCGATCGTCTACTGCACGGCGGCGCGCCGGAAGCGGCTGACGCGCGTAAGCTACCGAAAGGCTTAACGGCGCAAACCCTACGCACACTGTGCCAGTGGATTGACAGCCACCCTGATGTGGAATTTTCTACCGATGAGCTGGCGGCGGCGGTGAATATCTCGCGCGTCTCCTGCCGCAAATATCTGATCTGGCTCGCGCAGATCAATATTCTCTACACCACCATCCATTACGGCGCGACCGGCCGACCGGTGTATCGCTACCGGCTGGTCGCCGAGCAGTACGGCCTGCTCAAGCAGTACAGTCAGTAATCTGGTAGCCGCTGTCGCGCAGCTGAAAGCGGATGCGCTGCGGTGACGATAGAATCACGTTGCGGTTTTTGGTGACAAAGATCGCTTCAATGTCGTCCCGCTGGCGCAGCGCCGCGCAGCCCTTCTCCACGCCAAGGCCATACAGCAGCGTGGTCCAGATATCGCCGTCCAGTGAATCCGCGGAAATGACCGTGACGCTGTCGAGTTCGTTATCCAATGGATAGCCGCTGCGCGGATCGAGGATATGGTGCCAGCGTTTGCCATCCTGCTCGAAATAGCGTTCATAGGTGCCTGAAGTGACAACCGACTGCCCGCTAACGGCTATCGAGCCGATAAGTTCCTGCGCCGCGGCAAAGGGTTTTTTCAGCCCAATCGCCCATTCCCCTAACGTATGTACATTGCCGCCAAGGTTAATCAGCGCCTGTTCGATCCCCTGCTGGCCCAGGTAATCGCGTACCCGGTCGGCGATATATCCTTTGGCGATTGCGCCAAGGTCAATTTCCATTCCAGCCTGCGCCAGCCACACGCTCTGCTTTTCGTCATCAAGAATGACATCCTGCGGGCGGGTTAACGGCAGCCGCGCCGCAATATCCGCCGCCGACGGCACGCTATGCCCCTGAAAGCCAATGCGCCACAGTTTAACCAGCGGGCCAATAGCCAGATTAAAGGCGCTGTCGCGCACCATACTGGCGGCTTTAGCGCACTTAATCAGCTGGTACACCGGACGGCTAACGGTAACGGGATGACGCCCGGCGGCATGGTTGATATTCATTACCTGCGACTGCGCGCGGTTAACGGTGAGCAGATCTTCGTAGCGTTTAATTAACTGAAATACGCGGGAGGCCAGTGCCTCATCGTGGGAATAGAGTTTGAGCAGGATGGGCGAGCCCATCAACACGGCGGAGTAGCTATAGACGCGGTTATCGGACATCGGGCTCTCCTTAGAAGGGATAAGCCGGGCGGCTAAGCCAGCCCGGCATCAGCAATTACCTATTATCCTCTGGCACGTTTCGCCGCCTGATGGCCCGCGAGGGTACCGAAGATGATGATATCCGCGACCGCGTTACCGCCGATGCGGTTACCGCCATGGATACCGCCAACCACTTCACCCGCGGCGTAGGCGCCGCGAATCGGCTGCTGTGCCACATTCAGCACTTCGCCATCGGTATTAATGGTCACGCCGCCCATAGTGTGGTGTACCCCTGGGGCAATACGAATGGCGTGGAACGGGCCTTCGTTAATCGGCGCGCGCAGCGCGGTTGTGCGGCCAAACGCTTCATCGTGCTGTTTTTCCACCGCGCCGTTGTAGCATTCCAGGGTAGCGAGGAACGCATGGTAATCCATCCCCAGTTTCTCCGCCAGTTCACGCGGCGAGCTGGCGCTGGTGACGAAGCCTTTGGCGATATACTCGTCGGCGGCTTTGTTTTTCGCCCGCACATGCTCGTCGAAGACGATGTAAGCATAGTGTTCCGGCAGCGCGATAATCGCCGCAGACACTTTATCGCGGGTCTCCATCTCGTTGAAGAAGCGGTTCCCCTGCTGGTTAACGAGAATAGCGCCGCCGCCGCGAATCGATTCGGAAATCAGGTACGAGGTCTGCTGCTCAACGGTCGGGTGAATTTGAATTTCGCCCATGTCCACGGTGCCGGCGCCAATACGTTCCAGCAGCGCGATACCGCTACCGGTCGCCCCTTTATGGTTGGTGGTCACGAAGCCTTCGAGGTCAGGACGATATTTCACCACCATCGCGCTGTTGGCGCTGAAGCCGCCGGTCGCCACGATAATACTTTTGGTCTGCACTTCGATGATCTCTTGTTCATCGTTGATAAGACGCACGCCGCTCACTTCGTCGTCGCGCATCAGGATCTCTTCTACCGAGGTATCCAGCAGCACATCGATACCGCGTTTGGTGATATTACGCACCAGACCGCTAATCAGGTAGCCGCCAACCGCCGATCCGTCGCGCGGACGGTGGGTACGGTCGATACTCATCCCGCCGGTGGTGGTGATATCGTTAAGCATAATCCCACGGTCCGCCAGCCATTCAATGGCTTGCGGCGCGTTTTCAACGAAACGGCGCAGCAGCTGCGGGTTGTTTTTGTTGTGGCCGCCCTTCAGGGTTTCCTGATAGAACAACTCTTTACTGTCCTGAATACCTTTGACGCGCTGGAAGCGGGTTTCCGCGGCGTTCATCCCGGCGGAAGCTTTGATGGTATTGCCGCCAATAGTCGGCATTTTTTCGACGATCAGCACGCTGGCGCCTTCGTCGTGGGCCTGAATCGCCGCAGCCAGACCGGCGCCGCCGCTCCCCACCACCACAACGTCATAGCTTTTCGGCGCGGTATCGTTGCCGCCCTCTTCCGCGGCCAGCGCTTTGCTGGATTTCAGCATCGCTTTGGCGACCGCTTTTTTCACCGCTTCGCTCTGGCTGGTGGCACCGGAAATGGCGTCCACGTGCGGGGTGTTGGCGGTCAGAATACGTTCGCGGATCTCTTCGAAGCTGGTGGTGAACTCGACGGTCTGCACCGGGCTCGCCGCCAGTTCGATATCGGCAATATGATCATTTTCGAGGCTGACGTTGATCACCAGTTCATTGGCATCGTCCTGAACGGTTTCAACAAACATCCCCGGCTTAAATTTGGCGTCGCCCATGCTCATGTCGCGGATCATCGCTTCGACCAGCGAGAAACGCCACAGCGGTTCCGGAATATGCAGCGCCTCGCGCTGGGTGCTGTCGATAAACAGCTCCAGCTCTTCACCGGCGGCGATGCGTGCCGCCCAGTCCGGATAGGCGATGCAGGCGCGGCCGACGGCCATCAGGTCATAACCGTGATCGAGGCCCTGTTCGGCGTCGGCTGCGTTAACCACTCCGCCGACACCCATCACCGGCACCTGCGCCAGCGTTTCAGAACGCATGGCGCAGTATTTTTCAATCAGCGGCGTCGGATCGCGGGTATCGACGATAGACGGGCGCAGCGTCGCGCCAACCGAGAAATGCAGATAATCGACGCCGCGGGCGGCCAGTTTTTCCAGCAGATACATGGTGTCGTCGAAGCGGATCCCCGGGACTTCCATCTCTTCCGGCGAGAAGCGATAGCCGATAATAAAGGCATCGTCAGCGTACTGACGGGCCATTTTATGCGTGATGTCCAGTACCGCCAGCGGGAATCTGGCGCGGTTGTCGCGGCTGCCGCCCCACTCATCGTCACGCTGGTTAGAGTTCGGCGAATAGAACTGCTGGATAAGATAGGTGTTGGCGCCGTGGATTTCGACGCCGTCGAAACCGGCAAGAATCGCGCGACGGACGCCGTCCCCAAACTTGGCGATCATCCCTTCCACTTCTTCTCCGCTCAGCGCCCGCGGCATCGCGGCGCCCTCACGCGGCGCGGCAATAGCGCTTGGCGCCACCGGCTGGCGACCGCCAATCAACTGTGGGTCAACCATGCGGCCGCCGTGGTAAATCTGCAGAATCGCTTTTGAGCCTTCCGCTTTAATCGCTTCGGCGATTTTCGCCAGCCCGGCGATTTTTTCATCGTTATCGATGCCGATAGCGCCCGGGAAGGCCAGACCATAATCATCAATAAAGCAGCATTCAACGATGATAGTCCCGATGCTGCCGGCGCGGGCGCTATAGTATTCAACGAGCTCGCTGGTGACGGTACCATCGAAATAACCGGTGCAGGTGGTCATTGGCGCCATTAGCAAACGGTTTTTCAGTTCAGTCCCATTCGGTAAAGTAAATGGCTGCAGAATTCGTTCGTTACTGGTCATATTAACACTCCAGATTTTAAATATTGAAATTCAGAATTGGGTGACGGAAATTTTATTGATTGTTTATTTTCATTCCTGTTGTCATGCCAATAATATAGCGTGTTTTTTAGTTACTAAATTAATTACGTTAGTTAAAAAACTATTTAATACCTGCAATAACAGCAATACCTCCATTGTATTATTAAATTTATATATCGCATTTACATAATACAAATGAATGATAACATTTCGGTCACTTTTGTTAACGCTAGAAAAACGCGAAAAACAAAAATAAAACACGAAATTTCAATAAGTTAAATAATTAATTGCTTTAGCCATTTATTATTTTTTAAGCGTTCCCTTAACAATTGACGTTTCTTGCGGATAATAACCACATCATCATATGTGGTTATTGCCAAACGAAAAAAAAGATCCAGATCACCTGTTTTTTTTGATCTCGATCAATTGCAATGCAACGTGAAAGCGCAATATATAAATACCCAATGAATTTAATTTAACGCCGCGAAAAACGCGTTAAATAACCGTTTAAGCAACAAGCAATCTCGACAATTAATAATTAAAGAAACTTTCGCAACTAAAAAAATCGAGTGTTGTAAGCGAAGACGGAACCGTATTTTCAACTACTAGCAGATACTCATTATGAAAGAGAAAAAGACAACCATACCGCCTGCCGGTGCCGCGTCTAACGCGGCGTATAAACGTCTGATCATGATGGCGTTGCCCATTATCGTCGCCGTACTGCTGCTGTTCGTCCCGGTGCCTGACGGCTTACCGCCTTTCGCCTGGCACTATTTTGCTATCTTCGTTGGCGTCATCGTCGGCCTTATCTTCGAACCGCTGCCGGGCGCCGTTATCGGTATCACCGGGGTGGTGGTGATTGCTTTATGTAGCCAGTGGCTACTGTTCAGCCCGGAACAGATGGCGGCGCCAAGCTTTAAGCTGGCCGGCGCGTCATTTAAATGGGCGGTGAGCGGCTTTGGCAACTCTACCGTGTGGCTTATCTTCGGCGCGTTCATGTTCGCCGCCGGCTATGACAAAACCCAGTTCGGCCGCCGTCTGGCGCTGATTCTGGTAAAATATCTTGGCCGCCGCAGCCTGACGCTGGGCTACGCCATTACCTTCGCTGACCTGCTGCTGGCGCCGTTTACCCCGTCCAACACCGCACGTAGCGGCGGGACCATCTACCCGATTATCGCTAACCTGCCGCCGCTGTACGGTTCTAAACCTAACGATCCGAGCGCACGCCGTATTGGCTCTTATCTGATGTGGGTAGCCATTACTGCCGCCTGTATCACTAGTTCCATGTTCCTGTCGGCGCTGGCGCCGAACCTGCTGGCGCTGGCGCTGGTAAAAAGCATCGTTGGTATCAACATCTCCTGGGGTACCTGGTTTATCGCCTTCCTGCCGCTCGGTATCCTGCTGATCCTGGCCATGCCGCTGCTGGCGTACTGGTTCTATCCGCCAGAAGTTAAAATCAATAACGAAGTGCCGCTGTGGGCCGCTCGTGAACTGGAGAAACTGGGCAAACTGTCGCGCAATGAAATCCTGCTGCTGGTGTTCGTCTGCTTCGCGCTGATGATGTGGATCTTCGCCGCCGACTGGATTGAACCGGCGCTGGCTGCCCTGCTGGTTATCGTGCTGATGCTGTGGACCGGCGTGCTGTCCTGGAGCGATATCACCAACAACAAAGCGGCGTGGAATACCTTTGTCTGGTTCGCCACGCTGGTCGCGCTGGCTGACGGTCTCTCCTCCACTGGTTTCATCGCCTGGTTGGGTAAAGAAGGCGGCGCGCTGATGAGCGGTATTTCTCCGGGGGTTGCGACCATCGTCCTGCTGCTGGCGTTCTATCTGCTGCACTACCTGTTCGCCAGTACCACCGCGCACACTACCGCGCTGCTGCCGGCCATGCTGACCATCGCTTCGACTATCCCGGGAATGAATATGGAAGTCTTCGTCCTGCTGATGGTGACCTCGCTGGGCGTGATGGGCATCATCACCCCGTACGGTACCGGTCCGAGCCCGATTTACTACGGCAGCGGCTATCTGCCGACCAAAGACTACTGGCGCCTCGGCACCATCTTCGGCGCCATCTTCCTGGCCGCCCTGCTGCTGATTGGCTATCCGTGGATGTCCATGATGTTCTGATTCATAACCGCCGGGTCTTCCCCCGGCGGTTTTTATCTTTATGGAGTATGTGAATATGTCGACGAAACCCTTTGTTTATCAAGACCCGTTCCCGATGGCGCATGACGATACCGAATACTATTTGCTCAGCAAAGAGCACGTCTCCGTCGCCAAATTCGCTGGCCAGGAAGTATTGCAGGTTGAACCGCAGGCGTTAACCCTGCTGGCGCAGCAGGCCTTCCACGATGCCGCTTTTATGCTGCGCGTTTCGCATCAGCAGCAGGTCGCGGCCATTTTGCTCGACCCGCAGGCCAGCGAAAACGACAAATACGTCGCGCTGCAGTTCCTGCGTAATTCCGAAATCGCCGCCAAAGGTGTGCTGCCCACCTGCCAGGATACCGGCACCGCCATCATCATGGGTAAAAAAGGCCAGCGCGTTTGGACCGGCGGCGGCGATGAAGCCGCGCTGGCGCAGGGCGTCTATAACACCTATACCGAAGACAACCTGCGTTACTCGCAGAATGCGCCGCTGGATATGTATAAAGAGGTCAACACCGGCACCAACCTGCCGGCGCAGATCGATCTCTACAGCGTCGACGGCGACGAATATAAATTCCTGTGCATGGCGAAAGGCGGCGGTTCCGCCAACAAAACCTATCTGTACCAGGAAACCAAAGCGTTAATCACCCCGGCGAAGCTGAAAAACTACCTCGTCGAGAAGATGCGTACCCTCGGTACCGCGGCCTGCCCGCCCTACCACATCGCCTTTGTGATTGGCGGCACCTCAGCGGAAGCGACGCTGAAGACCGTTAAGCTGGCTTCCGCCCGCTACTATGACGACCTGCCGACCGCAGGCAACGAACACGGTCAGGCGTTCCGCGATGTGCAGCTGGAGCAAGAGCTACTGCTGGAAGCGCAAAATCTCGGTCTCGGCGCGCAGTTCGGCGGGAAATATTTCGCCCACGATATTCGCGTTATCCGTCTGCCGCGCCACGGCGCGTCGTGCCCGATCGGCATGGGCGTCTCCTGCTCCGCCGACCGCAATATCAAAGCTAAAATCAACCGCGACGGCATCTGGATTGAAAAACTGGAAAGCAACCCGGGGAAATACATTCCTGAACACCTGCGCCAGCAAGGCGAAGGCAATGTGGTTAGCATCAACCTGAACCAGCCGATGAGCGAAATCCTGGCACAGCTGTCGGCGCACCCGGTCTCCACGCGTCTGAGCCTTAACGGCACGATTATCGTGGCCCGCGACATTGCCCACGCGAAGCTGAAAGAGCTTATCGATAACGGCGAAGCGCTGCCGCAGTACGTGAAAGATCACCCGATCTACTACGCCGGTCCGGCCAAAACGCCGGCTGGTTACGCCTCCGGCTCCCTGGGCCCGACCACCGCGGGACGTATGGATTCCTACGTCGATCTGCTGCAATCGCACGGCGCCAGCATGGTGATGCTGGCCAAAGGTAACCGCAGCCAGCAGGTGACCGACGCCTGCCATAAACACGGCGGCTTCTACCTCGGCAGCATTGGCGGCCCGGCGGCAGTCCTTGCCCAACAGAGCATTAAGAGCCTCGAGTGCGTGGCTTATCCGGAGCTGGGAATGGAAGCTATCTGGAAAATCGAAGTCGAAGATTTCCCTGCCTTTATTCTCGTTGATGATAAAGGTAACGATTTCTTCCAACAGATCCAAAATCAGCAGTGCGCCGGTTGTAAACAACACGGCTAATTCCCTCCACGCCCGGCGGCTCATCGTCGGGCGTATTCTCCCCCTTTACTCTTGAATTCACCCGACGCTGAACTATGCTCAATCCAGCAGCCGTTCAGAGTTTGACCAGCTGAAAAATAACAATAATTCCCCCTTTTCCGGTGTCGCATATGAACAGGATCCAGGCGTTATTAACGGCGTGTTTTCTGCTATGGCTGGCCTTCCCGCTTTCGGCGGCAGAACCGCGTCAGCAGCCCACCGCTCGCGAGCAGGCGCGAACCGTCGCTATTTTCCATCAACCGATCGTCATGCTGCAGGCCACCTTCGGCCAGACCACGCCGGAAGAACGGGTTCTGCGCATCCGCAATACGCTACGCGCCTTTACCGAGGCCGATATCAGCCAGCCGCTACAGGTGGTGCCAGTCACCCGCTACAACCAGCCGGGACGGCTGTTTCTGATGAATGGCAAACCTATTATGTTGCTAAGCCAGGCGGACCTCGATGAAGGCGACGATCTTACCCTCGATCAGGCGGCGCAGCGCGTTCTTGCCCGTATGGAAGCGCAGCGGACGTCGCTGCGCGAACAGTACAATACCCGCTATCTGCTGCTGGCGGCGCTAAAATCCGCCGCCGGCGCGTTGCTCCTCGCCCTGGCCTGCTATCTCGCTTTCCGTTCGTGGCGGCGAGTGAGGCGCTTTTTCCATCTGCGGATCCTCGAAAAACGCAGCATGATCCCGCATAACTGGCGGCGTTTTCTCGGCAACATTGAAAGCCGATTATACGCGCTGCTGGTCATACTGCTTGGGGTACTGGCGGGTTATGTCTGGCTGAGTTGGGTATTCAGCCTGTTTCCGTGGACCCGGGTATGGGGAGAGTCGCTCGGTGAGTGGTCGGTAGGGGTGATTCGCGATATTTCGCTGTCCATCGTGTCGGCGCTGCCGGGATTGATGATCGTACTGCTTATCTTTCTGATTACGTGGTTTATCATCCGCCTGCTGAAGGTGGTGTTGGATCAGGTCGCCGCCGGACGTCTGCAGATCCCCGGTCTGCATCCGGAAACCGTCGGCGCCACGCGAAAGCTTATCGCCGTGGTTATCTGGCTTTTTGCGCTCTCCGCCGCCTATCCTTTCCTGCCTGGCGCAAACTCTCTGGCCTTCAAGGGGATTAGCGTGTTCTTCGGTCTGATGTTGACGCTGGGCTCAGCGGGGGTGATGAATCACGCCATGAGCGGCCTGGTGCTGATTTATACCCGCGCGCTGCACAAAGGCGACTGGATCCGCATCGCCGATAACGAAGGCCAGGTCAGCGAGATCGGCATGCTGGCGACCAAAATCCTGACCCGCGAAAACTATATTGTCACCCTGCCGAACGCGGTGGTGGTCAGCGGTAAAATCACCAATCTCAGCGCCAGTGACCCGCAACAGGGAATCAACCTCACCACCGGCGTGACCATTGGTTACGACACGCCGTGGCGGCAGGTACAGGCGATGCTGGAACTGGCGGCCCACCGCGCCCAGGGAGTGGATCATCAGGTGCCGCCGGTGGTTCGCAAACTGGGATTGCTCGACTGGTATACGTCGTATGAACTGCAGGTGCGGCTGTTACCCGAAACGACACTGCCGGAGGGGCGCAACGCGCTGCACAGCAGCATTATCGATGTATTTAACGAATTTGGCGTGCAGATTATGTCGCCCAATTTTGTCATGCAACCGAAAGGCGCGGTGGTGGTCGCCAAAGAGGATTGGTATACCGCCCCGGCGGTCGCGCCGCAGGAGCGCGACAGGTAACGTCGTCCCACGCCGACGCAGCGCCATCAGGCAATGCCGGATGGCGCTGCGCTTATCCGGCCTACAACTCAAAATCCCCGGTGGCGCTACCGCTTACCGGGGCTACAGCGCTGTGCGATTTAGTAGCCCGTACAAGGCGCAATGCGCCGCCCCGCTACGCCTGCGCGGCGTCGATCTCGGCAAACACCTGCTGCGCCAGGTGCAACGTGGCGTTCGCCGCCGGTAAGCCGCAGTACAGCGCCGAATGCATAATCAGCTCTTTCAGCTCATCACGGGTCACGCCGTTATTAAAGGCGGCGCGCAGATGCATCTTAAGTTCCGCCTCGCGGTTCAGCGCAATCAGCATCGCAATAGTGATCATGCTGCGGGTATGGTGATCGAGCCCTGGACGGGTCCAGGTTTCTCCCCAGGCGTAACGGGTAATGAAATCCTGAAACTCCTCGTTCAGCGGCGTCAGATTCTGCAGAGTACGGTCAACGTGAGCATCGCCTAATACCTTGCGGCGAACCTCCATTCCCTGCTGGTAACGTTGTTTATCTTCCATTTTGCTCCCCCAGCAAAAAGCCGTTCAGCGCGGCGTTAAAGGCAGCAGGCGCTTCAATGTTCGACAGATGCGACGCCTTCAACACCACCACCTGTGAAGTGGCGATCTGCTGATGCAGGAAGTTAGCGTCGGCGACAGTCGTGACAGGGTCACTTTCTCCGGCAATAATCAGCACAGGAATCGCAATTTGCCCGACCTCCCCCCGCAGGTCTGCCGCCGCCAGGGCTTCGCAGCAGGCAGCGTAGCCTTCGGCGTCGCTATGAGTCAGTTGATGGCATAATGCCTCGACCACCTCCGGCGCGCGCTGGCGGAAAGCATCGCTGAACCAGCGATCCGCCGCCCCCGCGGCAACCACATCCATCCCTTCCTGACGTACCGCGCGGGCGCGAGAAAGCCAGCCCGACTGATCGCCGATCCGCGCCGCGGTATTGGCCACCGCCACCGCGTAAAAACGTTCCGGCGCAAAGCGCGCCAGCCATAATCCCGTCAGCCCGCCCATCGAAATACCGCAAAACAGCGCTTTGTCGATATTTAGGTGATCGAGCAGCGCAATCACATCTTCACCCAATTGCGCCAGGGCCACCTTGCCGTTTTTCGTCGTTTTACCATGGCCATGGGTGTCATAACGCAGTACGCGAAAATTCGCCGTCAGGGCCTCCATTTGTGGCTGCCACATTGCGCGCGTGGTGCCAAGCGAATTCGACAGCACGATAACCGGCGCGCCTTCTGGCCCGTCGAGTTGATAATCAAGATTCATGACGTTGCTCCTGATAACGCGCCAGTACCTGGCGCACAAAGCGTTCGGCGCTACCGGTGGCCGTTGCCGGATCCAGTAGCATGTTTAAACGTTCGCGGGAGAGATACTGACTGACCAGCGGGTCAGCCGCCAGCAGATCGACAAGCAAACCGTGACTGTCCAGAGCCTGGCGGCACAGCGCTTCTACACGGTGATGCGCCTCGGCTTTGCCGATAAACTCCGCCAGCGCCAGGGTCACCGCTTCCGCCATAATCAGCCCGTGGGTAATATCAAGGTCGGCACGCATCTTATGCACGAAAACCTGCATCTCGCGCACAAGCATGTCAGTTTGCGCCAGCGCCCCGCCCACCAGCATAATCAGCTCCGGTAGCGTTTCCCATTCCGCCTGCCAGCCGCCGAGCGCGCGCTCATGCTGTTGGATTTGACCGGCGTAAAGGGTGGCGACCAGCCCCGGCGTGCGCTGCGCCGCGGTTAAAATCGCCGCGCAGGAGACCGGATTACGTTTGTGCGGCATGGTCGAGGAGCCCCCGCGCCCTTCCGCCAGCGGCTCGCCGACTTCCGCAACCTCGGTTTGCATCAGCAGCGAAAAATCATTGGCGAATTTTCCCAGGGTGCCGCAAACGCCGGCGAACCAGGCGCCGACTTCGAGGAAACGGTCGCGCTGGCTATGCCATGGCGTATCCGGCAACTGCAGCTCGAGGGTTTGCGCTAACGCCTGCGCGACCTGCGGCGCCTGCTGTTTCAATGAATCAAGCGTGCCAGCCGCGCCGCCAAACTGCAGCGCCAGCACCCGTGGGCGCATCTCGATCAACCGCTGCTGCCAGCGCAGCAGCGCATCCAGCGTCCCCGCCAGTTTAAGGCCAAAGGTGACCGGCAGCGCATGCTGCATCCAGGTGCGCCCCGGCATCACCGTATGCTGATAGCGCTGCGCCTGTTCGGCAAGCGCATCAATCAGGCTTTGTAGCAGGCTATCCGTCGCCGCCAGCGCGCCGCGCAGTTGCAAAACAAACCCGGTATCGATAGCGTCCTGGCTGGTGGCGCCCCAATGGACATAGCGCGCGGCGTCAGGATCCTGCGCTTTCACACGCGCGGTCAGCTGTTTGACCAGCGGAATTGCCAGATTACCGGCGCTGGCCGCAGCCTGTCCCAGCGCGTCGAAATCAATAAGCGCATGCCGGCAGGCGTTGACTATCGGCGAGACTGCCGCCTTCGGCACCAGCCCGCAGTCGGCCTGCGCCTGCGCCAGCGCGGCTTCGAAATCCAGCATGCCCTGTACCCGCTGCGCATCGCTAAACCAGTCGGTTAGCGGACTGCTGCGCAACATGGGGGTCAACAAACTCATCGCTACTCCTTAAACGCGTTCAATAATCAGCGCAATCCCCTGGCCCACGCCGATACACATGGTGCACAGCGCATAGCGGCCGCCGGTTCGCTTCAACTGATAAGCGGCGGTCATCGCCAGACGCCCGCCGGAAGCGCCTAGCGGATGGCCCAGCGCGATGGCCCCGCCGTTGGGGTTAACGTGGGCGGCATCATCCGGCAGACCTAAATCACGGGTAACCGCCAGCGCCTGTGCGGCAAAAGCCTCATTCAATTCGATGACGTCCATCTGCGCCAGCGTCAGCCCGGTTTGCGCCAGCACCTTACGCACCGCCGGCGCCGGGCCGAAGCCCATAATTCGCGGCGCCACCCCTGCCGTCGCCACGCCGACAACCCGCGCCAGCGGCTGTAAATCATTCGCTGACATGGCCTGTTCACTGGCCAACAGCAGCGCGCAGGCGCCATCATTGACGCCGGAGGCGTTACCGGCGGTAACGCTGCCGTCGGCTCGGACCACGCCGCGCAATTTGGCCAGCGCCTCCAGCGAGGTGCTGCGCGGGTGTTCATCGCGGCTGAAACACAGCGGCTCACCTTTGCGTTGCGGTACCGATACGGCGATCAGTTCATCGGCGAAACGCCCCGCTTCCTGCGCCGCAGCGGTACGCAGCTGGCTACGAAGCGCAAAAGCATCCTGGTCGGCGCGAGAAATGGCAAACTCATCGGCGACGTTTTCCGCGGTTTCCGGCATCGAGTGCACGCCGTACAGCGCTTTCATCTGCGGGTTAATAAAACGCCAGCCAATGGTGGTATCTTCCATCTGCATCGAGCGGCTAAAGGCGCTCTCGGCTTTGCCCATCACAAACGGCGCGCGCGACATACTCTCCACCCCGCCGGCGATCATCAGCTGGGTTTCGCCGCTTTTAATCGCCCGCGCCGCGACGCCGATCGCATCAAGGCTCGAGCCGCACAGGCGGTTAATCGTGCTGCCGGGAACGCTCTGCGGCAGCCCGGCCAGCAACAGCGCCATACGCGCCACGTTACGGTTATCTTCTCCGGCCTGGTTGGCGCAGCCGTAGATCACATCATCAATTAGCGCCGGATCGAGACCCGGATTACGCTCCAGCAGCGCTTTCAGCGGCAGCGCCGCCAGATCGTCAGCGCGCATACCGGATAATGCGCCGCCAAAACGGCCAAACGGCGTACGCACCGCATCACAGATAAATGCCTGATTCATCATAGGTTCCTTACGCGCTTTCCGCCAGTTGTTCAAAAGTTAGCGCCACCGGAGTGATGCGCTGTAGCTCTTCAAATGAGAGGCCGTTAAAGATTTCGCGTACCACCGGACCACGGTCGGTAATATCGATGACCGCCAGATCGGTATAGATACGGCTGACGCAGCCAACGCCGGTCAGCGGATAGCTGCACTGCTCGACCAGTTTGCATTCGCCATCGCGGGTCAGATGGTCCATCATCACAAACACCTGGCGGGCGCCGATAGCCAAATCCATCGCCCCTCCGACCGCCGGGATCGAATCCGGCGCGCCGGTGCTCCAGTTAGCGAGATCGCCGCTGGCGGAAACCTGATAGGCGCCCAGCACGCAAATATCGAGATGCCCGCCGCGCATCATGGCGAAGGAATCGCCATGGTGGAAAAAACAGCCGCCCTGCAGCAGGGTGACATACTCTTTACCCGCGTTGATCAGCTCCGGGTCCTCTTCGCCGGGCTGCGGCTTCGGCCCCATTCCCAGTAGCCCGTTTTCACTGTGCAGGAACACCTCTTTATCGGCAGGTAGATAGTTGGCGATACGGGTCGGCAGGCCAATACCGAGGTTTACGTAAGCGCCTTCCGGAATATCGCGGGCGACGCGCTGGGCCATTTCGTCACGAGTCAGTTTTTGCATCTTCGGCTCCTCAGGCGCTTTGCGCGGCGGACAGATTTTCCAGCGAGAATACGCGCTGGACGAAAATCCCCGGCGTGATGATGTTTTCCGGGTCGAGTTCGCCAAGGGCGACCAGTTGCGAGACTTCAACAATGGTGGTTTTGGCGGCGGTCGCCATAATCGGGCCGAAGTTGCGCGCCGCTTTGCGGTAGACCAGGTTGCCCCAGCGGTCGCCCTGATGGGCTTTAATCAGCGCAAAATCGGCTTTAATTGGATATTCAAGCACGTAATGACGGCCGTCGATTTCCCGGGTTTCTTTGCCTTCCGCCAGCGGCGTGCCGTAGCCGGTAGGGGTAAAGACCGCGCCGAGACCTGCGCCAGCGGCCTGGATCCGCGCCGCCAGGTTGCCCTGCGGCACCAGTTCCAGCTCAACTTTGCCGCGGCGATAGAGGTCATCGAAAATTTGTGAATCTACCTGGCGCGGGAATGAGCAGATCATTTTGCGCACCCGTCCGGCTTTGAGCAGCGCCGCCAGCCCCACCTCGCCATTACCCGCGTTGTTATTAATAATGGTTAGGTCGCGGGCGCCCTGGTCAATCAGGGCATCGATCAGATACGTCGGCTGCCCGGCGGGGCCAAATCCGCCGATCATGATGGTCGCGCCGTCGTGGATCCCGGCAATGGCCTCACTCAGCGTCGACACGCTTTTATCAATCATCAGGTCGCTCCTTAACGTGCGGTAATCGCACTTATATGCGTTGTTCGCACAAAATGTGACCCGCTTAACGATGCTGGTCAAGGGCGATAATCGAAATATGGTGCGATAATCGAACATCGTATATCTTTAGCGAAAGAATGTGATCGATGGCAAATACGGAGAACAAAATGGACAAGCATCCAGATGATGTAGTGGCGGGCGACGGCGATCCGTTTAAGGGCGATCCGAACTTTATGGCATCGCTGGCGCGCGGGCTGGAAGTGATTCAGGCTTTTACCCCGCAGCGCCCGGTACTGTCGATTTCGCAGATCAGCCAAAAGACCGGCATCCCCCGAGCGGCGGTACGTCGCTGCCTGTACACCCTAAGCAAGCTGGGTTTCGTCTACGCCGAAGACGGCAAGAATTTCCAGTTGCGTCCACGGATACTTGCCCTCGGTCACGCCTGGCTGGCCTCAACGCCGCTGGCGCGCTCGGCGCAGCCGGTGCTCAAGCATCTGAGCGAAATGCTCAATGAGTCCTGCTCAATCGCCACCCTGGATGGCGACGATATCCTGTATATCGCCCGCGCCTCCAGTTCGCGCATTATGACGATCGATCTTGATATCGGCAGCCGTCTGCCGGCGTGGGCAACCTCCATGGGGCGCGTGCTGTTAAGCCATCAGCCGGAAGAAAGGCTGAACGACATGCTGGGCCGGGTGACGATGATTCGCTACACCCCGCAAACGGTAGATTCGGTGAATAAGCTGCGCGCGGAGCTAAAACGCGTGCATCAGCAGGGATATGCGTTGAACGATCAGGAACTGGAAATGGGGCTGCGTTCGCTGGCGGTACCGCTATATAACCCGCAGGGACAGGTGGAAGCAGCGCTGAACGTCGGGGTTCACGCGGGCCAGATGTCGACCCGCGAAATGCTGGACAGAGTGCTGCCGGAATTACAAAAAGCCGCCCGCGAGCTAACGCTGCTGCTGCGCTAGCGGCTGCGTTTAGCGTGCAGCTCCCAGTTCTCCTGCTTAGCCTGTTCGGATTTACGCAGCGCCACGTAACAAGCGCCGCTGCCGCCGTGGTGCGGTAGCGCGGCGCAAAACGCCTGTACCTCGGGCAACTCTGGCAGCCAGCGCGCCAGGTAGCTGCGAATAATATTGGCATGGGCCTGGTCATCACGGCCTTTGCCGTGGATGATAAGTAAATTACGCAGCCCCTCTTTTTGCGCCTGTATCACGAAGGCGAACAGCATTTGCCGGCACTGTTCGACCGGCTGACGCAACAGCGACAGGCTTGCCTGCTGGCTGTATTTTCCACGCCGCAGCTTTTCCAGCACTCCGCTTTGCAGCCCTTCCCGTTTGAACTCCAGCGGCACGGCGAGCGGCACAATATCGAGGTAGCCGGTGGTCAGAAAATTATCGAGCTGTAGGGTATCAATACGCTGCGGCGCGCGCGCGGGTCGTTCACGATGCCAGTGTACGTCATTATTGCGTTTCAGAGGCTGGACATCCTCCATGGCGTCAAGAAACAGGGATTTGTCGTCAAGGTTCATGGTCACTCCTCCAGCGGCTATCGCCTGCTACTATAGCCGCCTCACGCCTACCCCTCAACGCGTTTAGCCGCAACTGCTGGCAAATAGACCAACGCGGGATATTTAAGGAAACAATTGACGGCTTTGACGACGAAACAGGGTGATTAACGAAGCCGTTAACGGCGTTGGTCGCGTGTCGCGCCGCTGGATCAGGTAGTAGGTTGCTCTGGGCAATACCTCACGTATGGGGATCATCACCAGTTTATCCGCCATCATCGGATCGTTTCCGAGCTCTACCGGCAGAATACTAAGGAAATCGCTCTTCACCACCAGACTGATGCACGAAGAGAAGGTTTCGCAAACGATATCGACCTTGGGCGCCAGCCCGGCCTGATTAAACATCTCCTGCAACTGTTTGAAGTAGCTACCGCGCGGCGTTGGCATCGTCCAGTGGTGATCGAGCAATTCAGTCAGGGAAGTGGCGCGCGCCGCCGGATGCCCTGCGCGGGCGAATACCGCGAACGGTTTCTCAAACAGTTTTTCAAAGCTGAATTCATGATCGTACGGGCCGGGGTAGTAGGTGTTGATAGTGAAATCAAGCTCACCCTGACGCAGTTCATTAATCATCGCCAGGAGTTGCCCTTCCATGATCCGAACCTTCACCAGCGGATGCTGCTGATGAAAACGACAGATAACCGATGGCATCAGCGAACGGGCGACGCTGGCGCCGAGACCAATATTAATCTGCCCCGCCTGCTCCCCCTGACGCTGCAGGAGTTCATCCTGCGCCGCCCGAAGCTCTTCAAGGATCAGGCTCGCATGTTGATAAAAACTTTCGCCGTTTTCCGTCAGCGCCACCCCCTGGCTGCGGCGGACAAACAGTTGGGCGGAAAGCCCTTCTTCCAGCTCTTTAATCGCTTTGGTCAACGCGGGCTGCGAGATCGCCAGCGCCCGGCTGGCGCCGCGAATACTCCCCTCACGAGCGACCTCAACGAAGGCGCGAATTTGATGAAATTTAATCTGAAATGACATGTTTTAAGTGATAACCACTGTTTATCAGACAGAAGAAAATGACATCTACTGTAATCCATCATGCTGTGGCAGGTTAAGGGTGAGATTGCCAGAAAGGCGTTTGTGATAATTAAAAGCTATCACACCGTGAACGCCGTCACACTTTTTAATTATGACAGGAAGGGTTATGCCGCAACTTCATGAATTGGTAAGCCAGCTGGCGCCGGAAATGACGCAATGGCGTCGTGATTTTCACCTGCACGCGGAGTCCGGCTGGCTGGAATTTCGCACCGCCAGCAAGGTTGCCGAGATCTTAGACGGCCTCGGTTATCAACTGGCGCTGGGTCGCGACGTTATCGATGCCGACAGCCGGATGGGGCTGCCCGACGATGCCAGCCTGGAGCAGGCATTCCAGCGCGCCCGCGAACAGGGAGCGCCGGAACGTTGGCTGCCGGCTTTTGAAGGCGGATTCGCCGGCGTCGTCGCCACCCTGGACACCGGCCGCCCCGGCCCTACGCTTGCGTTTCGCGTCGATATGGACGCGCTCGATCTTAACGAACAACACGACGATCGCCATCGCCCGCATCGCGCGTGTTTCGCCTCCTGCAACGCCGGGATGATGCACGCCTGCGGCCATGACGGACATACCGCCATTGGGCTGGGTTTGGCGCACGTGCTAAAGCAGTGTGCCGATCGGCTCAACGGGATCATCAAGCTGATTTTCCAGCCTGCCGAAGAAGGCACCCGCGGCGCGCGCGCGATGGTGGCGGCAGGCGTGCTCGATAACGTGGACTACTTCACCGCCATTCATATCGGTACCGGCGTTCCCAACGGTACCGTGGTCTGCGGCGGTGACAACTTTATGGCGACCACCAAATTCGACGTGCAATTCGAGGGCGTCGCCGCTCACGCCGGCGGCAAACCGGAAGATGGGCGCAACGCGCTACTGGCCGCCGCCCAGGCAGCCCTCGCATTACACGCCATCGCGCCGCACAGCGCAGGCGCCTCGCGGGTTAACGTCGGCGTCATACAGGCCGGCACCGGGCGTAACGTGGTCCCCTCATCGGCGCTAATTAAAGTGGAAACCCGCGGCGAGACGGAAGCTATCAACCAGTATGTGTTTGAGCGGGCGCAAAACGTGATTGCCGGCGCCGCAGCGATGTATGAAGCCCGCTATGAACTTCGGCTCATGGGCGCGGCAACCTCCAGCGCCCCCTCTCCGGCGTGGGTGCAATACCTGCGTGAGCAGGCAGCGCAGGTGCCGGGGGTAGTAGAAGCAGTGGATCATATTGCCGCGCCGGCGGGATCTGAAGATGCCACTTTGATGATGGCGCGGGTACAGGATCGCGGCGGACTGGCTTCATACATGATTTTCGGTACTGAACTGAGCGCCGGACATCACAACGAGAAATTTGATTTCGACGAAGGCGTGATGGTCATCGCGGTCGAGACGCTGGCGCGCATCGCGCTCAACTTTCCCTGGCAGCGAGGTGTGTGATGGAAAAGATCTATCAATTTGTCGATGACATCATTACGTCACGGCGCGACGATTTTTGCGCTATTGCCGATGATATCTGGGATCATCCGGAAACCCGCTTCCAGGAATTCTGGTCTGCCGCGCGGTTGGCCGATGCGCTGGAAACGGAAGGTTTTCAGCTAACCCGTCACGCTGGCGGCATACCCAATGCGTTTATCGCCAGCTATGGCGAGGGTAAACCGGTCATCGCCCTGCTCGGCGAGTTTGATGCGCTGGCAGGACTCAGCCAACAGGCGCACAGTGCTGAACCAACATCCGCGACGCCGGGGGAAAACGGCCACGGCTGTGGGCATAATCTCCTCGGCACCGCGGCGTTCGCCGCCGCCGTCGCCGCGAAACAGTGGCTGCAGCAGCAAGGCGGAGCGGGCACCCTGCGCTTTTATGGCTGCCCGGGGGAAGAAGGCGGCTCGGGTAAAACCTTTATGGTGCGCGAGGGATTATTCGATGATATTGACGCCGCCCTCACGTGGCATCCGGAAGCCTGGGCCGGGATGTTCAGTACCAGCACGCTGGCCAATATTCAGGCGGCGTGGCGCTTTACCGGAACCGCTGCGCACGCGGCAAACTCACCGCATCTGGGGCGGAGCGCGTTGGACGCCGTCACGCTGATGACCACCGGCAGTAATTTCCTCAATGAGCATATTATCGAGAAAGCGCGTGTGCACTACGCCATTACCGATACCGGCGGCGTGTCGCCCAACGTGGTGCAGGCGCAAGCTGAAGTGCTGTATTTGATTCGCGCTCCGGAGATGGCCGATGTGCAGCAAATCTTCGCCCGTATTGAGAAAATCGCCCAGGGCGCCGCGCTGATGACCGAAACCAGCGTCAGTTGCCGTTTTGAAAAAGCCTGTTCCAGCTATCTCCCCAATCGCACGCTGGAAGCGGCAATGTATCAGGCCGTATGTCATTACGGTACGCCGCAGTGGTGTGACGAAGAGCGCGCTTTCGCGGCGGATATTCGCGCCACGCTCGGCGTGAACGATATAAATAACAGCCTGAAGAATATTGCCGGCACCAGCGGTGAAGAAGGAAAAGCGTTTGCCCGCCGTCATCACGACACGGTGTTGATCGATGAGGTCGCGCCGTGGGCGGCAACGGAAAACGTGCTGGCGGGCTCTACCGACGTCGGCGACGTGAGCAGGAAAGCGCCGGTGGCCCAGTGTTTTAGCCCCTGTTTCGCCATCGGTACGCCGCTGCATAGCTGGCAACTGGTGAGCCAGGGAAGAACCTCCATCGCCCATAAAGGGATGCTGCTGGCGGGTAAAATTCTGGGAGCAACGGCGATTCGTTTGTTCAGCGACAGGCCGTTACTCGAAGCAAGCCAGCAGGAACTGGCTCAGGTACTGGCGGTAACTCCATACCAGTGCCCGATCCCACGTGACGTCGTACCATCAATTTTAAAATAAGAAAAATTAGCCTCTGGGATAGCGTACAGCGTGATGGCAATCGCCAATAAAAATAACAGCTGACAACCCCTGAGGCATGCCGCAAACAACACAACAACGACAACTGAGGAACGCCCATGAGTATGTCATCCATACCGTCGCATTCCCCCACCGGTAAGCTGTATGGCTGGGTTGAAAAAATAGGTAATAAGGTTCCGCATCCATTTTTGCTGTTTATCTATCTGATCGTCGCGCTGATGGCCGCCACCGCCATTTTGTCGGCGCTAAACGTCGGCGTACAGAACCCCACCGACGGTTCGCGAGTGGTGGTAAAGAATCTGCTCAGCGTTGAAGGGCTGCACTGGTTTCTGCCAAACGTGATTAAAAACTTTAGCGGCTTCGCGCCGCTGGGGGCGATTCTGGCGCTGGTGCTCGGCGCCGGTTTCGCCGAACGTGTCGGCCTGCTGCCGTCGCTGATGGTCAAGATGTCATCGCACGTTAGCGCGCGTTACGCCAGTTACATGGTGTTATTTATCGCCTTCTTCAGCCACATCTCTTCCGACGCGGCGCTGGTCATTATGCCGCCGCTAGGGGCGTTAATGTTTCTCGCCGTCGGCCGCCATCCGGTAGCCGGGTTGTTGGCGGCAATCGCCGGCGTCGGCTGCGGATTCACGGCAAATTTACTTATTGTCACTACCGACGTGTTGCTCTCTGGTATTAGTACCGAAGCGGCGAAAACGCTTGATGCCTCGCTGCATGTTAGCGTTATCGACAACTGGTATTTCATGGCCACCTCAGTCATCGTTCTGACGCTGGTCGGCGGGTTGATTACCGATAAACTGGTCGAGCCGCGGCTAGGAAAGTGGCAAGGCCAGAGCGATGAAACGCTGCAGACGCTGACGGCGGAACAGCGCTTCGGGCTGCGCATTGCCGGTATTGCGGCGCTGTTGTTTTTGGCGGTTATCGCACTGATGGTGGTGCCGGAAAACGGCATCCTGCGCGATCCTATCAAACATACCGTGATGCCCTCGCCTTTTATTAAAGGCATCGTACCGCTGATTATCTTTTTCTTTTTCGTCGTATCTTTAGCTTACGGCATCGCCACCGGCAAAATTCGCCGTCAGGCTGACCTGCCGCAGTTAATGATCGAGCCGATGAAGGAGATGGCCGGCTTCATCGTGATGGTCTTCCCGCTGGCCCAGTTTGTCGCCATGTTCAACTGGAGCAATATGGGGAAATTCATGGCGGTAGGATTAACGGATATACTGGAAAGTGCGGGAATGAATGGCGTGCCGGCGTTTGTCGGTCTGGCGCTGCTGTCGGCATTTCTGTGTATGTTTATCGCCAGCGGTTCGGCTATCTGGTCGATTCTGGCGCCCATTTTTGTACCGATGTTTATGCTGCTGGGCTTTCACCCGGCGTTTGCGCAGATCCTGTTTCGTATCGCCGATTCGTCCGTACTGCCGCTCGCGCCGGTATCGCCATTTGTACCGCTGTTTCTCGGCTTTTTACAGCGCTACCGGCCCGATGCCAGACTGGGTACCTACTATTCGCTGGTATTACCCTACCCGCTGATTTTCTTAGCCGTCTGGCTGCTGTTGCTGGTGGGCTGGTACCTGGTAGGGCTACCGATTGGCCCAGGTATTTATCCACGCTTGCCATAACGCGGCGACAGGCCAGGGATGGCCTGCGTAAGTTAACGCGATGTGGTGCGGTTCAGGAACGTTTTATACAGACTTTCGATGACCACCGACAGCAAATTGATAGCTAATCCGCTGATAATCAACACAACAACTCCCGTTAACATGTATTGCATATCGCCACCTTTCTTGTAGTTAAAAAAAACCAGCGCCAAAGCGCTGGAAAAAATAATTGACTCAAGGAATGCCTGTATATTTATCTGCGGCGCCGGGTGCCTCCCGGTGAATTAGCCAGTTCACACTAATCCGCGTGCGTATGACAAACTGCATAGAGATTTGAACTGAACGCTCCTCCGCACAGGGAAATTCGCCGCCAGACAAAGGTAGCAAAATGCCCATCACGCCGCGCCTGCTAGTTAATGCAAAAATAAACATTGCTCCACCCCTTCCTTTATTCCGACGATTAACCATCAGGCAACGGAATGACTGAATTTAAATGACTGCGATTCGTATTTATAAATTAATAGTACAGGTTTCATTATTTGCTGACCTTTCGGAGGTATAGTTTGCAGGCTGCACGTCATGATATGGTGTGCCCTTGCCGAATTAACCTCGTAGAAGGACGCCCGATGCTGACGCTGCTGCAAGATAAAATCGACACCCCGCTGGGGCCGCTGTGGGTCATTTGCGATGAACAATTCAACCTGCGCGCCGTAGAGTGGGATCAGCACCGCGACCGCATGGAGCAACTGCTCGACATCCACTACCGTCACGAGGGTTATAAACGCGTTGATGCGCGCGATCCTGGCGGGCTGAGCGCGAAGCTGCAGCAATACTTCGACGGCGATCTCGCAATTATCGATACCCTGCCGACGGCAACCGCCGGTACCCCCTTTCAACGTCAGGTGTGGCAAGCGCTGCGCACGATTCCCTGCGGGCAGGTGATGCATTACGGTCAGTTAGCCGAGGTTCTTGGCCGTCCGGGCGCGGCCCGTGCGGTTGGCGCGGCAAACGGTTCCAATCCGGTCAGCATTGTGGTTCCCTGCCATCGGGTAATTGGCCGCAACGGCACCATGACCGGCTACGCCGGCGGCGTACAGCGTAAAGAGTGGTTATTGCGCCATGAGGGCTATTTGCTGCTTTAACAGATAATGCCTTTTTTGGAAATTACAGGTAACTTTACAATAATTAATCGCTTAATAATTTTCTTGTTATCAAAGAGATATGGCGATCGACATATTTACCCTTCTAATATTACGTCTTTCCGGGTTTCGAGACTTACTTGCTCCTCAAAAAGATGTTAAAATTGACCAATATCAATTAAAGCTTGAGCAGACATATGATCCCGGAAAAGCGAATTATACGACGCATTCAGTCTGGTGGTTGTGCAATCCATTGTCAGGATTGCAGCATTAGCCAGCTCTGCATCCCCTTTACTTTGAACGAACATGAGCTGGATCAGCTTGATAATATCATCGAGCGTAAAAAGCCTATTCAGAAAGGGCAAACCCTGTTCAAAGCGGGTGATGAGCTGAAGTCGCTGTACGCTATCCGTTCAGGGACCATCAAAAGCTACACCATCACCGAACAAGGCGATGAGCAGATTACCGGCTTCCATCTGGCGGGTGATTTGGTCGGTTTTGACGCCATTGGCACCGCCCTGCACCCAAGCTTTGCGCAGGCGCTGGAAACCTCAATGGTCTGCGAAATTCCGTTCGAAACGTTGGATGATCTTTCCGGTAAAATGCCGAACCTGCGTCAACAGATGATGCGTCTGATGAGCGGCGAGATCAAAGGCGATCAGGACATGATCCTGCTGCTTTCCAAAAAGAACGCAGAAGAACGGCTGGCGGCCTTTATCTACAACCTGTCCCGCCGTTTCGCGCAGCGCGGCTTCTCACCGCGTGAGTTCCGTCTGACCATGACCCGTGGCGACATCGGCAACTATCTGGGCCTGACGGTTGAAACCATCAGCCGCCTGCTTGGTCGTTTCCAGAAAAGCGGTATGCTGGCGGTAAAAGGGAAATATATCACCATCGAAAACAGCGATCTGCTGGCGCAACTGGCAGGCCAGGCGCGCAACGTCGCCTGATTTATCTCCGCTATACTCTCTTCCACCTTGTGCCGGATCGACATTTTTTTCTAATTTGTTGATCTGGCCAGGGTCATCCCCTGTTTCAATTCATCCATATAGGTTATCTTTTTAAATACTGACTGTAGCTACAGCTGTAAGGAGACCCTGTATGGCGAAGTATCAGAACATGCTGGTAGTAATCGACCCTAACCAGGACGACCAGCCTGCATTACGGCGCGCGGTGTATCTGCACCAACGGATTGGTGGACGCATCAAAGCCTTTTTGCCGATTTATGATTTTTCCTACGAAATGACTACCCTGCTGTCGCCCGACGAGCGGACGGCGATGCGCCAGGGCGTGATTAGCCAACGCAGCGCCTGGATCCGTGAACAGGCCAAGTTTTACATTGAATCCGGGGTGCCAATCGATATCAAAGTGGTGTGGCACAACCGCCCCTTTGAAGCCATCATTCAGGAAATCATCAGCGATAAACACGACCTGCTGCTGAAAATGGCCCATCAGCACGACAAACTCGAAGCGGTCATCTTCACCCCGACCGACTGGCACCTGCTGCGCAAATGTCCATGCCCGGTATGGATGGTTAAAGATCAGCCGTGGCCGGAAGGCGGTAAAGCGCTGGTGGCGGTTAATCTGGCCAGTGAAGAGAACTATCACAACGCCCTTAATGAAAAACTGGTGCGGGAGACCATCGCCCTCGCCGATCAGGTTAACCATACCGAAGTACATCTGGTTGGCGCCTATCCGGTGACGCCTATTAACATCGCCATTGAATTACCTGATTTTGACCCGAGCATCTATAACGATGCGATTCGCGGCCAGCATCTGCTGGCAATGAAAGCGCTGCGTCAGAAATTCAGCATCGATGAAAGTCGCACCCACGTAGAAAAAGGGCTGCCTGAAGAGGTTATCCCTGATTTAGCTGAACACCTGCAGGCCGGGATTGTGGTGCTGGGCACCGTTGGCCGCACCGGCATCTCTGCCGCGTTTCTCGGCAATACCGCGGAACAGGTTATCGACCACCTGCGCTGCGACCTGCTGGTACTGAAACCGGAGGCCTATCAAACTCCAGTTGAACTGGACGATGAAGACGACGACTAACGGCGTCTCATCAGGCCTGAAGTTTTATCTAATCATCCCCCGCCCGTCGGGGGATTTTTTTGTCGGCCCGCTAAAAAAGAAAAAGGGCCATACGGCCCGGGATATCAACGCTAATTGAACATACTTACAGAATGCGTTAGTGGATACCTAAACGCCAGGCCAGGTCGATCTCTTCTTTCAGCTCCATTGATGAAAGCGACATCAGATCGGCAAACTCGAGCTCGAGGAGTTTGAGCTTCTTCAGGTACTGCGCGGGGGTCATAACGGAAGTGTCGCGGCGCAGGTACTCGATGGCCATCTGCGTGGGGGTTAACTCGGTATCCATAATATCCTCAGTGTGGTGAAAAAACAGGCATAGTATAACACCCATCGCCGTTCACTTTATGAGCAAAATCATGGTTTCACTGTCTATATAAAAAAGCCGTCTCAACAGAGACGGCTTAGAGCGTTGCGCTATTACAGCGCTTTCAGAATGGCATCCACGCTGGCTTTAGCGTCGCCAAACAGCATGTGGGTGTTCTCTTTGAAGAACAGCGGATTCTGCACGCCAGCATAGCCGGTGTTCATCGAACGTTTGAAGACCACCACGTTTTGCGCCTTCCACACTTCCAGCACCGGCATACCGGCGATCGGGCTCTTCGGATCGTCCTGCGCCGCCGGGTTGACGGTGTCGTTCGCGCCGATCACCAGTACGGTATCGGTATCGGCGAAATCATCGTTGATTTCGTCCATTTCCAGCACCACGTCGTAAGGTACTTTCGCTTCCGCCAGCAGCACGTTCATATGCCCCGGCAGTCGCCCGGCGACAGGGTGGATGCCGAAGCGCACCTTGATACCGCGCGCGCGCAGCTTCTCGGTGATTTCCGCGACCGGATACTGCGCCTGCGCCACCGCCATACCGTAGCCCGGCGTGATGATCACGGAATGCGAGTTTTTCAGCATTTCAGCCGTCTCTTCGGCGCTGATTTCACGATGCTCACCGACTTCTTCATCGCCGCTGGAACTGCCGCCATCGGTGCCGAAACCGCCGGCGATAACGCTGATAAACGAACGGTTCATCGCCTTACACATAATGTAGGAGAGGATGGCACCGGAAGAACCAACCAGCGCGCCGGTCACGATCAGCAGGTCGTTGCTGAGCATGAAGCCCGCCGCCGCCGCCGCCCAACCGGAGTAGGAGTTCAGCATCGATACCACGACTGGCATATCCGCGCCGCCGATAGACGCCACCAGGTGCCAGCCGAACGCCAGGGCGATAATGGTCATCACCAGCAGGCACAGTACCTGGGTTCCGGTGCTGTCGGTACGCACGAAGGCCACCAGCAGCAGAAAGGAAATGACCAGCGCCGCCAGGTTCAGCTTGTGGCGATTCGGCAACATCAGCGGTTTTGACGAAATTTTGCCGCGCAGCTTACCAAAGGCAACGATCGAGCCCGTGAAGGTTACGGCGCCGATAAAGATACCGAGGAATACTTCGGTCAGGTGAATATTCGCCAGCACCTGATCGAGGCCCGGTCCGTGGTCGAGATAGCTGTTGAAGCCAACCAGCACCGCCGCCAGACCAACGAAGCTATGCAGCACCGCCACCAGCTCCGGCATCTCGGTCATTTCGACTTTCTTCGCCAGACGGATACCAATCGCCCCGCCGATAACCATCGCCACGATGATCCAGCCGACGTTACCGCTGTCCGGCCCAAAAATGGTGGCAATCAGCGCAATCGCCATCCCGGCGATGCCGTACAGGTTCCCCTGCTTCGACGTTTCGTGCTTTGACAGCCCCGCAAGGCTAAAGATAAACAGAATAGCGGCAACAATGTATGCAGCTGTAACTAATCCTCCAGACATGTGCTACCCCTTAGTTTTTGCGGAACATTTTCAGCATGCGCTGAGTGACGGTGAAACCACCAAAAATATTAATGCTGGCGATCAGCACCGCGATAAAGCTCAAGAAGCTGACCCAGCCGCCGTGCCCTATCTGCAGCAATGCCCCAACGACAATGATCCCTGAAATGGCGTTGGTTACCGACATGAGCGGCGTGTGCAGCGCGTGCGACACGTTCCACACCACGTAGTAGCCGACTACGCAGGAGAGCGCGAAGACGGTAAAGTGACCCAGAAACTCTTTAGGCGCGACGTTCGCCAGCCAGCCAAAGAGGATAATCGCCAGCGCCATCAGCGCGTATTTACGCCACGGCGAGCCTGGTTTGGCCTCTTCTTTTGGCGCTTCGACGGTTTTCGCCGCCGCCTGCGGCTGCGCGGATACCTGAATCGGCGGCGCCGGCCAGGTAATTTCGCCCTCGCGGACCACGGTAACGCCACGTACCACCACATCGTCGAAATCGATGGTGATATTGCCGTCTTTTTCCTTGCACAGCAGCTTCAGCAGGTTTACCAGGTTAGTGCCGTAGAGCTGGGAAGATTGCGTCGGCAGACGACCCGGCAGGTCGGTATAACCGATAATTTTCACGCCGTTAGCGGTGGTCACGACTTCGCCCGGCACGGTGTATTCGCAGTTGCCGCCGTTTTGCGACGCCAGGTCGACAACCACGCTGCCCGACTTCATGGAGTCAACCATTTCGCGGGTAATCAGCTTCGGCGCCGGTTTACCCGGGATCAGCGCGGTGGTGACAATGATATCGACATCTTTAGCCTGCGCGGCGAACAGCGCCATTTCGGCTTTGATAAAGGCTTCAGACATGACTTTGGCATAACCATCGCCGCTGCCCGCTTCTTCTTTAAAGTCCAGTTCAAGGAACTCGGCGCCCATACTCTGCACCTGTTCTTTCACTTCCGGACGGGTATCGAAGGCGCGGACGATGGCGCCGAGGCTGTTCGCCGCGCCGATCGCTGCGAGGCCGGCGACGCCTGCGCCGATTACCATCACCTTCGCAGGCGGTACTTTACCCGCAGCGGTGATCTGGCCGGTAAAGAAGCGGCCGAATTCGTGCGCCGCTTCGACAATCGCGCGATAACCGGCGATGTTAGCCATCGAACTCAGCGCATCTAACGACTGGGCGCGGGAAATACGCGGCACCGAGTCCATAGCCATGACGTTGATACCGCGAGCGGCCAGCTTTTCCATGAGATCCGGATTCTGCGCCGGCCAGATGAAACTCACCAGCGTGGTGCCCGGGTTGAGCTTCGCAATTTCCGCATCGTTCGGCGCGTTAACCTTGAGGATAACGTCGGAGTGCCAGACGTTATCCGCGCTGACGATTTCTGCGCCCGCCTGTTCGAAGGCTTCATCGTCGAAGCTCGCCAGTTTCCCGGCCCCGCTCTCGACCGCCACGCTAAACCCGAGCTTAAGCAGCTGCTCGACCGTCTTCGGCGTCGCAGCGGCCCGGGTTTCCTGAGCTAAGCTCTCTTTTGGTATCCCAATTCGCATAGTTTTCCCTTCCATCGGTTTTTGATGATGGTTTATTTTTTTCACAAATGCGCCAGCGGCGGCGCAAAAACGCCGCACAGGTATTCATCTGGAAAATGAAACAGTAACAAACTTTTTATAACCTACTGAAAATACCGATTGTGATCTACATCGTTAAAACAGAATTTTTGATTTTATTGAGAAAAATTAGTCCTGACTGCGTCAGGCAGCAATATTTGCCTTAATTTTATGCCAGAACCTGATAATTCGCTTACCTTTGCGGTTAATTCGCCATTTATTACCGCTAGTATCATTGCATTAACATTACGTTAACTTATAAAAGTGATATTGATTATCGATTTTGCTGTTCAAGGGGCTGTTTTTTCAACATATCAGTATTTGTTATATTTTTGTAACGAACGATTCGGGCGGGAAGTGAAAAATGACGCAGACAGTTACGTTGTTTAAATGCAATAATCACCTGTTTTCAGTCAACAACAATACCAGTACATGGTTTGCGCAAGGCAAAGGATTATTTTTATGAAGCTTAAGAACACACTCCTGGCGTCTGCTCTTCTGGCTACCACCGCGTTGTCTGCCCATGCAGCGACCGAGCTGACTCCGGAGCAAGCGGCAGCGCTGAAGCCCTATGACCGCGTCGTCGTCACTGGCCGTTTTAACGCGATTGGCGATGCCGTACAGGCGGTTTCCCGCAAGGCGGATAAAGATGGCGCAGCTTCCTTTTATGTTGTCGACACCTCAGATTTCGGCAACGGCGGCAACTGGCGCGTAACGGCGGATTTTTATAAAGAAAACGCCCCGCAGGCGGATACCCCGAAAAACCGTATTATTAACGGCGTGATGGAACTGCCGAAAGATCAGGCCGTCGCGCTGATGCCGTATGACACCGTAACCGTGCAGGGCTTCTACCGTAGCCAGCCGGAAGTCAACGACGCCATCGCCAAAGCGGCAAAAGCTAAAGGCGCGTATGCCTTCTTCATCGTCCGCCAGGTTGACGCCAACCAGGGCGGCAACCAGCGCATCACCGCTTATATTTATAAAAAGGATGCGCAGAAGCGCGTACTGCAGAGCCCGGATGCGATTCCTGCTGATTCCGAAGCCGGTCGCGCCGCTCTGGCTAAAGGCGGCGAGGCGGCTAAAAACGTCGAAATCCCAGGCGTGGCCTCCTCTGCCGCGGTCGGTGCCGGTACCGGCGTAGGTCTGTTCTACGAAACCCAATCGTCGAAAGGCGGACGTTACACTGTCACCCTGCCGGACGGCACGAAAGTCGAAGAGGTGAACAAAATCACCGCCGCGCAGATGGTGCCGTTTGATAGCATCAAATTCACCGGTAACTACGGCAACATGACGGAAATCTCCTATCAGACCGCGAAACGCGCGGCGAAGAAAGGAGCGAAATACTACCACATCACCCGCCAGTGGCAGGAACGTGGCGGTAACATCACCATTAGCGCCGACCTGTATAAGTAATCGGTTTCAGCTGCTCAAAAAGGCGACATGATGTCGCCTTTTTGCATTTTTTCGCCCGCCGCCATTGCATGCGTACAAGACACTCCGTAAAATCCCGCGCCTTAGCGTAATCCTCCATTTTTATGCGATTTCGCCAAATAAATATTCTTGATTCACTGTTGCCACCTCGGGAATACAATGGAAAAGAAACTGGGCCTTAGCGCCCTGACCGCACTGGTACTCAGCTCCATGCTGGGCGCGGGCGTTTTCAGTTTGCCGCAAAACATGGCTGCCGTCGCCAGCCCATCCGCTCTGCTTATCGGCTGGGCCATCACCGGCGTCGGGATTTTATTCCTCGCATTCGCCATGCTATTGCTGACCCGTATCCGCCCGGAACTGGATGGCGGCATCTTTACCTATGCCCGGGAAGGTTTTGGCGAGCTGATCGGTTTCTGTTCCGCCTGGGGCTACTGGCTGTGCGCGGTGATTGCCAACGTCTCCTATCTGGTTATCGTCTTCTCGGCCCTGAGTTTCTTCACCGATACGCCGGAGATGCGTATTTTTGGTGACGGTAACACCTGGCAGGCGATCGTCGGCGCGTCCGTGCTGCTCTGGGTGGTCCATTTTCTGGTGCTGCGTGGGGTACAGACCGCGGCAGGCATTAACCTGGTGGCGACGCTGGCGAAGCTGTTGCCGCTCGGCGCGTTTGTGGCGCTGGCCGCTATCGCGTTCCGGCTCGATACTTTCCGTCTCGACTTCAGCGGTATCGCGCTCGGCGTACCGGTATGGGAACAGGTGAAAAACACCATGCTGATTACCCTGTGGGTATTTATCGGCGTGGAGGGCGCGGTAGTGGTCTCTGCCCGCGCCCGTCATAAGCGCGACGTTGGCCGCGCGACGCTGCTGGCGGTAGTCTCGGCGCTGGCGGTTTATCTGCTGGTCACCCTGCTGTCGCTGGGCGTTGTCGCCCGCCCGGAACTGGCTGAAATGCGCAACCCGTCGATGGCTGGCCTGATGGTCAAGATGATGGGATCGTGGGGCGAGGTAGTGATCGCCGCGGGATTAATTATCTCCGTCTGCGGCGCCTATTTAAGCTGGACCATTATGGCCGCTGAAGTGCCGTATCTGGCGGCGACGCATAAAGCGTTCCCACGCCTGTTCGCCAAAACCAATAAGAATAACGCCCCCTCTTCCTCGCTGTGGTTGACCAACATCAGCGTGCAGATTTGTCTGGTGCTGATTTGGCTTACCGGATCCGACTACGGTACCCTGCTAACCATCGCCTCAGAAATGATTCTGGTGCCCTATTTCCTCGTCGGCGCTTTCCTGCTTAGGATTGCCGTACGTCCGTTACATAAAGCCGTGGGTGTCGGCGCGTGCGTTTATGGCTTATGGTTATTGTATGCGTCCGGTCCTGTGCATTTGTTATTGTCGGTGGTACTTTACGCTCCGGGTCTTCTGGTTTTCCTGTACGCCCGCCGTACGCACCAGCACGATCGCATGCTCAAACGCCGTGAAATGGCATTAATTGGTTTTTTGCTGGTTGCCGCCGTTCCGGCAACGTGGATGCTGGTGGGGTAAGCGGTTGCCCTACCGCTGAACTTGAAAGGAGATACCCATGGCTGAAGCACAGCCTCGTCCGGTCCTGATCACGGGAGCAGGCCGCCGTATCGGCCTCGCTCTGGCACACCATTTTTTAAACCAGCAGCAACCGGTGATCGTCAGCTATCGCCAGCATTATCCATCGATTGACACCCTGCGCGAAGCCGGCGCGGTGTGTCTGCAGGCCGATTTCAGTAGCGACGACGGTATTCTTACCTTCGCGGAAGCGGTGAAGGCGCAGACCAGCGGCCTGCGCGCGATTATTCATAACGCCAGTGATTGGATGGCGGAGAAACCGGGGGTGCCGTTATCCACGGTGATATCGCGGATGATGCAAATTCACGTCCACGCGCCCTATCTGCTTAACCACGCGCTGGAGAGCCTGCTGCGCGGTTTTGGTCACGCCGCCAGCGATATTATTCACATTACCGACTACGTGGTGGAACGCGGCAGCGATAAGCATATCGCCTATGCCGCCAGTAAAGCGGCGCTTGATAATATGACCCGCTCTTTCGCCCGTAAGCTGGCCCCGGAAGTGAAGGTCAACGCCATCGCGCCATCGCTGATTATGTTCAACGAGCATGATGACGCTGAATACCGTAAACAGGCGCTGGATAAATCGCTGATGAAAATCGCACCGGGTGAAAAAGAGATTATCGACCTCATCGATTATCTGTTCACCAGCTGCTACGTCACCGGCCGCTCTTTCGCGGTCGACGGCGGCCGACCGCTGCGCTAGTGGAAACGGCTCCAGCCGAGGATCAGCAGCCAGGCCGCCAGACTCCAGCAGATCACCGCGCCTGCCAGCGCGTAAGGCAGGCGCATTACGCCGGTGAAGTACCATAACGAAAGTAAGTAGATAAAATACGGGATGATTGACCACATGCCGAAGACGATAGTTGTGCGCAGCGCTTCAATGCCGCGCTCGCTGGCGACGATATAGTGGGCAATAAGCGCGAAGGTCGGAAATAACGGAATTAAACCGGCAATATAGTAATTTTTGGTTTTTGACAGTACGCCTATCAGTACCACCACCAGCGCTCCCAGCAGCGCTTTAATCAACAGCCCCATTTTATGCCTTAACATTTGAACAACAATTTCTACCAGCATAACGGAAGAACATTTGTTTATGAAAGATTAATGGCGGGCAATTTGCGGGCGGTGTATGTTAGCTTTTTAATTTATACGCGTAAGATATGAATAAGATCGTTTTTGTTGAGGATGAGCCCGAAGTTGGCGCGCTTATCGCCGCCTATCTGGGGAAGCATGATATGGACGTGGTCGTTGAACCGCGCGGCGACCGGGCCGAAGAGGTTATTGCTCGTGAACAACCCGATCTGGTACTGCTGGATATCATGCTGCCTGGCAAAGACGGAATGACGCTGTGCCGCGACCTGCGCAGCCAGTGGCAGGGTCCGATCGTGTTGCTGACCTCGCTCGATAGCGATATGAACCATATTCTGTCGCTGGAGATGGGCGCCAGTGATTATATCCTCAAGACCACCCCGCCTGCGGTGCTGCTGGCCCGGTTACGTTTGCATCTGCGCCAGCATGTGGCTTCGCCGTCGATGCCTGCTCCCGCAACCCTGACGCCGCATAAAGCCATTGTCTTTGGTTCGCTGTCGATCGACCCGGTTAACCGTCAGGTATTGCTCGGCGGCGACAACGTTGCTTTGTCCACCGCCGATTTCGACCTGCTGTGGGAGCTGGCGACCCATGCCGGGCAGATTATGGATCGCGATGCGCTGTTGAAAAATCTCCGTGGCGTCAGCTACGACGGCATGGATCGCAGCGTCGATGTCGCGATTTCACGCCTGCGTAAAAAGCTGCTCGACAACGCCAACGAGCCCTACCGCATCAAGACGGTGCGCAACAAAGGTTATCTGTTCGCTCCGCACGCCTGGGATAATTAATCGGTGTCAGGAATAGACCGATATCACGCCATGTAGTCGGTCTTGAAATTCAGCGTATTTCTCTCTGAATGCCTTTTCATCGTTTTCGTCATACCAGCGTACGACCTCACCGCTGGCGAGGAAATGATCCAGTAATTCACCGCTCGCCAGAATCCATTGCGGTAAACCATCGACCTGTAGACTCCAGCCTCGCGGATGATAGTGGATGAAATCATTACGCAGCTGGTGAAGCTTGCCCACCGCCACCGTACAGACTTCGCTGGGTGTGAATGCGCTGCTCTCCCTCGTCGCACGGTATAGCGCCATGAAGGACGGCAGCTGCAGCTTGTCGATGTTGGTGAAATCGTCGTTACAGATTTGCTGAAAGATTTCTTGTGTCGACGCTTTACCGTCGGCCAGGTAGACCTGAAAGTCATTGCCCTGACACAGCGCCAACACCATCGCGTTCTGCAGGATGCTGTGCCAGCCGGTAATCACCCACTTCCACTGATAAGGGTCGGCGATCGCCTGCATATGGCTAAGGACCATATCGAAGGTTTTTAAAATCTCAACATCATTATCAGTATGCAAATACACGGGCTTAGTCATCTGGCGCTCTCCATCATTTAAGGGGCGCTTAAATTAACAGAGAGGCTGGCACGTGACAGGACGGGCAGCCGGCTTAAAATGGCTCTCGGTCATTCGGCCTGGCGCGTCGGTGAGAACTTTGCCGAGCGGGATCCTTCTCCTGTAGAATCTTTTGTTGCGAGATAACCCAGTTAATGACCGGTGATGATTAATGAAAAAACTGTTTGTGCAGTTTTACCTTTTGCTGTTCGTCTGCTTCCTCGTCATGACCATGCTGGTCGGCCTGGTGTATAAATTCACCGCCGAGCGCGCCGGACGCCAGTCGCTGGACGATCTGATGAAAAGCTCGCTGTATCTGATGCGCAGCGAACTGCGCGAGATCCCGCCGCGCGACTGGAGCAACACGCTGAAAGAGTTGGATCTTAATCTCTCTTTCGATCTGCACATTGAACCGTTAAGCAAATTCAAGCTCTCGGAAAGCTCGATGCAGCATCTGCGCGCGGGCGATATCGTGGCGCTGGACGATCAGTACACCTTTATTCAACGCATCCCGCGCAGCCATTACGTATTGTCAGTCGGCCCGGTGCCCTATCTCTATTTTTTGCATGAGATGCGCCTGCTGGACGTCGCGCTGATGGCGTTTATCGCTATTTCACTGGCTTTTCCGGTGTTTATCTGGATGCGTCCGCACTGGCAGGATATGTTGCGTATCGAAACCGCCGCACAGCGCTTCGGCGAAGGCCATTTTAGCGAGCGCATCCATTTCGATAGCATGTCGAGCTTCGAGCGACTCGGCGTGGCCTTTAACCAAATGGCGGATAATATCAACGCCCTGATAGCCAGTAAAAAACAGCTTATTGACGGTATCGCTCATGAACTACGCACGCCGCTGGTGCGCCTGCGCTATCGCCTGGAGATGAGCGAAAATCTGACCGAGGCCGAGTCGCAGGCTCTCAACCGCGATATCGGGCAACTGGAAGCGCTGATTGAAGAATTACTGACCTACGCTCGTCTCGATCGCCCGCAGAACGAACTCAACCTGACCACCCCGGATTTCCCGGCCTGGATCCGCGCGCACGTCGAGGACATTCAACTGGTCAATCCGCAGCGTGAAGTCGCGTTGCGCCAGCTGACGGCCGGCGACTACGGCGCGCTGGATATGCGTTTAATGGAGCGCGTGCTGGATAACCTGGTCAATAATGCCCTGCGCTACAGCCATCAACATATTCATATCAGCCTGTCGCTGGCCGGTTCACGGGCGACGCTGCGAGTGGAAGATGATGGCCCGGGTATCGCCCTTGAGGAACGCGAACGGGTATTCGAGCCGTTTGTCCGTCTCGATCCCAGCCGCGATCGTGCCACCGGCGGCTGCGGCCTGGGGCTGGCTATCGTACACAGTATTGCTCAGGCGATGGCCGGTGAAGTCCGCTGCGACGAAAGCTCGCTCGGCGGCGCGGCGTTCATTTTCAGCTGGCCTATTTACCACCAGCTTCCCGCTTTTACTTCTGCTTAGCCGAGCTTGCGCAGGCGTTACGGCCTGCGTATAGTTTATACTCAAACAGTATGTTGTAACTAAGGCGGTAATCATGGCAAGCTACGACCTCGTTGCGCGCTTAAATGACACCTTCCGTGAGCTTGAGCGCGAACTACAAACCTTCAAAGCGTCGCTGAGCCGCTGCCGTCTGCTGGCGGCGCGGGTTTTCGAATTACCGGCGGTGAGTAAAGAGGCGGAGCACGCGCCGCTGGATACCATTCAGGTCACCCAGCACGTCGGGCAAAGCGCGCTGGAGATGGCGCTCAGGCACTACAGCCATCTGTTTATACAGCAGCAGTCGGAAAACCGCAGCAGCAAGGCGGCGGTACGCCTCCCCGGGGCGATTTGCCTGGCGGTTGATACGCAACAGCAGGCAGACCTGCTGGAGAAAATCAGCGCCATTAACGCGCTGAAAGCGGCGTTTGAGAAAATAGTGACCGTCGATTCCGGATTGCCGGCCGCAGCGCGTTTCGAATGGGTTCACCGCCACCTGCCCGGCCTGATTACCCTTAGCGCCTATCGTACCCTGACGCCGCTGCTCGATCCCAGCACCATCCGCTTCGGCTGGGCCAATAAGCATGTGATTAAAAATCTGACCCGCGATGAAGTATTAATGCAGTTAGAGAAGAGCCTGCAATCGCCGCGCGCGGTGCCGCCCTGGACCCGCGAACAGTGGCAAAGCAAGCTGGAACGGGAATTTCAGGATATCGCCGCCCTGCCGCAGCGCGCAAAATTGAAAATCAAACGCCCGGTCAAGGTACAGCCGATTGCCCGGGTGTGGTATGCCGGCGAGCAGAAGCAGGTGCAGTACGCCTGCCCCGGCCCGCTGATTGCGCTAATCTCCGGCACCCACGGGGTGAGCGTGCCGGATCTCGGCGAACTTTTGAATTACGATGCTGATAACGTGCAGTATCGCCACAAGCCGCAGGCGCAGTCGTTACGATTACTGATCCCGCGTCTGCATTTATGGCTGGCTAGCGAGTAGTGAGGCTGCCAACCATATCCTGCGGGCGAACCCAGCTATCGAATTCGGCTTCCGTCAGGTAACCAAGCGATAGCGCCGCGGCTTTCAGCGTCAACCCTTCATGGTGCGCTTTTTTGGCGATCTCCGCCGCTTTATCGTAGCCGATATGGGTATTGAGCGCGGTCACCAGCATCAGCGACTCATTAAGCAACTGGTTGATCCGCTCTCGGTTCGGCTCAATACCCACCGCGCAGTGCTCATTAAAGCTCTCCATGCCGTCCGCCAGCAGGCGTACCGACTGCAGGAAGTTGTGGATGACCATTGGCCGATAGACGTTAAGCTCAAAGTTCCCTGATGCGCCGCCGATATTCACCGCCACGTCGTTACCCATCACCTGGCAGCACAGCATCGTCAACGCTTCGCACTGCGTCGGGTTGACCTTGCCTGGCATAATGGAGGATCCCGGTTCGTTCTCCGGAATGGCGATTTCACCTATGCCGCAGCGCGGCCCGGAGGCCAGCCAGCGCACATCGTTGGCGATTTTCATCAGCGAAGCCGCCAGCCCCTTCAGCGCGCCGTGGGCGTGAACCAGCGCATCCACGGTGGCCAGCGCTTCAAATTTGTTGGGCGCGGTGACGAACGGCAGTCCGCTAAGCGACGCCAGTTCCGCCGCCACCCGCACCGCATATTCCGGGTGCGTATTCAAGCCGGTGCCAACCGCCGTACCGCCCAGCGCCAGCTCTGCGAGATGCGGCAGGCTGTGTTCAATATGGCGGAGATTATGTTCCAGCATCGCGACCCAACCGGAGATCTCCTGCCCTAACGTCAGCGGCGTAGCGTCCTGTAGGTGGGTGCGGCCAATTTTAACGATGTCACCGAAGGCCAGCGACTTTTCCTGTAGCATGGCCCGCAGCGCCTGTAGTTGCGGGATCAGCTTTTCGTGCAGCGCGATTAGCGCCGCGACGTGCATCGCCGTTGGAAAAACATCATTCGAGCTCTGGCTTTTATTGACGTCATCATTGGGATGAATTTTGCGCCCCATGCCGCGCTCGCCGCCAAGCAACTCGCTCGCACGGTTAGCCAGCACTTCATTCATATTCATGTTGCTTTGGGTACCGGAGCCGGTTTGCCAGATAGCCAACGGAAACTCCTGCGCATGCTTGCCGGCGAGGACTTCATCCGCAGCGGCAATGATGGCGCTCGCTTTATCCGCCGCCAGCAGGCCCAGGTCCTGGTTAACCTTCGCCGCCGCGCGCTTGGTCAGCGCCAGCGCGTAGATCAGTTCATCAGGCATTTTCTCCGTTGAGATACGGAAATGCTCAAGCGAGCGCTGGGTCTGCGCGCCCCAAAGTTTATCGGCCGGGACGTCGATTGCGCCCATCGAGTCTTTTTCACTGCGATGCGTTGTCATTACTTTCTCCTTGGATTCAAAGTGCGTCATAGCGACAAAGCTCACCTGCTTAAAGGATTAAGTATTAACCAGATTTATTAGTTGTTTTGGTCGTTCGTGCCGCTAAGCGGCACAAACAAAAACCGCCCCGAAGGGCGGCATCGTTCACTTCACGCAGCGCGAACACTGCGACGTCTGGATCTGCTGGAAGAAGTCGTTACCTTTATCATCAACGAGGATAAAGGCCGGGAAATCTTCCACTTCGATTTTCCAGATAGCTTCCATTCCCAGCTCCGGATAAGCCACGCACTCGAGGCTGCGGATACTCTGCTGCGCGAGAACCGCCGCCGGGCCGCCGATACTACCGAGATAGAAACCGCCGTGTTTGTGGCAGGCATCGGTCACCTGCTGGCTGCGGTTACCCTTGGCCAGCATGATTTTACTCGCACCGTGCGATTGCAGCAGATCGACATATGAGTCCATGCGGCCAGCAGTCGTCGGCCCCAGAGAACCGGAAGCGTAACCATCCGGCGTCTTCGCCGGGCCGGCGTAGTAGATCGGGTGATCTTTGACATACTGCGGCAGCGCTTCGCCATTATCGATAAGCTCTTTAAGCTTGGCATGGGCAATATCGCGGGCCACGATGATCGTGCCGCTCAGCGACAGACGCGTCGACACCGGATACTGCGACAGCAGCGCCAGAATCTCGCTCATCGGCTGATTGAGGTTCACCTTCACGGCTTCGCCTTCGCCGGCCTGGCGCAGGTGCTCAGGGATGTATTTCCCTGGGTTGCTCTCCAGTTTCTCCAGCCAAATGCCGTCGCGGTTGATTTTAGCTTTGATGTTACGGTCAGCGGAACAGGAGACTCCCATCCCCACCGGACAGGAGGCGCCGTGACGCGGCAGGCGGACCACGCGGATATCGTGGGCGAAGTACTTGCCGCCGAACTGCGCGCCGAGGCCGAGGTTCTGCGCTTCCAGCAGCAGCTCTTGCTCCAGCTGCACATCGCGGAACGCCTGGCCATGTTCGTTACCTTCGGTCGGCAGACCATCGTAGTATTTGGTCGAGGCCAGTTTCACCGTCTTCAGCGTGGCTTCCGCTGAGGTGCCGCCGATAACAAAGGCGATATGGTAAGGCGGACAGGCTGCGGTACCGAGGGTGCGCATCTTCTCGACGAGGTAGTTTTTCAGCTTCGCCGGGGTGATTAACGCTTTCGTTTCCTGGTACAGATAGGTTTTGTTCGCGGAGCCGCCGCCCTTGGCGATACAGAGGAACTTATACTCATCGCCATCAGTTGCATAAAGATCGATCTGCGCCGGCAGGTTGGTACCGGTGTTGACCTCTTTATACATGTCCAGCGGCGCGTTCTGCGAGTAACGCAGATTGTCCTGGATATAGGTGTTGTACACGCCCTGCGCCAGCGCGGCTTCATCGCCGCCGCCGGTCCAAACGCGCTGTCCCTTTTTCCCCATGATGATCGCGGTACCGGTGTCCTGACAGGTCGGCAGAATGCCTTTGGCGGCGATATCGGAGTTACGCAGGAATTGCAGCGCGACGTATTTGTCGTTTTCGCTGGCTTCCGGGTCGTTGAGGATATCCGCGACCTGCTGCTGGTGTGCCGGGCGGAGCATAAAGGAGGCGTCGTGAAACGCGTGTTGGGCCAGTAAGGTTAGCGCCTGAGGTTCAACCTTCAGAACTTCCTGGCCGGCGAATTCGGCGACGGAGACGTAATCACTGCTGAGGAGATAATACTCGGTGTCATCCTTTTTAAGCGGAAAAGGATCCTGATAAACAAACGGTTTGTTCGACATTGTACTCTCACTTACTGCTTGGCTGATTATGTTTCAGGCAGACACTCCATTTGCCTGTAGAAAAGCGAGTCGATCAATCTTACACAATTTTTTAACAAAAACTGAGACAAGGACGACTTTTTCTTTCAGCAGTTGCTTCTCGACGATTTGTTGGTTTAATAGAGCCAACATTTTTATGTGGAAACAGGGATTGAGAATGCAGAAGCTCATTAACTCAGTGCAAAACTATGCATGGGGAAGTCACACCGCGTTAACCGACCTTTACGGTATCGCCAATCCGGACAACCTGCCGATGGCGGAACTGTGGATGGGCGCACACCCGAAAAGCAGCTCGCGGATCCTTAACGCCGACGGCCAGCCGCAGTCGCTGCGCGAGGTCATTGAAGCCGATAAAAATGCCCTCCTCGGCGCTAACGTCGCCGAGCATTTTGGCGAACTGCCGTTCTTGTTCAAAGTACTGTGCGCCGCCCAGCCGCTCTCCATCCAGGTTCACCCGAATAAACGCGCGTCGGAAATTGGCTTTGCCAAAGAGAACGCCGCGGGTATTCCTCTGGATGCCGCCGAGCGCAACTATAAAGATCCCAACCACAAGCCGGAGCTGGTCTTCGCCCTGACGCCGTTCCTCGCCATGAACGCGTTCCGCGAATTTAATGAAATTGTCGCACTGCTGCAGCCGGTTGCCGAGGCGCATCCGGCAATTGGCGAATTCATTCAACAGCCGGATGCCGCGCATTTAAGCCAGCTATTCGCCAGCCTGCTGAATATGAAAGGTGAAGAAAAAGCGCATGCGCTCAGCGTGCTGCAAAACGCCCTCGACCGCCAGCAGGGCGAGCCGTGGCAGACCATTCGTCTGATCGCTGAATTCTACCCGGATGACAGCGGCCTCTTCTCCCCGCTGCTACTCAACGTGGTGAAACTGAATCCTGGCGAAGCGATGTTCCTGTTCGCCGAGACCCCGCACGCCTACCTGCAGGGCGTGGCGCTGGAAGTGATGGCCAACTCAGATAACGTGCTGCGCGCCGGTCTGACGCCGAAGTACATCGATATTCCGGAACTGGTGGCGAACGTGAAATTTGTCGCCAAACCTGCCGCTGAGCTGCTGACCCAGCCGGAACAACGCGGTAGCGAGCTGGATTTCCCAATCCCGGTCGACGATTTCGCATTTTCATTGCACGATCTGACCAGCAATGAAGCCTCTCTGGCGCAAGAGAGCGCCGCGATTCTGTTCTGTGTGGAAGGCGAAGCAACGCTGCGTAAAGGCGAGCAGCGTCTGACCCTGCAGCCGGGTGAATCGGCGTTTATCGCCTGCAACGAATCGCCGGTACAGGTCAGCGGCAACGGTCGTCTGGCGCGCGTGTTCAATAAGCTTAAGTAAGTTACTGAACTTTTAATCCGCAGTTGCTAGACTTCCCCCATCATGACAACACAACCAGGCGGCATGTTCCGCCTGGTTTCATTTATGGACAAATGCTATGAAAAAAACGTTGGTCGCCGCGGGAGTTATCGTCGCGCTCGGAGTCGTCTGGACAGGCGGAGCCTGGTTTACCGGTAAGCAACTGGAAAATCGTATTGCCGAAATGGTGCAGCAGGCTAACGCCCAACTGCAGAGCAACGCGCCGGAAGCGGGCGTAGAGCTGAGCTATCAGGACTACCAGCGCGGGTTATTCAGCAGCCATCTGCAATTGGTGGTAAAGCCGCAGGCCGGTAAAGAACACAGCCTGTTGGCCGCCGGTCAAAGCCTGGTGTTTGACGAAAAGGTCGATCATGGCCCCTTCCCGCTTGCCTCGTTAAAATCTTTTAACCTCGTGCCGGCAATGGCCTCCGTCAACACGACTCTCGTGAATAACGACGCCAGCAAAGCGCTGTTCGATATTGCTAAAGGGCAAGCGCCGTTCAACATCGACACCCGTATTGCCTATAGCGGCGATACCCAGTCGGCCATCTTCCTTAACCCGCTGGATTACGCTAAAGACAATGAAAAAGTTATCTTTAGCGGCGGCCAGTTCCAGCTCAATGCCGATCGCGATGGCAAAACTATCAGCCTGAGCGGCGAAGCGGCCAGCGGGCAAATCAACGCGGTCAACGAATACAACCAGAAAGTTCAGCTCAATTTCAGCAACCTGAAGGCTGACGGCGCCACCGAAATGACCGCTTTTGAGGAGCGTATCGGCAAGCAGAAGATCTCGCTTGATAAACTGGCTATCGGCGTTGAAGGTAAAGAGCTGGCTCTGCTGGAAGGCATGAATATCGACGGCCGCTCTACGCTCTCCGATGACGGCAAGCGTATCAATAGCCAGCTTGATTACAACCTTAACAGCCTGAAACTGCAAAACCAGGATATGGGCCGCGGCAAACTCACCGTTAAGCTGGATAATCTCGACGGACAGGCGTGGCATCAATTCAGCCAGCAGTATAACGCCCAGGCACAGGCGCTGATGGCGAAGCCAGAGCTGGCGCAGAATCCGGAACTCTATCAGCAGGCGTTAAGCGAAATCTTCTTTAGCTCGCTGCCGATTCTGTTGAAAGGTAATCCGTCGCTGACGATTTCCCCGCTGAGCTGGCAAAATGCGAAAGGCGAAAGCACCCTGAATCTGTCGGTGCTGATGCAGGATCCGGCGCAAACGACCGCCGCGCCGCAGACCGTCGCCGATGAACTGGACCGCAGCATTAAATCGCTGGACGGCAAGTTGGTGATCCCGGTGGATATGGCCACCGCTCTGATGACGCAGATTGCCGGGCTGGAAGGCTATCAGCCGGAGGATGCGGCAAAACTTGCCGATCAGCAGGTTAAAGGGCTGGCGGCGATGGGCCAGATGTTCCGTCTGACCACGATGGAAGATAACGCGATTACCTCCAGCCTGCAGTACGCTGACGGCCAGGTCACGCTAAACGGGCAGAAAATGCCGCTGGCTGATTTCGCCGCCATGTTCGGCCTGACGCTCCCCACCGCCGAACCGCAGCAGTAAAAACACGTACCGGGCTGCAATCAGGTTGCCCGGGCAAGGCGTAAGCCGCAGCCCGGGAACCACCTTAATCGATGGCGGCCCCTATTTTCTAATAACCAGCCGCGGCGGCATAATCTGATTACGCGCGCTGCCTTGCCCCTCCTCGAGGCGGCGTAAAATACACTCCGCCAGGCTGTTCCCCATCTCACGCGCGGGGGTGGTAACCCAGGTCAAGGGAACATCATCGAGCGCCGCTTCCGGCACTTCGGCAAAGGCCGCCAGCGCGATGCGTTGCTCAAAATAACTTTCCACGCTACCCTCGCCGCTCTGCCGCCCGGCGCGCAGAAGACCGAACCACGCCCCGGTGGCGATGACGCTGTTATAGCAAAGTACCGCGCTGATGGTCGGGTTTTGTCGCAGCAGCGCGATCATGGCTTCCGCCGCCTGCTGCTGACTGGAGCCACACTCGACAACCCATTCACTATGAAACGGCAGGCCGTACTTCAATAAGGTGGCGCAATAGCCGCCCACCCGTTCGGCGCGGGTCAGGGACGCGCTTTGTCCGCCAAGCCAGGCGATGCGCTGATGACCGCGGCGAATCAGATGTTCCGTTACCATTTGCGCCGCCTGCATGTTATCCGGGCGGATCAGGTCAATATCGTCCAGATAGCTGGCGCGGGAGGCAAAAACCAGCGGCATCCCCACTTCGGCGGCACGATCGCGCAGTTCGCCGCCCTTGTCGATAGCGCCGGCGATAATCACCCCGTCCACGCCCTGTGAGACCAGCGTTTCGAAGCGCTGGAGCATTTTCTCGCCGCGATGCCCGCCCTGGGTGAGAAATACCATTTTACCCTGTGATTCCAGCGCATCGGTCAACCCGGCGGTTAGTTCGGCATAAAACGGTTTCGACAGATCGCTAACGATAAGGCCAATCACTCCGCTTTGCCCGCCGCGGAGCGACGCCGCCTGGCGATTACGCACAAAACCGAGTTGCTCAATGGCCTGATTGACGCGCTCGCCGGTGGCCGAAGAGATGCGACCTTTACCGCTGAGCACCAGCGATACCGTACTAACCGAGACGCCAGCCGCCAGCGCCACATCATTGATGGTTGTCTTTTTTGCGATAGCCATAACGACTGGCTGACTCCCTTTGCCTTTCGATAAAACGTTTTATCAGTATGTTATCTTTATAAACCTTATTATCGCTTGATTATGTGATTTTTATCGCACTAAAAAATGGTAAAACGTTTTATCTTGCCGCTACGTTACATCCTATCGACCCTTTTCAGAACCAGGATTCGTGTATGACGGCGAAAACAGCACCAAAAATTACCTTATGGGAGTTTTTCCAGCAGTTAGGAAAAACCTTTATGTTGCCCGTGGCGTTGCTCTCGTTTTGCGGGATCATGCTGGGGATCGGCAGCTCGTTAAGCAGCCACGATGTGATTACGCTGCTGCCGTGGCTAAACGTGCCGCTGCTGCAGGCGATTTTTGTCTGGATGAGTAAAGTCGGCTCATTTGCTTTTAGCTTCCTGCCGGTCATGTTCTGTATCGCTATTCCGCTCGGCCTGGCGCGTGAAAACAAAGGCGTCGCCGCTTTCGCGGGCTTCGTCGGCTACGCGGTCATGAACCTCGCGGTTAACTTCTGGCTGACGGCGAAAGGCATTCTGCCGACGACCGACGCGGCGATCCTCAAGGCCAACAACATTCAGAATATTATCGGTATTCAGTCGATCGATACCGGGATCCTCGGCGCGGTGATCGCCGGTATTATCGTCTGGATGCTGCACGAACGCTTCCACAACATCCGTCTGCCGGACGCGCTGGCCTTCTTTGGCGGCACGCGCTTTGTGCCGATCATTACCACCGTGGTGTTAGGCCTGGTCGGCCTGGTTATTCCACTGGTGTGGCCGGTGTTCGCGATGGGTATCAACGGACTAGGACATGTTATCAATAGCGCCGGCGATTTTGGCCCGATGATCTTCGGCACCGGAGAACGCCTGCTGCTGCCGTTCGGCCTGCATCATATTCTGGTGGCGCTGATCCGCTTTACCGAAGCGGGGGGCACCATGGACGTTTGCGGCCACAGCGTCAGCGGCGCGCTGACCATCTTCCAGGCGCAGTTGAGTTGTCCGACGACGCACGGCTTCTCTGAAAGCGCGACCCGCTTCCTGTCACAGGGTAAAATGCCAGCCTTCCTCGGCGGCCTGCCCGGCGCGGCGCTGGCGATGTACCACTGCGCCCGCCCAGAAAACCGTCATAAAATTAAAGGGCTGCTCATTTCCGGCGTGATTGCCTGCGTAGTCGGCGGTACCACTGAACCGTTGGAATTCCTGTTCCTGTTCGTCGCGCCGGTACTGTACGTCATCCACGCCCTGCTGACCGGCCTTGGTTTCACTATCATGGCGGTACTTGGCGTCACCATCGGCAACACCGACGGCAACATTATCGACTTCGTGGTCTTTGGCATCCTGCACGGGCTGTCGACCAAGTGGTATATGGTGCCGGTTGTCGCCGCCATCTGGTTCGCGGTGTACTACGGTATCTTCCGTTTCGCCATCACCCGCTTCAATCTGAAAACGCCGGGCCGCGATATCGAAACGGCGACTAACATCGAAAAAGCGGTTGCCGGAACGATTGGCAAATCAGGTTATAACGTGCCGGCGATTCTGGCCGCGCTCGGCGGTGCCGACAATATTGTCACGCTCGATAACTGCATTACCCGCCTGCGCCTGTCGGTGAACGACATGAGCAAAGTCGATACCGCCGCGCTGAAAGCCAACCGCGCAATCGGCGTGGTCCAGCTTAACGATCACAACCTGCAAGTGGTCATCGGCCCACAGGTTCAGTCGGTAAAAGATGAAATGGCCACCCTGATGAATACCGTTCAGGCCTAAACATACGCCCCCTTCCACGCGTAGGGGGCATTTTCGAAGGACGTTCAGATGTTTGATTTTGCCACGCCAGTCGATCGCCACGGGACCTGGTGCACCCAATGGGATTACGTTGCCGACCGTTTCGGCGCCGCCGACCTCCTGCCGTTCACTATCTCTGATATGGATTTCGCTACCGCCCCTTGTATTATCGACGCCGTCAGCCAGCGCCTGGCGCACGGCGTTTTTGGCTATAGCCGCTGGAAAAACGACGAATTTCTCGGGGCCGTCAGCCACTGGTTCGCCAGCCGTTTTCATAGCCCCATCGACCACGACGCCATCGTTTACGGCCCGTCGGTTATCTACATGGTGGCCGAAATGATTCGGCAATGGTCGAATCCGGGGGACGGCATCGTGGTCCATACTCCGGCTTACGACGCGTTTTACAAAACTATCGACGGCAACCAGCGCCGCATTGCCCCGGTGGCGCTCAAGCTTGATGAGGGTGAGTGGCGTTGCGATATGAACGAACTGGAAGCCGCGCTCGCCCATCCCGACAACCGCATTTTGCTGCTGTGCAGCCCGCACAATCCGACGGGCAAAGTCTGGAGCCGCGATGAACTGACCACCATGGCGCAGCTGTGCGCGAAGCATAACGTCCGGGTTATTAGCGATGAAATTCATATGGATATGACCTGGGGCGAACACCATCATACCCCCTGGTGCGCCGTTGCGCAGGGCCCCTGGGCGCTGTTCACGTCGGGCTCAAAAAGCTTCAATATCCCGGCATTTACCGGCGCCTATGGGCTCATCGCCGATACTGCTTCGCGCGATGGCTATCTGCAAGCGCTGAAAGGCCGCGATGGACTATCTTCTCCGTCGGTTCCGGCGCTGGTCGCGCATATCGCCGCCTATCGTCAGGGCGCGCCATGGCTGGATGCGCTACGCGATTATCTGCAGGAAAACATGCGCTATATCGCCGGGCAGCTGAATCAGGCCTTCCCGCAGCTAAACTGGCAGCCGCCACAGGCCACCTATCTGGCGTGGATCGATCTGCGTCCACTCGGTATCGACGATCGCGCGCTGCAAAAAGCGCTGATTGAAGAGCAAAAACTCGCGATCATGCCGGGTTATACCTATGGCGAAGAGGGTAACGGTTTCATCAGGCTAAATGCCGGATGCCCGCGGGTGAAGCTTGAGAAAGGGGTTCAAGGATTGATTGCCGCTCTGCGGTCATTGCGCCCTGAATTAAAATAATTTTGATATATCTCAAAAACTTTTTAACCACACAGGAGTATTAAAACAACGCTAAACAATCACGTCCGAATGACAATGCAGAGGAGGAAATGATGAAAACCTACGATCGTAACCGTAATGCTATTGATGCCGGCAGCCGGGTCATGGTGGCCGACAGCGGCGCGACGGGAGTGATTAAGGCTATTCATGGCGCCAATAAAAACAGCGAACAGCTGCGCCGCAGTGACTGCGTAGAATTAGACGGTAGCCATGAATTGTATTGCCCATTGAATCTTATTCGCCTGGGCTTTAATTAATTCCAGCGTTGTTGATTTAAGGCCGCCCTGACTGGCGGCCTTTTTCATGAGGCATTCTTCCCGCTTTTGATCTCGTCGAGTGATTCTGAAAGCTAAGCGGCGTATTATCGCGGCTCTTCAAGCCCTTTCGGGGCGAATTACCTTCTGAGTTCAGAGGCATTTCTATGACATGGCAACAATTCAAACAAGCCTGGCTAATTAAGTTTTGGGCGCCAGCGCCTGCGGTGATCGCCGCCGGTATTCTTTCTACTTACTATTTTGGCATTACCGGTACATTCTGGGCAGTCACCGGCGAATTTACCCGCTGGGGCGGCCAATTGCTGCAGATGATGGGCGTTCCGGCCGAAAACTGGGGTTACTACCAATTAATTCATCTCGAAGGTACGCCGTTAACGCGTATCGACGGCATGATGATCCTTGGCATGTTTGGCGGCTGCCTGGCCGCCGCGCTGTGGGCGAATAACGTCAAGCTGCGGATGCCGCGTAGCCGCATTCGCATTTTCCAGGCGCTGGCCGGCGGCATTATCGCTGGCTTCGGCGCCCGGCTGGCAATGGGTTGTAACCTGGCGGCTTTCTTCACCGGGATCCCGCAGTTTTCCCTGCACGCATGGTTCTTCGCCATCGCCACCGCTATCGGGACCTGGTTCGGCGCGCGCTTTACGCTGCTGCCTGTTTTCCGTATCCCGGTCAAAATTGAGAAAGTCTTCGCGGCCTCACCGTTAACTCAAAAACCCGCGCAGGCGCGTCGCCGCTTTCGTCTGGGAATGCTGGTATTTGTCGCTATGATCGGCTGGGGGCTACTGACCGCCGCCAATCAGCCTAAACTGGGCCTGGCCCTGCTGTTCGGCGTTGCTTTTGGCCTGCTCATCGAGCGAGCGCAAATCTGTTTCACCTCCGCTTTTCGCGATATGTGGGTGACCGGACGCACCTATATGGCCAAAGCAATCATCTTCGGGATGGCGGCCAGCGCTATCGGTATCTTTAGCTATGTGCAGCTCGGCATGGAGCCCAAAATCATGTGGGCCGGGCCAAACGCGGTAATTGGCGGCCTGCTGTTCGGTTTTGGCATCGTACTGGCCGGTGGTTGCGAAACCGGTTGGATGTATCGCGCCGTTGAAGGCCAGGTACATTATTGGTGGGTCGGGTTAGGCAACGTTATCGGCTCCACCCTGCTGGCTTACTTCTGGGATGATTTATCGCCGACGCTTGCCACCAACTGGGATAAGATTAACCTGCTGACGACTTTTGGTCCGTTCGGCGGCCTGCTTATCACCTACCTGCTGCTGTTTATCGCGCTGATGTTGGTCATCACCTGGGAAAAACACTTCTTTCGCCAGAAAAACACTTCGGCGACCCGTATTAAGGAAACCGCATGAAAGAGATCGTTCCTGATTACCGCCTCGATATGGTTGGCGAACCTTGCCCCTACCCAGCCGTGGCCACGCTTGAAGCGATGCCGGCACTAAAAAAAGGGGAAATACTGGAAGTGGTGAGCGACTGTCCGCAGTCAATCAACAACATCCCGCACGATGCTAAAAATCACGGCTACACCGTGCTGGATATTCAGCAGGACGGGCCGACAATCCGCTATCTGATTCAAAAGTGACGCGAGGGGCCGGTAGCACGCTACCGGCTGTCATTACTTTCCCGCCATCCAGCGCCGATAACGTTTAGCCTGCCGTTTCGCCGTCAGTTGCGCCGTCAGCAGCGCCCATAGCGGTGAGACCTGCGGCCGCGCCGCGCGATGGCGGCTTAGCCGCTGCAGCTGATATTTCACCGCCGCCATATGCGCGGTGGCGGCAATGGCCTTGTTCTTCCAGTTACCCTGACGCAGCAGTGGCGCATCGAACTCCCCCTCACGCCAGTACTGCGGCAGACTGGGGACAATCGCCATCGCCGTGGCGATGCCCACCAGCGCAACCCCGCTATTCACCACCCTTTCCGCCACTTCACGCCGCCGCACGCCGCCGGTGACCATTAAAGGAATCGTCGCCACTTCGGCGATCTGCTCGGCAAACTGCAGGAAGTAAGCTTCCCGCGCCAGCGTCCGCTCATCGCGCATGGCGCCCATCATCGCCGGCGCTTCGTAGCTGCCGCCGGAAAGTTCGACCAGATCGACGCCGCTTTCCGCCAGCATTTGCACCACCCTCTTCGCATCGTTAATCGAAAAGCCGCCGCGCTGGAAATCCGCTGAATTGAGTTTGACCACAACGGTAAAATCCGCCGCCACCGTCTCGCGTACGCCGCGCACGATATCCAGCAGTAGACGGGCGCGATTTTCAATGCTCCCGCCATATCGATCGGTGCGCTGATTACTGAGCGGCGAGAGGAACTGGCTCAGCAAATAACCGTGGGCGGCATGGATTTCGACGCCGTGAAATCCAGCGCGTTCCGCTAACCGGGAGGTGGTGATGAACCGTCGCGTCACATCGGCGATATCCTTCTCATCCATGGCCCGCGGCAGGCGAAAGCGCGAAGATTGCGACCCAAGATCCAGCGCCAACGCCGAAGGGGCCAGCGTCGTCTGTCCCAGGCCCGCAGGCATCTGTCGCCCAGGATGATTGATCTGCATCCACACCTGCGCGCCATTCGCCCGCGCCGCCTGCGACCAGGCGCGGAACCTGTCGAGATGTCGTTCATCTTCCAGCACCACGCCCGCCGGGCCGGTCATCGCCCTGGCGTCCACCATCACATTGCCGGTAATAATCACCCCGGCGCCCCCCTGCGCCCAGGCCTTATAGAGAGTGAGTAATTCCGTTGACGGCGCATGATCGGCATCGGCCATATTTTCTTCCATCGCCGCTTTAGCGATGCGGTTGTTAATGACGACGCCAGAGGCCAGTCGCAGCGGAGTAAAGAGTGTCATGTCAGGGCTCCAGTCAGTGTACTGGACAAACCATAACCTTAAAGTTAAGTTTAAGGTCAAGCAGCTTATGAGGAATAAAAATGAACATCGGTACTCTGGCAAAACGCAGCGGCCTTACGCCTTCGCGGATCCGTTATTACGAGCGCGCCGGGATCCTCAAAACCGTGCAGCGTAAAGCCAATGGCTATCGCAGCTACCCGGAAGAGGCGCTGGTGGTGCTGGGATTGATTACTACCGCTCAGGCGACGGGATTTACTCTTGAAGAAATCGCCGCCCTGTTACCGTCCGATCTCAACCACTGGGACCGACAAACGCTTCTCACCACCCTGCAACAAAAAGTGGCGGATATTGAAAAACTGGAACAGAAACTCGCGCACAGCAAAGCGCAGCTGGTAAGCGTTATTGATGAGATACAACAGAAGCCGGATGACATTGACTGCGCCGCTAATGCGCGGCGCGTGTTAACTCAGGTGCTGGATACGCAGGGCCAGACCGCGAGGGAAGAATAGCTACCAACCTTTCACCGCATCACCTTTATACAATTCGGCGGCGGCATTGGCGACTTCGTCGGTCTGATAGGCTTTCACCAGGTTCTTTACCTTTGCGCTGTCTTTATTATCTTCACGGCTGGCGAAGATATTGACGTACGGCGAATTTTTATCCTCAATGAACAGACCATTGCGCGTCGGCGACAGGCCAATCTGGCTGGAAAAGGTGGTATTAATGATAGCCATGGTCACCTGTTTATCATCCAGCGCGCGGGTCAGCTGCGGCGCTTCAATCTCGACGATTTTCAGCTTCTTCGGGTTTTTCACGATATCCAGCGCGGTTGGCAGCAGGCCAACCCTCTCTTTCAGAGTGATGAGCCCCTGCTTCTCCAGCAATAACAGTGAGCGTCCAAGGTTGGTTGGGTCGTTAGGCACCGCCACCTGGGCGCCGTCCGGAAGCTGTGAAATGGCGGTGATTTTCTTTGAATAAGCGGCTATCGGATAGACAAATGTGGTACCGACATCTACCAGCTTATAGCCGCGCTCCTGAATCTGTTTATCCAGATAGGGTTTATGCTGGAAAGCATTGATATCGAGATCGCCATTGTTCAGCGCCTCGTTTGGCAGGACGAAGTCATTGAAAGTCACCACCTCGACATCGAGGTTATATTTTTGTTTGGCGACCTTTTGCACCACCGCCCAGACTTGCTGGTCGATCCCCGCGCTAATCCCCACTTTAATATGATTCGGATCCTGATCTTTTGGCCCACAGCCTGCCAGCAGCAATGCGCCAGCGAAAACCAATGAATGCGTCAAATTTTTCAGAGTAAATGCCATTTTCCCAGCGTCCTTTATAAAATAGCATGCTAACGATGGCAGGAATAGTAGTCCGTGACACTATATAAAAGCGGCATATTAAGATTAAATACTGATTCTCTATGACTAATAGCGAAATGCTATTGATAAGTCGCCGCGCTGTTTTACTCCCTGCCAGCTCAACCGCGATATCTGACGCTGAAGCAATATTTTGTAACACTTGAAACACTGTTCCAACACCATTACACACATTAAAATTAAGTCTATATAATTAGCATTATAATAAATAGATATGTGAACGTTTTATATACACCAACCGTATATGAAGCCGTCTCACGCCCACAAGGAAAACCATGGAGCTTCTGGATTTGCTCAGAACCATTTTTGAGCGAGTACGTACTGATGCGGATTTTATTTCATTTACTGAAGTACTTATTGAAAATAATGTCTCTTATTACATTTATTTTGTCGCTACCGGGAATGTGAATTTTGTTATGTCATCAGATACTTTCGTTTCCCTGAAAAGCAACAGAAAGTTGCTGCGTGTTAACTCGCAGGCCTGCAGAACGCTTACCCGAGAAGCTGCGCGACGCCACTTTAGCGGTATCACCCCTTTTGATATCTATTGCGCTGAACTGGCAAATGCAGGGGTATTCAAGTGGGTGGTTGATCTTAATGAAAAAACGCGCCATTACTGGTCAAAAGATAATACGTTATTGCATATGGAAAATATGATTCTGCCATTTTAATCGCAAAATTATTAAACGCTCATCCGGATATTCAGGCGGCCCGCAGTTAGTTTTGTGGCGGGCAGTCCATCAGCCGAATTGCGCAACAAAAAGAAAAAATGGCTCTTTATTTGCGCAAAAACAGACTTTGTTCAAGTCATCTCTCTGTATCAACAGGATTTTTTCCCTACTTTTAAACAGTTCCGCTGCTGATGTATAATGTCGTGCACTTCAACTAAAAAACGAGTGCGTCCATGATTGATTCAACTTTGCCTTTAACTGACATTCACCGCCATCTTGACGGCAACATCCGTGCCCAAACCATTCTCGATCTTGGCCGCCAGTTCAATATTACTCTCCCGGCAGACACGCTTGAAACGCTGCGTCCGCATGTGCAGGTCACCAGCAATGAACCAGACCTGGTCAGCTTCCTGGCGAAACTCGATTGGGGCGTGAAGGTGCTGGCTTCTCTGGAAGCCTGCCGGCGTGTTGCCTGGGAAAACGTTGAAGACGCCGCGCGCAACGGCCTGCACTACGTTGAGCTGCGCTTTTCTCCGCGTTATATGGCGATGACCCATCAGTTGCCGGTCGCCGGCGTCGTCGAAGCGGTGATTGCCGGAGTACGTGAGGGCTGCCGTGATTTTGGCGTCGAAGCGCGTCTGATTGGCATCATGAGCCGCACCTTCGGCGAAGCGGCCTGTGAAGAAGAACTCGACGCCCTGCTGGCCCATCGCGATGGTATCACCGCGCTGGATCTGGCTGGCGATGAGCTGGGATTCCCTGGCGCGCTGTTTATGGATCATTTCCGCCGCGCACGTGACGCGGGTTGGCGTATTACCGTCCACGCAGGTGAAGCCGCCGGGCCGGAAAGTATCTGGCAGGCTATTCGTGAACTGGGCGCCGAACGTATCGGTCACGGGGTGAAAGCGGTGCAGGATCCGAAGCTGATGGACTTCCTCGCCGCTGAACGTATTGGCATTGAATCCTGCCTGACATCAAACATCCAGACCAGTACCGTCGCCTCACTGGCGCAGCACCCGCTGAAGACCTTCCTCGATCACGGCGTTCTGGCCTGCATTAACACCGATGATCCGGCGGTACAGGGTGTGGATATCATTCATGAGTACAATGTCGCCGCACCGGCGGCAGGCCTCAGCCGTGCGCAGATCCGCCAGGCGCAAATTAACGGTCTGGAGCTGGCGTTCCTGAGTCGTCAGGAAAAAGAGGCACTAATGCAACGCGTCCTGCAGGCTCATTAAGTCAAAGCTCCGCCGCACAGGCGGAGTAAGCGGTTAAATCAGGCACAGCGCCGTCCGGTGCCGTGCCGATTCAATCCCCAGCTCAATCAGTTCCATAATCTGAATCGCCTGGCTTGCGGGTACCGGGTTTTCACCGCTGCCGTTGAGCGCATCGCGGATCGCCGCATAATAAGCGGGATAATTTCCCGGCAGCGTCAGCCAGGTTTCCTCGACGCGCTCTTCACCTTCAACACGGGTCAATATGCCGTCGCGCATATCGTAGCCCCAATCCTCTTGCGGCAGCCGCTCGCCGCTTTTCAAACGCTCTTCCTGCGGATCGAGACCATATTTCACATAGCTTCCTCGTGAACCATGGACGATATAACGCGCCGTTTCCGCCGCCGCCAGCAGCGTACTGTGCAAAATCACGCGTCGTTGCGGATAAATTAACACCGCGTGGAAATAATCCGTCGCCTGAGCGCCGGGGCGCTGCTGCGCCAGATCGACGGCAATACTCACCGGCAGGCCAAACAGATTGACCGCCTGATCCAGCAGATGAGGGCCTAAGTCATACCAGATACCGCTGCCAGGGCCGCCTAGCTCACGCCAGCGATCGCGAATTTGCGGACGATAGCGATCGAAATGTGATTCAAAGTAACTGACCTCTCCCAATTCCCCAGCGGCAATCAAGGCCTTCAGTGTAAGAAAATCGCTATCCCAACGCCGGTTGTGAAATACTGATAACAGACGCCCACGGCTTCTGGCGATGGCATCCAACTCACGCGCTTGTGACAGTGTCACGGTAAAAGGCTTATCAACAATGACGTGTTTGCCCGCCTCCAGCGCCGCTCGCGCCAGCGGAAAATGAGTATCGTTGGGGGTCGGAATGACAATGAGATCGATATCGGGGTCAGCAAAGAGCGAATTCGCGGAAGCCACCACCTGGGTCGCCGGCCAGTCTGCCAGCACTTTCTGCGCGTCGCTACTGACCACAGCCGACAGCGCCATACCCGGCGTACCGGAAATCAGAGGCGCATGAAATGTCTTGCTTGCATAACCGTAGCCTATCAGCCCTACCCGTATAGCATCACTCATGGCGTCATCCTCACAGGCAACATGACTTTAACTATAAACCGCAATCTTCCACTTATCAGTGTACGGTGTTCATCTTTGCGCCATTTGCGCAATGCATGGGCGGTAGTACTTGCGTTGTTTCCGCGGTTTAGTAACATTTCAGTCCATTTTAACTTTCTGCTTTAGAATTATGACGACTGTTTTTACCCGCATTGTAGAACTTATTGGTTGGGTTGTTTTTGGCGTTTCGGCTGTGCTGTTGGTGGTTGCGCATCAAATCGATGATTATCAGTCCCCGCCTCCGGCCAGCACCGTTCAGGCAAAGTAACGGCAAAAAGTGATACTCGCCGCAAATCTGCAACCGGTTTCAGAAACCGGTTGCAGATTTGTCGCGCCATTCAATACACTCTCTTTATCACTTGATAAGGAGTTTTTTTGATGGGCGCATTTCCGCAAGATTTTCTCTGGGGGGCCGCAACGGCCGCCTACCAGGTTGAAGGCGGGCACGATGCCGATGGCAAAGGCCCTTCTATTTGGGATATCTACTCGCACCAGCCGGGAACCACCTTTCAGGGTACCAATGGCGATATCGCAGTCGATCACTACCATCGTTTTCGTGAAGATGTCGCCCTGATGGCGGAAATGGGGCTCCAAAGCTACCGCTTTTCTATCTCCTGGCCACGGTTATTGCCTCGTGGCCGCGGCGAAGTCAATGAACCCGGCGTACAGTTTTACAGCGATCTGATCGACGAACTGCTGGCGCACAATATCGAACCGATGATCACCCTTTATCACTGGGATTTGCCGCAGGCATTGCAGGACGAAGGCGGTTGGGAGGCCCGCAGCACCGCGGAAGCCTTCGCTGAATACGCACGTCTGTGCTATCAGCGCTTCGGTTCCAGGGTCAAACTGTGGGCCACCTTTAACGAAACTATCGTATTTATTGGCCACGGTTATATAAATGGCTGCCACCCACCGGCGGTTCGCGACCCGGCGCGCGCCATCCAGGCCTGTCACCATGTCTTTATCGCCCACGCGTTGGCCGTTAAGAGCTTTCGTGAAATGAACATTGACGGTCAGGTTGGTTTCGTTAATGTCCTGCAGCCCCATACGCCGTTGACGCAAAGCGCGGAGGATATTAAGGCCACTGCGTTGGCCGATGCTATTCATACCCACTGGTTCTACGATCCGGTACTGAAAGGCGTCTATCCAGACGATTTGCTTCGTCAGGCTCAGGCGCTGTGGAATGTACCGCGCTTCGCCCCGGGCGATGATGCGCTGCTTAAGGAAAACCGCTGTGATTTTATTGGCCTGAATTATTACCGTCGGGAGACGGTCTCCGCCACGCCGCAGGAGGGTCCAGGCGTCGGCGAGTCCGGCGTAGATGGATTATTTTATTTCGTCCGCAATCCGCAAAGTACTTATACTGAATGGGGTTGGGAAATTTGGCCGCAGGGATTAACCGACGGCATCATGATGATAAAAGAGCGCTATGGCGATATCCCAATCTATATCACCGAAAATGGTTTGGGGGCAAAAGATCCGATAATTGACGGTGAAATTGTCGACGATCCGCGAATTGACTATCTGAGTAGCCACATTAATGCGCTGGAAAAAGCAATAGCATTAGGTGCGGATGTCCGTGGTTTTTACCCGTGGTCCTTTATTGACCTGCTAAGCTGGCTCAACGGTTATCAGAAGCAGTACGGTTTTGTCTACGTCGATCACCAGCAGAACCGCGCTCGCAAACGAAAAAAGAGTTATTTCTGGTATCAAAACGTTATTGCCAGCCGAGGCGAACAGCGTTAATCTTCCCTCCCAGGCGCCGTCCGGCGCCTGATCTGGTTGTAGAATATTCTTAAATTTCTTTTTACGATGCCAGGACCCTAATCAGTTCTTGTTTTTAGTATTGGCAACCGAAATAATTCCGCCGGCCCATCAAGAAGGCGCTGTTAGTTGAAACACGGTTTACAGAAAATTGGTAATATTCGACTTAATTCCGATTATTAAATGGATACACAAATGACCGTACAGGATTATTTATTAAAATTCCGCAAAATTAGTTCGCTGGAAAGCCTGGAAAAACTTTTTGATCATCTTAACTATTCTCTCTCTGACACCAATGAAATCGTCAACATGTATCGCGCCGCCGATCACCGCCGCGCCGAGTTAGTCTCTGGCGGAAAACTGTTCGATGTAGGCCAGGTGCCGAAGTCGGTATGGCGTTACGTGCAATAAAGGCTGTTATCATTCACGCCAGTTGCTTATACTTCCCGCCCTGAAATTAACTAACTGGCGTTGAATCCGGGGGTTACGATGTCCTCTCAATCTGCAGAACGTATCGGCGGCTGGCTACTGGCGCCGCTGGCGTGGTTACTGCTCGCGCTGTTCAGCACCTCTCTATCATTAATACTGTACGCGAATGCGCTGATGGCGCCGCAGACCTGGGCATTGCTGAAAGCAATGAGCTTCGGCCACCTGGCGCTATGGCTGGCTTCCCTGCTGTTCGCCGTCGCGATGTGGTATTATACCCTGTGGCTGACAATCGCTTTTTTCAAACGCCGCGCGGTGGTACCTAAGCACTACATTATCTGGCTGCTTATTTCTCTGCTGCTGGCGATTAAGGCGTTCGCTTTTTCGCCGATTTCGGATCTTCTGGCCATGCGCCAGCTGTTGTTTCCGTTGCTTGCCGCAGCGTTGTTTGCGCCCTATTTTCGACGCTCTGCGCGGGTTAAGCGGACCTTCGTCAATCCGTAATAACCACACAGTTCACCTGTTGTCGCCGGTATCGATTTATTCGATAATAGGCGGCTTTTTTTCGTTTCAGGTCCAATAATGGCTGATTATTTACTGCTCTTTGTCGGTACTGTCCTTGTTAATAACTTCGTGCTGGTGAAGTTTCTTGGATTGTGCCCGTTTATGGGGGTTTCCAAAAAGCTGGAAACCGCTATGGGGATGGGACTGGCCACCACCTTCGTGATGACGCTGGCCTCGATTTGCGCCTGGTTGATTGATACCTGGATCCTTATCCCGCTGAACCTTGTTTATCTGCGCACCCTGGCCTTTATCCTGGTCATCGCAGTGGTGGTGCAATTTACCGAGATGGTGGTCCGTAAAACCAGTCCGGCGCTGTATCGTCTGCTGGGGATCTTCCTGCCGTTAATCACCACCAACTGCGCGGTGCTGGGCGTGGCATTGCTGAATATTAACCTCGGGCATAATTTCCTGCAGTCCGCGCTGTACGGTTTCGCCGCTGCCGTCGGTTTCTCGCTGGTGATGGTGTTATTCGCCGCCATTCGCGAACGCCTGGTGGTTGCCGATGTTCCCGCGCCGTTTCGCGGTAACGCGATTGCGCTGGTGACCGCTGGATTAATGTCACTGGCATTCATGGGCTTTAGTGGTTTGGTGAAGTTGTAATGAGCGCTGTCTGGATAGCCGTGATCGCCATCAGCCTGCTCGGGCTGATTTTCGGCTTAATACTGGGATACGCGTCGCGCCGTTTTGCGGTGGAAGACGACCCGGTGGTAGAAAAAATTGATGAACTGCTGCCGCAAAGCCAATGCGGTCAGTGCGGTTTTCCGGGCTGCCGTCCCTACGCGGAAGCCGTAGGCACCCAGGGTGAAAAAATCAACCGCTGCGCCCCCGGCGGCGAAGCAGTCATGTTAAAAATCGCCGCGTTATTGAATGTCGATCCGCAGCCTATTGACGGCGACGAGCAGCAGCAAGAGCCGGTTCGCATGTTGGCGGTGATTGATGAAGCCAACTGCATTGGCTGCACCAAATGTATTCAGGCCTGTCCGGTCGATGCCATCGTTGGCGCGACCCGCGCCATGCATACGGTAATGAGCGACCTGTGTACCGGCTGTAATCTCTGTGTGGCCCCCTGCCCGACTCAGTGTATTGACCTGCGTCCAGTCGCCCAGACCACCGAAACCTGGAAATGGGACCTGCAAACCATCCCAGTACGCAATATTCCTGTGGAACAACATGTTTAAGTTATTTTCCGCTTTCCGAAAAGACAAGATCTGGAATTTCAACGGCGGTATTCATCCGCCGGAAATGAAAACTCAGTCCAACGGCACGCCGCTGCGTCAGGTTCCTCTGCCGCAGCGTTTCGTCATTCCGCTGAAGCAGCACATCGGTGCTGAAGGCGAACTGTGCGTACAACCGGGCGATAAGGTTCTGCGCGGCCAACCGTTGACCCGCGGTTTTGGCAGAATGCTGCCGGTCCATGCCCCAACTTCCGGGACGGTGACGGCCATCGAGCCTCACTCGACCGCCCATCCTTCCGCGCTGGCGGAACTGAGCGTTATTATCGACGCCGATGGCGATGACTGCTGGATCGAGCGCGACGGCTGGAGCGACTACCACAACAAATCACGTGAAGAACTGATTGAGCGTATCCACCAGTTTGGCGTTGCCGGGCTAGGCGGCGCTGGCTTCCCCACGGGAACAAAACTGCGCGGCGGCGGTGATAAAATCGACACCCTGATTATCAATGCCGCGGAATGCGAACCCTATATCACCGCCGACGATCGCCTGATGCAGGACTGCGCGGCGCAGGTCGTTGAAGGGATCCGCATCCTTGCGCATATTTTGCAGCCCAAACAGGTGCTGATTGGTATCGAAGATAATAAACCGCAGGCTATTTCCATGCTGCGCGCGGTATTATCCGACGCCCATGGCATAGCGCTGCGGGTGATCCCAACGAAATATCCCTCCGGCGGCGCGAAGCAGCTCACGCAAATTCTTACCGGTAAGCAGGTGCCGCACGGCGGCCGCTCCTCCGATATTGGCGTCCTGATGCAGAACGTTGGTACCGCTTATGCTGTTAAACGCGCGGTTATCGACGGCGAGCCGTTAACCGAGCGCGTCGTCACTTTAACCGGCGAAGCGATTAGCCGTCCGGGCAACGTTTGGGCGCGCCTTGGTACGCCGGTGCGTCATCTGCTGAGCGATGCCGGTTTCTGCGCCAGCGCGGAGCCGATGGTCATCATGGGCGGGCCGCTGATGGGCTTCACTTTGCCCTGGCTTGACGTTCCTGTCGTGAAAATCACTAACTGCCTGCTGGCGCCGTCGATAACTGAGATGGGCGAAACGCAGGAAGAACAAGGCTGTATCCGCTGCAGCGCCTGCGCGGATGCCTGCCCGGCAGACCTACTCCCCCAGCAGCTGTATTGGTTTAGTAAAGGCCAGCAGCACGATAAAGCCACCACGCATAACTTAGCGGACTGCATCGAATGCGGCGCCTGCGCCTGGGTTTGTCCCAGCAATATTCCGCTGGTGCAATATTTCCGCCAGGAAAAAGCGGAAATAGCCGCCATTCGCCTGGAAGAACAGCGCGCCGCCGAAGCGAAAGCTCGTTTTGAAGCGCGACAGGCACGTCTTGAACGTGAAAAAGCCGCGCGTCAGGAGCGGCACAAAAAAGCAGCCGTACAACCGGCGGCGAAAGATCAGGATGCCATTAACGCCGCGCTGGCCCGCGTACGCGATAAGCAGCGTGACGCGGCGCAGCCGATTGTCATTCAGTCCGGCAGCAAACCGGACAACAGCGAAGCGATTGCCGCCCGCGAAGCGCGTAAAGCCGAGGCTCGGGCGCGCAAAGCCGAACAGCAAGCCGCTGTTGAATCAACAGCCGAAGCAAGCGATCCGCGCAAAGCGGCCGTTGAGGCCGCTATCGCCCGTGCCAAAGCGCGCAAAGCCGCGCAGCAGGCTGAGAACGTCGCACCTTCTGCCGAAAGTGAAACACCAGTTGAGGCTGTCCCCGCGGTCGACCCGCGTAAAGCCGCCGTTGAAGCCGCTATCGCCCGTGCCAAAGCGCGTAAGGCCGCACAGCAGGTTGAGAACGTCGCAACTTCTACCGAAAGTGAAACACCGGTTGAGGCTGCCCCCGCGGTCGACCCGCGTAAAGCCGCCGTTGAAGCCGCTATCGCCCGTGCAAAAGCGCGTAAGGCCGCACAGCAAGTTGAAAGCGCAGCACCTTCTGCCGAAAGTGAAACACTGGTTGAGGCTGCCCCCGTGGTCGACCCGCGTAAAGCCGCCGTTGAGGCCGCTATCGCCCGTGCCAAAGCGCGAAAGGCCGCACAACAAGCAGAACAACAATCCGCGCCGGATGCCGCCAATGACGATCCGCGTAAGGCGGCCGTCGCGGCAGCTATCGCTCGCGTTCAGGCGCGTAAAGCAACACAGCAGGCAGTTAACGAGGAATAAATGGTTTTCAGAATTGCAAGCTCCCCTTATACCCACAACCAGCGCCAGACCTCGCGAATTATGCTACTGGTGCTGCTGGCGGCGATCCCTGGTATTATCGTCCAGAGCTGGTTTTTCGGCTGGGGTACCCTGTTGCAGATTATCCTCGCGGCCTTCACCGCATGGGGAACCGAAGCGGCTATTCTCAAGTTGCGCAAACAAAATATTGCGGCAACCCTTGCGGATAACTCCGCCCTGCTGACCGGGCTGTTGCTGGCCGTCAGTATTCCGCCGCTGGCGCCGTGGTGGATGGTGGTGTTAGGCACCGCCTTTGCGGTGGTGATTGCCAAGCAACTGTACGGCGGATTAGGGCATAACCCCTTTAACCCGGCGATGATCGGCTATGTTGTTCTGCTGATCTCTTTCCCGGTGCAGATGACCTCCTGGTTACCACCGCATGAGATTGCCGCTCAGGTGCCTGGTTTTATGGATGCGCTGCAGGTTATTTTCAGCGGCCATACCGCCAGCGGCGGCGATATGAACAGCCTGCGTATGGGAATCGACGGTATCAGTCAGGCCACGCCGCTGGATACGTTTAAAACGTCCCTGCATGCCGGACACAGCGCAAAAGAGATCCTGCAGTATCCAATTTACGGCGGCCAACTGGCTGGTCTCGGCTGGCAGTGGGTTAACCTCGCCTGGCTGGCTGGCGGTCTGTTCCTGCTTTGGCAAAAAACCATTCGCTGGCATATTCCGGTAAGCTTCCTGTTAAGCCTTGCCGTTTGTGCCACTCTCGGCTGGATTTTCTCACCGGAAAGCCTGGCATCGCCGCAGATGCATCTGCTTTCCGGCGCCACCATGCTTGGAGCGTTCTTTATCCTTACCGATCCGGTGACGGCATCCACTACCAACCGCGGACGCCTGATTTTCGGCGCGCTGGCAGGTTTACTGGTGTGGCTAATCCGCAGCTTCGGCGGTTATCCGGACGGCGTCGCCTTCGCCGTGCTGCTGGCGAATATTACCGTCCCATTGATTGACTACTACACGCGTCCGCGCGTGTATGGCCACCGTTGAGGAGTCGCGATGTTAAATAGCATGCGTAAACACGGCATCACGCTGGCGCTCTTTGCCGCTGGCTCTACCGGACTGACGGCCGCCATCAATGAATTAACCAAGAACACCATTGAGCAGCAGGCCGCGCTACAGCAAAAGGCCCTGTTCGATCAGGTCCTGCCAGCGGAGAGTTATAATAACGATCTGCTGAAAAGCTGTTATCTGGTGACCGCGCCGCAGTTAGGCAAAGGTCAGCATAAAGTATGGATTGCAAAGCATAACGATGCGCCGGTCGGCGCGGTGATGGAAGCCACGGCGCCGGATGGTTATTCCGGGGCGATTCAACTTCTGGTCGCAGCTGACTTTAAAGGCACCGTTCTCGGCTCACGCGTCACCGAGCATCATGAGACCCCCGGGCTCGGTGATAAGATTGAACTGCGTATTTCTGACTGGATCACCCACTTCAGCGGCAAGGTTATCCATGGCCAAAATGATAGCCACTGGGCGGTGAAAAAAGACGGGGGTGATTTCGACCAATTCACCGGCGCGACCATTACCCCACGCGCGGTGGTAAACGCCGTTAAACGCGCGGGACTGTATGCGCAAACGCTGCCCGCGCAGATCCCTGAATTCACCGCCTGCGGAGACTAAGCCATGAGCGAAGTAAAAGACGTCATTGTTCAAGGGTTGTGGAAGAATAACTCGGCGCTGGTCCAGCTGCTGGGGATGTGTCCCCTGCTTGCGGTTACCTCGACGGCTACCAATGCCCTGGGCCTCGGTCTGGCGACCACGCTGGTGCTGACGCTCACCAACCTCACCATTTCCAGCCTGCGCCGTTGGACACCGGCGGAGATCCGTATTCCGATCTACGTGATGATTATCGCCTCGGTAGTCAGCGTGGTACAAATGCTTATCAATGCCTACGCTTTCGGCCTGTATCAATCGCTGGGTATCTTCATTCCGCTTATCGTGACCAACTGTATCGTGGTTGGGCGCGCCGAAGCGTTCGCCGCCAAAAAAGGACCGGCGCTGTCAGCGCTCGATGGTTTTTCCATTGGTATGGGCGCGACCTGCGCCATGTTTGTGCTGGGGTCGCTGCGCGAAATAATCGGTAATGGCACGCTGTTTGATGGTGCCGATAGCTTATTAGGCAGTTGGGCGAAAGTCCTGCGCATTGAAGTTTTCCATACCGATACGCCGTTCCTGCTGGCGATGCTACCGCCAGGCGCTTTCATTGGCCTCGGTATGATGCTGGCGGTAAAATACCTCATCGATGAGCGTACTAAGCAGCGTAAGGCGAAAGCGGCGCAGGCCGTCTCCGTCGCCCCAACTGATGTGACAGGGAAAGCGTAAGATGAATAAAGCCAAACGCCTGGAGATCCTGACCAGGCTGCGGGATAACGACCCGCACCCAACCACTGAACTCAATTTCACCTCACCGTTCGAGCTACTTATTGCGGTGCTGCTGTCAGCGCAGGCCACTGATGTTAGCGTCAACAAAGCGACGGCGAAGCTCTATCCGGTCGCCAATACGCCGGCGGCGATGCTGGAGCTTGGCGTTGACGGCGTGAAGTCCTATATCAAAACCATTGGTTTGTTTAATAGTAAAGCCGAAAACGTCATTAAGACCTGCCGCATCTTACTGGAGAAACATAACGGTGAGGTGCCGGAAGACCGGGCGGCGCTGGAAGCGCTACCAGGAGTCGGTCGTAAGACCGCCAATGTCGTGCTGAATACCGCTTTTGGCTGGCCGACTATTGCCGTCGACACCCATATCTTCCGCGTTTGCAATCGGACACAATTTGCTCCCGGTAAGAACGTTGAACAAGTCGAAGAAAAGTTGTTAAAGGTGGTTCCGGCGGAGTTTAAAGTTGACTGTCACCACTGGCTTATTCTTCACGGCCGTTACACTTGCGTCGCGCGAAAACCGCGCTGCGGTTCCTGCCTGATAGAAGATTTGTGCGAGTATAAAGAGAAGGTTGAGTCCTGATTTTTGCATATCTGCTGAATATTACCGTCCTCGTCAGTCACCGCTATTTTCACCAACGATCGCCCGGAGCCATAACCTAACCTGTGGTTATGGTTCTATTTTTCATCAATCATACCGACAATGACTCCATACTTTTGCCATTTAGATGGATAATTATGCGGTTATATAACCAGCAATCAGCGCAATCGTTTTTTACCGCTGAAAATTTTCTATGTATTTGTGATCAAGATCATCCACGCAACTCGTCGTTAAATTACTGTTGCGAAAATGCTGCAAAAAGCCAGCAATTTCAATATCAGAGCCTCAGTCACCAGGAGAATAGCCTGCTTATTTTTAGGAATATAGGTCATCCCACTGCCTTCAAGGTCAAAAAGCAGAATATATCGCCTTTATCCCCACAATGGCCGCCCGGCGTAGATTAAAATATCAGGTTTAACGAAAAGGTGAAATTTAACTCTGTATAACATTTGTATGACTGGCTAATTATAGTGGCTTAGTTATGTGTAACAGAGTATTACAAAGCTATTGCCTGATGGGGCAGGATAGTGAACATTACTTGCCGTTTTCCCTCCAAGAATAACTATAAAGGCGGCGGTCCTCCGGGATTGCGCCCCAAACAGCCCCCGTTAATATGGGATGTAAAAAAAGAGGTATATGTGTCAACTGCAAACAATAAACCAGCAGAAAGCGTGAGTTTGAACGCTTTCAAACAACCAAGAGCGTTTTATCTCATCTTCTCCATTGAGTTATGGGAGCGTTTTGGTTATTACGGCCTGCAAGGGATCATGGCCGTTTACCTGGTAAAACAGCTGGGTATGTCGGAAGCGGATTCTATCACCCTGTTCTCTTCCTTTAGTGCACTGGTTTATGGCCTGGTCGCTATCGGCGGATGGCTCGGCGACAAGGTGCTTGGCACCAAACGCGTCATTATGCTTGGCGCGATTGTTCTGGCTATCGGCTATGCGCTGGTTGCCTGGTCCGGTCACGATGCCGCCATCGTCTATATGGGTATGGCGACTATCGCCGTCGGTAACGGCTTGTTCAAAGCTAACCCATCTTCCCTGCTCTCCACCTGCTATGACAAGAACGACCCGCGTCTGGACGGTGCATTTACCATGTACTATATGTCCGTCAATATCGGCTCCTTCTTCTCTATGCTCGCCACGCCGTGGCTGGCAGCGAAGTTCGGCTGGAGCGTGGCGTTCGCGCTGAGCGTCGTGGGCATGTTGATCACCGTGGTTAACTTCGCCTTCTGCCAGAAGTGGGTTAAACAGTACGGTTCCAAACCTGACTTCGCTCCGGTGCATGTCGGCAAACTGCTGGCGACCATCGTCGGCGTGGTAGTGCTGGTCGCTATTGCCACCTGGCTGCTGCACAATCAGGGCATCGCACGTATGGCGCTGGGCGTCATTGCACTGGGCATCGTTATCATCTTCGCTAAAGAAGCCATGGCGCTGCAGGGCGCGGCGCGTCGTAAAATGATCGTTGCTTTCCTGCTGATGGTTGAAGCGATTGTATTCTTCGTACTGTACAGCCAGATGCCAACCTCGCTGAACTTCTTCGCGATCCGTAACGTTGAGCACTCGATTCTGGGTATCGCGTTCGAACCTGAGCAGTATCAGGCGCTGAACCCGTTCTGGATTATGATTGGTAGCCCGATTCTGGCCGCGATTTATAACAAGATGGGTGACCGCCTGCCGATGCCGCATAAGTTCGCCATCGGTATGGTGCTGTGCTCCGGCGCTTTCCTGGTGCTGCCGCTGGGTACCAAATTCGCCAGCGATGCCGGTATCGTCTCCGTCAACTGGTTGATCCTCAGCTACGCGCTGCAGAGTATCGGTGAACTGATGATTTCCGGCCTCGGCCTGGCAATGGTTGCTCAACTGGTACCGCAACGTCTGATGGGCTTCATCATGGGTAGCTGGTTCCTGACCACCGCAGGCGCCGCCATCATTGCAGGTAAAATCGCTAACCTGATGGCAGTACCGGAAAACGTGACCGACCCGCTGGTTTCTCTGGATGTTTACGGCCACGTGTTCCTGCAAATTGGTATCGCGACCGCAGTCATCGCCTTCCTGATGCTGCTGACCGCGCCGAAGCTAAACCGTATGACGCTGGATGACGACGCTGTCGCCAAAGCGCACGAAACCGCAACCGCTTAAATGCTCCGGGAAAACCAATAAATTTAGGCCGCTAACGTTTGTTAGCGGCTTTTTTTTTGCCCCACGGGGGACTAACATACAGGAAACTGCAGCCACGAGGAGTTACTGATGAAACTGTTCTACAAGCCCGGCGCCTGTTCCCTTGCCTCTCATATCGCCCTGCGCGAAAGCGGCCTCGACTTTACCATCGATAGCGTCGACCTGGCGAAGAAACGCCTCGAAAACGGCGATGACTACCTGCTGATTAATCCTAAGGGGCAGGTTCCCGCGCTGCTGCTTGACGATGAAGTGCTGCTGACCGAGGGTGTGGCCATCATGCAGTATATTGCCGACCGCGTGCCCGACCGCCAGCTGCTGGCGCCAGTGGGCACCATTGCCCGCTATCAGACGCTGGAATGGCTGAATTACGTCGCCACCGAACTACATAAAGGCTTTACTCCGCTGTTCCGTCCGGACACCCCGGAAGACTACAAGCCAACGGTGCGCGCCCTGCTGGAGAAAAAGCTACAGTATGTCGATGAGGCGCTACAGGATAAACAGTGGTTGAATGGGCATCGCTTCACCATCGCCGATGGCTACCTGTTTACGGTCCTGCGCTGGGGCTATGCGGTGAAACTGAATATGGAAGCTTATGCTAATATTGGCGCCTGGATGGCGCATGTCGCGGCGCGTCCGTCCGTTGCGGCGGCGCTGTCGGCGGAAGGTCTGAAGTAAATCATCGGCATGCCCGCAAGCGGGCATGCCATCGCGCTTACAGTTGCGTTGCGCTGAAGTAATGTTCCGGTTTGGCGATGCGGTCTTGCGCCGCCACCACCTGCAGTTCATACTCCTGCATATTTTTGGTTGTCAGCATGATTTCATACACTGCCGCAGTGACGTGCTCAAGGGCGTCGCGCAGGCTGGCGCCCTGCAGTAGCTTAACCAGCAGCAGGCCGCTGGTCACATCGCCCACGCCGACCGGCTGACGGCTGCCAAAATCGACCAGCGGGCGGCTGATATGCCAGGCTTCATCCGCCGTCACCAGCAACATCTCAAAGCGATCCATACTCATACCCGCCCGCGCCAGATGCTTCACCAGCACTACCTGAGGCCCTTGCGCTATAAGCTCACGGGCCGCGCTAACGGCGTCATCAACGTTGGCCACCGGATGGCCGCACAGGATCTCCAGCTCGACAAGATTCGGCGCGATGATATCACTGGCCGGCAGCGCATAGCGTACGTGGAATTCAGCCACTCCAGGAGCGACGATGCAGCCTTTTTCCGGATGCCCCATAACCGGATCGCAAAAGTATTTTGCCGCCGGATTCGCCGCTTTCACCTGACGCACGATGCCGAGAATATGTTCGCCCTGCTCGGCGGAACCAAGATAGCCGCTCAGTACCGCATCGCAGCTCTGCAGCTTATCGATATCGGCAATCCCCTGCACGATTTCGGTCAAATGCGAAGGCGGCATGACGCAGCCGGTCCATTTGCCGTATTGCGTATGGTTGGAGAACTGTACGGTATTGAGGGGCCAGACGTTGGCGCCGAGACGGCGCATCGGAAATTCAGCGGCGCTGTTGCCCGCATGGCCAAACACGACGTGAGACTGAATGGCGAGGATGTTCTTCATTTTCTTACCACAACCCTAAAAAGAAAAAAGGGCGTGGTTTCCCACGCCCTGGTTTTATTTTTTATTTCCAGCAAACCAGGCAGTAATTCTTCTTACCGCGACGCAGTAAGGTGTAGCGGCCGAACAGGCGGTCGCTATCGCTGAATACATATTCCGGATCGGACTGTTTTTCACCGTTAATGGTCACCGCGTTGGAGGCTACGGTTTTACGCGCCTGACCGCGGGACGGCTGCAGCTCGGAATCCACCAGCGCCTGCAGAAGATCGGCGCCCTTTTCCATTTCGATCATTGGCACGCCGTCTTGCGCCAGCTGTTCGAAATCCGCTTCGCTCAGGTCGCTCAGATTGCCGTTGAACAGGCTTTCGGTAATGCGCTTAGCCGCTTCCAGGCCTTCTTCGCCGTGGACCAGACGCGTCACCTGCTCTGCCAGTACGTACTGCGCGCGCGGCGCTTTACCGCTGTTCTTATCTTCTTCTTCCAGCGCATTGATCTCGGCAATGTCCATGAAGGTGAAGAACTTCAGGAAGCGATAAACGTCTGCGTCCGCGGTGTTGATCCAGAACTGGTAGAATTTGTACGGACTGGTTTTCTTCGGATCCAGCCATACCGCGCCGCCCTCGGTTTTACCGAACTTGGTGCCGTCGGCCTTGGTGATCAGCGGAACGGTCAAACCGAAGACCTGATTCTGGTGCAAACGACGAGTCAGGTCGATACCTGAAGTGATGTTGCCCCACTGATCGGAACCACCGATTTGCAGCGCCACGCCGTGCAGTTTATTCAGGCAAGCAAAGTCATAACCCTGCAGCAGGTTATAGGAAAACTCGGTGAAAGAAATCCCCTGATCGTCACGGTTCAGACGCTGCTTCACCGCTTCTTTGTTAATCATCTGGTTCACAGAGAAGTGCTTGCCGATATCACGCAGGAAGGTCAGCACGTTCATGCCGCCGAACCAGTCGTAGTTATTCGCGGCAATCGCCGAGTTGTCGCCGCAGTTGAAATCGAGGAATGGCGCAACCTGTTTACGGATTTTATCCACCCACTGCTGCACGGTATCTTCGGTATTGAGTTTACGCTCAGCGGCTTTAAAGCTCGGGTCGCCAATCAGACCGGTCGCGCCGCCGACCAGCGCCACAGGCTTATGGCCTGCCTGCTGGAAGCGTTTCAGGCATAACAATGGAACAAGATGCCCCAAGTGCAAGCTGTCAGCGGTAGGATCGAAGCCGCAATAGAGCGCGATCGGGCCTTGCGCCAGTCGCTCTGCTAACGCTTCTTCGTCCGTCACCTGGGCTACCAGCCCCCGCTCTTGCAATTGTTTAATCAAGTTACTGCTTGCCATCAAATTCTCCATGTATTAACGACTGCACCTTTGCCGGTACACGACTTTTCGCCAGACGCGAAAGGTACATAGAATAAAGCGCCGGAGCACGTAGCACCAGCGCTTAAAACAACATTTTGCGTCCTTTATGGCGCCAGACGGTCGATTTGCCAGCCATCATTTTGCCGCTGGTATAAAAAGCGGTCGTGCAGACGATGTTCACCGCCCTGCCAGAACTCCATTTGTTCGATGCTAACGCGGAAACCGCCCCAGAAACTTGGCAACGGCACTTCGCCTTGCTGGAATTTCTGTTTCAACTCGAGGAATTTACTTTCCAGGATCCCACGAGCGGAGATACGGCTGGACTGTTGGGAGACCCACGCGCCAATCTGGCTATCGCGCGGTCGGCTGTGGAAATACTTCACCACTTCCAGCGTCGACAGACGTTCTGCCTGACCTATTACCATGACCTGGCGTTCCAGCATATGCCAGGGAAACAGCAGGCTGATACGGGGATTTTTTTCGATTTGATGTGCTTTGCGACTACCCAGGTTGGTATAGAACACCAGCCCTTTTTCGTCATAGTGCTTTAACAATACGATGCGTTGATAGGGCTGGCCGTTTTCATCAACGGTCGCGACTACCATCGCCGTCGGGTCTGCGAGCTTAGCGTCGCAGGCCTGACGCAGCCAACGTTCAAATAACGTCAGGGGTTCAGCGGGAAGATCGTGGCGACGAAGGCCGCCACGGGTATATTCACGGCGCAGATGCGCGATTTGCTGCAATTCGTCGTTATCAGACATAACCATTGAGATCGTTGTCATAGGGTGGCGTTATTGTGCGCCCCCGCTACGGAAATCTCAACGTTTCGCGGTCTGTAACTGGCAGTTATCCAACACCGCGCGGTCGCGTTTATAAACGGTGGCGCTGTCGCCTTTCGACCAGAACACATAAACGCCATCAGTATAACGAGCCCCGGAAGCCGAGAGCCCCTGGGTCAGGTTTAATTGCTGATTATCATAGATAAAGCTCACCTGCTGACGAGCGTTGTTCAAATGGACGGTCAACGGTTTTTGATCGCACTGATATTCAAGGGTGTCGGTCTGCATCCGTTCAACGAATTGGTTGTAATAGCTACACCCAGCGAGCATAAAAGGAACTACCGCAATAAGAATTTTTTTCATGTGTATGCCTTCGACTTTCCCGGTCAGGAGAGCAAACCGCCCTCCCGGAATTTCGTCCAGTTTACCGGTAAATAAAAAATAGCGACTTCAGTTAACTCTGATTCTGCGCTCGATTCGCGGGATAGATGGCGCCAAGAATTGTCGCTTCGCTGGCGCCGGTGACGGAGGGAAGATTCCCCGGCAGACCGGCAAGCGCACGCCACGCCAGCCACGCAAAGGCCAACGCTTCCATATCGTCGCCGCTGATACCGGCGTCATCGGTGGTCGTGACTTCAGTCCCTGGCAGCAATGCCGCCAGACGCGCCATCAACAGCGGATTCCGCGCCCCGCCGCCGCAAACTAACAAACGCTCGCAGCCGCCGCTTAACAAAACCTGCTCACTGATGGACACCGCGGTCAGTTCTGTCAGCGTGGCCTGAACATCCTGCCCCCGCAGATGGGTATAGCGCGCCAGATGCTTTTCCAGCCAACCATAGTTGAAATACTCACGACCGGTGCTCTTCGGCGCGGGTAACGCGAACCAGGGGTCGCTTAACATATCCTGCAGAAGTGGTAGTAAGACTTTGCCTTCACTGGCCCATTGCGCGTCTTTATCGTAGGGTTTACCGCACTGGCGCCAGATCCAGGCGTCCATCAGCATATTCCCCGGCCCGGTGTCATAACCGCGTACCGGCTGCCCAGGAACCAGCAACGAGAGGTTGGCAATGCCGCCGATGTTAAGCACCATGCGCCTTTCAACCGGGTGCGCCAACAGAGCCTCATGGAAGGCCGGGACAAGCGGCGCGCCCTGGCCGCCAAGCGCCATATCGCGGCGGCGGAAATCCCCCACAACGGTCACGCCGGTATGCGCAGCGATCTGGTTGTTATCGCCTATTTGCATGGTGTGCGGGGCATCGCCGGTCGGTTCATGCCACACCGTCTGACCATGGCAACCGATGGCGACAACATCTTCAGGCTGAAGGTTCTGCTGGCGCATCAGCGCTAATACTGCATCCGAAAAAAGCCGCCCCAAACGGGTATCCAGACGTCCCAGTTGCGACAAGGTCAGCTGCTGCCCCTGGCAAATCGCTAATATTTCTTCTTTCAGTTTGACCGGGATGGGGTACGAGAGGCTCGCCTGCTGCGCCACCATGTTTTCATTTATCGCCGCCAGAACGACATCTACGCCATCAAGGCTGGTGCCAGACATTACGCCAATAAAACGACCTGATTTCATACGCCTACCCTCATTCCATGACTTTTGCAGAACCATCAGTGCATCATAAAGCAGGGTTCAATGCTATGGCGCACTAATACTTTTTAACAATAGTTCTGCCGCGACAATTTGTTAGGTAAAGTACTTACGTTTATTCGTCGTTAAAGCGAACCTTATTATTTTTAAACAGTCCATAAGGAAGCTATGCCAGCGAACGCTTAAATGCCATATAATTGACCACATGGAAGTTCACTGGAACATTTTTGGTACACAGGAGATTCATAAATGATTTTACGTGTTTTGGCTGTCTCGATGATTGGCTTAACCCTGGCGGGTTGCGTTAGCAGCAGCGGTCTATCTGGCGATGTTTACACAGCATCAGAAGCCAAGCAGGTGCAAAGCGTGACCTACGGTACCATCGTACATACCCGTGCGGTGCAGATCCAAAGCGGCGATGACAGCAATGCTATCGGCGCGATTGGCGGCGCGGTACTCGGTGGCTTCCTTGGTAATACCATCGGCGGCGGCACCGGTCGTTCTCTTGCAACCGCTGCAGGCGCGGTTGCCGGCGGCGTAGCCGGTCAGGGCGTACAGGGCGCGATGAACAAAACGCAAGGTGTTGAGCTGGAAATCCGCAAAGATGACGGCAATACCATCATGGTGGTTCAGAAACAGGGCAGCACCCCGTTCTCCGTTGGTCAGCGCGTAGCCATTGCCGGCAGCGGCAGTCAAGTGACGGTTTCCCCGCGTTAAGCCTCTCTAATGCGGCCTTAATTGGCCGCATTAATTCTCCAGATTCATTATTTACCACAAAATATTCATCATACATATATCAATATTATTGATATTTCTGCACGGCAACTTGCGTTTGCGCAATATTTCCCGTTAATTAATTCGTTAGCCTGAAGTGGATTTTCTCATTTAGCGACCTGCGCGTCGTTTTTACCCCCCATTTTTATCGCGGGAGTTTACCTGTGCCTCTGAATTTAAATCGATTATCGCACCGCTTATTTGCTTATATCATCGCCTGCAGCCTGGCAATTATTACGATTGATATACTATCTGATTCAGTCGTTAATCGTATCCCTACGACTTCATCACCACTTTTTCCTTTGCTGACAATTATATTAATGATTTTTCACATTACTATTTCATGTTTCATGAGCATGAAGTATTGGTGTGATAAAAGCCGTCTCTATCTGATGCCTATCGCCTTCGCCTTTGCCAGCTCCGCCTTACTGATGCTGGGCACCCTGAGCAGCTATCCCGGCTGGCTCCTGTGCAACAGCGAATATATTGTTAAACAAAATGACGCGCTGATTTTTTACTCATTCCGTAATATTTTGATGGTCGTGTTGTTCATCACTGCCATTATTATATACCGCTACCGTCAGTATCTTAATCAAGCGGCCGGCGCGCATACTTTAATATTAACGGGATGTTTTATTTTTAGCGCTACTATTCTTATTTTATCGTGGTTACACTCCAGTAACAGCCCATTATTAAGCATCGATTTTATCGACGACATCACCAGCACTTTTACTCCGTTATGGCATAACTGGATGGGCTGGCTGCTATTTTTCTCCTGGGTATTTACGTTGATATTATTGGTTATACTAACCAAGCTACGTAATATCTTCTGGTATAGCGGCGCATTTTTCTGTGCTGCCTATATATTTACGCTAAACGTATTACTCACAGCGACAGGTAGTCAGCATATTATCGCCTGGAATCAGGCGCGTCTGTTCGAAACTTTGAGTACGTTATTTATGCTGTTCGTACTGTTAAGTGACGTTTTTATTCTCTATCGCGACTCTAACAACAAATACATCAATTCGTATCAGAACTCTATCCGCGATCCGCTGACCAGACTGTACAACCGCAGCTACTTTTACGACACGCTCAGCGGTTTGCTACCGCAGACTTCAGCAACACGACCGCTATCGGTCATCGTCAGCGATCTCGATCATTTTAAGCGCATCAATGACAACTACGGCCATGTTCAGGGCGACAAGGTAATTCAGTTTGCCGCCAGCGTACTACAAACTCATGTGCGCCGTGAGGATATTGCCGCCCGTATCGGCGGCGAGGAGTTTGCCCTGTTGCTGGTAAATACTGATGCTGATGATGCGCTGGCGATAGCCGAGCGAATTCGCCAGTGGGTCAGCGCCGGGCAGGCATCACTGCCGGAACGGATGACTATTAGTATGGGGGTCTACACCGTTTCGAGCTCCAACATTGGGGCTGAAGAGTGCGTCAAACGCGCGGATGCGGCTATGTACGCGGCGAAAAACGGTGGCCGCAATCGCGTGGTGGTCTGGCAGGAATAAGAGAAAGGGCTTTGCGAACGCAAAGCCCTTTTCCCGGCTAGTCTTTTGCCTGAAGATCGAGGATATTGTTTTCAAGTTTACGGATTAAGTTGAGCAGCGTTTCGACTTCCTGCTTAGATACACCCGCAAGGATTTCATCACGCGTTTTGCCGATCACGTCTTCCATTTGGTTGATCAGCGGTTCCGCCTTTTCCGTGAGCTTGATACGTTTCGCCCGGCGATCGTTTGCACAAGTCTGGCGAGAAATAAGCCCTTTCTCCTCCAGTTGATCCAGCGTGCGCACCAAAGAGGGCTGTTCAATACCAATAGCCTTGGCCAGCTGGATTTGCGACTGCTCAGGAGGTAGCTGATGAATGTTATGCAGCGTGACCCAGTGCGTCTGCGTTAACTCCAGAGGTTTTAGGCGATGGTCGATCAGCGCGCGCCAAACGCGTACCAAACGTGCCAGATCAGAACCAAGTGGCGATTCCAATTTCATCTCCTTATAATTAGCTTGCTAAGTTATTATACTGCTTTTAGAATAGTGTGCAGCATTTAAATTACCAAAACAAATGAATTACTTGATTCACTAAATTCAAGACAATGATTTACAATGTGAACTAATTCATCACCAAGAACATTATCCCTGCAACGGCAAAGGATTTTTGCTTGTGAAACTGAGTCTTAACACTCCCGGATTGTCGCTACAGGACCTGGTGTTCGGCGCTTCTATCTATTTTCCCCCGTTATTTAAAGCCGTCGTGCTTGGTTTCTTTATCTGGTTAATCGTTCATCGTCAGCTACGCGACTGGATGTACGCCGGCGAAATCTGGCATCCCCTGCTGATGGACCTTTCCCTGTTTGCGCTGGCCGTTTGCCTGGCGCTGGTTCTCCTGACTCTCTTGTGATGCTCATTTCATGAAGAAACTAAAATATCTCTCAACCTTAATTATTGCCGCTATTGCGATTATCGCCGCCTGGCTGGTATGGAATTACTACACTCAGTCACCATGGACGCGGGATGGCAAAATTCGCGCCGAACAGGTCGGCATTACGCCTCAGGTTTCCGGCAGTATTTTGCAGTTGAATGTTAAAGACAACCAGTTGGTCAAAGCCGGCGACGTTTTGTTCCGCATTGACGATACCCCCTATCGCATTGCGGTTTTAAACGCTCAGGCGCAGTTGGCAAAAGCCAAAGCGGAACTGGCAAAAGCCAAAGCCGAGCAAACCAAGGCCGCCAGCGACGTTACTCGCCGCCGCAGTCTTTCGCAAAACTTCATCTCCGCTGAAGATATGGAAACCGTTAATACCGCTTTGAATACCGCCAATACCACTTATGAGGCGGCTAAAGCGGTGGTTGGCGTGGCGCAAGCCGCGCTGGAACATGCGCAGTGGCAGCTGACGCAAACCGAGGTCAAAGCGCCGGTTGATGGCTGGATCACTAATTTGTCAACGCGGGTCGGGGATTACGCCTCCGTCGGCCACCCGGTATTTGCGTTGGTTGATAGTCATTCTTTTTATGTCCTGGGTTATTTTGAAGAGACCAAACTGCGTCACATCCGCGAAGGCGCTAGCGCTCAGGTCGTTCTCTATAGCAGCAAACAAACGTTACAGGGTCACGTTTCCAGCATCGGCCGCGCCATCGTTGATCAGAGCGTCGAAGGCGGTTCGGCGCTGGTCGCTAATATTAAACCCAACATTCCATGGGTACGCCTCGCGCAACGCGTACCGGTACGTATTGAGTTCGATAAGCTGCCTGCGGACGTCACACTGGTTTCAGGTACCACTTGCACCGTATCGATTGGCGGACAGTAATGAAGCTGCAGGCTCTGCGCTGGCAATCACTGCCGTGGTTTAAAGCCAGCCGTCCGCAATGGCGCTACGCGTTACGCAACGGCATTGCGATGTGTCTGGCGCTTAGCATCGCCTATGCGCTGGATCTTGATGAGCCCTACTGGGCAATGACCTCCGCCGCAGTCGTCAGCTTCCCGACCGTTGGCGGCGTTATCAGCAAGAGCTTTGGCCGTATCGCCGGCAGCCTGCTCGGCGCCTGCGCCGCCCTGCTGTTGGCCGGCCATACCCTTAACGACCCGTGGCTATTCTTGTTCAGTATCTCAGCCTGGATTGCGCTCTGTACCTGGGCCTGCGCGATGTTCACCAATAACGTCGCCTACGCTTTTCAACTGGCAGGCTATACCTGCGCAATTATCGCCTTCCCGGTTATTAATGTTGCCGACGCGAATGAACTGTGGACTATCGCTCAGTCGCGAGTTTGTGAAGTGATTGTGGGGATATTGTCCGGCGGGTTCATGATGATGATCCTGCCCAGTACCTCAGATGGCGTCACGCTGCTGACGGCACTGAAGAATATGCATTCCCGGCTATTAGAGCATGCCAGCCTGCTGTGGGTGCCGGAAACCACCGATGCGATTCGTAGCGCCCATGAAAGCGTCATCGGCCAGATCCTGACCATGAATTTGCTGCGTATCCAGGCCTTCTGGAGCCACTACCGTTTCAGACGGCAGAATCCCTTGCTGAATTATCTGCTGCATCAGCAGTTGCGAATGACCAGCGTCATCTCCAGCCTGCGAAGAATGTTATTGAACTGGCCGGACGCGCCTGGCAATACGCGGGCGGTGCTCGAAACGCTACTCAGCGAGCTCGCCAATCCGCACGCAAATGTTTATAGCGTGGCGCGGATTCTGGTGCCGCTGGCCCCCGGCCCTAACGCCGACTATCGCCATCTGGCGTTCTGGAAACGGCTGCGTTATTTCTGTCGTATCTATCTCGAAAGCAGCCGCTGGCTTCGCCGCATCGAGAACGCCAGCGCTATCACCGAGTTTAATGTCCCTTCAGCGCCGGCGCTGTCGCGTCATACCGATCAGGCTGAAGCGTTATGGAACGGCTTACGTACCTTCTGCGCGCTGGTGGCCGTGGGCGCCTGGGGTATCAGCACCCAATGGCAGGCCTGCGCCGCCGCGCTCACCCTCGCCGCCATTAGCTGCGTACTCTACTCAATATCGCCGTCGCCCTTTAAATCGCTCACCTTATTGATGCGTACCCTGGTGCTGTTGTCGCTGTTCAGTTTTGTGGTGAAGTTTGGCTTAATGGTGCAGATAACCGACCTGTGGCAGTTTTTACTGTTTCTGTTCCCGCTGCTCACCACCATGCAGTTATTGAAACTCCAGATGCCGAAGTTCGCTGGGCTATGGGGGCAGTTAATCGTCTTTATGGGATCGTTTATTTCGGTCACCAACCCTCCGGTTTATGACTTTGCCTCGTTTCTTAATGATAATCTCGGCAAAATTATCGGTGTTGGTCTGGCGTGGCTTGCCTTTGCGGTTATCAGTCCCGGCTCAGATGCGCGGAAAAGTCGCCGCCATATCCGTGCGTTACGGCGTCACTTTGTCGATCAGTTGAGCCGCCGCCCGCAGCATAGCGAGCACGAATTTGAGTCTCTGGTGTATCACCACATTAGCCAGTTGAGCAGCAGCCAGGACGCGCTGGCGCGGCGTTGGCTGCTGCGCTGGGGCGTAGTGCTGCTCAACTGCTCGCATGTCGTGTGGCAACTACGTGATTGGGAGACACGTTCAGACCCCCTCTCACAAGTACGCGACTTGTGTATCAGCCTGCTTCGCGACGTCATGAGCGAACGCGGCGTCCAGCAACGTCCACTTGCCTCGACGTTGCTGGAGTTGCAGCGGATCTGCGATACCCTTAACCATCATCATCAGCCGGCGGCTAAAGAGCTGGCGGCGATAATCTGGCGGTTATACTGCTCGCTATCGCAGCTGGAACAGGCGCCGATTGCCGGCACCATTACTGAACGGACTACTTAATCACCCCGCAGGCAAAACGCTCGCCGCCGCCGCCCAGCGGCTGCGGGCTATCGGCCATATTATCGCCGCCGACATGAACCATCAGCGCTTTGCCCTTCACTTCCGCGAGCGTTTTCAGACGCGGGGCAATAACCGGTTGGTTAGCCACCCCATTGTCGTTGACCACCAGCAGTGGAAGATCGCCAAGATGCCCCGCGCCCAGCGGCCCTTCATGCTTACCGGTATGTTGCGGATCGAAATGACCTCCCGCCGCGCCGGCGGCGACCGCTTTACCGTCTTTTATCGCAGGCTGGCAGCTTCCCTCAGCGTGGATATGAAAACCGTGTTTGCCCGGCGGAAGCGCGCGTAAATCGGGAGTAAATTCAAGGCCTCTGTCGGTTTCAGTAATTTTAACGCTACCGACGGCCTGGCCAACGCTCTGGCTGGTGACAAGATTGAGGGAGACATCTTCACTGGCGGCCTGCGCGCCAGCGCAAAATGCGAGAGTGAAAATAGCGAGTAAACATCGTTGCATAACACCTCCGGATTAGCCGTATCCCTGATAAGTGTAAACCAGGTAGCGGCATCCGGAGGCGTAAGATGGTTTAAGGAACGTCGTAACCCAGCGCCGCTTTACGAATGCGGAACCACTGCTGGCGCGTCATAGGCAGTTTTTCCGCCACAATCGCCGAGCGCACGCGCTCGATTTTGCCCGAGCCGATAATCGGCAGCGGTTTCGACGGCAGGCGCAGCACCCACGCATAGACGACTTGCTCAATGCTATCTGCATTGAGCTCCTGGGCAATTTGCGCCAGCTCGTCGCGCAGCGGTTGGAAGCTCTCGTCATTGAACAGGCGTCCGCCGCCGAGACACGACCAGGCCATCGGTCGAATGCGCAACTGCTGGAGCTGATCGAGGGTACCGTCAAGCAATAGAGGCTGATGTACCGGTGAGATCTCGACCTGGTTAGTAGCCAGGGTGAAAGGCAGGCGCGATTGTAATAGCGTAAACTGCGCCGGCGTAAAGTTAGATACGCCAAAGTGGCGCACTTTCCCACTATGATGTAGCGCGAGGAAAGCCTCTGCGACTTCGTCGGCATCCATCAGCGGATCCGGGCGATGAATCAGCAGTAAATCGAGATGATCGGTCGCCAGATTGCGCAGCGATTGTTCGGCGCTAAGAATGATGTGGTCGCGATCGGTGATATAGTGACCAATGGTATTTTCCGCACGCGCTTTAGTCGCAATCCCACACTTGCTAACGATTTCCATACGGCTACGCAGGTGCGGCGCTCGCTTCATCGCTTCGCCAAAAGCGGCTTCACACTGGTAATCGCCGTAGATATCGGCGTGGTCGACGGTAGTAATTCCTAGATCCAGGTGCTGCTCAATGAAACCAACCAACGCGTCTGTGGACATTTTCCAGTCCATTAGCCGCCAGTAACCCATAACAAAACGTGAAAATTCCGGCCCCTGCGGAGCCATAGCAATACGCTGAACCATAAACGCTTCCTCGACAAAAAAGTGTTCTGAGTATACGCATATTTGTCGTCAAAACAGTGAGGGTTGCTGCGGTTCTTCCGCGGGCGCCTGCTTAGCCGCGCGAATTTTACGCAGTAAACGCTGGCGGCACAGACGCAGGACCTCTTGTTTTTGCGCATCGCTCAGCTTTTGCCAATTGAAGCGCTCATCACGGCTACGAAAACAGCCGCGACAATAACCGCGTTCATCGGACTGACATATTCCCCGGCACGGACTCTGTACCGGGAAAAACTCAAGCTGCTCTGCCACCACCGCTCTCCCGTTTATTCTCTCTGTCTCTCATTGAAGACGCTCTGCCGCTCGCGCGCAACTTTTGTTGGTTTGTTATCCTCGCAGAATGATCATTTTGCTTGCATTAGACCAATCGGTCTACTACAGTGTGCCCCATGAACAGACACAGCGAATGCGATACCCGAGAACACATCCTCGTCACCGGCGAACAACTATGCATGCATCGTGGTTTTACCGGAATGGGCTTAAGTGAACTTCTGAAAACCGCGGAAGTGCCGAAAGGCTCTTTCTATCACTACTTTCGCTCAAAAGAAGCCTTCGGCGTCGCGTTGCTTGAACATCACTACACCGGCTATCTGCAGCGCCTGGTTGACCATTTTGACCATGGCGAAGGCAACTACCGCGACCGACTGCTGGCCTACTATCAGCACACGCTGAATCAGTTTTGCCAACAGGGCATTATCAGCGGTTGCTTAACCGTGAAGCTGTCGGCAGAGGTGTGCGACTTGTCGGAAGATATGCGTACCGCCATGGATAAAGGCGCCAGCCAGATTATCGCCCTGTTGGGCGAAGCGCTGGAAAAAGGCCGCCTGGAGGGTAGCCTGCTGTTTGAGGGGGAAGCAATTACCCTTTCACAGGTGCTGTACTCGTTGTGGTTGGGAGCCAATTTACAGGCCAAAATTACGCGTAGCGCAACGCCGCTGGAAAGCGCCCTTGCTCACGCCAAACAGATCATTGCAGCGCCTGCGGTTTAACAGGCGTTTTATTTAACCAGTTACAAGACGACCGGTCTACTCAGGAGTCATTATGTCAGAATCTAAATTGTTCAGCCCGTTAAAAGTCGGTGCGGTGACCGTACCTAACCGCGTATTTATGGCTCCGCTGACCCGTCTGCGCAGCATCGAGCCTGGCGACATCCCTACTCCGCTGATGGCTGAGTACTATCGTCAGCGCGCCAGCTCCGGCCTGATTATCACCGAAGCGACGCAAATTTCCGCCCAGGCGAAAGGCTATGCCGGCGCGCCGGGCCTGCATAGCCCAGAGCAAATGGCCGCATGGCAAAAAATCACCGCTGGCGTTCATGCTGAAAATGGTCATATCGCCGTGCAACTGTGGCACACCGGGCGTATTTCTCATAACAGTCTGCAGCCGGGCGGCGCCGCGCCGGTTGCGCCATCGGCGCTGAGCGCAGGCACGCGTACTTCGCTGCGTGATGAAAACGGTCATGCCATTCGCGTCGATACGTCGATGCCGCGCGCGCTGGAAACGGACGAAATCCCAGGCATCGTTGATGACTTCCGTCAGGCGGTAGGCAATGCCCGCGATGTGGGTTTCGATCTGGTAGAGCTGCACTCCGCGCATGGTTATCTGCTGCACCAGTTCCTGTCGCCTTCTTCTAACCAGCGTACTGACCAGTACGGCGGCAGCGTTGAAAACCGTGCCCGTCTGGTGCTGGAAGTGGTCGATGCCGTCAGCAAAGAGTGGAGCGCCGACCGTATCGGCATTCGCGTGTCGCCAATCGGTAGTTTCCAGAACGTCGATAACGGCCCGAACGAAGAAGCCGATGCGCTCTATCTTATTGAGCAACTGGCGAAACGCGGTATCGCTTATCTGCATATGTCCGAACCAGACTGGGCCGGCGGCCAACCATATAGCGACGAATTCCGCCAGAAAGTTCGCGATCGTTTCCCGGGCGCGATTATCGGCGCTGGCGCCTACACGGTGGAGAAAGCCAACGACCTTATCAATAAAGGACTGATCGATGCCGTGGCCTTTGGCCGCGATTACATCGCCAACCCGGATCTGGTGGCGCGTCTGCAGAAGAAAGCGGCGCTGAACCCGCAGCGCCCGGAAAGCTTCTACGGCGGCGGCGCGGAAGGTTATACCGATTATCCAACCCTGTAATCCCTCCATTGATAGCGGCGTACCATCGCCGCTATACTCAAGACTCTGATGTATCAAAACAAACTGCATAGGGGAAATTATGCGCTTACTTCACACCATGCTGCGCGTTGGCGACCTGCAACGTTCTATTGAGTTTTATACCAACGTGCTGGGCATGAAGCTGCTGCGTACCAGCGAAAACCCTGAATACAAATACTCGCTGGCTTTCGTCGGCTACGGCGAAGAGAGCGATACCGCGGTTATCGAACTGACCTATAACTGGGGCGTTGATAGCTACGAGCTCGGTACCGCCTATGGCCACATTGCGCTGAGCGTCGATAACGCGGCGGAAGCCTGCGAACGTATTCGTCAGAACGGCGGCAATGTCACTCGCGAGGCAGGTCCGGTGAAAGGCGGCAGCACGGTTATCGCTTTTGTTGAAGATCCGGACGGCTACAAAATTGAGCTGATCGAAGAGAAAGATGCCGGAAAAGGTCTCGGCAACTAAGTTAATTCGGGCGCATTCGCGCCCTTCAGGCTGCTGACAAAGAAGGAAAAAGCGTGGTTTTTCCTTCTTTGTGGTTATCAGCCGAAAATCAATAAATTGATTTTCCTTGTTATTTGTCTAATGCAATCTGAAATCCCACTGATTGCATGACGTTTATCATCAATTTCATCGGGCGCGTTCGCGCCCGATGTTTTCTCCCTTCCTGCTGCAAGCCGCGGCAAAATTTGCCATAATGCGCGCTACTTTTTTCCAGCTAAGAGAATCTGATGTCCGAGAACGCTCAACTTAATGGTCTGTGCGGCCGTTTTCGCGGTTTTTACCCAGTGGTGATTGATGTTGAGACCGCCGGGTTTAATGCCAAAACCGACGCCCTGCTGGAGATCGCCGCTATTACGTTGAAGATGGATGAGCAGGGCTGGCTAATGCCGGACGAAACGCTGCATTTTCACGTGGCTCCCTTCGAAGGGGCCAACCTGCAGCCAGAAGCGCTGGCTTTCAATGGAATTAACCCAAACGATCCTGAACGCGGCGCGATAAGCGAATACGATGCGCTGCACGCTATTTTTAAGATGGTCCGCAAAGGGATGAAAGAGAGCGATTGCAGCCGGGCGATAATGGTGGCGCATAACGCGACTTTCGATCACAGCTTCACGATGGCCGCCGCCGAGCGCGCCGGGTTGAAACGCAATCCGTTCCACCCTTTCGTGACCTTCGATACCGCCGCACTGAGCGGGCTGGCCTTAGGGCAAACCGTATTATCTAAAGCCTGCATCGCCGCAGGAATGGAGTTTGACGGCAGCAAGGCCCATTCCGCGTTGTACGATACCGAGCAAACCGCCCAGCTATTCTGCGAAATCGTCAACCGCTGGAAGCGCCTTGGCGGCTGGCCGCTAGCGCCGATCGAAGCATAAGCCATAAAAAAAGCGACTTCCGGGGAAGTCGCTTTTTCTTTGCAGCGAAGAATTACTCTGCTTTCGGCTCGTCAGCGCTGTGCTTGGCAGCCGTTTCTTTAATCAGCTGCTGCAGTTCGCCGCGCTGATACATTTCGATGATGATGTCGCAACCGCCAACCAGTTCGCCGTCAACCCACAGCTGCGGGAAGGTCGGCCAGTTAGCGTATTTCGGCAGTTCAGCGCGAATATCCGGGTTCTGCAGGATGTCTACGTAGGCAAAACGTTCGCCGCAAGCGGAAAGCGCCTGCACTGCCTGAGCGGAGAAACCGCAGCTCGGCAGCTTCGGAGAGCCTTTCATGTACAGCAGAATTGGGTTTTCAGCGATTTGACGTTGGATCGTTTCTAAAGTGGTGCTCATTGTCGTGCTTCCTTAAACATCTTTACGGCAGTAATTTGTCATTGTAGCGTCCTGGACGCAGGACCGATAATAACATTTTTTTCACTCGCCACATTTTATCTTCAGTCGTCTGAAGTTGCCTTAAAAATATCACTTTGTAACGCCGCCGCGAGGCGAATTGCGCACTTTCTGTACGGGTCGGCGATTCTCTGACTTATTTTTTTGCAATCGTTAACCAAACGACATTTTAGATACAAAAGAGTATTAACTTTCTGGCTTTTTATGCTTTAGAATCATTCCGGTTTGTCATTCACCGTCAGGCATTGGTATATGTCTGTAATTTAATCAGGGGATTGCTCAGTGGCGCGGCTCAATAAAATCGCGATATCGCTCTGTGCATTACTGTTTACATCTATCTCGCTTACGCCATTGGCGCATGCTTCAGGGCATACGCACGCTTCGGCTACGCCGAAGGCGCATCCGGCGAAAGGCTCCACCGCCGAGCGTAAGAAGAAAGCGGCACAGAATAAATCTAAATCCACCGCTAAAACTACCCGTAAAAAAACCTCAAGCGCAAAGCACCCTACCCGTACTACCGCAGCAAGCCAAACCGCACTTAATCGTCAAGCCGCCGGCGCCACCAAAAAATGCGTGTTGCGCAAAGGTTATAAAAAGCAGTGTGCGAAAACGGTAACATCCAGCGAAGCAACGTCGCTGGCGTTGAACAGCGTAAAAAGCAAATGCGTAGTGCGTAAAGGCTACAAAAAGCGCTGTAAACCTGTTGCCGATGAACCGAATCTGACGATTGCCGATGCGCACAAAGCCCGGGTGCAAAAAGCGCAAAGCACCGCGATGAATAAACTCATGGATCAGCTAGGCAAGCCTTACCGCTGGGGAGGCTCCTCTCCGCGCACCGGTTTTGACTGTAGCGGGCTAGTTTATTACGCCTATAAAGATCTGGTTAAAATTCATATTCCGCGCACCGCTAACGAAATGTATCACCTGCGCGATGCCCGCCCGGTTGACCGCGATGAACTGCAAAGCGGCGACCTGGTCTTCTTCCGCACCCGCGGACGCGGCACCGCCGACCACGTTGGCGTTTACGTTGGAAACGGAAAGTTTATCCAGTCGCCGCGTACCGGCCGTGACATCCAGATAACCTCTTTAAGCGAAGATTATTGGGTTCGCCACTACGTCGGCGCGCGCCGTGTGATGACGCCAAAAACCATTCGTTAAGAAACGCCGATCCCGGTTTGCCGCTGCGGCGGCATACCGTTCTGCTGTATATTCCCCTCCTCTTGCAGATTCAGCGGATACTGCATACGCTCCTCCAGTTGCGCGGGGTGACGGCGATAACTGGTCGGCGACATACCAAAATGACGACGGAAAGTACGGCAGAATGTCGCCTGGCCTTCAAACCCGAGCAGCAATGAGATACTCAGCGCCGAATCCTTCGTCTGTTTGAGAATGCCGGCGGCAATGGTCATTTTGCGTCGGCTCACATACGTTCCCAGCGTATAACCGGTAATCAGCGCGAACTGACGCTGAAAGTACCAGTGCGAATAACCCGATTTTCGCGAGATCGCGGTAACGGGGAGCGCGGTAAAAATGTTGTCTTCGATCCATTCGATAATATCTACGACGATCGGAATGATATGTCCGCTGACCATTTCATGTTTGTGCGCCATCTCTTTTCATCCATCAATTATGAGCTTTATGCTTGTTCAATAACGATTTCTTACTCCGAGGTCCGTTGCCTGCAGAGACAATTATATTTGTCATACAATTAAAATTAATCCTAATGATTATTGGGCATGAAAGTCATTCCCATTACGCATAATGCTCGCAAGCTAATGTTTTATAGCGATCTAAAAAGATAACAGGCGGTGAAGATACGAAGCGTTTTAGTCGTAGGCAGGCGCGTCGATGGGGAATTTGCGAATCATATCGCTCGCCATGTGCCAGACTGGCGAAGGCTTAATCAGTCGCGTTAGCAATGAATAACCTTTGTTGTTGTAAGTCTTTTAACTGACTTCAGCAAATGTTAACATTCTCAACACAATAACATGTAACACTCGCGACAGCGTTACACAGTAAATACTGTATTCAGGTGAATTTTCACCTAATTAATGTGAGAAAAAACAAAAAGTTATAAGGAGAGTAGCAATGTCGTTTGAATTACCTGCATTACCATATGCAAAAGACGCCCTGGCGCCGCACATTTCCGCAGAAACCCTGGAATACCATTACGGTAAGCATCACCAGGCCTACGTGACCAACCTCAACAACCTGATCAAAGGCACCGCTTTTGAAGGCAAATCTCTGGAAGAGATCGTTCGCTCTTCTGAAGGCGGCGTCTTCAATAACGCAGCGCAGGTCTGGAACCACACTTTCTACTGGAACTGCCTGGCGCCGAACGCCGGCGGTGAGCCGGAAGGCGAACTGGCCGCAGCGATTAACAAATCTTTCGGTAGCTTCGCTGATTTTAAAGCGAAATTCACCGATGCCGCGGCGAAAAACTTCGGCGCAGGCTGGACCTGGCTTGTTAAAAACGCAGACGGCAGCCTGGCTATCGTCTCCACCAGCAACGCCGGCACTCCGCTGACTACCGATGCGACGCCGCTGCTGACCGTTGATGTCTGGGAACACGCCTACTACATCGACTACCGCAATGCCCGTCCTAATTATCTGGAACACTTCTGGGCGCTGGTAAACTGGAAATTTGTTGCCGCTAACCTGGCAGCATAAAAACAAAACCGCAGCAGGATTACCCCGCTGCGGTTTTTCTTAGTGCGACTTAGTTATTCGCTAATGCTTCTTCTGGTTGCGAACGCCCGCCAAACAGCACCACCGCCAACGCCAGCCCGGCAATAATCGCCCCCATCACCGGCACAAAAGCATACCCGAGACCGCCGGATATCACCGCGCCGCCCGCCGCCGCGCCCAACGCGTTGCCGAGGTTGAAAGCGCCAATATTCACCGATGATGACAGGCCCGGCGCTTCGTGCGCCACGCGCATTACCCGCATCTGCAGCGGCGGAACGACCGCGAAGGTTGCCGCGCCCCACACGACCATGCTGACGGCAGCACCCAGTTGCGATTGCGCCAGCAGCGGAATAGCCAACATGATGGCAATCAACAACAGCAGGAATCCTTTCAAAGTGCCGGAGACTGAACGGTCGGCAAACTTACCGCCCAGATAGTTGCCAAGCGAGAAACCGACGCCGATTAATACCAGCATGGCGGTAACAAACAGCGGTGAAGCGTTGGTGATGGTATGCAGTACCGGAGAAATGTAGGTATACAGCGTGAACATTGCCCCGGCGCCCAGCACGGTGGTCAACAGCGCAGAGAGTACCTGAGGCCGCATTAATACCGACAGCTCGCGCTTCACGTTCGGACGCTCGCCGGCGCTACCTTTCGGCAGGGAGAACCACAGGCTTACCATCGCAATTAACCCCAGACCCGCCGTGGCCAGGAACGACATTCGCCAGCCGATGGTTTCACCAAGCCAGGTGGCAGCCGGTACGCCGCCGATATTGGCAATGGTCAGCCCCATAAACATGGTCGCAACCGCGCTGGCCTGTTTGTGTTTTGGCACCACGCTTGCGGCAACGACCGAGCCAAGGCCAAAGAACGCGCCATGATTGAGGCTGGTGATAATGCGCGACAGCAGTAGCGTCGTGTAATCCGGCGCAATAGAAGAGAGCACGTTGCCGAGGGTGAAGATCCCCATCAGGAAGATCAATGCATTGCGGCGAGCGCGATGCGACAGCAGTAACGTCATTAACGGCGCGCCGACCATCACGCCAATGGCATAGGCGCTAATCAGCATCCCCGCGGCCGGAATAGAAACATCTACGCCTTTGGCGATAACCGGCAGTAATCCCATCGGGGAAAACTCAGTGGTACCGATACCAAAGGCACCGATCGCCAACGCGAGTAAGGGAAAGTTGATTTTCATTCAGAGACTCCATCAGGCCGATTCAGGACACGGCATTACATCAGAAGCCAAAAGCATGACATCAATCACAGAAAAACAGAAGTAAACGAAATGACAAAAGATTTTTGCAGATCTGCTAATAATGGCGGGATAGGAGGGGAAGCCCCCTCCCTGCTGGAATCAGTGCAGTACCGCGGTCAACGCGGCGGCGACGATCAGACCCAGAACAATAACCGTCGTTGTCAGCGAAAACTTTAAATTTGTGTCCATCAATTTTCTCCCCTGATTATCCCCACATAGAAAGTGAGCTTGCTCATTTTTGCACAAAAATATGCAAAAATCTTCCCGGATTTAGAGTGATGCACATTTTTGCTCTTCCCCTTTGCCGCGAGATAGGACAAAATCCCACGCTAATTTGAAAGCGTATCGGCCATTGACCCCTTCCTGTCGTTCTGTGTCGTTTTCCCAGGTGTTGCAATGTTGATCATTGTATACAGGGTGTGTATAGGCAAACGTTTACGTATCGATAATCAGACGATCAGGTCAAGGTCTGGAGTGAGAAGTAATGGCAACTATTAAAGATGTAGCGAAACGCGCAAACGTTTCCACTACAACTGTATCACATGTGATTAACAAAACCCGTTTCGTGGCGGAAGAGACGCGCAATGCGGTGTGGGCGGCAATTAAAGAACTCCACTATTCGCCAAGCGCCGTGGCTCGCAGCCTGAAAGTCAATCACACTAAATCGATCGGTCTGCTGGCCACCAGCAGCGAAGCGGCCTATTTCGCTGAAATTATCGAATCCGTAGAAAAAAGCTGCTTCCAGAAAGGCTATACCCTGATTCTGGGCAACGCCTGGAACGATCCGGAAAAACAGCGCGCCTACTTGTCTATGATGGCGCAAAAGCGCGTTGACGGCCTGCTGGTGATGTGTTCCGAGTACCCGGAGTCCGTACTCAGTATGCTCGAAGAGTATCGTCATATCCCGATGGTGGTGATGGACTGGGGTGAAGCCAAAGCGGACTTTACCGACTCGGTTATCGATAATGCCTTTGAAGGCGGCTATATCGCCGGCCGTTACCTGATTGAACGCGGCCATCGTGAAATTGGCGTTATTCCGGGCCCGCTTGAGCGTAACACCGGTGCCGGACGCCTGGCAGGCTTCATGCAGGCAATGAAAGAAGCGCATATCAATGTGCCGGAAAACTGGATTGTTCAGGGCGACTTTGAACCGGAATCCGGCTACCGCGCCATGCAGCAGATCCTCAATCAGCAGCACCGCCCAACCGCCGTGTTCTGCGGCGGCGACATCATGGCGATGGGCGCTATCTGCGCCGCCGACGAAATGGGCCTGCGCGTACCGCAGGACATTTCGCTGATCGGCTATGATAACGTGCGTAACGCCCGCTACTTCAGCCCGGCGCTGACCACTATACATCAGCCAAAGGACTCGCTCGGGGAAGCGGCATTCAATATGCTGCTCGATCGCATTGTTAATAAACGTGAAGAGTCGCAGTCCATTGAGGTACATCCGCGTCTTATCGAGCGCCGCTCGGTTGCCGACGGCCCGTTCGTCGATTATCGCCGCTAACGCCCTCCCCCCGGCGCCGGTTATTCCGGCGCCCGCAACCACTCCCGATTCAACGTTTCGCTGTCGCCAAGATAGTCAAGTAGCCAGCTCAAAGCGGGTGAGGCATCGCTTTGTTGCCAGGTCAGGCAGCAGGCGGCATCCGGGAATGGGTTTTCCAGCGTTAAGGCCGTCCACTCCCCGCTATCAATATGCGGGCGGGCAAAGTGGCCTGGCACCATCCCGACGCACAATCCTGCTGAAAGACAGGTGGCTGAAGATTCCCAATCCGGCACCACCACCCGCTTCTGGTTATCCAGCAGCCAGGTTGTGCGCTTCGGCAGCGAGCGTGAGGTATCTTCGCGCACCAGTGACGGCCAGTTGCGCAACACGTCATCGCTGAGCGGCCCTTCCATCTGCGCCAGCGGATGGCTGCTGGCGACGACACAATGCCAGTTCAGCATCCCCATATCGCGGAAAGCGTAACGCCCGCCCACCGGAATCGAACGCGTCGCGCCAATAGCTAATTCTACCCGCCCATCGGCTAACGCATCCCAGACGCCGTTGAAAACTTCCTGAAAAACGATCAGTTCGACATCGCTAAAATGGCGATAAAAATCAACAATCATCTGGCGCATCCGCGCCGGTTTAACGATATCGTCCACCGCAATCGACAGCTGGCCACGCCAGCCGTTAGCAATCTGCTGGCACTGCTGGCGGGTGATCTGCATTTTTTTGATAACAGAACGTCCTTCCTGCAAAAACCAGTGCCCGGCGGGGGTCAATTCAACATCACGATGGCGACGTTCAAAAAGCGGAACCGCAAGCCACTCCTCCAGTTGTCGCACCGTATAGCTCACCGCCGAAGGTACGCGGTGCAACTCCTGCGCCGCGGCGCTGAAACTCCCGTTACGCGCCACAGCATCAACCACTTCTAAGGAATATTCAGACCACATATTCTGCCTGCAAAATTTTTGAATGCATGTGACAAATAATAGCGTTTCACAAGGCGGATTACACTCCCTACACTCTGCGGCATCGTACCTGCATCAGTAGAAAGAGAACGTTATGCAACAACCTGGGAAAGGATTTTTAGTGTGGCTGGGCGGCCTGAGCGTGCTTGGCTTTCTGGCCACCGACATGTATCTACCGGCCTTTGCCGCCATTCAGCAAGACCTCAACACCTCTGCCGCATCGGTTAGCGCCAGCTTGAGCTTATTCCTCGCGGGCTTCGCGATCGGCCAGCTGTTCTGGGGGCCGCTGTCGGACCGCTATGGTCGGAAACCGATTCTGCTCGCCGGGCTGGCTATCTTCGCTCTTGGCTGCCTTGGGATGCTGTGGGTACGCGATGCGACGCTGATGCTGGTACTGCGTTTTGTCCAGGCGATTGGCGTATGCGCCGCCGCGGTGACCTGGCAGGCGATGGTGACCGACTACTATCCGGCCCAGCGCACCAACCGCATTTTCGCGACGATCATGCCACTGGTCGGGCTCTCTCCGGCGCTGGCGCCGTTACTCGGCAGCTGGCTGTTAGTCCATCTGGAATGGCAGGCTATCTTCGCCACCCTGTTCGCTATCACCATACTGTTGATGCTGCCGGCTTTTCGTCTGAAGGCGGTCGTCAAACCTGCTGGCGAAACCCAGCAGAAAATTACCTTTATGTCCCTGCTGCGTTCACGTGAATATAGCGGTAACGTGCTCATTTATGCGGCGTGTTCCGCCAGCTTCTTCGCCTGGCTCACCGGTTCGCCATTTATCCTCCATGAAATGGGCTATGGTCCGACGGTAATTGGTCTTAGCTACGTGCCGCAAACTATCGCCTTCCTGATCGGCGGTTACGGCTGCCGTGCGGCGCTGCAAAAATGGCAGGGTCATCAGATGCTGCCCTGGCTGCTGGTTGTTTTTTCGCTGAGCGTAGCCGCGACCTGGCTTGCCGGAATACAGGATCATCCGTCGCTGGTTGCGTTAATGGTTCCGTTTTGCATCATGGCGATTGTGAATGGCGGCATTTACCCTATCGTTGTCGCCCAGGCGCTGAAACCTTTTCCACAGGCGACCGGCCGCGCCGCCGCCCTGCAGAATACGCTGCAGCTTGGCCTGTGCTTCCTGGCAAGCCTGCTGGTCTCAAGCCTTATCGCCACTCCGCTTCTGACCACCACCAGCGTGATGCTGATTTCCATCGTCCTGGCAGGCATCGGTTTCTGGATGCAGCAACGACGCGTACAGTTAGTGAGCGAATCATCTCACGCTTGATGAATTTTTAAAGGATATCCCGGACCAGTCATTAGCCTGCTAATATATTTTTATTGAAAGGCGGTTTTTAGCGGCCTATACTGGATCCGGCATCACATAAATAGAAAGTTTTTTAGATATTAACGGGGGCAGGACGCAGCCCGTTTAACCATGGAAGGCCTTTCGGCAAGGGTTATCTCCCTTCCTCTGTTCTACGTCGGATAGCACCCTCACGATTTTTTCGTGAGATTTCTCACAAAGCCAAAAAAGCGTCTACGCTGTTTTAAGGTTCTGATCACTTGGGCGTGATGGAGAAGCTATGAGTTCATCGTGTATAGAAGAAGTAAGTGTACCAAACGATGATTGGTACCGGATTGCAGCTGAATTATTGGGCCGTGCCGGAATTGAAATCAATGGTTCCGCACCCTCCGATATCCGGGTAAAAAACCCGCTCTTTTTTAAACGCGTGTTACAGGAAGGGTCTCTCGGATTAGGCGAAAGCTATATGGACGGCTGGTGGGAATGCGAACGCCTGGATATATTCTTTCACAAGGTATTGCGCGCCGGGCTGGATAAGCAACTCCCCCGCCACTTCAAAGATACGCTTCGTATCGCTGGCGCTCGTCTGTTCAATCTGCAAAGCAAAAAACGCGCCTGGATTGTTGGTAAAGAACACTACGATTTAGGCAACGACCTTTTCCACCGCATGCTCGATCCCTATATGCAATATTCCTGCGGATACTGGAAAGAGGCCGAAAATCTGGAGCAGGCGCAGCAGGATAAATTAGATCTTATTTGTCGCAAACTGCAGCTTGAGCCGGGAATGAAAGTGCTGGATATCGGTTGCGGTTGGGGTGGGTTGGCCTATTACATGGCCAAAAACTATAACGTCAGCGTGACCGGCGTGACCATTTCGGCTGAACAACAAAAAATGGCGCAAGAGCGTTGCGCGGGATTAGATGTCAATATTCTGCTGCAGGACTATCGCGATCTCCACGAAAGTTTTGACCGCATCGTCTCCGTCGGGATGTTCGAGCACGTAGGGCCTAAAAATTACGCCACTTATTTTGAAGTTGTCGATCGTAATTTAAAACCAAACGGTCGTTTTCTGCTGCACACCATTGGCTCAAAAATTACCGATCACAACGTCGATCCGTGGATTAATAAATATATATTCCCTAACGGTTGCCTGCCGTCGGTACGCCATATCGCCGATGCCAGCGAGAAGCATTTTGTGATGGAAGATTGGCATAACTTTGGTGCCGATTATGACACCACCTTGATGGCCTGGTACGAGCGTTTCCTTGCCAGTTGGCCGGATATTGCCGATAACTATTCGGACCGTTTCAAACGCATGTTTACCTATTATCTGAATGCCTGCGCCGGTGCTTTCCGCGCCCGCGATATTCAGCTCTGGCAGGTCGTCTTCTCGCGTGGTGTTGAACACGGCCTGCGCGTAGCCCGCTAGACTCGCTAAAAAAAGCCCCCGCAGAAATACGCATCTACGGGGGCTTTTTTAATTATTCTTCCGCGCTTTTTTGCGCCGCTTCTTTTGCCGCCAGCACGCGTTCCACGGTATCCACCACCGCCTGAGTCTGCGGATCGATTTCGATATTCACTTTATCGCCGAGTTTTTTCACCCCAAGCGTCGTACGCTGCAGCGTTTCGGGGATCAGATGCACGCAGAAACGAGTCGGGGTCACCTCGCCAACCGTCAGGCTAATACCGTCCACGCCAATGAAACCTTTATACAGGATATATTTCATCAGCGCCGGGTCCTGTACCTTAAACCAAATCTGGCGATTGTTTTCCGAGGTGAGGATTTTAACGACTTCGGCGGTGGTCATAATATGGCCGGACATCAAATGGCCGCCGATTTCATCACTGAATTTCGCCGCTCGCTCAACGTTGACCATATCGCCTTCATGGATAGCGCCAAGGTTGGTGATCCGCAGCGTCTCTTTCATCAAATCAAAGCTGATTCGCGGGCCGTCAATTTCGGTAACGGTCAGGCAACAGCCATTGTGCGCCACCGAAGCACCGGTCTCCAGGCCGTCGAGCATATGCGCCGGCAGCTCCACCACGTGGGTGCGGAAATTCGGTTTCTCATCGATGGACACCACTTTCGCAGTCCCCTGTACAATACCAGTAAACATACTTTGCTCCTGTTGAGAATCGTGACGGTATCATTACCGTTATATATACGCGGAACAATAACAGTTGACCAAACAGGTTGCCAGCGCGCATCGTGCCCCCACCATTTTTTCACTGGCTTAATGGCTAATCCTCGCTACAATAGACTGGAAATTCCTCCTGTTTTTTCTTCTTGCTGCCATTTAAGGCGGCTTTTTTAGTCTCAAAATAACAACAATATAAAGGTGTTCACGTGCAGAAGTACTTTATAGAAGCGCGTCAGTTATTAGCATTGGCTATCCCGGTCATTCTGGCGCAGGTCGCCCAGACGGCGATGGGTTTTGTCGATACGGTGATGGCCGGCGGCTATAGCGCAACCGATATGGCCGCCGTGGCTATCGGCACCTCGATCTGGCTACCTGCCATCCTGTTTGGCCACGGTCTGCTGCTGGCGCTAACGCCGGTTATCGCCCAACTCAATGGCTCCGGCCGCCGCGATCGCATCGCCCAGCAGGTACGTCAGGGCTTTTGGCTGGCGGGCTTTGTCTCCGTACTGGTGATGGTGGTGCTGTGGAACGCAGGCTATATCATTAGCTCGATGCACAACATCGACCCACAACTTGCCGACAAAGCGGTGGGGTATCTGCGTGCGCTGCTATGGGGAGCGCCGGGATATCTGTTTTTCCAGGTCGCGCGTAACCAGTGCGAAGGGCTGGCAAAAACCAAACCCGGAATGGTGATGGGTTTTATCGGCCTGCTGGTCAACATTCCTGTGAACTACATTTTTATCTATGGTCATTTCGGCATGCCGGAGCTTGGCGGTATCGGCTGCGGGGTCGCGACCGCCTCGGTCTACTGGGTCATGTTTGCCAGCATGCTGACCTGGGTACGCCGCGCGCGCTCAATGCGCGATATCCGCTGCGCTGAGCGTTTTAGTAAACCTGATTTTTCGGTATTAAAACGGCTGGTACAGCTGGGGTTGCCAATCGCGCTGGCGCTGTTTTTTGAAGTCACGCTGTTCGCAGTTGTGGCGCTGCTGGTTTCGCCATTGGGGATTATCGATGTCGCAGGGCATCAAATCGCGCTCAACTTCAGTTCGCTGATGTTCGTTCTTCCGCTCTCGCTGGCGGCGGCGGTGACCATTCGCGTTGGCTTTCGTCTCGGCCAGGGCTCGACGCTGGATGCCCAGACCTCCGCGCGTACCGGCGTCGGCGTGGGCGTCTGCATGGCAATGATCACCGCGATTTTCACGATCCTGATGCGTAAGCAGATTGCCCTGCTGTACAACGATAACCCTGAGGTGGTGCTACTGGCCTCACAGCTGATGCTGCTGGCGGCGATTTATCAGATTTCCGACTCCATTCAGGTGATCGGCAGCGGTATTCTGCGCGGTTATAAAGATACGCGGTCGATCTTCTTTATTACCTTCACCGCTTACTGGGTACTGGGGCTGCCAAGCGGTTATCTGCTGGCGCTGACCGATATTGTGGTGCCGCGGATGGGGCCTGCGGGCTTCTGGTGCGGCTTTATCATCGGCCTGACCTCCGCTGCCATCATGATGATGCTGCGCATGCGCTTCCTGCAGCGTCAGCCGTCCAGCGTTATCCTGCAGCGCGCAGCGCGCTAACCAGAAATGCTATATAAAAGGGCAAGCCGTTGACGCGGTTTGCCCTTTTTTTGGCGTTAAATAATAAATCGACTTAAAAATAGCGCTACTTCGCAAGCCATTTGCGCTGCGGCGGCTCATAGCGGTGGAATGCGGTCAAAATCTCCTGCACATCATCGCTAAAAGTCAGCATCTCAGCATAGCGGCGGTGCATAAACCCTTCGGCGGCCATTTTTTCCGCCATCGCCTGCAGCGGATTGTAATAGCCGTTCACATTCAGAAAAGCACAGGGTTTTTCATGAATACCGAGCTGCGCCCAGGTCCACTGTTCAAAAATTTCTTCCAGCGTTCCGGCTCCGCCCGGCATGGCAATGAAGCCGTCCGCCAGCAGCGACATTTTGTTTTTACGCTCATGCATATTCTCAACGACATGCAGCTCGCTTAGTCCGCTATGCGCAATTTCGCGCTCCACCAGCCCGCGCGGCATCACGCCAATGACCCGCCCGCCGTGTTCTAATGCAGCATCTGCCACGGCGCCCATGAGTCCCACTTTACCACCGCCATACACGAGCTCCACCCCGGCTTGCGCCAGCGCCTTGCCAACCTGTTGCGCGTAAATCTGATAAATCGGGTTGTCCCCGGTAGAAGAACCACAAAAAATGCCAATTGCTTTCATTACTGCGCTCCGTCGTTTATTTGCCGCACACTCTAGCATAAAGTCGGTGAGCGTCTCCCCTGCCAATCCGGGCAGAAAAACGCAACGAAGCGGGATATTGCTGAAGAAATATCCTTTATCATCAGTAAAATATGGGCGATATGGATAAAAGTTCTGCAAACGCGTCTATTCTGCAAGAAAAGTGACGTTTGCCTCTTGCCACATGGCCTCCCTGCCGTTAATATGCGTCCCCGTTGTCACCACAACATTGCGTTCATAGCTCAGTTGGTTAGAGCACCACCTTGACATGGTGGGGGTCGTTGGTTCGAGTCCAATTGAACGCACCATTTGCGTTTATAGCTCAGTTGGTTAGAGCACCACCTTGACATGGTGGGGGTCGTTGGTTCGAGTCCAATTAAACGCACCATTTGCGTCCGTAGCTCAGTTGGTTAGAGCACCACCTTGACATGGTGGGGGTCGGTGGTTCGAGTCCACTCGGACGCACCATTTCAATCATTATTGATTTGGTGCGCACTTCTCTTTTTTCCTCTTGCTTTTATCTACAACGCCATCAATCGCTGTACCTGAATACTCTCCAGTTTACCGTCCAGTATCGCCAGAAAATCATCATGATAGGGCATCGCAACGTGCTGTTTCAGATCGTCTTCCGAACGCCAACGCTCAATAAACACAAATGAGATCTTTCCTTGTTGGGAAAGCTGCCTGACATCAGGGATCTCCCGGCTTTCGTGCAGGTCGTATTGCAGGCACCCTGCTTCTCTGTGCGTCGGCGGCACCATGGCTAATGCCGCATTTCTGATGGTATCGATATATTCAGGATAAGGGGTCAGCGTGGCAACAATTTTGACTTCACTCATAAGGCTTCCTCTGGCTCACCGCGTTCCCCTGGATACTATCTCTATCCAGGGCGTGAATTATTGAGCGTAGTGGTGAAGCCAGAATTACGCCAGAGTCCGCGTCAGCGCCCTTTCTCATACACCGTCATGGTAAAGACGACGGGCAACTGGCTAACATTACAATATTCATGCGGCGCATCAGTACGCGCTACCGCAGAACATCCCTCTGCCACCTGATATTGGTCATTATTCACCGTCAGGGTGAGTTCTCCCTCGGTCACATATAGCAGTTCGAAGGTGTCGGCCGGGTGCCCCGGCGAACGGAACGATTCGCCAGGCAGCATCCGCCACTGCCAGAGCTCAAGCATATCCGGTCCGCTGGTGCCGGCCAGCAGTCTGGCGCTGCCGCCCTGCTCGCCGCGCCATAATACCGGAATTGCGTCACGGTCGATAAGATGGACCATCGGTTCACTGGCGACGTTGACAAACTCCGCCACCGACACCCCCATCGCCGCAGCGATTTTGCACAACAACGCGATACTGGGATTCGCCCGACACCCTTCGATATCCACCAGCATCCCTTTACTGACGCCTGCGCGACGGGAAAGCTCGTCGAGAGAGATCTTCTTTTCGCGTCGAAACTGCTTAATACGCCGCGATACCGCCTCATTAATGCGGCTTAGATCGTTGCTATTATCGGTCGTTATATTGACTTTGTTGTTCATCGGTCGATATTATGCTCTAAATCAGTCGTTACAGGATTATGCAATGTCTCACCCATTACCGTCAATTAGCCCACAGTTAGCCGCGATCGCCCCGGGGTTTCGGGCGCTGAGTATTACCGTCAACGCTGCGCCGCCACGTGATGCTTCTATAGGTGAAGCCGCGCTGGCCACAGCCTGTCAGGCGGTATTAGCCGGACAGCCCGCCTGGGCGGAAGATCATCTCACTGCTTGGTCTACGGTATTCAAAGCGTTTGGCGCTAAGCCAAAACGCACGCCCTGCTCCGCGGAGGCGTTGCGTAAACGCGTGCTGCGCGAGGGCGCCATGCCGGCAATTGACCCGGTCGTTGACCTCTACAATGCCGTCAGCCTGCGGTATGCCGTTCCGGTCGGGGGTGAGAACATCGCCGCCTATTGCGGCGCGCCGCGTCTGGTTATCGCCGACGGTTCTGAGCTTTTTGATACGATGAAGGAAGGCTTAGCCGTCGTTGAATCAGCGGAACCGGGAGAAGTCATTTGGCGTGACGATCGCGGCGTTACCTGCCGCCGCTGGAATTGGCGACAGGGAGTTCGCACCCGTCTGAGCGCTCGCGACCCGCAGATGTGGTTTATTCTGGAAAGCCTGCCGGAAATGCCGCTCGAAGCGCTGCATGAGGCCGGGCGGATGCTTACCGAGGGACTGGAGCAGATGATGCCCGGCCTGAGTCACCAGTCCACGTTAATCAGTCTGTAAAGGCAGGCACAGGAGCAGGCGATGTCACTATTTTTAACCAGTTTTATCTTCGAGAAGAAAGAGTACGACGACGACTTTTATCAACTGGACGGCGTAATCGAACGCTACACCCGGTCGCTAGAAGGGTTTATCGGGATGGAGAGCTATCATGATGCCGCCAGCGGCAGAATCATCAATAATTACTACTGGCGTGACCGACAGTCTATGGAAATGATGATGAACCATCTGCAACACCAGCAGGCTAAAGCGCAGGGGCAACGCTGGATTGCCGGTTATCAAACCATCGTTGCCGAGATTGAGGGCAGCCATAATATGAACCTGCCCCATCCACTTGCGGAGTATCCACTACGCTATCAACCGCAACACCAGGAATAGACCGGCAAATACCGTTTCGGTTTATTCGGCCTGTTTCTGGCGAGTGACATAACGCCTCTTCCACGCTTTCTTGCTACGACAGCAGGCGGTGGCTTTTGCCCAAGGCCGCAGCAATTGGGTATCTTGTAGTTCCTGCACCGCCGGGCTTTCACTCCAACGCGTCACTACTAAGGGGGATAGCGTGGTCATTACCATAGCGTTCTCCTTCAGGCGTTAACCATTCCGTAGTAAATTCAACAACTTCAGATAGAGAGTAGCACGCTTTACGGCAAGTTCCTTCAACATTTGTGTGGCTTTGTAAAGCCGCCACCCTATCAGCCCGCCCTATCATCCCCGCCTCCGTTTCAGATAAACATTCGCTGCCAATATTGATCATAAATTTTGAATGAGATACGCAAATTGTTTCGATTTTAAACAACCGGCATTGGTTCTATTCTTATCACATCGGAGCAACAGTGCTCCTCCCCAAACAAAAAATTTAAGGAATATGACCATGAAATCCATCAAAACTTTTGCTGCTGTTACCGTTCTGTCCCTGATGTCATTCGGTGCTTTCGCGCAGAGCGTGACGGCAACCGCTTCGACCCTCGACCGTGCGGAAGCGAAAATTGCCGCGCAGGCTGCAGAGCAAGGCGCGTCTTATAAAATCACCAGCGCCCAGTTCAATAACCGCGTCTATATGACTGCCGAACTGAGCAAATAATAGTGCGAGCATGGCGCGTCAGACATTCTCTCTGGCGCGCCGCGCTGCTTTTTAGCGAAGACAATGTTGTTGTCCCCTCCGTCGTTCACCTCTTCCAACCATTAATGAGATGTACTCTCCGCCAATGATTCAACCGGCTGGAAGAGACCGCAGCCATTAAACGCCTTTTCCATCCTGCTGCTGCTCAATAACCACTTGTTCCAGCACCACCGAGGCCTTATCCGCTATCCCAGCGCTGACTTTTGTCGCCAACACGTTAATAAATCCGCGCAGCTGCTGCGCCGTCAGGCCGTTGTGCAGGCTAATCGCGTAATGGCTCTTCAGCTGGCTTTCCACGCCGGATAGCGCTGCCAGCATTGAGATCGTCGCCAGCTCGCGCGTCGACCAATCCAGAACGTCACGCTGGAAAATATCGCCAAACAGATGTGCCTTCAGATAGCAGTCAATGGCCGGCGCAAAATCAAATAGCGGTCCGCTGACCGTTTGCCCTACCAGTTGTGTCTGATTACGGCTACCGGCCTGCAGGCTATCCCAGTTCTCCGGTAACGGGGTCGCTGTCGCCCCCTCGTTATCAATAACGCCTCGCGCCTGGCGCTCGGTTATCACCCTCATCAGGCAGGAGAGCGCATTCAGGCTCCGCGGAAAGCCGCAGTAGGCATACAACTGCACCAGCGTCTCTTTTAATTCATTTATTGTCAGGCCGGTATCCAGCGCGGTCTCCAGCGCCGGGTCCAATGCCGCGATATTGCCTTCAGCGGCCAGGGCGCCGACCGGGATCAGCGCCTGTTGGCGCGCGTTCAATGGGTTTTGCATCGTTTGTTCTCCAAACGGAAAGTATCGACAGGAGAAGAGGATTATAGAAACTTGGCAGGGGGTTGATTAGCCAGGTGTTAACGAACAGACCTATGAGATAGGTTCATGAATGATTTATTACGATGCACAGGGCTTCCTTGCCCTGGGGGGATATTATTCGAAGTAGACTTCCGGGTTTTCCGACAGTGAAACGAAGGTTTTGGTGTCTTTATCCAGCGCGCGAATATCGCCGCTTTCGATATCATAGAACCACCCGTGCAGACGCAGGGTTTTGTCACGCAGGCCAACCGCGACCGATGGATGCGTTTTAATGTTGTTCAACTGGGCAATGACGTTTTCCTGCACCATACCGTTCACTTTATCGGTTTCACTGGCCCAGGTTTTCTTCTCAACCACCGCTTTCGCCGCGTCGGAGTAGCGCAACCAGTGGGAAACGGCAGGCATTGGTTCCAGACATTGGCAGGTGGCGATGGCTTTCATCGCGCCGCAGTTGGAGTGACCGCAGATAACAATATCCGTCACGCCAAGGGCGACAACGGCATATTCAATGGTGGCAGACACACCGCCCGGCTCCGGTCCAAATGAGGGCACAATATTACCGGCATTACGAATAACGAACAGCTGCCCAGGTTCCTGCTGGGTAACCAGTTCCGGAACCAGGCGGCTATCGGAACAAGAGATGAACAACGCTTTAGGATTCTGGCTCGACGCCAGGCTGCGGAAGAGCTCTTTGCGTTGCGGGAAAATCTCTTTCTGGAAGTTGAGGAAGCCCTCAATGATATGTTGCATAGCAGTGTCTCTTTTCTCTGTAGTAATTACGATATGACAAAGATCACATTTAGCTAGTGTATCACCGAAGCGCAGAATGGGAATCGTTATTGGTAATAGCTGCGCAATAAGCACCCAACCTCTCCTTTGGGCGCTTGCCTCTGTGGGTCTACATAAAGAACTTCACCGCTTGTTGCAAGGTGGTGCCCATCCCCCACAGCAAGGGTATGCCGACCGCCAGCCAGCTTAGCGTCAGCAGCAGCGGCGCGGGCGTCGGTTCCCAGCTCAGCTGCGCGTCTTTATTGATAGTATACAGGCCCCTCGCCTGCTGCTGTTGCTCCGCGGTCATGGCATATTTCTGCGAAATCGGCCGAACCAGCTGATTACAAATAAAGCCGATGATAAGCAACCCGGTCAACGCCAGCAGCGTGATGTCATAAATTCTCGCGGGTTCCACGCCTTGCGCCAGCTGGTACTCGCGCAAATAGTTGACCAGCACCGGGCCGCTGATCCCCGCCGCCGACCAGGCAGTCAGCAGACGGCCATGGATCGCGCCAACCATTTGTGAGCCAAATACATCGGCGAGATACGCCGGGATGGTCGCGAACCCGCCGCCGTACATAGAGATAATCACGCAAAGCGCACAGACAAAAAACGCCACGTAGCCGCCGTGGTTAATGAGCGGCAGCGTGCCGTAAAGTAGGGTTCCCAGAAAGAAGATCAGCGCGAAGGTGACCTTCCTACCGCACATATCGGAAACAGAAGCCCAGAAAAAGCGCCCCAGAATATTAAACAGGCTGAGCAGGCCGGTAAATCCCGCCGCCATCGTCGCGATACGCTTCAGCTGTTCTGTATTAAGTTCCTGCCAGCCCAGATCCAGCGATAGTAACTTACCGGCAAAAATCTCCTGCAGCATCGGCGAGGCCATGCCGAGAATGCCGATCCCGGCGGTAACGTTGAGCCACAGCACCAGCCACAGCAGCCAGAATTGCGGGGTGCGCCACGCGACGCTGACGTGAACCTGAATGGTTGGCTGTTTGCCGATGACTTGCTGCGCTTTCGCGCCGCGCGGATGCCAGCCCATCGGCGGCAGGCGATAGCCGAATGTCCCACAGAGCATAAACAGCGCATAAATCACCGCCAGCGCCAGAATGCTCTGCCATACCCCACTTTCCTGACCATCGGCGAAAAAATTAATCAGCCAATTCGCCAGCGGTGCACCCACCAGCGCCCCGCCGCCGAAGCCCATGATCGCCATTCCCGCGGCCATCCCCCGCTTATCGGGAAACCAGCGCAACAGCGTTGAGACCGGCGAAATATAGCCAAGCCCCAGGCCAATGCCGCCAATCACACCGGCGCCCAACCACAGTAGCCACAGCTGATGAAAATAGATTGCCGCGCTCGCCAGCAGCAGGCCGCCACACCAGCAAAGGGTTGCAACGAAACTCACCAGACGCGGGCCAACCTTCTCCAGCCAGCTCCCCCAGAGCGCCGCGGAGCAGCCGAGAAAAACGAAGAACAGCGTATAGGTCCAGCCAAGCAGGGAAATTTTCCAGTCGCACTGGCGGGTAACCAGTTGCTGCCAGAATGACATATCGACCGGACACTGCAGCGGCGCGCTGCCGCCGATCAGCTGCGACATTGGCAGCCAGTAGACGGAAAAGCCGTAGGCCATACCAATGCACAAATGCACCGCCAGCGCCGCCGGTGGGACCAACCAGCGGTTAAATCCAGGTTTAGCAATAATGCGGGGCTTAGCAAAAAAACGACTCAACGATGAAACGGGCGGAGTCGCGAGATTCTCATTTATCTGCACCATATTCCTGTCCTTATCATGTTTGTTTGCCGGCTATCGCAGCAGCCGATGGCAAACGGTAAAGGCAAGAACAATGCCACCTGCTGAAAAAACGAACAGAAAATGGTGACTGAAGCGAGCAAGCAGAACAGATAAGCCATGAGGGAGGAGTTGAAAGCTGTAAAAAAAGAGAAAATCATCAGTAGTGATTTTCTCTTTTCCGGGTATTCGGCGCGTGATGCATGCCAGATCAATAACGATCGGCGATTTTGATAAACATTGCTCTCAGAGTGATACGGGTTATCAAACCCCGACCAGTTCATATTTTTTGATTTTACGATATAGCGTCGCAATGCCGATCCCGAGTTCATCAGCGGCCTGCTTTTTATTGCTATAACGCGTCAAAGCATCGCGGATCATCTGCTTTTCCATCTCCTCCAGCGCCGTTCCCCCCTCTTCTTCTTTCGCAACGCTGGCTGGCGCCGCCCCGGTGCTTTCACGCTCGTTGACTTTGCCGCTGCTGATAAGATTTGGCGGCAACAGCGACAGATCGATCACCTCACCGGAGGGAACCACGTTAACCAGGTACTCCATCAGGTTACTCAGCTCGCGAATATTGCCCGGCCAACGGTAGTTCTTCAGTAAGGCGATAACTTCCGGGGACACGCCGGGATAAACCAGCTCCAGCCGCCGGGTGTGCAGGTGCAGGAAATAGTGAATCAGCAATTCGATATCATCCTGACGCTCGCGCAGCGGCGGCAGGCGCAGTGGGATGACATTAAGCCGATAGAACAGATCCTCGCGGAATTTGCCTTCGGCAATGAACTGCTCAAGATTCTGGTTAGTGGCCGAAATAATGCGGATATCGACCGGCACCGGATGGCTCGCCCCCACCGGCTGAATTTCGCGCGATTCAATCGCCCGCAGCAGCTTAGCCTGCAGGGTTAACGGCATGTCGCCGATTTCATCGAGAAACAGCGTGCCGTGATTAGCTGCCTGAATCAACCCGGTCTTGCCGTTTGCCGACGCCCCGGTAAATGCGCCTTTGACGTAACCAAAGAGCTCGCTCTCCAGTAGCTGCTCGGGGATGGCCGCGCAGTTGATGGCGATGAAAGGCTTTGCCTGTCTGTCGCTGAGCTTATGCACCGCGCGAGCGACCACCTCTTTGCCGGTTCCACTTTCGCCGACGATCATTACGCTCGACGGGCTTGGCGCCACACGGGTAATCAGTTTTTTCAGCTGACGCATTGGCCGACATTCGCCAACCATCTGTTCAATCTGCGGGACATCCTGCGGCGGCGCCAGATCGGCCGACGAATGCGACTGATGGAAGGCCATTAAGAACAGCCATTGATCCTGAATAGCGTGCAGCTGACCGATAATCAGCTCTTTCTTATCATCAAAAGAAATGACGTGCTGAACGTGGCCGCGAATAAAATTTTGCGCAAAAGTCAGCGGACGAAAATGAATAGTTTTACCAATCATACTACCGTGATTCGCGCCAAGGATTTTCATTGCCGCCTGATTGGCAAATTTAACTTTTTGATCCTGGCTAACCACCAGCACGCCCTGATCCATGTTTTCAATCATGGTGGAAAACATTTTAAGCATATTGTCTCCCCCACCCTGGTCTTCTAACAGGCGGGAGACAAATATTGAAGAAACGTGTCGTACATAATCTGAGAACTCGTGGAGGTTGTCATTAATGCGCTCCTGCTGCTCGCGAGTTAGGGCGACCAGGCTAATAACCCCGACACACTGTTCCTGATAAATGACCGGAGTGCCCAGAAATGCCTTCTCTTTACAGTTCTCTTTATTGGTACACCCCTTACACAAGGGGTCAAAACGCGAATGAGTCACGACCTTTTCTTTTTTTGTTTCTATTATGTAACGTAAAAGTCGCGAATCTGTATTTAATTTTCGCCCCAGGAATTTACCGTAGGCGCCGGTACCGGCGACGCGGCACAGCGTATTATCGACAATCTCGACCTCGAGTTGTAACACGCTGGAGAGCATGCGGGCAAAACGTTGAATCGTTGGCTGAATCTGCATTAAAACGGATAGAGAATTGGAGGGAATCATAATTGACCTTTTAATATCAGTAGCCGAAAGAGAAAAGCTGAAGATCGACTCTTTTTATTCTGCGTTTATCATACTACCGCTGCGCAACTTGAAAAAAGGTGCCAACCCTGCGCTTTTTTACGGCTTAAAGAAAATATGGAAGAGGTATCACATTTTCCTCTCAATATGATAATCCACAGGCCAAAATTATCATTTTGGTGTCGAAATCACCGTCGCAGAACGATATCCACGCTCGTCTGATGGATCAAATTAAATTTATCGTGACAACTGGCGAATGAATTTCATTTCTATCAATTGACCGTTATAAGCCATTTTTCGTGACCCGCCTCTCATAATTCCCGACTTTTTCGCTCGCGCACCGCGACTGAATTACAACTGGCACGCTTATTGTTAGTGGTAATACAGCGCTGGCCGTCGCCACTTACATCAATGTCATTTCGACTGCACAGCAATCAATAAGCCGTCATTCACTACCAGGATCGAAATATGAAAACTGTTAACGAACTGATCAAGGATATCAATAAGCTCAACTCCAACCTGCATGAAAAAGACTTCCTGCTGACGTGGGAGCAATCGCCGGACGAGCTGAAGCAGGTGCTGGATGTCGCCGCGGCGTTGAAAACGCTGCGGGCGGAAAACATCGCTACCAAAGTTTTTAACAGCGGGCTGGGTATTTCGGTCTTTCGCGATAACTCGACCCGCACCCGCTTCTCTTATGCCTCGGCGTTAAACCTGCTCGGCCTGGCGCAGCAGGACCTCGACGAAGGCAAGTCGCAGATCGCCCACGGTGAAACGGTACGTGAAACCGCCAATATGATCTCCTTCTGCGCTGACGCCATCGGTATCCGCGACGATATGTATCTCGGCGCCGGCAACGCTTATATGCGTGAAGTCGGCGAAGCGCTGGATGACGGCCACAAACAGGGCGTACTGCCGCAGCGCCCGGCATTAATAAACCTGCAGTGCGACATCGACCATCCGACGCAGGCGATGGCCGATCTGGCCTGGCTGCGTGAACACTTCGGCTCGCTGGAAAATCTGAAAGGTAAAAAAATTGCCATGACCTGGGCCTACTCGCCAAGCTACGGCAAACCGCTTTCCGTTCCGCAGGGGATCATCGGTCTGATGACCCGCTTCGGTATGGACGTCACCCTCGCCCATCCGGAAGGCTACGATCTGATCCCGGATGTTATCGAAGTGGCGAAGAAAAACGCCGCGGCATCCGGTGGCAGCTTCCGTCAGGTCACCGATATGGCGGAAGCCTTTAAAGACGCCGATATCGTTTACCCGAAATCCTGGGCGCCATACAAAGTGATGGAACAGCGCACCGAGCTACTGCGCGCCAACGACCATGACGGGCTGAAAGCATTGGAAAAAGCCTGTCTCGCCCAGAACGCCAATCACAAAGACTGGCACTGTACCGAAGAGATGATGAAGCACACCAAAGACGGTGACGCGCTGTATATGCACTGCCTGCCGGCGGATATTACCGGCGTCTCCTGCGAGGAAGGCGAAGTCACCGAAGCGGTGTTCGAAAAATACCGTATCGCCACCTATAAAGAGGCCAGCTGGAAGCCGTACATCATCGCCGCCATGATCCTCTGTCGCAAATATGCCAAACCCGGTCAGTTGCTGGAGCAACTGCTGCAGGACGCGCAAAAACGCATCAAATAACCTCGCAAGCCGGTCTGCGGGCCGGCTTCCCCGACTCCAAAGAAGGATAAGGACAGAATATGTCTGCTTTTTCGCTGAAAATGGATATTGCCGACAACCGCTTCTTTACCGGTGAAACCTCGCCGCTGTTTTCCCGTCAGCAGGCGCAACAGGCGCGTCATTTTCATCAAAAAATCGCCGGTTACCAACCGACGCCGCTATATGCCCTGAAGGAACTGGCGGCGCTGTTCGGCGTAAAGAACATCCTGGTAAAAGATGAATCCCAGCGCTTTGGCCTCAACGCCTTCAAAATGCTCGGCGGCGCCTACGCCATCGCCCAGCTGTTGTGTGAAAAATACCGTCTCGATATTAACGCCTTCTCGTTTGATACCCTGAAATCCACCATCAAAGAGAAGATGACTTTCGCCACTACCACCGACGGCAACCACGGGCGCGGCGTCGCCTGGGCCGCCCAGCAGCTAGGGCAAAACGCGGTGGTATACATGCCGAAAGGTTCAGCGCAGGAACGCGTGGATGCCATTTTGCGCCTCGGCGCGGAATGTATCGTTACCGATATGAACTACGACGATACCGTGCGCTTTACCATGCAAACCGCGCAGAAAAACGGCTGGGAAGTGGTACAGGACACCGCATGGGAAGGTTACACCAAAATCCCAACCTGGATTATGCAAGGTTACGCCACCCTCGCCGATGAAGCGGTAGAACAGATGGCGGCGATGGGCATTGCTCGCCCTACCCACGTCTTCCTGCAGGCCGGTGTCGGCGCGATGGCAGGCGGCGTGCTCGGCTATCTGGTCGACGTCTTCGGCGCCCGCGATTTGCACTCGGTGATCGTCGAACCTGAACTGGCGGACTGCATCTATCGCTCCGGAGTAAAAGGCGACATCGTCAACGTCGGCGGCGACATGGCCACCATCATGGCCGGACTGGCCTGCGGCGAACCTAACCCGCTGGGCTGGGAAATCCTGCGCAACTGCGCCACCCAATTTATCTCCTGCCAGGATGCCGTTGCCGCCCTCGGTATGCGCGTACTCGGTAATCCCGTCGGCAATGATCACCGGGTTATCTCCGGGGAATCCGGCGCCGTCGGGCTCGGGACGCTGGCCGCCGTCCACTTCCATCCGCAGCGCCAGGCGCTGATGAACAAACTGGGGCTTGATAACCACTCCGTGGTGCTGGTCATCAGCACCGAAGGCGACACCGACGTGCAGCATTACCGCGAGGTCGTCTGGGAAGGCAAGCTGCCGGCAGCACAGTAAACGTTCAACTTATTCAACATTTTCTTCCCGCGAAGCGGGAAATCAGGACCGGAGAGTTAATTCATGGCTAAGCACATTCCATTCAAACTGATTGTCGAAAAAGCAAACCACTACCAGCAGGATATGACCCGCTTCCTGCGCGATATGATCGCCATCCCCAGCGAAAGCTGTGACGAAAAACGCGTCGTGCATCGTATTAAAGAAGAGATGGAAAAAGTCGGCTTCGATAAAGTCGAGATCGACCCGATGGGCAACGTGCTGGGCTATATCGGCCACGGCCCGCGACTGGTCGCCATGGACGCGCATATCGATACCGTCGGCATCGGTAACATCAAGAACTGGACCTTCGACCCCTATCAGGGGATGGAAACCGATGAGCTGATCGGCGGGCGCGGCGCGTCCGACCAGGAAGGCGGGATGGCGTCGATGGTCTACGCTGGAAAAATCATCAAGGACCTCGGTCTGGAAGATGAATATACCCTGCTGGTGACCGGTACCGTCCAGGAGGAAGATTGCGACGGTCTGTGCTGGCAGTACATCATCGAGCAGTCCGGCATTCGCCCGGAATTCGTGGTCAGTACCGAGCCGACGGATTGCCAAATCTATCGCGGTCAGCGCGGGCGTATGGAGATTCGCGTTGATGTTCAGGGGGTGAGCTGCCACGGCTCGGCGCCGGAGCGCGGCGATAATGCCATTTTCAAAATGGGGCCGATTCTTAACGAGCTGCAGGAGCTGTCCCATAACCTTGGCAACGATGAATTCCTGGGTAAAGGCACCCTCACCGTTTCAGAAATTTTCTTCACCTCGCCAAGCCGCTGCGCGGTTGCCGACAGCTGCGCGGTCTCTATCGACCGCCGTCTGACCTGGGGCGAAACCTGGGAAGGCGCGTTGGATGAGATCCGCGCCCTGCCTGCCGTGCAGAAGGCTGGCGCCGTGGTCTCAATGTACAACTATGAACGCCCGTCATGGACCGGGCTGGTTTATCCAACGGAATGCTACTTCCCGACCTGGAAAGTTGAAGAGGATCATTTCACCGTACGCGCGCTCAGCAACGCCTATGAAGGGCTGTTCGGTAAAGCGCCGGTGGTCGACAAGTGGACCTTCTCCACCAACGGCGTTTCCATCATGGGCCGTCACGGCATCCCGGTTATCGGTTTCGGTCCGGGTAAAGAGCCGGAAGCCCATGCGCCAAATGAAAAAACCTGGAAACAGCATCTGGTGACCTGCGCCGCGATGTACGCCGCAATCCCGCTGAGCTGGCTGGCAACGGAGTAAGTTCGTACGGTTATTCCTCCCGCCGCGCGTCGGCGGGAGTCTGGAGTTTTTATGCGCGTACTGATTAAAAACGGCATCGTGGTCAACGCCGACGGCCAGGCAAAACAGGATCTGCTGATTGAAAACGGCCTGGTCAGCCAGCTCGCCGAACGGATAACCCCGACCGAACCTTGCCAGACTATCGATGCCGCAGGTTGCTACGTCATGCCCGGCGGCATTGACGTTCATACTCACTTTAATATCGATACCGGGCACGCCCGCAGCTGCGATGATTTCTTCACCGGCACCCGCGCCGCCGCCTGCGGCGGTACCACCACTATCGTCGACCATATGGGCTTCGGCCCCGCCGGCTGCCGGCTTCGTCACCAGCTAGAGGCCTATCACGGATATGCCGCCTACAAAGCGGTGATCGACTACAGTTTTCACGGCGTTATCCAGCATATCAACCATGCCATCCTCGATGAAATCCCGATGATGGTGGAAGCCGGAATTAGCAGCTTCAAGCTCTACCTGACCTACCAGTATAAGTTGAACGATGACGAAGTGCTTCAGGCGATGCGCCATCTCCACCGCGCCGGCGCGCTAACCACCGTTCATCCGGAAAACGACGCCGCTATCGCCCGTAAACGGGCCGAATTTCTGGCGGCCGGCAAAACCGCGCCGCGCTACCACGCCCTTAGCCGCCCGCTGGAGTGTGAAGCGGAGGCCATCGCACGGATGATCAACCTCGCCCAGCTCGCCGACAATGCGCCGCTGTATATCGTTCATCTCTCCAACGGCCTGGGGCTGGATTATCTGCGTCTCGCCCAGCGGCGGCATCAGCCGGTATGGATTGAAACCTGTCCGCAATATCTGCTGCTTGACGACCGGTGCTATGAACGCGAAGACGCGCTGGGCTATTTATTAAGCCCGCCGCTGCGCAACGCCAGCAACAATGATGCGCTGTGGTGCGGTATCGCCGATGGCTCGATCGACGTGGTGGCGACCGATCACTGCGCTTTCTCGATGGCCCAACGCCAGCAGCTCTCCGGCGGCGATTTCAGCCGCTGTCCGAACGGCCTACCTGGGGTGGAAAACCGCCTGTTGCTCATGTTTTCCCACGGCGTCATGACCGGGCGGATCTCACCGCAGCGTTTCGTCGCGCTCACCAGCGCCACCCCTGCGAAGCTATTTGGCCTGTGGCCGAAAAAAGGACTATTGGCACCCGGCGCAGACGGCGATGTCGTCATAATCGATCCGCAGCGCACCACCACGATCCGCCATGAGATGTTGCATGACAACGCCGACTATTCGCCCTGGGAGGGCTTTATTTGCCAGGGCGCGATTCGCCAGACCTTATCGCATGGCCGGGTTATTTTCGATAACGGCACCTTCACCGGCAGCGCTGGCCAGGGGCGTTTTTTACGCCGCGATCCCTTTTCTACCGCTCACCTTCCGGTCAGCGGAACCACATCTTAAGTGAGGCATTCATGAGTAAGAAAATTGTACTCGCCCTCGGCGGTAACGCGCTTGGCGAGGATCTGGCCGGGCAAATGCAGGCCGTCAAGCAAACCGCGCAGGCTATTGTCGACCTGATAGCCCATGGCCACCAGGTGGTCGTGACCCACGGCAACGGCCCGCAGGTTGGGATGATTAACCTTGCTTTCGAAGCCGCAGCCAAAACCGAGGCCCATACCCCGATGTTGCCCATGTCGGTCTGCGTGGCACTAAGCCAGGGCTATATCGGATATGACCTGCAAAACGCCCTGCGCGAGGAGCTGCTGTCGCGATCGATGCATATCCCGGTGGCGACAATCATCACCCAGGTGGAAGTCGACGCCAACGATCCGGCGTTTAAAAATCCGACCAAACCTATCGGCTCTTTTTTCACCGAGCAGGAAGCGGAACAGCTCACGCGTCAGGGCTACGTCATGAAAGAAGATGCCGGGCGCGGCTATCGCCGGGTTGTCGCCTCGCCGCAGCCGGTCGATATTATTGAGAAAGAGACGGTAAAAGCGCTAATGGATGCCTGTCACGTGGTGATCACCGCGGGCGGCGGCGGGATCCCGGTAATCCGCGAAGGCAATCATCTGCGCGGCGCCAGCGCGGTAATTGATAAAGACTGGGCCAGCGCTAAACTGGCGGCGATGATCGACGCCGACATGCTGATCATCTTGACCGCGGTCGAGAAAGTGGCGATCAACTTCGGCAAACCCAACGAGCAGTGGCTGGATAAGCTGTCGCTCAGCGATGCTGAACAGTTCATTCGTGAGGGTCACTTCGCTAAGGGTTCGATGCTGCCGAAAGTTGAGGCCGCCGCGTCATTCGCCCGTTCACGTCCGGGGCGCAAAGCGCTCATCACCGTATTAAATAAAGCCAAAGAAGGAATTGAAGGAAAAACCGGTACGGTTATTGAAGGGTAAAAAGGCACGAAATGTAGATACTGTTTTCCCGGAGGCGGCGCGTTGCGCCTTATCCGGGCTACCAGACCGCACAGTTCTGTAGCCCCGGTAAGCGGTAGCGCCACCGGGGATTTTGAGGCCATCAACACCGGCTTCATCCAGCGCAGTGAATAAATTAAAGGCCGGTCGCACGAACGGTAGGCCGGGTAAGGCGTAGCCGCCACCCGGCAAAAAAGCGGCTTCGTGCCGCTATCTACGCCACCGACAATAACTCACTCTTCTCTTTTACTCTTTTATTCATCAGCGTCATCAGCGCCTCAAGCACCCCGCCGCCGATGGCGCGCGCCTTATCGGAGACGCTGGTAAAATCGGCGCTGGCGCCGCGCGGGTCGATATCGCCAATTTTAAAGCCGCTATCGACCACTAACCCATCGCTGAGCAAACCACGCACCATACCGCTTAATGGCGCAATAATCTCGGCCTCGCCGATAGTGGCGATGATATCGCCTTCATTAACGATATCCCCCAGCGCCACCTTCGCATGCATCACCCCGGCACCCGGGGCGCGGATCACCCGTCGTGAGGTATGCCCAAGAATATTACCAGGAACCCCGGTGTTCTCCTGCGCTTTGCCATCGTAAATCACCTGCCCCAGCCAATGGCCGCGATTGGTTTCAATCACCGCATGACAATCCACGCCAGCGCAAAAACCCGGGCCCAGCGCAATTACCGCCGGCGCCATTTCTCGTTGCGTACCAAAATTCTCTTTCGCCAGAATGGCATCCACGACGCAGACAGGACGCAGTTCAGTCAGCGATTCGCACAGCGGATCCACCAATACCGGAATCACGCCATTCTCAATCACCTGGATGGCCTCCTGAGCGGATGACACCCGCTTCGCCATCACCCCTTCTACCGTCATTTCACCGTCGAAGACTGCCTGGGCAAAAGCGACGCTGCGGCGGATAACCGTCGGCTTCGCCACTTCCAGCATCACCACTTTGAACCCCGCATGCCACAGGCGCAGTGCCACGCCGCTGGCGATATCGCCGGCGCCGCGAATAGCGACCAACTGCTGCTGCGCAGGCGTGGCAGCCGCCATCAGCAGGCCGCCGGGCGCGCGATTTTTTACCTGCAGGATTTCCGCCAGAATGCTAATTGCTATCTCATGCGGCGTTTCGGCGCCAATGTTATAGCCAACCGGCGCATGCAGGCGGGCAATATGTTCTGCGGCAACGCCGTTTTCCCGCAGCTGGCGTAAAAATACCTGGACTTTACGGCGGCTGGCCAGCAGCCCAAGCCAGGCGACCGGCCGTTCAATCAGTTTATCCAGCGCTTCACGGTCCTGGTTATTGGTGGCGATTAACACAAAGTCATCACCGCGGATCGCCAGGGAATCCACTGCCTCGCTGAAGGTTTCAGCATGCAGCAATTGCGTTGTCGGCGGAAAATAGTCGGGGTTCAGGCTTTCAGAATAGATATCGGCCACCGCCACCTCAAAACCCAGCAGCGCCGCGCTTTGCGCCACCGCACGGTTAACGTGTCCGGCGCCGATCAGCACCAGCCGCGGGCGCAGGCCATGTACGCTAATATAGACCGACATCGCCCCACCGCAATCGGAGCCGACCGCATCGCTGCCGCTGCGCGCCATCCGCCCATGAAACATGCGCGACGCTTTTTCGCTGAGCGCTTCCAGCGCCTGTTCAATCACTTTACGCTCAACCATGCCGCCGCCGATGGTGCCGACTATCGAACCATCTTCACGGATTAACATCTGCGCCGAATGGCGCGGCGTTGAGCCGCGGCTATCGACAATCTGCGCCAGGGCAAACGGGCGATTCTGTGCTTCGAGTTTTGCCGCTTCAGAGAAAATATTCATAACAACCTCAATGGATATCCGCCATGCGCCCAAGCCGGGGCGTCACTCTGTTGTTCGTCGCCGCGTTATCGCGGGTTGCTCTTGTACTGCTCCCGCCCACAGTGCGTTAATCCCCCACTGCTGCAACAGCGCCTCCTCCGGTAAATTCTCATTTTGAGAAAGCTGATTCAGCAGCAGGATCCGGCGACTGGCGGGCGGAACGCCTTTAAACGCTCCCTGCGGATGCGCGATCAAGCGATGCAGCATCGGCCACCTCAGCGCTGTATCCGGCGCCGCGCCGGTTATCCGGGAAAAAAGGGGCCAGCGATGAACGGTCGCTGGCCCAACGTTTTGCCCGAGCCTCCAGGCCCCCATGACGGCAATAACGCAGCAACAGGATTGAGGTATGCAAGGTTCGTGCTCAGCTGGCGCTTTTAAGGCGAAACCGTGAGCCCCGTCAGCTTCTACCAGCACCACGTCCACGCAACCTGCGGCAACCAGCGCATCAAGCTGTTGCGGGCTAAACCCACGAACTTTACCCGCAGGGGCGAGCCATGAGGCGTAGCAGGCCTGTAGCGGCCGCAGCCAAACCTCGTCAGGCAGCGCCAGCGGATCGCGGCAAATCAGCACAGGTAGGGTTGTCGGAAGATACATGTGGGTGGTCGTGGTGAGCAGAACTCGCCGGCCAGCCTCACGAAAACGCTGCGCCAGCCACATTAAGGTACTGGTTTTACCTCCCGCGCCGACGGCGGAAATCAGCAGCGGACCATCATTTACGCCTAAATCACAAAACAGCGATTGCAGATGCGGTATATTTTCCATGCGCTGGACAGGATTCCATTATTCAGGGAGGAGTATGAAACAGGTCGATTGTATTATTACCGCCGCCGGATTGTCCTCCCGGATGGGACAGTGGAAAATGATGTTACCCTGGCGCGGAACGACAATACTTGATGCAAGTATAAAAAACGCCCTGCAATTCTGCTCGCGTATTATTCTGGTGAGCGGTTTTCGCGCAGAGGAGTTACATCAACGCTATTCGGCGCATCCGAAAATAACCCTGGTTTATAATCCCAACTATCAGCAGGGTCTGTTTACTTCTGTTTGCGCCGGCGCAAGCCAGGTGCGAAACAACTACTGTTTTATCACCCTCGGCGATTTACCCTGCCTGCCGACTGCGCTTTTCCAGCGGCTGTGGCAACAACGGGGCGACAGCGCGCTTCTTCCGCAATATCAAGGCGTACCGGGTCATCCAATCCTTATTGCCGGCACGCAGTTGCGCCAACTTATCACTCACGATGGACCCGACTCAATGCGCAAACGGTTATTACAAAGCCGCCATCGCTGTCTGGAGTTAGATTTTCCGCAAATGGTCTGGGATATCGATACCCCTGCTGATTTTATTCGCCTGCAAAACCAGGATTAATAGTGCCTTTGTCGGGAAATTATCATTGTGATATTTCGCCGTTTATTTTGAGAAATCCCGGCGGATAAAAATATAGAGTGATTTTAATTCTCATTACCATAGCGTGAGCCTATTCACAAAGCCAGGCGTTCTTTAGATCTGTCTCACATTTTTAATTATTCAAACCTTCTGCCTTTAATAACTGGTTCGATTGTTGCTCTTCCTTAACTATCCGTCGGAATAAGCACCACTAACCGGCAAATTTGATTGCACAGATAAAGGAGAGGGTTATGGGGGATATCATGCGTCCCGTCCCGTTTGAGGAATTATTGACGCGCATTTTCGATGAGTATCAACAACACCATTCCATTTTTGGTATTCCTGAGCAGCAGTTCTATTCGCCCACCAACCAACGCCGGGTAAGCGTCTTCGGCGAAAGCTGCGCCACCCCAATCGGCCCGGCCGCCGGCCCGCATACCCAACTGGCGCAGAATATCATCACCGCCTGGCTCACCGGCGGGCGGTTTATCGAGTTGAAAACCGTACAGATCCTCGACCGCCTTGAGCTGGAAAAACCCTGTATCGACGCTGAAGACGAATGCTTCAATACCGAATGGTCTACGGAATTCACGCTGCAAAAAGCGTGGGATGAATACCTTAAAGCATGGTTTATTCTGCATCTGCTGGAAGAGATTTTCCCGTTCACGCCGGCGCAAAACGGCAAGTCATTTATTTTCAATATGAGCGTCGGCTATAACCTGGAAGGCATCAAACAACCGCCGATGCAGCAGTTTATCGATAATATGATGAACGCCGCCGGGCAGCCGAAATTTACCCAGTACCGCGACACGCTGAACCGCTGGCTGCATGATGACGCCTTCCTTGCCCGCCTGTCGCTGGATGATATCCGCCCGCGGCTGGCGACGCTCGCGGAACGCATTCCGGCAAAACTGGTACAAGGGGTTACTCTCTCTACCATGCATGGTTGCCCGCCGGATGAAATCGAAGCCATTTGCCGCTATATGCTGGAAGAGAAGCAGCTCAACACCTTCGTGAAGCTTAATCCGACGCTGTTGGGCTACCCGCGCGTACGCGAAATTCTCGACACCTGCGGCTTTGACTATATCGGTCTGAATGAAGAATCTTTTGAACACGATCTTAAAATCGGCCAGGCGCTGGAAATGTTGACGCGTCTGATGGCGTTGGCGAAAAGTAAACAACTCGGCTTCGGCGTTAAGCTAACCAACACCCTCGGCACGGTCAACAATAAAGGCGCGCTGCCCGGCGATGAGATGTATATGTCCGGCCGCGCCCTGTTCCCCCTCTCCATCAACGTTGCGGCGCTGCTATCGCGTGAATTCGACGGCAAACTCCCGATCTCCTACTCCGGCGGCGCCAGCCAGCTCAATATCCGCGATATCTTTGAAACCGGGATCCGCCCCATTACCATGGCGACCGATCTGCTAAAACCCGGTGGTTACCTGCGTCTTAGCCAGTGCATGCGCGAGCTGGAACAGGCCGATGGCTGGGAAATGAATCAGGTCGACGTCAAGCGCCTGAACGCGCTGGCGGAAAAAGCGGTGAGCATGGAGTACACGCAAAAACACTGGAAGCCGGACGATCGCATCGACGTTGGCGAGCCGCTGCCGTTAACCGACTGCTACGTCGCCCCTTGCGTCAGCGCCTGCGCCATCAAACAGGATATTCCGGAATACATTCGCCTGATGGGCGAGCAGCGCTATGCCGATGCGCTGGAGCTTATCTATCAACGTAACGCGTTGCCGGCGATCACCGGCCATATCTGCGATCACCAGTGCCAGTACAACTGTACGCGTCTTGATTATGACAGCGCGTTAAATATCCGCGAGCTGAAAAAAATCGCCCTTGAGAAAGGCTGGCCGGAATACCAACGCCGCTGGCATAAACCGGCTGGTTCCGGTAGCCGTAACCCGGTGGCGGTGATTGGCGCAGGCCCGGCGGGGCTGGCGGCGGGTTACTTCCTCGCCCGCGCCGGCCACCCGGTCACGCTATTTGAGCGCGAAGCTAACGCTGGCGGAGTGGTAAAAAACATCATTCCGCATTTCCGCATTCCCGCGGAACTTATCCAGCAGGATATTGAGTTCGTTGTTAATCACGGCGTCAATATTGTCTACGGCTGCGACCCGCATCTCACCGTCGAAAAACTCCGTCAGGAGGGTTATCGCTATGTACTGGTCGGCACTGGTACCGACAAAAACAGCGGCGTGAAGCTTGGCGGCGACAACACGAATATTCATAAATCGCTCAACTTCCTGCGCGCGTTCAACCGCGGCGATCGCCTGAACGTGGGTAAACACGTGGCCATTGTCGGCGCGGGCAATACTGCAATGGACTGCGCCCGCGCGGCGCTGCACATCCCCGGCGTTGAGAAAGCGACGGTGATTTATCGCCGCTCGCAGCAGGAGATGCCAGCATGGCGCGAGGAGTACGAAGAAGCCCTTCAGGATGGCGTTACGTTCCGCTTCCTCAGTAACCCGGAGCACTTCGCCGCTGACGGCACGCTAACCGTTCGCACCATGGCCCTCGGCGAACCTGATGAACAGGGTCGACGTCGCCCATTGCCCACCGATGAAACCTGGACGCTGCAGGTCGATACGCTGATTACCGCTATCGGCGAACAGCAGGATGGCGAAGCGCTGGCGGCGATGGGGATCCCGCTCAACGACCACGGCTGGCCTGAGGTCAATGCTGATGGCGAAAGCCGTCTGGCTAACGTCTTCCTGATTGGCGATGTACAGCATGGCCCTTCTTCGATCGTCTCGGCGATAGGCAACGCCCGTCGCGCCAGCGATGCGATCCTGAAGCGCGAGAATATCCGCAGCCACTTCGGCGATAAACAGTGGAATAACGTCGATCCCGCGGATATCTACCGCCGCAAAGGAACCATTGCTATCGCTCAGGTTGATAAAGACGACCGCGATGCCTTTGTCGCGCAGGAGGCGGAGCGTTGCCTCGAATGTAATTACGTCTGCAGCAAGTGCGTTGATGTTTGCCCGAACCGCGCCAACGTCTCAATCGCGGTGCCGGGGTTCGACAACCGCTTCCAGACGCTGCACCTCGACGCGTACTGCAACGAATGCGGCAACTGCGCGCAGTTCTGCCCATGGCAAGGCAAACCTTATAAGGACAAAGTCACCGTTTTTAGCCTCGAACAGGATTTCAACAACAGCAGCAATCCGGGTTTCCTCGTGGAACAGCAGCGGGTTCATGTCCGCCAGGATGGCCTGATCTGGCAACTGGAAATCGATACTCAGGGTCAGTTCGCTGAAGTACCGCCGCAACTGGATGCCATGTGCCGCATCATCAGCCACGTCCATCAACATCACCACTATTTGCTGGGAGCCGTCGAAGTATGAGTATCTTAGTGCTTAAAAATGCCACCCTTGCCCAGCTTCACCCGGCAAAAGTGGAAGAAGGTGTCGATATCATAATCGAAAATGACAGAATTATCGAAACAGGCGCGAACCTGAGCCAGCGTTATCCGCAGGCGCGTATCAAAGAAATGCGCGGCCGGCTGGTGATGCCGGGAATGGTCTGCTCGCATAACCATTTTTATTCCGGACTGTCGCGCGGAATTCAGGCCAATATTGCGCCGAGTCCCGATTTTATCTCCACGCTGAAAAACCTGTGGTGGCGCCTGGACCGCGCGCTGGATGAGGAGTCCTTATACTACAGCGGGCTTATCTGTTCGCTGGAGGCCATTCGCAGCGGCTGCACCGCCGTCATTGACCACAGCGCGTCGCCGAACTATATCGCTGGATCATTAAGTCAGTTACGTAACGCTTTCATCAAGGTCGGCCTGCGCGGCATGACCTGTTTTGAAACCACCGACCGTAACGGCGGCCTGCAGGAACTTCAGGCAAGCGTGGAGGAAAATATCCGTTTTGCCCACGAAATCGATCGGGCGCGGGAAAACGGCGACGAACCCTATCTGGTAGAAGCGCATATCGGCGCCCATGCGCCGTTTACGGTTCCTAACGAGGGGCTTTTGATGCTTCGCGAAGCATTAAAAGCAACCGGGCGCGGCCTGCATATTCATATGGCGGAAGACCGTTACGACGTTTCCCACAGCCACCATCACTACGGTAAAGATCTGCTGGTACGCCTGGCGGAGTTCGATCTCATCGATAGTAAAACGCTGGTGGCTCACGGGCTGTATCTGTCGGACGCGGATATTGAACTACTGAACGCGCACGATGGTTTTCTTGTCCATAACGCCCGCTCTAACATGAACAACCATGTTGGCTATAACCAGCAGCTGACGGCATTTCGCAACCTGGCGCTGGGCACCGACGGTATCGGCTCCGATATGTTTGAAGAGCTCAAGTTCGCCTTCTTTAAACACCGTGATGCCGGCGGGCCGTTGTGGCCGGATAGCTTTGCGCGGGCATTAAGCAACGGCAACACGCTGCTTAGCCGCAACTTTAACGACCGTTTCGGCCGTATTGAGGCAGGCTATAAGGCGGATTTAACCATCAGCGATTATATTCCGCCGACGCCGCTGCTGGCGGCTAATCTCGCCGGGCACATCGCCTTCGGTATGGGGGCCAGCCACGTACATAGCGTGATGGTGAATGGTGTCATGGTCTATGAGGATCGGCAGTTCGCTATTGATTGCGATACGATTTTCGCCGAAGCGCGGAAGGTGGCGAAGAAGATGTGGCAGCGGATGGATGCATTGCCGTAATCCCATCACGCAAAAACAAAACCCGGTCGCTGTACCGGGTTTATTTTTTGGCTTCTAGCGGGGCTATAAATAGCGCAGAAACATCGTTCGGGTAGCCCGGATAAGACGCGGCGCGTCGCCATCCGGGACTCTCCTATAAACTCAACAAGCTGGCGCTGGCGATCGTTCTCTGTTTCTGCAGCGCCGCCAGCGCCTCACCGGTCATCAGCGATATTGCCGCCGTTGGGCATACCGACACGCAGGCCGGGCCGCCATCTCGCTGCTCGCAAAGATCGCACTTCACGATAACCGGCGGATGCGCCGCCGATGTCTCGATAGTAATCGCGCCAAATGGGCAGGCGACGACACAGCTCTGGCAGCCTATGCAGCGCTCGGCATCGGCCTCGACCCGTTCGGCGCCCATCGCCAATGCGCCGGTCGGACAGACCCCAACGCATGGCGCGTTCTCACACTGATGGCACATCACCGGCACGCTCAACGTGTCGAGTCGCATCACCTTCAATCGCGGATGAAATTCCGCCCCTTCCGCCACATGCTCCAGTGCGCAGGCGACTTCGCAGGTACGACAGCCGATACAGGCCTGTGAACTGGCAAGAATAAAATGGGTCATCACCGCTCCTTATGGTCAAATCGCGCCAGCATTTCGCTTGCGGCCTGGCGCCCGGCAACCATTGCCGTCACCACCAGATCGGCGCCATGCACCGCATCGCCGCCGGCATAGATTTTGTCATGGCTGGTCTGCGTGGTGCCGCGACCTTTGCCGCCCGTCACAATCTGCCCCCAGCGGTCAAGTTTGATGCCGTGCCCCCGCAGCCACGGCATGTCATGGGCCTGGAAACCAAACGCCAGCACCAGCACATCGGCCGGGAGTTCGAATTCTGAACCGGCAATTGGCCGCGGGCGGCGGCGGCCATCCGGTCCTGGTTCACCCATTTCGGTACGGATCATCCCGACGGCGCTGACCTGGCCTTTACGGTTACGCAGGATATATTGCGGCTGAACGTTAAACTGAAACGCCACGCCCTCCTCCCGCGCGTTCACCACCTCTTTTTTCGAGCCCGGCATGCTTAACTCATCGCGACGATAGGCGCAGGTCACGCTCTCGGCTCCGCGACGCACCGCGGTGCGCAGACAGTCCATCGCCGTATCGCCACCGCCCAGCACCACCACCCGCTTACCCTTAATGTCGGTTAGCGGATATTCGGCGCTCTCTTCAAGCCCCATCACCTCACGGGTATTGGCAATCAGGAACGGCAGCGCCTGAATAACACCCGGCGCATCTTCGCCATCAAGACCAGCGCCCATCAGCCCATAGGTGCCGACGCCTAAAAAGACCGCGTCATAGTTAGCAACCAGGTCGCTGAAGGCCACGTCGCGCCCCACTTCCTGATTGAGATGGAAACGAATCCCCATATCGCTGAAGATCTCACGCCGCAGCGCCATTACCGTTTTTTCCAGCTTGAAAGACGGAATGCCGAAAGTCAGCAGCCCGCCAATTTCAGGATGTTTATCAAAAACATCAACCTGTACCCCGGCGCGCGCGAGAATATCCGCGCAGCCCAGTCCCGCCGGTCCGGCACCGATAATAGCCACGCGTTCCCGACGCGGCGCAACCTCGCCTGTGGTTGGCCGCCAGCCCATCGCCAGCGCGGTATCGGTGATATACCGTTCAAGATTGCCAACCGCCACCGCGCCGCCTTCGTTTTTCAGCGTACAGGCGCCCTCACATAGCCTGTCCTGTGGGCAGACCCTGCCGCAAATTTCCGGAAGCGAACTACTTTGATGACAGAGTTCTGCGGCCTCAATAATTTTGCCCTCACGCACCAGTCGGATGAAATCGGGAATATGGTTGTGTAATGGGCAGGTCCAGTTGCACCAGGCTTTTTGCGCGCAGTACAGGCAACGCTCGCTTTCATATTCGGCATCACATTCGCTAAGGCGCTGGTAGATCTCGGCAAAATGCGCTTTTCGCTCCTCCGCGGCAAGCTTCTTCGCCCCCACCCGCGGCGCTTTATCCAGGATCGCTTCGCGCCTTGCGCCACGATGCTCGGCCAGCGGCTGCCCTTGGGCGGAGCGGATTTGTCTTTCCCGCTGTAACCGCAGAAGCGCGCTCTCGTCCATTACGCGCAGCGCCTGTGTCGGGCAACTGGCCACGCAGGCCTGTTCTGCGGAGGGGCGCTCGCGACAAAGATCGCATTTTTGCGCCAGCTGCGGGCCATCTTCCCCGCTGGCGACCATCTCGATTGCGCCAAATGGGCAAGCGACGACGCAGTTTTTGCAACCGATACACTCGGACTGGGTAAACTGGATGCTGTCGTTGGCGACATACAGCGCCTGAGTCGGGCAGGAGGTGACGCAAGGCGCGTCGTTGCAATGGTGGCAAGTGGTCGCAGTACTGGCATTCCGGTGGAAGACAACATGGATGCGCGGAACAAAGGCGCTGCGCTGTGCCGGCCAGGCATCCTGATGATGCGCCGTGACGCAGGCTACTTCGCAGGCATGACATCCAATACAGTTCGCAACATCGGCCACAATAAATCGATTCATTTGCTTCCCTTTTATTCTTCTGGAATAGTCTCAGGGATGGATTGCAATATTCGGGCGATATTGGGCGCTCACCTTCTGCTGCCATTCATTTTTGCGAGTCAGCTCAAATTATTACTCTCCTGTCACTCTCGAATAAATAAAAGCTCATCAAATCACTGGGATGGAATCTCAAGCCCGTCCTGCCTTTTTATCATTTTTACCTTCTTAGCGCTTATTTCGCCTACCAAAATGAGACGGCATATATCTCAAACTGATATTCGCCATTTTTATTTCTGATGCCCGCTCGCAGCGTTAAACGGGCCTGCAAGAAATAAACATGCCAACCCGTGATTGATTTCACAAATATATTCTTCCACTACCGCTTCGCTCATTTTTGGCACAGCTTACGCATAACCCTCCTAACGCATAAGCAACTCCGTGCGCGTTATACGCTGGTGAACATCATCAGCAGAGGGAGGCAATGGCCTTCGAATCGTAACTTCTGCCCTTTCAGTTCGGCACGGGAAGAAGTCGTAAAGGAGACAACTACTTCATGAAAGATTTTGCCATTCCGGCCTCACGCAATACGGCGACTGTCGCGCCGGTCGATGAGGTCCTGCCAATTACGCAAATGATTCTCTATGGATTGCAGCACGTGCTGGTGATGTACGCCGGAGCGGTGGCGGTACCGCTGGTGGTGGGTAACGCGGTCGGTTTGCCTGCGGAGCATATTATTTTATTAATCAGCGCCGATTTGTTTATTTGCGGCGCCGCAACCATCGTGCAATCGATGGGCATCAAGCAGTGGTTGGGCTGCCGCTTACCGCTGATCCAGGGCTGTACTTTCGCCGCGCTGATCCCGATGGTGCTTATCGGCAAAGAGTACGGTATCGGGGCGATCTCCGGCTCGGTTATCGTCTCCGGCATTTTTATCCTCTGCTGCGCGCCGTGGATTAGCCGTCTCATTCGCTTCTTTCCGAAGGTGGTGATGGGTGGCATTGTGACGCTGATCGGCCTCTCTATTATGCCGGTCGCGGGAGGATGGATTGGCGGCGGCAGCAGCGAGATGGCCGGTTTCGGCGATCTCTTCTCGCTGCTGATGGCGGCCATCACGCTGGTCATTATTCTTAACCTTTATACCTTCGCCACCGGCGTGGTCAAGAACACCTCGGTGCTGATCGGGCTGGTGATCGGCACTATTTTATGGAGCTTCTTCAAGCCGCTGGATTTTAACCTCGTCAACGCTACGCCTTGGCTGCATCTGCCACAGGTGATGCAGTTCGCCCGGCCTGAGTTTCATATCGTGCCGGTCGCCCTGCTGTCGATGGTCATGGTGGTGGTGATGGTCGAAACCATGTCGTCCATCATGGCGACCGGCGATATCGTCGGTAAACAGGTCACGGCCAGCATGCTGCGTAACGGCCTGAATACCTGCGGACTGGCGACGACGATCTGCGGCTTCTTCAACCTGTTTCCCTACGCGGCCTTCGCGCAGAACGTCGGCCTGATTGGCCTGACCGGCGTACGCAGCCGCTTCGTGGTGTCGGTCTCGGGCGTCATTCTGATGCTAATGGGCATTTTCGCCAAAATGGCGGCGCTGGTGGTACTGATTCCGAAACCGATCCTCGGCGGCGCTGGTATCGTTATGTTCGGCATGGTTGCCGTTTCCGGTATTCGTACTCTCGGCCAGGTCAACTATCGCAACAATAACAATGGGATGGTCGTCGCGCTCACCCTTGGTCTCGGCATGATGCCGGTACTGGTGCCGAATCTGTTTACCCAGTTCCCGCCGATGATGCAGTTGTTTCTGCATAGCGGCATCACTATCGGCACCCTGACGGCGATTGTCGCCAACCTGACGCTGAACGGCAGCGTGCCGTTCCGTATTTCTCACGATGTCCCGGAACCGGACCCGGCGCCGCCGAGCGCGGCTGCCCGCAACATGGCCGTGCGTACAGTGCGCATGTGGCTACTGCTGCGCAAGGTACAGAAAGGTCAAACCGCCGCTGACGGCCAGGAGTGATTATGTCTATGTCGCAACGTCTGCTTTTTGCACTGTTGATGATGGCCCTGATGGCGGTTCCCGCCATCCAGGACGCCATTACCCTCGGAATTAACAGCCGTTTTATCTATCTGCTGCCGTACTATTTTTAAGGAGTCACACGATGGAAAAAGTAACCACCGTCTGTCCCTACTGCGCCGCTGGCTGTAAGCTGCGGCTGGTGGTGGACGACGGCATGGTCGTCGGCGCCGAAGCGGCCATGGGGAAAAACAATCAGGGCACCCTGTGTCTGAAAGGTTATTATGGCTGGGACTTCATTAACGATACCCAGATCCTGACCCCGCGTCTCAAAACCCCCATGATCCGTCGTAAGCGTAGCGGCAAACTGGAAGCCGTCTCCTGGGACGAGGCGCTCGATTACGTCGCCACCCGCCTTGGCGCCATTAAAGAAAAATATGGCCCGGACGCGATCCAGACCACCGGCTCCTCCCGCGGGACCGGTAATGAAACCAACTACGTGATGCAAAAATTCGCGCGCGCCGTTATTGGTACCAATAACGTCGACTGCTGCGCTCGCGTCTGACACGGCCCTTCGGTTGCAGGTCTGCACCAGTCGGTCGGTAACGGCGCCATGAGTAATGCCATCACGGAGATTGATAACACCGATCTGGTGTTTATCTTCGGTTACAACCCGGCGGATTCCCACCCTATCGTGGCGAATCACGTCATTAACGCCAAACGCAACGGGGCAAAAATCATCGTCTGCGACCCGCGCAAGATTGAAACCGCGCGCATCGCCGACATGCACATCGCGCTGAAGAACGGCTCGAATATCGCGCTGCTCAACGCCATTGGCCACGTTATTATTGAAGAGGATCTGTACGATAAATCCTTCGTCGCCAGCCGTTCCGAGGGCTTCGAGGAGTATCGCAAAATCGTCGAAGGCTACACGCCGGAGTCGGTGGAAGAGATAACCGGCGTCAGCGCTCAGGAGATCCGCGCCTGCGCCCGGATGTACGCCAGCGCCAAATCCGCCGCCATCCTGTGGGGCATGGGCGTCACCCAGTTCTACCAGGGCGTGGAGACCGTGCGGTCGCTGACCAGCCTCGCGATCCTCACCGGCAACCTCGGCAAGCCGAGCGTCGGCGTCAACCCGGTACGCGGACAGAACAACGTTCAGGGCGCCTGCGATATGGGCGCGCTGCCGGATACCTATCCGGGCTACCAGTACGTTAAGTTCCCGGAAAACCGCGAGAAGTTTGCCAGAGCGTGGGGCGTCGACAGCCTGCCGGAACATACCGGCTACCGCATCAGCGAGCTGCCGCACCGCGCCGAACACGGCGAAGTCCGCGCGGCGTACATTATGGGCGAGGATCCGCTGCAGACCGATGCCGAGCTTTCCGCGGTGCGCAAGGCGTTTGAACAGCTGGAACTGGTTATCGTCCAGGATATTTTCATGACCAAAACCGCCGCCGCGGCCGACGTCATCCTGCCGTCCACCTCGTGGGGCGAGCACGAAGGTGTGTATACCGCAGCGGACCGCGGCTTCCAGCGCTTCTTTAAAGCGGTGGAGCCAAAGTGGGACCTGAAAACCGACTGGCAGATCATCAGCGAAATCGCCACCCGGATGGGCTATCCGATGCACTACAACAACACCCAGGAGATCTGGGATGAGTTGCGGCATCTGTGCCCGGACTTCTACGGCGCCACCTATGAGAAAATGGGCGAGCTCGGCTACGTCATGTGGCCATGCCGCGATGAGTCCGACACCGACCAGGGGACGTCGTATCTGTTTAAAGAGACGTTCTCTACGCCGAGTGGTAAAGCCCAGTTTTTCACCTGCAACTGGGTCGCGCCGGGAGATAAACTTTCTGAACAGTACCCGATGGTGCTCTCAACGGTGCGAGAAGTCGGTCACTACTCGTGCCGTTCGATGACCGGTAACTGTGCGGCCTTAAGCAGGCTTGCGGATGAACCGGGCTATGCGCAAATCAACACCGCCGACGCCGAACGGTTAGGCATCGAGGATGAAGCGCTGGTGTGGGTCAACTCGCGTAAGGGGCGCATCATCACCCGCGCGCAGGTCAGCGATCGGCCGAATAAAGGCGCGGTGTATATGACCTACCAGTGGTGGATCGGCGCCTGTAACGAGCTGGTGTCGGAGAACCTGAGCCCGATAACCAAAACGCCGGAGTACAAGTACTGCGCGGTTAACGTTGAGCGGATTGCCGATCAGCGCGCGGCGGAGCAGTACGTGATCGACGAGTACAACAAGCTGAAAGCCCGCCTGCGCGAAAGCGCGATGGGTTAAGGTTCGACGGCCATACCCGATATCCGGGAACCTCCCCCGGTGGCGCTTACGCTTACCGGGGCTACCGACCGAATACCGAACCGTAGCCCGGATAAGGCGCCATGCGCCGCTATCCGGGAATCCTCCGCCGGCGGCGCTTACGCTTACCGGGGCTACCAACCGAATACCGAACCGTAACCCGGATAAGGCGCGATGCGCCGCTATCCGGGAACCCTCCCCAGTGGCGCTTACGCTTACCGGGGCTACCGACCGACTACCGAACCGTAGCCCGGATAAGGCGCGATGCGCCGCTATCCGGGAACCCTCCCCAGTGGCGCTTACGCTTACCGGGGCTACCGACCGACTACCGAACCGTAGCCCGGATAAGGCGCCATATGCCGCTATCCGGGAACCCTCCCCGGGAGCGCTTACGCTTACCGGGGCTACCGACCGACTACCGAACCGTAGCCCGGATAAGGCACTACGCGCCGCTATCCGGGAACCCTCCCCGGTGGCGCTTACGCTTACCGGGGCTACCAACCGACTACCGAACCGTAGCCCGGATAAGGCGCCATGTGCCGCTATCCGGGAACCCTCCCCGGTGGCGCTTACGCTTACCGGGGCTACCAACCGAATACCGAACCGTAGCCCGGATAAGGCGCCATGCGCCGCTATCCGGGAACCCTCCCCGGTAGCGCTTACGCTTACCGGGGCTACCGACCGACTACCGAACCGTAACCCGGATAAGGCGCCATGTGCCGCTATCCGGGAACCCTCCCCGGTGGCGCTTACGCTTCCGGGGCTACCAACCGACTACCGAACCGTAGCCCGGATAAGGCGCTGTGCGCCGCTATCCGGGAACCCTCCCCGGTAGCGCTTACGCTTACCGGGGCTACCACCCAATACCGAACCGTAGCCTGGATAAGGCGCGATGCGCCGCTATCCGGGAATTATCCCCGGTGGCGCTTACGCTTACCGGGGCTACCAACCGACTACCGAACCGTAGCCCGGATAAGGGGCCATGCGCCGCTATCCGGGAATCCTCCCCGGTGGCGCTTACGCTTACCGGGGCTACCAACCGACTACCGAACCGTAGCCCGGATAAGGCGCCATGCGCCGCTATCCGGGAATCCTCCCCGGTAGCGCTTACGCTTACCGGGGCTACCAACCGACTACCGAACCGTAGCCCGGATAAGGCGCCATGCGCCGCTATCCGGGAATCCTCCCCGGTGGCGCTTACGCTTACCGGGGCTACCAAACGAATATCAAACCGTAGCCCGGATAAGGCGCCATGCGCCGCTATCCGGGAATTCTCCCCCGGTGGCGCCTTATCCGGCCACCAAATAGCACAAAACAGCAGCCCCGGTACAAGATCACGATTTAATCGCGTGTTGAATGGAGTCAATAATCGGCTGATAGCCGGTACAGCGGCACATATTGCCTTCTAATACATCCTTTATTTGCGCTTCGTCCGGGTGCGGCTCTTTGGTTAACAACTCGGTGGCGCTGACCAATACTCCCGGCGTACAGAACCCGCACTGCACGCCGCCCTTCTCAATAAACGCATCCTGTAATTTTTGCGTAATCGGATTATCGTTTAACCCTTCCAGGGTCTCGATCTCCGCTTCATCACACTGTTCGGCCAGTACCAGACAAGAACAAACGGCGTTACCGTCCATCAGCACCGTGCAGGCGCCGCATTCGCCAATCGAACATCCCTCTTTGGTGGCGGTAAGATGCAATGTATCCCGCACCAGATCCAATAGGCGCATATTGCCTTCTACTTTTGCTTCCACCAGCTTGCCGTTTACCTTCACTTTAATTGTGCTCATAGCTTTATCCTGTACAGGGCGCTCTGGCGCCCTGATTGAATCATTAAATCCCTGAGGCCCGTTGCGCCTCGGCCATCATGTCGCGGAACATATTGACGAACACCGGCTGCTTATATGCCGCCGACCAGCGCTTACCGATGGCCGCATAGATAAGCTTGTCCAGCACCTCGCAGGCGCTGTTAATCGTGTCGCTATTTAACGGTTTCCCTAACAGGCAGCGTTCAATATCCAACAACCGCTGCGGCTTGCTGAACAGCGCGCCGTCCACCAGACGGCAGTAGCTCACCGTGCCATCATCAGCAAAATCGAGCAGCGCGCTCAGGCTCTGACGGGTGATGTTGAGGGCGTTGCGCCGCCCTAACTGGTGATAAAACCCTTTCGCCTGCGGGCGCGCCGGCGGCGGCAGTATCACTTTGGTCAGCAGTTCATCCGGCTGGCGCTGGGTCTTGTAGCCGGACAGCAAGAACTCGGCCAGACCGAGGGTGCGTACGCCATTTAGCGAGCGCAGTTCGATGCGCGCGTCATAGAGGATGGCAGGCGGAATGGAATCGCCGCAGGGCGCGGCGTTGACGATATTGCCGCCGATGGTGGCGCGGTTGCGGATCTGGTGCGAACCGACGGTATGACAGGCCTGCACCAGCAGCGGGTAACGTTCGCGCAGCAGCGGATGATCGGTAATACGGTTAAAGGTCATCGCTCCGCCAATGATGACCTCATGGCTGACCGGATCTTCGCTCACCTGCGTCAACTCCGGCAGACGGGAAATATCAACCAGCCGCATCGCGCGGGTTTGCAGACGCCCCTGCACAATTACATCGGTACCGCCGGCGATAGCCGTCACGCCCTCTTGCGCCAGCAGAGTTAACGCCTCCTGCAGGCTTTTCGCGCGAGTCACTTCCACGTCAGTGAGACGCAGCACCTGCTTCTTGTTTTCCGCCTCCAGCATCATTTCGCTTTGGCGAACCGGCTTTTTCAGGTTGTAGCCGAGGATCACCTGTTCAAGGGTCAGCGGTAATTTATTAAACCGCGTCTCGAGGGCGAAACTTACCGCGTTGTTGATAGCCGCCGCCGCGAGTTCAGTGGCCGGCTCGCCGATCCCCTTCGCCCCCAGAGGCCCGGCGATATCCGGGTTTTCTACGCCGATAATCGTCATCGGCGGAATATCTTTCATCGTCGGTAGCAGGTAGCTGTCGAAGTTTTCCGATTTGACCCGGCCGTTTTCAATGTTGAAGTCTTCCAGCAGCGCATAGCCGAAACCCTGCGCCACCCCACCGTAAACCTGGCCTTCAAAACCCACCGGGTTGAGTACCCGGCCCACGTCATGGGCGGCGGTAACATGCAGCAAATCGGTTTTACCGGTGCTGGTATTCACCCGTACCTCCGCCACCTGGCAGCCGTAGACCCAGGTAAAGTACGGGCTGCCGCAGCCTTTTTCTTCATCCCAATGAATAGGCGGCGGCACAAACCAGCCGTACTCGGTCAGGCTGACGCTGGCCCATTTGGTCTTATTAACCGCGGTTTTGAAGTCAATACGCCGTTCATTGTCCTGGGCGTTGATGATAAAGCCATCCTGCCACAGGGTTTCTTCCAACTCACGGGTGCCGATGCTGTCGCCGACGACGCTGAGAATACGGCGTTTTATCTTGTCCGCGGCGTCAAGAATCGCCCCGCCGCCGACCATTGTCCCGCGGGTCGCCGCCGTCGATCCGCCGTCGCCGATAACCGAGGTCGGCGGCTCTATAAAATGCAGTTCCGACAGTGGAATACCAAAGGCTTCCGAGGCGATTAGCGACATCGCGGTTTGCAGACCCTGACCGTTTTCCGATACCGATGTCGCCAGATTGACGCTACCGTCTTCATTGACCTGGATAAGCGCCGTCGAGGTATCAACCCCTTCCGCGCCAATGGAACAGCCGCGGTAGCTCAGCGCCAGGCCAATACCATATCGATAAACGCCGCCTTGTTGGTTCAATTCACGATAGTGCTGGCGTTTTGCCGCAAATTCCGAGGCATTCACCGCCTTACTCAGGACTTCAGTCGCCGAGACGGTGTGTTTATCAAACCGCTGCCCGGTGACCGAGGTATCTCCCTGACGCAGCGCATTCACTTCACGCACCGCCACCGGCGAGAGATTGAGCACTTCGGCAATTTCATCCATAAAGGATTCGTTGGCGTAAACCACCTGTGGTGAACCGAAACCACGCATCGCCGAGGTATAGCTGTTGTTGGTATAGACGGCTTTGACGTCGATATGGACGTTATCAATATTGTACGGCCCCGCCGCCTGCACCGAAGAACGCCAGGTGACGAACGGGGAAGACGCCGCATAGCCGCCGCTGTCGGCAAGAATATCGATTTTGATCGCCAGAATACGCCCGTTGTCGTCCACCCCGGCCCGATACTTCATTTTATAAGGGTGGCGCTTACAGCTTTCGATAATGGACTGCTCGCGGGTGTAGGTAAATTTAACCGGACGACCGGTAAGCCGCGTCATCAATGCGGAACGGCAGGCCAGATGATCGATGATGTCGTCTTTCCCGCCGAACGAGCCGCCCATCACCGCGCGTTTGACGTTAATCTGGCTTTGCGGACAGCCCATAAACTTAGCCACGAAGCTGCGTACGCGGTGCGGGTTCTGAATGGAGCCGGAGATAATCAGGCTACCATCGGTAGGATCAAGCCAGGTCAGTACGACTTCCGGTTCGATGTAGGCGTGTTCCTGGAAGCCCACTTCATATTCACGTTCAATCACGTGACTGGCTTCGGCAAAGCCTTTGGCGATGTCGCCTTTAACGGTGTGGTGATGGGCGGCGATATTATCGCTGCGCTCCGGGTGAATTCGCCGGGCGTCCGCCGCCAGCGCGGCTTCTACGTCCGTTAGCGGCTCATAAGGCGTATAGCGCACATGAATTTTATCCGCCGCTTCGCAGGCGGCTTCATAACTGGTTGCCGCCACCACGGCGACGACATCGCCGTGGAAGACCACCTCGTCTTTGACGATAGGCAGATAATCTTTGACGATGATCCCCACGACCGGTGTACCGGGGATATCCTGCCAGGTGGCGATTTTTACTACGCCTGCAACATTCAGCGCCTCGCTAAGATCTATCGCCTCGATTTTCCCGGCGGGTATATCCGCAAAGCGGCAAACGCCATACAGCATGCCCGGTAAGGTAATATCGTCGCCATAAACGGCCGTTCCTTTGACTTTCGCCAGTCCATCCACGCGCCGTAGCGGCGCTGAAGGTGAAGCACACATAACAGTCCCCTCAATGATTATCCGTTGCGGGCAATCCCGGGTTCGCTAAACGTCGCGCTATCCATAACCCATGGGAAAAGCCACTTCACCGATAACAAATCCAAGATTTGTGCCAGAAATCAATGAGGTGCTGCGTAAGCTTCGTTTTTGTGAGTCGCCGCGCAAAATACGGCTAAAGTGCGGAGAAAATAGCGCTACTAAGGCCGAGGCCCGCAGGCCAGAAACATTTCGCCGCCATTTTTATCAAAGTGATAGCCCGGTTTTCTCAAATTAATAATTTGCCCCTGTACTAGACGGTATAGATACGGATCTCGTGTTCACGGAAAGCATCCCGGTATTTACGGCTAATGTTTTCCTCCACCACCAGCACATCAATGGCGCTGCTTTCAGCTACCACAAAACGCGCGACGGCGGGGATTTTATCTGAGGTTAAGCCAACGATAATCTCACTGCACTGTTTGATAACCGCTTTCTTAAATTCACAATCGGCGTGATCAAAGCCGGTTAAACCTGACTCCGGAGCCATCGCGCAGCCGCCAATAAACCCCTGGTCGAAGAGGATCCCCTGTACCTGGGCCACCGCCGATGCGCCGACACAACCGCCAGCCGCGCGTTGCACCAGACCTCCGAGCATCACAACCTCGTAAAGCGGTTTTTTAAGCAGAACCGCCGCGATTTCCGGAGAATTGGTAACCACGGTTAAGGCCAGTTCGCCCGGTAGCGCTTCCGCCATTGCCAGATTAGTGGTGCCGGTATCAATAAAAATACAGCCGCCCGGTTTCACTAGCTGTGCGCACTTCTGTGCGATCCTGCTCTTTGTTGCCCTGTTTTTCTCTTTACGTTCGCTGTACTCCATGGATTCCGGCAGGGTCATCACCGCGCCGCCGTAGACTTTCTTACAATATCCTTCTTTGCTCAACTCATGAAGATCGCGGCGAATAGTATGTTCAGAGACCTGTAAGCGCTGGGCCAAATCGGCGCAGACGACCCTACCGTCCTCCTGCAGGATCTGACAAATCAGCGCTTGTCGTTGCTGAGGGAAAGCAGCATAATCGAGCACAATAACTCCTTTAAATAAACATAACGAGCAGCAAAGAGCATAATCATTCACTCATGCGCATGCTGTCAACCCGAACCCTTACGAGGTAAATCATGAAAGTTGCCCACATCGCCCTCTGGACCCGCCATCTTGAGCAACAAGCACGCTTTTGGGTGGAGTTTTTTGCCGGTGAAATCAACGAAAAATACCACAGTAAAACCAATCCTGGTTTTGAATCCTACTTTGTAAAAATTGGCTCTGACCTGGCAATTGAGTTAATGGCTAAACCCGGCTTACAGGACTCGCCCCGCGATAACAACCATACGGGGTGGGCGCATCTGGCGATCGCCGTCGGCGGCGCGGAACAGGTTAATGCGTTAGCCAAACGCGCTGAAATGGCGGGCATTTTAGTCTCTGCCCCACGCACCACCGGTGATGGCTATTATGAGGCGGTTATCAAAGACCCGGATGGTAACCTGGTGGAAATCGTCGCATAGTAAGGGAAACCCACATGAAGGAGTCAATCGTGGCACATTATCGCGTCATTGATAAAGCGAGCTGGCCTCGCCTGGATCATTTTACGTTCTACCGTACCTTTGCCAATCCCAGCTTCAATCTGTGCGTACCGGTCGAAGCGCAACAGTTGTATACCTGCGCGAAGGACCACGGCGTCTCCTTCTTTCAACTGGCATTATTCGGCCTGTTGCGCGCGGCCAACGCCGTACCGCAGCTAAGACAGCGCCTGCGCAACGACGATATCATCGAATATGACGCCATCTCGGTGATGACGCCGATCATGACGACCAGCGAAGGTTTTCGGCAGGTATGGTGCGATAACGCCGCTGATTTCCCCGCGTTTAGCGCCGCCGCAACGCCGCGCATTGAGGCCGCAAGAAGCACCAATCCCTCACCGCTTATTGTGGAAGAAGAAAATTTCTTTTGCGCCAGTTGCCTGCCGTGGCTGCACTTCAGCGCCATGACCCATGCGGAATACTACGTTGGCGCGGCGGTGCCCGCCCTGACGTGGGGGAAACTGAAAAATGGCATCATTCCGGTTGCCGGCCGATTTAATCACGCTTTTGTGGATGGCCTGCACGCCAGCCGTTTTTATGCCGAAGTTGAATATTATTTCGCCAATCCGCAGGCTCTGTGGCTGCCGGTTGAGGCCCGCGATTAGCTGCCGCGGCATATAGAACAATCCACTATGACTTCCCCGAAAACCGGCATTATATTGCCGGTTTTTTGCTAATGCGAAATGGCTATAAACCATAGCGTTTCGTTGTTAGACAGTATTCAGCGCGCCTCTTATCTTCGTCATGAATTGTAAATAACAACGCAATCATTTGATGAGGTAGCACTTTTGTCCAGATTACGGCAAGGATTAAAAACCAGACAAACGCGCTTCGCGCTGGCGCTGAAAGTGGCGCTACTCGGTAGCATGGTGGCATTTTCTTCTGTCGCCAACGCCGACGATATCCTTAAAGAAGGGATCACTCCCGCAACCGATGCCAGCCAGATCCCGGCAAGCGCCAAACTGCGTAAAGACACGGTGGTGGCCGGCATTTCCGAACCGCAGGGGATCTTTAACCCTTACTTCTTCGTCAACGGCTGGGATGAGAACGTCACCAACGTTATTTTCTCGCGCCTGATTGACTGGGACAGTCAGGGGAAGCTGGTGCCGGGGCTGGCTGAGAGCTGGACGGTGAGCGCGGATAACAAAGTCTATACCATCAAATTACGCCCTAACCTGACCTTCAGCGACGGATCGCCACTCACCGCGGAGGATGTCGCCTTTACGCTGACCGTTCTGCTCGACCCGAAATATGACGGCGACACCGATATTACTCTGGCCAATATCGCCGGCGGCGCAGAATATAAAGCCGGCAAAGCCGATAGCGTGAGCGGCCTGAAAGTTATCGATCCGCTGACCCTGCAGGTTACCACCACTCAGCCGGGCGCGACGACGCTGGCGAAAATCGGCGGTCCGGTATTATCAAAAGCCTGGTACGGCAAAGGGTATCAACGCGGAAATCTGGATTATCTGCGTTCTCTGCACGGAAAACCGCTGGGTAACGGCCCGTATGTCTACGATAAATATATTCCCGGTCAGGAGATTCGCTTCCACGCCAACACGCATTTTTACCGCGGTACGCCGCCAACGCCACGCTTTATCTATCGCGTGACCAATCCGTCCACCAATTTCCAGTTATTCCAGACCGGCGAAACCGACTACGACGCCTTCACCTCGCGTCCGGATGATATTGAGCAGCTTAAGATGCTCGGTTTTGCCAATATCAACCTCTACGGTTCCAGCGACTACAGCCAGGTGGAGTTCAACATCCATCGCCCGGCGCTACAGGATAAAAAAGTGCGTCAGGCGCTGATTTACGGGCTTGACCGCCAGAAGTTAATCGACGTGGTGTATCAGGGATACGGCAAGGTAGCCATTGAACCGATCGCGCCTATTTCCTGGGCTTTCAACGCGCAGGGCGTCAACCCCTATCATTACGATCCGGCGCAGGCGAAAAAACTGCTCGATGAAGCGGGCTGGCTGCCTGGCGCCGATGGCATCCGCGTGAAAGACGGTAAACGGCTGGAGCTGACCCTGCTGGCGAGCAAAAAAGTCATTAACGACGCGCTGATTCCGATTGCCAAAGAGAACTGGCGGCAGATCGGCGTGCTGCTGAAACCGCAGGTGGTTGATTTCAACGCGCTGATGGCGCAGCGCAAAGCGGGTAATTACGATCTGGCGTCGTTTAGCACCAGCACTCTCAACGATCCGCATGACGGCGTGTGGGACTTCTACAGCAGCGAAGCCAAAGAGTCGGGCTACCACAATGCTGAAGTCGATAAGCTTATCAATGCGGGTAACGCGGTGCTGGATGTCGAACAACGCAAGCCTATCTATCACCAGCTGTACCAGGTGCTGGCCGAGGATCCGCCGGTTATCTTGCTTGGATACCGGGAGATTCTTTCCGCCAGCAGCGCCCGCGTGACCGGCTTTAAGCCGGATATCTATAACGGCCTCACCGGCAGTTTGCCGGACGTGAAAATCGTGAAGTAAATCCCCCAGCCGCCGGCCTCCCCGGCGGCTGATGTGAGAATGTTATGAAAAATTTCATCCTGAGGCGCTTATTGCAAACGCTGCCGATGCTGCTGCTGGCCTCCTTTATCATTTTTATGCTCTTTGCCAAAACCCCCGGCGACTTTATCGATGGCAATATCACCTTGACGGCCGCCCGCGCCGCCGAACTGAAGGCGATATACGGCCTCGACCAGCCGCTTTTCACCCGCTACCTTCACTGGCTGGGGCAACTGCTGCGCGGGGATTTAGGCTTCTCGCTGCAATACCAAATTCCAGTCAGCCAGCTACTGAACCAGTACATCTGGAACTCCTTCCTGCTGGCAAGCGTGGCGCTGGTTTTCTACTGGGGTATCGGCCTGACGGTTGGCGTGGTCTCCGCGCTCAGACCTAATTCCTGGTTTGATCATCTGGTGAGTATCGCGGTGTTCGCCGCCATGTCCTTTCCCACCTTTTTCCTCTGCCTGCTGCTAATTAAGTGGTTTGCCGTCGACCTTCACTGGCTGCCGGTAGGCGGGATGACCAATACCGGCAGCGACGATAGCGGCTGGCAGTATGTGCTGCAGGTCGCCGCCCATCTGGTACTACCGGTACTGGCGCTGGTGATGCTGCAGGCCGGTAGCCTGACGCGCTATTTTCGCGCCAGCATGCTCGACGTGGTGAAGATGGATTTCATTCGTACCGCCCGTGCTAAAGGTCTGCGAGAACGCACGGTTATCATGAAACACGCGCTGCGCAATGCGCTACTGCCGGTCATCACCCTGCTTGGCTTTGAACTGCCGGGATTGTTCTCTGGCGCCATCATTACCGAAAAAGTATTTAACTGGCCGGGGGCCGGACACATTCATATCGATTCGCTGGCCGCTCGCGATTATCCGGTATTGATGGGGTTTACCCTGTTTCTGGCGGTGCTGACGATCATCGGTAATTTACTGGCCGATGTGCTCTACGCGTGGGCCGATCCGCGCATTCGAGTGAGGTAATGATGATAACTTCCCTGTTTGGCCACCGTCGCCGCCTGCGCCAGGCGACAATCCCCGCGCTCGCGCAAATAACTCCCTCTCCATGGCATCAGGCGTGGCGCCAACTGCGCCGCAACCGAATGGCGATGCTGTGTTTAATCCTGCTTGCGGTGATGGCCCTGTGGTGCGCGCTCGGGCCGATGTGGTCGCCGTGGAAAGATGACGCCACCGATGCGCTGATGATCAACAAACCACCTGGCGCCGAACACTGGTTAGGTACCGATTTTCTTGGCCGCGATATCTATACGCGTTTACTGCTGGCCGGGCGCATTTCACTGATAATCGGCCTGTTGACTATGCTGCTATCGGTAACGCTGGGCTACCTGCTGGGAGCGCTGTCGGGCTATGTCGGCGGGCTCACCGATAAACTGATCATGCGGCTAGCCGATCTGGTGATGACGATACCCGGCCTGCCATTATTAATCGTCGCCGGCGCGATGCTCTCCGAGCTCGACTTTTCGCCGGATTCCCGCATCTGGATGGTCGTAATTATGCTCAGCCTGCTGGAGTGGCCGAAGCTGGCGCGGCTGGTGCGCGGGCAGTGCCTGTCGCTACGCGAGCGCGATTTTATGCTGGCGACGCAGGTACTGGGACTCTCGGCGCGTCGCCGGCTGTTCGGTCACCTGCTGCCCAATACCATCCCGATTCTGGTGGTGATGGCGACAATGGCGGTCGCTAACGCCATTCTGAGCGAATCGGCGCTGAGCTATCTCGGCCTCGGCGTGGTACCGCCGACACCATCGTGGGGCAACATGATGGATGCTGCTAACAGCCTGATTGATTTTCAGCGGCGACCGTGGCTATGGATGCCTCCCGGGATTGCCATCTTTATTACTGTGATTGCTATTAATGTGCTGGGCGACGGCCTGCGCGACGCAATGGACCCGAAAATGAAACAGAGGCTGAAATGAGCACGCCATTAATTTCTTTTAAGCAACTTTCTGTCTCTTTCGCTGCTGAAGGTAGCCGGGTGCGCGCGGTACAGGAGGTCTCTTTTTCGATTCAGGCCGGGCAAACGGTAGGTATCGTCGGTGAGTCCGGCTGCGGCAAAAGCGTGACCGCCATGTCGTTAATGGGCCTGCTGCCTCCCCAGGCCGCTCGCATTGACGGCGGCGAGATCCATTTCGAAGGACGCGATCTGCTCAAGCTGAAAGCCCGTCACATGGCCGACCTGCGCGGCAACCAGTTGGCGATGATCTTCCAGGAGCCGATGTCGGCGCTCAACCCGGTACTGACCATAGGCGAACAGCTCTGCGAGCCGCTAATACGTCATCGCGGCGACTCGCCGCAAGCCGCCTGGCAGCGCGCAATACAACTGTTAAACGAGGTTGGACTGGCGCGCAGCGAAAGCCTGATGACGAACTATCCACACCAGCTTTCCGGCGGCATGCTACAGCGGGTAATGATCGCCATGGCGCTGAGCTGCCGGCCAAAATTATTAATAGCGGATGAACCGACAACCGCGCTGGATGTCACCGTACAGGCGCAGATCCTGCGACTGCTGCGCGACCGCGCGCGCGAAAACCAGATGGCTCTGCTGCTGATCACCCACGATCTGGGAGTGATCGCACAGATGGCCGAACGGGTAGTGGTGATGTATGCCGGGCGGGTCGTCGAACAGGGAACCACCGCCGAGGTACTGCGCCAGCCGCAGCATCCCTATACCCGCGGTCTTATCGCCTCTCGCCCGGTGCCGGGCGCACGCCGCCGGCGGCTGTACTCCATTCCCGGCCAGGTACCGGATCTCGCGCAACTGCCTGCGGGCTGCGCGTTTGCCGATCGCTGCCAACAGGCAACCGCGCGCTGCCGCCAGGATACACCGCCACTTTTGGGGCCCTCTCACCAGGCGGCCTGTTTTTATAGTGAATTCACGGAGTCGGTGGCATGAATCAGCCCTATGTAATTGAAGTTAATGGCTTGAAAAAGTATTTTCCGCTGCGCGACGGCCTGTTCGGCCAGCAGACCGGGGAACTGCGCGCGGTCGATGACGTCAGTTTTAATATCCGTCCGGGAACGATTTTCGGCCTCGTCGGAGAATCCGGTAGCGGTAAAACCACCGTTGGCCGCACCTTGCTTGGATTGTATGAAAAAACCGCCGGCAGCATTAAATTCCGCGGTCAGGAGTTATCCGAACTGTCAGCGGCAGCAATGCAGGCTTTACGGCCAAAAATTCAGCTGGTATTTCAGGACCCCTATAGTTCACTGAATCCACGCATCCGCATCGGCGAGGCGATTGGCGAGGCGATGCTGCAGCATAAACTGTGCACGCGCGCTGAACTCTATGAGAAAGTCATTGCGGTGATGAAGATATGCGGGCTGGCGCCTCAGCATTACCACCGTTTTCCGCATGAATTTTCCGGTGGTCAGCGGCAGCGCATCGGCATCGCCCGCGCGCTAATTCTGAATCCGGACTTTATCGTCGCCGATGAACCCATTTCCGCACTCGATGTGTCGATTCAGGCGCAGATTATCAATCTGTTTGCCGACCTGCGCGACGAACGTGGCGTCACTTTTCTATTCATCTCACATGACCTCGGGGTAGTGGAGCATCTGTGCGACGACGTGGCGGTGATGTACCTCGGTCAACTGGTGGAAACGGCCAGCCGCGATGCGCTGTTTAGCCGCCCTCTTCATCCCTATACCCAGGCGCTGCTGGCCGCTGTCCCCACGCTGGATCCTGATAGCGAGCCGCTGGCGGTCGTTCAGGGGGAAATTCCCGACCCTTCCCGACCGCCTGCTGGCTGCCGCTTTTCATCTCGCTGCCCGCAGGCAAACGAACGTTGCCGTCGCGAACCGCCGCGTCTACGCGAAATCGCGCCGGGGCACCAGGTCGCCTGTCATGAAATTGAGGCTGAATCGCGCGTGGTTATCGCATAACAATAACGGCAATAAGATCATCGTTTAGCGGCAAATTTTGCCGCTATCATCTCCGCTGTCGGCTGTATTCCTCCGAGGCTCCACTGTTCCGGCTCGTGTTCATCAATACGGATCCAGACGGACTGACGGAATTGCGGATCGCCCCGGCCTTCAATTTCCACCATGAGGTCAGTCATGCGACGCAGCAGTTCATTCTTCTGCTCAGTGGTCATGATCCCTTTAATCGTTTGCACATTAACAAAAGGCACAGTATTCTCCTGATTAACTGAGTCTATATTTCAAACTCAGGTTAGGAGATAACCTAAATCATGTCAAAATATAATTCATCCCCTTACCTGCCCGCGGAACTTTGCGGCCTGGCGGAAAGCGCTAAAATTGTTGGCGATCAATGGATTTTATTGATTTTAAGAGAGGCGTTTTACGGCGTGACGCGTTTCGAAACGATTCGCGTTCATACCGGAATGAGCAAACAGACGTTAACTCAGCGTTTAAAATTGATGGTTGATGTGGGGCTACTACGTAAACTTCCCTATCGCGAAGCGGGGGCGCGTGAGCGTTATGAATATACGCTGACCGAAAAGAGCCGCAGCCTGGCGCCGGTCCTTTTTGCCCTGATGGAATGGGGACATCAGCAACTCCTGCATACGTCGCCGCATATCCAGTTAGTAGATAAAACCAGCGGTGCGCCGGTGTCTCTGGCCTACGTCAATGCCGCAGGGCAGCGTATTGCGCAAAGCGATGTTCAGATAGTAAAAGTCCAGGATTGACCCCTGCTACGCGCGGGCTGTCAGTCAGTAACAGGTCCCGTTTCCGGGACCTGTTTCGTTTAGAGACGTTATTCCTCCAGCGCGTAGGCGATAATATCGTCACCGACGTCCGGCGAGTGGCTGGCGCCGCCGGCGGAAATCAGCACGTATTCTTTGCCGGTTTTCGGCGATTTGTAGACCAGCGGCGCCGCTACCGCGCCAACCGGCAAGCGAGCGCGCCACAGCTCTTTACCGCTGGCGGAATCCAGCGCCCGCAGGTAGTTATCCTGGGTACCGGCGAAGAACACCAGACCCGAGGCGGTGGAGGTTGGGCCGCCCAGGGTCGGCATTCCCAACGGGATATGCAGATGGGTTTTCATCCCCAGCGGCCCGGTATCTTCTACCGAACCCATCGGCACCTGCCACAAGAGCTGACGGCTGTTCAGGTCAATAGCGCTCATGGTACCAAACGGCGGGGTATTACAGGGCACGCCCAGCGCGGACTGCAGGATGTCGATACGCACGCCGCCGTAAGGCCCGGCAACTTGCGGGCGAACGGTGCCCATAAAGCCAGGGACTTCGTCGGTGGAGACTTTGTATTTCGCCATCTCTTCTTTGCGCACCAGCGACATCCGCAACGGCATACGCATATCGTTGACGAACAGCGTGCCGGTACGTTCATCGATGGTGATGCCGCCCCAGTTCATGCCGCCGAGCAGGCTTGGCCACTCGATATACGGTTTCTCTGACGGCGGCGTATACATGCCAAGGTAGGTCGACTCTTTAAAATCGATACGGCACATCAGTTGGTCGAACGGCGTCACGCCCCACATTGATTTTTCGCTCAGCGGCTCGACGCCTAACTGCGGCATGCCGGTAGAGAACGGCTGGGTGGCAGACAGATGTTCGCCCTCCGCTCCCTGATGAGCGACCGGCAGTTCTTCGACGCGGGTCACCGGTTTGCCGGTGCGGCGGTCGAGCACGTAAATCTGTCCGGTTTTGGTGGTCTGGATCAGAACCGGGACGTCCTCGCCCTGCTCGTTTTTCATGTGGAACAGTACTGGCTGCGATGGCAGGTCGTAATCCCAGATATCGTGGTGAACGGTCTGGAAAACCCATTTTGTTTTACCGGTACTGGCATCCACCGCCACCACCGCGGAGCCATATTTCTCTTTCGCTTCATTCCGATCGCCGCCCCAGTAGTCCGGCGGCCCGTTACCGGTCGGCAGATAAACCAGATTCAGCTCTTTATCAAAGCCGGGAATGGTCCACACGTTCGGCGTTTCGAGCGTATAAACGCGGCCTTTTTCGGGGTCGGTGATATTTTCCGGCTTGCCGACATCCCAGGCCCAGACGACTTTACCATCGCGTACGTCAAAAGCGCGTACGACCCCGGATGGCTCGCCGTGTACGATATCGCGTACCCAGCCGCCCAGCACCGCAATATGCCCCATGATCACCGGCGTTGAAGTCGGATGGTAGCGTTTGCTGTTTTCGGTGTCGCCCATGCCCTGCTTCAGATCCACGCTGCCGTGGTCGCCGAAGTCAGCGCACAGTTCGCCGGTTTTTGCATTCAGCGCCAGCAGGCGCGCATCCACGGTCGATACCATGATCCGCTGCGGACACTGTTGCAGCGCCGGGCTCGCTTTTTCTTCCGCGCTGAGCGTATCGTCGCTCTGCACATCATAGTAACCCACGCCGCGGCAGGTCACATGTTCCGCCGTCTGCGCATGCGGGTCAAAGCGCCAGCGCGCCTTGCCGGTATCGGCATCAATGGCGGTCACCACGTTAAGCGGCGTACAGGAATACAGCGTATCGCCAATTTGCAGCGGCGTATTTTCGTCAACGCCAATGGCCGGGCCGGTCAGGCGGCGGCCTGTGTGGTAGGTCCAGGCAACTTTCAGCTTATGAACGTTTTCCGGGGTAATATCTGTATACGGCGCAAAACGGGTGCCGGAGGCATCGCGGCCGAAGAATTCCCAGTTATCGCTTTTTGCCGCCTGCGTCGCGCTGTTGCCATTCGCCGCTTTCACGACGCCATTATGGATGCCGCCGTGCGGGTAGAACGCCGAAACCAGCGTCGCCAGCAGCGCAATAAAGATAACCGTCGCGCTCCAGTTCGCCAGACGCACGCGAGCCACCGGCATCGCCGCCGCCAGCCATAGGGCCAGCATCAGCATCAGCGCAGGAACCACCAGACGAGGGATCAAGCCCCAGTAGCTGAGCTGCACTTCATACAGCGCCCAGGCCAGCGTTAACAGAAAGGTAAGAACAGCAAGAGGAAGCGCGTATTGACTACGAGTGAAGTAACCGACGGCGATGATGAGATAAGCGAGACCGGCTAACAGATACCAGGCGCTGCCGCCGAGCGAGAGCAGCTTGCCCCCCCAGATAGTTAAGAAAATCCCAATGCCAAAACTCAGTAACACAAAAAGCAATCGGTATATGGTGAAGAAGATCCTTCGACCATGACCTTTTTGTTCGTCCATATTTCATCCCATTCGACATATGTCGATATAACCAAAGCATTTATTTTAAAGCGCCGATCGATAAGCGATGCCGTACAGCGCAGTTAACCTGTTGGTTGGACGCCCCAAACCAGGGCGAAGAACGTAAGAAAGTATATGGACATGTAAATTTTATGTAAAATTTAACCGCATAAAATGTTTAAAATTTTTTAATTTATAAACTGGATTTGATAGATGAGCAGGTTGTAAAGGAGAGTGGTATTAGACGGGCCGCAAGGAAGGAGATGGCATCAATCATGGCTTGCCGACCCGCCGCCCCCGGCGAATCGGCAATCCAGTATTATGGTTGGTTGGTGTTGTTACCTACGCTAATCTGCCGTAATGCTGCGATCAGATCCAACTGCGCCTGCTCTTTTAAACTCTCACGTTTAATGAACTGGCTGCGATGTTTACTTTTCACCTCTTCAAGACTTTTTTTAATCTCTTGTGGAGGTAATTTGTACCAACCGCGCCGCTGCTTCTCGCCGCCAATTTCTAACCACAACTCTGAGTAACTGGCTTTCACCTTGTCGCTCTTCACATGGTAGTCGCTGTCGATGGCGTAGATCTCACGGATATTAAAGTGGCGCAATAACCCGTACAGCAAGGTGATAATCAGGTTTTTTGGCCGCGTGCCGTAGAGCTCTTTGGTCAACGCCTTCACTTCATCGTTGCTAATGTCTTTACCGCCCTGAATACCGCCAATCCACGCGCTTCCTTGATCCGTGCAGGAAAAACAGACGCTATATACGCGTTTATTTTCAAAGAACATCTGCAGCATCAGTTCCCCCTCTTCCTGGAACGGCGAGGCCAGAAGTTTCACTTCCAGGCTGGTTCCATTCTTCAACGGGATGGTAATCATCGAGCAACCGAACGACGATACATTATACAACTGCGGTAATATTTCCGCCTGAAAGCTTTTTTCAATAAAATTCAAAGCGCCATGGGCAATATTCAGTTTAGCTCTTTTCGACATTCGCTTATTTAAATATGCCTTAAAAGGCTTATCTTCAAAATGTACCAGCCCCGGTGTCGCACTGGTCAATTTTGCACATGTGTATGTCTGGCAAAGCCGTTGATATTCCTTGTACTTACCTCCTGTTAAAGGTATTTCGCGACATTTTCGCAATACCTTTTTATATTTAAGTTTTACGTGACAAATGACTTTATTATTTCTCCGCCATTCTTTGATGGCAGATGCTGTTATCGATACCATTGATCAAGGTCCATAGACTCATCCATAATCGCGGCCATATTACCATATCTGAAACGGGTCAATCGTTATTTACTGGTTCGTTGTCATTTCATTTAAGAAACAATCCGAAAATTATCATTTTATGCTTCCATATAATAAATGAATAATGTCAACTATGAATAATAGCGGTTATTGACTAATACCCCTCCACTCCGCTACCAAAAACAAGCTGACGATTAACGCTCTGTGCGATAGCTTCGGGCGCGGGGTGCAACCTTCCATCGTTTTGACCTATACTCTGCCGACAGTCAAAAAAGTAGCAAAGTGGGTAACTCATGGAAATTGATCTCGACAACCTGGTGTTTAGCGGCCTGGAAGAAGCGGAAGAACGTAACGCTGAACGCCTGGACGAAGCGGACAAAAAAGCGCAGGCGATTGTTGCCGATGATGATTGCGGCGATGCCTGCAAAATCTGATGATTAAACCGGCTAACCAGGCCGGTTTTTTTATCTGTAAACGACCTAAGCGGGCAAAAAACCCTTCAGCGTTTCCAGCAGCGCCTGCGCCGCTTTCGACAACTGCATATGTCCGGCGTGAATAACGCCAATACACTTTTCAATCGGCGGATCGCTTAATGGCAGACAAACCGCTCCCAGCGACTGCATCTGCGACTGGCATAACGCGGGCACCGCGCTGCCGCCCAGACCGCTGGCGACCATCCGCCCGACGGTGACCAACTGATGACTTTCCAGCGCCACGTCCAACTGGCTGCCGCTGCGCGCCAGCTCTTCTTCCAGCATCAAACGCACCGCCGACGGTCGCTGCAGGGTAATGAAATCCAGCGTCAGCAGTTCACGCCAGCTTAACTGCTTTTTACTCGCTAAAGGCGACGTTTTCGGTACGATCGCCACAAAGCGATCCACCGCCAGCGGCGTAAACAACAAATTGTTGCCGGGCGATGGCTCAAACGCGATCCCCATCTCCACCCGGCCTTCGCGCACCATCTCAATGACCTGCTCATTAATCACGTCATGCACCGTCACGTTGACTCCCGCATAGCGGTCGCGAAAGGCTTTAAGCACTTCCGGTAGCACGTTAGCGGCAAACGACGGCATCGCGGCGACGGAGATCTTTCCCCGCTGCAGGGTGAAACTTTGCCGCATCGCCTCTTCGGCATTGTCCCAGTCCGCCAGCAGCTGGCGGGCCATCGGCAGAAAGGTCTCTCCCTCCTGGGTTAAGGTCACTTTGCGGGTGCTGCGCTGCAGCAACGCGCCGCCAAGCGCCTCTTCCAGCCCCTTGATGGTCAAACTCAGCGCCGGCTGCGACAGGTTCAGGCGCTCGCTGGCGTGGGCGAAATTGAGAGTGTGAGCTACCGCTAGAAACGCGCGTAACTGTTTGACACTCATTCTCATTTTTCCACCTGTTAACTAATTGAAAGAATTTAGTTAACGATAAATTAATAAAAAATCCAAATGAGTGGGTCACAAATTCAAAATTATCAAATCAGTCCGCGCCCTTAATGATAGAGCCATCGCAAGGCAGGAGAAAAATGATGGCAGGACTGGATAAGCGCGTCGCCAGCTATGAAGCGGCGCTGGACGGATTAACCGATGGCATGACGTTACTGGCCGGCGGCTTCGGCCTGTGCGGCATTCCGGAAAACTTAATTGCCGAGGTCAAACGCCGCCAGGTACAGGGCCTGACGGTAGTTTCTAATAACTGCGGCGTCGATGGCTTTGGTCTCGGCATGCTGCTGGAAACGCGCCAGGTGCGCAAAGTCGTGGCTTCCTACGTGGGAGAAAACGCCCTCTTCGAACAGCTGGTACTAAGCGGCGAACTCGCCGTGGAGCTGACGCCGCAAGGGACGCTTGCCGAGAAAATTCGCGCCGGCGGCGCCGGGATCCCCGGATTCTATACCGCGACCGGTTACGGCACGCCGGTGGCGCAAGGCAAAGAAGTGCGTCAGTTCGACGGTAAAAATTACATTCTCGAAGAGGCCATTCGCGGCGATTTCGCCCTTGTAAAGGGCTGGAAAGCCGACTGGTTCGGTAACGTGGTCTACCGCCATACCGCGCAGAATTTTAACCCGTTGATGGCCACCGCCGGGCGGATCACGGTAGTGGAAGTCGAAGAAATCGTCGCGCCGGGCGAACTCCCTCCGTCCGCCATCCACACGCCCGGTATTTATGTCGACCGGCTGATCGTCGGGCAATTCGAAAAACGTATTGAACAGCGCACGCTGCGTGCCGGAGGGAACTGAACATGTTAACTCGCGAACAAATGGCGATGCGCGTCGCCCAGGAACTGCGCGACGGCGATTATGTCAATCTCGGTATCGGCATTCCCACGCTGGTCGCTAACTATATTCCCGCCGGTATTGAAGTGATGCTGCAGTCGGAAAACGGCCTGTTGGGGATGGGCGAATTTCCCGATGAGTCGACTCTCGATGCCGACATGATTAACGCCGGCAAGCAGACCGTTACCGCCCAAACCGGGGCGGCTATCTTTGACTCCGCCCAGTCCTTCGCCATGATCCGCGGCGGCCACGTCGATCTCACGGTTCTGGGCGCTTTTGAGGTCGATGTCGCGGGCAATATCGCCTCGTGGATGATCCCCGGGAAAATGGTGAAAGGCATGGGCGGCGCCATGGATCTGGTGGCCGGCGCGCAAAACATCATCGTCGTGATGACGCACGCTTCGAAAAACGGCGAATCCAAACTGCTGGCGCAGTGCACCCTGCCGCTCACCGGCGCGGGCTGTATTCGCCGGGTACTGACCGATCTCGCGCTGCTGGAAATTAGCGACGGCGCCTTTGTTCTGCACGAATACGCTCCCGGCGTCAGCATTGACGAAATTGCCCGTAAAACGGCTGGACGGCTGGTCATTGCCGATGACGTCCGCGAAATGCGCTTCAACTAAGGAGGCAATATGAAAGAAGTCGCTATCGTCTGCGCGCTACGTACGCCAATCGGCAGTTTTCGCGGCGCCTTATCTTCCCTTTCCGCCGTCGAGCTTGGCGCCGCCGTAGTGCGTGGTCTGCTTGAACGCACACAGCTACCGGCCAGCGCCGTTGACGAACTGATTTTTGGCCAGGTATTAACCGCCGGCTGCGGACAGAATCCGGCGCGACAAACCGCGCTGCGCGCCGGGCTACCGGTTGAAACCCCGGCCGTTACCGTCAATCTGGTTTGCGGTTCCGGGCTGAAAGCCGTGCAACAGGCAGTACAGGCCATTCGCAGCGGCGAGGCGGAGATCGTTATCGCCGGCGGCCAGGAGAGCATGAGCAATGCTCCGTATCTGGTTCAGGGCGCGCGCGATGGTCTGCGCTTCGGCCATGCCAGCATGCAGGACAGTATGATTCAGGACGGATTATGGGATGCGTTTAACGACTATCACATGGGCATCACCGCCGAGAACCTTGCCGACGCCTTTGACATCTCCCGCCCCCAGCAGGATGCCTTCGCCGCCCTTTCGCAGCGCAAAGCCGCCGCCGCGATAGCCGCCGGACGCTTTCAGGCTGAGATAGTGCCGCTGAGCGTCCCTCAGGGTAAAAAAGCGCCGCGCAGGGTGGACGCAGACGAACAGCCGCGCCCGGAAACCAGCGAACAACAGCTGGCGCAGTTGCGCCCGGCCTTCCGCACGGAAGATGGCAGCGTTACCGCGGGCAATGCCTCTTCGCTCAACGATGGCGCGGCGGCAGTCTTATTGATGAGCGTCGATAAAGCGCGGCAGCTTGGCTTGCCGGTGCTGGCGCGAATAGTCAGCTCTGCGGTGGCCGGCGTCGATCCGTCCGTGATGGGTATCGGCCCGGTAAGCGCTTGCCGGAAGGCGCTGCAGCGCGCCGGCTGGGCGCTGGAGGAGGTGGACCTCATCGAAGCCAACGAGGCCTTTGCCGTACAGGCGCTGGCAGTCGGTAAATTGCTTGAGTGGGACAACCAGAAGGTCAACGTCAATGGCGGCGCTATCGCGCTCGGCCACCCGATTGGCGCCTCAGGATGTCGCATTCTGGTTAGTCTGCTGCACGAAATGCAGCGCCGCGATGTCAGCAAAGGCCTGGCGACGCTTTGCGTCGGCGGCGGTCAGGGTATCGCGATGACCATCGAACGTTAACAGGAGCCACTATGTTTACACCACAACTGGCGGTACTGGGCGCCGGCCTGATGGGCGTCGGCATCGCCTGCCATTTTGCCCGCCACGGCCACGCCGTACGCCTCTACGACACCGACCCGGCGCGCATTAGCGAGATCGAGAACGTCGCCGCCGCCATTTTGCGCGAGCTTGAAGAGTGCGAGCAGTTTGACGCCGCTCAGCGTGCGTCGGTGCTCTCGCGCCTCTCCGGCACCACGGCATTAGGCGATCTTGCTGACGCCAGCTTGCTGATCGAAGCGATTCCGGAGCGTCTGGCGCTCAAGCACGCCTTATACCGGGAACTGGAAACGCTGATCGCCGACGAAGCCATCATCGCCAGCAACACCAGCGGACTACCGCCGGATCGGCTGGCGCAGGGGATGCGGCATCCGGAGCGCTTGTTAATCGCCCACTTCTGGCATCCGCCGCATTTTATCCCGCTGGTGGAAGTGGTGCCGGGTAGCGCTACCCTGCCGCATCTCGCCAACCAGGTCAGCGACTTTTTATCCTCCTGCTCGCTGGAAGCGGTAGTACTCAACCGCGCCGCGCCGGGGTTCGTCGGCAACCGACTACAGTTCGCCCTGCTGCGCGAAGCGCTGCATATCGTCAAGAGCGGCATCGCTTCGCCAGAAGTGGTCGACAAAGTGATGCGCGCCTCGCTCGGCCGCCGTTACGCGATGGTCGGCCCGCTGGAAGCCGCCGATATGACCGGTCTGGCGACGGTCCAGGATATCTGCCAGCACCTGCTGCCGGAACTGGCCACGGGCAGCGACATGATGTCGCTGGTCGCCGACAAGGTCGCGCAAGGCGCTACCGGCGCCCGTAGCGGGCAAGGTTTTTATCGCTGGGATGAGGCCCGGCAGAAACGAATACAGTCGCGCCGTGAACATCAGCTGCGCTACGCCCTGAAACCGTAACTTCTCGTTTTGTACCCCGACAATAACAATGATAGTGAGGAGTCGTAATGAGTGTGTTGATCGCCCTGGCCGCGCTGGCATTACTGATGCTGGCTGCGTATCGTGGATACAGCGTTATCCTGTTTGCCCCTATCGCCGCGCTTGGCGCGGTTCTGCTCACCGACCCGAGCGCGGTAGGCCCCACCTTTACCGGCCTGTTTATGGAAAAAATGGTCGGTTTCGTGAAGCTCTATTTTCCGGTATTCCTGCTCGGCGCCGTCTTTGGCAAGCTGATTGAGCTGTCGGGCTTCTCACGTTCGATCGTCGCCGCCGCGATTCAAATTCTCGGGCGGCGACATGCGATCCCGGTGATCGTGCTGGTCTGCGCCCTGCTGACCTACGGCGGCGTTTCGCTGTTCGTGGTGGCGTTTGCGGTCTATCCCTTTGCCGCCGAACTGTTTCGCCAGAGCGGTATCCCGAAGCGGCTGATCCCGGCAACCGTCGCGCTGGGCGCGTTCTCCTTCACTATGGATGCCCTGCCGGGCACCCCGCAGATCCAGAACATTATCCCCACCAGCTTTTTTGGCACCAACGCCTGGGCCGCCCCCTGGCTTGGGTTGATAGGTTCACTGTTTATCATCACCTTCGGTTTACTGTGGCTGGAACGACAGCGGCGTAAAGCGCTCGCGAATGGCGAGGGTTACGGTACCGATCTGCAAAACGAGCCGCAGACGCCGGATAACATCAATCTGCCGCATCCGCTGATCGCCATTGCCCCGCTGCTGCTGGTCGGCGTGCTGAACCTGCTGTTTACCCGCTGGATCCCGCAGTGGTATGGCGCCAGCCACGAGCTGACTCTGCCTGGGCTTGCCAAACCCATCGTCACCGAGGTCGGCAAAATCACCGCTATCTGGGCCGTCGAGGCCGCACTGCTGTCCGGCATCGTCGTGGTGCTGTTGTTCGGATTTCGCAATATCCGCGGCCGTCTGGCGGAAGGCAGTCGTACGGCGGTCGGCGGCGCGATCCTCGCGGCGATGAATACCGCTTCGGAATATGGTTTCGGCGCGGTGATTGCCGCCCTGCCGGGTTTCCTGGTGTTGTCGAAAGCACTGACCGCTATTCCCAATCCCCTGTTAAACGAGGCGATAAGCGTCACCGTACTGGCCGGGATCACCGGTTCCGCCTCCGGCGGAATGAGCATCGCGCTGGCGGCGATGTCAGATACCTTCGTGGCCGCCGCGCACGCCGCCAATATCCCGCTTGAGGTACTGCACCGCGTCGCGTCGATGGCCAGCGGCGGCATGGATACCCTGCCGCATAACGGCGCCGTCATCACGCTGCTGGCAATCACCGGCTTAAGTCATCGCCAGGCTTACGGCGGCATTTTCGCCATTACGCTTATCAAAAGCCTCGCGGTTCTGTTTGTCATTGCCGTGTTCTATTTAACCGGCATTGTCTGATGCCTGATGTAAGGAGTAACGAAATGAATTTAAACGGTAAAACAGCGTTGGTCACCGGCTCCACCAGCGGTATTGGTTTAGGCATTGCCAAAGTACTGGCGCAGGCCGGCGCGCAGCTGGTGTTGAATGGTTTTGGCGACAGCACGAGCGCGCGAGCCGAGGTTGCCGCGCTGGGTAAAATTCCCGGCTATCACGATGCCGACCTGCGCGACGTCGGGCAAATTGAAGCCATGATGCGCTACGCCGAAAGCGAATTTGGCGGCGTCGATATTGTGATTAATAACGCCGGTATCCAGCATGTTGCGCCGGTGGAGCAGTTCGCGGTGGAAAAATGGAACGATATTCTGGCGATAAATCTGTCCAGCGTCTTCCACACCAGCCGCCTGGCGCTGCCGGGCATGCGCGAGCGCAACTGGGGGCGGATTATTAATATTGCCTCCGTGCATGGGTTAGTCGCCTCGAAAGAGAAATCCGCCTATGTCGCCGCTAAGCATGGGGTGATTGGTTTTAGCAAAACGCTGGCGCTGGAGACCGCGCGTACCGGCATTACCTGCAACGCGATTTGCCCCGGTTGGGTGCTGACGCCGCTGGTTCAGCAGCAGATCGATAAACGTATCGCCGAGGGGGCCGACCCGGAGCAGGCCAGAGCGCAGCTGCTTGCCGAAAAACAACCCTCCGGCGAATTCGTGACGCCTCAGCAACTGGGGGAAATGGCGCTATTTTTATGCAGCGACGCCGCCGCGCAGGTTCGCGGCGCGGCGTGGAATATGGATGGCGGCTGGGTGGCGCAGTAACGCTAACCCAACGGAGAAAAGGTCAGCGTATCTCCGTTGGGTCACGCTATGCGCCCCGGGAATTAGAACATCTCCAAAAATCGCTTCACCGTACGCGAGCGCTCAAAACGGCGCCAGGCGATGGCAATATCGGTCTTAACCGGCATCCCCTGTATCGATTGATAGCTGACGTTGGGCAGCGCGATACAGGTCATCGACTGCGGCACCAGCGCGAAACCAAATCCGGCGTTTACCATACTCAGCGACGATGAAATCTGCGACGACTGCCTGGCGCGGTTCATATCAATACCGGCGCGCAGGCAGCTATTGAACACCAGCTCATACAAACCCGGCGCCACTTCACGCGGGAAGAGGATCGGCGCGACGTCCCGCAGCTGCTCCAGCGCCAGCGTCGGCTCCGCTGACAATGGATTATCGCGCGGCAGCGCGATGACCATTGGCTCCTCATCAATGATACGCAGATTAAACGCCTTGCTGCTTTCGCACGGCAGGCGGACAAAGGCGATATCGATCTCCGCCTCGCTCAGCGCCGCCATCAAATTCGCCATGTTGCCTTCCTGTTGATGGAGGGCGACGCCCGGATGTTCTAGCTGAAAACGGTGCAGCAAGGTGAAGATTTGCGGATGGAAAGCATCAGAACTGGTAATACCTAACGACAGACTGCCGTTCATGCCGCGGGCAATGCCCTTGGCCTTTTCCAGCGCCGCATCGCTCAGCGCGAGGATTTGGCAGGCATCTTCATAAAAGGACTCCCCGGCTTCGGTCAGCTCCACCCCGCGGGTTAGCCGGCGCAACAGCGGAGTGCCAACCTCACGTTCAAGCCGCTGAATTTGCTGACTTAACGGTGGCTGTGAGATACCCAGTTCTTTCGCGGCCCGGGTGAAGTGTCGCGTCCGGGCGACGGCGACAAAATAGCGTAGATAACGAAGTTCCATATCGAAAACGTCTCAAACCAGCATGATTTCTATATTGGAACTGTGAGCTGAATCGGGTCAACCTTTATTTAACCTTTCTTATATTTGTTGAACGAGGAAGTGGCTCATGAATCATGCTTCAGATTGCACCTGCGAAGAGAGTCTGTGTGAAACGCTACGCGCGTTTTCCGCCCAGCATCCCGATAGCGTGCTATATCAAACTTCGCTGATGAGCGCCCTGCTTAGCGGCGTCTACGAAGGTACCACCACCATTGCGGACCTGCTGAAGCACGGCGATTTCGGGCTCGGCACATTTAATGAACTCGACGGCGAGCTGATCGCGTTTAGCAGCCAGGTGTATCAACTGCGTGCCGACGGCAGCGCGCGTAAAGCGCGTCCGGAACAGAAAACCCCATTTGCGGTAATGACCTGGTTCCAGCCGCAGTACCGTAAAACCTTTGACCACCCGGTCAGCCGCCAGCAGCTGCATGAGGTCATTGACCAGCAAATCCCTTCCGACAATCTGTTCTGCGCGCTGCGAATCGATGGTCATTTCCGCCACGCCCATACCCGCACCGTGCCGCGTCAGACGCCGCCCTACCGGGCGATGACCGACGTACTCGACGATCAGCCGGTGTTCCGCTTTAACCAGCGTGACGGCGTACTGGTCGGCTTTCGTACCCCGCAGCATATGCAGGGAATTAACGTCGCCGGCTATCACGAACACTTTATCACCGATGACCGCCAGGGCGGCGGCCACCTGCTGGACTACCAGCTCGACCATGGGGTGTTGACCTTCGGCGAAATTCATAAGCTGATGATCGACCTTCCCGCCGACAGCGCGTTCCTGCAGGCCAATTTGCATCCCGACAATCTCGATGCCGCCATCCGTTCAGTAGAAAGTTAGGAGGTTCACATGGACAAACAGTATCCGCTGCGCCAGTGGGCGCACGGCGCCGATCTGGTCGTCAGCCAACTGGAAGCGCAAGGCGTACGCCAGGTCTTCGGGATCCCCGGCGCTAAAATCGATAAGGTTTTCGACTCATTACTGGACTCCTCAATCCGCATTATTCCAGTGCGCCACGAGGCCAATGCCGCCTTTATGGCCGCCGCGGTCGGGCGTATTACCGGCAAAGCGGGCGTCGCGCTGGTAACCTCCGGTCCGGGCTGTTCCAACCTGATAACCGGCATGGCCACCGCTAATAGCGAAGGCGACCCGGTGGTGGCGTTGGGCGGCGCGGTCAAACGCGCCGATAAAGCCAAACAGGTGCATCAGAGTATGGACACGGTGGCGATGTTCAGCCCGGTCACCAAATACGCCGTGGAAGTGACCTCGCCGGATGCGCTGGCGGAAGTGGTTTCTAATGCCTTTCGCGCCGCCGAGCAGGGGCGCCCGGGCAGCGCCTTCGTCAGCTTGCCGCAGGATGTCGTCGATGGTCCGGCGACCGGCAAAGTGCTGCCCGCCAGCAGCGCGCCGCAGATGGGCGCCGCGCCTGACGAGGCAATCAATCAGGTCGCGAAGTTGATTGCCCAGGCGAAGAATCCGGTGTTCCTGCTTGGATTGATGGCCAGCCAGACGGAAAACAGCGCCGCGCTGCATCGTTTGCTGGAAACCAGCCATATTCCGGTCACCAGCACCTATCAGGCCGCCGGGGCGGTCAATCAGGATAACTTCTCGCGCTTCGCCGGGCGCGTCGGGCTGTTTAACAATCAGGCCGGTGACCGCTTATTGCAACTGGCCGACCTGGTTATCTGCATCGGCTATAGCCCGGTGGAATACGAACCGGCGATGTGGAACAGCGGCAACGCGACGCTGGTACATATCGACGTACTGCCCGCCTATGAAGAGCGTAACTACACGCCGGATGTCGAGCTGGTGGGCGACATCGCCGGCACGCTGAACAAGCTGGCGCAAAATATCGATCATCGGCTGGTGCTCTCGCCGCAGGCCGCTGAAATCCTCCACGACCGCCAGCATCAGCGGGAACTGCTTGACCGCCGCGGAGCGCAGTTGAATCAGTTCGCCCTGCACCCGCTGCGTATCGTTCGCGCCATGCAGGATATCGTCAACAGCGACGTCACGCTGACGGTCGATATGGGTAGCTTCCATATCTGGATCGCCCGCTATCTCTACAGCTTCCGCGCCCGTCAGGTGATGATCTCCAACGGTCAACAAACCATGGGCGTCGCCCTGCCGTGGGCCATCGGGGCCTGGCTGGTCAATCCGCAGCGCAAAGTGGTCTCGGTCTCCGGCGATGGCGGTTTTCTGCAATCCAGTATGGAGCTGGAAACGGCGGTCCGCCTGAAAGCCAACATCCTGCATCTTATCTGGGTCGATAACGGCTACAACATGGTTGCTATCCAGGAAGAGAAAAAATATCAACGCCTGTCCGGCGTCGAGTTCGGGCCAATGGATTTTAAAGCCTATGCCGAATCCTTCGGCGCGAAAGGGTTTGCGGTGGAAAGCGCTGATGCGCTGGAGCCGACGCTACGCGCGGCGATGGACGTCGACGGCCCGGCGGTGGTCGCCATCCCCGTGGATTACCGCGATAACCCGCTGCTGATGGGCCAGCTACACCTGAGTCAGATTCTTTAAGTCATCACAAAAGGAAATGGAAATGAAAAAAGTCGCACTTGTCACCGGCGCCGGTCAGGGCATTGGTAAAGCTATCGCGTTACGCCTCGTGAAGGACGGTTTTGCCGTGGCGATCGCCGATTACAATGACGCTACTGCAAAAGCCGTGGCGGATGAAATCAATCAGCACGGCGGCCGGGCCATCGCGGTCAAAGTCGATGTTTCCGACCGCGAGCAGGTGTTTGCCGCCGTCGAACAGGCGCGGAAAACGCTGGGCGGATTCAACGTCATCGTCAACAACGCCGGGGTTGCGCCATCGACGCCTATCGAATCCATTACGCCGGAGATTGTCGACAAGGTCTACAACATCAACGTTAAAGGGGTGATCTGGGGGATTCAGGCGGCAGTCGATGCCTTTAAAAAAGAGGGTCACGGCGGCAAAATCATCAACGCCTGTTCGCAGGCCGGCCACGTCGGCAACCCGGAACTGGCGGTCTACAGCTCGAGCAAATTCGCCGTACGCGGTTTAACGCAAACCGCCGCCCGTGACCTGGCGCCGCTGGGTATTACCGTCAACGGCTACTGCCCGGGGATTGTGAAAACGCCGATGTGGGCCGAGATCGATCGTCAGGTCTCCGAAGCGGCCGGTAAACCTCTGGGCTATGGCACCGCCGAATTCGCCAAACGCATCACCCTTGGTCGCCTGTCGGAGCCAGAAGATGTCGCCGCCTGCGTCTCTTATCTTGCCAGCCCGGATTCCGATTATATGACCGGTCAATCGCTGCTGATCGATGGCGGCATGGTATTCAATTAATAAAAAATAAGCTCTGACATGGTTTGCCCCTGCCTGTTCGCAGGGGCTTTTTTTCGTCTGTTACGCCGTTATTTTGCCGGATGGCGGCTACGCCTTATCCGGCCTACGGCCCTGCCGGTACCAATGGCCTCCAAACCCCCGGTGGCGCTGCCGCTTACCGGGGCTACAGCGCTGTGCGATTTGGTAGCCCGGAGAAGGCGCAACGCGCCGCCTCCGGGAACCCCCCTGTGCGACAAAACCGTTGCCAACCGATAACAGTATCTACTACCGAGCCTGCTGCGCCTGCGCCAGCTGGCGGGCAATCGCCTCGCGGCGGGCATCGCCCTCCGGCAACAACATCAGCAGCTGCTGTAGCGCCGCTACCGCCTGCGGATAGTCTTCATTACGTACCGCGCTGAGCGCCAGCATCTCCAGCACCGGCAGGTTTTTCGGCTGCCGCTGATGCAGCTCGCGCAGCAACAGCTCGCCCATCCGCATCTGCGCGTTATCGCCCGCCCGCACCAGCGCGCTGGCGTAATCAAAACTTGCCGCCGGGTCATCCGGCGCCAGCTTATGCGCCCGCCCGAACGCGCCGATCGCCGTCTCGCCATCGTTTAGCAGCAGGCCAAGCCGCCCAAGCAGTTGCCAGCCGGCGAGATCGTCAGGGCTATCCTGCAGATGGCTGCGCAGCCCAAGCCTCAGCTGGGCCAACTCATCCATCCGCAGCGGCGCCGCGGTCGGATCTTTCGCCTGCGCCAGCAGCGCGGGATAATGGCGCTCGCTTTGTCGCCACAGCAGCACCTGACCCACATCGCTGGTTTTCAGATACAGCCCGCCGCTGACGAAGACCAATAACAGCGCCCCCGGTAGCAGCAACCAGCGGCTAAGCGGCCGAACGCGCGTCGTTTCCTGCGGCGAAATATCCGCCAACAATGTACGTTGCAGCTCGACGATCATCGCTTCATTACTATCAGTACGCTCCTGCTCAAGTTCGCGCAGTCGGGACTGGTACAGCGAGCGGTTAATGTCATTGCGATCCGCTGCTGTTTTCTGTTGCCGCGACCGGCGGTAACGCGGATCGAGCATGCAACAGAGCCCACCCAGCGCCATCAGTACGCCGCCGTACCAGATCCAGCGCACGAACGGTTTGTAGTACAGACGCACCGCCCAACTGCCATCATCCAGTTCTTCACCCAGCGCGGCGTAAAGATCGCGGGTAAACCCGCCGCTGATGGCCGCTTCGGTCATCATCATCCGGCTGGCGGTGTAAAAGCGTTTTTCGGCATACAGCGTGGCTTCCGGGCGACCGTTGCGGCTGACGGCAATCACCCCCTCGCCGCCGCTCCAGTTCGGCCCGACGATATTACGCACGCCCTTGAAGACGAAGTGATAACGATGAATATCTAGGCTGTCGCCAGCCCGCATGCGGACATCGCGCTCGATGCTGTAGTTCTGGCTGAAGGTGATGCCAATAACGGTTACCGCCACGCCGACATGGCCGAGCACCATGCCCCACTGGCTGCGGGTTAAGGTACGCAGGCCGCGCCAGAAACCGTGGCGATGCGTGGCCCGTTCGTGGACTTCAATCAGCGCGAAGATAAGCACCCATAGCGCCATCATCAGGCCGATGACCGCCATCGCGGTGATGCGATCCTGAAGAAGCCATGGTAACGCCAGTGAAAGTGACAACGTCACGACAAGTGATATCGCCAATCGTTTAAGCTGTTTACCTGGCTCATCGCGGCGCCAACGAATCAGTGGCCCCAGCCCCAGCAGCAGCGCAAACGGCGCCATCAGCGCGGTGAACATGGTATTGAAGAACGGTTCGCCGATCGATATCGTCCCCAACCCCAACGCTTTATGCACCAACGGCAGCAGCGTGCCTAACAGCACCACCAGCATCGCGGCCATCAGCAGAATATTGTTGCCAAGCAGGAACGACTCGCGCGACCAGAGCGTATGTTCCACTCGCGCCCGCACTCGCCCACCTTTCACCGCATACAGCAGCAGCGAGCCGCCAATCGCGAGGGTCAACAAGGCAAGAATAAACATCCCGCGCGCCGGATCGGAGGCAAAAGAGTGCACCGATACCAGCACGCCGGATCGCACGAGAAAAGTCCCCAGCAGGCACAGCGAGAAAGCCGCCAGCGCCAGCAGCACCGTCCAGGCGCGAAAGCTGCCGCGCTTTTCGGTTACCGCCAGCGAATGCAGCAACGCGGTACCAACCAGCCACGGCATAAACGAGGCGTTTTCCACCGGGTCCCAGAACCACCAGCCGCCCCAGCCCAGTTCGTAATAGGCCCACGCCGAGCCCAGCACGATCCCAAGTGTCAGGAACATCCACGCCGCCTGCGTCCACGGGCGCGACCATCTCGCCCATGCGGTATCCAGCCGCCCCGCCAGCAGCGACGCAATCGCGAAGGCGAAGGCCACCGAGAAGCCAACGTAGCCCATGTAAAGGATTGGTGGATGAAAAATCATCCCGATATCCTGCAACATAGGATTGAGATCGCGGCCATCTACGGGATACAGCGGCAGGCTACGGCTGAACGGATTGGAGGTGAACAGGATAAATAGCAGGAAACCGAAGGCGATCATCCCCATTACCGCCAGCACCCGCGCCACCGCGTCGGAAGGCATCTGCCGGCTGAAGAGCGCGACGGCGAACGTCCACACGCTGAGCAACAGCACCCACAGCAGCAAAGAGCCTTCGTGCGCTCCCCAGGTGGCCGCCACCCGGTACCACACCGGCAGCGCGGTGTTGGAGTTTTCCGCCACGTAGCGGATGGTGAAATCATTGATTACAAAGGCATGCACCAGCAGCGCAAACGCGCCGATGATGCAGATAAACAGCGCACAGGCCAGCGGCCGGGCTAATGCCATCAGCCATCGTTCCTGACGCGCCGCGCCCCATAGCGGAAAGATACTTAGCAGCAGCGCCAGCCCCGCCGCCAGACACAGCAGATAGTTGCCCAGTTCCGGCATCATGGCTGTGTCCCCTGTTGTTCAGGTGTCATCACGTTTTTTACCTCAGGCGGGGCGAATCCAGTGCCCCGCCCCGGCCCAGTTACTCTGCAGCAGTCGGCAGTTTCGAGACGTCGGCGTTACCTAACGCCTTTTCATCGCGAATCATCGACTTATCTTTACGTACTTTCGCCACATCGCTGGCGCTCACCGGCGGCGCGTTGTTGCCCCAACTGGTGCGGATGAAGTTGACCACATCCGCGACCTGTTGATCGTCAAGGCGCCAGCCGAACGACGGCATGGTCAGGTTCGAGACCGCATCCTTCACCGCCGGCGTGGTGTTGCCGGTCAGAATGATGTGAATCAGCGAGGTCGCATCTTCGGTCTGTACCACCGGGTTGCCTTTCAACGACGGGAACGCGCGTTTATAACCGACGCCGTCGGTACGGTGGCAGGCGGCGCAGTTATCGACGTACAGCGCCGCGCCGGTTTTGCTGTCATCGCCTTTCCACAGATCTTTCGCCACGCTATCTTCAACCGGAGCTGGCGTCTGTTTACCGCCGCGCGGCGGTAACGACTTCAGATAGCGGGCAATAGCGGTGATATCGTCATTCGAGAGATACTGCAGACTGTGCTCAACCACGTCGCTCATGCCGCCGAAGACCACGGATTTATCATTGCGCCCGGTTTTCAGGAACTCGGCCAGCTCGGCTTCGCTCCAGCTCCCCAGACCGTCGCGATTCTCACCGCGCAGGCTGGAAGCCACCCAACCGTCAATCGGCGCATTGCTACCCGCCAGGTAGTTATCACCTTCGCTTTCGCTAAGCGCTTTTTCCTGCATCGTCAGGCTACGCGGGGTGTGGCAGGCGCCGCAGTGGCCAAGCCCTTCCACCAGGTAACGGCCGCGCTCCAGTACAGGATCCACCTGCGGATTGGCGACAAAGTCGCTCGGCGTCGGGGCGAAGATGCCGCGCCAGAACGCCAGCGGCCAGCGCATCGACAGCGGCCACGGGATGTCCGTGTCTTTGTTGGCGACGTTCACCGGCTCCACGCCGTGCATAAAGTAGGCGTACATGGCGCGCATATCCGCTTCGTTGATACGGGCGAAGGAAGGATACGGCATCGCCGGATAGAGCGTGGAGCCGTCTTTACGCACGCCTTTACGCACCGCGTCGTCAAACTCTTCGAAGGTATAACCGCCAATACCGTGCGCTTTGTCCGGCGTGATGTTGGTGGAATAAATGGTGCCGATCGGCGTTTCCATCGGCAGACCGCCGGCAAAAGGTTTGCCCTCTTTACCGTTGGTGTGGCAGGCCACGCAGTCGCCGGCGCGCGCCAGATATTCGCCCTGCTTAATCAGATTGCTGTCCGCGGGCACCTCTTCGGCGAACGCCGCGCAGCTTAACGCACCGAGAACCAGTGCCGATAACCATTGCATTTTCATGATTTGCTTTCCCTTATGCCTGCACCAATGGACCCGGATTTCTCAGGTACTGTTCGCGGATAGCCTTCGCCGACCAGTAGGCCAGCGCGGCAACGGTACCCGTCGGGTTGTAGCCCAGCCCCTGCGGGAAAGCTGAAGCGCCGATGACAAAGACGTTATGCACGTCCCAGCTCTGCAGATAACGGTTCACCGCGCTGGTCTTCGGATCTTCGCCCATCACCGCGCCGCCGTTCATATGGGTGGTCTGGTAGCTGGTGGTGTCAAAGTGGCTATTGGCGTTTTTCGGGCTGCCGAGCATATATTTCGGTTTCATCGCTTTGGCGATCGGCGCCATCTTATCGAACATAAACTGCGCCATCTTGATGTCGTTTTCCTGCCAGTCGAAGGTCATGCGCAGCAGCGGCTGACCAAAGACGTTTTTGTAGTTCGGATCGAGATCGAGATAGTTCTGGCGATAGGACTGATGCGCGCCGTGAGCATCCATCGACAGGTGGTGCGTGTAGGTGTCGGCCACCGCCGATTTCCACTTACTGCCCCACGCCGGGGTACCCGGAGGCACCGGCAGGCCGGAGATAGGCTTGGTCCCCGCCTGGTTAACCCAGAACGGCGAACCGCCGACGAAGCCCGCCGCGCCGTGATCGAAGTTATCGGCGTTGAAGTCATCGACGCCGACGCCGTTGCCGCCCGCGCCGATGAACGGGTTGGTGAAGGTATCTTTATCGAAAATGGCCTTGATAGTGGTCATGTTTTGATAGGCGAAGTTACGCCCGACCACCCCTTCGCCAGTCTCAGGATTGTACGGTTTACCAATCCCGGAAAGCAGCATCAGATGCACGTTATGGAACTGGAAGGCGCCGATTATCACCAGATCCGCCGGCTGTTCCATTTCACGGCCCTGACCGTCGACATAGGTCACACCGGTGGCGCGGGATTTATCGTCAGTCAGATTGACCTTCAGTACGTTGGCGTTGGTACGCAGTTCAAAGCGTTTTTCCTGGCGCAGCGCCGGCAGGATGTTCACGTTCGGCGAGGCTTTCGAATACATGTAGCAGGCGTAGCCGCTGCAGAAACCACAGAAGTTACACGGCCCCATCTGCGCGCCATACGGGTTGGTATAGGAGTCGGAGGTGTTTGCTGACGGCAGGTTATAGGGATGATAGCCCACTTCCAGCGCCGCTTTTTCAAACAGCTGCGCCGACCAGGTATTTTTCTGCGCCGGCAGCGGGAAATCGTCCGAGCGATCCGGCGCGAAGGCGTTACCGCCGCGGCCTTTACCGACAACCTTCCCTTTGACCGACCAGGCGGTACCGGAGGTGCCAAAGACTTTTTCCGCTTTATCGAAGAACGGTTCCAGTTCGTCGTAGGTGACGCCGAAATCCTGGATGATCATATCCTGGGGAATAAAGTTTTTGCCGTAGCGCTCTTCATAGTGGCTGCGCATACGCAGTTCGATCGGATCGACGCGGAAATGCACGCCGGACCAGTGCAGACCCGCGCCGCCAACGCCGGTGCCCGGCAGGAAGGCGGCCAGTTGACGGTAGGGAACCGCCTGCTGGCTGGTGTTGTGACGAATCGTCACCGTGCTTTTAGAGAGATCCTGGAACAGCTTGCGGCGGATGTTATAGGTCAGCTCATCGATAACCTGCGGATAAGCGCCGTCCGGCCAGGTATCGCGCATCGGACCGCGTTCCAGCGCGACGACGTTGAGCCCCGCTTCGGTCAGCTCTTTGGCCATGATCGCGCCAACCCAGCCGAAGCCAACGATCGCCACATCGGTTTTTTTCAATACGGTCGCCATGATTACGCCCTCTCCCCATTAATTGATACCGGTGGGAAGGGATAGCGTTCGCCTCGTTCAACCCAGTCCATAAAGTCGGCGCGCGCGCCGGGAAAATTAATCAGCGTCCAGCCGACCATGCCTTTATTGCCGCCATGGATAGGGTCGCTAAAGAAGCCTTCGCGGGTGTTTTGCAACAGATAGGAGAAAAACAGCGAGGCCGGCAGCTGTTTGAACTGCGCCTTGCCGGATTCCCACAGACCGAGCGCCTCATCCTGCTGCTCGCCGCTCAGTTCAGCAAAGCTCTTGTGATACTGGTTTTGACACCACTCTTCGGCATCGGCGATACCGAGGTTATAAATCTGTTTTGGTACCAGCGGCAGCTGGTAGCCCATCTCTTTCGGCACGTCGGGGTTAAATGGCCCCTGCATATACCAGATGGAACCGGTGGCATAAGGGGTATTGAGCTGGCGGTCGATAAACTCCGGCACACCGGCCTCTTTGGCGCCGGGACCGAGTTCATCGGCCGGGATTAAGCGAGCGACGGCGGCGTTGATAAACAGCCACTCGCGATCGTTGAAGAATTGCGGCTTCCAGTCGGTGGATGCCGCGTTGCCACCGGCTGAGGGTGCGGAGGCCGCCTGTGCCGTGGCGCTCGCCGCCACGCCAATGGCGCCCACGCTGCCGCCGCCGATGACTACCGTTGGAATCAAGGCCATTGATTTTACTAAAAAATCACGCCTTGAATTGTTGGTTTTCTCGCTCGACATAATCACATTCCTGTCAATTAAAAATACTGTTTTGTCGCTTACAAGCCCAGCAAATCCCGCTCTGGTACCGATACCATTGAACTGTTGCGAAACAGACCGTCTGGCTTTGGCCAATAAGACGTACAATAAATCGCCAATAGCGATAAGATTTATAGGGTTATCGTTTGGATATTAGACGATTCTCAACGTAACGCGGGAAAATGGCGCAAATATTCACCGGGTTGTCACGATAAGATCGGGCATTTAATAACCTGAGTGCGGTAAGTCATGCGGAAATTTCGCGCCTTTGGTTTTACCAAAGCGCCAATAAAGGGTGATATGTATCACATTTGTTATTTTTTGTTTATGGTACATGGCAGATTAAGCACCTGTAAATACTCGCTTAATGAATAATTAAACAATTCGAGCTGTTAAATTAGTTAATCACCGTTGTTAATTAAATCAGTATCTGTGCCCTTCTCATTTTAACGACACGGTGATGTCGTACAGATATTCCCAACCACAAGGAGAATTTATGTTCGATCATGTCAAATTTGGCGTCAGTGATTATGCCGCGAGCAAGGCATTCTTTTTACAGGCGCTGGCGCCGCTCGGCGTGACGCTGGCGGGCGAAGGCGAGCCGGCTTACGGCGCGGAATTAGCCGGGGCAAACGATGCCTCTTTATGCCTCTATCAAAGCGAAGATAAACCCGCATCGCTGCATATCGCCTTTAGCGCCGACAGCCGCGAGCAGGTTGATGCCTTCTGGCACGCGGCGCTGGCCGCCGGAGGCAAGGATAACGGCGCGCCGGGACTGCGGCCTAATTACCACGCCAATTACTACGCCGCCTTTGTCATTGCGCCAGATGGACACAATATCGAAGCAGTGTGTCATCTGGCGCCCTAAGCAAAGTTTATCGCTGCGGGAAGATCCACACATCGTCCGCGGGCAGCGTCAGGTGACAATGTTCGGCGTCACGCAGGGCCGTGCCGTAGGCGCGAATCGCAAAGTCATCGCCCTCGGTGCGGAACAAATATTCCCACCGATCGCCGAGATACATGCTGGTCAGCAGCGGAAGTTCCAGGCTGTTATCCTGCGGCGAGCAGTCAAGTCGCAGGCGTTCGACGCGGATCACCGCCGTCGCTGGCTGGCCAACGCTTATCCCCTCGCCCGCGCGGCCCCATAGCGCCCAGCTGGCGCCTTCAACCCGCGCGCGTCCGTTCTCCAGCGCCGTCACCTTACCGTGCAGGCGGTTATTGCTGCCCATAAACTCGGCGGCGAACAGAGTAGCTGGGTTACCGTACATCTCCTGCGGCGTCCCCTGCTGTTCAATCACGCCGTTGTTAAGCAGCAAAATGCGATCGGAGATCGCCATCGCTTCATTCTGATCGTGGGTAACCATCAGCGCCGACAGGCCCAGCTTAATAATGAGCTCGCGCAGAAATACCCGCGCCTCTTCACGCAGCTTGGCGTCGAGGTTGGATAGCGGCTCATCCAGCAGAATAACCGGCGGGTTATAGACCAGCGCCCGCCCAATTGCCACGCGCTGCTGCTGGCCGCCGGAAAGCTGGTGCGGGTGCCGGTTGCCCAGATGTCCCAGACCTAGCTGCTCGAGTACGCTCTGCACCCGCTGTTTAATCTCGCCGCTGGCCACCTTACGCAGTTTCAGCGGATAGGCCACGTTGTCGAATACCGTTTTATGCGGCCACAGGGCGTAGGACTGGAACACCAGCCCGAGATTACGCTCTTCCGCCGGGATCTCGCTACGCGGGCTGCCGTCATAAACCACGTTATTGCCAATGGTGATCCGCCCGGCGGTCGGTTTCTCCAGACCAGCAACCGCACGCAGCAGCGTGGTTTTCCCGCTGCCTGAAGGGCCGAGCAGCGACACCACCTCTCCGCGTTTGAGCTCCATCGACACCCCTTTCAGCACCGGGTTGTCGCCATAGGTCAGATGTAAATTGTCTACCGATAACTCAATCATGTAATTTCACTCCAAAGCGCAGGGCGATACCCAGACCGACTACCACCAGCAGAATATTGATAAACGATAGCGCCGCGACGATATCAATGGCGCCCGCCGCCCACAGAGAGACCAGCATCGAACCGATCGTTTCGGTGCCTGGCGACAACAAATAAACGCCGGTTGAATACTCGCGTTCAAAGATCAGGAACATCAGCAGCCAGGAGCCGATAAGCCCGTAGCGCGCCAGAGGAACAGTGACGTGGCGGGTGATTTGCCCGCGAGAGGCGCCGGTGCTGCGCGCGGCCTCCTCCAGCTCCGGCGCCACCTGCAGGAGCGTTGATGAAATAAGGCGCAGGCCGTAGGCCATCCACACCACCGTATAGGCCAACCAGACGCTGAAAATGGTGTTGCGCAGCGCGCGCAGTTGCACGATAAGGTGTTCGCGCAGCCAGTCGGCGACCGGCAGCGCCGAGAGCCAGCCGTTTTTCAACGACTGATCGAGCCACATCGGCACAAACAGAAACACCCACAGAAACGCCAGACCGGCCAACAGGCCCGGCACCGCACGCGGTACCAGCACGCTGTAGTCGAGAAAACGCGTCACGTTATCCGGCTTGCGGTGCATGGCGATACCGACAAACAGATAGCAGACCACCGCCAGCGCGCCGCCGATAATCCCGATCGCCATCGAGTTGACGATCGCCCGCAGCAGGTTCGGCTGCTGCCAGATATTGCGGAAAGTCGCCAGCGACAGCTCATCCCATAGCGAAACGCCAACGCCCCAATTGGAAATAAAGGCCCGTAGCGCCACGCCCAGCAGCGGGACGCCGATGGTCACCGTCAGCCACGCCACCACGACCGCGCCCGCGACCCAACGCCATTTCCCCAGCGGCAAGGCACGCGACTGCGACGCTTTACCTTTCATGGTCACGAAGCGGTTGGCGGTACGCATCAACCGGCGCTGCAACATCACCAGCGGAATGGTAATGCAGATTAACACCACCGCGACCGCCGCCATCAGATGGTAAGAAGGCGTTCCCAGTTTATTGGTCAACTTATAGAGATAGGTCGCCAGCACCATGTTGCCTTCCGGATCGCCGAGCACCAGCATCAGGCCAAAGACCTCCAGGCCGAGGAAGAACAGCAGCACGCAGGCGTAGAGAATGGACGGCCGTACCATCGGCAGGCTCACCGAGGTCATCACCTGCAGCGGCGTGGCGCCGACGGTACGCGCCGCCTCTTCCACATCCGAACCGACGCTACGTAGCGCCGAGGAGATATAAAGATAGGCGTGCGGGACGTGCGTTAAACCGGCGATTACCACGATGCTGAACATCGAATAGATATTCCACGGCACAAAACCAAGCCACGCCTGCGCCCACTGCGACAGGAAACCGACCGGCCCGGCTGCCACCACGTAACCAAAGCCCAGCACCATCGGCGAGACGAAAATCGGCACCAGGATCAGCGGCTCAATAAAGCGTCTGCCGGGTAAATCGGTGCGAACCATTAAAAAGGCCAGAATGCCGCCCAGCGGAATCGCGATAATGACCAGACCAAAGGCGAGAATAAATCCGGAGCGCAAGGCCAGATAAAAATCCGGATCGGTAAAAATAAAACCGAAGGCTTCGAGGCTCCACTCTTTTGAGCGGGCAAAAAATGGCGCGGACAGAAAGCTTTGCGCCACGATAAATAATAGCGGAACGTAAATCACCAGCGCCGCAATCAATACCACCATGCCACGCGGTAGCCCCTGCCACTTTCTGCGTAAAATGTTCATTTTTAATTCCCCTGGCAAAGTGCAGAGATAAATGATCAAGAAGAGATATGAGTACTTATTTACTGAACACTGATAAGGTCATTCCCCCGACTGCATTCCAGGGGAATTTCCACATGCCATTACTTTATTTCGCAGCGGCGGCACGCCATTGCTTAATAAACTCCAGACGCTGTTTAGGCTGCAGATATTGCAACAGGCTTTCATCCACCGGAATTGGCTTCAGGGCATTGCCCAGTAATTTCGTCATTCCGTCGATATCATTTTTACCTTCAATATCGTTGCGAATTGATGGAATATCACCCTGAGAGGCGAGAATCGTTTGCCCTTTTTCCGACAGTACATAGTCGAACCACAGTTTCGCCGCATTAGGGTGCCCTGCTTCCGCGGTGATAAATGAGACGCGGGACAGCACCAGCACGTAATCCTTCGGATAGGCAATACCTAATGACGGGTCGGTTTTAGCGCGCGCTTCGGCATAGGAGCCGAGGATGTTATAGCCGATCAGGTTTTCACCGGAGGAGACGCGCTCCATCATGGTGCCGGTAGAGGATTGCACCGTCAGGCCGCCTTTGGCGATATTCGCCAGGTCTGCAAAGTAATTGCCGTCAGCCTTGCTATCCTGCACCGCCAGCATAAAACCAAGCCCCGACTTCTCGATATCGTAGGTGGTGACTTTGCCTTTAAATTTATCAGCCTGCCCGGCGATAAGTTTGGCCAATGCGGTATGTGAATCCGGCACTTCATTTTGTGGGATCAGCCGTTTGTTATAGATAAAGACCACCGGCTCATAGGTTGTGCCGTATGCTTTTTGCTGCCAGACCGCCCATTTCGGCAGCTTGCCGACTTCCGGCGAAGCGTACTCTTGCGCATAATCGGTGGCTAATTTCAGCGCCGTGTCCATGGAAGAGCTCCACACCACGTCGCCGCTCCCGCCGCCGGCAGCTTGTTCACTAATATAACGGTTGTACAGCTCGGTGCTGTTCATATCGTTATATTCAACTTTAATCCCAGGATATTGCGCTTCAAAGCCTTTAATTAACGGCCCCGCCGCTTTGGTGTCCGTTGTGGAATAAACCACGACTTTGCCCTCTTTCACCCCGGCATCAACGACCTTTTGATAATCTGCCGGGTAGCCCTGCGGCACCTCCGCCAGCGCGGAGTACGAGAAGACTGTCGTCAGTGAAACCACTAAACCACCGATTTTCTTATACATAAAATCAACCCTTAAGCATCAATAATTAAACACAAATTTAACATATAGTGCTGTAACAACCTCTGCAACGCATGGGCCGGGTTTTTTATAGCTTTTGTGACAGTGGTGTAGTTTAAAAAGTGGTGTTTATGGAGTTTATTCAGCGAATAGTGAAAACAGCGAGCGAGGTCACAGATTAATGCTGCGGCGTCACGGAGCGATTAGCGCTATGGTCAAAGCCTTTTATTTGCATTTCTTCAGGACCATTCGAATAAAGAAAAACAGGAGCAGCGCCATTATCAGGATGGAATAATAGATGTACCTTTTACATATTTACCTCATATTCCATTCAAAGCATTTTGCCGGGCGGTTTCGTCAAAATGAACCATGCCAATATTCTCCCTATTTAGTGAGAGATATTTATTGCCTTGATCTTCTGCGCCTCGCGGCGCAGCATGGAACGGCAAACGCAACAAAACAACAACATACATCGAGGAGACTATCCGTGCCTACAGGACATCGATTTCGCCCCACGGAGCTACACCACTTCGTCACTACTCTGTTCACGCAGCTGGGCAGTACGCCAACCGAAGCCGCGCTGGTCGCAGACCACCTGATCGCCGCCAACCTTGCCGGACACGATTCCCACGGCGTCGGCATGATCCCGAGCTACGTAAAATCCCATAGCGAAGGTTTTTTGCAACTTAACCGCCATGCCAGCGTGATGAAAGACGCCGGCGCCGTCGTCACCCTCGACGGCAACGCCGGTTTTGGCCAGGTCGTTGCCCATGAAGCCATGCAGTTGGGGATTGAAAAAGCCAAACAGCACGGCCTGGCCGCCGTGGCGCTGCGCAATGCTCACCATATCGGGCGCATCGGTTACTGGGCGGAACAATGCGCGGCGCAGGGGTTAATATCCATTCATTTCGTTAGCGTCGTCGGCGACCCGATGGTGGCGCCATTTCGCGGCAAAGATAGTCGCTTCGGCACTAACCCACTCTGCGTGGTCTTCCCGCGTGAAGGCCATCCGCCGCTGCTGCTCGATTACGCCACCAGCGCCATAGCTTTTGGCAAAACCCGCGTCGCATGGCATAAAGGCGAAGCGGTGCCTGCCGGCTCATTAATTGACTCTCGCGGCGAACCGACCACCGATCCGGCGGTGATGCAGACCTCGCCGCTTGGCGCCCTGCTCACTTTTGCTCAACATAAAGGCTATGCCCTGGCGACGCTCTGCGAGGTGCTCGGCGGCGCGGTCTCAGGCGGACAAACGACCCATCAGGACAGCCTGCAGGGCTGCGTCGACGCCATCTTCAACTGCATGACTACCATTATTCTCAGCCCTGAAGCCTTCGATGCGCCGCAGATGCAGCGCGAAACCGAGGCCTTTATCGACTGGTGTAAACAGTCGCCGCACGATGCCGATACGCCTATTCTGGCGCCTGGTGAGTGGGAAGCGGCCAATCGTCAGCAGCGGCTGGCAAACGGTATTCCGCTCGATGCCAGTAGCTGGCAGGCGATCTGCGCCGCCGCGCGGCAGGCCGGCATGTCGCAAGAGACGCTGAACCAACTGCAGCAGAATATGGAAGTTAACGCTTAACCTCAGTCCCCGCGGGGCGATCGTCAGCCACGGCGTCCCGCGTCATCGTCACTTGTGACGACGTCAGTGATTTTCCCGCGTCTTTATCACCTTCATCCCGCGTCATCAGCGCTATTTTCACTTTGGCACGCATTATGCAATCGATTTGCATCGCACGACGATCGACGTCGCGCGTTTGCTGACGGTAGCCTGCCGGGCCCGGCGCGCTATCGCCCTATCTTCACTGTTAACAGGTCTGTTACTGATGAATAAAATTACCAGCGTGTGCCCCTATTGCGGGGCGGGTTGTAAACTCAAATTGGTTGTCGAAAATGATAAAATCATTCGCGCCGAGGCCGCCGACGGCGTCACCAATCAAAACCAGCTATGCCTGAAAGGCTACTACGGCTGGGATTTCCTCAATGACACGCAGCTTCTCACGCCTCGCCTCAAGCAACCGATGATTCGTTATCAGAAAGGCGGCCCGTTCACCCCGGTCAGCTGGGAAGAAGCGATTCGCTACACCGCCGCTAAGCTCAGCGAGATCAAAGCCAAGTACGGGCCGCGCGCCATCATGACCACCGGATCGTCCCGCGGCACCGGTAACGAAACCAACTATGTGATGCAGAAATTCGCCCGAGCGGTACTCAATACCAATAACGTCGACTGTTGCGCCCGCGTTTGCCACGGGCCGTCGGTCGCCGGGCTGCAGGCTTCACTCGGCAATAGCGCGATGAGTAACTCAATAAGCGATATCGAGAACTCAAAATGCCTGCTGGTCTTTGGCTACAACTGTGCCGATTCTCACCCTATCGTGGCTCGACGGGTGCTCAAAGCCCGCGATAACGGCGCGAAAATCATCGTCTGCGATCCGCGGCGCATTGAAACCGCCCGCATCGCCGACCAGCATCTGCAACTCAACAACGGCAGCAATATGGCGCTGGTCAACGCCTTCGCCCACGTCCTGCTGGAGGAAGATCTCTACAACCACGATTACGTTGAGCGTTATACCGAAGGGCTGGAGGCCTACCGCGAAGCGGTGAAAGACTACTCTCCAGAAGCCGTGGAAGCACTGGTCGGCGTCCCGGCGCTGGCTATCCGGCGGGCGATGCGCACCTTCGCCGCCGCTCCTTCCGCCACCATTATGTGGGGAATGGGCGTAACCCAGTTCGGCCAGGCGGTTGATGTCGTTCGTGGTCTCGCCAGCCTCGCGCTGCTGACCGGCAACCTCGGAAGGCCTAACGTCGGCGTCGGCCCGGTTCGCGGACAAAATAACGTTCAGGGCGCCTGCGACATGGGCGTATTACCCAACCAGTTCCCGGGCTATCAGGATGTCACCGACGCCGCGGTTCGCGCCAAATTCGCCAATGCCTGGGGCATCGATCCGGCGCTGATGGATACGCAAATCGGCACTCGTATCACCGAAGTCCCGCATAAAGCGCTGGCGAGAGAAATCAAAGCCTACTACATCATGGGCGAGGATCCGCTGCAAACCGAGGCTGACCTGGGTCTGGTACGCAAAGGGATGGAGGCGCTGGATTTCGTGGTGGTGCAGGATATCTTTATGACCAAAACGGCGGAAGTGGCTGACGTACTGCTGCCGGCGACGTCCTGGGGCGAGCACGGCGGCGTCTTTACCTGCGCCGACCGCGGCTTCCAGCGTTTCGAGCAGGCTATTTCTCCCACAGGTAACGTGAAACGCGATTGGGAAATTATCAGCCTGCTGGCCAGCGAGATGGGCTATCCGATGCATTACGCCAGTAACCAGCAAATCTGGGATGAGATGCGTGAACTCTGCCCGCTGTTCTACGGCGTAACCTGGGAGAAAATGGGCGATATGGGCCACGTGCAGTGGCCGTGCCCGACGCTCGATCACCCCGGTACGCCGTGGTTGTATCAGGATAATCACTTTGATACCCCATCGGGCAAAGGGCAACTGTTCGCCGCGCCGTGGCGCGCGCCGGCGGAAACGCCGGACGATGATTTCCCGCTGGTGCTCTGCACGGTGCGCGAAGTCGGACATTACTCCTGCCGTTCAATGACCGGCAACTGCGCCGCGCTGCAGTCGCTGGCGGACGAACCGGGCCGGATACAGATGCACCCTGCCGATGCCGAGCGGGCAGGTATTGCCGATCGTCAGCTGGTTTGGGTGAGTTCGCGGCGCGGCAAAGTGATGACTCGCGCCGATCTCAGCGAGCGTATCAACCCCGGCGCGGTGTACATGACCTACCAGTGGTGGGTCGGCGCCTGTAATGAGCTGACCCAGGATAATCTGGATCCTATCTCGAAAACGCCGGAAACCAAGTACTGCGCGGTGAAGGTCGAGGCCATTGCCGACCAGGACTGGGCGGAACGGTACGCCTGGACGACCTATAGTCTGATGAAGGCGCGGTTAAAGGCGGCGGCTAACGCCTGAGGGTGAATTCAGGGGGAGGCTTAGCTTCTCCCTGGTATTCAGCATGTTTGCGCTTCTTCCCATCGAGAATGAAAACGAATGGCGACAATATCACTATTGTGAATTTAATTGCACCATAGTAAATTACGTGGATTCATTTTGTAGGTTATTACCCAAAAACATGTCCATTTTAAGGAAAAAAAGATGATAAAAATCAGAATGTCACGACCTTCTGAAGCGGAAGACATCATCCAAATTTGGAAAAGTTCTGTCGATGCTACGCATGATTTTCTGACAGCCCATGACCGGCAAGAGATCGAAAAAGAGGTGGTCGGCTTTTTTTCGGAAACCCCTGTATGGGTAGCGACAAATGGTGAAGACCAGCCACTCGGATTTATGTTCTTACATGATGGTCATCTGGAGGCCCTGTTCGTAGATGCTGCTGCTCGCGGGCTTGGCGTCGGAAAACAGTTGATATCCCATGCCCTCGCTCTTCATCCTGATTTAAGCGTCGACGTCAATGAACAAAACCAACAGGCTGTCGGGTTTTATCAACATATGGGCTTCCAGGTTTCAGGGCGCTCCGGGCAGGATAGTCAGGGAAGACCTTATCCCCTGCTGCACCTGCGTAAAGGGAATGGCGTCTAACCGTTTAGCAGGGGAAATATCATCTGTTTTTTTGGCTAAACGCAACGATGTATGTACAGCTCTGTTCGCTATCCGGGTTAGTCATTTGGCACTCGCCTGCAAAGGTAAGAGCAAGACAGTCACCCGCTTGTAAGTGATGGGTCTGATGATTGACCCTAAAATCAAGGTTGCCGCTCAGCATCCAAAGTGTTTGCCCGCAAAGATGCTCAATAGCGGAAGCGGGGATCGTCAGTTGCCCCATTGCAGGGATTTCAACTTTTATCAGTTCCGGGCTGGCGCCCGCCGGGGACAATGTCCAACGAATAATGCCTGATTGTTCATCTGTCCAATGCTGCTGCTGGTGAGCGAAACGAACCAGCGAATTCTGATGTTGCTCAAGCTCGGCGAAAAGTTTTGATAGCGTAATATTCATGGCGTTCGCTAACCGACTAAGAATAGTCGCGCTGGGGCTGGAGACGCCTCGTTCAATCTTACTAATCATCGCCTGGCTGACGCCTGAGCGTTGAGCAAGTTCCGTTACCGTCCAGTTACGAGCTTTCCTGTGCTTTAGTAATAACTGTGCAATGTCGCTATCTACTATCTGATTTTTCGCTGTTTTATCCATTTTCACCCTCACTTTCGCCAGCCTGATTATGCCATCACCCAAATTAGGCTGGAATCATTGATTGTGTCAGTGTGAAAAAGTCAGGTTTCAATGGATGGACAATTATCTTTAGCACCCACGTCATCAGAAGAGCATGAGTTTGCGATGCGCACTCCCGGCACAACGCGGATAAGTTAATCCGAGTTCTTCGTTTCATAGCAACGTCCCCCCTAAGGATAGCGTTGCATCGACCCGTTGAACTCACAGCGAGGAGTGAACATTGTGCTTAAATAATGATGACTCTGGCAGGATGGTTTTTCAATGCCTGGAAGGTAGCCACTAATTCAGGTGACGTAAATGTGTAGCAATCCCCCACTTTAGGCCAATACATTTTCCATTAATCAGGTCGATAACAGAATAACTTGCATTGGGATGAGCATAGCGAGGGAAACTATCGACAGTCCCTTCTTTAAGAATTGCCAGAGTGCCCTGACTGACATGCCCGTGAGACACAATACATATTGTTTGTTGATGTGATGAGGTATCTTCCAGGTTTTGTAAAAAACGCATAACTCGCTGAGAAGCATGCGCCAGTGACTCTCCCCCTGGTGGACAATACTCTGCATCAAGCCTGAATAATGCATTTGCATAGTTTGGATGTTTTTGTCTGAGTAGTTCTAACGGCATACCTTCAAACTGACCAAAGGCCTGCTCTTTAAGGGCCGGTTCAGTCGTCAGTGAACAATGAAAGTGTTCAGCCAGGCTTTGCCCCATTTGCCAGGCACGCCCAAGCGGAGAAGCGTAAACACGCTCTATTTGATACTCACTTGCACTAAACGCTGCTAGTAGGGCGGATGTTTCACGCAAACCCCGACAGGTCAAGGAGCTATCGCTGTGCCCCTGAATAATTCCTTCCCAATTCCACTCTGTTTCTGCGTGTCGAACAAGTATCAATTTCATCGTTAGCTGGCCATGCTCGTTGTTGATCAAAATGTCCCAACTGCGCGATGTCAAACACACACCGTTGAAGCAGCGGAAGGCTTTCCTGTTGTGGAAATAATGAACAAGTGTAGCTTATTGCCGTTATGCAGCGGCTCTGGGTGTGGGGCGCTGAATTTTATCCGTAGTTAACTTCCGCTTTTGGCACGGAGCGGACGTGTTAACGAAGCTGAAGGTCCGCTGGGAGCGCTTAGCGGACATGCCATCAGCTTATCAGCCACCTTTACGAGCATTCCATTCATCACGTGTGATTTCCCATAGCTCGGAATCCAGCAGACCGCTGACATATGCTTTCTTTTCAGTCCTAATGAGCCGCATGCCACTGCTTTGTGAGATACGTTTGGAGCGGTTATTGAGAGCCGCTTTCGGCGCACGCAATATAGTCTTATTTAAGGAATTGAACCAATAATCTGTAGCTGCGTTACAGGCCTCACGCATAAAACCTTTGCCCTGATGCTCCGGAGATAACCAAAATCCTCGGTTGTTATCCTCAACATCATAAAGACAGATTAAACCTACCATGTTGTCAGGTGTTTCACGATGCCTAATAGTCCAGATCCAAGCGATTCCATTTGCTATATCAGGCAAGGCAACGTTATTGACATAATTCTCGGCGCCATTATCCGGATAGGGCCACGGTACTGATGAGACCATGTACCGAACAATCTCCCAGCGAGGATAAAGTATCTGAATTTGTGAGGCATCTTCTGAGGATAATGGTTTTAACAGTAAGCGTTCTGTATAGAGAATAGGTATTGGCATCAGCACTTTTCCTTCCTGAACTTAGTGTCTATTACTATTTAAGCCATTAAATAGCTATCTCAATGTATCTTGATGTACAGAAAATATCTATACAATAGGAGGCGCGGTTAACAATCAGTCAGGGGCAGTTTTTGGCACTGCGCGGATGAACCAACTGAGTTTAAGCTCCAGTCTGAGCGAAGAGCAAACCACACTATCTGAGGTAACGTATTACTGTTAATGGTGACCCCATTAACGCTAATACTATTATTACTTTTTTCATCAACGGTTAGGCAGATGCATTAATGGTTAAGCTTAGGAAAATAGAAATGAAATATCCAGGCGCAGGGGCCTGGCAAATGGGAGACAGTCCAGAACTGGCAAGCGAGCTTGCTAACCTTATTAAAAAAGGAATCAAAACGGCCTCTTGTGGATCTTTTGCCTCTTACCAACAGGAAGAATCTGCTCCGAGGATTGGCAGCTATAACATAATTCTTGATGGACAGAATGTCCCGGTATGTGTGATCCGGCTGGTTTCGCTACAATTGGTGCGTTTTTGCGATATTAATGAGGAGTTCGCTCGCAAAGAGGGTGAAGGCGATTTAAGTCTTGAATACTGGAAGAAAGAGCATCAGCGATTTTTCATCCGTGAAGGTCATTTTTCTGAGGATATGGAGTTGATCGCAGAAGAATTCGAAGTGGTTGAGGTGCTGTAATCGGAGATAAAATTGCTGATGTTTATCTATCACCCTTTTCATAAACGTCCGCTCCTGGCACGAAGCGGTCAGCATGCAGGATCACCAGAACTGTCATGACAAAAGAAGATGTTGTCCTCTAACGAATGCAGGATTTATTCTCTGCCTTTCTTATTCGAAGTAATATAACGTGTGGTTTGATTGACATTACTGGAGGTATAACATGTTGGTTTATAATGTCTTTGGTCGATACCTTGGCATTCTGCGTAAGAATGAGTGCTGGTTGGTTTTTCGAGTAGATCTGACAGAAAGAAAGTATTCCCGTATCTATGACGTTGTTATTCCAGATGATCTGGCAGAAGATGAAATTGCAGGCTGGTTAGATGATATTTTCCATGAAGCTGCAACCGAACGTCATCCAGATGTTAAACGCATCGAATAATTAATTGATCAAATTATCAATATCCGCTTCTGGCGCGACGCGGACTGCCTGAATAGCCGTACGATCTCTATGAATGAAAGGTGGAGTTTAGCTTCTCGGGCCTGTTTATACACAATCGGGCTGGCTGTATTGTAACGTCCGAAAAATCTGGTAAAACATTGCTACACAAAATTCTTTACTATCAAGATTCGTGAAGGCCGTATTGAACCGGCCTTATGTGATTTTCAGACTGAATTACTGACCCGAGAGAATCGAAGCCGGAACAAGCGGCACGGAGCTCAACTTATTAACGAACCTTCAGGTTGAGAATGGAGGTTATGGGTGCTTGCCCTCTTCCAGCAGGCCATTTACCAGCAGGGTGAAAACCTGAATCGCTTTTGGTAAAGCATGCTGCGGATCTTCACTGGCAGCCACCCACTGAGCGGCATTCAGTGCAGCTCCATTTAGCAGCCAGGCGGTAGCATCCACATCTACCGGCTTGATTAAGCCGCGTTCAATCAGATCTGAAATGCTCTCTCGGGTGGCGTCAAGGCAGTTGTTCTGACTCGGCCATTTCGTAGGATCGCCAAGAAAAGCCGGGCCATCAAGCAGAACGATACGCCGGACTTCTTCATCCAGAGCCATTCTGATATAGGCTATCCCTTCAGCCAGAAGCTTTTGCTGGTCATCCCTGAACTGTGTCGCTGCACTCTTGGCACTTTGTGCCATTTCTGAGTCAATCTGGGCAACCACAGCGGCAAGCAACCCTTTTTTGTCCCCAAAATTATGGTACAGAGCCCCACGCGTCAGGCCAACGCTGGCAGTCAAATCATCCATTGATGCTGCTGCAAACCCTTTTTCGGCAAAGGCTTTTCGTGCGGCTGTAATCAACTTCGTGCGGGTTTCTTCCATCGTTTCGGCGCGGCGTTTGGCAGCCATGCGGACTCCTTGCAATATACGCAGCGTATGAAATTTGACATACGCCGCGTATGTGTGGTTAAGTTTACATACACTGCGTATATTAATTGATTTATTTATGTCACGCACGGCTTCACACATCCGAAAAAAGGATACGTTATGAACCAACCGAAACCTGTTTTCCCGGCGAATCGCCACGCTCTCTATGAGAAGCATGGTTATTCTGCTGCGATCCGCTCTGGTGATTTACTGTTTGTATCCGGTCAGGTGGGTAGCCGGGAAGATGGTAGTCCTGAGCCCGACTTTGCAACGCAGGTAGAACGTGCCTTTGAAAACCTCAAGGCCACTCTTACCGCCGCAGGATGTTCGTTTGAAGATCTTATCGATGTGACAACCTTTCATACCGATCCGGAGAGTCAGTTTTCAACCATTATGCAGGTGAAACAAACCGTTTTTCCGAAGCCGCCATATCCCAACTGGACAGCCGTGGGGGTTAACTGGCTGGCGGGATTTGATTTTGAGATAAAGGTTATCGCCCGGATTCCGGAACATCAGCTTTAAAAACTTCACACACAGATATCACGAGCTCCGATATCTGTGTGTAAACCCGCCACCAGGTCAGCTAAGTCTGGCTTCGGCATTCACTTCATCCAATCGAGTGAATATTTTCTTTTTTTAAGCTCTGCAGTCAGCTCTTGCACATGTTTCAACGTGATATGGTATTTCGCTATAATGCCCCTGAGACTCATACGAATCCATTCCATATCGATATGACACTTTTTACCCCCTTTTCATATGGTCAGGGTGCAATTTGCTCTACACAGGTAAACTATTATCCTTCTGGGCTTCTGGGTATTGACGAAACAGCGCTAAATATTCAATTTTTCCACAGGTGCTCAAACCGCCTATATACAACTGACCTGCCCTCAGCGGCTTAGATTGTTTTATTGTGCCCGGATTCTGTGCTCTGCTGTAATAAGGCCGTCGTATGGGTGTACGTGGTTTTGATCTCTGTTTAATATATGAAACTCAAAAGCAGGAGTTATGATAAAAGTACAACGGTACTTATCCCCTCTCCTCAAACTATTGATGGTTACAGCCAGGATAAAGCGGATACCTTGCCGAGATACAGCGAGCGAAAATAGAGCCATCAGGTGCTGTCATCCCGCATCAGTCAGGACAAATTAGATGCCATTTATTATTGAGATCAAGAGGTTATCTCTGGCACGGAGTGGACGGATTCACTGAGCAGAAAGGCCACTGTGAGCGAAGAGCTGTCATGCTTACCTATGGAACAGGTTCTCAATGGTGGCATCACTTAATAATGAAGGGAAGCAAGCCAACGAATCAGCACAGGAAAGCCCATTATACACGTGTATAATGGGCTTTCCTGTTATGACAAGGCGAACTTAGCTGGAGGTCCGCAGTGAACGAGAAGCGGACATCTTAATTATTTTTTTATGCTACTACCTCAATGTAGCCATGTTATATGGCTACATTGAGACAGAGGTAAGGATTAGTCTTTTCCTGGACCATAATTAAATTTTGTACCTTTGCCAATGGCGTAAAACTGTCCGCCAGCTACGTAATGGACAGTACGTAATTCATCAGGCGCATCATCAAAAATCCAGTGCCCATTTCTGAAAACGCGGTCATCGCTCCATGCTCCGACAATTTCCCCCATGAACAAGTTGTGCTGCTTTTCATTTTTTTCATTGGGTATGACCTTACAGACTAGCCAACCAACGCAACCTTCAACTAAAGGCAGATCAAACTCTTTCTGATAAAACAGTGGAATTTTACTGTTTTTATCGGGTGTGTCAGAATAACTGTTGCCCCCAGCATATAAAACCATTTCCATCTGATTTACTACTGGGATCTGGACAACGTAATATCCGCTTTTTTCTACAAGCCCACGAGTAAATGCCTGTGGACCTATAAAAGCCATCACTTTGTTATTGCCTATTAATCCCACCCAAGCCGCTGCCATGACATTTTCAATGCCATCATTTTTAGCCGATATCATTGTTGTTGGCCCGATCTGCAATAAACGATAGGCTTTGTTTAACTCTACTGGTTGAATTGACATAATTTACTCTTTTGAGTTCTGATAAAAAATTAAGACAGGTTACTTATTTGATTGTTCGATTATATGACTGGAATAGTTGCAAATTAATTGCTATTATCAAAATACATTATTGCAATTTTCACAACAATCATGAACAAACTTGATGCTCTAAAGTTTTTTATCATCGCCTCTGATACCCTGAACTTCCGCGAAGCAGCAACCAAGCTGTCGGTTTCACCATCAGTAGTCACGCGGACAGTCGCTGAGCTGGAGAAACAACTTGGTGAACCTCTTTTCAAACGCAATACTCGTTCGATCTTTCTCACCAGTTTCGGCGAGCTATTTTTACCCCAAGCGAAGCGACTGCTGGAGGATTCTGAAAAACTATTTCAGACGGCGAAAGATGATAATGAAATGAAGGGTATTGTTCGTATCACATTACTTCGATTTCCAAATCATGAACAAATATTGTATGAACTATTGACTGCACTACGTCCCTATCCTGAGTTATTTATCGACTGGCGTTTAGATATGATGAAACTTGATACTATAGAGCATCGTATCGATATAGGTATACGCGTAGGGCGAGAACCTAATCCTAACTTTATCATTAAAAACATCGGGCAAGTTGAACATATTTTAGTCTCATCCCCTGAACTCATTGCACGCCTGGGAGCACCAACTGATTTAGAAGATCTTCGGCAGCGTTATCCATTTAGTGGTTTAATTAACCCTGATACAGGAAAATTATTTGAGTTTATGAGTGACGCAGTGAATACTTTTGTCCCTCGTCATATCGAGTTTTATACAACAGACCCATACGCCGAAATTCAGGCTGCCTTGGCCGGGAAAACAGTTGTACAATCCAGCGATTTTATTTGTAGGGAGTACTTAACAAGCGGCCAACTTGTTCCCCCACTGCCAGAACTGCGACAGGAGAAATGGCAATTTTATTTATATCGGCCTTACCAGCTGATTACTCCAAAAAGGGTGACGGTCGTTTTCTCGCTATTAGAAAAAATATTACGCAAATATTTCGCATCAAAATAACATTCTCCTCAACGTCCGCCTCTGGCACGGAGCGGACAAACTCAGGTCTGCCGTAAGCGAAGAGCGGATTTATCTTTACAAAGGTTACCAGCCAAAACTAAAAGATCACCAAAAGGAAAACACTCATAAACCTTCTAGACAACCTTTTCCCGAGCATTTAGCCTGAATTAAAATTTTATATCTGTCAGGCTACTTCACTATGAAAAATGATATGAGAACCCTCGACCTTAACCTTCTTAAGGCCCTTGATGCATTACTGGATGAAGGAAGCGTGACCCGGGCTGCGCAGCGCCTCTCCCTGACACAACCTGCCGTCAGTGGCATGCTTATTCGCTTGCGTGATTATTTTGACGATCCCCTCTTTGTTCGCACCAGTCACGGTATGGTTCCCACAATGCGGGCCACCGAACTTTCTATGCCGGTGAAACAAATACTCACCGATATCGCTATCATGCTGAAACAAAAGCAATTTGATCCTATGGCGGCGGAGCTGACTTATACCATCGTAGCAACGGACTATGCACTTAAGGCTGTTGTCGTTCCGTTGATGGCTGAGCTAAAACAACGTGCACCGAATATTAAAATCGCCGTGCGGCCCGTGGACAATGAGCGAATGTATCAGCAGTTGTCTCGGGGTGAAGTTGATCTGGCTTTGATAACACCGCAAACAACCCCCGAAGACCTGCATGGAAGAGCGCTCTATGAAGAAGATTATGTCTGCGTAGCACGACGTCATCATCCTCTGGCAGCGAGTTCGGAAATGACGCTCGAACAATTTTGCAAACAGGAACATATTTTGGTGTCATCAGAAGGTAACTTCACCGGTGTTACAGATGAAGCACTGGCTAAGCTCAGTCTGACACGACGAGTAGGCATGTCAGTTAACAGTTTTCAGGTGATACCTGATATATTGCAAGTGACTGATATGATTGCAGTTGTACCTCACCGCATGGTCTTGACTAACAACGATCTCATCATTCTCCCTTTGCCCCTGAAAGTACCCGGCTTTACCAAGAGCATGGCCTGGCATGAGCGAACCCATCGTGACCCAAGTCATCAGTGGATTCGTGCTTTATGCGCAGAAGTAAGCCAACATCCCGCGCCCTGATATAATTTATCTTATTAAGAATATAAGTAATGACAATTCGCCTTATAACTCCATTGCACCAATAATCACTGTCATCACGTTACTGCCGTAATGACACACGCAGTACACTCAACTATAGCAATTGGAGAAATTTATGAACGCGATTAACTGGCCTGAAGGCTTTATTCCGGGTTTTACCGATAACTTTGTTTCTAATGAAATGATCATCTCAGGTCTGAACGTCAATGATGTCTGGCCGCTCCTGTGTCAGCCACTGCTATGGCCGGAATACTATAAAAATTCCGCCGATGTGCGCTTTTATGACAACAAAGGTCCAGAATTGGAAAATGGGGTTCGCTTCTACTTCAGCACGTTTGGTTTCCCAGTTGAAGCTCAGGTTGTGGAGTTTGTTCCACCTGCTGAGGGTAAACCTGCTCGCCTGGCATGGCACGGATGGGCCGGTGAAAAAGATACCGCTCAACGACTCGATGTCCATCATGCGTGGCTACTGGAGGATCTTTCCGGTCATAGGGTCCGTATCCTAACGCAGGAAACACAGAACGGAGTCCCGGCAAAAGATCTGGCCAATACCCGCCCGAACCCAATGCTTAATGGTCATCAGGAATGGCTTGACGGCCTGATTCGAGCAGCAAAGAAATAATAAACCGCTTTCCACAGTCATATCACTGAGGCTGCACTTCCCCGCAGCCTCAAGAATATTTGCCCGTTTGCTATGGCACTTGATTACAGGTAAATCATGTAACCCCCGCAAGTGACACCACACAGCCATCTCTGTGATGTCCCCTCCTGGCACTACACAGACATTTCAACTCTCAGTAATGCGGCAGCATTTTGTCCTTTTGAGCAAATTACACCCCACTACCGACCCGAAGGTCGGTAGCTATTAATACAACCCATTACCACGCGTTATTTAAGATTATTGCGGAAAAAGTCCGTCAGCTTGTCGAAGGGGATCACGTCCGTGCGGTCATACAGATCGACGTGCCCTGCCCCCGGAACGACATACAGCTCTTTAGGCTGACCGGCGCGTTTAAAGGCGTCCTCGCTGAACTCTTTTGAATGGGCCTGGTCACCGGTAATAAAGAGCATCGGACGCGGCGAAATGGTTTCAATATCATTGAACGGATAGAAGTTCATAAACTTACCGATACTGCTCAGCATCGGTTTGGTCGTCAGCTCCTCTTTCTCGCCCTGCGGGGTGTAACCGCCGCGTTCGGTGCGATAGAAATCAAAGAACTCGCGCTGAATTTGCGGCGTAGAAGCGTCCAGCTTATTCACGGTACCCGGAATGTATGCTTTCTCTCCTCCTTTGAACTCGGCAAACCGCTGCTCAATGGCCGACTGGATAAAGGCCTTGCGCTGTTCCAGCGTCTGGGAATGGTTAAGACCGTTACGAAACGCGGCGCCCATGTCATACATGCTGACGGTGGCGATAGCTTTCATACGCGGGTCAATTTTCGCGGCGCTGATGACAAAACTTCCGCTGCCACAGATGCCCAGCACGCCGATATTTTCTGGATCAATAAACGGTTGCGTACTGAGGTAATCCACCGCCGCGCTGAAATCATCCGCGTAGATTTCCGGTGAAATCAGGTGCCCCGGCTTGCCTTCGCTTTCTCCCCAAAACGAGAGATCGATCGCCAGCGTAACAAACCCCTGCTCCGCCAGCTTCTGCGCATACAGGTTTGCGCTTTGTTCCTTGACCGCGCCCATTGGATGACCAACGACGATCGCCGGGTTTTTGGCGTTATGATTTATCGTTTTCGGGATAAACAGATTGCCGACCACGTTCATTTGATACTGATTTTTAAAAGTGACTTTCTGCTGCGTCACTTTTTCGCTTTTATAAAAGTTATCAGCGCCTCTGGACATATCCGCCGCCGAGGCGGCAAATGCGCTGATGAACATTCCCAGGGCTAACGCAAATTTATTCATGATAGTTTCCTTGTCAGGACGAGTGTGATGAAAGACCATCGGCAGACGCGTCTGCACGTGAGGTCAGGAAAATCAGTACGGTTGCGATAATCAACATCGCGGCGCTGGCCAGAAAGGTGCTCTGGTAGCCATGATGGTCGAACAGCAGGCCCCCCACGGTGGATCCCAGCGCAATGGACAATTGCACCATCGCCACCATCAGCCCGCCGCCCGCTTCGGCATTTTGGGGGAACGTGCGTGGAACCCATGCCCACCATCCCACGGGCGCGGCGGTTGAAATAAACCCCCACAGCCCGAGCAAGGCCGTCACGATGGCCACCTGGCTGCCAAACACGATCAGAGCCAGCGCCGCGATCGCCATCAGCACGGGAATCGCCATTAGCGTCGGGTAGAATCCGCGCTTCAATACCCGGCCAATCAGCATGGTGCCGATGAAACCCGCCATCCCGATGACCAGCAGGATGGGAGTCACCGCTGAGGCGTCTACCTTCGTGACCGTCTCAAGGAAAGGTCTGATATAGGTAAAGAGCGTGAACTGCCCCATAAAGAAGATCCCCACACCCAACATGCCCAGCATAACCACCCGACGGCGTAACAGTGCGAAGACGTTGCCGGCCCCCGCAGGCTGGCGGGTAACCGGCATGGAAGATAGGCTGAGCAGTTGCCAAATAAACGCGACGATGGCGACGGGTAACAGACAGAAGAAGGCTCCCCGCCAGCCGATGACGGAACCCAGCCAGCTGCCCAGAGGCGCGGCCACAACGGTTGCCAGCGCGTTGCCGCTGTTAAAAATGGCCAGGGCCAGCGGAACACGATGCACCGGCACCAGGCGCATCGCTGTTGCCGCCGACATTGACCAGAACCCGCCGACCACGATGCCAATCAGGGCCCGGCCCGTCATATAGGTCAGGTAATTAGGTGCCATCGCAATGACGCCCCCGGAAAGGGCCATGATGCATGTCAGGCCAAGCAACAGCGTTTTTCGGTTAAGCGTGCCTGCCAGTCGGGAAATAAACAGGCTGGTCATCACCGCAAACGCGCCAGAAATGGCAATTCCCTGCCCGGCCATACCTTCGGTGACCTTCAGGGACTGCGCCATCGATGTCAGGAGGCTGACCGGCATAAATTCGGAGGCAATCAGGGCGAAGACGCACAGCGTCATAGCAAACACGCCGCCCCAGTGCGCCTGCTGTTTTTCACGGGCTCCGTTCTGATTTCTGGTTTCAGTTTTCTGATTACGCATTTAGCCTTTCTTTTCTGTTGATAATGGGATGCCCTCCCCCTTCTGAAACGGCGACGTAGGGGATAAGCGTGTGAGTTAAAAAGAACGATGGGTATGGAAGGCGCGACGGCTCAATCCGCAGCCCTGAGCCCGGCGGAGAGGATCATCAGCAGTGGCGTTTTACGGTGAGCATTTTCCATCTCGTTTAGCGTTGACTTTTTCATCGCATTATTGTTACCAATAGGCAGCAGTGAAACTAGCTAATGAATGCTTAATAGCCTTATAAGTAAAATTTATAAATAGCCCGGAAACCAACATGGCAAGACGCAACCTCAACGATTTACTCTCTTTCGTCACCGTGGCGCGGGAAGGCAGCTTCACGCGCGCCGCCGCGCAGCTTGGCGTGACCCAGCCTGCGCTAAGCCAGGCGATTTCCGGGCTGGAAGAACGAATGCAAATCCGACTATTGACGCGGACCACCCGCAGTGTGTCCCCGACGGTCGCCGGGGAGCGCCTGTTGCAATCAGTGGGCCATCGTATTGACGAGATAGAGGCTGAGCTGGACATGCTGACTGAACTGCGGGACAAGCCTGCAGGCACCGTCCGCATCACCTGCGGGCCGAACGTGCTGAAGACGACCCTGCTGCCCAAGCTTGCGCCGCTGCTCCGCGAATATCCGGATATTCATATTGAGTTCGATGCTAATCACGGATTCCGGGACATCGTGGCGGATCGGTTTGATGCGGGCGTGCGGCTTGGCGATACGATTGATAAAGATATGATAGCGATGCCAATCGGCCCGAAACTACGCATGGCCGCAGCCGCCTCGCCAGATTATTTCGCGCGATACCCGCAGCCGCAAACGCCTCATGAGCTGACGCAGCATCAGTGTATTAATTTGCGCATGGTCCGCTCCGGCGGGATTTATGTCTGGGAATTCGATCGCGAGGGAGGAGAGTTGAACGTCCGGGTTAATGGACAGTTGACATTTAACACGTCGGATCATGTTGTCGACGCCGCCCTGGCCGGGTTAGGCATCGCCTTTTTACCTGAAGAGGAATTCGGCTCACACATCAGAGAAGATCGTCTCGTGCGGGTGCTTGAGTCCTGGTGTCATCCTTTTCCGGGCTACTATCTTTATTATCCCAGCCGCAAGCAGCCTTCCCCTGCCTTTTCACTCGTTGTTGATGCGCTGCGCATGAACGGGAAACTTTAGATTTAAGATTTTTCGCAGTATCGGGATGGATTTATAGATATGACCAGAACAGAGAGGCTTCTCGAGTTACTACAGATATTAAGGGCGCAAAGATATCCCATCACGGCATCCACGCTCTCAGAAAGATTAGGAATAAGCGTGCGCTCGCTTTATAGAGATATAAAAACGCTACAGGATCAAGGGGTTCGTATTGAAGGTGGGGCCGGTATTGGTTATATCGTCAAGTCTGATTTTCATTTGCCGCCCTTAAATCTTTCTCATGAAGAAATCAATGCTATTACCCTTGGGCTAAACTGGGTATCTCATAACACAGATGATGATTTCAAAAATACAGCAAGGAACGCGCTTGCCAAAATACACGCCGTCATTCCTGATGAATTAAAAAACCTTATCGAAAGCCAATCCTATTTGATCGGCCCTGCAGAAAGCAATGAGGTATTTTTCAAAGACATTCGTAGCGCTATTAAAAAGCAAAGTAAAATCAAAATAAAATATTGTGACAAGAAAGGCGCTTACTCTTCTCGTGTTATATGGCCCATCGGATTGGCATATATGCAGTCATGTTGGCTTTTGGTCGCATGGTGTGAAATGAGAAATGATTTTCGTCACTTTAGAACTGATAAAATTGCAGAGATGGCACAACTGGACTCTATCTACAGGGAAAGCCGGACGGCTTTATTGAAAAAATGGAGAATAAAAGAAAGGATCGACGAGGCAAAAGAGTACTGACAAAAATTGTCACAGCTATTTTGTATACTCCCCCAGATGCAAGACTCAATTCTACGTCATAGGGGGAATGATGAATTTCCAGAATAAAGTTGCTGTCATCACAGGAAGCACGACAGGGATAGGTGAGGCAGTCGCAGAGCAATTACACCAACATGGGGCTAAGGTCGTTATTGTCTCCCGTTCACCAGAGCAGGCCATCCAAAAAGCGAAACAATTATCTTCACAGGGGCAACAGGCGCTGGGGATCGGATGCGATGTGTCACAACCCGAACAAGTAGAGCAAATGATCGCTAAAGTTATCAAACATTTTGGCAGACTTGATTATGCTGTAAATAATGCGGGCATCACAGGTGAACATGGTAAAAATATAACAGAGCAGACGGTTGAAAACTGGGATAAAGTTATTGCCACTTCATTGAGCGGCGTTTTTTACTGCCTAAAATACGAAATACCTGCAATGATGAAGTCTGGCGGTTCTATCGTTAATTTATCTGCAGTAAATGGTCTGGTTGGTATTCCCGGATTAGCGCCCTACACCGTGGCTAAACACGGTATCATCGGTTTGACCCAAACCGCAGCATTAGAGTTTGCAACGCAAGGCATTCGAATCAATGCCGTCGCTCCGGGCTATGTCCAAACGCCACGAATGAGTGAATTTCCTGACAATATCGTACGTAGTTTCGCCAATAGCCACCCTATGAAGAGGATGGCAAAAATGCGGGAAATAGCAGACTTCATACTGTTTTTGCTGTCAGAAAATGCGGCGTTCTGTACCGGCGGCGTTTATCCCATCGATGGGGGTTATTTAGCTAAGTGAACTCCCATCGAGGCTTTTTAAACTGCAAGATGTTGGCGCCCGGAGACCCTTGACCCGCTTTCCGCGGCGCACGATAACTTAGCCCTGCCCGGCAGGTAGCAGCGATTCCACCAGCGCCGTCCACAGCGCCACGCCGGGCGCCAGCAGATCGTCGTTAAAATCGTAGCTGGCATTGTGTAGCGGCCTGGAGGGCGTCTCGCCGTCTGTCCCTATCCAGAAATAGGCACCGGGACACACTTCCAGCATGCAGGCAAAATCCTCCGACGCCATGGAAGGATTGATCTGCCAGCGTACCGCGGCTTCGCCGAGCTCGGCCTGCGCCACCTCGCGCACCTTCAGCGCCTGTTGCTCATCGTTTTTGGTCACCGGATAGCCCGGATACCACGCAATCTGACCGTCAACGTCGGAGACCTGCGGCTGCGTATGCACGTATTGCTCAATCAGGTTTTTTACCCGCTCGCGCACCGTATTACTCAGGCAGCGGAAAGTCCCGCGCAGCACCACGCGGTCCGGCAGCACGTTAATCGCCTCACCGCCGTTTATCTGGGTAATGCTGACCACCGCGGAATCCTGCGGCGACAGGCGTCGCGATGGAATCGTCTGCAGCGCCATAATCAGCTGGGCGGCGGCGACGATAGGGTCAGCGCCGCTCTCCGGCATCGCCGCATGGCAGCTTTTGCCGGTGAGCGTTATCTCGAAGGCGTCAAGCGAGGCCATCATTGCCCCGGGATTCACCGCCACATGCCCGAGCGGCAAACCTGGCCAGTTGTGCAGCGCGTAAATAGCGTCCATCGGGAAGCGCTCGAACAACCCCTCTTCCACCATTTTGCGCGCGCCGCCGAGGTTCTCCTCCGCGGGTTGAAAGACAAAATGCACGGTGCCGCCAAAGTTGCGGGTCTGCGCAAGGTGCGCGGCGGCGGCCAACAGCATGGCGGTGTGACCGTCATGGCCGCAGGCATGCATTACGCCAGCACGACGCGAACGATATTCCACCGCCCCCTGTTCAGCGATCGGCAGCGCATCCATATCGGCGCGCAGGCCAATCACCGGCCCCGGGCCGTTCTCAAGCGTCGCGACCACCCCGGTACCAGCCAGCCCGACATGCACCTGCAGGCCGAACGAAGCCAGTAGCCCGGCGACCCGACGCGAGGTCTCCTGCTCCTGGTACCCAAGCTCCGGATGAGCATGAAAATCGCGACGCCAGCCGATAGCTTCGGCAATCAGTGAAGACGATACCGCCATGTCCTGTTCCTTTCATTACTGAATGAGTAGTCCCCGTCCTGCTGCTTCCAGGCGGCACCCTTCGTTATATCCTTTCGCCCCCGCGGCTGACAACTTCAGCGATGATGATTTTTGTCTATTCACCAGCGGATCGTTTTATCAATATCAAAAATAGTAGCTATTTCAGCGGTGACTTCCGTCAGCTGATTAATTATCATGCAGACTGGTCGGCGTCTTGCCGGATTATCCACCTGCAACCTTCCGTTATCGGGAATACAATGTTTAACCCAGACCAGAATCGCCTGGCCCCCACGCTAGCGATGATCATGGCCGCTTCACTTGTGGGATTTATCACCGGCTATACGGTGCCATTAATCAGCCTTGAGCTGGCGCAGCAGCAAGTTGCTCCGCTTTATGTCGGCCTGCTGGCCGCGCTGCCGCCCGCTGGAATGATGCTCTCTTCTTTTCTTTCTCCCGCGCTGTGCCGTCGTTTTGAAATGGGCGCGTTGCTCAGCGTCAGCCTGATCCTGCTGGCGTTGGCGACCATCGCCTCCTGCATGACCACCGACATGACGCTGCTGCTGGTGCCGCGCCTGCTGACCGGCCTCGCCTCCGGCGTCATTATCGTATTGGGGGAAAGCTGGATAACCGGCGGCGCGGCGGGCAGTAATCGCGCGACTCTCACCGGCATCTATGCCTCGGCCTTTACCGGCTGCCAGCTCGCCGGCCCGCTGCTTATCTCCGTCGGCCCCGCCTGGCAACACGCGGCGCTGATGGCGATTGTCGCCATTACCGCCGTCTGCCTGCTGATGCTGCGTCATCTGCCGCGCGGCAGTCGCGAAAGCCTTGCCGAGCGCGCCAGCTGGCGTAGCCTGGGGGCTTTCCTGCCGGTCCTGGCCTCTGGGGTATTCTGCTTTGCCTTCTTCGACGCCAGTATTCTCGCGCTACTGCCGCTGTACGGCATCGATAAAGGTTTAAATGAAACGATGGCGGTACTGCTGGTCACTGTCGTCCTCACCGGCGACGCCATGTTCCAGGCGCCGCTGGGATGGGTTGCCGACCGCTTCGGCATCCGCCGCGTGCATCTTATCTGCGCGGTTATCTTTAGCCTGTCGCTACTGGCGCTGCCGTTTATGCTCGCCTCGCGCGTACAGCTGATGGCTATCTGCCTGCTGCTCGGCGCCGCGGCGGGCGCGCTTTATACCCTGTCGCTGGTGCGGGCGGGTAAAACCTTTAGCGGGCAAAAGTTAATCATGATTAACGCCCTGTTTGGCTTTTTCTGGTCCGCCGGTAGCGTGGCCGGGCCGATTGTCAGCGGCATGCTGATTGGCGTCTCCGGCTACGACGGCTTGATCATCACCCTGTTCGCAAGCGGCGTGCTGTTCCTGCTTATCCAGTGCCTTAGCAAGAATGAAAAAACGCTGCTCGCCAATGAGCAGGAAGAAGACATGGAAGAAGCTACCGAGACCGCGCAATAGCGGGGTTGTTGATAACGGGCAGGCGGGACTCCACCTGCCCGTTTTGCTGATGGCTACAGCACCTTACTGAGGAAGGCGGCGGTGCGTGGATTGGTCGGCGCGCTAAAGATCTGCGCCGGTTTGCCCTCTTCCTGAATCACCCCCTGATCGATGAAAATCACCCGGTCAGCCACTTCGCGGGCAAAGCCCATTTCGTGGGTCACGATTACCATCGTCATCCCTTCGCTGGCGAGATTTTTCATCACTTCGAGCACATCCCCTACCAGTTCCGGATCCAGCGCTGACGTGGGCTCATCAAACAGCATGATCGACGGCTTCATTGCCAGCGCGCGGGCAATCGCTACCCGCTGCTGCTGACCGCCGGAGAGGCTGGAAGGCCAGGCATCGCGCTTATCGCTGAGGCCCACTTTCGCCAGCAAGGCATCCGCCAGGTCGACCGCCTGCTGGCGCGGCATGTTGCGCAGATTCATCGGCGCCATCAGCAGGTTTTCCAGCACCGTCATATGCGGGAACAGGTTAAAGCGCTGGAACACCATGCCAACGCTTTCGCGCATCTTGTTGAGGTCGGTCGTCCGGTCATGGGCGGCAAAGCCGTTGACCACCACTTCGCCTTCGCTCACGGTTTCCAGCGCGTTCATGCAGCGCAGAAAGGTGCTTTTGCCGGAGCCGGAGGGCCCGATAATGCAAACCACTTCCTGCGGTTTAATATCGCAACTGATGCCGCGCAGTACGTGGCTATCGCCAAAGCGCTTATGTAAGTTATTAATGTGAATCACTTTTGCCAAACCTCTTTTCCAGACGGTTAACCAGCTGCGCCAGCAGGAAGGTAATCACCCAATAGACCAGCGAGATAGTCAGGTAGGGTTCCCAGTAGGTGGCGTAAGCGCCGGAGACGGTTCGCGCCGCGTAGGCCAGATCGGCAAGCCCGATCGCCGAGGCTAGCGATGAGTCTTTAACAATAGCGATAGCGTTGTTGCCAAGCGGCGGCAGAATGCGGCGAAACGCCTGCGGCAGGATCACTTTACGCATGGTTTTCCACCACGGCATACCCAGCGCGCGCGAAGCTTCCATCTGCCCTTTATCGATAGACTGGATGCCAGCGCGGAAAATCTCCGACACGTAGGCCCCGGCGTTGAGGGTAATCGCCACGATACAGGAGAGAAACGCGCCGTAGTTAGAACGCAGTTCGCGGGCAAAATCGGCGCTCATTATCCCGCTGGTGACCAGCAGGCCGTCGCGCGGGTTAATAAACAGCGGCACCAGCGCAAAGTGTACCACCATGATCTGCACGAACAGCGGCGTACCGCGGAAGGCGCTGACGTAGAAGCGTACCGGAAACTGTACCAGATAACGCAGAATATATTTCCATGGCCCGTGCTCGGCCTTCGCCATCCGCCCCAGTCCAAGCGTTAACCCCCACAGCGTCCCGAGGATCACGCAGATAATGGTACATTTAATCGTCATCAAGGCGCCGTCCATAAACAGCGGGCCGTACTCCTCGATGATCTCCCAACGGAATCCCGTCATAGTCCTTCCCTAAAAAAATACGGCCATCGCCTGAGCGACAGCCGCGGTCACTGAAAAATGGTGTTATTGCGCAGGCAGCGTCGGTACGTTGTCATCGAACCAGGTTTTATAGATTTTGGCATAGGTGCCGTCGGCAACGATTTTCTGCAAACCGGCGTTGATTTTGCCCAGCAGTTCACTGTTACCTTTAGCGACGGCGATACCGAAATACTGGCGCTCAAATTTAGCGTCAGGCACCAGCTTGAACTGCTTTTCCGGGTGCTGCTTGATGTAGTATTTTACTACCCCGACGTCGCCTACCGCGGCGCTGACGCCATCCTCAAACAGCTCCTGCAGCATCAGCGGCGTATTGTCGAAGCGCTTAATGGAGGTACTGTTTTTACCCAGTTCCTGCGAAACCACAATATCGCCGGTGCTGGAGTTCACCACCCCAACTTTCTCGTTTTTCAACGCCGCCAGCGAGTGCACTTTTGAACCTTCCGGCACCACAATCGACTGCTCGGCCGGGAAGTATGGCGCGGAGAAATCCACCATCTGTTTGCGTTTATCGGTGATAGTAATACCCGAGATGATAATGTCGCGATCGCCGGTGCCCAGGGTGGCGAAAATGCCCTCCCAGGGAGTGTTGACCAGCTTCACGTCAAAACCTTCGGCCCTGGCGATGGCTTTGATGATATCGATATCAAAGCCTTCCAGCTGTTTTTGACTATTTTCAAATTCAAAGGGACGGTAGGTGCCGCCGGAGCCGACGGTATAGGTTTCCGCAGCCGCCTGTCCGGCTGCCGCCAGCGCGGCCATCATGAAACACGCTTTGAGCAAATTCTTGACCATGAGACATCCTTTTTATGCATTTATTTTGCATAAAAATACACACACTTAGCATGGCATGCAACCGGATAGTGAATTATCTTTTGTTCAACCGCGTTGACCACCTGATTTGCCAATGGCTCGATGCAATTCATTGATTCGCTTCATTGATTTGACCGTCTTTTGCGGCGCGGTCGAGGCGACGGACAGCACGATCATCTCAAGGCAAATCAGCACGGTGCCGTGCAGCGGCACCCGCCCGTTATCGCCGCCGCGCGGAACATCAATCACCACCTGCGCCAGTTGACTGAAGCGCGAATCTAGCGCCTGGGTGAGTAATATCGTCGGGATCCCCAGCCGCTGCGCCTCGCGCAATGTGGTCATGCCCTCCCGATGCGGTGATTTTTGCCCCATCATAATCAGCACGTCGCCGCGCTGCAGGCTAATCAACTGCTCGGCGAGACTGAAGCCGGTACGGTTGAGGGTACAGGCAGGTAAGCCAATACGATTAAACAGACGCGCGGTGTACTCGGCGAGGATCCCCGACGCCCCGATGCCAAATATCGCCACCTGACGCGCATCGCCCAATAGCGCCACCGCCTGGGCTACCGCCGCGCGATTATCGGCACGCGATAGCACCTCACAGGCGCGTTGATGCCCATCCAGCACAAAATCAATGCTGGAATTGACATCACAGGAGAGTGCCCCCACCGTCGAGCGCATCTTTTCCGACGAGGTCGCTGACGGCCCGAACCAGCGCGCCATGGTCTCTTTTAACTCACGCAGCCCGGCAAAACCCAATGCCTGAATCGCCCTCACCACGGTGGCATCGGAGGTGTGGGTGGCGGTGGCTATCTCCATTGCCGTGCGCTCCAGCACCACTTCACGATTATCATTGATGTAGTTCGCCACCTCGCGTAAACGGGGCGAAAGCTGGTGCGCGCGAGCGCGAAAACGCTCGCCAAACAGATCGACTCTGCCCTTCTCTTTTTTCACCCCTGCTTTCATTTCGCCCCCGCTGGAATCGGCCGTCCGGCGATGTGCGACTGCACCTGAGCCACCATCAGCGTCAATGCGGCGTACGAATTAGAAATAACCTCTTCGCGCGGCAGCAAAATATAGCGGCCGGTTCGGCAGGCGCGCATAAAGTCACACCAGCCGGGCATGACCGCCTCCATGGCCTTTAGCTCATCCTGCGGCTTACCGCCGGTGTCCGAACGCCAGGTGGCGAAGACAAAATCGGCATCCAGCTCCGGTAGCTGTTCAGCGCTGACGTCGATCCGCTGGCCATCGGGGATCTTGTCGATCAACGGCGGGAAGCGGAACCCGGCGTCGCGCAGAACCCGCCCCAGCGCGTGATACGAGTGGTGTACCGTTACCTTACCGTTATTCGCCTGAATCACCGACACGCGGTACTGCTGGGGGGCGACCGTGGCCTTTAGCTGTTTGATTTGTTCCTGATAACGACGTTCAAGCACCGCCAGCCGCGCCTGGCTGCCGGTGAGCTGCGCCAGTTTGCGGTAAATCAGCGGCGCGCTGCCCTGCAGGTGATCGATACTGACCGTCGGCGCGATTTTCGCCAGCTGCTCCACCGAGACATGACGGCTGGGCTCGGTAATGATCAGATCCGGTTTCGCCGCGGCCACGGCTTCAAGGTCAATATCGGCGGTGCCAATAAAGCGAATATCGCTATTGTCGAAATCGACGCCGGTTAACTGAGCGCTGGAGCGCAGGTAATGGCTGCCGTCAGGGCGCGTCCGGCCATGGCTGGCTACCGGCGGCACCCCAAGCTCGATCAGCGGGATGGTAATATCGAGATCGTGCATCGAAACGATACGCTGCGGATGCAGCGGTACGCTCACCGTACGACCTAAATCGTCGGTGAAGGTTTGCGAATCGACAGCCGCGGCAGCGCCCGCGCACAGCACCAGCAGAGAAACGAACCAACGCATAACAATCCTTTTTGATTTACAGGGCGTCACGGCGACGCCAAAGCAGAGCAATAAAAAATGGGCACCCTACCAGCGCAATGACAATCCCCGCCGGGATCTGCAGCGGCGCAAACGCCAGCCGCCCCAGCGTATCGGTTGCCAGCACCAGCAACGCGCCAATCAGCGCGCTGCCGCAGAGCAGCGCCACCTGACCGCCGCGCAGGACGAAGCGCGCCATATGCGGCGCCATCAGACCGACAAAACCCAGACTGCCAACGCAGGAAACGCTGGCAGAGGTCAGCAGCACGGGGGCGAAGAAACGCAGTAGCGTGAGCTGCGGCAAACGCACGCCAAGACCGATGGCGGTACTGTCGCCAAGCAGCGCCACATCCGCCGCGCGGGCAGTGCAGAACAGAATCAGTGCGCCAGGCAGCGCCCAGCTAAACGCCACCGCCAGCAGCGGCCAGGTCGCCGCGTGCAGGCTGCCGGAGAGCCAGATCATCGCCGTCTGTACATCGCGTACGTCGGCGGTGGTCATAAAAATGCCAACCGCTGCCGCCAGCGTCCACGACACGCCAATGCCAATCAAAATAAAGCGCGGACGTGAACAATCGCGCGCCAGCGCCAGCACCAACAGCGCCACCAGCACACCGCCGAGCATTCCCGCCAGCGGTCGCCACGCCAGCCCTACGGCCGGAAAAAACAGAATTAGCGCCAGCACGACAATGCAGGCGCCCTCTTTGACGCCAATCAGGCCGGGGTCCGCCAGACCGTTACGGGTAATGCTCTGCATCGCCGCCCCGGCCAGCCCAAGCATGGCGCCGCACAGCAGCGCCATCAAAATTCGCGGCAGGCGGATGTCAAACAGGATAAAACGCTGCTGTTCGCCAATCTGCTCCGGCGCCAGCAGCGCACGCGCCCATGTCGAAGATGGCAGCGGGAAGCTGCCTCGGCTGAGGCTGTAGAGCCCGAGAGCCAGCAAAAGCAGCAGGATGAAGGCGGCAATTTTTAATGAAGCCGGGCGCAACAACAGATGCCTTGAAGCAAAACCCAGTGGCCGAAATCCGGCGCGGTGAACGGCGCGTTTCATTTAAAAAACCTCGCGGCGATAAAGATAAATAGCGGTGCGCCCACCAGCGCGGTCATCGCGCCGGTCGCCAGTTCCTGCGGCGCGACGAGGGTACGGGCGGCGATATCCGCGAGCACCAGCACCAGCGCCCCGACCGGCGCCGCCAGCGGTAACGCCAGACGAATATCTTGCGTTATCAGACGGCGCACTACGTGCGGCACCACCAGCCCGACGAACCCAATTGGCCCGGCGACCGCCACCGCCGCGCCGCACAGCAGCGCGATAGCGACCAGCCCCAACAGTCGGGTCTGCACCAGATTCACCCCCAGCCCCAGCGCCACTTTATCGCCCAGCGCCAGCACGTTCAGGCGTGGCGCGAGAAGCAGCGCCAGTCCCATGCCAGAAAGCGCCGGCACCAGCGCCGCCTGTAGGCTAGCCCAGTTCAACCCGGCCAGATCGCCGGCAAGCCAGGTGCGCATCGCCAGCAGCGTTTGTTCATCAAGAATTAATATCGCCGCCGTCACCGCCGAGGCAAACGCCGAGATCGCGACGCCGCATAGCGTGATGCGCAGCGGCGTCGCCCCGCCGCGCCCGGCAGCGGCCAGCGCCATCACCCCGCCGAACAGCAGCGCCGCGCCACAGGCGGCGGTTAGCGGGCGTGCTGCCGGAAAATCGCCGAGAGAGAGGCCCAGTGCCGAGGTCGCGACCACCGCCAACGAGGCGCCGGCGTTGAGCCCAAGGATATGCGGCTCGCCAAGCGGGTTGCGGATCACCGTCTGCAGCAGTACCCCGGCAACGCCAAGCGCCGCGCCGGTCACCAGCGCCGCCGCCAACCGAACCAGACGTAAATCAACAATAATACGGTGATCGAAGTTCCGCGGGTCGTACTCGATCAGCGCCTGCAGGACCGTCTGCGGCGCGATCCAGCGGGCGCCTAAACCAAGATGAATCAGCGAACCGGCGATTAGCATCAGGGTTAATAGCAGCATGGCCAACCGCGGACGAGTACGACGCCGCGTGGCGTACAGCACGGCGGCGCTCATCGGGCAACGGCCTGGGGTGCGCGAAACGGCATAAAGAAAGGTTTGCCGGTTTGCGGATTGATTGACATCTGCACATCAACATCAAAGACGTTTTTAATCAGTTCGGGGCTGCAGATTTCCTGTTCTGAAATGGTCCCGGCTATCCGCCCCTTTTTGAGAAATACCAGCAGGTCGGCATAGTTCACCGCAAAGTTCAGGTCGTGAAGCACCGTCACTACCGTGCGGCCATGTTCGCGGGTCAGGCTTTGCAGCAGTTCAAGAATTTCGACCTGATAGCGCAGGTCGAGCCAGGTGGTCGGCTCATCCAGTAATATGGTTTTCGTCTGCTGGGCCAGCGCCATCGCTATCCAGCAGCGCTGACGCTGGCCGCCGGAAAGGCTATCCACCGCCAGATGGGCGAATTCGGCGGTGCCGGTTAATAGCAGCGCCTCTTCCACCGCCTGTTCATCGGCTGCAGACCACTGGCGCATCAGCCCCTGCCACGGGTAGCGCCCGCGCGATACCAGTTCGAACACCGTGAGCCCTTCCGGCGTCAGCGGCGATTGCGGCAGGATCCCCAGCTGGCGGGAGACCGTTTTGGTCGGCATGTCGTGGATGGCCTTTCCATCCAGACGGACGCAGCCGCCGAGCGGCTTTAGCATCCGGGCGATGGTCGATAACAGCGTTGATTTGCCTGAGCCGTTAGCCCCGGCAAGCACCGTCATTTTACCGCTGGGGATCGTCAGGTTAATGTCATCGACGATAAGCGTCTGGCCATATCCGGCCGACAGGGATTCCAGGACGATCCCCTTTTCTGCAGGGTTTACCCGCTGTGGCATAACTCGCTCCTGCGCCGCAGCGTTCCGGCGTCCGCCTTCAACGTTCTGCAGTCAAATCAAAATAAATCTCATTCTCTTTTGATCATGAAGGGGATGAATGTAGTAGTCAATACTGTGCTTCATGTTGCTTCCTTCACGTTGACCATCTCGCGAATCGACAAAATGAATTTTATGAATAGCATTTATAATCAATAAAATAAGAGCATCTTACCGCCTACGACAGGCTGCGAAATCGCGCTTTTCTTCTGCGATGATTTTTTATCTTACATAACATTTACTACTACATTTCTTCGTGTTTGAATGATTCTCAATTACATATCTGAAGGCGCGTTCAGACGCTTAACAGATAGGTTTTATTTTCAGGGCAATGATTTTATTGGCTTTATCTGACCGCAAAGGCAGATTCGTTCACGAGAAACAGATAATGACTCAACCCCATGTCGCCTGCAGGACGTTGCAAGGGCGCGCGCTTTTTTCGCTTCTTTTTTTAGCCTCACCGGGATTAATGGCCGCAGAAAATAACGCGGCAAAGAATACCAAGGACGCGGAGGACACCATTACCGTGGTGGCTGACGGCCGCCAGCAGAACGCCACCAGCGGTTATCAGCCGCTGAGTTCGTCCACGGCGACATTGACCTCAATGCCGCTGCTGGATATTCCGCAGGTGGTGAATACCGTCAGCGACCGGGTGCTGGAAGATCAGCACGCTACCTCGCTGGATGAAGCGTTGTATAACGTCGCCAACGTGGTGCAGACCAATACCCTCGGCGGTACCCAGGATGCCTTTACCCGCCGCGGCTTCGGCGCCAATCGCGACGGTTCTATCATGACCAACGGCCTGCGTACCGTTCTACCGCGCAGCTTTAACGCCGCGACCGAACGGGTGGAAGTTCTGAAAGGCCCGGCCTCGACGCTGTACGGTATTCTCGACCCCGGCGGACTGATTAACGTTGTCACCAAACGCCCCGAGCGCCAGTTCTCTGGTTCGGTTTCCGCCACCTCCAGCAGTTTTGGCGGCGGCACGGGTAGCTTCGACGTGACCGGTCCGATAGAAGGGACTCGTCTGGCCTATCGACTGATCGGCGAATATCAAAATGAAGATTACTGGCGTAATTTCGGCAAGAACAAAAGCAGCTTTATCGCCCCTTCCCTGAGCTGGTTTGGCGATAGCGCGACTATTACCGCTTCGTATTCACATCGCGATTACAGCGCTCCTTTTGACCGCGGCACCATTTTCGATCTCAATACTGGCCACGCGGTCAACGTCGACCGTAAAACCCGTTTCGATGAAGCCTTTAATATCACCGATGGTTATTCCGATATTGCCCAATTGAATGCCGAGTATCGACTTAACAGCGCCTGGACCGCGCGCTTTGATTACAGCTACAGCCAGGATCACTACAACGATAATCAGGCCAGGGTGATGGCCTATGATTCTGCGACCGGCAACCTGACCCGCCGGGTCGACGGTACCCATGGCTCAACGCAAAAAATGCATTCCACCCGCGCCGATCTACAAGGCAATGTGGTCATCGGCGGCTTTTATAATGAAGTGCTGACCGGCGTCGCCTATGAGAATTACGATCTGCTGCGTACCGATATGCTGCGTTGTAAGAACGTGAAAGGCTTTAATATTTATCATCCGGTTTACGGCACTCTCGATACCTGTAATACCGTCTCCGCTGCCGATAGCGATCAGCGTATCAAACAGGAGAGCTACGCAACCTATCTGCAGGACGCCCTGTATCTGACCGACAACTGGATTGCCGTGGCCGGCGTACGCTACCAGTATTACACCCAGTATGCCGGGAAAGGCCGACCGTTTAACGTCAATACCGATAGCCGCGATGAGAAATGGACGCCGAAGGCAGGCCTGGTCTACAAGGTAACGCCAAACGTGTCGCTGTTTGCTAACGTCGCCCAGTCGTTTATGCCGCAGTCGTCGATTGCCAGCTACATCGGCGAACTGCCGCCGGAAGAGTCCACCTCTTACGAAGTCGGCGCCAAATTCGACCTGTTAGAGGGTATTACCGCCAATATCGCATTATTTGATATTCATAAACGTAACGTGCTGTATACCGAAAGTATCGGCGACGAGACGGTGGCGAAGACCGCGGGTAAGGTTCGCTCGCGCGGCGTGGAGGTGGATCTGGCGGGCTCGCTCACCGATAACCTCAGCATCATCGCCAGCTACGGCTATACCGATGCTAAAGTGCTGGAAGATCCCGATTATGCCGGTAAACCGCTACCGAACGTGCCAAAACATACCGGTTCGCTGTTCCTGACCTATGACATTCATAACGTCTATAACAGCAACACCCTGACCGTTGGCGGCGGCGGCCACGCGGTCAGCAAACGGTCCGGCACCAACGGCGCGGATTATTATCTGCAGGGCTATGCGGTGGCCGACGTCTTCGCGGCTTACAAAATGAAGCTGCAGTATCCGGTAACGCTACAGGTGAATGTGAAGAACCTGTTCGATAAGACCTATTACACCTCGTCAATTGGCACCAATAATCTCGGCAACCAGATTGGCGACCCGCGTGAAGTGCAGTTTACGGTGAAAATGGATTTTTAAACCTTGCCCTGCCCCGGATAGCGGCGCGCTGCGCCTTATCCGGGCTACTTCCCCCCAGCCCCTTCTGCGGGGAAATACCGGACAACGCACCTGGCTTACCAATCCTCTTCCTGGCCGAGGATACGCAAAATATCCTGCCGATGCTGCAATAACAGCGGATTGTCGCGATGGCGGGGAAACGCCAGCGGCAGCGTAAACTCAGCGATAATTCGCCCCGGCCGCGGCGACATCACCAGCACTCTCTCGCATAGCAGCAGCGCTTCTTCGATATCATGAGTGACCAGCAGGCTGGTATAACCCTGCTGCTGCCATAGCGCAATCAGTTCGCGCTGCATGCTGATGCGAGTAAGTGAATCCAGCTTACCCAGCGGCTCATCAAGCAGCAGTAAACGCGGTTCATTGAGCAACGCGCGCGCCAGCGCCGCACGCTGTGCCATCCCACCGGAAAGCTGCCGCGGCCACGCCTCGCTGAACGCCTGCAGCCCGATGCGCGAAATCAGCGCGTCGGCCTTCGGCTCCAGCCCCTTTTTCCCCTGCGCCTGCGGCCCTAGCAGCACGTTCTGCCGCACCGTCAGCCACGGATAAAGCGTCGGGTCCTGGAAAACGAGGATCCGTTCCGGCCCCGGTCCGCCCATCGCCGCATCGTCAATCTCAATATACCCGCTTTGCTGTGGCTCCAGCCCCGCCAGCAGGCGCAGCAGCGTCGATTTACCGCATCCTGAAGGGCCAAGCAGCGCAACGCTCTCGCCTGGCCGCAGCTGCAGGCTGATATTTTCCAGCACCGGCACCGTTTGTTTGCCCAACGTAAACGCATGATGAAGATGACGTACCGCCACCGCCGCGCCGGTCGAAATTGTCTGGGCACTTACCATTGCATTCCTCCGCGCTGCCAGCTCAGCAGCCGATCGCGAATCATAAATAGCCCGCTAATCAGGCCGGAACATAACAACGCCATCACGAATAGCGCCGCGTACATATTCGGATAGGCCGCCCAGCCCTGCGCCCACTGTAGATAAAAACCGATCCCGGATTTGACGCCGACCATTTCGGCGACAATCAGCACCGAAAACGACGCGCCAAGCCCCATAAACAAGCCGACAAACACGTTCGGCAGCGCGGCGGGGATCGCCACGCGCAGGATCAGAAATCGCTGGCTGGCTCCCAGCGTTCGCGCCACGTCATACCACGCTTTATCGATACCGATGACCCCGGACCAGGTCAATACCGTGACCGGGAACCAGGTGCTGAGCGCAATCAAAAACACACTGGCGCCGAAGCTGGAAGGAAAGATAAACAGGCATAGCGGCAGCAGCGCAGTGGAAGGCACCGGCCCCAGCAGGCGTAAAATCGGATGCACCCAATAACCAATACGCTGAGACCAGCCAATCGCCAGCCCGCTGATAAACCCGCAGCTGGTGCCAAGCAGCACTCCGAGTCCGAGCAGCCCCAGCGAATGCAGCAGGCTATCAAGCAGCCGCGGCCAGTCATCGTGCAGCACTTCAACCAGCGCCTGCGGCGGAGCGAAAAACGGCACCGGCAACAACGCCGTTTTGGCCGTCAGCCCTTCCCATAGCGCAAAGAGCACCGGCAGCAGCGCCAGCCATTTCCCGGCACGCTGCAAACGCGCCCCCCGCTGGCGCCAGTAACGGTAACTCAGCGTCAGTAACAGCAGGCCGCCGCCGAGAGTGAACTGCGCCAGCGCCCACTCCTCGCTAAACGGCCAGCGCCGACCAGCATCGGGCCATGCCTGCGAGAACAGGCCGCCCAGCAGCCATAGCGCGGCGGCAAGCCCGCCCTCCGTCCATAGCAGAGCGCCGGGCCCCGGTCGGGCGAGCGCGCGATCAGGCGAAAACGTTGACATAAATACTCTCCGCAAACTGATGAGGATCGGTTCCCGGTTTGATGACCTGTACCCGCTGCAGATCCACGGCATACTGCGTCAGCTCTTTAACAAAAGCCTCGCCCACCGCATGATGGCCGTGCCCCTGGCCGTGAAGAATGCCGCTCACCTCCGCTTCGTTAGTGTTTAGCGCATGGGCGAGAAAAGATTGCGCCACGCTTTCCGGGTGCGCGGCGGCGTAGCTGTGCGCTTCCAGAATCGCCTGGGTAAGCGCGGCCGCCGCCGGTTTATGATCGCGCGCAAGGGAGCCGCTGACGCCCAGCACGCAGCAGCTAAGGTTGGCGTAATCGCCGGTCATATTGCTGGCGATTAGCTGATATTTGCCGGTTTCCAGCAGGCGATAGCTGAAGGGTTCGCTGCCGCTGATGGCGGCGATTTCGCGTTTATCCAGCGCCACGCTGAGCAGGTCGGCCGGATAGACTTTCCACTGCACATCGCTAATCGGGTCGATACCGTGGCGTTTCAGCAAGATGGCGAAGAAGTTTTTATCCGGCCCGGCCATATCGGTGACGCCAATGGTTTGCCCTTTCAGACTCTCCAGCGCGCTAAAAGGCGAGTTTTTGGCCGTCAGCAGATTCAGGCAGCCGCCGTGCGTCCCGGCGGTGAGCTTGACATCAAAGCCCTGCTCCAGCGCCTTCAGCCAGCGTAGCGCCATGCCGACCCCGGCGTCGGCCTTGCCGGTGGCAATCGCTTCCAGCAGGACATCCGTCGAGTTACCGAAGTTAACAAACTCAACGTCGAGATTATATTTACTAAAAATCTTCTGCTGCTCCGCGACGGCGACCGGCGCCAGGCACACCGCGCTTTTGTTGATCGCCAGCTTGATTTTGTAAGGCTGCGCCAGACGCAGCGCCGGATATTCATCGCCGCTCGCCATCTCCGCCATATCGTGAGCCCATAGCGGCGCAGACGCCCCGGCCAGCGCCAGACCGCCGGTAAACTGTAAGAAACGACGACGGGTAAAACGTGTGGTCATCATGGCGCCGCCTCCGCATGAACCGGCGCGACGGGCACGCTGAAGCCGTTATCAAATGTCGGCGTTACATCGAGCTTTGCGCGAATGAGGCCGTTGGCAAGATAAAAGTCCGCCGTCGACTGCTGCTGGGCGACCGTCGGCGCGTCCAGCCGCTGCCACTGCGACTGGCGGTTGGCAAACTGCGCGCGGGCGATCTCCGCCGGGAAGCGAATGATCTCCCCCAGCGTTTTGCCATAGCTATCGAGATTGGCATAAGCCCAACGCTCGGCGCCGGCCAGTCGGGTGAGATAATCCTGAAGCGCCGCGCGCTTTTGCGGATCCTTCAGCGCATTATCGGTGGCGGCCAGGAAAGTATTACCCGGCAGCAGCCCTTTGCCGCTCACCAGAATCTGCCCTTCGGCGGTTTTCACCAACTGCGTGGTATAGGGCTCCCAGGTCGCCCAGGCATCTACCGAACCGTTAAGCAGCGCGACTTTCGCATCCACCGGGCCAAGGAATACCCACTGCACATCCTTCGGCGAAATCCCCGCCTGCTCCAGCGCTTTCAGCGCCACAAAATGGCCAATCGATCCTTTACCGGTGGCAATGCGTTTACCTTTTAGATCCGACGCGCTTTTTAACGCGCTGCCGGGCGGCACCAGCACGGCGGTCCCCGCCGGGTTGCTCTTATCGACGGCAATAGCTTTTACCGGCGCGCCGTTCGCCAGCGCGAACAGCAGCGGCGCATCGCCGATAATCCCCACGTCAACCGCGCCGGCGTTGAGCGCTTCAGCCAGCGGCGCGGCGGCAGGAAACTCGGCCCATTTAATATCGTAAGCGAGGTTTTGCAAGGCGTTAGCAGCTTCCAGTTGCGACCGCATGCCGCCTTTTTGATCGGCAATTCGCAGGGTGATTCTTTCCTGAGCCGCAACATAGCCGCTCAGCGTCAATAGCATTAGCGCCCCGGCTATGCGGGTAAAATGAGGTATGCGCATCTGAATTATCCTTGTTGTTGAAAAGCGTGTTTACCCGCCGCCTGCCACGCGCTGTCGTTCTGCGGCGTATGTACCCGCCCGCACAGGACGTTGCGATAGTGGCGTTCCAGAGGATTTTGCCGGCTTAAACCATGATTGCCGGTGAGTTCAAGCGCCAGATTGACCGCCTGAATGGCGTTATCGGTGATAGTGACTTTCGCCAGATTGGCCTCAATAGCGGAAAAGCCCAGCTCCGCGGCATTCTCCAGCAGCGCGCGGTTAACCAGCAGCAGCCCCTCTATCTGCCCCACTTTTTCCTGTACCCGCGGCAGACTGGAAAGCGGTTGTCCAAGATTGCCGGGAACCCGCGCGCCGAGCCACGCGACAAGCCAGTCGCGCGCCGCGCGGGCCACGCTGTCGTAAATCGCCGCCAGCAACGCCGTATGACGGTTAGCAAACAGACGAAATTGTTCGGCGTCCGGCGCGGGCGGCTCGTCGGCGGGCCAAACGTCTACCGCGTGCCCGGCGGATACCTGCACGTTTTTCAGCACCACCTCGTGACTGCCGGTGGCCCGCATGCCGAGGTGATCCCAGCTTTTCACTACGCTGATGCCCTCGCTGTCGGCAGGAACCAGCCAGCTACCGACCAGCGGCGGATTGTCGTCGCTACGCGCCCACAGCGCCAGCCAGCTCAACCCTTCGATCCCGGTGGTATAAATTTTGTGGCCGTTAATCAGCCAGCCCCGGCTGTTCCGGCTGGCTATCGTTTGCGGCAGACCGCCGCGCGCCGGAGAGCCCAGATCCGGCTCGACGCGCAGGCTATTCATCAACCCGCCGTTTGTGAGCGCATCATCAAATACGCGCTGGCGTAGCGGCTCAGCCCAATGGACATTTTCCGCCAGCCGCAGATGATGCAGGTACTGCATGCAGACAATCAGCGCGGTCGCCGGTTCGCCCCAGGCGATGGCGGCAATGGCCTGTTGCAGCTTGGCTAAACTGGCGCCTGATCCGCCGTACTGCTGCGGTACGGCAAGGCTTAAAAACCCGCGTCGGCGCAGAACGTCAATATTGCGATGGGGGAAATCGCCGCTGGCATCAAGGCTGGCCGCCTCCTCCGTCATCAGATGGCGGATCTCCGCGAGCTGCCGCACCCATTCATCGCTGGGGTGAGGCCTCATGATGCGCGCTCCGCCACGGCGCGCAGCGCGGCTTTTTCGCGGGTAATCGGCAGCAGCGCTTTGCCATACTCCTGCGCATCGTTCAGCGGGTCGAATCCGCGGATCAGGAAGTTACGTACGCCGAGGTCGTAGTAGTCGAGCAGCGCATCGGCAACCTGTTCCGGCGTGCCGACCAGCGCGGTGGAATTGTGGCCGCCGCCCACCAGCTGCGCGATGCCGGTCCACAGGCGTTTATCCACCACCTTACCCTGCGCCGCCGTAGCCCGCAGACGCTGCGCGCCAACGCTATCGGGCTTGGCTTTAAAGCCCCCTTCACTCTGCGCCGCCCGCTCGGTGGCGACATGCAGAATATGCTCGGCCTTCTCCCAGGCTTCCGCTTCGCTATCGGCGATAATCGGCCGGAACGACACGCTGAAACCGATCTCGCGCTGATGTTTTGCCGCTTCCGCCCGTACCCGCTGGATAGTTTCCGCCGTTTGCGCCAGCGACTCCCCCCATAGCGCGAAGACGTTAGCGTGTTTACCGGCCACCGTAATCGCCGCTTCCGATGAACCGCCGAAATAGAGGGGAATATGCGGTTTCTGCAGCGGGCGAATAGCTGACCAGGCCTGTTGCGCCTGATAAAAATCATTGTCGATGTCCACCGGCTGTTCGGCGGTCCAGACCTGGCGGATGGTATCGAGGAAGGCGTCGGTGCGCGCATAGCGCTGGTCGTGGTCGAGATAATCGCCGTCACGGCGCTGCTCGGCGTCATTGCCGCCGCTGATGATATGTACCGCCAGCCGGCCGCCAAGCAGATGTTCAAGGGTGGCGAATTTACGCGCGGCGAGAGTTGGCGAGACAAAACCGGGGCGGTGCGCCAGCAGGAAAGCTATCTTTTGCGTCGACAACCCCGCTAGCGCGGTCACCAAAAAGCCGTCGGGTTGATCGGACCAGTGCCCCACCAGCAGGCGGTCAAAACCCGCGGCTTCATGTGTTTGCGCGAAGCGCACAATATAATCACGGTCAAAAATCGGCCCTACCGGGGCGATGGTTTCCGACGACAGGCGGTGGCCGATCATGCCGAGAAACTGAATGCTCATACAGAACTCCTGGTAGTAAGGTAATGAATGGGCCGCGGCGGCGGCGCGTTTTCATTACCCTATACACAGGCCCTTAATGAGCAAAATGCATTTTTGTCATAACTTAATATGCAAGATAAGCATTTATAAAAATAACATATACGTATCAGTCAGATGCATTAAGTTGCTGGACCACTTTTCCGGCGAAAAAAGTCAGCGGCTGGCTGAGATTAGCCAGATTCTGCGCCTGTACCAGCCACAGATGCACTTGCGGCTGAAAATCCGCGAGCGCAAGCGTGGACACTTCATCGCGCCACGGGCTGGCGGCCAGCGCGGCGCGAGGCACCAGGCCAAGCCCCAGCCCCTGCGCCACCAGGCTGATTTGCAACTGGGCGCCGGCGGTCTCGACGTTCAGCGCCAGCCGCAGCCCCTGCGAGTGCAGTTCGCGGATTAGCCCGGCCCGCAGGCCGCAGCCGTCAGGATTGAGTATCCAGCCTCGCTGCGCACAGTCGCGCAGCGCTCCGGCGTGCAGTCGCCAGCTTTTCGCCGCGATGACCACGATATCCAGCGGACACAGCAGTCTCCCGCTGTAACCGTCAGCAAAGCGCTGCTGTTGTGGTCCCATCGCCAGCACGCCATCCAGTTCGACGCTCTCCAGCCGTTTTTGCAGCAGCCCGCTCCAGCCGCAGGTCACCTGCGGCTCAAGGGCCGGGAACTGCTGGCGTAGCGCGCTCAGCGCCGGCTGGAGGGCGATTTCCGCCACGCTCTGCGGCACGCCGAGACGCAGAACGCCCTGCGGCTCCGCCTCCGGATCGAGCAGCCCGTACAGCTTTTTGGTTTCCCGCTTGATGCTCAGGCACTGCTCATACACCCGATGTCCGGCGGCGGTGAGCGTCAGGGGCCGGGTCTGGCGCTCCAGCAGCGTCACATTGAGGGTTTGCTCCAGACGCTGGAGCCGACGGGTAATCGCCGATTGGGTAATGCCAAGGTATTCCGCCGCCTGATTCAGAGAGGAAAACTGCACGGTAGCCAGCAGAGCATCAATGTCATCGATACGCATACAATCCTTAATGTGATTTTTGCATATTAATATATGCGGAAATTGCATTTTAATTATATTAACGCCTTTGCTAGCGTAATGACCAGTCCCGACAACAGGAAATCACCATGACCGCACCGCGAGTGGAAAAATTACGCCAGTTCATTCAAGACCTTGATGCCCTGCATCGCCAGTTTACCGATGAGGCCACCCTGCTCGACGCCGTCGCCGTGCGCCTGGCTTCGCTGGTGCAAAAAGATGACTGGTTGCCGGAAGAGTACACCCTGCCGCATCCCCACCACTATCAGCAGTATTTGCTGCATGTCGATTCCGGCCAACGCTTTTCGATTGTCAGCTTCGTCTGGGGACCGGGGCAATCGACGCCTATCCACGACCATCGGGTATGGGGGGCCATCGGTATGTTGCGCGGCGCGGAGGAAAATCAGCGCTATCGACTCGACGAACGCGGTTTACCGATAGCCAATGGTCCTGCTGAACGGCTTTCTACCGGCAAAGTAGAAAAAGTCTCTTCCCGCGATGGCGATATTCATCGGGTGAGTAACGCGCTCGCGGACCACGTCTCAATCAGTATTCACGTCTATGGCGCTAACATCGGCGGCGTCAGGCGTGCGGTTTATAGCGCGGATGGGATCGCCAAACCTTTCGTCTCCGGTTACTCCAACCGGCACTTGCCCAATATCTGGGATCTCTCAAAGGATAATTCATATGCCTGATTACAATTACCGCCAGCCAGCCGAGGTGCGCCAGGCGCTGATCGATGGCGCGGAAGTGGCGCTCATCGATGTTCGCGAAGAGGCCGCATTTGCCACTAACCATCCGCTATTTGCCGCTAATTTGCCGCTCAGCAAGCTGGAGCTGGAGATTTTTCGCCGCGTACCGCGCCTGACGACGCCGATTACCCTCTACGACAATGGCGAAGGTCTCGCGGAGCAGGCCGTTAAGCGGCTGCAACGCTGGGGCTATCAGGATGTTGCGCTACTGGCAGGCGGCCTGACGGGCTGGCAGCGTAGCGGCGGCGAGCTTTTTCAGGACGTTAACTCCCCGAGCAAAGCGTTCGGCGAGCTGGTAGAGAGCGAGCGCCAGACGCCCTCGTTGAGCGCCGAGGAAGTGAAGGCGCTAATCGAGAGTCCACAGCCGGTCGTGGTGGTCGATGCGCGTCGTTTTGATGAATATCAAACGATGAATATTCCCGGCAGCATTAGCGTGCCCGGCGGCGAGCTGGCGTTACGCATCGAAGGCCTGCTGCCATCGCAGCAAACGCCGGTTATCGTTAATTGCGCCGGCCGTACCCGCAGCATTATCGGCAGCCAATCGCTACGTAATGCCGGTTTAGCCAATCCGGTTTACGCGCTGCGCAACGGCACCATCGGCTGGACCTTAGCCGGACTGGAGCTCCAGCACGGCCAGCAGCGGCGCTACGACGCCGATTTCCGCGCCTCAGCGCAACGCGTGGCTGCAGTGACGCAGTTGGCCGAGCGCGCTGGCGTGGCCTTCATTGATGCCCCGACTTTAGCCCGCTGGCAACAGCAGCCGAGCCGCACCACCTATCTGTTTGATGTTCGCAGCCCCGAGGAGTATGCCGCAGGCCATCTGCCGCACAGCGTGAATGCCCCCGGCGGCCAGCTGGTGCAGGAAACCGATCATTACGCCAGCGTACGCGGAGCGCGGATTGTGCTGGTCGCCGATGATGAGATACGCGCGCCGATCGCGGCGTCCTGGCTGGCGCAAATGGGCTGGGAAGTGGTGGTATTATGCGATGTCCGCGTGGAACAATTGAGCGAACGCGGCCTTCCGCCCGCCAGCGTACCGCCTGCGCCGCAGGTTGAGGAGATTGCCCCCCTGCAACTGGCGGAACAATTGCGCGAACCCGGCACCGTGGTACTGGATTTCACCACTAGCGCTAACTATGTCGCACGGCATATCCCCGGCGCCTGGTGGCTGGTGCGTTCGCAGCTGCGTCAGGCGCTGGAAGTCATTCCTCCCGCCGAACGTTACGTTGTCACCTGCGGCAGCAGTCTGCTGGCCCGCTACGCCGCGCCTGAAGTCGCGGCATTGACCGGTAAGCCGGTACAGCTGTTAAGCGGCGGGACGCTGGCGTGGATTAATGCCGGGCTGGCGCTGGAACAGGGCGAGACGCATCTGGCGACAGCACGTAGCGATCGCTACCGACGGCCATATGAAGGAACCGATAACACCGCAGAGGCGATGCAGGCTTATCTCGACTGGGAGTTTGGCCTGGTGGAACAGCTAGCGCGCGATGGCACCCACGGCTTTAAGGTGTTGTAGGTTAAAACCCGGTGGCAACAGGGCCACCGGGAATAACTTACCTTTATTGTGAATTAAATTTCCGGAGTGGTTTTAAAACCAACCAGCATCAGGATCGGCTGCTTCTGCGCCGATGCGGCGTCAAACTGATAGTGGTTACCCTGACGATCGCCGCCGATGTACCAGGAGATCTCGGTTTTCCCTTCCGCCAGCGCTTTACGTACCGCTTTATCGATATCCACCATCCGATACTCACGAGATGAATTGAGATACAGTTGAGCATCTGAATTGTAGCTGCAGGTCGGGCGATGCTTCCAGGTCACGCTTGACGCGCTCCAGCTGTTGCTGGCCGGATAGAAGAAAATCTGATCCGCGCCGTTGGTTTCAACCTTGCCACCATACAGACGCAGGCGATATTTAAACAGCGACGCATCCTGATCTTTCGGCAGCGCCGGGATTTTAAACTTCACCAGGGTGAGGGTTTCCGGGTTGCTGGTGCGGCCGCCGTTCTTCCAGTTATCGGAAATTTGCAGCGCTTCGGGCGCGCCGAAGTTAACATTCGGCTGCGCGCTCTCAACCACCGCGTTTTCTTCCGCCAGCGAGAAGCTATAAGGCACGTTGGTACCGCAATCCATGCCTTCATTCATACAGTGTTCGGTCATGAAGTGCGCCCCTTCTACCGTCCAGCCGTTCATGAAATCAGCATGGGCGGTATAGATGCTGCCCCACTTCTCTTCACGTTTATCACCATTCATAACCGGGTCCATCGACAGCTCAATTTTCGCCGTGTCCAGAGACGTAATCTGCGGCAGTACGTAGGCGATATTCATATTGACCGTCGGGATTTTTACCGGATAGTCGGCCGGGCAGGCGCCGTTGACATCATAAGCGGCGTTGCTGTGGTCATGGCTCGGTTTCAGGTTGACGCCATCCCAGCAGTTGGGGAACTGAATACCGATATTAAACTGCACCGCATCTCCCGCTTTACGCAGGCCGCAAACCTCACCGGCTTTGTTGCTATAGCCTTTACCGTTGGCGCACAGGAAGGTTATCCGCGAGCTCGGCGCGGAGCCGTGGTGGTCGCCAGCCAGCAGCTCCAGCCCCGACGGGAAAGGATGCAGCGGATACCGTTCGACTTTGGTCGCCTGATAATAGGTTTTCTGATAAGCCGGAGTGACAATTTGTCCATCCGGCAACTTCATCGACGGCGCCCAGTAAGCAGAACTGTCGGCCTTGTTATCACAGGTGGTTTCTGGCTGTGCGCGCAGGGTTTGATAGGTAGAAACGGCATCGGTGTGGGTATTGCCGAAAAAATCATGCCACATCGCCTGGTTTGGCATGCCGAACATCATAATCGCGTCGTCGCCAAGGGTATGACTGTAGCCGCATACCGCCTGGGCTTGCGGTCCTGCATGGGCGGAAAAAGCGCTGGCGGCCAGCAGCGGGGTCAGGGCCAGTACAATTGAGTTAGCTTTCATTTTACGATCCTCCTTGTTTGAAGGACCGCAGAGATAGCAAACCGGCGCCGATGTTACACATCAGCAAACATCATTTTATCTCATTCACGCATAATCCATGAGTACTGGAAGGTTTTCGCCGCCGGAAAATGGGTGCGCCGACGGTAGGAGCCGAGCGCCTGCGGCGTGCAGTAGGTACAGCTCCCCAGCCATTCGGTATTTTCCGCCGCCACCCCGGCCTGTTGCAGCACCCGTTGCGCCAGCGCGCGGAGATCGAACCACAGATTATCGCTACCGCTAGCCCGCGCTTGCCCCGCTTCTGGCGGAGCGAGGCGCTGATGAAAGAGCTCGTCGCTGTAGCGTCGTACCAACTCGCCCGCCGGCATGGTCAACAGCGTTTGATAAAACTCGGCCGAAACCTCATAGCAGCAGGCGTGAATATGCGGCCCGCAGACCACCACTATCTCTTCTGGCGCCACCTGATGCTGGTGAAACAGCGCCAGGCTGTTTTCAATAATGCCGCTCGCCGCTCCGCGCCAGCCGGCATGCACGCTGCAAACATAGCGCCCATCCCGCGAGGCCATCAATAACGGTAAACAGTCGGCGGTAACGACGCCGACCTTTTGCCCACGCAGGGCCGTAAACACCGCATCGGCGTGCGGCCGCTCTGCCTGCGGCCCCTGATAGTGATGAACCACATTGCCGTGCACCAGCTTCACCGGCGCCATTTCGCTGTACGGAAAGGCGGCGGTTTCGTGCACATCAAGAAAAGCGTAGCGAATACCGGGGATATCACTTAATAAGCGGGATGGATAAGACATAACGGCGCGTAAATAAATTGGTGGTGGATTTACCGTAGGCCAAAGCCCATCGATACGCAAGATGTGGATGCTTTGTTCCCGGCGGGACCTCAAGCTCGCTGCCGGCCATAACAAGGTGGGAACGCAGTAATTATTTGCACCCGGCACCGCTATATAATTTAATATACATCGATTATTCTTATCCAACCGGGTCAATCCATGTCACCACACCGTTTACTTTTGGCGCTGACGTTGTGCTGCGCCAGCCTGTTCACCAGCCAGGCTTTTGCCGAGCGCACCGTCACCGACCAGCTGGGCCGCCAGGTTACGCTGCCGGATCACATCACCCGCGCGGTTGTCCTGCAGCACCAGACGCTTAATCTCCTGGTCCAGTTGAATGCCGCCGACGATATCGTTGGCGTGTTAAGCAGCTGGAAAAAACAGCTCGGGCCGCAGTTTGTCCGCTTTATGCCCACTATTGAAAAGCTGCCGACGCCGGGCGATTTAACTCAGGTCAATATCGAAAGCCTGCTGGCACTGCATCCGCAGGTGGTGTTCGTCGCTAACTACGCGCCGCAGGCGATGATCCAGCAGATCCAAAACGCCGGGGTTCCGGTCGTCGCGATATCCCTGCGTCAGGACGCGGCGGGTGAGAAAAACAAAATGAACCCGACAATGGCCAATGAAGAACATGCCTATAACGACGGCCTTAAACAGGGGATCCGCCTGATTGGCGAAGTGGTCGAACGCCAAAGCCAGGCCGAAGCGCTGATTGATTACACCTTCGCGGCGCGGGCAGAAGCTAACGCCCCGGTCGCCGCTATCCCTGACAGCCAGCGGGTGCGCGTTTACATGGCCAACCCGGACCTCAACACCTACGGTTCCGGCAAATATACCGGGCTGATGATGAAGCATGCCGGAGCGCTAAACGTCGCCGCCGCCACGGTCAAGGGCGCACGCCAGGTCTCGCTGGAACAGATTCTGCAATGGAACCCTGAGGTTATCTTCGTCCAGGACCGCTATCCGCAGGTGGTCAAACAGATTGAAAACGACCCGCAATGGCAAGCGATAGACGCGGTGAAAAACCACCGGGTATGGCTGATGCCGGAATACGCCAAGGCCTGGGGCTACCCAATGCCGGAAGCGTTGGCGATAGGCGAACTGTGGATGGCGAAAAAGCTCTATCCTTCCCGCTACCGGAACGTCGATGTCGATGCGAAAGCGCAGGATTACTATCAACGCTTCTACCGCGTGAAATGGACGCCGAATGCGCAGTAACCTTCACTGGGCCCTGCTGCACGGAGGGCTGACGGCGGCGACGTTGTTTATCGCTATCGCTTCGCTATGCCTGGGGCAGTACCACCTCGGCCTGAACGAGGTCCTTCACCAGCTCACCCATGGCGCGCCCGGCAGTGGCGTCGCCGGGCAGATAGTCTGGTCAGTCAGACTTCCCAGGGTAGCGATGGCGCTGCTGGCCGGCGGCTCGCTGGGGCTATGCGGCGCGACGCTACAGGGCGTATTCCATAACCCGCTGGTCGACCCGCATATCATCGGGGTAACCTCCGGCTCCGCCTTCGGCGGGACGCTTGCTATCCTGCTGGGCTTCGACATCGTATCGATGATGGGTTGCACCTTCTTCTTCGGCCTCGCCGCGCTCGCGCTGGTTTATCTCATCGCCACGCTGCAGGGGCGTGAAAACACGCTGGCGCTGATCCTTTCCGGCATTATTCTCAGCGGTTTCTTTGCCGCGCTGGTCAGCCTGATGCAGTACCTTGCCGATACTGAAGAAACCCTGCCGAATATCGTTTTCTGGCTGCTCGGCAGCTTTGCCACCGCCAACTGGCATAAAGTGCTGTCCATGGCGCTGCCGGTCGCCGTCGCCGCCGTTATCCTGCTAAAGCTGCGCTGGCGTATCAACCTGCTGGCGCTGGAGGATAAAGATGCGCGCGGTCTTGGCGTTTCGGTGGTCAAGTTGCGCCGCGGAGTGTTGGTCTGCTGCGCGGTGCTGGTCGCCGCCCAGGTCGCGGTCAGCGGCAGCATCGCCTGGGTCGGGCTGGTTATTCCGCATCTGGCGCGACTGCTGGTCGGCGCCGATCACCGCCGCCTGCTGCCAACGGCATTCTGGCTCGGCGGCGCGTTTATGGTGGTGGTGGACGACCTGGCGCGCACGTTAACCCAGGCGGAGATTCCGATTGGCATTATTACCGCCCTGCTCGGCGCACCGCTGTTTACCCTTTTACTGATTCAGTCCCAACGCCGCGGTGTGGCCCAATGAACATTTCATTATCACTGAACGCCCTGCGCTACGGCCATCGTCAGCCGCTCTTCGCCCCGCTGTCCATGCAGTGCCGTCACGGGGAAATCTGGGCGATACTGGGCGCCAACGGTCGCGGCAAAAGTACGCTACTGGATACCCTGACCGGCGTCCTGCCGCCGCTCGGCGGGCAGTTTAACGTAGAAGGCGGCATCGCCATCGTGCCGCAATCGTTCCGCCCGGCGTTTGGCTGGCGGGTACGGGATGTGGTGCTGATGGGCCGCGCGCGACTCGTCGATCTGTTCGCGCAGCCGGGGCCGGAAGACGAGCGGGAGGTTCAACAGGCGCTGGCGCTGCTGGGGATCGCCGCATTGGCCAATCAGGTGTTTCGCGCTCTGTCCGGCGGCCAGCAGCAGTTGGTGCTCATTGCCCGCGCGCTGGTCGGCGCCAGTCAAAATATTCTGTTAGACGAACCCTGTTCGGCGCTGGATCTGGCTAATCAACAGGTTGTATTACAGCTGATTAGCAATCTTGCTCATCGGCAGAGGCGCACCGTGGTATTCACCACCCATGACCCGACTCATGCTCTGCAGATAGCCAGCCACACCCTGCTGCTGTTGCCCGGCGGCGAATGGCTGGCGGGAGAGTCGTTCGCGGTACTCAGCGAAGCGAACCTGCAGCGTGCCTACGGCCTGCCGGTTCACAAAATCGACCATCCCGGTAGCGCAGTGCCGTTACTGGCGCCGCAGTTTACGATCCATCGCTAACGGTCAAAAATCCTGCCGCGCGCAGAAACATCTGCCCTTCTTCTGCGGTTATATAGCGCCGTAGCTGCCGCGCGGCAGCGCTCTCCTCAATTTGCGCCAGCTGATACTCGCAGCGAATATTCCACGGCTCGGGAATCAGTAGCGTGCGAAACTGCGCGCTCTCCGTCATCTGAACCGCATAGTGGGCGTAGCCGATAAACAGGTCGGCAAAGTCTTCGCCAATCAGCCACTCTCCTGCGCTTGTGCCAGACGGAACAGTCAGCGACGCCCGACCGCCGACCAGCTGCTGCGCCCGGGACATCAACGCCCGGCCGAGGCCCGGATAGCTGGCTTCAAGGCGAGCAAAGAGTTGCCAGGTGTAATCACCGGAAGGATCGCAACCCGGCGTCGAGGTCGCCAGCCGCAGTCGCCCGTCGCGAAGTAACGCCAGCCAGTCAGCGCGATCGGTGTCAGGCGCGCGGCGCGCAGTCAGCATCAGCCGGTTGGCGGCAAACGAACAGCAGTTTATCGCAAGCCCGGCCTGCAGCAGCGCCTGAGGGTGTTCGGTATTCGCACTGGCGAACAGCGAGCAGCGTTCGCCGCCTTCAATGCGTTCGCGCAGCAGACCGGCCGGGCCGAACTGCGCCTCGACCAGAATGCCGCTAAGCTGCTGAAATCGCGCCAGCAGCGGGAGGAAAGCGCTTTTCAGGCTTCCCGCCGCCAGCAGGGTCAATGAAGTGGTCATCACAACAATCGCTATAAAGATGAGAATATAGCGCTAGGGTAACGCCTTTTTTGCTGATTCAGTAGCGAATTTCCGCCCGTTCACGCAGCTGTTCCGGCGTCGCCACCGGCAGTTGGAAGAACTCGAGATAGGCCGGGATCATCTCGAACAGCATATCGGTACCGCGCTGAATCGGGCACCCCAGCGCCTGCGCCGCCCGCAGTAGCGGAGTATATTCAACGCTCATCACCACCTCGCCGACCCAGGTACGCGGCGACAGGCGCGAAACATCCAGCGGTAGGGGATCATCCGCTTTCATGCCCAGCGGCGTGGCGTTGACCACCAGATCCTGCGTGGCGGGATCGCGCTGCATCAGAACGATCTCCAGACGCGGATAGTGCTGATGCAGCTGCTGCGCCAGCGCCTCGGCGGCGGCGACACAGGTGTCGAACAGCGTCAAGGTACTGACCCCGGCGGCCGCCAGCGATGCGGCAATCGCCGAGCCGACGCCGCCGCAGCCGAACACCTGCGCCCTCGCCCCTTGTGGTTGAAAGCCTTTGCGCGTAATCCCCAGCACAAAGCCTGCGCCATCGAACATATCGCCGCGCAGGCTGCCGTCGGCTTCGCGGCGGATGGCATTGCAGGCGCCGGCGATTGCCGCCGTCGGGCTCAGCTGGTCGACCAACCCGCAGGTCGCCATTTTATGCGGCATGGTGACCAGCGCGCCGACGATGTTGGTCATGGAAAACAGCGCTGGCACCAGCGCCGCGTAATCCTCCGGCCTTACCCCCATCGGCACCACTTTGACGTCCGCCCCGCAATGGGCCAGCCATGGGTTATAAATCATCGGCGCTTTAAAACTGGCGGTCGGATAACCAAGATGCGCTATCAGCCGCGTATGACCACTAATGATCATGCCCTACTCCTGTCGTTACTGCGAAAGTTCGATGCGTTTGACATCGCCAAGAATAAACAGATACGCCACCACGCCAAGCAGCGCCGCGCCGCCGATATAGACCAGCGCGTAGAAAAAACTACCGGAAGCGGCAACGATAAAACCGATAATCAGCGGCGTGAGGATCCCCGCCAGATTGGTGCAAAAATTAAAGATGCCGGCGGTTATCCCGCCCATCCCCTGCGGCGCAATATCGGAAATTAACGTCCAGCCGAGGCCGACCATTCCCTGGCCAAAGAAGGCAAATGACATCATCAGGATCACCGCCAGGTCGCTCGGCAGCCAGTTGGCGGAAATAATGCTACTGGCCATCATCAGCCCGACGACGATAGGCAGCTTACGCGCCAGATTGGCCGAACCGGTGGCTTTCAGCAGCTTGTCGGAGAGCCAGCCGCCAAACAGCACGCCTCCCGCCGCGGCAAGGAACGGCAGGATGGCGAAGAAGCCCACTTTCAACCACGCCATGTGGCGTTCGGTCGCCAGATACGTTGGAAACCAGGTCAGGAAGAAGACCAGCACGGTGTTACCGGCAAACTGACCGACGCTGGCGCCAATTACCTGTCGTTTTGCCACCAGCTGGCGCACCAGCGGCCAGCTAAAAGCGTTTTGCTGCTGCTGCGCGCTAGCCAGTCCGCCGCCGCAAAGAATATGTTCGCGTTCACTGTCGCTCAGGCGGCTGTCCTGATGGGGTTCGCGGTAGCAACGCCACCAGACCAGCGCGAACAGGATGCCAACAACCCCGACGCTGATAAACAGCGCACGCCAGCCGAAGCTGCCCATAATCCAGAACAGCAGCGGCGAGAAACAGGCCAGCCCGAGATATTCGCCGACGGTGTAGACCGCCGTGGCCTTCGCGCGCTCCTGCTGCGGAAACCAGGTACTCACTACCCTGCTGTTAACCGGAAAACAGGGCGCTTCACTGACGCCAAGCCCAAAACGACACAGCAACAGCGTTTTCAAGCCAATTGCCATACCGTGAAATAAAGTGAACAGCGACCACAGCGCCAGGGAGAGAAAATAGGTCACCTTATTGCCGAAACGATCGAGGAAAATACCGCCGGGAATTTGCGCCAGCGCATAGGTCCAGGCAAAGGCCGAAAAAACAATTCCCATAATGGCGGCATCAATGCCAAGCTCGGCGGTCAGTCTCGGCGCGGCGATACCGAGCACCGTGCGGTCGAGATAGTTAATCATCGTGCCGACGGCCAGCAGCGCCAGGATCCCGATACGCCGCCGGGAGCGAGGCGCGGTGGTCGCAGTATCCGCCGCCGTCGCCTGGTTATGGCTATAAGAATTCATAGTCGTTTCCTGTCTTGAGTACAGATGAATGTTGTTATTGTGTTTGCGATGTTGTGTTGTGAACCATTTGCTACGTTTAACTGTACTGCATGGCCGAAAGGCGGACGGCGGCATTTACCGCGCCGTACTGGGCGTAACCGTCGCGCCGTTCGGTCAATTCGAAGAAGAAGCGCCCCGCCACGAATGGACGGGTATAAAGATGCAGGAATTCGCCGCCGCGGGCGTCACGGTCGTAGAGAATTTGCAGGCGTTGCAGCGTCTCTACCTGCGGCTCTTCGCCAAAGCGCGCCAGCAGATCCTCATAGTAATTCGCCGGGATAGGCAGCGCGTTCAGCGCAGCCTGCGGCAGACTTTCGAGCGTTGCGGGTAAATCGCGACAGGCAAAAGCGGCGTGCTGCAGCCCGGCCCCCTGATAACAGGCGACCGAACGCGCAATCTGCGTGGCTCGGCTTTGCGATATATTCAGCGCCAGACGAATATCGCCCTGCGGGCTACGAACCGCCAGGCTGCGCACCAGTCCATACGGGTCAGGCAACGTCTGTTCATGTTCGAGACTGAAGCCGAAAACCGTACGGAAAAAGATAATCCAGTTGTCGCGGCTATCGGCCTCCATGCCTAACGCCAGATGGTCAATACCGCGGTAGTCGTCGCGCGGCGCCGCTGCCTGTAAATGAAAATCGCGGGCGTAGATATCGTCACCGGCTTCGACCAGGTAGATCAGGCTGCCATCCGGAGCGCAAACCGCCGGGATCGAACTCTCATTTGGCCCCGCATCCCCCTGCCAGGTGGCATAACCGTAGGCGCGGGCGCGTTCCACCACCGGCGCGCTGCGGCTTACCCGTAGCGCCATCGCGCACAATGAGACGCCGTGGCGCTGATGAAAATGGTCGGCCCAGCTGTGCGGCTGCGCATTAACAATCACCCGCGCCTCGCCATTGCGCCAGAGCGCAACCTGCTTGGAACGATGCTTGCCCTGAAGCTTAAAGCCCAGTTGCGTCAGGCGCTGGCCTAGCGCGGTAGACTCCGCCGGACTGGCGGCGAACTCGATAAACTCCAGACCGTCATAGTGCGGTAGCGCAGGTGGCGAAAATAACGCCGCGTCGCTATCCGCAAGCTGCCGACGAGTCTGCTCTTCGAGCCACAGCAATGAACGGTAGCCATCTTTTGCCGTGGCGCCGTTGGGTGAGGCGCGAAAGCCGTCATTGAAAATCTCCAGCGACCAGGGTCCGCGGTAGCCGCAGCGCGTCAGTTCACAGGCGAATTCCACCAGCGGCAGTTGCCCCTGGCCCGGGAAGCAGCGGAAATGACGGCTCCATTCAAGGACATCCATCTTCATCATCGGCGCGTCAGCCAACTGCAGGAAGGTGATTTTCTCAACCGGCACCGCGGCAAGGCCTTGTAGATCATCCCCGAGCGACAGAATATGGAAGCTATCAAGTACAATGCCCATCGCCGGGCTGTTCACCCGCTGCACCCGTTCCCATGCCTGACGCCAGCGGTTGACGTGGGTTCCCCACGCCAGCGCCTCGTAGCCGATGATAATCCCCTCCTGCTCGGCGAGCTCAGCCAGCGCGCGCAGGTCGGCGACCTGCAGTTCGATATCGGCAGAACAGTCCGGCTGAACGTTGCTACAAAGCAGCATGGTGTTGCAGCCTAATTCATGCATCAGGGCGAATTTCCGCTTCGCCCGCTGCAGGTTAGCGGCAAACTGCGCGCGGCTGGCGCCCTCGAAATCACGAAAGGGTTGAAAAAGCGTGATTTTTAGCCCTAATTCAGCGGCAAGGTTGCGAATATCGCGCGGCGTGCCCGTATAATAGAGCAGATCGTTTTCAAAGATTTCAACGCCCTGATAACCGGCCGCGGCGATAGCGTGCAGCTTTTCAGGTAAAGTACCGGATATCGAAACGGTAGCGATGGAACGCAACATAAGAGTCCTCGGGTCATCATTCGACATGAGCACTGACTATGTATCATTTGGTTCACAGGCGCCAGATTTGGTTGCTGAATTGTGATCATTATGTGTATTTTTTGTCTCCACAGAAAAAGGAGTCGTTATGTCCCTCGTTGCTCATGATGAAGCACAATCCCTGAAAGAGCGCATCTTCGCCGCCGCCATTACCGTGTTCGCCGAATATGGCCTTCCCGGCGCGCGTATGGAGCAGATCGCCATCGAGGCGCAAACCACCAAGCGTATGGTGGTTTACTACTTCAAGAGCAAAGAGCAGCTGTACCAGGCGGTACTGCAACATGTGTATGCGCAGATCCGTGAAACGGAACAACAGCTGGGGCTGGAACATCTGCCCCCGGTAGAGGCGCTGGCGCAACTGGTGAAATGGAGCGTGCGCTATCACGCCACGCATGCCGACTATATGCGGGTTATCTGCATGGAAAACATGCAGCGCGGGAAGTGGCTCAAGGGTTCAGAGGAGCTGAAGCCGCTGAACCGTACCGCGTTGTCGATAATCGAGGATATTTTACAACGCGGCCAGCAACAGGGGATTTTCCAGGCCGGTCTGCAGGCGCGCGACGTGCACCGGCTGATTAGCAGCTTCAGCTTCTATCAGGTATCGAATTTTTATACCTTCAGTAGCCTGTACCTCGACGATCCGCTGCCTGAAATCGACGACGAAGCAATGGTTTCACACCACTGCGAGATTGCGGTGAAAGCGGTGATTCGGTTCGTTATCTCTTAAGCATTACTTATGTCGGGGCGCGGCGATCAGTGCCCCGATAACGCGTGAATCACCCTTTCCATCGCCTCGCGGGTTAGCGCGGAACGTTCAATTTTGCTATTTGCCAGCGCGGTGCGTACGACACCGGCAATAACAATATGTTTTGGCTGCTGGCCAAGATCGCGCATTTCCAATACCACCTTACCCACTACGCGGCACATTTCCTGATAGAGCTCGTCGTCTTTCGCTTTATTTCCCATTATTAAGACTCGTAAATTATCATTATCAATCAATTCATTATTGATACGATTTTATAATAAAGCAAACTGCGCTATTTTTTTCGTTCAATGAGGCGTTTTACTGCCTTTAATCGGTTAGTAAATATGATAAAACGCCGTTTAATCTGATCCGCTGCGGCAAAAGTGTGTTGCAGGTTCGCGAGCAAATCGTGTGAATTTTGTTACATTAATCACACTAAAAATGAAACGCCGTTTTTATTTTCCTTTTTGGTTTCGGCAGCGTATAATGCGCCTCGATTCTTTCTTGAATGGTTTCAGCGCATTGGACTGCACAAAAAAACGTACAAAACATTGCCACTTTTCATGGGCTGAACCGCCAGCACACATTCTTCTGCACGCTCTTTTGTTGTCACCTATCCTTAGAGCGTGGCATTGCAACTTTCGTAACACAGGTTTGACTCCGCGGCAGTGCGCCCCCGGAGCGAGATTTCCATATCCTTCACAACTTAAAGACTAAGACTGTCATGAAAAAGACCAAAATTGTTTGCACCATCGGTCCGAAAACCGAATCCGAAGAGATGTTGACCAAAATGCTGGACGCGGGCATGAACGTCATGCGTCTGAACTTCTCTCACGGCGACTATGCGGAACACGGTCAGCGCATCCAGAACCTGCGCAATGTGATGAACAAAACCGGTAAGAAAGCCGCAATCCTGCTGGATACCAAAGGGCCGGAAATCCGCACCATTAAGCTGGAAGGCGGCAACGACGTCTCCCTGAAAGCGGGCCAGACCTTTACCTTTACCACTGACAAGTCCGTGGTCGGCAACAATGAAATCGTTGCGGTGACCTACGAAGGCTTCACTACCGACCTGAGCGTCGGCAACACCGTGCTGGTCGACGATGGTCTGATCGGCATGGAAGTGACCGCTATCGAAGGTAACAAAGTTATCTGTAAAGTGCTGAACAACGGCGACCTCGGCGAGAACAAAGGCGTTAACCTGCCGGGCGTTTCCATCGCTCTGCCGGCGCTGGCTGACAAAGACAAGCAGGACCTGATCTTCGGTTGTGAGCAAGGCGTTGATTTCGTTGCGGCTTCCTTTATCCGTAAACGTTCTGACGTCGTTGAAATCCGCGAGCACCTGAAGGCGCACGGCGGCGAAAACATCCAGATCATCTCCAAAATCGAAAACCAGGAAGGTCTGAACAACTTCGACGAAATCCTCGAAGCTTCTGACGGCATCATGGTTGCTCGCGGCGATATGGGCGTTGAAATCCCGGTTGAAGAAGTTATCTTCGCGCAGAAGATGATCATCGAAAAATGTATCCGCGCGCGCAAAGTCGTTATCACCGCGACCCAGATGCTGGATTCCATGATCAAAAACCCGCGCCCGACCCGCGCTGAAGCAGGCGACGTCGCTAACGCCATCCTCGACGGCACCGATGCCGTTATGCTGTCCGGCGAATCCGCGAAAGGTAAATACCCGCTGGAAGCCGTTACCATTATGGCGACCATCTGCGAGCGTACCGACCGCGTGATGACCAGCCGTCTGGATTACAACAACGACAACCGTAAACTGCGCATTACCGAAGCGGTTTGCCGCGGCGCTGTTGAAACCGCTGAGAAACTGGAAGCGCCGCTGATCGTCGTCGCCACCCAGGGCGGTAAATCTGCGCGCGCAGTGCGTAAATACTTCCCGGACGCCACTATCCTTGCGTTGACCACCAACGAAACCACCGCTCGTCAGTTAGTTCTCAGCAAAGGCGTGGTACCGCAGCTGGTGAAAGAGATCGCCTCTACTGATGATTTCTACCACCTGGGTAAAGAGCTGGCGCTGCAGAGCGGCCTGGCGCGTAAAGGCGACGTGGTTGTGATGGTTTCCGGCGCGCTGGTTCCAAGCGGCACCACTAACACAGCCTCCGTGCACGTGCTGTAATAATTTACAGGTTATTTTATCTTTTTTTAAAGCGTCCCTCCGGGGCGCTTTTTTTTATTCATTCCCTAGCTGTTCTTAATAAAAATGCAAATCGGATTTTACTATTTAATAAGAGATTATCTAAGATGAATCCGATGGAAGCCTTCTGTTTTCACAGCGCTTTTTAAACCAGATCGACGAATTCGATGCTTCTTTGAGCGAACGATCAAAAATAAGTGCATTCGGATAAAAAAAATATTCTCATCCCAAAAAAGTTTGTGTAATACTTGTAACGCTACATGGAGATTAACTCAATCTAGAGGGTATTAATAATGAATCGTACTAAACTGGTACTGGGCGCGGTAATCCTGGGTTCTACTCTGCTGGCTGGTTGCTCCAGCAATGCTAAAATCGATCAGCTGTCTTCTGACGTTCAGACTCTGAACGCTAAAGTTGACCAGCTGAGCAACGACGTGAACGCAATGCGTTCTGACGTTCAGGCTGCTAAAGACGACGCAGCTCGCGCTAACCAGCGTCTGGACAACCAGGCTCACTCTTACCGTAAGTAAGAGTTCTGGTAATAAAAATGGCGCACATTGTGCGCCATTTTTTTTGCCTGTCGTTTTACCCTACTGCGTCAGCTTAGCGTCGTTGTGCTGGCTATTCTGCGCCGACAGCTCCGTCGTCGCGCTGCCCGCCCCTTCCGAAACCACCACCGGATACCCCGCTCTTCGCGACAGCGCTTTTTTCAGCTGCAGATCATCCACCGCTTTATCGTCAGAAAAGGCCTGAAACGCGGCAGGAAGCGAGTAAGAGATTGTCCGGGTATTTTCCCCTTCGGTTTGCGAAAGCGGCCTGTGGACCTCTACGTAGCGTTTACCATCGGGTTCTACCGCGAACTTCACCGGCTGATTGATAATCCGCACCGGCGTCCCGGCGCGCACCTGGCTGAACAGCGCCTTAATGTCATCGGCATTCATCCGCATACAGCCGGAGCTCACCCGTAGCCCGACGCTATCAGGGGCGTTGGTACCGTGGATCAGATATTCGCCGTTACCGTAGGCCAACCGCAGGGCGTAACGGCCTAATGGATTATTAGGCCCGGCAGGGATCACCGGCGGCAGCTTAATGCCCTTCTCCAGCGAGCGCGCGCGAATACCGGCAGTTGGCGTCCAGGTCGGGTTAGGGATTTTCTGCCCGACGCGGGTAGTCATCTCCGGCGTTTCCAGCCCCAACTGGCCAATGCCGAGGGGATAGACCTGCACCTGATTTTGCCCCGGCGGGAAATAGTACAGCCGCAGCTCGGCCAGATTGACGACAATGCCTTCACGCGGCACATCCGGCAGCAGCATCTGCGATGGGATTAAGACCCGGGTGCCCGGCTTCGGCTGCACCGGCGCAATCGTATCGTTGGCTTCAAGAATCAGCATCGCCGCCGTGTCGAAGTGGCGGGCGATAGCCTGCAGGTTGCGATCCCCTTCCTGTACCGTCCAGTATTGGTTTTGGCCAATCAAACGGCTGTTGGCAGGGGGAAGTGGATAATCGACAGCCCAGGCGCCGTGCTGCGCGCTCAGAGCTGCGAGAAGGGTCATCGTGATGAGAGACGCGCGTTTCATACTGAGATTCCTTCTTTCGCTGATAAAACGCCAGGATCTGCGCGGCGACGAAAGCACTCGCCTTCGTCGCACGTAACAGAATGAAATCTACCTGTTTATTCTAGCTAAGATTTGCAGCTTTCGCGCGAATTGCGCGGATCATCGCTTCAAGGCCCTGCGAGCGGGAGGGGGTAAGATGCTGGGTCAGCGCCATTTTTTCAAACCACGGACGCACATCGAATTCGCTAATATCCTGCGCGGTCATGCGGTCATAAAGGATGAAGACTACCGCAATCAGCCCTTTGACGATGGCCGCATCGCTATCGCCACGAAGGGTAATCACGCCGGATGGCTCCTGCTCCATCACGATCCACACCTGGCTTTGGCAGCCCTGAATAATGTTCTGCGCGATGTGTTCTTCCGGGCTGAGCGGCGCCAGGCGCTGGCCGAGTTCAATGATGTAGAGATACTTCTCTTCCCAGTTGGCGCAGCGGGTAAAGTTGCGCAGCAATTTGTCTTTGTCTGGTAATGCCGCCATAGTCGCGTCCTTTAACCAAGTAATTTGTGGATCCGCTGTAGCCCGGCCACCAGCCGATCCACCTCTTCCATCGTATTGTACATCGCCAGCGATGCCCGGCACATCGCCGGAACCTGGTAGAACGCCATCAGCGGCATCGCGCAGTGGTGGCCGGTGCGCACCGCGATTCCGTAGTTATCGAGAAAACTGCCGACATCGTAGGCATGATGTTTCCCGAGGTTAAAAGCGATGACGCCCAACCGATGTTGCGGGCCGTACAGCGTCAAATCCGGCACCTTTTTCAGCTCCTCGAGAGCATAGCGCATCAGCGTCTGCTCATATTCGCCAATCTGCTCAAGCCCGATCTGGCTGACATAGTCCAGCGCCGCGCCGAGGCCAATAATTCCGCCGGTATTCGGCGTACCGGCTTCAAAGCGCCACGGCGCTTTCGCCCAGGTGGTGCCCTCCTTCAGGCTGACGGTGGCGATCATCGACCCGCCGCCTTCCCACGGCGGCATCTCCTGCAGCAACGCTTCTTTGGCGTACAACACGCCGATACCGGTCGGCCCGTAGAGCTTATGCGCCGAGAAGACGTAAAAATCGCAGTCCAGCGCCTGCACATCCACCGGGTGATGCATCACCGCCTGCGCGCCATCCACCAGCACCTTCGCGCCATGCTGATGCGCCAGCGGGATCAGCGCCGATAGCGGGTTTTCCGTCCCCAGCACGTTCGACACCTGGGTTATCGCCAGCAGCCGGGTACGGTCATCAAACAGGCCGGGGATAACGTCGAGCTGTAGGGTGCCATCCTGATTGAGGGGGATCACTCTTAGCTCGGCGCCGACGCGGGCACAGAGCATCTGCCACGGCACGATATTGGCGTGGTGTTCCATCTCGCTGACGATAATATTATCGCCAGCCCCGACGTTAGCCCCGCCCCAGCTATTGGCCACCAGATTGATGCCTTCGGTGGTACCGCGCACGAACACTAGCTCTTCCGGCGAACGGGCATTAAGGAAAGCGGCCGCCTGCTGGCGTACCTGCTCCATCCGCGCCGTCGCTTCGGCGCTCAGGGTATGGATACCACGATGGACGGCAGCGTAACCGTGGCGATAAAACTCGGCTTCGGCACTAATCACCGCTTCCGGTTTCTGCGCGCTGGCGGCGCTATCGAGATAAACCAGCGGCTGACCATTAACCTCGCGGCTCAGCACCGGGAAATCGGCACGCAGGCGTTCTACTGAAAATGTCATGCATCTCCTCCCGGCAGGCGCTTGCCAATGCGCGCCAACACCTGTTGTTTCAGCGCATCATCGCTAATAGCTTCAGTGAGCTCGGCAGCGAAGGCGTAAAGGATCATCTGCTGCGCCGCCTGTTGATCGATACCACGCGAGCGCAAATAAAACAGCTGTTCGTCATCAATGCGCCCGACGGTAGCGCCGTGGCTGCATTTGACGTCGTCGGCGTAAATTTCCAGCTGTGGTTTGGTATCGACTTCCGCCAGCCTTCCCAACAACAGATTGTTATTGGTCATCTGACCATCGGTTTTCAGCGCGTGTTTCGCGACGTTAATCAGACCATTAAACACCGCCCGCCCCTTATCGCTGACGATGGTTTTGTGTAGTTGACGGCTGTTGCAGTAGCCAACGCGGTGATCGAGCCAGGTGCGGCTGTCGCAGACCTCGTTTTTCACCGGCATCGCCAGCGAGTTAATACGCAGATTGCTGTTTTCACCAGCCAGACGGGTGCTGGTATGGTGTCGTAACACCGCGCCGCCCAGCAGGAAGCTGCTGCTGAAAGCCGAAGCATAGCGGCCAAGCAGCAGATCGTTATGGGCAAAGTGATAGCTTTGCCCATTTTCAAATGCCAGCTTGATATGCTGCAGATGGGCATTGTCGGCGACAGACATGGTCAGGCGTCCGCCGGTGAAATGCCGCTGCTCATCAAGGCTAGTATAGTGTTCGATGATGGTCGCCTGCGCCCCGCTCTCCAGCGCCAGATGATGACGATAGTGGGCAGTATTAAGCTCGTCGCCGGCCAGACCGCTGGTGATATGCATCAGCAGCAGCGGCTTTTCCGGGCGCTGGTTACGCTTCACGCTGATGCGAGTCACCGTCTGCGCCAGGCTTTCGGTGAGATGCAGAAACACTTCCGGCTGTACCGCTTCCGGCAGATGCTGGCGCTGGTTATCAACGCTGACGTCAAAACCGCTAGCGGCGAGATCGTCACTGAGCGCCGGGCTGAAGCGGCCATCGACAAACACCATCCGCCAGGCGTCGAGATTGAGCGCCAGCGCGTCGCGCTGCGCCACGCCGAGCGTCGCCGGGCTTGCAACAAAAGTGCCGCTTAGCAGCGTATCCAGCGGGGTGTATTTCCAGTTTTCATGTTTGCGCGTCGGCAGTCCCAGGCGCAACAGCTGCTGCAGATGCTGATTGGCCTGCGGCGTGCGCGCCTCGCCCTGTGCTTCAAACAGATGATGCCACTGCTGCAGCGCGTTACTGCTGTTCGCTAAGCCAGCCATAGCCCTGCTCCTCCAGTTGTTTAACCAGAGTAAAATCGCCTGACTTGACGATCCGCCCCTGATACAGCACGTGGACGTAATCCGGTTTGATGTAATCGAGGATACGCTGATAGTGGGTTACGATAATAAAGGCGCGTTTGCCGTCGCGCAGCGAGTTAACCCCCTCCGAGACAATCTTCAGGGCATCTATATCCAGCCCGGAATCCGATTCATCCAGGATACACAACTCAGGCTCAAGCACCGCCATTTGCAGAATATCGTTGCGTTTTTTCTCGCCGCCGGAGAAACCGACGTTCACCGAACGAGTTAGCAGATCTTCCGGCATCTTCAGCAGTTTGATCTTCTCTTCCATTAAATCCTGGAAATCGAAACGATCCAGCGCCTCCAGGCCGCGATAGCCGCGCACCGCATTGAGCGCGGTTTGCAGGAAAAATTGATTACTGACGCCGGGAATTTCCACCGGGTACTGAAAAGCCATAAAAATGCCTTCCCCGGCGCGATCCTCCGGGGCTAATTCGAGCAGGTTTTTGCCCTTAAACTCGACGCTGCCGCCGGTGACTTCGTAATCTTCCCGTCCGGCGAGAGTCGCCGAGAGCGTACTTTTCCCTGAGCCGTTAGGGCCCATGATCGCGTGCACTTCGCCGGGGCGCACCTCAAGGTTCAGCCCGCGCAGGATCTCTTTGTCTTCTACGGCGACTTGCAAATCTTTAATACTTAACATCTTTTTTCCTTAATTATCAGCCGACGCTATGTTCAAGGCTAATAGCCAGCAATTTTTGCGCTTCGACGGCGAACTCCAGGGGCAATTCTGAGAACACGTCTTTACAGAATCCATTGACGATCATCGAGATCGCATCATCTTCGCTAATGCCGCGCTGCAGACAGTAGAACAGCTGATCTTCGCCAATACGCGAGGTGGTGGCTTCGTGTTCCAGCTGGGCGCTGTTATTGCGGCATTCAACATAGGGGAAGGTATGCGCCCCGCAGTCCGGGCCGATCAGCATCGAATCGCACTGGGTGAAGTTACGGGCGTTAGTGGCGGTCGGCATAATTTTGACCAGCCCGCGATAGCTGTTCTGGCTGTGTCCGGCGGAGATCCCTTTTGAGATAATGGTCGAGCGGGTGTTCTTGCCGATATGAATCATTTTGGTCCCGGTATCCGCCTGCTGATGGCCGCTGGTCAGCGCCACCGAGAAGAATTCGCCGATCGAGTTATCGCCGCGCAGGATGCAGCTCGGGTATTTCCAGGTAATAGCCGAACCGGTTTCCGACTGGGTCCACGACATCTTGCTGTTTTCGCCTTCGCACAGCGCGCGCTTGGTGACGAAGTTAAGGATGCCGCCGGTATTGTTATCGCCGGGGAACCAATTCTGCACGGTGGAGTACTTCACTTCTGCATCTTTATGGATGATGACTTCCACCACCGCCGCGTGCAGCTGATAGCTGTCGCGTACCGGCGCCGAGCAGCCTTCGATATAGCTCACATAGCTACCTTCGTCGGCGACCAGAATCGTACGTTCAAACTGGCCGGTTTTCTCGGCGTTAATACGGAAATAGGTCGACAGTTCCATTGGGCAGCGCACGCCTTTCGGCACGTAGATAAAGGTGCCATCAGAGGCGACCGCGGCGTTCAGCGCGGCGAAAAAGTTGTCGTTGCCCGGCACTACGGTACCAAGGTACTTTTTCACCAGTTCTGGATGATCGTGAATCGCTTCGCCAAAGGAGCAGAAGATGATCCCCTGCTCCGCCAGCTTCTCGCGGTAGGTGGTCGCCACCGATACCGAGTCGAAAATGGCGTCCACCGCCACTTCTTTGCCTTCACGCACCGGTACGCCAAGCAGGTTAAAGGCTTCCTCGACTTCATTCGTCAGGAAGGTATTCGCCCCGGTTTGCTGTACCGCGCCGGGTTCCGAGGCGCAGGTGTCATCGCAGTTACCGCAGGATGGCGCCGAGTAGTAGCTGTAATCCTGATAATTGAGCTTATCGTAATGCGCTTTCAGCCAGTGCGGCTCTTCCATCTCCTGCCACGCCTTAAAAGCGTTGAGACGAAATTCGAGCATCCAATCCGGTTCATTACGACGCGCGGAAATCGCGCGAACCACCTCTTCGTTAATGCCTTTGGCCAGCTCATCGGTTTGTAGCTGAGTAAAGAAGCCTTCTTTATAGTTGAGCGGGCCGCCGGTCCAGCTTTTGACATCGTCAGTTGCTTCAGTATTTCGAGACATAGTTACTCCGCCTGCACCCCGAAGCTTTCGCCGCAGCCGCATTCGTGCTGCGCTTTCGGGTTATGAAACTTGAATATTTCATTTAAGCCTTCGCGAACATAATCCAGTTCGGTGCCATCAATAAACGGCATCGCCTGCAGCGGCGCAAACAGCTTCGCGCCGTCGCGCTCAAACAGCAGGTCGTCGTCCGCCGGTTCGGCAATCATCTCCAGCACGTAGCCAAAACCGGCGCAGCCGCTGGTTTTGATTCCCAGACGTAGCCCCTGCTTGTCCGGCTGTTTATGCATCAGTTCGCGGATATGGGCCGCCGCCGCGGGGGTCATCGTCAGCCCCTGCCAGTTAAAATCGTCGGGATTAAAGGTGCTTGTTTGTAATTCCATCGCTCTACCTCATCGATTGCCGCTATCGGGCCCTACCCTCATGTTAGTGATAATGATTATCACTTCAACCCTGCGGGAACAGGGGTATTCGGCCATTTCGCCCCTTTTTACGCTTTTCTATAAGCATAGACCCTGGTCGAGAGGTTATCAGGCCGCATTTTTTGCAATTAATAGATTGATAAATAATAAGTTATTAGGATAAGCGCGTAGATAAAGTGGCAATGAAGAAAGATGTATCGAAAATACCTATTTATTGAATAGGCAAAAGGCCCGTCTATGTGGTAGCCACAGGCAGCTTTCTTTTCAGCGCCAGGATTGAGAACGCTTGTGCCTTCAGGATGTCATCAAAGGGAAATAATAGTAATTAGCTATAGAAAATAGCGTTTCTGCCGCTGGAATTCGGAATTTAATGCCACCTCTATTATGAACCATCATTCGGTTATACTTTTTGTTATCTGACGCGTATTTTTTACTAGGATTTTTCCTGGTAGAGAGGTAGATTCTTCGCCATAACAATAAAATCGCCGATCTTCATTCCTGAGGATATCTCAAATGGAAAATTTATTTTTCGTTATTATTGTGATAATTCTTTTGTTACTTGCCGTTGCTGTTTTCATCTCCTATATCAAGGATCGAAAAAAACAAAAAAACACATTCAAAAAGAAATATTAATAACTCAAATATTATTCCCCACTTCTATCAAAAGACTTTCCATTATAATTTTCAATCATGCCCCGTCACAGGGGCATACAGACACAACAAGAAACGCCCCCCACGCTGACGCTCTTCGCCATGCCTTTAATGACTTTTCCATAGAATATTTATTGCACCACGGTAAGTGACTCGCTGGCGAAGAAAACAATGATATAAACCCCATTGTAAAAAACCGCTACAAGCAATGCCCAATGCAGACTATCGATTATCATTTTTGTGGTAAATAAACCAGAAACATTGACACAAAATAATAAGTGTCGCTCAAGACCAGAAATATTCATGGCCAATTCCTCATGAACTTTCGCCGGGCATATTACTGGTTCAAGAATACTTCCGATTCAGTTTTTTTCGTCCTAAAGAGAGCCCGGCATAACTAGACGCTATGTCTGGCCAAACATGCCACATACTTTTTCCCCGATTGACGTACGATTTCTTGGGCATTAACCAGAATTTCCCGCCCTTCAAACGCGCCGTAGATTTGACTAAACTTCACCCCGTCGAGACGTCGGAGGATATCACTCACCGTGGCAGCCGGCAGCGGCAGCATATTGGGATAACTCCACATGAAAGAAACGGCGTTAGCTCCCGGCGCAACCTGGACTATATCGCCGGATAATAGCAGGCCGTCGCCCTGCGCCCAGTGCAGGACGCAGCCACCAGCAAAATGCCCACCAAGGCGGATCAGACTGGCATCGGCCGTCAGTTGCAGACTATCGCCCTCCCAGAAGGTAATCCACGGGCTGTCGCGCATGACCCACTGGCGGTCATCCCCATGCAGATAGATTGGCGCCTTGAACTCCGCCGCCCAATCCTGCATACAACTGTAGTAATGCGGATGTGAGATAGCGATGGCCTTCAGGCCGCCCAGCGCGGAAACCAGCGTTTTTGTCGCCTCATCGAGGTTGGCGATGCAGTCCCACAGAATATTGCCCTGCGGCGTACGCAGCAGAAATGCACGCTGGTTAATGGCAAAACTGGGGATGGTGCGAATGCTAAAAAGCCCACTGTTATGCTGCTGCCACTTATTGTTATGCGATGCGGTAAGCTTATTTAACGTAATCCACTGCTGCCCGCCCACAGGAACAAATTGACGCTCGTCTTCGCAGATCGGGCAATGTTGTTGTGCAGGGCCTTCGCTAAATTCATAGGAGGTACCGCAAGCTTTGCAAAGCGTAATTGTCATATCTCCCTCTCTGTTCCATGATGCAATAACAAGCGTGCCACCACTTATTTTAACTATATGACAGATGGCGCGTGATGCAACGACCTACCGAGTTTGGTAGCGTTCTGCGTTTTTTATCGTTTGGCTTAACGGGCATAATCAACCGGCGGCAATAGATGAATGATGGACGGGGAAGGCATGCGCAAAATTTCAGCATTAATATTAATGGGGTTACTTACCGGCTGCTCGGTTAACGCGCCGCAAAGCGCGCAATACAATGCCGAATACTCCCAGCGCCAGGATATACGCACGCAGAACGTATATCGATTTAAGATCAAACCGCTTCAATCCAGCGGCGGAAAGTATTGGGGCGCGGATAATTTAACGCAGGTTTTTTACGTCAGTGATAAAAATGCCGCAACCGTTGAATTACGCTTCAACTACCCTACCGCAACGCTACAGGCCTCATCGTTAGACGGACAAGGGAAAGTAGTAAGCACTCAAACGTTCATCCTGTTAGCCGAATCCGCGGCGCCGCCATCGGGTTCGGACAAGAAGTACTTATACCTGACAAAAAGTGGCGAGTTACTGAGCAAATGGAAAAACTGTACGCCGGATATGAGCGTGGCTTGTAGTTGGGGAGGTCATCAAATATTTATCACCCGCAGCGCCGATCTGGCAGTGCAGTATGCAACCGGTGGTGCAGGTTTAGCTTTTCTGCTGATTCCATTTTACACATCCGAAGCCCGACTACAGATTTTCCCCAAAGCGCCAATCGACGCTGCTGGCAATTAATAGCAAGCCTTGTTTGCAGAACGATTCAATTTTGTGATGAAGTGAGTTAATTCTTAAAAGCAGGGTTGGTTAAGTCTGCGTTTACTCATGTACAATTGACGTCGTTGATGAATACTTGCCGGAGCAACGCTGGGCTATTATTTACGGGAGCTTGTGTCTTACAGGATGATTGATATCAGTATTATGTCGATGTGCATGGTAGTGCTGCTGGTGATGAGCGTGTTACTGGAGTAACCATCCCCCCTTCCCCTACCGTTTTTGTTAGCTTATTTTACCACTGAATTGGGCATAAAATTGTCCAGCCGCTTCTCCAGCCGGGAAGCGGTCGGGCTGCGCCTTAACATCCGGCAAAACGGTGTTTACGCCCTTTGTAAGGAAGCATCCGAAAAATTTGCCAAAATGGGTTCGCCCGCCGGTATCCAGCGGGCTTTTTTTGTTTGCTTGCGGCTATCATGAGCACAAAAAAACCGCCGTGATTCACGGCGGTTTGCTGTCTCAGCGTGAATAAGCGCTCGGCGTATTAGCTCTTCACTTTACGGTAGATAAACAGCACCACAAGTGCGCCAATTACCGCCACGACAAAGCTACCGAAGTTAAAACCGTCAACTTTGCCAAAGCCGAATAACGTACTGATCCAGCCACCGACTACCGCACCGATAATACCGAGGATCACGGTGACAATAAATCCACCGCCGTCTTTGCCCGGCATAATCCACTTAGCCAAAATACCAGCGATCAAACCAAAAATGATCCAGGAAATGATACCCATGGTTAACTCCGTCCTCTTTGTTACCGTGAATGTAATTCGTAATTAAAATAGTAGCATAATTATAACGAATGATTTAACAAATATATATTTATTAGATGATTGCTTGCCGTGCCGTTAGCCATGGTCTACAGATTATTCAGTGCTCGTTAACGCCGAAGGAGTGAGAAATGGGATATTACGTACTGAAAAAGTCTGAAAAGAGTGTCTCGCAGCCGTGGTATTTTCTGCTGAAGGCTGACAACCATGAGACCATCGCCACCAGCGAGATGTACTCGTCGAAAGATGCGGCTAAAAAGGGTATCGCCTCGGTGCAGAAAAACGGCGCCAGCGAGGTCATCAAGGACGAAACGCAATAACAAGAAGGGGATGCAAGCGCATCCCCTTAAAATAATGTGGAGACCGTTACACCACGGCGGTGGTCAGCCGTGAGGAGCAGCACAGTCGCCCCTGCTCATCGGTGATATCGATTTGCCACACCTGATGGCGAGAGCCAACATGCAAGGCGGTACAAACCCCTCGCACCCGCCCGCTGCGCACCGAACGAATATGGTTGGCATTGACTTCCAGGCCGACCACTTTTTGTTCTCCTTCGGTACACAGATAGCCCGCGACCGAGCCAAGGGTTTCAGCCAGAACCACCGATGCGCCGCCGTGTAGCAGACCAAAAGGCTGATGTGTACGGTGATCCACCGGCATCGTCGCTTCAATCGCGTTATCGCTGATGGACACAAAGTGAATATCCAACAGGCCAACCATGTTTCCCTCGCCCATCGCGTTAAGCTGCGGCAGCGAAGCCTGACGTTTCCAAATCATCCCATAATCTCCAGCAGAGCCTGCAGCGGGTGACGAACCCCGCTACCTTCGATACGCTTCACCTGGCTTCGGCAGGAATAGCCGGTGGCCAGACAGCGACCGCGCGGTAAACGCGCCATCGCCTGCTGCCAGGAAAGCGCGTAAATCGCCAGCGAGTTGGCGTGGTTTTTCACTTCGTGGCCGTAGGTGCCAGCCATGCCGCAGCAACCCGTACTGATGTACTCCATTTTCGCCCCGCAACGGGCAAAGATCTCTGCCCACTGTTTAGGCGCGGCCGGTAGCGCCGTCACTTCGGTGCAATGGCCAAACAGGTACCAGGGTTCGCCGCTGTTGTCCCGCCCGGCTGAAGGCGCTATCGCCTCGGTCAGCCATTCATGCGCCAGCATCACGCGAAAATCGCCGCGTTTCTCGCCCAGCGTCTGGTTATATTCATCGCGATAGCAAAGCACCAGCGCCGGGTCGACGCCAACCATCGGTATATCCAGCTGCGCTACGCGGTTGAGGAAATCAGCGGTTTTCTGCGCCGTGCGCGCGAAGCGCGTCAGGAACCCCTTGATATGCTGCGCTTTACCGTTCGGTGAGAACGGCAACAGTACCGGCTGATAGCCGACTTTTTCAATCAGGCGGACAAAGTCAGCCACCACCTGCGCTTCGTAGTAGCTGGTAAACGGATCCTGCACCACCAGCACTCTCTTCGCGCGCTGTTCGACGCTCATTGCTTCCAGATCCTCAAGCGTGGTATTGGCGGAGCGATGGCCTGCCAGCTGCTGCTTGAGCGACGGTACGGAGAGCAGCGGCAGATCGACCATGCCGATGTGTTTTTCCGACAGCTTGCGCATCCACGGCTGATTGATAAAGAAGTTGAATGTTTTCGGCGCCTGGGCCATCAGCGGCGCGTACGATTCGACCGTCGCCACCAGATGATCGCGTACCGGGCGCAGGTAGCGGCTGTGATACAGCTGCAGGAAGCGGGAGCGGAATTCCGGCACGTCGATCTTAATCGGGCACTGGGTTGAACAGGCCTTACAGGCCAGGCAGCCGGACATCGCCTCTTTCACTTCATGCGAGAAATCATATTCGCCTTTACGCGCATGCCAGCTATTACGGGTACGCTCGATCAGAGCGCGCAGGCTCACACCTTTTTCCGGAAGTTCTTGCTCCAGTTTGTTCGGGTCTATCCCGCGGTCGGCCAGCAGACGTAACCATTCACGCACCAGCGTCGCGCGGCCTTTCGGCGAATGAATGCGCTGATTACTGACCTTCATTGACGGACACATCGGGCTTTTTACATCGAAGTTAAAGCACAGACCGTTACCGTTACACTCCATCGCGCCACGCCAGGCGCTACGCACGGCAATGGGAATTTGACGATCGTAGGTGCCGCGCTTCACCGCATCGACTTTCATCATCGGCGCATCGACGCCTTCAGGTGGGCAAATTTTCCCCGGATTCAATCGGTTGTCCGGATCAAATGCCGCTTTCACTTTACGCAGTTCGCTATATAACTCCTCGCCAAAAAAGGCCGGACTGTACTCGGCGCGGAACCCTTTACCGTGTTCGCCCCACAGCAGGCCGCCATATTTGGCCGTCAGCGCCACCACCTCATCGGAGATCTGCTTCATCAGCACCTCCTGCTGCGGGTCGCACATATCCAACGCCGGACGAACGTGCAGCACCCCGGCGTCGACGTGTCCAAACATGCCGTAGCTCAGGCCATGCCCGTCGAGTAAAGCACGAAACTCGGTGATGTAATCCGCCAGATGCTCCGGCGGCACGCAGGTATCTTCAGCAAAAGGAATCGGTTTAGCTGCGCCTTTAGCGTTGCCCAGCAGACCAACCGCCTTTTTACGCATGGCATAGATGCGCTCGACGCCATCCAGTTCATGACAGACCTGCCAGCCAATGACTCCCGCGGCGCCCTGCGACATGAGTTCATCAAGACGCTGACACAGGGTGGTTACCTGGCCGTCGATTAATTCAGCATCATCCCCGGCAAACTCAACGATATTGAGACCCAGCATCTCTTTATCCGGCACATCGGCGATCAGTTCGCTTACCGAGTGCCAGACGATATCTTCGCGGGCCAGATTAAGCACCTTCGAGTCGACGGTCTCCACCGACAGCGCCTTCGCTTCAACCATGAAGGGCGCGTTACGCAGCGCCGAATCAAAGGAGTCATACTTGACGTTGACCAAGCGGCGCACTTTCGGTAGACGCGTAATATCGAGCCGCGCTTCGGTGATAAATGCCAGCGTGCCTTCGGAGCCGGTCAGAATGCGCGTCAGGTCGAACTCGCTCATCTCATCATTAAAGACATGACGCAGATCGTAGCCGGTCAGGAAGCGGTTCAATTTCGGGAATTTATCGATGATCAGCTGACGCTGCGCTTTACAGCGTAGATAGACGGTACGATAGATGCGGCCAATCGCTGACTGCTCTCGCCCCAGCGTTTCCGCCAGCGCGGCGGGAATAGGCAAGGTATCAAGGATATCGCCGCCCATCAGTACCGATCGCACCCCAAGCACATGATCGGAGGTTTTACCGTAAACCAATGAACCCTGTCCGGAAGCATCGGTATTGATCATTCCGCCGAGCGTCGCGCGGTTACTGGTCGACAGTTCCGGCGCGAAGAAGTAGCCGTAGGGCTTAAGAAACTGGTTGAGCTGGTCTTTGATTACCCCGGCTTCGACCCGCACCCACCCCTCTTCAGGATTGATTTCGATAATACGGTTCATATAGCGCGACATATCGACGATGATCCCCGCATTCAGCGCTTGACCATTGGTGCCGGTACCGCCGCCGCGTGGGGTAAAAATCAGCGATTGAAAGCGCGGTTCCGCCGCCAGCCGCGCCAGTAAAGCGACGTCCGCGGTGGAACGGGGAAACAGAATGGCGTCCGGTAACAGCTGATAGACGCTGTTATCGGTCGCCATGGTGAGCCGGTCGGCATAGCTGGTGGCGGTATCGCCGGTGAATCCTTGTTGCTCCAGTACCTGCAAAAAATTCAGCACCAGTTGAACGACGCCCGGCGCTTGAGAAATCTGTGGGATCATGACGCTTGACCCTGCCTGAATATGTTGTGTTTAGATGATGTAATAATGCGCAAATTAAACGTTTGCGTGGCGCACTCAACTTTTTATCACATTTTTTTCATATCCGCCCACGAGATTTACGGGCAAAATCAGGCGCGCGAAATTATTGATATTATTATCTGTACATGGAATTACGCTGCGTCAGCATTGAGACGCGACTGGAAAGGTAAATTTTCTCTATGATTAACCAACATCAGCCCCGGGACATACCGCAAATTCTGCTGTCGGTGCTGTTTTTGTCCCTGATAATTATTTCCTGCCTGTGGGTTGTGCAACCATTTATTCTCTCTTTTGCCTGGGCCGGTACGGTGGTCATCGCCACCTGGCCGGTGCTGCTGCGTCTGCAAAAGCTGCTGTTCGGCAAACGCGCGCTGGCGGTGCTGGTAATGACGCTGCTGCTGTTTTTATTATTTGTCATTCCCATCGCCTTACTGGTGAATAGTCTGGTCGATAATAGCGCCCCGCTGATTAAAATCGTCAGCACCGGGCAGGTGACGCTACCGGATTTCGCCTGGCTGAATTCGATTCCGCTGATCGGCGATAAACTCTATTCCGCCTGGCATAGCCTGCTGGAGATGGGCGGCGCGGCGATTATGGCCAAGGTCCGCCCTTATATCGGCGCCACCACCACCTGGTTTGTCGGCCAGGCGGCGCATATTGGTAAACTGCTGGTTTACTGCGGACTGATGCTGTTGTTCAGCGCCCTGCTTTACTGGCGCGGCGAACGCGTCGCTTATGGTTTCCGCTACTTCGCAACCCGTCTGGCCTCAAAGCGTGGCGATGCTGCGGTGGTCCTTGCCGGACAGGCGGTACGCGCCGTGGCGCTGGGCGTGGTTGTCACCGCGCTGGCGCAGGCGGTTCTAGGCGGTATCGGGCTGGCGATAAGCGGCGTACCTTACGCCGCGCTGTTGACCGTGGTGATGATTTTCACCTGTCTGGTACAGCTGGGGCCGCTTATCGTGCTGGTGCCCTCGATTATCTGGCTGTACTGGACCGGCGATACGACCTGGGGCACGGTGCTGCTGGTGTGGAGCTGCGTGGTGGGTACGATGGATAACGTGATTCGCCCGGTGCTAATTCGCATGGGCGCCGACCTGCCGATGATTCTGATCCTCTCCGGCGTTATCGGCGGCCTGATCGCCTTCGGCATGATTGGCCTGTTTATCGGCCCGGTGCTGCTGGCCGTCTCCTGGCGTCTTTACGACGCCTGGGTGCAAGAAGTACCGCCGCCGCCGCTGGACCCCGATCTGGTTCTGGCGGAACTCGCCGAGCTTAATGCCAGCCATAACAAAAGCGAAAAGTAACAGAAAGGCGGGGAAACCCGCCTTAAACTTAAGCTAAATTTATCAATCCCTCGCCACTTCCGGCATATTCATGTTCCAGCTCGATATTTACCTCTCATATTCTTCACACTGATTTAACTATTGAGAAGAATCCGATCGACGCCAACAGCCCTGATGCCTACTATTAGCCCACGGTTATAGATCAAGATATTGATTTATAAGCATGGAAATCCCCTGAGTGAAACAACGAATTGCTGTGTGTAGTCTTTGCCCATCTCCCACGATGGGCTTTTTTTTACGTCAAAATCAAATAGCGAAACGTTGCTGAAGGCAAAAAAATCCCCGGCATCTCTGCCAGGGATTGTGCTAGCCGCGTTGAACTTATTTATTCAGTTCAGCCAGACCTAACCAGGTTTGCACCACGGTATCCGGGTTCAGGGACAGGCTATCGATCCCCTCTTCCATCAGCCAGGCGGCAAAGTCTTCGTGGTCGGACGGCCCCTGGCCGCAGATGCCCACGTATTTGCCCTGTTTTTTCGCCGCGCGGATGGCCATCGACAGCAGCGCTTTCACCGCGTCGTTGCGTTCATCAAACAGCTCAGACACGACGCCGGAGTCGCGGTCAAGGCCCAGCGCCAGCTGCGTCATATCGTTCGAACCGATCGAGAAGCCATCGAAGTACTCGAGGAACTGCTCCGCCAGCAGCGCGTTCGACGGGATTTCACACATCATGATGATCTTCAGCCCGTTTTCGCCGCGCTTGAGCCCCTGACGCTCCAGCTCTTCGACCACCGCTTTCGCCTGCGCGACGGTACGTACGAACGGCACCATCACTTCCACGTTGGTCAGCCCCATGTCGTTACGCACGCGTTTCATCGCTTCACACTCCAGCGCGAAGCAATCGCGGAAGCTTTCTGAAACGTAGCGTCCGGCGCCGCGGAAGCCAAGCATCGGGTTCTCTTCTTCCGGCTCGTAACGCTCGCCGCCCACCAGGTTGGCGTATTCGTTAGATTTAAAGTCGGACAAACGCACGATCACCCGTTTCGGGTAGAAGGCGGCGCCAAGGGTAGCGATCCCTTCGGTCAGGCGGCCAACGTAGAACTCTCTCGGTGAGTCGTAGCCTTTCATCAGCTCGCGGATTTCGTTCTGCAGGCCCGGCTCCTGGTCGTCAAACTCCAGCAGTGCGCGCGGGTGAACGCCAATCATGCGGTTAATGATAAATTCCAGACGCGCCAGCCCCACGCCTTCATTCGGCAGGCAGGCGAAGTCAAAGGCGCGATCCGGGTTGCCGACGTTCATCATCACCTTCAGCGGCAGGTTCGGCATCTCGCCGACGCTGGAGCTCTTCACGCTGAAGTCCAGTAACTCTGCGTAGACGTAGCCGGTGTCGCCTTCGGCGCAGGAAACGGTGACATTCTGGTTTTCCTGGATACGGTCGGTCGCATCGCCGCAGCCGACCACCGCCGGGATCCCCAGCTCACGGGCGATAATCGCCGCGTGACAGGTACGTCCGCCGCGGTTGGTGACGATAGCCGAGGCTTTCTTCATGATCGGTTCCCAATCCGGGTCGGTCATGTCGGTGACCAGCACGTCGCCGGGCTCAATGCGGTTCATCTCACTGATATCGTGAATAACCTTAACCGGGCCGGCGCCGATGCGGTGGCCGATAGCTCGCCCTTCGGCGATGATCTGCCCCTGGGCATGCAGGGTATAACGCTCCATCACCTGACCGCGTGAACGGACGGTTTCCGGGCGCGCCTGGACGATAAACAGCTTACCGGTGTGGCCATCTTTCGCCCACTCGATATCCATCGGACGGCCGTAATGCTTCTCGATCTGCACCGCCTGCTTCGCCAGCTCTTCCACTTCCTCGTTGGTTAACGAGAAAACATCGCGCTGCGCCTGGGGCACATCTTCAATCCGCACCTGCTTGCCGTGTTCCTGAGTCGGCGCGTACACCATGCGGATTTTTTTCGACCCCATGGTACGGCGCACGATAGCCGGGCGGTTAGCCGCCAGGGTCGGTTTGTGAACGTAAAATTCGTCCGGGTTCACCGCGCCCTGCACCACCATCTCGCCAAGCCCCCACGCCGAGGTGATAAACACCACCTGGTCGAAACCGGACTCGGTATCGATGGAGAACATCACGCCGGAGGAGGCCAGGTCGGAGCGCACCATCCTCTGCACCCCGGCGGATAGCGCCACGCCGCGGTGATCGTAACCCTGATGCACGCGATAGGAGATCGCGCGATCGTTAAACAGTGAAGCAAATACGTGCTTCACGGCAACGAGCACGGCGTCAAAGCCCTGCACGTTGAGGAATGTCTCTTGCTGGCCGGCGAAGGAGGCATCCGGCATATCTTCCGCCGTCGCCGAAGAACGCACGGCAAACGAGGCCTCGGCGTCATCGGCGGACAGTAGGTCATAAGCTTCGCGAATCGCGTTTTCCAGTTCGCTCTGGAAGGGGGTGTCGATGATCCACTGACGGATCTGCGCGCCCGCTTTCGCTAATGCGGAAACGTCGTCAATGTCGGTTTCATCCAGCAGTGCATAAATGCGCTGGTTAACGCCGCTTTGGTCCAGGAACTGATCGAAAGCATCAGCGGTGGTGGCGAACCCGTTTGGCACGGAGACACCCATACCGGACAGGTTAGTAATCATTTCACCAAGGGAGGCATTTTTGCCCCCAACTCTGTCTACATCATTCATGCCGAGTTGGTTATACCAAAGCACCAGCGGTGACGAGCCATTGTTGGACATCGAGACAATCCTTTTGTGATTTAATACAAATTATAGAAAACACACGATCGACTACGGTATTCATCCTGACATATTTATGCCGCTGAAAAAAACGGTGAATCGTTCAAGCAAATTAATTTTCTGTTTTTAGGATTGTTTTCCGGAATTCCCTAACTATATGATTAAAATGGATTCTATTGATATTTGATACAAATAGTGTGCAAAAACAGAAACTGAACCTGCCATTTCATTAAAAACAAAAATAGCGTTTCATTTTTTTAAGTGAGACAAAGGTTAAAGCTCTGTGCTTAAATTTACTCTGCTTTTAGATAATTATACCGGATGGTCAAAATGGACAGTGCTGTAGATCGCCACGTATTTTATATTTCTGACGGTACCGCTATTACGGCGGAAGTTTTAGGCCATGCGGTAATGTCGCAATTCCCGGTGGCCATCAGTAGCGTGACATTGCCGTTCGTCGAAAATGTCAGTCGAGCCCGGGCGGTAAAAGAGCAAATCGATGCCATTTTTCAACAAACCGGCATCCGTCCGCTGGTCTTCTATTCCATCGTTATCCCCGAAATTCGCGACATAATTTTGCAAAGCGAGGGTTTTTGTCAGGATATCGTGCAGGCGCTGGTAGCCCCGCTGCAGCAAGAATTACATCTGGATCCTACGCCGGTGGCTCACCGCACCCACGGCCTGAATCCCGGTAACCTGATTAAATACGATGCGCGTATCGCCGCCATCGATTACACGCTCGCCCATGACGACGGCATTTCGCTGCGCAATCTCGATCAGGCGCAGGTGATCCTGCTCGGCGTTTCGCGCTGCGGTAAAACGCCGACCAGCCTGTACCTGGCCATGCAGTATGGTATTCGTGCCGCTAACTACCCTTTTATCGCCGACGATATGGACAATCTGGTTCTCCCGGCCTCGTTAAAGCCGCTGCAGCACAAGATGTTCGGCCTGACGATTAACCCGGAGCGACTGGCGGCAATCCGCGAAGAGCGCCGCGAAAACAGCCGCTACGCCTCATTGCGCCAGTGCCGCATGGAAGTAACCGAAGTCGAAGCGCTATATCGCAAAAACAAGATCCCCTGCCTTAACAGTACCAACTATTCGGTAGAGGAAATTGCCACCAAAATCATGGATATCATGGGGCTAAATCGCAGGATGTACTAATACACTAGTACATTATTGAAAATTTGTTTATGCTATCGCTCGTGGCCTATACAGGATCATGCCCTGCTCTTGCAATAAGCAGGGATTGGTTTATCGTGATGCGCATCACTTCCCGGCATTTTCGCCGCGGAAGAAACAGATTTTTGAGACCCCAATGAATAAAACAGACGAATTGCGTACCGCGCGCATTGAAAGCCTGGTAACGCCCGCGGAACTGGCGCAGCGCCATCCCGTGTCGGCCGAGGTTGCCGCCCACGTCTCCGCTTCCCGCCGGCGGATTGAAAAGATCCTCAACGGCGAAGACCGCCGCCTGCTGGTGATTATCGGCCCCTGCTCCATTCACGACCCCGAAGCGGCGCTGGAATATGCGCGCCGCCTGCAGGGCATGCGCGAACGTTACCAGCCGCAGCTGGAAATTGTCATGCGCACCTATTTCGAAAAACCGCGCACCGTCGTGGGCTGGAAAGGACTCATTTCCGACCCTGACCTCAACGGCAGCTACCGGGTCAACCACGGCATTGAACTGGCGCGTCGTCTGCTGCTGCAGGTCAACGAGCTGGGTATCCCCACCGCCACCGAATTTCTGGATATGGTGACCGGACAGTTTATCGCCGATCTGATTAGCTGGGGCGCCATCGGCGCGCGCACCACCGAAAGCCAAATTCACCGCGAGATGGCCTCGGCGCTCTCCTGCCCGGTTGGTTTTAAAAACGGTACCGATGGCAACACCCGCATCGCGGTCGACGCGATACGCGCCTCGCGCGCCAGCCATATGTTCCTGTCGCCGGATAAACAAGGCCAGATGACCATCTACCAGACCAGCGGTAACCCGTACGGCCATATCATTATGCGCGGCGGTAAACGGCCGAATTATCATGCAGCGGATATCGCCGCCGCCGGTGAAGCGCTACGGGAATTCGATCTCCCTGAGCAACTGGTCGTCGACTTCAGCCACGGCAATTGTCAGAAGCAGCATCGCCGTCAGTTGGAAGTGTGCGCCAATATCTGCCAGCAGATCCGCGATGGATCCACCGCCATTGCCGGGATCATGGCGGAGAGCTTCCTCACCGAAGGAACGCAAAAAGTGATCCCAGGTCAGCCGCTGACCTGGGGCCAGTCGATTACCGACCCGTGCCTGAGCTGGGAAGATAGCGAAAAAATGCTCGCTGAACTGGCTGCAGCCACCGCTACACGGTTGTAATCCCTTCCCCCGCCGCGCTCGCGGCGGGTTTTCACCGCTCGCCGTTCATCCTCTGCGCAATAGCTACCTGAAATGGTAAGCCACGACAAAAAAGGCTTGCCGTGAAAATTAACATTACTGATAATGATTATCATTGTTTCTTTTATTTTTATTTTGGTGCTATGACGCGTATGGATAACACTGCCACAGCAGAGAAAACAAAAGACAATGCTCCCTATCCTATTGCCAGCGATCGCCAAATCAGCAGCCGGACGCTGTTAGGCCCGGAAGGACGCGTGGTGATCGAACATGACGGCCAGCGCTATCTGCTGCGCCAGACCCACGCCGGTAAGCTAATTTTGACCAAATAAAACCCCGCGCGATGGCGAGGCTTTACGGTTAGCTGGAGCAGCTCACTTCCAGATGTTTTCCCCAATCAGGCGGGCGGCTGGCGTAATCATCAGTACGATCGGCGAACGGCTGCGCGAGGGCTTCATGCAGACGTTCCAGCTCGCGCATATCGCCAGCTTCGGCCTGTTCTATCGCCCGCTGCGCCAGCCAGTTACGTAGCACCACCGCCGGGTTGACGCCCTGCATCCGCTGCTGGCGTTCGCTATCGTCGATCTGTTCATCGCGCAGCCGCGCCCGGTAGTCGGCAAACCAGCTATCAAACGCCGCGCGGTCGATAAATTCATCGCGCAGCGGCGATGCCGCGCTGTGCTGCTCGCTTCGGCTCAGCATCCGGAAGGTACGGGTGTAGTCACTCCCTTCACGCTCCATCAGGCTGAACAGTCCATCAAGCAGTGTGTTATCGCCGGTTTGCTGAGTATAGAAGCCGAGTTTGTCGCGCATGCGGCGGCCGTAGGCGGTCAATAAGGCATGCTGATAGTCATCCAGCGCCGCGTTCAGCGAGTCGGCGCTGATAAACGGCGAGAGCGACTGGGCCAGACGCTGCAGGTTCCACAACCCTACCGCCGGTTGGTTATCAAAACTGTAGCGCCCCTGGTAATCAGAGTGGTTACAGATAAACCCGGGCTGGAAATCATCGAGGAAGCCATACGGACCATAATCCATGGTCAGGCCAAGAATCGACATATTATCGGTATTCATCACCCCGTGGGCAAAGCCAACGGTCTGCCAGCTGGCTATCATCTCCGCGGTGCGCGTGACAACGTCACGGAACCAGAGAATATACTTATCCACCTCCTGCTGCAGATGCGGCCAGTGGTGGTCAATCACGTAATCTGCCAGCTGCTGCACTTTTTCCGCTTCGCGACGATAATAAAAATGTTCGAAATGGCCAAAGCGTACGTGGCTTTCGGCGATGCGCATCAGCATCGTGCCGCGTTCTTCGCGTTCGCGGTAAACCGGCGTGTCGCTGGTCACCATCGCCAGCGCGCGGGTAGTGGGAATGCCCAGCGCATGCATTGCTTCACTGGCAAGGCTTTCGCGGATAGTCGAGCGCAGTACCGCCCGGCCATCGCCCATTCTCGAATAGGGCGTCAGACCCGCGCCTTTAAGATGCCAGTCAAAACGTTGACCATCCGGCAACTGCTGCTCGCCAAGCAGAATGCCGCGTCCATCGCCAAGCTGGCCGGCCCAGGCGCCGAACTGATGGCCGCTATAGACCTGCGCCAGTGGCGACATTCCCGGCAGCAACGCTTCGCCGCCCCAGACGCCCGCCCCATGTTGCGGATTAAATAACGTCTCCGGGACGCCCAGCGTTTGCGCTAAAGCGGTGTTGCGCCAGATGAGACGCGCGTTATCCAGCGGCGTAGGCGCCAGCGATGTGTAAAAACCCGGCAGCCGATCGCGCCAGTGAGTAGTAAAAGACAGGGTCATGGTTCCTCCTGCCGCCAGTGTAGTGCCTTAAACAGGGGATTAACACGGGCGAACTGCAGGGTTATGGCAATTAAAAAAGGGAGCCATCGCTCCCTTTTTTCGCCGAATGCGGCTTAAATGCGCCTCGCCTGCCAGAATTTCTTGTTCCAGTAGACGTTGTCCAGCGACGAGCGGGTAACGCCCTGGCTGGTAGAGGCGTGAATAAATTGATTGTCGGTATCATAGATACCGACGTGCAGGCCGCTTTCGCCGGAGCCGGTTTTGAAGAACACCAGATCGCCGGGCAACAGATCGCTTTTATCAATGCGGGTGCCGATTTCCGCCTGCTCACGAGTTTCCCGCGGCAGCTGCATGGCGAATTTATCGCGGAACGTGCGTACCACAAAGCCAGAGCAGTCGACGCCGCGCGGCGTCATGCCGCCATAGCGGTACGGCGCCCCACGCCAGTTACGCAATTGCTCATTGAGATTCGCTACCACGGTAATGGAATCAGCCAGCCGTGGATTCGGCGGCGGCGCCCGGTGGCTGCTACAGCCTGCCAGCACCATCGCCGCAATAAAAATGAACCACACACGCATCTCAGACGATTCCTCTGTTCCCTGTCCTGTTATTGAAATAATTTAGCCTGTTTAGCGGCTTACAGGCAAGATCCTTAACCGCTACTGTGACGCCACGAGCATTAGATGACCCGCGACTTCCACCCGCTGAAACGCGATATGATAAGCGGCGGTCAAATTCTCTTCACTTAACACCTCATACGTTTCTCCGCAGGCAATCATCCGCCCCTCACAAATGAGCCACGCCCTCTGCGCATGACGCAGCGTATGGTTGAGATCGTGGCTGCTCATCACGATAGCGACCCCCAGCGCGCTCAGCGACGCCAGCACGCTATCCAGCGCCGCCTGCTGCGCGACATCGAGGCTGTTCATCGGTTCATCTAACAATAACAGCTGCCCGGCGGGATTCGCGCGGCGGTGAATCTGCAGGATCACCGCCGCCAGACGCACCCGCTGCCACTCGCCGCCGGAGATCTGGTTGACCTGGCGCCCCAGCTTATCGCTTAACCCCAATTGCCCGGCTATCTCGTTGAGCAACCCCTGCGGGGAGCTGTCTTGCATATGTAATGACAGATAGTGCCACACCGGCATCGCAAAGGGCGGGAGCTGCTGCTGATTCAAATAGGCGCGATGGCGGGCAAGTTCCGCCGCGGGCCACTGATCCAGCGCCCGCTGGTTAAGGGTGATCAGGCCAGGGCCGACGGTCAGCCCGGCCATCCGCGCCAGCAGGGTACTTTTACCCGCGCCGTTCGGCCCCACCAGATGGACTATCTCTCCGGGCCGAACGTCAGCGGTAAACGGCGACAGCCGCCCCGCTTCCGCTACATCCTGTAGCTGCATCAAAAACGGCATTATTGCGCTAGCGCTCCTTTTACCGCAGCCAGCAGTTGCGGATCGTCCGGCGTCATATCCGGCGAGAAACGCTGAATCACCTGACCATCGCGGCCCACGAGGAATTTTTCAAAGTTCCACAGGATGTCGTCAACGTACAGCGGCGCGCGGCCTTTACTGGCCATCCGCTCATAGAAACCGCTCCCTTCCGGCGCGATGGCCTTCGGCGCGGCGGCAATCAATTTTTGATACAGCGGCGCGCGATGTTCGCCGTTGACGTCAATTTTACTGAACAGCGGGAAGGTGACGCCGTAGGTTACGCTACAGAACGTTTTAATCTCTTCTTCGCTGCCCGGCTCCTGGCCGAGAAACTGATTACAAGGGAAGCCAAGGACGCTAAATCCCTGCGGGGCAAACTCTTCTTGCAGCGCTTCCAGTTGCTCATACTGCGGCGTGAGGCCGCATTTTGAGGCCACGTTGACGATCAGCAGCACCTTTCCGGCATACGCCGCCAGGGTGGTTTTTTCGCCATCGATGGTCGTCACTTCGGTATTAAGAATGTCGTGTTGCATAGCCTTCCCTCAGTCAATAATGCAGGTTAAGGAGATCCCTATCTACTGTAGCGGATTCAACGCGCTTGATTCTACTTTGATTCGCGGGCAAATGTCGCTTGATGTGACAGCGCTGCGCTTGTCGACGGCAACATGAATTCCTCTCAATATCCGCAGCGGACAAATCAGTGTACAGTGTGAAAAGTATGTAATAGTGTTTCGTTACTTGTTAATTTAAGAGAGTTTTTAGAGATGAAGAAGTTGTTAAGCTCGGTGTTAATCGCCACATCGGTGGCGCTGTTATCCGCCTGCTCTCCGGACGATAACAATAAGGTTAAAGTCGCGATCAATACCGGCCCGGATGAAGCTATCTGGAAAGTCGTAGAGCAGGTAGCAAAAGACAAATATAACCTCGACGTTGAGGTTATCTCTTTTAATGATTATGTCCTGCCGAATGAAGCGTTAAATAATAAAGATGTCGATGCTAACGCCTTCCAGACGCTGCCCTATCTCGAGGCGCAGTCGAAAGAGCGCGGCTATAAATTCGCTATCGTCGGTAAAACGTTCGTCTTCCCGATTGCCGCCTATTCGCGCAAAATCAAAAATATCAGCGAACTGCCTGACGGCGCGACCGTCTCTATCTCTAACGAAACCACCACCCTCGGCCGCAGCCTGCTGCTGTTACAGGCGCAAGGATTAATCAAGCTGAAAGATGGTGTCGGCTATCTGCCCACCACGCTGGATATCATCGATAATCCGAAGCATCTGAAGATTGTTGAAGTCGATACTCCGCAGCTGACCCGTACGCTCGACGATCCGAACGTTACGCTTGCCATCATCAACACTAATTTCTCGGCGCAGGTCGGTTTATCCGCCGCCCGCGATGGCCTGTTTATGGAAGGCCCGGATTCACCTTATGTGAATGCGATCGTCTCGCGCGAGGATAATAAAGACAGCAAGAAAATTCAGGAGCTGAAAGAGGCCTTCCAGACCAGGGAAGTCGCCGATAAAGCGCAGGAAGTCTATAAAGGCGATGCCATCAAAGGCTGGTAATCGTCCCCCGACGCCGTCCACTATGACGGCGTCTCCCTAGCCCCGTCGCCCCGAACGCAGCAGCAACCAGATGAACACCGGCGCCCCCAGCGTCGCCGTCACCACGCCGATCGGTAATTCCGCCGCCGATAACGCCAGACGGGCGATGATATCGGCGCCGAGCAGCGCGCTGGCGCCAGCTAACAGGCAGGCGGGAAGCAGCACCCGATGATCGCTCAGGCCGCACAGGCGCAAAATATGCGGGATCACCAGACCAATAAAGCCAATCGCCCCCGCCAGCGCCACGCTGACGCCGACCAGCCAGCCGGTGGCCACCACCAGTAGTTTTCGCCATAACCACAGCGGCAGGCCGAGCTGACGCGCCGAGACTTCGCCCAACGCCAGTAAGTTCAGCGGCTGCGACTGCCAGCATACCCACAGCAGCACCGGTATTAGCGCCAGCATCAGCCACAGCTGCTGCCAGTCGACGCCGCCAAACCCCCCCATCATCCAGTACATCAGCTGGCGCAGGTCAAAAGAGGTTGAGAAATAGACCGCCCAGGTCATCAACGCGCTACAAATAATGCCGAGCGCCACGCCCGCCAGCAGCAGACGGCTGGTGGACAGGTGGCGCCGGGCGAAACGGAGCAGAATAAAGGTAATCAGCAGCGCGCCGGCAATGGCGCACAGCCCCAGCGCCCACATGGGTAACACGCCGTGGCCTAACAGCACGGCGGCAATCAGCCCAACGCCCGCACCGTTAGAAACGCCCAGCAGACCCGGCTCCGCCAACGGATTTTCAAACAGCGCCTGCATGATCGCCCCGGAAAGCGCCAGCGCCGCCCCCACTAACAGCACCGCCAGCGTGCGCGGCAGGCGGATTTGCCAGATAAACAGCTCGCCTTTGGCGCTAAACCACTCCTGCGGCGGGATCCACTGGTCACCGGCGCACAGGCTAATAGTCAATGTGACGAGCAGAATCAGCGTTAAGGCGGTTAGCCAACGACGGTTATGGCGCTGTTGAATATCGACGAAGGTCTGCATAAGTCCCGGAGGCAAGTGAGCGAGGTGATTGATTTTACGGTGGCGATGGCGGGGAGAAAAGGAAAAACGCAGAGCAATCTTCACGCAGACGTCAGTGCTCGCCAGGACGCCTGCGTGAAAACGGAAGTTACACCAGTATCTGGAACAGTAGCGCGAAGAGAATGATATTCGCCACCACAATCGCCCAGCCGTTATAGAGCATATATTTCAGATGGGTAGATTGCGCCAGCCCCATCTGACCAAACATATCCGAAGAGGGGAATGGGCCAAACCAGTCGACCTGCGAAGAGGCCAGTAACACCGCGGTAGTCCCCTGCGGCGGCACGCCAGCGGCCATTAGCATCGGGCCGAAAATTTTGTGGGTGAAGGTCATCTGCGCCACCGCCGCCCCCGGTACGTGGCCAATAATATTGAAAGCGAAGATGCAAAAGCACAGCCAGGCAGGCGAAATACCTTCCAGCAGTGGCTGGGTATAGTCGAGCAGCCCCTGATAGGCATGAAGGCCATCCATCAGCTCCAGGATCGGGTTATACAGCCAGTAGAGGATAAACATCCACACCAGACGGCCACAACCGTGGTACAGCGCCTGCAGGATCTGAGTCGGGCGCAGGCCGCCCACCAGCCCGGTAATAAGGGCCACCAGCAGCATCACGATAATCGCAAAGCTGAATCCGGCTTTGATCACCACGCCAATGACCGCCATTACAATAATCGTTGCCGCGAAAGCCAGCGCGCTAAGCTTACGCCGACGCAGCTGCGCGGCGCTCAGTGCTTCTGTTGGCTTCTCCGTGAGATCGACTTCATAGCGCAGTTTACCTTCGGTCATCTTCTGGATCCGCCCCGCCATCACCCAGCCAGCCAATAACGTGACTGCGCTCATCGGCAGGCCAACGTACAGCAGATAATCAGGATAGCTCAATCCGCCGAGGCTCAGGATGGTGACGGTACTGGGCGTAAACGGCCCGGTAAACAACCCTACCGAACCGGCGGTCATCATCAGCGCAGCCACCGTCGGCGGCGTTAAGCGTACCGCAGCCGCCACCGGGATGATCACCGCGACGATAATCGCGTTACCACCGGCCATTGTGCCCAGCGAGCCGCAGATTAAAATCGAAGATACAACGATGCCGAACTTCACCCGCGTCTGGCTGGAAAGGCCGATGCGGTGAACCACAAATTTCACTAACTCAACCGCGGCGCCGGTACGAGTGGCGACTTCACCCACCCCGGCGCCGAGCATAATAATCAGCCCGACGGTGGCAATAAACGAACCGGTGGATTTCGCCAGCATGGTGCCCATTTCCGGCAATCCGGTCGAGGTCATAATCATGGCGATGATAATCGAAGAAATCACCGCCAACACAATATCGACACCGACCAGCGACAGCACCGCTAACGCCACTAATGGCGTAAAGCCCAACAGGCCGAGTTCACTGCTCGGGCGGCCATGGCACCACCACGCGGTTAACACAAAAAGCACCAATAACAGGCCAATAACAACGTTTTTTCTCGTGATATTTCGTCTGGCGAGGGTATTGCCAGCGAGCGTTGAGTCACTCATATAACTCCTTAAAGCCATTAAAACCGACCGTAATTGCAGGTTGGCGTATTCGGGCCTGCTCAGAAAATATCCCCCCTCGTTATCATTATTGGCTTCATGGCCTGAGGGTTTGCAGGGTACAAAGGGAATGGTTCTGAGAACGTAAAAGACCGCCTGAAGACGGTACCAGCAGCGCAATATGTAACCGAAGCGCTGATTGGCGATTAAATTTATGTTAATTTAGTGTTAGTAGAAAATGACTTTTTATCGGCAAGCTATAACCCTGAGTTAACTGTTCATGAAACTGCGCCATCTGGAAATCTTCTACGCCGTGATGACTTGCGGCTCTCTCTCACGCGCGGCGGAATCGCTGAATATCTCCCAGCCGGCCGCCAGTAAAGCGTTAAAAAACGCCGAGCTTAAGCTCGGCTTTAAGCTGTTTCAGCGGGTACGAGGCAAGCTGCTGCCGAGTAGCGAAGCGCTCACACTTTTTGAAAAGGCGCAGAGCATTTATCAGGATCTCGATAACCTGCGCCTGCTGGCCGATAATCTGGCCCGCGACCCGCGCGCCAAGATCGCCTTAGGCTGTTTACCAAGCCTTGGATTAAGCCTGGTGCCGGAGCTGGTGACCGATTTTTATCAGCAAAACAGTAATCTGGTGATGACCTTAACCACCGAGCATACTGAGACGTTGGTCAAGAAATTGGATCTGCGCGAAATAGATTTAGCGCTGACGCTGCAGCCGGTCCAGCAGGGGGAGATCATCACCACCCTGATTGCCGAAGTGCCGCTGGTCTATATCGACCGCGACTACCGACAAGGCGCGGTGGACATCAAGGAGATCGATCAGCAGCGCTGGATCTCGCCGGGGCCGCATTCGCTCTCTGCCGCCATCGCCACTCGCCGTGACTTTTCCACCACCCGGCTTAACGTGCAGACCTATTACATGGCCACCGAGTTCGTGAAGCGCGGCATCGGCTGCAGCATTACCGATATTTTCTCGGCGCGGCATAATCTGTCGCCGGAAATGATTCACCCCATTACGCCGCCGATGAAAATTAACCTTTGCCTGCTGCGTCGCGCCGATGTTTCGCTCAGCCCAATCACGCAGAAATTTGTCGATTTTCTGTGTCGACAGCTGCGTCAACAGCTCAAAGGAATTAACCTGCAGTTATACCCTGACCATAAAAAGTCAATTGCGCCGCAAGGGTAAATGCTTTGACATAACCGCAAGATATTTATCAGCGGTGGATATATCAGGTTATGAAAAAACGCATTGTGATTATCGGCGGCGGCGTGGTGGGACTGGCCACCGCCTGGGTATTAATTAAGAGCGGACACCAGGTTCAACTGCTGGAGCGCAACGCCGAGCCGGGCAGCGCCACCAGCTTTGCCAACGGCGGGCAGCTAAGCTACCGCTACGTCGCGCCGCTTGCCGACCGCGGCGTCCCCCTGCAGGGAATTAAATGGATGGGCAAAGCCGATTCGCCGCTGAATATGCGCCTGCAAATGTCTTTCCAGCAGTGGCGCTGGCTGTTGCAGTTTCTGCGTGCCTGCAATAGCCAAAGCAACAAAATTAACGGCGATCATATTTTGCGCTTATCCCTGCTCAGTCGTCAGGTCATGCAGTCGTGGCTTGATGAAGATAATCTTGCCGATTTTCACTGGCGGCGTAGCGGCAAACTTATTATCCATCGCCGGGAATATGACTTTCATAAAGCAGCGAAAGGAATGAATCCGCAGTACCAGCATGCGCTAAGCGCCGAAGCCTGCCTGCAGCTGGAACCGGCGCTGAAACACATCAGCCATTCGCTACAGGGCGGGATTTATTCACCGGGAGATGAAACGGCAGACTGCCATAAATTCTGTCTCGCCCTGCTCGACAAACTCAATGCCAGTAGCAACTTCAGCCTGCTCACCCACTGCGAGGTGCTCAAGCTCAATAAACGCGACGGGCGCATCAGTTCGCTTGAGACCAGCCGCGGTACGATAACCGGCGATGATTATGTCGTCGCCGCCGGCAACGGTAGCGGCCCGCTGCTGGGTCATCTGGGCGTGCGCGTGCCGCTGTGCGCGCTGAAGGGATACAGCCTGACCCTTCCCTATCCTAAAGAGGCCGGGATCGCGCCGGATATCAGCGTGACCGACTACGGACACAAAATCGTTTACGCCCGCCTGGGAGAACAGTTGCGCATCGCGGCGATGGTGGATATCGGCTACGACGGGGATGAACTACGTGATAGCCGCGTTCAGGCGCTGAAGAAAATCGTCGCTAGCAGCTTTCCCGATCTACAGGGGCTGGATGAGGCCGAAGCCTGGACCGGTATGCGTCCGTCGACGCCCGCGGGCCCACCGATGCTGGGGCGCGCCGGATACCAGAATCTGTGGATGAATCTCGGCCAGGGTAGCCTTGGTTTTACGCTCGCGGCCGGCAGCGCCGTGGTGCTGGGAGCGCTCCTCGACGGCGAAGCGCCGGCAATTTCTTTAGATGGTCTGACATGGAAACAATCCGCATGACAATTATTCGTAATAATCCGCAACCCCGACTTTCCGCCAGCGTCGAATATGGCAATCTGGTGTTCCTCTCCGGCCAAACGCCGAAAAGCAGCACTGATGATATTGCGCTGCAAACCCGCGAAGTACTGGGGAAGATCGACGCCCTGCTGGCCGCGGCCGATAGCGACAAGCAGCACATCCTTTCCGCACAAATCTGGCTTAAAGATATCTCACGCGATTTTGCGGCGTTTAATGAGGTCTGGGTGAAGTGGATGCCGGAAGGCCATAGCCCGGCGCGGGCAGCCGTTCAGGCCGAGATGGCGCGGCCAGATATTCTGGTGGAGATCATGGTCACCGCCGTAAAAGCGTAAGATAAATTAGGTAAGAAAAAAGGCCGCATAGCGGCCTTTTTAATTAGTCAGTCCAGATTATTTCTCTCTGGGTGAAGCGTTTTCGACACGGCTTTTTAACTTCTGTCCGGGTCTGAAGGTCACCACACGCCGGGCTGTAATGGGAATATCTTCCCCCGTTTTCGGGTTACGTCCCGGGCGTTGGTTCTTATCACGCAAATCGAAGTTGCCAAACCCGGAGAGTTTTACCTGTTCTCCGTTTTCCAGAGCACGACGGATCTCTTCGAAAAACAACTCTACCAGTTCTTTGGCATCCCGCTTGCTAAGCCCAAGCTTATCAAACAGATATTCTGACATTTCAGCTTTTGTAAGCGCCATAGGTTCAATCCCTCAATGATGCCTGGAATCGCTCTCTTAATGCCTCTACACATTTGGCAACGGTAGCGGCAATCTCCTCTTCTTCGAGTGTACGGCTGGTATCCTGAAGGATCAGGCTAATCGCAAGGCTCTTAAAGCCTTCCGCCACACCCTTACCACGGTACACGTCAAATAAGTTTACGCCAACTACCTGATTTACGCCAACTTTCTTACATTCGGCCAAAACATCGGCTGCAGGGACGTTTTCCGCGACCAGTACCGCGATATCGCGACGGTTCGCCGGGAAGCGGGAAATTTCGCGCGCCTGAGGCACCACGCGGTCTGCAAGCTTGTTCCACTCGATTTCAAACACCAGAGTGCGGCCGTTGAGATCCAGTTTACGTTCCAGTTCCGGATGAACAACCCCAATGAAACCAATGCGTTCACCTTTCAGATAAATCGCCGCGGATTGTCCCGGATGCAGTGCGGTAGCCGCTTCTGCGCGGAATTCGATATCGGCTAATTTACCGGTCAGGTCAAGAACGGATTCCAGATCGCCTTTCAAATCATAGAAATCGACGGTTTCTTTTGCCAGGTTCCAGTGCTCTTCGTAGCGGTTACCGCTAATCACCCCGGCCAGCATCACATCCTGACGAATGCCCAGCGGCGCCTGCGTATCCGGCACGAAGCGCAGACCGCTCTCAAAGATGCGTACGCGGCTCTGTTGACGGTTCTGGTTGTAGACGACGGTGCCCAACAGTCCGGTCCACAGCGACAGGCGCATCGCCGACATTTCGCTGGAGATCGGGCTTGGCAGAATCAGCGCTTCTTCACCGGCATGGATTAGCTGCTGTACTTTCGGGTCAACAAAGCTGTAGGTAATGACTTCCTGATAACCTTTGTCGTTCAGCAGCGTTTTCACGCGCTTCAGCGACAGGTCCGCTTCACGGTGAGTACCCATGATCAGACCCGCCTGTACCGGCTCGTCAGGAATGTTGTTGTAGCCATAGACGCGGGCCACTTCTTCAACCAGGTCTTCTTCGATCTCCATATCGAAACGCCAGCTTGGCGCAACGGCCTGCCACTCGTCCTGACCAACGGTCACTTCGCAACCCAGGCGCTGCAGAATATCGCTCACCTGCGCGTCATCAATATGATGGCCAATCAGGCGATCCAGCTTGCTGCGGCGCAGAGTGATGGTGGCGCGTTTTGGCAGCGTATCTTCGTTGGTCACATCGATAATCGGACCGGCTTCACCGCCACACAGGTCGATCAGCAGACGGGTTGCACGCTCCAGCGCTTTATACTGCAGGGCCGGATCGACGCCGCGCTCGTAGCGGTGGGATGCATCGGTGTGCAGGCCATGACGGCGCGCGCGGCCGGTGATAGACAGCGGGCTGAAAAACGCGCATTCCAGCAGCACGTTCTGTGTTTCGTCGTTAACGCCGGAATGTTCGCCGCCGAAGATACCGCCCATCGCCAGCGCTTTATTATGGTCAGCAATGACCAGCGTATCGCTGTCGAGCTTAGCTTCAGAGCCGTCCAGCAGCACCAGCGTTTCGCCCTCTTTCGCCATCCGCACCACGATACCGCCGTCAATGCGGTCGCGGTCAAAGGCGTGCATCGGCTGGCCCAGCTCAAGCAGCACGTAGTTGGTCACGTCAACCACCGCATCGATGGAGCGGATACCGCAGCGACGCAGTTTCTCTTTCATCCACAGCGGGGTTGGCGCTTTGACGTTGATGCCTTTCACCACGCGGCCCAGATAGCGCGGGCACGCCTGCGGCGCGTCAACCTGAATCGGCAGCACGTCATCGATGGTGGCGGCAACCGGAGTGATTTCCGGCGCGTTCAGCGGCGCTTTGTTCAGCACAGCGACATCGCGCGCCACGCCGATGATACCCAGGCAGTCGGCGCGGTTTGGCGTAACGCTGATTTCAATGGTGTTATCGTCAAGCTTGAGGTATTCGCGAATATCGGTACCGATCGGCGCATCGGCCGGCAGTTCGATGATACCGCTATGGTCGTCGGAAATACCCAACTCGGAGAAAGAGCACAGCATCCCTTCCGACGGTTCGCCGCGCAGTTTCGCCGCTTTAATTTTAAAATCACCCGGCAGTACGGCGCCAATGGTCGCGACGGCCACCTTCAGCCCCTGGCGGCAGTTCGGCGCGCCGCAGACGATATCGAGCAGACGCTCGCCGCCGACATTAACTTTAGTAACGCGCAGTTTGTCAGCATTCGGATGCTGGCCGCACTCGACCACTTCACCGACGACCACGCCGTTGAAGCTACCGGCCACCGGCTCAACGCCGTCAACTTCCAGGCCCGCCATGGTAATCTGATCGGACAGCGCTTCGCTGTCGATCGCCGGGTTAACCCATTCGCGTAACCACAGTTCACTGAATTTCATTGTTCTGTCCTGCCCTTATTTAAACTGTTTGAGGAAACGCAGATCGTTTTCGAAGAATGCGCGCAAATCGGTCACGCCATAACGCAGCATGGTCAGACGCTCCATGCCCATGCCGAAGGCGAAGCCGGAGTAAACTTCCGGATCGATGCCGACGTTACGCAGAACGTTCGGGTGCACCATGCCGCAGCCCAGTACTTCCAGCCATTTACCGTTTTTACCCATAACGTCAACTTCTGCAGACGGTTCGGTGAACGGGAAGTAGGACGGACGGAATCGTACCTGCAGATCTTCTTCGAAGAAGTTATTCAGGAAATCGTGCAGGGTACCCTTCAGATTGGTGAAGCTGATGTTCTTATCGACAATCAGACCTTCCATCTGATGGAACATCGGGGTGTGGGTCTGATCGTAATCGTTACGATAGACGCGGCCCGGCGCGATAATACGAATTGGCGGCTGCTGGTTTTCCATGGTGCGGATCTGTACGCCAGAAGTCTGAGTACGCAGCAGACGGGTCGCATCGAACCAGAAGGTATCGTGGTCAGCGCGCGCCGGATGGTGACCCGGAATGTTCAGCGCATCGAAGTTATGATAATCATCTTCGATTTCCGGGCCAGTCGCCACGGTGAAGCCGAGTTCGCCGAAGAAGTTTTCGATACGGTCGATAGTGCGGGTAACCGGATGCAAACCACCATTTTCGATGCGCCGACCCGGCAGCGAGACGTCGATGGTCTCTGCGGCCAGACGGGCATTGAGCGCGGCGCCTTCCAGTTCAGCCTTACGCGCGTTCAGCGCCTGCTGCACCTGCTCTTTCGCTTCGTTAATGACCGCACCCGCTGCCGGACGCTCTTCCGGCGGCAACTCACGCAGGGTGGTCATTTGCAGGGTCAGATGCCCTTTTTTACCCAGATATTCAACGCGGACGTTGTCCAGCGCGGCAACATCTGATGCCTCGTTAATGGCTGCCTTGGCACTGGCAACCAGCTCTGCGAGATGTGACATGGTTTTCCTCATTATGTCGGTGCAGACACCGGTTTTAGTGAAATAAATATCCCGAATCTATATACGAAAAAAGCCTCCACAGGGGAGGCTTTCTGGCGCTGTTTTCCGTTTCTTCTTTCACGCGCTAGCCTCCTGAGTTCAGGTGCTAAAGTAAAAAAAGAAGCGGAAAATAGCAGCATTCATGCTTGCATTACCTTGTCTGGTAAGAAATGTCAGACCTGTATTGAAAAGCCTGCACGGATAAAAGTCAATGTATTGATAGTGTTGAAACGAAAAGAGGGAGACAAGCTCCCTCTTTCAACTGGCTTATGCCAGAGCTGCTTTCGCTTTTTCGACCAGAGCGGTGAACGCTAATTTGTCGAATACGGCGATGTCAGCCAGGATCTTACGGTCGATTTCAACAGAGGCTTTTTTCAGGCCGTTGATGAATTTGCTGTAAGAAATACCGTTCTGACGTGCTGCTGCGTTGATACGCGCAATCCACAGTTGGCGGAACTGACGCTTTTTCTGACGACGGTCACGATAAGCGTACTGACCAGCTTTGATAACAGCCTGGAAGGCAACGCGGTATACGCGAGAACGCGCACCGTAGTAACCTTTAGCTTGTTTCAAAATTTTCTTGTGACGTGCACGGGCAACTACACCACGTTTTACGCGAGCCATATGTGCTCTCCTGTATCTATTCTAATTAAAAAGTTAAAAGGGTTAACGACTTATGCGTACGGCAGGCACGCGATTACCAGGCCCAGATCGCCTTTGGAAACCATGGCTTTCGGACGCAGGTGACGTTTACGCTTGGTAGCTTTTTTGGTCAGAATGTGACGCAGGTTAGCGTGCTTGTGCTTAAAACCACCTTTACCGGTTTTTTTGAAGCGCTTTGCAGCACCGCGTACGGTCTTAATTTTTGGCATTTTAATAACTTCCACTTCGCATTGTTAATAAACGAAACAAAGGCGAACAAACCAGTGAGCCGAAGCCCACCGGAATGTTACTTGATGGCCTTACTGTTTCTTCTTCGGAGCGAGCACCATGATCATCTGGCGGCCTTCGATCTTCGTTGGGAAGGATTCGACTACTGCCAGTTCAACCAGATCGTCTTTCACGCGATTAAGCACTTCCATACCGATCTGCTGGTGGGCCATCTCACGACCGCGGAAACGCAGCGTGATCTTGGCCTTATCGCCATCTTCGAGAAAGCGAATCAGGCTGCGGAGTTTTACCTGATAGTCACCTTCATCAGTACCAGGGCGGAATTTAATTTCCTTAACCTGGATAACTTTCTGCTTCTTCTTCTGTTCCTTAGAAGACTTACTCTTTTCATAAAGGAACTTGCCGTAGTCCATGATACGACAAACTGGCGGTTCGGCGTTAGGGCTGATTTCAACTAAATCTACTCCAGCCTCTTCAGCCTTTTCGATAGCTTCTCTCAGACTCACAATACCCAGCTGCTCACCTTCCAGACCAGTTAAGCGAACTTCCTGGGCGCGAATCTCGCCATTAATACGATTCGGACGTGCCGTTTGAACTCGTTTTCCGCCTTTAATACCTTATTCCTCCAGTTGTTGAAGACTGCGGCTGCGAATCTCTTGTTGCAGCTTCTCGATCACTTCATTTACGTCCATGCTGCCGAGGTCTTTACCGCGACGGGTACGCACGGCCACTTTGCCGGCTTCGACTTCTTTGTCGCCACAGACCAACATATACGGGACACGACGTAAAGTGTGCTCGCGGATTTTAAAGCCAATCTTCTCATTTCTCAAGTCCGCTTTTACGCGAATGCCCGCATTTTGTAGTTTACGCGTCAATTCGTTAACGTATTCAGACTGAGAATCAGTAATATTCATGACCACTACCTGCACTGGCGCAAGCCAGGTTGGGAAGAAGCCAGCGAACTCTTCGGTCAGGATGCCGATGAAGCGCTCCAGCGAGCCGAGAATCGCGCGGTGAATCATTACCGGTACCTGACGCTCGTTGTTTTCGCCAACATAAGAGGCGCTTAAACGCTGCGGCAGGGAGAAGTCCAGCTGTACAGTACCGCACTGCCATGCACGATCGAGGCAGTCATACAGGGTAAATTCAATTTTCGGGCCGTAGAACGCCCCTTCGCCCAGTTGATATTCAAATGGGATGTTGTTTTCTTCCAGCGCCACCGCCAGATCCGCTTCCGCGCGATCCCAGGTCTCGTCGCTACCGATACGTTTTTCCGGGCGAGTAGACAGCTTGACGACGATTTTCTCGAAGCCAAAGGTGCTGTACATATCATAAACCATACGAATACAGGCGTTCACTTCATCGCGAACCTGATCTTCAGTACAGAAGATATGCGCATCATCCTGAGTAAAGCCGCGAACGCGCATCAGACCATGCAGCGCGCCCGACGGCTCATTACGGTGGCAGCTACCGAATTCAGCCATACGCAGCGGCAGATCGCGGTAAGATTTCAACCCCTGGTTGAAGATCTGCACGTGACCCGGGCAGTTCATCGGCTTAATGCAGTATTCACGGTTCTCGGAAGAGGTGGTGAACATCGCATCTTTGTAGTTGTCCCAGTGGCCGGTTTTTTCCCACAGCACACGGTCCATCATGAACGGGCCTTTGACTTCCTGATACTGATACTCTTTCAGCTTCGAGCGAACGAAAGTTTCCAGTTCACGGAAGATGGTCCAGCCGTCATTGTGCCAGAACACCATACCCGGTGCTTCTTCCTGCATATGATACAGGTCAAGCTGTTTCCCGATTTTACGGTGGTCACGCTTAGCGGCTTCTTCCAGACGCTGCAGGTAGGCGTTCAGCGCTTTTTTATCTGCCCACGCGGTACCGTAGATACGCTGCAACATTTTATTGTTGCTGTCGCCACGCCAGTACGCGCCAGCGGTTTTCATCAGTTTGAAGTGATGGCAGAAACGCATATTCGGTACGTGCGGGCCGCGGCACATATCGATATATTCTTCGTGATGATACAAGCCAGGCTTGTCATCATGGCCGATGTTTTCGTCAAGAATGGAAACTTTATAGGTTTCGCCGCGCTTCACGAAGGTTTCACGCGCTTCGTGCCAGCTGACTTTCTTCTTGATGACATCGTAGTTTTTCTCGGCGAGCTCGTGCATACGTTTTTCGAGCGCGTCGATGTCTTCCTGAGTCAGGGTGTGGTCCAGATCGACATCATAGTAAAAACCGTTGTCGACAACCGGGCCAATGGCCATTTTAGTGTTCGGCCACAGCTGCTTGATCGCATGACCTAACAGGTGCGCGCAGGAGTGACGAATGATCTCCAGACCGTCTTCATCTTTTGCGGTGATAATAGAAAGCGTGGAATCATTTTCGATCGGGTCGCAGGCATCAACCAGCTCACCGTTAACACGTCCGGCGATGGTGGCTTTTGCCAGGCCTGGACCGATATCCAGAGCAACATCCATCGGGCTAACTGCGTGGTCGAAATGGCGTTGGCTGCCATCAGGAAGCGTAATTACAGGCATTTTATGTCCTTATTTGCAGTGGTGCCCCACACGAAAGAGCACATACAAAACAATATAATCATAATTATCAACGAGTTGTGGCTCAGCTCCCGCTTCACTCTGCGAAAATATGAGAACGCCCGTCTATCTATTGAACCGCCCTCACCTGCAGCCGCTCGTTGATAACACCGGGTGTTAGTGTACACATCATTAGTGCGCGATTAAAGACGCAATAACTAAATGGTTATTCTTCTTTTAAATAGCAAGGGGCGCTGACAATTAATCGTGGCAATTCCCGCTCATACCACGCGGTTAATTAATCGATAAATTATCTGCATACATAAATAAATCCCCCCACCGCTAAAAAACGAATGAAAAAATCATCCGTTATAGTGAGTATTCATACCCGGCAGGAAACAACAGGAATCAGGCCGGCTGCCCGGCCTGAAAAATTACATTTTATAACCGAGCGACAAGGTGGTGCGGCGGTCGGTATGCTCCGGCGCCGAGGCCGGCGGCTGCGAGTTCCACGTCAGGTTATAGGCGACGCGTAGCGCAAAGTGGGCGTTGATGGCCACGTTTAATGCACTTTCCGAATTCAGCGTCGTGTCTTCAGCCCCGAATACCGAAACACCTTGCGTAAATTTAGCGTTGTCGGTCATCTGCCACGCCCAGGTTCCGGACGCGTAACCCAGCGGCTGAGTTTCGTTATCGCCATCGGTATATTCGTCATAACGCACGCCCGGACCAAATTCAAAACGCAGGCTGTGAACCGGGCCGTTGAGGATCTGGCGACCATAACCGGCGGTCAGGACGTCGCGCTGTTGATAACCGTTGTAGCGGTCGGTCAGCCAGCTGGCCTGACCAAATACGTAGTTCATATCGGTCAGGTTATAACGACTACGACCGCCAACGGCATATTTTTCCGAAGAGCGTTGATCGTTAGAGGACGTGTTGCTCGCGTTGCCCCACAGTGACCAGGCCGTGGTATCGCCGTACCAGGTCAGCGTTGAGTCAGCGGTCATTGAGGAGCTTTTCGTGTTGCCGGACTGAGCGAGATAACCCGCATTCACAGCACCTTCGAAAGGTTTCTTAGCAGTGGAAGGGTCATCCATGACGGTAAAAACGGAATCATCGGCCAGTGCGTTTACAGACGCAAAAAGCCCCCCCGCCAGCAATGCCGCTGCGGGTACTGTCTTCAAAAGCTTCATTATAACTCTCTAAAATACATATCTTCAGGACAGTACAAATGATGAATGGACCAGAGATCCCTTCATTGAATTTAGAGTCCGTACAACATTTAAGGAGACCCGACAGGTCCCGGAAACTTTCGCGAGGCGCGCTGAATGCGAGTCTTAAGAAAGGCGCTTGATTATAAAAAAGCACGAATAACTTAGCAATCAGTTGCTATTTCGTTTTTTGAATAAGACGGTTCCCAAAACAATCTTTATTTCATAAAGATAAAAACACAGACATCTTTGTAAATCCGCCGCCCGCCCCGCTTCCCCTCACTCCATTTCGGTGCCATGCTTAAAAAAGCAGCTTTATTCGTATTAAGGAGGAACAGGATGACCAAAATTTATACGCTCACGCTAGCCCCATCACTCGACAGCGCAACGCTGACGCCGCAAATTTACCCCGAAGGCAAATTACGCTGTAGCGCTCCGGTTTTCGAACCCGGCGGCGGCGGCATCAACGTCGCCCGGGCGATTACTTTTCTGGGCGGTAAAGCGACGGCGATTTTTCCGGTTGGGGGCGCCACCGGCGAGCATCTTTCAGCCCTGATGGCTGATGAGCAGGTCCCGGTCGAAACAGTAGAAACCCGCGACTGGACGCGGCAAAACTTACATGTGCATGTCGATGCCAGCGGCGAACAATATCGCTTTGTCATGCCCGGCGCGGCGCTAACCGAAGATGAATTCCGCCGCCTGGAAGAGAAAGTGCTGGCGATTGAGCCCGGTTCTCTGCTGGTTATCAGCGGCAGTCTGCCGCCCGGTATCAGCGTCGGGCATCTGACTCAACTGGTAAAAAATGCCCAGCAACACGGGCTGCGTTGCATCATCGACAGCTCTGGCGATGCGCTGGCCGCCGCGCTGGACGTTGGCAATATCGAACTGGTCAAACCTAACCAGAAAGAACTCAGCGCGCTGGTACAGCGCGACCTCAGCCAGCCGGACGATGTGCGCAATGCCGCGCTGGAGCTCATCCGCTCCGGAAAAGTACGCCGGGTAGTGGTTTCGCTGGGCCCGCAGGGGGCGCTGGGGGTTGATTCCAACGGTAGCGTACAGGTGGTGCCGCCGCCGATGAAAAGCCAAAGCACCGTCGGCGCCGGCGACAGTATGGTCGGCGCGATGACTTTGCGTCTCGCCGAGCACGCCTCGCTGGAAGATATGGTCCGCTTTGGCGTCGCCGCCGGCAGCGCCGCCACGATTAACCACGGCACCCGTCTCTGTTCCTTAGCCAATACGCAGAAAATCTACGATTACCTGTGCGGCCGCTAGCCTCGCCCCCCTTCGCTCCGGTGAAGGGGGTCAATTCGCCATCATGGTCTATGCTAGAAATTCCATGCATAACAACAGAGTGAAAAATGAGCAACGATATTACCGCGCACGTGATCACCGTTAAATTTCAGGAACAGGCGCTGACCGAGATAAATGAGCTCAGCAATCATTTCATCCGCGCAGGTTTTGTCCTGACGCTCAACGATGATGATGGCAAAACTCATGAATTAGGCACCAACACATTTGGCCTGCTGAGCGCGCAGAGCGCCGACGACGTCCGGGCTTTAAGCGCAGGTCTTGCGGAAACTGCCTTAGGCAGACCGGCAGATATCGCCATCACCACATTTAGCGAATGGTTAAAAGCTCAATAAGTGCGATTACCATCGCGGAAGGCGCCAGTTGTGCGTTAGCTCGAACTTTACGGCCAGTTTATACGCTAACCTTATGATATGGTGGAAAACATGGGGAGAGACAGCATGTGGCAAGCTATTAGCAATTTGTTAAGCGAGCAGCACACTGACGGCGCTGAAATCGAACTGCGCAACGAGCTACCCGGCGGAGAAATCCATGCCGCCTGGCATTTACGTTTTGGCGGGAAAGATTATTTCGTCAAATGCGATGAACGCGAGCTGCTCCCCATTTTTACCGCGGAGGCCGATCAGCTGGAGCTGCTCTCGCGCTGTAAAACCGTTAGCGTTCCGCAGGTCTTCGCCGTCGGCAGCGATCGGGATTACAGCTTTCTGGTGATGGAATATTTACCGCCGCGCCCGCTGGATGCACATAACGCGTTTCTTCTCGGTCAGCAAATAGCCCATTTACATCAGTGGAGCGATCAGCCGCAGTTTGGCCTTGATTTTGACAACGATCTGTCGACGACCCCGCAGCCGAATGCCTGGCAGCGCCGCTGGTCAACGTTTTTCGCTGAACAACGCATTGGCTGGCAGCTGGAGCTAGCGGCGGAAAAAGGGCTGCACTTCGGCGATATCGACAGCATTGTCGACACCGTACAGCGGCGGCTCAGCAACCATCAGCCGCAGCCTTCTTTATTACATGGCGACTTGTGGTCAGGGAACTGCGCGCTGGGGCCCAATGGCCCGTATATTTTCGATCCGGCGTGTTATTGGGGCGATCGCGAATGCGATTTGGCTATGCTGCCACTTCATCCGGAACAGCCGCCGCAGATTTATGACGGTTACCAGTCGGTCTCGCCGCTGCCTGCTGGCTTCCTTGAACGACAACCGATTTACCAGCTATATACCTTACTTAATCGGGCGATTCTGTTCGGCGGCCAACACCTGGTTACCGCGCAAAAAGCGCTCGATGAAGCCCTGCAAGAAGCGTAAAAAAAGGCCCTCAAAGGGGCCTTTTTCATCAGCAGGATTAATCCATTTTCACGCCATTTAAGCGGAATTGGATGTTCATCGTCAGGCCAGTACCCGGTCTGCCAGGCTCGTAGCGCCATTTACGCATCGCTGTTTTGACATCACGCTCAAACATATTGGCCGGCTTGGCGGAGACTATCTGGATGTTCTCCACGCGACCATCGGCAGTAACATCAAATTTCACGCTCACGTCACCTTCAATACGTAGCGCCTGCGCACGTTGCGGGTAAGAAGGGTCGCCGCGTTTCAACGCTTTAGGACCGCTCGGCGCGGTGGTCATCGGTTTTGCCGTTGCCGCCGTCGTACTCGGGGCGGTACGCGCAGGCGCCGTATTGTTATTCTCAAACGGCGAGACCGGACGCGGCTCAGCGGGTTTCACCTCACGTTTCGGCTCGACCTTTTTCTCTGGCTTAGGCTTTGGTTTCGGCTTAGGTTTGGGCTTCGGCTCCGGTTTGTGGATTACCACTGGCGCCTCTTTTGGCGGCTCAGGCACCACTTCAGGTTCCGGCTCCGGCTCCGGTTCAACAACGGGTTCAACGACCGGCTGCGCCGCCTGTGGAGGCTCTAAATCCGCCGGCGCCACCATCGTTATTTCGATTGGCTGTGAAGGCGAAGGCTTTTCAATAACCTGATGTACCGAGGTATAAAGCAACCCCGCCACAACGGCACCGTGGATAGCCACGGACAGCAGCGTTGGCCACGGAAAGCGGCGAGGTAAATCAAGGGTCATTGCGCTCATAGTCGTTTCTGTTGAAAAATGATGCCCTGATTTTAAATGCAAATAGCAATCATATTCAATAAGACGTGTTATCTTGCATCAAATTTTGCCTCGTTTTGTGGAAAAAAACCGGCGTGCCGTGGCATGCTAAAGGCGTGCGCATCTTACATTGCTGCTCATAACGCTTTCACGTCACGTGATTTGCCTATTTTTTGATTAAGGAGCCTTGCCGTGCTTTACGTCATCTACGCAGAAGATATCGCCGATTCTCTGGAAAAACGCCAGGCGGTGCGCCCTGCCCATCTGGCGCGCCTACAACTATTACATGATGAAGGCCGTTTACTGACCGCAGGCCCAATGCCCGCGGTAGATAGCAATGAACCTGGCGCGGCAGGATTTAGCGGCTCAACGGTTATCGCAGAATTTGAATCGCTGGAAGCGGCGCAGTCCTGGGCCAACGATGACCCCTATATCGCCGCAGGCGTCTATCAGCACGTCTCGGTGAAACCTTACAAAAAAGTATTTTAATCAACCACTTAAAACACATAGGCACCGCAAGCGGTGCCTTTCGTTTTAACTCTCAGAATTCAGAGAAGGTGAACAGCAAAGCATGACGCTGCCGTTTGACCAGGCACTTCCTGATTGAAAGAATCCGCATGTTGCGGCGAGATTGGGCTTCCAGCCAGCGCGATTTACGGCGACTTACTTGTCTAAGCATGCGCCAGCGCCCTACTTCCGTTCTACTACGCTTCATTGCTACTACTCTACGAGTGAAAAACAGCCCTCATTATAAACCGATGAATCTGTCTGACCATCGCTTTCGCTGCGTTTTTATTTGCCAGATGGATGATGATGCGTAAACTCATGGCATCGGGCTATTCAAAAGGATTTTTCATCTATGACAACCTTTTACACGGTCGTAAACTGGCTAGTCATTCTTGGTTACTGGCTACTGATTGCCGGCGTTACATTACGCATTTTAATGAAACGTCGCGCAGTGCCTTCCGCCATGGCATGGTTACTGATCATTTACATCCTGCCGCTGGTGGGAATTATCGCTTACCTCTCTTTCGGCGAACTGCATCTTGGTAAGCGTCGAGCCGAGCGCGCTCGCGCCATGTGGCCCTCCACCGCCAAATGGCTAACGGACCTGAAAAGCTGCAAACATATTTTTGCTGAAGAAAATAGCCCGGTTGCCGAATCACTGTTCAAACTGTGCGAACGTCGCCAGGGGATCGCTGGCGTAAAAGGTAACCAGCTACAGCTGCTGACCGAATCTGATGATGTCATGCAGGCGCTGATTCGAGACATCCAGCTGGCGCGGCATAACATCGAAATGGTGTTCTACATCTGGCAGCCCGGCGGGATGGCCGACCAGGTGGCGGAATCGCTGATGGCAGCCGCACGACGCGGCGTGCATTGCCGGCTGATGCTCGATTCGGCCGGTAGCGTCGCCTTTTTCCGCAGCCCGTGGGCGGCAATGATGCGTAACGCCGGTATCGAGGTGGTCGAAGCGCTGAAAGTGAATCTGATGCGTGTATTTTTACGCCGTATGGATCTGCGTCAGCACCGTAAAATGGTGATGATTGACAACTATATTGCCTACACCGGTAGCATGAATATGGTTGACCCGCGCTACTTCAAACAGGATTCCGGCGTCGGCCAATGGGTCGATCTGATGGCGCGAATGGAAGGTCCGGTGGCGACGGCGATGGGTATCGTCTACTCCTGCGACTGGGAAATTGAGACCGGCAAGCGAATTTTGCCGCCGCCGCCGGACGTCAACATCATGCCGTTTGAGGAAGCCAATGGACATACCATCCATACCATTGCTTCTGGTCCCGGCTTCCCGGAAGATTTGATTCATCAGGCGTTGTTAACCGCAGCCTATGCGGCGAAAGAACATCTGATCATGACCACCCCCTACTTCGTCCCCAGCGATGACCTGCTGCACGCCATCTGTACCGCCGCCCAACGCGGTGTCGAGGTGAGTATTATCATGCCGCGTAAAAACGACTCCTTGCTGGTAGGCTGGGCCAGTCGCGCCTTCTTCACTGAACTGCTTGCCGCTGGCGTGAAAATTTACCAATTCGAAGGCGGTCTGCTACATACCAAAAGCGTGCTGGTGGATGGCGAATTGAGCCTGGTCGGTACCGTTAATCTCGATATGCGCAGCCTGTGGCTTAATTTCGAGATCACGCTGGCGATAGACGACGTGGGCTTCGGCGGAGACCTGGCGGCGGTACAGGACGATTACATCTCCCGATCGCGCCTGCTGGATGCAAAACTGTGGGCCAAACGTCCGCTATGGCAGCGGATCGCAGAGCGACTGTTTTACTTCTTCAGCCCGTTGCTGTAAAACGTGCCCATCAGATGCTTAACGGGTAGCAATCATGGATATGGATTTAAACAATCGCCTGACCGAAGACGAAACGCTCGAACAGGCCTACGATATCTTTCTTGAGCTGGCGGCAGATAACCTAGACCCAGCGGATATCATTCTTTTCAATCTGCAGTTTGAAGAGCGCGGCGGCGCCGAGCTGTTTGACCCGGCGGAAGACTGGCAGGAGCATGTCGATTACGACCTCAATCCAGATTTCTTCGCCGAAGTTGTCATTGGCCTGGCCGATACCGATGGCGGTGAGATCAACGATATCTTCGCTCGCGTTCTGCTGTGCCGCGAAAAAGATCACAAGCTGTGCCACATTCTGTGGCGTGAATAAGCATTAAGCTAATGCGCCTGTAAAAAAGCCTGCCGACGGTAACATCGGCAGGCTTTTTGTTTTATACGTTATTGCGGTAATTCTGTTCCGCAGGCGTGGCAGAAACGGGCGTTTTTATCATGCTCGGCGTTATTGCAGTTTGGGCAAACGCGGCGGGCGCGTCGGTTTTGCAGCGCCGTAGTCATATGTGTCGTTATCAGCCCGGTTGGAATGGCGATGATAGAATAACCGATGAGAATTAACACCGAGGCGAGTATCCGCCCTAGCGGCGTATGCGGCGTAATGTCGCCATACCCCACGGTAGTAATGGTGACGATTGCCCAATAGACCGAAGCATTTAAGGTGGTAAACCCGTATTGCGGCCCTTCAATTAAATACATCAGCGAGCCGAAAATCACCATCACAATAGCAATAAACGAGTAGAACAGAATGAGCTGATGGCGGGCGCTGACGATAGCCCGCCAAAAAATATTCAGCGACGGCATAAAACGCAGCAGTTTAAGAATACGCAGCGCGCGGATAACCCGCATGGCCCGCCAGGCAAAAACATACTCGAGGCTCATTTCCGGCCATAGCCACATCACATACAGCGGCAAAACGGTCGCCAGATCGATAAATCCCCAGAAGCTGAAGATATAGCGCAGCGGATTCGGCCAGCTGATAACACGTAAAATATATTCCGCGGTGAAGACCGCGGTGACCCCCAACTCCAGCCAGACAAAAATATGCCATTCATCTAGCGACAGGTGATACTGCGAACCGAGTCCGGACTCAACAAAAATAATGACCACGCTCAACAGGGCGAATAAACCGCAAAGCCCTTCAAAACGGCGGCCGGAGCGACGAGTTTGATCGAAAAGTAAATGGTAAAGCCGCAAACGGGCGGCGGAAAGCGAAACTGCCACGTTAACCTCACAATAAAAAAGGGCTGACATCAGTCAGCCCAAGTGATTATAACGGGTCTACCTTCAGGCAGGAAACCGCATGGCGGAAACTGCCTTCCAGCACCGGACGCGTTTTGGCGCATTCGGGCCCGGCCAATGGACATCGGGTGCGGAACACGCAACCCGAAGGCGGATTAATCGGCGAAGGCAACTCCCCTTCCAGCAGTTGGATGGTTTTATTCTTCTCAAGATCAGGATCCGGCACCGGTACGGCCGACATCAGCGCTTTGGTATAAGGATGCAGCGGATTATGGTACACCTCATCATAGGTACCTAACTCCACCGCATGACCCAAATACATGACCAGCACGCGGTCGGAAATATGTTTTACTACCGCCAGGTCATGGGCAATAAAAATCAACGACAGCCCCATCTCCCGCTGCAGTTGTTGTAGTAAGTTCACCACCTGCGCCTGGATGGAAACATCCAGCGCCGATACCGGCTCATCGCAAATAATCAACTTAGGCTCAAGGATCAGCGCGCGAGCGATACCAATGCGCTGACACTGGCCGCCGGAGAATTCGTGCGGATAGCGGTTAATCAGGTTCGGCAGCAGTCCGACCTTCATCATCATCGCCTTCACGCGATCGCGCACTTCCTGACGTGGCATCTTCGGGTGATAGGTCCGCAGCGGTTCAGCGATGATTTCGCCAATGGTCATACGCGGATTCAGCGATGCTAAAGGATCCTGGAAGATCATCTGGATATCGCTGCGCACGTCGCGCCACTCTTCCGGCTTCATGCCTAACAGATCTTTTCCAAGCCAGGCCACTTTACCGTCGGTAGCTTTCACCAGGCCGATGATGGCGCGGGCGAAGGTCGATTTACCGCAGCCGGATTCACCAACCACCCCGAGCGTTTCGCCTTCATACAGGCGCAGAGTAACGCCATCCACCGCTTTGAGCGTTTTTGACGGCTGCCAGAACCATTGCTTACCATCTTTAATATCAAAATGTACTTTCAGGTCAGCAATTTCGAGCAACACTTTTCTTTGTTCGATCACGGCGTTCATAGCAGATCCCCTACCGGTTTAAAGCAGGCGCGCAGGCGACCTGGCGCAAACGACTCCAGAGGCGGAGCGCTATTACAGATTTCCATAGCATGCGGACAGCGCGGCTGGAACGGACATCCTTTCGGCAGACGCAGCAGGTTCGGCGGGTTGCCTGGAATCGTCAGCAAGGAATCGCCTTCGCCATCGAGACGCGGTACCGCATTGAGTAAACCGATCGAGTACGGGTGCGACGGTCGGTAGAACACATCGCGCGCCTGACCGTATTCCATGGTACGCCCGGCATACATCACCAGTACCTTATCGCAGATCCCCGCCACCACGCCGAGGTCGTGGGTAATCATAATAATCGCGGTGTTAAACTCGCGCTTCAGCTCGTTAAGCAGGGTCATGATCTGCGCCTGCACGGTGACGTCCAACGCGGTGGTCGGTTCATCGGCAATCAGCAGTTTTGGCCGACATAACAGCGCCATGGCGATCATCACGCGCTGGCGCATTCCGCCGGAGAACTCGTGCGGGAACATCTTCATGCGCTTACGCGCTTCCGGCATCTTCACCGCATCGAGCATCCGTACCGACTCTTCAAAAGCCGCGGCTTTGCTCAGCCCTTTATGCAGCATCAGCACTTCCATCAGCTGCTCGCCGACCCGCATATAAGGGTTCAACGACGTCATCGGATCCTGGAAAATCATCGAAATCTGTTCGGCACGCAGCTTATTCAGATCGCGCTCCGGCAAATTGAGGATTTCACGACCGTTAAAAGTGGCGGAACCACCGATATGGCCATTCGCCGCCAGCAGCCCCATTAAAGCGAATGCCGTTTGCGATTTACCGGAACCTGACTCACCGACGATACCTAAGGTTTCACCAGCCCGCAGGTTAAAATTCAGATCGTTAACCGCGGTGACATCGCCATCCGGCGTTTTAAACGTCACCCGAAGATCCTTCACATCTAGCAGCAGACCGCTTTGCTGCGCGGCCTGCGGCGCTTTAGTCATTTCAATTGTGCTCATGACGGCGCTCCTTAGCGGTCTTTCGGGTCGAGGGCATCACGCAGGCCATCGCCGATAAAGTTGAAACAGAACAGCGTTACCACCAGGAACCCGGCAGGGAACAATAACAGCCACGGCGAGACTTCCATTGAGTTGGCGCCATCACTGAGTAACGCGCCCCAACTGCTCAGCGGCTCCTGGGTACCAAGGCCGAGGAAGCTCAGGAAGGATTCGAACAGAATCATGCTGGGTACCAGCAGTGAAGCGTAAACCACCACCACGCCCAGGACGTTCGGCACGATATGACGAATAACGATATTCGCGGTGGAGACCCCTCCGACCTGCGCGGCTTCGATGAACTCTTTACGTTTCAGACTCAGGGTCTGACCGCGTACGATACGCGCCATATCCAGCCAAGATACCATCCCGATCGCCACAAAGATCAGCAGGATGTTCTGACCAAAGAAGGTAACCAGCAGGATCACGAAGAACATGAACGGGAAGGAGTTGAGGATTTCCAGCAAACGCATCATCACCGAGTCCACTTTGCCGCCGAGATAACCGGAAAGTGAACCATAGAGGGTGCCGAGGATCACCGCCACCAGCGCTGCGGCCACGCCAACCATCAGCGAAATACGTCCGCCAATCGCTACGCGCACCAGCAGGTCGCGACCGGATGAATCGGTACCAAAATAGTGACCAGACTCCATATCCGGAGCGTTGGACATCATCCCCCAGTCGGTATCGAAATAGGAGAACTGCGACAACATTGGAGCGATAGTCACAAACAGCGCAATAATCACCAGCACAATCAGGCTGGCTACCGCCGCGCGGTTATGCATAAAGCGGCGACGCGCATCCTGCCACAGGCTACGGCCCTCAACCTCCAGCTTCTCACTGAAGTGCTCCAGCGCCTCGCTGTTTTTCTTACTTAACATCATGGCGAACTCCGGCTTCAGTAGCGAATTTTCGGATCGATAACGGCGTACAGCACGTCGACGATCGCGTTAAACAGAATGGTCAGTGCGCCGACCAGAATCGTCAGACTGAGCACCAGCGAGTAATCGCGGTTAAGCGCGCCGTTGACGAATAACTGGCCAATACCCGGCAGGCCGTAAATCGTTTCGATAACCATTGAACCGGTGATAATGCCGACGAACGCCGGCCCCATATAGGAAAGCACCGGCAGCAGCGCAGGCTTTAGCGCGTGGCGGAAGATAATTCTGCGCATCGGCAGACCTTTCGCCCTTGCGGTGCGAATGAAGTTAGAGTGCAAAACTTCAATCATCGAACCGCGGGTGATACGGGCGATACTGGCAATATAGGCCAGCGATAACGCCACCATCGGCAGGATCATAAATTTCAGCGCCCCGCCGTTCCAGCCGCCGCCAGGCAACCAGTGCAGCGTGATGGCGAAAATCATCACCAGCAGCGGCGCCACCACGAAACTCGGTATGACGACGCCGGTCATTGCCACCCCCATCACCGCGTAGTCCCATTTGGTATTCTGTTTTAACGCGGCAATAACCCCGGCGCTGACGCCAAGAATCACGGCTAACAAGAAGGCAGCAAGGCCCAGTTTGGCGGAAACCGGGAAGCTTGATGCGACCAGATCGTTGACCGAATAATCTTTATATTTGAAGGAAGGACCGAAATCACCGTGCGCCAGTTGCTTCAGATAATTGAAGTACTGGGTCATGATGGGGTCGTTTAAATGATATTTCGCTTCAATATTCGCCATGACTTCCGGCGGCAGCGTGCGTTCACCGGTAAAAGGACTGCCCGGCGCGAGGCGCATCATGAAGAAAGAGATAGTAATAAGAATGAATAGCGTCGGAATCGCTTCCAGACAGCGACGTAATATGAATTTTAACATTGCCCGTACCTTCTGGCCTGTGCCTATCGAGTGCGATGAATTCAGACACGGTGGGGCAAGCTCAGCCTGCCCCACGTCTTGCCATTAATGTTTGATAATATAAAGGTTCTTCACGTAAATATTATCCAACGGGTCTTTACCGGTATAACCGCCAACCCACGGTTTAACCAGGCGCGCGTTCACATAGTAGTAAACAGGCACAATCGCGGAATCTTTATCCAGCTGTTGTTCCGACTGCGCGTACAGCTCGGCGCGTTTCGCTTCATCGGTGACCTGCAGGGTATCGCCGATGATCTTATCGAATGCCGGGCTCTTATAATGCGCCGTGTTGTTAGAGCTGTCGCTGAGCATGGTGTTCAGGAACGATGTCGGCTCGTTGTAATCAGCGCACCAGCCGGCGCGAGCGACATCGAAGGTGCCCTGATGACGGCTATCGAGGAAGGTTTTCCACTCCTGATTTTCCAGCTTAACGTTAGCGCCAAGGTTTTTCTTCCAGATGGACGCCACGGCGATAGCCAGTTTTTTATGTAAATCGGAAGTGTTGTAGAGCAGATTAAAGGTCAGCGGCTTATCAGCGGTATAACCGGCTTCCGCCAGTAATTTTTTCGCTTCTTCATTACGCTTGTCCTGAGACCATTTGAACCACTCCGGTTCAACGAGTTTCATGCCGTCGGTGTATGGCGGGGTATAACTGTAAGCCGGCAGATCGCCCTGGTTTTTCACTTTATTGACGATAATATCGCGATCCAGCGCCAGCTTGAGCGCGGTACGGACGCGTACGTCGGTAAATGGCGCTTTCTGGTTATTGATTTCGTAATAATAAGTACACAGATAAGGATCGACGTGAACTTCTTTCGGGATCTCTTTTTTCAGCTTCTGGAACAGTTCAATCGGCATGTTGTTATAGGTCATGTCGATCTCGCCGCTGCGATAGCGGTTCACATCGGTAACTTCAGAAGAAATTGGCAGGTAAGTTACCTGGTTAATAACGGTTTTGGCGTTGTCCCAGTAATTCGTATTACGCTCGAGCACAATACGCTCGTTGACCACCCAGTCTTTTAATTTATAAGCGCCGTTGGTGACAATATTCGCCGGCTGAGTCCATTTCTCACCATATTTTTCAATGGCAGCTTTTGGTACTGGAGAAACGGATGGATGGACGAGGAGTTTATAGAAATAAGGAACCGGTTCGCTCAGCGTGACTTCAAACGTTTTGTCGTCAATCGCTTTGACGCCAAGGTCTGTTGCAGGTTTTTTGCCAGCGATAATCTCATCGACGTTGGCGACATGGCCGTACTGGAGATAGCTGGCGTAAGGAGATGCCGTTTTCGGATCGGCCAGACGCTGCCAGCTATAAACGAAATCTTGCGCGGTAACCGGTGAACCGTCGGACCATTTGGCATCCTTGCGGATATGGAAGGTCCAGACTTTAAAATCCTTGTTATCCCACGATTCGGCAACGCCCGGCACAGGATGGCCGTTAAGATCGCCAATCACTAACCCTTCAAACAGATCGCGGTTAACGTTGGACTCCGGGACACCTTCAATTTTATGCGGATCCAGAGATTGCACCTCTGCCCCGTTATTACGCACCAGCGTTTGTTTATCCGCCAGTTGCACCCCGGCAGGAACATCTGCTGCCATAGCAACATTTGCGGTGATTAGCGCAGATAAAATTCCCGCCGCTACCAGACTTTTTTTAGTGATGATGGTCATGTGTTGTTACTCCACTCATTATAATTACTGGTTATTTAACCAGCCTGTTATTTTTCCCTTAAAGGGATTCTGTACAGTGCAGGAGTCTTTGCCGCTGTCAGATTCTACTGCTTGCTATCACCGACTTATTTATTACGACCGCTCAAACGGCAGCCTTGACGTCGATTCTTTATCCCCCTGTCCAGAGGGGAATTCCGGCACAATGAGTTATGTAATAATAATTCTCATTTGTGCACATTATTTAGTTAGCGATCAGGCCGGAAAGTACCAAAACGGTTTCATGTCCGCCAATGCAATTTGCAAATATGTTACCGGATTCTCTTTTATTGTTTTTTTAGCCGCACTTAACGTAAGACTTATCATGTTAAAAAAGCAAAAATATTGCTTTTAATCAGCAAGATAGGAACACCCTGTCATTTTGCGTTCCCGCTCTGCGCGCAAAGTTGCTTTTTTGCACAATAATTTAACAATTGTCTAATTTTTAGCACATTAATCTGCTGTCTCGCAGAAATTACTAATATCATTTCAATGATCCGACAGCAAGCGCCAGAGAATGATGTGACGAAAATAACAGTGATGGGGGGAGAAAGACAGTACGGCGAGATAGAATAAAAACAACTAACCATATGATAAATATAAAATTAAATCATTATTAGTAAAAGTTATAGTTTGTCTTTTATATCAGTTGCAGAAATAAGTTTTGCTAATAATCTTTCAAACGCGAGGCCACGCGCCCCGCGCCTGCCAAGTAAGTTACCCTGTCAATCCAGGAAACAGCGCTTTAATCCCGGTGACGATAAACTCAATCCCTAAAGCCATCAGCAACAGACCCATGATACGAGTAATGACGTTAATCCCGGTCTGCCCTAACAATCTGACCAACCATGGCGCCATGCGGAAAATTCCCCAACAACAGGCGGCAAACAGCGCAATGGCGATTGAAAAACCGATCAGGTGGGCAATGGAGTGATAGCGAGTCCCCCAAACGATCGTGGAGCTTATCGCCCCTGGCCCCGCCATTAAAGGTAACGCTAACGGTACGACACCGATACTTTCACGAATAGCCGTCTCCGACTTCTCCTGTTTGTTTTGTTTATCTTCACCGAGTTTGCCGCTAATCATCGACATGGCGATAGTCACCACCAGGATCCCACCCGCAATACGGAAAGAATCAATAGAGATGCCGAAAATTTGCAAGATGCCATCGCCAAGGAAGAGCGAGGTAAGGAGAATGATAGCCACCGACAGATTAGCCGTCAGATTCGTCTTATTGCGCACCAGCGCCGTCTGGTAGCTAGTCATGCTAATGAAAACCGGGATGATGCCGACCGGGTTGACCAGCGCGAAAAGGCCGATAAAAAATTTAAAATAAACAGCGAAATCAAACAACGGTAGGGTCACAGTGAACTCCGCAGCACCATTAAAAAAGGCTGTTGACAGTGTCAGTACAAATTAATTTGGCAGAAGATACCCTTTTCATAGCCACAATTCATCTCAAATATGCAGCCGCGGCTGTTTGCTTTTATTTGTTATATATTTGTTTAGCGGATGGGCTTTATTCATTAAATATGCATACCTTATCACTCCCCATCATCTAACTGGTCAATTATTGCCCTGCTGAAAGGTATCAGCATCGCCAAATATTGATCTAAATCACGTAATTCATACTCAGAAGTGAGTAATCTTGGCTACATCAAGAGAGTGAAAGGCCGAAGTACCTGAGTGCGTAGTGAGATAAAGCTTTTTTAGTAAATCAGTGTGTTCAAAGCGTTAGAAATCTTTACGTTAACATTTACATGCAAGCTGTTAACAGCCTGTCTATAATGTCGAATCGAGCTACTGTTTTACTAAAAAAGTTTAACATTATCAGGAGAGCATTATGGCTGTTACTAATGTCGCTGAACTTAACGCACTTGTAGAGCGCGTAAAAAAAGCCCAGCGTGAATATGCCAGTTTCACTCAAGAACAAGTTGATAAGATCTTCCGTGCCGCCGCTCTGGCCGCTGCAGATGCTCGAATCCCTCTCGCAAAAATGGCCGTTGCCGAATCCGGCATGGGTATTATTGAAGATAAAGTGATCAAAAACCACTTCGCCTCCGAATATATCTACAACGCCTATAAAGATGAAAAAACCTGTGGCGTCCTGTCTGAAGACGACACTTTCGGTACCATCACCATTGCTGAACCAATCGGTATTATTTGCGGTATCGTTCCGACTACCAACCCGACCTCAACGGCTATCTTCAAATCGCTGATCAGCCTGAAGACGCGTAACGCCATTATCTTCTCCCCGCACCCGCGTGCTAAAGACGCTACCAACAAAGCGGCTGACATCGTATTGCAGGCGGCGATTGCTGCCGGTGCGCCGAAAGATCTGATTGGTTGGATCGACCAACCTTCAGTAGAACTGTCTAATGCGCTGATGCACCACCCTGACATCAACCTGATCCTCGCCACCGGTGGCCCAGGTATGGTTAAAGCTGCTTACAGTTCTGGTAAACCAGCTATCGGCGTTGGTGCAGGTAACACGCCGGTTGTTATCGATGAAACTGCCGATATTAAACGCGCAGTAGCGTCCGTACTGATGTCAAAAACCTTCGATAACGGCGTTATCTGTGCTTCTGAACAGTCTGTTGTTGTTGTCGACTCGGTCTACGATGCCGTTCGCGAACGTTTTGCCAGCCACGGCGGCTACCTGCTGCAGGGCAAAGAATTGAAAGCCGTTCAGGACATCATCCTGAAAAATGGCGCGCTGAATGCGGCGATCGTTGGTCAACCGGCGGCAAAAATCGCTGAACTGGCAGGCTTCACCGTGCCGGCCACCACTAAGATTCTGATCGGCGAAGTTACCGACGTTGACGAAAGCGAACCGTTCGCTCACGAAAAACTGTCCCCGACGCTGGCAATGTACCGGGCGAAAGATTTCGAAGACGCGGTCGATAAAGCAGAAAAACTGGTCGCCATGGGCGGTATCGGTCACACCTCTTGCCTGTACACCGACCAGGACAACCAGCCGGCTCGCGTGGCCTACTTCGGCCAGATGATGAAAACCGCGCGTATCCTGATCAACACCCCGGCTTCTCAGGGTGGTATCGGCGACCTGTATAACTTCAAACTCGCACCTTCCCTGACTCTGGGTTGTGGTTCCTGGGGTGGTAACTCCATCTCTGAAAACGTTGGTCCGAAACACCTGATCAACAAGAAAACCGTTGCTAAGCGAGCTGAAAACATGTTGTGGCATAAACTTCCGAAATCTATCTACTTCCGTCGTGGCTCTCTGCCAATCGCACTGGATGAAGTGATTACTGATGGTCACAAACGCGCGCTGATTGTGACTGACCGCTTCCTGTTCAACAACGGTTATGCAGACCAGATCACTTCCGTACTGAAAGCGGCTGGCGTAGAAACCGAAGTGTTCTTTGAAGTTGAAGCTGACCCAACTCTGACCATCGTGCGTAAAGGCGCGGATCTGGCCAACTCCTTCAAACCAGACGTAATCATTGCGCTGGGCGGCGGTTCCCCGATGGATGCAGCCAAAATCATGTGGGTTATGTATGAGCATCCGGAAACCCACTTCGAAGAACTGGCGCTGCGCTTTATGGATATCCGTAAACGTATCTACAAGTTCCCGAAAATGGGCGTTAAAGCGAAGATGGTTGCCATCACCACGACTTCCGGTACCGGCTCTGAAGTGACTCCGTTCGCCGTGGTAACCGACGATGCAACTGGACAGAAATATCCGCTGGCCGATTACGCGCTGACTCCGGATATGGCGATTGTCGATGCCAACCTGGTCATGGATATGCCGAAGTCCCTGTGCGCCTTCGGTGGTCTGGACGCCGTGACTCATGCCCTGGAAGCTTACGTCTCCGTACTGGCTTCCGAGTTCTCCGATGGTCAGGCTCTGCAGGCGCTGAAACTGCTGAAAGAGTATCTGCCGGCCTCTTACCACGAAGGTTCTAAGAACCCGGTAGCCCGCGAACGTGTGCACAGTGCCGCCACTATCGCCGGTATCGCGTTTGCTAACGCCTTCCTGGGCGTGTGCCACTCTATGGCGCACAAACTGGGCTCACAGTTCCACATTCCTCACGGTCTGGCGAACGCCCTGCTGATCTGCAACGTTATCCGCTATAACGCGAATGACAACCCGACCAAGCAGACCGCATTCAGTCAGTATGACCGTCCGCAGGCACGCCGTCGTTACGCCGAGATCGCAGACCACCTGGGTCTGAGCGCTCCGGGCGACCGCACTGCTGCGAAAATCGAGAAACTGCTGGCATGGCTGGAAAGCCTCAAAGCGGAGCTGGGTATTCCGAAATCTATCCGTGAAGCCGGTGTTCAGGAAGCTGATTTCCTGGCTCACGTTGATAAGCTGTCTGAAGACGCCTTCGATGACCAGTGCACCGGCGCTAACCCGCGCTACCCGCTGATCGCCGAGCTGAAACAGATTCTGCTGGACACCTACTACGGTCGTGACTTTGTCGAAGGCGAAGCAGCGGCTGTGAAAAAAGAAGCGGCTCCAGTCAAAGCTGAGAAAAAAGCGAAAAAATCCGCTTAATTCACGGCATTGATATGAACGAAGCCCCATCTATTGATGGGGCTTTTTTTATATTCGTACTTTATTCGTGTTCACATACAGAAGTACAAGAAGCAATACACTGGGTAATATCTGAATACAGGAACCGATTCCATAAAAGACAACAGGCGCCATACAGGCGCCTGAAGATAATGAAATTAAAGAATTATTCGCAGTGGCGCAGCTTACTTTGCACCTGGGTTAACGAACCGATATTCAACGCCTCTTTATAATGCTTACGGCATACGGAAACGTAGCGCTCATTACCGCCAATCACCACCTGCTCGCCCTCATTGTACGGTCGCCCCTCCTGGTCAAGACGCAAAACCATGCTTGCCTTTCGCCCACAGAAGCAAATAGTTTTTAATTCAACCAGCTTATCCGACCATGCCAACAAATACTGGCTACCGCTAAATAACTCACCGCGAAAGTCCGTACGCAAGCCGTAGCACAATACAGGGATATCGAGCTCATCCACCACTTCTGAGAGCTCGTGGACCTGTTCACGGGTCAGGAACTGGCTTTCGTCCACCAGCACGCAATGAATAGGCTGGCGGGCATGTTCTGACGCTATATCGGCATATAATGACGTCTGAGGATTATACAGCCGCGCCGGAGAAGACAGCCCGATTCGCGAGCTCACTTTGCCAGAACCAAAGCGGTCGTCGATTTCAGCGGTATAAACGACTGTACGCATCCCTCGTTCCTGGTAATTGTACGAAGACTGCAACAGTGCGGTAGACTTACCGGCATTCATTGCAGAATAGTAAAAATAAAGTTGTGCCATCGGCTGCGTAACCCCAATCAATGTGTTTTACTGCGCAATTGTATCATATATTACCGAGCCGACCGTGCTTTCACAGGGGGTATTGCCGACTTAACGATAATGCTTTACAAAAAATGAAACGGACGGTGAATGAATAGCTTCAGGCAAGACCGTTACTGCGCCAGCAGATACAAATCATTGTCGTTTTGTGCTTAAACCGCCATTCTCCGGACAACTATAATGGGTTTTGGCCGCCAATTTATATTAAGCATCACCGTAACTAATGCGCTAAAACTGAAGAGTGATATTTATCCACGTAAAGTATAAATTTACTCTCGAAACGCAGGAAAACCATCCTGACTCATGGTTTTAGCGCCAGTGCGTATGCTTAAGCTATAAGCGAGAAGATGTGAAGTCGCGCGAAAATTTAACTTAAATTATTTAATCAACCAGACAAATAACAAGTAATTTTGAATTCCTTACATTCTCCCCTATTGCACATCTGATTTTATCGCTCTATTATTACTTCAACAAACCACCCCACAATATAAGTTTGAGATTACTACAATGAGCGAAGCACTTAAAATTTTGAACAACATCCGTACTCTTCGTGCGCAGGCAAGAGAATGCACCCTTGAAACGCTTGAAGAGATGCTGGAAAAATTAGAAGTTGTCGTTAACGAACGTCGCGAAGAAGAAAGCGCCGCTGCTGCAGAAATTGAAGAGCGCACTCGTAAACTGCAACAGTACCGCGAAATGCTGATCGCTGACGGTATTGATCCGAATGAACTGCTGAGCACCATGGCGGCAGTTAAAGCTGGCACCAAAACTAAACGTGCTGCACGTCCGGCTAAATACAGCTACGTTGATGAAAACGGCGAAACTAAAACCTGGACTGGCCAGGGTCGTACTCCGGCAGTCATCAAGAAAGCAATGGACGAGCAAGGTAAAACACTGGACGATTTCCTGCTCTAATTAGCTTTATGCTTGATATAAAAATCCCGCTTCGGCGGGATTTTTTTTATCGCTACACTCTTAAAGTAACAGGCATAAAAAAACCGGATCATCATCAGACGATCCGGTTGTTCTGCTGGCGAATATTACTTCGCGACAGCCTGCTCAAGCCAGGCTTTAAAATCTTCGCCCAGAGTTTTATGGCGAACGCCATATTCTACGAAGGCCTGCATATAACCGAGCTTATTACCGCAGTCATGGCTTTTGCCTTTCATGTGGTAGGCTTCAACGGTTTCTTTCTCGATCAGCATATCAATAGCATCAGTCAGCTGAATTTCATCGCCAGCTCCCGGAGGGGTTTTCGCCAGCAGCGGCCAAATATCGGCGCTCAGCACATAACGACCGACTACCGCCAGATTAGACGGCGCGACGTCTGCCTTCGGTTTCTCAACAACGCCAACCATCGGCACGCTTTCGCCAGGCTGCAGGCTTTCGCCCTTGCAGTCAACAACACCATAGGCCGTAACGTCATCAACCGGCTCAACCATGATCTGGCTGGCGCCCGTCTCGTCAAAGCGAGCAATCATTTCCGCCAGGTTATCGCGGGTCAGATCGGATTCATATTCGTCCAGAATCACGTCCGGCAGAATAACCGCAACCGGTTCGTCGCCGACAACCGGATGCGCGCACAGCACCGCGTGGCCCAGACCTTTAGCCAGCCCCTGACGTACCTGCATGATGGTGACGTGCGGCGGACAAATAGACTGAACTTCTTCCAGAAGCTGACGTTTTACACGTTTTTCCAGCATCGCTTCGAGTTCGAAGCTGGTATCGAAATGGTTTTCAATAGAGTTTTTCGAAGAGTGTGTCACCAGAACAATTTCAGTAATCCCAGCGGCGATACATTCGTTAACAACATATTGGATTAATGGTTTATCTACCAGTGGCAGCATTTCTTTCGGAATAGCCTTGGTGGCGGGTAGCATCCTGGTGCCTAATCCCGCTACCGGGATAACAGCTTTTCTTACTTTAGAATTAAGGGCAGCCATTGAAATCTCCTGGACTGTTCGTTTTTTGAACTTAATCGTCAATAAATAACGCATCGAGTATATCAGTCTGATCAGATAAACCTGGTCTGAAAAGGTTTGGATACCCTCGAATTAGGACTTTTACGCATAAAACGCAGTGATAGTACCACCGGAAATGTAGGCCCGGTAATCCCACCTACTAAAAATAGATAGAATTGTTCAATCTGCAGACAACATCAGGCGTAAACGTCCCCCTGCTCCCCAAATTTGACACTGCCATGATGTGCAGCGCTGGCTAATTTGGTTGAGGTATGCGTTGCCCAACGTTCCTAACGGAACGCCGTTACTAATTTGAATTTTATGCTCTCCGGTATTCAGCGTGCCGTTAAGGCCGGCAGAAACCAGAATCAAATTTTTTAATCCGCTGTGATAATAACCAACCAACAATGGGAATTGGCCTGGTAAATTGGCCTGGCGGAGTAATTGGTTAACTTGTTTTAACAATGCGCCCATTTCCGGCAGTCGCTGCCCCTGATGAGCAAGCTGTTCTTGCAACAAGCCATTAAACAAAGCGCGTAATAATAATGCGGCCAGAACGCCATTATCACCGGCACGGGTAACATCCAGGCAATAAAACGCCAGATCGTTTTCTGATAACGGCGCAATATCCAGCACCAGCCCCGGTTTATCCGCAGAGATAAGCTGACGGTAATGAATGCGACAATGAGATATCTCCTGCTGTACCGGCGGCTGAAGCTCCTGCAATAACCTTGACGCGGCCAGAGGGTCGCTAACTAACGCATCCCAGTCTTCAAATAATCGCTCTTCCTCTTCTACTCGAGAACTAAACATTGTCGGGTAGAGACATGCATACACCGTTTCACGCAGGCGATTAAAATCTTTTACCGGCTTCAGTAAGACATCCTGCACGCCAAGACGCAGCGCTTTGGCAATGTCCGCCATGTTTTCGGTCGCGGAAATCATCAAAATAGGAAGTTGTTCACCCTGGTTGCGAACCTGTTCAACCAGCTCCAGGCCGTTCATTCTCGGCATCGAGATATCACAAATCATCAGATCCGGTTTCGAAATCGCGATTTGCTGCAGCGCCTCAATGCCGTCTTCCGCCTGGCGGATGGTCGCCCCCAGTGAAGTGAGCCAGCTATCCAGAAGAGAGCGGAAAACGGGTTCGTCTTCAACTATCAGAATCTGTTTTCCCGCCAATGGCTGCGTCATGTTCTCTCCCCTGGCTGACGATAATTAAATAGTGGCACGCTATTCACGCTATCGCCTGTCAGAATTTACTTAAGTGTTGGACAAGTGCGCTACGCGGAAGTGCGCACCAAGGGTAATAATTCATCCATTTTTTTCTCAACGGCCAGCTGTCCTGCGGCCATCGCTTCGCCAGCACGATGAAAATCGAGAGTGGAGATTTGCGGACAAAACGGCTGTAGCAGGATATCTGGCGGATCGCCTGCCATACGATTACGTTTCAGGCGGTTTTCCAGCACCTGAATCGAGGTGGACATAATCTCCATCGCCGTGGGGGTTATTGTCGCACGACGAGAGCTCATTCTCCCCAACCGGGATCGCAGGCGGGAATGCCAACTTAGCTCTTCTATCGGCTCCGGACGCGGCGATTCGATTGATAATAGGTCCTGCTGCATAAGATGGGCGTCATGCTGGAGGTCGACGGCAATCACAATATCCGCCCCCAAGGCTCGCGTTAGCGAGACCGGGACCGGATTGACCACCGCACCATCTACCAGCCAGTAGCCGTTATGCATCACCGGCGACATCAGGCCCGGCATACTACAAGAAGCGCGGACCGCCATGTGCAGGTCACCTTCCGTAAACCATAATTCACGCCCGGTGCTCAGGTTTGTCGCCACGGCGGCAAAACGACGTTCACACTCTTCGATTTGCGCAACAGGCATAATTTGCCGGTATTGATTGAACACCCGCTCGCCGCGTAACAAACCGCCGCGCCGCCAGGAGAGATCCATCAAGCGCAGCACATCCCAGTTGCTAAAGGAGCTAACCCACTTTTCCAACGCAGGGAGACGATTGCAGGCGTAAGCCGCACCGACTAAGGCACCAATAGAACATCCCGCCACTACATCGACATCAATTCCCGCCCGATGCAGCGCTTTTATCACGCCGATATGCGACCAACCGCGCGCGGCGCCAGCCCCTAGCGCTAAACCAATCTTCAACTTTCTCATTAGTACTGATACATATCCTTCCACTCCGAGCATGACATCAGCGCCATCGCTCAGTTAACATAATGCAGGTTGGCGCTCAGGCGCCGTCATTCTTTTCCATGGAGGCGATTTTGTCGCAATTATGCCCCTGTGGCAGCGCTCTCGAGTATAGCTCATGTTGCCAGCGATATCTGGACGGCGGTCAGCTAGCGCCGAGCCCGTCACAGCTGATGCGTTCCCGCTATAGCGCATTCGTGATGAAAGATGTCGATTATTTAATCAAAACCTGGCATCCGACCTGTGAAGCGTCACGTTTTCGCACCGATATTGAAAAAGGCTTTGCCAATACGCAATGGCTCGGCTTAACCGTTTTCGCCACCGATAACGGACGTAATCCCGACGAAGGCTTCGTCAGTTTTATCGCACGTTTTACTGAAGATAACCGCCCCGGCGCGATTATTGAACGTTCCAGATTCTTAAAAGAAAACGGACAGTGGTACTATATTGACGGCACCCGGCCATTAATTGGTCGTAATGACCCCTGCCCTTGCGGTTCAGGTAAAAAATTTAAAAAATGCTGCGGCCAGTAAGGCCCGGCATCAGCAATTGCAAACACAACAGGATTTCCCCCGCGATGCATTCATTACAACGTAAAGTACTACGCACCATTTGCCCTGATCAGAAAGGCCTCATCGCGCGTATCACGAATATCTGCTACAAGCACGAGTTAAACATCGTGCAGAACAATGAGTTTGTCGACCACCGTACCGGTCGCTTCTTCATGCGTACCGAGCTCGAAGGTATTTTTAACGACGCCACACTGCTGGCCGACCTCGATAGCGCGCTGCCGGAAGGTTCAATTCGCGAACTCAACCCGGCCGGCCGTCGCCGGGTGGTGATTCTGGTCACCAAAGAAGCGCACTGTCTCGGCGATCTACTGATGAAAGCCAACTACGGCGGACTGGATGTCGACATCGCCGCGGTAATCGGCAACCATGAAACGCTGCGCACGCTGGTGGAACGTTTCGGTATTCCTTTTGAGCTGGTGAGCCATGAAGGACTGAGCCGTGAAGAGCACGACCAGCGAATGGGCGATGCGATAGCCGCCCACGATCCGGACTACGTGGTACTGGCAAAGTACATGCGCGTGCTAACTCCGGCGTTTGTTGCTCGTTTCCCGAACAAAATCATTAATATTCACCACTCGTTCCTGCCGGCGTTTATCGGTGCGCGTCCGTATCATCAGGCCTATGAGCGCGGGGTGAAGATTATCGGCGCCACCGCCCACTACGTGAATGATAATCTGGATGAAGGCCCAATCATCATGCAGGACGTGATTCACGTCGATCATACCTATACCGCCGAAGATATGATGCGCGCGGGGCGCGACGTTGAAAAAAACGTCTTAAGCCGAGCGCTTTATCAGGTGCTGGCGCAGCGCGTCTTTGTTTACGGTAACCGGACGATTATTCTTTAATCGACAGCGAAATGAATTGGTTAGCTTTACGGCGTTACGCGTAAAAATCAGGCAACCAGTTTAATTTTGTCAAAGGAATGCTTTACAGGGGCGCGTCATTTGGTATGATGCGCCCCGCTCCCCGAGAAGGGAGCAGGCCAGTACAAAGCATTACCCCGTGGTGGGGTTCCCGAGCGGCCAAAGGGAGCAGACTGTAAATCTGCCGTCATCGACTTCGAAGGTTCGAATCCTTCCCCCACCACCATTATTCACTACAGTGATATGGTTTCCCCGACAAGCGTAAACGATGTTTGCACTTAGCGGGAAGGGTAAGAACCTTCGATTAAGGTTCGACTCGAGCGCCAGCGAGAGAAGGTTGCCGTAGGCAACTGCCCAAAGGGCGAGGAGCGATAGCGACGAGTTATCCTTTCCCCTCCACCATTCATTTTGCTGAATAACCTACAATTTGATTTTACCCCTGGTGGGGTTCCCGAGCGGCCAAAGGGAGCAGACTGTAAATCTGCCGTCATCGACTTCGAAGGTTCGAATCCTTCCCCCACCACCATCTCCTCATGTTATGCCCAGCTTAATCTACTTGCGATATTCTATATTCTGCCCTACGGGGAAGGATGAGAAGCTTCGACTAAGGTTCGACTCGAGCGTTAGCGAGAGAACGTTGCCGCAGGCAACGGCCCGAAGGGCGAGGCGCTTTAGCGCCGAGTAATCCTTCCCCCACCACCATCTCCTCATGTCATGCCCAGCTTAATCTACTTGCGATATTCTATATTCTGCCCTACGGGGAAGGATGAGAAGCTTCGACTAAGGTTCGACTCGAGCGTTAGCGAGAGAACGTTGCCGCAGGCAACGGCCCGAAGGGCGAGGCGCTTTAGCGCCGAGTAATCCTTCCCCCACCACCATCTCCCTTCAGCCACCTGTTCTGCTATCTCCTCGCTCGCGCTTCGCTTAGCGAGGCTACATACTCTTGCACTCTCTCAGCCACCGGTTCTGCTATCCCCTCGCTCGCGCTTCGCTTAGCGAGGCTACAGGTGGTGCCGTCTGGTAGCCCGGACAGGTGCGCAGCACCGCCTCCGGGAAAACTCACAGCGGGGGCAAGCGCCTTTTTACCGGCGAGCTTTTCACCACCGACGTATTGCATTGCGCATATTCTGCCAGACCATCCAATATCGTATCCAGCTGCGCAATATCACGCACCACGAGACGCATAACAAAACAATCCTCTCCGGTGACCTTGTCGCTTTCAATACACTCCGGTATAGCCTGAATATATTTATCCACTTTTTGTAGCAATCCCGGTAGCGGCCTCACCCGTACTAATGCCTGCAGGCTATATCCCAATGCTGCCAGATTAACCCGTGCGCTATAACCCTGAATCACTCCTTTTTCCTCAAGGCGTTTTACCCGCTCGGCGGTACTCGGGGAGGTCAATCCCACCTGCGCACTCAATACCTTAAGCGAAACTCTGGCATCTTGCGTCAGGCAGGCCAGAATCGCCCGGTCTATTTCATCAATAATGTATTCCATTTATTTCACCTAATTAATAAAGGTATTTATCTGTTTTTACCTTAATTCAGATATATCAAGCTGTCAGGCTTTTCACGACAATAATGGAAAACTTCTGGAGGTGAAATATGCAGCTTTCTCGTGGGGTCTGGCAAATGAGTCTGGCGATGATAATTTCCGGCTCGATTGGCGCGTTCGTGCTGCTCTCAGGGTTGCCGGTAATCGACGTGGTTTTCTGGCGCTGTCTTATCGGCGCAGTCACATTATTGCTGTTTATTTTGTTAAGCCGACAGCCCTTCAGCCGCCTGACGCGTCTCACCCTGGCGCTGGCAATCCTTGGCGGCGTCGCGCTGGTCATTAACTGGCTGCTGCTTTTTGCCGCCTACTCACGCGTTTCTATTGGGATGGCCACCGTGGTCTACAATACCCAGCCTTTTATGCTGGTATTACTGAGCATGATGCTGGGTGAAAAGGTAAGCGCGGTAAAATGGGCATGGTTACTCCTGGCCTTTAGCGGCGTGGTGATTCTGCTGTCGAGCGAGCTGACTCCCGCCCACAGCGATAATCTCGTCACCGGTATTATCCTGGCATTAGGCGCGGCATTTTTTTATGCCCTGACCGCTATTATTGCCCGCAAACTGCAGCCGCTCCCGGCGCAGCATATCGCTTTTATTCAGGTTATCGTTGGCACGGTAATGCTTTTGCCGCTGGTTCATGCTCCTGAGTTTAACAGCCACTTCCCCTGGCGCTATCTGCTGATCCTCGGCGTTGTCCATACCGGGATTATGTACCAGCTTTTATATAGTGCGATTCAAAAGCTACCGACGCCGGTCACCGGTTCGCTCTCGTTTATCTATCCGCTGGTGGCTATTCTGGTGGACTATCTGGTTTTCCATCATGCGCTGGCGCCGTTGCAGTTGGCAGGAGGGGTGCTGATTTTGCTTGCCGCTGCCGGCAACAACCTTGGTTGGGGTGAAAAAAAACCCCGCCATGGCGGGGTGAGTCAGCCGTCGCGGATGAACTAGCGACGCGCGCGTACAATCTGGTATTTGCGCGTCAGGTATTCGACCGGCGCGCTCCAGATATGAACCAGACGTGAGAACGGGAACAACAGGAACAGCGTCATCCCCAGCACCAGGTGCACGCGGAAGACAAACGCCACGCCATCAAGATGCTGCGAAGCGCCGCCGTGGAAGGTCACCACCGACTGCGCCCAGCCGACCAGTTTCATCATTTCGCTACCGTCCATATGCTGGGCGGAGAATGGAATGGTCAGCAGTCCCAGCGCGCATTGCACCATCAGTAACGAGAGGATCAGAATATCCGCTGTCGTGGTGGTAGCGCGAACGCGTGGGCTCAGCAGACGGCGCTTAAGCAGCAGTAAACCGCCCACCAACGTCATCACGCCGCACGCGCCGCCGGCGAACATCGCCATTTTCTGCTTCACGTCGATCGGCAGGAAGGATTCATACATCCAGTGCGGAGTCAGCATGCCGAGGAAATGGCCGGCGAAAATACCCAGGATCCCGATATGGAACAGGTTTGACGCCAGGTTCATCCCTTTACGATCCAGCATCTGACTGGAGGCGGCGCGCCAGGTGTACTGACCGTAGTCGTAGCGCAGCCAGCTGCCAATAAGGAACACCGAACCCGCAATGTACGGATAAATGTCAAAGAAGAACATATTCAGGAAGTGCATTAGTGCTGTCCTCCGTTAGAGATATTCAAATATTGCGGGGCCACGGCTCCGGCAAAACGACGCTGGTGAGCGGAAATCTCCGACTCGCCGCAGCCCTGGTCGGCAAAGAATTTGACCTGCTCTTCTTCCCAGACGGCATCCAGCGCCTGCGGCGTATCGTCACGGGCCTCGTCGGCGATCTTCTCCGCCACTTTCTGGCTATCGACCTGAGTATTGGCCAGCTTCAATAGCAGCTCGAACAGCACCGCATAGCGGCTTTCGCGCTGTTGCAGACGCGCGCTGAGCAGGCCGAGGATCGGCGCAACGTCCCGCAGGCCGCCAAGCGCTTCCTCTTCCGGTAACTGCGCCAGATACTCCAGATACAGCGGTAGGTGATCCGGCAGCTCATGGCTATCCAGCAGTAGACCATGGCGCTCGTACTGCGCCATCAGGTCGACCATCGCCTGCCCGCGATCGCGGGATTCGCCGTGAACATGTTCAAACAACAGCAGCGAGGTAGCGCGGCCGCGGTCGAACAGCTCGCTGTACGCCGACTGGGCGTCCAGCGGATCCTGAGCCACCAAATCGCGCAGGAAAACGCCCAGCGCATGGGCATCTTCTTTGGCGAGTTTTTCCGATGACGCGAGAGCCTCGAACATCTCCTGCTGATGCTGCCACAAGGCAGCGTCAGGGTATTCGAGCAGACGCGACACAATCACGAGTTCAATCATGAGTGCGGCTCCGTTTTGCTGGTAACGTCAATGGCGTCGATGCGACGGCTGTTGAACAGGTTGAATTCGCTGTCAGAACCGTGGCAACCATCGCCGAAGGTAAAGCCGCAACCGCTCTTCTCCGGGAAGGCATCGCGGGCCTGTTCGCGATGGCTGCTCGGTACCACGAAACGATCTTCGTAGTTGGCGATGGCCAGATAGCGATACATTTCCTGCGCCTGCGCTTCGCTCAGCCCCACCTCTTCCAGCGCGCGGGTATCGACGACGCCGTCGACGGTTTCCGCTCGTTTGAAGTGGCGCATCGCCAGCATACGTTTCAGCGCCAGCAGTACCGGCTGGGTATCGCCCGCGGTTAGCAGATTCGCCAGATACTGGACCGGAATTCGCAGGCTTTCTACGTCAGGCAGGATCCCGTTACTACCCAGTTCGCCCGCATCGGCGGCGGACTGAATCGGCGACAGAGGCGGCACGTACCAGACCATTGGCAGGGTACGATATTCCGGGTGCAGCGGCAGCGCCAGCTTCCAGTCCATCGCCATTTTGTATACCGGAGACTGCTGCGCGGCTTCAATTACGCCCTGCGGTACGCCATCTTTTAGCGCCTGCTCAATCACTTTTGGATCGTTTGGATCGAGGAACACGTCCAGCTGGCGCTGATACAGATCTTTCTCGTTCTCGGTGCTGGCGGCGTTTTCAATTGCGTCCGCGTCATACAGCAGTACGCCAAGGTAGCGGATACGGCCCACACAGGTTTCGGAACACACCGTCGGCATCCCGGACTCAATACGCGGGTAGCAGAAGATGCATTTCTCGGATTTCCCGCTCTTCCAGTTGAAGTAGATCTTCTTGTACGGGCAGCCGGTGATGCACATCCGCCAGCCGCGGCACTTATCCTGGTCGATCAGCACAATGCCGTCTTCTTCACGCTTATAGATGGCGCCGCTTGGGCAGGTCGCGACGCACGCCGGGTTCAGGCAGTGCTCGCACAAGCGCGGCAGATACATCATGAAGGTGTTTTCGAACTGGCCGTACATCGCCTTCTGCATGTTTTCGAAGTTCTGGTCTTTGGCGCGTTTTTCAAACTCGCCGCCGAGGATCTCTTCCCAGTTCGGGCCGCTGGTAATTTTGTCCATCCGCTGGCCGGTAATCAGCGAGCGCGGACGGGCGATCGGCTGATGTTTACTTTCCGGCGCGTTATGCAGATTCTGGTAGTCATAATCAAACGGCTCGTAGTAATCATCGATCCCCGGCAGATGCGGGTTGGCGAAGATTTTACCTAGCAGCATCGCGCGGTTGCCCATCCGCGGCTGCAGCTTACCGTTGATTTTGCGGATCCAGCCGCCTTTCCATTTTTCCTGGTTTTCCCAGTCGTTGGGGAAACCGACGCCTGGCTTACTTTCTACGTTGTTGAACCAGGCGTACTCCATCCCTTCACGACTCGTCCAGACATTTTTGCAGGTTACGGAGCAGGTGTGGCAGCCGATGCATTTATCGAGATTCAGCACCATGCCGACTTGTGAACGAATTTTCATTTTACGCTCTCCTGTACCTGGTCATTACCTTCGCCGTCTAACCAGTTAATGTTCTTCATCTTACGTACCACAACAAACTCATCGCGGTTGGAACCGACGGTGCCATAGTAGTTAAAGCCGTACGCCAGGTGGCCGTAGCCGCCGATCATATGGGTCGGTTTTGGCGTAATACGGGTGACCGAGTTGTGGATCCCGCCGCGCTGACCGGTAACTTCAGAGCCTGGCAGGTTCACGATACGTTCCTGCGCGTGATACATCATGGTCATTCCGGCCGGTACGCGCTGGCTCACTACCGCACGCGCCGTCAGGGCGCCGTTGGCGTTAAATACTTCGATCCAGTCGTTATCTTCGATACCCAGATCTTTCGCATCCGCTTCGCTCATCCAGACGATCGGCCCGCCGCGCGACAGGGTCAGCATCAGCAAGTTATCGCTGTAAGTGGAGTGAATCCCCCACTTCTGGTGCGGCGTCAGGAAGTTCAAGGCCTTCTCTGGATTGCCGTTGGACTTCTCGCCCATCACCGCTTTCACCGAACGGGTGTCGATCGGCGGACGATAGACCAGCAGGCTTTCGCCAAAGTCGCGCATCCACTGGTGATCCTGATACAGCGACTGACGGCCGGACAGCGTACGCCAAGGGATGAGCTCGTGAACGTTGGTATAGCCAGCGTTATAGGAGACATGTTCGTCTTCCAGGCCAGACCAGGTCGGGCTGGAGATGATCTTACGCGGCTGCGCCTGAATATCGCGGAAGCGGATCTTCTCGTCTTCTTTATTCAACGCCAGGTGCGCATGCTCGCGGCCGGTAAATTCGCTCAGCGCTTTCCACGCCTTCACGGCCACCTGACCGTTGGTTTCCGGCGCCAGAGTGAGGATCATTTCAGCGGCGTCGATAGCGGTCTCCAGCTTCGGCTGGCCTTTCGCCGGGCCTTCCGCCTTGGTGTAGTTGAGCTTACGCAGCAGATCCATCTCGCTCTGGGTATTCCAGGCGATCCCTTTACCGCCGTTGCCGATGGTTTCCAGCAGCGGGCCGATAGAGGTGAAGCGCTCGTAGGTCGCCGGATAATCGCGCTCGACCGGAATAATATGCGGCGCGGTTTTCCCTGGAATCAGGTCACATTCGCCTTTTTTCCAGTCTTTAACGTCAAACGGCTGCGCCATTTCCGCGGCGGAATCGTGCTGAATCGGCAGCGTCACGACGTCGGTTTCTTTTCCGAGGTGACCCACGCAGACTTCAGAGAATTTCTTAGCAATACCTTTATAGATATCCCAGTCGCTCTTCGATTCCCAGGCCGGGTCAACGGCGGCCGACAGCGGGTGAATAAACGGATGCATATCCGAAGTATTCATGTCGTCTTTTTCGTACCAGGTTGCGGTCGGCAGTACGATGTCGGAATAGAGACAGGTGCTCGACAGACGGAAGTCGAGCGTGACGACCAGATCCAGTTTGCCGTCGAGGCCGTTATCCCGCCACTCGACTTCTTCCGGCTTCACGCCGCCCTGCTTGCCAAGGTCTTTGCCCTGAATGCCATTCTCGGTACCCAGCAGGTACTTGAGCATGTATTCATGACCTTTACCGGAGGAACCCAGCAGGTTGGAACGCCAGATAAACAGGTTACGCGGATGGTTTTTACCGTTCTCCGGCTGTTCGGCCGCAAAGCGAATAGACCCCTCTTTCAGCGATTTCACGGTGTAATCGACCGGCGTCATGCCGGCTTTCTTCGCTTCGTCAGCAATACGCAGCGGGTTCACGCCCAGCTGTGGCGCCGACGGCAGCCAGCCCATACGCTCAGCGCGCACGTTGAAGTCGATCAGATGTCCGCTGTAGCGGGATTTATCCGCCATCGGCGACAGCAGTTCCTGCGCGGTGACCGTTTCATAGCGCCACTGGCTGGAGTGGTTATAGAAGTACGATGTACTGTTCATGTGGCGTGCCGGACGCTGCCAGTCAAGGGCGAACGCCAGCGGCTGCCAGCCGGTCTGCGGACGCAGTTTTTCCTGACCAACGTAGTGCGCCCAGCCGCCGCCGCTCTGGCCAACGCAGCCGCAGAAGATCAGCATGTTGATCAGTCCGCGGTAGTTCATATCCAGATGGAACCAGTGGTTCAGGCCCGCGCCGACGATAATCATCGAACGGCCGTGGGTCTTATCGGCGTTATCGGCAAATTCGCGGGCGGTACGGATGATGTGCGCGCGGGGTACGCCGGTAATTTTTTCAGCCCAGGCCGGAGTGTACGCTTTGACGTCATCGTAGCTGGTCGCGCAGTTTTCATCGTTCAGCCCACGTTCCAGGCCATAGTTAGCCATGGTCAGGTCATAAACGGTGGTCACCAGCGCGGTAGAGCCGTCGGCCATCTGCAGGCGTTTCACCGGCAGTTTGTGCAACAGAATGTTTTCGAGGTCGACTTTGTTGAAATGCTCGGAACCTTCACCGCCAAAGTATGGGAAGCCGACGTTGGCGATATCGTCGTGGCTGCCAAGCAGGCTCAGACGCAGTTCAATCTCTTCGCCGGTTTTACCATCGCGCTGCTCGAGGTTCCACTTGCCTTTGTCGCCCCAGCGGAAGCCCAGAGAACCGTTAGGTACGGTCATTTCGCCCTTCTCGTCAAAGGCGACGGTTTTCCATTCCGGATTCTGCTCCTGGCCCAGGGAGTCAACCAGGTCGGCAGCGCGCAGCATACGGCCAGCGGCATAGTAGCCATCGCGCTCTTCTAGCATAACCAGCATCGGCATGTCGGTGTAGCGGCGTACGTAATCGGTGAAGTACTGGCTCGGTTTATCGAGGTGGAACTCACGCAGCATAACGTGGCCCATCGCCAGCGCCATCGCGGCATCGGTACCCTGCTTCGGCGCCAGCCACAGATCGCACAGCTTGGCGATTTCGGCATAGTCCGGAGTAATTGCCACGGTTTTAGTCCCTTTATAGCGAACTTCGGTAAAGAAGTGCGCGTCCGGGGTACGGGTCTGCGGGACGTTGGAGCCCCAGGCGATGATATAGCTGGAGTTATACCAGTCAGCGGATTCCGGCACGTCGGTCTGTTCGCCCCAGGTCATCGGCGAGGCCGGCGGCAGGTCACAGTACCAGTCGTAGAAGCTCAGGCAGGTACCGCCAATCAGCGACAGGTAACGGGCGCCGGACGCGTAGGAAACCATCGACATCGCCGGGATTGGCGAGAACCCTGCCACGCGGTCTGGACCATAAGTTTTGACGGTATAAACGTTTGAGGCGGCAATCAGTTCGTTCACTTCTTTCCATGAAGAACGAACAAAACCGCCGCGGCCGCGGGCCTGTTTAAAGCTTTTCGCTTTATCGGCATCTTCAATAATAGAAGCCCATGCCTCAACCGGATCGCTATGCTGAACTTTCGCTTCACGCCACATTTTCATCAGACGTTTACGCATCAGCGGATATTTCAGGCGGTTAGCGCTGTACAGATACCAGGAGTAGCTGGCGCCGCGCGGACAGCCGCGTGGCTCATGGTTCGGCAGATCGGGGCGGGTGCGCGGGTAATCGGTCTGCTGGGTTTCCCAGGTGACCAGACCATTTTTGACATAAATTTTCCAGCTGCATGAGCCGGTGCAGTTCACACCGTGAGTGGAACGCACGATTTTGTCATGCTGCCAACGCTGGCGGTATCCATCCTCCCAATCCCGGTTGGTTTTAAGAAGCTGGCCGTGCCCATCGGCAAAGGTTTCACCCTTCTGTTTGAAGTAGCGAAACCGGTCCAGAAATTTACTCATCGGGTTTCTCCTGATATGGAGCCTGACGGCTCTCTGATAAATCGACATTGCTGGATTTGCAGCGAAAATAGCGCCATGCCGAAGGAGGAGAATTGATGACGATCAATGCGAAATACCTTATAAATCCGCCCTCAAATCATAATTACCACCAAAGTAGTAACAACATTCATTGATTATCGCTTTGTTTTATAAGGATTATTTTAAATATGACAGAATGTTAACCGGGATTTATGCCACGCTTAGGTATTAAGTGGTAGATGGCTTACCAGCGTTATCTCCCTGAATTTAACCACCTTGCGCAGATCAAAAGTATGCTGTAACTAATAGCCACTCATAAAAAAGGCGCACCCTGTGGCGCGCCCTGTCACTTACCGTTAAGAAAAGACTTATTTCTGTTTACGGCCGTATACCGCCCAGGTGATCACCACGCAGGCAATATAGAACACGAGGAAGACTTTCATTGCCCCGGCCGGCGATCCGGTCAGATCCAGCGAAATACCGAACGCTTTCGGAATAAAGAAACCACCGATCGCGCCAATCGCTGAAATAAAGCCCAGCGCCGCGGCGGTATCCGTCGCCGCTTCACGCATCGCCTGCGCTTCACTGCCGCCCTGCGCTTTGACGCGATCCATCGTAAGCTTACGGAAGATAACGGAAATCATCTGGAAGGTGGAGGCGCTGCCCAATCCCGCGGTCAGGAACAGCACCATAAATACCGCGAAGAAGGCAATGAAGTTGCCGCCCTGACCATTGGTCGGCAGAGTCAGGAACAGTAACGCGCAGAAAATAGCCATCACCACGAAGTTGACCAGCGTCACGCGGGTCCCGCCGAGTCGGTCGGAAATCGCGCCGCCCATTGAGCGCGCCAGCGCGCCAATAAACGGACCGAAGAAGGCATAGTGCAGGATCTGCACGTCCGGGAACTGGGTTTTTGACAGCATCGCAAACCCGGCGGAGAAACCGATGAAAGAGCCGAAGGTTGCGAGATACAGCAGCGCCATGATCCACAGATGCAGGCGTTTAAGTACCGGTAACTGTTCGCTCAGCGACGCTTTTGAGGCCGACAGGTCGTTCATAAAGAACCACGCGGCCAGGGTAAAGATAATCAGGAAAGGCACCCAGATCCACGCGGCGTTTTCCAGATACAGCATCGAGCCGTCCGGCTGCTCGCTACCGCTACCGCCGAACACAGCAAAGATAGAGAGCGAGACCACCAGCGGCGCAACCAGCTGCATTACGCTAACGCCCATGTTACCCAGACCGCCGTTAACCCCCAGCGCCCCGCCCTGTTTCTCTTTCGGGAAGAAGAAGCTGATGTTCGCCATGCTGGATGCAAAGTTAGCGCCGGCAAAGCCGCACAGCAGAGAGATAATCACGAACACGCTAAACGGCGTGGAGGTATCCTGTACCGCGAAGCCCAGCCATACGCACGGAATAATCATGATACCGGTACTGAACGCCGTCCAGCGGCGGCCGCCGAACAGCGGAACCATAAAGGCATAAGGTACGCGTAATAATGCGCCGGAAAGCGCCGGGAGGGCGGTCAGCATAAACAGCTGATCGGTAGTAAACTGAAAGCCAACTTTATTAAGGTTCACGGCGACGGCGCTGAACAACATCCAGACACAGAACGCCAGTAGAAGGCAGGGAACGGAGATCCACAAATTACGGCTCGCCACACGATGGCCGCGCTGTTGCCAAAACTCAGGATCTTCAGGACGCCAGTCGGTGATGACTGAGCTGTTAGCCTTCTCCGGGATTGAAGAGTGACTCATAGATACCTCTGATTATTCATATTTCCTGATGCTACCTTAGGGGTTGCTCAAGGCTGTAAGTTGATATAAATCAAAGGAAAAGCGCGGGCCATTTTGTACAAAAATAAATCATGCTCCGAAGTGAGTAGATAATTGTGAGAAAAAAAGTGTGGTTTTTCACGCGACTGCCGGGTTTCTGGTTATCCCTCCCACCACGGCGCCTACCACCGACAATTAAGGAGTAATACCTTAGGGGTATGGGTATACTCCAGGGGATAGCCGAGAATAAGCGCCACTCCCGGAGAGATGACCCATCAGGAGCCACCCATTCCATGTTAAAACGTCTTTTTACGCCGCTGACGTTGGTTAATCAGCTGGCGTTAATCGTACTGCTCGCCACCATCATCGGCGTGGCCGGCATGGCGATATCCGCCCGCCTGGTGCATGGGGTGCAGGGCAGCGCCCACGCCATTAACAAGGCCGGCTCGCTGCGTATGCAGAGCTATCGCCTGCTGGCGGCTATTCCGCTGACGGACAACGATCAAAAGTTGTTTAACGATATGACTGCAACCGTATTTAGCCCGGAGTTGCAATACTCCGCGCGTCGTGACGGCCAGGAAGTACAGCTGAAAGCGCTGCAGCAATATTGGCAGTTGTCGCTGGGACCAGGCATGAAACAGGCGGTCAGGCAAAGCGACGTGGCGCAGGATGTCGCCGATTTTGTCGACCGTATTGACCGGTTGGTTACCGCTTTCGACCACACGACAGAACAGCGTATCGAGCGCGTGGTCTGGATCCATCGCATTCTCGCCATCGGCATGGCGGTGCTGCTGATCTTTACCATCATCTGGCTGCGTGCCCGTCTGCTACGGCCATGGAAACAGTTACTGGGTATGGCGCGGGCGGTCAGCCAGCGCGATTTTACCCAGCGCGCGCACATTAGCGGGCGTAACGAAATGGCGACGCTCGGTATGGCGTTGAATAATATGTCGGAAGAGCTGGCGGAAAGCTACGCCGTGCTTGAACGGCGAGTACAGGAAAAGACCGCCGGCCTCGAGCAGAAAAACGAGATTCTGGCCTTTTTATGGCAGGCCAACCGTCGGCTACACTCCAGCGCCCCGCTGTGCGAGCGCATTTCACCGGTGTTGAATGGCCTGCAGGGGCTGACGCTGCTGCGTGATATTGAAGTGCGGGTATATGATCTCGAGGATGAAGACAATCATCAGGAGTTTGCCTGCCACTCCGATATCGAATGCGATGATAAAGGCTGTTATCTGTGTCCGCGCGATCTTCCCCCGCTGCCGGATGGCGGCACAACGCTGAAATGGCGGCTTTCAGACGCGCATAACCAGTATGGCATCCTGCTGGCCACGCTGCCGGTTGGCCGCCACCTGAGCCACGACCAACAGCAACTGGTGGATACGCTGGTGGAACAGCTGACCAGCACGCTCGCGCTGGACCGCCATCAGGAGAAGCAGCAGCAGCTTATTGTGATGGAAGAGCGCGCCACCATTGCCCGCGAGCTGCATGACTCCATCGCCCAGTCGCTCTCGTGCATGAAGATGCAGGTCAGCTGTCTGCAGATGCAGGGCGACAGCCTGCCGGATGAAAGCCGCCTGCTGCTGGGGCAAATACGCAACGAACTGAATACTTCGTGGGCGCAGTTGAGGGAGTTATTAACCACCTTCCGCCTGCAGCTTACCGAAGCAGGACTGCGTCCGGCGCTGGAGGCCAGCTGCCAGGAGTACAGCGCCCATTTTGGTTTCACGGTGCAACTCGATTACCAGTTGCCGCCGCGATTTGTCCCGTCGCATCAGGCGATTCACCTGTTGCAGATCGCCCGCGAGGCGTTAAGCAATGCGTTGAAGCATGCCAACGCGACGGAAGTCACCGTGACCGTGTCACAACGCGATAATCAGGTACGTTTAGTCGTTGCCGATAACGGTCGCGGCGTACCGGAAAACGCGGAGCGAAGTAACCATTACGGTTTAATTATTATGCGGGATCGCGCGCAAAGCTTGCGCGGCGACTGTCAGGTCCGCCGCCGGGAGACCGGCGGTACCGAAGTCGTGGTGACATTTATCCCGGAAAAAGCGTTCTCAATCCAATAAGGAGACCCCTATGAGTCAACAGGAACGGGCAACCATCCTTCTCATTGATGATCATCCCATGCTGCGCACTGGCGTCAAGCAACTGATTAGCATGGCGCCGGACATTCAGGTTATCGGCGAAGCCAGCAATGGCGAACAAGGTATTGAACTGGCGGAATCGCTGGATCCGGATCTTATTCTGCTGGACCTTAATATGCCGGGGATGAACGGCCTCGAAACCCTCGACAAGCTGCGGGAAAAATCGCTCTCCGGCCGCGTGGTCGTATTCAGCGTCTCCAATCATGAAGAGGACGTGGTGACCGCCCTGAAACGCGGCGCCGACGGCTACCTGCTGAAAGATATGGAACCGGAAGATTTGCTGAAAGCGCTGCAGCAGGCCGCGGCGGGCGAAATGGTATTAAGCGAAGCGTTAACCCCGGTACTGGCCGCCAGCCTGCGCGCTAATCGCGCCACGTCCGACCGCGACATCAGCCAGCTGACCCCGCGCGAGCGCGATATCCTGAAGCTGATTGCCCAGGGCCTGCCGAACAAAATGATCGCCCGCCGCCTGGATATCACCGAAAGCACGGTTAAAGTGCATGTGAAGCATATGCTGAAGAAAATGAAGCTGAAATCACGCGTTGAAGCCGCCGTCTGGGTTCACCAGGAACGGATCTTCTAAGGCGATTCCGTCCAGGAAACGTCGGGAGCCGTAAACGTCACCAGCGGCTCGGTCAGCGCCAGTGCGATCTCATTGGAAGAGACGCGCTGACCCGATTTATCTTCAACCACCACCGACAGACGCCAGCGATTCACCGCGCCCGGCTCGCTGTTCCACACCGGCATAATGATGCTCCAGCCATCCGCACTGTTGGCATTAACCGGCGGCGTCAGGCTTAGCGCCTGAGTATCCCCCTGCCAGTGCAGCGATTTAATACCGTGCAGGCTATTAATTTGCAGCTTCAGCTGTACCGTTTCGCCGGAGTGCAGATCCCACGGCGGCGTCGCCAGATAGACCGTCAGATTCTTACGCTGGCGATACTCCACTACCGGCAGATTATCGCGTTCCGGGCTATCGTAGCGGCTGCCGCGTAGCGAGTTGCTGATAGCCACTTCATCCGCCGCCAGTTGCTGTTTCAGCGGTACCCCAAAACGATAATTCAGCTTCAGGCCGACATTATTCTGGCTGACGCCATTTTCACCCTGTTTGTGTTTAGCGGTGACCGTCACCAACGGTACCGGGGTGTAATTCAGTCCCACCGAAACCGCCACCGGATTGTGGTATCCGGTACCGGAATGAAACAGATCGACGCTATCGCCGAAGTACTGTTCAACGCTGACGCTGGTATTAATGTGCTGATAAAACGGCAATCGCGCCTGGGCAGTCACGTCATAGCCAACGGCCATCCGCTGCTCCTGGGTCTGATTTTCCCGCAACTGCCAGTCGCCGAGTGGGTGGTAATAGTTGGCCGATAAGCGCAGGTACTCACCCCAGGCTTCCGCGCCGATGCTGCCGCGCGCCAGGCTCTCGCTGAGCACTTTGTCGTAAAACGAGTTATAACCCAGCAGCCAGCTACCGACACGCCAGCGCTGACCGAGCCCAACATTGCCCACCAGATCGTTCTCGCGCCGGGTAACCGAATATTGATTCCAGGTGAGGTAACGTTCATTGTCCTGCAGCGGCACAAACCAGCTACCCTTGCTGCCGGTGAAGTTACCCTCTTTATCCACCAACAGGTCGATATTGGCATTACCCCACGGCGACAGCCAGTTTTCTAGCTGATGGCTGAACTCATTGCCGATTTTGCTGATGGCGAACATCCGCGCCTGCTCGCCGGTGGTCAGTCCGTTATCGCTCATGCTGGCTTCGCCGAATTTTTTTGCCATCTCGGCGAAATGTTTGGCATCGTCGTCAACCTGCGGCGCTATTCCTAAATCGGGCAGCGTAGTTTGCGGCGGCATACTGGTATCGTTGGTAATCAGCGCCCAGGCGGGAGCGCCTGTCAGCAGCAGGAGAAGCATCAGTGATGGGGTTAAGCGGTACGGCAAAGGCATCAAACGGATTAACGTAAGCTCACAGGGAATAACAACATCTTGTTAGTTTATCGTTTTTTGCCCTTCCCCGCAGCCCTGCGGGCCATTCCAGGAATAAACTGAAACCGGTTGGCGTTTGCTTCAGGCGTCATGCCGGTCGTATTATTGATACCCCCTCCCGAAATACGTCTTTAGGTAAAGCTAAGCAATAACCGTGCCTGATAAAAGGAGTCTTTATGCAACGTATTGTGATTGTCGCCAACGGCGCCGCCTACGGCAGCGAATCCCTGTTTAATAGCCTGCGTCTGGCTATCGCCCTGCGCGAGCAGGATTCAGACCTCGATCTGAAGCTGTTTTTAATGTCCGATGCGGTGACCGCCGGGCTGCGCGGACAGAAACCGGCGGAAGGCTATAACATTCAGCAGATGCTGGAGATCCTCACCGCGCAGAATGTGCCGGTAAAACTCTGCAAAACCTGTACGGACGGACGCGGGATCACCCATTTGCCATTAGTCGATGGCGTGGAAGTGGGAACCCTGGTCGAGCTGGCGCAGTGGACGCTGGCGGCGGATAAAGTGCTGACCTTCTGAATTAATCGCCATTAACAGGATTAAATGTCAGGCTGGTGGCTATTGCTGATGCAAAAGTACGCCAGCTGAACGCTTTCAGGAAGATTGTCATTTTTGTTTAATCGTTATTCATTTTGTTGATCGAAATCATCATCCACACGCTCCCCCTTTGGTGTTATGCAACGAGCAAAGTGTGAACAATATCACGCGCGGGTTGATGTATTCAGAGACAGAAACGGGGTATGAAAATGGCAATGGTAAAAGCAAGTTTGACGTTATTCGGCGGTGATACGCTGGTGGTGCGCTGTTCGGAGCGCTGTCATATTCACTTAATGAGCGCCAAGGCCGCCGGCGACAGCCACGCCGATATTTTTAGCGTGCAGGACAGGGACAGCGCTTATCTCACCGTGCCCTACAGCGGCACCTGGAACGTGCTTATCGACAGTCATAGCCAGTCGCTGGAGCACTCCATTAGCTACGTTCCCGCCTGAACCTCAACGCCCGGCTGACCGGGCGTTTTTTATGCAAGCCCGGGTTGGCTCGCCTCGCCGACCAGATGCCGCACCTGGATAATCAGATCGTCAAGACTGGCGTCACGCATGCCGAGCTTGCGTAATTCCTGATCCAACGAAAAGAGATACTGGGCATTGGTGCCGAGCGGCCCGCTGGCGCGGGCAATTAGCGGCGCGATGGTTTGCGCGCTGGTATCGGATTCATACAGCGGATGGCGCGGATCCATGATAAACACCAGCGCATTCACCGTGCGCCCGTCATCAAGCTCAAGACGGCACCAGGTGGGCAAATAGCAGCCGGTGATCATTTCTCGCTTCCACAGTAGCGTCAGCTCTTGCTCCAGCGTCTCATCCGGCAGACGATAGGCTACTCCGGTGGTGCGCCCGCCTTCCTTCAGCGCCAGCATCCTGCCCGGCTGATGCGCGCTACCGCGACCGGCGGTCAGGCGCAGGCAAAACGCGCGATGCCAACCTGGCAGCGTACCGGTACAGGATTCGCTGTATTCCAGCGCCGGGTTCCACATCAGCGAACCATAGCCGAAAATCCACACCGAACCGTTGTCCGGACGACAGGCCAGGGTCGCCGCCAGCGAGGCCGCCCGTTGCTCTGCCGACCACAGCAGCGATTCCTCAATCGCGCCAAACGCCGTCTTACAATCCGCATTCATTAAGAAATCACGAGTTAACACTTTCTACTACCTCCGCCACTGCCTGCTTCCCGGCGATAATCTGTGCCATCCGTGAATATTGCTGAATTATTATCCAGCTTTATTACTCAATAAGCAATTAACGGAGCGTTGACAAGGGGTCTGAAAAAAAATTAGATCGCAAAAGTGATTACTTTTTCTTATGCCATTTGTCGTCATCGCCCTTTTGATAATCATTTTTCACCGCCGCCCAGGCGACTTTATGCGCCGTCTCCTCACGGCTGGCATCATCGCGACGGTCGGCTTTATCTTTATATTGATCCCACGCGCTATTGAAAGCTTCTTTATAAATTTCCTGCGCGTGTTCCGGCAAGACGTGCTGAACGCTATCGGGAAGTTCTTGTTTACTACGGTAAGGCATAATGACCTCCAGAATCAGGGTAAAAGCTAAGTCTGGAACACAATTCCCGGGTTGGCAAATCACAGGAATATTGAGAAATGAATTTTAGTAATCATCTGAAAAATATGTATAAAACATACGTAACAGCCTTTTTTGACAGGCCAACGCATTTCTTATGCAAGAGTGGTAAATTTAAGTAAAAATACAAATTAAACCTATCAATGTCTGTTATTTTATCAACTTACGTTATCTATAATTATAACACCTGCATAAATGGAGATGGTTCATGACACATGCACATGAGGCGGTTAAGACCCGCCACAAGGAGACCTCCCTCGTTTTTCCGGTTTTAGCACTGGTGGTGCTGTTTCTCTGGGGAAGCAGTCAATCACTACCAGTGGTCGTTGCGATTAATATTCTGGCGCTGGTCGGGATTCTGAGTAGCGCATTTAGCGTGGTTCGCCACGCCGACGTCCTTGCTCACCGCCTCGGCGAGCCCTATGGTTCATTAATTTTGAGCCTGTCAGTGGTCATTCTTGAAGTGAGCCTGATTTCCGCATTAATGGCGACCGGCGACGCCGCGCCAACGCTAATGCGCGATACGTTATATTCAATCATTATGATCGTCACCGGCGGTCTGGTCGGTTTCTCATTACTGCTGGGCGGGCGTAAATTCGCCACGCAGTATATGAATTTGTTTGGTATCAAGCAGTACCTGATCGCCCTCTTCCCGCTGGCGATTATCGTGCTGGTATTCCCGATGGCGTTGCCGGGCGCCAACTTCAGCACCGGCCAGGCGCTGCTGGTGGCGCTGATTTCCGCCGCCATGTACGGCGTGTTTCTGCTCATTCAGACCAAAACACACCAGAGTCTGTTCGTGTACGAGCATGAAGATGACAGCGACGATGACGACCCGCATCACGGTAAGCCATCGGCGCACAGCAGCGGCTGGCACACGGCCTGGTTACTGGTACACCTGGTTGCGGTTATCGCCGTTACCAAAATGAACGCTAATCCGCTGGAAACGCTGTTGACCAGTATGAACGCGCCTGTCGCCTTTACCGGCTTCCTGGTGGCGCTGCTGATCCTCTCACCCGAAGGACTCGGCGCCTTGAAAGCGGTGCTGAATAACCAGGTGCAGCGCGCGATGAACCTCTTCTTTGGTTCGGTACTGGCGACGATTTCCCTGACGGTGCCTGTCGTTACACTTATCGCCTTCCTTACCGGCAATGAACTCCGCTTCGGCCTTGGCGCGCCGGAAATGGTGGTGATGGTAGCGTCGCTGGTGCTGTGCCATATTTCGTTCTCAACCGGACGCACCAATGTCCTTAACGGCGCGGCGCATCTGGCACTGTTCGCCGCCTACCTGATGACGATATTTGCCTGACCGGGTAATCAGCAATAAAGCCCAAAAAAAAGCCTGTCGGTGGCGAAACCGGCAGGCTTTTTTACTGCTCAACGAAACTTAGTTGCTGGTATCCAGCTCGTCGAAGCTTTTCACCAGATCGTCGATTGCTTTCATTTGCTTCAGGAACGGTTCCAGTTTAGCCAGCGGCAGCGCGGACGGGCCGTCACATTTCGCGTGATCCGGATCCGGGTGCGCTTCAATGAACAGACCGGCGATACCCACCGCCATCCCGGCGCGGGCCAGTTCCGTCACCTGAGCGCGGCGGCCGCCTGAGGCAGCGCCAAACGGGTCGCGGCACTGCAGGGCGTGGGTTACGTCAAAGATAACCGGCGAGTTGTTGGACGCTTTCTTCATTACGCCGAAGCCGAGCATATCTACGACCAGGTTGTCGTAGCCGAAGTTGGCACCGCGATCGCAGAGGATCACTTTGTCGTTACCGCCTTCAATGAACTTATCGACGATGTTGCCCATCTGACCCGGGCTGACGAATTGCGGTTTCTTAACGTTGATGACAGCGCCGGTTTTGGCCATCGCTTCCACCAGATCAGTCTGACGCGCGAGGAACGCCGGCAGTTGGATCACGTCAACCACGTCGGCCACCGGCTGCGCCTGGCTGGCTTCGTGGACGTCAGTGATGATTTTCACGCCGAAAGTCTGCTTCAGCTCCTGGAAAATCTTCATCCCTTCTTCCAGACCCGGCCCACGATAGGAGTGGATGGAAGAACGGTTGGCTTTATCAAAAGAGGCTTTGAACACATACGGAATGCCCAGCTTTTGCGTGACGGTCACATAATGTTCGCAGATACGCATCGCAAGATCGCGGGACTCCAGCACGTTCATTCCGCCAAACAGCACGAACGGCAGGTCGTTTGCTACGTTGATATCACCAATGCTAACCACTTTTTGTTTCATAAGATCGCCTTATCAGGGTGTAACCGGAATGGTTCCAGACTAATGCAATGTAATTTGTTTATGTGAAATCGTGTTGATCTGCGCGCGGATCATCTCGCTAATCGGATCCTCCGGACACTGCTCAACGAAATAATTAAGATCCAGCAGCGCCACGTGATCGCACTCTAGTTGGGCGTAGATGAGCCCGCGGTCGCGAATTTCATACGGGTCTTCTGGATTAAACTGCAGCAGCGCTTCGCTGGCGCGTAGGGCCAGCTCCATCTGCCGCTCTTCCATCAGCGCCGATTTCAGCGTATCGAGCAGTTTGCGGATCACTTCGGCGTTGTCGGCCTCATCGAGATCTTCATTAAACAGCTCCGCCACCGGGCTAATATTCCCCTTCAGCCACACTTCCAGGGTGTGTTCATCGAGCGTCTCGCCGTTGAATGGGTTAATTAGCCACATCTCTTCGCTGGTATCCGGGTCGGCGCGCAGCAGCATCTGCGTCGGGAAGATAACCGGCACCACCGGCAGATCCAGACGCTGAGCAATCCACAACAGAATCGCTCCCAGCGACACGGCGCTCCCCTGGCGATTCACCAGCACTTTATCCAGCCATAGCGCATCGGACAGGCGGTAGATGCCCTGCGATGCGCCGAAACCCCACTCGTGATAGAACAATTCCAGCAGCCGGTCGAGCTGACGCTCCTGATCCCAGGAGGTGGCAATCTCTTCCTGCGCCAGTGTTAACAACCGCTGCAGCTCATCCTGCACAAAGTGCGTCGGAAAGTCGTCGCGGATCAATTCAGAAATGAGGACCATGCCTTCGCATAATGGCGCTTTGTTAAATTCGAAATCAGCTAATGACCTCATGCCTTACCCCAGTAACGGTATTCTTGTGATGGCGAGTTGAACGATAAAGAACAACACCACCAGCGCCAGCAGAAAGGCGATGAACCGGGTCTGCTGGCGGCGCGGGCGACGTCGGCCCAGCGCGATAAATCCTAATGCGATGTAAATGATAACGCCAAACAGCTTTTCAGTCAGCCATGCGCCATCTTCGGTAAACGGCAGATAGTGCGTTATCGCCATTAATCCCGCGCCGCTGAGGAACAGCAGCGTATCGCTACAATGCGGCGCAATACGCACCCAGCGCTGATTCAGCATCGCGCTGCCGCTGTAGGTCCACCAGTAACGCAGCACGAAAAGCCCGACGGATGTCACCACGCAGGCAATATGTAAATAGAGTACTGCAGTAAATAAATTCATTCGCCGGTTTGCTCCTTGTGCGGCCAACGCCCGAGTGTCAGACGTTCGTTATCGCCATAATCGCGGCAGGTCTCGACATCGCTGTATCCTGCTTCAATAAATAATGCGCGTACCGCCTCACCCTGCTTCCAGCCATGTTCCAGTAGCATAAAACCTCCAGGCAACAGATACTGTCGTCCCTCACGGATAATATGCGCCAAATCGGCCAGCCCCTGATCGGCGGCGACCAATGCCGTTCTCGGTTCAAAGCGAACATCGCCCTCAGCAAGATGCGGATCGGTTTCATCGATATAAGGGGGGTTACTGACAATCATCGCGAACCGCTGCCCTTTGAGCGCGCTAAACCAGTCGCTCTGCAGGATGGTCACGTTGTTGAGAGCGAGATGGGCGGCATTGCGCGCGGCGAGCGCCGCGGCGTCAGGCATAAAATCAACGGCAGTGACCTGACAGTCCGCCCGCTCGCTGGCCAGCGCCAGAGCGATAGCGCCGGTGCCGGTGCCAAGATCCAGGATGCGGCAGGCCGTCTGCGGCAGGCGTACCAGCGCCTGCTCGACCAGGCATTCGGTATCGGGGCGCGGGATAAGCGTCGCCGGCGAGACAAACAGCGGCAGCGACCAGAATTCACGCTGCCCCACCAGATGAGCCACCGGCTCGCCGTTGGCGCGGCGCGCCAGCAATGCTTCCAGTTCCGCCAACTGTTCCGCCGTCAATAGGGTTTCGTCAAAAGCGAGGATCCAGGTTCGCGCTTTGCCGGTGACGTGCCCCAGTAAGATCTCGGCGTCGCGACGCGGGCTGTCGCTCGCGCCGAGCCGGGCTATCGCCTGAGTGAGCCACTGTCGAAAGGTCATCATTCCTGCTCGGAAAGCGCCGCCAGCTGGTCAGCCTGGAATTCCTGCACAATCGGTTCGATCAGCATATCCAGTTTGCCTTCCATGGTTTCATCCAGACGGTAAAGAGTCAGGTTGATACGGTGGTCGGTCACGCGCCCCTGCGGGAAGTTGTAGGTCCGGTTGCGATCGCTGCGATCGCCGCTGCCCAGCAGGTTACGGCGGGTAGACGCTTCCGCCTGCTGACGCTTGGCGACTTCGGCGGCGCGAATACGCGCGCCCAGCACCGACAGCGCCTTGGCTTTGTTTTTATGCTGTGAACGCTCGTCCTGACACTCCACGACAATACCGGTCGGCAAGTGGGTAATACGGATAGCGGAGTCGGTGGTGTTGACGTGCTGGCCGCCCGCGCCCGAGGAGCGGAAGGTATCGATGCGCAGGTCAGCCGGGTTGATATCCGGCATTTCGGCTTCCGGCAGCTCCGGCATCACCGCCACGGTACAGGCGGAGGTGTGGATACGCCCCTGGGATTCGGTCGCCGGAACGCGCTGGACGCGATGGCCGCCGGATTCAAATTTCAGCCGCCCATAGACGCCATCGCCGCTGATTTTGGCAATCACTTCTTTAAATCCGCCATGCTCGCCTTCGTTGGCGCTCATGATTTCTACCCGCCAGCGGCGGGCTTCAGCGTAGCGGGTATACATGCGGAACAAATCGCCGGCGAACAGCGCCGCTTCATCGCCGCCGGTACCGGCGCGAACTTCGACAAAGGCGTTACGTTCATCGTCAGGATCTTTCGGCAATAGCAGAACCTGCAGCTGCTGCTCCAGCGCTTCGCTTTTTTCTTTGGCATCGCGCAGCTCTTCCTGCGCCATTTCGCGCATTTCCGGATCGTCGAGCATCATCTGCGCGGTTTCGATATCGTCCTGCACCTGGCGCCAGTCGGTATAGCAGCGGGCGACATCGCCAAGCTGCGCATATTCGCGCGACAGCGCGCGGAAACGGTCCTGGTCGGCAATGGTGGCGGCGTCGCCAAGCAGCGCCTGAACTTCTTCATGGCGTTCGTACAGAGCTTCCAGTTTAGCAACAATAGAAGGCTTCATAGGCGTGAATTCACCCTGTCTTTAAATAGAGAAATGTGCGCTATTCCAGCCCGAGGCTGTTGCGCAGAATATGCAGGCGTTCATCATCCCCGTCACGGGCAGCCTGCTGAAGAGATTTGGTTGGAGCGTGGATCAGGCGATTGGTCAGCTTACGGGCCAGATCTTGCATGATTTCCTGCGCATCGCCGCCCTGCTCCAGCGCAGCAAGCGCTTTCGCCGTCAGCTCCTCGCGAACCTGCTCAGATTGGGAACGATATTCGCGGATAGTCTCGCTGGCGCTTTGGGCGCGCAGCCAGGCCATAAATTCGCTGGTTTCCTGCTCGACGATCGATTCCGCCTGCACCGCCGCGGCCTTACGCTGCGCCAGATTGTGCTGAATGATATTTTGCAGGTCATCAACGCTGTACAGATAGGCGTTGGCCAGCTTGCCGACTTCCGGCTCGACGTCGCGGGGCACCGCGATATCCACCAGCAGCATCGGCTGATTGCGGCGCGCCTTCAGCGCGCGCTCGACCATCCCTTTGCCGATAATCGGCAGCGGGCTGGCGGTAGAACTGATAATAATATCGGCGTCTTTTAAGCGCTCGTCGATATCGCTGAGGGCGATAACTTCCGCGCCGACTTCATCCGCCAGCGCCTGGGCGCGTTCACGGGTGCGGTTGGCAATCACCATTTTGCGAACGTTATGTTCGCGAAGATGGCGGGCGACCAGTTCGATAGTTTCCCCCGCGCCAACCAGTAACACCGTGACGCTGGAGAGCGATTCAAAAATTTGTCGCGCCAGCGTACAGGCGGCGAAGGCAACGGAAACGGCGCTGGCGCCGATATCGGTTTCGGTACGCACACGCTTAGCCACCGAGAACGATTTCTGGAACATGCGCTCCAGTTCGCTGACGTTCAGATGACCGCGGCTGGAATCAGCAAACGCTTTTTTCACCTGCCCGAGGATTTGCGGCTCGCCAAGCACTAGCGAATCCAGGCCACTGGCGACGCGCATCAGATGGCTGACGGCGTCGTTATCCTGATGCCAATAAAGACTTTTACGTAGGTCTTCTTCATTCAGACCGTGGAAGTCGCATAGCCAGCGAATCAGCGCTTCCTGCAGGTTGTCCTGCTCTTCAACGCTGAGATACAGCTCCGTGCGATTACAGGTTGATAGCACCACCCCGCCCTGCACCATCGGCTGAGCCAGCAAGCTCTCCAGCGCCTTGTCGAGCGTATCCGGCGAAAACGTTACGCGTTCTCGCAGCGCTACCGGAGCTGTTTTGTGGTTGATGCCAAGAGCTAAAAGGGTCATGGTGAGGGAATAGTACCAGCGTTGCTAAGGTTAGTCTGAGCGCATCATACAGGATGCGCGTACTCAATAAAAGAGACGCCCCCCTTTTGGAGTAATAGTCAGGGCTTAAAAGCCACTAACGGTAATTTTTTGATTTCAGACAACTTGAACGTAGACGCTATCGGCCAGCGACGCTAGCATTAAGGGTTATTATTGCAACCCGCTACACAAATCGGTGTGCGAACCATCAGTCGCCGCATTTCACTGTAGACATCAAGGATTTGTCATCATTATGAATCGACTGTTCCGCCTGCTGCCGTTGGCAAGCCTCGTTCTGACCGCCTGTGCAATCAATACTCCGCCGCAAGGGCCAGGTAAAAGCCCGGACTCCCCGCAGTGGCGCCAGCACCAGCAGGATGTCCGCAACCTTAACCAGTTCCAGACCCGCGGGGCGTTCGCCTATCTGTCCGATGAGCAGAAAGTGTATGCCCGTTTCTTCTGGCAACAAACCGGCCAGGACCGCTACCGCCTGCTGCTGACCAACCCGCTTGGCAGCACCGAACTGTCTTTGACCGCGCAGCCGGGCGGCGTCCAGTTGATCGATAACAAAGGCCAGACCTATAACGCTACCGATGCCGAAGAGATGATTGGCCGCCTGACCGGCATGCCGATCCCGCTTAACAGCCTGCGTCAGTGGATTATCGGCCTGCCGGGCGACGCCACCGACTATGCGCTGGATGACCAGTACCGCCTGCGCGAACTCAACTACACGCAGAACGGCAAAACCTGGCACGTGACCTACAGCGGCTATACCAGCGACACCAAACCCACCCTGCCGTCTAATATGGAACTCAACAACGGCAGCCAGCGCATCAAGCTGAAAATGGATAACTGGATTGTGAAATGATGAGTCGCTGGCCCGCTCCTGCAAAATTGAATCTGTTTTTGTATATCACCGGTCAACGCGCCGATGGATATCACACTCTGCAGACGCTGTTTCAGTTTCTCGACTATGGCGACACGCTGACCATTGAACCCCGCCGCGACGGGAAACTGCGGCTGTTAACGCCGGTCGCCGGCGTCCCGGATGAAGAGAACCTGATTATTCGCGCCGCCAGGCTACTGATGGCAGCTGCGGAGTCTCACGGTCAACTTCCCGCTGGCAGCGGCGCGGATATCAGCATCGACAAACGCCTGCCGATGGGCGGCGGCTTAGGCGGCGGCTCTTCTAACGCCGCGACGGTGCTGGTAGCCCTCAATCATCTGTGGGGCTGCGGGCTTAGCGAAGACCAACTGGCGACGTTTGGGCTACAGCTCGGCGCCGATGTCCCGGTTTTCGTTCGCGGTCACGCGGCGTTTGCCGAAGGCGTCGGCGAAATCCTGACGCCGGTCGATCCGCCGGAAAAATGGTATCTGGTCGCCCACCCGGGCGTGAGTATCCCGACGCCGATCATTTTTCGCGATCCGGAGTTACCACGAAATACCCCGAGCAGGTCAATTAATACCTTACTAAACTGTGAATTCAGCAACGATTGCGAGGTTATCGCAAGAAAACGTTTTCGTGAGGTTGATGCAACGCTTTCCTGGCTGTTAGAATACGCGCCGTCGCGCCTGACTGGCACAGGAGCCTGTGTCTTTGCTGAATTTGACACCGAATCCGCCGCTCGTCAGGTGCTGGAAAAAGCCCCGGAATGGCTGCAAGGCTTTGTTGCGCGAGGAATTAATGTCTCGCCGCTGAAGCAAGCCCTACTGAAGTAATTCTGCTTTTTGCATGAATAACGGCAAGTTTGCCGGGCAAACAGAGTATCGGTGACAACGTCACCCTGTTCCAGACGTTGCATCGTGCTCTTTAATACACCGCCTGGATGAGATGGCGCCGGCCCGCACAGTTTAATGGCCCGTTTCATCCACCACTGGACGCATGCCTGAGGTTCTTCTCGTGCCTGATATGAAGCTTTTTGCTGGTAACGCCACCCCGGAACTAGCACAACGTATTGCCAACCGCCTGTACACTTCTCTTGGCGACGCCGCTGTAGGTCGTTTTAGCGACGGCGAAGTCAGCGTACAAATCAACGAAAACGTACGCGGTGGTGATATTTTCATCATCCAGTCCACTTGTGCTCCCACCAATGACAACCTGATGGAATTGGTTGTTATGGTTGATGCCCTGCGTCGCGCTTCTGCAGGCCGTATCACCGCTGTTATCCCTTACTTCGGCTATGCCCGCCAGGACCGTCGTGTACGTTCCGCTCGTGTGCCAATCACCGCTAAAGTCGTCGCTGACTTCCTGTCCAGTGTCGGCGTTGACCGCGTACTGACCGTTGACCTGCACGCTGAACAGATTCAGGGCTTCTTTGATGTGCCTGTTGATAACGTATTCGGTAGCCCAATTCTGCTCGAAGATATGCTGCAGCTGAATCTGGACAACCCGATCGTGGTTTCTCCGGACATCGGCGGCGTGGTTCGCGCTCGCGCTATCGCGAAGCTGCTGAACGACACCGACATGGCGATCATCGATAAACGCCGCCCGCGCGCTAACGTCTCTCAGGTGATGCATATCATCGGCGACGTCGCTGGCCGTGACTGCGTGATGGTTGATGACATGATCGATACCGGCGGCACCCTGTGTAAAGCAGCGGAAGCGCTGAAAGAGCGCGGTGCGAAACGTGTCTTCGCCTACGCGACTCACCCGATCTTCTCCGGCAATGCTATCCAGAACATTAAAAACTCTGTGATTGATGAATTCGTCGTCTGCGATACCATTCCGCTGACGCCGGAAATCAAAGCGCTGGACAAAGTCCGTACCCTGACCCTGTCTGGTATGCTGGCCGAAGCGATTCGTCGTATCAGCAACGAAGAATCCATTTCTGCTATGTTCGAGCACTAATCGAGCCCAGCCGAAAAACCCGCTGCGGCGGGTTTTTTTGTCTCTGGTTCATATTTGTATGACTAATGCCTCCTTCACCTGCCATTCAGTTGACAGATGATGCGCTCATGGATGAAACATTATTGTGAATAGATTATTTTCCTCACATGTGATGCCTTTCCGCGCCCTCATCGACGCTTGCTGGAAAGAAAAATATACCGCATCGCGCTTTACCCGCGATCTGATTGCCGGGATAACCGTCGGGATTATCGCAATCCCACTGGCGATGGCGTTAGCAATTGGCAGCGGCGTCGCGCCGCAATATGGGCTATACACCTCGGCGGTGGCGGGAATAGTCATTGCCCTGACCGGCGGTTCACGCTTTAGCGTTTCCGGCCCAACCGCGGCCTTCGTGGTGATCCTCTATCCAGTGTCACAGCAGTTTGGCCTGGCCGGCCTGCTGGTGGCGACGCTAATGTCGGGTATCTTCTTAATCCTTTTCGGCCTCGCCCGCTTTGGCCGCCTGATTGAATATATCCCGCTTTCAGTCACCCTTGGCTTTACTTCCGGTATCGGCATCACCATCGGTACCATGCAAATTAAAGATTTCCTTGGTCTGCAGATGGCGCACGTCCCGGAGCACTATCTGCAGAAAGTCGGCGCGCTGGTGATGGCGCTGCCGACAATTAACGTTGGCGATGCCGCCATCGGTATCGTGACGCTGGGTATCCTGATTTTCTGGCCGCGCCTGGGGATCCGCCTGCCGGGGCATCTGCCGGCGCTGCTGGCGGGCTGTGCGGTGATGGGCATCGTTAATTTACTCGGCGGGCATGTAGCGACCATCGGCTCGCAGTTCCACTATGTACTCGCCGACGGCAGCCAGGGCAACGGTATCCCGCAGCTGCTGCCGCAACTGGTGCTGCCGTGGGATATGCCGGGCTCGGAGTTTACCCTGAGCTGGTCGTCGCTGCGCGCGCTGCTGCCTGCCGCCTTCTCTATGGCGATGCTTGGCGCCATTGAATCACTGCTCTGCGCAGTGGTGCTCGACGGTATGACCGGCACCAAACACAAAGCTAACAGCGAGCTGGTAGGCCAGGGCCTTGGCAATATCGTCGCGCCGTTCTTTGGCGGGATAACCGCCACCGCGGCGATTGCCCGCTCCGCGGCTAACGTGCGCGCCGGCGCGACCTCGCCGATTTCCGCGGTGATCCATGCCCTGCTGGTGATCCTCGCGCTGTTAATCCTCGCCCCGCTGCTCTCATGGCTGCCGCTGTCGGCGATGGCCGCCCTGCTGCTGATGGTCGCGTGGAACATGAGCGAAGCGCATAAGGTGATTAACCTGCTACGCCACGGGCCCAAAGACGACATCGTCGTGCTGTTGATGTGCATGTCGTTGACCGTACTGTTCGATATGGTCATCGCCATTAGCGTCGGCATCGTGCTGGCTTCGCTGCTGTTTATGCGCCGCATCGCTCGCATGACGCGCCTTGCGCCGGTGAACGTTGAAGTACCGGGTGATGTTCTGGTGCTGCGAGTTATCGGCCCGCTGTTTTTCGCCGCGGCGGAAGGACTATTTACCGATTTGGAAAGCCGGATTGAAGGCAAACGCGTAGTGGTGCTGAAGTGGGATGCGGTACCGGTGCTGGATGCCGGTGGTCTTGACGCGTTCCTGCGCTTCGTGAAACGCCTGCCGGAAGGCTGCGAGCTGCGGGTATCGAATCTCGAATTCCAGCCGCTGCGTACCCTGGCGCGCGCAGGCGTCCAGCCGATTCCAGGACGACTAAGCTTCTATCCGGACCGCAATGCGGCGCTGGCGGATATAGAATTAGGGCAATAAATGAGAGGCTCGCCGGAAGGGCTATCCGGCGAGCTGAATTCCGTTAGCTGTGACGGTGCGGATCGCGACGGCAGCGTTTATCGTAATGGCGAACCCACCAATAGCGGTCGGTGACTCTTTCATGACCGCCTACGCGAGCGCCCGCCAGCCACAAAACGGCGCCGACGAAGATACTCAACACCGCGCCATGAGCAAAAAATTGCGGCAGGTTAAGCTGTGGAAGCTGGTTTAAAATAGAGTAACCAACGCCGACCACCATCACAACCAACCCTAAACCCATCAGTATGTTACCGAGTAACGAAGCGTTTCTGCGTTTCATATGTCACCTCCGGACCTTGGGCTGCATGGGAATATCCCCAAAATTTATAGGTTAAGTATAGACAATGGGGATAAGCCTGATTGCGTGAGTGATCACATTCGGGAACATCTGATCAACAAAAGTTTACAAATAAGCCACTGAACAACATCAAATTCTAATGGTTCAAAGAAGAAATTATCAACAATGATACCGTTTCGTCGGCAGAATTTTGTCAAGCGCCGACGCAGGCAGTACACTACGCGGCAAAGAACGACCCATGCAGGAATAAAAAGTGACGATAAAACTGATTGTCGGCCTGGCTAACCCCGGCGCGGAATACGCGGCAACGCGCCATAACGCTGGCGCCTGGTACGTAGATTTACTGGCGGAGCGCCACCGCGCGCCGCTGCGCGAAGAGAGCAAATTCTTCGGCTATACTTCGCGCCTCAACCTGGCGGGGGAAGACGTGCGCCTGCTGGTGCCGACCACCTTTATGAATCTTAGCGGTAAAGCGGTGGCCGCGATGGCTACCTTTTACCGTATTAATCCGGATGAAATTCTGGTCGCTCACGACGAGCTCGATTTACCACCCGGCGTCGCTAAATTTAAACTCGGCGGCGGACACGGCGGCCATAATGGCCTGAAGGACATTATCAGTAAGCTGGGCAATAACCCGAACTTTCACCGCTTACGCGTCGGAATCGGTCATCCGGGCGACAAAAACAAAGTTGTCGGTTTTGTGCTGGGTAAACCGCCGGTCAGCGAACAGAAGCTAATTGACGAAGCGGTTGATGAAGCGGCGCGCTGTACCGAGGTGTGGCTGAAAGACGGTTTAACCAAAGCGACTAACCGTTTACACGCCTTTAAAGCGCAATAAACGGTCGACGTGCGGAATTTTTGCCGCACACCGTGTATAATAGGCAAAGCTATTTACTTTTCTACAGTCTGTTATTCATAACTGACTGATTATCCAAAGATTAAGGTGATTTAAATCATGGGATTCAAATGCGGTATCGTCGGTTTGCCCAACGTCGGCAAATCCACCCTGTTCAATGCGCTCACCAAAGCAGGTATTGAAGCGGCCAACTTCCCGTTCTGTACCATTGAGCCGAACACCGGTGTCGTACCGATGCCCGATCCGCGTCTGGACAAACTGGCTGAGATCGTCAAGCCGCAGCGTATCCTGCCGACGACCATGGAATTCGTAGATATCGCCGGTCTGGTTAAAGGCGCGTCCAAAGGCGAAGGTCTGGGCAACCAGTTCCTGACCAATATCCGTGAAACCGAAGCCATCGGCCACGTAGTGCGTTGCTTTGAAAACGACAACATTATCCACGTCGCGGGTAAAGTCGATCCGGCGGAAGATATTGACGTAATTAACACCGAGCTGGCGCTGTCTGACCTCGATACCTGCGAACGCGCTATCCACCGCGTGTCCAAGAAAGCCAAAGGCGGCGATAAAGACGCTAAGATTGAGCTGGCCGCGCTGGAAAAATGCCTGCCGCAGTTGGAAAAAGCGGGCATGCTGCGCGCGCTGGATCTGAGCAAAGAAGAGAAAGACGCCATCCGCTATCTGAGCTTCCTGACCCTGAAGCCAACCATGTATATCGCCAACGTTAACGAAGACGGTTTTGAAAATAACCCGTATCTCGACCAGGTTCGCGCTATCGCTGAGCAAGAAGGTTCCGTAGTGGTTCCGGTTTGCGCTGCCGTTGAATCCGACATTGCCGAACTGGACGACGAAGAGCGCGACGAGTTTATGGCCGAGCTGGGCCTGGAAGAGCCGGGCCTGAACCGCGTGATCCGCGCAGGCTACGCTCTGCTGAACCTGCAGACCTACTTCACCGCTGGCGTGAAAGAAGTTCGCGCATGGACTATTCCGGTTGGCGCGACCGCGCCGCAGGCCGCCGGTAAAATCCACACCGACTTCGAAAAAGGCTTTATCCGCGCCCAGACCATCGCCTATGAAGACTTCATTGCTTACAAAGGTGAACAAGGCGCGAAAGAAGCCGGTAAAATGCGTGCGGAAGGCAAAGACTACATCGTTAAAGATGGCGACGTGATGAACTTCTTGTTCAACGTCTAAATCCCTGCCGATAAAATCCGCGCCCCGGCGCGGATTTTTCATTTTAAAGCCTCGCGAGTTTTATCACTCGCGAGGCTTTAAATTATCTGAACGGCGCATCTAAAGGAATTTCTGCGTCAGGCTCGTGGGTAATTCGGTTACGCAGATCGCGACGAATCATTTCAATTGCCCAGAACCAAAAAATATGGCCAAGCAGTTCAGAAATATATTCATCAGCCGGAATATTGAATAACGACGGCGTAAGTCCTAATAGCGGAAATGAAATCCAGTGTACCGCAATGGTGGCGACAATCCCGGCCCATACTCCCTGCCATAATTTAACTTTTGGGAATATCTCCGCCACCACGCAATAGCCAATCGCGAACACCAGCGAAAAGATGATATGCGTGACCATTACCGGGTTGATGATATGCTCAGAGAAGGTGTACACGGTATGTGTAGGGTCAATGCCAAGATAGTCGCGTAAAAAGAGATAAGGAGGATTAAATTCATCACGCCCACCGGAAAATGTTCGCGGCGGCAGAGGTACTTCCGCCCCCCACTTAACGAATGCCGACATAATTCCGGCAATAACCCCAACCAATAAGGCGACGCCATAGCGACGCCGACCAGGTGCAGTCTGTACAAAAAAATCCTTAATTGCCATAAATCCCTCGCCATGAATAATATTGTTACAGCATTGCAATATTCTTTAAGTCTGCGCGGGTATGGCTTGATCAAGATCACACTTTTTGTTCAAAAGATAAACAAAGCTAATACTTTTATATCATCGCGGAGCATCAATTAATGCCCCGCGAGGCATTCTTTTAATCACGCCATCCCATTGCTGGCGCAACGTGCTTCAGAATAGACTCAATCACATGAACGTTATAATCCACGCCCAGCTGATTCGGTACGGTCAGCAATAAGGTATCGGCTTCCGCGATCGCTTCATCCTGTTTCAGTTGCTCGACGAGCTTATCGGGTTCAGCGGCATAGCTGCGGCCGAAAATGGCGCGGGTTTTCTCATCAAGAAAACCAATACTGTCGCTGTTATCCCGGCTGGAGCCGAAATACATCCGGTCGCGATCGTCCATCAGGGCAAAGATACTTCGACTGACCGATACCCGCGGCGTACGCGTGTGCCCCGCTTCCGTCCAGGCCTGACGATAGGCGCGGATCTGTTTCGCCTGTTGGATATGGAATGGTTCGCCCGTCTCATCATCTTTCAGCGTCGAGCTTTGCAAGTTCATGCCGAGCTTCGCCGCCCACATCGCCGTAGCATTAGAGCCCGCGCCCCACCAGATACGTTCGCGTAATCCGGCGGAGTACGGCTCAAGACGCAGCAATCCCGGCGGGTTGGGAAACATGGGTTGCGGGTTGGGTTTCGCGAAACCTTCGCCGCGCAGCACATCCAACAGCACCTCAGTGTGCCGCCGCGCCATGTCAGCGTCGGACTCGCCATCCTGTGGTTGAAAACCAAAATGACGCCAGCCATCAATCACCTGTTCCGGCGAACCGCGGCTGATGCCAAGCTGCAAACGCCCTCCCGAGATCAAATCCGCAGCGCCAGCATCCTCCGCCATATATAGCGGGTTTTCATAGCGCATATCGATAACGCCGGTGCCAATCTCAATCTTTTTAGTTTTCGCGCCGATAGCGGCCAGCAGCGGGAACGGTGAACTGAGCTGACGGGCAAAATGGTGAACCCGAAAATAGGCGCCGTCCGCGCCTAACTCTTCGGCGGCAACGGCCAGATCGATGGATTGTAAGAGCGTGTCGGCAGCGGAACGGGTCGCCGACTGCGGCGATGGCGTCCAGTGGCCAAATGACAAAAATCCGATCTTTTTCATGAGGATAGCCCCTGATTTGGCATAACATTCAGCAGACGCGGAGATACGATTCCGCGTCTGCTTGTGGTTCCCCTACTCTACCCCTTAGCCAAAATGTATAAATGGCGTTTATTTAACAGAATAGTTCAAATAAATTGACCAAATATAACGATCGCTATTTCTGCATTAGCGCAAATACGCCCCAGCCAAAATATTCCCGGGTATAGGTGACATGGCGAAGCGGCGCGGCATTAAGCTGCGCACGGACCTCAAACGCAAATTCATCCTCGGGGTGGGCCTGCAGCCAACGGCGCATGGTCAGCCATTTAGCGGCTTCATAACGGTCCCACCCCTCGCGGTCAGCCAGCACCATTTCAACGATGTCATAGCCCAGTTCGCCAAAAGAGGTGACCAGCGCCGGAAGCGGCAACAAATCAGCCACCGCAGAAACACCGCAGACGCGCGCTTCTTCTTCTGTCGCGGGGACCTTACGCCACCAGGGCTCCCCGATAAGTAGCATACCGCCAGGCTTAAGGCTGCGGGCTAACTGCGCCACGGTTCCGGCGACGCCGCCGGCGATCCACGTCGCGCCAATACAGGCCGCCACATCGTATTGCCGTTCGGCGACGTAACCTGCCGCATCGCTATGGATAAAAGTGACGCGATCGCTGACGCCAAGCGCTGCGGCGCGTTGTTTAGCCTGGGCGGTAAACAATGGGCTCATATCAATGCCCAGACCACCGATAGCATGATCCCGCGCCCATGTGCAGAGCATTTCACCAGAACCGCTGCCAAGGTCGAGGATTTGCGCCCCCGCCTGCAGGCGAAGTACGCGGCCAAGCGTGGCATATTTTTCCGCCGTGAAGGGGTTATGGATACGATGTTCACTTTCGCTGATGGTAAAGATACGTGGGATATCGATAGTTATGGTCATATCACTCTCCTTAGCGGTTATCCGGCTGGGCGCGAACATTATTCAGCCCGCTGGTGTTGATGCGGTACGGCTGGCCGTTAACGGATTTAATCAGTTTTTTAGTGCGGAGTTTTTTGAAGACGGCGAGCGTACAGTCGCTGAGCAGTAGGCCTTCGCGGCTATAGCACTCTACGGCGATGACGCGGCCTGAGGTGTCGCGAATGTGCGCAATACGTCCGCCTTTCGCGAGAACGTGTAAGGTACGTTGTTCCTGACGGGATAAATTCATACTGGAAAACCTGTTTAATCATCATGTGCAAAACGTGCAAACACGCAGCGGTGCCCGCATTCGATTTCAGCGCATTGATAACCAGCCCGGCCTGAAAGGTCGGCAAACTGATTATCAGATGATTACATTCTCCAGCATCAAAGCCTCGGTAGAGTTGAAAGGTATTTACCAGCCGGATGATAACATCCAGTGACAGAAAGGATATTTATAAACGGGAAAATTGTGATCGATATCTGAAATTGCGCCCCCGCCCCATGACGGTAGGCGCACAATAAATAGCATCAGCCTACTGGCCCTGATTACCACATCAAATCATCAGGTACTTTAAAGTCAGCATACGGATCGTCTTCGTCCTCGGCTTCCTGGCTCAGGGCGCTGTTCAACACAATACTTTCGGCGTCGCGCTGGGCGATTTTATCCGCCACGCTGGCGGGAATAATCGCGTATTCATATTTACCGTTATTATCAACAGCAAGGCGGGCAATCGCCAGACGGCCGCTAATGAGCTGCGCCTGGGTGGTTTTATCCACATCAATGTTTTTGATGAGATTATTATCCGTAAAGTTAAAAGCGATATGGCCTTTCGCAATCGTGATTCGGTTCATTTCAATCAGCTGCTTAACCTGCGCTTTATACTCTTTTGCTAAAGCCGCTTGCTTTTGCTGTTCACTGAGCTGCTTGTCGCGCTCAAGCTGGGCTTTTTTGTTTTCTTCTACGGCCTCGCGGGCTTCACGCGCCTGAACACGTGACTTTTTCGCCGTTCTCTGAACCTTAGCCATCTTTTTACTGGTGACCAGACCCGCTTTCAGCATCTGTTCTTGTAAAGTAAGTTTTGTCATCGTCGTTTCTACAATCGTTGGAATTCTGCTTCGGATACGGTAAATCAGGGTCAAACTTTAAGGAGCTTCACCGTGGCGTCGATGTCGATTTCATCTTCAGAGAAGATGAGCGTCGTGCCCTGAAAGGTAGTGATCGCCAGCTTTTTCAGCGTGCGCATTTCGCCCGGCTTGACGCTCGCTTTCGGCTTGATGCTGTTCATCAGCAGTCCCACGGAGAGCACCGCATTTTCCTTATCGATACGCGTATCGGCCGGCACTTCCTCACTGTAGACCAGGTAAGACTTAATTGAGGTCAGCTTCAGGCGCTCACCGGCAATATACAGATGTTTGCTTTCCGGGATGACTTTCACCGCGTAAGCCGATAAACCTTTATTATTGGTCGTGGGTTCAAACGTGACCGCCGCGTCTTTCTTAATCAGATCCGGATTGGCAACCTTAATCACGTGAAAATAGCGGTTATCGCCATTTTCATCTTTGATAAATCCGAAACCTTTATCTTTAAACCACGTTGTGATCGTACCGTTCATCGCCATTACCGCCTGATTAATCGTTTATCTACTCAATTTTGCTGCGCGCAGTTTAAAGCACAATGCCAGCGTAGACCATGCCTTTGCTCTAAGTGTTGCCCGATATCGACAATTGATCCTGGCTTTTGCCGAAAATTTGATTCATTAATGAGTACGGTTCAATCAGGAGAATGCATGATGTCTCATCTTGCCTCAGTCGCGTTGCTAGGTCCTGGCGCTATCGGCACCACCATTGCCGCCGTACTGCATGAAGCGGGCCGCAAACCGGTGCTCTGCGGGCGCACCGCGCATCAGCGGTTGATTTTACGCCGGGATGACGGCGAAACGATCATTCCTGGGCCGGTATTGACCGATCCGCATACGCTGGAACGCCCGGTTGAGCTGCTATTTGTGGCGGTGAAAACCACCCAGGTAGCGGATTGCGCGGGCTGGCTTAACGCGCTGTGCGATGAAAACACGGTGGTCTGCGCGCTACAGAACGGCGTTGAACAGGAAAGCCTGCTTGACCACTATGTTAACGGCGCAAAGGTGTTGCCTTCAGTTGTCTGGTTTCCGGCACAACGAGAGGCGGATGCGTCGGTATGGTTACGCGCCAAACCGCGCCTGACGCTACCCGATACGCCGCAAGCGAAGAAAATAGTCGAGGTTCTCGACGGAACCCGTTGCGCGGTTGAGTTGACGGCAGATTTCACATCGGTCGCGTGGCGGAAACTATTGCAAAATGCCGTCGCTGGCCTGATGGTGCTGGCGAATCGCCGCGCCGGGATGTTTTCGCGCCAGGACATCACCGGGCTGGCGCTGGCCTATTTGCACGAATGTCTGGCGGTGGCGCGCGCCGCAGGGGCGGTACTCGCCGATAGCGTGCCGCAGGAAATTGTTGATGGGTTTCATCAGGCGCCGGCGGATTTGAGCACCTCGATACTCGCCGACCGTCAGGCCAATCGTCCGCTGGAATGGGACATCCGCAACGGCGTCATACAACGCTATGGCCGAAGGTTGGGCGTTGCCACCCCCATCAGCGATGTCGTCGTACCGCTGCTGGCGGCCGCAAGCGAGGGACCTGGCTAAGATTGCTTCAAAAAAATTACCGTATTTGTTATAGTGTTACTCACTGATTATTTACCTCTGCGGTGCCAAAAAGAACAAGATTCACCGCAACCCAGGATAAGAAAATGTTAGATTACCGCTTCCCGACAGCTTTGCAGATGGTTCTCAGCGTAGCGATGGCGGAGCAATTGGGTGAACGTTCGACGAGCGCGATTCTGGCCTACGGCCTGGAAGCCAACCCGAGCTTTATCCGTAAACTCATGGTTCCGCTCACCCGCGACGGCATCATCGTCTCCACGCTTGGCCGCAACGGCTCTATTCATCTTGGCCGCCCTGCCGACCAAATCACGCTGCGTGATATCTATCTTTCCGTTATTGAAGATAAAAAACTGTGGGCGTCCCGCCCTGAGGTCCCGGCTCGCTGCGTGGTCAGCGCCAACGCCTGCTGGTACTTTAAGTCCGTAGCCGATGAAGCCGAGCAGGCGTCGCTCGCGGTGTTAGCTCGCCACACCGTGGCAAGCGCCCTGGAAGAGGTCAAAAAAGCCGATACCAGCGGCTGCGATCCGCTGCCTGAGCTGACTGCCCGCTATAAAGAAGCGCATTAACTTTTCTTGTTGCGAAAAAAACCGCCTTAAACGAAAAGGCGGTTTTTTGTTATTTGCAGCGACCTACGCGGGCAAGACGTCCCTTGCCTGTTTGCCACGCGTCACCAGTTTTCGCAGCGTCACGTAAAACACCGGCGTCAGGAACAAACCAAACAGCGTCACGCCGAGCATACCGGAGAATACCGTGATCCCGGTGACGCCGCGCACTTCCGCCCCCGCGCCGTGGCCAAGAATCAGCGGGATCGTCCCGGCAATAAAGGCAATCGAGGTCATGATAATCGGGCGTAAACGCAGGCGACAGGCTTCCAGCGCCGCTTCCATGATCCCTTTACCCTGAATTTCCAGTTCGCGGGCAAACTCGACAATCAGAATCGCGTTTTTACACGCCAGCCCCATCAGCACCACCAGCCCCACCTGCACAAATACGTTATTGTCGCCGCCGGTCAGCCAGACGCCGAACAGCGCGGAGAGCATGGTCATCGGGACGATAAGGATCACCGCCAGCGGTAGCGTCCAGCTTTCATACAGCGCCGCCAGCACCAGGAACGCCAGCAGAACCGCGACCGGGAAGACGATCAGCGCCGTATTGCCCTGCGTAGCCTGCTGGAAGCTGAGATCCGTCCACTCAATATTCATGCCGTTCGGCAGTATCTGCTTAGACATGTCTGCCAGCTGCGTCATCGCCTGCGTGGACGAGAGCACGCGGGGATCGGCATCGCCAATCAAATCCGCCGCCGGATAGCCATTGTAGCGAATCACCGGATCCGGCCCGTAGGTGGTATTAATATTCACCATACTGCCAATCGGCACCATTTCGCCCTGATTATTGCGGGTGCGTAAATTAGCAATATCTTCCACGCTGTCGCGGAACGGCCCATCGGCCTGCGCCATTACGCGCCAGGTACGCCCAAACTGGTTAAAGTCATTCACATACGATGACCCCAGATAGGTTTGCAGCGTACCGAAAAGGTCGGTCAACGACACGCCCTGCGCTTTCGCTTTATCACGATCGACCTGCACATCCAACTGCGGCACGTTCGCCTGGTAGGTAGAGATCGGGAAATGCATTCCCGGCGTCTGCATAATTGAACCCGACATCGCGTTCACCGCGTTTTGCAACGCGCCATAACCCAGACCGGCGCGATCCTGAATATACAACGAATAGCCGGAACCCTGACCCAGTCCTAAAATCGGCGGCGGCAGAATCGAGAAACCAAAGCCCTGCTGAATTTGCGCGATTTTGGCGTTAATCTCGGCGTTAATTTCCGCAGCGGTGTGTTTACGCTGGTCGAACGGTTTCAGACCAAAAAAGACAGTCCCGGTATTCGGCGTATTGGTGAACTGCAGCGCATTAAGACCGGGAAAAGCGACCGCATAATCCACGCCTTCGGTATTCATCCCGATTTCGCTCATTTTACGAATCACGGCGTCGGTACGCGCCAGCGAAGAACCTTCCGGCATTTTCACGCCGCCAATTAAATACAGTTTATCCTGCGTCGGAATAAACCCGCCGGGTACGACTTTAAACATCACGCCAGCGGCGCAGAGCAGCAGAACGTAGACCACAAACACCGCGCCGCGTCGGCCGAGCGTTTTGCCCACCAACCCCTGATAGCCATTTGAGCTACGATGGAAAAAACGGTTAAACGGACGGAAAATCCAGCCGAACAAGCGATCGATAAGCCGGGTCGGGAAGTCTTTCGCCGCGCCGTGCGGTTTTAACAGCAGCGCCGCCAGCGCCGGCGAGAGCGTCAGCGAGTTGATGGCGGAGATCACCGTCGATATCGCAATCGTCACCGCAAACTGCTTGTAAAACTGCCCCGTTACCCCGGAGAGGAATGCCATCGGCACAAATACCGCGCACAACACCAGCGCGATAGCGATAATCGGCCCGGAGACTTCGCGCATCGCCTGGTGCGCCGCCGCTAGCGGAGCCAGCCCCTCTTCGATGTTTCGTTCGACGTTTTCCACCACCACGATGGCATCATCCACGACGATACCGATCGCCAGTACCAGCCCGAACAGACTCAGGGTATTCAGCGAAAAGCCCAGCAGATAAAGAATGCTGAAGGTACCCACCACCGATACCGGCACCGCGATCAGCGGAATAATCGACGCGCGCCACGTCTGCAGGAACAAAATCACCACCAGCACCACCAACACCACCGCTTCCAATAGCGTTTGCACCACCGCACGAATGGAATCGCGCACAAACACGGTCGGATCGTAAGGCGCCGCCCATTTCATATCTTCCGGGAAACGGGTGGAGAGTTCGTTCATTTTCGCGCGTACGGCATTAGACAAATCGATAGCATTCGCCCCCGGCGACTGGAAAATACCAATCCCCACCGCGTCTTTATTGTTAAGCTGGGAACGTAACGCATAGCTACCCGAGCCCATTTCGATACGCGCCACGTCGCGCAGGCGCACCAGCGAACCGTCTTGCGCCGTTTTCAGAATAATATTGCCAAACTCGTCTTCCGTATGCAGACGCCCCTGAGCGTTAATAGAGATCAAAAAATCGCTCTCTTTCGGCAGCGGCTCGGCGCCCAACTGACCGGCGGAAACCTGAACGTTTTGCTCCTGCATCGCCGTCACCACATCCGATGCGGTTAACCCGCGCGCCGCAACCTTATTGGGATCCAGCCAGATGCGCATCGCATATTCGCCCGAGCCAAATATCTGGATCTGGCCGACGCCGGGCAGACGCGCGAGTTCATCTTTGACTTTCAACGTGGCGTAGTTACGCATATACAGGGAATCATACTTACCGCCGGGCGAAAACAGATGCACCACCAGCGTCAGCGTTGGCGATTGCTTCTGGGTGGTGATACCTAAACGCCGCACATCTTCCGGAAGACGCGCCTCGGCCTGTGATACCCGGTTTTGCACCTGAACCTGCGCCTGATCGGGATCGGTTCCCGGACGGAAAGTGACGGTAGTTACCAGTACGCCGTCAGAGCCTGCTACGGACTTCATGTACATCATATTTTCGACGCCGTTGATGGCTTCTTCCAATGGCGTCGCCACGGTCTCCGCAATCACTTTCGGGTTGGCGCCGGGATATTCCGCCCGCACCTGCACGCTGGGCGGTACGACGTCAGGATATTCGCTGACCGGCAATAGCGGAATGGCGATCAAACCGGTAATAAAAATCAAAATCGACAGCACGGCGGCAAAAATCGGCCTGTCGATAAAAAAGCGGGAAAAGTCCATAGATCGGATTCTCAGAAAAGGGATCAGTTAAGTGCGGCGCTGGTGGTCATGGCGACGGTCTTCGCGTTAACCGGCATTCCCGGCATAAACACTTTTTGTAAGCCATCGACGATAACTTTGTCGCCTGGGTTCAGCCCCTGTTTGACGATACGTAAACCGGCAGCAAGCCGCCCTGGCGTAATATCACGACGCTGAGCTTTACCTTCTTTATCAACGATATAGACATATTTACGGTCTTGATCGGTCAGTACCGCTTTGTCGTCGATAAGCGTGGCTTTGAATTCAGCGCTGCCCGGCAAGCGGACGCGGGCAAAGAGCCCTGGCGTGAACAGACGCTGCGAATTGTCCAGCAGCGCGCGCATGCGGATCGTACCGGTGCTCGGCGTTAACTGATTATCCAGAAAATCCACTTTACCCTGATGAGGGTAACCCTCTTCGCCCACAAGGCCGATCTCAACCGGTAATGCCTGGTGACTGCTGGAGGCCCCTTGCCCGCTACGGGCAAGATTTTGGTAGTGAAGATAGGTCGACTCATCCACGTCAAAGTAGACATAAACCGTTTTTTGCGACACCAGCGTGGTGAGCACGCTGGCGGTATCGCCAGCGGTGACCAGATTACCGCTGGTGATCAACGCGCGGCTGGCGCGGCCATCGATGGGCGCGGTCACTTTGGTGAAATCCAGATTAAGCTGCGCGGCATCGACCGCCGCCTGGGCGGCGCGAATATCCGCTTGCGCCTGAACGGCGGCGGAGCGGCGCTGCTCCCACTCTTCACGGGAAACCAGATTGGTATTGATTAATTTATCGGTGCGGTTTGCTTCACTTCGCGCCAGGTTAGCTTGTGTTTTGGCTCTTGCCAGATTCGCCTGCGCCTGTTCCAGAGCGGCACGATAGGTTCGATCGTCAATGGTGAATAACACATCCCCCTTCTTCACCTCCTGACCGTCGGTGTAATTCACTTTATCAATATAGCCAGAGACGCGTGGTCGTAGCTGCACGCTTTCCACCGCTTCAATCCGACCATTAAAACTATCCCACTGGCTAATAGATTTCACCACCACGTCAGCGGCGCTGACGGCGGGAGCTTGCGGCGCGGCGTTTTGCGCGACGCCTTCATCGCAGCCAGCGAGCAGCGCCGAGAGTAGCACCATACCTACTGCTGTCAGATGACGTTTTCCCCAGGTTTTTTGCAGGCTCATTATTTTTATTCCGGTAATTATCGCCGCCGGACAAGACGCTGCGGGAGACGCCGCGCCACTTCCTTTGTCCGGGTAGGCTTGAGGCCATTTGTGTCGTTCATCGCCACAAAACTGTAACAGTTGCGAATACACTATCGCGGCGATTGTAGGAAGGCGCTTAACTAAGTGCAAGAATAATTGTTGCACTTTATGTGCTATTCTTAGGCCGAAAAAAAAGCCTGTTCCCGACACGGCATTAAATGCAACAATAAAACTTGCAATTAATCCCCAAACGGGCCACCTTTAAATGCAATTGTAAAAGGTACTTTTATTTTCTGCATGGGGGCAACAAAATGAACACTGCTGCGGTTATTCACGATCTATTGGATTGGATCGACAACAATCTCGAGAGCCGTCTGGATATTGAGACCGTTGCCAGGCGAGCGGGCTATTCAAAATGGCACCTGCAGCGGATCTTCAAGGAGCACACCGGTTACCCTCTCGCTGAGTATATTCGCATGCATAAGCTGCAAAGGTCGGTCGAACGCTTAGCCAACAGCGACGAGCCCATTTTAAACGTGGCAATCGCACTGGGTTTCGACTCCCAGCAATCCTTTAACCGCAGCTTCAAACGCCAGTATGGTCAGGCGCCCGGCGCCTGGCGACGAAGCGTCTCCGGCTCCCAAACACCGCCACTGCGCTTACCGTCGTGAGAATCGTCCTCAGGGAAACGGTGAGCGAACGGTAGAAGCACCTATGTTTAGCAGCTATCAGGGCGTTGGACCTACCGTTATGATTGGTCCATACCAAACAAACAAGGACGCGTTACCATGCTGAACAAATCACCGGTGGTGTTGTTATTGTTTCCTTTACTGCTGGCAGGCTGTCATCATCCTCAGTCCACGTCGCACGCGGCGGCGAGCGCCACCGAAGTCGACGATCTGTTCGCCAGCACCCCTTCGGCGAAGCCATCGAGTAGGGCTACCTACGCTTATCAGATAATGAGCGCCGTCAAGGCCAAAATGCCTGATTCCGCGGAATATTCCGGGCAAAGCTGTCGGGTTCGTTTGTCGCTGCAGCGTGATGGCACCGTGAGTTCCGCCAGCGTAGAAAAAGGCGATCGGCAACTCTGCGACAAGGTATTAGCTGCGATCAAGCAAGCTAAAATTCCTGCCGCGCCGGATGATGAAACTTATCAAGGATTTAATAATGTCACGGTCGATTTTAAACCATAAGACCCGCGCTTTATTACCAGCAATACGGCATTCAACCGGCCGTCATCCGTAGTATATTAGAAGCAGTCTCGGTTATCAGGTAATTGCAATGTCTTACTCCATCGGCGAATTTTCCCGTCTTTGCGGCATCAACGCAACCACGCTGCGGGCCTGGCAACGCCGGTACGGCCTGCTTAAACCCGAGCGCACCGATGGAGGCCACCGCCTCTATAACGATAACGATGTCCAGCTGGCGCTGAAAATTCTCGACTGGGTTAAAAAAGGGGTTCCCGTAAGCCAGGTCAAACCGCTGTTGACCCGCCCTGACGGCGGCCCAGGCAATAACTGGCTTGTCCTGCAGGACAACATGCTGCAGCGGCTGAAAGAGGGAAAAATCGAATCCCTACGCCAGCTGATCTACGATTCCGGCCGGGAATATCCCCGCCCTGAGCTGGTTACCAACGTATTGCGCCCGTTACGCAGTAAGGTATCGGCTAATGTGCCGGCGATGCAGACCCTGCGTGAGATCCTCGACGGCATTATCATCTCCTACACCTCCTTTTGTCTTGAAGGCGATAAACGCGCGCCGGGCGATAACTATCTGATTACCGGCTGGCACCTGAGCGACCCATGTGAAATCTGGCTGGAAGCGCTCATGCGTACCGGACAAGGTCATCGCATTGATGTGCTGCCGATGCCGCCGGCCGCCCTGGCTCCGGAAATATTTCCTCAGCGTCACTGGTTACTGGTGACCACGGGCCAGCTCACCGCCGCCCGCCAGAGACAGATAGATCTCTGGCGTCAGTTGGTTATTTCTCTGGACGTTATCTCTCTGTAAAAAATAGCTTTGCTCCCCTGCGCCATGTTCTCCGCTAAAAAATCGCGCCAAAAACTTGGACAAAAATTCGTGATTGTGTAAGTTTAATGTATCGGGCTAACCGTTTTTGCGCGATGGCCCAAACAGTGAGAACAAAGCGAGGAGTACGCCATGAATAAGCAACCTGTCATTGGCATCAGCGGCTGTTTAACCGGCTCGTCCGTGCGCTTTGATGGCGGACATAAACGATTGCCATTCGCTATGGATGAACTGGCGCCGTGGGTAACCTTCAAACCCATTTGTCCGGAAATGGCCATCGGTCTGAGTTCCCCTCGTCCGGCCCTGCGCCTGGTGCAGACCGGTGCAGGTGATATTCAGATGCGTTTTAGCAGCGAACCGCACGACGATGTCACGCGCAAAATGGCGGACTTTACCGCCGGTTACCTGCCTGGGCTCGGCGAATTAGCAGGTTTTATCGTCTGCGCCAAATCACCGAGCTGCGGCATGGAACGCGTGCGCCTGTATGATGAAAAAGGCAACCGCGGGCGCAAAGAAGGAACCGGCCTGTTTACCCGCGCGTTGATGGACGCCTATCCCTGGTTACCGGTAGAAGAGGATGGACGACTGCATGACCCGCAGCTAAGAGAGAATTTTGTCGAGCGTCTTTTCGCCCTGCATGAACTGAATACGCTGCGGGCCAATGGCCTGACCCGTCGGGGGTTACTGGATTTTCATAGCCGCTATAAACTGCAGCTGCTGGCGCATCATCAGGCCGGCTATCGCGAAATCGGCCCTTTCGTCGCCTCAATGCATCAATGGCAAGATCTGGATGCCTTTTTCGTCGCCTACCGCGATAAGCTGATGGCGATCCTGAAAAACACCGCCTCCAGGAAAAACCACACCAACGTGCTGATGCACATTCAGGGCTATTTCCGCGAAAGGTTGAATAGCCGTGAGCGCGGCGAGCTGCGTGACGTAATACTGGATTATCGCGCGGGGCTGCTCCCTATTCTGGCGCCCCTGACGCTGCTTAAGCACTACCTGGCCGAGTATCCCGACCGCTATCTGCAGGCGCAAAACTATTTTGATCCCTACCCGCAGGATTTAGCCCTGCGCCTGGGCGTCAATTAGCAGCCAGGCTGTGCTCTATTACGACGAAGCGTGACTACTTCTTCTTATTCATCATGGCTTTTAAATCAGCAAAAGGATTGTAGGTGGCTTCACCGACATCCTTTTGCGCATCTTCACCTGCCACTACTCTGGTGCCGTACTGATCGGCCTCGGTATACTTGGAGTGCTCGTGATCGTGACAATAGAGGCACAATAGCTCCCAGTTGCTGCCATCTTCCGGGTTATTGGTATGATCGTGATCGATGTGATGTACCGTCAGTTCACGCAGGTTGGAGTAGACAAACTCGCGCGAGCAGCGTCCGCAGACCCATGGATAAATTTTAAGCGCCTTCTCGCGATAGCCACTTTCCAGGCGGGCATAGTTTTTGGGGATCAAAGCCATGGTAGATGTTACCTGTGATAAAGAGATAATTTACGATAATAGCGCCAATATAGCGTAAAACGGAGCAGGAAAGGAAATCGATGCGCTGACGTGAGCGGTAGCTAAATCCCGGCGTGGCGCCGGGAAGACGATTATTAATGGCTGGTGACTGTCGCCGCCGCTATCGGATGATCCGCTGAAGCGACAACCGTGGTACGCGCAACTGGGTGGCGACCGTTATTGCTGGTTGCCGCCGCCACCGCCACCGGATGGTCAGCCGAAGCGACAGCCGCGGTGCGCGCCACCGGATGGTTGCCGTTATCGCTGGTTGCCGCCGCTACCGCCACCGGATGATCGGCTGAGGCTACGGCTGCGGTCCTTGCGACCGGATGATAACCCGCAAACGCAGAAATACTTGCTGATACTAATACCAGGGTCAAAATAATCTTTTTCATCATATCACCTCTAATAATAATAACCTGAATAACCAGGTAAAATATGGCAATCAATAAAGCCAATTGATGAATTACCGTAGCAAGCGGCAGCGAACATGAATAGCTCACTGTTATTTAATTATGGATAACCCGGTACACAGCAAATAAAAACGGGAGCCCTGAGGCTCCCGTTTTGCATAACCCCAGAAAACTGGATTACATGTTTTTGATGATCGCGTCGCCAAACTCACTACATTTCAGCAGCTTAGCGCCTTCCATCAGACGTTCGAAGTCATAGGTCACGGTCTTAGCGGCGATGGCGCCTTCCATGCCTTTAACGATCAGGTCTGCGGCTTCGAACCACTGCATGTGACGCAGCATCATTTCTGCGGACAGGATGATGGAACCTGGGTTCACTTTGTCCTGGCCGGCATACTTCGGCGCAGTACCGTGGGTGGCTTCGAACAGCGCGCACTCGTCGCCGATGTTGGCGCCCGGCGCGATACCGATACCGCCAACCTGCGCCGCCAGGGCGTCAGAAATGTAGTCGCCGTTCAGGTTCATACAGGCGATAACATCGTATTCAGCCGGACGCAGCAGGATTTGCTGCAGGAACGCATCGGCGATCACGTCTTTAACTACGATCTCTTTGCCGGTGTTCGGGTTCTTGATTTTCACCCACGGGCCGCCGTCGATCAGCTCACCGCCGAACTCTTCGCGAGCCAGCTGGTAACCCCAGTCTTTGAACGCGCCTTCGGTGAACTTCATGATGTTGCCTTTGTGCACCAGGGTCACGGAATCACGATCGTTGGTGATCGCGTATTCGATAGCGGCGCGTACCAGGCGTTTGGTCCCTTCTTCAGAGCACGGCTTGATGCCGATACCGCAATGTTCCGGGAAGCGAATTTTCTTCACGCCCATCTCATCGCGCAGGAATTTGATAACTTTGTCAGCTTCGGCAGAATCTGCTTTCCACTCGATACCCGCATAAATATCTTCGGAGTTTTCGCGGAAGATAACCATATCGGTCAGTTCCGGGTGTTTAACCGGGCTCGGGGTACCCTGATAGTAACGTACCGGACGCAGGCAAACGTAGAGATCCAGCTCCTGACGCAGCGCCACGTTCAGAGAACGGATGCCGCCGCCAACTGGCGTCGTCAGAGGACCTTTAATAGCAACGCGGTAATCACGAATCAGATCGAGGGTTTCAGCAGGCAGCCAGACATCCTGGCCGTAAACGTGGGTAGATTTTTCACCGGTGTAAACTTCCATCCAGGAAATTTTACGCTCGCCTTTATAGGCTTTCTCAACGGCGGCATCAACCACTTTCAGCATCGCTGGGGTAACGTCGACACCGATACCGTCGCCTTCAATGAACGGGATAATCGGGTTATGAGGGACGTTCAGTTTGCCGTTTTGCAGGGTGATTTTCTGACCTTCCGCCGGAACTACTACTTTGCTTTCCATTAACCTCTCCTTCGAGCGCTTCTGGTTCTGCTCTTCCCTCTTCACGCGAGCCTGGTGTTGGCTTAGTCGGCCTACTCCTGAGTACCGGGTCGCCCCGCTAACCGGAGATTCGCGTCCGTGTTGCCTTCCTGCCTGTATTGCGAATCGGTTTGAGCAATTTTTTGTTAATAATTTGTAATGAGCATGTCAATACTACCTGAATGTTTGCGTCCATGAAAGGCATTCGTAATTAGGCTATAATGCGGCAATTGAGAGAGCCTGAAAATACCATGCAGAAAACTTCATTTAGAAAACATCGCGTTGAGCGATTCAGCACACAACAAGTGACCAGACAACGTAAAGAACGCCAGCTTAAAACTGTGATCTTGTTCAATAAACCCTACGATGTGTTGCCGCAATTTACCGACGAGTCCGGGCGCAGCACGCTGAAGGATTTTATTCCTGTCGCCGGTGTTTACGCCGCCGGTCGTCTTGACCGCGACAGCGAAGGTCTGCTGGTGCTGACCAACGACGGCGCGCTACAGGCAAAACTGACCCAGCCCGGTAAGCGCACCGGCAAAATTTACTACGTTCAGGTGGAAGGCGAACCTACAGAAGAAGCGATCCGCGCACTGCGCGACGGAGTGACGCTAAACGATGGACCCACCCTACCCGCCGGCGTGGAGCTGGTGGATGAACCCGCCTGGCTTTGGCCGCGCAATCCGCCGATTCGCGAGCGTAAATCGATTCCCACTCGCTGGCTAAAAATCACCCTCTATGAGGGACGCAACCGTCAGGTTCGCCGGATGACCGCCCACGTCGGTTTTCCGACGCTAAGGCTGATTCGCTACGCCATGGGCGGCTATACGCTTGATGGTTTAGCCAACGGCGAGTGGCGTCAAACCGAATAACAGCATTCATAAGGAAGCTCGATGTTTAAACCGCACGTCACCGTCGCCTGCGTGGTTCACGCCAAAGGCAAATTCCTGATTGTTGAAGAGACAATTAACGGCAAAGCGCTATGGAACCAGCCAGCCGGTCATCTCGAAGCCAATGAGACCCTGGCGCAGGCCGCCGAGCGCGAACTGTGGGAGGAGACCGGTATTCGCGCCGCGCCGCAGCACTTCATCCGCATGCACCAGTGGCAGGCCCCGGATAACACGCCGTTCCTGCGCTTCCTGTTTGCCATTGAGCTTAACGATACGTGCGCGACTGAACCGCACGACAGCGACATCGATCGCTGTCTGTGGCTCGGTGCTGAGGAAATTCTTAACGCGAAAAACCTGCGTTCGCCGCTGGTGGCGGAAAGCATTCGCAGCTATCAGCAGGATCCGCGGCATCCGCTGTCGCTGATTGCGGAATTTAACTGGCCGTTCACAGGGGGTGCCTGAACGGTTAGCGCGTGCTAGAATACGCCGCCTTGAAGTTCAATGTGGTGAGTATTCCAATGTCAGAAAGTCCAAAAAAAGTGATCGTCGGCATGTCCGGCGGCGTCGATTCCTCTGTTTCCGCCTACCTTCTGCAACAGCAAGGGTATAAGGTGGAAGGCCTGTTCATGAAGAACTGGGAGGAAGACGACGGTGAGGAATACTGCACCGCCGCTGCCGACCTCGCCGACGCGCAAGCCGTCTGCGATAAGCTCGGTATTGAACTGCATACCGTCAACTTTGCCGCAGAATACTGGGATAACGTCTTTGAGCTGTTCCTCGAAGAGTATAAAGCCGGCCGTACGCCGAACCCGGATATCCTGTGCAACAAAGAGATCAAATTCAAAGCCTTCCTTGAGTTTGCCGCAGAAGATCTCGGCGCTGACTACATCGCCACCGGTCACTACGTGCGCCGCGCCGATGTCAACGGCAAAAGCCAACTGCTGCGCGGGCTCGACGGCAATAAAGACCAGAGCTATTTCCTCTACACCCTCAGCCACGAACAAATCGCGCAAAGCTTGTTCCCGGTCGGTGAGCTGGAAAAGCCGCAGGTGCGCAAAATCGCCGAAGAACTGGATCTGATCACTGCGAAGAAAAAAGACTCTACCGGCATCTGCTTTATCGGCGAGCGTAAATTCCGCGACTTCCTGGGCCGCTATCTGCCTGCGCAGCCGGGCAAAATCATCACCGTCGATGGCGATGAGATAGGCGAACACCAGGGGCTGATGTATCACACCCTCGGACAGCGTAAAGGGCTCGGCATCGGCGGCACCAAAGAAGGTAGCGAAGATCCATGGTACGTGGTCGATAAAGACGTGGAAAACAACGTGCTGATTGTCGCCCAGGGTCACGATCACCCGCGTCTGATGTCCGTCGGCCTGATTGCCCAGCAGTTACACTGGGTCGATCGTCAGCCGCTTCAGGGCACCCTTCGCTGTACGGTAAAAACCCGCTACCGCCAGACCGACATCCCCTGCACCGTGAAGGCGCTGGATGACGACCGCATCGAAGTTATCTTTGATGAACCCGTCGCCGCCGTGACGCCGGGACAGTCGGCTGTATTCTATAGCGGCGAAGTGTGCCTCGGCGGCGGAATTATCGAACAGCGCCTGCCGCTGGTATCCTGATCGACCATTTTCCGCCGGACGCCTGATTAACGCCCGGCGGGTTACAAGGAGTAAGCGTGGCGAAGAATTATTATGACATCACTCTGGCGTTGGCGGGCGTATGCCAGGCAGCGCGGCTGGTTCAGCAACTGGCGCATCAGGGGCATTGCGACAGCGACGCCCTGCACGTTTCGCTGAACAGCATCATCGATCTCGACCCGGATTCAACGCTGGCGGTATTCGGTGGTAGTGAAGCCAATCTTCGTCTCGGGCTTGAGACTCTGCTCGGCGTGCTGAATACCAGCAGCCGTCAGGGCCTCAACGCGGAACTCACCCGCTACACATTAAGCCTGATGGTGCTGGAACGTAAACTCGCCGCCAGCAAAGGGGCGATGGATACTCTCGGCAACCGCATCGGCGGCCTGCGCCGTCAGTTGGAACATTTTGATCTACAATCTGAAACGCTGCTCAGCGCGATGGCTGGCATTTACGTTGACGTCATCAGCCCGTTGGGGCCGCGCATTCAGGTCACCGGTTCTCCTGCCGTGCTGCAAAGCCCGCAGGTTCAGGCGAAGGTACGCTCTACCCTGCTCGCCGGCATTCGTTCCGCCGTGCTCTGGCATCAGGTTGGCGGCGGACGTCTGCAGCTCATGTTTTCTCGCAATCGTCTGGTTAACCAGGCAAAACAAATTCTTGCTCATTTAACCCCGGAGTTATGATTTATGGAATTATCCTCACTGACCGCCGTTTCCCCCGTAGACGGCCGCTACGGCGATAAAGTCAGCGCGCTGCGCGGTATCTTCAGCGAATTCGGTTTGCTGAAATTCCGTGTACAGGTAGAAGTCCGCTGGCTGCAAAAACTGGCCGCGCACGCAGCGATCAAGGAAGTTCCTGCTTTTGCTGCCGACGCAAACGGTTTCCTTGATAAAATCGTTGCCGACTTCAGCGTAGAGGACGCGGAGCGTATCAAAACCATCGAACGCACCACCAACCACGACGTGAAAGCGGTAGAATATTTCCTCAAGGAAAAAGTCGCCGATATCGCCGAGCTGCACGCGGTGTCAGAATTCATTCACTTCGCCTGTACTTCTGAAGACATCAACAACCTGTCGCATGCGCTGATGCTGAAAACCGCACGTGACGAAGTGGTTCTGCCGTACTGGCGTAAACTGATTGACGCGATTAAAGATTTGGCGACCCAATACCGTGACGTGCCGCTGCTTTCTCGTACCCACGGTCAACCGGCGACCCCGTCCACCATGGGCAAAGAGATGGCTAACGTCGCCTACCGTATGGAGCGCCAGTACCGTCAGCTGAACCAGGTGGAAATCCTCGGTAAAATCAACGGCGCGGTCGGTAACTACAACGCCCACATCGCCGCCTATCCGGAAGTTGACTGGCATCAGTTCAGCGAAGAGTTCGTTACCTCACTGGGTATTCAGTGGAACCCGTACACCACCCAGATTGAACCGCACGACTACATCGCCGAACTGTTTGATTGCATCGCGCGCTTCAATACCATCCTGATCGATTTCGATCGCGATGTGTGGGGCTACATCGCGCTCAACCACTTCAAACAGAAAACCATCGCGGGTGAAATCGGCTCTTCAACCATGCCGCATAAAGTGAACCCGATTGACTTCGAAAACTCCGAAGGCAATCTGGGCCTGGCGAACGCCGTGATGCAGCACCTGGCCAGCAAGCTCCCGGTTTCCCGCTGGCAGCGCGACCTGACCGACTCCACCGTGCTGCGTAACCTCGGCGTGGGTATCGGCTATGCGCTGATCGCGTACCAATCCACTCTGAAAGGCGTGAGCAAGCTGGAGCTGAACCAGGATCGTCTGCTGGACGAACTGGATCACAACTGGGAAGTGCTGGCTGAGCCGATCCAGACGGTGATGCGCCGCTACGGTATCGAAAAGCCGTACGAGAAGCTGAAAGAGCTGACCCGCGGTAAGCGCGTTGACGCCGAAGGTATGCAGCAGTTCATCGACGGCCTGCCGCTGCCAGAAGCAGAAAAAATCCGCCTGAAGGCGATGACCCCGGCTAACTACATCGGCCGCGCGATCACCATGGTCGACGAGCTGAAGTAACCAGCCTGCCTCAGGTAGCATGGGCAATCTCTTCGCACATGCTACCTGGCAACCTTCCACTTTCCACGCAAAAAAATCTCTCTCCCGCCTGGTTTAAATAATGTTTACCCCCAGCGCCACATAATCGCGTTAAACTATTCAAATCGAAAATGAAATGGAGAATGGGCATGCGCGTACTCGTCGTTGAGGATAATGCTCTGCTGCGCCATCACCTCAAGGTCCAGCTACAGGAACTGGGGCATCAGGTGGATGCCGCGGAAGATGCAAAGGAAGCAGATTACTACCTGGGCGAGCATATCCCGGATGTCGCCATCGTTGACCTTGGCCTGCCGGATGAAGACGGCCTGTCGCTGATCCGCCGCTGGCGTAGTCACGACGTATCGGTACCGGTACTGGTACTGACCGCCCGTGAAGGCTGGCAGGATAAAGTCGAGGTGCTGAGCGCCGGCGCCGATGACTACGTCACCAAACCCTTCCATATCGAAGAGGTCGCCGCCCGCATGCAGGCGTTGCTGCGTCGCAATAGCGGCCTGGCGTCACAGGTAATTTCGATTCCGCCTTTCCAGGTTGACTTATCGCGCCGCGAATTATCGGTCAATGACCAGCCGATTAAGCTCACCGCCTTTGAGTACACCATTATGGAAACGCTGATCCGTAACCGCGGCAAAGTGGTGAGCAAAGATTCGCTGATGCTGCAGCTCTATCCGGATGCCGAACTCCGCGAAAGCCACACTATTGATGTGCTGATGGGGCGGCTGCGTAAGAAAATCCAGACGCAATATCCGCAAGAGGTGATCACCACCGTGCGCGGTCAGGGCTACTTATTCGAACTGCGCGGATGAAAGGCGTGTTGCGACATATTCTCCCGCTTTCACTGCGCGTCCGCTTCCTGCTGGCGACGGCCGCCGTGGTGCTGATCCTGTCGCTGGCCTACGGCATGGTTGCGCTGGTAGGCTACAGCGTCAGTTTCGATAAAACCACTTTCCGTCTGCTGCGCGGCGAGAGCAACCTGTTCTACATGCTGGCGAAGTGGGAAAATAACCACATCGATGTCGATATTCCGGAACACCTGAATATGCAGAGCCCGACGGTGACGCTGATTTACGACGCCAAAGGTAAACTGCTGTGGGCACAACATGACGTCCCCTGGCTGGTGAAGCGGATCCAACCTGAATGGCTGAAAAGCAACGGTTTTCATGAAATCGAAGCCGATGTTGGCAGCAGTAGTATGCTGCTGCGCAATAATGATGAAATTCGCGAGCAGCTTGACGCCATCCGCGAGGAAGATGACTCCTCGGAGATGACGCACTCGGTGGCGATTAATCTCTATCCGGCCACCGCGAAGATGCCGCAATTAAGCATTGTGGTGGTCGACACCATTCCGGTGGAGCTTAAACGCTCTTATATGGTGTGGAGCTGGTTTATCTACGTGCTGGCGGCTAACCTGCTGCTGGTCATCCCGCTGCTGTGGCTTGCCGCCTGGTGGAGTTTACGCCCTATCGAATCACTGGCGAAAGAGGTCCGCGAACTGGAAGAACATCATCGTGAGAGGCTCGATTCTCACACCACTCGTGAACTTACCGGTCTGGTCAGCAACCTTAATCGCCTGCTGAAAAGCGAACGCGACCGCTACGACAAATACCGAACCACCCTTACTGACTTAACCCACAGCCTGAAAACGCCGCTGGCGGTGCTGCAAAGCACCCTACGCTCGCTTCGCGGCGAGAAAATTAGCGTCAGCGAAGCAGAGCCGGTGATGCTGGAGCAGATTAGCCGCATCTCACAGCAAATCGGCTATTATCTGCACCGCGCCAGCATGCGCAGCGGCAATGCGCTTCTCAGCCGCGAACTGCACCCGATCGCCCCGCTGCTGGATAGCCTGACCTCGGCTTTGAATAAGGTCTACCAGCGTAAAGGGGTTAACATCACGCTGGATATTTCGCCGGAGATAAGCTTTGTCGGCGAGCAGAACGACTTTATGGAAGTGATGGGCAACGTGCTTGATAACGCCTGCAAGTACTGTCTGGAATTTGTCGAAGTCTCGGTACGCCAGACCAACGACAACCAGCTGCATATTCTGGTGGAGGATGACGGCCCAGGAATTCCCCGCAACCAGCGCACGGCGGTGTTCGATCGCGGCCAGCGCGCCGATACGTTGCGTCCGGGTCAGGGGGTAGGCTTGTCTGTCGCCCGCGATATCGTCGAACAGTATGATGGCGATATCCTGACCGGCGACAGCCTGCTCGGCGGCGCCTGCATGGAAGTTATCTTTGGCCGACAACTTCCTGATGATAAAGAGAGCTAACGCAACAGTTTTTTAACGGCGCCTGCATCACCGCGGCGTCGCATCCGTTATAATCCCAGACAGACACCTGCTGTGGAATATAAATATGGACTATCAATTAACGCTTAACTGGCCCGACTTTATCGAACGCTACTGGCAAAAACGCCCGGTAGTGTTAAAGCGTGGCTTCGCCAATTTCATCGACCCAATCAGCCCGGATGAACTGGCCGGTCTGGCCATGGAGAGCGAGGTCGACAGCCGTCTGGTGAGTCATCAGGACGGAAAATGGCAGGTCAGCCATGGTCCATTTGAAAGCTACGATCATCTTAGCGAAAACAACTGGTCGCTGCTGGTGCAAGCGGTGAACAACTGGCACGAGCCGACAGCGGCGTTGATGCATCCCTTCCGTGCCCTACCGGACTGGCGTATCGATGACCTGATGATCTCCTTCTCCGTCCCCGGCGGCGGCGTGGGCCCGCACCTTGATCAATACGATGTGTTTATCATTCAGGGTACCGGCCGCCGGCGCTGGCGCGTGGGCGAAAAGGTGCCGATGAAACAGCACTGCCCGCATCCGGATCTGCTGCAGGTTGATCCGTTTGAAGCCATCATCGATGAAGAGATGGAGCCTGGCGATATTCTCTACATTCCGCCTGGATTCCCGCATGAAGGCTATTCGCTGGAAAATTCGCTTAACTATTCGGTCGGCTATCGTGCGCCGAACGCTCGCGAGCTGTTCAGCGGCTTTGCTGACTATATTTTGCAACGAGAACTGGGTAGTCAGCGCTATGCCGACCCGGACGTGCCATCCCGCGACCATCCGGCCGATATTCTGCCGGTTGAGCTGGATCGTCTGCGCGAGATGATGCTGGGGCTGATTAACCAGCCTGAGCACTTTAAGCAGTGGTTTGGCGAGTTCATTACCCAATCCCGCCACGAGCTTGACGTGGCGCCGCCGGAGCCGCCATATCAGCCAGATGAAATTTACGATGCGCTGCAGCAGGGCGATAAGCTCGCCCGCCTCGGCGGCCTGCGCGTGCTGCGAATCGATGGCGAAGTGTTCGTCAACGGCGAGAAAATCAATTCTCCGCACCGCCCGGCGCTTGACGCGCTGGCAACGCATCTGTCGCTGCGTGCCGAACATTTCGGCGATGCGTTGGAAGACCCATCTTTCCTCGCCATGCTGGCGGCGCTGGTCAACAGCGGCTATTGGTTCTTCGAGGACTGAGTCGACAGCCTGCCCGGTGGCGCTGCGCTTACCGGGCCTACAAATGGCGTCAACCCACATCCTGCCCGGTGGCGCTGCGCTTACCGGGCCTACAAACGGCATCAACCTACATCCTGCCCGGTGGCGCTGCGCTTACCGGGCCTACAACGGCATCAACCACACCCTGCCCGGTGGCGCTGCGCTTACCGGGCCTACAAACGGCATCAACCTACATCCTGCCCGGTGGCGCTGCGCTTACCGGGCCTACAACGGCATCAACCACACCCTGCCCGGTGGCGCTACGCTTGCCGGGCCTACAAATGGCATCAGCACCGTAGGCCGGATAAGGCGTAGCCGCCATCCGGCATATTACCGCCGCTCTCCGGCATCCATTTCGGCGATGTGCCCTGCCCAATCCTCAGGATATAACCCCAGCCTCACATCACGATGGAACGTTGAATATGGCCAATCACTCACGCGTCCGACAAGCCGGTGTTTCACTGGATTGATATAAACGTAATCCATATGACGCCGATAATCTTCATCATTACGGATAGCATGTTCCCAAAAACGCGGCTGCCAGATCTGGCTCTGCGCTAACGCACGCGTAAAAGACTTTTTAATTTCCCGCCAACGACCAGAATAATCGGAATCACCTTCCGGCAACGTCCAAATACAGTGCATATGTTCAGGTAACACAACCCAACTGTTAATCTGGAAAGGTCTCTTACGTTTAGCACAGGCTATCGCGGCACGAAGATGATCAGTATGTCGTGTCAGCAGATCGCTGTGGCGATTTTGCAGGTTTACGGTGAAAAACCAGCAGCCGCCAGGGAGATAACTACGGCGATAATTTGACATCAGAGGTTCCCTCCTCTTCAGCTTATATGGACTCTTTTTGCCCGGTGGCGACTCACGCCTTACCGGGCCTACAGGATCGGGCTCTGGTTTAGCGTTTCGCCGTCAACTCCGCAATCCGCACAATCACCTGCACGGCTTTCTCCATGCCTTCCAGCGTGACAAACTCGTGCTTACCGTGATAGTTGTAGCCGCCGGTAAACAGATTCGGGCACGGTAATCCCATAAACGAGAGCTGGGCGCCGTCGGTACCGCCGCGTATTGGCTTTATCTGCGGCTCGATATCGCAGTCCACCATCGCCTGACGCGCGATGTCCACTACGTGCGGATGGGCAATCACCTTCTCATGCATGTTGTAATAGCTATCTTCGATCACCAGTTCAATGTAGCAGTCAGGGTGCAGCCCTTTACCGACCTTTTTGGCGATCTCCATCATTTTGCGTTTACGCGCTTCAAACTGCTTGCGATCGAAATCACGCAAAATATAGTGCATCTCCGCCCGGTCAACGCTGCCTTTGATGCTGGTCAGGTGATAAAAGCCTTCATAACCGTCGGTGGTTTCCGGCGCTTCATTGGCGGGCACTTCGGCATGAATTCGCGCCGCCAGCGATAAAGCGTTAACCATCACCCCTTTCGCGGTACCTGGATGCACATTATTGCCAACGATTTTGATAGTGACCGACGCGGCATTGAAGTTTTCAAATTCCAGCTCACCGACCCCGCCGCCATCAACGGTGTACGCCCAGCGGGCATCAAACGCGGCAACGTCAAAGTGCTTCGCGCCTTTCCCGACCTCTTCATCCGGCGTAAAAGCAACACGAATATCACCGTGAGGGATTTTTTTCGCCTGCAGCGTCGCCAGCGCCGTCATGATCTCAGCGATGCCCGCTTTGTCGTCGGCGCCGAGCAGCGTTTTACCGTCGGTGGTAATAAGCGTCTGGCCTAACAGCTGATGCAGAACCGGGAACATCACCGGCGACAACACTTCATCGCCGATGCCGAGGGCGATATCGCCGCCGCGGTAGTTTTCAACAATTTGCGGATTCACGTTCTTACCGCTGAAATCCGGCGAGGTATCGACGTGGGAAATAAAACCGATGGCCGGGATTTCCCCTGCGACATTGGCCGGCAGCGTCCCCATCACCGTACCCTTCTCACTTAGCGTCACGTTGACCAGCCCCATTTCTTCCAGCTGGCTCTGCAGCAAACGCAGCAGCTTCCACTGCCCTTCGGTACTGGGAACCTGACGTACGCCAGGCTTCGATTGCGTATCTAAAGAAACATACTGCAGAAAACGCTCAAGCAATTTATCCATGTGGCCACCCTCTTTTTTTGTGACAACATTATCAATAAGGGCGAAAAGACAAATATTGCGTCAGGTCATTTTTAGCCCGTAAACCAAAATTTAATACATTTGCGTGCATTCTGTGTAAAGGTGATACACCGCAGAACAACAATGATTGGCGATTACAATCGTTTGCCGTAAAATGCTGGCCCTTATTAATTATGTGCAACCCCAAAGGTGGTTAATCACAAACCCCGCAGCGATCCCTTTTCCGTTGCGTCTACATGGGACAGAGTCAAAAATTGAATATACAACCGCGTTCGCTTTCTCCGCTGGTACAACTCGCGGGAATTCGCAAAAGCTTTGATGGTAAGACCGTTATCTCCGATCTCAACTTAACCATCAATAATGGTGAATTTCTCACCCTGCTTGGCCCCTCTGGCTGCGGTAAAACAACCGTTCTTCGTCTAATCGCTGGTCTGGAAAGCGTCGATGTCGGACGTATCCACCTGGAAGACCAGGATATCACCCATGTCCCGGCGGAAAACCGCCACGTCAATACCGTATTCCAAAGCTACGCGCTATTCCCGCACATGACGGTGTTTGAAAACGTTGCCTTCGGCCTGCGGATGCAAAAAACCCCGGCGGCAGAAATCACCCCGCGGGTGGTGGATGCATTGAAAATGGTACAGCTGGAGGAGTTTGCCCAACGCAAACCCCACCAGCTCTCCGGCGGCCAGCAGCAGCGCGTCGCCATCGCCCGGGCGGTGGTCAATAAACCGCGTCTGCTGCTGCTTGATGAGTCGCTCTCGGCGCTCGACTACAAGCTGCGTAAGCAGATGCAGAACGAACTCAAAGCGCTACAGCGCAAGCTCGGCATCACTTTTGTTTTCGTCACCCATGACCAGGAAGAAGCCCTGACGATGTCCGACCGCATTGTGGTAATGCGCGATGGCAAAATCGAGCAGGACGGTACCCCGCGTGAAATCTACGAAGAGCCGAAGAATCTGTTCGTCGCCAGTTTTATTGGCGAAATCAACATATTCAACGCAACCGTTATTGAACGCCTGGATGAACAGCGCGTACGCGCCTGCGTCGAAGGCCGCGAGTGCAATATCTACGTCAACTTCGCCGTTGAAAAAGGGCAACAGCTGAACGTACTGCTCCGTCCGGAAGATCTACGCGTTGATGAAATTCATCACGGTAGCGAAGCGGACGGCCTTATCGGCTACGTGCGCGAGCGCAACTACAAGGGAATGACCCTTGAGTCGGTTGTTGAGCTGGAAAACGGCAAGATGGTCATGGTCAGCGAATTCTTCAATGAAGACGATCCGGACTTTGACCACTCGCTCGACCAGAAAATGGCCATTAATTGGGTAGAAAGCTGGGAGGTTGTGCTGGCCGATGAAGAACACCAGTAAATTCCAGAATGTGGTGATCGCCACCATCGTGGGCTGGCTTGTACTGTTCGTCTTTCTGCCCAACCTGATGATCATCGCCACCAGCTTCCTGACCCGCGACGATGCGAACTTCGTCAAAATGGTCTTCACGCTCGATAACTACTCGCGGCTGCTGGATCCGCTCTATTACGATGTGCTGCTGCATTCGTTGAATATGGCGCTGCTGGCGACCCTCGCCTGCCTGGCGTTGGGCTATCCGTTCGCGTGGTTTCTGGCGCGCTTGCCGCAAAAAGTACGCCCGCTGCTGCTATTCCTGCTGATCGTTCCGTTCTGGACTAACTCGCTTATTCGTATCTATGGGCTGAAGATTTTCCTCAGTACCAAAGGCTATCTGAATGAGTTCCTGCTGTGGTCAGGGGTTATCGATACGCCGGTACGCATTATGTACACGCCGTCAGCAGTGATCATCGGCCTGGTCTACATTTTGCTGCCGTTTATGGTGATGCCACTCTACTCCAGCATTGAAAAACTGGATCGTCCGCTGCTGGAGGCGGCAAAAGACCTCGGCGCCAGCAAGCTGCAGACCTTTATCCGCATCATTATACCGCTCACCATGCCGGGAATTATCGCCGGCTGTCTGCTGGTGATGCTGCCGGCAATGGGGCTCTTTTATGTTTCAGACCTGATGGGCGGCGCCAAAAACCTGCTGATCGGCAACGTTATCAAGAGTCAGTTCCTGAATATCCGCGACTGGCCGTTCGGCGCGGCGACCAGTATCACCTTAACGCTGGTGATGGGGCTGATGTTGTTGATTTACTGGCGCGCGGCGCGCCTGCTGAATAAAAAGGTGGAGCTGGAATGATCGGTCGACTGCTGCGCGGCGGCTTTATGACCGCCATTTACGCGTATCTCTACATCCCTATTATTATTCTGATCGTTAACTCGTTTAACCGCTCGCGCTTTGGCATCAACTGGCAAGGCTTCACCACCGACTGGTATAGCCTGCTGATGAATAACGATAGCCTGCTGCAGGCCGCCCAGCATTCGCTGACCATGGCAGTGTTGTCGGCGACCTTCGCCACGCTTATCGGCTCGCTCACCGCCGTGGCGCTGTATCGCTACCGTTTTCGCGGTAAGCCGTTCGTCAGCGGAATGCTATTCGTCGTGATGATGTCGCCGGATATCGTGATGGCTATCTCCCTGCTGGTGCTGTTTATGCTGATCGGTATTCAATTGGGTTTCTGGTCGCTGCTGTTTTCGCATATCACCTTCTGCCTGCCCTTCGTGGTGGTAACCGTGTTCTCACGCTTGAAAGGCTTTGATGTGCGCATGCTGGAAGCGGCGAAAGACCTCGGCGCCAGCGAGATGACCATCCTGCGCAAAATTATCCTGCCGCTGGCGCTGCCGGCGGTAGCGGCCGGGTGGCTGTTGAGCTTTACCCTGTCGATGGATGACGTGGTGGTCTCTTCGTTTGTCACCGGTCCGGGTTATGAAATCCTGCCGCTGAAGATCTATTCCATGGTTAAGGTCGGCGTTTCGCCAGAAGTGAACGCGCTGGCGACGATTCTGTTGGTTCTTTCGCTGGTGATGGTCATCGCCAGTCAGTTAATTGCACGTGATAAAACTCAGGGGACGTCAAAATGAAAAAATGGTCACGCCACCTGCTCGCTGCGGGCGCTCTGGCTTTAGGCATGGGCGCCGCGCAGGCAGACGATAGCAAAACGCTCTACTTCTATAACTGGACCGAATACGTGCCGCCAGGCCTGCTGGAACAGTTCACCAAAGAGACCGGCATCAAGGTGATCTATTCGACCTACGAGTCGAATGAAACCATGTACGCCAAGCTCAAAACCTATAAAGATGGCGCTTACGATCTGGTGGTGCCATCGACCTATTTCGTCGACAAAATGCGTAAAGAAGGTATGCTGCAAAAGATTGATAAGAGCAAGCTGAGTAACTTCAGCAACCTCGATCCGCAGATGCTGAATAAACCTTTCGATCCGAATAACGACTACTCGATTCCCTACATCTGGGGCGCGACGGCAATCGGCGTCAATAGCGATGCTATCGACCCGAAAACCGTGACCAGTTGGGCCGACCTGTGGAAACCGGAATATAAAAGCAGCCTGCTGCTGACCGACGACGCGCGCGAGGTGTTCCAGATGGCGCTGCGTAAACTGGGCTATTCCGGTAACACCACCGATCCAAAAGAGATTGAAGCGGCTTATAACGAGCTGAAAAAACTGATGCCAAACGTCGCGGCGTTCAACTCCGATAACCCGGCAAACCCGTATATGGAAGGCGAAGTGAACCTCGGCATGGTATGGAACGGTTCCGCTTATGTCGCGCGTCAGGCAGGTACCCCGTTGGAAGTGATTTGGCCAAAAGAAGGCGGCATCTTCTGGATGGATAGCCTGTCTATTCCGGCGAATGCCAAAAACGTTGACGGCGCGCTGAAGCTAATTAACTTCCTGTTGCGCCCTGATGTCGCGAAACAGGTAGCTGAAACTATCGGTTATCCGACGCCGAACCTGGCCGCGCGCAAAATGCTCAGCCCGGAAGTCGCCAACGATAAATCGCTGTATCCGGATGCCGCCACTATCGAAAAAGGCGAATGGCAAAATGATGTCGGCAGCGCCAGCGCTATTTATGAAGAGTATTACCAGAAGTTGAAAGCCGGTCGTTAATTGTCATACTATGCTGGATAGCGTCGATGCTATCCAGCATATAAAAAGCTAATATATTCACTACCAATTATCCGCTAATAAGCATATACAAATAAAGTGCTGCGGGTTATTCATTTCGCCCGAACTTATTCAATCGCTATATATATTGCTTCTCACTCGCGCTGTCGTTATTCTACATCGTTCTTGCTGCTTTACGGGTGGCGCTAATCTGCATAAATAAAACAAGGTAACGCTGAAAGAGATAATCGTCATTATTTAGCACGCCAAACATAACCGAAATGAATATCTAAAGGATTAACCCCGACATTACATAAGGACATGGAATGAAAAACAACATAAAAATTAAAGCCCCGCCACTCTTCGGCGTTACGGAAGTTAATGATATTTACTGTGATATCAGTAGGAATGTACCACGAAGTGAGTGGTTAGGCGTCACCTTACCTTTTGCCTTAGTTTTTGTTTCGCTGTTAGGCCTGTTTATTATCGTGCCTTTGGTTGGTTACCTTCAGGAGCTAATATTTGTTGTCCCAATACTTATCCTGTTGTTATATAGCGCAATACATGCACTACGCCTTTTCATTAGCAAGCCCAAGGATATGATAATTCGGCTAAATCGCCGTCAGCAGAAAATCTATATCCAGAAGCATTGCCATAACCATAATATTTTTGCTAAATGGCCCGTTGAAACGCTAGTTTTCGACTGGAGTGACGTTATTCGCCCCAGTTTCAGAAACGGTTCCGGTTCGGCAAGTTCACGGACGTGGTATGCCTGGCATATTAATCCACCTGACAGCCCAAAGGTCAAAATTATCATCAGCGATGATAATATACCTTTATTTTTTTACGCATCACGTTACTTCATTAGCATTGAGGATACGATTATTAGCTATGCCGAGTCCTGGCAATGGTGTAACGATTATATGAATGGTATAAATTCTCCCGTTACTCTTTTGACACAACCTCGCGCCACCTTTAAATACTGCGTAACGACGCTGAGCAATAGATTGTTATCACGCGTCGATGATAGCGATCGCTGGACCACCATTTTCCCTATCCGTAATCCATTCTTTTGGTTGATATCATTTCTTTTTGTGCCAATTATATTAATCGATGCGCTGGCGCTGCGCAGTATTCTGCGAAGACTTCCCGATACACTCTGGTCTGATTTCGCACAGACGGAATCGACGTCGGATAGTTAAATATCAGAAGTGGCCAGAGTGGCTTACAGACCTGTTGTTGCGAGCATTAAAATCTGTCCATAATATTCAGATTGACGGGCTTTCAGTTTTTTGAGCAATAATTCATCGCGGTCGGAAGCTTCCGACCGTTAAGACGTTTCTAATTTCACTTCTGTCGCCGGGATTTCCCTCTGGCTTCTCTGCGCTGCAAAAAATCCTCAATGATGCCGAAGATCGCATTAAAGGGTTTCCATAGCACCACCAGCAGCAGCATGGGGCCATATATCCGCACGCTACCTGTTGCAACCTGACCGATGAACAGCAGGGCTAAGCCATCCAGTAGCAGGCACAATGTGCTGCCGATACCAATGACCAGGCACAGCAGGAAGAGGATCGGTCGACTATCGGCGTACATAGGTAAAGCGTTCTGGCTCCATACGCCGACGATAATGGCCGCAATCAACATGATCGCTTCGATAATCAGCGGGTTATGCATAGTCTGACTCCTGTCATGACGTTTCATCCTTGGTAACAGCTCTGCCGGAAGCAAAGGGCTGTGCCCATGCTACCCGGCAGGCTGATTCAGTTTATAGCGAGTTTTCCTGCAACAGCTTATCGATGAAGGCTGGCACGACTTCGCTTGCCAGCCCGTAATGTTTCTCAGCGAATTCGCTGCCGACCTGGCTTGGTTCAAGGTTAAGCTCGACGGTATGCGCGCCGTGCAGACGAGCTTCATGGACAAAACCTGCGGCCGGGTAGACGTGACCGGAAGTCCCAATCGCGATAAAGATATCGGCCTCGGCCAACCCGCTGTAGATCTCATCCATGCCCAGCGGCATCTCGCCGAACCATACCACGTGCGGGCGCAGCGCCGCCGGGAACTGGCAGCAGTGGCATTTGTCATCCGCCGTCACGTCGCCGGTCCACTCCAGCACCTGTCCGCTCCACGAACAGCGCACTTTCAGTAACTCGCCGTGCATATGGATAACCCGGCGGTTACCCGCGCGCTCGTGCAGATTATCGATGTTCTGCGTCACCAGCAGAAAACGATCGCCCAGCGCCTCTTCCAGCCTCGCCAGCGCCAGATGCGCGGCATTGGGCGCGATTTCCGCGCTCTGCAACTGGCGGCGGCGGGCGTTATAAAACGCCTGCACCAGCGCCGGGTCACGGGCAAAACCTTCCGGCGTCGCCACATCTTCCACCCGATGTTCTTCCCACAAGCCATCGGCGGCGCGGAAGGTTTTAATCCCCGACTCCGCCGAAATACCGGCGCCGGTTAACACCACCACCCGCGGTTTGTCTATTGCCTGCGGCGGCGTTTTGTCTTCGCCGAAGAAGACACGTTGCCGTAAGCGATCGCGCAACTGGCGTTTTTTACGGCGGAAACGGCTTAAGCGATGTAAGCGGCGCGACAGCATAGCTACCCCTGTAATTAATGAGTCAAATGAAGGAAGGCCGCACCGCGCATACCTCCGGCGTCGCCGTGACGCGCGCGCTCAATGCGCGGCACCCGGGCGACCGGAAGCAAATGACGCGGCAGGCGCTGCGCCAGCCCTTCGGTTATAGCAGTAAAATTAGATAATCCGCCACCTAACACCAGCAGATCCGGATCGACAATGGTGAGGATATTGCCCAGACAAACGGCCAGTAGATCGAGGTAACGTTCGACGTGCTCCCGCGCCTGCGCATCACCCTGCTGCCACAGATCGACGATCTGTGGCGAAGTTAAGGATTGATGATAAAAATGCTGATACAGCCAGGCGAATCCGCGGCCGGAAAGATAGTTCTCGATGCAGCCGAGCTGGCCGCAGCCGCAGCGGGTTAGCGGAAAATCGCGCCCCACTACTTCCAGGGCGTCCACCGGCAGACGAATATGACCGAACTCGCCGGTGATGTAGCTGTGACCGGTTATTGATTTGCCGTTAAGCACGATCCCGCCGCCGACGCCGGTGCCGAGGATTAACCCCATCACCAGCGGATATTGGGTAAATTCATCATCCCACGCTTCAGATAACGCAAAGCAGTTGGCGTCATTATCAAGACGAACTTCACGCCCCAGGCGTGCGCTGAGATCAACGCGCAGCGGTTGGCCGCTGGCGGCGGGAACGTTGGCGGCATACAGCTTGCCGTCCGCGGTTTCCGGCATACCGGGGATACCGATACCGACCGCGCCCTCCACGCCAAAGCGCCGATCGGCTTCGCGAACCAGCGCTTCAATCGCCTGCAGGAAAGCCTCATAGCTTTCCGTCGGAGTGGGGACGCGTTTTTCCCACTGCAGTTGTCGGGCGTTATCAAATACGCCCAACGCTATCTTGCTGCCGCCAATGTCAAATCCGTAGTACATTTCAGCCATTCCTCTTATTGGCCCCAACCCCTCATCCTTTGGGCTGTATCTGCTTTCACAGCACTGGCCTAAGGGATGCGGCGTTTGATGGGCCACGACGATAAATTACTGGCCACTCAGCACCCTCGCCGGGTCAATACGACTGGCGCGGCGGGCGGGATACCAGCTGGCCAGCAAACTCAGCAACAGTGCTGTCACCAGCACATAAACGACGTCCAGCCAGTGCAATTCAGACGGCAGGAAGTCAATAAAATAGATGTCGCCGGAAAGGAATTTATGCCCGATCAACGTTTCGATACCGTTGATAATCGATGTCAGCTTCAGCGCGGCTACCACGCCGATAACCACCCCGATCAGGCTCCCGACCGAACCGGCCAATAAACCATACCATACGAAAATCGCGCGGATTAAGCCGTCTTTCGCGCCAAGCGTGCGCAGCACCGCAATATCGCCGCTTTTATCTTTTACCGCCATCACCAGCGTCGAGACGATGTTAAAACAGGCGACGCCGATAACCAGTACCATGGCGAGATACATAATGGCGCGAATCATCTGAATATCACGGTACATATAGCCATAAGTGCCGATCCAGCTCTTGATATAGACGTAGCTGTTGGTCACCTCGCCGGCGTCGCGTACCAGCGTATTGGCGTGGAAAACGTCGGTGACTTTAATGGCGATGCCGGTCACGCTGCTGCCCATATCCAGATACTGCTGGGCGTCCGCCATCGGGATCATCGCGAAGCTATGGTCCAGTTGGCCGCTCAGTTGCAGAATCCCGGTCACGTGTAGCCTGACGCGTTTCGGCTGCAACAGCTGGTGCTCGGAATCTGAATTGGGGATCATGATCGACACCCAATCGCCCTGCTTCACATGCAGCGCATCGGCGACGCCTTTGCCCAGAATAACCTGCTGCTCGCCGGCCTTAAAACCTGCCCATGCGTTGTTCTGCACAAAGTTTGGTAGCGAACTCAGGCGGCTCTCCTGCTGCGGATCGACGCCCTTGACCTGAATGGCGCGCATATTGCTGCCGCTCTCCACCAGCCCGGTAAAGTTGATATAGGGCGCAGCGGCGACGATGCCTTTCACTTTTTCAACCTTCGACAGCGCCTCGTTCCAGTTATTCCACGGCTGGTTAACCGGCTCGATTTCGCCGTGCGGCACCACCGCCAGAATGCGATTATTGAGCTCGCGCTCGAAACCGTTCATCGCGCTCAGGCCGACGATCAGTACCGCCACCCCTAATGCGATGCCGATAGTAGAGATGACGGAAATCAGCGAAACCATGCCGCCGCGGCGTCTGCCGCGGCTAAAACGCAACGCAATCAGTAACGATAACGGTGAAGCCATTACTGGGCCCCCATCAGGGTCAGGTCGGCCGTCAGGCGGCCATCGCGCATCTCCAGCTGGCGGTTCATCCGTTTCGCCAGCTGCAGGTCATGAGTCACCACCAGGAAAGCGGTACGCTGCGCCACGTTGAGCTCGCCCAGCAGCTCAAAAATGCTGTCGGCGTTGCGGGCGTCGAGGTTGCCGGTCGGTTCATCCGCCAGTACCAGCCGCGGTTTGTTCACCAGCGCGCGGGCAATCGCCACACGCTGGCGCTCGCCGCCGGAAAGCTCAGACGGACGATGGTGGCTACGGTGTTCCAGGCCGACCGCCTGCAGCATCGCTTTCGCCTGGCGTTCGATATCCGCCGCTTTTTTCTTGCCAATCAGCAGCGGCATCGCCACGTTTTCCAGCGCGGTAAAGTCCGGCAGCAGGTGGTGGAACTGATAGATAAACCCGAGTTCGCGATTACGCAGATCGGCGCGAGCCGCCGCAGAAAGCGAGCTCATCGGCTGACCGGAGAAAATAACATCGCCGGAGGTCGGCGTATCCAGCCCGCCAAGCAGGTGCAGTAGCGTACTTTTGCCGGAACCTGAAGAGCCGACAATCGCCATCATTTCACCCTCTTGAATGCTGAAGCTGACATCGTGCAGCACATCGGTTTGCACGTTGCCTTCCTGATAGCGTTTGCACAGGTTGTCGCATTGCAGCAGGATCTTATTCATAACGTAAAGCCTCAGCGGGTTGGGTGGCGGCAGCGCGCCAGGAAGGATACAACGTAGACAACAGGGCCAGCGCCATCGCCACCAGAGCGATAATAATCACCTGCAGCGGCTCAATCGCCACCGGCAGGGCCGCGCCGTCCAAAAACGCGCCGATAATCGGCATCAAATTATTCAGCTGGCTGGCCAACAGCACGCCGAGCAGCGCGCCAAGCAGCGCGCCGACAATACCAGCGCTGGCGCCCTGTACCATAAAGACGGCCATGATCTGCCGCGGCGTCAGCCCCTGGGTCTGCAGAATAGCCACCTCGCCCTGCTTCTCCATCACCATCATGCCAAGAGAGGTAATGATGTTGAAAGCGGCGACGGCGACGATCAGGCTCAGCAGCAGCCCCATCATATTTTTCTCCATTCGCACGGCCTGGAACAGCTCGCCTTTGCGCTCGCGCCAGTCCTGCCATTTGGTGCCGTCGGGCAGCTTCTGTTGACTGAGCGTATCAACCTGCAGCGGTTGGCTGAGCCACAGACGCCAGCCGGTAATATTGCCCAGCGGATAGCGCATCAGGCGGGAGGCGTCATCAATGTTGGTCAGCATTTGATAGCCATCGACTTCGCTGTTGGCGGCAAAGGTGCCGATGACGTTAAACAAACGCTGGCTCGGGACACGGCCCATCGGCGTAAACTGGCTGGCGGAAGGCACCATCACGCGAATTTGATCGCCACGGTTAACCCCCAACTGGCCGGCCAGCTGTTCACCGAGAATGACGTTATATTTGCCGGCCTGCAGATCGCTTTGTTTCACGTTCACCAGGTAAGGCGTCAGCGGATCTTTTTGCGCCGGGTCGATACCCAGCATCACGCCGACGGCGACGCTGCGGGCGCTTTGCAGCACCACATCACCGGTGGTGAGCGGCGCGACGCGCGTCACGCCCTGCAGCTTAACGGCGCTTTCCGGCATTTTTTGCGGGTTGATAGAGCCCTGCTGGGCGCTAATGATAGCCTGCGGCATCAGCCCCAGGATGTTGTTTTGCAGCTCACGCTCAAAACCGTTCATCACCGACAGGACGGTCACCAGCGCCATCACGCCAAGCGTAATGCCGATGGTCGAAAGCCAGGAGACGAAACGGCCGAAGCGGTCGGCTGCGCGCCCGCGCATGTAGCGAAGGCCGATAAATAGTGCGGCAGGTTGGTACATGTAATCCATCTGGTTGCTGATAGCCGATGTTCGAGTATATATGGCATAGCCCAACGCGTAAATCGCTGATACGGTAGATTTTTTCGCCAAAATAACAAAGTAATAGTTTTAAATCAGAGGGTTAATTTAGAGTGTATATATTTATCAATCGCCTTGCGCTGTAGAAAACATGGCGCAGGAGGCCAATCGGGTTGGCGAAATCAGACCAATTGCGGATAATCAGAGACATTGAATATCAGCAATTTGCCCCTACATCGTAGAGCGAGTTGGCCGACTGCGGCCAAACAGTACAAACAATCGCCTGATGGGATAGGCGCTAAGGGATCCTGACAACCGTTATGCCTGAACAATATCGCTATACTCTGCCGGTCAAAGCCGGCGATCAGCGCCAGCTTGGCGAACTCACCGGCGCCGCCTGCGCCACGCTGGTAGCCGAAATGGCCGAACGCCATCATGGCCCGGTGGTGCTGGTTGCGCCCGACATGCAAAACGCCCTGCGTTTGAATGATGAAATCAGGCAATTTACCGATAGCATGGTGATCGGCCTCGCTGACTGGGAAACCCTGCCCTACGATAGCTTTTCGCCACATCAGGATATTATCTCTTCGCGCCTTGCGACTTTATATCAGTTGCCGACCATGCAGCGCGGGGTGCTTATCGTTCCCGTAAGCACTCTGATGCAGAAGGTCTGCCCGCATAATTATCTGCACGGTCACGCGCTGGTAATGAAAAAAGGGCAGCGTCTGTCGCGCGATGCGCTACGCACGCAGTTGGACAGCGCCGGTTACCGCCATGTCGATCAGGTAATGGAACACGGCGAATACGCGACCCGCGGCGCCCTGCTCGATCTCTTCCCGATGGGCAGCGAGCAGCCCTATCGCCTCGATTTCTTTGATGACGAAATAGACAGCCTGCGGTTATTCGATGTTGATAGCCAGCGTACTCTGGAAGAAGTCGAGGCCATCAATCTGCTGCCGGCGCATGAGTTCCCGACCGACCAGGCGGCGATCGAACTGTTCCGCAGCCAGTGGCGCGATCGCTTTGACGTGAAGCGCGACCCGGAACATATCTACCAGCAGGTGAGCAAAGGTACCCTGCCCGCCGGGATCGAATACTGGCAACCGCTGTTCTTCAACGAGCCGCTGCCGCCGCTGTTTAGCTATTTCCCGCCCAGTACGCTGATTGTGAATACCGGCGATCTGGAGCACAGCGCCGAGCGTTTCCAGAATGAGACCCGCGCCCGCTTTGAAAACCGCGGCGTCGATCCGATGCGCCCGCTGCTACCGCCGGAGCAGCTGTGGCTGCGCAGCGACGAGCTTTTTAGCGAGCTGAAAAAATGGCCGCGGGTCCAGTTAAAAACTGAACGTCTGGCGGAGAAAGCCGCTCATACTAACCTCGGCTATCAACCCCTGCCCGAGCTGGCGATTCAGGCGCAAAATAAAGCGCCGCTGGACAACCTGCGTCGCTTCCTTGAATCCTTCAGCGGCCCGGTGATTTTCTCAGTGGAAAGCGAAGGCCGCCGCGAGGCGCTGAGCGAAATGCTGGCACGCATCAAAGTTGCGCCAAAACATATATTGCGCCTGCAGGAAGCAACCGGAAATGGTCGCTTCCTGATGATCGGCGCCGCCGAGCACGGATTTATCGACAGCCAGGCAAATCTGGCGCTGATTTGCGAAAGCGATCTGCTGGGCGAACGCGTCGCCCGCCGCCGTCAGGATTCCCGCCGTACCATTAACCCCGACACGCTCATTCGCAACCTGGCGGAACTGCATATCGGACAGCCGGTGGTACACCTTGAACACGGGGTGGGTCGTTATGCCGGGATGACCACCCTCGAAGCCGGGGGCATCAAAGGCGAATATCTGATGCTGACCTACGCCAACGACGCCAAACTGTACGTCCCGGTATCGTCACTGCATTTGATTAGCCGCTACGCCGGCGGCGCGGAAGAAAATGCGCCGCTACACAAACTGGGCGGCGACGCCTGGGCGCGGGCAAGGCAAAAAGCGGCGGAGAAAGTGCGCGACGTGGCCGCCGAACTGCTGGATATCTACGCCCAGCGCGCGGCCAAAGAAGGCTTCGCCTTTAAGCATGACCGCGAGCAGTATCAATTATTCTGCGACGGTTTCCCGTTCGAAACCACGCCGGATCAGGCGCAGGCAATTAACGCCGTTCTCAGCGATATGTGCCAGCCGCTGGCAATGGACCGCCTGGTCTGCGGCGACGTTGGCTTCGGGAAAACCGAAGTGGCGATGCGCGCCGCCTTCCTCGCCGTCGAAAACCACAAACAGGTGGCCGTGCTGGTGCCGACCACCCTGCTCGCCCAGCAGCACTACGATAACTTCCGCGACCGCTTCGCCAACTGGCCGGTACGTATTGAGATGCTATCCCGTTTCCGCAGCGCCAAAGAGCAGGCGCAGATACTTGAACAGGCGGCAGAAGGTAAAATCGATATTCTGATCGGTACCCATAAGCTGCTGCAAAATGAAGTCAAGCTGCGCGACCTGGGTCTGCTTATCGTCGATGAAGAACACCGCTTCGGGGTGCGTCATAAAGAACGCATCAAGGCGATGCGCGCGGACGTCGATATCCTGACGCTGACCGCCACGCCTATTCCGCGTACGCTGAATATGGCGATGAGCGGAATGCGCGATCTGTCCATTATCGCCACCCCGCCAGCTCGCCGTCTGGCGGTAAAAACCTTTGTCCGCGAATATGACGCGCTGGTGGTTCGCGAGGCGATCCTGCGTGAAGTCCTGCGCGGCGGTCAGGTTTACTATCTGTATAACGATGTTGAAAATATTCAGAAAGCGGCGGATCGTCTGGCTGAACTGGTACCGGAGGCGCGAATTGCCATCGGTCACGGCCAGATGCGCGAACGCGAACTGGAACGGGTGATGAATGATTTCCATCACCAGCGTTTTAACGTGCTGGTCTGTACGACAATCATTGAAACCGGCATCGATATCCCAACCGCCAATACCATCATCATTGAGCGCGCCGATCACTTCGGCCTTGCCCAGCTACACCAGCTGCGCGGCCGCGTGGGTCGTTCGCACCATCAGGCCTACGCCTGGCTGCTCACCCCACATCCAAAAGCGATGACTACAGACGCGCAGAAACGCCTGGAAGCTATCGCTTCGCTGGAAGACCTCGGCGCCGGTTTTGCCCTCGCGACCCACGATCTTGAAATTCGCGGCGCCGGCGAACTGCTGGGAGAAGGTCAGAGCGGACAGATGGAAACCATTGGCTTCTCGCTGTATATGGAACTGCTGGAGAACGCCGTCGATGCCCTGAAAGAGGGTCGCGAGCCGTCGCTGGAAGATCTCACCAGCCAGCAGACGGAAGTGGAGCTGCGCATGCCGGCGCTGCTGCCGGATGACTTTATTCCCGACGTTAACACCCGTCTGTCGTTCTATAAGCGTATCGCCAGCACCAAAAACGAACACGATCTCGATGAGATCAAAGTCGAGCTGATCGATCGCTTTGGTACATTGCCGGATGCGGCGCGTAATTTGCTGGATATCACGCGCCTACGCCAGCAGGCGCAAAAGCTGGGGATCCGCAAGCTGGAGTGCAATGAAAAAGGCGGCGTGATCGAGTTTAACGAGAAAAATAACGTTAATCCGGTCTGGCTTATCGGCCTATTGCAGAAGCAGCCGCAGCATTACCGGCTGGATGGGCCGACAAGGCTCAAATTCTTCCAGGAGCTTGATGAGCGTAAAACGCGCATGGACTGGGTACGCCAGTTTATGCGTCAGCTGGAAGAAAACGCTACCGCTTGAGAACGAAGAGATGCGGTTGTCAAAACCGCATCTCTTTACCTGTCACTGTTAGCAAACTTTACAAACATTTTGCAATCCACCTGGATTTCCCAACACTCTCCCGCGCCATAATTGACATTGATTATCTTATAAAAATAACCGTTTGTTTATTGTGGAATTATGGTAATGATAAATATCTCGCGTGTTTCAACCTGGCTGACGGCATTCGCTCTCGCGGCGACGCTGGCCCTTCCCGCCCGCGCCAATACCTGGCCGTTACCGCCGAGCGGTAGCCGTCTGGTCGGGCAGAATCAGTTTCATGTAGTGCAGGATAACGGCGGGTCGCTGGAAGCGATTGCCAAAAAATACAACGTTGGTTTTCTCGCGCTGCTGCAGGCTAATCCCGGTGTCGATCCTTATGTGCCGCGCGCCGGGAGCGTGCTGACCATCCCGCTGCAGACACTGCTGCCTGACGCCCCCCGTGAAGGTCTGGTGCTCAATATCGCCGAGCTGCGTCTGTACTATTACCCACCGGGACAGAATAGCGTGACCGTTTACCCGATCGGTATCGGCCAGCTTGGCGGCGATACCCTGACTCCGACGATGGTCACTACCGTTTCAGATAAGCGCGCCAACCCGACCTGGACGCCAACCGCCAACATTCGCGCGCGTTATAAAGCGATGGGGATCGATTTGCCGGCAGTGGTTCCGGCCGGGCCGAATAACCCGATGGGACATCACGCGATTCGTCTTGCGGCCTACGGCGGCGTCTATCTACTGCACGGCACCAACGCCGATTTTGGCATCGGGATGCGCGTCAGTTCAGGCTGTATCCGCCTGCGCGATGCTGATATAAAGTCTCTGTATAACAAAATCACGCCGGGCACCAGGGTGAATATCATCAACGAACCTATCAAAGTTTCGGTAGAGCCAAACGGTACCCGTCTGGTGGAAGTCCACCAGCCGCTCTCCGAACATATCAATGACGATCCGCAAACGCTGCCAATCGTCCTGAACGCCAGCATGAAGAACTTTAAGCAGGCGCCGCAGACCAATCAGCAGGTAATGGAAAGCGCAATGGCGCTGCGTTCCGGAATGCCGGTCGATGTGACCCACCACCAGCTTTCCGCCGAGCAAGCCTTGTAATACATTTGCGAATTGCAGAAAGTAAAAACCCGCCAGGCACGGCGGGTTTTTTTGTGGCAATCGCCAGCTTCGCTGACGAGGTTTCGCGGGGCGCGGTCCCATGAAGGGGTGTGGACCGCGTCGCGAGAGTGGCATAACAAAGGGAACTACGTTTACTGCTTACTACACGCGTTCTGCTGAAGGGGGTCAGGAACGCGTTTTGTCAGTGGCATGACAGGGGTTACAACATTTATTTATAGATAACTGCGGTACCGTGCAGGGTATTAGGACCGGTTACCGAAGTAATGCGGTAAGAGGTCGCCCCCATTTCGTCGGCTTTCTGCGCCAGCTGATCTTCGAGCGAACCCAGATTGGTGCCGGCGGATGCGGAAACGGTACCGATTTTATGTTGGCCTGCTGGGGTGGATTGCACCTCAACAGCGGCGAAACTTGCAAATGAGAGTGAGCTCAGTACGGCAGCAAGTGCCAGTTTTTGGACGTTTTTCATGATTATTATACCTATGCAGATGATTTTTATAGTAGGGTCGTAAGAATTAACTTAACGATCGATAGGTAAATGATAATGTGATCCATGTCACAGGTCAACTCATTTTTATAACGATCATTTAACTATTTATAAAATGCTTAATTTTCATACATATATGAATTATTTATTTTTGGACTTCTGCCGCTGGCGGCATGACACGTTTATTTTTATAATGGCCGTTCAACAACCCAACATAGGTACAACGGCATCATGACAACTGACGTTCAAAGTTGCGCAAAAAAAAGCCGTGGCCGACCTAAAGTGTTCGACAGGGACGCGGCGCTGGACAAGGCCATGACACTTTTCTGGCAGCACGGCTATGAAGCAACTTCGCTTGCCGATCTCGTCGAAGCGACCGGCGCGAAAGCCCCGACGCTGTACGCCGAGTTCGTGAACAAAGAAGGCTTATTCCGCGCGGTGCTGGATCGCTACATCTCCCGCTTTGCCGCGAAACATGAAGCCCTGCTATTCGATGACCAAAAAACCGTCGATCAGGCGCTGCGCGACTATTTCACCGCTGTCGCTACCTGCTTTACCAGCAAAGATACCCCGGCAGGCTGTTTTATGATTAACACCTCCGCGGCGCTGGCCGCCTCTTCAACCGATATCGCCAACACTATTAAGTCGCGGCACGCGGTGCAGGAACAAACGTTGACGCAATTTTTACAGCAGCGCCAGCAGCGCGGCGAACTCCCTGCGCAGGGCAATGTCTTGCAGTTGGCGCAGTTTTTAAACTGCGTGCTGCAAGGAATGTCAATCAGCGCGCGCGAAGGCGCTGATTTCGCCACGCTGAAACAAATTAGCGACACTACGCTGCGCCTGTGGCCGCAAATCCTGCAACCTTAATCCCCTACCGGCGGCCCTCGCTCGCCGGTTTTTTCCCCTTCTGCTAAATACCCTTACTTTTCTCAATATTTTCATTATGTTGATTTGTTGTAAATGATATTGATAACGATAATCAATATGTGCAAAATTCGCATTTGTCTTTCTATATGTTTCACGCTGTAACAGCCGCGCCTGTGGCTGAAAAAAATAACAACAGTAATGACTAACTCATATCAAGGAATGCGAATGAACAAGCGCCTCTGGCTGCTCAATCCCCTGCTGCTGGCCACCGCCCTGCCTGCCTTTGCCGCGCAGGCCGCCGATGAAGACGATATCATCGTCAGCGCCAACCGTAACCACCGTACCGTCGCCGAGATGGCGCAAACCACCTGGGTGATTGAAGGCCAGGAAATTGAGCAACAGGTTCAGGGTGGTAAAGAGTTTAAAGACGTCCTCGCGCAGTTGATCCCCGGAATAGATGTCAGCAGCCAGGGGCGTACCAACTACGGCATGAACATGCGCGGACGCGCCATCGTGGTACTGATCGACGGCGTGCGCCTCAATTCATCGCGCACCGATAGCCGCCAGCTTGATGCCATCGATCCGTTTAACATCGAACATATTGAAGTTATATCCGGCGCCACATCGTTATACGGCGGCGGCAGTACCGGCGGTCTGATTAATATCGTCACGAAAAAGGGCCAGCAGGAACGCCAGGTGGATCTGGAGTTGGGTGGTAAAACCGGCTTTGCCAATAGCAACGATCATGATGAACGGGTGGCGGCGGCCGTCAGCGGCGGTACCGATCATGCTTCCGGCCGTCTATCAGTGGCGTATCAACGCTTCGGCGGCTGGTATGACGCCAACAATGACGCGCTGATCCTCGATAATACGCAAACCGGCTTACAACATTCGGACCGACTCGACGTGATGGGCACCGGAACCATAGAAATCGATGACCAGCGCCAGCTCCAGCTGGTCACGCAGTACTATAAAAGCCAGGGCGATGATTATGGTCTGAATCTGGGCAAAGATATGTCGGCGGTGCTTGGTGAAAGTAAAGCCTGGACCTCTGACGGGCTTAACTCTGACCGCGTGCCCGGCACCGAGCGTCATTTGATCAGCCTGCAATATTCCGACGCCGACTTCTTCGGCCAGAATCTGGTCAGCCAGATTTACTACCGCGATGAGTCGCTGACCTTCTACCCCTTCCCGGCCTTGAGCAAAGGTAAAATCAGCAGTTTTTCCGCCTCACAGCAGGATACCGATCAGTACGGCGCTAAGATCACCTTCAACAGCCAGCCGCTAACGGGATGGGATCTGACCTGGGGCGTTGACGCCGACCATGAAACCTTTAATTCCAACCAGATGTTCTTCGATCTGGATAAGGCGATGGCTTCCGGCGGCCTGAATAATCAGTCTGCCTATACCACCGGCCGTTATCCTGGCTACAGCATCACCAATCTTGCGCCGTTCCTGCAAAGCAGTTACGACCTGAACGACATCTTCACCCTTAGCGGCGGCGTGCGTTATCAGTGGACGGAAAACCGGGTCGATGATTTTGTCGGCTACGCGCAGCAGCAGGATGTCGCTAAAGGCAAATACCGGTCGGCTGACGCCATTCCTGGCGGCAAGACCGATTATGATAACTTCCTCTTTAATGCCGGGATCGTCGCCCACATTACCGAACGCCAGCAGACCTGGTTTAACTTCTCTCAGGGCGTCGAACTGCCGGATCCGGGAAAATATTATGGTATCGGCAGCTACGGCGCGGCGGTTAACGGCCATCTGCCGCTGATCTCGAGCGTTAACGTCGGCGACTCGCCGCTGCAGGGGATCAAAGTTAACTCCTGGGAGCTGGGCTGGCGCTACACCGGCGACAACCTGCGCACGCAGCTTGCCGCTTATTACTCGACATCAGACAAAACCATCGTAGTTAACCGCAGCGACATGACCATTGATGTGCAATCGGATAAACGTCGCATTTACGGCGTGGAAGGCGCGGTGGACTACTTCGTGCCTGATAGCGACTGGAGTCTGGGCGCTAACTTCAACGTGCTGAAATCGCAAGTTAAAACCGATGGCAGTTGGCAGAAGTGGGACGTCACCCTGGCCTCGCCGTCGAAAGCCACCGCCTGGGTCGGCTGGGCGCCTGACCCGTGGTCGCTGCGTGTGCAGAGCCAGCAGGTATTTGATTTAAGCGACGCCAGTGGCAATAAGCTTGATGGGTACAACACCGTCGATTTTATCGGTAGCTATTTGCTGCCGGTGGGTAAACTGACCTTTAGCATCGAAAACTTGCTGAACGAAGATTACGTCACCATCTGGGGACAGCGTGCGCCGCTGTTGTATAGCCCAACCTATGGCAGCGCCGGGCTGTACGAATATAAAGGACGCGGCCGGACCTTCGGCCTGAACTACGCGTTAACGTTCTGATAAAAAAAGCCCCTCAGCCTGAGTGATTGAGGGGCTAATCGCTTAAAACTGCTATTTTACGCTTTGTTATTCAGAATCAGCTGACCGTTGCTATCGAGGGGTATTTGCGCCCCCGGTTGATGGTCCATGCGAATCTTGCCCTGCTGGTCGCCGATTTTATAGGTGACGTCATAACCAAGCATTTTTTCCGACTTGTCGTAGACCGTCTTACAGCGCTGCTGGGTGGTGGTATAGGTGTCGTTTTCCTGCATCGAGCCCTGAATTTGGTTACCAGCATAGCCGCCGCCCAGCGCGCCGACGACGGTTGCCACGCTACGACCGCGACCGCCGCCAAACTGATGGCCAATCACGCCGCCGGCGACCGCGCCGAGAACGGAACCGGCAATACGGTTTTCATCCTGAACCGGGCGACGATGGGTAACGGTGACGTTACGGCACTCCTGACGCGGCGTTTTTATGCTTTCATTTATTGGCGTACTGGACACCACTTGCGCATATTGCGGGCCACGATCTAATACATTGAGACCGGCAACGGCGGCGACGCCCAACGCGGCGGCAACGCCAATCCCAATACCCGCCAACATTGATTTATTCACGGGAGTTCCTCCTTCATTGCTGTTACTAGCAATTCTGCGTTCTGCTCAGGGGGTATGCAAATCAGAAAGCGGATGAAAAATGCGGGAACCTACGGCAAATCAAGGGGATTCAGAGGATTCCTAACGGGAAGTTGCGATTCAGGCAGAAGGATATGCTGTGTTTTCAGGATAGCGTCGCGATGACGCTATCCTGATTACTTGCCGCTTAGTGCAGCTTGAGACGCGGACGAATAATGCGGTTAATACGCCCCACCAGCATCATCAGGCCGGTTTTGAAATAGCCGTGTAACGCAATCTGATGCATGCGATACAGCGAGATATACACGAAGCGCGCAATTCGCCCTTCAACCATCATCGAGCCGCGCATCAGGTTGCCCATCAGGCTGCCAACGGTGGAGTAGTTCGACAGCGACACCAGTGAACCGTGATCTTTGTAGACATACGGTTTCAGCGCTTTGCCTTTCATCTGCGCCAGAATGTTATTCAGCGCGCAGGTTGCCATCTGGTGCGCCGCCTGGGCGCGTGGAGGTACAAAGCCGCCTTCCGGACGAGCGCAGGAGGCGCAATCGCCGATAGCGTAAATATCCGGATCACGGGTGGTCTGCAGCGTTGGCTCAACCACCAGTTGGTTAATGCGGTTGGTCTCCAGGCCGCCAATCTCTTTCATAAAATCAGGCGCTTTGATGCCCGCTGCCCACACCATCAGGTCGGCATCAATAAACTGCCCGTCTTTAGTATGCAGGCCGTTAACGTCTGCGCTGGTCACCATAGTCTGGGTCAGGACACGAACGCCAAGTTTGGTCAGCTCATTGTGCGCGGCGCCGGAAATACGCGGCGGCAGCGCCGGAAGAATACGTTCGCCGGCTTCGACCAGCGTCACGTTCAGCGCTTCGTTGGTCAATCCTTTATAGCCATAGCTATGCAGCTGTTTCACCGCATTATGTAGCTCAGCGGACAGCTCAACCCCGGTGGCCCCTCCGCCGACGATAGCGATATTGACCTTACCGTTCGCGCCGAGGTTTGCAGAATACTTGAGGAACAGGTTAAGCATTTCCTGATGGAAACGGCGCGCCTGGTGCGGGTTATCAAGGAAAATGCAGTTTTCCTTCACCCCTGGAGTATTAAAGTCATTGGAGGTGCTGCCCAGCGCCATCACCAGCGTGTCGTACGGCAGCTTACGCTCGGCAACCAACAGCTCGCCTTTCTCGTTACGCAGTTCCGCGAGGGTAATGGTTTTCCCTTCGCGATTGATATCCACCACCGAGCCTAGCTGGAACTGGAAACCGTGGTTGCGCGCGTGCGCCAGATAGCTCAGCGCGTCAACGCCTTCATCCAGAGAACCGGTCGCTACTTCGTGCAGCAACGGCTTCCACAGGTGGCTATGGTTGCGGTCCACCAGCGTAATTTTCGCTTTTTTGTTGCGGCCCAGCTTTCTACCCAACTGAGTAGCCAGTTCCAGTCCGCCGGCACCACCACCTACAATAACGATTCTTTTCAATGGCGTAGTCACAAGACCCCCTAAAATTATTAACCAATTGTTAATTAAAAGTTATCCAAATAGCTCTTAGTTAACAATAGGTTGCAGCGATGAAACCATTCAGCAGCACCGAGAATAGCATGAACGGAACATTGGTCATACCAAAATTGATGTGCATCAAGTTTTACCGCATATTTTTTAAACGAACAACGTCAATTATGGACAAGAAAAAGCCCGCGGCGTTTGCACGCCGCGGGCTGAATAGGTGAAAACAGGATTAACCGAGGGTCTTAAAAGCCTTTATTCGCTGCAGGTGCGGCGAAAGACTTTTAAATTTATGCGTCTGTTCTTCATCCCAGATGATTTCGTAATAATGATGCAGCAAGTCAGCCGAGCGTTGGCTATCCAGCGCCTCATCATGACGTGATAGCACCACCAGGCAGCGGTCGCGATTTTTTTCACGGAAGTTGTTCACACACTTGGTGGCGATATCCTGATACTCTTCCGGCCTGTCGATTTTCCCTTCCATGTTCTCGTGAGGGAACAGATTCGGGTTGAACACGGCCTGGCGAATATCACAGAGAAAACCAATCCTTTCCGCCCAGTAGCCACCTAACCCGACACCGCATATCAGCGGCCGATCGTCGGCAGTGAGCTGCAGCATTTTGTCGACTTCCTTCAACAAATGCTGCATATCATGTTTTGGATGGAGCGTACTGTAGCTAATCAACCGTACGTCAGGATCGATAAACTGCAGCTGCAGCACCTTTTCATGGTTACCGGGGCTGTTAGAGTCAAAACCGTGTAAATAGATAATCATCGTATCCTCACCAGACAACAACGCCCTTCAGGTTAATTACGCAGACTTCGCTTCTTGCCAGCGCGCATGGAGCGCCTCCAGCTGTGCGTTGACCGTCTGCCAACGCGCGGAATCTCGCAGTTCCTGACGGGTAAATGAACCTTTATGATACAATTTTGTAACACGCTCTGCTTTGATCGGGGACAGGTTATCCAATACGCTCACCGCGCCTTTACGATTATTGCAGACCAGGATCATATCGCAACCGGCATCGAGCGATGCCTGCCCACGTTCAGCATAGCTGCCCATGATCGCCGCTCCTTCCATCGACAGGTCGTCAGAGAAGATGACGCCGTCAAAGCCCAGCTCGCCGCGCAACACCGTCTTCAGCCAGTATTCGGAACCACTGGCCGGACGCGGATCGATATCAGGATAAATCACGTGCGCCGGCATAATCGCATCCAGCCGTTGTTCATCGATCAGACTTTTGAACACCGCCATATCTTTGGCGCGAATTTCCGCCGCCGGACGCGGATCAATCGGCGTCTCTTTGTGTGAATCCGCCGTCACCGCGCCGTGGCCAGGGAAGTGTTTACCGGTGGTTTTCATGCCCGCAGCATGCATACCGTCAATGAAATGGCGAGCCATCGCCAGCGCCTTTTGCGGGTCTTCATGCCAGGAGCGTTCGCCGATCGCGGCGCTGATATGGCCGACATCCAGCACCGGCGCAAAGCTGATATCAATATCCATAGCGATCATTTCACTGGCCATCAGCCAACCGGCTTCTACGGCAAGCTTACCGCCCTCTTCCATCCCCAACAGCGCCGCAAAAGACTGCGCGGCGGGCAGGCGAGTAAAACCTTCGCGGAAACGCTGCACGCGCCCGCCTTCTTGATCAACCGCCACCACGAGATGATTCCGCGAGGCCGCGCGGATTTGGCGTACCAGTTCACGCAATTGCGCCGGATCGTGGTAGTTGCGGGTAAACAAAATTAAGCCGCCAACCAAAGGATGAGCCAGAATCTCACGCTCTTCCGCATCCAGTTCAAAACCTTCGACATCCAACATTACCGGACCCACACAGACCTCTCTTATCCTTTGTTTTCTGTTTCTAACTGACGCCATGTCGCATCCGCCAGCGTAATAAATTGCCGGTCGCCGCTCTGCTGCCAGCGCCGTTCATACCATCCCGCCATCAGCATGAGCACCCACGGTCGCCAGCGTTGTATTTGCCGCCGCAGTTGACGCTCATCAAGCTGCGCGAGCCGTGAATAGTCTTTAAGCAGCTGGCAACGCGTAGGGGCATCGCACCATACCGCTGCCAGTTCAAGCGCGATATCGCCGTCTCCGGCATACTCCCAGTCAATCAAGCGCAGGCCGTCGTCGCGGTGAATGATATTGCCGGCGTGGACGTCCATATGCAGAGGCGCCAAACGCAACGGCTGTGGTTCTCGCCGGCGCAATAACCGTTTCTGCCAGCGTAACCACAAAAGCGTACGCCGGGTCGGATCGCACTGCTGCCAGTACAATTCAAGTAATGGCGCCAGCTCGACACGCCAACCAAAACGCGGCTGTTGATGCAGATGATACAATAAGCCGGCAAGTGAAGGGCACTCCGGCAGCGCGCTTTTCACCTCCCCTGCGCAATACTCCACCACCATCCAGCACGGCGAAAAAAATACCGCCGCCGGCGACAGCGTCGCGGGGAGGCGCTGAAGCGCGCGGTACTGGCGTAAAAAATGGCTGAGCGGCGCCTGCGGATCGTGCGGCTGGCGCAGCACCAGCCGGCGGACGCCATCGCTGATAATACAGCTGCCGCCGCTAAGACCGTTTTCAGTCAGCGCGGCGACAGGTGAATAGCGGGGGAAAAAGCGCGACAAGAGCTCGTCGCGCGTAAGCTTATTGTTGCTGAACCGCACCTTTGCCTGACCAGATAATCTCGCCGGACTGCACCAGCATCAGTTGCATTTTCAGCTCCGGCGAGTTGACGTTACCGGTGGCATTCGAGTACAGCACGTACTGAGCGCCAACGGTGCGCGCAATTCCCATCGCTTTGCTGCGGCTGCCGAGACTATCCTGCGGCGAAAGACCTAATTGTTGTTTCGCTACGGAGAGCTGCTGCGGGGAGACCAGCGTAAACTTGCCGTTGCCCGCCAGCGCATTGCGCAGCGCGGAGGTCGCTTCAGACGCGTTCAGCGATCCGTTGGTACGGTTATTGACGCTATCCACCAGCAGAATACTGCCCGCGTTCACGCCGCCCGCCTGCAGCATCTGGCCGATCATCGGTTGCACAGCGCCGTCCCAGTTGTAGTGGCGCACGCGCGGCGCAGGCTGAGAGGGCTGTGAAGGCTGCTCGCTGCCGTGTTCGATTGGACCCGGCTGCGTTGGCACCGTCGGCACGGCAGGCACCGTCGGCTGCGGCTGCGCAGGTTGCTCCGGCTTCGGCTTGGCCTCCTCGACTGGCGCAGGTTCATTACGTTGTCCCACACAGCCTGCCAGGAATATCGCCAGTGCAGTGATTAACGCATAGCGACACATTTTAATCATTATGATGACCTCTTAGAGATAAAGATAAAGGCGGGCTTTGTGCGCCCCGAGAATATTTGCACTGCCGTAGAGCACAACGGACGAGTGGGCGGGAACCGTCACGCTTCGCGCAGGTTCCAACGGATGCATCTCCAGCCCATGAGCGTCATACCAGAAAAAACGGTAGTGCACAGTAATGGGCTGTTGCCGTTCGTTAAATAATCTTGAGGTAGCGGTGGCCTGAATTTCCGAGGCGGTGACCGACGGTGGATCGGCGCTGATACCCGCCGCCAGAACGCTGGATTCCATCACCAAAGTCTGCTGTTCGCCAACCGGAATTTCCGGGCGCGAACTACATCCGGCCAGCAGCGCCGCCAGAATCAAAACGCCTGAATAAGCAGCGCGCATCGGTTTAGCCTTTATGCGCCAGCATCGGGCCTAACGGACGGCCGCCCAGCAGGTGCATATGAATATGGTAGACTTCCTGGCCGCCGTGGCGGTTGCAGTTTACGATAAGGCGGTAGCCGTCATCAGCCAGGCCTTCATCACGGGCAATCCTGGCCGCGACGGTCATCATACGGCCCAGCGCCAGTTCGTGCTCAGTCGTAACGTCGTTCACGGTCGGAATCAGGATATTCGGGATAATCAGAATATGGGTCGGCGCCTGCGGAGAGATATCGCGAAAAGCGGTGACCAGCTCATCCTGATAAACAATATCCGACGGGATTTCCCGGCGAATGATTTTGCTGAAAATCGTTTCTTCTGCCATGACTGATTCCTTATTAGTTTTATACCGTGCTCCGGCCTGCCTCTGCAGATAAACACGAATGCACAGGATCAGCTAAGAGTATGAGCGACTTCCTCCCTCTCTTTCAACCTGAATGCAGTTTTTCTTATTCAACTATAGACTTAGCTGCTGAGGGAATAAGCATTTCTCCCCATTTTCCTGCCATTGCCAACAATGAGCAGAATACCGACGTAAAAAAGGCAGCCATTTGGCTGCCTTAGTCTCCCCACACTACGTCTTAGCTGTTGCGGATGTATTCATCCATTTCGGTTTTCAGGTTATCGGACTTGGTACCGAAAATGGCCTGAACGCCAGAACCTGCAACAACTACGCCAGCAGCACCCAGTTTTTTCAGACCAGCCTGATCAACTTTCGCTACGTCAGCCACGCTCACGCGCAGACGAGTAATACATGCGTCGAGGTTAGTGATGTTCTCTTTACCGCCGAAAGCAGCAATCAGAGCTGGGGCCATTTCACTGGTAGCGGCGCCTTTGCTGTCTTCAGTGGCATCTTCACGACCCGGAGTTTTCAGGTCCAGCGCTTTAATCAGCACACGGAAGACTACGTAGTACACGATCGCGTAGCAAATACCGACAATCGGGAACAGCCACAGCTTGCTGCTGTTGCCGGACAGAACGATAAAGTCGATCAGACCGTGAGAGAATGAAGTACCGTCACGCATACCCAGCAGGATACAGATCGGGAATGCCAGGCCTGCAAGAATCGCGTGAATGATATACAGGATCGGCGCAACGAACATGAAGGAGAACTCGATCGGCTCGGTAATACCGGTCAGGAACGAGGTCAGCGCAGCGGAGATCATGATACCACCGACTTTGGCGCGGTTCTCTGGTTTAGCAGAGTGCCAAATCGCGATAGCTGCAGCCGGCAGGCCGTACATTTTGAACAGGAAGCCGCCAGACAGTTTACCCGCAGTCGGGTCGCCGGCCATGTAACGCGGGATGTCGCCGTGGAACACCTGACCTGCAGCGTTGGTGTATTCACCAATCTGCATCTGGAAAGGTACGTTCCAGATATGGTGCAGACCAAACGGTACCAGGCAGCGCTCAATGAAGCCGTAGATACCGAACGCCACAACCGGGTTCTGGTAAGCCGCCCATTGAGAGAAGGTCTGGATGGCGGAACCGATCGGCGGCCAGATGAAGGACAGGATCACGCCGGTGAAGATAGCGGCGAGACCAGAGATAATCGGCACAAAGCGCTTGCCCGCGAAGAAGCCGAGATATTCAGGCAGCTTGATACGGTAGAAGCGGTTGAACATGTAGGCTGCAATCGCACCGGAAATAATACCGCCAAGCACGCCGGTATCAGCCAGGTGTTTCGCTGCGATTTCCTCAGCAGGTAAATGCAGAACCAGCGGCGCGACTACCGCCATGGTTTTCACCATGATGCCGTAAGCTACGACTGCAGCCAGTGCGGATACACCGTCGTTATTGGTGAAGCCAAGCGCAACACCGATTGCGAAGATCAGCGGCATATTGGCGAAAACTGAACCGCCTGCTTCTGCCATGACGTGGGAAACCACGGCAGGCAGCCAGCTGAAGTTGGCAGAACCGACGCCCAGCAGAATACCTGCGATAGGCAGTACGGATACTGGCAGCATCAGCGATTTACCGACCTTCTGCAGGTTAGCAAATGCATTCTTAAACATAATTGAGAGTGCTCCTGAGTATTTGGTACTTTTTTACGTTTTCACGCATTGGCCCGGGGGGAGAACCGTGCCGTGGACAGGACATCTAAGCGCCCTTTATTTATTACACAGAGTAAAATAATTAACGCGGAGATTGTTTGACGGCTATCACGTTTCATTCAGTCAACATATAAAAATTTACACTGATTTACATAATGTGTATCTGTATGTTGCAGAAATGCGTTCACCGCCTCTGTCGCGGCGGTGAACTTTACTCGCTTTGAGTATTAATTACGAGCCTTAAAATAATAGAAAGATCAGGCAGGTTGCAGTCTGGCAGGGTCGATGTGGAACAAGCTGGCAAAGTTTTCGGTGGTTTGTTGCGCAAGTTGCTCCAGCGACACGCCCTTCAAGACCGCCATGTATTCGGCGACATCACGCACCATCGCCGGCTGGTTCTCTTTACCGCGATGCGGCACCGGCGCCAGATAGGGCGAATCGGTCTCTACCAGCAGGCGATCGAGCGGCACATAACGCGCTGCATCTCGCAGCTGTTCGGCATTACGGAACGTGACGATACCGGAAAACGAAATATAGAACCCCATATCGAGCAGTTTACCCGCGGTCTCTCTATCCTCTGTGAAACAGTGTAGTACGCCACCGCAATCCGTCACGTTTTCTTCCTGCAAAATTGCAAGCGTGTCGGCGCGCGCATCACGGGTATGCACAATCACCGGTTTATTTAATTCGCGGCCAATGCGGATATGCTGACGGAAAGACTCCTGCTGGCGCAGTTTGGTTTCCGGGGTATAGAAGTAATCGAGCCCGGTTTCCCCCATCGCCACTACGCCCTCTTCCGCCGCCAGCGTACGCAGCTCCTCATAGTCATACGCTTCATCCTGGTTCAGGGGATGCACGCCGCAAGAAAAGACAACGTCATCGCGCTGGCCGATTAATTCACGCATCCCGCGGTATCCCGGCAGCGTCGTGGCGACAGCCAGGAAAAACCTGACATCACGCGCGGCGGCTTTCGCCAGAACATCATCGACGTCTTTATGCAACGTTTGATAATCCAGGCCATCAAGATGGCAGTGGGAATCGACTAAAAACATATTCTTATTCTCAGAGATGCGAGACGGGCAGAACCGCCCCGGGTTGCAGGTAATGTTCCCAGCGCAGAAGGCGCTCGGTGAGCAGCAGTTCGCGATTGACGCCGACCACGCTCAGCAACTGTTCGCGACAGGCGCTCACATCGCGCGTGATAGCCTCAAGACGTGTGCCCGAAAGTGTTTGCGCCAGCTGGTTGACCAGCGTCCAGGCATCCGGATTACTCAGAAGCGAAATGCCCTGCTGCCTTTTTTGCGCATCCAACAGCAGCGATGCCAGCCAGTGCAGGCGCACCGGAGCCTGTTCGTGATTCAGAACCGGTAATAATGACAGCCAGTCGCCGCTGGTTAACGCGCTCGCTAGCGCCTGGCAGAGCTGTTGTCGCGGCGCCCAGTTGGCTTCTTGCAGTAACGCCAGCGCTGCCGCGGGAGCGTTAGCGCTGAGGCGCAGCGCTGCCAGTAAAGCATCTTGTGACATTGTCACTTCGCGCTCTAACCACCCTAATGCCCAGGCTTCAGAAGGCGGAGCAAGGTGATATGAGAAGCACCGGCTACGCAAGGTGGCGAGTAGACGCGCCGGCTCCTGACAGGCCAGGAAAAACCAGGTGTTTTCCGGCGGCTCTTCCAGCGTCTTCAGCAAAGCATTCGCGGCAGCATCGGTTAACAACGTCGCATCGTTGATCCACACCACCTTCGCGCCGCCAAGACGCGCGCGCTCATAGAGTTTTTCAGTGATGCCGCGCACCGCATCGATGCCTAGCGCGCTCTTGCCTTTCTCCGGGACAAGCGTGTAGTAATCAGGATGGGTGCCGGCCTGCATAAGCTGACAGCTATGGCAATGGCCGCAGCTTTTATGCCCCTCCGGCTGGCGGCACATCAGGAATCGGCATAATGCGTAGATAAGCGCATCGCCCCCCATTCCCGGCAACGCCTGCAGTAATAACGCATGGTGACCCCGTCCTGCCTGATAACCAGCGACTAGCTGCTCGAAGGACGGGCGTAACCACGGATACCATTTCATGCGCGCTGCTCCGCAACCCATTGCGTGACAACCGCGCGAATGTCGCGCTCAACCGCTTCCAGCGGCTGCGTCGCATCCACGGTGCGGATAGTCGGATCCTGCGCCGCCAGCTCAAGGTAGCGCGCGCGGGTACGATTAAAGAAATTCATCGACTCCTGCTCGATACGATCCAGATCGCCGCGCGCTCGCGCGCGCTTGAGGCCGACCTCCGGCGTCACGTCAAGGTAGAGCGTTAAATCAGGGCGGAAATCGCCGAGCACCGCATCGCGTAGCGTCGCCAGCATTCGCTGATCGATACCGCGTCCGCCGCCCTGGTAGGCCTGAGTTGAGAGATCGTGACGGTCGCCAATGACCCATTGACCGCGGGCCAGCGCCGGCTTGATAACGGTTTCGACCAGCTGTACGCGGGCAGCGTAAAACATCAGCACTTCCGCTTTATCGTTAATGACTTCATCGCCGGTAGACTGGATATCCAGCACCAGGCTGCGCAGTTTTTCAGCCAGGATGGTACCGCCCGGTTCACGGGTAAACACCATATCGCGGATACCCAGCTGTTCGAGTGTCTCAACGACCAGATTGCGTGCGGTCGTTTTCCCCGCCCCTTCCAGGCCTTCGATGACGATATAGTTACTGCGCATTTTTTTCCTTAAGTACTTTTAAATAGTCCTGAACCGAACGGTTATGGCTGGCCAGATTGGTATTGAACGTATGGCCGCCTTTTCCGTCGGCAACAAAATAGAGGTACGGCGTTTTCGCCGGATGCGCGGCCGCATTGAGAGACGCTTCGCCCGGCACGGCGATTGGCCCTGGCGGCATACCGCTAATCACATAGGTGTTATAAGCGGTCGGCGTCTCCAGATCTTTACGCGACAGTTTACCATTATAGCGCTCTCCCATGCCGTAAATTACGGTAGGGTCGGTCTGCAAACGCATGCCAATGCGTAGACGGTTGATAAAGACCGACGCCACGCGATCGCGCTCGGCAGGAACCGCGGTCTCTTTCTCAACGATAGAGGCCATGGTCAGTAACTGGTTTTGATCTTTATACGGCAGATTATCCGCCCGCCCTTCCCAGGCTTTCGCTACCGCAGCGACCATTTTCTGGTGCGCGCGTTTAAGAATGGCGATATCGCTGGTATTGGCGGTGTACATCCAGGTATCCGGCCATAACCAACCTTCAACCCAATCGGCGTGCTCAAGACCCAGCGCTTTGGCCACCGTTTCGTAACTGTCGTCTTCTAAAGTGTGCTTCACATACGGCGCATCGCGCAGCTGACGCAAATAGTCGCTAACGCGCATCCCTTCAACAAACCGTAGCGGGAACTGCGCTTCTTTACCGCTCGCTAAAAGCTGCAGCATCTCGCGCACCGTCATTCGCGGTGTGAAGCGATAGGTACCCGCTTTGAAATGAGAAAGTTCAGGTTCGACGCGCAGCAGCCACTGGAATACGCGTGGACGATTAATGATTTTATCGCCATACAGCTGCTGACCAAGCACCACTCGCCCGGTTCCTGGCTCAAGGGTGAAGATGGTCTCTTCTTTAATAAGCAACTTACTATCTGCCAGTTGGCGGACTTTCCACATACCTGCCGCTGCGGCAATACCGAACACCACGACTAACAGCAGGACAAAACGTAACATTTTCTTCATGACTAACCAGGCAGCTCACACAATGGGGCTAAAAAATGGTAAAGATCGCGTTCAGACCAACAGACGTCATCCCAACGACAAACCGGTACCAGCGGCATAAGCGCATTGCAAATCAGCACTTCATCGGCATCGCGCAGTACATCAGGGCGCATGGATACTTCGACAACATCAAAAGAAGAACGTGCCAACATAGCCATACAGTGCTGGCGCATAATGCCATTAACGCCCGCCTGATCGAGGCGCGGCGTGAACACCTGGCTTCCTTTACGCCAGAACACATTCGCGGCACAGCATTCCGTAAGCCACCCGTCGCTGTCAAGAACCAGCGCCTCATCGGCGTCCGTCTGCTCAAGATGAGAACGAATTAAGACTTGTTCGAGGCGATTAAGATGTTTGAGCCCCGCCAGCGAAGGATTGCGCCCCAGGCGGATCGGGCTTAACGCCAGAGTTATTCCCTCTTCTCGCCAACGCGCATAATGCGCGGGGAAAGACGACACACTCATCATGCGGGTAGGTTGAATGCATCCGCTCGCGCTATATCCCCGACCTCCTGAACCACGCGTAATGATCACCTTGAGGACGCCTTCACGATGCGACTTTGCGAGTTCTTGCATCTCTGCGGCCAGCATTTGCCACGCAGTAAAAGGAATAAAGAGTTTTTCGCACGTATCCTGCAAACGGGCCAAATGGGCATTGAAGAAGGCTATCTGACCGTTGATGATTCGTGAGGTGGTAAAACAGCCATCACCGAATTGAATAGCACGGTCGTTAGCTGCCAGTACACTCTGCTCGACACCATTTATCAAGAACATAGGGGGCTCCTCTCACCGATGGCACAGTGTCTCAGGATAAAAAGCAGAGAACAAGCGGAGAAAACCGAATAAAAAAAGACCCGCCAGGCGGGTCTTTTCGTCAACGCTGAACCAGCATTAGCGGTTGATCATACTTTTTTGAAGATAATCGAACCGTTAGTACCGCCAAAGCCGAAGGAGTTACACAGGGTGTATTCCATACCGGAAACCTGACGCGCTTCATGAGGAACGAAGTCGAGGTCGCAACCTTCATCCGGGTTATCCAGGTTGATGGTCGGCGGAACCGCCTGATCGCGCAGCGCCAGAATAGAGTAGATAGACTCTACTGCGCCAGCCGCGCCTAACAGGTGGCCGGTCATTGATTTGGTGGAGCTCACCATCACGCGGCTTGCCGCATCGCCAAACACGGATTTCACCGCCTGGGCTTCTGCTTTATCACCGGCTGGCGTCGAAGTACCGTGGGCGTTGACATAGCCAATCTGGCCCGGTTCAATCGCCGCATCGCGAATGGCGTTAACCATCGCCAGCGCAGCGCCAGCGCCATCTTCCGGTGGAGACGTCATATGGTACGCATCGCTGCTCATACCAAAACCGACGATCTCAGCGTAGATTTTCGCGCCGCGTTTTTTCGCATGCTCGTACTCTTCCAGCACGACCATACCAGCACCGTCGCCCAGCACAAAGCCATCACGCTCTTTATCCCACGGACGGCTTGCCGCCTGCGGGTTATCATTGCGGGTAGACAGCGCGCGCGCAGCGCCAAAGCCGCCTACGCCCAGCGGCGTACTCGCCTTCTCTGCACCACCGGCAACCATCGCGTCGGCATCGCCGTAAGCGATAATACGCGCCGCGTGGCCGATGTTATGTACGCCTGAAGTACACGCGGTCGCGATGGAGATACTCGGTCCACGCAGACCAAACATGATGGTCAGATGACCGGCCACCATGTTAACAATTGTGGACGGTACGAAGAACGGGCTGATCTTCCGCGGTCCGCCATTTACCAGCGAACTGTGGTTCTCTTCGATCAAGCCGAGGCCACCAATACCGGAACCGATAGCGGCGCCGATGCGGGTTGCGTTTTCTTCCGTCACTTCAAGGCCAGAATCCTGCATGGCCTGAACGCCAGCGACAATTCCATATTGAATGAAGGCATCCATCTTGCGCTGTTCTTTGCGCGAGATGATATCATCACAGTTAAAATCCTTTACTAAGCCAGCAAATTTCGTTGCATAGGCGCTAGTATCGAAATGGTCGATCAGGCTGATGCCACTCTGACCGGCAAGGAGAGCTTTCCAGGTAGACTCTACGGTATTGCCGACAGGAGACAACATGCCCAGTCCGGTCACAACTACACGACGCTTAGACACGGTTGTCCTCCAGGGAGGGAAAATAGATTCTTGTGGGACAAAAAAAGATAAAACTCAGGCGGTCGAATGACCGCCTGGAGATGTTCACTTACGCCTGGTGGCCGTTGATGTAATCAATGGCAGCCTGAACGGTGGTGATTTTCTCAGCTTCTTCGTCCGGAATCTCAGTATCAAACTCTTCTTCCAGAGCCATTACCAGCTCAACGGTGTCAAGAGAATCAGCGCCCAGGTCTTCAACGAAGGAAGCATTGTTGGTAACTTCTTCCTGCTTAACGCCCAGCTGTTCGCCGATAATTTTCTTAACGCGTTCTTCGATAGTGCTCATACTCTTAAATTTCCTATCAAAACTCGCTTTCGCGATGGTTTTCGTAGTGTATAAAATGTTGAAAAATTTGCAACTAAATCCCGGCAGGTCTTACCACGATTTTACGCTATTTTGCGGCTGTTTGCCCTAATAACGCAAATGATTTCGCACAAAACAGTACCCGCAAGCGTGCAGACTGCGCGCTTCCTGAACATTTTGCGCAAATCTCGGTCAGACCATATACATCCCGCCATTGACGTGCAGGGTTTCACCAGTGATGTAACCCGCTTCGTCAGAGGCTAAGAATGCAACCGCGCTGGCGATTTCATTTGGGGAGCCAAGGCGCCCCGCAGGAACTGCAGCCAGCGTACCCGCACGCTGCTCATCGGTCAGCGCACGCGTCATGTCCGTTTCAATAAAGCCCGGAGCAACAACGTTTACAGTAATACCGCGAGACGCAACTTCACGTGCCAGTGACTTACTGAAACCAATCAGACCCGCTTTCGCCGCAGCGTAGTTAGCCTGACCAGCATTTCCCATGGTACCAACCACAGAACCGATAGTGATAATACGTCCATGACGCTTTTTCATCATAGCGCGCATTACCGCTTTTGACAGACGGAATACAGATGACAGGTTGGTTTCGATAATATCGTTCCACTCATCATCTTTCATTCGCATTAACAGGTTATCACGAGTAATCCCGGCATTATTGACCAGGATGTCAACTTCGCCAAACTCTGCGCGAACATTTTCCAGAACAGATTCAATAGATGCCGGGTCGGTCACATTCAACATCAGACCTTTACCGTTGGCGCCTAAATAGTCGCTGATCGCCTGCGCACCGCTTTCGCTGGTGGCAGTACCGATAACTTTCGCGCCGCGCGCGGCGAGGGTTTCAGCGATTGCACGGCCGATACCGCGGCTTGCACCGGTAACCAGCGCGATTTTTCCTTCAAAACTCATGGTATTCCTCTTTTATTGCTCAAGCGCCGCAGACATCGCAGCCGGCTCGTTGAGCGCAGAAGCAGTCAGGGTGTCAACAATACGTTTGGTCAGGCCGGTGAGGACTTTACCCGGACCCATTTCATACAGGTGCTCGACGCCCTGAGATGCCATAAACTCAACGGTCTTAGTCCACTGAACCGGGCTGTACAGCTGACGAATCAGCGCATCGCGGATAGCATCCGGCGCGGTTTCACACTTCACGTCGACGTTATTCACGACCGGAATCGTCGGCGCGTTAAAAGTGATTTTCTGCAGTTCAACCGCCAGTTTTTCTGCGGCAGGTTTCATCAGCGCGCAGTGGGACGGTACGCTGACCGGCAGCGGCAACGCGCGTTTGGCGCCTGCGGCTTTACACGCGGCGCCTGCACGTTCAACGGCTTCTTTGTGCCCGGCGATAACCACCTGGCCCGGAGAATTGTAGTTCACCGGCGAAACCACCTGCCCTTGCGCAGATTCCTCACAGGCTTTCGCAATGGACGCATCGTCGAGACCAATAATTGCAGACATCGCGCCGGTGCCTTCCGGTACCGCTTCCTGCATGAATTTACCACGCAGTTCAACCAGACGAACGGCATCAGCGAAATTGATAACGCCTGCGCAGACCAGCGCAGAGTATTCGCCAAGGCTATGACCGGCTAACAGCGCCGGCGCTTTACCGCCCTGCTGCTGCCATACGCGATATAACGCGACGGAGGCGGTCAGCAGCGCCGGTTGCGTTTGCCAGGTTTTATTCAGTTCTTCTGCCGGGCCCTGTTGGGCAAGCGCCCACAGATCGTAACCCAACGCTGCGGAAGCTTCGCCGAAGGTCTCTTCAATCACAGGCCAGGTCGCGGCCATATCTGCCAGCATACCGACAGCCTGAGAGCCCTGTCCGGGGAACACAAAAGCAAATTGCGTCATGTTTAAATCCTTATACTAAAAACGAACCAGCGCGGAACCCCAGGTGAAACCACCACCGAAGGCTTCCAGCAGAATCAACTGGCCGCGTTGAATACGGCCATCGCGCACGGCTTCGTCGAGCGCGCAAGGAACCGAAGCGGCAGAGGTATTACCGTGACGATCGAGCGTGACCACCACGTTATCCATCGACATCCCCAGCTTTTTCGCCGTCGCGCTGATGATACGCAGGTTAGCCTGGTGCGGGACCAGCCAATCCAGCGCCGAGCGCTCAAGGTTGTTGGCCGCCAGCGTCTCGTCAACGATATGCGCCAGTTCGGTGACCGCGACTTTAAACACTTCGTTGCCGGCCATCGTCAGATAAATCGGGTTTTCCGGCTCAACGCGATCGGCATTCGGCAGCGTTAACAGGTCGCCGTAGCGGCCATCGGCGTGCAGATGCGTAGAGATAATGCCCGGCTCTTCGGAAGCGCCAAGCACCACCGCGCCCGCGCCGTCGCCGAAGATAATGATCGTGCCGCGATCGGTTGGATCGCAGGTACGCGCCAGCACATCAGCACCGATCACCAGCGCATAATCGACGGCGCCGTTTTTCACGTACTGATCGGCGATGCTCAAGGCATAGGTAAAGCCCGCGCAGGCGGCTGCGACGTCAAACGCCGGGCACCCTTTTACCCCCAGCATAGATTGAATCTGGCACGCAGAGCTCGGGAAGGCATGCGTGCCCGAGGTGGTCGCAACAACGATCAGACCAATTTGCTCCGGGTTGACATTCGCCATTTCCAGCGCTTTCTTTGCGGCTTCGAAGCCCATCGTAGCAACTGTTTCGTTCGCTGCGGCAATACGGCGTTCACGAATACCTGTACGCGTGACAATCCACTCGTCAGTCGTTTCAACCATTTTTTCCAGGTCGGCGTTAGTACGCACTTGCTCAGGCAGGTAGCTGCCGGTGCCAATAATCTTTGTATACATGTACGCTCAGTCACTCTTGGGTAATATACCCGCGTTGTTAAAACCGCAGGGCGTCAGTCGTATCCGTTGGTCCCGGTGTGCTGTCGGGCATTCCCGTTACCGCTGCTGCTCCCTGGCAGTTCAAAACCTGCTGGGTATAACGATTCCAGGCGAGCGGCGATCCGCTGTGGAACTTGCCGCTGCACCGCCTGCACTGCCTGCTCTATTGCGACGCAAAATGCGCGCTGGTTGGCAGCGCCATGACTTTTGATCACAGAACCGCGCAATCCTAACAGACAGGCGCCATTATACTGGTCGGGGTTGAGGTGACTGAATCGCCTGCTTAGGCTTTTTTGTAACCAACGCTTTAATAAAATCAGCCACCACGACCTTTTTTTTCCCTCTCCCTGTGATTTCAGCAGCGAAAGGAACATTCTGACAACACCTTCCATCGTCTTTAATGTGACGTTGCCGGTGAATCCATCACAAACCAGAACATCCGTTTTCCCCGTCAGCAACTCGTTAGCTTCAAGGTAACCAATATAGTTGAACGACGGCAGCTTTTTGAGAATCGCCGACGCATCACGGATGCTGTTGAGGCCTTTCATCTCTTCTTCGCCGATATTCAACAGCGCAATGCGCGGATTTTTAATCCCCACGACTTCTTCGGCTAACACCGCGCCCATCACCGCGAACTGCACCAGCATGGTGCTATCGCAATCGACGTTGGCGCCTAAATCCAGCACCACCGTTTTGCCCTTTTGCTGATGCGGCAGTACCGTCACCAGCGCCGGGCGCTCAATCCCCTCAATGGGCTTGAGCAATAATTTCGCGAGCCCCATCAGCGCGCCGGTATTTCCCGCGCTAACGCAGGCTTCGGCTCGGCCCTCTTTTACCAGCTCCAGCGCCAGGCGCATCGAGCTTCCGCGACTACTGCGGATAGCCTGTGCGGGTCGCGCATCACTGGCAATAACTGACTGTGCAGGAATAATCTGCAATCGCGAACGTTGTTCGAAATCAGCTTTGGCAAGTAATGGCGTGATGGCGTCGGGGTCGCCGACTAGAAGAAGAGTGAGTTGCGAATTAGAGTTCAGTGCCTGCAGTGCTGCAGGCACTGTCACGGATGGGCCAAAATCGCCCCCCATGACATCTAACGCCAGGGTTAGACGTGTCAAGGTCTCGTCGCTGCCCGGTTCGGTTATTCCCCAGTTACCCGGGGAGATCCTCACTAAGCTTCACCACGCTTTTACTCTTGTCTTTCACGTTGCAAGGACGTTAGGTACGTTTTCTTGCAACGTGAAATCCACGGAGTAAGGCGTGATTACTTAGCGATTACCTTGCGACCGCGGTAGAAACCGTCGGCAGTGATGTGGTGACGCAGGTGTTTCTCACCAGAAGTTTTGTCTACAGACAGGCTGGTGACTGCGGTCAGAGCGTCATGGGAACGACGCATGCCACGTTTGGAACGGGTTGGTTTATTCTGTTGTACGGCCATGGACCTTACTCCTCAATTACTTATGCTTTAAGCTGGCTAATACGGCAAATGGGTTTGGTTTTTGTGCCTCTTCAGGCAGTTCGCCAAAGACCATGTCCGCGTCGGACACTTCACAGTGTTCAGAATCATGCACCGGAACTACCGGCAAGGAAAGAATGATTTCATCCTCAACCATCGCCTGCAGATCGATTTCACCGAATTCGTTAACCTCAATCGGCTCATACGCTTCCGGTAGTGCTTCTGCCTGTTCGTCATTTCTGACAGGGCTGAAACAATACGTTGTGTGGACATGATGAGGGAACGGTTTCCCGCAACGCTGACATTCGAGGGTTACCGACACCTTCGCATCACCGGTAATAACGGCGAGACGCTGGTTATCGATAGCGAACGACATGCTGCATTCCACATCACTGTCCACGCTGACGACTGAATCGGCGACACGGCCAACCTGATCACGGGCGTAGATACCCTCGTAATCAAGGCGTTTTTGAGCCGTGCGAACCGGATCGAGAGTCAGGGGTAATTTTACCTTTTGCATAGGGCGCGCATATTAACTTTGTAATGTCATAGAGTCAAAGAAAAAGGCAGCCTCAGGTTGCCTTTTGCCATTTATTCGCACACATTGCGGCGCATAGTTTAAAATGATGCTCTGCGAAGCGCTATATGTGGATGAAAAAATATGTCTAATCTTCTCCTGGCCTCAACCTCGCCGTGGCGGCGAATGCTGCTGGAAAAACTCTCGCTGCCATTCGAATGCGCGGCGCCAGAGGTTAACGAAACGCCTCTGCCCGGCGAATCCGCCCGCCAGTTGGTTACGCGTCTGGCGCAAGCCAAAGCCCAGGCGCTGGCATCCCGCTTCCCTCAACACCTTATTATAGGTTCCGATCAGGTTTGTGTCTTAGACGGCGACATCACCGGTAAACCGCACACTGAAGAAAATGCCTACCGTCAGCTACGCAAGGCCAGCGGCACGATTGTCACTTTTTATACTGGTCTTGCGCTCTATAATTCGGCCAACGGACACCTGCAAACGGAATGCGAACCTTTCGACGTCCATTTTCGTCATTTGAGCGATCAGGAGATCGAGGCCTATATCCGTAAAGAGAACCCTCTGCAGTGTGCCGGCAGTTTTAAAAGCGAAGGCTTAGGCATCACGCTATTTGAACGACTGGAAGGACGCGACCCTAATTCGCTGGTGGGGCTACCGCTGATCGCGCTATGCCAGATGTTGCGCCGGGAGGGCTTTAACCCCCTGCTTAGCTAGCCATTAAAGAAAGCGGCGGAGTATGAATCCGCCGCTGTGGTTATTTGCTATTGCGCAAAACCTGTAAGCAGTGCTTCAGTTGATTATCCAACGGCGCTTCAATACGCATCACTTCACCGGTGCCTGGATGAGTGAACTTCAGCGCTGCGGCATGCAAAAACAGGCGGTTTAAGCCCGTCCCTGAAAGCTGCTTGTCAAACTCGCGATCGCCATAGCGATCGTCAAAAGCGATGGGATGTCCCGCATACTGAGTGTGAACGCGAATCTGGTGCGTACGCCCGGTAACCGGGCTACAGCGCACCAGGGTGGCAAACGCGTAACGCTCTTCCACTTTAAAGCGCGTTTCGGACGGCTTACCTTCCTGACTCACGCGCACGATGCGCTCGCCGCTCTGCAGGATATTTTTCAGCAGCGGCGCTTGTACCGCCTTGGTGTGCGACTGCCACTGACCGCGGACCAGCGCCAGATAATCCTTCTGCATCCCTTTCTCACGCAGCTGCTCGTGAAGCGAGCGAAGCGCCGAGCGTTTTTTTGCTACCAACAGAACGCCGGAGGTATCCCGGTCAAGACGGTGAACCAGCTCCAGGAAGCGGGCCTCGGGGCGTAGCGCCCGCAGCCCTTCAATCACGCCGAAGCTCAGACCGCTGCCGCCGTGTACCGCGGTGCCGGAAGGCTTGTTGAGCACCAGGATATGATCGTCTTCATAGAGGATCACATCCGACAACGCCGCCACCTTTTGTAGATGCGGCGAAACGGCCTCTTCTTCGCGCTCGGCGACCCGCACCGGCGGGATACGCACTTCATCGCCGTCTTCCAGTTTATATTCCGGCTTGACGCGCTTTTTGTTCACCCGCACCTCGCCTTTACGCAGGATGCGATAAATCATGCTCTTCGGTACGCCCTTAAGTTGCGTACGCAAAAAGTTGTCGATACGTTGCCCCGCTTCATCGGCGGAAATGGCAACCATTTTTACGGTTGGAGTCTCAGTTTTCATGGTCGGCGATTCTAAATAGCCGAGGGCATTAGCGCCACTCATTTTTATATGCTTATATTTATCAGTATCCGGATTTCATCGCATGCTTCATCGGCGTTTTGTTTGTTATTAGAACAATCTGTAGACGCTGGTGAAAAAACTGTGAGTAACCCGGTGATAAAAGGTAAAAGTGAACTTGCTATAACAAGGTTAGCAATGGAATAATGAAGCCGTTTTCCGTGTTGACACTTGTTAGAACAAGAAATTAGCGGAATGACCAATTTTGTCTGACCGATCATCCACGCAGCAATGGCGTAAGACGTATTGATCTTTCAGACAGTTAGCGGGCTGCGGGTTGCAGTCCTTACCGGCACAGGCTCTATAAGATTTTTGCGTGGCAGGACGGCGACGACTCCGGGACTACCGGGAGTTCATCTGAATCCTCCGATTGAGGTGAACAGGTTAAGCCATTACCCCTGCGACGTGAGAGACGATGAGAATATACGCAACATCGTTTGAGGTGCGTCAAGGCTGCAAAAGAGAGAATCTTCAGTCGGTTGTACAAGCAATCGATTGAAGTGAACAAGCGCGGCCAACGCGAAATCACTTAAAGGATGAAGTGTATAAATGGAATATTCTCTGGTGATACATCCCAGGCTGTTCCCCTGAATAATTGCGCTGTGTTTCCGTTTGAAACACAGGCGACCGACACTCTGCGCCTCTTAAGCGCGCGACAACCGTGAGGTTGGCGACGTGAACCAGACTCGAGGCCATCGGTTTTCACCCGGTAAGGCGTTACTCTGCCCGTAGCTTAGTCGTCAATGTAAGAATAATGAGTAAGTTACGATGAAAAGAATGTTAATCAACGCAACTCAGCAGGAAGAGTTGCGCGTCGCTCTTGTTGATGGGCAGCGCCTGTACGACCTGGATATCGAAAGCCCCGGGCACGAGCAGAAAAAAGCGAACATCTACAAAGGCAAAATCACTCGTATTGAACCTAGCCTTGAAGCCGCGTTTGTCGATTACGGCGCTGAGCGTCATGGTTTCCTCCCCCTCAAAGAAATTGCCCGCGAATACTTCCCTGCCAATTACAGCTCTCATGGTCGTCCTAACATTAAGGATGTTCTGCGTGAAGGTCAGGAAGTCATTGTTCAGATTGATAAAGAAGAGCGTGGTAATAAAGGCGCTGCGCTGACGACCTTCATCAGCCTGGCCGGCAGCTACCTGGTACTGATGCCGAATAACCCTCGCGCCGGCGGTATTTCGCGCCGTATCGAAGGTGACGATCGTACCGAGCTGAAAGAAGCGCTGGCGAGCCTTCAGTTGCCGGACGGCATGGGTCTTATCGTACGTACCGCGGGCGTCGGCAAATCCGCTGAAGCGCTGCAGTGGGATCTGAGCTTCCGCCTGAAGCACTGGGAAGCGATTCAGAAAGCCGCTGAGAGTCGCCCTGCTCCGTTCCTGATCCACCAGGAAAGTAACGTTATCGTACGTGCCTTCCGCGACTATCTGCGCCAGGACATCGGCGAAATCCTGATCGATAACCCGAAAGTGCTTGAGCTGGCGCGCCAGCATATCGCCGCCCTCGGTCGTCCGGATTTCAGCAGCAAAATCAAACTGTACACCGGTGAAATCCCGCTGTTCAGCCATTACCAGATCGAATCCCAGATTGAATCCGCGTTCCAGCGTGAAGTTCGCCTGCCTTCCGGCGGCTCTATCGTTATCGATAGCACCGAAGCGCTGACCGCTATCGACATCAACTCCGCTCGCGCGACCCGCGGCGGCGATATCGAAGAAACGGCGTTCAATACTAACCTCGAAGCGGCTGACGAAATTGCGCGCCAGCTGCGTCTGCGCGACCTTGGCGGCCTGATCGTTATCGACTTCATCGATATGACTCCGGTGCGCCACCAGCGTGCGGTTGAAAACCGCCTGCGTGAGGCCGTTCGTCAGGACCGCGCGCGTATCCAGATCAGCCACATCTCGCGCTTCGGCCTGCTGGAGATGTCCCGCCAGCGTCTGAGCCCGTCGCTGGGCGAGTCCAGCCACCACGTGTGCCCACGCTGTAGCGGCACCGGTACCGTGCGTGACAACGAATCGCTGTCGCTCTCTATCCTGCGTCTGATTGAAGAAGAAGCGCTGAAAGAGAACACCAAAGAAGTCCATGCGATCGTTCCGGTACCTATCGCTTCCTATCTGCTTAACGAAAAACGTGCCGCAGTCAGCGCGATTGAAACCCGTCAGAGCGACATTCGCGTCATCATCGTCCCGAACGATGAGATGCAAACCCCGCACTACTCCGTGCTGCGCGTGCGTAAAGGCGAAGAGACCTCAACCCTGAGCTATTTGCTGCCGAAACTGCACGAAGAAGAGATGGCGATGCCGTCCGACGATGAACCAGCTGAACGCAAGCGCCGTGAAGAGCCAGCTCTTGCCGCTTTCGTGATGCCGGATGCGCCGCCAGTACCGGTACAGGAAGAAACCGCAGCCGCACCGGTCGCAGCGAAAGCCGCCGCCGCTCCAGCCGCAAAAGTAGCAACGCCTGCCCAGCCTGGCCTGCTGTCCCGTTTCTTTGGCGCTTTGAAAAACATTTTTGCTGGCGCAGAAGAAGTCAAACCGGCGGAAGTCAAGGCTGAGCAAAAAACAGAAGAGAAACCGGAACGTCAGCAAGAGCGTCGTAAACCGCGTTCTAATAATCGCCGCGATCGTAATGAACGTCGTGATAACCGCGATAATCGCGATAACCGTGACAATCGCGATAATCGCGGAGAAAACGCGGAAGGTCGCGAATCTCGTGAGGAAAACCGCCGTAATCGCCGTGAGAAACAGCCGCAGAACGCTGAACAGCGCGAATCACGTCAAACCGCTGGCAATGAGGCTGATAACAGTAAATCTCGCGATGAGCAGCAGCAACCGCGCCGTGAACGCAACCGTCGTCGGAATGATGACAAGCGCCAGGCACAGCAGGAAGCAAAATCTCAGTCCCGCGAAGAACCGGTAGTTCAGCAGGAGACCGAGCAGGAAGAACGCGTTCAGAGCATGCCGCGTCGTAAACCGCGTCAGCTGGCGCAGAAAGTCCGCTTTGAATCCGCAGAAACCGAGCAGGTTGTCGAAGCCGTTGCCGAGCAGCAGGCGGAATCCACTACGCCGCGTACCGAACTGGCAAAAGTCGATCTGCCGGCCGTCGTTGAAACTGCCGCTGAGCAGGATGAAAACGGCGACGCTCGTGAATCTAACGGTATGCCGCGTCGTTCACGTCGCTCTCCGCGCCACCTGCGCGTAAGCGGCCAACGTCGCCGTCGTTACCGCGATGAGCGTTATCCGACCCAGTCGCCGATGCCGCTGGCTATCGCCTGCGCGTCGCCTGAGCTGGCATCAGGTAAAGCGTGGATCCGTTATCCGATTGCTCGCGTGCAGGATCAGCTGCAGGAAGAGTTACCGGTGCAGGAAACCAGCAGCGTTGAGCCTATCATCACGCCAGTCGTCGCGGAGACTATCGCTCCGGTTGTCGTTGCGGAAACCGTCGCAGCAGAAACTGTCGCACCGACAGTGACCAGCGAACCGACCGCAGAAGCAAGCGTAGTTGAAGCCCCGGTTGCCGAAGAAACGGCAGTGGTTGAAGAGACTGCAGTTGTAGCAGAAACCGTTGCGCCGCAGGCAGAGGTCAGTGCGCCAGCAGAGGCCGTTGTCGAAGAAACTGAGACCACGCCAGCTCCGGTGACTGAAGAAACCGACGCTGCGCAGCCAACAATTGCCGCAGAAGAAACCGCTGTTGCCGAAGAAACGACCGTTACCGCAACTGAAGAAACCACGCCGGTTGTTGAACCGACGCCGGTCGTCAGCGCCGCGCCAGTGGTAAAAGCGCAACCGGCAACCACCGCAACTCGACACGCGACCGCGCCGATGACCCGCGCCCCGGCGCCGGAATACGTGCCGGAAGCGCCGCGCCAAAGCGATTGGGTTCGCCCACCGTTTGCCTTTGAGGGTAAAGGGTCCGCAGGCGGCCATAGCGCTACTCATCAGGCCACGGCGGAAGCGACTCGCCCGCAACCTGTAGAGTAACGGTGCACGACTAAAAAACCGGCCAACTGGCCGGTTTTTTATTTGTTCTCGTCCGGGCGCTGCATCCCCGCCACCTGCGGCATCACTTCGCGCATCAAATCGAGAAACTTGCGCAGCCGCGTTGGGTAATAGCGCGCCCAGGGATAAACCAGATGCACCGGCAGCGGCGAAGCCCGCCACTGCGCAAACGGCTCAATCAGCCTGCCTGCCGCAATATCCTCCTCCACCGCCCAGCTGGAAACAATTGCCGCTCCCAACCCCGCCAGAGCGGTATTACGCGCAACGTAGACGCTATCGGTACTCAGACAAGGAACGATCGGGAAACTCATCAACTGCCCGCCCACCTGATGCTGTAGTGTGACTTCATGCTGGTAAAAGGTGCTAATAGCGACCCAGGGCAGCGCGGAAAGCGCCTGCGGTTCGCCGAGTTCCGGATGGCGCGCCAATAGCTCAGGCGCAACCACCAGGCTGCGGGGAACCACAGCCAATAGTACCGAGACGGTTGACGGATCCACTTCCGCACCAACGCGGATCGCGCAATCAATATTATCGCTAAGAAAATCGACGGTTTTATCATTCAGCATCCACTCAACGGAAAGCTCAGGATAACGCTGCAGAAAGCTAACCAGCGGGCCCAGCAGCTGCTGTTGGCCAAAAGCGTGCGGCGCCCGCACCCGCAGCACGCCAACCGGCCGGTCTTCCTCGATGCGTAGATCATCTTCCAGCGCCAGCCAGCTGTCCACCAGCCGCCGCGCATGTTGATAGCAGCGCTCGCCGTCATCGGTTAGTTTCATTGCATGGGTCGTGCGCAGAATAAGCCTTGCGCCGAGTAACGTCTCCAGCGACTGCAAGCGTCGGCTAACGGTCGCCTGAGTCGTACTCATCTGCAGAGCAGCCGCCGAGAGCGAACCCGCTTCGACGATGCGAATAAACGTCCGCATCAGCTCAATCCGATCTATACGCTCATGTTTCTTCATTTATATTTTGCCTATACGTGCTACGTATAACCGTTTTACCACTACCCTATCTTCCACGCCAGTCCGCTTCGGGGAACAATAGCGCCAACGCATTTACGAGGGCATTACTATGACACCGCTTCCTTTATCCACCCGCCAGGCCGGCTGGGTTATATTTATTCTCGCGCTCGGCGCAGGCTTTAGCGTCGCATCCATCTACTACGCCCAGCCGCTGCTGCCATTAATCGGCGCCAACCTGCATCTCAGCGTTGAAGGAATGGGGCTAGTGCCCACGTTGACCCAGGCAGGCTATGCATTGGGAATATTATTCCTGCTGCCGCTCGGCGATCGCCACGATCGCAGAACGCTTATCCTGCTGAAAAGCGCCGTACTGGCGGCGCTGTTACTGCTCTGCAGCCTGACCGGACAACTGACCTCGCTGCTGGTCGTCAGCCTGCTGATCGGCATGGCGGCGACCATGGCGCAGGATATTGTCCCGGCAGCGGCCATTCTTGCGCCGGCGGGCAAACAGGGGAAAATGGTCGGTACGGTGATGACCGGCCTGCTACTGGGGATCCTACTTTCGCGTACCGTCAGCGGGCTGGTCGGCGCGCTATTTGGCTGGCGAGTCATGTACCAGGCTGCGGCAGTCAGTATCGCTTTCATCGGCCTGTTAATGTGGCGTGTTCTGCCGCGTTTTGAGATCCACTCTACCCTCAGCTATCCGCAGTTGATGAAGTCGATGGCCCATCTGTGGCAGCGCTATCCCGCGCTACGCCGCGCGGCATTCGCTCAGGGCTTTTTATCTATCGCCTTTAGCGCGTTCTGGTCGACGCTGGCGGTGATGCTCGCCGAACATTACCAGATGGGTAGCGCGGTCGCCGGCGGCTTCGGTATCGCGGGCGCGGCAGGCGCCCTGGCGGCACCGCTGGCAGGCGGTCTGGCGGATAAAGTTGGCGCGGGGAGAGTCACCCAGCTCGGCGCGGCATTCGTCACCGTCTCCTTTGCCCTGATGTTGCTGCTGCCCGCCCTGCCGGTACATGGCCAACTGGCGCTGATTGCACTATCGGCTATCGGTTTTGACCTTGGTCTGCAATCAAGTCTGGTGGCGCATCAAAATCTGGTTTACAGCCTGGAGCCCCAGGCCCGCGGCAGGCTTAACGCCTTGCTGTTTACCGTGGTCTTCATTGGTATGGCTCTGGGTTCGGTGCTGGGAAGTAAACTGTACGTGCTGGCTGGCTGGAATGGCGTGGTGATTCTGGCGGTGAGCAGCGGCGCGATTGCTCTGATTATCCGCCTGCTGGAAAATGCCCGTCTACAGGCCGCTGACCGCGCCGTGAGATAAAAAAACCCGCTCCGCATAGCGGAACGGGTTAATCAGGCCCGACGTAGCGATGAATTTAAATCGTGCGGCGGGCAAACTCTTTCAGGCGGAAACCGAGCAGCAGCAAGGTTGCGAAATAGGCGACTACGCCGGCCACCACCACTACCATCAGGCGCATCAGGCGGAACGGCATCGTCCCCTGCGACCACTCCGGCATCAGATACATCACGCCGACGAGCGCTGCCGCCATGACCAGCACCGCGATGACCAGACGCAGCAGGAAGACGAACCAGCCCGGCTGCGGGGTGAAGATTTTCTGCTTACGCAGTTGCCAGTAAAGCAGCGCGGCGTTCAGACAAGCGGCCAGACCAATAGACAGTGACAAGCCGGCATGCTTCAACGGACCAATAAACGCCAGGTTCATCACCTGGGTCATTATCAGAGTAACAATGGCGATTTTAACCGGCGTCTTGATATCCTGGCGCGAGTAAAAGCCCGGCGCCAGCACCTTCACCACGATAAGCCCCATCAGCCCAACCGAATAAGCCACCAGCGCGCGTTGAGTCATCGCCGCATCGAAAGCATTGAACTTACCATACTGGAATAGCGATACCGTCAGCGGCTTAGCGAGAATGCCTAAGGCTACCGCGCTCGGCAAGGCCAGCAGGAAACACAGGCGCAGCCCCCAATCCATCAGTCGGCAATATTCATCATGGTTGCCGCTGGCGAAACTTTTTGATAGCGATGGCAACAGGATAGTCCCCAGCGCCACGCCCAACACGCCGGAGGGGAACTCCATCAGACGGTCGGCATAATACATCCAGGAGACCGAACCTGAGACCAGGAAGGAGGCGAAAATGGTATTGATAATAAGCGAAATCTGGCTGACGGAGACGCCGAGGATCGCCGGCCCCATCTGCTTAACCACGCGAATCGCCCCGGCATCTTTCAGATTAACCCGCGGCAGTACCAGCATACCGATTTTTTTCAGATGCGGCAGTTGATACGCCAGTTGCAGGATACCGCCAACCGTAACCGCCCAGGCCATCGCCAGCATTGGCGGATGAAAATAAGGCGCGGCAAACAGGGCAAAACCAATCATGCTGACGTTGAGGAAGGTCGGCGCAAAGGCGGGAACCGAGAAGCGGTTCCAGGTGTTAAGGATCGCCCCCACCAGCGATGCCAGCGAGATCAATAATATATAGGGGAAGGTGATACGCAGCAGCTGGGTGGTTAAGGCAAACTTATCCGGCGTATCGGCAAAGCCCGGTGCGGTAACGGTAATCACCCACGGCGCAGCCAGCATCCCCGCCACCGTGACCAGCGCCAGAACCAGGGTCAATAGCCCGGAAACATAGGAGACGAACACCCGCGTCGCGTCTTCGCCCTGTTTGCTTTTATATTCAGCGAGGATCGGCACAAAGGCCTGAGAAAAGGCGCCTTCGGCAAAAATACGCCGCAAAAGGTTTGGCAGTTTGAAGGCCACAAAAAAGGCGTCGGTCGCCATCCCGGCGCCAAAAATACGCGCGACGATAGCATCGCGGGCGAACCCCAGTACGCGCGAGAACATGGTCATCGAGCTGACTGCCGCTAATGATTTTAATAGATTCATTACTGTCTTATTCCACAACCCATGGAGTAAAACGCCCGCAAAAGCGGGCGCTGGAAAGTGGCGATAGTCTACCGGGTTCGCAATGAATTACTACTGTCAGTTGTTACAACCAGTTATTCGCTCATCGCTTCACGCCAGAGCTTTTCCACGATCCGCTGGGCTAAGAGCGCCTGCTCACCGGCGGTTTCCGGAACCGTCTGATTTTGCACGCATTCAACGAAGTGCCGCGCGCAGCCGTCGAATCCACGCTGCTCAAGCGTCGTTTGCCAGCCGGGCGCCGGGCGCTGCAGGATACCGCTGCCCCGCTCTTCACGCCATTCGCGCATATCGCTCACCTCATACAGCCCGCCATCGGTCACCGCCTGTACCCACTCACGCTGGCTTCCGGCGCGACGATGCATGCTGGTCGTGATTTGCAGCTGCCCCGCGCTGAAGTGATGCTCGGCGTAAAGCATTTCCCCTTGAGAAGTGGTTTGCAGGACCCCGCCATTCACCCGCGCCTTATCTCCCGCCAGCCACAGCGCGGTATCGACAACATGCAGATAATCATCCAGCAGGGTGAAACGCAGCTCTTTACCCACGCTATCGTTACGATGCTTATCCATGCGCAATGACGCCGCATCGTTGAGATGCGCTTTTAATTCACGATACAGCGGCGCAAAACGGCGATTGAAACCCACCATTAACGTTAAACGCCGACGCGCCGCCAGTTCAACCAGTGATTCGGCTTCGCTGAGCTTGTCCGCCAGCGGCTTGTCCACGCAAACATGAACTCCTGCATTCAGCAGATGATGCACCACTTCATAATGTGAAGCGGTTGAGGTATGGACAAATACCGCATCACATTGCGCCGCCAGCGCATCCAGAGACTCGGCATAAGGTAGGCGCCAGGTTTCACAGATGCGTAACGCTTTCTCTTTCCCCGGCGACCAGGCGGCCTGCAGCGTCCAACCATCGGCGGCGCCAAGCACCGGCAGCCATGCCTTTTGCGCAATGCCGCCGAGCCCCACCACGCCAACGCGTAATTTTGCCGTCACAATTACTCTCCTAAGTGAGCCAGCAGTGAATCAAGGCGTACTTTGAGCTCAGCCACTTCCGCCTCCAGCGCCTCAACGCGCGCCTGCAGATCGTCATTCGGCGGCGACACGGCTTCCACGACGGTAATGAGCGAATCCATGTCATCACAAAACAGGTGCATATAGCGGCTTTCGCGTTTACCCGGTTCGCGCGGAAGGCGCGCGACGTACGGGCCGTCTTCGCGACTGGCCAAATTGTCGAGCGTGCTTTCCACCTCGGCCATATCGCGGAATTCATACATCCGCTGCGCGCGGCTGCGCAACTCGCCTGGCGTTTGCGCGCCGCGCAGCAGCAGCGTCGTGACGATGGCGACTTCCGCCGCTGTTAACTTGAGGTCGCCAAATTCGGAATTACAGAAGCGCTGTTCATATTTGGTCACTCGATTGCCAAAACCGCTTACCGTACGCAGATAGTGGCGTTTAACCAGTTCATCCAGCAAATCCTGAACATCGCTTTCCGCCAGCGACATCACCGGCTCGCGGTTGGTTTTCTGGTTACAGGCGGTGACCACCGCATTCACCGACAGCGGATATTGTTCGGGTGTGGTCACTTGCTTCTCCAGCAGGCAACCAATAATGCGCGCTTCATGTGCGGTTAGCTGATATTTCATGTTGTCTCCTTAGCGCCCCGGGGTCCAGTCAGTGGTCGTTAATGCCGTCAATACGTGATCTCGCCATTGCCCATCAATGAGGAGGTAGTCCTTAGCGTAACCCTCTTTCTCGAAACCCAGTCGGGCGAGCAAGTCACCGCTGCGTTTATTGTGCGGCATATAGTTGGCCATGATGCGATGGATATGCTGCGTACGCTGCATATAGCGAATCGCCGCGGTCAGCGCTTCAAACATCAGCCCCTGCCCTTGCCACTTTTCACCAATGGAATAGCCGAGATAGCAGGCGTGGAATGAACCGCGTACCACGTTGGAGAAGTTCGCTACGCCAATAATCTCTTTCTCATCAGGATCGAGCAGCGCGAAATAGAATGCCGAACCTTGTTTATGAAATTCCGTAATCATCGACAATCGCGCCTGCCAGCCGGAGGGATAACAGTGGCTTTCATCGCGCACCGGCTCCCAGGGTTTCAGGAACCCTTTGTTTTCCGCGTAGTAATCGGCCAGACGCCAAGCGTCACGATCGTGAACCAGCCGCACCACCAGCCGGTCCGTCGTCAAACGCACCTTGGGTACGTTACTGCGATAGCCAAACATTCCTCACTCCTGTTCCCTGCCCCAAACTGATATCTTTCACTATACCTTCCCTGAGTGAAGGTGTGAAAACAGCAACATACCATTTTCTGCACCATCTCCATTTTTCGATGAATAGCCTCAATCGATCTTGCTTTTTGATAAAAAAATATTGTCGCCAGTATGCTGGGAAAATAACCGGCGCACCCGCAGAATATCTAAGCTTATCTTTCTTTTTCCCTGGAGGGGAAATGTCCCGCGTATCGCAGGCAAGGAGCCTGGGTAAATATTTCCTGTTAGTCGATAACATGCTGGTTGTTCTCGGCTTTTTTGTCGTATTCCCCCTGATATCGATCCGTTTTGTCGACCAGATGGGCTGGGCAGCGCTGATGGTCGGTATTGCCCTCGGTCTGCGTCAGCTGGTGCAACAAGGTTTAGGCATCTTCGGTGGGGCGATCGCCGATCGTTTTGGCGCTAAACCGATGATCGTCACCGGGATGCTGATGCGCGCCGGCGGTTTCGCGGCGATGGCCGTCGCCCATGAGCCCTGGGTACTCTGGCTCTCGTGCATTTTGTCCGGTCTCGGCGGCACACTGTTCGACCCGCCGCGAGCGGCGCTGGTGGTCAAGCTGGTGCGCCCGCATCAACGCGGTCGCTTCTTCTCTATCCTGATGATGCAGGATAGCGCCGGCGCGGTAATCGGCGCCCTGCTAGGCAGCTGGCTATTACAGTACGATTTCCGTCTGGTATGCAGCGCGGGGGCGGCGCTTTTTATTGCCTGCGCCGCGTTTAACGCCTGGTACCTACCGGCCTGGAAACTCTCGACGGTCAAAACGCCGGTCCGCGAAGGGTTGGGGCTGGTGTTACGCGATAAGCGCTTTGTCACTTACGTGCTGACCCTGACCGGTTACTACATGCTGGCCGTACAGGTGATGCTCATGCTGCCGATTATGGTTAACGATATTGCGGGTTCTCCGGCGGCGGTGAAATGGATGTATGCCATTGAAGCGACAATTTCCCTGACCCTGCTGTACCCCATCGCCCGCTGGAGCGAAAAACGTTTTCGCCTCGAGCATCGTCTGATGGCGGGTTTGCTGGTAATGACGGCGGCGATGCTGCCGATTGGCTTAACCAGCACGCTACAGCAGCTCTTTACCCTGATTTGTATCTTTTATATCGGGTCGATCATTGCCGAACCCGCGCGCGAAACGCTGGGCGCGTCACTGGCCGATGCCCGCGCTCGCGGCAGCTATATGGGTTTCAGCCGCCTTGGCCTGGCCTTCGGCGGCGCGCTGGGGTACGCCGGCGGCGGCTGGCTGTTTGATGCCGGTAAAGTGCTCAGTCAGCCTGAACTCCCGTGGTTGATGTTGGGCATTATCGGCTTTGCGACATTCATTGCATTGTGGTGGCAGTTCAGCCAGAAACGGTCGGCTTCCGGTATGCTGGAACCGCGCATCTGACGCGCGGCCAAAGTGGTAATCCTTTTTTTCAGCATTTTCCGCTAGTACAAGCGGGGCTAGCAGACCATGCTGCTTTGTGTCAGCATTAGCCATGGCATGACGTTAAGGAACCCAATGAAAAAGATGTTGATCGCGGCCGCGCTGATTGTCAGCGGCCTTCTGAGCGGATGTAACCAGCTTACGCAATACTCGGTGAGCGAGCAGGAGATTAACCAGGCGCTGCAGAAACGTAATCACTTCGCCAAAGATATCGGCCTGCCTGGCGTAGCGGATGCGCATATTGAACTGCAAAACCTGACCAGCGCCATCGGTCGTGAAGAGCCTAACAAAGTGGCGCTGAGCGGAACCGCTAATCTGGATCTGAATTCGCTGTTTGGCAATCAGAAAGCGACCATCGACCTGAAGCTTAAAGCGCTGCCGGTGTTCAATAAAGAGCAAGGCGCGATTTATCTGCGTGAAATGGAAGTCGTCGATGCGAAAGTTAAGCCGGAAAAGCTCACCTCCGTGGTACAGACGCTGATCCCCTATCTGAATCAGTCGCTGCGCAGCTATTTCAACCAGCAACCGGCCTACGTTCTGCGTGAAGATGCCAGCACCGGCGAGGCCTTAGCGAAGAAATACGCGAAAGGAATTGAAGTGAAACCGGGCGAGATAATCATCCCCTTCACTGACTAAACGATAAGGGCGCTGAATATAGCGCCCTTAATTTTTTACGGAAATGAGTGCAAAGGAAAACGTTTACGCTTATCCTTAGTGCCCGGCAAAAAACAGCCCTGATGACTGAACCAATTAGCCGGAGCCTTCCATGACAGCACAACCCCAGGTATTGAAAATCCGCCGCCCAGACGACTGGCATATCCATCTTCGCGATGATGATATGTTAAAAACCGTCGTGCCTTACACCAGTGAGTTTTATGGCCGGGCGATCGTGATGCCGAATCTGGTACCGCCGGTAACGACCGTCGCTGCTGCCATTGCTTACCGCCAGCGCATCATCGATGCGATTCCCGCCGGGCATGATTTCACTCCGCTGATGACCTGCTACCTGACCGACACGCTCGACCCGGACGAACTGGAACGCGGATTCCATGAAGGCGTATTTACCGCAGCCAAACTCTACCCGGCAAACGCCACCACCAACTCCAGTCACGGCGTGACCAGCACCGATGCCATTATGCCGGTGCTGGAACGGATGGAAAAACTGGGCATGCCGCTACTGGTGCACGGCGAAGTTACCCACGCTGATATTGATATCTTCGATCGCGAAGCGCGCTTTATCGAGACGGTGATGGAACCGCTGCGCAAACGGCTGCCGGGGTTAAAAGTGGTCTTCGAACATATCACCACCAAAGATGCCGCTGAATACGTGCGCGACGGCAACGAACTGCTGGCCGCCACCATCACGCCGCAGCATCTGATGTTTAACCGCAATCATATGCTGGTTGGCGGTATTCGTCCGCATCTATACTGCCTGCCGATCCTCAAGCGTAATGTCCACCAGCAGGCGCTGCGTGAACTGGTCGCCAGCGGGTTCAGTCGCGCCTTCCTCGGCACCGACTCCGCCCCGCACGCGCGCCACCGTAAAGAGGCCAGCTGCGGCTGTGCGGGCTGTTTCAATGCCCCAACCGCGCTCGGCAGCTACGCCACCGTCTTTGAAGAGATGAACGCGCTGGCGCATTTTGAGGCTTTCTGCTCGCTGAATGGCCCGCGCTTCTACGGCCTGCCGGTGAATGAAAGCTACGTTGAACTGGTACGCGAAGAAAGCACCGTTGCCGAAAGCATCGCCCTTCCAGGCGATACGTTGGTGCCGTTCCTGGCCGGTGAAACCGTGCGTTGGACGATGAAAAAATAAAGTTTTTTGCCCCCTGTTGTAAATGCGCAAGCATTACTGTATAAATAAACAGTATATTACCCAGGGGGCCATTATGCGCATCGAAGTGTCAATTGCCAAAACCACAGCCTTACCCAGCGGCGCGCTGGAAGCGCTGAATAACGAACTCTCTAAACGTATCGCTCAACACTACCCGGAACGTGAAAACCAGGTCACGGTACGTTATGCCGCCGGCAATAATTTGTCGGTCATCGGTGGTTTGAAAGAAGACAAAGACCGGATTAGCGAAATCCTGCAGGAAACCTGGGAAAGCGCCGACGACTGGTTTATCCACGACTAAGCCTCCGGGTTTGCTTACGCAAAATCAATTTGCTCCCTCATTGTGCTTTTTTTTGCCGGGTCGCCCCGGCTTTTTTATCTCCGCTTATAACTAAGACTTTCCTTAATATCCTGATAAATTCCTTAAAAAATAATGAGACCCAGGACGAAACTCGCGCAAAAAACCGCCAATCAGAGCAAAATTTGTCTCTAATTATTTATTTTCTCGAGTTTGTACTTAACTGCTGATATAATTAACGTGCTTCAGAAAACAAGCATTAAACCTCGAGAATTGTTGTCTTTTAACATATGAATAAGGGGTTATGATGGAAAAGAATAATGAAGTCATCCAGACCCATCCCCTCGTCGGATGGGACATCAGCACCGTTGATAGCTACGATGCGCTGATGTTGCGCCTGCACTACCAAAACCCCACGCAAGAAAGCAATAAAGAAGCAGAAATTGGCCAGACGCTATGGCTAACGACGGATGTCGCACGTCAGTTTATTTCTATTCTGGAAGCAGGAATAGCGAAGATAGAATCTGGCGATTACCAGGAAAATGAGTATCGCAGACATTAGCATCACCGATGATGTCTAAATATTCACTGAACAGGCACCTGCGGGTGCCTGAATTATTTTTCGCGCTTGTACATCCGGCTGATGTTAATTACCCTGCTAATAAAACAATAACCCGGAACTCACCATGCAATACGACCTCATCATTATCGGTAGTGGCTCCGTTGGCGCTGCCGCCGGCTATTACGCCCGTCGCGCCGGTCTGAATGTCCTGATGACCGATGCCCACAAACCGCCGCACCAGGAAGGCAGCCACCATGGCAGTACGCGGCTGATTCGTCACGCCTATGGCGAGGGCGAAAGATACGTGCCGTTGGTGCTACGCGCCCAGCAGCTATGGGACGAATTTGCGCAAAGTAGCGGCGAGGCCGTATTCGAAAAAACTGGGGTTATTAACCTTGGCCCCGCTAGCTCCGATTTTCTCAATAACGTGGCTCACAGCGCGCGTCAGTTCGAGCTTAACGTGGAAGAGTTGGATGCTGAGGCGGTCATGAAACGTTGGCCGGAGATTCGTATTCCGCAAGATTACCGGGCTATTTTTGAACCGGCTTCCGGCGTGTTACGCAGCGAGCTGGCGGTAGAAACCTGGATTCGCCTGGCGCGCGAAGCGGGCTGCGCCCAACTGTTCAACTGCCCGGTTACCGCAATTCACCATCACACCGACGGCGTGACCATCGATACCGCCGATGGTAGCTACAGCGGCAAAAAACTGCTGATCAGCGCCGGAACCTGGGTAACAAAATTATTGCCGGAACTGCCCATTCAACCGGTACGTAAAGTCTTCGCCTGGTTCCAGGCCGATGGTCGCTATAGCGCGAAAAACAACTTCCCTGCTTTCACCGGCGAACTGCCGAATGGCGATCAGTATTATGGCTTCCCGGCAGAAGACAACGAATTGAAGATCGGCAAGCATAACGGCGGCCAGCTGATTTCCGAACCGGAAGAGCGGAAACCGTTTGGCGCGGTGGCCAGCGATGGCTCGGAGTCGTTCAACTTCCTGCGCAACGTGCTACCCGGGATTGGCGGCTGCCTGCACGGCGCCTCCTGCACTTACGATAATACGGTCGATGAAGACTTCATCATCGATACGCTTCCCGGTCACGACAATACATTACTCATTACCGGGTTAAGCGGTCACGGTTTCAAGTTTGCCCCGGTACTAGGCGAAATTGCGACGCAATTTGCGCAAGGTGAAACGACGGAGTTTGATCTGACTCCCTTCTCGCTGGCGCGCTTTTCGCAATAATAGCCGGCCATAAAACCAAACGGCCTCAATCGAGGCCGTTTCATATCAGAGAGTGTGTATGCGTCGCCTGTATCACTGGTTAGTCAACAACGTGCGCGAGCACTTTATGATTTATCTCGCGCTGTGGCTGCTGCTAGCGGCAATCGACCTCATCTGGTTATGGTTTTACTGACGGGTCGGGATCCGGGATACCTAATTTGGTATTCAGACGGCCGCGGGATTTATTAAAAATCTTATTGCCATTCTCTCGTCCCGCCCGCAGTTTGCGCTGCTCCTCTTCCGGCAGTTTATGCTCTTCCATGCAGGCTTCGCTACAGCAACCGGCAAATTTCTCGGCACAAGCCGGGCACTGAATAAAAAGCAAATGGCAACCGTCATTCAGGCAATTGGTGTGGCTGTCGCACGGTGCGCCGCATTGATGGCAGTGGGCAATCACATCATCAGAAATACGCTCGCCCATTCTCTCGTCAAAGACAAAGTTCTTACCGATAAAGCGTACCGGCAAGCCCTGTTCACGGGCGCGTCGCGCGTACTCGATAATCCCGCCTTCAATGTGCCACACCTTATTGAAACCGCTATGTTTCATCCAGGCGCTGGCCTTCTCACAGCGAATGCCGCCGGTACAGTACATGACAATCTTCTTGTCTTTATACTCCTGCATCATCTCAACCGCTTTCGGCAATTGATCGCGGAAGGTATCCGCCGGAATTTCCATCGCGTTCTCGAAGTGACCGACTTCGTACTCATAATGGTTGCGCATATCGATGAATACCGCGTCCGGATCGTCCAGCATCGCGTTCACTTCCGCCGCTTTCAGGTACTCGCCAACGTCAGAGGGGTTAAAGGTCGGGTCATCAATACCGTCGGCCACAATACGGTCGCGGACCTTGAGACGCAGGACCCAGAAGGATTTACCGTCATCATCCAGCGCGATATTCAGACGTAACCCCTTCAGCGCCGGGTCAAAGCCATCAAGAAATTCACGCAGCGCCGCGACCTTGCTTTCCGGCACGCTGATCTGCGCATTAATACCTTCATGCGCCAGATAGATGCGACCAAAGACATTCAGCTTAGTCAGCGCCAGCCACAGGGCATCACGGGTCGCTTTCGGGTCAACGATAGTGAAATATTTATAGAACGAGATCGTCGTGCGCGGCTCGGTTTCAGCCAACATCTGCGCCTTTAACGTCTCATTTGAAATGCGGTTGTGTAACACTGGCATGGTGTACCTGCTCGACATAGGAAATGAGTAAAATAAACGGCGGGCATCATATAGCAAACCCCGTTAATTTACATCCCTACATTTTACGCTACATTTCATCCACGCAATTTTCAGTCATTAACAATCATCTGCGGCAGGAGACGGCTTTTGGCGACAGCGGAAAAAAATGCGATAATAGAACGCGTTGTTAAATCAGACAGGTATGAAATGACCCATTTACCGAAATTTTCCGCCGCGCTGCTCCATCCGCGCTACTGGCTGCTGTGGCTGGGCATTGGCCTGTTGTGGTTAGTCGTCCAGCTCCCTTATCCGATTATCTACCGTCTCGGTAATGCCATCGGTCGCCTGGCAATGCGTTTTATGAAGCGCCGCGCAAAAATCGCTTATCGCAATCTTGAGCTCTGCTTTCCTGAGAAGAGCGAACAAGAGCGTCATCAACTGGTAGTGCAAAACTTTGAGTCCGTCGGCATGGGCCTGATGGAAACCGGCATGGCATGGTTCTGGCCTACCCGCCGCATTGCGCGCTGGACCGATACCATTGGCTTTGAATATGTCCGTGACGTGCAGGCGCAAAACCGCGGTATTCTGCTGATTGGTATCCATTTCCTGACGCTGGAAATGGGCGCGCGCATGTTCGGCATGAACGAGCCCGGTATCGGGGTTTATCGGCCAAATGACAACCCGGTTATCGACTGGCTGCAGACCTGGGGCCGCCTGCGTTCCAACAAAGATATGATTGACCGTAAAGATCTCAAAGGCATGATCCGCGCGCTAAAAAAAGGCGAAGTGGTCTGGTACGCCCCGGATCACGACTACGGCCCGACCGCCAGCGTCTTCGCGCCGCTGTTCGCCGTCGACCAGGCCGCCACCACTTCCGGCACCTGGATGCTGGCGAAAATGTCCAAAGCCTGCATTGTGCCGTTTGTCCCACGACGTAAACCAAACGGCAAAGGCTATGAGCTCATTATGCTGCCGCCGGAATGCGATCCGCCTCTGGAAAACGCAGAAACCACCGCCGCGTGGATGAACAAAATCGTCGAAAAATGCATCATGATGGCGCCAGAGCAATATATGTGGCTGCATCGCCGCTTTAAAACTCGTCCGGAAGGCGTACCTTCGCGCTACTGATTGACTCTCTATCCGGGTGGTCCTCGCCCGGATAAATTCTACCGCCAGTCCTTTTTAATACTCCTTTAGCTTTAAAAGCTACGCTCCATTGCGGCAACCATTTCTCAGGCGCATAATTAGCAGGCTCATATTTTCCTTTATTTTGACCCGCGCCGCGGGCCAGTGAGACCTTATGCCGTCTGCTGATACGCCTATCAACTGGAAACGAAATCTTACCGTCACCTGGCTTGGCTGCTTTTTAACCGGCGCCGCCTTTAGCCTCGTGATGCCTTTTTTGCCGCTCTACGTCGAACAGTTGGGCGTGACCGGCCATAGCGCGCTGAATATGTGGTCAGGGCTGGTCTTTAGCATTACCTTCTTGTTTTCCGCCATCGCCTCGCCGTTCTGGGGCGGATTGGCCGACCGTAAAGGGCGTAAGATTATGCTGCTACGCTCGGCGCTGGGGATGGCCATCGTCATGATGCTGATGGGCATGGCGCAGAACATATGGCAATTCCTGATCCTGCGCGCGCTGCTGGGTTTACTGGGCGGATTTATCCCCAATGCCAATGCGCTGATCGCGACCCAAATCCCGCGTCAGAAAAGCGGCTGGGCGCTAGGAACGCTTTCAACCGGCGCGGTAAGCGGCGCGCTGCTGGGCCCGCTGGCGGGCGGTTTCCTTGCCGACCACTGGGGATTGCGCACCGTCTTCTTCATGACCGCCACGGTGCTGTTTATCTGCTTCCTGTTCACCCTGTTTTTAATCCGCGAAAACTTTGTTCCGGTGAACAAAAAAGAGATGCTCAATGCCAGGGACGTTTTCGGTTCGCTTAAGAACCCGAAACTGGTGCTCAGCTTGTTCGTCACCTCATTGATTATCCAGGTCGCTACCGGATCCATTGCGCCGATCCTGACGCTCTACGTGCGCGACCTGGCGGGTAACGTCAGTAATATCGCCTTTATTAGCGGTATGATTGCCTCCGTACCCGGCATTGCCGCCCTGCTGAGCGCGCCACGTTTAGGCAAGCTCGGCGATCGTATCGGGCCGGAAAAGATCCTGATCGTTGCCCTGGTTATTTCCGTGCTGCTGTTAATCCCGATGTCCTTCGTACAGACGCCGCTGCAGCTAGGCATTCTGCGCTTTTTGCTCGGCGCCGCCGACGGCGCGCTGTTACCCGCCGTACAAACTCTGCTGGTCTACAACTCCACCAGCCAGATATCAGGGCGCATCTTCAGTTATAACCAGTCGTTTCGCGATATTGGTAACGTCACCGGGCCGTTAATCGGCGCCTCGGTCTCGGCCAACTACGGCTTCCGCGCCGTGTTCCTCGTCACCGCCTGCGTCGTCCTGTTTAACGCCTTTTACTCAACCATCAGTCTGCGCCGCCCACGGTACAACGCTTCAGCGGATGACGGAGGCTCGGGTAAACGTTCGGTAAATTAAGCGCTTCAGCGCTACTCCGCCTTGACGCCAGGCTAACCGCCTTCTATAGATTGAAACGTGTCCTTTTTCATTCTTCTTAGGGGGTTAGCTATGTCAACGGAATCAGTTTTCTACGCCACGCTCGAAGAGGCAATCGACGCCGCCCGGGAAGAGTTTTTGGCCGATAATCCCGACAGCGATGAAGAAAGTGCCGATATCGAACAGTTCAATATGCAGAAATACATTCTCCAGGACGGCGATATCGCCTGGCGGGCCGAATTCTTCGCCAGCGAAGATGAAGAAGGCGAGTGTTTGCCCATGCTCAGTGGTGAGGCGGCACAGAGCGTATTTGACGGCGATTATGACGAAATCGAGCTACGCCAGGAGTGGGTGGAAGAGAATACGCTACACGAATGGGACGAAGGCGAGTTTCAGCTGGAGCCCTCCCTGGATACCGAAGAGGGGCAGACCGCAGCCGATGAGTGGGATGAGCGTTAATTACTCGTAGGGACCATGGCTGGCGTCTAGCGGCAGCAACAGCGTATCGAATACCAGCGAGAATGGCAGATCGAGAATAGTCAGATAGCGCCAGCCTGAATCGCGAACATCCCACTGTACACCGGGGTAATACTGGTTGCCATGGCCCTGCCCCGGCACCGTACGGCTAATAATGCTGCCGCAGCCGCTGAGGACCAGCGTCATGGCGATAAGCAGAAATATTCTCATTCACTTCCTCTCAGGCAAAAAAATACCGGCACAATTGCCGGTATTTTCCTTAACGTACGGCTTACTTCGTTTTCAACGCCAGCGGGTTCAGCGTGAGTTTCTGATACTCACCCACCCAGGAGGAGTATTTCTCCGGGGAGTTCCACACGCGATAGTGCAGGCGCGACATCGTTACCGGATCGCTTAACAGCACCAGCCGACGATCGCGGTTAAGCTTATCAGGCGTTTCATTTAGCGCCTGCTCGACGTGGCGTTCCCGGGCGATATCCAGGATATGCCCGTGGCGGTGACGCGCCGTTGCCATTGCCGTCGCCAGAGCGTTAAACGATGGGTTAAATACCGCGTGCATAAAGCCATCGCCCAGCGAACGCTGACGGTTCAGGGTCAGATAAGCATCGGTATCTTTCAATACCTGCGGCGGCGAATACTCTTCGGGGATCAGGAACAATTTCCAACGCTTAGTGCGCAGACCTACCGTCGCGCGGCTGGAAATCGCCGAGACAAACGGAGAGAGGATCAGCGACACGACGATCGGCGCCAGCCAGAACAGGAAACGCAGATCCAGCCACGCCATGCCCACCGCCCATACCAGCCCCAGCAGCAGCTGTGAACCATGACGCATAAAGGCCTCGCCCCACGGCGTTGAGTCATCATCGCGCTGCGGTGAATTCCACACCACCTCCCAACCAAGGAACGCGCTGACCACGAACACGGTATGGAACAGCATGCGTACCGGCGCCAGCAGCACCGAGAACAGCACCTCCAGCAGCAGGGAAAGCGTCACGCGGAAGAAGCCGCCGTACTCTTTCGGCCCCTTGCACCACACCAGAATGATACTCAGCAGTTTTGGCAGGAACAGCAGCACCATGGTCGAGGCAAACAGCGCGATAGCCAGCTCCGGACGCCACTGCGGCCATACCGGGAACAGCTGACGCGGCTGCAGGAAGTACTGCGGCTCGGTCAGGGCGTGCACGACCTGCAGCGCCGTCGACAGCGCGAGGAACATAAACCACAGCGGCGCCGACAGATAGGACATGACGCCGGTCAGGAACACCGCACGGTGTACCGGGTGCATCCCTTTTACCAGGAATAGGCGGAAGTTCATCAGGTTACCCTGACACCAGCGGCGGTCGCGTTTCAGCTCATCCAGCAGGTTCGGCGGCAGCTCTTCATAGGAGCCCGGCAGATCGTAGGCGATCCAAACGCCCCACCCCGCACGGCGCATCAGCGCGGCTTCCACGAAGTCGTGCGACAGAATCGAGCCGGCAAAGTTACCTTCGCCCGGCAGCGGCGCCAGCGCACAGTGCTCAATGAACGGCTTCACGCGGATAATGGCGTTGTGGCCCCAATAGTGTGATTCCCCCAACTGCCAGAAGTGCAGCCCGGCGGTAAACAGCGGACCGTACACGCGGGTGGCGAACTGCTGGCAGCGCGCATACAGGGTATCCATACCGGAGGCGCGCGGCGAAGACTGGATGATCCCGGCATTCGGATTCGCTTCCATCAGGCGCACCAGCCCGCTCAGGCACTCACCGGTCATCACTGAGTCAGCGTCGAGCACCACCATATAGCTATACTGGCTACCCCAGCGACGGCAGAAATCATCGATGTTGCCGCTTTTACGTTTCACGCGACGACGACGACGACGATAGAAGATCTGGCCTTCGCCCTGCACTTCAGCAATCAACTCCATCCACGCTTTCTGCTCGGCAACGCAGATGTCCGGGTCGTAGCTGTCGCTTAGCACGTAAACGTCAAAGTGCGCAGCGTTACCCGTCGCTTTCACCGATTCCCAGGTGGCGCGCAGGCCGGCAAACACACGATCAACATCTTCGTTACAGATAGGCATGATAAGCGCGGTCCGGTGTTCCGGGTTCAGCGGCTCGTCGCCAACGGTGGATGCCGAAATACTGTATTTATCACGCCCGATCAGCAGTTGCAGGAATCCCATCAGGGCGGTCCAGAAACCGGCCGAGACCCAGCAGAACAGTACCGCGAAGAGGATCAGGATGCCGCTCTGCAATACGTACGGCAGTAATTGCATGAAGGAGACCCACAGATCCTGGCCAACCATATCGGATGGATTGATCAGCGCCCAGCCCTGATAAGGGAGGATGGTCTTCATATACCAGGTAGCCACTACCGTTTGCGCCAGCGTCAGCAGCAGCAAAATGTAGCGGCGAATGGTGCCGACGGTACGCCATTTCTGTTCGCTTTCGCGCTCTTCTTGCGTAAGACGAGAGAGATAGCGCGGGGTCACGTCGCGGCCGCGCAGACGATCCCAGAAGCGGCCTACCGGGTTGGTACGCCACGGATCCGGGATCATAGAAGAGCGTTTGGCTTTCGGCATCGCATGAAGCTGCGTGCGCCCTTCATCATCTTTCACCAGTTGCTCGCCGGCCAGAGAGTCCGGCCAGCTATGCTCCAGCCGCGCTTTTACCGATCCTAACGGGGAATCTTCATCGCGCGGAAAATGATGATGCTCTGCGTCAAGCGCTTCATGTACGGCTTGCAGGTTCGCATCAGGTAAAGCGGCTTTTTCTGCATCCGACAGCGGCAATGCGTCGATATAATTCGTTATCTTATTCATTGGCAGGCAGCTGATAGCTCCAGGTTTCGCTTAGCGTCTGATCGCCATTGACCAGCGCCGCGCGCATTTCCGTGGTTTTCTTCGGATCTTTCACTTTCACGCGCAGGGTCATACGCCAACCTTTAATAACCGGGTTATAGCGCACCGAGTTTTCCACGATTTCGGCGTTATCGCCGATGCTCGCCTGCGCCGTTACCGGAGTATCCGCCGCCATTTTTTTCATGTCAGCGCCGGTGAAATCAACGATGAAAGCGATAGTGCCATCTGGCTGGCGAATGAGATTAGACTGCTTCACATCACCGGTTGAGCGGCGAGTCTGCACCACATAAGCGTTGTCTGGGGCATGCAGTTTGTCTTCATCACGGCTAAAGGTAATGGAGTACTTGAAGTTCATCTCTTTGCCTGGTTCCGGCAGCTGATCCGGGGTCCAGTAGGTGACGATATTATCGTTGGTTTCATCGTTAGTCGGGATTTCAACCAATTCGACTTTACCCTTACCCCAGTCGCCTTTCGGGGTGATCCACGCGCTCGGGCGCTGGTCGTAACGATCGTCGAGATCTTCAAAGCGGGAGAACTGGCGGCCACGCTGCAGCAGGCCAAACCCTTGCGGGTTTTCCATCGCATAACTGCTAACGGCCAGATGTTTCGGGTTATTCAGCGGACGCCAGATCCACTCGCCGTTACCGGCAAGAATCGACAGACCGTTGGAGTCATGTAATTCCGGACGATAGTTGGTGGTCGGCGACGGTTGGTTCGGCCCAAACAGGAACATACTGGTCAACGGCGCCACACCAAGCTTGCCGACTTTGTCGCGCAGATAGACCTTCGACTGCACATCAACCACGGTGTCGCGGCCTGGCATAATCACAAAACGATAGGCGCCGGTCGCACGCGGGGAATCCAGCAGCGCATAGATGGTTAAGCGTTTATCGGTCGCTTTCGGACGCTCAATCCAGAACTCGCGGAAGCGAGGGAACTCTTCGCCGGACGGCAGCGCGGTATCGATAGCCAGGCCGCGGGCGGAAAGCCCATATACCTGACCCTGGCCCAGAACGCGGAAGTAGCTGGCACCGAGCATGCTGACGATTTCGTCATTCTTGTCTTTGCTATTGATCGGATACAGTACTTTGAAACCGGCGAAACCAAGGTCTTTCACCGTGTCTTTATCGTGCTGAACATTGCCAAAATTAAAATAATCCGGGCTATATTTAATTTTACGTACGCTGGTGCTGGTCACTTCATTAATAGTAACCGGCGTGTCGAAATACATACCCTGGTGGTAAAATTCCAGCTTGAACGGGGTCTTCAGGTTATTCCAGTAGGCTTTATCGTGATTGAACTGGATTTGCTGGTAATCCGCGTATTTCATATCGCGGAAGGCGGAGGGTAAGTTACTTTTCGGCGCTTCATAGCCTTTCCCGGCTAACGTTTTCGCCTGTTTTGCTACGTCATCAATGCTGAATGCCCATGCAGATGAAGTACACAGGGACAACATTACGGCTGCGCTTAACCAACGCATTTTCATCATCTGTGGTTTATGTTTCATAGTAAGTAAGCACTTCCCCCTTTGTGTGCTTAAATCGATCCGATCTATTTTAATGGAAACTCAGGCAATCCGACAACATAATCCCTGCATTGTTCAGCTTAGCGGACCAGGGAATAAACAGTTCTCTGTCCCATATTGCACTTTGCGTACTTATCCTGGAGACAGATACCCTGAGTTCATGTAGGGTTGCTGGCAATGTACCCGTTATCGCCCTGAGTGATAAGACGAATTGTCTGAGATTGTTGTGAATTTATGAATAAAACACCAGTAGAACGTGAATATTTCTTCGACAGTATCCGCGCCTGGCTGATGCTGTTGGGGATCCCGTTTCACATCTCACTTATCTACTCCAGCCACAGCTGGCATGTGAATAGCCTGGAGCCCTCCTGGGGGCTAACGCTGTTCAACGATTTTATCCATGCCTTCCGTATGCAGGTCTTCTTTGTTATTTCCGGCTATTTCTCATACATGCTGTTTCTCCGCTATCCGCTGAAGAAATGGTGGAAAGTGCGCGTAGAGCGAGTTGGCATCCCGATGCTCACCGCGATCCCGCTGCTTACGCTGCCGCAGTTTCTGATGCTGCAATACGTCAATGGTAAAGCCCAGGACTGGCATACGCTCTCCGGCTATGACAAATTCAATACTCTGGCCTGGGAGCTTATCTCCCATCTGTGGTTTTTGCTGGTGCTCGTGGTGCTGACCACCGCCGGGGTAGTGCTGTTTAAATGGCTGGCCAATCGGCGGAAAAAGCAGGACAACAGCTTTGGTGACACCGTCACATTCAGTCAATTATCACTGATTTTTCTGGGACTTGGCGTATTGTACGCGGTGATCCGTCGCACCATTTTTATTATTTACCCGCCTATTCTCAGTAACGGATTGTTTAACTTCATCGTGATGCAGACCCTGTTCTATCTGCCGTTCTTTATTCTCGGCGCGCAGACGTTCATCAATCCGCGACTGAAAGCGATGTTCACCACCTCATCACCGTGGTGTTTTGTTGGCGCACTGCTGGGCTTTATCGCCTATCGTCTTAACCAGCAGTATGGTTCTGGCGATGGCTGGATGTATGAAACCGAATCGGTGATTACGATGGTACTGGGGCTGTGGATGGTAAACGTGGTGTTCTCACTGGGCCACCGCCTGCTCAACTTCCAGTCCGCACGGGTGACTTACTTCGTCAACGCCTCGCTGTTTATCTACCTGGTGCACCATCCGCTGACTCTGCTGTATGGGGCATGGATTACGCCGATAATAAAATCGAACCTGTTAGGTTTTATCACCGGACTGGTATTTGTGGTGGGGATTGCGCTGATATTGTACGAAATCCATCTACGCATTCCGCTGCTCCGCTTCCTGTTCTCGGGTAAACCGCAGCAAAAACCGGCTAAAACGCCGGTGTCGGTTAACTAAACGCCTCAACCGGCAGCGCGCCCGCGTGCTGCCGGTGTAACGATTCATTCCGCCCGCAATAATCGCTGATAGATCTCCGCCGTTTCGTTATCAAAGCAGACGAAGCACACCCGTTCCAGCGGATTATATCGGGTGAGGAAAGCATTCACCGTTTTCACCGCAATTTCCGCCGCCGCCTGTTTCGGATAGCCATATACGCCGGTGCTGATAGCCGGAAAAGCAATAGAACGATAATTATTGGCTGCCGCCAGCAACAGACTATTGCGATAGGCATCCGCCAGTAATTCGGCTTCCTGCTCGCCGCCGCCGTGCCAGACGGGGCCGACCGCATGAATCACCGCGCTGGCCGGTAGATTACCGGCGCTGGTGATAACCGCATGCCCCGGAGGACATTCGCCCTGCTGCTGACGAACTATTTTGCAGGCCGCCAGTAGTTCCGGGCCGGCTGCGCGATGAATGGCGCCATCAACGCCGCCGCCACCCAGTAATGATGGGTTTGCCGCATTGACAATAACATCTACCTGCAACGTCGTAATATCGCCGAGAACCACTTCAGGTTGAACCACCATTTCCCCCTCCTGTCGGCAAACGTCTTCATACTCAGAGTGATGTCTACTATGGCATGATAGCCCCCAAGGCGAAAGCCTGAGGGCCAGTAATTAGCGATAATTCACTTCGAGGATAGCGCGGGTATGTTGCGGATCAATATACTTTAATTGTGCCGAACCGACGGCGTCATTACTGAAATTCCCCGTCGTCAGCACCTGCGGCGAAATCGCCTGGCTACCCAGCCGCGGGCAGGCCATTTCAATCTTACCATTCATACTATTGGCCTCGCAGGAAGGGTCAACGACCTGCCCGTAAATGGCGACAACGCCGCCGGTCGGCGCGGCATTCACTGAGCCAAATAAGCATGACAACATCAGACATGGCACAGCTAAGGCGTGGATTTTTTTTATCACGGCAGACTCCTCTGTATGAATAGCAAAGAAGCAACAGGCCATCCCTGAGCGCACTGCGCCGCCAGACTACGGCAAGGCAATGATTGCGTTACAAAACACAAATATATTACTTTTTGTTTTCTTTTTGATAACAAAACCGATTCATCTTGATTTTGCTACAAAAAATCTGCGGGGAATATCAGGTGAGAGACGGGAAAACCCCTGCAGATCCGGCAGGGGCTGTACTGTTAACGATAATTCACTTCGAGGATAGCGTTAGTGTGCTGAGGATTAATGTAGGTTAATTGCGTAGATTTGATATTGGCATGTTGCAGATCCCCTCGGGCTACCTGCTGAGCAGAAAAAGTGACTGACTTCTGCTTCACGCAGGCCATCGAGACCTGATCTTCTGAAGAACGAATTTTACAAGGCGGTTCGACAACGCCGCCGTGGAAACGAATCACGCCGCTTGCGGCGTTAGAGGTAGTTGAAAACGTCAATAAAGCGGGAAGGAAACAAACTGTAGCAAGTAGTACGCCAGTCATTTTTTTCACGGCAAAACCCCTCTGCGTAACGGTCAAAAAAACCTTACAAATCATCCATGAGCGCAGTTGAATACAAGCAACTACATACAAAATCAGTATATATATGAAGTACCTGTAGATACTTTTTTCTCTCCGTTTTTGCAAACGGTATCAAATTATTATGGTTTGTTTGCTCAAAATGTCTGCATTAAGAGGAAAAAACAATCGAAGAGGGGTTGATGCAAAAAGGCTTTCATGTAGTGCGTGACAGGAGCCTTGCTCCTGTCATCGAGGAAATATGAAGAAAATCAGACGTTATCGTTAGCCAGAGACTTGCTCTTTGTCGCTCGTGCCGCCAGCCACAGTCCGCTGTTTTTCATGGCATAGCCAAAGACCAATCCCAGCGCCAGAGACGGCACGACAATGCGCCAGTCGCCGCTCGCGGCGAACGTCGCGCAGGCGCCGATAAAGGTTCCGGGAACAAAAGAAAGTAGCAGCTGGCGCGCCTGAATACACATCAGGAAGGCGACTATTCCGGTCATCACGTAGCTGAGGATTTCTAACTGCGGCGCCAGCGCGCTACCGTAAATAATCACCAGCGCCCATATCACGCCGCTCATGACCGTGCAGGCAGAAATCAACAGCCCTTTCAGGCCGCCTTGTGGGCACGCGAAATAGGCCGTACAGCCGAGGAATCCGGCCCAGCTCAGCAGGCCAAGTGAGACCGCCACCCATCCCCAGAGACCGGAGAGAATGCCCGTCGTGAGTGCGATTGCGAAGAGTATGTTCATGCCGCGTATCATAGCAGATACGCGGCAACCAAATGCGATCCAGAACACACAATATGAAAGCGTGAGTTTGCTGTTTCACAATAAAAGTGACTTTAGTCACATTTATTCGTCGTTTTCTTCCTGCAGTTCATCCCACATTGCGGAAATCGCTTCACGCGTTAATAGCGCCATGGTGCGCCAGAATGCGGTTTGCGCATGCGCCTCCACTTTTCCAAGGAAGGTACCACACCACGGTAATAGATAATCGGCAAATAACGTTTCCAGCGTTTCGCTTTCATCTTCCGTGGCGTGATCTTCAAGCCATGATGCGGCCAGCAGTAAGGATCCAATATGATCGGTTGGGCCTTCGCCAGTAGGAATGCCGTGTTGCGTCAGAAAACCACGAACTTCCGCTTCAGTTGCCCCTTCAACCCACGCGCTGCGATAAGGCGAGACCGCACATTCTTCCCCAACGAACAGGGCGTTATAATCAGCGGTTAACGGCTGGGTATCACAACTCTTCTGCAGACGCTCCAGTAATTCATCCTGTTCCAGCGGCCAACTGGCGGCCAGCTTGCCATCGCGAATCAGCGTGAACAGCGGCACCAACAGCGGGTCCTGCGGTTGACGATAATAGAGCGAGCCCAGCACGCGACAGAGGATTGAAAATTCATTCATACAATATGTTCCAGTGGTTCTAATTAAAGGTCTGCAAATTCCGCAATCGCCGGCATCCCACGCGATTCAAGGAAATTCAGTAGTCGACGCGGGCTGACGTTAAGGATCCGCTCTTCCGGGAAATTCACCGCGTCGAGAATTTTGCGGCATTCGGTAAATTCGCCAAGGGTAAAGGCGGTATGCGAGTCCGAACCCAGCGCCACCCAACCACCCGCATCACGCACGGCGGCGGCGATCGCCCGGCAATTATCCTCACTACCAATACGCGACGAAAGGAAAGAGGAATTATTAATTTCCAGCGCCACATGATGCTTTGCCGCCGCTTCGGCCACCGCCGGAATATCGATTGGGAACTTCGGATTACCAGGATGGCTAATCATGTGGACTGCGCCACTGGCAATCGCGGCAATCATCGCTTCAGTGTGGGTGGCTTTATCCTGAGGCGGGAATACCGGCTCATGAAAACCGGCAATGATCAGATCCAGCGAGGTCAGCATTGGTCCGGTACAGTCAATTTCACCCTGGGTATTTTTGATATTCGCTTCAATGCCGCGCAGGATGCCGACGCCATCAACCAGACGCGGCCAGATACGCATATTGACGAAATGCCAGTAGTGCGGGGCATCGGCCATATCCGGGCCGTGATCGGTGATGGCAAAAAGTTTGATGCCTTTACGTTTGGCCTCGGCAATATAGTCATGCAAGGTACTGTAGGCGTGGGTGCTGGCGACGGTATGCATGTGCAGGTCAACAGGATACATCACAATCTCCTCCTCTGTTTGTGGCAAGAATAGCAGGAATCAGGAGTCATGATCAGTAAAAACCCCGCCGTAGCGGGGCTATCGATTAGTAGCCGCGCTGGCGGTCGACCTGCCCACTGACCGTTTCACCACGCTCCAGGCGGCTAATGGTGCTGGCAATATAGGCAATTGCTTCCTGCGGACGGGTAACGGCGGCAATATGCGGCGTCATGGCCACGCGCGGATGCGCCCACAGCGGGCTCTCTTTCGGCAGCGGTTCGCGGCTAAAGACATCCAGCATCGCCCCTTTCAGTTTGCCGCTATCAAGCGCCGCCAGTAGATCCGGCTCGACGATATGCACGCCGCGGGCAAGGTTCAGAACATAGCTGTTATCCGGCAACTGGGACAGTAGCGTTTTATTGATGATACCGACAGTTTCGGCCGTATTTGGCAACAGGTTGATCAGCACGCGGGTTTCTCGTAGAAACGCGCCCAACTCTTCCTGACCGGCAAAACTCTCGACCTGCGGCCAGGATTTGTGGCTACGGCTCCAGCAGCGCAGCGGGAATCCCCAGCGCAACAGGCTTTCCGCAACTTTGCCGCCCAACACCCCTGCCCCCATGATGCCAATAGTGAAATCCTCGCGGCGGTATTCCGGCAAGGGTTGCCAGCGGGATTCCTGCTTCAGCGCATGATAATCATCAAAGCGACGGAACCAGTGCAGTACCTGGCTTACCGCATATTCCTGCATCTGCAGGCCCATGCCGGTATCTTCGAGGCGGAACAGCGGGACAGAAAGCGGCAGCATTTCCGGATGCTCCCGCAGCTTGCTAAGAATGGAATCCACGCCAGCGCCGAGAGCAAAAACCGCTTTCAGCTCGCGCCCCTGAAGCATTTCTACCGGTGGATGCCAGACCAGCGCATAGTCGGCTGGTTGATTGTCGCCAGGTTTCCACTCACGAACGCGCGCTCCCGGCAGATGTTTTTCCAACTCTGCTATCCAGTACGGGGTATCGAACGTCGGGTGGTAAAAAATAATCTCCATAATGACTCCTGATTACTGACGCGTGAGTAGGTTGAGGTTTGCGTCGTGTTTTACTCTTTGTTTTGTATTGGTTTGCCAGCATAACAAATTTCGTATCGCTATCGAGGAATAAAGAGAATGGTGACAAAAAAAACGATTCCCGCGCGTTTAAGAAGCAAGTTGTTTGAAGTTTGGCTAAACGCATCTTTTTTTAAAAAAGTTGATTGACGGGAGATACGTATTTCCCTACATTAGCGCCCGTTCCCAGCAACAACGGGAAAGACAATATGGTGAGGTGTCCGAGTGGCTGAAGGAGCACGCCTGGAAAGTGTGTATACGGCAACGTATCGGGGGTTCGAATCCCCCCCTCACCGCCATATTCGAGATGAGAGCTCGTACGAAAGTACGGGCTCTTTTCTTTTATATTCTCCGTTGGGGGGATAAGAACCCCCGACCGGGGTTCGACAACTGGCGCAGCCAGTTGGACAGACCGCGCACGCAGTAAGCGGGCTGCCCCGACAAAAACGCCGGGAGCGTTTTTGAACAACGCCTGCGTTGGCCCCGAAGGGGCGAGGCCCATGGATGGGCCGAGTAACGGCGAGCGAAGCGAGTCAATCCCCCCCCTCACCGCCATATTCGAGATTAAAGCTCGTACGAAAGTATGGGCTTTTTTTCACATGTGGCACCGCCGCCCTTCCCGGGGTCGGCATAAATGCCTCGCCCGGGCTACCCATCCCAAAGGCCGCACCACCAGCCAGTAGCCCGGCCAAGCGAAGCGCCGCCGGGAATTCCGCAGGCCGCACCAGCCAGTAGCCCGTCCAGGCGCAGCGCCGCCGGGAATCCCACAGGCCGCACCACCAGTAGCCCGCCCAGGCGCAGCGCCGCAGGGAACCCCGCAGGCCCCGCCACCAGTAGCCCGTCCAGGCGCAGCGCCGCCGGGAACCCCGTAGGCCGCACCACCAGTAGCCCGGCCAGGCGCAGCGCCGCCGGGGAAAAAGAGCCTAAGCTAATCCTCTTCCATGCGCTGATACTCCTCGCTGAGATAATCCACCAACGCTCTGACGGAAGGTAATAAACCGCGCCGCGAGGCAAACACCGCGTGAATGACTTCCCGTCGCGGTTGCCACTCATCAAGCACGATTTCAAGCTCCCCTGATGCCAGCTGATCGCGCACCATTAATAAAGGAAGCTGTACCACGCCAACGCCCGCCATAGCCGCCTCGCGCAGCGCCAGCATATCGCTGGTCACCATTCGCGGGGTGAAATAAACCTCGGCTCGCGCCCCCTCCGGGCCGGTCAATTGCCATTTATGCTGATGTTTTCCGGCGCCAATACTTAGCCCCGGCCAGGTACTCAATTCCGCCGGCGCCTGTGGGCGCCCAAGCCGAGCGATCAGCGCCGGACTCGCCACCAGGCGATGGCCGCGATCGGCCAACACCCGCATGACCAGGTCGCTATCTTCAAATGGCCTTGGCCGCACGCGGATGGCCACATCAACCCCCTCGCCCACCACGTCCACCCGCCGGTTAGTGGCTTCAAGATGTAGCGTCACCCCTGGGTATCGCACCATAAAGCGCGCCAGCATCGGGCCAACATGGGCATGCAACAGGGTTACCGGACAGGTGAGCTTAACGCTGCCGCGCGGTTCAGACTGCAGCGTTTCTACCGCCTGATGCGCCGCTTCGGCTTCTATCAACATCGCCTTGCAGTGTTGATAGAAGGTTTGGCCGACTTCCGTTACGGCGAACTGTCGGGTGGTTCGTTGAATCAGGCGCACGCCCAGGCGTTCTTCCAGTTGCGCAATGCGGCGGCTGAGTTTGGATTTAGGCTGGTCAAGCGCCCGACCGGCAGCGGCAAAACCGCCATGGTCTACCACCTGAACAAACCAGGCCAGGTCGTTGAGATCCTGCATCCTTTTCTCCATCGTTCCATTTTTAGAACAGTATAGGTCATTTTCGCTATCTACCGGAATATTAGCTCCAGATATAAGCTTATTCACATCAGATACAGACATGCAGGAGATAACCATGAAACAGATTACTGGCGTTTACACCGCTCCTTCGCAGCACTGGGTGGGCGACGGTTTCCCGGTTCGCTCAATGTTTTCTTACCAGACCCACGGCGAACAACTGAGCCCGTTCTTACTGCTCGACTACGCCGGCCCGCACACTTTTCCGGCGGGAAACGGTAAACGCGGCGTCGGCGAACATCCGCATCGCGGATTCGAAACCGTCACCATTGTCTACTCCGGTGAAGTAGAGCATCGCGACTCAACCGGCAGAGGCGGCGTTATCGGCCCTGGCGACGTGCAGTGGATGACGGCAGGCGCCGGGATCCTGCATGAAGAGTTTCACTCCGAAGCGTTCACCCGCTCCGGCGGTGAACTGAAAATGATGCAGCTGTGGGTCAACCTGCCGGCGAAAGACAAAATGACGACTCCGGGCTATCAGAGCATTACCGCAGACGTCATTCCGCAAGCGACGCTGGAAGACGATGCCGGGACCGTCAGAGTGATTGCCGGGCGTTACGGCGATGTCGCCGGCCCAGCGCACACGTTCTCAGCGTTGAACGTGTGGGATATGCAGCTCAAGCAAAGTCACGATGTGACGTTGCATCAGCCGGAAGGCTGGAGCACCGCGTTGGTCGTACTGGAAGGCGAAGTCACCGTTAACGGTACGGAAAACGCCCGGGAAGGACAGCTGGTAGTACTGAGCCAGAAAGGCGAAGCCTTCCATCTGGAAGCGGGCTCCGACGCGAAGGTTCTGCTGATGGCCGGCGAGCCGCTGCAGGAGCCGATCGTGGGCTACGGCCCGTTTGTGATGAATACCAAAACGCAAATTGCCGAGGCAATTCGCGATTTTAACAGCGGCCGTTTTGGCCAAATCTAACGAAATTGAGGTGAAGAATATGTCTACTCCAGCTAACTTTAACGGTTCTCGTCCGGTGATTGATGTTAACGATACCGCGATGTTGTTGATTGACCACCAAAGCGGCCTGTTCCAGACCGTCGGCGATATGCCGATGCCGGAACTGCGCGCTCGCGCCGCCGCGCTGGCGAAAATGGCATCCCTTGCCGGGATCCCGGTGATCACCACCGCTTCCGTACCGCAAGGCCCGAACGGCCCGTTGATTCCGGAAATTCATGAGAACGCGCCGCATGCGAAATATATTGCGCGTAAAGGCGAAATCAATGCCTGGGACAACCCGGAGTTTGTCGCCGCGGTGAAAGCGACCGGGCGCAAAACCTTAATCATCGCCGGTACCATTACCAGCGTCTGCATGGCTTTCCCGGCAATTGCCGCCGTCGCCGACGGTTATAAGGTGTTTGCCGTTATCGACGCCTCGGGTACCTATAGCAAAATGGCGCAGGAGATCACCCTGGCCCGCATAGTCCAGGCCGGTGTAGTGCCAATGGATACTGCTGCGGTAGCCTCTGAACTGCAGCGCACCTGGAACCGTCCGGATGCCGCCGAGTGGGCTGAGGTGTATACCAAAGTCTTCCCGGCGTACCAGTTGCTGATTGAAAGCTACAGCAAGGCGCAGGATGTCGTGAAGAACAACGAAAAGCTGGATTCCCAGCGTTAAAATAGCTGCCCCGTCGATGAATCGACGGGGCAGTGTTCATTGCTTAACCGAACGGTAAAGAAAGAAAAAAATATGCTTGACCGTTTTAGCGCAACTCCCTATAGTAGCGCCCCGTTGCCCACCCAAGGTGAGCAGCAAGACAATATGGTGAGGTGTCCGAGTGGCTGAAGGAGCACGCCTGGAAAGTGTGTATACGGCAACGTATCGGGGGTTCGAATCCCCCCCTCACCGCCATATTCGAGATGAGAGCTCGTACGAAAGTACGGGCTCTTTTCTTTTATATTCTCCGTTAGGGGGGATGAGAACCCCCGACCGGGGTTCGACAACTGGCGCAGCCAGTTGGACAGACCGCGAACGCAGTAAGCGGGCTGCCCCGCAGGGGCGAGCGAAGCGAGTCAATCCCCCCCCTCACCGCCATATTCGAGATGAGAGCTCGTACGAAAGTACGGGCTCTTTTCTTTTATATTCTCCGTTAGGGGGGATGAGAACCCCCGACCGGGGTTCGACAACTGGCGCAGCCAGTTGGACAGACCGCGAACGCAGTAAGCGGGCTGCCCCGCAGGGGCAAGCGAAGCGAGTCAATCCCCCCCTCACCGCCATATTCGAGATAAGAGCCCGTACGAAAGTACGGGCTCTTTTTTCGCATGTGGCACCGCCGCCCTTCCCGGGGTCGGCATAAATGCCTCGCCCGGGCTACCCATCCCACAGGCCGCACCACCAACCAGTAGCCCGGCCAAGCGCAGCGCCGCCGGGAAACCCCACAGCCCGCACCAGCCAGTAGCCCGTCCAGGCGTAGCGCCGCCGGGAAACCCCACAGGCCCCACCACCAGTAGCCCGTCCAGGCACAGTGCCGCGGGAAAATGCTGCAAAAACAACAAAGCCCGGGATATCCCGGGCTTTGCACACTCACTAGCGTTTAGTAATAGGCTTTCAACGTTCGCTGGCAAAGCGTTGAACGCACGCAGTCATCGGTAGTAAAGCGCACAATGCCAATCATCTCGTCTTCTTCAAAACGCGACAACGCATCGCTCAGACCCGATTTTACGCCAGAGGGCAAATCACACTGGGTAATATCGCCGTTGACGATCACCGTGACGTTCTCCCCGAGGCGGGTTAAAAACATCTTCATTTGCGCCGCGGTCACGTTCTGGGCCTCGTCCAGAATCACCACCGCGTTTTCAAAGGTGCGTCCGCGCATATAGGCGAACGGCGCGATTTCTACCTTGCCGATTTCCGGGCGCAGGCAATATTGCATAAAGGAAGCGCCCAACCTCTTCACCAGCACGTCATATACCGGTCGGAAATAGGGAGCGAATTTTTCGGCGATATCTCCCGGTAAGAAGCCGAGATCTTCGTCGGCCTGCAGAACGGGACGGGTAACAATAATTCTGTCCACATCCTTATGGATCAGGGCTTCAGCTGCTTTAGCCGCGCTGATCCAGGTCTTCCCGCACCCGGCTTCGCCGGTGGCGAAAATCAGCTGTTTATTGTCGATGGCATTCAAATAATGCGCCTGAGCTTCATTACGCGCCTCAATCGGTGAAAGATCGCGGCTATCCCGCGCCATGCCGATTGCTTCTACGCCACTCATTTGCACAAGCGATGTGACCGATTCTTCTTCACGTTGTTTATGGCTACGCGAATCCCGTCTCAGCACACGTTTTGCCTCACGACGAGCTTTGATCACTGCTTTTTGTCTTCCCATGGATAGCACCTTGCGTTGTTGGTTTACATCACGCGCGTCAAGAGCAACGCGATTATGCGCACGAACGATTGAGGTTTGGCTTCCTTGTAAGCCATTGCTTGCCGGTTGAATGGACAACGAGTCGCGGCTACGCGCACCGCGTACCCTGCCAGAGTTAGCCTGATTAGTAGTGGAAGAAATTGGGGTTACAGAGTGAAAATCGCTGCCGGAAGCTGGGCCCCCGTGCTGGAAAGTACGGTATGTGGTTTTACGTTGTCCGCTACAGGACCTTACCATTCGCGATCTCCATAGTGAGCGACATCACTGCCGGGAACTACCGCGTATGTAATAAGTACATCAAAAATTATTCTTAATGCAACTTATTTTTTACATTGACGCAACAATGATTTCTAAAATCATTGTAGAAAACTATCCGTCATTTGTATTACAGAAATATAACACATGGCAGGAAATATATTGAATCCGAGAAAAACAGCAGAAAACGCCCTGCCTTAGCCGGCAGGACGCCTATCAGGCTTGTAACAGCGATTGTCCAAGATAATGCTGGTCATTCATCACGCCGGGCAACACAAAGAAGTATCCGCCGCCAATAGGTTTAACGTACTCCTCCAGGGCCTCGCCGTTCAGCCGTTTCTGCACCGTCAGGAATCCCTTTTCCAGATCGTGCTGATAGCAGACAAACAATAACCCCATATCCAGTTGCCCTGAGTTGGTGACGCCTAACGAATAGCTGTAACCGCGGCGCATCATCAGGCTGGACTGCGTTTCCGGCGTACGCGGGTTCGCAAGACGAATATGGCTATCAAGGGCAATCACTTCACCGTGCGGATCGCGACTGTAGTCCGGAACATCATGTTCATGCTTCATCCCCAACGGCGCGCCAGAATGTTTATCGCGGCCAAAAATCGTCTGCTGCTCTTTCAGCGGCGTACGATCCCAGAACTCAACGTGGAACTGAATGATACGCGCAGCCTGATAACTACCGCCGATCGCCCAGGCCGGTTCGCCCTGGTCGGCAGTCACCCACACCACGTTATCCATTAGCGCTTTATCCTGGCTCGACGGATTAGCGGTACCGTCTTTAAAGCCCAGCAGGTTAATTGGCGTCTCTTTGCCTTTGCTACGGGCCGCGCTATCAGAGATAAACCCTTCCCGCTTCCAGCGCACGCTCAGTAGATCGGGCGTGTGTTTGATAATGTCACGTAGCGCGTGAATGACCGTATCCTGGGTATTGGCGCAAATCTGCAGTAGTAAATCGCCATGGCACAGTGCGGCATCCAGCGAATCATTCGGGAAACGCGTCATTGCCTGCAGTTTTTTTGGCGCTTTATCCGCTAATCCAAAGCGCTCATCGAACAGCGAATGGCCGACCGAGACGGTGATAGTCAGGTTATCCGGCGCAATCCACGGCCCTAAAATCCCGGAATCCATCGGCGGCAATCGGGGATTCGGGGTATCCGGCGCCGGACCGCCTGCGGTTAAAAAGGCGATCCGCTGGGTCAGCAAGCGGAACAGGCGTTCGAGGTCAGCTTTATCCGCCGCCAGTACATCAAACGCCACCAGCATCATCGAGGCCTGCTGCGGCGTCAGGATGCCCGCCTGATGCGGGCCATAAAATGGCTGTTTTTCCTGACGCGCATCCGGAGCGAGCGTGCCGGGGGAGCTTTCCGCTTTCGCCGCCTGCGCCATCGGGCAACCGCCGCTGATGGCCAGCGCGCCGCCAAGCGCGCCGATCCCCTTCAGTAAGCGGCGACGTGACGGTTCATTCACGTCGCGTGGTTTCTGTTGTGTCATCGAATTAATCCAGGCCCAAAATTCCGCGCAGTTGAGCCAGATCTTCTGCCAGCGTCGTGATCGGCCCTTTCAGCGCATTACGGTCAGCGGTGGTGAGCTTGTCATAGGTCTCGAAACCGTCTTTCGTACGGTATTTAGCAAGGATGGCATCAACTTTTTTGAAGTTGGCGTCAACTTTGGCCAGCAGCGCGCTATTATCTTTTTGCAGCTGCGGGCGCAGCAGGTCGACGATTTTCTGTGCGCCGTCGATATTGGCCTGGAAGTCCCACAGGTCGGTATGGCTGTAACGATCTTCTTCGCCGCTAATTTTGCTGGCCGCCACTTCTTCAATCAGCCCCGCCGCGCCGCCTACCACTTTCGACGGCGGGAAGGCCAGCTCGCTAATGCGTTTTTGCAGTTCCAGCACATCGCTGTTCAACTGTTCGGCATAGTTTTCCATTCCCTTCACGCTGTTATCGCCAAACAGCGCTTTTTCCAGACGGTGGAAGCCGGTAAATTTCGGGTCTTCGGCTTTTTTCTCGAAATCATCTTCACGGGCGTCAATGCTGCCGTCGAGGTCGGAGAACAGTTCGGCAATCGGTTCGATGCGCTCGTAGTGCTGCCGGGTCGGGGCATACAGCGCCTTCGCTTTCTCGATATCACCGGCTTTTACCGCATCGGTAAAGGCTTTAGTACCGCTAACCAGCTGCGCTGTCTCCGCGGTGACGTAGGCTTTATAGGCAGTAATCGCCTCGCCAAGACTCAGCACCGCATCGGCTTTCGCCGCATCTTTGCTGGTTTCACCGGTGACAATCAGCTTACCTTTCGGGTTAGTCAGCAGGCCACAGGTCATATCGTATTCGCCCGGCTGCAGGTTAGCCGTCAATTTTTGCGTGAATCCTGGCGCGATGTTTTCCCGCTCCTCGACCACCATTACCCCTTTCAGGATCTCCCACTCCAGCGCTTTCTGGCTGTGGTTCTGGATGATGAACTGGGTTTTACCCGCCTTCACCGTTACCTGCATAGGTTCGCACTGCTTATCGTTGACGGTAACTTTGACCTGCGGAATATCCGCAGCCTGAGCGTAAAAGGCGGAACTGAACAGCGCGGCGACGGTTAACTGCAGCGCAGTACGGCGAAAATGAATCATCATGACCATCCCTTTCGAAAAGTATGTTGTAACTATATTAATCAGCGGCGCCTGAATTACGCGGCTCGCGATGCTGTCGTTTTGCTGCCCGGCGGCAAGGCAAAGCACACCAGCGCCGGGATCAAATAGAGGAGATAAACCGCCACTTCACTGACGGTGGGCGTCTCCTGATAACCAAAGATGCCTTCCAGCAGCGTGCCGAACAGCGTATGCGTCGATACCACGTTGCTAAGGTCAAAGGCGACATTCTGGAAGTAATTCCACAATCCCGCCTCGTGGAAGGCGCGAATCGCCCCGGCGGCCAGACCAGCCGCCACCAGCAGGATAAACAGACTGGTCCATTTGAAGAACACGCCGAGATTAAGACGGATACCGCCCCAGTAAAGCAGGAAACCTAATACTACCGCCGTCGCCAGCCCGAGCATCGCCCCCAGCGGCGGCCAGATGCCCACATCCTGCTGGAATGCCGCCAGCAGGAAAAAAACCGACTCCAGGCCTTCGCGGGCAACCGCAAAAAACACCATCATCACCAGCGCCCAGCCGTGGTTATTCCCGCGCTGTAGCGCGTTATCCACCGCCTGCTCCAGCTGTTGTTTGACGTTGCGCGACACTTTACGCATCCAGAACACCATCCAGGTGAGGATAAATACCGCTATCACCGCCACGATGCCTTCAAACAGTTCCTGCTCGCGCTGCGGAAATTCTCCGGTGGTCTCGTTGATAAAAATCCCCAACCCGAGACAGAGCGCCGCCGCGAGGAATACGCCAATCCACATGACGCCGATCCAGCTGCCGCGCTGGGTTCGTTTTAAATAGCTGGCAATCAGGCTGACAATCAGCGCGGCTTCCAGCCCTTCGCGTAACATGATGAGAAATGGAACAAACATGCCGAAACCCTTAAATGTGAACCGCAGTCAACGGATGCAAAGATAGGTAAATATTTATGATAGTGATTATCATTACAACAATGAGAAACACAAGCGAAATGTTCAGGGAATGATGACAAGTTGTAAATTAATCGCTACAAAATAGTCACTTACGAAAATATCTCACCAGCTAAGCATTAAAATGGCAAATAGCATGATTTTTTATGTCGCATATTTACCGGACCATAGCGCTGTGGCTAAATGGCGGTCCTGATTTATCTGCGAAATAAATAACATGACTCAAATTTTGCATTTCCTGCTGGCGCTGGCGGTTATTCTCGCCCTCGCCTGGCTTGCCAGCTATGACCGTCAAAAAATCCGCATTCGCTACATTCTGCAGTTAATTATTATTGAAATCACCCTGGCTTTCTTTTTCCTTCACGCCGAAAGCGGGTTATGGGTAGTGAAAAATATTTCAGGCTTTTTTGCCTCGTTACTCGGGTTCGCCGCTGAAGGGACCAACTTCGTATTTGGCGGGATGGGTGAAAAAGGGCTGGCCTTTATTTTCCTCGGCGTACTGTGTCCAATCGTCTTTATTTCCGCGCTGATAGGTATTCTGCAACACTGGCGTATTCTGCCGATCTTTATTCGTCTGATCGGCACCCTGCTGTCGAAGGTGAACGGCATGGGCAAGCTGGAATCATTCAATGCCGTCAGCTCGCTGATCCTCGGCCAGTCGGAAAACTTTATTGCTTACAAAGGCGTACTCGGGGACCTCTCTCCGCGTCGCCTGTTCACGATGGCGGCGACCGCCATGTCAACGGTATCGCTGTCGATCGTCGGCGCCTATATGACCATGCTTGATGCGAAATACGTGGTGGCGGCGTTGATTCTTAATATGTTCAGCACCTTTATTGTGCTGTCGATTATTAACCCTACGCGCCCCGGCAGCGAAGCTGAAATAAAGCTTGAAAAGATGCATGAATCGCAGAGTTTCTTTGAAATGCTGGGCGAATATATCCTGGCGGGCTTTAAGGTGGCGATGATTATTCTGGCGATGCTAATCGGTTTTATCGCCCTGATTAGCGCCGTTAATGCGTTATTTGCGACCATTTTCGGCCTAAGCTTCCAGCAAATTCTCGGTTACGTGTTTTATCCGCTGGCGTGGCTGGTGGGTATTCCATTAAGCGACGCGCTAAATGCCGGGAGTATTATGGCCACCAAGCTGGTCGCTAACGAATTCGTGGCGATGATCGAGCTGCAGAAAATTGCCGCCAGCATGACGCCGCGCGGGCTAGGGATCCTTTCCGTGTTTCTCGTCTCGTTCGCCAACTTCGCCTCCATTGGCATCATTGCCGGGGCGATTAAAGGGCTTAACGAGCAACAGGGCAACACCGTTTCCCGCTTCGGCCTGCGTCTGGTCTATGGCGCGACGCTGGTTAGCCTGCTGTCCGCCAGTTTTGCCGGGCTGGTGCTGTAACTCGTCGGGCGGGGGCTCTCCCCGCCCTGTTCGTCAGAAATGTACGCACACCGGCTGATCAACGCGCATAACGGACTCCTGGGCGAATCGCGTCTTATACGTATTACGCAGCGCTTCAATCCCCTGCTCACTTTTCGCATCATTGCTGTGAATCAGCATCAGCGCCTTACTGGACTCGCGGGCCACTGTGCCATTGTTACCTAACCACTGGCCGCGGGCATCAAAAACCGTCAGGCCATCGCGAAAACGCGGCGTCACATCGCGGTCGACAAACTGCTGCCACTCCTGGGCGGTAATATCTTTCCCCGCTGGCCGGCTAAGGCCGAAATAAAGGGTGGTTTGCACCATCGCGTTGTCCGCCGGGCAGACGTTATTATCAACGCGCGCGGCGCTTTTCTCGGATGGCGCCACGCATCCTGTCAACAGTGCGGCAACGATCAGCGCCGCGGCGGTTTGGGGTAATTTCATTTGCTATCCTCATTGTTTTTTGTACCCAGATATCAGCGTATTTTCAGTGAATTAGCAAGAGCAGCGCGAACATTACTCTCTGGCGATACGGCGTATTTTCTTTTGTTCTACACTGATAAACACAGCCTGGGCGAAATTCTTTTTTAAATTATTTCCTGCGTTTTTTATTTCAAAGACTTCTCTATAGTTGAGCGTTTTTAACTGGCCTGGCGGCCGCGTAAAATAACAACTGGAATAATTCATGATAGAAAATAATGAGTTAGCTAATATTGAGAAAAGAATTGTCACCCGCTTTCTCGATATGTTTATTAAGTTCGGCTTGATACTGGCGCTGGCCTCCTTCTGCTTTACCGTCTTCTCGCCGTTCCTGAACATGATGCTATGGGCGCTGATCCTGGCCGTCACCCTCTACCCTTTACATCAACACATCGCGCGACGTATCGGCGGGCGACAGGGGCTGGCATCAACTATATTGGTATTATTCGGCCTGCTGATTATCGTCATCCCGACCATTTTCATGGTGACCTCGCTTGGCGAAAGCGCCGGTAGCCTGATTGATAAGGTCAGCGGCAGCGATCTGACGCTGCCGCCGCCATCGGCCAACGTCGCCTCTATTCCACTCGTCGGCGGTAAGCTGTATGCGTTCTGGCTGAAGGCCTCGGCGGACCTGCCGGCGGTACTGAGCAGTTATCACACGCAAATTGGCGAGGCGGCGAAACTGGTGCTCGGCGTGCTGGCAAGTATGGGCGGCGGGCTGCTGGGCTTTGTCCTCTCCTTTATTGTCGCTGGCGCCATCATGACCTGGGGCGCGGCAGGCGCCAACAGCGCTAAACGTATCGCCATCCGTATCACCGATGAAACTAAAGGTGTTGCCCTGAGCCGCCTGTGCACCGGCACCATTCGCGCCGTCGCGCAGGGGGTGATCGGCGTGGCGCTGATTCAGGCCTTGCTGACGGGAATTATCATTGCATTGGCGGGGATCCCGGCCGCCGGTATCTTCTTCGTGCTGGCGCTGGTGCTCGGTATCGCGCAAATCCCGGTGATACTGGTCACCGCCCCGGCGATTGCCATTATGTGGATGACCGGCGACCACGGCACCGCGGTTAATATTGTGTTTACCGTCCTGCTGATTGTCGCCGGGATGGTCGATAACGTCCTCAAACCGCTTATGCTGGGCCGCGGCGTAGACGCGCCGATGCCGATCGTTCTGCTCGGCGCGTTGGGCGGCATGGCCACCGATGGCATTCTCGGGATGTTTATTGGCGCCACTCTGCTCTCCATCGGATATCTGATCTTCATGAACTGGGTAAACGAAGGCGCGGCGAAGTAACCGCCTGACCGCCAGCAGTTCTCCGCCGGGCCGTACAGGCGGCAAAAAAAACGGCTCCCTGATGGGAGCCGTTGCGGTTTCTGGTGCTCGCTACTTTTATTCAGCGGTAGCGCCTACCGGCGGCGCAGAATGGTAATGCGCGTCCGCTTCGGCAAAACGCTGCTGCATGGCCGCCGATGGCGCTTTGCCAAGCAGGCTGAAGACCACAATCCCGATACTGCCGAACAGGAAACCAGGGATGATTTCATACAGTCCCAGCCAGCCGAACTGTTTCCAGACGATAACCGTAACCGCGCCAATAATCATCCCGGCCAGCGCGCCGTTACGAGTCATACGCGACCACATCACCGAGAACAGCACCACCGGGCCAAATGCGGCGCCGAATCCTGCCCATGCGTAGCTGACCAGACCCAGTACGCGGTTTTCCGGGTTAGCGGCCAGCGCAATCGCAATCAGCGCTACCACCAGCACCATGAAGCGGCCGATCCAGACCAACTCTTTCTGACCGGCGTTTTTACGCAGGAAGGCTTTATACAGATCTTCGGTAATCGCGCTGGAGCAGACCAGCAGCTGGCAGCTCAGGGTCGACATGACCGCCGCCAGAATGGCCGACAGCAGGATCCCGGCAATCCACGGGTTAAACAGGATTTGCGCCAGTTCGATAAATACCCGTTCGGCGTTCTGATTAACCGCGCCCGCCAGGCTCGGGTTGTTATTAAAGTAGGCGATACCGAAGAAACCGACCGATACCGCGCCCGCCAGACAGAGGATCATCCAGGTCATACTAATACGACGCGCATGAACAATGCTGTGGTGAGAATCCGCCGCCATAAAGCGCGCCAGAATATGCGGCTGGCCGAAATAACCGAGACCCCAACCCATCAGCGAAATAATCGCCACGAAGTTCAGTCCCTTGAGCATGTCGATATTTTCGATGCTTTTTTGCTTAATCACTTCCAGCGAATCGCCGAAACCGCCGACCGAGATAATCACCATCACCGGCGTTAAAATCAGCGCGAAGATCATCAGGCTGGCCTGCACGGTATCGGTCCAGCTTACCGCCAGGAAACCGCCCACGAAGGTATAGATGATTGTCGCGGCGGCACCGGCCCACAGCGCGGTTTCATAGCTCATACCGAAGGTGCTTTCGAACAGACGCGCGCCGGCAACAATCCCGGAAGCACAATAAATAGTGAAGAACAGTAAGATAACCAGCGCGGAGATAATACGCAGCACACGGCTTTTATCTTCGAAGCGTCCGGTAAAATAGTCCGGCAGCGTCAGGGCGTTGTTGTTGACTTCGGTATGCACGCGCAGGCGCCCGGCCACCAGTTTCCAGTTAATCCACGCCCCCAGGGTCAGGCCGATGGCGATCCAGCTTTCGGAAATCCCGGAGAGAAAAATCGCCCCCGGTAACCCCATCAGCAGCCAGCCGCTCATATCTGATGCACCGGCAGAGAGCGCGGTCACAAATGGGCCAAGACTGCGGCCGCCGAGAATATAATCGTCAAAGTTCTTGGTTGAGCGCCAGGCAATAAAACCTATCAGTACCATGCCAAAAATATAAACAATAAACGTCACCAACATGGGTGTGCTAATAGCCATGCAAATCTCCAGAATTTATTTCGACAACGTCCAACTTTGTCGTTTTATCCACTACCGGAACGGGGTAATGGCGTATTGGTTGTATTGGGCGAGCGTATCCTGACGGATGCGTCGGTATTTCACAAACGATTTAACACAGCATTTACACGAAAGTTGTCTCAGGAAAAATAGCAATTTTCTATAGGTTGCACTCCCTCACGTTTTTACGGGTTGCACCTGAAAAAACTGTTAAGCAACGCAGATAAATACGTTATTTGAATGAGGCTATTTATTGGAAAATCTTATCAAGGCTATTAACAATTCATTCATTTCTCAGCTTGCTAGCCAGGTCACAATTAACAAGGTTGCACAAAGTTGCAACATGGGTGATATTTCTACGCAACCAATAAAAGGGCATTACATAGCTAACAGGAGTTCCCGCAATGGGCACCACCACCATGGGTGTAAAACTTGACGACGCCACGCGCGAACGCATTAAGTCCGCCGCGAGCCGTATTGACCGCACGCCGCACTGGCTGATTAAGCAAGCCATCTTCAACTATCTGGAAAAGCTGGAAAACGACGAGACGCTACCGGAACTGCCGGCGCTCCTTTCCGGCGCCGCCAATGAAAGCGATGAAGCAGGCGCTCCGGCGGACGAGCCGTATCAGCCGTTCCTGGAGTTCGCCGAACAAATTCTGCCGCAATCGGTCAGCCGCGCGGCGATCACCGCCGCCTGGCGACGCCCGGAAACCGATGCGGTACCGATGTTGCTGGAGCAGGCCCGTCTGCCGCAGCCGTTAGGCGAACAGGCGCACAAGCTGGCCTACCAGCTGGCGGAAAAGCTACGCAACCAGAAAACCGCCAGCGGCCGCGCCGGCATGGTGCAGAGCCTGCTGCAGGAGTTCTCGCTTTCCTCGCAGGAAGGCGTGGCGCTGATGTGCCTGGCCGAAGCGCTGCTGCGCATTCCGGATAAAGCCACCCGCGATGCGCTAATCCGCGACAAAATCAGCAACGGCAACTGGCAATCGCATATCGGCCGCAGCCCGTCGCTGTTCGTTAACGCCGCCACCTGGGGGCTGTTGTTTACCGGGAAACTGGTGTCGACGCATAATGAGACCAGCCTCTCCCGCTCGCTGAACCGCATTATTGGCAAGAGCGGCGAACCGCTGATCCGCAAAGGCGTGGATATGGCGATGCGCCTGATGGGCGAGCAGTTCGTCACTGGCGAAACCATCGCCGAAGCGCTGGCCAACGCCCGCAAGCTGGAAGAGAAAGGGTTCCGTTACTCCTACGATATGCTCGGCGAAGCCGCGCTGACCGCCGCCGATGCGCAGGCCTATATGGTCTCTTATCAGCAGGCGATCCACGCCATCGGCAAAGCCTCTAACGGCCGCGGCATTTATGAAGGGCCGGGGATCTCGATTAAACTTTCCGCGCTGCACCCGCGCTACAGCCGCGCGCAGTATGATCGGGTCATGGAAGAGCTCTATCCGCGCCTTAAATCGCTGACGCTGCTGGCGCGCCAGTACGACATCGGTATTAACATCGACGCCGAAGAGGCCGATCGTCTGGAGATCTCCCTCGATCTGCTGGAAAAACTGTGCTTCGAACCGGAGCTGGCCGGCTGGAACGGAATCGGCTTTGTTATTCAGGCCTACCAGAAACGCTGCCCGTTTGTGATTGATTCGCTGATCGACATGGCGACCCGCAGCCGTCGTCGCCTGATGATCCGCCTGGTGAAAGGCGCCTATTGGGATAGCGAAATCAAACGCGCGCAGATGGAAGGCCTCGAAGGCTATCCGGTTTATACCCGTAAGGTCTACACCGACGTTTCTTATCTCGCCTGCGCCAAGAAGCTGCTGGCGGTACCGAACCTGATTTATCCGCAGTTTGCCACCCATAACGCCCATACGCTGGCGGCTATCTACCAGTTGGCGGGGCAAAACTACTATCCTGGCCAGTACGAGTTCCAGTGCCTGCACGGCATGGGCGAACCGCTGTATGAGCAGGTCGTGGGCAAAGTCGCCGACGGCAAACTAAACCGTCCGTGTCGTATCTACGCGCCGGTCGGTACCCATGAAACGCTGCTGGCGTATCTGGTGCGTCGTTTGTTGGAAAACGGCGCCAATACCTCCTTCGTTAACCGTATCGCGGATAATACCCTGCCGCTGGACGAACTGGTGGCCGATCCGGTCAGCGCGGTCGAAAAACTGGCGCAGCAGGAAGGCCAGGCCGGCCTGCCGCATCCGAAAATTCCGCTGCCGCGCGATCTCTACGGTAACGGCCGCAGCAACTCCGCCGGTCTGGATCTGGCTAACGAACACCGACTGGCCTCCCTCTCCTCTTCGCTGCTTAACAGCGCGCTGCATAAATGGCAGGCGCTACCGATGCTGGAGCAGCCGGTGGCCGAAGGCGAGATGCAGCCGGTCATTAACCCGGCGGAGCCGAAAGATATCGTCGGCTACGTCCGCGAAGCCAGCGATGCCGAAGTGCAGCAGGCGCTGACCAGCGCTATCAATAACGCGCCAATCTGGTTCGCCACCCCGCCGCAGGAACGCGCCGCCATTCTTGAGCGCGCCGCCGTACTGATGGAAAGCCAGATGCCGACCCTGATGGGGATCCTGGTACGCGAGGCTGGCAAAACCTTCAGCAACGCCATTGCTGAAGTGCGCGAAGCCGTCGACTTCCTGCACTATTATGCCGGTCAGGTGCGTGACGATTTCGATAATGAAACCCACCGCCCGTTAGGCCCGGTCGTCTGTATCAGCCCGTGGAACTTCCCGCTGGCGATCTTCACCGGCCAGATTGCCGCGGCGTTGGCGGCAGGCAACAGCGTGCTGGCCAAACCGGCCGAACAGACGCCGCTTATCGCCGCGCAAGGCGTAGCGATTCTGCTGGAAGCCGGCGTACCGCCGGGCGTGATTCAACTGCTGCCGGGCCGCGGGGAAACCGTCGGCGCCGCGCTAACCTCAGACGAACGCGTTCGCGGCGTAATGTTTACCGGTTCGACCGAAGTAGCGACGCTGCTGCAGCGCAACATCGCTAACCGCCTTGATGCGCAGGGCCGTCCGACACCGCTTATCGCGGAAACCGGCGGCATGAACGCGATGATCGTCGACTCGTCGGCGCTCACCGAGCAGGTGGTGATCGACGTACTGGCCTCGGCTTTCGACAGCGCCGGCCAGCGCTGTTCCGCCCTGCGCGTGCTTTGCCTGCAGGAAGAAGTCGCCGACCATACGTTAACCATGCTGCGCGGCGCGATGAGCGAATGCCGGATGGGTAATCCGGGTCGCCTGACCACCGATATCGGCCCGGTAATCGACGCGGAAGCCAAAGAGAATATCGAACGCCATATTCAGGCGCTGCGCGCGAAAGGCCGCAATGTCTTCCAGGCGGTACGTGAAAATAGCGAAGATGCCCGCGAGTGGAATCATGGTACTTTCGTGGCGCCGACGCTTATCGAACTCGAGAGCTTCGACGAACTGAAAAAAGAGGTCTTCGGCCCGGTTCTGCACGTGGTGCGCTATAACCGTAACGAACTGGATAAGCTGGTTGAGCAGATTAACGCCTCCGGCTACGGCTTGACCCTCGGCGTGCATACCCGTATCGACGAGACCATTGCGCAGGTCACCGGCAGCGCGAAAGTCGGTAACCTGTACGTCAACCGCAATATGGTTGGCGCGGTGGTCGGCGTACAGCCGTTCGGCGGCGAAGGGTTATCGGGCACCGGCCCGAAAGCCGGCGGCCCGCTGTACCTGTATCGTCTGCTGTCCAGTCGCCCGCAGGGCGCGGTCGGCGTCACTTTCGCCCGCCAGGATGCGGAGCGTCCGCTGGACGCCCAGTTGAAAACGCTGCTGGAAAAACCGCTGCAGGCGCTGCAGCAGTGGGCGGCTGGCCGTCCTGAACTGCAGGCGCTGTGTCAGCAATACAGCGAGCTGGCGCAAAGCGGCACCCAACGCCTGCTGCCAGGGCCAACCGGCGAGCGCAATACTCTGACGCTGATGCCGCGCGAGCGCGTATTGTGCGTGGCGGATAACGAGCAGGACGCGCTGATTCAGCTGGCGGCGGCGATGGCGGTTGGTTGTGAAGTGCTGTGGCCGGATAGCGCCCTGCAGCGCGAACTGGCGAAGAAACTGCCGCGTGAGGTCAGCGAGCGGATTCATTTTGCGAAAGCGGATCAGTTGACCAGTCAGGCCTTCGACGCGGTCATTTATCATGGTGATTCCGATCAGCTGCGCGAGCTGTGTGAGCAGGTGGCGGCGCGCGACGGGGCAATTGTATCGGTGCAGGGCTTTGCGCGCGGCGAAACCAATCTGCTGCTGGAGCGCCTGTATATCGAGCGTTCATTGAGCGTCAACACCGCCGCGGCAGGCGGTAACGCCAGCCTGATGACCATCGGCTAAAACGGGCTCCCCGGTGGCGCTACGCTTACCGGGGCTACATAACCCCGCCAAAGGGTAGCCCGGCCGCCATCCGGGACATCTACGGCGTGTTCAACTAATGACAGCCGACGTTAGCTGTGCTTAATTAAGGCTCCCGGACGGGAGCTTTTTTTTATGGGAGTAGAACGATGAAACGCACTTTAATTGCCGTGGCTGCCCTATTAGCCAGCGGCGCGGCGTGGGCGGATGACTGCAGCAACGCCAACACGCAAACCGAAATGAACCAGTGCGCCGCCGCACAATATCAGGCGGCCGATAAAAAGCTGAATGAGACCTGGGAGCAGGCGCTGAAACGCGCCTCCGGCAAACAGCTTGAATTGCTGAAAAAAGCCCAGCAGGCTTGGATTTCCCTGCGTGACGCCGACTGCGCGTTTCTCGCTTCCGGCGCGGAAGGCGGCAGTATGCAACCGATGCTGATAAGCCAGTGCATGACCGATAAGAGCGTCGAGCGCGAAGCCTTCCTCGCCTCGCTGCTTCAGTGCGAAGACGGCGACCAAAACTGCCCGCTGCCGCCAGCTAATTAACGTACGCGGATCCCTTCGATAATCATCCGCTGCACGTTATCCACGGTTTGCTGGAAAAACTGCTCATCCTGCAGCGTTGCGCCGGTTACCGCCTCCACCTGAGTGGCGAAATCGGCGTAATGCTGCGTCGTCGCCCAGATCATAAAGATAAGGTGCTGCGGATCGACCGCCGCCAGCTTGCCGCTATCAATCCATGACGAGATTATCGCCGACTTTTCATCTATCAACGCCTTCAGATCGCCGGTCAGTTCGCCCATGAGCAGCGGCGCCCCCTGTAGCATCTCCAGACAGAACAGTCTGGAGGCCTGAGGATGATCGCGCGATACTTCAAGCTTGAGGCGAATATACTCGCGGATCGCCACCAGCGGGCTGATATCTTCGCGAAATGCCCGCAGCGGCGCCAGCCAGATGGCGAGGATCCGCTGCAGCACGGCAACGTACAGCGCCTCTTTTGACGGGTAGTAATAGAGTAAATTGGTTTTCGATACCCCGGCCAGTTCAGCGACCTGCTCCAGCCGCGTACCGTGAATGCCGAACTGCGAGAAGGTCTCCAGCGCAGCGGCCAGAATGGCCTCTTTTTTGGCGCTCACCGCCTGTGAACGCTTGCCGGTTTTTTTCACGGCGCCCTGTGCCATACGTCTTCTCCTTCAGTAGTCATCTTCAGCATAGCAAAAGCCCCTCGCCGACACGACCCTGCGCACTCCGATCGCGCATGACTGCCGTTTTTTCGTGCACTGATTTTGACCATTCGGTCCACATTTTCATCATCAAATCCGGCAACCATTACACAACACATTAATAACAAAACCTTTTTTAAAACTGGCATTACCTTTGCTTTATTTCCACTGCGAGGTGGTTCGGGGAGAGGCAGGATGCCGCACCGCGCGATTTCATCTTCCATGACGACAGAGAGGTAGTTATGAAAATCGGTGTTTTCGTTCCCATTGGTAATAACGGCTGGTTAATTTCCACGCATGCGCCGCAGTATATGCCGTCCTTCGAACTGAATAAGGCGATTGTGCAGAAGGCCGAGCGCTACCATTTCGACTTCGCGCTCTCCATGATCAAACTGCGCGGCTTTGGAGGAAAAACGGAATTCTGGGATCATAACCTGGAATCGTTCACCCTGATGGCCGGTCTGGCGGCGGTGACGTCGAAGATAGAGATTTATGCCACCGCCGCGACGCTGACGCTCCCTCCGGCCATCGTCGCCCGCATGGCGTCCACTATCGACTCTATCTCCGGCGGACGTTTTGGCGTGAATCTGGTGACCGGCTGGCAAAAACCGGAATATGACCAGATGGGGATCTGGCCCGGCGATGAATACTTCGCCAGTCGCTATGACTACCTGACTGAATACGTTACGGTTCTGCGCGACCTGTGGGGCACCGGGCGCAGCGATTTTAAAGGTGATTACTTCACCATGAACGACTGCCGGGTCAGCCCGCGGCCCTCGCAGCCGATGAAGGTTATCTGCGCCGGGCAAAGCGACGCCGGCATGGCGTTCTCCGCCCAACACGCCGACTACAACTTTTGCTTTGGCAAAGGGGTTAATACCCCCGCCGCCTTCGCGCCCACCGCCGCACGGATGATGCAGGCGGCGGAAAAAACCGGCCGCGACGTTGGCTCCTACGTGCTGTTTATGGTGATCGCCGACGAAACTGACGAAGCGGCCCGCGCTAAATGGGAACACTACAAGGCCGGCGCGGATGAAGAGGCGCTGGCTTGGCTAACCGAACAGAGCCAGAAAGATACCCGCTCCGGCAGCGATACCAACGTCCGCCAGATGGCCGACCCCACCTCCGCGGTCAACATCAATATGGGCACCCTCGTCGGCTCTTATGCCAACGTCGCCCGTATGCTCGATGAGGTGGCGGCGGTCCCCGGTACCGACGGCGTACTGCTGACCTTCGATGATTTCCTGCAGGGCATTGACGCCTTCGGCGAACGTATTCAGCCGCTGATGCGCTGCCGTGACCATATTGCTCCCATTACCCGCGAGGTGGCCTGATGATTACCCTTCCCGCTCGCCCGGAATCGCTGACCTTCGCGCCCCAGCACAGCGCGCTGATCGTGGTCGATATGCAAAACGCCTATGCAAGCCAGGGCGGATATCTGGATCTCGCCGGTTTTGACGTCTCCGCCACCCGGCCGGTTATCGATAATATTAATCTCGCGGTGGCCGCCGCCCGCGCCGCCGGCATGTTAATTATCTGGTTCCAGAATGGCTGGGACGAACAGTATGTGGAAGCCGGCGGCCCTGGCTCGCCGAATTACCATAAATCCAACGCGCTGAAGACCATGCGCCAACGCCCGGAACTGCAGGGCAAGCTGCTGGCAAAAGGCGGTTGGGATTATCAACTGGTTGACGAATTGCGCCCCCGCGAGGGCGATATCATCCTGCCGAAACCCCGTTACAGCGGCTTTTTCAATACCCCGCTCGACAGCATTTTACGCAGCCGCGGTATTCGCCACCTGGTGTTCACCGGCATCGCCACCAACGTCTGCGTCGAATCGACGCTGCGCGATGGCTTCTTCCTCGAATACTTCGGCGTGGTGCTGGAGGATGCCACCCATCAAGCAGGTCCCGCCTTCGCCCAACAGGCGGCGTTGTTCAACATTGAAACCTTTTTCGGCTGGGTCAGCGATGTCGGCAGCTTCTGTCGCGCCATAGAACCCGCCGCCCCGCTCGCTTTTTGCGAGGAGAAACGCTATGCCTAAACAGGTGATTATTCCCCCCGGCACCGCTACGCCGATTGCCCCCTTTGTTCCTGGGACGCTCGCCGACGGGGTGGTGTATGTCTCCGGCACTCTGCCGTTTGATAAGCAAAACGATGTGCTCTACCCCGGCGACCCAAAGGCGCAAACCCGTCACGTGCTGGAGACCATCAAATGCGTTATCGAAACGGCGGGGGGCAGTATGGCGGATGTGACCTTCAACAGTATCTTTATTACCGACTGGCAAAATTACGCCGCGATTAACGAGGTCTACGCCGAGTTTTTCCCCGGTGATAAACCGGCGCGTTTCTGTATTCAGTGCGGGCTGGTGAAACCCGATGCGCTGGTGGAAATTGCCAGCGTCGCCCATATCGGTACTCCAACATGATGAGGCTCAATATTGCCCCGCCGCCGTGGCCCGGCGCGACGGTGGTGGTGCTGAGCGCCGGGCTTGGCGGCGCTGGCGCGTACTGGCTGGCGCAGCGGGCGGCGCTGGAAAAGCATTATCAACTGGTGCTCTATGACCATAACGGTACCGGGGAGAATCGCGGCCCGTTGGCGGAAAATTACAGTATGGCGACGATGGCGCAGGAGCTTTTCCTCGCCCTGCAGGCAGCAGGCATCATGCGCTTCGCGCTGGTGGGCCACGCGCTGGGGGCGCTGATTGGCCTGCAGCTGGCGCTCGACTATCCACGCGCGGTCAGCACCCTGGTGCTGGTCAACGGCTGGCTGACGCTGTCGCCGCATACCCGCCGCTGCTTTCAGGTCCGCGAACGCCTGCTGCATGCCGGCGGCGTTCAGGCGTGGGTCGAGGCTCAACCGCTGTTTCTCTATCCGGCAGAGTGGATGGCGGCCCGCCTGCCGCGTCTCGAAGCGGAAGACGCGTTGGCCATTAGCCATTTCCAGGGCAAGGAGAATCTATTGAAACGGCTGCAGGCCCTGAAACAGGCGGATTTTTCGCGCCGCGCGGCGGCTATCGCCTGCCCGACGCTCATCATCAGCGCCGCCGACGACCTGCTGGTCCCCGCCTCCTGCTCGCGAATGCTGCAGGCGGCGATACCCGGTAGCCGACTCGTGGAAATGGCCTGGGGCGGCCATGCCTGCAACGTTACCGACAGCGACACTTTTAACCCTATTTTACGCGACGGCCTGACGACCCTGCTGCCGGTCGCCGAGGAGAATATATGAGCGAAGCATTAAGCCAAAAGGCTTGCGAAACCCTATTCACCCGTGCCCGGACCTACAATGGCTGGCGGGATCACGCGGTTAGTGACCAGCAACTGCGGGCAATTTACGACCTGATGAAAATGGGGCCGACCTCGGCCAACTGTTCACCGGCGCGAATCGTTTTTGTGCGCAGCGCCGAGGGCAAAGCGAAACTCCGCCCAACGCTCTCCAGCGGCAATGTGGAAAAAACCATGCAGGCGCCAGTCACCGCCATCGTGGCCTGGGATAGCGCGTTTTACGACCGCCTGCCCGCGCTGTTTCCCCACGGCGACGCCCGGAGCTGGTTTACTTCCAGCCCGCAGCTGGCTGAGGAAACCGCCTTTCGCAACAGCTCGCTGCAGGCGGCGTATCTGATTTTCGCCTGCCGCTCGCTGGGCCTCGACACCGGCCCGATGTCGGGGTTCGAGCGCGAGAAAGTCGATGCGGCGTTTTTCGCCGACAGCGGCTGGAAAAGCAATCTGCTGGTGAATATTGGCTATGGCGACCCCGGCAAACTGTACGACCGACTGCCGCGCCTGACCTTTGATGAAGCCTGCCTGCTGGCATAAGGAGACGATAATGAACCTAGCTGATCGACACAGTTTTCGCGACGCCATGGCCCACGTCGGCGCGGCGGTGAACATTATCACCACCGAAGGACCTGCCGGGCGCGCCGGTTTTACCGCCAGCGCGGTCTGCAGCGTAACGGATACCCCGCCGACGCTGCTGGTGTGCCTCAACCGTTCGGCCTCGGTCTGGCCGATATTCAGCGAGCATCAGACCCTTTGCGTCAATACCCTCGCGGCAGGGCAGGAGGAATTATCGACTATCTTTGGCGGTAAAACCCCGATGGCGGAACGTTTCGCCGCCGCCGTCTGGCAAACCGGCGCGACCGGCTGCCCGCGGCTGAAAGAGGCGCTGGTCAGTTTCGACTGCCGCATCGACCAGCGGCTGCAGGTCGGCACCCATGACATTCTGTTTTGCCAGGTCGTGGCTATCAGCCGCCAGCCGGAACCGCGCGGTCTGATGTGGTTTGACCGCGGCTACCACACGCTTATGCGACCCGTTTGTTAACCTCTCACCCGGGATATCATCATGGCACTCTTCAGTTTTCCTCGCTGGCAGTTAACCTCCCCCGCCGCGGATGCCGGCGTTGTCGCCCCGGATGAACGTTTATCCGCCGCACAAACGCTGATCATGGGCGTGCAGCACGCCGTGGCGATGTTTGGCGCGACCGTATTAATGCCTTTATTGATGGGGCTTGATCCAAACCTGGCTATCCTGATGTCGGGAGTGGGCACTCTGCTGTTCTTCGTCGTCACCGGCGGTCGGGTACCGAGCTATCTTGGATCCAGCGCCGCCTTCGTCGGCGTGGTCATCACCGTTACCGGCTTTACCGGTCAGGGGTTGAATCCTCATCTCAGCGTCGCCCTCGGCGGCATCATCGCCTGCGGGCTGCTCTATACCCTGATTGGGCTGGTGGTGATGAAAATCGGCACCGGCTGGATAGAGCGTCTGATGCCGCCCGCGGTAACCGGCGCGGTGGTGATGGCGATCGGTCTTAACCTGGCGCCGATTGCCGTGCACAGCGTTTCCGCCAACGCCTTCGACAGCTGGATGGCGATGCTGACGGTGCTTTGTATCGGCGCCGTCGCGGTATTTACCCGAGGACTGCTGCAGCGTCTGCTGATCCTGGTGGGGCTCATTATCGCCTGTGCGCTCTATGCGCTGCTGGCCAATGGATTCGGTCTTGGCAAACCGCTGGATTTTGCCCCTGTCGCTCAGGCGGCATGGTTTGGGGTTCCGCACTTTACTTCGCCCACCTTTGACAGCCAGGCGATGCTGCTGATAGCGCCAGTGGCCATCATTCTGGTGGCGGAAAACCTGGGGCATTTGAAGGCCGTCGCGGGAATGACCGGACGCAATCTGGATCCCTGGATGGGGCGCGCGTTTGTCGGCGACGGGCTAGCGACCCTGCTTTCCGGCGCCTGCGGCGGTAGCGGCGTCACCACCTATGCGGAGAACATCGGCGTTATGGCGGTGACCAAAGTCTATTCAACGCTGGTGTTTGTCGCCGCGGCGCTGATCGCCATCCTGCTCGGTTTTTCACCCAAGTTCGGCGCCCTGATTCATACGATTCCAGGCCCGGTCATTGGCGGCGCGTCAATCGTGGTTTTTGGTTTGATTGCGGTCACCGGGGCGAGGATATGGGTGCAGAATCGGGTCGATCTCAGCCAGAATGCGAATTTAATCATGGTGGCGGTGACTTTGGTTCTGGGCGCAGGCGATTTTACCTTGTCGCTGGGTGGCTTCCGCCTGGGTGGGATTGGGACGGCGACTTTCGGCGCTATTGCGCTGCATGCGTTGCTTAACCGCCGCCAGCATCAGGAAAAGGTGGCGAAAGCCACTACGGTATAACGAGGGATGGGTTCGCCCCGGCGGCGCGGCTGCCGGGGCGAAAATTAGGGCTCGTGCCGATCCGCAAGCTCTGGTGCTTCCTCCGCCGCGATCTGCGACCGTGATTTTTTCTTCCACTTCAGCTCGCTGACCAGTACCCCGGCGAGAATAAACAGACAGCCCACCAGCGCCAGCAGCGGCAAACGCTCGCCGGCGATACGACCAAACACGCCCGCCCAAACCGGCTCGCCGGTGTAAATCAGCGTCGCCCGCGTTGGCGATACGCTACGCTGCGCCCAGTTCATGGTGACCTGAATGATGGCGCTGAAAATCCCCAACCCCAGCGCGACGGCCAGCAGTTCCGGGCGCATCGGCGGGATAGACTCCCCTGCCGGGCCCATCGCGGCAAAAGCCACCAGCGAAGCGGTCGCCAGCTGTACCACCGTCACCCGGCGCACATCGACCTGACGCGCCCACGCGCTGATTAAAATGATTTCGGCAGCGATAGCCACGGCGCTTGCCAGGGTAATCATTTCGCCAATTCCCAACGCCAGCAGATTATTTTCCGGCCCCGCCAGCAGGATCAGCCCGATAAACGCCAGCACGATGCCCACGCAGGACATGACGCCGGGCATGCGCCCCAGACACAGCCACTGCAACAGCGGTACCAGCGGTACATACATGGCGGTAATAAACGCCGATTTACTGCTGGAGATGGACTGTAAGCCCCAGGTTTGCAGGCTGTAACCGAGCGCAATCGCCACGCCGATCGCGACACCGGCCTTAACCTCAAGCCAGGTCAGGCCGCGTAGCGTACGCAGCGACAGTAGCGCCACCGCCAGCGCGGCGGTGGCGAAGCGCAGGCCGACGAAGAAAAACGGCCCGCTAAAGCTCACGGCGTATTGTACGGCAAGAAAGGTTCCGCCCCAGAACATGGTGATCACAATCAGGATCAGTTCCTGCGGCGTTATTGAGAGTTTGAGCGAAGACATGCGGCGACCAATAGCAAAAAATAGCTAACCAGTTTCGCAGGCGCTTCAGGCCGAAAGCAACACCCATTGACAAAAAAACCGCCGACATACGTCGGCGGCGAGGGTGATGCGGCAGGGTCGGGGGAGATTAACACCGCATCATTAAAGACAGTCCCGGCTAGCTATTGCGATTACCGTGACTATTTTTACCCCCTTTTTTGCCAGCTTCCGAGGCGCGTTGAGGATCGTTTTTAAAGTTCCCCCCGCTGTGCTGGCCACCTTTACGACCTGCTTCTGATGCTCTGGCACGATCTTCGGCAAAGTTGCCGGAACCGCCACGATGGTTTGCCATTACTGACCTCCATTGGATTTGACATCATATTGCATTAGGTGAGTTCAGGGCCTAAGCCCCCGCGGCATATGGCATGGCCATTATGCATCGCGTGCTTATAAGCGTAGTAAATGAAACTCATTTCCTGGGCAAATAGTCACATTCCGCAACATTTAATCGTCAAAACCAGACGCCAGCCGCGAGCGCAACCGCTAAACATTTCTTCTCTCAGCTGAAATCAGCCCTGCGCAAAATGTATCTATTTGCTACGAGATACGTTGCAAATTAATCTTTGCCATTTTGTTATAAATCAAACAAATGTTTGTTGGATTTGCACTCTGCGCCACAGGCCTTATCTTTATAGATAGCCAGTCGTTTGGCTGGACAATTACGCAACCGAGGAGTGATGCAAATGGCTAAAATTCTGGTGCTTTATTATTCCATGTATGGACACATCGAAACCATGGCCCATGCCGTTGCCGAAGGGGCAAATAAAGTTGACGGCGTTGAGGTGGTTGTGAAGCGCGTGCCGGAAACTATGCAGGCTGAAGCGTTTGCCAAAGCAGGCGGGAAAACACAAAATGCGCCCGTCGCCACACCGCAGGAACTGGCGGAGTATGATGCCATCATCTTTGGTACCCCTACCCGTTTCGGCAATATGTCGGGACAAATGCGCACCTTCCTGGATCAGACCGGCGGTCTGTGGGCTTCCGGCGCGCTGTATGGCAAAGTCGCCAGCGTCTTTAGTTCAACCGGTACCGGCGGCGGCCAGGAGCAGACAATTACCTCAACCTGGACTACCCTTGCCCATCATGGGATGATTATTGTGCCGATTGGCTACGGCGCGCAGGAGCTGTTTGATGTCTCCCAGGTGCGCGGCGGCACGCCGTATGGCGCAACCACCATCGCAGGCGGCGACGGCTCCCGTCAACCAAGCCAGGAAGAGCTGGCTATCGCTCGCTATCAGGGTGAACACGTCGCCAATGTGGCTGTGAAATTACACGGCTAACCTTTAACAGGAGGAGTTGCATGCCGAACCAAGAAGCGAAGGCCCACCACGTGGGCGAATGGGCAAGCTTACGTAATACCTCTTTGGAAATCGCCGAAGCCATTTTCGAACTCGCGAATTACGATGAAAAGCTGGCGGAGAAAATTTGGGAAGAAGGCAGCGATGAGGTGCTGTCGCGAGCTTTCGCCAAAACCGACAAAGACAGCCTCTTCTGGGGCGAACAGACCATCGAACGTAAAAACGTCTGATAGCTCAATTACGCGGGCATTGCGCCCGCGCTAATTCTTCACCCGGATTGCTCCGGGTTTTTTGTTTTATTTTGCCGCCTCGTTCATGACCTTTTTGAACGTTTCCAGCGGGCAGAATCCCTGATCATCTACCGGACAACCGTTAAGCGCCAGCGTGACCCGCTGCGGCGGGGATTGCAGGCTCAAGGCATCCGCGTTGCGCAGCTGTTCAGTGCTTTGATAGACATACTCAATCTTCATTAAATCGCGATTGCTGCCGCTATCGTGCCAGCGCTGGAACAGCAACTTGCCGCCGATGGGCGTGCGCTCATACTGACCAGGTAACTGATAAGGTTTAAAGTCCAACGCCGTCAGCAGCGAAGCGATGTTGGAATCATGCCCGACCAGCAGCGTTACTTTCGCCTTACCGGCGCCATCGCCCACCAGCGCATTATCGATATATTTGACCAGCGGCTTAGCGACGTTGCGCGCCACTTCCGCGGAAGTAAACAGGCTGTCCTGATAGCCATTTTTCAGCTTCGACAACACCTGCCACTGCTTATCGCTGGCAATTTCACCCCACGCCACCTGATCTTTCGGAAAACCTTCGTAGTATTGCAGGGTGAAGGCGTCGACCAACGAGTTGCCGACCTTCAGCGGCCCGGAGACGCCCGGCTCCTGCTGATATTTGGCGCTAAAGGTATCTTTACCGTCGCTAAGCGAGCAGACATGCTTTTCTTTACAGGATGGCGAATTGCGATAGTCGGTCATCTCTTCCAGCAGCTTGTAGCTCTCAGCGAGCTGCATCCCCTGACGCTCTTTCTCCATCGCCTGCACCGCTTTTTGCGCGAATTCGGCTGAATCATCGGTAATGACCGGATTGAAAGTAGGATCCATGGTTCCCATCTGCGGCTGATGATGCACAGGCACCCCGCAGCCCGGGAAAGCGCCGGTGATAAAGAACTGCGCGGTTGCAACGGTGCGCTGCAGGCTATTGGCGTAGGCGTAAACCGCATTTTCCGGCGGGCACTCGCCGCTGGTCACCAGCTTCTGCTGCGCCAGCCATTCACGCATATAGTGACCCATGTAGACTTCCAGCACGCCGCCTTTGGTGGTCAACTGACCGCCTGGTACATCCCACTGCGGCCAGGATTTCGGCGTCGACTGCTCAAGTACGCTGCCATTATTGGCCAGCGGCGCGCGCAGGTTATGGCGGCTCATGATCAGCACCTGTTGCAGTTGATAGCCCTCAGGCGCAACGGCGTCCTGCGCCTGCACGCCGGCGGATAACAATACGGCCCCGGCCACTGCGGCAGCGAGTAGACTTTTTTTCATCCCTTCATCCTCAGTCATTTATTATCATCGCCATCATTGTGACGGATTTATGGCATTTTTGCGGGCAATGGCTCACAAACTGAGGCGTCGGTCGCTTTTTTAACACTTCAGAGATGGCCGGGAGCGGCAGATTCAGGACCGTAGATACGGTTATCGGTTGGCAACTTTCTTAAGGAGTTTTCCCGGACGCGGCGCTTTGCGCCTTCTCCGGGCTACCAAATCGCAAAGCGCTGTAGCCCCGGTAAGCGGCAGCGCCACCGGGGATTTGAGGCCGCAACACCGGCAGTTTCAGCCTGCATGGTGAATAAATTAACGGCAGGTCGCCCGGATAAAGCGCAAGCCATAACCCGCGAGTACCTCAGTTGGTATGATCTTAACCGCTACCGAAGGCATAAAACAGAGTCAGGATGAGTGTCGCAGAGGGAGTGGCGAAAGCGGCTACCTATTCCGGTAATGGCACCGCCGCCAGCGTACAAATCGCTTCATGTTCGCCGCCCCGGCGGTCGACCATCACCACTTTATCCCCGGCCTTTTTACCTTCGCAGGGTTTTAACACCTGCTCGACAATTCGTTCGCGAACCTGTTGGCTTTCCGACTGCGCCCAACTGGCAAAAGCCGTCAGCATAAGCGCCGAAGCAAGCAGGCCGGCGAGACTTGTTTTAAACATGCATTACTCTCAGAAAATTCTCATTCAACGATTAGCGTAACAGCCGCAGCCCCGTTCGTCTGTAAATTGACTTAACGGAGTGTTACATCCAACGCCAGGACGCCCACAGAGCGTCATAAACCCATTAACACCATCAATACTTTAACATAACGAGCCATGCCGGATGCCTTTGGCACTTTTAGGTCATCTTTCGGAAACATCCCGATGATATCGTCTTCGTGAGGCGTTATTTTTTCTTCTGTTTAAACAACTCATTAGGTTAATTTATGTCGGGTTTTGTGCTCTTTATCGTGGCGATTGCTCTGCTGGGAGTCGCCGTCTACAGTCTGGTGTCCTATATCAAAGAACGCCGCGCCGCTCAGTTGCCAACCGATAAAAAAAAGAAATAATTTCACTTTGCCAATCTTTACACCCGGGCTGCGTATTAACAGGGACAGGAGCCGATCTCACGGTCGGCTTCTTCCCGTAAATACAATAAAATTCAGCTCAATACCCCATATGTTGATATGCCTTATTGACGGCTAAAACAGTCAATGACACACCGGCGCCAAAAGCAATAATGGGTATTTATCCACTCTGGGCAATCCTGTATACCACAGTGTTTTAGGCGCAGTAACGGACTTAACCTCCAGATAGACTGGGATCTTTTCTTCTACATCAGCAATGCCGGACATCGGCTGGTAAAGATATACCGGCTTTTCGCCTGATACTCTGACATAGTGATTAGTGAACGAAAACGCACAGGCGCTTTCCATACTTTTTGAATCACTGTCTTCTTCATGCATATCGACAGTAATGACGATTCGGTTAATGACGTTGTCATCGGGCGCAGCGATCCATTTACCCACAATGCCGTATTCAGGACACTCGGTAAGGTATTCCACTTCACAGGCGTTGGCGTTAGGGATGTTCAGATGCTCCAGTACCCTCCTCAATGCATCCACACAGAAGTTATCTCCCCACGTACCCAGACGATAAATTCAGTTCCGCGGTAATGTATAGCGATCAGAAGGGTGGATAAATTTTTTGGTAAAAATTCGGTAGAACTGACTTACCGGCTCAGTATGAATCCCCCTCAGCGTATCCGTGTACCAGAGTTCGCCCTCACAGTCCCAACCCTTCAGCTCCAGATAACGGTGGTCATCGAAACGATAATAACCTGCGTCGGCGGTTGTTGCGCCTGACATCCAACGACCATAAGCATGGCCGCCAGAACGGTCCCTGATGTGTATGTCTGCTTCATAAATATTCCCTAAATATCGAGAGCTGACCGTTGGTTTCCTATACCCAGTTCCCTGTCACTTTTGGGTTTCGGCATCTCCCACTGCAGGTTTGCCACTTTCTGATTACCGGCAGCCAGATCGCGGGATGGCCTCACCCTGGTCGCATTGTTAAATTCGTTTAACACTCCAAACTTGCCCGTGGGTAAAACTTCATTCGGTTTGTTCATAAAGAATTTGGTTACAGCTGCAGGCAATTTACCGGAACGATAATATTCAATTGCCTGTTGGTTCAAACTCAAAGGATCGCGCCAGTCTGCACGATGCAGTAGATCTTCCCAGAATTTACCTACTTTATAGTCAAATACACGGCTTACTGAGCGTCTCTTCGCCTATAAAAGAATACACATCGGCAGCCATATTTTTGCTTCGAGGAAAGTAAAGCAAATAACGGTTTAACGTATCCTGTAATTGAATTATTTTCGTTTGTTCTGTCACAACCAAATATCCTTTTGATAAAACAGGGTCACTCAAAAATAATACGCCCGGCAACACAAAATTAAAATATAAGTTTATTATTCCATAATATATAATATTACCAGCCCATTACATTCACAGCGGAAATAAAAAACATTCATTTAAAGTCGACAAAAAAACAAAAGATGGGGTAAAGCAGATATTCAAGTCATTAAAAAGGGCTCCATGATAAACATGGAGCCCTTATTCGACATCAGGCTTGCCTGCCTTGTTGTCATAGTAACGGCGAATTACGACTCCCAGGCCTGATCCGCTTTCGTCGCGTCAAACTGCGGCGGCGGTTTACGGAAACGGCGGGTCAGGTAGGTCAGATAAAGCAATCCCAGCGCGGCCCACACCAGACCCAACGTCAGCGAGGTCGCCTCAAGGTTCAACCACAGCACCCCCACGGTCAGCGCGCCAACCATCGGCAACAGCAGATAGTGGAAGCGGTCTTTCCAGGTTTTGTTATACCCCTTGCGCCGCCAGAAGTGGTTGTATACCGAGAGATTAACGAAGGTAAAAGCCACCAGCGCGCCGAAGTTGATAAGCGCCGTCGCGGTCACCAGGTCGAAGAACAGCGCCGACAGCGCGACGATGCCCACCATAATCACGTTCAGCGCCGGGGTACGCCATTTCGGATGCACATAGCCGAAAATGCGCTCCGGGAAGACGTTATCGCGGCCCATCACGTACAGCAAGCGCGACACGCTGGCGTGCGACGCCAGGCCCGATGCCAGGGTATTAACAAAAGTGGTGCACAGGAAAATCGACTGGAACAGCTTGCCGCCGACGTACAGCGCAATTTCCGGCAGCGCGGCGTCCGGATCTTTAAAACGATGGATATCCGGGAAGAACAACTGCATAAAGAACGAGGCGACGATAAAAATAATGCCGCCGTACATCGCGGTAAGGAAGATGGCCTTCGGGATCACCCGCGCGGCATTCGGGGTTTCTTCTGAAAGCGTGGTAACGGCGTCAAAGCCGAGGAACGAGAAGCAGACAATCGTCGCGCCGGTAATAATCGGGATCAAATGCGCATTCTCGCTGATAAACGGCTGCAGCGACCAGACGGTACCAACGCCCTCGCCTTTATGCAGCCCTTGTACCACCAGAATCACAAACACCACCATGATGGAGATCTGCACCAGCACGAACAAGGTATTGAAGTTGGCCACCAGGTTGACGCTTTTCAGATTCGCCGCGGTCAGAATGGCGACAAAGGTCACCACCCACACCCACGGCGGCACTTCCGGAAACAGCGCGGAGAGGTAGATCTTCGCCAGCAGGACGTTAATCATCGGCAGGAACAGATAGTCCAGCAGTGAGGACCAGCCGACCATAAAACCGATATGCGGGCTAATTGATTTTTGCGCATAGGTGTAGGCCGAACCCGCTTCCGGGAACTGGCGCACCAGCTTGCCGTAGCTGATGGCGGTGAATAGCACCCCAGCCAGCGCCAGCAGATAAGAGGCTGGAACGTGGCCATTACTGATGCCGGAAACGATGCCGAAGGTATCAAACACCGTCATGGGGGTCAGATAAGCCAGCCCCATCATCACCACTTGCCACAGTTTGAGCGATTTACGCAGACGCGGTTTTCCCGCCTGAGCGGCGTTTTCTGCAGGAAGATTAGCAGCCATGACGCATTCCCCCCATGCCGACGACAGTTTGCGGGCACAAAGACCGGGTAACAAACCTGCTTAGCAAGGGGGTAAGACGTAAATAAAAGGGTAAGACGGACCGATGAACGGCGGTAAGTTGGCATCCAATGCGGCCAAAGAGGCCCCCTTCTCCCTGCGGATATTTGAACATCTGCATCATCTCATTTCCTCGTCACACACTGTGTCGTTAACTGAAGCCCCGTTGCCGCCTGCGCTCCTTAACGCGACATCCGGGAAATGGCTGGGCTCCCAGCAAAAAGGACGACCAGGCTCCGCTCAGGCCGTATGATGCTACTGATTAAACTAATGCGCCCCTTACGGGGCGAACATCAGGCGTTTTTCAACATCCACTCAATTTCGGTTTCTGTGATAAGACGCTCAAACTGCAGTAACTCATCATTCTTACAGGCGTGGTAAACGTGGCAGAAACGCTCGCCAAGACGCTCCCGCAGATGATCGTTTTGCATAAACTCCCACAGCGCGTCGCTCTGGCGGATCGGGAACGGCAAGCCTTCTTGTTCCAGACCGTTACCTTCCACCTCTTCCTGCAGCGGCAGCGGATTATCCAGGCCGTGCAGGATGCCGGCGAAAATCGCCGCCATCACCAGATACGGGTTGGCGTCCGCCCCGGCTACGCGGTATTCAACGCGGTGGTTATGTCGATCGCCGCACGGGATACGCAGCGCTACCGTACGGTTGTTATGCCCCCATGACGCCTGCGTCGGCACATACATGCCCGCCTGGAAGCGACGATACGAGTTCACGTTCGGCGCCAGCAGCGCCATCGACGCCGGCATCAGGTCAATCATCCCGGCCAGCACGCGTTTCAGCAGGGCTGAATCCTCGCCGTCCGCATCCGCCAGCACGTTTTCACCCTTATTGTTTTGCATGCTGATATGGATATGCATCCCGCTACCCGCATGCTCTTCATAAGGTTTCGCCATAAAAGTGGCGTGCATCTTATGCTTCTCCGCCATTAAACGCACGAGACGTTTTAATGCCAGCGCATCATCGCACGCATCCAGCACGTTATCGGTGTGGTGGAGGTTGATTTCGAATTGCCCCGGAGAGGCTTCGGCCACCGCGCCATCCGCCGGGATCAGCTGTAACTGGGCCAGTTCATCAATATCATTCAGTACATCGGCAAAATGGTTGAGGTTATCAACGGAATAGACCTGGCTTTGGGTATTGCGGTCGTCGGTGCCGGGCGCGCACGGCGGCTGCAGGTAGCCTTCGGCATCGCGTTTGCGATCGAGTAAATAGAACTCCAGCTCTACCGCTACCACGGGGAACAATCCGCGCTGGCGGAGCTGCTGCCAGAGGCGGTTGAGTACGTTCCGCGGCTCAACGTCAAAGGGAGCGCCATCTTCATCAACCATGGTCAACAAGACCTGGCCGATGTATTCCGGATCGGCGGCCGAAGGGGTCAACGTACCTAATACCGGGACGCAGCTGCGGTCCGGTTCGCCCATATCCTGGCCAAGCCCGGCCTCTTCCACCACGTTGCCGAGAATATCCATCGCGAAAACGGACGCCGGGAAGTAGCAGCCTTTCTCGAGCTTGCTGAGGCTGGCGACCGGAATGCGTTTGCCGCGGAAGCAGCCGTTAAGGTCTGTGAGGAGTACATCGACGTACTGAGTGTTGGGGTAGGTTTCGAGGTAGCGCTTCACTTCTTTAGCGAACGCGCTTACCCGTCTCTCTTCCGTCTGCTGAACAAAATTCTCAACTTCTACGATATTGGTTTCCATGATTCACCGCCGTTGTTTTAGTTTTCGGACCCTGACTGAAAACGTCAAATATAATGTCCACCCTTCGAATGTGTATGCAAACAAAATGTTTGTCAAATGTTAAATTAAGTTTGCAAACGGCTATTTCCACTGCTAGATTGAGAAAATATTGAACGATATGGCCGTTTATCAGCCACTGGCGGTCATAATTTAGTCCACTTTGTGAGGGCGATCATGGAAAATATAATGTACAAGCCAGTTATTGGCGTCGTGATGTGTAGAAACAGGCTTAAGGGTCACCAGACCCAGACTCTGCAAGAAAAGTACCTGAATGCCATTGTTAACGCTGGCGGACTGCCGATTGCCCTGCCGCACGCGCTGGCCGAGCCGGAACTGCTGGATGCGTTAGTCGATAAACTGGACGGGATCTACCTGCCAGGCAGCCCCAGCAACGTGCAGCCGCACCTTTATGGTGAAAACGGCGATGAGCCTGACGCCGACCCCGGGCGTGATCTTCTGAGCATGGCGCTAATTAACGCCGCGCTCGAAAGGCGCATCCCCATTTTCGCCATCTGCCGAGGGCTGCAGGAACTGGTTGTCGCCACTGGCGGGACTCTGTATCGTCGTCTGTTTGAACAGCCGGAACTGCTGGAGCATCGCGAAGATCCTGAACTACCGGTGGAGCAGCAGTATGCGCCGTCCCACCAGGTGGAGGTGCAGGAAGGAGGTTTACTTTCTCAGTTAATACCGGGCTGCAACACGTTTTGGGTAAACTCGCTACACGGCCAGGGCGCAAAAACGCTGGGTTCGCGTCTGCGCGTGGAGGCCCGTTCACCGGATGGGCTGGTTGAGGCGGTCAGCGTCAACGACCACCCTTTCGCGCTGGGCGTACAATGGCATCCTGAATGGAACAGTAGCGAATACGCCCTGTCGCGTATGTTGTTTGATGGTTTTATCACCGCCTGTCAGAGCCATGTCGCCGAAAAGCGGCGGCTCTGACCACTACAGTTAAGGAAATGCAAATATGAGCGATGACGGACTGGCGCCAGGGAAACGTCTGTCAGAGATCCGCCAACAGCTGGGTCTTTCACAGCGTCGTGCCGCCGAACTGTCTGGGTTAACACATAGTGCCATCAGCACCATAGAGCAGGACAAAGTCAGTCCTGCCATCAGTACGCTGCAAAAGCTGCTGAAAGTATATGGGCTGTCGCTCTCGGAATTCTTTTCTGAACCCGAAAAGCCGGATGAACCGCAGGTCGTCATTAATCAGGACGACCTTATCGAAATGGGGAGTCAGGGCGTTTCAATGAAACTGGTTCATAACGGAAATCCGAACCGTACGCTGGCGATGATTTTTGAAACTTACCAGCCTGGGACCACAACCGGGGAGAGAATAAAGCATCAGGGTGAGGAGATAGGCACCATACTGGAAGGTGAAATCGTGCTGACGATTAACGGTCAGTCGTACCACCTGGTGGCTGGACAGAGCTATGCCATTAATACCGGCATCCCTCATAGCTTCAGCAACACCTCGGCAGGTATCTGCCGCATTATCAGTGCCCACACCCCCACCACATTCTAATTTCTTAGCCTGAGCAGGTTTCAGGCTTTCTTCAGGCCTGCCGCGGCGGATGTAATATTTCCGCCGCGGCGAAGAACTCGCAGTAATAATACCTGCGCAGCGCGGAAATCTTATTTCCTGCTGGCCCAAAGATAATTAACGCCAGTGAATGGCGAAGAGACGGTTTTCTACCCCGGGGACGCCCTGCGCCCTGAGCCCCTGAAAACGCCGAACCCTATATTTTGCCGATGATGTTTTTAAGGAGTCATGATGAATTTTCAGCACCTGGCTTACTGGCAGGAAAAAGCGAAAAACCTGGCCATTGAAACGCGCTTATTTATTAACGGCGAATATTGCGCCGCGGCCGATAATACCACCTTCGAGACTATCGACCCTGCCGCACAGCAGACATTAGCGCAGGTCGCCCGCGGTAAAAAAGCCGACGTCGAACGGGCAGTGAAAGCCGCGCGCCAGGCCTTTGATAACGGCGACTGGTCGCAGGCCTCCCCGGCCCGGCGTAAAGCGGTTCTCACGAAATTTGCCGACCTGATGGAAACCCATCGTGAAGAGCTGGCGCTGCTGGAAACGCTCGATACCGGCAAACCGATCCGCCACAGCCTGCGCGACGATATTCCCGGCGCCGCCCGCGCCATTCGCTGGTACGCCGAAGCGCTGGATAAAGTCTATGGCGAAGTGGCGCCCACCGGCGGCAACGAGCTGGCAATGATCGTTCGTGAACCGATTGGCGTGGTGGCCGCGGTGGTGCCGTGGAACTTCCCGCTGCTGCTGGCCTGCTGGAAACTCGGCCCGGCGCTGGCGGCAGGCAATAGCGTAATCCTCAAACCCTCGGAAAAATCGCCGCTCACCGCCCTGCGTCTGGCAGGGCTTGCAAAAGAAGCCGGACTTCCGGACGGGGTGTTAAACGTGGTCAGCGGCTTTGGCCACGAGGCCGGGCAGGCGCTGGCGCTGCATCCTGACGTTGAAGTCATCACCTTCACCGGATCCACCCGTACCGGCAAACAGCTGCTGAAAGATGCCGGCGACAGCAACATGAAGCGCGTGTGGCTGGAAGCCGGCGGCAAGAGCGCCAATATCGTCTTCGCCGACTGTCCGGATCTGCAAAAAGCGGTCAACGCCACCGCCGGCGGTATCTTCTATAACCAGGGGCAGGTCTGCATCGCCGGCACCCGCCTGCTGCTGGAAGAGAGCATCGCCGACGAGTTCCTGGCATTACTGAAAGCCCAGGCGCAAAACTGGCAGCCGGGCAATCCGCTCGATCCCGATACCACCATGGGGATGTTAATTGATAACGCCCATGCCGACAGCGTGCACAGCTTTATCCGCGGCGGTGAGGCCAAAAGCACGCTATTCCTCGACGGGCGGAAAAATCCGTGGCCAGCCGCCGTCGGCCCAACCATTTTCGTCGATGTCGACCCGTCCTCAACCCTCAGCCGCGAAGAGATCTTCGGCCCGGTGCTGGTGGTCACGCGCTTCAAAAGCGAAGAACAGGCGCTGCAGCTGGCCAACGACAGCGACTACGGTCTCGGCGCCGCGGTGTGGACCCGCGATCTGTCGCGCGCCCACCGCATGAGTCGCCGCCTGAAGGCCGGCTCAGTCTTCGTCAACAACTACAACGATGGTGATATGACCGTCCCGTTCGGCGGCTATAAGCAGAGCGGCAACGGGCGCGATAAATCGCTGCACGCGCTGGAAAAATTCACCGAACTGAAAACCATCTGGATTGCTCTGGAGTCTTGATCATGACTGAACATACCACTAGCTACTACGCCGCCAGCGCCAACAAGTATGAACCGTTCCCAACGCTGGAGGAATCAATCAACTGTGACGTCTGCGTCGTCGGAGGCGGTTACACCGGCCTCTCCTCGGCCCTGCATCTGGCCGAAATGGGCTACGACGTGGTGGTGCTGGAAGGCGCGCGTATCGGCTTCGGCGCCAGCGGCCGCAACGGCGGACAGCTGGTTAACTCTTATAGCCGCGATATCGACGTTATTGAGAAGAACTACGGCCCGGATGCGGCCAAAATGCTCGGCAGCATGATGTTCGAAGGCGGCGATATTATTCGCGAACGCATTCAGCGCTACCAGATCCAGTGCGATTACCGCCCAGGCGGCCTGTTTGTGGCCATGAACCATAAGCAAATGGAAACGCTGGAAGAGCAAAAAGCCAACTGGGAGCGCTACGGCAATACCCAACTGGAACTGCTCGACAGCCATGCCATTCGTCGCGAAGTAGACAGCGACCGCTACGTCGGCGCCCTGCTCGACCACAGCGGCGGCCATATTCACCCGCTGAACCTCGCCATCGGCGAAGCGGACGCCATTCGTCTTAACGGCGGCCGGGTGTATGAGCAGTCGCCGGTGACCCGAATTCAGCACACCAGCCCGGCGGTGGTCAGTACCGCGCGCGGCCAGGTAACCGCGCGCTACGTGATCGTCGCCGGTAACGCCTATCTCGGCGACAAGCTTGAACCGGAGCTGGCAAAACGCAGCATGCCGTGCGGCACTCAGGTCGTGACGACCGCTCCGCTGTCGGAAGACTTAGCCCGCTCGCTGATCCCGAAAAACTACTGCGTGGAAGATTGTAACTACCTGCTGGACTACTACCGTCTTACCGGCGACAACCGCCTGCTGTACGGCGGCGGCGTGGTCTACGGCGCCCGTGACCCGGACGACGTAGAGCGGCTGATTATGCCGAAGCTGCTGAAAACCTTCCCGCAGCTGCAGGGGGTGAAAATTGACTACCGCTGGACCGGCAACTTCCTGCTGACCCTGTCGCGTATGCCGCAGTTCGGCCGTCTGGATAACAATATTTACTACATGCAGGGCTACAGCGGTCACGGCGTGACCTGTACCCATCTGGCCGGACGCTTGATTTCAGAACTGCTGCGCGGCGATGCCGAGCGCTTCGATGCCTTCGCCAAACTGCCGCACTACCCGTTCCCGGGCGGGCGCAGCCTGCGAATTCCTTTTACCGCCATGGGCGCCGCCTACTACAGCCTGCGCGATCGCCTTGGGGTCTGATTTGCCGTTCGGTTCCGTGATTAACTTTTGCTAAAGGGTGTTTATTATGAGCAACAATGAATTCCATCAGCGTCGTCTTTCCGCTACCCCGCGCGGCGTGGGCGTTATGTGCAACTTCTTTGCCCAGAGCGCACAAAACGCCACGTTGACCGATGTCGAAGGCAATGAATATATCGATTTCGCCGCCGGCATCGCGGTGCTGAATACCGGCCATCGCCATCCGCGGATGGTCGCCGCGGTTGAACAGCAGCTACAGCAATTTACCCATACCGCCTATCAGATCGTGCCTTATGAAAGCTATGTGTCGCTGGCGGAGAAGCTCAACGAACTGGCGCCGGTCAAAGGCCCGGCAAAAACCGCCTTCTTCTCTACCGGCGCGGAAGCGGTAGAAAACGCGGTGAAAATCGCCCGTGCCCATACCGGACGCCCCGGCGTTATCGCCTTCGGCGGCGGTTTCCATGGCCGTACCTATATGACGATGGCGCTAACCGGTAAGGTCGCGCCGTACAAACTGGGCTTCGGGCCGTTCCCCGGCTCGGTATACCACGTGCCGTACCCGTCAGCACTGCACGGTATCAGCACCGCCGATTCGATTACCGCCCTTGAACGCCTGTTCAAAGCCGATATCGAAGCCAAACAGGTGGCGGCGATTATTTTCGAACCGGTACAGGGCGAAGGCGGCTTTAACGTCGCGCCGAAAGAGCTGGTTGCCGCAGTACGCCGCCTCTGCGATGAGCACGGCATCGTGATGATTGCCGATGAAGTACAGAGCGGCTTCGCCCGCACCGGTAAATTGTTCGCCATGGATCACTATGCCGATAAACCGGATCTGATGACGATGGCTAAAAGCCTGGCGGGCGGCATGCCGCTTTCCGGCGTGGTCGGTAACGCGCAGATCATGGATGCCCCGGCGCCGGGCGGCTTAGGCGGCACCTACGCCGGCAACCCGCTGGCGGTGGCGGCCGCGCATGCGGTGCTGGATATCATTGATAACGAAGCGCTGTGCGAGCGCGCGCAGTTCCTCGGCGAGCGCCTGCTGGCGACGCTACAGGAAGTTAAGGGCTGGTGTCCGGCGCTGGTGGAAGCGCGCGGCGTGGGTTCGATGATCGCCGCCGAGTTCTTCGATCCGGCGACCGGCGAACCGTCGGCGGCGATTGCGCAGAAAATCCAGCAGCAGGCGCTGGAGCAGGGCCTGCTGCTGTTGACCTGCGGCCAGTATGGCAACGTTATTCGCTTCCTCTATCCGTTGACCATCCCGGATGCTCAATTCTCCCGCGCGCTGACGATCCTGCAGAGCGTCACTCGTCTGTAACGCCCTCCGCCGGCGGCGCTGGTCGCCGGCTGTTTTCCTCACTGCTGACGATACACTGCTGGGGATAGTGCTGCTGAAAATAGTGGCGCAGAAACTCCACGGTGGTGCGAATTTTGGCTGAGGTCGCCAGCCGCGACACGTAGACCGCCCAGACGTTGGCGGGCTGATAATAGTCCGGCAGCACGTGTACCAAATGGCCGCTGGCGATATTTTCACTGACATCCCACCATGAACGTAATGCAATCCCCTGTCCATCCAGACACCACTGATGCACAATTTCACCATGGTTGGAGGAGAGCGGCCCGGTTACCTTGATCGCGTGCTGGCCCTCTTTGCTGTGCAGTTGCCAGACGCCAAACGGATGATCGCGCTCTTTAATCACCAGACAGGGTAAGGCTGCCAGGTCGCTTAGCTGTTTCGGCGGCGAGTGGCGGGCAAGGAACTGCGGCGACGCGCAGAGAATACGGTGGTTGGTCGCCAGCTTGCGGGCAATCAGATTCGGCGCGATATCGTCGCCGACGCGAATATCGAGATCCACCCCTTCATTGACCAAATCCACCAGACGGTCCTGGACATCGAAGCGCAGCTCAAGTTGCGGGTACTGGCGGGCCAGCGCCGACAGCGCGGGGGCGACCACCCGGCGACCAAAGCCGAAGCTGCTGATAATTCGTAGCGTTCCCTGCGGTACCTGACGCACGTCGGAAAGCTCGTCCATCATCTCATCCACATCCTGCAGAATGCGCTGCGCCCATTCGTAGATCCGCTCCCCCTCTTCGGTAATGGTGACCCGGCGGGTGGTACGGTGCAGCAACATCACATGCAGGGTTTGCTCCAGCAGCGAAACCCGCTTGCTGACGAACGCCGGTGAGACGCCAAGCTCCTCGGCGGCGGCGGCAAAACCGGCCCGGCGAGCGACCAGCATGAACACGCGTAAATCATTTAGCAGCGGCAGATTATTCATGATCTGTGTTTTATGTTTCACCAGTTAGCGTGATTAATTATGAACCAGTCAATTATAGGATAGGCAGGTGGTCAAACATCATCGCTAAAAAGTGAGAACCGGAATGAAAAAAACCTGTCGTATTGCCGCCATCCCCGGTGACGGAATTGGTAAAGAAGTTCTGCCTGAAGGTATTCGCGTGCTGCAAGCCGCCGCGCAGCGTTGGGATCTGTCGCTGAGCTTCGAGCAGATGGAGTGGGCAAGCTGCGAATATTACGCCCATCACGGCAAGATGATGCCGGACGACTGGCGCGAGCAGTTGCAGGGCTTCGATGCTATCTATTTCGGCGCCGTCGGTTGGCCGGATACCGTCCCCGACCATATCTCCCTATGGGGTTCGCTGCTGAAGTTCCGCCGTGAGTTCGATCAGTACGTCAATCTGCGCCCGGTGCGCCTGTTCCCCGGCGTCCCCTGTCCGCTGGCAGGTAAAAAGGCCGGCGACATCGATTTTTACGTGGTGCGCGAAAATACCGAAGGCGAATATTCCGCCCTCGGCGGTCGCGCCAATGAAGGCACGGAGCATGAAGTGGTGATTCAGGAGTCGGTCTTCACCCGCCGCGGCGTTGACCGGATCCTGCGCTACGCCTTTGAGCTGGCGCAAAGCCGCCCGCGCAAAACGCTGACCTCCGCGACCAAATCTAACGGTCTGGCGATCAGCATGCCCTACTGGGATGAACGCGTGGAAGAGATGGCCAAAAGCTATCCCGAAATTCGCTGGGACAAGCAGCATATCGATATTCTCTGCGCCCGCTTCGTGCTGCAGCCGGAACGTTTCGACGTGGTCGTCGGCTCGAACCTGTTTGGCGATATTCTGTCGGATCTCGGCCCGGCCTGTACCGGCACTATCGGTATTGCGCCGTCGGCTAACCTCAATCCAGAGCGGACTTTCCCGTCGCTGTTCGAACCGGTTCACGGGTCGGCGCCGGATATTTACGGTAAAAATATCGCCAACCCGATCGCTACCGTTTGGGCCGGGGCGATGATGCTCGATTTCCTTGGCAACGGCGATGAGCGCTACCACGCCGCGCATAACGGCATTCTGGCGGCGATAGAGCAGGTGATCGCCAGCGGGCCGAAAACCCCGGACATGAAAGGCAACGCCTCAACGCAGCAGGTCAGCGACGCTATCTGCAAGGCCATTTTGGCGTAATTACCCCGCCGCTCCCCGGTGGCGCTGCGCTTACCGGGGCTACAATGGCACGCTCATGTAGATATCGCATCGGTTTGCAACGGTTTTGGTCCGGGAAAAACATGTGCTTTGTGTTAATTCAGAGCACATTGCGCTCCCGATATTTCTTCTGCGTTATGGCTCTCATGGCGCAGGGAGCGCACAGAGGGCGGCCATTCGCCGCCGCCCTCTGTACTCCCGGGCTCTGGCCGCCAAAATCGCCACTTCGTGGTACCTTCGACTTATCCCTGCAGGCTTCGGGTCGGGCCGAGGCAGCGTCCTTGCAAAACACGGCCCTCAGCCCGCATCCATGCGGGCTGCCCCGGCCTTCCGGGAACGTCTCAGCGATTTTGAGGCCACCAACACCAGCAGTTTCAGCCAGCGTGGTGAATAAATAAAAGGCAGGTCGCTCGGACCGTAGCCCGGGTAAGGCGTAGCCGCTACCCGGGAAAACCCGCACGCCTGGCCTGCCAACTCCCCTCTCTCCTCTGAATGCAGAATCCCCCACGATTGACAAGTGAACCGCATCACAGCGGCGAACTTTATTGATTCCCGAAAGGAAAGAACCTGCGCCAATTCACCTTTTATTATTTCCGTTCCGTGTTTTATTGCTTCACGAATCGGCCAATTGTTTAATTCATGTAACGAAGAAATAATCCAATTGTTAATAGCATTTTGCTACGAACCCTGACCCTACAGCGTGATAACAACGACAGGCTAAAGCCACCGACGGGCAACCGTGCCCAGGAGATCACTCATGTTGAGCAACGTAAAGAAAAAAGATGTGCCGCTGATTGTCATCAGCCTGGCGGCCATTGTTTTCATCGCCGCTACATTAAGTCTCTTCCCCCAACAAACCGCGCAGGCGGCTAATTCGATTTTTAACGGCGTCACCCGCCTGCTGGGTTCCGCGGTACAGGTGCTGGTACTTCTGGCGCTGGGACTGGTGTTGTATCTGGCCACCAGCAAATACGGCAATATCCGGCTCGGCGAAGGCAAAGCCGAATACAGCACTCTCTCATGGCTGTTTATGTTTATTTGCGCCGGACTCGGCTCCTCTACGCTGTACTGGGGTGTTGCCGAGTGGGCTTATTACTACCAGACCCCTGGCCTGAATATTGCGCCGCATTCAGCAAAAGCGCTGGAATACAGCATCCCCTACTCTTTCTTCCACTGGGGCATTAGCGCGTGGGCGACCTACACCCTCGCCTCGCTGATCATGGCCTATCACTTTCACGTGCGGAAAAATAAAGGCCTCAGCCTCTCCGGGATCATTTCGGCGATCACCGGCGTCAATCCGCAGGGCTTCTGGGGTCGCCTGGTTGACCTGATGTTCCTGATCGCCACCGTCGGCGCGTTAACCATTTCGTTGGTGGTCACAGCCGCCACCTTCACCCGCGGTCTGTCAGCTCTCACCGGACTGCCGGATAACTTCACCGTCCAGGCGTTTGTGATCCTGCTCTCCGGCGGTATTTTCTGCATGAGCTCGTGGATTGGCATCAATAACGGCCTGCAGCGACTGAGCAAAATGGTCGGCTGGGGAGCGTTCCTGCTGCCGTTAGTGGTATTACTGGTTGGTCCGACCGAATTCATCACCAATAACATCATCAACGCCATCGGTCTGACGAGCCAAAACTTTCTGCAGATGAGCCTGTTTACCGACCCGCTCGGCGATGGCGCCTTTACCCGCAACTGGACCGTCTTCTACTGGCTGTGGTGGATCTCCTATACCCCAGGCGTGGCGATGTTCGTCACCCGCGTCTCCCGCGGACGTAAGATTAAAGAGGTGATCTGGGGGCTTATCCTCGGCAGCACCGCCGGCTGCTGGTTCTTCTTCGGGGTGATGGAAAGCTATGCCATGCATCAGTTCGTCAACGGCGTGATTAACGTGCCGCAGGTGATGCAGTCTCTCGGCGGCGAAACCGCCGTCCAGCAGGTGCTGATGTCGCTGCCGGCGGGCAAGCTGTTCCTCGCCGCCTATCTGTTCGTGATGATCGTTTTCCTCGCCTCGCATATGGATGCGGTGGCCTACACCATGGCGGCGACCAGTACCCGTAACCTGCGCGAAGGCGAAGATCCGGATCGCGGCATGCGCCTGTTCTGGTGCGTGGTGATCACCCTCATCCCGCTATCGATTCTGTTTACCGGCGCCTCGCTGGAAACCATGAAAACCACCGTGGTGCTGACCGCCTTACCGTTCCTTGCCATTTTACTGATCAAGACCGGCGGCTTTGTACGCTGGCTAAAACAGGACTACGCCCACGTGCCTGTGCATCAGATAGAAACCCATACGCCCGAGCCGATCGTTAAAGCCGAGACGCTGCCGGTTGGCGCGGTACTTAAAGGCGACGGCCAGTCGCTGTAAAAAACGCTTACTGACAATAATCACAAGGTGACCCTACATGAGCAATTTAAGCCCTGACTTTACCCTGCCGATTAACTTTTGCGCCAATCCGCAGGACGCCTGGACCATTCCGGCCCGTTTTTACACCGACAGCCAGGCGTTTGAGCACGAGAAAGAGCGTATCTTCGCCAATAGCTGGATTTGCGTCGCCCACGGTAGCGAAGTCGCCAGGCCGAACGATTACATCACCCGGGAGATCATCGGCGAAAATATCGTTATCGTCCGCGGTCGCGACAACATTCTGCGCGCCTTCTATAACGTCTGCCCGCACCGTGGCCACCAGTTGCTGAGCGGTGAAGGTAAAGCCAAAAACGTGATTACCTGCCCCTATCACGCCTGGGCCTTCAAGCTGGACGGCAATCTCGCCCACGCCCGCAACTGCGAAAACGTAGCGAACTTCGATAGCGAAAAGGCAAAGCTTGTGCCGGTGCGCCTTGAAGAGTATGCCGGCTTTGTGTTTATCAATATGAACCCGCAAGCGGAGAGCGTGGAAACGCAGCTACCGGGACTGCAGGACAAAGTGCTGGAAGCCTGCCCGGATGTTCATGAGCTGAAACTGGCGGCGCGCTTTACCACCCTTACCCCGGCGAACTGGAAAAATATCGTCGATAACTATCTGGAATGTTATCACTGCGGCCCGGCGCACCCGGGCTTCTCGGATTCCGTGCAGGTTGACCGTTACTGGCACACCATGCACGGCAAATGGACGCTGCAGTATGGCTTCGCCAAACCGTCCGAGCAGTCATTTAAATTCGAAGAAGGCACCGACGCCGCGTTCCACGGTTTCTGGCTGTGGCCGTGCACCATGCTCAACGTCACGCCGATCAAAGGCATGATGACCGTCATTTATGAATTCCCGGTGGATGAAGAGACCACCCTGCAGAACTACGACATCTATTTCACCAATGAAGAGCTGACCGACGATCAGAAGGCGCTGATTGAGTGGTATCGCGACGTGTTCCGCCCGGAAGATTTACGCCTGGTGGAAAGCGTGCAAAAGGGGCTGAAGTCCCGCGGCTATCGCGGCCAGGGACGCATTATGGCGGATAACAGCGGCAGCGGTATCTCCGAGCATGGGATCGCGCATTTCCACAATCTGGTCGCCCAGGTGTTCCAGCCGTAATCGTTGAAGGAGTTGGCTATGTCCGTATTTCACTCAAATCTGTTTCGCCAGCAGGCGCTGATTGCCGGAAGCTGGCGCGACGCCGCCGACGGAACGACCCTTGCCGTCAGCAATCCCTCCACCGGCGAGGCGCTCGGCCAGATCCCCAATATGGGCCGGACGGAAGCGCAGCAGGCGGTGGATGCCGCCGCTGCCGCGCTGCCGGCATGGCGCGCGCTTACCGCCGCCCAGCGCGCCGCGCTATTGAAGAACTGGCACCGCCTGATCCTCGAAAACAAGTCCGCGCTGGCGCAGATTATGACCGCCGAGCAGGGCAAGCCGCTGGCGGAAGCGGAAGGCGAAATCGCCTATGCCGCCTCGTTTATCGAGTGGTTTGCCGAACAAGGGAAACGCGCCAACGGCGAGATAATTCCCTCCCCCGGCGCCGATAAACGCCTGATGGTGATCCGCCAGGGCGTGGGCGTCTGCGCGGCGATCACCCCGTGGAACTTCCCGGCGGCGATGATCACCCGTAAGGCCGGCCCGGCGCTGGCCGCGGGTTGTACGATGGTAATTAAGCCTGCCAATGAAACGCCGTTTACCGCGCTGGCGATGGCGGAACTGGCGAATCAGGCCGGGATCCCGCAGGGCGTCATTAACGTCGTAACCGGGCAGTCGCGTGAGATTGGCGCGGTGTTCACCGGCGATGAGCGGGTGCGTAAGCTCTCCTTTACCGGTTCGACCGAAGTCGGCCGCGTGCTGATGCGCCAGTGCGCGGAATCCATCAAAAAGCTCTCTTTAGAGCTCGGCGGTAACGCGCCGTTTATCGTCTTTGACGACGCCGATATCGATAAAGCGGTCGAGGGGGCGCTGATCGCCAAGTTCCGCAACGCCGGGCAAACCTGCGTTTGCGTCAACCGCTTCTATATTCATCGCGCCGTCTACGACCAATTCTGCGATAAGTTCGTTGCCCGCGTCGCCGCCCTGAAAGTGGGCGATGGCAGCGAGTCCGATGTCCAGATTGGCCCGCTTATCAACGCCGACGCCGGACGCAAAGTCCAGTCCCTGCTCGACGACGCGCTCACCCGCGGCGCGACGCTGTTAACCGGCGGTAAAGCGCATCCGCTGGGCGGTAATTTCTTCACCCCTACGGTGATCGGCGACGTACAGCCGGGGTCACTGCTGCTGCAGGAAGAGATTTTCGGCCCGGTGGCCGCGCTGGTGAAATTTGAGGATGAGCAAGAGGTCATTGAGCAGGCCAATAACACTATCTACGGCCTCGCCTCCTATTTTTACAGCAACGATGCCGCCCGTATCTGGCGCGTCTCCGAACAGCTGGAATACGGCATGGTCGGCATCAATACCGGGCTGATTTCTAATGAAGTCGCGCCATTTGGCGGAGTGAAACAGTCAGGTCTTGGCCGCGAAGGTTCGGAACACGGTATCGAAGATTACCTGGAGATGAAGTATCTCTGCCAGGGGTTGTAACTGTATTCTCCCGGCGGCGGCTCTGGCCACGCCGGGATTTTTGATGGAGTTCAGCGATGTCTGATTATCAAATGTTTGAGACGATCGTTCGCGATGTTGAACAGATCACCGCCCAGGTTAAGCGTTTTACGCTAGTCTCGTCGACCGGCGCCCCGCTACCGGAGTTCAGCGGCGGCAGCCATATAATCGTCCAGATGCAGGATGGCGAGCAGCGCTACAGCAATGCCTATTCGCTAATGAGCTCGCCGCTGGATACCGCCAGCTGGCAGATTGCGGTGCGTCTTGAGTCGCCTTCCAAAGGCGGCTCGCGTTTTATGCACCAGCAGGTGCGCCCGGGCGATACCCTGACGGTGTCCACCCCCAACAACCTGTTCGCCATCGAGCCACAGGCGCGCAAGCATCTGCTGATCGCCGGCGGCATCGGCATTACGCCATTCTTATCGCATATTCCGGAACTGGAACAGCGCCAGGCCGACTGGCAGCTGCATTACTGTTTTCACGACGCAGACAGTAATGCTTTCGTCGATACGCTTCGCGCCGCGCCGTGGCGCGACCGGGTCAATATTCACATCTCAGCGCTCGGCAGCCGTCTCGATCTGTCGCGCCTGTTCGCCGACATCGAGCCCGGAACCCACGTCTATACCTGCGGCCCGGCTGCGCTTAACGAGGCGGTGAAAGCCGCCGCCGAACGGCATCAGGTTCCCGCCAGCCAGCTGCACTTTGAGCAATTTATCCTTGAGGATAAAGGCGGAGAAGCATTTACGCTGGTGCTGGCGCGTTCCGGACGCGAATTTACCGTGCCGCAGGATATGACCATTCTGCAGGTTATTGAGAATAACAAAGCGGCGAAGGTGGAATGCCTGTGCCGCGAAGGAGTATGCGGCACCTGCGAAACGATGATTCTCGAGGGTGAAGCCGACCACCGCGATCAGTACTACAGCGATGAAGAGAAAGCCAGCCAGCAGAGTATGCTGATCTGCTGCTCACGCGCTAAAGGCGGCCGGTTAGTGCTGGATTTATAGCTCACTCTCCGGCCAGCGGCGCTGGCCGGAGAGACAATCACAGTTCCAGCTCGCGGCGCAACAGTTCGGCGATATCCTCGGGGCTTGCCGCATTCACCAGAGCGGTACGAAAACCCTCATGCATAATCCGCCGCGCCAGGCGTGAGAAGATCCGCATATGCTGGTCACCCGCCGAGTGTTTGTTCAGCGTCAGCATAATGACAAATTGCGCTTCTTCATCGCCCCACATCACCGGTTGCGCCAGCCGCGCGACGCTGATGGTCGACTGCTCAATATGCTCGGATTTACTGTGCGGAATGGCGAAGCTAAAGCCCAGACCGGTGGAGAACACCGCCTCGCGGGCCCACAGATCGGCTTCCAGCTTACGCGGATAGCGGCAACGCCCGGCCAACAGCAGATTGTCGGTCATCCCTTTCAGAACTTCTTCTTTACTGCGCCAGTCGCTATTAAGCGTAATGCACTGGGTACTCACCAGCGGAACATCCTGCTGACGCATGCGGAACTGGGCCAGCAGATGTTCCACTTCCAGCGAAGTACGGCACTGCATCGCCTGATTCAGCAGCTGGCGGCAGGCGCGGCTATCCAGTTGCGCCAGGCGCGCCTTGGTCGCCGGGATTGCCGGCGCGCTCATACTCAATTCATCTAAACCGAGGCCAACCAGCAGCGGCAGCACCGATCCTTTCGCCCCCAGCTCGCCGCACAGGCCAATCCATTTTCCCTGACGATGCACCGCCTGCACGGCATAGTCCAGCGCGCGCAGGAAGGCCGGATTCAGGCTGTTGTAGTGGCGCGTTACTTTAGCGTTATCGCGATCGACCGCCAGCAGATACTGCGTTAAGTCGTTACTGCCGATGCTAAAGAAATCGATCTCTTCACAGCACTGATCGATGATAAACATCACCGACGGTACCTCCAGCATGATACCGAGCGGGATCTTTTCATCAAACGGGATCTGTTCGGCGCGCAGCGACTGCTTGGCCTCCGCCAGCCGCTCTTTCACCCACAGAATCTCCTCCATTGATGAAATCATCGGGATCATAATTTTCAGCGAGCCATGCGCCGAGGCGCGTAAAATCGCCCGCAGTTGAGTATGAAACAGCGCCTGATACTCTTCATAAATGCGCACCGCGCGGTAGCCGAGGAACGGATTGTTTTCCGCCGGAATATTGAGATACGCCACCGGCTTATCGCCGCCGATATCCATGGTCCGCACGATAATGCTGCGGCCGTTGGCCGGCTCCAGCGCCTGACAAAAGATGTTGTAGAGCTCATTTTCCGACGGCGCGCCAGGGCGGTCCATATACAACATTTCGGTGCGGAACAGCCCAACCGACTGCGCGCCGTTATTGAATGCCGCCACCGCTTCCACCGAATGCGCGATATTGGCGGCAATCTCGACGCGGATACCGTCTTGCGTCTGCCCGGCTTTATCGAGCCATACCTGCTGCTGTTGCTGAATTTGCTCCTGTAGCCAGGCCTCCTGCTGATAATAACGCGCCACCGCTGGGCTGGGGTCCACCACCAGCAGCCCGGCATTACCGTCTATCTGTACCTGGGTATCGACCCACGGCAGCAGCGCCGGCAGGTCAACCCCCACCAGGGTAGGAATATTGAACGAACGGGCCAGAATGACAGTATGTGAAGTGGTGCCACCGCTGCGCAGCAGTAGCCCTTTCAACTGCGACTTATCCAGTTCCAGAAACTGGCTTGGGGTCAGTTCATCGGCAAGACAAATAGCCGCTTCCCGCAGTTGTCCCGGTGCCGGAAAGCGGTCTTCACCGTAAATATGCTGCAATAGCTGGAAACAGACGTCGCGGACATCCAGCACTCGTTCCTGCAGATAGCTGTTGCCGGAATCGCGGAACTGGGCGCAGAAGTGGTCGCCGGTGGCGACAATAGCCTGCGCGCAGCTAAGGCTGGTAAGAATACCGCCAAGCAGGTGCTGGCGCAGGGAAGCATCGGTCGCCAGCGAACGGTGAGCTTGCAGAATCGCGCTGGCGGTGCCGTCATTGTCCAGCAACCGCAGATCGATATCCTGCACCAGCAGACGCAAACCGTTATCCAGCGCCGTCTGCTCCTGTTCAAGGCCGGCGGCGACGGGCAGTTCGCCAAGGTCGTGAAGATCGCGTGATTTGAGATGAACCAGCTTACCGCCCGCACTGCCGGCGCAGACCGGGCGCGCAGGAAACAGCGTTGGATTCAGCCGCGACAGCGATTCCGGCACCGGCTCGATATCCAGCGCTTGCGCGGCAGGTAGCGGCGCATCGCAGTGCGGAAACTCATTTTCGATAAACGCGGTTAACGCGGCAAATGCTTCGGCTTCATCCTCACCGCTGATAATCAGCTGACAGGCGTCGCCCTTGAGGGTGTTACTACCAATGATCGCCAGCGCGCTTTTCGCATTCCCGCGACCGTCGCTACGCAGATTCCGCCACTCAACCGCCGATGAAAAGCGGTTACACAGCGTTTCGACCAGGCTTGCCGGGCGCGCATGCACGCCATTTGGCAAATCACATATGAATTCAATTACCAGTGCCATCGCCTTCCTCCTGAGCAATGCGTTATTTCAGCCAAAGGTAATGAAAGAAGGCGCAATGAACTACGTGATAAAACTGGCAATTACTGGACTATTGTACACATACATCTTTTTTATGCTCACCATCACAATTCATCAGACAGGACATACATAACCCTCTTCACAGCTAAGATTTGAGGTTGATCGCAATTCCTTTCTCACCTTACAAATATCCAGTAAATGCACTTTTTCTCTACTATTTTATACCCCGCCCTTTTTCTAATGTTGAAGCATCAATACTGTCACGGGCCACACAGCGCTCAGGAGCAAGCAATGAACGAACTGGTGCAAATACTAAAAAATACTCGCCAGCATCTGATGACCGGCGTCTCACACATGATCCCCTTCGTCGTCTCGGGTGGGATCCTACTGGCGGTGTCCGTCATGTTGTATGGCAAAGGCGCGGTGCCCGATGCCGCCACCGACCCTAATCTGAAGAAGCTCTTTGATATCGGCGTCGCCGGGCTGACGCTGATGGTGCCTTTTCTTGCCGCCTATATCGGCTACTCCATTTCTGACCGCGCCGCGCTGGCCCCTTGCGCCATTGGCGCCTGGGTGGGCAACAGCTTCGGCGCCGGCTTCTTCGGCGCGTTGATAGCCGGCATGATTGGCGGTCTGGTGGTCTATTACCTGAAAAAAATCCCCGTACATAAAGTTCTGCGCTCGGTGATGCCGATTTTCATCATTCCCATCGTCGGCACCTTTATCACCGCCGGGATCATGATGTGGGGGCTCGGCGAGCCGGTAGGCGCGCTGACCGCAAACCTGACCAGTTGGCTGCAGGGGATGCGCGAAGGCAGCATCGTGGTGCTGGCCATCATTATGGGCCTGATGCTGGCCTTTGATATGGGCGGCCCGGTCAACAAAGTGGCCTACGCCTTTATGCTGATTTGCGTCTCTCAGGGCGTCTACAGCGTCGTGGCAATCGCCGCGGTCGGCATCGCCGTACCGCCGCTGGGCATGGGGCTGGCGACGTTGATTGGCCGTCAATATTTTACCGCCGAAGAGCGTGAAACCGGCAAGGCCGCGCTGGTGATGGGCTGCGTCGGCGTGACCGAAGGCGCCATCCCCTTTGCCGCCGCCGACCCGCTGCGCGTTATTCCCGCCAACATGATTGGCGCCGCCTGCGGCTGCGTTACCGCCGCGCTGATGGGCGCGCAGTGCTATGCCGGCTGGGGCGGGCTTATCGTGCTGCCGGTGGTCCAGGGCAAACTCGCCTTCGTCACCGCACTCTTTGTCGGCGCCTGCGTCAGCGCGGCCTGTGTCATCACTCTGAAAGCATTCACCAAAAAGAAACCGTCCGACGCCCAGGACGACGATGAATTAGATCTTGATTTCGAAATTAACTAACAGACTGGAAGGAACACCCTATGACCCACATTATCGCCGTTACCGCCTGCCCATCGGGCGTCGCTCATACCTATATGGCCGCCGAGTCGCTGGAAAGCGCCGCCAAAGCCAAAGGTTGGCAGGTTAAGGTAGAGACCCAGGGTTCCATTGGTATTGAGAACGAACTCACGGCGGAAGAGATCGCCGCTGCCGATATGGTCATCCTGACCAAAGACATCGGCATTAAGTTTGAAGAACGCTTTGCCGGGAAAACCATTGTGCGCGTCAACATCAGCGATGCGGTAAAACGCGCAGACGCCATCATGAACAAGATAGACAGCCACCTTTCCCAGAACGCCTGAAGCCCAAAAGAGGCGCTACGCGCCTCTCAGACTGCTGACAAAGAAGGAAAAAGCGTGGTTTTTCCTTCTTTGTGGTTATCAGCCGAAAATCAATAAATTGATTTTCCTTGTTATTTGCCTGGTGCAATTTGCAAGCTCAATGATTGCATGAGGTTTGTCATTAATCTCAGAGGCGCTACGCGCCTCTTAGCCACAACATGGAGTTTGTCATGACGAATCGTACTCAACGCCTGAAAGCCAGCCTGTTCGCCCAGCCGCGCGAAATCTCCCTTGAACGCGCATTGCTCTATACCGCCAGCCATCGGCTGACGGAGGGGGAGCCGGTGATTATCCGCCGGGCGAAAGCCACGGCGTGGATCCTCGATAAGGTGGCCATTTCGATTCGTGATGATGAACTGATTGCCGGCAACCGCACCGTCAAACCACGTGCGGGGATCATGTCGCCGGAGATGGACCCCTACTGGCTGCTCAACGAGCTCGACGCCTTCCCGACCCGCCCGCAGGACCGCTTCGCGATAAGTGAAGAAGATAAGCGGATTTACCGCGAAACGCTGTTCCCTTACTGGGAAAAGCGTTCGATGAAAGATTTCATTAACGGTCAAATAACCGAGGAGGTCAAGGCCGCGATCGGCACGCAGATTTTCAGCGTTAATCAGACGGATAAAGGCCAGGGCCATATTATTATCGACTATCCGCGGCTGCTGAATAATGGCCTTGATGCGCTGATCGCCGAGCTGAAATCACACTGCGCCCGGCAGCCTGATAACCACTTTTATCAGGCGGTCCTGATCTTGCTTGAAGCTTCGCAGCGTCATATTTTGCGCTACGCCACGCTGGCGGAAGAGATGGCCGCCAACTGTACGAATGCCCGGCGTCAGCAGGAGCTGGCAACCATCGCCGCCATCTCACGCCATAACGCGCAGCATCGGCCGCAGGATTTTGCCCAGGCCTGCCAGCTGTTCTGGTATATGAATATTATTTTGCAGTACGAGTCCAACGCCAGCTCGATTTCGCTCGGACGCTTTGACCAGTACATGTTGCCTTTTTATCAGGCATCGCTGAATCAGGGTCAGGATCCCGCGTATCTCAAGGAGCTACTGGAGTCGCTCTGGTTGAAGTGTAACGATATCGTTCTGCTGCGTTCGTCCAGCAGCGCACGCTATTTCGCCGGTTTTCCCACCGGCTACACCGCCCTGCTTGGCGGACTGACGGAAACCGGGCGTAGTGCGGTAAACGTACTGTCCTTTCTTTCTCTCGATGCTTACCAGAATGTGCAGCTACCGCAGCCGAATCTGGGCGTGCGGGTCAATGAGCTGATTGACCGCCCGTTCCTGCGCAAAACCGCTGAGACCATTCGCCTGGGTACCGGGATCCCGCAGATTTTCAACGATGAAGTGGTCGTCCCGGCCTTCCTTAACCGCGGCGTGTCGCTGGAAGATGCCCGCGATTACGCGGTGGTCGGCTGCGTAGAGCTCTCTATTCCAGGGCGCACCTACGGCCTGCACGATATCGCGATGTTTAATCTGCTGAAGGTGATGGAAATTGTGCTGCAGGAAAATGAACATCAGCCTGAAGTCAGCTGGGACGGTCTCATCAGCCAAATCCGCGACAAAATCCGCTATTACATCAAGCTGATGGTCGAGGGCAGCAACATTTGCGATATCGGACACCGCGACTGGGCTCCGGTCCCCCTGCTGTCATCCTTTATCGAAGATTGCGTGCAGCACGGCAAAGATATCACCGCAGGCGGCGCGCGCTATAACTTCTCCGGCGTTCAGGGTATCGGAATCGCTAACCTGAGCGATTCGCTGCACGCGCTGAAGGGCATGGTCTTCGAGCAACAGCGCCTCAGCTTTGCCGAACTGATGGCGGTACTGAAAGCCAACTTCCGCACGCCGGAAGGAGAAAAAATCCGCGCCCGTTTGATCAACCGTTACGAGAAATACGGCAACGATATCGACGAAGTGGATAATATTAGCGCCGATCTGCTGCGTTTTTACTGTAAAGAGGTAGAACGGTATCTAAACCCGCGCGGCGGCCATTTCACCCCAGGCTCCTATACCGTATCCGCGCATGTGCCGCTGGGCTCGGTGGTCGGCGCGACGCCGGACGGCCGGTTGGCCGGCGAACAGCTGGCGGACGGCGGCCTGTCGCCAATGGTTGGGCAGGATGCCCAGGGGCCGACGGCGGTGCTGAAATCGGTCAGCAAACTGGATAATTATCTGCTATCGAACGGTACGCTGCTGAACGTCAAATTCACCCCGGCAACGCTTGCCGGCGACAGCGGCCTGAACAAACTGGCAGACTTTTTACAGGCCTTCTGCAAGCTCAAACTGCAGCATATCCAGTTTAACGTGGTCAACGCCGACACGCTGCGTGAAGCGCAGCAGCGGCCGCAGGATTTTGCCGGTCTGGTGGTGCGCGTCGCAGGTTACAGCGCCTTCTTTGTTGAGCTGTCAAAGGAGATACAGGATGACATTATCCGCCGCACCGCGCATCAGCTGTGAGGTCATCGAAACGCGCGCCGATACGGCGCGCATTTTTAACCTCCAACGCTACTCGCTTAATGACGGGCAAGGGATCCGCACGGTGGTGTTTTTCAAAGGCTGCCCCCACACCTGCCCGTGGTGCGCCAATCCTGAATCGATCTCGCCAAAGATCCAGACCGTGCGCCGGGAGAGTAAATGCCTGCGCTGCACGCGCTGCCTGCAGGACGTCGCCGAGTGTCCCTCCGGCGCATGGGAGCAGATTGGCCGGGATGTTACGCTCGATGCCCTGCTGCGCGAGGTGCTTAAGGACGAGGTCTTCTTCCGCGCCTCCGGCGGCGGCGTCACCTTGTCAGGGGGCGAAGTGCTGATGCAGGCCGTGTTTGCCGCCCGCTTCCTCCAGCACCTGCGCCACTGGGGGGTGCGCACCGCTATCGAGACCGCGGGCGACTGCGCCTTTAGCCGTTTTCTCCCGGTGGCCGAAGCCTGTGACGAAATACTGTTTGATTTGAAAATCATGAATAGCGAGCAGGCCCATTCACTACTGCAGATGAATCAGCCGCGAGTGCTGGACAACTTCCGTCAGTTGGCCATCCGCAAAATGAATCTTATCCCGCGCGTGCCGCTGATCCCTGGCTACACGATGAACACGGAGAATTTTAAGCAGATCTTAAAGTTCCTCGCGCCGTTCGGTCTGACGGAGATTCATCTGTTGCCGTTTCATCAATATGGCGAGGCGAAATACCGTCTGCTGGGTAAAACCTGGCCGCTGGCCAACGTCAACGCTCCCCGAGAGGCGGATATTCATCCTTATCAAGCGCTGGCTGAAGCAGCAGGATATCACGTCACTATCGGCGGTTAACGCCTGGAGGATGTTATGGACTTCAACATTGTCGCGGTGACCGCCTGCGTGAGCGGGGTTGCACATACCTATATGGCAGCCGAGCTACTGGAAAAAGTCGGTCATCATGAAAAATGGTCTCTGAAAGTGGAAACCCAGGGCGCGCTCGGCGTGGAAAACCGAATTAGCGAAGAGGATATTGCCCGCGCCACGGTGGTGTTACTGGTAACCGATATCGAAATCGATGGCGCTCAACGCTTTGACGGACTCCGTACCATTAAAACCAGTATCGCCACATTCCTGTTGCAGCCACAGCAGATTGTCAAAGCCGTTAATAGCATTATGAAAAAGCCGGTCGTTTACCTGGAAGTTCCCTGACCGGCCACGGCGTTTATTGCACGTCGAGCAGCCACTTTTGCGCGGGCGTCAGGCGGCTCGCCGTTTCCGGCGTCAGCCAGCGCTGCTGGTCCTGCTGCGCGGTATCAGCACGATCAATATATAAGCCATGAAGCACGCGCCTTCTGCTGCCTTCAAGATTGCGGGTGCCGCCGTGCCAGGCATGCGCGTTATAAATCATTACGCTGCCGGCCGGCGCGGCAAAAACAATTTCATCAGGATGCGTCTTTTGCGGATCCGCCAAAACCTCTTCCGGCAGCTCCGGGCGCAGATGGGTCGCGGGAATAATCCGCGGCGCGCCGTTGGCGGCGCTCAAATCATCAATAGCCCATATCGTATTGACCAGATGCACTTTCGGGAAGTCTACCCGTGGCTTTTTCCAGTCGGCGTGCAGCGGTTGATGACCACCGTTATACAGCGCCTCGCGGGCATTAAGGCTGGAAACTTTAAACGCGCCATTAAAAATATAACGACAGGCGGAAAGAATGAGCGGATGCGACCACACCTTCTCCCAGATAACGCCCTTGTTGATGAGGTTGGCAATACGCGTCGCCGTCGCCTCCTGATGGTGTTCCATCGCCAGATTCTCGCCTTCACGTTCCACCAGCGCGTCAATGCGCTCGCGCATCTCGCTCAGCCACTGAGGATCAACGACGTTGTGCACCACGGTATAGCCAAGCGTATCAAGTTCATGTTTCATTTGGTCGCTTAGCGTCCGGGTCGCGCCAAGCGCAGCCAGATGAACCGTCGATTGTGAGTCCATATTGTCTTCCTTTTAACTTTTAGATAACACAATCAAACTCTACGATGCGGCCAACGACCAGGCAGGAAGGGAAAACTACGAAAAACTGGATATCCGTACGCCAGACACAAAAATGTGAGCCTTATCAATAATTGCCGATGGGTAAATTCGTTGTAAATATTCACCCATTTAATAATGCATCCGCCGCGCGTCGTAAGGCGGAACATCAGGATAAAAAAGATTATAATCAAAGAGATAATTTTAACTCGGGGTCGACAGGATGATTGATGATCTGGCGGGCATACTAAATCGTTTAGTTAATCAAAAAGATAGGCTGCAGGTCCGCTTTCCGGAGCCGGATATTCCCGTTCCGGCGCTGGCGTTGAAGGTGCCCTTCCCGCGTCTGGAAATCGTCCTTGAAGGCGAGCTCCATGATCAGGGTCTACCGCTATCCGCGGCGGTTTTAGCCACTTCGCAGGTACTCTACGTACAGGCGGGAAAGTGGACGCTACCCGAGTGGAACGGTCCGGCGGTCACGCTCAGCATTTTATTTGGCCGCCAAAAGCTCGGCTTTTGCATTCAGCGCTGGGACGGAAAAAAACTACATACTGAAAAGCAAAACGTCGCCCGGCTGGGCCCCCGCGTTGGCTCCTATCTGCTGCTGGCGTTGAATGAAGTCTGCCTGCAGCCTGACCCAGTAACCGCCCGGCTGGTGGTTTCCGCGCTGTTAAGCCACTGCCTTGAACAACTTGTCGGTCTGGAAATGCGCGTTAGCCGCAGCCGCGATCTGTTTTTAGCAGTTCAGGATTATCTGCAAGAAAATCTTAGCCAGCCGCTGACCCGCGAATCGGTTGCCAGACGCTTTCATATTACCCCGAACTATCTTTCGCATATATTTCAGAAATCGGGTTCAGTGGGCTTTAATGAATATCTAACCGCCGTGCGGCTGGAAAAAGCGAAGCAACTATTACGCGGTTACGATTTAAAAGTAAAAGAAATTGCGCATAATTGCGGCTTTATCGATAGCAACTATTTTTGCCGGGTGTTTAAACGTAATACTGAACGTTCACCTTCGGAATATCGTCGCCACTGCCGTAGCGCGCAGCAGCGATAATCATCTCAGGGGAAATAAGAATGGACTGACCCCGCGGAAATATTCCAACGACCTACCACTCCATGGCGACGAGATCAGTGGCGCGGATACTAATGCGTTCGCTGGTAGTGTAATTAGCACAATGTGCTACATCAGCAGCTAATTAACGCATCTCCGCGCCAAATCAATTTTTATCCCAGCTGAGCGGTCAGCTTTTCGCCGCTATGCGCAAAATATCCGCGCCGGGCCAATAATCTCCAGGCGAACCGGAGCGCCTGTTTGCCAGGCAGCCTGGCTGACGGTTTTCAGCACCAGCGGCATTGATTGCCCCGCTACCGTCACCGTCAGCGTCGAGATATGGCCGGCGAAATCGACATCTACGATGCGAAAGGCGCTCTCCTGCGGCCCGCACGGCGACACCCGCAGTTGCTCCGGGCGCAGCATTACGCGTCCGCGGCCGCTGGCGTGAGGATTGTCAGTCGGTAACTCGCCGATGGCGCAACGCGCGCGCCCCTCCGTGAGCTCGGCGTCGAGCACCAGCGCATCGCCAAGAAACAGCGCGGTGGCCTCGTCAACCGGGCGCGAATAGACCTCGAACGGGGTTCCTACCTGAGTAAAACGCCCCTGCCGCATTACCGCGACCTGGCTTGCAAACGACAGCGCCTCCGTCTGATCGTGAGTAACCAGAATCGACGCCACCCCAGCCTCGGCCAGCAGGTCGGCGGTGGCTTTGCGCGTCGCCGCACGCAGCCCGGTATCCAGCGCCGAGAAAGGTTCATCCAGCAGCATCAGCGATGGCCGCTGGGCCAGCGCGCGCGCCAGCGCAACCCGCTGCTGCTGGCCGCCGGAAATTTCATGCGGCCAGTGGCTCGCTAATGTCGAATCTAACGCCACCATTTCCATCAGCGCGGCGACCCGGCGGCGTTTCTCTTCGCGACCGCAATCGAGCCCCCAGGCGATATTGTCCGCGACGTTAAGATGGGGGAACAGCGCCCCTTCCTGCGGCACGAAACCGATCCCACGCTGATGCGCCGGCACAAACACGCCGTCGGCAAACAGGGTGTTGCCCTGCAGAACGATTCGCCCGTGATCCGGGGTTTCAAAACCGGCAAGAATTCGCAGCAGCGTGGTTTTACCGGAACCCGACGGGCCGACAATAGCGGTACGGCTTCCCGGCGCCACGGTCAGATTAAGGTTATCGAGCACCAGCGCGTCGGCGAAAGATTTCGAGATAGAAGACAATTCCAGCATGTTACAACCCTGCAATTTTTTTCGACTGCACATAAAGAACCGCCGTCAGCGGTAGCGAAATCACGATCATCAGCATCGCATAAGGCGCCGCGGCGACGTAGTCGATCTCGCTGGTTAACGCCCAAAAACCGGTCGACAGCGTGCGGGTGCCTAGCGGCGACAGCAGCAACGTCGCGGTAAGCTCGTTGCTCACGCCAAGAAACACCAACGCGGCGCCAGCGGCCGCTCCCGGAGCGGCAAGACGCATGGTGACGCTCCATAAGGCGCGGGCCGGACTGCGCCCAAGGCTACGGGCGACGTTTTCCAGCTCAACCGGCGCCTGGGCGATACCGGCGCGCAGGTTAATTAACGCTCGCGGCATGAACATCAGCAGGTACGCCAGAAACAGCGTCACTTCGGTCTGATACACCGGGCGGGCATAGTGGATAGTCACCGTCACCAGCGCCAGCGCGGTGACGATACCCGGCAGTGAGCTGGTAATGTAATTACAGCCCTCCAGCAGGCGGAACAGCCGGCGCGGATAACGCACGCCGAGCCAGGCGATAGGAATCGCGCAGGCGGTGGTCAGCAGCGCGCCGCCCGCGCCCAGCATCAGGGTCTGGCGTAGCGAATGCCAGAGATCGGCATGCAGCCAGTTCTCCACCCCGCCGAGCCATAGCCAGCGGCACAGCACCAGCAGCGGGACGCCCATCGCCAGCATCACCAGCGTCAGCAGCAGCAGTTGCGCGGCCCATGCGGCCACGTTCCCCAACAGACGTCGCTTCTGTTCGCGCGCCGCGCCGGCGCCGATGCGCGCGTAGCGCGCTTTACCGCGCGAAACGCTCTCCAGTAGCAGGATCGCCAGGCAGCACAGCGCCAGCACTCCCGCCAGCATATTCGCCGCCGGGCCGCTAAAGGTGGACTGGAACTGGTCGTAAATGGCGGTGGTGAAGGTGTCGAAGCGAATCATCACATACAGGCCATATTCCGCCAGCAGATGCAGCGCCACCAGCAGCGCGCCGCCGCAGATAGCCAACCGCAGCTGCGGCAGCACCACGCGAAAAAAAACTTTCCACGGCGGCGTGCCCAACGAGGCGGCAACATCTTCCAGCGTCGGGTCAAGACGACGGAGCACAGCCGCCACCGGCATGTAGATAAAGGGATAGTAGGCCAGCACGGAGAGGAACACCCCGGCGGACAGACCGTGGAGCGAAGGAACCGCGCTGACCCAGGCATAGCTCTGGACAAATGCCGGGATAGCCAGCGGCGCGACCGCCAGCGCCGACCACAGCTGACGCCCGGCAAGCGCGGTGCGTTCAGTGAGCCAGGCCACCGCCACGCCCAGTACGATAGAGATAGGCACCGCCAGCAGCGTCAGCCACAGCGTATTGCTGAGCAGTTCAGCTACCCGCGGGCGAAACACCAGTGCTTTAATGGTCGGCCAGCCGGTCTCAATCCCCACCGCGGCCACAAAACCTAACGGCAGTAACGCCATTACTGAAAACAGTACAGCTAAGGCAACCATCGGAAATGCAGGACGCCTGCGCTCGGGCAGGCGTCCTGTTTTCTTTCCGAGTACCAGACTCAGGACAGACATAGATAAATCACTTCAGCATAAAATTACAGCAGGCCAGCCTGGGTCATCAGGTCGATCACTTTTTTGCTATTCAGCGTTGACGGCTCTACCTTCGGCGCGTCCAGCTCTTTCAGCGGCGTCAGTTTCGGGTTAGAGGCGGCATTCACGCCCACCGCATATTCGAAAGCATTATTGGTACGCAGCTCATCCTGACCCTGCTTGCCGGTGATCCATTTGATAAAGGCCTGCGCCTGCTCTTTATGTTTGCTGGACGCCAGTACGCCGCCGCCGGAGATACTCACGAAAGCGCCCGGATCCTGGTTTTTAAAGTAATACAGCCTGGTGTTTTTGCTGTTCTCGCCGGTTTTCGCCTGGTCGACAAAGCGGTAATAGTGGTAGATCACCCCACCGTCGATTTGTCCGGCGTTGACCGCTTTCATCACCGTGCTGTTGCCTTTGTAGGCCACGAAGTTCGTTTTCATCGCCTTCAGCCAGTCGAGCGTCGCTTTTTCGCCCTTCAATGCCAGCATGGCGCTGACGATGGCCTGGAAGTCTGCGCCCGATGGTGAGGCGGCCCAGCGCCCTTTCCACTCAGGTTTCGCCAGGTCCATCAGCGAATGCGGCAGCTGAGATTCGCTGATTTTCGCCGGGTTATAGACGAAAACGGTGCTGCGGGCGGCAATGCCAATCCAGCGGCCGTGCTCGGGACGATACTGCGGGGCGACCTGATTCAGCGTTGCGGCATCCAGCGGCGCAAACAGTTTGGCGTTATCGACCAGCACCATGGAAGGCGAGTTTTCAGTCAGGAAGACATCCGCCGGCGAGGCTGACCCCTCCTGCACCAGTTGATTACCCAATTCGCTATCGTCGCCGTTGCGCAGCGTGACCTTAATACCGGTTTCTTTGGTAAAGCCGTCAACCCAGGATTTCACCAGGTTTTCGTGCTGGGCGTTATACACCACAATGCCGTCGCCATTGTCAGCAGCCATAACCTGCGGAGCGGTAAACAGAGCCGTCGCAGCGAGCATCGCCGCGCAATATGCCGATAAGCGGAAATTCATAAGCTAATCCTTAGTATGGGTAGTCGAAAAGCCGTGGAGAAACCGGGCTGGCACGGATTAAATCACAGAGGAATGTGAATGATAATGAAAACAATTACCATCATTTTAAAAAAGTGAAAAACACCGCCAATTAGAATTTCCTGATGACAAAATGCTTATTTCAACGTGCGACCGAAACAAACATTAAGACAACATTAAGCCTGCAGATTTAAATATTATCGCTGTTTAAAATCTTGATCGTCTTCACAGATTCTCCCCGCGACACGGCAACGGACCGCTGTTTGCCGGATGAAACCATCACTCTTGCCAATAATTTTAAATGAGAATGATCTTGATAATCATTCTCAATATCACATATCATCCTGTTCCAGCAGCAAGATACGAAGAAAAGACGACTAAAAAGCCGAAAATGGATATTTTATGTTTAAGGAAACCCTTTTAAACACTCTGGTTATAGGCTGCGCGTTGCTCATGAGCGCCTGTCACAGCCCGGTTTATCCCCTCTCCCCTGCCGGTGAGCGCGCGCTGGTAGAGCAGGCGGATATTCGTGATACCGCCAGCGGGCGCTCCCTGACGCCACAACAATTGCTGAACCAACTCGCCCAGGCGCCGCTGGTTATTGTTGGCGAAGAACATACCAACACCCAGCATCACCAGATTGAGCGCTGGTTGCTGCAGAACCTTCACACCCTTCGCCCGCAGGGTAGCGTGCTGATGGAAATGATCGACCTAAGCCAGCAGGAAGCGGTTAATCGGGTCAAGCAGGCCAGCCTCAGCGGGACGACCGTTTCCGCCACTCGCGCGGCGGAAACCCTGCGCTGGAATCCCGGCTGGCCGTGGGCGCTTTATCGCGACGTCGTGATGACCGCGCTGCAAGCGCCTTATCCGCTGCTGGCAGCCAATCTCAGCCGCCAGCAGGTGAGCGACATCTATCAGCATCCCACGTTTCCCCGCGGAACGCTCTCCAACAGCCCGCAGGTACATGAATCGCTATCGGCCATTATCTATCTGATGCATAACGGGCAAATCGATGGCGAGCAGGTCACTTCCATGCTCGCCATCCAGCAGCAGCGCGATCGCCTGATGGCGACGCAAATGAAAGCCGCGCCGCGCCCGGCGCTGCTGATTGCCGGCGGCTATCATGCGGCCAAAGATATTGGCGTACCGCTGCATCTGGCCGACCTCAGGGCGGAAAAACCGCTGGTGTTGCTGCTGACCACCGACGGCGCCACGCCGACGGCGAAGCAGGCTGATTATGTCTGGTCGGTAGCGGCAGAAAAATGAATATCCCTCTCTCCACGCCATTAATAGCGTCGCGTCCCCGCTGGTTCGCGGGGACAACGGCCAGCGTGCTGGGCCATCTGGCGCTGGCGGTGCCTTTTATCATTCACTTCGCCTCGCCGCCGGATGTCGCCCCCCCTGCCGCGGTGATGGTAGAGTTCGCGCCGGAACTGGAAGTGTCATTTATTCACCCCGAGCTGCCGCCGGGCGTCACCCAGCAGCGCAAAGTCGAGGCGATGACCGAGCAGGAAACCGCCGCGGTGAAAGAGGCGCCGAAGCTGCTCATTCATGACAATGCGCAAATAAAGCTCTCCGCCAGCAAACCCGAACCGCAGCGGAAAAAGAAAATCGAGGTTAAAAAACAGTCCCGCCGCCAGCAGCAAGAGGAAAAGGGTAACTCAACCATCACCAGCTTCGCCGCGCCCCCGGCGCCAGCCGCCCTCACTCAGCGTACCACCGCGCCGCTCGATAGCGATGCCGCACGCCTGAGCGACAACAAGATCAGTTGGGAATCGCTGGTGAAAGGCAAAATCAACAAAATGCGCCACTACCCGGAAGATGCGCGCCGCCGTAAACGTACCGGTACCGCCATTATTACCTTCAGCGTCAACGAACGCGGCGAGGTGTTGCAATCACAGTTGGTGAACTCTTCAGGGACCCATTCGCTGGATCGCGCCGCGCTGATGGCGCTGGAAAATGCGCGTCCGCTTCCGCCGCCGCCAAAAGAGCTGCTGCGTAACGGTATAAATAAGGTCACGCTGCCGGTGGAATTCGGCTTATTAAAAATATAGACCCCAGGTTCCCTGTTATTTATTCAGGCAACCCGGACGTTATTTATAACGGTCACTGACCGCTGATGTTTTTTTATTTTGGGCAATGTGTCATCGCACTTAGCAATAAGCGCGATGCACGCTGCTGCCCTTTTTGTGCGTTAAATATTTATTACCTCAGGATTAGATTATGGAAAAATCACAGCTCATTAAGGGGCTCGTCACCGGGCTCCTTATCGTCAACGGCCAGGCTTTCGCCGCCGAAAGCGAAGGAGAATCGGTTTTCTCTCCTATCACCATTACCGATAACCCGCTGGCGGAGAATGCCGGCCAGGTCGGCTCCTCAGAGGAGAGCTATACCCGTCCCGGCGCCTACAGCTCGCGAACGCTCAATAAGAATCTGCAAAGCCTCGACGCCTCGCTGCGCAGCATGGCGGGCACCTATACGCAAATCGACCCGCTGCAGGGCACCATCAGCGTCAATATTCGCGGCATGAACGGGCTGGGCCGGGTAAACACCATGGTGGATGGCGTCACCCAGACCTTCTTCGGCATGGCGCCGGCTAACTATCACGGCGGGGCGAATACCGCCGCCGGGGTGCCGCTGGATCCTAACTTTCTGGCCGAAGTGGATATCACCCGCGGCAATAGCGCCGGTTCGCAAGGCGTCAACGCGCTGGCGGGCAGCGCCAACCTGCGTACGATCGGTATCGATGATGTGTTAAAACCGGGGCATCAGGTCGGCCTGCTGTCGCGTTTTTCCGTGGGCGATAACGGACTCGGCCGTACCGGTATGGTAACGGTAGCCGGCAAAACCGACACTTTCGATAACGGCGGCGGCCTTGGCGCGCTGCTCGGCATCAGCGGCACCCGCACCTATGCCACCTATAAAAACGGCGGCGGACGCAGCAGCGAAGAGTTTATCGGTGAAGATAATAAATATCTGCGCCAGGAGCCGCGCTCGCAGCTGTATAAAATCAATTTCAACGTCGATCAATTTAACCGCTTCGAGTTTTCCGGGCGTAATTATCGCAATAGTTTTACCCGTCGCGATATTAGCAGCGACGACTACTATCTGCGCTATAACTATGCGCCGCTCAATGAACTGGTCGAGTTTAATGTCCTGGCCAGCACCAGCCGCGGCAATCAGGCATATAAACCGGAGTCGCTGTATAATTTTAACGACTCCTCGACCACCAATAAGTCCAACGCGCTGGACGTGAACAACACCAGCCGTTTTCGTATTACCGACGATCTGTATGCCGCTTTCCAGCTAGGCGGCAAGTTAATGGACACCCGCTATTCCCGCCGCTTCGTGCAGGATAACGAGACCGACCATAACGCCTTTGCCCCGGCGGGCAAACAGAAGATCGCCTCGCTCTATAGCGGGCTGACATTAAACAAGGATATTTATCAGCTCGATCTTAATCTCAACTATACCCGTAGCCGGGTACAGGGCTATAAACCGGCCTGTGCAGATAACGAAAAATGCTTCCCGCAGGGGGCAACCCAGCTCAACGTCAAAGATAACGGTTTTAATCCCTCGGCGACCTTCTCCGCTCAGGTGACGCCATGGCTACAGCCGTTTGTCAGCTGGAGCCGTTCATCGCGCGCGCCGAACGTTCAGGAAGTGTTCTTCGCCAACGAGGGCGGCGCATCGATGAATCCGTTCCTGAAGCCGGAAAAAGCCGAGACCTGGGAGGCCGGTTTTAACGTTATCAAAAAAGGGTTATTGAGCGAGCAGGATAGCCTGCATCTGAAAGCGCTTACCTACCGCTCGCGGATTAAAGATTACATCACCAGCGAATCCTTCCTGCTGTGCAGCAACGGCGGGCTTTGTAAAGATGTCGCCAATGCTTCGCCGGATTTCAACGCCAATATCTCGGTTAACGTGACCTCGCCGGTGACCACCGAGGGCTATGAGATTGAAGCCGGATACGACATCGGTTTTGCCTACGCCAATGTGTCATGGAGCAAGCAGCGTACCGATCAGCCCACCTCTATTGCCAGCACGGTCTATAGCTTCGCCTATAGCGACCTGAGCGATCTTCCCAGCAGCTACGCCACGGTTGATGTCGGCGGGCGTCTGTTCGATCGCAAACTCACCGTCGGCAGCCTGGTGAAATTCACCGGTAAATCAAAACGCCTGAGTACTGAAGGTATTAGCCTCGATACCAATACGGTGCCGAAAGAGAGCATGCCGAACATCCCGACCATTATCGACCTCTATAGCAGCTGGCAGATGACCGAGAACGTGCTGCTGCGCTTTAGCGTGCAGAACGTGACGAATCGTGACTATTCCGAAGCGCTAAACCGTATGAACCAGAGTCTCGATAACGCCAAAGAGGGGGCGTCTGTTAACACCACCGCCCGCGGCCGCACCTATATTTTCGGCGGCGAAATCCAGTTCTGAGCCCTATTTATCAACAAGGATAACCATCATGCCTAATCGCAACTTGATAAAACCGCTGGCTGCGCTGCTGCTCGCCGCTCTGATTCCCCCGCCGGCATTCGCCATCGATCCACCGCCGCGGGAAGCGTCGCGCTTTGCGATGAAAACCAATTACCTGCAGGAAGCCAATGAAGGGGTTTATGAGCTGGCGTTCGATAATGGCGACAACCTGCTATTCGCCGCGGCGACCGACCGGGTTAACCGCGCGGCCAATAAAGGTTATCTCTACGCCTTTAATCCGGCCACCCTGCAGGTTATCCAGCGCTATGATATGCCCAGGCGAGCCTTCTCGCTGGCGATGAATCAGCCGGCGCACGTGCTTTACGTCGGCCATACCCAGGCGGCTTCGCTGCGTATCAGCCAGTTCGACGCCGCCAGCGGTAAAATCACCCGCACCAGTCCGCGCCTGAGCTTCACCACCGACGGCGCCGCCGATGCGCGCTTCGAGCATCTGCGGCATATGGTATACAGCCGCGCCGCTAACCTGTTATTCGTCAGCTACAGCCATATGCTGAAAACCCAGGACGGGATGCGTCCGCTACATAAATTACTGATGCTCGACGGCACGACGTTACAGCTGAAAGGGGAAGTCAAAGGCGCCTATCGTGGCACCGCCTACGGCCTGACGCTGGATGAAAAGACGCAGAAGATCTACGTTGGCGGCCGCGACTATATCAACGAGATCGATGCCAGAACCCAGCAGGTTGTCCGCACTATCCCGCTTAACGCGCCGCAGTTGGCCAGCGCGCAAAACCTGATCGTCGATTCCGACTCAGGGCGTATTTTCGTCGTCGCCTTTGATCACGACGATCGCAGCGGCCCTCACGACGGCCTGTATATATTCGATCTGAAAGACGGCAAATCGCTGGGTTACGTGCGTACCGGCATCGGCGCTAACGCGGTGCGCTTCAATCCGAAATATAACGAGCTGTACGTCAGCAATTTCACCAGCGGCACCATCAGCGTCGTGGATGGCAAAACCTGGCGCGTAACCCGTGAATTCCGCGCCCCGGTTTATCCGAATCAAATGGTGCTGTCGCCGGACATGGATACCCTGTACGTCGGCATTAAAGAAGGGTTCAATCGCGAGTGGGATCCTGAGGTATTTGTCGAAGGGGCGAAGGAGCGCATTCTGCGCATTGATTTGCGTAAATCGTAATCCGCTAACCACCTGCCCGGCAGGTGGTTATCAGCCTTCGTTGGCCAGCTTCGCGCGCAGGCGCTTAATCGCCTGGCTGTGTAGCTGGCTAACGCGGGATTCCCCCACCTCCAGCACCGCGCCGATCTCTTTAAGGTTTAACTCTTCCTGGTAGTAGAGGGTAAGGACCATTTTTTCGCGTTCCGGCAAGGCTTCAATCGCCTCAATGACCCGCTGGCGCAGGCTGCCTTCCAGCAGATGATACAACGGATTGGCCTCTTCGTGCCCTTCCAGTAGTCGTTCGGCATTCTCGCCCTGCTCTTCCCGCCATTCGTCATAGGAGAACAGCTGGCTGTTATTGGTATCCAGCAGGATTTGTCGGTACTCGGCAAGGGTGATACCCAGCGTCTGCGCGAGTTCGCTTTCCGTGGCCGGGCGGCCCAGATGCTGCTCCAGCTTCAGCATCGCCTGAGCGACTTCGCGGGCGTTACGCCGCACGCTGCGCGGCACCCAATCGCGGCTACGCAGTTCATCGAGCATTGCGCCGCGGATACGTTGCACCGCATAGGTGGTAAAGGCCGTGCCCTGTAGCGAGTCATAACGCTCGATGGCGTTCAACAACCCGATTCCCCCGGCCTGCAGCAGATCGTCAAGCTCGACGCTGGCGGGCAGCCTGACCTGCAGGCGTAACGCCTCGTGCCGCACTAACGGAACGTAGCGCAGCCAGAGGGAATTTTTGTCCATCACGCCTTCGGCGGTATACAAATCGCTCACTATTTCTGAAACCTGCGGATAAGAGAGTCAGCGCTATTATGCGCAGGGGCAAAAATGCCAATCGCCGGAAAAACCGCATAAAAGCGTCTCTATTTACGACATGCTTTCTCATTCAGCCGTTTTGCCAGGCGGCTACGGGCAAAAAACAAAAACCCCGCCGAAGCGGGGTTGCGATGCGACAGTAATCAGACGTGCGATTAACGCAGCAGAGACAGGACGTTCTGAGTCGACTGGTTAGCCTGCGCCAGCACGGAGGTACCCGCCTGCTGCAGGATGTTCGCGCGGCTCATGTTGGACACTTCGGTCGCGTAGTCAGCATCCTGAATACGGGACTGGGAAGCGGACAGGTTGTTAACGGTGCTGTTCAGGTTGTTGATTACAGAATCGAAACGGTTCTGTACCGCACCCAGGGAGGAGCGCAGTTGGTCAACCTGGGACAGGGCTTTGTCGAGGGTAGCCAGCGGATCGGCAGTTTTCGCTGAAGTCTGGATTTGATCGCCTTTCGTTACCTTACCAGTAGCTTCATCGATATTCGCCTTAAAGTAAGCATCATTACCGTCTGCATCCTTACCTTTGATGGCATAGCCGTTAGCATTGCCTTTCGCATCAGTCAGAGTACGTAACTCTTCACCAGTACCCAAACCTGAGACGGTTTTACCACCAGTAGTGGTGGTAACAGGTACGGTTGTCACTTTAGTTTCAGTACCAGTAGCTGTGATTTTAGTCGTTGCATCAGAAACATCGTAGGTATATTTACCTGTCGCAGGATCCATGTCCACTTTGAAAGTATCAGTACCTTTCTTAACGTAGTAATCACCCGTACCACCCACATCTTGATACAGATCCGCCGTATCAGCACCGGTGCTAGTCGTGGATACCGCTGTATTTGTTGTAGTAGATGTACCACCTACTTGAGTAACCGCGGTTGCACCGATCTGAGTTGCAGGATCCATCGGATTAGCCACGCTGAACTTATCCAGACCCAGAGTCTTCGCATTGATATCTTTCAGATCGATATCGATAGTTTCGCCGTCGTTGGCGCCGACCTGGATGGTCAGCTTCTGGTCGCCGCTCAGGACTTTAACGCCGTTAAAATCGGTCTGTTCGGAGATACGGTTGATTTCAGACAGACGCTGGGAGATTTCATCCTGGATGGACTGCAGGTCGCTTGCGGAGTTAGAACCGTTCTGTGACTGTACGGTCAGACGGCGGATGTTCTGCAGGTTATCGTTGACTTCGTTCAGCGCGCCTTCGGTGGTCTGCGCCAGGGAGATACCGTCGTTAGCGTTACGGGAAGCCTGAGTCAGGCCTTTGATGTTAGCGGTAAAACGGTTGGAGATCGCCTGACCCGCGGCATCGTCCTTGGCGCTGTTGATGCGCAGACCGGAAGACAGACGCTCAATCGCCGTCCCCAGGGAAGACTGGGATTTGTTCAGGTTGTTTTGCGCCATCAGCGACAGGCTGTTGGTATTAATTACTTGTGCCATTATATGCATTCCTTACGAGTCAGTTGCGTTCAGTGCAACGTGGTTAAAAGGTTCGGGCTTGCTTGCCCACGGCGTCAACCACCGTCCCTTCTGGTATCGACGTATCCTTTGCAACCTTTAGCCATTTTTTGAAAAATTTTTGCCCCTCCGCCAATGGCGAAAATAACGCGCTTTTTCCCTCTTCTATTACGCCATCGCCTTTTTCACTTTTTCGGTAAACTTTTTCTCCACTGGGCCGATAACGCAATAAGCGAATAACGTCATTAGTAAGGAGAAACACCAATGGCATCGATCAGTTCCTTAGGCATCGGCTCAGGACTCGACCTCAACGGTTTACTGGACAAACTCAGCAAGGCGGAACAACAGCGCCTGACGCCGTATACCACTCAGCAAACCAGCTATAACGCGCAGCTAACGGCTTACGGCACGTTAAAAAGCTCGCTGGAAAAATTCGATAACCTGAGCAAGGAGCTGGCCAAGCCGGAGTTTTTCAACAGCACCACCGCCACCAAGCACGACCAGTTCACCATCACCACCACCAATAAGGCGGTGCCGGGCAACTATAGCGTTGAAGTGCAGAAGCTGGCGCAGCCGCAAACCCTGACCACCCAGGCGACGATTACCGACCAACAAGAGAAGCTGGGTACCGCCGGCAATAGCAATCGCTCCATTACGATCACCGCCGGCGACCCACCAAAAGAGACCACGATTCCGCTGAGCGACGACCAGACCTCGCTGCTGGAGATGCGCGATGCCATCAACGGCGCTAAAGCCGGCGTCACCGCCAGCATCATGCGCGTCGGCGACAATGACTATCAGCTGGCGCTGAGCTCCTCCACCACCGGCGAGAAAAACACCGTTTCGGTGCAGGTGAATAACGACGATAAACTCGGCGCCATCCTCAACTACGACAGCAGCAGCAAAAGCGGCGCGATGAAGCAGACCGTCGCCGGGCAGGATGCGGAGATTGTCGTCAACGGCACCAAAATTAAGCGCAGCACCAACTCGATTGCCGATGCGCTGCAGGGCGTCACCATCGACCTGAAAACCACCACCAAAGCCGGCGAACCGCAAAACCTGGTGATCGGCATCGATAAAAGCGGCACCGCCGACAAAATCAAATCCTGGGTGGATAACTACAATTCCCTGCTCGACACCTTCGGCTCGCTGACCAAATATACCCCAGTGAAAAGCGGTGAAGCGCAAAGCGCCAAGAACGGCGCGCTGCTCGGCGATAACACCCTGCGCGGCATTCAGTCCTCGATTAAAAGCGCGCTCAGCGCCGCTCAGGACAACCCGGAGCTGAAAGGCCTTGGTAACCTCGGGATCTCTACCAATCCCAAAACCGGCAAGCTTGAAGTCGACAGCACGAAGCTCAATAAAGCGCTCGACGAGAAACCGGATCAGGTCGCCAACTTCTTCGCCGGCAACGGTAAAGACACCGGGATGGCCACCGAAATCCATAATGAAATCCAGAACTATATTAAAGCGGGCGGCATCATCGAGAACTCGACCAAAAGCATCAACACCAATCTCGATCGCCTGAATATCCAGATCGACACCGTTTCCGACAGCATCCAGAACACTATCGATCGCTATAAACAACAGTTTGTTCAGTTGGATACCATGATGTCCAAGCTGAGCAGCACGGGTAACTACTTACAACAGCAGTTCTCGTCCCAGTAACCCTTAATCAGGTAATGAAACAGCATGTATAACCGTAGCGGCACGCAAGCCTACGCACAGGTCAGTCTGGAAAGCAGCGCGATGAGCGCCAGTCCGCACCAGTTAATCGTAATGTTGTTCGACGGGGCGCTTAACGCCCTGCTTCGCGCACGCATCCTGATGAATCAGGGGGATATCGCCGGTAAAGGCCTGGCGCTGTCGAAGGCAATCAACATCATCGACAACGGGTTGAAAAGCGGCCTCGACCACCAGCAAGGCGGCGAAATCGCCGATAATCTGGCGGCGCTGTACGATTATATGAAGCGACGCCTGATGCAGGCCAACCTGCATAATGACGAAGCGGCGATCGTCGAAGTGGTCAAGCTGCTGGAGAATATCGCCGATGCCTGGCGGCAAATTGGGCCAAACTATCAACCTGCTCAGGGTACATTGTGATGGAACGCCAACAGCAGCTTTTAGCCGCCTATCAGCAGATCCATACCCTGAGCAGTCAGATGATTGCCCTGGCGCGCGCCGGGCAATGGGAAGCGCTGGTGGAAATGCAGTTTGCCTACGTGACGGCGGTCGAGAAAACCGCCGAATTTACCGGCAAAGCGGGGCCATCTCTGGCTCTGCAAGAGATGCTCAACGCTAAGTTGAAGCAGATTATCGACAATGAGGGAGTACTGAAAGGGCTATTGCAACAGCGGATGGAACAATTAAAAACGCTGATCGATCAATCCACCCGCCAGAACGCGGTCAACAACGCTTACGGCCAGTTCGACGATCGCTCGCTCCTGCTTGGCGAACTGCAGTCCGATAATGTGGTCGCCATCAAGAGCAAAAGCGAAGAATTACAATAACAACAACAGCGTCACAGCCTGATATCCGGTCAGGAAGCGCATGATGGGTCTCACCAGGGCAATGCAGAGTGTTGCCTGGTAAGCCATCGGCGGATTTTACAGGAGTGAATAAGCAATAATATATAATCAATTATTTCATTTACGCTTCATACATTCATCAATTAAATATTCCAAACATCGCGCCAGCTAAAATAAGCCACTCACGGGCTTAGGGAAATATGCCTGTAAAATATACTGTGTTATCTTGACCGGATTAATATGATATTACTCACGGGATAAAACATGGATGTATTCTTCGGGAAATGAGTGCCCCTGCGTTGGCTCTTTAAGGTGTTTCATCAACAGTAAAAGAATACAAACAGGCAATACCATATATGAAATTGATAATAAGTAATCACTCGATTTTCAAGTAGATAAGATATGCTTTAAAAGCCATCGGGAAAGGTGTTAATTTCCAAACAGCAATCAGGATAAAAATAATGATTAGCGGATAAGTAAAATCATTACTTTCGAAGTTAAAAATCCACGAAACGACTATGGCAAAGGCAATACAAACAATAATAACGCCGCCCCAAAAACGTTTTCGTAAACTGTCGATCAAAGTAGCATAGGTTTCATTGTTACTTTCTTGTCGCGTCAGGATTTCGCGCAGGCGGGCAATCTCTTTATCGGTGAAGCCATGTTCACGAAGATCATCTTCTGTTAGCTGCTTTCCCACGCCAGGTTCCTCCATGCTGGTTATATATTTCTCCAACGTTTCCGACTGAAGATACCCGTTATATCGCTCAGCCAAAACGGTAAAAGGGATACAGATAGGTAACACGATGTATGAAGTTAAAGATAAATGACTATCTTATTTTTAGATACAATTTGTATGCTTTGAGCGCCATTGGAAACGGAGTTAGTTTGTAAACTACCGAGAAACCGAATAATAAAATGAAAAAATAGGCAAAATGATTAATTGAATCATAATTATAACACCAATGAATGAGCACTATAAAAACAATAAAAAAACCTAAGACTCCAGCCCAAAGTCTTTTGCGAAGTTCATCGATTAAATCAAAATAGCTTTTGTTTTGGCTTTCTTGTCGCGCCAGGATTTCACGCAGGCGCGCAATCTCTTTTTCGGTGAAGCCATGTTCACGAAGATCATCTTCAGTTAGCTGCTTTCCCACGCCCGGCTCCTCCATGCTGGTTATATATTTTTCCAATATTTCCGACTGAAGATACCCATTGCGTTGCTCAGCCAAATGCTCAGATGTAATGCCACTGCCGGGGTTACCACAGTCCGTGGAATATTGCCCCTGAAGTTGCCAGGGGTCAAGCGCGCGCGTTCATATCCTACAACGGCTTCACGCCTGATCCGCCAGAATGCTGTCAGTTTAAAGGAGATGCGTTACGCTACCGCCCCGCCTTCATCCTCCCAACGGCAGACCATATGGTACAGCTCCCGCTCGTCGTATTCATCGTGGGATCTATTCACAACAACCTCCAGACGATTGTTAGACACGATCTAAGTTTAGTTGTTGGTAAGGAGGGGGCATATCAAGAAGAGTAAAAGCGGCGATTACTCGCTATCCTGTCGCCAGGTTTCATGAAACATCGCTATCGCAACAAAAGCTAAAACGACAAAAAATACAACGGTCTGAAGCCACAGCATAACGCCTCCGCGGAGCAAAATTTGCGCAAATTATTTGCTACAGAGCCGAAAAACGATAGTGAATTGCCATCCAAATTTAAATATTCGCCTCACCCCGATAACTCAACAATGCCTGTCTTCTGGCTGACAAGCCGATACTAAATAACAGTCTAAGCTGTTCGGACTACGCCAACGCGTAGGCCACCATCGTCGCTATCGCTCCCCAAAAGACCAACAAACCGAGAAAAATCCCTATCCATACCTTACGCCGCAATTGATGGTCTACTTTTTCGGACATCTGCTATTCCAAATTAGAATTATTTTGGCAAGACCATACAGTTTGTAGTGGTAGTAGTCAGATCGTTTGTATCGATCGATGAACGGCTATTGATCTGTATCCCCTATCGATTGTAGTGATATTTCAGACTCATTCATTCACCGGTTGATGGGTTAAAATCAATGCAGAGGCGCGCAATTTTTTGCCGTTGTCGCCGTAAATAGACAAAACCGCCAGCGTTAAGCATAGCGGTTTGCAGGAAGAAGTAGCGCCGAGATTTTATGACTAAACTGGCATATTCATAATGTCCTGATAGGCCGCCACCAGCTTATTACGCACCTGCACGCCCATCTGCAATGAAACTGAAGATTTCTGTAAATCGACCATCACATCATTAAGGCTGATGCCCGGCACGCCCAGCTCGAAGTTCTGCGCCTGTTGACGCGCGGCCTGCTGAGTATCGCTGATTTTACCCAGCGCGGCGGTGAGTTCACTGGCAAAACTGACTCCTTGCGGTACGCTATTCTGCCCGTTTTTTCCCGCCTGAATCGCCATCGCCTGCATCTGTTGCAGTACGCCTTCAATACCCTGAATCGCCATCTTTTCCTCAATACTCTCGTGATCGCCAGGCGCTATTTCACCCTGTATTTCTCCAATGCTGCACACCCTAACACAGTGATTTTTGCTTAAAGCGGTTAATTAGCTGCAAAAAACCCGGCTTATCGGGCAATCAGAATCATCTGATAAGACGAATAATGGCCTGCCCAGAAATGGGAGCGCCGCTATTGAGAAAAGATGTGTATCAGGGAGTCTGTTTTGTCACATAACGCTATCCATACCGTTCGTCAGCACGCCAGCGCGCGTCGCCGTCTGAACGCCAGCGAAGGATACCGCCTACCATGAGTGCCTCGTTATCCGCCGGCGAAAGCCGCGACAACGGCCTGCAGGCCATCTGGAGTCGTCTGCGCGCCAATCCAAAAATTCCGCTGCTGGTGGCCGCCTCCGCCGCGATTGCCATTATTGTCGCGCTGCTGCTGTGGGCGAAAAGCCCGGATTATCGCGTGCTGTACAGCAATCTGAACGATCGCGACGGCGGCGCTATCGTCACCCAACTGACGCAGATGAACATCCCCTACCGCTTCGCCGAGAACGGCGCGGCGCTGATGATCCCGGCGGAAAAAGTGCATGAAACCCGCCTGCGTCTGGCGCAGCAAGGGCTGCCGAAGGGCGGCGCCGTCGGCTTCGAACTGCTGGATCAGGAAAAATTCGGTATCAGCCAGTTCAGCGAACAGATTAACTATCAGCGCGCTCTCGAAGGCGAACTCTCACGCACTATCGAGTCGCTGGGGCCGGTGCAGAATGCGCGGGTGCACCTGGCGCTGCCGAAGCCCTCGCTGTTCGTCCGCGAGCAAAAATCCCCTTCCGCCTCTGTCACCCTGACGCTGCAGCCGGGTCGTGCGCTGGATGATGGTCAAATCAACGCTATCGTCTATATGGTATCGAGTAGCGTCGCCGGCCTGCCGGCGGGCAACGTCACCGTGGTCGATCAGGCCGGACGCCTGCTGACGCAGTCCGACGGCACCGGGCGTGACCTCAATGCCTCGCAGCTGAAATATGCCAACGAAGTGGAAAACGGCTATCAGCGACGCATTGAAACTATCCTGGCGCCGGTGGTCGGCAGCGCCAACGTCCGCGCTCAGGTGACCGCGCAGATCGATTTCGCCTCCCGCGAGCAGACCGACGAACAGTATCAGCCGAACCAGCAGCCCGAGAAAGCGGCGATCCGTTCGCAGCAAACCAGTAGCAACGAGCAAATTGGCGGTCCGCAGGTGGGCGGCGTCCCTGGGGCGTTATCCAACCAGCCGAGCGCGCCGGCAACGGCGCCGATTGAAAGCGCTAAACCGGCGGCCAATAACGCCAACAACGCGACTAACACCCGCAGCGCCGCGGCCAACAGCGGCCCGTTAAGCACCCGACGCGACGCCACCACCAACTACGAACTCGATCGCACCATCCGCCATACCCAACAGAAAGCCGGGACGGTGGAACGCCTGTCGGTCGCCGTGGTGGTGAACTATAGCCTCAACGCCGACGGCAAAGCGCAGCCGATGAGTAAAGAACAACTGGCGCAAATTGAAGCGCTGGTGCGCGAAGCGATGGGCTACTCCAGCACCCGCGGCGATAGCCTGCAGGTGGTCAATACGCCATTTACCGACAATCAGATGACCGGCGGCGAACTGCCGTTCTGGCAGAGCCAGGCGTTTATCGATTTGCTGCTCGAACTAGGACGTTACCTGCTGGTACTGCTGGTCGGCTGGGTATTATGGCGCAAGCTGATTAAGCCGCAGCTGCAGCAGCGTCAAGCCGCACAGCAAGCCGCGGTGGCCGCCGCCAGCGCGCCGGTCGCTAAGGCGAACGACAGCCATAAACCAAGCAATGAGGAGCTGGCGCTGCGTCGTAAATCGCAGCAGCGCGTCAGCGCAGAAGTCCAGAGCCAACGCATCCGCGAACTGGCGGATAAAGATCCGCGGGTCGTCGCTCTGGTAATCCGCCAATGGATGAGTAACGAACTATGAGCCTGACCGGAACCGATAAAAGCGCCATTTTATTAATGACGCTGGGCGAAGACCGCGCGGCGGAGGTGCTCAAGCACCTCTCCTCCCGCGAAGTCCAGCTTTTGAGCGGCACCATGGCCGGCATGAGCCAGGTCTCGCATAAACAGCTCGGCGAGATCCTCTCTGAATTTGAAGACGATGCCGAACAGTTCGCCGCCTTGAGCGTCAACGCCAGCGACTATCTGCGGTCGGTGCTGGTGAAAGCGCTGGGCGAAGAGCGCGCCGCCAGCCTGCTGGAGGATATTCTCGAATCCCGCGAAACCACCTCCGGGATGGAAACGCTCAACTTTATGGAGCCGCAGAGCGCCGCCGACCTGATCCGCGATGAACACCCGCAGATCATCGCCACCATCCTGGTACACCTCAAGCGCGGCCAGGCGGCGGATATTCTGGCGCAGTTCGATGAGCGCCTGCGCAACGACGTGATGCTGCGTATCGCCACCTTCGGCGGCGTGCAGCCGGCGGCGCTGGCGGAGTTGACCGAAGTGCTCAACAACCTGCTCGACGGCCAGAACCTCAAGCGCAGCAAAATGGGCGGAGTGCGTACCGCCGCCGAGATTATCAACCTGATGAAAACCCAGCAGGAAGAAGCCGTTATCGACGCGATGCGCGAATACGATGGCGAGCTGGCGCAGAAGATCATCGACGAGATGTTCCTGTTCGAAAACCTGGTGGAGGTCGACGATCGCAGTATCCAGCGCCTGCTGCAGGACGTGGACAGCGAATCGCTGCTGATTGCCCTGAAGGGCGCCGAGCAGCCGCTGCGCGAGAAGTTCCTCAAAAACATGTCGCAGCGCGCGGCCGATATTCTGCGCGACGATCTCGCCAACCGTGGGCCGGTGCGCATGTCGCAGGTGGAAAACGAACAGAAAGCGATTCTGCTGATAGTCAGACGGCTGGCGGAAAGCGGCGAAATGATCATTGGCGGCGGCGAGGACACCTATGTCTGATCGCATTAATTCCATGCCCTGGCAGCCCTGGTCGCTCAACGACCTTGGCGACGCGGCCCCGGCTTTCGAACCGCCGCTACCGACGCTGGATAACGAAGCCTTGCAGCCTGACGCTCAGGCGGAACTGCAGCAGCAGCTTGCCGCCCTGCGCCTACAGGCCGAGCAGCAAGGTCAGCAATCCGGCTATGCCGATGGCCAGCAAAAAGGCTATGAAGCCGGATTTCAGCAGGGGCTTGAGGAGGGCCGCCAGCAGGGGCTACTGGAAGCTCAGCAGCAGCAACAGCCGCTGACCGACCACTGGCAGCAGCTGGTGAGCGAGTTTCAGCACACCCTTGATGCGCTCGATTCGGTCATCGCCTCACGTCTGATGCAGTTGGCGCTGACTGCCGCAAAACAGGTGCTTGGCCAGCCGCCGGTCTGTGACGGCACCGCCCTGCTGACGCAAATTCAACAGCTGATCCAGCAAGAGCCGATGTTCAACGGCAAGCCGCAGCTGCGCGTACACCCGCAAGATTATGAGCGCGTTGAGCAGCAGTTAGGTACCACCCTCAGCCTGCACGGCTGGCGGCTGCTGGCGGACGGCGATCTGCATCCCGGCGGCTGTAAGGTCAGCGCCGAAGAGGGCGATCTCGACGCCAGTCTCGCCACCCGTTGGCATGAATTGTGTCGCCTCGCCGCGCCGGGAGCGCTGTGATGACCGCCCGTCTTGGCCGCTGGCTGAATTCACTTGAAACGCTGGAGCAGCGTATCGCCCGTACGCCGACCGTGCGACGCTACGGTCGGCTGACCCGCGCCACCGGCCTGGTGCTGGAGGCCACCGGTCTGCAGCTGCCGCTCGGCGCAACCTGCCTTATCGAGCGCGACGGCGGCGATGGCGTGCAGGAAGTGGAAAGCGAAGTGGTCGGCTTTAACGATCAGCGGCTGTATCTGATGCCGCTGGAAGAGGTCGAAGGGATCGTACCTGGGGCGCGGGTTTACGCCCGTAGCACGGCGGACGGCCAGCACGCCGGTAAACAACTGCCGCTGGGCCCGGCGCTGCTGGGACGCGTGCTCGACGGCGGCGCCAGGCCGCTTGACGGCCTGCCCGCGCCGGAAACCGGCTATCGCGCGCCGCTGATTACCGCGCCGTTTAACCCGCTGCAGCGTACCCCTATCGAGCAGGTGCTGGACGTCGGCGTGCGCACCATTAACGGTCTGCTGACCGTTGGGCGCGGCCAACGTATGGGGCTGTTCGCCGGCTCCGGCGTTGGTAAAAGCGTACTGCTGGGCATGATGGCGCGCTACACCCAGGCCGACGTCATCGTCGTCGGCCTGATCGGCGAGCGCGGCCGGGAAGTCAAAGACTTTATCGAGAATATTCTCGGCGCCGAAGGTCGCGCGCGTTCGGTAGTGATCGCCGCCCCGGCAGACGTATCACCCCTGCTGCGCATGCAGGGCGCTGCTTACGCCACCCGCATTGCCGAAGATTTTCGCGACCGCGGCCAGCACGTGCTGCTGATCATGGATTCGCTCACCCGCTATGCGATGGCGCAGCGTGAAATCGCGCTGGCGATCGGCGAACCGCCGGCTACCAAGGGCTATCCGCCTTCGGTATTCGCCAAACTGCCGGCGCTGGTTGAACGCGCGGGCAACGGTATCAGCGGCGGCGGTTCGATCACCGCCTTCTATACCGTACTGACCGAAGGGGACGATCAGCAGGATCCGATTGCCGATTCGGCACGCGCGATCCTCGATGGCCACGTGGTGCTTTCCCGACGGCTGGCGGAAGCCGGTCACTACCCGGCCATCGATATTGAAGCCTCGATCAGCCGCGCGATGACGTCGCTTATCGATGACGAACATTATCGCCGGGTACGTACCTTTAAGCAGATGCTGGCCAGCTTCCAGCGTAACCGCGATTTAATAAGCGTCGGCGCCTATGCCGCCGGTAGCGACCCGCTGCTGGATAAAGCCATTGCCCTGTATCCGCAAATGGAGACCTATCTGCAGCAGGGAATTTTCGAGCGCTGCGGTTATGACGAAGCCTGTCAGCAGCTACAGCAGCTGATTGTTTAACGCCATCGGAGACGCCACGCGATGAAAGCACAGTCCCCTTTGATTACCCTGCGCAATCTGGCCCAGGAGGCCGTCGAACAGGCGGCGCAGCGTCTGGGCCAGGCGCGCCAGGCGCAACAGGCCGCCGAGCAACAGCTGACGATGTTGCTTAACTATCAGGACGAGTACCGGCAAAAGCTCAACAGCACCCTTTCCGGCGGCATGGAAAGCTCTCGCTGGCAGAACTACCAGCAGTTTATCGCCACCCTCGAACAGGCCATCGAACAACAGCGCCAGCAGCTGCTGCAGTGGGGACAAAAGGTGGAGCACGCCGTGAAGCAGTGGCAGGACCATCAGCAGCGGCTGAACGCCTACGACACTCTGCACACGCGCGCGCAAAACGCCGAGCTGCAGTTGGAAAACAAACGCAATCAAAAATTGATGGATGAGTTCGCGCAACGCAGTACACAAAGGAATACCGCTTCATGAATCTCAATGCTTTGCCCGCCCTTAGCCTGCCCGGCGACGCCAGCGCCCTGGCGGATCTGGCGCTCGACGACGTTCAGCTGTCGTCTGCCTTCGCGCAACTGCTCGGCGCGCGCTTCACGCCCGCGCAAAGCGGCACGCTGCCGCCCGCGGCGCTGAGCGCCGATGATGAAAGCGCCCCGCCGCTAAGCCGTAACCAGCTTAACCAGCTGCTGGCGGCGCTCGGCGAACGCGGCGCGCTGCTGGTCAATGCGTTACCGCCATCGGCGGGAAACGCCGTCGACGCAACAGCGAAAAAAGAGGATAGCGGCCCGCATACGCCGCCGCTCAGCGAGGCGAAAACCTTAGATCCGGCGACGCTGCAGGCGCTGTACGCCATGCTGCCGGCGGCAATCGTCGCCCCGCCGCCGCAGACCGCGCTACCGCTGGCTCAACAACCAGCGCCCAGCGGCGATAAAACCGCGCTCCACATCGGCAATGCAGCTATTCAGCATGTCGCGAACCTGCCGGAAGGCGAAGCGGCGGCGAAGCCGCAGCCGGGCACGGATCCCCTTAGCGGGCAAAATCTGCCCTCCCCTGTCGCGCAGGCCGCGGCCACGCCGCAGCACGATATGGCCGAACGTCCGGCGGAGAATACTCCGGCGCAGCCAGCCGCCGTCGCTTTCGCCGCCGCCAGCCCCAGCCAGAGCGCCACGCCCGCCAGTGCGCTGGTAACCGCGCCGCCGACGCCGCAGCTTAATGCCCAGCTTGGTAGCCCGGAATGGCAGCAGGCGCTGAGCCAGCAGGTGCTGATGTTCCACCGCAATGGCCAGCAGAGCGCCGAACTGCGCCTGCATCCGCAGGAGCTGGGCGCGCTGCAGATCACTCTACAGCTCGACGATAAACAGGCGCAGCTGCATATCGCTTCCGCACACGGTCAGGTACGCGCTGCGGTCGAGGCGGCTATGCCGCAGCTACGTCACGCGCTGGCGGAGAGCGGAATCAACCTCGGTCAGAGCAGCGTTGGCGGCGAAGCGACGCCGCAATGGCAGCAGCAAAACGGCAACGGTGAAGGCCGCGCCAGCTACGCGGAACGCCACGGCGGCGGCAACGATGGCGCGCCGATTGAGCCAGTCAGCGCCCCGGCAGCCCTGCAGCGAATGGTCAGCCAGGTCAACGGCGTCGATATTTTCGCCTGAGGGGCGCTAAACGGCCAATCTGGCCCCCATTTGCCCGTTTATTCCGGCTATTGCCTCGCGCGTTAGCCGCGATAATACCTTTATATGTCATACGTGCGGCGCCGCCGCGCGTGATGCCCGTCAGCAACGCGGCGGGCGGAACAACAGGAATTTGATTTGGCTATGTCTCAAAACTCCCTTCCGGCAACCGCGCCCAAACGCCCCTTATTGATCATCCTGCTGACGATCGTGGCCGTGGCCGCCTGTGCTGCCGCAGGTTACAGCTGGTGGCTGCTGCAACAGCGCGACGGCGGCGCGCAAACCGCCATCGAAAAGGCAAAACCGCCCGCGCCGCCGGTATTTATGCCGCTGGATACCTTTACCGTCAATCTGGTGACCCCGGACAACGATCCGGACCGCGTACTGTATATCGGCCTGACGCTGCGCCTGCCGGATGAAGCAACCCGCCGCCAGCTTAATGATTTCCTGCCGGAGGTGCGTAGCCGTCTGCTGATGCTGCTTTCGCGTCAGGAGGCCGGTCACCTGGCGAATGAGCAGGGCAAGCAGCAGCTGGTCGCGCAGATCAAAGAGACGCTGAGCGCGCCGCTGGTTAAGGGACAACCGAAGCAGGTGGTCAGCGATGTGTTGTTCACCGCCTTCATACTGCGGTAATCACCATGGGCGATAGCATTCTTTCACAGGCAGAGATCGACGCCTTGCTCAACGGCGACAACACGGGCGACGAGCCCGAGACGGTTGTCGGCGGTAAAGAGAGCGAGGTTAAGCCTTACGATCCGAATACCCAGCGCCGCGTGGTGCGTGAACGCCTGCAGGCGCTGGAAATTATCAACGAGCGTTTTGCCCGGCAGTTCCGCATGGGATTGTTCAACCTGTTGCGCCGCAGCCCGGACATCACCGTCGGGCCGATTAAAATTCAGCCGTACCACGAGTTTGCCCGCAACCTGCCGGTGCCGACCAACCTTAATCTGGTACACCTGAACCCGCTGCGCGGCACGGCGCTGTTTGTCTTCGCGCCGAGCCTGGTGTTTATCGCCGTCGATAACCTGTTCGGCGGCGACGGGCGTTTCCCGACCAAGGTCGAAGGCCGAGAATTCACGCCCACCGAACAGCGGGTCATCAAACGCATGCTGCGCCTGGCGCTGGACGCCTACGGCGACGCATGGAGCGCAATCTATAAGATTGACGTCGAATACGTGCGTGCGGAGATGCAGGTCAAATTCACCAACATCACCACCTCGCCGAACGATATCGTGGTGACCACGCCGTTCCAGGTGGAGATTGGCGCGCTAAGCGGTGAATTTAATATCTGTATTCCTTTCGCCATGATTGAGCCGCTGCGTGAACTGCTGACCAATCCGCCGCTGGAGAATTCCCGCCAGGAAGATAGCCAGTGGCGCGAAACGTTGGTCAAGCAGGTGCAGCACTCCGAGCTGGAGCTGATTGCCAACTTCGTCGATATCCCGATGCGCTTGTCGAAAATTCTTAAGCTGCAGCCTGGCGACGTTTTACCGATAGATAAACCGGATCGCATTATCGCCCATGTCGACGGCGTGCCGGTGCTGACCAGCCAATATGGCACCTTAAACGGGCAGTACGCCCTTCGTGTTGAACACTTGATAAACCCTATTTTGAATGCTCTGAGTGAGGAACAGCCCAATGAGTGATCCTAAGCAACCGTCTGGCGCAGGAAAGGAATCCGTAGACGATCTGTGGGCTGATGCGCTTAATGAACAACAGTCGTCTGAGAAATCCAGCGCCACCACCGATGGGGTGTTCAAATCGCTGGAGGCCCAGGATGCGCTCGGCAGCCTGCAGGATATCGATCTGATCCTCGATATTCCGGTGAAGCTGACCGTTGAACTGGGGCGCACCAAAATGACGATTAAAGAGCTGCTGCGCCTGTCGCAGGGATCGGTTGTCGCGCTGGATGGCCTGGCGGGCGAACCGCTGGATATCCTGATCAACGGCTATCTGATAGCCCAGGGCGAAGTGGTGGTGGTGGCCGACAAATTCGGCGTGCGCATTACCGATATCATTACTCCGTCCGAACGTATGCGTCGGTTGAGCCGCTAATGACCGCCCCCGTTACCGTGCAGACCAGCCAACCGGTTACCGAACCGGCAATATCCGGCGGCTCGGCGCTCATGCAGGTAAGCAGCGCGCTCGGCGCGATTCTGCTCCTGATCCTACTGGCCGGTTGGTTGTTCCGCCGTCTCGGCTTTGCGCCGCAGGCGCGCAACGGCCGGTTGCTTAACCTGCGCGCCAGCTGCCAGGTTGGCCAACGCGAGCGCGTGGTGGTGGTAGAAGTCGATAATACCCTGCTGGTGCTGGGCGTCACCGCCCAGCAGATCACCCCGCTTCATCAGTTCCCGGCGCCGCCGCGTGATGAAGATAACACGGCGGTCACGCCTGCTAACGACTTCCGCCAGCTGATGCAAAACGTCCTCAAACGCCCGGAAAAATAGCCATGTTCCCTACTCTGTTCGCTTGCCTTCGCCGTCGGGCGCCGTGGCTCGCCGCCGCGTTACTGCTGCTGAGCCCTGCCGCCTTCGCACAGCTGCCGGGGCTTATCAGTCAGCCGCTGGCTAACGGCGGCCAGAGCTGGTCGCTGCCGGTGCAGACGCTGGTGCTGTTGACCTCGCTGACCTTCCTGCCGGCGATGCTGCTGATGATGACCAGTTTTACCCGCATTATCATCGTACTGGGTCTGCTGCGTAACGCGCTGGGCACGCCTTCCGCGCCGCCGAACCAGGTGATGCTCGGGCTGGCGCTGTTCCTGACCTTCTTTATCATGTCGCCGGTGTTCGACAAGGTCTATCAGGAGGCGTACCTGCCCTTTAGTCAGGACAAAATCGGCCTTGATGCGGCGCTGGATAAAGGCGCGCAGCCGCTGCGCGAATTTATGCTGCGCCAGACCCGCGAAAGCGACCTGGCGCTGTACGCTCGCCTGGCCAACCAGCCGCCGCTGGCCGGGCCGGAGGCGGTACCGATGCGTATTCTGCTGCCCGCCTACGTCACCAGCGAACTGAAAACCGCTTTCCAGATTGGTTTTACGGTGTTTATTCCGTTCCTGATTATCGATCTCGTGGTCGCCAGCGTGCTGATGGCGCTAGGGATGATGATGGTGCCGCCGGCGACGATCTCGCTGCCGTTTAAGCTAATGCTGTTTGTGCTGGTGGATGGCTGGCAGCTGCTGCTCGGCTCGCTGGCGCAGAGCTTCTATTCCTAAACCGCCGGAGAACAATCATGACGCCAGAATCCGTGATGGCCATTGGCACCGAAGCGATGAAGGTCGCCCTGGCGCTGGCCGCCCCGCTGCTGCTGGCGGCGCTAATCAGCGGGCTGGTGGTCAGCCTGCTGCAGGCCGCCACCCAGATTAACGAGATGACCCTGTCGTTTATCCCCAAAATTCTCGCGGTGGTGGCGACGATTATTATCGCCGGGCCGTGGATGCTGAACCTGCTGCTGGACTATATGCGCACGTTATTCAGCAACCTGCCTAATATTATCGGCTAGCCGTGATCCCCTTTGACAGCGCCCAGCTTAGCGAATGGCTCAGCCAGTATTTCTGGCCGCTGCTGCGTATTCTGGCCCTCATCAGCACCGCGCCGGTACTGAGTGAAAAGCAGATAAGCAAAAAGGTGAAAATCGGCCTCGGCGGCCTGATTGCGATACTGATCGCCCCAACGCTGCCCGTCAACGCGATCCCCATTATCTCTGCTGCCGGTTTATGGCTGGCGATTCAGCAGATCCTGATCGGCGCGGCGCTGGGGTTGACGATGCAGCTGGCTTTCGCCGCGGTACGGCTCGCCGGCGAAGTCATCGGCATGCAGATGGGGCTATCGTTCGCCACCTTCTTCGACCCCAGCGGCGGCCCCAATATGCCGGTGCTGGCGCGGCTGCTGAACCTGCTGGCAATGCTGCTGTTTTTAAGCTTTGACGGCCACCTGTGGCTTATCTCGCTGCTGGCCGACAGCTTCCATACCCTGCCGATCCAGAGCCAGCCGCTAAACGGCAACGGTTTCCTGGCGCTCGCCCAACTGGGTTCGTTAATCTTTATCAACGGCATGATGCTGGCGTTACCGCTGATTTGTCTGTTGCTCACGCTCAATATCGCTTTGGGTCTGCTCAACCGCATGACGCCGCAGCTGTCGGTATTCGTGATCGGTTTCCCGGTGACCATGACCTTTGGCATTATGACCCTCGGCATGATGATGCCGATGCTGGCCCCCTTCTGCGAACACCTGTTTGGCGAAATGTTCGATCGCCTGGCGGCCGTTATCGGCGGTATGACGTTTTAACCCTGCCGTTATTTCCTTCTTTTTCGCCGGACAAAATGGCAATAAAAAACGTTTACTGGGATAAAAGCCTGGAAAAACGTTTTTATTGCTACCAAGGTCCGAATGTTCATAGCGGCTTGAATTAAAAAATAGCCACCCTACAATAAAGCCTGAATTTAATTGTTAGTGAATTTTATTTTTTTATAAAATTAAAACCTCGGGAAACGCAGAATATTTTCCTGCGTGGGTTTAGTGCATCTTTAATAAAATAAGGAGCGACATCATGATTAAGGCGAAAGGTAACCGTATAGCGCGGCGTGTATTAGGCCTGCCCCACTGGGAAAGTAACCGATTTAAAATCGTGCTGGCCGACACCGCCGCTGGCGGAAAATGGAAAGTGGTGAAGAAAAAGAAATAATCCTGACTAGCAATTGTTCTTTGCGCAACATAATTCCAAATTGCACAGTGCCGTAGCCCCGGTAAGCGCTCGCGCCACCGGGGATTTCGAGGCCACCAACACCGGCAGTTTCAGTTCTCAATGGTACGAGTCGTAGACCGTAGGCCGGATAAGGCGCAGCCGCCACCCGGCGCGAAAGTAGCTCTTTACCCGCGGTTATTGCCCGGCGGCGCTACGCTTGCGCGGGCCTACAGATCACATGCCGTGGTAGATACTGTTATCGGTTTGCAACTTTTTTAATGGTTTTTCCCGGACGCGGCGCGTTGCGCCTACTCCGGGCTACCAAATCGCAAAGCGCAGTAGCCCCGGTAAGCGGCAGCGCCACCGGGGGATTTTGAGGCCAACAACACCGGCAGTTTCAGTTCGCAATGGTACGTTCCGTAGGTCGGGTAAGGCGCTAGCCGCCACCCGACAAAAAAGTACCGCGGGTAGATGCTGTGAATATTTCCCACCCTACGTAACTCAAACTTATTCAATGACGATTAATATGCTAAGCTTTTCATTACGGAAAGAATGCGCTCTTCTCCGCGAAGCCCTATTGCATTTATCAAAGCTCTATCAATTTTATCGCTGACAAGAAAATAAAGCATTTCCATATTATTGTTATAGAGTGCCAAATATAACTGAGGCGATATATCCCTGAGTTTTCTTGCAGAAATCGCTGCCGTCTGAACCTTTCCATAAAGACATTGCCTGAATTCCCTTTTCATGATAAAAACACGAGGTGTAATTAGCACCATATCATGAGGAATGAATTATGAAAAAATGGATTTTTATTATTTTTTCTTTCATCCTATCATTTATCATCCTGGTTACCCTGATGTTTGAATTAGCGTTTCGCCTATTAAAGGCTGATGAAGTTATCAACTTTATGGAAAAATCAGTTTTTATCGATTCGTTTAATTCATGGTTTATCTTTTTGGTTATATTATCATTCATAGGTGCTATCATTATCAGCAGCATGGTATTTTTAAAGATTAAAAAGGTGATGTAATGCCCTGTTTATCTCCTTTTTTTAAAGAAATACTTAACGACCTTAAAGTTTATGTCATTATCATTTCTCTTTTTACATTTTATTACTTTGCAATTCCAGGATGCTGGTTTCTATGCAGTATAGTTACAATAATAATTTATGGTATTATTAAAATAGTTATAGCGTCAAAAAAAAGTAATAAAGGTGCTATTAAATAGTGATGTTACTTTTGGTCGCATTCACTGGTAGCCTGCTCAGAATAATAACTTACCGCATCTTACCCTGACTTATAAATAAAATCACACAGCATGACGCAGCGCCCGTATTCCCTTTCCAGTCTGACGGCGCAGCAACGCCAGCAGCGTCGACACTTCCGAATAACCCACGTCAGCGGTAATCGTCTCAATATCTTTCCCCTCGGCAAGCAGCTGCTTTACTCGTTCGACCCGCAATTGCTGGAAAAAAGCCAACGGTGATTTCCCCAGCGCGGCCTCCATTCTGCGCTGTAAGGTGCGTGGATGCACGTTAAGCGCGCCGGCAGCCGCCTGCAGGGAAAATCCCTGCGCCAGATGCGCTCGCGACCAGTGCGCAAAGCGGTTGATCAGGTCATCGGCATGCTGAGGATAACCTGCCGGCAGGCGTGAAACCTGAGGATGGCGGATATCAGCCGCCATCGCTTTTGCCAGCAAATCCGCAAGCGGCGGGCTGCTCTGGCGAATCAGCCACAGCGCCAGCTCCACATGGCCCATCATTGCGCCGGGAAGGATCGGCGCAGCCGCATTGAGCCATGACGCAGCGGCGGTCTGCTCATTGAGCAAACGGCTATCCGCCAGGATGAAGGTATTTAAACAGGCGGCGGCAATTTTAACGCCGCGCTTCGCCATGTTTTGCAAAAACCGCTTAGCGTCAGCAATATCGTGCCAGCCATCCGGTGGCGATTGTCGTGCGTGAACGTTGATCGCCGGCACCACAATCCAGTCGGGATAATCCAAACCCGATGCCTGATGAGCAGGAATACTCAACCCATGGGCTGATTTAACCTGCCCGGTCACGGCAATCATTTGCACCTCAAAGCGAGAAATATTCATGCTCTGGCGTCGCGCCATATCATTGGCCGCGGCGAACGTATCCAGCAACGTCGCTAAGCCGGTGTCGAAAACGCCATCCAGAGTCAGAATATTTATCTTCATGTCGTTAATGGTATTGAAATTGTCATTTTTGCATATGGTTCTATTTTAACCTTAGCCATAGACTTTCCTCTATCGTTATTAATTACCAGAGTCAATTGCCATGAAAAATAATCCTGAACTGATTATCCTTGCGTTAATTTGTCTGCTAACGGTTATGATGTGGATCCCCTATATTATTGCCCGAGCCGCGCGCGCTAACGTCGCGCCCGCGGCGGGAAACGGCCATTCGCCATCAACCGGGCTGGCGCCCTGGGCGCAGCGTGCGCAAAAGGCGCACGCCAACGCGGTAGAAAACCTCGTTATTTTTGCCCCACTGGTGGTGGTCGCCGCGTTGCTTAACGTCAATAACGCCATAACGTTAATTGCGGCTAAAGTTTATTTGCTCGCGCGCATTGTCCATTATATTGCGCATACCGCCGGGATCCCCGTTATCCGAACGCTCGCCTTTCAGACCGGTTTTGTCGCGACGGTTACCATAGCGATAGTTATTTTAAGTTCGGTTCTTTGAGGTTAAAAACTCCCGGCATTCGCTGCCAACGCCAGGCTTTGTAGCGCCGTCTTAAGCCATTTGGTTGCTCCTCGCTGCCCGCCGCGTTTATGGGAATAGATCTTCACGGTGAACGGGCTTATGGCGAACGGCAAAGGAAAAATCGCGATCGGGGCGGCATGAAGGAACTTCTCTGCGGCATAACGAGGAATCGCCATTAACAGATCGCTTTGCGCCACAATAAACGGCGCGCTGAGCATCGAAGGGGTTTTGAGCGCTATCTGCCGCGTATAGCCTAATTCCTGCAGGCGTAAATCCAACACTCCCTGCTTTTCATTCCACGGCGTGACCACCAGATGCCGCGCGGCGAGATAATCCGCCAGCGTCAGCGCCGTGCGACGGGTATTGCTGATAACCACGTACTCATCCTCAAACCAGTCAATTTCCTCCAGTTCATGATGACGGATATCTTCAGCGGTGCTGAAGCCCAGCGCCAGATCCACCTCTCCCGCCAGCAGCTCCGTCAGTGCCGGGCTATGCGGCAAATAACGGAGTTCAAAACGCAATCCCGGCGCTTCATGCTGCAGCTTTTGCATCAGCGCAGGGAAAATGCATAACGCGGTGAAATCGGTAATAGCTATCTGGATCCGCTCGGTGCTGTCGGCGGCAATAAACTCTGGCTGTCGCGTGAGTTCCTGATTAAGCAATTTCAATACTGAATCGATGGAGGGCGCGAGCTGAGTGGCATAGACGCTCGGGCACATCCGATGTCCTTCGCGAAAAAACAACGGATCGTTCAGCCCCACGCGCAGCCGCGACAGCGCGTGGCTCAACGCAGAGGTACTCATCGCCAGCTCATCGGCGGCAAGACGAACGGAACAGTGGCGATAGATAGCATCAAAAACGAGCAGCAGATTGAGATCGAGGCGTCTGAGCGCCGGATGCATAATATTCATCATTGGGTGATTTCATTGCACTTAATTCTTCTGACAATACCCCCTATGCTTAGCGTCATCAATATCGTTAACGTGTGAAAACGACAGGAAAACTAATGAGTATTACGATTAGACAGGCCCGTGCGGATGACGCTTCCGCCATCTACAACATGATTTATGAACTGGCGGTGTACGAAAAAGCCCCGCAGGAAGTGGTCACCACCCCCGAAGAGATCCGCGAAACCCTGTTTGGCGACGACAGTAAAACCGAAGCGCTGATCTGTGAAATTGACGGTAAAACGGCGGGCTATGCCGTGTTCTTCACCAGCTATTCAACCTGGCTCGGACGCAACGGTATTTATATGGAAGATTTGTATATCTCACCGGACTATCGCGGCCAGGGCGCGGGTCGAGCGCTGCTAAAAACCATTGCCCGGTATGCGGTTGCGCGCCGCTGCGGACGCCTTGAGTGGAGCGTGCTGGACTGGAACCAGCCGGCCATTGATTTTTACCTCAGTATTGGCGCCGCGGCGCAAAGCGAATGGGTCCGCTATCGCCTCGATGGCGAAGCGCTGGTTAATTTTGCGGAGCAATAACATTGCTCACAGCATCACTCAGCTTGCTCTTTGCAAAAAGCACAGCAGCCCCGAAAGAGCGGAGCTGCTGAAAGACAAGTTAGTACGCTGTTTCAGTCTGCGATGAATCCTGCACTACCTGTAAAATATTGGCCGCGGCGGCGGTACCCATTTTGACGTAAGAGGCGTCGCTTACGCCGCCAACGTGCGGAGATAGAATGACATTTTCGACCCGCTCCCAGATGTGCGGCGTGGTGAGTGGTTCGCTGTTAAAGCTATCGAGCGCCGCCCAACGCAACCCCCCTCCTTTTAGCGCCGCTGCCAGCGCTGCATCGTCGATTAATCCGCCCCGCGCGGTATTGACCAGGATGGCGCCGGGTTTACACTGTGCCAGGGTAACGGCATTTATCATTCCCCGATTTTGCTGCGTTAAGGGACAATGAAGGGAGACAACATCAGCCTGCGTGAGAAGGTCTTTGAGTACATCAACACGTTCGCATCCGGGAGGAACCGTGGCGGCATACGGATCGTAAGCCAGCACCTTCATACCGAAGGCGACGGCAATTTTCGCCACGCGGCTGCCAATCGCGCCCAGACCAATCAGCCCCAGCGTTTTGCCCTCCAGTTCGAGCGATTTATGCGTCGATTTATCCCAGTGCCCTTCGCGCAGGCGGCGGTCAAGCGGAATGATTGACTTGGCGCAGGCCAGAATTAATGCCCAGGCGTGTTCTGAAACCGCCGCGGCGTTAGCGCCTGTCGCCGCGCGAACCATGATGCCGCGCGCCGCCGCCGCTTCGACGTCAATGACATCAATGCCGCTGCCATGCTTGGAAATGACCTTCAACGCCGGAGCGGCATCCATCACAGATGCCGTAATCTTGCCATAGCGCACTAATATGGCGACCGGATTATGCTGCTGACATAATGCTATCAATTGGTTTTCTGTTGGTTGGCGGCCAGCAAATACGAGTTCATAATCTTCCAGCATGCCGAGCGCGGCTTCAGCCAAATCGCTGCCGGTTACCAGTACGACTTTTTTATCGCTCATGGCAATGCCTCCCCTTCGCTCAGCATACCCGCCTGACGCAACGCGTTCTCCAGCCAGTGTGGGCGAAGATCGCCGTCGTGGATGGCCGACAGACGTTTGACTTCCCCTTCCAGTTTACCTTTCGCCAACTCAATGATGGCGCGTACTTCATCGCGGGGGATAACCACCACGCCGTCAATATCCCCTACCACCAGGTCACCCGCCTGCACCGCGGCGCCCGCGACCGAGATAGCATGATTGACCCGGCCGGGAATGAACTTGGTGGGACCACACGGATTAAGACCGGCAGCGAAAACAGGAAAGTTTTGTTTACTTAAGGTTTCAGCATCGCGAACTGCGCCGTCAATGATGATACCTGCGATGCCGCTGGCCTGCGCCTGCGTGGCCATGATCTCACCGAGTAAAGCGCAGGAGAGATCGCCTTTGCCGTCTATCACCAGCACATCGCCAGGTTTAGCGACGGCCATCGCAGCGTGAATCGCCAGGTTATCTCCCGGGCGGACCTCTACGGTAATCGCCGGGCCGGCCACAGCCATATGTGGCGCCAGTGGCTTGATACGGCCATGTAATGTGCCGCGGCGTCCGGCCACGTCAGCGAGAATCGCCGCCTGATATTCAGCAGCCTGACGGACCTCCTCCGCGCTAACGCGCTCAATATCCACATTTATTAATTTCTGTTGTGATGCAGGCATGGTTAGTCTCCATTTGTTTTACTATGTACAACACAGATGTACTATATAAAACAACTATACGAGCATTGCTTCTCTTTTCGCCAGCGCTGAGAGCGTGTTTGTGATGTAAACACGATGTTAATCACAAAATTCAGGTACAATTTTGTTCGGCCAAAAGGAGAAAATGATGGGGAATGAAGGCGTAATTGCCGTTGAAAAGGCGCTCGCTTTACTGGATTGCTTCCGTCCCGGTAATGACAGCCTGACGTTAACTGAGCTGGCCCAGCTTTCGGGATACCACAAAACCACCGTTTATCGCTTAATGAATTCGCTTGAGCGTATGAGCTACATTATCCGGCATGACGATGGCACCTATACGCTCGGCCACCGTCTGCTCTATCTCGGCAAGCTTTATGAGCAATCATTTCAGCTTGCGAGAATTGTACAGCCGGAATTGCAGGCGCTGTCTCAGGCCTCCAGTGAGAGCGCGAGCTGGTATGTGATAGAGGGCGGCCAACGACTGTGTCTGTTCCGCGCCGAAGCTTCAGAGGGATTACGCCATAGCAACCTGCCCGGCAGCCAGTTCCCACTGGATGGTTCCGCGATCAGCAAAGTTTTACGTCATTGGGGACTGGGTGAGGCGCTGCCGGAAGACGAAGAAACGCTGCCGTTCTATACCTCTGGCGCGCGCGATCCGCACACCTCCGCCTTCGCGATGCCGGTTTTTGGCGTCCACGATAACCCCATCGCGGCACTGGCGCTGACAGGACCGTCATCGCGTCTGACTGCGGACCGCAAAGAGAGCGGCCTCAGCCAGCTAATGCGCGAGACGGCCAACCGCCTGTCGATCAAGTTAGGGGCCAGTAAATCCTTCTGCGAAACGTTTTACGGTATAAAAGAATAACGTATGTTGAAAAGGCGGGAACAATCCCGCCTGTGCTTATTAATGGGTGACCGGTTTTTCCTGACCGGCAGGCTGCGAGTAACGGCGTCCCATGATCAGCACCGCGATGCCGCCTGCCAGGCACAAGCCAGCCAGCGGTAGCATCGCCAGCGTATGGCTTCCTGTCTGTTCGCTAATCACACCATAGGCATTCACCATCACCACTCCGCCAATCAGGTTGGCTATCGCGCCGATTGCCGCCAGCCCCGCAGCGGCTGACGTGCTGCTCATCCAGCCTGAAGCCAGCGCCCAGAATGGCCCCTTCGCCGAATAAGCGCCAATTAATATGGTACTGAGAATAACAATGGTAATCGGCAGCGACAGATTGATGAACGCCGCGAACACGCCAGCCGCAATCATAAAGAGGGTGAGAGCCGTGTGCCAGCGGCGTTCATTGGTGCGATCCGAACTCCGCCCCCAGACAATCATCAGCACCGAGGCCAGACCATAGGGGATAGCATTGAGCAGCCCGGTAGTCAGGTTATCAAGATGGAAAGACTTCAGTAGCTGTGGAGACCAGACGCTAAGCGTGGTGCCAGCAGACGACGCGCCCGCGTATATCAGCGCCATCAGCCAGATTTGGCGATGCTTTAACAGTTGCCATGTGCTGATGTGACCGATCTGTTTCTGCTGTTGGCGCTCTGCCTGAAGCGTATTTTCCAGCCACGCTTTCTGCCGCTCGTTCAACCAGCCAGCCTGATGTGGGCGGTCACGCAGGATAAAAAATGCGGCTATCCCCAGCAGCACCGCAGGCAGCCCCTCAATGATGAATAACAGATGCCAGCCGCGTAACCCGAACCAGCCATCCAGCGTCAGGATCAACCCTGAAAGCGGTGAACCGATAAAGTTAGCCAGTGGAATGGCCACCATAAAAGAGGCAATAATGCGCGCACGGTAACGCGAAGGGATCCACCAGGTAAGATAGAGCACCACGCCCGGGAAAAAGCCCGCTTCCGCCGCTCCCAGCAGAAAACGCACGATATAAAGGGTGGTTGTATTTTGCACCAGCGCCATGCACATCGATACCACGCCCCAACTGATCATTATCCGCGGGAGCCACAATCGCGCGCCCACCTTCTGCATCGCCAGGTTGCTGGGAACTTCAAATATAAAGTAGGCGACAAAATACAAGCTGCTGGCGAAGCCAAAAGCCGCCTTGCTCAAGCCCAGATCCTCATTCATCTGTAGCGCCGCCATACCAATATTGCCCCGGTCAATAATCGAGACCAGGTAGCTGACAATCAAAAAGGGCAGGATGCGCCAGATAACCCGCCGCATGGTATCTTTTTCCAGCGCGTCGTTGTCGATAGCGCTATTCGGTAATTGATCGGTCATTGTTTCCTCGCAGGGTTTCATTATGTTTATCAGGAAAACGATGTAGAGATGAAATACGTTACTTCAGCTTGATGCCCCTGGTTTCCGGCGCTCGCCACACCACCAGCATCGCCGCAAGGAAGGCGACCACGGTCGTCGCCAGTCCCGCGGTGAAACCGCCGGCGTTGGCGACGGCGCCAATCAGTAGCGGCGCGATAAATCCGCCCAGCCGGCCGCCATTGTAGGCAAGCCCCATCAGGAAACCGCGCGATGACGTGTCTCCAATGATTTCTGCAAGGAAGGGTCCCGATCCCGCAAAAATACCATTAACACCAAAACCGGCCATGAAAATCGCCACCATCAGAATGAAGGGTTGCGTGGTCACAAGGTAAAGCGCGACGGCAATGGCGCCCGTTAACAGATAAATCAGGAACATCGGACGGCGTCCCCACTTATCCGCCAGCACCGAAAACACCAGAAAACCGGCGATGGCCCCAGCCTGCAGCGCAAGTACAAATTTCAGACTGTGCAGAAAATCCAGGTGTTTTACTTCTCGCAGATAGGTGGGTGTCCAGGTAAATACGCCCCAGAACAGATACTGAATAAAAAAGATAAAGACAAAGGCCAGCAGCAGACCTCTCAGATTGTGTTTACCCAGCTTTGCGACAGGTTGACTACTCGTCGCCTTCGCCTGTTGACGAGCAAGCCAAACCTGCGATTCCGGCGTGAACCAGGCCACCACGCTCATAATGAACACCGGCAGCGCACCGATCATAAACAGATAGCGCCATGCGCCCTGCTCCAGGCCGCCATTAACCGAGCTCACGATTGCCGTCAGGCTGATGGACAGAATTGCGCCAACGGGCAACCCCATTTGCATCAGCGCCCCGCCGCGCGCGCGCCGCTCTGGCCGCCAGGTTTCCGCAATCAGCGCCGCGCCCGATGTCCACATTCCGCCCATACCCAGCGCGCCGCAAAAACGTAAAAGCGCGAAATGTTGTTGATCGTGCGTAAAGGCTAACAGGCCGGAAAAGAGTGAATAGATGGCGATACAGGTCAGCGCCGTTTTTACACGGCCAATTTTGTCGGCGATAAAACCAAACAGGATCCCGCCAATAATCTGCCCCCCGGCCGTGACGCTGATAAACAGCCCAAGCTCGGTTTTATTAATACCGAACACCACGCCCAGTACCGGCAATAGCAGCGAAAGCAGGAAGGAGTCGTAGCTTTCAAATGTCCAGCCAAGGCCGCCCAACGCCAGCGTCCGCCTCTCAGCAACGCGTTGTGGCAATGTGTCAGGCGTCGATTTAGTCGCAGTAAATTGATTCAGCTCGCTTTTACTGGTCATTGATATTCTCCACAGAGGTTAACCGATAACAGGTTGCGGCAGTGCGCCAGAACAACTGCGCCTGTTCGCCAGGCGACATCTGTTGCGCCAGGCGTTTGCAGGCGTTCCAGAAAACGCCGTAGCTGAACATGCCTTTATCGACCGGAAAGTTGCTGGCGAACATGCAGCGTTCCGCACCGAAAAGCGAAACGATGGTCTCAAACCACGGTTGCCAGGCCTGTGCCAGCATTTGCGAATCCGGTGGTGTTTCTGCCGCTGCGAAGGGAAATCCCCTGACCGTCATACCAAATCCGCTAATTTTTACGCATACGTTCGGTAGTTCCGCCAGATGTCGCATACTGTTTCGCCACTGCTGAAACATGTCTGGATCCCTTTCTGAATAGGGTCCAACGCCGACTGGCCCGCCACAGTGATCGAGCACAATCTGAAGCGTTGGTATGTGCCGCGCCAGCTCGGCAATTTCATCCAGTTGCGTGTGGTAAACCCACACATCAAGCGACAATCCATTTTTCGCAAGGCAGAGAGCGCCCCGACGGAACGGGTCGCTCAGCGCCAGTCCTGCCGGTGGCGTAACCGGGCTGGACGTGACCCGCGGATCCGGATGCCAGGCCAGTGGATTACGCATTCCGCGCAACCGCCCGCCTGATAAAGCCAGCGCGCTCTCGATGGCAGGCTGCATCGCATCGCCCGCCAGCAAGCTAAGGCCGCCGATGATGGCTTCACATCCGAGAGCGTTTGCATAATGTCCGCTGGCGAACATCGCGGCTATCCCGCTGGCAAACTCGATTTCACCAAGCGGTTTCAGCGTTTCCGGCCCGTGGCGGCGTAGCATAGAGCGGCATTGCACGTAGACCGATGAGTAAACGCGATGCCCTGAGGTCTGGATATCGTCGCTGAACTCATGGGTGAGATAGCGTCCGGTTTGCCTATCCCAGAGATGATGATGCGCATCAATGATGGGCAGCTCGGGTTGTAGTGGCGCCTCACGATGTAACGCAAGCCACTCGTTTCTGACCGCAAGATGCGGTGCGGTAACGATCTCCATGAACACCTCGCTTTTGTTGCACCATGTACAACCGTGTTTTATTTTACAAAACTACTATAACGAGGCTGTCGCGTTTTTATCCAGTTAACGATTGGTTTAAATGATGTAAATAAGAGGTGAATCACAGATGTTTAAAGTCGGTAAAGAAGGAGAACGTTGAGAAAAAACAAAAACAAATTAAATTTCAATAAGTTATAAAATAACGCCACCCGTCGCAGCCAGATATCTGGCAAACCTTACGTCTGCCAGACCCGCTCACGTTGTCCATTTACCGATGACTATTCGATGAGTAAAGCGTTATATCGCTCTTGGGCTTTTCAGCTTCCAGACCAGCGCCATGCCGCAGATCATCGCCACCGCCGCCAGTAATGCCAGTGACGAAAGACCAAACCTTGCCGATACCAGGCCGCCGACAAGCGCGCCAGTGCCGATGGCAGCATTGAAAATAGCGACATATAAGGCGGATGCGGGCTGCGTCGCCTCTCCTGCGCTTTGTAGCAGCCAGGTTTGCAAGCCAACGAACACGATAGCCATGCCCGCGCCCCATATGCCGAGCAATACCGCGGTGAACCAAAGAGGAAGCGAGGACAGGCTCTTCATCCCCAGCATCCCCAGCGCGCCTGCGCTGAGCAGCAGTGATGTCATAATCAGCAACCTGATATGTCGATCGATGAGTTTGCCGGCGATGATATTTCCCAGCAGCCCGGAAAGTCCTGACATCAGCAGCAGCGCGGAAATCGCCGATGTCGGTATACCTCGGGTTTGCGTGAGCAACGGCTCAAGATAGGTGAAAGCTGCAAAATGCGCGGAAATAACGCAGGCTGTAGCGCCGAACAATGAAAGCAGTAGCGGATTCTTAACTATCCCAACGTAAACCTTCAGCCCTAACGGCTGCGGAGCCGCCAGCGTGGGAAGCGTCCAGAGCAAAGCCACGGCGGTGGCTAGTGAGAGCAGTGAAATCGCGCTGAATGCCTGTCGCCAGCCGACCATGTCGGCAATAAAGCTCGATAGCGGCACGCCCAACACGCTGGCCGCCGAAACACCGGCGAAAATCACCGAGGTGGCCAGCCCCAGTTTATCAACCGGTACCAGTTGTACCGCCACGGTGCCTATTAGCGCCCAGAATGCGCCATGCGCCAGCGCCCCTGTCATCCGCGCCGTCATAAATGTCTGCATAGTGTGCGACTGGGTCGCCGCCAGACAAGAAAATGCGAGGATTAACATCAACACAATCAACAACGCCTTACGTGAAATCCGGGCGGGGATCGCGCCGGCCAGTAAGGCGGCCAGCGCGGCTACCCAGCCATAAGCGGTGACGGCAAGACCCGCTCCCGCCTGCGACTGATGCAAATCGTTTGCCAGCGCGCTGAGCATACCGACCGGCGCCAGTTCGCTGGTCACAATCGAAAATGCGCTGACGCCCAGCGCAGCTACGGCGAGCCATGCGCGCATTGGCGTTGGGTTGGCCTGTAAAACAAGGTCGTTCATGTCTTCTGTATCCCGGTGAAAATGGCTGAAAAGGAGTTGGCTTGCCTGATACGCGAGAGTTTCCGCGTCGTTGCTTATTGCCTTCTCTTGAGGTGCAGTGCAGTATCATTCCAGGAGAAGTGATAAAACAGCCATGAAAACGGAGAGCCGTTTTCCAAAAATGGAAAATAATGAAAGCAGATTTTAACTGGGACGATACGCGGATTTTTCTGGCTGTGGCCCGCTCAGGTACGCTAAGCGGCGCGGCAGAAACTATGGATATGGGCATCGCAACCCTGTCAAGAAGACTCGACCGGCTGGAAAAATCATTGGCCGTCCCCCTTTTCAGCCGGCATCAAAGCGGCTACCGGCTAACGGATGATGGCGAGGCGCTGCTGGCGCGAGCAGAGGCGCTCGAGCATGCAGGGCTCGCTTTTGGCGAGACGGCGAGGCTGCAGGGGAATGTTGCCGGGCTGGTCCGGCTGGCTACCTCGGACAATCTGGCGGCGCATTTTATTCTGCCTTCACTCAACGGCTTGATGGAAAAATATCCCGACCTGCGGGTCGAGGTGCTCAGCGGCGTGCAATCCGTCAACCTGCATCGACGGGATGCCGATTTAGCCATTCGAATGGTCAAACCGGAAAGCGGCAACCTGACGCTGAAGCGTCTCGGGAAGGTGGGGTTTGGTCTGTACAGCGCCGATACCGGACAAGCAGGCTCTACCGACGTCGCGTTCAATCACGCTCACTACATAGGCTGGCCAGAATCACACCAGCATCTGCCCGCCGCGCGCTGGATAACTCGGACGCTTCGCGGCAGGCCGTGCCGGGTGGAAGCCAACACGCTGCTGGCGCAGCTGTCGGCGGTTTCAGCCGGCCTGGGGTTGGGCGTGTTGCCACACTTTATGGCGCGGAAAAATGGCCTGCAGTGCGTGAATGCGGATATCGGCGTCGACCAAACCCTATGGCTGGTGATGCATTCCGATTTAGCCCACTCGCGGCGCGTCAGAGTGGTGGCCGATCATTTAATTGCCCTGTTTGATGAGATTAAAGATCAGCTGACATCACCATAACTCTGTAAGCGCTCGCTGCCAGATACAGCCCGATGCCGTAGGCCAGGTGCGCCACCAGGCTCAGCGAACGCGCCAGCCACGGTCGGGGAGTCCGTGAGGCCGCGACGCCAAAACCAAATGCGGGCTGCAGGATCAAGAACGGCGCGAATAAGGTTACGACCCCTGACAGCAGCGCTGTCGCCAGAGTGGGGGCATAAAACCAATCGGCGCCGCTCAACACAAGCGGCACCGCCGCAAAAGCGATACCGATCAGATAATGGCATAACCAGCCGATAAAACGCTCACCCTCTAGCGGAGGGGTTGCGGCGATGGTGTTATGCCGCACTTTCCCCCGCCAAAGCCATAACGCCCAGCGACCGACCAGCGCATAGTTCAGCGGCGCAATCTTGAGTATATGCTTCTGAAAGAGCGACCATAAATCCATGACTAACGTGGCGCCGAGGCCCGTCAGCAAAATTTGCACAGCAACAATCATCTTCAATTTATTCTTCCTTTTTATGAGCCAATGCTACTCTGTTGACCAGTGTGCAACTTAAAGTGAGGTTTAAGTCAATCATGAAAGAACTGGATATCCGCGAGGTCGCGACGCTGTCCGGCATTACGCCTTCAGCGCTGCGTTTTTATGAAAAGAAAGGTTTGATCAAACCGATTGGTCGTCATGGCCTGCGAAGGCAGTACCATGAAAATGTGCTGAATAAGCTGGAACTGATCGTGCTGGGACAGGCCGCCGGCTTTTCGCTTTCTGAAATAGCCGGGATATTTAACGCTGACGGCAAGATAGCCATTGATAACCAACGGCTTGAGCAGCGCGCGCAGGAAATTGATAACACCATTCGTCGGTTACAGCTGTTAAGCCAGGGGCTAAAACACGCCGCCCGCTGTACTGCGCCGGAACATATTCAATGCCCTGAATTTAAAAAAATTGTGGCGAAAGGCATTAGACTGTTTAAATGAACATCCCTGTATTGGGGCTTGCTGAGGAAGAATTAGCGCATTGAGGCGCGAGTCTTTATCCCCACGCTTTATTCTGGAGTACCACCCTGTAGCCATCTGGATCAACGAACGTCTGGCCATTGACATCCCAGTAAGGGTTAAAAGAATTCGTCAAGGTAAAGCCCGCTTCGCGCATTCTGGCGCAAGCATCCGACCACTCCTTCTTATCCGGGTAATACAGCACGAGTAAATCTTCCTCCGTCTGCAAGGGTTGCACGGGATGATACTGGCACCAGGTAAATTCTATATGCCAGCCGAGCCCCTGTCGCCCTAACATTATTCCATTAAAACCATCGTGATCGTTGAATTCAGCAATTTTGTGTAAGCCCAGTCCCTGGCAGTACATCAAACAGGACCGTGCAAGATCGGTGACGGGTTTGGCGATACGCATATGAGTAAACATCCTGGATTCTCCTGAAGAGGATACGGTGTGAAGGTTGGGATCCGGTTTGAGTTTACACGCTACGATGTGGTGAATTTGTCGCTGAGAGCCCACCCGCTCTCTTCTCTAATCAGGCCCCCGAAAAAAAGGGCACCTCACCCCGCGTACACAGAGAGAACGGGATGTGGTGCCAAGGTGCTAAATGAAAAAGTGGTTATTCGTGATTAGCGATTCATCTGAAACAGCGACATGCCCTGCATATCGCTGAAGGTTTTATAAGATGCCTGCAGCGCCGCCTGCTGCATAAAATAAGAAGAGATAGATTCCGCAAGGTCAGCATCGGTCAGGGCGCTCATCTGCAGCTGGTTGGTCATATCACGCTCTTTGCCGATGCTATCGAGCTGATCCATCTCCTGTAGCTGGTTGCCCAGCTCAGCGCGCACGCTCAATACCTTGTTGTAGGAGTTATCGAGGCCACGGTTGGCCTTCGCCAGCGCATCGTTCACCTGCTGTTTGGTGGCGTCATCGGCCTCCTGCAGCGGCGTTTTCAACGCCTCCAGCGCAATATCGATACTGGCGAACACATCGGCGACCGGCGCGCTGCCGTCCGGCTCCGGCTTCGGATTGCTGGTCAGCGCCATAAATACCGAATTACCGGTATGGCCGATGGTCATCGTACGGTTGGCGTCAACCTTCTGTTCCACGGTTTTATTGCCGCCCTGATAGCTAATCTTGCCGTTAGTATCGACAAACGGCGGCTTATCATTCTCATAGCCGCCAAACAGGTAGCGTCCGTTGCCATCGGTACTGTTGGCCTGGTTGAGCAGTTGATCCTTCAGCCCCTGTAGCTGGGTCGCCAGCGAATCGCGGTCGTTATCGCTCTCGGTGCCACCGGCGTTAACGATCAGCGCCTTGATATCAGATATCGTCGAGGTGGCTCCGGAAAGCACGGTCTCTTCCATTGATACGCTCTGGCGGGCGAATGTGCGCGCCAGAGTATACTGATTGTTCTCGGCCTGCGATTGCGACAGCATCACCGCCCGCGATGCCGCCAGCGGATCGTCGGAGGGATTAATCACCTTCTTGCCGGTTGAAAGCTGCTCGGCGGCCTTCATAAACAGCGACTGATTGCCGGTGATGCCGGTCATGTTCTGTTGGTACATCATGCTGGTGCTCATGCGCATGCTGTCAGTTCCTCAATACAATCAACGAATATTCAGCAGCGCGTCGAACAGCGAGCTGGCGGTCTGGATCACCTGGGCGTTCGCCATGTAGTACTGCTGGAAACGCAGGAGCTCGCCATACTCTTCGTCGAGGTTTACCCCGGAGAGCGACTGCTGTTGACGGGCCAGTTGGGTGACGATACTGGACTGCGATTCGCTGCTCACCTTCGCGGCGGCGGTCTGGTTGCCCACGCCGCTGACGATCCCGGCGTAGGCGCCGCTGAGCGTCGCTTTGCCATCCACCAGGTTTTTGGTCTGCAGGTCGAGCAGTTTTTTAGCGTTATCGTTATCGCCGCGGCCGCTGTCATCTTTACCGGCGGCGGCGATTTTCGCTGAATCGGTAATCGCCACTTTCAGGTTGCCCGCCACGTCGCTGACCGGCTTCACCGTAAAGCTATCTTTCTGCTGCGGGTTGCCATCAATACTGACTTCGAGACCATCAAAGCTCAGCGTAGGGTTACCGTCTGCATCTTTACCGGCGGTGGCGTTGACTTTGACGTTGTCCGGCAGACGGCTGACCTGCCAGTTGGCGCCGTCATACTCCACGCGGTAGTCGTTGGCTTTTACCTTGCTGGTATCGGTATAGGAGACCGACAGCGAGGCATCGCCGGTATTGCGCGTGTTATCAACCACCCGCGCGCCGCTGAAACTGAAGAAATCGCCCCCCTGCTCACCGTTGAGATCGAAGCCCTCGCGGTGCTGCTGGTTAAAGCTATCGGCCATCGCCAGCGCCAGTTGCCCGAGCTGATTGCGCACGCCGTCCAGCGTCTCGCTGCGAAAACGCAGCACGCCGCTCAGGCTGCCGCTGGTGATCTGCCCTTCCGGCACTTCGCTGGCGCCGCTGCCGCGGTTATAGCCGAGAGTCAGGCGCGAAGGGTCGCTGCTGGAAGGGATCGCTTCCACCTGATAGCTGTTGTTGCCCTGCACCAGGGTCAGGCCGTTGGCGAAGGAGACGGTATAGGCGTCGCCGTCCTGCTGGGTTACCTGAACGCCCACCAGTTGGTTGAGTTCGCTAACCAGCTGATCGCGCTGATCGAGCAGCGCGTTCGGTTCGCCGCTGGCGCTGCCGCGCAGGCGGGTAATCTCATCGTTAAGACGGGCAATCTGCTGGCTATAGCTGTTAATCTGCTGGGCGGTGTCGTTAATTTGCTGATTAACGCCGCTGTCCATGTCGCGCAGATATTTATCGGTATTATTAAACTGGTTGACCAGGCCGTTAGCCTTACCCAGTACCGTCTGGCGCGCCGCGTCGTCGCCGGCGTTGCTCACCAGGTTCTGCAAATTGGTGAAAAAATCCTGCAGGCTCCCCGACAGGGTATTAGTTTTGCTGGCCAGCAGATTATCGATCTGCGAAATCTTTTCGTAGTAGGCGTTCTGCGAACCGGCCGCGCTCTGCGCGCCGCGCAGCTGGTTAGTGATGAACTGGTTATATTCGCGGTTCACGCTGGTCACGGTCACGCCGTTACCGATAAAACCGTTCATAGTGGCCAGGCCGCCGTTTTGGGCCAGAATCGCCGTCTGCCGGTTATAACCCGCCACGTTGTAGTTAGAGATATTGTTGCTGACGGTACTGAGCGCCACCTGCGCCGCATTCAGTCCGCTCATCGCCGTATTGATTAAGCTATTGGACATCAGGGTTCCTTATGCTGCCAAGTCAATTCGCTCAGCTCGCCCTTGTTATCGGTCAGAGAAGTAAAAACTTGAGTAAATCTGCCTGCAAAATTCCGCAGCCGCTTTTATGCCGGATGGCGCTACCGATTACCGGGCTACAGCACTGTGCGATGTGGTAGCCCGGACAAGGCGCAATGCGCCGCCTCCGGGAAAACATATCGCAGCAGAATTAACCGGGAGCGCGAGCCGGGAGAAGGCGCGACCTTCGAACCTAGAACAGATCGTTAATATCCGCGGCATAGGCTTTCACCGCCTGCGCCCCGGCGTGCTTCATCTGCTGAATCACGCTGACCAGCTTGCTGGCGTACTGCGGGTCGGTGGCGTAGCCCGCGCGCTGCAGCTCGTGCGCCGCCTGCTCCGGAGTAGACGCTTCGGCAACCGAGGCATAACGCGGGTTGTTGGTCAGCAGCTTGACGTAATCAGCAATCGCCGAGAAATACGAATCGTAGACGCGGAATTTGGCCTTCACCTTCTTCGCCACCCCCTGTTCAAATTCGGTGGTGGTGATCTCGGTAACCGGCCCCTTCCAGTTGCCCCCGGCCTTAATACCAAACAGGTTGTAGCTCGGGGTACCGTCAGCGGTCGGGATTTCGCGCTGCCCCCAGCCGGATTCCAGCGCCGCCTGGGCGACAATCAGCTGATGCGGGATCCCGCTGCGCTCACTGGCGGCGCGCGCCGGCATTGACAGACGGGCAACGAAGTTGCCGTTGTTTAGCGATAGCGGCGCGGCGGCTGGCGGCGCTTTCGGCAGCGCCCGGCGGATCATCTGCTCCAGCGCCTGATTCGGTAGCGTCTGCAGCACCTCATTATCCAGCGCCATCGGCGCGGTGCCCGCCGTTTCGCTGGGGACCGCGTTGGCATTGCTCATCTGCTTGACCATCATGTCGGCGAGCCCTAATCCCTTTTGCGACATCTGCTGGGCAATCTGCTGATCGTACATCGAGGTATAGAGCCGGGTCTGGTCGCTGCTGAGTACGCCATCCTGCGGTAGCGCGGCGCGCATGCTCTTTAGCATCATCTGTACAAACATGCCTTCGACCTGCTGCGCCACCTGCTTGAGGTTGCCCTGCGGATCGGCGGCGGCATCGCGCTTCAGGCCGTTCAGCGCCTGGGCGTCATAGGCGGCGCCCGACATCGCCATAACATCGCTGGCCATTAGATAATTTCCAGTTTGGCGCGCAGGCAGCCGGCGCTTTGCATGGCTTGCAGAATCGACATCAGGTCGATTGGCGTCGCCCCCAGCGCGTTCAGCGCGCGCACCACGTTGTTGAGGTTGGCGCTGGCGTTGATTTTCTGCAGCGAACCGCCTTGCTGCTGCATTGAAATCTGGGTGTTCGGCGTGACCACCGTCTGGCCGCCGCCGAACGGCGTCGTCGGCTGGCTGACGCTGGTTTGTCGGTCGACCACCACCGACAGGTTGCCCTGAGCCACCGCGCAGGAATCAAGAATCACCTCGCGATTCATCACCACCGAACCGGTACGCGAGTTGATAATCACTTTGGCGTCCATGGCGCCAACGTTAACGTTGATATTCTGGATTTCGGCGAGGAATCGCACCTGCGAGCTATTGCCCTGCGGCACCAGTACCTGAATGGTACGCGCATCGAGCGGCGATGCGGTGCCGCCGCCGCGCTGGCGATTAATCGCATCGCTAATCTGCTGCGCGAGTGTGAAATCTTCATCATTGAGCTGCAGGTTGAGCACCCCGCCGCTGCCGAAAGTAGTCGGCAGTTCGCGCTCGATGGTGGCGCCGTTGCTGATGCGTCCGCCGGCCAACTGATTGACCTGTACGCTGCTGCCGCCCGCCGCCGCGCCGGCGCCGCCCACCAGCACGTTGCCCTGGGCCAGCGCATAAACCTGGTTATCCACCCCTTTGAGCGGCGTCATCAGCAAGGTCCCGCCGCGCAGGCTTTTGGCGTTGCCCATTGATGAGACCACCACATCGATATTCTGCCCCGCGCGCGCGAAGGGCGGCAGCTTCGCCGTGACCATCACCGCGGCGACGTTTTTTAGCTGCATGTTGGTGCCGGGCGGCACGGTAATGCCGAGCTGCGATAGCATGTTGCTCAGGCTTTGGGTGGTAAACGGCGTTTGCATGGTCTGGTCGCCGGAGCCGTCGAGCCCCACCACCAGGCCGTAGCCGATTAAGGCGTTATCGCGCACGCCCTGTACCGTCACCAGATCGCGAATACGCTCCGCCGTCGCCGGTAAGCTGGCCGCGCCGATTAATAGCGCAATGATGAGTTTTTTAACCATGTGAATCTCTTTTCAGTAACACCGCAAATGGCCCGCCCATTAGTACGGGGAGACGTTGAGGAAGAACCGCTGCAGCCAGCCCATCGTCTGCGCTTCATTGATGTAGCCGTTGCCGACATACTCGATGCGCGCGTCCGCCACCTGCGTTGAGGTGACCGAGTTGCTACCGCTGATGGTGCGCGGGTTAACCACCCCGGAGAAGCGAATGAATTCGGTGCCCTGGTTAATGGCGATCTGTTTTTCCCCCACCACGTGCAGGTTGCCGTTGCTCAGTACCTGATTAACGGTGACGGTAATGGTGCCGTTGAAGGTGTTATTGGCATTCGCCCCGCCTTTGCCGCCGAAACTGTTATCGCCGGAAATATCCATATCGGCGCGGGCGTTGCCCAACAGGCCGTCTAAGTAGCGCGGCGCGGTGGCGACGCCAAACTTGCTGGAACCGTTACGGCTGGCATTGGCGGAAGAACTCTTGCTGGCGCTGACGTTTTCCTGCAGCACGATGGTTAGCGTGTCGCCAACGTTGCGCGGGCGGCGGTCTTCAAATAGCGGCTGATAGCCGTAGTTCATCGGCTGCGCGGCCTGAAAAATAGAGCCGTTCGGTACCGGCGCGGTCGGCGGTGCGGGCTGCGCCGAGGTCGAGCCATCGACCAACGGTTTATGCGGAATGTACGCGCAGCCGCTCAGCGTCAGCATCACCATGCCCGCCAGCAAGCGTTGTCCCTGGCGCGGCAGGGTGGCCATCGAATGTGTGGTTACCACGGGGTATCGCCTTTGTTACACCAAAAAAGCGACGGGCGCGGCAGGCGACGCCCGTCATCAAACATTACAGCTGGGTCAGCTTCTGCAGCATCTGATCCGACGTCGAGACCGCTTTGCTGTTGATCTCATAGGCGCGCTGGGTCTGGATCATATTGACCAACTCTTCCGCCACGTTGACGTTAGAGGTCTCGACATAACCCTGGTAGAGCATGCCGGCGCCGTTCAGGCCCGGCGTGCTCTCATTCGGCGCGCCGGAGCTCTCAGTTTCCTGGTACAGGTTCTCGCCCACGCTTTCGAGGCCGCTGTCGTTAATAAAGGTGGTTAACGTCAGTTGCCCGACCTGCTGGGCGGCGGTCTGCCCCTGCTGGGTGACGCTCACGATGCCATCGCGGGCGATGGTAATAGTCAACGCGTTGGCCGGAATAGTGATCGCCGGCTGCACCTGGAAGCCGCTGGCGGTCACCAGTTGGCCGTTCTGATCGATCTGGAACGAGCCGTCGCGGGTGTAGGCCTGGCTGCCGTCCGGCAGCAGCACCTGGAAGAAGCCCTGGCCTTTAATCGCCACGTCTTTGCTGTTGTTGGTCTGCGACAGGTTGCCCTGGCTATGCAGACGCTCGGTGGCGACCGGGCGGACGCCGGTACCGATCTGCAGGCCGGAAGGCAGCGTGGTCTGTTCGGAGGACTGTGCCCCCGGCTGACGCATGGTCTGATACAGCAGGTCTTCAAACACCGCGCGCTGGCGTTTAAAACCGTTGGTGCTGACGTTCGCCAGGTTGTTGGCGATCACGTCCATATTGGTCTGCTGCGCATCAAGACCGGTTTTCGCAATCCATAAAGAGGGAATCATTGGTTATTTCCTTTGGCCGCGGGCCGACTGGCTATCAGCTTACTGACAGCAGAGAATTCGCCCGCTGTTCGTTCTCATCCACGCTGTGGATGACCTTCATTTGCATTTCAAAGCGACGGGCGTTGGCGATCATATCGACCATGGTCTCCATCGGCTTGACGTTACTGCCCTCCAGCACGCCCGGCATGACCCGCACCTGCGGGTCGTTGGCCAACTGGTTGCCGCGGCGCTGCTGGGTTTCCGGGGTCAGGCGGAACAGGCCGTCATCGCCGCGCATCACTTCGCGCGCATCGGCTTTCACCAGCTTCAGGCGACCAATCTGCGCGATGGTGTTCGGCGGATCGCCGGGATTCAGCGCCGAAATGGTGCCGTCGGCGGCGATAGTGATTTCCGCCGACGGCGGCACCTCAATCGGCCCGCCGTCGCCCTGCAGCGGCATCCCCTGCACCGTTAGTTGACCGTTGGCCGAAACCTGAATGCTACCGTTGCGGGTATAGGCTTCGCCGCCGCCCGGCAGGCTGAGCGCCAGAAAACCGTCCTGCTGCAGCGCCACGTCCAGCGGGCGCCCGGTGTAGTTCAGCGCCCCCTGACTCATATCGGCGCCCGGCGTCGAGGCCGCCACCAGCGTGCGGGTGGCGAGGCTCGGCCCGTCTACCGACACCGCGCGCAGCGCGGCGAGCTGGGCGCGAAAGCCCGGCGTCGAGGCGTTGGCGAGATTGTTGGCGGTAATCGACTGCTGCTCCAGCGTCTGGCGCGCGGCGCCCATCGCGGTATAAATCGCGTGATCCATAACTCAGTTCCGTTAGCGCAGGCTGACCAGCGTCTGCAGGATCGAATCCTGCGTCTTGATGGTCTGGGCGTTGGACTGATAGTTACGCTGGGCGACGATCATGTTCACCAGTTCCTGGCTCAGGTCGACGTTGGACGACTCCAGCGCGCCGCTGGTCAGCTTGCCAAAACCGCCGCCGCCGGAGAGTCCTACACGCGGCTGGCCGGACGCGCCGGTCTCCTGCCAGACGTTATCGCCCTGCGACGCCAGCCCTTCCGGGTTGGAGAAGTTGGCCATCACAATCTGCCCCAGGACCTGGGTCTGCTGGTTGGAGTAGATACCGACGACGGTACCGTCATCGTTAATCTGGAAGTTGGTGTATTCGCCGGCGGCATAACCATCCTGCGCCACTTTACTCACCGAGTCGCTACCGACGTTCTGCTGCATACTACCGGCGAAGCTAAGCGTGAAGTTCTGCGCCGGGGCGCCGTCTTTCGCGCTCATCGGAATGGTCATGCTGAACTCGCCCGCCTGACCGTTAACGCTCACCAGGTTGCCGCTGGTATTGAACTCCATGGTGCCCGCGCTGACCGCAGCCGCGCTGCCGTCCTGGGTATAGACCTGCCATTTGTTATCGTCGGTTTTCACGAAATAGGCGTTGATGTTGTGGGCGTTACCCAGCGAATCGTAGGCGGTGATGGTGTTGACGTAGTTGTAGCTGTCCTGCTTCGCCGGGTCGAAGGTTTTGTTCTCCGGCACTTTATGCGTGGACTTGAGGTTGGCGACCATTTCGCCGGAAGTCGATGCTTTGGCATTCATCATCCCTTCGGGAATGCTCAGCGGTACCGGGTTGGCGCCCTGCTGAATGGTCGGCGGCGTGCCGGCGGCCGGATAGCCGGTCAGTTGCAGCCCCTGCATATTGGTCAGATTACGGTTTTCGTCCAGCTTAAACTGGCCGTTGCGGGTATAGAAAATACCGCCGTCTTTATCCTGCATGCGGAAGAAGCCGTTGCCGTTAATCGCCACATCCAGCGCGCGGCTGGTGCCGGTGGTGGTGCCGCCTTTAAAGTTCTGGGTGATTCCGGAGACTTTAACCCCCAGTCCGACCTGCGAACCGGCGAACATATCGGCGAACGACACGCTGCCGGATTTGAAACCCGCGGTCGCGGAGTTAGCGATATTGTTGCCAATCACGTCGAGATTGGTGGCCGCCGCATTTAAGCCGCTGACTGCCTGAGAAAAGGCCATGTTACTCTCCAAATATTGAGGATATCGATAAAATCAGGTGCGAATTACAGGATCTGCCGCACTTCTTCGAGACTAGCGTTACCGGCAAGGCCGAGATCCAGCTTCGCGCCGTTGCTGTCGTTAATCACGCCGTTAACCATGCCGAAGTGCAGGCTGCGCGCCACCAGTTGCTCGCCGTTGCCCTTGGCGTTAATCGCCACTTTATAGGCGCCGTCCGGCGCGGCGGTACCATCATCCAGCGAGCCGTCCCAGGTAAAGGCGTGCACCCCGGCGGTGAGGCCGCCAATCTCAATGGTCCGCACCACCTGGCCGTTGGCGTTGGTAATGGTTGCCGTGACCTGATCGGCGGCGCGCTCCAGTTCGACGCCAAACGGCGTGGTGCTGACCTGGCCTTCTTTGCTGCCGACCAGAATGTTATTACCCGGTACCATCACGCCGTGGCCGATCAGCGCGCTGGCCTGCAGCGACTGGTTGCTGTTGATCTGCCCCGAGATCGCGCCAAGGGTGGTGTTGAGTTTTTCGATGCCCTGTACGGTATTAATCTGCGCCAGCTGCGAGGTCAGCTCGTTGTTCTGCATCGGGTTGGTCGGGTCTTGATTTTTCAACTGCGCCACCAGCAGCGTCAGGAAGCTGTTATGCAAATCCTGGCTGGTGCTGCTTTTGCTGGCGGAATCAAGAACCGCGTTATTGGTCGATTCATTGGTGGTTGCGGCGATAGCCATCGGGATCTCCGGTTACTGACCCAGCGTCAGGGTTTTCATCATCATCGACTTAGTGGTGTTGAGCACTTCGACGTTGGCCTGATAGCTGCGGGAGGCGGAGATGGTGTTAACCATTTCGCTCACCACATCGACATTCGGCATCCGCACGTAGCCCTTAGCATCGGCCAGCGGATTACCCGGTTGATAAACCATCCGCGCGGGCGCCGGATCGTCAACCACCTGTGAGACGCGCACGCCGCCGGTCTGCTGGCCTGGCGCCGCGGCCACTTCGAACACCACCTGCTTCGCGCGATAGGGTTCGCCATCCGGGCCGGTGACGCTATCGGCGTTGGCCATATTGCTGGCGCTGACGTTCATCCGCTGCGACTGGGCCGAGAGCGCTGAGCCGGAGATATCAAAAATATTGAGTAAAGACATTCGCCTTATCCTTGTTGCAGCACCGACATCATCCCTTTGATCTGACCGTTGAGCAGCGTCAGGTCGGTCTGATATTTCAGGCTGTTGTCAGCGAAGTTGGTGCGTTCGCGATCCATGTCCACCGTGTTGCCGTCCATCGACGGCTGGTCCGGCACCCGAAACAGCAGATCCAGCTCCGGTGGCTGCATGGTTTGCGCCGGAATATGACGCGCCGCCGTCAGGTTCAGCGCCATGCCGTTGCCGTTTACCCGCCCCTGTTGCAGGACTTTATTCAGTTGGCTGGCGAAATCGATATCCCGCGCCTGATAGCCCGGCGTGTCTGCGTTGGCGATATTGGAGGCCAGTATTTCCTGGCGCTGGGCGCGCAGGTTCAGCGCCTCCTGGCCAAAACGCAGAGCAGCGTCCAGTTTGTCGAGCATGCTCCCTCCGCAAGGTTAGAATTTGGAGCCGACAGCATAAACGCCCCCTGCGCCAACCTATCGCGGGAATAGGGGCAAAATGGAGCGCTATTTATCTGTTTAGTCCCTCAGGGCAGCCGTTACACTTAACCCCCTTTCCGGGTGGCGTGAGGGGAACGCGATGAAAAGTAAAATCCTGCTGGTCGGCCTGCTGTGCAGCCTGAGCGCCCGCGCCGACACGCTGGCGACGCAAATCGAAAGCTTCATTAAAAGCAAATTCGACGATAATGCCGTACAGGTGAAAGTGCTGGTACGCACGCCGCCCGCCCAGTGGCCGCCGTGTGAATTACCGCAGCTGTCGCTGGCGCCCAATGCGCGAATCGGCGGTAATATCAGCGTCTCCGCCCGCTGCGGACAGGAGCGGCGGTTTATTCAGACCCAGGTGCAGGTATTTGGCCGTTATCTGACGGCGGCGCGCGGTATTAGCGGCGGAACGCCGCTGACCCCGGCGGATGTGGTGCTAAAATCAGGCAGGCTCGATACCCTGCCGCCGCGTACGCTGACCGACAGCAAGAAAGCGCTGGGCGCCGTGACGCTGCGTAATATCAGCCCAGGGCAACCGCTGACGCTGTCGATGCTGCGTCGCGCGTGGGTGATTAAAGCCGGTCAGCCGGTGCAGGTCATGGCCGAGGGCGACGGCTTTAGCATCAGCGGTGCCGGTAAGGCGATGAATAACGCGGCGGCCGAAGATAGCGTGCGCGTACGCATGGTTTCCGGCAAAATCGTCAGCGGTATCGCCGGGGAGGATGGATCCATCCGTATTACGTTATAAAAAAGTAAAGGTTTGCCAGCCCCTGCCGATAACCCCATTAGAAACCCATTTTGGAGATGGACCATGAGTATCGATCGCACCCAGCGGTTACAGCCGGTTTCCACGGTGCAGCCGCGTGAAACCCCGGCCGACAACCCGCTTCAGCCGCGTAAGGCCGCCGTGGCGGAAACCGCCGTTAGCGCCACCAAAGTGAAACTGAGCGATGCGCAGGCGCGGCTGATGCAGCCAGGCACCCAGGATATTGATATGAACCGGGTTGAGGCCATCAAACAGGCGATTCGCAGCGGCGAACTGAAAATGGACGCGGGCAAAATCGCCGACGCCCTGCTGCAGGATGCGCACAACGATATCCAGCGCCTTGCCGGTAGCAAAACAGATAAGGCCTGATGATGGACAGATTACGCACTCTGCTGGATAAACTGGCGGAAACCCTGCGGACGCTGGATGACGTGCTGGCGCAAGAGCAACAGTTGCTGTGTGCGGATGAGCTGCCTGGCGTGGCTCTGCAGCGCGTCACCGATAGCAAGAGCCAGCTGCTGGCGACGGTGGCCTGGCTTGAGCAACAGCGGCCGGCGCTGGAAGCTAACCTTGCGCTACGCGCGCCTTACCCCGGCCATGAAAGCTTCGGCGAAAGCTGGCGGCAGATCCAGCAGTTAAGCCAGTGCCTGCGTGAAAAGAATCAGCATAACGGTCTGTTGCTCAATCAACAGATCGCCCATAACCAGCAGGCGCTGGCAATTCTTAGCAAGAATAATAAATCGCTGTACGGGCCGGATGGCCAGTCGCGCGCCGCGAGTCTGCTGGGCCGTAAAATCGGCGTCTGAACGCCTTTCTCTGTATTTTCCCCGCTGGTGACGATTACCCGTAGCGCCGTTTTTTGTCAGGTGGCGCTACGCTTACCTGACCTACGCCGGCATGTGATCTGTAGGCCCGCGCAAGCGTAGCGCCGCCGGGCAATAACCGCGGGTAACGAGCCATTTTCGCGCCGGATGGCGGCTGCGCCTTATCCGGCCTACGGTCCGTGCTATTGTGAGCTTAAGATCTCTATCTTGTCCCCATGGCTACTGAAACTGCCGGTGTTGGTGGCCTCAAAATCGCTGAGACGTTCCCGGAAGGCCGGGGCAGCCCGCATGGATGCGGGCTGAGGGCCGTGTTTTGCACGGATAATGAGATGGACGCTCCAGATTTTACGGTATCAAAGTACCAGACTGGATCGTTGCAATACGTCCTAAAAAATGAGGAGCGTCCACATGAAAGTATCAACTCTTGGTATCGACCTGGCAAAGAACGTTTTTCAGCTTCATGGCGTCGATCACGAAGGTCATACTATTTTGCGTAAAAAGCTCACCCGGGCTAAGTTTGTTCAATTTGTTATTCAACTGGAGCCTTGTCTGATTGGCATGGAAGCCTGCTCATCCAGTCATCATTTCGCGCGACTATTCACCCGCTATGGTCATGAGGTAAAACTCATCCCTCCGCAGTATGTAAAGCCTTATGTGAAAACGAACAAGACGGATGCAGCAGACGCTGAAGCTATCTGCGAAGCGGTCACCCGCCCGAATATGCGTATTGTACAGATAAAAACCGAAGAGCAGCAGGCCGTTTTAGCGTTACACACTGAACGGGGAATACTTATCCGTGAGCGGATCGCCTGTTCCAATAGTTTAAGAGCCACACTTGCTGAGTTTGGTATTACGATTGCGGCCGGACAAAGCCATTTAACCCATGAGCTGCCAGCCATTCTGGAGGACGACGAAAATGGTTTATCTCCCTTCGTCAGAACCAGCATCTACAGACAGTCTAAACATATCCGGGAACTTGAGGAGCAAGTTAAACAGGTAGAACAAGCTCTGGCCTCCTGGTACAGAACGCAGGAAGCCTGCCAGAGAATGGCCAAAATCCCGGGGGTTGGTATGTTAACGGCCACTTATGTGATAGCGGCAGTGGGTAATGCCCGACAATTCAGTACTGCAAAGCAGTTCGCTTCATGGCTGGGGCTGACACCAAAGGAACATTCCAGCGGCGGGAAACAGCAACTGGGAGGGATCAGCAAACGTGGAGATGGATATTTCCGATACCTGCTGGTTCACGGCGCACGCGCACTTACCGCCTGGGTCAACCGGAACGGCGCGGTTGAGAAGAATGCCTGGCTTCAGGGACTACTTGAGCGGAAGCACTGCAATGTAGCTGTTGTCGCCATGGCGGCAAAAACAGCCAGGATCATGTGGTCAATGTTGACACACAATACTGAATATCAGCCTCGCCAGCTCGCCTGACACAAGGTCAGTCAATCTGACGAGGTGCTGAAAAAGAGTTAACGTCCTGGTAGGTGCAGGTGACTTCAGAAGATGGCAAAACAGGTAAGACCGCAGGCAGGATACACCGAGAGGTAGCAAGGGCAAGTCAGCTCGCACAGGATGATTGGTACCTGCCTGGCGGATTTCATCATGGTTCGGGATAAAGAAATCCCATCAGAAACCGGATATATGGCTGCACCTACCCGTTTTATTACTGAACTGAAGAAAGCATTGCATTCCGGGAGCGTCCATATACGCTGCCTCGGCCCGTCCCGAAGCCTGACGGGATAAGTCGAAGGTACCACGAAGTGACGATTTTGGCGGCCAGAGCCCGGGGGTACAGGGGGCGGCGGCGATTGGCCGCCCCCTGTGCGCTCCCTGCGCCAGGAGAGACATAACGCGGAAGACATTTCGGGAGCGCAATGTGCTCTGTATTAATACAAAACATTTCCCCGCAACTACTGATAATTAACGATAACCTGATTGGCAATCGCCCGCAGCGGCGGGTTTAACGGCCCGCGGGTCTGTACGGAATAGACAAAACGCAGCGGCCCTTCTGCCGCCTCGCCTGCCAACGCGTGGCTGGTGCCGCTGGCGCTGGTCAGCGGAATACAGCGATTCAGGCTACACAAATGCACCTGCAGACCCGCCGGCTCCGCTGACAGCAGACGATAGCGCCAGCTAACGGTCTCGATGCGCGCATTGCCACCAGGCAGCGTATTGGGCGGCAGCAGCGCGGCGGAAGAATCACTCATCCCGCCCTGTTCAAGAGTGACGCCGGGCCCTTCGGCAATCCATGAGCCCGACACCGCGCCGGCGGCAACCGGCAATAAAAGGCACAATAAAGGAAGAAAGCGCGTCATCAGGCCGCTCCAATGGTTGAGGTCATGCGAATCTGGCGATCGTCGTTGATCTCCAGGTTGGAAAGCACCGCCATCTGCGGCAGGCTACGACGCAGGAAGCGCGCCAGTAGCGGGCGCAGCGCGTGGTTAACCAACAGCACCGGCGGCGCGCTAAGCATCTCCTGGCGCTGCAGCGCCTGCCGCGCCTGCTCCAGCAGGCGGTCGGCAAGGCCCGGTTCGAGACCGCCGCCGCCCTGCAGCGCCTGTAGCAGCAGTCGTTCCAGTTGGGTATCCAGGCCGATAACCTGAATTTCGCCATTGCCGGGGAACCACTGCTGGGCAATCGCCCGCCCCAGCGCCACGCGCACGACGGTGGTCAGCTCGTAGGGATCGCTTTGCGTCGGCGCATGCTCCGCCAGCGTCTCGATAATGGTACGCATATCGCGGATCGATACCCGCTCGGCCAGCAGATTCTGCAACACCTTATGCAACGTGGTCAGCGACACCACGCCCGGTACGAAATCTTCGGTCAGCTTCGGCATCTCCTGCGACACGCGATCGAGCAGTTGCTGCGTCTCCTGGCGGCCAAACAGTTCGCTGGCGAACTGACCGATGAGATGGTTGAGATGGGTCGCCACCACCGTACTGGCCTCCACTACCGTATAGCCCTGGATTTGCGCCTGCTCGCGCAATGCGCTATCGATCCACACCGCCTCCAGACCGAAGGCCGGATCGATGGTTTTATCTCCCGCCAGCTCGCCGATAGCGTTGCCGGGGTTAATCGCCAGCCAGCGCCCCGGCTGCGCTTCGCCGCTGCCGATTTCCACTCCTTTCATCAGAATGCGGTAGCGGGCGGGCGCCAGTTCAAGGTTATCGCGAATATGCACCACCGGCGGCAGATAGCCCATCTCCTGGGCGAATTTCTTGCGGATCCCGCGGATACGCCCAAGCAGCTCGCCATTTTGCTGAAAATCGACCATCGGGATCAGCCGGTAGCCCACTTCCATGCCCAGCGGATCTTCCAACTGGACATCAGCCCAGCTGGCTTCCGCGGCCTGGGTATTCTCCTGCACGATGGGTTCGTCGGCGGCTTTCGGCGTCTGTTTTTCGCGCCCGCGCAGCCACCAGGCCAGCCCGAGCAGCGCGGCGGTAAACAGCAGGAAGACCAGGTTCGGCATCCCCGGCACCAGCCCCAGCAGCCCAAGTACCGCGGCACACAGCAGCATGACCTTTGGGTTATTGAATAACTGGTCGACCATCTGTTCGCCGACATCCTGATCGGTCGCCACCCGGGTCACGATGACCCCGGCGGCGGTAGAGATCACCAGCGCCGGGATTTGCGCCACCAGCCCGTCGCCGATGGTCAGCAAGGTGTAGCTTTCCGCCGCCGCGCCCAGCTCCATACCGTGCTGCACCACGCCGACCAGCAGTCCGCCGACCACGTTAATCACCATAATCATTAGCCCGGCGATGGCATCACCGCGGACAAATTTACTGGCGCCGTCCATCGAGCCGTAGAAATCGGCTTCCTGCGTGACTTCCGCGCGGCGTTTTTTCGCCTCTTCTTCACCGATAAGCCCGGCGTTCATGTCGGCATCGATCGCCATCTGTTTACCCGGCATGCCGTCGAGCACGAAACGCGCCCCCACCTCGGCGATACGCCCGGCACCTTTGGTGATAACCATGAAGTTGATCAACACGAGGATAATAAACACCACGATACCGATGGCGAAATTACCGCCGACCAGGAAGTGGCCGAAGGCCTCCACGACCCGTCCCGCGGCGGCGGCCCCGGTGTGCCCTTCCATCAAAATGATGCGCGTCGAGGCGACGTTGAGCGACAGGCGCAGCAGCGTCGAGAACAGCAGAATGGTTGGAAACGCGGCGAAGTCCAGCGTGCGCTGGGTAAACATCGCCACCAGCAGCACCATGATCGACAATGCGATATTGAAGGTGAAAAGCAGGTCGAGAATAAACGCCGGCAGCGGCAGCACCATCATCGACAAAATCAGCAGGATCAAGATTGGGCCGGCCAGCACCTGCCATTGTGTATCTTTAATATTCCCCGGCAAACGCAGCAGGGAGGCCAAATTAGCCATCAGAGTCACTCTCTTTTGCAAAATCCAGTGCTTCCGGCACCGGTAAACGTTGAGGTTTTTTCGGGATCAAGCCGCCCTCGCGCCGCCAGCGGCGCAGTTGATAAACCCAGGCCAGCACTTCGGCGACCGCGGCATAGAGGGTGGCGGGAATATGCTGGCCGATCTCGCTATGGCGATAGAGCGCGCGGGCCAGCGGCGGCGCTTCGAGCATCGGGATACGGTGTTGCGCCCCCAGTTCGCGAATGCGCAGCGCAATCTCCCCCGCCCCTTTAGCCAGCACCTTCGGCGCGCTCATTTTTTTATCGTTGTACTGCAACGCCACGGCATAGTGGGTCGGGTTAGTGACGATCACGTCCGCTTTCGGCACATCGGCCATCATCCGCCGCTGGGCAATCGCCCGCTGCTGTTGGCGGATCCGCCCTTTAACGTGCGGGTCGCCTTCCTGGTCTTTGAATTCGTCGCGGATATCCTGTTTGGTCATCTTCAGCTTTTTGAAGTGGCTCCACAGCTGATAAAAAACGTCAAACGCCACCATCGGCGTCAACCCGAGCACCACCAGAAAACCGCAGTAGAGGATCATCTGCAGCGCATTGGCCAACGCGTCGAGCGGCTGTTGGGTCATCAGATGCAGCATCGCCGCCCAGTTGTGCCACAGGTACAGCCCGGTTACCCAGCCGACCAGCGTGGCTTTGAGGATCCCTTTTAACAACTCCGCCAGCACCTGAGTGGAGAACATACGTTTTAGGCCGGAAAGCGGATTCAGCCGTTTAAGATCGAATTTGAGCGACTTGGTGCTGAATAAAATGCCACCAAGCAGCATTGGCGCGGCCAGCGCCACCAGCACCAGCCCGGCCATTACCGGCAGCAATGCCAGTACCGCCTGACGCAGCAGCATTCCTAGCTGGCGCAGCATTTGTTTGTCATTGCTGACCATTCCGTGGTCAAAGTGCAGGCCCTGCGTCAGCATCTCCGCCAGTTGGCGAGTGATATTGCTGCCGGACATCAGGATAATGGCGAGCCCGGCCACCAGCATCAGCACCGATGTCAGCTCGCGCGAGCGCGGGATCTGGCCCTCTTCACGCGCCTTCTCCAACCGGTGGGCGGTGGGGGCCTCGCTTTTTTCCAGATCGCTGTCTTCCGCCAAGCCTGCAGTTCCTGTGTCGGGAGGGTAAAGAATGGCGGTCAGCATGCCAAAAAATTGGCGAAGTCATTGGCGGAACAACGGCGAAAAAGAGGGGTTATTTCACGGATGAGGGAAAGGCGGCAGGGGCGCAGCAACTGCGCCCCGTCATATTCAGAAACCGAGACTATCGAGCAGATCGTCAACCTGCGCCTGGTTGGCAATAACGCCGACGCCGTTCTGATCAAGCTGCGGGCCGTTGAGCAGGCTATCGTTGGCCCGTTTCTCTTTCACCGGCGGTTCCGGCATGTTTTCCATCAGCACCATCAGCAGCTGTTTTTCAATTTCCTGCACCACGTCCATCATGCGCTTGATAACCTGACCGGTCAGGTCCTGGAAATCCTGAGCCATCATGATTTCCATCAGTTGGGCGTTGGTAAAGGATGTATGGCCCGGCACCTGATCCAGATACTCACGGGTATCGGTCACCAGCGCGCGCGCGTCGTCCAGTTCGATCGGATTGGCGAACCACTCATCCCAGCGCGATTTTAGCGCGCTGGCGCCGGACTCCAGTTCGGCCTGGCGCGGCTGCGCCGCCTCCACGCAGCTCAACGCCCGTTCCGCCGCCTGCGCCGTCATGGTGACAACGTAATCAAGGCGGTCGCGGGCATCCGGGATCGCCTCGGCCGCCTGGGCAATCGCCTGATCGAGCCCCAGCTCGCGCATGCTGTCGCGCAGCATGCGGGTGAGCTGGCCGATACGGGAGATTATCTCTCCCGCGGTCGCTGCATCGCTGGCAGGCATTGGAATCTCTCTCATCGCCCTCTCCTTACATGCCCAATTTTTCGAAAATCTTGTTGAGCTTTTCTTCCAGCGTCGCCGCCGTAAAAGGTTTCACCACATAACCGCTGGCGCCTGCCTGCGCGGCGGCAATAATATTTTCTTTTTTCGCTTCCGCCGTCACCATTAGTACCGGCATCGCCGCCAACGCGGCATCGGCACGAATGGTCTGCAGCAGCTCCAGACCGTCGACGTTGGGCATGTTCCAGTCGGAGACCACGAAATCAAAGCTGCTGGCCCGCAGCTTATTTAGCGCGTCCGCGCCATCTTCCGCCTCTTCGACGTTGTTGAAGCCGAGCTCTTTAAGCAAATTTCTGATGATACGACGCATGGTGGAAAAGTCGTCGACGACCAGAAAACGGAGATTCTTATCTGCCATTACTACCCCTGAACAGTGTCATTTTTAACTCACTTCACACCACGCCGCCGGGACTCCTGGCGGCGTGAATTTAAATTCGCAGCGCCTGGCCGCCGGCTATCTGCGCCAGCATGCGTTGGCTCATGCGCTCCAGTTCAACCACTTCGCTGACCCCGCCGCTGGCGATGGCCTCGCGCGGCATGCCGAACACCACGCAGCTCGCTTCGCTCTGCGCCAGGGTATAGGCCCCGGCGCGATGCATCTCCAGCATCCCCTGCGCGCCGTCGTTGCCCATGCCGGTGAGGATCACCCCCACCGCATTGCGCCCGGCGTGGCGGGCCACCGAGCGAAACAGCACATCCACCGAGGGACGATGGCGATTCACCGCCGGGCCGTCGTGCAGCTTGACCTGATAGTTAGCGCCGCTACGCGCCAGCTCCAGATGGCGATCCCCAGGCGCGATATAGGCGTGTCCCGGCAGCACGCGTTCGCCCTCTTCCGCCTCTTTCACCGTGATTTGGCACAGCTTATTCAGCCGTTCGGCGAACGAGCGGGTAAATCCCGGCGGCATATGCTGGGTGATCAGCAGCGCCGGGCTGGTGGCCGGCAACGGTTGAAGCACCTGACGAATCGCTTCGGTGCCGCCGGTGGAAGCGCCAATGGCGATCAGCTTCTCGCTGCTCAGCAGCGGTCCGTGGCTTAAAATCGCCGGCGGCTGGCCATTGGCGCGCTGCGGCAGCCGCGCTCGCGCGGCGGTGCGGATCTTTTCGCCGATCAGTTCGCTGTAGGCCAGCATGCCTTCGCGGATCCCGAGCTGCGGTTTGGTGACGAAATCCACCGCCCCCAGTTCCAGCGCGCGCAGGGTAATTTCCGAACCTTTACCGGTCAGCGACGAAACCATCACCACCGGCATCGGCCGCAGGCGCATCAGCTTTTCGAGGAAATCGAGGCCGTCCATGCGCGGCATTTCGACGTCCAGCGTCAGCACCTGTGGGTTAAATTTTTTGATCAGATCCCGTGCGACCAGCGGGTCCGGGGCCACCGCCACCATCTCCATATCGGCGTGGCCGTTGACGATCTCGGTCATCAGCTGGCGCATCAGGGCCGAATCATCAACACATAACACTCTGATTTTACTCATCACTTCTCCTTGGTCAGCCCATACACGGTCTGTCCACGCAGGTAGAAATCCCGGCTGATCTGGCTGAAATTCTCGGAGTGACCGGCAAACAGCAGCCCCTCCGGTTTAAGCAAGGGGACAAAGCGGCGCAGGATGCGCTCCTGCGTCGGCTTATCGAAATAGATCATCACGTTGCGGCAAAAAATCGCGTCGAACGGCCCCGGCAGCGCCCACTCTGGCGCCAGCAGATTCAGCGGCTGGAAGTTGACCCGCGCCGCCAGCTCCTGACGCACGCGCACCAGCCCCTGATGCGGCCCGGTGCCACGCAGAAAATAGCGCTGCATCTGCCCGGCCGTCAGGGTACGCAGATCTTCATGGCGATAAATCCCCGCTTCGGCTTTCTCCAGCACCTGGGTATCAATGTCGCTGGCCCAGACCTGGCAACTGCTGGCGCGCTCCCCCAGCGCATCGCCGAGCGTGATGGCGATGGAATAAGGTTCTTCGCCGGTCGAAGCGGCGGTACTCCACACGCTATAGCCGCCCGGACGCGAGCGCGCATGCTCCGCCAGAATCGGAAAGTGGTGCGCCTCGCGAAAAAAGGCCGTCAGGTTGGTGGTCAGCGCATTGATAAACGCCTGCCACTCGGCGCTGTGCGGGTCGCTTTCCAGCAGCGCCAGGTAGTCGCCGAAATCATGTATGCCCAGCAGCCGTAAGCGGCGCACCAGCCGGTTGTACACCATCTCGCGCTTATGCGCCGCCAGCACGATCCCGGCACGCTGATAGATAAGCTGGCTGATGCGGCGAAAATGCGCGTCGGAGAGCGGCAGACGCTGGGCCATCTGCGCCAGCGCCGAGCCGCTTTCGCGCGGCGCGATTGATGTTGTCTGCTTCATGCCGGCTCACCGGCAAAAAACGAGCGGTTTATGCGGTTTGACAATCCAGGGTCTCCTTTACCGTGGATGAGGTTTCCGGCGCGACGAAGTTGTCATCCGCCAGACGGAATACCGCCACTGCATCGGCGAGGGTAATCGCCTGCTCTTCCAGCGCAGCGGCGGCGGAAGCGGATTCCACCACCAGGGCGGCGTTCTGTTGCGTGACCTGATCCATCTGGGTTACCGCCTGCGTCACCTGCTCAATGCCGCGGCTTTGCTCATCGGAGGCGGAGGCGATTTCGCCCATGATGTCGGTGACCCGGGTTACCGAGCGCACGATGTCCTGCATAGTGGCGCCGGAATTTTCCACCAGCACCGAGCCGTGTTTGACGCGGCTGACGGATTCGTCGATCAGCAGCTTAATTTCTTTTGCCGCCTGGGCGCTGCGGCTGGCCAGGTTGCGCACTTCTCCGGCCACCACCGCAAAGCCGCGCCCCTGCTCACCGGCGCGCGCCGCCTCCACCGCCGCGTTGAGCGCCAGAATATTGGTCTGGAAGGCGATGCCGTCGATGACGCTGGTAATCGCGCCGATTTTTTGCGAACTGTTGGCGATGTCGTGCATCGTGGTGACCACATCATCCGCCAGCTCGCCGCCTTTGGCGGCGGTTGAAGAAGCATCACGCGCCAGCTGCGATGCCTGGCGGGCGTTATCGGCATTCTGTTTTACCGTCGCCGTTAGCTGCTCCATACTGGCGGCGGTCTCTTCCAGCGAAGCCGCCTGCTGTTCGGTGCGCGAGGAGAGATCGTTGTTGCCTTCTGAAATCTCCTGCAGGCCGATAAGAATCGACTCCGCACCGTCGCGCACCGCGCCGACGGTACCAATCAGCGACTGTTGCATGCGCTGCAGGCTGGCAAATAGCTGGCTGATTTCGTTGCGCCCATAGACCGCAATCGGTGCGGAAAGATCGCCGCTGGCGATACGTTCAAAGTGGCCGCGAATAATATTCAGCGGCTGCACCAGCATGGTTCGCAGCCACCACATCGCGCTGAGGGTGACCACCAAGAGCATCAGCACCGCCCCGGCAACCAACCAGATTGACCAGCCGTAGGCCCGCTGGCTGGAGGCGCTGGCTTCATCGGTCGTCGCCTTCGCCAGCTGCAGATATTGCACAAAGTCGGCCTCGAAGCGGTCCTGTATTTTCTGCGTCGGCTGGTCCATAAAGGCCTGCAGGTTGCGATTTTCGAGGAACACGATCAGCTCGCGCAGCGCGCCGCGCAGATTCTCGTAGCTGTCGCGCGTGGCATCGGCCAACTGCTGCTCCTGCTCATCCGCGCGAGGCGTGTCGAGGAACTGGTTAAAGTAGAGATCGGCTTTTTGCAGCGAGCTGCGGGCGCCGCCCATCAGCGCATCCACCTGCTCCTGCGGCACCTTCAGCGCCGCGCGGGTACCGGCGCGGTTAAGGGTATTTCGCGCCTGCAGCAGCGATACCCAGCTCAGGCTAAGCGCATCGCGCTGCTGGCTACTGACGGTAATACGTTCAAGATTGTGGTTGTCGGCGCGCAGCGCGACGTAAGAGAGCCCGGTGCTGATCAGTTGCATGATGCAAAAGGAGATCAGCAGCAGGAAAAGACTGGTAGAGATACGGATTCGGTTAAACATAGCAATCTCCTTGGTAGCCGGTCTCGGCCGGCTTACAACGCAAGAGAGGCCGCCGCGTGTAGGGATGCGGCGGCCGGTACCCGTTAGAACGTCTCCCAGTTATCCTGGTAGTCGCTGGCGCTGGTTTTTTTATGCGTAGCGATGGCGGCAGGCGCGGTTTTATTGCTGACCGGCGCTTTATACTCTTCCTGCCCTTCCGACTTCAGACGGAAGACGGCAACCGACTGCGTCAGCAGGCTGGCCTGCTCTTCCAGCGCGGCGGCGGCGGAGGCCGACTCTTCCACCAGCGAGGCGTTCTGCTGGGTGACGCGATCCATTTCCGCTACCGCCTGGCCGACCTGGTCGATGCCGCGGCTCTGCTCATCGGAAGCAGAGGCGATTTCGCCCATGATGTCGGTCACGCGGGTGACCGCATTGACGATATCGCCCATGGTGTCGCCGGCGCTTTCCACCAGCACCGAGCCCATATCCACGCGGTTGACCGAGTCCTCGATCAGCGCTTTGATCTCTTTGGCCGCCTGGGCGCTGCGCTGCGCCAGGTTGCGGACTTCGCCCGCCACGACCGCGAAGCCGCGGCCCTGTTCACCAGCGCGCGCCGCTTCTACCGCGGCGTTAAGCGCCAGGATGTTGGTCTGGAAGGCGATGCCGTCGATAACGCCGGTGATATCGGCAATTTTCTGCGAGCTGCTGGCGATGTCGTGCATGGTTTCCACCACGTTGGCCACCACTTTGCCGCCCTTCTGCGCGGTTTCGGAGGCGCTCAGCGCCAGCTGGCTGGCCTGACGCGCGTTTTCGGCGTTCTGTTTCACCGTCGCCGTCAGCTGTTCCATACTGGCGGCGGTCTCTTCCAGCGATGCCGCCTGCTGTTCGGTGCGCGATGAGAGATCGTTATTCCCGGCGGCGATTTCCGACGCGCCGCTATAGATGGCATCCGCCCCCTGACGCACACCGCTCACCGTTTCGATAAGCTCGTTCTGCATGTGCTTGAGGCTGGCGGCCAGCACGCCGATTTCATTGCGGCTGGTCACCGGGATAGGCTGGGTCAGGTCGCCGGACGCGATCCGTTTGATGTGTTCAATCATGCGGTTCAGCGGGCGCACCAGGATATGGTGGATACCCATCCACACGCCGACGATCGCCGCCAGCACCACGATGATGACCACAATTAAGGTCCAGATCGCCGAGCTATAAGAGCTGTTGCTACCGTCAACGGCGATTTGGTACAGCTTGCCGTTTTGCTGCAGATAGGCGTTATAAGTCTGCTCGAAATCGTCCTGGTATTTTTGCGTCGGCTGGTCGAAGAAGGCGTTGATTTTACCCTCGCCCAGCAGTTGGATAAGCTCCGACAACGCGCCGTACAGGATGCCATACTGCTGCTTAAGCTTTTCCGTCGCCTGCGGATCCTGACGCGGGTCCTGCGGGATTTTTTCATAGGCGGCATAGTTGCGCTCGGCGCGGGCCAGCTCTTCTTTCGCTTTCGCCAGCAGCTCGTCGATAGTCGCGCCGCTGCCGATTTTGTTGGTATCCATCATGTAGCGGATCCCTGCGCGGTTCAGGGAGTTACGCGCCTGTAGCAGATCGACCCGGCTTTCACTTAGCAGCAACTGCTGCTGACGGATGGTTTGCAGGACGGTGAAGTTCTCTTTATCGCTTTTCAGCGACGAAAAAAACAGACCGCCCGAAATCAGCTGCAATGCGCCAAATAGCACCAGCACTAACAAGAGACTGGTGACGACCTTAATACGATTAAACATGTTTCCCCTTCCTGGAAGCCTGAACGGCCAGGCTTTACGTATGTGACTGAAAGGGTTATCGGCGCGCGGGAGGGGAACTTTATGCCAGCGGGGACTATTTTTATCGGGCGCGACCGAGCGCGCCCCGTTGCTTAGTGGCTTTTGGCGACGTTATCGACCAGCGCCATCTCTTCGCTGCTGAGCAGCTTTTCGATATCGACGAGAATCAACATGCGTTCGCCGAGCGCGCCAAGACCGGTGAGATACTCGGTCGCCAGCGTTACCGCGAATTCCGGCGCCGGGCGGATCTGTTCAGCGGTGAGCGACAGCACGTCGGAGACGCCGTCGACCACGATCCCCACCACCCGCTGGCCAAAGTTAAGCACGATAACCACCGTGTTTTCATCATAAGAGACGCCCTGCTGGGCGAATTTTACCCGCAGGTCGATAATCGGCACGATCACCCCGCGCAGATTGGTGACGCCTTTGATGAAATCCGGGGTGTTGGCGATACGCGTCACCTGGTCATAGCCGCGGATCTCCTGCACTTTCAGAATATCGATGCCGTATTCTTCATTGCCGAGGGTAAAAATTAAAAACTCCTGACCTACCGTTTCGCCAGCCAGTTTGCTGACGGTTGCTAATCCTGCCATGGTCTGCACCTGTTAATTTTATGAGATGAGTCGTTACGCGGCCGCTGCGCTCAGCAGCTTTTCCCGGTTGAGCATTTGCAGCGCCGACACGTCGACGATCAGCGCCACGCTGCCGTCACCGAGGATCGTCGCCGCGGAAATTCCCGGCACTTTGCGATAATTGCTTTCCAGGTTTTTTACCACTACCTGATGCTGGCCGATCAGCTGATCCACCAGCAGCGCATAGCGGCGGCCGGCGCTTTGCAGAATCACCACGATGCCCTGGGTGGCCTCAGTTTTCGCCCCGGCGACATCAAACACCCGATAGAGCTCCACCAGCGGCAGATACTCGCCGCGGACCTGCAGCATCCGCTCGCCGCCGGCCATCGGATGCAGGTCTTCAGCCTGCGGCTGCAGCGATTCCATCACCGCATTGAGCGGCAGAATAAAGACCTCTTCATTGACCTTGACCGACATGCCGTCGAGGATGGCGAGCGTTAGCGGCAACAAAATACGAATCGAGGTCCCTTTGCCCGCCCGGGAATGGATTTCTACGTGACCGCCCATCTCCTGAATATTCCGTTTCACGACGTCCATGCCGACGCCGCGGCCAGAGACGTCGGTCACCTGTTCCGCGGTCGAAAAGCCCGGCGCGAAAATGAGCATTCCGACCTCTTCATCACTCATGCTGTCGCTGACCGCCAGCCCCTGCGCCGCCGCTTTGGCGAGAATTTTTTCACGATTAAGCCCGGCGCCGTCATCGATCACTTCGATGCAGATATTGCCGCCCTGATGTTCAGCGGAAAGAATCAGATTGCCCACCTCGGACTTACCTGCCGCCAGACGGGTTTGCGGATCTTCAATACCGTGGTCGAGGCTATTGCGCACCAGGTGGGTCAACGGGTCGATAATGCGCTCGATCAGGCTCTTATCAAGTTCGGTAGAGCTGCCCTGTAGCGTCAGTTCCACCTGCTTATTGAGCTTGCCGGCCAGGTCGCGCACCAGCCGCGGGTAGCGGCTGAATACATATTCCATCGGCATCATGCGAATCGACATCACCGATTCCTGCAGGTCGCGGGCATTACGTTCCAGCTGGCTCATGCTGTTGAGCAGATCGCCATGGGTTACCGGATCCAGATTGCCAGAGCGCTGCGCCAGCATTGACTGGGTGATCACCAGTTCGCCGACGAGGTTAATCAACTGGTCAACTTTCTCTACCGCCACGCGAATGCTGGTCGATTCGCTGGCCTTCGCTCTCGGCGCTTTGGGCGGCTCGACGGCAGCAGGCTGCGGCTGGGCGACAGGCGGCGGCACAACTTCGGCCGACGCCAATGGCTTAGCGGCAGTCGTTGGCGGCGTGGTAAAGCTGATTTGTTCCGGCTCAAGGACGAAACAGAGCACCGCGCAGATGTCTTCTTCGCTGGCGGTGGTCAGCAGGGTCACCTCAAGGCTATTGTCAGTTTGCAGCGGATCCTGTACCTCGCCGAGATTGCCAAGCTCTTCCAGCATCAGCGGAATTTCATTGGCTTTTAGCCCGGTTAAGCTTACGCGCATACCGCCGGCGACGGCCGTCGGCGCAGGCTGAGCCACGACGGGCGGCGCGGCTGGCGCGTCCTGCTGCTGTGCTTCCAGCGCCAGCTGCCGCAGCGCCTGGCAGATATAGTCAAAGCTCTCAGCGTCAGGCTGCTGCGAGGTTTTATAGGCGTCCAGTTGCTCCTGCATAATATCTTTGGTTTCCAGAAACAGATTGATAATTTCGGTGCTCAAGCGCATCTCTTCGCGCCGGGCGCCGTCGAGCAGGTTCTCCAGCAGATGGGTGGTTTCCTGCAATACGGAAAAGCCAAACGTCGCCGCGCCGCCTTTGATCGAGTGCGCCGCGCGAAAAATCGCGTTCAGCGGTTCGATATCGGGGGCCTGCGGATCCAGCTCCAGCAGGTGTTGCTCCATGTCTGCCAGCAGCTCGTCTGCTTCATCAAAAAAAGTCTGATAAAAAGCGCTAATATCCATGCTCATGGGGTCACCTCTGGGTGTGAATCACGGTTAACCGGCGCGGGCGCGACCAGCTTTGGCAGCGCATCCGGCTGGCTAATCTCCAGCGCATTGCTTTCGCCATTTTCATGCTCAATGCTCTGCTGGGTCTCTTTGTTAAGCACCAGTACGGTAATGCGGCGGTTGATGGCATCATCAGCGCCGTGCTGTTTCAGGCTCATGGTCGCCGCCATACCGACCACCCGCAGCACCTTCCCTTCCGCCAGGCCGCCGGCAATCAGCTCGCGGCGCGAGGCGTTGGCGCGATCCGCCGACAGTTCCCAGTTACTGTAACCGCGTTCGCCGCTGGCGTAGGGGATGTCATCGGTGTGGCCGGAGAGGCTTATCTTGTTCGGCAAATCATTGAGGATTGGCGCTATCGCCCGCAGGATATCGCGCATATAGCTTTCCACCTGGGCGCTACCGGTTTTAAACATCGGGCGATTCTGGCTATCGATAATCTGAATGCGCAGGCCTTCGTCCATCATGTTGATCAGCAGATGCGGACGTAGCGCCTTCAGGCGCGGGTCTGACTCAATCAACTGATCGAGCTTGTCACGCAGTTTGTTAAGCCGTAGCTCTTCGGCGCGTTTATCCGCGGTATTAATCTGTTTGCTGACCAGCCCGACTTCACGGGTCGGGTCTTCGCCGCCGCCGGGGATCGGGCTGCTTTCCGAGCTGCTTTTATCGCCGCTGGTCAGCGCCACTTTCAGCGGCGTGCGAAAATATTCGGCAATCTGCGTCAGCTCCTGCGGGCTGGCGATCGCCAGCAGCCACATGACCAGGAAGAAAGCCATCATTGCCGTCATAAAATCGGCATAGGCAATCTTCCATGAACCGCCGTGATGGGCGGGCTGGTGCGATTTGCGTTTTCTGACCAGTACCACCGGGTGATTATGTTTCATGCTTCTTCGCTTTCCGTCGCCTGCGCGGCGGGCGCTTTCACCTGGCGCACGTGCTCTTCGAGCTCAACAAACGACGGGCGCTCGGTGGTATACAGCGTTTTGCGGCCGAATTCGACGGCGATTTGCGGCGCGTAGCCGTTGAGGCTGGAGAGCAATGTCACCTTGATGCACTGCATCATCTTGACCGTCTCGGCGCTTTTTTGCCGCAGCAGCGTCGACAGCGGCGAGATAAATCCATAGGCCAGCAGAATGCCGAGGAAAGTCCCCACCATCGCGTTGGCGATAAGCGCCCCGAGCTCTGCCGCCGGACGGTCCGCCGAGGCCAGCGCGTGCACCACCCCCATTACCGCCGCGACAATACCAAATGCCGGCAGAGAGTCGCCGACCATCGCCAGGCTGCCGGCGGGCACTTCGCTCTCCTGTTCGAAGGTTTCGATCTCTTCGTCCATCAGCGCTTCAATTTCAAAAGCATTCATGTTGCCGCTCACCATCAGGCGTAAATAATCGGTTATGAACTCCACCAGATGGTTATCGGCAAGGATGCGCGGATAATTAGCGAAAATTTCACTTTCCTGAGGATTGTCGATATCGAACTCAAGCGACAGCATTCCCTGTTGACGAGATTTAGCGAGCAGCAGGAACAGCAGCGCCATCAGATCCATATACAGCGCCTTGCTGTATTTGGAACGACGTACCATTTTGGGCAACGCCCGCAGCGTGGATTTGATGGCCTTTCCGTTGTTGCCGACGATAAACGCGCCGATGCCGGCGCCGCCGATAATCAGGAATTCCGCCGGTTGGTACAGCGCGCCCAGGTGGCCCCCCACCAGCAAATAGCCGCCAAATACCGCTCCCAGGACCACGAGATAACCCAATATCACTAGCACACGCATACCTCAAATTAACAATGTGGATGGCGGGCGAGGCAAACGCGCCCTGGCGTAAACCAGGCGGGGAATGGGGGGCGGCATGCCGCCCCTGCGTATTACACGTCGAAAATGGATTGCCGTAAGTCGTCGGAACGGCGACTTACATGACGCGTTTAGCCTGCTCGTCCAGCAGTTGAGAGGTTATATCGGCCAGTTGCGGAGAAAGTTTACGTCTTTTTACGGCGCGTGACGGCGGTTGGCATAACGTGCAGACGAAATCGTGCTGCGGATGGTGCGCGTGGGTGATGAATGAGCCGCCGCAGCTATTGCAGGCGGAGAGCTGCAGCATACCGCTATCAACAAAGCGCACCAGCGTCCAGGCGCGGGTCAACGCCAGTAGCGGCGCTTCGCCCGCTTCTTGCGGACACTGTTCGAGGTACAGGCGATAGGCTTTGATCACCGCTTCCACTCCGCTGCATTTGCCGCTCTTCAGCAGGAACAAATAGGCGTTGTAGAACATCGACGAATGAATATTCTGCTCCCAGGTCATAAACCAATCGGTCGAGAACGGCAGCATCCCTTTCGGCGGCGGGCTTCCGCGCAGCTCTTTGTAGAGTTTAATTAAGCGCCCGCGGCTGAGCTGAGTTTCACTCTCCAGCATCTGCAGACGCGCGCCGAGAGATATCAGCTCCATGGCGAGCTGAATATCCTTCGCTTCCTGAACAATACTTTTCTCAGCCATTATCAAACACTTTTCTTCGCCGCAGCGCCTTCTTTGGCGCGGAGCTCTTGCAGCAGGTGACTGGAAAGCAGGATACCGGTATGGATCTGCTGGAGGTCATCAACGCGCGACTCTTTGGTCAATTGCTCGATAGTCTGATGGTCGCTGAAGCGCAGATTACACACCAGCTGATTAGTTTCAGCCAGTTTCACCATCTGCGGTAACGTCAGCTGCGCCAGGGTATCAACCATGGTTTCGTCAATTCCCAAACGAAACATTGCGGATACTTTTTCATCGTTGATCAGCCGCTGTGCTAAAAATAAATACGACAGGTTGAAGTCATAAATATGCTTAAGTAATTCGGAGGTACCCATAATCCCTATCCCGATAAGCCATGTTAGAAAACATACACGGGGCGTGATACTTAATCGCCCGTGACCTCAGTCATTTCCCCAAGACGGCAATTAAAACGCTCACTCGCGATAGCTAAAAATTCAGCTAATCGTCAAATTCGCCCCACTGTTAATAGTTTGTTACAGGTGCAAACTGGAGTGGAGGATGTAAAGAATTTGCTTCTAGAGAGTTGAATTGCCATGAAACTATTTTTAGAAATTCTATAAGAATATTCTTAAGGCGGCGCAACTCTACTCCCGAATCATTAGCACACACAATTAAGTATGGGGAAATTTTGAATATAATGAGATATAGATCACAAAAACAAAAAATAATACCGGTAACAACACCCCATTTCGATCACTTTATAGCCAACATTCGATCATTTAACGATCACAAGTAAATGAATTATCTTAAAAAAAGTGTTATCAACCATTGCAATTAGTTTTTTCTGGCACATTTAGAACAAAAAAATAACATTATAAAAATTGAAGAATAAAAATCTGAACAAGCGTTAAATTCAACGTAAATCATTAGTTTTCACCGCAAAAAATAACCATGGTGTAATACAAGGATATTAGATCTAATACTCGGATGGCAGTGACGGAATGAGTATAAAAATTGAACAAAAACGACTTTGGTTAGCCTGTTTTTTCAGCTCAACCAATTGAGCAAGATGCGTTCAATTCACCCTATATCGCGACGCCTGACGCTATTTTTCCGCCCCTACTCGTGGCTGAACGCCTCCAGATATGGATAAATTTTTTATAACATTTACGGCCTGATGTATTACCCTAAATGGGTATTTTCCCCGGGTTATTTTTCTAACATTATTTTAACGAAACGGGCTTATTATCACGTGGTAATAATAAAAAATGAGAAGTAATTAACGGTGTCAAACCCTGGCATAAAGCCATCAGGAATATATTTTTTAGCCGCACCCTGACAGCAAGTTAATATTAATAAATAGATATATGAGGGTTTTTCATCCGACAATAAGCGCTCTATCGACCAGACTTCCCTCCCCCTTATTATTGGTAGGGAAAATGACAGTTCATTTGCCTATTTGTAGTAAAGGAAAAATAGCTAGCGCTAAGCGCGCAATATCGCGGCTGGATCACATTTTATCGTAGCCGATCGCATTTTCATCACTTCCGCGTTCCGTTGGGTTAGGGGTTATGTTTAAATTAGCTAAACCGGTTTAACAAAGTTTAGCAAGAAGGAATTTCAGTATGACAAGTAAAGTATGGGTACTCGGCGATGCGGTCGTCGACCTGCTGCCTGAGGGTGATGGCCGCTTATTACAATGTCCGGGCGGCGCACCGGCTAACGTCGCTGTCGGCGTCGCGCGGCTTGGCGGCAATAGCGGGTTCATCGGTCGGGTCGGCGATGACCCTTTTGGCCGCTTTATGCGCCAGACGCTACGACAAGAGAACGTGGATATCCGCCACCTTTCTTTAGACCCCACCCAACGCACCTCAACCGTCGTGGTCGCGTTGGATGAACACGGCGAACGCACCTTTACCTTTATGGTCCGTCCGAGCGCCGATCTTTTTCTACAACCAGACGATCTCCCCCCTTTCGCGGCCGGCCAGTGGCTGCACGTCTGCTCTATCGCCCTCAGCGCCGAGCCCAGCCGCAGCAGCGCCTTTATGGCAATGGAACAGATTAAACGCGCCGGCGGTAGCGTCAGCTTCGACCCGAATATCCGCAGCGATCTGTGGCAGGATCCCCTGTTGTTACGGCGTTGTCTCGAACAGGCGCTGGCATTGGCTGACGTAGTGAAACTATCGGAAGAGGAACTGGCCTTTATTAGCGGTGGCGATGATATCGCCAGCGGTATTGCGCGATTCCGCGAGCGCTTTCAGCCAAAACTGCTGTTGGTCACGCAAGGAAAAGCCGGGGTGCAAGCGCTGTTCCAGCAACAGCATATTCACTTCCCGGCCCGTCCGGTGGTCAGCGTTGATACCACCGGAGCCGGTGATGCCTTTGTTGCCGGGCTACTCGCCAGCCTCGCCGCTCACGGCTTCCCTGACGATGTCGCCGCGCTGGAGCCAATCGTCGCGCTGGCGCAAACCTGCGGCGCGCTGGCGACCACCGCCAAAGGCGCGATGACCGCCTTACCGTACCAGGCCGATGTGAACCGCCAGTTTTAACGATGCAGGCAGGCAAAATAATTAAAACGTTTTAGCAAAATTAGCAAAGCGGCGGTTCGGGGATTCGGACATCCCCAATTGCCCATGATGATGACAGACTTTGTAGAGGGTACTATGGATTTTCAACAGATTTCTCGCACGCTGCTGCCGCTGCTTGGCGGCAAAGAAAATATCGCCAGCGCCGCGCACTGCGCCACCCGCTTGCGTCTGGTACTGGTCGATGACGCGCTCGCCGACCAGCAGGCCATCGGCAAAATTGAGGGGGTAAAAGGCTGCTTTCGCAACGCCGGCCAGATGCAAATCATCTTCGGTACCGGCGTGGTCAATAAAGTGTATGCCGCCTTTATTCAGGCAGCCGGTATTAGCGAGTCGAGCAAATCCGAAGCCGCAGATCTGGCGGCGAAAAAACTGAATCCGTTCCAACGGATCGCCCGCCTGCTATCGAACATCTTTGTGCCCATTATCCCGGCTATCGTCGCCTCCGGCCTGCTGATGGGATTGTTGGGGATGGTGAAAACCTACGGCTGGGTCGACCCGGGCAACGCCATATACCTGATCCTCGATATTTGTAGTTCGGCCGCTTTTATTATTCTGCCAATCCTGATCGGGTTTACCGCCGCGCGTGAATTCGGCGGCAACCCTTATCTTGGCGCAACCCTCGGCGGTATTCTTACCCACCCGGCGCTGACCAACGCCTGGGGAGTGGCTTCGGGTTTCCACACCATGAATTTCTTCGGCCTCGAGGTGGCGATGATCGGTTATCAGGGGACGGTGTTCCCGGTGCTGCTGGCGGTGTGGTTTATGAGCCTGCTTGAGAAGCAACTGCGACGCCTGATTCCCGACGCGCTGGATCTGATCCTCACGCCGTTCCTGACGGTTATTATCTCCGGTTTTATCGCCCTGTTGATAATCGGTCCGGTCGGTCGTGCCCTCGGCGACGGCATCTCCTTTATTCTCAGCACGCTCATTGCCCACGCCGGTTGGCTGGCGGGACTCCTGTTTGGCGGGCTGTACTCGGTTATTGTTATCACCGGTATCCACCACAGCTTCCATGCTATCGAAGCCGGGCTGCTCGGCAACCCGTCGATCGGCGTCAATTTCCTGCTGCCTATCTGGGCAATGGCTAACATTGCCCAGGGCGGCGCCTGTCTGGCGGTGTGGTTTAAATCCAAAGATGTAAAAGTGAAAGCCATTGCCCTCCCCTCAGCCTTTTCGGCGATGCTTGGCATCACCGAAGCGGCGATATTCGGCATCAACCTGCGCTTCGTTAAGCCATTTATCGCCGCATTGATTGGCGGCGCGGCGGGTGGCGCCTGGGTGGTCTCCATGCACGTCTATATGACCGCCGTCGGCCTGACGGCCATCCCCGGCATGGCTATCGTGCAGGCCAGTTCCCTGCTTAACTACATCATCGGGCTGGCTATCGCGTTTGTGGTCGCCTTTATCGTTTCGCTGACGCTCAAATACAAAACGGATGCTGAATAATGACGCAGCCTTCTTTGTTACCGGCGGTCCTGCAGGCCGTCATGAACCACCAGCCGCGCGCGCGGCGGGATGACCACTATCCGCAGTGGCATCTGGCGCCGGTATGTGGGCTACTGAACGATCCAAACGGTTTTATCCACTTCAATGGCCGTTATCATCTGTTTTATCAGTGGAATCCCTTCGCCTGCGATCATCGCTATAAAGGCTGGGGACACTGGAGTTCAGCGGATCTACTGCACTGGCGGCACGAACCGATTGCCCTGCTGCCAGACGAGGAGTACGACCGTAACGGCTGTTACTCCGGCAGTGCGGTAGATAACAACGGCGTCCTGACGCTGTGCTACACCGGTAATGTGAAATTTAACGATGGCAGCCGTACCGCCTGGCAGTGTCTGGCGACGCAAAATCCCGACGGTACTTTTCGCAAGCAGGGCCCGGTGCTGGCGCTGCCAGCCGGCTATAGCGGACACGTGCGCGATCCCAAAGTCTGGCGCGACGGCGATCGCTGGTTGATGGTGCTGGGCGCGCGCGATCTGGCCGACCGCGGTAAGGTGCTGCTATTCAGCTCCGCTGATTTAATGCAGTGGAGCAGCCATGGCGAAATTGCCGGTAGCGGACTTAACGGCCTGAACGATGGCGGCTATATGTGGGAATGCCCGGATCTGTTCCCGCTCGGCGACCAGCATATTTTACTCAGTTGCCCACAGGGGCTACCGCGAGAAGCCCAGCGCTTCCTGAACACCTATCCGGCGGTCTGGATGCACGGGCATTTCGACAATGCTGACGCGACTTTTAGCCACGGCGCGCTCGAAGAGCTGGATAGCGGCTTCGAATTCTATGCGCCGCAAACCACCCTGGCGGAAGATGGTCGGCGCCTACTGGTTGGCTGGATGGGCGTTCCCGACGGAGAAGAGATGCAGCAACCTACGCGGGCCCACGGCTGGATCCATCAAATGACCTGCCTGCGGGAACTCAGCTGGCGCCACGGCACGCTGTATCAAAATCCCGTGCGCGAACTGGCGGCGCTGCGCGGCGAGGCGCAAGGCTGGCAGACCGAACCGCTGGCGCTGCAGCCGATGGAACTGGCCTTCGAGGTCATGCCAGGCGATGCGCTGAGGCTGGATTTTGCAGGCGCGCTGCAGCTTTCGCTGGACAGCCGCGGCGTACGCCTGGCCCGTCGAAGCCTGGTAGCTGATACTGTCGATTACCGTTACTGGCGCGGCGCGGCGCATAAACTGCAGATCCTCATCGATCGTTCCAGCGTCGAAATTTTTATTAATGATGGCGCCGGGGTGATGAGCAGCCGCTTCTTTGCCGATTATCCAGGAGAGCTGGTATTCAGCGGCGCGACGCCGGGGGCATTCTGCTGCTGGCCGCTGCGGCCATGCATGGTAGAATAAGCGTTTTGCTTTCAGGCCCCAGGCTCGTGATGAAACCCAAACGCATTACCATAAAAGATATCGCCGAACTGGCTGGCGTCTCTAAAGCCACCGCCAGCCTGGTCTTGAACGGTCGCGGCAAAGAGCTGCGCGTGGCGCAGGAGACGCGCGAACGGGTGCTGGCTATCGCCCGCGAGCAGCACTACCAGCCTAGCATTCACGCCCGTTCACTGCGCGATAGCCGCAGCCATACCATTGGTCTGGTGGTACCCGAGATCACTAACTATGGTTTTGCCGTTTTTTCTCACGAGCTGGAAACCCTGTGCCGCGAAGCCGGCGTACAGCTGCTTATCTCTTGCACCGATGAGAATCCCGGTCAGGAGAGCATGGTGGTCAATAATATGATTGCCCGTCAGGTCGATGGCCTGATTGTCGCCTCTTGTATGCACAGCGACGCCGACTATCTGAAGCTCAGCGAACAGCTGCCGGTGGTGCTGTTCGATCGCAATCCAAACGATAGCGCCCTGCCGTTGGTGATGACCGACTCACTGGCGCCGACGGCGGAACTTATCGCCCGTATCGCCGGGCAACACCCGGATGAGTTCTGGTTTCTCGGCGGGCAGCCGCGGCTCTCGCCTTCGCGCGATCGGCTGGCCGGATTTAGTCAGGGATTAGCCCAGGCAGGCGTTGAGTTGCGCCCGGAGTGGATCATCAACGGCAACTATCACCCAAGCTCAGGCTATGAGATGTTTGCCGCGCTGTGCGCCCGCCTCGGGCGGCCGCCTAAGGCGTTGTTTACCGCCGCCTGCGGCTTGCTGGAAGGGGTACTACGCTATATGAGCCAGCATAACCTGCTGGATTCCGGGATCCATTTAGCCAGCTTCGATGACCACTATCTGTATGATTCGCTATCGCTGCGCATCGACACCATCCAGCAGGACAACCGCCAGTTGGCCTGGCACTGCTACGATCTCATCAGTCAGTTGATTGATGGTAAAACGCCACAGCCGCTGCAGCGTTATCTGCCCGCCACATTGCAAATGCGTTATCAGCCCGCCAGATAATAACGGGCCTGGATCGTGGTTCAGGCCCGTGCTGTTAACGGTTAATTGTCATCAGAAAGGTTTCGTTGGCAGATATTTTCCATCGAACGTGATCACCGCGCGATGTCCGCCTTCCGGATCGCTGACCTTTTTCACATCCAGCTTAAAATTAATCGCGCTGATGATCCCGTCGCCGAATTTTTCATGAATGAGCGCTTTCAGGGTGGTGTCGTAGACCTGCAGCATTTCATAGAAGCGATACATCGTCGGGTCCGTTGGTACGCGGTCTTCAATAGAACCTCTGACCGGGATGGTTTGCAGCAGCAAAATATCATCGTCGCTGAGCTCCAGTTTTGCGCCTACCATTTTCGCGACTTCGGCAGGCAGCGGATGCTGGCCCAATAGCGCGGCCGTCACGAAGGCTTCTGATAAACCGGTGCCTTCAACAAGCTGTGCAAAGGAGAGATCCTTTTTGGCTTTAATCAGCAAAATTTTATTCGCTAACTCCAGACGAACTTCGCGGCTAACTTGAGACTGAATCATGGTGTTACCTCGTTATATCGTAGTGAAATGAAATGACTAACCGTAAACCGGCACCGCTCGGGTATCCGGATGACCGGCCAGCGAAATAAAAGCTCTGGCATTGCCGTCATAGGCGGCAATCTCTCCCGTTTCAATGTCATACACCCAGCCGTGTAGCGCCAGACGTCCTTCCTCAAGCGCCAGACGCACCGCCGGATGGGTTTGAATATTCGCCAACTGGGCAATCACGTTTTCATGCACCATCGCCGCGGTTTTGGCCTGCGGGTCGCGATGCTCGCGGGCATCGTTCACCACTTTTGCCGAATCCGCATATTGCAACCAGTGCTTAACGGCGGGGACATGATCCAGACAGCTACACTGCGCAATCGCCGTCATCGCCCCGCAATCGGAGTGACCGCAAATCACAATATCCGTGACCTTCAGGACGGCAACGGCATATTCCACCGATGCCGACACGCCGCCGGGCTCCGGACCGTAAGAAGGGACGATATTGCCGGCATTACGGATGACAAACAGATCGCCGGGTTCTCGCTGGGTAACCAACTCAGGAACCATCCGGCTATCGGAGCATGAAATAAACAGCGTACGGGGGCTCTGCCGGGAGGCTAAACTTTTAAACAGTTCAGCGCGTTCAGGAAATGCATCACGTTGAAATTTAAGAAAACCATCAATGATTTCTTTCATGATAATGTCTACCTCGCTGTGGAATGTCAGGGAGGTTACGCGCCGCGTGGCATAAAATAAAAGTCTTGTTTATAATCAAATTCATTCAAAAAACTTATGAGTTGAACGTGTGAATATTCGCTATGTCAGATATTTCCTCGCCGTCGCCGAACATCAGGGCTTTACCCGCGCGGCGGAAGCCCTGCACATTTCGCAGCCTGCGCTCTCACAGCAAATCAGGATGTTAGAAGAGAGCCTGGATGCGCAGCTTTTTGACCGCAGCGGCCGGCATATTCATCTTACGGACGCGGGAGAAGTGTTTTTGCAGTATGCCCGTCAGGCATTTCAACTGCTGGATGAGGGCCAACGGGCTATTCATGATGTCGAAGACCTCAGTCGCGGTTCTCTACGCATTGCCGTGACGCCCACCTTTACTTCCTATTTCGTCGTCCCATTAGTGGCGGAATTTCATGCGCGTTATCCGCATATCACGCTGGATATACAGGAGATGTCGCAGGAGAAAATGGAAGGCATGCTGCTGGAAAATGAGCTGGATATTGGTATTGCCTTTGCTGGCGGAATTGCGCCGGACATCGTTTCCACCCCATTGCTACAGGAGGTGCTGGCGCTAGTTGTCGCGGACCATCACCCGCTGGCCCGCGAAGACTCCCTTTCGTTGAGCCAGCTGGCCGCGGAGGAGTTTATTCTGCTTAATCATCATTTCGCCACCCGGTTGCAAATTGACCACTGCTTACAGCAAGCCGGTTTCCACCCGCAGGTGACCATTGAAATGCATTCGATCAACGCCATCCTCGATATCATCCAGCGAACCCAATTACTGTCCATTCTGCCGCTGAAGGTCGCCGCCCAGCGTACCGGCCTGACGACCCGATTGCTTAAAGAAGCGGCGCTTGAGAGAACCGCGGTGTTAATGCAGCGCAAAGGCGCCCGGCCAAAAGCTGCAGCGCGGATTTTCGCCGAAATGGCCCAGCAGCTGGCTGCCCGAATAGAAAGTTAAACGTACGATGGCGCGGCCAGCATCTGGCCCGCCTCCTCCCTTCTGCAACAATCTTACCGTAGCCAGTATGACCATTTGCGCAAAACAGATTTCCCGCGATTGGCATACTGAAATTGTTAACAATATGTATAATTTTATCTGCTAAGCGGTATTCATTATTCCGGCTTGAACGTCAGCATTATTTTCATCCTACCTTATTCCCCCTGACAAGGAATTGACAATGAGTGAACGCTCTCATGACCGAGGTAATAGCCTTGCGATGGTCATATATAATCTACTCAATCCGGTGCCCTACGGCTTTTTTATCGCCGGTCTCATCTTCGATATTATTTATCTCTACAGTACGAACGTGATGTGGGGAAAAAGCGCCAGCTGGCTTATTGCCCTTGGCCTTATTTTTGCCATCATTCCGCGATTGATTAATCTGGCGCAGGTGTGGTTTTTTACTCCTCGACGCCCGGCGGCAAAAATTGATTTCTGGCTAAACCTTATCGCTATTATTGCCGCGTTGGTAAACTGTTTTGTTCATAGCCGCGACGCCTGGGCGATTGCGCCGCAGAACGTAATCTATTCATCGATTACCGTTATCTGCCTGCTGGTCGCCAATATTATCAGCTCAGCCTGCCTGGCTAATAATAAGGGGATTCGCCATGAATAAATTACTACTGCCCCTGCCCGTTATGCTCGCCACGGCGCTTGCCCTGTCCGGATGCGATGAGAAAGCGAAACTTAGCCCGGATCAGCAGGTAGGGCCGGATCCCGTAATGCCGAAGGCCCAGGATTTCCTGTTGCCGCCGATGCAGGTTCCCCGCGGCGTGGGCTGGAAGAGAGATGGACAACCGGCGGTTGCCCAGGGGCTGAAAATAGAAAAAATAGCCGATGGATTCCTGCATCCCAGAATGGTCTATGTCCTGCCAAACGACGATGTACTGGTCGTTGAAAGCAACGGTCCTGGCGAGGAGCCGCTGACTACGCCGAAGCAGCTGATTGCCGGGATAGTGAAAAATCAGTCAGGCAAAGGTGGAAAAGGCGGGAATCGCATTACGCTATTGCGTAAAAACGCCAGCGGCTGGGAAAAACATATTTTCCTTGAACACCTGCACTCGCCTTTCGGTGTCCAGCTGATTGGCGATAATCTATACGTCGCCAATACCGGCAATATCATGCGTTATCACTACCAGCCGGGGGCGACACATATCAGCGATGCGGGGAGCGAGCTGGCTGACCTGCCCAGCACCGTCAATCACCACTGGACCAAAGCGTTACTGGCAAGCCCGGATGGTAAGAAGCTGTATGTGGGCGTCGGCTCGAACAGTAATATCACCGAGAATGGGCTGGATATCGAATATCGTCGCGCCACCGTTCTGGAGGTTGATACGGCAACCGGCGCAAGCCGTATCTTCGCCAGCGGTATCAGGAATCCTACCGGACTCGGCTGGGAACCGCAGACGGGCAAGCTTTGGGCCATTGCCAATGAGCGCGATGAGATCGGCGCCGACCTGGTGCCTGATTATTTAACTTCGGTGCAGGATGGCGGATTTTATGGCTGGCCGTGGAGCTATTTCGGACAGCATGTGGATCGCCGCGTACAGCCGCCGCGCCCGGACATGGTCGCCAAAGCGATCAAACCGGATTATGCCCTGAGTTCCCACGTTGCGCCACTGGGAATGCTGTTTTATACCGGAAAAATGTTGCCGCAGACCTATCAGGGCGGCGTGTTTATCAGCGAACATGGGAGCTGGGACCGTTCGCCGCTGAATGGCTACAAAGTCAGCTTTGTCGCCTTTAAAGACGGCAAGCCGGTCGGTAAACCTGAGAGCGTGGTCACCGGCTTTGTCTCCCGCGATGAGAAAGAACTGTACGGCGCGCCGGTCGGACTCGCGCAGGATAACGAAGGAGCGTTAATCATTGCCGACGATGTCGGTAATACCGTCTGGCGCGTCAGCGCAAAATAAAATATCACTATCAACTATCCGGCTTCCCGCAGTCAGGGAAGCCTTTTTTATATCCTGAGAATCATTATCCATAGATATTGCCGGGAATAATTCGAGAAACAAAGTGATAAGCTGTGACATCAGGACCGCTATTGTAGTCGGCTACACCAGAACAGGTTGCTGAGAAACATTCATCATCAATGAGACGTAAAACAGATGAACCATTTATCCGCAATCAGAACCTTCGTCAGCGCCGCCGATCATCAAAGTTTCAGCGCCGCCGCCAAATTCTTAAATATCGAAGTATCCACCGTCTCTCGCCATATTTCCGAGCTGGAAGCGTATTTACAGGTGACGTTGTTTAACCGCTCTACCCGCGGATTAGCATTAACCGAAACTGGAGCTTTTTTTTACTCGCACGCCCAACAACTGTTATTACAATGGGAAGAAACCCGCCAGTTAACTTCCGCACTGGATAAACAACCTTCCGGCCTGCTGCGGTTAAGCGTACCCAGTACCTTTGGCCGTCTGCACGTTATGCCTTTTGTTGATGAATTTCTTCGCCTGCACCCCAACATTTCGCTGGATATCAGTTTTAACGATGAAGTGCAGGATCTGATTGAAGCGCGCATCGACCTGAGTATTCGCATTGGCATTTTGCCTGACTCCTCGATTCATGCCCGTAAACTGGCTTCGCAGACGCGCTCAGCCTGGGCCAGCCCGCAGTGGATTGCGGAAAACCGCCCTTCTGCCACGCCGGGCGCCGACCAGCAGCAGATCAATATCGTGATGTTTTCTCGTCTGCATGGCGCCGGTTGGTATACCCGTAAGACGGGTTCAGAAGATGAATGGCAGCGCATCCCGATTCACTACCGACTGAGCGTTAGCGATAGCGCCGCCATGCTTTATGCCTGCGTCAATCACACCGGGATTGCGATTTTACCGAACTGGCTATCGCAGCAGGCTGAAGAACAAGGGCTTATTCAACGCGTCTTCCCGGAGTGGGAATTTAGTATGTTCCCCAGCGAAACCGCCATCTGGATGCTGTACCCACAAAACAGGAGAGTGCCGCATAAAGTCCGAGCCTTTATCGACTTTATGGTTGAAAAGATTGGGATGCCGCCCTACTGGGAGGAGGCGATTCATTAATGACGAGAGAGGTTGAAGCAGGGATGTGCCGGAGGAACCCAAAGCAAAAAGGGGTTACCTTTCGGTAACCCCTTTTCATATTTGGCGGAAGCGTAGAGATTCGAACTCTAGAACCCTTTCGGGTGGCCGGTTTTCAAGGCTGCGTAAAAATTATTTAAAATCAATACGTTATGAAAATACACTGGTATATTTAGACATTATCACGTCCATATTTTTCAGTAAGTTATCCACTTCTCTGCAGATAGTATACCTCTGTCATTTTCGGGGCTGAATACGGCGCGTTTTGCCCCAAAATCTGCCCCCAAATACCCGGTATCGAAGACTATCCCCACCCGGTAACCCCTGCAGACGGTTACTGGGTGATAGCATGTCATTTAATGACATTATTTGTTGTATCTTAGATCTGATCTGACACTCTTAAGTCACAGAGCCAAACATAATCTGAAAGTCCGCTCCGTGCCAAAGGCGGAAGTTAACTACGGATAAAATTCAGCGCCCCACACCCAGAGCCGCTGCATAACGGCAATAAGCTACACTTGTTCATTATTTCCACAACAGGAAAGCCTTCCGCTGCTTCAATGGTGTGTGTTTGACATCGCGCAGTTGGGACATTTTGATCAACAACGAGCATGGCCAGCTAACGATGAAATTGATACTTGTTCGACACGCAGAAACAGAGTGGAATTGGGAAGGAATTATTCAGGGGCACAGCGATAGCTCCTTGACCTGTCGGGGTTTGCGTGAAACATCCGTCCTACTAGCAGCGTTTAGTGCAAGTGAGTATCAAATAGAGCGTGTTTACGCTTCTCCGCTTGGGCGTGCCTGGCAAATGGGGCAAAGCCTGGCTGAACACTTTCATTGTTCACTGACGGCTGAACCGGCCCTTAAAGAGCAGGCCTATGGTCAGTTTGAAGGTATGCCGTTAGAACTACTCAGACAAAAACATCCAAACTATGCAAATGCATTATTCAGGCTTGATGCAGAGTATTGTCCACCAGGGGGGGAGTCACTGGCGCATGCTTCTCAGCGAGTTATGCGTTTTTTACAAAACCTGGAAGATACCTCAACACATCAACAAACAATATGTATTGTGTCTCACGGGCATGTCAGTCAGGGCACTCTGGCAATTCTTAAAGAAGGGACTGTCGATAGTTTCCCTCGCTATGCTCATCCCAATGCAAGTTATTCTGTTATCGACCTGATTAATGGAAAATGTATTGGCCTAAAGTGGGGGATTGCTACACATTTACGTCACCTGAATTAGTGGCTACCTTCCAGGCATTGAAAACCTATCCTGCCAGAGTCATCATTATTTAAGCACAATGTCCGCTCCTCGCTCAAAGCGGACTGTCAGATTTGATTGCATTCTGCATGCACAAATTGTCAGTTGGGGTCTGGACAAATAAACACGATTACTGGATTTCTAATGCAGATAATTTCTCCTCCAGTTCGTCTACTCGCTTAATCAGCACCTTTACCGCTGCCAGCGAGTCCATCATGATTACGTTGTTATCCAGCTGCAGGCGATCGTCGTTCACCCTCTCACCGTTGCGCATGTATGGGCGGATGAATAAAAAAACATTCAATACATGGTGGAATAATGCGAAAAAGCAAGCCGCGGTGAAACTGGGTCGCCCTGTTCCGGGTACGTTCCACGATATTAAAGCCAAAGCAATTTCAGTCTATGAAGGTAGTAGCAAAGAGAAGCAGATGTTTAGTGGACACAAAACAGAAAGCCAGGTAGTAACTTACGATAGGATAGTGAAGCTATCACCGACTTTAGACGTCCCACCATTAGATAAGGAAGATTAAAAAGTAACGTAATGCAAAGAAACTCAATCCCACTGACATGGGGAATGCAAATTTTGGCTTTAGGTTAACGGGGTTGCACCGCTGACTGAGTTGACCACTAGCCCCATGATGGCGGTTGATACTGTGTCAAAAAATGATAAAACCATGATATGTAGATTTTTATTCATATGCTTCTCCTTTTCCTCGATGTTTGTTAGCGCAAGATTGTTTTTGATGCAATAAAACACGTATAAAACGGTGAGGACGAGTAGCCAAAAAAGACAGGTAGGTACGCTGCCAACTAACCCTAGCTGCGCTAGCCTAAAGCCAAAAAATTTAACAAAAAAAGCAACCGGCAAGTGAAAATAGACCAAGTGAATATACCAACACTATACCAACAGCCCAAAGCAACAAGGGGCTACCTTTCGGTAACCCCTTGTTTAATTTGGCGGAAGCGTAGAGATTCGAACTCTAGAACCCTTTCGGGTCGCCGGTTTTCAAGACCGGTGCCTTCAACCGCTCGGCCACGCTTCCGGTATGGGGCGCACTATAAACACCTCTGCCGATGCTGTAAAGCATCATTTTGTTCAACTGCCTTAAAAACAAACAAATCTGCGTTATTCGTCTGAATTTCAGGCAGTTTGCGCAGAAATTCGGCGTTAAGAACGACCTTTGACTCAATGTTTTATGATGTACATATCTTTGGTGTAGTAATAGCCCAGCTTATCCGGCTCGAACCCGCCGACCCACGGCTTCACTAAATGGGTACGCACATAGTGATAAACCGGAATCGCGGGCACATCCTCAGCCAACAGATCCTCCGCTTGCTGATAGAATTTGCCTCGCGCGGCGGTATCCGCCGCCTTCGCCGCATCATGCAGCGCTTTATCATAGGCCGGGTTACTGTATTGGCTGGTGTTTTCGCTATCGCCGGTGCGGAAGTTATTCAGGAATGACGCCGCATCGTCATAATCGGCGATCCAGGCATAACGCACGGCATCAAAATTATGCGTATGCATGGTATCCAGCATCGTCTTCCACTCCTGGTTCTGCAGCTTCGCCTCTACGCCGAGATTTTTCTTCCACATTGAACTGGCGGCGATGGCAATGCGCTGGTGCGTCTCCGAGGTGTTATAAAGCAGGTTAAAGACTAAAGGATGTCTTTCGTTAAAGCCCGCCTCGTTAAGCAGTTTTTTTGCCTCGGCAATGCGTTTGTCGCGCGGCCAGCTGGCGTAATCCGGTTGTTTCAGCGTGACGCCGCCAATATCGGGCTGGCTAATTAGCCATGCCGGACGCTGTCCCTGCCCCATCACCTTATCGGCGATGATATCTTTATCCAGCCCCATGTTGAGCGCCCGGCGCACTCTGGGGTCATTAAAGGGCGGTTTAGTGGTATTGAGTTCGTAATAGTAGGTCGCCAGCTGCGGAGAAACATTCAGCTGCGAGCCCATCGTTTTCTTCAGTAACGCAAACTGGTTCACCGGCAGCGTATAAACAATATCTATCTCACCGGCTTTATAGCGATTCACATCCGCCGCTTCGGAGGTAATCGGCAGATAGGTCACTTTATTAATTACCGTATGTTCATTATCCCAGTACTTAGGGTTGCGTTGCGCCACGATGCGCTCGTTGACGACCCACTTCGAAAGCGTATAAGGGCCGCTGGTGACGATATGTTCCGGTTTAGTCCATTTGTCACCAAAGCGCTCCACCAGCACCTTATCAATAGGCACCAACGACGGGTGAGCAAGCATTGCGAGGAAGGCGGCGTTAGGCTGATCTAACGTGATCTGCAGCGTGGTATCGTCCAGCGCTTTTACGCCGAGAGTTTCCGGCGACTGTTTTCCCTCCGAGATATCGCGGGCATTAACGATATGCATATTACCCGGATAGCTGGCGTACGGCGAAGCGGTGGTCGGCGTGACCAGCCGCTGCCAGCTCCAGACGATATCCTGCGCGGTAATCGCTGTCCCATCGGACCAGGTGATGCCAGGACGCAGATGGAAAGTCCAGACGAGGTTATCTTTATTCTCCCACTTCAGCGCCAGTCGCGGCTGAATCTCACCCTGCGGTGAAACGCTCACCAACCCTTCGAACAGATCGCTGATGATATTATACTCGACGTCGCTTTCGACCTTATGCGGGTCGAGCGAAGCGGGTTCATTACCGTTGTTCCTGACGAGCTCCTGTTTTGCTGCAAGTTCGGTACCCTGCGGGACCTGGGCGGCGATTGCCGTGGCCGCGCTGCCGAGTAAACCCAGAACCAATAATGCGTGTGTGATGTGGTTATATTGTTTTCGTTTCATTTCCCTTGCCTTTATGCTTCGTTGATACCCCTTCCACACTTAGTCGCTGACTGGCATTAAGGCAATATTTTTCAGTGACCTATAAGATTCAGATCTGCTTTCCGTCGTTGAACGCATAAACATACTGTCTTAACCTATTTTATCAGAATAAAACCCTACCCCACCGGCACCGGGATCTGAGTAAAGATGGGTAAAAGCATTATGGCTTTCGGCTCGCTTTTCTTATGCTTCATAACTAATTACATCTGTCATAAGAGAGTGACTCATGGATCGTATAATTACCTCATCGCGTGACCGTTCATCGCTGCTCAGCACGCACAAAGTTCTGCGTAACACCTATTTTCTGCTCAGCCTGACGCTGGCGTTTTCGGCGATCACCGCCACCGCCAGCACTGTGCTGATGCTGCCGTCTCCGGGGCTCATCCTCACCCTGGTGGGCATGTATGGTCTGATGTTCCTGACCTACAAACTGGCTAATAAACCAAGCGGTATTCTGGCGGCCTTCGCCTTTACCGGCTTCCTCGGCTACATCCTGGGGCCAATGCTGAACGCTTACCTGTCCGCAGGCATGGGCGATTTGATCGGTCTGGCGCTGGGCGGCACCGCGCTGGTCTTCTTCTGCTGCTCGGCTTACGTGTTGACGACGCGCAAAGACATGTCCTTCCTCGGCGGCATGCTGATGGCGGGCGTGGTGGTCGTCCTGATTGGTATGGTGGCGAACATCTTCCTGCAGCTGCCGGCTCTGCACCTGGCCATCAGCGCGGTGTTCATCCTTATCTCTTCCGGCGCGATTTTGTTTGAAACCAGCAACATCATCCGCGGCGGCGAGACCAACTACATTCGCGCCACCGTTAGCCTGTATGTTTCGCTGTACAACATCTTCGTCAGCCTGCTGAGCATCCTCGGCTTCGCCAGCAGAGACTAACCTTCTCTCCTGCAACACCAGGCCTCGCTTATGCGGGGCCTTATTTTTTGCTACACTGCGCGCAGTTTCCGCATTATGTGAAAAATCATGTTTATCTTTGAAGGCAGTGAAATAGAGACCGATAGCGAAGGCTATCTGAAAGAAACGACTCAGTGGAGTGAAGCGATGGCGGAAGTTATCGCCGCTCAGGAAGGGATCACCCTGTCCGTCGAACACTGGGAAGTGGTGCGCTTCGTGCGCGATTTTTATCTGGAGTTCAACACTTCGCCAGCTATCCGTATGCTGGTCAAAGCAATGGCGAATAAATTCGGTGAAGAGAAAGGCAACAGCCGCTACCTGTACCGATTATTCCCCAAAGGCCCGGCTAAACAGGCGACTAAAATCGCCGGTCTGCCGAAGCCCGTAAAATGCATTTAATAGAGAATAGCGAATTTCTGCCACTCTCTGGTGGGTTGATGGGGCTCGGTTAACACCCTGTCGACCCTTGCGCTACGCGGCCCGCCGGCCTTAAGCCAGGCAACCAGTTTCTCCACCTGCTCCACCTCCCCGCAGGCCAGCACTTCCACGCTGCCATCATCCAGATTTCGCGCATAACCTGTAAGCCCCAGCTGCAGCGCTTCACGCTGCGTTGAATAGCGGAATCCCACGCCCTGAACGACTCCGTGAACCCATGCCATCGTGCATACCTTCGCCATATTACCCCCTCTACTACGCTATCCTGTTGCAGAGAATAGCAAATTCTCTCCAGCATACTCACTTTTGCCTGACGCTAAAACATCCGCCCGGCGGCGGCAGGAATGGTGCTTGCCCCAGCCAGTTATGCTAATCTACGCGCCATTTTTCGGTGCCGACGCTCCGTCGCTTAAAGGTAGCCCAATGACAGATTCCATTATCCCACGCTTAGTATTAGCCAAAGGACGCGAGAAATCCCTGCTGCGTCGCCATCCATGGATTTTCTCCGGCGCCGTCGCCCGGATGGAAGGTAAAGCTCGTTCCGGCGAGACGATTGATATCGTTGATTCCCAAGGGAAATGGCTCGCTCGCGGCGCCTATTCGCCCTCCTCGCAGATCCGCGCCCGTGTCTGGAGTTTCGATCGTCATGAAGCTATCGATAATGCTTTTTTCGAGCGTCGCCTGCAGCAGGCGCAAACCTGGCGTCAATGGCTGGCAGAGCGCGATGGTCTTGACAGCTATCGTTTAATCGCCGGGGAATCCGACGGCCTGCCTGGCGTGACAATCGATCGCTTTGGCGATTTCTTCGTCCTGCAGTTGTTGAGCGCCGGCGCCGAATATCAGCGTGCGGCCATTGTCAGCGCCCTGCAGACCCTGTTCCCGCAATGCTCTATTTACGATCGCAGCGATGTGGCGGTGCGTAAAAAAGAAGGGTTGGATCTGGCGCAGGGCCCGGTGGTAGGCGAACTGCCACCGGCGCTGCTGCCCATTACCGAGCACGGTATGCAGTTGCTGGTAGATATCCAGGGCGGCCATAAAACCGGCTACTATCTCGATCAGCGCGATAGCCGTCTGGCGACCCGCCGCTACGTCGCCGATAAGCGCGTCCTCAACTGCTTCTCTTATACCGGTGGATTCGCGGTTTCTGCGCTGATGGGCGGCTGCCGTCAGGTCACTAGCGTTGATACTTCACAGGAGGCGCTGGACGTCGCCCGGCAGAACGTTGAGCTCAATAAGCTGGATCTGTCCAAAGCTGAATTCGTGCGCGATGACGTATTCAAACTGCTGCGTAAATATCGCGATCAGGGGGAAAAATTCGATGTCATCGTCATGGATCCGCCAAAATTCGTCGAAAACAAAAGCCAACTGATGGGCGCCTGCCGCGGCTATAAAGACATCAACATGCTGGCGATCCAGCTGTTGAACCCCGGCGGCGTGCTGTTGACTTTCTCCTGTTCCGGCCTGATGACCACCGATTTATTTCAGAAAATCATCGCCGATGCCGCAATAGACGCCGGGCGTGATGTACAATTTATAGAGCAGTTCCGTCAGGCTGCCGATCACCCGGTGATCGCAACCTACCCGGAAGGACTGTATCTGAAAGGGTTTGCCTGTCGCGTCATGTAACTTGAAAAGCGGAACATCGCCCACACGTTATTCTCATGACTCAAGAACATTTGAAGATGATGGATACAGTGGGCGCCAGCGTTTCCCGGGAGGTGACTATGATTGCCAGCAAATTCGGTATCGGCCAACAGGTTCGCCATACGCTACTCGGCTACCTTGGCGTAATCGTTGATATCGATCCAGAGTATTCGCTTGACGAGCCCGCCGCGGATGAAATCGGCGCCAACGATGAACTGCGCGCGGCCCCCTGGTATCATGTTGTGATGGAAGATGAGGACGGCCAGCCGGTCCACACCTACCTCGCGGAAGCGCAGCTCAGTAGTGAAGCCAGCGATGAGCATCCTGAGCAGCCATCGATGGACGAACTGGCGCAGACTATCCGTAAACAGCTGCAGGCGCCGCGGCTGCGGAACTGACTGGCCTTTGTTCCCGATGCTTTGTTAAAAACCCCGTTAACACGGGGTTTTTTATTTTACTTCGCTAGCCCAAGCCGCGGAATTTCAATCGCAGGGCAGCGGTCCATGACCACATTTAACCCCGCTTCACGCGCCATAACCGCTGCCTGTTCATTAATAACGCCAAGCTGCATCCACAACGTCTTCGCTCCGATGGCGACGGCCTCTTGCGCCACGCCCCACGCCGCTTCGGAATTGCGGAACACATCGACCATATCGACCTTTTCAGGTACCTCCGCCAGGGTGGCATAGCCTTGTTGACCGAGCAGCGTTTTGCCCGCCACCTTGGGCGAAACAGGAATGACATGATAGCCCTGTTCCAACAGATATCTCATTACCCGATAGCTCGGGCGATCGGGCTTGTCGCTGGCGCCTACCAGCGCAATCGTCCGCGTCGCGGTTAGAATGCCGGCAATATCGTTCTCTTTCATCATAATCCTCCTGCTCTTTAGCCCTAGTGTAAGCTAATACGGGTAAAGCAGCCATCCAGACTAACTCACAGATACAGCAAAAATTTTCTCCCCAACGCTTGCAGCATCAGTCACTTCCAGTAATCTGTCTGCAAGTTAATATAAGTGGAACCCCATTATGGAACTGACAACACGCACCTTGCCCGCACGCAAACATATCGCGCTGGTAGCACACGATCACTGCAAAGATCTGCTGATGAAATGGGTCGAACGTCACCAGGCGCTACTGGCTCAGCACCAGCTCTATGCAACCGGGACCACCGGCAACCTGGTCTCACGCACCACCGGGCTGGAAGTGAAAGCGATGCTGAGCGGCCCGATGGGCGGCGACCAGCAGGTGGGCGCGCTGATTTCTGAAGGGAAAATTGATGTGCTGATCTTCTTCTGGGATCCGCTGAATGCGGTGCCCCACGATCCTGACGTCAAAGCGCTCCTGCGTCTGGCGACGGTGTGGAATATCCCGGTTGCCACGAATGCCGCCACCGCTGACTTTATTATTCAGTCGCCGGATTTCAACCAGCCTATCGATATTCTCATCCCTGATTACCAGCGTTACCTTGCCGAGCGCCTGAAGTAATTCCCACGGCGGCCAGACGGCCGCCGATGATCAGGGCTTTCGCGCCACCGGCACGCCCAACTCCTGCAAGATCTCAACAAACGGCGATGGTCGTTCTTTATTGAACAGCAGCCAGACCCGCAGGCGGGCGCGGGTTATCGTCACATACAGTAGCCTACGCTCTTCAGCATCAGGGAAATCTTCCGGCTGTGGGAGCAATGCCTGTTCCATCACCGACTCTCTTGCCGGCGCCGGGAAGGCGTCATCACCCTCCTGCAAGCCCAACACAATAACAAAGTCAGCCTGCTGGCCTTTGCTGGCATGAATTGTCATAAAATCTAGCTGCAGATGCGGCCAGCGGGTCGCGGCTTTTTCCAGCGCGGCGGGTTTCAGATGGTGATAGCGCGCCAGCAGCAAAATCCGCTGTTGCGGTTTAACGTAGCCGCTCAACTTGTCGAGCAGATCGTCGAGTTTATCGTCGGGCAGCAGGGTCACCGCTTTCTTATCGCCAGCGGTCAGACTATTCAGCGGTTTAGCCAACTGATGCGGGTTTTGCTGAATAAAACCGTTGGCGATCTCGCCGATACGACCATTAAATCGATAGGTGGTATCCAGCGCGCAACAGTCCCCTTCGCCAAAGTAGTGGTTAAATGCCGTGGTTAAAGAGAGCTGCGCGCCGCTAAAGCGATAGATAGCCTGCCAGTCGTCACCCACCGCAAATAACGTGGTCTGTTTATTTTGCCGGCGCAGCGCCGCCAGCAATTCAGCGCGCTGTGGAGAGATATCCTGAAATTCATCCACCAGAATATGTTTCCAGGGGCTCACAAAACGGCCTTTATCCAGTATGTTAACGGCCTGGTGAATAAGCCCGGAGAAATCAACGGCATTCTCCTCTTTCAACGCCGTTTTCCAGGCTTTCAGTAGCGGGGCCATCAGTTTCACACGCTTATTAAAGAGGTCGCGTACTTCTTCAGGCGCGCTGGCGATCATCTCCGCCTGCGAGCCGCCATGCATACGCATCAAACTAACCCAGCGGTCAAGACGGCCGGCCAGGCGACGCAGCAGCGCGCGATCCTGCCAGAAATCGCCTTCGTCAATCTGCCACTCCATCTCATCCATCAACCACTGACGCCAGCCTTTAGCCTGCGCTTTTTTCTCCTGACACTGCTGCTGCCAGGCCTTCAACAAAAGCTTTTGCCGGGCGGCGGTATCGTTTTCCAGCTTACTGATCGCCGGAACCTTCTTACTACCCTGCTGAATAATATGTAACGCCAGTGAATGAAAGGTCCGCGCAGCAATCTCGTCGGTTCCCAATCGCTCCTGAATACGTTCATCCATTTCCTGAGCAGCCTGACGGCCAAACGCCAGGAGCAGGATCTGATCGGCTGCCGCCTCGCCGCGATTTAACAACCACCCTGCACGGGCGACCAGCACCGAGGTTTTTCCGCTACCGGCGCCGGCAAGCACCAGCAACGAACGCTCGCCGTTAACCACCGCCCGCGCCTGCGCCGGGTTGAGCGGTGAAGACTCGACCTTATCGAAGAAAGCGCGATACTGTTCCAGCATGGCTTCGGTATAGGCTTGATTATGCGCCAGGCGAGCCTCGTCGATATCGCTAAGCCAGCATTGACACTGGCGCCACAGTTCGCGGCAGTTATCAAATTCATCCAGACGGCTCTCAGGGAAAGGCAGTCCGGTTAAGGCCCGGCGTATCTTCGCCTGAACATCGGCGACCTGCTGGCGGGTCAGCCACTTACCTTCGGCGCTGGCGCGTTCAATTTCACTTAACTGTTGGCGCAGTAATTGCGCGGCAATTTCACTCATCTCCGCGCTCCACTGCTGCCAGAGATTATTGAGATGATGATAGAAATGTTGCGTCTCGGCCCACTCGGTACCATGCAAACGCACAACTTTGCTTTCAGGCAGTGCGAACTCCAGCTCGCCCCACACCAGGCCACGCTTACATTGAACCGACAATAACTGATTGAAAGGTATAAGATACTCATGACGATCGCCGGAGACTTTAACCCCGGCATTCAGCAACTGCACCCGATCATAAGGATGCTGCGCCATGCGTTTGCCCAATGTTGTCGCTTTAAGTTCCATATATCGCCAAATTTCAATCAGTTTGAATGTTTTTAAGTTTAACCGCCCGCGAGCAGGTGCTCCAGCGCAAAAAAACGTTACAATTGTCGGGTCTTATTATCCATAGGGTTAACCAGAGGGTTTATGCGTACCATTCTGAATATTTTAAACTTTGTTCTTGGCGGTTTCGCCACCACGCTCGGTTGGCTACTGGCGACGCTGGTCAGTATTGTTTTGATTTTCACGTTACCGCTGACCCGTTCATGTTGGGAAATCACCAGGTTATCGCTTTTCCCCTACGGTAATGAAGCCATTCATGTTGATGAACTGGAACCTGAAGCAAAAAACAGCTTACTGAACGCGGGCGGCACTATTTTGAATATTTTGTGGTTCATGTTCTTTGGCTGGTGGCTGTGCCTGATGCATATCTTCAGCGGTATCGCCCAGTGCCTGACCATCATTGGTATCCCTGTCGGGATCGCCAACTTTAAAATTGCCGCTATTGCGCTTTGGCCAGTAGGACGCCGCGTGGTCTCCGTTGAAACGGCTCGCGCCGCACGCGAAGCCAACGCCCGCCGCCGCTTTCAGTAATTGTACGGATCACTGTTATGTTAAGCCCCCTGCTCCGCCGTTATACATGGAATAGCGCCTGGTTATATAACGCCAGGATTTTTATTGCGCTTTGTGGCACCACGGTTGCGCCGTGGTGGATTGGCGAAGTCAAACTCACGATCCCGTTAACGCTCGGGGTGGTAGCCGCGGCGTTGACCGACCTCGACGATCGCCTCACCGGGCGGCTACGTAATCTCGCCATTACGCTGGTCTGCTTCTTTATTGCTTCCGCATCGGTGGAATTACTGTTTCCGTGGCCGTGGCTGTTTGCTATAGGCTTAACCCTGTCCACGACGGGCTTTATCTTGCTCGGCGGTCTGGGTCAACGCTATGCCACCATTGCTTTCGGCGCCTTACTGATCGCTATCTACACCATGTTAGGGGTCACTCTGTATAACAGTTGGTACCTGCAGCCGCTCTTTTTGCTGGCTGGCGCCATCTGGTACAACGTATTAACACTCGCCGGTCATCTTATTTTCCCCATTCGTCCGCTGCAGGATAACCTTGCGCGCAGCTATGAACAGCTGGCGCAGTATCTTGAACTTAAATCACGGTTGTTCGATCCGGATATCGAAGATGAAAGTCAGGCGCCGTTGTACGATCTGGCGCTCGCCAACGGCAAACTGGTTGCGATGCTGAACCAAACGAAAGCGTCTTTACTGACGCGCCTACGCGGCGACCGCGGGCAACGCGGTACTCGTCGTACCCTACAGTACTATTTCGTCGCTCAGGACATTCATGAGCGTGCCAGCTCGTCGCATATTCAGTATCAGACACTTCGCGACCATTTCCGCTACAGCGATGTGATGTTCCGTTTCCAGCGGATGCTGTCGATGCAGGCGCAGGCATGTCAGAAACTCTCCCGCGCCATCCTCTTACGCGTTCCGTATCAGCATGATGCGCATTTTGAACGCGCCTTTATGCATCTTGACGCGGCGCTGGATCGCGTTCGCGCCAGCGGCGCGCCTCAAGATCAGGTCAAAGCGCTGGGTTTTCTACTCAATAACCTACGCGCCATAGATGCGCAATTGGCAACCATCGAATCGGTGCAAACCAGCGTGCTGGCCAGCAACCATCCCGAAAACCTGCTTGCAGACGATCGCCCCAGCGGCTTTAGCGATATCTGGCTACGGCTGCGCAGCAATATGACACCGGAATCGGCGCTTTTCCGCCATGCGGTGCGCATGTCACTGGTGCTGTGCGCGGGCTATGCCTTCATTCAGTTTACCGGCCTCAACCACGGTTACTGGATTCTGCTGACCAGCCTGTTTGTTTGCCAGCCGAACTATAACGCTACCCGGCATCGCCTGGCGTTAAGGATCATCGGGACATTGGTAGGGGTCGCTATCGGGTTACCGGTGCTGCTGCTGGTTCCCTCGGTCGAAGGCCAGCTATTGCTCATTGTACTAACCGGTGTGCTGTTTTTCGCCTTTCGCAACGTCCAGTATGCGCATGCCACTATGTTTATCACGCTGCTGGTACTGCTGTGCTTTAACCTGTTGGGCGAGGGATTCGAAGTCGCTTTACCGCGTATCCTCGATACATTAATCGGCTGCGCTATCGCGTGGGCGGCAGTGACCTTTATCTGGCCAGACTGGAACTTCCGTAATTTACCTCGGGTACTTGATCAGGCTATCAACGCTAACTGCCGTTATCTGGACGCTATTCTTGAGCAGTACCATCAGGGGCGCGACAACCGTCTTGAGTATCGCGTCGCCCGACGTAATGCACATAACCGGGATAGCGAGCTGGCATCAGTGGTATCCAATTTATCCACAGAGCCAAAAGCCGACAACACAATGCGTGAAACCGCATTCCGCCTGCTGTGCCTTAACCATACGTTTACCAGCTATATTTCCGCGTTGGGGGCGCACAGGGAGAAACTGACGACGCCGGAAATACTGGCGTTACTCGATGATGCCGTCTGCTACGTCGATGATGCGCTGCATCATTCTCCCGCAGACGAACAGCGCGTTCAGCAGGCGCTCAGCAACCTGCAATCACGTATTCAACACCTGGAACCGCGAGCCGACAGCAAAGAACCATTGGTCCTGCAGCAGATTGGGCTACTGCTCGCACTGCTGCCGGAAATATGTCGCCTGCAGCGCCGGATTGCCGGTCAACCAGAATAATCCTCCACGCCGTACCCTTGCGTATTAGCCCACTCCCGTAGCTCCTGGCGCCGCTGCGCCGGGAGCGCGGCGGAATGGGTGCCGGCAATCGCGCCCGCCAGGGACTCAAGGACATTGATTGATATTCCTTTATTATGCTCCCTCAATTTTAACCAGCTTTTTTCCGCACCAATTGTACGCAGCATTTTCACATCGGTTATTCCGGCATGAATCAACATCAATTCCATGTGGAAACTGATATTAGGCAAATCTTTTAGCCTGCCAGAATCACGCTGATGCTGCTTTTCGCTACGCGCCGTATGCAAAGACAGCTCCGAGAGGTGAAACAGCATTTTACTGTCCTGCCATAATGCTTCATCTATACGGTAATATTTTAGCGCTACCGGCCGACCATTTTTGCGCATAGTTAACATTGGGCTATGATGCTCGACCCGATATTCTGCGCTTTGCTCACACACTCTAAGATAGATTTCGCCTTCGGCCACCATGGCAAACACGGTATTGTCTATCGCCAGACTGTAACCGCCAAATAGAGGCCGGCTACTGATTTTGCCTAAGGGAGAAAGGCACTCCTGAAACTGGAGGAACCGTAATTTTGATAGTTTCTTCATGATCATTCCTTTAGTAATCATGCATATAAAAGTAATTTTTATTAACGGATCCGTTATTGAAGAAAATAAGTGAGTTCGTTTTGTGCAGCAAGATGAATTTTGGCTTCATTTCAACCAGCTCGCCGTTTTGCGAGGCGCTTTCAGGAAAAAGTTATTCTGCAAATCGTGTTGCAGAGACTCGCTGAATACTTAAGCAATGTTAATTGATAAACAGCATATCGGCCCCATCGACATCATGCCTGGTAGCCGTGAAGCAAAGATAAATAGAGGGAAATATCTCCTGCGGCTTCAGCATGGAGACAGTGAATTCATATAAACAAGTCGCCGCGGCTCTGATTCATAGCCGGGTAGAGTGCATAAAATATATGCAAAAGTGGGAAAATGAGGTTGACGTTAACCCCTGGTGGATATACTGTATATGCATACAGTAACTCACAGGCGAGATAGACTATGTTTACTTCAGCTCACGCAAATCGTTCACCACTGACTTCGGCTTCAGTACGTCGCCCTTCGCACAGCGTCGTCGAACATTCAGCCACTGGGCTGATTAGTGAAATCGTCTATCGCGAAGATCAACCCATGATGACGCAGCTTTTGTTGCTACCTTTATTACAACAGTTGGGCCAGCAGTCGCGCTGGCAACTGTGGCTCACGCCGCAGCAGAAGCTGAGTAAAGAATGGGTACAATCATCCGGTCTGCCGCTATCAAAAGTGATGCAAATTAACCAGATGTCGCCCTGCAACACTCTGGAATCGATGATTCGCGCTTTACGTACCGGGAATTATAGCGTGGTTATTGGCTGGCTGACGGATGAACTTACTGAACAAGAGCATGAACGCCTGGCGCTCGCCGCAGAAGAAGGTCATGCGATGGGCTTTATCATGCGCCCGGTGAGAAATACAAGCCAGCCTGGGAGACAATTAAGTGGGCTAAAAATTCACTCAAATTTATATCATTGAGTGAAATTAGGATTAATCCTGGAATTTTTTTTGCCTCATCAAAAACCATTCTCGTAAAGTGGTTAATTTCACAGAGATCCCGGTGTGGTGCGGTTTCGCGACTTTTTACCGTGTTCACAAATTAACCATATTTGTTAAATATTGTGTATACAACCCTTTTTTTTCATATGCCTGACCGAGTTCACACTTGTAAGTTTCTAACTAAGTTGTAGACTTTACATCGCCAGGGGTGATCGGCTTACGCTGCATGTATCAGCATAGTTAACAACGAGTCACGCCCCCGGTGAAGGATTTAACCGTGAGGTCTTATGTACCATCATGGCGAATTTTGGATGATAATGAGGCGCAAAAAATGAAAAAGACAGCTATCGCGATTGCAGTGGCACTGGCTGGCTTCGCTACCGTAGCGCAGGCCGCTCCGAAAGATAACACCTGGTATGCAGGTGGTAAACTGGGTTGGTCCCAGTTCCATGACACCGGCTGGTACAACAGCAACCTGAACAACAATGGCCCGACCCACGAAAGCCAGCTGGGCGCTGGTGCGTTCGGTGGTTATCAGGTTAACCCGTACCTCGGTTTCGAAATGGGTTACGACTGGCTGGGCCGTATGCCTTACAAAGGCGACAAAGTTAACGGCGCATTCAAAGCTCAGGGCGTTCAGCTGACCGCTAAACTGGGTTACCCGATCACTGACGATCTGGACATCTACACCCGTCTGGGCGGCATGGTATGGCGCGCTGACTCCAGCAACAGCATCGCTGGCGACAACCACGACACCGGCGTTTCCCCAGTATTCGCTGGCGGCGTTGAGTGGGCAATGACCCGTGACATCGCTACCCGTCTGGAATACCAGTGGGTTAACAACATCGGCGACGCAGGCACTGTAGGCGTTCGTCCGGACAACGGCATGCTGAGCGTTGGTGTTTCCTACCGTTTCGGTCAGGAAGACAATGCACCGGTTGTAGCTCCGGCTCCGGCTCCGGCTCCAGAAGTCACCACCAAGACCTTCACCCTGAAGTCTGACGTACTGTTCAACTTCAACAAAGCAACTCTGAAACCAGAAGGTCAGCAGGCTCTGGATCAGCTGTACACCCAGCTGAGCAACATGGACCCGAAAGACGGTTCTGCAGTTGTTCTGGGTTACACCGACCGCATCGGTTCCGAGCAGTACAACCAGAAACTGTCTGAGAAACGTGCTCAGTCCGTTGTTGACTACCTCGTAGCTAAAGGCATCCCGGCTAACAAGATCTCTGCTCGCGGTATGGGCGAATCTGATCCGGTTACCGGCAACACCTGTGACAACGTGAAAGCTCGCGCTGCACTGATCGACTGCCTGGCTCCGGATCGTCGCGTAGCGATCGAAGTTAAAGGTTACAAAGACGTAGTAACTCAGCCGCAGGCTTAAGTTTTCTACGATAAAAAACCCCGCTGATGCGGGGTTTTTTTTGGCCTGATTTTGAGCTCAAAGGAAAAATCACAAGCAACGTCGCGACAATACTTATTCTTTTCCTAAGAGCACCTGCAGATCGTGCTTCAGGCTCGACATCTTGCTGGCATATTTTTCTTTATGCTCGGCGTCTTCAATCAGCTGTACGATGGTTTCTGATAATGTCTTTCCTCGCCGTTGGGCAAGCCCGGCCAGGCGTTGCCAGACAACGAACTCCAGATCGATGGACTTTTTCCGCGTATGCTGATGCTCGGCGTTAAAATGACGCTTGCGTCGTGCGCGAATAGTCTGCTTCATCCGGTTAGCCAGCTCCGGATTCATATGCTGATCGATCCAGGTATTCACCAGAACAGGTTCATTTTCGAGCGTCAGCAAGACATCGACCGCGGCTTGCGCAGCGCTGGCTTCAATGTAGCGGGTAATCAGCTCACCTTCCCGGTGCTTCTTTACCAGATATTTCCATTTCCAGCCGCTTTCAAGGTTTTCCAGTTGTTGATATTTCATTGCGATCTCAATGTGACCGTGTAACTCATTTCAGGATATCAGTTTTTTCTGGATGTGCTGAGAATAAATCATCTTTCGTGATGTGGACGATTCCATTATCAGCGGGATAAACGCAATCCTCCGTGTGCTCAGACGCGGCATCGGGTATAATCGCTCGTTTTACATCTGACTAAAAAACAGCGACTTTGACCATTACGAAACTTACCCGAAACGACCTCGCTCCTGATACGGAAAGTTATCAGGCGCTGTTTACCCAGGTCAATCTCGCCGAGGCAGAGGCATCCCTCGCCGGCGATCTACAGCCCCGTTTATTTTATGCGCTGGAACAGCTTCTGATCACGCCAGCCATTTCATCTTTTATGCTGGTAAAGGCGCCGGAAGAACCGGAATATCTGCATTGGGTAGCCGAAGCCGCCCGCAGCCTGCAGCAACCCACAACAGCGCTCTTCGGTGTACGCTATCAGGTCAACGGCGGCAACGTAACCCTGTCGCCAGCCCAAAGCGCGGAAGACAATTTTGCCAGCAGCGGTCCGGTTGAATCCGCAGACTGGATTGAAGCGGAACAGCTCTTTGGCTGCGTACGCCAGTTTAACGGCGAAATTTCGCTGCAACCGGGCCTGGTGCATCGCGCGAACGGCGGCGTCCTGTTGCTCTCCCTGCGCGCGCTGCTGGCCCAGCCGCTGCTGTGGATGCGCCTGAAGAACATGGTGACCCGTCAGCGCTTTGACTGGCTGTCTATTGACGAATCCCGCCCTCTTCCCGTTAGCATTCCCTCCATGCCGCTGAACCTGAGGATCATTCTGATCGGCGAGCGCGATGCGCTGGCTGATTTCCAGGAGATGGAACCGGAACTCGCCTCGCAGGCCATTTATAGCGAGTATGAAGACAACCTGCAGATAGCCGATGCCGAGACCCTGAAACTCTGGTGTCAGTGGGTCTGGCAAAATGCTCGCCAGCTTTCGCTACCGGGGCCGGCGGCAGACGCATGGCCGCTGCTGATTGCAGAAGGCGCTCGAGACACCGGCGATCAGGAGACGCTTCCGCTTTCCCCTCTCTGGATTAGCCGCCAGCTGCGTGAAGCGGCAGCCTTCTGCGAAGGCGAATGGATTAGCGGCGCGGAGATGCAAACCATGCTTGAGCGCCGTGAATGGCGTGAAGGCTATCTTGCCGAGCGGATGCGCGATGAAATTCTTCTCGATCAGATCATGATTGATACCGAAGGCGAATGCATCGGTCAGATCAACGCCCTGTCGGTAATCGAATTTCCAGGCCACCCGCGCGCCTTTGGCGAACCTTCGCGCATCAGCTGCGTAGTGCATATCGGCGACGGCGAATTCATCGATGTAGAACGCAAAGCTGAACTCGGCGGCAATATTCACGCCAAAGGCATGATGATCATGCAGGCGTTTATCATGTCCGAGCTTGAACTTGAACAGCAGCTGCCGTTTAGCGCATCGCTGACCTTCGAACAGTCCTACAGCGAAGTGGATGGCGATAGCGCCTCAATGGCCGAGCTGTGCGCTCTCATCAGCGCGCTGGCCAATGTGCCGATTAACCAGAGTATTGCGATTACCGGTTCGGTCGATCAGTTCGGTCGCGTCCAGCCGGTCGGCGGTCTGAATGAAAAGATTGAAGGTTTCTTCACTATCTGCCAGCAGCGCGGATTAACAGGCAAGCAAGGCGTCATTATCCCTTCTGCCAACGTCCGCCATCTGAGCCTCGCCCAGGAACTTCGCCAGGCCGTGGCTGACGAGCAGTTCTTTATCTGGGCCATTGACGACGTTACCGAAGCCCTGCCGCTTCTCACCCAGCTGCAATGGGATGGCGAAGGACAAACGCTACGACAAACTATTCAGGAACGGATTGCGCAGGCGATGCAACAAGAGACTCGCCATCGTTTTCCATGGCCGCTACGCTGGTTAGGCGGATCAAATTCGAACTGATCGGACTTGTTCAGCTTACACGTGTTAGCTATCCTGCGTCCCGAACTCAAAATAAGGCTTACTGAAAACATGGTAGATAAACGCGAATCCTATACAAAAGAAGATCTTCTTGCCTCTGGTCGTGGTGAACTGTTTGGCGCGAAAGGCCCGCAACTGCCGGCGCCAAGCATGCTGATGATGGACCGCGTCGTCAAGATGACCGAAACCGGCGGCAACTACGACAAAGGTTACGTTGAAGCTGAGCTCGACATCAACCCTGACCTGTGGTTCTTCGGTTGTCACTTCATCGGCGACCCGGTAATGCCTGGCTGCCTGGGTCTGGACGCAATGTGGCAACTGGTTGGCTTCTATCTGGGCTGGCTGGGCGGCGAAGGGAAAGGCCGCGCGCTGGGCGTAGGCGAAGTGAAATTTACCGGTCAGATTCTGCCGACGGCGAAAAAAGTCACCTATCGTATCCACTTCAAACGCATTGTAAACCGTCGCCTGATCATGGGCCTGGCGGATGGCGAAGTGCTGGTTGATGGTCGTCTGATCTACTCTGCAACTGACCTGAAAGTCGGTCTGTTCCAGGATACTTCCGCGTTCTGATTTACCTTCCGTACTTATCCTGAAGTACAAAAGGTCCTGAAGTACAAAAGGCGAAGCCTTCGCAGAGCGAAGGCTTCTTTTTTAAAGAGACAGTCAGGCAGTTTGCACCCTGTCCTCCATGGCTTCTCGCCAACCTCCTAGCCAATGGGACCTCTGATTAAGGGTCTGGTAGGGACACATTTCTTTCGATCTGCCGGTAATGCCGGCCTGATATCCACGCTGATGTGCCCGTTCCAGGCGATCTCGTTTTTGTCTCTTCATGCCTCGTTTCCCTCATTATTTGATCTGGTGGAAAAGAAAACAGTGGTCACTAAATATGCAACCACGTATAACCTTTACCGCGAAACGCAGGCAGCGTCAATGCGCAAAATTCACGCCAGTGTCATATTTGTGAGCTATATGAAAGTTCATTTGTACAAAAATCGTGAGCCAGCACAACTATCAACCTGACGCGGCAAATAAAAAAGCCGCGGCGATTTTTCAGGTCGCGGCGGCTTGTATTGTATTAATTTTACTTATGGCAGGCGGTTCAGCTCACTCGCAATCGCGGTGGCTTCCTGGCTCCAGGCCTGCGCCAGGGTCTTAACCATCGCGTCGTAGCCATCCTGCTGTTGCTTAAGTTCAATATTGAACGGACGCTTAATTAACTGCCCCTGATGCTTAAGCAGCCATTCACCGCTAACGATGACCCGGCCGTCGTAGCGACCGTGGAAACCGCTTACGGAGACGTTAAGCGTATCCTGCTCGCTGCCTAACGGCTGCGATGCCACCACCCAACCCGGCAGTTGGTTACTCAGATTCGCCACCAGCGTGGTACGTAACTGCTGGTCCAGCGGGCTGGCCCACAGATTGTTATTAGCAATCACATACTGCACATCGGTCGTCTGATAAACCACGCCATTGCCGGCCAGATAATCAGGGATACTGACCTGCTCAACCCACAGCAAATTCTTGCTCTGGTTGACGGCGCTTTGCGCGCCGCTCTTTGCTACCGGTAATTGATAGTAAGTTTTACTCTCACCACCGCTGCTGCAGGCCGTCAGTACGCATACCGCTGCCGCCACTAACCACTTTTTCATTGTTTCGCTCCCTTCGGCTGCGGATCTTTTTTATCCTTGGCCTCAAATACCAGCGCATTGCTCTTGTCGTTGAGGGTTTTCAGTACCGGCTGCAGTTCACGAAGCACCTGATCCAACCGCTGCATATCCGCAACCATCTTATTGTAGGCCGCCGAGCCCGGTTGGAAGCCCTGCATACTGCGATTCAACTCGCGCAACGTGCTCTGCATATCGGCAGGAAGCTGCTGCATCGACTGGCTTGAAGTGATCTTATTCAAGTTGTCGAGCGTAGTCTGGACACGCTGCATGGTTTTCTGGCTCTGCGCCAGGGTACTGGTCGCCTGCTCCAGCAGTGGGTTAATCGGCAGGTTGTTAATCTTATCGAGCGCATCCATCAGACGCTGCTGGATCTGCGCCAGACCGCCGCTGACGGTTGGAATGATCGGATAGCCGCCGAACTCCTGAATCTTGCCGCGCGGAGGCGCTTTCGGATAGAAGTCGAGATCGATATACAGCGCCCCGGTGACCAGGTTGCCGGTTTTCAGCGAACCGCGCAGGCCGCGGTTGATCAGATCGTCAATATGCGCGCGAATGTTAGGGTCGCCGCCCAGCTGGTTGATTAGACGTTCCGGCTCAATACGCACTTCTACCGGGATACGATAATCATCGTTCAGGCTCTGTTTCAAACCGGGGATAAAGAACGGTACTTTGCCGACGGTACCAAGGCGAATACCGCGGAATTCAACCGGCGCTCCCGGCTGCAGACCACGCACCGAATCTTTAAAGAACAGGACGTAATCGATATGCTGGGTGAACACCGAATCCTGGATACTCTTCTGATCGTCAAACAGGTGGTATTCCGTTTTATTCGCCACCGGCTCGCCGAGATCCAATCCTTCCGGAATATCAAAGCTTACACCGCCGCCAAACAGCGTCGACAGCGATCCCATCTCAACGCGCATTCCCGCAGAGGTAAGATCAACCGCAATACCGCTATCTTTCCAGAAGCGAACGTTAGTGGTCACCAGACGGTCGTTCGGCGCGTTGATAAACAGCTGATAAGTGATGCGACGCTTCTGCGTATCAAAGGTGCTGGTTTCAACCGAACCAACGCGATAGCCGCGGAACAGCACCGGATCGCCAGGCGAGAGTTGCCCGGCTTTGCTACTTTCCAGCAAAACACGGATACCTTTGGCATCCGGTGAAGCCAGCGGCGGCGAATCCAACAGCGGATACTGCGGCGCCACAGAGCCTTCTTTACCCGGCTGTAATTCGATATAGGCGCCGGAAAGCAAGGTGCCGAGGCCGCTGATCCCCTCGCGCCCCACCTGCGGTTTCACCACCCAGAACACCGAGTCTTTATGCAGTAGCTTCTGCATGCCCGAGTTCAGACGCGCTTTAATTTCTACGTGTTTCAGGTCATCAGTCAGGATAGCGCTTTCCACCACCCCGACATCAACGCTGCGGCTCTTGATACGCGTTTTACCCCCTTCAATGCCTTCGGCGTTGGTGGTAATAAGCGTCACCTCCGGCCCCTGATGGCTGTAGTGGTAAAACAGTATCCATGCGCCGATGAGCACAGTCACAATCGGAAAGATCCAGACCGGTGACCAGTTCTTCACCTTCTGCACTTTCGCTTCTCCGCTCTTATTTTCCATGCTGTTGCATTTCCTCATGGCTTGGATCTGGTTCACGGTCCCACAATAGACGTGGGTCAAACATCATGGCCGAGAACATGGTCATGACAACGACCAGCGCGAACATCACCGCGCCTATCGCCGGATAGATATTCATCAAGCCTCCCATGCGCACCAGCGCCGAGAGTACCGCGATGACAAAAACGTCGATCATTGACCAACGGCCAACAAATTCAACCACTTCATAAATCAGGTGCATACGCTCTGAATCACGCGCGCCGTTTCCGTTCGCGCTCCAGCACAGCCAGCCGATAGCGATCATTTTTAACGTCGGCACCATGATACTGGCGATAAAGATAACCAGCGCGACCGGGTAAGAGCCCTCGCTCCACAGCAGAACGACGCCCGCCATGATTGTCGACGGCATTTTATCGCCCAGCAGATCGGTAATCATAATCGGCAGAATATTGGCGGGTAAATAGAGCACAAACGACGTCATCAGCAGCGCCAGCGTCCACTGCAGGCTGTTTTTACGCCGCGGGGTACCTTTGGTGTGACAGCGCGGACACTCTTTCTCATCCGCTGGCAGCACTGCCGTGCAGCACGAGCAGGAGCGCAGACCCTGACGCAGCCCCGGCACGCCAGGGCGCAGCGGCTGCTTAATGACCGGCATTGGCGCAATATCGTCCCACAGCCAGCGGCGATCGACGCACTGAAATGCCCGCAACTGCAGCAGGCAGAACAGACACCAGGGAACAAAGCTCAGTCCAACGCCGATATCACCGTAGGCCATGAGTTTAACGAAGCTGACCAGCACCCCGGCGAGGAAAATCTCGGCCATCCCCCAGCTTTTGAGGTGAAACAAAATCCGCGCCAGAAACGCCTTTAAGCGTGAAGGCATATGAACGCGATTGACCAACAATAAGATGGTCACCAGACAAAACGCCGGGACCAGTTGGACAAACAGTAAAAAGAACGTACCAAGGCTGGCGTAATCCTCGGTGAACAGCACGTTTGGTATTTCCAGCAGCTCAATTTCGCTGCTGATCCCGCCGACTTTCATATAAACAAAAGGGAACAGGTTTGCCAGTAGCAGCATGAACAGCGCCACCAGCGCATAGGCCGTGGGACGCTGCCGCGGCGCGTCCCACGATGTGGTGAGCGTGGTGCCGCAGCGTGGGCATGCGGCTTTCTGGCGATGCTCCAGCGGCGGCAAAGCCACCAGCAGATCACATTGTGGGCACAATATGTGCCGCGCAGCATGATGATGATCGCACATGAACACTCCTCAGCTTAAGCGCCGTTTTTGAGTCCTTCGAGATATTCCCAGCGTTCAAAGGCCGCTTCCAGGGCCTGTTCCGCTTCCGCTAACTGCGCCAGCACCTGCTGGGTCTGGTCATGCGGCTGGCCGAAGAACGAAGGATCGGCAACTTTTTCCTGCAGCGTCTGCAGTTGAGTTTCCAGATCTTCCAGCTTCTGCGGCAGCTGTTCCAGTTCGCGCTGCAGGTTATAGCTTAGTTTGCTGGCGGCACGTTTGACACTTTCTGCTTTCGGTTGAGCGACTTCCGCTGGTTTTTTTACAATCGTCTGTTTATTCGCCAGCGACTGCGCTTGCTGTCCGCGCGCGTCGTGATAACCGCCGATATATTGGCCGATACGGCCGCCGCCCTCGAAGATCCAGCACTCGGTCACGGTGTTGTCGACAAACTGACGATCGTGGCTCACCAGCATCACGGTGCCCTGGTAGCCATCGATCAGCTCTTCCAGCAGCTCCAGCGTTTCGACATCAAGGTCGTTAGTCGGTTCATCGAGGATCAATAAGTTACTGGGTTTCAGGAACAAGCGCGCGAGCAGCAGGCGGTTACGCTCCCCGCCGGACAACGCGCGTACCGGAGTCATCGCCCGTTTTGGATGGAACAGGAAGTCCTGCAGATAGCCCAACACGTGACGCGGCTTACCGTTAACCATCACCTCTTGCTTACCTTCCGCAAGGTTATCCATCACCGTCCGATCCGGATCCAGCTCCGCGCGGTGCTGGTCGAAGTAGGCGACTTCCAGCTTGGTACCGACGTGAATACGCCCGCTATCGGCCTGTAGCTGGCCGAGCATCAGCTTCAGCAACGTGGTTTTACCGCAGCCGTTCGGGCCAATCAGCGCAATCTTGTCGCCACGCTGGATTTGTGCGGAGAAATCTTTGACCAGCACTTTGCCGTCAACCTGATAGTTGACGTTTTCCATCTCAAAGACGATTTTGCCGGAGCGAGAAGCCTCCTCGACCTGCATCTTCGCGCTGCCCATCACTTCACGGCGCTCTCCGCGTTCGCGACGCATCGCCTTCAGCGCGCGGACGCGGCCTTCGTTGCGGGTACGGCGTGCTTTAATCCCCTGACGGATCCACACCTCCTCCTGCGCCAGCTTGCGGTCGAATTCAGCATTCTGTAACTCTTCGACGCGCAGCGCTTCTTCTTTATCCAGCAGATACTGATCGTAATTGCCCGGATAGGTCACCAGCTTGCCGCGATCGAGGTCGACGATGCGCGTTGCCATATTGCGGATGAAAGAACGGTCGTGCGAAATAAAGATGATGGTGCCTTTAAAGGATTTGAGGAACCCTTCCAGCCAGTCGATAGTTTCGATATCGAGGTGGTTAGTCGGTTCATCCAGCAGCAGCACGCGCGGCCCGCTGACCAGCGCACGACCCAGCGCCGCTTTACGCAGCCAGCCGCCGGAGAGCGACGCCAGCTGCGCGTCGGCGTTAAGGCCAAGCTGCTCGATCACTTCATTAATACGGCTATCTAACTGCCACAGCCCAAGGTTATCCAGCTGTTCCTGCAGGCGGGCCAGTTCATTTAAATTTTTATCGCTCGGATCGGTCATCACCTGATGCGAAACATCATGGTAGGCCTTCAGGTACGCCGCCTGCTCGGCAATACCTTCCGCGACAAAATCGTACACCGTACCGGCGACATTACGCGGAGGATCCTGCTGCAGACGCGCGACGATCAGATCCTGTTCATAAATAATACGCCCATCGTCCAGACCCTGCTCGCGGTTGAGGATTTTCATCAGGGTCGATTTGCCGGCGCCGTTACGCCCTACCAGGCAGACGCGTTCGTTATCTTCGATATGCAGTTCAGCGTTATCCAGCAGCGGCGCATCGCTGAACGAAAGCCAGGCGCCGTGCATACTAATCAGTGACATTCTTTATTCCTTTCAGGCCGCGGTAATCAGCCAGCAGTTGTGGATCTGACGGTTGCGGGCAAAATCCTGCGACAGCGTTTTTTGCGAAATTTCTTGCGCCTTCAGGCCAAGCGCCGCCAGCCCGTCATGATCCATACGGAAACCGCGTTTGTTATTCGAGAACATAATCGTGCCGCCTTTACGCAGCAGACGTTTTAAATCGGTCATCAGACGGATATGGTCGCGCTGCACGTCAAAGGCATCTTCCATACGTTTGGAGTTGGAGAAGGTCGGCGGATCGATAAAGATCAGATCGAACTGCTCGGTACTTTCCCGCAGCCAACCCAGCACGTCCGCCTGCATCAGGCGATGCGCGCGGCCGGTTAAGCCGTTCAGACGCAGGTTGCGTTCCGCCCACTCCAGATAGGTGCGCGACATATCGACGGTCGTGGTGGAGCGCGCGCCGCCGAGACCGGCGTGGACGCTGGCGCTGCCGGTATAGGAGAACAGGTTGAGGAAATCCTTACCCTTGCTCATCTGGCCCAGCATACGACGGGCAATACGGTGGTCGAGGAACAGACCGGTGTCGAGATAGTCGGTAAGGTTAACCCACAGACGCGCGTTATACTCCTGTACCTCGATAAAGTCGCCCTTCTCCGCCATCTTCTGGTACTGATTTTTACCCTTCTGCCGCTCGCGGGTCTTCAGCACCAGCTTATTCGGCGCGATCCCTAACACCGCGATAGTCGCGGCGATAATATCGAACAGACGCTGGCGCGCTTTGTGCGCATCGACGGTTTTCGGCGGCGCATACTCCTGCACCACCACCCACTCGCCGTAGCGGTCAATAGCCACGTTGTATTCCGGCAAATCGGCATCGTACAGGCGATAGCATTCAATGCCTTCCTGACGCGCCCACTTTTCAAACTTCTTCAGGTTTTTACGTAAGCGGTTGGCGAAATCTTCCGCCAGCATCGCCGGCTTGCCGCCTTCGCTTTCCGCCAGATGATAGTTCTTCTGTACGCAGTCCAGCGGGCCGTTTTTGGCTTTAAACTGTTTATCGGCACGCAGTTGCAGGCAGCTCAGCAATTCCGGCGAGGCGCTGAAGACCGACAGGTTCCAGCCGCCAAACTGGTTTTTCATAATCCGCCCCAGCAGGCTGTGCAGGGCAATCAGCGCCGGTTCGCTTTCCAGGCGCTCGCCGTACGGCGGGTTGCTGATAACGGTGCCGTACGGGCCTTTCGGCAGCGGATTATTGAGCTGCGCGACGTCTTTCACTTCAAAATTGATGAGCTCGCCAATTCCGGCGCGACGGGCGTTGCGGCGCGCGCGTTCAATCACGCGCTCGTCGACGTCTGAGCCGTAGAAGCGCGATTCATAAACGGCCAGCCCCTGGCGAGCGCGCGTTTGCGCCTCGGCTTTCACCTCTTTCCAGATAGCGTCATCGTGTTGCGCCCATCCGCCGAAGCCCCAGTGGCCGCGGTGCAGGCCCGGCGCGCGATCGGTCGCCAGCATCGCCGCTTCAATCAGCAACGTGCCGGAACCGCACATCGGATCGAGCAGCGGCGTTCCCGCCACCCAGCCGGAGCGCATGACGATTGCCGCCGCGAGGTTTTCTTTGATCGGCGCCATGCCGGTACCGTCACGGTACCCGCGCAGATGCAGGCCTTCGCCGCTCAGATCCAGCGAGATATGCGCCGTCTCTTTGTTAAGCCAGACGTTGATACGCAGATCGGGGTTTTCACGATCGACATTCGGACGCGGCAGGTTTTTACGCGTGAAGCTATCGACGATAGCGTCTTTGACTTTCAATGCGCCATACTGACTGTTGCGGATCTCCTCGTTGAGGCCGCTAAAATGCACCGCAAAGGTGGCGTCAGTGGTAAAGATCTCCGTCCACGGAATCGATTGAACCCCCAGGTAGAGATCCAGATCGCTATACACGCTGCACTCACCCAGCGGCAGCATGATGCGCGAGGCCAGCCGGCTCCACATCAGGCTTTGATACAGCAGTCGCGTATCTCCCTGAAAATGAACCCCGCCCTGGACAACCTGGCACTCCGTGGCGCCAAGTCCTTCCAGTTCAGTTTTTAACAGCTCTTCAAGACCACGAGCCGTGCTGGCAAACAGAGATTTCATATCGTCACTTTTACTTAAAGAAAATTGGTGCGCATTATAGCCAATATGTGCCCTATGTCATAAAGTTAAAGGCTTATTTTTGAACCCAGGGGCAGCGTATGGTAACGCTATCGAAACTTTTTATTCATCCCGTCAAATCCATGCGCGGAATTGGCGTCACCCATGCCTTTGCCGATATTAGCGGCATGGCCTTCGACCGCATCTTTATGCTGACCGAAACCGACGGTACGTTTATTACCGCGCGGCAGTTTCCGCAGATGGTAAAATTCCTGCCTTCGCCGCTTCATGACGGCCTGCACTTGACCGCGCCGGATGGCAGCAGCGCGCTGGTGCGCTTTGATGATTTCGCTCCCCAGGGCGAGCCGACGGAGGTCTGGGGCAACCATTTCACCGCCTTGATCGCGCCGGCCGCCATCAACCAGTGGCTCAGCGGCTTCTTCAACCGCGACGTCCAACTGCGCTGGCTCGGGCCGCAGCTAACCCGGCGAGTAAAACGTCACGACGCGGTGCCGCTCTCCTTCGCCGACGGTTATCCCTACCTGCTCGCCAACGAGGCCTCACTTCGCGACCTGCAGCAGCGGTGCCCTGCCAGCGTAAGCATAGAACAATTTCGCCCTAATCTGGTGGTCACCGGCGCGGCGGCGTGGGATGAAGATAGCTGGAAAGTCATTCGCATCGGCGAGGTAGTATTTGACGTCGCCAAACCCTGCAGCCGCTGCATTTTCACCACCGTCAGCCCGGAACGTGGGCAAAAGCATCCGTCCGGCGAACCGCTGGAGACGTTAAAGCGTTTTCGTACCGCGCAGGATAATGGCGATGTCGATTTTGGCCAGAATCTGATCGCCCGCAACAGCGGCGTGATCCGCGTGGGTGATGAAGTGGAAGTGCTGACCCGTGGTCCGGCTAAAGCCTATGGCGCCGGCGATAGCGACGATACCCTGGCGGCGGATACGCAGCCAAAAGCGACGGTTGAGATTGAGTGGCAAGGGCAACAGTTTACCGGCAATAACCAGCAGGTACTGCTGGAGCAACTGGAACAACAGGGTATTCGTATCCCTTATTCCTGCCGCGCCGGGATCTGCGGCAGCTGTCGTATCCGCCTCGAAGAGGGAGAAGTGAGTCCGTTAAAGAAAAATGCGGTCGCCGCGGATGGCACCATTTTATGCTGCAGCTGCGTACCGAAAACCGCGCTGCGCCTGGCGCCTTAAACCGCCTGTCCGAGGCTGTAGCTGGCCGCGCTCTGCGCCGGCTGCAGCCTGTCATTCATAATTTTTATCACATCGCCTAACTGCATCACCCGGCCAGCCAGAGTTAGTCCAGGCTGCGCCAGCAGGCAAAGCGTGGCGTTTTCACCCGGTTCGACCACCAGCAAATTGACCTGCTCGCCGGTATCGCTGATCCACACGCTGGCAGCGTCGCCGCTGGCGGGTTGCCAGTTCTGCTGATGCGTGGTGAAATGCCAGCTCTTCGGCATCTGCGGTTTTAGAAAACGGATCGCGGTTAAGGCATTTAATACTAATTCGGCACGCTGCTCTTTGTTTAATTCAATTTCGCGGCATTTTTCTTCAAAAGAAAAATAAAGCGCCGCGTCATCGACGCAGAATCCCGACGGTGCGAAAGCGTCAGGCGTTAACATGCGCCGGGCAAAACGTGAGCGAAATAACATACCATTGGCCAGATCGAGCATCATGCGGTCATGCTCTTCGTCGTAATACCAACGCCAGTTATCGTCAGGTTTAATCCGCATTTCTACCCCCGTCCTCTTCCACTTCCTTCTGCAAAGCAATGGCATCCTGCTACAGAATAATTTCTAAAATTAAGAAAAGACTAAAATGTCTAAATAAGCAACAATGAAGGAATATAAAACAACCAGGGCCGGAAATAAAGCCCTGGGGAAGATTCAGAGACGGAAAAGATTAGATGTGTGTAACAATTTCTTTAATCAGCGGCGGGCCTTTAAAAATAAACCCGGAATAAATCTGCACCAGCGTGGCGCCAGCAGCCAGCTTTTCACGAGCGGCAATCACCGAGTCAATACCGCCAACTCCGATAATTGGCAAACGACCATTTAATTCCGTCGCCAGCATACGAATAATTTCGGTGCTTTTTAATTGTAATGGACGACCACTCAACCCACCGGTTTCATCACAATGCTTCATCCCCTGGACCAGTGAACGATCGAGGGTGGTATTGGTAGCAATGACGCCATCAATATTATGGCGAACTAAGCTGTCGGCCACCTGGATCAATTCCTCGACGGAAAGATCCGGGGCGATCTTCACCGCCACAGGAACATATTTTTGATGTTTCTGTTGAAGTTCGAGCTGCTTATTTTTAATACCGCCGAGTAAATCATCCAGCGCTTCACCATATTGTAGAGTACGTAGCCCTGGGGTATTCGGCGAGGAGATATTAATGGCGATATATCCAGCGTATGGATAGACTTTTTCCATACAAATCAGATAATCATCTTTACCCTGCTCAACCGGGGTATCTTTATTTTTACCGATATTAATCCCCAGTACGCCGTCAAAATGCGCTTTTTTCACATTCTCGACCAGGTTATCAACACCGTGGTTATTAAAGCCCATGCGGTTGATCAAACCTTCGGCATCGACGAGACGGAAGATCCTCGGCTTGTCATTGCCCGGCTGTGGACGCGGGGTTACGGTACCAATTTCAATTGAGCCGAAGCCCATCGCACCGAGCGCATCAATGCACTCGCCGTTTTTATCAAGCCCGGCCGCCAGCCCCAGCGGATTCTTGAAAGTGAGCCCCATGCAGGTAACGGGTTTCGACGGTACTTTTTGCCGAACCAGTATTTCCAGCGGCGTGCCGGTTACGCGGCGTAATTGTTGGAAGGTTACTTCATGAGCGCGCTCAGGATCGAGCTGAAAAAGAGCTTTACGAACGAAGGGATAGTACATGAACTCTCCTGGATTCCCGGTGTGCAAACCGGGGGCGTATTATGTTCGATCCGCGCCCGAAAGGGAATTGACCTGCGACAAAAAATCACGCGTCCAACGCAAACGTTTACTTCTCTGCCGCCTGTTATGCGCATTTTGGCAATTTAACGCCGGAAAAATCATTTAGGGAAATAAACGCCCTCTGTCACACTGCCATAAAATGTTATCAATTATAGATAAATGCAAACATTTGGTTATAAGGAGAGAGTATGCGCGTTATTACACTCGCGGGCAGTCCCCGCTACCCTTCTCGCTCAAGCGCATTGCTGGAGTACACCAGAGAGAAACTTGCCGCAGCCGACATCGAAGTCTATCACTGGCATTTACAGAATTTTGATCCCGAAGATCTGCTTTACGCCCGCTTCGATAACCCCGCTCTGCATACCTTAAATGAACAACTGGCCGGCGCCGATGGCCTGATTATCGCCACCCCCGTCTATAAAGCCTCTTTTTCCGGCGCGCTGAAGACGCTGCTCGACCTGCTGCCGGAACGCGCTCTGGAAGGCAAAATTGTCCTGCCGCTGGCGACAGGCGGCACCATCGCCCATATGCTGGCGGTCGATTACGCTCTGAAACCGGTGCTTAATGCCCTGAAAGCGCAGGAAATCTTACATGGCGTTTTCGCCGATGATAGCCAGGTCACCGATTATCAACACAAGCCGCAGTTCACACCGAATCTGCAAAACCGTCTCGACCAGGCGCTGGAGACCTTCTGGCAGGCGCTGAATCGCCGCAACAGCCGTATCTCCGGACTAAAGACATTACAGGGGGTTGAGCATGCTTAATCCTCTGCGTGCCCTGACCCTCGGCGGGCTACTCATGCTTTCCTTTATTACGCATGCGGCCCCGCAGGCGCCGGAAGCGTTACGCATCGGCTACCAGAAAGGCAGCGTCAGTATGGTGCTGGCGAAGAGCCATCAACTGCTGGAGCAGCGCTATCCGCAAACGAAGATTTCATGGGTCGAGTTTCCCGCCGGACCGCAAATGCTGGAAGCGCTGAACGTCGGCAGTATTGATATCGGCAGTACTGGCGATATTCCACCGATTTTCGCTCAGGCTGCCGGCGCCGATCTGGTGTATATCGGCGCGGAACCTGCGAAACCGAAAGCGGAAGTGATTCTGGTCGCCGATAACAGCCCAATCAAAAGCGTGGCAGAACTGAAAGGACGTAAGGTGGCGTTCCAGAAGGGCTCCAGCTCGCACAATCTGCTGCTGCGCGCTCTGCAGCAGGCAGGCCTGAAATTCAGCGATATCCAGCCGGTATATCTTGCCCCCGCCGATGCCCGCGCCGCATTTCAGCAGGGTAATGTCGACGCCTGGGCTATCTGGGATCCCTATTACTCTGCGGCGCTGCTGCAAGGCGGGGTACGGGTACTGAAAGATGGTAGCGACCTGAAGCAGACCGGTTCGTTCTATCTTGCCGCCCGCCCTTATGCCGAAAAGAACGGCGCCTTTATCGAAGGCGTGTTGGCGACCTTTAGCCAGGCGGATGCCCTGACCATCAGCCATCGCCAGGAAAGTATTGCCCTGCTGGCTAAAACGATGGGGCTACCCGAAGCGGTAATCGCCAGCTATCTCGACCATCGTCCGCCAACCGCGATATCCCCGGTAAGCGCTGAAACGGCTGCTCGTCAACAGCAAACCGCCGATCTGTTCTATGAGAACAAGCTGGTACCGAAAAAAATCACTATTCAAAACCGTATCTGGCAGCCTGCCCCCGCACAAGGAGCGAAATCATGAGTCTGAATATGTTCTGGTTCTTACCCACCCACGGTGACGGCCGCTATCTGGGTACTGACGAAGGGGCGCGCCCGGTAGACTACAGCTATCTGCAGCAAATCGCCCAGACCGCCGACCGACTCGGCTTTACCGGCGTACTTATTCCCACCGGACGCTCCTGCGAAGATGCCTGGCTGGTTGCCGCTTCAATGATCCCCGTCACCCAGCGGCTGAAGTTCCTCGTCGCGCTGCGCCCAAGTGTGGTATCGCCTACCGTCGCCGCGCGCCAGGCAGCTACGCTTGATCGGCTCTCTAATGGCCGGGCCCTGTTCAACCTGGTCACCGGCAGCGATCCAAATGAATTAGCCGGCGATGGCGTATTCCTCGACCACACCGAACGCTACGAAGCCTCCGCCGAGTTCACCCATATCTGGCGCAAACTGATGGAAGGCGAAACCGTGACCTTTCACGGCAAACATCAGCACGTACGCGGGGCGAAACTGCTCTTCCCGCCGCAGCAACAGCCGCGACCGCCGCTCTACTTTGGCGGCTCCTCGGACGTTGCCCAGGATCTGGCCGCCGAACAGGTCGACCTCTATCTGACCTGGGGCGAACCGCCGGCGCAGGTGGCGGAAAAAATCGCCCAGGTGCGTGAGAAAGCCGCGCGCCTCGGCCGCAGCGTCCGCTTTGGTATTCGTTTGCACGTCATCGTTCGCGAAACCAATGAAGAGGCATGGCAAGCGGCGGAGAGCTTAATCTCCCATCTGGATGACGAGACCATCGCCCGCGCGCAGGCAGCCTTCGCGCAAACCGATTCTGTTGGCCAGCACCGCATGGCGGCGCTGCACAACGGCCGTCGCGACAAACTGGAGATCAGCCCGAACCTGTGGGCCGGGGTCGGGCTGGCGCGCGGCGGCGCGGGCACTGCGCTGGTTGGCGATGCGGCCACCGTCGCTGAACGTATTAATGAATACGCCGAACTTGGCATCGACAGTTTTATCTTCTCCGGCTACCCGCACCTTGAGGAAGCCTGGCGAGTCGGCGAACTGCTGTTCCCGCTGCTCGATGTCAACGTTCCGACGATCCCTCAGCCGCAAAACCTGCGCCTGCAGGGGGAAGCGGTAGCGAATGAATTTATCCCGCGTAAAGCGGCGCAAAGTTAGGGAGCGAACTATGGCAGCCTCTTCGCAAAAACTTCTGTTACGCCTCGCCCCCTGGTTTTTACCGGTAGGCACCGTGTTGATCTGGCAATTGGCGTCCTCGGTAGGCTGGCTCTCAACCCGTATTCTCCCCTCTCCGGAGGGGGTACTGAAAGCCTTCTGGACGCTCTCCGCCAGCGGCGAACTGTGGCAACATCTGGCGATCAGTTCCTGGCGCGCCTTGCTTGGCTTCGCCATCGGCGGCTCCATCGGCCTGACGCTCGGGCTCATTAGCGGGCTCTCGCGTTGGGGCGAACGCCTGCTGGATACCTCCATCCAGATGTTGCGCAATGTGCCGCATCTCGCGCTGATCCCCCTGGTGATTTTGTGGTTCGGTATTGATGAAAGCGCCAAAATATTTCTTGTCGCGCTGGGGACGATGTTTCCGATTTATATCAATACCTGGCACGGCATTCGCAATATCGATCGCGGTCTGGTGGAAATGGCGCGTAGCTATGGCTTATCCGGATTCGCTCTTTTCCGCCACGTGATCCTCCCCGGCGCCCTGCCCTCGATTATGGTCGGCATTCGCTTCGCCCTCGGATTGATGTGGCTGACGCTTATCGTCGCTGAGACCATCTCGGCTAATGCCGGGATTGGCTATCTGGCGATGAACGCCCGCGAATTTCTGCAAACCGATGTGGTGGTGGTCGCCATTATTCTTTACGCCATACTCGGCAAGCTCGCCGATTTCAGCGCGCAACTGCTGGAACGCGTCTGGCTGCGCTGGAACCCGGCGTACCGTCTTCAGGAGGCTAACGCATGAATACTGCTCGTCTTAATCCCGGGATCCCGCTGTTACTCAATGGGGTCAGCAAACGCTACGGCGACAATGTCATTCTCAATGAGCTGGATTTACATATTCCTACCGGGCAATTTGTCGCGGTGGTCGGCCGCAGCGGCGGCGGTAAAAGCACCCTGTTGCGCCTGCTGGCCGGGTTGGAAAAACCCAACGGCGGCGAACTACTGGCAGGCGCGACGCCGCTTGCGCAGATTCAGGAGGATACGCGCATGATGTTCCAGGACGCGCGGTTGCTGCCCTGGAAGACGGTTATCGACAACGTTGGGCTTGGGCTGAAGGGCCAGTGGCGCGATGCCGCCCGCCAGGCGCTGGCCAGCGTCGGGCTGGAAGAGAGAGCCGATGAGTGGCCGGCCGCGCTTTCCGGCGGGCAAAAACAGCGCGTTGCGCTGGCCCGCGCGCTGATCCATCGCCCGCGTCTGCTGCTGCTGGATGAACCGCTAGGGGCGCTTGATGCCCTCACCCGCCTGGAAATGCAGGAATTGATTGTTTCGCTCTGGCAGGAGCACGGCTTTACCGTGTTGCTGGTAACTCATGATGTGAGTGAAGCGGTGGCGATGGCCGACCGGGTGCTGTTAATAGAAGAAAAGAAAATCGGCCTCGATTTGAACGTGGATATTCCACGTCCGCGGCGGTTCGGCTCGGCGAAGCTGGCGGAACTGGAAGCACAGGTGCTCGATCGGGTGATGAAGCGCGGCGACAGCGAGCGCACGCCGCGTTTGTTTAGTCATGGCTAACTAACGTCCCCGGCCCGCGCTTCGCTCGGCCGGACTACCAAATCGCAAAGCGCTGTAGCCCCGGTAAGCGAGTGCGCCACCGGGGATTTTGCGGCCACCAACACCGGCAGTTTCAGCCAGCGTAGTGAACCCGGATAAGGCGCTTGCGCCGCTATCCGGGATTTGCACCGCCGTTACGCCAGCGCCTTGGCGATCTTCTCGAACAGATCGCCGGAGAGATTCTCCAGCCCTTTCAGCTGTTCCAGCGCCGCACGCATCTTGGCCTGACGTTTCTCATCGTAGCGTTTCAGACGAATCAGCGGCTCAATCAGACGCGACGCCACCTGCGGGTTGCGGCTATTGAGCTCGGTCAGCATTTCCACCAGGAACTGGTAACCGCTGCCGTCTTCGGCATGGAACGCCGCCGGGTTGCTACTCGCGAAGGCGCCGATCAGCGAACGTACACGGTTCGGGTTGCTCATCGTGAATGAACGGTGCTTGAGCAATCCGCGTACCGTCTCAACCACATTGGCCGCCGGGCTGGTGGACTGCAGGATGAACCACTTGTCCATCACCAGACCGTCCTGGTGCCACTTATCGTCATACTCCTGCATCAATGCATCACGGCACGGCAACTCCGCCGCCACCGCCGACGACAGCGCAGCCAGCGCGTCGGTCATGTTGTCAGCATGATGATACTGGGCTTGCACCAGCTTATCTGCCAACTCAACATCGCCAAAAGCCAGATAGCGCAGGCAGGTATTGCGCAGAGAACGTTTACCGATATCGGCATGGTCTACGCGATAGCTGTCGAGCTTGTTGGCGTTGTAAACCACCAGCAGCTCATCGGCCAGCTCTTTCGCCAGCGTACGGGTCAGCGCTTCGCGCACCGCCGCGATGGCAATCGGATCGATGATGGTGAACAGCTCAGCGATTTCGTTGGCCGACGGCAGCGTTAAAATTTCCGCCGCCAGCGCCGGATCGATTTTTTCGTCGAGCAGGATCGCGCGGAAGGCGTCAGCGACGTGGATCGGCAGCGACAGTGGCTGTCCCTGCTGATGACGATTAACGTTGAGCTTGATGTAGGTCGCCAGCAGACTCTGCGCGGCATCCCAACGCGAGAAGTCGTTACGCGCGTGGCGCATCAGGAACGTCAGCTGCTGGTCGCTCCATTTATATTCAAGCTTGACCGGCGCGGAGAATTCACACAGCAGCGCCGGTACCGGCTGGAAGTAAACGTTATCAAAGACGAATGTCTGCTCCGCCTGGGTCACGTTCAGCACGTGGTGCACCGGATGACCGCCCTTCTGCAGCGGGATCGCTTTGCCTTCGTTATCGTACAGCTCGATACTGAACGGGATGTGCAGCGGCTGCTTGTCGGCCTGTTCCGCGGTCGGCGGCGTACGCTGGCTGATAGTCAGCGTGTACTGCTCGGTTTCCGGGTTATAGTCGTCATGCACGGTCACGACCGGCGTGCCGGACTGGCTGTACCAGCGACGGAAATGCGACAGATCGACGTTCGAAGCATCTTCCATCGCCTGCACGAAATCATCGCAGGTGGCGGCGCTGCCATCGTGGCGTTCAAAGTACAACTGCATCCCTTTCTGGAAATTGGCTTCGCCTAACAGGGTGTGCAGCATACGGATCACTTCCGCGCCCTTTTCGTAGACCGTCAGGGTGTAGAAGTTGTTCATTTCGATAACCATATCCGGACGGATCGGGTGCGCCATCGGGCTGGCGTCTTCGGCAAACTGCAGCCCGCGCATGGTACGCACGTTGTTGATACGGTTTACCGCACGCGAACCGAGATCGGAACTGAACTCCTGATCGCGGAATACGGTCAGCCCTTCTTTCAGGCTGAGCTGGAACCAGTCGCGACAGGTCACGCGGTTGCCGGTCCAGTTATGGAAATATTCGTGACCAATGACGCGCTCGATATCGAGGTAGTCTTTATCGGTCGCGGTATCGGTACGGGCCAGCACATATTTAGAGTTAAAGACGTTGAGGCCTTTGTTCTCCATCGCGCCCATGTTGAAGAAGTCGACGGCGACGATCATATAGATGTCGAGGTCATATTCGAGACCGAAACGGGTTTCGTCCCACTTCATTGAGTTTTTCAGCGAGGTCATCGCCCACGGCGCGCGGTCGAGATTGCCGCGGTCAACGTACAGCTCGAGCGCGACTTCACGCCCGGAACGGGTGGTGAAGGTATCACGCAGCACGTCGAAATCGCCGGCCACCAGCGCGAACAGGTAACAGGGTTTTGGGAACGGATCCTGCCACTGGATCCAGTGACGGCCATTGTCCAGCTCGCCCTGCGCTACGCGGTTGCCGTTAGAAAGCAGGTAGGGGTATTTCGCTTTATCGGCGATGATTTTGGTGGTGAAGCGCGCCAGCACGTCCGGGCGGTCGAGGTACCAGGTAATATGGCGGAAGCCTTCTGCTTCGCACTGGGTACATAGCGCTTCGCCTGACTGATACAGGCCTTCCAGCGCGGTGTTCGCCGCCGGGCTAATTTCATTGACAATAGTCAGAGTGAAACTGTCCGGCAAACCGCTAATCACCAGCTGATTGTTTTCTTCTTTATAGTCGTTCCACGGCTGGCCGTTCACCTGCAGTGAAATCAGGGTCAGGTCTTCGCCATCCAGACGCAATGGCACATCAGACGCAGCCGCGTGACGGGAAACCTTACTCTCGGCCGTGACAACGGTTTTCGCGGCATCCAGGTCAAAGGTCAAATCAATATCGCTAATCAGATAATCCGGCGCACGGTAGTCGTGGCGGTATTTGGCTTGGGGCTGTTGTGTCATAAAAAACCTTTAGCGTGTCTGTAAAGTATCGGCTCCAGTCTATTCCTGTTGCGCAGATCGCGCTATGCAGAATCTTCATCTTTTCAACGTTCAACACGAAAATCGCTACATATTGATAACACATGAGGCACGAAATGCGCTCGACCCGGCGCAAAGCTTGTGGTGTGATCCGTGTTCAATATATTAAACTAGGCCTCGCAAATGACCGTCAGCGTTACCGTCGAGCCATCGCAGCAGGACAGCACCGGGTATTAAAGGTATACTCCGCCTCCTTTTTTCTGCTTTGGTTTGAATGGAACGCCCCAGTGAGAGGATGCTACTGCGCACCATGACACAATTCACTTCTCCTGTACTGCACTCGCTGCTTGATACGGATGCCTATAAGCTGCATATGCAGCAGGCCGTCTTCCACCGCTACTATGATGTGGAGGTGGCGGCAGAGTTCCGCTGCCGCGGAGACGATCTGCTCGGCATCTATGCCGACGCGATTCGCGAGCAGGTTGAAACCATGCGCGACCTGAAGCTGCAGGACGATGAGTATCACTGGCTGTCCACCCTGCCGTTCTTCTCGCAGGACTATCTCGACTGGCTACGCGACTTCCGCTACGACCCGAGCCAGGTCACCGTCATCAACGATCATGGCAAGCTGAATATTCGCCTCGCCGGGCCGTGGCGCGAAGTGATCATGTGGGAAGTGCCGCTGCTGGCGGTCATCAGCGAACTGGTGCACCACTACCGTTCGCCGGAAATCGGCGTCGATCTGGCGCTGGAGACGCTCGAACATAAGCTTGCCGACTTCGCCGACATGACCGCCGCCATCGATATGTCGGCATTCCGCCTGATGGATTTCGGCACCCGCCGCCGCTTCTCCCGTGAAGTACAGCAGGCTATCGTGCAGCGCTTGCAGCAGGAGCCGTGGTTTGTCGGCACCAGCAACTACGATCTGGCCCGCCGACTCAATTTAACCCCGATGGGCACCCAGGCGCACGAATGGTTCCAGGCGCACCAGCAGATCAGTCCAAACCTTGCCAGCAGCCAGCGCGCGGCTCTTGCCGCCTGGCTGGCGGAATATCCGGATCGGCTGGGTATTGCTCTGACCGACTGCATCACCATGGACGCTTTCCTGCGTGATTTCGGTCCTGAATTCGCCACCCGCTATCAGGGACTGCGCCATGACTCCGGGGATCCGCTGGAGTGGGGCGAGAAAGCTATCGCCCATTATCAGAAATTGGGTATCGACCCGATGAGTAAAGTGCTGGTGTTCTCCGATAACCTCGACCTCGGCAAAGCGGTCGATCTGTATCGCCACTTCTCCTCGCGGGTGAATCTCAGTTTCGGTATCGGCACCCGGTTAACCTGCGACATCCCACAGGTGAAACCGCTGAATATCGTCATAAAACTAGTAGAATGTAACGGCAAGCCGGTGGCGAAACTCTCCGATAGCCCGGGTAAAACCATCTGCCACGACAAGGCTTTCGTCCGTGCCCTGCGTGAGGCCTTCGATCTGCCGCCGATTAAAAAGGCGAGTTAATTTCAACAAGGAGCCTCTCAGGCTCCTTTTTCTTTATTATTTATTGTCAAATTATCCCTTTATGATGCGAATTCTGCTTGTCTGATGGAAGATGACAGGTAACATAGATATCCCCCCGTTGAAGGGGAAGAGACTTTTTTATTGGACTATATAGAGAGAATATTATGAGCGTTGTGCCTGTAGCCGACGTACTCCAGGGCCGCGTTGCCGTTGACAGCGAAGTCACCGTGCGCGGATGGGTGCGTACCCGCCGAGATTCTAAAGCTGGCTTTTCTTTCCTCGCCGTCTATGACGGTTCCTGCTTTGATCCTGTACAGGCCGTTATTAATAATTCTCTGCCCAATTACAATCAGGAAGTGTTGCGCCTGACCACCGGCTGTTCGGTTATCGTCACCGGTAAAGTCGTGGCCTCCCAGGGTCAGGGCCAGAGCTTTGAAATCCAGGCCTCCAGCGTGGAAGTCACCGGCTGGGTTGAAGATCCGGACACCTACCCGATGGCGGCGAAACGCCACAGCATCGAGTATCTGCGTGAAGTGGCGCACCTGCGTCCGCGCACCAACCTGATTGGCGCGGTAGCGCGCGTACGCCACACCCTGGCGCAGGCGCTGCATCGCTTCTTCGACGAACAGGGTTTCTTCTGGGTATCCACCCCGCTTATCACCGCTTCCGATACCGAAGGCGCCGGTGAAATGTTCCGCGTATCGACGCTGGATCTGGAAAACCTGCCGCGTAACGACCAGGGTAAAGTCGATTTCGATAAAGACTTCTTCGGTAAAGAGTCGTTCCTGACCGTTTCCGGCCAGTTGAACGGTGAGACCTATGCCTGCGCATTGTCCAAAATCTATACCTTCGGCCCAACCTTCCGCGCCGAAAACTCCAACACCAGCCGCCACCTGGCGGAGTTCTGGATGCTGGAGCCGGAAGTTGCCTTCGCCAACCTCAACGATGTTGCCGGTCTGGCAGAAGCCATGCTGAAGTACGTCTTCAAGGCGGTACTGGAAGAGCGTGCGGATGACATGAAGTTCTTTGCCGAGCGCGTAGATAAAGACGCCATCGACCGTCTGCAGCGTTTTGTCTCTGCTGATTTCGCCCAGGTTGATTACACCGACGCCGTCACTATCCTGGAAAACTGCGGCAAGCAGTTTGAAAACCCGGTGTACTGGGGCGTGGATCTCTCCTCCGAGCATGAGCGGTATCTGGCCGAAGAGCACTTCAAAGCGCCGGTGGTCGTGAAAAACTATCCGAAAGACATTAAGGCGTTCTACATGCGCCTTAACGAAGACGGTAAAACCGTCGCCGCAATGGACGTTCTGGCGCCGGGCATCGGCGAAATCATCGGCGGCTCCCAGCGTGAAGAGCGTCTGGATGTTCTGGACGCGCGTATGGCCGAAATGGGTCTGAATAAAGAAGACTACTGGTGGTATCGTGATCTGCGCCGTTACGGCACCGTCCCGCATTCCGGCTTCGGTCTGGGCTTCGAGCGTCTTATCGCCTACGTAACCGGCGTACAGAACGTTCGCGACGTGATTCCTTTCCCACGTACGCCACGTAACGCCACATTCTAATCGCGTTTCGTTAAAACACTGACAAGGTCGGCGCAAGCCGGCCTTTTTTTATGTCAATTTTCGTGAGCGAATTTCAACAAACTTAAACATCAACCTTCACAATTCGTAATTATGTTACTCACTATTTCCTTACCCTTAGTACGTAGATTTCGCACCTTATGTTAAGACACAAATGAATACACTGATTGAATTGGCTATTTTTTAATCATTACGCGCACGTTATGCAAAAAAGGCGCCTGAACGAAAAAGGAGCCAAACTGAGACAAAAAATAATCAAATCTGTCTTTAGCGAAAATATTCATAACTAATTCATATAGATATATATAAGAAGGTGACAATCTTCGCAAAGTGGAACGGAATTTTGATTGAGTTCACAAAGTTCCCAAAAATAAATATTTGGTTACATGTTTTTTCTTTTTGTTACTACTTTACGATATTGGTAGCATTTTCCGGCTAGCGAAACGGCACCACCGATGGAAAGATGCCTTCAGACACCAAACTATCTTCAATAGTTCTGTAAATTTTCATTGACGGAATTTATTGGCGGCGGTGGCAAGTGTCATATAAAAAATATTAATGAGGGTAATAAATAATGATGAAGCGCAATATTCTGGCAGTGGTGATCCCTGCCCTGCTGGTAGCCGGTGCGGCCAACGCTGCGGAAATCTATAACAAAAATGGTAACAAGCTGGATTTCTACGGAAAAATGGTTGGCGAACATGTCTGGACCACCAATGGTGACACCAGCAGCGACGACACCACCTATGCCCGTATCGGCCTGAAAGGCGAAACCCAAATCAACGACCAGTTGATCGGTTACGGCCAGTGGGAATACAACATGGATGCGTCCAACGTTGAAGGTTCCCAGACCACTAAAACCCGTCTGGCCTTCGCCGGTCTGAAAGCGGGCGAATATGGTTCATTCGACTATGGCCGTAACTACGGCGCCATCTACGACGTCGAATCCGCAACCGATATGCTGGTTGAGTGGGGCGGCGACGGCTGGAACTACACCGATAACTACATGACCGGCCGTACCAACGGCGTGGCCACCTACCGTAACTCAGACTTCTTCGGTCTGGTGGACGGTCTGAGCTTCGCGCTGCAGTACCAGGGTAAAAACGATCACGACCGCGTTGTTCGTAAACAGAATGGCGACGGCTTCAGCACCGCGGCAACCTACGCGTTTGATAACGGTATCGCGCTGTCCGCAGGTTACGCTAACTCCAACCGTAGCGTTGACCAGAAGCGCGACGGCAACGGTAACAAAGCTGAAGCATGGGCAACCTCTGCTAAGTACGATGCTAACAACATCTACGCCGCTGTTATGTACTCCCAGACTTACAACATGACCCCGGAAGAAGATAACTACTTCGCGGGCAAAACTCAGAACTTCGAAGCTGTGGTTCAGTATCAGTTCGATTTCGGTCTGCGTCCGTCCCTCGGCTACGTGCAGACTAAAGGTAAAAATCTGCAGGCTCGCGGCGGCTTCGGCGGCGGCGATGCGGACCTGGTTAAATACATTGAACTGGGTACCTGGTACTACTTCAACAAAAACATGAACGTGTACGCGGCGTACAAGTTCAACCAGCTGGACGACAACTCCTATACTCGTGAAGCAGGCGTTGCCACCGACGACCAGGCTGCGGTTGGTATCGTTTACCAGTTCTAATCTGTAGTACACCCCTTCGTGATATGCCTAAAAAGCAGGACTTCGGTCCTGCTTTTCTGCGTTACTAAGACGAAGATCGTAACTTGCAAAAACCTTCTCGCTTTTTGTCGCAAACGGTTGGCAATTTGTAAATCTACCGTTACCCTGATAGCGGATTTCCCTCAGTAATCACAATGGAACCTCGTCATGTTTGAGAACATTACAGCCGCCCCTGCCGACCCTATTCTGGGCCTGGCCGATCTGTTTCGTGCCGATGACCGCCCAGGCAAAATTAACCTCGGAATTGGTGTTTACAAAGATGAGACAGGTAAAACGCCTGTTCTGACCAGCGTAAAAAAAGCCGAGCAATATCTGCTGGAAAATGAAACCACCAAAAACTACCTCGGTATTGATGGTATTCCGGAGTTTGGTCGTTGCACTCAGGAGCTGCTGTTCGGTAAAGGAAGCGCAATTATCGGCGATAAGCGCGCCCGTACCGCCCAAACCCCAGGCGGCACCGGCGGCCTGCGCGTAGCGGCTGATTTCCTTGCCAAAAACACCGACGTTAAACGGGTATGGGTAAGCAACCCAAGCTGGCCGAACCATAAAAGCGTTTTCGGCGCTGCCGGGCTGGAAGTGCGTGAATACGCTTACTACGATGCCGCTAACCACCAGCTTGATTTCGACGGTCTGCTGGCCAGCCTGAACGAAGCGCAGGCGGGCGACGTTGTGCTGTTCCACGGCTGCTGCCACAACCCAACCGGCATCGATCCAACGCTGGAACAGTGGCAACAGCTGGCGCAAATGTCCGCCGAAAAAGGCTGGCTGCCGCTGTTTGACTTCGCCTACCAGGGCTTCGCCCGCGGTCTGGAAGAAGACGCTGAAGGCCTGCGCGCGTTTGCCGCGCTGCATAAAGAGCTACTGGTCGCCAGCTCTTACTCGAAAAACTTCGGCCTGTATAACGAGCGCGTTGGCGCCTGTACGCTGGTTGCCGCCGATCAGGACACCGTCGATCGCGCGTTCAGCCAGATGAAAGCGGTTATCCGCGCCAACTACTCAAACCCGCCGGCGCACGGCGCCTCGGTGGTGGCGACGATTCTCAGCAACGACGCGCTGCGCGCCATCTGGGAACAAGAACTCACCGATATGCGCCAGCGTATTCAGCGCATGCGCTTACTATTTGTGAATACTCTGCAGGAAAAAGGCGCCAGCCGCGACTTTACCTTTATCACCAAACAGAATGGGATGTTCTCGTTTAGCGGCCTGACCAAAGAGCAGGTGCTGCGTCTGCGTGAAGAGTTCGCTATTTATGCGGTCGCGTCCGGGCGTATCAACGTTGCCGGCATGACGCCTGATAATATGGCGCCGCTGTGCGAAGCCATCGTCGCGGTGCTGTAATTCTCAGCCCTGACGCATAAGAAAAAGGCCGCAAACGCGGCCTTTTTTACTTGCTTAAGGTCAGGCATTACCAGACCGGCATTTCATCCTGCAGGAACGGATTATGCAGGCGCTCATATCCCAGCGTCGATAACGGGCCATGACCGGGGATAAACGTCACGTCGTCGCCCAAAGGCAACAGTTTACGTTTAATCGCATCAATCAACTGGCCGTGGTCGCCTCGCGGGAAGTCGCTGCGTCCTACTCCTCCTTTGAAAATCACATCGCCGGAAATCAGCAGACGCGAGGCATCGTCAAAGAAAACCACGTGCCCCGGGGTATGGCCAGGACAGTGCAATACCTGCAAAGCGATATTGCCGACGGTTACCACATCCCCTTCATTCAGCCAGCGGTCCGGCTGCAAAGGCTGACATTCATCCAGCCCGAACATGCGGCTTTGCGCCGGCAATCCTTCCAGCCAGAACTCATCTTCTTTTTCCGGTCCAATAATTGGCACACCGTAATGTTGCGCCAGCTCGGCTGCCGCGCCGACGTGATCCAGGTGACCATGCGTCAACAGGATCTGCATCAGGCTGACGCCTGCCGCCGCGACTTCTTCCTTGATGCGCTCGGCATCGCCGCCAGGATCGACCAGAGCGGCAAGCCGGGTTTGTTCACACCAAATTAAAGAACAGTTCTGGGCGAACGCCGTGACCGGAATAATACGATAGTTCATGATGCTCCTTTCGTTACCAGTGCCGTACCGGACCGGTATCAATATGCACAAAGTTGCTACGTGGGTAGTATCCTACACCACCTGAGCGCATAGATAACGCCGCTTTGCGAATATTGCTTAAGGCAACGCCTTCAATGTGGAAATCCATCGCCTGGCCTTTGGTGTGATAGCTATGTTTCGCTACACCACGGCTTCGTGCGCGAAGTTCATCGTTGGTATCGACGGAGCGATAACCGGAGATGAGCTGGACAGGCTTATTGGTGCCGAGTAGTCCCTGTAGGCGATAAAGCTGATCGAATAATCCTGGGTCAATAGACTTAATTTTATTCGCGCGGAAATCACGGAAAAAATGGTTAAGTCTTGCTAATTCATCCTGAATATAGCCTCTACCATCGAAAAACTCCGCCTTGAGTGATTCACCGGTGTGCAGGTTATTCAGCGTCAAAATACGCGGTCGGGGGGTCGAGAGGGTGGCAAATGCCGGCGCAGGGAGAATGGCGGCAGCACCGAGGGCAGCGCCACCCAACGCCAGCAATCTGCGGCGATTAGCGTCAAATTTGTCCATGATAATCAGGTCTACAGGTAAATGAATCGTAATATACTATTCCGCTACAACGTATTTGGCTGACGACGCGCTAACGCTCCCTTACCGCTAATAAAGCTCAGCAGGAGAGCGTTTTCGTACTGACCGCCGCAATACATTTTTGCGGATTATATGTATATGCACTTCTGGCGCACGAAAGGCACCTTACCGGGCATTATTGCCAACGTCAAGGCAGCCTCACCCCAGGAAATACGGGCCTTGTAGACGACCATGGCCCGATTTCGTTCAGTGCTAGGACAACATTTTTCGCAGAACTACTTCATTTACCTGATTAATTGTTCCGCTTTTGGCAGAATTTGTGCGCTGGATCGCGCGGTGAGATCGTAATTGTAAATATCTGTTCGATATTGTGTACGTCCATCAGCGCCAACAAAGGCGGTCAAATAATATAAATTAACCGGAATATTTTGCCGAATATTGACGTAGCGCGTATCCCCCTGCTTCAGCGCGTCGGAAATGCGTGAATCATTCCAGCCCGCATCCTGCAATAGCATATTCGCCAGTTCAGATGCTTTATTGACGCGAACGCAGCCCGAGCTCAACGCGCGAACATCTTTCTGGAACAGATTGTGGTTCGGCGTATCGTGGAGATAAATAGCATCCGAGCTTGGCATATTGAACTTATACCGCCCCAGCGAGTTGCGCGCGCCCGGCGCCTGCTGGAAACGGAACGGTAGATTCTTCTCGGTGATGGTAGACCAATCGACACCATACGGATCGATAGCTTCTTTGCTGTTCCAGCCGCGCATCAACGTATAACCATGCTGTTCCAGATAGCCTGGATTGTTGCGCACCTTCGGCAGGATATCTTTGCGCGCCAGCGTCGGCGGCACGTTCCACGGCGGGTTGACCACCACGTTGTTCAACGCGCTGCTCATCATCGGCGTTTTACGATCCGGACGACCGACAATGACCCGCGATGCCAGCACCTGACTGCCGTCCTGATAGTAGACCAGCGAGAACGCCGGAATATTGACCATGATACCGGTGGACAATTTACTCGGTAGCAAACGCAGACGCTGGATATTCAGCGCCAGCACCCCGGCACGCTGCGCCGAAGAGACGTTCAGCCAGTCGCGGGTAGACTGGCCGATGACGCCGTCAGCGCCCAGCCCCTGCCAGGCCTGAAAGCGTTTAACGCCCTCGACCAGTTGGCGATCGTACACGCCACGCGCGGCAGGTTTTGTTTTCGATTTCGGTTTCGCCGATGGGCTTACCACATCGCCCGGGAGGGCGATTTTCGCCGAATCATCCAGCATGCCGGTACGCTGCAGGATTTCACGCAGCGCGCCAATATCGTTGCTCCACTCTCCCGGACGTAGCGAGGCGTTGCTGGTCAGTTGCGGCCACGGACGATTATCCGCCACCAGCGTCAGCAGCGCCTGATGCATTGCTTCATATTGTGAATGTTGCGGCGCCAGTCCGGCAATAAATTGCGCTAACGAACCGTTATCCAGCGCCAGCTGCCACTGGTTGATGACCGAGAGCGGCGGCGTCGTCATTTTGTAAGGTGTTGAGCCGTACAGCCAACGGTTCCCCTGCATCGGAATACCGCTAATAAAATGCAGATACCCCATCATGGCGTCGGAGAGCACGACATCGCGGGCCAGGCCGCTGACTGACGGATCAGTCAGTAGGCTCACCCAGGTGGTGAACTGCGGCTGGAAGCCAGCGATAGCGACCTCCGCCAGCTGCTGCTGGAAGGCCTGTACCGCTTCGCGGTTCTCCCACATGGGTTTCATGTCGCGGGCAGCGTACAGCGCTACCAGCGGATTGATATAAACCGGATGATAACCAGACGGCAGTAAGGCCTCGATTTCAGCACGGCTTTTCGCCACCGCATCCGCCGCCAGCGGCTTCTCGCCGGCCATTTGCGCGACCGCTGCGGACTGGCCGTCGCTTTGGGCTAATGCCGACGACAGATCGCCCACCGTCGCGGAACTATCTGTGGGTATAACTTCAGGCTCTGCGGCCTGGACATTGAACAGCGGAGCAAATGCAAAAGCCAGGCTCAGGCTGAGCACCGACAATTGTCGACCATACCGTTTCTTTAGCAACATCCCTTGCCCCCTGTTAACACATTGCTGCCCGCCTAATGGGGCTTATTCTCAGTATATAAAGGCGAAAACGCTTTTGCCTTACCAAATGTAAAGAAGTTTAAAGACTATACCTTGTTAGCGTACTGTACAGAAAAACAAAAAGGGCGACAAATTGTCACCCTTTTTCCTATTAATCGGCACCCTTTCAGGAGGCGTCAGCGGTTCCAGGCAGCGCTTCCGGCACCGGCGCGGCAAAACCGCGCAGGCCGACAACGTGTACGTGTTCGTGATTATTAAACACTTTACGCACCAGTTTATAAGTTGTGCCTTTTTCCGGGCTGATATTTTCAGGCGCTGCGATAATCAGCTGCATCTCCAGACGTTCGCACAGTTCGAACAGCGTGGCGATAGAGCGAGCATCAAGACGCGCTGCTTCATCGAGGAACAGCAGACGGCAAGGCGAGATATCCTTACCGCGCAGACGACGGGATTCATCTTCCCAGCTCTGCACCACCATCACCAGAATCGACATCCCGGTACCGATCGCTTCACCGGTTGACAGCGCGCCGGACTCCGCGCGCAGCCAGCCGTCGGAACCACGGTTAACTTCCACTTCCATCTCCAGATAGTTGCGGTAGTCGAGCAGCTCCTCGCCGATGGTTTGCGGCGTACGTTGCCCCATATCAATCTGCGGATTCAGGCGCTGATAAAGTTTCGCTAGCGCTTCCGAGAAGGTCAGGCGATTACTGTTAAACAGATCCTGATGCTGCTCATGCTGTTCGGAGAGGACATCAAGCAGCGTCGAGTGGGTTTCACGCACGTTGACGTTCAGACGCACGCTGTTGACCTGACCAAACGATACGCTCTGCAGCCCCTGGTTGAGCATGCGAATACGGTTCTGCTCACGCTGAATGGTCTTGCGAATGATATTCGCCACGCTGCGTGAGCTGATCGCCAGCTTCTGCTCGCGGTTGGTCAGCTCTTCGGTCAGACGACTGAGCTCGATTTCCATCTGCTCGATCGCTTCTACCGGATCATCGGTGCGAATAATATCCTGGCGGATACGCTCGCGCAGATGCTGATAAACGGCAACGAAGAACTGAATTTTGCGCTCCGGACGTTTCGGATCTTCCGAAATACGCAGGACGTCGCGCAGGTGCTCGTTATCAGCGACCGCCAGACGCAGCGCGCCCAGCGCCTTATCCGACATCGAACGCAGTTCGTCGGCGGAGAGATAGGCCAGCTCGCGGCGGTGCAGACGACGTTCCACGCCGTTGTCTTTCACCAGACGCATCACCGCGCACCAGCCCGCTTTAGCGCTCACCACCTGCTCGCGCATTTCGCAGTAATCGCGCTCCAGCTTGCGCAGTTTGCGGGTCAGGTTGTCCATCTCCGCTTCGCAGAAGGTCAACGCTTTCTCCAGCTGATTACGGCGGGAGCGGTTGTTGCTCAGCTGCATATGCAGCTCATCACGACGCGCGCGCGCGCGCTCTTCCGCGCCGGCATCGGCACGCACGCCGATATCCTGCAGCTCTTTATACAGATCGTTGAGCAGCTCTTTCTTGGTGTCATACGAACTTTTCAGCGACGCCAGCACCTGGTTGTACTGGTTCAACTGCGCAACGTGGCTACGCATCGCTTCGCGAGCGCGGCTACGCTCGGATTCAGCTTGTTGCAGGCGCTGGCGCAGCTTCTCGTTAAGATCGCTGTTGCCGCTGAGCATCTCCGCCGAGTCAGAGTAGCTGAAGTGAGCGCGGCGCTGCACGACTTCCGCCAGCGCGAAAGCCTGCTGGCGCGCATCGCGCTGGATTTGCTGCGAATAGGCGTAGTCTTCTTTCAGCTGTTCGAACTGTTCCGGGTCGCTCTGCAGTACCGAGACAATCGGTTCCAGTTTCGCCAGCTGATTGCCATGCTGCTGGATAAAGCGCGCCGCTTCCTGCGCTTCATCCAGACGCTCCTGAATTTCATCTACGCGATCGGCCAGCGTCTCATCGGCCAGCAGATTCAGGCGCGGCAGCAGGCGGTTAAGCGCCGACACGCCCTCTTTCGCCTGCTCATACTGGACGCGGTTCTGCTGGTTATCACTTTCATGCGCATTCAGCGCGCGCTCCAGTTCGCCGCGGCGGCTATTGAGTTTGCGGATCTCTTCTTCCGGGTCGTCATCAAAGGCAACCGCCAAATGGCTACCGATGAAGCGGCTAAAGGCCTGATGCAGGCGCTGCGTTTTCTGCACGTCAAACGACAGCGTAGCAAAACGCTCGGAGAGGCTTTCACGCTCGGCGTGCAGCGTTTCGATGCGGTTTTCACGCGCGGCGCGGCCAAACAGCGGCAGCGTCGGAAAACGCGAATAGCGCCACTGGCGGTCGGCAATTTTCACGACCACCGCTTTTTCCAGCTCATCGACGCTGAAAACGCTGTCATCGAAGGACTGCGGATCGCCTTCGATCAGATACAGGTCTTCCGGGCAATCTTCCAGCCCTTCGAGCTGCTCCGCCACTTGCGACAGATCCGGAACCACGATCGCATGGCGCGATGGGCCATACAGCGCGGAGAAGTACGGGGCATCTTCGAGGCTAACGTCGTCGTAGATTTCCGACAACAGCACGCCGCCAAAGCGCTCCGCCAGCGCGTTCAGACGCGGGTCTTCAGAACCGCCCGGCTGGCTGAGACGCTCGATTTCTTCGTCGATGGCGCGCTTGCGGGCGCCGACTTCATCGCGCTCAACGATTGCTTCGCGCTCGCGCTCCAGCAGCTGCTGCAGGTACTCGGTAACGTCCTGGCTTGATTCAAACTGCTCGCCGCTCTGCTCGCACAGCTGGTTGAGGCTATTTTGCGCCGCCAGCCAAATCGGCGCCCGGCGCATCAGCGTCTGGGTACGCGACTGCAGCTGCTCCAGTTCCTGACGCAGAGCCATGCGCTGTTCCTGAGCGTTAGAAACGCTGTCGGCTAACGAAGCGATACGCGCTTCCAGCTCCTGATGCAGCGTTTCCAAATCGTCGATATCGTAGCGTTTGCCCTGGCGCTTACAGAACTCGGCCAGTTGGCGCTCGGCGTCCTGTTGTTCACGCAGGCGCTGCTCCAGCTCGTTGAGACGGCTACGCAACCCATGAGCCTGCTCAGCCAGATGACGCTGGTTGACGCCATCGCGTAGTAATTCACGCGCCACATCCCAGGCTTCATTACGCGCCAGCGGGCCGTTGATCGCCGCAACCAACTGATACGCTTGTTCAAACTGGCTGTGCGCGGTTTGCGCCACGCTCATTTTTTGTTCCAGCGACAGCATTTTTTCCGTCGCTTCCAGCTCTTTCGCCTGGAAAGTTTCCAGCCATTCGTCGGCGCTGTCGGCGGTTAAATCCGGCAGGTGACACAGCGCACGCGCGCGTTCCAGCGCCTGAAGCGCCTGATTGTACTGAATGGCGCGAGTCTGCTGCACGTCGAGCGCCTGCTGGTAATCGGCGAGCTGGCTTTTCAGCTCATCCACTTCCAGTTCGGCGGCCTCGGCGCGAGCTTCGTTCTCTTCCTGCTGGTCGGCGGCTTCCGCCACCACTTCATTTTGCTCTTCCAAACGAATCTGCAGTTCGTCGAGATCCGCCTCGTAGCGCTCGATTTTTTCCTGCTGACGCAGCGCGGTTTGTACCAGGTTCAGGTGATCGCTGGCGGCCTGATAATCAGCTTCCAGATCGCCTTCTGCGCCGTTGTGTTCCTGCAGCTCGCGCGCCATATCGACATGTTTGTACTGCTCTGCCGCCAGCTGCGAACGCGAGGTAAAGAGCTCGCGACGGTACTCCAGCGCTTTATCCAGATGGATTCGCCGCTCGTTGGCGTGGCGCATGTAGTCCGCCGCCACGTAGTTGGTGGCTTCGCTGATAAGGTGCTTAAACAGATCGCGATCGGACTGAGTTACGCGAATCGCTTCCAGGGTCATACGGTTTTCACGCAGCGCCGCTTCCATATCCTGGAACGCCTTACGCACGCCGCTGTTTTCCGGCAGCAGGTAATCGCGCAGCGAGCGGGTAATGGTGCTGGAGATCCCGCCGTACAGCGAGGCCTCAATCAGGCGGTAGTATTTGCTACGATCGGATGCAGAGCGCAGACGACGGGCCACCACGCCCAAATCAAACATCAGCGAGTGATATTCGGTGATCGAGTTGAACTGTTTGAACTGCACCCCTTCCATCGCGTCGAGCTTGTCTTTCAGCTCGTTGAGGCTCACGACGCGCGCCTGGCGCTCGTTGAGCGTTTCGGTCAACAGTTGGGTCGGCTGGATCGAGGTTGGCAATCCCTGGATGGCAAATGGCTTAATATCGACTTTACGATCGCGCCCGGCAACCTGCTGCAGACGTACGCCGACAACCACGCGCTGGTGGCGCGAGTTGATCACGTCGAGCACCGAGTAACAGACGCCGGCACGCAGTTTACCGTGCAGGCCTTTATCGCGCGAACCGCTGGTGGCGCCCGCTTCGGTGGTGTTACGGAAGTGCAGCAGGGTTAAATCGGGGATCAGCGCCGTGACGAAAGCCGCCATGGTTGTCGATTTACCGGCGCCGTTACCCCCGGAGAGCGTCGTTACCAGCTCATCAAGATCGAAGGTCCGGGCAAAAAAACCGTTCCAGTTAACCAGCGTCAGCGAGCGAAACTTACCGCGTTCAATCATTATTCTTCCTCCCCGCTATCCGGCTGATTCTCTTCATTCTCGTCATTGAGCTGCAGGTGATTCTCCAGCGCCATTGCTTCGCCGTCGCGGATCATGCGCAGCTGCGCTTCGCGCGGATCGTCGCCGACGCGCACGTCAGCGCCAAAGCGGAACACCGATTCGGTGATGCGGAATTTACTGCTGTCGTGGCCCATAAACCACACCATGCCGAGGCGACGCAGGCGGTTGAGGGACGCGCGCATTTTTTCCTGCAGCTTCTGGCGGTCGAGGTCGGAGCCGGTGGAACGGTTGTTCACCAGCTTCAGCAATTTGCTTTCGTCCGCCAGCGTCAGGAGTTCATCGTAGAGCTCCTGCTGGGTGAAGATGCCTTCATTAGCCAGACGTTCGGGGCTGAGGTAGAGGTAGCAAAGAATTTTGCCGACCATCATATCCAGCTCTGATAATACCGAGCGCGGAATCAACGTCGTAGAGCGCGGGCGCAGGTAGAAGAACCCCTCCGGCGCGCGGATCAGCTCAACGTTGTAGCGCGCATAAAACTCTTCCAGGTAATCCTGAAAATCCATCAAAAATGCGTGATTATCCAGCTCATCCAGGCCAATGTGACGACCTGCGCGCAGGGCGCTATCCAGCGCCGGAAATAACGGATTGGCCAACGCCTGCGCCAGCTTAGCTGGCATCACTTGTTCAATATTTGTCAATGACATGCGCCTGTACCTTGGCTCCGTAATCATTAATCGGCTGCCATTTTGCCGGCAGTCCGGTGAAATCTGCCTGGGCGACGCCCAGCTGTACCGCCTGGTCAACGACGATTCGCGCGACGTCAAAATGGCGCGCACGCGGATATTGCGCCAGGAACTCTCGCGCCACCAGGCCGAGATCCAGCGGCATACCTTTCTCTTTGTAGACCGCCAGCTGCGCTTCAATCAGCGCGGCCAGCTGCTCGCGAATTTCGTTGAACTCTTCGAATTCGAGGTCTGCCGGCAGCTCGCCGGTGACTTCTTCATCGCGCAACGCCATCTCTTCATCGCGCATATCCAGCAAGCGATCGGCGCTGGCGTAGGTCAGCGCCCACGGAGCATCGAAGTAGGTCTGCACCGACTGACGCAAACGCTGGGCGAAAACGCGGTTTTTATCCATATCGATGGCGGTACGGATAAATTTATGTACGTGACGATCGTAACCGATCCACAGGTCGATAGCCTGTTGGCCCCAGCTGACGATACGGTCGAGCTTGCTTTGCAGGTCGAACACCAGACGGTCGACAAAATGCAGATCGTCGCGCGCGATGGTAGCGTCCTGGATACGCAACAGGTTGGCCTGCAGCTTATCGCCCGCCGCATCCAGGGTATCCTGCAATTCGCGCAGGGTGCCGGAGGTTTCGGACAGCAGCAGTTCGCAGCTAGAAATCGCCGCGCGCCAGTCTTTGTTCAGCAGTTGGGCGATATCGTCTTTCACCTGCTGCTGCTGCTCATCCATGATGCGTTGAGTCAGATCGATACTATCGAAGATTTCCGCCACCGAATATTTCAGCGGCGCAAAAACGTTGCGATGCCAGTGGAATTCATCGCCACCCTCATCCGCGGAATCTGCAGCCCGCTTCAGTTCGCCGGCCACAATCGACAGCTGCATCGACAAACGCAGGGTGGAAAATTCACGCTGGCGAATGTAGTAATCGGTAATGCCGATACCTAACGGCGTCAGGCGATAGATAGCATTCCCTTCCGTTATTTCGCTGGTAAAGCGGTTCAGCAGACGCTGGCGCACCATATCGTTGATGGCGTTATTGGCGCGCTGGCTGATGGTTTCGCTGGTCTGCTCAAACGCATCACTAACGTGGCGGAACGCGTCCACCAGTTCTCCCTCGGTCATTTCCCCTTCCAGCCGCTCGCCGTTCAGCGTGGCGACAGCCAGCAGAAAAGAGAGTCTGTCGACCGGCAGCGAGATGGAAAAATCATTTTTCCTGGCCCAGGCAACCAGTTCGGGGACTGTCTGGGAAAATTCACTCATAGTTTATCCTTGCATCTGCGGCTGTGCGCCTGGATCTTTCTTAAGCGCAGTGACATGAATATAGCGGCCCAGGCTGATATACGGCTCCTGACGACAGTAGCGCGTTTCCAGCTCCAGCAGCACCGCAAAACTGTCATGCTGTTTACGTTTCTCACGCAGATAATCATGAAACACCCGCACGCCGGTTTTACCGGTTATCTGCCAACCGAGATCTTCCAGCCAGCCGTAAACCTGCTGCGGATCGCGCGGATAATCCGGCGACAGCGTGCGTTTTTTCTTTTTCGGCATGCCGATTTGTACGTAGTCGAAGTTTCCGGCGACCATATTGTGCATCAGCAGGCCGTTAGCATTGTAGAACATTAACGACAGCGCGCCGCCCGGGCGCAACACCGACCACAGCGTGCGCAACATTTCCTGCGGTTCCGCGACCCACTCAAGCACCGCATGAAACAGTATCAGATCGACGGGGCTTTCCAAATGCTGAGCAATATCCTGCGCCGCGCATTGTACAAAATGCATGTTGTCGATCACACCTTTATCGCGGGCGGCCTGCTGAGCGCGAGCCACCATTTCGGCGGAAAGATCGCATAGCGTGACGTGATTGCCTAATTCCGCGACGCGGATCGCCGTTTGCCCTTCGCCGCCGCCGGCATCAAGCACCCGCAACGGTCCTGGCCCCATCTGCTTAAGCAGCGGTTCCAGATCCTGCCAAAGGATCGCCTGACGCAGTTGGCCCTTGGTGGTGCCATAAATATTGCGCGAAAACTTTTCAGCGATGTCATCAAAATTGCGATCCTGCACGGACGACTCCACAAGCCAACACAAAACCGCTATTTTGTCATACCCACGGCGATAATGAAGCGATCTGTTATAAGATCCACGCAGAACTTTGCTTATATGGTTAAAAAAGGAACCATCCGGGATGCTTTTTACGCTGAAAAAGGTTTTTGGCGGTATGCTGTTGCCGCTTCCTCTGCTGTTATTGCTGATGGCGGTCGGCATCGCCCTGCTGTGGCGCAGCCGTTTTCAAAAAACCGGCAAGACGGTGGTCACCTTAAGCTGGCTGTTGCTGGCGCTATTAAGCCTGCAGCCGGTGGCTGATGGGTTATTAAAACCGATAGAAAAAAGCTACCCGACCTGGCGCGGCGGCAAATCCGTTGAGTATGTCGTGGTGCTGGGCGGCGGCTATACCTGGAACCCGCAGTGGGCACCGAGCTCCAACCTGATCAACAACAGTCTGCCGCGGCTGGCAGAAGGGATCCGCCTGTGGCGGGAAAACCCTGGCGCGAAAATGATTTTTACCGGCGCGGCGGCCAAAACCAATCCGGTCAGCACCGCCGAGGCGGGGGCGCGCGTCGCCGAGAGCCTCGGCGTACCGCGCAGCGCCATTATCGTCCTTGACCGACCAAAAGATACCGAACAGGAAGCGGCTGAAGTCAAAAAAACCATCGGCGGCGCGCCATTCCTGCTGGTGACCTCAGCCTCGCACTTGCCGCGAGCGATGATATTTTTCCGCCATGCAGGGCTAAATCCGTTACCGGCGCCAGCCAACCAGCTGGCGGTAGAGTCGGCGCTTAACCCCTGGGAGCGCGCGCTGCCGTCACCGTATTGGCTGATGCACAGCGAACGCGCGATTTACGAGACTCTGGGGCGGGGCTGGCAGTGGCTAAAGGGAGCGTCAGGCGATCCAGGGCAGGATTGATTTCGCGGCAAATGAGAAACGGGCGCGATCGAAGCGCCCGGTATTTACCAGGCTTTCGACTTCATCCCATAACTGATATAACCAGCGCCGCCAGACGAAAGACTCCGCGACCGGCGCCCGCTGCAAATAACGCCATAGCAGCTGCTCCCCTAACCCGCCGTCGGCGAGGCGGAACAATTCATACTCGCGCGGCGCCCACAGCATCATCCCCGGCCCGACCATCGCCAACAGCTGATCGGTGCGCGCGTCTTTGAGCATGCTACGTAGCGTAAAGCAGCCATGGACCAGCACGCAGTTGTCGTTGAAATCACTAAACAATTGCGGCAGGCTTTCACGACTGCGGAATAAAATGCGCTTATCCTGCATTGTCAGCCCGGTGTCATGATAGAGGTTAAGCGTGCTCCACAGCATTTCTACCCGCTGGCGATACCAGTGCGGCCAGACGTTTTCCTGGGTGCTATCGACCATTCCCACACAGCCGCCGCTGTCGTGGCGGTGCCATGCCAGTAATCCTTCGACAATCTGATCCTGCAGTTGCTCCCACCGCTCGGGCGTGCGCGCCGGCGCTTCTACTGAAACGCCGCGTAACCGTTCAATCAGCAATACGTCAGGCCCCGGATGCTCTTCATGTGTCATGACGCCGTACACCACCGGCATACGAACGGTGCCGCTACGGGCAAGCATTGAGATTTTCCACGCCAGCTGGCGCGCCACGCCCGGCGTAGTGAAGCTTTTCGCCAACAGCGGCATCGGGTTTCCCTGCGCATCATACAGCGACCACAGCGCTGACGAGGGTTTCTCGCTAACGCATTCCACGCGGCTTAGCTTCTCGCCAAGCAGGTGGCTCAGTTCGGCTCGCAACTGTTCCATCATAGATACCCTCATGAAGACTACTGTTTTCATAATGAGCGTCTGGGGGCGACTTGTCAGCGGATAAGATCAAAAATGGGCTAATTAGCGGCAGAAATATGTCCCCTCCAGGCGAAGGGGACGGCAAGAATTAACGCAGTTCGGCGCGGACGCGTTCCAGATCTTCCGGGGTATCCACGCCAGTGCCAGGAACCACTTCCGCCACCGCAACGTGAATTTTTTCGCCATACCACAATACGCGCAGCTGTTCGAGCATCTCAATTTGTTCGAGCGGGCTTGGCGCCCAGCTGACGTAGCGGCGAATAAAACCAGCGCGGTAGCCGTAAATACCAATATGGCGCAGCAGGGAATCGCCAATTTGCTCACGCGATTTTGCAAAGCGATCGCGATCCCACGGAATCGTCGCTCGTGAGAAATAGAGCGCGTAGCCGTCGGCATCCATGACCACTTTGACCGCATTCGGGTTAAACGCTTCTTCGGCATCGTGGATAGGCACCGCCAGCGTTGCCATCCCGCTGGTGCTGACCGCGAGGTTTTCCGCCACCTGGCGCACGATCGCCGACGGGATCATCGGTTCATCACCCTGAATATTGACGATGATGGTGTCATCGCTGAAAGCGCATTTTTCAACGACTTCCGCCAGACGCTCGGTGCCGGATTGATGGTCTGCGCGGGTCATGCAAACCTCGCCGCCCGCGGCTTCAACCGCACGCGCGACATCTTCATGATCGGTGGCGACGATAATGCGATCCGCGCCAGATTCGCGGGCGCGCTCCAGCACGTGGACGATCATCGGTTTACCGTTGATATCCTGCAGAGGTTTCCCCGGCAGACGCGTGGAGGCAAATCGGGCAGGGATAATGACGACGAAACTCATGGCTGGCTCTCTTCTACCGCGAGTGAGCGCGCTTCGTTTTCAAGTAGTACCGGGATCCCTTCGCGCAGCGGGAAGGCCAGACTATCGGCTTTGCAGATAAGCTCTTGCTTATCCTGACTGTAATACAGCTTACCGTTACAAACCGGGCAGGCGATAATTTCAAGTAAACGGTGATCCATGATTCCTCCTGATGGACCGAATAGATTTATCAGCAGCATATCACAGGATGGTAGCCGGCGTATCACGCGGCTTCAACGCCCCAACCTTGCCGCTGGTTAGCAAATAGCGTCGCGGGTAGCTGGCGCAGCACAACCTCTTCTGCACCTTGCCAGCGCGCAAAATCGTTAATTGCCCGCTGGAGTCCGCTTTCCAGCCCGGCGGTCACTTTCACGCCCTCTTCCAGCCACAGCGAAAAGATCTCAAGCATGCCGTCCTTTCGGTGCAACTTGCTGTCCATCCTGCCAACCAGTTTTCCCTGATGCAGCAACGGTAGCACAAAGTAGCCGTATTGCCGTTTCGGCGCAGGGGTATAACATTCCAGTCGATAGCTGAAGTTGAATAACTGCTCGGCCCGTTTACGGTCCCACACCACCGGGTCAAACGGCGAGAGCACGGCGCTGTGGCTGGCGGTTAACTTACCGCCGGATGCCGATTCCAGCGACGCTTGCAGATCGCGATGCAGCCACATTTCACCCAGTTCTTCAACCATAACCGGCACCACCAGCCCCTCATCCTGCCAGCCCTTCAGCAGCGCCGGTAATGCTGGCTGGCGTAGACGATAATAATCGGCCAGCCACTGCGGACGAAAAACGCCCAGGCTGCGCGCGCTGTTACGCAGCATAATAGACTCGGCCTCCTGGCGGGAGAGCGCGTCGCGCTCGTCATCCCAGTGCGGCATCGCCCGATGGGTTAAATCATAGACGCGATGAAAGTTACGCCGCTCAACGACCATCAGTTTGCCGGCGGTGAACAACCCTTCAAGATGACGTTTATGCGGTTTCCATTCCCACCAGCCGCTGGCTCCTTTACGCGGATGGGAGAAATCCGCTGAGCGAACCGGGCCATTTTGCGCGATATGCGCCAGCAACTCTTCTATGCTGGCGGCGTGTTCGTGCATCCACTCTTTATGGTATTTCCAACCCATCTTGTCAGGATTCAACATCCGGTGGCGCACGAGGGCGAAATCGCTACGCGGCAAAAAACAGGCCTCATGCGCCCAGTACTCCATCAGCTCGCCGCTACGCAGAGAATCATCCAACCAGTGCTGAGGATAACTGCCAAGACGACTAAACAGCACCAGATAAGGGCTACGGGCGACCACGTTGATCGTATCGATTTGCAGCAGCGACATCTGCTGAATAGTGGAAAGGATGTCAGTCTGGCGAGCGCGACGCCGGGGCTTTTTCAGTAGCCCTTGCGCCGCGAGATGAAGATGGCGAGCCTCTTTTAGCGACAATTGCAATACCGACATGCAGGTTCTCCGTAGGGGATTCAAGCACAGCGGCGAGCAAAACCAGCACGCAGGTTAACGTTGCGCCAGCGTCACTAAGTCCGCGAGCAACCGCTGTGCGCGTTCATCGGTCATTATGGCGTCAACCGGTAGATACCACCAGTTAGCGGCGGCAAATTCACGGCATTTAACCGCGTCTTTTTCGGTCATTAGCAGCGTCTGCTGCGAGCTTGCCAGTACAGCGACCGCGCTTTGACTAAGTGCCTGATGATCCGCCAGCGCCACGGTTTTCACCGGATGCACGCCGCAGCTTTCAAGCGTCGCGAAAAAGCGCGGCGGATGGCCAATGCCGGCCATCGCCACTACGTTGTCGAGGGTCGCAACGTCGCGACGCTCGCCGGTAAGCAGGTTCACCGCCATGCCGGGACGCAACTGCATCGGGATTTCCCCCGGACGTGCGACGCCGCCGTTGACGATAACGGCATCGACGCTTTGCAAACGGGATGCGCGCTCGCGCATCGGCCCGGCCGGCAACCACCAACCATTGCCAAAGCGGCGTACGCCGTCAATCACAACGATTTCTCTATCCCGCGCCAGCTTATAATGCTGAAGACCATCATCGGTGACGATAATTTGTAAATCGTGAGCGGCTAATAAGGCTTTTACCGCCTCGCTACGCAGTGGCGCAACCGCCACCGGCGCGCCGGTACGCTGATGAATTAACACCGGTTCATCGCCCGCCTGCGCTGTACTGGTGACATTATCCAGCAGCAGCGGATAGCGGTCGGCTTTGCCGCCGTAGCCGCGAGATACCACGCCGACGCGTATGCCCCGCTGCTGCAGTTGTTCCACCAGCCAAACCACCACCGGCGTTTTACCGTTGCCGCCGGCGGTCAGATTACCGACCACGACCACCGGCACCGGCGCGCGCCAGGCTTTTTTCCACCCCAGTTTATAGCTGAGGCGGATAAAAGCGCTCACCAGGCCATACAGCCAGGAAAGCGGCAGCAATAGCCGCCATAGCGGCGATTCGCCGGACCAGATGCGCGCTATCATTGACCGAATTGCATCTTGTGTAACTGCGCGTAAACGCCTTTATGTTCCAGCAGATCCAGATGGCTGCCGCGTTCAACGATGCGACCATCTTCTACCACCACGATTTCGTCAGCCTGTTCAATAGTCGACAGACGGTGGGCGATAACCAGCGAGGTGCGGTTTTTCTGCAGTTCATCCAGCGCCGCTTGAATTGCGCGTTCCGACTCGGTATCCAGCGCCGAGGTGGCTTCATCGAGGATCAGGATAGGGCTATTGCGCAGCAGCGCACGCGCAATAGCGATACGCTGACGTTGACCACCGGAGAGCATCACGCCATTCTCGCCGATAATCGTATCCAGTCCATTATCCATCTTGTTGATAAAGTCCATCGCATAGGCCATACGCGCCGCTTCTTCAATTTGCTCGCGGGTGTACTCTTCGGTACGCGCATAGGCGATGTTATTGGCGACGGTATCATTGAACAGGTGCACGTTCTGCGAAACCAGCGCCACCTGATCGCGCAGGGAGCTCAGTTTGTACTCGCGTAAATCGTGGCCATCCAGCAGAATCTGCCCCTCGTCAACGTCGTAGAACCGGGTAATCAGGCTGGCGATGGTGGATTTACCTGAGCCTGAACGCCCTACCAGCGCAACGGTTTTCCCTTCCGGGATACTCAGATTGATGTTACGCAGCGCGGCAACTTCGCGGCCAGGATAGCTAAAGGTGACGTTGTGGAACTCCAGGTTACCTTTGGCGCGCTCAATCACGCGAGTGCCTTCATCTTTCTCCTGCTCGGAATCCAGAATGGAGAAAAGCGTCTGACATGCGGCCATACCGCGCTGGAACTGCGCGTTGACGTTAGTCAGGGATTTCAGCGGGCGCATCAGCGCGATCATCGAAGAAAAGACCACGGTAATGGTACCGGCGGTCAGCGTTTCCATGACGCTTGGGAAGCTCGCCGCGTAGAGCACAAAGGCCAGCGCCAGAGAGGCAATCAGTTGAATGACCGGGTCGGAGATGGAGGACGCGGAGACCATTTTCATGCCCTGCAGGCGCATCTTATTACTGACTTTGTCAAAACGCTTGGTTTCAACCGCCTGACCGCCGAACATCAGCACTTCTTTATGCCCTTTGAGCATCTGTTCCGCGCTGGTGGTCACCTGCCCCATGGTGTTCTGCATATTCTTACTGATATTACGAAAACGCTTCGAAACCACCCGAATCGCCACAGAGACAATAGGCGCAAGCACGATAAGAATTAGCGACAATTGCCAGCTGTAATAGAACATCATGGCGAACAGGCCGATAATTGAGGCCCCTTCACGCACTACGGTTATCAACGCGCTGGAGGAAGATGAAGCGACCTGTTCGGAGTCGTAGGTGATACGCGACAGCAATGTCCCGGTGGACTGTTTGTCGAAGAAAGCGACAGGCATGCCCATCATATGACCGAACAGGCGGCGACGCATGGTCATCACCACTTTGCCGGAAACCCAGGAGATACAGTAGCTCGAGATATAGCTACTGATGCCACGCAGCACCATCAAACCGATCACCACCAGCGGCATCCATAACAGCACTGAGCGATCCGTTTTACCAAAACCATCATCCAATAACGGTTTAAGAAGCGATAACATGAAGGTATCACTTGCCGCGTTAAGCACCAACGCCACGGCCGCTACGATTAGCCCGGCTTTAAACGGCGCTATCATCGGCCAAAGTCGGCGGAAGGTCTGCCACGTGGAGAGATCTTTATCGTTCTGCATTCAATAAACCAGCTTATGTTGAAATAGCCGCATATTCTACCCGTTCTGCGCGTCCCCGCCAAACCACTGATGATACCAACGCGGTAAAAGTTGATCTCGTAAGCTATGGATTTGCCAACCTTCTGGAGAAAAAATAATCGTTATTTGCCCCGAGTGCGGCGTATCAAACCACCGATATCCCTGCTCACGATAGCGCTGCGCGACTTTTTGGGAAGGCATCTTCCATGCATTGTATCGCGCTGCCGAGGCGATAGCCGCCTCTCCCCCTACCCGCTGCAACAATGTCACGCCGGATGAAGTGTTGCTGCCGTGGTGCGGAACCTGAATAAGTGTAGACATAAGATGCTGCCAGTAATGGCTTATCATCTGCTGTTCGGCCGGGATTTCGATATCGCCGGTAAGTAAAACGCTACGCTTGCCGTCATCGACCCTAACCACACAGGAACCATTGTTCCCTTTATGCTCACCCGCAGGCAATGGCCAAAGCGCCTGAAATCGGAGCCCTCGCCAGCGCCAGGTTTCCCCTCTGCGACAGGGTAGATGCCCGCGCGCTTTAAGCGGACTACGAATAACGAGATTGGGCCACGCCTGAATAATCGCATTCAGGCCACCGCGATGATCAAGATGTTCGTGGCTCAATATTATGCCTTCCGGATGAAGACCGCGCCAGCGTAGCCAGGGTACGATAAGCCGCTCGCCGCTATCGCCTCCCGGCCAGGCCGGGCCGGTATCGTACAAAATTGCCGCGCCCTGACGCTCGATGACCACCGCCAGCCCTTGTCCGACATCCAGCATCGTCACCCGCCACTCGCCCGGTGAGGCGGCGCGCCAGAAAGGCCAACTGAGTAGCGCCACGCCGCTAATACAGAGTAACGGCATCTGACGCCAGGCCTGAAAACGCCATACCAGAAGCGCCAGCCACGGCAGTAAACTGACCGCCAGCCAGCGTTCGTCAAGCGATACCCATCCCGCAGGCAAATGGCGTAAGAACCAGAATAAGATTGCCAGCAACCGATCGGCGAGTTGCCATAACGCCATTTCAAGCAATGCCGGACCGCTGAGATGCAGTAGCATGGCCGCTAAAATCAGCGGGACTATTAGAAATGTCACCAGCGGAACGGCAATCAGGTTCGCTATCAGTGATGTCAGACTAATACCATGGAACAGGGCTATCTGCAGCGGCGCCAATAATAGCATCAGGCCACACTGCAGGTGGCTCAGCGCCAGCAGGTGCCGCCACGGTGAATGACAGCGGTAAGGGCGAAGCGGCGCAAGCTGATACCAGAAAATCAACGCAGCAACCGCAAAGACCGATAACCACAGGCTTTCTGAAATTATCGCCAGTGGATCGGCCAGCAGTATTGCCGCAATACAACAGCAAAATATTTGCCAGGGCGACCAGCGCCTGGCCTGTAGCCGCAACAGACATCCTGCGGTTAAGGCCGCACAGGTACGTAGCGCCGGGGGTTGCATGCCGGTAAGCCAGGCGTAAAACAGCGCACAGCCTAACCCGACAAGCAGCGGTATCCGCCAGCCTATCCAGCGGCACGGAAGAAAGAACTGTATTCCGCGAACCAGCAACCAGCCAAGCGATGCCCCCAGCGCAATATGCAGACCGGAGATAGCCATTAAATGGGACGTTCCCGTCTCCTGCATTAATCTTTTTATCTCATCCGCAACTGCCAGGCGCTCCCCCATTCCCAGCCCCAGCATCACCGTTTTCCATGGATACTCAGCGAGTGCGCGGTTTAACGAGGCCAGATAGCGAGCCCGGGAGCTACAACGTGAATCAAGCGATGAGGCATTTAGAAAACGTCCGCTAAGCGGGCGATGCTGTGCAAGAGCGTAGCGCTGGCTATCGAAGCCGCCCTCATTTAACTGCCCATGTACCGGACGAGCGCGGATGGTCATCATCCAGCGCTGCCCAACGCAGCCTGCTTCAGGCAGTTCGCTGCCGTAGAGGGTAATCCCAACCGCAGGATGTAAACGCCGACCCTCAAGACGAATTATCTTACCTTGCCAGCTCGTCAGGCCATCACCGCCTACCAGCTCAATAATGGCCTGTCGGTTGTGACCGGGAATATGCTCAGTGGGCCACAGCGCTTGCCGGGCATGTAATATTCCCCATACGAAAAATAGCAACGTCAATGCGGCATACGTTGTGCAAGGTTTGCGCAGCGTGGCAATGATTAGCGCAGCGCCAATCAAGCACCAGACGCTTAGCATATTCGGTAGCGCCGGTAGCCAAAGCAGCGGCGAAATTCCGATTATGGCGCAGCCTGCCAGATGTGGTAATCGCATAACACCTCCCTGTTATCGGGGAGTGTCAGACAATTCGCCGCCGTGATCATGCATAAAAGAATGGAGTTGCGTCGCGCTATCCGGGAAATGTTGGCGCTTGCTATCGGGTAACAAAAGTTTTGCGAGCGGACGCGAAAAACAGACATAAAAAAAGCACCCTCAGGTGCTTTTTTATTAAGTAAGTCTTTGCCTGATGCGGAAAAACTTACTCTTCGTAAATATTGGCGCGGTCGCGTAGTTCTTTCCCGGGCTTAAAGTGAGGAACGTATTTACCTTCCAGTTCCACTTTATCGCCAGTCTTCGGGTTACGCCCGGTGCGAGGTGCTCGATAGTGCAGAGAGAAGCTGCCGAAACCGCGGATTTCAATGCGCTCACCTTGAGCAAGCGTTGAGGCCATATGCTCCAGCATTTCTTTAACAGCATCTTCCACCGCTTTCGCCGGGATATGAGATTGCTGGCTGGCAAGTCTTTCTATCAATTCTGACTTGGTCATTTTTCCTCCGGTTTCCTTCAAGGCAAAGTTAGCTTACAGCTTAAACAAGGGCGGCCGTAGCCGCCCTTTGTGCTTGATTACAGGACGAATCCTGCAATCTGTCAAGTAAACTCGTCATTATTCAGACCGTTGTGGCCTGAATAACTAAGATTACTCGCCTTTAGCTGCTTTGAAAGCTTCAGCCATTGCGTTGTTAGAGAAGTTTGCATCTTCCTGTTTGTTAACAGTTGCGATTGCATCTTTCTCGTCAGCTTCGTCTTTCGCACGAACAGACAGGCTGATTGCGCGGTTTTTACGATCAACGCCGGTGAATTTAGCTTCAACTTCGTCGCCAACGCTCAGAACCAGAGTTGCATCTTCAACGCGGTCACGGGATGCTTCAGAAGCACGCAGGTAACCTTCAACGCCGTCAGCCAGTTCTACGGTTGCGCCTTTAGCGTCAACTGCAGTTACTTTACCGGTTACGATAGCGCCTTTCTTGTTCAGAGCAACGTAGTTGTTGAACGGATCTTCCGCCAGCTGTTTAACGCCCAGGGAGATACGCTCACGTTCTGCGTCAACCTGCAGTACAACTGCAGCGATTTCGTCGCCTTTTTTGTATTCACGAACTGCTTCTTCGCCTGCAACGTTCCAGGAGATGTCAGACAGGTGAACCAGGCCGTCGATGCCGCCGTCCAGGCCGATGAAGATACCGAAGTCAGTGATAGACTTGATTTTACCTTCAACACGGTCGCCCTTGTTGTGGGTTTCCGCGAACTGCTGCCATGGGTTAGATTTGCACTGCTTCAGACCCAGGGAGATACGACGACGTTCTTCGTCGATATCCAGAACCATAACTTCCACTACATCGCCAACGTTAACAACTTTGGACGGGTGGATGTTTTTGTTGGTCCAATCCATTTCGGAAACGTGAACCAGGCCTTCAACGCCTTCTTCGATTTCAACGAAGCAGCCGTAGTCGGTCAGGTTGGTCACGCGACCGGTCAGTTTGGTACCTTCCGGATAACGCTTAGCGATAGCTACCCACGGATCTTCGCCCAGCTGTTTCAGGCCCAGAGATACACGGGTACGCTCGCGGTCGAACTTCAGCACTTTAACAGTGATTTCGTCGCCAACGTTTACGATTTCGCTCGGATGCTTAACGCGTTTCCAGGCCATATCGGTGATGTGCAGCAGGCCGTCAACGCCGCCCAGATCAACGAATGCACCGTAGTCAGTGAGGTTCTTAACGATACCTTTGACTTCCATGCCTTCCTGCAGGTTTTCCAGCAGCTGATCGCGCTCTGCGCTGTTTTCGGATTCGATAACGGCACGACGAGAAACAACGACGTTGTTACGTTTCTGGTCCAGCTTGATGACTTTGAATTCAAGCTCTTTGCCTTCCAGGTGCAGCGTGTCGCGCACCGGACGAACGTCTACCAGGGAGCCCGGCAGGAACGCACGAATACCATTCAGCTCAACAGTGAAGCCACCTTTAACTTTGCCGTTGATAACACCGACTACAGTTTCAGCGTCTTCGTAAGCTTTTTCCAGCGTGATCCAAGCTTCGTGACGTTTAGCTTTCTCACGGGACAGCAGGGTTTCACCGAAGCCGTCTTCTACTGCATCCAGAGCAACGTCAACTTCGTCACCAACCTGGATTTCCAGCTCGCCCTGGGCGTTTTTGAACTGCTCAGCCGGGATGGCGGACTCAGATTTCAGACCAGCGTCAACCAGTACGATATCTTTGTCGATAGCAACAACAACACCACGAACGATGGAACCCGGGCGGGTTTCGATTTCTTTTAAGGATTCTTCAAATAGTTGAGCAAAAGATTCAGTCATGTTTAATCTTCAGGTTTCATATTTAACGTCCACCTGGCTCCGTGCCGGATGGGGTTGTTTAACATACCCGCTAACACTCCGTTGCTGCGGGGGTACTGCTATAATTCGGAGGCTCGCAACGCTTTGCCGCTTAACGGTTAAGCGATAGCCAGTTTTTCGCGCGCATATTGTAGCGCTTTTTCAATTACTTGCTCAATGCTTAGTTCAGTTGAATCGAGAACTAATGCATCAGCGGCCGGGACAAGCGGCGCCACGGCACGATTACGATCGCGATCGTCACGCTCTTTTATCTCGGACAAAAGACGTTCAAAGTTAACACTAAAACCCTTTTCCTGCAACTGTAGCAGGCGGCGCTGCGCGCGTTCTTCCGCCGACGCATCGAGGAAAATTTTAACCGGCGCATCAGGGAAAACGACGGTGCCCATATCGCGGCCGTCGGCAATCAGGCCGGGCTGCTCGCGAAAGGCGCGTTGACGGCGCAGCAGCGCTTCGCGAACGCGCGGGAAGGCAGCGACTTTCGAGGCGGTATTGGCCACTTCCTGGGTGCGGATCTCCGCACTCACATCCTCACCTTCCAGCACCACTTCCAGGTTGCCGTCAGCAGAAATAAAACGTACATCGAGATGAGCGGCCAGCGGAACCAGCGCCTCTTCTGACTCGACGTCAACATGATGATGTAAGGCCGCCAGCGCCAAAACGCGATAGATAGCGCCGGAATCCAACAGATGCCAGCCAAGCGCTTCCGCCATTGCCTTGCACAACGTGCCCTTACCCGCACCGCCAGGTCCATCAATGGTGATTACCGGAACATTTGCCGTCATCTTTATTCTCCTTTAGCAAGGCGCATGAATATAAACGCCGCGCATTATACGCATCAATGCGCCAGAAAGTGAGCATTGTGTGCAAATTACGGAATAGTAGAAATTAAATGTAGAAGAATTGCGCAATTATAGCGGGCTGGCGGAATACCAGCCCGGAAGATGACAAAGCTTTACCTTATCGGACGAGACAGAATTTACGCCAAGGTACTAATTCGCGCTAACTGCTCGAAATAGTCCGGGAACGTTTTCGCCGTACATTTCGGGTCAAGGATAGTGACCGGCGTTGCCGACAGCGCCACCAGCGAGAAGCACATCGCCATGCGGTGATCGTTGTAGGTACCGATTTCAGCAAATTTCAGCGTATCAGGCGGCGTGATGCGAATATAGTCTTCGCCCTCTTCCACTTCGGCGCCGACTTTACGCAGTTCAGTTGCCATCGCAAACAGACGATCGGTCTCTTTCACCCGCCAGTTGTAAATATTGCGCAGCACCGTGGTACCTTTCGCAAACAACGCCGCGGTAGCGATGGTCATGGCGGCATCCGGAATATGGTTCATATCCATATCAACGGCATTCAACTCACCGCGTGTACAGGCGATAAAATCGTCGCCCCAGACAACCGTCGCGCCCATTTTTTCCAGCACGTCGGCGAATCGAATATCGCCCTGTACGCTATTGCGGCCAATACCGGTCACTTTCACCGTACCGCCCTTAATAGCGCCGGCAGCGAGGAAGTAAGAAGCTGAGGAGGCATCCCCTTCCACCAGATAATCGCCCGGCGACTGATATTGTTGCCCACCGCGTACGACAAAGCGCTGATAGTTGTGGTTTTCAACGTTAACGCCGAAGGTTTTCATCAGGTGCAGCGTGATGTCGATATAAGGTTTAGATACCAGCTCGCCTTTAATCGCGATCGTCGTGTCCTGCGGCGCCAGCGGCGCAGTCATCAGTAAAGCGGTAAGGAACTGGCTGGAGACGCTGCCATCAACTTCCACCTGGCCGCCGTTGAAACCACCGCGCAGGCGCAGGGGCGGATAGTTTTCCTGCTCCAGATACTCAATTTGCGCGCCCCCCTGGCGTAACGCATCGACCAGGTGGCCTATCGGTCGCTCTTTCATTCGCGGTTCGCCGGTCAGCACAATATCGTTGTGGCCGAGGCACAACGCCGCCGCCAGCGGACGCATCGCCGTACCAGCATTACCGAGAAACAACTCCAGCGCGCTGCTGGCCTGAAGCGGACCGCCGTTGCCGGTGACTTCACAACGAGTGCGATCGGCGGACAAGGTGTAGTGAACTCCCAGGGCGTTAAGCGCATTGAGCATATGGCGAACATCATCGCTGTCCAGCAAGTTGGTCAGCACGGTGGTGCCGTGGGCTAATGCCGCCAGCAGCAAAGCGCGGTTAGAGACACTTTTTGACCCGGGTAGGTTTACGGTGCCATCAACGCGCGCAATGGGTTGTAACGTCAGGGATTCCATGAAACTCGACTCTCAAAAAAACAGAATAAAAACCCCGCAGACCGGCCGCGGGGATGAAAATAAAGCGCTCAGCAATTAGCCGCGACGACGTTCGAAGTCCTGCATAAAGTCGGTGAGCGCCTTGACGCCGGCCAGCGGCATCGCATTGTAGATAGAAGCACGCATACCGCCCACCACGCGGTGGCCTTTCAGCGCATGCAAACCGGCCGCAAAAGACTCTTCAAGGAACAGTTTGTCCAGCGCGCTATCCGCCAGCTGGAACGGCACGTTCATCCGCGAGCGGTTGGCAGCGGCAACATCGTTACGATAAAAATCACTGTTATCAATCACGCCATACAGCAGGTCCGCTTTTTGGCGGTTGATTTTATCCATCGCGGCCACGCCGCCCTGCTCTTTCAGCCATTTGAATACCAGCCCCGCCAGATACCAGGCGAAGGTCGGAGGCGTGTTAAACATTGAGTCATTGGCATTCAGCACGGTGTAATCAAGAATTGATGGGCAGGCGACGCTGGCTTTACCCAGCAGGTCTTCACGCACGATAACCAGCGTCAACCCTGCCGGGCCGATATTCTTCTGCGCGCCAGCGTAAATCACGCCATAACGGCTGACGTCGATTTCATGGGACAAAATACTGGAGGAGTAATCCGCGGTGACGACGACATCTTTGTCAAAATTCGGCGTTTCGTGAATAGCGATACCATCGATGGTTTCATTTGGGCAGAAGTGCAAATAGGCCGCGCCCGGCGTCAACTGCCATTCGCTCATCGGTTTAACGGCTCGCAGGCCGTCAACGGTAGTTTTCGCATCGATAACGTTCGGCGTGCAGTATTTTTGCGCTTCTTTCACCGCACTTGCCGCCCAGTAACCGGCGTCCACATAATCTGCTGTCGTTTTATCACCCAGCAGATTTAACGGGATCCCGGCAAACTGTCCGCGACCGCCACCATGACAGAACAACACTTTATAGTTGGAAGGGATATTAAGCAGATCGCGGAAATCCTGTTCTGCCGTTTCAGCCACCTGGATAAACTCCTTACCACGGTGGCTGATTTCCATTACCGACGTACCCAGACCGTGCCAGTCGCACAGTTCCTGTTGCGCCAGTTTGAGAACTTCTGCCGGCAGCATTGCCGGGCCCGAACTAAAGTTATAGACCTGAGCCATTTCCCCTCACCACGTTGCTATATTGTCTGCACGCGAACCGTCGCGGGCATAAGTTATTCCTGTGGCTATCGGTTTTATCATTCAGTGACACACACCGCAACGAGTAAAACTAAGCGGCCCACAAACGAGGCCACCGTCACACAAAAGAATCAACCAGCTTGACGTCATTAAACCGACATAATCGCTGCGAGCAGATCGCTTTTTCCTCCCTCTTCCGCCGTCCATTCCGGATTTGGACTGACGGCATAAATAATTATCATCTACGTTCACAGGAAACGATCTCGCCGTAGCTCCCCCCGTCAACTCATTTAATACTTGAATATTATCTTAATTCTTCATGAATTATGTTTCCGCGAGAGCACCGTCATTTACCGTCGTATTTCCAGATCATTAAAATTTTCGAACCAGCCGATGAAGACTGGTATTAATCACTTTTAAAGGAATATTTATGCGTGAATTAACCTATAACGAAATGTCTGATGTGAGCGGCGGCTTTGGCCTGTTGTCCATTCCTGCGGCAGTTGGTTTACTGGTCAGCATTCCGACGATTGTCATCGGAGCGATAACCGGGCCCTTTACGCTGGGCGCAGGCTTCGCGGTAATGGCGGCAGGCATCGTCGGTACCAGTCTTGCCGGCGCGGCAATGATCGTTAGCATTTGTACGCCGATTCTGTAACTTGCTACGGCATGTGGAGTTTCTCCGCATGCCATTTACCGCTCTTCTCTTTTTATGCATTGCCGCGGCTAACGACATAGCCACTTACCGGTAAAACCCGTATCATTGCGCATCCTGCCAACAATAAACGAATTGCTATGACCCAGACATTTATCCCCGGCAAAGATGCCGCCCTGGAAGATTCCATCGCTCGCTTCCAGCAGAAACTGCTCGACCTCGGATTTGATATCGAAGAGGCCTCGTGGCTGAATCCGGTACCACACGTGTGGTCCGTTCACATTCGCGATAAAGAGTGCGCGCTGTGCTTTACCAATGGTAAAGGCGCAACTAAAAAGGCGGCGCTGGCTTCCGCGCTGGGCGAATATTTCGAACGTCTGTCTACCAACTACTTCTTCGCGGACTTCTGGTTAGGCGATACCATCGCCAACGGTCCCTTCGTTCATTATCCGAACGAAAAGTGGTTCCCGCTGACGGAAGATGATGAAGTACCGGAAGGCCTGCTGGATGCCCGCCTGCGCGCCTTTTACGATCCGGACGATCAACTGACCGCCAGCATGCTCGTGGATCTGCAATCCGGCAACGACGAGCGCGGCGTCTGCGGCCTGCCGTTTACCCGTCAATCAGACGGCGAAACCGTCTATATTCCGATGAACATTGTCGGCAACTTGTACGTTTCCAACGGCATGTCAGCGGGTAATACCCCGAATGAAGCGCGCGTGCAGGGCTTGTCTGAAGTCTTTGAGCGTCATATCAAAAACCGTATCATCGCAGAGAGCATCAGCCTGCCGGAGATCCCGGCTGAAGTCATGGCGCGCTATCCGGGCGTCGTTGAATCTATCGCCAAACTGGAAGCCGAAGGTTTCCCGATCTTCGCCTACGATGGCTCTCTTGGTGGTAAATATCCGGTTATCTGCGTAGTCCTGTTTAACCCGGCTAACGGCACCTGCTTCGCCTCTTTCGGCGCCCATCCGGATTTCGGCGTGGCGCTGGAGCGTACTGTTACCGAACTGCTACAAGGCCGCAGTCTGAAAGATCTCGACGTTTTTACCCCTCCGACCTTTGATGACGAAGAAGTTGCCGAGCACGCCAACCTGGAAACTCACTTCATTGATTCCAGCGGCCTGATCTCCTGGGATATGTTTAAACAGGATGCCGACTATCCGTTCGTTGACTGGAATTTCTCCGGCACCACTGAAGAAGAGTTCGCCACCCTGATGGCTATCTTCAAAGCCGAAGATAAAGAAGTCTATATCGCCGACTACGAACATCTGAGCGTCTACGCCTGCCGGATCATCGTTCCGGGGATGTCCGATATTTATCCGGCGGAAGACCTGTGGCTCGCTAATAACAGCATGGGCGCACACCTGCGCGACACTATTCTCTCCCTGCCGGGTAGCGAGTGGGAAAAAGAAGATTATCTGGCGCTCATCGAGCAAATGGACGATGAAGGACTTGATGATTTCACGCGCGTCCGCGAACTATTAGGCCTGGCAACCGGCAAAGACAATGGCTGGTATACCCTGCGTATCGGCGAGCTGAAAGCGATGCTGGCCTTGGCCGGCGGCGACCTTGAACAGGCGTTGATTTGGACAGAGTGGACCATGGAATTCAATGCCTCCATCTTCAGCCCTGAGCGCGCCAACTATTATCGCTGCCTGCAAACGCTGCTGTTGCTTAGCCAGGAAGAAGAGCGCCAGCCGCTGCAGTACCTGAATGCCTTCATCCGTATGTATGGCGCGGATGCTGTGGAAGCCGCTAGCGCCGCCCTGAGCGGAGAGGCGCCATTCTATGGCCTTCAGGCGGTCGATAACGATCTGCGCGCTTTCCCGGCACATCAGTCTTTACTGAAGGCCTACGAAAAGCTGCAGCGGGCAAAAGCGGCCTTCTGGGCCAAATAACCCATTAGGGGTAAACCATAACGTTACGGGGCCGCCAGCGGCTCCGTTTTTTTATGATTTGCTCCAAAACCACGCCATTTTGTAGGTGCAAAGTTAACTATAAGTAAAATCCAAACATTGATGATATTTAGATTGTTAATTTTAATAAAAATACTCCATTTTAATTAACCGTAAACAATGGTCACTCATGGAAATTTTCAACATTATTTGCAAATATTAAAATTTAGTTTTTCATTAAAAATCAAAAAGATAAAGCCACAACAGGCTAATTCCACACGCAAAATGGGCCTATGACTCCGGTAGGATATGATCTACATCAAATTCCCTTCTATAATGCTTTGTTAGTATCACACCGCCAACTTATATAAAGAGAGAGTTAGTGTGAAAGCTGACAACCCTTTTGATCTTTTACTCCCTGCCGCGATGGCGAAAGTCGCCGAAGAAGCAGGTGTCTATAAAGCGACAAAACATCCGCTGAAGACGTTTTATCTGGCGATTACCGCAGGTGTCTTCATCTCCATCGCTTTTGTGTTTTATATCACGGCGACCACCGGTACTGCCGCAATGCCTTTCGGGATTGCCAAACTTATCGGCGGGGTATGCTTCTCACTAGGTCTGATTCTTTGCGTCATCTGCGGTGCTGACCTTTTCACCTCGACCGTACTGATCGTCGTGGCGAAAGCCAGCGGGCGTATTACCTGGGGTCAGCTGGCAAAAAACTGGCTTAACGTCTATGTTGGAAACCTGATCGGCGCGCTGCTGTTTGTACTGTTAATGTGGTTATCAGGCGAATATATGACTGCCAACGGCGGCTGGGGCTTAAATGTTCTGCAAACTGCAGACCACAAAATGCACCACACGTTTATTGAAGCCGTCTGCCTGGGTATCCTGGCGAACCTGATGGTGTGTCTGGCTGTCTGGATGAGTTACTCCGGCCGCAGCCTGATGGACAAAGCGATGATCATGGTGTTGCCGGTTGCGATGTTTGTCGCCAGCGGCTTTGAACACAGCATCGCTAATATGTTTATGATCCCGATGGGTATCGTAATTCGCAACTTTGCAAGCCCGGAATTCTGGACCGCTATCGGTTCAACTCCGGAGAGTTTTTCTCACTTAACCGTTATGAACTTCATCACTGATAACCTGATTCCAGTCACTATCGGAAACATCATCGGCGGTGGTTTGTTGGTTGGGTTGACATACTGGGTCATTTACCTGCGTGGCGACGATCATCATTAATGGTTGTCTCAGGCAGTAAATAAAAAATCCACTTAAGAAGGTAGGTGTTACATGTCCGAGCTTAATGAAAAGTTAGCCACAGCCTGGGAAGGTTTTGCGAAAGGTGACTGGCAGAACGAAGTCAACGTACGTGACTTTATCCAGAAAAACTACACCCCATATGAAGGTGACGAATCCTTCCTGGCTGGCGCAACTGATGCGACCACCAAGCTGTGGGACAGCGTAATGGAAGGCGTTAAACAGGAAAACCGCACTCACGCGCCTGTTGATTTCGACACTTCCCTCGCATCCACCATCACTTCTCACGACGCGGGCTACATCGAGAAAGCGCTCGAGAAAATCGTTGGTCTGCAAACTGAAGCCCCGCTGAAACGTGCGATTATCCCGTTCGGCGGTATCAAAATGGTTGAAGGTTCCTGCAAAGCGTACAATCGCGAACTGGACCCGATGCTGAAAAAAATCTTCACCGAGTACCGTAAAACTCACAACCAGGGCGTTTTCGACGTATATACCCCGGACATCCTGCGCTGCCGTAAATCCGGCGTACTGACCGGTCTGCCGGATGCTTACGGCCGTGGTCGTATCATCGGTGACTATCGTCGCGTTGCGCTGTACGGTATCGACTTCCTGATGAAAGACAAATTCGCCCAGTTCAACTCGCTGCAGGCGAAACTGGAAAGTGGCGAAGATCTGGAAGCAACCATCCGTCTGCGTGAAGAAATTGCTGAACAGCATCGCGCGCTGGGTCAGATCAAAGAGATGGCGGCTAAATATGGCTACGACATCTCCGGTCCGGCGACTACCGCTCAGGAAGCTATTCAGTGGACCTACTTCGGTTACCTGGCCGCCGTTAAATCTCAGAACGGCGCGGCAATGTCCTTCGGTCGTACTTCCAGCTTCCTGGATATCTACATCGAACGTGACCTGCAGGCGGGTAAAATCACCGAGCAAGACGCGCAGGAAATGGTTGACCACCTGGTCATGAAACTGCGTATGGTTCGCTTCCTGCGTACCCCGGAATATGATGAACTGTTCTCCGGCGACCCGATTTGGGCAACGGAATCTATCGGTGGTATGGGCGTTGACGGCCGTACTCTGGTAACCAAAAACAGCTTCCGCTTCCTGAACACCCTGTACACCATGGGGCCGTCTCCGGAGCCGAACATCACCATCCTGTGGTCTGAAAAACTGCCGCTGAGCTTTAAGAAATTCGCCGCTAAAGTATCCATCGATACCTCTTCTCTGCAGTACGAGAACGATGACCTGATGCGCCCGGACTTCAACAACGACGATTACGCTATCGCATGCTGCGTAAGCCCGATGATTGTTGGTAAACAAATGCAGTTCTTCGGCGCTCGCGCTAACCTCGCGAAAACCATGCTGTATGCTATCAACGGCGGCGTTGATGAAAAACTGAAAATGCAGGTTGGTCCGAAATCTGAACCGATCAAAGGCGACGTCCTGAACTTCGACGAAGTTATGGAGCGCATGGATCACTTCATGGACTGGCTGGCTAAACAGTACGTCACCGCGCTGAACATCATTCATTACATGCACGACAAGTACAGCTACGAAGCCTCTCTGATGGCGCTGCACGACCGTGACGTTATCCGCACCATGGCGTGTGGTATCGCAGGTCTGTCCGTTGCTGCTGACTCCCTGTCTGCTATCAAATATGCGAAAGTTAAACCGATTCGTGACGAAGACGGTCTGGCTGTTGACTTCGAAATCGAAGGCGAATATCCGCAGTTTGGTAACAACGATGCTCGCGTCGATGACATGGCCGTTGACCTGGTTGAACGTTTCATGAAGAAAATTCAGAAACTGCATACCTACCGCAACGCTATCCCGACTCAGTCTGTTCTGACCATCACTTCTAACGTCGTGTATGGTAAGAAAACCGGTAACACCCCAGACGGTCGTCGCGCTGGCGCGCCGTTCGGACCAGGTGCTAACCCGATGCACGGCCGCGACCAGAAAGGTGCTGTTGCTTCTCTGACCTCCGTTGCTAAACTGCCGTTTGCTTACGCTAAAGATGGTATCTCTTACACCTTCTCTATCGTACCGAACGCGCTGGGTAAAGATGACGAAGTTCGTAAGACTAACCTGGCTGGTCTGATGGATGGTTACTTCCACCACGAAGCGTCCATCGAAGGTGGTCAGCACCTGAACGTGAACGTCATGAACCGCGAAATGCTGCTCGACGCGATGGAAAACCCGGAAAAATATCCGCAGCTGACCATTCGCGTATCTGGCTACGCGGTACGTTTTAACTCCCTGACTAAAGAACAGCAGCAGGACGTTATTACCCGTACCTTCACTCAGACCATGTAATTCCCTGTCTGACTGAAAAAGCGTACAATAAAGGCCCCACATCAGTGGGGCCTTTTTAACAAGTGATTCCCTGCCCCAGCCTGCTTTGCCAGTTATCTATACTTTGGGTACCTGTCAAAACAGACTTAACACAGCCGGTTTGAGCTGTGCATCATAGGCCCTGGAGGGCCGAATCCGGAGATATCACCGCAATGTCAACTATTGGTCGTATTCACTCCTTTGAATCCTGTGGCACCGTCGATGGCCCAGGTATCCGCTTTATTACCTTCTTCCAGGGCTGCCTGATGCGCTGCCTTTACTGCCATAACCGCGACACCTGGGATACCCATGGCGGTAAAGAAATCACCGTTGAAGAATTGATGAAAGAAGTGGTGACCTATCGCCACTTTATGAATGCTTCCGGCGGCGGCGTCACCGCCTCCGGCGGCGAGGCGATCCTGCAGGCGGAATTTGTCCGCGACTGGTTCCGCGCCTGTAAAAAAGAAGGTATCCACACCTGTCTGGATACCAACGGCTTCGTACGTCGCTACGATCCGGTGATTGACGAACTGCTGGAAGTCACCGATCTGGTGATGCTTGACCTTAAGCAGATGAACGATGAAATCCACCAGAACCTGGTCGGCGTTTCTAACCATCGTACGCTGGAGTTCGCCCAGTATCTGTCGAAGAAAGGGATTAACGTGTGGATCCGCTACGTCGTGGTTCCCGGCTGGTCTGATGATGACGATTCCGCGCATCGTCTGGGTGAATTTACCCGCGATATGGGCAACGTCGAGAAAATCGAACTCCTGCCCTACCACGAGCTAGGTAAACACAAATGGGTCGCGATGGGCGAAGAGTACAAGCTTGACGGCGTACATCCGCCGAAGAAAGAGACCATGGAGCGGGTGAAGGGTATCCTTGAGCAGTATGGTCATAAGGTGATGTACTAAACCGACAGCGGGCCGGAGGTGCTCTCACGACGGCCCGCAACTATAATAGAACCAATCCCGTCGATAACGGCACACTATGAACGCAATACCGTCTGCCCACAGGAACATTCATTTCATAAACGGACTACGCGCGGCCTTCGCCGCGCGCCAGAATGTTTACGCGTGTGCCACCGGCGTCGGATGATGCCCGGCTTTGCGCAGCAGCGTCAGCAGGTAAATAAACGATACGCTGGCGATCATAATAAACAGTAGGTTATCAGAGAAGTTCTGCATCAGCATTGCCGTCAGGGTCGGCCCCAGCAGGCTGCCGATGGTATAACTCATCAGCAACGCCTGGTTCATCGCTACCAGTTGATGGTGTTCAACCTTCTCGCAGGCCCAGGCCATCGCCACCGGATACAGAGTAAAACCGGATGCGCCGAGCACAAAAAGCGCTGGCGCCATTGCCGCCTGGCTCAGCATCGCCAGACAGCCCAGAATCACCACAAAGACCTGTACGCGCAGCACCAGCAGGCGGCCATAGCGGTCAGCCAGACGCCCGACCGGCCACTGCCCGAGAATGCCTGCGCTAACCATCACCGCCATCCAGAAACCAATACCGGAATCGCTGACGCCCTGGTGGTTCAGCCACAGCGGCATCAGGCCGTATAGTGAACCAAGCACGATACCGGAGATAATGCAGCCATTCACACCGTGGCGCGCCTGACGCAGTTTCAGCATCGGCCAGATACGTACCGTTTCATGCGGTTCGTCCGCCTGGCTCATAATACGCGTAAACAGCAGCGGCAATATTGCCGCCAGCGCCAGACCGGTAACCCACGGCAGCACGCTCATTAAATCGGTCGGTAATTTGCTGACCATCAGTTGACCCAACACGGTACCGACGTAATAGACCATCATGTATGCCGCCAGCAGTCGACCGCGGCTGCGGGAGGTACCGCTGCACACCAGGGCGCTTTCCACCACCACCCAGATCATCGCGCAGCCCACCCCGGCAATAAAACGCCAGCTCAGCCATGTCCAGAAGCCGAGAGTAATACCCAGGCCAACGCAGCCAACGGCAAAAATTAATGACGCCAGGTAATAGCTACGGTTAAACCCCAGACGTTTAATGACCCAACCGGCAAATAACGTGCCCACCAGATTGCCGGTAAAATAAGAGGAGCCGACCATCCCAACCTGCCAGGTTGGCATATTTTCATGGGCGAGCCAGAGCGGGACAAGCGTATTTAAAACCGCGATTGCCAGCGTCAACAGAAGCAGGCCACAGAGCAACATTTGCACTGGGCGAGTGTAGATGGTCATGGGTATTAACCGTGAGGAAGTTCAGATTTCGTGCGCATCATGCCACTGCTGTAAACATTGTCAATCCGCCAGAATTCAGGCCTGACGCGGTTTTCAGGGCAACGATAGAAGTTTTTTATCCAGCGGAACGGCAACGGAATTATTCTTTATATTATTCCATTGTTTTTATTAATTTATTGGAAAACTATAGTGGGAATATCAGTAGAAAAATTTCATGAATCAACCGCATTTTTTAATCACGCCGGAATAGGCTTCCGGCGTGATTTCACGTTATTAACTGGCGATAGCCATACCGACGGTCATATGCAGACCATAGAATACGCCGCGGCCAATCATCTCGCCGACCAGCACCAGCACAAACGCCAACCCCAGCAGCGGCAATGCGGGTTGATAACCTTTAAGCTGCGGTACAATCCAGCAGACCAACGCCAGAACTAACGCGACCGTCCGCCATGCCATTAAGGAACCATAATTCGGCACCAGCGCCGAGGCCTGTTGGATTGAACTATGGATCGTCGCCAACTCGCTGCCCTGAATCAGCGCGACGGTCACGCTAATCACCAACGCCACCAGCATGATCACTGGCAATAAACGCATCGCCCAACCGTCCACACCCGCGACACGCAGCAGCAGGTAACCCAACAGCGGCCCGCCGATAAACAGGGTCAGGAAGAAGTTGAGCGGTGTCCAGATGGTGTACCAGGTGGGTACGGTATCGATAGTGTTATATACGCGGATCATCATCCAGACAAAGATGACGCCGAGGATCATGGTGACGGCCAGCCACAGATTACGCAGCCCAGACGGAAGTTTATTTACCACCGCCAGCAGCCAGCCAATCCCGCCGACGGCGAAGAAAAGCGCGCCGCTGGCTATTTCATTGCTTAACGAGGATGCGCCAACGCGGTTCAGCGAATTAAACGCGCGCATTGGCGAACCAAGGTGCATGGTGGAGGCGATAAAACCGATCCCCATTAACACCCACAGCCCAAACATGCTCATTATCACCCGCCGCTGCTGCTCGCGCGAAAGTTCGCCCTTCATCAACGCCAGCGCGAGAACGATAAAGCCCCCGGCGACGCATTGACCGAAGACCGTGAAAATCATCAGCGGCCATTCATGCCATCCATTTCCCATTTTAGACCTCCTTCGGATTGGCCAGATAGCCGGTGGTATCGCCGCACGGACGGCTGTTGGCGTTTGGTTTTATCACAATGTTCGGCCTGGTGAAGTGCGCCGACGGCAGCGGCGCCACGGCGGCCAGTTGGCCGTGCTTTTCACGCAGTTCGGCAATCGGCCCGAAGTCCAGCGCCCGCAGCGGGCAGGACTCGACGCAAATCGGTTTCTTGCCTTGTGCCACACGCTCGTGACAGCCATCGCATTTGGTCATATGCCCTTTAGCGGCGTTGTACTGCGGCGCGCCATACGGGCAGGCCATATGGCAGTAGCGACAGCCGATGCACACCTCTTCATTGACCACCACAAAACCATCTTCGCGCTTGTGCATCGCTCCGCTCGGGCAGACCTTGGTGCACGCCGGGTCTTCGCAGTGGTTACAGGCGATGGAAAGGTAGTAGGCAAAAACGTTCTGATTCCAGACACCGTTGTCCTCCTGCCAGTCGCCGCCGGCATACTCATAGATACGACGGAAGCTGACGTCCGGCGTCAGGTTCTTGTAGTCTTTACAGGCCAGCTCGCAGGTTTTGCAACCGGTGCAACGGGCGGAATCGATAAAAAATCCATACTGAGTTGTCATCGGTTACTCCTTACAGCTTTTCAACCTGGACGAGGTTGGTATGCGATGGGTTGCCTTTCGCCAACGGCGACGGACGCTGGGTGGTCAGCACGTTAATGCTGCCGGCCTGATCCACGCGTGAGGCGTCCGGGTTATACCAGGCGCCCTCGCCCAGCGCGACGACGCCCGGCATCATACGTGGCGTCACTTTCGCTTCGATATGGACTTCGCCGCGGTCGTTGAAAATACGAATGCGATCGCCATTGACGATGCCGCGCGTCTTCGCATCGATCGGATTGATCCACATTTCCTGACGGCAGGCTGCCTGCAGGACATCAACGTTGCCATAAGTTGAGTGGACGCGAGACTTGTAGTGGAATCCCGTCAGCTGTAACGGATATTTAGCAGTCAACGGATCATTGTAATTTTCAAACCCAGGAGTGTAGATCGGCAGCGGATCGATGACATCGCCTTCCGGCAGCTCCCAGGTCGCAGCGATTTTAGCGAGCTCCTGGGAATAGATTTCGATTTTGCCCGATGGCGTGGTCAGCGGGTTGGCCTGCGGATCGTCACGGAAGGCTTTATACGCCACATGATGACCTTGCGGGTCACGCTGCTTGAAGATGCCCTGCTGGCGGAAAGTATCGAAATCCGGCAGTTCGGGAATCGCTTTACGCGACTGCTCATACAAATAGCGCATCCAGCCTTCCTGAGTCCGGCCTTCGGTAAATTTCTCCGCCACCCCCATGCGTTTCGCCAACTCGGTGGTCATCTCATAGATGGTTTTGCATTCGAAACGCGGTTTGATTGCCTGGTCGGCAAAGATGACATAGGACATATTGCCGCAGGAGGCGTCCAGCGCGAAGTCCATCTGCTCAGAGGCGGTACAGTCCGGCAGCAGAATATCGGCGTATTTCGCAGACGACGTCATGTGGCAGTCGATGACCACGATCATTTCGCACTTCTTATCGTCCTGCAGGATTTCGTGGGTGCGGTTGATCTCGGAGTGCTGGTTGATAAGGCAGTTCCCCGCGTAGTTCCAGATCATCTTGATCGGCACGTCGAGCTTATCTTTGCCGCGTACGCCATCACGCAGCGCGGTCATTTCCGGACCACGTTCAATCGCGTCGGTCCACATAAACATAGAGATGCTGGTCTCTACCGGGTTTTCCAGCGTCGGCATGCGCTCGAACGGCAGGCTATATGAACCTTCACGCGCGCCGCTATTGCCGCCATTGATCCCAACGTTGCCGGTCAGAATGGCGAGCATGGAGATGGCGCGGGTGGCGATTTCGCCGTTGGCGTGACGCTGAGGTCCCCACCCCTGGCTGATATACGCCGGTTTCGCCGTCGCTATCTCGCGAGCCAGCTTCACAATGCGCTCACGCGGGATCCCGGTAATGGTGGATGCCCACTCCGGCGTTTTAGCGATACCGTCGGAACCCTGACCAAGGATGTAAGCTTTATAATGTCCATTCGCCGGCGCATCGGCAGGCAGGGTTTTCTCGTCGTAGCCGACGCAGTATTTATCGAGGAAGGGCTGATCGACCAGATTTTCAGTAATCATCACCCAAGCCAGCGCTGAAATAAGCGCCGCGTCGGTTCCCGGTCGAATCGGGATCCATTCATCTTCACGCCCGGCGCCGGTGTCGGTATAACGCGGATCGATAATGATCATGCGGGCATTGGATTTCTGCCGCGCCTGTTCAAGGTAGTAAGTCACCCCGCCGCCGCTCATGCGCGTTTCGCCAGGGTTATTGCCAAACAGCACCACCAACTGACTGTTTTCGATATCCGACGGGCTATTGCCATCGGCCCAACCGCCATAGGTGTAATTCAAACCAGCCGCAATCTGCGCCGATGAATAGTCGCCATAATGATTGAGATAGCCGCCGCAGCAGTTCATCAGACGAGCAATCAGCGTTTTTCCTGGCGGCCAGGAACGAGTCAGAGTCCCGCCGAGCGTACCGGTTCCGTAGTTCAGATAAATAGATTCGTTGCCATAATCTTTAATCAGGCGCTGCATATTGCTGGCGATAGTGTCGAACGCCTCTTCCCAGCTAATTTGTTCGAATTTTCCTTCACCGCGTTTGCCGACGCGCTTCATCGGATATTTCAGCCGGTCAGGGTTATAGACCCGACGGCGCATAGAGCGGCCTCGCAGACAGGCGCGAACCTGATGCAGACCGTCGTAGTTATCATCGCCGGTATTATCGGTTTCTACGTACTTAATCGCACCATCAACCACGTGCATGCGCAGCGGACAGCGGCTGCCGCAGTTTACGGTGCAGGCACTCCAGACCACTTTCTCACTCACTGGCGCCAGCGTATCAGCGGCGTGCGCAATACGCGTGAAGGGCAAGGTCAATGCGTTGCTGGCCATCGCCAGGCCGCCTATCGCCGTGGTTTTCATTAAACCACGTCGGCTAACTTCGGCAGCCAGTAAAGCATCGGGGGCTTTGATTTTCATAGATACTCGCTTTGGTTGCTCACAATAAGCTGACAATCGTTATATAATTTTATATATATCGGATTTTATTGGCTTTTTATGCTGTATTAATCCAAAGGGAGTATCACCGGATTTACTGAGGGGATTATTGCCCGGTATCAATAAGGATATAAAAAAAGCGCCCGCAGGCGCTTTTAAGGAAAGAGCAGAAAAGATTAACCGATATATTCGAGGCCACGCATATACGGGCGCAGAACTTCCGGGATCTCGATACGGCCATCGGCCTGCTGATAGTTTTCCATCACCGCAACCAGCGTACGGCCAACCGCCAGACCAGAACCATTCAGGGTATGAACGAGACGAGTCTTTTTGTCGGACTTGCTGCGGCAACGCGCCTGCATACGACGTGCCTGGAAATCCCAGACGTTGGAGCAGGAAGAAATTTCGCGATAGGTATCCTGCGCCGGAACCCACACTTCGAGGTCATAGGTTTTACAGGCGCTAAAGCCCATATCGCCGGAACACAGCGCCACCTTACGGTACGGCAGACCCAGCAGTTGCAGAACCTTCTCAGCGTGGCCGGTCATCTCTTCCAGCGCCGCCATGGAGTCTTCCGGACGTACAATCTGCACCATTTCAACTTTGTCGAACTGGTGCATACGGATCAGACCGCGAGTATCACGACCATAGGAACCCGCTTCAGAACGGAAGCACGGAGTATGGGCGGTCATTTTAATCGGCAGATCGTCTTCGTCGATGATTTCGTCGCGGACCAGGTTGGTCAACGGCACTTCGGCGGTCGGAATCAACGCGTAGTTGCTGCTATCGGCTTCTTCTTCCAACGGACGAGTATGGAACAGGTCGCCGGCGAATTTCGGCAACTGGCCAGTACCGTACAGCGTGTCCTGGTTCACCAGATAAGGAACATAGTTCTCGCTATAGCCGTGCTGTTCGGTGTGCAGATCCAACATAAACTGCGCCAGCGCGCGGTGCAGGCGGGCCAGCTGGCCTTTCATCACCACGAAACGGGAACCGGTCAGCTTAACGGCGGCGGCGAAATCCAGCCCCCCATGCATTTCACCCAGCGTCACGTGGTCGCGCACCTCGAAATCAAACTGGCGCGGCGTACCCCAGCGGCTGACTTCAACGTTGTCGTTTTCGTCACGGCCCACCGGCACGTCATCGTGAGGAATATTCGGGATCGCCAGCGCGATATCGCGAATTTCCGCCAGCAGCGTTTCCAGCTCGGACTTTGCGGCATCCAGCTGTTCGCCAAGCTTGTTCACTTCCAGGCGTAATGGCTCGATATCTTCCCCGCGCGCTTTCGCCTGGCCAATGGATTTCGATCGGGAGTTACGCTCCGCCTGCAGGTTTTCGGTTTGAACCTGCAGAACTTTACGACGCTCTTCAAGAGCGCGCAGTTTATCTACATCCAGCTTAAAGCCCCGGCGTGCCAGTTTTTCTGCGACTGCGTCTGGCTCGGTACGCAGCAGATTGGGATCGAGCATGCTTATCCTGTGCTTATCGAATTTAAATAGGAAAAATGGCCGCAAACTACGACCACGGAAATAGAGGTAATAACCTTACCGCAACGCCACAATTAGCGGTAGCGTTTTATCTGGCTATTTTGATCCAGTTCGGCAAGCCAGGCGAGCTTTTCAGCGATTTTGCCCTCGAGCCCCCTGTTTGTTGGCTGATAATAGCGCGTTTGCGCCATTTCCTGCGGGAAATACTGCTCGCCAGCGGCGTAGGCGTTAGGTTCATCGTGCGCGTAGCGGTACTCCTGGCCATAGCCCATCTCTTTCATGAGTTTGGTCGGCGCATTGCGTAAATGTACCGGCACGTCGTAATCAGGGCGATCGCGAGCGTCTGCCAGCGCGGCCTTAAAGGCGGTGTAGACCGCGTTACTCTTCGGCGCACAGGCCAGATAAACAATCGCCTGAGCGATAGCCCGCTCACCTTCCGCCGGCCCAACGCGAGTAAAACAATCCCACGCGGAAATGGCTACCTGCATGGCGCGAGGATCGGCGTTGCCGACATCCTCAGACGCGATAGCCAGACAACGGCGAGCAACATACAACGGATCGCCGCCTGCGGTAATAATCCGTGCGTACCAGTACAGCGCCGCATCCGGCGCGCTACCGCGCACGGACTTATGTAACGCGGATATAAGATCGTAAAAACGGTCGCCTTTATTATCAAAACGCGCGCTACGCTCGCCGGCAATTTCGGTAAGCAGTTCCGCTCTCAGCACTCGCTTGCCCGAATCGTCGTTTTCAGCCATATCGGCCATCATTTCCAGCGTGTTCAACGCCCGGCGCGCATCGCCGTTGACCAGCTCGGCAATCGCCTTGCGGGTTTCATCCGGCAGGATAATATCTTGCCCACCGTAGCCTCGCGCTTTATCGCTCATCGCCTGGTTGAGCACCTGCTCGATATCGTCCGTGGTCAATGATTTGAGCAAGTAGACGCGAGCGCGGGAGAGCAAAGCGGAATTAAGTTCAAATGACGGGTTTTCGGTCGTCGCGCCAATAAAAGTAATAGTGCCGTCTTCGATGTGCGGTAGAAATGCGTCCTGCTGACTTTTATTAAAACGATGCACTTCATCAACAAACAGGATAGTGCGTCGACCAGCGTTGCGATTTTGCCGCGCACGTTCGATAGCTTCGCGGATCTCTTTGACGCCAGATGTAACAGCCGAGATACGCTCGACATCAGCATTGGCGTAGCGAGCGATCACTTCCGCAAGGGTAGTTTTACCCGTGCCCGGCGGCCCCCACAGGATCATCGAGTGCAGATGCCCTGCCTCAATCGCCCGCGGCAGCGGTTTACCCGGCGCCAGCAGGTGCTGCTGGCCAATGTACTGCGCTAAATTTTCTGGCCGCATACGGGCGGCCAGAGGTTGAAATGCATTATCGGAAAAATCGAGCGAAAAGTTGCTCACATTCGCCTCTACTTACGTTGATCGTCCACCGTCACCCCTTGCGGCGGCGTAAAAGTGAACTTAGATGCGTCGACGGCGCCATTCTGCTGCGACTTCAGCTGATAGCTGCTGCGCTGGTCGTCTTGCTCAACGGCGCTGAACTGATGGATAGTACCGTCACGGCCGACATTGATTGTGAACTGCTTGAGGTTGCCGTTACCGCTTTTCGGCGTCAGCACAAAATCATCGCCGTTTTGTTTGATGTTGTATTGCTGCCAGTCCGCTGACTGGTTGCGGGCGATCAGCATGAACGGCGTGTTGCTGGTCGCGTTTTTCAGCCAGGTCGCGGTTGCCTGCTCCACAAACGGATTATAGAACCACAGCGTTTTCCCATCCGATACCAGAATACTTTCATCCGGCTGGGTCATATGCCAGTTGAACAGATTCGGGCGTTTCACCCACAAATCGCCCTGCCCGTCCTGCACGGCATTACCGCTTGCGTCGGTCACTTTCTGAGTGAAGCTGGCATGGAAACTGCTGACTTTATCCAGACGGCTTTTTAAGTCGCCGGCAGCGTCTGCCCAAACCTGGCTTACCACGAAGCCAGACAATAATGCACAGGTGATGGCAAGTTTCTTCATTGTTGATCCTTATTGTGCGTCACTCCCGACGCGGGAGCCTGTTCTGTCCCTACTGTAGAGCCGTTGAGAGCAACGGAATAGCAGAACAGGCTGATTTTGCGCTTATTTACCGAACTTTGCACTTACTCGAAGGGCGGCGGCGCCAGGACTTCACGGTTACCGTTATGGCCTTGCTCGCTGACGATCCCCTGAGCTTCCATCTGCTCAATGATACGCGCCGCGCGGTTATAACCGATACGGAACTGACGCTGCACCCCCGAGATCGAGGCTTTGCGCTTCTCGGTTACGAAGTTGACCGCCTGATCGAACAGCGGATCCAGCTCTTCCCCGCCATCAAAGCCGCCACCACCGCCTTCGCTTTCGCTATCGGAGGTAATACCGTCAACATACTGCGGACGACCGCGCGCTTTCCAGTCCTGCACCACGGCGTGTACTTCCTGGTCACGGACAAATGCGCCATGGACACGAACCGGCATGGTGGAATTCGGCCCGGAATAGAGCATATCCCCCATGCCCAGCAGCGATTCTGCGCCCCCCTGGTCAAGGATGGTACGCGAGTCAATCTTGCTCGATACGGTGAAGGCGATACGCGTCGGAATGTTGGCCTTGATAAGACCGGTAATCACGTCAACCGACGGACGCTGGGTCGCCAGCACCAGGTGAATACCCGCCGCGCGCGCTTTCTGCGCCAGACGCGCAATCAGTTCTTCCACCTTCTTACCGACGGTCATCATCAGATCGGCGAATTCATCCACCAGCACCACGATGTACGGCAGTTTTTCCAGCACCGGATGCACGGCGTCCATACTGTCGCCCGGTTTCCAGTAAGGATCCGGGATCGGGCGTCCCATGCGTGCGGCCTCAGCGATCTTCTCGTTGTAGCCCGCCAGATTACGCACGCCCAGCGCCGACATCAGCTTATAACGGCGCTCCATTTCATTGACGCTCCAGCGCAACGCATTGGCGGCGTCTTTCATGTCGGTGACAACTTCCGTCAGCAGATGCGGGATACCTTCGTACACCGACAGCTCAAGCATTTTCGGGTCGATCATGATGAAACGAACGTCTTCCGGCTGCGCCTTATAGAGCATGCTGAGGATCATGGCGTTCACGCCGACCGATTTACCCGAACCAGTGGTACCGGCAACCAGCAGATGCGGCATTTTCGCCAGATCGGCCACCACCGGATCGCCGGCGATATCTTTGCCCAGCACCACGGTAAGCGGCGATGGGTTCTCGCGGAATTTCGGACAATCGAGCACTTCGCGCAGGTATACGGTCTGGCGTTTTTTGTTCGGTAATTCCAGGCCAACGTAAGGTTTACCCGGAATAACTTCCACCACACGCACCGCCACGGTCGACAGCGAACGCGCAAGGTCGCGCGACAGGTTAGAGATACGCGCGGCCTTCACCCCCGGCGCGAGGTTCAGCTCGAAACGAGTGATCACCGGACCCGGCGAGTAGTTCACCACATCCGCTTTAATGCGGAAATCGGCGAGACGCGCTTCGACCAGACGCGCCATCTGCTCAAGCGCAAAGGTATCAACAGGTTCAACTTCGCTCGGCGGTGGCGTCAAGAGATCCAGCGACGGCAGCGGCGTTGTTGGTCTTTGCAGCGGACGGCTGTCGCCATTACGCATCAGTAGCGGATGAATAAGGCTATCCTGCGGCGACGGCGCGGGCTGCTGAGCAACCGGCTGTTGTTGCTGCATTGGCTGCTGCGCAGGTTGATAAGCCTGCGGTTGCGGAGCTACCGGCTGATGGTGTACGGGCGGCTGCGCAGGTTGATAACCCTGCTGTGGCGCGGCTGCCGGTTGTTGATAATGCTGAGCCGGTTGCTGGGGCTGCACTTCCGGCGTCGGCGTAAACAACGGCTCGCTTGGACCATCATTGACCAGCGTTTTCATCGGCGAGAACTCATAGTCCGCCGGTGAGAAGGGATTGGCTCCCGGCGGCTGCTCGCTGGCATAGCGCTGCTGCTGGGTCGCGGCAAACTGGCGCGCCAGTTCGGCTTCAGCGGCAGCGTCTTCGTCCTGCTCATCGCTTTCGGATTCCCAGGACTCGCCATAGCGCTGTTGCTGGGTAGCGGCAAACTGACGCGCCAGCTCGTCCTGTTCCAACGCATCGGCTTCATCGTCGCTCAGCGGCTCATTATCGTAATGATGTTCAAGCTCGGCCCGACGCGCGCGCTCTTCAGCAATACGCTGAGACGGCAGCTTAATGCCATAGGAAGCAAGCTCCCGACGCGTCGGCACACGGACGCGATTCGGACGCGGCAATTTCGGACCAATGCCTTCTTTTACCTGTACCCGCGGGCCGCTGGATGCCGGGCTGAAAACTGGCGCTGCGTCAGCGGCGGTTGACGCCACTGAGGCGGCTGCGGCTGCGCTGCCAGAAGTGGTGGCCTGATGAACGCCTGCGGCGACGGCCGTCACGGCGGCGGCATCGACGGACGGCACGGATGGGGCAGCCGGGGTGGTGATCGGTTTGGTCGCCACCGGGCTCGCCGGTTCAGGGATTGGCTGATACCAGGATTCCAGCAACTCACGCTCGCGCGCGCGCTTCTCTTCGACTTCCTCGAAGTAGTACATCGGCGGGCGTTTAGTTTCTTCCTGAGGAGTCTCAGGCTCAGCGGCTGGCGCCGGTTCCTGATGATAAACAGGTTGTTGAACAGCCGGTTCAGGCTGGTATATCGGCTGCTGCGGATGCGCGGATTCCGGCTGGTAAACCGGTGGCTGCTGCGGCGCATACTCAGGCTGATACACAGGCTGTTGTGGATGCGCGGCTTCCGGCTGGTAAACCGGCGGCTGCTGCGGCGCATACTGAGGCTGATACGCCGGCTGCTGTGGATGCGCGGCTTCCGGCTGATAAACCGGCGGCTGCTGCGGCGCATACTCAGGCTGATACGCTGGCTGCTGTGGATGCGCGGCTTCCGGCTGGTAAACCGGCGGCTGTTGCGGGGCGTATTCCGGCTGATACACTGGCTGCTGCGGATGCGCGGATTCCGGTTGATAAACCGGCGGCTGCTGCGGCGCATACTCAGGCTGATACGCCGGCTGCTGAGGATGCGCGGCTTCCGGTTGATAAACCGGCGGCTGCTGCGGCGCATATTCAGGCTGATACACCGGTGGTTGCAGGTGAGCGGCCTCCGGTTGGTATGCCTGACCTGTCCCCTGCTCCGCCCATGCCTGCGGCGCAACGACAGCGGCGGAGGCGGCGCCGATCGGGTCGGCCACCGTATGGCCGTTCAGTAGCGGATCGTAAGGGTCTAAATCGCCAGGACGCGCGGCGCTGGCGCTGTATTGTACTGCTTCCGCATCATCCATTCGTTTACCGGAGAACAGCGCGGCATCGGTTTTACGCCCCATCGGGTTGGCGAACTTTTCCGCCAGACGCTTACGACGCGCTAGCGCGCTGCGTAAGATGCGGGCGCGACGCGATTCCCGCGGCTGTGCGGTATCGTCGTCTTCTTCATCTTCATATTCATCATCTTCATATTCTCCTTCATCAACCCAGGTATCGTCCCGACGGGTACGATTACTGGCAAAGGTAAGAATAGAAAGGATTGCGCCGCCGAGTTTCTCGGCAATGCTGACCCATGACCAGCCGGTAAACAGCGTTAAACCCGCGGCCCAGATACAAAGCAAGGCGATAGTGCCGCCGCTGCTGTGCAGCAAGGGTTGTAAGGTGGTGCTAAGCAGGCTGCCAATGACGCCGCCGGAGGCAAAGTACCAGATATCGTCGGCGTTAATTGCCGCCAGGCCGCAGGAGGTGAGGATCAGCGCCAGCGCGCCGATCAGGCGCAACGAAACAGCGAAGTAATCGACATACTCGTCATTTTCCTGATGACGCCATGCAAACCAGCAGCCGCCGATGATGATCACGGGGATGGTGTAGGCCATTACGCCAAAGATGAAAAATAACGTGTCCGCCAGCCACGCGCCGGGCATGCCGCCCAGATTATGGATAGGCTCATGCCAGGCGGTCTGTGACCAACTGGGATCGGATGGATTAAAGCTCAGTAATGCCGCCATCAGCCAGATGGCAAAAAGAGAGCAAAGGATGAGTAACGCCTCAAGAACGCGGCGCCCGCTGCTTAGCTTCGTTAGTTTGACTTCTTTGTCTTCGGTGTATTCCTGGCTCAAGAAAGGCTCTCCAGGTATCAGGCAATTTCCTGCCTGCTGCTAAAACGGACAACAGCGCCGGGTCTCCCCGGCACTGTTGCTGTATGGATTAACAGGAGTGTAATCAAACTACGTCGATTTTGCACCTGTTCCGTGTTAGCGCGTCTTGATTACCAGACGATTACTCTGCTTGACTTCTTCCATAACCACGTAGGTACGGGTGTCGTTTACGCCCGGCAGGCGCAGCAGGGTTTCGCCCAGCAATTTACGATACGCTGACATGTCCGGTACGCGGGTTTTCAACAGATAGTCAAAATCACCGGATACCAAGTGACACTCTTGAATTTCTTCAAGTTTTTGTACTGCGGCGTTAAATTGCTCAAACACATCCGGCGCACCACGATTCAGAGTAATCTCAACAAATACCAGAAGTGATGCATCCAGATAATGCGGGTTGAGCAGCGCCGTATAGCCCTGAATAAAACCCTGTCTTTCCAGCCGACGCACGCGCTCAAGGCAAGGCGTCGGAGAAAGTCCCACCCGTTTGGAAAGCTCGACGTTGGAAATACGCCCGTCTTTTTGCAGTTCATTCAGAATGTTACGATCGATGCGGTCGAGATCTTTGCCAGGGCGTTTCTTGCTATCTACCATTATTATTGTCTCTCTGTATTCCTTCCCTACTCCTGTTCTGACTCTGCGCCTTCACTGCCAGAGCCCATCCCGTTATTACCCGTACGACGTTGAGTAACCCAGGGGTACGTGAGAAGCCCGTTGCCTGATGGCAGTCACCGACATCACGCATGGCGTCTGTCCACACCATGCGTAGATTTCGCTGACCCGGATAAAAATGGCATTTGCGTGCATGAACATTCGCCGCACGCGAAACACTGCTTTTCTTCTTCCATGAATGTTTTCGCAAAAGCACAGGGGATTGTCAAAGCAAAACATCGATTTTTAGTACAAGATGCCAGATATTCATCATCAACCCCCTCTGAATCTCATGTTTTCATCTTATAATCAGAGCGCTAACAGTAGAATTAATTATATTTTCCGCTCGTTAAATCGCCAATCCATCGGCGGGTTCTATTGCACATATCGTTAACAAAATCGCTACGCTCTTTTTTTACGCCCGCAAATTCCCTACAATCCAGCCCAATGTATGCCAATAAAATATGGGGATCTCATGGGCACAGCCAAACACAGTAAACTGCTTATTCTAGGTTCTGGACCTGCAGGATATACCGCGGCGGTCTATGCTGCGCGCGCAAACCTGCAGCCGGTGCTGATCACCGGCATGGAAAAAGGCGGTCAGCTGACCACCACCACTGAAGTGGAAAACTGGCCAGGCGACCCAAACGATCTGACCGGTCCGCTGCTCATGGAACGTATGCACGAGCATGCCACCAAGTTCGAAACTGAAATTATTTTCGACCATATCAGCAGCGTCGATCTGCAGAACCGTCCGTTCCGCCTGGTCGGCGACAGCGGCGAGTACACCTGTGACGCGCTGATTATCGCTACCGGCGCTTCCGCCCGTTATCTGGGGCTGCCTTCTGAAGAAGCTTTCAAAGGACGCGGCGTCTCTGCCTGCGCCACCTGCGACGGTTTCTTCTATCGTAACCAGAAAGTCGCGGTCATCGGCGGCGGCAACACGGCGGTTGAAGAAGCGCTGTATCTGTCCAACATCGCTGCTGAAGTGCATCTGATCCACCGTCGTGACACCTTCCGTGCGGAAAAAATCCTGATCAAGCGCCTGATGGATAAAGTGGAAAGCGGCAATATCGTGCTGCACACCGATCGCACCCTGGAAGAAGTCACCGGCGACCAGATGGGCGTCAGCGGGCTGCGTCTGCGCGATACCAAAAATAGCGATAACGTTGAGACGCTGGACGTCGCCGGTCTGTTTGTCGCCATTGGACACAGCCCGAACACCGCTATCTTTGAAGGTCAGTTAGCGCTGGAAAACGGTTATATCAAAGTACAATCCGGCATCCACGGCAACGCCACGCAAACCAGTATCCCTGGCGTGTTCGCCGCGGGCGACGTGATGGACCATATCTACCGTCAGGCGATTACCTCCGCCGGCACCGGCTGTATGGCGGCGCTGGACGCGGAACGCTATCTGGATGGGTTAGCTGACGCTTGCAAATAATCTTTACAAGTCAGTAACAAAGGTAAAGAAGGCGACGAAAAGTCGCCTTTATTTTTGCCCCGTTGTAACATTGCCGTGCCCAAAAATCTCATAACGACACCTGCTAAGCGCGCAATGAATAAAACCCGTCAACAAGAGTTAACCCGCTGGTTAAAAGAAAAAAGCATTATCTCCCGTCGCTGGTTGATGATTTCTCGCCTGCTGGGCGTCGTGAGCGGTCTATTGATCGTCGCTCAGGCGTGGTTCCTGGCGCGTATACTTCACCGAATGATAATGGAAAATATCCCGGCGACGGCGCTGCTGCTGCCGTTTACCTTGCTGGCGCTGGTGCTGATCCTGCGCGCCTGGGTGGTGTGGCTGCGCGAACGCGTCGGCTTCCACGCCGGCCAGCATATCCGTTATGAAATTCGCCGCCAGGTGCTTGACCGTCTTCAGCAGGCGGGCCCAGCCTGGATTCAGGGAAAACCCGCCGGCAGTTGGGCGACGCTCATCCTTGAGCAAATCGACGATATGCATGATTACTACGCGCGCTATCTGCCGCAGATGACGCTGGCCGCCTGCGTGCCGCTGCTGATTGTTATCACTATCTTCCCCAGCAACTGGGCGGCCGCGCTAATTTTACTCGGCACCGCCCCGCTGATCCCGCTCTTTATGGCGCTGGTCGGGATGGGCGCCGCCGATGCTAACCGGCGCAATTTCCTTGCGCTCGGTCGCCTCAGCGGTCACTTCCTCGACCGTCTGCGCGGCATGGAGACGCTGCGTCTGTTCAACCGCGGCGAGGCGGAAATTAACAATATCCGCGATGCGTCGCAGGATTTCCGCCAGCGGACGATGGAAGTCCTGCGCCTGGCTTTTCTCTCCTCCGGCGTGCTGGAGTTCTTTACCTCGCTCTCTATCGCGCTGGTGGCGGTCTATTTCGGTTTTTCCTACCTCGGCGAGCTCGACTTCGGCCACTACGGCGTCGGCGTCACGCTGATGTCCGGTTTTTTAACCCTGATTCTGGCGCCGGAGTTTTTCCAGCCGCTACGTGATTTAGGCACATTTTACCATGCCAAGGCGCAGGCCATTGGCGCAGCGGATAGCCTGAAGACTTTTATGGAAACGCCGCTGGCGCAGGCTGAACGGGGCGAGAAAACGCTAAGCGATCATGAACTGATTCGCCTCGAAGCCCGCGATCTGATGGTGAAATCGCCGGATGGCAAAACGCTGGCAGGCCCGCTGAGTTTTACCCTGAACGCTGGCGAGCGCGTGGTCCTGGTCGGCCAGAGCGGTTCCGGTAAAAGCTCGCTGCTGAATACGCTGACAGGCTTTCTTCCCTATGAAGGTTCGCTACAGGTTAACGGCGTGGAGCTGCGCGATCTCGATGCTGAACGCTGGCGTCGGCTAATTAGCTGGGTCGGTCAAAACCCGCAACTGCCCGCCGCCACGCTGCGTGAAAACGTGCTGCTAGCGTGGCCAGAAGCCACGGAATCGCAACTGCAGCTGGCCATGGATAAGGCCTGGGTCAGCGAGTTTATTTCCCAATTGCCACAAGGTATTAATACCCCGTTAGGCGATCAGGCTGGCGGCCTCTCGGTCGGCCAGGCTCAGCGTATTGCCGTTGCGCGCGCGCTGCTGGTGCCGTGCCGCCTGTTGCTGCTTGATGAACCAGCGGCCAGCCTTGACGCTCACAGCGAACAGCGTGTGATGCAGGCGCTATCTAACGCTTCTACCCAGCAGACCACGCTGATGGTTACTCACCAACTGGCAGGACTGGCCGAGTGGGATGCTATTTGGGTGATGCAGAATGGACAGATTGTCGAGCAAGGCGGCTATGCGCAGCTTTCTGCCGCTGGAGGCGCGTTTGCCTCACTGTTAGCCCATCGCCAGGAGGAAATTTAAATGCGCGCACTGTTACCCTATCTGGCGCTATACAAACGCCACAAATGGCTGCTGACCCTCGGCGTGGTGCTGGCTATCGTCACCCTGCTGGCAAGTATCGGGCTATTAACGCTTTCCGGCTGGTTCCTGTCGGCCTCTGCGGTGGTCGGGGTCGCCGGGATTTACAGTTTTAACTACATGCTGCCTGCCGCAGGCGTTCGCGGCGCGGCAATTATTCGTACCGCCGGCCGCTACTTTGAGCGTCTGGTGAGCCACGATGCCACTTTCCGGGTATTGCAGCACCTGCGCGTCGCCACGTTTAGCAAACTACTGCCGCTCTCCCCTGCCGGGCTGGCGCGTTTTCGTCAGGGTGAGTTGCTCAACCGCATCGTGGCAGATGTCGATACGCTGGATCACCTCTATTTGCGCGTGATCTCGCCGCTGGTTGGCGCACTGGTGGTCATCCTGGTGGTGACCATCGGCTTAAGCGTACTCGATGTCACCCTGGCGCTAACGCTTGGCGGAATTATGCTGGCGACGCTACTCCTGCTGCCACCGCTGTTTTACCGTGCCGGTAAGCCGACCGGGGAGCAGATCACCCAACTCCGCGGGCAGTATCGCCAGCAACTCACCTCCTGGCTACAGGGGCAAGCCGAGTTAATGCTGTTTAATGCCAGCGATCGCTACCGTAAACAGATGGAAAAAACGGAACAGCGCTGGCAGGAGGCGCAGCGCCGCCAGGCTGAGCTCACCGCCCTGTCGCAGGCACTGATGCTGCTGATTGGCGGCATCGCAGTGATCGCCATGCTGTGGATGGCCTCCGAAGGCGTTGGCGGTAATAGCCAGCCGGGGGCGCTGATCGCCCTCTTCGTGTTCTGCGCCTTAGCGGCATTTGAAGCGCTGGCGCCGGTCACCGGCGCCTTCCAGCATCTCGGCCAGGTCATCGCGTCCGCGCGTCGCATTACGCAGATTACCGAGCAGCAGCCCGAGGTGACGTTCAGCCATCAGGCGCCGCAAAGCTTCTCCCAGGTAGCGCTTACCCTGAATGAGGTAACCTTCAGCTACCCGCAGCAGTCGGCCCCGGCGCTAAAAGATATTTCTCTGCAGGTCGCGGCAGGCGAGCATATCGCCATTCTTGGCCGTACCGGCTGCGGTAAATCGACTCTGCTGCAGCTATTGACCCGCGCCTGGGATCCGGCCAACGGTCAGATTCAGCTAAATGGCCAGCCACTTAGCGAGCTGTCTGAAACGACCCTGCGCCAGGCGATGAGCGTCGTGCCGCAGCGGGTGCATCTCTTCAGCGCGACGCTGCGCGATAATCTGCTGCTCGCCGCGCCGCAGGCCAGCGACGCCAGGCTTGCCGATATCCTGGAGCGCGTCGGCCTGGAGAAATTGCTGGAAGATAGCGGCCTGAATAGCTGGCTCGGCGAAGGCGGACGTCAGCTTTCCGGCGGCGAATTACGTCGACTGGCTATCGCCCGCGCGCTATTGCACGATGCGCCATTAATGCTACTTGATGAACCCACCGAAGGCCTGGATGCAACAACGGAAAGCCAGATCCTTGATTTACTTAGTGAAGTGATGCGCGATAAAACCGTGTTGATGGTCACTCACCGTCTGCGCGGGCTGGCGCGTTTTAATCAGATAATAGTCATGGACAACGGCCAAATTATTGAGCAAGGTAGTCACGCAGAGCTGCTGGCGAAACAGGGCCGTTATTACCAGTTTAAGCAACGTCTGTAAGCTATTATTGTCAACAATTGCTGGTGCGTATTGAGGTCAAAAATGCGTCTGGTTCAGCTCTCTCGTGACTCTATCGCCTTCCCTTCTCCGGAAGGCGCTCTGCGTGAACCAAATGGCCTGCTGGCGCTGGGTGGCGATCTCAGCCCAGCCCGTTTGTTGATGGCCTATCAGCGCGGTATCTTTCCATGGTTTTCTCCCGGCGACCCTATTTTATGGTGGTCGCCCGATCCGCGCGCCGTACTGTGGCCGGAGCAATTCCACTATAGCCGGAGCATGAAACGTTTCCATCAACGTTCGCCCTATCGGGTGACGCTCAATCACGCCTTCGGCCAGGTTATCGAGGGCTGCGCCAGCCATCGCGATGAAGGCACCTGGATCACCCATGGTATCGTTCAGGCCTATCACCAGTTACATGAACTCGGTCATGCTCACTCCATCGAAGTATGGGATGAGGATAGGCTGGTCGGCGGCATGTATGGCGTGGCGCAGGGAGCGCTGTTTTGCGGCGAGTCGATGTTCAGCCGGGCGGAAAATGCCTCCAAAACCGCGCTAATGATCTTCTGTCAGGCTTTTGCCCAGGACGGTGGCAGATTAATTGACTGTCAGGTTCTTAACGCGCATACCGCCTCTTTAGGAGCGATTGAAATCCCGCGCCGCGATTATCTCGATTACCTTTCCGTATTACGCACCTATCGATTACCGGAGCGATTTTGGGTACCAAGGGTGCTATTTACCGGTAATGGATAAATGTTTTCAGCACATTTCTTAGCGCGGTGGTATAATTGCGCGGTAGAGTAGCTTCTGCCTGTTGCCCCGCCGCCGTTTGGGAATATTAAGAGTCAGATAACGCCCATCGTTCTGTCACTGCCCTTTACGTTTGCGCCTGTCATGTGGTTTTACCGCGTGTATTCCGGGCAATGCGCCAAAACTACTTCGGCGATTTATACCCGTCATGTATTAAGCTGCAGGCGCTGGCTGCGCGCAATTATTTACCGCCATCCTGCGACGCGAACTATTTTGGGTATACGTAAAACTTTACATACTTGCTGAACTTCGGCATTATCTTGCCGGTTCAAAACTACGGTAGTGATACCCCAGAGGACTAGATGGCCAAAGAAGACAATATTGAAATGCAGGGCACCGTACTTGAAACGTTGCCTAACACTATGTTCCGCGTAGAACTGGAAAACGGTCACGTGGTAACTGCGCATATTTCCGGTAAAATGCGTAAAAACTACATCCGCATTCTGACGGGCGACAAAGTGACTGTTGAGCTGACCCCGTACGACCTGAGCAAAGGCCGCATTGTCTTCCGTAGTCGCTAATTGTTTCCGCCGCTAAGGCGTCAGATGCTGAAGGCCGGGCAATGCCCGGTCTTTTCATTTCTGCCTACCGCGCCGATTTACTCAGCCATCTCTTTAGCTATCGGTAGGGTATTGTTTAGCGCTTCTTTCGGCACATGGGCGCTCAGTTTATCGACACCGATAAAGTCTGAGGCAAAGCCGGAATACACCATTAAGCCATAATCGGTAGTAATAGTTTTCTCCGTCATATAGTTTTGTGACTGGCTCATGGTGTTAATTTTCTTTCCCTTCTCCATTTTTACCAGCATTCCTGCCCCTTTGAGCAACAGGGCGCACGCGGGAATTTGCTCCTCTTTGCGTTTTTCCGCAGGCACATCGACGCTGCGAGAGTGCACATATTTATCCGAACCGGCGGGAAAATAGGCGTGATAGGTTGACTGCCCCGAGATTTTGACCAGGTAAAACGGGCTATCAGCACCGCTAAAGCGGTAGCTACCCGTCATATCCGGACATTGCGCCAGAGCATTAAAAGAAAGCAGCACCAGCGAGGCGCAGCACGACGTTTTTGCACATTTCATCATTTCGTCCTTGTGGTTACATCCATCCGTTTTAACGCTAATAAAAAAAGACCGGGCTGTCACCAGCCCGGTCTTTATCACTGAACAATTCAGAATTTATTTAATGCGCCGCTTCCGGTTTGTGCTTTTGCGCGCTGTGGAAGCCGTAAGTCAGCACGTTATTAGCTTTATCCAGCTCAACGGTGACCTGACCGCCGTCCACCAGCGAACCAAACAGCAGCTCATTCGCCAATGGTTTCTTCAGGTTGTCCTGAATCACCCGCGCCATTGGACGCGCACCCATTGCCCGGTCATAGCCTTTCTCAGCCAGCCAGTCACGCGCTTCCTGACTCACTTCCAGCGACACGCCTTTCTGATCCAGCTGTACCTGCAGCTCGACGATAAACTTATCGACCACCTGATGGATCACGGTCGTAGAGAGGTGATCGAACCAGATGATGTTGTCGAGACGGTTACGGAACTCCGGCGTAAAGATCTTTTTGATCTCTTCCATCGCATCGGTACTGTTATCCTGCTGGATAAGACCAATCGATTTACGCTCGGTTTCACGCACCCCGGCGTTGGTGGTCATCACCAGCACCACGTTGCGGAAGTCCGCTTTACGGCCGTTGTTATCGGTCAGCGTACCGTTATCCATCACCTGCAGCAGGATATTGAAGACATCCGGATGCGCTTTTTCGATCTCATCAAGCAGCAGCACCGCGTGCGGATGTTTGATCACCGCATCGGTCAACAGCCCGCCCTGATCGAAACCGACGTATCCCGGAGGCGCGCCAATCAAGCGGCTAACGGTATGACGTTCCATATACTCAGACATATCAAACCGCAACAGCTCAATGCCCAGCGCTTTCGCCAGCTGCACGGTGACTTCGGTTTTCCCTACCCCGGTCGGCCCGGCGAACAAGAAAGAACCAACCGGTTTATGCTCATGGCCAAGCCCGGCACGCGCCATCTTGATCGCTTCAGTCAGCGCTTCAATCGCCTTATCCTGACCAAAGACCAGCATTTTCAGGCGATCGCCAAGGTTCTTCAGCGTATCGCGATCGCTGCGGGAGACGCTCTTCTCCGGAATACGCGCGATGCGCGCAACCACGGACTCGATATCCGCCACATTGACCGTTTTCTTGCGTTTGCTCACCGGCATCAGCCGCGCCCGCGCGCCCGCTTCGTCGATCACGTCAATCGCCTTATCCGGCAAATGACGATCGTTGATGTATTTCACCGCCAGCTCGACCGCCGCACGTACCGCTTTGGCGGTATAACGCACATCGTGGTGCGCTTCGTACTTCGGTTTCAAGCCGTTGATGATCTGCACCGTCTCTTCGACAGAAGGTTCGGTCACGTCGATTTTCTGGAAACGACGCGCCAGCGCGCGATCTTTTTCAAAGATGTTGCTGAACTCCTGGTAAGTCGTGGAGCCAATCACCCTGATCTTGCCGCCGGACAGCAACGGTTTGATAAGGTTAGCCGCATCAACCTGACCGCCCGAGGCTGCGCCTGCGCCGATGATGGTATGGATCTCATCGATAAACAGGATGCTATTGGTATCCTGCTCAAGCTGTTTCAGCAGCGCTTTAAAGCGTTTTTCAAAATCGCCGCGATATTTGGTCCCAGCCAGCAGCGAACCGATATCCAACGAGTAAATGGTGCAATCCGCCATCACTTCCGGTACGTCGCCCTGGACGATACGCCAGGCGAGCCCTTCCGCAATCGCGGTCTTGCCGACGCCGGATTCACCCACCAGTAGCGGGTTGTTCTTACGGCGGCGGCACAATACCTGTATGGCACGCTCCAGCTCTTTATCGCGGCCAATCAGCGGATCGATGCCGCCCACGCGCGCAAGCTGGTTAAGATTGGTGGTGAAGTTTTCCATACGATCCTCCCCGCCTGCTTGCTCTTCGTTACCCGGCTGGCTCGCGTTGTTTTCCGAAGGCTGGCTGGGCTCGTCTTTGCGCGTGCCGTGAGAGATGAAATTCACCACATCAAGGCGGCTGACTTCATGTTTACGCAGCAGATAGGCGGCCTGCGACTCCTGCTCGCTGAAAATCGCGACCAGTACGTTGGCGCCGGTCACTTCGCTGCGACCGGAGGATTGGACGTGAAAAACCGCACGCTGCAGCACGCGCTGGAAGCTTAGCGTCGGCTGGGTGTCTCGCTCTTCTTCCGTTGCCGGAAGGACGGGAGTGGTCTGTTCGATGAAGGCTTCAAGTTCCTGACGCAAAGCGACCAGGTCCACGGAACAGGCTTCCAGCGCTTCGCGTGCCGAGGGGTTGCTGAGTAAAGCCAGCAACAAGTGCTCGACGGTCATAAATTCATGACGGTGCTCGCGCGCTCTGGCGAAAGCCATGTTTAAACTGAGTTCCAGTTCTTGATTGAGCATAGGCACCTCCCCCAATTTTCATGCCTGTAATCAGGCTTTCTCTAGCGTACACAGCAATGGATGCTCGTTCTCCTTCGCGTACTGGTTCACCATAGCGACTTTGGTTTCCGCAACTTCGGCGGTGAAAACGCCGCAAATCGCCTTACCTTCATAGTGAACCGTGAGCATCAGTTGCGTTGCACGTTCTACATCATAAGAAAAGAATTTTTGTAACACGTCAATAACAAACTCCATTGGAGTGTAGTCATCATTGACTAATATCACTTTATACATAGATGGTGGTTTAAGCGCATCACGAACTTCATCTTCTACCAGTTGATCGAAGTCCAGCCAATCTCTCTTACTCATCGTCAATGTTCGTCATCGGTTGCTGTTGCCAACAGGCCGCGGCCTGTCGATGATCTGAGGTTATGCACGTTACAAATCTACAATAGATCATAGATAACTATCATCTATTGCTTCCATCCGCGACGCCTGTCACATTCCCCAGCAATAGCGTTAACTGCTTCAAATTTTGACGCATTTTTCACCGTTCACCCTCGTCAATTGCTTGACGCATTTCCGTATTTCTCTAAATTGTACTGGCGAGAGTTGGCGAGCAATTGTACAACTCGTGACTCCCCTACCGGTTCATTCCATCTTACTTATAAAGATTTACGAAGGATGTCGAAGTATGGAAATGGGTACTGTTAAGTGGTTCAACAATGCCAAAGGGTTCGGTTTTATTTGCCCTGAGGGCGGCGGCGAAGACATTTTCGCCCATTACTCCACCATCCAGATGGATGGTTACAGAACGCTAAAAGCCGGGCAATCCGTTCGGTTTGATGTTCACCAGGGGCCGAAAGGCAATCACGCCAGCGTGATTGTTCCTGTGGAAGCAGAAACGGCTGCATAACTCTTTTGCTTCATTGTGTACATCCTGCTAATAAAATGCCAGTCCTTCTGACTGGCATTTTTATCTCATTACTCCCGCGCCAACGCATCCACCGGGTCTAATCGCGCCGCATTACGCGCCGGCAACCAGCCAAACAGCACCCCGGTTAACGTCGAACACAAAAATGCGGTCAACAGCGCCAGCGGCGAAAAACCGATTTCCCAACCGGGTAAGAACAGTTGCAGAATGAACGCGATCATCAACGACAAACTCACTCCGATGGCGCCGCCCACCAGGCAAACCAGTACCGCTTCAATAAGAAACTGCTGCAGTACATCCCGGGCCCGGGCGCCAACCGCCATGCGGATACCGATTTCACGGGTGCGTTCCGTGACTGACACCAGCATGATATTCATTACCCCAATCCCGCCGACGACCAGCGCGATCACCGCCACCAGGGTCAGGAACAGCTGTAAAGTATGTGTGGTCCTTTCCGCCGTTTTCAAGATACTGTCCATATTCCAGGTGAAAACATCTTTTTTGCCATGGCGGAGTTCCAGCAACCGCACCAACTGCTGCTCAGCGGCGGCGCTATCGTAGCCCTCCTGCACGCGGACGGTTATCGAGTTAAGCCACGATTGCCCCATCACCCGTCCGGCCATAGTGGAATAAGGCAGCCAGACGCGGAGAATTTTGCTGCTGCCGAACATCGATTGTTTCTCATCGGCCACGCCGACAATCGTCGCCGGCATATTACCGACCAAAATCACCTCGCCGACCACTTTTGCTTTATGGGGGAATAACTGGCGACGGGCGTTGCTATCCAGCACCACCACCTGCGCCCGGCTATTCAGCTGCAGCTCATTGAACGTATTTCCCTCGCTGAACGTCATGCCGTAAACGTTGAAATATTGCGCGCCAACGCCTTCGGCGCTGGCAGCCACGTCGATGTTATTGGCGCGCAGGCGCAGGCTTTTCGATACCGCCGGCGTTGCGGAGCTCACCCACGGCTGTTTTTGAATCGCCAGCAGATCGTCATATTTTAACGCCTGCTGATAACGCGGATCGTCGTCGCCAAAATCTTTGCCGGGATAAACATCGATGGTATTGGTGCCAATAGCGCGAATATCGGCTAAGACCAACTGTTTCGCGGCATCGCCGACGACTACGATAGAGACTACCGAAGCGATACCAATGATGATGCCGAGCATGGTGAGCAGCGTACGCATTTTATTCGCCGCCATCGCCCGCCAGGCCATCACCAGCGCCTCGCGAAAACCACCGCTGAACTGACGCCAGATGGAAGGCTCCGCACGGTCTTCGGCGCGAAGCACGCCGCCTTTCTCCAGCGATAACGGCGGTGGGTTACGCACAATTTCACCGTCGCGCAGTTCGATGATTCTTTCCGCCTGCGCCGCGACCTGCGGGTCGTGGGTGACGATAATCACCGTATGCCCTTGCGCCTTAAGCTGATGCAGGATGGCCATGACCTCTTCGCCTGAGCGGCTATCCAGCGCCCCGGTCGGTTCATCGGCGAGGATCACCTCGCCGCCGTTCATCAGGGCGCGGGCGATACTCACGCGCTGCTGCTGGCCGCCGGAGAGCTGCGAAGGGAAGTATTCCGCCCGCTCGCCCAGCCCCAAACGAGAGAGCAAATCGCGCGCGCGTTCAAGGCGAACCCGTCGTTCTTTACCGGCATAGATGGCAGGAACCTCGACGTTTTGCGCCGCCGTCAGATGCGACAACAGATGGTAACGCTGGAAAATAAAACCGAAGTGCTCACGGCGTAGCCTGGCCAGTTCATCGCCGCTCAAATGCGCCACATCGACCCCGGCAACCTGATAGGTACCGCTGGTGGGCTTATCAAGGCAGCCAAGGATGTTCATCAGCGTTGATTTACCGGAACCGGAAGCCCCAACGATAGCCACCATTTCCCCGGCGGCAATACTGAGGGTGATGCCCTTTAGCACTTCAACTTCGCCGTCGCCCGAGGGGTAACTGCGGCGAATATCACGCAGTTCGAGCAGCGCCGTCATTTTGCCGCTCCGGGCGAGCTTTCGCTGATAATGACCTCATCGCCCTCTTCCAGCCCTTTCGCCACCGCCACATCGGTATCGTTACGCGCGCCGATAACAATTTCACGCTCTTTCACTTCCCCGTTGCGCAGCAGACGCACGTTGTAGCGGTTATCGCCGATGGCATCGCCCAGCGCGCTGAGCGGAATAGTAATCACATTTTTCACTTCCGCCAGTTGGATATGCACCTGCGCGGTCATCTCAAGACGCAGGATCCCCTGCGGGTTAGGGACTTCAAAACGCGCATAATAAAATATGGCATCATTGACCTTTTCCGGCGTCGGCAGAATATCCTTCAGCGTACCTTCGTAGCGGGTCAGGGGGTCGCCGAGTACCGTAAACCACGCCTTTTGCCCCGGCTTAAGATGGATTACGTCCGCTTCCGAAACCTGGGCCTTCACCAGCATGGTACTGAGATCAGCCAGGGTCAGAATATTCGGCGCCTGCTGGGCGGCAATCACCGTTTGCCCCTGCAGGGTGGTAATTTGCGTCACTTCGCCGGACATCGGCGCCAGGATGCGCGTATAGTCGAGGTTGGTTTTCGCGGTGTCGAGGGTCGCCTGGTTGCGCTTGATCTGCGCCTCGATGGTGCCGATTTGCGCCTCTTTCACCGCCACATCGGTGGCGGCGGTATCCAGATCCTGGCGTGATACCAGCTGGCGCTGCGCCAACTGTTGCTGGCGCGCTAAGGTTACCTGCGCAAGCTTACGTTCGGCCTGCGCCTGTTTAAGCTGCGCCCGCAGCTCCATGAGCGTCGCTTCGACTTCTTTAATCTGGTTTTCAGCCTGCTCCGGGTCGATAACCCCCAGTAACTGGTCCTTCTGTACTTTATCGCCAATATTGACGCGCAGCGTCTTCAACTGGCCGCTGACCTGCGCGCCGACGTCGACTTTACGCAGCGCATCTAACTTGCCCGTCGCCAGTACGCTCTGCTGCAGATCGCTTTTACGCGCCACCAGCGTTTGATACTGCGGCAACGGCGCGTTCAGAATCCGCCATCCCCAGATAGCCGCAATAACCACCACCAGCGCCAACAGCCACCAGACTTTCCTGCGTTTTCCATTCAATGTCATAAAAAATTCCTGATCTATTCCCCGCAGCCCGGAAGATGATTCTAACGGAAGCGGCGGCGAACAGAAGCCAGAATTTTAGCAATGCTTAATGTTTATTGATGTTGGGCTGCGGCTTTGTCTTGCGGCGTAACATGGCACGGTTTTCGCCGCTGGGCTAATCAGCGCGCCCGCGCGCCAGCCACAGCACGCGGGAAAACATCTTTTTCAGCAACGTCGGGACGGCGTCAATTCCCCGCCGCCCAGCCTCCATCGCGACCTCTATCGCCAGATCGGGTTTCGATGAACGATGTATGGCTTTAGTGATCACCCGGCGCATGTTCATCGGCATATTATCCGGGATCTGCGCCACCCGATGATAAACATCGTCGAACCCCTGACGATACATAAAGTGTTCCATATCCATCGCCGGAAGCATGGTTAAGTGCACGCGTTCCAGTTCGTTATCGTTGTTGAGTAGCCCGCGCACCGTAGCGGCATACTTCTTACCGGCCTCATCGCCGTCAACCAGCACATGCCACTCAATCCCCATCCGGCGGGCGAATTTAATCAGCGGCTTAAGCCCGGACTGGGCAAACTCGATAACCTTCACCCCTTCAGCGTCGAAATGATGCCCGCACTGGCGCGCCAGTTCGTTGATAACCCAGGTTTCCGTTTCGCCTTCCACCAGCAACCAGCAGCGGGCGAACAGCGATGACGCGCGGTTGAAGCGAATGTGAAACGCAATGCGGCGACTATCTTCCGCATTCATCCCGCCGGGACCGAGCCGCCACGCCGAGACGCGGGACGATTCACGTACCAGCCGACACACCTGTTCAACCGGCGTTAAAGACAAAAGTTCGCCGGAATTGGTTGTGGTGACTCGCTGCAGCGGCAACAGATTCAGTAAATGCCAGGCGACCGAAAGCATGATCGGATGCAGACGCGTTTCCGGGTCCTCAATCAGCAGCAGCGGCCGCGCATCGCGATCGAGGCGGACGGTCCCCTTCGCCTGCAATAAAGTGGAGAACAGCCCAAGCAGGATCACCCGGTGACTACGACCGCCGGGTTTATCAATCATTCGGTTAATAATATCGAGATAGCGCCAGCTGCGTTGTTCATCATGAGAACGTCGGCGCATCAGGCGATTGCGGCTTTGCGCGCTGCTCTGCTCGGCGAAATAATGTTCTAGCAGTTGCACCATCGCCGACAGCCCTTCGCGGATTTGCCCATCGGTGAGATTTTGCGGGTGATTAACCAGCTCGCGGGAGAGAAAATCCAGCTGCCGGGCGGTAATTTCAATTTGCGGCGAATGCGGCACGGTACCGTTGTGAATTCGGCGCATAAAGCGGGCGTCGCGCAGGCGCAGCACCGGCATCAGGCGTACCAGGTGGCGCGCCAGATCGTCAATATCATGCAGCTCCAGCGCCTCTCCCTGGCAGTTAATAAAACTACGCAGGGTCATCACGCTGCCGTCATCCGCCAGCTCGCCCTCAAGGCGATAGAAAATACGCTGATAGCCGTCATCGCACGGCACCCAGCAATCGCTAAGCGGACGAAAACGGCGCACGCGATGGCGCCCGGGTTCATTCTCGCGGAAAGTTAAAATGATATGTAGATGATGCTCCCGCCCCTGAATATCGCCGGGGGGAAACCAGAAGTCATCGCGCACGAAATGGTACAGGTCAAACTCAGGCGATAAAAGCAGCGTCAGAGCGTCCAGCAGGCTGGATTTACCCCATGCGTTTTCGCCGATTAGCACATTGTTTTGCTCGAGCATCAACGATAAACGGTTGATACCGCGAAATCCGACGATCTCTACACGCTCAAGATGCATATCCCCTCCGCCTGGCCCACATTCTCCTTCAGTAATCAGCAGTATAGCGAGGCGCAGACGACATGGCACCCCCTGCTTCCCACGCCGACAATGGAATCCAGAAGCAAATGAGTTTGTAAGGTATCGGCTCTTGATTTCATATAATTAATAAATTAATTCATCTTCGGTAGTAGTTTATTTTTCAGCGTTGTGTTCTACACTTGCATAAATCATGCATGGTGAAAGGAAAATCATCTCATTGCTCTAAATCAAATTACATCAATTTATTTAACTAGTCCGAGGGTGGCGTTCGTCCCTAAAATAGCGACGCTTTATTTTTATCGTCATCCTTTGCGTCGATAAATAAAGACCGGCACGTCATAACGTGTTCGTTTACATTATTATTTGAGGTGGTTATGTTCAGAAAATTAGCAGCAGAGTGCTTCGGCACATTCTGGCTCGTATTCGGCGGCTGCGGCAGCGCAGTGCTGGCAGCAGCGTTCCCGGAATTAGGAATTGGTTTTGCCGGCGTCGCCCTGGCCTTCGGTTTAACCGTATTAACTATGGCTTTTGCCGTGGGTCATATTTCCGGCGGTCACTTTAACCCGGCGGTCACTTTAGGTCTGTGGGCCGGCGGTCGTTTCCCGGCTAAAGACGTCATCGGTTATATTATCGCCCAGGTGGTCGGCGGTATTATTGCCGCCGCGGTGCTGTACGTTGTCGCCAGCGGTAAAGCCGGTTTTGACGCTGCCGCGAGCGGCTTCGCCTCAAACGGTTTCGGCGAACACTCCCCGGGCGGCTACTCGATGCTGTCCGCTATCGTTATCGAAATCGTGCTGACCTGCGGATTCCTGCTGGTTATCCACGGTGCGACCGATAAAAACGCCCCGGCGGGCTTTGCGCCGATCGCCATCGGCCTGGCGCTGACCCTCATTCACCTGATTAGCATTCCGGTCACCAACACGTCCGTAAACCCGGCGCGTAGCACCGCGGTCGCTATCTTCCAGGGCGGCTGGGCGCTGCAGCAGCTGTGGCTGTTCTGGGTGATGCCAATCATCGGTGGTATCCTCGGCGGCGTGCTGTACCGCACCCTGCTCGAAAAACGCGACTAATCCTCGCAAGAAGCCCGGCGATGCCGGGCTTTTTCTTTTTGCCGACAGCTTTACTCGGCCTGGCGAATTGGGTAGTGTCATTGGCGCTATTCTTAATTTGCAAGGACCTTGCCGTTCATGTTTTCGGGACTATTAATCATTCTGCTGCCGTTGATTGTCGGCTATCTGATTCCTCTGCGTCACCCTTCCGCACTGAAACTGATTACCCGGCTGCTTAGCTGGATTGTTTACGTCATCCTCTTTTTCATGGGGATTAGCCTTGCCTTCCTCGATAATCTCAGCAGCAATCTGTTATCAATACTGCATTACTCCGCGGTCAGCATTGTGGTAATTATTCTGTGCAATATTGCAGCACTGCTATGGCTGGATAAAAAAATGCCGTGGCGGGTTAAGCATCGTCCTGAAAAATTACCCTCGCGCCTGGCGATGGCTCTCGAGTCGCTGCAGCTGCTTGGCGTCGTGCTAATTGGTTTTCTGTTGGGGTTAAGCGGCCTCTCTTTTTTACAACATGCGACCGAAGCCAGCGAATATACTTTAATTTTCTTATTATTCCTTATCGGTATTCAGCTACGTAATAATGGAATGACATTACGGCAAATAGTCCTTAATCGTCGTGGCATGATTGTCGCGGTAGTGGTCGCAGGCAGTTCATTATTTGGCGGAGTGATTAATGCCCTTATTCTTGGTCTGCCCATTAAAACCGGTCTGGCGATGGCGTCCGGATTCGGCTGGTACTCCCTTTCGGGGATCCTGATGACCGAATCCTACGGTCCGGTCATAGGCAGCGCCACATTCTTTAACGATCTGGCCCGTGAGCTGCTGGCTATTATGCTGATCCCGGGCATGGTAATGCGTAGCCGCTCCACCGCGCTTGGGCTGTGCGGCGCAACCTCGATGGACTTTACTCTGCCGGTGCTACAGCGCTCCGGCGGCGTGGAAATCGTGCCTGCAGCCATCGTACACGGTTTTATCCTCAGCCTGCTGGTGCCGGTGCTGATGGCGTTCTTCTCAGCCTGATCCCCCTGTGGCGGTAGATCCCTACCGCCAAAATTGCGCTAAATCAATCTCCCTTTAAGTTGTGTCAGAAATACCTTTTCTCCGTACAGCCACAGGCATAACCTTAAACATGTATCTAAAATATAACTTTAAAGGGTGTGATCATGTTTTGTGTGCAATGTGAACAAACTATCCGTACGCCGGCAGGAAATGGCTGTTCTTACGCGCAGGGTATGTGCGGTAAAACCGCTGAAACCTCCGATTTACAGGATCTGCTGATTGCTTCGCTGCAGGGCCTATCCGCATGGGCCGTTAAGGCACGTGAATACGGCATCATCGATCATGAGGTGGATAATTTCGCCCCGCGGGCGTTCTTCTCTACTCTGACCAACGTGAACTTCGACTCGCCGCGTATCGTCGGCTACGCCCGTCAGGCGATCGCGATGCGCGAGGCGTTGAAAGCACAATGCCTGAATATTGACGCCAACGCCGCCGTCGACAGCCCGGTCGCCGATCTGCAGCTGGTTAGCGATGATCTGGGCGATCTGCAACGTCAGGCGGCGGACTATACGCCAAATAAAGACAAGGCCGCGATCGGTGAAAATATCCTCGGCCTGCGCCTGCTGTGTCTGTACGGCCTGAAAGGCGCTGCGGCCTATATGGAACACGCGCACGTGCTCGGCCAGTACGACAACGACATTTACGCCCAGTACCATAAAATCATGGCGTGGCTGGGGACCTGGCCTGCCGATATGAACGCTCTGCTGGAATGTTCGATGGAAATCGGCCAGATGAACTTCAAAGTGATGAGCATCCTCGACGCCGGTGAAACCACGAAATATGGCCACCCGACGCCGACTCAGGTCAACGTTAAAGCCACCGAAGGTAAGTGCATCCTGATCTCCGGCCACGATCTGAAAGATCTTTATAACCTGCTGGAGCAGACCGAAGGTACCGGCGTTAACGTCTATACCCACGGCGAAATGTTGCCGGCGCACGGTTATCCGGAACTGCGTAAGTTCAAACACCTGATCGGTAACTACGGCAGCGGCTGGCAGAACCAGCAGGTTGAATTCGCCCGCTTCCCGGGCCCCATCGTCATGACCTCCAACTGCATCATCGACCCGACCGTCGGCGCTTACGACGATCGCATCTGGACCCGCAGCATCGTCGGCTGGCCGGGCGTCAACCATCTGGAAGGCGAAGATTTCTCCCCGGTTATCACCCAGGCGCAGCAAATGGCCGGCTTCCCGTATAGCGAAATCCCGCATCTGATCACCGTCGGCTTCGGCCGCCAGACGCTGCTCGGCGCGGCGGATACGCTAATTGATCTGGTCAGCCGTGAAAAACTGCGCCACATCTTCCTCGTCGGCGGCTGCGACGGCGCGCGCGGCGAACGTAACTACTTCACTGATTTCGCCACCAGCGTACCGGACGACTGCCTGATTTTGACTCTCGCATGCGGTAAATACCGCTTCAACAAACTGGATTTCGGCGATATCGAAGGCCTGCCGCGTCTGGTCGACGCCGGTCAGTGTAACGATGCCTACTCGGCGATTATTCTCGCGGTAACGCTGGCGGAAAAACTGGGCTGTGGCGTAAACGATCTGCCGCTATCGTTGGTGCTCTCCTGGTTCGAACAAAAAGCCATCGTCATCCTGCTGACGCTGCTGTCGCTCGGGGTGAAAAACATCGTCACCGGCCCGACCGCGCCAGGCTTCTTCACCCCGGACCTGCTGGCTGTCCTCAACGAGAAGTTCGGTCTGCGTTCCGTCACTACCGTAGAACAAGATATGCAGCAGTTGCTGAGCGCATAAGGAGTCACCGCATGACAATGCCAACTCAACAGTGCCCGTGGCGAATGCAGGTTCATCATATTCAGCAGGAAACGCCGGACGTATGGACGATTTCGTTGCTGTGCCACGACTACTATCCCTATCGCGCCGGGCAGTACGCGCTGGTTAGCGTGCGCCATTCGGCGGATACGCTGCGCGCCTACACGCTCTCCTCAACGCCCGGGGTCAGTGAATACATTACGCTGACCGTTCGTCGTATTGATGATGGCGCAGGCTCACAGTGGTTAACCCGCGACGTAAAACGCGGCGACTATATCTGGCTGTCGGATGCGATGGGCGAATTTACCTGTGAAGATAAAACAAGCGATCGTTTTCTGATGCTGGCCGCCGGCTGCGGCGTGACGCCGATTATGTCGATGCGCCGCTGGTTGGCGAAGTACCGCCCGCAGGCGGATGTGCAGGTTATCTTTAACGTGCGTTCGCCGAAGGATGTGATTTTTGCCGAAGAGTGGCGTCAATACCCGGTCACGCTGGTGGCGGAAAACGACGCGACGCCGGACTTTATCGCCGGGCGCCTCACCCGCGAGCTGTTGCAAAGCGTGCCGGATTTAGCCAGCCGTACCGTGATGACCTGCGGCCCGGCGCCTTATATGGAGATGGTGGAACAGGAAGTGAGGGCGCTTGGCGTGACGCATTTCTTTAAAGAGAAGTTCTTTACCCCGGTGGCGGAAGCCGCTACCGACGGATTGAAATTCACTAAGCTGCAGCCGGCGAAAACGTTCTACGCACCGGTCGGCACCACGTTGCTGGAAGCGCTGGAAAGCAATAAGGTACCGGTGACCGTCGCCTGCCGCGCTGGCGTCTGCGGCTGCTGCAAAACCAAAGTGGTCGCCGGCGAATACAGCGTTACCAGCACCATGACGCTGACCGATGCGGAAATCGCCGATGGCTACGTGCTGGCCTGTTCCTGCCACCCGCAGAGCGATCTGGTTCTCGCCTGAGGTCAAAATCCCCGGTGGAGCTAGTGCTTACCGGGGCTACAGGGCCGTAGATACTGTTATCGGTTTGCAACGGTTTTGGTCGGGGAAAACATGTGCTTAGTGCTAATTCTGAGCACATTGCGCTCCGATATTTCTTCTGCGTTATGCCCCTCATGGCGCAGGGAGCGTACAGGGGGCGGCCAGTCGCCGCCGCCCCCTGTACCCCCGGGCTCTGGCCGCCAAAATCGCCACTTCGTGGTACCTTCGACTTATCCCTGCAGGCTTCGGGTCGGGCCGAGGCAGCGTCCTTGCAAAACACGGCCCTCAGCCCGCATCCATGCGGGCTGCCCCGGCCTTCCGGGAACGTCTCAGCAATTTTGAGGCCGCCAACACCGACAGTTTCAGCCAGCATGGTGAATAAATTAAAGGCAGGCCGCACTGTTATCGGTTTGCAACTTTTTAAGGGTTTTCCCGGACGCGGCGCGTTGCGCCTTCTCCGGGCTACCAAATCGCATCGTGCTGTAGCCCCGGTAAGCTGCAGCGCCACCGGGGGATTTTGAGATCACCAGCACCAGTAGTGTCAGCCAGCGTGGTGAATAAATTAAAGGCAGGCCGCACGGACCGTAGGCCGGGTAAGGCATTAATGCCTTACCCGGCACTTTTTTACCGCCAGGCCGACTGGCCGGCCAACGAATAACGCCCAGCCCCTAATAGCGCAATCGCCAACGCGCCGATAAAGAAATAGACCAGGCTTTCAATCGCCCATGCGCCGACGGCATCCAGCGCGAAAGTTTTACCCGTCCCGACCATCAACCAGGCGACCGCCATGGTGAACGCCAGCACCAGCGCCGCCGGGCGCGTCAAGACGCCAAGAATAAGTAAACAAGGCGCGACGACTTCCCCCACCAGCACGCCGTAGGCAATGAACCCCGGTAGCCCTTTCGCGACCAGCATCCCGCTAATGCCATCCACGCCGTCGATTAGCTTATGCAGACCGTGAAACAACATTAAGCCGCCAACGGCAAGTCGTAACAAGAGTTTACCGGCATCTTCATGCGATAGCGTTTTATTTACTGTGTTTAACAATCCCTTAACCATTTGATGTGCTTCCTGTTTTACACCCTATGTGTTCCCAGAGTATGCGCAATATTCCGCCAATAAAACCAGCGAAAAATAAGGGGCAATCGGCAACGCGACCTGTAGTTTCATCTAAGCTTGATAGCGTTATCACAAAAAGGAGATGGAAAACCATGAAACAGACCGTGGCGTCATATATTGCAAAAACCCTTGAACAAGCTGGCGTTAAACGTATTTGGGGCGTAACCGGGGATTCCCTCAACGGCTTGAGCGACAGTTTAAACCGCATGGGGACCATCGAATGGATGCCGACCCGGCATGAAGAGGTTGCCGCCTTTGCCGCCGGTGCCGAAGCCCAACTCACCGGCGAGCTGGCGGTGTGCGCTGGTTCCTGCGGGCCGGGCAACCTTCATCTGATTAACGGTTTGTTTGATTGCCATCGCAACCACGTACCGGTGCTGGCCATCGCCGCCCATATTCCCTCGAGCGAAATCGGCAGCGGTTATTTCCAGGAAACCCATCCACAAGAGCTGTTCCGCGAATGCAGCCACTACTGCGAGCTGGTCTCCACTCCGGAGCAAATTCCGCAGGTGTTGGCTATCGCCATGCGTAAGGCGGTCATTAACCGCGGCGTTTCGGTAGTTGTGTTGCCCGGCGACGTAGCGCTGAAACCGGCTCCGGAAAGCGCCAGCAGCCACTGGTATCATGCGCCGCAGCCCACGGTCACCCCGGCGGACGAAGAGCTGCACAAGCTGGCGCAGCTTATCCGTTACTCGAGTAGTATTGCCCTGATGTGCGGCAGCGGCTGCGCCGGCGCGCACCAGGAGCTGGTAGAGTTTGCGGCGAAAATTAAGGCCCCTATCGTCCATGCTCTGCGCGGCAAAGAGCACGTCGAATACGATAATCCTTACGATGTTGGCATGACCGGGCTTATCGGCTTCTCTTCCGGTTTCCATACCATGATGAACGCCGACACGCTGATCCTGCTCGGCACCCAGTTCCCCTATCGCGCGTTCTATCCCACCGACGCCAAAATTATCCAGATCGATATCAACCCCGGTAGCATCGGCGCGCACAGTAAGGTGGATATGGCGCTGGTGGGCGATATCAAATCGACCCTGAAAGCGCTGCTGCCGCTGCTGGAAGAGAAAACCGATCGCCGCTTCCTCGATAAAGCGCTGGAGGACTATCGCGAAGCGCGTAAAGGGCTTGACGATCTCGCCAAACCCAGCGAGAAAGCGCTCCATCCCCAGTATCTGGCGCAGCAGATTAGCCGCTTTGCCGACGACGACGCGATCTTTACCTGCGACGTCGGTACCCCTACCGTCTGGGCGGCGCGCTATCTGAAAATGAACGGCAAACGCCGCCTGCTGGGTTCGTTTAACCACGGCTCGATGGCCAACGCCATGCCGCAGGCTATTGGCGCCAAGGCGACCGCGCCGCATCGCCAGGTCATCGCGATGTGCGGTGATGGCGGCTTCAGCATGCTGATGGGTGACTTTTTATCGCTGGCGCAGATGAAGCTGCCGGTAAAAATCGTCATTTTTAATAACAGCATTCTCGGCTTCGTGGCGATGGAGATGAAAGCCGGCGGCTATCTGACCGATGGAACCGAACTGCACGACACCAACTTCGCCCGCATTGCCGAAGCCTGCGGGATCAAAGGGATACGCGTCGAGAAAGCCTCTGAGGTTGATGAGGCGCTGCAGACCGCCTTTAGCACCGACGGTCCGGTATTAGTCGATGTAGTTGTCGCTAAGGAAGAGCTTGCTATCCCGCCGCAAATTAAGCTGGAGCAGGCTAAAGGCTTTAGCCTGTATATGCTGCGCGCGATCATCAGCGGACGCGGAGACGAAGTCATTGAACTAGCGAAAACCAACTGGCTCAGGTAAAACAATGCTATCACCCTGAATCAGAACAAGGATATGCCGTGATAGATCTTCGCAGTGATACCGTAACCCGCCCCGGGCGCGCCATGCTGGAGGCCATGATGGCCGCCCCTGTCGGGGACGATGTGTATGGCGACGACCCGACCGTCAATGAACTCCAGCGCTATGCCGCTGAGCTCGCAGGTAAAGAGGCGGCGCTGTTTCTGCCTACCGGCACCCAGGCCAACCTCGTTGGCCTGCTTAGCCACTGTCAGCGCGGCGAAGAGTACATCGTCGGCCAGGGCGCGCATAACTATCTGTATGAAGCCGGCGGTGCTGCGGTGCTGGGCAGCATTCAGCCGCAGCCGATCGATGCCGCGGCGGACGGTTCGCTGCCGCTGGATAAAGTCGCGGCCAAAATTAAGCCCGACGATATCCATTTCGCCCCCACCCGCCTGTTAAGCCTGGAGAACACGCACAACGGTAAGGTGCTGCCACGTGGCTATCTGCAAGAGGCATGGGCGTTCACCCGCCAGCGCAATCTGGCGCTACACGTCGATGGGGCGCGTATCTTCAACGCCGTTGTAGAGTACGGCTGCGAGCTGCGCGATATCGCGCAGTACTGCGATTCGTTCACCATTTGCCTGTCAAAAGGGCTCGGTACGCCGGTCGGTTCTCTGCTGCTGGGCAACGAAGCGTACATCCGCCGCGCCATTCGCTGGCGTAAAATGGTCGGCGGCGGGATGCGTCAGGCAGGCATTCTGGCCGCCGCCGGTCTGTATGCTCTGCAGAATAACGTTTCCCGTCTGCAGGAGGATCACGACAACGCCGCGTGGATGGCGGAACAGCTTCGCGCCGTCGGCGCTGACGTGATGCGCCACGACACCAACATGCTGTTCGTGCGCGTCGGTGAGGAGCAGGCTCGGGCGCTCGGCGAATTCATGCAGGCCCGCGGCGTGTTGATCAACGCCTCGCCTGTCGTGCGTCTGGTCATGCATCTCGATGTTAACCGCCAGCAGTTGACGGAAGTGGTCGGTCACTGGCAAGCCTTTTTACAACGCTAAGGAGTCAGGCGTGTCGCAATCTATTCTGGTGCTTGGCGCCAGCGGCTATATTGGCCAGCATCTGGTGCGCGAATTAAGCGCGCGAGGTTATCCGGTGTTGGCGGCGGCACGCCATATCGACAGGCTGCAGAAGCTCGATCTTCCCGGCGTCACCTGCCACGCTATCGACCTCAATCAGCCGCAGGATCTCCCTGCTCTGCTTCGCGGGGTCGATACCCTTTACTACCTGGTGCATGGCATGGGCGAAGGCGGTGATTTCATCGCCCATGAACGCCGGGTCGCCGTTAACGTGCGCGATGCTTTGCGTCAGACGCCGGTGCGCCAGGTGATATTTCTCAGCTCGCTGCAGGCTCCGGCGCAGGAGCAGTCCGACCATCTGCGCGCCCGCCAGGTGACGGCCGATGTTCTACGCGAGTCAGGGATCCCCGTCACCGAGTTACGGGCGGGTATCATCGTCGGCGCCGGATCCGCCGCTTTTGAAGTGATGCGCGACATGGTTTACAACCTGCCGGTGCTGACGCCGCCGCGCTGGGTTCGATCGCGCACCACGCCCATCGCGCTGGAAAACCTACTCTACTATCTGGTGGAGTTACTCAACCATCCGGCCCGTGAACACCGCGTTTTCGAGGCCGCCGGCCCGGATGTTCTCAGCTATCAGCAGCAGTTCACCCATTTTATGGCGGTCAGCGGTAAGCATCGCCTGTTGATCCCTATCCCCTTTCCGACCCGCTGGATTTCGGTGTGGTTCCTCAACGTTATCACCTCGGTGCCCCCCACCATCGCTAAAGCGCTGATTCAGGGGCTCAAGCACGATCTGATCGCCGACGATCGTTCGCTACGCGCGCTGATCCCGCAAACCTTGATTCCCTTCGATCAGGCGGTGCGTCGTACCCTGAAAGAGGAAGAACAGCTGGTGAACTCCAGCGATTGGGGCTACGACGCTCAGGCTTTCGCCCGCTGGCGGCCGGAGTATGGCTACTACCCCAAGCAGGCAGGCTGCACCGTTAGCACCCGGGCGAGCCGTAAGGCGCTGTGGCGAGTGGTGAACCAAATCGGCGGCAAAGAGGGGTACTTCTTCGGCAATATCCTGTGGAAAATCCGCGGCGCTATGGACCTGTTGGTCGGCCACCGCCTGGCCAAAGGGCGACCGCGGCATGACTATCTGCAAACCGGCGATACGGTCGACAGTTGGAAAGTGATTATTGTGGAAGAAGAACAACAGTTAACCCTATTGTTTGGCATGAAAGCTCCCGGTCTTGGTCGTTTAAGCTTTACCATTCGCGATAAAGGCGACCATCGCGAGCTCGACGTTCGCGCCTGGTGGCATCCACACGGCATGCCCGGCCTGTTCTACTGGCTGCTGATGATCCCGGCGCATCTGTTTATTTTTCGCGGCATGGCGCGACGCATCGCCCGCCAGGCCGAGCAAATCACAGGCAAAAACGAAGATTAAGCGTTATTCTTTCATGATTCTCATTGCATACTCGGGAGAATCACGGAAAAATGCGCACGAAATTCTTTTCTGGGACAGTAGATTGATATGAAGGTACTGGTTACCGGTGCGACCAGCGGATTAGGCCGTAATGCGGTGGAATATCTGCGCAACAAGGGCATCAGCGTGCGAGCGACCGGGCGCAACGAAGCGATGGGTAAGCTTCTGAGCAAAATGGGCGCGGAGTTTATTCCCGCTGATCTAACCGAACTGGTCTCTTCGCAGGCTAAAGTGATGCTCGCCGGTATCGATACGCTATGGCACTGTTCCAGCTTTACCTCGCCGTGGGGAACCCAGCAAGCCTTCGATTTAGCCAACGTTCGCGCAACGCGCCGCCTTGGCGAATGGTCCGTGGCCTGGGGCGTACGCAATTTCGTCCATATTTCATCGCCTTCGCTCTATTTCGATTATCACCACCATCGCGATATTCAGGAAGATTTCCGCCCGCACCGCTTCGCCAATGAATTCGCCCGCAGCAAGGCGGCCAGCGAAGAGGTTATCAATCTGTTGGCGCAGGCGAACCCGCATACCCGCTTTACGATATTGCGCCCGCAAAGCCTGTTCGGGCCGCATGATAAGGTCTTTATTCCGCGAATGGTGCAGATGATGCGCCACTACGGCAGCGTGCTCCTGCCGCGCGGCGGTAACGCGCTGGTGGATATGACCTACTACGAAAATGCGGTGCATGCGATGTGGCTGGCCAGTCAGCCGCAGTGCGACCACTTACCTTCCGCGCGGGCGTGGAATATCAGCAACGGCGAGCCGCGGACGCTGCGAAGCATTGTGCAGAAGCTTATTGACGAGCTGGGCATCAAGTGCCGAATCCGTTCGGTGCCCTATCCGATGCTGGATATTATCGCCCGTAGCATGGAGCATTTCGGTAATAAATCGGCAAAAGAACCGGCCTTCACCCATTACGGCGTCTCAAAGCTCAATTTCGACTTTACCCTCGATATCTCCCGCGCCCAGCAGGAACTTGGCTATCAGCCGATCGTTACCCTGGATGAGGGCGTTTCGCGCACCGCAGCGTGGTTAAAAGACCACGGTAAACTGCACGATTAAAACCGTCGATTACGGCAGCAAACCATCCTGTTTGCTGCCAAATGTTCACCCCTGCCCATATTTTTCCAGCAACGCCTCGGCGATGGCCTGCGTTTGCGCATCGGCCACGCCGTCCCAGCGTGATGGCCTGAAGTGCATCTGGAAAGCCATGATCACCCGTTTTTGCTGCGCCGGGGTCATCTCCGGAGTGACCTGATAGCCGTAGCGCGACAGCAGGTCTAACAATTCGCCGCGATCGACCGGCTGCCAGCTCGGGCGCCCTTGCAGATAAAAGGCGACACGCGCATCATCGGGCCAGGCACCAATCCCCTGCTGCGCCAGCGCTCGCCACGGGAACAGCGGGCCGGGGTCGTCCTTACGCTGCGGCGCGATATCGGCATGGGCGACGACGTTCTGCGGCTGAATGTGATAGCGGGCGATGATATCTTTCGCCAGCGGGATAAGCGCTGCAATTTGCGCTGGATTAAATGGGGTAAAACTTTTTATATCGCCGTTTTTTTGCCAGCCGCGATTTTCCAGCTCAATACCAATCGACGTATCGTTGATCCGCGTGCTGCCGCGCCAGAAGCTGATGCCGGCGTGCCAGGCTAAATCTTCCTCCGGCACCAGTTGCCAGATACGCGGTTTACCGTGGCGCAGCGGCGGCTGCTCGGGAATTAAATAGTGCGAACTGACCTCTTTATCGGTCAGGGTCGCCAACGAGACATCAAAGTTATCGGCGGTATAGTGAATGACCAGGACCTTAATACGAGGATAAGCCGCCTGCGCCGGATGACGGGTATCCAGCTGATAACCCTGTTTGTCGACAATGCCCTGCTCCTGCGCACAGCCTGCCAGCAGCAACGCGGCAAGCGCAAGCTGGATAATGCGCTTTCCTAATAAGACCATCGATTACGCCCTTCTTGCTTAGCTTTATACAGCGCCGCATCCGCCTGCGCGATCAACTCTGAAGGCGGGGTGCCTCCCTCTGAAGCGACAATCCCCATACTGACCGTCACCAGCGGCCCAACATCGGATTTGGCATGCGGCAGCGCCGCTTCGCGAATTTTCTGTTGGATCCGCTGCGCCACCGCCGTAGCGCTATCTAATGATTGCAGCGGCAGGACAATCACAAACTCCTCGCCGCCATAGCGCGCCACCATATCATCCTGCGCGCGCACCGACATCTTCAGCACTGAGGCGATGCAGGAGAGGCAGTAATCACCGGCCTGGTGACCGTAGTGGTCGTTATAACGTTTAAAAAAGTCGACATCGAGAATGATCAGCGCCAGCGGCTCTTTCCGTTCCCAGGCCTGAGCCAAAAAATTGTCCAGCGCCCGACGGTTAGCCGTCGCCGTCAACGCATCCTGATTAGCCATGTTTTCCAGCCGGTTAATCAGTTGCATATTCTCCTGATGGGTATTCCAGGCTTCATCATACCAGCGCTGTAATATCTGACGGCCGTATACCATAATAGCGGTACAAATTACCCAAAGAATTAAAAAACGTAAATCGACGCCGTGATGTATTTGCACCCCAGCGAGTAATGAAGTACCCCATAAAGGAACAAGGTAAGCTACAAGGCCCACCGGGAAATAATAGAGCGCGGCAAGACCGGTGGTCATTAAAATAACCAGCAGCGGCCAGGCGAACGGCAGCGACCATAAAATGATGAAACAGTAACTACTCATTGCCCAACATAAGCTGAGGATCAATAAGATAGCAGAAATCACTTTAGTGGCATAAATACCACTTAATATTCGCCCGGAGATAACCATCACGCAAAGCGCCAGCGAGAAAACGATAATGACCCCAAGCGCCATCTCCAGATAAGGGATAATATCTGGATTAGTCAATCTTTGATGATTGAACTCGGTGAACAGAACGTTGCGGAAGATGACCATCAAGGCAAAGGCAATATTGACGAACGCCAGCCACGGCATGCTGCGCGACAGCGCGTGTTTTTGCACATTTTCGCGACTGGCCCACAGCATCGTTCGATTTTCGCGCGGATCCAGCCGTTGTTCTGTCGGCATAGCTACTCCTTTTTCAGCATCTGGACAATGCGTTAAGCTGCCCGCGGTAACTTTTCTATATGATAAACCATCAATCCGGGAATGTCTGTTGCCGGCCGCTTCAGCCACTCGCCGCTTAACGTCATTTTCAGCTAACGACAGATGAAAAAGATCTTACGCCCCGATACAGTCTATTGAGCAATAAAAAGCAAGCGTTATCAATGAGAACCACGTCATCTTTTCTTTAAAAAATCGTTAATTAAAGGTCATAAAAATGCAGCATTTCGCTTGAAAAAAAGACGGGCTTGATTCAATCTGATGGCGCTCATTGGTTAGTTAAAACAAGGGCATGATGATAGCAAGATAAACAATGGAGATTAATAATATGAAATATGCAGCTTTAGTGGCAGGTGCAGCATTGTTTTTAACCGCGAACGCATTTTCTGCAGAAATTCTGAGCAAAGAAGATTTCGCTAAAGTACAGGGTCAATACCACAAAATTGGTACCATCTCCTCTACCGGTCAAACTGCGCCAAGCGATGCGCGCGAAGAACTGATCAAAAAAGCCGATGAAAAAGGCGCTGACGTTGTAGTTCTCTCTTCCGGCAATACCGACAAGAAACTGCACGTATCCGCGAATATCTATAAGAAGAAATAATTAGTTTTTCGCATTATAAGAGCATTATCATCTGAGGATGATAATGCTTCTTTTTAATTTTCCTGCGAACATTTATTTTTATACGCCTTTCTCATTTACCATCCGCGACTAGTCATATCAAATATGCGCCTTCATCAGGATGCTAATCCGGATAACGTCTAAAATAGTTAATCCACTCCGTTATCGGACTCGCAATATATCCCCCTGGACTATCAGTATAAATTCGACGCCAAAAAGAGATGTCCTCTATACTTTTGGGCATAAGAAGATGCTCGCGTTTAAATTACCGCAGGTGGCAAATGAAAAAAATCGCATTTCTTATTTCTGGGTTGCTCTGCTCTGGCTTTACCCATGCCAGCGCGCTCTATTTTTATGAAATCGGCACCGAAGACGTCGGCCTGGCAGGCGCAGGCCAGGCCGCCCGCGCGCAGGATGCCTCCACCATCGTCACCAATCCTGCCGGCATGACCCGGTTGCCTGACCATATGTTTACCGGCGGCGCGCAACTGATGGGCGGCGATATCTCCTATCAGATGAATAATGACCACGGCGGCAATAGCCCTGGAAACGTGATGAATCTGTTTCCTAACGCCAGCGGCTTTTATGCGCAGAAGATTAATGATGAGGTGTATGCCGGGATCGGCCTGTACGGCAACTACGGTTTAGGCATCGATTTTGGCAACTGGGCCGGCGATCGTCTTATCAAGAAAAGCACCATGGTGGCGATGACGCTGAGCCCGTCGCTGGCGTGGAAACTTAACGATCGTCTCTCTGTCGGCGCCTCCGCCAACCTGAACTATGGTTATTTATCGCTGACGCGTAACGTCGACGGTAATGACGAGAAAGATAAAGACCATGACTGGGCGATGAGCTACCGTCTGGGTCTGCTGATGCAGTTAACCGAACAGACCCGCGCTGGCATCACCTGGAACAGTAAAACCGATTATGACTTTAACGTTAAGGGGAAAGCGCGTTTCCCCAATTTACCGAACGTTTCGTATGATTTGCCTATCTCCGCCCAGGTCCGCGCGCCGCAGCAGATCATGCTCAGCCTGGTGCATGACATCAATAAACAGTGGTCGGTGATGGGCGATCTCGGCTGGCAGGACTGGAGCCAGTTCGGCAGCCCGCAAATCACCGTTGCCGGTCACGAAAGTAGTAAAAATAACCGCCTGAAGGACTCCTGGCATACCGCCGTCGGCGTACAGTACCGGCCGACCGAGCAGTGGCGTCTGAACGCCGGTGTCGGTTTCGACAGTACGGTTTATGATTCGCAAAGCGACACGGCGCTTTCCCTGCCAACCGGCGATGAATGGCGCTTCGCCACCGGCGCGCAATACCAGATAACCCCCGCCAGCAATATCGGCGTCGCGGTCTCTTATCTGCACATGCAATCTTCCCACGTAAAATCACCGGAACTCATCGCCGGCAGCTACGATCACCCTTACCTGTGGTTCGCCAGCGTCAACTATAGTTATCAGTTCTGATGCGCCGGCTGCCTGCGCAAACAGCGCGGGCAGCCGATGGTCGTTGTCACATCAAGGTCTTAGCTCTTTGCGTCAAGTACAATTGGCGCGCTTACGCTATGCTTTAGCAGAATCTAACAACGTAGTGAGTTCATAAGGAAATCATCATGCGCTACAACATTCTTGCACTTGTTTTGCCTTGCGCACTGGCGCTGAGCGCCTGTACCACCGTGACCCCGGCTTATAAAGACAACGGCACCCGCAGCGGTTCCTGCATCGAGGGCGGCCCGGACGAGGTAGCGCAGCAGTTCTATGATTATCAAATCCAGCACCGAAATAACGATCTCACCGCGCTGCGCCCGTATCTGAGCGACGATCTGGCTAAACTGCTGAACGACGCCCGTCAGGATCCATCGCGTAACGCGCTGCTGCAATCAAATCCATTCTCCAGCAGCTCCACCCCGGCGGATAGCGCCGACGTCGCCAGCGCCTCGACCATCCCGAACCGCGATGCGCGCAATATTCCGCTGCGCGTCGAATTGAAACAGGGTACGCAGAGCTGGAAAGATGAAGTGCTGATGATTCAGGAAGGCCAGTGCTGGGCGGTTGACGATGTCCGCTACCTTGGCATAAACAGCCACGCTCCGGCGGGTACGCTGCGTCAGAGTCTTGAGAAACGCTGATTTCGGCGTTAAAGCCACCCCGCTGAAACGATAACCCCGGTAAAATGTCGGTATTCCGTGCGGTAATGCCGACATTTGTTCCCCCCTACCACACGAACCCATATTTTGTGCTAACTTTAGTGATAAATGTGGTTTACATTTAACTTTTAACGCATAAATATTGCATAACTATTCTGTCAAAGGTACTATTTGCGGCCTCAATAGCTATTCGTATCAGACTGCCCAGATGAGTATTAAACTAAACGGCATTAATTGCTTCTACGGCGCGCACCAGGCGCTGTTCGACATCACGCTGGATTGCCCGCAGGGGGAAACGCTGGTGCTCCTCGGCCCAAGCGGCGCCGGTAAAAGCTCGCTGCTTCGCGTACTCAACCTGCTGGAGATGCCGCGTTCCGGTACCTTAAACATCGCCGGTAATCAATTCGACTTCACCAAAGCGCCGTCTGACAAAGCTATTCGCGAGCTGCGCCAGAATGTCGGGATGGTCTTCCAGCAGTACAACCTGTGGCCACACCTGACCGTGGTGCAAAACCTGATCGAAGCCCCGTGCCGCGTGCTGGGCTTAACCAAAGATCAGGCGCTGGCGCGCGCCGAAAAACTACTCGAGCGTTTACGCCTTAAACCTTACAGCGACCGCTATCCGCTGCATCTGTCAGGCGGTCAACAGCAGCGCGTAGCGATTGCCCGCGCGCTGATGATGGAGCCTCAGGTGCTGCTATTTGATGAACCCACCGCCGCGTTGGATCCGGAAATCACTGCCCAGATCGTCAGCATCATTCGCGAACTGGCGGAGACCGGAATCACCCAGGTTATCGTTACCCACGAAGTGGAAGTGGCGCGTAAAACCGCCAGCCGCGTGGTGTATATGGAAAACGGGCATATCGTTGAGCAAGGGGATGCTAACTGCTTCACGCATCCGCAAACCGACGCCTTTAAAAACTATCTTTCACATTGATGTTTTCGGGGAAATAACGATGAAAAAAGTACTGATTGCCGCTCTGCTCGCGGGCATGAGCCTTTCCGCTACCGCAGCCCAGACCATCCGTTTCGCCACCGAGGCCTCCTACCCTCCGTTTGAGCTGGTAGACGCCAACAACAAAATCGTCGGCTTTGACGTCGATCTGGCTAACGCGCTGTGCAAAGAGATGGACGCGACCTGCACCTTTACTAACCAGGCTTTTGATAGTCTGATCCCAGGGCTGAAATTCCGCCGCTTCGACGCCGTCATGGCCGGTATGGATATCACCCCTGAGCGTGAAAAACAGGTGCTGTTCAGCACCCCGTATTATGAAAACTCGGCGCTGTTCGTCGGCCAGCAGGGCAAGTTCACCGGCATTGACCAGCTTAAAGGCAAAAAAGTTGGCGTGCAGAACGGCACTACCCACCAGAAATTCATCACTGATAAGCATCCGGAAATCACCACCGTTCCTTACGACAGCTACCAGAATGCCAAACTGGATCTGCAAAACGGCCGCATTGACGCCGTCTTCGGCGACACGGCGGTAGTGACCGAATGGCTGAAGAGCAATCCGAAGCTGGCGCCAGTGGGTGATAAAGTGACGGATAAAGACTACTTCGGTACCGGCCTCGGCATTGCGGTTCGTCAGGGCAATACCGAGCTGCAGCAGAAATTTAATGCTGCGCTGGAAAAAGTGAAGAAAGATGGGACGTACCAGACCATCTATAGCAAATGGTTCCAGAAGTAACGCTGAATGAACGAATTTTTTCCATTAGCAAGCGCCGCCGGGATGACCGTCGGCCTTGCCGTTTGCGCGCTGGTCATCGGCCTGGTGCTGGCGATGCTTTTCGCCGTGCTGGAGTCGGTGAAATGGCGTCCTGTGGCATGGCTGGCGACCGGCATCGTCACGATTTTACGCGGCCTACCGGAAATTCTGGTGGTGCTGTTTATCTACTTTGGTTCCTCACAGCTGCTGCTGACGCTGTCTGACGGTTTTACTCTCAATCTTGGGTTTGTGCAGATTCCGGTACAGATGCAAATTGAGAACTTCGACGTCAGCCCGTTCCTCTGCGGCGCCATTGCGCTTTCCCTACTGTATGCCGCCTATGCCTCGCAGACCCTGCGCGGCGCCTTGAAAGCGGTGCCGCAGGGGCAGTGGGAATCCGGACAAGCGCTGGGTTTGTCGAAGGCGGCGATATTCTTTCGCCTGGTGATGCCGCAGATGTGGCGCCATGCTCTGCCGGGTCTGGGCAACCAGTGGCTGGTGCTGCTGAAGGATACCGCGCTGGTCAGCCTTATCAGCGTCAACGACCTGATGCTGCAAACCAAAAGTATTGCTACCCGTACTCAGGAGCCGTTTAACTGGTACATCATTGCGGCAGCGATTTATCTCGTCATCACCCTGTTGAGTCAATACATCCTCAAGCGTATTGACCAGCGTGCGACGCGCTTCGAACGGAGACCAGGTTGATGCTCGATTACTTACCCGAACTGCTGAAAGGGCTGCATACTAGCCTGACGCTGACCGCGGCATCGATCGTCGTGGCGCTGATCCTGGCGCTGATCTTTACCATCGTCCTGACGTTAAAAACGCCGGTGGTGGTGTGGATCGTCCGCGGCTATATCACCCTGTTTACCGGGACGCCGCTGCTGGTGCAGATCTTCCTGATCTACTACGGGCCAGGACAGTTCCCGTCATTGCAGAATTACCCGGTGCTGTGGCATCTGATTTCTGAGCCCTGGCTGTGCGCGCTGATCGCCTTATCGTTAAACAGCGCGGCTTATACTACCCAGCTGTTCTACGGCGCCATCCGCGCCATTCCGGACGGCCAGTGGCAGTCCTGCAGCGCGCTGGGGATGAGCAAGAAGGATACGCTGGCGATTCTGCTACCGTATGCTTTTAAACGCGCCCTCTCCTCGTACTCTAACGAAGTGGTGTTGGTCTTTAAGAGCACCTCGCTGGCTTACACCATCACCCTGATGGAAGTGATGGGTCATGGTCAGCTGCTGTACGGGCGCACCTATGACGTGATGGTCTTCGGCGCAGCCGGTATCATTTATCTGGTGGTGAACGGCCTGCTGACGCTGCTGATGCGTCTGGTGGAAAGAAAAGCGCTGGCCTTCGAGCGTCGTAACTAACATTACGAAATGCATAAACAGTAAATAATGAAACGGGTAAGTGCCAATGCTTACCCGTTTTTTTTATAATCAATAAAATAAACATACAACTTTATTGCATATAAATTCATTTAATGGCATTGTGAACTTCAGCCGTAAACCGGCACAACATCATAAGATTGACCGACGGGAGTCCCACTATGAAAAAGTTAGTTCTGGCCGCTCTGCTTAGCTCTTTCGCCTTTGGCGCCGCTGCCGCGGAAAAAATCAGCTTTGGCGTTTCCGCGACCTATCCGCCATTTGAATCCATGGATGCGAATAACCAGATTGTCGGTTTCGATCTCGATCTGGCTAAAGCGCTCTGTAAGCAAATGCAGGCCGACTGTACTTTTACCAACCACGCTTTCGACAGCCTGATCCCGGCGCTAAAATTTAAAAAGTATGATGCGGTAATTTCCGGCATGGACATCACGCCTGAGCGTAGCAAACAGGTCGCGTTTACCGACCCGTACTATGCCAACTCGGCGCTGGTGATCGCCAAAAAAGACGCGTACCACTCTTTTGATGACCTGAAGGGTAAGCGTATCGGCATGGAAAACGGCACTACGCACCAGAAATACCTGCAGGATAAGCACCCGGAAGTGAAAACCGTCGCTTACGATAGCTATCAGAATGCCATTATCGACCTGAAAAACGGCCGTATCGATGGCGTCTTCGGTGATACCGCGGTGGTCAACGAATGGCTGAAGACCAACCCGCAGTTAGGCGCGGCGACGCCGAAAGTGACCGACCCGCAGTACTTCGGTACCGGTCTTGGCATTGCGGTGCGCCCGGATAATAAAGCGCTGCTGGAAAAACTCAACGCCGCGCTGAAAGCGATTAAAGCTGACGGAACCTACCAGAAAATTAGCAACCAGTGGTTCCCGGAGTAAGACCTGCGCTTCCCGGCTTACGGCGCAACCGCCTGAGCCGGGTCAAACGGCAACGCTCCCCCTTACAGCGGCAGGGTAAACTGGAAACAGGCCCCTGCCGGTACTTCCAGCAGGCGAATATCGCCCCCGTGCAGTTGCAGCATCCGCCGAACAATCATCAACCCCAGCCCGCCTCGTGAGGCGCTCTGCTGCCCCGGTTCCAGTACCGATGGCCGCTCAAACAGATTGGCCCGTAATTCACCGGCGACGCCCGGGCCGCTATCGGCCACCTCAACCACCACCTGCGTCCCCTGCAGGCGCGACGACAGACGAATTTCACCCCCGTGCGGAGTATGGCGAATGGCGTTATCCAGCAGATTGGTTAATACCCGCTCCATCATCGAGAGGTCTGCCTCAACCAACGGCAAACCTGACGCCAATTCCAGGCGCAGACGGATTTCGCGGGTGGCAATCGCCAGATCGAATTTTTGCGCCACGTCCTGAATCAGCTCGGCAAGGATAAACTTTTCCGGCTGCGGCTTAATACCGCCATGTTCAAGGCGCGCCAGCTCAAATAGCTGTTGTGAGAGATGACGAACTTTATTTCCCTGGCGTAGCGCGATATTCAGATACTGCTTGCGCTCCTGCGCCGTCAGGCGATCATCCTTAAGCGATAGCGTCTCCAGATACCCCAGCAGCGAAGTCAGCGGCGTACGCAGGTCATGCGAAATATTGGCAATAAACTCCCGGCGCTGACGATCGCTATCAGCCAGCCGATCCCACTGCCCGGCGATCTGCTGCGCCAGTTCGATAAAACGGTTATGCAGCAGCGCCACTTCATTTCCGGGATACGGGTCCGGCGCCTGCGCCGCCAGCGCTTTGATTGCGCGAATGCTGTCGCTATCCCCCGCCGCCACCAGCGCCGTCAGCTGGCGTACCGGGCGCGTTACCCAGTACCACGCCAGGCCGCCGGCCAACAGGCCAAATAGCACCACCAGCAGCAGGGTCCATAGCAGCAAGCTCCACAGCGTCTTCTGCCAGGCGCTCTGCGCCAGTTCATTAAACGTTTCGCCCTGCAGAATAATATAAAGATAGCCACGTAGCTGGCCGTCAAGGCGTAGCGGCGCGGCGCTAAACACTTTTTGCTGGTCCATGCTGCGCGGATCGTCGCCATAAATCGGCCACGCGCCGCCGGAGAGAAACGCCTGCACCGGCGCCATGGCAATGCGCTGGCGTTTAATGTGCCCCGGCGGCGCGGCATCCGCCAGCAGCTCGCCATCCGGCGAAACGAGGTACAGCTCGACGCTTGGGTTAAACACCATCAGACGGTCAAATAGTGGTTTCAATGCCGCGCGATCGACCTCGCCGCGGGCGTTGAGCAGCGGCTCGCGAGCGGCAATCTGCTGCGCCAGCCCGGCGGAAAGCCGCTGCACCATGACGTTACCGTACTGCGCGCTGCTATAGAGCTGGAGCAGGCAGACGGAGAGCGCGCACAGCAGCAGCAAGCCGATAAACACCAACGACAGCCGTTGGCTGAGACTGAGTCGGCGGATCATGACTGCGCCCCGGCGCTGTAGGGGGCAAATTTATAGCCCTTCCCCCAGACGGTAAGAATAATGTCCGGCTCTGCCGGGTCGCGCTCTATTTTCGTGCGCAGACGATTAATATGCGTGTTGACCGTATGTTCATAGCCTTCATGCTGATAGCCCCAGACGCTATCCAGCAGCGCCAGGCGCGAAAAAACTTCGCCGGGATGGCGGGCAAAGTAATACAGCAGATCGAATTCGCGCGGCGTGAGGTCTACCAGTTCACCGCGCAGCCTGACTTCCCGGGACAGCGGGTCGATATTCAGGCCGTGGCAGGCGATACGTCCTGCATCCATCAAGAGATTTTGTCCCATTGCTTCCTGACGGCGGAACACCGCCTTCACCCGGGCAATCAGCTCCAGCAGAGAAAAAGGTTTCGCCAGATAATCATCGGCGCCCATCTCCAGCCCCTGCACGCGTTGGGTTTCGCTAGAACGGGCGCTAATAATAATCACCGGCAGATAGCGCGTTTGCTGGCGGATGCGGCGGCAAATCTCCAGCCCGTCGACGTTAGGCAACATCAGGTCAAGAATCACCGCGTCCCAGACGCCGTTATCCAACTGGCGCAGCGCCTGCGCGCCGTCCGCTTCATGCACGATTTGATACCCTTCATCCTGCAGATTCAGGCGCAACAAAGCCGCGATATCATCATCATCTTCCACCAGCAGGATTTTTTTACTCATCAGATTCGCTCCACGAATTTCACGCTCGTTTCATAAAGCTTACCCGATTTCAGCCGCTTAAAGAGTTCACATTTTGTTTAAACTTCACGAACCAGCAGCGTCAGCACTTCATAATGCGCGGTATGTGGGAACATATCGAACAACTGTACACGCTCAACGCGATAGCCCTGCAGACGGTCAATATCTGCGGCCATTGTCCGGGCGTTACAGCTCGAGTAAATGATATACGGCGGCGCCATGCGGCTTAGATAATCGCACAGTTCGGCGCCGATGCCGCGCCGCGGCGGGTTGACCAGCACCAGCTGTGGAATATCGTCTTCATGCGTCGCGAATTGCGTGGAATCCAGCGCCTGAAAATGGAGATTGCTTAACCCCAACTGGGCCGCGGATTGCTTCGCGCAGGCGATGGCTTCCGGAGCGATTTCGATACCGGTAAGGCGCATCTGCGGGGTGGCGCAGTGCAGACCAAAACCGCCGACGCCGCAAAACAGATCCCACATGTGGTTGACCGGCAGCGCGCGCACCCAGTCGCGGGCGGTAGCGTAGAGCTGTCTCGCCACCGTCGGGTTGGTCTGGAAAAAGCTTTGCGGGCGGATCCACAGCGGTACGCCGTTAAAGTTCTCCGCCAGCGCCGGTTGATCGCTGAGGAAAATCTCCTGCTCCCCTTCCATGATAGCCATGTGCACGGGCTGAATATTGGCGGTAATCACCTTAAGCTGCGGCAACTGCTGCTGCAGCAACGGCAGCGCGGCGCGCAGTTGTGCAAGCTTATCCGCAGAGCGCAGGACGAAACGCAACATCATGCCGCCCTGCTGGCTTTCGGTCAGCAGCAAATACTTCAGCTCGCCGCGCTTGCGGGCAACGTTATAGGGGGTGAGTCCGGCGCGGGCGATAAACGGCTTCAGCGCGGCGAAAACCGGCGCGAAACTCGGCGGGTACAGCGGGCAATCGGTGAGATCTTCCGGCGTGCCATCGCGATGCAGCATGCCGAGCAGCGGGCGCTCTACGCTACCGCTTACGACCATTTTCGCTTTGTTGCGAAACGCCGTCTCCGGACCTGAGACCGGAGCAAGCCATGTCATCACCGGCTGACCCGCCAGCAGTTCGCGCAGGTTCGCCATTTTATCGGCGAGCTGTTGCGTCAATGGCAATTCCAGCCACTGACAGGAACGGCAGCGGCCCGCGTCGTAAAGTGCGCAGTGCATAAGAAGACCTTCAAAAAAACCGGGGCGGGGATTGTATCACCGTTATTGCAAGCGGAAAAACCGTCGGCACGACGCCGGGATAAACAATAGCGCCAGCACCAGCAGATCCGGCAGCTTCTGCAGAAACAGCGCATGGAGAATTTCCCGCTTTGACTCCCCGGCCACGCTGAACAGTTCCGGATAGCCATAGCCAATCGAGGCCGCCCACAGATAAGAGATGACGATAATTTGCGTCAGCAGGTAGAGCCAGCGCGCCCAGTTACGGCCTTTCACCAGCGAAAAGGCGCACCAGATCTCGATAAACACCAACGCCAGACTCGCCAGAAACACCAGCGTCAGGGCCCAGGTTTGCACGCTACGATGGATAAAATCGGCAATCCCCTGCACGCCAAGCTGATTGAGGATCATTAACAGGTCGAGACCGCGAATTAAGATAATAGCAAAGGCCGCCACCTGTACCAGCACAGGGACGTTAAGACGAGCATGAGACGATCGAGTTTTTGTAAACAATCCCAACGTAAAGTCATCCATGAAAACGGCGCCACGTGTGCGGCGCCGATAATAGGCTCTGTTAGCGATTTTAGTGGGTTCAGCCCCTTCTTGCACGCTGGATATCGCGCACGCGCTGCTTTTCTGCGCGAGCCATTAAATACCAGGCGATAAAACCGACAATTCCCACCACGCCGAGGATTAAGGTCGCCAGGGCGTTAATTTCCGGGTTAACGCCCATCCGCACGCTGGAGAAGACCAGCATCGGCAGCGTCGTCGCCCCCGGCCCGGAAACGAAGCTGGCAATCACCAGATCATCAAGCGACAAGGTAAAGGCCAGCAACCAGCCGGAAATGACCGCCGGCATAATCATCGGCAAGGTTATCACGAAAAACACCTTCAGCGGCGCGGCGCCGAGATCCATCGCCGCCTCTTCGATTGACCTGTCCAGCTCGCGCAGACGTGAAGAGATCACCACCGCCACGTAGGCGGTACAGAAGGTGACGTGCGCCAGCCATATCGTCAACATGCCGCGATCCGATGGCCAGCCGATGGAATGCCCCAACGCGACGAACAGCAGCAGCAGCGACAGCCCGGTAATCACATCGGGCATCACCAGCGGCGCGGTGATCATAAAAGCAAAACCGTTGGAACCGCGAAAACGGCCAAAACGCACCAGCACCACCGCGGCAATCGTACCGAGGATCGCCGCCGCCGTCGCCGCACAGGCGGCAATGGTCAGGCTTAACCCCACCGCGCTCATCATCGCGTCATCATGAAACAGCTCGCTATACCAGCGCGTCGACCACCCCGCCCATACCGTCACCAGCTTCGAACTGTTAAATGAATAGATAACCAGCATCAGCATCGGCGCATACAGAAAGGTAAAACCGAGCACGAGGATCAGAATTCGCCACGGCGAACGTACTACCGGTAAGTCATTCATCCATGATCCCCCATCTGTTTTTGCTGATGTTTGTGGAACCACATGATCGGCACGATCAACAGCAGCAGCATCACAATCGCCACCGCCGATGCTACCGGCCAGTCGCGGTTATTAAAGAACTCCTGCCACAGCACGCGGCCAATCATAATGCTGTCAGGTCCGCCGAGCAGCTCCGGGATGACGAACTCGCCCACCGCCGGAATAAACACCAGCATCGAGCCGGCGATAATGCCGCCTTTCGTTAACGGAACAATCACCTGGAAGAAGGTCTTTAACGGCCGGGCGCCGAGATCCAGCGACGCTTCCACCAGCGAATAGTCGATACGCGTCAGCGCGGTATAAATCGGCAGCACCATGAACGGCAGGTAGGCGTAAACGATACCGATGTACACCGCCAGGTTGGTATGCAAAATCTCCAGCGGTTGATCGATAACTCCAAGCCATAACAGGAAGTTATTGAGCACCCCGTTGCTTTTCAGCAGCCCCATCCAGGCGTAAACGCGAATGAGGAATGAGGTCCACGAAGGTAATATCACCAATAGCAGCAGGATATTGCGCGTCGAGGGCTTGCTATGCGCCACCGCCCACGCCAGCGGATAGCCCAATAGCAGACAGCAAAAGGTGGAAATTGCCGCCACCTGCAGCGACTGCAGATAAGCCTCAAAGTACAGCGGATCGTCGGTCAGTTGCAGGAAGTTGCCGAGATTAAGCGTCAACGTCAATTGACCGTCGGCCCACGACAGTAACTCGGTATAGGGCGGGATCGCCCGCGCCATTTCGGCCAGGCTGATTTTAAAAACGATCAGGAATGGCAGTAAAAACAGCAGGATTAACCACAGATACGGCAGCGCAATCACCAGCTTACGCCCGTGGGCCATCTGCTGGCGCGCCAGCCACAGGGCAAAACCGCCGGGCTTTTTGCCGCCGGCTGGAGGTTCTAATGTGCTCATCGCCCTCTCCTTACACCGTCAGAACAACGCAGCTATCGGCGTCCCAGCACAAGCGAACTTCATCACCCCAGGTCGGCATGCCTTTGCGATGGCGATGTTCGTTTTGCAGCTGGGCGCTAATCATCTGCCCGCTTTTCAGACGGACATGATAGATAGACAGATCGCCGAGGTAGGCAATATGGATAACCTCGCCTACCGCAAAGTTAAAGCCGTCCGCCGGCGGTTCGTCGCAGAGCATGATTTTCTCCGGACGCAGCGCCACCCAGACCGGCACGTTATCCACCACCGAGGCATCCGGATCGACTTTCAGCGGATGCACCAGCCCCGGCGCATTCAGTACCAGACCATCTTCCAGTCGCTCTTTGACCAGCCCTTCGAAGACGTTTACCGAACCGATAAACTCGGCGCTATAGCGGGTCGTCGGATGTTCATAGATCTCCTCCGGCTCGCCTATCTGCACGAATTTTCCGCGGTTCATGATGGCGATACGGCCCGCCATGGTCATCGCCTCTTCCTGGTCATGGGTGACCATCACGCAGGTGACGCCGACGCGCTCAAGAATATCCACCACCTCAAGCTGCATCCGGTCGCGCAGTTTTTTATCCAACGCGCCCATCGGTTCATCAAGCAGTAGCAGTTTCGGCCGCTTCGCCAGGCTTCGCGCCAGCGCCACGCGCTGACGCTGGCCGCCGGAAAGCTGATGCGGCTTGCGTTTGGCGAACTCCTGCATGTGCACCAACGCCAGCATCTCCTGGACGCGAGCGTTAATCTCCGCCTTCGGCAGCTTGTCCTGCTTGAGACCAAAGGCGATATTTTGCTCAACAGTCATGTGGGGAAACAGCGCGTAAGACTGGAACATCATATTGATCGGCCGCTGATACGGCGGCACGCGCGCCAGGTCGACGCCATCCAGCACAATCTGCCCGGCGGTGGGCAACTCAAAACCTGCCAGCATGCGCAGCAACGTCGATTTACCGCAGCCGGACGCGCCCAGTAAGGCAAATATTTCACCTTTATAAATAGTGAGATTGACATCATCGACGGCGTGTTGCCCATCGAAGGATTTGGTTAAATTACGGATTTCCAGCAGCGGGGTCAGCGCTTTGGGGGCTTTCGCCTGTGGGCGGGGCATTGCGTCATTCACTCGGGTGCTCTCCGGCAAATACAATCACCGTATGGCCCGGTTGCCATACATTCTTCAGTTCTATGTTCACCAGCGAACAGTCGGTCAGGCCTTTACAGGCCCGGCGTACCGGGCCTGACGGCGTTATTTTCCGCTTTTCACTTTGGTCCACGCGCGGGTGCGCACGCGGTCAATCTTCGGATCCTGCACCTTGAGGGTGAACAGCTTGGCGAAGACATCCTCCGGCGGGTAAATGGCCGGGTTGTTGCGGATGTCGGCGCTGACCAGCGGCGTCGCCTCTTTGTTGCCGTTAGCGTAGTAGACGTGATCGCTGATGTGGGCGATGACCTCCGGGCGCAGCAGATAGTTCAGGAACTGATAGGCTTCGTCTTTATTTTTGGCATCCGCCGGCATGGCGAAGACATCAAAGAAGGCCAGCGCCCCCTCTTTCGGAATAAAGTAGGAGATATTGACGCCGTTCTTCGCCTCTTTCGCCCGGTTCGCCGCCTGCCAGACATCGCCCGCCCAGCCGATAGCGACGCAGATATCGCCGTTTGCCAGGTCATTAATATATTGCGAAGAGTGGAAGTAACGGATATTGGGCCGCAGCTTCAACAGCAGATCGGTTGCCGGTCCGGTGTAATCATCGGCTTTGGTGCTGTTTGGATCTTTGCCGAGATAGTTCAGCACCGTCGAGAAAATCTCTTCGGGGGCATCAAGGAAGGAGACGCCGCAGCTTTTCAGCTTCTCAAGGTTTTCCGGTTTGAGCACCAGATCCCAGCTGTTCAACGGTACGTCTTTACCCAGCGCCGCTTTCACTTTATCGACGTTATAGCCGATGCCGGTAGTCGCCCACATGTACGGCATCGCATATTTGTTATCGGGATCGTGACGCGCCACCAGTTGTAAAACTTTCGGGTCGAGGTTTTTCCAGTTCGGGAGTTTACTTTTATCCAGCGGCTGGAACACTCCGGCCGCCAGCTGGCGTTCAAGGAAGCTTGCCGACGGCACCACCAGATCGAACCCGGTGCTGCCGGCCATTAATTTACCTTCCAGCACCTCGTTGGAATCAAATACGTCATACACCACTTTAATACCGGTCTCTTTTTCAAAATTGGCAACCGTGTCCGGCGCAATATAATCAGACCAGTTATAGACGTGCAGCGTTTTTTGTTCCGCTGCGAGCGAGCCGGCAGAAACGGCCATCAGCGCACCCGTAATCACACCTGTTAACCATTTTTTACCCAAGGCGGTCATATCTCTGTTTCCTTCTCAAGGCCCGTTAATTCACGGACGCAATAGACGAACCTGAACGCATGCAAGAATCATGCATATTTTTCATTGCCTGAGATAAGGAGAGGAAACCTCTCCCTGATTGGCTGCCCGCAAATGGACGCCTCGCCAGAATAACTGTAGCCAGAATAAGAGGATATAGCCCAGGCAAAAAAACGCCCTGGATCATATTTCCAGCCAATAAAGGTCTACGAGATAAAAGCGAAGCGGTAAAACAGCAGTGAATAATTCTTTAAATGAGGGTTTGTGACAGAATAAATAAGCAACCGCCATCGCAGCGGCTGCTTTTATTAGTTAGTGCAGAAAATGGTATTGTACTTCTTCGGCTGCGGCCTCTTCTTCCTGCTCTTCCGCTTTATACAGCAGCTGATTGGCGCCGGCTTCCAGAATGACCATCGAGACCTGCTCTTCGCTCTGGCGGAAGAACCAGGCAAACTGTTCGAGAGTGACGCCCGCGCCAACGGGCAACGCCTGGCAGACCACCAGCTTCGGCAGGTTATCATCCTGAATATCAAGGAACGCTTTTACGGTCAGCGAACTGGCGTTAATCGCCGACAGATCCGCCGACAGCGGCAGCAGCGCAGAGGGCTTCACTTCCGCCAGCGCCGAAAACAACACCACGTTGTCCAGCAGGTCGATTTTGGCATCGAAAATACCGTCGAAATTCTGCATATGCGGCAGGTGCAACGCCTGGCAGGAGTCGCACTCAAAAAAACTGATGCCTAACTCGTCGAGCCAATGACGTAACGTATCAAGACCCGGAACGACCAGTGAATCCATAGTGCCTGTGACCTCTTGCTGGATAAAAAACGACGCATAGCTTACGCAAAAAATGCGTCGCATTCCATGAAAGGATAACGAAGTGACGCTACCCTCCCATTTTTAGACAATATCCAGGCGTTGCCTGGCGCTCGATCCACGCGATCATTCGCCCGGCAATATCGACGTGAGTGGTGGTTTCAATCCCTTCCAGCCCCGGCGAGGCGTTAACTTCCATCACCAGCGGGCCGCGGTGGGCGCGCAGAAGATCCACGCCTGCCACGTCCAGACCCAGCGTTTGCGCCGCTTTAATCGCCATCTCCCGCTCCTGGTCGCTGATCGTGGCCGTGGTGGCCACGCCGCCGCGGTGCAGGTTAGAGCGGAAATCGCCCTCTTTCGCCCGCCGCTCAATCGCCGCCACCACTTCATCGCCAACCACCAGGCAGCGGATATCGCACCCTTTTGCCTCAGCGATATATTCTTGCACCAGAATGTGCGCATTGAGACCCCGGAAGGCGTCAATCACGCTTTCCGCCGCCTGCCGCGTTTCCGCCAGCACCACGCCGATCCCCTGCGTCCCCTCGACTAACTTCACCACCAGCGGCGCGCCGCCGACCATCGCGATCAGATCGCTGGTGTCGTCCGGCGAGTGGGCAATACCGGTGACCGGTAGATCGATTCCCTGACGCGCCAGCAGCTGCAACGAGCGCAGCTTATCGCGGGCGCGGGTAATCGCCACCGACTCGTTTAGCGGATAACTGCCCAGCAGCTCGAACTGCCGCAGCGCGGCGGTGCCGTAATAGGTGATGGCCGTGCCGATACGCGGAATGACTGCATCAAAATGGGGCAACTGTCGCCCTTTGTAGTGAATTGAGGAGGCAACCGGGCTGACGCTCATATAGCAGGAGAGCGGATCGAGGATCTCGACCTGATGCCCGCGTTTTTGCGCGGCTTCACGCAAGCGGCGGCAAGAATAAAGCGTTCCATCCCGGGATAATATAGCGATTTTCACCCAACACCTCTTAGAAAATAACTGGCAGCCAGCACACTGCGTTTGCAGGGTGAAGTGTATAGGGAATCAGCGCGTTGCCCAGCCCTGTTTATGCAAATAGTCGAGAATAAACGGCCGGCTCTCTTTGATGATGGTGCGGCGGATATGGTCGCTCCAGGTATCGCGGCGGGTATTACTGCCGCGCGACAGATAATAATCCGCCAGCTGTTCGTCATACTGCGCCAGCACCTGTTGATCAAGCGGCTGGTAGTGATTCTCATGCACCAGCATCGCAGGCGGAATACGCGGCTTAACCTGCGGGTCGTCAGCAGGCCAGCCAAGGCACAGGCCAAACAGCGGTAAAACGTGTTTCGGCAGCTGCAGCAGCTCGGTTACCGCGTCAATGTTATTACGCAGGCCGCCAATATAAACGCCGCCTAATCCCAGGGATTCCGCGGCGATTAAGGCATTCTGCGCCATTAGCGCGGTGTCGACGACGCCCAGCAGCAGCTGTTCAGCCAGCCCCAACTGCGCTTGTGGGCAAATTTGCAGGTGGCGGTTGAAATCGGCGCAGAACACCCAAAACTCCGCCGCCTGCGCCACGTGCTGCTGGCCGCCGGTCAACGGAACCAGCTGCTCACGCATCTGCGGGTCGGTAATGCGAATAATCGAGGTACATTGTAAAAAGCTGGAGCTGGACGCCCCTTGCGCCCCGGCGATGATCGCCTCACGCTGCTGGTCGCTAATCGGCGCGTCGGTAAAATGGCGAATGGAACGGTGGTGGCGCAGCAGATCAATGGTCGGCGTCATGGCGTTTTTCTCTTTCGGACGGGGTAGAAGATGAGGTCTTATTATCGGTCAACTGCGGCGCGACAATTTTCGCTATTCGCCACATTAAGGCTATCGCCGCCGGGATCATCAGCAGGATCCCGGCAAAGATCATGATAAGCGCCGCCGTCGGGCTGGCAAACGGCGCCGGCAGCTGAACATAGTGGTTCAACGACAGCCAGGCCAGCGTCAGCAGCGCCATGCCGACGAGCTCAACAATCAGAATGCTTTTGGGTAATGCGGCAGGCGATCGCATAACGCTCCTCAATATACTCATGCCACGCGCATCGCTGGCGCGTCTGTGTAGGGTCTTGCAGCAGATGATATTTATCAAGCATAACCCGCAACCATCGCTATAAAAGGTAAAACCTGCTTTCCCTTGTTAACGGAACGCGGCATCATAGCCACATTCGCCATCCGGCTGAGATTTAAGGAGAGAAGCATGTTTACCGTTATTTTTGGTCGCCCAGGTTGCCCGTATTGCGTTCGCGCCAAAGAGCTGGCCGAGAAACTGAGCAACGAGCGCGATGACTTCAGCTATCGCTACATTGATATCCACGCGGAAGGCATCAGCAAAGCCGATCTGGAAAAAACCGTCGGTAAGCCGGTAGAAACCGTACCGCAGATTTTCGTCGATCAGAAACACATCGGCGGCTGCACGGATTTCGAAGCCTGGGCGAAAGAGAATCTCGGCCTGTTCGCTTGAGAATTTTTACTCTTCCATTGAGTGCCTGCGTCTGGCGTCCAGCCAGACGCTAATAAATAAAAAGCATAGCGCCCCAAGCGCGCACCAGAACACCGCGCTAAATAACCACGCCAGTTCTTGCCAGAACGATCGATGAGTAATAAAGAACATCCGCATCACCACCAAACAAACCGGTGCCGCCAGCATGGCGCCAATCAGCGGACGTATGACGCGCCGGCCGGGGGATAAGCAGCTCGCCACCGCCCCAGGCAGCACAAAGAAAAGCAGCCCAAGCTCGGGGTTGCCCGTTTGCCGAAAAGCCCCTTTCATATGCAGCAACAGCGATAAACAGACCACAATAAACAGAAAGAACCCACAAATTATACCGGCCCACGCGCGCTCAGATTTCACGACATCCTCCTGATTTCGCCTCTAACTATCTTTCACTTCATCCAGTCAGAAATAGCATTCTGGCAGTCCATGCTTATAACGCTCCCGTCAGAGTAAAACGATTGTGACTAGCCGCAGCAACCAGGAAAGATTAAACTAGCGGCACTGTTTTATCGGTATTAACGGGATGCCAGAATAACGTTCGGCATAGTGCGAACGCTTGAGCAACCTTAGACCAAAAAACCATTTCCTTCAACAACTTACTAGTAAACGAGAAGTTGGCTTTCGTGAATATAAACGTCGCAGATTTGTTAAACGGGAATTACATCCTGTTATTGTTTGTTGTACTCGCACTGGGTCTTTGCCTGGGGAAACTTCGCCTCGGGTCAGTACAACTTGGTAATTCCATTGGCGTTTTAGTCGTTTCTTTATTATTAGGTCAGCAGCACTTCGCCATTAACACTGATGCGCTAAATCTTGGCTTTATGCTGTTTATTTTCTGCGTCGGCGTCGAAGCTGGCCCCAACTTTTTTTCGATTTTTTTCCGCGACGGCAAAAACTATCTGATGCTGGCGCTGGTGATGGTGGCCAGCGCGATGTTAATCGCTATGGGGCTGGGCAAATTGTTTGGCTGGGACATAGGCCTGACCGCCGGGATGCTGGCGGGCGCCATGACCTCCACCCCGGTGCTGGTGGGCGCCGGCGATACCCTGCGCCACTTCGGCATGCCCAGCGATCAGCTGGCGCAGTCGCTTGACCACCTGAGCCTCGGCTACGCCCTGACCTACCTGGTTGGCCTGGTGAGCCTGATCGTCGGCGCGCGCTATATGCCGAAGCTGCAGCATCAGGATCTGCAGACCAGCGCCCAGCAGATCGCCCGCGAGCGCGGTCTGGATACCGACTCCAAGCGTAAAGTCTATCTGCCGGTTATCCGCGCCTACCGCGTCGGCCCGGAATTGGTCGCGTGGGCGGACGGCAAAAATCTTCGTGAGCTGGGGATTTACCGCCAGACCGGCTGCTATATCGAACGTATTCGCCGTAACGGTATCCTGGCGAACCCGGATGGCGACGCGGTACTACAGATGGGCGATGATATCGCGCTGGTTGGCTACCCGGACGCCCATGCCCGTCTCGATCCAAGCTTCCGTAACGGTAAAGAGGTGTTTGACCGCGACCTGCTCGACATGCGTATCGTCACCGAAGAGATTGTGGTTAAGAATCATAACGCCGTCGGCCGCCGCCTGGCGCAGCTGAAGCTGACCGATCACGGCTGTTTCTTAAACCGGGTGATCCGCAGCCAGATTGAAATGCCAATCGACGATAATGTGGTGCTTAACAAAGGCGACGTGCTGCAGGTGAGCGGCGACGCCCGCCGCGTAAAAACCGTCGCTGACCGTATCGGCTTTATTTCGATTCACAGCCAGGTGACCGACCTGCTGGCTTTCTGCGCCTTCTTTATCGTCGGCCTGATGATCGGCATGATCACCTTCCAGTTCAGCTCGTTCAGCTTCGGCATCGGTAACGCTGCCGGCCTGCTGTTCGCCGGCATTATGCTCGGTTTCCTGCGAGCTAACCATCCGACCTTCGGCTATATCCCGCAGGGGGCGTTGAATATGGTGAAGGAGTTCGGCCTGATGGTGTTTATGGCCGGGGTCGGCCTGAGCGCCGGCGCGGGTATCAATAACGGTCTGGGCGCCATTGGCGGGCAAATGCTGGCCGCCGGTCTTATCGTCAGCCTGGTGCCGGTGGTGATCTGCTTCCTGTTCGGCGCCTATGTGCTGCGCATGAACCGCGCGATGCTGTTCGGCGCGATGATGGGCGCGCGTACCTGCGCCCCGGCGATGGAAATTATCAGCGATACCGCACGGAGCAATATTCCCGCGCTCGGCTACGCTGGCACCTACGCTATCGCCAACGTGCTGCTCACCCTTGCCGGTACGTTGATCGTCATCATCTGGCCGGGCCTTGGCTAGCCCCGGCCGAAAATTTTTAACTTTTTCGCAAAAAAATCGGTGATGAACAGAACTTTTTCCCAGGACGTCAGTCATAACTAGTGCCACTGCTTTTCTTTGATGTCCCCATTTTGTGGAGCCCATCAACCCCGCCGTTTAGGTTCAAGGTTGATGGGTTTTTTGTTGCCTGAAGTTCAGCTTCCTTAGAATCAACCTCTTAGCAGACAACTCGTTTCTGCATGCAATGACCTTCCCGTGAAAACCGCGCCCGTCTTAACAGCAGTGTCTGGTCTTGCTTTCTCCTCGCAGAAAAGCGCTTCCTCAACGTCCGATAGTTACTGCTATTGAATTGACGTACTTATCCTGCTATGTAAAAACGTAGTGTTGATACTTTACTTCTACTGATAAGGAATTCAGATGTTAACTCAAAGTCTTATTAATATATTCAGTAAAGAAATGATAGGGACGATTATTGCCGCCCTGCCCATCATAAAAGCCATTTTAAATTACTTAAACAAACCTTTAGATGACATCGATGATATATATAAAAAAGCCAAATTAAGCACATGGAGAATTCGCTTTTTCATGATCAAAATATCAACAAAGGAGATACCCAGACTGACTCGCGCAAATGTGATATTGTTTTCTGTCGTGTTATTATTTCTTTTAGCCAGTTTCGCAACCAGTTCATATTATGGCGTCAAGCTATTACAAATACGTCCGGGCTGGACATCTTTAATTCTTAAAGAAACGGATGAATGGTTTTTAATCTCAGAAACAGAAGCATCAGAACACGCATTCCATCCCTCCTGGCATCTCACAGAAAAAAGCTGTATCTCTGGCGAGGCCACGCAACTGGCAAATGACAAAATAATAACACCACAACTAGGGAAATTTATTTGTGAATCCTTCACCAATGCAGATGACAAAGAGAAAATAAAGAAATCCATTAAAGATACCACTCACAATAAACCTATCGTCACCTTTCTCATCTCGATCATTACCGTTGGCTGCATATGGTTCATAACCAGCTTAATATTGACGTTAATATATACTCTCAGACTTAAAAAATTCATTATCCGGGAGCATGAAAAAGCCTATGACTATCTAACATAGCACTCCAACCTTTAGCTTAGGGGGTGAGAACTCTGTTACATTTGTCATTTGCACGACGTATATTACCAGTTCCGGTAATATTGTTACTGGAACTGCAGAGCCTATCATCCTGTGATAATTGTTGATATTATTATCCGCAACGATTAACAGGTATATCGGTTGAAGGTAAAAACATGATTGATGTACAGCAGGAACAAAAACTTCAGGAGCACGGTTTTACCAGCGAAGAGATCAATGTGCTGCGTAAAGGACTTGAGAGTCCACAACGTAAAGATCAAAGCCTGCAGGCCTTGTTGAAAGAGCTGAGGCGTCGTTTTTACATGTCCTGTATCATTATCATTGCCCTGATTATCTTTTGCAGCTACGCGACGCTGACTAATGATACCGGTAATGGGCTGGCTTACTTTGCTGTCACTGCAGTTTGCTGCGCCTTTGCACTATTAGCAACACCTTACCCGCTTTCATGGAAAGCGATAACATTCTTAAGAAAGAAACTCTACGCAAATTAATTTAACAAGCAGTTTTTTCATTAGTACGATACGTTCTCCCTATGTTGTATAACTGATATGTCCTCAACATGCCACTTAAATATCCCCTCTTAAATAATCGGCGATAAAGCTTATCAAGCACACCAGCGTAAAACAGATGGCGAAACCACCCAGCTTGAATAACCAGCCATCCAGAGCAACAAAACAAACAAAAGCGGCGATAGAGAAGCAGCCCGTTCCGATGGCTTCAAACATATTGATTGCATGAATGCAGATCTTTTTACAAACATAGCTTGAAGAGAATCTTTTTGGTTTCATTGGCTCTCTCTTATCCCTACATCAGGTAACCCAAGGCTAATCGAAAGCATGCTCATCATCCAGTCATAAATTAAATTTTTTACTATTAAATCAACATGTTAAATAAACCACTAATAAAAAAATCAATCGTTAAATGTCAGCTTTTCACCCTTGCACAGTCTATTTTTTCACCCATACTTTGCTGATCCACTCCCACATAAGGCGTTCTCCATGTTGCTTAAAGATAAGACCGTGGTAATTTTCGGCGGCAGCGGCGCGATTGGCCGCGCGGCGGCGCTTGCCATGGCGAAAGAAGGCGCGCGGATCTTTCTGGCCGCCCGGCAGGCGGATAAGCTGGAAAAGGCAGCGGCTGAGGTTCGCGCCGCTGGAGGTATCGTCGAGACTCTGCAACTGGATGTGCTGGATGGCGGGCAAACCGCCGGGCAGGTGGCCAACCTGGCCGGGAGAACCGGCGGGATTGATATCGTAGTTAATGCCACCGGCTTTCTCCACGATCAGGGGAAAACGCTGGCACAATTATCCCTTGCCGAGTATCGCCAGGGTTTTGTCCCCTTTCTTGATGCCCAATTTACTATTGCTAAGGCTGTAGCGCCGTGGATGGGTGGCGAACGCGAGGGCGTCATAATTACCACTATTCCTCCTTCTGCGACGATGGCCGTTCCTGGACACCTTGGCCATATCGTCGGCTGCGCCGCAATGGAAGCCTTTATCAAAGCGCTGGCCAGCGAACTGGGAGCGAAAAATATCCGCGTGCTCGGCGTGCGGTCACACGCGATAGCGGATGCGGTGCTGGCGGGTTCTTATACTGCCGAGGTGTTTGCGCCTAAAGCGCAGGCGCTGGGCTTGAGCGTTGAACAGTGGCTGGGCGGTGCGGCGCACGGCACGATGCTACAGCGGTTGCCGACGCTCGCGCAGATAGCCGGAGTTATCACCTTTCTCGCCTCACCGTCGGCGGCGGCGATGACCGCCACGGTGGTTAACGTCACCGCGGGGGCAACGCTTAGCTAGCGCTATTCTCCCCCGCCAGCCGCCCGACCATCAGGCGAATGGCCGCTTTCGACAGCGGCGCGCTATCGGTCACGAAGTGTAGCGTCATACCCTCGATAAACGCATCCAGCCCGCGCGCCGTCGCCGGTTCGAACCACTGCTCCAGCGTCTGCTGGCTGCGCAGCATCCAGCTCTGCATGACCGCTTTCAGCGCCGGTCGGCTGCTGCAAAACGCGTATAGCTGGTACATTAACTCCATATTGCGCGCGGTGGTCACCTGGGCGCTGAAGATAAGTTCGGCGATAGCGTCGCAGGCCTGCTCGCGGCTCCCTACGCCGTTGAAGAATTGCTGATACTGCGCCGACATTTCGACGGTGAAGTTACGAAACGCTTCCTCAATCAGCGCCTCAATACCGCTAAAATAATAGGTCAGCGAGCCCAGCGGTACCCCGGCGCAGCTGGCGATTTTACGGTGCGTCACCGCGTGAATACCGTGCGCGGCGATGGTATCCAGCGTCGCCTGCAGGATGCGCTCGCGCCGCTGCGGATCGTTCGGTCTGCGGGTCATCGGTGTGTTTTTTCCCCTCTGTGCGCTATGCAGGTCAAGCGATAGCGGAATGTGTACAAATGTACACAACCTTGCTACTGTTGTCTGCAACTCTTCTTTCTCGGGCGTTTATGGATGACGGCGCAAACTTCTCGCAAAGCCCTCCAGCTTCGGCTGTGGGCGCTATTTATGTTCTTTTTTATTCCCGGCTTATTGATGGCCTCCTGGGCCACCCGTACGCCCGCGATTCGCGATTTACTAACCCTTTCCACTGCTGAGATGGGGATGGTGCTGTTTGGCCTGTCGATCGGTTCGATGAGCGGCATTCTCTGTTCTGCATGGCTGGTTAAGCGCTTCGGCACCCGTAAAGTCATCCGCACCACCATGCTATGCGCCGTGGCGGGCATGCTGGTGCTAAGCCTCGCGCTGTGGCTCGCCTCCGCGCCGCTGTTCGCCTTCGGGCTGGCTATCTTCGGCGCCAGCTTCGGCTCGGCGGAAGTGGCGATTAACGTCGAAGGCGCCGCCGTTGAACGGGAAATGAATAAAACCGTGCTGCCGATGATGCACGGTTTTTATAGCTTCGGCACCCTGGTGGGCGCCGGCATCGGTATGGCGGTGACCGGTTTTGGCCTGCCCGCCGCGCCGCATATTCTGATCGCCGCGCTGGTAGCGATTGCTCCTATCCTTATCGCCATTCGCGCCATCCCCGACGGTACCGGCAAAAACGCCGCCGAATCCGCCCATAGCGAGGCCAAAAGCCTACCGGTCTGGCGCGACGTGCAGCTATTGCTGATCGGCGTAATCGTGCTGGCGATGGCCTTTGCCGAAGGTTCCGCCAACGACTGGCTGCCGCTGCTGATGGTCGACGGCCATGGCTTTAGCCCCACTTCCGGTTCGCTGATTTACGCCGGTTTCACCCTCGGCATGACCCTCGGCCGCTTCACCGGCGGCTGGTTTATTGACCGCTACAGCCGCGTCGCCGTGGTACGCGCCAGCGCGGTAATGGGCGCGCTGGGCATCGGGCTGATTATTTTTGTCGACAGCACCTGGGTCGCCGGGGTATCGGTACTGCTGTGGGGGCTCGGCGCGTCGCTTGGTTTTCCGCTCACCATTTCCGCCGCCAGCGATACCGGCCCGGATGCGCCTAAACGTGTAAGCGTCGTGGCGATTACCGGCTATCTGGCTTTTCTCGTCGGGCCGCCGCTGCTGGGCTTCCTTGGCGAACACTTTGGCCTGCGTAGCGCCATGATGGTAGTACTGGGACTAGTCATGGTGGCGGCGCTGGTAGCCCGCGCGGTAGCTAAACCGCAGCCCGAACCTGTGATGGAGAATAGTTAATGAGCATCAAACTGATTGCGGTAGACATGGACGGCACCTTTTTAAGCGATGCCAAAACCTATAATCGCCCACGTTTTCTGGCGCAGTATCAGCGCATGCGCGAACAGGGCATTCGCTTCGTGGTCGCCAGCGGCAACCAGTATTACCAGCTGATATCGTTCTTCCCGGAGCTGGTCGATGAAATCGCCTTCGTCGCCGAAAACGGTGGTTGGGTAGTAAGCGGTAAAGAGGATATCTTTAACTGCCAGCTGCCGACGACGCATTTCAACGCCGTCGTCGACCACCTGCAAACGCTGCCGCATATCGAAATTATCGCCTGCGGCAAACGCAGCGCCTATACGCTCAATAGCTATAATGACGAGCTAAAAGCGGTGGCGGCGAAGTACTATCACCGTCTCGAACTGGTGGATGATTTTAACCATCTCGATGACGCGATCCTCAAATTCGGCCTGAACGTGCCGGATCATCTGATTCCGCAAATTCAGCCGAAGCTACACGCGGCGCTGGGCGATATGGTTACCGCCGTCGCCACCGGCTACGGCAGTATCGATTTAATCATTCCTGGCGTGCATAAAGCCAACGGCCTGCGCATTTTGCAGGAGCGCTGGGGTATTGATAATCATGAAGTGGTGGCCTTCGGCGATAGCGGCAATGATATTGAAATGCTGCAGCATGCCGGCTTTGGCTTCGCCATGGCGAATGCCAAAGCGGAGGTCAAAGCCGTCGCCAGCCATCATGCGCCGCATAATAACGAAGAAGGCGTATTGCAGATTATCGATAAGGTATTGAATCGCGAAGCGCCGTTCGCCTGATGAATCCCCGGATGCCTTTGGGCATCCGGGTTTGCTACGTATCACGCCTGCTGCGAACTGCCGACGCTTTTATCTTTCAGGAAGTAAATAATCAGCCCCAGCCATAGCACCCCGCCCAGCAGGTTAAACAGGCTGAACAGGCCGTTACCGCCAAGCTCATAAGCATGCTTACTAAGCTCAATGCCCACGGTAAAGATAAGCATCTGCAGCATGCCCATCGCCGCCGAAACCGTTCCTTTACTCATCTCGCTGGCGAACAGCGTTAAGCGCACCAGCCCGGCGTTAGCCAGACCAATCCCGAAAGCGTAGAAGCTCAGACCGGCGGTCATCCACAGATAAGCATGGGACGAGACCACCGTGGCCGCCGCCGACAGAAGCAGGCCAAACATTATCGGCCAGCCGCCCATAATAATCAGCGAGCGTACCGAACGGCGTGAAGTCAGACGCGCCAGTACCAGGTTGCCGGCGATCAGCGCGCCGAAAATCGGCACCTGCAGCATACCGTACTCATAGCTGGTGGCCTGCTCGCCGCTAATAATAATGACCGGCGATTGCGCAATCCACGCCAGCAGCGGCAGGCTAACAAAACCGGTCGCCAGCGCCCCGGCGACAAAGCGCAGGTTTTTCAACACCAGACGATAGTCGCGCCCCAGCTCTTTTACCGACAGTTTTTCCCCCATCCGCGTCGCCGTTTCCGGCATCGCCCGCTGTAGCCCGACAAAGGAGATGGCCGCCAGCACGGCGAACAGCACGAACATCATCTCCCACGGCAGCATATGCACCCAGGCGGCGCCGACCAGCGGCCCGAGCAGCGGCGCAATCAGCGCGACGTTAGCCATCAGGGCGGTAATTTTGATACACACCGCCTCCTCAAACGACTCCTGGATAGCCGCATAGCCCACCGCGCCGATAAAGCACAGGCTGATGCCCTGCAGGAAACGCAGCAGGGTAAATTGTTCAATGGTCTGCGCCAGCAGCGTCGCCAGACAAGTGACGATAAACCACACCACCCCGGTCAGCATCACCGGACGGCGGCCAATACGATCCGATAGCGGCCCCAGCAGCCACTGCAAAAACATCCCCCCCGCCAGATAGGCAGTCATAGAGGTGGGGACCCACTCATTGCCGACCTGAAACTCCTGCACCACCGCGAGCATACCCGGTTGGATCATATCGTTGCCGATATAGGTGGAGAATTCATATAACACAAGGCACAGCGGGAACAGCAACGCCTGACGACCGAGGCGTTTACCTGATAGCGAATAATTCTGCATGCAATCTCTTAATTAAAAAAAAATCGCGCAAAGTTTAATGAAAGTCGACCCGTGGAGATAGTGAATTGTGAGTGACAATGAAAAATATCGCCAGCCCGCAGTCCGGCATGAAACGAATATTTATATTTCGTTTATGTTTCAATGAGATTACAGCCGATATACTTGCTATGGCGAAATACCGGCAAGGGCATCTCACGGCTATATTTCGTAACAAACTGATAATTAAGACAATGCTGCTTTACCCCATCGTTACCTTTCAATAAGGTGAGCGGCTTATTGCTATCGTAACCAGAGACTGGAAGCATGCTGGAAAATATCAACTACGCGCTGTTTGCCCTGATTAACGCCACCCCGGCCTCCTCGTGGTGGGCAATTGAGGTCGCCACGTTTATTGCCAAAGACTTAATTATCATTGTGCCGCTGCTGGTGGTGGCGCTGTGGCTGTGGGGGCCAAACCAGCGTCAACTGGTATTCAAGGTCATGCTGGCCCTGGCCCTGAGCCTGTCTATTTCGTGGGTTATCGGTCATCTGTTTCCGCATGACCGGCCGTTTGTTGACGGCGTCGGCTACAATTTCCTGCATCATGCGGCGGATGATTCATTCCCAAGCGATCACGGCACCGTCATCTTTACCTTCGCGCTGGCGTTTTTGTTCTGGCACCGCGTGTGGTCCGGCGTGCTGCTGCTGGTCATCGCTTCGGCGATTGCATGGTCACGCGTCTATCTGGGAGTACACTGGCCGCTGGATATGTTGGGCGGGCTGCTGGCCGGCATGTGCGGCTGTCTCGGGGCGCAGCTGCTGTGGCAGAGCGGCGGTCATGGCCTCTACCAATGGCTGCAGCGCCTGTATCGTCTCTGCTTCTCGCTGCCGATTCGTAAAGGCTGGGTACGCGGCTAACGTCTGACAGGTGACGAACCCCTCGCCGCCGGGTAAAATCAAGCTGACGCCCTGCCCTTGCAGGGCGATTTTAGCTCAGAGGGTATATGGAAACTCGTCGTGACGAACGCATTAACCAGCTCATTCAGGCACTCAAGCGCAGCGATAAACTTCACCTGAAAGAAGCAGCTTCGCTGCTTGGCGTATCAGAAATGACCATTCGTCGCGATTTGAACGGCCACAGCGGCCCGGTGGTGCTGTTGGGCGGTTACATCGTGCTGGAACCGCGTAGCGCCACGCACTACCTGCTGAGCGATCAGAAAACCCGTCTGGTGGATGAAAAGCGCCGCGCCGCGCGCCATGCCGCCGGGCTGCTTGAAGCGCATCAGATGGCCTTTTTTGACTGCGGCACCACGACGCCATGGATAATCGACGCCATCGATAACGAGCTGCCGTTTACCGGCGTGTGCTACTCGTTAAATACCTTTCTCGCCCTGCAGGAAAAACCGCTGTGCCGCGCTATTCTGTGCGGCGGCGAATTCCACGCCAGTAATGCCATCTTTTTGCCGCTCAGTCTGCAGGATACCCTGAGCCACCTCAGCCCGGATATCGCCTACTATTCTGCCGCCGGTATCGACTGCGAGCAGGGAGCGACCTGCTATAACCTGGAAGAGCTGCCGGTGAAACACTGGGCCATGAATAATGCTCGCTACCATGTGCTGGTGGTCGATCATAGCAAGTTTGGCAAAGTGCGGCCGGCGCGGATGGGGGAGTTATCGCGTTTTGATGTCATCGCCAGCGACGTTCGTCCGGATGACGACCTGCTGGCGCTGGCAAAAGAAAAGCAAATATCACTGCTGTACTAACCGCGCCCCGTCGGGCGCGGTCTGTCTGTTAAGAGAACCAGCTGCCGAACCAGCCGTGCAGTTTCATCAGCACGAAGTCGACCATGCGGCTGAAGAAGCCGCCCTCTTTCACTTCTTCCATAACGATCAGCGGGCGCTGTTCAATGGTTTTGTCATTGAGCTTAAAGTCGATGGTGCCCACCACCTGCCCTTTCGTCAGCGGCGCGGTGAGCTGCGGTTCCGTCAGGCTGTAGCTCGCTTTCAGGTTTTTCAACTGCCCGCGAGGAATGGTCACCGAACCGGCTTCGCCGGCGCCCAGTTTGACTTCATTACTGTCGCCGAACCACACGCGCTGGGAAATAAAGGTGGCATCCGGTTTGATTGGGGTGACGGTTTCATAGAAACGGAAGCCCCAGGTCAGCAGTTTTTCGGACTCGTTAAAGCGGATACGGTCGGTTTTAGTGCCCAGCACCACCGCGATAAGGCGCATATCGCCCTGCGTTGCGGAAGAGACCAGGTTGTAACCCGCGCCGGCGGTGGTGCCGGTTTTCACGCCATCGGCATTGAGGTTGGTGCTCCACAGCAGACGGTTGCGGTTGGGCTGGCGGATTTTATTGAAGGTGAACTCTTTTTCTTTGTGTACCGCGTACTCTTCCGGCACATCATGAATCATCGCTTTGGTCAGCAGCGCCATGTCGCGAGCGGTGCTGAACTGCCCCGGCGCATCCAGGCCGTGGACGGTTTTAAAGGTGGTGTTAGTCAGGCCGATTTTCTGCGCGTAGCCGTTCATCAGGTTGACAAACGAATCCTGGCTGCCGGCGACATAATCCGCAATGGCGATGCTGGCATCGTTACCAGACTGGATTATCACGCCCTTATTGAGGTCTTCAACCGAAACCTGCATGCCTGGCTTCAGGAACATCACCGAGGAGCCACGCAGCGCCGGGTTGCCCGTGGCCCACGCATCGCGACCGACGGTGACCGTATCGGTCAGTTTGATTTTGCCTGCTTTCAGCGCCTGGCCTACCACGTAGCTGGTCATGATTTTGGTCAGGCTGGCCGGGTCGAGTTTCTCGTCGGCGTTGCCTTCACTCAATACTTTGCCGCTGGCATAGTCCATCAGGATCCAGGCTCGCGCATCAATCGATGGCGCATCCGGAAGTTGATCCGCCGCCTGCACTGCAGGGGCCACGAGAAGTAAAAGCGCGCAGCCTGCCGCGAGGCCGCGAAGGGAAAAAGCATCATGCGTCATAAGAGCCACCCAAGTATCCTTTCCAAACAAAATATGCCGCAACACTCTTGCCGCACAGCACAAGGCGGTGAGTAAAGCGTACAAATGACCTTAAAGAAACAGCGAGTTGGTAAAGTTTTTAAAGTTTACGCAATAACGCCGCTGCCTGCTGAAAACAAGGCAATTTTTTTGATCGTGATTGCCTTAATATTAACTTTATTCCAACATGATTGCTCACCATGTTGCAACGGCGATTAAATAACATGCAGGAGCGGATATGATTACGTTATGGGGCAGAAATAACTCGACCAACGTGAAGAAAGTACGCTGGGTGTTGGCGGAACTGGATCTTCCTTATCAGCAGATTCTGGCGGGGCTGGAGTATGGTCTCAATCACGACCCGGAGTATCTGGCGATGAACCCGAACGGCCTGGTGCCGCTACTCAAAGACGATACCAATGGGCTGGTGCTGTGGGAATCCAACGCCATTATTCGCTATCTTGCCGCTCAATACGGGCAAAACCGGCTGTGGGTAGAGTCGCCTGCGCAGCGCGCGCAGGGGGAAAAATGGATGGACTGGGCCAATGCCACGCTGTCGCCGGCGCACCGTCCGGTATTAATGGGGCTGGTCAGAACGCCGCCGGCCCAGCGCGATCCGGCAGCAATCGACGCGGGGATTAACGCCTGCGAAGGGCTGTTCGCCATGCTCGACGATGAACTGGCGAAGCATGCCTGGCTCTCCGGCGATGAGTTCGGCCTTGGCGATGTTGCGGTGGCGCCGTTCGTTTATAACCTGCTGTCCATCGTCGACAGCTGGCAGCCGCGGCCCCATCTACAGCGCTGGTACCAGCAAATCCAGCAGCGTCAGGCCTTCCGCGATGTGGTCATGATCCCGGTTACCTGAGGGCTCACTCCGGGCTGACCTTGAGTAGCTCACCATCGGGCTCGTCGGTTAACAGGTACAGGTAACCGTCGGGCCCGACGCGCACATCGCGAATGCGTTTGCCGCGATCTTTTAATAGCCGCGTCTCCTCGCTGAGAGTATTGCCGTCAACCGAGAGCACAATCAAAGACTCATCCTTCAGCGCGCCGATAAACAACTTATGTCGCCACTGCGGGAAAGTCGGCGCGTTGTAAAACGCCATGCCGCTCAGCGCCGGGGAAACGGGCCAGACATGCAGCGGCGCCTCGGTATTCGGCGTGCTCTTTCCTTTAGCCTCCGGGATAGGTTGGCCGCTATAGTTAATGCCGTGCGTCGCCAGCGGCCAGCCGTAGTTTTTCCCGGCCTGGGGAATATTGATCTCATCGCCGCCGCGCGGGCCGTGCTCGTTCAGCCACAGCGTATCGCTCCACGGATTCATCGCCATTCCCTGCGGGTTGCGAATACCGTAAGCCCAAATCTCCGGTCTGATGCCTGTACGGCCGACGAAAGGATTATCTTTGGGTATTGTCCCCTGGTCAGTCAGGCGCACGACTTTTCCCTGCAGTTTATCCAGATCCTGCGCCGTCGGGCGCTGATTGTTTTCACCTAAACCAATAAACAGATGCCCTTTGCCATCAAAGACCATCCGCCCGCCAAAATGATTGCCAGTGGAGAGCTTCGGCTGCTGGCGGAAAACGGTTTTAAAATCTTCCAGGTTTTGCAGGTCGGCGCTGAGGCGGCCGTACCCCACCGCGGTACCCGCTTTGCCGTCCTCGCCCGCTTCGGCATAGCTCAGCCATACCCGGCGCGACTGAGCAAAGTCCGGCGCCAGCACCACATCCAGCAGGCCGCCCTGACCGTTGGCCCACACCTTCGGCACGCCGCGAATGGGCGCCGATAATCCTTTATCGAGATGCCAGCGTTTAAGTTCGCCGCCGCGCAGGGTAATCAGCACGCCTTCATTGTCCGGCAGAAATGCCATTGACCAGGGGTGGTCGAGGTTATCCTGCAGCACCTCAACGCGCGGGGCGGCCATCGCCGCCATGGGCAGCAGCACAGTCATGAGAGTTATTTTGAGATATCGGCGCATGGCGCACTCCTTTCGTCAGCATTGCTGATAAGGGTAGCCAGCGTGGGCGGTCAGGCAGGGATTTTTACATAAACTTTAACAGGGGGAGTCGCCTCCCCCTGGATTCAGGCGTGGGCAATTGGCGCGGATTTATTCAGTATGTGAATATTCATCGTCAATCCCGACAGACAGCGTTCTAGCTTCTCTACGTTAACGGCAATATAAGCCGGGCAATCATGATGCCCGCTCATCAGGCAAACCGCCGCCGAAGCGACGGACTCGCCGGCAAGGCGGAAGGCTTCCATCTCTTCCGGCGCGATGGCGTGCTGCAAACGCGGCGCGTGTACGCGCAGTTCATGGCATAGCTCAAACAAGTTATCACGCAGATGGTCATTTTCGCTGACTGACATATAGCCTTTCGCTTTACGAAGCTGGAGATAAGCCGCCAGATCGATATTGGCATTAATCAGCTTATTCAAAAGGTTAGTGTAACGTCTGTCAACGCTCATCACGGTCCTCCTCTGTCGTCCATTACCATAATCATAGTATGGTCATTTTTTGCGCGGAATTATGAGCAAGGTCAATAATCCCACAGCAATTAACATTATTTACAATGTTACAACTTCAGAGGCCACGCCGCGTTGCTCATCTCACCAGCGGCTGGTTCATCAACTTTTCCAGCACCTTCAGCGGTGAATACTGCGGATTATGCATCGCGCTCACCGGCAGTTGGAAAGTCTGTTCCAGCATAAACTGGCCGCCCATCGCCGCGTGCGGCGTTTGATCGGAAAAGCAGATCCAAGTACTCCCCGCGGCAAACTCTACCGCCTGCTGTACGCCGTGCTGTTGATATTCCGGCGTACTTTTCATTTTGTCGTGCAACGCCAGCATCAGATGATCGTAATGGCTACGTTTGCTTTTGGTGATCCCCACCGCCGACTGCAGCCAGCTGGCGAACGGCGACCACGGTTTCAGCGTCGGCAGGAAGCGCGCAGCGAGCGTTTCAAAATGTTCGCCGGTGCGCCACAAACGCGGCTCACCGTGCGGATTGATGTTGCAAAATACGCGCAGAATGCGATCGCCATAAACCGGGCGCGACGGGAAAGCGTCGACGTGCAGGCGGGTATCATCTTTACGCCACGAGGTCGTGTCGCGCCAGGCGGTTATCGGATGCAGCCGCAGGCTGGTTTGCGGGCGATAAAGCGCTTCGCGATATCCGGGCAGTAGCGCATCAATCAGGCGCAACGTGGATTGATAGTAACGTTCGGTCAGCTGCAGTGCCGCCGGGGCTTTCGCCGCGTCCGCTACGCCTTTAATTTCACGCTTTTGCGGCTGGTAGCTAATGTTCTTACGCTTCGGCGATACTAAATCGGTATTGAGTAATTCGCGCTCTTCGGCAGTCAGCGAAAAATCCAGATTCGGTAAATAGAGGACGTTGCCCTCTTCCAGCGAATGCTGAATTGACGATGGCTGCGGCGGAATATCCAGATGGGTAAAGGGTAATGTCGTGAGGGCCAGCGGACTGCTCGTGGTCATTGTTATGCTCCTTGCCGCATGGGTTTTATCAGTTTTGGCTCCGGCCATCGGCAAGGTTAACAGAATGTTATTAAACGTAAGGTCAATGTAAATGAGATAATGGTTCTGAATATCATGGCCGAGTTTTTTTGCCGTACAGCTTTTTCATCATTCATCGCCCCCTGGCTATACTCTTTTTCGCAAAGATCTGTAGAATTCCTGCCCTGACCATTCCAATAAATGAACATTTTTTAAGCTATGAGCAATGTCACGCACCAGCCGAAAATCGGCTTCGTCTCCCTGGGCTGCCCGAAAAACCTGGTAGACTCAGAACGTATCCTCACCGAACTGCGTACCGAAGGGTATGACGTGGTTCCCAGCTACGACAACGCCGATATGGTTATCGTCAACACCTGCGGCTTTATCGACAGCGCCGTGCAGGAGTCGCTTGAAGCGATCGGCGAAGCCTTAAAAGAAAACGGCAAAGTGATCGTTACCGGCTGCCTCGGCGCGAAAGAAGATCAAATCCGCGAAGTGCATCCGAAGGTGCTGGAAATTACCGGTCCGCATAGCTACGAGCAGGTGCTGGAGCACGTTCACCACTATACGCCGAAGCCGAAGCATAACCCGTTCCTCAGCCTGGTGCCGGAACAGGGCGTCAAGCTGACGCCGCGCCACTACGCGTACTTGAAAATCTCGGAAGGCTGCAACCATCGCTGCACCTTCTGCATTATCCCGTCAATGCGCGGCGATCTGGTGAGCCGTCCGATTGGCGAAGTGCTGGCGGAAGCCAAACGCCTGGCGGACGCCGGGGTGAAAGAGCTGCTGGTCATTTCTCAGGACACCTCCGCCTATGGCGTTGATGTCAAGCACCGTACCGGTTTCCACAACGGCATGCCGGTGAAAACCAGTATGGTCAGCCTGTGCGAAGAGCTGGCGAAACTCGGCATTTGGGTGCGTCTGCACTACGTCTATCCGTACCCGCACGTTGACGATGTGATCCCGCTGATGGCGGAAGGCAAGATCCTGCCGTATCTCGACATTCCGCTGCAGCACGCCAGCCCGCGCATTCTGAAACTGATGAAGCGCCCGGGTTCCGCAGACCGTCAGCTGGCGCGTATTAAACAGTGGCGCGAGATCTGCCCGGATCTGACCCTGCGTTCCACCTTTATCGTCGGTTTCCCAGGCGAAACGGAAGAAGATTTCCAGATGCTGCTCGACTTCCTGAAAGAAGCTCGCCTCGATCGCGTGGGCTGCTTCAAGTACAGCCCGGTTGAAGGCGCCACCGCCAACGAACTGGCGGATCAGGTACCGGAAGAGGTGAAAGAAGAGCGCTGGAACCGCTTTATGCAACTGCAACAGCAGATTTCCGCCGAGCGTCTGCAAGAAAAAGTGGGCCGCGAAATTATGGTGCTGGTCGATGAAGTCGATGAAGAAGGCGCGATTGGCCGCAGCATGGCCGATGCCCCGGAAATCGACGGCGCGGTCTATCTGAACGGTGAAACCAACGTTAAACCGGGCGACGTACTGCGGGTGAAAGTCGAGCACGCCGACGAATACGACCTGTGGGGTACCCGGGTCTAATCCCGCTTCCCGGATAGCGGCTTGCGCCTTATCCGGGCTACCTCTTTCCCCATGGCTGCTGAAACTGCCGCCGTTGGTGGCCTCAAAATCGCTGAGACGTTCCCGGAAGGTCGGGGCAGCCCGCATGGATGCGGGCTGAGGGCCGTGTTTTGCACGGATAATGAGATGGACGCTCCAGATTTTACGGTATCAAAGTACCAGACTGGATCGTTGCAATACGTCCTAAAAAATGAGGAGCGTCCACATGAAAGTATCAACTCTTGGTATCGACCTGGCAAAGAACGTTTTTCAGCTTCATGGCGTCGATCACGAAGGTCATACTATTTTGCGTAAAAAGCTCACCCGGGCTAAGTTTGTTCAATTTGTTATTCAACTGGAGCCTTGTCTGATTGGCATGGAAGCCTGCTCATCCAGTCATCATTTCGCGCGACTATTCACCCGCTATGGTCATGAGGTAAAACTCATCCCTCCGCAGTATGTAAAGCCTTATGTGAAAACGAACAAGACGGATGCAGCAGACGCTGAAGCTATCTGCGAAGCGGTCACCCGCCCGAATATGCGTTTTGTACAGATAAAAACCGAAGAGCAGCAGGCCGTTTTAGCGTTACACACTGAACGGGGAATACTTATCCGTGAGCGGATCGCCTGTTCCAATAGTTTAAGAGCCACACTTGCTGAGTTTGGTATTACGATTGCGGCCGGACAAAGCCATTTAACCCATGAGCTGCCAGCCATTCTGGAGGACGACGAAAATGGTTTATCTCCCTTCGTCAGAACCAGCATCTACAGACAGTCTAAACATATCCGGGAACTTGAGGAGCAAGTTAAACAGGTAGAACAAGCTCTGGCCTCCTGGTACAGAACGCAGGAAGCCTGCCAGAGAATGGCCAAAATCCCGGGGGTTGGTATGTTAACGGCCACTTATGTGATAGCGGCAGTGGGTAATGCCCGACAATTCAGTACTGCAAAGCAGTTCGCTTCATGGCTGGGGCTGACACCAAAGGAACATTCCAGCGGCGGGAAACAGCAACTGGGAGGGATCAGCAAACGTGGAGATGGATATTTCCGATACCTGCTGGTTCACGGCGCACGCGCACTTACCGCCTGGGTCAACCGGAACGGCGCGGTTGAGAAGAATGCCTGGCTTCAGGGACTACTTGAGCGGAAGCACTGCAATGTAGCTGTTGTCGCCATGGCGGCAAAAACAGCCAGGATCATGTGGTCAATGTTGACACACAATACTGAATATCAGCCTCGCCAGCTCGCCTGACACAAGGTCAGTCAATCTGACGAGGTGCTGAAAAAGAGTTAACGTCCTGGTAGGTGCAGGTGACTTCAGAAGATGGCAAAACAGGTAAGACCGCAGGCAGGATACACCGAGAGGTAGCAAGGGCAAGTCAGCTCGCACAGGATGATTGGTACCTGCCTGGCGGATTTCATCATGGTTCGGGATAAAGAAATCCCATCAGAAACCGGATATATGGCTGCACCTACCCGTTTTATTACTGAACTGAAGAAAGCATTGCATTCCGGGAGCGTCCATATACGCTGCCTCGGCCCGACCCGAAGCCTGGCGGGATAAGTCGAAGGAACCACGAAGTGGCGATTTTGGCGGCCAGAGCCCGGGAGTACAGAGGGCGGCGGCGACTGGCCGCCCTCTGTGCGCTCCCTGCGCCATGAGAGCCATAACGCAGAAGAAATATCGGGAGCGCAATGTTCTCGGAAACAGCACAGGACAACCCTTTGTCCTGGAGCGAAACAGCTGCAAGCCGATAACAGTATCTACCAACTTTGCTACCGCCGTGCTCGTCCCCTACCCCTTTATCTTCGGATCCAAGGCATCGCGCAGGCCGTCGCCCAATAGATTAAACGCGAGCACCGTCAGGAAAATGGCGATCGCCGGGAATAACGCCACATGCGGCGCCATCACCATATCCGCGCGCGCTTCATTCAGCATCGCCCCCCACTCCGGCGTCGGCGGCTGCGCGCCAAGGCCAAGGAACGACAGGCTGGCGGCGGAGATAATCGACACGCCGATGCGCATGGTAAAATAGACCACGATCGACGATACCGTACCGGGCAAAATATGGTTGAACAGAATGGTCGTATCGCTGGCGCCGATACTGCGCGCCGACTCAATAAACGTCTGCTGCTTCAGCACCAGCGTATTGCCGCGCACCAGGCGGGCGAACGCCGGAATTGAAAAAATCGCCACCGCGATAATCACGTTGGCCATCCCGCTGCCCATCACCGCCACCACCGCAATCGCCAGCAGAATGCCGGGGAAGGCAAACAGCACGTCGCAGATGCGCATGGTGATGCGGTCCCACCAGCCTTCGTAGTACCCGGCCAGCAGGCCGAGCACGGTGCCAATCAGCGCGCCAATCAGCACCGCCAGTACCCCGGCGGCCAGCGAAATCTGCGCGCCGACCAGCACCCGGCTGAAAATATCGCGCCCCAGCGAATCGACGCCGAACCAGTGCACCATTGACGGCCCTTCGTTCAGGCGGTCGTAATCGAAATAGTTTTCCGCGTCATACGGCGCTATCCACGGCGCGATAATCGCGACGACAATCAGCAGCAGCACAAATATCCCCGCCGTCATCGCCACCGGCTGGCGACGAAAACGCCGCCAGAACTCATGCCACGGCGTGCGGATCTGTCCGGGCTTAACGCCCGGCATGGCGTTGATAACCGCTTCCCTTCTCCAGTTGAGCAATCGCACCTTATTTGTACCTGATAGCCGGGTTAATGGCGGCATACAACACGTCCACCACTAAGTTGATAAGAATGAACTCCAGCGAAAATAGCAGCACTTCCGCTTGAATCACCGGGTAGTCGCGCATCTCCACGGAATCGACCAGCAGTCGCCCAAGCCCCGGCCAGTTGAAGACCTTCTCCACCACAATGGAGCCACCGAGCAGAAAACCGAACTGCAGACCCATCATGGTCACTACCGGGATCATCGCGTTGCGCAGACCATGCTTCAACACCACCAGCGTTTCGCTTACCCCTTTAGCCCGCGCGGTACGCATGTAATCCTCATGCAGCACGTCAACGAACGACGCGCGGGTAAAGCGCGCCATCACCGATGCCACCGCGGCGCCAAGGGTCAACGATGGCAGAATATAGTGCCGCCAGCTGTCGGCGCCGACCGTCGGCAGCCAGCCCAGCTCAACGGAAAAGACCTGCATCAGCAGCATGCCGAGAGCGAACGCCGGGAAGGAGATACCGGTTACCGCCAGCGCCATCCCCAGCCGATCCGGCCAGCGATTGCGCCACACCGCCGCGGCGATGCCCGCCGCCATGCCGAACAGCACCGCCCAGCTCATGCTGGCAAGCGTCAGCCACAGCGTCGGCATGAAGCGGCTGGCGATTTCGCTGGTCACCGGGCGGCGCGAAGCCATCGAGATACCGAAATCACCCTGCAATACATTGGTGATGTAGTGCCAGAACTGCACGTACAACGGCTGATCGAGCCCCAGCTGTTGGCGTACCATCGCCACCACCTGCGCATCGGCTTCCGGCCCGGCGATCAACCGCGCCGGATCGCCCGGCAGCATATGCACAAACAGGAACACCAGCACGGCGACGATAAACAGCGTCGGAATGAGCCCCAGCAGGCGCTTCAGAACGTAATTCAGCATCGTCCCCTCCCATTTCGGCAGAGGGAACGCGTGAGCATAAGCACTATCACTGCGTCAGATCCGCCTGCTCGAAGCTAAAACCGGTATCCGGCTGAATATAAAACCCGGTCAGGTTTTTGCTATGCGCCGACACCAACTTTTCTACCACCAGCGGCACCCACGGCGCCTCTTTCCAGATAATGTCCTGCGCATCTTTATAGAGTTTGGTCTTCTGTTGCGCATCGGTCGTTTTCAGCGCCTCGCTCAGGTCTTTATCGACCTGCGGGTTGCTGTAAAACGCGGTGTTAAACAGGGTCGGCGGCCAGTTTTGTGAGGCGAAAAGCGGCGACAGCGCCCAGTCGGCTTCGCCAGTCGACGCTGACCAGCCGGTGTAGAACATCCGCACCCCGCTCTCTTTCTGCCCCTTGCCTTCAACCTGCGCCGCACGCTGTCCGGCATCCATCGCCGTCACCTGCGCTTTAATACCCACCTGCGCCAGCTGCTGCTGGGTAAACTGCAGCACCTTCTGCGCGGTGCTGTGATTATGCGATGACCACAACGTAGTGCTGAAGCCGTTAGGGAAACCGGCTTCTTTCAGCAACTGACGGGCTTTCGCCGGGTCGTAAGGCCATGCGCTGTAGGTCTGGGCGTAAGCTATAGAAGGCGGGACGACGCCGGTCGCCGGGGTGGCGTATCCGGCAAACGCGACCTTAACCAGCGCCTGACGGTTAATCGCATAGTTAATGGCTTCCCGCACCTTCGGATTATCGAACGGCTTCTGCGTTACGTTCATGCTGATATAGCGCTGCATAATCGACGGGCTGGCCACCAGTTCCAGCTTGCTGTTTTTCGCCAGCAGCGGCGCCTGCTCGTAAGGGATCGGGAAGGCGAACTGCGCCTCGCCGGTCTGCAGCATCGCCGCACGGGTGTTATTATCGACCACCGGGCGCCAGGTAATGGAATCCAGCTTCGGCAGCCCCGGCTGCCAGTAACCGTCAAACTTGCTGACCTTGACGAAATCGGTCTGATTCCAGGTGTCAAGCTTATACGGCCCGGTACCTACCGGGTGGAAGCCGATCTCCTTGCCATATTTTTTCAGCGCCGCTGGCGAAATCATCGCCGTCGCCGGATGGGCAAGGATATTGATAAACGCCGAGAACGGTTGTTTGAGCGTGATTTTGACCGTCGTCGGATCCACCGCCTCGGTGCTGGCGATATTCTTGTACAGGTTATAGCGTTTGAGATGGTTATCCGGATTGCTGGCGCGGTCGAGATTCGCTTTCACCGCCTCGGCGTTAAAATCCGTGCCATCCTGGAATTTCACCCCGCTGTGCAGCTTAATGGTATACACCAGCCCATCAGCCGAAACGGTATAACTTTCCGCCAGCACGTTTTGCAGCTTCATCTCTTTATCAAGGCCGAACAGGCCTTGATAAAACGACTTCGCCACCGCCTGCGATAAGGTATCGTTCGCGTCATAGGGATCGAGGGTCGTGAAGTTGGAACCGACTGCGACTACCACATCTTTCGCGGCGAAGGCCGGCGTCGCCGCCAGCGTCGAGGCGATGCCAAGCGCCAGTAGCCATTTGCGTGTAACAGGTTGAGTCATGTTGTTATGCTCCTGCAAGAGTGCGTTAGGTTGTTATCGGCTCAGTACATCGGCGGGCTCGCGGGCGACATAATGTCCCGGCGCTACCAGCTGTAACGGCGCGCTGTCGATTTCTTCTCCCGGTTTATAGATATTCCCCGGCAACTCGTCAGAGAGCAATACGCGCTGCGGTTGACGATGCGCCGGGTCGGCGACCGGCACCGCCGCCATCAGTTTACGGGTGTAAGGATGCTGCGGGTTCTCAAACACGGCGCGACGCGGGCCAATCTCCACGATCCGCCCGCGATACATCACCGCTACGCGGTGGCTGATGCGCTCCACCACCGCCATGTCATGGGAAATAAACAGAAATGCGATGCCCATTTCACGCTGTAAATCGAGCAGCAGATTAATAATCTGCGCGCGAATCGACACGTCCAGCGCCGACACCGACTCATCGGCGATCACCACTTTCGGATTGAGCGCCAGCGCACGGGCGATACAGATACGCTGCCGCTGGCCGCCGGAGAACTCATGCGGATAACGCCACGCGTGTTCCGCCTCCAGCCCCACGCGCTGCAACAGCCAGCCGACGCGTTCGCGAGCCGCATCCCCTTCCAGCAAACCATGCACGCGCAGCGGCTCCATAATGGAATAACCGACCGTCTGCCGCGGATCGAGCGAGGCGTAAGGATCCTGAAAAATAAACTGAATATCGCGGCGCAGCGTCTGCAGTTTGCCGCCGGACAGCGCATCAATACGCTGGCCGTTAAAGGTGATGCTGCCGCCCTGCGCTTCCACCAGCCGCAGCAGCGCCCGCCCGGTAGTCGATTTACCGCAGCCTGATTCGCCGACCAGCGACAGCGTTTCGCCCGGCCACAGATCGAAACTCACTTTTTCCACCGCGTGTACTTCGCGGGTGACGCGGTTGAGAATACCGCCGCGGATCGGGAAACGCGCGACTAAATCGCGCACCTGTAAAATCGGTTTGCCGGCGACCACGGTATTCTGTTCCGGCTGCTGGGTCACACCGTCGTTGAGCAGCGGGAAGCGCCGCGGTAAATCGCTGCCGCGCATTGAGCCGAGCTTCGGCACCGCCGCCAGTAGCGCCCGGGTATAAGGGTGCTGCGGGGCGCGAAAAATATCGTCGATGCGCCCGCTTTCTACGGCTTCGCCGCGATACATCACCAGCACGCGATCGGCGATCTCCGCCACCACGCCCATATCGTGAGTGATAAACATCACCCCCATCGCCATCTCTTTTTGCAGCGCGGCGATAAGCTGCAGGATCTGCGCCTGAATCGTGACGTCCAGCGCGGTGGTGGGTTCATCGGCAATCAGTACCGCCGGGCGACACGATAACGCCATGGCGATCATCACCCGCTGGCGCATGCCGCCGGAAAGCTGATGCGGATAGCGTGAAAGCATCGCTGCCGCTTCCGGAATGCGCACCCGCTCGAGCATCTTTTTGGCTTCCCGCAGCGCCTCGTCACGCCGTAGCCCCTGATGGAGACGGATAGATTCGGCAATCTGTTCGCCGATGGTGAATACCGGGTTCAGCGAGGTCATCGGCTCCTGAAAAATCATCGCCACGTCCGCGCCGCGAACCTGACGCATCTGCCCCGCCGTTTGTGCATTAATATCAATCACCTGACGGTTGCGTCGACGTAGCAGCAACGCCTCGCTGCTGACCTCGCTGACCGCCTCGTCGAGCAGGCGCATCAGCGCCAGGGCGGTCACTGATTTTCCGGAACCGGACTCGCCGACGATAGCCAGCGTCTCGCCGCGGCGAAGGCTGAACGACAGGTTACGCACCGCGGAAACGCGCTGCCGCTGCTGGCTAAAGGCGACGTTAAGATCGCGTACCACCAGCACATCGTCTTCATCAATTTCATGACTTTGCGGCAAGCTCGCTTCTCCTTTTATTCGCGATAAATTCCAATCGTCGGCGTATCGCCCGCATAACACCACGCCCGGTACATACCTTCGCTATTGAAAGGCAGCACGACATTCCCCTCGCGGTCGATGGCGATAAGGCCCCCGCTGCCGCCCAACGCCGGCAGTTTTTCCTGCACCACCCGCTCGCAGGCCTCAAACAGGCTGAGGTTGCCGTACTCCATCAACGCTGAAATGTCGTAAGCGGCGAGTGTGCGCATGAAGACTTCGCCGGTGCCGGTGCAGGAGACCGCGACGCTGGCGTTATTGGCGTAGCAGCCCGCGCCCGGCAGCGGGCTGTCGCCGACGCGACCGGGCAGTTTATTGGTCATTCCGCCGGTGGAGGTCGCCGCCGCCAGATTACCGGCCAGGTCCAGCGCCACCGCGCCAACGGTCCCCATTTTGTGGCGTTCGTCGAGCGGCGCGGCATGGTGGTCGAGAATAATCTCGCCGCCCTCTTTCGCCTGCTGCAACTGCAGAAGCCGCTCGGTGGTAGAAAATAACTCGTTTTCAACCAGCGCCATCCCGCGCGAGGCGGCAAACTTTTCCGCCCCTTCGCCGATAAGCAGCACGTGCGGACTTTCTTCCAGCACCATACGCGCCGCCAGCACCGGGTTACGCAGATGCTTTACGCCCGCGACCGCGCCGGCCTGCAGGCTATAGCCATCCATCACGCAGGCATCCAGTTCGTGCGTTTGATCGTGGGTAAACACGGAACCTATTCCAGCGTTAAATAGCGGGCACTCTTCCAGCAGACGTACCGCTTCGGTCACCGCATCCAGTGCGCTGGCGCCTGCTGCCAGCATTTTTTGTCCGCTATCGACGATGGCCGACAGCGCGGCTACATACTCGCGTTCGCGCTCCGGCGACATCTGCGCTCGGCTAATTGCGCCGGCGCCGCCGTGGATTGCTATTACCGCCTTACCCATTCGATCTTTCCTTTGCCATAAACTCTATAGATATCATTATACTGACTAACCTTTTATACATTTTTTGAATATAGAAAGAGCATCCGGTGATGTAAAGCCTCGTACCGCAGTGGCATACAGTCGCCGGCGCTTTTCTGCCATAATAGGCGTTTTCGACGTTTTGCCAGCAGGAGTAACCCATGGATTTTACCGCCGGACTGATGCCGCTCGACACAGCCCTGACTCAGATGCTCGACCGTATTTCGCCGCTGCAGGCCACGGAGACCCTGCCGCTGCTGCAGGCCTTTTCGCGCGTGACCGCCCATGATGTCGTTTCGCCGCTGGACGTACCCGGTTTTGATAATTCGGCGATGGACGGCTATGCCGTGCGCCTGGCCGATGTCGCCGACGGCGCGGCGCTGCCGGTTGCCGGTAAGGCCTTTGCCGGCCAACCGTTCCACGATACCTGGCCGGCGGGCACCTGTATCCGCATCATGACCGGCGCGCCGGTGCCTGAAGGCTGCGACGCCGTGGTTATGCAGGAAGAAACGGAACAAAGCGATGCGGGCGTGCGCTTCATCGCGCCGGTGAAAGCCGGGCAAAATATACGCCGTCGCGGCGAAGATATCGCCAACGGCGCGGTAGTATTCCCGGCAGGGACTCGTCTTACCGTTGCGGAACTGCCGGTGCTGGCGTCGCTGGGCATAGCTGAAGTTGAGGTGCTGCGTAAAGTGCGCGTCGCGGTCTTCTCGACCGGCGATGAGCTCCAGCTGCCAGGCCAACCGCTCGGCGACGGCCAGATCTATGATACCAACCGCCTGGCGGTACATTTGATGCTCGAACAGCTGGGCTGCGAGGTGATCAACCTCGGTATTATTCCTGACGATCCGGCGAAACTGCGCGACGCCTTTATCGCCGCCGACCAGCAGGCAGATGTAGTGATCAGTTCCGGCGGCGTCTCCGTGGGCGAAGCCGATTACACCAAAACCATCCTAGAAGAACTGGGCGAGATCGGCTTCTGGAAGCTGGCGATTAAGCCGGGTAAACCGTTCGCCTTCGGTAAGCTCAGCAACAGCTGGTTCTGCGGCCTGCCGGGCAACCCGGTTTCCGCCACCTTAACCTTCTATCAACTGGTTCAGCCGCTGCTGGCCAAGCTCTCCGGCAACCGCGGCCAAACCCAGCCGATGCGTCTGCGCGTGCGCGCCGCCAGCCGGTTGAAAAAATCGCCGGGCCGCCTCGACTTCCAGCGCGGCGTGCTGCAGCGCAATCCGGAAGGCGAACTGGTGGTGAGCACCACCGGGCATCAGGGTTCGCACATTTTCAGCTCATTCAGCCTCGGTAACTGCTTTGTCGTACTGGAGCGCGAACGCGGCAACGTCGAAGCGGGCGAATGGGTCGAAGTCGAGCCCTTTAATCATCTCTTTGGGGGGCTGTAATGGCCGTTGAGCTGAGCGACGAGGAGATGCTGCGCTATAACCGGCAGATCGTGCTGCGGGGGTTTGATTTCGACGGTCAGGAGCGGCTAAAAGCCGCTCGCGTACTGGTCGTCGGCCTCGGCGGGCTCGGCTGTGCCGCCGCTCAATATCTGGCGGCGGCCGGGGTGGGTCAGCTCACGCTCGTCGATTTCGATACCGTTTCGTTATCCAATCTACAACGCCAGACGCTGCACAGCGACGCGACCATCGGCCAGCCGAAGGTCGATTCCGCCCGCGATGCGCTGGCGCGCATTAACCCGCACGTTCGACTGGTCGCCATCAATGCAATGCTGGATGACGCGGCGCTGGCAACGCAGATTGCCGATCACCATCTGGTACTGGACTGTACCGACAACGTTGCTATTCGCAATCAGCTTAACGCCGGCTGCTTCCAGCACAAAACCCCGCTGGTCTCCGGCGCGGCGATTCGTATGGAAGGGCAAATCAGCGTCTTTACCTATCAGGACGGCGAGCCATGCTATCGCTGCCTGAGCCGCCTGTTCGGCGAAAACGCCCTCACCTGCGTCGAAGCCGGGGTGATGGCGCCGCTGGTCGGCACTATCGGTTCGCTGCAGGCCATGGAGGCGATTAAACTGTTGACCGGTTACGGCACCCCCGCCAGGGGAAAAATCGTGATGTATGACGCGATGACCTGCCAGTTTCGCGAAATGAAGCTGATGCGCCACCCCCAATGCGAGGTGTGTGGTTCACGCTAATTCCAGCCGCCGGCGAGGCAGGTCGCCGGTTATTTTGTGAACCACGCCGTTCTTTTTCTCCCCCTCTCTACTACCCACTCTGATTGTTGATTTGCGTCAATATAACTTTCATTCGAAAGTTATTTAATCTTCATATGCAAATAAGAGGGTAAATCATGATCTTCAACATCCAGCGCTACTCCACCCATGACGGCCCGGGGATCCGTACCGTCGTATTCCTTAAAGGCTGTTCGCTGGGCTGCCGTTGGTGTCAGAACCCGGAAAGCCGCGCCCGCAGCGAAGACCTGCTGTACGACGCGCGGCTGTGTCTTGACGGCTGCGAGCTGTGTCAGCAGGCGGCGCCGGAGGTGATTACCCGTACTCTGGACGGCCTGATTATCCATCGGCAAAACGTCAACGACGACCATATCGCCGCGCTACGCGACTGCTGCCCCACTACCGCGCTGACGGTCTGCGGCGAGGAAAAAAGCGTGGCGGAAATTATGGCGACGGTGCTGCGTGATAAACCATTTTACGATCGCAGCGGCGGCGGCATCACCCTTTCCGGCGGCGAGCCCTTTATGAACCCGACGCTGGCGCAGGCGCTGTTCGAAGCCAGCCATCAGGCGGGCATTCACACCGCCGTGGAAACCTGCCTGCACGTACCGTGGAAGTACATTGAACCCTCTTTACCGTTTGTCGATCTGTTTCTGGCCGACCTGAAGCACGTCGATGACGCCGTCTTCCAGCAGTGGACCGACGGCAGCGCCCGCCGGGTGCTGGATAACCTGCAGCGCCTGGCGCAGGCAGGGAAAAAAATCATCATTCGCGTCCCATTAATTCAGGGGTTTAACGCCAGCGAAGCCGATATTACCGCGATTACCGATTTTGCCGCCGACCGTCTTCAGGTCAGCGAAATCCATTTCCTGCCGTACCACACGCTGGGAATGAATAAATACCAACTACTCAGTCAGCCCTATACCGCACCGGACAAACCGCTGGCCGCTCCTGAGCTGCTGGCCTTTGCGCAGCAGTACGCGCAAAGCAAAGGTTTAACGGCGACCCTACGAGGATAACTTATGACCACCTTAAAACTGGATACTCTGAGCGCCCGCATTCAGGCGCATAAAATGGCGCTGGTGCATATCGTTAAGCCGCCGGTTTGTACCGAGCGCGCCCAACACTATACCGCCGCCTATCAGCAACATCTCGATAAACCGATCCCGGTACGTCGCGCGCTGGCGCTGGCTCATCACCTGGCGGAACGCACTATCTGGATCAAGCACGATGAGCTGATCGTCGGCAACCAGGCCAGCGAAGTTCGCGCCGCGCCGATTTTCCCGGAATATACCGTCAGCTGGATTGAGAAAGAGATCGACGATCTCGCCGACCGTCCGGGCGCCGGCTTCTCGGTCAGCGAAGAGAATAAGCGCGTATTACATGAAGTGTGCCCATGGTGGCGCGGGCAGACCGTTCAGGACCGTTGCTACGGCATGTTTACCGATGAACAAAAAGCGCTGCTCGCTACCGGTATTATCAAAGCCGAAGGTAACATGACTTCCGGCGATGCCCACCTGGCGGTCAACTATCCGCTGCTGCTGGAAAAAGGGCTCGACGGCATGCGCGCGAAGGTCGCTGAACGCCGCTCGCGTATTAATCTGACGGTGCTGGAAGATCTGCACGGCGAACAGTTCCTGAAGGCGATCGATATCGTGCTCGCGGCAGTGAGCGAACACTGCAAACGCTTCGCTACGCTGGCGCGCGACATGGCGGCACAGGAGCCGCGCGAACTGCGCCGCGACGAGCTGCTGGCGATCGCCGAAAACTGTGAAATTATCGCCCACGAGCCGCCGAAAACCTTCTGGCAGGCGCTGCAGCTCTGCTACTTCATTCAGTTGATCCTGCAGATTGAATCCAACGGCCACTCGGTCTCTTTTGGCCGCATGGACCAGTACCTCTATCCATACTACCGCCGCGACGTTGAACTGCAGCCATCGTTGGATCGCGAACAGGCCATTGAGCTGCTGCATTGCTGCTGGCTGAAGCTGCTGGAGGTCAACAAAATTCGCTCAGGCTCGCATTCCAAAGCTTCCGCTGGTAGCCCGCTGTACCAGAACGTCACCATCGGCGGGCAAAATCTGGTCGACGGTCAACCGCAGGACGCCGTCAACCCGCTGTCGTACGCGATCCTCGAATCCTGCGGCCGCCTGCGCTCTACCCAACCGAACCTCAGCGTGCGTTACCACGCCGGGATGAGCAACGACTTCCTCGACGCCTGCGTTCAGGTGATCCGCTGCGGTTTCGGCATGCCGGCGTTTAATAACGATGAAATCGTCATCCCGGAATTTATCAAGCTCGGCATTGAGCCGCAGGACGCCTACGATTACGCCGCTATCGGCTGTATCGAAACCGCGGTCGGCGGCAAATGGGGCTATCGCTGCACCGGCATGAGCTTTATTAACTTCGCGCGGGTGATGCTAGCGACGCTGGAAGGCGGCCGCGATGCCACCAGCGGCCAGGTATTCCTTGCCCAGCAACATGCGCTATCGAAAGGTAACTTCGCTAACTTCGACCAGGTGCTGGAAGACTGGGACACCCAGATCCGCTACTACACCCGTAAATCCATCGAGATTGAGTACGTTGTCGATACCATGCTGGAAGAGAACGTCCACGATATTCTTTGCTCAGCATTAGTCGATGACTGCATCGAACGGGCGAAAAGCATCAAGCAAGGCGGCGCGAAATATGACTGGGTTTCCGGCCTGCAGGTCGGGATTGCCAACCTCGGCAACAGCCTGGCGGCGGTGAAAAAACTGGTCTTCGATCAGGGCGTCATCGGCCAGCAGGAGCTGGCGAAGGCGCTGGCGGAAGATTTTGCCGGCCTGACCCACGAGCAGTTACGTCAGCGCTTGATCAACGGCGCGCCGAAGTACGGTAACGACGACGACAGCGTCGACATTCTGCTGGCCCGCGCCTATCAGACCTATATCGACGAGCTGAAGCAGTACCATAACCCGCGTTACGGCCGCGGCCCGATTGGCGGTAACTATTACGCCGGTACGTCGTCTATCTCCGCTAACGTCCCGTTCGGCGCGCAGACCATGGCGACGCCGGATGGCCGCAAAGCGCACGCGCCGCTAGCGGAAGGGGCCAGCCCGGCCTCCGGTACCGATCACCTGGGGCCAACGGCGGTTATCAGTTCGGTAGGTAAATTGCCGACCGGCGCGATCCTCGGCGGCGTGCTGCTCAACCAGAAGCTGAATCCTGCCACGCTGGAGAACGAGTCTGATAAGCAGAAGCTGATGGTGCTGCTGCGCACCTTCTTCGAGGTGCATAAAGGCTGGCATATCCAGTACAACATCGTGTCACGCGAAACGCTGCTGGAAGCCAAGAAACACCCTGACCAGTACCGCGATTTAGTGGTCCGCGTCGCCGGATACTCGGCGTTCTTCACCGCCCTGTCGCCGGATACCCAGGACGACATCATCGCCCGTACCGAGCATACGTTGTAAGGAAAATACCCGGCCGGCGCTGCGCTGAGCCGGGTTACTGCTTCCATGCCCGGTAGCTACGCTGACGGGCATGCTGATGAATAGGTAACTTTCATTCGAAATAAATTTGTGCTCCCCATCACATTGTAATTAGAATGTTACTGGTCGAAGTTAAGCCAGGAGCACCTCTTATGACCGTTAAAGTTATCGTCACCGATATGGACGGAACTTTTCTCAATGACGCCAAGCAGTATGACCGCCCGCGTTTCCTCGCGCAGTTTGCGCAGCTTAAACAGCAAGGTATTGAATTTGTTGTCGCCAGCGGCAACCAGTACTATCAGCTGATCTCATTTTTCCCGGAAATTCGCGAGCAGATTTCATTCGTCGCAGAAAACGGCGCTCTGGTTTACGAGCATGGCAAACAGTTGTTCCACGGCGAACTGACCCGTCACGAATCACAGGTAGTGATTGGCGAACTGCTGAAAGATCCGCAGCTCAACTTTGTCGCCTGCGGCCTGCAAAGCGCATACGTGAGCGAGAAAGCCCCGGACGCTTTTGTTGAGCTGATGTCGAAGCACTACCATCGTCTGCAGCGGGTAAGCGATTACCATCGCATCGACGATACGCTATTCAAATTCTCCCTCAACCTGCCTGATAGCGATATCCCACAGCTTATCGATAAATTGCACGTCTCGCTGGATGGGATCATGAAGCCGGTCACCAGCGGCTTTGGCTTTGTCGATTTGATTATCCCCGGCCTGCATAAAGCCAACGGCATCAGCCGCCTGCTCAAACGCTGGAACCTTTCGCCGCAGCAGTGCGTAGCAATTGGCGACAGCGGCAATGACGCCGAAATGTTAAAACTGGTGAAATATGCTTTTGCTATGGCCAACGCTGCCGACAGCATCAAAGCCATCGCCGGTTTCACCACCGATGACAATAACCACGACGGCGCGTTGAAGGTGATTCAGGCCGTTCTCGATAAGACCTCCCCTTTCAACGACTGATCCTGTGCCGGGGTATCCGCCCCGGCTTTTCCATTTTGTGCGCCGCTGCATAATTTTAAACTTGCATTAACTTTAATTTAACTTAAATTAACGTTTGTAAGATTTAATACTTTCGAATGAAAGATACAGCGAGGTAATTATGGCTGCTCTCCCTACCCACGAAACATTACCTGCCGACCATAAAGCGGCGATTTGCCAGATGAAACAGGCCCTACGCGCGCAAATCGGCGATGTTCAGGCAGTGTTCGATAAACTCTCGGCGCGTATCAGCGAGCGCCTGGACGAGATTAACGCCCTGAAAGCCGCAGGCCAGGAGGTCTGGCCGACGATCCCGTTTAGCGATATCGCCCAGGGTAAAGTGAGCGATGCGCAGCGCGAGGCGATTAAGCGCCGCGGTTGCGCGGTTATCAAAGGCCACTACCCGCGCGAACAGGCGCTGGCCTGGGATAACGCGATGCTGGAATACCTGGATCTGAACCATTTCGACGACGTTTACAAAGGGCCTGGCGACAGCTTCTTCGGCTCGCTGGAGGCTTCGCGCCCGGAGATCTATCCGATCTACTGGTCGCCCTCGCAAATGCAGGCGCGCCAGAGCGATGAAATGGCGGCGGTACAATCCTTCCTTAACCGCCTGTGGCGCTTCGAACAGGACGGCAAACGCTGGTTCGATCCGGATGTCAGCGTGATTTACCCTGACCGCATCCGCCGCCGCCCGCCGGGAACCACGTCAAAGGGGCTGGGCGCGCATACCGATTCCGGGGCGCTCGAGCGCTGGCTGCTTCCCGCCTATCAGCAGGTTTTCGCCAACGTCTTTAATGGCAATATCGACGCCTACGATCCGTGGGACGCGGCGCACCGTACCGAAGTGGAAGAGTACACCGTCGATAACACCACCAAATGTTCGGTGTTCCGCACCTTCCAGGGCTGGACGGCGCTGTCGGACATGATCCCCGGTCAAGGGCTACTGCACGTGGTGCCGATCCCGGAGGCGATGGCTTACGTACTGCTGCGTCCGCTGCTGGATGATGTGCCGGAAGATGAACTGTGCGGCGTCGCGCCGGGCAAGGTGTTGCCTATCTCTGAGCAATGGCATCCATTGCTCATCAAAGCGCTAAGCTCGATTCCCGCGCTGAATGCCGGTGATTCTGTCTGGTGGCACTGCGATGTCATTCACTCGGTCGCGCCGGTGGAAAATCAACAGGGCTGGGGCAACGTCATGTACATCCCGGCCGCGCCGATGTGCGAGAAGAATCTCGCCTATGCGCAGAAGGTAAAAATCGCGCTGGAAAAAGGCGCCTCGCCGGGGGATTTTCCGCGTGAAGATTACGAATGCGACTGGCAGGCGCGCTTCACCGTTGCCGATCTTAACGATCACGGCAAACGCGCATTGGGCATGAAGATCTAATCATCATACAGACCTTGCTGTTCTACGGCGGTATGGCTCTTGCCAGGCCGGATCCGCCGCACCGAATCGCGTACCACCAGGGCGCCGTGCAGCAGCAGCGAGCCGTGCGGCGCTTCCGGGCGCAGCAGACGCTGCTGCAAAAGATGCACCGCCTCGCTGCCGAGCTCATCCCGCGGCACATGAATCGCCGTTAGCGGCACGTCCTGTATCGCCGCCAGATTAAAACCGTCGATACTCATCACCGAGACATCCTGCGGCACCCGCAAGCCTCGTTTTTGCAGCGCGCTGACGGTACCGGCGGCCATAAAATCGCCGCCCACCAGGAACGCCGTCGGTATCGGGCGCCCCTGTAAAGCGTCGAGCCAGGCCCCGACCTGCTCTTCCGTTTCTCTGGCGCTAAAATTAGCGACGCTAATCAGGTCGCGGCTACTGGTAAACCGCAGGTTACGCGCGCGCCATGCCTCTTTAATCCCCACCAGCCGTAGCTCCATGGTATAGCGGCGCAGGCACATCACGTTCATTACCGCCTGATGACCCATATCAAACAGATAACGAGCGGCGCACTGGCCAATCAGCCGATGGTCAGGCGCAATGGAGGGGAGACGCATTCCCTCATCCCGGCAGTTGATTAATACACAAGGTTTGCCAAGATCCGCCGCCAGCGCGTGGATATGCCGATCGTCGATCCCCAGCAATACCGCCGCCTGGGTATCGGTCTCGTTCATGCGGGCCAGAAACAGATTGGCGTCGCTGTCGTTTTCTTCCAGCGCGCAATAGCGCAGACGCACTTCATGCGGCGCCAGCGCGTTATTGATACTCTGGATGACGCGGTAGTAGAAGATATCTGAGCGTTCGTCGAAGGCCCGCTGCGGCGCAAAAATCAGCAGATTATTCAACAGTAGCCGCCCGGCGGCCAATCCCTGCATCACCCCCAGCTCGCGGGCGCAGGCCAATACCGCCTGACGGGCCTTTTCGCTGGTATTCGCTTTTCCGGCTAAGACGCGCGAAACCGTACTGGCTGACAGCCCGGTGCGGGCGGCAATTTCGGCGACTCGCAGCTTTTTATCCATTCTGTGATCCAGCTCCAATTCAAAAATGAAAGAATTTTCATAGTCGCCAAACCCTGACCAACAAGCAAATACTCCGGCAAATTATGAGAACTCCGTCATCTCATGAAAAATTTTGCATAAATAGCGCTACTGCCCGCCGCCTTTCTCCCTTATTTTGAATTGGTCCAATATCTTCCATACTAGTTATACCAATAGATATTGAAATAAAAACAAATAATTCAAATGGTTAGAACTATTACGTGACGACTCAGCGGCTGAAGCGTCACTTCCCCCTACAACGTCTTGTGGAGAGTTCTATGAGTCAAGGCCTCAACAATGATATGGCAGTCAGCAAAACGCGTCGGGTGGTGAAAAACCTGCGCTGGTGGGTGCTGGTGCTGTTTTTACTTGGCGTCACCGTCAACTACATCACACGCAACTCGCTGGGGATTATTGCCCCGGAACTGAAAGCCACTCTCGGTATTACCACCGAGCAATATTCGTGGATCGTCGGCGCATTTCAGCTGGCTTATACCATCTTTCAACCGCTGTGCGGCTGGCTTATCGACGTCATCGGGCTCAAGCTGGGCTTTATGGTTTGCGCCACATTGTGGGCGGTAGCCTGTATCGCGCACGCCGGAGCAGGCAGCTGGCTGCATCTGGCTATTTTACGCTTCTTTATGGGCGGCGCGGAGGCGGCCGCCACCCCGGCTAACGCTAAAACCATCGGCGAGTGGTTCCCGAAATCCGAACGGCCGATCGCCGCCGGCTGGGCTGGCGTCGGCTTTTCTATCGGCGCAATGCTGGCGCCGCCTATCATCTATTTCGCCCACGCTTCCTTCGGCTGGCAGGGCGCGTTTATGTTTACCGGCGTGCTGGCGCTGCTGTGGGTCGTGCTGTGGTGGGCGTTCTATCAGAGCCCGGAAAAACACCCGAATCTCAGCCAAAGCGAGCTGGAGTACATCAAGCAGGATAACGAAGCGCCGCCGGTGAAGCTGCCCTTTTTTACCGCGCTAAAAACCGTCTCGAAGAACAAACGTTTCTACGGTATCGCCATCCCCGCTTTTATGGCCGAGCCCGCCTGGGCGGTGCTGAGCTTCTGGGTGCCGCTGTACCTGGCGAAAGAGCACGGTATGGATCTTAAACAGATAGCGATGTTCGCCTGGCTGCCGTTCCTCGCCGCCGATCTTGGCAGCGTGGTCAGCGGCTACCTCACCCGCCTGTACGTCCGCTGGTTCGGCTGTACGCGAGTCAACTCGGTCATCGCCAGTTCCGTTACCGGCGCGTTTCTGATGATCTCGCTGGCGCTGGTCGCTATTACCCGCGATCCCTATATCACCATCATCCTGATCTCCATTGGCGGTTTCGGCCACCAGATCATCTCCTGCATGCTCAGCGCGCTGGTGGTGGAGTCTTTCGACAAGGGACAAATGGCGACGGTCAACGGTATGCGCGGTTCCGCGGCATGGATCGCCAGCTTCCTGTTCTCATTATTAATCGGGGTGACCGCCGACAAAATCGGCTTCAACCCGCTGTTTATCGCCATGGGGTTCTTTGACCTGATTGGCGCCGTTTTCCTGGTGGCATTTATTGCTGAACGTCGCGCCAAGCGCGCCTGAGAGTGGATGTAAAATATGAAGACGTTGAAACACTGGAGTTTGCACCAACAGCTGGAGCATCACGTTGAATTGACCGTTGATGGTCAGCACACTTTGTGTCTGTACGTGCTGGAAGAGAATTTATTCCGCGTCCTGCTGAAGCGTCAGGGCCAATTAGCGCTGGACCGCACCTGGAGTATCGCCCCGCAGCAGGATGTGCCGTGGGAAGGCCGCGCGCGGGATGACCTCAGCGGTTTTAGCCTCCCGGCCTGGCAGATGACCAAAGAAGATGACGCGCTGACCATCGCCACCAGCCAGCTGCGCGTCACCGTCCACCAGCCGCTTTGGCTGGAGTGGAGCTATCGCGACGACGCCGGCGAGTGGCAGACGCTCGCCAATGACCGCCCAACCAGCGCCTATCTGGCAAATGCCCACGGGGATGGCGTCGCCCATTATCTCAGCCGTCGTAAAGATGAGCGTTTCTATGGTCTGGGTGAAAAGGCCGGCGACCTGCAGCGTAACGGTAAGCGCTACGAAATGCGTAACCTCGATGCTATGGGCTACAACGCCGTCAGCACAGACCCGCTGTATAAACATATTCCGTTTACCATCACGCAGCGCAGCGATATCAGCTACGGCCTGTTCTATGACAACCTGAGCAGCTGCTGGCTGGATCTGGGTAACGAAATCGACAACTACCACACCGCCTATCGCCGCTGGCAGGCGGAAGCCGGCGACATCGATTATTACCTGTTTACCGGTAAGCAAGTGCTGGATGTGACCAAGGCGTTCGTCCGTCTGACCGGTAAAACCCTCTTTGGGCCAAAATGGAGCCTCGGCTACAGCGGCTCAACGATGCACTATACTGACGCGCCGGATGCGCAAAATCAGCTGATGAATTTTATCCGCCTGTGCGAGCAGCACGCGATCCCCTGTGATTCGTTCCAGCTCTCTTCCGGCTATACCTCAATCAACGGCAAGCGCTACGTCTTTAACTGGAACTACGACAAGGTGCCGCAGCCAAAAGTGATGAGCCGGTCGTTCCACGATGCCGGGCTGAAACTGGCTGCCAATATCAAACCGTGCCTGCTGCAGGATCACCCGCGCTATGGCGAAGTGGCGGAACGCGGCCTGTTTATTCGCGATTCGCAAACCGATACGCCGGAGCGCTCCAGCTTCTGGGACGATGAAGGTTCGCATCTCGACTTCACCAACCCGCACACCGTGGCCTGGTGGCAGGAAGGCGTAACCACCCAGCTACTGGAGATGGGTATCGATTCGACCTGGAACGATAATAACGAATATGAGGTATGGGACGGCGAAGCCCGCTGCTACGGTTTTGGCCGCGAAATCGCCATTAAGCATATTCGTCCGGTGATGCCGCTATTGATGATGCGCGCCTCGCTGGAAGCGCAGCAGCGCTTTGCGCCGCAAAAGCGCCCGTATCTGATCTCCCGCTCCGGCTGCGCCGGGATGCAGCGCTACGTACAGACCTGGAGCGGCGACAACCGCACCAACTGGGATACGCTGCGCTATAACACCCGTATGGGATTAGGGATGAGTCTCTCCGGGTTGTTTAACGTCGGCCATGACGTCGGCGGTTTCTCCGGCGATAAACCCGAGCCAGAACTGTTCGTTCGCTGGGTGCAAAACGGCGTGATGCATCCGCGCTTTACCATTCACTCGTGGAATGACGATCAGACGGTCAATGAACCCTGGATGTACCCGGAAATCACCCCGGCGATCCGCTCAGCCATCGAGCTGCGCTACCGTCTGCTGCCCTATTTGTACACCCTGTTATGGCAGGCGCATGCCGATGACGAACCCATGCTGCGCCCGACCTTCCTCGATCACCAGCACGATACCCAGACCTTCGCCGAGTGTGATGACTTCATGCTGGGGCGCGATCTGCTGGTAGCAAGCGTGGTCGAGCCCGGCGCCCGTCAGCGCCAGCTGTGGCTGCCCGATAATCAGGACGGCTGGTACGATTTTTACAGCCACCAGTGGTTTGCCGGCGGTCAGTGGGTAACGCTGGACGCGCCGCTGGAAAAACTGCCGCTGCTGGTCCGCGCCGGCGCCGGTCTGCCGCTCAGTGAACGTATCAGCCACGTCGATGCGCAAAAAGACGATCGTCGCGAACTGCAGTTGTTCCCGCTGAAAGGTACCGGCTCAACCCGCGGTCTGTTGTTTGAAGACGACGGCGAAAGCTGGGGCTATAAAGAGGGGGATGCGCTATGGCTGGAGTGGGAAATGACCTGCAGCGCCAACAGCATAAACCTGAATATCAATGCTCGCGGCAACTATCGCCCGGCTTGGAAAGCGCTGAAGCTGTCATTACCGGCGGGAGAAAAACGGCAACTGCTGGTGAATGGCGTCGAAGGAACGGAGTGGATGCTCTGACCAAGGCCCGCTGAAACCGCCGGTATTGGTGACCTCGAAATCCCCGGTGGCGCTACCGCTTACCGGGGCTACAACACTGTGCGGTTTGGTCGCCCCGGTAACGGACAGTTTCAGAAGCCATGGGTACAAGATAGAGACCTTAAGCTCACAATGGCACGGACCGTAGGCCGGATAAGGCGCAGCCGCCATCCGGCGCAAACAACACTGTGCGGTTTGGTCGCCCCGGTAACGGACAGTTTCAGAAGCCATGGGTACAAGATAGAGACCTTAAGCTTACAATGGCACGGACCGTAGGCCGGATAAGGCGCAGCCGCCATCCGGCGCAAACAACACTGTGCGGTTTGGTCGCCCCGGTAACGGACAGTTTCAGAAGCCATGGGTACAAGATAGAGACCTTAAGCTCACAATGGCAAGGACCGTAGGTCGGGTAAGGCGTTAGCCGCCACCCGACAAAAAACGGTACCTCGGATTACCCGGGTAAGGCGCAGCCGCTACCCGGGTAACGGAGAGGGATTACTCGATACCTTTACTGCGCAGGTAATCTTCGTAGTTGCCGCTGAAATCGATTACGCGTTCCGGAGTGATCTCCAGTACGCGAGTCGCCAGAGAACTCACGAACTCACGGTCGTGAGAAACGAAAATCAGGGTGCCCTGATACATCTCCAGCGCCATGTTCAGCGATTCGATCGATTCCATATCCAGGTGGTTAGTCGGTTCATCCATCACCAGGATGTTCGGTTTCTGCATCATCAGCTTACCGAACAGCATGCGACCTTTCTCGCCACCGGAGAGGACTTTCGCCGGCTTTTTGATATCGTCCTGGCTAAACAGCAGACGACCGAGGATACTGCGTACCGCCTGCTCGTCATCGCCTTCCTGTTTCCACTGGCTCATCCAGTCAAAGACCGTCAGGTCATTCTCGAAATCTTCGGCATGATCCTGCGCGTAGTAGCCGATACGGGCGTTTTCGGACCACTTAACGGTACCGTTGTCCGCTTCCAGTTCGCCAACCAGCGTTTTCAGCATCGTTGATTTACCGACGCCGTTGGTCCCCAGTACCGCCAGCTTTTCGCCGACTTCCAGCAGCAGATTAACCCCTTTGAACAGCGGGCCGTTATCAAAACCTTTCGCCAGCGCTTCCACTTCCAGCGCGTTACGGAACAGTTTCTTATCCTGTTCGAAGCGAATGAACGGGTTCTGACGGCTGGAGGCTTTCACTTCATCCAGCTTAATTTTATCAATCTGACGAGCGCGAGAGGTCGCCTGACGCGATTTTGAAGCGTTGGCGCTAAAGCGGCTAACAAAGGCCTGCAGGTCGGCAATTTGCGCTTTCTTCTTGGCGTTATCGGCCAGCAGACGCTCACGCGCCTGGGTCGCCGCAGTCATATATTCGTCATAGTTGCCCGGATACACGCGCAGTTCGCCGTAATCGAGATCCGCCATATGGGTGCAGACCATGTTCAGGAAGTGACGGTCGTGCGAAATGATGATCATGGTGCTGTCACGTTCGTTCAGCACCTGCTCCAGCCAGCGAATAGTATCGATGTCGAGGTTGTTCGTCGGTTCATCGAGCAGCAGGATATCCGGATTGGAGAACAGCGCCTGCGCCAGCAGGACACGCAATTTCCAGCCCGGCGCGACTTCGCTCATCGGGCCGTAATGTTGCTCCACCGGAATACCGACGCCGAGCAGCAGTTCGCCGGCGCGCGCTTCGGCGGAGTAACCGTCCATCTCGCCGTATTTTACTTCCAGGTCGGCCACTTTATAGCCGTCTTCCTCGCTCATTTCCGGCAGCGCGTAGATGCGATCGCGCTCTTGCTTCACTTCCCACAGCTCGCCGTGGCCCATGATAACCGTATCCAGCACGGTGAACTCTTCGAAGGCGAACTGATCCTGGCGCAGCTTACCGATGCGCTCGTTCGGGTCGAGAGACACGTTGCCCAGCGTCGGCTCAAGATCGCCGCCGAGGATCTTCATAAACGTGGATTTGCCGCTGCCGTTGGCGCCAATCAGGCCGTAGCGGTTGCCGCCGCCAAATTTGACGGAGATGTTTTCAAACAGCGGCTTACTGCCAAACTGCATGGTGACGTTGCTGGATACTAGCACGAGGATATCCTGAAAATAGAGAATTAGGGATGTGATGAACCAGACATTATGCCAGCAAATGGTTCACTTTTCACGGACTGCGGTAAAAAGCCCGCCAATAACTATGATATGGTCAGGGTTTTACCGCAAAATGACCGATTGCTAAGACATAATAATTATCCGCAATTCAGAGGGAATTTATGACCACCCGCACCAGCCATCCTGCATTTATCTCGCTTCAAGGCGGCATCAACTTTCGCGACCTCGGCGGTCAACGCGCGGCCGATGGCCGGCGCGTACGTTCTGGCAAACTGCTGCGCTCGGGTTCGCTGCACAACATGACGCCGGAGGATCTCAATCATCTCAGCGCTATTCCGCTGAGCCGGGTGCTGGATTATCGCGATCCGACAGAGGTCAATCGCAGCCCTGACCGGCTAAATAGCGAGGCCTTCTACCTCAACGCTCCGGCCAATCCGCTTTCCAGCAGCGTCAATGCGAAAGTCACCGAGTTTAACGCCGCGACCCTCAACACCATGGACGGCGAGCAGTTTATGCTACAGCTCTACCGTCAGTTGCCGTTTGATAACGCCGCCTATCGCCAGTTGACTCAGTGGTTGATGGAACCTTTCGACGGCGCGCTACTGCAGCACTGCGCGGTTGGTAAAGACCGTACCGGCGTCGGCTGCGCCCTAACGTTGTTCGCGCTCGGCTGCGATAGCAATACGGTCATGGAAGAGTATCTGCTGACCCAGGGGATGCTGGCGCAGGTCGAAGGATTCCTGCTCGACACCTTCGGCGAAGGCCTTAATGATAACGGACGTAAAAATCTCGCCGCCATCATGACCGTCCAGGAGTCGTATCTGGCGACCGCGTTGTCCAGCATTGAACAACGTTACGGTCATGTCGACCGCTGGCTGGAGCAGGAATATCGCCTGACGCCGCAGGCGCGCGAAGCGTTACAGTCGCGGCTGCTGGAAGATTAATCCGCGTTTCGATAACCAGACAATTCGCCGTGAAAGCGGCGCGTAGCGCACTACACTAGTAGCAACAGGAAAAAATTGTGATTTCGTACACATCTGATTTACCTGTTTATCGGAAAGCACATATAATGCGCTCCCATCTACTATCTGAATATCTAACAAGGCCCGTGTGGCGTTGACACCGCGCACGACATGAAGAATATGAAATTATCGACACTCTTAGCGGCAGCCTTCGCCATCGTGGGCTTTTGCAACACAGCTTCAGCTGTTACCTATCCTCTGCCGACCGACGGCAGCCGTCTGATTGGCCAGAACCAGGTCATTACTATTCCAGACGATAATAAACAGCCGTTGGAATATTTCGCTGCCAAATACCAAATGGGTCTGTCCAACATGCTGGAAGCGAACCCGGGCGTGGATACCTACCTGCCGAAAGGCGGCACCGTGCTGAATATTCCGCAACAGCTGATTCTGCCGGACACCGTGCATGAAGGTATCGTCATCAACAGCGCCGAGATGCGTCTGTACTACTACCCGAAAGGCACCAATACCGTGATCGTACTGCCGATCGGTATCGGCCAGTTGGGCAAAGATACGCCGATCAACTGGACGACCAAAGTTGAACGTAAGAAAGCGGGCCCGACCTGGACCCCGACGGCGAAAATGCACGCCGAATACGCCGCGGAAGGCAACCCGCTGCCGGCAGTCGTGCCAGCAGGCCCGGATAACCCGATGGGCCTGTACGCGCTGTATATCGGTCGTCTGTACGCTATCCACGGTACCAACGCCAACTTTGGTATCGGCCTGCGCGTGAGCCACGGCTGCGTGCGTCTGCGTAACGAAGACATCAAATTCCTGTTTGAGAACGTGCCGGTCGGCACCCGCGTGCAGTTTATCGATGAGCCGGTGAAAGCCACTACCGAACCGGATGGCAGCCGCTACGTCGAAGTACACAACCCGCTGTCGACCACCGAAGCGCAGTTCAAAGGCGGCGAAATCGTGCCTATCAGCCTGACTCAGGCCGTGCAGTCGGTGACCAGCCAGCCTGACGTTGACCAGAGCGTAATGGATCAGGCGATCCAGAACCGTTCAGGGATGCCGGTGCGCCTGAACTAATTTCAGCTAGCACATGAAAACGGCGGGCCAGGTGCCCGCCGTTTTTTTATCTGCTCGCAGCGCCAGCAGGGCAAATCTTCCCGCTAGCCGTTATTGACCAGAATGACCCCGCCATGATCGTAGCGGTAGTGGCAGTGCGCGTACTCCAGCGGCGTACCATCTTCCAGATAAATCACCTGCTCAACCTCCAGCACCGGATCGGTCGGCTCGCAGTTAAGATGTAATTTATCCAGATCATCCGGCTTCTTCGCCCGCACCACCCGATAAGACCCCATCAGCTTCAGCCCCAGCGTCTCCTGCACGTAACGAAACACCGAACTCTGCAGATGGCTTTTATTGAGCCCCGGCACCAGCGCCACCGGCATTACCGTAAGATCCAGCGAGACCGGCTCGCCGTTAAGCAACCGCAGGCGGACGAAGTCATACACCGGCGCATCGGCGTCGATCAGCAGCGAACTTTGCTCCTTCTCGCTGGGAAAACGCAGCTCAAAGCGCAGCACTTCGCTTTGCACCTCGCCAAGATGCTCCCAGGTTTTAGTGGCGCCAAAATAGTCGCTGCCGGGCAGTTCCCACTGCGATAGCTGGAGGAAATTTTTCCGTACAAAGGTACCCTGACCTTTGCGGGTGTAGATAAGACCCTCGACAATCAGCTGACGCATTGCCTGCTGGATGGTCATCCGGCTGGTATTGAACTCTGCCGCCAGCGCAAACTGGTCGGGTAACGGCGCGCTGGCAGGATACTGCTGGCTAATGATCCGCTTTTTTATTTCCCGCGCGATATTAAGATACTTCGCCGTCATTCTCCGATCCTTTAACATTTTGTGAATGGCTGGCGGGCGGCATACACCGCCCGCTCGCCGTTACATCTCTTCGCCATTACTGTGGATAACCCGCTTCAGCCACGCGTAGCTTTTCTTAGGTACCCGCTTGAGATCCTTAAGATCGTGGTTTTCACGATTGACGTACACCACGCCGTAGCGTTTACGCATGTCGCCCTGCGAGCTAAGGATATCGATTAATCCCCAGCCGAGATAGCCTATCACCTGCGCCCCGTCCTCAAACATTGCCGCTTTCATGGCGTTAATGTGGTCACGGTGGTAGGCAATGCGGTAATCATCGGCGACCTGATTTTCGCCGTCCCAGGATTCGATCACCCCAATCCCGTTTTCAATTGGGAAGACCGGCAGCCGCCAGTCGTTGTAATAGCGGGTAATGATCGTGCGGAATCCCAGCGGATCGATCTGCCAGTTCCATTCCGTCGCTTTCAGATACGAATTGTCCTGGTTGCCGAACAACATGTAGTTGTTCACCGCCGTACCCGGCGGAATCGCGTCGCTATTGAGCGTGCGGCTGGCGTAGTAGCTGAATGCCAGATAGTCGACCTTCACCGTCGCCATCAGCGCAATATCTTCAGGGCGATAGATATCGTCAAAGCCTTCGCGAGCGACAAAATGCATCACCTCCGGACTATAGCCCTCACCCGCGTAGGCGCGCAGCAGGTTCTGGTTTAAAAACTCGTCCAGTTGCTGGGCGCACAGAATATCGCGCGGCTTACAGGTCGCCGGATAGACCAGCGCATGGGCCAGCATTCCGCCCATCAGACACTGCGGTTTGGCCTGATGGAGATAGTCGGTGAGATGGACGTGGGCCATCATCACGTGGTGCTGGATCTGGTAAAGCTCGCGCAGCGTTTTATCGCCACGCAGATAGCCGGTGATCAGAAAAGCCTCCGGCGAATGGTAAAGATTCTGTTCGTTGAAGGTCAGCCAGTACTTCACCTTATCGCCGTAGCAGTCGATCATCTTCTGACCGTAGCGGATAAAGGCGTCCATTACCCGGCGGTCGGTAAAACCGTTGTAGCGCTCTGCAAGCGACAAGGGCATATCGAAGTGATAGAGGCAAATCATCGGTTCAATACCGCGGGCAATGAGCTCATCAATAAACTGATGGTAGAACGCAATCCCCTCTTCATTGAACTCGCCATCACCCTGCGGGCAGACGCGGCTCCAGGCTATCTGGAAACGATAGCAGTTCATGCCCAGATCCTGCATTAAATCGAAATCTTCGCGGAAGCGATGGTAAGAGTCGGTCGCCACCTTCCAGTCCGAGGCGAACTCCGACGGTTCACGGATATCGTACACCGACATCCCCTTCCCCCCCTCATTCCACGCCCCTTCGGTCTGCATGCTGGAGACCGAATTGCCCCATAAAAAATCGACCGGTAGTTTGTCTTTCATAGTTCGCCTCTGTATATGACTAGTCATTTAAAAGTTATGACTAGTCATATACAAAAAAACCACCGCCGAAGCAAAAGCAGGATCGTTTTCTGTGAGCCATACAAACAAAAAAGATCGCCGCAAGCGGCGATCTTTATAAGCACGGAAAAAACGGCGTTACTGCGCGTCAAGCTGCTTACGGCGATATTCCCCCTGGCGCTCCAGCATCCAACCCGGATACTCGCGCGGCAGCGCGCTGACCGCGTCAAGCTGGCGTAACTCATCTTCACTCAGGCGAATAGCGGTGGCCGCAATATTATCCTGCAACTGTTCGGCCCGTTTGGCGCCAATAATAACGCTGGTAACCGCCGGCTGATGCAGCAGCCACGCCAGCGCAATCTGCGCCACCGAGACCCCTTTCGCTTCGGCTATCACCTGCATGACGTCAATGCAGTCAAAGGCGCGATTTTTATTCACCGGCGGGAAGTCAAACTCCAGGCGACGACCGCCCGCTTCCGCCTGTCCATCGCGGCGATATTTACCGCTCAGCAGACCGCCCGCCAGCGGGCTCCAGACCATCAGGCCGAGACCTTCGCTTTGCATCATCGGCACCAGTTCGCGCTCCAGGTCACGCCCGGCAATCGTGTAGTAAGCCTGCAGAGAAGCAAAGCGCGAGAGCCCAAGGCGTTCCGCGATGCCCAGCGCTTTGGCGATTTGCCAGGCCGCCCAGTTAGAAACGCCGATGTAGCGCACGTGCCCCTGCTGCACCAGGGTATCCAGCGCCGACAGCGTCTCTTCGATAGGCGTCGCCGGATCGAAGCCGTGCAATTGGTAGAGATCGATATGATCGAGCTGCAGGCGGCGCAGGCTCTCTTTCACGCTGCCCATGATGTGATAGCGGGAGCTGCCGCGCGAGTTCACCCCGGCGGTGCCGGTTTCGCCGAACACTTTAGTCGCCACCACCACGTTTTCACGCGGTATCTTCAGGTTCTTTAACGCCTGGCCGGTGATCTCCTCCGAGCGTCCTTCTGAATAGACGTTGGCGGTATCGATGAAGTTGATGCCCGCATCCAGCGCGCTCCCCACCAGCTGTTCGGCTTCCGCCTGGCGCAACTGGCCGATTTTTCCCCACATCCCCTCTTCGCCGCCGAAGGTCATGGTGCCAAGGCACAGCTCAGAGACAAACAGGCCGGTATTTCCCAGTTTTTGATAACGCATAGCAGTGTCCTCATTCGGATGATTAACGTCAGCCAGATAGTTATAGCCCGAGCGTCGTCATCGCGAATGGGGTGTTCCTGCCCGTTTCTTGCCCAATCCTCTGAAAATCAGCGCCACAGCGCGAGCAAGGCGTAACCGGTGAGCGCCGCCCAGATCAGCAGCGGAATGGAATAAAGATGAAAGCGCCACCAGATCCGGCGGTCGCCGGCCATCCGCAGCGCAATCAGATTAGCCAGCGATCCGGGCAGCAGGCCAAAGCCGCCGACGTTCACCGCCCAGGCTAATAACATCGTTGGCGGCACGTAGTTGAGCAGCAAAATAGTCGACGGCACGTTGCTGATAAACTGCGACAGTCCGATTGCCGTCAGCCACAGCCCGCCGGGAGAGAGCTGGCCGACGCCGTTCAGCCACTGCTGCAGCACCGGCAGCTGCGTCAGCAGGTGAACGTCGATAAACATCGCCATAAACACCAGCAGCAGCGACCAATCGACGTTGATAATCACCGCTCGCGCCAGCAACAGGAATCCGACGGCAATGAGCGCCAGCCCCCACAGCTCCTGTTTCATCTCCAGCGCCGCCAGAAAGACAAGGTAGAAAGCAAGACAGCTCCACACCAGCTTCGGCCGCCACTCCGGCGCTTTGTCGCTACTTTGATAATTGAGCCGCGCGGCGGGGAAACAGCACCAGCATAGCACCAGCAGGGTAAGCATCATCGCCGCCGCCAGCGGCAGCATCTGGCCGATAAAAGCGAGGAAAGACAGCCCGGAGCGCCCCCACAGTAAGATATTCTGCGGATTGCCGATGGGTGTTAATAAAGAGCCGGCGTTAACCGCCAGCGCTTCAAAAATTATCAGCCGGTTGACCGGGATGGCGCACCATTTTTTTAGCGTCAAGGTGAGCGGAACGACAATGAACAGGGCGACGTCGTTGGTCAGAAAGGTGGAAAGTAGCGCGGCAGCCAGCACCATAAAGATGGCCAGCTGGCGTTCGGTGACGAAACGGCGCGCCATTTTGCGCCCCAGCACATCAAAATAGCCGCTCAGTTCAATCCCTTTGGTCAGCAGCATTAGCCCGCTGAGAGTAATAATAGTGTGCCAGTCGATAGCCTGTCCCCAGCGCTGAGGCGCGAAAGGAACGAACAGGCTGAGGATAACGGCGATAAGTAACAAAAGATGCAGGAAACGGTCACGGGCAAGCGACTGCACAAAAGGGAGATTCATTCTGCGTGTAATCTCTGGGTAAACAGCTTGAATTGCGCCAGCGTTTCTTCGCTAACGTGGTGTTCCATTCCTTCCGCATCGCGGCGGGCAATCTCCGGACTCACGCCAATCGCCAGCAGAAAGTTTTCCACAATCTGATGACGCTCTCGGCTTTCATGGGCCAGCTTCTCCCCCTCCGGGGTTAAGAAGATCCCGCGCCAGGGGATCTGTTCGATCAAGCCGACGCTCGCCAGACGTTTAAGCATTTTCGCCACCGTCGGCTGCGAAACGCCAAGACGCGCAGCCATATCCACCTGGCGCGCCTCGCCCACTTCGTTAATCAGATCGGAAATCAGCTCCACATAGTCATCAATCAGCTCGCGGCGATGCGCTTCGCGCACCTGACGGAACCCCTCTACGTGTTCTTCGACATTAACCAGCTGCGTCACTTTTTTAGTTATGGGCTTACCTGCGCGACGGTTCATTGTGCTTCCTCGTTGGTGTGACGCATCAAGCATCATATAAAAGGATCCACATTGTAATGGATTGCGCTCATAGCACAAAAAATTAACGTTTTAGCCATAGCTATAAAATATAGCCTGTGCTATATCTGTATGTAATGCAAACAGCCATCACGGATTTGACGGCGCGAAAAGGCAGGAGGAATAACCATGAACGAATTCAAGAGGTGCTTAAACGTGTTTAGCCATTCACCCTTCAAAGTACGCTTAATGCTGATCGGCATGCTGTGCGACATGATCAACGGCAAACCGCAGCAGGACAAACCTAAACATTAACGCGGCGTCGCGGTACGCCGCTTCATTTTTTTGTCATCTTTCCCCGCTAACCTATCTGGTTACCTCGTCTTTCAGCGCTTTTTTCAAGTTTTGTAAGCTTTCTCGCAAAACAATCTGTTATGAACAGTTGACCTTACCATTCGCAGGCCCTATCGTTTGTCAGCCCTGCCACTACTGCGGCTCGCAGAGACCCTCTTCACGCACTGTCCAGCAGGTTTTACCCCCTTGATGCCAGGGGACGAACATGGCGTCTTGTTGATTACGAATTATGAATGTCACTCTGAAAGAAACGCTGGCCGCCCGCAGACTGGCCCTGAACCCGTGGACAGGATTCTACTTTTTACAGTCGCTGTTGATTAATCTGGCGCTTGGGTATGAATTTAGCTTGCTCTATACCGTTGCGTTTACCTGCGTACTCCATCTGCTTTGGCGCACCTTCCCGCGCGTTCAAAAAGGGGTAGTTGGCCTCTATTCCCTGCTGGCCGCGATGTACTATCCCTTCGGCCAGGCTTACGGCGCGCCAAACTTCAATACGCTGCTGGCGCTGCACGCCACGAATGTTGAAGAGTCGACGGAAATTCTCACTATTTTCCCGTGGTACAACTATTTGCTGGCGGTATTCATCTTCGCTCTCGGCGTCATTGCCGTACGGCGCAAACCGCAGCCGCCCGCGCGCCTTGGCAAAGTGGAATATCTGGGACTGCTGTTTAGCATCGGCATCTTTTTCCTGCAGCCTGTGCAGAATCTGGCCTGGGGCGGCGTCTTTAAAGTCATTGATAGCGGTTATCCCGCCGTGCGCTTCGTAAAAGACGTGATCGTTAATAACAACGAAGTGCTGGATGAACAGGCGCGGATGGCGCAGTTGGCTAACATGAAAGATAGCTGGCACGTGCTGGCGGTGAAGCCGAAGTACCATCTTTATGTCGTGGTGATTGGCGAGAGCGCACGCCGCGATGCGCTTGGCGCTTTCGGTGGCCACTGGGACAACACGCCGTTCGCCAGCTCGGTCAACGGCTATCTGTTTAAAAACTACGTGGCCGCCAGCGGCTCCACGCAGAAATCGCTTGGCCTGACCCTCAACCGGGTGGTTGACGGTAAACCCCAGTATCAGGACAACTTCGTCACCCTCGCCAACCGCGCGGGCTTCCAGACCTGGTGGTTCTCCAATCAGGGACAAATTGGTGAATACGACACCGCTATCGCCAGCATCGCCAAACGTGCCGATGAGGTGCAGTTCCTGAAAAACGGTGATTTTGAAGCCAATAAAAATACTCAGGATGAGCAACTGCTGAAACTGACCGAGCAAGTCTTATCAGTCGAGCGCAGCCAGCCGCAGCTGATCGTATTGCATATCATGGGCTCGCACCCGCAGGCCTGCGATCGTACCAAAGGCAAATACACCACCTTTGTGCAGTCAAAGGAGACCTCATGCTATCTCTACAGCGTGACGCAAACCGACGCGCTGTTGGCGAAGCTCTACGGTCAGCTGCAGAATTCCGGCAGCACTTTCTCGCTCACCTATTTTTCCGATCACGGTCTGGCGTTTAAAGAGCGCGGTAAAGCGGTGCAATATCTCGCCCATGATGACAAATATCAGCAGAACTTCCAGGTGCCGTTTATGGTGCTCTCCAGCGACGATAAAGCGCATAAGATGATTAAAGCCCGCCGCTCGGCGAATGATTTTCTCAGCTTCTTCGCGCAGTGGACCGGGATCAGCGCGCAGGAAATTACCCCGCGCTATCGCTTTATCTCGGAACAGAAAGCCGGACCGGTGTATATCACCAATTTCCAGTTACAGAAGGTGGACTACAACCATCTGGGCAGCGACGAGTTTACCGTCAACTAAACGGTATTGCCGAATCACAGGCAAAAAAAATCCGCCCCTTGAGGCGGATTTTTTATATCACCGAAGTGATTAGAAGCGGTAACCTACACCGGCAATCCAGGTGCCGACGTCAACGTTACGAATACGAGACTGCTCGTAGGAGAAGTCCAGGGCAACGTTTTCGATCGGGTTGAACTGCATACCAGCGCCGTAAGAGAAACCGTAGTCGCTCATGTCGGATTTCTGGTTCGGGAAGTTGTTGTTCTGGAATTTACCGTAGCCAACACCGATTACGCCGTAGATGCTCGCCCAGTCGTTCAGACGGTAAGCCGGACCAGCGGTGATGCCGTAGTACTGACCTTTGTTGTAAGTACCGTTGCTGGTGTTGTCTTTTTCGGTGTAGGTGAAGGAACCGATAACGCCCAGCGGGTTGTTATCTTGCTCGTAACGGTACTTAAGGTTGAAACCGCCTGCTTTGTTGGCTTTACCCTGCATGTCGCTCTGAGCGTAACCACCGGTAACGGTAGAAGTTGCAGCGAAAGCAGTAGTACCTACGGATGCAGCCAGAACAACGGCCAGTGCTGAAAGACGTGCAATTTTATTCATAACCACCTCAAATGTGTTTCTAATAAGTCCTAAGTCTTAAATATATCAAAAACTTTTGGGAAACTCTTTTGACTTTACATTGTCTAACATACTTTTTCATGTAAGCAAAAGTTTCCACGATTTCGTAACAATCTGGAAATCAAACACTTTTCGCGCAAAAAGTGCTTAACGATTGCCAGCAGCAAACGCTGCGCATCCAGATTATTCTTAGCCGTGAAGGCATTCCCCTACGTATTTTACGCCATTGTACTGTTTTTCCACCCTCTTTTTTCAACAATCGCTAAACCGTTAAGCGGTTATTCCAGTACACTGGAACCTTTACCTCTTTTGACAAACCCTGACAGGAGAAAGGATGCCCGGCTCGTCCCGTAAAGTTCCGGCGTGGTTGCCGATACTGGTTATTTTGATCGCCATGGTCTCGATTCAGAGCGGCGCATCGCTGGCGAAATCGCTCTTCCCGTTGATTGGCGCACCGGGCGTCACCGCTTTGCGCCTGACGCTCGGCACTTTAATTTTAGTCGTTATTTTTAAGCCGTGGCGACTACGTTTTGCCCCGCAGCAGCGGCTGCCGCTGTTCTTTTACGGCGTGGCGCTAGGGGCGATGAACTATCTCTTCTATTTATCGCTGCAGCGGATCCCGCTCGGCGTCGCGGTCGCGCTGGAGTTCACCGGGCCGCTGGCGGTGGCGCTCTTCGGTTCACGCCGCCCGCTTGATTTCGTCTGGGTGGCGCTGGCGGTGCTCGGGCTGTGGTTCCTGCTGCCGCTTGGGCAAAACGTAGGGGAAGTGGATTTAGTCGGCGCGCTGTTCGCGCTCGGCGCCGGCGCATTCTGGGCGGTCTATATTCTTACCGGCCAGCGCGCGGGTGAAGAACACGGCCCGGCGACGGTGGCCATGGGCTCGCTCATCGCGGCGGTGATTTTTGTTCCCATCGGTATCGTCCAGGCCAGCGATACGCTGCTGCAATGGTCGCTGCTGCCGCTGGGGCTTGGCATCGCCATTCTCTCCACCGCCCTGCCCTACTCGCTGGAAATGATCGCCCTGACGCGGATGCCCACCCGCACTTTCGGCACGCTGATGAGCATGGAGCCGGCGCTGGCGGCGCTGTCGGGAATGGTGTTCCTCGGCGAGACGCTGACCCTGACGCAAACTCTGGCGTTAGGGGCGATTATCATCGCCTCAATGGGTTCGACGCTGACCATGCAGCGGCAAAGCAAAATCGAGAAAGTCGATATAAATTAAGATTTTGTTACCGCACTGGCTCGCGTTCATAGCGAGCCAGCTATTTACTTTTAATTATCTGATTTTATAAATCTTTTTAAATAGCCAACAACTCTGCGCTATCGGACTGATATGGACAGCCGATGCCTCATATCCAATATCCCTTGCTATAATTAGTCCCGAAGTCATTTGGGACAAACGCTCTACATAATTCAAATTTGAAGTATGACGAGTATCAATATCAAGAGGATATGAAACTATGAGTACCGCAAAACTGGTTAAAACTAAAGCGTCTAACCTGCTCTATACCCGTAACGATGTCGCAGACAACGAGAAGAAAGCTACCGTTGAGCTGCTGAATCGCCAGGTGATCCAGTTCATCGACCTGTCGCTGATTACCAAGCAGGCCCACTGGAATATGCGCGGTGCCAACTTTATTGCCGTTCATGAAATGCTGGATGGTTTCCGCACTGCGCTCACCGATCACCTTGATACGATGGCTGAACGTGCCGTTCAACTGGGCGGCGTCGCTCTGGGCACCACTCAGGTCATCAACAGCAAAAGCCCGCTGAAAAGCTACCCGCTGGATATTCACACCGTTCAGGAACATCTGAAAGAACTGGCCGACCGTTATGCCATCGTGGCCAATGATGTGCGTAAAGCGATCAGCGAAGCGAAGGATGAAGACACCGCCGATATCTTTACCGCGGCTTCCCGTGACCTGGATAAATTCCTGTGGTTCATCGAAGCGAATATCGAATAAATGTCCGCAGCCGTCAGCGCCCGCTGGCGGCATTTTTCATTTCTCCCACTCTTCCCCCCGTAATCGCTTAGCTCGCCCTCTTTTGGTGCAGGCGCTTGTACACAATACGTACTAAAGTAAAACAATTGTAATAATCACCTCACACAATCGTTACAGCAAGATTGTTTTCCCATCAGGGTTTGCGTTAAAAATGCTCTGGTTATTCGCTACGTTTATATTGCACCAAAATGACGCCCTGTTACGGTGCATTTGCTTTATCGGATAACCGAAATTGTGCAAACGATATGAAAGCTCCTGTTGAAAAACAATGGCTTGTAAAACTGGCACGATTTTTTCATTAGGCTACACGTTCTCGCAGGGGCTCGTCCCGTGGATAAAAAAGGAAATACTATGAAGTCTGTATTAAAAGTGTCACTGGCTGCACTGACCCTGGCTTTTGCGGTTTCGTCTCACGCCGCAGATAAAAAACTGGTAGTCGCCACCGATACGGCGTTTGTTCCGTTTGAATTTAAGCAAGGTGATAAATACGTCGGCTTCGATATTGACCTGTGGGCCGCGGTCGCCAAAGAGCTGAAACTGGACTACACCCTGAAACCAATGGACTTCAGCGGCATCATTCCCGCGCTGCAGACCAAAAACATCGATCTGGCGCTGGCGGGGATCACCATCACCGACGAGCGTAAAAAAGCAATCGACTTCTCCGACGGCTACTACAAAAGCGGCCTGCTGGTGATGGTGAACGCGAAAAACAATGACATCAAAGACGTGAAAGATCTGAACGGCAAAGTGGTCGCCGTGAAGAGCGGCACCGGCTCCGTTGATTATGCGAAAGCCAACATCAAAACCAAAGATCTGCGCCAGTTCCCGAACATTGATAACGCCTATATGGAGCTGGGCACCGGCCGCGCTGACGCGGTACTGCACGACACGCCAAACATCCTGTACTTCATTAAAACCGCCGGTCAGGGCAAGTTCAAAGCGGTAGGCGAATCGCTGGAAGCGCAAAGCTACGGTATCGCCTTCCCGAAAGGCAGCGACGAACTGCGCGAAAAAGTGAACGGCGCGCTGAAAACGCTGCGTGAAAACGGCACCTACAACGAAATTTACAAAAAATGGTTCGGTACTGAACCAAAATAATAATTAGGCCTACTTCTCGCGGCCAATCCGCCGCGGGCTCCACGGCGCCAGGGTTTCATTCCCCGGCGCCGTATTCGCAGAGGCTTTCTCTGCTTTCGACACGGTAACAGTAACAGGAACACATTATGCAGTTTGACTGGAGTGCCATCTGGCCCGCCATTCCTATTTTGCTGGAAGGCGCCAAAATGACGCTGTGGATTTCGGTCCTCGGCCTGGTTGGCGGCCTTATCATCGGTCTGGTGGCCGGTTTCGCCCGCTGTTTCGGCGGCTGGATAGCCAACCACGTCGCGCTGGTATTTATTGAAATCATCCGCGGCACGCCAATTGTGGTGCAGGTGATGTTCATCTACTTCGCGCTACCGATGGCGTTTAGCGACTTACGCATCGACCCATTCACCGCCGCGGTGGTGACCATCATGATCAACTCCGGCGCCTATATCGCGGAAATCACCCGCGGCGCGGTGCTGTCCATCCACAAAGGCTTCCGCGAAGCGGGTCTGGCGCTGGGGCTCTCCCGTCGCGAAACTATCCGCCACGTGATCCTGCCGCTGGCGCTGCGTCGTATGCTGCCGCCGCTCGGTAACCAATGGATTATCAGTATCAAAGATACGTCGCTGTTCATCGTTATCGGCGTCGCCGAACTGACCCGTCAGGGCCAGGAAATTATTGCCGGCAACTTCCGCGCGCTGGAAATCTGGAGCGCCGTCGCCGTCATTTATCTGATCATCACCCTGGTGTTGAGCTTCATTCTGCGTCGTCTTGAAAGAAGGATGAAAATCCTGTGATTGAATTTAAAAACGTTTCCAAACACTTTGGCCCGACTAAAGTGCTGCACGATATCGATCTGAAGATCGACAAAGGTGAAGTGGTCGTGATCATCGGGCCGTCCGGATCCGGTAAATCCACGCTGCTACGCTGCATCAACAAACTGGAAGAGATCACCAGCGGCGATCTTATCGTCGATGGCCTGAAGGTGAACGACCCGAAAGTTGACGAGCGCTTAATTCGCCAGGAAGCCGGAATGGTATTCCAGCAGTTCTATCTGTTCCCGCACCTGACGGCGCTGGAGAACGTGATGTTCGGCCCGCAGCGCGTGCGCGGCGCGTCGAAGGCGGCGGCGGAAACGCTGGCGAAAGAGCTGCTGGCGAAGGTGGGTCTCGCGGAACGCGCGCACCACTATCCATCCGAACTTTCCGGCGGTCAGCAGCAGCGCGTCGCCATTGCCCGCGCGCTGGCGGTGAAACCGAAAATGATGCTGTTTGATGAACCGACGTCGGCGCTTGACCCGGAACTACGCCATGAAGTGCTGAAAGTCATGCAGGACCTGGCCGAAGAAGGCATGACGATGGTCATCGTAACCCACGAAATCGGCTTTGCTGAAAAAGTGGCGTCGCGGCTGATCTTCATCGATAAAGGCCGCATCGCCGAAGACGGCGACCCGCAGGTTCTGGTTAAGAACCCGCCAAGCCCGCGTCTGCGCGAGTTTTTACAGCACGTAGCCTGATGCGCCCGGCTCTCCCCGGCAAGGGGAGAGCCGCTTTCCAGATTCATCCCAACGCTCCTCCTCGTCTGACCCCTTCTATACTTAGCAGTTTGAGATGCAATGGAGGCGCCCATGCCGTGGATCCTACTGTTACTCGCTGCGCTGTGGATTTCTCCGCTGTCGGCGGCGTCATTGCCCGGCATACCGGCGGCGACAACCGACAAAAGCACAGCCAGCGAGCCTGACCTCGAACAGAAAAAAGCCGCCTGGGCGGCATTAGCTGACGTGCTGGATAATCCGCAGTCGCGGCAGGAGTTAATCGATGAGCTGCGTAAAGCCGCCGCCACCCAGCCGCCTGCCGCCGCCCCCACGCTGACCCCGCCAGAAGTTAAAGACGAGCAAACCGTTCTGGAAAGCGTGACGGAAGTAAGTCGTCAGTATAGCGAGCGCCTGTCGTCGCGGTTTTCTCAGCTATGGCGCAATATCACCGGCTCACCCCATAAGCCTTTCCATGCCGATGCGTTTCGCAATGCCGCTGGCGACTTCCTGCTGCTGTCCGGGCTGGTATTTGCCTTCTGGTGGTTAGTACGCCTGGCGGCGCTGCCGCTGTATCGCAAAATGGGCCATTGGGGAAGGCACAAAAACAGTGAGCGCAATAACTGGCTGCAGTTACCGGCCACCATTGCTGGCGCTTTCATCATCGACCTGCTGCTGCTGGCGCTAACGCTGTTTATCGGGCAGCTGTTAAGCGATCGTTTAAACGGCGGCAACCGAACCATTGCTTTTCAACAAAGCCTGTTTCTTAACGCCTTCGCGCTGATCGAGTTTTTTAAAGCCATCCTGCGAGTGATTTTTTGCCCGCGAATCGCCGATTTACGCCCCTTCAATATCAGCAACGAACACGCAACGTACTGGAACTTACGCCTCAGCGCCTTGAGTAGCCTGATTGGTTACGGGCTGATCGTAGCGGTGCCGATTATCTCCAATCAGGTTAACGTGCAGATTGGCGCGCTGGCCAACGTCATCATAATGTTGTGCATTACGGTGTGGGCGCTGTATCTGATTTTCCACAACAAAAGCGCCATCACTCAGGGGCTTATCCATCTTGCCGACCGCTCGCTGCCCTTCTTCAGCCTGTTTATTCGCGCTTTTGCGCTGGTCTGGCACTGGCTGGCCTGCGCTTACTTTATCGTGCTGTTCTTCTTTTCGCTCTTTGACCCCGGCAACAGCCTCAAATTTATGATGGGCGCGACGCTACGTAGCCTGGCTATTGTCGGCGCCGCGGCGCTGGTATCCGGTATTTTGTCACGCTGGATAGCTAAAACCATCACCCTGTCGCCAGAAACGCAACGCCACTACCCGGAGCTGCAAAAGCGGCTCAACGGCTGGATCTCCGCCTCGCTGAAAGCCGCGCGGATCCTCACAGTATGCGTGGCGGTGATGCTGTTGCTGAGCGCCTGGGGACTGTTTGATTTTCAGCAATGGCTTCACAATGATGCCGGGCAGAAAACGGTGGATGTCCTGATTCGTATCGCGCTGATCCTGTTCTTCTCCGCCGTCGGCTGGACCCTGCTGGCAAGCCTGATTGAGAACCGCCTGTCATCGGACATTCATGGACGCCCGCTGCCCAGCGCTCGCGCCAGAACGCTGCTGACGCTGTTTCGCAACGCGCTGGCGGTGGTCATTACCACTATTACGATAATGATCTTATTGTCGGAAGTGGGGGTGAACATCGCGCCGCTGCTGGCGGGCGCCGGGGCATTAGGATTGGCCATCTCTTTCGGCGCCCAAACGCTGGTCAAAGATATTATTACCGGCATCTTTATCCAGTTTGAAAACGGGATGAACACCGGCGATCTGGTGACCATCGGGCCATTAACCGGCACGGTGGAACGGATGTCGATCCGCTCGGTGGGCGTGCGCCAGGATACCGGGGCGTACCATATTATTCCCTGGTCTTCGATAACCACCTTCGCCAACTTTGTGCGCGGGATCGGTTCGGTGGTCGCCAACTATGATGTCGACAGGCAGGAGGATTTGGATAAAGCCAATCAGGCGCTGAAGGCGGCGGTCGACGATCTGATGGCGCAGGAGGAGATCCGCGGGCTGATTATTGGCGAACCGTCGTTCGCCGGGCTGGTAGGACTAAGCAATACCGCGTTTACGTTACGCGTCAGCTTTACGACGCTGCCGCTGAAGCAGTGGGCGGTACGCTTTGCCCTCGATACCCAGGTGAAGCAGCATTTCGATCGCGCCGGCGTGCGTGCGCCGGTACAAACCTGGCAGGTATTGCCGCCGCCGGGCAACGCAAACCCGGCGGCAGAGACTTAAAATGGACGGCGGCGCTTTGCGTCGTCCATAAAGCTCCAGGCGATAAAGCGGCTCTGTTTCTGCCCCTGCGCCATCTCTTTTTTCACCACTTTCACCGCGCCGACTTCGGTCAGCAGGCGATACAGCGGCGGCAGATTGTCGCCGCGGGAGACCAGCGAGGTAAACCATTTAACCTGGCGGCCGAACTGCTGGCTTTCGCGGATCATTTGCGAAATAAAGGCCACTTCGCCGCCTTCACACCACAGTTCCTGCTGCTGGCCGCCGAAGTTCAGTACGCTGTCTTCACCGAGCCCCAGATTACGGCGTTTACGCTCGCCGCCGGCACGCGCGCTGGCGGCGGAATCGTGGAACGGCGGGTTGCAGAGAGTCGCATCATAGGTTTCATTCTTATGAATGATCCCGGTAAAGATTGCCTGGCCCTCTTTCTGGCGACGCAGACGAATTTGCCGCGTCAGCCCTGGGTTGCCGTTAATAATCGCCTGGGCGCTGGCAAAGGCTTGCGGGTTGACTTCGCTACCGGTGAAGCGCCAGCCGTATTCATGCGCGCCAATCAGCGGATAGATGCAGTTCGCGCCGGTACCGATATCGAGAATGGTGGCATTTTTCGGGATCTCGCCGCTATCCTGCGCCAGCAGGTCGGCCAGATGGTGGATGTAGTCCGCGCGTCCCGGCACCGGCGGGCACAAGAAGCCGTCAGGAATATCCCAGTGTTTTACCGCGTAAAAGTGCGCCAGCAGCGCCTTATTCAGCGCCTTCACCGCCAGTGGGTTTGCAAAATCAATGGTTTGCTCACCGACCGGATTCAGGGTGATGTAGCTTTGCAGCTCGGGATGAGTCTGGCACAGCGCTGGCAAATCATAGCGTTGGTGATGACGGTTACGCGGGTGCAACCCCGGTTTTTCGGCTTTCATGGCAATCTCCTTTCAACAGCCGCGTAAGATACCCGTTGACGGCGGCGCGGTAAATAAGGGAGTCTGGATATCTTCTTATTTCGTTTTCTGGTGCTCTATGTACTTCTATCAACCTGCCGAAGGCCACGGCCTGCCGCACGACCCGCTGAATGCTATCGTCGGGCCGCGCCCCATCGGCTGGATCGCATCGCTCGATAACGCAGGGCAACGCAATCTCGCCCCCTACAGCTTCTTCAACTGCTTTAACTATCGGCCACCGATCATCGGTTTCGCCAGCGGCGGCTGGAAAGACAGCGTGCAGAACATTGTTGAAACAAAAGAGTTTGTCTGGAATCTGGCTACCCGGCCACTCGCCGAAGCGATGAATGAAACCTCCGCCTCTATTCCGCGTCATGAAGATGAATTCCTGCGCGCGGGATTGACCGCCGCGCCGAGCCGGATCGTCCGCGCTCCGCGCGTGGCGGAAAGCCCGGTCCACTTCGAATGCCGCCTGACGCAATGTATTCAGTTGACGCGCGCCAGCGGCGAAGCCATTGATAGCTGGCTGGTGCTCGGCGAAGTGGTCGCCGTACATATTGATGAGTCGCTGCTGGAAGACGGGATCTATCAAACCGCGAAAGCGCAGCCGATTTTACGCGCCGGCGGGCCGACGGCCTACTACAGCATTGATGAAAGCCAGCGCTTCGATATGATCCGCCCGGACGCTCGTTAACTTTCACGTAATAAGGCTAACGCATGTCGCAGCGGGCGAATGCCCGGGCGGCATTAAGCGCGTAAAGTGGTTGTTTGCCCACTCTTATTTATCCGGTGGTTCTGCGCATCACGACCTAAACTTATGGTATGTCCCATGCTGTTAATGAGGATATAGCCATGAGAACCTTTCTGTTCGTACCCGCTTTTATCGCGCTCGCCCTTCTCTCCTCATCCACTTTGGCCAACACCGCTGAAACCGCTCCGGTGGCCGTTGGTCCGCTGCGCCCGTCCGGCTCTGTTTCCGCCTCCGGCGCCAGCACCCTCGACGACTTACAAGCGCAACTGGCGCAAAAAGCCCACCAGCAGGGGGCGATTGCCTGGCGAATTAACGCCGCCGGCGGCGGCAATAAATTAGCCGGCACGGCGATTATTTATAAATAATTCTTCCGCTCTCGCCGGGAATACGCAGGCGGAAATCCCGGCTGCCGGGACTTGGCTGCTCATTTTTCGCCCCCATATTTTCTATACTGTTTATAGATTGCAAACACGAGGAGCGCATCATGGCATCAGGTTGGGCAAACGATGGGGCCGTCCAGGATCAAATTGACAGCACGGTAAACGATGCTGTCGCCCGCGCCCGTAGCGAGCTTCCTGGCGGCGAGAGCAACAAATTTTGTGAAGAATGCGGCGAGCCTATTCCGGAGGCGCGGCGCAAGGCGCTACCCGGGGTTAAATACTGCCTGAAGTGCCAGCAGGATAAAGATTTACATAACAATACATATTCAGGATATAATCGCCGCGGTTCCAAAGATAGCCAGCTGCGCTGACCTTCCTTTACCGTTCATTACCGCTGATTGCGCTATCTTTTCACGCACGTTTTTTGGCGAAAAAAGTAGCAAAATGTGCCTTTAGTTGCCATGGCAACTAGTTTGTCCCTCGACCGTAGCAATAGCGGAAAATAATTTATTAATAATCAATAAATTATTAATCATTCAAAAAATTCGATTAAGACTGTGAATTTCCTTCGATTTTATCTCGCGGCAAAAAACGTGATACTCATCACATCGACAGAACATCGTCCCCCTACAGAACACACTGCGAGAGATTAATTATGAAAAACATCAAATACGCTGCCGCTGCTATCGCCCTTTCCGCTCTGTCTTTCGGCGCATTCGCCGCTCAGCCGGTGACCTCCGCACAGGCAGAAAGCATGAATAAAATCGGCGTCGTTTCCGCTGAAGGCGCAACGACTCTGGATGGCCTGGAAGCCAAACTGGCTGCTAAAGCAGATGCCGCTGGCGCAACCGGCTACAGCATCACCTCCGCTAACACCAACAACAAAGTTAGCGGTACCGCGGTTATCTACAAATAATCGCAGCAACACTCTGAAATGCCACTGAATTAACCCTGAAAAGACCTTTTAAATACCCTTGTTTGCCCGTCCGAGCCACCGGACGGGCTTTTTTTTGTCCGTTTACCAGCGTTCGGCAACCTGCGCCAGGCCATGGGCGAGCGAAGTCGCCTGACCGGTGGCGACCAGGCAGCAGGCAAGCTGAATTTTCAGCGACTGCGGAACCGGCTCGCTACCGCTCACGCAGCGCTCAATCCAGCGCGCGGTGGTTTCGGGGTCTTTGGATTCCGGCAATGCCACTTTTTCCTGCGCAATCTCGTCGGCCCGCTCATGCAACACTCGGGTTCCCGCCGCATCAATCAGGTTAATTTGCGGGCAGCGCTGCGGGTTGGCATAGACTTCGCCTTCGGTACCGTGCATCAGCAACGCCCGACCACCGATCTGCGTAAAGAATGCCGCGACCTTGCTGATATATTCTGGATGCGAGACGCTCGACAGCCGCAGCGCGGCGTCTTCAGCGAACGGCGTCGCCAGCTTTGCCAGGGTATGCGCGCTATTGCGCACCCCCATCCGCCAACGCAATGCCAGCTGCTTTTCCAGCGCCGGGCACAGCGCGCCGACCGGGATATAGACCGGCTCATGGCTGTCGAGACGCGCCTGGGCCTGACCCGCGTGGGTGGTGGCCGGGATCCCCATCAGCGCAAATATGGTCTCGGTCAGGACGCGGGTTGGATCGTGGCTGACGCCGTGAACCACCACCGGGAAACCGAGTTTATGCAGCAGTACCGCCAGCAGCGGCGTCAGGTTGGCCTGTTTGCGCGCGCCGTTATAGCTGGGGATAACAATCGGCATCGGTTTCGCTACCGGTGGCGTCAGGCGGAGGGTCTGTAGCTGCATCGCCTCATAGAAGCCCTGCATTTCGGCTTCGCCTTCGCCCTTGATGCGCAGCGCAATGAGAATAGCGCCCAGTTCCAGATCGTCCACTTCGCCGTTTAACATCCGCGTATACAGCGCACGGGCCGTGGTTAAATCCAGGTCGCGAGCGTGATTTTTGCCGCGCCCGACTTCTTTGATGATTTTGGTGTAATCCATCGACTTGCTCCCTCCAGCGGTAGGCTCCGCCGACCGGACCGCTTATGCGCTTAGCGGCGTCGGCGACGCGTCTGTTTTGCTTTGCTTTTTACTATAACCTCGGGAACGCCCGGCTGCTCTATGGGAAATACCGGTAACGCATTTAACAATCGCGCGCCGTAATTTTTGGTCAGCAGGCGCTTATCGTAAATAATGACTTCGCCCCAGCACTGATGGCTACGGATCAGGCGCCCGACCTGTTGAATCAGGTTGAATGAGGCGCTCGGCAGGCTTTGCACCTCAAAGGGATAGCGGTTGAGGCTTTTCAACCACTCGCCTTCGGTGATCACCACCGGGCTGTCGATCGGCGGGAAGGCGATTTTATGGATATGCACCTGGCTTAACAGCTCGCCCTTTAAATCCAGCCCTTCGGCAAAAGATTGCAGGCCAACCAGCACGCTGCGCTCGCCGCCTTCAACGCGTTTACGATGCAGCTCGACCAGCCGATAGCGCGGCTGGTCACCCTGCACCAGCAGCATCAGGCGCAGATCGGTAACATGTTCCAGAAAGCGATTCATGGCACGCCCGCTGGCGAACAGCACCAGCATACCAAGATGCTTTTTGCTCTCGACCTGTTCACGGAAAAAAGCCGCCATTTCGGCGATGTGCTGCTCTTCGTTATCAATAAGCGGCTCATAGCGCATCTGCGGAATAATAATTTTTCCCTGCTCGACGTGATTGAACGGCGAGTCCAGCGCCACGAAACGATCGCCCGCTTTTTCCTTCAGACCGCTCATCTCCTGCAGTCGCGAAAAGCTATTCAACGAACGCAGGGTCGCCGAGGTGACGACAATATGCGGCACGCTGCGCCACAGCAGGCGTTCGAGCTGATCGCTGACGCGGATCCCGACGCAGTGGAACCAGACATGGATCTGGCCGTCGCGAATCTCACGGGTGGCCCACTTGGTCACCGGGGCGCCGGAAGACTGCGCCATTGAGGCCAGCCGCCACAGCTTGCTCTGGCTTTCGAACATGCCAAGGGCCCGGTTCATCTGCAGCAGGATACGATGCAGGCGCACCACGTCGTGGCTGCCGGTCTTTTCACTGAGATCGTTGAGAAACAGCTCTGCCAGCCCGCGCAGCATTTCGGTGAGCTTGGCCAGCCGCTGACAAATCTCCATGACTTCCTGCGGCAGTTCGCCCATCGGGAAGCGATGCTCCGCCTCCTGGGCGGCTGGCATATAGAGATTGAGAATATTATTGAGCGAGGCGATAAGCTCATACAGCTCTTCGCAGTGTTCGTTCAACCGTTCCGGATTGGCCAACGGCGGCGCGGTCTTCGGACGGAACTGCTCCATGCAGGTCGCCACCAGCTTGCTGAACAGATCCAGCTGCAGCCGGTACCAGGGCGCGGTTATCTCCGCGCTCATCTCTAAGGCATCGCGGGCGACGTCCGGGAGATGGTGGCCTTCATCAAGCACCAGCAGCAGGTTTTTCGGCTCCGGCAGCACCGCTTCGCTCTCCATCGCCGCCATCACCAGCGCATGGTTGGCCACCACCACTTCCGCTTCCTGAATTTCGCGGCGGGCCACGAAAAACGGGCATTCACGGTAGTAGTGGCAGTTGCGGTTAAGACAGCTGGCTTTATCGGTGCTCAGCCGCCCCCACAGGGCGTCGTCAATGGGCTTATCGGTATGGTCGCGCAGGCCGTCCCATTTATAGCCGTCGAGATCGGTTTTCAGCGTCGCGCACAGCTTTTGTTCGGCCTGGTTTTTTGGCGTCAGATCGTCATCGAGGAACGCCAGCAGGTCCTGCTGCGTCGCCTCGGTGCTGGCCAGCGCCGCCAGATTACGCGGACAAACGTAGCGGCCGCGGCCAAAGGCGGCGGTAAAGCGCAGGTCGGGAATAATCTTGCGCAGCAGCGGCAGGTCTTTACTGTAGATTTGATCCTGCAGCGCGACGTTGGCGGTACTGACCACCAGCGTTTTTTGTTCCTCACGGGCGATGGCGATGCCGGGGATCAGATATGACAGCGTTTTGCCGACGCCGGTCGGCGCTTCGATAGCCAGATGCCGCCCCTCTTCCCCGGCGAGCGTTTTCGCTACATCGGCGATCATCTGCCGCTGCGGGGCTCGGGGGATAAAGTCCGGGATCTGTTCCTGAAGCGCCTTATACCAGGCGGCGATTTGCGCTTTTAGCGCAGCGGTCAAAGCCATGAGAAAACCTGAATACTGTATAAACAGCCACTATTGTGCCATTTTTGCCGGCCAGGAGGTATTGCTTTCTGTAAGGGGTGGAATCGCGCTCGATAAAAAGCGCGATGAACGGCAAAAAAACGGCCCGCCGCCGCGCACGCGGGCAGACGAGCCGTGATGATGCCTGAGCGCTTTATCGTCCCAGGCGACAGCGTCTTATTCGCCGGCAGGTTTACGCGGGCGACGACGACGCGGTGGTTTACCGTCCTGGGTACGCGCTTTCGGCGCTTCACCATCCTGACGGCGCGGCGCCTGTTGGCTACGGCCCTGGCTCTGACCGCCGCGTCCCTGTCCCTGCCCCTGACCGCGGCCTCCGCCGCCACGCTGCTGACGACCGTTTTGAATCGGCTCCGCTTTAATCGACGGATCCGGCTCATAACCGGCAATAGCAATACGCGGGATCTCTTTTTTCAGCAGGCGTTCGATATCACGCAGCAGCTTATGCTCGTCCACGCAGACCAGCGACAGCGCTTCGCCGGTCGCCGCCGCGCGGCCGGTACGGCCAATACGGTGTACATAATCTTCCGGCACGTTCGGCAACTCATAGTTAACCACGTGCGGTAGCTCTTCGATGTCGAGCCCGCGCGCGGCGATGTCGGTGGCGACCAGCACACGAATGCCGCCGGATTTAAAGTCAGCCAGCGCGCGGGTACGCGCGCCCTGGCTCTTGTTGCCGTGGATAGCGGCGCTACGGATACCGTCTTTATTCAGTTGCTCCGCCAGATGGTTGGCGCCGTGCTTGGTGCGGGTAAAGACCAGCACCTGCTGCCAGTTGCCTTCGCCAATCAGCTGCGAGAGCAGTTCACGCTTACGTTTCTTATCCACAAAGTGAACGTGCTGGGTGATCTGCTCAGAGGCGGTGTTTCGGCGCGCCACTTCGACTTCCAGCGGGTTATGCAGCAGTTTTTCCGCCAGCGCTTTGATCTCGTCGGAGAAGGTAGCGGAGAACAGCAGGTTTTGACGACGCGGCGGCAGTTTAGCCAGCACGCGGCGGATGTCGTGGATAAAGCCCATGTCCAGCATGCGGTCGGCTTCATCCAGTACCAGCACTTCAACTTTATCCAGGCTGACCGCGTTCTGGTGCTCGAGATCCAGCAGACGGCCCGGGGTGGCGACGAGGATATCGACGCCGCCGCGCAGTTTCATCATCTGCGGGTTGATGCTCACGCCGCCGAAGACCACCAGCGAGCGGATATTCAGATATTTGCTGTAGTCGCGGACGTTTTCGCCCACCTGCGCCGCCAGTTCGCGGGTCGGCGTCAGGATCAGGGCGCGCACCGGACGGCGCCCCTTCGCGTGCGGCTGCTCCTGGGTCAGGCGCTGCAGCAGCGGCAGCGTAAAACCGGCGGTCTTGCCGGTCCCGGTCTGGGCGCTGGCCATCAGATCGCGGCCCTGCAGTACTGCCGGGATCGCCTGCTGCTGGATAGGGGTCGGCTCAACGTAGCCCTGCTCGGCGACGGCGCGCAGGATATCGGGATTCAGGCCAAGGGAATCAAAAGACATAACAACTCCGAACCGCCCCGGCCCGTTTAAGGGCGTAGTTTTCAGGGAGATTATTGCGATAGAGATGGCAAAAACCACAATGCCATGAAGGGGCGCAGTCTAGCAGATTTTGTGACGAACCGCATAAAATATCCCCGCAGGAATTACCAGCAAAATAATGCACGCTTGCGCCGGGTAACTTTTAGTATTCATCATGATGGACAGTTCAGCGAATCGCCTCTATTCTTAATCAATCGATTGATTAATTTTTTAGAGTGCGATGAACAGTACCTCCGTGACCAGTAAAGGCGAACAAGCCAAAAGCCAGCTTATCGCCGCCGCCATCGCGCAATTCGGCGAGTATGGCCTCCATGCGACGACCCGCGATATCGCCGCGCAGGCCGGGCAAAATATCGCTGCTATCACCTATTATTTCGGTTCGAAAGACGACCTGTATCTCGCCTGCGCGCAGTGGATTGCCGACTGTATCGGCGAGAATTTCCGCCCGCATGCCGAAGCGGCCGAAGCCCTGCTCGCCCAGACGCCCCCCGACAAACCGGCGCTGCGGGAATTGATTCTGCGCAGCTGCCGCGATATGAGTCTGCTGCTGACCCAGGACGACACGGTCAACCTCAGCAAATTTATCTCTCGCGAGCAGCTCTCCCCTACGGCGGCTTACCAGCTTATCCACCAGCAGGTTATCGCCCCGCTACATAGCTATTTGACGCGGCTTATCGCCGCCTGGACCGGGCGCGATGCCAACGATACGCAAATGATTCTGCACACCCACGCCCTGCTTGGCGAGGTGCTGGCCTTCCGCCTCGGGCGGGAAACCATTTTACTGCGTACCGGCTGGGCGCAGTTCGATCAACAAAAGGCTGAACAAATTTTTCAGGTGATTACCTGTCATATCGATTTCATTCTGCAAGGGTTAGCGCAAAGGAGCCTGGGATCATGAAAAAACCCGTCGTCGTTCTACTGGTCGTCATCGTGCTCGCCGCGATCGGCGGCGCCTGGTGGTGGTATCAAAGCAGCCAGGCGAAAGATCTCACTCTCTATGGCAATGTCGATATTCGCACTGTGAATATGAGCTTCCGCGTCGGCGGACGGCTGGCAACCCTGAACGTCGATGAAGGCGATGAAATTCGCCGCGGGCAAACCCTCGGCGAACTTGACCGCGCGCCGTATGAGAACGCGCTGCAGCAGGCGCAGGCCAACGTCTCCACCGCCCAGGCGCAGTACGATTTGATGATGGCGGGCTACCGTGCCGAAGAGATTGCGCAGGCGGCGGCCGCGGTTAATCAGGCTCAGGCCGCCTGGGTCTATGCGCAGAATTTTTATCAACGTCAGCTCGGCCTGCGCGCCAGCAGCGCGATTTCAGCCAACGACCTCGAAAACGCCCGTTCTTCACGCGATCAGGCGCAGGCGACCCTAAAATCGGCGCAGGACAAACTGCGTCAATATCGCGCCGGTAACCGCCCGCAGGAAATTGCCCAGGCCAAAGCCAGCCTTGAACAGGCGCAGGCAGCCCTGGCGCAGGCCAAACTGGACCTGCACGATACCGTACTGACCGCGCCATCCGACGGTACCCTGATGACCCGAGCCGTAGAGCCCGGCACCATGTTGAACGCCGGCGGCACGGTGTTGACGCTATCGTTAACCCATCCGGTTTGGGTACGCGCCTACGTTGACGAGAAAAACCTTGGCCAGGCGCAGCCGGGGCGCGAAGTACTGCTGTATACCGATAGCCGGCCGAACAAGCCCTATCATGGTAAAATCGGCTTTGTCTCCCCCAGCGCCGAATTCACGCCGAAGACCGTGGAAACACCGGATTTGCGTACCGATCTCGTCTACCGCCTGCGCATCGTGGTGAACGACGCCGACGGCGCGCTGCGTCAGGGCATGCCGGTCACCGTCTCCTTCAGCAACGGAAACGGGCATGAGTAAGGACGCGATAACTTTAACCGGACTGACACGCGGTTTTCCCGGTATGGACCGACCCGCGGTCGCGCCGCTGAACTGTACCATTCACTCAGGCTACGTCACAGGGCTCGTCGGCCCCGATGGAGCGGGTAAAACGACGCTGATGCGAATGCTGGCCGGTTTACTTAAGCCTGATGAGGGCAGCGCCAGCGTTATCGGCTTCGATCCGCTCAAGGACGACAGCGCGCTGCACGCGGCGCTCGGCTATATGCCGCAGAAATTCGGCCTGTATGAAGATCTGACGGTGATGGAAAACCTGAACCTGTACGCCGATCTGCGCAGCGTCACCGGCGAGGCGCGGAAGAAAATATTCGAGCGCCTGCTGGAATTCACTTCTCTTGGCCCTTTCACCGGGCGATTAGCCGGCAAACTCTCCGGCGGCATGAAGCAAAAACTGGGGCTCGCCTGTACGCTGGTAGGCGATCCGAAAGTGCTGCTGTTAGATGAGCCCGGCGTCGGAGTCGATCCTATCTCGCGCCGCGAGCTGTGGCAGATGGTCCACGAACTGGCCGGCGACGGCATGCTAATTTTGTGGAGCACCTCTTATCTCGATGAAGCCGAGCAGTGCCGCGATGTGCTGCTGATGAACGAAGGTAAATTGCTTTACCAGGGCGAACCGAAGGCGCTGACGCAAACCATGGCCGGGCGCAGCTTTCTGGTCTCCAGCCCGCAGGAAAACAACCGCCGTCTGCTGCAGCGAGCGCTGAAACTCCCGCAAATTAGCGATGGCGTGATTCAGGGCAAATCGGTGCGTTTGATTCTGAAAAAGGAAGCCCGCATTGATGAAGTTCAGCAACATAACGACATGCCGCCGCTACAGGTGGCCGAAACCGCGCCGCGTTTTGAAGACGCCTTTATCGACCTGTTAGGCGGCGCCGGAACCGCCGAGTCGCCGCTGGGAGAGATTATTCATCACGTGGACGGCAGCAAAGACGAAACGGTCATTGAAGCACGGTCGTTAACGAAAAAGTTTGGTGATTTCGCCGCCACCGATCACGTCGATTTCCAGGTTAAGCGCGGTGAGATTTTCGGCCTGCTCGGCCCCAACGGCGCCGGTAAATCCACGACCTTCAAAATGATGTGCGGCCTGCTGGTGCCGACCGACGGAAAAGCGCTGGTGCTGGGGATGGATCTCAAGGTTAGCTCCGGTAAAGCGCGCCAGCATCTGGGCTATATGGCGCAAAAATTCTCGCTGTATGGCAACCTCAGCGTCGAGCAGAACCTGCGTTTTTTCTCCGGCGTTTACGGCCTACGCGGCCGGGCGCAAAATGAAAAAATCGCGCGCATGAGCGATGCCTTCGGCCTGAAAAGTATCGCCAGCCACGCCGCCGATGAGCTACCGCTCGGCTACAAGCAGCGGCTGGCGCTGGCCTGCTCGCTGATGCATGAACCCGACATCCTGTTTCTCGATGAACCCACCTCCGGCGTCGACCCGCTTACTCGCCGCGAATTCTGGCTGCATATCAACAGCATGGTCGATAAAGGGGTTACGGTGATGGTGACTACCCACTTTATGGATGAGGCGGAATACTGCGACCGCATCGGGCTGGTCTACCACGGTAAGCTTATCGCCAGCGGCACGCCGGACGCGCTGAAGGCGCAGGCGGCGAATGACAGTCAGGCGGATCCCACCATGGAACAGGCGTTTATTACCCTGATTAACCAATGGGACAAGGAAAACGGTCATGAGCAATAGCATTCTCTCCTGGCGACGGGTTCGCGCGCTGTGCGTCAAAGAGACCCGGCAGATCGTCCGCGATCCCAGCAGTTGGCTGATTGCGGTGGTGATCCCGCTACTCCTGCTGTTTATCTTCGGCTACGGCATTAACCTCGACTCCAGTAAACTGCGGGTCGGCGTATTGCTGGAACAGCAGAGCGAAGAGGCGCTGGACTTTGTCCATACCATGACCGGCTCGCCCTACATCGACGCCACCGTCAGCGATAATCGCCAGCAGTTGATTGAGCTGATGCAGGCCGGGCGCATTCGCGCGATGGTCGTCATTCCCGTCGATTTTGACCGTCAGATGGCCCGCGCCGGCGCCAATGCGCCGATTCAGTTGATTACCGACGGCAGCGAGCCTAACACCGCTAACTTCGCGCAGGGCTACGTCGAAGGTATCTGGCAGATCTGGCAACAGCAGCGGGCGGAAGACCGCGGTGAAACCTTTGAACCGCTTATTGACGTGCAGATGCGCTACTGGTTTAACCCAGCGGCCATCAGTCAGCACTTTATTATCCCCGGCGCAATTACCATCATCATGACCGTGGTCGGCGCGATATTGACCTCTCTGGTGGTAGCGCGCGAATGGGAACGCGGCACCATGGAAGCGCTGCTATCCACCGAAATCACCCGCGCCGAACTGCTGCTGTGCAAGATAATTCCCTACTATTTCCTTGGCATGCTGGCGATGTTGCTGTGTATGCTGGTATCGGTATTTATTCTCGGCGTGCCCTATCGCGGCTCGCTGCTAATTTTGTTTGTCATCACCAGCCTGTTTTTGCTCAGTACGCTGGGAATGGGGCTACTGATCTCGACCATTACCCGCAACCAATTTAACGCCGCGCAGGTCGCGTTGAACGCCGCTTTTTTACCGTCGATTATGTTGTCGGGGTTTATTTTCCAGATAGACAGTATGCCGGCGGTGATCCGCGCGGTGACCTACGTGATCCCGGCGCGTTATTTCGTTAACACCCTGCAAAGCCTGTTTCTGGCGGGCAATATTCCCGTGGTGCTGCTGGTGAACGTGCTGTTTTTGATTGCTTCGGCGGTGATGTTTATCGGCCTGACGTGGCTTAAAACCAAACGGCGTCTGGATTAACCCTGGCGCTCGAATTTTGCCCGGTGGCGCTACGCTTAACGGGCCTACGATAGGTTTCGGTCGCCCGGGTCCGACATGAGGAAGGTTCTATGTTTCATCGTTTATGGACATTAATCCGCAAAGAGCTGCAGTCGCTGCTGCGCGAACCGCAAACGCGGATGATTTTAATCATGCCGGTGCTGATTCAGGTACTGCTGTTTCCCTTTGCTGCCACGCTTGAGGTGACCAACGCTACCATCGCTATCTATAACGAAGATAGCGGCCGCCACGCGGTGGAGCTCACCCAGCGCTTTGCCCGCGCAAAGGCCTTTACCCACGTCCTGCTTCTGAAAAGCCCGCAGGAGATCCAGCCGACCATCGATGAACAAAAAGCCCTGCTCGTGGTGCGCTTCCCGGCGGATTTCTCGCGTAATCTCGACAACTATCAAACCGCCCCGCTACAGCTACTGCTCGACGGGCGTAACTCCAACAGCGCGCAAATCGCCGCTAACTATCTACAGCAGATTGTTAAAAACTATCAGCAGGATCTGCTGCAGGACAAAGCGAAACCGAACAACAGCGAACTGGTGGTGCGCAACTGGTACAACCCGAATCTCGACTATAAATGGTTCGTGGTGCCGTCGCTTATCGCCATGATCACCACCATCGGGGTGATGATCGTAACGTCGCTGTCGGTGGCTCGCGAGCGCGAACAGGGCACCCTCGATCAGCTGCTGGTTTCACCGCTCGCCACCTGGCAAATATTCGTTGGCAAAGCGGTACCGGCGCTGATAGTCGCCACGATGCAGGCGACTATCGTGCTGGCAATCGGCATCTGGGCCTATCAGATCCCATTTGCCGGCTCGCTGCTGCTGTTCTATTTCACCATGCTGATTTACGGACTCTCTCTGGTGGGCTTTGGCTTATTGATTTCTTCGCTGTGTTCAACCCAGCAGCAGGCATTTATCGGCGTGTTCGTCTTTATGATGCCGGCGATTCTGCTTTCCGGCTACGTTTCACCGGTAGAAAACATGCCGCAGTGGCTGCAGGACATCACCTGGATCAACCCTATCCGGCACTTTACCGATATCACCAAACAAATTTATCTGAAGGATGCGAGTCTGAAGATTGTGTGGGGAAGTTTGTGGCCGCTATTAGTCATAGCGGCCACTACCGGCTCAGCGGCGTATGCGATGTTCCGAAGAAAGATTGCCTAGTTTTTTATCTTTCGCCAGCAGCGATACCACCGCCGGGCCTGCCAGTATGACCAGCCCGGCGAGGGCCAGCAGCAGGTTGTTGTGCAGCACGCGCGACAACAACCAGAGCACTATCATGGCGGCGCCGAAGTACCAGGTTGTGGTGAGCTCCTCAAGGAAGTCCCCCACGTCGCGCCAGCGCGCTTCATGGTGACGCTGTAAAAACAGCATCGCCAGCAGGGTGACGCCGTACAGTACGCACAGCCCTAATCCGACGCGCACCAGCGCGCCGCTCATCCAACCCATCACCAGTACTGCCACGACCAGTAGATGCAACATAATCTGCCAGCAACTAAGACCTGTTGCGACGCGTACACGTTGTTGCCACTTCATGGCTTCTCTCCTGAAGGATTTTTCTCTGCTACTCAGAGTACCGCACTTTACGGAAAATTCCGTATCACCGCATCTTTTTGTGACGTCTACTACACTATTTTATTCAGGAAAGTGACATTAACTGGAGAATTATGGCTGAGCCAACGTCGCGAATTTCGGTGAACGTGCTGACAATTAACACTCATAAAGGCTTTACGGCGTTTAATCGGCGTTTTATTTTGCCCGAACTGCGCGAGGCCGTTCGCAGCGTCAGCGCCGACATAGTTTGCCTACAGGAAGTGATGGGCGCGCACGAAGTGCACCCTTTGCATATCGAAAACTGGCCTGACACCACCCATTACGAGTTTCTTGCCGACACCATGTGGAGCGATTACGCCTACGGGCGCAACGCGGTCTACCCCGAAGGCCATCACGGCAATGCGGTACTGTCGCGCTTTCCCATTGAATACTATGAAAATCGCGATATCTCAGTCGGCAATGGCGAAAAACGCGGCCTGCTTTACTGTCGCATCGTACCTCCGCGCAGCGGCGTGACGATCCACGTCATCTGCGTGCATCTCGGTCTTCGCGCGCACCAGCGGCAGGCACAGCTAACGATGCTGGCGGAATGGGTCAATACGCTACCGGTAGGCGATCCGGTGGTAGTAGCTGGTGATTTCAACGACTGGCGCCAGCAGGCTAATCAGCCCTTAAAAGCGCAGGCGGGGCTTGAGGAGATTTTTACTCGCGCCCGCGGGCGGCCGGTGCGCACCTTTCCGGTCGCTTTCCCGCTGCTGCGCCTCGATCGTATTTACGTTAAGAATGCTCATGCCAGCCATCCGAAGGCGCTGGCTCTTAAACACTGGCGGCATCTGTCCGATCATGCGCCCCTGAGCGTGGAGATACATCTGTGAAATGTCGCTGGCAGGAAGGCAATCGTATTACCCTACTGGAGAATGGCGACCAGTATTATCCGGCGTTATTCGCCGCCATTGGCCGCGCGCAGCGCAAGGTGATCCTCGAATCCTTTATCTGGTTTGAAGATGAGGTGGGCTGGCGCCTGCATGCGGTGCTGCTGAAAGCCGCCCGCCGCGGTATTCAGGTGGAAGTGCTGCTCGACGGCTACGGCTCGCCTGATCTCAGCGATGAGTTTGTTGGCGAACTCACCGCCGCTGGCGTGGTCTTCCGCTACTACGATCCGCGCCCCCGGCTAATGGGTATGCGTACCAATTTATTCCGCCGCATGCATCGAAAAATCGTGGTGATTGACGACACAACGGCGTTTGTCGGCGGCATCAACTACTCTGCCGAGCACATGAGCGATTACGGTCCGGAGGCGAAACAGGATTATGCCGTGCAGGTTGAGGGGCCGGTGGTGCTCGATATTCTCCAATTCGAGCTGGAGAACCTGCCCACCAGCGAGGCAGCCCGCCGCTGGTGGCGTCGCCGTCGCCATCAGCCGGAAATTAACCAAACCCCTGGCGAAGCGCAGGCACTATTTATCTGGCGTGATAATCACGAACATCGTGACGATATTGAACGTCACTATCTGAAGATGCTGACCAGCGCCCGCCGCGAGGTCATCATCGCCAACGCCTATTTCTTTCCCGGCTACCGTCTGCTGCACGCCATGCGCAATGCCGCCCGGCGCGGCGTACGAGTCAAGCTGATTGTCCAGGGCGAGCCGGATATTCCGATTGTTAAGTTTGGCGCCCATCTGCTGTACCACTACCTGATTAAAGGCGGCGTTCAGGTGTATGAATACCGCCGCCGTCCGCTGCATGGCAAGGTAGCGCTGGCGGACGACCACTGGGCCACCGTCGGTTCAAGTAACCTCGACCCGCTGAGCCTGTCGCTGAATCTGGAGGCCAATCTGATTATCCACGACCGCGAGTTCAACCAGACCCTGCGCGATAATCTCAACGGCCTTATCGCCAGAGATTGCCAGCAGATAGATAAGTCCATGCTGCCAAAACGCAACTGGTGGCGGCTCGGCGTCAGCGTGCTGGCCTTCCACTTTCTACGCCACTTCCCCGCCTGGGTCGGTTGGCTGCCGGCGCATACCCCGCAATTAGCCAGGGTCAGCCCGCCAGTGCAGCCGGAAATTGAAACCCAGGACCGGGTAGAAACGCAAACCAGAGACAATCCGCTATGAGCAAATCGCATCCCCGCTGGCGGATGGCGAAAAGAGTGCTGACCGCGCTCTTTTTTATCGCCGTCATCGTATTGCTGGTGATTTACGCGCAAAAGGTCGACTGGCAGGATGTATGGAAGGTCATCCGCGGCTACGATCGTCTGGCGCTATTTAGCGCCGTTGGGTTGGTTATCGTCAGTTACCTGATTTATGGCTGCTACGATCTGCTCGGGCGAGCCTGGTGCGGCCATAAGCTGGCAAAAAAACAGGTGATGCTGGTATCGTTTATCTGCTACGCCTTTAACCTGACGCTGAGTACCTGGGTTGGCGGGATCGGAATGCGCTATCGGCTATACTCGCGGCTGGGGCTGAACGGCAGCACCATTACCCGTATTTTCTCGCTTAGCATTACCACCAACTGGCTGGGCTATATTCTTCTGGGCGGCGTCATATTCACCGCGAATCTGGTGACGCTGCCGCCGCACTGGTACATCAGTCAAACTACGCTACGTATTATTGGCAGCGTTCTGCTGCTTTTTACCCTACTCTATCTTTTCGCTTGCGCCTTCGCTAAACGCCGCCACATGACGATTAAGGGGCAGCGGCTGGTGCTGCCCTCTTTTCGTTTCGCTCTACTACAGATAGGGATTTCGGCGGCGAACTGGATGGTGATGGGGGCGATTATCTGGCTGCTCCTGGGCAGCGAGATTAACTATTTTCTGGTGCTGGGCGTGTTGCTGGTGAGCAGTATCGCCGGTGTTATCGTTCATATTCCCGCCGGAATTGGCGTGCTGGAGGCGGTGTTTATCGCCATGCTCTCCGGCGAGTCGATTTCGAAGGGGGCGATAATCGCCGCTCTGCTGGCGTGGCGCGCGCTGTACTATTTTCTGCCGTTGCTGCTGGCGACCGTCGCCTATCTGGTGCTGGAGAGTCGGGCGAAAAAGCTGCGGCAGAAGAACGAACGCAAGCTGGCCCGCGGATGAAACGGCCCGGTTGCGCTCACCGGGCGACATTTTTGCGGATTGCCTGGATTGGTAGCCCGGATAAGGCGCATCGCGCCGCTATCCGGGATAACATTAACGGCGGTTGCCGAAGATACGCAGCAGCATCAGGAACAGGTTGATGAAGTCCAGATACAGCGTTAAAGCGCCGAGAATCGAATATTTACGCAGCGTGGCGCTATCGCGGGTATCAATCTGCTCGCCGATGTTTTTCAGCTTCTGGGTATCGTAGGCGGTCAGGCCGACAAACACCACCACACCAATGTAAGTCACCGCCCACATCAGCGCTTCGCTCTTCAGCCACAGGTTAACCAACGACGCCAGCACGATACCAATCAGCCCCATAAACAGCATGCTGCCGAAGCCGCTCAGATCGCGCTTGGTGGTGTAACCATACAGGCTCATCGCGCCGAACATCCCGCCGGTCACCACAAAAGTGCTGGCGATAGACGAATAGGTATAAACGATAAAGATGCTCGCTAAGGTTAGCCCGGTCAGCGCCGAATAAAGCATAAATAGCGTTGTCGCCATGCCCGCGCTTAAGCGCTGCACCATCCCCGAGAGCACAAACACCAGCGCCAGTTGGGCGATAATCAGCCCGAAGAAAGTGATTTTGCTTGAAAAGACGAACATCATGACCGCCGGGGTATTCGCCGCAAACCACGCGATAAACGCGGTTAACAACAACCCGACCGTCATCCAGCCGTAAACCTGCGCCATATAGGTCTGCAGGCCGCTGCGGCTCTGAACAATTGAATCGGAACGAGGGAATCTGTCCATGACTATCTCCTGATTAACAAGTTTCTCTCAGTAAGCGTATCACACTACCAGCGCTCTGCCGCCTGATGATCGCTGTCGCGGGCATCGACCCAGCGTTCGCCTTCCGGCGTCGCCTCGCGTTTCCAGAACGGCGCGCGGGTTTTCAGGTAATCCATAATGAACTCGCCGGCGGCGAAGGCGCTGCCGCGGTGGGCGCTGGTCACGCCAACAAAAACAATCTCTTCGCCCGGCCACATTTCGCCAATGCGATGGATAACCGTCACCCGACCAAGCGGCCAACGCTCCCGCGCCTGTTCGACGATTTCCGCCAGCAATTTCTCGGTCATGCCCGGATAGTGCTCCAGCGTCAGCGCTTTCACGCTGTCGCCGAGATTATGATTACGCACTTTGCCGGTGAAGGTGACCACCGCGCCGTCTTCATCGCGCTCGGCCAGCCACGGATACTCATCGCCGACGCAAAAGCGCGCCGGGCTAACCACGATACGAGTTTGCGTCATCTTAGCCCCCGGTGACCGGCGGGAAAAACGCCACTTCGTCGCCGCTCGCGACCGGATGGTCAAACGAGGTCAGCGTCTGGTTGACTGCCGCCAGCAATTTTCCCTCTTCCAGCGCCAGCGCCCAGCGGTCTCCGCGCGCGGCAAGCTGCTGACGCACGGCTTCAACGGTCGGCAATTCGCTGGCGTCGAGAGTCAGGGTATCGGTGCCAACCAGTTCGCGCACCTGGGCAAAAAACAGGACGTTAATCATGGGCTTCCTCCACCTTAAAATCGCCGGACTTACCGCCGCTTTTCGCCAGCAGACGTACCGGGCCAATCACCATATCTTTCTGTACCGCTTTACACATATCGTAAATCGTCAGCGCGGCAACCGAGGCCGCGGTCAGCGCTTCCATTTCTACGCCGGTTTTACCGGTCAGGCGGCAGAGTGACTCAATGCGCACGCGGTTATGTTCCGGCTGCGCCTGCAGGTTCACTTCTACTTTGCTGAGCATCAGCGGATGACACAGCGGGATCAGCTCCCAGGTACGTTTCGCAGCCTGGATCCCGGCGATACGCGCGGTGGCGAACACATCACCTTTATGGTGGCTGCCGTCAATAATCATCGCAAGCGTTGCGGCCTGCATTTCAACGTAAGCCTCAGCGCGCGCCTCGCGTACCGTTTCCGCTTTGCCGGAGACGTCAACCATGTGGGCTTCGCCCGCGGCGTTAATGTGGGTCAGTTGTGACATAAACTATTTCTTTAAATGAGGAATGAAGTTACACGGGCGAGTGCGTGCATCCAGCTGCGGCGCGATAATATTGTCCCACGCGGTGGCGCAGGCCTTAGTCGAGCCCGGCATGGCGAAAATCAGCGTGCGGTTGGCAACACCGGCAACGGCGCGGGACTGCAGCGTCGAGGTGCCAATCTCTTCAAACGAAAGCATACGGAACACTTCGCCAAAACCTTCGACCTCGCGGTCAAACAGCGGCAGCAGCGCTTCCGGCGCCTGATCGCCGTCGGTAAAACCGGTACCACCGGTGATCAGCACCACCTGCACCTCATCGCTGGCAATCCACGCCGAGACCTGGGCGCGAATCGCGTAGCGGTTCTCTTTCACAATCGCCTTATCGACGAGGGTATGTCCCGCTTCGTGCAGCGCATCGCGCAGCCAGTGGCCGGAGGTATCGTCCTCTTCGCCGCGGCGGTTGGAAACGGTAAGAATAGCAATACGGGTCGGGATAAACTCAGCGCTAGCCTGGCTCATCTGAATGCTCCTTTCGAAAACGATTATCCGCCAATATACGATAGATTCTGCGTAATACCGGTGTTGCCCTGGTGCAGGAAATGGGTCTGCTTTTTATGGGTTAAGGCTTCGGCTATCCGCGCTTCCAGCTCGGCCTGCTGCTCGTCCTCGGCCATCAGGTCGCGCAGATCTACGCCGCCTTCGCCAAACAGACACAGGTGCAGTTTGCCAACGGATGAGACGCGAAGACGGTTACAGGTGGCGCAGAAGTCTTTTTCATAGGGCATGATCAAGCCGATTTCGCCGGCGTAATCCGGATGGCAAAAGACCTGTGCCGGGCCATCGCTTCGCTGACGGATCTGATGGATCCAGCCGCGACGCAGCAGTTCATCGCGCAGCACCATGCCGGAAATGTGGTGACGGCGGAACAGGTCGCTGCCCTCGCCGGTTTCCATTAACTCAATAAAACGCAGCTGAATACGACGTGGTTTGATCCACGCGAGGAAGGTGTCGAGCTGGTGATGGTTGACATCACGCATCAGCACGGTGTTGACCTTAACCTTTTCAAAACCGGCGGCAAAGGCGGCGTCAATACCGTCCATCACCTGCTGGAATTTATCCTGACCGGTAATGACATGGAACTGGCGAGCGTCGAGGCTATCGACGCTGACGTTTATCGCCGTCAGCCCGGCATCGCGCCAGCGTTCGACATCGCGAGCCAGACGGTAACCATTGGTGGTCACCGCGATCTGACGAATCGCGCTGTTTTCACGCACGGCGGCAATAATCTCGGTAAAGTCGCGACGTAAAGAGGGTTCGCCGCCGGTAAGGCGGACTTTTTCCGTGCCAAGGGCGGAAAAAGCGCGCGTCACGCGGCGCACTTCGTCTACGCTAAGAAAGCCCTTGTTGGTCACGGCGCCGGGCTTGTAGCCATCCGGCAGGCAGTAGGTGCAACGAAAGTTACACACGTCGGTAATCGACAGGCGCAAGTAATAAAACTTACGCGCAAATGCATCAGTAAGCTGTGAGGCCATATACACCTTTCCAAGTACGGGAGGCGTGGTCATTTCTTTCCACGCCCTGGCGACAGCGCGGCTGCCGCGGCCAGAGCACCATATCTTGCGACACAGGTACTAAGGCTAGAGTGTTAGTTGGTTATGCCGATAGTAGCGCTTTCACGATGGTTTCGCCATTTTCATTTTCGCTATATAATCATCTATATATCGCTAATATCTTGCATTTTCAGTACAGAATAGCCAAAAATCACACTTTAACATTGATATCGGTCAGTTTGACGGAAACCGGGCATTATCTTTTAGGGGTAGATCGGATACGCTAAACCCGAACATTGAACAGAAGGAATTCGTATGCGCAATCGCACTTTCGCCGATCTGGACCGCGTCGTCGCCCTTGGCGGAGGCCATGGTCTGGGGCGGGTGATGTCGTCGCTCTCGTCGCTCGGCTCGCGCCTGACCGGCATCGTGACCACCACCGATAACGGCGGATCAACGGGGCGAATTCGCCGCTCGGAAGGGGGGATCGCCTGGGGCGATATGCGCAACTGCATTAATCAATTAATCGCCGAACCCAGCGTCGCTTCAGCAATGTTTGAGTACCGTTTTGGCGGCAATGGCGAGCTTTCCGGACATAACCTCGGAAATTTGATGTTAAAGGCGCTGGATCACCTGAGCGTACGGCCTTTAGAGGCCATCAATTTGATCAGAAATCTGCTTAAAGTAGATGCTTTCCTGATTCCGATGTCGGAACAACCAGTCGATCTGGTGGCGCTCGATCATGAAGGCCATGAAGTTTATGGTGAAGTGAATATCGATCAGTTGGATCACGTGCCTCAGGAACTGATGCTCAGCCCACCGGTGCCGGCGACTCGCGAAGCGGTTGAGGCCATCGCCGAGGCCGATCTGATCCTGATTGGGCCCGGAAGCTTCTACACCAGCCTGCTGCCCATTTTACTGCTCGACGAAATGGCCCAGGCGCTGCGGCGGACCCCGGCGCCCATGGTGTTTATCGATAACCTGGGTAAGGAACATAGCCCAGCCGCCAATCTGACGCTGGCGGACAGAATTACTATTCTGGAACATTACGTCGGCAAAAAAGTGATTGATGCCGCCATCGTCGGGCCGAAAGCCGATGTTAAGGGTATGGAAGAACGACTGGTGATTCAAACCGCGCTGGATGCCAGCGATGTCACCTATCGGCATGACCGCGTACTGCTTCGCCAGGCGCTGGAGCAGGCTATTCAGGCATTAGGTTAATCCTCAAGCGGCACTATTTTAAACAAGACGACGCCTCAGATTAAAATCTTAAGGTTGTCTTAAAATATCGCTGTCAACATAACGAGCATCTCCTACTACGGGTATTCGTTATGTCGTTTATTTCTTTACGTCGGCCGGTACTCGGCCGCACGGCTTATTTGATTCTCTTTGCCTGTTATATCGGTATCTTTCTTAACCTGGCCTTTTATCGCCAGGTTTTCCCGCTGCTGCCGGTAAACAATCTCCATAACTGGCTGGTTTTCCTCAGTATGCCGATCGTGGCGATTAGCGTGATGAACATCATCACCACCCTCGCCTCGTTCTTAAAACTCGACCGGGTGGTCATCAGCCTGTTTATTCTGCTGAGCGCCTCGGCGCAGTACTTTATCTGGACCTTCGGCGTGGTGATCGATCGTTCGATGATCGCCAATATCTTCGATACGACACCTGCGGAAAGCTTTGCTCTGCTGTCGACGAAAATGGTCATCATACTGGGCCTCTCCGGGCTATTGATGGTTCTGGTCGCCTGGTGGATTAAAGTTCGTAAACCGGCCTCTTTCTGGCGCGGCGCGGCGATGCGCCTGCTCAATATCGCCGTTTCAGCACTGCTGATTGTGCTGGTGGCGGCGCTGTTCTACAAAGATTACGCCTCGGTGTTCCGTAACAATAAAGAGCTGGTGAAATCGTTAAGTCCCTCCAACAGCATTGTGGCGCTGAACTCATGGTATGCGCATAACCGGATGGACAACCTGCCGCTGGTGAAGATCGGCGAAGATGCCAAACAGAAAGCGGTGATGCATAACGGCGCGCGTAAAAATCTGACCATCGTGGTGCTGGGAGAAACCTCGCGCGCCGAGAATTTCTCGCTGGGCGGTTACGATCGCGAAACTAACCCACGCCTGAAACAGGACGACGTGGTGTACTTCCCGAAAACCACCTCCTGCGGCACCGCAACCGCGATTTCCGTCCCCTGCATGTTCTCCAATATGCCGCGCGCGCATTACGATGAAGAACTGGCGCACCATCAGGAAGGCGTTCTGGATATTCTGCAACGCGCCGGCGTGCAGGTGCTGTGGAACGACAACGATGGCGGCTGTAAAGGCGCCTGCGACCGCGTGCCGCACCAAAACGTCACCAACCTGAACCTCAGCGGCCAGTGCATTGATGGCGAGTGCTACGATGACGTGCTGTTCCATAATCTGGATAGCTATATCGATAATTTACAGCAGGATGGCATTATCGTTCTGCACACCATTGGTAGCCATGGCCCAACCTACTACAACCGCTATCCGGCTGAATTCAAAAAATTCACTCCGACATGCGATACCAATGAAATCCAAAGTTGTACGCAACAACAGTTGACCAATACCTATGACAACACCATTTTGTATGTCGACTATGTAGTTGATAAAGCGATAAAATTGCTGCAATCAAAACAGGATAAATTTACCACCAGTCTGGTGTATTTGTCTGACCACGGCGAATCGCTGGGTGAAGACGGCGTGTATCTGCATGGCCTGCCTTACTCAATTGCGCCGGACACGCAAAAACACGTGCCGATGCTGCTGTGGCTGTCGCCGGATTATCAGCAACGCTATGGCGTATCCAGCCAGTGTTTGCAACAACACGCGAAGACGAACGATTATTCACAAGATAATCTGTTTTCTACCCTGCTTGGCCTGCTCGGGGTAGACACCCGCGAGTATCAGGCAAAAGACGACCTTTTAACGCCATGTAGAGAGACCGGCAGATGAAAATCTTAGTCATTGAAGACGATGCGCTCCTGTTACAAGGGTTAATCCTGGCCATGCAAAGCGAAGGCTATGTCTGCGATGGCGTCGCCACCGCGCACGAAGCCGCGCTGTCGCTAGCCAGCAACCATTACAGTCTGGTGGTGCTCGACCTGGGCCTGCCGGATGAAGACGGTCTGCATTTCCTGGCGCGTATGCGCCGGGAGAAATTCACCCAGCCGGTGCTCATCCTCACCGCCCGCGATACCGTGGGCGACCGCATCAGCGGGCTGGATACCGGCGCTGACGATTACCTGGTGAAACCTTTCGCGCTTGAAGAGCTCAACGCCCGCATTCGCGCGCTGCTGCGTCGTCATAATAATCAGGGCGATAATGAGCTGACCGTCGGCAACCTGCGCCTTAATGTTACCCGTCGTCAGGTGTGGCTGGCCGGCGAATCGCTGGAGCTGACGCCAAAAGAGTATGCCCTGCTCTCGCGCCTGATGATGAAGGCCGGCAGCCCGGTGCATCGCGAAATTCTCTACAATGATATCTACAGCTGGGATAACGAACCGGCCACCAATACCCTCGAAGTGCATATTCATAATCTGCGCGACAAGATTGGTAAAGCGCGGATCCGCACCGTCCGCGGCTTTGGCTACATGCTGGTGAATAATACGGAGTCAGAATAACGCTATGGCACTGTTTGCGACCGAAACCTGGACCATGCGCCACCGCCTGCTGCTGACCATCGGCGCGATTCTGGTGGTCTGCCAGCTGATCAGCGTATTTTGGCTATGGCATGAAAGCAAAGAGCAAATCCAGCTGCTGGTTGCCAGCGCCATTGAGGGTCATAACAATCAAAGGCACGTCGAGCATGAGGTACGCGAGGCGGTCGCCAGCCTGCTGATACCCAGCCTGCTGATCATCGGGCTGGCGCTGTATATCAGCCTGGTGGCGGTGAAGAAAATCACCCGTCCGCTATCAAACCTGCAGAGCGAGCTGGAAAGCCGGACGCCGGATAATCTGCAACCCATTATTCTGCAGGAGTCGGTGCCGGAAGTGACCGCAGTGACCATGGCGATTAACCAACTGGTGTCGCGGCTGACCATGACGCTCGATCGCGAGCGTCTGTTTACCGCCGACGTCGCCCACGAACTGCGTACCCCTCTTGCCGGGCTGCGCCTGCATCTGGAACTGCTGGCGAAGGTTCACGGCGTCAGCGTTGATCCCTTAATTCAACGTCTCGATCAGATGACCAACAGCATTTCTCAGCTGCTACAACTGGCGCGCGTTGGGCAGTCGTTTTCCGCCGGGAGTTACCAGCAGGTTCATTTGGGCGAAGATGTGGTTGAGCCCCTGCAGGATGAGCTGAAAACAATGCTCGAAGCGCGCCAGCAGACCCTGGAGATAGAAAGCGGCGCAGGCGAGGATCTCATTTCCGGAGATGCGACGCTGGCGCGGGTGATTTTACGCAATCTGGTGGAGAATGCGCACCGCTATAGCCCCGCGGGGTCGAAGATTAAGATTTCGGTAAAACCGGGAAATACGCCGATTCTGGCAGTAGAAGATGAAGGGCCGGGCATTGATGAGGCCAAGAGCGGCGAACTGAGTAAAGCATTTGTCCGCATGGACAGCCGCTATGGCGGAATAGGCCTCGGTTTAAGCATTGTCACCCGCATCGCTCAACTTCACGATGCGCAATTCTTTTTGCATAACCGCCAGCCCGGGCCGGGCGTCCGAGCCTGGGTGCTGTTCCCGCGCAGTTCGCGTCAGAAGGTTAATACCCATTGATGGAAGAAGGCGACCACAATCACAAAGGCGGTCGCAATGGCCAGATATTCACGGTTAGTCAGTTTTTGCATGGCGCTATCCTCATTAAACTGAGGATAGTTTGGCTGAAGAAAATTAAGCCAACATTAAGATCCTAAGATAATAGCGTGACGGCAATTGCAAATTACGCATTGCCGTCATTTTTTAACCGTTCCCCGTATCGCCCTCACGATGCCGCAATAAACAGTTCGCGTAGCTGATGCAATTGATCGCGAATCTGTGCCGCTTCCTCAAACTCAAGGTTCTGCGCGTGCTGCATCATTTGCCCTTCCAGCTCGTGGATCTTCTGCTGCAGCGCTTTCGGCGTCAGTTCGACGCTATCGGCTTCCACCGGAGAACGGGCTTTACCGCGGCCTTTGGCTTTGGTCTTCGCGATGTTCTGACCCAGCGCCAGAATATCGACCACTTTCTTATTAAGCCCCTGCGGCACAATACCGTGCTCTTCGTTATAACGCTGCTGCTTCTCGCGGCGGCGTTCGGTTTCACCGATCGCCTTCGCCATCGATGGCGTGATTTTATCGCCGTAAAGGATCGCCTTGCCGTTAACGTTACGCGCCGCGCGGCCGATGGTCTGGATAAGCGATCGCTCGGAACGCAGGAAGCCCTCTTTATCGGCATCAAGTATCGCCACCAGCGATACTTCCGGCATATCCAGCCCTTCGCGCAGCAGGTTGATACCCACCAGCACGTCGAACTCGCCAAGACGCAGATCGCGAATAATTTCCATGCGCTCGACGGTATCGATATCGGAGTGCAGATAGCGCACCCGCTCGCCGTGCTCTTCCAGGTATTCGGTTAAATCTTCCGCCATGCGTTTGGTCAGCGTCGTCACCAGTACGCGCTCATTAATCGCCGCACGGGTACGGATTTCTGATAACAGGTCGTCGACCTGCGTCGCCACCGGACGCACCTCGATGACCGGATCCAGCAGCCCGGTTGGGCGGACGACTTGATCTACCACCTCATCGCCGGATTTTTCCAGCTCATAGGCGCCCGGCGTCGCCGAAACGTAGATAGTCTGCGGCGCCAGCGCTTCAAACTCTTCGAACTTCATCGGCCGGTTATCCAACGCCGACGGCAGGCGGAAGCCATATTCCACCAGCGTCTCTTTACGCGCCCGGTCGCCGCGGTACATACCGCCGATTTGCGGGATAGTCACGTGCGATTCATCGATAACCAGCAGGCCATCCGCCGGCAGGTAGTCGAACAGCGTCGGCGGCGGCTCGCCCGGCCCGCGGCCGGAGAGAAAGCGCGAGTAGTTCTCAATTCCCGAGCAGTAGCCCAGCTCGTTCATCATCTCGAGGTCGAACTGAGTGCGCTGGCTCAGCCGCTGCTCTTCAAGCAGTTTGTTGTTCGCCAGCAGTACCTTGCGGCGGTCAGCGAGCTCGTCTTTGATCTCTTCCATCGCCTGAACGATACGCTCGCGCGGCGTAACGTAGTGGGTTTTCGGATAGATGGTATAGCGTGGAATGGACGATTCAACGTGGCCGGTCAGCGGGTCAAACAGCGATAGCCGTTCGACCTCTTCGTCAAACAGTTCAATACGCAGCGCGATATCATCGGATTCCGCCGGGAAGACATCGATAACCTCGCCGCGCACGCGGAAAGTGCCGCGCTGGAAGGCCTGATCGTTGCGGGTGTATTGCAGTTCGGCCAGCCGGCGCAGGATCGCCCGCTGATCGATCAGCATGCCGGTGGTCAGGTGCAGCATCATCTTCAGATACAGATCCGGATCGCCAAGACCGTAGATGGCGGAAACCGAAGCCACCACCACCACGTCGCGCCGTTCGAGCAGCGCTTTGGTGGCCGACAGACGCATCTGCTCAATGTGTTCGTTCACCGAGGCGTCTTTTTCGATAAAGGTATCCGAGCTCGGAACGTAGGCTTCAGGCTGATAATAATCGTAATAGGAGACAAAATACTCCACCGCATTCTCGGGAAAGAACTCTTTCATCTCGCCATACAGCTGCGCCGCCAGGGTTTTGTTCGGCGCCAGCACCATCGTCGGGCGCTGTAAATCAGCGATAACGTTGGCGATGGTGAAGGTTTTCCCCGAACCGGTTACCCCAAGCAGGGTCTGATGCGCAAGGCCATCTTCCAGCCCCTCTTCCAGGCGGCGGATGGCTTCGGGCTGATCGCCGGAAGGACGGAATGCGGAGTGCAGCTTGAACGGTTTGCTCATATTTCAGGACCTGAAGATGGGATTGGCCAGCAGGTGTTTAATTCTACCCTTCAGTTTGACTTTTGCCAATAAATAATACTGGATATAAAAACAGTATCGCATTATTGTATGGCGGTAAACGGACGCGTTGTACTCTGACGGCGGGCGTAAAATGCGCGCTTTGCGGAATAATCCACCAGCCTGTGTGGTTATCCCCAGAAACATTTATCATTTAACATTTGTCAAGCAAGGTAATGAATCTTTTATGGCAGCCGGTGACACTTTTCTGACAGCCATTGCTTTTATTTAACTTGCTGAAATAAAACATAATTTACCAAAAGACGGGTTTCGCGCCAATTTGCTCGCAGGCCGCGTACTCTCTAGCTTACCGCAAGTTTTCTAACTCTAATACACAAGGTTATCCACAGGAATAGTGGATAACTGTCTGCAGGCCGCGAGGTCTGCCACCCGGCAGAAAAGTCTCATCGGACCAAAGCCCGCGACTAAAAAAAATTATCGAATTTTTTTTGATATTTATCAGCTAAAGACGGCTGGATTTTTTGCGTTTTCTGGACCACATTTCATCGTCCTGTCAACAAAAAATAGAGCCGTCTCGCAGGCTTATGCGGGATTATTGCAGTGGGCTCAGATCCAGGTACTGCGCGAGATCCTTACGCTGCGATGCGTCGGCAAGCCAGGGAATTTCCCCCAGCAGCGGCGCTGGCAATACCCGCGTTAAGGTTTGCAGATATTCGCGATGGCGTTTACCCGGCGGCTGGATATCGTTGGCGATCCAGCCCACCAGCGGCAGCCCTGCCTTGCGTACCGCCTGGGCGGTGAGCATCGCGTGATTGATACAGCCAAGTTTAACGCCGACGACTAAAATCACCGGCAGTTGTTCCTGCTGCGCCCAGTCGGCGAAGGTCAGGGTTTCCGAGAGCGGCGTAAACCAGCCGCCCGCCCCTTCCACCAGCACCCAATCGGCCAGGCGTTCCAGCTCGCGTAAGCCGCAGGAAAGCGTGGTCGCGGCGATTGGTCGTCCTTCATCGGCGCTAATAATATGCGGCGAGGTCGGCTCGGCAAAGGTATAAGGGTTAACCTGTTCATAGCGCAGCGCTACCCGGCTATTGCGCTGGAGGGCCAGCGCATCTTCATTGCGTAACCCGTGTGCGGTCAGGTCGCTACCGGAAGCCACCGGCTTATAGCCCGCGGTGTTAAATCCCAGCTGATTCGCCGCCTGCAGCAGCGCGCTGCTGGCGACCGTTTTACCGACTTCAGTATCGGTTCCGGTAACGAAGAAACGTTTAGTCACGTTCAATGACTCCTGTAAAAAGATGATACGTCAGCGGGCACTGGCCCTGCTGTTGCGGCCAGGCCAGCTGCAGTTCGCGCAGCTTGCCACGGCTAAGCGGCGCAGACGACCGCCCCTGGTGTAAATGGGTGGCGCCAATGCCCTTTAGCGAGCGCATGGCGCTTAACGCGTCGGCGAACGGTAAGCTAATCTGATGCACGACGCCTTCGGCGCGCAGGCCGCTCAGCGCCGCCCTTACCGCCTGTTCGCTGAGAAAACGGTTAGCATGGGGATGGTCGTCGACCGCCCGCCACGCTTGATTGAGTTCCGGTAGCGATCCGGCGAGCAACGTGGTGAACGCTACTCGCCCGCCGGGCCGCACCACCCGGTACAGCTCGCCGATTGCCGCGCTTAGCTCGTCACACCACTGCACCGCCAGGTTACTCCATGCCAGATCGAAGCAGGCATCCGGCAGCGGCAGCGCTTCGATATCGCCCTGCAGATAATGCTGCGCGGCGTCGTTGCGTTGCGCCTGCGCCAGCATCCCGGCGGAGAGATCCAGCGCGGTAACTTCGCTTCCCGCTTCGCGCCAGTAACGGCTCATGCTGCCGGGGCCGCAGCCGGCATCGAGCACCCGGGAAAAATCGCTCCGCGCCAACTGGCGCAGCAGCAATTCAGCGCTGCGGCGCTGCAGCTCATCATGTTGCGTATAGCCGCTGGCCGCCCGACCAAACGCCGCGGCGACCGCCAGCTTATTCACCGTGGTCATGCAGCACCTCCAGTAAACGAGCAATGTCCTCAGCCTGATGAGCGGCAGTCAGAGTCAGGCGCAGGCGAGCGCCGCCGACGGGAACCGTCGGCGGGCGAATAGCGGTAGCCCAACAGCCGGCCCCGCGTAGGCTGGAGGCCAGGGCCAGCGCTCGCGCGTTGTCGCCGACAATCAGCGGCTGAATCGCGCTCCGGGAATCGGTCAGCCCCAGCGCAACATCGCCCATTCCTGCGCGGAACTGACGGATGCGGGCGCTCAAGATTTCCCGCCGCTGCTGGCCCTCATCGCTGCGAATGACCCGCAGGGCCGCGCTCAGCGCCACCGCCTGCGCCGGCGGCATCGCGGTGCTGTAGATAAGATGACGGGCAAACTGCAGCAGATAGTCGGCCATCGATTCATTGCACAGTACCGCCGCGCCGCTCACCCCAAACGCCTTGCCGAAGGTGACCACCAGCAGCTCCGGACGAACCGCCTGCGTATGACAGCTTCCGCGCCCTTCATCGCCAATCGCCCCGATTCCGTGAGCATCATCAACCAGTAATAATGCTCCGGCGCTGCGGGCTGCCGCCTGAATGTCAGCCAGCGGCGCGCTGTCGCCGTCCATGCTGAAAATCCCTTCGGTAACGACTAACTGCTGGCCGTCCAGCGGTTTCGCCAGCAGTTGAGCGAGCTGTTGCGGGTCATTGTGGGTAAAGCGGCGCAGCTGCGCCGGGCTGAGGCTTGCCGCCTCCAGCAGGGAGGCATGGCTCAGGCGATCGGCCACAATACGATCGTCTTTTTCCGCCAGCGCGGCAATCAACGCCTGATTCGCGGCAAAGCCGGAGATAAACAGCAACGCGCGCGGGTAGCCCAGCCAGTCGGCAAGTTCCTCTTCCAGCTCGCGATGTGCCTGACTATAGCCGCTAACGTGACCCGATCCGCCAGAACCGACGCCATAACGTTCCGCCCCCTGCTGCCAGGCGGCGATAATCGCATCATGCTGGCTCAGGCCCAGGTAGTCATTACTGGAGAAGTTGAGCCAGCGCTCCCCTTCTCGCTCCAGCCAACGTCCGGCGCCGTGGCTTACCGGCAGGCGGCGGCGGAAAGCATCCGCCGCCCGCCGTTCGTCCAGCGCCCGATCGATTCGTTGCTGCCAGCTCATAGCGCCGCCGCGTTGTAGTATTCCTCAGTGTCGGGGGTGAGTAAGGCCTGCGCCAGGCGCTGCTGCTGCTCATTATCACCTTCCAGTACCGCCGTCTGCTGCGGATTGATCCCCAGCTTGCGGAACAGCTGCAGGTCTTTATCTTCTTCCGGGTTAGGCGTCGTCAGCAGCTTGCAGCCATAGAAAATCGAGTTAGCCCCGGCCATAAAGCACATCGCCTGGGTCTGCTCGTTCATCTGCTCGCGCCCGGCGGACAGACGCACGTAGGAGGTTGGCATCATGATGCGCGCAATGGCGATCGTGCGGATGAAATCGAAGGCGTCGACATCGTCGTTATCCGCCAGCGGCGTGCCCTTGACCTTCACCAGCATATTGATGGGCACGCTTTCCGGCGGCGTTGGCAGATTGGCCAACTGCAGCAGCAGCCCGGCGCGATCGTTCACGGTTTCCCCCAACCCGACGATGCCGCCGGAGCACACTTTAATCCCGGCATCGCGCACCTTATCCAGCGTATCCAGACGCTCCTGATAGGTACGGGTGGTGATGATGTTGCCGTAAAATTCCGGTGAGGTGTCGAGGTTATGGTTGTAGTAATCAAGCCCCGCGCCGGCCAGGCGCTGCGCCTGGCTATCGGTAAGGGTTCCGAGCGTCATACAGGACTCCAGCCCCAGCGCCTTGACGCCTTTGACCATCTGTTCCAGGTACGGCATATCGCGGTCGTTGGGGTTCTTCCACGCCGCGCCCATGCAGAAACGGGTCGAGCCGGCGTTTTTCGCCTGACGCGCCGATTCCAGCACCTGCTCGACTTCCATCAGGCGCTCGGATTCAAGGCCGGTTTTGTAGCGTGCGCTTTGCGGGCAATATTTACAGTCTTCCGGACAAGCGCCGGTTTTAATCGATAGCAACGTACTGACCTGCACCTGACGCGGGTCAAAATGCTGGCGGTGGATTTGCTGCGCTTCAAATAGCAGATCGATGAGCGGTTTATTAAATAACTCAGTTACTTGCGACATTGTCCAACGTGCGTGGTGAGCCATTAGCCTCTCCAAAGGGTTTTGTTAATTTACGGTTCGGTTTATACTCGTAAACCTAAATGTTTTCAAAATGGTTTACAAGTCACTTATGACACTGGACGATCTCGCCTTCGATCGGCGCCACATCTGGCACCCCTACACCTCTATGACTTCCCCCCTGCCGGTCTACCCGGTGGTTTCCGCCCACGGTTGCGAGCTGTCCCTCGCCGGCGGCGAACAGCTGGTTGACGGCATGTCCTCCTGGTGGGCGGCGATCCACGGCTACAATCACCCGCGCCTGAATGCGGCGATGAAAGCGCAGATCGACCAGATGTCGCACGTGATGTTCGGCGGGATCACCCATCCGTCGGCGGTGGCGCTCTGTCGCCAGCTGGTGGCGATGACGCCGGAATCGCTGGAGTGCGTTTTCCTCGCCGATTCCGGTTCGGTGGCGGTAGAAGTGGCGATGAAAATGGCGCTGCAGTACTGGCAGGCTAAAGGCCAACCGCGCCGTCGTTTCCTGACCTTCCGCAACGGCTATCACGGTGACACCTTCGGCGCGATGTCGGTCTGCGATCCGCAGAACTCGATGCACAGCCTGTGGCAGGGCTATCTGCCGGATAACCTGTTTGCCCCCGCGCCGCAAAGCCGCTTCGATGGCGAGTGGGATGAGATGGATATGGTGCCGTTTGCCCGCATGATGGCCGCGCATCGCCACGAAATCGCCGCGGTGATCCTCGAACCGGTAGTCCAGGGCGCCGGCGGGATGCGCATGTACCATCCGGAGTGGCTAAAGCGAGTGCGTAAAATGTGCGACCGGGAAGGGATTTTGCTGATCGCCGATGAGATTGCCACCGGCTTTGGCCGTACCGGCAAACTGTTCGCCTGCGAGCATGCCGGTATCTCCGCCGATATTCTGTGTCTGGGTAAAGCGCTGACCGGCGGTACCATGACCCTTTCCGCCGCCATCACCACCCGAACGGTAGCTGAAACCATCAGCGATGGCGAAGCCGGCTGCTTTATGCACGGCCCCACCTTTATGGGCAATCCGCTGGCCTGCGCGGTGGCAAGCGAAAGCCTGCGCCTGCTGGAGAGCGGCGAATGGCAACAGCAGGTAGCGGCGATTGAAGCCCAGCTGAAGGCCGAGCTGGCTCCGGCGCGCGAGTCAGAATGGGTCGCCGACGTGCGCGTACTCGGCGCGATTGGCGTGGTTGAAACCCGTCATCCGGTCAACATGGCCGCTCTGCAGCGCTTTTTCGTTGAGCAAGGGGTATGGATCCGCCCGTTTGGCCGCCTGATTTACCTGATGCCGCCGTATATCATCAGCCCACAACAGCTGACTCGCCTGACCCGAGCGGTCAATATGGCGGTACAAGAAGAAACATTTTTTAGCGAATAAACAGCGGAATTGCGCTGTCGGGACGGCTACACTTCTTTGTTAATCAGCGCATTATCAATGAGGATGAAGCATGAAACTGACCAGTCACGATCTGCAAGACGGCGGCAAGCTGCCTAATCGTCACGTATTCAACGGTATGGGATACGATGGCGATAATCTTTCGCCGCATCTGATGTGGGACGACGTTCCCGCAGGAACCAAAAGCTTTGTCGTCACCTGCTACGACCCGGATGCGCCGACCGGTTCCGGCTGGTGGCACTGGGTGGTAGCCAACCTGCCTGCCGATACCCGGGTTTTACCGCAGGGGGCCGGTTCCGGTCAGGCGGAGCTACCGGAAGAGGCCATTCAGACCCGCACCGATTTTGGTAAGGCCGGCTACGGCGGCGCGGCGCCGCCGAAGGGGGAAACCCACCGCTACATTTTTACCGTACACGCGTTGGATATCGATAAGATTGATATCGACGCCGAGGCGAGCGGCGCGATGGTCGGCTTTAATGTCCATTTCCATTCGCTCGCCAGCGCTTCCATCACCGCCCTGTTCAGTTAATTATCCCCCCGGATAGCGGCTTGCGCCTTATCCGGGCTACTCGCTATGGTCAGTGCCATTTGTAGCCCCGGTAAGCGCAGCGCCACCGGGGAGATTGACCTTACTGTTCCGTGGCCACCTGCAGCGCGGTTTTACGCACGCGCGCGTACCACACCACCGTCAGCAGCCCCAGCCACACCAGCCCGGCTAACAGCGCCACGCGCGTCTCTTCCACCATTCCCAACACGGCGATTACCAGCCCCATAAACAGTAGCGTCAACAGCGGGCCAACCGGCCAGAAGGGGATCGGGAATTCGATCTTACTGCGCTCTTCAGCCGACAACCCGCGGCGCATCGAGAAATGAGAGAGCAGGATCATCAGCCACACCCAGACGGTGGCGAACGCCGCCAGCGAGGCAATCAATACAAATACCTGTTCCGGCATCAGATAGTTAAGCACCACCGCCACCAGCAGCGCCACGCCCATCACCACGACCGTCATCCAGGGTACGCCGTTGCTGGCGATCCGCTGGAAGCACTTCGGCGCCAGCCCCTCTTTCGACATACCGTACATCATGCGTCCGGCGCCAAAAATATCGCTGTTAATCGCCGAGATACTGGCGCTAATCACGATGATATTCAGCACGGTCGCCGCCGCCGGGATCCCGAGACCATCGAAGATCAACACAAACGGGCTGCCCTGCTCGCCAAAACTATTCCACGGGAAGATCGCCATCAGCACCGCCAGGGTGCAGACGTAAAACAGAATAATACGCAGCGGAATGGTGTTGATGGCCTGCGGGATGACCTTCTTCGGGTTCTGCGCTTCCGCCGCCGTGACGCCGATAATTTCCACGCCGCCGAAAGCGAACATCACGATGCCAAGCGAAGCGATGATCCCCTGCCAGCCATTTGGCGCAAAGCCGCCGTGGCTCCACAGATTTTCCAGCCCGGTGGCCGGGAAACTATGGCCAAAGCCAAAGAAGATGATCCCTGCGCCCGCCGCCATCATGGCGATAATCGCCACCACTTTAATCAGCGACAGCCAGAACTCCATCTCGCCGAACACCCGCACGTTGCACAGGTTCATCGCGCCAATAAAGAAGATGATGCTAAGGATCCAGATCCAGCGCGGCACATCGGGATACCACAACCCCATATAGATACCGAATGCGGTGACGTCGGCCAGCGCCACGATCACCATTTCAAAGGTGTAGGTCCAGCCGGTAATAAATCCGGCCAGCGGCCCAAGATACTGGCGAGCGTAGCTGCCGAAGGAGCCGGAAACCGGATTGCGCACCGCCATTTCACCCAGCGCGCGCATGACCATAAAGACCGCCGCGCCGCCTATCAGATAGGCCAGCAGCACCGCCGGACCCGCCGCCTTAATGGCGGAGGCCGAACCGTAGAACAGCCCGGTGCCGATAGCGGAACCGAGCGCAATAAAACGAATGTGTCGGGCATTCAGCCCGCGCAGCAGATGCGGTTTGTGTTGTTGTTGCATATACAGGTGTCCTGGTTTTTTTATATGACGACAAATATGCGATGTAGGACGGTCGGGGGGATGACATCCCCCCGACGCGGGTACAGAGAACAACGGTGATTAATTCAGGCCAGGCAATACGGCAGGCAGCAGACGCGTCAGGTGACGTGCGGCCAAAAGCTCGGTGGCATTTTCAATATCAGGAGCGAAGAAACGGTCTTGGGTATAATGCGGCACGCGTTCGCGCAGCAGATGACGCGCCTCTTCCAGCAGCGGACTGGTGGTCAGCCCTTCGCGCATATCCAGCCCCTGCGCCGCCGCCAGCCACTCGACGGCCAGCACCCCACGGGTGTTTTCCGCCATCGCCCACAGGCGACGACCGGCAGCCGGCGCCATGGAAACATGGTCTTCCTGGTTCGCGGATGTTGGCAGGCTGTCAACGCTATGCGGGTGCGACAGCGCTTTGTTTTCACTGGCCAAAGCCGCCGCCGTGACCTGAGCAATCATAAAGCCGGAGTTGACGCCGCCATTTTTGACGAGGAACGGCGGCAGCTGCGACATATGGCTGTCCATCATCAGCGCGATACGGCGCTCGGAGAGCGAGCCGATTTCCGCGATCGCCAGCGCGATATTATCCGCCGCCATCGCTACCGGTTCGGCATGGAAGTTACCGCCGGAGATGACGTCATTTTCGGCGGCAAAGACCAGCGGGTTATCGGAGACCGCGTTCGCTTCGGCTAACAACACCTCAGCCGCCTGACGAATCTGCGTCAGGCAGGCGCCCATCACCTGCGGCTGACAGCGCAGAGAGTACGGATCCTGCACCTTGGCGCAGTTATGGTGCGACTGCGAAATCGCGCTTTCATCGGTCAACAGATGGCGATAGAGCGCCGCCGCATCAATCTGGCCACGCTGGCCGCGCACCTCGTGAATACGTGCATCGAACGGTCGACGCGAACCCAGCGCCGCTTCGGTGGTTAACGCTCCGCAAACGACCGCGGAGGCGAACAGATCTTCGGCTTCGAACAGGCCGCGCAGCGCAAAAGCCGTCGACGCCTGGGTGCCGTTCAGCAGCGCCAGACCTTCTTTCGCCGCCAGGGTAATCGGCTCCAGCCCCGCCTGACGTAACGCTTCCGTCGCCGGCAGCCATTCGCCGCCGCGTACCCGCGCTTTGCCTTCGCCAAGCAGCGTCAGCGACATATGCGCCAGCGGCGCGAGGTCGCCGGAGGCGCCGACGGAACCTTTCGCCGGGATCCACGGCGTCACGCCGGCATTGACCAGGCCAATCAGCGCCTGGATCACGCTCAAGCGGATCCCGGAGAAGCCGCGGGACAGGCTGTTAATCTTCAGCACCATAATCAGGCGCGCCAGGTCATCGTCCAGCGGCTCGCCAACGCCCGCCGCATGGGATAACACCAGCGAACGCTGCAGATTCTCCAGATCTTCCGTCGAGATACGGGTCTGCGCCAGCAGGCCAAAACCGGTGTTAATACCGTAGGCGGTCCGCCCTTCGGCAAGGATGGCGTTAACGCAGGCCACGCTCTCATCGATTGCCGCAAACGCGCTGCTATCGAGGGTGATGTTCAGCGGGTGGCTGTAAACGTCGCGGAGCTGCGACAGGCTCAGTTGCCCCGGAATTAGCGTTAAAGATTTCATTTAGCGTTCCCCTGCGTTGCCGCAACCATCGGAAGATTCAGACCCTGTTCCGCCGCACATTCAATGGCGATATCGTAACCCGCATCGGCATGACGCATCACGCCGGTCGCCGGGTCGTTATGCAGGACGCGAGCGATACGCGCTGCCGCTTCATCGGTACCATCACAGACGATAACCATCCCGGAGTGCTGCGAGAAGCCCATGCCTACGCCGCCGCCGTGGTGCAACGACACCCAGGTCGCGCCGCTGGCGGTGTTAAGCAGTGCGTTGAGCAGCGGCCAGTCGGATACCGCATCCGAGCCGTCGCGCATGGCTTCGGTTTCGCGGTTCGGGCTGGCGACGGAGCCGGAATCAAGGTGATCGCGGCCAATCACGATCGGCGCGGAGACTTCGCCGCTACGCACCATTTCGTTAAAGGCCAGCCCCAGCTTCTGCCGCCACTCCAGACCTACCCAGCAGATACGCGCCGGCAGTCCCTGGAAGCTGATGCGCTCGCGCGCCATATCCAGCCAGTGGTGCAGATGCTTATCATCTTTAATGATCTCTTTCACTTTCGCGTCGGTTTTGTAGATATCCTGCGGATCGCCGGACAGCGCCACCCAACGGAACGGGCCGATACCGCGGCAGAACAGCGGGCGGATATACGCCGGCACGAAGCCCGGGAAATCGAAGGCGTTGCTGACGCCCATTTCCTGCGCCATCTGGCGGATGTTGTTGCCGTAGTCGAAGGTCGGTACGCCCATTTCATTAAAGGCCAGCATCGCCTGAACGTGGTCGGCCATCGAGCGTTTGGCCGCCAGAATAGTGCCCTGCGGATCGGATTCGGCTTTCTGCTGATACTCTTCCCAGCTCCAGCCTTTCGGCAGATAGCCGTGCAGCGGGTCGTGGGCGCTGGTCTGGTCGGTGACCATATCCGGGCGCACGCCGCGTTTCACCAGTTCCGGAACGATATCCGCGGCGTTGCCGCACAGCGCGATAGAGATAGCGCGGCCTTCGGCGGTATATTTTTTGATGCGCGCCAGGGCGTCATCCAGAGAAGTGGCCTGTTCATCCACGTAGCGGGTACGCAGACGGAAATCGATGCGGCTCTGCTGACATTCAATGTTCAGCGAGCAGGCGCCTGCCAGCGTCGCGGCCAGCGGCTGCGCGCCGCCCATACCGCCCAGACCGGCGGTTAACACCCAGCGGCCTTTCAGGCTGCCCTGATAGTGCTGGCGACCGGCTTCGACGAAGGTTTCATAGGTGCCCTGCACGATGCCCTGGCTACCGATGTAGATCCAGCTGCCGGCGGTCATCTGGCCGTACATCGCCAGCCCTTTGGCATCCAGTTCGTTGAAGTGTTCCCAGGTGGCCCAGTGCGGGACCAGGTTGGAGTTAGCGATCAGCACGCGCGGCGAGTTTTCATGCGTTTTAAATACGCCGACCGGTTTGCCGGACTGCACCAGCAGGGTCTCGTCGCTTTCCAGGTTTTTCAGCGCCTTCACGATAGCGTCATAGCATTCCCAGTTGCGCGCAGCGCGACCGATACCGCCATAGACCACCAGCTCATGCGGGTTTTCGGCGACATCGGGATCGAGGTTGTTCATTAACATACGCAGCGGCGCTTCGGTCAACCAGCTCTTGGCGGTAAGCGTCGTGCCTCTCGGGGCACGTACGTCCAGCTGGCGATATTTGCTTTGCGACATCGGGGTTTCTCCTGACAATTAACGTTGTGTACGTAGATACATATACTTGTCTATACAACTCTACGCAAGCCAGGATTTAACAGAAATGATACAATTTTGTTATATTGCGTCAGCAATCACGTTTTGCTGACGCCAGGGAGAATTACGAGCTGAAATGGCCCTGCAGCCGGTAGCGCGCGCCGGGGAACAGCAGGCGAGCGTGTGAGACAATATGCGTCGTCGACCAGGTTCGGCGGCGAATAAGCAGACAGGGATCGTGCGGCATGATGCGCAGCAGCGCGCACTCTTCTGACGTCGCCTGCACCGCCTCGACGATATGTTCGCCTTCGGTTAACGGAGCAATCAGCGACAGATAATCATGCGGCGTGGTGGCGGTGTAATCCTGTAGTAGATAGTCCGGCACCACCGCGGCATTGACGCAGCGATCTTCAATTTGTACCGGGACCTCGTTTTCGAAATGCACCATCAGCGAATGGAAGATACGCGTGCCTTCGGCGACGTTGAGCGCCTCCGCCTGGATAACGTCCGCTTCGGTCTCCTCTAAAAGCAGCACCTCGCAGCGGTGCTGGTGACGGCGGGAGGCAATCTCATCGGCTATGCTGCGCACTTCAAACAGCGCCGACTGCCCTTTCGGCTCGGCGACGAAGGTACCGACTCCCTGTAGCCTCACCAGCAAGCCTTCATCCGTCAGTTCGCGCAGCGCGCGGTTGATGGTCATGCGGCTGAAGCCGAACTGGGCGACCAGTTCAGCCTCCGAGGGAATTCGGTCGTGCGGACGCCACTCGCCGCGGTGGATCTTTTCGCTGATCGCCTGCTTCACCTTTTCATAGAAAGGCGCGGGCGCGGAACGAGGTTGTTGTGCAAACATGGCCTGGCTTTCCTTATGCGTAATAAGCGGAGCGGCGAAACGAAAATAATAGCGCGGATCGCTAGCGCCACCAATGGGCGATTTGCCATGCCAGACGGGCCGCCGCGCGGGCGCCCTGTCCGTCGATGTCAAATTGCGGATTAAACTCGACCAAATCCACCGCCTGTAGCTTACCGCTGCGGCACAACGGCTCTACGATCCGCAGCAGGGTCGCCAGCGGCACGCCCAGCGCCGCCGGCGCGGAAACCGCCGGCATTTCGCGCGCCGGCAGCACGTCGAGATCGATAGTCAGATACAGACGGTCGAATTGCGCGATATTGCGCTCAAGCTCCGGCAACACGCGAGTTTCGAAGGCCTCCAGCACCTCCAGATCCTCAACGATAGCCACCTGGCGGCGCGCCGCTTCATCCCACAGCGCCTGGGTGTTCGCCGCCCGGCTCACGCCGATGCAGGTATAGTGAAAACCTCGCTGCTGCGCCTCGCACTCCAGCGCCAGCTGGCGGAACGGCGTCCCGGAGCTGGCGCATTCGGCAAAGCGTAAATCCAGATGCGCGTCGAGATTAATAATGCCCACGTTTTCGCCCGGGAAGGCATCCAGTACCCCAGCGCCGTGGCCGAAGGCCGTCTCGTGGCCGCCGCCCAGCACCAGCGTGCGTTTGCCGGCGCGTTGACAGGCGGCCACCGCCTCGCGCAGCGCCTGATGCGCGGCTTCTAACTGTTCACCGTCGACGCTAATCGTGCCCATATCCACGCAGCGGTCATGGCCCTGATGGCTGGCCATATTGGCCAACGCCCGGCGTAGCGTTTCCGGACCATGTCCGGCGCCGGTACGACCTTTATTACGCCGTACGCCTTCGTCGCAGGCGAAGCCGAGCAGCGCGATATCGCCGGGCATCTCCTGCGGCGCGAAGCGTTCCGCGCGGGCGATGGTCTGGAACAGGCGCAGCGCATTGGGCGCTTCCGCGCTATCATCACGCCCCTGCCAAAGGTTGGCGGGCGTAGCTTGCCACAGCATCATTGCAGTTCTCCTCGTACCACGCGCCCCCAGAGCGGCGCGCGCCCCGGCTCATACACCATCTCGACCGGATGTTCTGCATCCCAGATAGCGAAGTTTGCGACAAAGCCCGCCGCCAGCTGACCATGACTCTCCTGTCGCCCCAGCGCCCGCGCGGCATGGCGAGTCACCCCGGCCCAGGCCTCCTCCGGCGTTAAACCAAACTTGACGCAGGCCATGTTCATCGCCAGATGCAGGCTAGCGAAGGGGCTGGTGCCCGGGTTGAAATCGGTCGCCACCGCCATCGGCACCTGGTACTTGCGCAGCAGTTCCACCGGCGGTTTGCGGGTTTCGTTAAGGAAGTAAAACGCGCCGGGGAGCAGGGCTGCCACGGTGCCGCTTTCGCGCATCGCCGCCACGCCCTCTTCCGTCAGATACTCGATATGGTCGGCGGAAAGCCCGTGATAGCGGCTCACCAGCTGAGCGCCGCCCAACGACGAGAGCTGCTCAACGTGGCCTTTTACCGGAATGCCCAGCGCCTGCGCGGCCTGAAAGACGCGCTCGGTTTGCTGTGGGCTGAAGCCGACGTTTTCACAGAAGACGTCAACGCTTTCAAACAGTCCCTCTTGCCACAGCGTCGGCAGTATGGTCTCGCAGACCAGCGAGATATAGCCATCGGCGTCGCCATGATATTCCGGCGGCGTGGCGTGGGCGGAGAGCAGCGTCGCCGACAGTTCCACGCCATTGTCGTCAGCCAGTTGTCGGGCGACCCGCAACATTTTGCGTTCGTTTTGCAGATCGAGACCGTAGCCTGATTTAATCTCCAGCGTTGTCACCCCTTCACGCAGCAGGCGAGCAAGACGCGGCTGCGCCAGCGCCAGTAGTTCAGCTTCGCTGCTTTCGCGCGTGGCGCGCACGGTGGAGTTAATGCCGCCGCCGTTGGCGCTGATGGTTTGATACGACACGCCGTTCAGCCGCTGCTCCCACTCCTGCGCCCGGCTACCGCCAAAAATCAGGTGAGTGTGGCAGTCAATGAGGCCCGGCGTCAGCAGCCGGCCTTCGAGATCGATTCGACGCCCCGCCGGGACATCAGCATCGTCGACGATCGCCTCAATGCGGCCGTTACGCACCAGCAGCGCATGGCGCTCCAGCAGGCCGTACGGTTGGGAATAATCAGGGTTCAGGGTGGCGAGACGCGCATTTCGCCAGATAACGAGTTCAGAGGTGGCTTCAGTCATAGCGTTCAACTTGTCATGGGTTGTATAGACATTTATTTTCATAACGCCGGTAATGTCAATAAAAGCGCGGGTAAATGTTATTTTTTTGTGACTACAGACGTTCCACTGTCACCAGGTATTGCGTAAAGAAGTGAAGTTTTTGAACTGGCATCTTCCCGTTTCGTTCAAGTTAGTATAAAACAGCAGGTTTTAAAGGACTTATACCCTGTCGCGCACAAAGGGTATGTAACTTTGCATATTATCGCCCGGAGCAACATGAACACATATTCCGTTTCCCGTCTGGCGCTGGCGCTGGCCTTCGGCGTGACGCTGTCCGCCTGTAGCTCGACGCCTGCCGATCAAAAGCCCTCAACGCAGACTGCACCGGGCAATACCGCACGGCCAATTCTTAGCGCCGATGAAGCGAAAAACTTCACTCAGGCAGCTTATTTCCAGTCGCTGACGCCGAATGCCGCCGCGTGGACGCCATCCGCGATCAGCCTGCCGGCGCAGCCTGATTTCATCGTCGGCCCGGCGGGCGCCCAGGGCGTGACCCACACGACTATTCAGGCCGCGGTCGATGCGGCGATTGCCCGCCACTCCGCGCGTCGCCTGTTCATCGCCGTTATGCCGGGCGAATATGCGGGTACCGTCTATGTGCCTGCCGCGCCAGGCGCGCTGACCATTTATGGTACCGGTGAAAACCCTGTCGACGTCAAAATCAGCGAAGCGATTGATTCCGAAATGGACCGCAATAGCTGGCGTCACCTGGTCAATCCGGGCGGCAAATATATGCCGGGCAAGCCCGCGTGGTATATGTTCGACAGCTGCCAGAGCAAATCCGCCGCCACCGTGGGCGTGATGTGTTCCGCGGTCTTCTGGTCGCAGAACAATGGCCTGCAGCTGCAGAACCTGACTATCGCCAACAATCTCGGCGATAGCGTCGATGCCGGTACCCACCAGGCGGTGGCGTTGCGCAGCGATGGCGACCAGGTGCAGATCAACAAGGTCAACATTCTTGGCCGCCAGAACACCTTCTTTGTGACCAATAGCGGCGTGCAGAACCGTCTGCAGGACAACCGTCAGACCCGCACGCTGGTGACCAATAGCTATATTGAAGGCGATGTGGATATCGTTTCCGGTCGCGGCGCGGTGGTATTCGATAATACCGATTTCCGCGTCGTGAACTCGCGTACGCAGAAAGAAGCCTACGTTTTCGCACCAGCAACGCTGAAAAGCATGACCTACGGCTTCCTGGCGACCAATAGCCGCTTCACCGCGTCCGGCGATAACGTCGCGCAGCTGGGCCGCGCGCTGGACGTCGACGGCAACAGCAATGGCCAGGTGGTGATTCGCGATAGCGTCATCAATGAAGGCTTTAACATTGCTCAACCATGGGCGGCGGCGGTCGGTTCTAACCGCGCTTTCAGCGGTAACGTTGGCGCGCAGGATGATAAAGGCAACCCGCAGCGTAACCTTAACGACAACGGCTTCAACCGCATGTGGGAATATAACAACCGCGGCGTGGGCAGCTTTGTGGTTGCCGCTCCGAAACAGTAATATTATCGGCCCGCGCTCTCCCCAGGCGCGGGCTTTTCTTGTTAACGCATACTCTCACCACAACCCCAATTAATAATTTTCGCCAACGGCGAATAAATCCTCCCGCTCGCGCGTTTACTCCTCAGAACCGACAACGCGATGCTTTATCGCGTCTCTCGCCCTCCAGGAGGTCACCATGAACGCACAAATTTCTCCCATCAGGCGCTTAGTCGTTCCGGCGCTGCTATTTTTGTTATATACCCCGGCGGCGTTGGCCATGGGCGATAACAGCCCGAGCAAACAAACCCCGGATTGCCCGAACGGTCAGGCCTACGACAGCGTGAGCCAAAAATGCGTTCCGCAAAAAACCAGCAGCCTTAGCGATGAAGATAAAACCAATTATGCCTGGCATCTGGCGAAAAAAGGGGAATATCAGACCGCGCTTAACCTGCTGGATACGCTGCACAACGCCAATACGCCTGAGGCGTGGAACTATCGCGGCTACGCCACGCGTAAGCTCGGCAGAACCGATGAAGGAATTGGCTATTATCAGCGGGCGCTGGCGCTGAAACCGGACTACGCGAAAGCCCGCGAATACCTTGGCGAGGCATGGATGGTTAAAGGACGCCCCGATCTGGCTAAGCAGCAGCTGGCGGCGATTGCCGGCATTTGCGGCCAAAGCTGCGAAGAGTACCGCGATCTTCAGTCGGCAATAAACGGACACCCTGAATCCTGATAGTCGTGATTCGCCAGAATCAATAAGGATAAGAACATCGCTAACCGTATCGTTGATAGCCAACTGGCCGCCCATCTTCCTCGCCTGTGGCGCTACGGCCTCGTACTCTCGCACAACCGCGACGTCGCCGAGGAACTGGTGCAGGCCACCTGCCTTCGCGCGCTCGAAAAGAGCGCGCAGTTTACCCCCGGCACCCGCATCGACAGGTGGCTATTTTCCATTTTGCACTCAATCTGGATTTCAGAGCTGCGCGCCCGCCAGGTCCGCCTCGGCCAGGGGTTTGTCGAGTGTGAGGAGCTGGCCGCCCCCGAGCCGGGCGAACAGGACGATACGCGGTGGCGCTATCGGCAACTTATGCTGCGGGTTAATCAACTGCCCGAGGCGCAGCGTAATGCCGTCTTTTTGGTGTATGTCGAGGGGTTTAGTTATCAGGAAGCCGCCGAGACGCTATCGGTACCTATTGGCACCATTATGAGTCGGCTGGCCGCCGCGCGGGAAACGCTGGCCAAAACGCCGGCGATTTCGCCCCCGGCGCAGGAGAAACGCTCATGAACCCTATTCGCTTTTCCCCACCCTGGCAGGACGAGGCCATTGTCGCCTGGCTTGATGGCGAAATGTGCGCGGAGGACGCCCGCCGTTTTAGCGAAACCTTTGCCCGCGACCCGCAGCTCGCCAGCCGCACCGCCACGTTGATGAATAATCATCAGCCTTATCAACATGCTTTCGCCGCCCTGCTTGATGAAGCACCCGTGGCGCGGATGCAGGCGAAACTGGGGCCCTATCTCGCCGCGCCGGAAAGTGAAGCGCAAAATCAGGCGCGCTTCAGCCGCCGCGCGCTGATCGCCGCCTCACTGGGCCTGTTGGTTATTGGTAGCGCAACAAGTTACTTCTGGCGGCCTGCGCCGCAGGAGGACGATGACGAGAATATTCGTCGTCTTGAAGCCCAGTACATGTCGCTATATAGCGCGGAAACCGTGGCCGATGTTGATAATTCACCTGAGATGCTCGACCGTGGCCTGCGTCGTTCGGCGCAGGATACAGGACTGTTGCTAGAACGACGCCAGCTCGCCTTGCCTGAGGCGGAGCTGAAAATGGTCCGTATGCTGCGCTACGAAAGTACCTCCATCACGCAAATTCTCTGGCTGCATACCGGTTACGGCCCGGTCGCGCTTTGTATTTCACCCGCCGCCCGGCAAACCGCCTCGCCGCCGCAAAATGAGCAGCGTCAGGGCATGAACCTGCGCTGGTGGCGCCACGGCGGCTACCAGTTTGCGTTGATCGGCCGTATGCCGACGCCCGCGCTCAACGATGCGGCGCACACCCTGCTGCAGGCGATAGTTTAAGCCTTCGCCTGCGGCACCCAGACCAGTTTGTTAACCGCGAAACCGAGCTCAGCGGCCAGGGCAAGGTACTGTTGTCGGATGTGGGACGGAATATCCGGGGTGCGCGAAAGCAGCCATAAATAGTCGCGGTTAGGCCCACTCACCAGCGCGTATTGATAATCCTCGTCGAGCGCGATCACGTTATATCCGCCATAGAAGGGACCGAAGAACGAGACTTTCAGCGCTGCCGTGGTGGAAGCGCCGGTGAAATAGGCTTTGCCTTCACTTTCGCGCCAGCGGTTGTTTCGCGGATCAAATCCTCGATTAAGTACGCGAATGCCGCCGTCATCACGCATGCTGTAAGTTGCCGTTACCTGCTGCAGACCTCGTTCGAAACGGTTTTCCAGGCGCGCGACTTCATACCAGCGCCCCAGATAGCGGCTGGCGTCAAAGTGGTTTATCGGTTTTACTCCGTGAGGCGGCGTGGGAGTCTTACAGGCGACTAACGCCAGCGATACCGCAACCCCGGTCAGAATTGGCCATAGTTTCATCGCATTCCCTCCTTTTTCTCTTTCCTGGCAGACAAGTATAACCCCGCGCAGAGAGCATTCGTCGTTTTTCAGAGAGATTTACCGCCTGACCTGTACAAGAAAGAAGAAAATAAAAATCATACATATCAACAATATAAACAAAAACACATTAACCCATCGCTAATTTGTACAAATTAATTCGCAGAAATTTGTACAACTTTTCCCTGAGCGTCTATAGTTGACGGGTAGCTCGATTTTACGCGCGCGCTCGGGTCAGCACTCTGCGCCAACGCCGCGGTTATTTTGAGGTGGTTCCTGCTTTACCGTTGCCTGTCCGCAATGTTTTGGCGTAAACGATGTGCAAATCGTTTACGCCAGCGGCTTTTATTTATCGCGTGGGAGATTCAGGGTTATGCATATCAAAAATACGATCCCTGTGCAGTTTATAGCTAACTGCGCATTGCTGAAAAACATTGAAAATAGCTTATTGCAGGAAAATAAAACCGTGGATGACCTTCAATTAATTAGCGAGATTAATCAACGGTTACAAATAGAAAGTAATGAAATCCTTGCCGACCTCTATTTACAGGCGCTGGATATTCTGCGCTGTGGTGTTCATCATTAATCCGTCCATCCGCTTCGTGGAGACCAAAATGTTCAGTAAACACACGCACATTTGTTCCGAACGCTATGACCTGTGGATTGACAACCACTATCTTCTGAGCGGCATCAGCCTCATTCTGCGTACGCTGCCAGAAAGATGCTTCAGTAAAAAACATGTCTTTTTTACCAGCGACAGTTATTTTTCGGTATTACAGCATAAATACAATCGCCGGGAGACGGTTTTTGTTTTATTAACTGAAGGCAACGATCTTAATTTCCTTAGCGAGCTGCCAATGTTACGCATCCCCGCCAGATCGACCCCTGCTGAATTAAAAACATTTCTCAATCAACCGACCCGATATTATAAATCGCATACTTCTCCTGGCGAACTGATACAGTTTACCGAGCGAGAAAAGAAAGTCATTCAGCTCATCAGTAATGGCGAAGCCATTGCCAGTATTGGTCGCTCGCTAAACTTGCATATTAAGACTATTTATCAAATCCGCTTGAATCTGATAAAAAAACTTGGCTGCAGCGGCAGGACAGATTTCTTTAATATCAGCCGTAGCGAAACATTTAAGTCCTGGAGTCAAATCCATCTGTAAGCGCGCGCGGCGTGAGCAAACAGAAACCTGCCTCACTTAAAAGGCAGGTTTTTTTATTCGTTACCGTGGAAGTGAATACTGAAACCCTGTTCCTGCCAGTGGCCCAGCAGCTCCAGTTGCAGCGGCGAAGCGGGGCGCCCGGTCCAGACGAAGATATGTTGCCCAGGAAACAGCTCCGGGCGGGGAGATTCTAACGGTTCCGCCAGCACGTTGACGTGCCAGCCACGCTGAGAAAGGCGCCAGGCTTCCAGCCATAGGCCGGTGCGGTCTTCATTCCCCCACCCCACCAGCAGCGTCTCCTTACCATTTTTTTTACGCGATTCCGCTAAAAACAACGCCACGCAATCAATCAATATGCCATCCAACATGCTACTAATGACCATTGAGGTATTTTGATCGAGTTTCAGCCGCTGGCGCACCGGCGCGAACAGGCTATCAAGCAGGGTGTCGACGGGATGCTGATGGCTTAATGCGGTGATTTTGGCGCGGATTTTTGCCGGCTGCATATAGCGCAGGATACTCATCATCTCTTCCTGCAACTGTGCGGATTCGTCACGGGCGGCAGGTAGCTGGCCTTCAAGCAGCGCCTTCACTTTGCCCACTGAAACGCCACGCTCTATCCAGCGCTTAATTTCTTCGATTCGCTGAATATCTTCTTCATCAAACTGACGGTGCCCGCCTTCGCTACGCTGCGGTTTCAGCAAACCATAACGCCGCTGCCAGGCTCGAAGGGTGACCGGATTGATTCCGCAACGCTCGGCTACTTCACCGATACTGTAAAAAGCCATAAGCCGCCTTTTCTCAACCTGATACTTTAGCGCCTAAACTAACGAATTTAGGCATACTGTACAACTCTCTTTTCTTGTACAGATAAAGATATCAGGTTGCAGCTCACAGCTTGCGGGAAAAAGGATGAAAGTGCGTTTACGCTATCTCAGAGTGGATCATATTTTCCCCGGCCAGGCGATAGCCGGCAGGCCACCCAGTCGCGGACTGGCAAACAGATTTCCCTGAAAATGAGAAATACCCGCCGCCTCCAGCCACATCCACTCCTCCGCCTGCTCAACGCCAACCACCGATACGGAAATTTCCAGCGAGTGACAGCATTTAATAATCGCCTGCACGATAGCCTGACGCGGCCCGTCACGATGGATGTTGCGGATCAGCTGCTGATCAATTTTAATTCGATCCGGTTGATAGTGCGCCAGCAGCGATAGCCCGGCAAAACCGGCGCCAAAGTGATCGATAGCGACGCGAATTCCCGCCCCCTTCAATTTGCGTACGGCATCGGTAAACTCATCCATCCGCGAGATCACTTCACGCTCGGTGAATTCAACAATAATCTGTTCCGGGATCAGATCGTTGCGCTGAATTTCCGTTAGCAGGAATGGCACCGCATCCGCCACTTTCACCAGCGTCATCGGCAGCAGATTGATGGTCAGCGTACGTTCACGCAGGCCTAATTTACCGGCAATGGCCAACGCAACCCGTTTACATTGCAAATCCGCGACGTAAACCTCATCGCCGGACAAACCGGCAAAGTAGGCCGCAGGCGGCTCTCCATCAACGGTGCGTAGCAGCGCTTCCCAGGAGACTATTTCACAGGCAAAAGGGTCAACCACCGGCTGAAAAGCAAAACAGCATGATTCAGTGCGGTCGATACAGGGCGCGGCCGGGTAAAACGAGCTCTCATCAGCAGTAAAATCCCAGCTATCAGCTGACGGAATTTCATAATAATTCTCTTTTTCCGTCGCTTCGACAAAGGTACGGAAAAAATGTAGCGCCCGGTCGTCGTAAGTCAGCTGATATTTTGTCGTCCCCTTATCCAGCACGTTCTGTAATACCGCGTCGCGATCGTGTTCCCTTAAATCAAACAGCTCCATGCCGACCTTACCAAAGCGGCGAGACGGCGCGTAATCGCACAGAAGCTCCACCAGGTTGTAATGACGCGGGTCCGCGCAAATATGCCGATAGATTTGCTGTACGTTTTCTTCCGGTCCCTCAATGAGTTGGAAGAAATGCGTACCGTTAAAAAGTAAAATACCGGTGACATCCGCCTGACCATTTCTCTCGTTAGCCGCAGCAACCATCGACTCGAGCGATTTGAATGAGACATCGTCGCAGATATGGCTGCGATAAATGATGGTGGTGAGCATAGCGATTCCAGATGAGAGGTATAAGCATTCACAGTAGCAGTTACTGTTCGATACGTCTTGCGAAACAAGTATTTATATTAACAAAAATTGAACACACAACGCCGCCAGGCCGTATAATCTTGTACAAACTGTCACGCTTAGAATCCTCATCGCAATTTTACACAAAATAAAAAAACAACAAATTTATCGTTAGTTTTCAATGAACTATACTCCAATCACAATTTATTGCGCAACACGCTATGTACAAGTTACAGATTATTGTATAAGTTTACTCACAGTTAACAGATGAGTGAAATTAAAGGAGCGCATATGCAGCAGAATGGTTACATTCCAGATACAGCGAACGCGATAGCCCAGTATTTCAACAAAGCATCGTTACCTTCCCAGCAGGAGACGCTGGGCGAAATCGTGATGGACATACTCACCGAAGGGCGGCATTTAAACCGCAAAGCGCTCTGCACCAAGTTACTGAGCCGTCTTGACGTCGCACGAGCTCCGGAAGAAGAAAATCATTATCAAACGTTGATTGGCCTGCTGTTTGAGCGTCAGGAGTAAACGCTGACTGTCGGCCTGCACCTGACCTGGCTTACAGGAACAACGAGGCATGCAGAGGGACGATGATGAAAAGCAGTCAATCAGAACGGGTTAGCGATGAGATTATTGGCGAGGCGGTTTTATCCCTTCTTAAAACAAACCGGCCAATTAATATTCCGACGCTGCTAGTCAAACTTCGGTTAATGCAGGCAGCGGAAACGAACCACCAGCGAAGGAATGCAATTATTGCCGTTATTGATGAAATTAGCGTCAGACTCACGACGCGCGGCAATCACGCTCCGGTCATTAAAAAGATTAACGGCCAGTGGGAAAACAGAGCCGTTGTTGTGGATGGTAACGTCGAACCGACGGGTAAAAAAATACACTGATCCCCAATCAAGTTTAATAAACAAGTGAGAATATGATGAGACAGACTATGCATCAGCAATCAGATATTTACGCAGGACTGCAGGATAGAGCGCTCTCAGAATATTTCCGCGCCGCCGGAGATAAATTAGTCGATGAATCTGCGGTAATGTCGCTGGCAATCGACAGCATCCTCAGCTCAGATGGGCATCTGAGCAATAAGGCGCTTATTTTATGGTTGATCAATGCCCTGGAAACCACCGATAACGTGGTCACCGCGGATGTGATTCGCAAGACGCTGGAAATTGTCGTCGGCTATACGATGGATGATATTTAAGCCTGTCAGTCCGAATAAAAAAACCTCGCGGCGCGAGGTTTTTTTATTCCATCAGTAGCACATTAATGCGCGTTAACCACTACCCACATCGGTCCCTGACCAACGGCATAACGCCCTTTCTCTTTTAACAGCCCCTGCTCGCCGGCAATTTCATATACTGCGATATGATGCGATTTCTGCCCGGCGGCAATCAAATACTTACCGCTGTGATCGAGATTAAAGCCGCGCGGCTGCGCTTCGGTCGGCTGGTAGCCTTCAATAGACAGTACGCTACCGTCTTCAGAAACGCTGAAGATGGTGATAATGCTGGCGGTACGATCGCAGGCATAAAGATGACGGCCATCCGGCGTAATATGAATATCCGCAGCCCAGCGCACGCCGGTGAAATCTGGCGGCATCATATCCAGCGTCTGCACGCACTCAATTTTCCCGTGCGGATCTTTAAGCTCCCACACGTCAACGGAGCTGTTCAGTTCATTCACACAGTAGCCATACTGCTGGTTCGGATGGAACACCATATGCCGCGGACCGGCGCCTTCAACGGTAGTGACTTCCGCCGGCTCCTGTGCGGCCAGATAGCCGTCGTCGCTCAGGTTAAACAGGCAAATACGATCCTGCTTCAGCGCCGGTACCCATAGCGTGCGGTTGTCCGGCGAAATATTGGCCGAGTGACAGCCTTCCAGCCCCTCGACGACGGTGACCGTTTCGCCCGGCAGGCCGTCAATCAATGGCGTCACGCTCACGCAACCCTGATTGTAGGAAGCGCTAAAAACAAAACGGCCCTGATGGTCGGTGGAGATATGCGTCGGGCTCCCCGGCAGCGCAGCTTCACCGGCGAAAGTCAGCGCGCCATTATCTGGCGCAATGCGGTAAGCCAGGACGCGAAACTCCGGACGAACGCCGACATAGAGATACTCTTTGTTCGGACTTACCACCATCGGCTGCACCTGGCCCGGGGCATCAACAACCTGAACCAATGTCAGATTTCCCTCAGCATTGAGGCTCCAGACGTGAATCTGATGGCTCTCCGGGCTGGCGGTATATACGGTTTGTTTCATGACTACTCCTTTCCTCACTGCTCGTGAAACTGCTCGTGGACATCGTTATACATTTCATCCGGCGCGCGACGCAACGATGAATGGTATAGACGTTTTTAACGGTAGATGCTGAAAAATTTGCCCCTGAGACGAAGCCGTGTACCATCATGGCAGACAACTTTTCATCATTTACCGGAACCAACACATGACCTCACGCGTGATCGCCCTCGATTTAGACGGCACCCTACTGACCTCGAAAAAAATGATTCTTCCGGCGTCGCTCGATGCGCTGGCTCGCGCCCGGGAGGCTGGATATCAGGTGATCGTCGTAACCGGCCGACATCACGTCGCTATCCATCCTTTTTATCAGGCACTGGCTCTCGATACACCTGCAATTTGTTGTAATGGTACCTATTTGTATGATTATCATGCAAAAAAGGTTCTCGAGTCCGATCCGATGCCGGTGGATAAAGCCCTCAGCCTGACCAACATGCTCGCCGAACACGATATTCACGGTCTGATGTACGTCGATAACGCCATGCTTTATGAACGTCCGACCGGCCACGTGATCCGCACCACTAACTGGGCGCAGTCGTTGCCGGTTGAACAACGCCCGGTTTTCACCCAGGTGAATTCTCTGGCGCAGGCGGCGCGTGAAGTACAAGCGGTATGGAAATTCGCCCTTACCGACGAAAATATCCCGAAACTGCAGGCCTTCGCGCAGACCGTCGGCCAGAAACTGGGCCTGGAATGTGAATGGTCGTGGCACGATCAGGTTGATATCGCCCGCGCCGGCAATAGCAAAGGCAAACGCCTGGCGCAGTGGGTCGCCGCGCAAGGATTATCCATGCAGGACGTCATCGCTTTTGGCGATAACTACAACGACCTCAGCATGCTGGAAGCCGCCGGGACCGGCGTGGCGATGGGTAACGCGGTTGAGGAAGTAAAAGCGCGGGCCAACGTGGTGATCGGCGAAAACGAAACCACCAGCATCGCCGACTTTATCAATCGTAACTTGCTGTAATCAGGCCGCGATCGACACGCTCTTAATTTGCGCATACAGCCACTGGCCTGGGCTGACCCCCAGGTCATCCCGCGCCCACGGGCTAATGCGCGCCCATAGCGTTTTGCCGCTGACCGTAAGCTGTACCTCAATCTGGCCGTTGGTTTCCACGCAGCCAACGACCTGCGCGCGCAGAATATTCCGGATACTGGTCTGGCGCGGATGCTCCAGCACCAGCGACACATCCGACGCCTGAATACGAATACGCGCCGCTTCGCCCGGCTCCCGCGCCAGTTGATTAACCCATAGTTGCTGATCGCCCAGCGCCAGCGCGGTCATCGCATATTGCGGATGCTGCGCGATGACCGAGACGTTAAGAATCGTGCTCTGCTGCTCCTGCGGCAGCCACGGATGCATCACGCTGCTGCTCCAGACCGTTTCGAGATCGCCAAACGCCTTCACTTTCCCCGCCTCCAGCACCAGCACGTTATCGGCCAGGTGCTGAATTTCATCGAGCGAGTGGCTGACATATAGCATCGGGATGTGGATCTCGCGCGCCAGTCTCTGTAAATAGGGGAGTAATTCGCGCTTGCGCGGAATATCCAGCGAGGCCAGCGGCTCATCCAGCAGCAGCAATTCCGGCGCGGTCAACAGGGCGCGGCCAATCGCCACCCGCTGTTTTTCCCCGCCGGACAAACTACCGGGCAGTCGTTCAAGCAGGTGCTCAATGCCCAACAACGCCACCAGCTTATCAAATTGCGCGGCCATGCTTTTGGCCATCCCATATTTCAGGTTGCCGCGCACTTTGTAGTGCGGAAACAGCCGCGCGTCCTGAAACACGTAGCCGATGCGCCGCTTCTCCGGCGCCAGGCAGATGCGCTGTCGCGCGTCATTGAGTACCCGACCATTGAGCACAATGCGCCCCTGCTGCGGCTGCGTCAGCCCGCCGATCGCATTAATCAGCGAGGTTTTGCCCGCGCCCGAGACGCCGAAAATTGCGGTAATGCCGCTGGCGGGCAGGGTTTCATGTACTTCAAGACAGTGGTTGCCCAGCGTCTGGCTAAAATCGAGCTCCAGCATAGTTATTTTCCCATCCGCTTACGGCTAAGGCGCGCCAGCCATTCGGAGACCAGCAGTGATACCAGCGCCAGGACAATAGAGATGATGCACAACCGCGCGGCGGCGCCTTCGCTGCCTGGCGTTTGAATCAGGGTATACATCGCGGAAGGAATGGTGCGCGTTTCGCCAGGAATGTTTGAGACAAAGGTGATCGTCGCGCCAAACTCCCCCAGCGAACGGGCGAAAGCCAGCACCGTACCGACAATAATGCCCGGCAGAGTCAACGGCAGCGTGATGGTGAAAAATACCCGCCAGCGATTAGCCCCGAGGGTGCGCGCCGCCTGTTCAAGCTTTACGTCCACCCCTTCAAGGGCGAGGCGAATCGCCCGCACCATCAGCGGGAATGACATCACCGCCGCCGCCAGTACCGCCCCCCGCCAGCTGAAGGCGAAAGTCAGACCAAACCAGTCGTATAACCAACTGCCAATAAAGCCGCGCCGCCCCATGGAAATCAGCAGCAGATAGCCGACCACCACCGGCGGCAGCACCAGCGGTAGATGTATAATACTATCGAGTAACGCTTTGCCGGGAAAATGGCGGCGCACCAGCAGCCAGGCAAAAAAGATCCCAAAAGGTAAGCTGCAAACCACCGCCAGGGATGAAACTTTCAGGCTCAGCAGTACCGCCTGCCATTCGGGATCGCTTAAAATCATTGCTGTGTGGTGAATCCGTAACGTTTAAAGATAGCCGAGGCTTCCGGGCCTTTGAGGTAGTCGTAAAACGCGGTTACGGTAGCATTTTTATGCCCATCAACGATAGCCAGCGGATACTCGACTTTTTTGTGCGAATCCTCCGGGAAGGTGCCCACCACTTTAACCCCCTTGCTGGCGACGGCATCAGAGCCGTAGACGATGCCCAGCGGCGCTTCGTTGCGCTCCACCAGCGCCAGCGCGCCGCGCACGTCTTCTGCCGGCGCGAGCTTCGGCGACAACGTCTCCCAGGCCCCCAGTTTCTGCAGCGCTTCTTTCGCGTAGATCCCCGCCGGCACGTGATCCGGATCGCCGACCGCCAGACGCCCGCCTTGCAGCAGGCTGACCCAGTCGGTTTTATCATTAATGGCGATATCGCCGCGATCGCTGGCTTTCGGCGCCACCACCACCAGGCTATTGCCCAGCAGCGTGGTGCGGGAAGCCGTATCGATTGATTTTTTGTCTACGGCATAGTCCATCCATTTCTGATCCGCAGAAATAAATAGATCGGCAGGCGCGCCGGCTTCAATCTGGCGCGCCAGCGTGGAGGAAGAGGCAAAGGAAGAAACCACCTCGACATGACGCTCTTTTTTATACGCCTGGGCGATATCCTGCATAGCGTTAGTTAACGACGCCGCGGCAAAAACGGTTATTTTGCCGTCCTGCGCCAGCGCATGACCAGAAACGCAGAGCGTTAATACCGCCCCGGTAAGTAAACGCGACCATTGACCTGCCATTGGAAACTCCTGTTTATTCGTTATGTAATGAATAATATAACGACTATGGTGAGAATTTCACAGCGCCAATTAGGGGTAATCAGGATGGGGACAAAAGAAAACGCCCGGCGGGCCGGGCGTTGGGGAAATCAGTGGTTTTGCTGGCTGCTGTCTTTATGACCGGCGCCGGAGAAAAGGTTGAACACTTCACCGAGACCGTAAATCAGACCGAGGATGACCGCCATCACCACAGGTACCATGACGACAGCAAATACCAGACTTTTCAACAGCTCTAACATGGTTGGCTCCAGATAGTACGAATATTTCATTGTAACCATTTTGGCCGGAAAAACACGCCCCATTTGTGCGGTGCCTCGCCGCCGCGGCAGATGGCTGTTGCAAGATAGGCGCTATCGTTCACAATACGCTTTTTACGTCAGGAATTGATTATGCAGGCCGAAATCCTTCTTACGCTTAAACTTCAGCAGCGCCTGTTCGCCGATCCCCGCCGGATCGCCCTACTCAAGCAGATTGATCGGACTGGCTCAATTAGCCAGGGGGCGAAGAACGCCGGTATCAGCTATAAAAGCGCATGGGATGCGATCAACGAAATGAACCAGCTCAGCGAACAGTCGCTGGTCGACCGCGCCACCGGCGGTAAAGGCGGCGGCGGCGCGGTGCTGACCCGCTATGGCCAGCGGTTGATTCAGTTGTACGATCTGTTGGCGCAGATTCAACAAAAAGCCTTCGACGTACTAAGCGACGATGACGCCCTGCCCCTCGACAGTTTGCTGGCGGCGATTTCCCGCTTCTCGTTACAAACCAGCGCCCGCAACCAGTGGTTCGGCACCATCACCGGTCGCGACCACCAGCAGGTACAGCAACATGTCGACGTGCTGCTGGCGGACGGTCAAACCCGTTTTAAAGTCGCCATTACCGCACAAAGCGCCGACCGTCTCGGGCTCGATGAAGGCCAGGAAGTGCTGGTGTTGCTGAAAGCGCCGTGGGTCGGCATCACGCTGGATAACGCCGTGGCGCAGCAGGCGGACAACCAGCTTACCGGGCGCATTAGCCGCATTGAACGCGGCCCGGATCGGTGTGAAGTCATCATGGCGTTGCCGGATGGGCAAAACCTGTGCGCCACGCTGTCAACGGCGCAAATCGACGGTTTGCAGGAGGGCGCGCAGGCGATCGCTTACTTCAATGCCGATCGCATCATTCTGGCCACCTTATGCTAATGGCATTGACTTTATTGCCGTGAAGACGTATCCCTGAAGTACAACGCTGCAAAAAGTGGGATACACAATGTCATCATTGCAAATTTCGCAAGGCACGTTTCGCCTTAGCGATATAAAAACCTTACATATCGATCGCCTCACGCTGCGTGCTGGCGAAAGCTGGGCTTTCGTCGGCAGTAACGGTAGCGGTAAATCGGCGCTGGCCAGAGCGCTGGCCGGCGAACTGACTCTACTCAACGGGCAGCGCGAAAGCACATTTCAGCGTACGACTCGCCTCTCCTTCGAACAGCTGCAGAAACTGGTCAGCGACGAGTGGCAACGCAACAACACCGATATGCTTAGCCCCGGCGAAGAAGACACCGGACGCACTACCGCAGAAATCATCGAAGATGAAAAACGCGACCCGGAACGCTGTGCCCGGCTGGCGGAGCAGTTTGGTATTAGCCACCTGCTGACGCGGCGCTTTAAATATCTGTCGACGGGCGAAACCCGCAAAACGCTCCTCTGTCAGGCGCTGATGAGCGATCCCGACCTGCTGATCCTCGACGAACCGTTTGATGGCCTGGATGTCGCTTCTCGCCAACAGTTGGCCGACCTGCTGGCCAGCCTGCATCAGGATGGCATCACCCTGGTACTGGTTCTCAACCGCTTTGATGAGATCCCGGAATTTATTGAATATGCCGGCGTGCTGGCGGATTGCACGCTGAGCGAAATCGGCGAGAAACAGGCCTTACTGCAACAGGCGCTGATTGCCCAACTGGCGCACAGCGAGAAGCTTACTGGCATGACGCTCCCGGAACCGGATGCTCCCGCCGCGCGGCACGATTTAGCGGAGAACGCTCCGCTTATCATTCTTAACGACGGCACGGTGTCGTATAACGATAAAGCGATCATTAACCAGCTAAGCTGGACGGTGAATCCCGGCGAACACTGGCAAATTGTCGGTCCCAACGGCGCGGGCAAATCCACATTGCTGAGCCTGATCACCGGCGACCATCCGCAGGGTTACAGCAACGACCTGACGCTGTTTGGCCGCCGTCGCGGCAGCGGCGAGACCATCTGGGATATCAAAAAACATATTGGCTATGTCAGTAGCAGCCTGCATCTGGAATACCGCGTCAGCACTAACGTGCGTAACGTGATCCTTTCCGGCTATTTTGATTCGATCGGCATTTATCAGGCGGTCTCTGATAAACAGCACAAGCTGGTCCAGCGCTGGCTGGATATTCTGGGCATTGATAAACGCACCGCCGACGCCCCGTTCCATAGTTTGTCGTGGGGACAGCAGCGGCTGGCGCTGATCGTTCGCGCGCTGGTTAAACACCCGACCTTACTGATACTTGATGAACCTTTACAGGGATTAGATCCGCTGAATCGTCAACTGGTACGTCGTTTCGTTGATGTTTTGATTGGCGAAGGGGCCACGCAGCTGCTGTTTGTATCGCATCATGCCGAAGATGCCCCTGACTGCATTACCCACCGTCTGGAGTTTATTCGTAGTGGAGACGGTTACACTTACCACCTCGGCACACTGGCAGAATAGCGCTATACAGGGGTCTGCGGATCCCTGTATTTTTTCAGAGAAATAACCAAAAATCACAACAACCAACTGTTTTATAAAAGTTTATATAAAATCAGCCTTAATGTTGCACCAAGTGTAAACGATTCCACTATTTTAGCCTGTGTCACACTTTTGCCTTCTTTGGTATGCTATCTTCTTCTCACACGATAAGCCTATTGGAGCGAATCATGAAAGTACTGGTCACAGGTGGTAGCGGTTACATTGGAAGTCATACTTGCGTACAGCTGCTGCTGCAGGGACATGATGTGATTATTCTCGACAATCTCTGCAACAGTAAACGCAGCGTATTGCCGGTCATTGAACGTCTCGGCGGCAAGAAAGCCACCTTTGTCGAAGGCGATATTCGTAATGAAGCGCTGATGACGGAAATTCTGCACGATCACGCCATTGAAGCGGTGATCCATTTTGCCGGCCTGAAAGCCGTCGGCGAGTCCGTCGCCAAGCCGCTGGAATATTACGACAATAACGTCACCGGTACACTGAAATTAGTTTCCGCTATGCGCGCAGCCGGCGTTAAAAACTTTATTTTTAGCTCCTCCGCGACCGTCTACGGCGACCAGCCAAAGATCCCTTATGTTGAAAGTTTCCCGACCGGTACCCCGCAAAGCCCCTACGGTAAAAGCAAACTGATGGTTGAGCAAATCCTCGCCGACCTGCAGAAAGCCCAACCGGACTGGAGCATCGCGCTGCTGCGCTACTTCAACCCGGTCGGCGCGCATCCATCAGGCGATATGGGCGAAGATCCGCAGGGTATCCCGAACAACCTGATGCCGTATATCGCGCAGGTTGCCGTCGGCCGTCGCGAATCACTGGCGATTTTCGGTAACGACTACCCGACCGAAGACGGCACCGGCGTGCGCGACTACATCCACGTGATGGACCTCGCCGACGGCCACGTCGCCGCCATGGAAAAACTGGCGAATAAAGCCGGCGTGCATATCTACAACCTTGGCGCAGGCGTCGGCAGCAGCGTGCTGGACGTGGTCAACGCCTTCAGCAAAGCCTGCGGTAAACCGATTAATTATCACTTCGCGCCGCGCCGCGATGGCGATCTCCCAGCCTACTGGGCTGATGCCGCCAAAGCCGACCGCGAGCTGAACTGGCGCGTGACGCGCAACCTTGACGAAATGGCGCAGGACACCTGGCACTGGCAGTCCCGTCATCCGCAGGGTTATCCGGACTAATCGCCTAAAGGAAAGGCTCTAAGGAAATACCATGACGCAATTTAACCCCGTCGACCATCCGCACCGTCGTTATAACCCGTTAACCGGGCAGTGGATTCTGGTTTCACCGCATCGCGCCAAGCGCCCCTGGCAAGGGGCGCAGGAGACGCCGGCAAAACAAACGTTGCCCGCGTACGATGCGGATTGTTTCTTGTGCCCGGGTAATACCCGCGTCACCGGCGACACTAACCCGAATTACACCGGCACTTACGTGTTCACCAACGATTTTGCGGCATTGATGACCGATACGCCGGACGCCCCGGAGAGCGACGATCCGCTGATGCGCTGCCAAAGCGCGCGCGGCACCAGTCGGGTTATCTGCTTCTCGCCAGACCACAGCAAAACGCTGCCGGAACTGAGCATTGAAGCACTGGAAGGCGTGGTTAAAACGTGGCAAGAGCAGACCGCGGACCTTGGGAAAAGTTACCCCTGGGTCCAGGTCTTCGAAAATAAAGGGGCGGCGATGGGCTGCTCCAACCCGCACCCTCACGGCCAGGTTTGGGCCAACAGCTTCCTGCCTAATGAAGCGGAACGTGAAGACCGTCTGCAAAAAAAATATTTCGCTGAGCAGGGTTCACCGATGCTGGTGGATTATGTGCAACGCGAACTGGCCGACGGCAGCCGTACCGTTGTAGAAACCGAACACTGGCTGGCCGTGGTCCCCTACTGGGCGGCCTGGCCCTTTGAGACGCTGCTGCTGCCAAAAGCGCATATTCAGCGCCTGACCGATTTAACCGCAGCCCAGCGCCATGACCTGGCGCTGGCGCTGAAAAAGCTGACCAGCCGTTACGACAACCTGTTCCAGACCTCCTTCCCCTACTCCATGGGCTGGCACGGCGCGCCGTTTAATAACGAAGATAATCAACACTGGCAGCTGCACGCTCACTTTTACCCGCCGCTGTTGCGCTCCGCCACGGTGCGCAAATTTATGGTCGGTTACGAAATGCTAGCCGAAACCCAGCGCGATCTCACGGCGGAACAAGCCGCCGAAAAGTTACGTGCCGTTAGCGATATCCATTTTCGTGAATCAGGAGTTGAACAATGAGTCTGAAAGAGAACACCCAGGCGCTGTTTGCTGAACAGTTTGGCTACCCTGCCAGTCACGTCATTCAGGCGCCGGGCCGCGTCAACCTGATTGGCGAACATACCGATTACAACGATGGTTTCGTGCTGCCGTGCGCCATTGACTATCAAACCGTAGTCAGCTGCGCGCCGCGTTCCGACCGTATCGTGCGGGTCATTGCCGCCGATTATGACAACCAGCGCGACGAGTTTTCCCTCGATGCGCCCATCGTTAGCCACGACACCCAACAGTGGTCAAACTACGTCCGCGGCGTGGTCAAACATCTGCAAAAGCGCAATAGCCACTTCGGCGGCGCCGATCTGGTCATCAGCGGCAACGTACCGCAGGGCGCGGGGTTAAGCTCCTCGGCGTCGCTGGAAGTCGCCGTCGGCACCGTGTTCCAGCAGCTGTATCATCTGCCGCTCGACGGCGCGCAAATCGCCCTTAACGGCCAGGAAGCGGAAAACCAGTTCGTCGGCTGTAATTGCGGCATTATGGACCAGCTTATTTCGGCGCTGGGTAAAAAAGATCATGCGCTGCTGATCGACTGCCGTACACTTGGCACCAAAGCGGTGTCGATGCCGAAAGGCGTCGCGGTGGTGATTATCAACAGCAACTTTAAACGCACGCTGGTGGGCAGCGAATACAACACCCGCCGCGAACAGTGTGAAACCGGCGCGCGTTTCTTCCAGCAGCCCGCTCTACGTGACGTTGAGCTTGCGCAGTTTAATGCCGTGGCCCACGAGCTGGACCCGATTGTGGCGAAACGCGTGCGTCATGTATTAACCGAAAACGCTCGTACCGTTGAAGCGGCGAAGGCGCTGGCAAACGGCGACCTGCAGCGCATGGGCGAACTGATGGCGGAGTCTCACGCTTCCATGCGCGATGATTTTGAAATCACCGTACCGCAAATTGATACGCTGGTTGAGATTGTCAAAGAGGTTATCGGCGACAAGGGCGGCGTGCGGATGACCGGCGGCGGCTTTGGCGGCTGTATCGTTGCCCTGATGCCGGAAGCATTGGTTGAAAAAGTACAGCAGGCGGTAGCCGCTCAGTATGAAGCGAAAACCGGCATTAAAGAGACTTTTTACGTCTGCAAACCATCCCAGGGAGCCGGCCAATGCTAACGCCAACCCGCGAACTCGCGCCCGACGGACAGCCGTGGAACGTGATAACGCTGCGTAATAACGCCGGGATGACCGTAACGGTGATGGACTGGGGCGCGACGCTACTCTCCGCGCAAGTGCCCCTTGCCGATGGCAGCCTGCGCGAAGCGTTACTTGGCTGCGCCACGCCGCAGCAATATCGCCAGCAGGCGGCATTTCTGGGCGCATCCGTCGGCCGCTACGCTAACCGTATCGCCAACAGCCGCTTCACGCTCGATGGCGAAATCGTGAATTTAACCCCGTCGAACGAGGCCGGCCACCAGCTCCACGGCGGGCCGGACGGCTTCGACAAGCGCCGCTGGCAAATTGTCAGCCACGACGACAGCCAGGCGCTATTTGCGCTCGACTCCGCCGATGGCGATCAGGGCTTCCCGGGCCATCTGCAGGCAACCGCGCGCTATCGCCTGACTGACGATAATCGTATCGCCATTGAGTACCGCGCCACCGTTGATAAGCCCTGCCCGGTCAATATGACTAACCATGTCTATTTTAATCTCGACGGCGTGCAGGGCGATGTGCGCCACCACCGCCTGCAGATCTTCGCCGATCGGTATCTGCCGGTAGAGAGCGACGGTATTCCGTATGGCGATTTGCGCGACGTGGAGTACACCAGTTTTGATTTCCGCGCGCCGAAGGTGCTTGCCGGAGAGTTTCTTGCCGATGCTGACCAGCAAAAAGTGAAAGGTTACGATCACGCCTTTCTGCTGCAGGCCAAAGGCGACGCCCGCCAGCCGGCGGCGCATGTCTGGTCGCAGGATGAAAAGCTACAGCTGACGGTGTATACCTCGGCCCCGGCGCTGCAGTTTTATTCCGGTAACTATCTCGGCGGCACGCCATCGCGCGGCAGTCAACCTTACGGCGACTGGCAAGGGCTGGCGCTGGAGAGCGAGTTCCTACCGGACTCCCCCAATCATCCGCACTGGCCGCAGCCAGATTGCGTATTACGGCCCGGCGCCGAGTACGTTAGCCTGACGGAATATCAGTTGATCGCCAGATAACGCCATAGCCCTCCCTGCGGAGGGTTTTTTTTCGCCTTTTTGCTGTAATTTGCACCGTTGAAAGACAAAAAGCTAACCTGTGTTTTACAAGCATCTTACACTGCGTCACTATTTTCGCTATGGTTAGGGATAAGCATTGCCGTGAGGTAAATCACGGCAATATAATGAGAATAGTTATCAATCAATAAACACATACACCACAGTAGTCGGGTTGCGTGTAGGAGGAGTAAGAGAATGGCTGTAACTAAGCTGGTACTAGTCCGTCACGGCGAGAGCCAATGGAACAACGAAAACCGTTTCACCGGTTGGTACGACGTTGACCTGTCTGAAAAAGGCGTTAGCGAAGCGAAAGCGGCGGGTAAACTGCTGAAGGAAGAAGGCTTCAGCTTTGATTTTGCTTATACCTCCGTGCTGAAACGTGCCATCCACACCCTGTGGAACGTGCTGGACGAACTGGATCAGGCCTGGCTGCCGGTTGAGAAATCATGGAAACTGAACGAACGTCATTACGGCGCGCTGCAGGGCCTGAACAAAGCCGAAACCGCTGAGAAGTATGGCGACGAGCAGGTTAAACAGTGGCGTCGCGGCTTTGCCGTCACCCCGCCGGAACTGACCAAAGATGACGAACGTTATCCGGGCCACGATCCGCGTTACGCGAAGCTGACCGATGCGGAACTGCCGACCACCGAGAGCCTGGCGCTGACCATCGACCGCGTCGTACCTTACTGGAACGAAACCATTCTGCCGCGCCTGAAAAGCGGCGAGCGCGTCATTATCGCCGCTCACGGTAACTCCCTGCGTGCGCTAGTGAAATACCTCGACAACATGGGCGAAGACGAGATCCTTGAACTGAACATCCCGACCGGCGTACCGCTGGTGTATGAGTTCGATGAAAACTTCAAGCCGATCAAACACTACTACCTGGGCAATGCTGACGAAATCGCTGCGAAGGCCGCGGCCGTCGCCAACCAGGGTAAAGCGAAGTAATACGCAACTGAATTATTTCGGCAACAAAAAAGCGTGGAATTTTCCACGCTTTTTTATTTTTAGCTATCGCTGGCGCAACGCGAAGGCAGCCAGCGATGGCAAAGCACAGGCTAGCCGCGGCGCGCTTTAACCGCATCCGCCAGCTGGCGCAGGATGGTCTCGGTATCTTCCCAGCCGATGCAGGCGTCGGTCACGCTCTTGCCGTAGGTCAGCGGTTCGCCGCTTTCCAGGCTCTGATTGCCTTCCACCAGGTGGCTTTCAATCATCACGCCCATAATCGCGTTTTCACCGCCGGCAATCTGCTGGCACACGTCGGCGCCGACTTCCATCTGCTTTTTAAACTGCTTGCTGGAGTTAGCGTGGCTGAAGTCGATCATGATTTGCGCCGGCAGACCGGCTTTTGCCAGACCCACTTTCACTTCGGCAACGTGCTGAGCGCTATAGTTCGGCTCTTTACCGCCGCGCAGAATGATATGGCAATCGCTGTTGCCGCTGGTATTCACAATAGCGGAATGGCCCCACTTCGTTACCGATAAGAAACAGTGCGGCGCGCCAGCTGCGTTGATCGCATCGATAGCGACCTTGATGGTGCCATCGGTGCCATTTTTGAAGCCAACCGGGCACGAGAGGCCGGAAGAGAGTTCACGGTGCACCTGGGATTCAGTGGTACGCGCGCCGATTGCGCCCCAGCTCATCAGGTCCGCCACATATTGCGGGGTGATCATATCAAGGAACTCGCCCGCCGCAGGCAAACCGCTGTCGTTGATTTCCAGCAGCAGCTTACGCGCGATACGCAGCCCGTCGTTGATGCGGAAGCTGTTATCCATATGCGGATCGTTAATTAGCCCCTTCCAACCGACGGTGGTGCGCGGTTTTTCAAAATAGACGCGCATAACGATTTCCAACTCGCCTTTGAGCGCTTCACGCAGCGTCAGCAGGCGGCTGGCGTACTCTTTCGCCGCGGCAGGGTCGTGAATAGAGCACGGACCAATTACCACCAGCAGACGATCGTCGTTGCCTTTGAGGATGTTGTGGATCGCTTTGCGAGCATGTGCAACGGTATTGGCAGCATTTTCGGTAGCGGGGAATTTTTCCAGGAGCGCAACGGGAGGTAATAATTCGTTGATCTCTTTAATGCGTAAATCGTCGTTCTGATAATTCATCTTCTTTCCAGGCGTTGCCATACTTATACAATGAAATGCAATCCTTCCAATCTATCTCTTCGGTCAAAAAGTGTAAACGTGATTTTACACTGACGATGGAATAATCCTGGAATTAGGGAAAAATACGCCATAAAGTAGCGAAATCCCGCCAGCCAACTACAATTTTTAACTGCAACATCCAATTAAATGTTTATTTTCAGTATTATATTTTAAATCCTCACGCTAAGGCGGAGTGTTAAACCATAGCACCGCAGATCCCTGGCACATCTCTGTTGGCCGCGTTTAGCCAACAAATCGACTAAGCAGGAGTATCCGATGAATATGAATAAACTCACAGCCCTACTTCTCACCGCCACCTTAAGCTTAGCCAGCGGCGCCGCACTGGCCGCCGATAGCGGCGCGCAATCGAACAACGGCCAGGCCAATTCCGCCGCTGATGCCGGACAGGTTGCGCCCGATGCCCGTGAAAACGTGGCGCCTAATAATGTCGATAACGACAAAATTAACTCCGGCGGCACCATGCTTCATCCTGATGGTTCGACAATGAATCATGACGGGATGTCGAGCGACGAGGTCCATAAAAACAGCATGTGCAAAGATGGACGCTGTCCGGATACGGATAAAAAAATGGAAAGCGGCAATGGCATGAACAACGATGCCAGCAAAACGGATGGCACCTCGCAGTAATTGAAACGGATGAGATAAGGGATCAAGGTGGCAGTGCTCACCTTGATCCCTTTGTTCGCTGAATTTCGGTAAGATGTCATAGTGTAATAATGATAACTATTAAGGGATGACATCATGGCGCATACACATTCACCAACCCCTGCTGGCGAAAACAGTAACGCCAACCGGCTGCTTTGGGCTTTCATCGTAACAGCCGGTTTTATGATTATTGAGGCCATCGGCGGCGTCATTTCCGGTTCGCTGGCCCTGCTGGCCGATGCCGGACATATGCTCACCGACTCCGCCGCCCTCCTGTTCGCTCTGCTGGCGGTACGCTTCGCCAGCCGGCCGCCAAATAGCCGCCACACCTTTGGCTGGCTGCGTTTAACCACTCTCGCCGCCTTCGTCAACGCCATCGCCCTGGTAGTCATTACCATTTTCATCTTCTGGGAAGCGGTACAGCGTTTTAACCATCCGCAGCCGGTCGCGGGAAAAACCATGATGGTTATCGCCGTCGCCGGACTACTGGCCAATATTCTCGCCTTCTGGATCCTGCACCGCGGCAGCGCCGAAAGTAATCTTAACGTTCGCGCGGCGGCGCTACATGTACTGGGCGATTTGTTGGGTTCCGTCGGCGCCATCGTGGCCGCTATCGTGATTCTGATGACCGGCTGGACGCCGATTGACCCGATCCTCTCGGTGCTGGTGTCGTGTTTAGTGCTGCGTAGCGCCTGGCGGCTGCTGCAGGAGAGTATGAATGAGCTGCTGGAAGGGGCGCCGCGCTCGCTGGATGTCGAAGCATTAGGCCGCGATCTACGCCGCTCGATACCTGAAGTCCGCGACGTTCACCACGTTCACGTCTGGCTGGTAGGGGAAAAACCGGTGATGACGCTACATGTACAGGTCGTGCCGCCACACGATCACGATGCGCTACTTGATAGCATCCAGCATTTTATTGAGCATAAATATGAAATTGAGCATGTGACGGTACAGATGGAGTATCGCCCCTGCAGCGGCCCGGAATGCCACCTGAATCTGGCGCATTCCGGACATGAACATCATCATCACCATTAACGTGAAAGCGCGTGAGAACCTCGCTCACGCGCGCTGTTAATCCACATCCGGCTACCGTTCAGGGCAATGAACGTGAGCAGCAAATACTCCAGCGACATCGCGTACACGCCCTGCAGAGCGAAAATCACCACGCTGATGACGTTGATGATCACCCACAGCAGCCAGTTCTCCACGTATTTACGCGTCATCAACACCATCGCGGCAATCGACAGCACCATCATGCAGGAATCCCAGAATGGGAAAGCATCCGGTTCCAGCGTCGGCATCGCCACCTGTAGCCCGAGCATTTGCATCAGGTTGACGGCGATGCGGGTCAGGAAGGCAAATACCGGGTTAATAAACACCGTCATCAGGCCGATAGCCACTACGCAGCCCGCCAGCCAGGCCAGCGCTTTTGGCAGCGGCAGCCAGCGAATTTTCAGTTCTGCTTCGTTATCGCTGGTCTGCCTTGACCACGCGTACCAGCCGTAAACGTTCGCCGCGAAGAAAAACAGCTGCAGCAGCAGGCTGGCGTACAGCTGGATCTGGAAGAAGATGATCGCAAAAAGCGTTACGTTCACCAGGCCGAAAGCGTAGTTGCTGATTTTTTCCAGGCTCGCCAGCCAGATGCACAGCAGGCCGGCGATGGTCCCCACCGCCTCAATCCACGACAGATCGTAGCCGCCGGCGCCGATCGGTATATGCACTAAAATATTCTGCGTACTGAAAAAATCCATTTTATCCCCTAAGCGTAACGCGACGCGGTAATGAGTTATCCCCGTAGTGTAGCCGCAAATTCCAGCATACGGTTAAGCGGAATTAATGCCCCGGCACGCAGTTTGGCGTCAACGTGAATTTCGTGTTCAACGCCGCCCTGCTCTAACCCTTCCGCAATCGCTTTCAGGCCGTTCATCGCCATCCACGGACAATGGGCGCAGCTGCGACAGGTTGCGCCCTCACCTGCCGTAGGCGCTTCCAGCAGCTCTTTTTCCGGTACCGCCTGCTGCATTTTATAGAAGATCCCGCGATCGGTGGCCACGATAAGCTGGCGCTGCGGCAGGCTTTTCGCCGCGGCAATTAATTGGCTGGTTGATCCTACCGCATCCGCCATGTCGACAATCGCCTGCGGTGATTCCGGATGCACCAGGATCGCCGCATCGGGGTAGAGCCCCTTCATGCGCGCCAGCGCCTGGGTTTTGAATTCATCATGGACGATGCAGGCGCCCTGCCAGCACAACACGTCGGCCCCGGTCTGGCGCTGTACATAGCGACCAAGATGGCGGTCCGGCGCCCAAAGTATCTTTTGTCCGAGGCTATCGAGATGTTCAATCAACTCCACCGCGATGCTGGAGGTCACCACCCAGTCGGCGCGCGCTTTTACCGCCGCTGACGTATTGGCATAGACCACCACGGTGCGATCCGGGTGAGCATCGCAAAACGCATTAAAGTCATCAATGGGACAGCCGAGATCCAGCGAGCACTCCGCATTCAGCGTCGGCATCAGAATGGTCTTTTCCGGACTAAGAATTTTGGCCGTTTCGCCCATAAAACGCACTCCGGCAACCAGCAGCGTGGAGGCCGGGTGACGCGCGCCAAAACGCGCCATTTCCAGCGAGTCGGCAATACAGCCGCCGGTCTCTTCGGCCAGTTGCTGAATTTCAGGATCGGTGTAGTAATGCGCCACCATCACGGCGTCGCGTTCACGCAGCAGGCGTTTAATTTTCTCGCGGTAAAACGCTTTTTCGTCATGGTTCAACGGTTGTGGTTTTGGCGGGAAAGGATAAATCGCCGTTTCAGGATCAAACATTACGCTCATCATGCAATCTCGTTTTACTGGCTTAACTTTGAAACCGTAAATATCGCTATGTATCGCCTTAATACGGTCACTATGTTTTATATGCTAAACAAGATAGCCGATTGCAAGCGAAATGTCGTGATGAATTTTGTATTCCCCGGGGACGATGCTGCGCATCTTCCCGGGCTACCGGTTCGTGCGCTATGGAGTCAAGGTAAGCGTAGTGCGAACATGGAGTTGATTGTGGAGAATGACGCATAGCAAAAAGGCGCCTTTAGGGCGCCTTTTTACATTGGTGGGTCGTGCAGGATGACTCGGCTTCGCCTCGCCCTACGGGCCGTTGCTGACGCAACGTTATCCTTCACGTTCAACATCAAAGTTCAATGTTGAATGGTGGGTCGTGCAGGATTCGAACCTGCGACCAATTGATTAAAAGTCAACTGCTCTACCAACTGAGCTAACGACCCCTTGCGGGATTTTACTGCTGTAATCATTCAGGATGGTGCGTCGTGCAGGATGACTCGGCTTTGCCTCGCCCTTCGGGCCGTTGCTATCGCAACGTTATCCTTCACGTTCTACCAGAAACCACCGTTAAAGATTGGTGGGTCGTGCAGGATTCGAACCTGCGACCAATTGATTAAAAGTCAACTGCTCTACCAACTGAGCTAACGACCCTAAGGGTGTTACCTGAAAGATTTTGTACTCGGCACCATCATTTTAGATGGTGGGTCGTGCAGGATTCGAACCTGCGACCAATTGATTAAAAGTCAACTGCTCTACCAACTGAGCTAACGACCCGAGTGGTGGGTGATGACGGGATCGAACCGCCGACCCCCTCCTTGTAAGGGAGGTGCTCTCCCAGCTGAGCTAATCACCCGAAACTGCGCTGGATACTACCGATACTGCTTCCACCGACCCCATCATTAAGATGGTGGGTCGTGCAGGATTCGAACCTGCGACCAATTGATTAAAAGTCAACTGCTCTACCAACTGAGCTAACGACCCGGTGGTGGGTGATGACGGGATCGAACCGCCGACCCCCTCCTTGTAAGGGAGGTGCTCTCCCAGCTGAGCTAATCACCCGATACTACGCTGGATACTACAATTAAAACTAATTAGTGGTGGGTCGTGCAGGATGACTCGGCTTTGCCTCGCCCTACGGGCCGTTGCTAACGCAACGTTATCCTTCACGTTTTACTATCGCGTTCCACCAGAACGATTGGTGGGTCGTGCAGGATTCGAACCTGCGACCAATTGATTAAAAGTCAACTGCTCTACCAACTGAGCTAACGACCCACTCTGGCGTCGCTTTGGGCTTGTTCGATATCCCTTGGCAACGGCGGCATATATTACTGATTTCAGATTTCAGCGCAACTAAAATTTCGATAAAGATCACTTAACTGCTTGGGATTCGCGCGACAAGACCAGAAATAACGCGATTTCTGGTCATGCCATAATCAACCCAGGGCGTTAAGACGTTTTTGCGCTTGTTTCGCACCATCGGTGCCAGGGAATTTGCTGACCACCTGCTGGTAAACCGCTTTCGCTTTCGCGGTGTCACCTTTGTCCTGCATGATGACGCCGACTTTAAACATCGCATCCGGCGCTTTCGGGGATTTCGGATAGTTTTTCACCACCGAGGCAAAATAATATGCCGCATCGTCTTTTTTCCCCTTATTGTAGTTCAACTGTCCGAGCCAGTAGTTGGCGTTCGGCTGATAGGTTGAATCCGGGTACTTCTTGACGAAGTTCTGAAACGCCACCATCGCGTCATCCTGGCGGGACGAATCTTTAACCAGCGCAATAGCCGCGTTGTAATCGGTGTTGGCATCCCCGGTCATCGCAGGCGCCCCAGAAGAGGCCGCCGGCGCTGTACTGGCGGCAGCCGAACTCTGATCGCCAGAAGACGATGGAGCCTGCGTCTGCGCGCCTGCCGCAGCTGCTCCGCCACCGCTCGTCAGCCCGTCGATCTGTTGCAGAATCTGCTTCTGGCGTTCGACAATCTGATTGAGCTGATACTGATTTTCCTGAATCTGACCGCGCAGGGAATCAATATCGCTTTGGTTATCGGAGAGTTGTTGCTGGAGTTGGGTTAAAAGCTGGCTGTGAGCATTGGAAATACGCTCAAGTTGAGTGACGCGGTCTTCGACCGAGCCTGAGCCGACACTACTGATTGGCGCCTGAGCAAAAGCGGCCCAGGGGGCCGCTATGCCAACCAGTAACGACAGACTCAATAAATGATGTCTGAAGTTACTGCTCATGCAATTCTCTTAGTAAACCAGTACGGCGCGACGGTTTTTGGCATATGCCGCTTCGTCATGACCCAGTACTGCAGGTTTTTCTTTACCGTAAGAAACGATGGAAATCTGGTCAGCAGAAACACCTTTGCCCTGCAGATACATCTTAACGGCGTTAGCACGACGCTCACCCAGAGCGATGTTGTATTCCGGAGTACCGCGCTCATCCGCGTGACCTTCTACGGTCACTTTGTAGGACGGGTTGCTACGCAGGAAGTTAGCGTGCGCATCCAGCATTGCAGCGAAGTCAGAACGGATATCGTACTTGTCCAGATCGAAGTAAACGATGTTGTTCTGCTGCAGCTGCTGCATCTGCAGACGCGCTTGCTCTTCGGAAGACATGTTGCCGCCGTTACCGTTAGCGTCCATACCAGTGCCGGCACCCAGCATGCCTTCACCGCTCTGGTCGTTGCTGGCGTTCTTGTTGGAAGAACACGCCGCGATTGCCATAACCGGCAGAGCGATCATCAGCCCTTTCAGCACTTTGTTCAGTTGCATTTCTTTGATTCCTTTAATAATCAATTATTTATTATCACAGATACGGCGACCAGGCAGGGAATTTTACCTGTCCATCAGTTGCCGGAAGACGCGCTTTGAAACGCCCATCTGTAGAAACCAGATTCAGCACGGATCCCATCCCCTGAGAAGAGCTGTAGATTACCATAGTGCCGTTAGGTGCCAGACTTGGCGTTTCATCTAAAAACGTTGATGACAGAACCTGTACACCACCCGCTTCCAGATCTTGCTTAGCAATGTGTTGCTGACCGTTGGCCGAGCTTACCATTACCATAATTTTACCATCAGCGCTGACGTCAGCATCCTGGTTCTGCGAACCTTCCCAGGTAATACGCTGCGGCGTACCGCCGTTGATGTTGACTTTATACACCTGAGGACGGCCAGCCTGGTCGGAAGTAAACGCCAGGTTCTGGCTATCCGGGAACCAGCTCGGTTCGGTGTTATTGCTGCGACCGTTAGTCACCTGACGAATCTGGCCGGATCCGAGGTCCATCACGTACAGGTTCAGGCTACCGGTTTTCGACAGTGCGAATGCCAGTTTGCTGCCATCCGGCGAGAAGGCCGGCGCGCCGTTGTGCTGCGGGAAGGAGGCAATCTGACGGACTGCGCCATTCGCCAGCGTCTGGACTACCAGCGCGGAACGGCCGCTTTCGAAGGTCACATAGGCCAGTTTAGAACCGTCCGGAGACCATGCCGGCGACATCAGCGGCTGCGATGAACGGTGAACCAGGAACTGGTTGTAGCCATCGTAGTCAGAGACGCGCAGCTCATACGGGAACTGGCCGCCGTTGGTGCGAACCACGTAAGCGATACGGGTACGGAAAGCGCCTTTAATCCCGGTCAGCTTTTCAAATACCGCGTCGCTGGCAGTATGTCCGGCATAACGCAGGTACTGCTTGGTCACTTTGAAAGAGCCTTGCGACAGGATAGTACCCGGCGCACCGCCGGTATCCACCAGCTGATAGGCAACCTGGTAAGAACCGTCAGGGTTTGGCGTCACCTGGCCTACGACCACGGCGTCAACGCCCAGCGCGGACCATGCCGCAGGCTGCACTTCCTGAGCGCTACCCGGCTGCTGAGGCAGGCGCGAGCGATCCAGCGGATTAAACTTGCCGCTATTGCGCAGGTCAGCCGCTACCACGCCGCCAATATCTTCAGGCGCAGCGCCCGGGCCAGCCCACTGGAATGGCACCACACCGATGGGGCGCGCCGAGTCCACCCCTTGGGTGATCTCGATGCGTACTTCTGCGTGCAGCACCGCCGCCCACAGCATCAAAAAACCAAATGCTACTCGTAATGCCTGCTTCATCATATCTCCCTTATCCGGGCGGAAAGCCCACGATAATTTAGCAGAATGTTAACAAACCCAAATACACAAAACTACCAAAACCCTGTGACTACCATAGATTGTTTTTCCCCGCTTGCACGGGGAAAAACGATTACAGTTTAAAGTCTAGTGTGGCATTTTTTATTTTCTCATAAACAGCCTGACTTGGCGGTTTAGGAATACTCGCAGTACGTGCTGCCGTTAATGCCGCCTGACACAGCGCAGGGTCGCCTCCTTCAGAGGTGATATCCTTCAATGTACCGTCAGGCCTAAGATTGATATGCAACACGCAACGCTTGCCTTGATAGAGGCTGGCATCATACAGGCGGCTTTGAATAGCCATTTGTATTTGCTTTGCGTATGCGCTGATATCAGCGCCCGTAGCCCCACCGTTGGCGCCAGAGGCGCCGCTATCTTTCGATGGCTGGCCATTGCCTTTAGCTCCACCGCCGGTTTTCGGCGCATTCTTACCTGAGCTCAGGTCACCGAGCAGATCGTCAACACCGCTTGCTTCTTTAGCTGCAGCGGCTTTCTTGGCGGCTGCTTTGGCGGCAGCGGCTTTTTCGGCAGCTGCGGCTTTTTCAGCAGCGGCCTTCTCGGCTGCAGCTTTTTCCGCGGCAGCTTTCTGGGCAGCGGCTTTTTCAGCGGCGGCCTTTTCTGCCGCAGCCTGTTTCGCCGCTTCCTGCTGAGCTTTCTTCTCGGCCTGCTGCTGCGCTTTCTTCTCTGCATCCTGCTGAGCTTTTTTCGCCGCTTCCGCTTCGGCTTTCTTCTGCGCATCCGCGGCGGCTTTCGCCGCTTCGGCTTCCGCCTGCTTCTTGGCGTCGGCAGCCGCTTTAGCAGCCGCCTTAGCGGCAGCCGCTTCCGCGAATTTCGCCTGAGCATCGGCCTTCGCTTTGGCATCGGCGGCGGCTTTGGCGGCAGCTTCCTGCGCCTCTTTCGCCTGGGCATCCGCTTTCGCTTTTGCCGCGGCGGCAGCCTTAGCTGCAGCCTCTTCAGCCTGTTTCTGCTGTTCTTTCGCTTCTTTCGCCGCTTCCTGCGCCTGCAGACGTTCTTGTTCCATTTGCTTCAGGCGTTCCTGCTCGGCGGCCTGTTTTTCCCGCAGCTCTTCAGCCTGCTGCTGAGCCTGCTTTTCTCGCTGCTCGGCCGCGCGACGCGCGCTGGACTGCTGCTGTTGCTGGCGGTTGTAGTTGTTGACTACCGCGCCAGGATCGACCATCACCGCATCAATGGACGAACCTCCGCCGCCGCCGGCAGAAGCATCCAGATGCTCATCGAACGAACTCCAGATCAGTAGCGCAATCAGAATGATGTGCAGCACCACTGAAACTATGATCGCTCGTTTAAGCTTATCGTTTTGTTCGGTTGCCTTTGACACTATCGGTTCCCAAAAACTGTTCGCCTGTTGCCGCTTAAAAGCAGCGGCGGAATGCTATCGATATCCACCGCCGCTCGCTTCGCGGGCCGATTAAATAGGCTTGGTCATTAAGCCAACCGATTTAACCCCTGCGCTATGCAACAGGTTAAGCGCTTTAATAATTTCATCGTAAGGCACATCTTTCGCGCCGCCGATAAGGAACACCGTCTTCTCATTCGCTTCGAGTCGGCGCTTCGCTTCAGCAATGACCTGCTCCGGCGGCAGTTGGGACAACGTTTCCTGACCGACTTTCACGCTGTACTGCCCTACTCCGGAGACTTCAACGATAACCGGTGGTTCATCGTTGCTTTTCACCGCTTGCGACTCCGTGGCGTCCGGCAGATCGACTTCCACGCTCTGCGTAATGATCGGCGCTGTCGCCATGAAGATCAGCAACAGCACCAACAGGACATCCAGCAGCGGAACGATGTTAATCTCGGACTTCAGTTCGCGACGTCCGCGTCCACGTGCTCTGGCCATGGCTTACCCCTTATTGCTTTCGCTGCTGGTAAACGCCTGACGGTGCAGAATGGCGGTGAACTCTTCCATAAAGTTGTCGTAGTTCAGTTCAAGTTTGTTCACGCGCTGGTTCAAACGGTTGTAGGCCATAACCGCCGGGATGGCGGCGAAAAGACCGATTGCCGTGGCGATCAGCGCTTCCGCGATCCCCGGCGCAACCATCTGCAGCGTCGCCTGCTTCACCGCGCCGAGGGCGATAAAGGCGTGCATGATCCCCCAGACGGTACCGAACAGGCCAATATACGGACTGATGGAACCCACGGTGCCAAGGAACGGAATATGCGTTTCCAGCGTTTCCAGTTCGCGGTTCATCGAGATACGCATCGCGCGCGACGCCCCTTCGACAATCGCTTCCGGCGCATGGCTGTTGGCACGATGCAGACGCGCGAACTCTTTAAAGCCGCTGTAAAAAATCTGCTCGGAACCGGCGAGGCTATCGCGACGGCCCTGGCTCTCCTGGTACAGGCGAGACAGTTCAATGCCGGACCAGAACTTATCTTCAAACGCTTCGGCTTCGCGGCTGGCGGAATTGAGGATACGCGTTCTCTGAATAATAATAGCCCAGGAAGCGATAGAAAAACCAATCAAAATCAACATGATAAGTTTAACCAGAAGGCTCGCCTTCAGGAACAAATCAAGGATATTCATGTCAGTCACTGCTTAAACTCCGCGACAATAGACTTGGGAAGCGCACGAGGCTTCATTAAGAGTGGATCAACGCACACAATGAGAACTTCAGCTTCGTTCAAAACTGTATTCTCGGCGTTGACGATTCGCTGCGTGAAAACCAAAGAGGTGCCTCGCATCGAGGTAATTTCCGTCTGGATTTCGAGCATGTCGTCGAGTCTGGCGGGCGCAAAATACTCCAGCGTCATTTTGCGAACGACAAAGGCAACTCGTTCAGCCAACAGAACCTGCTGACTGAAGTGATGGTGGCGCAGCATCTCTGTGCGTGCTCTTTCATAAAAAGCGACGTAACTGGCGTGGTAAACCACACCACCGGCATCGGTATCTTCGTAGTAGACCCGGACCGGCCATCGAAACAGCGTTGTATTCACTTTACATCCCGGTAATGCAAAAAAAGAGTAGTGCTTTCAAACTTCGCTACTATACGCGCGGGAATCGTGGTTTGGAATGGGAGAAAGTAAACGGCGAGTAAATTTTTATGGGCTTATGCAAGCCCATGCGGTTAACAGACTTCTCTTATACTCTTATCTTTCAAAAGAAGAAAAAGATCAGGCCTGCGAAGAGAACGATATCAGCGATAAGCGGACAAAAAATCCCCTGCCAGTGCACGGCCTTCGGACGAAAGCCCACACCGTGAATGACGCCGGCGCACACCGCCCACATCAGCAAGAAACCATGCCAGATTTCAAGCTCGCTGGTCTTCGCCGCAAAGCGCGACGGATCCCAGAAGATGCAGCCTGCCAGCAGCAGCGCCATTAATAAGGAAAGCGCCCTTAACGGGCGCTTGTCCATTATCGCGTAAAGGGTCGCGATAATTTTCATCAATGCTCTTCTTTACCTGCTTTGGTAGCTTCCACGTGCTCAAGCGCCAGCGCGGTAATCACCCCAAAGGCACAGGCAAGCAGCGTTCCCAAAATCCATGCGAAGTACCACATATATAGCTCCTTACCTTAGTACAGCGAGTGGGTGTTCTTTTCGATGTCTTCGCGGGTAATGCGGCCAAACATCTTCCAGTAACACCAGGTGGTGTAGCCGAGGATAATCGGCACAAACACGATAGCCACGTAGGTCATCACATTCAGCGTCAGCTGGCTGGAGGTTGCATCCCACATCGTCAGGCTCGCATTCAGCATCGTGCTGGACGGCATGATGAACGGGAACATCGCGATACCCGCGGTCAGGATGATGCAGGCCAGCGTCAGCGAGGAGAACAGGAACGCCATGGCGCCTTTATCTGCTTTTGTTGACGCGACGGTCAGCAGCGGCAGCACCACGCCCAGGGCAGGAATGGCCCACAGCGCTGGCATGTTGTTAAAGTTCACCATCCACGCGCCGGCTTCACGCGCCACTTCTTTGGTCAGCGGGTTAGACGGGCCGGTATGATCCAGCACCGATTTCACCACGTAGCCGTCGATGCCGTAGTAGACCCAAACGCCCGCCAGCGCGAAGCAGACCAGCGTCACCAGCGCCGCCACCGTGGAGACGGTGCGGGTGCGCAGGTGCAGTTCGCCTACGGTACGCATCTGCAGGTAGGTCGCGCCCTGCGTCAGGATCATCGCCACGCTGACGATACCGGCCAGCAGACCAAACGGGTTCAGCAGCTGGAAGAAGTTGCCGGTGTAGTACAGACGCAGATACTCATCGATATGGAACGGTACACCCTGCAGCAGGTTGCCGAAAGCCACGCCGATTACCAGCGGCGGCACAAAGCTCCCCACGAAGATGCCCCAGTCCCACATGTTGCGCCAGCGGGTATCTTCAATCTTGGAGCGGTAGTCAAAGCCCACCGGACGGAAGAATAAAGACGCCAGCACCAGAATCATCGCCACATAGAAGCCGGAGAACGCGGCGGCGTATACCATCGGCCAGGCAGCAAACAGCGCGCCGCCGGCGGTGATAAGCCACACCTGGTTTCCGTCCCAGTGCGGGGCGATGGAGTTGATCATGATTCGACGCTCGGTGTCATTACGACCGAGGAAACGGGTGAGCATGCCCACCCCCATGTCGAAACCGTCGGCGACGGCGAAGCCAATCAGCAGAACGCCGATCAGTAGCCACCAGATTAAACGCAATACTTCATAATCGATCATTTGACGACTCCTGTCTTAGCGTGCCGACTGAATAGCCGCGGAGGACTGTTCAAAGTGATAGCGACCCGTTTTCAGGCTGCTCGGTCCTTTGCGGGCAAACTTGAACATGAGGAACAGTTCAGCCACCAGGAACAGCGTATACAGACCGCAGATCAGCAACATCGAGAAGATCAGATCGCCTGCGGTCAGCGACGAGTTCGCCACCGCGGTTGGCAGCACTTCACCAATCGCCCACGGCTGACGGCCATACTCGGCAACAAACCAGCCCGCTTCAACGGCAATCCACGGCAGCGGCAGGCCGAAGAACGCGGCGCGCAGCAGCCATTTTTTCTCGCCAATACGGTTGCGAATCACGGTCCAGAAAGAGGCGCCGATAATCAACAGCATCAGTACGCCGCACGCCACCATGATACGGAAGGCGAAGTACAGCGGCGCTACGCTCGGAATAGAGTCTTTGGTCGCTTTGGCGATCTGCTCTTCCGTGGCGTCAGCGACGTTCGGGGTATAGCGCTTGAGCAGCAGACCATAACCGAGGTCTTTCTTAACGTTATTGAACCGATCGCGAACCGCCTGGTCAGTCGAACCGGCGCGCAGCTGTTCCAGCAGCGCATAGGCTTTCATCCCGTTACGAATACGCTCTTCATGCTGCGCCATCAGATCTTTCAGGCCGATAACCGGCTTATCCACCGAGCGGGTAGCGATGATACCCAGCGCGTATGGGATCTGGATGGAGAAGTGGTTGGTTTGCGCTTCCTGGTCGGGAATACCAAATAGGGTAAAGGCAGCCGGAGCCGGCTGAGTTTCCCATTCCGCTTCAATCGCCGCCAGTTTGGTTTTCTGCACGTCACCCATTTCGTAACCGGACTCATCGCCGAGGACGATAACGGAGAGGATAGCGGCCATACCAAAGCTTGCAGCAATCGCGAAGGAGCGTTTAGCAAAGGCGAAATCACGGCCTTTAAGCATGTACCAGGAGCTGATGGCAAGGATGAACATCGCGCCAGTCACATAGCCGGAAGCCACGGTGTGGACGAATTTAACCTGAGCAACCGGGTTCAGGACCAGCTCGGAGAAGCTGACCATCTCCATACGCATGGTTTCAAAGTTGAAATCCGATGCGATCGGGTTCTGCATCCAGCCGTTGGCCACCAGGATCCACAGCGCGGAGAGGTTAGACCCCAGAGCGACCAGCCAGGTCACCGCCATGTGCTGAACTTTGCCCAGACGATCCCAACCGAAGAAGAACAGACCTACAAAGGTAGATTCGAGGAAGAAGGCCATCAGACCTTCAATGGCCAGCGGCGCACCGAAGATATCGCCCACATAGTGAGAGTAGTAAGACCAGTTAGTCCCGAACTGGAACTCCATGGTCAAACCGGTTGCGACACCCAGAGCGAAGTTGATACCAAACAACTTGCCCCAGAACTTGGTCATATCTTTATAAATCTGTTTGCCGGAAAGGACGTAGACCGTTTCCATGATGGCCAGCAGGAACGCCATACCGAGCGTTAGCGGCACAAAAAGGAAGTGGTACATCGCGGTCAAGGCAAACTGTAAGCGCGACAGTTCGACTATATCTAACATCATGACTCCTTGCTCATCGCATGAAGACTCCGAGAACGAACCCAATAATTCAGGTTCATACGCATGCCCCAATACAAAATTATTTGCTCCCTGGTACGTTACTGCTCATCTGGCGATGAAACAGCGCCCTCGCAAAGGTTACAAATACGTTAACGAAAAAACCAAATGATTCTCTAATATATTACGCCGCAATAACCTTACAATAAATAGGATTTTATTGTTCCAGCTTTACATTTTTCGACGGTGATCAATATATAGCGAAAATGCCCGGAATAGGCCAATTTGATTTGCGACAATTTAACGTTTTTTGGTGATTTTTTCCAAGGATTAAGCATTGATATAAATCAATTTTTTCTTCTTATGTTAATTATGTGGCGCAATAAAGAATAACGGTGAAATTGATGTTAAAAATGTGTTTAAAGTCTGCCGCTAGCGGTTACTAAAAAGGGGGAAATGAGAATTATAGGTAATATAATTTTAACTTTAACCAATTTAAGGCAAGAAATGATGCGATCCTAATAATGTTAGACCGGTCACACTATTTTTCCCAATCGAAATGCAAAAAAATAACGTCTGCGTTTTCCTGTTTATTTTCACATAAAATTAACCACCTCCCCTCCCCCGGACAAGCGGCGAGTGATTATTCCCAATAATATTCATCAAATCAATAGAATAGCGTTTTTTAACGTAAGAGAGCGCCTGCGGCTGACGACAAGGCAAAAAAAAGGCCACCTGACGGTGGCCAACCATGTCGAAATCGGACATTAGTCTGCTCCTGAGAGCAGTGAGGGTTTACTTGATAATAGCTTTCAGCGCTTCGCCGATATCCGCCAGGCTGCGAACGGTTTTCACACCGGCCGCTTCCAGCGCAGCAAATTTCTCATCAGCAGTACCTTTACCGCCAGCGATGATGGCGCCTGCGTGGCCCATACGCTTGCCTTTCGGCGCGGTAACGCCCGCGATATAGCCGACAACCGGCTTAGTCACGTGCTCTTTAATGTAAGCTGCCGCTTCTTCTTCCGCGCTGCCGCCGATTTCACCGATCATGACGATCGCTTCGGTCTGCGGGTCTTCCTGGAACATTTTCAGGATATCGATGAAGTTGGAGCCCGGGATCGGGTCGCCGCCGATACCGACGCAGGTAGACTGGCCGAAGCCATAGTCGGTGGTCTGCTTAACCGCTTCATAGGTCAGGGTACCGGAACGGGAAACGATGCCCACTTTACCCGGCTTGTGGATGTGACCCGGCATGATGCCGATTTTGCACTCGCCCGGAGTGATAACGCCCGGGCAGTTCGGGCCGATCATGCGAACGCCAGCTTCGTCCAGCTTCACTTTCACGGTCAGCATATCCAGGGTCGGGATACCTTCAGTGATGGTGATAATCAGCTTAATGCCCGCGTCGATAGCTTCCAGAATGGAGTCTTTGCAGAACGGCGCCGGAACGTAGATGACGGTCGCAGTCGCGCCGGTGGCTTCAACGGCTTCACGCACGGTGTTAAATACCGGCAGGCCCAGGTGAGTGGTGCCGCCTTTACCTGGCGTTACGCCGCCAACCATCTGAGTGCCGTAAGCGATCGCTTGTTCAGAGTGGAATGTACCCTGGCTACCGGTAAAGCCCTGGCAGATAACCTTGGTGTCTTTATTAATTAAAACTGACATTATTTCCCCTCCACTGCGGCAACAACCTGCTGTGCTGCGTCCGTCAGACTTTTCGCTGCAATAATATTCAGGCCGCTGTCAGCCAGTTTTTTCGCGCCCAGTTCGGCGTTGTTACCTTCGAGACGTACAACAACCGGTACGTTAACACCCACTTCTTCAACCGCGCCGATGATGCCGTCAGCGATCAGGTCGCAACGTACGATACCGCCGAAGATGTTAACCAGAACCGCTTTAACGTTGTCGTCAGAGAGGATGATTTTGAACGCTTCGGTTACGCGCTCTTTGGTGGCGCCGCCGCCAACGTCGAGGAAGTTAGCCGGTTCGCCGCCGTGCAGCTTAACGATGTCCATGGTGCCCATCGCCAGGCCTGCGCCGTTAACCATGCAACCGATGTTGCCGTCGAGAGCAACGTAGTTCAGTTCCCACTGCGCCGCCTGAGCTTCGCGCGGATCTTCTTGAGACTGGTCGCGCATTTCACGCAGATCCGGCTGGCGGAACAGCGCGTTGCCGTCAGCGCCCAGTTTGCCGTCGAGGCAGATCAGGTCGCCCTGCTTGGTGATAACCAGCGGGTTGATTTCGATCAGCGCCAGGTCGCGCTCCAGGAAGATGGTCGCCAGACCCATGAAGATCTTGGTGAACTGCTGAACCTGTTTACCTTCCAGACCCAGTTTGAACGCCAGTTCACGACCCTGGTAAGGCATCGGGCCCGCCAGCGGATCGATAGCGATCTTGTGGATCAGGTGCGGGGTTTCTTCCGCCACTTTTTCGATTTCCACGCCGCCTTCGGTAGACGCCATGAACACCACGCGACGGGAGCTACGGTCAACAACCGCGCCCAGATACAGCTCTTTATCAATGTCGGTCGCCGCTTCAACCAGAATCTGGTTTACCGGCTGGCCGTTAGCATCTGTTTGGTAAGTCACCAGGCGTTTGCCCAGCCAATGCTCAGCAAAAGCGCGAATCTCTTCTTTGCTCTTAACTACTTTCACACCGCCCGCTTTACCGCGGCCACCAGCGTGAACCTGACATTTCACTACCCACGGACCCGCGCCGATTTTTGAAGCGGCTTCTTCTGCTTCACGCGGAGTAGTACAGGCATAACCCACCGGCGCCGGTAAGCCATAGCGGGCAAAAAGTTGTTTTGCCTGATATTCATGTAAGTTCATGTGTTCAGTCCATCCTTCAGGTAATAATTATCTTTAAACCTGTAGGCCTGATAAGACGCGCAAGCGTCGCCATCAGGCATCTCATCAACGCCGGATGGCGGCGCGAACGCCTTATCCGGCCTACGGTAGGTAATACTCTTACAGACTACACGTCCAGCAGCAGACGAGTCGGATCTTCCAGCAGCTCTTTAATCGCTACCAGGAAGCCTACCGATTCACGTCCATCGATCAGACGGTGGTCGTAGGAGAGCGCCAGGTACATCATCGGCAGAATTTCTACCTTGCCATTCACCGCCATCGGACGGTCTTTAATGGCATGCATACCCAGGATGGCGCTCTGCGGTGGGTTGATGATCGGCGTGGACATCAGAGAACCGAATACGCCGCCGTTGGTAATGGTGAAGTTACCGCCGGTCAGGTCATCTACGGTCAGCTTGCCGTCACGGCCTTTCACTGCCAGCTCTTTAATATTCTTTTCGATATCCGCCATGCCCAGCAGGTCAACGTCACGCAGAACCGGAGTCACCAGGCCGCGCGGCGTAGAAACCGCCATGCTCACGTCGAAGTAGTTGTGATAAACCACGTCATCGCCATCGATGGAAGCGTTCACTTCCGGGTAGCGTTTCAGCGCTTCAACCACCGCTTTCACGTAGAAGGACATGAAGCCCAGACGGATACCGTGACGTTTTTCGAACGCTTCGCCGTACTGCTTACGCAGATCCATAATCGGCTTCATGTTGACTTCGTTGAACGTGGTCAGCATGGCGGTAGAGTTTTTCGCTTCCAGCAGACGCTCGGCAACGCGTTTGCGCAGACGGGTCATCGGTACGCGTTTTTCAGAGCGGTGGCCCAGTTGCGCAACCGGCGCCGCAGCAGCGGCTGGCGCTTTCGCTTCAGCTTTCGCCGGCGCGCTCGCCAGATGCTTCTCAACGTCTTCGCGGGTCAGACGGCCGCCAACGCCGGTGCCTTTAATCGCCGCCGCGTCGAGGCTGTGTTCAGCCAACAGGCGACGGATAGCCGGGCTAAGCGCGTCGTTGCTTTGCTCTTCCAGAGACGCTTGCTGACGCTGAGCCGGGGTGGACTCTTTAGTATCAGCTTTCGCATCAGCGGCTTTACCGGCGCTGTTGCCTTCACGCAGGCGGCCCAGAATCTGACGAGACAGCACGGTGGCGCCTTCGTCTTCCAGTACTGCATCCAGAATGCCGTCCGCTGATGCCGGTACTTCCAGTACCACTTTGTCAGTTTCGATTTCGACCAGAACTTCGTCGCGGACTACCGCGTCGCCCGGTTTTTTGTGCCAGGTGGCGACGGTTGCGTCAGCTACGGACTCAGGAAGGTCGGGAACCAGAATATCTACGCTACTCATTGTGTATCCTTTAATTAATCGACGTTCAGCGCGTCATTGACCAGATCTTGTTGCTGTTTCTGGTGAACGGACATATACCCTACCGCCGGAGAGGCGGAGGCCGGGCGGCCTGCATAACGCAGAGAGGCCCCAAATGGAACTACTTCACGAAGGTGGTGCTGGCTGCAGTACCATGCGCCCTGGTTGAGCGGCTCTTCCTGGCACCAGACAAAATCGTGGACGTGCGAGTAAGCTTTCAGCGCTTCCTGTACCGCCTGATGCGGGAACGGATAGAGCTGTTCGATACGCACGATGGCGACATCTTTTTGCTCGTTTTTACGGCGCTGTTCCAGCAGGTCGTAGTAAACCTTACCAGAGCACAGTACGACGCGTTTCACGGCTTGCGGATCGAGCTCGTCGATTTCGCCAATAGCCGGCATAAAGGTGCCGTTCGCCAGTTCATCCATGCTGGAAACCGCCAGCGGGTGGCGCAGCAGAGATTTCGGCGACATGACCACCAGCGGACGGCGCATACCGCGCAGCGCCTGACGACGCAGCATGTGATAAACCTGTGCCGGAGTGGACGGTACGCAAACCTGCATGTTCTGCTCAGCGCATAGCTGCAGATAACGTTCCAGACGCGCGGAGGAGTGCTCCGGGCCCTGCCCTTCATAGCCGTGCGGCAGCAGCATCACCAGGCCGCACATCCGGCCCCATTTCTGCTCGCCGGAGCTGATGAACTGGTCAATAACGACCTGCGCGCCGTTGGCGAAGTCGCCGAACTGCGCTTCCCAGATGGTCAGGGTGCGTGGTTCCGCGGTGGCGTAACCGTATTCGAACGCCAGCACCGCTTCTTCAGACAGCACGGAGTCCCAGACGCGGAACTGGCCCTGGCCGTTGTGTACGTTCTGCAGCGGCGTATAGGTAGAGCCGTTGCTCTGGTTATGGATAACCGCATGACGGTGGAAGAAGGTACCGCGACCGGAGTCTTCGCCGGACAGACGTACCGGAATCCCTTCGTCAACCAGGGTGGCGTACGCCAGGTTTTCCGCCGCGCCCCAGTCGAACGGCTTCTCACCGGCGGCCATCAGCTGGCGGTCGCCGTAGATTTTCGCTACGCGAGACTGCATCTCAACGGTTTCCGGCACCGTACTGATGCGTTTGGCCAGCTCTTGCAGGCGTTTTGGCTCAACTTTATCCGGGTAGCTCTCATCCCACTCATGGTTGAGGTACGGAGACCAGGTAAAGGAGTGCATGTTCATCGGACGCCATTCCGCTACCACGCAATCGCCGGCATCCAGCGCATCGCGGTAGAGGTTAACCTGTTCGGTAGCGTCTTCCAGCGTCGCGACTTTGTCCTGCTCCAGCTTGTCAGCGTAGATTTTGCGCGGAGTCGGATGCTTTTTGATTTTCTGGTACATCAGCGGCTGGGTTGCGCTCGGCTCGTCGGCTTCGTTGTGGCCGTGACGGCGGTAGCACACCAGGTCGATGAAGACATCGCGTTTGAAGGTATTACGGAAATCCAGCGCCAGACGGGTAACGAAAGCGACCGCTTCCGGGTCATCCGCGTTAACGTGGAAAATCGGCGCCTGAACCATTTTACCGATATCGGTGCAGTACGGCGTAGAACGCGCATCCAGCGGGTTGGACGTGGTGAAGCCAACCTGGTTGTTGATAACGATGCGCACGGTACCGCCCACTTCGTAACCACGCGCCTTGGACATGTTCAGGGTTTCCTGAACTACGCCCTGGCCGGCTACCGCGGCGTCGCCGTGGATGGTGATTGGCAGAACTTTGTTGCTGCTCGGCTCGTCCAGACGATCCAGACGGGCGCGTACGGAGCCGATAACCACCGGGCTGACGATTTCCAGGTGCGACGGGTTAAACGCCAGCGCCAGGTGAACCAGACCGCCTTCGGTTTCCATATCGGAAGAGAAGCCCATGTGGTACTTCACGTCGCCGGTGCCGAGGTGTTCTTTATGTTTGCCCGCGAATTCGTCGAACAGGTCCTGCGGTTTTTTACCCAGCACGTTGACCAGTACGTTCAGACGACCACGGTGCGCCATGCCCAGCACCACTTCACGGGTGCCGCTCTTACCGGCGTGACGGATGATCTCTTTGAGCATCGGGATTAACGCATCGCCGCCTTCCAGCGAGAAGCGTTTCGCGCCCGGGAATTTGGCGCCGAGGTAGCGCTCCAGGCCTTCCGCGGCGGTCAGTTCGCTCAGGAAGCGCTTTTTCTCTTCCGCGGTGAAGCTCGCTTTGCCCGCTACTGACTCAATGCGCTGCTGGATCCAGCGTTTTTCTTCAGTAGAGGTGATGTGCATGTATTCCGCGCCGATGGAGCCGCAGTAGGTTTGCTTAAGCGCCGCGATCAGGTCGCCCAGCTTCATCGTGTCTTTTCCGATGGCGAAAGAACCTACGTTATAGCTTTCCTGGAAATCGGCCTCGGTGAGATCGTGGTAAGCCGGATCGAGATCCGCCACTCTCTCTTGCTGCCACAGTCCCAGCGGATCGAGATTCGCCTGCTGGTGACCGCGGAAGCGGTATGCGTTGATGAGCTGCAGGACTTTAACCTGCTTCACATTGGTATCAGGGTCGGATATCGAAGAAGTGTAACGTGAGGCATCCTTCGCCAGTCGACGGAAATAATCACGCGTTTTCGAATGAAATTGATCCGGTTTAACTCCGGTGCCAGGTAACTGCTGGAACATCGAACGCCAGTTGGCGTCAACAGAGTCAGGATCGGTTAAGAAGTCTTCATAGAGCTGTTCTATCCAGCTCTGGTTCGAACCAGAGAGGTAAGAAGAGTCCAGCCAGGCTTTCATTGCGCCGTTCTGCATCGTGATCCCTTAAGCATTTTTATGCTTATTTCGCCGTAGAAACTACCACGCACACCGAGTGCACGTGCCGGGGTTCACTTGTTGCGGACGAGTTGTGGTTTCTATCCGCTAAGGAACCTTTAAAAACTGTCTAACTATCAGGGGCAGTTTTTAGAGGTTTCCTGCTATCTCTATTGCCTGATGGCGCTTCGCTTATCAGGCCTACGCATTACTGGTACATATTTGGCGGTTTTTAAACATTTCCTGCTATCTGTCCCCCGGCGGCGCTAACACTTGCCGGGGCTACTGCTTTGGTAGCCCGGATAAGCGCAAGCGCCATCCGGGACAGACCGTGTTGCTTACGCGCTGCGCTGCAACAGCATCGACTTAATATGGCCGATGGCGCGCGTTGGGTTCAATCCCTTAGGACAAACACTGACGCAGTTCATAATACTGTGACAGCGGAATACGCTGAAAGCATCGCTCAGACCTTCCAGACGCTCGCTGGTTTCGGTATCGCGGCTGTCGATCAGGAAGCGATACGCGGCCAGAAGGCCTGCCGGGCCGATGAACTTGTCCGGGTTCCACCAGAACGACGGGCAAGAGGTCGAACAACATGCGCACAGAATACACTCGTACAGACCATCGAGTTTCTCGCGCTGCTCAGGCATCTGCAGATGCTCGCGAGCCGGAGGATTTTGCCCATTATTCAATAAGTAAGGCTTGATCTTCTCATATTGTGCGTAGAATTGCCCCATGTCTACCACCAAATCGCGGATAACCGGCAATCCAGGCAGCGGACGGATAACAATTTTCTTACCCGGCTGATTCAGCGCGGAGATCGGCGTGATGCACGCCAGACCATTTTTACCGTTCATGTTCAGACCATCGGAACCGCACACCCCTTCACGGCAGGAGCGGCGGAACGACAGCGACGGATCTTTTTCTTTCAGTTGGATAAGCGCATCCAGCAGCATCATGTCGCGACCTTCTTCCGCGTCGAGGGTGTAATCCTGCATATGCGGAGCGTCGTCAACATCCGGGTTATAGCGATAAATTGAAAACTCGAGTTTCATATTCCTGTCTCCGCATTAATAAGTACGAATCTTCGGCGGGAATGCCGGACGCAGTTTCGGTTCCATGTTGACCGCTCGACGCGTCATGGATTCCGACTCTGGCAGATACAGGGAATGGCACAGCCAGTTTTCATCATCACGTTCCGGGAAGTCGAAGCGGCTATGCGCGCCGCGGCTTTCGGTACGGAAGTTAGCGGATACCGCCGTGGAATACGCGGTTTCCATCAGGTTATCCAGCTCCAGACACTCGACGCGCTGGGTATTGAACTCGCTGGAAGTGTCGTCCAGGCGCGCATTTTTCAGACGCTCGCGGATCTCTTTCAGCTGTTCCAGACCTTTATGCATCGCGTCGCCTTCACGGAAGACCGAGAAGTTATGCTGCATACATTCCTGCAGCGCTTTGCGGATAGCGACCGGGTCTTCGCCGGAACGGGTGTTGTTCCAACGGTTGAGGCGGTCCAGGGAAGCTTCGACATCGGACTCGCTGGCAGCGCGCAGCGCGCCCTGCTCGGCGATGGATTCCTGCAGATGCAGACCCGCCGCGCGGCCGAAGACCACCAGGTCCAGCAGCGAGTTGCCGCCCAGACGGTTGGCGCCATGTACCGATACACAGGCGATTTCGCCAACGGCGAACAGGCCCGGAATCACCACATCTTCGCCCTTCTCGTTCACGGTCAGCGCCTGGCCAGTCACTTTGGTCGGAATACCGCCCATCATGTAGTGGCAGGTTGGGATAACCGGAATCGGTTCTTTAACCGGGTCAACGTGGGCAAAGGTACGAGACAGTTCAAGAATACCCGGCAGACGGGATTCCAGCACTTCTTTACCCAGGTGATCCAGTTTCAGTTTAGCGTGCGGGCCCCACGGACCATCGCAGCCGCGGCCTTCGCGGATTTCGATCATGATGGAACGCGCCACCACGTCACGACCCGCCAGGTCTTTCGCGTTCGGCGCATAACGCTCCATAAAGCGCTCGCCGTGTTTGTTCAGCAGGTAACCGCCTTCGCCGCGGCAACCTTCGGTGACCAGCACCCCTGCCCCGGCGATACCGGTCGGGTGGAACTGCCACATTTCCATATCCTGCACCGGAACGCCCGCGCGCAGAGCCATACCGACGCCGTCGCCGGTGTTGATGTGGGCGTTAGTGGTGGATTGATAAATACGGCCTGCGCCGCCGGTCGCCAGCACGGTAGCGCGGGCTTTGAAGTACACCACTTCGCCGGTTTCGATGCACAGTGCGGTACAACCGACCACCGCGCCGTCCTGGTTTTTCACCAGATCGAGGGCATACCATTCGGAGAAGATAGTAGTGTGGTTTTTCAGGTTCTGTTGATACAGGGTGTGCAGCAGCGCGTGACCGGTACGGTCGGCCGCCGCCGCGGTGCGTGCCGCCTGCTCGCCGCCGAAGTTTTTCGACTGGCCGCCAAACGGACGCTGATAAATACGGCCATCATCAAGACGGGAGAACGGCAGGCCCATATGTTCCAGCTCAAGAATCGCTTCCGGGCCGGTCTTACACATATATTCGATGGCGTCCTGGTCGCCGATATAGTCCGACCCTTTTACGGTGTCGTACATGTGCCATTCCCAGTTATCTTCATGGGTATTACCGAGCGCGACGGTGATGCCACCCTGCGCGGAAACGGTATGGGAACGGGTAGGGAAAACTTTAGAGAGCAGCGCACAGGTCTGTCCGCTCTGGGAAATCTGCAGCGCCGCGCGCATACCTGCGCCGCCGGCACCAATTACAACTGCATCAAATTCTCTGACTGGCAATTTCATTACACACCCCACACCACAACAAATCCATAAAGAACGTAAGCCACAAGCGCCACAACGATAATCAGTTGCAGAACTAAGCGCACGGCCAGTGGTTTAACGTAGTCCGTCAACACCTGCCACATACCGATCCAGGCGTGAATCAGGATGGAAACGAGAGCCAGCAGGGTAAAGACTTTGGTGAACGCGGAGGAGAAGAATCCGGTCCAGATTTCCCAGGAGATCTCACCGGAGGTGGCGAAGAAGCCAACCATGTAGATGATGTAGAGGGTCAGAACGATGGCGGTAGCACGGACCAGAATAAAGTCATGTACGCCGTTGCGTCCCAGTGCTGAGGCGTTGCTTACCATACGAGGACTCCTGCGAGAAGTGAAAGCACGACAGTAATAACAAAAGAAATTTTGGCGGAGCGTGTCCCTGCTTCGAGGGTTTCTTCCAGATAGCCAAAGTCCATCAGCAGATGGCGGATACCGACAACGGCGTGATACGCCAGCGCGGTGAGGATGCCCCACATGATGAACTTCACGAAGAAGCTATTCATGATGGAAGCGGCCGTCAGGAAGCCCTCCGGAGAGGAAAGGCTGGTGCCCAGCAACCAAAGCAGAATACCGACCGCCACAAAAGTGATCACACCGGATACGCGATGGAGAATGGACGCTATCGCCGTGATTGGGAATCGAATCGTTTGTAGATCCAGATTGACAGGTCTTTGTTTTTTCACATTTCTTACCATGAATAACGCCCACATGCTGTTCTTATTGTTTCCTTCCTCCGGTCTGCTTGCGGGTCAGACAGCGTCCTTTCTATAACCAGAAGTCATGTTAAAACCCCTTTCCAGGAGTAAAAGCGTGACCAAACAACGCTGGGTGGCTCGGGATTGCAGGGTGTTCCGGAGACCTGGCGGCAGTATAGGCCGTTCACAAAATCATTACAATTAACCTACATATAGTTTGTCGGGTTTTGTCCGGAACAGTGATCAAGGTCACGATTACAACATTATTTTAAATTTTAATCACCTGATTTGACAAATATTAAACATTCTTGTTACAACCATTACTAGATTAATGCAATAATGCCCAAAAGTTATGGGGTCACTCTTTCACCTGAGAATAAGTTATGTAACAGTGTGATGGTATTGACCGATGTAATCAGGACAGTTATTAGTGGTATACAGGTTTTAATATTCGGGCTGCTAAAACGCTGATTTGCTGCCGTTTCACTCCCGGGCTGAAGACGTACCATCAAGCGCCTGCGCTCTGTACCCTGCAATTTTCGCGACACAGAGCTGTGAGCAACATAACAATCTGGTAACGTAGTCAGGTTCGGGCCGAATGCAAATCCACCACCCGGCAGTCTTAAGCAATAAAAGGCGCTAAGGAGACCATAAATGTCTGATGCTAAAGCAAAAATCACCCTGGGTGGTGACACTGCTATTGAACTTGATGTGCTAAAAGGCACGCTCGGTCAGGATGTTATTGATATTCGTAGTCTTGGTTCAAAAGGTGTCTTCACCTTCGACCCCGGTTTCACTTCAACAGCCTCGTGTGAATCTAAAATTACTTTTATCGACGGCGATGAGGGGATCCTGCTGCACCGCGGTTTCCCGATCGATCAGCTGGCTACCGAGTCAAATTATCTTGAAGTGTGTTACATCCTGTTGAACGGCGAAAAACCGACTCAACAGCAGTACGACGAATTCAAAACTACCGTTACCCGCCACACCATGATCCACGAACAGATTACCCGTCTGTTCCACGCGTTCCGCCGCGACTCTCACCCGATGGCGGTGATGTGCGGTATTACCGGCGCGCTGGCGGCGTTCTATCACGACTCCCTGGACGTGAATAATCCGCGCCACCGGGAAATCGCCGCCTATCGTCTGCTGTCCAAAATGCCGACCATGGCAGCGATGTGTTACAAGTATTCTATCGGCCAGCCTTTCGTGTATCCGCGCAACGATCTCTCCTACGCGGGTAACTTCCTGAATATGATGTTCTCCACGCCGTGTGAAACCTACGAGGTTAACCCGGTGCTGGAACGCGCGATGGACCGTATCCTGATCCTGCACGCTGACCACGAACAGAACGCATCAACCTCTACCGTCCGTACCGCAGGCTCTTCCGGCGCTAACCCGTTCGCCTGTATCGCTGCGGGTATCGCCTCCCTGTGGGGACCGGCGCACGGCGGCGCCAACGAAGCCGCGCTGAAAATGCTGGAAGAGATCAGCTCCGTTGAACACATTCCGGAATTCGTGCGCCGCGCGAAAGACAAGAATGACTCTTTCCGCCTGATGGGCTTCGGCCATCGCGTGTACAAGAACTACGATCCGCGCGCCACCGTTATGCGTGAAACCTGCCACGAAGTGCTGAAAGAGCTGGGCACCAAGGACGATCTGCTGGAAGTGGCGATGGAACTTGAGCATATCGCGCTCAACGACCCGTACTTCATCGAGAAGAAACTGTACCCGAACGTTGATTTCTACTCCGGAATCATCCTGAAAGCGATGGGTATTCCATCCTCGATGTTTACCGTCATCTTCGCGATGGCGCGCACCGTCGGCTGGATTGCCCACTGGAACGAAATGCACAGCGACGGTATGAAAATTGCCCGTCCGCGTCAGCTGTATACCGGCTACCAGAAGCGCGATTTCAAATCCGATCTCAAGAAGTAATTTTTACCCTGTCGGGGTGAGCAATACAAAAATCGGGGATCTTCCCCGATTTTTTTTATTTAAGCGTACAAAAAAATTTTAATCGCTCAACAACTGGCATTAGTGCTGGCAGCCAGGGCACCAGTAAAAGGGTCGCGATGACAGCATCGTTTTCTCAATGATACTGCCGCAGCGTTCGCAGGCCTCGCCATCGCGATGAAAGACCTTAAAGCGGAATAGCGCGCCATGATGTTTGTTTTCATCCACCTGGCCGCGGGTACGGTAAGAAAGGCGCGGGATATCCAGCAGCGCGTGCGCCAGCGCAGCGAGCTGCGTTTCATTGAGCTCGGCGGCTTTATGCTGCCCGGTCAGCCCCACCTGCCACAGGATCTCTACCCGCAGATAGTTCCCGAGCCCGGCGAGAAACGCCTGGTCCAGCAACAGGCCGGAAAACTGGCGATTGCGAAATTTCGCCGATAACAGCCGCTCTCTGACCTGCCCGGCGGTTAACGTCATATCCAGCACATCCGGCCCGACCCGTTGTAAAAACGGATGATGGGCCAGCTGTTGCGCCGTCAATATCTCAATCTCCGAGGCGCTATAGAGCAAAATCGCCTTGCGTGCGGTCTGCAGTCTGACGCGCAGCACGCGGTTCGATTGCGGCTCAACGCCGGCATCCACCACGCGCCAGACGCCATACAGCTGGTTATGGCTATACAGCGTCAATCCGCCGGAGAAGTGGGTTAACAGGGCCTTGCCGCGGGTGGTGATATGGGTCACCCGCTGGCCAATCAACTGGCTTTGATAGGGTTGCAACTGTGGAAAGGCGAACCAGGCTTCGGTTAACGGTTCGCCTTTGATAGCCGCCTCCAGGTTATCCGCCGCGCGGCGGATCTCCGGGCCTTCAGGCATAGTTTCGTCCTTTTGTTAGTGCGTGGCGCCGCCGCCAATTTTGACATCGTCATTCTGTTCAAGAGCGACGGCAATCGCCGTTTCCAGCGCCGCGCGTACCGTCGCGACCGACATACTCGCCTCGCCAGGGTGGGCCGCCGCCTGTTCAGGCAGATACGGAATATGGATAAAACCGCCCTTCTGCCCGCTTTTTCCCTGCAGCTGATGCAGCAAACCATACATCACGTGATTGCAGACAAAAGTGCCCGCGGTTTGCGACACCGAGGCCGGGATCCCCTGCTGGCGCAGCGTGTTAACGATCGCTTTGATCGGTAGCGTGCTGAAGAAGGCCGCGGGGCCGTTAGCGACGATCGGCTCATCGATCGGCTGCTGGCCTTTATTGTCGGGGATCCGCGCATCATCGACGTTGATAGCCACACGTTCGACGGTAATATCGACACGGCCGCCGGCCTGCCCGACGGCAATCGTTAGCTGCGGTTGATAGGTTTCAAGCGCGGCGTTCAGCACCGTTAGCGCCTCGCCGAACACGCAGGGTAACTGTTTAGCCACCACCTGCTGCCCGCGAATAATCACGCCATCAAGCTGCTTAACCACTTCCCATGAAGGATTAACCGTTTCGCCGCCGAACGGCTCAAAACCGGTAATTAATACGCCAGCCATCATCCCTCCTTACAGGAACATCAGGAAATAGAGTAAGAATACGTTGACGATCAGCAGCAGGATACCGGTCGGTACCTGGGCTTTAATCACCGCGTTTTTATCCGGCAGTTCGAGCAGCGCCGCCGGCACGATATTAAAGTTCGCCGCCATCGGCGTCATCAGCGTGCCGCAGTAGCCGGAAAACATACCAATCGCCGCCATTACCGCCGGATTGCCGCCATGCTGCAGGACTAAAATCGGAATGCCAACCCCGGCGGTCACGATCGGGAAAGCGGCAAAGGCGTTGCCCATCACCATCGTCAGCACCGCCATGCCGATGGCGTACACGGCCACGGCGATAAAGCGGTTATCTACCGCCAGATAGTGCTCGGTCAGCCATGAAATGCTGGTTCCGACGCCCGCCGCGGTAAATAGCAGCCCCAGCACCGCGAGGATTTGCGGCAGGATAAAGGCCCAGCCGACGGAATCCAGCAAACGGCGCGCTTCCTGCATCGGCTGCGCCACCGTTTCATGGGTCATACGAATCGCCATCGCCAGGCCAATCAGCGTACCGGCAGTCATTGAGAACAGGGTAATCAGCGTCGCGTGGTTGCCCGGCCCGAAGAGCGCCACCTGCCATGAGGGCAGATTGTTAAACAGCAGAACGCCAATAACGGTGACGACCGGGATCGCCAGCGCCGGATAGAAAAGTTTGTTGCCGAGGCGTTTCGCGCTGGCGGTTTTCTCTTCCTGACTACGCTGATGGTAGCTGCCGAGGCGCACGCCGCCAAAACCGGCGATCAGCGCCAGTACCACCACCACCCCGCCGACGGCGATATTCACCGTACGCTTATCGCCCACCAGTTGATACGTCCAGTCGCCGAGCAAGAACACCAGCCCGTACAGCCCCCAGAACAGGCCGGTTGTCAGGCGCCGCGGATTGCTTTTGTCGCGCCAGGACATGATAGCCACGACCAGCAGTACCGCGCCGGCCAGCCAGTATAAATACGTTTGTTGGAAGTTCATGCCGCACCGCCTTTCGCCTGCCCGGCGTTAACCCGGTCCAGCTCGCGCTGGAGATGGCGATCGAGGCGCCACAGGCGCGCGGCGTGGATCAGGAAGGCGCAGATCGCCGTCGGGATCCCCCACAGGGCAATATGCAACGGTTCCGTCTGGATCCCGCCCGACTCCAGCATAAAGTTGTGCATGAAGATGATCGCGCCAAAGGCGACAAAAATATCTTCACCGAAGAACAGGCCAACGTTGTCGGTCGCCGCCGACATTGCGCGCAGCCGGTAGCGCACATTGCCCGGCAGCGGGCCAAAGCGCTTTTCCGCCGCCCCTTCCGCCATCGGCGCCAGCAGCGGGCGCACCATTTGCGGATGTCCGCCGAGGCTGGTCAAGCCCAGGGCGGCGGTGGCTTCGCGCACGAAAAGATAGACGATCAGCAGTCGTCCGGCAGTCGCGCTATGGATCTTCGCGATCCACGCCTGCGCCCGCTCTTTCAGACCATGGCGCTCCAGCAGCCCGATCACCGCCAGCGGCAACAGCAGAATAAACGGCAGATTACGGGTATTGAGGAAGCCCTCGCCCAGTTTCTCCAGAATAGTGGCTATTGGCATATGCGCCGCCACGCCGGTGACGATCCCGGAGATAATCACCACCAGCACCGGGTTAAAGCGTAATAGAAAACCGACCACAATCACGGCAATGCCGATCAGCGGCCAGAGGGATATCACCTCTTGCATAATAACGTCCTGTTGAGTTGTGAGTGTTGTTAGTTATTTGATTTAATTATTATTAATAATACTAAGGCGGACTATTAATCAATGTCCGCGCTGACGTCGATATTGCGCCCTGCGAAAGCAGCGCGCAAGCGTCGGGCGAAATCGAGCGCATGAGCGCCATCGCCATGCAGGCAGACCGTTTCCGCCTTCACATGCGCCCATTCGCCGCTCAGGCTGCGCACCCGGTTGTGCTGCACCATTTCCAGCGTTTGCGCCAGCGCCTGTTCTTCGCTCTCAATCAGCGCGCCCGGCTGGCTGCGCGGCACCAGGCTACCGTCAGCGAGATAACCGCGATCGGCGAAGACTTCCTGGCGCGTCGTCAGCTGATAGCGCTGTCCGGCGCGGATAAGCTCGCTCCCCGCCAGCCCGACCAGCACCAGCCCGGCGTCGGCATCGCGCACCGCGCGAGCGATAGCATCGGCCAAAAGCGGCTCTTTCGCCGCCTGGTTGTACAACATGCCATGCGGTTTGACGTGCCGCAGCTCGCCGCCCTGGGCATGCACGATCGCCGCCAGCGCGCCAATTTGGTACAGCACCTGGGCGTAGACCGTCTCTGGCGGTAACTGCATCGCGGTGCGGCCGAAATTTTCCCGGTCCGGGAAGCTTGGGTGCGCGCCAATAGCAACGCCGTTTTTCAGCGCCTCGCGCACGCACTGCTGCATGAGCAGCGCATCACCGGCGTGAAAGCCGCAGGCGATATTGGCGGAAGAGACCAGCTGCAGCAGCGCGCTATCGCTGGCGCAGCCTTCGCCGAGGTCGGCATTTAAATCAATTTTCATCGCTTAATCTCCAGGCCAGTTGTTCAAGATAACGCTGCTGATCGGCGCGCGCTTTCAGCGCTTCTTCCAGCGAACATGGGACGAAATGGATCGGCTGACCCAGCGGAATTTGCGCCAGTTGGTACATATCGGCTTCAATAATGCAGGCTATACGCGGATAGCCGCCGGTGGTCTGCGCATCGTTCATCAACACAATCGGCTGGCCGTTATGCGGCACCTGTACCACCCCGGGCAGCAGGCCATGGGAGAGCATTTCCCGGTCGGTTGTGCGCTTGAGCGGCTGACCCTGCAGGCGGTAGCCCATCCGGTTGCTCTGCGGACTCAGCTTCCACGGTGAGCGCCAGAAAGACTCCTGCGACACGCTGTCGAATTCGTGATACTCCGGCCCCGGCAGCGCGCGAATAATATTGCCTATCGGCAGCTGTTTAACGCCGCGCGAGGCGCTAAAGCGACGGGAGGATTTCCCAATCTTCAATTGATCGCCATCCTGCAACCGGCGCCCTTCGATTCCGCCGATACCGACTTTCAGATCGGTAGAGCGGGAACCTAAAACTTCAGGCACGTCGATACCGCCCGCCACCGCCAGGTAGCTGCGGATCCCATGCTGCGGAGTTTTCAACACCAGCCGCTGCCCGGCCTTCGCTTCCATTCGCCAGCCCAACCAGACCGGCGCGCCGTCGAGCGTCGCTTCACAGGCGGCTCCGGTCAACGCGAACCAGCAATGGCGGGTAAACTGTACATCGACCTGACCCAGCGTAATTTCCAGCGCCGCCGTCTCCGGCGCATTGCCCACCAGCAGATTGGCAATGGTCATTGCCGGTTTATCCAGCGCGCCGCAGCGGCTAATCCCCCACTGGCGCTGGCCTTCCCGGCCGCCATCCTGGACCGAGGTGTACATGCCGGCGCGGTTAAATTTCAACATACCCCCTCCTTCTGCGGCACAAAGCGCACGCGATCGCCAGAACGCAGCAGCACCGGCTCTTCACGTTTTGGATCGAATAATGCCAGCGGCGTGCGACCCAGCAGCTGCCAGCCGCCAGGCGTCGCCAGCGGATAGATACCGGTTTGCGATCCGCCGATACCAACCGATCCCGCCGGTACCAGCACGCGCGGCTCGGCGCGACGCGGCATCGCCAGCTGCTCCGGCAGGCCGCCAAAGTACGGAAACCCCGGCTGGAAACCCAGAAACCACACCATGTACTCCACCGAAGAGTGCAGTTCGACCACCTGCTTTTCGCTCAACCCGCTATGGCGCGCGACATCGCCAAGGTCTGGCCCCGCCTCGCCGCCGTAGATAACCGGGATACTGATCTCGCGGGATTCCGGCTCCAGCGCATCGCTCTCTTCCCACCAGCGCTGCAGCTTGTCAATCGCCTCCCACGCCATCTCCTGCGGACGACGCAGCACAACGGTGATGTTGTTCATCCCCGGAATCACTTCAACCACCTCTTCGCGATCGGTCAACCGCTGCGTCAGGCCCCAGATACGTTTTTGGCTCTCCAGGGTCACCGGAGGCTCAAGCTCCAGGACCACCGCCGTTTCACCTAATAGATAACAACGCGCTCGCTGCACTTTTTTCTCTCTCATCAGGCCGGGTTAGGGATATCAATAAAGGTGACGTCCAGGTCGGTATTTTCCGTCAGCCACTCGCTCAGGGCGCGAATACCGCCGCGCTCGGTGGCATGATGGCCGGCGGCATAAAAATGCAACCCCTGCTCACGGGCGGAATGAATCGTCTGCTCAGACACTTCGCCGGTAATAAAGGCATCGACGCCAAAGCGGGCCGCGCTATCGATAAAGCTCTGGCCGCCGCCGGTACACCAGGCGACGCGGGTAACTTTGTCCGGCCCGGTATCGCCGCACCACAGCGGTTTACGCCCTAATCGCGCTTCAATCCACGATGCCAGTTCCAGCCCGGATACCGGCATAGACAGCTCGCCCCACGGCACCAATGGCTCGATTTCCCCCATGACATTGATCCCCAGCAGCTGCGCCAGCTGGGCGTTATTGCCCAGTTCCGGATGCGCATCCAGCGGTAAATGCCAGCCATAAAGGTTGATATCGTTGGCCAGCAGCGTTTTCAGCCGATTGCGCTTCATGCCGCGGATCACCGGCGACTCGCCTTTCCAGAAGTAACCGTGATGCACAATCACCGCATCCGCCTGCAGACGAACGGCTTCATCAAGTAGCGCCTGGCTGGCGGTCACGCCGGTGACGATTTTCCGCACCGTCTCCCGCCCTTCCACCTGCAGGCCGTTCGGGGCGTAATCACTGATGGCCGCGCTATTCAGTTTTTCGTTAATTAATTGTTCCAGTTCGCTATTTTTCATTGCCGCTCCATCAGAAAATCAGTTTGCACAAACCTATAACATAACCACATCCGCCCGAGTCGTCGATAGCGACGCCAAAGGGTCCATTTCAGCCATTCGCGTAATCGCCCAAATTGCCTCTTCCCCTCACCGCGCATTAGTGTATATTTATGCACTTATAAAGCATATTAAATAACCAGAAAGCCATTTAGGCCATGAATAACACCAGACAAACGCTATTCATGCAGAAAGATCGACTTTCGTTTTACGGCCAGGAAATGAACGTTACATGAACAGACAAACTTCACAGCCACGGGCGATCTATTTCGTCGTTGCGCTGCAAATTTGGGAATACTTCAGTTTTTACGGCATGCGGGCGCTGTTAATCCTGTACCTCACCAACCAGCTCAAGTACGACGATAACCACGCCTATACTCTGTTTAGCGCCTACTGCTCCCTGGTCTACGTCACCCCTATTCTCGGCGGCTTCCTCGCCGACAAACTGCTCGGCAACCGCATGGCGGTGATGCTCGGCGCGCTACTCATGGCTATCGGTCACCTGGTGCTCGGCGCCAGCGAAGTCGCCCCCACCTTCCTCTATTTATCGCTGGCAATCATCGTTTGCGGTTACGGACTGTTTAAATCCAACGTCAGCTGCCTGCTTGGCGAACTGTATGAGCCGACCGATCCGCGCCGCGATGGCGGCTTCTCGCTGATGTACGCCGCGGGCAATATTGGTTCGATCATCGCACCTATCGCCTGCGGCTACGTGCAGGAAGAGTACAGCTGGGCGATGGGCTTTGCGCTGGCGGCAGTCGGCATGATTGCCGGACTGGTCATTTTCCTCTGCGGCGGTCGCCACTTTCGCCATACCACCGGCGTTAACCGCGAGGCGCTGCGCGCGCGGACCTTTGTCCTGCCAAACTGGGGCTGGCTGCTGGTTTTGCTGGTGTCGACGCCGCTGCTGATTACCGTCTTGTTCTGGCAGGAGTGGTCGGTGTATGCGCTGATCGTCGCGACGGTGATTGGCCTGGCGGTACTGGCGCGCATTTATCTGCGCGCGGAGAACGACAAACAGCGCAAAGAGCTGCGCCTGATTATCGTCCTCACCGGTTTTAGCCTGCTGTTCTGGGCCTTCGCCCAGCAGGGCGGCAGCTCTATAAGCCTGTATATCGACCGTTTCGTGAACCGCCACGTCATGAGCTATGAAGTACCAACCGCGATGTTCCAGTCGGTTAACGCCTTTGCGGTGATGCTCTGCGGTATGGTGCTGGCATGGCTGGTCAAAGAAAACATCAAGGGCAACCGCACCGTGCGTATCTGGGGAAAATTCGCCCTCGGTCTCGGGCTAATGAGCGCTGGCTTCTGCATTCTGACCTTAAGCGCCCGCTGGTCGGCCGCGTATGGCCACTCCTCCATGCCGCTAATGGTACTGGGGCTGGCGGTGATGGGTTTCGCCGAACTGTTTATCGATCCGGTAGCGATGTCGCAAATCACCCGGATCGAAATCCCCGGCGTCACCGGGGTGCTGACCGGTATCTATATGCTGCTTTCCGGGGCGATCGCCAACTATCTGGCCGGCGTCATCGCCGACCAGACGTCGCAGGCGTCGTTTGATGCCGCCGGCGCGGTTAACTATTCGATTGAAGCCTATATCGACGTCTTCAGCCAGATCACCTGGGGCGCGCTGGCCTGCGTCGGCCTGGTGCTGGTCATCTGGCTGTATCACTCCGTGAAGGTCAAAACCCGCCAACTGGCGGTAGAGTAGAAACTATCTGGCGGCTTCCCAGGCCGCCAGCGTCTCCAGCCGCGCCTGCTTATGGTCAACCAGCGGGCGCGGGTACCTCAGCGTTACCCCCTGTTTATCCGCCCACAGCCACGGCTGATGCAGCGCTTTCTCTGGCACTTCCGCCAGTTCCGGCAGCCAGCGGCGAATAAACTCGCCCTGCTTATCAAATTTCTCGCCCTGGGTCGTCGGATTGAAAATACGAAAATAAGGAGCTGCATCGGTACCGGTCGAGGCCGCCCACTGCCAGCCGCCGTTGTTGGCCGCCAAATCGCCGTCTATCAGTTGGCTCATGAAATAGCGCTCGCCTTGCCGCCAGTCGAGGCGCAGGTCTTTCGCCAGGAAGCTGGCGACAATCATCCGCAGGCGGTTGTGCATCCAGCCGGTGGCGTTAAGCTGCCGCATGGCGGCATCGACGATGGGGAAACCGGTTTGCCCCTGTTGCCAGGCCCGCAGTTCATCCTCATTGCTGCGCCAGGCGACCTTGTCGGTCCAGGCGACAAAGGGCCGGCCTTTACACAGTTTCGGGTAGTAAACCATCAGATGACGATAGAACTCGCGCCAGATAAGCTCGTTCAGCCAGCTTGCGCCCGCTTCGCCATCCAGCGCGCCGGGCTGCTCCCGTAACAAGCGATGCAGGCACTGGCGCGGCGACAGTACGCCTACCGCCAGACACGGCGACAGTCGGCTGGTTCCTTCTATTGCCGGGAAATCGCGCTGCTGATCGTAATCCGCCGCCGGCTGCTGGCAAAACGCGCGCAATCGAGCCAGCGCCGTTTTTTCATCCGCCGCGAACAGATCGGTGTCAAATGCCGTTTGCGGATAGTTGATTTCAGGCAGCGGCGGCGCCTGACGGGCGGCTGACGAGCGTGGTTTAGGCGCCGCCACGCACTCCGGCAGCCCTTCACGCAGGCGGCGGATAAAGGCATTTTTAAACGGCGTAAAGACTTTATACATCTCGCGGCTGCCGGTCATAACGCTGCCCGGCGGCAACAGCACGCTGTCGTCAAACCCCTGACAGGTAACGTCTGTCAGGCTTTTCTCAACACCGGCGTCGCGCCGGCGCTCATTAAACTCATACTGATAGTTATAAAATAGATGGCTCACCTGGTGCTGTTTACAGAAGCGCGTCAGCAGCTCGATGCTGGCGGCGAAATCGTCCGCTTCTTCTACCAGCAGCGGAATACCGCGTTCCGCTAATGCCGCGTGCAGGCTGCGTAAATGGCTGGCGATAAAGGCCGCCTGGCGCGGCGCCATATAATGTTGGCGCCACTGCTCTGGCGTGGCGATATACAGCGCCAGCACCTGCGCCTGCGGGTCGCGGCAGGCGGCGGCCAGCGCCAGATTATCGTGAAGGCGTAAATCCATGCGAAACCAGACCAGATGGGTGGCCATAAAACTCCTCACTCTCCGTAAGCAAAACTCATCACTCAGGCCGGCAAAATAACGCGCTGCGGCAAAATAAGCACCTGCCAATTCTGCCACGGCGCGTGAAAGCTAAGTGTAGACAGCAGACGAAAAAAAACCGCCGGTCGTCAACCGGCGGTTTTATATTCGTCGCAGCAGCGCGGATTAGTAGAAATCGTGCGCGGCTTTTTCCGCCTGCGCCATCCATACCGGCTGCTCACTGGTTTTCGCCCATACGCGATGCAGCCAGCTGTAGTAACGGGCACGATCTTTCCAGAACAGCATCACCGGCAGCGCAGCAACCCCGGCCACGACGGCGAAAGCGCGACGCATCAGGATAATGTGAGCAGGATAAGCTTTGTACAACGCCATAATTTCTCTCCCCTTTGTCAGGCCGGCAAGCAACGCCGGTAAATGTCACAATGTTTGTCTGCACAAATAGTACCGCGCTGGTTGTAATTTTACTACTCATCCGACCACTAAAAAGCACTTATTTATACTTAATTTACATTCACGGCGTAACTTAGTTACAAAAAAGTTAAATTAATACTAATCATTAGTTAAATTGTGCCTTTAGCCATTTTTATACTTTTTTTACACCGCCCGCGGCGATTTTTGCGAAATCTTTGCGCCGAAATTCCTACCCTCTCGGTATATCAATAAGAGACACACCCGGAGGTGGAAAGTGACTACAGGCATCATTGCCGGCGTAACGCTGGTGTTCCTGCTGCTGGCGTATCTGGTCTATGCCCTGATACATGCGGAGGCGTTCTGATGGCCGCGCAAGGGTTCTTACTTATCGCCAGCTTCCTGCTGGTACTGCTGGTGCTGGCGCGGCCACTCGGTTCGCTGCTGGCGCGAATGATCAACGATGTTCCGCTTCCTGGACTTGCCGGCGTTGAGCGCGGTATCTGGCGGCTGGCGGGGATTCGCAGCCAGGAGATGGACTGGCGGCAGTACCTGATAGCCATTGTGCTGTTTAACGCTATTGGTCTCGCGGCGCTGATGGCGCTGCTGATGTGTCAGGGGTGGCTGCCGTTCAATCCGCAGCACTTCCCCAACCTGTCATGGGATTTAGCGTTGAATACCGCGGTAAGCTTCGTCAGCAACACTAACTGGCAGGCCTACGCCGGGGAAACCACCATGAGCTATCTCAGCCAGATGGCGGGCCTGGCGGTGCAAAACTTCCTGTCGGCCGCGACCGGTATTGCGGTGATCTTCGTACTGACCCGCGCCTGGGCGCGACAAAAAGTCAGCACCCTCGGCAACGCCTGGGTCGACCTGACCCGCATTACGCTGTGGCTGCTACTGCCTCTTTCTCTGCTGATCGCGCTGTTCTTTGTGCAACAGGGCGTGCCGCAGAACCTGCAGGCTTATCAGCCATTCACCAGCCTGGAAGGCGTTCGCCAGTGGCTGCCGATGGGGCCGGTCGCCTCGCAGGAAGCAATCAAAATGCTCGGTACCAACGGCGGCGGTTTCTTTAATGCCAACTCATCGCATCCGTTTGAGAACCCGACGGCGTTAACCAACCTGGTGCAGATGCTGGCGATCTTCCTGATCCCGGCGGCGCTGTGTTTTGCCTTTGGCGAAGCGGTCGGCGATCGCCGTCAGGGGCGCGCCATCCTGTGGGCGATGGCGCTGATTTTCGTGGTCTGCGTGGCGGTGGTGATGTGGGCGGAAACCCGCGGAAATCCGCATCTGCTCAGCCTTGGCGCCGACAGCAGCCTGAATATGGAAGGGAAAGAGAGCCGCTTTGGCATTCTCGCCAGCAGCCTGTTTGCGGTAGTCACTACTGCGGCCTCCTGCGGCGCGGTCAACGCGATGCATGATTCCTTCACCGCGCTGGGCGGCATGGTGCCGATGTGGCTGATGCAGATTGGCGAGGTGGTCTTCGGCGGCGTGGGCTCCGGGCTGTACGGCATGCTGCTGTTCGTCATGCTGGCGGTATTTATCGCCGGGCTGATGATTGGCCGCACGCCGGAATATCTCGGCAAGAAAATCGACGTGCGCGAAATGAAAATGATCGCGCTGGCGATTCTGGTGACCCCGACGCTGGTACTGCTCGGCACCGCGCTGGCGATGATGACCGAAGCCGGACGCAGCGCCATGCTGAATCCTGGGCCGCATGGCTTTAGCGAGGTGTTGTACGCGGTCACCTCGGCGGCCAACAACAACGGCAGCGCCTTCGGCGGCTTAAGCGCCGGCACGACCTTCTGGAACCTGCTGCTGGCGTTCTGCATGCTGGTGGGCCGCTTCGGGGTGATCGTCCCGGTGATGGCGATTGCCGGGTCGCTGGTGAATAAGAAAATTCAGCCAGCCAGCTCCGGGACGCTCGCCACCCACGATGCGCTGTTTATCGGCCTGCTGATCGGCACCGTCCTGCTGGTCGGCGCCCTGACCTTTATCCCCGCACTGGCGCTCGGCCCGGTGGCGGAACACTTCTCTTTACTTTAAGCGATGCGGAGCAGCCTGTTATGAGTCGCAAACAATTAGCCCTGCTGGAGCCGACGCTGGTGCGTCAGGCGCTGCTGGATGCGGTGAAAAAACTCAGCCCCTCGGTGCAGTGGCGTAACCCGGTAATGTTTATCGTCTGGATCGGCAGCGTGCTGACCACCCTGCTGGCGATGGCCATGGCCGTGGGGTATCTCGCGGGTCACGCCGGTTTTACCGCCGCCGTCAGCCTGTGGCTATGGTTTACCGTACTGTTCGCCAACTTCGCCGAAGCCATGGCCGAAGGACGTAGCAAAGCGCAGGCCAATAGCCTGAAAGGAGTGAAGAAAACCGCTTTCGCCCGTAAGCTGCGCGCGCCCCAGCACGATGCCCCGATGGATCACGTCCCGGCGGAAGAGTTACGCAAAGGCGATATCGTGCTGGTGGAAGCCGGCGACATTATCCCCTGCGACGGCGAAGTGATCGAAGGCGGCGCTTCGGTAGATGAAAGCGCCATCACCGGGGAATCCGCGCCGGTGATCCGCGAGTCCGGCGGCGATTTCGCCTCGGTAACTGGCGGTACCCGGATCCTTTCTGACTGGCTGGTGATCCGCTGCAGCGTCAACCCTGGTGAAACCTTCCTCGACCGGATGATCGCCATGGTTGAAGGGGCGCAGCGCCGTAAAACGCCGAACGAAATCGCATTGACGATCCTGCTGATCGCCCTGACGCTGGTATTCCTGCTGGCTACCGCCACCATCTGGCCCTTCTCGGCGTGGAGCGGTAATGCGGTTAGCGTTACCGTGCTGGTCGCGCTGCTGGTGTGCTTGATCCCGACCACCATCGGCGGCCTGCTTTCCGCTATCGGCGTCGCCGGGATGAGCAGAATGCTCGGCGCCAACGTTATCGCCACCAGCGGTCGCGCGGTGGAAGCCGCCGGCGATGTCGACGTACTGTTGCTGGATAAAACCGGCACCATCACCCTCGGCAACCGTCAGGCCTCGGCATTCCTGCCGGCGCGCGGCGTCGAAGAGCGCGTGCTGGCCGATGCCGCCCAGCTGTCGTCGCTGGCGGATGAAACGCCGGAAGGCCGCAGCATCGTGGTGCTGGCGAAACAGCGCTTTAATCTGCGCGAACGCGACCTGCAGTCGCTGCACGCCACATTTGTCCCCTTTACCGCCCAGACCCGTATGAGCGGTATCAACATCGACCAACGTATGATCCGCAAAGGGTCGGTAGACGCGATTCGCCGCCATATCGAAGCTAACGGCGGCCACTTCCCGGCCGATGTCGATAAGCAGGTAGAAGAGGTCGCCCGCCAGGGGGCCACGCCGCTAGTCGTCGCGGAAGGCGAGCGCGTACTGGGGATTATTTCGCTTAAAGATATCGTCAAAGGCGGCATTAAAGAGCGTTTCGCCCAGCTGCGCAAAATGGGCATTAAAACGGTGATGATCACCGGTGATAACCGCCTGACCGCCGCCGCCATCGCCGCCGAAGCGGGGGTTGATGATTTTCTGGCCGAAGCGACGCCGGAAGCCAAGCTGGCGCTGATTCGCCAGTATCAGTCGGAAGGACGGCTGGTGGCGATGACCGGCGACGGCACCAACGACGCCCCGGCGCTGGCGCAGGCTGATGTAGCGGTCGCGATGAACTCCGGCACCCAGGCGGCGAAAGAGGCGGGCAATATGGTGGATCTCGACTCAAACCCGACCAAGCTGATTGAAGTGGTGCATATCGGTAAACAGATGCTGATGACCCGTGGGTCGTTAACCACATTCAGTATCGCCAACGACGTCGCCAAGTATTTCGCGATTATTCCGGCCGCCTTCGCCGCCGCCTATCCGCAGCTGGCGATGCTGAACGTGATGCATCTGCACTCGCCCTCTTCGGCGATCATGAGCGCGGTTATTTTCAACGCCCTGATTATCGTCTGCCTGATCCCTTTAGCACTCAAGGGCGTGAGCTATCGTCCGCTGTCGGCATCGGCGATGCTGCGCCGCAACCTGTGGGTTTACGGCCTCGGCGGCCTGATTGTGCCTTTCGTTGGTATTAAAGCCATCGACCTGTTGCTGACCCTGACCGGTCTGGTGTGAGGAAACTACCATGTCATTGATTCGTCCGGCATTTGTGCTATTTATTCTGTTAACCCTGCTCACTGGCGGCCTGTATCCGTTGTTGACTACCGCCTTAGGGCAGTGGTGGTTCCCGCAGCAGGCTAACGGCTCGCTGATCCAAATCGACGGCGAGGTGCGCGGCTCCGCGCTGATCGGGCAGAACTTTACCGCAGCCGGTTATTTCCACGGCCGCCCTTCCGCGACGGCAGAGGTGGCGGATAATCCGCTGGCCTCTGGCGGCAGTAATCTGGCGGTCAGCAATCCGGCGCTGGATAAAGCGATTAGCGAACGGGTACAGGCGTTACGCGCCGCGAACCCGCAAGCGAACCCAACGGTGCCGGTCGAGCTGGTTACCGCATCGGCCAGCGGGCTGGATAACAACCTGACCCCTGCCGCGGCGCTGTGGCAGGTACCGCGCGTCGCTAAAGCGCGCAATCTCAGCGACGCGCAGGTGAAACAGCTAGTGGATCAGGCGACGCAAAAACCGTTGCTCAGTTTTCTCGGTCAACCTGTGGTAAATATACTGCAACTGAATATGGCGCTGGATGCCCTAAAGGATTAATCAATGAGTGACGAGCCGCTGCGTCCGGACCCCGACCGTCTGCTGCAACAAACCGCTGCGCCGCATCGCGGCAAGCTGAAGGTGTTTTTCGGCGCCTGCGCCGGGGTGGGCAAAACCTGGGCAATGCTGGCGGAAGCGCAGCGGCTGCGCGCTCAGGGGCTGGATATTCTGATCGGCGTGGCGGAAACCCACGGCCGCAAAGATACCGCCGCCATGCTGGAGGGGCTCAGCACCCTCCCGCAAAAACGCATTTCCCATCGCGGACGCTACGTCCATGAATTTGACCTTGATGCCGCGCTGGCCCGCCGTCCGGCGCTGATCCTGGTGGACGAACTGGCGCACAGCAACGCGCCGGGTTCGCGCCACCCGAAACGCTGGCAGGACGTCGAAGAACTGCTCGAAGCCGGTATCGACGTCTTCACCACCGTCAACGTCCAGCATCTTGAAAGTCTCAATGATGTGGTCAGCGGTATTACCGGCGTGCAGGTGCGCGAAACCGTCCCCGACCCCTTCTTTGACGCCGCTGATGATGTAGTTCTGGTGGATTTGCCGCCGGACGATCTGCGCCAGCGCCTGAATGAGGGCAAGGTGTACATTGGCGGCCAGGCCGAACGCGCCATCGAAAACTTCTTCCGCAAAGGTAATCTGATCGCCCTGCGCGAGCTGGCGCTGCGCCGTACCGCCGACCGGGTAGACGAACAAATGCGCGCCTGGCGCGACCGCCAGGGGCAGGAAAAAGTCTGGCACACCCGCGACGCCATTCTGCTGTGCATCGGCCACAACACCGGCAGCGAAAAACTGGTTCGCGCCGCCGCCCGGCTGGCGGCCAGGCTCGGCAGCGTCTGGCACGCGGTATACGTGGAAACCCCCTCGCTGCACCGTCTACCGGAGGCCAAACGGCGGGCGATCCTCGCGGCGCTGAAGCTGGCGCAAGAGTTAGGCGCCGAAACCGCCACCCTCTCCGATCCATCGGAAGAAAAAGCGGTACTGCATTACGCTCGCGAACATAACCTCGGCAAAATTGTGATTGGTCGCCAGGGGGAGCGACGCTGGTGGGAACGAGCCGGATTTGCCGACCGTCTGGCGCGCCGCGCCCCGGACCTCGATCTGGTGGTGATCGCGCTGGATGAAAAACCGGCTTCTCTGCCCGCCCGCGCGAACGACAACCGCACGGCGATCGATAAGTGGCGCCAGCAGTTGAAGGGCTGTCTGCTGGCCGTGGCGCTGTGCGCCATTATCACCGTGGTTGCCATGCAGTGGCTGATGGCCTTTGAGGCCGCCAACCTGGTGATGCTGTATCTACTGGGTGTGGTGATAATCGCTCTACTGTATGGCCGCTGGCCATCGGTGCTGGCGACCTTTATCAACGTCATTAGCTTCGATCTCTTTTTTGTCGCTCCGCGCGGTACGCTGGCGGTTTCCGACGTCCAGTATCTGCTGACGTTCGGCGTGATGCTGACCGTTGGTCTGGTGATCGGCAATCTGACCGCCGGGATGCGTTACCAGGCGCGGGTGGCGCGTTATCGCGAGCGACGTACCCGGCATCTGTATGAAATGTCGAAAGCGCTGGCGGTCGGACGCAGCCGCGAAGATATCGCCGCTACCAGCGAACGCTTTATTACTTCCACTTTTCAGGCCCGCAGCCAACTACTGCTGCCGGATGAGAACGGGCAGCTGCAGCCGATGACCCAGCAATCCGGCGTTTTCTCGTGGGATGATGCGATTGCCCGCTGGAGTTTTGATAAAGGCCAGCCAGCCGGGGCCGGCACCGACACTCTCCCCGGCGTACCGTATCAAATTCTGCCGCTACAAAGCGCCGCCCGCACCTGGGGGCTGCTGCTGGTCGAACCGGAAAATCTGCGTCAGCTGATGATCCCGGAACAACAGCGACTGCTGGAAACCTTTACCCTGCTGGTGGCCAGCGCCCTTGAGCGCCTGACCCTGACCGCCAGCGAAGAGCAGGCGCGCTTGACCAGCGAACGCGAAAGCCTGCGCAACTCACTGCTGGCCGCCCTCTCTCACGATCTGCGGACGCCGCTGACGGTCCTGTTCGGCCAGGCGGAGATCCTCACTCTCGATCTGGCCAGTGAAGGTTCGAAGCACGCGCCGCAGGCCAACGAAATTCGCCAGCACGTGCTCAACACCACCCGGCTGGTGAATAATCTACTGGATATGGCGCGTATCCAGTCCGGCGGTTTTAATCTGCACAAAGAGTGGTTAACCCTCGAAGAGGTTGTTGGCAGCGCCCTGCGTATGCTGGAGCCTGGGCTTGGCGGCCAGCGCATCCAGCTGACGCTGCCGGACCCGCTGCTGCTGGTCCACGTTGACGGCCCGCTGTTTGAACGGGTGCTGATTAATCTGCTGGAGAACGCGCATAAATACGCCGGCGCGCAGGCGCAGATTGGCATTCACGCCGAAGCGGATAGGCAGCAGTTAATCATTGAAGTCTGGGATAATGGTCCGGGGATCCCGGCAGGCCAGGAACAGGCTATCTTTGATAAATTCGCCCGTGGTAATAAAGAGTCTGCTATCCCCGGCGTCGGCCTGGGGCTGGCCATTTGCCAGGCCATTGTCGAGGTGCACGACGGTAGCATTACCGCCAGCAACCGTCCGGAGGGCGGCGCCTGTTTCCGTGTTACACTGCCGCGAGAAGCGCCCCCAGAACTGGAAGAGTTAACCGAGGAATTGTGATTAACGTTTTAATCATCGAAGACGAACACGCTATCCGCCGCTTTCTGCGCACCGCGCTGGAAGCTGACGGCATGCGCGTATTTGAAGCCGAAACCCTGCAGCGCGGGCTAATCGAAGCCGCCACCCGCAAACCGGATTTAGCGATCCTCGATCTTGGCCTGCCAGACGGGGATGGTAATGATTTTATCCGCGAAGTCCGCCAGTGGAGCCAAATGCCGATTATCGTGCTGTCGGCGCGCAGCGAAGAGCATGACAAAATCGCCGCCCTTGACGCCGGCGCCGATGACTACCTCAGTAAACCGTTCGGCATCGGTGAACTGCAGGCGCGGCTACGCGTCGCGCTGCGCCGTCACGGCAGCGCGCAGGCCGATGAGCCGGTGGTGCGTTTTGCCGATATTAGCGTCGATATCCCCGCCCGCCGTATCGTGCGCGGCAGTGAAGAAATTCACCTGACGCCCATCGAGTTTCGCCTGCTGGCGGCGCTGCTGAACAATCCGGGCAAAGTGCTCACCCAGCGCCAGCTTCTGAATCAGGTATGGGGGCCTAACGCCGTCGAACACAGTCACTATTTGCGGATTTATATGGGGCACTTACGGCAAAAGCTGGAGGTTGACCCGGCGCGGCCGCAGCATCTGCAGACCGAAACCGGGATTGGCTATCGCTTTATGCCCTGAAATTCGCCTCTGCAGTACCAGAGAGTGGCGATTTTCAGCCCTTCAGAGAGCAGCAGGAAGCCTGCCAGGATCGCTAAATTCCTGACGCCGGCGGCTTGAATCAGCCACAGACCCAGCGACAGCGAAGGCTGCATAAATACCAGCCTGAGCGGCGCCTGCCCCCAGGCCAACCACAGCGCATAGCGGCTCTGACGGAAAAATAGGATCATCGACAGCGGAATGCTGATAATCAGCAGAACATTCAGCGGGTACAGCCAGGCCGCCGCTGCGCCGTAAGTGTGCAGCAGCTGAAGATACGCCAGTAGATCGTCGTAGAAAGGAAGACGGCGGTGGGAAATATTCCACCATAAGAATTGCAGGACGAAAAAGAGATCCATCCACGCCCAGAACAAAAAAAGGGACTTCCGTTGTAATTTCATCGCATTCCTTGCGAAAAAAATCAGGCCCGCAGGGGGCCTGATGCTGATAGGACAATCAGGCGTTTTTCAGCACTTCGCTGACAATCTCTACCGCTTCTTTTTCAATTAGCTTGCGATGCTCTTCGCCAAGGAAGCTCTCGCAGTAGATTTTGTAGGCGTCCTCGGTGCCTGACGGACGGGCCGCAAACCAGCCGTTGTCGGTCATCACTTTCAGCCCGCCGATAGAAGCGCCGTTGCCCGGCGCCGCGGTCAGACGCGCGGTGATCGGATCGCCCGCCAGCGTATCGGCGCTCACCATTTCCGGCGAAAGCTTAGACAGCGCCGCTTTCTGCGCGGAAGTGGCGGAGGCCTGCAGACGGTTGTAGCTCGGGGCGCCAAAGCGTTCCGCCAGCTCGTTATAGTGCTCCTGCGGGTTCTTACCGGTGACCGCGGTGATTTCCGCCGCCAGCAGGCACATGATGATACCGTCTTTATCGGTGGACCACGGCGTGCCGTCGAAACGCAGGAACGATGCCCCGGCGCTCTCTTCACCACCGAAGCCGAAGCTGCCGTCGAACAGACCGTCAACAAACCACTTGAAGCCTACCGGCACTTCCACCAGCTTACGGCCCAGATCGTTAACCACGCGGTCAATCATCGCCGAAGAAACCAGCGTTTTACCAACCGCAACATCTTTGCCCCACTGTGGGCGATGCTGGAACAGGTAGTTGATAGCCACCGCCAGATAGTGGTTCGGGTTCATCAGCCCAGCCGGAGTCACGATACCGTGACGGTCGTAATCCGGATCGTTGGCGAAGGCCAGATCGAACTTATCGCGCAGCGCCAGCAGACCCGCCATTGCACACTCGGAAGAGCAGTCCATACGGATCGCGCCATCTTTATCAAGGTGCATAAAGCGGAACGTCTGATCGACCTGATCGTTGACGATGGTCAGATCCAGCTTGTAGTGCTCGCCGATACGTTTCCAGTATTCGATACCCGAGCCGCCCAACGGATCGACGCCCAGTTTCAGGCCCGCTTTCTGGATAGCCGCCATATCGACGATATCCGCCAGCCCTTCAATAAACGGCTGCACCAGGTCCTGCTCTTTTACGTGGCCGGACGCCAGCGCGGCGTCGAGAGAGATACGCTTCACACCCTGCAGACCGGCGGCCAGCAGTTCATTAGCGCGGTTCTCCACTACTTTCGTCACGTTGGTATCAGCCGGGCCGCCGTTTGGCGGGTTGTACTTGATACCGCCATCTTCCGGCGGGTTGTGCGATGGAGTGATCACAATACCATCCGCCAGCGGGCCGCCTTTTTTGTTATGCACCAGAATCGCGTTGGAGACCGCCGGCGTCGGAGTGAAACCGTTGTTTTCCTGAACGATCACATCAACACCGTTCGCCGCCAGCACTTCCAGCACGGAAATGAATGCCGGTTCGGATAAAGCGTGGGTATCCTTACCCACGTAGCACGGGCCGGTGATACCATTTTTCGCGCGGTTTTCCGCAATCGCCTGCGCAATCGCCAGAATATGCTGCTCATTGAAATTGTGGCGCCCTGCGCTACCGCGATGGCCGGAGGTGCCGAACTTAACCGCATGCTCCGCATTACCCGCTTCCGGCTTCAGCACATAGTACTGAGCGGTCAGCTGGGCGACGTTAATCAAATCACTCTGTTGTGCCGGCTGACCCGCACGTTTATCGATTGCCATTGCCTGATCCTTCTGGTGCAAAGTTTAATTAACTAGATCGTGCCGCAAACCTTTTCAATCAGCTCCGCAGGGAACTGCATTGATTGCATGATGTGTTCGATCATGCTGCATTTACGGCCGGTATTAGTATTGGTGATAACCCACCACGGCGTACCAGGAACCTGTTTCGGTTTGGTCTGATTACCGCTTTTCAGCAGCGTCCGTGAATCTTCGGCGAAGTATACGCGGGTGCGCCCGTGCAGAGATTCAGTGGCTTCTGAAAAAGCCTTACTGTCTAACGAGTAAAGCGTAGTCAATACCAGCATGAAGCGGTTAACCGCGCGCTTTTGTTCAGCGTATTCGTCAGATAACAGCAGTTCGCGCATGGCGCGGACTTTATCTTTAACCGGGTTGGCCGGCTTCGCTTCGACGACTGGCGCCGCCGCAGGAGCAGCCGCCGGCGCGGCTTTCGCCGCAGGCGCGCCAGATGCAGGCTGAGAAACGGCGGTAAATTTCAGCATGCGCCGTAAAATGTCGGATGCGCTCTCGCCGATATGCAGAGTGTGGCTGGCAATATAGCGGTAGAGCTCATCATCAACTTCGATTGTTTTCATCTTAATCCAGTGCGATTTCTTTGTTTCTGAATACAAGTCGTCGGGATTAACTATCCTTTGTCTTTCACACTACTGCGCAAAAGGCATCAGATAGAGGACAAATCCCAACCGCGAATAGCGTCAAACCAGGATGGCGGTAAAACTCAGAATGCTTCCGGGTCTTGCAGCCTAATGGCAGAATGTCCAACATAATACCCTAACCCGACGGAGCGAAAAAAAGAACTTTGCCATGAAATTAAATAGCCGAGCGCAATCTGCACAAAACCCGCACAATAAATCCCCAATCGTCCTGGTACACGGCCTGTTCGGCAGCCTGGACAACCTTGGGATCCTCGCCCGCGATCTGGTCGCCGACTACGATATATTGCAGGTCGATATGCGCAACCACGGCTTATCGCCGCGTTCGCCGGAGATGACCTACCGCGCGATGGCGCAGGATCTGTTGGATACTCTTGACGATCATCAGATAGAGAAAGCGACCTTTATCGGCCATTCAATGGGCGGCAAAGCGGTGATGGCGCTGACCGCGCTGGCGCCGGATCGCATCGCCGGGCTGGTGGCGATTGATATTGCGCCAGTGGCTTATCACGTCCGCCGTCACGATGAGATCTTCGCGGCGATTAACGCCGTCAGCGAATCCGCCGCCAGCACCCGCCAGCAGGCGGCGCAGGTGATGCGCGAGCATATAAATGAAGAAGGCGTCATTCAGTTTCTGCTGAAATCCTTTGTCGACGGCGCGTGGCGCTTCAACGTGCCGGCGCTGTGGGATCAATACCCGCATATTGTCGGCTGGGAAACGGTGCCAGCCTGGCCGCACCCGGCGCAATTTATTCCCGGCGGCAACTCCCCTTATGTCACCGATGAATACCGCGACGCGCTGCTGGCGCAGTTCCCGCAGGCCCGCGCTCACGTCATTGCCGGCGCCGGACACTGGGTGCATGCGGAAAAACCCGAGGCGGTTTTACGCGCAATTCGCCGTTATCTGAGCACAATTGAAGCCTGAGTGGCTAAAAAACGCCCGACCGCGCGGCATAATGCCCGCGGTCGTTGGCGCGGCGGTTCGCCTGATGTATTATGGCGCGCTATCTGCGCCGGCTATAGCCCGGCAGCTTGTTTCCCCGAAGTCACTCTGAATCATGGCAAAAGAACAAACGGACCGAACGACATTAGATTTGTTCGCAAATGAGCGTCGCCCGGGTAGACCGAAAACCAATCCGCTTTCGCGCGATGAACAACTGCGCATCAACAAACGCAATCAGCTCAAACGCGATAAAGTTCGCGGCTTGAAGCGCGTTGAGTTGAAGCTCAACGCCGATGCGGTCGACGCGCTTAATGAGCTGGCGGAAGCCCGCAACATGAGCCGCAGCGATCTTATCGAAGAGATGCTGATGCACCAACTGGCCTGCCTGCGTAATCAGGGCGAAGTCTGAAAAACGCAAAAAAATCGCTTTCATGTAGCAGAGTGTGCACCAGGACGTTATTGCTGTTTCCGCGCCCTTCCCTGTTCTGCTATGATTGCCGTTAACTGTAGGCATAATGCCACTACCACATCATTAAGTTTCAAGAGGTTATTTTACTCATGGCAATCATCGGCATCTTTTTTGGCAGCGACACCGGCAACACCGAAAATATTGCAAAAATGATCCAAAAGCAGCTCGGTAAAGACGTTGCTGAAGTTCACGACATTGCCAAGAGCAGCAAAGAAGATCTGGAAAGCCACGATATTCTGCTGCTCGGCATCCCAACCTGGTACTACGGCGAAGCGCAGTGCGACTGGGACGACTTCTTCCCGACGCTGGAAGAGATCGACTTCAACGGTAAGCTGGTAGCCGTGTTTGGCTGCGGCGACCAGGAAGATTACGCAGAATACTTCTGCGATGCGCTGGGCACCATTCGTGACATCATTGAACCGCGCGGCGCAACCATCGTTGGCCACTGGCCGACCGCGGGCTACCACTTTGAAGCTTCTAAAGGCCTGGCAGACGACGATCACTTCGTAGGTCTGGCGATTGATGAAGACCGTCAGCCGGAACTGACCAACGAGCGCGTTGAGAAGTGGGTGAAGCAGATTTCCGAAGAGCTGCATCTGGAAGAAATCAAAAACGCCTAAGAATCAAACAGCGCAGCTATTAAGCTGCGCTGAATTAATAGATAAAAGCAATCAAACTAATAGCTACAAGTTTTTAACTTTTCATCACATATCTGTACAATGTCCTCTGATTCCACGAGGTCACGTGACACAGTTTGTAGCTGGTAATTCGTTTTTGACAGCTTACAAGGCGCGATGGTTGCAGTTTTCATTTCAGAGTTGCAGCTCTATAATGAGACGCATTACATCGGGTGATTCTCTGTATTGCTTCCCTTTGAAGGAAGCCGATCTTTAGCAACAGGACAGATTCCGCATGACTGACAACAATATCGCATTAAAGAAGGCTGGCCTGAAAGTCACACTTCCCCGACTGAAAATTCTGGAAGTGTTGCAGGAACCGGATAACCATCACGTCAGTGCGGAAGATTTATATAAACGCCTGATCGATATGGGTGAAGAGATTGGTCTGGCTACCGTTTACCGCGTGCTGAACCAGTTCGACGATGCAGGCATCGTGACTCGTCACAACTTCGAAGGCGGTAAATCCGTATTCGAGCTGACTCAGCAGCACCACCACGATCACCTGATTTGCCTCGATTGCGGCAAAGTGATCGAGTTCAGCGATGATTCTATCGAATCCCGCCAACGTGAAATTGCTGCGCAACACGGCATCCGCTTAACCAACCACAGCCTGTACCTGTACGGCCACTGTGCGGAAGGCGACTGCCGCGAAGATGAACATGCCCACGATGCGGTGAATAAATAATTTCCCGTCTCGTTTGTTGTAAAAAGCCAACCTCAAGGTTGGCTTTTTTATGGGCGAAATCCACCGGCATGCGTATTCTGTCAGAGCATAACGCCTTGTACGGAGAGTCAATATGGAGCTGCGCCAGCTACGCTATTTTGTCCGCATTGTGGAAACCGGCAGTATGGGCCGCGCCGCGCTCGATCTGAATATTGGCGTCTCTGCGCTCAGCCAGCAAATGGCGCGTCTGGAAAATGAACTCGCTATCCGCCTGCTGCAACGGACTTCGCGCGGCGTAATGCCCACCAGCGCCGGCCTCGCCTTTTACTCGCAGGCGCAACTGGCGCTGCGCCATGCTGACGATGCCATTCTCGCCGCGCGTGAAGCGCGCCTTTCCGGTCACGTCAGCGTCGGTATGGCGCCGAGCACCGCTTCTGTACTGGGCGTACCTTTTATCAACGCCATGCGCGAAAGCTACGCCGACGTCCGCCTGCACCTGGTGGAGAGCCTCTCCGGCAATCTGGAACGGATGATCAACACCCGCCAGCTCGATTTAGCCATCGTTTTCCAGAAAGAGAAGATCCTGCGCTGGAGCGCCCGACCCATTCTTGAGGAACGTCTGTTCCTGATTGGCGCCCATGACGTGCTGGCGCCGCTGCCCGGCGATAGCATCTCCCCGAACCAACTGGCCGCCATCCCGCTGATTATGCCAAGCCAGGGGCATGGCCTGCGCGGCAGGCTGGACGCTATTTGCCAGGAGCACGCCATCAACGTTGACGTGGTGGCTGAAATCGATGGCCTGGCCCTGCTGATGCGCGCCGTTCGTGACGGGCTCGGCGCCACGCTGCAGCCGGGCGCGGCGATTTCTCATCTCGACAGCCAGGCGCTAAGAGTGATCGGCGTCGATAATCCGGTACTTAGCCGACCGAATTTTCTGGTCAGTCTTTCCGATGACGAACTCACCCCGGCAGGCCTTGCGGCACGGGTAATGCTGGCAAAAGTCATGCGCCAGCTAGTTGAATCCGGCAACTGGCCGGGCGCCAGTCTTTACACACACTAAACCCCCCTTTAGCTTTACGCCATAGCGCCTGCCGCCCCTGCACCTTACATTTCCATTACAAATTTAACAATTAGTCAAAGCGTAATGGAGCCGATAATGGTGGATGTACTGGTGATTGGCGGCGGCAACGCCGCGTTATGCGCCGCCTTAACCGCCCGGGAAGCAGGCGCATCCGTACTGCTGCTGGAAGCCGCGCCGCGGGAATGGCGGGGCGGTAACTCTCAGCACACGCGTAATCTGCGTTGTATGCACGATGCGCCGCAGGATGTCTTAGTCGACAGCTATCCGGAAGAAGAATACTGGCAGGATCTGCTGCGCGTTACCGACGGCAATACCAACGAAGCGCTGGCCCGTCTGGTGATCCGCACCTCGTCGCACTGTCGGGACTGGATGCGCCGCCATGGCGTTAACTTTCAACCGCCGTTATCCGGCGCCCTGCACGTCGCCCGCACTAACGCCTTTTTTATGGGCGGCGGCAAAGCCCTGGTCAATGCCTATTACCGCAGCGCCGAACAGATGGGCGTACAGATCCGCTATAACACCCCGGTACAGGCGCTTGAATTACGTGATGGCGAATTCGTCGCCGCGCTGGCAGGCACTGAGCGGATCGCCGCTAAAACCTGCGTGCTCGCCGCCGGCGGTTTTGAATCTAACCGCGAGTGGCTGCGCGAAGCCTGGGGGCAAAATGAGCGCGGCGAATGGCCTGCAGACAACTTTCTCATCCGCGGCACCCGTTTTAATCAGGGAGTGCTGCTCAAATTTATGATCGATGCCGGGGCCGATATCATCGGCGATCCTTCACAGTCGCACTGCGTCGCCATTGACGCCCGGGCGCCGCTCTATGACGGCGGCATCTGTACCCGCGTCGACTGCGTGTCGCTGGGGGTGGTGGTGAACCGCGATGCCGAGCGCTTTTATGATGAAGGGGAAGATTTCTGGCCCAAACGTTACGCCATCTGGGGCCGTCTGGTCGCCCACCAGCCGGGGCAAATCGGCTATTCGATCATCGACAGCAAAGCCGTTGGACAATTTATGCCGCCGGTATTTCCGGGCGCCCAGGCCAATACCATCGCAGAACTGGCGCGCCAATTGGGGCTGGACGGCGAACGTTTGTCACAGACCATCGCCAGCTACAATGCCGCCTGTACGCCAGGCCAGTTCGACCATACCCGTCTTGATAACTGCACCACCTCCGGCCTGACGCCGCCGAAGACCCACTGGGCGCGGCCTATCGATACGCCGCCTTATTATGGTTATGCCCTGCGTCCAGGGATCACCTTCACCTACCTCGGGCTGTACGTCAATCAACACGCCGCCGTCCACTTTGCCGGTAAGCCGAGCCGCAACCTGTTTGTCGCCGGCGAAATGATGGCCGGCAACGTACTGGGCAAAGGCTATACCGCCGGCGTAGGCATGTCGATTGGCACCACATTCGGCCGCATTGCCGGTCAGCAAGCCGCCCTGGCGGCACAGCAGGAGAAACATCATGAAGTCGCTTGAAAAGCTGATCATCGAGGCGCAAATCATCACCGAGCCGGAAGCGGAAGTCGAACGGGTGATGCAGGTCTGTAACGCCTGCCGCTATTGCGAAGGCTTTTGCGCCGTATTTCCGGCCATGACCCAGCGTCTGGAATTTGGCAAGGCGGATATTAACTATCTGGCGAACCTGTGCCACAACTGCGGCGCCTGCCTGCACGCCTGCCAGTATGCCCCGCCGCACGAGTTTGCGATTAATGTTCCCAAAGCGATGGCGGAAGTGCGGCTGGAAACCTATCAACATTACGCCCGGCCCGCCGCTTTCGGCAGTTTATATCGCCGTGCGGGGATCGCCACGGTGCTGGCGCTGGTCGCGGGTCTTGTCCTGTTTCTACTGTTGGCGCTGGGGCTCAAAGGCTCTCTGTTGCACCCGCCGCTGGCCGGTGATTTCTACCAGATTTTCCCGCATAACCTGCTGGCGTGGATGTTCGGTTCGGTTTTCATCGTAGCTATCGGATTGCTGATGAGCGGGGTGATTCGTTTCTGGCGCGAGATCTCGCCGGGCCAACCGCAGGCTGGCGATATCGCCAGGGCCTCACATGATGCGCTGACGTTGAAATATCTCGACGGCGGACACGGTAAAGGCTGTAACGAGGCCGATGACGCCTTCACCCTGATGCGCCGCCGTTTTCACCACTTCACTTTCTACGGTTTCATGCTCTGTTTCGCCGCCACGGTTGTGGCCACGGGCTATCACTATCTCGCCGGTTGGGAGGCGCCCTACCCGTTCTTTAGCGTACCGGTACTGCTGGGCACGCTCGGCGGCATCGGGCTGCTGGTAGGCCCTGCGGGTTTGCTATGGCTGAATCTGCGCCGCTCGCCGCTGCACGGCGACGCGCGGCAAAAACCGATGGATCGCGCTTTTATCCTGCTGTTGCTACTGACCAGTTTTACCGGGCTCGCGCTACTGGCGGGCCGGGACACCTCGTGGATGGGCATTCTGCTCGCTATCCATCTCGGGGTGGTGATGGCGCTGTTTTTAACGCTGCCTTACGGAAAATTTGCCCACGGATTTTATCGCTGTGCGGCGTTACTCAAGTGGGCGATTGAGAAGCGGCGCGGAAAACAGGCGGCAGTCGCAGGCGACTAACCCGCTCCCTCTTACCTCTATAACAACAAGATAAAGACAATGGAGAGCAAACCCTATGACCCAACCAACCTCGCGCGCCGGTACCTTCGGCGCAATTCTCCGCGTAACCAGCGGTAATTTTCTCGAGCAATTCGACTTCTTTCTGTTTGGTTTCTACGCCACCTATATCGCCAGAACCTTCTTTCCGGCAGAGAGCGAGTTCGCGGCGTTGATGCTCACCTTTGCCGTGTTTGGCTCCGGCTTCCTGATGCGCCCCATCGGCGCGGTGGTATTAGGGGCTTATATTGACAGGATCGGTCGCCGCAAAGGGCTGATGGTCACCCTGGCGATTATGGGCTGCGGCACGTTACTGATTGCGCTGGTGCCGGGCTACCAAACCATCGGCGTGCTGGCGCCGGTGCTGGTCTTAATTGGCCGTTTGCTGCAAGGGTTCTCGGCCGGGGTCGAGCTCGGCGGTGTGTCGGTCTACCTGTCGGAAATCGCCAAACCGGGGAAAAAAGGGTTCTATACCAGTTGGCAGTCCGCCAGCCAACAGGTGGCCATCGTCATGGCGGCGCTGATTGGCTACGCGCTGAACGAAACGCTGGGTCACGACGAGATTGCAGAATGGGGCTGGCGCATCCCCTTCTTTATCGGCTGCCTGATTATCCCGCTGATTTTCGTACTCCGGCGTTCGCTGCAGGAGACCGAAGCGTTTCTGCAGCGTAAGCATCGTCCCGATACGAAAGAGATACTGACCACTATTGTTAAAAACTGGCGCATCATCAGCGCGGGCACTTTACTGGTGGCGATGACCACCACCACCTTTTATTTTATTACCGTCTATACCCCAACCTACGGCAGAGCGGTACTGCATCTGAGCGCGCGCGAAAGCTTGCTGGTCACGATGCTGGTCGGTATTTCTAACTTTATCTGGTTACCGATTGGCGGGGCGCTCTCAGACAAGATAGGCCGCCGCCCGGTGCTGATGGGAATTACCATCCTGGCGCTGTTGACCACCTGGCCGGTGATGCAATGGCTCACCGCCGCGCCGGATTTCACCCGCATGACGCTGGTGCTGCTGTGGTTCTCGTTCTTTTTCGGTATGTATAACGGCGCGATGGTGGCGGCGCTAACGGAAGTGATGCCCGTTTACGTCCGCACCGTGGGCTTTTCGCTGGCATTTAGCCTCGCCACCGCTATCTTTGGCGGGCTGACGCCGGCTATTTCCACCGCGCTGGTCGAAATCACCGGTGATAAAAGCGCGCCGGGCTGGTGGCTGATGTGCGCGGCGCTATGCGGATTCGCCGCCACCGCCATGCTGTTCATGCGTCTAAGCCGCGGCTATCAGTCGGCGGAAATACCGCGTTAAAATAGCCACGGGCGGAGTGTGCGCTCCGCCCGTTTTCGCTTAACCGTCTGCTTTACTTCGTGGTGTTATTACTGCGAATCTCCTGCCAGATTTTATCGCAGCGCGCTTTGACCGCCTGGTCATTACCGGTGCGCGTCGCCTGAATACAGGCCTGATAATCCAGCACTCTGACGCTTTCCTGCGTCGCAAACTGCTGATGCGGTTTCTCTTGTTTCAATACGTTCAGTACGCTCTGACAGGCTTCGATCTTGTCCGGATTACCTTCCGCCGTGTTGATACAGGCGCTATAGGCATCTTTCAATTTGGAATCTTCTTTCGGCGCTGGCGACTGCGCGCAGGCGACCAGACCCGATGCCATGATGGCGATGAGCAGCAGTTTTTTCATAGTTATTCTCCCGGAGGGGCGGCAGGCTCACGCCCGCCGCGCAGGCATCAGAAAATGGTGAACGGCGCGATAACCATAAACTTCACGTCACGCTCATCCTGGAAGATGTTGCCGTAACCGCCGCTCCAGCTTGGGATGTCGGAGTGGTTGTCGTATTGCGTGAAGTGCAGTTTGAACATCGTTCCTTTCGCGCGGCCTTCCTGCAGGGTGTAGATGGCATCCAGGCTGTAGGCGGATTCTTTGAGACGATAGTTAGGATCGTAGTAAGCATCCGGGGATGCCATTCTGCCAGGCTTCGCATCCCAGGCGTAAACATAGGACGCGCCAAACGCCCAGCCCGGCATATCCCAGTTCTTCATGTCGTACATCGCGCCGAAGAACACCGCTTTCTCGCCGTTGGCGTTAAAGTCAGAGCGGTTATCCCACCAGATATCGAGACGACCGTTAGAGGAGGCATAGGTTGGCGTCATACGCTGCAGGAAGTAGCCCTGCTGGCCATCGGCTTTCACCCAGGTCCCTTCCAGACGCAGATCCAGCACATCGGCCGCTTTATAACCGAAAGTGATCGCCTGCAGCCACGCGGTGCCGTCGTAGATATCGTTGACGCCGCCGTTGCTGACTTTATCGCGGGTACCGTAGAACTGATAGCTGGTGCTCAACGGTGAACCCGCGATATCAAATTTGTAGCTGGCTTTAGCAAAGTACTGATCGATATAGCCCTGGGCCTGACCAAATGCGGCTTCCAGCACCAGATCGTTTTTAAAATCGTACTTCGCGCCAAGAGAGTGCAGATAGTCAACTTTGGTTTTCTTATCGTTCTGGTAAAAATCATCCATCTCGATATGCCACGGCGCTTTATATTCGTTCGTCCACATATAGGAGAAACTCAGCGCGCCGTTATCGCCGTAGTCGAAGTTCGCCCCGGCTTCAGCCCCCTGATAGGTACCCGGCATAAAGCTCCAGTGCGGCGCCAGCAGCGTTTGTCCGGTCGGCTGAATGTAGCCCGCGCGCGCCCACGCCGGGCCGAATTTAAATTTAGCCGCCGCTTTATACAGGCTTATCCCGCTCTTATCGCCGGTATAATCTTCGCTGTAGGCACGGTTGCTGGAGGAGAAAGCAATTTCGTTCGGGTGGCCGCTGTCGCCGTTTTCCGCCATTTCAATCGCGGTGAAGGCAGCAATATCCAGACCAAACATGTCGGCCGCGTAGCCGGACTGGAAATCCAGGTTGGCGTTCCAGGTAGAATGAGAAAGGTTAGTTTCGTATTTGTCGGTTTCTACGTTTTTACGGTCGCGCTCACGCTGCCAGTAATAGATACCGCCGGTTAAGGTAGAATCATCGATAAAGCCTGCTGCGCTGGCCTGTGGAGCCACAACCCAACCCGACATCGCGGTGACGGCGGCAATAGCCAGCGCCAGCGTACTACGTTTGCCACTAAACGTACGCATGTGCATATCCTCTTTGACGTTTTAAAATTGCGATTGCCAAAGGCAGCTCGCTAAAAAAATAAAAAAATTTGAAAAGCGGTGCGGTTAAAAGGCCGCGAAACCACTATGGATAGACTATTTTTCGTGACGCGAATTATCAATCTCTTTCGCAGAGCAAAGCTTAAGATTATGACAAAGCGCACATAATTTATGTCGTTTTGTTACAGACTTACTTCTCAGTATTTTTAACGATAAGTCATGGTTATATCGGAAAAAAACTGATAATTGATGAAAGCTGAAACGGTTAAATGTAAATATGCAGGCAGGAAGAGATGGGTAATTATTACTGAGTTTTAATAAGATTAATTCGCATCGAAAAAATATCAGTTTTTAATCCACTGATTCTGCAATAAAAAAACGCCGCAGGGCGCGGCGTTTCATGAATACGGCGAGCATTACTCGCCGATTTTAGCCCAGGTGTCACGCAGGCCAACGGTGCGGTTGAAGACCAGATGGCTCTCGGTGGCATAGCGGCTGTCGAGGCAGAAGTAACCTTCGCGCTCGAACTGGTATGCTTTACCCGCCTGCGCTTTCGACAGGCTCGGTTCCGCAAAACCTTGCTTAATGACCAGCGATTCCGGGTTCATTACCGCCAGGAAGTCATCCGCCGCACCCGGGTTCGGTACGCTGAACAGACGATCGTAAAGGCGGATTTCAACCGGCAGCGCGTGCGCCGCGCTCACCCAGTGGATAACGCCTTTAACCTTGCGGCCATCGGCCGGGTCTTTGCTCAGGGTATCGGCATCGTAAGTACAGAAGATGGTAGTGATATTACCTTCTGCATCTTTCTCAACGCGTTCCGCTTTGATCACGTAGGCGTTGCGCAGACGCACCTCTTTACCCAGCACCAGACGCTTGTACTGTTTGTTGGCTTCTTCACGGAAGTCCGCGCGATCGATCCAGATCTCAGCGCTGAACGGAACCTCGCGGCTGCCCATTTCCGGCTTGTTCGGATGGTTCGGCATCGCCACCATTTCACTTGCGCCCTGCGGATAGTTTTCGATAACCAGTTTAACCGGATCGATCACCGCCATCGCGCGCGGGGCGTTTTCGTTCAGATCTTCACGAATGCACGACTCCAGCGACGCCATCTCAATGGTGTTGTCCTGTTTGGTCACGCCGATGCGTTTGCAGAACTCGCGGATGGATTCAGCGGTATAACCACGACGGCGCAGACCGGAAATAGTCGGCATACGCGGGTCATCCCAGCCTTCAACGTGCTTCTCGGTCACCAGCTGATTCAGCTTACGCTTGGACATCACGGTGTATTCGAGATTCAGGCGCGAGAATTCATACTGACGCGGATGCACCGGAATACTGATGTTGTCGAGCACCCAGTCGTACAGACGACGGTTGTCCTGGAACTCCAGGGTACACAGCGAGTGGGTGATACCTTCCAGCGCATCGCTGATGCAGTGGGTGAAGTCGTACATCGGGTAGATGCACCACTTGTTGCCGGTCTGATGGTGTTCCGCAAATTTAATGCGATACAGCACCGGGTCACGCATCACGATGAACGGCGACGCCATATCGATCTTGGCGCGCAGGCAGGCTTTGCCCTCTTCGAAGCCGCCGGTGCGCATTTTTTCGAACAGCGCGAGGTTCTCTTCCACGCTGCGATCGCGGTATGGGCTGTTTTTACCCGGCTCTTTCAGGGTACCGCGGTATTCGCGGATCTCGTCGGCGGACAGCTCGTCAACGTAAGCCAAACCTTTGTTGATCAGCTCAACCGCATACTGATGCAGCTGATCGAAGTAATCAGAGGAGTAGCAGACATCGCCGGACCAGTGGAAACCTAACCACTGCACGTCGTTTTTAATCGACTCTACGTATTCGATATCTTCTTTAACCGGGTTGGTGTCATCGAAACGCAGATTACATTGACCCTGATAATCCTGGGCGATGCCGAAGTTCAGGCAAATGGATTTTGCATGGCCAATGTGCAGATAGCCGTTCGGTTCCGGCGGGAAGCGGGTATGAACGGTGGTGTGCTTACCGGTAGCCAGATCTTCATCGATGATCTGACGGATAAAGTTAGTCGGGCGGGCTTCTGCCTCACTCATCACGGGTTCCTCAAAGCGTAAACAACGTATAACGGCACATGATCTTACAAGCAGGACGCAGAGACAACTATTAGTTACGCAAAATACGTATCTGTTGTTGGATATGGGGGTATTTGCTGCAAAAAAAAGCGGCGCAGGTTTCGCTGCGCCGCTGAGGCAAAACTCTACTCAGGAGCCTTACTTGCCTTTAATCTCGAACAACGGCGTTTGGCCGGCGACAACGTTACCCGTTGCCTGAATCACCAGCGCGCTGTAATCATCGCTGTTGCTGCAGACGACCGGACTAATCATCGAGCGAGCGTTGGCGTTGAGGAACGCCAGATCCATTTCCAGAATCGGCTCGCCGGCTTTCACCTGTGCGCCCTCTTCAACCAGACGTTTAAAGCCTTTGCCTTCCAGCGCGACGGTATCGATGCCCATATGGACGACGATTTCCGCGCCGTTATCGGTTTCCAGGCAGAACGCGTGGTTGGTGTTGAAGATTTTCACCACCGTACCGGCCGCCGGCGCGACAACGATGTTATCGGTCGGTTTCACCGCGACACCGTCACCGACGGCTTTGCTGGCGAAGGCTTCATCCGGTACCAGCTCAAGCGCAACCACTTCGCCGGTAATCGGGGAAACCAGCGCTTCGACGGTTTTAGCGTTGGCAACCGCCTGCGGTTTGGCCACAGGCGCGGCGGCTGGCGCGCTGTCAGTCGAGGCAGCCGCTGCGGCAACCGGGCCACGCGCCACCACTTTCTTCATCGCGTCGCCCACGGATTCCGCTTTCGCGCCAACGATGACCTGGATGGTCTGTTTGTTCAGTTTCACTACGCCGGAGGCGCCGAGACGTTTACAGGCGGCATCGTTGACTTTCGCCGAGTCGCCGACGGTCAGACGCAGACGGGTGATACAGGCATCAATAGCTTTCAGGTTATCGGTACCGCCTACGGCTGCGATGTAGTTGGTCGCCAGCTGAGTCAGACCTTCTTCGGTGTTGCTGTTAGCTTCTTCAGTCACGACGTCGTCGGTTTTATCTTCACGACCCGGCGTTTTCAGGTTGAACATGCGGATAACCGCGCTGAACAACAGGAAGTAAACGAAGAAGAACACCACGCCCATCACCAACAGCATCCAGACGTTTTTGCTGGCTGCCGGCAGGCTGTACATCAACACGTAGTCGATAGCGCCCGCGGAGAAGGAGAAGCCCGCATGGATACCCAGCGCCGTTGCGATGAACAGGCTGATACCGGTCAGGATTGCGTGCAGGAGGTACAGCAATGGCGCCAGGAACATAAACAGGAATTCCAGCGGCTCGGTCACACCGGTCAGGAACGCGGTGATGGCGACGGACAGCAGCATACCGCCGACCATCGGACGACGCTCTTTCGGCGCAGCCAGATACATCGCCAGCGCCGCGCCCGGCAGACCGAACATCATGATCGGGAAGAAGCCGGACATGAACATCCCCGCGGTGCCGTCACCGGCGTAGAAGCGGTTGATGTCGCCGTGGAAGACCGCGCCCGCGGCGTTGGTGAACTCGCCAATCTGGAACCAGGCAATGGTGTTCAGCACCTGATGCAGACCGGTTGGGATCAGCAGACGGTTGATGAAACCGAAGATACCGGAGCCCAGCGCGCCCGCAGAGACGATCCATTCGCCGCCCGCATGAATAGCGTGCTGCACCGGCGGCCAGACATAGCCGAAGATAGCGGCCAGCACCAGACAGAAGAAGCCGGTAGCGATCGGTACGAAGCGTTTGCCGCCGAAGAAGCTCAGGAAGTCTGGCAGTTTAATGCCGGCCCAGCGGTTATAAACAGCACCCGCGACCAGACCGGTAATGATACCCGCCAGTACGCCCATGTTAATTTCCGGGTTAATGGTGACCATCGCTTTGGTCATCACGAAATAACCTACCGCGCCGGCCAGCGCCGCAGAACCCGCGTTATCCTTGGACCAGCTTGATGCCACGCCGATGGCGAAGATCAACGCTAAGTTGTCAAAGATTGCCCCACCCGCTTGCGCGATGAAGGGTACGTTCAGCAGATCTGGTTGCCCGAATCGCAGCAGCAATGCCGCGACCGGCAGCACTGCGATAGGGAGCTGTAAAGCCCTACCCAGCCGCTGAAAGAAACCTAAAATATTCATCTTATTCCCCCTATGAGACCCCGATGAGGCTCATTTCAAAGCCACTTTTTTATTGTGTAACAAGGTCGGATTTATCACTTACCGGCAAAGTGTGTGAAAAATTAATTCGTATCGCAAATTAAACGGGTATTTTTTGTGACTATAATCACCAAATATCGTATTCACCCCTCCCTTTGACTGGCTAACATCGAAAACTTATTTTATCATTCAAAAAATCAACACGGATTGACCCCGGTCGGCGCAGTTGCTGCAATACTCTTCATAGTATGCTGGCGCCAATCCGCCAGGTTCTAATTTAACTATAGAGGTGAAGAATGAGACTGATCCCCCTGGTAACAGCTGAACAAGTAGGTAAATGGGCTGCCCGTCATATCGTTAACCGCATTAACGCGTTCAAACCGACCGCGGACCGTCCGTTCGTACTGGGTCTGCCTACCGGTGGTACGCCTCTTACCGCTTACAAAGCGCTGGTTGAAATGCATAAAGCAGGCCAGGTTAGCTTCAAGCACGTTGTTACCTTCAACATGGATGAGTATGTTGGCCTGCCGAAAGAGCATCCGGAAAGCTATCATAGCTTCATGCACCGCAATTTCTTTGACCATGTTGATATTCCAGCTGAAAATATCAACCTGCTGAATGGTAATGCGCCGGATATCGATGCAGAATGCCGTCGTTATGAAGAAAAAATTCGCTCCTACGGTAAAATCCACCTGTTCATGGGCGGCGTAGGTAACGATGGTCATATCGCGTTTAACGAACCGGCCTCTTCTCTGGCATCCCGTACCCGTATTAAAACCCTGACCCATGACACCCGCGTGGCCAACTCTCGTTTCTTCGATGGCGACGTGGATCTGGTGCCGAAATATGCGCTGACCGTGGGCGTGGGTACCCTGCTGGATGCGGAAGAAGTGATGATTCTGGTGCTGGGCCATCAGAAAGCGCTGGCGCTGCAGGCGGCGGTAGAAGGTAACGTCAACCACATGTGGACCATCACCTGTCTGCAGCTGCATCCGAAAGCGGTTGTGGTCTGCGACGAGCCGTCCACGATGGAACTGAAAGTGAAGACCCTGAAATATTTCAACGAATTAGAAGCTGAAAATATTAAAGGTCTGTAATGTAGTCCGTCCCGCGCCCTGGCGTGGGACCATCTTTTTCTTTGTATGCAACGCCAGAACAGTGCGAGTTGAGCTGGTGGGGCGTATATACCGGGGGTCGTAATGTATGCATTAACCCAGGGCCGGGTTTACACCGGTCATGAAATTCTCGATGACCATGCGGTTGTTATCGCCAATGGCCGTATCGAACGTCTCTGTCCGCTGGCTGATTTGCCGTCTGAAATTGAGCAACGCTCGGTCAACGGCGCGATTATTGCCCCCGGTTTCATCGACGTCCAGCTGAACGGCTGCGGCGGCGTGCAGTTCAACGATAGTCCGGATGCGGTCACCGTCGAAACGCTGGAAATTATGCAGAAAGCGAACGAACGTTCCGGCTGCACCAACTTCCTGCCGACGCTGATTACTTCCAGCGATGATCTGATGAAGCAAGGCATCCGCGTCATGCGCGAATACCTGCAAAAACACCCCAACCAGGCGCTGGGTCTGCATCTGGAAGGACCGTGGCTGAATATCGTCAAGAAAGGCACCCATAACCCGGACTACGTGCGTAAACCGGACGCCGCGCTGGTTGATTTCCTGTGCGACAACGCCGACGTTATCACCAAAGTGACGCTGGCCCCTGAGCGCGTCGAGCCGGAAGTGATCCGTAAACTGGTCGCCGCCGGCATCGTGGTTTCGGCAGGCCACTCTAACGCGACGCTGAAAGAAGCGAAAATCGGTTTCCGCGCCGGTATCACTTTTGCGACGCACCTTTATAATGCCATGCCGTATATTACCGGCCGTGAACCGGGCCTGGCCGGCGCCATTTTCGACGAGCCGGATGTCTACTGCGGTATCATCGTTGACGGCATGCACGTCGACTACGCCAACGTGCGTAACGCGAAACGGCTGAAAGGCGATAAACTATGCCTGGTGACCGACGCCACCGCGCCGGCAGGGGCTAATATTGACCAGTTCATTTTTGCTGGTAAAACAATATACTACCGTAATGGTCTGTGCGTGGATGAAAACGGCACTCTCAGCGGTTCTTCGCTGACCATGATTGAAGGGGTACGTAACCTCGTTGAACATTGCGGCGTGGCGTTGGATGAAGTGTTGCGTATGGCGACGCTCTACCCGGCGCGCGCGATTGGCGTGGACAAGCAGCTCGGTAGCATTGCGCCGGGTATGGTCGCTAACCTGACCGCTTTCAGCCGCGATTATAAAATCATCAAGACCATCGTTAATGGTAACGAGGTCGTCACTGAGTAAGTAAAAGTATGACAGCAGGCGGACAAGCTCAAATTGGTAACGTCGATCTGGTAAAACAGCTGAACAGCGCGGCCGTCTATCGGCTGATTGACCAACATGGTCCCATCTCGCGCATTCAGATAGCGGAACAAAGTCAGCTTGCCCCTGCCAGCGTAACCAAAATTACGCGTCAGCTTATTGAGCGCGGCCTGATCAAAGAAGTCGATCAGCAGGCCTCCACCGGGGGGCGCCGCGCCATCTCTATCATCGCGGAAACCCGCAATTTCAACGCTATCGGCGTGCGGCTAGGCCGCTATGACGCCACCCTGACCCTTTATGATTTAAGCAGTAAAACGCTGGAAGAAGAGCACTTCCCGCTGCCGGAGCGTACCCAGGAAACGCTCGAGCACGCGCTGCTGAATATCATCGCCACCTTTATTGAAAATTGTCAGCGCAAAATCCGCGAGCTTATCGCCATTTCGGTCATTCTGCCGGGGCTGGTCGACCCTGAAAGCGGCGTTATCCGCTATATGCCGCATATTCAGGTGGAGAACTGGGGGCTGGTCGAAGCGCTGGAAAAACGCTTTAACGTCACCTGTTTTGTCGGCCACGATATCCGCAGCCTGGCGCTGGCCGAGCACTATTTTGGCGCAAGCCAGGATTGCGAAGACTCTATTCTGGTGCGCGTACACCGCGGTACCGGCGCGGGCATTATTTCCAACGGGCGTATTTTTATCGGCCGTAACGGCAACGTTGGCGAAATTGGCCATATCCAGGTCGACCCGTTAGGCGAGCGCTGTCACTGCGGCAACTTCGGCTGTCTGGAAACCGTCGCCGCGAACGCCGCTATTGAGCACCGTGTCCGCCATCTGCTTGAGCAGGGCTATCAAAGCCGTATCACGCTTGATGACTGCAATATCAAAACTATCTGCAAAGCGGCAAATAAAGGCGATGCGCTGGCCTGCGAAGTGGTCGAATACGTTGGCCGTCATCTGGGCAAAACCATCGCCATCGCTATCAACCTGTTTAACCCGCAAAAAGTGGTGATTGCCGGTGAAATCGTCGAGGCGGAAAAGGTGCTGCTACCGGCCATTGAAAGCTGTATCAACGGCCAGGCGTTGAAAGCGTTTCGCCACAATCTGCCGGTGGTACGCTCGACGCTCGATCACCGCTCAGCCATCGGCGCCTTTGCGCTGGTCAAGCGCGCGATGCTCAACGGCATCCTGCTACAGCATTTGCTGGAAAGTTAATCCAGCTTTATAGTTTCGCCTTTCGTTAATGATGTTGGACTGTTCATGACCATTCAAAACGTAATTTGTGATATCGACGGCGTGCTGATGCACGATAACGTGGCTGTTCCCGGCGCCGCTGAATTTATCAAGCGCATCCTGGATAAAGGTATGCCGCTGGTGATGCTGACCAACTATCCTTCGCAAACCGGACAGGACCTGGCCAACCGCTTCGCCACCGCCGGTATCGAAGTGCCGGATACCGCGTTCTACACTTCCGCCATGGCCACCGCCGATTTCCTGCGTCGCCAGGAAGGTAAGAAGGCCTACGTGGTTGGCGAAGGCGCGCTCATCCACGAATTGTATAAGGCTGGCTTCACCATCACCGACGTTAATCCTGATTTCGTCATCGTTGGCGAGACCCGCTCCTTTAACTGGGAAATGATGCATAAAGCGGCTTTCTTTGTCGCCAACGGCGCGCGCTTTATCGCCACCAACCCGGATACTCACGGCCGCGGCTACTACCCTGCTTGCGGCGCGCTCTGTGCGGGGATTGAAAAAATCTCCGGCCGGAAACCGTTTTATGTCGGTAAGCCGAGCCCGTGGATTATCCGTTCCGCGCTCAACAAAATGCAGGCCCACTCCGAGCAAACGGTGATCGTCGGCGATAACCTGCGTACCGATATCCTCGCCGGTTTCCAGGCGGGCCTTGAGACCATTCTGGTGCTCTCCGGAGTCTCCACGCTGGACGATATCGATAGCATGCCGTTCCGCCCGTCGTGGATTTATCCGTCGGTCGCCGAAATCGACGTTTTTTGAGCCGAAACCACGTCCCAGGACGTGGTTTTTTATTTATAGCGCCGCTAAAAATAGATTCATCTAATGAAAATGGCTTATTGCTAAACATTCATCAATAAATCTGCGACAAACATACGCATTTTTCAACATTCAACAATCAGTATTGCACTTTTTACTTTTCCGCCGGTAAATCTCTTGCGCCCCACTCTCCTTTACGGCATTTTCTTTAACACGCACTAAGACCTTGCAAGAGACGAGGTCTGCACAACATCACCACATGACAGGGTAACGGAGAAGGCTATGTGTTCTATTTTTGGCGTACTGGATATTAAAACTGACGCAGGCGAACTGCGTAAAAAGGCACTGGAACTTTCCCGCCTGATGCGCCACCGCGGACCGGACTGGTCCGGCGTTTATGCCAGCGATAAAGCGATTCTCGCCCACGAACGTCTGTCGATAGTCGACGTCAACGCCGGGGCCCAGCCGCTCTATAACCAACAAAAAACCCATGCGCTGGCGGTCAACGGTGAAATCTACAACCACCAGGCGCTGCGCGCCGAATATGGCGACCGCTACCAGTTCCAGACCGGTTCCGACTGTGAAGTGATCCTCGCGCTGTACCAGGAAAAAGGGCCGGAGTTCCTCGATGAACTGCAGGGAATGTTTGCCTTCGCGCTGTATGACAGCGAGAAAGACGCTTACCTGATTGGCCGCGACCATATCGGTATTATCCCGCTGTATATGGGCCACGATGAGCACGGCAACTTCTATGTCGCCTCCGAAATGAAAGCGCTGGTGCCGGTTTGCCGCACGATTAAAGAGTTCCCTGCAGGTAGCTACCTGTGGAGCCAGGATGGTGAAATTCGCCAGTACTATCAGCGCGACTGGTTCGACTACGACGCGGTAAAAGACAACGTCACGGATAAAAACGAACTGCGTCAGGCGCTGGAAGAGTCGGTGAAAAGCCACCTGATGTCGGATGTCCCTTACGGCGTGCTGCTTTCCGGCGGCCTGGACTCTTCGGTGATTTCGGCCATTACCAAAAAATACGCCGCACGCCGCGTTGAAGATCAGGAGCGCAGCGAAGCCTGGTGGCCGCAGCTGCACTCATTCGCGGTCGGCCTCGAAGGCTCCCCTGACCTGAAAGCGGCACAGGAAGTCGCAAACCACCTCGGCACCGTGCATCACGAAATTCACTTTACGGTGCAGGAAGGGCTGGATGCGATCCGCGACGTTATCTATCACATCGAAACGTATGACGTGACCACCATTCGCGCCTCGACGCCGATGTACCTGATGTCGCGTAAAATTAAAGCCATGGGCATTAAAATGGTGCTCTCCGGCGAAGGCTCCGATGAAGTATTCGGCGGCTATCTCTACTTCCACAAAGCGCCGAATGCCAAAGAACTGCATGAAGAAACGGTGCGAAAACTGCAGGCGCTGCACATGTTTGACTGCGCCCGCGCCAACAAAGCGATGTCCGCCTGGGGGGTAGAGGCCCGCGTACCGTTCCTCGATAAGAAATTCCTCGATGTGGCGATGCGCATCAACCCGCAGGATAAAATGTGCGGCAACGGCAAAATGGAAAAACATATTTTGCGCGAATGCTTTGAGTCCTATCTGCCGGCCAGCGTCGCCTGGCGCCAGAAAGAACAGTTCTCCGACGGCGTAGGCTATAGCTGGATTGATACGCTGAAAGAAGTGGCGGCAAAACAGATTAGCGACCAGCAGCTGGAGACGGCGAGCTTCCGCTTCCCGTACAACACGCCGACCTCTAAAGAAGGTTATCTGTACCGCGAAATCTTCGAAGAGCTGTTCCCGCTGCCAAGCGCGGCGGAATGCGTCCCCGGCGGCCCGTCCGTCGCCTGCTCTTCGGCGAAAGCCATCGAGTGGGATGAAGCGTTCAAAACCATGAACGATCCATCAGGACGCGCGGTCGGCGTCCACCAGTCGGCTTATAAGTAAGCCATTCTGGCGAATAACGGATCCTACGGGGTCCGTTTTTTTATGCCGAATTTGGCAAATAAAAACGATAAATAATCAATTCTTGCCGATTATTGCAGCATGCTGTTCGCAACCTAACCAAACAGTCACATTACGACGATTTTCCTTGAAAAAGTGGTTGACGCTCGCAGGCCCAATACGCATAATGCGCCCCGCAACGCCGATAAGGTAACGCGAAAAAAAGATGGCTACGTAGCTCAGCTGGTTAGAGCACATCACTCATAATGATGGGGTCACAGGTTCGAATCCCGTCGTAGCCACCATCTTTTTTTGCGGGAGTGGCGAAATTGGTAGACGCACCAGATTTAGGTTCTGGCGCCGCAAGGTGTGCGAGTTCAAGTCTCGCCTCCCGCACCATTCACTAAAAAGCGTTGCACGGATGGGGTATCGCCAAGCGGTAAGGCACCGGTTTTTGATACCGGCATTCCCTGGTTCGAATCCAGGTACCCCAGCCATATTTCTTCGATATTTGCGGTTAGCCGCGACGGTATTGGGGTATCGCCAAGCGGTAAGGCACCGGTTTTTGATACCGGCATTCCCTGGTTCGAATCCAGGTACCCCAGCCATCGAAGAAACAGCATGACAATTTGGCTACGTAGCTCAGCTGGTTAGAGCACATCACTCATAATGATGGGGTCACAGGTTCGAATCCCGTCGTAGCCACCATATTCAGGACTATCGGTTAACATCGGTAAATCCGTAAAAATTTGTTGGGGTATCGCCAAGCGGTAAGGCACCGGATTCTGATTCCGGCATTCCGAGGTTCGAATCCTCGTACCCCAGCCAAATTCAAAAGACGTTCCTCTGTGAACGCAACCTGTTGAGGTATCGCCAGGCTGTAAGGCCACCGGACTGAGTCCGGCACACGAAACACCAGCAGACAATTGGGGTATCGCCAAGCGGTAAGGCACCGGATTCTGATTCCGGCATTCCGAGGTTCGAATCCTCGTACCCCAGCCACTCATTAACAAAAAAGCTCACTTCGGTGAGCTTTTTTGCTTTCTGCTGATGGCTATTTCCCCGCCGGGGACTGCAAAACCTGCCCGCAGTCCCATGGGAATAGACTTACTACAATCCTAATGCATACTTCAATGCCTGGCGTTTCAATACTCCGGCACGTTCGGCTGCCATCAGGCCAATATTACGCAGCACGCGCACCGGCGCTAAATCGTTGCTAAAGCCCGCATAGAACAGATCCATGCCGGATTGCATAATAAAGTTATCCGCCCGGCGCCGCGCCTGATAGCGCTTCAGCACCGGCAGGCTGGACCAGGCTTCACCGCGACCGCGGGCTTCCGCCAAAATATCCAGCAGCGCGTCAACGTCGCGATAGCCAAGGTTGACCCCCTGCCCCGCCAACGGATGAATGGTATGCGCCGCATCCCCAACCAACGCCAGTCCCGGTTGCACGTACTGCAACGCATGACGGCGGGTTATCGGGAAGGCGCCGGCGCTCATTGGCGTCACGCTGCCCAGACGTTTTGGGAAATGCGCGGTGATTTCCTGCTGCAGTTGGGCCATCGACATCGCCTGCAGCTGGCGGATGCGCGCCGGGGTGTCGTACCACACCAGCGACGCCCAGTTATCAAATAGCGGCAGGAACGCGCGCGGCCCGCTGGGGGTAAACTGTTGCCAGGTACTATCGCCGGGATCGTCGGCGCACTGCACGCTAATTAGCATACAGGATTGCTGATATTGCCACGCCTGCACGCCAATGCCGGCCAGCTCGCGCACCTGCGAATTCGCGCCGTCGGCGCCGATCGCCAGTTGCGCCGCGCAAACGCTCTCATCACTCAGGCGCAGCGAAACGCCCTGCGGCTCACGATTAAGCTCGCTTAACGTCACGCCAACCCGCAAGGTCACCTGCGGATGGGCTTCGAGCGCCTGCCACAGCGCCAGCTGTAGCACGTTATTTTCCACCATATAGCCAAGCTCAGGCAGCTTCAGTTCGGCGGCATTAAAGTCAACGTGCGCGCTTTCCCACTCCCAGGTTTCAAGTCGCCGATAAGCATGCGCGCGCATACCACGCACCGCCTCCCAGACGCCGAGGCTTTTGAGCAGGCCGACCGACGACGCGCTGATCGCCGAAATACGCACATCCGGCGCCGCAGCGCCATCAAAGGCCGGAGGCGCGTGTTTTTCTATCACCGCTACCGAAAACCCGTGTTGCGCCAGCCCCAGCGCCAGCGCGCCGCCGACCATTCCGCCGCCGACGATGGCGATATCTGTTGCATGAATTGTCATGGCAATTATCCTTAAAGCTGATTTCCTTAAGTTTACCGGATTTTTTGCGCCTTGCGGGGATCGTGGTCGCACTGGTCAGGTGGCAACCAAAGCATTACAATGCGTACCCTGCAAACGAATTCTAATTCTTAACTTATACCCGTCTTTATAATTGAGCATGAGCAAGTCGATGACAAAAAAACTCCATATTAAAACCTGGGGCTGTCAGATGAACGAATACGATTCATCCAAGATGGCCGATCTGCTGGATGCCACCCATGGGTATCAACTCACAGAAGTGGCCGAAGAAGCGGACGTGCTGCTGCTCAACACCTGCTCAATTCGCGAGAAGGCGCAGGAAAAAGTGTTCCATCAGCTTGGCCGCTGGAAACTGCTAAAAGAGAAAAAACCCGGCGTCATTATCGGCGTCGGCGGCTGTGTCGCCTCCCAGGAAGGCAAGCTGATTCGCCAGCGCGCCCATTACGTTGACATTATTTTTGGCCCGCAGACGCTGCACCGCCTGCCGGAGATGATCGACGCGGTGCGCAACAACCATAAACCGGTTATCGACGTGAGCTTCCCGGAAATCGAAAAATTCGACCGTCTGCCGGAACCGCGCGCCGAGGGGCCGACCGCCTTCGTTTCCATCATGGAAGGCTGCAACAAATATTGTACTTACTGCGTGGTGCCCTATACCCGCGGTGAAGAAGTGAGCCGTCCGTGCGACGATATTCTGTTTGAAATCGCCCAACTGGCGGCGCAAGGGGTGCGTGAAGTCAACCTGCTGGGGCAGAACGTTAACGCCTGGCGCGGTGAAAACTACGACGGCACGACCGGCAACTTTGCCGATCTGCTGCGTCTGGTCGCCGCCATCGACGGTATCGATCGTATTCGCTTCACCACCAGCCACCCGATTGAGTTTACTGACGATATCATCGAGGTCTATCGCGATACCCCTGAACTGGTGAGCTTCCTGCATTTACCGGTACAGGCCGGTTCCGATCGCGTACTGAACCTGATGGGCCGTACCCACACCGTGCTGGAATATAAAGCGATTATCCGCAAGCTGCGCGAAGCGCGCCCGGATATCCAGATTAGCTCCGATTTTATCGTCGGCTTCCCTGGCGAAACGACGGAAGACTTCGAAAAAACCATGAAGCTGATTGCCGAGGTTAACTTTGACGTCAGCTACAGCTTTATCTTCTCTGCCCGCCCGGGCACCCCGGCGGCGGATATGGTCGACGATGTCTCTGAAGCCGATAAAAAACAGCGTCTGTACATTCTGCAGGAGCGTATTAATCAGCAGGCGATGGCATGGAGCCGCCGCATGCTCGGCACCACCCAGCGTATTCTGGTAGAAGGCACGTCGCGTAAGAGCCTGATGGAGCTCTCCGGGCGCACCGAGAACAACCGCGTGGTGAACTTCGAAGGCACGCCGGATATGGTCGGTAAATTCGTCGACGTGGAAATCGTCGATGTCTACACTAACTCATTACGCGGCAAAATCGTCCGCACCGAAGACGAGATGGGGCTGCGCGTCGTGGAGTCGCCGGAGTCGGTCATTGCGCGTACGCGTAAAGAAAACGATCTGGGCGTCGGCATCTATCAGCCGTAATCCCCGCAGGCCTGTCGGTTCCGACAGGCCTTGCATTTCCCCTCCTCGCCCCTATATCTACAGCAATGCTTGCGCCATATTCCCGTGACGTGAATAATTTCCTTATTGGCCGGATGACGAACGCCCTCCGGCAACACGCGTAATAAGAGGAACAGTTTGAACATAGAAACCCGTGAAATTACCCTGGAGCCAGCGGACAATACCCGCCTGTTAGCGCTGTGCGGCCCGTTTGACGACAACATCAAACAGCTGGAGCGCCGGTTGGGGATTGAGATCAACCGCCGCGACAATCATTTTAAACTGACCGGCCGCGCGATCTGCGTGCACGCCGCGGCCGATATTCTGACAAGCCTGTATGTCGATACCGCGCCAATGCGCGGCCAGATTCAGGATATTGAACCGGAACAAATCCATCTGGCTATTAAAGAAGCCCGGGTGCTCGAACAGAGCGCCGAGAGCGTGCCGGAATACGGTAAGGCCATCAATATCAAAACCAAACGCGGGGTCATCAAACCGCGTACGCCAAACCAGGCGCAGTACATCGCCAACATCCTCGACCACGACATTACCTTTGGCGTCGGGCCGGCGGGTACCGGTAAAACCTACCTCGCGGTTGCCGCGGCGGTCGATGCTCTGGAACGCCAGGAGATTCGGCGTATTCTGCTGACTCGTCCTGCGGTCGAAGCGGGCGAGAAGCTTGGCTTCCTGCCGGGCGACTTAAGCCAGAAGGTTGACCCCTATTTGCGCCCGCTGTATGACGCGCTGTTCGAGATGCTCGGCTTTGAGAAAGTCGAGAAGCTGATTGAGCGCAACGTGATTGAAGTCGCGCCGCTGGCCTATATGCGCGGGCGTACGCTGAATGACGCCTTTATCATTCTCGACGAAAGCCAGAACACCACCATCGAACAGATGAAGATGTTCCTGACCCGTATCGGCTTTAACTCGAAAGCGGTTATCACCGGCGACGTTACCCAGATTGACCTGCCGCGTAATACCAAATCAGGCCTGCGTCACGCCGTTGAAGTGCTGGCGGAAGTCGATGAAATCAGCTTCAACTTCTTCCACAGCGAAGATGTGGTTCGCCATCCGGTGGTCGCCCGCATCGTCAATGCCTATGAGGCATGGGAAGAAGCCGAACAAAAACGTAAAGCAGAACTGGCCGCCGAGCGCAAACGCGAAGCCCAGGAACAGGAGCAAAAATGAGTCAGGTGATTCTCGATTTACAGCTGGCCTGCGAAGACACCAGCGGTCTACCGGACGAAGCCCTCTTTCAACGCTGGGTGGATGCCGTCATCCCGCAATTCCAGGAAGAGTCAGAGTTAACGATTCGCCTGGTGGATGTCGCCGAAAGCCACGAGCTGAACCTGACCTATCGCGGCAAGGATAAGCCGACTAACGTCCTCTCCTTCCCTTTCGAAGCCCCGCCGGGCATTGAGATGCCGCTGCTCGGCGATCTGATCATCTGCCGCCAGGTGGTTGAACAGGAAGCCAAAGAGCAGGAAAAACCGCTGGAGGCCCACTGGGCGCACATGGTCGTGCACGGTAGCCTGCACCTGCTGGGCTACGATCATATCGAAGACGACGAAGCGGAAGAAATGGAAGGCCTCGAAACAGAGATAATGCTTGCTCTGGGCTATGAGGATCCGTACATTGCCGAGAAGATTGCTGAATAGTAACTTGCCGGATGACGGCGCGAGCGCCTTATCCGGCCTACATTCATGCGTATCGAAGGCCTGACAGGCGTAGCGCCATCAGGCTAAACATGCCGTACGACGCTGAGTTTACGCGCGACGAGCGACAATTAAATCAACACGAGAACCCATACGACGCCATGAGCGACGACAATTCACACAGTAGTGACACAGTAAACAGCAAAAAGGGATTTTTCTCCCTCTTACTCAGCCAACTTTTTCACGGTGAACCCAAAAACCGTGATGAATTATTGGCGCTGATCCGTGACTCCGGGCAAAACGAGCTTATCGATGAAGATACGCGCGACATGCTCGAAGGGGTAATGGATATCGCCGACCAGCGCGTCCGCGATATTATGATCCCGCGCTCGCAAATGATTACCCTGAAACGCAACCAGCCGCTGGACGAGTGCCTCGATGTGATCATCGAATCCGCCCACTCGCGTTTCCCGGTCATTAGCGAAGATAAAGATCACATTGAAGGGATTCTGATGGCTAAGGATCTGCTGCCGTTTATGCGCAGCGACGCCGAAGCTTTCAGCATGGAAAAAGTGTTACGCCCGGCGGTTGTCGTGCCTGAAAGCAAGCGGGTTGACCGCATGCTAAAAGAGTTCCGCTCGCAACGTTATCATATGGCAATCGTCATCGACGAGTTCGGCGGCGTCTCCGGCCTGGTGACGATTGAAGACATCCTTGAGCTTATCGTCGGCGAAATCGAAGACGAGTATGACGAAGAGGAAGATATCGATTTCCGTCAGCTAAGCCGTCATACCTGGACGGTACGCGCGCTGGCATCGATTGAAGACTTCAATAAAGCCTACGGCACCCACTTCAGCGATGAAGAGGTCGATACTATCGGCGGGCTGGTGATGCAGGCCTTTGGTCATCTGCCGGCCCGCGGCGAGTCGATTGACATTGATGGTTACCAATTCAAGGTCGCAATGGCTGACAGCAGACGTATTATTCAGGTCCATGTAAAGCTTCCTGATGATGCGCCGCAGCCGAAGCTGGAAGACTAATTTAACGGGACGATTAACCTAAATGGTATTTGCCTCTTTACTTGAACGCCAGCGCGTACGTCTGCTGCTGGCGCTGTTATTCGGAGCCAGCGGAACGCTGGCTTTTTCACCTTACGACTTCTGGCCGGCGGCCATCGTCTCGCTGTTTGGTCTGCAGGCGCTCACTCTTAACCGTCGCCCGCTACAGAGCGCCTGGATTGGCTACTTCTGGGGGCTTGGGCTATTCGGCACCGGTATTAACTGGGTTTACGTTAGCATCGCGCAGTTCGGCGGCATGCCGGGCCCGGTTAACGTTTTCCTCGTTGCCCTCCTGGCGGCCTATCTATCGCTGTATACCGGCCTTTTCGCTGGGCTCCTCGCGAAACTGTGGCCGAAAACCAACTGGATCCGTCTGGCCATCGCCGCGCCTGCGGTCTGGCAAATTACCGAATTTCTCCGCGGCTGGGTATTGACCGGTTTCCCGTGGCTGCAGTTCGGCTATAGCCAGATTGACGGCCCGCTGAAAGGTCTGGCGCCGGTGATGGGCGTTGAGGCGATAAACTTTCTGTTAATGGTGGTCAGCGGTCTGCTGGCGCTGGCTATTGTGCAACGCAGCTGGAAACCGCTGCTGATCGCCGCGGTGCTGTTTGCCCTGCCCTTCCCGCTGCGTTACATTCAGTGGTACCAGTTGCTGCCGGCACGCGCGACGGAAGTCTCGCTGGTGCAGGGCGATATCCCGCAGGCGATGAAATGGGATGAAAACCAGCTGGTTAATACCCTGAAAACCTACCTCGATCTCACCCAGCCGCATATGGGTAAATCGCAGCTGATTATCTGGCCGGAATCTGCGATCCCGGATCTGGAAATCAATCAGCAGCATTTCCTCAGCATGGTTGATGACCTGATGCGGGCCAAAAATAGCTCGCTGATTACCGGTATTGTCGATGCGCGGCTCAATAAACAAAACCGCTACGATACCTACAACACCATAATTACGCTGGGTAAAGATAATCCGTACAGCTACGACTCGACCAACCGCTACAACAAGAACCATCTGGTGCCGTTCGGCGAATTTGTGCCGCTGGAGTCGATTTTACGCCCGCTGGCGCCGTTCTTCGATTTGCCGATGTCCTCGTTCAGCCGCGGTCCTTACGTGCAGCCGCAGCTGGTGGCACATAACCTGAAACTCACGGCGGCAATTTGCTACGAAATTATTCTCGGCGAACAGGTCCGCGATAATTTCCGCCCGGATACCGATTACCTGCTGACCATCTCCAACGATGCGTGGTTTGGTAAATCGATCGGCCCGTGGCAGCACTTCCAGATGGCGCGGATGCGCGCGCTGGAGCTGGCGCGCCCGCTGCTGCGCAGCACCAACAACGGTATTACCGCCGTTATCGGCCCGCGTGGTGAAATTCAGGACATGATCCCGCAGTTTACCCGCGCGGTGTTGACCACTAAGGTCACGCCAACCACCGGCCTGACGCCGTATGCCCGTACCGGCAACTGGCCGCTGTGGGCGTTAACCGCCCTCTTCGGCTTTGCCGCGCTGGTGATGAGCCTGCGCCAGCGTCGTCGCTAACCTTCTCCGCCGGGCTGCCGCCCGGCCAACTCCCGGCGGCGTTTGTCGCCGGTGACTCTTCCCAGCTTTACGCTCACTTGCGCCAATCTGGCACGCCCATTGCTTAATTTCCCCCTGTAGACGATTTTGACCGCGGTTGCACCGGGGTTGCACCGAAAGCGTTCGCACTTCGCGCCATGTTGGTGCAACAAACCATTTTTGCCCATAAATGGTGCGGAGTGCTTCGCAAAAATAAACAATAACGCATCAAAATCTTTACATTAAGCCAAACTAAATGCTAACAAGCTCATACAAATACTGCACTTTAAGATTGCAGACGATTCCCGAAAGCGCCGCCTTACGGCAGAGCTAACTGGAATAACAACACATACACACAATCACAATGGGTATCACTAGCGTCCCTGGCGTTAAGGATAAGGAGTTGGATATGCAATTACGTAAACTGGCCGCCGCAATGCTGGTCATGGGAGTGACCGCCGGTCTGGCGCACGCTGAAGATGCCGCCCCGGCCGCAGGTCAGAGCACGCTGGATAAAATCGCCAAAAACGGGGTGATCGTCGTCGGCCACCGCGAATCGTCCGTACCATTCTCCTACTACGATAACCAACAGAAAGTGGTGGGTTACTCTCAGGATTACTCCAACGCTATCGTTGAAGCCATCAAGAAAAAACTGAACAAACCCGATCTGCAGGTGAAGCTGATTCCGGTCACCTCGCAGAACCGTATCCCGCTGCTGCAGAACGGCACCTATGATTTCGAGTGCGGCTCCACCACCAACAACCTGGAGCGCCAGAAACAGGCCGCCTTCTCTGACACGATCTTCGTCGTCGGCACCCGTCTGCTGGTGAAAAAAGGCGGCCCGATTAAAGACTTCCCGGATCTGAAAGACAAAGCGGTGGTCGTCACCTCCGGTACCACCTCGGAAGTGCTGCTGCATAAGCTCAACGACGAGAAGAAAATGAACATGCGCATCATCAGCGCGAAAGATCACGGTGACTCCTTCCGTACTCTGGAAAGCGGCCGCGCGGTGGCCTTTATGATGGATGATGCCCTGCTGGCCGGCGAGCGCGCAAAAGCGAAGAAACCGGATAACTGGGAAATCGTCGGTACGCCGCAATCGAAAGAGGCCTATGGCTGCATGCTGCGTAAAGACGACGCGTCGTTCAAAACGCTGGTCGATGACACCGTCGCCCAGGCGCAGACCTCCGGCGAAGCGGCAAAATGGTTCGACACCTGGTTCAAGAACCCGATTCCGCCGAAAAATCTGAACCTGAACTTCGAACTGTCCGACGACATGAAGGCGCTGTTCAAATCACCGAATGATAAAGCTCTTAACTAATTAAAAAAACAGGGGCTCGACAAAGTAGCCCTCCCGATTGTTGCCTTCGCACGGACAGACTATACGGCGGCTGGTCGTTCCCCAGCCGCCGCGAATACCGAAACAAGCAGGGCAACAATCTTCGAGGGTAGCGCTGCTACCCTTTTTTTTCTGGAGTTTATTTATGTCAATAGACTGGAACTGGGGAATATTCCTGCAACCCGCCCCGTTCGGCAACACCACTTACTTAGGCTGGTTATGGAGCGGCTTTCAGGTTACCGTCGCACTGTCGATTAGCGCCTGGATTATCGCTTTCCTTGTCGGCTCGCTGTTCGGCATTCTGCGTACCGTCCCTAACCGCTGGTTAGCCGGGATTGGTACCTGTTACGTCGAACTGTTTCGTAACGTTCCACTGATCGTGCAGTTCTTTACCTGGTACCTTGTTATTCCGGAGTTTCTGCCGGAAAACGTCGGTATGTGGTTTAAATCCGAGCTGGATCCCAATATTCAGTTCTTTGTCTCCTCAATGCTGTGCCTCGGGCTGTTTACCGCCGCCCGCGTCTGCGAGCAGGTCCGCGCCGCGATACAGTCCCTTCCGCGCGGGCAAAAAAATGCCGGCCTGGCGATGGGCCTGACCCTGCCGCAAACCTATCGCTACGTGCTGCTGCCGAACGCCTATCGCGTTATCGTGCCGCCGATGACCTCGGAAATGATGAACCTGGTAAAAAACTCGGCCATCGCTTCCACCATCGGCCTGGCGGATATGGCGGCGCAGGCCGGCAAGTTACTGGATTACTCTGCCCACGCCTGGGAATCGTTTACCGCGATCACCCTCGCCTATGTCTTCATCAACGCCGTCATTATGCTGGTGATGTACGTGGTTGAACGTAAAGTTCGTCTGCCGGGCAATATGGGAGGCAAATAATGTACGATTTTGACTGGAGTTCAATTGTTCCTTCCATGCCCTACCTGCTGGCAGGATTGGTCATTACGCTGAAAATCACCGTCACGGCGATTATTTTCGGTATCGTTTGGGGCACCATTCTGGCGGTGATGCGCCTGTCAAGCTTCCTGCCGCTGGCGTGGTTTGCCAAAACTTACGTTAACGTTTTCCGCTCGATTCCGCTGGTGATGGTGCTGCTGTGGTTCTATCTGATCGTTCCCGGATTCCTGCAAAACGTGCTGGGGCTGTCGCCGAAAACCGATATTCGCCTGATTTCGGCAATGGTGGCATTTTCGATGTTTGAAGCGGCCTACTATTCGGAAATTATTCGCGCCGGTATCCAGAGCATTTCCCGCGGTCAATCAAGCGCCGCGCTGGCGCTGGGGATGACCCACTGGCAATCGATGAAGCTGGTGATCCTGCCGCAGGCCTTCCGCGCGATGGTCCCGCTGCTATTAACCCAGGGGATTGTGCTGTTCCAGGATACCTCACTGGTGTATGTCCTGAGTCTGGCTGATTTCTTCCGTACCGCCTCTACTATTGGCGAGCGCGACGGAACCCAGGTGGAAATGATCCTGTTCGCAGGCGCCGTTTATTTTGTATTTAGTCTCAGCGCATCGCTGTTGGTCAGTTGGTTGAAGAAAAGGACTGTGTAATGATTACCCTGAAAAATATTTCAAAATGGTATGGTCACTTTCAGGTGCTGACCGATTGCTCCACCGAAGTGAAAAAAGGCGAAGTCGTCGTGGTCTGCGGGCCGTCTGGCTCCGGTAAATCGACGCTGATTAAAACCGTTAACGGCCTGGAGCCGGTCCAGCAAGGCGAAATTATCGTTGATGGCACTCAGGTTAACGATAAGAAAACCAATCTTGCTAAATTGCGTTCCCGCGTCGGCATGGTATTCCAGCACTTTGAACTGTTCCCGCATCTGTCGATCATCGACAATCTGACGCTGGCGCAAATTAAGGTTCTTAATCGCGATAAAGAATCTTCCCGTAAAAAGGGTCTCAAATTATTGGAGCGCGTGGGCCTGGCGGCGCATGCGGAAAAATATCCGGCGCAGCTCTCAGGCGGTCAGCAGCAGCGTGTCGCGATCGCCCGCGCGCTGTGTATGGATCCGATTGCGATGCTGTTCGATGAGCCGACCTCAGCGCTTGACCCGGAGATGATCAACGAAGTGCTGGATGTCATGGTCGAACTGGCTAACGAAGGCATGACCATGATGGTAGTGACGCACGAAATGGGCTTTGCCCGTAAAGTAGCCAACCGGGTCATCTTTATGGATGAAGGTAAAATTGTCGAAGATGTCGATAAAGAAGCCTTCTTCGCCAACCCGCAATCAGAACGCGCGAAAGATTTCCTCGCCAAAATCCTGCACTAAAATCCCAGCGCGCACCTCATGTGCGCGCCTTCTTTCCCTGCGGTATTTGCATACATATATTAGTGGTTTATTTTAAGACTATCTCTATTAAGTCAGTAAATGAATCAGCCGCCGCGCCCAATAATTCACATTCTAAATTAGTTTAATTCATATAAAATTCAGTTTCCTTCGCATAGCTAAGCGTTACCGCCACAGCTAACATACCCCCCCGTTAAAAACGGCTTCTGGGAAAATTTCTCTACATAACATTACGCTTAAATAAAAATAATTTTTCTAAAGATGCACCTGCGCGCTTAAAAACACGACACACCCATTCAATGAAACAAATGGATCTTGCTTCATGTTTAATAAACACAATCTGCTTCACGCCCTACTAATTTTATTATTATGCCAGCATCAGGCTATTGCCAGCACCATTGCCTCGGCCACAACGAATCAAAACGAGCAGGATAAAGCGCGTCAGGCGGCGTTGACGCCACAGTATCAGGCCGCCCAGGCTTCACAAATTAATACCGACCGACAAACGCTCACCTTTCCGGAGGAAGAAAACTGCAGGCTCATCAATAATATTTATATCGATTCTGCCGAGCCGAAGCTCACTCATCAGCTTCTGGACAACCTTACAGCTCAGGCTCTGCATCGTTGTCTGGGGATTAACGGCATTCAGCATCTCGCCATGGCATTACAAAATGAGTTAATCGCCCGGGGTTATATCACTTCATTGGTGACCATCCCGGAACAATCATTGGCGGAAGGGGCATTAAGGCTCGAGCTGGCTTATGGCAAAATCGGTGAAATACTCTGGTCAACCGCAAGTGAGCAAACCACCAGCATCTGGAACAATATCCCCGCGCGTGAGGGAGATATTCTGCGCCTCTCTGACCTGGAACAGGGGATGGAAAACCTGCTTCGCCTGCCGGGAAGTTCAGCGAATATGCAAATCTTGCCGGGACAGCGGGAGGCGGAAAGCAATCTGCAGCTTACGCGGCGTCTGGATAAAAAGTGGCAGGTCGGTGCCTGGGTTGATGATGCTGGCAGCCGCGCCAGCGGCCGCTATCAGGCCGGGGGCGCGCTCTATTTGTATGATGTCACCACGCTCAACGATATTTTCTATGTCTCCGGCGGCGGCGATATTGAATTTAATCAGCATAATGACGGCAACCAGAATGGCAGTCTTTATTACTCGATCCCCTTCGGCTACTGGTCATTAAGTCTTTACGGTTCGCAGAGTCAATATAGACAGCTGTTCAAAGGCGCCTGGTCGCAAACGGACTATAAAAGTAAAAACCGCTACTACAGCGCTACGCTGTCGCGACTCCTGTCGCATACTCGTCAGCAACAGACATCGCTGGATTTACGCATCGCAAAAAGCGCTTCACGCTACTACTTTGGCGGTGAGGAGCTCGGGGTGATGCGCAAACAGAACCCGACATGGGAGCTGACGCTACGCCAGCAACGTTATTTCGATAAAAAAGTCGTCGCCGCCAGTCTGGGGCTACAACGCCGCCTTCCATGGCTAAGCTCCGTCGCCACGCCAGAAGAAAAAGCAGGCCTGTTCAGCAAGCGTTCACGCGTCGTGCACGCCGACTTGCAGGCTTTGATGAAATTCGATGTAACCGGCGATAAATTTAGTTACGCACCGCATGTTAATGCGCAATATAGCCCGGACATCCTCTCTTCGGACAACCAATTTAATATTGGCAACCGCTGGACGGTCCGTGGATTTGATGGCGAATATACTCTCTCCGGCAATCAGGGCTGGTACTGGAGTAATGATTTCATCTGGGATATCGCCGGCCCGGAACAGCAATTTTATTTAGGATTAGATATTGGTCGTATTATCGGCAGTGAACAATATCGGCAAGGAAAAGTGATTTCAGGTGCCGTTAGCGGATTGCGCGGTGATATATTCTCAACACAATATGATTTTTTCATCGGCACACCGCTAAGTAAACCAGATAACTTTAGTAGTGACTCATTCAATATGGGTTTCTCATTGAAGTGGAAGTATTAACACAACCTATTTTTCACTATATTTAAAGGAATAAATTCATGTTTAAGTTTAAATTAACCTATGTTGCTTTAGCAGCAGCGTTAAGCTCGACGGTGGTATACGCCGATCCGTCGACTTACACCCATCTATCAGGCGCAACGGTGGTTGATATTGAAGCGCCGAATGCTGCAGGCGTTTCGCACAACCTGTATCGTGAATTTAACGTTGGCAGCAACGGTTTAATACTCAATAACAGCGACAGCGATATTAATCATGCGACTTTTGGCAATATTGCTAAAAACAACAATCTGACTAATGGCGGCGCATCGGTGATCCTGAATGAAGTCACCTCAAATAAAGCCAGTTCCCTGAATGGTTTTATTGAGGTCGCCGGACTAAAAGCCGATGTCGTGATTGCCAACCCCAATGGCATTACCTGCTCTGGTTGTAGTTTCGTTAATACCAACAAGGCGGTATTAACCACAGGCCAGGTCAATATGACCGATGAAGGCGCTATCGGCAGCTATACCATCACCGATGGCAAAATTACTATTGGCGAGAAGGGCATGGATGCCTCCACCAGCTATGCCGCATTGCTGGCTGACGCCGTCGCCATCAATGGCATGGTCAACGCAGGTAACGCCACGGTCGGCGGCGGTAACTTCACCTTCGACAACAGCACTGGCGCCATGACTAGCGCAGGTAAAAGCGCTACCGTCCTGCAAATGATCAGCCCGGTATACAGTATTGATATCAGTAGCCTGGGCGGCATCAAAGCCAACAGTATCAGTATGGTCGGTAACAATTTAGGCTTTGGCGTGCGTAACAAAGGGTCAATCACCGCCAACTCGACGCTTTCTATCACCAACAATGGATTACTGACCAACGATGGCTCCATCGCCAGTAATGGTTACCTTACCAGCATCGCCGCCTCTGGAAATTTCACTAATAACGGTACGCTGACGACCAAGAATATGACCATGATTACTACCTATGGCGCTCTCAATAACGGCAGCAAGGGCACGATCAGTTCAACAAAGCAGCTGGTGCTCAATGCCAGCGGCAATATCCAGAACAGCGGAACGATTAGCGCGACGTCCAGTCTGGTAGCCGCCAGCAACGGAGCGATAACCAACAACGCTGGTGCCAAAATCACTTCCGATGCGCAGATTACCGCCACGTCGTTAGGTAATTTCACCAATGACGGGACGATCAAAGGTAAAAACACTGCGTTAAACTTTATTGGCACCAATTTTAAAAATACCGGCACTATCAGCGCGACGGGTAAAGTGGCCGTGAAATCGCTGAAGCAGGATAGCACCACCAATACCGGTGAGATTTATAACCTGGGCACTATTAGCGGTGAAAATATTGATATGCAAACCAACGGCACGCTGGCGCAAAGCACCAGTGGTCGCATGGAGGCCACCAACGCCATTACCGCGCATAGCTACTGGCTGAATAACAACGGTTATATGAAAGCCGCTGATATTACTACCGATCATGGCACGATTAGTAACACAGGTACTATCACCGCGGCCAATGTCTCTCTGACAACTTATTATGATGTTACTAATGAAGGGACGATTTACAGCACCGGCGATCTGCTGCTGGACACCCAGTTGAAAGGCAATATCTATAACTACTCATTAATTCAGGCGAACGGCACCTTAACCATGACCGCGAAAAAGGTTGTTAACAGTGGTCGCGGCTGCGGTTGGTTGAAATTTAATACCTGTGATGTCGGCACCATCAGCGCCAACAAGATGGTCCTCAACTCCTCATATAAATACGCCAGCGAGATGGGCGGTTATCAATACTTTAAGATTGCGGAAATCAATACCGTTCTGTAATGACTCAGCGATGCGCAGCGCAATGCGCATCGCTGCTTTTAGCGTTTACGGCTCAAATGGCCGACGCTGGAACTGATCGTGCCCGCACTTTGGGCACCGCGGCAATACGTCCGGTGTATACACCGCCAGGTGATAGTGGCACTTCTCGCATACCAGGTTGCCAAGACCTACCACTTCACCGCTGTGATAGACCCCGTGGTGGTTCAGATCCTGAAATACTTCGCGCCACTCAAGCTGGGTTTTATCGGTGATATCGGCAAGCTCCTGCCACAGACTCTCTTTGATCACCCGCATAAATACGCTGTCGCTGTCGTCTTCCTGACTCTCTTCATAGCTGCGGGCAAATTCTTCTAAATCGCGCTTTACCGCCGCGATCAGCGACTCGACCTCGCTCTGCGTCAGATCGCCTGCCTGGGTGATTTTCTCCCTCGCCTGCTTCACCAGCGCGTCAATGTCACGCTCTCCATTGCGCAGCCGTTCACTGAGCGAGGAGACCAGTTCCCGGTAATATTGAGCAACCTTGTTCATCATTTCGCCTCCGGTGTGATTAACTGCTTCTAATAATAGACGTTATCTGCGGTTTGCTTTGCCAGCCGCGCCACAGACTCGTGAAAAATTCTGCGTCGCTTTTGCCGATGTTAATGTGCGAAAGGCTGTTTTGACGTGGACGTTTGGGCTATGCTATGCCGATCTGAAATAACACATCCATTGGCTACATTTTGTAGCTGTATTGAAAACAGGACCACTGGCTGCCATGCAAGAGCAATACCGCCCGGAAGAGATAGAATCGAAAGTCCAGCTTCACTGGGACGAAAATCGTACATTTGAAGTAACTGAAGACGAGAGCAAAGAGAAGTATTACTGCCTGTCGATGCTTCCTTATCCTTCTGGTCGACTACACATGGGTCACGTGCGTAACTACACCATCGGCGACGTCATCGCGCGCTATCAGCGCATGCTGGGCAAAAACGTCCTGCAGCCAATCGGTTGGGATGCGTTTGGTCTGCCTGCGGAAGGCGCGGCGGTGAAAAACAATACCGCCCCGGCGCCGTGGACCTACGACAACATCGCATACATGAAAAACCAGCTGAAAAAGCTGGGCTTCGGCTATGACTGGAGCCGTGAAATTGCGACCTGCACCCCGGAATACTACCGCTGGGAGCAAAAATTCTTCACCGAGCTGTATAAAAAAGGCCTGGTGTACAAGAAAACCTCCGCGGTCAACTGGTGTCCGAATGACCAGACCGTGCTGGCTAACGAACAGGTTATCGACGGCTGCTGCTGGCGCTGCGACACCAAGGTTGAGCGTAAAGAAATCCCGCAGTGGTTTATTAAAATCACCGCCTATGCCGATGAACTGCTCAACGATCTGGACAATCTGGACCACTGGCCAGACACCGTTAAGACCATGCAGCGCAACTGGATCGGCCGCTCTGAAGGGGTGGAAATCTCCTTTGACGTCAACGACTACGCCGATAAGCTGACCGTCTACACCACCCGCCCGGATACCTTTATGGGCTGCACCTACCTGGCGGTCGCTGCGGGTCACCCGCTGGCCCAGCAGGCTGCGGCTAACAATCCGGCGCTGGCCGCCTTTATTGACGAATGCCGTAACACCAAAGTTGCCGAAGCCGACATGGCGACAATGGAGAAAAAAGGCGTCGACACCGGCTTTAAAGCTATTCACCCGCTGACCGGTGAAGCTATCCCGGTATGGGCGGCGAACTTCGTGCTGATGGAGTACGGTACCGGCGCGGTGATGGCCGTTCCGGGTCACGACCAGCGCGACTACGAGTTTGCCAGCAAATACGGCCTGAACATCAAGCCGGTTATCCTCGCCGCCGATGGTTCCGAGCCGGATCTCTCCGAGCAGGCGCTGACTGAAAAAGGCGTGCTGTTTAATTCCGGCGAATTTAGCGGCCTGGATTACGAAGCGGGCTTCAACGCCATCGCCGATAAATTGGCCGCGATGGGCGTTGGCGAGCGTAAAGTTAACTACCGCCTGCGCGACTGGGGGGTTTCCCGCCAGCGTTACTGGGGCGCGCCAATTCCGATGGTAACCCTGGAAGACGGTACCGTGATGCCGACGCCGGAAGATCAGCTGCCGGTAATCCTGCCGGAAGACGTAGTCATGGACGGCATCACCAGCCCGATCAAAGCCGACCAGGAGTGGGCGAAAACCACCGTTAACGGCATGCCGGCGCTGCGTGAAACCGACACCTTTGACACCTTTATGGAGTCTTCCTGGTACTACGCGCGCTATACCTGCCCGCAGTACGATAAAGGCATGCTGGACCCGAATGCCGCGAACTACTGGCTGCCGGTGGATATCTATATCGGCGGTATCGAACACGCCATTATGCACCTGCTCTATTTCCGCTTCTTCCACAAGCTGATGCGCGATGCCGGTATGGTGAACTCCGATGAGCCAGCCAAACAGCTGCTGTGCCAGGGCATGGTGCTGGCCGATGCGTTCTACTACGTCGGCGAAAACGGCGAGCGTAACTGGGTATCACCGATTGACGCTACCGTTGAGCGTGATGAAAAAGGCCGCATCGTTAAAGCCTTCGATCCGCAGGGCCGCGAGCTGGTGTACACCGGCATGAGCAAAATGTCCAAGTCGAAGAACAACGGTATCGACCCGCAGGTGATGGTTGAACGCTACGGCGCGGATACCGTACGTCTGTTCATGATGTTCGCGTCTCCGGCGGAAATGACCCTGGAGTGGCAGGAATCCGGCGTAGAAGGCGCGAACCGCTTCCTGAAACGCGTCTGGAAACTGGTTTACGAGCATACCTCTCAGGGCCCGGCTGTCGCCCTGGACGTGGCAAGCCTCAGCGAAGATCAGCAAGCGCTGCGTCGCGACGTGCACAAAACGATTGCCAAAGTGACCGATGATATCGGCCGTCGTCAGACCTTCAATACCGCCATTGCCGCGGTGATGGAGCTGATGAACAAACTGGCGAAAGCGCCGCAGGAAGGCGAGCAGGATCGCGCGCTGATGCGTGAGGCTCTGCTGGCAGTCGTACGTATGCTCAACCCGTTCACTCCGCATGCCTGCTTCACCCTGTGGCAAGAACTGGGCGGCGAAGGCGATATCGACAACGCGCCGTGGCCGGTAGCGGACGAAAGTGCAATGGTTGAAAACACGACTCTGGTCGTCGTCCAGGTAAACGGTAAAGTTCGTGGTAAAATTACCGTTGCGGTAGATGCAACCGAGGAGCAGGTTCGTGAACGTGCAGGCCAGGAACATCTGGTCGCAAAATACCTTGAAGGCGTGACCGTACGTAAAGTGATTTACGTTCCGGGCAAACTGCTCAATCTGGTCGTTGGCTAAGCGCGGGAGGAAGCGTGCGATATCTGGCAACAATGCTGTTATCTCTGGCGGTGTTAATCACCGCCGGTTGCGGCTGGCATCTGCGTAGCAATACGCAGGTTCCAACCACAATGAAAACTATGATTTTCCAGTCAAGCGATCCGAACGGTCCGTTAAGCCGTGCGGTACGTAATCAGCTGCGTCTGAATGGCGTTGAGCTGATCGATGCCGATACGCTGCGTAAGGACGTTCCGTCCCTGCGTCTTGGTAACTCATCCATTCAGAAAGATACGGCATCCATTTTCCAGGATGGTCGTACTGCTGAATACCAGATGGTGCTGACCGTTAACGCCACCGTATTGATCCCGGGTCATGACATTTACCCGATCAATACCAAGGTTTATCGTTCATTCTTCGATAACCCGCAGGCGGCGCTGGCGAAAGATGCCGAGCAGGACATGATTGTTCGTGAGATGTACGACAAGGCCGCGGAACAGCTGATCCGCAAATTGCCGAGCGTGCATGTTGCGGATGTCGAAGCCACCAAAGAGGCTGAGCAACCGGTGTCTGGAACCCCGGCCGCCTCGACCTCCGGCAACCGCGTTTCCACTACGCTGGGTAACTGATGATTCGGTTGTACCCGGAACAACTCCGCGCGCAGCTCACTGAAGGGCTGCGCGCGACGTATTTATTGCTTGGTAACGATCCGCTGTTGTTACAGGAAAGCCAGGATGCCATCCGCGAAGCCGCGGCCGCCCAGGGCTTTACCGAACATCACACCGCGACCATCGATGCCAGCACCGACTGGCCCGCCCTTTTCTCCTTAAGTCAGGCGCTGAGCCTCTTTTCCAGCCGCCAGACGCTTCTGCTTATTCTGCCGGAAAACGGTCCGAATGCGGCGATTAACGAACAGCTAGCCACGCTGGTCGGTATGCTGCATGAAGATCTGCTGCTGATTGTCCGCGGCAATAAGCTTACCAAAGCCCAGGAAAACGCAGCATGGGTAACCGCGCTTGCCAGCCGCGCCGTACAGGTCAGCTGTCAGACGCCGGAATATGCGCAGCTACCGCGCTGGCTGGCCGCCCGCGCTAAGCAGAACAAGCTGCAATTAGATGAAGCCGCCAGCCAACTGCTGTGCTACTGCTATGAAGGTAATCTGCTGGCGTTAGCGCAGGCGCTGGAGCGACTCTCGCTGCTGTGGCCTGACGGCAAGCTGACGTTGCCTCGCGTTGAGCAGGCGGTGAATGATGCCGCCCACTTCACGCCATATCACTGGGTCGATGCCCTGCTGGCCGGCAAGAGCAAGCGCGTACTGCACGTCCTGCAGCAACTGCGCCTTGAAGGCTGCGAACCCGCCATTTTGCTGCGCACGCTGCAGCGCGAACTGCTGCTGCTGGTGAACCTGAAGCGCCAGTCGGCGCATACGCCGCTGCGTACGCTGTTTGATAAACACCGGGTCTGGCAGAACCGCCGTCAACTGGTTGGCGACGCGCTCACGCGCCTCAGCGCCGAGCAACTGCGCCAGGCCGTCACGTTATTAACCCGCGCCGAGCTCACCTTCAAACAAGATTATGGCCAGTCAATATGGCCCGAGCTGGAAAGTCTTTCGTTACTGCTCTGCCATAAAGCACTGGCGGACGTTTTCATTGATGGTTGATATGACTCAGTTGCAGGCGATGTACGGCGGCACCTTCGATCCGGTGCATTATGGCCACCTGAAGCCGGTAGAAATTCTGGCGAACCAGATCGGTCTTAACCGGGTGATCATCGTCCCCAATAACGTCCCGCCGCATCGTCCGCAGCCGGAGGCCACCAGCGCCCAGCGCGTACATATGCTCGAGCTGGCGATAGCGGATAAACCGCTGTTTGTCCTCGATGAGCGCGAGCTGCGGCGCGATACCCTGTCCTGGACGGCGCAAACGTTGCAGGAGTGGCGACAGGAACAGGGTCCCGAACGACCGCTGGCGTTTATTATTGGTCAGGATTCGCTGTTGACCTTCCCCACCTGGCATAACTACGCCACGATCCTCGATAACGCCCATCTGATCGTCTGCCGTCGTCCGGGATATCCACTGGCGATGAAGCGCGAAGAAGATCAGCAATGGCTTGATAAACATCTCACCCACGATATCGAGCTGTTACATAACCGCCCCGCCGGCGCTATCTATCTGGCGGAAACGCCGTGGTTCGATATTTCCGCCACGCTGATTCGTCAGCGTCTGCAGCAGGGGGTCTCCTGCGCCGATATGCTGCCCGCGGCCGTGCTGGACTACATTCACCAGCAGAAGCTCTATTGCTGAGAACCCGCTGCGGGGATATCGTTACGCTACGCGATTTCCACGGAGTGCATCATGAAATTATGGCTGGTTCGCCACGGCGAAACGCAGGCTAACGTCGACGGGCTGTATAGCGGTCACGCTCCCACCCCGCTCACCGAACGCGGTATCCAGCAGGCGCGCTCGCTGGGTGACTGTCTGCGGGAGGTACCTTTCGAGCTGGTATTGTGCAGCGAGCTGGAGAGAACCCAGCATACCGCCGACCTGGTGCTCGCTGGTCGGCTAATCCCACGGCAAGTGATTCCTTCGTTGAATGAGATGTTTTTTGGCGATTGGGAAATGCGCCACCATCGCGATCTGCAAAAAGAAGATCCGCAGAACTACGCCGCATGGTGCAAAGACTGGCAGAACGCCGCGCCGACCAACGGCGAAAGCTTCCAGGCCTTCGCGCAGCGTATCGCGGCTTTTGTCGCCACCCTCGGGCAATATCAGCCGCGGGATAACCTGCTGATCGTCGGCCACCAGGGCGCTTTAAGCCTGTTAATCGCACTCTTATTGCAGATGCCTGCCTCAGCAATGTGGCATTTTCCCCTCGCCCACGGCTGCTGGAGCCTTATCGAACGACGCGACGATTTTACAACCCTGCGGGTATTAAATAGCCAGGCGCAGTGGCGCGCGGAATAAGAATTCATGACCGCCCATTGACAGCCCCGAGCAGGCTGCTATTCTCCGCAGCCAGGCTACACCCGCTATACGCATCTTACAGAAATTGTTTTACAAAAATGGCGATGCATTCGTCGGCAAGGGATGGGATGATAGCCCGCTTTCAAGGGCTGAAAGCTGACTTTTCTCCCGACATTGCCATGACTTCGGGTATACTGTCAGGCTCGTTATTGTTATCACTCTTCACGCACCCAGGGGGAACACTTGCAGGGTAAAGCACTCCAGGATTTTGTTATCGACAAAATTGATGACCTGAAAGGTCAGGACATCGTCGCCATTGATGTACATGGCAAATCCAGCATCACCGATTGCATGATTATTTGCACCGGCACGTCTACGCGCCACGTGATGTCCATCGCCGACCATGTGGTGCAGGAATCCCGCGCCGCCGGGATGTTGCCGCTGGGCGTTGAAGGTGAAGCCGCCGCCGACTGGATCGTGGTCGATCTGGGCGACGTGATGGTTCACGTCATGCAGGAAGAGAGCCGTCGTCTGTACGAGCTGGAAAAACTCTGGAGTTAATGCGTGAAGCTACAATTGGTGGCCGTTGGCACCAAAATGCCGGACTGGGTTCAGACCGGCTTTAGCGAATATCTGCGCCGTTTTCCAAAAGATATGCCGTTCGAACTGGTAGAGATCCCTGCCGGTAAGCGCGGAAAAAATGCCGATATCAAACGCATCCTCGAAAAAGAGGGCGAAATGATGCTGGCGGCCGCAGGCAAGAACCGTATCGTGACCCTGGATATTCCCGGTAAGCCCTGGGATACGCCGCAGCTGGCGCGAGAACTGGAACGCTGGAAGCAGGATGGCCGGGACGTCAGTTTACTCATTGGCGGCCCGGAAGGTCTCTCTCCGGCCTGCAAAGCGGCAGCGGAACAGAGTTGGTCCCTTTCCACGCTCACGTTGCCTCACCCGTTAGTTCGCGTGCTGGTGGCTGAGAGCCTGTATCGTGCGTGGAGCATTACGACTAACCACCCTTACCACCGTGAGTAATGATGACCTGGGTAGACTAAGCAGCGAATGAAATTACAGAATTCTTTCCGCGACTATACGGCTGAATCCTCGCTGTTTGTACGCCGGGCGCTGGTCGCTTTTACGGGCATTTTGTTGCTTACCGGCGTGCTGATTGCCAACCTCTACAACGTACAGATTGTCCGTTTCAACGACTATCAAACGCGTTCCAATGAAAACCGTATTAAGCTGGTCCCCATTCCGCCCAGCCGCGGCATTATCTACGATCGCAACGGCACGCCGCTGGCGCTGAACCGCACCATCTATCAGTTAGAGATGATGCCAGAAAAAGTCGATAACGTGCAGCAGACGCTGGATGCGCTGCGCGACGTCGTCGACCTGACCGACGACGACATCGCCGGCTTTAAAAAAGAGCGCGCGCGCTCTCACCGCTTCACCTCGATTCCGGTGAAGGTCAATCTTAATGAAGTCCAGGTGGCGCGCTTCGCCGTAAACCAGTACCGCTTCCCCGGCGTCGAAGTCAAAGGCTACAAGCGCCGCTACTATCCCTATAACTCCGCCCTGACCCACGTTATCGGCTACGTCTCTAAAATTAACGATAAAGACGTCGATCGCCTGGATAAAGAGGGCAAGCTGGCTAACTACGCGTCGACCCACGACATCGGTAAGCTGGGAATCGAGCGCTATTATGAAGACGTGCTGCACGGGCAAACCGGTTATGAAGAGGTTGAAGTCAACAACCGCGGCCGCGTTATTCGCCAGTTAAAAGAAGTGCCTCCGCAGGCCGGACGCGATATCTACTTAACCCTTGATTTGAAGCTGCAGCAGTATATCGAAACGCTGCTGGCGGGCAGCCGCGCGGCGGTAGTGGTCACCGACCCGCGCAGCGGCGCGATTCTGGCGCTGGTTTCAACCCCGAGCTACGATCCCAACCTGTTTGTCGATGGTATCTCCAGTAAAGATTATTCCGGACTCCTCAACGATCCGAATACCCCGCTGGTTAACCGCGCCACACAAGGGGTCTATCCACCGGCCTCGACGGTAAAACCCTACGTCGCCGTCTCGGCCTTGAGCGCCGGCGTCATTACCCGCAATACCAGTCTGTTCGACCCCGGCTGGTGGCAGCTGCCTGGATCGGAAAAACGCTATCGCGACTGGAAAAAATGGGGCCACGGTCACCTGAACGTCACTAAGGCGCTGGAAGAGTCCGCGGATACCTATTTCTATCAGGTCGCCTATGATATGGGCATCGACCGCCTTTCCGAATGGATGAGTAAATTCGGCTACGGTGACTACACCGGCGTCGACCTGGCGGAAGAGCGCTCCGGCAACATGCCAACTCGCGAATGGAAGCTCAAGCGCTTTAAGAAACCCTGGTACCAGGGCGACACCATCCCGGTCGGTATCGGCCAGGGCTACTGGACCGCTACGCCGATTCAGATGAACAAAGCGCTGATGATCCTGATAAATGACGGTGTGGTTAAAGTCCCTCACCTGCTGCAAAGCACGCTTGAAGACGGTAAACAGGTACCGTGGGTTCAGCCGCATGAACCGCCGGTCGGCGATATTCATTCCGGCTATTGGGAAATCGCTAAAGACGGAATGTATGGCGTTGCCAACCGCGGCAACGGTACCGCGCACAAATACTTTGCCAGCGCGCCGTATAAGATTGCGGCGAAGTCCGGTACCGCGCAGGTATTCGGCCTGAAAGCCAACGAAACCTATAACGCGCACCGAATTTCCGAGCGTCTGCGTGACCACAAGCTCATGACGGCGTTTGCGCCTTACAACAACCCCCAGGTCGCGGTGGCGATGATCCTGGAGAATGGCGGCGCCGGCCCGGCGGTCGGTACCATTATGCGCCAGATCCTCGATCACATCATGCTGGGTGATAACAACACCAATCTGCCGAGTGAGAACCCGGCGGTGACGGCGGGGGAGGATCAATAATGACCGATAATCCGAACAAAAAATCGCTATGGGATAAAATCCATCTTGACCCAACGATGCTGCTCATTCTGCTGGCGCTGCTCACCTACAGCGCGCTGGTTATCTGGAGCGCCAGCGGCCAGGACGTAGGCATGATGGAGCGCAAAATCGGCCAAATCGCCATGGGCGTGGTGATTATGATCGTGATGGCGCAGATCCCACCGCGGGTATATGAGGGCTGGGCGCCCTACCTGTATATTTTCTGTATTATTTTGCTGGTTGCCGTAGACGCCTTCGGCGCTATCTCCAAAGGCGCACAGCGCTGGCTCGATCTCGGTATTGTGCGTTTTCAGCCCTCGGAGATTGCTAAAATAGCCGTGCCGCTGATGGTAGCGCGGTTCATAAACCGCGATGTCTGTCCGCCTTCACTGAAGAATACCGCCATCGCGCTGGTCCTGATCTTCCTGCCGACCCTGCTGGTTGCGGCGCAGCCAGACCTCGGCACTTCTATTTTGATCGCCCTCTCCGGACTGTTTGTTCTGTTCCTCTCCGGCCTGAGCTGGCGCTTAATCGGCATCGCGGTGGTACTTGTCGCCGCCTTCATTCCGATTTTGTGGTTCTTCCTGATGCACGACTACCAGCGTCAGCGCGTAATGATGCTGCTCGATCCGGAGACCGATCCGCTGGGCGCGGGCTATCATATTATTCAGTCCAAAATCGCTATCGGTTCCGGCGGATTACGCGGTAAAGGCTGGTTGCATGGTACTCAGTCGCAGCTCGAATTCCTGCCGGAGCGCCATACCGACTTTATCTTCGCCGTACTGGCGGAAGAGCTGGGGCTTATCGGGGTGTTGATCCTGCTGGCATTGTACATTTTGCTTATCATGCGTGGACTATGGATCGCCGCCCAGGCGCAAACCACCTTTGGCCGCGTCATGGCAGGCGGTTTAATGTTGATTTTATTCGTTTATGTCTTCGTAAATATTGGTATGGTAAGTGGTATTTTGCCGGTGGTGGGGGTACCTTTGCCGCTGGTCAGCTACGGGGGCTCAGCCCTAATCGTATTGATGGCCGGGTTTGGTATCGTTATGTCGATCCATACCCACAGAAAAATGTTGTCGAAAAGCGTTTAAGGGGTTCGCAATGCGTAAGCAATGGCTGGGGATCTGCATAGCAGCAGGGCTGCTGGCGGCATGTTCAGGTGAAGACGTTCAGCAGAAGACGGTTAGCGTCCCGCAGCCGGCTGTCTGTAATGGTCCGACGGTAGAAATCAGCGGCGCCGATCCGCATTTCGAAACGCTGAATGCCACGGCCAATCAGGATTATGAGCGCGACGGCAAAAGCTATAAAATCGTCCAGGATCCGGCTAACTTCACCCAGACCGGTCTGGCGGCAATTTATGATGCCGAACCGAACAGCAACCTGACCGCCTCTGGCGAAGCGTTCGATCCGACACAGCTTACCGCCGCGCATCCTACGTTGCCTATCCCAAGCTATGCGCGTATCACTAACCTGGCCAATGGCCGGATGATCGTAGTGCGCATTAACGATCGTGGCCCGTACGGCAATGACCGGGTCATTTCCCTGTCCCGCGCCTCAGCGGACCGCCTGAACACTTCTAACAATACTAAAGTTCGTATCGATCCAATTATTGTCTCTCAGGACGGCGCGTTATCCGGCCCAGGTATGGCGTGCACCACCGTCGCCAAACAGACCTATGCCTTGCCTTCGCGTCCAAACCTTGATGGCGATGGTTCCGCGGCCATCTCACCGGCCGACCAATCAAACGTTCATGCCATTAGCAACTCAACGCTTAAGCCTGAAGATAACGTGGGCGCGCCGGTTAACGGTAGTGGATTCCTCGGCGCGCCGACGCCGCTGAATAATGGCGTACTGGAAGGTAGCGAACCCGCTACTGCTGCGCCTGCCGCCGTCGCCGCAACGCCTGCAACGCCCAGCGCGCCGGTTACCGCGCCTGGCTCGATTCAAGGTAGCGTCGCGCCTGCCGCGACCGCAACAGCAGCAGCAACCGCCGCTGTGGCCGCGCCAAACGCCGGCACCAGCGGTGAGTTCGTCGTGCAGGTCGGCGCCGTTAGCGACCAGGCTCGCGCCCAGCAATATCAGCAGCGCCTGAGCCAACAGTTCGCCGTTCCCGGCCGTGTGATGCAAAACGGCGCCGTATGGCGGATTCAACTGGGTCCATTTGCCAGTAAGTCGCAAGCGACGACGGTACAACAGCGTCTGCAAAACGAAGCGCAGCTACAATCATTTATTACTCGCGCCAACTAAACGTGACGCCGCGGCACCTCCCGCCACCGCATATGTAAAAGTCGTTAACAAAGTCATATGCAATGTAGGATGCCGCTGCGAAACGCATTTGTTATAGTAAGGCACTTTTTTTAATTTCATCACGGATGCCGTTGTTCTAACCATGAAGACCTCTTTCACCGCTCGTTTACTCGTTACGGCCCTCTCCGTTGCGGCACTGTCTACCGCTGCCCGCGCCGATGACCTGAATATGAAAACCATGATCCCAGGCGCTCCGCAGATCGATGCTGAATCCTGGGTTCTTATCGATTACAACTCAGGTAAAGTGCTGGCGGAAAACAACGCCGACGCCCGCCGCGATCCGGCGAGCCTGACCAAAATGATGACCAGCTATGTCATAGGCCAGGCCATGAAGGCGGGCAAATTCAAAGAATCCGATCTGGTCACCGTGGGTAACGACGCGTGGGCAACCGGTAACCCGGTGTTTAAAGGTTCTTCCCTGATGTTCCTGAAGCCGGGCATGCAAGTGCCGGTTTCGCAGCTGATCCGCGGCATCAACCTGCAATCCGGTAACGATGCCTGCGTGGCGATGGCCGACTACGTCGCCGGCAGCCAGGACGCATTTGTCAGCCTGATGAACAACTACGTAAACGCGTTGGGCCTGAAAAATACCCATTTCCAGACCGTTCACGGCCTGGACGCCGACGGCCAGTACAGTTCCGCGCGTGACATGGCGCTGATCGGCCAGGCGCTGATCCGCGACGTACCGAATGAGTATTCCATCTACCGTGAAAAAGAGTTCACCTTCAACGGTATTCGCCAGCTGAACCGTAACGGCCTGCTGTGGGATAACAGCCTCAACGTCGACGGCATTAAAACCGGCCATACCGACAAAGCCGGCTACAACCTGGTTGCCTCCGCTACCGAAGGCCAGATGCGCCTGATCTCCGCGGTGATGGGCGGGCGTACTTACAAAGGTCGTGAGTCCGAAAGCAAGAAACTGCTGACCTGGGGCTTCCGCTTCTTCGAAACCGTGAACCCCATTAAAGCAGGTAAAGAGTTCGCCTCTGAACCGGCCTGGTTCGGCGATAGCGATCGCGCTTCTCTGGGCGTAGATAAAGACGTCTATCTGACTATCCCGCGCGGGCGCATGAAAGACCTGAAAGCCAGCTATGTACTGAACAACACCGAACTGCACGCGCCGCTGCAGAAAAACCAGGTGGTCGGTACCATTAACTTCCAGCTGGATGGCAAAACTATCGATCAGCGTCCGTTAGTGGTGCTGCAGGAAATTCCGGAAGGTAATTTCTTCGGCAAAATCATTGATTACATTAAGTTAATGTTCCATCACTGGTTTGGTTAAAAATTGAACACTTGAAAGTGTGATTTCTATCCCCATATACTATTCATCAAAGAAACCTGATAACTCCCACATCACGTGGGAGTTATTATTTTAGTCGTCACACCGGAGCTGACATGAAAACCAAACTTAACGAACTGCTTGAATTCCCTACGCCATTTACTTACAAAGTAATGGGGCAGGCGTTGCCTGAGCTGGTTGATCAGGTGGTGGAAGTGGTACAGCGCCATGCGCCTGGTGATTACTCTCCGTCAGTAAAACCGAGCAGCAAAGGTAACTACCACTCGGTCTCCATCACCATTAACGCCACCCACATCGAACAGGTCGAAGCCCTGTACGAAGAGCTGGGCAATATCGAAATCGTGCGGATGGTGCTGTAATCCCTCGCCTTACCCGGCCTCAAGCGCCGGGTAATTCTCCTTCTTTCGCTGTGATATACTCTCCCCACTTAAGTCATCCCTCTCGGCGGAGACGTTGTTTTGCAGCACAATACCATTCTTATTCGACAACTCGGCCTGCAACCTTACGAACCCATCTCGCAGGCAATGCATGAATTTACCGACAGTCGTGACGACACGACGCTGGATGAAATCTGGCTAGTAGAACATCACCCGGTGTTTACTCAGGGTCAGGCCGGCAAAGCCGAACACGTACTGGTACCCGGTGATATCCCGGTCATTCAGAGCGACCGCGGCGGCCAGGTGACCTATCACGGGCCAGGCCAACAGGTGATGTATGTCTTGCTGAATCTTAAACGGCGTAAACTCGGCGTGCGCGAATTAGTGACGCTGCTGGAGCAGACCGTGGTCAATACGCTGGCGGAGTATCAGATTGAATCTCATCCTCGCGCCGATGCGCCGGGAGTTTACGTTGGTGAACAGAAAATCTGCTCGCTGGGGCTGCGTATTCGTAAAGGTTGTTCTTTCCACGGGCTGGCGCTGAATGTGGCAATGGATTTGACGCCGTTCCTGCGTATTAATCCGTGTGGCTATGCCGGCATGGAGATGACGCAAATGCGCCAGTGGCAGCCGCAGGCCGCTACAGAAAACGTCGCGCCGCGGCTGGTCGCCAACCTGCTGGCGCTGCTGAACAACCCACCGCATGAATATGTCGCCGCTTGATGCGCACCGCGCTCTGAACCTTCAGAGCGCAACTCCTTATTAATACTTCACATTTGCAATCAATTGTCACGCAACGCCACATCATCGCCCGCTATAATAAGCCTATGACCCAACGACCGGATCCGCGAGTGGCCGACAATCATCCCCCATTGGAAAACAACGAACAGCCAGAAGATCGGCAGATCTTTCGTATTCTGCGTAATATCGATCTTAATCTGTTAACTATCTTCGAAGCCGTGTACGTGCATAAAGGCATCGTCAATGCGGCGAAGGTGCTCAATATCACGCCTTCGGCCATTAGCCAGTCGATCAATAAACTACGGGCTCTGTTCCCCGACCCTCTCTTTATTCGAAAAGGACAGGGGGTGACGCCGACGGCTTTTGCGACTCACCTGCATCAATATATCAGCCAGGGGATGGAAGCCTTTCTCAATGCGCTGGATTTGGGCAGCAGCTCGCAGCAGCAGCGCGTGCTCACCATCGCTACCGCGCCGACCATCGGCGCATTGGTGATGCCAACCATCGCCAACGCGTTAAAAGCGCGGTTTCCTCAAGTATTGCTGCACAATATTGCGATTACCGATGCCGCCAGCCAGCTCAACCAGCGGCAGGTTGATTTGCTAATCGATACCTATAACCATAGCGGGCTGGCCATTGCGCATCAGGTGCTGTTTTCCGAGCCGGTTGTTATGTTTTGCCGCGAAAATCACCCAATTTTGCCTCTTCCGCTGACGCGGGAAAATCTACAGCAGTTTGAGTTTGCGCTGCTGCTGCCGGAAGGACAGCGCTACCCTGCCCTGCATCGGCAACTTGATGAATTCATCGGGGGACGGAGGTGCGGTTTTAGCAGCTATAACCTGTTGACTCAGGCGGCGATGATGAATAATAGCGATTTGCTGGGGCTGACGCCTGAGAGTATGTTCGCGCTGGTGGCGAAGATCTGGCCTCTACAGGCGATGCCTTTCCCGCCGTTACAAGACCAGCGCATTGATATCTCGCTACATTACAACCGGCAAAGCGCCCAGGAGCCGTTACTGAAAGAGATTATCGACACTATTCTGCAAACTTATTCCCGCTAACCGCACGCGAGGGAAAAGGATAAAACAACAACTATTTTACAATTTGCCGGGCAACCAGGCTGCTTTCAACCCCGTATCAATGATATACTGCCTGTCCTTAGTTCAAAAATAGTTGATAAATACAACATTTGATTGAATTAATTCGCTTTCCTTCGTGACTCGCAACTGGAACACGCACGCTATGAGTAAACCCATTGTGATGGAACGCGGTGTTAAGTACCGCGACGCCGATAAAATGGCCCTTATCCCGGTGAAAAACGTGGCAACTGAGCGTGAAGCTCTGCTCAGAAAACCGGAATGGATGAAAATCAAACTTCCGGCTGACTCGTCCCGTATTCAGGGGATCAAGGCAGCGATGCGTAAGAATGGCCTGCACTCCGTGTGCGAAGAAGCCTCTTGCCCGAACCTTGCCGAGTGCTTCAACCACGGCACCGCGACCTTTATGATCCTCGGCGCTATCTGTACTCGCCGTTGCCCATTCTGCGATGTGGCCCACGGTCGTCCGGTGACGCCTGATGCCAACGAGCCGCAAAAACTGGCGCAAACCATCGCCGATATGGGGCTGCGCTATGTGGTGGTGACTTCCGTTGACCGCGACGATCTTCGTGACGGCGGCGCGCAGCATTTCGCCGACTGCATCAGCGCTATCCGCGAGAAGAGCCCGAATATCAAAATTGAAACGCTGGTACCGGATTTCCGTGGTCGTATGGATCGCGCGCTGGATATCCTGAAAGTGACGCCGCCGGATGTGTTTAACCACAACCTGGAAAACGTACCGCGCCTGTATCGTCAGGTACGTCCGGGCGCAGATTATAACTGGTCGCTGAAGCTACTGGAGCGCTTTAAAGAAGCGCATCCGGAAATCCCGACCAAATCGGGTCTGATGGTCGGTCTTGGCGAAACCAATGAAGAGATCATCGAAGTGATGCGCGATCTGCGCCGTCATGGCGTTACCATGTTGACGCTGGGTCAGTATCTGCAGCCGAGCCGCCACCACCTGCCGGTACAGCGCTACGTCAGCCCGGAAGAGTTTGAAGAGATGAAAGCTGAAGCCATGGCGATGGGCTTTACCCATGCCGCCTGCGGCCCGTTCGTCCGCTCTTCCTATCATGCCGATCTGCAGGCAAAAGGTATGGAAGTAAAATAACCTCTGCCTTTCTCTGGCCGTCGTTCGCGGCGGCCTGATTTCTCCAGTTCCCCCCAACTTCCAACTTCCCGTTGTCACACTTCGTTTCATCTTTTCATCGCCAGAGTACCGGCAATAAAAAAGGCGACAACGAATACGCTGCCGCCTCTTTGCCGCCAGAGCTTCACACCCGGCCGCGACGCGCCCCCGTTCATCGGGAGCCCGTGATTAATTACTCTTTATGAGAGAGTTTCTGTGCCGGCGCTTCTTCCTCAGCGCTGGTCTTTTTGGCACTGTCATCGTCATCATTCATGGCTTTCTTGAAGCCTTTGATAGCCGAACCCAGGTCTCCACCCAGCGTGCGTAATTTTTTGGTACCAAACACTAAAATAATCAGCGCTGCGACTACCAGCAGTTTGGTAATACTAATCTCACCCATAGCTAACCTTCTTCTCTATACAAGCTCAAGCTGCGAATACGCCATCATACACATATACGCATACAATTAACGGCTATTTGACGCGCCGACACAATAGCAATCTGTAACAAGGTGAATCAAGCCTTGTTTAAAAAAACGTCACAATAATTGCGGTGGCGCAAATCTGCGATTACGCAGCACCGGCAAATTCTCACGCACCTGACGAATATAATCTGCGGATATCTCAGCAAAAATCAGCTGCGGTTGAGCGGCGGCGCCGGCAATAGTGGTACCGAGCGGATCGATAATCCGGCTCTGGCCGATATTACGCGTTCCGCACTCGCCTGCCGCAATAATATAGCAGGTAGTATCCAGCGCCCTTGCCGCCAGCAGCGTCGCCCAGTGATGTTCCTTCATAGGCCCACGCACCCAGGCGGTCGGAAGCACCAGGACATCGGCCCCCTGTAACGCTAACGATAGCGCTAATTCGGGAAAGCGTAAATCGTAGCAGGTCATTAAGCCGATTCGCATCCCATTTACCTCTATTAAAGGAGGGATTTGCTCACCGGCATCCACCAGCCGTGACTCCTGCATATTAAACGCATCGTACAAATGGAGCTTCTGGTATTGTGCGCAAATTGCCCCTCGGCATATCGCCACCAGCGTATTGCTCGCGCGCCCTTCAGCAGAGGGCACGTGCAGCGTTAATATCGTGGTTAAGTCATTACGCCGGCTTTCGGCCAGCAGTTGCTGCATGAAACCGCCGTCCAGCGCCTGCGCTGATTTTACCGACATATCCGGATCGTTATCGGCCCGCGCCAGTAACGCCTCAGGCAAGACCAGTAACGAAGCGCCGCAGTCTGCCGCCTGACACATCAGCTCAACGCAGATCTGCGCATTAGTTTGCCACTGCGCCGTGACGGCGAATTGCCCTGCTGCTACCCGCATCTCTTTCTCCCACTTGCGAATCCATAGCCAAAAACGCCTGTGTCGCGCTACACTCGACCCTCTACCTAACCAAATAGCAGGAAATGACCGTGTTACAACTCCTTTTAGCCGTTTTTGTTGGCGGCGGAACCGGCAGCGTGTTGCGCTGGTGGCTGGGCATGAAATTTAACCCAATGCATCATGCAATTCCCATTGGCACGCTAGTCGCTAACCTGCTGGGCGCATTTATAATCGGCGCCGGGTTGGCGTGGTTCAATCGCCTGACGCATGTTGATCCGATGTGGAAACTGCTTATTACCACCGGCTTCTGTGGTGGCCTGACGACCTTCTCCACCTTTTCCGCGGAGGTCGTGTTTCTGCTCCAGCAGGGACGTTTCAGCTGGGCGTTGCTAAACGTTCTCGTCAACCTGCTTGGTTCTTTCGCCATGACCGCGACGGCATTCTGGCTGTTTTCACAGTCAGCCGCCCGTTAACGTCAGGCAAAAAAAAACCCGCTATGAGCGGGTTTTTATATTCTACTGACGTGTTGGTTAGATAGCCATTACGTTTGCAGCAGAAGGGCCTTTGGCACCGTTAGTGATTTCGAACTCTACGCGCTGACCTTCAGCCAGAGTTTTGAAACCGTTGGACTGGATTGCAGAGAAGTGTACGAATACATCTTTGCTGCCATCTTCCGGAGTAATGAAACCGAATCCTTTGGACTCATTAAACCACTTAACGTTACCTTTAATCTTAGACATCAAAATTACCTTTAAATTAAAAAACGACACTAATGCTGTGTCGGATACCAGTACATCAATTGTGATGCCTTTTGTCCAGCGTAACTTTCTTAAAAAGTGATAAAAGTCTCTATCTTTATAGCCGACAGTTACGTTAGTCATTGTTTTTCAACAAGACAAAGAACTTATCACTTTTGTCACTACGTTATAACGATTAAAACTGTATGCGCGCCCAGGCAAAATAAACGTTGCCGTTGTTATAAGTACCGGGGATGTAGGTCATCTGGAACGTCGCCGGACCGTAGCCAATCGAGGCCAGGGGCAGCACCACCGGGATCGGGATATAGTTCCAGTTGTCGCGCGCCGTTACGCCAAGGGTGTAACCAAGGCCAAGGTGGAAGTTGTCATCGGCTAGCGGACGCCAGGTTTTCTCCCAGCCATAGCCGCCAATCGGCTCCCACTTATTAAAGGAATCTTTAAACGCCATCAGATACAGGCCGTGCCAGTTACCTTTATCGTCCCAACGCGACATGCCAAAACCCGCGCCCCACGGACGTTCGTTATACTTGTCGGTTTTCTCTTTGTCATAGGCAAAGCGGGCGTGCCAGGTGATCGCCGGAACGTACAGATCGTAGTGCTCAGGCTCGTTCCAGGTTTGTGCGACATTGTCCGTCAGCGTATTGTAGCCATCACGGATCGTTGACGAGAACGAAGCATTAGCATAGCCGGACGACAGCAACAGGCCGGACAGCGCGACAATAAACAATGCAAATTGGCGTAGTTTCAACACTTCTCTATTACCGATTTCAATTTTAAAAACGAAGTAAAGTAACAAATGTAATCTTAATAGACTGTTAACGGAATAAGGTAAAATCCTGAATTGCGCCGTGGCAAAAACTTCACTCTGGTAGACGACTTTTGTGATGTTAGCCGCGCCACGGGTTCCGATTAGTCAATTCTCAGTATTTTATTGATTTGGGTCAGCAAGTTCTGCCCGTTTTTTGGGCACATTCCCTCACTTAATTTTTGTAGTGCTTTAGATATCAGCAGATTCTTTGGGTTAATGGCTTAGGGGTAAAGTATGCTTACGCTTGTTGAGATCCTTATCGGGGTCGTGGTTATTGTGGGCGTCGCCCGCTACATTATAAAAGGCTATTCTGCGACAGGCGTGCTGTTTGTCGGCGGTTTAATCTTGCTTATCGCCAGCGCCATCATGGGGCATAAGGTTCTCCCGGCTAGCGCCGCCAGCACGGGTTATACCGCGACCGATATCTTTGAGTATATTAAAATACTGCTCATGAGCCGCGGCGGCGACCTCGGCATGATGATAATGATGCTCTGCGGTTTCGCCACCTACATGACCCATATCGGCGCTAACGATATGGTGGTTAAACTGGCCTCTAAACCGCTGCGATATATTAACTCGCCTTATCTGTTGATGATTGCCGCCTACTTCCTCGCCTGTCTGATGTCGCTGGCGGTCTCCTCGGCGACCGGCCTCGGCGTGCTGCTGATGGCGACGCTGTTCCCGGTAATGGTCAACGTCGGCATTAGCCGCGGCGCCGCGGCGGCGATTTGCGCCTCCCCTGCCGCGTTGATCCTGTCGCCGACCTCCGGTGACGTCGTGCTGGCCGCCAAAGCTGCCGAAATGCCGCTGATAGATTTCGCTTTCAAAACCACTTTACCTATCTCGATTGCCGCTATCGTCTGTATGGCTATCGCTCACTTCTTCTGGCAGCGCTACCTCGATAAAAAAGAGAACGCCTCACACGAGATGCTCGACGTCAATGAGATAACCACCACCGCCCCGGCGCTGTACGCCATTTTGCCTTTCACGCCGATTATCGGGGTGCTGATTTTTGACGGCAAATGGGGGCCAGAGCTACACATCATCACTATTCTGGTGCTCTGTATGGTACTGGCTTCGATACTGGAATTTCTGCGCAGTTTCGATACTAAAAAGGTCTTCGCCGGGCTGGAGGCCGCCTATCGCGGCATGGCTGACGCCTTCGCCAGCGTCGTCATGCTATTGGTCGCGGCGGGCGTATTTGCCCAGGGGCTGAGCACTATCGGTTTTATCGACGGTCTTATCTCCATAGCCACCTCGTTCGGTTCCGCCAGTATCATTCTGATGCTGGTGCTGGTGATCCTGACCATGCTGGCAGCGATGACCACCGGTTCCGGCAACGCGCCGTTTTACGCCTTCGTTGAGATGATCCCGAAACTTGCCCACTCTTCCGGCATCAACCCGGCCTACCTGTCGATCCCTATGCTGCAGGCGTCGAATCTGGGCCGCACTATTTCACCGGTTTCCGGCGTGGTGGTCGCGGTGGCGGGAATGGCGAAGATTTCTCCGTTCGAAGTCGTTAAACGCACCTCGGTTCCCGTTATCGTCGGTCTGTTGGTGGTGATCATCGCCACCGAGATTCTGGTCCCCGGCGCCGCGATTCAATAAACCACAAACCACACTGAAAAGGCGCCAGCAGGCGCCTTTTTTATGCTTTAATAAATCCCAGCAATTAATCATCTCCCACTATCAGGAATAAAAATGTTCAGGAAGGATGTCGTCGCCATTGCCCTTTTACTCGGCGCAACGCAGGTTGGCGCAGAACCGCTTACCGCGACGAAATACGGTGATTTCGATCGTTACGTGCTGGCACTGTCCTGGCAAACCGGTTTTTGTCAAAGCATGCTGGATAGTAACCGTAATGAGCCTGAGGAGTGTCGGCTACAGCAGGACGAACGTAATAAAGCCGATTTTCTGACGGTACATGGCCTGTGGCCGGGCCTGCCGAAGTCGATCGCCTCGCGCGGCGTCGACGAGCGCCGCTGGATGCGCTATGGCTGCGCGACGCGCCCTATCCCCAATATGCCGGAAGTCAAAGCCGGGCGTAAATGCCAGGCGGCGGAAACCGGGCTGTCGCTGGAAATGGCGAATAAGCTGAACAGCGTGATGCCGGGTTCCGGCGGGAACTCTTGTCTGGAACGCTATGAGTATGCCAAGCATGGCGTCTGTTTCGGCTTCGATCCGGATAACTACTTCGGCACGATGGTGCGCCTGAATGGCGAAGTGAAGCAAAGCGCAATCGGTGATTTCCTGGCGAAGCACTACGGACAAACCGTTAGCCGTAGCGATTTTGATGCCGCCGTCGCCAAAGCGTATGGCGCGCAAAACGTCAAAGCCTTTAAATTAACCTGCGACGGCAACCCGGCTTATTTAACGGAAATGCAAATTTCCATTAAAGCTGGCGCTATCAATGCCCCGTTGGGCGCAGATTCGTTCCTGCCTCAGCCGCATCCGGGCAACTGTGCGAAGCAGTTTGTGCTGGATAAAGTGGGTTCTTGATAGCAGGACCAGCCATCTTATCGTCCACTTCATCTGCTTTTGCTCACGATGCGCTGAATGTGCGCTTAATCACTTCAAACATCAGGCAAGTCTCAGTATGATGAAGGGACATTAACCCTTGCCCCTTTCGGCGAGGGTTTTCTTTTACGGAAAAGGTTCCTGGATAACATGGAGTATGCAATGACCAGACCCGCAATCATTATTAATGAATTCGATGCTGAACGTATCGATAGACTGCTTGAGCAACCGGCTTACGCGAATTCGCCGGTCGCCGATGCCCTGAACGACGAACTGGATCGCGCGCAAATGTTGGCGCCGGAAGCGATGCCGCACGATGTCGTGAGCATGAACAGCAAAGTCCGCTTCCGCGATTTAACCAGCGGTGAAGAGCGCGTGCGGACCCTGGTCTTCCCGGCTCAGGCGACCGATAGCGCCACTCAGCTTTCCGTTCTGGCGCCGGTTGGCGCGGCGCTGCTTGGGCTGAAAGTCGGCACCTCCATTCACTGGGAGTTACCCGGTGGCGCATCGGCACACCTGGAAGTACTGGAATTGTTGTACCAGCCGGAAGCCGCAGGCGAATTCCATCGCTAAGTTTCCCGCTGCCTGAGGCGTTTGACGCTTTATTCAGAGGATGCCTCGCCATCCTCTTTCTGTTTCCCTCCCGCTATGACAAATTTTTACCTCATCCCGTGACGGGGCATACAGTTTTGCGACCTGAATGCCACATTATCCTTGTATAATATGTTGATATAGAAACAGACAAACAAGGAGAAATGCATATGTATAAAACTATCATTATGCCGGTTGATGTCTTTGAAATGGAGCTGAGCGACAAGGCTGTCCGCCATGCAGAGTTTCTCGCCCAACAGGACGGCATTATTCATTTGCTTCACGTGTTACCCGGTTCATCGAGTTTCACCATGAGCCGTTTTACTGCCGATCTGCGCCGCTTTGAAGAGCATCTGCAGCATGAAGCGGAGACCCGCTTACAGACCATGGTCGGCCATTTTAGCATCGACCCCTCTCGTATTAAGAGCCATGTGCGTTTCGGCAACGTCCGCGATATGGTTAATGAACTGGCCAATGAAATAAAAGCTGACGTAGTGGTGATTGGCTCACGCAATCCGTCGATCAGCACCCATTTGCTGGGTTCAAACGCCTCAAGCGTCATCCGTCATGCGCATATTCCGGTAATGGTCGTGAGATAACGGAACGGTGAAATAAGCAAAAAAAGAGGCGACCACAAGGTCACCTCTTTGCTGTGTGCAGGGAATGTCTTACAACTTTTTATGATTATGCGGTTTTGGTGCGAATCAGATAATCGAATGAGCTCAAAGAAGCTTTCGCGCCTTCGCCAGTGGCGATAATAATTTGTTTGTACGGCACGGTAGTACAGTCGCCGGCCGCAAACACGCCTTTCACGTTGGTTTCACATTTGGCATCAATGATGATTTCACCCATGCGGTTACGCTCAACCGTACCTTCCAGCCAGTTGGTATTCGGCAACAGACCGATCTGGACAAAAATACCGGCTAACGCGACATGATGCTCATCGCCGCTGACGCGGTCGCGGTACTGCAGCCCCGTCACCTTACTGCCATCGCCAACCACTTCGGTGGTCTGGGCGTTGAGAATAATATCGACATTTTTCAGGCTGCGTACTTTGTCCTGCAGCACCTGGTCGGCTTTCATTTCTGGTGCGAATTCCAGTAGCGTTACGTGTTCAACGACGCCCGCCAGATCGATCGCCGCTTCAACGCCGGAGTTACCGCCGCCAATCACCGCCACGCGTTTACCTTTAAACAGCGGGCCGTCACAGTGCGGGCAGTAGGTTACGCCTTTAGTCCGGTATTGGTCTTCACCCGGGACGTTCATGTTACGCCATTTAGCGCCGGTTGCGATGATCACGCTGCGCGCTTTCAACACCGCGCCGGAGGCGGTTTCAATCTGATGCAGGCCGCCTTCGACAGCTGCCGGGATCAGTTTTGCCGCGCTTTGTGAATCAATCACATCAACATCATATTCACTGACGTGCGCTTTCAGCGCGCCGGCCAACTTTTGACCTTCGGTTTTCGGTACGGAAATATAGTTTTCGATATCTACGGTATCCAGCACCTGACCGCCGAAACGTTCGCCCATCAGGCCGGTACGAATGCCTTTACGCGCGGAGTAAACAGCCGCCGCGGCGCCAGACGGGCCGGAACCAACAATCAAAACGTCATAAGCATCACGTTTGTTCAGCTCTTCCGCCGCACGTTTTTCCGCGCCGGTATCCACTTTGGCAACGATTTCAGTCAGCGTCATACGGCCTTGACCAAATTCCTGACCATTCACAAACACCGCCGGAACACCCATCACGTTGCGTTCAGTGATTTCATTCTGGAAGGTTCCGCCATCAATTGCCGTGTGTTTGATGCGTGGGTTTAGCACCGCCATCAGGTTCAACGCCTGCACCACGTCCGGACAGTTGTGGCAAGAGAGCGAGTAGTAGGTCTCAAATTCAAAATCACCGTCAAGATTGCGGATCTGCTCCAGCAGCGACTGGGCTTCTTTCGACGGATGACCGCCGGTCCACAGCAGCGCCAGCACTAATGAGGTGAATTCATGTCCCAGAGGAGAACCTGCGAAACGCGGCCCCTGGTTAGAACCTGGATTAGTAATCAGGAACGATGGCTTACGTACCGCCAGCGTGTTGTCTTCTTTAAAGGTGACTTTGTCTGACAGTTCAGCGATTTCAGCCAACAGTTCCTTGATCTCTGCCGATTTAGCGCTGTCATCCAGCGTGGCAATCAGCTCAACAGGTTTGGTCAGCTTCTCAAGATAGGCCTTGAGCTGGGTTTTCATGTTGGTGTCGAGCATTTTTATCTCCTGGGCTTAAAACATCATCATGCAAGCGGCCTTTATCAGGCAGCCTGAATGCGCTTGCATCATGGTGTTGGAATAAAACGGGCGCGGGTACGCCCGTTGATTAGCGGGAATAAAACGAATTAGATCTTACCAACCAGATCTAAAGAAGGAGCCAGAGTCGCTTCACCTTCTTTCCACTTAGCCGGGCACACTTCGCCTGGGTGGGAAGCAACGTACTGAGCAGCCTTGATTTTACGCAGCAGGTCAGACGCATCACGGCCGATACCTTCAGCGGTAACTTCGATTGCCTGGATGATACCCTGCGGGTCAACGACGAAGGTCGCGCGGTCAGCCAGACCTTCATCTTCACGCATGTTGTCGAAGTTGCGGGTCAGGGCGCCAGTCGGGTCGCCGATCATCGCGTATTTGATTTTAGCGATGGTGTCAGAGCTGCTGTGCCACGCTTTGTGGGTGAAGTGGGTGTCGGTAGAAACAGAGTACACATCTACGCCCAGTTTCTGCAGCTCTTCGTAATGGTCAGCCACGTCGCCCAGCTCGGTCGGGCAAACGAAAGTGAAGTCAGCCGGGTAGAAGAAGAAGACGCTCCAGCGGCCTTCAGTATCTTTTTCGGTAACTTCGATGAATTCACCGTTTTTGAATGCCTGGTTTTTGAAAGGTTTGATTTTGGTATTAATTAAAGACATCGATACTTCCTCCGTGTTTTTGTTGAGGTCTAAGTTAACGAATTTTTCCTGACTCGACCAATGCGTTTGCATTATCAAATCAATAAGCGTTATCTAACAACCGTAACAAGACAACTTTGTGAACCTGCCTTCGCGATCGCGGTTTTTCTCCGTTTTTCGCCTCATTTCGCTGAAAGTAAAAAGGCCGCCCTCTCAGGCGGCCCCGTTACCTGAAATACCCGCAGGTAGCTTCAGCGCCAGAATGGCTGGCAATATGTTGCGCTCTACACCTTAATGTAACAGCATGAGGGATTACATCATTCGCCGAACTAAAGGGCAACCAAACGCCCGGCAGGTCTTATCTATGACTGCGATAGGTTTGACCACTACTTCGCATTATCTTCTGAATTAAAAGGAATACTCATGTTAAAACGACTACTTTTCCTGAGCCTGCTGCCGTTATGTAGCTATGCCGAAGACCTCCCCGCCCCCGTAAAAGCAATAGAAAAACAGGGTATTACTATCATTAAGCCCTTTGAGGCGCCGGGCGGCGTCAAAGGCTGGCTCGGGAAGTATCAGGATATGGGCGTTGCTATTTATCTCACTCCCGACGGTAAACACGCCATTTCCGGCTACATGTACGACGAAAACGGCAACAATCTGAGCGAACAGCTTTTCCAGAAAGAGCTCTATACCCCGGCGGGACAGGCGATGTGGAAAAAACTCGAGTCCGCTAACTGGCTGCTGGAAGGCAAAAAAGAGGCCCCCATCGTCCTTTATGTGTTTGCCGACCCTTTCTGTCCTTATTGTAAACAGTTCTGGCAACAGGCGCGGCCGTGGGTTGAATCCGGTAAGGTGCAACTGCGTACTTTATTGGTCGGCGTGATAAAACCTGAGAGCCCGGCCACCGCGGCAGCGATTCTGGCAAGCAAAAACCCGGCGCAAACCTGGCATGATTACGAACAGTCCAACGGCAAAATGAAGCTCAACGTCCCGGCAGATATCCCTGCGGACTTGATGAGGACGCTAAATATCAATCAGCAGTTGATGGATGACCTCGGCGCTAACGCCACCCCGGCTATTTACTATATGAATAAAGACAGCATGCTACAGCAGGTGGTGGGATTACCCGATAAAGAGAAACTGCAGGTGATGATGGGTGAAAAGCAGCAGTAAAAAATAACGCATTTCCGCCAGAAGCTTAAGGACACAAAAGGATCTGGCGGAAAGCGATCGCTTGGTATACATTAAGTAGGGGTTAATTGTATATTTAGCTATAGTAATGATAATTCACGGCATCACTTCAAATTTATTACGATAAGTAATAGTAATCCGTTCGCCTCGACGCAACATAAACAGGACGTTAAGCATGGCCAACCTTTATGATTTAAAAAAATTCGATCTAAACCTGTTGGTTATTTTTGAGTGTATTTATCAACACCTTAGCATCAGTAAAGCGGCAGAAACGCTGTTTATAACGCCTTCTGCGGTAAGTCAATCACTACAAAAGTTACGAAATCAATTAAACGATCCGTTATTTGTCCGCTCCGGGAAGGGGATAACTCCGACGACCGTTGGTGTGAATTTACATCATCATTTGGAACAGAATCTCAACCAATTAGAAAAAACGATTAATATTGCCAATCATTCTGAATTAAGTAAAAGATTTGTTATTTATAGCCCACAATTGCTTGTTGCCCCAGGTACAATGGATCTGATCAATGATTTATATCAGGATCCAAACCTACAAATCGAGCATCGCGATCTTCTTTTATCTTCGGAGAGTGCCGATGATTTGATGGCCTATCGTAAAGCGGATCTGGTTTATAGTTTAACACCAATCTCAAATCATAGCGTCGTATGTCAACCATTTCAGGAGATTGAGGTGGTTTTGATTTGTCGAAAAGACCATCCAAGAAAAGCCTTGCTTAATACACAGGAAGCGATTGAGAAGGAGGGCTTCACTTATTATATTTCTAATGATCCAGGTGTGAAATTATTTCAAAATAAGAATGAAAGTATATTTACCAATCGTAGAATTGCGTTCCAGAGCAACTCATTGATAGCTATTTTAACCATGATTCATCAAAGCGATTTTATTGGTTATATGGCCAGACATGTCCTGGAATACTTTAAAGGTTCATTTGATTTTCATGAAATCATTCAGCCCAATCCCGTGCCTCCAATCAAGGCATACATGATTTACAATCGTTCATCACTTAACAACCCTAAATTTGCTGCTTTTATCGGCAGACATAAAAATACAAACGAATAAACCTCACAATACATTCATACACCAAATATATTGTGAACCTCAATTTGTGAACCAGGTGAAACATTACTAATACATATTAACCTTACCATTAATGTGTTCTACACTACCCGAAAAAGCGTACCTATCACATTAAAGGATTAATGGTAATGTCATTAATAAAAATTCCATTACCCGAGTCCGTTCTTCAGGCTAGCCTGCAGCGGATACAGTGGGTATTAGAAAATTTTTCACGCATCTGCATCTCTTTCTCCGGCGGAAAAGACTCCACCACCATGCTGCACCTGGCGGCGCTTTGCGCCCGGCAAATGGGAAAAAAATTCAGCGTGCTGTTTATCGATTGGGAGGCGCAATTTTCCTGTACCATTCAGCATTGCGAAAATATCCGCGCCGAATACCGGGATGTTATTGAAAAATTTTATTGGGTTGCCCTACCGCTCACCACGCAAAATTCACTGACTCAGTTTTCGCCGGAGTGGCAATGCTGGGAACCTGGCGTCAACTGGGTACGCCAGCCCCCCGCTGACGCCATTACCGATCCCGGCTATTTCCCGTTTTATCGTAGCGGAATGAGCTTCGAAGAGTTCGTTCGCGATTTCGCCGACTGGTTTTCGCAAAACCGCCCGGCGGCGATGATGGTGGGTATCCGGGCAGATGAGTCGCTTAATCGTTTTATGACCATCTCATCGCAGCGCAAACTGCGCTTTGCCGACGACAAGCCATGGACAACATCGGCGCCGGGCGGTCATACCTGGTACATCTATCCGATCTATGACTGGAAAACCGCCGATATCTGGACGTGGTTTAGCAAAAGCGGCCATACCTATAACCCCCTTTACGATCTGATGTATCAGGCCGGGGTGCCGCTACGCTATATGCGGATTTGCGAACCTTTTGGCCCCGAGCAGCGCCAGGGGCTCTGGCTGTATCACGTACTGGAACCTGAGCGTTGGGCAGCCATTTGCCAGCGCGTAAACGGCGTGCACAGCGGCGGTATTTATGCCGGATATGACAACAAATTTTATGGTCACCGTAAACTCGATAAACCCGGGCACCACAGCTGGAAGAGTTATGCCCTGTTTCTGCTGGATAGCATGCCGCGACCAACTGCCGAGCACTATCGCAACAAAATCGCGGTCTACCTGCATTGGTATCAAAAACAGGGAATGGACGATATTCCCGATTGCCAGGAGGGCGACATCGGCACCCGGGATATCCCTTCGTGGCGACGCGTCTGCAAGGTGTTATTGAATAATGATTACTGGTGTCGCCAGCTTTCTTTTAGCCCAACTAAAGCCACCCGCTATAAAAACTACTGTGAGCGTATAAGTAAAAAACGCCAACAATGGGGACTGTTATGCAACAACGACTAATTACCCAGATAGAAGAGTATCTGGCCGCGCTGCCGGAAGAGGAGAAAATCGACGCACTGAACCGCTTTCGCCAGGCTTTGCATCGCCATAGTCCTTTTCGCAACCAGCCGGTTGACTGCGTGCTATGGGTTAAAGAGGGAGAAGTGGTTCCCAATGATTACAACCCTAACAATCTTGCACCACCGGAAAAGCGGCTGTTACTAACCTCGCTGGAGGCCAACGGCTTTACGCAACCTATTGTAGTGCAGCATCAGCAGCCAAAGCGTTATACCATCGTTGACGGTTTTCACCGCCACGAACTGGCCAGTAATAAAGTGTCGCTGAAAAAGCAGCTCAAGGGGTATTTGCCGGTAACCTGTCTGACGGCGAACAGCCACCCGCGCGATGCCCTGATGGCCGCCACTATCCGCCACAACCGGGCCCGCGGACGCCATCAGATCCACGCGATGTCGGAAATTGTCCGCGAGCTGGCCAATCTCGGCTGGAGCAATAGCAAAATCAGTAAAGAGCTGGGGATGGACGCCGATGAAGTGCTGCGCCTGAAGCAAATTAACGGTCTGGCCGAGATATTCGGCGACCGTCAATTTTCTCAGGCGTGGACGGTAAAATAGCTACAGCCGACGCAGACGGTCTGCCGCCGCCAGCAGGGTCTCCGGCTGCTTGGCGAAGCACAGACGAATCAACTTATGAGGGAAAGGATCGGCGCAGAATACCGACAGCGGGATCGCCGCCACGCCGACTTCAGTGGTCAGCCAGCGACAGAAGCTGACGTCATCAAGATCAGAAATTGCGCTATAGTCGGCCAGCAGAAAGTAGGTCCCTTCACAAGGCAAAATCTCCAGCCGGCTATCGCGTAGCGCATCGATAAACAGATCCCGACGCTGCCGATAAAACGCTGGCAGCTCGCGGTAGTGCTCCGGCTGCGCGCGCAGCATATCCGCCAGCGCCAGCTGAGCCGGCGTGTTAACGGCAAAGGTTAAATACTGATGCACTTTACGCAGCTCGGCGCTGATGGCGGCAGGCGCCACGCAATACCCCACCTTCCAGCCGGTCATGTGAAAGGTTTTACCGAAAGAAGAAACCGCCACAGCCCGCTCCCGCAGCTGCGGATGGGCCAGTACGCTGGCATGCCCCTGCTCAGCAAAACAGATATGCTCGTATACTTCGTCGCTGATAACGTAAATTTCCCGCCCGGCGATAGCCTGCCACAGCGCGGCGAAGTCTTCCCGCTGCCAGACGGTGGCGGACGGGTTATGCGGCGTATTAAGAATGACCAAACGGGTGCGGTCGCTTAACGTGGCGGCAAACTGCTGCCAGTCAACGCGGAAATGCGGCGGCTGCAGAGCAATCCGTTTCAGCACCCCGCCGGAAAGCTCTACCGCCGGCGCGTAGCTGTCGTAGCTCGGGTCAAAGCAGATCGCTTCATCACCCGCCCTCACCAGCGCGGTAATCGCCGCATACAGCGCTTCGGTCGCGCCCGCGGTCACGGTCACTTCGCTATTCGCATCCGGGCGATAGCCATAAAGCTCAGCGGTTTTATCGGCAATGGATTCGCGCAGCGCCGCTACGCCGGTCATGGGAGCGTACTGGTTGGCCCCCTGGGCGACATGCCAGGCCAACCGCTCCTGCAAATAGCGCGGACCGTCAAAATCCGGAAAACCTTGTGATAGATTGATAGCCTGATGCTGCTGCGCCAGCGCGCTCATCTGGGTAAAAATGGTGGTGCCTAATGCAGGGAGTTTACTCTCAGGAATCAGTGGCTTATTGCTCATTCTCTTTGTTCCGATTGTAATGCTGTTGTTGAAGCCACTATAACACGATGTTAATATTTGGCAATCAAGACGCTTAGACGTCTAAATGCTAACGTTATTTCGCTTGCCGCAGGCAGGCGGCAAACCGACGCCACCGGCAGCACGGCGCACTATCCACCCTGGAGATACCATGATCCGCGCTATCGTGACCGATATTGAAGGCACCACCAGCGACATTCGCTTCGTCCATAACGTCTTATTCCCCTACGCCCGCGAGCGGCTGGCCGCGTTTGTCAACGCGCAGCAGTACGTCGAGCCGGTCAGTACCATTCTCGACAATCTGCGTACGGAAATCGCCTCTCCCGAAGCCAGCACCGCCCAGCTTATCGATACGCTATTCCGCTTCATGGACGAGGATCGTAAATCGACGGCGCTGAAAGCGCTGCAGGGCATTATCTGGCGCGACGGCTATCTGAACGGTGATTTTACCGGCCATCTTTATCCCGATGTTCTCCCGGCGCTGGAGAAATGGAAGGCGATGGGCATTGATTTATATGTATATTCCTCAGGCTCGGTTGCCGCGCAGAAATTGTTATTTGGCTACAGCGACGAAGGTGATATTACTCATCTATTCAGTGGATATTTCGATACCCTGGTCGGCGCCAAACGCGAAGTTCAATCCTATCGCACTATCGCTGAGCAACTGGGGCATAACCCGGCGCGCATTCTGTTCCTCTCAGATATTCATCAGGAGCTGGACGCCGCCGAAGCGGCAGGTTTCCGCACCCTGCAACTGGTACGCGGCGACCGCGACCCGGCCAGCCATCATCCACAGGTTCAGCGTTTTGACGACATCGACCCGGAGCAACTTCCCTCATGAGCGCATTAACTATTTTTTCCGTTAACGACGCCAGCCATCCACGCTGGCACAGCAGCAACGCCGATGAAATCCAGCAGCAATTGAGCGCAAAAGGGGTGCGCTTCGAGCGCTGGCAGGCCGATCGCTACCTGGGCCCGGCGCCAACCGCTGAAACCGTTATTGCGGCCTATCAACACGCGATCGATAAACTGGTCGCTGAAAAGGGTTACCAGAGCTGGGATGTCATTAGCCTGCGAGCGGATAATCCGCAGAAAGAGGCGCTGCGGGCAAAATTCCTCAATGAGCATACCCATGGCGAAGATGAAGTGCGCTTCTTTGTCGAAGGCGCCGGGCTATTTTGCCTGCATATCGGCGATGAAGTTTTTCAGGTGCTGTGCGAAAAGAACGATCTGATCTCCGTTCCGGCGAATACCCCACACTGGTTCGATATGGGGTCGGAGCCGAATTTCACCGCCATTCGCATTTTTGACAATCCGGAAGGCTGGATAGCGCAGTTCACCGGCGATGCTATCGCCGATGCCTACCCGCGCTTACCCTAATCGCCTTTACGCATAGCGGCGGCGCAGCAGCTCGCATTCGAAAAGGAATTCGAGCCCTTCCAGCTGACGCCGCGCCTCGCTAACATCCCTGCCCCAACAGGTTAAACCGTGGCCGCGGATCAAAAATCCATAACGTAAAGGATGACTACGGGCATACGCTTCAATCCGCGCCGCCAGCGCCTCGATATCCTGATCGTTATCAAAAATCGCCACCGCTACGCTATCGAGATGGCTATGCTGCCCGCTCAGCGTTTTTTGCATTTCATAGCCCTGCAGCTGAAGAGTATTGCCGGTTTCAAGGCGTGAGAGCACCGTAGCGTGCACGGTATGCACGTGCAGCACGACGTTCGCTTCCGGAAACAGACGATAGACCAGCGTATGCAACCCGGTCTCCGCCGACGGTTTCCGCCCCGACGGCGCATTATTGTTTAGGATATCTACCTGAAGAAAATCGTCGCAGGTCAGGCTGCCCTTATCGCGCCCCGATTCACTTAACCAACACCAGCGCGCATCCTCGCGTACTGACATATTGCCGCCGGTTGCCGGCGCCCACCCTTTCGCGCCAATCCAGTGACAGGTGGTCACCAGTTGTGCGAGTCGCTCTTGCCACATAATTGTTCCTTATCGAGGTTAACCGTTACGCCACCGGCGCGAAGATACCGTCTGCCACCTGCTGTGGCGTAACCACGCCGCTATCCAGCACCCAACCGCTGATTAACGACGCTGGCGTCACGTCAAAGGCCGGATTGTAAACCGGCGCGTTTTCTGGCGCCCACTGCACCGCGCCAAAGCTGCCTTTTACGCCAGTCACCTCTTGCGCCGCACGCTGTTCAATCGGGATCGCCGCGCCGTTCGGGCAGTGGCGATCGAGAGTGGTTTGCGGCGCCGCCACGTAGAAAGGAATGCGATGATAGTGAGCCAGCACCGCCAGCGAATAGGTCCCGATTTTGTTCGCCACGTCGCCATTAGCGGCGATACGATCTGCACCGACCCATACCGCATCAACCTGCCCCTGCGCCATCAGGCTGGCAGCCATGGAGTCGGTAATCAGCTGATACGGCACGCCCAGTTCACCCAGCTCCCAGGCGGTCAGTCGCCCGCCCTGCAGCAGCGGCCGCGTCTCGTCGACCCAGACGTTAGCCACTTTGCCCTGTTCATGGGCCAGGGCGATAACCCCCAGCGCAGTGCCAACGCCGGCCGTCGCCAGACCGCCGGTATTACAGTGGGTCAACAAGCGACTACCCGGCGTCACCAGTGTATTACCGGCTTCGGCAATACTGGCGCACAGCTGTTTATCTTCGGCAATCAGGCGCAGCGCTTCGCTCTCCAACGCCTGCGGATAGTTTTCCTGCGCCAGCGCCTGCTTCATCCGATCGAGATTGTTCATCAGATTGACCGCCGTCGGCCGCGCCGCACGCAATGTTTCCAGCGCCTGAGCAAGCTCGTCGCGGGAAAGACCGCGCTGGGCTAACAGCGCCAACAGCAGGCTGGCGGAAAGACCGATCAACGGCGCGCCGCGCACCCGCAGGGCATGAATATGGTCCACCAGCAGCGCAACGTTATCCGCCGCCAGCCAGCGTTTTTCCTGCGGCAATGCCTGTTGATCGAGAATAAAAAGCTGATTTTCGCTTACCCGCAGGCTGGTGGTCTGTAGTGTCTGCATATCGTTAAATCCCTGTTGCGTTGTTGTATCACATTGTGTCAGGATGAAATCCAGATGTATAGACGTCTGAACGGCTTAATTCAGCACTTTTGAGGATCGAGGCAATGTCGCAATACCATACCTTCACGGCCAGCGATGCGGTGGCTTACGCACAACAATTTGGCGGGCTCGACGATCCGTCTGAGCTGGTGTCGGCGCAGGAGGTAGGCGACGGCAACCTCAATCTGGTGTTCAAAATTTTCGATGCTCAGGGCGTGAGCCGAATTATTGTTAAGCAGGCGCTGCCCTATGTGCGCTGCGTCGGCGAATCCTGGCCGCTGACCCTTGACCGCGCGCGCCTCGAAGCGCAGACCCTGGTCGCGCACTACCAACACAGCCCGCAACATACGGTACAAATTCTCCATTTCGATCCCGCCCTGGCGGTGATGGTGATGGAAGACCTGTCCGACCACCGCATCTGGCGCGGCGAGCTTATCGGCAATGTCTACTATCCGCAGGCGGCGCGCCAGTTGGGCGAGTATCTGGCGCAGGCGCTGTTCCACACCAGCGATTTCTATCTCCATCCGCATGAGAAAAAAGCGCAGGTGGCGCAATTTATCAATCCGGAAATGTGCGAGATCACCGAGGATCTGTTTTTTAACGATCCGTATCAGATCCACGAGCGCAATAACTATCCGGCGGAGCTGGAAGCAGAGGTTGCCGCCCTACGTGAGGACGCTCAGCTTAAGCTGGCGGTCGCGGCGCTGAAGCACCGCTTTTTCTCACAGGCCGAAGCCCTGCTGCACGGCGATATTCATAGTGGCTCCATCTTCGTCGCTGAAAATAGCCTTAAAGCCATCGATGCCGAATTTGGCTATTTCGGCCCTATCGGTTTTGACGTCGGCACCGCCATTGGCAACTTGCTGCTTAACTACTGTGGTCTGCCTGGCCATCTCGGCATTCGCGATGCCGCCGCCGCGCGCGAACAGCGGCTCAACGATATTCAGACCTTATGGCACACCTTCAGCGAGCGTTTCCAGGCGCTGGCGGCGGAGAAAACCCGCGATGCGGCGCTGGCCTGCCCCGGTTACGCCTCAGTATTCCTGAAAAAAGTATGGTGCGATGCCATTGGATTCTGTGGTACCGAACTGATACGCCGCAGCGTCGGGCTTTCACACGTCGCCGATATCGATTCGATTCAGGACACGGCCATGCGCCACGAATGTCTGCGCCACGCGATAACGCTCGGCAAAGCGCTGATCGTCATCGCCGAGCGTATCGATAGCGTGGACGAACTTATCGCCCGCGTACGCCAGTACAGTTAATCGCTTGATTATTTATGTTGGGCTTCCAGGGTGGCAAACCACGGGGCAATAAAATCTTCGGTCTGCCCCCAGCCAGGGATTATTTTCCCCAGCGACGCCACGTTGACCGCCCCCGGCTGCGCCGCCAGCAGCGCCTGCGGAATCGCCGCCGCCTTGAAATCGTAGGTAGCCGGGGTACTTTCCCCGGCAATTTTATTGGCGATCAAGCGGACGTTGGTGGCGCCGATGAGTTTCGGGTCGACCGCCACGCTAACCTTCCACGGACTACCGGCTTCCCGCATCAGCTGTAAATCCTGATTGGAAATATCGATGCTGTAGAGTTTGATTTCGCTACGGCCGTTTTCTTTCAGTGCCTTATAGGCTCCCTGGCTAAAGGCATCCCACGTGCCCCAGATGGCGTCAATTTTACCTTTGGGATACTTGGCCAGAATCGCGCCGACTTTGTTGGCGGTGTCGCCCTGCACGTCGGATGACACGGCGCCGATCGACTCCAGCTCTTTAATCCCCGGATTTTGTTTAAGCAGCGTCTGGTAGGCCGCCTGACGGCGCTCCATTGGCGGGAATCCTGCCACCCATAACTTGATAATGTTGGCCTTGCCGTTGAAGTCTTTTACCAGTTGGCCAAAAGAGAGCTCGGTCAACGAGGCGTCATCCTGCTGGCTAACCGTCACGCCGGGGATAGTTCCCTGCACCGCGGTATCGAATACCGCCACTTTTATCCCGGCATCGACCGCTTTTTTCACCAGTGCGGTCGAGTAGGGATCGCGCCCCTGGGAAAGAATAATACCGTCGTATTTCTGGCTAATAGCCTGATTGACGAAGTCCTGGAATTTCGCGTCATCGCCGTTGCTCAGGAAGGTGCTAACTTTAAAACCGAGTTTTTTACCTTCCTGAATCGCCCCGGCGACAAACTGGGTGGTGTTATCGTCAGAACCGAGATTGCGAATCACCGCGATGCGGATCGGGCCATTATGCTCCGCGATCGCCGCCGGAACCGGCGTTGGGGTCTGCGCCAGCGCTGCCATCGACTGCAGCAGGCCCAGCGCCATGAGAGAAAGTGCTATCTTTTTCATTTTGTTTACCCTGTAAAATGTTAGGTACGGCGCTGAAAATAGGTCAGTGCCAGCGCGCCAGCCAGCACCAGCCCTTTAATAATGTCCATCGCGTAATACGGCACCGAGAGCATCACCAGGCCATTGGAAAGCACGCCGAGGATCACCGCTCCCACCAGCGTCCCCAACGCATTCGGTTTGCCGGAGCCCGCCAGCGAAAAGCCGATCCACGCCGCCGCGACCGCATCCATCAGGTAACCGCCGCCGGCGTTCACCTGGGAAGAGCCAATTCTTGATGCCAGTAAAATGCCGCCCAATCCGGCCAGTAGCGAAGCAATCACGTAGGCCGCTACTTTATAGCGCGTGATCCGCAACCCGGAGAGCCGCGCCGCCTCCGGATTACCACCGATGGCGTACATCCGCCGCCCGTGGGTGGTGAACGACAGCGCCAGCTGCGCGATTAGCGTTACCACCAGCATGATAATGACGATGGTCGGTACCTGCCCCAGCGCGCCAAATGCTGCCGGGATCGTGCCTTCGGCCATTTCGCCGCTCGGCAGCACCATGTTTTCGGTGATCGAGCCGCCGTAGCTGTAGGTCATCGCCACGCCCTGAATCACAAACAGGCTGGCAAGCGTGGCGAGCATGTCAGGAATGCGCAGCACTACGATCAGAAACGCGTTGAATAACCCCACCAGCGTACAGAGCGCGAGGGTGATCAGAATGGCTTCAGTGGTGTTCAGGCCGTGCCAGACAAACAACGAAATCACTAACGCATTCGCCAGCGACGCCGTCGACCCCACCGACAGATCAAAGCCGCCGATGGTGAGCGAAATCGACACCCCAATGGCAATCACCGTCACAATAGCGATGGAGCGCAGAATGTTGATGATGTTAAACGGGTCAAGAAAGTTATCCGAGGCTAAACCAAAGACGCCAACCAGCAGCACCACGGTCAGCAACATGCCCCATTTATAGAGAAAATCGAAAAATCGCTGACGGCCCGATACCGTCGCGTTGACTGCCAGGGCCTTGCTCACGCTGCCGCTCCTCCGGTGGAGTAATAAAGAATCGTCTCTTCCCGCGCCTCGGCGCCGGGAATTTCCGCCACAATGCGCCCATCCCACAGCACGCAGATGCGATCGCACAGGCCTACCAGCTCGGAAAATTCGCCGGAGGCGTAAATCACGCCCCGTCCTTCCCGCGCCAGGCCATCAATCAATTGAAACAGATCGGTTTTCGCTTTCACGTCCACCCCTTTCGTCGGTTCGTCGAAAATCAGCACGTTTGCACTGCCGCGCAGCCATTTGCCGATGGCCACTTTTTGCTGATTACCGCCGGAGAGACGGCGCAGCGTCTGCCCCGGCCCGGTGGCGCGCACGCCGATACGGGCAATAACCTCCTGCGCCCACCGCCACGCCTGCCGATGGCCGAACAGGCTCCAGCGCGAAAAGCTGTTATCGGCGCTGACCGCCAGATTCATGGCGATCGCCTCATCGATGAATATCCCCTCTTTGCGCCGCTCTTCCGGCACCAGCGCCAGGCCCTGGAGGACGGAATCAGCCGGGTCGCGCGGCCGCCACGGCCGGCCGTTAAGTTCGCCGTGGCGCAGGCGGCTTTTACTGGCGCCGAATAAGGCTTTGCAGAGTTCAGTTTTCCCCGCGCCTGCTAAGCCGGCGATACCGAGAATTTCCCCCTTATGCAGGCGTAGCGAGATATCCTGCAACAGCGCCTCGTCATGCAAACCCTCAACCTGCAACAGCACCTCTGCGCCGTGCGGCGGACGCGCAGGCGGGAAAATATCGCTCAGCTCGTGACCGAGCATTTTTTCGACGATCTGCTCGCCGCTGAGCTGCGCCATCGGGCCGCTTTCGATTAAACGGCCATCGCGCAGCACCGTCAGGGTGTCGCAAATCGCTTTGAGTTCATGAATACGGTGCGAAATAAAGACCACGCCGATCCCCTGCTGCTGCAGACGACGAATCACCGTAAATAAGCGTTCGCTTTCGTGCTGATCCAAGGGCGCGGTGGGTTCATCAAGAATCAAAAAACGGCAATGGTGCGACAGTGCGCGAGCCAGCAGAATTTGCTGCTTTTCGGCAAGGGTACAGCTATCGATTGAACGTCGAACATCCAGCGCAATATCAAGCTGCGCCAGCGCGTCGCGCGCCTGCTGACGCACATACGACCAGCGAAAAACCGCACCCGGCTCAGCCAGCCTGTCCAGCATGATATTTTCGGCAATGCTCAACCCCGGAACCAGCGCAACATCCACCTCTTGCTGTACCAGATGAATTCCCAGTTGCTTTGCATCGCGCGGCGAACGAATGCTAACCGGCTGGTTATTGATCACCACTTCGCCTTCGTAATCGGCATGCGTCCCGCACAACACCGCCATCAGCGTCGATTTGCCAGCGCCGTTGGCGCCGGTCAACGCATGCACCGTTCCGCCCTTAAGGGTAAACGCCACCTTGCTCAGCGCCTGAAAACCGGAAAAGGCCAGGCTAATGTTATGCATCTCAAGGCGATTCACGCTCATCACCCTCCCCGGGGCAATTAATATTCTGATTTAACGAATTTTTCACAGCCGCCGATGCCTGACAACTGCGTAAAAAGCATAAGATAAAACCAAATAATATTAGCCATCTGGATGTCCAGACATAACATCAGGTTAGCCCAACACCTATAAGGACTGCTTCCCACCGGGGTAGCGCTTTAGCCTGCCGATGACGTTAACCCTGACGTTCTGCGCGCGGCGTTCGAGAAGGTGGAATACTTCAGCCGTTAATCACCCCGACCGTCTATACCTAATGATGATTCTCACCACTCTCGCAACGAGGTCATCATGCAGATCGATTTAACAGGTAAGAAGGCGCTGGTTACCGGCGCCAGCCGTGGGTTGGGTCGCGCTATTGCGCTGTCGCTGGCGCGCGCCGGCGCCGATGTGGTTATTACGTATGAAAAATCGGCCGATAAAGCCCAGGCGGTCGCCGATGAAATAAAGGCCCTGGGTCGGTACGGCGAAGCGGTGCAGGCCGACAGCGCCAGCGCGCAGGCCATTCAGGATGCCGTCACCCATGCGGCCCGGGCCCTCGGCGGACTGGATATTCTGGTCAACAACGCTGGCATCGCCCGCGGCGGTCCACTGGAATCCATGACACTGGCGGACATTGACGCCCTTATCAACGTCAATATTCGTGGGGTGGTTATCGCCATCCAGGAAGCGCTGGTGCATATGTCCGATGGCGGACGGATCATCAACATCGGCAGCTGTCTGGCCAACCGCGTAGCCATGCCGGGTATCGCGGTTTACGCCATGACCAAGTCCGCCCTCAACTCCCTGACCCGTGGGCTGGCGCGTGATTTAGGCCCTCGCGGGATCACCGTTAACCTTGTCCATCCAGGGCCGACTAACAGCGATATGAACCCGGAGGATGGGGAACAGGCGGAAGCCCAGCGCCAGATGATTGCGGTCGGTCACTACGGCCAGCCGCAAGACATCGCCGCGGCGGTCACCTTCCTGGCCAGCCCGGCCGCCGGGCAGATCTCCGGTACGGGGCTCGACGTGGATGGCGGCTTGAACGCCTGATCGCCTATTTTCTGCAAGCCTCTGTCGCCCGGCAGAGGCCTTCCCGCGCCGCCTCGACGGGTTGCGTTTTGCCTCTTACCTGCGTTTACAGATGGCAGAGATCGACGACGAAACCGACGACGTTCTGGAAGATATTGAAATCGAACACGATTGCTATGATGACGTAATGCTGTCAGGTGAAGTATGCGACGTGATGCATAAAGAAAATCAGCCTCTACTTACCGAAAGAAGGCTAGCAGCACTTCGCCCCGCCCTTGCCGCCGTAGCGCGCGTCCTGGCGTTCGCGAAAGAACTCTTCATAGGTCATCGGCGTCCGATCCGGATGGGTCAGCCGCATATGCTCGACGTAGTTATCGTAATCCGGCACGCCGATCATCATCTTCGCCGCCTGGCCTAAATATTTTCCTGCTTTGGAAAGGGTGTCGAACATAATGAGTTTCTCGCTTATTTCCCTCACCCCAGCCCTCTCCCACAGGGAGAGGGAGGAGAAGAAAGGTAGGCCGGGTCAGCGCTAGCGCCCCCCGGCAAACAGGTTAATGCGCGCGCTTCGCCTGCGCCGTTAAGGTCTGCGCATCCGCGGGCATCGCTTCATACGGCGTCTCTTTCGCCGTCGGTTTATCCTCTTTCAGCGCCGCCAGCGCGGTTTTAATCGAGAACAGCGCCAGAACCACCACCACAATCATAAAGAAGATAGTCAGCCCGGCATCGAGACGGTTATTAAACACCAGCTGCGCCAGCTGCGATTCCGTATACTGCGGCGGAATGGTACCGCTGTCGATCATCGCCTGGAATTTATTGGCGATGGCCAGGAAGCCGACTTTGGTATCCGGACTAAACGATTTCTGCCAGCCGGCGGTCAGCGTACAAATCAGCAGCCAGCTTGTCGGCAGCAGCGCCACCCACGCATAGCGCTGGCGTTTCATCTTGAACAGTACCACCGCGCACAGCATTAGCGCCATCCCCGCCAGCATCTGGTTGGCGATACCGAACAGCGGCCACAGGGTATTAATACCGCCCAGCGGGTCAACCACCCCCTGATGCAGGAAGTAGCCCCACGCCAGGACGCACAGCGCGGTCGCCAGCAGGTTAGCCGGAAGCGAGCTGGTTTTTTTCAACCCGGGGCTAATCACGCCCAGCAGATCCTGCAGCATGAATCGCGCCGCGCGGGTGCCGGCATCAACCGCCGTCAGGATAAACAGCGCCTCAAACAGAATGGCGAAGTGGTACCAGAAAGAGACATCCATCAGCCCGCCCAGCGAGCCGTGCAGAATGTAAGCCATCCCCACCGCCAGCGTCGGCGCGCCGCCGGCGCGTGAAATGATCGACTGTTCGCCGACCTCACTGGCTATTTGATTCAGCGTATCCGGGGTAATGCTAAAGCCCCAGCCGCTCACTACCTGCGCCGCCGAGGCCACGACGTCAGTCGTCCCCGCCGGCGCCAGCACCGCCATCGGGCTGTTCATCGCGAAGTAGACGCCCGGATCGATAATACAGGCCGCCACCAGCGCCATAATCGCGACGAAGGATTCCATCAACATGCCGCCGTAACCAATAAAGCAGGCCTGCCCTTCGTTGGCCAACATTTTCGGCGTGGTGCCGGAGGAGATCAGCGCGTGGAAGCCGGAAACCGCGCCGCAGGCGATGGTGATAAACAGGAACGGGAACAGGTTGCCGGTCCATACCGGGCCGGTGCCGTCAACGAACTTCGTCAGCGCCGGCATGGTCAGCGTCGGGCGCATAATCAGGATGCCAATCGCCAGACCAACGATAGTGCCGATTTTCAGGAACGTGGAGAGATAGTCGCGCGGCGCCAGCAGCAGCCAGACCGGCAGTACCGCAGCCACAAAGCCGTAGCCCACCAGAATCCACGTTAGCTGTACGCCGGTGTAATCAAACCACGGCGCCCAGGTCGGGCTTTCCGCCACCCAGCCGCCGGAAATGATCGCGAACACCAGCATCACCAGGCCTATCACCGACACCTCGCCGATGCGCCCCGGGCGCAGGTAGCGAATATAGATGCCCATAAAAATCGCCAGCGGGATGGTAAAGGCGACGGTGTATGTCCCCCACGGACTGTGGGTCAATGCTTTCACCACGATCATCGCCAGTACCGCGAGGATGATCACCATGATCATAAAACAGGCCACCAGCGCCAGTACGCCAGCGGTCGGCCCCATCTCCTCTTTAACCAGTTCGCCAAGCGAACGGCCATCGCGACGGGTCGAAACAAACAGCACCATAAAGTCCTGCACGGCGCCGGCCAGCACCACGCCGGCGAGGATCCAGATCATCCCCGGCAGGTAGCCCATCTGCGCGGCAAGCACCGGCCCCACCAGCGGCCCTGCGCCGGCAATCGCGGCAAAATGGTGACCGAACAGCACTTTTTTATCGGTCGGTACATAATCGAGGCCGTCATTATGACGCACCGCCGGGGTCATTCGCGTTGGGTCAACGCCGAGGACGGTTTTGGCGATATACAGGCCGTAGAAACGATACGCGATCAGATAAACGCAGACCGCCGCGACGACAATCCACAGCGCGTTTATCTGCTCACCCCGGTTTAAGGCGATATAGCCGAGGGCAAAGGCTCCGATCACGGAGAGCAGTGTCCAGATAAGGTATTTCCCTGAATTATTCATTGTTGTGGTCCACCGGTAGGGTAATCAGGATGTTACAGTTTGTTTCTAGAACACAACGCAGAATTTAACAACTTCGAAACAGCGCGGATGATGCACCGCGGCGGAGATTTATCTCACATTGCTAGCGGGATCACTTAAGACAGGAAAATAAATGAAAGGATTACCGTGAACGGTGTCGTTTTTTTGTCGGGTGGCGGCCTCAAAACCCCCGGTGGCGCTACCGCTTACCGGGGCTACAGCACTGTGCGATTTGCTAGCCCGGAGAAGGCGCCGATCCGTAGCCCGGCTCAGCGCAGCGCAAGCCGGGGAAATAGCGGCTTCTTAGCCTAGCACCGCGGTACCCAGACGACAGGTGCAGCAGCGCCGCCCCCTTTCGTCATACACCACAATTTCCCAGCTCTGACTCTGGCGGCCAAGATGCAGCGGTCGGCATTCGCCTCGTACTTTCCCGCTGGAGACCGGACGATGGTGGCTAGCGTTAAGCTCGGTGCCCACCACGCACTGCCCATCCTCGGTCATCAGCCAACCGGCCATCGAGCCCAGCGTCTCCGCCAGCGCCGCGGAAGCGCCGCCGTGCAGCAGGCCAAACGGCTGATGCGTGCGCGCATCCACCGGCATCTCCGCCTCCAGCAGCCCCTCTTCCAGCCGGGTGTAGACGATGCCAAGATGCGCCACCATGGTGTTTTCGCTACTGGCGTTCAATGCCGCAAGCGTGAGCTCTCGTTTCCAGGCCATTTACGCCCCCAGCGTCGAGCCGCCATCGACCACAATATCCTGCAGCGTGATATGGCTGGCGTGAGAAGAGGCGAGGAACAAAATGGTATTGGCGATCTCCTGCGGGCGGGCGATTTTGCCCAGCGGGATGCCAAGCTTAAACTGCTCGCCAAATCCGCGGATCCGCTGCTGTTCCGCATCGTCATTGACCCACAGAGTACGTTGCATGTCGGTATCGGTGGAGCCAGGCGACACCAGGTTGCAGCGTACGCCGCTGCCTGCCAGCTCAAGTCCGACGGTCAACGCCAGGCTTTTCAGCGCCGCTTTCGAAGCGCCATAGGCGCTCATGCCGATACGCGGCGTATGCGCGGCATCGGAAGCGACGGTGACGATCGCCCCGCCACGCTGACGACGGAACTGCGCCATCGTCTGCTGAAACAGATTAAACGCGCCGCCAACGTTCACCGCGAAGGTTTGCTGCCAGTCCTCCGCGCTCAATTGATCGGTCGCCCCCATGCGCAGGATCCCGGCCGCATTCACCAGCACATCCAGTCGTTCGATGCCGTTGAGCAAACGCGTGCACACGTCGCGTACCTGGTCGGCATCGGCGACGTCCAGCGTTTCGGTGGCAAACGGGTAGCCTTCGCCGGTAAAGGCAAGGTCGAAACCGGTGACGTTGGCCCCGGCCTCGACGAAAGCCAACGCGGTGGCATAGCCAATACCTTTACCTGCGCCGGTCACCCACACGGTCTGACCGCGAAAATCCAGCGCCGCCATTATTTCACCTCGCGGGAGAGCAGCGCCCACCAGGCGTCGATGGTCGGATTCTTCGCCAGCATTACGAAGTCGATATCGCCGTGCACTTTGCGCCAGCGGGCGGCCAGCGCCATCATGCGCACCGAATCCAGGCCGTAGTCGATCAGGTTTTCATCATCCAGCGGTTCATCGGATTCGTCGAGCAGCGGCAGGATCAGCGCGCGCAGCGCCGCTTTGGAGGCCGGCAGCGGCAGCAGCTCTTCGGTCATTACCACGCGTCCGGAACGGCCGGCGACGTATTTCAGCGCCATCAAATGTTCTTCGCGGCTGAAATCCGCCAGCGCGTCGGCGACAAAGAACGGTTTGATATCGCGCATAAAAGCATCTGTGGCGGTAGTCATGCAGCCGATATGGGCGTAAACGCCGGTGATGATCAGCTGGTCGCGGCCGGTCTCTTTCAGCATCTCTTCAAGCGGCGAGCGATGAAACGCGCTGTAGCGCCATTTCACCAGCACCGTATCCTGTTCATCCGGCGCCAGCGCGGCAATCACCTGCTGCTGTTCCGGCGAGCGGGTCAACCCCGGCCCCCACATATCATTCAACAGGGCGCGGTCTTCATCGCTCTGCTCTTTCGGCTGGGCGGTGTAGTACACCGGAATACCGTTTTGTTTGCAGAAGTCGCGCAGGGCGGCGATATTAGCCACCACTTTCTCCATCATCGCGCTGTTTTCGCCCCAGAAATTGAGGAAATACTCCTGCATATCGTGGATCAGCAGCGCGGCGCGCGACGGCTCAAAGGCCCAGTTAACTTTGTTCGCCGGGATATCGCTGGCTTCCGGCAGCGCGTAAGCCTGTAATTTAGGGATTGCCATTTTCTGTTCTCCTTCAGCCCAGCTTGCCTTCGGCCAGCCACTGACGTAATTGTTTTTTATCGACTTTGCCCACCGGCGTCAGCGGCAGCGCGGCAACGCACTCCACGCGATCCGGCAATTTAAATTCGGCCACGCCCTGCTCGCGCAGAAAGCGACGTACCGCAACGGCGCGCAGCGGCGAGGTCACCACCAGATAAGCGCAGCTCTTCTCGCCGAGCAGATTGTCTTCAATGCTGACCAGCGCGGCGTGGATCACCGCCTCATGGCGCAGCAGCAGGTTTTCGATCTCTTCAGCGGCGATCTTCTCGCCGCCGCGGTTGATCTGATCTTTTTCCCGCCCCTGGACGGTGATATAGCCATCTTCATCGATCGAAATCAGATCGCCTGAGCAGTAAAATCCATCGGCATCAAAGGCTTCCGCGTTATGTTGCGGGCTGTTGTAGTAGCCGCGGAAGGTATAAGGACCGCGGGTCATCAGACGGCCCACTTCGCCGCGCGGCAGCGGGTTGCCATCGGCATCCGCTACCCACACTTCGTCGTCCGGGCACATCGGGCAACCCTGGGTGTTGATAATTCGCTGCGGGCTATCGTTGAGGCGGGTGTAGTTAACGAGCCCCTCGGCCATGCCGAACACCTGCTGCAGCTGGCAGCCGATTTCCGCCGGGATACGCGCGGCGAGCGTCGCGGACAGGCGCGCTCCGCCAACCTGCAACAGCTGCAGAGATTGCAGTTGCGCGTTGCCGCCCCATTCATGAATAGCCTGCAGCCACAGGCTGACCGCCGGCGGCACCAGAGAAGCGACGTTTATCTGATGCTTTTCAATCAGCGGGAAACAGAGCGTGGCGCTCGGGTCGGCGGCGAGGATCACCCGGCCGCCGGCAAGAAAGACGCCCAGTGAGCCCGGCGAGCTCATCGCATAGTTGTGCGCCGCTGGCAATGCGTTGAGATAGCGCGTATCGGCGTTAATACCGCAGATCTCGTTGCTGCGGCGGATACTGTAGTCGTAATCGTTGTGGGTACGCGGGATAAGCTTCGGCGTCCCGGTACTACCGCCGGAGAGCTGGAAAAAAGCGACTTCGTCAGCCGGCGTCGGATTGGCGACAAAGTTATCCGCCGTACGGTTAATTTCCGTTGCCAGATCGCGTTCGCCGTCGTCGTTACGCAGCAGCGCGACGCGCAGTGAAGGATGCTCGGCGATAAAACCATTAAGGAAACTATCGTCAGCAAACAGCGCGTGCTCGCGATCGGCAATCAGCAGCGCCGGTTTAATCTGCGCGGCATAGGCGTTGAGTTCACTACGCTGGTGGCTAAACAAGGCGTTAACCGGAGCGACGCCGATGCGCAGCAGCGCAAAGAAGGTAATGTAAAACTCAGCGACGTTGCCAAGCTGCACCAGTGCGGTTTCTCCGCGCTTAAGTCCCTGATGCTGCAGGGAAGACGCGAGGTTATCCACCAGTTGGTTAAACTGGCGGTAGCTAATCTGCCGCTCGCCGTCGATAATCGCCACGGCGTCATTTTCCGCATGACGGGTAATCAGATTGGTTAACGGCAGATCCTGCCAATAACCTTTTTGACGATAGCGGGCCGCAAACTCTTCCGGCCAACGGGTAAATGCAATCATCCTTGCCTCTTAATTCAAGCCAAATACGTTGAGCATGGTGGTCAGTTTGACGCCGGTTTCGCGCCATTCGCCCAGCGGCGAAGAGGCCGGGACGATACCCGCGCCGGCAAACAGGCGCAGCGAGCGTTGATGCAGGCGCGCGCAGCGGATGGTCACCACCCATTCGCCGTTGCCTTCGTCGTCGCACCAGCCGACGATGCCGCCAAACAGCTGGCGATCGAACGGTTCGAGCTCGGCTATCAGCCGCTTTGCCACCTGATGCGGGAAGCCGCTCAGCGCCGGAGTTGGATGCAGCAGACAGGCCAGCGACATGGCGTTTTCTTCCGCCAGCGCCGTACCTTCGATCGGCGTCGCCAGATGCCAGAGCGTCGGGGTGGTAATCAGCTGCGGCGATTCCGGTAGCGACAGCTGGCTGCTGCGCGGGCCAAGCACGCTCTTCATCGCCTGCGTCACCAGCTCGTGCTCATGGCGATCTTTGCCCGACGCCAGCAGCTTGTTGCCCGCTTCCCGATCCAGCACATCGTCAGGCTGGCGGCGGGCGGAGCCGGCCAGCGGCAGCGAACTGAAGTGCAGCCCTTCTTTACGCAACAGCAGTTCCGGACTGGCGCCCAGCAGTACCCCGCCGTCTGACAGCGGGACATGGAAGTTAAAGCTCGCCGGGTTCTGGGCGATCAGCCGTTCCAGCAGCGCGCCGCTATCGACCCGGTCGCGGGTAGTGATATCAATCAGCCTGGAGAGCACCACTTTGTCGACTTCGGGAGTCGCCGTCAGCGCGGCGGCACGTTCTACCATCGCCAGAAACTCGTCCTGCTCCGGGATCTCCTGACGATCGACAACATCCATAGCCTTGAGCGGCGCCGCGTAACGCGCGGACTGTTGTTTGTCGGTACGGGAGAAAGATTCCCAGCGTTCGGGGATATAGAGTTCGGAAGGCTGATTGGTGTCGAACGGGATCGCCCCGACCATGACCGGCTTGCGGATCCCCGCCGCGCGGGCTTCGGCAAATGCGGCCGCCATTTTCTGCTGAAACTCGCCGTTCAGCGAATCACCACCGACTGCAGGTTGGGAAAAACGGCTAAAACAGCCGGTGGTACTGAAGCTGCGGTACGGCGACATAAAGAAGAAGCTTTGCGGCGACAGGGTCTGCGTTTTTTCCTGTACATCCTCAGCCAGTGACGTTTCCATATCATCCTCCAAAAACGATAAAGATATTAAGAATAATTATCATTTATATTTTTGTTGGCTAACCTAAAAGGTATTGCTCTCCTTGTCAACCGCACAAACAGCAGGTTATGCGACTTAAACTTGCATCCGAGTTACACAAAGTTGAAAATGAGACGTATTTACTACAACTGACTCAGGATGCGAATTCGTGAATTTTGCTACTTTTTGCCGTCGTACTTTACTCGCCAGCGGGCTGTGCCTTTTAGGAATTACCTCAGCGCTGGCGGCGGACTGGCCGCGTCAGATCACCGACAGTCGCGGTACCCATACGCTGGAAAGCCAGCCGCTGCGCATAGTCTCGACCAGCGTCACCCTCACCGGTTCGTTGCTGGCTATTGATGCGCCGGTGGTCGCCAGCGGCGCGACCACGCCGAATAACCGCGTGGCCGATGCACAGGGCTTTCTGCGCCAGTGGGGCGATATCGCTAAAAAGCGCAAACTAGCGCGACTGTATATTGGCGAACCCAGCGCCGAAGCGGTGGCGGCGCAGATGCCGGATCTGATCCTGATTAGCGCCACCGGCGGCGATTCCGCGCTGGCGCTGTACGACCAGCTTTCGACTATCGCGCCGACCCTTATCATCAACTACGACGATAAAAGCTGGCAGACGCTTCTAACCCAATTGGGACATATTACCGGTCATGAAAAGCAGGCGGACGCGCGCATTGCCGAGTTCAATAAACAGCTCGTTTCGTTAAAAGAGAAACTGAAGTTGCCGCCGCAGCCGGTCACCGCGCTGGTTTATACCGCCGCGGCGCATAGCGCCAATATCTGGACGCCGGAATCAGCGCAGGGTCAGATGCTGGAACAGTTAGGCTTTAAGCTGGCGACGCTGCCGGGTGGCCTGCACGCCAGCCAGAGCCAGGGTAAGCGTCACGACATCGTGCAGTTGGGTGGCGAAAACCTGGCCGCCGGAATTAACGGCGAAAGCCTGTTCCTGTTCGCCGGCGACGAGAAAGACGCCGGGGCAATTTACGCCAATCCGCTACTGGCGCATTTGCCAGCCGTTGCCGCAAAGCGCGTTTATCCGCTGGGAACGGAAACCTTCCGTCTTGACTATTACAGCGCCATGCTGGTGCTACAACGTTTATCGGCGCTCTTTGCCTGATTCTCTTCCCGGCCCTGGGGCCGGGATCTCATTTCACATCATCAACTACATCATCCTTTTGTTATAAAAGAATTTTTTATTACCTTCCCCACTTGATACCTCATCGGCGCCTCACGCGAATCATCATCGTTTGAGGTGTTGTTTTGTGATTAGCCATCGCCGCCGCGTTCCTCGAATATCTGCCCCACACCACTTGAGGTGGACATTCAACTCATAAGGAAATTACCGTGACGACAAGCAAATTGATCAAGGGCGATACCCTGACCGAAACCAGTAACGCTGCAGATGGTTTTAACCCGGCAACGGAAGTCAGCAACTACAGCTATACTTCGGACCGCGTCGCCAAACCGGTGTATAACAAATACAAAAGCGCAACCAACAAACCTAAAGTATTCGGTTATTACACCGACTGGTCTCAGTACGATGGCCGCCTGCAGGGCAGCGATGCGAAAGATAACCGCGGCCGCGGCTACGACCTGACCAACGTCTCCCCTACCGCTTACGATAAAATCATCGTTGGCTTCGTCGGCGTAACCGGCTTCCATAAAGTGGATGGTCTGTATCGCGATGTGGTGGCCGAAGGGGCAGAGCAGTGCGGCAAAGTCAAATATGAACCGACCTTCCTTGATCCGTGGGGCGATTTCCAGTCTTACGTTAACGTTGGCCACAGCGTCAGCGGCTGGGATGTTGATCCGAAAACCGTAACCCAGACAAACACCAAAGGCCTGCTCGGCGGTCTGCGTGACCTGCAGGCGAAAGCCAAACAGCAGGGCCACAACCTGGTGCTGTCGATGAGCATCGGCGGCTGGACCATGAGCAACGGTTTCCATGAAACCGCGGCGTCGGATTCCTCGCGTAAAACCTTCGCCAAAGGCGTGGTGAAACTATTCAAACAATTCCCGATGTTCAGCGAAGTGGATATCGACTGGGAATACCCGAACGCCGAAGGCGCCGGTAACCCATACGGCCCGGAAGATGGTGATAATTACGCCCTGCTGATTGGCGAACTGCGTAAACAGCTCGATTCCGCCGGCCTGAGCGATGTCAAAATCTCCATTGCCAGCTCCGCGGTAGTAAAAACGTTTGGTTATTCCAACGTCAAAGCGCTGATGAATGCCGGTCTGTACGGCATCAACGTCATGACCTATGACTTCTTCGGCACCCCGTGGGCGGAAAGCATCACCCACCACACCAACCTGAAAGCCATTGAGCAAGGCGACTGGGCGATTAACACCATTGTTGAACACCTGCTGGCGGAAGGTTTCCCGGCTGAGCGCATCAACATCGGTTACGCCGGCTATACCCGTAACGGCCGCAATGCCGAGCTGGAATCGCTGTCGCCGCTGAAAGGCACCTATAACCCGGGTAACGGTACCACTGTCGGTACATTTGAATCCGGCACCAACGAATGGTACGACGTCATTTATAACTACCTGGACCTGGAAAACCAGAAAGGCCGTAACGGCTTCAACGTCTACACCGACCAGGTAGCTGATGCTGACTTCCTCTACAACCCGGAATCCAAACTCTTCATGTCGCTGGATACCCCGCGCACCGTCAAAGCCAAAGGCGAATACGCTGCCAGCCTGGGGCTGGGCGGTCTGTTTACCTGGACTATTGACCATGATAACGGCGTGCTGGTCAACGCCGCCCGTGAAGGTCTGGGGTATGAAATCGCTTCTGAAGTTATCGATATGGATCCGTTCTATTTCGAAGGTATTAACGTTGTGCCTGCTGATGAACAGGATGACGATAAGTCAGAAGATGAGCCAACCGAACCGACGGTAAACCATGCGCCGGAAGCGGCGATTGAAATGATGGTCGTAGGCGGCTCCCGCGTTCGCCTGTCCGGTGAAAAATCATCTGATGAAGATAGCGACGAGCTGAGCTACAGCTGGGGCGTGCCGGCAGCGATTGATGTCGCTGATAAAACCGCCGCGGTCATTGAGTTCGACGTACCGGAAGTCACCGCGGACACTGAATTTACTTTCACGCTGTTCGTTCGCGATACCTGGGGCGAACCGTCAACCCAGCAGCGCTTTATCCTCTCCGTGGTCGTGGCTTCCCAGAATGGCCAGAGCGATGACAAGCCAGCCGATGAGCCGGCTGATGAACCGGCTGACGACGAAAAAGATGCCGATGACGTGCCGGCAAAGGATGATGACGTTGTTCCTTCTGACGATGCCGCCGCGCCTTACCCGCAGTGGAATGCCAATACTGTTTATGGCGGCAACTGGGGTACCTTTGAAACCGTGAGCTGGAAAGGCCATAACTACCAGGTGAAATGGTGGTCTCAGGGCAACCAGCCGGACCTGAACTGCGGCCAGTTCGACGTCTGGAAAGATCTCGGCGCGTACTAAGTGTTATAAGTGAAGCCAGGCCCCGGAGCAATCCGGGGCCTTTTTGCTATTGTTGCATTTAACTTTCGCTGACCATCTCTGGACGCTGAAAACGACGTAGCTCCCGCAATAAGCCAACCAGTAATATTCCCACAATCACCAGCGCCCAGCCGCTGGCGCTGGCCGAAGCCACCGGGGTCATTACCGCCCCTAATCCCCCCAGCAGCGCCGCGCCAATAGCATCGCCGGTCACGTTCTGCGCGGTCCACAGGCCATTAATGCGCCCCAGCATATTTTCCGGCGTTTGCGTCTGAATTAGCGTGTACTGTAGCAGCGAACTTATCGCGCTCAGCCAACCAAACAGAGCCAGACAGAGCGCGCCCAGCGCCCAGAACGGCATCACGCTGAATAGCGCAATCGCCACAAACGACCCCACCGTTGTCGTCAACATCAACGCCCCCGGCCTGGCGGTATGCGCCAGTTGTCCGCTGGTTAACGCTCCCAGCGCCGCGCCAAGCGGAATGGCGGCGTACAACAGGCCAATCTGCGAATTTGACATCTGCCAGCCCTCCGCCAGCGCCGGATAAAGCACCCGCACCGCGCTGGCCATCGTCAACAGGCCGCCGAGCAGCGCAATACCGCCAATAAGCGGGCTATTAAAGAGAAATTTAAGCCCCGCCAGCAGAGATTTCAGCGGATGCTCGCGCGGCTGCGGCGGCGGAGGCAGCAGCGGCAGACGCAGCAGCGTCAGGGTGGTAATAAACGTCCCCGCCGCCGCCAGGCCGTAGTTCCAGGCCACGCCGCCGGTCGCCAGCAGCAACCCGCCGATCATCGGCGATATCACCGAACCGAGACGCACGGTCAACATGGTGATCGCCCCGGCTTGCATCAGGTTTTCGCGGCCCACCAACGCCGGCGTCGCCGCCAGCAGCGCGGTCACCCCTAAGGAGGCGAAGAAGCCATCCCAAATCCCCAGCAGGTAAATGGCCGCCAGCGACGGTTCCGGCAGCATGGCGTTCAGGCACAGGCCGACGAAGCCCACGCCACAGGTGCCACGCGCCAGCAGGATCAGGTGTTTGCGCTCATAACGGTCGGCCAGCACGCCGCCAACCATCAGCCCAACGAACATCGAACACCCGGTCAGCATTACCGACAGTCCGACCTGCCAGGTCGAGTGGGTCATTGTCTGGATTTGAACCGGGATCGCCACGCCGAGCAGGCCAAGCGACAGGATCGAGATAAAGCGAGCGATAAAGACGGCGCGGAACGCCGGATGGGTGCGCAGGAGGCTGACATCAAGCAGCCGGGAAGGTCGATTCATGCAAGGGCCTTGTCGTTATTTTTCATACCATTTTTATGGTTTCTCATGGTAACATACCTGAATAAAATCGATAACGATAATTACTATCATTATCATGTCAGGGATTTGAACTATGTCGTTTTCTACGACCACGGTGCGCGCCGTCGCCGTGCCGGGTCTCTTGTTACTTTTGGCTCTTGCGATTGCGCTCAGCCTGCTTATCGGCGCCAAACCGTTGCCGCCTTCGGTGATTGTCGATGCCTTTTCCGGCAGTTGTCAGAGCGCCGACTGTACCATCGTACTGGATGCCCGCCTGCCGCGTACGCTGGCCGGATTGCTGGCCGGCTGCGCGCTTGGTCTCGCCGGCGCGCTAATGCAAACCCTCACCCGTAACCCGTTGGCCGACCCGGGCCTGCTCGGCGTCAACTCCGGCGCCAGCTTCGCCATCGTGCTCGGCGCGGCGCTGTTCGGCATAACATCGCCGCAGGAGCAGTTGCTGATGGCCTTCTGCGGCGCCTTCGCCGCGTCGCTACTGGTCGCGTTTACCGGCAGCCAGGGCGGCGGCCAGCTTAGCCCGGTGCGCCTGACCCTCGCGGGCGTGGCGCTGGCGGCGGTACTGGAAGGTTTATCTAACGGCATCGCCCTGCTCAACCCGGACGTGTATGACCAGCTGCGCTTCTGGCAGGCCGGCTCGCTGGATATTCGCACCCTGCAAACGCTGAAAATCGTCCTGCTGCCGGTGCTGATTGCCGCCGTGGTAACCCTGTTTCTTAGCCGGGCGCTGAACAGCCTGAGCCTCGGCGCCGACACCGCCACCGCGCTCGGTAGCCGGGTCGCGCGTACCCAATTGATCGGCCTGCTGGCGATCACCGTCCTGTGCGGCAGCGCGACGGCGCTGGTCGGCCCTATCGCCTTTATCGGCCTGATGATGCCGCATATGGCGCGCTGGCTGGTGGGGGCGGATCACCGCTGGTCATTGCCGGTTACGCTGCTCGCCACCCCTGCCCTGTTGCTGTTTGCCGACGTGATTGGCCGCCTGTTGGTGCCTGGTGAACTGCGCGTTTCGGTGGTCAGCGCCTTTATCGGCGCGCCGGTGCTGATCTGGCTGGTTCGCCGTCAGCCGCGAGGAGGTGCGCTGTGATAGCTCCCTCCCGCCGCCTGATTTTCTGCTGCCTGCTGCTAATTTCCGCCAGCTTGCTGGTGTCCCTGCTCGGTCTGGGTAATGGTCTGGTGCCGCTCAGCACTGAACAGGTGATTTCCGCGCTACTCGGCGACGCGCCGCGCAACGTCAGCATGGTGGTCACCGAATGGCGACTGCCGCGCGTGCTGATGGCGCTGCTTATCGGCGCCGGGCTTGGCGTCAGCGGCGCCATTTTTCAGTCATTGATGCGTAATCCGCTGGGTAGCCCGGACGTAATGGGTTTCAACACCGGCGCCTGGAGCGGCGTGCTGGTAGCGATGGTGATGTTCGGCCAGAACCTAACCGCCATCGCGCTGGCGGCAATGCTCGGCGGCGTGCTGACCTCGCTGGTGGTGTGGCTACTGGCGTGGCGCAACGGCATAGAAACCTTCCGCCTGATCATTATCGGCATCGGCGTGCGCGCCATGCTGGTGGCATTCAATACCTGGCTGCTGCTGCGCGCGTCGCTTGAGACCGCCCTTTCCGCCGGATTGTGGAATGCCGGTTCGCTCAACGGCCTGACGTGGGGCAAAACCTGGCCTTCGGCGCCGCTTATCCTGTTGATGTTGGCGTGCAGCGCCCTACTGGCGCGGCGGATGCGGCTGCTGGAGATGGGCGACGATACCGCCTGCGCGCTGGGGGTTCGAGTCGAACGTTCGCGCCTGCTGCTGATGCTGGTGGCGGTGTTGCTGACCGCTTCCGCCACCACGCTGGCCGGGCCTATTTCTTTCGTCGCGCTGGTCGCGCCGCATATCGCCCGGCGGATAAGCGGCACCGCGCGCTGGGGGTTAACCCAGTCGGCGCTGTGCGGCGCGCTGCTGCTGGCGCTGGCCGATTACTGCGCTCAGCGCCTGTTCATGCCTTATCAGTTACCGGTCGGGGTGGTCACCGTCAGCCTTGGCGGTATCTACCTCATCGCGTTATTAATTCAGGAGTCCCGCAAAAAATGACCGCTGTCACCTCCCGTTTGCGCGGCGACCAGTTGACCCTGGCCTACGGTAAAAAGACCATCGCCGAATCGCTGAACGTCACAATTCCTGACGGCCATTTTACGGCGATTATCGGCCCCAACGGCTGCGGTAAATCGACCCTGCTGCGCACCCTCAGCCGCCTGATGACTCCGTCCAGCGGACACGTTTATCTCGACGGCGAACAGATCCAACGCTACGCCAGCAAAGAGGTGGCGAAGCGGATCGGTCTGCTGGCGCAGAATGCCACCACGCCCGGCGATATCACCGTACAGGAGCTGGTGGCGCGCGGGCGCTATCCGCACCAGCCGATGTTTACCCGTTGGCGTAAAGAGGACGAAGCAGCGGTAAATAACGCGATGCGGGCGACGGGTATTGTCGACCTCGCGCTGCAGAGCGTGGATACCCTCTCCGGCGGCCAGCGCCAGCGGGCGTGGATTGCAATGGTACTGGCGCAGGAGACGGCGATTATGCTGCTTGATGAGCCGACGACCTGGCTTGATATCAGCCATCAGATCGACCTGCTGGAGCTGTTAAGCGAGCTGAATCGCGAGAAGGGATATACGCTGGCGGCGGTACTGCACGATCTCAATCAGGCCTGTCGTTACGCCACCCATCTGATCGCCCTGCGCGACGGTAAGATCGTCGCCGAAGGCGCGCCGAAAGAGATCGTCACGGCGGATCTGATTGAGCGTATCTACGGCCTGCGCTGCACGATCATCGAGGATCCGGTGGCGCATACGCCGCTGGTGGTGCCGCTGGGACGCCGATAATCTTTTCTTTACCATCGCATCCCCGGCTTGCGCTGCGCTGAGCCGGGCTACCAAAAACGGGTAGCCCGGCTCTACCGTTACCCCAGAATTTCCCGCACTACCGGGCCTATCGCTTCAAAGGCCTGCGGCGAGATAATCTCGACGTGGGCGCAGTTCTGGCTGAACACCTCCAGCTCGCCAACCCACGGCCCCCATGCGACCTGCGGATCCATCCCTTTCTGGCGCGTTTTCTCCGCCACAAATAGCGTTGCCTTACCGTCAAACTTCGCGCTGTGCGCGGTCGTCAACAGGCGCACCGCATCGGCGTAGTTACCTTCAATCGCGCTGAACAGCTCGCCGGAAGCCTGCCCCTGCTGTGCGGCGAGAAACGCTTCGCGCTCGCGGGCGATTTCCGCCAGCACTTCGGGATCCAGGCCGTTCGCCTCTTTCTCCGCCCAGTTTTGCGTCTCCGGCGGCCAGGTATCGAGCAGGCCAAGGAACGCCACCTCTTCGCCGCGCTGGCGTAAACGGGCGGCAATCCCCTGCGCCAGCGTTCCACCGAGCGAATAGCCAAACAGATAGTAAGGCCCATGCGGCTGCTGCGCTAAAAGCGTGCGCAGATGATGCTCGCAGACCTCGTCGAGGTTGGCGGCGGAGGCCATTGGCCCCGTCGGACGCGGCGACTGAATTCCGGTAATCGACCAGCGCGGGCTAAGATAACGCGCCAGCACGCTGAACTGCCAGGAAAAACCGGAAGCCGGATGGAAGCAGAACAGCGTCGGACCATCGCTCTCGCGCAGCGGCAACAGCGCATCAAAGCCCAGACGCTGCGCCTGCTCGTCGCTCAGGTCGGAAGCCAGCAGCGCGCTCAGCTTGCCGACCGTCGAAGCGACCATCACCTGCCCCGGCGTCACCTGCCGCGCCAGCTCGCGGCTAAGCTGCGCCGCCAGCCGCATCGCCAGCAGCGAATGGCCGCCGAGGGCGAAGAAATCGGCGTCGATATCATTTACCTCGCAGCCCAGCAGTTGGCTGAACGCCGCGGCAACGGTCATTTCGGTAGCCGATTGCGGCGGGCGACCGCTGCGCTCGCTGCTTAAGGAGGGGAGCGGTAGCGCTTTACGGTCCAGCTTACCGTTGGCGCTGAGCGGGAAGGATTCCAGTTGGATCAGCACCACCGGCACCATGTGCGGCGGCAGCTGTTCACTAAGACGCGCCTTCAGCGCCGCCACGTCCAACGGCTGGCCGGACTCGCTCACCAGATAACCGACGAGCTGACGGGCATCGCCACCGGTGGCCGCGGCCTGATTGAAGACGCAGGCGTGGCACACCGCCTGCGCGACGTCCGGCAGCGCCGCCATCACCCGGTCGATCTCGCCAAGCTCAATGCGCTGGCCGCGAATTTTCAACTGATCGTCGCTGCGGCCAAGATACTCTACCGCCCCGTTATCCAGCCAGCGCGCCACATCGCCGGTGCGGTACATGCGCTCGCCGGGGGCAAACGGGTCGGCAATAAAGCGGCTGGCGGTGAGATCCGGGCGCCCCAGATAGCCCTGTGCCAGCTGAATGCCCGTTAAGTACAAATCACCCGCCACGCCCGGCGGCACCGGGCGCATGGCGGCATCAAGAATACGTAATCCAGTGTTCCATACCGGCCAACCGATGGGCACGCTGTTGCCGGTGACCGCCGCCAGCTCTGGCCCACAGGCGGGATACCAGCTGACATCCACCGCCGCTTCCGTCGGTCCGTACAGGTTATGCAGCGGCGCGCCGGTTAAGCGTTCCCATTCGCGACACAGTTCCGTCGGCAGCGCTTCGCCGCTGCAGAAAACGCGTTTTAGCGTCCGGCAGGACGACACATTATCGCTATCCAGCGAGGCGACAAACGCCGCCAGCATCGACGGAACAAAGTGGGTGGTGGTCACGCCGTACTGCGCGAAGAACCGCTGCATCGCCTGCGGATCGCGATGCGCCTCCGGCGCCGCCATCACCAACTGCGCGCCGGTCATAAACGGCCACCAGAACTCCCATACCGAGACATCAAAGCTGCACGGCGTCTTCTGCGCAACCACATCTTCGGCGGTTAACGGATAGTGATTTTGCATCCACAGCAGGCGGTTCACGATGGCGGTCTGGCCGACCATCACCCCTTTCGGCCGCCCGGTGGAGCCGGAGGTGAAGATGATATAGGCGGTATGTTCCGGTTTTGACAGCGCCAGCGGCGTATCATCTTCAGCGGCCAGCGGCTGCTGATAACACAAGCTGCTCAGCCCAGGAATATCGCTAAAACGGGCCAGTTGATCGTCAGAGGTAATCAGCAGCGATGGCTGCGCATCCTCCAGCATCATCCGCAGACGGTCATCCGGGTAGCCGGTATCCAGCGGCAGCCAGGCGGCGCCGGCTTCGACGATACCGTGCAGCGCCAGCGTCAGGAAGACCGAACGCGGTAAGGCAACCGCCACGCTATCTCCCGGCTTCACGCCGCGTTGCCGCAGCAGGTTGGCCAGCGCCACCACCTGCTGGCGCATTTCGCGGTAGCTAAAGCGCCAGTTGGCATCCGCCAGCGCCGGGGCATCCGGCGTTTTCCGCGCCTGTTCCGCCACCAGCGCGCTGAGGGTGGTGGTCGGCAGCGGCATCGCGGTATTGTTGATCAATGCCAGCTGCGCGCCTTCTTCCGCCGACAGCATCTCCGCTTCGCCGCAGCGCAGCGCCGGATTGGCGGCAAACTGCGCCAGTAACGATGTCAGACGCGATACGTGGCGGTTCAGCGTCGCCTCATCGTAGCGTGCTTTGTTGGCGAGGATCTCCAGCGACAGGCCGCCGCGTTCGTCCGGGAACAGTGCCAGCTCGAGGTCATTCACCGGGCCGGTGGCGAGGGTATGCGTCTGCGCCTGCACGCCGTCGATATCCAACTGGTAATCAAAGACTTTGATGTTCAGCACCGGACCGAACAGCGGTTCGTCGCCCGCCGCTTTGCCGCTATCGCGGACAATTTGCTCAGCATCGTAGCGCTGATGGCGGCGCATTTTTTTCAGCTGCCCGGAGAGTCGCGTCGCCAGCTGCGCCAGCGTCTCCTGCGCGTCGATATTCACCGCCAGCGGCAGTACGTTGAGTACCGGGCCGGTAGCGGTCAGCGCCGCCGATCCCATGCGGCGCATAAAGATAAAGCCCGCCGCGTAATCCATGCGGCCGCACAACCGTCCCAGCCATAACGCCGTCAGCGCCAGCGCCAGATCGGCACGCTGGCACTGCGGCGCGCTGGCGGCGAGCTGGCTGAAGACAGCCGGATCGGCCTCCAGTTTCAGGCGCCAGATATCACTGCTGGTCGCCCGCCCGGCCAGCGGCGCGTCAGATAGCGAAACCGGAGACGGCAACGCCTGACGCTGCGCCTGCCAGAAGGCTTTATCGCGCTGCCACGCCTCGCTGCCGTAGTAGCGCTGATACTCTTCCACCACCTCGGCGAACGGGGTAAACGGTGAATCCGGCGTCTCTTCCCCGCGTTGCCAGGCGCGATAAATCGCGGCGATCTGGCGGGTAATGGCCGGGAAGCTAAAGCCATCAACCAGCAAATGGTGATAGCGCTGATACCAGTACCAGCAATCGTCGCCAACGCGCATGAGCTGATGGCAGACCAGCGGATTACCGCTATCGACACGCAGATTCTGCCCGAGATCGCTTTGCATCAGGGCCAGCGCGGCCATGTGCGGATCGGCCTGCTGGCGCAGGTCGACGTTTTGCGGCTCGGCAAACTCGCGCGCGTCATCAACCCACTGCCACGCTTCGCCGTTATCTTCGCAAAAGCGCATGCTCAGGGTATCGGCCTGCTTAAGCCCGGCGACGATCGCCTTACTCAGCAGCGCCGGATCGAGATTGCCGCGCAGTTCAACATAGTGGGCAACGCTCCAGGCGCCGGGTAGCGTAGAGAGGCGTTCAGCCATCCAAATCCCTGGCTGCGCCGCAACCAGCGGTAAACGTGTACTCATCGAAAGCTCCTCAGGAGGCGTAGTGCGCTGGAATAAGGGTTGACCAGTTGGCGGCAAGCCAGGCGTTACAGGCCTCTAATGACTGCGGCGGACACTCCACCGTCCAGCCTGTCGGCAGCGCGCAGTGATGCGGCCACAGGCTAAATTGCCCCTGTGCGTTGCGCAGAATGTAAAACTGCCCTTGGGGATTATCGAAGGGGTTGCTGAATTGCATCTCTCACTCCTCGTTAAGCGCGTGTTGTTGCCCGCGGCGCAAAGACTGCCACAGCTGGATAAGCCCGGACGTCAGCCCGCCGCGCCAGCATAGCGCGTCATGCCCGCCGTCAACCTGGCGCCAGAAAATGGACGGCGTGGTCTGCCGCAGCTGCGCGAAAAGCGCCTGGTTGGCGCGAAAAATAATCGGTTCGCGCACGCCGGCTTCCAGCCAGATACGCAGCCCCTGCGGCCGAAGTTCGCCGCGCTGCAGTTGTTCAAGTATCACCCCCGGCTGGCTACTGCCGCGCTGTGGCCACCAGTACGACCCCGACTGGCTCAGGACGCAGCCAAAACGCTGCGGCCAGTGGAGCGCGGCATACATCGCCGCCAGACCGCCAAAGCTCTGCCCCGCCACCACCGTCCGGTCGGCGCGATCGCTGAATGGCGCCACGGCGTGCACCTGCGGCAGCAGTTCTTCCTGTACCGCCAGCCAGAAATCACGGTTGCAGGGCAGCTCGACGCTGCGGTGTTGATTGTCGATAACGTCGATCAGCACATAGACCGCCGGCGGTAGGCGGCCTTCCCGCGTCAGTCCCGCCAACGGCGCAAAAATCGGCATGCTTTCGGCCCAGAACTGGCCATCAAGCAGGACCGCCAGCGGGCGATCCGTCCCACTGCCGGTGGTGTAAATCCACACTCGTCGCTGGTTACCTAATCGCTGGCTGCGCCATTCAATACAGCGCGGCGCAGGCGAAACCGGCTCGCGATAATGCCAACCCGGCTGTTCCGGCGCCTGCGGCAGTTCCAGCGCCGAGACCGCGTGGCCGCGTCCCCCCTTCCAGCTTTGCGGATTGCGGGGATCGGCAATCGCCCGTGGCAGCAGTTTGCGCCAGCCTTCGCGCAGCAGCGCGCGGTCCGGCGCTTCACCGTTAAAAAGCTGCGGGGAAAAATCGTCGTCGCGTTCGGAGGGAATAAAACAGTAGCTGCCGCGCCAGCTGGCGGGGAGCGTGGTTTGCCAGCGCCAGGCATCGGTACCGGGGATGCGCTGCAGGGTTTGCGGCGCCGCGTTGTGGTGATGATCGGTGACGCCGGTAATGTAAATCCACACCCGCCGAATCGGCGACGTGGTTTCGCTGCCGGCCGGATCGCGCCACCAGAAGGTCACCCGATATGCGTCGCCCAGCGCCTCAGTCTGCGGGCCGGCGATCCCCCGCCACCAGTCGTCACTTCCCGTTATTTGCATTCCGTCAGTAACCCTATGTTTACCGTGATTTTTATCAACAAAGGTAATATTTATTGATAATATTATTGATAACTATTTGCATTTGCAATAGCGTATTAACGCGCCTATGGGTAGCGCGTCTTCTCATTACATTAAATCAAGGTCAGAGAGGGTCTTTTCTGAGCGTTTGGCTCGGTCGGCTACGGAAAGCGTTCACCTTCTACTGGCTACATTTATGCCGCCTCCTCTCCCGGTGGGAAGGGGCTTCTGGGGAAAGCGGCAAAGAAAAGCGGAACTGACTTACAATGAATAACAGGATTAAGTCCCTGGCCTTAATGGTCAATCTGGGTATCTACGGGGTGGCATTCCCGCTGTGCGCGGCGGAAGAAACCACCGACAGTAAACAAGCCGCCGGTGAAGAAACGATGGTAGTCACCGCCGAGGTGCAAAACCTGCAGGCGCCGGGCGTTTCTACCATTACCGCCGATGAAATTCGCAAACGTCCGCCGGCGCGCGACGTCTCTGAAATCATCCGTACCATGCCGGGCGTCAACCTGACCGGCAACTCCACCAGCGGCCAGCGCGGCAACAATCGCCAGATTGATATTCGCGGTATGGGCCCGGAAAACACCTTAATCCTGATTGACGGTAAGCCCGTGACCAGCCGTAACTCTGTTCGTCTCGGCTGGCGCGGCGAGCGCGACACCCGCGGCGATACCAGTTGGGTACCGCCGGAAATGATCGAACGTATTGACGTTATCCGCGGCCCGGCGGCGGCGCGCTACGGCAACGGCGCGGCGGGCGGCGTGGTCAACATCATTACGAAAAAATTCGACAACCAGTGGCATGGTTCGTGGAACGCCTACATGAACATGCCGGAGCATAAAGACGAAGGCGCGACCAAGCGTACCGACTTTAGCCTCAGCGGCCCGCTGGGCGGCGATTTCAGCTTCCGCATGTACGGTAACCTCGATAAAACCCAGGCTGATGCCTGGGATATCAACCAGGGCCATCAGTCTGAACGTACCGGCATTTACGCCGATACCCTGCCCGCCGGGCGTGAAGGGGTAGAAAACAAAAACATCAACGGCGTGGTGCGCTGGGATTTCGCGCCGATGCAGTCGCTGGAGTTTGAAGCTGGCTATAGCCGCCAGGGCAACCTGTATGCCGGTGATACGCAAAACACCAACAGCAACGATCTGGTGAAAGAGAACTACGGTAAAGAGACCAACCGTCTCTATCGCAATACTTACTCCGTGACCTGGAACGGCGGCTGGGATAACGGTGTGACCACCAGCAACTGGGCGCAGTACGAACACACCCGCAACTCGCGTAAAGGCGAAGGTCTGGCGGGCGGTACCGAGGGGATCTTCAGCAGCAACCAGTTTACCGATATCGACCTGTCGGACGTGATGCTGCACAGCGAAGTTAATATTCCGTTCGACCTGTGGGTTAACCAGAACCTGACGCTGGGTAGTGAATGGAACCAGCAGCGCATGAAGGATAACGCCTCCAATACCCAGGAACTCTCCGGCGGCGAAATTCCGGGCTATGACAGCACCGGCCGCAGCCCGTATTCTAAAGCGGAAATCTTCTCCCTGTTCGCCGAGAACAACATGGAAGTGACCGATACCACCATGCTGACGCCGGCGCTGCGTTTCGATCACCACAGTATTGTCGGTAATAACTGGAGCCCGTCGTTGAACCTGTCGCAGGGTCTGGGCGACGACTTTACCCTGAAAATGGGTATCGCCCGCGCCTATAAAGCGCCGAGCCTGTATCAGACCAACCCCAACTATATTCTCTACAGTAAAGGTCAGGGCTGCTACGCCAGTAAAGAAGGCTGCTATCTGCAAGGGAATGACGACTTAAAAGCCGAGACCAGCATCAACAAAGAGATTGGCCTCGAGTTCAAACGCGACGGCTGGCTGGCGGGCGTCACCTGGTTCCGTAACGACTACCGCAACAAGATTGAAGCGGGCTACGCCCCGGTCTATCAAAACAATAAAGGTACCGACCTGTACCAGTGGGAAAACGTGCCGAAAGCGGTAGTTGAAGGGCTGGAAGGCACGTTGAACGTACCGGTCAGCGAGACGGTGAACTGGACCAACAACATCACCTACATGCTACAGAGTAAGAACAAAGAGACCGGCGATCGCCTGTCGATTATTCCGGAATACACGCTCAACTCGACGCTGAGCTGGCAGGTTTATCAGGACGTTTCCGTGCAATCGACCTTCACCTGGTACGGCAAGCAGGAACCGAAGAAGTACAACTACAAAGGCCAGCCGGTTACCGGCAGCGAGAAGAACGAGGTCAGCCCGTATAGCATTCTCGGCCTGAGCGCGACCTGGGACGTGACCAAAAACGTCAGCCTGACCGGCGGCGTGGATAACGTCTTCGACAAGCGCCACTGGCGCGCGGGTAACGCCCAGACCACCGGCGGCGACAAAGGGAGTATGTACGGCGCTGGCGCGGAGACCTATAACGAATCCGGCCGTACCTGGTATATGAGCGTCAACACCCACTTCTGATGACAACCCTCAAAGAGCACGGACGCTCCCCTCGCCCCTTTGGGTGAGGGTTAGGAAGAGGGGGAAATCTGCTGATTAGTCAGCTCGCTATCCCCCTCACCCCGGCCCTCTCCCTGGGAGGGAGAGGGAGAAAAAGAACCCTCATTCACTTTTAAGCACGTTTATCAGCAGTCTGACGCCCTCCCCATGGAGGGCGTTGTGCTTCAACCCCGTACTGACTTCTGTACTCGCGCGACAATCGACGCCGCGTCAAAACCATGATGTTGACGCAGCCAGCCGCGATCGGCGGCCGCCGCGTATTCGCCATCCGGGATCCCCAGGCGCTGTAAAGCTATCCCCACCCCCGCTTCCGCCAGCACTTCGGCGACCAGGCTCCCCAACCCGCCGTTGACGTTATGCTCTTCGACGGTAATGACTGAACGACATGACCGCAGCGCCGCCAGCAGCGCCGCGGTATCGCAGGGTCGAATCGACGGCACGCTAACCACTTTCGCCTCAATGCCTAGGTCGGCAAGCTGCTGCGCCGCCTCCACCGCTTCGTGCACCGTCGAGCCGGTCGCCACCAGCGCCACCGCTTCGCCTTCGCGCAGGGTCAGCACCGCGCCGGGCACAAAACGGTACGCTTCGTCATGCAACTCCGGCAGCGCCTTGCCATCCAGACGAATATAAACCGGCCCCTGATACGCCAGGGCATAGTCGATAATCTGCCGACATTCGCGCGGCGTGGAGGGGGCGAAAATCTGGATATTGCCGAAACCGCGCATTACCGCCAGATCGTCAATGGCATGGTGGGTACTGGCCAATGGGCCATAGCTGGCGCCGGCGTTGAGGCCAAAGAGCTTGACGTTGGTGTTGTTGTAGCAGACATCAACTTTAATCTGCTCGTTGGCGCGAGAGACAAGGAACGGCGCGGCGTTACAGGTCACCGCCACTTTACCGCCGAGCGCCAGACCCGCGGCGGTGCCGACCATGCTCTGCTCGGCGATACCGACGTTAACCAGCCGTCCGGGGAACTGCTTAATAAAGGGAGCGATCTTGGCCGTTGAGGTGGAGTCCGCGACCACCGGCACCAGATCGACGCCCTTTTCCACCGCGGCGATAAACGCCTCGACCATCACGTTCGCCAGGTGTTCTGCATTACTCATCTTTCAGTTCCTCCAGCGCCAGTGCGATTTCCTCGCCTTTCGGCACCCGGTGGTGCCACTCCGGGCGCCCCTGGATAAAGGAGATGCCCGCGCCCTTCGTGGTGTTGGCAATAATGACGTTAGGTTTACCGTTCTGCTGTAGCCCTTCGAGAGTCGCGACCACCGAGGCCATATCGTTGCCCTCGCATTCGCTGACCTCCATGCCGAAGGCGCGCCATTTATCGGCCAGCGGATCGGTATTCATAATTTCGCGGGTTGGCCCGGCCAGCTGAAGATTGTTCTTATCATTAATAATGACCAGGTTATCGAGGCCATAATGGGCCGCCGCCAGCGCCGCCTCCCAGTTACTGCCTTCCGCCAGTTCGCCGTCGCCGGTGATTAAAAAGATGCGGCGGGGGCTGTTGCTTTTCTTTGCGGCCAGCGCCAGCCCCACCGCTACAGGCAAACCGTGTCCCAGCGCGCCGGTGTTAAGCTCAATGCCCGGCGTTTTCTGCCGCACCGGATGTCCGGGAAGGTGCGAGTTCGCGTGCTGGTAGGTCTCCAGCCATTCGATCGGGAAGAAACCGGCTTCCGCCAGTACGCAGTAGTAGCAGCCCACCGCATGGCCTTTCGACTGGATATAGATATCGCGCTGCGGGTCGTCAAGACGCTCGGGCGCCGCATTGAGTACGCGGAAATAGAGCGCGGTTAACAGCTCGACCTGCGACAGGTCGGCCCCGGTGTGACCGCCCGCCGGACTATTGGCGTTTAAGCGGACAATGTGGCGGCGCACGGCGCGCGCTTTGCGCTCAAGCGTCTGGACATCAAATCTGTAGGGATTCATTTAATACCTCTGAATTTATTTTCAATATGGAATATTTATTCCGTCAGGGACTAAAAAAACCAGATATCCCCATGCCGGTGGTTAGCCTTCCGCCCCAGCGCCATACTCAGGAACATTCTGCCTCCCGCTCCAGGCGAAGCCCGGATAAAATCGTTGACTCAAAGCCATCCTGAATATATATTCAATGATGATTCTTTATTCGATTATGGCCTGGCTGTTTTGTTTTTGTCCATAGCCGATTTTGATGAGTGGTAAAAATTTGACCATCATCACACTTAAGTGTGATTTTTTTTCGCGTATGATAAAAGTCACTACGATAATGGCTGCAGCTAAACGCCTGAAGAAAGGCGATAAATGATTTTCGAGGATTAATATGGCTAAGCAGGATGAACAACGGCTATTGGTGAAGATTGCCACGCTTTACTATCTGGAAGGACGAAAGCAGTCTGATATCGCCCAACTTCTCTCGCTGTCTCAGTCATTTGTCTCTCGCGCGATTACCCGCTGCCAAAAAGAGGGCGTTGTCAAAATCAGCGTCGTACAGCCATCAAATATCTTCCTCAATCTCGAAAAGGGGCTTGAGGATCGCTACGGGCTTAAACAGGCGGTGGTGGTCGATACCGAAGAAGAGGCCAGCGACCATACCATCAAGCGGGCGATTGGCTCAGCCGCCGCGCACTACCTGGAAACCCGCCTGCGGCCAAAAGATCTGATTGGCGTCTCTTCCTGGAGCTCGACCATCCGCGCGATGGTTGATGAGGTTCACGCGCAAAACCTGAAGGCCAGCGGCGTCATCCAACTGCTTGGCGGCGTCGGGCCCAACGGCAACGTGCAGGCGACGATCCTCACCCAGACGCTGGCCCAGCGTCTTAACTGCGATGCCTGGCTGCTGCCGTCGCAGAGCATCGAAGGTTCCATGGAAGAGCGCAACCGCCTGCTGGCCAGCAAAGATGTCGCCGATGTGGTTTCACGCTTTGACGAGGTCGATATCGCCATTGTCGGCATTGGCATTCTCGAACCTTCCCAGTTGTTGAAAACGTCGGGCAACTATTATCACGAAGATATGCTGCAGGTGCTGGCGGCGCGGGGCGCGGTTGGCGATATCTGCCTGCACTACTATGACAAATACGGCCAGCCGGTGTTACGCGAAGATGAAGATCCGGTGATCGGCATGGCGCTGGAGAAAGTCAAAAAATGTCCGAACGTGGTCGCGCTGGCCGGCGGCACCGACAAAGTCGCGGCAATAAAAGGCGCGCTTACCGGCGGCTATATCGATGTTTTAATCACCGATTACCCCACCGCCAGACTGCTGGTTAGCGACTAATCCTCCGCAGTTTTATGCCTCGTCAATCCCTGAGGCTGTTTTTTCAGCAACAGGGATTGCAAAATAACTCATTATAATTCAACAAATTAAACCACTCACTTCCCCACCTTCGTGTCATATTCCCAATCTGCGAAATGTGATTGCCAGCACAATTGATGATTTTTCAGGTAGCCCATCACCGGGTTTGTGGCTTAAGGTATCAAATAAATAATCACTATCGAATATATATTCAGTGATTAAAAAAACGATAACGATATGTCACATCATGGCCTGCATAGACGCATGCAATGGCCGGAGACCATCTCTGTTTCCGCCGTTCCAGGACAATGTGTGACCGAGGAGAGCATCATATGCAGGCGACAGCCAAAGAGTTCATCATTGCGCTGGATGAAGGCACCACCAACGCGAAAGCCGTGGTGCTGGACGGCAAAGGCAAGGTCAGCATCAAGTTCTCGCAGCCGCTGGCGATCCAAACCCCGCGCGAAGGTTGGGTGGAACAATCCGGCGAGGCGCTGATGGCGGCCTCGCTGGCGGTGATCGCCAAAGCGGTGGCGCACGTCGGTGCGGAAAACGTCGCGGCGCTGGCTATCAGTAATCAACGCGAAACCGCCATCGGCTGGTATCGCGCCAGCGGCGAACCGATTAACGCCGCCATCACATGGCAATGTACCCGCAGCGCCGCTTTCTGCGACACGCTGCGTCGCGATCGTCAGGAGCAGCGCATTAAGCACGCCACCGGCCTGCCGATTGCGCCGCTGTTTTCCGCCTCCAAAATGCGCTGGCTGCTGGATGCCACTCCCGATGGTTATCAGCTTGCCGCGCGCGGCGAGATTTGCCTCGGCACTATCGACAGCTGGCTGCTGTGGAATTTAACCGGCGGACAATCTTTCTTCTGCGATTACTCCAACGCTGCCCGCACCCAATTGCTGAATCTGCACCGCGGCGAGTGGGATGACGAGATGCTGACGCTGTTTGGTATTCCGCGCGCGGCGCTGCCGGAGATTAAACCGTCGAGCGGGCTGTTCGGCTACACCAAAGGGCTGGCGGCGATCCCCGACGGTATCCCGGTGATGGCGATGATTGGCGACTCCCACGCCGCGCTATTCGGCCACGCCCTTGGCGAAGCTGGCTGTGTGAAAGCCACCTACGGTACCGGCTCCTCGGTGATGGCGCCGGTCCAATCGGCCCAGTGCGATATTGCCGCCCTGGCGACCACCGTCGCCTGGCATGATGGCGACCAGTTGGTGTGGGGACTGGAAGGCAACATCCCCCATACCGGCGATGCGGTAGCATGGATGGCGGACAGCACCGGACTGAGCGAACTCTCCGCAGCCGACCTGGCCCATGAGCTGAATACCCTGCCCGCCTCCGTCGATTCGACTTTAGGGGTCTACTTCGTACCGGCGCTGACCGGGCTCGGCGCCCCCTGGTGGGACGACAGCGCCCGCGGGGTAATCTGCGGCCTTAGCCGCGGGGTCAAGCGCGCGCACCTGATCCGCGCGGCGCTGGAATCCATTACCTATCAAATCGCCGACGTGGTGGCGGCGATGCGCCAGCACGCTGAATTCACCCTGACGGCATTAATGGTCGACGGCGGTCCAACCAACAACGACTGGCTGATGCAATACCAGGCCGACCTGCTCGGCTGCCCGGTGATGCGCAGCGATATCCCGGAACTGTCCGCCATCGGCGCGGCGCTGCTGGCGCGAAAAGCCCTCACTCCCGGTGAAACCGCCGACCTGCAAGCCTTCTTAACCGAACACAGCGCTTTTCAACCCGACATGGCCCGCCACCAGCGCCTACAGCAGCGCTGGCAGGAGTGGCGCCATGCGGTAAACAGAACATTATGGAAACCGGATTCGCCGGCCTGATGCCCATCGGCGTCAGATTGGGCGACGAACCTTATTAACCCACTACAGGAGAACCCCGGCCCATACCGATGTATCGCAACCCCCGAATTTATTCTGGGGAAATTTCAGACCGTAAACCCTGCCCGCTCAGGGATCATTTGTTCGAATATAAAAATACAGGAACAGAGTCATGAAATTACGTTTAACTCTTTTAACCGCTGCGACCCTGACCGCCTTTTCCTTTGCCGCGCATAGCGCCGAAAAAGGCACCATTATGATAATGGTTAACTCGCTGGATAACCCTTATTACGCCTCGGAAGCCAAAGGCGCCAGCGAAAAAGCGCAAGCCCTCGGCTATAAAACGACCGTGCTTTCGCATGGCGAAGATGTCAAAAAGCAAAATGAGCTGATTGATACCGCCATTGGTAAAAAGGTACAGGGAATTATTCTCGATAATGCCGACTCCACCGCCAGCGTCGCCGCCATTGAAAAAGCCAAAAAAGCGGGTATTCCGGTGGTCTTAATTAACCGTGAAATTCCGGTTGATGATGTCGCGCTGGAACAAATTACCCACAATAACTTCCAGGCCGGTTCAGAAGTCGCCAACGTATTTGTTGAGAAAATGGCGGAAAAAGGCAAATACGCCGAACTGACCTGCAACCTCGCCGATAATAACTGCGTCACCCGTTCTAAATCCTTCCACCAGGTGATTGACCAGTACCCGGATATGGTCAGCGTGGCAAAACAGGATGCCAAAGGCACCCTGATCGACGGCAAACGCATTATGGATAGCATTCTGCAGGCTCACCCGGATGTCAAAGGGGTGATCTGCGGTAACGGCCCGGTGGCTCTTGGCGCCATCGCGGCGCTGAAAGCGGCCAATCGTAACGATGTGATTGTCGTCGGCATCGACGGTAGCAACGACGAACGCGATGCGGTGAAGGCAGGCACGCTACAGGCGACCGTGATGCTCCAGGCGCAGGCCATCGCCGCCCAGGGCGTTACCGATCTCGATAACTACCTGCAAAAAGGCGAAAAGCCGGCGAAGCAGCGCGTGATGTTCCGCGGCATTCTGATTACCCAGGATAACGCAGATAAAGTTCAGGACTTCAATATCAAGTCCTGAGTTCGGGTGGTTGCGCCCCTGCGGGGGCGCAGAGGAGAGCATTATGTATAAGAAAACCTGTCTGGCGCTGGCCGTTCTGGCGCTTGGCGGCTGCCGCATCGTCTCGCAGCAGGAGCTGGCAGACCTGAAATCCCCGCCCAATCCGCATATGGCGAACATCGATAAAACCTGGCAGCAGAGCATCGTGCCGCAGGTGGTCGCCAACGCCCGCCCGGCGGCGGAATTGATGAGCGCGCTGAAGGCGCAAAAAGATATCGATAGTGCCTGCAAAGCGCTGGGCTACCGCGCCCAGGACGAAAACCCGTGCATCTTTTACGTCAAGGTGGCGGGCGCCGTCAGCAAGCTGGATAGCGCCTCGCGCAGCGGCAAGATGACCCTTGCCGATGGCAGCATCGGTAATGTAGTGGTGCAGATTGGCCCTACTCTGCGCGGCACCCTGCTGCGCGACGGTTACCGCGGCGCCAGCTACCAGGACTTTAACGACCAGGTGCTGTTTGGCGAATACAGCAAAAATATTAATAGTCAGGCGGTCAAAATGATTCAGGCGGCCAACCTGAAAACCGGCGACAACGTAGAAGTGTATGGCGTCTTCTCAGCCTGGGATATTCCACAAACTATTCCGGAAATCACCCCGGCGAAAATCGTTCATCCGGGGGGACAATAATATGACGCCGCAAGATATCGTCGCTCCCCAACCAGTCGAATCTGAAGTGATTATCGAAACCTGCGGCCTTTCGCGCATTTATCCCGGCGTGACCGCGCTGGATAACGTGAATTACCGGGTCTATCGAAATAAGGTTAACGTTCTGATCGGAGAAAATGGTGCGGGTAAATCCACCATGATGAAAATGCTTGCCGGCGTTGAAACGCCCTCCTCCGGTCAAATTATTCTCGATGGCGAAGCGGTGACTTTAAACTCTACCCACCAGGCAGAGAAATTAGGCATCAGTATTATTTTTCAGGAACTGAATTTATTCCCCAATATGAATGTGATGGACAACATATTCATGGCTAATGAATTCTTTCAGAAAGGACGCATCAACGAAAAATATCAATATGCGTTAGCCAAATCGCTACTGGAGCGGCTGGAGCTCGACGTCGATCCCTACACGCAGCTGGGCGAACTGGGGATTGGTCATCAGCAGCTGGTTGAAATCGCCCGCGCGCTATCGAAAGACACCCGCGTGCTGATTATGGATGAACCCACCTCGGCGCTGAGCCAGTCAGAAGTCAAAGTGCTGTTTAAGGTTATCGAGCAGCTTAAGCGCCGCGGCGTCACCATTATCTACATTTCGCATCGCCTCGAAGAGCTGATGGAGATTGGCGACAACATCACCATTTTCCGCGACGGCCGCTTTATCAGCGAGCGTCACGTCAGCGACGCCAGCGTGCCGTGGATCATCGAGCAGATGGTCGGCGACAAGAAAAAGCACTTTGATTATCAGCCCGCGCCAAAAGGCAACGCGGTGCTTGACGTCAAGGGGCTGACCGCGCTGCATCCGAGCGGCGGCTACAAACTCAATGATGTCACCTTTACCCTCAGCAAGGGCGAAGTGATCGGTATTTACGGCCTGCTGGGCGCCGGGCGCACCGAGCTGTTTAAAGGGCTGGTTGGCCTGATGCCCTGCCAGAACGGCGAGGTACATCTTAACGGCGAAAGCATCGGCAAATCTCGCTTTCAACATCGCCTGAAAAAGGGGCTGGCGCTGGTGCCGGAAGACCGCCAGGGCGAAGGGGTGGTGCAGATGATGTCGATTCAATCCAACATGACGCTCTCTGATTTTAGCCTGCAGGGTTTCCGCCGCGCCTGGCGCTGGCTGAATCCGCAGAAAGAAGAGTCCTGCGTAAAAGAGATGATTCAGCAACTGGCGATCAAAGTAAGCGACGCCAATTTGCCCATCACCTCGCTGAGCGGCGGCAACCAACAAAAAGTGGTGCTGGGTAAGGCGCTGATGACCCAGCCGCAGGTGGTGTTCCTTGATGAACCGACGCGCGGCATCGACGTCGGCGCGAAAACCGACGTCTATCACCTGATCGGCAAAATGGCCCAGCAGGGGCTGGCGGTCATGTTCTCCTCTTCGGAGCTGGATGAAGTGATGGCGCTGGCCGACCGCATCCTGGTGATGGCCGATGGCCGCATTACCGCCGATTTACCGCGCCATGCGGTGACCCGCGAAAAGTTAATCGCGGCTTCAACACCTCAAGATTAATCAGGCTGGAATCCATCATGAACCAGAAATATATGATTTATATGTACCTGCTGAAGGCCAGAACCTTCATCGCCCTGCTGCTGGTGATCGCATTCTTCAGCGTGATGGTACCGAACTTCCTGACCGCCTCTAACCTGCTGATCATGACCCAGCACGTGGCGATTACCGGCCTGTTGGCCATCGGTATGACGCTGGTGATCCTCACCGGCGGCATTGACCTGTCCGTCGGCGCGGTGGCAGGTATCTGCGGGATGGTCGCGGGCGCGCTGCTGACCAACGGGCTACCGCTATGGAACGGCGATATCATCTTCTTTAACGTCCCGGAGGTCATCCTTTGCGTCGCGGTCTTCGGCGTGCTGGTAGGGCTGGTTAACGGCGCGGTGATTACCCGCTTCGGCGTCGCGCCGTTTATCTGCACCTTAGGGATGATGTACGTCGCCCGCGGCTCGGCCCTGCTGTTTAACAACGGCAGCACCTACCCGAACCTCAACGGCATGGAAGCGCTGGGCAATACCGGTTTCGCCACGCTGGGCTCCGGTACGCTGCTTGGCGTTTATCTGCCGATCTGGTTGATGATCGGCTTCCTGGTACTGGGCTACTGGCTGACGACCAAAACGCCGCTTGGTCGCTACATCTACGCTATCGGCGGCAACGAATCCGCCGCTCGCCTCGCCGGCGTACCGATCGTCAAAGCCAAAATTTTCGTCTACGCCTTCTCCGGCCTGTGCGCCGCCTTCGTCGGCTTGATCGTCGCCTCTCAGCTACAAACCGCCCACCCGATGACCGGCAACATGTTTGAGATGGACGCCATCGGCGCCACCGTGCTCGGCGGAACCGCGCTGGCAGGAGGCCGCGGTCGGGTGACCGGCTCGATTATCGGCGCCTTCGTGATCGTCTTCCTCGCCGACGGCATGGTGATGATGGGAGTTAGCGACTTCTGGCAGATGGTCATTAAGGGCCTGGTGATCGTCACCGCCGTTGTCGTCGACCAGTTCCAGCAGAAGCTGCAGAACAAAGTCATTCTGATGCGCCGCCACGAAGAGAAGCTGGCCGCGATCCCGCCGAACGGCGCCACCTCCAGCTAATCGCAACCGTATTCACGTATTCCGCCGGGCCCGGCGCCCGGCTTATCGAAAGGGAAAAAATATGCAACGAGATTTCCATAATAAAACGGTAGTTATCACCGGCGCTTGCCGCGGCATCGGCGCAGGTATTGCGGAGCGCTTTGCCCGCGACGGCGCTAATCTGGTGATGGTCTCCAACGCCGAGCGCGTTCACGAGACCGCCGAAACTCTGCGTCAGCGCTATCAGGCGGATATTTTATCGCTGCAGGTCGATGTGACCGACGAAGCGCAGGTACAGTCGCTGTATGAGCAGGCCGCCGCGCGCTTCGGCGCCATTGACGTCTCCATTCAGAACGCCGGGGTGATCACCATCGATTACTACGATCGGATGCCAAAGGCCGATTTTGAAAAAGTGCTCGCGGTTAACACCACCGGCGTGTGGCTGTGCTGCCGCGAGGCCGCTAAATATATGGTGAAACAGAACCACGGCAGCCTGATTAATACCTCTTCCGGCCAGGGGCGTCAGGGCTTTATCTACACGCCGCACTACGCCGCCAGCAAAATGGGCGTGATCGGTATTACCCAAAGCCTGGCGCACGAACTGGCGCCGTGGAACATCACCGTCAACGCCTTCTGCCCCGGCATCATTGAGAGTGAAATGTGGGATTACAACGATCGCGTGTGGGGAGAAATTCTCAGCACCGAGCAGAAGCGCTACGGCAAGGGCGAACTGATGGCGGAATGGGTCGAAGGGATCCCGATGAAGCGTGCCGGTAAGCCGGAAGACGTGGCCGGGCTGGTGGCCTTCCTCGCCTCCGACGACGCACGCTACCTCACCGGGCAGACCATCAATATCGATGGCGGTTTGATTATGTCGTAATCCCCCGAGGTTAGCGGGCCCTATCGCCCGAATAAGGCATCCCGCACTGGCGCCACCACTCCGGGACGGCCCCCGGTGGCGCTTTGCTTACCGGGGCTACGTAATACCGCCGAAGGGTAGCCCGGATAAGGCGCTACGCGCCGCCATCCGGGAAACCGGGACCCCGACGTTCGACACTATACTGAAGAGAGTAATCACTATGATCGGCAAAGACTTTGCACAGCAGCTGTTTAACCTGCAGGAGCGCGTCGCTTTCGTGACCGGCGCCGGCAGCGGCATCGGCCAAACCATCGCCTGCGCGCTCGCCAGCGCCGGCGCGCGGGTGGTCTGTTTTGATCTTCGCGACGACGGCGGCCTGGCGGAAACGGTCGGCCATATTGAATCCATCGGCGGCCAGGCCTGTTCTTATACCGGCGATGTCCGCCAGCTTGCCGACCTGCGCGCCGCCGTTGCGCTGGCCAAAAGCCGCTTTGGCCGCCTCGATATCGCCGTTAACGCCGCCGGTATCGCCAACGCCAATCCGGCCCTGGAGATGGAAAGCGAGCAGTGGCAGCGGGTTATCGACATCAACCTCACCGGCGTATGGAACTCCTGCAAAGCAGAAGCGGAATTAATGCAGGAGTCTGGCGGCGGGTCGATTATCAATATCGCCTCGATGTCGGGGATTATCGTTAACCGCGGCCTCGATCAGGCGCATTACAACTGTTCGAAAGCCGGCGTTATCCACCTGTCGAAAAGCCTGGCCATGGAGTGGGTTGATAAAGGGATCCGCGTCAACGCCATCAGCCCCGGCTATACCGCCACGCCGATGAATACCCGCCCGGAGATGGTGCATCAGACCCGCGAGTTTGAAAGCCAGACCCCGATGCAGCGCATGGCGAAGGTTGAAGAGATGGCCGGCCCGGCGCTGTTCCTCGCCAGCGACGCCGCCTCATTCTGCACCGGCGTGGATCTGGTGGTCGATGGCGGATTTATCTGCTGGTAAAACCGGTCTTGCCCCGGCTAACGATGCCTAAGCCGGGGCTATTTCATTCCACTCTTGCACGTCTACGCAGAGCGCATGACGGATCATGAAGATGGCTCATGCCGTATTGAAATTAACTCTCTTTCACTCACTCAATGACTCTGGCAAAAATAGTCTTCAGCAACTGCAGACAATATGAATGCTACTGAATAATAAATCCAGATAAATCGCAAGGTCATTCTGGGAATGTGAAATACCTGCATTTTTATATCAGAACCCAGGGTGGAAAGAGACGATGACAGACTTTACCTTTACGATTAAACGCAGTCGTTTTGATGAACACTATAACCCGGCGAAAAATACGCGTATTACCACCAATTTTGCCAACCTGGCGCGGGGCGAAAACCGTCAGCAGAACCTGCGCAACACGCTGACGATGATTGATAATCGCTTTAATAACCTGGTGCAGTGGGATAATCCGCACGGCAACCGTTATTCCGTCGAACTCGATATTATCTCAGTCGAGATGAATATTACCGCTAACGGCCAGAATGCGGCATTCCCGGTGATTGAGATTCTGCAAACCAATATTATCGATAAAGCCACCAATACGCGTAGCGAAGGCATTGTAGGAAATAACTTTTCCTCTTATGTGCGCGATTATGATTTTAGCGTATTACTGCCGGAATATAATAAAGACAAGGCAACCTTCAGTGTGCCGGAAGATTATGGCGTTCTGCATGGCAATATCTTCAAGCACTTCACGCACTCTGCCGAATACCATGAATGTTTTAAAAAATCGCCGGTCATCTGCCTGAGCGTATCCAATAAGCATACTTACCGCCGGACCGGTAATCAGCACCCTATTCTCGGCGTCGAATACCAGCAGGATGGCGTGGCCCTCACCGAAGCCTATTTCAATAAGATGGGTCTGCAGGTGCGTTACTTTATGCCGGCCAATAGCGTAGCGCCGCTGGCCTTCTTCTGCGCGGGGGATCTGCTTAGCGATTACAGCAACCTTGAGCTTGCTAGTACCATTAGCACCATGGAGACCTTCCAGAAGATTTATCGCCCGGAAATTTACAACGCTAACTCCGCGGCCGGGCAGTGCTATCAGCCGAACCTGAATAATCAGGATCATTCGTTTACCCGGATTGTCTATGACCGCGAAGAGCGCAGCCGCCTGGCGATTGAACAGGGCAAATTTACCGAACAACAGTTTATTAAGCCGTACCAGCATATTCTTGAGCAATGGTCAGCTCATTACGCTCTCTAAATCATAAAAAATAAAGGTCACCTGTATGAAAACATTGCTCCCGACATCCACCGCAGGCAGTTTACCGAAACCGACCTGGCTGGCGCAGCCCGAAACGCTGTGGTCGCCGTGGAAATTACAGAATGAAGAGTTAGTATTGGGCAAACGCGATGCGCTGCGTTTATCGCTCGACGATCAGCTGCGCGCAGGCATTGATATCGTCAGCGATGGCGAGCAGACGCGTCAGCACTTTGTCACCACCTTTATTGAACATCTCAGCGGCGTCGATTTTGAGAAACGGCAAACGGTGAGAATTCGCAACCGCTATGACGCCAGCGTGCCGACCGTCGTCAGCGCCGTCGAGCGCCAGCAGCCGGTGTTTGTCGAAGATGCGAAATATCTGCGTCAACTCACCAACAAACCGATTAAATGGGCCCTGCCGGGGCCAATGACCATGATCGATACGCTGTATGACGATCACTATAAAAGCCGTGAAAAGCTGGCATGGGAATTTGCCAAAATTCTCAACCAGGAAGCCCGGGAATTAGAAGCCGCCGGGGTAGATATTATTCAGTTTGATGAACCCGCCTTTAACGTCTTCTTTGATGAAGTCAATGAATGGGGGATCGCCGCGCTGGAAAAAGCCGTTGAAGGGCTGAAATGCGAAACCGCCGTACATATCTGCTATGGCTACGGCATTAAGGCCAATACCGACTGGAAAAAAACGCTCGGCTCCGAATGGCGCCAGTATGAAGAGGCGTTCCCGAAACTGCAGACCTCTTCTATCGATATTATTTCGCTGGAGTGCCACAACTCGCGCGTACCGATGGACCTGCTGGAGCTCATCCGCGGTAAGAAAGTGATGGTCGGAGCAATCGATGTGGCGACCAACGCCATTGAGACGCCAGAAGAGGTGGCCAGCACGCTGCGTAAAGCCCTGCAGTTCGTCGACGCCGACAAGCTCTATCCATCAACCAACTGCGGCATGGCGCCGTTATCGCGTCAGGTCGCCAGCGGTAAGCTGCATGCGCTAAGCGCCGGGGCGGAAATCATTCGCCGGGAGCTGGCGGCGAAATAATCGCCGCCCGCCGTTCACTTCTGAAAATAAAACAGGATCCGCTCACATCTGGATCCTGTTGTTAGCTATAGCTTCCTCAAAGAAAGATCGACTAAGCGCTAGTTAATCTTTTCAATTTTAGGCGGCTGCCAGGTTCCATCCAGAATCGGTTTCTCTCCCCAGTATGCGCGAATATAGAGCGAGAATGTCCCATCCGGCGCCGGAAGCCAGTTGTTGATTTTGTCTGCAGCCGGACGATCTTTGCTGACGTAAAGCGTCAGCGAGCCATCATTATTAAATTTGAGATCCTTATTCTTGGTACCCAAAGAATAACGGTTAAGCTCATTCGGGCTGAAGAGATGCTTACTGTTATACAGTGTCAGCGACCAGAAGCCTTTCACCGGCGGCAATTCACCTTTCGGGAAAGTAACGGTATAAGCATGATCGCCCGAAAGCTGAACGCCGCCCGCGTCATTATCCGTGTAGAAATATTGCGTTTCGTCCGGCTTATTATCGAACATGTTCGACTTCGCGGTGCCGGTACGGTTGTAGTAATCAACACCAAATTGGGCGTTGTTCTTCGAACGATTCCAGCCGTTGCCTGCCGGAACACCGTTATTTTTCCATTTAAAGAACTCGGCGATAACCGTTTTATCGGTCTCAACGGCAGCTTCATCCATCCACTTACGGATTTGCGGATCTTTCTTACCGGCTTCAATCAAATGACGATATTGGGCGTACATCGCCTCTTCACCCGGCAACGGCGCGACTTTATTCAGTACATTCGCTAGCTGATCGAAATATTTTTCCGGAACCACCCATTTCGTTTCACCGGCATTTGGGTCCGGTTTATCGCCAATTGCCGGAATTTTCGCGTATTCATAAGACTTCATTTTGCCGTTGAATTCGCTGAGCGGGTACGACATCACCTCTTTAATTGGCGCCTGGATAGCGGCGCGATCTTCCGGTGTATCATCCATCTGGATACGCGGGATCATATTCGCCATCTCGGTAGACGAATGGATCACCCCGTTAAAGCCTTTCGGCGTTTCGCCTTTCCAATTTGGCCCGACAAGCAGATAGAAACCCGGTTTAGTCGCGTAAGGTTTACCGACGTTACCGATCTGGTTAGTACGCGCGTCATAAATCGCATATACCCAGAAACGATCGCCAAAATCAGGCACCTGAATGACAACCGGCTCTTTATCCAGTTCATAAAAACCTAATCCATATGCCACGTCCTGGTTAGGACAGGTGACAAAGGTCTCCTGCGGTTTGATGTAGTCGGTCAGCATGCTCAACTGACCCATCGGCGCCACCGGAACCATCCCACCATTAAGCGCTGGGTAAGGGGCTTTAGTGATGGTTTCACGACGGTTAAACTGGTTTACCATCGGCCACCCCCAAATATAGGCCTGTTGAGCAATTGCTTTCACGTAGGCCTCAGGCATTTTGACATCGGTCGGCGTAGTCGCTAACTGGTCAAACTGAGTGGGGTGAGGGATAGTTAACGGCGCCGATTGTGCCGCCGCGCCAGCGCTGAACGCCAATGCGGTCAGTAGTGCCAGAGATTTGAGTTTCATCGTTTTTCCTTTCTTATTCATTTATTTGTCTGAACCAGATCGTCAGGTACCCAGGTCTGATCGTAGAAACCGTCTTCGGTGCCATATAGCCTGAGGGCAACGAGGAAGTTGCGATCCGGTACCGTCTTGATAAAGGCGCTGTCCGCCACACCATCCGGTTTTTGGGGGCCAAACCAGATATCAATAGAACCGTCGCTGTTTTTCGGCAAATTGTAATAACCATTGGTGGATGGTAGCAGTTGATCGGTTTCCGGCATGGTGCCATCGGTGATGTTGTAAGCCGTTACTGCCCAGAACAATGCGGCTGGCGGATTAGGCGGCAGATGCAGCTTATACGTATTGCCGCCGTTGAGGAATTTGCCCTCTTTGTCCCGGGTGGTATAGGGATATTTCGAACCCGCCCCCGTGGTATGCATCACCATCGCCGCTGCGCTGGAATACGCAATCTGGAAGAACGCCGCGCGCTGATTTTCATCCAGGGTACCGTATTGCATCCATTCTGCGGTTGCGCCTGCCCAGGAGTTCTCGTACTGGCGGTCTTTGTAGTACAACTGACGCTGATCGTCTCGTCCAACCTGACGACGGGCGAGAATCATCCGCGGCGCCGTTTCCACTGCTTTCTTCAGCAGTTCTTGCTGTTTCGCCGTAGGTTTAAACGGTTTTCCTTTAACAATACCGATACTCAATAACGCGCTGCGGGTATCCTCCGGGATAGCGGTCAGCGGTTCGTAGTCGACAAAATCTTTTAGTTTTTTCCAGTAACTACTGTCCGTTGGGTACATCATGTTGACACGCTTACCGCTGGCATCCGGGAACTGCATTGGTTTGACTTCTTTTTCAACATCCCAGAGCGGATAAATACGGGTAGTTTCCGCATTTTTAACCGCCGGCGCCGGGTCAGGTTTTCCCTCCCCTTTGCCCATAATGGTGCGGAAAAACAGGAATACGTTGTAGGTAGAAGATTTAAATGCGTAATACCCCTGAGGAACTGGGCCGTTATAATCTGGCGGTAACAGCAGATATAACCCACCGCGAGCACGATCGGGACCAATAGCGCCGACATCGGTGATGGTTTTCTGGAAAAAGTCAGTAAACATGCCGATGACATTCGCCGGGGCCTTAATCACCAGTGGACCCGTTTCTTTCAGATCCAGATAGCTCATGGAATAGATAACATCACCATTTGGCGTGGGCACCACCGCCCGGCTGTCCATACGCTCCTTCCAAATTGGCAGCACGTTGTAGCCTTTGCCGAATGCCGCTTCTGAACCATCGCGTAAACCAATAGTGTTCAGCAGAGGCAGCGTCTGAATGTAGGCGTGGATAGCATCCTGATAATAGAGCTCATCGCTTAGCGATTGCGCTTCCTGTTGTGGTAGCCAATTGCCGTTATTTAATTGCTTCATCAGCGGTGAAAGCGGCGCACTGGCTGGAGCTGCAAACGCCGAACTGCTGCTAAGGCAAGCAAACAGCACTGCGCTTGCGATAAGGCGCAGGGCCGGTTTTTTCTTGGTCATCATAAACTCCATCAGGTAAGCGTCAATCCACTAAGCGTAGACACTAATTCTCGAAAAAATATAGTGTTACTAACATTTGTGACGGCACGCTATGTAGCACTGGAAATGAGAAGTTAAGGATTGGATAGCCGTAACTGATCCAAACTCACTTAAGTTTAATGACTGAAGCATTTCAAAAAAGTCCCGGTGGGGACCTTTTGTAAAAAAAATGGCCTGGAGATTGATACCATGTCGCTAAACTGACATAGTGCTCTGTGCTCAGGAGGGACCGTATTGATGTTAGCCTTTGAAACTATTCATGAATTCTACCGCAAACAGAATTTTAGCGAACATCGTCACCGCGTGATCGAGGCAGGCATTCGATTTAATATGAAATCAAATGAAATCCTCAATATGGAGAAAAATTTTATTTACTATGTTGATACCGGGGTAATGTCTATCGCCGTTGATGACGATGAGCGAATTATCGGTACAACCATTGAATATATGCCGATTGGGCTTTTAGAAAGATTTTGCCCTATCGCTCAATTCCGTTACTCCACGCTCACCCCAACTTCCATGATTAAAATTTCTCAACAAGAGTTTGATCGGATATTTTTTGGCAATACAAAAGAGTATATGCAAGAACTCGCAGCGATCCTTTCGTATATGCTGATTTTTATTCTGGATGTGCATGTAGAGCGCAGAACAGACTCTGGCTATCATACTATCAAGGCGATGTTGCATCGTTACATGTATCGTAGAAGCGTTAATTCATTTGAAAGGGAAGGCATTGCCAATTTTATTATTCGTAGAACCAACCTTTCCAGAAGCTATGTTTTCCGTGTTTTGGCAGAATTGAAAGAAGGTCAATACATTACAATACAGAAAGGAAAATTGATCGCTATTAACCGGAAGCTACCCAATGATTTTTAACTAACCGGGGATCGCCCCCCAATAAATAAAAAACACTCAAAACCCACCTACGCCTGGGGCGCCAATCCGCTAGCAAACTCTCAATATTTTAATTCTTCATGATAATAATCTAACTTACTGTACTTCGGATTAGCCCGATAGTAGATCACGGGCACCTCTTTTCCAACATAAACCTTATCGAGATCCACCGAATTAATAGTCATAAACTGATTGGCCTTGCTATAAATTTTACCTCCGACACTAAAGCTATACGTTAATACAATACTCACCTCGCCACGATCGTTCGGTGTTTTAGGATAATAAGAGACGATACTAGCGCGAGTCGCTACGGGATCCCTTTTAATCAGCCAGTAGAAGAAAAAACCTCGGGCAAAGCAGAAGACAACCGCAGCCATCAAGGCATAGAAGGGCCCACGAATGATGATCCCTGAATATTTTTCCATTATATTTCTCATGTAATGATTGTTAATAGTGCGGTCTGCAAAGACAATAAATTATACTCCAGCCTATTACCATTGATCTCAAAATGCGCCCCGCCGCCGCGAAACTTAAACACCACGGGATTAGTTTCGTATTTTAATCCTTTGACGCTAATTTCTGTTAGGGCCAGCGCGGTATCATTAAGTTTGACCGACATCGCCGCCGCTTTATATTCAAAATAATCCGGGCACTGGAGGTCAATTTTCTTTTCTCCTCGCAATATCATGGTATCAGGGGTCGATATCTCGATATCACCGGTAGTCACTTTTTGGGCCCAACCTCCAGCTACGGTTGTTGTTAATCCGCCGATGATGGTATTTTTACGCCCGCCGCTACGGACTATTAATTCATCGCCGTCGTGGATTTCAACGTGCCGTCCTCCCGCGGAAACCTTCAGCCACATGCTGCCATCTTCCAGGGTCAGGTACCGATCGCCGATGTTTATTGTCGTGCAGGCAGTACCATTAATGGTGGTCGTCACATCACCGTTAATCTGTGAAAAATCGCCACCGTCGGTGATGGCCAGTTTTCTCCCCTTCGCGATTGTCTTGGTTTCACCCTGGTTAAAAATGGATTCTTCTGCTTTTTCAACCCTGGTGGTACGCCTGGACAGATAAGTAAAAACGGCGTCATCCATCACTTCATGGGTCTGCGTTTTGCCTATTTTTGTGAGATAGTGGCCATCAATAGCCGCAGTTTTATCGTTCTCTACTGAAATATTCATATCTCTTTCAGCGTGTAAATCAACCGATTCGCTGCCCGCCCGATCTTCGAAGAAAAGATAGCTCGCATTATCTTTATGCCCATCTTTGCTACGGGTCATAAACCCCATCCGCGTGGCCTCGTTCGGTAGCGCCCACGGCGGTAAACTAGATTCGTTATAAACGCGCCCGATAATTATTGGGCGGTCGGGATCGCCGTTAATAAAGTCAACGATCACTTCATCATTGACCCTCGGGATCTGTATCCCGCCAAACCCCTGTCCTGCCCAGACGCTCGATACGCGTACCCAACAGGAACTGCTATCGTCGTTATTTCCTTCTCGATCCCAGTGGAATTTCACTTTGACGCGCCCATATTTATCGGTCCAGATACTCTCAGCCCGAGGGCCCACCACTCTTGCTGTCTGCGGACCATAGGTGCGCGGCCAGGGTGTCGCCAGTGGCGGACGGAAGACGGTAGACGACGGGATCACGACAAAATCAATGCGCTGAATGGCCTGATTATCAGCACCACTGGCGTAACGGTTTTCCTCGAATTCATAATGCGCCTGGATGGTAAGATATTCGCCATTGTCGCCAAAGAACGGCGCGTTGCTTAATTGAAATCGCGCGCCAGGCACAATGCCCGGCGCCGTCGAGGTAGCGTTAATTTTATGCTGTTCCACCTGCCAGCGCTGTTGACGAAGACGGGCGTAGTTTGCCCCCTGTTCATGCTCCACAAAGCGACCAGGCCAGTCATAAACATCAATTTTTCCCGGCCGTGGGGAGAGCGGATTTTGTCGCACCTGCAGCAACCAGGCATTCGGTTTACGAAAATCATAATCATCAAGGCTATATAGCCCCGGAGTGACGTTATCCTGCATCGCCCAGCGTGAGATGCCCTCGGCCGGCGTACTTCCACGCAATGATGTGTACTGGTAGGGAATGTCTTCATAACCAGTAATCGAATGATAACTTTCAGCGGCATCAACCAGAACCAGCGTATGCTTATCACGATCGTGGCGAAAATAATAAGCAATACCTTCGTGCTCCATTAAGCGGCTGATAAAATCAAAACTACTTTCCTGATATTGAACACAGTAATCCCAGACACGATATTGTTCCAGCAGCGCATCTTCAACATTTACCTGGTATTCAGCCAATAGCATGACCACAATCTGCGGAACTGTTTTTTCCTGAAAGATGCGCGAATTACGATCGCGCTGCATCGGCCATAAATCTGATTCAAGCGTCAGCGAATAAGCCGCATATCGGTTCCCTGACAGCTCTATCGCCCCCACGCCAATCCCGGTGACTTTGCCATTAAAATATCGCGGTTCTAACGCGTTTTTTACAGGAACAGCAACCGTAACCGACTCTCCCAGCAAGGTGCTACGATCGATACGCGCATCCGTCGCCAGCAACACGGCTTCAAAAGAAAATGGCGTTGAAATTGCTGCATCTCCAGACAATTTCCAGAAAGAAAGTCCGTCAATCGGAAGCTCAACAGATATACGGTTAAATATCGTTGTCGCTCCTGGAAGCAATCCTGGAGGACTCATTATTTCATTCCATTATTTGCAAATAATGATATTTAAGCGTAGATATCCCCCCATGACTATATGACAACCAGTAATAACACAAATAAAACATTTTAATTAAGCACAAATAGTACATTAAATGGCTATTTAATAATTAAAGCTGTAAATTGACAATGTATTAGATTGCAAGAAAAGGGCGTCATTTATTACATGACGCCCTGGTAAAAGCGGGTTTACATTCCAGGGAAGGTGACGCTATTCCCCGGCGCTTCCCTGTGTAGATGAATAAAGTTCAGGTGCCGCTCGTACTGGTCGAGAATATCGGTGATCACCTGCTCTTTGCTGTAATCCATCAGGTCGTTACCCTGGCTTCCTTCCAGCAGGAAAGTCTCAAGACGGTAGTAGGTCGATTTGCCGCTGCGCGCCCGGTAGGTAAAACCGGGAATCGAGTACTGCTGCGGCCAAATCTGGTAGACGAAGTTCTGTTCGTCGCCCATATGCACCAGCAGATCGAGGTGACCAAGGTTATCACCCTCTTCCGGCGGCAGGCTTTTCAGCTCAACGTAAGCGCCGCGCAGCTTCAGCTCCTGCGCCACCTCTTCCATCGCCGGGAAGCATACCGTCTCCATCATCTGGCGGGTATAGCGCGTGCCGGGATAGTTCATCAGGCGTGACAGGCGCTTTTTCCAGCTCAGACGATCCTGCACGCCAAGCGGGCGCGGCGCGGTATCACGGTTAGCGCTTTCACGGCGATAATCCTCCACCTTCAATGACTTATATAACCCCGCCATCACGAAGAAAATCACAAAGCTGAACGGTAGCCCCATGATCACCGTCGCGTTCTGTAGGGCGGAGATGCCGTTAGTCATCAGCATACCGAGGGTCAACAGGCCAATCACCACCGACCAGAAGATGCGCAGCCAGTTCGGCGCATCGCTATTAATATCCTTCAGCTTCGAAGTGAAGTTGCCGAGCACCAGCGCGCCGGAGTCCGCTGAGGTGACATAAAACAGCAGGCCGGTAATGGTGGCGACCGAGGCGCTAAAGGTAAACGCCGGATACTGCGCCAGCAGGTTATAGAAACCGCGCTCCGGGTGAGCGATGGCTTCGGCGGCAAAATCCGCATTGCCGTGAATAATTTCATACAGCGCGCTATTGCCGAATACCGACAGCCACAGCAAGGTGAAAGTGAACGGAATAATCAGCGTACCTACCACAAACTGGCGAATGGTGCGCCCGCGCGAAATACGCGCCAGGAACAAGCCGACAAACGGCGACCATGCCACCCACCAGGCCCAGAAGAATAACGTCCAGTTATTCATCCATTCCACCGGGCGGTCGAAGGCGAAGCTGTTCAGCGTCATTCCCATAAAGCGATTGACGTAATCCCCGACGTTCAACACCAGCGCATTGAGCAGGAACTCGGTATCGCCCATAAACAGAATGAATAAGATCAGCCCCAGCGCCAGTACCACGTTGAGCTCGGAAAGGATACGAATGCCCTTATCCACGCCGGAGGTCACCGAAATGGTGGCGATAATCACCGACAATACAATCAGCGCCGCCTTTGCCCCCAATGAATCAGGAATATGGAACAGCACGCTCAGGCCATAATTGAGCTGCACCACGCCGATACCGAGGGTGGTGGCGATACCGAAAATCGTACCGATCACCGCGGCGATATCGACGCTGTGGCCGATGGGGCCATTAATCTTTTTCCCGAAGATAGGATAGAGCGCGGAGCGGATGGTAAGCGGCAAATTATAACGATAGCTAAAGTATCCCAGCGCCATTCCCATCAGGGCGTACATCGACCAGCCGGTGAGCCCGTAGTGGAATAGCGTCCACACCATCGCCTGGCGGGCGGCTTCCATGGTCTGCCCCGCCCCTTCCGGCGGCTGCATATACTGCGTGACCGGTTCGGCGACCGAGAAGAACATCAGGTCGATGCCGATCCCGGCGGCAAACAGCATCGCCGCCCAGCTCAGCACGCTAAACTCCGGCTTCGAGTGCTCCGGCCCCAGTTTCACCGAGCCAAAGCGGGAACAGGCAATACAGACGACGAACACGATATACAGCGTGGCGGCGAGTAAATAATACCAGCCGAAGGTTTTAGAAACCCAGTTCAGGGTACGGCCAATCCAGGCCGCGGAAAAATCGCTGAAGAAGATAGTCATCAGGGAAAACAACAAAATCAGTCCTGCGGAAGTGTAAAAAACCACCGGATTGATTTTGTCCTTTTCTCTGCTCGGCGAAAGGTCTGTCATCCATTCTCCTTACATTTATTGCAACTATTAAAAAGCAAATCGGTAACAATTAAGACACATTTTATATTGAACGTCCAATCAAAAACCGCTTTAATAGATAAACAAATCTGATGAATGGAGTCCAGGAAATGCCAAAACTGGGGATGCAATCGATACGTCAGCGACAGCTGATTGACGCTACGCTGGCGGCGATTAATGAGGTCGGCATGCATGACGCCACCATCGCGCAGATCGCCCGCCGGGCGGGCGTATCGACGGGCATCATCAGCCACTATTTCAAGGACAAAAACGGCCTGCTGGAGGCGACGATGCGCGACATCACCGGCCAGCTACGTCATGCGGTGTTACAGCGGCTGCGGGCGCTACCCGGCGCCAGCGCTGAACGGCGTCTGCGGGCCATCGTCGCCGGCAATTTCGACGACAGCCAGATAAGCGGCGCGGCGATGAAGGCCTGGCTTGCCTTCTGGGCCAGCAGTATGCACCAGCCGATGCTCTACCGCCTGCAGCAGGTCAGCAGTAAGCGTTTGTTATCGAATATCGTCTATGAGTTTCAGCGCCAGCTGCCGCGCGAGCAGGCGCAGGAAGCGGGCTATGGCCTGGCGGCGCTGATCGATGGCCTGTGGCTGCGTGCGGCGTTAAGCGGTAAACCGCTCGACAAAGCCCGCGCTGAGGCGCTCGCGGACCATTTCATCAGGCAGTATCTGCCACCGACTTCGCAATAATGGAGGAAACCATGTCCCGAATGGCCGAACAGCAGCTTTATATTCACGGCAAGTTTGTCGCCGCCACCAGCGGTAAAACTTTCGAGACCATCAACCCTGCCACTGGGGAAGTGCTGGCAACCGTCCAGGCCGCCGGGCGTGAAGACGTCGACCGTGCGGTAAAAAGCGCCCAACAGGGGCAGAAAGTCTGGGCGGCGATGAGCGCGATGGCGCGCTCGCGGATCCTGCGTAAAGCGGTTGATATTCTGCGCGAACGTAACGATGAGCTGGCGCGTCTGGAGACGCTTGATACCGGCAAACCGCTGAGCGAAACCGCCGCCGTCGATATCGTGACCGGCGCCGATGTACTGGAGTACTACGCCGGATTGATCCCGGCGCTGGAAGGCAGCCAGATCCCGCTGCGCGACAGTTCTTTTGTCTACACCCGCCGTGAACCGCTTGGCGTGGTCGCCGGTATCGGCGCCTGGAACTACCCGATCCAGATAGCGCTGTGGAAATCGGCCCCGGCGCTGGCCGCCGGTAACGCGATGATCTTTAAACCAAGCGAAGTCACTCCGCTCACCGCGCTGAAGCTGGCGGAAATCTACCGCGAAGCGGGTCTGCCGGATGGGGTCTTCAACGTCCTGCCGGGGATCGGCGCCGAAACCGGCCAGTACCTGACCGAGCATCCGGACATCGCCAAAATCTCCTTCACCGGCGGTGTCGCCAGCGGCAAAAAAGTCATGGCCAACTCCGCCGCCTCTTCTTTAAAAGAGGTGACCATGGAGCTGGGCGGTAAATCACCGCTGATTATCGCGGAAGATGCCAACCTCGACCTCGCCGCCGATATCGCCATGATGGCCAATTTCTACAGCTCCGGTCAGGTCTGCACCAACGGCACCCGCGTGTTTGTGCCCGCGAAATTTAAAGCCGAATTTGAGCACAAGATCCTCGAGCGCGTAGGCCGTATCCGCGCCGGAGACCTGTTTGCCGACGATACCAACTTCGGCCCGCTGGTCAGCTTCCCGCATCGCCAGAATGTCCTGCGCTATATCGAGAGCGGCAAAAGCGAAGGCGCTCGCCTGCTGTGCGGCGGCGATGTGCTCAAAGGCGAAGGCTTCGATAATGGCGCATGGGTCGCTCCGACGGTCTTCACCGACTGCACCGACGACATGACTATCGTGCGCGAAGAGATCTTCGGACCGGTGATGTCGATTCTCAGCTATGACGACGAAGCGGAAGTGATTCGCCGCGCCAACGCCACCGAGTACGGCCTTGCCGCTGGCGTCGTCACGCCGGATCTGAACCGCGCTCACCGCATCATCCACCAGCTGGAAGCAGGCATTTGCTGGATCAACAGCTGGGGCGAATCGCCGGCGGAAATGCCGGTCGGCGGCTATAAGCACTCCGGCATTGGCCGAGAAAATGGCGTGATGACGCTACAGAGCTATACCCAAGTGAAATCCATCCAGGTTGAGATGGGTCAGTTTCAATCCATATTTTAACCAGGAGGTCATTTTTGCAGTTTGACTACATCATTATTGGCGCCGGCTCCGCCGGCAACGTCCTCGCGACGCGTTTAACGGAAGATCCCAACACCACCGTCCTGCTGCTGGAAGCGGGCGGTCCGGATTACCGCTTTGATTTCCGCACCCAGATGCCCGCCGCGCTGGCTTTCCCGCTGCAGGGCAAACGCTACAACTGGGCCTATGAGACCGAACCGGAACCCTATATGAACCACCGCCGCATGGAGTGCGGACGCGGTAAAGGTCTCGGCGGATCCTCGCTAATTAACGGCATGTGTTATATCCGCGGCAACGCCATGGACCTTGATAACTGGGCCGCCGCGCCGGGGCTGGAACACTGGAGCTACCTCGACTGCCTACCCTATTACCGAAAAGCGGAAACCCGCGATATCGGCCCTAACGACTATCACGGCGGCGACGGCCCGGTGAGCGTCGCTACGCCGAAACAGAATAATAATCCGCTGTTCCATGCGATGGTGGAAGCCGGCGTGCAGGCGGGCTATCCGCGCACTGACGATCTCAACGGTTATCAGCAGGAAGGGTTTGGCCCGATGGATCGCACCGTGACGCCGCAGGGGCGTCGCGCCAGCACCGCCCGCGGCTATCTCGATCAGGCCCGCAGCCGCGCGAACCTGACCATCCGCACCCACGCCATGACCGATCACATTATTTTTGACGGCAAACGCGCCGTCGGCGTCGAGTGGCTGGAAGGCGATAGCAGCGCGCCGTCAAAAGCGACGGCCAATAAGGAAGTGCTGCTGTGCGCCGGCGCCATCGCCTCGCCGCAAATTCTGCAACGTTCCGGCGTCGGCAACCCGGAGCTACTGCGCCAGTTTGATATTCCGCTGGTCCACGCCCTGCCCGGCGTGGGTGAAAATCTGCAGGATCATCTTGAGATGTATCTGCAGTACGAGTGCAAAGAGCCAGTGTCGCTGTATCCGGCGCTACAGTGGTGGAACCAGCCGAAAATCGGCGCGGAATGGCTGTTCGGCTGCACCGGGATCGGCGCCAGCAATCAATTCGAAGCGGGTGGATTTATCCGCAGCCGCGAGGAATTCGCCTGGCCAAATATTCAGTACCACTTCCTGCCGGTGGCGATTAATTACAATGGTTCTAATGCCGTTAAAGAGCATGGTTTCCAGTGCCACGTTGGCTCGATGCGTTCACCAAGCCGCGGCCATGTGCGCCTGAAATCGCGCGACCCGCATGCCCATCCGGCAATCCTGTTTAACTATATGTCGAGCGAACAGGACTGGCAGGAGTTCCGCGACGCCATCCGTATTACCCGCGAAATCATGAACCAGCCGGCGCTGGATAAGTATCGCGGGCGCGAAATCAGTCCTGGCGTTGAGTGCCAGAGCGATGCGGAGTTAGATGAGTTTGTGCGTAATCACGCCGAAACCGCGTTCCACCCGTGCGGCACCTGTAAGATGGGGTACGACGACATGGCGGTGGTCGACGGAGAAGGCCGCGTCCACGGTCTGGAAGGGTTACGGGTGGTCGATGCGTCGATTATGCCGCAGATAATTACCGGCAACCTGAACGCCACCACGATCATGATTGGCGAGAAGATGGCCGATGCCATTCGCGGGCGTCAGCCGTTACCGCGCAGCACCGCGGCCTACTATGTCGCCGGCGACGCGCCGGTTCGCCGCTAAACGAGCAGGTCCCCGGATTGCGCTACGCTCATCCGGGCTACCAAATCGCACAACGTTGTAGCCCCGGTAAGCGACAGCGCCACCGGGGATTTTGAAGCCGCCAGCACCGGTGTCAGCGATACGCCACTCGCCCTCCCCGGATTGCGCTACGCTCATCCGGGCTACCAAATCGCACAACGTTGTAGCCCCGGTAAGCGACAGCGCCACCGGGGATTTTGAAGCCGCCAGCACCGGTGTCAGCGATACGCCACTCGCCCTCCCCGGATTGCGCTACGCTCATCCGGGCTACCAAACCGCACAACGTTGTAGCCCCGGTAAGCGACAGCGCCACCGGGGATTTTGAAGCCGCCAGCACCGGTGTCAGCGATACGCCACCCGGCCTTCCCGGATTGCGCTACGCTCATCCGGGCTACCAAATAGCACAACTCTGTAGCCCCGGTAAGCGACAGCGCCACCGGGGATTTTGAAGCCGCCAGCACCGGTGTCAGCGATATGCCACCCGGCCTCCCGGATTGCGCTACGCTCATCCTGGCTACCAAATCGCATAGCGCTGTAGCCCCGGTAAGCGACAGCGCCACCGGGGATTTTGAAGCCGCCAGCACCGGTGTCAGCGATATGCCACCCGGCCTCCCGGATTGCGCTACGCTCATCCTGGCTACCAAATCGCATAGCGCTGTAGCCCCGGTAAGCGACAGCGCCACCGGGGATTTTGAAGCCGCCAGCACCGGTGTCAGCGATACGCCCTCCCCGGATTGCGCTACGCTCATCCGGGCTACCAAATCGCACAACGTTGTAGCCCCGGTAAGCGACAGCGCCACCGGGGTTTTCTCATCCCGCCCGCACTCTCTGCGCTTCACCTATACTTGCAGTTTAAGCGGGGACAGGAGAAAGACGATGACGCTACCCGATTTTCACGTCTCAGCGCCTTTTACGCTTGGTATTGAGCTGGAGCTACAGGTCGTCAACCCGCCGGGATACGACCTCAGCCAGGATGCCTCCACGCTGATTGCCGATGTGCAAAGTGAACTAACGACGGGAGAGGCTAAACACGACATCACCGAAAGCATGCTGGAGATAGCCACCGGCATCTGTCGCGATATTAGCCACGCCACCGCACAGCTCGGCGCCATCCATCAGGCGGTACAGCGCGCCGCTCTCCGTCACCACCTGCAGATCTGCGGCGGCGGATCGCACCCTTTCCACGCCTGGCAGCGCCAGCAAATCAGCGATAATCCGCGCTATGTGAAAACCGTCGAGCACTTCGGCTATCTGGCAAAGCAGGCGACGGTATTTGGCCAGCACGTTCACGTCGGCTGTCAGAACGGCGATGACGCCATCTATTTGCTGCACGGGCTGTCACGCTTTGTACCGCACTTTATTGCCCTCAACGCCGCCTCGCCGTGGTTCGACAGCACCGACAGCCGCTTTGCCTGTTCGCGTCTGAACCGTTTCTCTTCCTATCCCGATAACGGGCCGATGCCGTGGGTAGAGAACTGGCAGGCCTTTCAGCGTTTATTCCGCCGCCTGAGCTACACCAGCATGATCGACAGCATGAAGGATCTGCACTGGGATATTCGCCCGAGCCCGGTGTTCGGTACCGTCGAGGTGCGGGTGATGGATACGCCGCTGACGATAGGCCAGGCGGTGAATATCGCCGGATTTATCCAGACGCTGGCCTGTTGGCTGTTAAGCGAACGGCCGTTTAAACATCAGCCGGAGGATTACCTCCTCTACCCTTTCAACCGCTATCAGGCCTGTCGTTACGGCCTCGACGGGGTGATAACCGATGTCTGGTCCGGAGAACAACAAAGCATCCGCGCGAACATTCTACAGTTAGCCGACAGACTGGCGCCCTTTGCCCATAAGGTGCACGCCAGCGCGGCGCTGGAATCGGTTGTGCGCCAGGCCAGGTCCCCCATCAGCGAAGCGCAGCAGATGCGCGAATTCATCGCCAACGGCGGTTCGCTGATCGGCTTGGTACAAAAGCATTGCGAGATTTGGGCGGCATAAGGAAGCGAAACGGGTATACTCGGCGCAGGATATTCAAAAGGATTGTTCATGTTATTACGCCGCCTGCTCCCTCTTGCACTTCTTCCCTTCACTGCCTTTACCCATGCTGCCTGTACGCTCACCGACCCCACGCTGACCTTGCAAAGCTATACGGTTAATCCGCAGCAGGAGCGCATCGTGATGTACTGGCAAAAGCAAAATGGCAAAGCCTGGGGATCGCTACGCTCGCTGCTTGCGGATATCAATAAAGACGACCGCGTCCAGATGGCGATGAACGGCGGGATATACGATAAGGCCTACGAACCGCTGGGCTTGTATATCGAAAACGGCGAGCTGCTAAAGCCGCTCAACCGCGCCTCCGGCGGCGGCAACTTTTTCATCCGCCCCGGCGGCGTATTCTGGCTGAAGGGCCAGCGGGCGGGAATAACGCCTATCAACAACTTTAAGCCATCGCCAGAGATAACCTACGCCGTGCAGTCCGGGCCAATGCTGATTGAAAACGGCGCCATCAACTGGCGGCTGAAGCCCTCCGCCAGCTCGCGCAAACTGCGCAACGGCGTCGGCATTGATAAGCAGGGACGGGTGGTATTTATGCTTAGCGAGCGTGAAACCAATTTCTACGATTTCGCCTGTTACGCGCAGTCCAAACTCCACGTGCGCCAGATGCTCTACCTCGACGGCACCATCTCAAAAATGTATCAAAAGGGCGGCAGCATACCGTGGCAGTACCATCCGTTCGTCACCATGATCGCGGTGGAAATCAAAAAACCAGGCTAAAGGAAAATGGCGCCCGCTCAATCCTGAAGGGGCGCCGGAGGGGATCAGGCAGCTTTACGGAAACGGCGGGTCAGCCGCTTCTCAATTTCAACCACCAGGAACATAGCCACACCAATCACCAGGGTCACGAACCAGTAGCGCAGCGGCAGCGCCTCAGTGCCGAACATGTTCTGCATCAACGGTACATAGATGATGACCAGCTGCATCAGCAACAGGACGCCGGTCACCAGCCAGATGCCTTTGTTGCGCAGCAACCCTTTGTTCAGGGAGAAACTGTCGCTGCTGCGGCAGTTAATCATATAGACCCACTGCGCGGTCACCAGCATCTGCAGCAGCACGGTGCGGATGAACTCGGCGCTGTGGCCGCGCGGCGCCAGCCAGGCTTCGAGAATAAAAGCGGCGACGGCAATCATCGAACCGACAAAAGCGACGCGCCAGACGGCGAACCCATCCATCACGTGCTGGCCGGTCTTACGCGGTGGACGGTTCATCACGTTGCGCTCGGCGGCTTCAAAGGCCAGGCCGAAGGAGAGCGTGGCCGAGGTCGCCATGTTCATCCACAAAATCAGCACCGGCGTCAGCGGAATAATATTGCCCGCCAGCAGCGCGATGATGATCAACAGCCCCTGCGCGAGGTTGGTCGGCATGATGAACAGGATGGTCTTTTTCAAGTTGTCGTAGACGCGACGCCCCTCCTTCACCGAACTGGCGATGGTGGCGAAGTTGTCGTCGGTGAGCACCATATCGGCGGCCTCTTTGGTCACCTCGGTCCCTTTAATGCCCATGGCGATGCCCACGTCGGCCTGGCGCAGCGCCGGGGCGTCGTTAACGCCGTCACCGGTCATGCCGACCACTTCGCCGCTATCCTGCAGCGCCTTTACCAGACGCAGCTTATGCTCCGGACTGGTACGGGCGAAAATATCAAACTCCACCGCCGCCTTCGCCAGCTCGGCATCATCCATATGCTCAAGCTGATAGCCGGTCATCGCCTGGCGGCTGTTGGCGATCCCCAGCATCTGACCGATGCTCATCGCCGTCTGCGGGTGGTCGCCGGTGATCATCTTCACGCGGATCCCGGCGGTCTGGCAGGCGTGGATCGCGTCAATCGCCTCCGGACGCGGCGGATCCATCATTCCGGCGATGCCGAGGAACACCAGCCCTTCCCTCAGGTCATCGTGGGTCAACGCGGCGCTGCCGACGGCTGCCGGTTTGCAGGCGGCGGCAACCATCCGTAACCCCTGGCGGGCAAAGCGCGCCATTTCGTCTTCCCAGTACTGACGGTCAAACGGCATTGGCCCCTGCTTGCTCATCTGCTGGCCGCACAGGGCGAAGATGACATCCGGCGCGCCGGTAATCAGTACCCGCTCCTCATCGCCAATCTGCTGATGGGTGGCCATGTATTTGTACTGCGAGTCGAACGGAATTTTCGCCACCAGCCGGGTGACGACCGGCGCTAACTGGGCTTTCGCCGCTAATACCTTCAGCGCCCCTTCGGTCGGGCCGCCGGTGATGCTCCACAGGCCACGTTCGTCCTGAACGATCTGGCTGTCATTGCACAGATCGATGGTGCGCAGGTAGGTTTCCAGCACGCTGCCCGGCTGGACCACCACCGGCTCGTCGCTGCCCTCCTGGAAAATGCGCCCCTGCGGCTCATAGCTGTCGCCTTCAACGCGGTAGCAGCAGTCGGCGGTGATGATCGCTTTCACCGTCATCTCGTTCATGGTCAGGGTGCCGGTCTTATCCGAACACACCACGGTCATCGCGCCAAGCGTTTCAACCGTCGGCAGCTTGCGGATAATCGCCCGCTTACGCGCCATCGTCTGTACGCCGAGCGACAGGATAATCGAGATAATCGCCGGCAGTCCTTCCGGTACCGCCGCCACCGCGAGGCTAATCAGCGACAGCAGCAGCTCGCCCAGCGGGATATCGCGCAGCGCGAGGCTGAAGAAGAACAGCGCCACCATCATCGCGAGGATGATGACAAAAATCGCTTTCCCCAGTTTATCCATCTGCACCAGCAGCGGAGTACGGTGCTTTTCAATAGCCGCCATCATCTGATTGATGTGGCCTAGCTCGGTCTCTTGACCGGTAGCGGTAACCACACCGACGCCGCTGCCGGCGCTGATAGTGGTGCCGGAGAAGACCATATTGGTGCGGTCGCCCAACGGCAGTTCGCCCTGTAGCGTCACGGTGGTTTTATCCACCACCGTCGACTCGCCGGTGAGGATCGCCTCTTCGACCCGTAGATTGTGGCTTTCAATCAGGCGCAGATCCGCCGGAACGCGGTCGCCGGCGCGCAAAATAACAATATCGCCCGGCACAAGGTCACGAGTGGGGATGGTTTCATGCTTGCCGTTGCGCAGCACGCGGGCATCGCTGGAGAGCATGTTGCGGATCCCCTGCAGCGATTTTTCGGCATTGCTCTCCTGAATATGACCGATCAACGCATTAATGACGGTAACGCCGAGAATAACCAGAGTATCGACCCAGTGGCCCATCACCGCGGTGAGCGCGGCAGCGGCCAGCAGGACGTAAATCAGGACATCGTTGAAGTGGGCGAGAAAACGCAGCCATGCCGGTTTGCCTTTCTTTTCCGGCAGCGCGTTAGGGCCGTATGATTTCAGGCGACCGGCGGCTTCAGCGGTGCTGAGACCGTCGGCATGGCTCTTTTTTTGCGCCAGTACCGCCTCGACTGTTTGCTGATAAGCCTGCTGCGGCGCGACGTCGCCCGAGGGCGTGATGTTGTGGGGATTAATCATGCTGGTCAAAATAAAGTTTCCTTTTAAATTCCGTGAATCGGAAAGCCTGAAATCATTTCTGGCCAATGAATTAATGCGTTTTGCGAGCAAGATCAAATTATCCAGCCACAACATTTATTTACTCGCAAATTTAAAAATACATGGTAAGTTGGTTCTAAAAACAAATATTACAGAGTATTTCTAAACCATTTCTAAACGAGGTAAAACATGTTTGGAATCTACCGTGGACGCCGTCTGGCGCTGTATGTCGTACTGGCAATCATTATCGCCACAATTGTGGGATATAGTACTTATACTTTTGTAAAAATGCTGGGGTAATAAATGACGGTAATTTACATCACGATGCAATTAACTTAATCACAAATATTACTCAATAAATTAACAGGGGGTTTTAATTAATAGTATTAGAAATAATATGAATGACGTAAATTAATCAGCGGATAAAGCATATTGCGTTAACGGACTTTTTACCGGACAATATGTTTTTTAACTGACGATTAACATCATAATGAAACACCCGCTGGAAACGCTATTATCCGCCGCCGGCATTTTGCTGTTAGCCCTGATTTCTTGCTTGCTATTGCCGGCGCCCTCGCTCGGCCTGACGCTGGCGCAAAAGCTAGTCACATCCTTCCACCTGATGGATCTCAACCAGCTCTATACCTTGATCTTCTGCCTGTGGTTCTTAGCGCTGGGAGTCGTCGAGTACCTGGTATTACGCTGGGTATGGCGCCGCTGGTTCTCACTGGCAGATTAAGCAGTAAGAGAGAAAAAAAGCCCGCCGATAAAGGCGGACTGGTATGCGGCCGGCGCTCAGTGCGCACGGCTGTGGTTCTCTTTGCGATACGCGCCCGGCGGCTGATTGAAGGTCCGGGTAAAGATACGGGTGAAGGTTTGCTGCGAATCAAAGCCGTATTTCAGGCAGATATCATAAACCCGCTGGTCGGTATCTCGCAGGTCGCGCGCCGCCAGCAGCAGTTTACGCTCGCGAATGTAGCGCCCGAGACTTTCCCCTTTGTACTGTAAAAACAGCCGTTGCAGATGCCATTTCGAATACCCGGCATGGCGCGCAATATCATCAATTCGCAGCGGTTGATGCAGATTGTCATCAATCCATTCCACGATAGTGTCAATCACCTGAGCGGATATATTCATATCTCTTCTCTCCTCCTGAACCACTCTGGCGGTTAGCGCCACCAGGCGTTAAATGATTGTGTCTTATCAGCGACCCACACCGGTTCGCCCAGCATTGGCGTGACTAAGCGCCACTCACGTCCTTCACTGGCTGCCGCCAGCCGCTGGTACGGATCGTCCCAGCTGTGTTTTGCCAGCACAAAGCGTCCGGCATGCCCCGGTAATACCGACCGGGCGCGTAAATCATCGGCGGCCTGCGCCGTTTCTTCCGGCATCATGTGGATGTACTTCCAGTCCTGGTCATATTGACCGTTTTCCATGATCGCCAGGTCGATAGGACCAAACTGCTCGCCAATCGCCTTAAAATGCGGGCCATAGCCGCTATCGCCGCTGTAATAAATCTTTTGCTGCGGGGTGACGAACAGGAAGCTGGCCCACAAGGTCTGGTTGCGTTTCAGCCCGCGGCCGGAAAAATGACGAGCCGGCAGCGCGTGTACGGTCAGTTCATCGCTGATTTTTACCGTCTGGTTCCAGTCCACTTCGTTGATAATCGCCGCATCCATTCCCCAGTAGCGCAGATGCGAGCCGACGCCGAGCGGCGTCACCACGCGTTTAACTTTCGGCATCAGCGCTTTAATGGTGGCGTAGTCGAGATGGTCATAGTGATCGTGGGAAATTATCAGCACATCGATCTCAGGCATCTGCTGCGCGTTCCACGGGTAGTCGCCGGGGAAGGCCTTATTGATGAAAGAGAACGGCGCGGCGTAATCGCTAAATACCGGGTCGATCAGGATACGTTTCCCCGCCAGCTGCAGATACCACGATGAGTGGCCAAGCCATACCATCACGTCTTCGCCAGACGGCAGGCCGGCAAGATCGGTATTCACCAGCGGCAACGGCTGCAGCGGGCGTGCGTTTTCTCGCTTAGTCACCAGGAAATCCCACCACGCGGCCAGCATGTTTTTCTGCCCGGTGAATCCCGGCGTCGGCAGTTGGTTATGGAACTGACCGTCACGATAATTCGGCGACTGTTCGACAAGACTGAGCTGCGCACCCTGCGGCGCTTTGCCAAAACCGGCATTAAGAACAAACGGCAATGTCGTTGTTGCTGCTAATAACATAATGGCGACCACGCTAAAGGTGACACGGTTCATATCCTGACCAGACAAAAGCCCCATCCAGGGGACTTTATGATATAACTTGATTATGAGTGAGTAAGCACTCATTATTGAGAAGGAGTCGAAAATCGTCAAGACTATTTTCAATATTTGACATCTGGCGTTGCAGTTGTGCGGTCCGCCGTGATTAGATCGGGGTTTAACTTTCTGCGAGGTAAAATGTAGTGGCTCGTCCTAAGAGTGAAGATAAAAAACAAGCGTTACTGGAAGCCGCCACGGCCGCTTTCGCCCAGTCCGGCATTGCCGCTTCAACATCGGCGATAGCCCGCAGCGCGGGGGTTGCCGAGGGAACGCTGTTTCGCTATTTCGCCACCAAAGATGAGTTGCTCAACGAGTTATACCTCGCCATTAAGATGCGCTTAGTACAGACGATGATCGCCGGGCTCAATCCTGACGAAAAGCGCCCGAAAGAGAACGCGCGCAATATCTGGAACAGCTATATCGACTGGGGGATGCGTAACCCTATGGAATACCGCGCCATTCGCCGTATGGCATTGAGCGAACGCATCACCGATGAAACCCGCAGCCTGGTCAAAGAGAGTTTTCCCGAGCTTAACGAGATGTGCCAGCTGTCGGTGAAAGCGGTTTTCCTTAGCGACGCCTATCGCGCTTTCGGCGATGCCCTGTTCCTGTCGCTGGCCGAAACCACCATCGAGTTCGCCAGCCACGATCCGCAGCGCGCCCGTGAGCTTATCGCCCTCGGTTTTGAGGCCATGTGGAATGCGCTGCACGAGAGTGAGCATTAATGGATAACGAAGCGCTACACCATCACGCGCAGCGTATCGCGCTGACCTACCCTTTCACCGAGCACTGCTGGCCGTTTGGCCCGGAGTATGACGTGTTTAAAGTCGGCGGGCGTATCTTCATGCTAACCATGACCCTTCGCGGGCGGGCAATCGTCAACCTGAAGGCCGATCCGCAAAAATCGCTGCTCAATCAGCAAATTTACCGCAGTATCGAGCCGGGCTATCACATGAACAAAAAGCACTGGATCACCGTGGTGCCGGGCGAGGATATCAGCGAGGATTTACTTGCCGAGCTTATTGACGACTCGTGGAATCTGGTGGTGGATAAGCTGGCGAAAAAAGACCAGCGTCGGCTGCGTCCCGGCTGATTTTCAAATAAATGCGATAAGTGTTATCGCATTTTTCACTCTTATCATTTCCCGCGCATCGCTGTACTCTTCCTCCCACGAAATGTGCCCGTAAGGGGCTGAAAATTGTGAGGAAGAGTCATGGATATTATCTCAGTTGCCTTAAAACGTTACTCCACTAAGGCCTTTGATCCGGCGAAAAAGCTGACGGCCGAACAGGCGGAAAACCTGAAAACGCTGCTGCAATATAGCCCGTCGAGCACCAACTCCCAGCCGTGGCACTTTATCGTCGCCAGCAGCGATGAAGGCAAAGCCCGCGTCGCGAAAGCGGCCAGCGGCACCTACGTGTTCAACGAACGTAAAATCCTCGACGCTTCCCACGTTGTCGTGTTCTGTGCGAAAACCGCGATGGACGATGCGTGGCTGGAAAAAGTTGTTGATCAGGAAGACGCCGATGGCCGTTTTGCCACTCCGGAAGCCAAAGCCGGCAACCACAAAGGCCGCACCTTCTTTGCCGATATGCACCGCAAAGAGCTGAAAGATGACGATCAGTGGATGGCGAAACAGGTTTATCTTAACGTGGGCAACTTCCTGCTCGGCGTGGCGGCAATGGGTCTGGATGCGGTGCCGATCGAAGGCGTCGATTTCGCCATCCTTGACGAAGAGTTTGGTCTGAAAGCGCAAGGTTATACCAGCGTAGTTGTGGTGCCGGTCGGTCATCACAGCGTGGAGGACTTCAACGCCGCACTGCCGAAATCCCGCCTGCCGCAGTCTACCACCATCACCGAGATCTAATCTCCGCGCGCTGCCCTCCCCGGTGGCGCTGACGCTTACCGGGGCTACCAACCGAGTGCAGGATCGTAGCCCGGATAAGGCGCAACGCGCCGCCATCCGGGGAGGACGGCGGCGATCGCTTACGCTTAGCAGGGAAAAACCGTTACTTTTTCTCCCCCTCGCCGGCGTGCCAGATCCGCTCGGCGTAGCGGCCAATCATCGCCAGCGACGCCGCCAGGATCAGGAAAAACACCACCTTGTGCAGGCTGTACCAGAAGAATTCGAAAAAGCGGGTATAGAGGTTGATGGCGAGAAACGTCAGGCCAAATCCACGCAGCATGCCATCGTCGGTTTTCAGGCTGATATAAATACAGATCACCGCCGCCAGCGCAAACAGCAGTCCCCACGGCAGCAGTTGCGCCTGACTGACCCCATACCAGCTCTCGGAATCGTAGTTGCCGAATATCGACAGGATCCACAGCGCGACAAACAACCAGGTCAACCCCATCGCCTTACTGACGGTAAACAACTGCCGCTGGCGTAATACATTTTGCATCAAGTAGCACAGCGCCAGCAGCACGCCGCCGAACAGCACGAAACGAATCGGGAAGCTCATCCCCAGCCAGTAGGCCCCCCAACCTGATACATAGCCGGTTTCCGCGCCAAACCAGTTCCCCAGCGCCAGCAGAAAGAACAGCCACACCAGCCCGGAGCGGGCGAAATACCCTATCAGGCCGTAAATCGCGCAGCCGAGCAGTATTAGCGGCGCCACGTGGCCGCTGCCGTCGTCCAGCCGATCGCCTAGCTGCCACAGGGCAATGGCGGTGCAAATCACGCCGAGGAACAAAATCGCCTCGGTGCTATAGTGCCACTGCGCTTCGCGACGCTGACGGCGGAACCCCCAATAATAAAATGCGATGGCCAGCAGCGTCGGCAGGATAATGCGCGCGACAGCGGAGTCGCTGAACAGATTGATAATCGCCGCAATCAGTTCGGCATCGGCGAACAGGCTGCCCAGCGCAATCAGTACGCAGGCTATCGCGGTCCAGAAGGCATAGCGGCTCAGGCGCTGCCAGTCGAAAGCACGGACAGATAGCGACGCTGACAGCCGTTGGCCGTCGCTGCTGTTCAGGATCCCCTCCTGCTGCCATTGCTCGATAGCACGTTGAATAATCCGCTGCTGCTTGCGGGTGACGTTCATAAGCGTTCCTTGTCCATTGCGGGCTTAGCCCTGTTGATCCAGCCAGGCCAGCGCCTGTTCTCCGGTTTCATCCAGCGGTAAATAGACCAGCAGACGCGAACCGTTGCGCGGCGCGGAATACCAGTACATTTGCTGCAGACTAAAGCGCCCGAGCTGCGGATGGTTAAAATTTTTCACCTGGTTTTCGACGCCGCGCACCTCGTAGCGCTGGTGCCATAGCGCTTCAAACTCCGACGAGGCGGCGAAAAAACGCGCCAGCTTATCTTCCCACTCTGGCGAGCCGCGATGCTCAGCCATCGCCGCGCGAAAATAGGAAACAAAAGTCGGCAACACGTCGCGATTTTCAATGCGGCTACGCCAGGCTTCGCAGGTGAGATAGAGATAGATGCAATTGCGGTCTTCTTCGGCAATCGTCGCGAAATCAACGCCCATCAGGCGGCAAAAGCTGTCATTCCAGGCGACGATATCAAAGTTCGGTTTCTGAATGCTGGCGGGCTGCGGCATCAGGCTATCAAGCATGCGTCGGGTTCCGGGGCTTATCCCCTCGCAGACCGTGGCCTGCGTATTCTCTGGGGGCGTTAAGCCTGCCAGAACGAACAGATGACGGGTCTCCAGCGGGCTGCACTGAAGCGCGCTGGCCACGCCGCTTAATACCGCCGCCGACGGATTCACTTCCCGCCCCTGCTCAAGCCAGGTGTACCAGGTCACGCCGACGTCCGCCAGCATCGCCACTTCCTCCCGGCGCAGCCCCGGCGTCCGCCGCCGCCCGACGCGCGGCAGGCCGAGACGCTGCGGGTCAAGACTTTCGCGGCGGGCGCGCAGAAATGCCCCCAGCTGTTTACGGCTATCATCGGGCGCGAGATTCAGCGCCTCACGTTGCAGCATTAGCGTCATCGTTCCTCCAGCATGGTAGTACCAATACCAGTATAGACAGGAACTGGTACCCGTTTAATTAATCGGAGATGCTACGGCCATCCGCTGAATGACGCAATGGAGAGATCCGATGAATTCGTCTGCTGTTTCACCCGGCCGCGCCGGCTTACTGCTGTTACTGACCGGCCAGATGCTGCCGTTAATTGATACCTCGATAACCAACGTGGCGCTGGATTCGATCACCCACTCCCTCGACGCCAGCGCCACCCAACTGGAGCTTATTGTCGCGCTGTACGGCGTGGCCTTTGCCGTCTGCCTGGCGATGGGCAGCAAACTGGGCGATAACTATGGACGCCGCCGCCTGTTTCTGTGGGGTGTGGCGGTATTCGGCATCGCCTCGCTGCTATGCGGAATGGCTAACTCCATTAACGCCCTACTCGCCGCACGAACGCTGCAAGGTGCCGGCGCGGCGCTGATCGTGCCGCAAATCCTCGCCACCCTGCACGTCACCCTGAAAGGCACCGCTCACGCCAGGGCGATCAGCCTCTACGGCGGTATCGGCGGCATCGCGTTTATCGTCGGCCAGATGGGCGGCGGCTGGCTGGTCTCCGCCGATATCGCCGGGCTCGGCTGGCGCAACGCCTTCTTTATCAACGTGCCTATCTGCCTGCTGGTGTTGGCCTTTAGCCGCCGCTATGTGCCGGAAACCCGCCGCGAAAGCCATTCCAGCATCGACTGGCAGGGAACTTTCAGCCTGGCGTTAATCCTCTGCTGTCTGCTGTTCCCGATGGCGCTGGGGCCGGAACTGCACTGGCCATGGGAGCTACAGCTGCTTTTGCTGGCCGTACTCCCCCTGCTCGGCTGGATGCGCCTGAGCGCGCTGCGTAAACAGCAGCGCGGTGAGCAACCGCTGCTACCGCCGCGGCTGTTAAAGCTCACCAGTATCCGCTTTGGGATGGCTATCGCGCTGCTGTTCTTCAGCGCCTGGTCCGGCTTTATGTTTTGTATGGCGCTGACCATGCAGGCCGGGCTTGGGATGGCGCCGTGGCAGTCCGGCAACAGTTTTATTGCTCTCGGGGTGGCCTATTTTATCTCCGCGTTGTACGCGCCGAAGCTTATCGCCCGCTACAGCATGGGGCGCATTTTGCTGATAGGCCTGGCGGTACAGATTAGCGGCCTGCTGCTGCTGAGCGCCACCTTTTATCAACTTGGCCTGCGGACCACGACGCTGGCGCTGGTGCCCTCCACCGCGCTAGTCGGCTATGGTCAGGCGTTAATCGTCAACAGTTTCTATCGTATCGGGATGCGGGACATTCGCGCCTGCGACGCCGGAGCCGGTAGCGCCATCCTCAGTACCCTGCAGCAGGCGACGCTGGGCCTGGGGCCGGCCATTCTTGGCTCGCTGTTCTTGACCCTGGCCCAGCGCGGCGGTGGCGACTATGCGCAGGCGCTGATCGTCTTCCTGCTGGTCGAGGTGGCGATGATGCTGCTGCTGGGCGCTATAGCCCTCTGGCTGCGCCATCACCTGAACCTGCAGCCGGCGGCGACGGCGTCCTGATTCACAACTGTGTAACCTCTGATTTGCATAATAGTCATCCAGCGGTCATCATAACCGCTGGATGTACAGGAGACGTTATGCAGGAATTAATATCGCAAATCGCCGCATTAGGCATCAAAATCACCCCTACCACCTCGCTCATCATTACCTTTGGCATTATTTTTCTGACGGCGATTGTCGTTCATCTCATTCTGCACAAAGTGGTACTGCGCACCTTCGAAAAGCGGGCGCAGGCCAGCAGCCATTTATGGCTGCAAATCATCACGCAAAATAAACTCTTTCACCGCCTGGCGTTCACCCTACAGGGAATTATCGTCAACGTTCAGGCCGTGCTCTGGCTGCAGAAAGGCAGCGAAGCGGCGGAAATTTTATCCACCTGCGCGCAGCTGTGGGTAATGGTTTACGCCATGCTTTCCTTCTTCTCGCTGCTGGACGTGATTTTCAATCTGGCGCAAAAATTCCCCACCGCCTCGCAGCTGCCGTTAAAAGGCATCTTTCAGGGCATTAAGCTGGTTACGGCGATTATTATCGGCATTCTGATCATATCGCTGCTAATTGGCCAGTCGCCGGCGATTCTGATTAGCGGCCTTGGCGCGATGGCCGCCGTGCTGATGTTAGTATTTAAAGACCCGATTCTTGGCCTGGTGGCCGGGATCCAGCTTTCCGCCAACGACATGCTCAAACTCGGCGACTGGCTGGAGATGCCGAAATATGGCGCTGATGGCGCGGTTATTGATATCGGTCTGACCACGGTAAAAGTGCGCAACTGGGATAACACCATCACTACAATCCCCACCTGGTCGCTGGTCTCGGATTCGTTTAAAAACTGGAGCGGGATGTCGGCCTCCGGCGGGCGTCGCATTAAGCGCAGCCTGAACATCGATACCACCAGCATCCATTTTCTTGACGAGCAGGAGCAACAGCGCCTGATTCAGGCCAAATTGCTAAAGCCCTATATGGACTCGCGCCATCAGGAAATTAACGAGTGGAACCAACAGCACGCCAATGCGCCGTCGGTGCTCAACCTGCGCAAAATGACCAATATCGGCACCTTCCGCGCCTATCTGCAGGAGTATCTGCGTAACCATCCGCGGCTACGCAAGGATATGACCATGATGGTGCGCCAGTTAGCGCCGGACGCTAACGGCCTGCCGATTGAGATCTACTGCTTTACCAATACCGTGGTGTGGGCGGAGTATGAAGGCATTCAGGCGGATATCTTCGACCATATCTTTGCGGTGGTTGACGAGTTCGGCCTGCGTATTCACCAGACGCCAACCGGCAACGACATTCGTTCGCTGTCTGGCGCGCTGTCGTCCTGATTCCCGGCTGGCGCGCATTGCGCGCCAGCGTACTCTCACTCCACTATCATTTCTCAGGGCTAGCCGTCGACACAGTTTAAGCAGATGATCTTTTCACCAATATGGATTATCGCCAAAGGACGCTCTGCATAATGAAATTAACCACAACGTTTGTCGCGCTTGGCTGCGCTTTAGCACTCCTTTCCGGTTGCACCTCATCGAAGACCTCGCCAGAACGCCATGCTTATAGCTTCGTGTCTCACCGTTCAGATTTCGTCGGCGGAAATTTCACCGTTAACCGTCAGCAAAATTATCAGATGAACCTGCCTAACTTCCGCGATATCTATGCCCGCGGGCAAGAAGATCGGAAAAAAGGGGTGAGTGAAAGCGATGCGCAGCGGGTTGCCGACGCCATTAAGCAACAGGCGCTGGAAGGGGTGAAGTCACAACACTCCTTCAACGGTAATGCGAGCGATCGGTGGAGCGAAACGATGGAAGCGAAGGATGCTCGTCTGTTTGGTAATGAGCTGGCTGGCGCCTATCTGGACGGCTTCCACGGGATAAAATAAGTTGTGTCGCCCCGCCAGTCCGCGGGGCGATAAGCCTTACGCCGGGCGGCGCAGCAGTTTGAAGGCGGCAAACAGGAAGATAATCCACACCGGCAGCAATATCGCCGACAGACGCATCCCGTCAATGGTGCACATCAGTACCAGAATCAAACCGAGAAAAGCGATGCAGAAGTAGTTGCTGGCTGGCGCCAGTAACGCTTTGAACTTCGATTCGCGGCCTTTACGACGCTGCGCGGCGCGAAACTTCAGATGCGCCATACAGATCATTATCCAGTTAAGCAGCAGCGTCGCCACTACCAGCGCCATCAGCAGCCCCAGCGCTTCATGCGGCAGCAGATAGTTCAGCACCACCACCAGCGAGGTAATGATGCCTGACAGCAGCAGCGAATTCACCGGCACGCCGCGTTTGCTGACGCGGGCGAGAAACTTCGGCGCATTGCCCTGTACCGACAGGCCGAACAGCATCCGGCTATTGGAATAGACGCCGCTGTTATAGACCGACAGCGATGCCACCAGAATGACGAAATTCAGTGCGGAAGCCACCACGTTGCTGTCAAGATTATGGAAAATCATCACAAACGGGCTGCTATCGGATTTAATCTCCACCCACGGATAGAGCGCCAGCAGCACCACCAGCGAGCCGATGTAAAACAGCAGGATACGGTAAACCACCTGGTTGACCGCTTTCGGAATGCTCTTTTCCGGATTTTGCGCTTCCGCGGCGGTAATGCCGATAAGCTCCAGCCCGCCGAAAGAAAACATAATCACCGCCAGCGACAGCACCAGGCCATGCCAGCCGGTGGCAAGGAAACCGCCATGCTTCCACAGGTTATCAAAACCGGCTTTGCTGCCGCCGTGGCCGCCAAACAGCATCCACAGGCCAAAGGCGATCATGCCGATAATCGCCAGCACTTTAATCAGCGCGAACCAGAATTCTGCTTCGCCATACAGGCGTACATTGACCAGGTTGACGGCGTTAATAATGATGAAGAAGGCCGCCGCCCAAACCCAGGTGGGCACGTCCGGGAGCCAGTACTGCATATAAATCCCGGCGGCGGTCAGTTCCGCCATCCCTACCAGCACGAACATGACCCAGTAGTTCCAGCCGGAGAGAAAGCCGGCGAACGGGCCCCAGTATTTATAGGCAAAGTGGGCAAAGGAACCGGATACCGGCTCTTCCACCACCATCTCGCCAAGCTGGCGCATAATCAAAAAAGCGACAATACCGGCCACGGCGTAACCCAGTAATACCGCCGGGCCAGCCATTTGAATCGCGGGACCAATGCCGAGAAACAGGCCGGTACCAATCGCGCCGCCAAGGGCGATAAGTTGAATATGTCGGTTTTGTAAACCGCGATGAAGCGTCGGGCCGCTCTCTTCCACGGCATCCGACGACGTTGACGCGTCTTTCACGTCGTTCCCCTGTGTGTTTTTGTGAAGGGGCACCTTTTATCACTTAGGGGGGATTGTCGCAAGTTGCACGGGGCGCCAGGCCCCATGGCGGATTAAAAAACCACGATCAATGCAGCTTCAGGCGCGGGCGAATAATCCGGTTTATCCCGCCGGATAACATCATCAGGCCGGTTTTAAAATAGCCGTGCAGCGTCACCTGGTGCATCCGATACAGCGAATCGTAAACCATCCGCGCAATACGCCCTTCCACCATCATCGGGCCGATCGGTAGATGCCCCATAATGCTGCCGAAGGTTGTGTAGCCGGAGAGCGAAACCAGCGAACCACGATCGCGATAGGAGAACGATTTCAACTTATGCCCCTTCATGCGGGCGATAATATTGTCGGCGGTGAAGAGCGCCATTTGATGCGCCGCCTGGCCGCGCGGCGGGATGAATCCGCCTTCCGGACGCGGGCACGCCGCGCAGTCGCCGAAAGCAAAAATATCAGCGTCGCGCGTGGTTTGCAGCGTCGGGGTCACCACCAGCTGATTGATACGGTTGGTCTCCAGCCCGGCAATATCCTTCATGAAGTCCGGCGCTTTGATCCCCGCCGCCCAGACAATTAAACTCGCCTCGATAAACTGGCCATCTTTAGTATGCAATCCACGCTCCTCAACGCCGGTGATCGTGGTATTGGTCATCACATTCACGCCAAGTTTACGCAGCTTTTCGTGCGCGGCGCGGGAAATCCGTTTTGGCAGCGCGGGCAAAATACCGTCGCCGGCCTCTATCAGGCTGACATTTAACGCTTCGTTGGTCAGATCTTTATAACCGTAGCTACGCAGTTCTTTTACCGCATTATGTAATTCGGCAGATAATTCAACGCCGGTAGCGCCACCGCCAACAATGGCAATATTGACCTTACCGGTGGTCTGCGGGTCGGCGGAATAGCGCAGAAATTGGTTCAGCATTTGCTGATGAAATACTTTTGCCTGCTCAGCGCTGTCGAGGAAAATACAGTGTTCTTTTACCCCTGGCGTATTAAAATCGTTCGACGTACTGCCCAGCGCCATCACCAGCGTATCCCAGCGCAACTTGCGTTCCGGCACCAGCATTTCTCCCTGCTCATCCCGCAGCGCGGCGATAGTAATGGTCTTATCCTGCCGATCGATATCCATTACCGAACCGTGCTGGAAGGAAAAGTGGTGTTTGCTGGCATGGGCGAGGAAACTCAACGCATCCACGCCTTCATCCAGCGAACCGGTGGCGACTTCATGCAACAGCGGTTTCCACAGATGACTCTGGCTGCGGTCGACAAGGGTAATATTCGCTTTCCGCCGACGCCCTAATTTACGTCCCAGTTGGGTCGCTAGCTCCAGCCCGCCGGCGCCGCCGCCGACAATAACGATCTCTTTTAATGGCGTAGTCAAGGTGAACTCCAAAATAATTAATTAAATGTTAATTAAAAACTCTCAGATAATTTTTAGTTAACAATAATTCAAACAATAAAATGCCAGTCATCCATTAGATGATTACGGGATGCATATTGGTAATCGCAAATTTAATTGGCGGCAATTTTTAATCGGGATATTATTGTACAAGTTTTCAGGCAATTTCCTTGCACGCATATTCGAGGTAAATAAAAAGGCCACTAAATTATTATTTAGCGGCCAGGGTAAGGATTAGATAATAATAACTATTAAGTCTTATATTTAATGAGGGTGATTAGCGGCAACAACGTATTACCGCGGTTTAATAACGCATCATCACCGATTTAAGTTCAGTATAATCATCAATAAACGCGCTACCAAACTCACGGCCAATACCCGATCCTTTCATGCCGCCGAACGGTACCGCCGGGTCGAGGAAGGTATGCATGTTGACCCACACGATCCCGGCATCAATGGCCTGCGAGTAGCGCAGCGCCTCTTCTTCGCTGCGATAGCCAATAAAGCTGCATACCGGGCCGAAGGTCTCTTCGCGCATCAGGGTACTCTCTTCGCTGCGCACTTTAACCGCCGTCGGCTGCAGGAAATAGCCCTCGCCGGGCAGCGCTTCGCCGCCGCAAACGATGGTATCGCCCTCATCGCGCGCGGTCTGAATGAGCCGCAAGACTTTGTCATACTGCTGGCGGTTGGCCAGCGGCCCCATCAGCGTTTGTTCATCCAGCGGCGACCCCGGCGCGAAAGCGCTGAGCTTGTCTTTCAGCAGCGCCAGTACCGCATCCAGCTTGCCCTGCGGCAGATAAAAGCGCTCAGCGGCAGCGCAAATCTGCCCCTGGTTGAGGTAACCGGCTTCGATAATGCCGTTCACTATGGCCTCCGGCGTCAGATCATCGAGGAACAGCGCGGCGTTTTTACCGCCCAGCTCCAGTGTAACCCGTTTACCTGACCCGCTGGCCGACTGCTGGACTTTTTCCCCGGTCGCCACCGAGCCGGTGAAGCTCACTTTGGCGCAGGCCGGATGCGTGATGAGCCGTTGGGCGATTTCGCCTCCGGCGCCGTTGACCACGTTAATGACGCCATCCGGGATACCCGCCGCTTTCGCCAGTTCCGCCACCCGCAGCAGCGTCAGCGGCGTATACTCGCTCGGCTTGAGGACGATAGTGCAGCCGCAGACCAGCGCCGCCGCCATCTTCCAGATGGCAATCATAATCGAGAAGTTCCACGGTACGATGCCAACCACCACGCCCAACGGCTGGCGGCGGGTAAAGGCGGTATATTTCTCCCCGGCCATCGACGGCAGCGAGACATCCAGTGTTTCCCCGGTGATTTTTCCCGCCCAGCCGGCGAAGTAGCGCAAAAACGCTACCGATTGATCCAGTTCCAGCATCCGCGCCAGGGTGATGGTCTTACCGGAGCAGAGGCTTTCCAGCTGCGCCAGCTCTTCGCGATGCTCTGCCAGCGTGTCCGCCAGTTTCAGCAGCAGCGCGCCGCGCGCCAGCGTCGGCATCTCGCGCCACTGATTAAACGCCAGGCGGGCGCTCTCCATCGCGCGGTCCGCCTGGCCGACATCCGCCGCCGTGACCTCGGCAATCGCCTGTCCGGTCGCCGGGTTTATCACCGCGAACGGCGCGCCGTGGCCCGTCTCCCGATGACCGGCAATAAACTGCCCGTGCGGCTGGCGTAAAAAGGCGGTCACTTCCGCCAGTAAGGTTATCTCGCTCATCGTCAGCACCCGTTTTTTAGCAAAGTTAGCCCATCACAGCACGGTTGCGCCGCGCCGCCCATCGTTCTAAAGAACGTCATTCTTCCGGACGATATTCAACGCCCGCGCGGCGTGCTGTGATGAGGACATTGAGCCAGGCAAGACGACAGGGTAACGCGATGAATATTAAAATCGATGCGCTGAACTACTACGGCGCGACGAAGAAATACCAGCTCCATTTTCCGGCGCTGCGGGAAGATATTGAAGCCGATGTGGTGATTATCGGCGGCGGCTTTTCCGGCATTAACACCGCGCTCGAACTCGCGGAACAGGGGATCACCAACGTGGTGGTGCTGGAAGCGCGCCATCTTGGCTATGGCGGCACCGGGCGCAACGGCGGCCAGGTGATGGCAGGAATCGGCCACGATATCGAAGCGGTGAAAAAACACGTCGGCAAAGAGGGGCTGGAGACGCTGTTTAAAATCGCCAACCTCGGCGCGGGTATCATTCGCGAACGCATCCGCAAATACAACATCGACGCTGATTTCGTCCCCGGCTACGGCTACCTGGCCTATAACCAGCGGCAGCTTAAAACGCTACGCCAGTGGGAGAAGGAGTTTAAAGCCGCCACCCCCGATGAAGAAATCAAACTGTATACCGGGAAAGAGGTGCAGCAGGTAGTCGGTTCCGAGGTCTACTGCGGCGCGCTGAAACATATGGGCGGCGGGCAGATCCATTCACTCAATATGCTGCTTGGTTCGGCGCAGGCCGCGCATTCGCTGGGGGTGAAGATTTTCGAATCCTCGCCGGTGGTGGAGGTGAATTACGGCAAACAGGTACGGGTGCGCACCGCGATGGGCAGCGTTAAAGCCGCCAAACTACTGTGGGCCTGCGACAGCTTCCTCAACAATATGGAGCCGGAGATCTACAACAAAACGCTGGTCACCTACTCCTATCAGGTGTCGACCGAGCCGCTCTCCGATGAACTGATCGAGCGCATCAGCCCGCTGCGCGGCGCCTTCAGCGATATTCGCCCGGTGATTAACTACTACCGCGTCACTCGTGAAAACCGCCTGCTGTTCGGCAGCGCTACCCGCTTCGTGGAGTATACGCCGAACGATTTCGCCGCCTGGAACCGTACGCTGCTGGCGGAGGTCTTCCCATACCTGAAAGATGTGAAGATCGATTTCGCCTGGGGCGGGCCGATGGCCTGTAGCGCCAACCTGTTCCCGCAGATTGGCACCTTACGCGACCATAACAACGTCTTTTACGTCCAGGGGTACTCCGGCTTCGGCGTCACCCCCTCGCACATCGTGTGCAAAATCCTCGCCGAAGGGATCAATGGCGGTTCCGACCGCTATCGTCTGCTAAGCAGCATTCCCCACGCGACCATCCACGGCCGTGACAGCCTGCGCTTGCTATTAGTCACCGCCGGAAAACTGATGCATCAAACCGCCGGTTTCTGGAAAGGCCGGAGTTAATCAGGAGAACGCTATGCACGCTTTTAAACTCAAAAACCCGGTACCTGAACTACAGCCGATCGGCAGCGTCAGCCTGCTCGGCGCGACGCCGACCGCCGGCGACCCGCAGGTAGCGGGCGCGATGATATACGGCGAGCCGCAGGACGCCTTTACCTGCGGATTGTTTTCGTCCACTGAAGGGAGCTTCACCATGACCTACCCGTTTACCGAACACGCCACCGTGCTGGAGGGCGAAGTTGAACTGACCGTCGCCGGCGGCGAGCCGCAGCGCTTCGCGCCGGGGGACAGCTGGTTTGTCAAACAGGGCACCGAAGTGGAGTGGAAAATCCTCACCCCGCGTTTCGTCAAACACTACCTGGCGAACGTCGAAACGCGCTAACACGCTGATAATGCCCGGCGACGCATTGCGCCTTCTCCGGGCTACCAAATCGCACAGCGCTGTCGCCCCGATAAGCGTCAGCGCTACCGGGGATTTTTAGGCCAAATTAAAGGCAGGCCGCACGGACCGTAGGCCGGGTAAGGCGCTAGCCGCCACCCGGCAGAAATATGCGCAACGTGGCAAGACAGATGGCCCCGCTTTCCGGGGCCATCTTGTTTATCAACCGCCACATTCATGGACTACGTCACAGATTCACCCGTTGCTCTCCACCTTCCGGACGATATTCGTTGAGCAGGATGCCCGCCTAAATTATGACTATCCGGGAGTGGCGCTGGCTATTCCCTGCCCTCCCCTACATTGTGCAGAGGTTGACTATGTTTAGTAACAGACTCGCCAGCCATCTTGAACGCGGCGTCGTCGGCTTTCCGACGACCCTCGCCAGCTCGGTTGGGCTGATTATGGCAAGCCCGGTGATCCTGACGGTCACCAGCGGATTCGGCATGGGCGGCGACACCTTCGCGTTGGCGGTACTGCTGGCTTTTATTATGATGCAGGCGCAGGTCACTACCTTCGCCGAAGCCGCGACGTTAATCCCTACCACCGGCTCGGTGTACGACTATATCTCCTGCGGTATGGGCCGCTTCTTCGCCATTACCGGCGCGCTGTGCGCCTATCTTATCGTCCATATCTTCGCCGGAACCGCGGAGACCATTCTCGCCGGCATTATGGCGCTGGTGAACTTCGAATCGGTCAACGCGCAGATGGCCGCCCATCAAAACACCTGGATGGTGGGCGTCGGTATGGTGGTCATTTTCGGCCTGCTCAACGCCATTGGGGTGGAAATTTTCGGCAAGGTCGAAGTGGTGCTTACCTTTGGCATGTGGACAACGCTGACCATTTTCGGCCTGTGCGGCATTTTTATGGCGCCGGTGACTCATCTTTCCGGCTGGTTCGGCACGCCGCTGAACGTTAGCGATATCTCCGGCCTGTTCGGCTATATCGGCATGGCGATGTTTATGTTCGTCGGCTGCGAACTGGTGACGCCGATGGCGCCGGAAATCAAAAAAGCCCACCGCACCATTCCGCGGGCGATGGCGTTGGGTCTGCTGGGGGTCGCCAGCTGCATGTTTATCTATGGCGCGGCGATTAACCGCCAGGTGGAAAACGTGGTGATCGATGCGGCGAATAACGTCCATTTGCTGGACACGCCGATGGCGATCCCGGCCTTCGCCGAGCGGGTGATGGGCCACGCCGGCCAGTACTGGCTCGGGGTCGGCCTGCTGCTGGCGGGCTGCGCCACGATTAATACCTTGATGGCCGCGGTGCCGCGTATTATTTACGGTATGGCGCTGGACGGCGCGCTGCCGCGTTTTCTTACCTGGCTGCATCCACGCTTCAAAACGCCGGTGATCGCAATTGCCATCGGCGTGGCCATCCCCTGCCTGCACGCCTGGTACCTGAACGGCGATCTGGACCGTATCGTACCGCTGATCCTCGCCGCGGTCTGCGCCTGGGGCGTGGCCTATCTGCTGGTCACGCTGTCGGTGGTGATGCTGCGCATTCGCCGCCCTGACCTGCCACGCGCCTACCGCTCGCCGTGGTTCCCGCTACCGCAGATTATCTCCAGCGTCGGGATTATCATCGCGATTGTGAATATTACCCCACCGGGGATGGACAGCCGCGAGGTGCTGGTGCCGTTCGGGATTATGCTCGGCCTGACCGCCGCCTATGCCCTGTTCTGGACGCTATGCGTACAGCGCGTTAATCCGTTCAAACCGCTGGAGGTGGAAGAGGTGGTCGAGCGCGCTATCGGCAATTATGAGAAACAGACCCGCGGGGAGATGACGCCTGATGTCCTCCGTCCCCTGGTTTGAAACGCCATTAATGAACGCGGTGCAGCGCGACTTAGCGGGCTGGCCGAGCGAAAAACTCAGCGAAAGCAGCGCGATGTTGCGGTTGAACGACGCCACCGCCGTCATCTTCAGCGTGCGCCAGAAGCGGCTATTTATGGCCAGCATTCACAGCTGCGAGTTTGTCGTCGAGGGGCCGGTTACCCGGCCCGCTCGCGGCAAGATCCGCGCCCACCAATCCGGCTGGCTGAAACGTCAGCCCATCCGCTTTATCGGCAGTAAAGAGAGCGCTGAACTCGCCGGCTATCTCAATGGTTTTCCTAATCTCCAGCACACCTTAAGCGAGCTGGACTACCGCCGCTTTTCGTTGACCTTTGACGATAGCGGCTGGCGCTGTTGCATTGAACCCTGGGCCGCCAGCGAAGTGGTCTGTAAAATGCCGCCGCTGCGCCGTTATCTGAAGCTCGAAGCGCAGCAGCGGATGCTGCTGCTCAGCGTGCTGGCGATGATTAATCAGGCGGTAAGTCAGTGGATGGCTGAGAAAACCAATGATTAAGACCATATTGCCATGACATCACGCGCCGATCAGACTCTCCAGAGGAATGCCGAACTGTGCATGAAGCCGGCGAATCATCGGGAGCGTCAGGTTACGCGTGCCATTGAGAATTTCATAAACGCGATTAGATTTACCAATCGCTGGTTCCAGATCTTTTACGGTAAGCCCCTGCTGCTCCATGCGAAATTTTATGGCTTCAATGGGGGTGGGCGGCTCGATGGGATAGTGCCTTTTCTCATACTCTTCAATGAGCAAGCACATCACCTCAAAAAAATCGCCCTCTGGCGTATCAGGCGCTGGTTCATTATCAAAAAAAGGTTCAACCGCGCTTAACGCGGCTTCGTAATCTTGTTCAGTGCGGATAGGCTTAACATTCATCATTTACTTCCTCTCTATCGTCTCAGCGTTTATCACGTCATATTCCTTATGCGTTCCGATAAACTTAACGAACATCCATCCCCGCAGATAAGCAACAGCTACAATTAACCGATAATCATTTCCCTTTATGTTGAATACCACCCGCTTATTTTTCAATATGCTTGCGCTGCGGTATTGGTCCTTAATCTCCGCCGGGGTTTTCCAGTCAGCCTTTATTGCCTCGTCCACCCAAGCCTTTAGCGGTTGTTCCGCGTCGGGATTCTCCGCCCAGAAATCCCTGAGTACTTTCACTGAGATTATCTTCATGGACGGATATTAGTCCCAGTTCGGGACCAGGTAAAGAAAAAAGTCCCAAAACGGGACTTTTGAGTCACATTGCGTCTTGCCCTTCCCCGCCATCACAGCGGGGAAGCTGAGGCGTTTTATAGCAGACCGAACTGCTGCGCCAGCCGATCGATGGCCTGGCGCTGGAACTGCGCGAATGCGGCGCGCGGCTGCTGCTGCTGAATAAATTCCAGCAGCGGATCCTCAACCTCGGTGCGCACGCCGCTCAGCGTTTCCATCACCGCCAGGCCGCAGAACGGCACGTAGGACTCGGCGTAGCCGCCTTCGTGCACCATCACCAGTTTCCCGCCGCACAGGCGATCCGCCGCCTGCTGGACCTGTTCGGTCATCGCCCGGAAGCTGTCGCTATGTAGCTGCATCCGCGCTAATGGATCCATCGCGTTGGCATCATAGCCGCAGGCGATAATAATCAGTTCCGGCTCAAAACGCGCCAGTGCGGGAATGACGATAGTTTCCAGCGCATAGCGCCAGCTGTCGTCGCCCGCCCCGGCCAGCAACGGAATATTGATGTTGTAACCTTCGCCCGCGCCAACGCCGCGATCGTCCTCGCCGGAGTAGCCCGGCGGGAAGCAGCCGTCCTGATGCAATGAGATAGTCAGCACGTCATCGCGCTGCAGATAGATATGCTGCGTACCGTTACCGTGGTGAACGTCCCAGTCAATAATCGCCACCTTGCCGAGCCCCAGCAACGCTTTCGCCCGTTCAACGGCAATGGGAATATTGGCGAGGAAACAAAACCCCATCGACTGGTCCGGCAGGCAGTGGTGTCCGGGCGGCCGCGACAGCGAATAGGCGTTATCCAGTTCCCCTTTAAGCACCGCTTCCACGGCGGCACAGGCCAGTCCGGCGGAAAGGCAGGCGATTTCATAACTCCCCGGTCCCAGCGGCGCCTCTTTGCCGAGCATGCCGCCGCCGTTATCGCTGATTGCCTTAAAACGCTCAAGATAGCTATCAGGATGGATCCGCCGCAGGTCCTCAAAGCTCGCCGCCGCCGCGCTGCGTAGTTCCAGTTGCGGCGTCAGCCCGGAGACGTCCATCAGGTTTTTCATCCGCCGTTTGGTCTCCGGCGACTCGGCATGGCCGCCGCCGGCGGGCGGCTGTACCCAGCCACCGACCGGCAGCGTTACCGCGTGCAGGCCGGTACTGTGCCAGAAACAACGTTCATCAAAGAAGAAACCGGTTTTTCTTTTCACTCTATCCTCCCGTTGGCTAAACCTTTTCCGGCGGACGACGCCGCCGCAATCAAAATCAGAGACAGCAGCGCGCAGGCGCCTGCCGCCGCCAGCAGCGGATTGGCGCTGGCGAAATGTTGCAGTAAGGCCCCCGCGAGCGCCGGGCCGGCTGCCATTCCGCCGCCGATCACCAGATTGATGCTGTTCATCAACCGGCCGCTGTTATCGAGCGCGGCCACGCGAGCGAGGATAAAAGGCAGCACGAAAGTCCAGGTGAACTTAAACAGCAGCGCCGCGATGGCGTAACGCACCAGCAGCGGATGGCCCGTCAGTAACAGCACGCTGGCGATCAGCAGCGCGTATCCCAGCCACACCGCCAGCCGGTCCGGACGTTGGGTACCGCGTAGAGCCGCGCCGCCGGCGCCGATAATGCCGAACACCGTCGCCGCCGCCAGCACCAGACCGACCTCTGTCGGACTCAACCCTGCCCCGCTGCCGATGGTGCCGATAAAGGTCCATACCGCGCTGAGGCTGATATAGAAGGTGAGAACCGCCAACACCGCCAGCGCCTTACGCCACGACGCCGCAGGTGGCTGCCGATGGGAAGCCGATTGCGCTTGAAAACGCGACGGGAAGGCGGAAACCAGCGGCAAACAGCAGAGCATGATAGCGGCGAGGAGCAGATAAACGACCTTCAGGCCAAAGGTCACGAACAGGCCGGGCAACACCAGCAGGCCAAGCATGCCTAACAGCAGCTGCCCCAGTACCCAAAATGCGTACACCCGCGATGGATTCGGCGTTCCCGCCGCGCAGCTGATGCACAAAATCATTAGCGTGCCGCCCGCCAGGGAAGCAATAAAGCGTACCGCCAGCAGCGACGCATACTGGGTGACTACCGCCGAAGCAAGGTTAGCGAGCAGAAATACCGCGCAGGCGACGAGTGCCACCCGCCGCCAGTCCAGGCGGTTCATCCACCACCACGCCGGGAGCGTCGCCAGGCTCATCGCGCCGAGTTCCGCCGAAAATAGCCAGCCGATCTGTCCGGGTTTAAGGTGCCATTCGCTGGCCAGCTGCGCCGCCACCGCCGGCGCGGTCATTAAAATCCCCGGCGCAATGGCGGCGAAAATGACAATCGCCGCCAGCAAACGCAGCGACACCACCAGCCCGCCAGGCCGGGAAAGGCTATTTTCAGAAAGAGGTGTACTCGACATCGTAGGGCGTGCTCCAGTCAAAAAAGCCTCCCCCCGGACGGTTATCCAGGGAGTGATACCCACAGGCATCAGGAAAACGCCGTGCTGCCACGGCGCGCGCGGGATGCGATAGTCAGATTACAGATGCAGCGTACGCTGAGCGGCAGGCATCCAGGTTCGGGAAACGAGTTCAGTCCGGTTGACGACTTCGGTCTTGGCGAAAATATTGCGCAGATGGGTTTTCACCGTCGAGAGCGAGATATCCAGCTGGCGGGCAATCAGCTTATTGCTGGCGCCTTCACGCACCATGCCGACGATTTCGCGCTCTTTGGCCGTCAGGATGGCAGGGAGTTGATCCTCTTCCTGCAGGAAATCGCGAATAGCCAGCTCCACCAACGGCAGTACCGCCTGGGCCCGGAGGCGTTCCTCGCTGGAAAAAGGCACGTCGCGCATCAGCGAGATACCGGCAACGATCCGCCGTTCGCGGCGAATAAAGATTTCGGTCATGTCGCGTACGTTATTCGGCAACATAAATTCATGATAGTAGTGGCGGTTGCGGTCACAGAGTCGCGGCGTCATCGCTGCCATGGTCGTACTCTGGTGACTAAAGTGCGCCGGCAGGTGCGGATCCAACGGCTGGAAGCTTTCCAGATATTGTTGGTGTGTATTATCCGAAATATTATGCAATATATAGTTTTCAGGTTTTAAACGATTATTTACTCGATAAAAAACCGCTGAAGACAGTGGAATTAACTGTGAAATAGTCTGTAAACAACGGGCTATTATCGCATCATTACGACTGGCTTTTAATAAAGCAGACATGATATTTCCCCCCGTCAAGGTGGTGGTGCGTAACACGCGGATACCAGAGTAAGATGAAGCATACATTTCACATTTAAGTAACACAATCATTAACATGTTAACAATGTGATATCCATTACAAACTTTTCATCAATACATTGTTATTTAAAGCATTTAAAAATCGCCCTGCTATCTGTTAACGTAGCGGCGTTAAAACATAAACAAAAGTTATTAACATCACGCGCTATTTTCCGGCAAGGATTAAAAACCCTTATATTGGCAGGTCCGATCTCATCCTTAAGAACGATAGTTTTTTGCATTTTTTCATTTATACCCTAAAAAGGATGTCGATAATTTAACGCCGCGGCTTAATCAACGGATTACGCCTGACTTGCTATTGCCCAAATATGCCGCCCCAGGCCAGCAATTAATAGAGGATAAGCCGATGCTGAATATCGCCGCCTTACGCCAGCAGCAAATTCCGCTGGCCGTCGAACCACGCTCATCGCTGCCGTTTCATATTCTGATGAAACCGATTGGCCCCGCCTGTAACCTCGCCTGCCGCTACTGCTACTACCCGCAGGATGAAACGCCGGTCAGGAAGATGGACGAGGCGCGGCTGGAGCAGTTTATCCGCCGCTATATTGCCGCCCAGCCCGCCAGCGCGCGGGAAATCAACTTTGTCTGGCAGGGCGGCGAGCCGCTACTGGCCGGGCTACGTTTTTATAAAAAAGCGCTCGCCCTGCAGCAGCGCTACGCCCCTGACGGCGTAACCATCAGCAATAGCCTGCAGACCAACGGGACGCTTATCAACGACGCCTGGTGCCGGCTGTTTCGCGAACATCGCTTTATTATCGGCGTCAGCCTCGAAGGTAGCGAAGCGCTGCAAAACCACCATCGACCGGATAAACGCGGGCAGACTTCCTGGCCGGCGGCGCTACGCGGTATCGCCCTGCTCCACCAGCATCAGGTGGAGTTTAATCTGCTGGTGGTGGTGCATAACGAGATGGCCGCCCACGCGGCGGCGATCTATGACCGGGTGGTCACGCTTGGCGCGCGCTATCTGCAGTTCCAGCCGCTAATGAGCGAAGGCGCCGCGCTGCGTGAGGGTTATCAGCTCAGCGCCGATAACTGGGGGCGTTTTATGGTCGGTATCTGGCGACAGTGGCAAAAGCGCTGCGATATGGGGCGGGTATTCGTCATCAATATCGAACAGGCGTGGGCGCAATATTTTACCCATACCAGCGGCAGCTGCGTGCATAGCGCCCGCTGCGGCAGCAATCTGGTGATGGAGTCTGACGGCCAGCTTTACGCCTGCGATCATCTGATCAACGCCGAACACCGTCTGGGCCGCCTTGACGAGCAGACGCTCGCCGCCGCGGTCGACGCATCCGTTCAGCTCCCTTTCGGCCAGCAAAAAAGCCTGCGCCGCGAATGTCAGACTTGCTCCGTAAAAATGGTCTGCCAGGGCGGCTGCCCCGCGCATCTCAACGCCGCTGGCAACAATCGGCTATGCGGCGGTTATTACCGTTTCTTTAGCGAAATCCTCGCGCCATTACGTCCCTTTTCCCGCGACCTTAACGGCCTGAAAGCCTGGCGGGCCGCGTTTGTTGGGGCCGCGCATCCCGCGTAGCCCTTTGCCCTGATGGTTGTCCCACTATGAACAGGAGAGTCAGTCGTGAACAAAAAAGCCATGGCCGCGGCGGTCAGCATGATCCTCGCCGGCGGCGCGCACGGCGCGCAGAATGAGCATCCAAACGTCATCGTGATTATCGCCGATGATATGGGTTATTCCGATATTAGCCCCTTCGGCGGTGAGATCCCCACCCCCAACCTGCAGGCCATGGCGGAGCAAAGTATCCGCATGAGCCAGTATTACACCTCACCGATGTCGGCCCCGGCGCGTTCGATGCTTTTGACCGGCAACAGTAACCAGCAGGCCGGGATGGGCGGCATGTGGTGGTACGACAGCACCATTGGCAAAGAGGGTTACGAACTGCGGCTGACCGACCGCGTCACCACCATGGCCGAACGCTTTAAAGATGCCGGCTATAACACGCTGATGGCCGGCAAATGGCATCTCGGTTTTGTTCCCGGCGCCACGCCGAAGGACCGCGGTTTTAACCACTCCTTCGCCTTTATGGGCGGCGGCACCAGCCACTTTAACGATGCGATACCGCTCGGAACCGTCGAGGCGTTCCACACTTACTATACCCGCGATGGCGAGCGCGTCTCCCTGCCGGATGATTTTTACTCCAGCGAAGCTTACGCCCGCCAGATGAATAGCTGGATTAAAGCGACGCCGAAGGAGCAGCCGGTCTTCGCCTGGCTCGCCTTCACCGCCCCTCATGACCCCCTGCAGGCGCCGGATGAGTGGATCAAACGTTTTAAAGGCCAGTATGAACAGGGTTACGCCGAGGTCTATCGCCAGCGCATCGCCCGTCTGAAAGCGTTGGGTATCATTCATGACGACACCCCGCTGCCGCATCTGGAGCTGGATAAAGAGTGGGAGGCTCTAACGCCAGAACAGCAGAAATATACGGCGAAAGTCATGCAGGTGTATGCGGCGATGATCGCCAATATGGACGCGCAAATCGGCACGCTGATGGAAACGCTGAAACAAACCGGGCGCGATAAAAATACCCTGCTGGTATTTTTAACCGATAACGGCGCCAACCCGGCACAGGGTTTTTATTACGAATCTACCCCCGAATTCTGGAAGCAGTTCGATAACAGCTATGACAACGTGGGCCGCAAAGGATCATTTGTCTCCTACGGCCCCCACTGGGCCAACGTCAGCAACGCCCCCTACGCCAACTACCACAAAACCACCAGCGCCCAGGGCGGCATCAATACCGACTTTATGATCTCCGGTCCCGGCATTACCCGGCGCGGTAAAATCGACGCCTCAACCATGGCGGTGTACGACGTGGCGCCGACGCTATATGAATTCGCCGGTATCGATCCCAATAAATCGCTGGCGAAGAAACCCGTATTGCCGATGATTGGCGTCAGCTTTAAGCGCTATCTGACCGGTGAAGTCCAGCAGCCGCCGCGCGGCAACTACGGGGTTGAACTGCATAATCAGGCAGCCTGGGTCGATGGCGAATGGAAGCTGCGGCGCTTAGTCAAGCTCGGCCTCAACGCCGGCGACGCGCCGTGGCAGCTGTTTAACCTGCATGACGATCCGCTGGAAACGCACGATATCGCGGCCCAACATGCCGATCGGGTCAAAGCCATGAGCGACGCCTACGAGGCATTTGCTAAGCGCACCATGGTTACCAAAGCGCAGGGCAAGATGATCGATTATGTCGGTATCGATAACAAAACCGGGCGTTATCTGGCGGTCGATCCGGCAACCATGAAGCCGGTGCCTGCGCCGCAGGCGATTCCTGTGAACGAGGGCCAATAAACAAACCCGGTTATCGTTCTTCCGGGCGATAGCCGGAAGTAGACTCGCTTTCTAAGGTAATCCTGACCCCCATTACAGGAGAGAGCGGATGGCGAGAGTCGTGGTGATTACCGGCGGCGGAAGCGGGATTGGCGCCGCCTGCGCGCGGCTGATGACGGCAGCGGGCGAGCGGGTGTTTATTACCGGCAGACGCGAAGCGCAGCTACAGAAGATCGCCGATGAAACCGGCGCGACGGCGCTGGTGGGCGATGCCGCCGACGGCGATGTCTGGCGGGAACGGCTGCTACCTGCAATTCTCGACCAAACCGGCGGTATCGATGTGCTCATCTGCAGCGCCGGCGGCATGGGCAATAGCGCCGCCGCCGACACCAGCGATCGCCAATGGCGAGAGGCGCTGGACGCGAACCTGAACAGCGCTTTCGTCAGCGTGCGCGCCTGCCTGCCTGCGCTTATCGCCAGCCGCAGCAATGTACTGTTCGTCGCCTCCATCGCTTCCCTTGCCGCCGGGCCGCAGGCCTGTGGCTACGTCACCGCCAAACACGCGTTAATCGGCCTGATGCGCTCCGTCGCCCGCGATTACGGCCCACAGGGCGTCCGCGCCAATGCCATCTGCCCAGGCTGGGTCACCACCCCGATGGCGGATGAAGAGATGATTCCGCTGATGCGGGAGGAAGGGTTGTCGCTTACCGAGGCCTATCAACGGGTGTGCCGCGACGTTCCGCTACGCCGCCCCGCCAGCCCCGATGAAATAGCGCAGGCCTGCCAATTTCTCTGCTCGCCGCAGGCCGCCATTATCAGCGGTGCGACGCTGGTCGCCGATGGCGGTTCCAGCATCGTCGATGTTCCAACGCTGGCGTTTACTTAACGCCCCACTTTACTCAGGAGCTCACATGACTTCAGAAGCCGTATTTATCCAGGTCGGCGCGCTGGCCGATGGTTTCGCCCCGCACGGCAACCTGCTGGCCACCGCCAGTCTGCCCGCAGGCGAACGCTTTACCTTTTATGCCGCCGGGAGCGAGCCGCAGCAGCTGATTATCGAAAATGACCAGACTCTGCTCTGGAACGGCAAACGCGCGCCCTGGCGGGCAACCGCCCTGCGCCCCGATATTCTGTTTATCGATTTTCTTGACCCGGAGCGCGATAACGCCAGTATCAGCGCGGTATGCAACCTGACGCAGCGCAACGCCACGCTGGTATACGGCCAGCTACCGGACGAAGCCGCCGCGCGGCTGGACGCCTTCAGCCGGGTAGAGCAAGGGTTGCCGCTGACCGCCGTCGAGGCGCGATTTGTCTTCGCCCGCCTGGATGCCCAGCCGGGGCCGCTGCCGGACTTTACCACCGCGCTGGTCGGCATGCGCAATCAGTACACCTATAGCCCGACCGAGCGTTATGAACACATCTATCTCAACGATAATTTTTACGCCTGGCAGTGTCTGGACGGCGTGGAAAAGGGGCTGGCGGATGTCGACCGCTGCCATTACGTACAGGTGGCGGAGGATCTCTATTTGTTCGTCTGGCGGGAGAAAATCATTCCCACGCTGGGGGCTATCTTGATCGATCTTCAGCAGATGCGCACCGATGGTAAGATCATGGGTTATCAGGGCAGTGATTTTGGCGCCTTGAGTAATTTCCCGGTCGGCGCAAGCGCGAAGATCCTCAACGTTACCCGCCATCAGGAATAATATTGCGTGGCCGGGAGAAGCGCCCGGCGATATGGGAAGCGCCCCATCCGGTTGAACGGGCCCTGCGGGCGCGGGTGCTTCGGCATCAGGCGCTGACGGAAATGCATGTTCAGGAGCAGAAACGGCGGGTGAGCCTGATGAGTAAAGGGGGTCATGTGTCGCTACGCCGGGCAACATCCGCGGATATGGAGCAGCTTTGTGCCGGATGGCGGCTGCGCCTTATCCGGCCTACCGTTCGTGCGGCCCGCCGTTAATTTATCCACTTTTCCGGCTGAAACTGCCGGTGTTGGTGGCCGCAAAATCCCCGGTGGCGCTACCGCTTACCGGGGCTACGCACTGTGCGATTTGGTAGCCCGGACAAGGCGCAACGCGCCGCCTCCGGGGAGGGACTGACTCAGGCGCTGGCGCTGTCGAGCCGCGCCAATTGTTCGCTGCTGAGGCTCAACGCCGCCGCGTGGGCGAAGCTTTCCACCTGCGCCAGGCTGGTAGCGCTGGCAATCGGCGCGGTAACGCCTTCCCGGCTCATCAGCCACGCCAACGCCACTTCGGCAGGCTTCGCGCGCTGTTCTTCCGCCACCGCGACCAGCGTGTCAATAATCCGCATTCCGCGTGGATTGAGATATTTAGCGATGCCGCTGCCGCGCTGGCTTTGCGCTAAATCGGACGGCTGGCGATACTTACCGCTCAGGAAGCCGGAGGCCAGGCTGTAGTAGGTCACCACGCCAATATCGCGGCTTACGCAGAGATCGCGAAGCGCCCCTTCAAAGGCGGAGCGGTGATAGAGGTTATATTCCGGCTGCAGCACCTGCCAGGCAGGAAGGCCGCCTTTACGCGCTACTTCTAGCGCCGATGACAGCTGTCCGGCGTCGAGGTTTGAAGCGCCAATCGCCCGCACCTTGCCGGCCTGCTGCAGCGCCTGGAATGCTTCTAACGTTTCATCGATTGGCGTTTCAGGATCCGGCCAGTGGGCGAAATAGAGGTCGACGTAATCCGTATTCAGGCGGCGCAACGAGTCGTCAATCGCCTGCTGGATCCAGGCTTTTTTCAATCCTTTATGGCCGGGTAGCCCCATATCAGAGCCGACTTTGGTGAAGATTTTGACTTTATCGCGTATGCCGGGGCGCGCCTGTAGCCAGCGGCCAATAATGGTTTCGGATTCACCGCCCTGATTGCCTTCCGCCCAGCGGGAGTACACATCCGCCGTATCGATAGCATCAAAACCGTGGTCAACAAAAGCATCAAGAATGGCAAAACTGGTTTTCTCATCGATGGTCCAGCCAAAGACGTTGCCGCCAAATACTAATGGGGCGATGGAAAATCCGCTTTTGCCCAATGGACGTGTCATCATGCCGATTACTCCTTAGCTTATATTCTGTTTCCCTCAGATAACCGCAGGGGGTCTGAAGAGGATGTCGAGTGGATAATCAGAAAAGGAATCTTGCGGCGGGCAGTCCATGCCCGCAGGGTACACTCTGACATTATGTCCCGGAATAAACGTCAAAGCTAAAATATTTCCCGGCCAGTTTTTTGTAGGTGCCGTCGGCAAGCATTTTCGCAATCGCGCCATTTATCTCTTCGCGCAGCGCATCGTCGCCTTGACGCAGGCCAATCGCCGCCCCGGCGCCGAACAGTTTATTATCCTGCAGCTGTCCGCCAACAAAGGCGAAATCCTTGCCCTGCGGCTGCTGCAGGAAACTGTAATCGGCCATCATGCCGGAGAGCACAGCGCCATCGAGGCGGCCTGATTCAAGGTCGCGCACCACGCTATCGGCGCCCTGATAGGCGACAATGTTGATACCCTGCGGTCGCCAGTACTGGTTCACATAAGTTTCCTGTGCCGACCCCTGCTCGACGCCGATGGTTTTCCCCTTCAGCTGCTCCGGCGTATTGCCTTTGAGGGTATTTTTACGCGCCACCAGAAATACCGGCCCGTTGTAGAGCTTATCGCTAAAGGCAATCTGCTCTTTACGCTTCTCGGTCATATACATCCCCGAAAGAATCGCATCGAACTTACGCGCTTTTAGCGCCGGGATAATGCCGTCAAAGTTGCTTTCCACCCACACGCACTTCGCCTGCAGCTGCTGGCAAATCGCGTTGCCTAAATCGATATCAAATCCCGCCAGCTTGCCCTGCGGATCTTTCCATTCAAACGGCGCAAAGGTCGGATCAACGCCAAAACGGATCTCTTTCGCCCCGGCGGCCAGCGCCGACGTCGACGCCATTAATGCCAAACATAACAACAGTGATTTTTTCATTCGAGATTTTCTCCAGGGATTAACGGCAGTGCGCTTGCACTAAACGCGCGAACAGCGTCGCGCCGGTGCTGATAATGTCATCGTTAAAGTCATAACCGGGGTTATGCACCATACAGCCGCCCTTCTCGCCTTTTTCACCGTTGCCCAGCAGGAAGTAGCAGCCCGGACGCTCGCGCAGCATAAAAGCGAAATCTTCGCTGGCGTTCATTGGCGATACCGACTCCAGCACCCCTTCGCGGCCAAAGACTTCCAGCGCCAGCGCCTGGGCGAAATCGGTCTCTTCATTACTGTTGGTTAATACCGGATAGGAGTCGTAAATCTCGACGTCGCTGCTGGCGCCATAGCTTTTGGCGGTAAATTCGGTCAGCTCTTGAATACGCTTTATCAGCAGGTCGCGAATTTCCGGCTTCATCGCCCGCACGCTGAGCTCCATCACCACGCTCTCCGGAATCACGTTCGAGGCGATGCCGGCCTGGAAAGTCCCCACGCTGACGACCGCCGTTTCACCCGGCGGCACGTTGCGCGCGACGATGCTCTGCAACGCCATCACCAGCGCCGCGCCGGCGACGATAGGATCGACGGTGCGTTCCGGATGGGCACCGTGGCCGCCGTAGCCGGTAATCGTGATTTTGACCGTGTCCGCCGAGGCCATAAAATTGCCGGCATAGAAGCCCAGCTTGCCAACCGGTAATCCCGGCATATTGTGCAGACCGAAGATGCGTTCGCAGGGGAACTGCTCAAACAGGCCATCTTTAATCATCAGATCCGCGCCACCGATGGCTTCTTCCGCGGGCTGGAAAATCAGATGCACCGTGCCGTTAAACTGGCAGGCCGGCGAAGCGATATACTTCGCCGCCGCCAGTAAAATCGTGGTGTGGCCATCGTGGCCGCAGGCGTGCATTTTTCCAGGTACCGTACTGGCCCAGGGTAAATCGGTGGTTTCATAAATCGGTAATGCGTCCATATCGGCGCGCAGGCCAATAGTGCGCGGCGAGTCGCCTTTGCTCAGGCTGCCGACGACGCCGGTTTTACCGAGGCCGCGGGTCACCTGATAGCCCCATTCCGCCAGTTTGCCGGCAACCAGCTCGCTGGTATTAAACTCTTCCAGACTTAATTCCGGATTGGCATGTAAATAATGACGGATAGAAATCATTTCTTGTTCCGTGGCTTTAATTTCTGGAATTACACAATCAGACATGCCGTTCTCCGAGAATAGATTAAGAAGTTAACACGTTATCCTGGCTCAAAGTTTATGCAAGTAGCATTTCTAATTCCTGGAACGCCATTCGTCATATTTTTAATGCAGAAAAATCGCAGAACAAAAACCATTAAAACCGGCAAAATTTAAATATAAACGTTTATTTTCTGGGTTGGTCACCAACATTTAATCTACCATCCCCGCTTTGACTCAGTTTTAAATAAAATAAACAGCTATGAAATATCAATTACTTGTCGTTGCCTGCGCGCTGACGCTGGCAGGCTGCAGCGCTGAGGGCGACACCGCCAGCCAGCAACGCGCCAGCATTCAAAAGATGCGTACCAATACGCTCAGTAAACTCTATAGCCTGCGTCCGGAAGCACGCAGCGATATCCAGCATTCAAAGGGCTACGCGGTATTCGCCAGCAATAGCAGCAAAATATTCGTCTTCGGCTTCGGCAGCGGCTATGGTGTCGTGAAAAATAGCGCCACGGGCAAAGATACTTATATGAAAATGGCTCAGGGCGGCGCCGGTCTTGGTATGGGCGTGAAACAACAGCGCACCGTACTGGTATTTCACGACAAAGATGCGTTGAATACTTTCATTACTAAAGGCTATATGGTCGGCGCGGATGCCAACGCGGCAGCGAAATATGACGACAACGGCATCGCTCCGATAGGCGCATCGGCTAACGGCGTGGCGAAAGATACCTCTTCGCTGCCGTCAAAAGTCAACGTTTATGAAATCACCGAAAAAGGGTTGGCGGCGCAGGCGATGGTCAACGGTTATAAATACTGGCCTGATGACGAGCTGAATAAACGGTAATCCACTGCGGTCCATACAAGTTAGCATCAATAAGCCGGGTCAGACGTTAGCCTGACCCGGCGCTAATGCCATGCCGCAAGTATCATTATTTAATGACCAAGGGCGCCGCTTACCAGTATTGAGGTAATAATTCCGGTCGCCGCGGCGATCAGCACGTAATTGCCATCGATATAAGACCAGTGATGGCCCTCCGGCGGGCGCGGCAGACCACGCTCGTTCCAGTTACTGACGCGATATTCATCACCGCGATAACGCTCCGGCGCCGGATGGCCTTTACGGAAATCGTTACCCCTCCAGGCGAAATGATCCTGTTCATGGCGCTCCTGGCGACGATCGTCATGACCGCTACGCTCCGGGCCGCGGTGGTCATTGTTGTCCTGATGGTTATCGCCAGGACCGCCCGGCTGGTGGCGTCCGTTTTGGTCACCCTGTTTCGGGCCATTCTGCCATACCTGCTGTTGCCCCGGACGATGGCCATCATTCGGGCCATCGGCAAAAGCCTGAGCGCTCAGCACGCAGGATAAAATAACTGCCAGAGAAATAATCTTTTTCATAGTACACCTCCTGATATATTTCTTTTTTACCCTGCAAATGTGGAGAAATAGTGATTAGCAAACTATCCAGGACTATTCCTGGCTAATTCAGGAGGGCAACAAACTTTAATTTCAGCGAGCGTCAGACGTAAAAAAGGCCGCTTGCGCGACCTTTTTTGTTCTCAGCGAGTCAGTGATTACTCAGAGACTTTATTCTTTAACTCTTCAGCGCCTTGCTTGGTTTTATCCCAGCCTTTTTCGCTGACTTCTTTGGTTTTATCCCAACCTTTGCTGGCGCCTTCTTTAGTGGCATTCCAGCCTTTCTCAGTGCCTTCTTTGGTCTTATCCCAGCCCTTCTCAGCGCCTTCTTTGGTTTTGTTCCAGGTTTTCTGCGTGCCTTCGCTTACCTGGCTGCCGACGCTATCGCTTTTCCCTTCAGCAGCATGTTTGGACTTGAGCTTCATCTCTTCGCCCTGATTCTGCGCCTGGTGCAGTTTTTCTTTTGCCGTGTTGGCATTTTCGTGGGCTGCGGCCACGGTATCATCGGTTGCATGTGTAGTGGTTGCCGCGAATACCGGAGAAGCGACCAGAATAGCGGATAGTGCAATCATTGCTTTTTTCATATTTTTCCTCTCTTAACGCGTGCTTTATGTTACGAGTCACATTCAGCATGGCATAAGCTTCTGCGCTTAGCATTAGGAAAAGTTCTTAAAACTGCCTTGCCGCTATTCCGTCGTTTTAGTGATCGAGATAGAGATAGCTTTCCCAGCTTTTCATGCGGATGAGGATCTTTCTTATCAGCGACAGGTGCTCAAAATGCTGCGAATAGACGGCGGCTTCGACATCCGCCCCCTGCGGCAGCTGATAGTTTGCCAGACGGTCGTCAGTCACTTTTAATACCACCAGCGCTCGGCCGCGCGCCGCCAGATCGTTGGCCGTCAGCAACGTCCCCTGCCCCTGAAACTGGCTTTCGCCAATCGCCGGCAGCACTTCCGCTACCTGCGCTTTAAACACGGTTCCGGGAATAGAGGGGAACAGTAATTCAGCCTGCTCACCTTTTTGCAAACGCTGCAGCGCGTTCTGGCGGAATGCGGCGACGTATTCACGTGAATTCACATTATCCGTTGGCACAAACGTCATCACCGGCTTCAGCCCCAGCGCGGTGGACATCGTTCCCGGGCGCAGGCCGACGGTACTGACGTAACCGTCAGACGGCGCGCGCACCACCGTGTTATCGAGCTTAAATTGCGCCTCGCGCAGCTGCGCCAGCAGCGAAGCGACTTTGGTGTTCTCACCGTGCACCACCGAATTGAGATCGTTACGCGCCTGTGCGACCTTTGCCCGGGCGGCGTCAACCGCCGCCTGCGTCGCTTTCCAGTTCTGGCGACGCGTATCGACCATCTGATCGGAAAAAGCCCCTTTATCATGACCCGCCTGGAAGCGGGCGTATTCACGCTGGGCCCGATCGCGCTCGGCGACCGCTTTGCTTAAATCAGCCTGCGCGCTGGTTAACCCCGCATCAAGCGACAACGCATCCTGGCTGGCCGCTTTCACCTGCGCGGTCAGGTCGTCGACTTTCGCCTGGAACGGGGTTGGGTCGATGGTGAAGAGGATGTCGCCTTCATGCAGCATCTGATTTGGTTTTACCGGCACGCTGGTAACTCGCCCGCGGGTTTGCGAAACAATGGGCACCGTGCGGTAAACCTGTTTCCCGACTTCGCTATAGGGGAAGTTATAATTCATACCGAGGATTAACATGCCAATCAGTATTACGCCGCCTAATACCGCCGTGGGAACCGTCCATTTATTTAATGGAATACGGAATACCTTAAATATCACGATACATAGTGCGGCATAACATAGCAGTAATAACGTTTCCATTATTTACCCTCCTGATTGACGGCGCTATTTTTCAGACGATTTAATTCCGCCTGCATCGCATCCAGACGCTGATGTAAATCGTGTTGTTCGGCGTTTAACTGTTGCATTCCCCAACCACGGTCTTCCCGCCACAGCGTGGCCCAGATCCATAGCAGCGGCCACAGCACGTGCAGGGTGAACAAGCTCACCCAGCCAGCGTAATGAATCGCATCCTGGTGCGGATGATTCCTTTTTTTGGCTATTTCATAAGGAATATCGTGGATCACAATAATTCCATAAAATAAAATCAGCACCACCGCAATCAGGATGGCTAAAGCAATATAATCCAGGGTCATAAAATAACTCCAGAATGTGTGACGTATTTCACATTCACTTTATACAGGCGTCAGCAAGTCGGGCATGATCGCCCTGACAACTGACCATATTAATCAGAATTTATCCGGTATTTTTCGGTTGATAGAAATCAGTTGACCTTTTTTCACCGTAATATAGCCGCCTTCTTTTAACGCGGCTAAGACCTGATAAACATAGCTGCGCGAAAGATTGGTCCGTTTAATAATAAAAGCGGACAGGCTTTCACGTTTTCCATAATCGATCTCGTTACGGTACAGATAACGCGATAGCATCGATTTTATGGTCTGAAAACCGGACAGGTTACCGCGCTCGTTGTGCGCATCGAGGGCAAAAATGCCCATGTAGGCCAGAATGGTCGTCAGCTCTTTCATATACTCCGGCGAAGAGTAAAAGAAGATACGCTCGAAATCCTCCACGCTGATTCTGGCGAAACGGCAGCGATCGAGGCATTGGTACAGCAGTTCTACCGCCGGGCAATAGTGCTCAAGCAGGCCAACCGGCATATGTTCGATCACGATCCCTAGCAGATTATCAGGCTCGCTGACGGCGAGAGTGATTTGCCCGGAAAGCAGAAAGTAAATAAACCCAGCCTGCGGCTGAAAACGCTCGCCAGGGGCCAATTCGATGCTTTCGCTACAGGCGGTCACATCCGGGAGATGCGCATTTAACTGCAGCTTCTGGTAGCACGCATGAATACGACCAAAACTGCTATTCAACTTCCCCGTATCCATTGCCGTACTTTCCCGTATCACCGACGTCATCAAATATATATAAGGCAAAGCGAAGGGAAAAGTCCACAGCTGGAGTTTTGGCGTAACGATATGTGCAGCAAGACTATTTCGCCTCTCCGCGATGCAATAAATCAGCATATATCGCCGTTAAAATCCCGCCAGGGCGAAATTGCTTTTTAATCCACTGCGTCACCTGGCCGGTTGCGGCATGCTGCGTCGCCAGCAGCATGCCGGAATCCTGACGCGGGTTGTGGATCTGACGAATCACCAGCAGTTTCTCGGCTATCGCTTCGTTCACCATATAGTCCGGTAAAAAACCGATCCCCTCACCGAGGATCTGACACTGGCATTTAGTATTGAAGTCAGGAACCAGGATCGCTTCCTGGCCATGTAGCAGCCAACCGACCTTTTTATTGATCGTGCTGGCGGTATCCTCAACCATGATATTGGGATAAAGGCGCAGCTGGCTTTCCGAGATAGGCTCGGGCATAAACGCCAGCGGATGATCCGGGGCAATAGCAAACACCCAGCGGATCGCGCCGATCTCGGTATAATCGATACCGCCGCCGTCGAGCAGCGTGTCCGGCGCGCCGATGGCAATATTCGCCTGGTTATTGATGATCGAATCCCAGACGCCGTTGTACACCTCGGTGGTGACGGTTATCTGACAGGTGGGAAACTGTTTTTTCAGCACCTGCAGCAGGCGGGCGGTATGGCGAGGCGTGTATAGCAGTTGGTTAATGCAGATCCGCACCCGCGCTTCGATGCCTTGCGAGATAGTATCTATGCTGCGCTTTATCGCGTGGAAATCATTAAGCAGATCGGTGGCCTTGCGAAACAGATAGTAGCCGGATTCCGTCAGTTCAATGCTGCGGGTGTTGCGGGTAAACAGCACTACGTCCAGCCCGGCTTCCATCCGTTTGATGGTATAGCTGATGGCTGAGGTGGTTAACCCCAGCTCGTCGGCCGCCTTGCTGAAGCTGCCAAAACGCGCCGCGGTGGTGAATGCCAGCAGATTTTCTTCAGTAAAAATCGAGTTCATGCGTCCTTCCCGCTTCCGCTAAACCATACGTAAGCTGAATGTATTGGTTACCGGGGCGAGGGGCAATCATTTTTGAACAATGCTTAACACCCGTAGTGAATTCAGGCTCGCTCCTTACTGGTCGCCTCGCTGAGTTTGCGCCCGCTATATTCTGAAATAAAGCCGACGCAGTTGCCCGCCAGAAATCCCAGCAATGTCACCGTCCAGTTCAAACCGGTGGCGAAAAAGAGCGTCATGCCGAGGAAGCCGCCGGGAATAAACGAGGTTAGCGTAAAGCGCCCCTGCCAGACGATGACTGCCGAAAACGGCACCGTGGTAATGACGCTTGCCCAGAACCCCGACATACCGCTGGCTGAGGCGAGAGCGCCGGCGGCCAGCGCCGCCAGCCACGCCCACACCGCCCCGGAATAGTTAACGCATAGGCTTCTCACAAAACCGCTTTTACCGCCCCCTGCCGCATAGAAACTACAGAACGCGACGAAGCCGATGGTTCCCAATAATTCCCAACCGTGCTGCAGCCCGACGTGCGAGGAAATTAGCTGCCAAACGCCTGCGCAAATACCGACGGTGATCCCCGTAGCGGTGAGTCCGTTCATCTCTTTCCTCTCTGAAAAATAGATCGATGACATTGCTTTCTGACGGTAACTATATCGAAAGAAAACCCGATTGCGTTAAGGGGTATAGGTGTAAAGAAGTAAACATTGCTCTGCCGCACAGTCTGCATCAATTATTGAAAGTTATTCAATAATCTACCGGATTATGGCGAATAAAATTTAAGCGGGTTCTTTTATCTATTTCTGGTTGCTATGCTCAAGCCATCAAAAGTCTTAGCTGCAAAACAGGAGCAAGGTGATGGCGACGGAAAATATTATTGCTGACTATCTTTTGGCTGCAGAGCAGGGAAATATCGCGAAATTAAAAGCCTGCTTAGCAAGCGGCGTCGATATTAATGCCAGTAATCGCCAGGGGCGAACCGCCATTACCCTCGCCAGCCTGAATAAACATTATGCTTGTGTTTCTATTCTTATTGCCGCTGGCGTAGATATTAATAAGCAGGACCAGACCTGTTTTAACCCGTTTTTAATCAGCTGTCTGAATAACGACGTCGAACTACTGCGCTTAATTTTGCCGGCAAATCCCGACCTCGAACGATTAACGCGTTTCGGCGGCGTTGGTCTGACGCCGGCCTGTGAAAAAGGCCATCTTGAAATCGTGAAAATATTGCTGACGGAAACGGATATTAACGTGAACCACACCAATTTCGTCGGCTGGACGCCGCTGCTGGAAGCGATTGTCTTAAACGACGGCGGCGCGACGCAGCAGGAGATCGTCAAACTGCTGCTGGATCACGGCGCCAACCCGCATATGACCGATAAGTATGGTAAATCGCCGCTGGAGCTGGCATGGGATAAGGGATTCAGTGAAATCGCCCACCTGCTGGTCGCCGCCGGAGCCTGAGGAAGGAGAATCGCCATTAACACCTCCTCGCGGTGGTGTGTGCAAGCGCTAACTGCGGATACCCGCTTTCTCGCACAGCGCGGCGGTGGACGGGTCGGGCAGGTTTTCACCCATGCGGTAAACCTGCTTACCCCGGGCAAACCAGGGCTTCTGACGCTGCTGTGCGAAACCTCTGACAATGCGCCCAATAGCTGTAGGTTAGCACTCACCCACTTTGACAACCTGCTCCGGCCAGGGGAAAGCGTCCGGTTTACCGATTCAGGAATTTACATTGGCGATAATAAATGGATAGACATCCACCGGTGTAAGCGCTGGCAAACGCCGCGAGCGGTATTAAACGCGGCAACATACAACCAGATAGCCTGGCGACAATGGCACAACATTATCGTTACGCAGTTACATGAGGATGATACGTTATTTCTCTATCGCGGCGACAATCCCTTTTATCACGCAATGAGTCGTGAATTACAGCAGCGACGGGAAATATTATTTAAAGCACTTGGCGAAAATAAAAATATCAGCGCCGCCGTGGCGAACATGATCGGATTAGGCATTGGCCTGACGCCATCGGCGGATGATTATTTGCTAGGTCTAAGCGTTATTTTATTCATAAAGGGACACCCGGCTAACCATCACCGGGAAGCCTTTATAACCGCGCTGCGGAGCGCCCGACAAAATACTACGCCGCTCAGCGCGATTACGCTGGAGGCGGCGATTAATCAGCATTATCGAGAAAGTATCGCCGTGTTGATTAACCTGATGGTTAATCAACCGACAACCTTTTCTATTGAGGCTATTGCCGATATTAAAAATATTGGCTCAAGTTCCGGCAGCGACATGCTATTGGGCATGGCGGATGCCTGCGCGCTGAGCCAAACGTATGGAGGGAATAATGTCAGTTAAAATAGTGGTGAAGAAGAATACCTATTTTGATTCCGTCTCATTAATGTCGATTTCCACCCGCGCTAATAAGCTCGATGGCGTAGAGCAGGCATTTGTGGCGATGGCGACGGAAATGAACAAAGGGGTGCTGAATAACCTGGGGCTGCTGACGCCAGAGCTGGAAGCGGCGAAAAACGGCGACCTGATGATCGTCATCAAGGGCAAAGACGGCGCCGATAGCGAACAGATACTCAGTGAAATAGAAGCGCTGTTCAGCAAAAAGGCCGAAAGCGGCCAGCGCGAAGCGCGCTACGCCACCCTCGCCAGCGCCAAAAAACATCTTCCGCAAAGTAACCTCGCGATTATCTCGGTCAACGGCCTGTTTGCCGCTCGCGAAGCGCGCCAGGCGCTGCAAAACGATCTTAACGTGATGTTGTTTTCCGATAACGTCTCTATTGACGACGAACTGGCGCTGAAACAGCTGGCCCACGAAAAGGGATTGTTGATGATGGGGCCAGACTGCGGCACCGCCATTATTAACGGCGCGGCGCTGTGCTTCGGTAACGCGGTTCGCCGCGGCAACATCGGCATTATCGGCGCCTCCGGCACCGGTAGCCAGGAGCTGAGCGTCCGTATCCACGATTTCGGCGGCGGGATCTCGCAGCTAATCGGTACCGGCGGTCGCGATCTGAGTGAGAAAATCGGCGGCCTGATGATGCTCGACGCCATTCAGATGCTGGAAGCGGATCCGCAAACGGAAATTATCGTCCTTGTTTCCAAACCGCCGGCGCCGACGGTGGCGAAAAAAGTGCTCGAACGCGCCCGCGCCTGCCGTAAACCGGTGGTGGC